>NC_013235.1:0-4800000 GCF_000024365.1 Nakamurella multipartita DSM 44233
AAAGTTGTTAGCGTCCCTGCCGCAACGGCTCGGAACCACCGAGTCCCCCGGATGCAGACCTATCCCCGCGACGGTCGGTCGTGTGGGCCGTTTACCGTTCTCCCGGGTTGCCCACATCTGTGGACAATCGCTGTGGATGGCGTACGGGGGCGGCATAGGTGCAAGGGGTTAGCGAGTGAGTCATGAGGAAACCGACAACCAGCTTCTGCCGGTCTGGCGGTCGGTCGTGGCGGACCTGGAGCCCACCCTCTCGCAGCAGCAACGCGCCTGGCTCTCGTTGACCCAGCCGGTCGGGCTGCTCGGCTCGACCGCGCTGCTGGCCGCACCGTCGGAATTCGCCAAGGAAGCCATCGAGCGCAGCCTGCGGGATGCGATCGCCACCGCCCTGTCCCGCCATCTGGGTCAGCCGATCAAGCTGGCGGTCACCGTCTCCGAGGAGATGGAGCCCGTCGTCGAACCGGCCGATCGACGCTATCCCCGGGACCGGCCCCCGGCCGCGCCGACCGATTCCTTCCCCGGGCCGGTGAACGGATCGATCCATGGGGGCGGACCCGGGACGCCGAACGGCTCGGGCCTGAACGGGTCGACCGGCGGCGTCGGGATCAACGGGCGTCCGGGCGGATTCCGCGACCAGGGCGGCTTCGGCGGCCCGCATCGCGTCGGCTTCGACGGCAACGGCGCGACCGACACCGGTTTCGACGGCCCCGACGAGGACGAGGACGACGATCTGGACGCCGGCGACGCCGTCGCCACGGTCACCGAGATCTGGCCGACCTACTCCACCCGCCGAGACCAGGCCCCGCCGAACGCGGCCCAGAGCCGGCTGAACGAGAAGTACAGCTTCGAGACCTTCGTCATCGGCGCCTCCAACCGCTTCGCGCACGCGGCCGCGGTGGCCGTCGCCGAGGCCCCGGCGGTGGCCTACAACCCGCTGTTCATCTGGGGAGACTCCGGTCTGGGCAAGACCCACCTGCTGCACGGCATCGGGCACTACGCGCAACGGCTCTTCCCCGGGATGCGGGTCCGGTACGTCTCCAGCGAAGAGTTCACCAACGACTTCATCAACTCGCTGCGTGACGACCGCAAGGTCGCCTTCCAGCGCCGCTACCGCGACGTCGACGTGCTGCTGGTCGACGACATCCAGTTCTTGGAGGGCAAGGAAGGCACCCAGGAGGAGTTCTTCCACACCTTCAACACCCTCTACAACGCCAACAAGCAGATCGTCATCTCCTCGGACCGGCCGCCCAAGCGGCTGGAGACCTTGGAGGACCGGATGCGCACCCGGTTCGAGTGGGGGCTGATCACCGACATCCAGCCGCCCGAGCTGGAGACCCGGATCGCCATCCTGCGCAAGAAGGCCGCGTTGGACCGGATGAACGCCCCGGACGACGTGCTGGAGTTCATCGCCAGCCGGATCGAGCGCAACATCCGCGAGCTGGAGGGTGCGCTGATCCGCGTGACCGCGTTCGCCTCGCTCAACAAACAGGCCGTCGACCTCGCCCTGGCCCAGATCGTGCTGCGCGACCTGGTCCGCGACGCCGTGTCCAACGACATCGACGCGGCCACGATCATGGCGGTGACGGCGGAGTACTTCAACGTCACCCTGGACGAGCTGTGCGGGCCGGTGAAGACCAAACAGATCGCCATGGCCCGGCAGATCGCGATGTACCTGTGCCGCGAGCTCACCGACCTGACGCTGCCCAAGATCGGCGCGACGTTCGGCGGCCGCGACCACACCACCGTCATGCACGCGACCAAGAAGATCCGCACCGAGTTGGCCGAGCGTCGCCAGACCTACGACCACGTGCAGGAGCTGACCGCGCGCATCCGTGACCGCGCCCGTCGGTGACCTTTCCCTGCCGCTCTGTCCGATTCATCACCGCCGGCCGTCGCGCCGCCGCGGGTCCTGTGGGCACCCCGGATAACCATGCACAATCTGTGGACAACTCTGTGGACAGCTCGGCTCGCCACGGGGACAACATCCGGACCCGCTCCGGGCTCCACAATGCCGACCAGCTGTGCCCCCTGGTGTCCCCGGGCTGTCCACGCCGGCGACACGCCAGCCCGCCTGCGGCGACAGGCTCCCGTCCACACCATCCACACCGCCTACTACTGGTACTGGATTTATCTCTAGAAGAGATCCTTCAAACAACAGGGTTGGGGATGAACCGGAACGTGTGGTTCGGGACCGGCTCGGGCATCGGCCACCGCGGCGGTCCCTGGACCGCCGCCCGCGGTGCCGACCGGCCGGCAGCGCCCGGACCCGGTGACGGGAGCTCGGATCGGTGGTCGTACGGTGGACGCCCCTGCCTGCGCCGGTGCGCGGACACGGCGATCCGACCCCCGATCGCCTGCCCGACCGCCGACCGGCAGGTTCCGCCCCGCCAGCTCGCGCCCTCACCCCGGCGTCTGGGACTCGACCCATGGAGGTCCCGATGAAGTTCCGCGTCGCCCGCGACGATCTCGCCGACGCCGTCGCCTGGGTCGCCAAGTCGTTGCCGGCTCGTCCGCCGGTTCCGGTGCTCGGCGGGATCCTGCTCGAGGTCAGCGGCTCGACCCTGACCGTGGCCGGCTTCGACTACGAGGTCTCCACCCGGGCCACCCTCACCGTGGACACCCTGGACGAACTAGAACCGGACGCCCCCGGCGGCCCGGCCGGCACCGACCGGGTGCTGGTCTCCGGCCGGCTGCTCGCCGAGATCACCCGCTCCCTGCCGGCCAAGCCGGTCGACCTGGCCGTGCTCGGCCCCAAGGTCAGCATCGTGGCCGGGTCCGCCCGGTTCACCCTGCCGACCATGCCGGTCGAGGACTACCCGCCGTTGCCGCAGATGCCGGCCGCCTCCGGCACCGTGGACAGCGCCGAATTCGCCGAGGCCGTCGCCCAGACCGCGATCGCCGCCGGTCGCGACGACACCCTGCCGATGCTGACCGGGATCCGGGTCGAGATCGACGGCGACCGGTTGACCCTGGCCGCCACCGACCGGTTCCGGCTGGCCGTGCGTGAGCTGGGCTGGCACCCGGACCAGGAGAACCTCTCGACCGCCGTGCTGGTACCGGCCCGCACCCTGGCCGACGCGGCCAAGACGCTGGGCGGAGCCAAGCAGGTGACGGTCGCGCTCGGCGAGGGGCTGCTCGGCCTGGACGCCGGCGATCGGCGTACCACCGTGCGCCTGCTGGACGTCGAGTTCGTCAAGTACCGCTCGCTGCTGCCGACCTCGCACACCACCACCGTCGAGGTGCCGGTCGCGGCCCTCGGCGAGTCGATCAAGCGGGTCGCCCTGGTCACCGACCGCGGTCATCACCTACGGCTGCAGGTCGGCGAAGGGGCGCTGACGCTGACCGCCGGCGGCGACGACGAGGGTCGCGCCGAGGAAGACCTGCCGGCCGAGGTGGACGGCGAGGAACTGCTCATCGCGTTCAACCCGTCGTACCTGCTGGACGGCCTGGGCGTGGTGCACGCCGACACGGTCCGGCTCTCGTTCACCACCCCGGCCCGCCCGGCGCTGCTGGTGCCGATCGTCAAATCGGACGAGCCGGCCGAATCAGCCGAGGCCGCGGCCGAGGCCGCGGCGACGCCGGACATCGACGCCGATGGGGTCGGCTCCGACGAGGACACTCCGGCCTATCGCTACCTGGTGATGCCCGCCCGCCTGCCCGGCTGACCCTGCGCCGGACCTGGTTCGGCCCGACACTGTTCGTCACACACGATCCAGCCGTTGCTCTCGTCCTCTGGGGAAGGAACTCACATGCAGCTCGGTCTCATCGGTCTTGGCAAGATGGGCGCCAACATGGCCGAACGGCTTCGCCGGGATGGTCATCAGGTGGTCGGATTCGATCGCAGCCCGCAGGCCCCGCGGGACGTCGACTCGCTCGAGGGCCTGGTCGCGGCGCTGACCACGACCCCGCGGGTGGTGTGGGTGATGGTGCCCTCCGGTGAGCCGACCCGGGCCACCGTCGCCGCCCTCGGTGAGCTGCTCTCGCCGGGGGACATCATCATCGACGGCGGCAACTCCGAGTACGTCGACGACAAGGCCCATGCCGCCGCGCTCGCGCCCAAGGGAATCCGGTACCTGGACTGCGGCGTCTCCGGCGGGGTCTGGGGCATCACCGAGGGCTACGCCCTGATGGTCGGCGGCGACGCCGACGCGGTGGCCGTCGCGCAGCCCATCTTCGACTCGCTCAAGCCGCCGACCGGGGGCTTCGTGCATGCCGGACCGGTCGGGTCCGGGCACTTCGTCAAGATGATCCACAACGGGATCGAGTACGGGATCATGCAGGCCTACGGCGAGGGCTACGAGCTGATGAAGGCGGTCGACTGGGTGACCAACCCGGACGAGGTGATGGCCTCCTGGCAGAACGGCACGGTCATCCGGTCCTGGCTGCTGGACCTGCTGGTCCGGGCCTTGGACGCGGACCCGGGGCTGAGCCAGATCCGCGGCTACGCCCAGGACTCCGGCGAGGGCCGGTGGACCATCGAGGCGGCGATCGAGAACGCGGTGCCGATGCCGGTGATCACCGCCGCGCTGTTCGCCCGCTTCGCCTCGCGGCAGACGGACTCGCCGACGATGAAGGTGGTCGCCGCGCTGCGCAACCAGTTCGGTGGGCATCCGGTCGGCACCGAGGGTTCCGACGCCTCGGTCCCGATCGCCTGAGCGCCGGATCCGGCGCGCCCGTTCGCCTGAGCGCCGGATCCGGCGCATTGGCGCCGCTCCGGAAAGGGTGACGCGATGTATGTGCGCCACCTGGCGCTGACCGACTTCCGGTCCTGGCCCGCAGTCGACGTTCCCCTGCAACCCGGGGTCAACGTGCTGGTCGGTCGCAACGGGACCGGCAAGACGAACCTGATGGAGGCGTTGGGGTACCTGGCCACCCTCGGTTCGCACCGGGTGGCCACCGACGCCCCGCTGGTCCGGTCCGGCTGCACCCGGTCGATCCTGCGGGCGGCGGTGGTCTCCGGCGATCGTGAGCTGCTGCTGGAGATGGAGATCGCCCGGGACCGGCGCAACACCGCACGGATCAACCGGGCGCCGCTCACCCGGCCGCGGGACCTGCTCGGCGTGCTGCGCACGGTGCTGTTCGCGCCGGAGGACCTGGCCCTGGTCCGGGGCGATCCGACCGAGCGGCGCCGGTTCCTGGACGAGGTGCTGATGATGCGGGCGCCCCGGCTGGCCGGGGTCAAGGCCGACTACGACCGGGTTCTCAAACAGCGCAACGCCCTGCTCAAGACCGCCGGCGCGGCCCGCCGGACGGGCGATCTGTCCACCCTGGACGCGTGGGACGAACACCTGGTCGCCGCCGGCGCCGAATTGATCCACGCCCGGCTGGCCCTGGTCGCGCAGCTGCGGCCGCCGGTGACCGCGGCCTACGCCGACGTCGCCGGCGCCGATCAGGTGGTGGACCTGGTCTACCGCTCGACGGTTCCGCTGGGTCCGGACCCGGCGTCGGCGGCCGGCACGATCGCGGTGCCCGACCGGGCCGCGCTGGCCGAGGCGATGCTGGCCGAGCTCGGCCGGATGCGGAGCAAGGAACTGGAACGCGGCATCTGCCTGGTCGGTCCGCACCGCGACGACCTGGAGCTGCTGCTGGGCACCGACCCGGCCAAGGGATACGCCTCGCACGGGGAGTCGTGGTCGTTCGCGTTGGCGCTGCGCCTGGCGTCGTTCTCGTTGCTGCGTTCGGACGGGGTCGATCCGGTGCTGATCCTGGACGACGTGTTCGCCGAGCTCGATGCCGGCCGCCGCGGCCGGCTGGCCGAGCTGGTCGCCGGCGCCGAGCAGGTGCTGATCACCGCGGCGGTGGGCGCCGACGTGCCCGGCGCGCTGGGCGGGGTGCGGCTGGCCATCGGCGACGGGACCGTCGGGCCCGGCTGAACCCGACCGGCTCGTCGGGTACCGGCGCGTCGGCACGGCCGGGGGACAATGGTCCGATGCCCGAGGACCCCGCACCGCGCGTCCCCTCCGGTTCGGGACCGTCCGGTTCGGCCGGGCGCGGCTCGGACCTGGCCCGCGAGGCGCTGGCCGCGGCCCGGGCCAGCAACGCGGCCCGGCGCAAGGCGGCCGGCCGGACCCCGCGGACCGGATCCGGGTCGGCCGGCAATCTGCGCCGCCGCCGCTGGTCGGGCTCCGGCCCGGACGCCGCCCGCGATCCGCAGCCGCTCGGCCTGACCATGCGGTCCTGGGTGAAGGCGGCGGGCACCGGTGCCGATCTGACCAAGGCCACGCTCTTCGGCCGCTGGGAGAAGATCGTCGGTGACGAGGTCGCCCAACGATGCTCGCCGACCTCGCTGGTCGACGGCGAGCTGGTGGTGCAGGCCGAGTCCACCGCCTGGGCCACCCAGATCCGGATGCTCGCGCCCCAGTTGCTGGTCAAGATCAACGCCGAGCTGGGTCCCCGGACCGTGATCCGGATCCGGGCCAAGGGCCCGGCCGGCCCGTCCTGGCGGTTCGGCGAGCGGCACGTGCGCGGCCGTGGCCCTCGCGACACCTACGGCTGAGCGCTCGCGGTGCTGGTCGCCGGTCGCCGGCCGGCGGCGCGACGCCGCGGCGCGGTCACCGTGTGGTCATAGAGCGGGGCCGGTGCCCCCGCCGAACCACATCAGGTAGGCGCGGCGGTTGTACCCGCCGCTGAGCACGTTGCGCAGCACCCAGCGCACAGACCCGCGGTACCGGCCGACCACCGTCGCTGCGGCCGCCGGCGGCAGCTCGTCCAGCAGCCAGAAGTAGCGGTAGGCCAGCGCCGTCGGGTGCTGCGTGGGCAGATCACGCAGGGCGATCGGTGGCGCCGGGTCTGGTCGGCCGGTCGGCGGCGGGACGTCCGACCGGGCGGCGATGGCCGGGCCCAGGGCGGCCGCCGCCTGGCGCACGGTGCCCAGCAACGCCTCCCGGCGGCCCGGCTCTCGCGACCAGCAGCGCGATTCGTGACGCAGCCGGGACAGCGGGCCGGCCTGCCGTTCAGCGAGATCGGGGTCGGCCACCCGGATCTGGTCGACCAGGAAGCCGATGTGCGCGACCAGCGCGGCCCGGCGCACCGCGGTGACCGGCTCGGCCAGCACCCGGCTGAGCCGGTCCAGATCCCGTCCCACTGCGGCCAGCCCGACCGCTCGCAGCGCCGGGGCGCTCGGCGCGGATGGCGGGACGGACGGCGAGGCGGACGAAACGGTCAGGTCCAGGCTCACGTCGGGTGCGGTCCTTCCACGGATCCGGCGACGCCGGAGGGATGCTTGCTGGCGATGTAACTGGGTGCGGCTGTTCGAGCCGGGGAGGCGCACCGCTGATACGCCGAAGTTGGCCGCCGGGGCGATCCCACCATCGATCCGGAAAGTCGATCCGGTTCCGATCCGGCGGGGATTTCGGTAGGGATCGGACGGTCGATCCGATGGTGATCCGGCCGCCTTGGGGCCGGATCCGGCCCGCGCTCGACGGCCGGGCCGGGCCGACCCGAGCGGGTCGCCGCCAATGGCTCGATGCGCCATTGCCGGCCCGCCCACCGGCCAGTCACTATCAGCCCCTCGCGCCGGGCCCGCCACGGCATCCACAGATGCCGGTATTGCCGTCCTGGCCGCCCGCGTACCGGTAGACTCGGGAGGGTTTCGTCCGCAAAGGGCTCTCAGATCGCCGCTGACGGATCGAGCAGTTTCCTCGATCCGGGCCGGCCGACCGTCGTCGGCAGGTCGCCGGCGCGTCGGAGCCTTGCGCATGCGGGGCCTCCCGAGCGCTTGCGCCGGCCGATCGGAATCGCCTCCGGGCCCGACATTGGGTGCGGTGGCGGGCTCCGAGCGTCGACCGACCTTCCGTGCCCGGGCAGAGCGAGCACAGGAGCAACGGGTAGATCCGTGACGACGAAGAAGAACGAATACGGTGCGTCTTCGATCACCGTCCTGGAGGGTCTGGAAGCGGTCCGTAAGCGGCCCGGCATGTACATCGGGTCCACCGGCGAGCGGGGTCTGCACCACCTGGTCCAAGAGGTCGTCGACAACTCGGTCGACGAGGCCATGGCCGGGTACGCCGACCGGGTCGAGGTGATCCTGCGGGCCGACGGCGGCGTCACCGTCATCGACAACGGTCGGGGCATCCCGGTGGAGATGCACCCCAAGGAGAAGAAGCCGACCGTCGAGGTCGTGCTCACGGTGCTGCACGCGGGCGGCAAGTTCGACTCCGACTCCTACGCGGTCTCCGGCGGCCTGCACGGCGTGGGTGTCTCGGTGGTCAACGCCCTGTCCACCCGGCTCGACGTGGAGATCCACCGAGACGGCCACGCCTACCGGCAGTCCTACCGGTACGCCAAGCCCGGACCGCTGGAGACGATCGGGCCGAGCTCGCGGACCGGGTCGTCGGTCACCTTCTGGCCCGACGGGGAGATCTTCGAGACCGTCGAATTCAAGCTGGAGACCATCTCCCGCCGGTTGCAGGAGATGGCGTTCCTGAACAAGGGCCTGACCATCACCCTGCGCGACGAGCGCCGGACCGACGTCGAGCTGGAGGAGATCGCCGAGAGCGGTGCGAATGCCGTTCCGGTCGAGGCGGAGCCGACGACGCCGGCCAAAGCCTGGAAGCCGCTGGAGCGGACCTTCCACTACCCGGGCGGCCTGGTCGACTACATCAAGCACCTCAATCACACCAAGGACCCGATCCACCCGTCGATCGTCGGATTCGAATCCAAGGGCGAGACGATGGAGGTGGAGGTCGCGATGCAGTGGAACTCCTCCTACAACGAGTCCGTGCACTCCTTTGCCAACACCATCAACACCCACGAGGGCGGCACCCACGAAGAGGGCTTCCGCTCGTCGCTGACCTCGGTGGTGAACAAGTACGCGACCGACAAGAAACTGCTGAAGGAAAAGGACGACAAGCTTTCCGGCGAGGACGTCCGCGAGGGGCTGGCCGCGATCATTTCGATCCGGCTGCGCGAACCGCAGTTCGAGGGACAGACCAAGGGCAAGCTGGGCAACACCGAGGCCAAGTCGTTCGTCCAGAAGGCCTGCAACGAATGGATCGCCGACTGGTTCGAGCGCAATCCCAGCGAGGCGAAAACCATCATCAGCAAGGCGGTTTCCTCGGCCCAGGCGCGGGCGGCCGCCCGCAAGGCGCGGGACCTGGTCCGCCGGAAGGGGGCCCTGGAAATCGGCGGCCTGCCGGGGAAGCTGGCCGACTGCCGGTCCACCGATCCGAGCAAGTCCGAGCTGTACATCGTCGAGGGCGACTCGGCCGGCGGTTCGGCCAAGTCGGGCCGGGACTCGATGTTCCAGGCGATCCTGCCGATCCGCGGCAAGATCATCAACGTGGAGAAGGCCCGGATCGACCGGGTGCTGCGCAACACCGAGGTGCAGTCCCTGATCACCGCGTTGGGCACGGGCATCCATGACGACTTCGACCTGGCCAAACTGCGCTATCACAAGATCGTGCTGATGGCCGATGCCGACGTCGACGGCCAGCACATCCGCACCCTGCTGCTGACCCTGCTGTTCCGCTTCATGCGGCCGCTGGTCGAGGCCGGCCACGTCTACCTGGCCCAGCCGCCCCTGTACAAGATCAAGTGGAGCAAGGGTGCGCACGAGTTCGCCTATTCCGACCGCGAGCGTGACGGCCTGATCGCCGAGGGTGAGCGGGCCGGGCGCCGGATGATCAAGGACGAGGGTGTCCAGCGGTACAAGGGTCTGGGCGAGATGAACGCCAAGGAGTTGTGGGAAACCACCATGGACCCGGCCAACCGGTTGCTGCTCCAGGTGACCCTGGAGGACGCGGCCACCGCGGACGAACTGTTCTCGGTGCTGATGGGCGAGGACGTCGAGGCGCGGCGGGCATTCATCACCCGAAACGCCAAGGACGTCCGGTTCCTGGATCTGTGAGTCGGCGAAGGCGGCGCGGTATCGATTGTGTGAACGAGATGCGATCCCGGTCACAGCAGATGAGTCCCGCCGCCTCCCATTCGGGTTATTCGAAGCTATGCACAGTAATCATCCACATGTGGATATGTCCCCCGTCAGCGTGACGGTTTCGTGATATTCGGAGGTCGCACGTGACAGGACCCAACAGCGGCGAACACGATCGCACCGAGCCGGTCGATATCCAGCAGGAGATGCAGCGCTCGTTCATCGACTACGCGATGAGCGTGATCGTCTCCCGCGCGCTGCCCGACGTGCGGGACGGGCTCAAGCCCGTGCACCGTCGGGTGCTCTACGGGATGTACGACTCGGGTTTCCGGCCGGACCGCTCGACGGTGAAGTCCTCCCGGGTGGTCGGCGACGTGATGGGTAACTATCACCCGCACGGTGACTCCCCGATTTACGACACCGTTGTCCGGATGGCCCAGCCGTGGTCGCTGCGCTACCCGATGATCGACGGGCAGGGCAATTTCGGGTCGATGGGCAATGACCCGCCCGCGGCCATGCGGTACACCGAATGCCGGCTGACCCAGCTGGCGATGCTGATGCTCGACGGCATCGGTGAGAAGACCGTCGACATGGTGCCCAACTACGACAACAAGACCGTCGAGCCGACGGTCCTGCCGGCGCGCATCCCCAACCTGCTGGTCAACGGCTCGTCCGGGATCGCGGTCGGCATGGCCACCAACATCCCGCCGCACAACCTGCGCGAGGTGGCCTCGGCCGTCGTCTGGTTCCTGGAGAACCCCGAGGCCAGCCCCGAGGAGCTGCTCGAAGCGTCGATGGAGCGGATCCAGGGGCCGGACTTCCCGACCGGCGCCCTGATCGTCGGCAAGGACGGCATCGCGGATGCCTATCGCACCGGCCGCGGCTCCATCCGGATGCGGGCCGTGGTGAACATCGAGGAGGACGCCAAGGGGCGCACCATCCTGGTGGTCACCGAACTGCCCTATCAGGTGAACCCGGACAACCTGGTCGAGGCGATCGCCGGCCTGCACAAGGACGGCAAGATCGCCGGCATCGCCGACATCGCCGACGAGTCGTCCGACCGGATCGGCATGCGGCTGGTCATCACCCTCAAGCGGGACGCGGTGGCCAAGGTCGTGCTGGCCAACCTGTTCAAGCACACCGCGCTGCAGACCTCGTTCGGCGCAAACATGCTGGCCATCGTCGACGGGGTGCCCCGCACCCTGCGGCTGGATCAGATGATCAGCCTGTACGTGGCCCATCAGGTCGAGGTCATCGTCCGCCGGACGCAGTACCGCTTGGACAAGGCCGAGGAACGGGCCCACATCCTGCGCGGCCTGGTCAAGGCCCTGGACATGCTCGACGAGGTCATCGCCCTGATCCGTCGCTCGCCCTCGGCCGAGGAGTCCAAGGCCGGCCTGATGGAGTTGCTGGACGTCGACGAGATCCAGGCCACCGCCATCCTGGACATGCAGCTGCGCCGGCTGGCCGCCTTGGAGCGGCAGCGGATCATCGACGAGTTGGCCGAGCTGGAGCGGGTCATCGCCGACCTCAAGGACATCCTGGCCAAACCCGAGCGGCAGCGGGCGATCATCCGTGACGAGCTGACCGAGGCTGTGGACAAGCACGGCGACGACCGGCGCACCCGGCTGGTGCCCTACGACGGTGACGTCTCCGTCGAGGACCTGATCGCGGTCGAGGACGTGGTGGTCACCATCACCCGGACCGGTTACGCCAAGCGGACCAAGACCGATCTGTACCGGGCCCAGCGGCGCGGCGGCAAGGGCGTGCAGGGCGCGGCGCTCAAGCAGGACGACATCGTCGCCCACTTCTTCGTCTGCTCCACCCACGACTGGATCCTGTTCTTCACCAACAAGGGGCGGGTCTACCGGGCCAAGGCCTACGAGCTGCCGGAGGCGAACCGCAACGCGCGCGGCCAGCACGTGGCCAACCTGCTGGCCTTCCAGCCGGACGAGCGGATCGCCGAGGTCATCCAGATCCCGCACTACCAGGCCGCGCCGTACCTGGTCCTGGCGACCAAGGGCGGGCTGGTCAAGAAGAGCGAGCTGGCCGCGTTCGACTCCAACCGGGCCGGCGGGATCGTGGCAGTCAACCTCCGCGACGACGACGAGCTGGTCGGAGCGGTGCTCTGCGACGCGAATGCCGATCTGCTGCTCATCTCGGCCGAGGGTCAGTCCATCCGGTTCCACGCCACCGACGAGACGCTGCGACCGATGGGTCGGGCCACCTCGGGCGTGCTGGGGATGCGATTCAACGCCGGCGATGAACTTCTGTCGATGTCAGTCGTCTATGAAGGGGCGCAGGTGCTGGTCGCGACCGAACGCGGCTACGCCAAGCGCACCGATATCGACGAATACCCGGTCCAGGGCCGCGGCGGAAAGGGCGTCTTGACAATTCAATACGACCGCCGTCGTGGCAAGCTGGTGGGCGCCCTGATCGTCGATCTGGATACCGAGGTGTACGCCATCACCTCCGGCGCCGGGGTCATCCGGACGCAGGCGCGCGAGGTGCGCAAGGCGAAACGACAGACCATGGGAGTGCGCTTGATGAACCTGTCCGAGGGGGACAGCCTGGTGGCCATCGCCCGGAACGCCGACGACGCCGACACCGTCGACAGCGGCCCGGCCGGGGGTTCGTCGTGACCGCGCCGTCCGGTTCCGGTTCGGCACCGGCGGGCTCACCCGCCGGTACGGCGCCCGGCCCCAGCAGTTCGGGGCCGGCCGCGGGGGCGCGCTCCGGCTCGCCCACGCCGCCCCCGCGCCGGGCCGGCTCCGAGGCGGCCCGCCGGGCGAAGGCCCCGCGCCGTCCCCCGCGCCTGGCGTCGCTGCAGCTCAAGCGGGTCGACCCGTGGACAGTGCTCAAGATCAGCCTGATCGTGGCCATCGTGATGTTCTTCGTCTGGATGATCGCCGTCGGCATCCTGTACCTGACGATGGGCGGGATGGGGGTCTGGTCGCGGATCAACGACACCTTCTCCACCCTGACCTCGTCCCCGGATGTGCAGGCCGCGGGCAAGACGGACCTGATCACCGCAGGCCGGGTGTTCGGGGTGACCGCCATCGTCGGTGCCATCAACATCGTGCTGTTCACCGCGCTGGCCACCGTCGCGGCGTTCATCTACAACGCCGCGGCCGCCATGTCCGGCGGTGTCGAGCTGACCCTGGGCGAACGCGACTGACGTGAGACCGGTGCGAGTTCACGCCTAGTCTGTTGGCAGTTGCGAACTTCGACCGTTTCATAAGGCAGACTCTCGGGCATGGGTTCGATCTTCACCACGATCGCTCTGCCGGTCGCCCTGGCCATCGTCATGTTCGGACTTGGCCTGGGGCTGACCCGGCAGGACTTCGGGCTCATCCTCAAACACCCCAAGGTCACGCTGGTCGCCCTGGCCTGTCAGGTGATCGTGATGCCGGTGGTCTGTTTCGGTCTGGTGCTGGCGTTCGGCCTGCCGCCGGAACTGGCCGTCGGCATGATGCTGCTGGCCGCAGCGCCGGGCGGGACCTCGGCCAACCTGGTCAGCCACGTCTTCCGCGGTGACGTCGCCCTCAACATCAGCCTGACCGCGGTCAATTCGGTGCTGGCCCTGGTCACCCTGCCCGTCATGGTCAACCTGTCCGCGCAGTACTTCGACGTGCAGAGCGTGCAGATGGGTTCGCCGTTCCAGGTGGTCCGGGACGTCTTCGTGATCGTCCTGCTGCCGGTGATCCTGGGCATGCTCACCCGGGCCTGGCGTCCGGGCTGGGCGCAACGGATGGACCGTCCGGTGCGGCTGGTCTCGGCCGTCATCCTGGTGCTCGTGCTGCTCGGCGCCATCGCCGCGAACTGGGACCTGCTCCGGGTCGAGTTCGGCCGGCTCGCCATGATCACCGTGTTGTTCTGCCTGATCAGCTTGAGCGTGGGGCTGCTGGTCCCGCGCTGGTTCGGCGCCACCCGCCGGCAGTCGATAGCCACCTCGTTCGAGATCGGCATCCATAACGCCACCCTGGCGATCGTCGTCGCGCAGACGGTCCTGAACTCGGTCGAGCTCTCCCTGCCGGCCGCCGTCTACGGCGTGCTGATGGTGCCGTTGGCCCTGGGTTTCGGTGCCCTGCTGCGCACCCGCGTGCGGCTGCGCCCCGATCCCGTCGTCTGACTCGGGGTGGGCCCGCGGATGACGCCGTCGCGTTGATCAAAGTGTCGTTTCCCTGGTCATTTTGTCCGGTTTCTTGAGCCTTCGATCAGCGCGGCCGCGGCGTGGCCAAGGTACGGGCAAGGTGCCGTCCCAGCCCGGCCCAGGGGTCGGGCGACCTCTGACCGGAAGCGATTTGGGACGTTCCCGCCGGTGCGGTAAGTTGTAAGGCCGCGGTGCCGGTCGGATTTTGACGCGAACCTGGTGCCGCGATTGTGTGTCACAGCAGTGCAGCGGGCCTATAGCTCAGACGGTTAGAGCGCTTCCCTGATAAGGAAGAGGTCGGAGGTTCAAGTCCTCCTAGGCCCACCCTGGCACCCCCCGCCGGCGGCTGTCCCGCCTGGTCACTTGTCCGGTGCGCTACGGTCGACACCGGCGCCCGGTGATGTCGGGTCCGGCGTTTCCGTGTCGAGCCCCGTGATGGATGGTGGATATGAAGAAGATCCTGCTGCTGCTGGCGGTTCTCGGCGGCATCGCGTTCCTCGTCCAGCGGCGCCGGCAGGCGGCCGCGGCGGAGGCGGCGCTGTGGGACGAGGCGACCAAGCCCACCAGCACCGGCTACCCCGGTCCGGCCAGCTAAACTTCCGACTCGCCGGGTCGGTCCGGATGGACCCGGCAAGCCCGGGGACGTAGCTCAATTGGCAGAGCACCGCCTTTGCAAGGCGGGGGTTGAGAGTTCGATTCTCTTCGTCTCCACCACGCGATCACCGGCTCGGCGAGCCGGCCGCTCTCAGCGTTCGACTTCGTCCAGCACGGCCCGCACGGCCTGTGGATCGTGCGCGAACCGGCCCAGGAACATCCCGTCGACCGCGTCGACGATGGTGGGCAACAGACCGGGTCCGGCGCTGCCGCCGTAGATCACCGCGGCGTCCGGGAACAGCGGGTCGGCCCGCAGATGCTCGCGCAGCGCGCCGCAGACCGCCCGAACGTGCTCCGGCGGGGCCGGGGTCGGCGCGCCGATGGCCCAGACCGGCTCGTAGGCCACGATCAGCCGGCCGCCGGTGCCGGCCGCCCGCGCCGGGGCCAGGGCCCGTTCCAGCTGATCCAGGCACACCTGGACGGCGAGCTCGGCCGGCCCCTGGTCGGGCTCGCCGACGCATTCCACCGGCGCCAGCCCGTGCCGCAGCGCCGCATGGGTCTTGCCGGCCACCATCTCGTCGGTCTCACCGAACAGCGACCGGCGTTCGGCGTGCCCCACCTCGGCCAGCGTGCAGCCGAGCTCGGCCAGCTCGGCCGCGCTGACCTCGCCGGTGAACGGTCCGGAGTCGGCCCAGTGCAGATCCTGGGCCCCGACCGCGATCCCGGCCGGCCGGGCGATCTCGACCACGGCCGGGATGCTGGGGAACGTCGGGATGACGAAGAACTCGACGGCCCCGCTCACGGTCGCGGGATGCTCGGTGCAGATCGCCGCGACGGCCCGGACCCAGTCCAGGGTTTGCCGGTGCCCGAAGTACATCTTCAGGCTGGAGCCGATGAGCAGCCGCGCCATGAGCGTTTCCCTTCCTCGGATCGGACGGTGACCGGGTCAGACGGTGGTGCCGAACCGGTCCAGGGCGCGACCCAGCGCCGGGTGTTCCTGCCCGGCCTCCACGACCGATCGTCCGGCCATCACCGCGTCGATCGCCTGGCGCATGGCGTCGGCCCCGGCCGCCGCGCCATCCGGATGCCCCTGGATCGCCCCGCCGGCACCCAGGATGATGTCCGGGCCCAACTCGTCGACGTAGGTCTGCACGGTCCCCGGGTGCACGCCACCGCCGACCACCGGGAAGGCCGGCGCGATGTGCGGTCGGCTCAGCTGCAGCTGCTGGACCATCTTCAGGTACTGCAACCGGCGCAGCGGGTAGCCGCCGTAGGGGGTGATGGTCAGCACCATGTCGCCGCCGGCCAGCCGCGGCAGCATGCCCAGGGCGATCGGCGCGGACAGGCCGGTGCCCGGGCCCTCGAAATACGGGGTCACCCCGGCGTAGTGGGCCAGGATGGGCACCCCGATCGACTCGGCCAAGCTCTGCAGGGAGCCGAAACCCGCACTCGCGTAGGCGATCATCACGGCCCGGGCGCCGGCATCGACGGCCCGCCGGGCGGTGTCGAGCATCCGGTCGGGCCGATCGGTGACGTTGGGGATGTAGACCACGTCGCGGCCGGTGACGTCGCGGGCCCGGTCGGCGGCGGCCAGGTAGGCCTTGACCCGGTCGACCACCGGCGAGAACGGCGGGTTGCCCAGCAGCTCGTCGTCCTTGATCAGGTCGACCCCGCCCAGGGCGGTGTCGTAGAAGATCGCCGCGCCCTGCTCGGGGGTCAACCCGGTACAGGGCTTGATCATGTTCAGCACCAGCGGTCGGTCCCGCACCCCGACGAGCTCGCGGACGCCCTCGATGCCGAACCGCGGGCCGACCAGCTCCTGGGCCAGCGAGTCCGGGATCTCGATGTCGACCAGCTTGGCCTGGACCGAGGTGGAGATGTCGTTGCCGATGCAGGTGGCCAGCATCATCGGGATGGACGCGCCGAAATTGACCGTCGGCAGGGCGATCTGGATGAAGTAGCCGCTGGTAGCCTCGGCCTGGGTGGACAGGTCGACCGGTGGGGCCTCGAGCACCTTGACCACCCGGCCGCGGTGCCGGTCGCGCATCTCGTCGGTCACCCCGGGCACCTCGATCCAGGTGCCGATCGTCTGGCCGACCGCGTACCCGGCCGCCTTGCCCAGCACGTCCGCCTCGGCCGGCATGGACAGGTAGTAGGTGGCCAGCAGGTAGTCCGCCCCGCGGATGGTCTCGCTGAGGCTGAACATGTCCCCGAACTTGCTGCGCGCAGGCACGACGGTGCAGTTCCCTTCGTTGATTCCCGTTGGCCAGACATGTCTAGCCATGTCTAGACAGATAGCCTATCGATATCTTCGTCTCTCGTGAAGCCCTTCCTGCTCCTGGCCATCCGCGCCGAGCACGTCGCCGCCGACGACGAGTATGCGGCGATGCTGCGCCGGACCGGCCTGCCCGAGCACGAGCTGGTCCGGATCCGGCTGGAACGTCAGCCGTTGGGCGGGATCGACCTGGACGACTGGTCCGGCGTGATTCTGGGCGGCGGGCCCTACCAGGCCAGCGATCCGCCGGAGACGAAATCGGCCACCCAGCACCGGGTGGAGGCCGAGCTCAGTGCCCTGCTGGACGAGGTCGTCGCGCGCGACTTCCCTTTCCTGGGTTGCTGTTACGGGATCGGCACGCTGGGCCGGCACCAGGGGGCCGTGGTCGACCGGACCTTCGGCGAACCCATCGGCGGGATCCGGGTGCGCGTCAACGACGCGGGCCGCAGCGATCCGCTGCTGGCCGGCGCCGGTCCCGAATTCGGCGCCTACGTCGGGCACAAGGAGGCCATCCGCGAGTTGCCAACGCACGCGGTGCCGCTCGCGTCCTCGGCTGATTGCCCGGTGCAGGCGTTCCGGGTCGGCACCCGCGTCTACGCCACCCAGTTCCACCCCGAGCTGGACCTGGACGGACTGGCCACCCGGATCGAGGCGTATCGCTATGCCGGCTACTTCCCGCCCGAGGAGGCGGACGCGGTGCTGGCCGCCGCTCGGGCCAGCGGCATCACCCAGACCCCCAACCTGCTGGGCCGATTCGTCGAACTCTTCGCCCGGGACTGACCGATGGACCTGGCCGAACGGGTGGACCGGGCGGTGCGCCGGATGCCGCCGGGCGTGCGCGCGCTGACCGCCAGCCAGGGCGATCGCACCGTTGCCCACCACTGGTCGCCGCCGGAACCGACCGATCTGCGTTCGCTGACCAATGGGTATGGAATCTGGAGTTGCGGGGACGGACGGTACTTCGGTGACGGAACCGGCGGCCAGTACCTGGTCGTCGATCCGGAGCGGGAGCTCGCGGTCACCGTGCTGTCCGGCGATTCGCACATGGACGCCATCCAGGACGCTCTCGCCCCGCTGGTGCGGCGGGCGGCGCCGGCCGTCTCCCGCCCGCCCGGCGACGGTGGTTGACTGGCCGGGCAGCTGACCCAGCAAGGCCACCGACGTCCGAGGACGAGTCATGTCTGACCCCATGAGCACCACCGATCCCAGCCGCCTGAACCGGGCTCAACGCCGGCGCAGCCTGGACCGGGCCACCGGCGACCAGTACGACGTGCTGGTCATCGGGGCGGGGGTGACCGGTGCCGGGTGCGCCCTGGACGCCGCGACCCGCGGCCTGCGGGTGGTGCTGGTCGAGGCCGGGGACATCGCCATCGGCACCTCGTCGCGGTCCGGCAAGATCTTCCACGGCGGGCTGCGCTATCTCGAGCAGTACAACTTCGGCCTGGTCGCGCACGCCATCGTCGAGCGGGACCTGCAGGTCAAGACCCTGAGCCCGCACCTGACCCGGCCCGAGCCGTTCCTGTATCCGCTGAGCAAGCACTGGGAGCGCCCGTACGCCGGGGCCGGGATCCTGCTGTACGACATCTTCGGCCTGCGCGGCCGCGGCGTGCCGCGGCACCGGCACCTGACCCGCGGCGGGGTGATCCGGCACGCCCCGTCGATGGATCCGGACGTGATCACCGGCGGCATCCAGTACTACGACGTGCGGATGGACGACGCCCGGCACACCCTGACCGTCGTGCGCACCGCGGCCGCCTTCGGCGCCGAGGTCATCACCGACGCACCGGTCGTCGAGCTGCTCACCGCCGGCGACCAGGTCGTCGGCGCGGTGATCACCGACGGGCCGGGCGGGGCCCGGCACGAGATCCGGGCGAAGGTCGTCGTCAACGCCGCCGGCTCGTGGGCCGCCGACCTGCAACAGCTGGCCGGGCGGCACACGTTCGACGTGCAGCCGTCCAAGGGCGTGCACCTGCTGCTGCGGGGCGACGCCATCGACGCCGCCACCGGGATCCTGGCCCGGGCCAGCGATTCGGTGATCATCGCCCGCCGCTGGTGGGACTACTGGCTGGTCGGCACCACCGACACGCCCTGGGACGGTGATCGGGGCTCGCCCCGTCCCGAGGTCGACGACGTCGAGTACCTGCTGCGCGAGCTCAACCACTTCCTGCGCCGCAAGGTGCAGCCGGACGATGTGCTCGGGGTCTACGCCGGGGTCCGGCCGCTGCTCCGGCCGGTGGCGACGGGCGCCGACACCGACACGACGTCGGCGCTGTCCCGGGACCACTCGGTGATGCCCGGCCCGGACGGCCTGATCACCATCGTCGGCGGCAAGTACACGACCTACCGGTTGATGGCCCAGGACACCATCGACGCGGCGGTGGCCACCGGCCGGCTCGGTGACGTCCCGGCCGGCATCACCACGACGACCCCGCTGCTCGGCGCGGCCGGCTGGGCCGGGTTGCGCAACCGGGTCGGCGCCCTGGCCGCCGAGCACGGCCTGAGCGCCGCGCAGATCGAGCGGCTGCTGAGCCGGTACGGCAATCAGATCCACGACGTGCTGGCCGCGGGCGCCGACGACCCCGCGCTGATCGTCCCGCGGCCGGACTGGGCCGGGTACCTGCCGGCCGAGCTGCGGTATGCGGTGACCGCCGAGGGCGCGCTGACCCTGACCGACGTGATGATGCGGCGGACGCACCTGGCCATCGAACTGCCCGACGGCGGCCACGACGCCGCACCGGCGGTGGCCGAACTGCTGCGGCCGGTGGCCGGCTGGGACGGGCCCGCGGCGGACCGCCAGGTGGCCGCCTACCGGGCGGCGGTCGCGGCCGACCGAGAGGCGCTGCACACCGTGCAGGCCGGCCGCTGACCGGACCTGAATCGGGAACCTGAATCGGAGTCCGACCGGTCACCGATGGGTCCGGCGCCGCCGGTCAGGCGGGCCGCCAGGCTCGTTCCAGGGCCGCGGCGACGTCCAGCACGCCGCGCTCGGCCACCCGAACGCCGACGACCTGCACGCCGATCGGCAGCCCGTCCACCGGCGCCGGGACCGACACCGCCGGCCAGCCGGTCAGGTTGAACGGGGAATTGAGGGCGAGCAGGGCCGGCCGGACCGGCACGTCGGTCCCGTCGATCCGGGTGGTCGGGGCGCCGATCGGGGTGGCCCGGATGCGGGTGGTCGGGAGCACCAGCACGTCGACCCCACCCCCACCGGCCCCCCCGCCGGCGCCGTCGAGCGCGGCCCGCAGCGCAGCCACCAGCCGGTGGCGCGTGCGCTGCGCCCCGATGTACTCCCGGGCCGGCCGGTCGGCGAAGCCGAGCAGCCGTTCGCGGATGAGCGGCTGGTAGTCCTGTCCTCGCTCGGCCAACCATCCGGCGTGCGTGGTGTAGGCCTCGTTGCCGACGATCACCGGGTAGGCCGCGACCAGCTCCTCGATCATCGGGGTGCGCACCGCCACCGGTTCGGCGCCGGCCGCGGCCAGCACCTCGACCGCGGCCGTGGCCCACGGGTCGATGGCCGGATCGGCCGCCCGCCAGTAGTCGTCGACGAGCACGCCGACCCGCAGTCCGGCGATCCGGGCCCCGGCGTCCGCGGTTCCGCCCAGCACCGACCAGGCCAGCTGCGCCGCGGCGACGTCGGTGGTCAGGAACCCGACGTGGTCCAGGGACTCGGCCAGCGGGAACACCCCGTGGGTGCTCAACCGGCCGTACGTCGGCTTGAGCCCGACCACGCCGCACAGCGCGGCCGGCGTCCGGACGCTGCAGCCGGTGTCGGTGCCCAGCGCCAGCGGCAGGTAACCGGCGGCCACCGCGGCCGCCGATCCGGACGACGAGCCCCCGGTGATCCGGGTCGGATCGTGCGGGTTGTGCGCGGGCCCGGTGGCGGCCGCGTCGCCGGTGGGACCGTGCGCGAACTCCTGGGTGTGCATCTTGGCGACGACGATCGCACCCGCCGCCCGCAGCGCCGCGACCACCGGGGCGTCGGCGTCGGCCGGCGGTGCGTCGTCGAGCACGTGCGACCCGCAGCGCGTCGGCAGGCCCTGCACGTCAATGAGATCCTTGACCCCGACGGCGATTCCGTGCAGCGGGCCACGCCAGTGCCCCTGGGCCGCCTCATCGGCCAGCCGGCTCGCCTGGGCCCGGGCCCGGTCGGCGTTCAGGGTGATCACCGTGTTCAACCGGTCCCCGGACAGGCGAGCGAGCACGTCGTCGACGTGCTCGGTCGGTGACAGCTCACCGGAGCGGAAGGCGGCCCCGAGGCCGACGAGGTCGTTCATGGCCCCCACTGTGCCCGATGGTCCCCGGGCTGGTCCCGCGTGGGCCCGATCGCTGGGCGCCGTGTTCATCGTGAAACATCGTGAAACGGTTCGCCCCGGACTGGTTCGCCCGGCCGGCGCCCGCCCGGGCGGGGGCCCTCCGTCGCCGCACATCCGCACCGCCGACCCGGCCACAGGTTGCTGTGACGAGGGCAACAGGCGGTTCACCCAGGAGAAACATTCCCGTATTCGTCCGAAAGCGATTCTCGTTCACTCTGAATCGGAAGACGAGATGTCACGAAAGGGGCAACCCGTGAACGTGCCGGAGAATTCGAACGAGCAAGGTCTTCCGTCGATGGTCGCCGAGCCGATCGGTGAGGCAAAAAGCAGTGGGCTCAGCGCCTTTGGTCGTTCCGTCCCCGGTTCGACGAGCCCGGTCCCGGCCGCGGAATCCGCGACCGGACGGCCGGCCGACCGGCCGCGCCAGTTACGCATCGGGGACCGGGTTCGGTCATTCGTCGACGATGTCTGCGTGAGTGTCGGGCTGACCGGATTGGTGGTCAATGTGGCCCCCCCGCGTTATGGCGCGCCGGCCCGGGCCCGAATCCTGTGGGACAACGAGACCGTCTCCATGGCCGATGCCCACACCTTCGAGGTCCTCGTCGAGGGCGAGGCGACCGCGGCCCAGGACGACGACTCCCGCGTCGCCTGACCCCACAGGTAGCGTCGGGCGGTGGCCCTGACCCACCGCCAGCTCAACCGCGCCACCCTGGCCCGGCAACTGCTGCTCGGCCGGGAGCGGTGCGGCGTCGCCGACGCGGTCGGCCGGGTCGTGGCGTTGCAGGCGCAGGACGCCGCCTCGCCCTACCTGGCTCTGTGGAACCGGATCGAGGCTTTCGACCCCGACGATCTGACGGCTGCGTATGCCGACCATCGGGTGCTCAAGGCCCCGCTGATGCGGATCACCCTGCACGCCGTGCGGGCCGAGGACTATCCGGCGTTCCGGCGGGCCATGATCAGCTCCCTGCGCGCCTCCCGCGTCGGCGACCGGCGCTTTCGCGGGCTCGGCATCGCCGTGGAGCAGGCCGACGCGCTGGTGCCCGACTTGCTGACCTTTTTGCGCGAACCGCGCACCAACGCCGAGATCGACGGTTGGGTGCGGCAGCGGTGCGGCGAGCTGCCGGCGCCCGGGGTGTGGTGGGCGCTGCGGACCTACGGACCGTTCGTGCATGCCCCGACCGGCGGCCCGTGGTCGTTCGGGCCGCGCCCGGCGTACCGCGCGGCCCCGGCCGTCCCTCTCGGCCGTCATCTCGGCGGAACCGATCAGGCCGGCGATCGCACCGGTGAACAAGCCGCGATCCGGTCGCTGATCGGCCGTTATCTGGACGGTTTCGGACCGGCCGCGATCGCCGACATCGCCCAGTTCACGCTGCTGCGGCGCAGCGTCATCCGGGACGCGGCGGCCACCATGGACGACCTGGTGGCGATGACCGGGCCCGAGGGCGGTGCGCTGCTGGACCGGCCGCCGGGCCCGCTCCCGGATCCCGACACCGTGGCCCCGCCGCGCCTGCTGGGCATGTGGGACAACGTGTTGTTGGCCTACGCCGACCGCAGCCGCCTGATCCCGCCGGCCTACCGGCGCCACGTGATCAAACAGAACGGTGATGTGTTGCCTACCGTGCTGATCGACGGTCAGGTCGCCGGGACCTGGCGGCCGGTCGACGGCCGGATCGAGATCGGAGCCTTCCACCCGCTGACCGAACCGGACTGGGCCGCCCTGGAGGTCGAGGCCGCCGCCCTGCACGCGATGCTGGCCGACCGCGAACCGCCGATCTACCGGCGCTTCGCGCACTGGTGGGTCAAGGGTCTGCCGATCGAGCAGACCCGCCGATTGGCCGGATGACCCGATTCGAACGGTGCCGACGCGCCGCGGACCCGAGAGGATGCCCGAGCCACCTCGGGCACCGAGCGTTCGGAACGGGAGCGTCATGGGACTGCAGCAGTGGGCGGCCAAGCTGGCCGGGCCGGGCGATCAGACCGGCCTGCTGGTCGCGGCGGCCATCGCGCCGGGCACGTTCGAGCCGTCCCTGGTCCCGCGCAGCCTGCCGGACCAGGCGATCGTCACCGGTATCGGCACCACGCTGTCCTACGTCCTGACCGTCGCCACCCAGGACAGCATCGAGGCGTTGGCCTCGGGCCTGGCCGGCCGGGTGGGTCGCGGCAGCGCGCCCACCCGGCAGCGGCGGGCCGCGCTGCTGATCGACCTGGCCGTCATCCCTGTCGGGCTGGCCGCCGCCGGGGCGCTGCGCCGCCGGCCGCAGGAGTCCACCCTGCGCGGGGTGGCCCGGCAGGTCGCCTGGCGGACCGGCGTCACCGGCCTGGGCGCGAGCCTGTTCACCCTGACCGAACTGGGCCTGACCGCCGCGGACGGCGCGCTGGGCGCCGGCGGCCGGATCGCCCGGATCCCGCTCGGTGCGCCGGTCGGTCTCGGTGTCGGGCTGGCCCTGGAGGCCTACCGGCGGCGCGGCCTGCCGGCCGAGCCGGTCACCACCGACGCGCCGGCGACCGAGCCGCTGCGGGCGGCGGTGGCCAGCGTGGGCGTGGTCGGGATCGTCTCGGTCGGCGCGCTGGCCCAACGGCTGCTGGCCGACGGCACCGCCGCCCTGCTGGCCGGCGTGCTGCCGGGCGGCCGGGTGGTGTGGCGGCCGATGGGACACGTGCTGACCCTGGCCGCGGTGGCCGGGGCGGGCACCGTCCTGTGGCACCGGGCGATCCGGTCGATCGAGGCCGGCACCAACGTGATCGAGCCGATCATCGACGACGAGGGCGGCCGGCGATGGGTCGGCGAGCACGCCAGCGGGTCGGCCAACAGCCTCATCCCGTGGGCCACGCTCGGCCGCGAGGGTCGCCGGCACGTGCTGCTCTACCCGCGGCCGCAGCCGGTCCGGGACCTGCCGGTGAGCCTGCCCGACCTGGCCATCAGCTCGGTGATGGGCGAGCCGGCCGCCGCCGAACCGGCCCTGGTCTACGTCGGGCTGGACAGTGCGCCGACCGCCCAGGCCCGGGTCGACCTGGCCCTGGCCGAGATGGATCGGGTCGGCGCCTGGGACCGGTCGCTGATCATGCTCTGCTCGCCCACCGGCTCGGGCTACCTGAACTACTGCGCGACCGCCGCGGCGTCCTACCTCACCCGCGGCGACCTGGCCATCGTGACGATGCAGTACTCCAAGCGGCCGTCGCCGCTGTCGCTGTTCAAGGTCAAGGATGCCCGCGAGCAGAACCGGTTGCTCTGGCTGGCGATCAGCGCCCGGCTGCGGGAGCGGTCCGGTCCCCGACCCCGGGCGGTGCTCTTCGGGGAGAGCCTGGGTGCTCACACCAGCCAGGACGTGCTGCTGCACTGGGGCACCCTGGGACCGCAGGCCCTGGGCATCGATCGGGCGTTGTGGATCGGCACGCCGTACGGCAGCGGCTGGATGCACCAGGTGACCGGCGAACCCCGACCCGACGTCGACCCGAACCTGGTCGCCATGGTGAACGACTTCGAGCAGCTGCAGGCGCTGCCCGAGAGCCATCGGGCCACCCTGCGGTATGTGATGGTCAGTCACGACAACGACGGCGTGACCAAGTTCGGCGCCGACCTGCTCACCCGCCGCCCGGCCTGGCTCACCGACGCGCGGCCGGCGGTGCAGATCGTGCCCGGGGCCAGCCCCCGCGGGATTCCGGCCCGGCTGCGATGGCGGCCGATCACCTCGTTCCTGCACGGGCTGATGGACATGAAGAACGCCCAGAAGATGCAGGGTTACCGGGCCTGGGCCCACGACTACCGTCCCGACATCGCCCGATTCGTCGCGCAGGTCTACGACCTGCCGGCCACCCCGGCGCAGCTCGCGCGGATCGAGACCGCGCTGCAGGCCCGCGAGGAGATCCGGGACCGGCTGCTCTCCCAGCATCTGGACGCGATGACCCCATCCCCCGATCGGTTCGTTCCTCCGGCGCCCGAGCGATGAGAACGAGCTCCCGTCGGGGTCTATGGGAGGGGCCGGCCGACGGCTAGCCTCGATCGTGGACAACGACGCCTGCCCGGTTCGGCCCGGGCGGTAAAGGAGAGTCCGATGACCGGAGTACGAGTCCTGGTCGGCACCCGCAAGGGCGCCTTCGTGCTGACCGCCGACGGGTCGCGCCGCGACTGGCAGGTCAGTGGGCCGCATTTCGCCGGCTGGGAGATCTATCACGTGGCCGGGTCGCCGGCCGAACCGAACCGGCTCTACGCCTCCCAGTCCAGCGGCTGGTTCGGCCAGGTCGTGCAACGCTCCGACGACGGCGGCCGGACCTGGGCCCCCCAGCCCGGCACCTTCAGCTACGAGGGCGAAGTGGGCCCGCACCAGTACTACGACGGCACGCCCCGGCCCTGGTCGTTCACCAGGGTCTGGCACTTCGAACCCACCCGGGAGGACCCGGACACGGTGTACGCCGGCGTCGAGGACGCCGCGCTGTTCCGGACCACCGACGGCGGTGCGAGCTGGCAGGAACTACCCGCCCTCCGGCAACACCGGACCGGCCCCGACTGGGCCCCCGGCGCCGGCGGGATGTGTTTGCACACGATCATTCTCGACCCGAAGAAGGCGGATCGGATCTACGCGGCGATCTCCGCGGCCGGGGTCTTCCGCAGCGACGACGCCGGCGCGAGCTGGCGGCCCATCAACCAGGGCCTGCATTCGGAGGGGATCCCGGACCAGCAGGCCGAGGTCGGCCACTGCGTGCACCATGTCGCCCAGCATCCCGACCGGCCGGACGTGCTGTACATGCAAAAGCACTGGGACGTCATGCGCAGCAATGACTCCGGTGAGTCATGGACCGAGATCAGCGGAAACCTGCCGACCGACTTCGGCTTTCCGATCGCCGTGCACGCCCACGAGCCGGACACCGTCTACGTGCTGCCGATCACCAGCGATGCCAACCACGTCGTGATGGACGGCAAGCTGCGGGTCTACCGCAGCCGCACCGGCGGCCACGAGTGGGAGCCGCTGACCGCCGGGCTGCCCCAGCAGAACTGCTACGTCAACGTGCTGCGGGACGCGATGGCCGTCGACACCCTGGACGAGTGCGGGCTGTACTTCGGCACCACCGGCGGGCAGGTCTACGCCTCGGCCGACTCCGGCGACAGCTGGGCTCCGATCGTCCGCGACCTGCCGGCGGTGCTGTCGGTGGAGGTGCAGACGCTGCCATGACCACCACCGCGATCAGAGTGATCCTGCCCGCCCATCTGCGGGAGCTGGCCCATGTGCACGGCGAGGTCGAACTCGACGTCGACGGACCGGTCACCCAGCGCAGCGTGCTGGATGCGTTGGAGGCCCAACTGCCGGTGCTGGTCGGCCGGGTGCGCGATCACCAGACCCAGCAGCGTCGGGGCTTCGTCCGCTTCTACGCCTGCCAGGAGGATCTGTCCCACGAGCCGCCGGACGATCCGTTGCCGGCGGCCGTCGCCCAGGGCCAGGAGCCGTTCATGATCGTCGGTGCGATGGCCGGCGGCTGAGCGCACCGAGCGGCCGGCCATCGCCGCGCTCACCCGAGACCGGCCGTCACAGCAGGCGGGGCTGGCTCTCGGCCGGGTCGGCGGGACGCTCCGCGCCGGCCGCGGTGGCGGCCTCCAGCAGGTGCCGGGCGCGCCGGCCCAGGTCGCCGAGGTCGACCCGACCGGCCTCGGCGGCCTTGGCCAGGCGTTCGGCCAACTCCAGGGCCTCGTCCAGCAGGTACGACTGGGCCGCGCGTTCCTGGCCCATGTCGCCCAGGATCGTGCGCTCGGTCCGGGACGCGATGATCGGGTTGCCCAGGCCGTCGACCCAGACCTGCGTGCGCCGGCCCTCGCCCCGGTCCTCACCGCGGATCGGTTCGAGCGCGAAGATCTTGTCCGATCGGGCGTACTTGCCGAAGCCGAGAAACACCATGTGCGGGTCGGTCGCCATGACTCAGCGTATCGGCGGGCCGGATCGCCCACCCAGCGGAACTCGGTCGGCGTCCGGGCGGCCTCGTCCACGATGATCGACCGGTGACGGTCGGGACGGGTCCACGCTAATGGGCGAGACCCTGCTCAAGGTCCTGCCGGTCATGCTCGGCTTCGTCGGGGGCTTCCTGCTGCGCCGATTCCGGGTCGCCGAGCCGCGCGACGGTGACTTCCTGTTCCGGCTGGTGTTCTACGTCTGCGTGCCGGCGCTGATGTTCGCCTCGCTGTCCACGGTGCAGATCACCGCCGCGCTGGCCGTGTTCCCGCTGTCGTCGGCCCTGTTCACGCTGGTCGGGTTCGTGCTGGCCCTGCTGACCGCGCGCCGGCTGCACTGGGACCCGACCCGGTCGGCGGTGCTGATGTGCGGCTGCATGATCGCCAACAGCGGCTTCGAACTGCCGTTCATCCAGGCCCTCTACGGCGCCGAAGGGGTCGTCCGGATCGCCGCCTTCGACGCGATGAATACGGCCCTGACCTTCAGCTTCGCCTACCTGGTGGCCGTGCGCGGCAACCCGAACCGGCGCCGCGGCGGCGGGGCCATGATCGGCCGGTTGGCCCGCAGCCCGGCCCTGTGGGCGATCGCGCTGGGCCTGGCGGTCAACCTGATCGCGGTGCCGGTGCCCGCGCCGATCCACGACTCGCTGGCGGTGTTCGGGGCGGCGACCGGGTTCATCATCCCGTTGGCCGTCGGCATCCTGTTCCAGCCCTCGGGCGGTCAGGTGGGCAAGGCGGCGGTGATGGTCGGCGTCCGGCTGGCCGCCGGCCTGCTGGTCGCGGTCGGCCTGGTCCTGGCCTTCGACCTGCAGGGGCTGGACCGCACGATCATGCTGCTGCTCGGGATCGCCCCGATCGGGTTCTCGACCGTCACCTTCGCCTCCCTGGAAAAGCTCGGCGAGAAGCTCGCGGTCACCGCCTTGTCGTTGTCCCTGTCGCTGAGCCTGGTGCTGTCGATGGTCGTGACGGTGATCTGAACGGCCTCGCGGCCGATCACCACCACTCTTTCGGATGAAGAAGCCACGTTCAGACGCAGCGAACCACTACTGCCCGATCATTCATTGCAGCGGTGCGGGTCGATCGGGGGTGCATCGGTGGGACGTCCCAGACTGATGGCAACAGTGCTGCCGAGGGGGCTGGCGCTGAGCGTGGTGGCGATCGTGGGCCTGGCCGGATGCAGCCAGTCGACGACCGGAACCCCCGCGGCCGGTGCACCCGCGACGTCGTCGTCGGCCGGCCCGACGAGCAGCTCGGATCCGACCACGAGTGCCGCGGTGGGGGTGGCGGTGGACGCCGGCGTCGTCGAGACCTCCGTCCTGCGGCCGATGCAGGTCGAGTCCGACGACTTCTGGGAGGAGATCCTCGCTCTGGCCGGCTCGTCGGCCGGCGTCAGTGCGCCGATGTCGTTCCTGGCCGAATCGGAAACGCTCGACTGCGGCGGCGTCGCCCTCAGTGGCACCGACCACTTCGGCCCCACGTATTGCGCGGCGCAGGATGAGATCGTCGTCTCGGCGACGTTCATGGCCGATCTCGGTGCTTCCCAGGTCCTGCAGGCCGACGGGACGTTCGTCGACCCGGCGGATGACGTCGGGGTCTACTTCCTGCTCGCCCACGAGTGGGGCCACAACATCATCGGCGAGTTGGTCGCCGAGAAGCAGGCCGATCTCACCCTGGTTCCGTCCCAGCAGGTCGAGCTGGCCGCGGACTGCCTGGCCGGGCTGATGATCGCGGGGGTGCCGCGGGTGTTCGCGGTGAAGGACACCGAGGCCGTGCTCGGGTACGTGCCGGTCGTCGGGGAGCGCTTTGCCGGGATCTCCGGCTCGCCGGCCGCGCGCCAGGCGGCCATCGAGGTCGGGCTGGCGCCCGACTACGAGGACCGGGCGCAGTTCGTGACCGGTCTGGACCAGTGCCTGTCCAGCCAGGCACCCCAGCTGGCCAAGGCGCTCGGGTAGCCCGTCCGCTCAAACGGTCGCGCCGACCAAAACCGTGGCCCTCGTCACACCGACGAGTGTCCCCACCCACGGGGCGACCTCCGGCGCACCGCGCGGGACCGGCCCGCGACCACCCGGTCGGCCGGCCAGTGTCGCCGGTGACGACGACGTGCGCGTGCCGGCGACCCGAATTCGACGCCCGGATCGGGTCGTTGTTACCGCACGCGTCACAAACCATGGCTACTATCCGCGCTCGTGACTAAATCGAGTCGACCCGCGATCGTGCCGTCCGACCTCGACGATGTCGAGCGGTTCACGGAGGAGTTCCTCAAGCGCCTGCAGTTCGGGCAGGGCGTCGCGCTGCCGCGGGCGACCAAGAACGATCTCTATTACGCGCTCGCTCGTACGGTTCGCCAGCAGCTGATGGCCCGCTGGTTGGAGACCGTGCAGCGACAGATGCAGGCCAAGGCCAAGGTCGTGGTCTACCTGTCCGCCGAGTACCTGCTCGGCCGGCAGCTGGACAACGCCCTGCTGGCCTCCGGGCTCACCGACACCGCCGAGGCGGCGATCGACGGCCTGGGCCTGGACATGCAGACCATCCGGGACACCGAGGTCGAGCCGGGCCTGGGCAACGGTGGCCTGGGCCGCCTGGCCGCCTGCTTCATCGACTCGCTGGCCACCCTGCGGATCCCGGCCATCGGTTACGGCATCCGCTACGAGTAC
The DNA here is from genome assembly GCF_000024365.1 of Nakamurella multipartita DSM 44233. Taxonomy (NCBI): domain Bacteria; kingdom Bacillati; phylum Actinomycetota; class Actinomycetes; order Nakamurellales; family Nakamurellaceae; genus Nakamurella; species Nakamurella multipartita. The sequence continues at coordinate 29,793 of NC_013235.1, forward strand.
GGCATCTTCCGGCAGACCTTCGAGGACGGCCACCAGGTCGAGCAGCCCGACTCGTGGCTGACCCTGGGTTCGCCCTGGGAGTTCCCGCACCCGGAAATGGGCGTCAAGGTCCCCTTCGCCGGCCACACCGAGAAGTACCTGGGCGAGGACGGCCGGGAGCGCACCCGGTGGGTCAACGACTGGGAGGTCATCGGGGTCCCCTACAACTACATGGTCCCCGGCTACCGCACCGGCAACGTCAACACGCTGCGGCTGTGGAGCGCACGCGCCACCCAGGCGTTCGACCTGCACGTGTTCAACAACGGTGACTACCTGCAGGCGGTCCGCTCGCAGGCCTTTGCCGAGAACATCAGCAAGGTGCTCTACCCGGAGGACTCCACCCCGCAGGGCAAGGAGCTGCGGCTGCAGCAGCAGTACTTCTTCGTCGCCTGCTCGCTGCGCGACTTCCTGACCAACGTCATGGGCCCCGGGTTCGACCCGCGCAAGCTGCCCGAGCGGGTGATCTTCCAGCTCAACGACACCCACCCGGTGATCGCCATCCCCGAGCTGATGCGCATCCTGGTCGACGAGAAGGACATCCCCTGGGACGAGGCGCTGGACATCTGCCGCCAGTGCTTCGCCTACACCTGCCACACCCTGCTGCCCGAGGCGCTGGAGGTCTGGCCGGTCGAGCTGCTGGGCCGGCTGCTGCCGCGGCACCTGGAGATCATCTTCCGGATCAACGACGACTTCCTGGCCGAGCTGCGCGAGGCGTACCCGGACGACGAGCTGCGGGTCCGCAGCATGTCGATCATCCAGGAGCACCCGGAGCGGGCCGTGCGGATGGCCTACCTGGCCACGGTCGTCGGCGCCAAGGTCAACGGCGTGGCCGAGCTGCACAGCCAGCTGCTGCGGGACAAGGTGCTCTCGGACTTCTCGGCGTACTGGCCGGACAAGTTCACCAACGTGACCAACGGGATCACCCCGCGCCGCTTCATCGGCCTGGCCAATCCGGCCCTGACCGAGCTGATCACCGACACCATCGGCGACGGCTGGCTGCGCGATCTGGGCCGGCTGGTCGAGCTGGAGCCGCACGCCGACGACCCGGCCTTCCTGGACGCCTTCGCCGCCATCAAGGTCGGCAACCGCAAGCGGCTGGCCGGCCTGCTGGAGCGGCGGGACGGCATCGTGCTGCCGCAGGACGCCATGTACGACGTGATGGTCAAGCGACTGCACGAGTACAAGCGGCAGACACTCAAGCTGCTGCACATCGTCACGCTCTACCAGCGGCTGCAGGAGAATCCGGACCTGGACATCGTGCCCCGGGTGTTCCTGTTCGGGGCCAAGGCGGCCCCCGGATACTGGATCGCCAAGCAGACGATCGCGCTGATCAACGCGGTCGGCCGGGTCATCGACAACGACCCGATCGTGGCCGGGCGGCTCAAGGTCGCCTTCCCGGCGAACTACAACGTGACGCTGGCCGAGACGCTGATCCCGGCGGCCGACCTGTCCGAGCAGATCTCGCTGGCCGGCAAGGAAGCCTCCGGCACCGGCAACATGAAGCTGGCCCTGAACGGGGCGCTGACCATCGGCACCCTGGACGGCGCCAACGTGGAGATCCTGCAGGCGGTCGGCGAGGAGAACTTCTTCCTCTTCGGGCTGACCGAGCCGCAGGTGCATGCCATCTACGAATCCGGATACCAGCCGCGCGAGTATTTCCAGAACAATCCGGAATTGCGCAAGGCCCTGGGGGCGATCGCCTCGGGCGCGTTCTCCGACGGCAATCGGGAGGCGTTCGCGCCGATCGTCGACTCGCTGTTGCACGAGGACCGGTTCCTGGCCCTGGCCGACTACCAGAGCTACATCGAGGCGCAGGATCGGGTCGATCTGGCCTACCGGGACACCCGGGCGTGGAACCGCAGTGCGGTGCTCAATGTGGCCCGTTCCGGCTTCTTTTCCAGCGACCGGTCGATCCAGGATTACCTCGACCGGATCTGGAATGCCTCACCCGTGGACGCCAGCTGACGGAAGGTTCATTGCGGTTGAGGGATCTCTCAACTCCGGTTCCGGGCCCCCATTCGTGGCTAGCCTGAGGCCATGAGCCGGAGACGAACGCCCCCGACCCTGCCCGTACGCCTGCCCATCCTGGCCGCCGCGGTCGCCTTGCTGACGCTCACCGCGTGCAGTTCGGGCGGCTCGAGCGGATCCGGCGAGTCGTCGGCGGCGCCGACCAGCGCGGCGCCGGTGACGGTGGCCGGCAGTGTGGTCAGCACCGCCGGCTCCTCGAACGAGGCGCAGATCGTGGTGCCCGAGGTGGTGGCCGCCCAGTGGGCGGCCCTGGGCTCGGGCAACGGCGTCGAGTGGGTCGCGGTGGCCGGTGACGGCACCACCAGCACCACGCCGGTGGCCGTCGCGGACGCGGACGCCACCTCGGCGTTCACCGCGCAGCTCAACGCCCTGCAGGCCGCGTCCCCGGGCCGGGATGCCCTGGCCGGCCTGGATGCCGTGGCCTCGCCGGCCGGCTCCCCGGTCTGGGTCTTCTCGCCGCTGCTGGACACCCAGGGCGCGTTGGACATGAACCTGCTGGCCTTCGACCAGTCGCCGCCCGATGTGGTGAGCGCCGCGACCGCGTCCGGGGCTCTGCCCGACCTGACCGGCCGTGAGGTCAACTTCGTCGTCACCCCGGTCGCCGGGCAGCAGAACGCGCTCTCCGACGTCCAGGTGGGCTACCAGCACGCCATCTGGGAGGGCATCGCGACCGCCGCCGGCGCGTCCACCGTCACCTTCTACGACGGCACCGGGACCGGCGCCGGGACCGGCACCATCCCCGCGGTCGCCACCCCGGACCCGACCGACAAGATCTCCTCCGAGGGCTCCGGCCCGACCCGGACCTGCACCCTGCCCACCCCGGCGCTGTTCCTGCCCAACCAGGCCGCGCTCATCGACAAGGCGGCCACCCTGACGGCGCTGAGCGAGTGTGTCGGCACCGTGGACCCGAGCACCAAGATCAGCGTCGAGGGGCGCACCGCGGCCGTCCCCGGTGGGGATCCCCAGGGCGCGATCGACCTGTCCACCCAGCGGGCCACCGAGGTGGCCGTGCTGCTGCAGGAGGTCGGGGTGCCGGGCGAGAACATCACCTCGGTGGTCGGCCTGGGCGACTCCTCGCCGCTGGTGCAGCCGGCCAGTGATCCGGAGAACCGCTCCGTGGTGGTCACCTTCACCTCCACCGGCTGATCGCCGGAAAAACACCGATCAACGGTCCGGCACAATCGCCGGCGGGGCGGATGCATTCGCGAGAATGCATCCGCCCCTCTTTTCTGTCCCCGACAGGCGCATCGGCGAACGGGTGGCCACAGCCCATCCGGCGCCAATAATCGGGGATCAATGGGCGATGGCCGATTACTGCGCGTGGTCCGAGCCGAACCCGTCCGGCCCCAAAGCGTGAAACCGTTCGACGCGACTTCCCGGATGGGCGACCTGGCTGCATTGGATTGCATATCATCACCGCCGGCCCCCGTGGCCGTCGCTGCACCAGTGCACCACGGTCCCAACGGAGGGAATGAAAGTGCTCAGGATTTCGCCTGCCGGGTGGCAACCCGGGAATTCGAGGTCGATTCGACGTGCGCGGCCGGCGCGGGCGTCCGGTCGACCGACGCGAACGGCCTGATGGGGTACCCGCCCGTCGAGACCGCCCGCCGCGCTGGCGGCGACCGCGGTCCGACGCCCCCGGCGAGCACCCGATCGCCGGCGAATCCGGCGCCGGCGGCTCGGCCCGCCCGCCCGGGCAACCGGGGCGAGAAACTGCGGCTGACGGTCGCCCTGCTGCTCACCGTCGGTGCCGTCGTGCTGCTCGGCACGATGGACGACTCGTCGGACTCCGCGCAGGCCGGTGCGGTCCGGTGCGAATCGAGCGACCCGGTGGCCGACCTGAGCCCGGTGCAGAGCCGCAACGCGCGGATCGTCACCGGGGTCGCCCGGGAGCGCGGACTGGATCAGCCGGCCGCCGAGATCGCGGTGGCGACCGCCCTGGCCGAGACCGGCCTGATCAACTTCGCCAACGACGGCACCTCCGAGCTGTACGCCTCGGAGATCAACCGTCCACTCACCGACATCGAGCGGGAGGTGGCGCGGCGGTCATTGGACTACCCGCACGACGAGGTCGGCAACAACCTGGACTCCATCGGCCTGTTCCAGCAGCGCCCGACCACCGGGTGGGGGGCGCCGGAGAAGCTGATCGACCCGGCATCGGCGGCCGGCCTGTTCTACGACAAGCTGCTGCGGATCGAGAACTGGCCGTCCGGGGTGCCCTGGCAGGTTGCCCAGAAGGTGCAGAGCTCGCCGTCGGCCAACGGCGAGATCTACCAGGCCGCCTACGCCCGTGCGGTGACCGTGGTCGGCGCCCTGTGGGCCGAGTCCGGCTGTCCGGCCTGACCGGGCGGCGCCCCGATGGTTCCGGTGCGCCGCCCGGGCCCATGGTGCGCTCAGCCCACCAGTGACTTGTTGGGCAGGACCGGCCGGCCGAAGGTGGAGCTGAGCACGCCGGCCAGGCACAGGTACCAGGCCATCGCTCCGGCCAGCAGGCCGGCGAAGCCACCGGCCCGGGTCAGGCCGGTGATGCCGTTGAGCGCGCCGAATCCGAGCAGGAAGAACGCCACCACGACGACCGCGAACAGGGCGGCCAGCACCGCGGTGGTCCGCAGCGAGCCCAGGAACATCAGCACGGTGAAGATGCCCCAGCAGATCAGCAGCCAGCCGGCGGCGACACCGTGCTGCTCGGCCGGGATGCCCCCGGCGTAGAAGGTCAGGTAGGCCCAGAACGAGAGCCAGAAGGCGCCGTAGGACGTGAACACCGTCGCGCCGAAGACGTTGCCCTTCTTGAATTCCCACATGCCGGCCAGCAGTTGGGCGAGGCCGCCGTAGGCCAGGGCCACGCCGAGCACGACCGGTTCGGCGGCCACCGGCATCAGGCCGGAATTGGCCAGGCTCAGCAGGAACGTGGTGAGCGCGAAGGCGGCCAGCCCCAGCGGGGCGGGGTCGGCGATCAGTTGGACCTGGGCCGAGGCCATCTCCCGGGCCTGGGCGACCCGTCCGGCGGTCGGGTCGGCGAGGTCGGGCATCAGGTCGGCATTGGGGTGGTCGACGATCGTGGTCATGAGCTGACTCCTGGGTTGGGGGGAGCTGCGGATGGGGTGCGGCCCGGATCGGGCCGGTCTTGGCGAGCGCTCGAGTGTCGCGCGGATCAACTGCGGCTGCGCGGATGAAACAGCAGTGCTTGTGACGCCTGGGACGGGAGTCGACGACTTGATCCGCGCAGGGGGTCTGTCGGCGCCGCCGCCAATGCGGTGGATGGGCCGGATCGGCCGGAGTTCGGCCCGCGGCGCCGCTGGGGCGCCGCGGCAGCGGCTACGGGGCGGTGGCGAGCACGCGAGCGGCCGGGTCGGTCGCCCGCAGCTCGTTCTTGCGGATCTTGCCGGTGGCGGTCCGGGGCAGGACGTCGACGAAGATCACCTCGTCCGGCACCTTGAACTTGGCGATCAATCCCTTGACGTGGTCCAGGATCGCGGCCGAGCTGACCTCGACGCCCGGCCGCACGACGACGAACGCCCGCGGCCGTTCGCCCCACTTCACGCTGGGCATGCCGATCACCGCGGCCTCGGCCACGGCCGGATGGGAGAGCACGGCGTTCTCGACCTCAATGGTCGAGATGTTCTCGCCACCGGAGATGATGATGTCCTTGGCCCGGTCCTTGAGCTCGATGTACCCGTCGGGGTGCATCACGCCCAGGTCGCCGCTGTGGAACCAGCCACCGCGGAACGCCTGCTCGGTGGCCGCGTCGTCCTTGAAGTAGCCGGCCATCACATTGTTGCCGCGCAGGACGATCTCGCCGATCGTGATGCCGTCCGCGGGCACGTCGACAAGTTGCTCGTCGACCACCCGGGCCGACTCGGCCTGCAGCATGCCCACGCCCTGCCGGGACAGTCGCCGGGCCCGATCGGCCGGCGGCAGGTCGTCCCACTCCCGCTGGTACTCGCAGATGGTGAACGGCCCGTAGACCTCGGTGAGCCCGTAGACGTGCACCACGGTCACGCCCAACCGGTCGAGCTTCTCGATGACCGTCGGCGACGGCGGTGCCCCCGCGGTGGTGATCCGCATCGGCCGGTCCAGCGGATGGGCCTGCCCGGCGTCGGCGATGATGCTGCACACCGTCGGAGCGCCACACAGGTGGGTCACGCCGAGCCCGTCCAGGGCCGACCAGACGGCGTCCGCCCGGACGGCGCGCAGGCACACGTGAGTGGCGCCGGCGCCGGTGACCGCCCAGGGGGTGCACCAGCCGTTGCAGTGGAACATCGGCAGCGTCCACAGGTAGACCGAGTCCCCGGTGAACTGGTTGTGCACGATCTCGCCGAACGAGTTCAGGTAGGCGCCGCGGTGGGTGTACATGACGCCCTTGGGTTTTCCGGTGGTCCCCGAGGTGTAGTTGATCGAGATGACGGTCCGTTCGTCGGCCACCGTCCACGGCAGCGGGGCGGCGGCCGGGTCGGCCTCGGCCAGGAACGAGGCGTACGACTGCTGGCCGACATCCAGGCCGCTGGCGGCCAGACCGAATTCGGCGTCGGCGATCTCGATCACCCCGGTCAGGGCGGGCGCGGCGGCCAGCGAGTTGCCCACCGTGGCGACCAGCTCGGCGTCCACGAACAGCAACTTGGCCTCGGAATGGTTGAGGATGTAGTCGATCTCGGCCTTGGCCAGCCGGGAGTTCAGGGCCACCAGCACTCCACCGGCCAGCGGCACCGCGAAGTGCGCGATGAGCATCTCGGGCACGTTGGGGGCCAGGAACACCACCCGGTCGCCCGGCTCGATCCTGGCCCGCAGCGCCTGCGCGAGACGTTGGGCGGCGTCGGCAAATTCGGCGTAGCTGTAGCGGCGGGCGCCGTAGACGATGGCCGGTTTGGTCGGATACACCTCGGCCGAGCGCTGCAGGAAACGCAAGGGGGTGAGCGGGGAATCGTTGGCGGTGGAGCTGATCATGACGGGACTCCTTTGTCGGGCTGATCGTCGGTCGGGCTGATCGTGTGGTCGGGCCGATCGGTCGGGGGACCGGTCGGGATCGGTCAGGGGATCGGTCGGGAGATCAGGACTGCGCGGATGAAGTCGTTGACTCAAGGCCCATGCGTCACATCCGGGGCCGGATGATCCGCGCGGCGGTAGTTGATCCGCGCGGTCAGGCGAAGGCGGTCGTTGATCCGCGCGGTCAGGCGAAGGCGCTGATGCCGGTCAGGTCGCGACCGATGAGCAGGGCCTGGATGCTCTCGGTGCCCTCGTAGGTGTGCAGGGACTCGACGTCGGCCATGTGCCGGATGACGTGGTTCTCCAGCAGGATCCCGTTGCCGCCGAGCATGTCCCGGGCGATCGCGGCCAGCTCGCGGGCGCCGCGGGTGTTGGTGTACTTGGCCAGCGCGGCCTGGGTGGGGGTGAGGGTGCCGGCCTGGTCCAGGGCGGCCAGGTGCCGGCAGGTCAACTGCATGGTGGTCAGGGTGGCCAGCATCCGGGTCAGCCGTTCCTGCACCAGCTGGAACGAGGCCAGCGGTTTGCCGAACTGGATGCGGGTCCGGGAGTAGGTCAGCGCCGCCTCGAACACCGCGGTGGCGTGCCCCAGCGCGGCCCAGGCGACTCCCAGGCGGGTGGCCAGCAGCACCCGGGAGGCGTCCTTGAAGCTGTGCGTGCCGGGCAGCACCGCGTCCAGCGGCACCCGCACGTCGGTCAGCGTGATGTGGGCCTGATGGATGGCCCGCAGCGAGGCCTTGCCCCGGATCGTCTCGCCCCGGTACCCGGGGGTGTCCTGCTCGACCAGGAAGCCGCGGACGTGACCCTGCTCGTCGCGGGCCCAGACCACGGTGACGTCACCGACCGAACCATTGCCGATCCAGCGCTTGCACCCGTTGATCACCCAGCCGTCACCGTCACGGACCGCGGTCGTCTCCAACGCCACCGAGTCCGAACCGTGAGTCGGTTCGGTGAGGGCGAACGCGCCCAACTTCTCCCCGCGGGCCAGCGGGACCAGCCACCGCGCCTGCTGCTCGGCGCTACCGAACAACGCGATGGAGCGCAGGGCCAGACCGCCCTGGACGGCAATGACGGTGCCCATCGACCCGTCTCCGCGGGAGATCTCCATGTTGACCAGGCCGGCGGCCAGCGGCGACATCGGCGTCAGGCCGGGTCCGACCACCCCGTCGGTGAGCAGGTCCAGCTCGCCCAGCCGGCGGGCCAGGTGAAGCGGGTACTCGCCCTGGTCCCACGCCTGGTTGACCTCGGCCAGGGTGTCCTCGGCGAAGGTCCGGGCCCGCTTCCAGAACAGCCGATCCGCCTCGGGAACGTCGGCGAAGACCGCGTAGTAGTCGGTGTCCAGGGCGGTCGGGGGGCTGTCGTGGTCGGGCGCCGTCGGCATGGTCATCAGCGGGATCCTCGTCGTCGAGTGGGAGTGAAGCGGGGGAGCGGCTGGACTTCTCTATAGTGACTGAGACTGAGTGCCAAGACAATGGAATCGCGTCTCATGTGAGCAGACCCACGTGGGTACCGATGAGTGCCGGGGGGTGGCCGAGTCGACTACGGGTGCGGATCAGTGGCCCGATCGTGATTGACGTCAATAGTTGCGTGGGTGATACCTTCACGTCCGTGAAAGCAACCTGTGCCGAGGTGCTGCTGGACGTCCTGGAGGCGTTCGTCGGGCATCTGCACTGCGGCGCCCAGAACGGGGGCATCGACGCCCTGCGGACCGCGGACCTGACGTTCTCGCAGATCCGCACGCTGCTCACGCTCACCCAGAACCCGGAGCCGGTGCCGATCCACGAGATCGCCACCAGCCTGGAGCTGTCCGTGGCCACCGCCGGTCGCAACGTCGATCAGCTGGTGCGGGCCGGCCTGGTCGAACGGCACGAGGACGATCTCGATCGCCGGATCAAACGGATCTCGCTGAGCCCCGCGGGGCTCGACCTGATCGCCACCTTCAAAGCCGGGCAGCGCCGCTCGGCCCTGCGCATCCTGTCCGCCGTCGGCGTCGACGAGACTCGACGGCTGATCGATGCCCTGCGGCCGGTCGTGGAAAAACTCGGTTGCCCGAGCCGGCCCCACCCGGAAGCCTCGCTCCCGGAAACGCCGCGGCCGCAGACCCCGCAGCCATCCCCGTTCCCCCCGTTACGGCAGGAGATCCCTGTATGAGTCCCAAGCATGCCGCCCCCGAACCCGGGGCGGTCGACGGGAGCGCCCCGCCCCCCCAGTTGACCAAGAACCAGTTGACCAAGAACCCGGCCCCCACCCCGGTCGCTGCCGACGACGACAAGCTGGACGGCACCGTCTGGCGGATCGCCGGCGTCGTGGTCCTGGGCGCGATCATGTCCATCCTGGACGTGACCGTGGTCAGCGTTGCGCTGCCGACGTTCCAGACCACCTTCGACGCCAGCTACGCCACCGTCGCCTGGACGATGACCGGCTACACGCTGGCCCTGGCCACCGTTATCCCGCTGACCGGCTGGGCGGCCGACCGGTTCGGCACCAAGCGCCTGTACATGCTGGCGTTGACGTTGTTCCTGCTCGGCTCCATCGCCTGCGGTCTGGCCTGGAGCATCGAGTCGCTCATCGCCTTCCGGGTCCTGCAGGGCCTGGGCGGCGGCATGTTGATGCCGCTGGGCATGACGATCATGACCCACGCGGCCGGCCCGCACCGGATCGGCCGGGTGATGGCCGTGCTGGGCGTGCCGATGCTGCTCGGCCCGATCTTCGGCCCGATCCTGGGTGGCTGGCTGATCGAGACCGCCAGCTGGCATTGGATTTTCTTCATCAACGTGCCGATCGGCATCGTCGCGCTGATCGCCGCCTGGCGGGTGCTGGCCAAGGACGAACCGTCGCCGTCGGAATCGTTCGACTTCGTCGGCATGCTGCTGCTCTCGCCCGGTCTGGCGCTGTTCCTGTTCGGCGTCTCGACCATTCCCGAGGAAGGCACCTTCGCCTCGGCCAAGGTGATCATCCCATTGGTGGTCGGGCTGCTGCTGATGACCGGCTTTGTCTTCCACGCCCTGCGCCGCCAGGATCACCCGTTGATCGACCTGCACCTGTTCAAGCGCAAGCAGATGTCGGTCTCGGTCATCACCATGTCGCTGTTCGCCATCGCGTTCTTCGGCGCGATGCTGCTGCTGCCCACCTATTTCATCCAGGTCCGGGAGGAGAGCACGCTGACCGCGGGGCTCCTGCTGGCTCCGCAGGGCATCGGCGCCATGCTGACCATGCCGATCGCCGGTCGCCTGACCGACAAGATGGGTCCGGGCAAGTTCGTCATCACCGGCCTGTTCCTGATCCTGATCGGGATGAGCGTGTTCACCCAGATCAGCTCGACCACGCCGATTCCGCTGCTGCTCGGGGCGCTGTTCATCAACGGCCTGGGCATGGGCATGACGATGATGCCGATCATGACGGCGGCCCTGGCCACCCTGCGGCACGCCGAGGTGGCCCGGGGCTCGACACTGATGAACATCGTGCAGCAGTCGGCCGCCTCGGTCGGTACCGCGGTGATGTCGGTCATCCTGACCAACCAGTTCCTGAGCAAGCCGGCGATTCAGGCGGCCAAGGCCGCTCAGGAGAATCCGGCGGCGATGGCCAACGTGCCGCCGGACGTGCTGGCCCAGGCCAAGGCCCAGGTGCAGGAGCAGATGGCCGAGGCCTTCGGCACCACCTTCTGGGTGGCGCTGGCCATCCTGGTGGTCACCCTGATCCCGGCGTTCATGCTGCCCCGCAAGGCCCGGGAGACCGTCGGCGAGGAGCCGGCGGCGCCGGTGGTCCTGCACTGACAGTGAGGATGTAGGGGTGGATCGCCGTCGAGCTTCGGCTTGACTCGTGCCCTGACTGACCGTGGTGTCCTGAACGGGATGTGTCGGCCGGGGTTCGGCGGCGATCTCGGCACCTGCCGGACGGGCGTCGTGACCTTATAGGAGCCTGGCCAGAGGCCCCGTCACTGTCTTGTCCGCCCGCCCGACCGGCGCGTGCCGCCCTTCCCGGTTCAGCGACAGGACGGCAGGTCAACGATGACAGCAGTACAAGCGGAGCGACAAGCAGACTCATCGGCGGTCGAGGTGGTCGGCGGTGTGGACACCCATAAGGACACCCACACCGCGGCAGCGGTGGACACCGCGGGGCGGGTGTTGGGGTCGGCCCAGTTCCCCACCGACGCCGCCGGCTACCGGGCGTTGCTACGGTGGCTGCGCGGGTTCGGGACGCTGCTGCTGGTCGGTGTCGAGGGCACCGGTGTCTACGGGGCCGGCCTGGCCCGATTGCTGGCCGCCCAGGGCGTGGCCATGGTCGAGGTCGACCGGCCCGACCGCAAGGCCCGCCGGTGGCAGGGCAAATCCGATCCCGTCGATGCCGAGGCTCCGGCCCGGGCCGCGTTGGCCCGGGTGCGCACCGGGCTGCCCAAGCATCGAGACGGTCGTGTCGAGGCGCTGCGGGCATTGCGGGTGGCGCGCCGTTCGGCCGTCGGGCAACGCGCTGACGTGCAGCGACAGATCAAGGCGCTGATCGTCACCGCACCGGAATCGCTGCGCGCCCAGCTGCGGGCGTTGCCCGACCGAGAACTGATCAAGGTCTGCGCCGACCAGCGGCCGGACCGTGCCGGTGCCGGCGATCCGGGCACGGCCACCAAGATCGCGCTGCGCTCTCTTGCTCGGCGCCACCGGGCGCTCAGCGTCGAGATCGCCGATCTCGACGAGCTGCTCGGTCCGCTCGTGGCCCAGATCAACCCCGGGCTGCTCGCACTCAAAGGCATCGGTCCCGACGTGGCCGGGCAGATGCTCGTCACGGCCGGCGAGAATGCCGACCGCCTCACCAACGAGGCCGCCTTCGCGATGCTGTGCGGCGTGGCGCCCTTGCCTGCTTCGTCGGGCAGGACGACCCGGCACCGGCTCAACCGCGGCGGAGACCGAGCCGCCAATAGCGCACTCTGGCGCATCGTCATCACCCGCATGGCCACCGACCAGAGAACCAAGAACTACATCGCCCGACGCACCGCCCAGGGGCTGACCAAGCCCGAGATCATCCGCTGCCTCAAGCGATATGTCGCCCGAGAAGTCTTCCTCGCGCTTACGTCCGCGTCCGCAGAAAAACGACCCGCCAAAGCAGCTTGACAACCATAGGAGCATCCCCCGATCCGGATCGCCGGCGGCGGGCCCGTTCCCAGTGGGGGCGGGCCCGCCGTCGTCCACCGCTGTCAGCGCTTGATCTCCACCAGCAATACCCAGGCGTTGGTCATGCAGGCGAAGGTGCCGGTGACGAACGTGGCGGCCAGCCAGTACAGGCCACCGCCGGCCTCGACGGCCAGGCTGATCCCGGCCACGATGAGGGTCGCGCACGGGATCAGCATGACGAGCAGCGGCTGCACCCGGTACATGAAGGCGTTGAGCTGCGGGTCGGCGTCGTTCCGGGGCCGCAGCGCGGTCGCGCTGAAGATCGTGACCGTGACGCCCATCAGCGCGATCTCGGCTCCGAGCAGCCACAACGGCTGGCCGGGCACCAGCACGACCATGCCGGCCAGCAGCAGGACGCCCAGCATCACCACGGTCGACGCGGCTCGACCGGGCAACCGGCGCATCCGGACGATCTCGTCGACGTTGATCGACAGGGCGACGAAGAACAAGCCGGCCAGTGCGGCCATCGCGCCGACGACGGCGACCATCAGCTCGGTCCAGGGTTCCACGTCGTAGGCGACTGACATCGGCTCATTCTCGACCACCGGCCGGTGCCCGGCCGGACCGGACAGGGCTCCAGCGGCCAGCGGTCTGAGAATCCTCTGATCCCATCGGTGCCACCATGGTGGGAGCGACCGACGGAGGGTGCAGGACATGGCAGCAACGGTGACCCGACGGTCCCTGCGTCGGGTCCGCTCCGCCGGCCGCCACACCTACCGGTCGCTGCGCCGACACCGGATGGTGACCCTGGTCGCCGCGGTCTGCGCGGCCCTGATCCTCACCGCCTTCGCGGCCACCGCCGTCGGGCCCGGGGGTCCGCCGGGACCCTGGGGTCCGCCGGCCGCGCAAGCTCCCGGGCACGGTCCGATGATGGGCGGCGGGCCCGACGGCATGGGTCCGCACCGGCACTGACCGCCTCGGTCCGAGCCCGAACGAGTCAGGATCGAATCGGCAGGACGAGTTCGGCCCGGGCCCCGCCGGTCGGGGCGGGCCCCAGCGTCAGAGTTCCGCCGTGCGCGCTGGCGACCTCCTGGACCAGGGCCAGCCCGAGGCCGAAGCGCCGTCCGCCGGGGCCGTCCGCGGCGCGCGGCCCGCGGGCAAATCGCCGGGTCAGCTCGGCCGGGTCCAACCCGGCCAGGCCCTCCCCGGAATCGGTGACGGCCAGCACGACATGCTCGCCGCGGACGTCGACCGCGAGCTGCACCCAGCCGCCCGGCGGGGTGTGCCCGAGGGCGTTGTCGACCAGGGCGGCCAGCGCCCGGCGCAGCGCGACCCGCGATCCGGTCACCCAGACCCCCGGCGGCCCGGCCACCGAGATCTGCACCTCACGGGCCTGCGCGAGCACGGCCATGGACCGGGCGATCTCGTCCAGCAGCGCGCGGACCTCGATCGGTTCCCCGCGACCGGGATCGGCGGTCAGCACGGCGCTGGCCAGCAACTCGTCGACGATCTCGCCCAGGACCCGGCTGTCGTCGAGCAGTTGGCGCATCGCCGGCAGCGCCGGATCCTGCGGCTCCATCCGGCGGGCGATCAGCTGAGCGCGGGTGTGCATGACGGTCAGCGGGGTGCGCAGTTCGTGTCCGGCGTCGGCGACGAACCGGCGTTGCCGGGCCAGTGCCTCACCCAGCGGCGCGACCGCCCGGCGCGCGATCAGGAACCCGGCGACGCCGGCGATCGCCACTCCGATCACTCCCGCGACCAGCAGGGTGCTGCGCAGGATCTCGTCGTCCCGGTCGGGGCCGCCGCCGTGTTCGGGGCGGCCGCGGCCCAGCAGCGGGCTCAGGGCCAGGGTGGTCAGCCCGGCGAGCACCACGACCACCGCGCTGGCCGCGGCGATCTGCCACCCCATACGCAGGGTGGCCGACCGCAACAGGGCCTGGTCGGGATCACGAGGTGGGCGCGACCGGACCGGCGGGGTCGAGGACGACGACGGGGGTGGGGGTGGGGGTGGGGCGGTCACGAGATCGTGCCCAACCGGTAGCCGACGCCGTGCACGGTGGTCACGCAGTCGCGTCCGAGCTTGCGCCGCAGGTAGTAGACGTAAGTGTCGACGCTGCCCGGGTCGTCGGCCGGGTCGAACACCGCGGCCAGCAGCTGCGGCCGGGTGAATACCTGCTGCGGACGGCGGGCCAGCACCTCCAGCAGCGCCGCCTCTCGCCCGGACAGGTCGACCACCTGCCCGCCGCCCACGACCCGGCGGCCAGTGACGTCGAGCCGGCGCCCGCCCAGGTCAAGTTCGGTGGCCTCGTCGACGGTGCGCCGCAGCAGTGCCCGCAACCGGGCCAGCAGCTCGTCCACCTCGAACGGCTTGACCAGGTAGTCCTGCGCGCCGGCGTCCAGGCCCTCGACCCGGTCGGCGACCGCGGCCCGGGCGGTCAGGATCAGCACGGGCGCGGCCACCCCGCGCTGCCGCAGCCGGCGCACCAGATCGACGCCTTCGATGGCCGGCAGGCCCCGGTCGATCACCATCAGCGCGTAGTCCCGGGTCAACCCGGCGTGCAGCCCGGCCTGTCCGTCCCGGGCCAGATCGACCGTGTAGGCCTCGTCCAGCACCTCCTGCAGCAGCGGGCCGAGTTGACTGTCGTCCTCCACCAGCAGCAGCCGCGGCTTGTCGCCGGTCGCCGTCATCGTGCGCGCCACCCTCCGCCGGCCGCCGATCGGCCCCGCCGGGTCCACTGTGCCTCGTCCGAATCAGAAGCATCTCAGGATCGGACCGGCTCGCACCGGCCAGGAGGTCACCGCCAGAGGGGCTCGATGGCGGCGCCCAGCAGCGCGCCGACATCGCCGAGCCGATGCCGGCCGCCGGTCACCACCGGTTGTCCGTCCACCACCACGGTGTCCACGTCGGCGGCGGTCGCGGCCAGCAGGATCTGCGCGGGGTCGGCGCCGGCAGTGCGGGCGGTGTCGGTCCGGACGGCGACCAGGTCGGCCCGCCCGCCGACGGCCAGGCTTCCGGCGTCGGTCCAGCCCAGGCTGTCGTGGCGAGTGGCCGCGGTCAGCAACTGCTCCGGACTGAACCGGCCGCGATGAAGGGTGGCCAGCCGCTCGTGCATCTCCAGCGCGCGGGCCTCCTCGATCAGGTCGATCACCGCGTGCTGGTCCGACCCGAGACTGAGCGGTGCGCCGGCATCGAGCAGGGCGCGGGCCGGGCCGATCCCGTCGGCCAGGTCCCGTTCGGTGGTCGGGCACAGGCAACAGGTGGTCCCGGTCCGGCCGAGCGCGGCGATGTCGGACGCCGTCAGGTGGGTGGCGTGCACCGCCGAGGTCAGTGGGCCGAGAACCCCGGCCTCGTCGAGCAACTCGGTCGGTGTGCGGCCGTAGAACGCCAGGGCGGCCTGGTTCTCGGCCGGCTGCTCGGACAGGTGCACGTGCAGCGGCCGTCCGTGTGCGGCCGCGGCCACCACCGGCAGCGCCGCCCGCGGCACGGCCCGCACCGAGTGCACCGCCGCGCCGATCCGGACCGACTCGGCGTCGGCCAGCCGGGCCACCCGGGCGGCCCACCCGTCGGCGTCGCCGTCGGTGAACCGCAGCTGCTCCGGCCCTAGCTCCAGGTGCCCCGGGGGCCCCAGACCGCCGGCCAGGTAACAGGTGTCGAGCAGGGTCAGCCGGATTCCGGCCTCCGCGGCGGCCTGGATCAACGCCGCGCCCATCGCGTTCGGGTCGGCGTACCGGCGGCCGCCGGGGGCGTGGTGCAGGTAGTGGAACTCGCCCACGGTGGTGATCCCGGCCAGGGCCATCTCGGCGTAGGTGGCCTGGGCCAGGGCCAGGTAGGAATCGGGATCCAGGGCCGCGGCGACCCGGTACATACCCTCCCGCCACGTCCAGAACGTGCCGCCGCCGCGGTGGGTGCGACCGCGGAGCGCCCGGTGGAAGGCGTGGCTGTGCGCGTTGGCCAGGCCGGGCAGGACCACGCCGGACAGCCGGGTGGCGCCGGCCGGTGGGCGGCTGCCGGTCCGGATCGCGGTGAACCGACCCGCGGCCACCTCGAACGTCACGCCGGCGGCCGGGCCGTCCGGCAGCAGCGCGTGGCCGGCGAAGTAGGCGGCCGGGCTCACCCGGCCGCCTCGGTCGCCCCGAGGCCGGCGAGCCGGCCTAACCCGCCCACGGTCAGCCCTCCTTCATCGGGATGCGCACGCCCTGGTCGGCGGCGACCTGCTCGGCCAGCTCGTACCCGGCGTCCACGTGCCGGATCACGCCCATGCCCGGGTCGTTGGTCAGCACCCGGGCCAGCTTCTCGGCGGCCAGCGCCGTGCCGTCGGCCAGCGAGACCTGGCCGGCGTGGATGGACCGGCCGATGCCGACGCCGCCGCCGTGATGGATGGACACCCAGGACGCGCCGCTGGCCGTGTTGATCAGCGCGTTGAGCAGCGGCCAGTCGGCGATCGCGTCCGACCCGTCGGCCATCGACTCGGTCTCCCGGTAGGGCGAGGCGACCGACCCGCAGTCCAGGTGGTCCCGGCCGATGACGATCGGCGCGGACAGCTCGCCGGACGCGACCATCTCGTTGAACCGCAGGCCGGCCCGGTCCCGCTCGCCGTAGCCCAGCCAGCAGATCCGCGCCGGCAGACCCTGGAAGCTGATCTTCTCGCGGGCCCCCCGCATCCACTTCTGCAGGCGGTCGTTGTCCGGGAACAGATCCATCACCGCCTGGTCGGTGGCGTAGATGTCCTTCGGGTCGCCGGACAGCGCAGCCCACCGGAACGGCCCCTTGCCCTGGCAGAACAGCGGCCGGATGTAGGCCGGTACGAAGCCGGGGAAGTCGAAGGCCCGCTCGTAGCCCCCCTGCCGGGCCTCGTCCCGGATGCTGTTGCCGTAGTCGAAGACCTCTGCGCCGGCGTCCTGGAAGCCGACCATCGCCTCGACGTGGCGGGCCATCGACTCCCGGGCCCGGTCGGTGAACTCCTCGGGCTTGCGCTCGGCATAGTCGGGCCAGTCCTCGATCGAGACGCCGGCCGGCAGGTACGACAGCGGGTCGTGCGCGCTGGTCTGGTCGGTGACGATGTCGATGTCCACCCCGCGCCGCAGCAGCTCGGGAAAGACCTCCGCGCAGTTGCCGACCAGACCCACCGACCAGGCCTTGCGCTGCGCCTTGGCCTGCAGCGACTTGGCGATGGCGTCGTCGATGTCGACCGCGATCTCGTCCAGGTAGCGGTGCTCGACCCGGCGCTGCAGTCGGGACTCGTCGACGTCGACGATCAGGCAGGCGCCGCCGTTGAGGGTGACGGCCAGCGGCTGGGCGCCACCCATGCCGCCGGCTCCGCCGGTCAGCGTGAGGGTGCCGGCCAGCGTGCCGTTGAACCGCTTCTCGGCGATGGCGGCGAACGTCTCGTAGGTGCCCTGCACGATGCCCTGGGAGCCGATGTAGATCCACGAACCGGCCGTCATCTGGCCGTACATGGTCAGGCCCAGCTTCTCCAGCCGGCGAAACTCGGGCCAGTTGGCCCAGTCCGGCACCAGGTTGGAGTTGGCCAGGATGACCCGCGGCGCCCACTCGTGGGTGCGCATGACCCCGACCGGCCGGCCGGACTGGACCAGCATGGTCTCGTCGGCCTCCAGCGTGGTCAGCGTGCGGACCATCGCGTCGAACGAGTTCCAGTCCCGCGCGGCCTTGCCGGTGCCGCCGTAAACGACCAGATCATCGGGTCGCTCGGCGTTCTCCGGATCGAGGTTGTTCATCAGCATCCGCAGCGGAGCCTCGGTGGTCCAGGACTTGGCGGTCAGGCTGGTCCCCCGGGGGGCGCGGACCGGACGGGCACCTTCCATCGACGCATTCCTTTCTCTTGCTGATCTCGCTGATGTCATCGATCTCGCCGATTTGCTTGTCCCGTTCATGCAAGCAGCCGACGCCGGGGTGCCGACAGGTCGCGCCCGTGGGTTGTGTCCGGTATCCCGGACAGGACCGGACACCGCAGGGCTGGCCGAGCGACCTGGGCGGCGCCGTGATTAAGCTCCTCCCACTCACCGGACTGTGGTCCCGACCTGGTGATTCCGACCGAGCACAAGGGTGTGGGGAGAGGCTGCTGTGTCCGACATGTGGTCACGCCGTCGTGTTCTCAAGTGGGGGGTGGCCCTGAGCGGGGTGCCCCTGATGATGGCCTGCTCGCCGTCGTCGCCACCGTCACCGGGCAGCGGGTCGACAGCGTCGGCGAGCACCGGACCGGCACCGTCGTCGGGCCTGTCGGCGGCCGGATCGGTTCGCTCGACGGCCATCCGGCGCAGCGAGAACGGGGTGCTGACCACAATGCTGACGCCGTGTCCGGCCGCGGTCGACATCGGTGCGCCGCAGCCGATCACCACCTGGGCCTACGACGGTCTCATCCCCGGTCCGACCTGGGAGATCAACCCCGGTGACGTGCTCCGGGTGGAGCTGGTCAACGACCTGCCGACCGATCCGGCCGGCAGCGGCGCGGCGAGCGCGCCCCCGTCCGGGAGCAGCACCGATCCGTCGGCGAGCAGCGCCGACCACAGCGGCCACGACATGGGCGGGGACACCATGCCGATGGACCGGCCGCACCAGTGGACGACGACCAACCTGCACTACCACGGGATGCACGTCTCCCCGGAGGGCAACGGCGACGACGTGTTCCTGACCGTCGAGCCCGGCGAGCGCTACCAGTACGAGATCGAGGTGCCGGCCGACCATCCCGGCGGCCTGTTCTGGTACCACCCGCACCGCCACGGCGGCGTCACCCAGCAGATCCGCGGGGGGATGGCCGGAGCCATCGTCATCCGCGGGTCGATCGACGAGGTTCCCGAGATCGCCGCCGCCGCCGAACAGTTGATGGTCATCCAGGCCATCGAGGTGGACCAGAACTACGCCGTCGCCGCGCCGATCCCCGACCCCACCTCGAGCGAGGCGTTCTTCCCCCGCAACCAGATCCTGTACCCGATCAACGGCGGGCTGTCCCCCACGCTGACCATGCGGCCGGGCGAGGTGGTGCGGTGGCGCATCCTCAACGCCGCCGAGGGCAAGTTCATCAACCTGGTCGCCGACGGCCTGGAGTTCCACGTGATCGCCTGGGACGGGCTGAATCTGGCTGCTCCGGAACAGGTCTCGAACCTGTTCCTGTCGGCCGGCAACCGGGTCGACGTGCTGGTGCGGGCGGTCGCACCCGGCACCGTCGCGCTGCAGTGCACACCCAGCTCCAGCCAGAAGCCGGGCACCCAAGGAGTTCCCGGTTCCACCGACGGCCTGCCGCCGGAGCTGGTGACGCGGCCGATCGCCACCGTCGAGGTCGCCGGCGATCCCGTCACCATGGCCCTGCCGACCGAGCTGCCGGCCTGGGACCAGGAGATCCTGCCGATCGCGCGGACCCGCGAGGTCACCTACTCGGTGGAACGCGACGGCACCGAGTTCGAGGACTTCGGCGTGGACGGCCAACAGTTCACCGCGACCAACCCGCCCTACCAGGTCAAGCTGGACACCGCCGAGGAGTGGACGGTGATCAACGGGCTGGACGGGAAATACCCGCAGCACGCGCACGTCTTCCACATCCATGTCAACCCGTTCAAGATCACCAAGATCAACGGCCAGGTGCTCGACAAGCCGCTGTGGCGAGACACTTTCATCCTCACTGGGACCAACGGCGACTCGTTCACCTTCCAGACGAACTTCCTGGACTTCACCGGGAAATTCGTCGACCACTGTCACATCGTCAGTCACGAGGACCTGGGAATGATGGAAACGATCGAGGTGGTCCGGTGACCGAGCGGGCCAGTGGCGCCATCAACCGCCGGCAGATCCTGCAGCTGGGCGCCACCGGTGCGCTGACCGGTCTGCTCGCCGCCTGCACCTCGACCGAGACCCCGTCCGGGTCCAGCACCTCGGCCGGTCCGGCCGACGCGACCGGTGGCAGCGCCGTCCCGTCGGCCGACCCGGAGTGGACGACACCGACGACCACGGCCGCGCCGACCATGGTTCCGCCGGACCCGGTGACCGAGGCTGCGGTCCAGGACCTGCGGAGCCGGCTGACCGGAACCGTGCTGTCGCCCCTCAGCGTGGACTACCCGTTCACCGCGCTGTCCACCAACACCCGCTATCTCGACCAGCGCCCGGCCGTCATCGCCCGCTGCCGGGATGAGGCCGACGTCGTCACCGCGGTGAACTGGGCCCGGGAGCACGGGTTGACGGTCGCCCCCTACGGCGGCGGCCACAGCTACGCCGGCCTGTCCACCACCTCCGGCCTGTTGCTGGACATCGGGGCGATGAACTCCGTCACGGTCGATCTGTCCGCCGGCACCGCCTCGGTCGGCGCGGCGGCCCTCAACGGCGACGTCCTGGACAAGACGATCAACACCCCGTTCCTGCTGCCCGGTGGCACCTGCCTCGGGGTGGGCACCGGGGGTCTGGTGCTGGGTGGCGGCATTGGCTACAACACCCACTGGGCCGGCCTGACCTGCGATCACCTCACCGCGACCCGGGTGGTGCTGGCCTCCGGCGAGGTCGTGGACGCCGACAGCAGCCAGCACAGCGACCTGTTCTGGGCCTGCCGTGGCGGCACCGGCGGCAACTTCGGGCTCAACACCTCGTTCCAGTTCGAGCTGGTCCGGGCGCCGGAGACGGTGGTCTACTTCCGCTACGACTATCGCGGCGCCGACGCCGCCACGGCCATGCTCGCCGCCGTCGACGCCCTGGCCCAGACCGCGCCGGCCGGGCTGAACATGAGTTCCAGTGCGCAGGCCACCCCGGTCGGTGCCGGTGGGCCCCGGGAGGCCATCGACGCGTTCGTCCGCGGTCAGTACGTGGGCACCGTCGACGAGGCCCAGGACCTGCTGGCCCCGTTCGTGGCGTTGTCCCCGGCCACGTCGGCGCTGCAGGAGCGACCGTTCTGGCAGGTGCAGCAGCAGGTCTGGCCGTCGGCCAACCCGGCCCCGCACTCCTGGGGTGACTGGTCCCGCTATACCCGGGAGGCGCTGCCCCAGGACCGGGTGGCCAGGATGGTCGACCTGCTCGCCGAGTGTCCGGTGCGCACCGACTCGTCCAACGGAGCCTTGTGGTTCCTCGGTTGGGTCGGCGGGGACGTCGTCGGCAAGTTCGGTCGGAC
This sequence comes from Nakamurella multipartita DSM 44233, assembly GCF_000024365.1. NCBI lineage: Bacteria > Bacillati > Actinomycetota > Actinomycetes > Nakamurellales > Nakamurellaceae > Nakamurella > Nakamurella multipartita. The sequence goes on from NC_013235.1 coordinate 51,043, forward strand.
CGACACCGCTTACGTGCACCGCGGGTCGCCGCTGCTGTTGCGGCCGACCCCGGTCTGGGAGACCAGCGACCCGGCCTCGGTCGGTCAGGACCTGCTCGACTGGACCGCGGCGCAGATCGACATTGTCGCCGACGTGACCCCGCAGGAGAGCTACCAGAACTTCCCCAACCGGCTCATCCCGAACCCGCTGCAGCAGTACTTCGGCGAGAACCTCGACCGGCTGATCGCCGTGAAGAGCACCTATGACCCGACCAGCCTGTTCACCAACGAGCAGGGCATTCCGGTGCGGGCATAGTCGTACGACTGTCCGCCAGGCGGTCAGCGACGTAGAGTGCCCGGGTCACGAGCGTGTCATGAGGGGAGGGCCATGCCGAGGGAAGGCACCGGACCCGACTTCATCGAGGCCCTTGCCCGCGGGCTCGAGGTGATCGCCGCGTTCGCCCCGGGCCGGCCGGTGATGTCGCTGTCCGAGGTGGCGACGGCGACGGGTCTGGCCCGGCCGACGGCCCGGCGGATCCTGCTCACCCTGTCCGAACTGGGCTATGTCCGCGCCGCGGCCGGTGGCTTCGCGCTGACCCCCCGGGTGCTGGAGCTGGGGATCGCCTACGTGCGCTCGATGGGGCTGTGGGACATCGCCCGGCCGCACCTGGAACGGCTGGTCGAACGCACCCACGAGTCCTCCTCGATCGCCCAACTGGACGGCTCGGACATCGTCTACGTGGCCCGGGTGTCGGTGCCCAAGATCGTCACTTTGTCGGTGGAGATCGGCACCCGGTTCCCGGCGCTGCCCACCTCGCTGGGAAAGGTGCTGCTGGCCGACCTTTCCCCCGACGAGGTGGACCGCATCCTGGCCGAACCGTCCCGGTCGAGCGTGACGCCGCGTTGGCGACCGGACCGGGACGAGCGGGACGCTGTGCTGCGGGAGGTGCGGGCCCGCGGCTGGGCACTGACCGACGAGAAGCTGGCCCTGGGCATCCGCTCGGTCGCCGCGCCGTTGCGCGACGGATCGGGCCGGGTGATCGCCGCCGTCAACGTCAACGCGCACGCCGCCGAGACCAGCGTCGAGCAGTTGATCGGCCAGCACCTGCCGCTGCTGCTGGCCACCGCCGGCGAGATCAGCGCCGACTTCGCCCGGCGCGCGGCCGTCCCGCACGTCACCCGGCCCGCCTCCTGAGCCACTGGTCGGTGGGCGATCCCGGCGACCGGGGTTGTCACCCCGAATTCACAGCCGCCCGGGCCACCGGGAGGTCTTGACAGCACCCCAACAGTCGGGCACCGTCAGCAGCGGACAGTTGTCCGCACAGCGGCAGATGGAGTGGTGCCATCGTGGATGTGCCGTCGCCGACGGATCGGCCGGGCCCCCTGGCCGGGATCGTGGTGGCCGACTTCTCCCGGGTGCTGGCCGGCCCGTACGCCACGATGCTGCTGGCCGACCTGGGTGCGGACGTGATCAAGGTCGAGGGTCCGGGCGGCGACGACACCCGCAGCTGGGTGCCACCCACCCGCGACGACGTCGGCACCTACTACCTGGCCGTCAACCGGAACAAGCGGTCGGTCGTGCTGGACCTCAAGGACACCGGCGACCGGGCTCTGGCGCACGAGCTGTCCGCCCGGGCCGACGTGTTCATCCAGAACTTCAAGCCTGGCGGCCTGGCTCGGTTCGGCCTGGACTACGAGTCGGTTCGCGGCCGCAACGAGCGCATCATCTACTGCTCGATCAGCGGGTTCGGGGCGGACAAGGGCGCCAACCTGCCGGGCTACGACCTGCTGGTGCAGGGCATGTCCGGGCTGATGAGCCTGACCGGTGCGCCCGACGGGCCGCCCTTCCGGTCGGGCATCTCGGTCTTCGACGTGATGACCGGTCTGCATTCGGTGATCGGCGTTCTCGCCGCGCTGCACCACCGCGACCTGACCGGGCAGGGCCAGCACATCGAGACGAATCTGCTGTCCAGCGCGCTGTCGGCGCTGGTGAACCAGAGCTCGGCGTACGTGGCCGGCGGGGTGGTCCCGGCCCGGATGGGCAACGCGCACCTGAGCCTGTTCCCGTACGAGCCGCTGGCCACCGGTGACGGCGAGCTAATCGTGGTCGCCGGCAACGACGGTCAGTTCCGCCGGCTGGCCGAGACGATCGGCCGGCCGGAGCTGGCCGACGATCCGCGCTTCGACACGGTCGGCCGGCGCAACGACAACCGCGAACAGCTGCGGCCGTTGCTGCTCGAGGCGTTGTCGGCCCGCACCGCGCAGGAATGGTTCGGCCTCTTCACGGCCGCGGGCCTGCCGTCGGGGCCGATCAACACCGTGCAGGGTGGCGTCGAACTGGCCGAATCCCTGGGCCTGCAACCGGTGGTTCAGGTCGGCGAGGCGCAGGTGCCCTCCGTCCGCAACCCGATCCGGCTCTCCGCCACCCCGCCGGACTACCGCTACGCCCCACCGGCGTTGGACGAGCAGGGCGAGGAACTGCGGCGCTGGCTGCGGGAACCGCGACGAGGCTCCGATGGCTGAGCCGCGGCCCGGCCCGGCCGAACCCCCGGTCTATCCGACGGCCCTGGGTGCCAGCAGCCTGCACCGGATCACCCTGCTCGGCCAGGATCTGGCCGATGACGTGATGGGCTCGGTTGGATTCGGCGAGCTGGCCTTCTGGCTGGCCACCCAGCGCCGGCCCACCCCGGGGCAGACCCGGGTGTTCGAAGCGGTTCTCGCCGCGCTGGCCGACCACGGTTTCACGCCGACCGCCATCGCGGCCCGGCTGACCTACCTGTCCGCGCCCGACTCGGTGCAGGGCGCCCTGGCCGCCGGGCTGCTCGGCGGCGGTTCCCGCTTCCTGGGCGTCACCGAGGACTGCGGCCGGTTCCTGCACGAGGTGCTCATCGGGGTCGAGGGCCCGCTGCCGGACGACGACGCCGGGTGGGACCAGTTGGCCCTGACCACCGTCACCCGGCAGCGGGAGCGGAAGCAGTTCGTCCCCGGACTCGGTCACCACGTGCACAAGCAGGGCGACCCTCGCACCCCGCGCCTGTTCGCCATCGCCGCTGAGGAGGAGCTGGTCGGCCCGCACCTGGCCCTGTTCGCGGCGATCGGCCGGGTGCACCCACAGGTGCTGGGAAAGACGTTGCCACTCAACGGGGCCGGCGTGTGCGGGGCCGCGCTGGCCGACCTGGGCCTGCCGCTGGAGCTGCTGCGCGCCTTCGCGTTGCTGGCCCGGACGGCCGGATTGATCGGCCAGCTGGCCGAGGAGCTGCGGCACCCGGTGGCCAACCAGATCTTCCTGTCGGTGGACCTGAACAATGCCTCCGTGCCCCCGGATCCGTACGAACCGCCCGTCCTGACCCACGAATCCGGAGGTGCGAATGGCTGAGATCGCCGCCGTCATCGCGTCCACCCACCACCCGTTCTACCTGCGCGCCAGCACGTCGACCGGGGCCGACCGGCCGCCGTTCGCGGACGAATGGGTGGCCAAGGTCGAGCGGTTCCGGGAGACGTTGACCGCGGCCCGACCCGACGTGCTGGTGATGGTCGGCAGCGATCATTTCCACCAGCTGTGGCTGGACAACATGCCGCAGTTCCTGGTCGGCAAGGCGCCCTGGTTCGACGCCAACTGGTACAACGAGGAACGCGAATTCGGGCTGCCGCGGATGCGCCTGCGCGGGCAGGAGGAACTGGCCGCGCACATCCTGCGCGACGGTCTGGACCGCGGGTTCGACCTGGCGTTCAGCAACGAGCTGCGCATCGATCACAGCGTCACCTGCCCGATCATCACGCTCCGGCCGCAGGCCGACCTGCCGATCGTGCCGGTCTACACCAACATCTTCGCCCCGCCACTGCCGCAACCGAAGCGGTTCGTCGCGCTGGGCCAGGCGCTGCGGGAAATGGTCGAGTCCTGGGACAGCGACCAGCGGGTGGCCATCATCGGCACCGGGCACCTGTCGCTGGAACTGGGTGGACCGCGCCAGTTCGGGGAGCACGGGCCGGACCCGGAGTTCGACCGCAAGGCGGTCGAGTGGATCGCGACCGGCGACATCGCCGGCTGCCTGGCCGAAGTCACCCTGGACAGCCTGCATGAGCCGGGCAACGCCACTCACGGCTTCATGGATTTCATGCTGATGATGGGCGCGGCCGGTGAGGGTCGAGCAGCCGATTACGTCGACTCGCTGGACCTGTTCCACACGATGGAGGCCTACTTCACCTGGTATCCGAACGGAGTGCCGGCCTGAGATGAGCAAGTACCTGCTGGACAAGTTCCTGTTCACCGTCGACCGTGACCCCGAGCTGGTGGAGCGGTACCGCGAGGACCCGGCCGGCACCGTCGCCTGGTGGGAGGCCGAGCGGGCCAACGTCATCCTCAACTGTCTGGAGGCCGAACGGTCGACCTGGCTGGCGTTCTCGGACGAGGAGCGGCGCGCCCTGACCGAGCACGATCACGTCGCCCTGTTCCAGCTGGGCGCGCATCCGTTCCTCACGCTGACCCTGTTCATCGCCATGTTCGAACGCGACCACGGCCCGCTGGAGTACCAGCTGGCCTACGGCGCGGCGATGAAGCACCTGACCCTGCCCTACCCCGACATCACCACCTGAGCCGCACGAGAAATGTGCCCTTCAATGACGAATCCCCAGACGAATCCCCAGTCCGACCCCGATTCCCTGGTCCTGCGCGGCGGCACCGTGCTGACCATGGACAAGACCCACACCGTGCTGGAAGGCGCCGACGTGCTCGTCGTCGGCGACTCGATCGCCGCGATCGGCGTGGGACTGGACGTGCCGGCCGGGACGATCGAGATCGACGCCGGCGGCGGCATCGTCATGCCCGGCATGATCGACACCCACCGGCACATGTGGCAGACCGCGATGCGCGGGTACGGGGCCGACTGGACCCTGACCCAGTACTTCGTCTGGTACTACCTCGAGCACGGCCGCAAGTTCCGCCCGCAGGACGTCGCCGCCGGCAACCGCCTGGCCGCCCTGGAGTCCCTCGAAGCCGGGGTCACCACCGTCGTGGACTGGTCGCACGGGCTGCAGACGGTCGAGCATGCGCAGGCCGCGGCCGACGCCCTGCAGTCGGTGCCGGGCCGATACGTGCTGGCCTACGGCAACATTCAGGCCGGCCCGTGGGAATGGACGGCCGACCCGGCGGTGCGGGCCTTCCTGGAGCGCTACCGGGACGGCGCCGGATCGCTTAACGGCGTGCGGCTGGCCTTCGATGTGACCGGCGACCCGGCGTTCCCGGAGCGGCCGGCCTTCGAGGTGGCTCGCGAGCTCGGGCTGGCCGTCACCACCCACGCCGGAGTCTGGGGGGCGACCGGCGACGACAGCATCCGGCAGATGTACGACGGCGGGTACATGCAGCCCGAGACCGTGTACGTGCACGCCGCGTCGCTGTCCACCGACTCCTACCACCGGATCGCCGCCACCGGCGGGTCGATCTCGGTCTCCACCGAGTCCGAACAGAGTGCCGGACAGGGCTACCCGCCCACCTGGCAGGTGCGCCGGCACGGGATCCCGGTGTCCCTGTCGATGGACACCAGCGTCTGGTGGAGCGGCGACCTGTTCTCGGCGATGCGCACCACCCTGGGCGCCGACCGCTCGCGGGAGCACTTCGAGGCGCACCTGAAGGGCGAGACGATCACGCACGCCGGGCTCCGGGCCGAGCACGTCGTCGACTGGGCCACCCGCGGCGGCGCCCGGGCCCTGGGCCGGGACGACCTCGGCAGCCTGGAGGTCGGCCAGAAGGCCGACGTCGTGCTGCTCAAGAACGACCACTCGACCGTGTCCTTCCCGGTGCTGAACCCCTACGGGCACGTGGCGTTCCAGGCGCAGCGGGACGACGTGCACACCGTCGTGGTCAACGGGGCGCTGGTCAAGCGCGACGGCCGGCTGGTCGACGTCGACCTGGCCGCCGTCCGGCGGGAGATCGAAGCCACCGTGGAATACCTGCGCAGCGAACTCGGGGAGCCGGCCTGGACGGCCGGCATGTACCCGGACCAGGCGGCGGTCGAACGGCTGGAGAACCCCTACCAGTACACGGATTTCAAGTCGGAGACGACGACCGTGGCCCGCGAGGAGGCATTCCGCGCGGAACTGGAGGATCGCCGGTGATGCCTGTCGATCTCGACGGGTGGGGCACTGCACCGCAACGGTACGGGCGCAGCGCGCACCGGACCCGGCGGCGCGAGGGGGGACCGTCGGGGGTCCTCCTGGCGCGGCCGGACACCGTCGTCGCCCGGCGCCGCTCCCACCGGCCCGCGGATCCCCGCGGGGCGCTCCGTGCGGCCCGGACGCAGTTGGCCGGCGGCCCGGTGGGGGTGTCGTGGTGATGGCACCACCGGAGACGGGGCCGGCCGCGTTGCTGCACGAGCCCGGGGCCGCGCCCCGCTACGGCGAGCACGCCCGGCCGGCGGCGACGGGCGAGGAGGTGCTCATCCGGGTCTCCGCGGCGCCGATCACGCCGTTGGACCGGCTCTGCGCGACGGGCCGCTCCTACTTCGGCGCCCCGGCCACCCCGTACGTGCCCGGCGTGCAGGGCGTCGGCGTCGTGGAGGCCGGGCCCGTGCCGGCCGGCACACCGGTGTGGTTCGCCACCGCGGCCGGGATGCAACCGGGGGACGGCAGCATGCGGGCCTGGGCCTGCGCGCCGCTGCACGACGTGGTCGCACTGCCCGCCGGAGTCGACCCGGTGCTGGTCGGTGCGCTGGGATTGTCGGCGGTGGCCGCCTGGATGGCGATGACCGGACCCGGGGAGCTTGCGCCCGGGGATCGGGTGACCGTGCTCGGCGCCGGCGGGGTGGTCGGTCAGGCGGCCATCCAGCTCGCCCGGCAGGCCGGTGCGGCGCGGATCGTCGCCGTCGCCCGATCCGGCGCCGCCCGCGAGCAGGCGCTGCGGCTGGGTGCCGACGCCGCGGTGGCGATCGAGGCGGACGACGACGTCGATACGCTCGCCGCCCGGTTGACCGCAGCCGCCGACGGGCCGGTCGACCTGGTGCTCGATCCCCTGTTCGGGATCCCGGCCGCCGCCGCCCTGCGCACGCTGCGGGTCGGTGGCCGGCTGGTCAACCTCGGCAGCAGCGCCGGCGAGACCGCACCGATCGACTCCTCGACGTTGCGCAGCCGTCAACTGCAGATCCGCGGATACACCAACAACGAGTTGTCCACCGCACAGCGCCGGGAAGCATTGCTGCACGTCGCCACCCAGGTCGCCGCCGGCCGCCTGGCGGTCGAGCATCAGCCGGTGGCGCTGGCCGACGTCGCCCAGGCGTGGGACCGGCCGGGTCCGCGGGTCGTCCTGGTGCCCTGACACCTTTCCTCCCCCGGGTCCAGTTTTCCTCCCGGTATGGTGGAAAAGTGGTGTTGAACATCAAGGATCCGGAAACCGATCGCCTCGCGCGCGAATTGGCCGCCGAAGCTGGTGAATCGCTCACCGTGGCCACCCGCCGGGCGATCGAGGAGCGACTGTCGCGTCTCCGCGCTCGGAAGCGCGCGAACGACCCCGATCTGGGTCTGGATGAGTTCATCCGACGAGGACGGGAACGTGCGGTGCTCGATGAGCGCTCGCCCGACGACATCATCGGGTACGACGAGCACGGCCTTCCTCGGTGAGTCCTGTCGTTCTCGACACCTCGGCCGTCGCCGCCGTGATCTTCGGTGAACCGGACGCCGAAGCCTTTGCCGCGGCCCTGACGCGCCATGGCGGTGAACTCAGCATCAGCGCCGTCACCCGCGTCGAACTCGAGATCGTCCTCGAGGCGAGGCAGGGATCCGAGGCGGTGTCCGACGCGGAGGCGATGTTCGACCGGCTGGGCGTCATCACCGAGCCGGTGGACGCCGCCCAGGCCGGCGCGGCCTTCGCGGCGTGGCGGCGGTTCGGGAAGGGCCGCCATCCCGCCGGTCTGAACCTCGGCGACTGTTTCAGCTATGCGCTCGCCCGAGCGGCGGGGGCGCCGTTGCTGTTCAAGGGCAACGACTTCGCTCAGACCGATATCGCCAGCGCGCTGTGACCGCGACCCCTGGCCGCAGACCGAACAAGGTCGGAGGCCCACCTTCACCTGGACTCGACTCCGCTCGGGACACCTTCACTCCGCCTTGGGGTTGCTTACTCCATGTCGATGTGGAGGAGGGAACACCGACCAGGCGCGGACTTGGCTGATGCGGAGTGGGGTCCGGCCCGGTGGCCCAGAGGGCGTTGGGCACCCGCGGGACGTCGCCGTGCCTTTCTTACTCAGTGACCTCCGTCGAGCGCCCACGACCCCCGTCGACGACACCACACCGGCGCCGATCCAGCCGGGCCGCACGAACCCGGCCTGTCGACCGGGCACTGTCGGACCCGGCTCCTACAGTCCCCACCAGGTCGACACCGTGGTGGCGACACGAGCGGACCGGGAACGGGGGACGAGCATGGTGGGCGAACCGGCCGGGCACGGGCGAGCGCACTGGCGAGGATCCTGGCCGGCGGCCACCGCCACCGATCATGGCTTGGCCTGGCATGTCGGGGATGTCGTCCTGGGCCGGGCCCGGACCGTGCTGGCTCACGGTGGCGTGCTCACCTGCACCCAGACCCGGCCCGGTGAACTGCAGGCCACCGTCAACGGCACCCGGCCGTGGCCCTACCAGGTCGGCGTGTCCTTCGTGATGTCCGGCGGGCGGGTGGGCGCTTTCGAAGGGGAGTGTGATTGCCCGGTCGAGCTGGACTGCAAGCACGCGGTGGCCGCCCTCCTGCACTACCTGGGCAGCCCGGATGGTCCCGGAGGTCGGGCGCTGTCGGTCATCGACTCCGGCGTCGACTCCGCCGATCAGAGCCAGGAGATCGACGAGGATGCCGCGCCCGGTTGGGAACAATCGCTGACCCAGCTGCTCGGGGCCTCGCGCAAGCCGCGGGTCGATCGGGACCGCGTGCACACCCTGCTGGCGCTGCAGGTCAGCGTCGCGCTGCATCCGTCGTCCGGCCCGTTCGGCGGCGCCGGCGTGCGGATCCGCCCCATCCAGTTCAACGCCCGCAACCGGTGGGTGAGCACCGGGGTGTCCTGGCGCGACCTGCGCTACGGCTACTACACCGCCCAGTACCGGCCCGAGCAGCTTGAATCCCTGCGCGGGGTCGCCGACCTGGAGCTGCGCCGCAACCCGCAGCAGGCCCTGACCACCTGGATCGGGCTGGACGGGCCCGGTGGTTCGCAGCTGTGGGATGCGCTGGCCGACGCGCAGCAGGTCGGAATCGATCTGCTGCTCGACGGGGCGCACACCCCGGTCGAACTGTCCGCGGATCCGGCCGAGATCGCCCTGGACCTGGTGCGGGCCGACACTCTGCGGGTCCGGCCGATCCTGCGGCTGGGCGAGCGGATCCTGGACCCCGACACCACCGCGCTGATCGGTCAGCCGGCCCACGGCCTGATCCTGGGTCTCGCGGCGGACCGCCCGGCAACCCCACCGATCACGGTGGCGCGGCTGCGTCGGCCCTTGACCGCCGACCTGGCCGGCATGCTTGACGCGGGCACCATCGAGATCCCGGCGCCGGACGAGAGCCGATTCCTGGCCGAGTATCTGCCCGGATTGCGCCGGCGCATCACCGTGCTTTCCAGCGACAGCTCGGCCCCCCTGCCCGAACCGTCGCCGCCGCGCGCGGTGCTGACCGTCACCCGTGGACCGGGGCACCGGGTGGCGCTGCACTGGCAATGGCAGGACGAGTCCGGACGCCGCCGTGACCTGGACGACCGCCGCGGCATCATTGCCTCCGACCGGACGGCGATGCGGCAGACGATCGAGGCGCTGCTGGCTACCGAGGTGCTGCCGGACGACGCCATCGGGTCCGGCCCGGACGGGCCGCAACCGCAGACCCGGCACCTGCTGCTGGGCGCAGCCGCCGTCCACTTCATGACCAGCGCCTGGCCGATCCTGCGGTCGCGGCCCGAGCTGCTGACCGAGCTCGACGGCCCGGATGCGGAGCTGGAGTACCGGCCGGCGTCCGGGCAGCCGGAGCTCGACCTCGGTGGCCATGACGACGGTGATGATGCGGGCAGTGACGAGGACGGTGACGAAACCGCTGCCGCCCGGGACTGGTTCGGGCTGTCGGTGCGGGTCAGGGTCGACGGGCAGGACGTGCCGTTTGAGCTGCTGTTCCGGGCCCTGGCCGGCGAGGACTCCCTGCTCATCCTGCCCAGTGGCACCTATCTGGACGTAGCCGACCTGGACGGCCGGTGGAACCGGCTGCGCGAGTTGATCGAAGAGTCCCGGGCGATGGACGACGCCGGCCCCGACGAACTCCGGATCAGCCGGCACACGGCGTCGCGCTGGGCCGAGCTGGAGGACACCGGCCTGCTCGGGCCGAGGGCAGCCGCCTGGCGAGAGCGGATGCGGGCCCTGGCCGTGGGTTCCGGCGAGCGGTACGCCGCGGGTCCGCTGCCGGCTGGGCTGCAGGCGCACCTGCGCAGCTATCAGCGCGAGGGCTTGGACTGGCTGCGCGAGCGCTTCGACCAAGGACTGGGTGGCGTCCTGGCCGACGACATGGGCCTGGGCAAGACCGTGCAGATGCTCGGTCTGATCGCGCACGCCCGGGAGCAGGATCCGGCCGGTCCGCCGCTGCTGGTCGTGGCGCCGACCAGCGTGATCGGCAACTGGGTGGCCGAGGCCGCCCGGTTCACCCCCGACCTGCGGGTCGTTCCGGTGACCACGGGCGGGGGTCGCCGCGGCCGTCCGCTGGCCGAGGTGATCGGGGGTGCCGACCTGGTCGTCACCTCCTACCAACTGTTCCGGCTGGGCGCCGACGAATACCGGGAACTGCCCTGGACGGCGTTGATCCTGGACGAGGCCCAGTTCGTCAAGAACGTGCAGTCCAAGGGTTTTCGGTGCGCCCGTGACTTTCCCGCGGCGGTCACCTTCGCGGTCACCGGGACCCCTCTGGAGAACAATCTGATGGAGTTCTGGGCGCTGCTGGCCGTCGCGGCGCCCGGGCTGTTCCCCGACTCGCGCCGATTCACCGAGCACTACCGGCTGCCGATCGAACGCGGTGGCGCGACGGAGCGGCTGGACCAGTTGCGGCGTCGGGCCGCGCCGTTCCTGCTCCGCCGGACCAAGGAGCAGGTCGCTCCGGAGTTGCCACCGAAGGTCGAGCAGGTCATCGAGGTCGACCTGAGTCCGCGACACCAGCAGGTGTACCAGCGGCATCTGCAGCGCGAGCGGCAAAAGATCCTCGGGCTGCTGCAGGACAAGCGGTCGCTGGACGACCACCGGTTCCAAATCCTGCGTTCGCTGACCCTGCTGCGGCAGCTGAGCCTGGACCCCTCACTGGTGGACGAGAGCTACCGGGACATCCCGTCCAGCAAGCTGGAGGTGGCCATCGACCGGATCTGCGAGATCGTGGAGTCCGGTCACCGGGTGCTCGTCTTCAGCCAGTTCACCCGGTTCCTGGCCCGGGCCCGGGATCAGTTGCATCACCTGGGCATCGCGCACTGCCTGCTGGACGGCCGGACCAAGGATCGTTCGGCCGTGGTCGAGGCGTTCCGGACGGGCGTGGCGCCGGTCTTCCTGATCAGCCTCAAGGCCGGCGGGTTCGGCCTGAACCTGACCGAGGCCGACTACTGCATCCTGCTCGACCCGTGGTGGAACCCGGCCGCCGAGGCCCAGGCCATCGACCGCGCGCACCGGATCGGCCAGACCAAGAACGTGATCGTTTACCGCTACGTGGCCCGGGGCACGATCGAGGAGAAGGTGATGGCGCTCAAGGCCGGCAAGGCCAAGCTGTTCGACGACGTGCTCGGCGCCGCCGCCGACGCGGGCCGGTCGGCCGGGTCACCGCTGAGTGCGGACGAGATCCGCGGCCTGCTGGAGTGAGGCCGCCGGAACGACCCGGACTGACCCGGAAACGATCTGGAACGATCTGGAACGATCTGGTTAGACCTGGAATGACCTGGAATGACGCAGCCCTCCCAAGATCGCGATGCGGTCTCGGCTGTGTCGCGATTCGACCGGTATTGGCCGCACTGACCAACTGGTCTTGATAACGGTGTCGGCAGTGGTGAATTCCTTCCGCCCGACCCCCTTGCGAATTCGCTGAGCGGGTTTATCGTGAGCCCGTCCGGAGCCCCGGTCCGTCTCCGGCGAAACAGTGAAGGAGACAGCGTCGACCGATTTTTCGTTGGCCTGCCAAAGAGGGAGAGGCACATCGTGACAGCTGACGCGAGCGCAGCCGGAACCACCAGCAAGACGTCGAGTACCCGAGTAGCGGTCCAGAAGTTCGGCACGTTCCTGTCCGGGATGATCATGCCCAATATCGCGGCGTTCATCGCGTGGGGTTTGATCACTGCTCTGTTCATCGAGAAGGGGCCGTTCCCGATCGCGGTGATCGGCGGGTTCGGGGTGGACGACGCGGGGGATCCGAATCCGGGGTTGGTCGGGCCGATGGTCCGGTACATGTTGCCGATCCTGATCGCGGCGCAGGGCGGCCGGATGATCTACGGGGTGCGGGGCGCGGTGGTCGCGGTCGTCGCGACGATGGGCGTGATCATGTGCACGCCGCAGCCGATGTTCCTCGGCGCGATGGTGATGGGCCCGTTGGCGGCCTGGTTGATGAAGAAGTTGGACTCGGTCTGGGACGGCAAGATCAAGCCCGGTTTCGAGATGCTGGTCAACAACTTCTCCGCGGGTTTCCTGTCCGCCGGTTTGGCCATCGCCAGCTTCTACGTGTTCGGGCCGATCATCGAGGGTCTGTCCTCGGCGTTGGGTACCGGGGTGGACTGGCTGATCTCGCACAGCTTGTTGCCGCTGGCCAGTTTGATCATCGAGCCGGCCAAGGTGTTGTTCCTGAACAACGCGATCAACCATGGGGTGTTGACCCCGCTGGGGATCAACCAGTCGGCCGAGACCGGGCAGTCGATCCTGTTCCTGCTGGAGGCCAACCCCGGTCCGGGTGTCGGTCTGCTGATCGCGTACTCGATCTTCGGGACCGGTCTGGCCAAGAGCACCGCCCCGGCCGCGGCGATCATCCAGTTCTTCGGCGGGATCCACGAGATCTACTTCCCGTACGTGCTGATGAAGCCGCTGACCCTGATCGCGACGATCGCCGGCGGCATGGTCGGCATCTTGACCCTGACCATCTTCAACGCCGGTCTGCGGGCGCCGGCCGCGCCCGGGTCGATCATCGCGGTGTTGATCCAGACACCGGGCAGCAGCCTGGTCGGGGTGTTGTTGTCGGTGACGTTGGCCGCGGTGACCAGTTTCGTGATCGCCTCGATCATCCTCAAGGCCAGTAAGAAGACCGAGGAGAGTGGTGATCTCGCGCAGGCCACGGCCAAGATGGAAGGGATGAAGGGCAAGAAGAGCGCTGTTTCCGGGGTGCTCACCGACATCGAGGCGCAGAAGGAGGAGGCCGACGAGGCCCGCGAGGCCGCGACCCGGTCGGCGCCGATCCACAAGATCGTGTTCGCCTGCGACGCCGGGATGGGTTCGTCGGCGATGGGTGCCTCGGTGCTGCGGAACAAGATCAAGAAGGCTGGGTTCGCCGACATCACCGTGGTCAACGTGGCCATCGCGAACCTGGTCGACGATGTCGATCTGATCGTGACCCATCAGGACCTGACCGCCCGGGCTCGGGACAAGGCCCCCCACGCCCAACACGTCTCGGTGGCCAACTTCATGAACAGCCCCAAGTACGACGAGATCGTCGACGAGCTGCACGTCACCAACCCGCAGGGCAGTAGCGCCTGATTCGACCGGTCCGGCACCCCGGGACCCAACCGCGGTCCCGGGGTGCCGCCGTGTTCACGCCACGGTTCGACCCGGGCGGCAGGGCGCCGACGGTGCCCTGCGCGGGTCGACGTTCTGTGCCATTGTCGGAACCGACCGAACTCACGACGGGCCGGCCAACGGCCCGCCGAGCAACCCCGGCCGCCATCACGGCGTGGGCCGACGAGCCGACAAGCGAGGAGCCACCGGTATGGGCGACATTCTGACCGCGTCCCAGATCAAGACCCCCGGCACCGCCACGAACAAGGACGAGGCGATCCGGGAAGCCGGTCAGATCCTGGTCGATTCCGGCGCGGTCGGCCCCGAGTACATCGACGCGATGTTCGAGCGGGAGAAGTCGGTGTCCACCTACATGGGCAACTTCCTGGCCATCCCGCACGGCACCAACGAGGCCAAGGACTCGATCAAGGCCTCCGCCCTGTCGGTGGTGCGCTACGAGAACCCCATCGACTGGGACGGCAACGAGGTCCGCTTCGCCATCGGCATCGCCGGCTACGAGGGCGGCCACCTGGAGATCCTGGGCAAGGTCGCGATCATCTTCTCGGACATGGACGAGGTCGACAAACTCGTCGCCGCCGGATCCAGCCAGGAGATCTTCGACCTGCTCAACGCGGTCAACGAAGACTGACCGAGGAGTCGACATGAGTCCCACAGCCGTCCATTTCGGCGCGGGCAACATCGGGCGCGGGTTCGTCGGCCTGATCTTGCACCGGGCCGGGTACGAGGTGGTCTTCGCCGACGTCGCCGAGACCCTCATCGATGCCCTGCAGGTGACGCCCAGCTATCAGGTCATCGAGGTCGGGCTCGACTCGCGGACCGAGCGGGTCGACAACTACCGGGCGATCAACAGCCGCAGCCACGACGCCGAACTCGTCCGCGAGCTCGCGGCGGCCGACATCGTCACCACCGCGGTCGGTCCCACCGTGCTCAAATTCGTGGCGCCAACCATTGCCGCCGCGCTGCTCAAGCGGTCCGCCGATCAGCCCCCGCTGGCGGTGATGGCCTGCGAGAACGCGATCAACGCCACCGACGTGCTGGCCGGGCACATTCGTGAGCACTGCTCGGACGAGGAATGGGCGGCGATCACGCCCAAGGCGGTCTTCGCCAACACGGCGGTCGATCGGATCGTGCCGGCCCAGGCGGCCGACGCCGGGCTCGACGTCACCGTCGAGACCTACTTCGAGTGGGCGATCGAGAGCCCGCCGTTCGGATCCAACCCGCCGGAGATCCCGGACGCGACCTGGGTGCCCGACCTGGCGCCCTACATCGAACGCAAGCTGTTCACCGTCAACACCGGTCACGCGACCACCGCCTATCACGGCCGGCTCCGGGGAATCAGCAAGCTCTCCGACGCGCTGGCCGACGAGCAGGTGCGGGCGGCGGTGGAGGGCGTGCTGGGCGAGACCAAGGCGCTGCTGGTGGCCAAGCACGAGTTCAGCGACGAGGCCCAGCAGGCCTACGTCGACAAGATCCTCACCCGTTTCGCCAACCCGCATCTGCCCGATACCACCGAGCGGGTCGGCCGGCAGCCGCTGCGCAAGCTGTCCCGCAACGAGCGGCTGATCGGTCCCGCGGCCGAACTGGCCGAACGTGGCATCACCCCGCATCACCTGCTGGCTACCGTCGATGCGGCCCTGCAGTTCGACGTCCCGGAGGACCCGGAGAGCGTCGAGATGCACGAGCTGCTGCGCACGCTGAGCCCGGCGGAGGCCACCGAACGGATCACCGGCCTGACCCCTGAGCACCCCTTGTACGCCGAGGTGCTCGCCGTGGTCGGCAAGCGCGTCACCGTATGATCTGGGCGCCGTAACCCGCCGGAGTGGCCGACCGGTGTCGTTCGGCGCCGGGGTGGGACGGACTGTGGCCAAGTGGTTGAACGAGCAGATTCGAGGTCCCGCATGACCCCGCCGAGCCCCGCCAAGCGCCGCCTTGCCGTGATGACCAGTGGTGGTGACGCGCAGGGCATGAACCCGGCCGTGCGCGCCGTGGTGCGGACCGCCCTGCATTACAACGCGGACATCTACGCCATCTACGAGGGCTACCGGGGTCTGATCGAGGGCGGCGACCGGATCCGGCCGGCGACGTTCGACGATGTCAGCGGCATCCTCAACCGGGGCGGCACGGTGATCGGCACGGCTCGGTCGCTGGAGTTCCGCGAGCGGTCGGGGCGGCTCAAGGCGGTGCACAACCTGGTCGAGAAGGGCATCGACCGGCTCGTGGTGATCGGCGGCGACGGCAGCCTGTCCGGCGCCGACCTGCTGCGCCGGGAATGGTCGTCGCTGATCAACGAGCTGGTCGAGACCGGCAAGATCGACCAGGAGACGGCCGACCGGCACCCGGCGCTGATGATCACCGGTCTGGTCGGGTCGATCGACAACGACATGATCGGCACCGACATGACGATCGGCGCCGATTCGGCGCTGCACCGCATCGTCGAGGCGATCGACTCCATCTCCAGCACCGCGGCCAGTCACCAGCGCAGCTTCATCGTCGAGGTGATGGGCCGGCACTGCGGTTACCTGGCCCTGATGAGCGCGATCGCCGGCGGGGCCGATTACGTCTTCATCCCGGAGAACCCGCCCGCCCCGGGCTGGGAGACGCATCTGTGCGCGCAGATCAGCAATGTCCGGGCCTCCGGGCGCCGCAACAGCATCGTCGTGGTCGCCGAGGGCGCGCAGGATTCCGACCACAACCCGATCGACAGCGACTACATCCGCCAGGTGCTCGAGGATCGGCTGGGGGAGGACACCCGGGTCACGATCCTGGGCCACGTCCAGCGCGGTGGTGCGCCCAGCGCGTTCGACCGCTCGATGAGCTCGCAGCAGGGCTTCGCCGCCGTCGAGGAGGTCCTGTCGGCCACCGCGGACACGGTGCCCTCGATCATCGGCGTCCAGCACAACCGGGTGGCCAAGGCGCCGTTGATGGAAAGCGTGGCCAAGACCCATGAGCTGGCCAGCCTCATCGCGGCCAAGGACTACGACACCGCGTTGACCCTGCGCGGGGACAGCTACACCGAGCTCTCGCACGTCTTCCATTCCATCTCGCACGCGCTGCCCGGGGTGCGGCAGAAGACCAAGTCCAGCCGCATCGCCGTGCTCAACGTGGGCGGGTTGGCCCCGGGCATGAACGCGGCCGCCCGCGTCGCCATCCGGCTCGGCCTGCACCGCGGGCACACCATCCTGGGGGTCAAGGGCAGCTTCGCCGGCCTGGCCGAGGGTGACGTGCAGGAGATGCAGTGGGGTGACGTCGAAGGCTGGAGCAGCCGGGGCGGGGCCGAGCTGGGCATCAGCCGTAAGGTGCCCACGGTCCGGGACCTGTACGCGATCGGCCGCGGCCTGGAGACGCACGGCATCGACGGGTTGGTCATCATCGGCGGGTGGGACGCCTTCGAGTCCGCCCACACCATGTGGCGGGAACGGGACCGCTACGAGGCGTTCAAGATCCCGATGATCTGCCTGCCGGCCAGCATCGACAACAACCTGCCGTACTCCGAGCTGTCCATCGGCGCGGACAGCGCGCTGAATCTGATCGTCGATTCCATCGACCGGGTCCGCCAGGCCGGGGCCGCCCAGCGCCGGGCCTTCGTGGTGGAGACGATGGGCGGCAACTGCGGTTACCTCGCCTTGCTGGCCGGCCTGTCCGGCGGAGCGGTCCGGGTCTACCTGCACGAGGAGGGCATCACCCTCAAGGATCTCTCGGTTGACGTCGAGCGGATGGTGGACAGCTTCCGGGCCGGTCAGCGCCTGTTCATGGTGGTGGCCAACGAAAAGGCCAGCCCGATGTACACCAGCGACTTCCTGTGCCGGCTGTTCGAGCAGGAGAGCCAGGACCTGTTCGACGCCCGCAAGGTGGTGCTCGGACAGACCCAGCAGGGTGGCACACCGTCGCCGTTCGACCGGATCCTGGGCACCCGGCTGGCCGCGCACGCCATGGACTGGATCAGCAACGAGATCGACCGCAGCCGGGCCGACAACGCCGTGATCGGCACGATCAACGGTTCGGTGAAGGTCATGTCGATGCGTCAGGCCGAAGATCTGGCCGACTGGGAGAACCGCCGCCCGTTGAAGCAGTGGTGGATGGACCTGCGGCCGATCCTGGACGTGCTGGCCCAGCGGCTCCCGGTGGAGCAGACCCGCACCTTCTGATCGTTCCAGCAGGACTCTTTCTTACACTTCTTACTGTAAGAAGCGTGAGAAAGAGTTATTCTGAGTCCGTGCAGCTTTCCGGGCGTCCGTTGTTGGACAACGCCGCCGACCAGCGATTGTTCGTCGGCCGTGCCCAGGAGATCGATCGCATCGAGCGCTCGCTCGGGGCGGGACTGAACTGCCTGCTTACCGGGGTGGCCGGCAGCGGGAAGACCTCGTTGGTCCGCGCCGTGATGTTCCGGGCGCACCGGGCCGGCCGGCGCGCACCCCGGTACTACGTGCGGGGCGGGGCGGCCCGGACCGCGGCCCAGCTGCTGGCCGAGGTGGTGGGGGTCGTTCGCGGCGGAGCCCGGTCCGCGGCTGCGGCGCCGGACGGCGACCCGCTGACGCTGTTGGACGAGCTGGCCGAGGTGCTGGAGGTCGATGCACTCGACGGGCTCGATCCGGATGCGGACCGCGAGGACGAGTTGGGGCAGCCGACCCGCCCACCCGGCCCCCCGGTGCTGGTGATCGACGACGTCACGGCGGCGGCCGGGGCCCAGCTGTTCGGGGCCCTGCGCGACGAGGTCTGGCAGCTCGGCGCCCTCTGGTTGGTGACCACGACGCCGGCCCAGGCGCTGGACCTGGTCCGGCCGCCGGCCGACGTCTTCTTCGAGACCCGGGTGACCCTGGATGCCCTGGACGGGCCGGAGGTGGCCGACCTGCTGCGCCGCCGACTCGATCCGGCGGGATCGGCCGCGGTGTCGGGCGAGCCGTCCATCGACCCGGCCGAGCTGGTCGACGCCGTGCTGGCCGGCCGCCCGGACACCCCGCGGCGGGCGTTGGAGGCGGCCCGTGAATGGGTCACCAACCCCGGTGTCGGACCCTCCGGGTTGACTGTGGCGCAGGAACACCGGGCTCGGGCGGAGGCGCTGGAGAACGTGAGCCGGCCCGCCCGGATGCTGGCCCAGGAGCTGGAGGCGATCGGCTGGGCCGCCGCGTCGGACGAACGGCTGCTCGACCGGTTGGGCTGGACCCGGACCAGGGTGATCCAGGTGATCGGCGAACTACGGGACGAGGGGCTGGTACAGATGCGGGAGGAACGACGCGGCCGGGGCCGGCCGCGCAAGCTGTTCCGGGTCGTGCCGGCGGCGGAGTTCACCCCGCGGTCCGACCCGGCCGGGGACCCCGTGGACAACCCGGACACCACCGGAACCCTCGCCCCCGGGACTGACCCGGCGGCGGTCCGCCGGTGACCCGCGAAGACCTGGAGCTGCTGCACGACGCGGGGGCGTTCAATCCCTCACCCCGGCAGCAGACCCTGTACGCCACGCACGTGCCGTTCGACACGATGACGGCCTCCCGCGGGTGCGAGCGGGCGCTGGCGGCGGCGCTGCGCCGGCACGAGCGGGTCGCCCTGCTGGGCAACAGTGGCGCGGGCAAATCCAGCGTCATCGCGGCCACCCTGCACCCGCTGGTGGAGGACCTGGTGCCGCTGCCGCTGCCGGTGGCGGTCGAACGGCCCGAGGTGGCCGGTGACCCCGTCGCCTTCGTCCGCCACCTGGTCCAGGTGGTCAGCCGGCTGGTGCAACGCTCCGTGCCGGAGCGGGCCGGGCAGGCCCGCCGGATCGAGAAGGAGACCCGGCCGAAGTACAAGCGGGCCAAGGCGGTCAGCGTCGCCCCGGGCCTGGTCGGCATCTCGGTGCGGCTGGCCTACGAGCTCGACGCCGCCGTGCAGGAACCCAGCACCACCAGTGACCAGGTGATGGACCAGGGCCGGCAGATCCTGGACCTGTTCCGCGCCGACGGGCTGACCCCGGTTCTGGTGCTCGACGACACCGACCGCTGGCTGTCCGCGCCCTGGCTGCCGGACAACCGGGCCGTCCGGTCTGCCTTTTTCGCCACCGTCCCCCGGCTGCTGGCCGAGGAACTCGACAGCGCGGCCGTCATCGCGGTCCATCCGACCTACGTCGACGACGACGCCTACCGGGCCGCCCGCGGTTTCCTGTCCCGGACGATCGCCGTGCCGGCGGTGCCCTCGGCGGGCGCCGTGGCGGCCATCCTGCAACGTCGGATCGCGCTGGCCCTGGACGGCCGCGGCACGGCCGCGGACCCGGACGCCGACGGGGTCGATCTGACCGAAATGCTGGACAGTGCCGCCCTGGTCAGCCTGTTCGACTACTACACGGGCCGGCCCTCGGACGTGCGGCGCAACCTGCTGCTGGTGGTGCAGGCGGCCCTGACCCTCGCCGTCGACGACCCCGACGCCGCCCGCATCGAGCGGCGTCACGTCGAGCTGGCGATCGCCGAGGGCGCCGGCTGATCGACCCCACTCGCGAGCCGCCGGGGCCGGCGGTGTCGGACCTCGGCGCTACTCTCGCCGCATGGTGATGCTGGGAGTGCATGTCGGAGCCCGGGAGGACGACGGCGACCCGGTCGCGGAAGCGGCCGCGTCCGGCGCGGACGGGGTGCAGGTCTTCCTGGCCGACCCGCAGGGCTGGAAGACGCCCAAGGCCCACCCGCACGCGGAGGCGATGCGGGCGGCCGGGCTGACGGTGTTCGTGCATGCGCCCTACATCGTGAACGTGGCGACCACCAACAACCGGATCCGTATCCCGAGTCGCAAGCTGCTCGCGGCGCACGCCAAGGCCGCCGCCGAGACCGGCGCCAGTGGGCTCATCGTGCACGGCGGGCACGTGCTGGCCAAGGACGATCCGCAGGTCGGGTTCGACAACTGGCGCAAGGTGTTCGAGCGGCAGGCGCAGGAGGGTGGCTTCCCGGTCCCGGTGCTGATCGAGAACACCGCCGGTGGGGACAAGGCGATGGCCCGGACCCTGGAGGAGATCGCCCGGCTCTGGGATGCGGTCGGCGAGTTCGACGCCGGGTTCGTCCTGGACACCTGCCACGGCTGGGCCGCCGGACTGGACCTGAGCAGCGTCGTCGACGACATCAAGGCCATCACCGGACGGATCGACCTGGTGCACGGCAACAACTCCCGGGACGAGGCCGGCTCCGGTCGGGATCGGCACGCCTCGTTCATCGACGGCGAGATTCCCGCCGCTGTGTTGGCGGACGTGGTGCGGGCGGCCGGCGCCCCGGTGATCCTGGAGACCCCGGGCGGCCCGGACGAGCGGGCCCCGGAAATCCAGTTCCTGCGCTCCTCCCTCTGATCCGGCCCTCTGATCCGGCCCTCTGATCCGGCCCTCTAGTCCGGCCCTCTGATCCGGGCCGAGCACGACAGCGTCCCGACGCCGTGGGCAGTGGCGTCGGGACGGTCACGTCGGACCCGGAGGGTCCCGTCATATATGGGCACCTGCGCGGCGAGGCCGCATCGGTGAGTGCACGGGAGCGGTATTGCGATTCAGGTGATGCGCGGATTCACGGTGACGCGCGTGGGGGACGCGGCGGTCGATCAGAAGAACTCGTCCTCGACCTCGTAGGTGCGGCGCACCGGGTGGTTGCCGAGCAGGACCCCTTGCGGGTCCAGCGCCGACTTGAGCGCGACCAGCCGGCCGTAGTTCACCGGGTCGAAGCCGGCCGCCGTCTCGGTCTGGTTCTCCTGGAAGTTCAGGTAGGTGCGGCCGGAGCCGAACGGCGCCAGCGCGGCGGCGAAGGCCTGGGCGTCCCGTCGTCCGGCGGCCGCCATCTCCGGCGTGGCCGCCAGCGCCCCGCCGAAGGCCAGAAACGCCCCGGGCATGGTCGGCATGGCCCCGGCGCCCGGGTGCGGGCGAGCCAGCGCGCCACCGAGCTGACGCAGCTCATGCATCATCAGGCTGGATCCGGACCCGGGTCGGGCCAGGTCCAGGAACGTTTCGATGGCCGCCTCGGGCATCGCGTCCAGGATCGCCGTGTCCGACACCGACGGCATGGGGCTGTCCGGATCCATGTGCAGGCCGCTGAGCGTCTCGACCGGCACCCGGGCGAAGGTGTCCACCTCGGGCTGCAGATCCCGCAACGGGGCAAGGATCTCGGCACTGCGGGCGTCGGAGGCCAGCACCGCGCCGTCGATGATGAGCAGGCTACGGCCCCGGAACGGGGCGGGGATCTCGGGCAATGGCGGCAGGCTCATCACGCGCAGCGAGGTGGTGACCTCGTCGGGCGCGTCGCCGGCCCACTGGACCCACCGCCGCAGCACGGGTTCGGCCATCGCGGCATCCCAGACCAGCATGCCGGCGACCGTGGTGGCGAACGGGAAGGTCCGGAATTCCAGTGCGGTGACGATGCCGAAGTTGCCGCTGCCGCCCCGCAGCGCCCAGAACAGCTCGGTGTTCTGCTCGGCATCGGCGCGCACCAGCGCACCGTCCGCGGTGACCACCTCGACGGCGGTGACGTTGTTGGTCTGCAGGCCCAAGGCGCGGGCGTACCAGCCGAGCCCGCCGCCGAGGGAGTAGCCGGCGATGCCGACGTCGGGGGCGGAGCCGTGCAACACGGCGCGGCCGTGCGCGGCGGCCGCGGTCACCGCGGTCAGCCACAGCGTGCCCCCGCCGACCCGGATGCCCTGGCGGTCCGGGTCGACCTGGACCGAGTTCATCGCGCCGGTCCGGACGATCACCACATCGTCCAGCCGGCCGAGCGGCCCGGCGTTGTGTCCGGTGGTCTGGGGGGCCACCCGCAGACCGGCCGCCGCCGCCGCGCGCACGACCTGTGCGGTCTGCCGGGCATCGGCCGGTCGGGCGACGGCCGCCGGGCGCTGGTCGACCGCGAGATTCCAGGCCTGCCGGGCGGCGTCGTAGCCGGGGTCCCCGGGCAACTGGACGTCGCCGGCGCACAGGCCGCGCAGCGAGTGGGCCACCGCGCGGTCCTGGATGCGGGGCCGGGCGAGGTGGTGGATGGTCATGGTGGAGTCCTCCAGTGGCGTTCTCGGTGAGTACGTTCACTGTGGATCCGGGCCCTTAAGGGCCACTGATGTCCGGCTTAAGCCCGACATCGGGCCCGGCACAAGTCGGCGTCAAGCGCCGACCCGTGCCGGTTACCGAATGAGTGCGTGGTGGTTAACAAGTGGCGGGCCGGTTGGCCAGCACCCGGGACAGCCGCTGGCTCAGCCGCAGCAGTCCGGACGTGATCATGACGTCGACCTGGTCGTCGGCCACCGCGAAATGCTCGGCGATCCGGCGCCGGGTGAAGCTGAGCAGCCCCGGGTCCAGGTCGACGCAGAAGGCGGCGCCGGCGACTCGTTCGGTGGCCACGGGCAGGCCGGCCCGCGGGTCGGCGGCAGTTTCGGTCGGGCGGTTCGTCAGGTCGGTCGGGATATCGAGCAGGAGTGCAGTCATCGGGTGGACCTCAATTCGTGATGGATGACGGTGGACAGATCGACCGTGCTCAGGACACGAAGAGGGTCGTCACCCCCAGCACCAGGGCCAGGCCGAGCAGGGAAGCCACGGTCACGACGAGGTCGGGCGCGGCCTTGTACATCTCGCGAATGGAGTTCATAGCGGGTCTCTCCTTGGTGGATTCAAGCGTGTCCACGAAGGCTGCTCTGTCTTCGTTGCTGTCTTAGCTACTGTTGTTGTCACTGTCTTCGCTGCGTTTATTTCCGCTGGTCAACACATCTGTATCGATCCAGTAATTCCAGTGTACGCAAGAGATGCGGCGAATCGCCCGGACCGCCGGTGCATGTGACCGCCCTCATGCCCGGCCAGGCTCCGGCGGCCGGCCCCTGCGCTGCCCGGCGATCAGGTCAGGGGCACCCGTTCGACCAGCCGGGCCAGGAACACGACCTGGCCCTTGACCAGCTTGCTGGCCGCCGTCGGCAGATCGAACCATTCGGCCCGATCGACTTCGGGGAAATCCTGGAAGCGGCCGGAACGCGGCGGCCATTCCAGGCTGAAGGTGTTGCTGACCGCACGGCCGGCGTCGAAGTCGCCGGCCCGGGCGAAGACGGTCACCGTCTTGCCGCTCTGGCGGGCCGACCCCAGCTCGATGGTGGCGCCGTCGGGCGGCGCCGAGCCGAGCTCCTCGGTGAACTCGCGGACCGCCACCGCGGCCGGGTCCTCGCCCGGTTCGAACTCACCCTTGGGGATCGACCAGGCGTGCTCGTCCTTGCGGGCCCAGAACGGTCCACCCATGTGCACCAGGAGCACCTGTACCTGATCCTGGACGGCCTGATCCTGAACGGCTTGATCCTGGACGGACCGGTCCCGGGTGACCCGGTACAGCAGCAGACCGGCGCTGAGCTTCATCCGACCCCCTCGCCGCACGCTCGTCCGCGAGCATCGCGGTATTTTCACCCAAGCTAGTTGGCCCAGCTCGCGCGGCCGCCCGCAAGGGACGAGCGGGCCGGCGTCGTCGTCGTCGGCTCGGCCGGCCAAGCGGAGGGTGCTCGGATGTCAGCCCACGGCGCCGGCCCCGGCGAGCACCCGCCCGTCGTCGCGCTCGGCGATGCGTTCACCGGCGAGAAATCCGAGAGCACCCTGACGGTGTTGATCGCGTTCGGGGCCAACTTCCTGGTGGCCGTGGCCAAGACCTGGGCCGCGGCGTTGACCGGCTCGGCGTCGATGGTGGCCGAGGCGGCCCATTCCTGGGCGGACACCGGCAACGAGATCTTCCTGATGATCGCGAACCGGCGGGCCCGCCGGCCGGCCGACCCGACACACCCGTTGGGGTACGGCCGGGAGGCCTACGTCTGGTCGATGTTCGCCGCCCTCGGCTTGTTCGTCGCCGGGTCGGCCGTGTCGATCACCCACGGCCTGCACGAGCTGTTCGATCCCGAGCCGGCGACCGACTTCGTCATCGGCTACCTCGTGCTGGGCCTGTCCTTCCTGCTGGAGGGCACCTCGTTCCTGCAGTCGGTCCGGCAGGCCCGGCGGGAGGCGGCGACCGTGCATCGCGACGTCATCGCGCACGTGCTGGCCACCTCCGACCCGACGCTGCGCGCGGTGTTCGCCGAGGATGCGGCGGCGCTGACCGGGTTGGTGATCGCGGCGACCGGACTGGGCCTGCACCAGGCCACCGGGTCGGCCACCCCGGACGCGATCGGCTCCATCCTGGTCGGCGTCCTGCTGGGCGTGGTGGCCATCGTGCTGATCGACCGCAACCGGCAGTTCCTGGTCGGCATGCAGGTCAGCGAGCCGGTCCGGGTGGCCATCGTCCAGGCGTTGCGGGCCCTGCCCGAGGTGTCCCGGGTGACCGCGCTGCGGGTGGAGTTCATCGGGCCGCGTCAGCTGTACCTGGTGGCCGATGTCGATCTCACCGGCGAGGACCCCGAACCGGTCCTGGCGCTACGGCTGCGGGCGTTGGAGGCGCGGATCCGGGAGTCGCCGGCCGTCGTGGATTGCACGTTGAGCCCGTCCGCGCCGGACGAACCCGATCTGTAGGTCCGGTCGAGGGGTCAGCCGGTGTTGGCCTCGACCCGTGGGGCCGCACACGCGGGGCACACCCCGAACAGCTCGACCTCGTGGTTGATGTCGGAGTAGCCGAACTCGGCGGCCACGGTGCGGGCCCATCGCTCCACGCTCGGTGCCTCCACCTCCTGGGTGCGGCCGCACACCCGGCAGACCAGGTGGTGATGGTGCCGCGGCTGCGCGCACTGCCGGTAGAGCACCTCGCCGGACGGGGTGCGGACCGTGTCCAGATCGCCGCCGCCGGCCATGTCCTGCAGGGCCCGGTACACCGTGGCCAACCCGATCGAGGATCCCGACCCACGCAGGGCGGTGTGCAGTTCCTGGGCGGACAGGAACTCGTCGGTTCCTTCGAGCGCCTGCAGGATGGACGCGCGCTGGGCGGTGTTGCGGCGTTGGGCCACGGCCGTGACTGACCTTCCTCGCGAGTCCGAGCGGGGCGGATGACCGGTTCGGGTGCCGGATCACCGGCAGGTCGAGGGTACTCGGGCAGGATGGGGAACCAGGGCTGTTCGCATCAGGTGGGATGGCAGTGGGTTGACAACGGTCCCAGGCCGTCGGGGCGAAGGGGTGGTGGATGAGGCGCGGGGGACGAATGCGGGGATGGGTCATCCTCGCGGCGGCGGCGCTGTCGGCGCTGGTGACGGGCTGCGCGGGCGGTGGGGCGGCCGGGTCCGGCACCTCGGCCGCCTCGACGATCACCATCACCGAGGGCACCCGGACCGCGGTCCGGTCGGTGACCGTGACGCCCGAACCGTCCGCCGCGCCGGCTGCGGGCGCCGCCTCAGCGACTGCGCCGCCGGCCACCGACGAGCCGGCGCCCGTCGCCGGGACCTGTCCCTACCTGTCCGACGACACGGTGGCCGACATCAACGGGCAACGGACCGGCGTCACCACCGTGATCGAGGTGGACCCGCACCCCATCTGCACCTTCACCCGCAGCGACGGCGGCTGGCTGGCCACCGTCCGGATCGTGCAGGCGGACAGCCCGGCCGCGGCCGCCGCCGCCGTCGACCAGCATGTGCCGGTCGAGTCGAGCAACCCGGCCGACGATCCGGCCGGCTGGACCGGCGGCTCGATGGCCACCGGCGACGGATCGGTCTACGCCGTCGCCAAGGGATCGGTCGCGGTGATCGCCGAGGCCAACCAGCCGCAGTCGATCAAGGGCCGGCAATTGGCCGTGACGGCCATCGCCAACCTGGGCCTGTGATGCCGGGTCGGGCGGACCGGAGACGGGCCCACCGCGCTCCGTGGCAGGATGGTTCCTCGTGAGCGACCTTTACGCGACCCTGCACACCAACCGCGGCGACATCCGGATCGAGCTGTTCCGATTCCAGGCGCCCAAGACCGTCAGCAACTTCGTCAAGTTGGCCAAGGGCACCGCGAAGTACACGACCAAGAATGCCTCCGGCGGCACGGAGGGCCCGTTCTACGACGGCGCCATCTTCCACCGGGTCATCGAGGGTTTCATGATCCAGGGCGGGGACCCCACCGGCACCGGCTCCGGCGGACCGGGCTACCAGTTCGCCGACGAGTTCCACCCGGAGCTGAGCTTCAACAAGCCGTACCTGCTGGCCATGGCCAACGCCGGGCCCGGCACCAACGGTTCGCAGTTCTTCGTGACGGTCGGCCCGACGCCGCACCTGAACCGCCGGCACACCATCTTCGGTGAGGTCGCCGACCAGGCCTCCCGCGACGTCGTCGACGCGATCGCGACCACCCGCACGGACCGGTTCGACCGTCCGGCGGAAGACGTGGTGATCAATTCGATCACCATCGAGGACCCGGAGGAATCCGCGAGCTGACGGGGTCGCGAGCGCGATCCCCGTGAGCATGTCCGCGCCGGGGCCGGCGTCCGCCGGCCCGCCCATGGCGCCCTGCACCTGGCACCCGGACCGGTTGACGCCGCTGTCCTGTTCCCGCTGCGGGCGGCCGGCGTGCCCGGAGTGCCTGACGCCGGCCTCGGTGGGCTTCCATTGCCGCGAGTGCGTGGCCCAGGGGCAGGCGGCCACCCGGCCGCCGCGCACCATCGCCGGCGCCCGGCTGGGCGACAAGCCGGTGGTCACCTTTGCGTTGATCGCGGTGAACCTGGCGTTCTTCCTGGTCACCGCGCTGCAGTCGCGCTCGGCGATGGATCTGTCGTACTCCGAGCTGTACCTGCGGGGTGGCCTGATCCCGGCCGAGGTGGCCTCCGGCGAGTACTGGCGACTGCTCACCTCCGGCTTCCTGCACGGCAACCTGGTCCACCTGGCCACGAACATGCTGTCGCTGTACTGGCTGGGGATCCCGTTGGAGCGCATCCTGGGCCGCGGCCGGATGCTGACGATCTATCTGATCAGCCTGCTGGGCGCCTCGGTCAGCGTGCTGCTGTTCAGTGCCCCGGTCAGCCTGACCATCGGCGCCTCCGGGGCGGTCTACGGCCTGATGGGCGCGCTGCTGGCCACCTTCCGCCGGCTGCGGCTCGACCTGCGCCCGTTGGTCGTGATCCTGGCCCTGAACGTGTTCATCACCTTCTCCTACCCGGGCCTGTCCTGGCAGGGGCACCTGGGCGGATTCGTGGCCGGCGCGATCGTCGGCGCGGCGATGGTCTTCCCGCCCCGGGCGAGCCGGGCCGCCTGGCAGTGGGGGATCAGCATCGGGCTGGTGGTCGTGCTCGCGGGGCTCACCGTCGTGGCCGCCGACCGGATCGGTGCCTACTACTGCCTGTACCAGGTGGCCGGACAGGTCAGCTGCGTGCCGGCCCACTGAGGTCGTCGCGGCCCTCGAACCAGCCGGTGAGGTCGGCCAGCACGGCGTCGGGTTCGGCGCCGAGGTCGAGGCGCCCGTAGAGCAGCAGCTCGCCGTCGACCAGGTCGATCTCCAGCGTGGCCGTCCGCATCCGCCGGGTGCGCCCGCACTCGATGGACCGGACCATGGACCACGGCACGATGCGAGCACCGCCCGCCCCAGCGATCAACAGTCCGCGCGGTCCGGCGACCAGCCGCCGTCGCCGGCCGACAAGTGCCAGCACCAGCAGGACCACACCGACCAGCCCGTAGACCAGCCGGTCCATCGGGTCGGTGTCCAGAACGGCGGCAGCCGCGGCCGCGAGCGCCACCACCATCAGTCCGATGAGGATCCCGCTCGGTGGGCGCCAGGTTCGGGCGCCCGGGCCGGGGAAGTCGTTGTCCCCACTCATCCACAGCTACCGGGGGTTATCCACAGGAGCTGTCCACAGTGGGGATGAATCACACGCGTGTGGTTTACCCGCCGGGGCGGCGGTCAGCGCCACCGCATCGTCATCAGCAGGCCGGCGATCATCAACGTGAAGCCGATCGCGAAGTTCCAGTTCCCCAGCCCCGAGATGAACGGGATGCTGGCGCCCCAGAGGTAGTAGACGACCAACCAGACCAGCCCGAGCACCATCAGCCCGAGCATGATCCCGATGTACAGCGGCGAGGACGGGGCGGCGACGTGCGCCCGCGCGGCCGCCGCAGCGGCCTCGTTGGCCTGGGCCGACGCACTCGCGGAACTGGACGCAACCTTCTTGCGAACCTTGGACTTGGGCACCTGATCCTCCTGCGTGCGTCACCGGGGGCCGGTCCGTTCGGACATCACCGCGGCTGTATGTCTGCCCCTCTAGCCTACGGTGTGCCAGGCCCGATGCCTCGGGTCGGCGGATCGCCCGGCCAGCCGCCGGGGCGGACGCAGACGGATCCGGGTCGGGTGGGGACGGGAGCATCGAGTCAGCGTGAGCAAGCGAGCCCTGGGATGGCGGGTGGGCGCGGTCGCCAGTTGCCTGGTGGCCGGGCTGCTGATCGGCGTGCTGCACGGGTACGCCAACGGTCAGGACGTCGGCACCCGGTCGGTCGACCTGTCGGTGGTCGTCCGGGACGCCCAGGAGCGGGTGTTGGCCGCCGACGCCAAGGCCGCGGCGCTGCAGCAGCAGATCGACCAGGCCGCGGCCGGCGACGTCTCGCCCCAGGTCGAACAGGCCCGCGCCGGGGTCGACGCCCTCGAGCCGGCCGCGGGATTGGTCCCGGTCGTCGGGCCGGGCCTGCGGGTGTCGATGTCCGACGCCCCGCGGGACTCGGACGGCAACTACCCGGCCGGCGTCGATCCGGATGATCTGGTGATCCACCAACAGGATGTGCAGGCGGCGGTCAACGCGTTGTGGGCCGGGGGGGCCGAAGCAATGATGATCATGGACCAGCGGGTGCTGACCACCTCGGCGGTGCGCTGCATCGGCAACACCCTGCTGTTGCAGGGCCGCACCTACTCGCCGCCGTTCGTCATTACCGCGATCGGTGACGAGGCCAAGATGTCGGCCGCGCTGGACGCCGAACCCGGGGTCCGGCTGCTGCTGCAGTACGTCGACAAGTACAAGCTCGGTTATGAGGTCACCGCCCTGGACGAGGTCGAGCTGCCCGCCTACGACGGGCCGATCCGGATGAAGGCGGCGACGGAGGCGGGCCGGTGACCGCTCCGCGTGGGCCGGTCACCGCTTCCGGTGGGCGCAGCGTCGGGCGCACGCTGATCCGCGGGGCCGGCGAGGTGCTGATCACGCTGGGCGTGGTCGTGCTGTTGTTCGTGGTCTACGAGGTCTACATCACCGACCTGTTCGGCGAGCGCAAGCAGGCGCAGGCCACCGTCGCGGTGGACCGCGTCTGGGCGGATGCCGAGGCGACCGCCACGGTCGTCGCGCAGGCCCCCGACCAGCTGGCGACCGACCCGCGTGAGCGGGTTCCCCGGTACGACACCGTGACCGGCGAGGGCTTTGCCAAGATTCGGATCCCGGTGCTGGGCGTCGATTACGTGTTCACCGTCGTCGAGGGCACCGACCCGGACGACCTGTACATCGGCCCCGGCCACTACCCGGAGACCCAGCTGCCCGGCGAGCAGGGCAACTTCGCGGTCGCCGGGCACCGCGTGTCCAAGGGGTCGCCGTTCAACGACCTGGGCCTGCTGCACTCGTGCGACGCGATCGTGGTGGAGACCCAGGACGACTGGTTCGTCTACCGGGTGCTGCCGATGGCCGAGGAGGAGGCGACCTGGGCCAGCACGCCGCGGGCCCGCTGTGGCGGGGTCGGGGTGCAGGCCGGGGCCTACGCCGGGGTGTACGGCCGGGAGATCACCCTGCCCAGCGACTACGCGCAGGTCCTGCCCGTCCCGACGGTGCTGTCGACCACGGTGCCGCCCGACGCGCAGCGGTTGATCACCCTGACCACCTGCCATCCGCAGTTCTCCGACGCCGAGCGGATGATCATCCACGGGGTGCTGGTCACCAGCTACGCCAAGGCGCCCGGTTTCCTGCCGCCCGAACTCGCCGAGACCTGACAGGTGGACTGATGTACGCGTGGATCTGGCGGCACCTGCCCGGACCGACCGCCGCCCGGGCGGGGATCTCGGTCGTGCTGTTCCTGGCCGTGGTGGCCCTGCTGTTCTTCGTCGTGTTTCCCTGGCTGGAGCCCTACCTGCCGTTCGACCGGGTCACCACCGGCTGACCCGCACGACGGCGCCGCGCGGTGTGCGACGCTGTCGGCGTGACTCGCATCCTGGTCGTCGACAACTACGACTCGTTCGTGTTCAACCTGGTCCAGTACCTGGAGCAGCTCGGCGCCGAGTGCGTCATCCGCCGCAACGACGCCGTCGGCACCGACGAGGTGCCCGCCCTGCAGGTCGACGGCATCCTGCTCTCACCGGGCCCGGGCACCCCCGCGGACGCCGGCGTCACCGAGCAGATGGTGCGCTGGGCGGCCGGCCGGCTCCCGGTGTTCGGGGTATGCCTTGGTCATCAGGCCATCGCCGAGGTCTACGGGGCCACGGTGGACCGGGCCGAAGAGCTGCTGCACGGACGCACGTCGCTGGTCGAACACCACGGCCAGGGAGTGCTGACCGGGTTGCCCAATCCGTTCACCGCCACCCGGTACCACTCGCTGGCGGTCGTCGACGGGACCGTGCCGTCCGAGCTCGAGGTCACCGCCCGCACCTCGGGCGGGGTGATCATGGGCCTGCGGCATCGCGAGCACGCGATCGAGGGGGTGCAGTTCCACCCGGAGTCGGTGCTGACCCAGGGCGGC
Organism: Nakamurella multipartita DSM 44233; assembly: GCF_000024365.1. Lineage (NCBI taxonomy): Bacteria > Bacillati > Actinomycetota > Actinomycetes > Nakamurellales > Nakamurellaceae > Nakamurella > Nakamurella multipartita. The sequence goes on from NC_013235.1 coordinate 82,282, forward strand.
CACCGGATGCTGGCCAACTGGCTGGGCGAGTGCGGCGACCGGGCCGCCGGCGAGCTGGTTCCCCCGCTCGAGCAGGACGTGGAACGCCTGCGGCTGTCCGCCCGGTAGCCGGGCCCGAACAGCAGCCGGACAGCAGGAAGCCCGCGACCCTGGGGGGAGGTCGCGGGCTTCCTGGTCGGAGACGGGTCAGTTGGCGTTGGCCGACCCGAGGGTGACGTTCACGGTCTGCGAGTTTCCGTTGCGGTCGATCGTGATCGTGGTGGTGCCGTTGGGGGCCTGCGCCCGCACGGCGGCGATGAGCGCGTCGGCGCTTTCGATCTTCACGTCACCGATGGCGGTGACGACGTCGCCCTTCTGCAGTCCGGCCGCATCGGCGCCGCTGCCGGGGGTGACACTGTCGATCTTCGCGCCGGTGGTGATCTGGCTGTTGCCGTCGGTGGCGTCGCCGACCGCCGCGCCGAGCACCGCGTGGGTGGCCTGGCCGGTGTCGATGATCTCCTGCGCGATCCGCTTGGCCTGATCGATCGGGATGGCGAAGCCGACGCCGATGGACCCGGACTGGCCGCTCGAGGAGTCCGACAGCGAGGCGATGGCGGAGTTGATGCCGATGACGCTGCCGCTCATGTCGACCAGGGCGCCGCCGGAGTTGCCCGGGTTGATCGCCGCGTCCGTCTGCACGGCGTTGATCACCGTGTCCTGCGACTGGGTGGACTGGCCCTCGGCGGCGGTACGCACCGGCCGGTTGAGCGCGGACACGATGCCCGAGGTGACGGTGGCCGACAGGCCCAGCGGGGACCCGATCGCCACGACCTGCTGGCCGACCTGCAGGTCCGAGCTGTTGCCCAGGGCGGCCGGGGTGAGCCCGGAGACCCCGTCGGCCTTGATGACGGCCAGGTCGTCGGTGGCGGTCTTGCCGACCACCTTCGCGGCGGCGGTGGAGCCGTCGTTGAACCGCACCTCCAGGTCGGTGGCGCCCTGCACGACGTGGTTGTTGGTCAGGATCAGACCGTCGGCGGTCAGGATGATGCCGGAGCCTTCACCGCCGCCCTGGCTGGAGGTGGCCAGCACCGACACGACCGACGGCAGCACCTTGGCCGCGACCTCCTGCACGGAGCCGGCCGGGGCGGTCAGGTTCTGCGAGACCGGGGCGCTGGTGTTCAGCCGGGACAGCGAGCTGTCGGAGGCGGCCGAGTTGCTGCTCTCCCAGGCCGACCCGGCGTAGCCGCCGGCGAACCCGGCGATCAGGGCCAACGCGGTGGTGGTCGCGACGATGAGCGAGGTCTTGCGGCCGCGCGGCTTGGCCGCGTCGTCGGTCGCAGTCCCGGGGGCGACCGACGTGGTCGGGCCGGTGTAGCCGCTGCGCGGGTAGGACGAGTAGGCGTCCTGGCCGGGGGTCCGGGGCAGCGTCTGGGTGTAGGTGGAGGTGGGCGCCGAGGCCGGACCATGACCGCCGGTCGGTGCACCGGTCGGCCCGCCCCAGTTCTGGCTGGACCAGGCGCCGCTGGGCCGAGGCTGCCACCACGACTGGTCGCCGGCGGCCGAACCCGGATGGGTCGAGGCGTCGGCGGGGGTGTTGGGGTGACCAGGGGTCTGACTCCACGCCTGCGGCCGGGGACCCTGCGGGTACCCGGCCGGGCGCGGACCGGCCCCGGACGACGCGGTCGCGGACGCGCCGGTCGGCGTATCGGTGGGCGACGGGGCCGAGTAACGAGGAGTGGCGGAGGGTCCGGTGCCCGTGGTGTCCGGAGTGCCGGTCGGCCGCTCGCCGGCGGGCGGTGTCATGTCCTGGCTCATGGTGTTCACCCTGCCGGAGCACATTGTGGAAACCTTGAGCGACGACAGGGCCGGACGGGTGAGTACCGGGCCACTTTCCTGTGAATCGGCGAAGAGCCTGGTGAGCGCCGGTCGACGGGCGACCGGCGCTCACCGTGTCACGGCGTGGCCGCCGCCGGCGGCGTGGCGGCCGGTGGTGTCGCGGGCGACGGCGTCGCCGGGGGCGTCGTCGTCTCCGGGGTGGGCGTCGTCGGCGTCGTCGGAGGAGGCGGCGGAGCCACGCCGACCACCACCCGCACCGCCGTGCCCTTGGGCACGGTCGACCCCGAGCTCGGGTTCTGGCTGATGATCGCGCCGACCAGGCCGGGGTTGGTGACCTCCTGGGTGGTCTGCCGGAGGGTGTCCGCCCCGCCCGTCCAGCCGCGGGCCTGCAGTGCGGCCACCGCCTCGGCCGGTGTGCTGTTGACCAGGTTCGGCATCACCATCAGGTTGCCGTTGGACACGGTCAGGGTGACCGGCGTGCCTTCCTGCACCCGGGTGCCGGCGGCCGGGTCGGCCGCGATGACCTCGTTGGCCGGTTGCGCCGAGTCCGCGGTCTGCGAGACGACCTGCAGCTTGGCATCGGTCAGGATCTGGGTCGCCTCGTCCAACGACTTGCCGACCAGCCCGTCGGGGATCTGCACGACCTGCAGACCCGTGCCCACGGTCACCTTCACCACCGTGCCCGGCGGCACCTGGGCCTGGGCCGCGGGGTCCTGGGCCAGGGCCTTGCCCTTGTCGGCGTCGGAGGAGGACTGGGGCACCTCCTCGTACTGCAGGTTGGCCGCATTGAGCGCCTTCTTGGCCTCCTCCGGGGTGTAGGTGACCACGTTGGGCACTGCGATCAGGCTGACCCCCTTGCCGATCTCGAGGTTGACGGCGGAGTCCTGGGCGACCTGCGTCTGGCTGGACGGCCGCTGGTTGACGACCTTGTCCTTGTCGGCGTCGCTGGACTCGGTGGGGGTGACGGTGCCCAGGGTGAGCCGGCTGTCCCGCAGCTTGGCGGTCGCCTCCTCCAACGACATCCCGGACAGGTCGGGGACGGCGACCAGGGCGGCCGGCGGCGGCGCGCTGATGACCCGCAGGGTCAGCCAGATCGCGCCGGCGATCAGCGCGGCACACAGCAATCCGATGCCGATGAAGCCCCAGACCCGCTTGGACCGGTCGGCCTCCTCGGGCTCCCAGTCGTCGTCGGTGGCCGCCCGGGTGGGCGGCGCCAGCAGCGGCGGGGACCCGGCGCCGACCCGGGCCGGCGTGGCCCGCATCAGCTCGGTCCGCTCGTCGTCGCTCATCAGCGGAGTGGCCTGGACGGCCTGCCCGGACAGTGCCCGGACCAGATCCGAGCGCATGTCGGCGGCCGTCTGATAGCGGTTGAGCGGGTTCTTGTTCAGCGCCTTGAGGACGATGGCGTCCATTTCCTTGGGCAGCCCCGGCCGGACATCGCTGGGGGCCCGGGGGGCCTCCCGCACATGCTGGTAGGCGATGGCGACGGGGGAATCGCCGGTGAACGGCGGCTCCCCGGTCAGCAGCTCGAACAGCACGCAGCCGGTGGCGTAGACGTCGGAGCGGGCGTCCACCGCCTCGCCGCGGGCCTGCTCGGGCGAGAGGTACTGGGCCGTGCCGATCACGGCAGCGGTGGCCGTCATCGTGGCCTGGCCGTCGGAGACGGCCCGGGCGATGCCGAAGTCCATCACCTTCACCGCGCCGGCCCGGTTGAGCATGATGTTGGCCGGCTTGATGTCGCGGTGCACGATGCCGTGCCGGTGCGAGAAGTCCAGGGCCGCGCACACGTCGGCAACGATCTCCATCGCCCGCCGGGGGGCCAGCGGGCCCTCCTTCTTGAGCACGTCACGCAGGGTGTCGCCGTCGACGAACTCCATCACGATGTACGGGATGGTGCCGGAATCGTTCTTGGTCTCGCCGGTGTCGTACACGGCGACGATGGCCGGATGGTTCAGCGAGGCCGCGTTCTGCGCCTCCCGGCTGAACCGGGCCTGGAAGGACGGGTCCCGGGCGAGGTCGGCGCGCAGCACCTTGATGGCCACGTCCCGCCCGAGGCGTAGATCCCGGCCGCGGTGCACCTCGGACATGCCGCCGAAGCCGAGGGTGTCCCCGACCTGGTAGCGGTCGCCGAAGAGATATCCCGTCATCGATGTCGTTTCCTGTTGCATGTTCTGGTGCGTTTCCGGGGGGTCGGGTCGGTCGGCGAGGTCGGCGCGGGCGCCCTGCCGAGGATGCGTGACAGGCGCCTGGGGTTGCGCTGCTCGGGTGATCGATCGGGCGACGGAACGGTCATCCTCATCACATCGCCATCGAGCCGAAGACGGCGTTGAGGACGACCAGCACGAGTCCGGCCAGCAGCAGGATCAGCACCGCCAGCAGCACGGACAGGCCGGTGCGGCGCCCGGACGAGCGGCTCACCGGGGCCGGGGTGGGCGGCGGTCGGTACTGCGGCGGAGGTGCCGACCGAACGGCCGGCGGGGTCATGGTCGGCGCGGCCGCGCGGGTCGGCCGGGCCGGCGCCGGGGACCGCGGCGCCGCCGGCCGGGCGGCGTTGGCCGGAGCGATCGGCGCGATCAGGGTGGGCCGCGGCGCGGGGGGGCGTGGCTCGGGCCCGCCGCTGCGCAGCTGACCGGCCGCCCGGGCCAGCGCCTCACCGTTCGGGAAGCGAGCCGCCGGGTCCTTGGCCAGCATCGCCATCACCAGGCGGGCGATCGGCGCGGGTACGTCCTCGGGCAGCGGCGGTGGCGCCTCGCGGACGTGGGCCAGCGCGATCGCGACGGTGTTGTCGCTCTGGAACGGCAGCCGGCCGGACAGGCACTCGTAGGCGACCACGCCCAGCGAATAGATGTCGGAGGCCGGCGTGGCGTCCCGGCCGGCGGCCTGCTCCGGCGAGATGTACTGGGCGGTGCCCATGACCATGCCGGAGCGGGTGACCGGGGCCTCGTGGGCGACCTTGGCGATGCCGAAGTCGGTGATCTTGACCTGGCCGCCGGGGGTGATCAGCAGGTTGCCCGGCTTGATGTCGCGGTGCACCAGGCCCTGCCCGTGCGCCTGCTGCAGGGCGTGGCCGGTCTGCTCCAGCACGTCCAGGGTGCGACCGACGGACAGCCGGCCGAGCCGGTTCAGCACGCTGGACAACGACTCGCCGCTGATCAGCTCCATCACCAGGTAGGCGGTGCCGGTCAGGTAGTGGTTGCCGCCGGAGACCTCGCCGTAGTCGTAGACCGCGCAGATCCCCGGATGGTTCAGCGAGGCGGTGATCCGCGCCTCGGTGCGGAACCGGCCCAGGAACTCGGGGTCACCGGTCAGCTCGGGCCGCAGGATCTTGCAGGCGACCACCCGGGCAAGCCGCACGTCGTCGGCGGCCCACACCTCGCCCATGCCGCCGACCGCGATCCGCCGGGTCAGGCGGTAGCGCTGCGAGAGCATCACCCCGGGCGCCGTCATCGGCGGGCCTCGTTCATGTCAGGACCCACCGGCCAGGGCGGCGGCGATCACGGAGCGACCGACGGGGCCGGCGACCCGGGCACCGGTCGCCTCCACGCCCAGGTCGCCACCGTTCTCGACCAGCACGGCCACGGCGACCTTCGGGTTGTCGGCCGGGGCGAACGCGACGTACCAGGCGTGCGGGGGCGTGTTCTTCGGGTCGGTGCCGTGCTCGGCGGTTCCGGTCTTGGACGCGATGACCAGGTCGGCGATGCTGCCCGAGAGCGGCGTCTGCTTCTCCGACTCGATCATCATGTCCTTGAGCTGGTCGGCGACCGGAATCGGGATCGCCTGGCCCAGCGACTCCGGCTGGGTCTGCGAGATGACCGTCAGGTCCGGCTTGGTGGTCTGCGCGATCAGGTGCGGGGCCATCTGGTCGCCCCGGTTGGCGATGGTCGCGGTCACCCAGGCCATCTCGAACGGGGTCACGGCCACGTCCCGCTGCCCGATGCCGGTCTGGGCCAGGGCCGCGGTGTCCGGGATATCGCCGAGCCGGGAGCCGACCACGTCCATTCCGACGTCGACGCCGTCACCGGTGACGCCCAGCGCCTCCGCCTGCTTGCGCACGACGGGCGCGCCCAGGCTCATCGCCACCTCGGCGAAGGCGGTGTTGCACGAGTGGGCCAGGGCCTGGGTCAGGGTGACGTCCTCGCCACCGGCATCGGCGCAGGTCTCGCCGCCGAAGTTGGACAGCGTCGCCCCACCCGTCCCGGGCAGGGTGATGGTCGGCTCACCGGTGACCGTCGTCTGCGGGGTGTAGCCGTTCTGCAGCGCGGCCGCGGCGATGACCAGCTTGAACGTCGAGCCGGGCGGGTAGACCGCGGACACGGCCCGGTTCAGCAGCGGGCTGGGATCGGCGTTGACCAGGTCGTTGTAGGCCTGCCGCTGGGTGGCGTCCGAATGGCTGGCCAGCGGGTTGGGGTCGTAGGACGGGGTGGACACCATGGCCAGGATGTTGCCGGTGGACGGCTCCATCGCCACCACCGCGCCGACGTAGCCCTTGTCGGCCATCGCCGAGTATGCCGCCTGCTGCACGGCCGGCACCAGGGTCAGCTGGACGTTGCCGCCGCGTGGGTCACGGCCGGTGATCAGGTCGGAGAGCTGGCCGGCGATCAGTTCGGGGGCCTCCCCGGACAGGATCTCGTTCTGGTTGCGTTCGATCCCGGTGGGCCCGTACCGCATCGAGTAGTAGCCGACCGGATGCGCGTACGCGGCCCCTTCCGGGTAGACCCGCTGGTAGCTGTACTGGTCGTCGACCGGGTCGGACCGGGCCAGCACCACCCCACCGGCCGCGGTGATCTGGCCGCGCTGACGGCTGTACTCGGCGACCAGCGTGCGTTTGTTGTTCGGGTCGGCCCGGTAGTCGTCGGCCTTGATGACCTGGGTGTAGGCGATGTTGGCCAGCAGCAGCACAACCATCACGATGACCGCGGTGCCCAGCCGGCGCAGCGGGCGCTTCACGACCGTCCGCCCGCGCGCTGGGCCGCCGGGACGGCGGGCACCATCTGGGTGTGCGCCTCGTCCAGGGGGACCTCGGGGGTGGGCGCGGGCCGCACCGGCTCCGGCGGACGCCGCGACGAGTCGGAGATGCGCACCAGCAGGGCCAGGATCACGTAGTTGGAGAGCAGCGAGGAACCACCGTAGGACAGGAACGGGGTGGTCAGTCCGGTCAGCGGGATGAGCCGGGTGACGCCGCCGACCACGATGAACATCTGCAGGGCCAACGAGAACGACAGCCCGCCGGCCAGCAGGGTGCCGAAGCCGTCCTTGGCCGCCAGCCCGGTGCGGATGCCCCGCGCGGTCAGGATCAGGTAGCACAGCAGGATGGCGGTGACGCCGACCAGACCGAGCTCCTCGCCCAGCGCGGCCATGATGAAGTCGGTCGAGGCGAACGGCACGATGTCCGGACGGCCGGCGCCCAGACCGGTGCCGAAGATGCCGCCGGTGCCCAGACCGAACAGCGACTGCACCAACTGGTAGCCGTTGCCCAACGGGTCGGCGAACGGGTCGAGCCAGATGTCCACCCGGACCCGGACGTGACTGAACATCCGGTAGGCCAGGTAGGCCCCGGCGGAGAAGCCGAGCACGCCGATGATCAGCCAGGACACCCGGCCGGTGGCCACGTAGATCATGGCCAGGAAGGTGCCGAAGATCAGCAGTGCGCTGCCCAGGTCCTTGCCCAGGACCAGGACGCCGAGCACCAGCAGCAGCGCGACCAGCAGCGGCCCGAGGTCTCGGCCCCGGGGCAGGACCAGGCCGAACACCTTCTTGCCGGCGGTGGAGAGCACGGTGCGCTTGGAGACCAGGAAGGCCGCCGCGAAGATGATCAGGGCGATCTTGGCGAACTCGGCCGGTTGGATCGAGAACAGCCCGGGGACACGGATCCAGATCTTGGCCCCGTTCACCTCGGACAGGCTGGACGGCAGGAGCGCGGGAATGATCAGGAACACCACACCGACCAGGGCCAGCGTGTACGCGTAGGACTGCAACACGGTGTGGTCGCGCACCACCAGCAGCACGACGAGGAAGAACACCAGCGCGACCGCGGTCCACACCAGTTGCAGCGAGGCCTGCGGGGTCGGCACCTCCTCGCCGCGGTTGATCGCGCTGATCTCCCGGGCCAGGTCCAACCGGTAGATCATGACCAGCCCGATGCCGTTGAGCAGGGCGACGATCGGCAGCAGCAGCGGGTCGGCGTAGGGCGCGTAGCGGCGGATCAGCAGGTGGGCGACGGCCAGGGCGAGCAGGTACCCGCCGCCGTAGTAGGCCAGGCTCCAGCTCAGGGTGCGGCTCTGGTTGAGCTCGACGATGACCAGCGCCGAGGTGACCACCACCGCGGCGAACACGAGCATCCAGAACTCGGCGGTGCGCCCGGTCCGGATCGGCCGGGCGCCCGCCGTTGCGTCCGGACGCCGACTCACTTGGGCACCCGGCAGGTCACGCCGGGCTCCAAGGCCCTGGTGGACAGCGGTGTCCCGCTCGTCGCCGTCCCGGTGGTGGTCGACAAGGCCGTCCCGGTGTCTGTGCTCACCCCGCTGGGCGCGGGCGAGGCGGTCGGGTTGGCCGGGGTCGACGGCGGCGCCGCGCTGGCTCCGGGCACGAGCGGGGTGACGGTCGTCGGCGTCGTGGTCAGGGTCGGGATGGCGGTCGGGGCTGCGGTGGGGGTGGTGCTCGGCTCGGTCACGGTGGGGCAGATGGGCAGCATCTGGCCGGCCAGCCGGGCGATGACCGCGCGGGCGTCGTCCAGGCTGCCGGCCTGGATGCCGGCTACCACCTGATCCCGGGCGGCCGGGACGAGATCTTCGACCATCAGCGGGGCGCAGCCGTTGAGCCCGGGCTGGCAGGAGCCCTCTTGCACGCTGGAGAGCCCGAAGCCCAGCACGGAGCCATCCACCCCGCGGTAGACGACCACCTGACCGGCGCTCTCGCCGACGAAGTATTGGGTGCGCACCCACAGGATCGAGCCGATCAGGCCGGCGACCCCCAGCACGACGATGACCGCGACCAGGACCAGGGTGGTCCGGCGCCGTCGACGCCGGGCCGGTGGGCTGTCCGGGTCGGGGCCGCTGGTCGCGATCGGGGCGGTGATGTCCTCGTCCGGCGGCATGAACTCGGCCGGCGCGGCGGCCTCTTCGGGTATGCCGGGCAGCGGGATCCGCGGCATCTCGGCCGTCATCCGGATGGAGGGCAGTGCGCCGATCGGTCCGGTGGCGTCGGGGTCGAGCGGGGGCGCGGCCAGCGCCGTCGGGCCGTCACCCAGGCCGGTGTCCATGACGTCGGCGACGATCACCGTCACGTTGTCCGGGCCGCCGCCGGCCAGCGCGAACTGCACCAGCGCATCGGCGGCCGCCCCCGGGTCCGGGTCGGCCAGGGCCTCGGCGATCGCCTCGGCGGAGACCACCCCGGACAGCCCGTCCGAGCAGATCAGGTACCGATCACCGACGCTGACCTCACGAATGGTCAGGGCCGGGTCGACCTCCGTCCCGTTGAGGGCGCGCAGCAGCAACGAACGCTGCGGATGGTGGCTCGCCTCTTCCTGGGTGATCCGGCCGTCGTCGATCAGCGACTGGACGAAGGTGTCGTCGTGCGTGAGTTGGTGCAGGATGCCGTCGCGGTACAGGTAGGCCCGGGAGTCGCCGACGTGCGCCATGGCCAGCCGGCCGCCGTCGAACAGCAGGGCGGTGACGGTGGTCCCCATGCCGTCCAGCTCGGGGTTGTCGTGCACCACCGCGGAGATCGACCGGTTGCCCTCGCGGGTCGCCTTGGCCAGCGCGCGCAGCAGGTCGCCGCCGGGATCGCGCGCGTCCAGCGGCACGAAGGCGTTCACCACTAGCCGGGAGGCCATGTCGCCGGCCGCGTGGCCGCCCATGCCGTCGGCCACCACCAGCAGGGTGTTGCCGGCGAAGACCGCGTCCTGATTGCTCGCGCGGACCAGGCCGCGGTCGGTACGGGCGGCGTAGGCCAGTTGATGGGTCATCCGGGAGCCTCTCGGATGACGTGGGCACCCCGGGTGGGATGGTCCCGCGGGCAGGGTGGGGTCGGGCGCCGGGGCCGGGTCATGGTCGTAACTCGATCACGGTACGGCCGATCCGGATGGGCACGCCCACCGGAACCGGGGTCGGTGTGGTCACCCGGACCCGGTCGAGATAGGTGCCGTTGGTCGATCCGAGGTCCTCCAGGTAGTACTCCTGCCCCTGCTGGGTCAGCCGCGCGTGCCGCGAGGAGGCGTAGTCGTCGTCCAGCACCAGGGTGGAATCCTCGGCCCGGCCGATCAGGATGGGCCCCGGGCCCAGCCGTAGCCGGGTGCCGGCCAGCGAACCGGCCGTCACCACCAGCGTGCTCGGCTGCAACCGGCCCTGCGGCACCTGCGCCACGGCCGCCTGCCCGCCGCGGCGCCGCCCGCCGTCGGTCCGGGGTTCCCCGGCGTACCGCAGATCGGTCCGGATCACCCGGATCGCGGCCAGCACGAACAGGCAGAGCAGGACCAGGAAGCCGATCCTGGTCAGCTGGAGGATGAGTGCGGGCACCGTGGGAAACCTGGTTCGCTGTCCGGGGGCCGGACTTCAGTACCGGCTCGAGAAGACGACCGTGGAGTGACCGATGTGGATCACGTCGCCGTCCGCCAGTTGCCAGGTCTGGACCGAGGAACCGTTGACGGTCGTGCCGTTGGTCGAGCCCAGGTCGTGCAGCACCGCGGACTGCCCGTCGAAGTAGATGTCCACGTGCCGGCGCGACACCGAGGTGTCGGCCAGCCGGAACGAGGCGTCCTGACCGCGGCCGATGACGTTGGACCCGCGCTGCAGCTGATAGCTGCGGCCGGAGCCGTCGTCGACGGACAGGGTGGCGGTGATCTCCTGCGGTCCGGCGGCGGGCACCCCGTAGTTCTGTCCCCAGTTCGGCTGGGCCGGCTGCTGCGGGTAGTTCTGGTATCCGGGCTGGCCGTAGCCCTGCTGGTAGTCCGGCGGCGGGTAGCCCTGCGGGTAGCCGGGCTGCTGGTAGCCGCCGCCCTGGTCCCAGCCGCCCGGTCCGGACGGGTACTGCGGGGCGTTCTGCTGGGGGCCGTTCTGCTGGGGGTAGCCGGGCGGCGGCTGCTGGCCGTACTGCTGCTCCCACTGCTGGCTCTGCGGGTCCCAGCCGCGCTGGCCGTAGCCGGGTGCGTCATAGGGCTGGGGCGGGTAACCGGGGTTGGCCTGGCCCTGGTCCGGACCGTAACCGGGCTGCTGGCCGTACTGATTCGGGCTGCCCGGGTAGGACCGGCCGTCCGGTTCGCGCCGGTCGCCCTGGTCCGGGGACCGTCCCTGCGAATCGCGCCCGTAATCGCCTGGCTGCTGACTCATGCGCCCCACTCCTGCCCTTGCCTGCGATGAACGTCGACCGACATCAGGATCGACGAACGAGCTGATGCGGAACTGCCCGGTGTGCAGGGCCTGGGACTGTTCCAGCGTCACCGAGATGTCGCCGAACGTCTGCCATCCCTGCTGGTTGAGATACTCCCGGATCATGTCCGACAGTGCAGTGGCGACACTCTCGTCGGCTGAACTCAGGCCCTGCTGATCGGTCGGTCCGAGTGAGACCTTGTAGTGATTGGGCGCGACCGCGACGGCCCCCTGGTGCTGGACGTGGTCGGCGGCCTCCCGCTGGAGGGCGTCGGCGACCTCGGCCGGCTGGACCTTGCCGCCGAACAGGCGCGCGAAGGTGTTGCCGACGGCGCCTTGGAGCTTGCGCTCGAAGGTCTGGATGACGCCCATCGACACCTCCTGCCTCGTTCGTCCCGCGGCCCCGGACGGCGATTGTCGCTGCTCGGGGCATGCGGATGACCGATCACGGCCCAGCCTTGATCGTAGTGGTGACGCCTTCGACCGGTCGCGGTTGCTCCTGCTCGCCCGGCCGTTGCCGTTCCGTGACCCGCCGGACCGGTCGGTGCGGGCCCGTTTCCGGTCGGGTTCAGGCGAGATCCGGTCGGGCCGGCGGCACGGCCCGCAGGCTCTGCGATCCCTCGACCAGGTCGGCCGAGCCCCCGCTGAACTGGGCCAACCAGCGGCCCAACGCGGCCCGGCCGGCGGTCGGCACCAGCAGGTGGACGGTGACCCGCGCGGCGTAGTCGATGCCGGTGATCTCGGCGCCGGCCGAGCGCAGGCCGTGCTCGAGCCGCCCGGCCGCGGCGTGCTCGACCGTGACCGTCAGCTCGGTGTGCGGGACCAGATCAAAGACGCCGATCGCGTCCAGGGCCTCGCTCACGCTGCGGCCGTAGGCCCGGACCAGGCCACCGGCGCCCAGCTTGACGCCGCCGAAGTACCGGGTGACCACAGCCACCGTGTTGGTGATCTCGCGGGCGGTCAGCACCTGCAGCATGGGCACCCCGGCGGTGCCGGCGGGCTCGCCGTCGTCGTTGGAGCGCTGCTGCTCGCCGTGCGCTCCCGTGCGGAAGGCGGTGCAGTGGTGAGTGGCCGACCAGTGTGTGGACCGCACCTGCTCGATGAAGGCGGTGGCCTGCTCGGCGCTCTCGGCCGGGCTCAGGGCACAGATAAAACGCGAGCGCTGGATCTGCAGCTCGTGGGTGCCGGCCCGGCGGATCGTCCGCATGCGGGCGACGGTAACCCGCGCGGATCAACATCCCCTGCGCGGCCGAAGTCGTTGACTTGCGGCTCAGGCGTCACATTCGGGGGGAGGTTGATCCGCGCGGGCGGAGTTGATCCGCGCGGGTAGGGGCGGGGCGGTCAGGCGGTGCGGTCGAGGATCTGCCGGACCAGTTCCATCGGGGTGTGCGGGTGCAGGAAGGCGAACCGGCCGACCGTCTCGCCCTCCCACTTGCTCGGCGGGATGAACGCGATGCCGTCGCGGTGCAGGGTGGTGGCCCACTCGTCGTAGTCGGCCGGGCTCCAGCCGACCCGGCGGAACAGCACGACGCCCAGGTCGGGTTCCCGGATGAGCTCCAGGTGCGGGGTGGCGGCGATCAGCTCGGCGGTCTGCCGAGCCAGGTCGACCGCGACCTCGATCGCCGACCGGTAGGCGTCGATGCCGTGCACGGCCAGCGAGAACCACAGCGGCAGCCCGCGGGCCCGCCGCGTCAGGTGGTAGGCGTAGTCGGTCGGGTTCCACTCGCCGGCCGGGTCGTCGGTGTGGATGACGTCCAGGTAGGACGCGTCCTGGGTGTGCGTGGCCTTGGCCAGCGCCGGCTGCCGGTAGAGCAGGGCGCAGCAGTCGAACGGTGCGAACAGCCACTTGTGCGGGTCCAGGATGAACGAATCGGCCAGCTCCAGACCCGCGTACTTGGGCTTGAGCGAGTGGGCGAAGATCCCGGAGCCGCCGTAGGCGCCGTCCACGTGGAACCACCAGTCGTGCTCGCGAGCGATGGCGCCGACGCCGGCCAGGTCGTCGACGATCCCGGCGTTGGTGGTGCCGCTGGTGGCGACGACGGCGACGACATCGCTCGGGTCGGGATCGGCCGCGATCGCCGCCCGCACGGTCGGGCCGGTCAACCGGTGGTCAGGCGTGCGCACCACGAGCGCATCCATCTCCAGCAGGCGCAGGGTGTTCACGATCGAGGAGTGCGCGTCCTCGCCGACCACCACCCGCGGCCGGCGTCCGGCCAGGGCGTCGCCCAGCCGATGCTTGCCGGTCTCCCGGGCCACGGCCAGCGCGGACAGATTCCCGGCCGAACCGCCGGAGACGAAGCAGCCGCCCGCCCCGGCCGGCATGCCGGCCTCGTCGGCGATGACCCGCAGCGCGCTGTTCTCGGCCGCGATCGCCCCGGAGGCCTCCAGCCAGGAGATGCCCTGGATCGAGGCGGAGGACACGACCATGTCGAACAGCAGGCTCGCCTTGGTCGGCGCGGCCGGGATGAAACCGAGGAACCGGGGGCTGTCGGCCGAGATGATGCTCGGCGCGATCACCGACGAGTAGACGCCGAGCACCTCGTCCGGCGGCCGCGGGTGTCCCGGATCAGGCCGTCGAGCTCGAAGGACAGCTCCTGGGCCGATCGGGTGCCGCGGTCCAGCGGGACCGGCGTCATCCGCAGCCGGTTCTCGGCGTAGGCCAGGATGCTGCGGACCATCGCGTCGGTGGTCTGGTTGACGGAGTGCATCGGGTTCAGTCCTTGTTCTGATCGGTGTTCGGGCGGGCGGGCGGTTCGGGCGCCCGTTCGGTGGCGTCGACGGTGAGTGGAGTGGGGGCGGCCAGCAGGCCGGCCCGCTGATGCCGGCCGAGGCGAGAGTGCCGGATCCCGTATGCGAAGTACCAGATCAGGGCGACGGCCACCCAGCCCAGGAAGACCAGCAGGGTGATCGGCCGCAGGTCCTTGATGATCCACAGGCAGCCGAGCGCGGACAGGATCGGCGTCACCGGATACAGCGGCACCCGGAAGGTGCGCGGCAGCGAGGGTTCCCGATGACGCAGCACCATCACCGCGATCGAGACGACCAGGAAGGCGACCAACGTGCCGACGCTGGTCATCTCGGCCAGGAAGCTGATCGGCACGAATCCGGCCAGCAGCGCGATGACGGTGGCGACCACGACGGTGTTGGCGATCGGCGTGCGGGTGCGCGGGTTCACCTTGTGGAACAGCTGCGGGACCATCCCGTCGCGGGCCATGGTGAACAGGATGCGGGTCTGCCCGTAGATGACGACCAGGGTGATCGAGAAGATCGAGATGACCGCGCCGGCCGCGAGCACGGTGCCGGGCCAGGACGCGCCGACGATGGTCTCCAGGATCTGGGCCAGGCCGGCCTCCTGACCGTCGAACTGCTGCCACGGCTGCGCGGCCACCGCGACCAGGCTGACCAGGATGTACAGGCCGGTGATGGTGACCAGGGCGATCATGATCGCCATCGGCAGCGTTCGGTGCGGGTTCTTGACCTCGTCGCCGGCCGTGGAGACGGCGTCCAGCCCGATGAACGAGAAGAAGATGATGCCGGCCGCGGCGGTGATGCCGGCCATCCCGAACGGGGCGAAATCGGCCAGGTTGTCGGTGTTCCAGCCGGTCAGGCCCACCCCGATGAACAGCAGCAGGATGGCGATCTTGATCAGTCACCCTGTCCCTTCCGGTGACGCCACGACGGCGTGAAAATGGGAGGTGGGTTGCCTGTCGACGCCGATTCGTTCGCTTGAGCTTCGAGCCCGTTGATCAGTCTGGCGCCGGGGCCCGACCTTGACGGGTCACGCACTGTTGCTTCGAGCACGCCGGTCAGATTTTCGGTTCCCGACCGAGGCCCCCGGGCAGCCCGCCGTGGCGGTGGTGCACCTCAGGGAAGGAGCGACGCGGTGTGATGACCAAACAGGTCGAGGAGATCCTCGACGAACCCCATGAACAGATCGTGCAGCGGGTCTGCGCGATCGACGTGGGCAAGGACTCGGGCACAGTCTGCGTTCGCGTACCAGCCGCGTCCGGGACGGGTCGGCGAGTGAGCAAAGTCTGGGACGTCCCGGCCCGAACCAGAGCGGTCCTGGGCCTGGCCGCACAGCTGTCAGACCAGGGCATCGAGAAGGTGACCCTGGAATCGACTTCGGACTACTGGCGGATCTGGTTCTATCTGCTGGAAGCTCATGGCCTGGACGTGCAGTTGGTCAATGCCCGCGATGTCAAGAACGTCCCCGGTCGCCCCAAAACGGACAAGCTGGACAGTGTGTGGTTGGCCAAGCTCACCGAGAAGGGGCTGTTGCGTCCATCGTTCGTGCCATCAGCGCAGGTCCGGCAGTTGCGCGACTACACCCGGATGCGGGCCGATCTGACCGGCGACCGGACCAGGTACTGGCAACGGCTGGAGAAGCTGCTGGAGGACGCCCTGATCAAGGTCACCTCCGTGGCGAGCAGGATCGACACCCTGTCCGTCCGGGACATGATTGAGGCCCTGATCGCGGGCCAGCGGGACCCGCGGGTTCTGGCCGGCATGGCCCGCGGCCGGATGCGGCTCAAGTACGCCGACCTGGTCGAGTCGCTGACCGGTCAGTTCGACGATCATCACGCCGAGCTGGCCCGGATGCTGCTGCATCAGATCGACACGCTGACCGATCAGATCGACGTCCTGACCGCACGCATCGAGGCACTCCTGGCCAGCTTGCCGGCCGGTAACACCCCCGATCCGGACCGCCCCGCACCGGATGGCCAAACTCGGCCCGGTACGAGGGCTAACGCACCCGCCGACGAGGCGGCCCAGCGCCGGACACCGCCGACGGCCGCAGACATGATCAAGATCCTGGACCAGATACCCGGGATCGGCCCAAGCAACGCACAGGTCATCATCGCCGAGATCGGGCTGGACATGAGCCGGTTCCCGACCGCTGGCCATCTGGTGTCCTGGACCCGGCTGTGCCCCCGCACGATCCAGTCCGGGAAACGATCAACAACCGGTAAGACCGGCAAGGGCAACCGTTACCTGCGCGCCGTGCTTGGTGAAGCGGCCGCGACCGGCGGCAAGACCCAAACCTTCCTGGGAGAACGCTATCGACGCCTGATCAAACGCCGCGGCAAACTCAAAACGATCGTCGCCATCGCCCGATCCATCCTTGTCATCATCTGGCACCTGCTCGCCAACCCCGGCACGACCTTCCACGACCTCGGCGTCGATTTCAACGACCACCGCATCGACATCGGACGCCGAACCCGTAACCACGTCCGGCAACTCGAAGCCCTCGGCTTCAACGTCACCCTGACCGCGGCCGCCTAAACCCGACACCCACCCAACCCGATGGTCACCACCACGGGTCACCCTTGGCTGCCCAACGGCACGTTGATTTTCCGGTCAGCACCATAACCGCGTTGACCTTCGCCGATTCGCTGGCCCCGCGGATGAGCAGCAGCGCGCACAGCCCGATCAGGATGACCGCGGGCAGGTTGACCAGGCCACCTTCTTCGGGCGCGTTGGACAGCGCTTCCGGGATGCGCCAACCGAACAGGTTGTTGAGCAGTTCGTTGAGGTATTGCGACCAGCCGACGGCAACAGCTGCTCCGGATACGCCGTATTCCAGCAGCAGGCAGGCGGCGACGACCATCGCGACCAGCTCACCCATGGTCGCGTAGGCGTACGAGTAGGACGAGCCCGAGACCGGGACCGCGCCGGCCAGTTCCGCGTAGCAGACGGCCGTCAGGCCGGCCACCACCCCGGCGATCACGAACGACCAGATCACCGCCGGCCCGGCGATCGGCACCGCCTCGGACAGGACGAAGAAGATGCCGGTGCCGATGGTGGCGCCGATGCCGAAGGCGGAGAGCTGGAACAACCCGATGCTGCGGGTCAGTTCGCTCTGGCCGGTCTCCGATCCGGATTCGGCCTCCATCTGCGTGACCGGCTTGCGGCGAAGCAGCTGGCGGGCCAGCGTCGGCCGGGACGGGTTCGTCAAGGGCGCTCCCAGGGTGCGCCGGTCGCGTCCTTGCGACCGGGGGGTGGGCGAATTCGCCGGTGCGGCAGTCCGGCGAGCGGTGGGGGTCGAGCAGGGGTGGCCGACGGCCCGGGACCCGGTCAGCGGGTGGGCGGGGTCAGCTCAGGACGCCGGGTCAACAGACCACGGACGGAACAGCAGGATGAGCGGGGCGGTGCGATGCCGGCGGGGCCGGCGTCCGGTCACCAGATGGCGACGGCCTGGCTCCCGAACAGCCGGAAGCGCTCCGGACGGGCCGGCAGGGTCAACGCACCACGGAACTTGGCGACGATCGCCGGGCGCTGCGGGACGAACGCCAGGGCAGCGCCAGACTTCGTCGGTCGCGGGGTGGTTGACATGGTGCGCAGATCCTGACAGAAGATCCGGCCTCATACCACCCCTTCAACCGGAAATTCTGTGGTGATCTGCGTCAAGTCTCTGGGAACTCGGCGGTGGCCGCGCCGCTGATCCGCTCGGTCAGCGAGCTGGTCGGACGGTGCGCTCGGCGACCCCGATCACCAGCCGCTCCGGGGAACGCGGCGACACCCACGCCATCAGGGCGTTGCGGCGGCCGTCGACGACGCTGGGTCGCCCCTGGGCCAGGGCCCGCAGGGCGGTGCCGACCACCTGTGCGGTGCTGCGCCGCGGGCCGACCGCGGCGTCCTCGTCGGCGACCTGGAAGAACTCGGTGTCGGTGGCACCGGGGCTCAGGGCCAGCACGGCGACACCGGAGCCCTTGGTCTCGGCCCAGAGGGCGCGGCTGAAGCTGAGCACGAACGCCTTCGTCGCTCCGTAGACGGCCATGTGCGGCACCGGTTGGAACGCCGCGGTGCTGGCCAGGTTGATGACGGCGCCGGCCTTTCGTTCGACCATGCCCGGCAGCAAGCGGCTGGTCAGGCCGACGACCGCGTCGACGTTGAGTGCCGTCATCGCCTCCAACCGCTCCGGCGGGGTGTCGACCAGATCCCCATGCGCGCCGAAACCCGCGTTGTTGACGAGGATGTCGACGGTGACCTGGTGGGTGGTCAGCTTGTCGGCGAGGTCGGCGGTTGCGCCCGGGCGGCCCAGGTCGTGCGGCAGGACCAGGGCGGTGACCCCATGGGTGTGCCGGAGCTCGTCGGCCAGCTCGGTGAGCCGGCCCCGGGAGCGCGCGGTCAACACGAGATCGCATCCGCGGCGGGCGAACTCGTGCGCGAACTGGCGGCCGATGCCCGACGAGGCGCCGGTGATCAGCGCGGTCCGGCCGGTCAGGTTGTTCAGATCAAGTGCCACGACGAGCCTCCGAATGTGTTAGCGGTGTCAACATGGGGAGCGTAGGACGCCAATGTTAGCGATGTCAACATGCGAGGATGGGGTCATGACGCGGGCCGGTCGAGCGAGCTACCACCACCCGGATCTGCGGGCCGCGCTGCTCGAACACGGCATCGCGCTGGCTCGCGAGGGTGGGCCGGAGGCGGTGTCGTTGCGCGACGTGCAGCGGCGGGCCGGCGTGAGCAATTCGGCGGCCTACCGGCATTACGCCGACCGGGCCGCGTTGCTGGACGCGATCGCCGAGCGGGCCAACGCGGACCTGAGCGGCCGGATGCAGGCCGCGCTCGACGCGGTCCCGGGCGACCTGTCGCCGGTGGACGCCGCCCGGGCCCGGCTGCGCGGACTGGGCCGGGTCTATGTCGGTTTCGCGTTGGATGAGCCGGGCCTGTTCGCCACCGCCTTCGGTGACCGGGACAAGGACCTGCTCGTCCACCAGCACGCCGGTGACGACCCGTATGTGCTGCTCGGGCGCTGCCTGGACGACCTGGTCGCGGCCGGTGGGCTCGAGCCGGGGCATCGCCCCTGGAGCGAGGTCGCGGCGTGGTCGGCGGTGCATGGCCTGGCCGTGTTGCTGGGCGGTGGCCCGCTGCGAGGGATGGCCCCGGCCGACCGGGAGGCGGTCATCGAACGGGTGTTGGACGTGCTGATCGCCGGGCTGACCTGAGCCCCAGGGGCGGAAGCCGAAAGGTGGTCGGAGGCCGGTCCGGCGCGTGCTAGCCTATTTCGCGCCAGGGCAAGTGGCGAAATGGCAGACGCGCACGGTTCAGGTCCGTGTGTCCGAAAGGACGTGGGGGTTCAACTCCCCCCTTGCCCACTCTGGTTGAGACAGACGATCAAGGCCCCGCCGGCGTTCGCGCCGCGGGGCCTTTGTCGTTGCTGGTCCGGCCTCGCCGTCCCAAGGTCCGCGGTGGCGCGACCTGGTGGATGACTCGAAGTGATCGTCCGCAGGGACCCGGCGGCGCATCCAGGACCGGGATCTGCCGGCCGTGCCGACTGCCAGGGTCGAGCGGGAAGGGGCGCGAATCGCCCGTACGCCACCGGCCGGATCATCAGGTGCCGGACGCGCGAGCATCTCGTGCGGTTCGTGTATCTCCTACACACCTGTAAGCCATGTCCGGAATCGGCGGAACCAGCCACGTTGTGTCGAGCCGCTCATGACCGACGGCGTGGGCGGGTCGACCTTGTGCGTCAACTCCGCCTGGGAAACGGCGTCTGCCGAGCCGGATGCCGGGCGGCTTGGGAAATCTTCAGGACCTGGGATTGAGGGAGCGGCCGCGACCGGGGGCGTGTCCGTCGGTGGCGCTTGGTCGGCAACGGCTAGTCGATCGGTCGCGACAAGAGCGGGCCACGCCTGAAGTGTGGGCGCGGGAACGCGGAGTTTCACTCTGGCTCGTGCCGCCCGCATCTGCTCGACCTCGTCAGGTCGTGCCCATCCGGAGCCGTACTTGAAGCCGACTTCGCGTGGTCCGAACCAGCGCCGTCTCCCGTCGAGCACCTCGCGAAGGAAGGTCTTGGCGTCGTAGTTTCCGGCGCTCACGAGAGTGAGGCCGTCGGCGCTGGGTCGCATCACCGTCGCCCCGATCGACAGCCAGACTCGATCGGAGTGGCCAGGATTCCACGGAGTGGCCGAAACGTGACGGCTGCCCTCCTCAAAGACCCGGACACGGGCGGCGGGCTGGCGAAACAGCTCCTTTGCCGCCTTCTGGCTCGACGCACTCTCCGGTAGGAGCCAGAGGACGTTTGCGCCGGTGGATTGGCGGGCCCGCGAGCGGTCGGCGAATGCGGTGGGCCATCGTTGAACCTCGATCGCCAGTGGCGGCGTGTTGTGGACCCAGACGTCGGCACGTGACTCGTAGTGCTCCTGGATCGCGGAGTGTCCGAGGTCTCCACACATTTCGGCGAGACGCTGCTGCAGCCAGCGATGCTCAGCGGAAGGAGGCCCACCGCTCTGCGCACGTCCGAGGGCATGCCCGCAGTCCGATGTCCCCGGCCGATTCCGGAGGAAGCGTGTTCCTGTCTTCCGCACCTCGACCGCGACCAGTTCCGCCCGACAACCCGGCTCCGGGCAGATCAGGTCGCCCAGGGGAAGTTTGTCGTCCCCGTGCATGAGCTTCCAATCGTCGTCGTCATAGACCCAGAGCGGGTGGGAACGCTGCACATCGCGGCGCATCGCATGCTGCTTCGTTCGCTGGGCATGGTCCCCGTGATTCATCGCCCCATCGTCGCGGCCGTATCTGACACTGACGACGCTGGCGCCTGGTCGTCACCGGGGCACGGGCTGGTGCCACGAGAGGTCGGCCACCTCGGGCGGTCTTCGGCCGGGAGCGTGCCTCCTGCCGACCGCAGGCCTGATGCGATCGGTACACCCGGGCCGGCCGTCGCGCTGCGCGGTCCGCGGCGGGGGCGGGTTCCGGGCATGCTCTGTGCTGTGAATCGGATGCTGTCATGACGTTCGCCGGCGGGTTCCGGCTGGCCATCGGCCTGCTGCTGACCGTCGGCACCCTCGGGGTGCTGTTCACCGCGCTGGATCCGATCTGGAACGGGCACCCCGCCTATCCGGCGACCCTGCTGGTCGGGACGGCCGTCGGGTTGGTGCTGATCGCGTCGGCGTTCTGGTCGCAGGGCCGGCCGGACGATCTGCCGACCGGTCAGGAGGTGACGCCGGCACGGCCGCCGCGGTGGCGGCGGGTCCTGCGGATCACCGGACGGGTGGTCGGCGCGGTGCTGGTCGTCGTCGTGCTGGCCATTCTGGTCTGGCTGCGCCCGTTCCCGGCCGGGGCGGGCGCACGGTCGGCCCTGACCGCCGATGCGTCCGTCACCGTCGTGGACCGGCCGACCAGCATCGAACTGGTGCCGGCCGGCACCCCGGACACGGCGCTGGTGTTCGTGCCCGGCGCCCGGGTCGACGCCCGCGCCTACGCCCAGATCCTGCGTCCGGTGGCCGAGGCCGGCCACCTGGTCGTCATTCTCAAGGCGCCATTCGGGATGGCGATCGCCCAACCGGGCCAGGCCGGCGGCGTGATCGAGGACCACCCGGAGATCGGCACCTGGGCCGTCGGCGGTCACTCCCTCGGAGGCGTCGTCGCGTCCTGGTACGCCCAGGATCATCCCGACCAGATCGACGGGCTGCTGCTGTTCGGCTCCTACTCCGATCGGGACCTGTCGGCGCGCACCGACCTGGCCGTCGAGTCGGTGTGGGGCAGCAACGACGGGCTCACCACCCCCGACGACATCGACCGCACCCGGGGCAATCTGCCGGCGACGACCGAGTTCACCGAGATCGTCGGCGGCGTGCACGCCTACTTCGGCGACTACGGCGAGCAGCCCGGGGACGGCTCACCGCAGATCGACCGGGACCAGGCCACCGCCGAGATCAGCGCCGCCGCGGTCGATTTCATGAACGGGTTCGGGGGCGCGAGGTCTGGTCGCTGATTGGCTACTTCTCGGCGAGCGTGTAGAAGGTTCCACGACGGGAACCATGCCGAACAAGAAGGCCGTCGTTGGTGAGCTCCGACAAGAGCCGAAGCGCGGCTGCGCGGTCAAGTCCTGTGCGCTCGCGGACCGATTCGTTGGTAATTGGAGCCGACTTGGCAAGGCCAATGACCAAAGATCGCAGGTCGTCCTGGGCAAGACCTAGTCCGGGAGGGGGTGCCAACTCGTGGGCTAACGAGTAGGTGGCGCCCCCGCGCTCTCCGTGCTGCTGTACGTATCCCATGGCCTTCAATCGACCCAGAGACGCTCGCGCATGAGTGCTGTCCACCCCTAACAATTCCCGCGCGACGGTGTTGGTGAGCAACTCACCTCGGGCGGCATGGACAAGCAAAAGGCGATCGTCGGGTCGGATGGATCCGCGGCGTTCGATCTCTGCCAGCCATGCACGTTCAGGGGGCGAAACAGCACTCCCTAAGGGCAGTACAACCTCGACATGGTGCCCATCGGTATCGAAGATCGGCTGGTTGAGCATCGCAGCAGCCATCTCATCTTGCATGACATCGACACCGCGCCCAGCGTCCTCAGCCAGACGCATCGCTCGTAGGATTCTGATGACAGTAGCGTTCCTCGAGGCGTTCTGTTGTCGCATATTGGCGATCGTCACTGGTTCGGGTAGGCCGCCTGGTGACTTGATGGTTACTCGATCCCGATGAATCTCGACTCGGATGGACTGACGTGCGCTTTCGTACGATCGATGGGCAACTGCATTTGCCAAAGCCTCACGGAGTACTGGTTGTGGAATACGTGGTAGTTCATGGCGGTAAAGTCCAAGGATGACGATATCCGAGCCGAGTTCTTTCATGATGTGTTCTGTGGCGTCTCCGACCTGTTGGTCCGCAGGGCCGGAGAATTCTATTCGAGAATCATACTCCTCGCCCGGATTTCTATAGCGGAAGATCTCGATGTAGGCTTTTCCGAGAACGTCGGCGGGCCGGGGAAGGAGGTAGAGAGCGCCGGCTACCGTCAGCGGGCTCCGTTCGGTGGGTGTGTCAATCAAACCGCCTTCGAACAATCGCGCCAATGTGCCCTCGGATCCCCAGCCGAAGGTCTCGATAAGTTTCGTGACTAGATTGGGATCGGCCGCTCCGATCAGCGTGTTGACAGGTGTTTGCTCGAAGCGGGTCAGAGCGCGTCCGGAAACAAAGACGGCGAGCTCATTCCCCATGAGGGCAGAGTTCATCGCTCCGCGACGTATGAGAAGTCGTCCGTCATGCATCTGCGCAAAGCCTTCGCGCCGTCGGTGGACGGCGAGGGCGAGAACGTGACGATCTTCGACTTGGAGCACATGTAGTTCGTATCGTCCTGGGTCGCGAACGGCTGCAACCGCCCGATGGATGCGTGCCTGTGTCTCGCCGTCGGAGCCAATGCCGGTTACTCGGCCCGTGTCGTTGACACCAAGGAGGACGACACCTCCGTTCGCGTTGGAGAACGCAGCGACGGCCTCTGCGACCTTGGACTCCGGGATCCCTTGCTTGAACTCGACGTAATCCCCCTCGCTGGGGAACGCCCGAGCGAAGTCGGCCTGACTGAGCACCATTGGAGCCTGGGCCGGTCCGAGCTCATGGAACAGTGGATATGCCATACTTGTTGCACCTCGTCACGTCGCGAAACAAGTATGGCATAACTCACGTGTTCGTTGCTCGATCGGCACGACGACGGCGGTCGGTGAGGGAAGTCGTGGGTACCTGTCGGACCCCCGAGGGTTCCAGGCAGCCAACAGCGGGGTCGGGTCGCTGACCTTCGAATGCCCGGGTCACGACCCGGCGGCGGCCAGGAACCGGCGGCCCAGGCGGGTGGCGGCCGCGCGGAGCTCGTCCGGGCCGACGATCTCCACCGGGACCTCCCACCAGGACACCCAGGCGGCCAGCCGTTCCCACGACCAGGACCCGCTGACCACCCGGGTGAGCTCCGGCCCGAGCGGCTCGACCACCGACTGCCGGCCGGCCCACGGGTGCACCTCGGCGGCCGGCGCGTGGATGACGAACTCGCCGCGGCAGGGCCATTCGCGGCCGCGGAAGGCGTCCTGCAGGTAGGAGGCCACGTCGCCGCCGGGCAGCGCGCGCGGCGTGAACCGGGGTCCGGTCGGCGTCTTCGGGGTCATCCGGTCCACCCGGAAGGTGCGCCAGTCCTGGCGGTCCAGATCCCAGCCGACCAGATACCAGCGACCGCTCCAGGTGGCCAGCTGATGCGGCTCCACCCGGCGCGGCGGTTCGGCGGCCCGCTCCTCGCCCGTCCAATTCGGCCGCTCGTACTCGAATCTGAGCACCTCACGAGCCCGGACCGCGCTGCCGACGGCGATGAGAACGGTGGAATCCACCCGGGGCCGCTCCCGGTCCGTGGGCACCGCGGTGACCTGCAGGGCGTCGACCCGCCCTCGCAACCGGGCCGGCATCACCTGGCGCACCGTGGCCAGCGCCCGCAAGGCGCCCTCCTCGATGCCCGAGACGCTGGCCGATGCGGTCTGCAGCGCCACGGCGACGGCCACCGCCTGCTCGTCGTCGAACAGCAGCGGGGGCAGCTCGGCTCCGGCGTCCAGCCGGTAGCCACCGTCCGGTCCCTTCGTCGCGCGGACCGGATAGCCCAGGTCGCGGAGCCGGTCGACGTCGCGGCGCACCGTCCGCGGGCTGACCTCGAGCCGCTCCGCCAGCACCTCACCGGGCCAGTCCCGGCGGGCCTGGAGCAGCGAGAGCAGGCGGAGAAGGCGGCCACTGGTACCCGGAGCATCGCTCATGAGGATCAGGATGCCCGCAATGGCGGACAGAAAGTGACCTGTACCAGGGTCATGCTGAACAGGTCCCGCCCACCACTGCGCCGACCCGGCGCGGTCCGGGAGCACCCATCCACGAGCACCGGGAGCCCGCATGATCCGCACCCGAAACCTGACCAAGGATTTCGTGGTCAGCCGCATCAAGACCGTGCACGCCGTGCGCGGCATCAGCCTGGACGTCGAGGACGGCGAGCTGATTGCCGTGCTCGGGCCGAACGGGGCCGGCAAGACCACCACCATGCGGATGCTGACCACCCTCATCGAGCCGACCTCGGGCTCGGCCAGCGTGGCCGGGCACGACGTCGTCACCGAGTCGGCCCGGGTGCGCTCGTTGATCGGGTACGTCGGGCAGGGCAACGGTGCCGGTCACATGCAGCGGGCCGTCGACGAGCTGTACAGCCAGGGCCTGATCTACGGCCTCGACCGCCGGGCCGCCCGGCGCCGGGCGGGTGAGCTGATCGAAGCCCTGGACCTGACGGCACTGGCCACCCGGAAGGTCTCAAGCCTGTCGGGCGGCCAGCGGCGCCGGTTGGACGTCGCGATGGGCCTGGTGCACAACCCGTCCCTGCTGTTCCTGGACGAGCCGTCCACCGGTCTGGACCCGCACAACCGGGCCAACCTGTGGGACCACATCCTGCAGATGCGACAGCGGGCCGCGATCCCGATGACGATCATGCTGACCACCCACTACCTCGACGAGGCCGACTCGATGGCCGGCCGGGTCGTCGTGGTCGACAACGGACAGGTGATCGCCGATGACACCGCCGAGGCGCTCAAGGCCGACCTGGCCGGCGACCGGGTGCAGGTCGGCCTGGACGGGCCGGCCCGGGTCGCCGACCTGGCCACCCTGATCGCCCGGGCGCCCGGCTGCCGGGACGTCGTGATCGACGGGGCCACCGTGACCGCGCGGGTCGCCGACGGGCCGCGCACCCTGCCCGACGTGGTGCGCGCGGCCGACCGGGCCGACCTCACGGTCGCCAGCGCACAGGTGTTCCGCCCCACCCTGGACGACGTCTTCCTGTCCCTGACCGGACGCAGCCTGCGGGAGGCCGAACTCGGTCAACCCACCGACGAGACGAGGAGCCCGGCCGCATGAGCGCCCCCACCACCACCACCACATCGACCCCGGCCACCGCGACGCCACCCGTCGGCGGCGCGCGCAAGCTGGTCCGCGACACCCACCTGGTGATGACCCGCGAATTGCGACCGGTGCTGCGGGACCCGTTCTCGGTCATCTTCGGGATGATCCAGCCGCTGGTCTTCCTGGCCCTGTTCGGGCCGTTGCTGGTCGGATCACTCGGCGGGCAGGCGCAGACCACCGTCGGGGACAGCGTCTGGCAGTGGTTCGTGCCCTCGATCCTGGTGATGACGGCCCTGTTCGGCACCACCACCGTGGGCGCCAACCTGCTGTTCGAGTTCCAGACCGGGGCGCACGAACGGATGCTGGTGACGCCGCTGTCCCGGCCGTCGCTGCTGATCGGCCGCGCGCTGAAGGAGATGGCTCCGCTGGCCGCGCAGGCGGTGATCATCGTGGCGGTGATGATCCCGTTCGGGTTCACCCTGTACCCGGCCGGCGCCCTCGTCGGGTTCCTGCTGCTGGCCGTGTTCGGCATCGGCATCGGCTCGCTGAGCTACGCCCTGGCCATCGCCGTCCGCAAGCAGGAGTGGATGTTCTGGGCCGTGCAGCAGACGGTGATCT
The DNA here is from genome assembly GCF_000024365.1 of Nakamurella multipartita DSM 44233. Taxonomy (NCBI): domain Bacteria; kingdom Bacillati; phylum Actinomycetota; class Actinomycetes; order Nakamurellales; family Nakamurellaceae; genus Nakamurella; species Nakamurella multipartita. The sequence continues at coordinate 108,705 of NC_013235.1, forward strand.
TCCCGCTGATGATCCTGTCCGGCATGCTGCTGCCGCTGGAGACCGGGCCGGGCTGGATGCAGGTGGCCGCCAAGTTCAACCCGCTGACCTACCTGGTCAACGCCGAACGCGCGCTGTTCGCCGGCGACGTCGGGTCCGCGGCCGCGGCCTGGGGCTGGGTGGCGGCCCTGGGCACCGTGGCCGTCGGGCTGGCGGTCGGCATCCGGTCGATGCGGCGCAGCGCCGGCTGACCCGCGCATCCGGCCGCCCGGCGGGTCCGGTAAGCCTGGTGGCGCACGCGCCAGCGTGAGCGCAACGGCGACTGGGTAAGGATCGTGGCATGGCACGGATACCGCAGGCCCTGACCGGGGCGGCCGACCGGGTGCTCGACGCCCTCGTCGTGCCCGGTTACAGCAAGATCGGGGTGGCGGCGCGCCGGCACTGGTGGCCGGCCGACCCGGTCCCCTTCGCCCGCCGGGTCGACGTGGTGGTCACCGGGGCCAGCTCCGGCCTCGGTGCGGCGGCCGCGCAGGGGTTGGCGGCGCTGGGCGCCCGGATCCAGATGGTGGGACGCAAGGCCGCGCGGCTGGAGTCGGCCGCCGACCGGATCCGAGCGGCGGTGCCGGACGCCGAGCTGGTCGTTCGGGAGGCCGACATCAGCGACCTCGGCTCGGTGCGCGCGCTCGCCGCGACCCTGCGCGAGGAGTTGACCGACCTGCACGGACTGGTGCACTGCGCGGGTCTGATGCCGCCCGAGCGCACCCTGACCGACGAGGGGAACGAGCTCGCCTTCGCCACCCACGTGCTGGGACCGTTGCTGCTGACCACCGAGCTGCGGCCGCTGCTGGCCGCCGACGGCGACGGCCGGGTGGTGTTCGTGTCCTCGGGCGGGATGTACAGCGCCGCCCTGTCCGACGACTTCGATTCCAGCCAGGGCGAGTACAAGGGTGTGCGGGCCTACGCCCGGACGAAGCGGATGCAGGTGACCCTGACCGAGCAGCTCGCCCTGACCTTCGACCGGATCGACGACCCGGTCGTGCACAGCATGCATCCGGGTTGGGCGCAGACCCCGGGCGTCACCGACTCGCTGCCCGGGTTCGACAAGGTCGCCAAGCCCATCCTGCGCACCCCCGACCAGGGCGCGGACACCATCGTCTGGTTGGTCGCGGCGGCCGAGCCGAGCCGGTCGTCCGGCCGCTTCTGGCACGACCGGCGGGTCCGTCCGACCCACTACCTGCCGTGGCAGCACGACGACCCGGCGATCCGGGCGACGCTGTGGCGGGAGTCGCTGTCCCGGACCGGCGCGACCCTGTAACCCGGAGAGCTCCGGTTCGGGCGGGCCCGGCCATTACGCTCGGCGCGGTCGGCGGAGTTTGGCGGACCGGTCTTCGAACGTGTGATCGGTACTGTCGGTGCCCGATGGCAGGCTGTCGGCGACCCGGAAACCACCGGGTGGGTGCGACCGATCGGGGATGAGGCGAGGGATGAGCGGGCGGCGGCAGGATCCGATCAGTGGTGGTGACCGGCGTTGAGCGAGAAGGACCTGGCCCGGATCGCCGCGCTGCTGCGCAAGGCCGAGGGGACCGACAACGACCACGAGGCGGACGCCTTTCTGCAGGCGGCGCAGCGGCTGGCCACGCTGGCCTCGGTCGACCTGGCGATGGCCCGCTCGCATACCCAGCGGCAGGAACGGCGGCCGGTCCCGACCCAGCGGGCCATCGTGATCGGTGAGTCCGGCAAGCGCGGGCTGCGCACCTACGTCGAGCTGTTCCTGGCCATCGGCCGGGCCAACAACCTGACCTGCGACATCGCCCGCGATTCGACCCGGGTGCATGCGTTCGGCTTCGACACCGACATCGACATGGCGCAGACCCTGTACGCCTCGCTGGTGGTGCAGATGGTCCGGGCCTCCGACGCGTACATCAAGTCCGGTGACTACGCCGTGGAGAAGGTGATCAAACGGGTCGCGGTGACGACCCCCGGCCGGTCCGGCGGGTGGCGGCAGGAGTACCAGTACGTGGAGAAGCCGGTGCACGCCACCACCGCGCGGATCAACTTCCAACAGGCCTTCGCGCACCGCATCGCCGCCCGCCTGGCCCAGGCGCGGCAGGAGACCGAACAGCAGCTGATCGCCGAGCAGCCGGACGAGCAGGGTCGTGGGGTGGCGTTGGTCCTGCGCAACCGCGAGGTCGAACTGGCCGATCACTACCGGGCCCACTCGCAGGCCCGCGGCACCTGGTCCGGCACCCGCGCGGCGGCCGGCCAGGCCGAACGCTCCCGCCGGGCCGGTGATCGGGCCGGGCGGCGGGCGCGGCTGACCCCGGAGAAGGCGATCGGTGGGCAGCGTGGGGCGATCGACGGCTGAGACGGCGCCCCGCGACGGCCAGCGGGCCAAGGTCTACGAGGCCGAGCATCTGGTGCACCGGATCTTCGACCGGTCCGCCGAGTACCCGGTGGTGCAGATCGCCGGGTCGCAGCTGGTGCTACCGCCGGAACGGCGTTTCGGCTCGGTGCCGGCCGTGCAGGTTTACGTCCGCCGGGTGCTCGACCTGGGCTGGGTGCGCGCCACCTGGCCGCGGGCGACGGTGCCGGTCCGGGTGCGCGAGCGGGCCGGCTCCACCCAGGCGCACTACGAACGGGCCGGGGCGGTCATGGCCGTGCCGGGGTACCGGACCGGGTCGGGGTGGGCCCTGCGGGAGCTGGTGATCCTGCACGAGCTCGCGCATCACCTGGCCGATCAGGTCGAACCGGCGCACGGCGGGCCGTTCGTGGATCGGCTGCTCACCCTGGTCGACGGGGTGATCGGGGCCGAGGCGGCGCTGCTGATGCGGATCACCATGCTGGACGCCGGGGTGGCCATCGGCTGAGCTCGACCGGCCGGGCCGTGCGGCGGTCCGCCCAGGAGTCCGCTGGCCGGGTCCGGCCCGGCCGGGGCGGATCGGACTATCCTCGCCGGGATGACGAACGTCGAAACCGACCCCGCCGAACTCGTCTGCCGCAGCGGAGCCAGCGGCTCCGGCGCGGCCGGACCGGTCGAGATTCTCGAACCCCGGGACGTCCCGCTCGGCGGGATCCGGGCCATGACGGTCCGGCGCACCCTGCCGCTCAAGCAGCGGTCGCTGATCGGGGCCTGGTGCTTCGCCGACCACTACGGCCCGGACCGGGTGGCCGACAGCGGCGGCATGGACGTCGCCCCGCACCCGCACACCGGTCTGCAAACGGTGAGCTGGCTGTTCGAGGGCGAGATCGAGCACCGCGACTCGCTCGGCTCACACGCGATGGTCCGACCCGGTGAGCTCAACCTGATGACCGCCGGCCAGGGGATCTCGCATTCCGAGGTGTCAACGCCGGCCACCCAACTCCTGCACGGCGTCCAGCTGTGGGTGGCGCTGCCCGACGCGGCCCGGCAGATCGCGCCGTCCTTCGAGCACGTCGTGCCCGACGACGCACGCGACGGTGACGTCCGTTGCCGGGTGTTCATCGGCTCCTGGCTCGGGCTCTCCTCGCCGGCCACGGTGCACTCGCCGTTGCTGGGCGCCGAGCTGGTGCTGGCCCCCGGCGCCCGCACCGAGTTGCCGCTGACCGCCGAGTTCGAGCATGGCTTTCTGGTCGACTCCGGGGACGTCCGGGTGGACGGTGCGCCCGTCGGCCGGGCCGCGATGGCGTACCTGCCGCCCGGCACCCGCACGGTGTCGTTGAGCAACGGGGCCACCCCGGCCCGCTTGGTTCTGCTCGGCGGGGAGCCGCTGCGCGAGGAGATCGTCATGTGGTGGAACTTCATCGGCCGCAGCCACGACGAGGTGGTCGCGTTCCGGCAGCAGTGGCAGGACGAGATCGCCGCTTTCGCCGCCGGTTCCGCGCCCGTTACCCGCTTCGGCCGGGTGGTCGGCTATCCCGGCCGGCCGTTGCCGGCCCCGGAGATGCCGGCGATCCGCCTGCGGCCGCGCCCGTCGCCCGGTCGCTGACCCACTCAGGGCTCCGGATGGGCCGGGGTCGAGCCGGCGGCGGTCGTCGACCGGGCCGGGCCGCGATTGGCCAGGTTGACAAAGATCGCGATCGCCATGCTCACGCCCTCGGACCAGGTCACACGGGCTGCTGCCGGTCAGGCCCTGGGTTCGGCAGAGTCCTGCGTGGCCAGGGCGAGGATCTCCGGGAGCCGGTCGAGGCCCACCCCGGGCAGGACGAACAGCTTGCCGTCGCTTCGCCGGATCCGGATCGGATCCCCCGGAGCCGGCTGGAAGACCATGGTCACATCGACCCAGCGGATGGTGGTGAACCGCCGGACCACCGGACCTCGGTGGCGGTGACAACGACGACCGGAATGCACCAGGCGAGCGCCAGCAGGGCCACCCCCGAGGCCAGCCAGGGCCAGGCCCCCCGGACTCCAGTGGCCGACCGAGGAAGATCCAGACCAGGCCGACGACCGTCGCGCCGATCCGGTACAGCCGGGACGGCCAATACCACCCGATCGCCCGTTCGCGCCCCTGACTGCCCCCCATGATCGCGACGCTACGGCAGGTTTCTGCCCGTGGCGCGGGCATGGGCGGGGTGCCTACTCCGGAACGCCGGCCGGGGTGATCGCGGCGGCGACGGCGGCCAGCGCCCCCGGGATAAGTGAGAAGTAGGCCCACTTGCCACGTTGCTCCCGCGTCAGGAGCCCGGCGTCGGTGAGGACCTTGAGGTGATGCGAGACCGTCGGCTGGCTCAACCCGAGGGGCTCGATCAGATCGCACACGCAGGTCGCGCCGCCGACCGCATTCGCCGCGATCATCGAGACCAGCCGCAGCCGGTTGGGTTCGGCCAGCGCCTTGAGGACGCCGGCCAGCCGGTCGGCCTCGGCCGGGTCCAGGACCCGCCCGGGGGGCGGGCTGCAGCAGGCCGCCAGATCGGTCAGCGGGAGCGCCGGCCGGGCTCGGGTCGTGGTCACGCAGCCATCCTGCCAGATGTATTGACAGTCGTCGATGTGTGCTGCATGCTCGACATATCGATGTACGTCAATGTGTTGGAGGCGAGCGGGATGGCGACGGTGGATGAGGATCTGCGGGATCAGGTGCGGGACCGGTACGCGCGGGCGGCGCTGGCGGTGACCGCGCCGGCCGGGGCGGCCGACTGCTGCGGCGGCGGGTGCGGGGCGACCGTGCTGGACGACCCGGACGCGCCGTTCGGGGCCGGCCGGTACGAGCCGGAGCAGACCTCGGAGCTGCCGCCGGAGGCGGTGCTGGCCAGCCTGGGCTGCGGGAACCCGCTGGCCGTCGCCGAGCTCCGGGCCGGGGAGCGGGTGCTCGACCTCGGCTCGGGGGGCGGGATCGACGTGCTGCTGTCCGCGAAGCGGGTCGGGCCGACGGGGTTCGCCTACGGGCTGGACATGACCGACGAGATGCTGGTGCTGGCCAGGGCGAACGCGGCCAAGGCCGGCGCCGCCAACGTGGAGTTCGTCAAGGGGCACATCGAGGACATCCCGTTGCCGGACGCCGCGGTCGACGTGGTGATCTCCAACTGCGTGATCAACCTGTCCGTGGACAAGCCCGCGGTGCTGGCCGAGATGTTCCGGGTGCTGGCCCCGGGTGGTCGGATCGGCATCTCCGACGTGGTCGCCGAGGACCATCTCAGCGTCGCCGACCGGGCCGAACGCGGCTCCTACGTCGGCTGCATCGCCGGTGCGCTGTCCCGCCAGGAGTACCTGGACGGGCTGGCCGCCGCCGGCTTCGTCGACGCCGACGTGACCTTCACCCACGAGGCCGCACCGGGGCTGCACGCGGCGATCATCCGGGCCCGTACGCCCCGGCCGGCCGGCTCGTAGGACCTCAGTCGGCGGCCAGAGTGCGGACGCGACGGTCGATCTCGTCACAGGCGGCGTCGAACGCCGCATCGGTCCCGACCCGCACCGGATCCGGGATCGACCAGTGCAGCCGGGGCCGGGCCGGGTCGAGCTCCTCGTGCGCGCTGTCGCAGACGGCCACCACCAGATCGGCCGGCTGCACGACCTCGTCGATGTGCGCGGTGCGGGCTCGCCCCAGCCGCAGGCCGTGTCGGCGGCCCGCGGCGACCGCGCCGGGATGCACCCGTGGCGCCGGATGAGTTCCGGCGCAGGCCACCGGGATTTCGCTGACCCGGGCCCAGCTCGCGGCGGCCAGCTGGGAACGGGCGGAGTTGTGCGTGCAGACGAACACCACACGGGGTCCGGTGGGCAGCGGGACCCGGCTCGCCGGGTCGATCGGTCGGGCCAGGGCCTGGACCAGCGGATCGTCCAGCCGCAGCTGCACATAGGTCCGGCGCCGGTCGCCCTCGGACTGGACGCGGCCGATCACCCCGGCGTCCTGCAGCACCCGCAGGTGATGGGCGAGCAGGTTCGTCGGCAGACCGAGCGCGGCGCCCAGCTCGCCGGGCGAGGCGTCCCCCGGGAGTAAACGATCCACGATCGCCAACCGGGCCGGCTCGCCCAGCGCGGCGTGCATCCGGGCCCGCCGGGTCAGCTGTTCATCCATCGATCACCTCCATGACAATTGACTCAAGTATCGTTGAGATACTTGCTCAGGCCAACCCGTGGCCGATCTTGACCCGATGGAGGCGGCCATGTCCGACCGGCCCAGTGTCCTTTTCGTGTGCGTGCACAACGCCGGCCGCTCGCAGATGGCCGCCGGATTTCTCACCGCCCTCGCGCACGGTCAGGTGGAGGTCCGCTCGGCCGGATCGATGCCCGCGGACCAGGTCAACCCGGTCGCGGTGCAGGCCATGGCCGAGGTCGGAGTCGACATCGCCGACCAGCAGCCCAAGATCCTGACCACCGACGCGGTGCAGGCCTCGGATGTCGTCATCACCATGGGCTGCGGCGACGCCTGCCCGATCTTCCCCGGAAAACGCTACGAGGATTGGAAACTGGACGACCCGGCCGGGCAGGGGATCGACAGTGTCCGACCCATCCGGGACGACATCCGCACCCGGGTGCTGGCCCTGATCGACGAGCTGCTCCCCGCCCAGTGACCGCTCAGTGACCGCCCGGCCCTGGCCGTGGTGGGTGGCCGGCGTGCGGGTCCGGCGGGGCTCCTGATCGCCCGAATGGCGAAAACAGTGTTTTCCCGCCGATAAGGAAGTCGAAACACCCGCGTGACGGGCGGGTGCGACCGTCGGTCGGCGCACTGGGCCCGGTGGTCCCGTGCGCCGACGGCCTGCGCACGGTGGGTCGGGATGACCCTCAGGAGATCACAGTATGAGCGGTAGTCAGTCACGTCGCCAGGCGATCAACGCGGTCACCGGGTATCAGGTGCCCGATAAGGACTTCACCGAGCCGCTGGGAGAGCTGTTCGGCCGCAACACGTTCAGCCCCGCGGTGATGAAGTCGCGGTTGCCCAAGTCGGTCTACAAGTCGGTCATGTCGACCATCGACAAGGGCACGCCGCTGGACCCGACGGTGGCCGACGTCGTCGCCTCGGCGATGAAGGACTGGGCCCTGGAGAACGGTGCGTCGCACTACGCGCACGTGTTCTACCCGCTGACCGGGCTGACCGCCGAGAAGCACGACTCGTTCCTCTCGCCCGAGGACAGCGGCGCCTCCATGGCCGAGTTCGCGGGCAAGACGCTGATCCAGGGCGAGCCGGACGCCTCCAGCTTCCCCAACGGCGGCATCCGCAACACGTTCGAGGCCCGCGGGTACACCGGATGGGACGTCACCAGCCCGGCGTACATCCTGGAGAACCCGAACGGCAACACCCTGTGCATCCCCACCGTGTTCATCTCCTGGACCGGTGAGGCGCTGGACAAGAAGACCCCGCTGCTGCGCTCGCAGCAGGCGATGAGCAAGCAGGCCGCCCGCGTGCTCACGCTGTTCGGCCACGACGACATCGACACCGTCGTGTCCTACGCCGGGGCCGAGCAGGAGTACTTCCTGATCGACCGGCATTTCTACTTCTCCCGCCCGGACCTGATGTCCAGCGGCCGGACCCTGTTCGGCGCCAAGCCGGCCAAGGGCCAGCAGTTCGACGACCACTACTTCGGCGCCATCCCGGAGCGGGTGCTGGCGTTCATGATCGAGGTGGACCGGGAGCTGTTCAAGCAGGGCATCCTGGCCAAGACCCGGCACAACGAGGTCGCCCCGGGCCAATTCGAGATCGCTCCGCTGTTCGAGAAGGCCAACCTGGCCCACGACCACCAGCAGCTGATGATGACCACCCTGCAGCGGGTGGCGCAGCGCTACGGCATGGAGTGCCTGCTGCACGAGAAGCCGTTCGCCGGCGTCAACGGCTCGGGCAAGCACGTCAACTTCTCCATCGGCAACGGCAACCAGGGCAACCTGCTCAACCCGGGCGACACCCCGCACGAGAACGTGCAGTTCCTGGTGTTCTGCGCGGCCGTCATCCGGGGCGTGCACAAGTACGGCGGCGTGCTCCGCGCCGTCGTCGCCTCGGCCCGCAACGACCACCGGCTGGGCGCCAACGAGGCCCCGCCGGCGATCATCTCGATCTTCCTGGGCGAGCAGCTGGCCGATGTGTTCGACCAGATCGCCGCGGGCGCGCTGACCGGCTCCAAGCCGGCCGGCACGCTGACCCTGGGTGTGGACACCCTGCCGCCATTCAAGGCCGATCCGGGCGACCGCAACCGGACCAGCCCGTTCGCCTTCACCGGCAACCGGTTCGAGTTCCGCGCGCCCGGTTCCTCGCAGTCGATCTCCGGACCGATGGTCGCGATCAACACGATCCTGGCCGACTCGCTGGACTACATCGCCACCGAGTTGGAGGCCCTGATCGAGGGCGGCATGGAGTTCGACGCCGCGGTGCAGAAGGTGCTCAAGGACATCATCACCGAGCACGGCGCCGTGGTGTTCAACGGTGACGGCTACGCCGACGCCTGGCAGGTGGAGGCGGCCGAGCGCGGCCTGCCCAACCTCAAGACCACCGTCGACGCGCTGCCCCAGTTCGACCGGCCCGAGGTCAAGGACCTGTTCGAGAAGTACGGGGTGCTGTCCAACCGGGAGCTGGCCAGCCGGCTCGAGGTCTACCTGGAGCAGTACGCGCTCTCGGTGATGCTCGAGGCGTCCGAGACGCTGGAGATCGCCAAGACCAAGATCCTGCCGGCGGCCATCCGCTACCAGGGTGAGCTGGCCGGCGCGGCGATGAACCTCAAGGCCATCGGCATGTCCTTCGACTCGCCCACCCTGGACGCCATCACCGCCTCCGTCGGGGCGCTGACCAGCGGCATCACCGGGCTGGAGACCGCCCTGGGCATCCACGCCGGCGAGTCCTCGATGGAGGAGGCGGTCTACGCGATGGAAAAGCTCATCCCGGCCATGGCCGCCGTCCGCGCCGCCGCCGACGAGCTCGAGGGCCTGGTGGCCGACGACACCTGGCCGCTGCCGACCTACCAGGAGATGCTGCACATCCTGTAACGGCCGCCGCACCCGCGCGCTGCATTACCCGGGCTGCAGTACCCGCGTGCCCCGTTCCGAGTTGATCATGGCGATCTCTGTTCGACTCGCCGGCGACACGCCGAGCGAGCGACAGAGATCGCCATGATCAACTGCGGGGGGAGTGGGGCGGCCCGGCCCACCTCAGGCGGCGGGTTCGCGCAGCCGGGCCAGCACCGACGGCAGCTCGCCGGTGTGCACGACGGTGAGCCGCTGGGTGGTCCGGGTCAGCGCCACGTACAGATCGGACAGGCCGCGCCCGGACTCGGCGATGATGCCGGCCGGGTCGGCGACGATCACGCTGTCGAACTCCAGGCCCTTGGCCTGCATGACGGTCAGCACGACGACGTGCCGGCGCAGGTCCGGGGCCGGGTCGATGGTCTCGAACAGCGACGGTTGCGCATTGGCCGAGGCGGTGCCGGGGGCGCCGGTGCGGGCCTGCTCGACCGCCTCGGCGACCGCGGCGTACCGGGCCCGGGGCACCAGCACCGCGATCGTGCCCGGCTCGTCGTCCTCCTCGCGGACCAGGTCGACCACCTGGGCGGCCAGATCGGCCGAGGCTACCCGGCGATGCGTCGGGCGGATGCCCGCCTCCCGCACCGAGCGCGGCGCCGTCAGGTTCGGATCGATCGCCATCAGCACCGGCTCGGCCACGGTCATGATCTCGGCCGGGGTGCGGTAGTTCACCGTCAGCTCCTCGACCTGGAAACGCCCCCGCACGTACGGGCGCAGCATCCGCGACCAGGACAGCGCGCCGGCCGGATCGCTGGTCTGGGCCAGATCGCCGACCAGGGTCATCGACCGCATCGGGCAGCGCCGCATCACCATTCGCCAGGCCATCGCCGAGAGCTCCTGCGCCTCGTCCACGATGACGTGCCCGAACGTCCACTCCCGGTCGGCGGCGGCCCGCTCCGCGGTGGAGGTCCAGTCGGCCACCTCCTCGTGCAGCCGGGACAGCGTCTGCGCGTTGACCATGCCGACCATGCTGTGCAACCCGACGTCCTCGGGATCCAGGTCGTCGTTGGCACCGAGCAGGTCGAGCACCTCGGCCGCGTACCGGTCGTCCGCGTCGGCCGCGGTGGTCGAGGCCGGCAGGGTGCCCAATAGCTCGGCCGCCTCGTCCAGCAGCGGCACGTCGGCGGCGGTCCAGGCGGCCGGATCGTCCGCGCGCAGCAGCAGCGCCCGGTCGCGCGGGGACAGGCTCTCGGCGGCGAACTCGAGCCGGGACGCCGAACCGAGCAGGTCGGCGAGCAGCCGGGGCGCGGTCAGTGCCGGCCACAGGTCGCGCAGGGCCACCCGCAGCCCGTCGTGTTCCATCAGGTCCTGCCGGATCGCGTCCAGATCGTCCGGGGTGGCCAGGCTCTGGCCGTCGGGCCCGGTGCCCAGCCGGGCCGCGACCTGCCGGACCAGGCCGTCGATCACCCGGCGCAGGAACACCGGGCGGGCCTGGTTGTGCGGTCGGCGGGAGGCCCAGGCCCGGTCCCGGGCGGGCGTCAGGATGGCGCCGTCGAGCACCAGCCGACTCTGTGGGGCCCCGTCGAACGGCACGGCGATCGGCGTCCGGGGCAGTGCCTGGCGGTGCAGGACCGCGTTGGCGATGACCGTGGTCATCGCCGTGCGCCCCTTGACCCGGGAGGTGTCCGGGTCCTCGATCGCCTGGGCGGACACCCCGGGGAACAGGTCGCCGATGGTGGACAGCACGACCGCGTTCTCACCCAGGGCCGGCAGCACCTGACCGATGTAGGTCAGGAAGGTGCGGTTCGGCCCGATGATCAGCACGCCGCGCTGCTGCAGCTGCTCGCGGTGGTTGTAGAGCAGGTACGCGGCCCGGTGCAGCGCGACCGCGGTCTTGCCGGTGCCCGGCCCCCCCTGCACCACCAGGATCCCGGCCAGCTCGGTCCGGATGATCCGGTCCTGCTCGGCCTGGATGGTGGCCACGATGTCCGACATCCGGCCGGTGCGGGGCGCACGCAGGGCGGCCAGCAGCTCGGCTTCCCCGGCCGGCCCGGAACCGGAGGCGCGGGCCGCGGCCAGCGCCTGCGGATCGGTCAGGTCCAGGTACTCGTCATTGGCCGATTCGACCCGCCGGCGCCGGGTGGTGATGTAGCGGCGCCGGCGCAGCCCCAGCGGGTTGGCCGCGGTGGCCACGTAGAACGGCCGCGCCGACGGCGCCCGCCAGTCCATCAGCAGCTGCCGGTGATCGCCCTCGTCGTCGAAGATGCCCATCCGGCCGATGTGCATCGACTCGCCGTCGGTCCGGTCGATCCGGCCGAAACACAGCCGGTCCTCGGCTGCGTTCAGCGCGACCACGGCGGCCGCGTGGTTGGCGTAGGCCAGGTCGCGTTCGACCCGCCCACCGGGGGTGTTGTCGCTGCGGCTGATGTAGCGATCGCGCAGCTCGACCCGTTCGGCGCGCAGGTCGTCCAGCCGCCGGTACAGGACGTCGATGACCGCCTGCTCCTGCGCCACCGGATCGGCGGCGGGTTCGACCTCGATGGTGTCCGCCGGGGAGCGACCGGCCGGGGGGCCGTCCGGGGACGGGTTGTCGGAGTCTGACACGCGGGACCTTCCGTTTCACCGGTGCTTGCGCTCGCGCAAGCCGGACAGAACAGGCTACTCCCGGACCTCACTCCGCGTGGGTGCGCCGCTGGTCACACCAGCAGCAGCAGCCGGCCGTCCACCGGCCCGGACTCCATCCGCGCGTGCGCCTGCGCGGCCTGGGCCAACGGCAGCCGGTCGGTGATCCGGGTCGTCAACTCGCCGGCCGCCAGCATCGCGTTGATCAGCTCGGCGGCCTGGGCGAACTCGGCGGCCGAGGCCCGGCTGATCACGAACCCGTCGATGGTGACGTCGTGGGTGTACAGGGGAGCCAGGTTCACCGTGACCGGGGAGCGGGCAGCGGTGACCAGCATCCGGCCGCCGGGTCGCAGCACGTCGGCGGCGACCGCGGTGTCGTTGGTCCCGGAGGTGTCCCAGTAGACGTCGACGCCGTTCGGGGCGGCCGACCGGATGCGCTCGGCCAGGTCGGCGGCGCGATAGTCGACGACCGCCTGGGCCCCGGCCGCCCGGCAGCGGTCGGCATGGTCGTCGCGGGCCGAGGCGATCACCCGGACCCCGGCCCGCGTGGCCATCTCGATGGCGGCGATGCCGACATTGCCGGCCCCGCCGCCGACGAAGACCGTCCAGCCCGGCCGGATCCTGGCCCGCAGGAACCAGCCCAGGTAGGCGGTGACGGCGGGGTGGGCGACGGCGACGGCCAGCTCGGGGTCGACCCCGGCCGGCAGCCGGTACAGCCGATCGCGGGCGACCACGGCCAGCTCGGTCGCCGCGCCCTGCCGCCCGGCGTGCCCCAGACTGTTCGCCCAGACCGGGTCGCCCACAGCCAGATCCCTGACCGCTGAACCGATCTCGGCGACGGTGCCGACCAGATCACGGCCCACGATGAACGGCAGCGGGATGGGCGTGTCGTACCGGCCGCTGCGCACGTAGGTGTCGACCGGGTTCACCGAGACGGCGGTGACTGCGACCAGCACGTCGTCCGGGCCGAGCTCGGGCACGGGCAGGCGGCCCAGCCGGATCGAGTCGGCCGGACCGCGCTGATCGACATAGGCGGCGAGACGAGTCGCGGGCATGGGCAGATCCTCACATCTTCCGGTGGCGGGTGCTCAGTGCACCGCCGGGCCCGGCCCACCAGGCCCGGCCGCGGGGGCGAAATCGCTTGAACACCAGTTATTGTCCGCCACTCCGGGGTCCGGCACCGTCGTCCGGGTGGTCGATGCCACGGGCGATCCGGCGCTCCATCGATCGGTGGAGCCCCCTGTCGTCCGGCCCGCTCGTCCGGTCCGGGGATCCCCGAGGTGGCGGCGTCATCGCCCCGGCGATGGTCGGGACGCCGCCCCGATCACGTGTAGCGTCGGTCGGGTAGCCCATGCGGATCTCTCGTCCGGCCTGCGCGTTCCGCCGCCCGGCCAGGTGCTCATCTCACCTTCTCTAGCCGCCGACGGGGCACGTCGTCGCTACACCGCCGGACCGATACCCCTAGCACAACGGGGGGCCCGTGCAGAGTCGGAGCCGGGCGACATCCCCCATCGCAGGCTCCGGGAAGACGTGTGCGGCGGTCGATCCGCCCCTCCACGACGAGGACGTCATCCGGTCGGCGTCGACCGACCAGCATCCCTACGGCTCGCGGCCTCGCCGCGCGCCATCAACGAACTCGAAGGAACAGACATGACCATCACCGGAATCATCAGTGCCATCGTCATCGGCGCGATCATCGGCGCCCTCGCGCGCCTGATCCTGCCGGGCAAGCAGGACATCCCGATCTGGCTGACCATCGTGGTCGGCGTGGTGGCCGCCTTCGTCGGCACCTTCCTGGCCCGGGCCCTGGGCGTGCCCACCCAGACCGACGGCATCGACTGGCTCGAGCTGCTCGTCCAGCTCGTGGTCGCCGTCATCGCGGTCGCGGCGGTCGTGGCCTTCGGTCGTCGCCGCTCCGGCCTGCGCAGCGGCACGCGCAGCTGATCCGAACGGGAAGGCCGGGACTGACCGGCCTTCCCGTGCCGGCCCGGACGCTCGGGCCCGACGTCGGAACCGCCCCTAGGACGCTCCTGAATAACGGTCACTTGTGGGTTCGGGAGTTCGCTTTGGGACAGTGGGAGCGTTCGCGCGTGATCGGGCTGTCAGGCGTGGTCCTGAGTCGTCGCCCGGCCCTGGATGATTCTCCTGACTGATCGGAGGGACGGGCCGTTGCTCACGGCCCGGTGAGGTCTCGTGCCGGCCGGTCAGGCCGGTGCAATGGTCCACGTCCCGCTCACCCGCGTCAGCCCGAGGGTGAGCATTCGCCTGAGGTTGATCGCAGCGGCGCGGTGGTGCCACCAGTGGTCGTTCTTGGCGACGCCGCGGTAGCGGACTTTGCGGTTGCCGCGGACCAGCCAGGAGATCGATCGTTCGACCATCGGCCGGTGCCGTCGGTAGACCTGTTGGAAGTCCTCGGTTTCCGCTTGTCGACGGGCCGCCCTGAGCAGGCTTTCGTACTCGGTCAGCTTCAGCGATCGACCGGCGTCGCTGGTCGTGCATTGGGCCCGGAGCGGGCAGCCGCGGCAAGCCGCTCCGAAGGTGACGGACCATTGCGCGGTGATCGACCGGGTCACCCCGTTCGGGCAGGTGGCCGTCCTGGCCTCGGGGTCGACGGTGAAGTCGTCCAGGGTGAACCCGCCCGGCACGGCCGACCGCAGCGGGAACGGCTTGATCAACGCGATGTGCCCGGCATGGTCCAGTTCGGCCCGCGCGGATCCCGATCCGTACGCCGAATCGGCCAGCACGTGCAGCTTTTCGGTCTCCTGTGCCAGCAAGGTGGGTCCAACCTCGGCGTCGCTGTTGCCGCGTCCGCTGGCCATGGTCACCGCGCAGGCGGTGACCAGACCGGTGTCGGGTTCGACCGCGATGTGTGCCTTGAACCCGTCCTGCCGCCGGTGGACGGTCTTGTGGGCGTGCCGCGCCTCCGGGTCCACGGTGGAGATCACCCGGTCCGGGGCGACCCGCTGCGCGATCCGCCACCGTCCGTCGGTGCCGTCCGAGCCCTCGACCGGTTCCACGTCCTGCCCGGCGACCAACGCCAAGAGGGCGACCGCGTCCGCCGCCTTCGGTCCGAGCTCCTGGTCGGGCAGGTGTCCCAGCACCCGATGCGCGTCGGTGACCAGCGCATCGACAAGGGCCTCGCGGGCCTGCTGATCGTTCCAGGCGATCGCCGGTTTGCCCGGGTCGTCATAGTCGTGAGCCGAGCAGTGCTCGCCGACGACCTCGGCGGCGCCGGGTACCTCGCGGCGGACCCGGCGGATCGCCGCGATCAACTGGGTGACCGTGTCCTGGGTGGCGACCGCGTCGTCCAGGATCGTGGAATCCAACGCTCGCCTGCTCTTTCCAGCCAGCACCCCGGTCTGGTCCACGACCTGGCGGACCGCGTCGAAGATCCGGTTCGGCGACTGCGAAGCGGCCAGCCGACGCCGCCAGTACGTCAATGTCGTGGCATGGAACGCCGCAGCGGTCACCGGTAACCCGCACGCTGCCTTCCACCGCAGATCGAACGTCACCGAGTCCACCGTGTCCGCGTCGGACAGGCCGTGCAGAGCCTGCAGCACAATCACCGACGCCATCACGTCGGCCGGCACTGACGGGCGGCCCCGACCCGACGGAAACAGATCCGCGAACATGCCGTCCGGGAACACCTCCCGACGGTGCGCGGCCAGAAACGCGAACACGCTGCCCGGCTTGAGCAGCCCACCGACTACCGACTCGGCATCCAACAACTCACGCTGATCCCGCGACCGACCCTGCACACCAAGATCATCCCGAACCCACAAGATCAACAGGGGCCGACATACGGATAATTCAGGAGCGTCCTAGACTCACGCGGACACCGCAGAAAAGGGGCAGGCATGCGCTTCGGACTCGTCGGCACCGGGCCCTGGGCCGGGATCGCCCACGGACCAGGACTTCTCGCCTGCCCGGAGGTCGAGCTGGTCGGCATCTGGGGTCGGGACCCGGCCAAGGCGGCGGCCCTGGCCGATGAGTTGGGTCTGGCGCTCGGGGCCGCCTATCCGGATGTCGATGCGCTGCTGGCCGACGTCGATGCGGTGGCCTTCGCGGTCCCGCCGTCGATCCAGGCGGAACTGGCCCTGCGGGCGGCGCGGGCCGGCAAGCATCTGTTGCTGGACAAGCCGATCGCCCTGGACGTGGCCGCGGCCGATGCGCTTGAGGCGGCCGTCGCGGCCAGCGGGGTGGCGTCGCTGGTGTTCTTCACCGATCGTTTCGTCGACACCTCCCGGGACTGGTTCACCCACGTCCGCGCCACCGGCGGCTGGCGAGGCGCCTGGTTCCGCTGGCTGAGCACCCTGCAGGCCCCGGGCAATCCGTTCGGCGGCTCGGCCTGGCGGCGGGAGCAGGGGGCGTTGTGGGACACCGGTCCGCATGCCCTGTCCACCCTGACCGGCGCCCTCGGACCGGTCGCGCGGATCACCGCCGTGGCCGGCGACGGGGACCTGGTCACGCTGATCGTCGGGCACGAGTCGGGCGCCACGAGCACCGTCGTGCTCAGCCAGTTCGCGCCCCCGGCGGCCGCCTCCTTCGACTGCACGCTCTGGGGCGAGGCCGGGCTGGTGCCCATGCCGCCGCGCCCGGACGGCCGGATCGTGGAGATCTACGCGACCGCGGCCGGCGAGCTGGTGCGCAGCGCGACCGGTGGTCGCCCGACCGACGCCGACGTCCGGCTGGGGGCCACCATCACCCGGCTGTTGGCCGACGCGCAGGCACAGCTCAACCGCCCGTCGTCGACCTGACGCGGTGTCGGGGGTCGCGGCTACCGTGGCGCCATGACCTCCCCCGAGCCCGCGCGCAAGGCGGCCGACCTGGCCGGTGAGTCCGACGTCTACGACGTGGTGGTGATCGGCGGTGGTCCGCCCGGGGAGATCGTCGCCCAGTACGCGATCGCCGACAGCACCCGCACCGCGGTGATCGTCGAGCACGAACTGCTCGGCGGCGAGTGCTCCTATTGGGCCTGCATGCCCAGCAAGGCGCTGCTGCGCCCGGTCGAGCTGCTGGACGCGGCCCGGCACATGCCCGGTGTCGCCTCCCTGGTCGCCGGCCGCACCATCGACGTGCCGGCCGTGCTGGAGCGCCGTGACGGGTTCACCAGCCACCACGACGACAAGTACCAGGTGCAGTGGGCCAACGACACCGGGATCGGGGTCGTCCGCGGGCACGGCCGGCTGGCCGGCCCGAAGCAGGTCGAGGTGACCGGCGCCGACGGCGCCACCCGGATCATCACCGCGCGGCACGCGGTGGTGCTGGCCACCGGGACGACCGCCAGCGTGCCGGACCTGCCAGGGCTGCGGGCCGCGCTGCCCTGGACCTCGCGCGACGTCACCAACCTGCATGAGGTGCCCCGGCGGGTCGCCGTGGTCGGTGGTGGGGTCGTCGCCTGCGAGTCGGCCAGCTGGCTGCACGGGCTGGGCGTGCAGGAGTTGACCATCCTGGTCCGTGGCGGGGGGCTGCTCGACCGCAACGAGCCGTTCGCCGGCGAACTGGTGGCCCAGGCCTTCCGGGACGCCGGGGTCAAGGTCCTGCTGCACACCGGTCTGGATGAGGTCCGGCGCGCCGACCCGGCGGCCACCGGTGAGGGCCGCACCCACGGCGGTGAGGTGACCCTGCGGTTCGGCGACCAGACCCTGGTGGTGGACGAGCTGGTGGTCGCGGCCGGGCGCACCCCGGCCAGCGCCGACCTCGGACTGGACGCGGTGGGCGTGGACGTCGGCGCCAGCCACGGGTTCGTCACCACCGACGACCAGCTGGCCGTGCGGGGCGTCGACGGGCAGTGGCTGTACGCGGTCGGCGACCTGACCGGCCGGGCGCTGCTGACCCACATGGGCAAGTACCAGGGCCGCATCTGCGGGGCGGTCATCGCCGCCCGGGCCGAAGGTCGCCCGACCGACGGGTCTCGGTTCACCGACTTGGCCGACGACGGCCGGGTGCCTCAGGTGACCTTCACCGATCCGCAGGTCGCCTCCGTCGGCCGGTCCGAGCGGCAGGCTCGGGACGCCGGCCTGGATGTCGAGGCCGTGGAGTACGACATGGCCGGCTTCGCCGGGTCCTCACTGCTGCGGGACGGGTACGTCGGTCGGGCCAAGCTGGTGATCGACCGAACCACCGACACGCTGATCGGCGCCACCTTCGTCGGGGCCGAGGTGGCCGAGCTGGTGCACGCCGCCACGGTCGCCGTGGTCGGTGGGGTGACGCTGGAGCAGCTGTGGCACGTCGTCCCGTCGTACCCGACCATGAGCGAGATCTGGCTCAAACTGCTCGAGGCCCGCAGCGCCGGAAAAGCCCATTGACCAGCGCCGACCGGCCGGCGCTCGAGTGGGATAGTAGAGGCGACCGACCAGGCCGATCCGAGCGGAGCGGGGCATGACCGGATTCCTCGGCAAGTGGCTCAAGATGCCGACGCTGGGCGAGCGGCTGCGCGCTCAGGGGGTGCGCGACGACCTGGTGCGGGCGGCCGAGCGCACCGCATTCGGGCGGCAGACCGACCGGGAGCTGCCCCGGCTGGCCGAGCTGCTCACCGACCAGGAGGTGGTCATCCAGCTGGTCGAGGGTCGCTGGAACAAGAAGATGGGCCTGTTCGCCCTGACCTCCCGGCGGGTGCTGTTCGTGCCCGGCGGCGACGCGCCCTACGGGGCCGAGGTGCCGCTGACCGAGGTGGTGTCGGTGGAGTCGGGCAAGGCCAAGGGCATGGGCACTGTCGAGGTCCGGACCGAGTCGTCCCGACTGCAGGTCGATCAGATCCTGGGCACCCAGGCGGACACGTTCGCGGCCAACACCCGGGCGGCGATGACGCCGGCCGGCGACGGGCCGGCGGTCTACCGGGACCCGTTGCAGGAACTGGCTGAACTGCGCGCCCTGCACGCCGCCGGTGCCGTCAGCGATGAGGAGTTCGCCCAGCGCAAGATCCGGCTGATGGACGAGATCTGACCGGGCCCAACCGGACTCGGCCAGATCCCCGGTCGGTGGGTCAGCTGGCCAGGGCGTAACCCGCCTCGTCGATGGCGTCGCGTACGGCCCCCGCCAGCAGCGGTGCGTCGCTGACGATGGTGACCACGGAGATGTCGCCCGGTCGCAGTTCGATGTCCACCGACCGCACGCCCTCGAGCCGGCGCACCTCTTCGGTCACGGCGACCACGCACTGGTCGCAGGTCATCCCGGTCACCCGATATCTGGCCGTGTTCTCGCTCATGGGATTCCTCCTCGTCCTGCTGTGCCCCCGCTCTTGGGGCCAACCACGGCCACCGCCGCGGCATTCCGGCCGCCGCGTAGCGTGAATCGCGGTAACGAGGCCGAACACGCTTGAGGAGTTCACCGATGACCGCATCCCCCGCGGCCGATGTCATCGTCCCGCGACCGCAGGACGACCTGTTCCGGCACGTCAACGGGCCCTGGTTGGCGACCGCCGAGATCCCGGCCGACCGGTCCGCCGACGGCGCCTTCTACCAGCTGCGCGACGAGGCCGAAAAGGACAGTCGGGCGATCATCGAGGACGCCGCCGCCGCGGCCGACGGCGCCGAGCCGGGCAGCCCGGTGCAGCTGATCGGCGACCTGTACCGCAGCTTCATGGACGTCGAGGCGGTGGAGCGGCAGGGCCTGGCGCCGATCGCCGCGCGGCTGACCGAGGTCGAGGGTGTGGACAGTCCGGCCGCGCTGATGCGGACCCTGGGCCGGCTGCGCCGGTCCGGCGTCGGCGGCGCGTTCGCCATCGACGTGGACACCGACCCGGGCGACCCCGACCGGTACGTGCTCAACCTCTACCAGGGCGGCATCGGCCTGCCGGACGAGTCCTACTACTCCGACGCGGCGCACGCCGACGTGCTGAGCGCCTACGCCGCGTTCCTGCCGAGCATCCTGGAACTGGCCGGGATCCCGGAGAGCGCTGGCGCCGGTGCCGCGGTGGTCGAGCTGGAGACCGCGGTGGCCGCCGGGCACTGGGACCGGGTCCGCTCGCGCGACAGCTCGCAGACCTACAACCCCAAGGATCGGGCCGGCCTCGACGCGCTGCTGCCCGGCCCCCTCTGGGACGCCTGGTTGGACGGGCTGGGCGCCGACCCGTCGGTGCTCGATCAGGTCGTCGTCCGCCAGCCCGACTACTTCACCGCGCTGGCCGCGCTGCTCACCCCGGACCACCTGCCGGCCTGGCGGGCCTGGTTGAGCTGGCAGATCGTGCGGTCCCTGGCCCCGCTCGGGCCGGCCGAGCTGGTGGAGAAGAACTTCGACTTCTACGGCCGCACCCTCTCGGGCACCCCCGAGCTGCGCGAGCGGTGGAAGCGCGGCGTCGGCTTCGTCGAGATGGCGGCCAACGAGGCGGTCGGCCGGCTGTACGTCGAGCGGCACTTCCCGCCGGAGTCCAAGCGCCGGATGGACGAGCTGGTGGCCAACCTGCTGGCCGCCTACCGCACGGAGATCGGCAAGCTGCCTTGGATGGGGGAGCAGACCCGGGCCCGGGCGCTGGAGAAGCTGGACGCCTTCACTCCCAAGATCGGCTATCCGGCCCGCTGGCGGGACTACACCGCGCTGACCGTGGCCGCGGATGACCTGATCGGCAACGCGGCTCGGGCGGCCGCGTTCGAGCTCGACCGTGAGCTGGGCAAGCTGGGCGGCCCGGTGGACCGCGACGAGTGGTTCATGTCGCCGCAGACCGTCAACGCCTACTACAACCCGGGCATGAACGAGATCGTCTTCCCGGCCGCGATCCTGCAGCCGCCGTTCTTCGACCCCGAGGCCGACGACGCGGTGAACTACGGCGGCATCGGCGCGGTGATCGGTCACGAGATCGGGCACGGCTTCGACGACCAGGGCTCCAAGTACGACGGGCGGGGCGCCCTGCAGGACTGGTGGACTCCGGCCGACCGGGCCGCCTTCGAGCAGCTCACCGGCCGGCTGATCGACCAGTACTCGGCGCTGGAGCCGAAGAACACGCCCGGTCATCACGTCAACGGGGCGCTGACCATCGGCGAGAACATCGGCGACGTGGGCGGGCTGGGCATCGCCTACCAGGCGTGGCGGATCTCGCTGGGTGACCAGTCGGCGCCGGTAATCGACGGGCTGACCGGGGCCCAGCGGTTCTTCCGCTCGTGGGCGACCGTGTGGCGGCTCAAGATGCGCGAGGCCGAGCAGGTCCGGATGCTCTCGATCGACCCGCACTCACCGGCGGAATTCCGGTGCAACCAGGTGGTCCGCAACATCGCCGAGTTCCACGAGGCCTTCGACACCCGGCCCACCGACGGGCTGTGGCTCGACGAGCAGGACCGGGTGCGGATCTGGTAGCCGGTCCCCGCCAGGACGCCGGTCGGCCGGCGACCGTCAGCCCCACCGGCGCTGGCGTTCGCCGTCCTCCGAGTACTGCGCGCGGTGGGCCGACCGGTTCAGCTTGGCGTCCCAGGTCGTGCGCACCCCGCTGTCGATGTCGGCGGCCGGGGCGGCGATCCGGACGGTGTTGCGACCCTCCAGCTTGGCCCGGTAGAGCGCCTGGTCCGCGCGGGCCAGCACGACGGCCAGCTCCATCGGGGTATTGCCCGCCTCGACCACGGCCACGCCGATGCTGACGGTGACCGGTTCGGGCAGGCTCGCCGATGCCGCGCTCACCGAGGTGAGCAGCCGTTGGGCCACCAGCTCGGCCTCGGCGGCCACCGTGTCCGGCAGCAGGATGCAGAACTCCTCGCCGCCGAACCGGGCGGTCAGGTCCTTGGGTCGCACGTTCGAGGTGATGATCTGGGCGACGTGCTCGAGGGCGTGATCGCCGCCCAGGTGACCGTGCCGCTGGTTGTAGAACCGGAAGTTGTCGATGTCGGCGAAGATCACCGCCCAGGAGCGGCGGGCGGCGCTCATCCGCCGGATCTCCTCGACGGCCAGCCGCTGCCAGGCGTTGAACACCAGCAGGCCGGTCTTGGGATCACGGGTGGCCCGCTCCTGCAGCGGGCGGTGCAGCACGGACTGCTGCAGGAAGCCGTAGACCGGGATCAGCAGCAGCACGAACCACGGGGCGTTGGCGCCGAGCAGCCCGGTGAGCGCACCGATGGTCAGCACCCCGGCCTCGGTCAGGTAGAAGGCCGGATCGGCCAGGGTGCGCCGGAGCCAGACCTCGTCCTGCGCCGTGTTCAGCCAGCCGGACATGCCCAGCATGGCCGATTCAACGGCGAGGAAGGTCAGGATCGCGGCGACCATGATCAGCACCCCGGGCAACCCCGAGGTCAGGGTCGGCGGGGTGCCGTCCCCGCCGGGGGGCGTCACGATGATGGTGGCGATGGCGCCCGCGCACACCAGGAAGCACGCCGATGCGCACCACTTCCACAACGTGACCCGCATACCGCGCCAGCGGGCATGCGCGTAGATCAACGCCACCACCGGCAGCAGGTAGAAGGTCGGGAGCAGCACCGTGGCGGCCATCGGCCAGGCGGACAGCGCCTTGTGCGGCCGCTGCTGGGCGACCCGGCCACCCTCGAACAGCCGGCCCAGTTCGACGTTGATCACGCTGCCGATGACCAGGGCCAGCGCGGTGACGATGTCGGTGAGCTGCCAGACCGGGTCCGGCCAGATGGACAGGGCCAGGGCCAGCCCGACGGCCAGTACGGCGGAGAGCAGAACCCAGACCCGGGCACGCCACGGAGCCGCAGCAAACTCCTGCAGAGCCGTCACGCCATCATCCGCCTCACCCCGCGTACACGATGGGACCCGGAAAGCTGCGGGTCACCACCCCATTGTCCCACCCGCGGTAACCGTATCCGCACGGCCAGTCATATGAGCCACCCCGGTACGGACGGTCACCGGGGTGGACCGGACGGCCGCAGCCTGCTCATTCGACCGGGACGTCCCACCATCCGTCCGTGGTCGTGATGTCGTTCGGTACGACTCGTTCACCCGGCCGTGGCGCGGCGATGCGGATGTCGGTGCCGGCCGCCCGCAGCCGATGCATCGGCTCGGCCCACGAGTGCAGCGCGAGGTCGAAGGTCGCCCAGTGGATGGGGATCATCAGCGCGCCGCCCAGGTCCCGGTGGGCGGTGGCCGCCTCCTCCGGGTGGAGGTGGATGTCCGGCCACTGATCGCCGTAGGCGCCGATCGGCAGGATGGTCACGTCGAACGGACCCCACTGCCGGGCGATGTCGGCGAACGCGGTGGTGTACCCGGTGTCGCCTCCGAAGTAGACCCGGTGCTGCGGGCCGAGCAGGGCCCAGGAGCTCCACAGGGTGGTGTTGCGCCGCAGCCCGCGACCGGAGAAGTGCCGGCCCGGAGTACAGACGATCTCCAGGTCGCCCACGGTCGTGCTCCGGGTCCAGTCGAGCTCGACGATCCGGTCCTCGGGCACGCCCCAACCCCGCAGGTGGGCACCGACCCCAAGAGGCACCACGAACGGCGCGGTCTGGGTGCTGACCAGCGTGCGAATGGTGGGCAGATCGAGGTGGTCGTAGTGGTCGTGCGAGATGACCACCGCCGACAGGGCGGGCAGCTGAGCCAGCGCGATCGGCATCGGATGCAGGCGGGCGGGGCCGATCGTCGCCGACGGCGACACCCGCTGCGACCACACCGGGTCGGTCAGCACGAAATGCCCGTCGAGCTCGACCAGCGTGGTCGCGTGGCCCAGCCAGGTCACCGCGAGCTCGCCCGCCTGGCTCGCCGGCGGGGCGGTGACCAGCGGGATCGTCATCGGGGGGTGGCCGTTGCGGTGCCGGAGCAGCTCCGGCAGCAGCCGCAGCCCCTGTCGCAGGCCGAACACGTGGGCCGGTTCGACGTTGCTGAACGACGTCCCGTCGAACCGGGAAGAGCCCTCGGCCACCGGCCGGATCTCGTCCGGGCCGGCCCCGATGGCGGTGGGCAGCCCGCGGGCCGCGCGGCCCAGGGTTCGGGTCAACGCGGTCATGGAGATCGCGGCGATGGCCAGGACCGGCCAGGTCAGCCGGCGCGCGGTTGGTCGGCGAGCGGCGGGAGGTTGATGCGTCACCCGTCCAGTGTGCGGCCGGATGCTGTGGGGCCGCTGGGAGGGCCGGTCGCAACGGGCCGGCTGATGCCGGCCGGCTACTTGAACGCGTTCACCGGGCCGGCATCCATCTTCACGATCAGCTCGCCATCGACGACGGGCCGGTTCTCGCTGCCCTGGGCCGAGTAGAGCTCGAGGAACTGGATCCGCACCCCGTCCGGGTCGTTGATGATGATCCCGGGGACGCAGGTGAACACGGCGTCGTCGGCCGAGGCGTTGCTGGCGTCGATGGTGACGGTGTCCCCGCCGCCGTTGTCGATCGACATCGCCACCTGGTAGCGGCGGAACGAGCCGGAGCCGTTGGACTGCGCCGAGTAGACCACCGGCACCACCGCCGCGATCTGCGGGTTCAGGGTGATCTCGATGGTCTCCTGGCCGACGGCCGGCTCGTCCGCCTTCTTCCGGCGCCAGCCCTTGCTGGCCGTCTGGGTCCGCCCGATGTCTCCGCTGTGCCGGACCGCGCCGTCCCCGGTGGCCAGCCGGAAGTCGTTCTTGTCGACCTGGGTGCCGAAGGTGGAGACCGTCTCGGTGCGGCCGTCCCGGTACCGGACCAGCGCGAAGATGTCGTAGTCGGTGGCTCGCGGCCAGGTGCAGGTGGCCACGATCCGGGGCGTCTTGGTGATGGTGACCTGCTCGCCCTTGCGCAGGTTGATCGCGCCGGTGCGCTTGCCCAGATCGATCGCCTCGATGCCCGGCTTGCGCAGATTGATGGCCGGTGCCGGGGCTTGGGGTGGCGGAGCCGGGGCGGGCGGCGCGGCGGCCGGGCCGGCCAGGTGCTCGCTTGCGCCGCTGCCCTCGTCATCGACGTCCTCATCGACTTGGACGCCGTGCGCCCGGACCAGGGCGGCGAAGCCCTCGGTCCAGCCGGCGGAGACGTTGCGCAGCTTCCACTGCCCGGCCCGGCGGTACAGCTCGACCAGGACGACCGCCCGTTCGGAGGTCAGCCCGGTCACCAGCGCCTGCGTCCCTGGTCCGGCGCCTGGCTGGATGCCCACGCTCAGCGGACGGGCCGACAACGGGGCCGGATCGGCGTCGTCGGCGACGGCGGCCACGACCACCTTGGCCACGTCGGACGGGACGGCCACCAAGTCGACCTCGACCCGGTGGCCGCCGATCGCCACCCCGGGCACCGTCGGGTTGTTGAAGAAAACGAAGTCGTGATCGCCGCGGACCCGGCCGTCCTCGGTGACGAGGAAGGCCAGCACGCTGGCCTCGGTGGACAGGCCCTGCACCGCCACTACGGCGCGGTCGTGGGTCCAGGGGGTGTTGGCGCCCCTGGTGAGGCTGTCGGTCATGCGGCACTCCTCCGGTTCGGGTCCGGCAACCATCGTGCCGGCCACGACCGGCCGGCGACGGTCAGTGACGGTCAGCGCCGGCGAACCGTGCGGATCACGACCGGGACCGATCCGGGATTGACCAGCCGGCGCACGGGCAGGCCGGCCAACCACAGGATGTCGCCGGCTCGGCAGGTGTGCCGGGCGCCGCTGTCCAGCTCCAGCAGCACCTCGCCGGACTCGACCACGACCAGGCAGTCGTGCCAGTCCGCCGGCCGGTAGGGGCGGGCCTCACCCGGTGCGATGCGCACGGTCCGTCGCCGGAACGGCCGCCCTCCCGTGGGTGGAGGGACGGCCGGCTCGTCGGCGATCGGCATCCGCATTGGTATCGGTACCGCCCCGTCCGTCGTCGGTGCGCCCGCCCCGGGCCCGCTCGCTACAAAGACCGGGTCCGGACCGCGGATTCATCGCTGGGCTGGGCCGAATGCGCGGTGCGCTTGCCAGGGGGCCCGGCCCGGCGCACAGTTAGCCTCGATCTTTCTTCCGGTGGTCGGGCGGCCTCGTAGCCGTTCCTCATGATCATTTTTGTCCTCCTCTGTTGATCATGGGTTGGCTGCTGAACCCGTGGTCGCCTGGGTGGGCGCCGGGTTCCACTGCCCGGTTCGGGTCCTTGGTCGGAGATGGTGGTCGGGTCGGTGGGTCAGGTCAGTTGCGGCAGGTTCCGCAGCCGGGCCAGGCCGTGCAGGAGGAGGTCGCGGTGGGGTGCGTGCGCGGACAGGCGGAGCCAGGTACGGCGGGCTTTGCGGCCGATCCGGGCGGCGACGCTGAACAGTCGGTGCCGCAGCTTCTTGGGCTCCCAGGTCCGCGCCGGGGTGCCGGTGAAGGCGAGCATCTGCATCCATGCGGTCAGTTCGGTGGCCAGTTGCACGACCGCGATCCACACTTGATTCTGGGCAAAGTCGTTGAGGGGCAGGTTGTTCAGGCCGGTGTCCTTCGAGTTGCGGATCCGGTCCTCGCAGCGGGCGCGGCGCCGATGCCGCAGTTCCAGATCCGCGAGCTGTCCGCCTTTGGTGTTCGTGGCGAACGCGGTGAGCCGGTTGCCGTTCGAGTCGGTGAACTTCAGCTGGGCACCGGGATGGGGTCGTTCGGCGCGGACGATGACCCGCATGTCCTTGGGCCAGCCCTTGAGCTTGAGGACCCCGGTCAGTTCGGCCACCCAGGCCCCGTCCCGGGGCTCCTGGTCGGCGTTGTACGCGGGTGTCCACGCCGCCTCCGGCAGGGCGTCGACCTTGGCGGTGATGTCGGTGGTCAGGGTGAACCCGACCGAGTACTGGACCCGTTGCCGGGCCATCCAGTCCACGAACTCGTGGGTTCCGCCGGCCCCGTCGGTGCGGACCAGCACACCGCGGCCGGGCCGTCGGTCCGCCGTGGTGCAGGGCAGTTGCGCGAGCGCGGCCTTGACCACGCTGATGTGGTCGGCTGCGGTGTTGGAGCCGGCGTTGCCCGGCCTCAGCAGCATCGCCAGGGGTTCACCGGTGCCGTCCGGGCCGTGGTCGGCCCACGCGCCGATCGGGTGGAACCCGAAGCCCTTCTTGAATGTTGCTGCTGCCAGCTGCTTTTCGGAGTGCGCGGTGACCAGGGTGGCGTCCACGTCGACGACCAGCGGCGCCTTCGCCGACCGGTCATGGTTCGGTGCGGCGGGTCCGGCCAGCTTCCACGCCCGGGCGCGGGCTGCCGCCCGCGCGGTGTCGATCGCCTTCAGCGCTGCCGTCGCGTCCGAGGCGAGGGTGTCGATCAGCCGGGACACAGTCGGGTCGGACGCCACATGACCGAACACGGCGGGCTCGGCCCGCAGTTGGGCGATGTCGGCCAGGCAGTCACCGCCGATCGCCAGCGAGATCGCCAGGTCGAGCAGGATCTTGCCCGGGTCGTGCACCGCCATCGGCTTGCGCCACGGCCTCAACGCCGCCGACAACCCACGACCCAAACCGACCCTGTCCGCGGCCAAGGCCAGCAGCACCGACCCGCCGTGGGACACCACCCGCTTGCCGGTGGCATCGACTCGGAGCGACGGGTACAGCCCGGTAGACTTCCGCATCGGAAAGGTGCTCCTGGTTCTGGTTCGATTGGTCCCTCAGCAAGACCTATCTTCCCAGGTCAGAGCACCTTTCCTCATGATCAACACTCTGCCGATCAGAATTACGATGAAAGCGGCAGGTTAGCGCACCCGACCACTCCTGGTTCTTGGTCTGTCACTGATTGTGAGGCTTTCGATGGCCGGCTCTCCCGAATTGCACAAAGGACTGAACCAGCGGCACCTGACCATGATCGCCATGGGCGGCGTCATCGGGGCCGGCCTGTTCGTCGGATCCGGCGCGGTCATCAACGACGCCGGTCCGGGCGCGTTCCTGAGCTACGCGTTGTGTGGCGTGCTGATCGTCATGGTGATGCGGATGCTCGGCGAGATGGCCGTGGCCAACCCGTCGACCGGCTCGTTCGCCGACTACGCCCGGCGCGCTTTGGGCGGCTGGGCGGGCTTCTCGGTCGGCTGGCTGTACTGGTACTTCTGGGTCATCGTCGTCGGGTTCGAGGCGGTGGCCGGCGCCAAGATCCTGCAGTACTGGATCGACGTCCCGCTCTGGCTGCTCTCGTTGCTGCTGATGATCCTGATGACGGCGACCAACCTGTTCTCGGTCCGCTCGTTCGGAGAATTCGAGTTCTGGTTCGCCGGAATCAAGGTCGCCGCGATCGTCGTGTTCATCGTGCTCGGCGGGTTGTACGTGCTGGGCATCTGGCCCAACAAGAGCATGGACTTTTCCAATCTGTGGGCGCACGGCGGGTTCTTCCCCAATGGCCTGGGCGCGGTGTTCTCCGGCATCGTCGTGGTCATCTTCTCGATGGTCGGGGCGGAGATCGCAACCATCGCGGCCGCCGAATCCAAGGATCCGGCCCGCTCCATCGCCAAGGCGACCAACTCGGTCATCGTCCGGATCGCCATCTTCTTCGTCGGCTCGGTGTTCCTGCTGGCGGTGATCCTGCCGTGGAACTCCAACGAGCTGGGCCAGTCGCCGTACGTGAGCGCATTCAAGGTGATGGGCCTGCCCTACGTCGACCACCTGATGAACGCCGTAGTGCTGACCGCGGTGCTGTCCTGCCTGAACTCCGGGCTGTACACCGCATCCCGGATGCTGTTCGTGCTGGCCGCCCGGCGCGAGGCACCGGTCGCGCTGATCACCGTGAACGGCCGCGGGGTGCCGATGTGGGCCATCCTGACCTCGACGGTGGTCGGCTTCCTGTGCGTGATCGCCGCGGCGATCTCCCCGGACACCGTCTTCCTGTTCCTGCTGAATTCCTCCGGCGCCATCATCCTTTTCGTCTACCTGCTGATCGCGATCTCCCAGCTGATCCTGCGTCGACGGACGTCGGAGGACAAGCTGCAGGTCAAGATGTGGCTCTACCCGGCGCTGACCATCCTGACCATCGCCGCCATGCTCGCCGTGCTGGTGCTGATGTACCTGGAGGAATCCACCCGGCCGCAACTGCTGCTCAGCGTGTTGGCCTGGGCCGTGGTGCTGGTGCTGTACGCGGTGACCAAGTGGCGGGGCGGATCGGTGGGCCGGGACTTCGACGCGGCCCCGGCTGACGGGGGCACCCGGGTGCTGGTGCTGGCCAACGAGACGGTGGGGGCCGGCGAGCTGATCGACGAGCTGCGCACGATCGACCAGCAGGGCCAGGCGCAGTACTTCGTCTGCGTGCCGGCCAATCCGGTCGACACCGGTCAGGCCGAACACACCGGGGCCGTCTGGGTCTGGCAGGAGACGGTCAAGGCCGCGCAGGGCCGGCTGGACAGCACCCTGGAGACGCTGCGCGGACACGGCCTGTCGGCCGACGGTGAGCTCGGCGACCACCGGCCGATGGTCGCGTTGGGCGCGGCCGTCACCGAGTTCAAGCCCGACCGGATCGTCATCGCCACCCATCCCGACGTGCACTCGGCCTGGTTGCGGCAGGACGTCGTCGACCGGGCCCGCAAGGCCTACCCGAGCATCCCGGTCCGGCACATCGTCGCGCACGTCACCGAGCACCCCGGCGTCTGAGGCGTGACCCGACGCGGCGCTCGCCTACCGTGGAGGGATGAACGCAGGGCGGGCAGCATGCTGAAGTTCGACGGTGCGATCGCCGGGATGGGCACCGCGTCCGGCACCCGGATCGTGGTGGGCATGTGGCCGCTCTCGCCGTTCGGGCCGGTGACCGACGTGATGCTGGAACGCCCGGACGGGCGCCGGGTGCTGCTCGCGCCGACCGACGAGTTCGCCGACTTCCTGCGGGCCGAGTACCGGTTCGACGAGGTGCGGGTCTCCCCGGTGCTGCGGATGCGCGACGGCCGCAAGTGGATGATTGCCTCCGACGACCTGGCGTTGACCTTCGAGGTCGGCGGCCGGTCGGCGTGGGGCCTGCTGCTGTTGGCCGTCCCGCGCACGCTGGCCCGGTCGCGCTGGTGGGCGGGCACGGTGAACCCGATCGCGCGGGCGGCCAAGGGCGTGCGCACGCGCGGCCGCACCCTGGCCGGTCGCCGGGAGTGGTACTGCGCGCAGGACATGCGGCACATCACCTCGGTCGATGCCCGGTTCGACGGGGTCGACCTGGGCGAGCTGCAGCCCGTGGACCCGGCCGTCGGGTTCGGCTTTTCCTCGGTGCCGGCCTCGCCCAGCCTGGTCCGGGTGCTCTCGCAGATCGCCGACTGACGCGCCCGCCGCGCGAGTGTTGCGCGGGTGACACACGCCGGTCACAGGCTCGGTGAACCATCGTCCGCATGGTGACGCTCGCCGATCTGCAGGTGCGACAGCTGGGTGAATGCCGCCATGAGTCGCCGCTGGCCAAGTACATCGCGGCCCGCCGGACCAACGATCACTACGTCGATGAGAGCGACCGGGTGCTCTTCGACGACACCGTGCACCTGGTCCAGGATCACGGCGTCCCGCTGACCGAGCTGCCCACGCTCGAGCCCGGTGGGCCCCGCCGCCAAGTGTTCTTCCCGCCCGGCCGCACCAAGGTCGGCATCGTGACCTGCGGTGGCCTGTGTCCCGGGCTCAACGACGTGATCCGCGGGCTGGTCATGGAGCTCAACACGCACTACGGGGTCACCGACGTCGTCGGCTTCCGCAACGGCTACGCCGGGCTGGTGCCGGCCCACGGGTACGAACCGATCGCCCTGACCACCGAACGGGTCGCCTCGATCAACATGCAGGGCGGCACCATCCTGGGCACCTCCCGCGGCGCCCAGGACAGCGAGGTGATGGTCGACCGGCTGGTCGAGCTGGGCATCGACATCCTGTTCGTGATCGGCGGCGACGGGTCGATCCGCGGCGCCAGCAAGATCGCCGCGGTCGCCCGGGGACGCGGCCTGGACCTCTCGGTGATCGGCATCCCCAAGACCATCGACAACGACATCCCCTTCATCGGGCAGAGTTTCGGATTTCAGACGGCGTTCACGGTGGCCGCCCAGTCGATCGCCGCGGCGCAGGTGGAGGCCCAGTCGGCGGTCAACGGGGTCGGCCTGGTCCAGCTGATGGGCCGGCACGCCGGATTCATCGCCTGCTATGCCGCGCTGGCCAACCACCACGCCGACTTCGTGCTGATCCCCGAGGTGCCGTTCGCGCTGGACGGGGAGTCGGGCTTCCTGGCCGCGTTGCAACGGCGGGTGGCCGAGCGGGGCAGCGCCGTGGTCGTGGTGGCCGAGGGCGCCGGTCAGGACCTGATGGCCGACCGGGCCGGCACGGACGCCTCGGGCAACCGCAAGCTGGGGGACATCGGGCGGTACCTCGAGGCGGCCATCGTCGGTCACTACCGCGCCCTGGGCCGCGAGCTGACCCTCAAGTACCTCAAGCCGAGCTATTCGATCCGTTCGGT
Source organism: Nakamurella multipartita DSM 44233 (assembly GCF_000024365.1). Taxonomy (NCBI): domain Bacteria; kingdom Bacillati; phylum Actinomycetota; class Actinomycetes; order Nakamurellales; family Nakamurellaceae; genus Nakamurella; species Nakamurella multipartita. The sequence goes on from NC_013235.1 coordinate 139,831, forward strand.
GCCGGCCAAGGCCTTCGATTCGGTCTACTGCGTCCGGCTGGCCCAGGCCGCCGCGCACGCCGGGATGGCCGGCCGCACCGACATGGTCGTCGGCCGGCGGCACAACCGGTTCGTGCACGTGCCGATCGACATCGTCGTCTCGCACCGCAACGAGGTCGCCCCGGACGGCGACCTGTGGCTCTCGGTGCTGGAGTCGACCGCGCAGCCGCCGGAGATGCGCTGACCGGTCGCTACCGGGCCCCGTCCCGCTCGATCGTCCAGTCGGCGGTGCGCATCTCGTCGACCGGCGGGGTCGGCGGCGCGGTACCGTCCCCGAACGGCCGGCCGCCCAAAGCTTCTCGGCCGTGCGGGGTGAACCAGTTGGCCAGGTCGGGGCCGTCGGGCACGATCCCGGTCGGGTTGATGCCGGTGTGTACCTGGTAGTAGTGCCGCTTGATCTGCACGAAGTCGATGGTGTCGCCGAAGCCCGGGGTCTGGAAGAGATCCCGGGCATAGGCCCAGAGCACCGGCATCTCGGCCAGCTTGCGCAGGTTGCACTTGAAATGCCCGTGGTAGACCGGGTCGAAGCGGGCCAGCGTGGTGAACAGCCGCACGTCCGCCTCGGTGATGGTGTCGCCGACCAGGAATCGGCGTTCCCGCAGCCGGTCCTCCAGCCAGTCCAGGGCGTCGAACAGCCGGGTGAACGCCTTGTCGTAGGCGTCCTGGTCGCCGGCGAAACCGCACCGGTAGACGCCGTTGTTCACCTCCGTGTAGACCCGGCGGTTGACCTCGTCGATCTCGGCCCGCAGCGGCTCGGGGTAGAGCACGGGCGCGCCCGGCCGGTGGAACTCGGTCCACTGGGTGGACAGATCCAGGGTGAGCTGCGGGAAGTCGTTGGTGACCACGGCCCCGGTCCGCTCGTCCACGATGGCCGGCACGGTGATCCCGCGCGGGTAGTCCGGGTCGCGGGCGAAATAGGCCTGCTGGAGCCGTTTGATGCCCAGCACCGGATCCACGCCGCCCGGGTCGAGGTCGAAGGTCCAGCTCCGCTCGTCGTGAGTGGGCCCGCAGACCCCCAGGGACAGCACGCTTTCCAGGCCGAGCAGACGTCGGACGATGGTGGCGCGATTGGCCCACGGGCAGGCCCGGGAGACCACCAGCCGGTACCGTCCGGGCTCGACCGGATATCCATCCTGCCCGTCTCGGGTGATTCGGGTGGTGATGTACCGACTGTCGCGTTCGAAGGCTCCCTGGCCGACGCCGGTGCTGTCCACCACGATGGCGACCACCCTTTCTTCAGGCTTTTCAGGACGGCGGATGGGTCGCCGTCCATTGTGCTGTACCCGAAGTCACGTCTTGTATCCGAAACTCTCCGGCAATCAAGCGCGCGCCCGGTGGGGGAGACTGGTCCGGTGGCGCGGACCGTCGGGGTGGAAGAAGAACTGATGCTGGTCGACCCGGTGTCGGGGACCCCGGCGTCGGCCGGGGACGTCGTGCACGAGGCCGCGGTGGAGGCGCTCGGCGCCGCGGCCGACCACCTGGTGGAACGCGAGTTCAAGATGGAGCAGACCGAGATCGGGTCGACGCCGACCATCGACGTCGCCGCGCTGGGCACCGAGCTGCTCGCGGTCCGGCGGACGGTGGCCGCCGCGGCCGGCAGCACCGGGGTGCACGTGGTCGCCGTCGCCACCAACCCGTTCACGGTCAACCCCACCCTGACCAAGAACGAGCGGTACGCCCGGATGGCCGAGATGTTCGGCATCATCGCCGCCCAGCAGCTCACCTGCGGCCAGCACATCCACGTGGCCATCGAGTCCCCCGAGGAGGGGGTCGCCGTGCTGGACCGGATCCGCGGCTGGCTGCCGCTGCTGGTGGCGATGTCGGCGAACTCGCCGTACTGGCAGGGCCAGGACACGGGCTACGCCAGCTACCGCTCGATCGCCTGGGGGCAGTGGCCGACCGCCGGCCCGACCGAGAGCTTCGGCACCGTCGAGGGTTACCACCGGGCCATCAGCGACCTGCTGGCGACCGGAGCCGCGATGGACGACGGGATGATCTACTTCGACGCCCGGCTCTCGGCGTCCTACCCCACGCTGGAGATCCGGGTCCCCGACGTCTGCATGGACGTACGCGACTCCACCCTGATCGCCGCGTTGGCCCGCGCGCTGGTGGACACCGCCGCGACGCAATGGCGGCACGGCCATCCGGTGGACCCGATCCGGATCGAGGTGCTGCGCGGAGCGGCCTGGCGGGCGGCCCGGTTCGGGCTGCAGGGTGACCTGCTCGATCACCGCACCCGCGAGCTGGTGCCGGCCTGGGCGATGATCGACGCCCTGGTGCAGCACGTCCTGCACGCCCTGCGCGCCAACGGCGACCTGGATTTCGTCCTGGCCGGGATCGAGGACCTGCGCCGCCGGGGCACCGGAGCGCAGGTGCAGCGGACCGAGTTCGCCCGCCGCGGGCTGCTGATGGATGTGGTGCAGCTCGCCGCTCAGCGCACCCTCGAGTAGTCCGCGCGGACCTATGGGCTCAGCCGGTCTTGCGGGCCGGTGAGCGGCGGCGGGTGGGCGGCTTGGCCTCGTCCTTGTCCTGGTCGCCGGTCTCGTCGGTGGCCTTGGTCCTGGTCTTCGCCGAGCTCGTGCGCGGGCTCTTTTTTGGGCTGTCGTCCGCGCCGTCGCCGCTGTCGTCGCCGGTGCTCGCGCCGGCCTTCTTGTGCCGCTCGACGCTGCGCTGCAGCGCAGCGAGCAGGTCGACCACCTCGGCATCCTCGCCTTCGTCCGGCTTCTCGGGCGTTTCGAAGGCCTCGCCGCCCTCGAGTTTGGCCTCGATGAGCTGCTGCAGCTCCTCGCGGTACTCGTCGGTGTAGTCCTCCGGGTGGAAATCGTCCGCGAAGCTGTCCACCAGCATCGAGGCCATCTTCAGCTCGGCCGGTTTGATGCTGACGGACTCCTCCAGCGACGCGAACTCGGCGGCCCGGACCTCGTCCGGCCACAGCAGCGTCTGGATCACCAGCACGTCGTCCCGAACCCGGAGGGCGGCCAACCGGGTCTTCTGCCGGAGGGCGAAGTTGACGATGGCGATCCGGTCGGTCTGTTCCAGGGTCTGCCGCAGCAGCACGTAGGCCTTGGTCGAGGTGGAGGCGGGTTCCAGGTAGTACGTCTTGTCGTAGAGCACCGGATCGACCTGGTCCGAGGGCACGAAGCTGACGACGTCGATCTCCCGGCTGGAACTGGCCGGCAGCTGGGCGAAGTCCTCGTCGGTGAGCATGATGGTGCGGCCGTCGTCGCTCTCGTAGGCCTTGGCGATGTCCGCGTACGGGACCTCCTCGCCGTCCAGATCACACACCCGCTTGTACTTGATCCGGCCACCGTCCTGGGCGTGGACCTGGTGGAACCGGATGTCCTTCTCCTCGGTGGCGGAGTAGAGCTTGACCGGCACGTTCACCAGTCCGAACGCCACGGAACCTTTCCAGATCGATCGCATGTGCCCATGATGAACCCTTCGGCACCGGGCAGCCAGGCCCGGGGGGAGGTGATCACGATGGCCGCAGACAGCGCGACGGTCGAGGTGGACGGTCACCGGATCGCGTTGACCCATCTGCGCAAGGTGCTCTATCCGGCCAGCGGCACCACCAAATCGGAGGTGATTGCCTACTTCGCCGAGGTCGCGCACGCGATGATCCCGCACCTGGCCGACCGTCCGGTGACCCGCAAACGGTGGCCCGACGGGGTCACCACCGCGCCGTTCTTCCACAAGGACCTGCCCAAGGGCACGCCGAGCTGGGTGCCGCGGCGGACCATCCGGCATTCCGACGGGCCCAAGGACTACCCGCTGGTCGACTCACCGGCCACGCTGGCCTGGTTGGGACAGATCGCCGCCCTGGAACTGCATGTGCCGCAATGGACCTTTGGGTCCGCGGCGGCGTCGGTGGCCGGGGGTGATGGTGAGATCACCGAGGCCGTCTTCGATGCCGTGCATCCGAACCGGTTGGTGTTCGACCTCGATCCGGGACCGGGGGTCGAGCTGGTCGACTGCGCGCACGTCGCCCGGGCCGTCCGCGAGCGGATGGGCGGCGCGGCGCTGGTCCCGGTCACCAGTGGTTCCAAGGGGATCCATCTCTACGCCTGGCTGGACGGGTCGCTGACCTCGGACGACGCTTCGGCCTACGCGCGGGAGATCGCCGAGGCGATCGAGCAGGACATGCCGGATCTGGTGGTCTCCCGGATGGCCAAGTCGCTGCGCCGCGGGAAGGTGTTCATCGACTGGTCGCAGAACAACGGCTCCAAGACCACCATCGCGCCCTACTCGTTGCGCGGGCGGGAGCACCCCACCGTGGCGGCCCCACGGACCTGGGAGGAGCTGGCCGACCCCGAACTGCGGCACCTGGAGTACACCGAGGTGCTCGAACTGCTGGCCGCCGCGCCGGATCCCATGCAGGGCCTGGAGGACGGCGACAACGACGGCGCCGAGACTCGCGGCGGCTCCCGGCGGCGGGGGCGCGGGCCGGACACCAAGCTGGACACCTACCGATCCATGCGGTCGGCCGACAAGACCCCGGAACCGGTGCCCGAGCCGGGCCTGCTGCCGCAGGGAGACGACGACACGTTCGTCATCCAGGAGCATCACGCGCGGCGACTGCACTACGACTTCCGGCTCGAACGCGACGGGGTGCTCGTCTCCTGGGCCGTGCCGAAGGGGGTGCCGGAGAGCACCGGTCGCAATCATCTGGCCGTGCACACCGAGGACCATCCGATGGACTACGCCGACTTCGCCGGCGAGATCCCGCACGGCGAGTACGGCGGCGGCACGGTCAGCATCTGGGACCGCGGCACCTATGCCACCGAGAAATGGCGTGAGGACGAGGTCATCATCGTGCTGCACGGCGGCAAGGCCCGCGGCCGCTACGCGCTGATCCGCACCGGTGGCAAGAACTGGCTGATGCACCGGATGAAGGACCAGAGCCCCCAGCCCAAGCAGTACGACGACCACCGTCCGGCCACGCCCACCGCCCCGGTCACCGCCCGGCCGGCCCCGGCCCGGTCGACCCGGCCCGAGCCGCCGAAGGATCTGCGGCCGATGCTTGCCACCGCCGGCTCGGTCGAGGACGTGGCCGACGAGCGGCGCTGGCGGTTCGAGGGCAAGTGGGACGGTATCCGGGCCATCGCCACCGTCGGGCCGTCGGGATTGACCCTGCGCAGCCGGCTCGGCAACGACGTCACCCCCACCTATCCCGAGCTGGCCGTGCTGGCCGAGCTGCTCGACGGGCACAGCGCGGTGCTCGACGGTGAGATCGTCGCCCTGCAGGACGGGCGGACCAGCTTCCACGAGATGCAGAAGCGGATGAACGTGCAACGGGCCAGGGACGTGGCCCGGGTGATGCGCGACGTGCCGGTGCAGTTCTGGATCTTCGACGTGCTCAACCTGGACGGCATCTCCCTGCTGGACAAGCGCTATGACGATCGCCGCCGGATCCTGGAGGCGCTGCCGTTGACCGGCGGGGTCTGCCTGGTGCCGCCGCAGCTGGCCGGTCCGGCGCGGGATGCGCTGCGCGGCAGCGCCGACCGGCAGTGGGAGGGCATCGTCGCCAAGCTCGGCGATTCGACCTACCAGCCCGGCCGCCGCTCCCACTCCTGGCTCAAGATCAAGAACTTCCTCGACCTGGAGGTGGTGGTCGTCGGCTGGTCACCCGGCACCGGTCGCCGGGAGGGGACCGTGGGGGCGCTGCTCCTGGCCGTCCCGGACGGCGCCGGAGGCCTGCGCTACGCCGGCAAGGTGGGCACCGGCTTCACCGATGCGATCCTGGACCAGCTGATGCAGGCGCTCGCCCCGCTGCGCGCCGACCGCTCGGCCGTCGCCGATACCATCCCGAGAGCCGATGCGGCCGGAGCGATCTGGGTCCGCCCCGAACTCGTGGGCGAGGTCAAGTACGGCCAGTGGACCCCCGAGCGCCGGTTGCGCGCCACCAGCTGGCGAGGCCTGCGGCCGGACAAGACGGTCGCCGACCTCATTGCCGGCTCCGCCCCGCCCCCTTCCTGAAGCCCGCCCCTTTTCCTGAAGCCCGCCCCTTTTCCTGAAGCCCGCCCCTTTTCCTGAAGTTGATCATGGCGATCTCTGCTCCGCTGTCGGCGTGTCGTCGGCGAGTCGAGCAGAAAACGCCATGATCAACTTCCTGATGGGGTGCATGGGGGGGCGACCGGGTGCGGGCGGCCCGCTCGGCAGCCGGCTCACCGGGCGGCCGGGTCGATGCCGGCCAGCGCGGCCGAGAGCTCCTGCGCCTGCACCCAGCTAAAGGACATGTGCACCCGACGGGTCGAGGCCGGGCGTTGGGCCACGGACAGGCCCGGTCGCCATTCAGTGGCGGGCCGGATCGGCCGGGGCACGAAGCCGCCCCCGCAGTTGGGGCAGACATTGCGCAACCGGTCGACGCACGCGGAGCACCAGGTGCATTCATAGCTGCAGATCATGGCGTCGGTCGCGGCCGGCGGCAGATCCTTGTCGCAGCCCTCGCAGTTGGGTCGCAGTTCGAGGGCCATTGGTCGGCATCCCTTCGGTCGTGGGTCGGAGGGGTCTGCCCCGAGTTCAGTTGACACCTGACCTCTGAGGTTTCGGCCTCAGACGGAAGGATGTCTTTCGTGGCTAAGCCCTATCCCAAGGAGTTCCGCGACGACGTCGTGGCCGTGGCCCGCAAGGGCCAGGCGACGCTGACGCAGATCGCGAAGGACTTCGGCATCTCCGAAGGCTCGCTCGCGAACTGGATGAAGCAGGCCGACATCAAGGACGGTCGCCGTCCCGGTCTCACCGACGTCGACCGTGCTGAGCTTCGCGAGTTGAAGAAGCGCAACCGCCTCCTCGAGCAGGAGAACGAGGTCCTGCGTAGGGCAGCGGCCTACCTGTCGCAGGCGAACCTGCCGGGAAAATAGTCTTCCCGCTCGTCCGAGAGATGGCTGCGACCGGCGCCCCGATCAGGGTGCCGGTCGCGGTGACGTTGCGGGTGCTCGGCCTTTCGCGGGCCGGGTACTACAAGTGGCTCAGCGACCCCGTATGCCAGCGGGACTACGACGACGCCCACCTCATCGACAAGCTCTACGACCTCCATGGCGACGATGCGACGTTGGGCTACAGGTTCCTCACCGACGAACTCGAAGACGAGCACGGCATCCAGGTCGGGGAGAACCGGGTGCACCGCCTGTGCCGCATCGCCGGCATCACTGCCAGCCACCACAAGAAGCGCTCCAAGACCGGCTCGACCGGCCCCGCGCCACACGACGACCTCCTCGCGGTCGTCGACGAGCACGGCGTCGTACGTCACGAGTTCCTCGCCGACGCCCCGAACAAGGTGTGGCTGTGGGACATTTCCGAGCACCCCACCCGCGAAGGCAAGCTCTACATCTGCGCGATCAAGGACGTGTGGTCGAACAAGATCGTGGGCTACTCCATCGACTCCCGGATGAAGTCGTCCCTGGCGCGGGCCGCGATGCGCAACGCGATCGCGCTCCGCAGCCCGGCCGGGACAGTCTGTCACTCCGACCGAGGCGGTCAGTTTCGTGCCAAGCGGACCCAGCGGCTGCTGGCGAACAACGACCTGGTGGGGTCGATGGGCCGCTCCCACGGCGCCGGCGACAACGCCAGCATGGAGAGCTTCTTTTCCCTGCTGCAGAAGAACGTCCTGAACACCCGCCGTTGGGACACCCGCGACGACCTCCGCCTCGCGATCGTCACCTGGATCGAAACCAAGTACAACCGACGACGCCGCCAGCGGGCCCTCGGCAAGCTCACCCCGGTCGAGTTTGAGATGATCTACAAGGCCGCAGAAGCGGCCTGACTACTGCAAACCCCGAGTGTCAACCAGACCGGGGGCAGACCCGAGCCCTGCTCCGTTCCAGAGTGCCGCCGAGAGGTACCGGGTCTGCATCGGGGGTCCGCAGGACGTTTGACGCGCCAACGCCGGGGCACAGGAAACAAGTCAGGGAAGCGAGCGGAGTTGAGGTTCACGATGATCGATGTCGAGCGCACATTCGAGGTGCGGCAACCTGTTTCGGTGGTCGTCGACTACCTCAAGGACTTCAGTCGCGCCGAGGAATGGGATCCGGGCACCAAGAGCTGCACCCGGACCGACAGTGGGCCGGTCCAGGTCGGATCGACCTGGCACAACGTGTCGGTGTTCAAGGGCAAGGAGACTGAACTCGAGTATCGGCTCGCTGAGTTCGACACCGGCCGGCTCCGGTTCCAGGGTGAGAACAAGACCGCTAGCTCGACCGACACCATCACCGTGCAGGCCACCGACACGGGAAGCGCCATCACCTATCACGCGCAGATCGAGTTCCACGGGCTGGCCAAACTGGCGACGCCGTTCCTCAAATCCGAGTTCGAGGAACTGGGCGACAAGACGGTCGCTCAGATGACGAGCGTCATCAACGGGTTGCCCAGAGCCTGACCGGGCAGAGGTCGCTACCGTGACCGCGGATGCATTCACCCGGGCTCCGTTCGGTCCGCTCAAGTGGGCGGCTCTGGCCGTGGCCGCGGTGGGCATCCTGGTCGTGCTGATGTGGTCGGACCAGGGTTGGCTCGGGCCGACGGTGGGGTATGCACTTGTCATCGGGCTGGTGGGCAGCGTCCCGATGGGTCGCGTCATCGGCAAGCATCCGCGGACGGCCCAGCTTTCCGGTGGTCTGCTGATCATCGCTCTGGCCGTCTGCGTGATGGTGAGCTCGCAGTCCCGGGAATGGGGGCAAGGGGTGTTCATCGCGCTGATGGGCATCCTGATCCTGGTGCAAGGGATCTTTCCGCGGTTGCGCACCTGGCGACTGGGGAAGGACCCCAACAGGACACGCCCACCGTTCACGGCGCGCTGACCGGCCGGTCGCCGGCGCACCCCAGCCCTCCTGCGGCGGGGCGGGATGATCAGCGCCAGGGCGGCGGCGACCTCCTCCCGCTTACCCCGGATGGCCGCTGTCATCGGTTGCTCAACCTCCAGCGATCTCGCCGCGGGCCGGGCGCAGAGGCTGCAGCCCGGCGACGTCGTCGAGGTCGAGGTCGACCGGCTCGGCGTGCTGCGTACCGTCATCGTCGGACCGCAGGAGCGCAAGGCCGGCTCCTGATCAGGACGAGCGCGTCGTCTCCAGGTGCCGAAAGTCGGGCAGTTGCAAGCGATCCGCGGGTGGGGCGAACATCCGCCGGCGCACCGGCGCGAACGCGGGCGAGCCGGCCAGACGCAGCGCCGTGCGGAAGGCGGCCAGGCCGGGCCGCGAACGGGGGTGCGCCAGTCGTGGGGTGCCCGGCGGCAGATCCTGGGCCTGGTCGACGTACGGGCGCATCACCCGTTCGTACGCGGCCAGACCGTCCTGATGATGCACGTGCGCGGCCAACTCGCCGGCCAGCACGTAGGCGCCGACGACGGCCAGGCTGGTCCCCATGCCGCTCACCGGGGTGGCGCACCAGGCGGCGTCGCCGAGCAGCACGGTCCGTCCGTTCGACCAGCGGTCGGCCCGGATCTGGCGCAGCCGCTCCACGTACAGATCGTCGGCGTCGGCCAGTCCGGCCAGGACCCGTCCGGCGGGCCCGCCGGCGTCCCGGAAGCGTTCGGTCAGTTCATCTTTCGGCGACCCTAGGTCCGGATCGGAGTCGACCCGGGCGTCGGACAGGAACGACAGGGACACCCGGATGCGCCCGAGGTTGTCCGGCCGCAGGCTGATCGTGCGGCCACCGAGCGCGTTGTACCAGCGCCACCAGTCGTCGTCGGCGGCGCTGCGCTCGACCGAGTAGTAGGCGATGGTCAGGCCCAGCGATCGTTCGGTGATGGCCGTATTGACGATGGAGTCCCGGCTCCTGGAATTGACGCCCTCGGCGAGCACGACGAGGTCGAACGACTCCGACCCGCCCTGATCGAAGGAGACGGTCACCTCCCGCTCGCCGTCGCGTACCTCGGCGATGCGATGGCCGAACCGGTAGTCCGCGGCGCCCCGGGTCTGCTCGTACAGCAGAGACGCCAGTTGCCCGCGCAGGATCTCCCGCTCGGCGGTGGCGCCCTCGGTGTCCGAATGCGTCACCGGGAACTCGGCCACCGAGTGGCCGGCGCCGTCGATGAAGCGGGTGCCCTGCTCGCCGGTGCTTCGCGCGGCCACCTCGTCGTCCAGACCCATCCGCCGAACCACCTCGCGGGCTGCGCCGCGAATATCGACGTTCTGACCCTCGGTGCGCAGGGTGGGGGACCGCTCGACGACGGTGCACGCGAATCCGTATCGCTGCAGCCACCAGGCCAGGCTCGGGCCGGCGATGCCGGCGCCGGAGATGAGAACTCGCATGGGCTTCACTCCTGAGTGGTCACCCGCTGGTGGGCGGTTCAATCATGGCGCGCCCAGGTGACTCGGATGAAAGACGGTCGAACGCGGCTGCGGGTGCGAACACCGATGCATGACCCGACCGCTCGCGTCCACGCCCCCAATGCTGGAAGTCCCTCCGGCCACGTCAGAAGCCGGGACGGCCATGACCGGCCGTCGGAGGACAATCCGTACCGCACGTCTTGACCGGGGCGATCCGGCGGCGGAGGCTGAGCTGGCTGGTTGTGCACCGTGGGGGGAGCCGCTCGATGATGACGGGACTGATCGTTCTCGCGGCCTTGCTGCTGGTGGTGGGGCTGCTGTGGTACCTCTGGCGACATCGAACGGGCTCCTTGGCCAGGGGCATCGCCGCGGCCGGGGCCACGTACAACGAGTTCAACGGGCAGGGTCGGCCGCCCGAGATGTCGACGTCCGCCACGTTGGACGGGCGGGATCGTCCGCCTGCGGTCTGATCGAGATCGTCGGCAATTCCCAGGGGCGATCGTTGCTCAGCCCCTCGTCAGCTCCTGGGCGAACATCACGATGATGCCACTGGGCCCGCGGACATAAGTCAGCTTGTAGATGTCCTCATAGGTCGCCACACCGCGCAGCGGATGGCAGCCGTGCCGCGCGGCGATCGCCAACGCCTCGTCGATGTCGTCCACGGAGAAGGCGACCCGGTGCATGCCGATCTCGTTGGGTTGGGTGGGTTCGGTTTCGATCGCGTCGGGGTGGATGTACTCGAACAGCTCGAGACGGCCATTCCCGTCTGGTGTTTGCAGCATCGCGATCTTGGCGTGGTTACCGTCGAGGCCGACCGCAGTATCGGTCCATTCCCCGCTGACCGTGTCCCGCCCCAACACGGTCAGGCCGAGGTCGGTGAAGAAGGCGATCGTCGCCTCGAGGTCGCGCACCGCGATGGCAACGTTCTCCAGTTTGATAGCCATGCGTTGAACGCTACCGAGCGAGGCGACCCTGGACATCCTTCCGACGGGCGGTGCCGTCGCACGACTAGGGTGTCCGGGTGCTGGCTCGTGACCTTCAAGCCCGCGGCTTGCTCATCGCCGGTACCTCCTCGGACGCCGGAAAGTCGCTGGTGACGGCCGGCATCTGCCGGTTCCTGGCCCGGCAGGGGCTGCGGGTTGCGCCCTTCAAGGCGCAGAACATGTCGAACAACTCGATGGTCTGCGCGGACGGCAGCGAGATCGGCCGGGCGCAGTACCTGCAGGCCCAGGCGGCCGGCGCGGTGCCCGAGTCGGCGATGAACCCCGTGCTGCTCAAGCCCGGCTCGGACCGGCGTTCTTTCGTCGTGGTCCGGGGTCGCCCGGCCGGCACGCTGGAATCCGGTGAGTTCGCTTCCGGCCGCAGACATCTCGCCCAGGCAGCGTTCGCCGCCTACCGCGAGCTGGCCGGGCGTTACGACGTCATCGTCTGCGAGGGCGCGGGGTCGCCCACCGAGATCAATCTGCGCGCCGGCGACTACGTGAACATGGGCCTGGCTCAGGAGTTTTCCCTGCCCGTGGTGGTGGTCGGGGACATCGACCGGGGCGGCGTCTTCGCCAGCCTCTACGGCACCGTCGCCCTGCTCGACGCGGCCGACCAGGCGCTCATCCGGGGGTTGATCATCAACAAATTCCGCGGGGACGTCGACCTGCTGCGGCCGGGCCTGGACCGGATCGCCCAGCTGACCGGGGTGCCCGTGCTCGGCGTGCTGCCCTGGCTGACCGAGGTGTGGCTGGACGGTGAGGACACGCTGCAGGTCGGCCGGTGGGGTGCCCCGATCGGTGGGCCCGAGCCGCGGCTGCGGGTCGCCGCCCTCCGCTTCCCCCGGCTGTCCAACGTCACCGACCTCGACGCGCTCGCCTGCGAGCCCGGGGTCGAGGTGACGATGACCGCCGATCCCGGCACGATCCGGGCCGCCGATCTGGTGGTCCTGCCCGGGTCCCGCGCCACCGTGGCGGACCTGACCTGGTTGCACGCCAGCGGACTGGCCGACGCGGTCCGGCAGGCGGCCGGGCGGGGCACGCCCGTGTTGGGCATCTGCGGCGGCTTCCAGATGCTCGCCCGGACCATCGACGACCCGGTCGAGTCCGGCGCCGGGCCGGTGTCCGGGCTGGGGTTGCTGCCGGTCGACGTCGCGTTCGCCCCGGACAAGAGGCTGGGCACCCCGGCCGGCGACTGGCAGGGGCACCAGGTCCGCGGGTACGAGATCCACCACGGGGTGGCCACTGTCGCGCCGGGCGGCGGGGACGAGTCTTTCCTGGGCGGGGTTCGGGTCGGCTCGGTCTGGGGCACGATGTGGCACGGTGCGTTCGAGAACGACGACTTCCGTCGAGCCTGGCTGCGGACGGCCACCGAGGGACGATTCCACGCGGACGCCGCAGCTCCCGGCTTCGGGGCCCGGCGCGAGGCCATGCTGGACCGGCTGGCCGATGCGGTGGCCGAGCACCTGGACACCGACGCGCTGTTGGCGTTGACGCGCTGATCCCGCCAGGGCCGGACGGCGCCTCCGGGCACCGTCCGGCCTGCTCGGGGCCGCTACAAGGCAGCGAGCATCTGCTGCATCTGCGCGATCTCGGTGGTCTGCCCGCTCTTGATCGACTCGGCCAGGGCCAGGGTCGCCGGGTTCTGGCCCCGGGCGATCTCCACCTCGGCCATCTCGATCGCACCCTGGTGGTGGGCGATCATCTGCTGCAGGAAGAGCTTGTCGAACTCGACCCCGGTGGCCGCGCGCAGCGCGTCCATGTCGGCGTCGCTCATCTGCATCATCTGGCCCATGCCGAAATCGTCGACGGAGGGGCTCGCGGCGGTTTCCTGCGGTCCGCCCATCGAGCCCATGTCGTGACCGCCCATGCCGGAGTCCGCGTCGGCTCCGGTGCTCATCATGGGCATGGTCGCATCCCACGCGACCAGCCAGCCCTGCATCTGCTCGATCTCCGGTCCCTGGGCGGCCTTGATTTGGGTGGCCAGGTCCTTCACCGGTTGGGTGGACGCCTGCGCCAGCGCCAGTTCGGACATCTCGATGGCGCCCTCGTGGTGCGGGATCATCATCGTCGCGAACATGACGTCGACGGCGTTGTGCTCGGTGGATTCGACGGCCGCGCTGCCGTTGCCGGCGGCCGTGGCGGCGGTCTCGGATGTGGTGCTGGGGGCGGTGCTTCTGGTGGCGGTGCCGGTCGAACTGCTCCCGCAGGCGGCCAGGCCGAGAGTGAGGGCCAGCGCGAACGCCGCGCCCAGAACGCGTTTGGTCATGGAAAGACTCCTTGGAGGTGATCGGGGCGGAAAAAGGCAGCGTCGGCGGCCGTTCCGGTCGGAACGGCGGAGACGGCCTATACCCGAATCACACCGAGGGCGAGGCGAGGGCGTCCGCGGGGCGGGCCTCGCCGCCGCATGTCGAACAGCGCCCGCCGGGCCGAGACCGGTCCGGGGGCGGTGACGGTCGCGTTGCGCCGGGCCAGCGCGGCCAGCAGGAGCAGCACGCCACCGACGACCAGGAACAGGATGCAGCCGGCCATGTCGCCGTGCTCGGAGCTTGGCGGTTCCGCACCCACCCAGGCCGTCACGAACGCCTCGGGAGCCATCACCGGCTCGGCCATCGGGTCGGCCGTCATGCCGTGGTGGGTCCCGGCGGCCGTCGGCAGGCTGCCGTGCCCGGGCCCGTCGCCGGGAGTCAGCACGTGCATCGCGAAGATCCCGGCGATGACGGCCAGCAGCAGCGCCCAGCGCACGGGGGACTGCCGGCCGGTCGTCACCGGACCATCATCCCACCGGGTGATCACGGTCCGGCGACGAACTCCAGTCGCCCGAGGGTGGGCGCACCCCGGTTGGTGAACCAGAGCGAGGCGCCCGGACCCGGTTTGAGGTCGAACGGGGCGGCGATGCTCGGCGAATGGTGATCTTCGACGGTTCCGGACTCGGGGTCCACCCGGAGCAGGGCGTTCCGGCCCGTGTCCACCAGCCAGATGGCGCCGTCCGGGCCCAGGGTGTTGCCGTCGGGGGCGTCGAACGCCGGCCCGGTGAAATGTCGCCAGGTGCCCGACGGGTCCGCCGGATCGAACCGGGCGATGCCACCCGGGTTGCGGGTGGTCAGCCACAGCCGGCCCGCCTCATCCATCGCCCAGGCGCGCAGGGCCGGCTCGCCCGGCGGAGCGAACATCCGGATCGAACGGCCCGGGTCGGGGTCCAGGGGATCGAGCGAGCCGATCCCGGGCCGGCCGGTGGTGGTGAACCACAGCCGGCCGTCCGCCGCCGGGAAGATGGCGGCGGGCAGGTCGAGCGATGGATGGGTGATCACCCGCACCGACCCGCCGGGGTCGTCGGCGAAGGGGTCGATCGAGGCCAGGGCACTGGCGGCGCGGAGGCTGACCCAGATCCGGCCGTCGGCGGCCGACTTGATCGCGACCGGATTGGCGATCCCGGGCGCGCTCACCGCGGTGAGCGTGGCCTGCGGATCGGCGGCCGACGGGTCGATGCGGCCGATCCGGTCGGCGCCGGGACAGGTGAACCAGATCCGGCCGTCGGCCCCGGGGAAGAGGTTGGCCGGGCCGCGCAGTTCGCCGGCCGGGTCGAGGAAGGTCCGGATCACGCCGGTCGTCGGGTCGAGCCGGCCCACCCGGTCCGTGCCGGGCGAGGCGAACCACATGCAGCCGTCCGGGCCCTGGATGATCCCGGTCAGGGAGGCCAGCTCCCCGGCCGGATCGGCGAACGAACCGATCCTGAGCTGCGGGCCGGCCGCCCGGTCACTGTTCGAGCTGCCGTCCACCCGTCACCTCTCCCTGCCCCGAGTTGGGCCGATGGTAGCCACCGGCACAATCGGCGGGTGCGCACCCTGGAGATCATCGGCATCGGTATGGGCGACCCCGAGCAGTTGACGCTGCAGGCGGTGGCCGCTCTCGGCCGGGTCGACGTCGTCCTGCTGGTCGACAAGGGCGAGACCACCAGGGATCTGGTCGATCTGCGGGCGCAGATGATGGCCCGGCACGGCCGGCCCGACCTTCGGGTCGTCCCGATCCCGGACCCGCGGCGCGACCGGCAGAGTCCGGACTATCAGGGTGCGGTGCGTGACTGGCACCAGCGCCGGGTGCTGGCCTACGAGCAGGCGCTGCTGGACCACGTCGCGCCCGACGGCTGCGCGGGCATCCTCGTTTGGGGCGATCCGGCGCTGTACGACAGCACCATCCGGATCGTCGACGGAATTCGCGAGCGGGGGATCGTGCCGCTGGCCGTGCACGTCCGCCCGGGGATCAGCGCGGTGCAGGCCCTGGCGGCCGCGCACGGGGTGGTGTTGCACGGCATCGGCGAACCGGTGGTGATCACCACCGGTCGCCGCCTGGCCGAGGCGATCGCCGGGGGAGCGCCCACCGTGGTGGTGATGCTCGACGGCGATCTGGAGTGCCGCACCTGCACCGGTCGGGGCCTGGAGATCCTGTGGGGCGCCTACCTGGGCGATCCCCGGCAGACCCTGATCCGGGGCCCCCTGGACGAGGTGATCGACGAGATCGTCGCCGTGCGGGCCCGGTTGCGGGCCCGGCACGGCTGGATCATGGACACCTACCTGCTGCGGTCCTCGGTCCCGACCGGCGCCGTCGCGGCGGGGACGGGTGCCGGCGCGGTGAGCGCCGGCACCGGTCGGGGCGCGGTCCGGGCGGCGACCACCATCACCACCAGCGCGGCCGCGGTGATCGCGGCGCCGGCCCAGATCGGTGAGGTGTAGCCCAGTCCGGCTCCGATGGTCAGGCCGCCGGCCAGCGCACCCAGGGCGTTGCCGAGGTTGAACGCGGCGATGTTGCCGGCCGAGGCCAGCGACGGTGCCTGCGCGGCGTAGGTCATCACGCGGGTCTGCAGGCCGGGCACGGTGGCGAAGCCGAACCCGCCCATCAGGAAGATCATCACCACGGTGCCCCACGGGCTCGTCGCGGCCAGCGCGAACCCGACCAGGACCAGCACCAGCCCGGCGAGGATGACGATCAGGCTGCGGTCCAGCGCGCGGTCGGCGAACCGGCCGCCCAGCACATTGCCGACGAGCAGGCCGGCCCCGAACAGCACCAGCAGCCACGGCACCGTCGACGACGCGAACCCGGTCACCTCGGTGAGCGTGTAGGCGATGTAGGTGAACGCCCCGAACATGCCGCCGAAGCCGAGCACGGTCACCGCCATCGACAGCCACACCTGCCGGTCGCGCAGCGCGCCGACCTCGTCCCGCAGGCGGGTAGGCACGTGCCGGCCGCGATCCTGCGGTACCAGGGCGAGCACGCCGACGAAGGCGACCAGGCCGATGACGGTGATCGACCAGAACGTGGCCCGCCAGCCGAACTGCTGGCCGATGAAGGTGCCCAGGGGGACGCCGAGAACGTTCGCCGCGGTCAGCCCGGTGAACATGATGGCCACCGCCCCGGCCTTGCGGGCGGGGGCAACCAGATCGGCCGCGACGACCGCGCCGATGCCGAAGAAGGCGCCGTGGCACAGCGCCGCGACGATCCGGCCGGCCATCATCACCGAGTAGGTGGGGGCCAGCGCACTGATGGCGTTGCCGATGACGAACAGCACGAGCAGTCCGAGCAGCACCCGTTTGCGAGGCAGCCGGGTGGTCGCGGCGGTCAGCCCGAGCGCCCCGACGATCACCGCCAGGGCGTACCCGGTGATGAGCCAGCCCGCCGCCGCCTCGCTGACGCCGAAGTCGGCCGCGACCTCGGGCAGCAGACCCATGATGGTGAATTCGGTCAGGCCGATCCCGAAGCCGCCGAGCGCGAGGGCGATGAGTCCCGCAGGCATCGCGAACCTCTTTCGTGTGAGTAGATGGAACGCGTACGCTGGTAGTTGCAAACGCGTTATATCGACTCTTGCACGCGCGGATACCCCGCGCAAGCAACTATTAGGGTGAGGTGGGTCTCGATGGGCATCGGCGACGACGCCGTCCAGGTGCGCGCCCAGGGCTGGCGCACCCTGGCCTCCCTGCACGGCCTGATCGAGTCCCGGCTGGAGCGGGCCCTCGGCGCCGCCGCGGACCTGTCCGTCGTGGAGTACACCGTGCTGGACGCGCTGAGCCGGCAGGACGGCTGGCACATGCGGATGCAGCAGCTGAGCCGGGCGGCCGCCCTGTCCCCGTCCGCGACCACCCGGCTGGTCAACCGGCTCGAGGACCGCGGCCTGCTCACCCGGATCCTGTGCGCCGACGACCGTCGCGGCATCTACACCGAACTCACCGCGGCCGGGCGGGATCTGCTCGACCAGGCCCGACCCGTGCACGACGACGTGCTCCGGCAGGCCCTGGCCGAGGCGGCCGGCGTCCCCGAACTCACCCCGTTGGTCCGCGCCCTGCACGAGGCCGACGTCTCCGTCGGCTGAGGTCCGTCGCTCACCGGCCGGCGGGGGCTCCGCTTCGCGCCACGAATCCGCAGGTCGCGCCGACCTTTGCCGGCGCCAACCGCGCAAATGAGGCGCGAAGTACGGGGAGGTCGAATCGGCTCCCCGCGCGGGTCACCCCACGGCCGCACGGCGAGTGGGGTGATCACCACGTGCTTGATAACGGTGAAAACCCCGGGGACTCGTCACCGTCGGCTCGGGTCAGCTGTCCTCCAGGTCGCCCTCCACGTCCAGGTAGACCTGCGCGAGTTCGGCCAGCAGATCGGGGTCCGGTTCGGCCCACAGGCCCCGGTCGGAGGCCTCGGTGAGGCGTTCGACGATGCCCCGCAACGCCCACGGGTTGGCGTGCTTGAGGAACGCCTGGTTCTGCTCGTCCAGCACGTAGGTCTGGGCCAGCGACTCATACATCCAGTCGGCGACGACGCCGGCGGTGGCGTCGTAGCCGAACAGGTAATCGACCGTGGCGGCCATCTCGAAGGCGCCCTTGTAGCCGTGCCGGCGCATCGCCGCGATCCAGCGGGGGTTGACCACGCGGGCCCGGAACACCCGGGCCGTCTCCTCGGTCAGCGACCGGGTCCGCACGGCGTCCGGGTTGGTCGAGTCGCCGATGTAGGCGCGTGGTGCCTGCCCGGTCAGGGCCCGGACCGTGGCGACCATGCCGCCGTGGTACTGGAAGTAGTCGTCGGAGTCGGCGATGTCGTGCTCGCGGGTGTCGGTGTTCTTGGCCGCCACCGCGATCCGCCGGTAGTTGATCTGCATGTCCTCGGTGGCGGCGGCCCCGTCCAGGCCGCGGCCGTAGGCGAAACCGCCCCACGCCGTGTACACCTGGGCCAGATCGGCGTCGTCGCGCCAGTTCCCGGACTCCATCAGCGGCAGCAGCCCGGCTCCGTAGGCGCCGGGGGCGGAACCGAAGATCCGGGTGGTGGCCCGCCGTTCGTCACCGTGCTCGGCCAGGTCGGCCCGGGTGTGCGCGCGCACGTAGTTGATCTCGTCTGGCTCGTCCAGGGCGGCGACCAACCGCATGGCGTCGTCGAGCATGGTCACCACGTGCGGGAAGGCGTCCCGGAAGAACCCGGAAATCCTGACCGTGACGTCGATCCGGGGCCGGCCGAGCTCGGCCGCCGGGATGACCTGCAGATCGGCGATCCGGCGGGACGCCTCGTCCCAGACCGGGGCCACCCCGATCAGGGCGAGGACCTCGGCGATGTCGTCGCCGGCGGTGCGCATCGCCGAGGTGCCCCAGACCGACAGCCCGACCGAGCGGGGGAATTCCCCGGTGTCGGCGCGGTAGCGGGCGACCAACGAATCGGCCATCGCCACGCCGGTGTCATAAGCCAGCCGGGACGGCACCGCCTTGGGGTCGACGGAGTAGAAGTTGCGGCCGGTGGGCAGCACGTTGATCAGCCCGCGCAGCGGCGAGCCGGACGGGCCGGCCGGAATGAAGCCGCCGTCCAGGGCGTGCAGCACCGAGGTCAGCTCGTCGGTGGTGGCCGCCAGCCGGGGCACGATCTCGGTGGCCGCGAACTCCAGGATCCGGCCTATCGCCGGATCGGCCTGTCCCAGTTGGCTTTCGACCACCATGGGGATGGCCTCGACCGCCCACCCGGCGGCGTCGGCGGCCTGCACCAGCGCGCGGGCCTGGGCCTCGATCGCATCCACGGTGCCCAGGTCGGCGTCGTCCTTGAGGCCCAGGGCCGACCGCAGGCCGGGCAGCGCGTTGGACCGGCCGCCCCACACCTGGGCGGCGCGCAGCATGGCCAGCACCAGATCGACGCGCTGGGAGCCGGCCGGCGCCTGGCCCAGCACGTGCAGTCCGTCCCGGATCTGCGCGTCCTTGATCTCACACAGCCAGCCGTCGACATGCATGATGAAGTCGTCGAACTCGGCGTCCTGCGGCCGGTCGGCCAGGCCCAGGTCGTGGTCCATCTTGGCCGCCTGGATCAGCGTCCAGATCTGCGCCCGGATGGCCGGCAGCTTGGCCGGATCCATCGCCGCGATCGTCGAATGTTCGTCGAGAAGTTGCTCCAGCCGGGCGATGTCGCCGTACGACTCGGCCCGGGCCATCGGCGGGATGAGGTGGTCGACGATGACCGCGTGGGCCCGCCGCTTGGCCTGGGTGCCCTCGCCGGGGTCGTTGACCAGGAAGGGATAGATCAGCGGGACCGAGCCCAGGGCGGCGTCCGTCCCGCAGGTGGCGGCCATGCCGACGTTCTTGCCCGGCAGCCACTCCAGGTTGCCGTGCTTGCCAAGGTGCACCAGTGCGTGCGCGCCGAACTCGTGCTCCAGCCAGCGGTAGCAGGCCAGGTAGTGGTGCGACGGCGGCAGATCGGGATCGTGGTAGATAGCGATCGGGTTCTCGCCGAACCCGCGGGGCGGTTGGACCAGGATGACGACGTTGCCGGCCTGCAGGGTGGCCAGCACGATCTCACCCTCGGGGTCGGCCGACCGGTCCAGGAACAGCTCCCCGGGCGGCGGCCCCCACGCCTGGACGACCGCCTCCTGCAGCTCGTCCGGGAAGGCGGCGAACCACTCCCGGTAGCGGGCCGCCGAGATCCGCACCGGATTGCCCGAGAGCTGTTCGCTGGTCAGCCATTCCTCGTCCTGCCCGCCGGCCGCGATCAGCGCGTGGATCAGCGTGTTGCCGGCGGTGGTGTCCGGCTCCTCGCCCTCCACCGGGTCCAGGATGCCCAGGCCGGGCAGGTCGCCGACCTGGTAGCCGGCGTCCCGCATGGCGCGCAGCAGGCGGATCGCGGACACCGGGGTGTCCAGGCCGACGGCGTTGCCGATCCGGGAATGCTTGGTCGGATAGGCCGACAGCACCAGGCCCACCCGGCGGTCGGCGGCCGGGGTGTGCCGGAGCCGGGCGTGGGCCGCGGCGATGGCGGCGACCCGGGCGCAGCGTTCCGGGTCGGCGACGTAGCGCGGCAGGCCGGCGTCGTCGGACGGGTCGGTCTCCTTGAACGAGAAGGGGACGGTGATGATCCGGCCGTCGAACTCGGGGACCGCGACCTGGGTGGCCACGTCCAGCGGGGACAGCCCGTCGTCGGAACCGGCCCAGGCCTCCCGTGACCAGGTCAGGCACAACCCCTGCAGGATCGGGATGTCCAGGGCGGCCAGCGCACTGACGTCCCAGCCGTCGTCGTCGCCGCCGGCGGACGCGGTCGCCGGGGTGGTACCCCCGGCCGCGAGCACCGTGACGACCAGCGCGTCCAGGGTGCCCAACGCCGCCAGCAGGTCCGGCGGGGCGGTGCGCAGCGACGAGCAGAACATCGGCACCCCGACCGCGTCCCCGGTGGCGTCGACGGCGTCGGCCAGCGCGTGCACGAAGGCGGTGTTGCCGGAGGTGTGGTGGGCGCGGTAGATCAGGATGCCGACCCGCGATTTCCTGCTCTGATCGGCGACGTCCGCGCGGTCCAGGTATCCCCAGCCGGGGATGGTGACCGGCGGGTCGAATCCCTCGCCGGTCAGCAGGACGGTGTCGCTGGCGAACGCATGCAGCTGCCGCAGGTTGGCCGCGCCGCCTTCGGTGAGGTACTGGTGCGCCTGCGCGGCGATGCCGATCGGCACGGTGCTCAGCCGCATCAGCTCGGCGTCGGGCACCTGCTCCCCGCCCAGCACGACCGTCGGCAGGCCGCGGGCGGTCAACGCGTCCAGGCCGTCCTGCCAGCTGCGGGCGGTGCCCAGGATCCGCACGATCACCAGGTCCACGTCGTCCAGCAGCGCCGGGAGGTCGGCGGCCACGTCCAGCCGGGCCGGGTTGGCCAGCGCCCAGTCGGCGCCCGACGCGCGCGCCGAGAGCAGGTCGGTGTCGGACGTGGACAGCAGGGCGAGGCGAGGCATGCCTCCACTCTGGCAGCCGCCGGTCCGGCTTCACCCTCCGGCCTGCGCGTGTCCCGGTTCGTCCAAGGCGCGGCTGTCCCCCCACCCCCTCGCCCCGCCGCGCGCCCCCCGCGCGCCGACTTGCCACAGACGCACCGCTGCGTCGGCTCCAGGCGTGCGGATGAGGCAAGTCGACGGGTGGAGGCGTCCGTCGCTTGGCGCAGACTTGCGCTTTCTAATTTAGTCGTGCAGACTAGAAATATGACCACGACAGAGGAAGCCCGGGCCGCGGTCCTGGGGGCCACCCGCCCCGAGGATGTGTTCGGACCGGCCGGTATCGATGACGCGACCCGGCGGGCCGCCCGGCGGACGTTTCGTCGCATCGCGTTCCTGGTCCACCCGGACCGGGCCGGCGAGGCCACCGCGTTCGCCCGGCTGGAGCAGCTCTACCGGGACTGGCAGGCCGTGGCGGCGCCCGCCGCCACGGCGGGCCCGGTCGTCATCACCGGCCGGGTCGATTCCTACGTCGTCGACGAGCTGATCGCCCAGGGCAGCGTCGCCAGCGTGTACCGCGGCGGCGGCGTGGTGCTCAAGATCGCCCGCCGGTCGGCGTCGAACCCGTTGCTGGACGGCGAACGCCGGGCCTACCGGGCGCTGGGCGAGATGCTGCGCGACCAGGAGTGGTTGCGGCCGTACTACCCGCGGCTGGTCGATGTCGCCGCGCTGGGTGACCCGAGCGGACCGCCGCGGCAGGTCAACGTCTTCGCGGAACTGACCGGCTTCGTCACCCTGGCCCAGGTGCGTCGGGCCTTCCCGGAGGGCCTGGACGGCCGGGACTGGGCCTGGATGTACCGGCGGCTGCTGCGCGCGGTGGCCGGCGCCCACCTGGCCGGCGTCGTGCACGGCGCGATCGTGGCCGACAACGTGCTGATCCAGCCGGACGAGCACGGGGTGGTCCTGGCCGGCTGGTCATTCGCCACGCCGGTCGGGCGGCCGCTGCCCGCGCTGACCAAGTCGGGCCAGTACCCGCCGGAGGCCCTGGCCGGACGGCCGGTCGACGGCAAGGCCGACATCCACCAGCTGCACACCCTGATGCTCGACCTGCTGGCCCCGACCGAGGACGCCCAACGGGCCTACGCCCGCCTGTGCCGGCAGGACAACCCGCGGATGCGGCCCACGGCCGCCGCCCTGCTCGAGGAATACGACGAGTTGATCGGCCGGCTCTACGGCCCGCGCCACTTCCGACCGTTCACCGTACCGACCACTGCGGTTTGAAACCGCGCCTCACCGAAAGGATCTCATCATGGGACACGGAGCCTGGGACGACAACGCCTACCGCGCCGCCGCCACCTTCCGCCGGGCCACCGGCAAGGCCGACTTCGCCTACAGCGCGCAGATGCGCCACCGGCCGGCCCGGCAATGGAAGGCCGCCCCCGAACTCGACCCCCACGGCGTGACCGTCCGCGAAGCCCGGGACGGCGCCGACCACCCGAACTCGACCCCGATCGTCGTGCTGTTCGACGTGACCGGTTCGATGGGCGTGGTGCCGCAGATCATGCAGCGCCGGCTGGCCGAGCTGCTGGGTCTGTTGCAGCGCAAGGGATATGTGCAGGATCCGCAGATCATGTTCGGTGGCATCGGCGACGCCGACTGCGATCGGGTGCCTCTGCAGGTCGGCCAGTTCGAGTCGGACAACCGGATGGACGAGCAGCTGCGCACCATGTTCCTGGAGGGCGGCGGCGGCGGCCAGAAGAGCGAGTCGTACGAACTGGCCACCTATTTCATCGCCCGGCACACCGCCACCGACGCCTGGGACAAGCGGGGCCGCAAGGGCTACCTGTTCCTGATCGGCGACGAGATGAACAAGCGGGGACTGCGCGCCGAGTACATCCGCCGGGTGATCGGCGACCAGGTCGGCGAGGATCTGAGCACCGAGGCGATCTACCGCGAGGCGCAGCAGCGGTGGGAGACGTTCTTCGTGCTGCCCCGGCAGACCGCCTACTACGACGACCGGCAGGTCAACGAGCACTGGCGAAACCTGCTGGGGGAGCGGCTGCTCCGGTTGGAGGAGCCGGAGGCGGTGTGCGAGCTGATCGCGCTGACCGTCGGCCTGCTGGAGGACTCGATCGACCTCGGCGAGGGGCTGGCCGACCTGGCCGACGTCGGCAGCCCGCACGGTGCGACGGTCGGCCAGGCGCTGGCCACCCTGGGCGCCCGGACGGTGGACACCCCGGCGGCGCTGCCCGGCGGCCTGGACGTTGCGGACGACCTGCGATGATCCCCGACGATCAGTCCGTCATCGTGGTCGGGCTCGGCTTCGGCGACGAGGCCAAGGGCGCGACGGTCGATTTCCTTTGCTCGGCCGGCAATGTCGCCGGCGTCGTCCGCTTCAACGGGGGCGCGCAGGCGGCCCACAACGTCGTCGTCGACGGGCGGCACCACACGTTTCGCCAGTTCGGCTCGGGCACCTTGGCCGGGGTGCCGACCTTGCTGAGCCGGTTCGCTCTGGTGGAGCCGATCGGCCTGGCCGGGGAGGCCGAGGAACTGGCCGCGCTCGGGGTGCCCGATCCGCTGAGCCTGATCACGGTCGACCCGGACGCGCTGATCACCACCCCGGTGCACGTGGCCGCCAACCGGACCCGGGAGGACGCCCGCGGTGCCGGCCGGCACGGGTCGACCGGACTGGGCATCGGCGAAACCGTCTGGTACGACCTGGCCACCACCCGCCGGGCGCAGGCCGGGGAGCGGGTGGAGAACCTGGTCGCACCCGCGACGGCGACGGGTCGGGCGCTGCGGGTGCGGGATTGCCTGGAACCGGTGACGCTGCGCCGCCGGCTGGACGAGCTGGTCCGCTTCTACGAACCGCTGCTGGCCGCAGGTGCCCACGGCCACGACGGTGTCGAGGCGATGGCCGACCTGCTGACCGCGTTCGTCGGGGCCGTGCGGATCGCGCCGGCCGGCCATCTGAACGAGCTGGCGAGCCGGGGCCGGCTGGTCTTCGAGGGGGCCCAGGGGGTGCTGCTGGACGAGTGGCGCGGCTTTCACCCACACACCACCTGGAGCACCACCACACCGGCGAACGCGCAGGCGTTGCTCGCCGAGGCCGGCTTGCCGCGTGGGTACGTGCTCGGCCTGACCCGGGCGTACACGACCCGGCACGGCGCCGGCCCGCTGCCCACCGAGGATCCGGCGTTGCTGGCCGTTGCCGAACCGTTCAACGGCAGCGGCATCTACCAGGGTGGTTGGCGGGCCGGGCATCTCGACCTCGTCGCGCTGCGCTACGCGGTCGAGGCGATCGGCGGGGTGGACGGGCTCGCGGTCTCGCACCTGGACGTCGTGGACGACCCGGGGACGCCGGCCGTCCGCGCGGTCGGGGCGTACGAGACGCCGCGCGGGCTGACCGATCGGCTGCCGGTCGGCGCGTTCGGCGACCTGGCCCACCAGCAGGAGCTGACCGACCTGATGCACCGGGCGAGCGGCACCGGCCGGGAGCTGCGCGACAGCCGGGACGCGGTCGTCACCCTGGAGCGGGCGCTGGGCGCCCCGGCCCAGGTGCTGGCGTTCGGGCCCGGCCGGGCGGACCGCAAGGTCGCCTGATCGAGCCGGGCCCGCGGGGGTGGCCCGCCCCGCGGGGGTGCCCCCGCGCGGATGAAGTCGTTGACTTGGGCCCCACCAGTCACATCGGGTGCGAGTTGATCCGCGCCGGCGTAGATGATCCGCGCGGGCAGGGGGGTGGGGGCCGGGGTCAGGGGGTGGGGGAGGGGGACCAGGCCCAGATGGTGCTGGGGCGGCCGCGGCCGGTGGAGGCCTGCCGGTCGGTGCGGTGCAGGCCGGGGATGGTGGCGAGGGTGCGGTTGAGATTGCCGCGGTCGGGGGCGGCGCCGGTCAGGGCCTGGTGCAGGGCGAGGGCGTCGGTGACGGGGAACTCGGCGCCGGTGAGCAGGCGGGTGAACGAGGGGTCCCGCCAGAGCATTCCGGCCAGCAGGGGGCGGCAGTCGGTCACGATCCGGTCGTGGTCGAAGGCCAGCGGTGGTCGCTCGTCCCACCCGGACCACCGGGCGGTGCCGATGTCGTCGGTGACCGCCCAGGTGGCCACGGACAGGGTGGGGCCGCGGGGATCGCGGCTCGGCTCGTCGAAGGTGATCAGCTGGCCGGATCCGCGGGCCGTCAGCTGCACCTTGGCCAACGCCCGGGCGGCCGCGTCCCGGATCCGCTCACCGCGCAGCAGCAACACCCCGGGCAGGGCCGGCCACCCGGCGAACGGCTCGAGAGTGCGCTCGTGCAGCCCCAGCCGCAACTGGCGGAGCGCCCGGTCGTAGCGCAGGACCAGCACATCCACCGAGACGTGCGAGGTCGGCTCCACCGGCTCAGAGTAGCCAGGCGGCAACCGATTCGGCGTCAGGGCCGAGAGTCGCCGAGCCGGCACGTGTTCCGCAGCCGGTTGCCGGCGACCGGGCTGGCGTCGGTGAGTCGCTGACCGGGTGGATTTCCGCCCGCCCTGCGGTCGTGACAGGGTCGGACCGATGAGCCCGCGCAGCGGTCCAAGCCGTGGACGTCGCACCCGCCGGTGCGCCGTCCTGCTGGTCGCGGCCACGACCGTGGCGCTGGGGCTCACCGCGGGGCCGACCGCGCCGCCCGCCGCCGCCGGCCTACCGGACCTGCAGCAGGTGGTGGATGACGAGGTCATGCAGGCGTCCGAACAGGGGATCGAGCAGAGCGTCGCGGTGGTCGACCGGGCGACCGGAGCGATGGTGGCCAGCGCCGGCGGCCGGGACCAGTACATCTCCGAATCCATCGTCAAGCTGTTCACGGTGGCCTACTACGAGGTCCAGAATGCCGGCCACCCGGACCCGGCCCTGTCCGCCCGACTCCGCACGATGATCGTCGAGTCGGACGACGCCATTCAGTCCGCCCTGTGGTCGACGGCGATCGTGCCGGCGATGGCCGCACGGTACGGGCTGAGCGACACCGAGAACGGTCCGAGAACCGATTCGCAGGACTGGGGGTGGGAGTTGATCACCGCCGACGACGAGGCGACCTTCCTGTACCGGATGGCGAACGATCCGCTGGTCGCCCCGCTGCTGATGGACGCGATGGCCCACGTCCAGCCGGTCGGCGCGGACGGCTTCGACCAGGACTTCGGCCTGAACGCGCTGCCCGGCGACCACGGGTCGAAGCAGGGCTGGACCGACATCGGAGCGGGGCCGCCGCTGCAGATTCACTCGGTCGGCTGGACCGATCGGTACTTCGTGGCCATCCTGCAGACCTCCGACACCGCCGACGACGACGCTCTGCGTGACCAGTCCACCGCCACCGCGACCGCGATCCTGGCCGCGGAGAGCGGGCTGAGCCCCGGGTTCCTCCGGCTGCGCGCCGGCGTCGTCGACGTGGCGTGGTCGCTGGTCGACGCGGTGACCGGGACTGCGACCGGAAGGTGACCGGCTCGCCCGGCCGGAGCGGGGCCGGCCGCATGACACCATGGCCCGATGACCAGTCGTGCCGATCCCGACCGCTGCCCCGGGGTGCTCCGGCCGCACGCGGCGCAGGACGGGGCGCTGCTGCGGATCCGCATCCCCGGTGGCCGGATCGGGGCCGCCGCGCTGCGGGCCTTGAGCCAGGCGTCGACCGAGTACGCCGACGGGGACGTCGGGCTGACCTCCCGGGCCAACCTGCAGCTGCGGGCCGTGGCGACGACGGCCGATGACACCGTGGCGCCCGGTCTGGTCGACGCGTTGGCCACGGCCGGATTGCTGCCGCACCCCACGCATGATCGGGTGCGCAGCATCGCCTGCTCACCGCTCACTGGCCTGATCGGTGGTCACGCCGACCTGCGGCCGCTGATCGATGAGCTGGATGCGGCGCTGTGCGCGGCGCCCGAGCTGGCCGCGCTCCCCGGGCCGTTCCGGTTCGGGCTCGACGACGGGCGCGGCGACATCGGGGTCGACGCCGACCTGTCCGCGCAGGCGCTCGACGCGACCCACGCCCGCATCTGGGTGGGCGGCCTTTCCGGTCCGCGGGTGCCGCTGCCCGAGGTGGTGCCGACCCTGATCGAGCTGGCCCATCGGTTCGTCCGGCAGTGCGCCACCGGGCGGCCCGCCTGGCACGTCCGGGAACTGCCGCGGGGTGGGGCCGAGCTGCTGGCCGGGCCCGAAGTGACGCCCGCCGCCCGGCTGGGTCCGGGCGCTCCGGCTCCCCTGGGGGCGCTGGCCCAGGCCGACGGCCGGGCGACGGTGTCCGTGCTGGCCCCGCTGGGCCGGCTCACCCCGGCCCAGGCCGGTGCGCTGGCGGATGCCGCGAACGGCGGCGAGCTGGTGGTGACCCCGTGGCGGGGGGTGCTCGTGCCGGACCTGGACCCGGCGGCGGCCGCCCTGGTGATCGACACGCTGATCGCCGTCGGCCTGGTCGCCGACGGCGGATCGCCATGGCGCGGCGTCACCGCCTGCGCCGGGGCCCCGCGCTGTGCCCGCGGCACGGGGGACACCGAGGCATTGGCCCGTCAGGTGGTCGCCGCCTCGACCCGATCGGTGTCCGCGGGGCCGGTGCATGTGGCCGGCTGCGCCCGGTCGTGTGGCCGGCCGTCGGTCGCCCACACACTGGCCGTCATCGACCGCCGGCGGGTCCACATCCAGGGCCCCGCCGACCCGGCGGACGACCAGCCGCTGGACCATGCCGCCGCTGCGGTGGCCGCCACTCGAGCCGGAGCATCCCGATGACCACGCGACCATTGCGCCGCTACGCCTACTGCGCGGACGGCCCCGAGATCTACCGGGAGTCGTTCGCGATCGTGCGGGCCGAGACCGACCTGTCCGGGATCCCGGCCGACGCCCGCCACCTGGCGGTGCGCATGGTGCACGCCAGTGGGCAGCCGGACCTGGTGCAAGACATGCGTTTCCACCCAGATCTGGTCTCCGCCGGCCGGGCCACGCTGCTCGCCGGGGCACCGCTGTTCGTGGACTCGATGATGGTTTCGGCTGGCATCACCCGGTCCCGGCTGCCGGCCGGCAACGAGGTGATCTGCCATCTGCGCGATCACCGCGTCGAGCAGTTGGCCGCCGCCTGGGGCACGACCCGGTCGGCTGCGGCGGTCTCGTTGTGGGGCGACGAGCTCGAGGGGGCGGTCGTGGCCATCGGGAACGCGCCGACGGCCCTGTTCCACCTGCTGGAGTGGATCTGCGAGGGCGGCCCGCGGCCGGCCGCGATCATCGGCGTGCCGGTCGGCTTCGTCGGCTCGGCCGAATCCAAGCAGGCACTGATCGAGCACGAGGCGGGCATTCCCTACCTGGTGGTGACCGGCCGGCGCGGGGGCGCGGCCATCGCCGCGTCGGCCGTCAACGCGCTGGCCGGAGGACCGTCGTGACGGCGCCCGGCCGGTTGTACGGGGTCGGCCTCGGCCCGGGCGATCCGGAGCTGATGACGGTCAAGGCGACCCGGTTGATCGGCTCGGCGGACGTCATCGCCTACCACTCGGGCACCCACGGCCGCTCGATCGCGCGATCCATCGCCGTGGACCTGCTGCCGCCCGGCGTCATCGAGGAGCCGCTGGTCTACCCGGTGACGACCGGACCGAGCAGCCACCCCCTCGGCTATCGCGGGGCCGTCGACGACTTCTACGACGAGTCGGCGCAGCGTTTGGGCGAGCATCTGGCCGCCGGCCGCACCGTGGTCGTGCTGTGCGAGGGCGACCCGATGTTCTACGGCTCGTTCATGTACCTGCACGATCGGCTCAGCCCCCGGTTCCCGACCCAGGTGGTACCCGGGGTGACCTCGGTGGCCGCGGCGACCGCGGCGGCGGCGATGCCGCTGGTCCGGCAGCAGGACGTGCTGACCATCCTGCCCGGCACCCTGCCGGTGCCGGAGCTGGCCCGGCGGCTGGCCGACACCCAGGGCGCGGCGATCATGAAGCTGGGCCGGACCTTTCCGGCCGTGCGCGAGGCGCTGCGGCAGGCCGGCCGGCTGGACGAGGCCCTGTACGTGGAGCGCGCGTCGACCCGCGGCCAGGCACTGATCCCGGTCAAGGACGTGGATCCGGCGACGGTGCCGTACTTCTCGATCATCATCGTGCCCGGGGACGGCCGGGACCGGGTCGCGCCGGTCCGGCCCGTCACCGATGCGGCGGCCGAGCTGCTGGTGGTCGGGTTGGGGCCGGGGCCGCAGGGCTGGGTCACCCCCGAGGTGACCGCCGCGCTGGCCGGGGTCGATCACGTCGTCGGGTACGCCCCTTACGTCAACCGGGTGGCCCAGCGAGAAGGGTTGCAGCGACACGCGTCCGGCAACACCGTCGAGCTGGACCGGGCCCGGCTCGCGTTGACCCTGGCGGCCGCCGGCGAGCGGGTGGCGGTCGTGTCCGGTGGTGACGCCGGGGTGTTCGGGATGGCGGCGGCGGTGTTCGAGGCCGCCGAGGACCCGCAGTACCGGGCGGTGCCGATCCGGGTGCTGCCCGGCGTCACCGCGGCCCAAGCAGTCGCGGCCCGGGCGGGCGCGCCGTTGGGCGCGGACTACGCCGTCGTCTCGCTGTCCGACCGGCTCAAGCCCTGGTCGGTGATCGAGGACCGGCTCCGGCACATCGCCCGCGCCGACCTGGCGCTGGCCATCTACAACCCCGCCTCGCGCGGCCGCACCCGGCAACTGGCCGACGCGCTGGCCGTGCTGCGGCAGGAACGCGAACCCGACACCGTGGTGGTCGTCGGCCGTGACGTCGGCCGGGACGCCGAATCGCTGCGCTGCACGACGCTGGCCGAACTCGACCCGGCCACCGTCGACATGAAGTGCCTGCTGCTGATCGGGGCCGGCGGGACCCGGCGCACCCCGGCCGGTCAGGTGTGGACGCCGCGGTGGGTGCCGGCCGAGACCGACGCGCCCGTCACCCGGTTGGACGCGAGCGGCCATGGCGGGTAAGCGTTTCCCGAACTGGGTCTACGGCCGGGGCGCCGATCCCGACCCCCGGTTCAGCCTGGCCAACGAACGAACCTTTCTGGCCTGGATCCGGACTTCGCTGGCGCTGATCGCCGGCGGCATCGCGGTCCACGCCTTCCACCTGCAGGTCCCCGACGAGCTGGGCACGGTCGCCGCCATCGCGCTGGTGGGTCTGGGCATCGCCGCGGCCGTCTCCGGCTGGCTGGGGTGGATGCGGACCGAACGTTCCCTGCGGGAGGGCACGCCGATGCACGGCGCCGGGCTGGCCACCGGGATGACCGTGGTCTTCCTGCTGGTCGTGATCCTGTTGGCGGTCGGGATCTTCGTCCTGTGACCGGGCCCGGGTGGTCGGTGCGCCGATGAGCACGCCCGAGCTGTTCGACCGGGGCCTGCAGCCGGAACGGACGCTGCTGGCCTGGCGGCGCACGTGTTTGGCCCTGGCCGCGGCGATGGCGGTCGTGATCAAGTTGCTGGCCTTCGAGTCGGACACCGCGACGGTCCTGCTCGCGGTGGTCGGGTTGGCCGTGCCGGCCGTCGCCTGGTTGCTGGCCGCGGGTCGCTACCGCCGGTCGCATCGCCGGTTGACCCGCGCCGACCGCGACCCCGAACTGCCGGCCGGTGGGTCGGCCACCGCGGTCGCGGCGTTGGCCGCGGTGCTGTTCGGGGGGCTGGCGCTGATGCTGGTGCTGCGCTGATTGCTCGGCGTCCAGCCCGCCCACCAGGACGGAAGCGTTCGATTGCCCGAAGGTCTGCCCTTTGGGCGGCGACCACCGGCCCCGCGAGGTCGACACTGAAGCCGGGACCACTTCGCTGATGCGGTGGGCCGGTCGGTGATTGCGGGGTGCGCATGAGGGTCCGCTGTGTGGTGCCGACCGCCGTCCTCGGCCGATGACCGCGCGGCGGGTCCATCGGCAGCATGGCGACTCCACCGAGGACGTCGGGCCATCGCCCGGGTCTGTGGCGAGACCCGGAACCCGGGCCGATTCCCTTCCGGCGCTGCAACGACTGGCCGGCAACGCGGCCGTCCGCTCCTTGCTCACCGGCGCCGGCCGGCCCGGCGTTCGTACCTCCGTGCCCGGTCTGCCACCCGTCCAACGGACCCCGGCGGGTGGCCCCAATCCGCTCCCGGCCGCACCGACGCTGACCGAGGGGCAATACGCGGCCTGGCTTCGTCGGCATCCCCGGTACGAGCCCCGAGTCGGCGGCACCTGGGAGCCGGACTTCCTGGTCAAGCGCTACACCCCGGCGTGGTTTGCCGCGCAGGGCTACGTGTTCGGGCTTCGGCTCGGACCATTCGGGAACGTCGACATCGATGTGTGGATCGACGATCGGGGCGCGGGCCGGGAGTACC
The DNA here is from genome assembly GCF_000024365.1 of Nakamurella multipartita DSM 44233. Taxonomy (NCBI): domain Bacteria; kingdom Bacillati; phylum Actinomycetota; class Actinomycetes; order Nakamurellales; family Nakamurellaceae; genus Nakamurella; species Nakamurella multipartita. The sequence continues at coordinate 171,571 of NC_013235.1, forward strand.
GGGTGATTCGCTGGACGGACGGTGCCGGATCGGCCGGATCGGGCCCGGACCCCGGGGGTGCGGACAAGGACCATCCCAAGCCCGGCGATCAGGAGAGCAAGCTCAGCGATCGGGAGAAGGGCACCGATCTGCCGGTCTCGATCGATCCGAACGCCGATTACGACAAGCTGTTCGGCCGACCGGTCGGCCGGACGGAGAACATCGACGCGGCCTTCGGCGAGGGCACCATGGTGCTGCACGAGGACGGATCCCTGGTCCTGCATCTGAAGGAGGGCGGGCAGTACGTCTTCCGACCAGTACCCGGTGGTCGGTACGTCGTCTACGACCCGAAGGGTCGCCGGCTCTCGCAGGTGTACACCCTTCCGGCCAGTGACGTCCCCGACGTCGACGACGATCTGTAGCGGGGTCGCGGTCAGGTCCGGTCGCGGCACCGCTCGGCCGAGTACAGGTGCGACTCGATCGGGTCCGGCCCGGCCGCGGGACCGGCCAGGGCCGGCCCGACCATGATCACCGCCGCCTGCCGCAGGCCCGCCGCCTCCACGAGATCGGCGATGCCGGCGAGGGTATCGCGCAGCACCAGCTCGTCGGCCTGGGTCGCCCGGGAGACGACGGCGGCGGGGCAGTCGGCGCCGTAGAACGGGATCAGCCGTCGCACGAGCTCCCGGGTGCGGGTGATGGCCAGGTGCAGCACCAGCGTCGAGCCGGTGGCGGCGAAGCGTTCCAGCTCCTCGGTAGCGGGCATCGGGGTGGATCGGGCCTGGGTGCGGGTCAGCACCACCGACTGGGTCACCCCGGGCACGGTCAGCTCCCGGCCGAGCAACGCGGCGGCGGCCGCGTAGGCCGGCACCCCGGGGGTGACGTCCCAGGGCACGCCGGCCGCGTCCAGGCGCCGGGTCTGCTCGTGCAGCGCCGAGTACACCGAGGGATCGCCGGAACACAGCCGGGCCACGTCGTGCCCGGCCCGATGCGCGGCCACCAGCGCATCGATGATCTCCTCCAGGGTCAGTCCGGCGGTGTCGATCAGCTCCGCGCCGTCCGGGCAGTGGGCGAGAACGTCAGCGGTGACGTAGGTTCCGGCGTACAGGCAGACGGGCGCGGCGGCCAGCAGCCGGGTCGCCCGCACGGTGAGCAGATCGGCCGCACCCGGCCCGGCCCCGATGAAGTGCACGGTCATCCGGTCGACTCCTTGGTCACGGCCCACTGCACGATCGGCCGGGCCGGCGCCCAGCCGCGGAACGAGCCCAGCGGCTCCACGCGCTCCACCGACAGCCGGATCAGCTCGCCGCCGACCCGTGCGTGCCAGTCGACCAGGAGCCGTTCGGTCTCCAGCGTCACCCCGTGCACCACCAGGCGTCCACCGGAACCCAAGACTGCCCAACAGGAGTCGAGCAGTCCAGGGACGGTGGCGCCGCCGCCGACGAACACCGCGTCCGGGGCAGGCAGGTCGGCCAGGGCGGCCGGAGCCGCTCCGGTGACCACCACGAGCCCGGGCACCCCCAGCGCCGCGGCGTTGCCGCCGATCCGGGCCGCGCGGGCCGGGTCCCGTTCGATCGCCACGGCCCGGCAGCGCGGGTCGACCCGGGACCACTCGATCGCCACCGACCCGGCCCCGGCGCCGACATCCCAGAGCAACTGACCGGGAGCCGGAGCCAACCGGGCCAGGGCCGATGCGCGGGCGTCCCGCTTGGTCAGCTGCCCGTCGTGATCGAACGCGTCGTCCGGCAGGCCACCGACGAGCGGCCGGGGTGGGGTGCCCGGGACGGCCACGCAGTCGATCGCCAGGATGTTCAGGCGGCTCACCGGGCCGCGAAAGTCGCTGGCGATCAGGTCGATTCGGCTCTGCTGCGGGCTGCCCAGGTCGCCCAGGACGGTCAGCCGGGACGGGCCGAAACCGGCCTCGGTGAGCAGCGCGGCGACCGCGGCCGGGGTGCGCTCGTCCGCGGAGAGTGCCAGCACCCGCCGGCCGGGCGAGAGCACCCGGCGCAGGGTGGCCAGATCCCGGCCGACCAGGCTGACCACGTCGACACCGGCCAACGGCCAGCGCATCTCGGCCGCCGCCAGCGAGACCGAGGACACCGCCGGGTGAATCCGTACCCGCGCCGCGCCCAGCAGCTCGACCAGGGTGCCGCCGATGCCGGACAGCAACGGATCACCGGAGGCGAGCACCGCGACCGGACCGGCCGGCGAATCGGACGAGTCGAGCAGGTCCAGGAGTCCGGCACGCAGCGGCGTGGGCAGGTGCAATCGCCGTTGGCCGGGCTGCTCGGGCAGCAGCGCCAGCTGGCGCGCGCCGCCGATCACCACCGCGGCCCGGGTCAGCACCGCGCGGCTGTGGGGGGACAACCCGTCCCATCCGTCGGCGCCGAGCCCGACCACATCCACCCCGACATCCTTGACATCCAGACCGACATCCACGGCGACATCCATGCCGCCGTCGATGGTGCACGCGTCGGACCGGGGTGAGGTGGTCCGGGGTGAGGTGGTCGGGAGTGGGATGGTCACCGCCAGATTATTGGCGACCGGCGGGCAGGGCCAGGACGCCGTCCGGCCGAGGCGCGCCGCTGTGCCATCATCGGGGGCGACGGTCGGGGATGGAATCCGGTGCGAATCCGGAGCGGTCCCGCCACTGTGACCAGGCTGAATCGGCGTCGAGCCGAGCCGGCCCGGGAGTCAGGACTTTCGCCGCCGTCTCGCGACCGCCCCCGTGGTCGCGGACAGGCAGGCGCGGGCGTGGACACCCGCACGAGTCGAGAGGCGGCCGCTGCCGCGATGCGCACGTTCCCGTTCACCGCCGTCGTCGGCTCCGACGACATGGCCCTCGCGCTGATCCTGACCACCGTCTCGCCCGAGGTCGGCGGCGTGCTGGTGCGGGGAGAGAAGGGCACCGCCAAGTCGACCATGGTTCGCGCGCTGGCCGGACTGCTGCCCGCGGTCGACGTCATCGAGGGCTGCCGGTTCTCCTGCGACCCGGCCGACCCCGATCCGGCCTGCCCGGACGGCCCGCATCCGGCCGGTGCCCCGGCCACCACCCGCCCGGCCAAGCTGGTCGAGCTGCCGGTCGGCGCGACCGAGGACCGGGTGATCGGCTCGCTGCACCTGGAGAAGGCGCTGACCGCCGGGGTCACCGAGTACGAGCCCGGCCTGCTGGCCGCCGCCCACCGTGGCCTGCTCTACGTCGACGAGGTCAACCTGCTGCACGACCACCTGGTCGACCTGCTGCTGGACGCCGCCGCGATGGGCCGCGGCACCGTGGAACGCGAGGGCGTGTCGATCGCCCACGCCGCCCGGTTCGTGCTGGTCGGCACGATGAACCCGGAAGAGGGCGAGCTGCGCCCGCAGCTGCTGGACCGCTTCGGGCTGACCGTCGAGATCGCCGCCCCGCGGGACCCGGCGGTGCGGGCCGAGGTAGTGCGGCGCCGGCTGGCCTACGACGCCGACCCGGACACCGTCGCCGCCCGCTACGCCGACGCCGAGGCGGACCTGGCCCGACGCATCCGGTCCGCCCGGACCGGGTTGCCCACGGTGGTGCTGGGCGACGGCGCCTTGACCAAGATCGCTCAGGTCTGTGCGTCGTTCGAGGTCGACGGCATGCGCGCCGACCTGGTCACCGCCCGCGCCGCCGTCGCGCACGCCGCCTGGCACGGCCGCCGCTACGTCACCCGTGAGGACATCCGGGCCGCCGCCCGGCTGGCCCTGCCGCATCGGCGCCGCCGCAACCCGTTCGACGCGCCGGGGCTGGACGAGGAGCTGCTCGACCGGATCCTCGGCGACGACGAGCCCGACCCGCCGCCCCCGGGACCGGAGGTCGACCCCAGCCCGCAGGCGCCGGCCGACGCCGGGTCCGAACCGGCGGACGGCCCCCGCACCGAGGCCGGCTCCGACGCTGACTCCGGCTCGGACTTTGACTCCGGCTCCGACTTGGAACGGGTCGAGGAACCGGCGACCGCCCAGGCCGCCGACCCGGCAACCGAACCAGACCGGGCCAGCAACCCGACCCCGGCCACCGGCCCGGCCCCCGCCGGAACCGTGTCCGGCACCGGACAACCGTTCCGGCCCAAGCTGTTCACCGTCGCCGGGGTCGGCGCCGGGGAGCCGGGGCGGCGCTCCCGCGCGATCACCAGCAACGGCCGGACCGTCGGCGCCACCCCGTTCGTCGGGCGAGGTGGCGCGGTGCACCTGACCGCGACCGTCCGGGCCGCCGCCCCCCATCAGCGTCGCCGCGGCCGCACCGGGCCGGGCCTGCTGGTCGGCCGGGACGACCTGCGGCTGGCGGTCAAGCAGGGTCGCGAGGCCAACCTGGTGCTGTTCTGCGTCGACGCCTCCGGGTCGATGGCCGCCCGCGCCCGGATGGAGGCGGTCAAGGCCGCCGTGCTGTCCCTGCTCACCGACGCCTACCAGCGGCGGGACAAGGTCGGGCTGGTCACCTTCCGCGGGGGCGCCGCGGACCTGGCGTTGCCGCCGACGTCGTCGGTGGAGGCGGCCGCGCGGCGGCTGGAAATGCTGCCGGCCGGCGGTCGCACCCCGCTGGCCGAGGGCCTGCTGTGCGCGGCGCACACCCTGCGGGTGGAGCGGATCCGGGACCCGCGGCGCCGTCCGCTGCTGGTCGTCGTCACCGACGGGCGGGCCACCTCCGGACCGGATGCGGTGGCCCGGTCCCGCCGGGCAGCCACCGCGCTGGCCGCCGAAGGGATCGCCGCCCTCGTCCTGGACTGCGAGACCGGCCGGTTCCGGATGGGACTGGCCGCGCGGCTGGCCGAGCACCTGCAGGCCGACTACGTGCCGATCACCGACGTCGCGGCCTCCGTGCTGACCACCTCGGTGGCCCGTCACCGGGCGCGGGTGGCCTGATGCCCCAGGCGCAACCGCTCGTCGTGCCGGCCGACGGGCTGACCACCCGGCAGCGGCGCAACCGGGCGCTGCTGATGGTGCACACCGGTGACGGCAAGGGAAAGTCGACCGCGGCGTTCGGCATGGCCCTGCGGGCCTGGAACCAGGGCTGGTCGGTCGGGGTGTTCCAGTTCGTCAAGTCGGCCAAGTGGCGCATCGGCGAGCAATCGGCCCTGGAGGCGCTGGACGGTGTGCACGCGCAGACCGGCGCCGGCGGACCCATCGAGTGGCACAAGATGGGCTCGGGCTGGTCGTGGCTGCGCCGCGACGCCGACACCGCCGACGACTATGCCGCCGAAGCGGCCGAGGGCTGGGCCGAGATCAAACGCCGGCTGGCCGCCGGCGCGCACCGGCTGTACGTGCTGGACGAATTCACCTACCCGATGAAGTGGGGCTGGGTCGACGTCGACGACGTGGTGGCGACGCTGGCCGGCCGGGCCGAGGGCCAGCACGTGGTGATCACCGGCCGGGCCGCGTCGCCCCGGCTGATCGAGGCGGCCGACCTGGTCACCGAGATGACCAAGGTCAAGCACCCGATGGACGCCGGGCAAAAGGGCCAGCGGGGCATCGAGTGGTGACGCCGTGACGAGCCTGCCCCGGGTGGTGATCGCCGCCCCGGCCTCCGGTCACGGCAAGACCACCGTCGCGGCCGGGCTAATGGCCGCCCTGGTCCGGGCCGGACACGTGGTGTCGGGGCACAAGATCGGGCCGGACTACATCGACCCGGGCTACCACGCGCTGGCCACCGGCCGCCCCGGCCGCAATCTCGACCCGCACCTGGTCGGCGAGGACCGGCTGGTCCCGCTACTGCTGCACGGCGCCGCGGTGCCCCGACCGGCCGACATCGCGGTGGTCGAGGGCGTGATGGGCCTGTTCGACGGGGCCATCGGCCGCGACGGCTTCGCCTCCACCGCGCACGTCGCCACCGTCATCGACGCCCCGGTGGTCCTGGTCGTCGACGTGTCCGCGTCCGCCCGCACCATCGGCGCCGTCGTGCACGGCCTGCGCGGCTTCGACCCGGCGGTGCGGGTCGCCGGGGTGATCCTGAACAAGGCCGGCTCGGCCCGGCACGCGCAGGAGGCCCGGGACGCGGTCGAACGGATCGGCGTGCCGGTGCTCGGCGTCCTCTTCCGCGACGACGGGATCAGCGCTCCCTCAAGGCATCTCGGGCTGGTGCCGGTGGCCGAACGGGACGACGCCGCCGTCGTCCTGGACCGGCTGGCCGGGCAGATCGCGGCCCGGATCGACCTGGCCGCCGTCGTGCGGATCGCCCGGTCGGCGCCGGACCTGGCTGCGGCTGCGTGGGCGCCGCCGCCGCGAGTCCCCATCGACGGGCCGGCGCCGGTGATCGCGGTGGCCGGCGGGCGGGCCTTCACCTTCCGGTACGCCGAGACCGAGGAACTGCTGGCCGCCGCCGGCTGCCGGCCGGTCGTCTTCGACCCGCTGGCCGGTGAGGCGCTGCCCGATGGCACCGCCGGGCTGTACCTGGGCGGCGGTTTTCCCGAGGTGCACGCGGCCGAGCTGGCCGGCAACGCGGCCCTGCGGGCGAGCATCACCGCGGTCATCGGGCGCGGGCTGCCGACGGTGGCCGAATGCGCCGGCCTGCTGTACCTGTGCCGCAGCGTCGACGGCGCGCCGATGCTGGGCGTGATCGACGCCGCCGCGACCATGACCGCCCGGCTCACCCTGGGCTACCGCGCTGCCGTCGCGCCGTCCGGCAGCGTGCTGGCCGGGGCCGGTCAGGCCGTCACCGGGCACGAATTCCACCGCACCACCGTCGATCCCGGGTCGGGCGCGACCCCGGGCTGGCTGATCGACGGGGCCGGGCACGGCTTCGCGCTCGACCCGGCCGGCACCGGCACGCCGACCGTGCACGCGTCCTACCTGCACACCCACTGGGCCGGGCAGCCGGAGCTGGCGGCCCGGTTCGCCGCCGCCGCGCACGCCTGGACGGGGAGTGAATCCCCTACGGCGCGGATCCGGCCCTGCCCGCCGCACACCCTTCATCCGAACCCGCCGCCGGTCACACCGGAGCCGAATCTGTTGCATCACGGTGATCTCGAGGTCGGGCCCGGCCTGCTCGACTTCGCCGTCAACGTCCGCTCGGCCGCACCGCCCGGTTGGCTGGCCGAGACGATCGCGGCGACCATCGCCGACCTGGGCCACTACCCGCGGGCCCAGGCGGCGACCGAGGCCCTGGCCTGGCGGCACGGCCGGCCGGCCGAGCAGGTGCTGCCCACCGCGGGCGGCGCCGAGGCGTTCACCCTGATCGCCCGAGCCCTGCGACCCCGGCGACCGGTCGTCGTGCACCCCCAGTTCACCGAGCCGGAGGCGGCGTTACGGGCCGCCGGACACGTCGTCGACCGGGTCGTGCTGCGGGCCGCCGACGGTTTCACCCTGCCCGACGGGGCCGTGCCCGCGGACGCCGACCTGGTGATGATCGGCAACCCGACCAACCCCACCGGCGTGCTGCATCCGGCGGCCCGGCTGCGGGCCCTGCTCCGGCCCGGCCGGGTCGTCGTGGTCGACGAGGCGTTCATGGACGCCGTCCCCGGGGAGCCGGAAACGCTGGCTGCGGACCAGGTTCCGGGGCTGCTGGTGCTGCGGTCGCTGACCAAGACCTGGGGGATCGCCGGGCTGCGGGCCGGCTACGTCGTCGGCGACGCCGAGCTGATCGCCCGGTTGGCCGAGCACCAGCCGCCCTGGTCGGTGTCCAGTCCGGCCCTGGCCGCGATCACCGCCTGCTGCGCCGATGACGCCGTGGCCGAGGCCGCGCTCCTGGCGTCGGCGGTCGACGGGCCCCGGGCGGTGCTGATCGACGGGCTGCGCCGGCTCGGCCTGAGCGTGCCCGGCCACCCGGCCACGCCGTTCGTGCTGGCCGACACCGCCCCCGTGATCCCGTCCGGCGCGCCGCCGGGCTGGATCCGGGACGCGCTGCGGGAACGGGGGATCGCGGTCCGGCGCGGGGACACCTTCCCGGGCCTGGGGCCGACCTGGATCCGCGTCGCGGTCCGGGACGCGCACCTGATCGGCCGCCTGCTCGATACCCTCTCCGACGTACTGACCGCCTCACCGCACCCCCCGAATGGAGTTGATCATGGGAAGAATGCCGTTTTGCCGGGCCGATAACGGGCTTCTCCCCATGATCAACACCAGGATGGGTGGGGCGGATGGAGTGGGCGGGGTCGGGTGGGCGGCGTGACCGGGGCGAGCGGGTTCGGGGCGCTGCTGCCGGTGGCCGGCCGCGCGGTGCTGATCACCGGCGGCGAGGAGGGTGCGCTCGGCCGGATCGCGGCCCTGCGCGAGGCCGGGGCCGACCTGCACGTCGTCGCGCCCACGGTGGCCGCGTCCGTGCTGGACCTGGCCGAACGGGGACTGCTGCGCTGGGACGCCCGGCCGGTCGAGCCGGCCGACGTGGCCGCCGCCTGGCTGGTCGTGCTGGCCGGCGCCCCCGAGGTCGATGCCGCGGTGCGCGGGTGGGCCGAGCAGCACCGGACCTTCTGCCTGGACGATCCGGCCGACCCCGCCGAACCCACCGCTCCGGCGAGGGGGTCCGCCGGAGTCGGGCAGGTGATCCTGGTCGGCGGTGGGCCCGGCGATCCGGGCCTGATCACCGTGGCGGGTCTGGCGGCGGTGCGAGCCGCGGACGTCGTCGTCACCGACCGGCTCGCTCCGTTGGCCGTGCTGGACCAGGTCCGGCCGGGCACCGAGATCGTCGACGTCGGCAAGATCCCCCGGGGCCGGTTCACCCCGCAGGAACAGATCAACGCGATCCTGGTCGAGCACGCGCGGGCCGGCCGAACGGTGGTGCGGCTCAAGGGCGGCGACAACTTCGTGTTCGGTCGTGGCGGCGAGGAATGGCAGGCCTGCGCGGAGGCCGGCATTCCGGTGCGGGTGATCCCGGGGGTGAGTTCGGCGGTCGCCGTGCCCGCCCTGGCCGGGATCCCGCTGACCCACCGCACGGCCAACCAGGGGTTCACCGTGATCACCGCGCACGTGCCGCCGGGCGATCCTCGCTCGACCCTGGACTACGCCGCCCTGGCCCGGTCCGGTACCGCGCTGGTGATCATGATGGGGGTGGCCACACTGGGGGCGGTGGCCGCCGAACTGATCGGACACGGCCTGGACCCGGCCACGCCCGCGGCCACCGTCGCCGACGGCGGATTGCCCGAGCAGAGGGTGGTTCGCGGCACGCTGGCCTCGATCGCCGACGACATCGCCGTCGCCGGTCTGAAGGCGCCCGCGATCACCGTCGTCGGGTCGGTCGCCGCGTTCGACCCGTCGGCCGGGGGCGCCCCGGTCGAAGCCCCGGGGGGCCCCGCGCCCGGCGGCGCCGGCCCACGTTGACCGCAAGATCACCGGGCAGCTACGGTCATCGGGTTCCAGCGGTTTCGGGAAGCCGGTGCAAGTCCGGCGCGGTCGCGCCACTGTGAGACCCGAAAGGGTCGAGTCAGACCCCGATGCCGTCCGGCTCCGTCGAGTGGGGGCGCATCAACCCCCGAGGAGGTCTCATGTCCCAGGCCGCTGCTGCATCGATTCCGGTGCCCACGTTGGCGATTCCCGTCATTCCCGTCCGGCAGATCCTGCCGTGGGCGATGTTCGTCGGGTTGCTCGCCCTGATCGCGCTGTACTTCGTGTCGTCCGAGCAGGGCGCCTTCGCGGTGTTCGCCGGGACCGGCATCCACGAATGGGTACACGACGGGCGTCACCTGCTCGGCTTCCCCTGTCACTGACCCGGGCGAAACAATGCTGACTGCACGGACTTTCCTGGTCCGCGGATTGCTGGCCGGCCTCATCGCCGGCATCGTCACGTTCGGCGTGGCCTACGTCATCGGGGAACCGCCGGTCGATGCCGCCATCGCCATCGAGGAAGCCGGGAGCCCGGCCGCCGACAGCCACGACATGGCCGGCATGACGCAGGGCGAGGGTCACTCGCACGGCGACGAGGCCGAGGTCTCCCGCTCGACCCAGTCCACCTGGGGACTGGCCACCGCGACGATCCTGTTCGGGGTGGCCCTGGGCGGGATCGCCGGTCTGGCTGCCGCTTTCGCCTGTGGCCGGCTCGGGCGGCTCGGCCCCCGGGCCAGTTGCGTGGTCGTCGCGGCCACCGGATTCGTGGCGATCTACCTGGTGCCGTTCCTGAAGTACCCGCCCAACCCACCGGCCGTCGGCAACCCGGACACCATCGGCCCGCGGACCGCGTGGTACTTCGGGATGCTCGCCGTGTCCGTGGTCGTCGCCGTGGCGGCTATCGTGCTGGCCCGCCGGCTGGCGCCGCGCCTGGGCAGTTGGCACGCCGGGTTGGCCGCCGGCGGTGGCGCGTTGGCGATCGTGCTGGCGACCGCCTGGTTGTTGCCGACGGTCGACGAAGTACCGGCCGGTTTCCCGGCCGATCTGCTGTGGCAGTTCCGGATGTCGTCGCTGGCCGTCCAATTCACCCTCTGGGCCGTGCTCGGCATCGCCCTGGCCAGCATGATCGGCGTGGTCACGGACCGGACCGCGCAGGCGGCCCGCCCCCTGACCGGCGCCGCGGCGTGAGCCCGGTCGTCCCGCCGTCGGCCGAGGTCGCCGCTCAGGCCCGGCACTGGGTCGACTCCCTGGCCAAGCCGGTCGGGGCGTTGGGTCGGCTGGAGGACGTGGGGATCTGGTTGGCCGCCTGTCAGGGCTGCTGCCCCCCGGAGCCGTTGCGCGACATCCGGGTCGTGGTGTTCGCCGGTGATCACGGTGTCGCCGCGCACGGGGTGTCGGCCTACCCGAGCGCGGTGACCGCGGCCATGGTGCGGCTGTTCCACACCGGCCGCGCCGGCGTGGCCGTCCTGGCCCGGCAGCACGGGGTTCGGTTGCGGGTGCTGGACATCGCCGTCGACGACGACCTGGTCGGCCTGCCGGCCGACGTCGGCGCCCACAAGATCCGTCGATCCTCGGAGCCGATCCATCTGTCCGACGCGCTGACCGTGGCGCAGGTCCGGGCGGCCGTCGGTGCCGGGCGGGCGGTGGCCGAGCAGGAGTGTGGAAGCGGGGCGCAGCTGCTCATCTCCGGTGACATGGGCATCGGCAACACCACGCCGTCCGCGGCGTTGATCGCCGCGATGCTCGGATTGCCGGCCGAGGACGTGACCGGCCGGGGCACCGGCATCGACGGCGCCGCCCTGGCGCACAAGCGAGACCTCATCGCGCAGGCCCTGTCCCGGATGGGTGATCGACGGGCTGCCCCGCTGGATCCCGTCGATCTGCTGGCCGGGCTGGGTAGCGCCGACATCGCCGCCTCGGCCGGTTTCATGGCCCGGTCGGCCGACCTGGGCGTGCCGGTCCTGCTCGACGGGGTGGTGTCGGTGGCCGCGGCCATGGTCGCCGACCTGCTGGCGCCCGGGGCGGCGCGGTGGTTCGCCGCCGGGCACCGGTCCACCGAACCGGCTCAGTCCGCCGCGCTGGCCAAGTTGGGCCTGGAGCCCCTGCTCGATCTGGGCATGCGCCTGGGTGAGGGCAGCGGCGCGGTGGCCGCGGTCCCGCTGGTCCGATCGGCGGTGCTGATTCTGCGCGAGATGGCCCAGCTCGCGGACGTGGTGGGGTGAATCCGACGGCCGACGGGCTGCGATTGGCCGTCGGCACCCTGACCGCGGTGCGGGTACGCCCGCCCGGCCGGGTCGATCGCCCGACCGCGCGGGTGGCGATGGTGCTGGCCCCGGTCGCGGTGCTCCCGTTGGGTGGGCTGGCCGCGGCGGTCGGCGGGCTCGGGGCGCTGGCTGGCCTGGGGCCACTGGTCGTCGCTGCTTTGACCATCGGGGCGGTCGCGCTGGGTTCCCGCGGCCTGCATCTGGACGGGCTGGCCGACACCGCCGACGGCCTGGGCTCGGGCTACGACCGGACCCGGGCGCTGGAAATCATGAGGCGCGGCAACGTCGGGCCGATGGGGGTCACCACCCTGGTCGTCGTGCTGGTGGCCCAGATCGCGGCGACCGCCGCGATGCTTGCCCGGCCGGGCGGTTTCGTGCTGGTCGGGGTGCTGGTCTGCCTGTCCCGGTCGGCGCTGCTGCTGGCCTGCGCCCGCGGGGTGCCGCCGGCCCGGCCCGACGGGCTGGGCGCGATGGTCGCCGGGGTGGTGCCCCGCGCCGGTACGGTGGCCGGCCTGCTCGTGACCGCCGGGATCGCCGCCGCGGTCGTGCCGATCGCCGGGTCGGCCTGGTGGTGGGGTCCGCTGGCTGTGCTGGTGGCCGGGTTGGCGGTGGCCGGGCTGCTGACGCGCTGCGTGCGCCGGTTCGGCGGGATCACCGGCGACGTCATGGGGGCGACGATCGAGATCGCCCTGCTGGCGCTGCTGGTCGTGCTCAGCCGCTGAGCGGCTTTTCTCGGCCGCATTCGGCGAGATCGGCGAGCAGGATGTCGACCATCCGCTCCTCCATGACCGCCCGTCCGGTGGTCGCCATCAGCGACTCCAGCGCGGGGTCCCAGGGCGATGCGGCCGGCGCCCCGCGGAGCGGCTCGGTCGGTAAACCGGTGGCAGCCAAGCCCCGTTGGTAGTCGTCGCTCGACATCCGCCACGGGCGGGCCCGGTACCGGGTGATTGCTTCAGCGGTCGTCCGCAGCCCCGTCCAATCGAAGTCGCCGCGCCAGTGGACGACGCCGGTGGCTCCGGCGACCAGGCGGTGGCAGGCGGCGGACGGTACGCCTTCACTGCAGATCAGCGGTGGGTGGGCCGGGCTCCACTCGCCGACGGCCGCTCGGAGCACGGCCGGGTTCTCGCAGACGAACACCCGTGGCGCGGTCAGCGTCACCGGCGCGGCGGTCAGCTGGTGCAGGGTGAGCCGGAACGGGATGCCCAGCTCCGCCGCCCCGTGCAGCCAGGACGCCACCGCATGGTGTTCCAGCGGACGGACGCCCAGGACCAGCACCTGGCTGGCCAGGTCGTCGACGATCACGCCCGCCGCCTGCCACCGGGCCCGTCGTTGGGCCGCCGTCGTCGGTGCGTCGACCCCGTGGGCCCGCGCCAGCGCGCGCAGCACCAGCCCGGCGACCGGACTGCCGGAGAGCGCCTTGGTGTGGCCGGTCGCCCGTTCGGCCAGAACTGGGAGGGCGACGCCCGTTGCGGGCAGCAGCGCGAGCACGTCGACGGCCTGCGCCAGATGTCCCGCGTCGCCCCGGTGGACCAGCCGGGTGACGGTGCCGTCGGCAATGAGGTCGTCCAACCAGGGTTCGAACCAGGGCTGGTCGAGGAGCCGACCGGCCCGTTCCCTGGCCTGCCGGACGGCGGTTTGCCGGGCGGCCGCATCCTGGTCCCGTTCGGCCGGCCGGTCTCGCAAGGGGCCGTCGACGGCGATGACCGCATCGGTCAGGGAGAGCGCGAACGCGCGATGCAGGGCGGCGTCCAGGGCAGCCAGGGGCAGGCGAACGGATCTGACCCCGGGCGGCCGATGCGAACCGGTGAGTCCGATGACCAGCTTGCGCTCGGCCTCGGTCGGGTCCTTGACCGTCAGCGACCCGGTCAGCGCGCCTCCAGTTCGCTCCAGACGGGCCCGGGCCAGCCGCAGGATCCGCGGCCAGGGCGGCTCCCGCAGCGCCACGACGGGTTCGGGCGAGGGTGCGCTCATCCGGCGGGTCAGTCCGGGCCGAGAAGTCCGGACCCGTCCGAAGGCCGACGTCGGGAACCTGGTGACCCCAGCGCGGCGGCGAGATCATCACCGGCTTCGGTGATCCCGGCATCAGAGAGGATCTCCGAACCATCCCAGACCAGCAGCAGTGAGCTCACGGCATGTTCAAGTGCGGAGTGAGCCAGATCGTGGTGTGCGCAGCCGGGCACCGTCGGGTAGGTCGCCCACAGGTCGTACCCGGTCATGAACAGGTCCAGGTCGAACTGGGTGGTCAGACCGAGCAACTCGCTGCGTCCGGCGTCGTCGATGCCGGCGAACGCCTCGTCCAGGGCCAGCAGCCGCGGGCAGTGCGGCTCGGCCGACGACAACATGACGTGGGCCGCAGCGAACAACGGCAGGTGCAGCGACACCGACTGCTCGCCTCCGGACAGCGTGCTGTGCCGGGCCTGGGTGAGCCGGTCCTCCTGACCGTCCGGCCCGACCAGAGTGAGCACGAAGGTGCGCCATCCGCGGTAGTCCAGCGCCTCGGCCAGGATGTCGGGATAAGGCCGATCCTCGCGCTGGGCTCGCAGATCTTTGATGCGTCCGGCGAAGTGGGCTCGCATGATCGCCAGTTCGTCCACGGACAGCGCGCTGGCCTCACGTTCCAGGAGGCGGGCCACTTCTCGCTGGGCCGGGTCCAAATTGTCCGCCTGCGCCCAGGAGATGCCGACGGTGGCACCGGAGGACATCCGCCGGCCGCGCATCTCGCGGTTCATCTCGGCGACCAGATCGCGTGCCTCGGTGGTCCTCTCGTGTATCTGTTGGGCCAGCCGGCCCAGCAGGGCGTCCTCCAGGATCCGTTGCTCGGACTCGCTGAGCAGGGCCTCCTGCTCTCGCCGGGCGGCGGCGATCCGGCGCGCGAAGTCACCGATCGAGGTGTATCCCTGCTCGTCGGAGACCTTGACCACGATGACGTCCTCGACCGGCTCCCAGTCGGGCCGGAAATCATGACCGGCGCTCGCGAGCTGGTCCTGGAGCAGGGTCAGCGACGCCGCCACCCGGGTACGGCTGGACTTGAGCGAACTCTCGTTGGGGCGCAGGTCTCCGGTGGCCGCCAAGACCTCCCGGAGCAGGGTCGTCACCGCGGCAGGCAGGGCGTCGATGATGTGATCGGCGTCGGCCGGGAGCGCGTCGGTGGCGGTGGCGACCAACGCGGTTGGATCGGGCCATTGCTCGCGAGCGGTCGGCCAGGCGGGCGTGGTGCTCAACCGCAGGACGTCGGCGACGTCGGGCCGGCAGTAGGGCCGCAGCCGCAGGCAGTCCCGTTGGGCCTCGACGACGGCGTTGGCCAGCGAATCGACGGCGCCTTGGGCGGCGCCGCGCCGCTCGCCGGCGGCGTCCCGGGCGTCGCCGTGGGCCTGCTCGGCGACGCGTTCCGCGGTCCGGGCATCGCGGTGCTCGGCGGTGGCCCGATCGATCTGCCCGTCGAGTTCGTCGACGGCGACGCCGACCGCGGCCCGCAGGGTTCTGAGCTCCTCCTCTCGAGCCCGATGACCGGTGCGGGAGAGCTCAGCCTGTTCGGCGGCCTCGGCCAGCCGATCCCGCGCCCGGATCAGCTCTTCGACCGCGGTGTCCCGCGCCCGGCGGCGCTCGGTGGCGGTGGTTCGGGCCCCGCCCAGCTCCGCCCCCGCCCGTCCGAAAAGGGCGACCGCGGCGGCGATGCCGTCGACCAGGTCGG
Organism: Nakamurella multipartita DSM 44233; assembly: GCF_000024365.1. NCBI lineage: Bacteria > Bacillati > Actinomycetota > Actinomycetes > Nakamurellales > Nakamurellaceae > Nakamurella > Nakamurella multipartita. Next base: position 186,763 of record NC_013235.1, read on the forward strand.
GTTCGGCCGGCATCGATCGAGCGGCGGCCAGCCCGAGCAGGGCATGGTGCCGGTGGTGATGGGCGGCGATGGCCTGATCGAGATCGCTTCGGGCGTTGTCCACCTCGCCGTGGACCGCCCGGGCCGCGGCCGATTCCCGCTCGACCCGCCGGATGGCTGTGGTGAGCGGTCCGGTCGTCGGGAGGGCGGAGCGCGCCTGGTCGACCGCGTCGAGCATCGCCTGCAGCGCTCCGATCGCCGCCCCGGTGGCGTCGACCTGAGCGAGGACGTCGGCGATCTGCCGATCCAGGGCGGCCAATCGCTGGGCCCGGCGTCGAGACCGGGCCGTTGCACCGATGTACTCGGCGTGGGCCTTGCGGTGCGCGCCCAGCTGGAGCCCCTGTCGGAATCGTCCCAGCCGATCGATGGTCGGTGCCGCTCCTGGTCCCGATCCGGAGGGCTCGCCGACCGCGATCGAGGCGAGCACCGCCTCGATGGTCGAGATCCCTAGTGCGCCATCGGTTTCGGCAACCAACAGGGTGCCGAGCGGGGAGACGCGAGGGCGTTGCTCGGCCGGCAGCGGCAGCAGCACCGCGTCGGACTCGCCGGGATCGGCCGACCCATCCGGACCGATCCAGGCATCGAGCAGGTTGGCGGCCTCCAACGCGGCCTCGACCGCGGCCGCAGTGTCGTCATCGATCCCCGGGGCGAAATCGATCAACGCCCACAACGGGGCGCCGACCCGACCGTCCCTTCGCCCGGTGCGGGCCGCGAAGGCCGGGGGTGCCTGGTCCTGTTCTTCGGCGACCCGGGTCCGATCGGCCCGGATCGCGGCGAGCTGATCGCCCAGGAGGTTCAAGGTGTCGCCGAGCCGCCTGACCTCATCCCGGCGTGTCTGCCGGGCGTCGGCGATCTGCGCATCCAGGACGGCGGACAGCGGTGTGCTGCCGGACTCCCCGGCCCTGTCCACCGAGTCGACCAGGGCGGCGTGCACCGTGTCGGCCAGCCTGGGCGCGCCTGCCAGGCTGTCCAGTAGCGGTCCTCGCGAGCTGATCCAGTCCGCCAGCACCAGCTGGACCCGATCCCGCTCGGCGACGACGGCGGCCTGGGCCGCCATCAGGGCGGATTCGACGGCCTCCAGCCGCTCCTGGGCCCGGTCAAGGCGGCGTTGGGCCAGGTCGCGTTCGCGAGCCGCTTCGGCCACGCCGGCCATCGCGACCCGGACGGCCGCGACGTCGTCCTCTCGGGCCGTGATGCGCGCGGCCACCCGCTGGTCCAGGTGCTCGTCATCGACCTGGTCGTTGGTGTCCCAGTCGATGCCGGCGTCCCGGGCGGCCTCGGACAGCTCCGCGGCTCGCCGGCTGACTGCGGATAGCGCGTCTTCGTAGGCGGCTGCCGTGCCGGCTCGGGTCCGTTCTCGCTGCGCCGAGTCGGCCTCGGCCTGATCGCGGGCCTGGGCGTCCCGGTTGGCCGCCCGGCCCAGGTCGGCCGTGGCGTCCGCGAGCCGGTTGAGCTGCTCGCGGTCGCGGTAGGCCGATGAAGCCTTGAGCGAGTCCAGCCGGGACGTTGCTTCTTGCAGCCGATCCCGGGTCGCAGAGAGGTGCTGCTGCGCGGCGTCGCGGGCGGCGGCGGCCCGGTCTCGGGCGGCGAGCGCCGCGGTCAGGCTGACCCGAGCGGCGTCGATCGCCTCGAGCCGTACCGTCAGCCGGTCCGCCTCGGCGCGCGCGTGCGTGCGCAGGTAGGTGGTGTACCCCACCAGAAAAGCCGCCGCGGCGGCGTCGGCCTGGACCAGCCCGGACAGGGTGCGTTGGACGTTCTCCATGTCGCTGAAGGAATGGGCGGCCTCATCGACCAGGTGTTCATCCAGCGGGCGCAGACCGTCCGCCAACGCCCGGGACAGGCCTTTGGGGTCCAGATTCTTGGCCAGTTGGGGGCGGCGCAGCGTGAGCAGCAGGGTCAGCATCTGCTCGTACCGGCCGATGCCCAGGCCGAACAGCCGGGCGTCGACCGCGGTCCGATGAGCGAGCGGGCGTTCGGCCATCGTGGCCGGGAGGTGGTCCACCTCGGCCTCGAGCTGCCGTTTCGTCAGCGGCCGATCGTCCTCGCCGATCAAAGAGAAGTCGACGCCGACCTGGCCGTCGACCACGAAGTACCAGCGGGAGACCCGTTCGTGGTGACGCTGCGCCCGCAGTCCGGCGCCGATGGTCACCACTTCTCCGGCCGGATTCCCCGCTCGGCGGAACTCCATCCAGACGTACCCGTAGGCCGCTTCCTGGCCGCGGTAGAGCAGGTTGGCCTTCATGGTGCGCTCGTCACCGGCGAACGGGTTGAGTCGGCGCGGTTCGATTCGGCCATCCAGAACGAACGGGAACAGCACCTCAAGGGCCTTGGTCTTGCCCGATCCGTTCGGTCCGCGCAGCACCAGCCGGCCGTCGGCGAAGACGAACTCGTCGTCGCGGTAGTCCCACAGATTCACCACACCGCACCGGGTGGGCCGGAATCGGTCCGTCCTGGGCTCGGTGGCGCCGGAGTCCGTCACGCCCGATGACGGTAACAGGCCCGGCCCCGTCAGTCCTCCAGGTCGAACAGCCCGGCCGGGCGGTCGGTGGGCCGCACCGTGACCACGGCATTGCGGTAGCGGGCCAACAACGGCCGGGCCAGCACCCCGCCCGGCACCCGGATCACCATCTCCAACTCGGCCAGCAGCTCCAGCGCCGTTTGCAGCAGGCGATCCGGATCGGCCACAAATGCGGCCGACAGCGCCGTGCCGTAGGTGCCGATCAGGTCGCCCACGGCCGCGCGCAGCCAGCCGTCCTCCAGGAAGGGGTAGGCCGTCGGGGCCGCGTGGTCGTTCTCGTCGTCGTTGTCATCGCTCTCGACACCGTCTGGCTCCCGGTCGTCGCCGTCCTCGGCGAGCTGGGCGACCAGGTTGGCCCGGGGCAACGCCGCATCAAGGGAGTTCACCCATCGCTCGCTCCGGGCCGTATCGGCGGTCAGCTCGGTCAGCGGGGCCTGGTCCGGATCCACGACGCGGTCGGCGATTCGGTTGGCCAGTAACAGCGCCATCTGCGCTCGGGTGCCCGAACCAGGGAACCGGCGGTCCGAGAACATGCCTGAGACGTCCAACAGGGCAACGCCCTCGCTGCGTCGTTCGATGGAAAGGCCGGTCATTTCGGCTACTTCGGCGGTCGGTCCGGGGGCGCGCAACATGCCTCGATCGGCCGCGTCGAGATCGGCGTAGTAGACCACCGGTTGCTCGACCAGCGCGCGCCGGACGCGCTGGGCCGATTCTCGGCGGCGGGTGTCCCGGCTGACCCCCTGCGGCCGGTGCAGCAATGCGCGCGCCGTGCCGATGTGCTGTAGGACGGGCGAGGGACGATACAGGGCGCGCAACACGTCGCGGTCGATGTCGTACAACGCCTCGCCGACCGAGGGATCGTCGACCCAGCGTCGAGCACTGCCGTCGGCCAGCCGGATCGCCCCACGGGCTTCGAGCCACCCGGCGGCATCGACGAACCCGGACCGGTCAGGGTGCCGATCCAACGAGAGCTCCAGGCCGTCGATCCGTTCAGCCTCGGCCGCGACCCGTTCGGCAAGTTCCGATAGTGCGATCTGGGTACCGGCGCGCCCCAGCACGGCCAGCGCCAGGCAGAGATAGGCATATCGGCGCCGATCGAACGGTCGGTCGAGCTGGGCGCCGGCCAGCGCCGGCTGGCTCGCATCGAAGGCGTCCCGCACTCGGGAAAGCCGGGCCGTCGTCGACGTCAGCTCCAGGCGGTAGCCGAACAGGTCGGCCAGTTCCGTGCGCAGCGGCACCGCCCATCGCCGAACCAACGGCAACGCTTCCGCATTCGGGTAGCTCGCCGTGATCAACGGCCAGGTCAGCAGGACCCGGGCGGCCCGTTGGTAGGCGGCGCGTTCCAGCAATGTGACCGCGGCGCCGCTCGGCTGGTCGAGCGGGCTGTTCATCGTGATCCGACCCGATCAGGGCCGGACGCGCTGACCGTCAGGGCCATTCGATCCAGCCGCAACACCCCGCGGACGGTCTCGACCGCGGTCGACTGCTCCTGCGGGACAAGCGTGAGCCGGACCCCGAGCGTCGAACCGGTCGCCGGCACCCGCCCGGAGACTGGCACCCTGGCACCCAGGGCGACGTCGAGCAGTGAGAACAGCAGTGCAGTCTCGGGTTCGGAGAGGATCCGGCCGGCCAGCGGTGAGCTGGTCAGAGACCCCGCGGCCCCGGTGCGGGCCGACCGGTCCGCCAGCTGAGTTGCCCGCAACCGTCGGCGCCCGGCCTCGTTGCGGTCGAGCCGGGCCGGTGGCCCTGGGCTGCCCTGCTTGCCCGATTCCACCAGGGTGCGAGAGAGCTCGACCGGGTCGGCCTCCCACCAGGTGCGGCGGGTCGGAATCAGCTCGGGATCGGGGTGGACCACGCTGACGTGGCGTGGCCGGCTCAGGTCGAACGCGGCGACGAACAGCGCATGGGCGGAGGGCAGGTCGGTCGTGGCCGCGAACCAGGCGGCCAGGTGGCGGAGCTGGCTCTCCCGGTTGACCCCGCCCAGCCGGGCCTCGGTCACCCGGCGGAGCAGGGCCAGGACGGCGGCGACCGCGCTGATCGTGGCATCTTGCAACCGGTCGGCCTCGCTGCGGTGCGTTTCGCCGGGCACGGCGACGAACCAGTGCACCAGCCCGTCCCATCGCTGCCGCCAGTCCTGGAGTCGATCGGCCGGGCTGCGAAAGATCCGCTCATCGGCTTCGGCGGCCAGCTCGACCAGCCGGTCCACCCCGCTGTCCCGCACCGCCTGCACCGCGGCCGTCAACCGCGGCGCGAAGCGAGCCAGCTCGGTGGAGAACTCCCGCAGGTGGGCGATGAGCGCGTCCTTGTGGGTCAGGAACAGCTCGGCGCTGCTGTCCGTGCTCTTGGACAGATCCGAGAGCATCAGGTAGAACCGGGCGGCTCGTTCGGCCATCTCGCCCAATACCGAGTCGAGCCGGTTCAGCTTGCGATAGACCAGGTCGGCGTCACCGGCCCGATTGGCGGCGGCCAAGTCGAGCAGGTCGGTGAGCAACTCGGGCAGCACCAGGCGGGACAAGGTGGCGTCGTCCAGCCGGGCGCCCAGCACGTCCTCCACCGCTCGATAGGCGCGATAGCCGGCCTGATTGAACTGGTAGACGTAGTGCCGGTTGCGATACTCGGCCAGCGTGGCGGCTCGGGCCCCGTCGTAGCTGCGGTCCAGGACCTGCCAGCCGTACAGCTGGTCGAGCAGGGGATTGACCTCGTCCGGGGCGAGCGCCGGGACCGCGCCGCTCGGATGGTCCTGGGCCAGCGAGGCCAACGACGCGCTCACTTCGGCGGCGTGCTGCAGCACCACGTAGTTGGCCCGGCTGCGCTCCATGGCCCGCAGCACCCACAGGTAGGAAATGCTCTTCTCCGCCGTCGTGAACGCGAACAGCCGTAACCGCTCGCTATCGGTGAACCCGGGATTGAACGTCGCCGGGATGGCGTCGGGCTCGCTCACCCGGCCGAGCCTACGGCTGGGTTCGGCCGTCACAGCCGCAGCGTCCGCCCGGCGACGACCAGCAGCACGTCGTCGCTGGCCGCCGCGATCCGCTGGTTGACCCGCCCGAGCAGGTCGCGGAAGGTGCGGCCGGACCGGTGCTCGGGCACCACGCCCCAACCGACCTCGTTGGTCACCGCGACCAACGGCCCGGGATGGGACCGCCAGGCCCGCTCGAGATCGTCGAGCTGCCGGTCGAAGTCGGGTTGCCATTCGGCCAGCCGCCGATCCCAGGTGCCGAGCTGGTCGACCACCGCGGTCACCCAGGTGCCCAGGCAGTCGATCAGCACCGCGGCCCTTTCCTGGCCGAGCGCCCGGGCCAGGTCGGTGGTCTCGACCGTTCGCCAGTGGGATGGACGCTGCGCCCGGTGGGCGTCGATCCGGTCGGCCCACTCCGGGTCGACGGATCGATCGGGGACCGGCCCGGGGGCCAGGTAACTGACGGCCGGACGATCGGCCAGCAGGTTCTCGGCCACGCGGGACTTGCCCGATCGGACGCCGCCGGTGACCAGGGTGCGGCGGGTCGAAGTCACCGCTCGACCGTACCGGTCACGCCGCCCACGACGGCCCGTCGGCCGGCAGTCGGTAGACCCGGCGGGCGTTGTCGGCCCCGATCATCCGGGCCACCCGGGCCGCGTCGGTCGCCGACCAGTCACCCTCGCGCACCCACCGGCCAAGTGTCCGGGCCATCCCGCGGCGCCACAGCACGGCGCCCAACAGGTGCAGTTCCGGCGGGCCGCAGGCGTCGGAGGAGTAGAGCTGCTTGGCGAACGGGGCGAGTTCCAGTGACTCGGCGACCAACTCGACCGAGCGGACACCGAGATGGTTGATGGCCAGACCGACATCGAGATAGACGTGGCCGAACGCCTGGGCGAGGTACCCGGCCGCCCGGTGATAGGGGTAGCAGTGCAGCAGGACGATCGGGACGGTGCGTCTTGCGTGCAGCAAGGGCACCAGGAGCAGCGGGTCGGCGGTCCGCAGGTCCAGGTCCCGGTCGCCCAGTCCGACGTGGATCTGCACGGGCAGGCCGGCGTCGGCGGCCGCGTGCACGCCGAACGCGATGATCGTGGGGTCGTCGACCCGCACCGTCGGGGAACCGGGCAACGGCGCGGCGGCCCGGCCGACCGCCGCATCGGAGGGTCGCGACCAGTCGATGTCCAGGCCGCACCGGTACGCCGCGACGGTCTTCGCGGCGACCACGGCCGGGCCGGCGGCGGCCAGCCGAGCGCGGAACTCCTGCGCCCAGGACGGTCCGGAAATTCCTTCTGCGAGCAGGGTTTCGGCCAGCGACTCCAGCCGCAGCACCTCGCCGGCGACCCCACCCGCCCAGTGCGCCAGTTGCCGGGGCGGGCACAGCCGATCGGTCCAGAAGCCGGAGTCCACCAGCCAGGTCGACACCCCGGCGGCGGGCAGCATGGCCCGGGCCAGCAGCTCTGGGGTCATGGTCGAGCGCCGATGCCAGTACTCGTCGGCGTCGACCGCGGGCGGTAGGTCGAGCTGCGGTGCACACCAGCGGCGCACGGCAAACCCGAGCTGGCTGTCGAACTGCGTCATGAACGCTGGAATCGGATCGGCCGTAGCCTCGTTCAGCGATTCCTCGAACCCGGCCCGATCCAGCTCTCCGGTGAAGCAGCCGTGGACGTGATGGTCGATCAGGGGCTCGGCCAGCGCGGCCGCTACGTCGTCGTCGACGCCCGAAAGCCCTTCGAGGAAAGCGGCGCTCACCCGCTGAACGCCTGCCGGAAGGCGGCCGCGACGACGTCGGGATCGGCCCCGGAGTAGGCCTGCAGCTCGTGCCGCCGCACGGCCAGGGTGCCGTCGACGACGACGTCACCGAGCAACCGGCGGGCCAGCGACGAGCGGTCCAGGGCTGCCAGGGCGGCCGCCTGATCGGCGGCCAGGGCCAGCGCGGATCGTCGCTCGGCGGTCAGCTCGACCGGATTGACCGGCACCTCGTCCGGCAAGGCCAACTGCCGCTCGATGCCGTCCAGGGCCGACCCCAGCAGGGCCGCCGCGGCCAGGTACGGGTTGGCACTGGCGTCGACGACCTTCACCTCGACGGAGGCGCCATGCGGGTTGCCGGGGGTGGCGGCCACCAGGCGGATCGCCGCCTCCCGATTCTCCAGACCCCAGCAGGCAAAGGCGCCGGCCCAGTTGCCGGGCCGCAGCCTGGTCGAGGACACCGCCGACCCGGCCAGCACGGCCTGCACGCCGGGCAGGCCGTCGATCAGCCCGGCGATCGCGGCCCCGCCGGCGGGGTGAAGCCCGTGCGGTCCGGCCCCGCCGGACAGCAGCGGTCCCTCGCCGTCGGTCAGGGAGAGATGCAGGTGCGCACCGTTTCCCGCCCCGCCGGCGAACGGCACCGGCGAGAACGAGACTCCGCAGCCGTGCCGGGCCGCCGCCCGCCCGATCAGCAGCCGGGCCAAGACCGTTCGATCGGCCGTGGTGAGCGGGTCGGCCGGGGGCAGCGAGATCTCGAACTGGTCGGCGCCGTACTCGGCGTGCAGCTGTTCCAACGGCATCCCGGCGCCGTCGAAGCTGTCGGTCAGATCGGTCAGCAGCGGGGCGATGTCCAGCAGGGGCCGGGCGCCGTAGCCCTGCCAGGTCGGCCCGATCCGGGCGGCCCCGTCGGGTCGGGTCAGCACGAATTCCAGTTCCGTCCCGGTCCGGGCGGCCAGGCCGGCGGCACCCAGCGCGTCGACGACCGCGCGCAGCCGCGCCCGCGGGCAGCCCACGAACGGTGTCCCGTCCTGCTCGCAGAAGTCCGCCGGCGCCCAGGCCACCCCGGACTCCAGGACGGTGGTGGCGGCCGGGTCGATCCGCAGGCGCAGGTCGCCGACCACGCCGAACCGGGCGGTGAACGCGATGGACATGTCGACGCCGAACGCCAACCAGGACGGCGAGGCCCCCATGCCGGCCGTCACGAAGTCCGATAATCTCTCCACTGGAACACTTTTCGCGCGGATGACGCCGGCGTAGTCGACCGCGGTGCCGACCAGCAGCCGCACCGACCGGTCGTGCAGCCGGGCGGCGGTGGACGGGACGGAACCACCGACGAAACGGGTGCTCGATTCGATCATGAGGGCTCCCAGTGTCGACCGTCGGTGATCCGACCGTAGCGCTCGGCCAGCCGCCATGGGAGGCCTCCTATAGTCGGCGGGTGAAGTCGACGAGCGCCCGCGCGCTGGGCCTGCTCCTCGGATACGGCGCCGACCTGATGCTCGGGGACCCGCGCCGGGGGCACCCGGTGGCCGGGTTCGGCCGGCTGGCCGCCGCACTGGAACGGCGGACCTACCGCGATTCCCGGGCCGCCGGGGCCGGTCATACCGCGGTGCTGGTGATCGGCACGGTGTCGGCGGGGATCGCCGCCGAGCGGGTGGCCCACCGCTCGCCGATCATCCGGGTCGCGCTGACGGCGGCCGCCACCTGGGCCGTGCTGGGCGGCCGCTCGCTGCGTCGGGAGGCGAACGCCGTCGCCACCCGCCTGGCGGCCGGGGACCTGCCCGGCGCCCGCCGGCAGATCACCCACCTGGTCGGCCGGGACCCGGCGACGTTGGACCAGGCCGGAATCGCCCGGGCCTGCGTGGAGTCGGTCGCCGAGAACACCTCCGACGCGGTGGTGGCGCCCCTGCTGTGGGGGGCGATGGCCGGGGTGCCCGGCCTGCTCGGGTACCGGGCGGTGAACACCCTGGATGCGATGATCGGCCACCGCTCACCTCGATACGCCCGGTTCGGCTGGGCGGCCGCCCGGCTGGACGACGCCGCCAACCTGGTGCCCGCCCGGCTGTCGGCCGCCCTGGCCGCCGGGCTGGCTCCGACCGTGGGCGGCTCGGTACGGGCCGCGCGGCGGGCGGTCCGCCGGGACGCCGGCCACCACCCCAGCCCGAACGCGGGCCCGGTGGAGGCCGCGTTCGCCGGGGCGTTGGGCCGGACCCTGGGCGGGGTGAACGTCTACGGCGGCACCGTCGAGGACCGCGGCACCCTGGGTGACGGGCCCGCCCCCCGCACCACGGACATCGCCCGTGCCGTTCGGCTGTCCGCGGCCGTGGGCGCCGGCGCGCTGGCGGTCGCCGCCGGGTGGGCCTTCTCGATCGGCCCCCGGGCCCGCTGATCCGGATCGGGCCTATCGTGAATCATGTCGCTGACGACCGGAACCAGCCCGGTCGGACCCCGCCCGGCCGGGCGGTTCAACAAGCCGATGCCGGATTCCGCCGGCCTGTTCTACCTGGAGCCCTGCCGCCCGCGGATCCGCGGCCAGTCCGGTGACGTCATCGTGGTGGACAGCACCGCGGCGTCGCTGCTGCACGAGCACGGGCAGCTGCCGGTGCTGTACTTCCCGGTCGATGATGTCCGTACCGATCTGCTCGAGCCCAACGGCACCCGTGCGCACAGTCCGGGCAAGGGGGAGGCGACCGGGCTGCGGCTCTCCGTGGGCGACCGGGTGGTGCAGGACGCCGGTTGGCGGTTCGACCAGCCGGAGTGGGACGCCCTGGCCGGACTGATCGCCTTCTACCTGCCCGCCATGACGCAGTGGTGGCAGGAGGACGAGCCGATGCCGGGGCATGCCCGCGATCCCTACCACCGGATCGAGGTGCTCGATACCTCCCGTCGGGTAAGGGTTCTCGTCGAGGGACGGGTGCTCGCCGACACCACCCGAGCCCGGGCGCTGTTCGAGAGCGGGCTGCCGACCCGCTGGTACATCCCGCCGCGGGACGTCGATGCGAGCCTGCTGGCGGACAGCGCGACCCGGACGACCTGCGCCTACAAGGGCCAAGCCAGGTACGTGAGCATGCGCGTGCGCCCGGACCAACCTGACGACAAGCAGCCCGACCTGGCCTGGATCTACGACGAACCGCTGCCCGACGCGGCGCGCGTCGCCGGGTACGTCTGCTTCTGGAACGAGCGGGTCGACCTGGAGATCGACGGTGAGCCGGTGCCGCGTCCGGTCACCGAATTCCTGGGCGGACCGACTCCGCTGCTCGGTCTGCTGCCGCCGGCCATGCTGGAGCGCCCGCGACCGGCCGACTGACCGGAATCACCGGTCGATGCGGCGCCGGGCCCAGTCCACGGCCCTGGCCACGTCGTTCACGTTCGCCACCCCGGCGGGCGGGGCCGGCCGCCGGACCACGACCACCCGCGCCCCGACCCGGTCGGCGGCCACAAGTTTGGCCTGCGTCATCGCCCCACCCGAATCCTTGGTGATGACCACTTCGATCCGGTGCTCGCGCATCAGCGCCTGCTCGCCGGCCACGGTGTACGGGCCGCGCGAGGTCACCACGGCCCATCCGGCCGGCAGCGGGCCGGTCGCCGGCTCGACCAGGCGGACGAGCACGAACGGCGCCGCCAGGTCGGCGAATGCGCGCAGGGTGGTGCGGCCGGTGGTCAGCAGCACCCGGTCGCCGCGGGCGGCGGTGGCCGCCTGCGCGTAGTCGTCCACCCACTGCCAGGTCGGGGCGAGCGGGTGGCCGGTCCACCCGGGGCGGGCCAACCGCAGTAACGGGACCTCGGTCCGGCGGCAGGCGACCGCGGCCGAGGCCGAGATCGCTTGGGCGAAAGGGTGGGTGGCGTCGACGACGGCCCTGATGCGGTGCGCGTGCAGGTAGTCGGCCAACCCGGCGGCGCCACCGAAGCCGCCGATGCGCACCTCACCCGCCGGCAGCGCCGGGTCCCGCACCCGGCCGGCCAGCGACGACACGGCGGGCACGCCGGCCGCCAGCAATCGGGCAGCCAGGTCGCGAGCTTCTCCGGTGCCGCCGAGGATCAGAACGGCGGGGGCAGGCACCCGGGCAGACTACCGATCACCGGACGGCGCCGGTGATCAGCCAACGATCCCCGCGATACCGCCAGCCCAGGGTCACCGCCCGGGCGCCCATGAAGACGATCGAGAACGCCACCCACAGCCAGACCAGACCGGCGCTGCCGCCGGGCGCCCACATCGCGACCGCCCACGCCGCCGGCAGGTAGACGACCAGCGTGAGCACGCCGGCCCAGGCCAGGTAGACGCCGTCGCCGGCGCCGATCAGTACCCCGTCCAGCACGAACACCCACCCGCACAACGGCTGCGAGACGGCGACCACGATCAGCGCCGCGCCGACGGCGGTGCGCACCTCGGGGTCGGGGGAGAACGCGGCCCCGGCGAAGGTGTGGATGAGCAGCACCACGATGCCGATGGCCACACCGGCCCCGACGCCCCACCGCAGCATCACCCCGGTGAAGCGGCGCGCGGCCGCCTGGTCCCCCTCGCCGAGGGCCTTGCCGGTCAGCGCCTGCGCGGCGATGGCCAGCGCGTCCAGACCCAGGGCCAGGAAGTTCCAGATGGACATGACGACCTGCTGCGCGGCCAGCACGGTGACTCCCTGCCGGGCGGCCACGGCGGTGGTGACGATGATCGCCGCCCGCAGGGTCAGGGTGCGGACGAACAGCGGCACGCCCGCCCGTCCGGCGCCGCGGATGTGCCCGGCGTGCGGTGTCAACGCGACCCCGAGCCGCCGCGCGCCGCGGGCCACGATGACCACCAGCACGGCCGCCATTGCCGTTTGGGTCAATGCCGTGCCGATGGCCGAACCGGCCACGCCCAGCCCGATTCCGTAGACCAGCAGCACGTTGAGCCCCATGTTGACCATGGCTCCGGCCCCGGCGACATACAGCGGGGTGCGGGTGTCCTGCAGCCCGCGCAGCACGCCGGTGGTGGCCAGCACGGCGAGCATCGCCGGCAGGCCGAGCAGGGACCAGCGCAGGAAGACGATCCCGAAGTCGGCCACCGCCGTCGTGCCGCCGAAGAGGTCGATCAGCCACGGCGCCAACGGCCAGCCGACCGCCAGCACGGCCACCCCGATGATCACGGCCAGGTACAGCCCGGCGATGCCGAAGGTCAGTGCATCGGCGGGACGGCCCGCACCCAGGGCCCGGGAAACCTGTGCGGTCGTGCCGTACGCCAGGAACACCGACAATCCGACGAGGGTGCCCAGGATGACCGAGGCGATGCCCACGCCCGCCAGCTGAGCAACTCCGAGGTGACCGACGATCGCCGCGTCGACCAGCAGGAAGATCGGCTCGGCCAGCAGCGCACCCAGCGCCGGAACCGCCAGCCGCAGGATTTGCCGGTTGAGCCCGGACTCGCGCGCCATCGAGGTCCCGGGCCGCTCAGAGCCCGGCGGCCAGGCGCAGGACGGCCGCGACGCTGCGGTCGATGTCGTCCTCGGTGGTGGAGTGGTTCGACACGGAGATGCGCATCAACCGTCGCCCACGCCAGGTGGTCCCGCCCAGCCAGCAGGTGCCCTCCCGTTGCACGGCGTCGATCACCGCGTCGGTGCGCTCGTCGGAGCCGAAGTCGGCCAGCACCTGGTTGAGCACGACGTCGTTGACGATCTCGACCCCGCCGGCGGCCAGCCCGTCGGCGAACCGGCGGGCCAGCGCGCAGCACCGGGCGACCAGGTCGGCCACCCCGGTCTCACCCAGCTCGCGCAGGGCCGCCCACACCGCGAAACCCCGGGCTCGGCGCGAGGATTCGAGCACGTAGTCGGACGGCGACCCGGCCGTGCCGGCCCCGGTCAGGTAGGCCGCCGAGTACGATGCGGCCGCGACGTGCGCCGACGGATCGGCGCAGAAGACCAGGCCGCAGTCGTAGGGCACGTTGAGCCACTTGTGCGCGTCGGTGCACCACGAGTCGGCCAGCTCGATGCCGTCGGTCAGTGCGCGGGTCTGCGGGCAGGCCGCTGCCCAGAGACCGAAGGCGCCGTCGACGTGCACCCAGCTGTGCTCGACCGTGCGGGCCAGCCCGATCGCGGCTCGCAGGTCGTCGCAGGCGCCGGTGTTGACGTTGCCCGTCTGCAGCACGACGATCGTCGGCATGGTCGGCTCGTCGGCCAGAACCTTTGCCAGGTCATTGATGTCGATGGCCCCCTGCGGGCCGGCGGCGACCGGTCGAACGCTGGCGTTGCCCAGGCCGAGCAGCCGCAACGACCGGTCCACCGTGGCGTGCCGCTCCACTGACGCGACCACCCGCACCCGGGGCGACCCGGCCAGACCGTCTCGCTCGACGTCCCACCCGGCGGCGGCCAGTACCTGGTGCCGGGCGGTCGCCAGCCCGACGGTGTTGGCCGACTGCGCGCCGGTGCCGAAGCCGACGGACGCCGACGCCGGGATTCCGAGCAGCTGCTTGCACCAGCCGCCGGCCACCTCCTCCACCACACTCGCGGCGGGGGAGGAGATCGCGTTGAACGCCACCTGGTCCCACCCGACGGCCAGGATGTCCGCCGCCGTGGCCGCCGGCAGGGACCCGCCGATCACGAACCCGAAGAACCGCGGGCCGGCCGTGGCCACCAGGCCGGGATCGGCGGCGACGACGAGGTCGTCGATCACCCGGTCCGGCGACGTCGGCCCGGCCGGCAGCGGCCCACCGAGGGCGGCCAGCAGGGCCGCCCGATCGGCCGGGCCGGCGACCGGGCGGTGCGGCAGCCCGGCCCGGTAGTCGATGACGGCCTCGGCGGCCGTACGGATCAGGTCGGCGACGGATCCCGGTTCGTCGGTCATGCCCGGGGACGCTACGCCCCCGGGCATGACCGGCCCGCGCGGCTCAGCTCGCGGCGACGGCCTGGGGCTCGACGACGGTGCGGTCGCCCCCGGTCCGGATCTGCACCCGCCGCGGCTTGGCCTTGTCGGCCACGGGAATAGTCACGGTGAGCACGCCGTTCTCGTAGCTCGCGCTGATGCCGTCCGTGTCGATCCCGTCGCCCAGCGACAGCTGGCGCAGGAAGCTGCCGGTGAACCGTTCGCTGGCGATCCACTGCACGCTGTCCTCCGAGCGAGCGGTGCGCTCGGCCTTGATGGTGAGAGTGTTGTTGTCGATACCGATGTCGATCGACCCCGGGTCGACGCCGGGCAGATCGGCGGTCAAGATGTAGTGATCCCCGGCCCGGAACAGATCCATCGGCATGAACGCCGGGGTCCGGCCGTTGGGCACGGGCAGATTGGACAGTCGCGACGCGAGCCGGTCCATGTCACGGAACGGATCGAAGCCAAGCACAGCGACCACCTCCTGGACATCCTGGGCGACCCGCCACCCTGGCGATCGCCATCAGCTGTGCACCTCCATTATTAGCACTCGACGACCGAGAGTGCCAACCGTTCGGCACCTGGACTTGCAGTTGATCATGGGCGAAAGGTCGTTATCGGGGCCGGATATCGGCACTCTTCCCATGATCAACAGCAGGGGCGGGGGCAGGGCAGGGGCAAGGCGGGGCGGGGGCAGGGCAGGAGGGTGAGCTACTGGTGCATCCAGCCGCTGGGGTGGTCAATCACCTGGCTGAGCACCGCGGACGCCGCTCCGGTCACCGCCGCGGCCTCCCGGACCACCGCGGCCCGCACCCGCATGGGCGACCAGGGCGCGGCCAGCACCCGTTCCTGCAGCACCTGCTCGATACCGCTGACCAGCTGGTCGTAGAGCCCGGCGTACAGCCCGCCGAGCACGACGGTCTCGACGTCGACCAGGTTGACCGCATTGGCGATCGCGGTGCCCAGGGTCCGCGATCCCATGGCGAACGCGGCCACCGCGGCCGGATCGCCGGCGGCGGCCGCCAGCTGCAGCTGCTCGATCGGCAGGCTCACGTCCAGGCCGGCGGCCCGCATCAGCGCGTCCTTGCCGGCGTACTGCTCCAGGCATCCGGTGGCCCCGCACCGGCACCGCGGGCCGTCGGGATCGATTACGGTGTGGCCGATCTCGCCGCTCCATCCGTGTCGCCCGCCGAAGACCGAGCCGTCCAGGACCAGCGCCCCGCCGATGCCGACCTCGCCCGAGAGATACAGGAAGGTGTGCGGGCCGTGGGCGCGCAACGCGTCCGACTCGGCCCGGGCGGCCAACGTCGCCTCGTTGTCCAGCACCATGGCCAGCTGCGCAGCCCCCAGCTCGGCTCGAAACACCTTGGCCACGTCCACGTCTCGCCAGCCCAGGTTGGGCGCCAGGCGCACCGGGCCGGTCGGCCGATCGACCAGGCCGGGGATGGCCAGCCCGGCCCCGGCGATCTGCACGCCCGGGTCGACCGCTCCGGTCGCCGTCCGGAACAGACCGACCAGCTCGGGGATGACGGTGGCCGGGTCGCTGTGCCGGAAGTTGGCCGCCCGGACCTGCTGGTGCAGCACGCGGCCGGCCAGGTCGATCACCCGCACGCTGAGGTAGTCGACGTTGATCTCCATGCCGACCGCGGCCAGCGTGCCGGCCGCAGCGACCAGCGGAACGGCGGGCCGGCCGGCTCGCTGGGACATCACCGGCGGCAGTTCGGTGACCAGGCCGGCCTCGATCAGGGCATCGGCCAGCGAGCTGACGGTGGCTCGGGTCAGCCCGGTGGTGGCCGCGATGTCGGCGCGCGACGGCGGGGTCGAGGCGTCGACGATGATGCGCAGGACCAGTCCTAGATTGTGCTCGCGCAGGTTGGACTGGCGGATCGCCAGGGCGCCGCGCGCGGTGGGCGAACGAGGTGCCATGGGGTTGACCTTAGCGGGTTTGTCAGATAAGTTCATTCAAAGAACAAAACGGCGCGACGAAGGAGTCTCCCATGGTCCGTGCGGCAACCCCCGACGATCGTTTCTCGTTCGGCCTGTGGACGGTGTCCTGGCAGGCCCGCGACCCCTTCGGTGACGCCACCCGGCCGGCGCTTGACCCGGTGGAGGCGATCGGCAAGCTGGCCGAGGCCGGCGCGTGGGGCGTCACCTTCCATGACGACGACGTGGTGCCGTTCGGCTCCGACGACGCGACCCGCGACCGGCTGATCACCGCCTTCCGGGATGCCTGCACCGAGCACGACGTGACCATCGAGATGGTCACCACCAACCTGTTCACCCACCCCGTCTTCAAGGACGGCGGCTTCACCTCCAACGACCGTTCGGTCCGCCGGTTCGCGCTGCGCAAGGTGCTGCGCAACATCGACCTGACCGCCGAGCTGGGGGCCAAGACGTTCGTCATGTGGGGCGGCCGGGAAGGCAGCGAGTACGACGGGTCCAAGGACGTCAACGCCGCGCTCGACCGGTACGCCGAGGGCGTGGACACGGTGGCCGCCTACATCAAGAGCCGCGGCTACGACATCAAGATCGCCCTGGAGCCCAAGCCGAACGAGCCCCGGGGTGACATCTTCCTGCCGACCATCGGGCACGCGCTTGGCTTTATCGCCAAGCTCGAGCACGGCGACATCGTCGGGCTGAACCCCGAGGTCGGGCACGAGCAGATGGCCGGGCTCAACTTCACCCAGGGCATCGGGCAGGCGCTGTGGGCCGGCAAGCTGTTCCACATCGATCTCAACGGCCAGCGGTCCATCAAGTACGACCAGGACCTGGTGTTCGGTCACGGCGACCTGCTGTCCGCGTTCTTCACCGTGGACCTGCTCGAGAACGGCTTCCCCAACGGCGGTCCCCGCTACGACGGTCCGCGGCACTTCGACTACAAGCCCTCGCGCACGGACGGCTTCGACGGCGTGTGGGCCTCCGCCCGGGCCAACATCGCCACCTACCTGCTGCTCAAGGAGCGGGCGCTGGCCTTCCGGGCCGATCCGGAGGTGCAGGCCGCGCTCGAGGCGTCGGGTCTGTCCGAACTGGCCGTCCCGACCCTCGCCGCCGGCGAGAGCATCGAGGACCTGCTGGCCGACGAATCCGCGTTCGAGAGCTACGACGCCGACAAGGCGGCCGAGCACTCCTACGCCTTCGTGCACCTGAACCAGCTCGCGGTCGAGCACGCCCTGGGTGCCCGGCTGAGCTGACGCCGGCCGCGATCACTCGTGCGCACGTCGCGCCGGCCCAGCCGGCGCGGCGTGCGCATTCTGCGGCTCCCGGCGGAATGGAAATTCCCGAGAACCGTTTGCTGATGCCCCCCCGTACCCCTTGGCAAGCCGGCTTGTCCCGGGCGCCGCAAGCGCCGACATCCCAACCAAGGGGGAACCTTTCGATGGCAACCGCCAGCAACGTCAACCTGACTCTCCTGCGCAACGTGGCCAACGCCAACGCCACGGTGACGTACACGGTCAACTGGAGCGCGTTCGACCAGGCGTCGAACCTGCAGTACGTCGAGAGCGTCCGCTTCATCGGCGACGACACCGGCCAGGACGGCGACACCGGTCCGGTCGGCGACGACCCGATCAGCATCGGGCTGAACTTCTCCACCCTGCTCAGCGCCAACGGCCAGGCGACCACGTCCCGGACGCGGTCGTTCACCTTCCCGTGGGCGAACCTGAACGAGGACGACGTCCCCATCCTGGGCAACACCGACGACGAGATCCGGGCCGTGGTGACGCTGATGCCACAGTTGCCGGTGACTGTCACCACCGAGAGCAACCTGGTGACCGTCTGATCAACCGCCTCGGGCACGACCGGGCCGCCGCTCCCGCCACGGGAGCGGCGGCCCCGTCGTCGGCGGGGCCGGTGCTGCTTTACCAATCCGTGACAAATTGGGTCTTGACTCGATTGGTTTGTTTGCCCAATACTCAAATCTATCGAAGCGCTTCGACAACCGGAGCCGATCGGTGACGAATCGAAGCCCACGTGGTTCGGTTCACCCGGTGAATCCCGCCCGCACGTTCGGCGGTACGGTCAGCGGCGTCGTCGAAGCGCTTCGATAGCGAGATCGGACAGGACCGGTCACCGACAAGGAGGCGGGAGGTCGCATGGCCACAATGCAGGACGTCGCGAACCTCGCCCAGTGCTCGCTGAGCACCGTGTCCTACGCGATCAACAACACCCGCCCGATCTCGGCGGCCACCCGTCAGCGCATCGAACAGGCCATGCGCGAGTTGGACTTCCGGCCGAACCAGATCGCCCGCAGCCTGGCCAGCCGGCGCAGCAACATCCTGGCCTTGACCTTCCCCGGAACTGAGAACACCCTGGGCAGCACCATCATGGAGTTCGTCACCGGCGCGGCCCAGGCCGCTCGGGAGCGCGGATTCCACCTGGTGGTCTGGCCCTACGCCCCGGCGCAGGCCGACGAGATGCTGCAGATGAGCCGCCAGGGCCTGGCCGACGGGATCATCGTGATGGAGGTCCGCCGGGACGATCCGCGGGTCCGCCTGCTCGACGAGCACCAGTTCCCGTTGACGATGATCGGCCGTGCCGAAGACGGAACCGACAGCCGTTGTGTCGATGTTGATTTCGAGCAGACGGCGGAAGCCGCCGTGGCCCACCTGGCCGAGCTGGGGCACACCGACATCGTCCTGCTCAACCACTCGGCGGACAGCCGGGACCACGGCTACGGGCCCACGCTGCGGATCGCCGAAGGGTTCCACCGGGTGATGGGCCGGCGTGGTCTGACCGGCCAGGTCCTGTGGTGTGACGAGACGCCCGCGGCCGGCCGGCGGGCTATCGACGAACTGACCGGCCGTTGGCCGGCGGTCACGGCCATGGTGGCGATGAACGAGCACGCCGTGATCGGGGCGGTGGGCGGGCTCGCCGGCCGCGGAATCGCCGTGCCCCAAACGTTCTCGGTGCTGTCCATCGTGACCAGCCCGCTGATGGCCCAGATGGCCGAGCCGGCCCTGACCATCCTGCACTCACCCGGTGCCGACCTCGGCCGGCTCGGTGTGCAGAACCTGCTCGACCAGCTCGACGGGCGCCGGCCCGCCCCCGCACCCACGCTGTTGCCCTGTCGATGGGAGGCGGGCCGCAGTACCGGGCCCGTCCCGCCGGTCATCCACCGGCCTCGCTGACCACATTCCGTCCCGACCACTTCGCTCGTCGCACCGTCTCGACCCGTACGGCTTTCCGCATTTGCCTTGCCCACTCGGTCCTTGTACGGCCCTGCACCCACGGCGATGGCGCATGCCCTCGACCGCCCAACCCCACTGGAGGACAGATGTTCCGTCGCCGAAGCCGGACGACCACGATCGCGGCGGCCGCCGCGGCGGTGGCCGTGTCGCTCACCCTCGCCGCCTGCAGCGGCTCCAGCTCGTCCGGATCCGGATCGAGCCCGGAGGCCGGGTCGGGGTCGGCCGCCGCCGAGACCGGCACGCTCAAGCTCTGGCACTACGAGAGTGCCAACGGGGCAATGGGTATCGCCTGGGACAAGGCGATCGAGATCTTCAAGACCGAGCACCCGAACGTCCAGGTCGACTTCGAACGTAAGGCGTTCGAGCAGATCCAGCAGAACGCGGGCATGATCCTGAGCTCCGACGAAGGCCCGGACATCATGGAGTACAACAAGGGCAACGCCACCGCGGGCCTGCTGGCCTCGCAGGGCCTGCTCACTGACCTGACCGAGCAGGCGCAGAGCCGCGGCTGGGCCGACAAGCTCGCGCCCAGCCTGCAGACCACCGCCCGCTATGACGAGCGGGGCGTGATGGGGTCCGGCAACTGGTACGGCGTGCCCAACTACGGCGAGTACGTGATGGTCTATTACAACAAGGACGCCTTCTCGGCCAACAACATCGCCGTGCCGACCACGATGGACGAGTTCACCGCGGCCATGGACACCTTCGTCGCCGCCGGCACCACCCCGATCTGTATGGCCGGCGCCGAGTACCCAGCCGGTCAGCTGTGGTACCAGCTGGCGCTGACCCAGGCCGACCGATCCTTCGTCGACGACTACCAGCTGTACAAGAACCCGGTGGACTTCCAGAACGGCCCGACCGCCAAGGGCGCCGAGCTGTTCGACCAGTGGGTGCAGAAGGGCTACCTCGCCAAGGATTCCGCGTCGCTGAAGGCCGAGGACATGGGCACCGCGTTCATCGGCGGCAAGTGCCCGATCATGATCTCGGGCAGCTGGTGGTTCGGCCGGCTCAAGGACGAGATCAAGACCTTCGACTGGGGCACCTTCCTGTTCCCAGGGGCGAAGCTGAGCCTGGGCTCGTCGGGCAACCTGTGGGTGGTCCCGCAGGCCAGCCAGAACAAGGACCTGGCCTACGACTTCATCGACATCACCATGCGGCCCGAGGTGCAGAACCTGCTCGGCAACTCCGGTGGCATTCCGGTGGCCGCCGACCCGTCCGCCATCACCGATCCGCAAAGCGCCGAGTTGATCAAGAACTTCAACACGCTGGCCGGCAATGACGGCCTGGCGTTCTACCCCGACTGGCCGGTGCCCGGCTTCTACGACGTGCTGGTCTCGGCCTTCCAGTCGGCGATCAACCAGTCCAAGACCCCCGCCGAGGTGATGACGGCCATCGAGGGTCCGTACACCGAGGGCGTCGCGAGCGTCCAGGCCGGCTGACCGTGACCCGGCCCCGCGCGGATGAACTCGTCAACTCCGGTCCCACCAGTCACATTGCGCGCGAGTTCATCCGCGCCGGCGAAGTTGATCCGCGCGGGGACCGGGGGATCGTGGAGAGGAGATCGACCGTGACCGACCTCGCGGCACACGACGCCGATTCGCCGAGGACGCCCGCGCCGGCCCGGCAACGGCGGGGCGGCTACTGGTGGTACCTGGTGCCCGGCGCGATCGGCTTCGTCGCCGTCATTCTCGGGCCGCTGGTCTACAACGTGTACCTGTCGCTGACCAAGTGGTCCGGCGTCGGCAGCCCGCGCTTCATCGGGTTGACCAACTACATCCGGCTGATGGGCGACAGCGTCTTTTGGACCTCGTTCAAGAACTCGGTCGCGATGATCATCGCGATGGTGGTGATCCCCACCCTGATCGGGCTGATCCTGGCCTCGGTGCTGTTCGACTACCTCGGAAAGCGTTTCGGCGCGGCCAGTATCAGCGTGCTGCGGGCGGTGTTCTACCTGCCGCAGGTGCTGCCGGTGGTGGTCGCCGGGATCGTCTGGGGATGGATCCTGCGGCCGGACGGCGCGTTCAACGCGATGCTGGACGCGGTCGGCCTGTCCGGGTTCACCCGGGACTGGCTCGGCGACCCGAACACCGCCCTGCCGATGGTCATGCTGGTCATGGTCTGGGTGCAGATCGGCTATCCCGTCGTCATCTTCATGTCGGCGCTGGGCCGGGTCGACCCGGAGATCTACGAGGCGGCCGAGATCGACGGGGCCGGCTACTGGGCCCGGTTCACCGCGATCACCCTGCCGCAGATCCGTCCGGAGACCTTCGTGGTCGCCCTGACCTGCACCATTGCCGCGCTCAAGGTGTTCGGCCCGATCTACGCCCTGACCCGCGGCGGGCCGGAGAACGCGACCAACGTGCCGTCGTACTTCGCCTACTACACGTTCTTCAAGAAGCTCGACGTCGGCTACGGCGCGGCCATCGCCACCGTGCTGACGATCATCATCGTGCTCGTCGCGGTCGGCATCATGCGCTGGCAGGCGCACAGCGAGAAGAAGGAGTTGAGCGCATGAGCGTGCCCGTTCTCGCCCGGGCCGGCGACACCGTCTCGGCCGGGCAGCGGCAGGCCGACCGGCGCGCGGTCCGCGCCCGGGACCGGTTCCATCGCGGACCGGGCCGCTGGATCGTGCTGGCGATCATCGTCGCCGGCGCCGCGCTGATGCTGGTGCCGTTCGCGCTGATGCTGCTCAACGCGTTCAAGTCGCCGGCCGACTACTCGACCAACGGCCCGCTGAGCTGGCCGACCGAGTTCTACACCAAGGGCCTGACCACCTACTGGACCGAGTCGGACTACCCGCTCAAGCTGTGGAACTCGACCCTGATCGCCGGCACGGTGGCCGTGGCCGCGGTGCTCATCTCGCTGCTCAACGCCTACGCGATCGGCGTCGGGCGGGTCAAGGGCCGGCTGTGGATCGTCGCGTTGTTCCTGCTGGGCAACATGATCCCGCAGGAGGCGCTGGTCTACCCGCTGTACTTCCTGGCCAAGGAGGTCGGCCTCTACAACACCAAACTCGTCGTCATCATCATCTTCACGGTCATCCAGAGTGCTTTTGGCACTTACCTTCTCGCCTCGGTGCTGGGCACCTTCCCGAAGGCCCTGCTGGAGGCGGCTGCCCTGGACGGGGCGAGCCGCTGGCAGATCCTGTGGAAGGTCGTCTTCCCGATCGTGCGGCCCACCCTGTCGGTGTTGCTGATCTTCTTCTTCATCTGGACCTGGAACGAGTTCTTCATCCCTCTGGTCATGCTCATCGACAACGCCACCCAGACGGTGCCCGTCGCGCTGGCCTCGCTCCAGGGTGACCGGCTGATGGACGCACCGACCACCAACGCCGGAGCCCTGATCAGCCTGATCCCGGCGGTCATCTTCTTCCTGATCTTCCAGCGCACGCTGACCCGCGGGGTCACCGCCGGCGCGATCAAGTAACCCGAGGACACGATCATGAGATTCAGCGACGGCTACTGGATGGTGCGCGAGGGCTTCCAGGTCCGCACCGCCCGCCAGGTCCGCGACGTCGAGGCGACCCCCACCGAGCTGTCGGTGCTGGCCGCGACCCGGACGATCAACAGCCGGGGCGACACCCTGAACACCCCGACGGCGACCATCACCCTGTCCACCCCGGCCGAGGGGGTGATCCGGGTGCGCATCGAACACCACGCCGGCGCGCGGGACCCGGGCCCGGAGTTCGCCCTGCCGGGTGCCACCGAGCGCCGGCCGCAGATCCGGATCGAGGCCGATCACGCGAGCCTGGACGCGGGCGGCCTGACCGCCCGGATCCGGCGCGACGGTCCGCTGCGGCTGGACTTCGAGGCCGGCGGCCGGGTGCTCACCGGCGCCGACGCGACCAGTGTCGGCCTGGCCACCGGACCCGACGGCACGCCCTACGTATTCGCCCAGTTGGGCCTGGACGTCGGCGAGGTGGTCTACGGGCTCGGTGAACGCTTCGGCCCGTTGGCCAAGAACGGCCAGAGCGTGGACATCTGGAACGCCGACGGGGGAACCAGCAGCGAGCAGGCCTACAAGAACGTGCCGTTCTTCTGGACGAACCGGGGTTACGGCGTCCTGGTCAACCACCCCGAGCTGGTCTCGTTCGAGATCGGGTCCGAAGTGGTGTCCCGTACCCAGTTCTCGGTCACCGGCGAGCATCTGGAGTACCTGGTCATCCTCGGTCCGACGCCCAAGGAGATCCTGCGCCGCTACACCGCGCTGACCGGCCGCGCCCCCCGAGTCCCGGAGTGGACCTTCGGCCTGTGGCTGAGCACCTCGTTCACCACCGCCTACGACGAGCGGACCGTGAGCTCGTTCATCGACGGCATGGCCGAGCGCGAGATCCCGCTGAGCGTCTTTCACTTCGACTGCTTCTGGATGCGCGAGTTCCGCTGGTGCGACTTCGAGTGGGACCCGCGAACCTTCCCCGAACCGGAGGCGATGCTGGCCCGGCTCAAGGCCCGCGGGCTGCGGGTCTGCGTGTGGATCAACCCGTACATCGCGCAACGGTCGGCCCTGTTCGAGGAGGGTCGGGCCAAGGGGTACCTGGTCACCCGGGCCGACGGCAGCCTGTGGCAGTGGGACCTGTGGCAGGCCGGCATGGCCCTGGTCGACTTCACCAACCCGGCCGCCGCGCAGTGGTATGCCGGGCATCTGGAGCGGCTGCTCGATCAGGGGGTGGACGCGTTCAAGACCGACTTCGGCGAGCGCATCCCCACCGATGTGGTCTGGTTCGACGGCTCGGACCCGGACCGGATGCACAACTACTACACCCACCTGTACAACCGCACCGTCTTCGAATTGCTGGAGCGGCGTCGGGGCCGGGGCGAGGCGGTCCTGTTTGCCCGGTCGGCCACCGTCGGCGGCCAGCAGTACCCGGTGCACTGGGGTGGGGACTGCGATTCCACCTATGCCTCGATGGCCGAGACGCTGCGCGGTGGTCTGTCCCTGGCCGCCTCCGGGTTCGGCTACTGGTCGCACGACATCGGTGGGTTCGAGGGCACCCCCGACGCCGGGGTATTCAAGCGGTGGCTGGCGTTCGGGCTGCTGTCCAGCCACAGCCGGCTGCACGGCTCGGATTCCTACCGGGTGCCCTGGGCGTTCGACGAGGAGGCCGTCCAGGTCGCGCGCCGGTTCACCCGGCTGAAGATGACGCTAATGCCGTACCTGCTCGGCGCGGCCCGCCAGGTCACCGAGGAGGGAACCCCGATGATCCGGCCGATGGTCATGGAGTTCCCCGACGACCCGGCCACCGAGTACCTGAGCACCCAGTACATGCTCGGCGACGCGTTGCTGGTCGCCCCCGTGTTCCACCCCGACGGCGACGTGCGCTACTACGTGCCCGCGGGTACCTGGACCGGTCTGCTGGACGGGCGCACCGTGGTCGGCCCGCGCTGGGTGCACGAGCGGCACGGCTTCGACAGCCTTCCCCTGCTGGTCCGGCCGGGTTCGGTGATTCCGATCGGCGCGCGGTCCGACGGTCCGGAGTACGACTACGCCGACGGCGTCGCGCTGCACCTGTTCGACCCGGCGGCGCTGACCGACCGCACCGTCCGGGTGCCCACCGCCGGCGGGGCCGCGGTGGAGTTCCGGATCCGCCGGGAGGGTCGCCAGCTGACCGTCTTCGGCCCGGATCCGGCCGAACACTCGTGGTCGGTGGTGTGTGCGGCGGCCGAAAAGGCCGATGGAAGCGCTTCCACAAGGGCAGCGGAGTCGGCTAGCGTCTGCATGACGCTGCCCGGCCCGGTGGCCGAGCCACTGCCGCCTCGGAAGGATTCCTGATGACCAGTACGCCGCGCACATTCCCCGAGGACTTCTTGTGGGGGTCGGCGACCGCGTCGTACCAGATCGAGGGAGCGGTCACCGAGGACGGCCGCGGGCCGTCGATCTGGGACACCTTCAGCCACACCCCCGGCAAGACGATGAACGGCGACACCGGTGACGTCGCCGACGATCACTACCACCGGTGGTCCGCCGACCTGGACCTGATCAAGGGGCTGGGCCTGCAGGCCTACCGGTTCTCGCTGGCCTGGCCGCGGATCCAGCCGACCGGGTCCGGGGCGGTCAACGCCAAGGGCGTCGACTTCTACTCGCGGCTGGTCGACGGTTTGCTCGAGCGCGGGGTCAAGCCCGTCGTCACGCTGTACCACTGGGACCTGCCGCAGGCCCTGGAGGACGAGGGCGGCTGGACGAACCGGGACACCGCGTTGCGGTTCGCCGACTACGCCGCGCATGTCGCCGGAGCGCTCGGGGACCGGGTGGAGATGTGGACGACCCTGAACGAGCCATGGTGCTCGGCGTTCCTGGGCTATGCCTCGGGCGTGCACGCGCCGGGCCGCACCGATGGGGAGGCGGCGCTGCGGGCGGCGCACCACCTGAACCTGGGCCACGGGCTGGCCGGCCGGGCGGTGCGCGAGGTACTCGGGGCCGACACCAAGTTGTCGGTGACGCTGAACCTGCACGTGACCCGGCCGGTCGACCCGGACTCGGCCGCCGACCGGGACGCGATCCGGCAGCTGGACGCGGTCGGCAACCGGGTCTTCCTGGGTCCGATGCTGGACGGCGCCTACCCGGCCGACCTGCTGGCCGACACCGCGTCGGTCACCGACTGGTCGTTCGTGCGGGACGGCGACGAGGCCGCCTGCGCGGTCCCGATCGACGTGCTGGGCATCAACTACTACTCGACCTCCCGGGCTCGCCGGCACACCGGCGACGGGCCGATGGAGCACGCCGACGGGCACGGGGACACCGGCTTCAGCCCGTGGGTGGGGGCGGACGACATCGAGTTCCTGCGCCAGCCCGGGCCGTACACCGCGATGGGCTGGAACATCGACCCGTCCGGCATGCTCGAGCTGCTCACCGACATCAGCACCCGCTACCCGAGCGTGCCGCTGATGGTCACCGAGAACGGCGCGGCCTTCTACGACACGGTGAGCGAGGACGGCCACGTGCACGACGCCGACCGGGTCGCCTACCTACACGGGCACATCGACGCGGTCGGCCAGGCCATCGACGCCGGGGCCGACGTGCGCGGCTACTTCCTGTGGTCGCTGCTGGACAACTTCGAATGGGCCTGGGGCTACGACCGCCGCTTCGGGATCATCCGCGTCGACTACGACACCCAGGAGCGCACCGTCAAGGACTCGGCCACGTGGTACTCCCGGCTGATCGCCACCCGCGAGCTGCCGCCGGTCGACTGACCGGGCCCCGGCCGGGTGCGGGGTGGGGGCGCGGGCGAATCAGTTCGCGCCGAGGAAGCCCGCCGCCGCGACGCCCAGGATGCCGGTCCACGACCCCAATACCGCCGAGCTGCCCGGGGCGGCCCGCACGGTCCACCCGGGCAGGTCGGCGGCGAAGTCCTGGACCGCGGCCAGGGTGGTGCCGGACTCGTGCTTGCCGTGCCAGGCCTCGACGGGCACCCGGATCGCGCCCGGGTCCAGCACCCACGCGGGTGAGGTCACGGACCGGGCCGGGGCGGTCCAGTCGGGATTGATCTGGGCGGCATCGGCGGCGACGGAATCGCGGAAGTCGGACTCCATCCACCGGTCGCCCAGCACCTCGGCGGCCTTCGGGTCGAGCCGGTCGAGCATCCGGCGCCACGTCGATTCCAGGGTCAGGTCGGCGTCCTTGCCGGCGGTCCGGACCCAGCAGGCCAGCGGACCGGCCCAGCTCTGGCCGGTCCGGCCCCGCGGGTGCAGCAGCGACCGGCGGCGCGACTGCCGGCCGGGCAGCCGGACCGAGACCGCCGAGACCGACGTCACCAGGGTGGGGTAGCGGGCCGCGAAGGCCAACGCGTCGTCGGCGCCGCGCCCGATGCCGATGACGGCGACGCGGCCGACGGCCAGCGTCTCGACCAGTCGCCGCAGATCCTCGGCCGGCTGCTCGGTGCCGCCGAACCCGATCGGGTCGGACGCGCCGATGCCGGGGCGATCGATGGCCAGCAGCCGGATGGCCGCGGGCAGCGCGCTGTCGTGCAGCAGCCAACCGGGGGCCAGCCGGGACGAGCCGGTGTCCGGGACCAGCACGCACGGCAACCCCCGGGGGCTGCCGTACTCCGCCCAGGCCATCGCTCGCCCGTCGGGCAACCGCAGCGCGGCGTGCGGAGCATGGTCAAGGAGCGGAAGCAGAATGTCGTCGTCGTCGTAGACGTCCGGCTGCAACCGGCCCTCGTGCAGTGCCGTCATGATGTGTTGATCCCCTCGCCCCGTCGTCGGTCGACGGGCAGTCGCCTACCCCGTGGAACCGCGACTGCCCCCCGAACGACAACCCCTGTGGAGTGCGGCTCGCAGGCGCGCACGGCTCACGCTGCCTTTATATGCGCTCCGGAGGGCATTGGTACCCGTTTCGATACCGATCTGTGACGTGACAATTCGGTGAACGTGACCTGGACGGCCCGGTGGCGAGCGGCCAGTTGATCACTGTCCGCGGTCGGCGTTGCGTGAATCGCGCCACTTGACCCATTCGGGGATGACGCTGAGGTCATAGTCGGGTCCGGACACACCGATGGTGAACAAGGTGACCCCCAGGTCGAGCAGAGCCTGCGCGTCCGGACTACCCCATCGAGGAGCGGCCGTGGATCGCTCGATCTCATTCGGGTCGCGGCCGACGACGGCACAGTGCTCGGCCAGGATCGCGGCCTTACGGGCCTGGGTGTCGGGGCCACCGAACGCGTGCCAGATGTGGGCGTAGCGGGCGACGTGCCGCAGGGTCTTGCGCTCACCACCGCCACCGATCAGCACCGGGATGGGGCGGACCGGCGGCGGGTTGAGCCGCTCCCACCGCGCGGTGATCCGGGCCAGGCCGTCGCCGAGCAGGCTGAGCCGGCTGCCGGGCGTGCCGAAGTCGTAGCCGTACTCGTCGTAGTCCTTTTCGAACCAGCCGCCGCCGATGCCGAAGATCAGCCGGCCCCCCGAGATGTGGTCGACGGTGCGGGCCATGTCGGCCAGCAGATCCGGATTGCGGTAGCCGCCACCGGTGACCAGGGCGCCGATCTCGACCCGCTCGGTCTGCTCGGCCCAGGCCCCCAGCATCGTCCAGCATTCGAAGTGCTTGCCGTCGGGGTCGCCGGTGAGCGGGAAGAAGTGGTCCCAGTTGAACACGATGTCCACGCCGAGGTCCTCGGCCCGCAGCAGCGCGTCGCGCAGCTGGGCGTAGTCGGCATGCTGGGGCTGGAGCTGGATCCCGATGCGGATCGGCCTGGTGATCGTCATGCGGACCATCCTGCCCGCGGCCCGGTGCGGGCGGTGCGGTTAGACGGGGGCAGTGCGGTCGGGTCGGCGTCGGTCAGACGGCACCGGCGGCGGCCCGGCCGGCGATGCGGCCGGAGAACAGGCAGCCACCCAGGAAGCTGCCCTCCAGGGCCCGGTAGCCGTGCATGCCGCCGCCGCCGAACCCGGCGGCCTCGCCGGCCGCGTACAGCCCGGGCACCACCTGCCCGTCGGGCGCCAGCACCCGGGCCGACAGGTCGGTCTCCAACCCGCCCAGGGTCTTGCGGGTGATCACCGTGAGCCGCACCGCGATCAGCGGACCGTGTCCGTCGGCCAGCAGCTCGTGCGGGGGCGCCACCCGCATCTTGCGGTCACCGAGATAACGGCGGGCGCCGGCCACGGCGACGAGCTGAGGATCCTTGCCCAGGCCGGTGCGCACCTGGTGATCGCGCAGCCGGATGAGCCGCTCCACCTCGTCGGCGTCCACCAGATCGGCCCCGACCAGCGCATTCATCTTGGCCACCAGCTCGGGCACGGTCGGCGCGGTGAGGAAGTCGACGCCCCGGTCCAGGAAGGCGCGCACGGGCGGGGTGATCTTGCCGCCGGCCCGGGTGGTCAGCAGCAGCTTGAGCGACCGCTGGGCGAAGTCCGGGTTCTGCTCGGAGCCGGAGAGCCCGAACTCCGGTCCGATCGTGTCCAGATCGAGGATGAACCACGAGTGCGAATGCCCGGTGCCGACGATGTGCCGCAGGGCGCCCAGGGCGTCGAAGCCGGGGAACAGCGGGGCCGGCAGCCGCCGGCCGAAGGCGTCCAGCCACAGCGGGCTCGGCCCGGACAGGATCCGGATGCCGTGCCCGGACCACACCGGAGCATGGTTGTGCACACCCTCCGGGTAGTGCCACATCCGATCGCGGTTGATGACCCGGCCGCCGGCCCGCTCGGCCACGTCCAGCATCAGGCCGTCGGTCGAGTCGGGCACCCCGGAGAGCATCTGGGCCGGGGCCGCGTCCGGGCCGCCGGGCCAGTACCGGCGGACCAGGTCGTGGTTGGCGCCGATCCCGCCGGAGCAGACGATGACCGCGGACGCGGTCACCGCGAAGTCGCCCACCACCGCCCGCGACGAGGGTGCCCCGCGCTCGGCGGTGGTCGGCTCCAGGATCTCCCCGGACACCCCGATCACCCGGCCGCCGTCGACGATCAGCTCGGTGACCCGGTGCCGGTAGCGCAACCGGATCCGCCCGTCGCGCACGTGGGCCAGCACCCGGTTGACGAAGGGGTCGACGACGCCGGGTCCCGAACCCCAGGTGAGATGGAAGCGCGGCACAGAATTGCCGTGCCCGCCGACCTCGTACCCGCCGCGCTCGGCCCATTGGACCACCGGGAACAGGCCGATGCCCTGCGCCTTGAGCCAGGATCGCTTCTCGCCCGCCGCGAACTCGACGTAGGCCCGGGCCCACTCGCGGGGCCAGTGATCCTCCGGACGGTCGAAGCCGGCCGATCCCGACCAATCCTCCCAGGCCAATTGAAACGAATCCTTGATGCGCAACCGGCGCTGCTCGCGCGAGTTGACCAGGAACAGCCCGCCGAGCGACCACCAGGCCTGGCCGCCCAATGCGGCCGAGCCTTCCTGATCCAGCACGACGACCGACCGGCCGGCGTCGGCCGCCTCGGCCGCGGCCACCAGGCCGGCCAGACCCGCTCCGACGACAACCAGATCCGCGTCCGCCATGCCGAAACCCTGCCACACCGGGCCGGACGGCGGGTCGGGTATCACGGCCGCCGGAATCTACTCCCACGGAGGGAACGCACCTCCCGATCGGCGCCCGCCCGGCCGCACGGTTTCGCGGCCTGGCCACCCGGGCCCCACGCAACGAAACCAGAGTCAGGCAAAAGAGTGATGAGACCGCGTGTCGCAACGAGCAGGACGGACCCTGCGTGATGGAGAAGGGCTCTGCTCACCCGCGCGAGTCATCGCCGCCCGCGATCGGACGAGTACGATCTGTGGTCGAGCCCTTGGGGAGGGGTGAGGGGATCTTGAGTCGAGCAACACCCGCCATCGCCTGGGCTCCGCTGCGAGCCACTCCGGTGCGCTTTCGCGCCTTGCTCGCCCTCGGGGCCGCCGTGGTGGTGGTCGGGTACGTCGTGGTGTTGCTCCGGCCCACCGATCCGGACCTACCGCAGGTGCTCGTCGAACCCGGTTTCCTCATGCTCGCCGCGCTCGTGCTGCTGGCCGATCTGTACCCGCTGGTCCCGTCCATGCGGGACGTCCGGTCGAAAGTGACCTACTCGTGGTCGGCGGCGCTGTCGTTGGCCGCGGTGCTGGCCTTCGGTCCGGTCGCGGCGGTGCTGTTCCTACTTTCCGGCTGCACGGCCGCGCTCTCGCGCGGGCGCGCCCGCTGGTGGTTGGTCGCCCTGAACACGGTGGCCATGGGGCTGATCGGGCTGACCATGGCCGCGCTGTCCCGCTTCGCCGACACCTTCGATCCGCTGATGCCGCCCGGGGCCTGGCCGCTGGCCTGCTGGGGCCTGCTGATGGGCGCACTCGTGGTGGGCATGGCCGCCGGCATGACCGGATGGGCGCAGTTCGAGCTGGGCGTGCACGAGTGGCGGGCTCAGCGGGCCTGGTTCAACAAGAGCGTGCGCATCTGGGGCGTCAGTCTGATCGCCGCGCCTCTGCTGGCCTCGCTCGCCCTGTACGGCTGGTGGGCCCTGCCCTCGATGGCCGTCGTGATCATCTCGCTGAACCGGCTGTCCAGCACGATGTACCGCAGCACCGCCGCCTCGCGGACCGACCCGCTGACCGGCCTGGCCAACCGGCTTCGGCTCACCCGGGTGCTGTCCGGTCGGATCGCCGACCTCGGGCCGGGTGAAGAGGTTGCCCTGCTGCTCGTCGACCTCGACGGGTTCAAGCAGGTCAACGACACCCACGGCCACCTGGTCGGCGATCAGGTGCTGGGCACCGTCGCCGCCCGGCTGCAGGCCGCGGCCGGGCCGGTCGACCTGGTCGCCCGCTACGGCGGTGACGAGTTCGCGATCGTGCTGGCCCCGGGGCTGACGACCGAGCGGATCGGTCGGGCCGCCCAGGAGTACCGGGACGCGCTGGCCGAACCCATCGTCGTCGGCGACCTGACGATCCGGATCGGCGGATCGGTGGGCATCGCGACGACCGCGGACCCGGCGACGGACGTGCTCGGCCTGCTGGCCAAGGCCGACCTGGACATGTACCGGATGAAGCGGGATCACGGCCGGCGGGTCGAGCGTCGAGGACAGGGCCGGGTCGAACCGGCCGCGCCGGACATCGAGACGGCGGCGGCGGCCCCCGCCGCGGCGCCGCCGGTCCGCCCGCCGATGTGGTCGGTGAGCGTGCAGGGCGGCGCCTCGGCTCCGGTCGACGGCTGGCCGGGGGTCCGCTGGTCGTCGTCCTCGGGAGGGGTCGCGCTGGCCCCGGGTCAGCGGGCGCGTACGGCGGTATGACCGAGCACAATCCGATGACGGCGCCGCTGCGCCGGATACCGGTCCGTTTCCGCTGGTGGTTGGCCGGCTGCCTGGTCGCGCTGGTCGCGGCGTTCTCCTTGCTGCACGCCTTCGCCCCCGGACCGGATGTCCCGGAGATCATGCGCCAACCCGGGGCGCTGCTGCTGCTGGCCCTGATCGTGCTGGCCGACCTGCATCCTGCGCTGCCGTGGAT
Organism: Nakamurella multipartita DSM 44233; assembly: GCF_000024365.1. Lineage (NCBI taxonomy): Bacteria > Bacillati > Actinomycetota > Actinomycetes > Nakamurellales > Nakamurellaceae > Nakamurella > Nakamurella multipartita. Next base: position 218,921 of record NC_013235.1, read on the forward strand.
GCGGTCCACCAACCCGTTCGACGAGTTCATCTTCTCCACTCCGCTGGCCATCGCCGCGCTGCTGGTGTTCGGGCCGCACGCCGCGATCATGTTCGTGATCGCCGGGTTCGCCATGACCGTGGCCCTGGGCATGCGTTGGTGGCGGGTGGTGCTCAACGCGGCGCTCTGGGGAGTGCAGGGCGCCGCGGCCGCCGGCGTCCTGGCCGTGGTGTGGGCCGCCGCGGGCTGGGACAACGAGGTGCCGGCCGAGGCGATGATCCCGATGACGATCGTGCTGGCCGTGATCATCGAGGGGCTCAACATCGCCCTGGTGATGACCTCGCAGTGCCTGGCCGGGGCGACCACGCCCCGGGCGTACCTGGCCGACTGGCGCAGCCAGGTCGCCATCGGCACGCTGGATCTCACGGCGCCCATTCCCGCGGCGCTGGCGGCCGCTCAGCCGGCCCTGCTGCCGCTGCTGGCGGTGGCCATGGTGGCCGCGCAGGCGGGCCTGAGCGCGGTGACGTCGCGGACGGCCCAGGCCGGCACCGACCCATTGACCTCGGTGCCCAACCGCGCCTACCTGCTGGCCCGGATCAAGTCCCGGCTGGCCGGGACCGAGGATGCCCGCGACCCGGTCACCGTGCTGCTCGTCGACTTGGACCGGTTCAAGCAGATCAACGACGAGCTCGGCCACCTGGTCGGTGACCGGGTCCTGGTCGAGGTCGCCCGCCGGCTGGAGGAGTCCACCCGGTCCAGCGACGTCGTCGCCCGGTTCGGCGGCGACGAGTTCGCGGTGCTGCTCTCCGGCGGGTCCGGGCAGCGCAACGCGCAGGAGGTGGCGGCGCGGATCCGGACCGCGGTCGCCCGGCCGATCCACCTCGACGGGCGGTCGGTCCAGGTCGGAGTCACCATCGGCTGGGCGCTGGCCGAGGGGCACGACACCGATCCGTTGGCACTGCTGCACCGGGCCGACGCCCGCCTGTACGCGGCGAAGGCGGCTCGCAGTCCCGCGCCGGCACCGCTCGCCGAGCCGCTCCCGGCCCGCCCTGAGGCGTCGCCGGTCACCGACTTCCGTGGACCGATCTGGTCCGGTACATCGGTGCGCTCGTCCCAGGCGCATGATGGGGATGCGTCGGCGGCCACCGCTTCGTGACCCTCGACGAGCAAAACGCCACGGATGTGTCACGATTCCAGCGGCCGCGACAGCGGGTCGCGACACCATTTGTTCAGAAGGGGTCGGGATGTCCGATCAGAGCACCCAGGATCTGGCCAACCTCGAGCCCCTCGGGGCCGGGCCGACGCGGACCCGGGAGATCGAGCACCTCAAGTCCCACGGACGGTTCGCGTTGATGATCGACGGCCGCGAGGTGGCCGTGGTCGATTACCGCCGGCTGCCCGGCAAGTGGAACATCGTGCACACCTATACCGAGCCCGCCTCCCGCGGGTATGGGGTGGCTTCCGACCTGATCCGCGAGGTCCTCAATGCGGCCCGCGAGGAAGGCGTCACGGTAATCCCGACCTGCCCGTACGTGGCCTGGTGGATCGGCGAGCATCGCGACTACGAAGATCTTGTCGCCACCTGATGCCGTCGCGGGGGTCGGAGGACAGGTCGGGGCCTGAGCAGGCGCCCGACGACGGGGCTGGCGCCGACGCCACGAACGGGCTCGGATCGGAAGCGGCGCTGGACGCTGCCATCGACGACGCCCTCGCCGAACTGCACGGCACCGCCGGGCACGACGCGGCCGGTCGAGACGGCGCCGGCCGGCCGGTCGCCGCTTCGCCGTCGGCGGCCGCGGGCGATGCCTCCGAGGTCCTGGGTTCCGGGCCCGACGGGCACGCCGCCGACGGATCGGGCGACCCGACGCAGACCGAACGTCGGCGTCGCAGCCGGGCCGGGCTGCGCACGGCGGTGCAGACGCTGACGGCCCGCATGGTCTCCGAGCGCGCGGTACAGGCGGCCGCGGCCGCCTCGGCCAGTGCCGAGGCGGCCCAGGCCGCGGTCGAGCAGGGACGCGGGCGGGACCGGCCCTCGCCGTTCCAGTGGGGTTTCTTCGGCGGGCTGGGCGTGCTCATCGCCTATATCACGTTCCTGGTGCTGGACAGCATCCGGGACACCCTGGTGATGATCGCGATCGCCACCCTGCTGGCGATCGGGCTCGACCCGCTGGTGTCCGCGATGACCAAGCGGGGGCTGCGCCGCGGCGCCGGCGTGGCCGTGGTGTTCCTGGGCCTGCTGCTGGTGATCGCTGCCGCGATCTACGCGATCATCCCGCCGATCATCAACGAGGTCGGATCGTTCGTCGCTACGGTGCCCACGCTGATCAACGATCTGCAGACCAACGACACCGTGCAGGGCCTGGATCAGCGGTTCGGCCTGCTGGAGGCCCTGCGCAACTCCAACATCGTGCAGAGCCTGGGCAGCGGTGCGGCCGGCGGGATCCTCTCGGCCAGCTTCACCGTCGCCACCGTGTTCGCCGACCTGCTGATCGTGCTGATCCTGACCCTGTATTTCCTGGCCGGGTTCCCGCGGATCAAGGCGGCGGGCTACCGGCTGGTGCCGGCCTCGCGCCGGGTCCGGGTCAGCGACCTGGGTGACCGCATCCTCAAGCAGATGGGCGGGTACCTGTCCGGGGCCACGATCATCGCCATCCAGGCGGGTCTGGTCGCCGGCATCTTCTCCTCCATCATCGGCCTGCCCTATCCGTGGGCGATCGGCCTGGGCGCGGCGGTGCTGGACTTCATCCCGGTGGTCGGCCCGATCATCGTCGGCGTGTCGATCACCCTGATCGGCTTCACCCAGGGCCTGGGGATCGGCATCATCTCGGGCGTGTTCTACCTGTGCCAGCATCTGTTCGAGGCGTACTGGTTGTATCCCCGGGTGATGCGACGCACGGTCAACATCTCCACCGGCGGGGTCGTCGTGGCGATCCTGATCGGCGCGTCGCTGCTCGGGGTCACGGGCGCGATCCTGGCCGTGCCGGTCGCCGCCGCCATCATGCTCATCGTCCGGGAAGTGATCATGCCGATGCAGGAGAGGTCGTGAACCAGAAGGGGACGCCGGGGGGCGGCGGCGCGGCGAATCGCTGGCGCAGCATCGGCCTGCCGGACCAGATCGGCCGGCGGGCCATCGTCACCGGGGCCAACACGGGGCTGGGCTTCGCCGCCGCGAAGGCGCTCGCCGGGGCCGGCGCGGACGTCGTGCTGGCGGTGCGCGACCTGGACCGCGGGGTGGCGGCCGCCCAGCGGATCCGGGATGCGCTGGACGAGGCCAAGGTCCGCGTCGTGCACCTGGACCTGGCCAGACTGGCCTCGGTCGCCGATTTCGCGGCCACCCAGTGCGCGCAGGGTCCGGTCGACATCCTGATCAACAACGCCGGGCTGATGCTGGTGCCGCGCCGCGAATTCACCGCGGACGGGTTCGAGGCCCAGATGGGCGTCAATCACCTGGGCCACTACGCGCTGGTCGCCGGGCTGCTGCCGGCGCTGGAGCAGGCCCCGGCGGCGCGGATCGTCGGAGTCACCTCGCTGGCCGCGCGCCGCGCCCGGCGGCTGGACCAGCGGCTCGGTCTGGATGGCGACTACCGCCCGATGGGGGCCTACAGCCAGTCGAAGCTGGCCGTCGGGCTGTTCGCCGTGGAACTGGACCGGCGACTTCAGGCGGCCGGTTCCCGGGCACGCTCGCTGCTGGCCCACCCCGGCTGGTCGGCCACCGCGGTGGCCCAGCCCGAGGACGGAGCCGGCCGGAAGGTCGTGTTCTCCCGGCGGGCCACGGCGCTGTTGGGCAGCTCGCCGGCCTCCGGTGCCCGGTCCGAAGTGGCCGCGGCGACCTTCCCGGATCTGCCGGGCGGTTCGCTGGTCGGGCCCCACTTCCTGGTCCGCGGCGCGCCCAGGGCGCGTCCGGCACCCAAAGCGATGACCGATCCGGCTCAGGCCGGCTGGCTGTGGTCGCGGTCGGCCGAGCTGACCGGGGTGGAACCGCTCCCCGGCTCCTGACCGCCCGGGCGGCCGACGCTCAGTTGCGCTCGCCGGAGCGGGCGCGGGCCGAGGCCTCCATCCGACGCCGCACCACCAGCGTGGCCAGGAAGGCCAGCGCGACGAACAGCACGACCAGCAGCCACTGCCACGCCGACCATCCGGTGGACGAGTTCCCGGCCGGCGCGACCGAGTCGGTGGAGGTCGTGCCCGCTGTGCTGGACACCGCACTGGCCGCTGTGCTGGACACCGTGCTGGTCGCGGCACTGCTCGGCGTGGTGGCGCCGGCCGCTGTGCTCGATCCCGCGGCCGGGGACGTGCCGGTGGACGTGGCCGGGGCGGGCGCCGGGGCGATGGCCTGGGCGGCCAGGGTGAAGCTCAAGGTGCCCTCGACCGGGTGGCCGTCGTCGGACACCACGCGGTAGGCGACGGTGTACGTGCCGGCGACCGGCAGGGCGTTGACCGCATTGCTCAGCCGCGTGCCGTCGACGGTGGGCGAACCGGACTGGTAGGTGACGCCGTCCGGACCGGTCACGGTGAGCACCGGTTCGAAGTCGGCCAGCGGGTCGTCGAAGGTGAGGGTGACCGTGGTCGGGGCCGCGGTCAGCACCGCACCGTCGGCCGGGTCGCTGCCAATCAGCGTGGTGTGGGCCAGCGCAGGGCCGGCCAGGCCCACCGTGACCAGCGTGGACACCACCAGGAGCAGGAGCACCCGCCGGAACAGGCGGGCGGGGCCTGACCCGATCACGCCGGCGCCGGCAACAGGGAACGACATCGGATCCTCAAGGTTCGGGCCGGGCGACGGGCCGGCGCGGAAGTCAGGCGGCCCGCGGTCCGACCAGGTGGGCCATCAGCTGGGCGTCGACATCGTCCAGATCGGCCGCCACGGCGCGCAGGGCCGAGCGCCGGGTCGTCGACGGCATGGACGCGGTCGCCGTGGTCGCCGCGGACAGCTCACCCAGCCGGGCGGTCGTCCGGTCCACGAACCGGGCCACTGCCGGGTCCGTGCCCCGCCGCGACCGCAGGTCGTTCAGGGCGGTGCGCAGACCGACGATCCGGGCCTGCACGGTGCCCGCGGGGCCCCGGTAGATGGCCACGTCCTCGACCGGCACCCCGAGCTGACGGGCCCGCCGTTCGTCCAGCACGCCGCGCACCCCGGTCGAGGCTCGCAAGGTGCCGGCCGCCACCGCGGGTCCGACGATCTTGGCGGCGAGCAGCATCCGGCGCAGCGCCTTGGGGTCGCTCAGGACCCCGACCAGGCCGGCCGAGCCGGCCGCCCGCCGACCCCGGCTGCTGGTGCCCGACTTCGCCGCGGACGTGCCGGTGGACCCACTCGCGGCCTTCTTGCCGGACTTGCGACGCAGCGCCACGCCTGCTCCCTCCTCGCGCCGGCGACGCCGGCGTTTTCCTCAGCCTAGCGTCGGCCCGCCCGGGCGTCCCGCCGCCGGTCAGCGCGGCGGCATGCGCAGCGCCCCGTCCAGCCGGATCACCTCGCCGTTGAGGTAGTCCAACCCGGCGATGGCCAGGACGAGCTGGGCGTACTCGTCAGGTCGACCCAGCCGCGACGGGTGCGGCACGCCGGCCGACAGGGTCGCCCGGAACTCCGGGGTGATCCCGGCCAGCATCGGGGTGTCGATGATGCCGGGAGCGATGGTGACCACTCGGATGCCGTACTGGGCGAGGTCGCGGGCGGCCGGCAGGGTCAATCCGACGACGCCGCCCTTGGACGAGGCGTAGGCGGCCTGGCCGATCTGACCGTCGAACGCGGCGACCGACGCGGTGTTCACGATCAGTCCTCGCTGCCCGTCCGCGTCGAGCGGGTCGGTGTCGGCCATCGCCGCGGCGGCCAGCCGGAGCACGTTGAAGGTGCCGACCAGGTTGACCTGGATCACCCGGGCGAACATGTCCAGCTCGTGCACCCCGGACCGGGACAGGATCCGGCCGGCGGTGCCCAGGCCCGCACAGTTCACCGCGACCCGCAGCGGGCCGTCGCGGCCGGCCCGCTCGACGGCGGTCTGCACCTGCTCGGGTGCGGTGACGTCGCCGGGGAGCGCGATGACCCCGGCCGGCGGGGCCGGTGCCCGGTCCCAGGCAACGGCCAGATCCAGGCCGACCACCGCGGCCCCGGCGCCGGCCAGCGCCGCCGCGGTGGCCGCGCCGAGCCCGGAGGCGGCCCCGGTGACCAGGGCGGACGAACCGGTCAGCTCCATCGGCGTTCCCTTCGGGAAAGTTTCAGTGGGCCTTGAGCACCCGTTCCTAGGTTGATCGCTGTGAACACGGACAGCAACCCGGACCAGACCGAGCACCGTCATGCGCGCCGGCTGGCGGTCCTGGAGGCCAGAGTCGACGAGCTGGACGCGGCCGCCCGCCGGGCCCGATCACTCGGGCCGATCCTCCTGCTGGTGCTGGCCAACGTGACGCCCCTGATCGTCGCGACGCCGCGCAACGACCCCGGCGAGGGATTCACGCTGTTCCAGGTGCTGCGCGGAGCACTCGACGGCGGCGGCCCGGCGAGCCTGTGGTTCGTGCTATTGACGATCGCCGGCCTGGCCTCGGCCGTCGCCGCCGCCCGGCTGGGCGGCGCAGCGCCGAGCCGGGGGACCCGGTGGTTCGCCCAGGGGGTGGCCGCCGTCCTGCTCGTCGGCCTGCTCGTGGTGACGATCCTGGCCGCGTCCGCGGGATCGCGGTCGGCGTCGTTCACCGCCGTGAGCCCGGCCGCCGTGCTCGCCGCCGCGGCCGCCGTCTGGCTGATCATCGGCGCGCGCAGCACCCGACCCTGAGCCTGCCCCGGCCGTGACGCGCGCGGTCGCCGTCCGTGCTTCGATGGTGACCAGGCCGGGGTTCCGGATCCGGTCAGCCGGGTCGCGCGGATGGCACCGGCCGGGCGGCGGAGGGTGAACATGTTCCTGTTGCGCAAGCCGATCCTGGCCCTGTCCGGCAACACCGCGGTGCGGGACGCCCTGACCAGCACCTCGCTGACGGCTTCGGTGGTGGACCGGTTCATCGCCGGGGAGACCACCGCGGACGCGGTGGCCGCGGTCAGCCGGCTCCGTCCCGACGGGCTGCAGGTCAGCCTCGATCATCTGGGCGAGGACACCACCGACCGGGCGACGGCGGATGCCACCGTCGAGGCGTACCTGCAGCTCATCGAGGCGCTGGCCGCGGCCGGTCAGGTGGCCGGAGCCGAGTTGTCGGTCAAGCTCTCGGCCGTCGGGCAGGCCCTGATCGCCTCCCCGGACCTGCCGGCCGGTGGGAACGCCTACGCCCTGGCCGGGGCCAGGCGGATCACCGACGCCGCCTACGCCGCCGGTGCCCGGGTGAACCTGGACATGGAGGACCACACCACGGTCGACCAGACCCTGGAGGTGCTCTTCGAACTTCGCCGGGCCCACCCCGACGTGGGTGTCGCCATCCAGGCGATGCTCCTGCGCACCCCGAAGGATCTGGCCGAGCTGACCGGGCCCGGATCGCGGGTCCGCCTGGTCAAGGGGGCCTACCACGAGCCGGCCGAGGTCGCCTACACCGATCCGGCGCAGATCGACCTGGCCTACGTGCGGGCGATGAAGCTGCTCATGCACGGCAAGGGTTACCCGATGATCGCCTCCCACGACCCCCGGCTGGTGGCGATCGCCGACCGGTTGGCCGCCGACGCCGGCCGGAGTCCGGACCGTTGGGAGCACCAGATGCTCTATGGGATCCGGCCGGACGAGCAACGCCGGCTGGTCGCCGCCGGCAAGCAGGTGCGGGTGTACGTGCCCTACGGCTCGGACTGGTACGGCTACTTCACCCGGCGGCTGGCCGAGCGCCCGGCCAACCTGCTGTTCTTCCTGCGCTCGTTGACCTCCAAGGGTTGACCCGGACCCCTGGCCTCGGATCGGCCGCTCTGCTCTCCCGCCCGTCGAAAGGACCGTCATGGACGCCGTGACCCACCCGCCGCTCCCGGTGAACGAACCGGTCCTGAACTACGCGCCGGGGTCGCCGGAACGGGCCACCCTGCTGGAGGCGTTGGCCGGCTTCACCGGGCCGATGGAGCTGGGTGCAGTCATCGACGGGGCCGTCCGGGAACCGGGCGGGGCCCCCTTCACGGTGGTGGCGCCGTTCGACCACGGCCGGGTGCTGGGCACCTCGGCGCATGCGGTGCAGGACGACGCCCGGGCCGCGGTCGCCGCGGCGCTGGCCGCCGCGGCCGACTGGCGGGCGATGGACTTCGACTCGCGCGCGGCGATCCTGCTGCGGGCGGCGGACCTGCTGGTCGGACCGTGGCGCGCCCGGATCAACGCGGCCACCATGCTCGGGCAGGCCAAGACCGCCTACCAGGCGGAGATCGACTCGGCCTGCGAGCTGGCCGACTTCTGGCGGTTCAACGTGCACTTCGCCCGGCAGATCCTGGCCGAGCAGCCGATCGCCAACGCGGCCGGGATCTGGAACCGCACCGACCATCGGCCGTTGGAGGGCTTCGTCTACGCGGTGACGCCCTTCAACTTCACCGCGATCGCCGGCAACCTGCCGACCGCTCCCGCGCTGATGGGCAACGTGGTGGTGTGGAAGCCGTCGACCACCCAGCAGCTGGCCGCCTCGCTCACCATGCAACTGCTGATCGAGGCCGGCCTGCCGCCGGGCGTGATCAACATGCTGCCGGGTACCGGGCCGGAGATCTCGGAGGTGGTGCTGGCCCATCCCGAGCTGGCCGGTATCCATTTCACCGGGTCGACCCGGGTGTTCCAGCAGCTCTGGTCGGCGGTCGGGGCGAACATCGGCGGGTACCGCTCCTACCCCCGGCTGGTCGGGGAGACCGGGGGCAAGGACTTCGTGGTCGCCCACCCGTCCGCCGACGTGGACGTGCTGCGCACCGCACTGGTCCGGGGCGCCTTCGAGTACTCCGGCCAGAAGTGCTCGGCCGCGTCCCGCGCGTACCTGCCCGCCTCGCTGTGGCCGGCGCTCAAAGACGGCCTGATCGAGCAGACCGAGGCGCTGACCGTGGGCTCGGTGGAGGACCTGACCAACTTCACCAGCGCCGTCATCGACGACCGGTCCTTCGGCCGGCTCAAGGCGGCCATCGACCGGGCGCACGCGACCGACTCGGTCACCGTGCTGGCCGGCGGCCGCTACGACGACGCCCAGGGGTACTTCGTCCGCCCGACCCTGCTGCTGGGCACCGACCCGCGGGACGAGGCCTTCTGCACCGAGTACTTCGGCCCGATCCTGTCGCTGTACGTCTACCCGGACGCCGAGTTCGACGCCGTGCTGCGCGAGGTGGACCAGGCCTCGCCGTACGCCCTGACCGGCTCGATCATCGCCCGGGACCGCGCCGCCGTGGCCCGGGCCAGCGCGGCCCTGCGGTACACCGCCGGCAACTTCTACATCAACGACAAGCCCACCGGGGCGGTCGTCGGGCAGCAACCGTTCGGCGGCGCCCGCGCGTCGGGGACCAACGACAAGGCCGGGTCGGCCGCGAACCTGCTGCGCTGGACCTCGCCCCGCTCGATCAAGGAGACGTTCGTCGCGCCCACCGCGGTGGGCTACCCGCACCAGGCACAGTGACCTGCCGTCCCCCGCTGTGACCCCGAAGCCGACCCTGCCATGACCCCGCAATGATCCGGCAGTGACCCTCAGCCGCCGCCTGGCGGGTGGAAGCGGCGGGCGGCGGTGGTCGGCGCCGCCGGGCCGTCGAACCCGGCCGCCGGCCGCAGCACCCGCAGGGCCGCGGTCTCCACGGTGTCTCCACTGTCCAGATCGACCATCGGCGGGCACACGCCGGTCTGGATCATCTGCTCGATCTCCGCGGGCGGGCGCGGACCGGCGAACAGGAAGCCCTGGGCCCGCGTACAGCCCAGGTCGACCAGGGTGGATGCGGCGATCTCGGTCTCCACACCTTCGGCGACCAGGTCCAGGCCCAGGGAGCGGGCCAGACCGATGATCGACTGCACGATCGCCAGGTCGTCGAAGTCGGTGCCCAGATCCCGGACGAAGCCGCGATCGATCTTCAGGACGTCCGCCGGCAGCGACTTGAGCTGGGCGAAGGAGCTGTAACCGGTGCCGAAGTCGTCGATGGCGATCTTCACGCCGATCCGCTGCAGGCCGCGCAGGGTGGCCAGCGCCTGGTCGGTGTCCCGGACCAGCGCCTGCTCGGTGATCTCCAGGGTCAGCCACTGACCGTCGAGTTCGTGGTCGGCCAGGGTCTTGGCGACCGTGGCGACGAAATCCAAGGTGATCAGCTGAGCGGGCGAGACGTTCACGCTCATGCCCAGCCGCCGCTCGGGATAGTGCAACTGCCACTCGCGCAGCTGCCGGCAGGCCTGCCCGAGCACCCACCGGCCCAGCTCACCGGCCAGGTTGGTGGCCTCCACGACGTCGATGAACGCGCCCGGCTGCAGCAGTCCCAGCGTGGGGTTGGGCCAGCGGACCAACGCCTCCACGCCCAGGATCCGGCCGTCCCGCAGGTCGACCTCGGGCTGGTAGTGCAGGACCAGCGCGCCGTGCCGGATCGCGGTGCCGATGTGCAGCTCGATGTCGGTGCGGATCTCGTTGGCCCGGCGCATCTGGGCCGAGAAGACGCCGATCTCGTTGCCGCCGCGGCTCTTGGCCTCCAGCATCGCCTGGTCGGCCTGGTTCATCAGCTCGGAGGCCGACGTCTGGCCAGGCTGGCCGAGGGCGACGCCGATGCTCACGGCCCGGCTGACCTCCTCGCCGCCGACCAGGATGGGCTGGTTGGCCACCTGACGCAGCTTCTCGGCCAGGGCCCGGGCGGTCGCCTCGTCGGTGGGCCCGCCCATGATCACCACGAACTCGTCGCCGCCGAGCCGCGCCACCATGTGCCGGGCGCTGATCCGCTCGCGCAGCCGGCCGGCCAGGATCTGCAGGTATTGATCGCCGGCCGCGTGTCCGAAGAAGCTGTTCAGCGCCTTGAGCCGATCGACATCCATGAAGATCAGCCCGACCGGATCGCCGGTGCCGGGCTCTAGCCGCTGGGTGATCTCCTCGACCAGGAACCGGCGGTTGGCCAGGTCGGTCAGCTCGTCGTGGAAGGCCTGGTGACGCAGGCGTTCCTCGGCGTCCACCCGGGCCTGCAGCTGGGCCAGCAGTCCGGCGACGGCCCGCAGCGCATTGATCTCGGCGTCGGTCCATTCCCGGTCGCCGTACTTGACGAAGCCCAGGACGCCCATGGTGTCGTGAGTGCCCAGCATGGGCACGACGGCCAGGGAGACGCCGATCTGCACGCCGGACGCGCGGCGGACCAGCTCCTGGTAGTCGGAATCGTCGACCTCGGCGCCGAACAGTTCGCCGGGTCGGGTGATCGTCACGTGCGAGAGGGTTTCCGAGGCCGCGAACGTGGGATCGGCCCCCTCGAAGTAGACCAGGGCGAGCGGATCGGGGTCGGGGACGTCGATGCGGGGCGGCCACTCGGCGACCAGCAGGCTGGCGTGGATCTGGTGGTCGTTGCGACGCAGGAAGCTGGTGTCGACGCCGAAGTAGTCGACCAGTTCCCGCAGCAGATTCTGGGTCGCGCCGCGCAAGGACACCGCAGTGACACCCATGAGGTCGGTGGCCGCCTGCGTGACCAATTCCTCGAGGCTCTGCTTGGATGGCATCCTGGCGGTCCGTTCTGGCGTCAGTTGGTCCCGACAGTATTCTCCGATGAAATCACGACTTCCGACAGGGGTCGACGTAGGCTCCGCGGCGCTTCCTGCGGATCGTGCACGAAGCGCATGATCAGCACGGGAGCCTGGCTTTCCGCAATGCCGACGATCTCGTTCATTCTGCCCTGCAAATCCGCCAACTCGCCGGTTGAATCCGGCGCCAGGGTGGCCAGGTCAGCGGGGGTGCGGGCGTACAGGAAGGCCGGGCTCAGCGGCACCACGCCCAGACCCGCGGTGGTCGCGGCGATCCAGACGCGCTCCATCGCCGCGCCCCCGCGCACGTAGTCCTCGACCCGATCGCCGTCGATGACGACCACGCCGACGGCCGAGGCCGAGGTCACTCGGGCAGCGGTCATGTCACGGAACATCGACCCACCGGACAGGCTGCGCAGGGTCTGCATCACCGGCGGGCGGGCGACCAGGTCGAGCAGGCTGGTCGCCGCGCCCAGGCCCAGGGTCCGGACGTCGATACCGATGTCGGGGCGGTCGAGTCCGGGCCGGCTGAGCTCGTCGAGCATGTCCTGCCGCAGACCGCCGCTGAGGAAACGGATCCGGTCGGCCTCGCCGAGTACCTCGCCGAGCGCGCGTAGGCGCGGCAGATCACTGATCAACCGCAGGACGGCGCCCTCGGCGGCGGCCGCAGCCGTGAGCGCGGCGACCACCGGGGCCGCCAGCTCGCGCCGCCGGCCCGGGCTGCGATTCGCCGTCCGGGCCACCATGGGCTGGTACAGCGCCGCCAGGTCGGGATCGAAACCGCCTTCAGTCAAATCGATCTCGACGTTGACGGGCGACTGGTCGGCGTGAATGTGCCACGGTCCCAGGGTGCCTCGCGCGGCCGCCGCGACCCGGGCGTTGAAGGCGGCGGCGCCGGCCGCGACCAGGCTGCCGCGGCCGGCAACGTCCATCCGGCTGGGGGTCGGGGCCGGCTCGATGATCAGGCGCGCCGCGCCGGCCCGGAATCGCCAGGGCTGGGTGTTGCCGCCGGACGGGGCCCGGCTCGCCGCATGCAGGATCGTGGTCAGCGGATCGGCATCGGGCCGAAGCTCCGCCGGCGCGGCCGGACCGGGCGGCACCGGATCGGGCGTGGGTTCGGCCAGCAGCGCCAGCAGATCATCGGGGTCGGTGCGCAGCCGGCCGGACGGGAGCGGCCGGCCCAGGCCGATCCGGCGGGCCACCGCGGCCACCATCGCTGCGCCGAACAGGGTCTCGCTGCCCAGCTGCGGCCATTGCCCGACGGTCCGTCCGAGCTCGATGAGCGAGGCCGCGCCGCGATCGGACATCTGCCGGGCATCGATGATCTTGAGCAGCAACGGTGTCTTCTGCTCGGGGGTCAACTCGGCCACGTCGGTCAGCGCATCCACGTCGACCAGTCCGTGAAAGAGCGGGCGGTCCGGCTCGAGATCGAAACGCTCGACATCGAGCAGTCCGCGATCGTTGGTCTGCATCACGACCGGGACCCGTTGTCGGCGCGCCGAGTCCCGTAGCACGACTTTCATGTCAAATGAATCACACTGCTCCAGGAGCATATCGAGTCCGTCGATGAATTCATCGGCGTTGGTGGCCGTGACACCGTCGGTCAGCACTTCCAGGGACAGGTACGGATCGAGTTCGGAAATCCGGCGGGCGGCGGCCACGGCCTTGTTCACGCCCACTTCGAAAAGCCCGAGCGGGACGCGATTGAGATTGGACAGCTCGAGGGTGTCGAAGTCGGCCAACCGCAAGTGGCCACACAATCCCTCGAGGACCAGCGCCAGCGCGATCGAATAGCCCGAACTCAGCCCGGCGATCCCGATGCGCCGCGAGGACAACCGCTCCTGCTCGTCACCGGTGATCTTGATCCGGTTGCGGTCCAACCGAACTCGCCGGTACAGCCCGGGTCCGAGGATCCGCACGATCGAGTGTTGCCAGGCAAAGTAGGCCCACCGCGGCGGCTCGTCGAGCTCGTCGTCGGTGAGCGCAGGCCGGAGCCGGCGAAGATCATCGGTCGGGACCACCGCGTCACGCAGGGTGATGCCGGAGGCGATGAGCCGGTCGATCTCCTGCGATTGCGCCGGATCCCGGCGATCGAAAATGACGGCCGAGAATGCCGGCGATTCGGGGATGGGCATGGGCTGCGGGCGCCGGCTGGTCAAGCCGCGGCGGGTGTCCCTGGTCGCACGTCCGGATTCAGCGACAGCTCGAACATTTCCTGTTCGTGGGCGAGCAACAGCAGATGTGATGCATCGGATGCTGCGAGCATGGTCTCCCTATCCCACCAGATCGGCACGGTGCGGTACCGCGGGTCAGGGTACGCGACGGGAGCGACGTCCTGACCGATCTGGGCGCCCGAGGACTGCCAGCGGCGAACGGCGTGGTCGGCGACCGTACACAAGGCGTAACGGACCCCGATCAACCGGAAGATGTGGAAGACGGTGCGGGCCAGGGCGGGTGTCAGCGCGTGCCGGTCGGGCGAATCCGCACTGACCCAGCCGGCCTTGAGCTCGAGCAGGCCCTCGTCGATGCGTGCGGAGATGCCCTCGCGCAGTGCGGCGGTGCCCGGCCGGCCCGCCCACTCCATCAGGGCGTGGGCGTCGTCGACATCGGTGTACGGACCCTGGGCGCGGACGCCGGCGACGACCTGACCGGAGCGGTCCAGCACCGCCACGAACAACGTGGTGCCCGCACCGGTCCGGATGTCGTCGTATTCCAGGACGTGCTCCACGCCGAACCGGCGGTAGTTCTCCGCCGCCCCGTCGAGATAGGCATTCCACAGTTCGGGCTGGTCTTCGGGCCGGGCATAAACGAACCGGGCGCCTGAGGCGGGGTCCAGATAATGGCCGAGCACGCCGCCCTGACGCATGCGGGCGGTAGTCACGACGGCACTCGCGCTGGCATGTGGGTGGCTGGTGCTCACATGTTGATAGTAGTCGCAGAAATGAACAATGCTCCATTGTCGGCCGAAAATCGCCCATGCAGGAGAGCGTCACTGCGGGCGGTGAGAACGCTCCCGGTCATACGCCCGTTTCATGGGTAAATGTACGTATTCTGCGCTCAAAGGAGTACGTGTCCCAACGCTGAGTAGCCAGGGTCGGCTGTCACTGGGCGTGGTGACCCTGTACGGCATCCGCGTGGTTGGCGTCCACGACGGGGCGGTGCGGCGAACGGGTCCCCAACGGCAAGCGAATGCGCAGGTCCGGGGACCCGCCGGCCCGGGCCCTTCGACTCTGCCGAGTGTCCGCGTGGCCGTTACAGTTCCAGTCATGACGGACATCTCGCTACGCCGGAACAAGGTCGCCATCGTCGGGGCCGGATCGGTGGGAGCCACCCTTGCCTATGCGTCGCTGATCCGCGGCGTCGCCCACGACGTCGTGCTCTACGACATGGCCAAGGCCAAGGTCGAGGCCGAGGTGCTCGACCTGCGGCACGGGCTGCAGTTTTGCCCGCCGGCCGACGTCGACGGCTCCGACGACGTCGCCATCTGCGCGAACGCCGACGTGATCGCCATCACCGCGGGGGCCAAGCAGAAGCCCGGCCAGACCCGGCTCGAGCTGGCCGGCATCAACGTCGACATCTGCCGCAAACTGATCCCCGCCCTGCTGGACGTCGCGCCGGACGCGGTCATCGTGATGGTCACCAACCCGGTCGACGTGCTGACCTACGCCGCGCTGAAGTTCTCCGGCCTGCCCAAGAACCGGGTGCTGGGCAGCGGCACCGTGCTGGACTCGGCCCGGCTGCGCCAGGTCATCGCCCGCAAGCTCAACGTCGCCTCGCAGAGCGTGCATGCCTTCATCGCCGGCGAGCACGGCGACTCGGAGTTCCCGTTGTGGAGCAGCGCGAGCATCGGCACCGTGCCCGTGCTCGACTTCGCCGCCCCCGACGGGACCACCCTGGACGAGGAGCAGGAAGCCCAGATCGCCCACGACGTGGTCAACGCGGCCTACTCGATCATCCTGGGCAAGGGCGCCACCAACTACGCGGTCGGCCTGGCCGGCGCCCGGGTGCTCGAGGCGATCCTGCGCGACGAGAACGGCGTCCTGCCGGTGTCCTCCCTGCTGGACGGGTTCCACGGGATCACCGATGTGTGTTTGTCCCTGCCCTCGCTGGTGAACAAGTCGGGCGTTGCGTCGATGCTCGACGTCCCGCTGTCCGACCGCGAGGTCGAGCAGCTCAAGGCGTCGGCGGCCGAGGTCAAGTCGGTGCAGGCGTCCCTGGGTCTGTGAGCCGGGTGCACTGACCCGGCGGTCGTCATCCGATCGGCCCTGCGGGCTGGTACATCGGTCGCGCGGCCGAGCCCTCGGCTGCGCGCGGAGTGCCGGAGGAAGCCGATCGATGAGAATAGGCGCGACCCGGCCCCCACCGATCCGCAGGACGGACGGCACCGAATCTCCTGTGTCGGTGGGGTCGAGCCGGTCACCTCGGTGTCCGGTCTCCGCCTGGACCCGACCGACCGACCTATGAGGGAGTAGCGCGTACATGGCTCTGTTGACCCCAACTCGCCGGCACCCCACGCCGTGGCCGGCCGCCGGCGTGTGGCCGGGGCTGTTCGACGTGCCGAAGGTGCCGGTGCATGCGGCGATCGCCCGCCGGCTGGCCGCCGCGGCGGTGCGGACCTTGCCGATGTCGCTGGAGTTCCCGGACGGCAGCCGCTGGGGTGCCGGCGGGCCGGCGTTGCAGCTCGTCCGGCCGGACAACTTCTTCGCCCGGCTGGGCGCGGACGGCCTGATCGGCTTCGGTGAGGCCTGGATGACCGGCGACATGACCACCGGCGGCTGGCGCGTGTCCGCCGATCGCCAGGACCCGGCCGGCGCGCTGGATCCGGCGGCCGCGAACGCGGCGACCGACGAGCTGGCCGCCGTCCTGGAGGTGCTGGCCCACCGCATGTCGGTGCTGGTGCCGCGACCGCTGCAGGCCCTGCGGCACACCTGGCAGAGTCGCCCGCCGCGCCCGGAGGAGAACACCCCGACCGGCGCGCGGGAGAACATCCACCGGCACTACGACCTGTCCAACGACCTGTTCGAGCTGTTCCTGGACCCGAGCCTGACCTACTCTTCGGCCTGGTTCGAACCCGGCGACGACCTGGACACCGCCCAGGTGCGCAAGATCGATGCCATTTTGGACCTGGCCCGGATGCGCCCGGGCATGCGCGTGCTGGAGATCGGATCCGGGTGGGGCGCGCTGGCCATGCGGGCCGCGCGGACCCGGGACGTGCACGTCACCACGCTGACCCTGTCCGAGGCCCAGCGGGAGCTGGCCCTGCGCCGGATCGCCGACGCCGGCCTGTCCCAGCGGATCGACGTGCTGCTGGAGGACTACCGCGTGCACGCGGCCCGCGAGGCCGGCAGCTACGACGCGGTGGTCAGCGTGGAGATGATCGAGGCCGTCGGCGAGCGGTACTGGCCCGACTACTTCGGCGCGATCGACCGGATGCTCGCCGAGGGGGGCCGGCTCAGCCTGCAGGCGATCACCATGGCCCACGAGCGGCTGCTGGCCACCCGCAACGGATACACCTGGGTGCACAAGTACGTGTTCCCGGGCGGGGCGCTGCCGTCGATGACCGCGATCGACCAGGTCGTCACCGAGCACACCCGGCTGCGCATCCAGGAGACCCGCCGGTTGGGCCACTCCTACGTGCCCACCCTGGAGCAGTGGCGGCACCGCTTCAACGACCGGTTGCCGCAGGTCCAGGCCCTCGGCTTCGACGAGACGTTCATCCGGATGTGGAACTTCTACCTGGCCTACTCCCAGGCCGGGTTCGCCGCCGACTACCTGGACGACCTGCAGATCGGCTTCGCCCGCCAGTAGCGGCGACTCCGGCCGCCGGGGCCGCGGCGCGGGCTCACCAGCCCGCGCCGTGCACCTCGTGGCCGGGCGCCTCGTTGAGCAGCCCGCGGTAGGCCCGCTCGGGGGTGGAGCCGTGGTTGACCACGGCGTCCACCTCACGGGCGATGGGCATGTCCACGCCGTACTCGGCGGCCATCTCCATCACCACCGACGCGGTCTTGACCCCTTCGGCGACCTGCTTCATCCCGGCCAGGATCTGCGGCACCGGAACACCGCGACCGATCTCCTCGCCGACGTGCCGGTTGCGGCTGAACTTGCTGGTGCAGGTGACGACCAGATCGCCCATGCCGGCCAGCCCGGTCATCGTCTCGCTCTGCCCGCCTACGGCGGTGCCCAGTTTGGTCATCTCCCGCAGCGACCGGGTGATCACCATCGCGCGGGTGTTGTCGCCGCTGCCGACGCCGTCGCCCATGCCGACGGCGATCGCGAACACGTTCTTGAGCGAGCCGGCGATCTCCACGCCGGTCACGTCGGAGGACGAATAGATGCGGAAGTACTTGGTCCGGAACAGCTCGCCCAGTTGCGCGGCCAGGTGCTGGTCGGGCATCGCGATCACCGCCGCGGCGGCATACCCGGCGGCCACTTCGCGGGCGATGTTCGGGCCGGCCAGCACGCCGGCCGGGTGCCCGGGCAGCACCTCGTCGACGATCTCGGTCATCCGCTTGCGGCTGCCCTGCTCCAGGCCCTTGACCAGGCTGACCACCGGCGCCCAGGGGCGCAGGAACGGGGCCAGGTCGTCCAGCGCGCCGCGGAAGCCGTGCGAGGGCACCGCCATGATCAAGATGTCGGCCGGCTCGACCGCCCGGGCCAGGTCGGTGGTCGCGGTCAGCGACGGGGTGAGCGCGTAGCCGGGCAGGTAGCGCTCGTTGGTGTGACCGGTGTTGATCTGGTCGACCACCTCGGCCGACCGGCCCCAGATCACCGTCGGCGAGTGCCGGGCGATGATCGAGGCCACACTGGTGCCCCAGGAGCCGGAGCCGATCACCGCCACCTTCGGCTGCCGGCGCAGCGCCCGGACGGCGGTCATCGGAAGGCCCTGGTCGGGCGGAGCGCGGTCGCCATCCGAGCAGTCTGTAGCAGCGCGCCGTGCCGCGCACCTCACAGATCCGGCCCGGCGCAACGGCTGGTTCGCCGCCCCGGCCGTGCGAGGCTGAACGGATCATCCGACGGGTCCGGCGACGGTCCGGCGACGGTCCAGGCCGATTGAGCGACCGGTGCACGGGTACCTCCCTGGGGCCGCCGGCTGACAGGAAGGCACACCTCTCATGACGTTCTTTCGGCTGGGTACCCGCCGGGTCGAGGGATCGGTCGGCGAGCAGGGCAGTGCTCCAGGTCTGATCGATCCGCCGGCGCAGCGGGGTCAGGCCCAGGGTCAGCGCGAACGCCGCACCTTCACCGGCCCGGACGGGTCCCGCGCCTACAGCCTGTACGTCCCCCCGGCCTTAGGGGCATCAGCGGCATCAGCGGCGGCGGCATCAGCGGCGGCGGCAGCGGCCCGAGCCGGCGGCCCGTGGCCGCTGGTGGTCATGCTGCACGGCGGCGCGCAGACCGCCGCCGATTTCGCGGTCGGCACGGACATGGATTGCCTGGCCGACCACTACGGCTTCGTGGTGGCCTACCCGGAGCAGTCCACGCAGGCGAACCCGGGCGGCTACTGGAACTGGTTCCGGCCGCAGGACCAGCAGGCCGGGGCCGGCGAACCGGGGATCCTGGCCGGCATCGTCGCCGAGGTGATGGCGCAGCTGCCGATCGATCCGGGCGCGGTGTTCGTCGCCGGATTGTCGGCCGGCGGAGCCATGGCGGCCGTGATGGCCGCGGCGCATCCGGAGCTGTTCACCGCGGTCGGCGTGCACTCGGAGGTGGGTTACCGGGCCGCGGCCGATGCCGGGTCCGCGTTCGGCGTGATGCAGAGCGGGGGCGCTCCGGACACCCACGGCCCCGTCCCGATGATCGTGTTCCACGGCACCCGGGACAGCACCGTGGCCGCGGTCAACGCGCACCAGGTGGTGCAGGCCGCGCTGGCCGGCGACCACACCGGGTTGCAGGAGACGATCGACGTCGTCCCCGCCGAGGACGGGCGCCGCGGGTACACCCGGACCGTCCATCGGGATGCCGCCGGTCGCACCATGGTCGAGTCCTGGCTGGTGGAAGGTGGTGGTCACGCCTGGTTCGGTGGCCAACCGGCCGGCAGCTACACCGATCCGGCCGGGCCGGACGCCTCGGTGGAGCTGGTCCGGTTCTTCCTGAGCCACCGAGACCGTCATCGGGCCGGTCACCGCGGGGCCGGTTCCTGACCGGCCGGATTCCGGCCGGTGGAGGGTTCGGTCGACCTCTGGCAGGCTGAACCGATGCCCGAGCTCCCGGAGGTCACCGCGCTGGCCGCGTTCCTGACCGAGCACGCCGGCGGGCAGCGCATCACCGCGGTGAGCGTGGCCGCACTCAACGTGCTCACCACCTACGACCCGCCCGCGTCCGCCCTGGTCGGCCGGACCGTGACCGGGGCCGGCCGGCACGGCAAGTTCCTGGACCTGGTCACCGCCCCGGGCCCGGACGCGTCGCCGGGGACCCCGGACGCGCTGCACCTGATCCTGCACCTGGCCCGGGCCGGGTGGCTGCGCTGGTCGGACGCCATCTCGCCGCGGCCGCCGAAGATGGGTGGGCCGATCGCCCTGCGGGTCGCCCTCAGCGGCGGCGGCGGGTTCGACGTGACCGAGGCCGGCACCAAGAAGTCGGTGACGGCGGCGGTGGTGACCGACCCGCGAGCGGTCCCCGGGGTGGCCCGGCTCGGCCCGGACGCGCTGGACCTGGACCGCGCGGCGCTCGCGCAGGTGCTGGCCACCCAGACCGGCCGGATCAAGAACGTGCTCACCGACCAGCGGGTGATCGCCGGCGTCGGCAACGCTTACTCGGACGAGATCCTGCACACCGCGCGGCTCTCGCCGTTCGCGACGGCGGCCAAGCTGTCCCCGGACGAGCTCGATCGGCTCTACGACGCGCTGGCCACCGTGCTCACCGACGCCGTGCTGCGCTCGGTCGGCGGTCAGGCCGCCCGGCTCAAGGGGGAAAAGCGCACCGGGCTGCGGGTGCATGCGCGCACCGGCCTGCCCTGCCCGGTCTGCGGGGACGTCGTCGCCGAGGTCTCGTTCGCCGACCGGTCCTTCCAGTACTGCCCGACGTGCCAGACCGGCGGCAAGAAGCTGGCCGACCGCCGGCTGTCCCGGCTGGTCAAGTAACCGGCGCGGTCAGCTCAGCGGCCGCAGGATCCGGGTGATCGCGTCCTGCAGCCGGTCGGCGCAGAGCTCGAAATCGGCCAGCGAACCGCCCATCGGATCCGGCAGGTCCTCCTGCTCGCCGGGCACCGGCTGCAGGGACGAGCGGGCCAGCTTGGCCTCGGTGACCAGCCGGCGGCCCGGGTCCCCGGGGTCGGCCCGATCCACGTCCGCGCCGCCGGTGCTCAGCGGCGGCACCGCGTCGCAGAGCCGGGCGAACTGCCGGATGGTGAAGGTCCGGCCGATCGCCGAGGGCACCGTCTTGACCACCTCGCCGCGGTGCCGGCGGGAGGCGGTCAGGATCAGATCCGCCGCGGTGATCGCGGCCGCGCTCAACGGCTGCGAGGTGTGCGGCTGCACCGCCGGCAGCCGGGCGGCCAGCACCGTCGCCGCGTGCGGGTGCAGGGGCCACGGACCGGGGATGTGCGTGCCGGCCGAGCCGACCGACCAGACGCCCTCGCCGACCCGGCGGGCCGCCGCGTCCCGGAGCATTTGCTCGGCCATCGGGGACCGGCAGTGGTTGGCGGTGCACACCATGAGCACCCGGAACCCGGTCACCGCCACCTCCGTACGCCCGTCGGACGGGGCCGACCCTACCGGGCGGCCCGGTGTCCGGAGACGAGCGCTATTCCGGCAGCGGCCGGTAAACCCCGGTCTGGGTGACCTTGGCGATGGCCCGCATCTTGTTCACCGCGTCCAGGGCGGCCACCTTGTAGGACTCGGCCAGGGTCGGGTAGTTGAAGACCGCGTCGACCAGGTAGTCCACGGTGCCGCCGCAGCCCATCACCGTCTGGCCGATGTGCACCAGCTCGGTGGCGTTGGTGCCGAAGACGTGCACGCCCAGCAGCTCTCGCGATTCGGCGTGCACGAGGATCTTGAGCATGCCGTAGGAGTCGCCCAGGATCGCCCCCCGGGCCAGCTCGCGGTAGCGGGCCACCCCCACCTCGAACGGCACCCTCTCGGCGGTCAGCTGGCCCTCGGTGCGCCCGACGAAGCTGATCTCGGGGATCGAGTAGATGCCGATGGGCTGCAGGTCGCCGAGCTTGCCGACCGGCTCGTCGAACGCGTGGTACGCGGCCCGCCGGCCCTGCTCCATGGCGGTGGCGGCCAGGGCGGGGAACCCGATGACGTCACCGACCGCGTAGATGTGTTCGACCTCGGTCTGGAAGTTCTCGTTGACCTCGACCTTGCCCCGGTTGGACGCCGGCACGCCGGCCGCCTGCACGTTCAGCTCGTCGGTGACGCCCTGCCTTCCGGCCGAGTACAGCACCGTGTCGGCCGGGATCTTCTTGCCCGACTGCAGCACCGTGAGCGTGCCGGCCGGGTGTTTCTGCACCTCCAGCACGGTCTCGGAGAAGCGGAAGGTCACCGCGAGCGAACGCAGGTGGTACTTGAGGGCCTCGATGATCTCGTCGTCGCAGAACGGCAGCATGGTGGCGCGGGACTCCACGACGGTGACCTTGGTACCCAGCGCGGCGAACATCGAGGCGTATTCGATGCCGATGACGCCGGCGCCGACGACCACCATGGACGCCGGGACCTTGTCGATGCTCAGGATCTGGTCGGAATCGACGATGGTCTCCCCGTCGAAGTCCACCGAGTCGGGCCGGGCCGGCTTGGTGCCCGCCGCGATGACGATCTTCTCGCCGCGCAGCAGCCGGCTGGTGCCGTCGGCGGCCGCGACCCGGATCGTGTGCGGGTCGACGAAGGTCGCCGTGCCCGGGAGGACGACGACGTGGTTGCGGGTCAGCTGGTTGCGCACCACGTCGACCTCGCGATTGACCACGTGCGCGATCCGGCTGGCGACGTCACCGATCGTGATGTCCTCCTTGACCCGGTAGGCCTCGCCGTACAGCTCGCGCTGGCTCAGCCCGGTCAGGTACAGCACCGCCTCGCGCAGGGTCTTGGACGGGATGGTGCCGGTGTTGATGCAGACGCCACCCATCATGTGGCCACGGTCGACGACGGCGGCCCGGTGGCCCAGTTTGGCCGCGGCGATCGCCGCCTTCTGCCCGGCCGGCCCGGAGCCGATGACGACCAGATCGAAGCTGTCCATGTGTTGTCCCTCGTTGCTGGCAGGTCGAGCCGCACCGGGCCGTGCCGTGCGGCCCGGTCCCAGTGTGGTCATGCTGCGCGCTGCAGATGGATCAGGTGGAACGGCCGTGTTAACTCTGGCCCGGCCGAGTCCGGGCCACGCCCCGATCGTGCCGGTGCCATCATGGGGCCGTGAGCACACCCATCCCCGAAGTCACTGTCGACCAGGTTCCCGCCGACGCCGTCCTGCTGGACGTGCGCGAGGACGACGAGTGGGCCGCCGGCCATGCTCCCGGCGCGGTCCACGTGCCGATGACCCAGCTGGCCGACCGCCTGGACGACCTGCCCGACGGCAACCCGGTCTACGTCATCTGCCGCTCCGGTGGCCGCTCCGCGCGGGCCACGGCGTATCTGAACCAGCAGGGCTGGGACACGGTCAACGTGGCCGGCGGGATGGGCAGCTGGGCCCGGGCGGGCCGGCCGCTGGAGGCCGACGGCGACGCCGCCCCCGAGGTCATCTGACCGCGTGGACCGGAAGGTGAGCAGGTCGTTCGGATGAGCGTGGACCGCCCCGGCGCCCCGCCGGTCGGGCGGGCGACGGTGTGCCCGCGGTGCCGGGTCCGGCAGCCGGACAACGGTGGGGACCGCTGCGCCCACTGCGGGTACCTGCGGCACCGGTGGGTCGCGCATCCGCCGCCCGGCGGCCCGCCCCGCCGGTCGGCACCGCCGGCCCGGCCCCCGTACGCAGGTCCCCCGAGCTACCGGGGCCGGCCGCCGCGCTGGGCGTTCCCGCCGGTCGTCTGGCAGGACGCCGATCCCGGCCCGGCCGCCCCGCCCCGGCGCGACCCGTCCGGTGGGCTGCGGTTGGCGGCCGGACTGGCCGCCGCCACCGCCGCGCTCGGGCTGATCGCCGCGGCCGCCGAGTTCTGGCGGTTCACCCTGCTGCTGCAGGGTCGCACCATGGTGCTGTCCGGGGCCACCGTCCGGGCCAGCGACCTGTTCGTCGCGGCCGCCGGGGCCGGCGTGGTCGTATTCGGGCTGGCCGCGCTGCTCGCGGCGGCGGTCGCGGTGACCCGCACCTATCCCGTCGCCGCGCGGCGGCTGGGGATGGCGCCAGCCCGATCGAGCACCGCGGTGCTGGCCCGGCTGCTGGTTCCCGGGTGGAACCTGTACGGCGCCGGGCAGATCGTCACCGAGGTCGATCGGATGCTGCGGGCCAAGGACGCCCCGGCCGACCGGCCGTGGCGGGCATCCCGGCTGACCATCGGCTGGTGGGTCAGCTGGGTGGTATCGGCGGCCCTGATGCTGACCGCGCTGGCCCGCGGACTGGGCGGCAGCCTGCAGGCCATCGCCGACACCGTCGAGCTGCACATCCTGGTCGACCTGGCCGGGGCGGTGACCGCCGGCCTCGGAGCGGCCATGCTGCTGCGGTTCGCCGGGCGGCTGCGCCGGCGGCCGCCGATCCCCACCGGCTGGATCGTGCAGGCTCCGGCGCCGACCCGGGGCCGCTGACCCGCACCGGTCCGACCCGGGCGTCGGCTACCGTGACCGGGTGTCCAAGAAGAACCGCCGCGCCGGGGGAACCGCGCTCGCCGAGAACGGTGCCCAGGAAAGCTCGCCAGAGAATCCGCGCCGCCCCTGCCCCTGTGGGTCCGGCCGCCGCTACAAGGCCTGCCACGGGTCGGCCGACGCCGCCGACCTGATCGTGACCCGGCCCTTCGCCGGGCTGGCCGCGGAGACCGAGCTGATCGCGCTGCGCGAGTTCCTGCCGGCGGCCAGCGCGCCGCTGACCCTGATCGAGCCGCGCGCGGACATCCCGTCGGTGACGGTGGCCAGCGTGCTGCCCGGCGCCGCGGCCGCGTTGACCCGGTCGGACCGCTCGATCCTGCTGGGCATGCAGGTGCAGACGCACACCGGCGACCTGTCTCGGGACCTGGCCGCGGCGCTGGAATGGGCCCTGGCCGCCGAGCCGTCGTCGGTGCTCTCGGTCATCGGCCGGGCCACCGTCGGCAACCGGTACGGCGACCTGATCGTCGACGAGCCGCTGGACGTCACCGTCTACGACGACTTCTCCTGGTGGCTGGAGGAGGAGATCGTGCCCGGCAGCGAGGTCGCGCTGTCCCTGGAGCGGGCCAACGCGGCAATCATGCCGACCGCGCGGGTGGCCGATCTGCCCGGCGCCTACTGGGTGGACGCCGGGGAACGCGCCCACCTGCGCTGGGTGCGGCCCGAGGACGAGCCGCCGCTGATGGCCGCGCTGGCCCGGCTGCACGTCGCCGACCAACTCGATCTGGGCAGCGGCTCGCGGTACGTGGGCTCGTTCCGGGCGCACGGCCGGCTGGTGCCGGTATGGGATCTGGACCGGGACGCCCATCCGAGCGAGTGGGACGAACCGGCGCGGGCCTTCGCGGACCGGCTGGCCGCCGCCCTGGCCGTGGACGAGCCGCTGACCGACGCCGAGCGGCGCGCCCGCGACGGCATCCTGGGCCGGCAGTTCACCCTCCGGTAGGGCGCGGCCCGGCCGGCGGTCAGGGTAGCCAGCTCACGCTGCCCTTGAGCAGGGCGTAACCGGCGAAGGAGAAGATGTCCAGCAGCGAGTGGGCGATGATCAGCGGCCACAGCCGTCGGGTGCGGCGGAACCACCAGGCGAACACCACACCCATCACCGCATTGCCCAGGAATCCGCCGAACCCCTGGTAGAGGTGGTACGACCCGCGCAGACCCGCGGAGATGCCGATCGCCGCCCAGCCCGGCAGCTTGAGTTGTTCCAGCCGGGTGATCAGGTAGCCGACGACGAGAACCTCTTCCAGGAAGCCGTTCTCGATGGCCGCGCCGATCAGCACGGGCAGCCGCCACCAGACGTCGTTGAGCGTCGAGGGGGCGACGGTCAGATTGATGCCGATGGCCACCGCCGACAGGTACAACGCGATGCCGGGGATGCCGATCACCGCGGTCAGCACCACCCCGACGCCCAGGTCCGACCAGGGTCGACGCAGGTCCAGGCCCAGCCGCGCACGCAGGTTCACCCCGCTGCGCCACAGCAGGTACAGGCCCAGCCCGCCCCAGGCGAAGCCGCGGACGATCAGGATCACCTGCCGGGCCAGGTCCAGCAGGGACGCCTGCGCCTGCGGCACCACGATGGCCACGCTCTGTGAGGACAGCGGCGCCGCGGCCAGCAGCGAATCGATCAGGCTGACCAACGAGGACAGCCCGCTGGTGCCCAGCGTGATCAGGAACACGACGACCAGTTCCACCCACAGGGAGCGGGCGGTGTACGGTCGGGCTGCGAGGAATCCGTCCGGGTCCGACCCGGGCGGTATCGATGCAGGTGGGGGCGGGTTCGGCGGGGCTCCGCTGGTCATGACGGGCCAGCATAGGCCGCGCCGGGTTGGGCGCCGACGGCGCACGCGACCCGCGCGCCCGGCCTTCACCGTGATCGCACGCCTGGCAGCGGACAGTAGCCTCAGAATTCGTGTGCCCGGCTATGGGTCAGCCGTGCAGGGACTGTGAAAGCGGGGATTCATGCGGGTGGGACATCGGCGAGTGGGCCGGCACAAGGCACTGGTGGCGGCGACCGGAGTGCTGGCGCTGGTGCTGACCGCCTGCGGCAGTTCCAACGCCGCCGATGACGTCACCGTCACCAGCTTCGTCACGGGCAGCCCGGAGTCGTCCGCGGTCGCCTCCGAGCCGGCCACCTCCAGTGCCGCGGCCTCGACGTCCGAGTCGGCCAGCGCGTCGACCTCGGCCAGCCCCACCGCCACCCAGTCCGGTGACGGGACGGTGCAGGAGGGCGTGGCCATGCCGTCCGGCTTCGTGCCGACCAAGCTCAAGGACGGCGAGAAGCCGCCGCAGTTCATCGTGGTCAGCTTCGACGGCGTCGGCTGGCACGAGAAGTGGCAGCACTGGTTCGACGTCGGCAAGCAGGTGCCGTTCCACTTCACCGGCTTCCTGTCCGGCACCTACATGCTCTCGGACCAGACCAAGATGGCCTACCAGGGGCCGGGTCACAGCCCGGGCAACTCGTCGATCAGCTGGAACAGCCCGGCCGACCTGCCGGTGGAGATCCAGGACCTGAACCAGGCCATCGACGAGGGCAACGAGATCGGCACCCACTTCAACGGCCACTTCTGCGCGGGCGCCGAGCCCAGCGGCAACCAGTGGACGACGGCCGACTGGAACAGCGAGCTGGACTCGTTCTTCTCGTTGGTCAAGAACGTCAAGGCGAACAACCCCGGCGTGCAGATGGACGACCTCAAGCTGACCCCGGACATGGTCAAGGGCGAGCGCACCCCCTGCCTGGAGGGCAAGGCCGAGGAGCTGTTCCCCGCGCTGATCGCGCACAACATGAGCTACGACTCCTCGTTCACCGAGACCGGCATCTCGTGGCCGAAGAAGTCGCCGCAGTACGGCATCTGGCGCCTGGGGATGGCCACCTTCCCGATCAACGGCACGGGCAAGCGGCAGATCACCATGGACTACAACTTCTATTACACGCAGCGCAACGCGGACAGTAAGGGCGTGACCCCGGAGGAGTCGGCGGGCGACCAGGCGCAGGTGCTGGCCACGTACAACGACATGTACAACGCCACCTACAACGGCAACCGCGCCCCGCTGATCCTGGGCAACCACTTCAACGAGTGGAACAACAGCGCCTACGCCAACGCGCTGACCGACTTCGTGGTGAGCAAGTGCGGGCAGCCCGACACCTACTGCGTTCCGTTCCGCGACCTGATCGCCTGGATGGACGTGCAGGATCCGGCGGTGCTCGCGCAGCTGCAGGCGTTGCCGGCCGAGGGCGCCTGACGGCCCGGCCGTGACGGTGCGGCGCCCGGCCGGTTCGCCACTGGCTAGGGTGAAGGCGTGGGGCAGCGGGAGTCAACGGGGCGGCAACGCTGGGCCTATCTGGGTCCGGAAGGCACGTTCACCGAACAGGCTTCCCGCGCGCTGGCCGAGCGGCTGACCGGCCCGATCGACCTGGCGCCGGCCGGGTCGGTGTCGCTGGCCCTGGACGAGGTCCGGACCGGCCGGGCGGACGCCGCCTGCGTGGCGATGGAGAGCTCGGTCGAGGGCGCCGTCCCGGTCACCCAGGATGAGCTCACCCACGGCGAGCCGCTGCTGATCACCGCCGAGGCCTACGTCCCGGTCACCTTCGACCTGCTGGTCCGGCCGGGCACGGACCGGTCGGCCATCCGGACGGTGGGGGCGCACCCGCACGGGCATGCCCAGATCCGCGGCTGGCTGGCCGCCGAACTCCCGGCCGCCGAGGCCGTGATGACCGCCTCGAACGCGGCGGCCGCGGCTGCCGTGGCCGCCGGTGAGCTGGATGCGGCCGCCGCGGCGCCGGTCGCCGGATCGCGGTATGGCCTGCAGACCCTGGTCGCCGATGTCGGCGAGGTCCGGGACGCGGTGACCCGGTTCGTGCTGTTGCGACGGCCGGACCGGCCACCCGCGCCGACCGGCAACGACCGCACCTCCCTGGTGCTCTCAGTGGGCAACCACCCGGGGTCGCTGCTTACCGTGCTCGGCGAGTTCGCCTCGCGCGGCATCAACCTGACCCGCCTGGAGTCGCGGCCCACCCGGTCCCGGATGGGTGTCTACTACTTTCTCGTCGACGCCGACGGGCATCTGAACGACCCGGCGATGGCCGACGTGGTGGCCGCGCTGATCCGCCGGCAGGCCCTGCTGCGCTGGCTCGGCTCGTACCCTCGGGCGGCCGGCGTCAACGAGGTCACCGCCGACTTCGCCACCCCCGACGCCTACCGGCAGGCCGACGATCAGGTCCGGCGCTGGCAGCGGGGCGGCTGACGTGCGGCTGTTGTTGATCCGGCACGGCCAGACGCCCTCCAACGTGCTCGGCCTGCTGGACACCGCTCCACCCGGGCCTGGCCTGACCGACCTGGGCGTGGCCCAGGCGGCCGCGCTGCCGGCCACCCTGGCCGGCGAGCGGATCGACCTGATCGCCGCGTCCACCCAGCCGCGGGCCCAGCTCACCGCCGCCCCGCTGGCCGCCGAACGTGGGTTGACGGTGCTGGTTCGGGACGGGCTGTGCGAGGTGCCGGCCGGCGAGCTGGAGATGCGCGGCGACGAGCCCGCGGTCCGGACCTACCTGACGACCGTCCGCGAGTGGATGAGCGGCAACCTGGACGTGCCGATGCCGGGCGGGCCGTCCGGGCATCAGGTGCTCTCCCGATTCGACGCCGTCGTGCAGGAGGTCACCGCGGTCGTCGCGGACCGGGTCGGCGACGACGGCACCGTGGCCCTGTTCGCCCACGGGGCGATGCTGCGGACCTGGGCGACCGCCCGCGGCACCGACGCGCAGCAGCGGCAGGACCTGCTCGCCCGGTTCCAGCCGCTGCACAACACCGGGATGATCGTGGTCAACGGCTCGGCCGACGGCTGGCGGATCCAGACCTGGGCCGGGCAGGCGCTGGGCGGGCCCAGGTTGGACGACGCGCCGGCGGACGGCCCGGCCGGTGGTGACCCGACCGGGTCCGGCATCCCCTCGGACTACTCGCCGCGCTGACTATCCTGGGCCTCGTGTCCGGTCCAGCCATCGATCCGCGCGACCTGCGGGTCTCCGACGACGAGCGCGCGCACGTGCTGAGCCTGCTGGAAAAGGCCACCGGCCGCGGCCTGATCGACATCGACGAGTACACCGAGCGCAGCGGGAAGGTGATTGCCGCCCGCACCCGCCGCGACCTGAACGCGGTGCTGGTCGACCTGCCCGGGCTGCAGATCGGCGGCCGCTCGGTCGGCGACGCGGTCGCCGCCACCACGCCCCGGACGCAGCCGAGTCCGGGGTACTCGGGCGCGGTGCCGCACCCGACCGGGGCGCTGGAGCTGCTGGGCTGGGGCTCGCGCACGTTCAAGGGCTACTGGTCGGTGCCGCCGCTGATCGTCATCGGCGGGACCGGGGCGAGCACCCGGCTCGACTTCACCCAGGCCCAGCTGGCCTCGTCCACCGTGACCGTCGAGTTCCGGTCCAACTACGGCGGGGCCGCGGAGTTCATCGTCCCGGTCGGCAGCACCGTCCGGGTCGAGAGCCTGCAGATGCGCGGCGGCCACGTGCACAACAAGGTGGACCCGCGGACCGGCGGTCGCGGCATGACGCTGGTGCTCACCGGGGTCAAGAAGTCCGGCTCGGTCAGCGTCCGGCACCCCAAGGGCAAGCTGCGCGACTGGCTGTCCTGACAGTGAGGATGTAGGGGTGGATCGCCGTCGAGCTTCGGCTTGACTCGTGCCCTGACTGACCGTGGTGTCCTGAACGGGATGTGTCGGCCGGGGTTCGGCGGCGATCTCGGCACCTGCCGGACGGGCGTCGTGACCTTATAGGAGCCTGGCCAGAGGCCCCGTCACTGTCTTGTCCGCCCGCCCGACCGGCGCGTGCCGCCCTTCCCGGTTCAGCGACAGGACGGCAGGTCAACGATGACAGCAGTACAAGCGGAGCGACAAGCAGACTCATCGGCGGTCGAGGTGGTCGGCGGTGTGGACACCCATAAGGACACCCACACCGCGGCAGCGGTGGACACCGCGGGGCGGGTGTTGGGCTCGGCCCAGTTCCCCACCGACGCCGCCGGCTACCGGGCGTTGCTACGGTGGCTGCGCGGGTTCGGGACGCTGCTGCTGGTCGGTGTCGAGGGCACCGGTGTCTACGGGGCCGGCCTGGCCCGATTGCTGGCCGCCCAGGGCGTGGCCATGGTCGAGGTCGACCGGCCCGACCGCAAGGCCCGCCGGTGGCAGGGCAAATCCGATCCCGTCGATGCCGAGGCTGCGGCCCGGGCCGCGTTGGCCCGGGTGCGCACCGGGCTGCCCAAGCAGCGAGACGGTCGTGTCGAGGCGCTGCGGGCATTGCGGGTGGCGCGCCGTTCGGCCGTCGGGCACCGCGCTGACGTGCAGCGACAGATCAAGGCGCTGATCGTCACCGCACCGGAATCGCTGCGCGCCCAGCTGCGGGCGTTGCCCGACCGAGAACTGATCAAGGTCTGCGCCGACCAGCGGCCGGACCGTGCCGGTGCCGGCGATCCGGGCACGGCCACCAAGATCGCGCTGCGCTCTCTTGCTCGGCGCCACCGGGCGCTCAGCGTCGAGATCGCCGATCTCGACGAGCTGCTCGGTCCGCTCGTGGCCCAGATCAACCCCGGGCTGCTCGCACTCAAAGGCATCGGTCCCGACGTGGCCGGGCAGATGCTCGTCACGGCCGGCGAGAATGCCGACCGCCTCACCAACGAGGCCGCCTTCGCGATGCTGTGCGGCGTGGCGCCCTTGCCTGCTTCGTCGGGCAGGACGACCCGGCACCGGCTCAACCGCGGCGGAGACCGAGCCGCCAATAGCGCACTCTGGCGCATCGTCATCACCCGCATGGCCACCGACCAGAGAACCAAGAACTACATCGCCCGACGCACCGCCCAGGGGCTGACCAAGCCCGAGATCATCCGCTGCCTCAAGCGATATGTCGCCCGAGAAGTCTTCCTCGCGCTTACGTCCGCGTCCGCAGAAAAACGACCCGCCAAAGCAGCTTGACAACCATAGGAGCATCCCGGCCGGTGGCCGCCCCCCGGCTCCCCCTCTTGAAGTTGATCATGGCGTTCTCTGCTCGACACGCCGGGGACACGCCGGCGCCGCGACAGAGAACGCCATGATCAACAGCGGGTGGAGGGGCGGCCCGGCGCGCTGGTCAGAGCAGGGGTTCGCGGAGCCGCTTCGGCGCGGCCAGCCGGGCCAGGTGGTAGGCCACGATCGCCACGATCGAACCCAGGGCGATGCCGGAGAGCTCGAAGTCGTTGCCGAACGAGATCGACACGTTGCCGATGCCGATGATGATGGCCGCGGCGATCGGCACCAGGTTGACCGGATTGCCGAAGTCGACCCGGTTCTCGATCCAGATCTTGGCGCCGAGCAGGCCGATCATGCCGTAGAGCACCACCGTGATCCCGCCGAGCACCCCGCCCGGGGTGGCGCTGACGATGGCGCCGAACTTGGGGATCAGCCCGAGCAGGATCGCCACGATCGCGGCCACGTAGTACGCGGCCGTCGAGTACACCCGGGTCGCCGCCATCACCCCGATGTTCTCGGCGTAGGTGGTGGTGGGGGACCCGCCGACGGCCGAGGACAGGGCGGTGCCGAACCCGTCCGCGAACAGTGCCCGGCCCAGGTACGGGTCCAGATCCTGGCCGGTCATCTCGGAGACGGCCCGCACGTGGCCGGTGTTTTCGGCGATCAGGGCGATCACCCCGGGCAGGGCCAGCAGGATGAACTGAAGCTGGAACTCCGGCGCGTGCAGCGTCGGCAGGCCGAACCAGGCGGCGTCCTGCACACCCGACAGGTCGACCCGCATGTGGGTGGTGACCTCGCCGGACCCGGTCGCCGAGGTGATCGGGCCGAGCACCTCGTCCAGCACCCAGGACAGGACGAAGCCAAAGATCAGGGCCAGGAACACGGCGATGCGGGAGAAGAAGCCGCGGAAGGCGACCGCGGCCAGGATGGTGAACGCCATGACGGTCAGCGCCACCCCCGGGTCCTGCGGCCAGTACACGCCGGCGACCACGGGAGCCAGGTTGAAGCCGATCAGCATCACGACCGCACCGCTGACCACCGGCGGCAGCACCCGGCGCACGGCCTGGCCGCCGACCAGATGCACGATGATGCCGACGATCGCCAGCGTCGCGCCGGCGACCAGGATTGCCCCGGTCACGTTCGCCGTGGTCCCGCCGGCCGCGCGGATCGCCACCACCGCGCCGACGAAGCTGGCCGAGGTGCCCAGGTACGAGGGCACCTTCCCGGACACGATGAGCAGGAACAGGATCGTGCAGACCCCGGACATCATGATCGCCAGGTTGGGATCGAGCCCCATGATGATCGGGAAGACGAACGTCGCCCCGAACATCGCGACCACGTGCTGCGCGCCGACCCCGATGGTCTTGGGCCAGCTCAGCCGCTCGTCCGGCTTGACCGGGGTGCCGACCGGCAGCGGCGAATCGATGCCGACCGGAGTCCAACCGAGCGCCATGGGGACCTCCCGACGTAGGTGTTGGTCGGGACGGTAGCGGCCGCCCGGCACCCGCCCGCGCTGGCCCCGCCGAGTGTGCAGAAAGCGCCCTTATCCCGGCGGATAAGGGCGCTTTCTGCACACTCGACGCGGGGATTGCGGGTGACGGGTGCGGGTGCGGGCGCGGGAGGGGCGCGGTTCGGTCAGGCCAGTTCCCGGGCCCACGGCGGGTTGGCCCCGGCCCGGGAGCAGTTGATCGCCGAGACCCGGGAGGCGAAGGTCAACGCGTCGCGCAGGCCGTCGACGGTCAGGGTGTCCAGGCGCCCGCCGAGCTGCCCGGCCTCGGCCAGGTGGTGCAGCAGACCGCCGTGGAACGAGTCACCGGCGCCGACGGTGTCGACCAGGGTGGTCGGGGCGATGGGCACCCGGAGCTGCTCGCCGCGCAGGGAGGCGAACGCGCCGTCGCCGCCGAGGCTGACCACGGCCAGCGGCACCCCGCAGGCGTGCAGGTGCAGCGCCGCCTGCTCCGGCGTCCAGCCGGGCCAGAGCAGATCCAGGTCGTCCTCGGAGAGCCGGACGATGTCGGCCAGCGAGGCCCACCGGTCGATCCACAGCCGGTAGGAGGTCACCGGCACCAGCAACGGGCGCAGGTTGGGGTCGACCGAGACGGTCATCTGCGGTCGGGCCCGGGCCAGCAGGTTCTCGATGACCTGCCCGGACGGCTGCAGGGCCAGGGCCAGGGAACCGGTGTGCACCGCCACCGGCGCGGGATGGGTGGTGAACGGGCCGTCGATCAACCTGGCCAGGGAGGCGTCGGTCCAGGCCCAGTCGGCGGTGCCGTCGGTGTAGAACTCGTAGGACGCCGCCCCGGTCGCGTCCAGCCGGGCGATGGCCAGGGTGGCCGGCTCCGAGGCACTTTCCGACGCGCTCAGGTCGACCAGCGACTCCTCGAGCTTGGCCCGGCACAGCGCGCCGAGCGCGCCACCGCTGATCCGGGCGGCGAACCGGGCCGTCGAGCCCAGCCGGGACAGGGCGACCGCCGTGTTCGCAGGTCCACCGCCGGGGTGCACGGTCAGATGGGCGACGCCCGCAGAAATCCCGTCCGGGGGCAGCACGGCATCGGCGACGACTTCGCCGACCACGGCGATGGTGGGCATGGCACTCCTCGGGGGTCGGCGATCCGGCCGGGGTGAGCGTAGGCCAGATCGGCCGCTCGGGCCCTGTCGACCGCCCGGAACGGGCTCGGCTACTCGCCGGCGTAGGCCCGTTCCAGGATCTCGGCCGTTCGCTGGTAGTGCTCGGTCAAGGCGTGGACGGCCGCCTCGGCGTCCCGGTCGAGCACGGCCTGCAGGATGCGCCGGTGCTCAGCGGGGATGTCCCGGCCGGGTTCCTGCGGCTGGGACCAGCGCCGGTACAACTCGGCGCCGTCGCGCAGCACGTCGGTCATGGCGATCAACCGGGGGCTGCCGCAGCCGGCCAGTACCGCGCGGTGGAAGGCCGCGTGGGCGAGCTCCCACTCGTCGGAGACTCGCTGCGGCCCCTGCGCGGCCACGATCGGCGTGCGGTCCAGGCGATGGTGGGCGGCGACCAGGTCGGCCTCCCAGGCTATGTCGCCGCGCTCGATCGCGTACCGCACGGCCAGGGACTCCAGGTCGATCCGGGTGGCCGTCAGATCACACAAGTCGGGCAGCGACAGGGGCGCCACCCGGAACCCGATCCGCGGCTCGCTCTCGACCAGCCGAGCCTCGACCAGTCGGGTCAGCGCCTCCCGGATGACGCTGACGCTGGCGCCGTAACGCTCGCCGAGCTCGGCGAACTTGAGCTTTCCCCCCGGCCGGTGAACGCCGCCGAGGATGTCCGCCCGCAGTTGGTCGTAGACCTCACCGGTGTTGGCCCGGGTGGGGGTGGCGGCGACGGGGGAGGAGGTCACGCCCCCAGGGTAGCAGATTCGCAGGTCTGTAAAAGATTCGAAAATTGCTTGGCATGACGAACATCGAGGTGTAGAACTGTCCCAGCGGTGCGGCCGGCGCCAAGCCGTCAGGACCTGAGAGAGGACTCAACGATGAGACTTGCCAATCTGGACGACCGGGCCGTTCTCGTGGCCGCCGACGGTTCGGCGATCGACGTGCACCGGGCCAGCGGAGGCCGTTTCGGGCCGGACGTGGCCGGGCTCTACCCGCGGTGGGACGAGTTCCGGGCCTGGGCCGAGCAGGTGCCGGCCGACGGTTCCGGGGCGCCGATCGACCCGGTGCGACTCGGCCCGCCCTGCCGGCACCGCGCCAGATCCTGGCCTTCGGGTTGAACTACGCCGACCATGCCGCCGAGTCCGGATTCGCGGCGCCGCAGGTGCTTCCGCCGTTGTTCCCCAAGTTCGTCTCCAGCCTGACCGGACCGGTCAGCACGGTCGTGCTGCCGGCTGGCGGCGACACCGACTGGGAGATCGAACTGGTCGCAGTCATCGGCCGGGCCACCACCGGACGGGTGGCGCAGGACGCGGCCTGGGACCACGTCGCCGGACTGACCGTCGGCCAGGACATCTCGGACCGGGCCACCCAGTTCAGCACGCCCGCCCCGCAGTTCGGGCTGGGCAAGTCCTTCCCCGGCTTCGCGCCGACCGGCCCGTGGCTGGTCACCCCGGACGCGCTGTCCGACCGCGATTCGTTGGCGCTGCAGTGCACGCTCGACGGGCAGATCGTGCAGGAGGGCAATACCAAAGACCTGCTGTTCGGCGTGGCCCGGCTGATCAGCGACCTGTCCGGCATCATCGCGCTGCACCCCGGGGACCTGATCTTCACCGGAACCCCCGAGGGGGTCGGGCTGGGTCGCACACCCCCGCTGTACATCCGGCCCGGCCAGGAACTGGTCTCCACCCCCGAGGGGATCGGTGAGCTCCGTCAGATCTTCGTTGCCGCCGACGAGCACGGCCATGCGCCGCGCAGCCAGCGCCCGGCCCCGGCGGCGGAGGTGGCGTCGTGAGCCTGCACCGGTTGACCCACATCGAGATCGGCGTGCCGAACGTCGCGCAAACCGCTGACTACTACCAGGAGTTCGGCCTGAGTCGGGGCGCCGACGGCGCGTTCTCGACGACGGACGGCGGCGAGCAGCTGCGGGTCAGCCACGCGGCCGCCCGGCGCCTGGTCGAGCTGGGGGTCGGCGTCGACGACGAGGACGACATCGCCCGCATCGCCGCCGCTTTGGCCCGCGCCGGGTTCGCCGCCGACCGGCCCGATCCCCGGACCCTGGAGGCCACCGATCCGGTCACCCGGATCCGGGCCACGATCACGGTGCAGGACCGGCTGGTCCAGCCGACCCGGTCGGCGACCCCGTACAACGGACCGGGCCGGGTCGACCGGTCGGGGCGGGCGCCCGGCGTCGTGCGGACCGGGCGGGTCACCCCGCGCCGGCTGGGTCACGTCGTCTCCGGCACCACCGATCTGGACGCGACGGTGCGGTTCCTGGTGGACGGCCTCGGGTTCAAGGTCTCCGACCGGATCGGGGACAAGGGCGCCTTCCTGCGGTGCAGCGAAGACCACCACAACTTCCTGGCGCTGCAGTCGCCGGTCACCTATCTGCACCATTCGAGCTGGCAGGTCGACGATGTCGACGACGTCGGCCGGGGTGCGTGCGCGATGCTCGAGGACCATCCCGAGCGGCACGTCTGGGGCCTGGGCCGGCATCACGCCGGCTCGAACTTCTTCTGGTACCTCAAGGACCCGGCCGGCAACTTCTCCGAGTACTTCTCCGACATGGATGTCATCCCCGAGGACGAGATCTGGGAACCCGAGGTCCTGGAGGGCGCCCGGGGGTTGTTCAACTGGGGCCCGCCGCCGCCCCCGTCCTTTCTCAAGCCCGAAGACCTGGGTGCGCTGATGGTCGGCGCCCACAGCAAGTAGCGACCTGCCCGCCTCGATCCACCGAAAGCCGAAGGAGCCTTTCGTGAATATCGTCACCACCGACGTCCTGATCGTCGGGGCCGGCCCGTCCGGCCTGGCCATGGCCGCACTGCTGGCCCGCGAGGGCATCGACGCGATCACCGTGACCAAGTACGGCGGGACGGCGCACTCGCCCCGCGCGCACATCACCAACCAGCGAACCATGGAGGTCTTCCGCGACCTGGGTATGGAGGCCGACATCACCCGGGTCGCGACGGCCAACGACCTGATGGGCAACAACGTGTGGGCGACCAGCTTCGCCGGACCGGAGATCGCCCGCCTGCTCACCTGGGGGTCGGGACCCGAGCGCCGCACCGACTACGACCTGGCCAGCCCCTGCGCCATGGGCAACATCCCGCAGCACGTCATGGAGCCGGTCCAGCTGCAACGAGCCCTCGATCTCGGCGCCGACATCCGTTTCGGGATGGAGGTCGTCGCGATCAGCCAGGACGACGAGGGCGTGACCGCCCAGGTGCGGGCCCGAGAAACCGGTCAGGAATTCCGCATTCACGCCAAGTACGTCGTCGGGGCCGACGGCGGACGGTCGCTGGTGGCCGACCAGCTCGGCTTCGAGATGGACGGCCAGATGGGGCTGGGCGCCGCCGTCAACGTCTGGCTCGAGGCCGACCTCACCAAGTACACGGCCCACCGCCCGGGCACCCTGTATTGGATGAGCCAGCCGGGCAACGACTTCTGGGTCGGCTCCGGGACCTGGATCTGCGTCAAACCGTGGACCGAATGGGTCCTGCTGTCCATGTACAACCCCGACGACGGCGAACCCGACCTGTCCGAGGCCGCCCTGATCCACCGGGCCCAGACCACGATCGGCGACCCCGCCGTCGACATCCGGATCAAGGCGGTGAGCCAGTGGTCGATCAACCACGTGGTGGCCACCCGATTCGGCCGCGGCCGGGCGTTTCTCGTCGGCGACGCGGCCCACCGGCATCCCCCGGCCAACGGGCTGGGCACCAACACCTCCATCCAGGACTCGTTCAACCTGGCCTGGAAACTGGCCCACGTGCTGCGCGGGCAGGCCGGGCCGGCCCTGCTGGACAGCTATCACGACGAGCGGCAGCCGGTCGGCCGGCAGGTCGTCGACCGGGCGATGCGCAGCGTGCAGGACATGCTGCCGATCTCGCAGGCCCTGGGCTTCACCCACGGGCAGAGCGCCGAGGACGGGTGGGCCAGTCTGGACGAGCTGTTCGGCGCCACCGCGGTGGGCGAGCAGCGGCGGCAGCGGCTGCACGCGGCGGTGCAACTGCAGAACTACCAGTTCAACTGCCACGGCGTGGAACTCGACCAGCGATACGCCTCGACCGCGGTGATCGACGACGGCACCGCCTGGCCGGCGCCGACCCGCGATCCGGAGCTGTACCACCACCCGACCACCCACCCCGGGGCCCGGCTGCCGCACGCCCAGCTGGAACTGGACCGGCAGCCCGTCTCGACGCTCGACCTGGTCGGCAAGGGCCGCTTCACCCTGCTGGCCGGCCTGCGCGGGCAGGACTGGGTCGAGGCCGCCCGCAAGGTCGCCGCCGATCTCGGCATCCCCTTGGACGCCAGGATCGTCGGACCCCAGGCCGAGGCGGCTGACGTCCTGGGCCGGTGGGCGCAGCTGCGGGAGATCACCGACGCCGGCGCCCTGCTGGTCCGCCCCGACCACCACATCGCCTGGCGCTCAACGGGATCCTCCGATGCGCCGGCCGCCGACCTGGACACCGCCCTGCGCCGCATCCTCGCCCGCGCCGACATCCCGGCCACCCGCGCCGGCCACGACCCCAGGAGTGCCGCGTGACCGCCCATCATGCCCATCAGCCCCCTCCCGCTCGCCAGAGCGCAACGCCGGTCCCGGTGGACGACACCCCCGCCGCGGCGTCCGCGGACGTCATCGTGGTCGGCGCCGGCGGCGGCGGTTTGCCGACCGCACTGTTCAGCCGGTGGCTCGGCGACGAGGTGATCCTGCTGGAGAAGGCCGACCAGGTGGGTGGGACCGCGCGCAAAGCCGCCTTCTGGTACTGGATCCCGGGCAATGAGGCCATGCGCACGGCCGGGATCGACGACCCGCGGGAGGATTTCCTGCGTTACGTCAGCCGGCTGTCCCGGCCCACCGACTACGACCCGCAGAGCCCGACCCTGGGCCTGGACACCTGGTCGTACCAGCAATTCGAGGCGATCTACGACAGCGCCTCGACCGCTGCCGAGACCCTGCGCGAGCACGGGGCCCTGCCCTACCGGCACGTCGCGCAGTCCTGCGACTACTGGGCCGAACTGCCCGAGAACGCCGCCCCGCGCGGCCGGGTGCTCATCCACGAGCAGGCGTCCCCGTCGATGGCGGACGGTGGGCTGCGCAGTGTCGAATCGATGACGCGAGCCGCGCTGGCCGACGGCATCAGCCTGCGGACCGGGCACCGGGTCCAGCGACTGGTGGTCGACGGGCCCCGGGTAGCCGGCGTCGAGGCCACCGATCACGACGGACGCACCGTGCGGTTCCTGGCCCGCAAGGCGGTGATCTTCGCCACCGGCGGCTTCACCCACGACGCCGAGCTGCGCAAGAACTACCTCTCGCTGCCGCTGTATCCCGGGTGCGGCGCCCGCACCAATGAGGGCGATTTCGTGCGCATCGCCGGCTGGGCCGGGGCCCAGCTGCGCAACATGAACTACGCCTGGATGTGCCCGATCTCGTTGGAGGGCTCCATCGCCGGCGATCCCACCCTGACCGGCGTTTTCTCCCACGGCGGTGATTCGATGATCATGGTCGACGCCGCCGGCCGGCGGGTGGTCAACGAGAAGCTGCAGTACAACGAGCTGGCCCAGGAGTTCTTCCGCTGGGATCCGGTCACCGCCAACTACCCCAACCGGGTGCTCATCTCGATCTGGGACCAGCGGGCCCAGGAGCACAGCGCGAGCGCCGACTACGGCAACCCGATCGTGCCCGCGCCGGCCGATTGCCCGTACGTGATCCGGGCCGACACCCTGGCCGAGCTGGCCGATCGGGTCCGGGAACGGTTGGCGTGCTACAGCTCCCATACCGGGGACTGGAGCTGTCCGCCGACTTCCAGGGCAACCTGACGGCCGCCATCGAACGGTTCAACGGTTTCGCCCGTCGCGGGGTCGACGACGACTTCGCCCGCGGCACCACCGCAGTGCAGCTCCAGTTCAACGGCGCGGTGGGTCCGAACCCCTACCCCAACGCGACGATGCACCCGATCTCGGCCGAGGGGCCCTTCTACGCCGCGCTGCTGACCGGCGGCACTCTGGACACCAAGGGCGGACCCAAGGCCACGCCGGACGGCCGGATCCTGGACGACACCGACACCCCGATCCCCGGCTTGTTCGGCGTCGGCAACTGCGTCGCATCCGCCTCGGCCGGCTCGTACTGGGCCGGCGGCGCGACGCTCGGGCCGATCATCGCGCTGGCCCACCGGGCCGCCCGCGCCGCCCACCAGGAATCGGCGCACGACCGGCGCGGCACCGCGCCCGCCTCCGCCTGACCCCCCGACCACGCACCAGCGACCCACCAGACCCGAGGAGACCACCATGACCCTCTCGACCCAGACGATGACCGACGAGCAGCGCAAGGCGCTCATCCTGGAGTACTTCAACACCTTCGACCGGGGCGGGATCCGCAGCACCGGCGAACCGATCCTGAGCCTGTTCGCGGATGACTGCATGGTCTGGTTCCCCAAGTGGGGCCTGGCCAAGGGCGTTGACGAGGTCGGCCAGATGTTCGCCGATCTGGGGAGCACCTTCGAATGGATCGACCACACGACCTCGCACCTGAACTTCGTGTTCTCCGGGGGCACGACGGTCGCCGTCGAGGGCCTGACCCGCGGCCGGCACCGCGACGGGGACTGGCAGGCCGGCCGCCCGCAGTGGGGCGCGGGCCGGTTCTGCAACATCTTCGAGATCTGGGACATGAAGATCCAGCGGCTGCACATCTACCTGGATCCCGACTACGCCGGTCGTGACACCGACCGCTACCCCTGGCTCGCTCGCGAACTGTCCGCAGCGCGCTGAGCTCAGGCCCAGCCCAGTTCGTCGAGCCGGTCGTCGTCGATGCCGAAGTGGTGGGCGATCTCGTGGATGACGGTGGTCGCCACCTGCTCGCGGGCCTGCTGCTCGTCGTGGGCGTGAGCCAGGATCGGCAGCCGGTAGATGGTAATGGTGTCGGGCAGATGCCCGGAGTAGCTCGACGTCCGCGAGGTCAGGGCGACCCCGTGGTAGAGCCCGTAGAGGTTCTGGGTGGGATGACGATCCTCGACCAGGACGACCACGTTGTCCATCGCCCGGGTGAACTCCGGCGGGATCAGGTCGAGGGCCTCGGCGACCAGGTCCTCGAACGCGTCCATCGACATCTGTACGGCCACCCGTCCATTGTCCAGGCCCGGTCGGCGGCGCATGCCGGTCCGACCGCCCGGGATACCCTCACCGGGTGATCGACCTGCGCATCGTTCGTGACGACCCCGACCGTGTCCGCGCCTCCCAGCACGCTCGTGGGGAGGATTCCGGGGCGGTCGATCGGCTGCTGGCGGCCGACGCGGACCGCCGGGCCGCGGTCGCCCGGGCCGACTCGCTGCGCGCCGAGCAGAAGTCCTACGGCCGGACGATCGGCCAGGCGAGCAAGGACGAGCGGCCGGCCCTGCTGGAGCGGGGCAAGGCGATGGCGGCCGAGGTCAAGCTGGCCGAGGCGGCCGAGCAGGAGGCCAACGCCGCCCTGGCGGTGGCCCACCGGTCCATCGCCAACATCATCGAGGGGGCCCCGCCCGGCGGCGAACAGGACTACCTGGTGGTCAAGGAGGTCGGCAGGCCGACCGAGTTCGACTTCACCCCGCGGGACCACGTCGAGCTGGGCGAACGTCTCGGCGCGATCGACATCGAGCGGGGCACCAAGGTGTCCGGGGCCCGCTTCTACTTCCTGCGGGGGGTCGGCGCGCAGCTGCAGTGGGCGCTGCTGAACCTGGCGGTGAGCACCGCGATCGGGCACGACTTCGTGCCGATGATCCCGCCGGTGCTGGTCAAACCGGAGGCGATGGAAGGCACCGGCTTCCTCGGGGCGCACGCCGACGAGATCTACCGGCTCGAGGCCGACGACATGTACCTGGTCGGCACCGCCGAGGTGCCCCTGGCCGGCTACCACGCCGGCGAGATCCTCGACCTGTCCGCCGGTCCGCTGCGCTACGCCGGCTGGTCGTCGTGCTTCCGGCGGGAGGCCGGTTCCTACGGCAAGGACACCCGCGGCATCCTGCGCGTGCACCAGTTCGACAAGGTCGAGATGTTCGTGTTCTGCAAGCCGGAGGACGCGGCCGATCAGCACGCCCAGCTGCTCTCGTTCGAGGAGCAGATGCTGGCCCAGATGGAACTGCCGTACCGGGTGATCGACACGGCGGCCGGTGATCTGGGCTCGTCCGCGGCGCGCAAGTTCGACTGCGAGGCCTGGGTGCCGACCCAGCAGACCTACCGTGAGCTGACCTCGACCTCGAACTGCACGACGTTCCAGGCCCGGCGGCTCGGGGTGCGGTACCGGGACGAGGACGGCAAGCCGCAGGTCGCGGCCACCCTCAACGGCACCTTGGCCACGACCCGGTGGTTGGTCGCGATCCTGGAGAACCACCAGCAGGCGGACGGTTCGGTGCGGGTGCCCAAGGCCCTGCAGCCCGGGCTCGGCGGCCGCGAAGTGCTGGAGCCGATCGGGTAGCTCACCCCGTGCGGGCGATTCCATCGGTCACCGAAAGTGTTTGACTCCGCCTCTGACAACAGGAGGTCGAGTGAGCATTCTGGCCAGTGATCTGCGCACCGTGAGCCACGAGGCGTACATCTATCTGTACCCGTTGGTGACCATGGAGGTGACCCGCCAGCAGCTGGCGAACATTCCCCCGGGCACCCGCGAGGGCTTCGGGCCGCCCAACCAGTTCCACCACCTGCGCACGTTCCCCGACGCCGACTTCCGGGCCGTGGTGCGGCCCAATTTCGACACCCTCTACTCGTCGGCCTGGCTCGACCTGACCCGCGGCCCGGTCGTCGTCGAGGTGCCCGACAGCGACGACCGCTACTACATGATGCCGATGCTGGACATGTGGACCGACGTGTTCGCCAACCCCGGCAAGCGGACCACGGGCACGGGCGCCCAGACGTTCGTGGTGACCGCTCCGGGGTACACCGGCGACCTGCCGGCCGGCGCCACCCCGATCGCGGCGCCGACCCCGCACGTGTGGGTCATCGGCCGGACCCAGACCAACGGGCCGGCCGACTACGCCGCGGTGAACGCGTTCCAGGACGGGCTGCGGATCACCGAGCTGGCCGGCCCGAGCACGTTCGTCATCGACGAGTCGGTGGACACCACCACCGAGCCGTTGCGCCTGGTCGACGCGATGAGCGCGGCCGAGTTCTTCACGCTCGCCGCGCGCACGATGGCGGTGAACCCGCCGCACCGGTCGGACTTCTCGCAGGTGGCCCGGATGTCCCTGCTCGGTGTGGCCCCCGGCGTCGACTTCGACGCCGGCCGGTTCGACGCCGCCGAACTGGCCGAGATCGAGGCCGGCGCGAAGGCCGCCCAGGCGGCGCTGCACGCCGGCGTCGCCCGGCTGGCCGCACCGGTGAACGGGTGGACGATGCTCACCGACACGATGGGCGTCTACGGCAACGAGTACTTCCGGCGGGCCGTGATCACCCTGGTCGGCCTGGGCGCCAACCCGGCGCAGGATGCGGTCTACCCGCTGCTGGTGGCCGACGCGGACGGCAAGCCGACGGTGGGCGACCACGACTACGTCATCCACTTCGACGCCGATCAGCTGCCACCGGCCCAGGCGTTCTGGTCGATCACGATGTACGACGCCGAGGGCTTCCAGGCGCCCAACGAGCTGGACCGGTTCGCCATCGGCGACCGGGACCCGCTGGTCTTCAATCCGGACGGTTCGCTGGACATCTACATGCAGCACGGCGATCCGGGACCGCACCGGCGGGCGAACTGGCTGCCGGCGCCGACCGGTCCGGTGGGCATCACCATGCGGCTCTACGCGCCGGCCCCGGCGGTGCTCGACGGCACCTGGCATCCGCCCGCCGTGCGCCGGGTGAAGTAGCCCGCGGATCGCCGGCGACGAGGCGGTCAGCCGTCGGTGTCCTGGATGACCAGGAGCATCGTGCCCTGCGGATCGCGCAGGTAGGCCACCCGCTCGCCCCACGGGGTGTCCTGTGCGGGAACGACGACCTGGCCGCCCGCCTCCGGTGCGGCGGCCCGGGCGGCGTCGAGATCACCGACGTACAGGCAGATGTCGACGGCGTGCCCGGTGGCGGGCAGCGGCACCTGGCCGTACATCGCCGGCCCGGTGCCCACTCCGATGGCCAGCTGTCCGGTGCCGATCCGCAGGGTCAGGTAGACCGGGTCCCCCTCCGGCGGGAACCGGTAGGCGAGGGTGCCCCCGAACACCCGCTCGTAGAAGGCACGAACCGGCTCGATGGCGGCGACATTGATGATCGGGAACAGATCCTTGGCCATGGCTCGAGAGTGCCCGCTTCAGTCCGGTTGAACCGGCGTCGACAGCGGTTCGACGGTGACCTGACCGACCCGCCAGCCGGCGACCGAGGAGACCGTGAGCCGGTGGCCGGCGACCTCGACCGCGTCCCCGGCGCGGGGCGTCCGGTCCAGGGCGGCCTGCAGGTACCCGCCGACCGTGTCGTACCGGCCGGCCGGCAGCTCGAAAC
Source organism: Nakamurella multipartita DSM 44233 (assembly GCF_000024365.1). Classification (NCBI taxonomy): domain Bacteria; kingdom Bacillati; phylum Actinomycetota; class Actinomycetes; order Nakamurellales; family Nakamurellaceae; genus Nakamurella; species Nakamurella multipartita. The sequence goes on from NC_013235.1 coordinate 263,250, forward strand.
CGAGCCGGCGGCCGAAGTCGGACAGGCCGGTCAGGCCGTCGACCACGGTGGCGTCCCCGGGGGTGGCGGTGGGGATGCGGTCGTACTCGTCGTACATCTCGCCGACGAGTTCCTCGACGACGTCCTCGAGGGTGACCATGCCCTTGAGCTGGCCGTACTCGTCCACGACCGCGGCGATGTTCTCGGCCCCGGTCTGCATCTCGCGCAGCACGGCCAACAACTTCTTGTTCGGCGGGTAGGCGCTGATCGGCCGGACCAGGTCCCGGATCGGGGCGCCGGGATCCAGTTCGGGCGCGAACAGATCCCGCACGTGCAGGAACCCGGCCACCTGGCCGGCCTCGTCCAGCACCGGGTACCGGGTGTGGGTGTGCTCCCAGGCGGCCCGCCGGGCCTGCGCGCCGGTGGCCGCGGTGGACAGGAAGTCGATCGCGGCCCGGGGGACCATGGCCTGCCGGATGGTCCGCTCGCCGGCCGCGAACACCTGCCGGATGATCTGTTTCTCCTGGTCCGGGACCTCCTCATGGGCCAGGACCAGCTCGCGCACCTCCTCCACGCTCATCTCCGCGCGGGAATCCTTCGGATCGACCCGCAACAGCCGCAACAGGCCGTTCGTGCACTTCTCCAACAGCCAGATGACCGGTCGCAGCAGCGTGGCCAGCCGGTCCAGGATCGGACCGAGCAGGGCGGCCACGGATTGCGGGCGCTGCATCGCGTACCGGCGCGGGGTCAGCTCGGCCATGATCAGGGCCAGGAAGGTGGTCGCCAGGGTGACGATCAGCACGGCCAGGGTCTCCCCGCCGTCCTCGCCCAGTCCCGCCCGGCCCATCGCCGCACCGAGTGGTTCGGCCAGGGTCGCGGTGGCGTAGGCGGCGGCGAAGAACCCGGCCACGATGGAGCCGATCTGCACGGCCCCGAGGAACCGGGTTGGCTGGCCGGCCAGCCGGGCCACCCGGGCGCCGCGCGGTCCCTGCGCCCGCAGGTCGGCCAGTTCACCCGGGCGCAGGGAGACCAGGGCGAGTTCGGTCGCCGTGAACAAGCCGCCGATGATCAGCAGAAGCAGCACCACCAGCAGGTTCAGCCAGATGCCCATGCGCAGGTTGTAACACCGGCCCCGCCCGGCCGCCTGCCCACCGGTCGACGCCCGGGTTGTCCGCTGCCCGGTCGACGGGCTTACCCTGCTGCGATGCGGTCAATCGCGCGTGAGGGACAGGATCCGGATCGGCCCGTGGAACTGGTGGTGCACGCCCCGCGGGCGCTCGTCGACGGGCGGGAACAGGCGGTCAGCGTGGCCGTGCGGTTGGGGCGCATCGTCGGCCTGGCGCCGCTGGGCACGGCCCCACCGAGCCGGCTGGTCGCCACCCTGACCGACGACGAGGTGCTGATCCCCGGTCTGGTGGACACCCACGTGCACATCAACGAGCCCGGGCGCACCGAGTGGGAGGGCTTCGACACGGCCACCGCCGCGGCCGCCGCGGCCGGGGTCACCACGTTGATCGACATGCCGCTCAACTCGCTGCCGCCGACGCTGAACGCGGCCGCGCTGGCCACCAAGCGGGCCGCCGCCCGCGGCCGGTGCCGGGTCGACGTGGGTTTCTGGGGCGGCTGCGTGCCGACCAACCTGGCCGACCTGCCGGAGCTGTTCGCGGCCGGCGTCTTCGGCGTCAAATGCTTCCTGCAGGACTCCGGCGTCCCCGAATTCCCCCCGGTGACCACCGCCGAGATGCGGGCGGCCATGCGGACCATCGCCGAGGTCGGCGGGCTGCTGCTGGTGCACGCGGAGGATCCCGGGGTGCTGCACACCTCGCCGACCCCGCAGGGCCGGGATTACCAGGCATTCGTGGCCTCCCGGCCCGAGGCGGCCGAGACCGCCGCCGTCCAAGCGTGTATCGAGGCGGCCGCGATCACCCGCTGCCGCACCCACATCGTGCACCTGTCCAGCGCCGGCGGCGTCGCCCTGATCCGCCGGGCCAAGGCCGACGGCGTGCCGATCACCGCCGAAACATGTCCGCATTACCTGGTTTTCGATGCGGAGGACATCCCCGACGGGTCCCCGCAGTACAAGTGCTGCCCGCCGATCCGGGGCCGGGCCGATCAGGAGGCGCTCTGGGCCGGGCTGGCCGACGGCACGATCGACATCGTGGTCAGCGACCATTCCCCCAGCACGGCCGAGCTCAAGCTGCTGGAAGTCGGTGACCTGGGCCTGGCCTGGGGCGGGATCGGTGGCCTGCAGTTCGGTTTCGCCGCGGTGTGGGCGGAGGCGAACCGGCGCGGGGTGCCGTTGGCCGACGTGGTGCGCTGGATGTCCACCGGCCCGGCGACGCTGGCCGGCCTGGACCACAAGGGGCGGCTGGAGGTCGGCGCCGACGCCGATCTGGTGATCCTGGCCGAGGCCGAGACCTTCACCGTCACCGACGGGATGATCCGGCACCGCAACCGGATCACCCCGTACCTGGGCCGGGAGCTGCGCGGGGTGGTGCGGGCGCGCTGGCTGCGCGGCACGGAGCTGTCCGACGATCTGGTCGCCGGCCGGTTGATCAGTCACGAACCCGGCTGAGCGGCCCGTCGCCGGGTCGCGCGGGCCGTCCCCTTAGGCTCGGACCCACCGATCCAGATGCGGACACCAGCGGGAGAGCGCGCATGAAGCGGACCGATCTGAACCTGGCCAGCCGGGCCCTGGGCGCATCGGTGCGCTACGTCAGCGACGAGTTCTTCGCCCCGTGCGAGGCGTTGCTGATGCCGGGCGCACCCGTGCACGACGTGAGCACCTTCGGCCCGCACGGGAAGATCTACGACGGGTGGGAGACCCGGCGCCGGCGCACCCCCGGTCACGACTGGGCCGTCGTGGCCCTCGGCGTTCCCGGCGTGCTGCACGAGATCGTCGTCGACACGGCGTTTTTCCGCGGCAACTACCCGCCCGAGGTGTCGATGGAGGCGACCTGGCTGGACGGTGCGCCCGACCGGGCCGCGCTGGATGCCGCGGAATGGACGACGATCGTGCCGATCTCCGCGGCCCGCGGCGACACCGCCAACACCTACCGCGTCTACAACAGCCAGGCCTTCACCCATGTCCGGCTCAACATCTATCCCGACGGTGGGGTGGCCCGGCTGCGGGTCCTGGGCACCGCGGTGCCCGACCCGCGGGTGCTGGGCGATCGGATCGATCTGGCCGCGATTCACCACGGCGGGGACATCGCCGAATGCTCGGACATGTTCTATTCCGACGCCCGCCACGTGCTCTATCCCGGCATCGCCGAGTCGATGGCCGACGGCTGGGAGACCGCGCGGCGGCGGACCGCCGGCAACGACTACCTGGTGGTCACCCTGGCCGGCCCGGCCGAGCTGGAGTTCGTCACCATCGACACCGGCTACTTCCTGGGCAATGCCCCTGGGCGGGTGCGTCTTTCGGCCCGGCGAACCGACACCTCGGCCTGGCGGGAGATCGTGCCCGAGCGTGCGATCTCGCCGGATGCGCGCAACCGGTTCCGGGTGCTGGCCGACCGGCAGGTCACCGCGGTCCGGGTGGACGTCTACCCCGACGGCGGGTTCTCCCGGCTGCACCTGATGGGCAAGCTGCTGCCCGAGGCGCTGTCCCGGGCGATCGCCCACTGGCTAGAGCGGCTGCCGAAATCGGCCTCGGCCACGGTGCTGGCCGAGGCCGGCCTGGGCGGCATCCCGCTCGGTGAACTGCGCGAGGACCAGCTGCTGACACTGGCCTGGTGAGTCGAGATACTGGCGTCATGACCATCGTCCGGCTCAGCACTCACGTCCTGGACACGACCGTCGGCCGGCCCGCCGGTGGCATCCCCGCCAACCTGGAAAGCCTGACTCCGGAAGGTGTATCGGAGGTGGGCCGGGGCCGCACCGACGATGACGGGCGGGTCTTCCAGCTCAACGCGACCGGCCTGGCCCCGGGCCGGTACCGGCTCACCCTGGAGACCGAGGACTACTTCCGGGCGCGTCATGGAGCGGTGTTCTACCCGTCCATCGCCGTCTCGTTCGAGCTGTCCGGCGACCGGGATCATTACCACATTGCCGTGCTGACCAGCACGTATTCGTACTCCACCTATCTGGGCAGCTGACAGCGCAGCGACACAACACCGTCACATTTGTTTGCCAGCATGGGCAGGCCAGTCGAACGAGGGAGCGGACGGACAGATGGCGATCGTGCTCGGGAAGAACCAGTACGGCAAGGCCGAGGTGCGGATGGTCTACGTCGACCGCAGCACCCCCGTCCACGCCATCACGGATGTCAACGTGACCAGCCAACTGATCGGTGATTTCACCGACACCCACCTGACCGGCGCGAACGACGCCGTCATCGCCACCGACACCCAGAAGAACACGGTGTACGCGATGGCCCGCACCGGCGGCGTCGGCTCGCCGGAAGAATTCGCGCTGCGCCTGGCCCGCAACTACGTCGACAAGTACGAGCAGGTCACCGGGGCCCGGATGGCCGTCGAGCAGTATTCGTGGGACCGGATCGTCACCGCGGCCGGCCCGCACGACCACGCCTTCTCCAAGGGCACCGCCGAGACCCGGACCGCGGTGGTGCGCAAGGACGGGGCCGCCGAGACGGTGATCTCCGGGCTGACCGGGCTGGTCGTGCTCAAGTCCACCGGCAGCGAGTTCTGGGGCTTCCCCGAGGTCGAGTACACCTCGCTGGTGGAGACCAACGATCGGATCCTGGCCACCGCGGTGACCGCCCGCTGGCTGTACACGACCAGCGAGCTGGACTGGGATGCGGCGTTCACCGCGGTGCGGGGCGCCCTGCTGGAGAACTTCGCGAATACGCACAGCCTGTCGCTGCAGCAGACGCTGTACGCGATGGGCAAGGGGGCGTTGGAGGCGGTGCCGGAGATCGCCGAGATCCGGCTGTCCCTGCCGAACAAGCACCACTTCCTGGTCGATCTGGACAAGTGGGACCTGGACAACCCGAACCAGGTCTTCTACGCGGCTGACCGGCCCTACGGGCTGATCGAGGCGGCGATCCTGCGGGACGACGCCGAGGTGCCGGACGGCGCCTGGGAGGGGATCGCCGCGTTCATCTGAGCCCGGTCGGGGGCCCGCCGGCTCACAGGTGGCGCGCGGCGTCCTGGATCAGCAGCTCGAGGTGGCTGCGGGTCATGGTCCCGGGATCGAAGGACACGACGACGGTGGTGTCGATGGCGTCGACGCCCTCCACCCCGGGCATCCGCAGCGCGGTCAGGTACTGGGCGATCCGCCGGGCATCACGCGCCGGACGGGGCTGCTCGAAGTGCACGGCGAGCACGGTGTCCGCGCCGGTGGTCTCGATCGACAGGTCGGTGAGGTCGGGGGCGGTCATGGTGAGAGTGGCCATACAAAAGCTGACGTCCGTTCGGCGCGGGGGTTGTCCACGTCGCGAAGAAACCCACCTGGCCGGTCGGTCACCGGGCGCTGAGCGCCCGGTGACCGTGAGCCGCGTTCGGCCCGAACCGGTCAGGCGTCCCGGACCGACAGGGTGACCTCGACGTTGCCGCGGATCGCCTTGGAGTACGGGCAGCGCTGATGGGCCTGCTCCAGCAGGTCGGCCGCGGCGGCGCGGTCGGCCCGGGGCAGTTCCCCGGTGATCGCGGCCGCCAGGTGGAAGCCGTCCTCGCCCTTGACCAGGCCGATCTGCACGCTGACCGACGAATCGGTGGCGTCCACCCCGGCCGCCTTGGCCAGGTTCTTGAGCGCGGAGTGGAAGCAGGCCGCGTACCCGGCCGCGAACAGCTGCTCGGGGTTGGTGGGATCACCGGGGCCGGCGCCCGGCCGCGGCGTGGTCAAGGCCAGGTCCAGCACACCGTCGTCGGTGCGGGAACGGCCGTTGCGGCCTTCTCCGGTGGAGGTGGCGGTCGTCTGGTAGACGACGGTCATGAGTGGTTCAATCGGGGTCGGTCAGGCGAACTGACGGCTCAGGGTGGCGTGCCGGTTGACATCCTTGTACAGCAGGTAGCGGAAGCGGCCGGGGCCCCCGGCGTAACAGGCCTGCGGGCAGAAGGCGCGCAGCCACATGAAGTCGCCCTCCTGGACCTCGACCCAGTCCTGGTTGAGCAGATAGACGGCCTTGCCCTCGAGCACGTACAGCCCGTGCTCCATGACGTGGGTCTCCGGGAAGGTGATCGCACCGCCCGGCTGGAAGGTCACGATGTTCACGTGCATGTCGTGGCGCAGGTCGGTCGGGTCGGCGAAGCGCTGGGTCACCCAGGCCCCGTTCGTCCCCGGCATCTCCACGCCCTCCACCTGCTCGTCCGAGGTGAAGAACGCGGTCGGCAGGTCCAGGCCCTCGACCCGCTGGTAGGCCTTGCGGATCCAGTGGAACCGGGCCGGCGCGTCACCGCGGTGATGGATCGTCCAGTCGGCCCCGGGCGGGATGAACCCGTACCCGCCGGAGGTCATCTCGTGCTTGTCGCCGTCGACGGTGACGACGAGCTCGCCCTCCATCAGGAACAGTACGGTCTCCGCGTTGGGGTCCGTCTCCGGCCGGTCGCTGCCGCCGCCGGGGGAGACCTCGACGATGTACTGGGAGAACGTCTCGGCGAAGCCGGACAGCGGCCGGGCGATCACCCAGAGCCGGGTGTTCGTCCAGAACGGCAGGAAGCTGGTGACGATGTCGCGCATGGTGCCGCGCGGCAGCACCGCGTAGGCCTCGGTGAAGACGGCCCGGTTGGTGGTCAGCTCGGTCTGTGCCGGCAGCCCGCCCGTGGGTGCGTAGTAGGTGTTGAAGTTCATGGTGATCCTTTCAGGCTGCGGGTCCGGTGACGGCGGGCTGGGGTGCTGCGGTCCGCGACAGCAACCGCCCGCGGTGCGCGTCGCCGACCAGCTCCTCGCCGCGCAGCCAGGTGCTGCGGACGACGCCGGACAGCGTACGTCCGGCGTACGGGGTGATCGGGTTGCGATGGCGCAGCCGGGCGGCGTCGACGGTGAAGGTGTCCTCCGGCGCGAGGACGGCCAGGTCGGCGTCCCGGCCGACCACCAGAGCGCCCTTGCGGTCCAGGCCGGCCAGCGCGGCGGGGGTGGTGGACATCCAGCGGGTGACGTCGGCGAGGCCGAAACCGCGCCGCTTCGCCTCGGTTCAGACGGCGGGCAGGGCGACCTGCAGCCCGGCGATGCCGCCCCAGGCCACCCCGAAGTCGCCGGAGTCGAGCTGCTTGAGCTCCGGGGTGCACGGGGAGTGGTCGGAGACGACGCAGTCGATCGTGCCGTCGGCCAGGCCCTGCCAGAGCAGCTCGCGGTTGTCCGCCTCCCGGATCGGCGGGCAGCACTTGAACTGGGTAGCCCCGGCGGCGATCTCGTCGGCATCGAAAACCAGGTAGTGCGGGCAGGTCTCGACCGTGATCCGGACCCCGTCCCGCTTGGCCGAGGCGATCATGGGCAGGCCGTCGCTGCTGGACAGGTGCAGGATGTGCGCCCGGGCACCCGTCCACCGGGCGGCCTCGATGACGTGGGCGATGGCGGTGTTCTCCGCGCCCCGCGGCCGGGAGGCCAGGAACTGTGCGTACCGGGCGCCGTGGGCGGCCGGGGAGTGCTCGATCGCGCCGGCGTCCTCGGCGTGCACGATCATCAGCCCGTCGAACTCGCGGATCACCGTGAGGTAGTCGATCAGGTCGGCCGGGGTCAGCGGCGGGAACTCCGGCACCCCCGAATCGAGCAGGAAACACTTGAACCCGAACACCCCGGCCTCGTGCAGGCCGGGCAGCGATCCGCTGTTACCGGGGACCGCGCCGCCCCAGAAACCGACGTCGACGTAAGCTTTCTCGGCCGCGACGGCCCGCTTGACCGCCAGCGCCGGGACGTCGACGGTCGGCGGCACGCTGTTCAGCGGCATGTCGACGATGGTGGTCACGCCGCCGGCGGCCGCGGCCCGGGTGGCCGAGGCGAAGCCCTCCCACTCGGTGCGGCCGGGCTCGTTGACGTGCACGTGGGTGTCCACCATGCCGGGCAGCAGCACCTCGTCGGCGCGCAGCTCGACGGTCCGGGCGGCGTCCAGCTCGGCGTCATAGGGTTCGATCGCGCTGATGCGGCCGTCGGCCACCGCGATCGCGGCGGGTCGTTCACCGCCGGGCAGCACCGCGCGCCGGGCGCGGACGAGCAGGTCGTAGCGGGTCACGTCGATTCACCTCCTTGTGAAAGCGCACCTGGGTGAGTGCGAAAGTAGCTGTGGTTCAGAGTGAGTCGGCGATCCGCCGGCCCAGGCGTTCCAGCAGCGGCCCGGGATCGTCGATGCAGCGCTGCACGTCGGACTCGATGTCGGTCAGCGCGTACGCCTGCCGCACGCCGGCGGCGGTCAGCTGGTCGGTCGACAGCAGGTTCCGACCGGCGACCGCGACCACCGGCACCCCGGCCGCGCGGGCCGCCGCCGCGACGCCGGCCGGCGCCTTGCCGTGCAACGTCTGCTCGTCCAGCGACCCCTCCCCGGTCACCACCAGGTCCGCTCCGCCGAGCTGCGTGGCGAAGCCGCTGAGTTCGAGCATCAGCTCGATACCGGGTCGGGCGGTGGCGTGCAGCACGGCGACCGCCGCGAAGCCGACCCCCCCGGCGGCTCCGGCCCCGGCCACCTCGGCGGCCGGGTGCCCGTTCGGGCCCTCGGCCACCCCCAGCGCCCGGGCCAGCGCGCCCGACCACACCCGCAAGGCGCCGTCCAACCGGGCGACATCGTCCGGGGTGGCCCCCTTCTGCGGGCCGTAGACGGCGGCCGCACCGTGATCGCCGAGCAGCGGGTTGTCCACGTCGCTGGCCAGCACCACGTCGGTCTCGGCCAGAGCCGGATGCAGGCCGGTCAGATCGACCGCGGCGACGTGCTCCAGGCCGCCGCCTCCGTCCGGCACCGGCTGCCCGTCGGCGTCCAGAATGCGGGCGCCGAGCGCGGTGAGCATGCCTGCGCCGCCGTCGGTGCTGGCGCTGCCGCCGATGGCCAGGACGAGTCGGCGACACCCGGCGTCCAGCGCGGCCGCGATCACCTGCCCGACGCCGACGCTGGACGCGGTGAGCGGGGCGAGCACCCCACCGGGCAGCCGGACCAGCCCGCACGCATCGGCCAGTTCGACCACCGCGGTCCGATCCTGGCGCGCGTAGCCGGTCGAAACCGGTTGCCCGGTCGGGCCGGCGGCGGTGACCGGCACCAGGTGGAAGCCGGCGGCGACCGCGGCGTCCAGCGTGCCGTCCCCGCCGTCGGCGACGGGCACGGCGAGTACCTCGGTGCCCGGAGCGCCCGCCCGGATCCCGGCCGCGACATGGGCCGCGACGTCGCTCGCGCGCATCGAACCCTTGAACTTGTCCGGCGCGACCAGGACCTTCATCGGTACAAACCCTTTCAGTCCAGCATCGAGATGATCGCGGTCGGTGCGTCCGCGGAGGTCAGGGCCAGCTCCTCGAACTCGACGACGTTGTCGATCTCCACGCCCATCGAGATGTTGGTGACCCGCTCCAGCACGACCTCGACCACGACCGGCACCCGGTGCTCGACCAGCATCTTCTTCGCGGTTTCCAGGGCCGGTAGCAGCTCCTCGGGATCATGCACCCGAATCGCCTTGGCCCCCATGGCTTCGGCCAGCTTGACGTGATCGACGCCGTAGCCCTTGATCGGGTTGTCGGTGCCGTCGTCGGCGGTGCTCTCGGTGTTGATGTTGTCGAACGAGAGCTGCACGTGGTAGTCCATCTCGAAGCCGCGCTGGGATTGCCGGATCAGGCCCAGGTAGGCGTTGTTCACCAGCACGTGGATGTACGGCAGGTTGAACTGGGCGCCGACGGCCAGCTCCTCCATCATGAACTGGAAGTCGTAGTCGCCGGACAGCGCGACCACGGTGGCGTCCGGGTCGGCGACGCACACGCCCAGGGTGGCCGGCAGGGTCCAGCCCAACGGACCGGCCTGGCCGGCGTTGATCCAGTGCCGCGGCTTGTACACATGCAGGAACTGGGCCGCCGCGATCTGGGACAGGCCGATGGTGGAGACGTACCGGGTGTCCGGCCCGAACGCCTTGTTCATCTCCTCGTACACCCGCTGCGGTTTGATCGGGATGTTCTCGAAGTGGGTGCGCCGGTGCAGGGTGCGCTTGCGCTCCTGGCAGTCGGCCACCCACTGGGAACGGTCGGCCAGCTCGCCGGCGGCCTTGCGCTCGCGTGCGATCGCGACCAGCTGCTCCAGCGCCGCGCCGGCGTCGGAGACGATGCCGTAGTCGGGCGCGAACACCCGGCCGATCTGCGTCGGCTCGATGTCCACGTGCACGAAGGTGCGGCCGGCCCGGTAGGTGTCCAGCCCGCCGGTGTGCCGGTTGGCCCACCGGTTGCCGATGCCGAAGACGAAGTCCGAGGCCAGGATGGTGGCGTTGCCGTACTGGTGCGAGGTTTGCAGCCCGGCCATGCCGGCCATCAGCCGGTGGTCGTCGGGGATGGTGCCCCAGCCCATCAGCGTCGGGATGACCGGCACGTCCAGCAGTTCGGCCAGCTCGACCAGCAGGTCGCTGGCGTCGGCGTTGATGATGCCGCCACCGGCCACGATCACCGGGCGCTCGCTGGCGGCCAGCATGTCCAGCGCCTTGGCCGCCTGGGCCTTCGTCGCCCGCGGCCGGTAGATCGGCAGCGGCTCGTAGGTGTCCGGGTCGAACTCGATCTGCGCCATCTGCACGTCGAACGGCAGGTCGATCAGCACCGGGCCGGGGCGTCCGGAACGCATCAGGTGGAACGCCTGCTGGAAGGCGCCGGGCACCTGGGCCGGCTCCAGCACGGTCATCGCCATCTTGGTCAGCGGCTTGGCGATGTCGGCGATGTTGATCGCCTGGAAGTCCTCCTTGTGCAGGCGGGCGACCGGGGCCTGACCGGTGATGCACAGGATCGGGATCGAGTCGGCCGAGGCCGAGTACAGGCCGGTGATCATGTCGGTGCCGGCCGGGCCGGACGTGCCGACGCACACCCCGATGTTGCCGGCCTTGGCCCGGGTGTACCCCTCGGCCATGTGCGAGGCGCCCTCGACGTGGCGGGCCAGGATGTGCTTCATCCCGCCGTGCTTGCGCAGGGCGGAGTAGAACGGGTTGATGGCTGCGCCGGGCAGCCCGAACAGGGTGTCGACGCCTTCCTTCTCCAGGATGGCGACGGCGGCATCGACGGCACGCATGGTGGGCATGATGGTGTCCTTAGCTGGCTGAGTCTGACGGGGAATCGGGGTTCTGGCCGGAGAGCCGGAGTACGCCGCGCAGCAGGGCCGAGTGGTCCAGCCCCCCGTCGCCGTTGGCCACGGCGGAGGCCATCAGTTGCGCGACCACGGCACCGAGCGGGATCACCACACCGGCCTCGCGGGCGGCGGAGGTCACGATGCCCAGATCCTTGTGGTGCAGCTCGATCCGGAAGCCCGGGTTGAAGGTGCGGCCGAGCATGTTGGCCCCCTTCTGGTCGAGGACCTTGCTGCCGGCCAGCCCGCCGCCAAGGACCTTGAGGGCGGCCTCGGTGTCGACGCCGTAGGCCTCGACGAAGGCGACGGCCTCGGCCAGCAGCTGGATGTTGCCGGCGACGATCAGCTGGTTGGCCGCCTTGACGGTCTGCCCGGCGCCGTTGGGCCCCACGTGCACGACGGTCTTGCCGACCGCGTTGAAAACGTCGGCCGCGGCGTCGAAGTCGTCCTTTTCGCCGCCGACCATGATGGACAGGGCGGCATTCTTGGCGCCGGCCTCACCACCGGAGACCGGGGCGTCGAGCAGCCGGAAACCCTGCTCCTTGGCCTGCGCCGCCAGCTCGGTGGTCACATCGGGCCGGATGGAGGAGAAGTCGATGATCAGCGTGCCCGGCTTGGCGTTCTGGAAGACGCCGTCGGTGCCGTCGGACCCGGCCAGTACCTGCCGCACGTCCGGGGAGTCGGGCACCATGATCGCCACGACGTCGGCCTCGCGGACCGCGTCGGCGATGCTGGTCGCCCCCTTGCCGCCGGCCGCGACGAGCGCGTCGACCTTGGCCTGGCTGCGGTTGTAGCCGACGACGTCGAACCCGGCGTTCACCAGGTGACCGGCCATCGGGCCGCCCATGATGCCCAGGCCGATGAAAGCAACGGTGGTCATTGATGTCTCCTTCACGATCTTGTTGGTGGTGGCCGGCTCCCGCCGGTGCTGCCCGGGTGCTGCCCCGGTCTCCCGCGCGGATCAACTACCTCGGCGCGGCCGAAGTCGTCGACTTCGGTCCCACCCGTCACATTCGGTGCGGTTTGATCCGCGCAGGGCCGGTGTGGATGGCTGCGCGGATGAAGTCGTCGACTTGCGTCCCATCAGTCCCATCTCCTGCGAGTTGATCCGCGCCGGGGTAGTTGATCCGCGCGGGGGTGGGGGTTGGTCGTGCGGGGTGGGGGTCAGACGCGGGTGGCGGAGCTGCGGGCGGCCGAGGGGAGCCAGCTCAGGCCTTCGAGGGTGCCCGCGGTCGGCTTGTACTCCAGGGCCACGTAGCCGCGGTACCCGTGCGCGGCGAGTGCGGCCAGGTGGCCGTCGATGTCCAGCGTGCCGGTGCCGGGCTCGCCCCGGCCCGGGCTGTCGGCGATCTGGACGTGGCCGACCCGGTCGGCGTAGGCCTCGATGGCCGCGGCCACATCGTCGCCGTTGACGTCCAGGTGGTACAGGTCGCAGAGGAACTTGACGTTGCCGACGCCCGAGGCGGCCTCGACGCGGTCGATCACCCGGATGACGTCGGCCGCGGTGAGCAACGGATAACGCGGCGCCCCGCTGACCGGCTCGACCAGCACGATGCCGTCGATCCGGGCCGCGGCCCGGGCGGCCAGCGCCAGGTTCTCGGCGGCCACCTCGTCCTGCGCGACCGGCGTGGACTCGTCGGTCCGGTTGCCGTACAGGGCGTTGAACGCCCGGCAGCCCAGCCGCTCGCCGATGCCGACGGTCACGTCGATGTTGTCCCGGAACTCGGCGGAGCGGGCCGGCCAGGAGACCAGACCCCGGTCGCCGCTGGGCATGTCACCGGCGAAGAAGTTCAGCCCGATCAGCTGCACCCCGGCCTCGTCGACGGCCGCGACGAACTCGTCCACCTGGCTGTCGGCCGGCACTGCGGAGCTGAACGGCCACCAGAACTCGACCGCGTCGAACCCGGCCTCCTTGGCCGCCGCGGGCCGCTGCAGCAGTGGCAGCTCGGTGAACAGCATGGACAGGTTGACCGCGTAGCGCGGGGATTCGGTGGTCACCGGGGGATTCCTTCCGGGTGGGGTCGGGGGAGGGTTCAGGCGGGCAGGGGTTTGCGGCGGGCCATCGCGTCCAACGTGTCCCGGCGTACCCCGGCCTGCTCGAAGACCTCGTCGTCGTCGATCGCGCCGCAGTGCACGCCACGCATCAGGAACGCGGCGAGCGCCTGCGCGGTGGCCGGCTCGTCGACCACGCCGCCGGACTGCTTGTTCAGGTAGGCCCGCAGCCGCGCGGCGGCGGCCGGCAGACCCTGCCGGTAGAAGGCGTAGGTGGCCAGGTACCGGCTGACCAGATGCCCGGGGTGCATGTCCCAGCCCTGGTAGTACGCCGCCCGCAGCGACCGGGTGACCAGGCCCGCGTGCAGCACCACGGCCGCGCGGATCTGCTCGGGCGAGCCGACGGGCATGACGTTGGTGGAGCCGTCGGACAGCCGCACCCCGGTACCGGCCGCGGCGACCTGCATGACCGCCTTGGCGTGGTCGGCGACCGGGTGGGCCAGGCTCTGCTGCGAGGCCGCCACACCGCACGCGGCGCTGTAGTCGAACGTGCCGTAGTGCAGGGCAACGCATCTCGGGCCGGCGGCGCCGATCATGCCGGCGACGGTGGCGGTCCCGTCGGCCCCCAGGATGGCCTGGGTGGTCTCGATCTGGATCTCGAAGCGCAGAGCACCGGGGGGCAACCCGTGCACCCGTTCCAGCTCCTCGCAGATGCCGACCATGGCGGTGACCTGGTCGACCGAGGTGACCTTGGGCAGGGTGACCAGGAAGCCGGCCGGCAGCGGCCCGGCGGCCAGCAGGCCGGAGACGACCAGATCCAGGGTGCGCAGTCCGCGACGGCGGGTGGGCTTCTCCAACGACTTGAACCGGATGCCGGCCAGCAGCGGTCCGGCCGGATCGCCCAGCAGGGTCGGCAGCAGGGCGGCCACCCGGATCGCGTCGCGGTCCTCCTCGTCGTCGGGCCGGTTGCCGTAGCCGTCCTCGAAGTCCAGGCGCAGGTCCTCGATGGGTTCGGTGTCCAGCTTGGCCCGGACCAGGGCCAGCGCGGCGGCCAGGTCGTCGTCGGCCACCGGCAGCGCCAGGGCGGCCGCCGCGGACGGGTCGGGCGCGGTGACGGCCAGCACCTCGCGGGCACCGGCGGCCCACCGGGCCAGCAGCTGCTCGTCGGCCAGATCGGCGTTGACGTAGACCGTGTGCACCGGCTGGCGGGTTCCGGGATCACCGGGGTAGTGACCCGACAGCTGGGTGTCGGCGGCCGCCAGCTCGTCATCCAGCCGGTCCAGGAAGGACGCGCTCAGAGCGGTGGTCGAGGGTGTCTCCGGCCCGCTCATCTGACGTCCTTCTTCCTGGTCGGCGCTGGTCGTCACTGCTTGTGACTATTCCGTATAGCGAAACTCTAAGTTCACGATGTAGAAAATCTATCGGTCCGGCTGCGTGCCGTCAAGGAGGGGCCGGTCGCCGGCGGATATATCCAGCGGCGACCGCGCCCGGCCGTCGAACCGACTGGTTCAAGCCTGACGGCTGGCCGCCAACTCCGCATCATGGGCCGCCGCGTAGGCCGGCAGGGTGAGGAAATCGGCGAACTCGTCGGCCAGGGCCACCTGCTCGAAGACGCTGCGGGCCAACGGGTACTGGCTTGCCGCGTAGGTCTGCGAGCCCAGCTCGGCGGCGATCGCGGCCAGTTCCTCGTCGGCGATCCGGCAGACCAGCTCCGCGGTGACGGTCAGCCCGGTGTCCAGCTGCACACCGTGATGCACCCACTGCCACACCTGGGACCGGGAGATCTCCGCGGTGGCCGCATCCTCCATCAGGTTGTGGATGCCGACGGCGCCGTTGCCGCCGAGCCAGGCCTCCAGGTAGCGCAGGGCCACGTCGATGTTGCCGCGCAGCCCGGCTTCGGTGATCGAGCCCGGCACGGAGGTCACGTCCAGTAGCTGATCGGCCGTGACCTGGACGTCGTCCCGGCGGCGGTCGAGCTGGTTGGGCCGGTCGCCGAGCACGGCGTCGAACACCTCGGCACACACCGGGACCAGGTCCGGGTGGGCCACCCAGGAGCCGTCGAAGCCGTCGCCGGCCTCCCGTTCCTTGTCCGCCCGCACCTTGGCCAGGGCGGCCCGGTTGACCTCGGGGTCCCGCCGGCTCGGGATGAAGGCGGCCATGCCGCCCATCGCGAACGCCCCGCGGCGGTGGCAGGTCGCCACCAGCAGGTCGGTGTAGGCGCGCATCATCGGGGCGGTCATGGTCACGCTGCCCCGATCGGGCAGCACGAACGTGGGGCCGGCATCACGGAAGTACTTGATGACGCTGAACAGGTAGTCCCAGCGGCCGGCATTCAGGCCGGACGCGTGCTCGCGCAGCTCATAGAGAATCTCGTCCATCTCGAACGCGGCCGGGATGGTCTCGATCAGCACGGTGGCCCGGATGGTGCCGTGGGCGATGCCCAGTTCGGCCTGGGCGTGAGTGAACACGTCGTTCCACAGCCGCGCCTCCAGATGGCTCTCCATCTTCGGCAGGTAGAAGTACGGTCCGCTGCCCCGGGCCAGCAGTTCGGCCGCGTTGTGGAAGAAGTAGAGCCCGAAGTCGACCAGGGCACCGACGGCGGGCTCGCCGTCCACCAGCAGGTGTCGCTCGTCGAAGTGCCAACCCCGCGGCCGGGCGACGATGGTGGCCAGCCGCCGGTCGGTGGCCAGCCGGTAGGGCCGGCCGTCCGGGGAATCGAAGGCCAGGGTGCCGCGGATGGCGTCGAAGAGCACCAGCTGCCCACCGACCACGTTGCGCCAGTGCGGGGTGTTCGCGTCCTCCAGGTCGGCCAGCCATACCCGCGCTCCCGAGTTCAGGGCGTTGATGGCCATCTTCGGCTCGGGCGGGCCGGTGATCTCCACCCGGCGGTCGACCAGGTCGGCCGGGGCGGCCGCGACGGTCCAGTCGGCGGCCCGGATGCCCGCGGTCTCCGGCCGGACGTCCAGCCGGCCGGAGCGGGCGGCCCGCTCGCGACGGCGGGTGCGCTCGGCCAGCAGCTCGTCCCGCCGGCCGGCGAAACGGCGATGCAGATCGGCCACGAAGGCCACCGCGTCCGGAGTGAGAATCTCGTCGGCGCGGGCGATCTCGGGTCCGTTGAGCGTGACGCCCATCAGTGGCTGCCCTTTCTGGGGTCGCCGGGCAGGTGCCCGCCCGGTTGCTCGTCCGGGCTGACCCCGATGGCCGGGGACTCGGCGAAGATGGGTGCTGCGTCGTCCTTGCGGCCCAGCACGTTGAAGAAGATGTTCAGGGTGACGGCGGTGACCGCGGAGGCGCTGATGCCGGAGTCGAAGATCGTCTGGAACCATTCCGGGAACGAGTGGTAGAACTCGGGCACGGCGATCGGCGTCAGGCCGGCGGCGATGGCCAGCGCGACGATGACCAGGTTGGAGTTCCCGTCGTACTTCACCGCCGCCAGGCTGCGGATGCCGCTGGCCGCGACCGTGCCGAACAGGGCCAGGCCGGCCCCACCGAGCACGGGCAGCGGCAGCGCCGCGACGACCGCGCCCACCTGGGGGAACAGCCCGAGCACCAGCAGGATGCCGCCGCTGACGGCCACCACGAACCGGCTGCGGATGCCGGTCAACGCGACCAGGCCGACGTTCTGGGCGAAGGCGCTCACCGGGAAGCCGTTGAGCAGCCCGCCCGAGGCCGCGGTCGAGATGCAGTCGGCCCGCAGGCCGTTGGCCACGGTCTTGCGGTCGGCCTCCCGGCCGACGACCACGCCGATGGCCAGCAGGTCCGCCGTGGTCTCGGTCATGATCACCAGCATCACGATGACCATCGAGATGATGGCCGCGACCTGGAAGGTCGGCGTGCCGAAGTGGAACGGGGTGGAGATGGCGAAGGCCTGAGCCTGACCCACCTTGGAGAAGTCCAGCTTGCCCATCAGGGCGGCGACCACCCCGCCGGCGACGAGGCCGGCGATGATCGCGATCCGGGAGAAGAAACCGGGCAGGAACCGGTAGATCACCAGGATGATGCCCAGGGTGATCGCGGCCAGCGTGATGTTGGAAATCGAGCCGAAGTCGGCCGATCCGGCCCCGCCGCCGGCCCAGCGCATGGCCACCGGCAGCAGCGAGATGCCGATCACCGTGATGATTGACCCGGTCACCACCGGCGGGAAGAAGCGCAGCAACCGGGCGAACACCCCGGACAGCAGGAACCCGGCCAGCCCGGCGATCAGGACGGAGCCGAAGATCGCCCGTAGGCCGTCGACCCCGCCGCCGGCGGACGCCCCCACGGCAATCATGGAGGCGACCGCGGCGAACGACGTGCCCTGCACGATCGGCAGTTTGGCGCCGATCCACTTCACGCCCAGGGTCTGCAGCAGAGTGGCCAGGCCGGAGACCAGCAAGGTGGCGGCCAGCAGGTAGGACAGATCGGCGAAGGACAGGCCCAGCGCGGAGCCGACGATGAACGGCACCGCGACCACGCCGGCATACATGCTCATCACGTGCTGCAGGCCGAACAGGATCATCGGTCCCGGCTTGAGCACCTCGTCGACGGGATGCTTCCCGTCGGGCAGCAGTTCGACGCCCTGCTGCCCCGCGAATGATTCGGGTTGGTGGGCCATGGTGACGGTTACCAGCCCTGACCGGGATCGAAGGCCTGGTTCGGAGCCGGCGCGGCGTCCTTGTGCAGGTCGTTGTGGATGGTGCCTTCGATGAAGCCGTAGGGCCGGTCGTCGGCGTGGAAGACCTCGTTCGGGTTCTCCAGGCCGTACGGGCTCAGATCGATGACGAAGTGGTGCTTGTTGGGCAGGGAGAAGCGGACCTCGCCGATCTCGGGCTGCTCGGCGATCATCGCCTCACCCATGGCGAACATGGTCTGCTGCAGGGCCAGGCTGTGATGGCCGGCGAACACGCTGCTCATCGTGGCCACCGCCGAGTCGTAGGACTTGGCCCAGTCGGCCTCGCTGTCGGTGTGCCACCACTGGCCGGTCACCGAGGTGGCCATGACCCGGTCGTGGGTCGGCTTGAGGGTCGTGTACTTGTCCTGCAGGTAGCCCCAGAACTCCGAGTCGGTGGTCTTGAGCACCACGTAGTCCTGTACGCCGGAGACCACCCACAGGTTGGTCCCGTCGTAGGTCACGGTGGCGGTGCGCACGTAGCCACCGTCCCGGGCGAAGGCGTGCGGGTGCGGGGTGCCGTCGTGCGAGAGCCGGTTCCACGGGTACATCTCGAGCTTGATCCGGGCCCGGGTCACCGGGGCGGTGTCATCCACGAAGTGCTTGGCCAGCGCGATGCCGAACGACTCCGGCTGGCGGGCGGCCTCGCTGTACTCCTTGGCGAACGCGTTCACCGTGTTCTTGGTGGCGTCGGTGGTCAGGCAGTTGCTGTTGTCGCCGGTGCGGTGGATCTCCTCGAAGTCCCCGGACAGGGCGACACTGACGTTGTAGTCGACGATCTCGTGCGGGTCGGAATCCCGGTAGACCCGGACGACGCGGGTCTCCGCCTTGCCGTACTGGTTGTGGCCGAGCGTGACACTCATGTGGACCTAGCTCCCTCGGTAGGTGGAAAAAGCGAACGGGGACAGCAACAACGGGACGTGGTGGTGCGCAGCGGGGTCGGTGATCTCGAACGTCACCGTGACCCGCGGATAGAACCCGGTCTGACCGGTGGCGGTGAAATAGGCCGTGGTGTCGAACTGCAGGTCGTAGATGCCGGCGGCGAGCGGCAGATCGGCGCCGGACTGCTGGTGGCGGTAGCGGCCGTCGGCATCGGTGACGGCCGTGAAGATCGTGGTGCCGAAGGGGGTGGCGGCGCCGGCATCTCCCTGCGCCCTGAGCTGGATCGGCACCCCCTGGGCGGGGCGACCCAGGCTGGCGTCCAGCACGTGGGTGGAAAGGCTCATCGTCGAGACACTCCTGTCGGTCGGCAGCGGTGCCGGCTTCCGCTAAGCGGAAGCAAAATCTCTTGGAGTGAAAGTTACCGCTGGCCGTCGAGACCTGTCAACAGTTTGTTGAAGTCTGATTCTGATATATCCCCGCCGCCGGCGATAGGGTCGGCCGCGATGGAATCGGCCCGGATGATCGCCTGGAGCGCACAGCTGCGGCGGGTGCACCAGCGGCTGACCGACGCGCTGGCGATCGCCCGGGAATCGATCGAATCGAGCGAACCGATCGATGCGCGCGAGGCGGTCGAGCAGCTGGCCGACCCCCTGATCTACTGCTGGGGTCTGTGTTCCGCGCTCGACGGGCACCACGAGGCCGAGGACGGTGCCCTGTTCCCGCGCCTGCGCGAGCGGCACCCGGAGCTGGCGCCGGTCCTGGACAACCTCACCCGCGATCACCGGATGATCGCGCACCTGCTCGGCGAGCTGCGTCGGGCGATGGCCGCCGGCGACCCGCCGGAGGACCTTCGGCGCCACCTGGACGGCATCGAGGCGATCATGACGACGCATGTCCGGTACGAGGAGAAGCGGCTGGGCGCGGTGCTGGACGGGCTTGACCTCGGCCCGACGGCGCCGGAGACACTTTTCGGGCCGCTGGCCTGACGTCTTGAGCCGTCCGCGCCCGCGACCGTGCGATCCTGCCTCGATGGGGACGAGCGACCTCGATGTCCAGACGCCGGCCTTCCAGGCCTGGACCCGCGCGATGGAATGGCCGCTGATGGCCGTGGCCGTGCTGTTCGGCGTCGTCTACGCCTACCAGGTGCTGGCCGAGCCGCAGGGGGCGCTGCTGCTGGCCACCCGGGTGGTCAGCCTGCTGTGCTGGCTGGTCTTCGCCATCGACTACGTCGTCCGGCTCTGGCTGGCCACCAACCGGCGCCGCTGGTTCGTCCGCAACATCCTGTCGCTGCTGGTGGTGACCCTGCCGATGCTGCGTCCGCTGCGGCTGGTCCGGCTGCTCACCCTGTTCACGGTGTTCCAGCGGGCCGCCGGCACCGCCCTGCGCGGGCGGGTGGTGACCTATGCGGCCGTCACCACGACGCTGCTGGTCTTCGTGGCCTCGCTGGCGGTCTTCGACGCCGAGCGCTACGCCCCGGGCGCGTTGATCACCACCTACGGCGAGGCGGTCTGGTGGGCCTGCGTCACCATCACCACCGTCGGCTACGGCGATGCCTACCCGGTGACGATGGAGGGCCGCTGCATCGCCGTCGGCATGATGATCTGCGGGATCGCCCTGGTCGGCACGGTGACCGCGACGATCGCGTCGTGGTTGGTCGAGCGGGTCACCAGCGAGGAGGAGGCCGGGCAGGCGGCCACCACCGCCCACATCCAGCTGCTGGCCGACAAGATCGACCGGCTGGAGGGCCTGCTGTCCCAGGCCGCCGCCGACGGTCAGCCGCGCGGTACCTCACGCGGTGAGATCGTCACGTAGTCCGGGTGTTTGGCCGTGCGGTGATCACCCGACGAGCGTCCCTGCAGGCGCCGCCGCAGCCATGGCCCGACGTGCTGGCGGTAGAACAGCAGATTGTCCGACACCGAGCGGTGCGGGTCTTCGACGCGGGTGGTGGTGGCCGGCGCCGGATGGCCGAGGGCGGCCAGCACCTGGCCGGCGACCCGGCGGTGGCCGGCGGCGTTGAGATGGATGCGGTCGGCTCCCCAGTACCCGGCCCGGCGGATCTCCTGGTCGTGCCACATGTCGACGAACGTGAGGCCGAATTCGTCGGTGAGCGCCACGATGTCGGCGGTCAGCGCCTCACCCCGGTGGTGCACGACCTGACCCAGCGGAATGCGGGAGGTCGGGTCCGGCCCGGCGAGCACGATGAGCCGGACGCCGGCCGCCCGGCAGCGGTCGACGACGTGCCGGGACAGCTCCATCAGCCGGCCCATGTCCACGTGCCGGCGCATGATGTCGTTGCCGCCGCCGTTGTAGGTCATCAGCGTGGGCTCGAGCGCAAGCGCGGCCT
This sequence comes from Nakamurella multipartita DSM 44233, assembly GCF_000024365.1. NCBI lineage: Bacteria > Bacillati > Actinomycetota > Actinomycetes > Nakamurellales > Nakamurellaceae > Nakamurella > Nakamurella multipartita. The sequence goes on from NC_013235.1 coordinate 284,280, forward strand.
CCAGTTGCTGGTCCACGATCGGGCCGAGCTTGCGCCCGCGGATGGCCAGATTGGCGTACTGCACGGGCTCCTGGGTGGCCTGGGCCAGCCCCTCGGCGACCCGGTCGGCCCAGCCGCGCACGCTGCCGTCCGCCCGCTCGTCACCGACGCCCTCGGTGAAGCTGTCCCCGATCGCCACGTACCGCACGGGCACGACTGTATTGCCCGGCCCGCACACGCGGCGTGAAGGGCACCCGGATGTCGGACGGGGGAAATCAGGGTGCGGGCGAGCCGGCGGTGATCGCGGCCAGGAAGGGGTCGACCACCGCGTGGTAGGCCGGTGCGTCGTCGCGGCGCACGGTGTGCCCGACGCCGTCGAGCCGAACCTGCCGCGCGAGCGGGTTGGTGATCAGGGCCGGGTCCGGGGCCATCGGGCTGTCGGTCGGGGCCACCAGCAGGGTCGGCACGGTCAGGCCGTTGAACACCGGCTCCCAGGTCCCGTCGCCGAGGATGAGGCCGTCGTGGATCATCGCCCGGTCGACCAGCGGCTTGCTGGCCGCCCTCTCGTCGATCTCCTCGACGGCCCAGCGTGATTCGGCCCGCATGCGGTCGCGTTGGGCCCGCCCGCCGTCGGCGAACGAATCCAGGAACGCCTCGTTCATCGCGACGAACTCCGGATCCGGGGTCGTCGCGCCGGGCGGCCGGGCCGGATCCTCCAGCACCAGGCCGCGGACCAGCTCGGGCCGCGCGGCCGCCGCCCGCAGCGCGAACAGCCCGCCCAGCGAATGCCCGACCACCACCGGCGCCGAATCCAGCGTCGAGAGCACGTCCAGGGTGTCCGACAGCCACCAGTCGTAGCAGCGGGTCAGTTGATCCGGTGCGAACCGCGGGGACCGGCCGTGTCCCCGCAGGTCGACCGCGATCAGGTGATACCGGCCCTGCCAGCGACGGACCGCGTCCGGCCAGGTGGTGCCGGCGTCGCTCAGCCCGTGCAGCAGCACGATCGTGGGATTGCTCGTCTCGCCCCAGGAATAGCTCTCCAATTCGCTCACCGACCGACTGTCGCATCCGGCGGCCGTCACCGCCAGTCAACATCTGGCTACCTGGTGTAGGCCGGCTCTCCGCGCAGCCACACCCCGGCCACGTCGTGCGGGGTCGACAGAGCGAACACCCGGGCCAGCGCGTCGGTCGGATCGGCCGCCTGGCGCAGGTTGATGCCCAGGCTGGACGACGGCTCCGGCCGCAGCCACACCGCGTCGAAATCCCGTCCGACGGTGAGGGTGCCGACCCGGTCGGCCAGCCCGAGGGCGCGGGCGCCGGCGTGGGTGGCCAGGTAGAGCAGGTGCACCGGGGTCAACGGGAGCCCCTGCGCCCCGAGCAGCTGCTGCATGAAGTACGCCTGCAGCCCCTCCTTGGGCAGGAACAACCCGGTGCCGGCCCCCACGTCGGAACCCAGGGCGACCCCGACGCCGTGCCGGACGTGCCGGGCCAGCGGGAACAGGCCGCTGCCCAGGGCCGAGTTGCTGGTCGGGCAGTGCGCCGCCCACGCGCCGGCCTGCGCCATCAGGTCCAGCTCGTGATCGGTGGGGTGCACGTTGTGGGCGAACACGCTGCGGTCGGTGACCAGGCCGTGCCGGTGGTAGGTGTCGATGTAGTGCGCGGTGCCGGGGAACAGGTCGGCCACGGTCTGCACCTCGGCCAGGTTCTCGTTGACGTGCGAGGTGAACCAGATGTCGGCGGCGTGCGCGTCCCGGTCCGAGCCGGGGCCGAGCAACTGCCGGCAGACCTCGAGCATCTCGTCCGTGGTGGACAGCGAGAACCGCGGCGTGACGGCGTATCTGAGCCGACCCTTGCCGTGCCAGCGGTCGATCAGCCGCTGCGAGGCGGCCAGCGCGTCGGCCGGGCTGCACAGCAGGTCCGGGCGCAGGATCCGGTCCGAGAGCACCAGTCCGGTGGTCAGGTTCAGCCCGGCGTCCTGGCCGGCGGCGAACAGGATGTCCATCGCCGACTCGAAGTGCGATCCGAACACCAGCGCGGTGGTGGTGCCGTGCGCGATCAGTTCGGAGACGAACTCCTGGGCCAGCGGCGCCGCGTACTCCGGTTCGGCCAGCCGGCTCTCCTCCGGCAGCGCGCACTGCTCGAGCCAGTCCAGCAGCGGCATGCCCAGCCCGCCGATGGCCCGCAGCTGCGGGTAGTGCACGTGGGTGTCCACGAATCCGGGCAGCAGCAGCCCGCCGGTCAGTTCGACCAGCGGCTCATCGGGATGATCGGCCCGCAGAGCCGCGAACGGGCCCCGCTCGCGGATGACCCCGTCGATGACGAGCAGCCCGCCGTCCGGGTCGGTCGCCAGGGCGTCCGCCGGATCGCCGGCGAACGGGTCACCGGGGGTGTCGACGATGGTGGCGCGGTACAGGGTCACGAGGGCACTCCACTGATGGTTCGGGCCGCGGAGGTCCCCGCCGACCCGGATGGGGCCGACCCGGATGAGGCTGCCCCGGCCGGGGCGGTGAGGGTCGGCAGCAGGGCGGCGGCCACCGAGACGGCGATCACCGCGGGCTGTTTGCCGCTGATCTCGGGCCGGCCGATCGGGCAGCGGATCCGGTCGATGGTCTGGGCGGAGTGGCCCTGCTCGGCCAGCCGGCGCCGGAACCCGGACCACTTGGCCGACGATCCGATCAGGCCGATCGAGCCCAGGTGCGGCAACCGCAGGGCGGCGTCGCAGAGGGCGAAATCCTCGGCGTGGTCATGGCTCATGATCAGCACGTGCGCGCCGCGGGGCAGCCGCTCCAGGATCTGCTCGCCGAGCACCAGGTGGTGCACGCCGACATCGGCGGCGCCGTCGGTGATCTCGGCCAGCCGCAACGGCTCCAGCTGGTCGGCTCGGGAGTCGACCAGTTCCAGGCGCAGCTCGAGCCGGGACAGGATCCGGGCCAGTTCGTACCCGACATGGCCCAGGCCGAAGATGGCCACGGTGGGCCGGGCCGGCATCGGTTCCAGCACGAGAGTCACCTCCCCGCCGCAACATTGGCGTCCGTGCCGGTTGCGGGCGTGTTCGTTGAGCCGGTGCAGCTGGGTCTCCGGTTCGCCGGCGCCGTCGGCGATCAGCTCCCGGGCCCGGCGGATCGCCGATTCCTCCAGGTTGCCGCCGCCGACGCTGCCCCAGCTGTGTTCGGAACCGACGACCATCTTGGCCCCGGCCTCCCGCGGGGCGTGGCCCCGCACCGCGACCACCGTGACCAGCACGGCCGGTGAACCCTCCCGGCGCAGCTGCGTGAGGGCGTCCAACCAGTCCATCAGACGCCTGCCAACTCCTGCGCCGACGCGTCCGTGGTCGGCCGGCCGGTGGCGCCGTTGGTGCCGGCGGTGCCGGCCGTCCGGGCCGCATCGATCGCCCAGTAGACCGCTTCCGGGGTGGCCGGGCTGCCCAGGTCGACCGGGTACCCGGCCGGCCCGAACTGGGCCACCGCGGCCCGCAGCGCCTCGCGCACGGCGAACGCCTCCATCAGCGGCGGCTCGCCGACCGCCTTGGACCCGTACACCACGCCGGACTCGGTGGCCCGCTCGAACAGATGCACGTGGAACTCCTCGGGCATCTCCGAGAAGGACGGGATCTTGTAGGTGCTGGCCGCCTGGGTGTTCAACCGGCCCCGGTGCGGGCCGTCGCTGGTGTCCCAGCGCAGCTCCTCCAGGGTGAGCCAGCCGGTGCCCTGGACGAAACCGCCCTCGATTTGCCCGACGTCGATCAGCGGCGACAGGCTGTCACCCACGTCGTGCACGATGTCGGCCCGCAGCAACCGGTAGGCGCCGGTGAAGCCGTCCACCTCCACCTCGGCGCAGGCCGCACCGTAGGCGAAGTACTTGAACGGCTCGCCCTGCATCCGGTTGGCGTCCCAGTGCAACCCCGCGGTGCGGTAGAAACCGGCCGCCCACAGCTGCACGCGCTGGAAGTACGCGTCATGGGTGAGCTTGGCCCACTCGATCTGCTTGTCGTGGAACCCGATCCCGGTGACCACGCCGTCGACGAAGCGCACGTCGTCGGGGTGGATGCCCAGCTGGCCGGCAGCCACCGTCGCCAACCGCTCCCGGATCTGGTCGCAGGCGTTCTTGACCGCGCCGCCGTTGATGTCGGCGCCCGAGCTGGCCGCGGTGGCCGAGGTGTTGGGCACCTTGTCGGTCCGGGTCGGGGCCAGCCGCACGTAGCTCAGCGGCACCCCGAGCGCGGTGGCCGCGACCTGGATCATCTTGGTGTGCAGGCCCTGGCCCATCTCCACGCCGCCGTGGTTGATCAGCACCGAGCCGTCCTTGTAGACGTGCACCAGCGCGCCGGCCTGGTTGAAGGCGGTCAGGTTGAACGAGATGCCGAACTTGACCGGCGTTATGGCCAGCGCGCGCTTGCTGTCGTGGTGGCCGGCGTTGAACGCCGCGATCTGCTCCTGCCGCTGCGCCACCGAGGCCTTGTCCGACAGCGTTTGCCAGATGGCGGCCAGCCGCTCGGCGTGCCGTACCGGCTGACCGTAGGGGGTGGGCTGGCCGGGGGAGTAGAAGTTGCGCCGGCGCAGCTCCTCCGGGGCGATCCCCAGCTGGGGGGCGCAGCGGCCCAGGATGTCCTCGATGACGATCATGCCCTGCGGGCCGCCGAATCCGCGGAAGGCCGTCTGCGAGGTCTTGTTGGTCTTGGCGATCCGCCCGTGCGCCTCGATATCGGGGATCCAGTAGGCATTGTCGATGTGGCACAGGGCCCGGGCGAGCACCGGCTCGGACAGGTCCAGGCTCCACCCGCCGTCGCTGGTCAGGGTCGCCTTGAGCGCCCGGATCCGGAGGTCGGCGTCGAAGCCGATCTCCCAGGAGGCGTGGAACGGGTGCCGCTTGCCGGTCATCGTGATGTCCTGGGTGCGGTTCAGGCGCAGCAGCACCGGGCGCCCGGTGATGGTCGCGCCCAGGGCCGCCACCGCGGCGAACCCGTGCGGTTGCATCTCCTTGCCGCCGAACCCGCCGCCCAGGCGCAGGCACTGCACGGTGATCTCGTGACTGGGCCGGCCCAGCACGTGCGCGACGATCTCCTGGGTCTCGGACGGGTGCTGGGTGCTGGACTGGACGAAGACCTGACCGGCCTCGTCGACCAGGGCCAGCGCGGCGTTGGTCTCCAGGTAGAAGTGCTCCTGCCCGCCGAAGGAGAATTCGCCGGAGAACCGGTGCGTGCTGGCGGCCAGGCCGGCGTCGGCGTCACCGCGGCTGACGGTGCGCTGGGCGCCCTGGAAGCTCTCCGCGGCGATCGCCTCGGGGATCGTCATCAGCGACGGCAGCGGCTCGTACTCGACGACGATCGCCTCGGCACCGAGCCGGGCGGCATCCTCGGTCTCGCCGAGCACGTAGCAGACCGCATGCCCGTAGAACATGATCTCGGTGGGGAACAGCGGCTCGTCGTGTTTGATGCCGGCGTCGTTGACCCCGGGCACGTCCTGCGCGGTGAGCACCCGGACCACGCCGGGCACGTCGTAGGCCGGGGTGACGTCGAACGTGGTGACCCGGGCGTGCGCATGCGGCGCCTGCAACGGCCAGGCGTGCAGCAGGTTCGGCGTGCGGTGGATGAGATCGTCGGTGTACAGCGCCTTGCCGGTGACGTGCAGCGAGGCCGCCTCGTGCGGCAGCGGCAGGCCGACCTTGGGGTTGTTCGGCCGATCGGCCAAAGGTCCGTGAGCGAAGCTCATTTCGCACCCACCTTTCCAGCATTGGCGTTCTGGGCATGGAACTTGCGCAGGGACGTGCCGAGCATGGCCGTCCGGTAGGCGGCGCTGGCCCGGTGGTCGCTGATCGGGGTGCCTTCGTCGGCCAGTACCCGGGCGGCCTCGGCCGCCACCTTCGGGGTCCAGGGCCGGCCGGTCAGGGCGGCCTCGGTGGCGCTCGCGCGGATCGGCATCGCGGCCACCCCGCCGAGCCCGATCTTGATGTCGGACACCGTGTCCCCGTCCAGACGCAACGCGAAAGCGATGGCGACGCTGGAGATGTCGTCGAAGCGCCGCTTGGCGATCTTGTGGAAGGCGGAGATCGGGGCCACCGGCAGCGGCAGCGTGATCGTCTTGATCAGCTCGTCCGGCCGTTTGACCGTCTGGCGGTAGCCGGTGAAGTACTCCGACAGCGGCACGGTGCGCTCGCCGGCGGCCGACGCCAGCACCAGCGAGGCGTCCAGGGCCAGCAGGGCGGGCGGGCTGTCCCCGATCGGTGAGCCGGTGCCCAGGTTGCCGCCCAGGGTGGCGCCGTTGCGGATGAGCCGGGAGGCGAACTGGGGGAACAGCTCGGCCAGCAGCGGCACCCGGCCGTCCAGCAGCCGCTCCACCTCCGAGAGGGTCAGCGCGGCACCGATCTCGATCCGGTCGGGTTGCACCGAGAACGTGCGCAGCTCCGCCACCCGGTCCAGGGCGATGGTCAGCTCGGCCCGGACGTGCCGGATGTTGAGCTCGACGCCCCAGTCGGTGGACCCGGCGACCAGCCGGGCATCCGGGTGCTGCGCCAGCAGCTCCAGGGCCTGGGCCAGGTCGGCCGGCCGGCGGTAGGCGGTGCCGCCGGTGGTGATGACCGTCGGCGCGGGGGCCGGGGCCGGGGCGGACCGGCGCTGGGCCAGCGCGTCGGATTCGTCGGGCGAACCCAGCGCGTAGGCGGCGTCCCGGATCGGCCGGTACCCGGTGCACCGGCACAGGTTGCCGGACAGGGCATGCAGGTCGAAGCCGTTGGGCCCGTGCTCGTGGTCGGGGGCGTGCCCGGGGGCGGCTGGATCGGCGCCGGCCTCCGCGCGGGAATGACCGTTGGTACCCGGCTCTGCGGTGGCGGCCTCGGCCTCGGCGTCGGCCGGCGAGCGGTCGGCCCGGTAGTACTCCGCGGCCATCGAGCAGATGAAGCCCGGCGTGCAGTAGCCGCACTGCGACCCACCGCGCACCGCCATCTGCTCCTGGACCGGGTGCAGCCGTTCGGGATCGCCCAACCCCTCGGAGGTGACGACCTCCTGGGCGTCGAAGCCGGCGGCCGGCACCAGGCACGCGTTGATCGCGGTCCAGCGGGTGGTGGCCGAGCCATTGGCGCCGGTCGCTTCGGCGGGACGGGCGACCAGTACCGCGCAGGCACCGCACTCGCCTTCGGCGCAGCCCTCCTTGCACCCGGTGTATCCGGTCGAGCGCAGCCATTCCAGCAGCGTGGTGTGACCGCCGACCTCGCCCAACGGGCGGGCCCGGCCGTTCACGACGACGTGAGGCTCCATGTGTTGACTCCCTCGTCTCCCCGTGACGATATCCCCGTCCGGGAGGTGTGCTCGAATTCTTCTCAGATGCCCGCGCGAGCCAGCAGTTTCTTGCTGGCGTCGCGGACCTCGGTGGCGTAGCGGTCGGTGTCCACGGTGCTCAGGCGTCCCTGCTCGACGATCGGCCGTCCACCGACCAGCAGCAACTCCAGGGGCGGCGGGGCCCCGAGCACCAGGGCGGCGATCGGGTCGACGATGTCGATGTGCGGCAACGTGTCCAGCCGCCACACGGCGATGTCGGCCAGCTTGCCCACCTCCAGCGAGCCGATCTCGTCCTGCCGGCCCAGGACCCGGGCGCCGCCCATGGTCGCCATGTCCAGGGCATCGCGGACGGTCAACGCCTGCGGACCGCCCTTGGCCCGGGCGAAGAGCAGGGCGTGCCGGGCCTCCTCCAGCAGCGCGCAGGCCTCGTTGGACGCGGCCCCGTCGACGCCCAGGCCGACGGCCACCCCGGCGTCGCGCAGGTCCCGGGCCCGGGCGATGCCCGAGCCCAGGCGCGCGTTGGAGGTGGGGCAGTGCGCCACCGAGGTGCCGGTGCGGGCCAGGCTGGCGATCGAGTCGTCGGTCAGCCACACCGAGTGGGCCAGCCAGACCTCCGGCCCCAGCCACCCCACCGACTCCATGTACTCCACCGGCGAGCAGCCGAAATGCTCCTGGCAGTACTGCTCCTCGTCCAGCGTCTCGCACAGGTGGGTGTGCATCCGGACGCCCTTGCGCCGCGAGAGTTCCGCGGTCTGCCGGAGCAGGTCGCCGGTCACCGAGAACGGGGAGCAGGGGGCCACCCCGATCCGCAGCATCGAGCCGAACGACGGGTCGTGGTGGGTGTCGATCGCCTCCTCGGTGGCGGCCAGGATCGCGTCGATGTCCTCGACCACGTTGTCCGGCGGCAGGCCGCCCTTGCTCCGGCCCAGGTCCATCGACCCGCGGGTCGGGTGGAACCGCAGTCCCACCCGCGCCGCCGCGTCGATCTCCGCCTTCAGCACGTCGCCCCCGTCGCGCGGGAAGACGTAGTGATGGTCGGTGGTGGTGGTGCAGCCGGTCCCGGCCAGCCAGGACAGGCCGCCGGTGGCCGCGACGTTCACCAGTTCGGCGTCGATCTGGCCCCACACCGGGTACAGCGTGGTGAGCCAGCCGAACAGGGTGTCGTCCACGGCCAGGCCGCGGGTGATCCACTGATACAGGTGGTGGTGCGTGTTCACGAACCCGGGAGTGATCAGGCAGCCGGTCGCGTCGAGAATGCGGGCGTCGGCCGCTCCCGGTACTGCCGGCCCGTTGCCGACGGCGGTGATCAGACCGTCGGTGACGACGACGTGGCCGTTGCGGTACTCGGTGGCCGAGCCGTCGACCGTGGCGACATGGGCGCCTTGCAGCACAAGGGTTGTCATTTCACTCCGTCGGGTGGTGGGCGGGTGGCGGGGGGAACGAGCGGTCAGGCCAGGACGGTTTCCAGCCGGGTCAGGGCGATCTCCCGGAGCTGGGTGACGACCTCGGCCCGTTCCTGCTCCGGCGAGTTGCCCAGCCGGCGCTGCAGCTCGGCCAGGATCTCCGGGGCCGACCGGCCGGCCGCCCGGATCAGGAACACCCGGTCGAACTTGTTCTCGTAGTCCGCATTGCCGGCCAGGATCGCCTGCTGGACCGCGGCATCGGCCGTTCCGACGGCCGACTGCTCCCGCTGGGAGAACTCGACATCGTGCCCGGCGCCGGCCCTCTCCCCGATCCGGGGATGCTTGGCCAACGCCGCCCGCAGCTCCTCGTCGGAGAAGTCCGACGCCGCGACCCGGGCCGTGTGCAGCACGTGCTGGGCCGACGGGTAGGGCCGGCCGGCGGCCACCGCGTCGATCCACCGGGGAACGTCCAGGCAGCTCGCCAGCACCTGCCGCACCTCGTCCTGTCCCATCGCGTTGAACCGGGTGGTGCCGGCGGCGAACTCCTCGTCGACCGACTCCTGGCGGGCGGACGGCGGGGTCGACAGGTTGTCGACCTCCTCCAGGAAGGTGGCCCGGGGCAGCAGCAGCGGGCTGGCGTCGGCGACCAGGTCGTCGAAGCGGTGGTTGGCGATCTTGGCGACCTCGATGACCGCGGTGGCCTGCTCCTGGGTGGGCGAGTTCTGCAGCCGCTCCCAGCCGGACTTGAGGATCTGGTCCCGCTTCTCCACGTCCCGCACCGACATGATCAGCGGGATGCCGAACCGCTCGCGGTAGGCCGAGGTCAGGTGCGAGAACTGCTCGTGGTCATCGTCGTTGAGCAACATCAGGCCGGCCGCCGCGCGGTCCTTCTTGGACTCCTCGGACATGTCGGGCCCGGCGTCGCTGCCCAGGTCCGGGTAGAAGGACAGCAGGTCCCGCTGCTCGGTGCTGTTCGCGGTGAACAACGCGTCCTGGAACGCGGCCCGCAGGGCCGGGGTGTCGGCGAACGGGCGGTGGTCGTAGGCGCGCTCGACCACCCAGGACGGGCCCTGGAACAGCCGGCCGAAGGTGGCCACGAACTCCTCGCGGGACATGTTGTTGACCTGCTCCAGGCGGATGACCCCACCCTTGGGCGAGCCGGCGACGGCCGGGCCGTAGCCCTTGTCCAGGTGGTGGAACACCAGGTTCAGGATGATGGCGGTCAGGCTGCCCAGGGTGATGCCGGAGCCGAAGATGATCTGCGCCCACTCCGGCACGGCCTTGGCCACGTCCGGCTGGACGGTGACGAACATGGCCAGGCCGATGCTGGTGCCGACGATGACCACGTTGCGGTGGTCGTGGAAGTCGACCCGGGACAGGGTCTGGATACCGACCACCGCGACGGTGGCGAACATGGCGATCGCCGCGCCGCCCAGCACCGGCGGCGGGATGCTGGCCACCAGCGCGCCGGCCTTGGGGATCATGCCGATCAGGATCATGAAGACGCCGGCGGCGGCCACCACGTAACGGCTCTTGACCCGGGTCAGCCGGACCAGGCCGACGTTCTCGGCGAAACAGGTGTAGGGGAACGAGTTCAGCACGCCGCCGATGAAGGTGGCCAGTCCGTCCGCGCGCAGGGCCCGGGCGACGTCCTCGCCGCCGACCCGCTTCTCCACGATCTCGCCGGTGGCGAAGACGTCACCGGTGGTCTCCACCGCGGTGATCAGCATGACCACGATCATCGAGATGATGGCGGCCGCCGAGAACTTCGGAATGCCGAAGTAGAACGGGGTGGTGACGCCGAACCAGGCGGACTCGGACAGGCTGCTGAAGCTGGCGTCGCCGAGGAAGAACGCGACCGCGGTGCCGATGACCAGACCGGCCAGCACGGCCACGGTGGCCAGGAAGCCCTTGAAGATCCGCTGGATCAGCACGATGACGAACAGCGTGCCCAGGGCGTAGGCCAGGTTCTTGGTGCTGGTCGGGTCGGGGTTGGCCCCGCCGCCCACCGCGTCCAGGGCGGCCACCGGCAGCAGGGCGATGCCGATGATGGTGATCACGGTGCCGGTCACCACCGGCGGGAAGAACCGGATCAGCCTGGCGAAGTAGGGCGCCATGAAGAAGGTGAACAGCCCGGCGATGATGACCGCGCCGTAGATGTAGAGCAGGCCCTCGGTGCCGCCGCCGGCGGCCATGGCGATCGCGATCATCGGCGAGACCGCGGTGAAGGTCACCCCCTGCAGCAGGGGCAGCCGCACGCCGATCTTCCAGAACCCGACGGACTGGATGATCGAGGCGATACCGCAGGTGAACAGGTCCGCGTTGATCAGGTGGATCAGTTCTTCGGTGGTCAGGCCGATCGCGCTGGCCAGCAGGATCGGGACCACCACCGCACCGGCGTAGAACGCCAGCACGTGCTGGATGCCGTAGACGGCCAGCTTGGGAATCGGCAGGACCTGGTCCACCGGGTGTTTGACGGACTTGGTGCGGGCGGGCGTGCTCGCCGTCGGTGCAGATGCCATGTCAGGCCCCTCTGGTCCGTTGGGGGGAGCATGCACAGTCATGCTCCGGAGAGTGGATGTTGGTTGTGTGGCCGGCAGCGGTCGGCCCGGTTACGAACCGCGCCCGGACGGTCTCCGGGGGCGGTGACGAGGTGGGTCAGGCGTCGGGCGCGGCGGGCCCGCTGACCGGGCGGGGATGTCTCGAGGACGTCGGCATGGCTGGACCTGCTCTCCGTTGAGCTCGGTGTGAAGGGTGGGTCTTCGCGGAATTCGGAAGGGTTCTTCCGCAGGTCGAAATATACGGGGTGACTCAGAGCACGTCAACATTTTGTTGAGGCGGTCCTCGGTATGTTGATCCGGGCTGCCTCGAGCGGTCATCGACGGTCGCGGTTGAGGTAGTTGTAGACCGTGAACCGGCTGACCCCCAGGGCCGAGGCGACGGTCTCGACGGCCTTGCGGTAGGAGAACGCACCGGCCTCCTCGAGCAGCCGGACGGCCCGCTGCTTCTCCGGCCGGGGCAGCTGGTCCAGCGGCCCGTCGAACTCGCGCTGGACCTCGGCCAGGATCCCGGTGAGCCCGCCCTCGTCCGTCCGCGGCTCGGCCGAGGCATCGCCCAATCGCACCCCGGCGACGACCGTCCCGCGCCAGACCAGCGGAACGTCCGCGTCGGTGACCTCGACGGCCTCGACCAGGGACGCGCCGATACGCTCCGCCAGCGGCCGCACGGCGGTCAGGAATTCGGCGGCGGAGGCGTCGGCCGAGTGTGCCATCACCGCTCCGTGTGCAACTGCACCGTGATCCGGGTGGCGCCGGCGTCCAGCGCCGCGGCCATCACCTCACGCAACGCGTCCAGCACGGTGTCCCGCTCGCCCTGCACCTCGGTGCCCAGCGGGCCGAAGTCGCCGGTCAGGCCGGCCGCCTGGACGACCTCCCACGCGCGTTGGGCGTGCTCGGGTGGCTCGCCCTCGCCATGGAAGGGCTCGGTGGTGAACTCGGCGACGACCCGCACGGCAGGAGCCTACGACCCGGGCCCGCTCCGCGCGCCAGGACGGAAGGAAAGCGCGGCGGGCCGCACTTTTCCTTCCGTCGTCAGGACGACCGGGCGGTCAGCTGCTCAGTGCCGCCTTGCGCACCGCGTCGGCGACGGCCGGCGCGACGTCCGCGTCGAACACCGACGGGACGATGTAGTTGGCGTTGAGTTCATCGGCGGAGACGCAGTCGGCGATCGCGGTGGCCGCGGCGATCATGGTCTGCTCGTTGATCTCGTGCGTGCCGGCGTCGAGCATGCCCCGGAAGAAGCCGGGGAAGGCGAGCACGTTGTTGATCTGGTTCGGGTAGTCCGACCGCCCGGTGGCCACGATGGCGGCGTGCTGGGCGGCGGCGAAGGGATCGACCTCCGGATCCGGGTTGGCCAGCGCGAACACGATGGCCCCCTTGTTCATCCGGGCGATGTCGTCGCCGGTGAGCAGGTTCGGGGCCGACACCCCGATGAACACGTCCGCCCCGACCAGCGTCTGCGCCAGCGTGCCGCGGACCCCGCGCGGGTTGGTGTTGTCGGCGATCCACCGGCGGAACTCGTCCATGCCCGGCTTGGCCGGGTCGACCGCGCCGTGTCGGTCGCAGCCGATGATGTCGCCATAGCCCTGGGCGGCCAGCAGCCGGATGATCGCGTGCCCGGCCGCGCCGACGCCGCTGACCACCACCTTGACGTCCGCGGGCTTGCGGCCGACCACCCGCAGCGCGTTGGTCAGCGCGGCCAGCACCACGATCGCGGTGCCGTGCTGGTCGTCGTGGAACACCGGGATGTCGAGCAGTTCCTTGAGCCGGCGCTCGATCTCGAAGCAGCGCGGCGCGGAGATGTCCTCCAGGTTGATGCCGCCGTAGCCCGGCGCGATGCAGCGCACGATCTCCACGATCTGGTCGACGTCCTTGGTGTCCAGTACCACCGGCCACGCGTCGACCCCGCCGAAGTGCTTGAACAGCGCCGCCTTTCCCTCCATCACCGGCATCGCCGCGGCCGGCCCGATGTCGCCCAGGCCGAGCACGGCGGTGCCGTCGGTGACGACGGCGACGGTGTTGCGCTTGATGGTCAGCCGGCGGGCGTCGGCCGGGTTCTTGGCGATGGCCAGGCAGACCCGGGCCACGCCGGGGGTGTAGGCGCGGGACAGGTCGTCGCGGTGCTTGAGCGGCACCTTGGACTGGATCTCGATCTTGCCGCCCAGGTGCAGCAGGAAGGTGCGGTCGCTGACCTTGCGCACGGTGACTCCGGGCAGCTGGGCGATGGCGTCGCTGATCTGGTCGGCATGGTCGGCGTCCGAGGCATTGCAGGTGACGTCGACGACGATGCCGTCGGGCTTGGACTCGACCACGTCCAACGCAGTCAGCGCCCCGCCGGCGGCCAGGACGGCGGCGGCGAGATCGGCGGTGGCCCCCATGGTCGGCGGTGCCTGCACCCGCACGGTGATCGAATAGCCCGGACTGGTGCTGGCCATCGTTGGCCCTCCATGTTCTGTCTTGCGGAAGCGCTTTTCTGTATAGTGGACATTAGCGGGTGGGTCCGCGAAGTCAACGTAGGCCCGGTCACGATTGCCCGCATGGTGATCGTAGAATTCCGGATGTCGAAAGATGCCGGACCGAGCGTGGCCGCGGAGGAAGACAACCCATGACAGCCCTGGCAGGCGCGGACCATCCGGACGGGGTGGACCCCGGGCCCAAGCAGCGTTCCGGGGGCGTCCAGTCGATCGAGCGGGCCTTCACCATCCTCGAGACGCTGGCCGGGGCCGGCGGGGTGATGGGCCTGTCCGCCCTGGCCACCGAGGCCGACCTGCCGCTGCCCACCATCCACCGTTTGGTCCGCACCCTGGTCGACCTGGGTTACGTGCGCCAGGAGCCGTCCCGGCAGTACGCGCTGGGCCCGCGGATCCTGCTGCTGGCCGAGAGCGCGTCGAGCATGCTGGCCAGCGTCGCCCGGCCGCACCTGACCCGGCTGGTCGACGACCTGGGGGAGACCGCCAACCTGGCCTCGCTGGACGGGGACGAGATCGTCTACATCGCCCAGGTGCCCAGTCGCCACAGCATGCGGATGTTCACCGAGGTCGGTCGGCACGTGCTGCCGCACTGCACCGCGGTCGGCAAGGCGATCATGTCCACCATGCCGCCGGCCGACGTCCGGGCCATGCTGGCGCGCACCGGCATGCCCCGACACACCGAGCACACGATCACCGATCCGGGCGCGTTCGCCGAGCAGCTGCGCTGGTCGGCCGAACACGGGTACGCGATGGACGACGGGGAGCAGGAACTGGGCGTGCGGTGTGTAGCCGTCGCGGTCCCCGGTGTTCGCTCCCACCTGGCCCTGTCGGTCTCCGGTCCGGCCGGCCGGATGACCCCGGAGACCGTCGCCCGCGCGGTGCCGTTGCTGACCGCCGCCGGCGAGGCCCTGGCCGCCGAACTGCGCTGACCGCGTCGCGCCCCGGAATCGCCACGATTAACCGCGCGTTTACCGCGTTCGTTCGCGGCGGAAACGTCGCGGCAGGACAGTCCCCCACGATCACATTCGATCTGGCCAGCGTCGGTCGGGTGCCAATTGGGAGGACTCATGGGATTTCGGCCGAAATTGGGCGCCGACGGCAAGCCGATCGAGTCGGTCGACGAACTGCCGCCCTGGAAGCACCTGATACCGCTGGGTCTGCAGCACGTGCTGGCCATGTACGCCGGCGCGGTGGCCGTTCCGCTGGTCGTGGGCGGCGCCCTGATCTCGGCCGGCAAGCTCAGTCCCGACGACCTGGGCTACCTGGTCACCGCCGACCTGTTCGTGGCCGGCATCGCGACCGTGATCCAGTCGATCGGCTTCAAATGGTTCGGGGTACGCCTGCCCCTGATGCAGGGCTGCACGTTTGCCGCGGTCTCGCCGATGATCGTGATCGGGTCCCAGTACGGCGTCGGGGCAATTTACGGTTCGGTGATCGCCTCGGGCATTTTCATGATGCTGCTGGCGCCGATCTTCGCCAAACTTGTCAGATTCTTCCCGCCGCTGGTGACCGGCACCGTCATCCTGATCATCGGTCTGTCGCTGATGGGGGTGGCGGCCAACTGGATCGGTGGCGGCATCATCACCGACGGCGGCGCGCCGATGCAGAACGTCGCGCTGGCCGCCGGCACCCTGATCCTGATCGTGCTGATCGAGCGGTTCGCTCCGCCGGTGCTGGCCCGTATCTCGATCCTGCTCGGCATCCTGATCGGCACCCTGGTGGCGCTGCCGATGGGCCTGGTGCACTGGGGCAAGGTGGGCAGCGCCGACTGGGTGGGCATCACCACGCCGTTCTACTTCGGCTTCCCGATCTTCGAGGTGGCCGCCATCGTCTCGATGTGCATCGTCGCGCTGGTGATCATGACCGAGACGACCGGTGACATCCTGGCCATCGGCGAGATCGTCGACGTCAAGATCGACAGCCGCCGGCTGGCCGACGGGCTGCGGGCCGACGGGCTGTCGACCACGCTGGGCGGCATCTTCAACACCTTCCCCTACACGGCGTTCGCGCAGAACGTGGGCCTGGTCTCGATCACCGGGGTGCGCAGCCGGTACGTGGCCACCTTCGCCGGTGGGGTGCTGATCCTGCTCGGCCTGACCCCGAAGATGGGCGCCATCGTCGAGGGCATCCCGCAGCCGGTGCTCGGCGGCGCGGGCATCGCGCTGTTCGGCATGGTCGCGGCCAGCGGCGTCCGGACCCTGTCCACGGTCAAGTTCAACAACAAGAACATCCTGGTCGTGGCGATCGCGCTGGGCGTCGCGATGATCCCGGTGGTGCGGGACTCGTTCTACAACGACTTCCCGAATTGGTTCAAGACCATCTTCCATTCCGGCATCTCGGCCGGCGCCATCGTCGCGATCCTGCTCAATCTGTTGTTGAATTCCGACAAGGTGCGGGCGCAGGCCGACGCGCAGGCGCTGGATGCGCACGGCGGGGCCGGCTACGACGCGGTGCGGGAAGTGACCGCGGTCGATCCCGCCGAGGCCGCGGCCGAACTGGCCGAGGCCGACGAACTGAGTTCGAGGACGAAGCAGTAGCCACCGGACGGGATGTGCGGCAGTGGGTACCGGCGCGGTGACCAGGGCGAGTGAGCAGAGTGAGGTCTGAGTGAGGGTGGTCGGTCCGGCCCTGGAGGCGGCCGGTGACGTGCTCACTCCGGCCGCGCTGGCCTTCGTCGCCGACCTGCACGATCGGTTCGCGCTGCGCCGTGAGCACCTGCTGGCCGAGCGGCAGCGCCGGCAGGACATGGTCTCGGTCGGCGAGCCGATGGACTTCCTGCCGGAGACGGCCGCGGTCCGGACCGAGGACTGGCAGGTGGCTCCGATCCCCGGCGAGCTGGCCGGGACGTGGTCCACAGTTCCGGTGATCGACCTGTCCGATTCGATCTCGCCGTCCTGGCCGCACCTGATCGCGGCGCAGCGCCGCGCCTGGACCGGGCCGGTCCGGTTCCGCCCGCGCGGGCTGCACCTGCCGGAGAAGCACCTGACCGTCGACGGCGATCCCGCGGTGGCCGCGCTCGTCGATGTCGGGTTGTACCTGTTCCACCAGCGGGACCCGGCCGGCCTGCTCTCGCTGCCGCTGCTGGAATCGCACCTGGAGGCCCGGCTCTGGGCCGACCTGCTGGAGTACGCGGCCGCGGCGCTCGAGCGGCCGGCCGACGCGGTCAAGGTGATCGTGTCGGTCGACACCGTCTGGGCGGCCTTCGAGATGGACGAGCTGCTGTTCGAACTGCGCGAGCACGCGATCGGACTGGAGCTGGGGCTGTGCAACTACCTTTTCTCGATGGTCAAGACGTTCCGGGGGGCCGGAACGGAGTACGTGCTGCCCGAGCGATCCCGGCTGGACGCCTCGGCGCCGTTCCTGCAGGCCTGCTCGGACCTGCTGGCGGCGACGGCCCGACGACGCGGCCTGGCCGGTCCCGCCGACCGGGGCCCGGCCGTCGACACGGTGATCAGTGGCAAGGACCTGCTCGACATCCGGACCGTGCCGCTGGTGGTCACGGCGGAGGGCCTGCGGGACACGATCGCGACGGCGCTGGAGATCCTGATCAACTGGCTCGCCGGCACCGGCGCGATGACCATCGCCGATCAGCCGGTCGATCTGGCCACCGCCGAGCTGTGCCGTAGCCAGCTCTGGCAGTGGCAGCGCAACCGGGTCGCGCTGGAGGGTGGCCGGCGGATCACCGGCCACCTGATCGTCGACGAACTGGATGCCGCCACCGAGCGGCTCGCCGACCGGTGGGCCGAGCGGCCCGGCGGCCGCGAGCTCCTGGCCGGGGCCCGGAACCTGCTCTTCGACGCGATCAGTGCGGTGCGCTTCACCGGGTTCATCTCCGTCCCCGCCTACGAATCGATGCCGTGACATGATTCCGCTCGTCCGCCAACCCGGGAGGCCCTGGTGCACCTGACCCCCGCCGATACCGAGAAGCTGTTGCTGGCCGTCGCCGGCATGGTGGCCCGGGACCGGCTCGCTCGCGGCGTCAAGCTGAACTACCCCGAAACCGTTGCCCTGCTGACCACCTGGGTCATCGAGCGGGCCCGGGACGGTCGTTCGGTCGAGGAGCTCATGGTCGCCGGGCGCGAGGTGCTCGGCCGGGACCAGGTGATGGACGGGGTGGCCGAGATGCTGCCGGACGTCCAGGTCGAGGCCACCTTCCCGGACGGCCGCAAGCTCGTCACCATCCACCAACCGATCGCCTGAGCGAACGTCGCTCGTACCGAAGGAGCTGGTATGGCCGCAGGGTCGACGAGCGGTCCGGGGGCCATCCGGACCGCGCCGGGATTCATCGAACTGAACGCGAACCGGTCGGCCGCCGAACGGATCGAGCTGGTCATCGTCAACACCGGCGACCGGCCGGTCCAGATCGGCTCGCACGTGCACCTGCCGGACGTCAACGGCGCCTTGGACTTCGACCGGGTAGCCGCCCGGGGTTTCCGCCTGGACATCCCGGCGGGGACCTCCCGCCGGTTCGAACCCGGTGCGTCCCGGTCGGTCTCGGCGGTCGCGCTGCAGGGCCGGCGCCAGGTCCCGGGTATCGCGATCAAGTCCACCCCAGGGGAGCTCTAGATGGTGCAGATCTCGCGCGCGGACTATGCCGCCCTCTACGGGCCGACGGTCGGCGACCAGGTCCGGCTGGGCGACACCGACCTGTGGATCGAAATCGAGCAGGACTACACCGCCGGTGGTGAGGAGGCGGTGTTCGGCGGCGGCAAGTCGATCCGGGAATCCATGGCCCAGGGCAGCACCACCCGGGCGCAGGGTGCCCCGGACACGGTCATCACCAACGCGATCATCCTGGACCACTGGGGCATCGTCCGGGCCGACGTCGGCATCCGGGACGGCCGGATCGTGGCCATCGGCCGGGCCGGCAACCCGGACATCGCCGACGGGGTGCACCCGGACCTGCAGATCGGGCCGTCCACCGACATCATCTCCGGCGAGGGCAAGATCCTCACCGCGGGCGGCATCGACACCCACGTGCACCTGATCTCGCCGTCGCAGATCGTCGAGGCCCTGGCGACCGGGCTGACCACCCTCGGTGGCGGCGGCACCGGGCCGTCCGAGGGCACCAAGGCGACGACGGTGACCCCGGGCGCGTGGCACCTTGAGACCATTCACCGGTCGATCGATCCGTACCCGATCAACCTGCTGCTGCTCGGCAAGGGCAACACGGTCTCGATGGCGGGCCTCAAGGAGCAGGCCCTGGCCGGGGCCGGCGGGTACAAGGTGCACGAGGACTGGGGTTCCACCCCGGCCGCGATCGATGCCGCCCTGCGCGCGGCCGACGAGTGGGGCCTGCAGGTCGCGCTGCACTCCGACTCGCTCAACGAATCCGGCTACGTGGCCTCCACGATCGCGGCCATCGGCGGCCGGTCGATCAGCGCGTTCCACGTGGAGGGCGCCGGCGGCGGGCACGCCCCGGACATCCTGACGCTGGCCGGGCTGCCCAACGTGATCCCCGGGTCCACCAACCCGACGCTGCCGCACACGGTCAACACGGTCGCCGAACACCTGGACATGTTGATGGTGTGCCATCACCTCAACCCGGCGGTGCCCGAGGACCTGGCCTTCGCCGAGTCCCGGATCCGGGCAACCACGATCGCCGCCGAGGACATCCTGCACGACATGGGCGCGGTGTCCCTGACCTCGTCGGATGCGCAGGCGATGGGCCGGATCGGCGAGGTGGTCTGCCGGACCTGGCAGGTCGCGCACGTGATGAAGAACCGGCGGGGCGATATCGGCGGCGGCCTGCCCGCGGACAACTTCCGGGCCCGCCGGTACATCGCCAAGTACACGATCAACCCGGCGATCACCCACGGCATCGACCACGAGGTCGGATCGGTCGAGCCGGGCAAGCTGGCCGACCTGGTGCTCTGGGAGCCCAAGTTCTTCGGCATCCGGCCGGCCGTGGTGCTCAAGGGCGGCGGCCTGGTCTGGGGCGCACTGGGCGATCCGAATGCGTCGATCCCGACGCCGCAGCCGGTGCTGATGCGGCCGGCGCTGACCGACGCGATCGGGGCCCAGCTCTCGCTCTCGTTCGTCTCGCCGTTCGCCCTCGAGGACGGGCTGGCCGATCGACTCGGCCTGCGCCGCAAGCTGTCCGCGGTCAAGCCGACCCGGGACGTGGGCAAGGCGCAGATGATCAACAACGACGCGCTGCCGGACATCGTGATCAAGCCGGATACCTTCGAGATCTCCATTGACGGCGAGGTCGTCGTGCCCGCCCCGGCGCAGCGGCTGCCCCTGGCCCAGCTGTACTCGCTGTTCTGACCCCGACATTTGCTGTTGATCATGGGCAGAGTGCCGTTCTGGCGCAGCCAGAACGGCACTCTGCCCATGATCAACTCCAGGGCGTGCGAGGATCGGTGGCATGAGTACGG
Source organism: Nakamurella multipartita DSM 44233 (assembly GCF_000024365.1). Taxonomy (NCBI): domain Bacteria; kingdom Bacillati; phylum Actinomycetota; class Actinomycetes; order Nakamurellales; family Nakamurellaceae; genus Nakamurella; species Nakamurella multipartita. Next base: position 304,341 of record NC_013235.1, read on the forward strand.
CAGATCTGTATGACGAGTACGGCGAGCGCCTGCAGTCCTGCGACACGCAGTTCCGGCAGTTCGGCGGACGCCGTGATTTCGACGGAATCGTGGCCACGGTGCGGTGTTTCCAGGACAACGCGCTGCTCAAATCGATCCTGGGCACCCCCGGCCAGGGTCGGGTGCTGGTGATCGACGGCGGGGGATCGGTGCACACCGCGTTGACCGGCGACCTGATCGCCCAGCTCGCCGTCGACCACGGTTGGGCCGGGCTGGTGATCAACGGTGCGGTGCGGGACAGCGTCGCGCTCGGCGCCCTGCCGCTGGGCATCAAGGCGTTGGGCACCAACCCGCGCAAGAGCAGCAAGACCGGAGCCGGCGAGCACGAGGTCGACCTCGAGTTCGGCGGCGCGATCTTCCGGCCCGGCGACCACGTCTGGTGCGACGACGACGGGGTGGTCGTCCTGCCCGCCGCGGCGCAATGAGCTGGGGCCACGGCACCCTGGTCCTCGACCCGCGCGAGAACGGGCCCCGCGGTTTCGCCAACGGCGGTTTCGCTTGCGGCGCCCTGGCCGGTTTCGTGCCCGGTGATCTGGCCGAGGTGACGCTGCGTGCGCCGATCCCGGTCGGCGTGCCGCTGGGGGTGAAGTCCCGCCTGGGCGGCGGCGCCCAGCTGCTGGACGGCGGACGGCAGGTGCTGGCCGAGGCCGTCCCCGCCGAGCCGTTCGTCGCCGAGCCGCCCTACCGGCCGACGGTCGCGCAGGCGCAGGCCGCCTGGGCCGCGCACCCGTTCCGCGGGCTCGACCTGCCGCTGTCCGACTGTGTGGTCTGCGGCGCGGAACGTCGGGACGGGCTGCGAATCTGCTTCGGTCCGGTGCCCGGGCACCCGGAGCTGATGGCCAGCCCGTTCACCGTGCCGGCGGCTTACTGCCAGGACGCGGGCGTGCTGCGGACGCCGGCGGTCTGGGGCGCGTTGGACTGCCCGAGCTACCCGGCGGAGGCGGTGCGTCGCGGCCGGTTCGCCCTGCTGGGCCGGCTGTCCGCGTCCCAGCGCCGCCCGATCATGGTGGGGGAGGAGCTGATCGCGGTCGGCTGGACCGAATCCATCGGCAACCGGTCCATGCGCACCGCCAGCGCCCTGCTGGCCGGCGACGAGATCGTCGCGTCCGCCCGGGCCGTGTGGGTGGAGGCCAAGCCCGATGCCGTCTGACCCCGAGCCGGGTGTGGCGCCCGATCCCCCTTCGCCGAGCGTGCGTCCCGACCCCCCCACGTCGAGTGGGCAGAAAGTGCCCCTATCAACCGCGGATGAGGGCGGTTTCTGCACACTCGGCGGGGGAGCCGGCGGCGGGGGCGGGGGTGCCGGCGGCGGCGGCGGGTCCGAGGTGCTGCTGATGCTGCTGGCCGACGCCCGGCTGCCGACCGGCGCACACACCCAGTCGGCCGGCCTGGAACCGGCCATGCGGCAGGGCCTTTCGCTGGCCCAGGTGCCGGCCTACATCCGCACGCGGCTGCGCACGGTGGTGGCGGTGGAAGCCGGGGCGGCGGTGGTGGCCCGGCACGTGGCGGTCGCCGCTCCGGCGGACCTGGCCGACGGGCTGCGGGCGGTCGACGACGCGTGGCGGGCCCGCACGATCAGCCCGGCGCTGCGGGAGAACGCCGAGGGACTCGGGCGCGGGTATGCCCGGCTGGTCACCGGACTGTGGCCCGATGCGCCGGCGAGCGGGGCGCTGCGCGCGGTGCGCCGACCGACCCGGACGGTGGCGATCGGCGTCGCCGGGGCACTCGCCGGCCTGACCGGGCGGCAGGTGGCCCGGTTGATCGGCTACGACGACGCCCAGACCGTCGCCGCGGCCGCGCTCAAACTCGATCCGCTGGATCCGCTGGTGGCCACCGGCTGGGTGGTGCAGGCCGCCTCCGACATCGACCGGATGGCGGCCGCGGTCGCGTCGCTGACCGCGCCGGGCCAGATCCCGGCCGTCGCCGGCCCGCTGATCGAGCAGTGGGCGCAGGTGCACGCGGTCACCGGCCAACGCCTGTTCCGGGCCTGACCCGCTCGCTCGTCGGCGTTAACAATCTCGAAACCGATCGCGCACGAACGGGGTTCGGTTCCCGGACGGGCTGGGGTTAGGCTGATTCGTGCCCGATACCACCACCCGGACGACCCTCCGGCTCGGCGTCGCCGGCCCGGTCGGCACCGGCAAGTCGTCGATCATCGCGCTGATCTGCCGTGAGATGGCCGCCGAGCTGCAGCTCGGCGTCATCACCAACGACATCTACACCGATGAGGACGCCCGCTTCCTGCGGTCGGCCGGCGTGCTGGACCCGGAACGGATCCGGGCGGTCGAGACCGGGGCCTGCCCGCACACCGCGATCCGGGACGACGTCACCGCCAACCTGCTGGCCGTGGAGGACCTCGAAGCCGACTTCGCCCCGCTGGACGTGGTGCTCGTCGAGTCCGGTGGCGACAACCTGACCGCCACCTTCTCCCCGGCCCTGGTCGACGCCCAGCTGTTCGTGCTGGACGTGGCCGGGGGCGGTGACGTGGCCCGCAAGGGCGGCCCCGGGATCGGCCGGGCCGACCTGCTGGTGATCAACAAGACCGACCTCGGCCCGTACGTCGGCGTCGACGTCCCGCAGATGGTCGCCGACGGGCAGGCGGCCCGGGACGGCCGGCCGGTGATCGGCCTGTCCCGGACCGACCGGGCCTCGATCGACCAGCTCACCGGTTGGGTGCGCGCCACCCTGCAGTCCTTCCGATCCGGTGGTCACGTGGCCGTCGACCCCGGCCCGATGGCGCCGCACTTCCACGCCGAGGCCAATCTCTGGCACGCGCACGACGAGGCGCAGCCTCACTCGTGACGCTCATCGCCGTCGACCCGGCCCCCGGCCGGGCGCGGGTCACTCATACCCCGGGGCCGATCGCCGCCCGGGTGCAGCGGGTCGATCAGGCCGGCGCCCGGGTCGCCCTGGTCGCCACCACCGCGCTGCTGCTCGGTGGTGATCGCGTCGAGCTGGACGTGCGGGTGGGCCCCGGCGGCTGGCTGGACGTGGTGGAGACCGCCGGCACCGTGGCCTACGACGCCCAGGGGATCGCGTCCAGCTGGCTCATCCGGGCCGACCTGGCCGCCGGCGCCACCCTGACCTGGAGCGGTGAGCCGTTGGTCGTTGCCGACGGGGCCCGCGTGCACCGCTCGACCACCCTGGACCTGGCCGCCGGGGCCAGCGCCTGCTTGCGCGAGACCCTGGTGTTCGGCCGGGTCGGCGAGGCCGGTGGAGCCCTGCGGGCCACCACCCGGGTCCGGCACGAGGGCGCCGACCTGCTGGTCGAGGACCTGGACCTGCCGGATGGGGCCGCCCGCCGCGCCCCCGGCCGGCTCGGCCCCGCTCGGGTGATCGACACCGTGCTGCTGCTGGGTCGCCAGGCCGCGCCCACCCCGGTCCTGCCCGCCGGCACCCGGTACGACCTGGCCGGCCCGGGGACCGTGGCCCGAGTACTGGCCGGCGACACCGACCGCGGCGGCCTGGACCCGGTGTGGCGGCAGTGGTGCGCCGATCAGGCCGGCCAGCGGCGCAGCTGACCGTCCAGGTAGGTCGCCGCCCGCCGCTGCCCACCCCGATCGTGGATGGCCGCGCGGAACCGGAGCAGCGCCTCGCCGATCGCCGCCCGGTCCGGCGCCCAGCCGCGGCGGTCGCATTCGGCCAGCCAGTCCACCGGGGTCCGGTGCCCGCGGTCGTTGTTGCAGCGGGAGCAGGCGGCGACCTCGTTCTCCAGCCACGACGGGCCGCCCTTGACCCGCGGCACCAGATGGTCGGTGGTCGGCCGGATCAGGGTGGTGAACCCGCGGCCGCACCACAGGCAGTGCGCGCCGTCGCGGTCCAGGACGACCGCCAGGCGGGCCGCCCGGTTGAGTTGGGTGCGCCGCTGCGGATCGTCCACGCGTTCCATGGTGCCGGGTCCCGGTGGTCGGGTCGGGTCGATCGGCAGGGGAGAATGGCCCGGTGACCTCCCCCACCCCCGATCGCTCCGCGACCGACCGCTCCCGGACGGATGTGCCGGCGATGGTGGTCACCGATCTGGACGGCACGCTGCTCGACGAATCCGGCATGAAGATCAGCGACCGCAACCTGGATGCGCTCAACCGGGCCGCCGCGGCCGGGGCTCGGGTCGTGGTGGCCACCGGCCGGCCGATCTGGTGGCTCGGCCCGGTGATCGAGGCCGGTTTCACCGGCATCGCCGTGTGCATGAACGGGGCCGTCGTCTACGACGTGGCCGCCGGCGACATCATCGCCGCGTCCCCGCTGACCGCCGAGACGATGCAGACCTTCGTCACCGGTCTGGAGCAGGAGACGGACACCTTCTCGCTGGCCGTCGAACGGCTGGGCATCACCCTGCAGGCGTGCATCGCCGAGCACGACTACGACCACCCCTGGGCGTTCGGGTACTTCAAGCGGGCCGACCGGGCCGAGCTGCTGGCCGAACCGGCGGCCAAGCTGCTGGTCCGGGGCCGCGGCGACTCCCGATCGCTCGCGCTGGCCGCCCGTGCCGTCGGCGCGGAAGAGGTCTCCATCACCTACTCGACCGACGACGGCCTGATCGAGGTGGCCGCGGCCGGGGTGAACAAGGGGACCGCGCTGTCCGAGCTGGCCGCCCGCTGGGGGATCGACCGCAAGGACGTGATCGCCTTCGGCGACATGCCCAACGACCTGGAGATGCTGCACTGGGCGGGGTTCAGCGTCGGGATGGGCAACGCCCATCCGGACGTCGCCGCCATCGTCAGCGAGGTCGGCGCCCACCACCACGAGGACGCGGTCGCGCAGATCCTGGAACGCTGGTTCTAGCTCCCCGATCACCACCGGCCGGCGCCGGTACCTCGACCGGTCACGGCGCCGCGGGGCCGGCGCTGCGTCGCTACGAGCCGTCCAGCGCCAGGCAGATCGCGGCGGCTTCGGCTCGCTGGAGGGCGTCCAGTACCTGCAGTTCCTCCGGGGTGCCGCCGGCATTGCGGGCCAGCGTCATGGACATCGTCGCCGAGCGGGTGCCGTCCGGGCTGGCGACCATGAACTGGGTGTAGCCGGGGGTGTTGCCGGTGTGCCCGTAGACGGTGCCGCAGGGGGTTTGGTAGCGGAACAGGGCCAGGCTGGCGGAGTTCTGGCCCGGCCCGGGCGGCCCGGATTCACCGCCGGGGATGAACAGATCGGTTTGCCGGGCCTGGGTCTCGGGCCCGAAGAGCTTCCCGCCGACGTAGCCGCGGATGAAGGTATTCAGGTCCGCCGGGGTGGAGACGATCCCCCCGGACGCCCACGCCCAGCCGGCGGCCACCAGCTCGGTGACATCCTCCGGCGCGCCCTGCTCATCCAGGTCGTAGCCGTGCAGCGTGGGTTCGGGCATCTCGGTGCCCACCGGCAGGGAGGTGCTGTCCAGGCCGAGCGGCGCGAAGACCTGCTCCTGCAGCACCTCCGCGTAGGTTTTTCCGGTGGCCGCCTGGATCATCAACCCGACGACGATGTTGTCGGTGTTGTCGTACATGTACCGGCTGCCCGGCGGGAACACCAGCGGCTCGTCGTAGACGAACGTCAGCAACTGCTCCGGTGGTAGCGGAGTATCCAGCGAGGCGCCGGCCGCGGCGCCGAAATCGGCGTTCTGGGTGAAGTCGGGCAACCCGCTGGTGTGGCTGAGCAACTGGCGCAGGGTGACGTCGGCCCAGGCGGCGGGCAGATCCGGCAGCCACTTGCCGATCGTGTCGTCCAGCGAGAGCTTCCCCTGGTCGACCAGGGACAGCGCGGCCGCGCCGCTGAAAGCCTTTGCTGCCGAGGCGATCCGCATGTGATCGGTCGCCTCGGGCGCCGCCCCGGTGGTGGTGTCGGCGACGCCGGCGGTGTGCACCGTCTGCTTGTCGCCGACCTGCACGATGGAGATGACGCCGGGCGGCCCGCCCGGCATGGCCACCAGTTCCGCCAGGGCCCGGTCGAGATCGTCCGCCGGTGAACCGGTTTCCGACGCCGTTGGTGACACCGTGGCCGCAGACTTCGTTGTCGATGCGGCTTCGGTGCCGCTGGTGCACCCCGCGAGCACCAGAGCCCCGGCCGCGACCACGACCAGCAGGCCGCGGCTCTTGCGTGTTGCCCTCATTGCTTTGTCAGACCTTCCGGTGACTGTTGCTGGTCGAGCTCAGTACGCCTGCTGGATGGACGCGACGACCTTTCCCACGTCGTCATTGGCCTGGAAGATCCCGTTGATGTCGGGGTACAGGCTGTTCGTCGAGAACACCGCGAACGCGAAGTGCCGTCCGCCCTCGGTGTCCATCTGCCCGCCCAACGCCTTGACCGGCAACCGGTACCGGTCGTTGAAGGCATCCCCGGCGGCCAGGGTGCCGGTCTTGCCGAAGACCTTCCCCGCGGACGGGCTGGTCGACTGCACGGTCGCCAGCGACCCGTCGACCCCGAGGATCGGCAACGTGTCCAGCCATTCCTGGGAGTCCGGCCGTTTCGCCATGATCGTCTGGAGCTGGACCTGGCTGTTCGGCGTGACGTAGTTGCCTTCCAACCCGGACCCGTCGACGAGCACGACAGCATTGGTGTCCAGCCCGGCCGCCTGCCAGATCTCCTGCCCCTTCCGCAGCCCCTGCTCGCAGTCATCACTACCGGCGGCCACCGCCAACCGGCAGAACATCGCCTCGCCGCCGTTGTTGTAGCTGATCTTGTTGATGTAGGTGATCTCCTCCTTGAGCGGGAGCGAGGTCAGTTCGGCCACCGAGGTCAATCCGTCGACGTCGGCCTTCGGCGGCAGGGCGGAGTCCGGATTGGTGGCGACCGGGTCGGCGGTGACGGTCACGCCGGCCCGGCCGAGGGCCTCGATGAAGGCGGTGCGGGCGTAGGTCGCCGGGTCCTTGAACAGGTAGACGTTCACCACGGGCGCGCTGTCCGCTGCGATGGTGCCGGTCAGCGTCACCGTCTTCTCGTCGGTGGAGGTCGGCTTGATCTGCGTTTTCCCGCCGGCCTCGACGGTCTGCACCTGGTTGTCGATCTGCCACGGCGCGACGACCGGGCTCATGACGATGGACGCCGGCTGGCCGGGAGTCGTTGCGGTGGTGGTGAAGTCGATGACGTTCTGATTGATGATGATCGGCGTGACGGGGTTGCCAACCAGGTCGTGCGGTTGCCACAACCGGTCGTCGACGATCACGTCGCCGGATACCTCGTTGATGCCGGACGCCTTGACCTGTGCGGCGAGCTCGTTCAACCCGGTCAGCGGGTCCTCGGTGGTGAGGGTGGCGCCGGGGATGCCGTTGGCGTCGTTGTGGTCGAGGTTGGTGAAGTCCACGGTGCCGTCGGGCTTGGTGCGGCCGCCCATCGTGATGTCGCCCTTGCCGACCAGGACGAGGTCCCCGTTCAGGGTGCCGCCGGTGACCTCACCGGTCCGTTTCACCGGGGTGGTGACGGTCGAGTCCGGCCCGAGTTCCTGCCACGCGGCGCCGGTGCTGTAGGTCTTCGTCACCGACGCCGGCTCGAAGAGGGTGTCCGGGTGCAGCGAGACGATCTGCTCGCCGGTGTCGATGTCGCGGACCGAGATCGCCCACTGGCCCAGGGCGTACTGGGGCTGGTTCATCACGTCCAGCGCTTCCTGGGGGAGGCCCGGCACCGAGGTCAGGCCCTCGGAACCGGTGCCGGCCGACGACGACACGGCCGACGACGGGCTGGTCGATGCGTTCGCGCCCGCCGCCGACGATGGCGTCGAACTGCTCGAGCTCACCGTCGTCGAGTTCCCCGTGCAGGCAGCCAGGCAGAGCACCGCCGCGCCTGCCACCAGAACGCGGCTCGTCTTACCTGTCAACATCTTCGGTCCCCTCTGGCGCACCCTGCGGTGCGACGTTCTCGATCTCGTCGTCGATAGCGCTGAACAGGCCGAGCCGGCCGGTGAACGTCCGGACCCGACCGCTCGGCAGCGTCAGTGTGCCGGTGATGAGGTCACCGGCCCGGCCGACCTCGATGCACAGATGAAGCCGCTCGACGCTCACCCCTGCATCCTGTCCGGACCCGGCCGGGTATGTCTCTGGGGCCACCCCCAAGGTCCACCCCAAGATTCGCTGCGTGATGGCCGCTGCTGGAGCTCGACCGATTTGCGATCATGGCGGGATGACGGGGCGGGCCAGCGGCGACGGCGGTCCGTCGGCGGGCACCCTGTTGGAACGGGCCGGAGAGATCTCGGCGATCGCGGACGCGTTCGGAGCGGCCGCCGACGGCGAGGGCCGGGTCGTGGTGGTGGCCGGCCGGGCCGGGATCGGCAAGTCGAGCCTGCTGGCCGAGAGCCAACGAGCGGCCCGGGCCGGCGGGTTCTCGGTGCTGACCGCCCGGGCCAGCGACCTGGAGCGGGAGTTCGCCTTCGGGGTGGCGCGGCAGCTGTTCGAACGGGCCGTGCGGCGGTCGCCGCAGTGGTGGGCCGGCGCCGCCGACCAGGCCCGGGCGGTGTTCGACGAGGTCCCGGCGGCCCCCGGCGGGATCTTCGAGGACGTGTCGCAGTCGGTGCTGCACGGCCTGTACTGGCTGGTCGTCAACGCCAGCGCCGACGGGCCGTTGCTGCTGACCGTGGACGATCTGCAGCTGTGCGACCGCTCGTCCCTGCGGTTCCTGTCCTACCTGAGCCGGCGGTTGGACGGGTTGCCGGTGGTCGTCGTGGCCGGCTACCGGACGGCGGGCCAACCACCGGCCGACGCCGCCCTCGACGAGCTGGTCGGGGACCCGGCCACCCAGCTCGTGCAGCCCCAGCCGCTGACGCTGGAGGCGGTGACGGAGGTGCTGCGTCGGCGGATGGGCACCTACCCGGCGCCGGAGTTCGCCGCCGACTGCCGCCGGGTGACCGGCGGCAACCCCCTGCTGCTGGACGAGCTGGCCCGCGCCCTGCAGGCCGACGGGGTCCGCCCGGACGCCGCCTCGGTCGCGGCGATCGCCACGCTCGGACCGCGGGCGGTCTCCCGCACCGTGCTGGCCCGGCTGGCCCACGCCGGGCCACAGGCCATCGCCGTGGCGCAGGCGCTGGCGGTGATCGGCGATTGGGAGGGCGTGGCCATGGTGGAGGCCGTCACCGGCCTGGACGCCGACGAGATCGAGGCGGCGACCCGGACCTTGCTGCGCGCCGAGATCCTGCAGCCCGGTTCACCGTTGCGGTTCGTGCACCCTCTGGTGCGCGATGCCGTCTACCGCGAACTGACGCCCGTCGAATCCGAACGACGGCATCTGCGAGTGGCCGATGTGCTGCGGACGATGGGGCGCCCCGACGAGCAGATCGCCGCCCACGCGTTGGCCCTGCAGCCGGCCGGCCGGGAGTGGGTGGTGACGGTGCTGCGGGCGGCCGCGCTGATCGCGGTCCACCGCGGCGCGGCCGACGACGCGTTGGCCTACCTGCGGCGCGCGGTGATCGAGCCCGCCCCCGACGATGTCCGGCCGCGGCTGCTGCAGGAACTGGGCATGTCCGAATCGCTGGCCAACGAACCGGTGTCGGCCATCGAGCACCTGCGCGCGGCCTACCAGCTCGCGTCCGCGCCGGCCGACCGCGGCGAGATCGTCGGCGTGCTGTCCCGAATGTTGATCTTCACCAACCCACCGGGAGAGGCCGTCGAGCTGCTGCGCCAGGCCCGGGCGACACTGCCGGCCGACTTCGGCGATCTGCACGATGCACTGGTCGCGGTCGAGCTGTATGCGGGGCACTTCGGAGCCGACGACGCGGACGCCGGGGAGCGATTGTCACTGGTGCGGGTGCCGGGTCCGGGGTCCGGGCCGGGCGCGCGGATGCTGGCCGCGACCGCGGCCTGGGACCGGGCCCTGACCGGGGCCCCGATGGCCGGCTGCGTGGCCTTGGCCCGAGCCGCCCTGGACGACGGGGTGCTGGTCCGGGCCGACCCGTGGTTCATGTCGATCGTGGCCGCCGGCGTGCTGGTGCTGGCCGACGAGGCCGGTGCGGCCGACGTCTGGGCGCGGATGCTCGCCGACGGGCTTCGCAACGGCTCGCAGCTGACCGTCAGCGGGGTTCGGCTGTGGCAGGGCTGGAACTTCCTGGAATGGGGCGCGCTGGACGAGGCCGCGCACGCCCTGGGGCAGTACGAGACCGACACGATCCGGCGCGGCGGGCAGCACGAGAGCGGCATGGCCTACTGGGCCGGGTTCCACACCCGGCTGCTGGTCGACCGGGGTGACCTGGCCGGCGCACGGGCCGCCTGGGGGCGGGCCGCGCCGGCCGCGCCCGGGTCGGACGGGGACCTGCTGCTGCGCCGGGCCGAGCTGGAGGTGCTGCTCGCCGAGGGCCAGTGGCAGCAGGCGCTGGAGGCCGCCGACCGGTTGGATGCGGTCCGCCGGCGGGTGGTGAATCCGGCCTGGGTGCCGGTCGCCGGTCTTCGGGCCCGCGCGCTGGCCGGGCTGCAGCGGTGGTCCGAGGCGACCGCGGCGGCCGAATCCGGAGTGAGCGCCGCGCGGCAATGGGGTGCGCCCCGCACGGTCGGGTCCGCCCTGCGGGTGCTGGCCGGCGTGCTCGACGCCGCCGGATCCGACTCCTGCCTCCCGGTCTTCGACCAGGCCGTCGGCGCGCTGGCGGACTCGCCCGCCCGGTTGGAACTGGCCCGGGCCGAGGCCGGTCTGGGCGGGGCCCTGCGCCGCCGCGGCCAGGCGGTGGCCGCCCGCCCGCACCTGGCCCGGGCGGTCGAGCTGGCCACCGCGTGTGGGGCCGACTCCGTGGCGGGCCCGGCCGCGGCCGAACTGCGGGTTGCCGGCGGCCGTCCGCGGCAGCGGGCGCTCACCGGGATCGAGGCCCTGACCCCGAGTGAACGCCGCGCCGTCGAGCTGGCCGCCGCCGGCCGGACCAACAAGGCCATCGCCCAGGAGCTCTTCGTCACGCCCAAGACGGTCGAGGTGCATCTGTCCAGCGCCTACCGCAAGCTCGGCGTCACCTCGCGCGGCGAGCTGGCGGCGTTGTGGGCGCGGGTCGGCTGACCGGCGCCGTCGGGTCCGTTCACCGAACGTGAGGGCGCTGGCCGGCGTCCGCGGCGCCCGGGTGCGCGCGCCACACGAATGTGCCGATGGCCCGATCGGTCGTCGCCCTCCGGAACGGAAATAAACGCTTTCGAGTGGGAAATAGTCGCCGTTGCTTTCCAGGCGTGTTAGCCCCACCGTCAACGATTACGTTCTGTTCATGACAGAGTTGGTACGACGCCGGTCGATCGTGATGATTCTGCTCATGCTGATGATCGCGGCGGTCAGCGGCGCGGGCCCGGTCCAGGCCCGTACGCTGCCGGCGCCCGCAGCCGTGGCGGCGGCCGCGCCCGGCGCTTTCAGCCTGGCCGTCATCCCGGACACCCAGCAGGAAGTATTCGGTGCCGATACACGTTTCGCCAACCGCACCCAGTGGCTGGTGGACAACCGGGCCGCCCTCAACCTGGCCTTCGTGCTGCACACCGGCGACGTCGTGAACTGGGACACGGCCGATCATGCGCAGTACGCGATCGCCCGCACGGCGATGCAGAAGCTGACCTCCGCCGGAATTCCGTGGATTCCGGCGATCGGAAATCATGACACGGCCGCGGTCTGCGCCGGCGGCTCCGCCTGCCCTGGCCAATCGGCCCACGTGAATGTCCGGGGAACCGCGACGTTCAATCAATATTTTCCGGTCTCCTCCTTTCCGGCGGTGAATGGCACCTTCGAATCCGGGAAGGTCGACAATGCCTGGAGCACCTTCACGGCCGGGAACATGGATTGGCTGGTGCTCAACCTGGAGCTCTGGCCGCGGGCCCAGGTCATCTCCTGGGCCCGGGATGTGGTGGCCGGACACCCCCAGCACAACGTCATCGTGGTCACCCACTCCTACCTGAATGCCGGGGGCGGTATCGAGCAGGGCAACGGCGGCTACGGCGACACCAGTCCGCAGTACTTGTACGACAACCTGGTCCGGCCGTTCAGCAACGTCAAGCTGGTCTTCTCCGGGCACGTCGGCAATGCCGCCAGCCGGACGGACGTGCGGCCGGACGGCAGCAAGGTCGTCTCGTTCCTGGGCGCGTTCCATTCCAACTCGACCAACCCGGTGCAGATCGTGACGATCGACCCGGCCGCGGGCTCGGTCAGCACCCGCTTCTACGCCCCCAAGGACGGCGCGACGTGGCCGCAGTACGCGACCACCGTCACCGGTGTGTCCTGGGGGCCGCCGCAGCCGTCGGGATCCTGGGTGGCCCTGCGGGCGGTGGCCAACGATCGGTTCGTCACGGCCGAGGCCGCCGGCGCCCAGCCGCTGATCGCCAACCGCACCGTCGCCCAGGGCTGGGAACGGTTCATCCTGCACAGCCTGGGCGGCAACGAGGTCAACCTCTGGTCGCTGGCCAGCCAGCGCTATGTCACCGCCGAGGCCGCCGGTGCGCAACCGCTGATCGCCAACCGGGCGGAGGCGCTGGGCTGGGAGCAGTTCGAGCTGATCGACAACGGCGACGGCACGGTCAGTTTCCGGGCTCGGGCGAACAACCTGTTGGTCACCGCCGAGGCCGCCGGGGCCCAATCGCTGGTCGCCAACCGGACGGCGATCGGCGGCTGGGAGAAGTTCGTGTTGGTCCGCCTGTAGCGGCCGGAGGGTTCAGAGCATGGCCCAGGCGTCGGTGAACACCGACCGCAGCACTGATTCGATCTCGTCGAACACCGCCTGATCGCTGATCAGCGGGGGCGCGACCTGCACCACCGTGTCGCCGCGGTCGTCGGCCCGGCAGTACAGGCCGCGCTCGAATAATGCCGGCGAGACGAAACCGCGCAGGATGCGCTCGCTCTCGGCCGCGGTGAACGTCTCCTTGGTCGCCTTGTCCTTGACCATCTCGATGCCGAAGAAGAACCCGTCGCCGCGGACGTCGCCGACGATCGGCAGGTCCAGCAACCGGTTCAGGGTGGTGCGGAAGTCCACCTCGCGGCGCAGTACGTTGCCCAGCAGATCCTCGGACTCGAAGATGTCCAGGTTGGCCAGCGCCACCGCGCAGGACACCGGGTGACCGCCGAAGGTGTAGCCGTGGGCGAAGGTGGTCTCGCCGGTGGCGAACGGCTCGAAGATCCGGTCGGAGATGATCGCCGCCCCGAGCGGCGAGTAACCGGAGGTCAGACCCTTGGCGCTGGTGATGATGTCGGGCTGGTAGCCGAACTTCTGGGCGCCGAACATGGTGCCCAGCCGGCCGTAGGCGCAGATCACCTCGTCGCTGACCAGCAACACGTCGTGGGCGTCGCAGATCTGCCGCAGCCGCTCGAAATAACCCGGCGGCGGCGGGAAGCAGCCGCCGGCGTTCTGCACCGGCTCGACGAACACCGCGGCCACCGTGTCCGCGCCCTCCATCAGGATGGCTTGCTCCACCTGGTCGGCGGCCCACCGGCCGAAGGCCTTCTCGTCGCCGGCGACGAACTCCGGGGCGCGGTAGAAGTTGGTGTTGGGCACGCGCACCGAGCCGGGCACGAGCGGTTCGAACGGGGCCTTGAACGGCGGTACCCCGGTGATCGACAGCGCGCCCTGGGTGGTGCCGTGATACGCGATGGCCCGGCTGATCACCTTGTACTTGCCGGGCCGGCCGGTCAGCCGGAAGTACTGCTTGGCCACCTTCCACGCGGTCTCGACCGCCTCGCCGCCGCCAGTGGAGAAGAACACCTTGTTCAGATCGCCCGGCGCGGCCGCGGCCAGCCGGTCGGCCAGCTCGATCGCCGTCGGGTGGGCGTAGGACCAGACCGGGAAGAACGCCAGCTTGCGAGCCTGCGCGGCGGCGGCCTGCGCCAGTTCCTCCCGGCCGTGGCCGGCCTGCACGACGAACAGCCCGGACAACGCGTCCAGGTAGCGCTTGCCGTCGGTGTCCCAGATGTGGCAGCCCTCGCCGCGTTCGATGGTGGGCACCGGCTGGCCGGCGTAGGCGGACATGCGGGTGAAGTGCATCCACAGGTGGTCGGCGGGTGAGCTCGGGCGGGCCGGAGCGGAGGCGGTCATCGGGTTCCCCAGGTGTAGGTCTGCTTGGACAGGTCGAGATAGACGAACGTTTCGGTGCTGCGGACGCCGTCGACGGCGCGCAGGTGGTGGTTGATCACGCGGAGCAGGTGCTCGTCGTCGGTGCAGACCACCTCGACCAGCAGGTCGAACGATCCGGCGGTGACCACGACGTAGGACACCTCGTCCAGGGCGGACACCGCCGCGACGACCGGATCGATCGGGCCGTCCACCCGGATCCCGACCATGGCCTGGCGGGTGAATCCGACGTGCAACGGGTTGGTGACCGCCACGATCTGCACCACGCCGGCCCGCAGCAGCCGCTGAACCCGTTGCCGTACCGCGGCTTCCGACAGCCCGACGGCCGCGGCGATGCTGGCGTAGGGCCGGCGGCCGTCCTGCTGCAACTGCTCGATGATCTTCTTGGACACCTCGTCCAGGACGATGCGCCCGGGCGGGTCGACCGCCACTGGCTCCGGATCATCATGAAGGGGCATGACGGTCATTCTGCCCGGTTCGGATCCTCTATGGCAAGGGAATCCGTTGCCGGAAACGCAAATTGCGACGGAATCCGCAGACGACAGGTTGGTCCATCGCGTCCCCGGGACGGGGCAGAATCATGGGTATGGCCAGATACGGCTCGATGTACGGACCGGACATCACCTTCACCGGGGTGCCGCGCTGCGACCTGGCTGATCCGGCCAGCTATACCGACGCGGTCGCGGTGATCCTGGGGGCGCCGTACGACGCCGGCACCTCATACCGGGCCGGGGCGCGGATGGGGCCGATGGCCCTGCGCAGCTGCGATTACTCCGAGCACACCGGCTCCCGGCCGCACCTGGCCCTGCGGGTGGATCCGCTGCTGGACCTCGGGGTCGTCGACGCCGGTGACGTCGAGATGGCCCCGACCGAGACCCAGCGGTCATTGGCCGCCCTGCAGGACGCCGTGCTGACGCTGGCCCGGGCCGGCAAGATCCCGGTCGTGCTGGGTGGTGACCACACCGTCGCCCAGCCCGACATCACCGCACTGGCCGAGCATTTCGGCTACGGTCGGCTGGCCGTCATCCACTTCGATGCGCACGCCGACACCGGCGACATCCAGTTCGGCTCGCTGTACGGGCACGGCCTGCCGATGCGCCGGGTGATCGAGTCCGGCGCGGTGCGGGGCGAGAAGTTCCTGCAGATCGGCCTGCGCGGGTATTGGCCGGAACCGCCCGAGCTGGCCTGGATGGCCGAGCAGGGCATGCGCTGCTACGAGATGGCCGAGATTGCCCGCCGTGGCCTGGATCGCGTGCTCACCGAGGCCATGACGATCGCCACCCAGGACACCGACGGGGTCTACCTGTCGGTGGACATCGATGTCTGCGACCCGGCCGCCGCGCCCGGTACCGGCACCCCCGAACCCGGCGGGCTGACCGCCCGCGAACTGCTCGACGCGGTCCGGCGGATCGGCCGGGCGGTGCCGTTGGTGGGCCTGGAAATCGTCGAGGTGGCCCCGCCGTACGACCACGCGGACATCACGGCGATGCTGGGCAACCGGGTGGTGCTGGAAACCCTGTCCGGCATCGCCCGCCGCCGGGCCGACGCGGCCGCCGGCACCGTCTGGGACGAGGCGACCCCGCTGATGGCCGGCCGGGTGTCGGCCGCCCCGCCGCCGGTGGAGCCACCGGAGCACGAGCGCTCGCTCTGATCGGCGACGTTCAGGATCGGGAGGTGATGCGGGCGGGTACCGGGCCGCCCGCGGTCAGGGTGAACGGCAGGCCGATCGGGAAATCGGCGTCGAGCGATTCGACCCGGGTCCGGCCGATGATGGTGGCCAGCCCGAGGGTCGTCTCGAGCATGGCGAAATGGTCGCCGATGCAGGACCGAGGCCCGGCGCCGAACGGCAGGAACCGCCACCGGTCGTCGCCGACCGGCCGATAACCGGCGAACCGGTCGGGGTCGAACAGTTCCGGTTCGCTCCACAGCGAGGGGTCGTGGTGCATCGCGTAGGCACCGACGATCACCTGGGTGCCGGCCGGAATCCGCACGCCGTCGACGGTCGCGTCCTGCATCGCGGATCGCACGATGATCGGGGCCGGCGGGCACAGCCGAAGCGCCTCGTGGATCACGCGCGCGGTGAACGCAAGCTTGGGCAGGTCGTCCACGGTCAACGCCCGTGGTCCCAGGCCACTGACCTCCTGGGCCACCCGTTCCTGCAGGACCGGATCACGCCCCAGCGACCACAGGCTGAAAGCCAGGGTGGTGGAGGTGGTGTCGCGGCCGGCGATCAGGAAGACGAACAGCTCGTCGCGGATCTGCTCGTCGGTCAGCCGGACGCCCGTCTCCGGGTCGTCGGCCGCCAGGAGCAGGGTGACCAGCCCGGCGTCGCGGCCGGGATCCATCCGTGCCGCGTCGATCGCCTCATCGATGACGGCCCGGATCTGGCCGAGCGATGTCCGCATGCGGTGCCGGGCGGGCGTCGGCAGCCAACCTGGGGCCCGCACCGGTCTTCGCGACCGGCCGGTCAGCCACTGGAGCACGAGTTTGACCGGGGGTCCGAGCTCGTCGGCCCGCTCGCCCAGATCGAGCCCGAACACCGAGCGACCGATCACCTGCAAGGTCAGACGCCGGGTCTGCTCGTCCAGATCGACGGTCCCGCGCGCGATCCAGTCGTCGGCCAGCCGGGCGGCCGAGGTGGACATGTGGCCGGCGTACTCGGCCACGTGGCGGCGAGTGAACAGTGGTTGCAGCAGCCGCCGTCGACCCAGCCAGGGCTCGTGCGGCAGGTTGAACACGTTGCGCCCGAAGGCCTGACTCTGCCGGTGCACGATGTGCTGCTTGTCGAATGCGCCGTCGGTCCGGCCCAGGACGTCCCGGGCACCCCGCGGTGAGCAGACCATCGCGTATCGCGGAATCAGCCACCGAGGGGTGAACGTCAGCAGGGCCACCGGTCCGGCCGCCGCGGCCACCTTCCCCGGCCCGGTATGGAACACCCGGAGGGCGGCCAGCTTGTCCCGCACGGGCAGCGGCGCCTCAGGGGCCAGGGGCGCGGTGCTGGGGTGTGCCGGGGCGGTCATCCGTCGATCCTGACAGATGTCGCGTGAGGGACAAATAGGATGATTTACCCACGCGGCACGCGGCCGGGTCAGCGGCCGGCGAACATGCTCAATGCGAACGCGACGACGGCGGCGTTGTAGAAGAAGCTGATCGTGGAATGGACCAGCACGTGCCAGCGCATCCGGGCCGTGGTGACCAGGACGTCGGAGACCGAGAAGGCCGTGCCGATGGTGACCGAGAAGTAGAGGAAGTCGACCGCCGACGGGTCCGCCGTGCTCGGGAAGGTCAGGCCGCCGCCGCGGACGTACATGCTGGCGTAGCGCCGGGCGTACCCGGCCTGCAACAGCATCCAGGACAGGATCATCGCGACGACGCCCAGCAGGTTGAGCAGGATCTGATACTCGTCCGGGTTGTCGGAGACGGCGATGTCGACCGCGACGAAGAAGCCGATCATGCTGGCGACGAGCGCGAACAGGAAGTTGAACCGGAAGCGGCCGACCACCGGCCCATCCGTGACGGGCCGGGGGTCGCGGCGACTGCGCCGCAGGACGACCACGCCGATCCCGACGTACAGGACCGCCAGCAGGTCCCAGATGCCCAGGTAGGCCAGTTCGTCCTCGTCGGCGACGAAGACGAACCCGAGCCCGACGACGATCAACGCCACCTCGTGCAGCCGGACCAGGCCGTCACCGACCAGGCCCGGCACGCGTCGTGTCCAGGTCCGCCCCGTCGGTGTCGCCACCCGATCACGGTGCCGCAGACCCGCCGCCCGACCCCGTCGCCGGCCCGCGACACGCCGGACGGCCGCAGCCCGCGGCCGCGGGCCCGGCCTCAGGTCAGTCTCAGATCAGAGGTACTGGCCCGAGCCCGGTCCCGGCGCCGAGCCGGGTCCGTCGGAATGCCCCGGCGGCAGGCTGCGCCGCATTTGTTCCAGCTGGGTGCGGGCGGCCATCTGCTGCGCGACCAGAGCGGCCTGCAACCCGTGGAAGACGCCTTCGAGCCAGCCGACCAGCTGGGCCTGCGCGATCCGCAGCTCACCTTCGGAGGGCACGGTGTCCTCGGTGAAGGGCAACGAGAGGCGCTCCAGCTCGTCCCGCAGCTCCGGCGTCAACCCGGTCTCCAACTCCCGGATCGAGCGCTGGTGGACCTGCATCAGCCGGGCCCGGCTGGCCTCGTCCAGCGGTGCCGCCCGGACCTCCTCCAGCAGCTGCTTGATCATGGTGCCGATGCGCATGACCTTCGCCGGCTCGCCGATCGCGTCGGCCGGGTCGGCCGGGCCGTCACCGTCCGGGGACGAGGTCCCGTCGGCCGGCTGGCCGTCGCCGTTCGGCACGTCGGCATAACCGACCGGCTGACCGTCCGGTCCGATCACCACGACCCGCTGTCCCTGTGGCTGGCTCATCGTCGCTCTCCCTGTTCGTTCGGCTGCTTCACGTTGTCGCGGCGCCCTCGCCGGTACCGGTACCCACCCGGGCGGGCGCGCGCAGCAGGATCTTGCCCACATGCCCGCCCTCGGCCATGCGCGCGTGCGCCGCCGCGGCGTCCGGCAGGTCCAGCACCGAGTCGATCACCGGCCGCACCGCCCCGGCCGCGACTAGCGGCCACAGGTCGGTCCGCACCCGCTCGACGATCTCGCTCTTGGACCCGGGGCCGGCGATCGGCCGTGAGCGCAAGGTGGTGCCGATGACGCCGGCCCGCTTGCGCATCAGCCCGTTGATGTCCAGCTCGGCCCGGGTGCCGCCCTGCAGGCCGATGATCACCAGCCGGCCACCGTCGGCCAGCGCGTCGATGTTGCGGGCCAGGTACTTGGCCCCGATCGGATCGAGGATGACGTCGGCGCCCCGCCCGTCGGTCGCGTCCTGGATGGCCTCGACGAAGTCCTGCTGCGCGTAGTTGATGGTGACCTGGGCGCCCAGCGTGCGGCACCGGTCCAGGACGGCGTCCCGGGACGCGGTCACCGCGACCCGCGCGCCCAGCTGGACGGCCACCTGGATCGCCATGGTGCCGATGCCCGATCCGCCGCCGTGGATCAACACCGTCCGGCCGGCGGTCAATCCGGCCGTCAGCACCAGGTTCGACCACACCGTGCAGGCGACCTCGGGCAGACCGGCTGCCTCGATCAGGTCGACCCCGTCCGGCACGGGCAGCACCTGACCGGCCGGTACCGCGACCCGCTGGGCGTACCCGCCCCCGGCCAGCAGGGCGCACACCCGGTCGCCGACCCGCCAGCCGGACACGTCCGGGCCGAGCTGGGCGATCACCCCCGAGCACTCCAGGCCCAGGGTGTCCGGCGCGCCCGGCGGCGGGGGATAGTGACCGGCCGCCTGCAGCAGGTCGGCCCGGTTGACGGCGCTGGCGGCGACGTTTATCAGCACGTCACCGGCGCCCGGGACCGGGTCGGGCACCTCCCGCCAGACCAGCCGGGCCGGCGAGCCCGGCTGCTCCACGACGATCGCTTTCATTCGCCCGAGGGTAGCGACCGCATCATTCGGCACCCGGCGGGTGGGGCGCTCCGGTGCCCGGCACGCGTGTGCGGTTGTGCCGAACGCGTTCGCACGGGACGCTGCCAGGCGTGAGCACGAAGCTACGGACGCTGGCCGACTACTGGCCCATCTTCGGGCTGCGGCTGGCCTCCCCGCGGCTGGTGCTGGCCCCGCTGCAGGATGCCGACCTGCCGGAGACCCTGGACCTGATCCTGGCCGGCATCCACGATCGCGCGTCGATGCCGTTCGCGATGCCGTGGACCGACGTGCCACCGGACGAGCTGGTCGCCGGCGCGTTGCGTCACTACTGGTCGACCCGGGCCTCGGCCACTCCGCAGCGCTGGACGGTGCCGTTCCTCGTCCGCCGCCAGGGCGTCGCGGTCGGTCTGCAGGACCTGTCGGGTACCGACTTCGCGGTCACCCGCACGGTGCACACCGGGTCCTGGCTCGGCCGGGCCCACCAGGGGCAGGGCCTGGGCACCGAGATGCGCTCCGCGGTGGTCCAGTTCGCCTTCGACCACCTCAAGGCCGAGCGGGCGGACAGTGCCGCGTTCAGCGACAACCCGACGTCGCTGGCCGTTTCCCGCAAGCTCGGGTACCGGGCGGACGGCACCGCCGTGGTGCAGCGGCGGCCGGGCGAGCGGGCGGTCGAGCAGCGGCTCACCCTGGACCGGGCCTCGTTCGTCCGGCCCGGCTGGATGGTGCAGGTCCGTGGCCTGCCCGCCTGCCAGGCCTTCTTCGGGACCTGACCGGTCAGCGCAGGGCGGTGACGCCGTTGACGATCAGCACGACGCCCAGCACCAGCAGCACCGCGGCCACGATGACGGTGCTCTGCCGGGTCATCCATTCATCCACCGACCGCAGCAGCGGGCCGGCGCGGTCCCCGAGGACGAGCGTCAGCACCGGCGGCGCGGCCACCCCGACGCTGCCGATCACGGTGAACACGGCCAGCGCCGCCGCCTGCTGGGCCGGGACCGCGGTCGCCTCGGCGATGGTCACGGCCCCGGCCAGCACCAGGGCCAGGTTCTTCGGGTTCAGGCCGGCCAGCAGCAACGCCAGGCCGAACGCCCGGCCGGCGCCCATCGCATCGACGCTGGCCAGCCAGCCGGGGACGGGCGGATCCTCGCCGGCCCGCGGACGGCCCAGCCAGCGGCGGCCGGCCAGCCCGATCAGCACCAGGCCGATGGCGATCTTTATGTAGCCGAACCAGGAAAGGTTGCCCGACGGCAGCACGATCACGTCGGCCAGCACGATCACCACCGTGCCGACCACCGCGATCCCCAGCAGCCACCCCAGCAGGAACGCGCGGGCGACCGCGGGGGGTCGCTTGGCCGCCAGCGCGATCGGGATCAGGGTGACCGGCAGCGCCGCCAACGCCAGTCCGATGGCCAGGGGCAGCACCGCGAGGATCGCTCCGCCGGTCACCTCGGCCAGCCCTGGGTCATGGCGGCACGCTAACACCGCTCCTGAGTGGCCCTCGGGGCTGGCACACTCGCCCGGTGAGTGAACCCACGCCGTCCCCGGCGCCCCGGGGGCTCGTGGATCGGATCCCCGCGCCCGCTCTGTTCCTGACCTCCGGGCTGACCCAGTACGTGGGGGCCGCGCTCGCCGTCGGGCTGTTCGCGACGATCCCGGCCGCGTCGGTGGCCTGGTGGCGGATCGCCGTGTCGGCCGTGGTGCTGATGGCCTGGCGCCGCCCGTGGCGGCAGGCCTGGACCCGCAGCGACCTGGTCGGGGCGGCGGTCTTCGGCATCGTGCTGGCCACGATGAACGTCACCTTCTACATCGCGATCGACCATCTGCCGCTGGGGACGGCGGTGGCGATCGAGTTCCTCGGGCCGGTCGCCGTGGCCGGCCTGACCGGCCACGGTTGGCGGGACCGGGCCGGCATCGCCCTGGCCGCCGGCGGGGTCGTGCTGCTGGCCGGCGTGCAGGTGGAGGGGGGCGTCACCGGCTCGACGGCGATCGGCCTGGTCGCGATCATGGGGTCGGCGGTGTCCTGGGCCGGCTACATCCTGCTGGGCCGGCGGATGGCGGTGCGGCGGGACGGCATCAGTTCGCTGGCCGTGGGCATGACCGCCGGCGCGGTGGTGTGGGTGCCGTTGGCCTTCGGCGCGTTCCTGCCGGTGGTGACCGATCCGGCCCGGGCGGCCGCGGTCGTCGGCGTGGCCGTGCTGAGCTCGGTGATCCCGTACGTCCTGGAGCAACTCGTGTTGCGCCGGGTCACCGCCGCCCGATTCGCCATCCTGCTGGCCATGCTGCCGGTCACCGCGGCACTGATCGGCGCCGTCCTGCTGGCCCAGATCCCGACCGGGTTCGAGCTGGCCGGCATGGCCCTGGTCTGCGTGGCCATCGTGCTGTCCGGCCAGCGGCCGGCGCCGCCGGAGAGCCCGCTGCCGGGCTGACCGGCCCGGTCAGCCCAGGTCGTTGGTGTCGAAGGTGTTGCAGACGGCCGGATCGCCGCTGCGGTACCCGGCCAGCAGCCACTTCTGCCGCTGGGCCGACGTGCCGTGGCTGAACTGCGACGGATCGACCCGCTGCCCGGCCAGGTTCGTCTGGATGTAGTCGTCGCCGATCGCCCCGGCCGTCTGTACCGCGTTGGCCAGGTCGGCATCGGTGATCTCGGTGATCAGCACCTGCCCGTCGGCGCCGGGCACCGTGGTGGCGTGGTTGGCCCAGACCCCGGCGTAGCAGTCGGCCTGCAGCTCCAGCCGGACCGAGCCGGACGTCGCACCGGTGGCCGAGCCGACCCGGCTGCTGGTGCCCAGCAGGTTCTGCACGTGGTGGCCGTACTCGTGGGCCAGCACGTAGGCCTGGGTGAACGGCGCGTCGTTGGCGCCGAAGGTGGTGCGCAGGTCCTTCCAGAAGCTCAGGTCGATGTAGACCAGCTGGTCGGCCGGGCAGTAGAACGGGCCCATGCCGGCGCTGCCCTGGCCGCAGGCGGTGCGGGTGGAGCCGGTGTAGAAGACGGTGTCCGCCTCCTGGTAGGTGCCGCCGGATGCCGCCAGGGCGTCGGCCCAGTAGTCCTGCACCGAGTTGATGACGGCGACCGCGGTGCAGTCGGCGTTGGCGTTGGCGTCCGCCCCGGTCTGGCACTGCTGGGCCAGCTGGCCGTTGTCCACCGTCGCATTGCCGGAGGCACCTTCCAGCAGGCCGGTGCTGCCGGTCGACCCACCCCCGCCGCCGAGCATGTTGAACAGCACGACGGCCACCAGCACCAGCAGGCCCAGGCCGCCACCGCCGACCGCAAGACCGCCCCGCCCGCCGGGAAAGCCCCCGCCGGACAGGCCGCCGCGGGAGGAGCCGCCGCCCCGCCGGTCCTGGACCTGCGAGGTGTCCAGCCGGGCATTGGGGTTGAACTTCATCGGTGACTCCCGGTTGTCCTGGTGGGTCGTACGGGCGACAGGTGCCCACTGTAAGTCCGGGCGAACCGGCCGGCCCGGATCGTCCTACCCTCATCCGGTGGCGACGCGGTTCGGCCGGGCGACGACCGCGGCGGTCTGGGGCCTGCTGCTGGTCGGGCTGGGCGTGGCCGCCTGCCTGCTCGGACCGGTCGTCGGCCCGTTCGGCGACTCGACCGACCCGGTGTCCCCGCCGACCCGGGCGCAGGCCGCGCTCGACCGGCTCGGACAGCGGATCCCCGGTGCCGCCGACCCGACCGGGTGGGTGGTGGTCGTCGCCCCCGCGGGCCGGACCGTCGACGATCCGGCCGTCGCCGGCGCGCTGCGCACCCTGGTCGACCAGCTGCGGGACGTGCCGGGGGTGACCGCGGTGGTCGATCCGGCCGTCGGGGGGACCGTGGCGGCGGATCGGCGGACCGCCTTCGTCCCGGTCGCAGTGGCCGCATCGGCCGTCCTCGACGCCCGTCCCGCGGTGGCGACCGTGGCCACGGCCGCCCGGGACGACGGCTCGCAGGTGGAGGTGGGCGGGGTGCTGCGGGCGCCGGCGGATCGATCCGGCGCGGCCGCGTTGCTCGCGCTGGTGGTCGCGATCGGGCTGGCCGGGCTGCTCGCGCGGCTGATCCTGCGGTCGTGGGGCGGGGCTGCGCTGGCCCTGGGCACCGCCCTCGTCGGCGCCGGGGTGGGCGTCGCGGTGGCGATCCTGCTCGGACTGGCCGGCTCGGGCAGCGGTTGGGGCAGCGGTTGGGGCAGCGCGGCGGTCGCCGGCGGGTTGGGGGTGGCGGTCGGCAGTGCCGCAGCGGTGCTGCGGCACAGTCACCCGGGCAGTCACCGGGGCAGCCGGCGGGCGGTGGCCGGTGGCGGCGCGCTGGCGGTCGTGGCGACCGCCGGGCTGGCGGTGACCGGGGTCGGTGCCTGGGCCGCGGCCGGTGCCGCGCTGGCGCTGGCGACCGCCGGCGCCCTGCTGGCGATCCTGACCCTGGCGCCGGCCGTGATGGGCCTGACCGGAGAGCCGCCGGCGGCCCCCGAGGCCGGGCCGGGGCGATGGGCTCGCGCGGTCACCGGATACCCGCTGCGGGCGATCCTCGGCGGGCTCGGGGTCGTGGGTGTCCTGGCGCTGATGCCGTTGCTGGGTGTCCGGTTCGGCCCGCCGGCGGACCCGGCGCAGGCCCGGCTGGCCGCCGAGTTCGGTCCCGGAGCGGCCGGGCCGCTGCTGCTGATCGTCGAGGTCGATCGTCCGGCCGAACTGACCGGGGCGCTCACCGCGGTGGCGGCGCAGGCCCGGCAGGCGGCCGGGGTCGCGCTGGCCGCGCCCGGCCGCACCGCGGCCGACGGGACCCTGGGGGTGGTCACCGTGTTGCCCCGCACCGGGCCCACCGATCCGGCTACCCGGGACCTGCTGCTACGGCTGCGGGCCGATCCGGCCGGGGTGGCCGGCGCAAGCGTCGAAGTCACCGGCGCGACTGCGGTGGCCATCGACGTCGCGGACGCGCGGGCGGGCGCAGCGTGGCGCTACCTGCTGATCATCGGACCGGTGCTGCTGGTCCTGCTGGCGGTGACGAGCGGACCTCCGTCGATCGGGCTGGCCGTCGCCGCCGGATCGGTGCTGTCGATCGGACTGTCGACCTGGCTGGCCCTGGGGACGTTCTCGGGGGTCTTCATCCACGATGGTGGTGGACTCGGGGCCGATCTGTGGTGGGCGGCCGTCGGGCTGGCCCTGCTGCTGGCGCTGGTGTCCGAGCAGGCGGCCCGCGCGGCCGTCGTTCGAACCGACCACGGCGCCGGCCGGGCGGTGGGGCTGACGGCACTGATGGTCGCGGTGCTGGTCGGTGGTGACCTGCTGGCGGCGGGCTCGGTGCCGGCCGCGGCGCTGGTGGTGCTCGCAGTCCTGGTGGACGCGCTGGTGGTCCGGCTGACCCTGCTCCCGGCGCTCGCTGCCCTGCTCGCGCGGCCGGCTCGTCACCGGGGGCGGCACCGGGGCTGACCGGGGCCGATTCGATCAGGGGCCGGCCAGCGGGGGGGCGGCGAGCCGGTCCAGGACGCCCGTCTGGGCCAGGATGGCCAATCGATCCGGGACGCCCCAGTGCTCGACGATCCGGCCGTCGACGACGCGCGCGAGGTCGAACACCGTGAAGTCGACCGGGCGGCCGCTCGGCGGCCCGAAGAACGGGCCGGTCGCCCGGCCCCGACCGTGCACCCGGACCCAGACGCGATCGCCGGACTCCGCCGAGTCCTCGATGTCGAACCGCAGGCCGGGCATGGCCCGGTGCACGTCCCGGATGGCCGCCTTGACCGAGGCAAGGGCAGCCGGCCCGGAGCCGGTCAACCCGAATTGGTGCTCGACCAGGTCCGGCGAGCAGAGCTCGTCGACGATCGCGTCATTTCCGGTGGCGAAGCCCTCGTCGAACATCCGACGCAGGACGTCGAGGGCAGCAGTGGTGGCCATGACTCTCCTCTTCGATGCAGTAGCAGTACTTCGAATGCAGTTATACTGCATCGACTGCACTGCTATTCTGCGCGCTGTGGCCCCACCCGTCAAGACCCGGTCGACGTACCGCCAGGAACAGGCGGCCGCGACCCGGGTGCGGATCGCCGAGGCGGCCCGGCGCCTGTTCACCGCCCACGGCTACGGGTCCACGAGCATCGATGCGATCGCCACCGAGGCCGGGGTGGCCGTGCGTACCGTCTACTCGGCGTTCGGCACCAAGCGCGACATCCTGTCCCTGGTCTGCGAGCAGTGGCTCGAGCAGGCCCAGGCCCGGGAACGGGCCCAGCAAGTGCTGGCCGATCCCGATCCGGTACGCCGGCTGCGCGGCGCCGCGGGCTGGTTGACGCACCTGTACGCCGCCGGCTTCGACGTGGTGACCATCTTCGAGGGTGCCATGGACGAGGGCCCGCAGACCCGAGAGTTGTTGCGGGCCAAGCTGGCCGGCCGCAATCAGGTGATGGACGCGATGATCGCGTCGGTGGGTGAGCGGCTCGTCGTCCCGCTGGCCGACGCGCAGGCGGTCTTCCGCGCCTTCGCCGCCGCGGGCGTCTACCAGGAGCTCGTCGTCGATCAGGGGTGGACCCCGGACCGGTTCGAGCACTGGCTGGCCGACACCCTGCAGGCGCAGCTGCTGGGCGGCTGACCCCGGCTCGAGACCGGGTCAGCGACCCCGCTCGTCCGCGGCGGCGTCGGCCGGCCGGGGTTGCACGGGCACCCGGCGCAGCCACAACCGGATGCCCTGCCAGCGGATCAGCGCACTGGTGCGCAGGGTGAGCACGGGCCAGCGCAGCACCGCGCGGACGGCGGATGCCGGGGTCAGCGGCCGGCCGGGACCGGTCAGGGTGGCCACGAACGGCGTCGCCCCGTCCTGGTGCAGGGTGATCGACACCGCCAACCGTTCCTCCGGCAGGGGGGTGCGCATGGTGTAGCTGCCGCCCATGGGCAGGAACGGTGAGACGTAGAACTGCTTGTCCACCTCGTCGGCACCGGCCTGGTCCGGCCGCAGCAGGTAGGTGTGCCGGCCGCCGTAGGTGTTGTGCACCTCGGCGATCACCGCGACGAGCTCCTCGCCGGCGTCCTGGCGGCGTAGGCAGTAATAGACCGACAGCGGGTTGAACACGTGCCCGAACGTGCGTGGGCAGGTCAGCAGCAGGATCCGGTCGGCGGCCAGGTCGTGCTCGGCCAGCCGCGCCCGGGCGTTCGTGGCGATCGTCGCGGCCGGATCGCCGAGGTGGTCCCGGGCCTCGAACCGGACCAGCCGGCGCAGGACACCGGGCAGCACGGGCGGCTCGTCCAGGTCGATGAGCCAGTAACAGGTGCGGTAGTCGAAGCGGCGGTCCACCTGCGCCGGGGCGGCCACCGTCCGCCGGTGGGTGGTGCGGGCGTCGTAGATCCGCGCCGCCAGCCGGGTCGGACTGCGACGACGATCGGCGCGGGCGGACGGCACCGTCACCACTGCACGCCCAACGACGCGGCCGCGCGGACACCGGACAGGCACCCGTCCTCGTGGAAGCCCCAGCCCTGCCAGGCGCCGGCGAAGGCCAGCCGGTCGGTGTTGAGCTGCGGCAGTTCGCGCTGGGCGGCGACCGAGGCCCGGGTGTAAGTGGGGTGGGCGTAGTTCATCCGGGCCAGCACGGACCCGGGGTCGACCGCCCCGGGCGCGTCGGGATCGTCGTTGAGGGTGACCACGTAGGTGCGCTCGTCGGTGATCCGCTGCAGCCGGCTGATGTCGTAACTGATCTTGACCCGGTCCGGCTCCGCGTGGCACTGCGCCATCCGGTAGTTCCAGGAGGCGCGGGCCTTCGGCGCGCGCGGCAGCACGGAGGCGTCCGTGTGCAGCATCGCGGTGCTCGGCAGGTACTCGAACGCGCCGAGCAGCCGCGCCTCGTCCCGGGTGGGCTCGGCCAGCATGGCCAGCGTCTGGTCCGGGTGCCCGGCCAGCACGGCGTGATCGACCCGGTGCACCGTGTCGGCGTCGTCCCGGATCTCGATGCCGTCGGGGCGCCGGAGCACCGACCGGACCGGGGTCGCGGTGTGCACCGCCGACAGGTCCTTGGCCACCCGCTCGACGTAGGTCTTGGAGCCGCCGACCACCGTCCGCCACTGCGGCGAGCCAGTGACGCTCAACGCGCCGTGGTTGTCCAGGAAGGTGAACAGGTAGCGGGCCGGGTAGGCCCGGGCGCCGTCGTACCCGCAGGACCAGACGGCCGCGACCATCGGCAGCATGAAGTGGTGGGCGAAGTAGTCGGTGAACCGGCCCCGGGTGAGGAATTCGTCCAGGGTGAGGGTGTCGTCGCCGCTGTCCAGCACGGCCCGGGCCCGCCGGTGGAAGTACTTGACCTGGGCCAGCATGGCCAGGTAGCGCGGCCGAGCCAGCGAACTCTGCCGGGCGAACAACCCGGACAGGCCCTTGGCCCCCGCGTATTCGAGTCCGCAGCCGTCGCAGCGCACGCTCATCGACATGTCCGAGTCCTGCGTGGCCACCCCCAGCTCGTCGAACAGCCGCAGCAGGTTCGGGTAGGTCCGGTCGTTGTGCACCAGGAACCCGGAATCCAGCCCGACCACCTGACCGTGGGTCAGGGCGACCTCATGGGTGTGGGCGTGGCCGCCGAGGCGTTCGTCGGCCTCGAACAGGCGCACGTCGTAGCGGCGTTGGAGCAGGTAGGCGGCGGTCAGTCCGGCCACCCCGGAGCCGATCACGGCCACGGTGGGCCGGGCGGACGTGGCGTCGGCAGTCATCGGTGATGGTCCTCTCGGGTCTGATCGCGGCGCCCCTGGCGTCCCCGAGGGGGACTGGGGGCGAGCGTTCTGGGGTCCTTCGTCGCCGGCGTCGTCGCGGCTGGGTCCCACGCCGGCACGCTCATGTGCGAAGTACCCGTTCCGGGGCCTCATCAGATCACGATGCGCGCCCCGATCCGGACAGCTATCCGCACTCCGATCCACACAGCGAAGGGGCGACGGCCGGCCAGTAGACTCCCGCGCGGAGGCGTGTCCGAGTGGCCGAAGGAAGCCGCCTTGAAAGCGGCCAGGTGTCAAAGCCTCGGGGGTTCGAATCCCTCCGCCTCCGCCATCGGTGTCACGGACCGGGCCAGACCAGCTGCCGGTACAGCGCGTCGCCGCCGACGTCGACCAGCCCGAGCCGCAGCAGCCAGCCCAGCGCCGACGAGCCGTAGACGCCGGTGGCGTGCACCGACCGCTGATGCTGCGCGGCCGTGTCCAGCAGCGCTCGAGCCACCGTGCTGCCGATGCCGGAGCGCCGGTGGTCGGGGTGCAGGGCGATGTCGACCAGCACGACGGGTGGCCGAGCGCTCGGCAGTTCGGTGTCCAGGTCGAGCAGCAACCGGCCGACGGTCTGCCCCTGCCGGCAGATGCCCAGGTCGCGGGCGTCCGGATGGTCGGCCTCCAGCTCGCGGTGCCGGCTCACCAGCTGGCTGTCGATCAACCGGGACATCTTGGCCGCGCTCATCCGGGTGCCGGCCCAGTCGTCGGCCAGCAACGCCCGCAGCGCCTCATCGCCGACGCCAGGCTGCCCGGTCGGCACCGGCCACGGGCCGGGCACCAAGGACAGCGGGTCCGGGACGCGAAGGATCAGGTCATGGACGAGTTCGTCCAGCGGGTTCGAGGGACTCGCCGACACACCGACGACGGTACGCAGGGTTCGCGGGCCGCGCGCGTTGCCGGGGCCGGGAGTCTGCCCGATGATCATCAGCGGACGGGGCGGCGGGGTGCGGCCCCGACGACGAAGGGGGATTGCCATGGAAGGCAGTGCACCGGTCACCTTGCCCTGCTCCACCACGTTCGACCTGCCCGGGTACACCATCGATCGGAACTTGGGCATCTGCTGGGGCCTGGTGGTCCGCAGCGTCGGCTTCGCCAAGGGCTTCACCGGCGGGTTCCGCTCGCTCAAGGCCGGCGAGGTGCCGCAGTACACCGAGGTCGTCGACTCGGCCCGGCAGACCGCCATGGAGCGGATGGCCGCGCACGCGCAGCAACTGGGTGGCAACGCGGTGCTCGGGGTCCGCTTCGACTCCTCCGACGTCGCCGAGAACCTGGCCGAGGTCATCGCCTACGGCACGGCGGCGGTCGTTCACCCGAGCTGACCCCCGGACCCGGGTGCCCGGCCGGCGCCGCCCAGGTGGCCCCGGCCGGGTACGACCTCGCCCGTAGGGTGTCCGGGTGAGCGCCGTCGAGATCATCGCCATCTTCCTGGCCGGGGTCGGTGCCGGCACGATCAATGCGGTCGTCGGTTCCGGCACGCTGGTCACCTTCCCGACGCTGGTCGCGTTCGGTTACCCGCCGGTGGTGGCCACCATGTCCAACGCGATCGGCCTGGTGCCCGGCAGCGCCTCCGGCACCTTCGGCTACCGGCGGGAGCTGCAGGGCCAGGGCCCGCGGCTCAAATGGCAGATCCCGGCCTCGTTCCTGGGCGCGCTGGTGGGGGCCTGGCTGCTGCTGCACCTGCCGGAGGCGACGTTCAAGAAGATCGTCCCGGTGTTGCTGGTGATCGCCCTGGTGCTGGTCGTGGTGCAGCCCCGGCTGCAGGCGACCATCCGTCGGCGAGCCGAAGCGGCCGGCCGCGACCACGACACCGTCACCCGCGGCCGGTTCGTCGCCCTGATCATCGCCACGTTCCTGGTCGGCATCTACGGGGGCTATTTCGCCGCCGCCCAGGGCATCCTGCTGGTCGGCGTGATGGGGGTGCTGCTGCCCGAGACCATGCAGCGGATGAACGCAGCCAAGAACCTGCTCACCCTGGTGGTCAACACGGTGGCCGCGACGACGTACATCATCGTCGGCTTCGACCGCATCGCCTGGGGCGCAGTGGCGCTGATCGCTGTCGGTTCGCTGATCGGTGGTTTCGTCGGCGCCCACTACGGCCGCCGGCTCTCCCCGGTCGTGCTGCGGGGCTGCATCGTGGTCTTCGGCCTCATCGCCCTCTGGCGGCTGCTGGCCGTCTGACATCCGGCGGCTGCTCGCCCCTGGCCCACCGCGCAACAGGGGCGCGGGGTGGATCAGACCAGGTGCAGCGCCCGCCGGATCCGGTCGGTTGCGGTGCCGTCGTCGAGCTCGGCCCAGGTCCAGCGCACCACGGTGATGCCCTCGCCGCGGATGAGGTCCTCCCGGCGCTTCTCCTGGAACACCACATCCCCGGGCTGCCGGCCGGATGGGACCAGCCGGCCGTACTTGATCCGGCCGTCGAACTCGCCGACCGTGCGTTGCTCGCGCCACCCGAAGTCCGAACGGCCCAGGAACCGGCCGTCGGCGGCCGAATACAACTCGACCTGCAGGTCGGGCGCCGGTAGGCCGGCCCGGGCGATGGCCACCCGGCTCCGCGATTCGCCGACGCTTTCGGACCGCCCGTCGGCGAACGCCATCGCCTGCCGGGCCCGGCCGACTCGCGGAGTCCGGGCCGCCCGGTCCAGGGCCGCCGCCAGCTGCGCGAGCCCCCGGCGGTGCGGGTCAGCGGGGGAAGGCGGCGGCCGCCGCCAGGAAGGCGTCGTTCTCGTGCGGGGCGCCGATGGACACCCGGACTCCACCGGAGGCGTCCGCAAAGGCCCGGACGATGACCTTGTGCTGCTCGCTGTGCGCGGCGAACTCAGCCGAGCGCTCCCGCAGCGGCAGCCAGACGAAGTTGGCCCGGGACACCGGGACCTCGTAGCCCAGCTCGCGCAGCGCCGCGTGCACCCGGGTGCGTTCGGCGACGACCTGCTGCCACCGCGGGGCCAGCTCGGCGCGGGCACCGAGGGCGGCCAACGCCGCCGCCTGGGCCAGCGAGTTCAGCGCGAACGGGATGGCCACCTTGCGCAGGGCGGTGACGACGGCCGGGTCGGCCACCGCGTAGCCGACGCGCAGCCCGGCCAGGCCGTAGGCCTTGGACAGGGTGCGCAGGGTGACCACGTTGGGCCGGCTGGTCGCCTCGGCCAGGCCGTCGGGGGAGTCGTCGGCGTCGTCGAACTCGGTGTAGGCCTCGTCGATGGTGACCAGGACGTGCTCGGGCACCCGATCCAGGAAGGCGATCAGGTCGGCGGCGCGGACGGTGGTGCCGGTCGGGTTGTTCGGGGTGCAGATGAAGATCAGCCGGGTGGCCGGGGTGATCGCGTCGGCCATCGCCGCCAGGTCCAGCTCGTGGCCGGCGGTGACCGGCACCCGGACCGCGGTGGCCCCGGTGATC
The DNA here is from genome assembly GCF_000024365.1 of Nakamurella multipartita DSM 44233. Taxonomy (NCBI): domain Bacteria; kingdom Bacillati; phylum Actinomycetota; class Actinomycetes; order Nakamurellales; family Nakamurellaceae; genus Nakamurella; species Nakamurella multipartita. The sequence goes on from NC_013235.1 coordinate 335,872, forward strand.
TGGGTGACGATCGGATAGGCCTCGAACGAGCGCCAGCCGAACAGCACCTCGTCGCCGGCCTCCGCGGTGGCCTGGACCAGTTGCTGGCACAGGGCCACCGACCCGCAGCCGGTCACGATGTGCGACTCCGGGGCGCCGGTCAGCGCGGCCAGCGCGGTCACCAGCCGGGCCGCGCCGTTGTCCGGGTACCGGTTGATGCCGCTCGATTCGTGCACCGCGGCGTCGGCGATGGCCTGGGCGACGGCCGGCAGGGTGGGGAAGGCCAGCTCGTTGGAGGCCAGCTTGATCGCGCCGGGCACCGAGCGGCCCGGGGCGTAGGCGGGCAGGGTGTCCAACGCCGATCGGATCCGCACCGTCACCGCTTCGAACCTCCACCGTCAGGACCACGCCGGCTCCGGCGCCGGGCTGGCGTCCACGACCATAGCCGCCCGCCGGGCTACGGTGAGGCCGCACGGTGGCGGACCACCGCCGTGGAGCTCGCGCACACTCGATCCGCGGATAGGTGTGCCGGACAGATATACCGATCAGTGGATGTCACCAGGTAGGAACGACGAATGACTGGAAACGATGTGGTTCCTGAGGTGTTGTGGTCGCCGAGCAAGGAGCGGATCGCCCGCGCGGCCATCACCGACTTCGCCGATTTCGTCAGCGACCGGACCGGCCGGACCTTCGACGACTACGCCGCCCTCTGGGACTACTCGACCGGCGAGCCGGCCGATTTCTGGGGGGCGATCGCCGACTACTTCCAGGTCCGGTGGCACGAGCAGCCCACCGAGGTGCTTCCTGACGTGTCGATGCCCGGGGCTCGCTGGTTCCCGGGCGGCACCCTGAACTACGCCGAGCACGCGCTGGCCGAGCCGGCCGAACCGGTGGCCGGGGAGCCGGCGATCATCGCGGTCGCCGAGGACGGCAGCGAGCAGCAGCTGACCCGGGCCGACCTGCGCCGGCAGGTCGGTGCGGTCCAGGCCGGCCTGCGCCGGCTCGGGGTCGGTCAAGGCGATCGGGTCGTCGCCCTGGTGCCGAATACAGTGCACGCCCTGGTCGGCTTCCTGGCCACCGCCGCGCTCGGCGCCGTGTGGTCGTCCTGCTCGCCGGACTTCGGTGCCCCGTCGGTGATCGACCGGTTCACCCAGATCTCGCCGACCGTGCTGATCGCCGTGGACGGGTACCGCTACGGCGGCAAGGCCTTCCCGGTCGCCGAGACGGTGACCAAGCTGCGCGAGGCGTTGCCGTCGCTGGCCGGGGCGGTGCACGTGCCGGCGCTGGGCACCGACGTGCCCGCCGGCATGATCGGCTGGGACGAGCTCACCGCGCAGGCGGCCGAGCAGACCTTCACCCCGGTGCCGTTCGACGCGCCGCTGTGGGTGCTGTACTCCTCCGGCACCACCGGCCTGCCCAAGCCGATCGTGCACTCGGTCGGCGGGATCCTGGTCGAGCACCTCAAATCGTTGCGGCTGCACTGGGACCTGGGTCGGGGCGATCGCTTCCTGTGGTTCACCACCACGGGCTGGATGATGTGGAACTTCCTGATCGGCGGGCTGCTGGTCGACGCCACCGTCATCCTCTACGACGGCAGCCCCGGGCACCCCGACCTGATGACGCTCTGGCGGCTGGCCGAGAAGCACCGGGTCACCCTGTTCGGCACGTCCGCGCCGTTCGTCGCGGCCAGCCAGAAGGCCGGTCTGCGCCCGGCCGCCGAGCTGGACCTGTCCAGCGTCACCGCCATCGGCTCGACCGGATCGCCGTTGTCCACCAGCGGTTTCCGGTGGATCCGGGACGAGGTCGGGGCGGACATCCAGATCGCCTCCTTCTCCGGCGGCACCGACGTGTGCACCGGAGTGGTGGGCGGCGCGCCGACCGTGCCGGTGTGGATGGGCGAGATCTCCTGCCGGGCCCTGGGCGCCAAGGTCGAGTCGTACTCGCCGACCGGTGAGCCGCTGATCGACGAGGTCGGCGAACTGGTGATCACCGCGCCGATGCCGTCGATGCCGGTGTTCTTCTGGGGCGACGAGGACGGAAGCCGGCTGCGCGACTCGTATTTCGACGACTACCCGGGGGTGTGGCGGCACGGGGACTGGATCCGGATCACCTCGCGGGGGTCCTGCGTGATCGAGGGCCGGTCCGACGCCACGCTCAACCGCGGCGGCGTGCGGATGGGCACCGCCGAGTTCTACCGGGTGGTCGAATCGCTGCACGAGGTCGCCGACTCGTTGGTGGTGGACACCTCGACCGCGGCCGGGGAGGGTGATCTGCTGCTGTTCGTGGTGCTGGCCCCCGACGCCGACCCGGTCGCCGTCACCGGTTCGGTGAAGAAGCTGATCCGGCAGGAACTCTCGCCCCGGCACGTGCCCGGAGCGGTGGTGGCGGTGCCGGCCGTGCCGCGCACCCTGAACGGCAAGAAGTGCGAGGTGCCGGTCAAGCGGATCCTGGGCGGCATGGCGGTCGACACGGCCGTGTCCCGGGACGCGTTGGCCGACCCGGCCGGCTTCGACGAGTTCATCCGGGTGGCCCAGGAATCGGCCAACCGATCAGCTGCGGGAAGGGGATCCACCGGGTGAGCACGGTTTCGCCACGCCCGCGGACCGGTCGGGCCCACCGGCTCGCCGGCCTGCTGGCCGCCACCGGGGTGCTGCTCGCATCATGCGCGAGCGGCACTCTGGCCACCTCCGACACCAGTCCGGTGGGCTCGTCCGCGCCGGTCACCCGGCCGTCGGTGACCGGGCCGACGGTGGTGGTTACCGTCCCCGAGCTGGTGCTGAGCAGCCAGGGCACGGCGCCGGTAACCGTCGCGCCGACGACCGACACGGTGACCGCGTCGAGTACACCCGAGCCGGCCGCCGAGACCGCCCAGGTCCCGGCCGCTGAGACGGACACCGCCGGGCCCGCCCCCGAGACGACCGCCGCCGCGACGGCGGCCAATCCGGCGCCGGCGCCGGCGCCCAGCGGTCAGGGCCTGAACGTCTCGCTGGCCAACTGTGACGGCTGCACCGTGCTGGCCACCCATCGCGATGTGGCCGGCGGCCGGTCGGCGGCCCTGGTCAGCACGGGATCCGGGCGAGGCATCCTGCTCTCGGTCGGCGGGGACGGTCAGGTGGCCGGGGTCATCGGGGTGCCCTACGGGGCGGCGTTCACGACGCCGGACAGCGGCGTGCTGCCGTGCGCCCAGGGCCGCTGCGTGGTGACCGGCCGGCAAGGTGACGGGCGGGCCATCCTGTCCGCGTTCGAACTGACCGACTCCGGGGCCTGGCGGGACGTCTCCGGCGACGACGCGTTCCCGTCGGCCACGGAGCGTTCGGCGGTCGTCGATCTGGACGGCGAACTGGCGATCGCGGTGCAGGATCAGGGCGACGGGTCGGCCGTCTGGATGCTCTACACCTGGAGCGGCGACCGGTACGCGGTGCTCGGCTGCGCGGCCGACGGCGACCCGCCAGCCACGGCGGCGGCCGTCTCCCCGTCGGCCTGCCTGTCCTGAGCGAACCCGTTGCCCGGCCCGGTGGTGACCGCGTGGTGAGGTCCCCCACTTTCCGGCCCACGGCCGCAACAGCAGGCCGGGGTCGGCGTCTTATCAGCATGAACACACACGAAAGGAACGACGAAGCCAGCACCACGATGACCGAGCTGTCCGCGGTGAGCACCGGGACGATGATCCGGCTGGACGACGAGACGATCACCCTTGACCGGGTCGAGCATCTCGGCGCCACGGAGGGCGCGCTGTCGCCGGTGCACGGCATGCCGCTGACCAAGATCAAGTTCAGTCGCAACGGGCGCACCAAGCGCCGCATCTACCCCTCGATGATGCTGGTCGAGCGCCTGCGCCGGGGCCGCAACCGCCCCTGATCGGCCGCGCCGCGACTGCGATAGATCACGAAGAACGAGAAGCGGGCGGGTCCCACCACCAGGTGGGACCCGCCCGCTTGCCGTCGTGCGGTGTGGGCTACGTCAGTTGATGACGTTCTTCACCGCGTCCTTGATCTTCTCGCCGGCCTGCTTGATGCCGGCAGCCGCCTGGTCGCCCTTGCCTTCGGCTTCCAGGTCACGGTCACCGGTCGCCTTGCCGGCGCCCTCCTTGACCTTGCCGCCCAGGTCCTGACCCTTGTTGGCGATCTTGTCGTCCAAACCCATTGTCGGCTCCCTTCGTCGTGAGCGGGCACCGTAGGCCCGCTCACGAACGACAGTGCCCCGCCCGGTGAAGGCTCACACCGGGCGGGGCATGGGAGAAATCTGCCAATTGCCTGTCAGGCAGGTACCGACACGAGCTGGCCGCGCATCTCGGCCGCGTACTGGTCGGCGTTGGCCCCGGCGATCAGGTGGTAGAGGCCGTCGCCGACCTTGACCACCCCGGCGATGCCGCTGTTGGCCAGGGCCGCCTCGTCGACCTTGGAGCCGTCCTTGACCTTGACCCGCAGCCGGGTCTCGGCCGCCGCCTCGACCTTGCTGATGTTGTCCCGGCCGCCCAGGCCGGCGATGAAGTCCCGCGACTTCTCCGCCGCCAAGGGGTCGCGCAGCTTGGGCTTGGTGCCGGGTTCGTCGTAGACGACTTCCTCGATCTGGTCGTCGCCGAGTTCGGCCTCGTCGCCGGCGATCTTGAGGTACTCCTCGATGTCGGTCTTCAGGTTCTCCGACCGGGTCCCGAAGATCGCCTGCATGTTGTTGCCGACGATGAGCACACCCGCGGCACCCAACGCCCGCAGCTTGCTCTGGCTGGCCTTGTTGATGTCGACCACGCCGACGCGCAGCCGGGTGATGCAGGCGTCCAGGTCGGTGATGTTGCTGCGCCCGCCGAAGGCCAGCACGAGCTGCTGGGAGAACCGGTTGGCCCCGTCCGCGGCCGCCTCGCCGACGTCGACCTCGGCCTCCTCGCGGCCCGGGGTCTTCATGTTGAGCAGCTTGATCAACCCGTAGAACACGGCGAAGTACAGGACGAACCAGATCGGCCCGATGACCAGCACCAGCCAGGGTTTGATGCCGTTGGCATAGAACAGCACGTAGTCGATGCCGCCCTGGGAGAACGTGTATCCGAGCCGGCCGCCGAGCAGGTACATCACGGTGAAGCCGGAGGCGTACATCAGGGCGTGCGCCACGTACAGCAGCGGCGCGACGAACAGGAAGGCGAACTCCAGCGGCTCGGTGATCCCGGTCAGGAACGTGGTCAGCGCCGCGGCCAGCATGATCGAGCCGATCTTGACCTTGTTCTCCGGCTTGGCGGTCACGTAGATCGCCAGCGCCGCGCCGCACAGCCCGAACATCTTGCCCAGGAAGCCACCGCCGAAGATGCCGGACTCGGGATGCCCGCGCAGGAAGCAGGTCAGGATGCCTTCGCAGTTGCTCCACCCGCCGATGTTGACCACGTAGAAGAACGGCGCGTTCCAGATGTGGTGCAGACCGAACGGCAGCAGCGCGCGTTCCACCAGCGCGTAGACGAACACCGCGACCGGGGCGTTGGCGCTGATCACCTCGTTGGCGGTGTTCTCGATGAAGTTGCCGATCGGCGGCCACAGGAAGGCCAGCACCACGCCGAGCGCGATGGCGGCGAAGGCGGTGACGATGGGCACGAAACGCTTACCGGCGAAGAAGCCCAGATAGGGCGGCAGGCTGATGCGATAGAACCGGTTGAACAGGTACCCGGCGATGATGCCGATGATGATGCCGCCGAACACGCCGGTGTCCAGCGTCTGCAGGCCCAGCACGGCCTTGGTGTCGATCCCGCGGGCCTGGGCGACGACACCGATGGTGGCCGTCATGACCAGGTAGCCGACGGTGGCGGCCAGCGCGGAGACGCCGTCGTTCTTGGAGATGCCCAGCGCCACACCGACCGCGAAGATCAGGCCGAGCGCGCCGAAGACCGGGTCGCCGGCGCCCTGCAGGATCTTCAGGAACACGTACAGCGGTTCGGCCAGGATGCCGGCGGCGACCGGATCGCCGACGACGGTGTCCGAGGGCAACGCCAGGCAGGCGGCCGCGTCACCGGAGATGGTGATCCCGCCCGGAGCGCTGCAGTAGCCGGCGTTGATGGCCTGCTGGTTGTAGTTGCCCAGGAAGGCACCGCCGACGCCGAGCAGGATCCCGGCGACCGGCAGCACGGCGACGGGCAGCATCAGCGACTTGCCCAGCTTCTGCAGGAAGCCGAAGAAGTTGCTCCAGATTTCCTTGAGTTTGTTCGGGGCCGGCGCGGCCGGTTCGGCCGCCGGAGTCTTTTCCAACGTGGTCGTCATCTGAGGTCCTTCTGCCGCGTGGCGCGGACGGGTGATCGGGACGGGTTGGTCAGTCGTTGTCGAGCGGGACCAGCGCGCGGACGGCCTCGGCCGAGTCCGCACCCAGCGCCTGCGCGGCCAGTTCCTGGCAGCGTTCCAGCGACAGCGACCGGATCAGGGCCTTGACCGACGGGATGGCCGGCACGCTGACGCTCAGTTCGTCGACGCCGATACCGACCAGCAACGGCACGGCCTGGATGTCGGAGGCCGCGCCGCCGCACACCCCGACCCAGCGGCCGGCCGCGTGCGCACCGCGCACGCACTCGGCGATGAGCCCGAGCACGGCCGGGTTGAGCGCGTCGACCTGCGGCGCGAGCTTGGGATGACCACGATCCATCGCCAGGGTGTACTGGGTCAGGTCGTTGGTGCCGACCGAGAAGAAGTCGACCTCGGCGGCGAACTGATGGGCCATCACCGCGGTGGACGGGACCTCGCACATGATCCCGACGGGCATCGGCAGCACGCCCATCGCATTGCGCTCTTCTTCGAAGATCGCCTTGGCCAGCCGGAAGTCCTCGATGGTGGAGATCATCGGGAACATCACGTTGATCTTGGCGCCGGCGTCCGCCGCGCGCAGGATCGCCCGGATCTGGGTGCGCAGGATCTCCGGCCGGTCCAGCCCGACCCGGATGCCCCGCTGACCCAGGAACGGGTTCTCCTCGGGCGCGATCGGCAGGTAGGGCAGCGGCTTGTCGCCGCCGACGTCCAGGGTCCGGATCACCAACGGCTGCCCCGGCTTGAGCGCCTTGGCGATGTCGGTGTAGATCTGGGCCTGCTCGTCCTCGGTCGGTGCGCTGCGCCGGTCCATGAAGACGAACTCCGAGCGCAGCAGGCCGACCCCCTCGGCGCCCTTGGTCATGGCCGCCTGGGCGTCATCCAGGCTGCCGATGTTGGCCACGATCTCCACGTGATGGCCGTCGGTGGTGGTCGCCGGCTCGTCCGCGTGCTCGAGTTCGATGGCCCGCCGCTGCGCCTGACGCTCCTGGCGCTGACGGATCCGTTCGACCTCGTCCTCGGTGACGTTCTGGCGCAGGGTGCCCTTGGCGCCGTCGAGGATGACCCGCGTGCCCTCGGGAATGTCCAGAGCACGCGGCTCGATGCCGGCGACCGCCGGGATGTCCAGGGCGCGGGCCAGGATCGCCACGTGCGAGGACGCCCCACCGGCGGTGGTGCAGAAGCCGGCGACCGCGGACGGGTCCAGCGAGGCCGTGTCCGACGGGGTCAGGTCCTCCGCGATCAGGATGGAACCGGCCGGGATCAGGGCCTTCTCGCGGCGCTGCCCGGTGATCTCCTCCAGCACCCGGGACCCGACGTCCCGCACGTCGATGGCCCGCCCGGCCAGCAGCTCGTTCTTCAAGGCCGCCAGCTTGTCGGCGTAATTGGTGTAGGCCGACCGCCAGGCGTACCCGGCGGTCTTGCCCTTGTCGATGCCGCTGTTGGCCAGGTCGAGCAGTTCGGGGTCGCGCAGGATCTCCCGGTGGGCGGCGAAGATGGCCGCCTTCTCCGCGTCGGACTGGCTGGCCAGCCGGTCCTCCAGTGCGGTCAACTGCACCAGGGAACGATCGATCGCGTCGTTGAGCTTGCGGCGCTCGCGGTGCCGGTCGTTGGAGTTTTCCTCGACCTCGATGTCCTGGTGCCGGATCTGCAGCACGGTGCCCACGCCGAGGCCAGGTGAGGCCGAGACCCCGAGCAGCACGTTCGGATCGTCCGACCGGCGCCGGGGCGCCGGGGCGACCGCGGCCACCGGGGCCGGCGCGGCGTGTTCGGCATCCTCGTCGGCGCCCTCCTCGATCGGGACCGCACCCTCCTCCCCGAGCCCCACGCGGAGCTGCTCGGCCAGGTCCTTGATCGCTTCGTCGGCGTCCGCCCCGTAGGCGCTGAGCCGGACCTTGTCCCGGAAGCGCACCTCCATGCCCATGATGGCCATGACGCTCTTGGCGTTGGCCTGGTCCTCGCCGCGGTGCAGCGTGACGTCACTTTCGTACTGGGCGGCCAGGTTGGACAGCACCGACGCCGGCCGGGCGTGCAGGCCGACCGGGTTGGGAATGATGATCGCGTCCGAGGTGACCTTCTTGCCCGGCTGGCGCGGGGCCTTGCCCTCCTCGGCCGCGGCCGGGGCGGACAGGATCGCCACCGCGGCCACGCTCTGGCCGGCGGTGACGAAGCCGGTCTCCGGCTCGAGCCCGGAGAGCATGTCGGCGGTGTTGGCGATGACCATCTGGGTCAGCAGGCTCTTGGCCTGGGTGGCCACCATGTCCAGGTCGAAGACGATCAGCTCGTCGCCGGCCTTGACCTGGTCGCCGACCTTGACCTTGACCTCGAAGCCCTCGCCGCGCATCCGGACGGTGTCCAGCCCGATGTGGGTGAGCACCTCCAGACCCTCCGGCGAGCGGATGGTCAGCGCGTGCAGGGAGGGATGCAGGTGCACCACCTCGCCGTCACACGGTGCGACCAGGATGTTCTCCAACGGGTCGATGGAGATGCCCTCGCCGACCATCTTGCCGGCGAAGACCGGATCGGGTACCTGCTCGATCGGTACCAGAACCCCGGTGACCGGGGCCAGGAGTGAAACTCGGGTGGCTGTCGGAGCCGACACCGGTGCGGACACGAATGTCCCCCTTCGCGCATGACGCCACTTTCGGGCGGGACGTGATCTCGACCCTAGCCGGGTGACCACGAGGGCGCGCGCTGTAAATTCAGAGAACCGGTTTAGCCCGACACTCCCACTCTCATCAGTGATTTCGCTACCGATAGCCGACCCCGTCGGGGGGTGTCCAGAGTCTTTCGACCCGTTATCGGAGGAAGGCGAAACGACATCGGCCGGGTTTCGATTTCAAATGCAGACAAGGCGCGACCCAATGGGTCGCGCCTTGTCCGGTGGTGGAGGACCCAGGAATTGAACCTGGCGAGGCGCCCCAAGTGCGCATCCCCCTCGGCAGTGCCCGGTAAAGCTACCTCACCCGTCGTGGGACAACAACTCGAACGGTCGGCCATGCGCGCTCGGCGTGCCCGATGGGGCAGACCTGACCCGGCGACGGTGCAATCGCGCAGGTCACGGTGCCAATCGAGACCAAAGACGCTGGCTGGGAGATCATTCCTGCTGGCAGAATGACGACATGTCACACGGACGGGCTAGCGCACGCCCGATCTTGATCAGGGCGAGCCTTGCGGCGGTCGCCACTCTCGCGCTGGCCTCCTGTGCAAGCGTCGGCGGGACGGCCGCGGTGCCATCGACGACCCTGCCGTCACTGCTCACGGCGACGTCCAGCGCGAGTGCGAGCCCGGCCTCCACTGCCGCATCGAGTTCGCCCTCGACGTCATCCGCGAGCGCCTCGGCCTCGTCGTCGTCGAGCAGCGCGACGACCTCCAGATCGGCGGCGCCCATCGCTGGCGTGCCCCGGTCCGCTCCGCTCACCGACACGCAGTTGATCGCCACCCGGAACGAGGACGACAAGAACGACCTGTCCGTGATCGACACGACAACCGGCATGGTCGTCGGCAAGCTCACCGACGGCTCGCCCGGGTCGCAGTATCCGACGATGTCTCCCGACCGGAGCACCATCGTCTACGCCCAGACAAGCGATCACGGCATCGAATTGCGCATGATGGCAGCGGATGGAAGTGGCGACCGATCCCTGCTGGCCGCGGACTCGGAGTTCTGCCCGAACCCGCAACGACCGGCCTGGAACCCCATGGACACCTCGGAGATCGCGGTCGCCTGCCGCCGGGGCGAGGATCCGGACACCCTTGCGCTGATCAGCGTGGACGGCACCTTGCGCAGCACCATCAACACCGGGTTTCCGTCCTTCGACGATCCGACGTACTCGCCCGACGGCAAGACCTTGGCGTACTGGGCGTCGCAGACCCCCGGGAGCACGAGCGGCGCCATCTACACGCAACCGGTCAACGGAAGTGAGGCGCCCAAGCAGATCACCTCGCCGGGTGCCCGGGCGAACGATGTCGACCCCGTGTGGAGCGTTGATGGCAAGACCATCTATTTCCGCCGAGCCACCGAAGACGCTTCCGGTCAGTCCTCAGCGCAGATCCTCCGCGTCCAGGCCGACGGATCCGGTCTGACCCCGATCACTGACGGTACGGCTTTCGACAACGATCCGTCGGTCTCACCCGATGGCACCCAGTTGGCCTTCTTCAGCAACAGGACCAACGCGGCCGGCAACAATGCCGGCCAGATCTGGGTGATCAACGTCGACGGAACCGGCTTGCGGCAGATCGGCATCGGAAAGCCCGGGACGGCCAGCGGCCCGCCCGAGTGGAGCCGGCGCTGACCGATCCGGTTCAGTCGTGGTCGGCCGCGGCCGCCAGCCGGGCCACCGCCGCGGCCAGGGTGCGGGCGCGAGCGGCGGGCGTGCGGGCCTTGGCCAGGGCCAGGATCACCAGGTACCGGTCGGTCCGGCTCAGCGCATCAAAGGCGCTTTGCGCGGGCGGATTCTCGGCGAGGGCGGCGATCAGATCGGGTGGTGGTTCGGCGGTGCGCTGGCGCTCGTAGGCGGCCGCCCAGCGGCCGTCGGCCTTGGCCGCGTCGATCTGGGCGAGGCCGGGTGGCCGCATCCGGCCGGCGGCGATCAACACCTCCACCTTGCCCACGTTGACCTGCGACCAGGCGCTGCGTGGTCGTCGGGGGCAGTAGCGTTGCCGGAACGAGGTCGCATCGTGGGCGCGGCGTTGGCCGTCGATCCAACCCCAGCACAGCGCCACGTCCAGCGCGTCGGCGATGTCGATCAGCGGCGCCCCGGATCCCCGGCGGGCGATTCTCAGCCAGGCCTCCCGGGCCTGATCGTGGTTGGCTGACAGCCACCGCTCCCAGGCCTCGGCGTCGGGCAACTCCAGCACGGCCGTGGCATCGGGGGCGGGCATCCTGGCATGACATCACAGTCGCGGCGCGCCGGGAGCGGGACGGGCGGCGGAAAAGGAGTCCTCGATGCGACGCGTGATCTTCGATCAGGACCATGACGACTACCGGCAGGCGATCACCGAGTGCTTGACCCGGGTCGTGGTGCCGCACCACGAGCAGTGGGAGCGCGACGGAATCGTGCCCCGCAGCCTGTTCGGTGACCTCGGCGAGCTGGGCGTTTTCGGCTTCGGGGTGCCGGAGGAGTACGGCGGCGCGGGCATCAGCGACTTCCGGTACAACATGATCTTGATGGAGCAGGCGCACCGGCTGGGGGTCGCGCCGGCGGTGCTCGGACCCGCTCTGCAGGCGGACATCTGCCTGCCCTACTTCGTCACCGGCACCCCCGAACAACGGGCCCGGTGGTTGCCGGGGATCGTCGCCGGCACGTCGATCACGGCGGTCGCGATGACCGAACCGGGCACCGGGTCGGACCTGTCGGGCATCGCCACCAAGGCGGTGCGCGACGGCGACCACTACGTGCTGGACGGGTCGAAGACGTTCATCACCAACGGGATCAACGCCGACCTGGTGATCGTCGCGGTGCGCACCGGCGGGCACGCCCACCGCGGGCTGAGTCTGATCGTGGTCGAACGCGGGACGCCCGGGTTCGAGCGGGGACGCAAGCTGGCCAAGGTCGGGCTGCACGCGCAGGACACCGCCGAGCTGTCCTTCGCCGGGGCCCGGGTGCCGGCGGCAAACCTGTTGGGGGGCGAGGGTTCCGGATTCACCCAGCTCACCGCCAACCTGACCCAGGAGCGGCTGTCGGTCGCGGTCGGGGCGGTCGCCGCGGCGGCCACCGCGCTGGACCGGACCATCGACCACGTCCGCACCCGCACCGCCTTCGGGGCGCCGATCGGCGCCCTGCAACACATCAGGTTCCAGATCGCCGAGCTGGCCACCGAGATCGACATCGCCCAGCAGTACGTCGACCGCTGCGTGACCGAGCACAACCAGGGCGTGCTGGGTCCGGTCGACGCGGCCAAGGCCAAATGGTGGACCACCGAGATGCAGTGGCGGGTGCTGGACGCCTGCGTGCAGCTGCACGGCGGCATGGGGTACATGACCGAGCACCCGATCGCCCGGGCGTGGGCCGATGCCCGGGTGCAGCGGATCTACGCCGGCACCACCGAGATCATGAAGGACCTGATCGGCCGGTCGATGAAACTCGGCTAACCCGGATCGGCCGCGCGGCTACGCGAAGGCGCGCAGGAAGCGGTCGCCGAACTCGTCCATCCGCCAGACCGGCGCCTGCGGATCGGGGTGCAGTCCGGGCTGCCAGCCCCACGGGGCGATGGCGTCGAGCACGGCGGGGTCCTTGCTGATGATCGTCACCGGGACGTCGCGCCCGGCGTCGGCGCCGCTGACGATGCTCGCCGGCTGATGATCGCCGAGCACCACCAGGACCAGGTCGTCGTCGCCGTAGGTCAGCACGAACGAGATCAGCGCGGACAGGCTGTACTCGATGGTGGCGCCGTAGGCGGCCCGGACCCGATCCCCGCTCGCCCACACCTGATCCACCGACGGCGAGCGCTCGGGCATCCCGGTGAACACGGTGCCGTCGCCGACCCGGGCCCAGTCGACCAGCTCGGGCAGCGGAGCCCAGGGCGAATGGCTGGTGAGCAGGTCGATCTCGGCCATCACCGGGGCGCGGTCGGTGGGGGCCAGCTCGGTCCGCGCGAAGTGGGCCAGGGTGTACTGATCCGGCGGCGCACCGAACGCGAAGGGCGGGCCGCGGTAGCCGACGGTGCGCGCGTCGTCAATCCGGTCCGGGCCGTAGAAGCGCTGCCCCTCGGGCCAGTCACGGGTGTTGGCCGGCACGTTGAGCACGGTGCGCCAGCCCGCGTCGCGGAACGTCGAAATCAGGGTCGCCCGGGGAGTGGCCGTCAACTGGTCGTAGCGCGCCTGGTTGTTCACCCACAATCCCGACTCCAGGGTGGAATGGGCCAGCCAGCTGATGCCGCCGAAGGTGGGGGAGGTCAGGAACGCGCTGCGGCCGCCGAACCCGGCGGCGGTGAGTTGCCGGGTGCCGTTGTTAAGCACGGCGTCGACACCGGGGGAGATCGCCGGATCCTGCACCGCCACCCGCCCGTAGCTCTCCACGAACGCGATCACCACGTCCTTGCCGGCCAGCCCGGTCAGCGCGGACGGCGGCAAGGTGGGCCGGGCCAGCTGCTCGGCGAAGTCCTCCCGGTCGGCCAGCCCGGCCCGCACGGTGCTCAACTCCTGGTACGCGGTCTCGGCCGCTTCGGCGGCGGCCAGCGGAGCGCCCGGGGCCACCTGCAGGCCCACGGTGGCGGCGACCAGCCAGATGACGCCGAACGCGCCGACGAAGCGGTAGGTCAGCGCCCGGTCCCGGCCGGCCACCCGGACCAGCCGGCGCACGGCCAGCGGCAGCAGCACCAACAATCCGACGATGAGCACCGCGGTGGCGATGCCGACGGCCGTCCCGGCAGCGTCACCGAGCGAACCGCCCAGGAGCTCGACGAACGAGCGTGCGTAGCTCCAGTCGGACAGCAGGTTGAACGGCCGGTCGAGGGCGGCCAGGAAGCCGATGTCGAGCAGTTTGATAACGGTCAGCACACCGAGCAGGACGCCGCCGAGCACGGCGACCACCTGACCCGCGCGCCGCGGCAGGGTGAGCACCAGGGCCACCATGATCAGCGCTTCCAGCGGGATCCGCAGGAACGCCGTGACGTCGAGCTGGCTGGGGTCGCTCGGACCGACCAGGCCGAACCAGACGAGCCCGACCGCCACGGCGGTGGTCAGCCCGGCCAGCACCCGGCGGGTCGGCGACACCGCCCGCGCGGACGCCGCTCCCTCCGCGGATCGGTCGGGGCGGGCATGACGGAACAGCCACCACACCTGGCGGCCGAACGATTCGACCAGCAGGCCCAGGGCGGCCAGCACCGCCACGGCCAGCACCGGCGTCGGCAGCAGACCGGCCATCGTCACGGTCAGCACGATGCCCTGGATCGCGGCCACGACCTTGGCCCAGTACCGCGGCGGCGCCGGGCGGTCCAACCACGGCCACCGCCAGGTCGCCGCCACGAACAGGTAGCGGGCCGCGCCGATCAGCAGCACCCAGCTGCCCAGCAACCGCACGTCATAGACCGCGAGCACCAGCAGCAGGAACGAGTCGACCTCCATGTCGAACCGCGCGCCGGCCGGGGTGACCGTGCCGGTTCGCCGGGCGACCCGGCCGTCCACCGCGTCCAGGGCCAACGCGACCGTGGCCAGCGCGACCATCATCGAGACCGGAGCCGGCCCGGAGATCGAGTCGGCGACCAGGGCGGTCAGACCGCCGACGAGGACCGCCCGGGTCAGCGTCACCGCATCCGCAGGGCCGAGGTGACCGCGGCCCGTTCGCCACACCGCCCGGATCAGCAACCCGGTCAAGGTCAGCCCGTAGCCGACCCCCACCACCCAGCCGGGGGTGCGCAGCCCGACGGTGCCGGCCAGGGCACCCAGCACCAGCAGTACCCCGACCAGCCCCGCGACGGCCTGGATGACCAGCAGCCGGGGCGGGTGACGGCGAACCGTTGGCATCCCATCTCCGTATCTACCCATGGATCGATCGCCCGGTGGGACCGGCGCCCGCCGGGACCGGATGGCTACCACCTACCGTGACGGATACGTCGCCGCGGGCCGATCGGTTCGCCGGCCGGATGCGTCGCGCCGGATTCGCAGCCGGGTGATACGCAGCAGGAAGGGGACGTTCGAATGGTTGGCCCGACCGAGCCCGGCGCCGCCTTCTGGGTGCGTGCCCCGGGCGTCGGCGAGATCCGGCCCGGCCCCCGGCCCGAGCCCGAAGCGGGCCAGGTCCGGGTCCGCACCCTGCGCAGCGGGATCAGCCGGGGAACCGAGACGTTGGTGTTCACCGGGTCGGTACCGCCGAGCCAGTACCAGGCGATGCGGGCACCGTTCCAGGAAGGGGATTTCCCCGGACCGGTCAAGTACGGCTACCTCAACGTGGGGGTCGTCGAGTCCGGCCCGGCCGACCTGCGTGGGCGGACGGTGTTCTGCCTGTACCCGCATCAACGCGAGTACGTGGTCCCGGCGTCGGCGGTGACCCCGGTGCCCGACGGGGTGCCACCGGCCCGGGCCGTGCTGGCCGGCACGGTGGAGACCGCGGTCAACGCCTGCTGGGATGCGCGGCCGCTGGTCGGCGACCGGATCACCGTGGTCGGTGCCGGCATGGTCGGTGGCAGCCTGGCCCGGGTGCTGGCCGGGCTGCCGGGTGCGCGCGTCACCCTGGTCGACCTGAACCCGGCTCGGGCCGAGCTGGCGGCCGCCCTCGGTGTCGACTTCGCCGCCCCGGAGCGGGCGCCCGACGGCCAGGACCTGGTCTTTCACACCAGCGCCAGCTCTGACGGGCTGGCCCTGGCGCTGCGCCTGCTGCGTCCGGAGGGGGAGGTGATCGACCTGTCCTGGTACGGCACCACCCCGGTCCGGCTGCCGCTCGGCGAGGCCTTCCACTCCGGCCGGCTCAGCATCCGGGCCAGTCAGGTGGGCGCGGTCGCCCCGGCCCGCCGCGGTCACCGGAGCATGGGCGAGCGCCTGGCCCTGGCCCTGGAGCTGCTCCGGGACCAGGCGTTCGACGCGTTGCTGTCCGGGGAATCGACATTCGAGGATCTGCCGCGGGTGCTGCCCGCGTTGGTCGGCGGCCAGCTGCCGGCGCTTTGTCACGTCATCACCTACGACGAGAGGTAGGAATCGGTGTTCACGGTCACCGTCCGCGACCACATGATGATCGCGCACAGCCTGCGCGGTGAGGTCTTCGGGCCGGCCCAGCGCCTGCACGGCGCCACTTTCGTGGTGGACGCCGCATTCGCCGGCCGGGCCCTGAGCCCGGACGACATCGTGGTCGACATCGGGCTGGCCGCGGACGAACTGCGCGCCGTGGTGGACGACTTCCGCTACCGCAACCTGGACGACGACGAGGCCTTCGCCGGCCGCAATACCACCACCGAGGTGCTGGCCCGAGCGATCGCCGACCGGTTGGCCGACCGGGTGCACGCCGAGGCGTTCGGGCCGTCCGGGCGGGGCCTGTGCCGGCTGACCGTGACCCTGCACGAATCGCACATCGCCTGGGCCAGCTACGAGCGTGAGCTGTGGCCGGGGTGACGCGGGCGGTGGTCGCCCTGGTCCCGGCCGGTCTGGACGACCCGGCCCGGCCCAGCGGCGGGAACACCTACGACCGCCGGGTGCTCGACGGGTTGACCCGAACCGGCTGGCAGGTCGACGAGCGACCGGTGCCGGGTGGTTGGCCGGAGCCGGACGAGCCCGACCTGGCCGGCCTGGACCGGGTGCTGGCCGACCTGCCGGACCGGGCGGTGGTGCTGGTGGACGGGCTGATCGCGTCGGCCGCGGCGCCGGTGCTGGTGGCCGCGGCGGGCCGGGTGCGGCTGGTCGTTCTCGTGCACATGCCGCTGGGCACCGATCAGGAGCGGCTCGTGCTCGAGCGCAGCCGGCGGGTGATCACCACCAGCCGGTGGACCCGGGAGTGGCTGGTCGCGCGCCACGGGCTGGACCCGGAGCGGATCCAGGTCGCTTCGCCCGGGGTGGATCCGGCCCCGCCGGCCGCCGGCTCGGCCGGCGGTCGCCGGTTGCTCGCGGTGGGCGTGATCGCCCCGCACAAGGGACAGGACCTCCTGGTCGACGCCCTGGCCACGCTGCCCGACCTGGACTGGTCGTGCACCGTCGTCGGCGCGCTGGACGTCGCGCCCGACTTCGCCGCGCGGGTGCGCGCCGCCGGCTCGCCCCGCATCCGCTTCCGGGGCCCGTTGACCGGCCCGGACCTGGCCGCCGCGTACGCCCACGCCGACCTGCTGGTGCTGCCGTCCCGGGCCGAGACCTACGGCATGGTGATCGGTGACGCGCTCGCCCGGGCGATCCCGGTGCTGGCGACCCGGGTCGGTGGGGTGCCGGAGGCCCTCGGGGCCGGCGACGGGTCCGGCCGGCCGGGCATGCTGGTGGCCGCGGACGACCCGGCCGCGCTGGCCGCGGCGTTGCGGGACTGGCTGGGCGACCCGGCGCGCCGGCAGGAGTGGCGCCGAGCGGCGGCCGCGCGTCGGAGCACGCTGACCGGCTGGCCGGTCACCGCCGAGCGGGTGTCCCGGACGCTGCTGGCGGCGGGTCGATGACGATCGCCCCGCCCCCGCCCCCGCCCCCGTCCCCGCTGCCGGTCGCCGACCGTCGCCGTCCCGATCGGGCGCGCTGGTGGCCTCGCCTGCAGCTGCTCGGCGGGGCCCTGGTGGTGGTCATCGTCCTGCGGCAGCTGGGCACGGGCCCATTCCTGGCCGGCCTGGCCGCGCTGACCGTCCCGGCCGTGCTGGCCGCGATGGTGATCGGCGCGGTGACCACGGTGGCCTGCGCGTGGCGGTGGCGAATCGTCGCCGAACGGCTGGGTCTGCGCCTGCGGTGGGGGCCGGCGATCGCCGCCTACTACGGCTCCCAGTTCCTCAACTCGACCCTGCCCGGCGGGGTGCTCGGCGACGTGGACCGGGCCGTCCGGCACGGCCGGACGGTCGAGGACGTCGGGCGCGGGGCTCGGGCGGTCGCCGGTGAACGCGCGGCCGGCCCGCTGGTGCATGTCGGCCTGACCGTGCTGGTGGTGGCGCTGGTGCCGGGGCCGGCGCTGTCCTGGTTGCTGGGCCCGGTGATCCTGCTCGGCGGGCTGCTGATCGTCGCCGGTGCGGTGCTGCTGATCGCGCGGGGGACGAGCCGTTGGTCCCGGCTGGCCGGCGTGGTGGCGGCCGATCTGCGGACCGGTGTGTTGGCCCGGGAGGCCTGGCCCCGGATCCTGCTCGCCTCGGTCGTCGTGGCTGTGGGTCCGGCCGTGCTGTTCGTCATCGCGGCCCGGCTGGTCGGCGTGCCGGCCGGCGCGCTGGAGCTGGTTCCGGTGGCCATGGTCGTGCTGGCCGCGATGCTCGTGCCGATCAACGTGGGCGGCTGGGGGCCGCGAGAATCGGTCGCGGCGGCCGTGTTCGGGGCCGCCGGCTGGGGTGCCGGGACCGGCGTCGCGGCGGCCACCGCGTTCGGCGCGCTGACCCTGATCGCCACCACCCCCGGGCTGGTCGTCCTGCTCGCCCGGCCCCTGTCCCGATCGACCCTGGCCCGATCGATCCGGACCCGATCGGCCGGGCGGACGCGGGAGGTCGGCGATGAGTGAGCGACCCTACACCCTGCTCTCCTGCTGCACCTCGTTGGACGGTTACCTGGCCGGTGCGGGCCAGCGCCGCCTGCTGCTGTCCAACGACGCCGACTTCGACCGGGTCGACGAGGTGCGGGCCGGCTGCGACGCGATCCTGGTCGGCGCGGCCACCGTGCGCAAGGACAACCCGCGGCTGCTGGTCCGCACCGCCACCCGGCGCGACGACCGGGTCACCCGGGGCCAGGCCCCGTCGCCGGCCAAGGTCACGCTGACCTGCGGGGCGCAGCTCGATCCGACGGCCCGGTTCTTCACCGAGGGCGAGACCGACCGGTACGTCTACTGCGCCAGTTCCGCCGTCACCCAGGCCCGCCGCAGCCTCGGCCCGCGGGCCACCGTGATCGACGGCGGCCAACCGGTCGACCTGGCCTGGATGAGCCAGGACCTGTACGGGCGGGGCATCCGCCGCCTGATGGTCGAGGGCGGCGGGTCGGTGCACACGCAGTTCCTCACCGCCGGTCTGGCCGACGAGCTCAACCTGGTCATCGCGCCGTTCTTCGTCGGCGACCACCGGGGCCGCCGGTTCGTCGACGACGGAGACTTCCCCTTCCATCCGGGCCGCCGAGCCCGGCTGGCCGAGGTCCGGCAGATCGGGGACGTGGTGCTGCTGCGGTACGCGCTGTCCGACCGGTTCGGCGCGCCATGACCCGCGGGCGCCGGTGGGCGCAGGGGCGGGACGCGGCCGTCCGGGCGTGGGGGATCGGCCGGTCGCTGGCGATCTACCACGGCATTCCCGGGCGACGGGCCCGGCTGACCCGGTTCTACCGGCAGTTCCTGGACCCGGGCGACGTGGCGTTCGACATCGGCGCGCACGTGGGCAGCCGGGTCCGGGCCTGGCGGCGGCTGGGCGTGCGGGTGATCGCGGTGGAGCCGCAGCCGGACTGCCTGCGCGTGTTGCGGGTGCTCTACGGCCGCGATCCCCGGGTGACGATCGTGCCCGAGGCCGTGGGCGCCCGGCCGGGCCAGGCTCGACTGGCGGTCTCCACGGCCTCGCCGACGGTGTCCTCGATGGCCCCCGAGTGGATCGACGAGGTCACCCGCGACCCGTTGTTCGCGCGGGTGCACTGGGACCGGTCCGTGCCGGTGTCGGTCACCACCCTGGACGAGTTGGCCGCCCGGTACGGCGAGCCGGCGTTCGTCAAGATCGACGTCGAGGGCTTCGAGACGGCGGTGCTGGCGGGGCTGTCCCGTCCACCGCGGGCCCTGTCCTTCGAGTACCTGCCGGCCGCGCACGATCAGGCCGGGGCCGCCCTTGACCTGGTCGACCGGCTGGGGAACTACCGGTACAACTACTCGCCGGTCGAGACGATGCGCTTGGCCGCCGACAGCTGGCTGGACGCCGACGGTCTGCGCCGGCTGCTGGACCGGTTCCGGCCGGCCGGTCGCTCGGGCGATGTGTATGCGCGGCTGGTGGGTCCGGCGGTCGAGGCCGGCTCGTAGGTCAGCCGGTCGGCGGCCCCGCCCGGACGATGCCGTGCTGCACCGCGAACAGGCTGGCCCCGGCCCGGTTCGACACCCCGGTCTTGGTGTAGATGTGCTCCAGGTGATTGCGCGCGGTCTTCTCGCTGATGGTCAGCTCGGCGGCGATCTGCCGGCTGGACCGGCCGACCGCGGCCAACGCCAGCACCTGCTCCTCGCGGGCGGTGAGCCCGGTGGCGCGGGCCCGCCGGCGCGGCTGGGGCTGGCCGGCGGCGTCGGCGACCGCCGCGACCGCCTGGGCGTCCAGGGCACCGGCCGCCGCCTCCCGCTCCAGCGTCCGGACGGCCTGCGCCAGCCCCACCGCGGGCCGGTCGAGCCGTTCCTCGGTCAGCGACTGCAGTCGGGCCGCGGCGGCCAGCAACCGCGCCGGCACCGACAGCGACGAGCCATCCACGCCGCGGGGAAACCCCGAGCCGTCCAGCCGTTCTCGATGGGCCCCGGCGATCTCTGCGACCTCGGCCAGGCCGCCCACCCGCCCCAGGATGCGCTGGGTGAAGTACGGGTAGAGCCGGATCCGTTCGCGATCGGCCGACGACAGCGGGCCGGAGCGGTCCCAGAGGGCGCCCGGCACCCCCAGCCGGCCCAGATCGTGCACCCACCCGGCCCGGCGCAGGGCGTGCACCGTCGTCTCGGGTAGGCCGCGCGACTGGCCGGCCCGCGCCGCCAGCGCCCCGACTCGTCGTGAATGTCCTTGCCGTCGAGGTGATTTGACGTCGACGAAATCGCCGATCGCGATCAACAGGGCGTCCACCTCGGGGTCGGACAGGGCCAGCCGCGGGTCGGGGGCCTGGCTCAGGGCCAGGGGCCAGACGTCCTGCTGATCCAACCCGGCGAAGATCTCGTCGGCCGCGCCGGTGAGCACCGCGACCACCTGCGGATCGAACTGGGTGCCGCTGCGCCGGCGGGCCAGCTGCACGGCGGCCTCCGGTCCGGCCGCCCGCAGCTGGACCTCGATGACGTCGGCGACGTGCACGATCCGCATGGCGATCGGGATGGCCGGGCCGCCGATGCCGCGAGGCAGGCCGGTGCCGTCCCAGCGTTCGAAGGTGTGGTGGATGGCGTCCCGCACGCCCGCACCCAGGCCCAACCGGTCGGCCAGCGCGCCGGCCGACGCGTAGTGCGACTCCAGTAGTTCGTGCATCCGCCGGCGCCCGTCGGCTAGCAGGCGCAGCCGGGCGCGGCCGCCGGCCAGCGGCGGACGGCCGTGGCCGGCCTGGCCGAGCAGGAACCGGGCCCGGTTCCGGCCGCGCAGATCGATCGGGAAAGTACCCGCCCGGAAGGCGATCTCGTCCGCGAACAGGGCGCTGAGCTCCGGCGAGTCGGCCTGGCAGCCGATCCAGGACACCAGCTCGGCGTAGTAGACGACCCCGCGTTCGGTCGCGTCCATCCCGATCCGGTCGGCCATTCGGGTGGCGATGACCGCGGCCCGCAGCATGTGCTCCATCGGCTGGCCCAGACCCAGGTCGAGGGCCAGCGACAGGGCGGCGAGCACCTCGGCCCGGCGGGGCCGGGCCGGGGCCGGGTCGGCGGCGAGCACGCCTCCACGCTGCCACCGTTCGCCATTTCCGACAAATGGGGCGAGCGCCCCATGACCGCCGCGACCCGTGGCCGGACGATCGGGCGAGTCGATCCGCGCCGGGCCAATGAGGAGAGGTTGTGGTGGCAATGAGCCAAGCAGTGGGCAAAGCGGTGATCAGCCTGTGCACGGGGCTGGAGGACGCGGAGAAGGTGACGGTCGCCTTCCTGGTCGCCGTCGGTGCGGCCGAGCAGGGCCGAACCACGCTGATGTTCCTGACCAAGGAGGCGGTCCGGCTGGCCACCGGATCGGTCGCCACCGGGGTGGCGTGCGCGGGCTGTCCGCCCCTGGCCGACCTGGTCGCCCGGTACGCCGCCGCCGGCGGCAGCTACCTGGTCTGCCCGCTGTGTTTCGACGCCAAGGCCCTGTCTGCGCAGACCCTGGTCGCCAACGCCACGCTGGGGGGAACCGTCCCGCTGTGGCAGTGGATCGGTGACGACCCCGTGGTCACCTTCAGCTACTGAGAGGCCGGTCAATGATGGACACCAACACGATGACCTCGGTCGGTGAGTGCTTCGCGCGGGCCGTGGCGGCCAAGGACCGGGCCGGCCTGCGGGCGCTGCTGGCCGAATCGATCGACTTCCAGGCGTTGACCCCGGGCCGGCACTGGCAGGCCGGCGCCCCGGACGTGGTGGTCGACGAGATCATCCTGGGCCGGTGGTTCGGTCCCGGTGACGTGATCGAGCACCTGTTCTCGATCACCGGCGGGCAGGTCGCCGATTGCGAACGGGTCACCTACCGGCTCGGGGTGCGGCGGGACGGCCACGGATACACGGTCGAGCAGCATGCCTACTTCACCACCGTCCCGGCGGCGGGCGCCGGTACCCGGCAGATCGACTGGATGCGGTTGCTGTGTGCCGGTTATCGCTCCGACCCCGGCGTCGGCTGACCCGCCTCGGCGGTCACCGATCCGGCCGGTGCACCCAGAGGGCCAGTTCGGTCCGCGAGGTCAGCTGCAGCTTGGCCAGGGCGTTGCGGACGTGGGACTCGACGGTGCGGACCGACAGGAACAGCTGCGCGGCGATCTGCTTGTTGGTCAGACCCTGACCGACCAGGCCGGCGACCTCGGCCTCCCGGTCGGTCAGGCCGTCGCCGTGCGCGGCCGGGCTGCGATGCTCGAGCAGGCGCCGCGCCGCGGCCGCCGGTCCGGGCATCGCCAACCGCTCGAATTCGGCCAGTGCGGTGCCGGCCAGGTCGCCGCCGGCCGGTGAGTCCGGGTCGTCATCGGTCAGGCAGCGGGCCCAGCCCAGGCGGGCCATCGCCACGAAAGGCCGGGCGCCCAGCCGGGTATTGATCTCGATGGCGCGCCGGAAATGGCCAATGGCCGTCTCGGCCAGACCGGCGCAGCGGGCCATCTCACCAAGGGGCCAGTCAATCGAACCGAGCGAGTAGGGCGTTCCGCCGCCGTCGCCCAGGCACCAATGGGCCGTGGGCGCGAGCGCCCGGTAGCACCGGCCGGCCAGATCGGCGTCACCCAGGTCGGTGGCGACCAACCCGAGCGAGCCGAGCGAACCCGACCAGCGCGGGCCCATGGGCATCCGTTCGGGCAGGTCGCGCAGCGGGGCGATCGCCGCCGCAGCAGCGTCGCGACGGCCCTGGGCCAGGAAGATCTGCGCCTGGCTGACCGTGATCAGCGGCATGGCCGGCGCTCGATCCATCAGCGACATGGCCTGCCCGAGTATGTCGTCGGGCGCGCCGAGCAGTATCGCCAGTTGCGCCCGGAGAGCGAAATACATGCCCAGCATGGAGATGTCCCCGACCTGCTCGGCCAGCCGCCGCCCCCGGTCGGCCTCGACCAGCGCGGCCGCGAATTCCCCGATCAGAGCCAGCCGCAACGCCTGCATCCGGGCGACGTGCCAGCGCGCGACCGGGGATCCGGTCCGGCGGGCCAGCGCGTCGATGTCCTGGACGAGACCATCCCAGCGGCCCATATCGCCTTCCTGCAGGGCGATGTCGGACAGCCACAGCAAGCCCCAGAGCCGGCTCATCGACCCGGGCGGGGCGAGTTCCAGCGTGCGCCGAGCCAGCGCGGTGCGTTCGGCGATGGCCTGCGGGTAGCTCAGCACGAAGTGTCGCGCCGCGATGGTGTCCAACTCGGCGTGCGGGTCGCCCGTGCGGCGGGCCATGGCCAGCGCATCGGCGGACAGGACCTCGGCCGACGAGTCGATCGCCTCGTCCGCCGCGGCTACCGCGAGCAGTCCGAGAAGCCTTGCTCGCCAAGCGGAATCACCCGCCGGAAGCCGGTTCAGGGCGCGTCGGCAGAGCCCGTCGCGGACCCGCGAGACGTCCAGGGAACCCACCCCCTGCGGGACCAGGGCGGCCTGGGCCATCAGCTCGGGCCGGTCGCACCGGTCGGCCAGGTCCACCGCCTCGGTGCAGGAAGCGAGCGCGTCCGGCAGCAGCCCGGCCGCCCATTCGTAGCGGGCCAGCTCCAGGGTGCGCTGGGCCAACTCGACGGTCGGATCACCGAGTTCGCGGCTGTGCCGCAGGCTCATCCGGGCGAAGCCGACGGCCCGGTCGTGGGCCGTGTCGCTCGCCGCCAGCACCGCCGCCCGGGCCGCCCGGTCCCGGCATCGCTGCGCGCTGGGCCGGCCGGGAACCTGGTTCCAGTGGCCCGCACTCGGTCCGACCAGCGCGTCGTCGGCGACCGTGTCCATGGCGGTGGCGATGCTTTCGTGGGCGGCGATGCGCTCGTCGGCGGACATGTCGGCCAGCACTGCGTCCCGGACGATGGCGTGCCGGAAGGCCAGACCGGTGGCCCCGAAATGCAGCAGCCCCACCCGGACCGCGTCGGCCAGTTGCGCGCTCACCGACTCGGTGGGCACGCCGAGCGCGGCGGCCAGCAACGTCGGGGACAGCCGCTCGCCCAGCACGGCCGCGGTGGCCACTGTCCGGCGGTGATCTTCGGACAGCGAGCGCAGCGGGGTCAACAGGATCGTCCGCAGCCCCGCCCGGTCCAGCACCAGCCGGTCCACGGTGGGCCGGGCGGAACCAGGCGGCCGTTGCTGTGCGGTGATCGCGGCGAGATAGAAGGGGTTGCCCGCGGTCCGGTCGGCCAGCTCGGGGGCCAGCTCGAGCCAGCCGTGGGGATCGCCGGTGGCCGCCAGCCAGTCCCGCACCGCTAGCTCCGGCAGGCCGCGCAGCGGGATCGACACGGCTGCGGGACTGCGGGTCAGCTCCGCCCACGCCCGGGTGAACGGGGTGTCCTCGGCCTCCCGGGCGGTGACCAGCACCAGCAGCCGGGCCGCGGCGAGCTCCTGGGCCAGGTGCTTGAGCACCGCCACGGTGGTCGCGTCCGCCCACTGCAGGTCCTCGAGCAGGACGGCCAGCCCCGTGGGTCCGGCCGCCGCGGTCACGGCGTCGGCGATCGCCTCATTGAGCCGGAAGCGGGCTCCGGCATCCGGAAGGGCAACGGGGACCGCGTCCGGAGGTGCGTCGCCCCCGGCCGTGGTCGCCAGGGCGTGGGCCACCTCGGGCAGATCGCGACCCACGCGCCGCCACGGCCACAGGGCGGGAGCACCGGGATCGTCGACCGCGAAACCGCGCGCGACGCGGCAGCCGGCCGCGGCGGCGTCCTCCAACGCCCGTTGGGCCAGTGCACTCTTGCCGATCCCCGCCTCACCGGTGATCAGCACCAGGCGACCCGACCCACCCAGCACCGCCGCCCGCGCCGCAGCCAGGGCGGCGAGGTCGGACGACCGGCCGAACAGGGCGACCATCGCCTCAGTATGGGCCGCAGGCCGATCCAGCGGTCGGTCAAAGGCGGGTCAGCGCCCCGATTCAGTAGGCGATCTCAGTGGCGGCACTGAGGTCGGGAGGGACTGCGCGGCGCGACCGTGAGGCAGTCCTATTCCGCTTACCCCGGGAGTCGCCATGTACGCCCAACTCACCCTGTTCGACGGCCCGCGCTCGCCCGAACTGGTCGCCGCCGCCGAACGCGCCGGCACCGAACGCATCGACCCGCTGTTGGACTCCGATCCCGAGCTGCGCGCCGACCTGGTCGCCCGCTACGTGCTCACCCAACCCGACGGCGGGTCCGCGGTCGTGGTCATCTCCCGGTCCGAGGCCAGCCTGGACAAGGCGATCCGGTTGATCACCACCTCGGAACTGCTGCCCGGCGAGGACCCGGCCCTGCTGCCCGGACCGTCCCGGGTCGAGCGGTACCAGGTCGCGGATGTCCGGTCCGGGGACGGTGCCCGATGACCGCGCCGGCGCGGGCGGTCACGCCGAGCGCGGCGATGGTCGGATGGTGGGCCGTCGATCCGGCCACCAGCACCGCGCGATTCCGGGTCCGCGACAAGCTGGTCGCGACGGCCCGGGGCACGATCGCCGTCGCGGGCGGGACCATCCGGATCGGTGCCGCCGGCGACGTCGTCTCCGCCCGGGTGGAACTGACGACCGCGTCGATCGACACCGGGAACCGCCACCGCGACCGGGATCTGCGCACCGAGCGGTTCCTGTCCGCGGATCGGCATCCGACGATCGTGGTGCAGGCGGCTCCGGCGCCGGCCAGGTCCGACGGATGGACGGTGCCCGCCCAGCTGCAAGCCCGAGGGAGCTCGGTGCCGGTGGACCTGACGGTCACGCTGACGGCGGTGGACGAGGGGTCGGCCGCCGTCCGCATCACCGGCCGGCTGGACCGGTCCGGCCTGGGTATCAAGGTGCCCGGTTTCGTCATCGCCCGGTTCGTCGATCTGGAGGTGGACATCCGGGCGCACCGGCTCGATCACACCCCGGCAGACTGACCCGACAGGATCAGGGCAGGGGCTGGATCCGGGTGGGATCCGAACCCGGTCGAATCTCGATCAGATCCGACCAATCCACGGAGCGTGGGGCAGCGAACCTCCGGCGTGACCACCAGTGAGCAGGTTCCCCCGGCCGGGACGACGGCCGCCCCGGCGCCATGGCGGGCCGGGTGGCTCGGGTCAGCTCTCGGCGGCATCGTTGCGGTCGTCCTGACCCTGGGCGTCGCCGAGCTGATCAGCACCCTGGGTCGCTGGATCGGGCTGCTCGGTGCTTCCTCCTCGCCGTTCGTCGCCCTCGGCCAGACGTTCATCCAGTTCACGCCGGAATGGCTCAAGGAACTGGCGATCCGGACGTTCGGCGAGCACGACAAGGACGCACTCACCGCCGGCATGGCGTTGACGTTGCTGATCGTGGCCATCGGCATCGGTCTGCTGAACCGCCGCAGCCCGCGGCTGGCCCTGGGCGTGACCGCGCTGCTGGTGCTGGTGGCCGGTGCGGCGGTGGTGAGCCGGCCCGGGGCCGACGTGCTCGATCTGCTTCCGCTGGTGGTCGGCGCCATTGCCGGGGTCACCTTCCTGATCCTGCTCGCCCGTCGCTCCCTGGTCCAAGACCCGGACTCGGCCCCCTTGGAGACCCCATCGTCGACAGCATCGTCGACAGCATCGTCGGCAGGGGGTACCGACCGGCGCCGCTTCTTCCGCCTGGTCGGGATCGGCGCGATCATCGGGGTGGCCGCCGGCTCGCTGGCCCGCCTGGTGCCCAGCGCCGCCGAGGTCGCCGACAGCCGGCGCCGGATCAGCCTGCCCACCCCGGCCGACGACCAGAACATCGACGTCGACGCGCTGACCCTGGACGTGGCCGGGTTGACCCCGTTCGTCACCGCCAGCAGCGACTTCTACCGCGTCGACACCGCTTTCACCGTGCCCAACCTGACCACCGACGAGTGGTCCCTGCGCATCCACGGCGCGGTGGACCGGGAGATCACGATCTCCTTCGACGACCTGCTGGCGATGCCGGCCGTGCAGCGCATGATCACCCTGACCTGCGTGTCCAACGAGGTCGGCGGCAAGCTGGCCGGCAACGCCCGCTGGCTGGGCGTCCGCCTGGCCGACGTGCTGGCCATGGCCGGGCCGCAGGACGGCGCCGACTGCCTGCTGTCCACCAGCGTCGACGGTTTCACCGTGACCACCCCGCTGGCCGCGGTGACCGACGGCCGAGATGCGTTGCTGGCCTACGCGATGAACGGCGAGCCACTGCTGGTCGAGCACGGCTTCCCGGTGCGCATGGTGGTGCCCGGTCTGTACGGCTACGTCTCGGCGACCAAGTGGGTGGTCGATCTCGAGGTGACCCGCTTCGCCGACGTCACCGCCTACTGGACCGAGCGCGGCTGGGCGCCGCAGGCGCCGATCAAGACTGCGTCCCGGATCGACGTGCCCGCCGGGTTCGCGCAGCTGACCGCGGGCAGCGTGGCCGTCGCCGGCATGGCGTGGGCCCAACATCGTGGACTGCGGGCGGTCCAGGTGCAGATCGACGACGGCCCCTGGCAGGACGCGACCCTGTCCGGCGAGGCCGGGATCGACTCCTGGCGCCAGTGGTCCTACCCGTGGACGGCGACCGAGCCGGGTATCCACACCATCCGGTGCCGGGCGATCGACGCCGACGGCACCGTGCAGACCGATGCCGTACAGGGGGTGATGCCCGACGGATCCACCGGCCTCGACAGTCGCCAGGTCACCGTCAAGGCCTGAGCCCCATCCCCATTCGCATCTCACCTGCCGTTGCGGTCATCCGACCGGCGGCATCCGGCGGGCTTGGTCCCGCCTCCGTCCCGGCCACCGGCCGGTTCTCACCCAAGGAGCACTCCATGTTGATCAAGCGCGTCCTCACCCTGGTGGCCGGAGCTGGTGTGGCCCTGGCCCTCGCAGCCTGCGGGTCCACCTCCACCCCCGCCGCGACGTCGGCGGCCTCCTCGGCGGCTTCCTCCGCGGCGTCCTCGATGAGCAGCTCCATGGCGCCCAGCTCGTCGATGTCCGCGCCGATGAGCAGCTCGATGTCCGGCTCCGACATGGGCGCCGCCCTGGTCGGGCCCGGCTGTGCCGACTACGCCAAGCAGGTGCCCACCGGCGCCGGCTCGGTCGACGGGATGGCCCAGGATCCGGTGGCCACGGCCGCCTCGAACAACCCGCTGCTGACCACGCTGGTGGCCGCGGTGTCCGGCAAGGTGAACCCGCAGGTCGACCTGGTCAACACCCTCAACAGCGGTGAGTTCACCGTGTTCGCTCCGGTCGACTCGGCCTTCGCCAAGATCGACGCCGGCACCATGGACACCCTCAAGACCAACTCGGAGCTGCTCAGCGGCATCCTGACCTACCACGTGGTGGCCGGTCAGCTCGATCCGAGCCAGGTCGTCGGCAGCCATCCGACCGTCAACGGTGCCTCGCTGACCGTGACCGGCAGCGGTGACACCCTCAAGGTCAACGACGCGAACGTCATCTGCGGCGGCGTCAAGACCAAGAACGCCACCGTCTACCTGATCGACTCCGTGCTGATGCCCCCGACCAGCTGATCACCTCAGCCAGCTGATCGCTGACTCCGCCGACGGCCGCCCGCCCCGAGCACATCGGGACGGGCGGACCGTCGCCGTCGGTCGGGGCGGTGGCCGGCCGGCTCAGGCGGCGTCCAGCTCGGCGACCGCGTCGTCGGGCAGCACCAGGGTGGCTGCGCCCAAGTTGTCCTCCAGGTGCTCGACCGAGCCGGTGCCGGGGATCGGCAGCATCACCGGGGAGGTCTGCAGCACCCAGGCCAGGGCGACCTGCGCGGGGGTGGCCGACAGCCGGCGGGCGATCGTGTCCACCGGGCCGCCCAGTCGGGCCAATTCGCCCGCGGACACCGGCGCCCAGGGGATGAAGCCGATGCCCTGCGTCTGCGCGTAGGCCAGGACGTCGGCCGACGACCGGTCGGTCAGGTTGTACCGGTTCTGCACGGTGGCGACGGTGAAGACCTCTTGCGCGGCCTTGATGTCGTCGACGGAGACCTGGGACAGGCCCAGGGCGCGGACCTTGCCCTCGTCCTGCAGGTCGCGCAGCACCCCGAACTGGTCGTCCCGGTCGACATCCGGGTCGATGCGGTGCAGTTGGAACAGGTCGATCACGTCCACCCTGAGCCGGCGCAGGCTCAGCTCCACCTGCTGGCGCAGGTAGTCGGGCCGCCCCAACGGGTGCCACTGATTGGGCCCGGAGCGGACCAGGCCGGCCTTGGTCGCGATGCGCAGACCGGCCGGGTAGGGGTGCAGGCTTTCGGCGATGATCTCCTCGCTGATCGCCGGGCCGTAGGAGTCGGCGGTGTCGATGAAGTCGACGCCCAGGTCGACCGCCCGTCGCACTACGGACCGGGCGAGGTCACGGTCGGCCGGCTCGCCCCAGATGCCGGGTCCGGTGATGCGCATGGCGCCGAAGCCGAGGCGCCGGACGGGCCCGAGGTCCTTGATCTCGAAGGTCCCCGCGGCGGCCACATCGATTCTCTGGTCATGAGTTCTGGTCTGAGTCACCCTTGCGCCAACACGATCGGCTGGCGGGTTGTTCCGGATCAGACCGGGACCGTTCGGGCGGTCGCGAGCAACTCGCGCCAGGTGCACACCTTGACCCGCGGGCGGCCCAGGGGTGCCCCGGCGCGCAGCTCGGCAGTGTCGATCGCGGTCCAGCCGTCGAGATCGACGAGGTCCGGCTGCCGTCGCCGCAGCCACGCCTCGATCGCCCCGGGGTCGGCGGCGGCCGGCCGGGTGGACGCGCCCGGGGTGCTGGCCAGGTCGGCCAGCAGGGTGTGCACGGTGTCGGTGGCGCACTTCTTGTTGGTTCCGATGATCCCGCTGGGACCCCGTTTGATCCAGCCGGCGACATACTCCCGGTCGCCGCCGAGCACCCGGCCCTCGACGTTGGGGACCAGGCCGGCGCGGTCGTCGAACGGCACCCCGGGGATCGGCACCCCGCGGTAGCCCACCGCCCGCAGCACCAGCCCAGCGGCGAGCTCTTCCCGCTCACCGGTGTCGATCGCGGTCGCCGCCCCGTCACCCGGATCCAGGAGCCGGTTGCGGCCCAGCACGACGGACTCCACCCGATCCCGCCCCCGGATCTCGATCGGCGAGGTCAGGAAGCGCAGGGTGATCCGGCGGCCGGTTCCGGCGGGCTCGGCCGCGGCGTACCGGCGCAACACCTCCAGGTTGTGCCGGGGCACATGAGGCAGATCGGCATCGGCGTCGGGCGGCCCCAGCTGGGCCGGATCGACGATCACGTCCGCCCCGGTGAGCTCGCCGAGCTCGCGCAGCTCGGGGGTGGTGAAGCTGGCCTGCGCCGGCCCGCGGCGCCCGATCACCAGCACGTCCCGGATGCGGCTGGCCCGCAACGCCACCAGCGCGTGGTCGGCGATGTCGGTGGCGGCCAGCCGGTCCGGCGGGGTGCTCAGGATGCGGGCGACATCCAGGGCGACGTTGCCGTGGCCGACGATCACCGCCCGGCTGACCTGCAGGTCGAAGGTCAACGCCCGGAAATCGGGATGGCCGTTGTACCAGCCGACGAAGTCGCGGGCGCCCACCGATCCCGGCCGATCCGCACCGGGGATGTGCAGGTCCCGGTCGGCCGGTGACCCGACGCAGTAGACCACCGCGTCGTAGCGGGCCAGCAGCTCCTCGCGGCTGACCGTGGTGCCCACCTCCACGTTGCCGAACCACCGGAACCGTTCGTGCGTCGCGGTTCTGGCGAACTGGGCGGAGATGGATTTGATCTTGGGATGGTCCGGGGCGACGCCCGCGCGGACCAGGCCCCACGGGGTGGGCAGCCGCTCGTACATGTCCACCCGCACCCGCGGCTCGGGTGGGGCCAGCAGGGCCGCGGCGGCGTAGAAGCCGGCCGGTCCGGCGCCGACGACGGCCACCGCGAAGTCGGGCACGGCGTTCGGCACGGGCTGACCACCTCCGCGAGGGAACCGTCATCGGCGTTGACCGTTCCCATGCTGCCACCTCGGTGCGCCGCGGACCGGGCCGACGCGCACCGGCCCGGGTCGATCAGGCGGCGGGGATCAGCCGGCGCAAGGTGGACCCGGCCAACTCCACGATGCCGGGCTGATGCCCGTTGGCGATCAGGTTGACGATCACCCCGTCGACTCCGGTGTCGAGCACCCGGGCCTGCAGATCGGCGGCGACGTCGTCGGGGGTGCCGGCGAACAGCCGGGACTCCATGGACTTTCGCCGCTCGGGATCCAGCGAGTCCAGGTCGACCCCGGTGCGCCGGAAGTGCTCGAGCATCGCCGCCCGGGCCCGGTCGCCGTCCTCGTCGATGATCCCGGTGACCAGGAAGCTGGTCTCCAGGGTCGAGCGGTCCCGATCCACCTCGGCGCACCGCTCGTCCAGCGCGGCCAGCTTGCGCGGCAACTCGTCCGGGGCGCAGATGATGTTCAGGTGCTGGGCGTAGCGGGCGGCCAGCCCGAAGGTCTTGCGCTCGCCCCCGCCGCCCAACAGGATCGGCAGGTCGTCGCGCAGCCGGGGCTCGTTCATGGCCGACTCGGTGTGATACCAGCGGCCGTCGACGGTGGGCCGCTCGCCCCTGAGCATCGGCGCGATGATGGACAGCGACTCGGCCAGCTTGCTGAACCGGTCGCCGAAGGTGCCGAATTCGAAGCCGAGCTGGCGGTGTTCCAGTTCGTACCAGCCGGCGCCGATGCCGAGCACGGCCCGACCGCCGCTGACCACGTCCAAAGTGGTGACCGTCTTGGCCAGCAGCGTCGGATTGCGATAGGTGTTTCCGGTGACCAGCGCCGAGAGCTGAATCCGATCGGTGACGCCGGACAGGGCCGACAGCGTGGAGTAGGCCTCCAGCATCGGCTGGTCGGGCGAACCGATACCGGGTAGTTGATAGAAGTGGTCCATCACGAAGACCGCGTCGAAGCCCGCCGCTTCCGCGGCCCGGGCCTGCGCGACCACCGTGGGGAAAAGCTGGTCGACCGCGGTGCCGTAGGAGAAGTTCGGGATCTGGTAACCAAGCCGGATGCTCACCGGACCAGCCTACTGCCCGGTGAACCCGCGGTCACTTTGTTGGGCTGATCACGATCTGCCCGCGGCCGGCCCGGAATGCGACGGTCCATCCCGCCATCAACCGCCGATGCCGTCGAATGGTTCTGCCATAGTGCTTGCCCCGCAATAGGTTTCGCCGGCCCTAGCAGCGCCGTGCGGATCGCGCTCCGCAGTCGGGCGTGGTCCTGCCCACGTTGACCGGCCGGATCGTCCAGCAGTACGGTCGTTATGTAAAAGCTGGTGGGGAATGACGGGACGAGGAGAAATCATGAACGAGCAATTGCCGGTGGAATACACCGACTGCGCGCTGGACTGCCTGTACTGCAGCCTTCCGGAAACGGACTGACCGCTGTCCGTTCCGGTTGGTCATCCTCCGGAAAGCGAAATGTAACATCCGGGAAACCTGGCCCGCCTGGCCGGTCGGGATCCGTGTTTGTCGGCGAGAGTGCTTGTTTAGCAGACGATGTCAAACTTCAAATGGCGGCCGGGTGAACGCCGTGGGCGGTGTCCGGGTGGTCCAGCCCACATTGACCCGACATTCGTGAGCCGGATACGGTTTTGTTCAGCAGGGCCGCAGGATATCAAAGTAGATTTTAATTTGAGGAGCCGAACGTGAACGAGAATTCACTTCCCGAGTACGCCGACTGTGCCACCGATTGCCTCTACTGCAGCCTGCCCGAGACCGACTGATGAAGTGGCGTCACTGACTGGCTGACTCATCCCGCCTGATGGCCGTTCCCGGCCGGACCGCCCGCCCCCTCCGTAGGGTGAAGGATGCCGGCGCCTGGCCCGCCAGTTCGACACCTCGTCGAGGCCGGCCGAAGGGATGCCCATGGTGAGCGAGGCGGATCTGGACCAGCGGATCGAACAGGCCTTCCGTGATGTGCTGCGCAAGGCGATCGCCTGGCGGATGATCACCGACGATCCCGACCAGGTGGCCGTGGTCGACTACGCGGCCCGCGAGTTGCACGCCGCCGTCGTGGAATACGAGGCGGCGATGAACGCCTGGACCGGGCCGATCGATCCGGACGGCTCCGCCTCACCAGCGGTCGGCTGATCAGGCCGCGCCGCTCGGCCCGCGGTCAGCGGCGACGGCCCGGCCGCTCGTTCAGCTTCTGATCGCGATACAGCTCGTCGAGCGTCATGGTGCCGTAGCGGAAGTTCTTCATGCTCCAGCCGAGCAGTCCGAGCGCGAGCAGCCCGGAGAAGATGAGGAACACGCCGGTGCCCCAGCCACCGAAGAGCCACCACTTCTCGGCCAGCGGCCACCAGCCGGGCGCGGCCGGGCGAATGCCCCAGATCACGCCGACGGCGATCAGCCCCAGCGCCAGCGTGGTCGACATGATGATCCGCGGCCACGACTTCACGCCTTCCGCGGCGCCCCGGTAGGCCGCCCGCTTGACCGGGTCCAGCAGCCGGTCGGCCCATTCGTAGTTCTTGGCCAGCACCCACAGGCCCAGGGCCAACAGCAGCAGGCCGGGCCCGGGCAGGATCAACGCGGCGACGCCGGCCGCCACCAACAGCCAGCCCAGGATCTCCAGCCCGATGCGAGTCGCCTTCGAGGAACTGCCGTTGTCGCCCATGCCGTCAGGATGCCAAACCTGAGACCTCCTGGTGACCGCCGCGGACCGATTGCGACCGATTCCGGCCAGATGCGGCTTTTCGCCGGCGGTCAGGGCACACGAGGGTCGCGGACCGGTCTTTGGCCGACCGGGCGATGCAGACGAGCCGCGACAAACGGGAAGATTGCGATCGACAGGACACCGGCGCCGACCAGGGCGGCCGCGTTCTCCGGCAGCATCACCCCCGACTGCAGGCCGATCTCGGACAGGGCGACCAGCAACGGCAATGCCGTCGCCGTCAGGAACATCATCTCTACGCGCTGCCGCGGGCCCAGGGTCTTGCGGTAGATCAGGATGGCCGGCACCCCCCGCACCACCAACAGCAGCACGAAGAAGGCCAGCAACCGTCCGGGGCTGTTCAGGATCGACTGCAGGTCAAGGCCCATGCCCGAGCTGACGAAGAAGACGGGAATGAAGAAGCCGTAGCCGACGGCATCGAGCTTGTCCTCGAATTCCTGATTGCCCTCGGCGGACGAGGTCTGCCGCAACACCATGCCGGCGAAGAACGCGCCCAGGGCCGCCTCGATGCCGAAGTTCTCGGTGATCAACAACAGGGCCAGCAGCAGGACCACGGTGATCCGCAGTGTCGACTGCGAGGTGGCGTGCTTGTGCAGCCAGGCCAGGAGCAGGGCCAGGCCGGCGATCGAGGCGATGATCAACGCCTCCCACCAGGAGTCGTAGGCGCCGAGAAACAGTGAGATCGCCAGGATGGGCAGCAACTCGCCGACCGCCCCGGCCGCGAAGACGTACCGTCCGAACGGCCCGGCGAGCATCTGCTGCTCGCGCAGGATCGGCAGCAGCGTGCCCAGTGCGGTGGTGGTCAGGGCGATCGCCACCGGGACGAAAGCCTTGACGTAGCCGAGGTACTCCAGCCCGCCGACGACCAGCACCGCCAGCGCCGCGCTGACGCCCCAGGCCAGCAAGGCCTGCGTGCCGGCCCGCTCGCGCAGCATCCGTGGGTCCAGCTCGTGGCCGGCCAGCAGGAACAGAAAGCCCAGCCCCAACCCGGAGAGCAGTTCGATGTCGACGGCGTCCGCCCAGCCCAGCACCGAGGGCCCGATGACCATGCCGCCCAGGATCAGGAACAGCACCTGGGGCGGCCGGCCCGGCACCAGCCGGGAGGCGATAGGGGCCAGCGCGGCCACGGTCATCACCAGCAACAGCGACCACAGCGAGCTCTCGCTCATCGATCAGCGCCCGTCATCATCGTCGTGGCCGACCCGACCGGAACTCAGCGGGTTTCCCGCCAGGTTCGTTCGAACGGGAGGCGCCAGGCGTGCGGCGCGATGAGCTGGTGGATCGCGTTGGGTCCCCAGGAGCCCGGGGCGTACGGCTTGACCGGCGGCGGGTTCTCCAGCAGGGGAATCGAGCGTTCCCAGAGGCTCTCGATGCCCTCGGCAGTGGTGAACAGGGTGTGGTCGCCACGCATCGCGTCCAGGATGAGCCGTTCGTAGGCTTCCAGCACGTCCGCGGCGCGATCGGTGTCGTGTGCCGAGAACTGCATGCTCAGCTTGTCCATCTTCATGCCCGGACCGGGTCGCTTGCCGTAGAACGACAATGACACCTTGGTCTCGTCGGCCAGGTCGAAGGTGAGATGGTCCGGGCCCTGCAGGCCGACCCCGGACCCGGCCGGGAACATGCTCTTGGGCGCCTCGCGGAAGGCGATGGAGATGATCCGCTGGCCCTCGGCCAGGCGCTTGCCGGTGCGCAGGTAGAACGGGACGCCGGCCCAGCGCCAGTTGTCGATGCCGCACTTGAGGGCGATGAAGGTCTCGGTCTCCGAGTCCGGGGACACCCCTTCCTCCTGCCGGTACCCGTTGTACTGGCCGCGGACCACGTTGGCCGGGTTGATCGGCAACAACGATCGGAAGACCTTGTTCTTCTCCTCGCTGATCGCCCGGGGCTCCAGCGCGGTCGGCGGTTCGATGGCCACGAAGGCCATCACCTGGAACAGGTGGGTGACCACCATGTCCTTGTAGGCGCCGGTCGATTCGTAGAAGCCGGCCCGTCGATCCAGGCCGAGGGTCTCGGGAATGTCGATCTGGATGTGGTCGATGAAGTTGCGGTTCCAGATCGGTTCGAACAGGCCGTTGGCGAAGCGGAACGCCAGGATGTTCTGCGCCGCCTCCTTGCCCAGGAAGTGGTCGATCCGGAAGATCTGGCTCTCCCGAAAGACCTGGTGGACAAGCTGGTTGAGCAGCACGGCGCTGTCGAAGTCGGTCCCGAAAGGCTTTTCCATCACCACCCGGGAGCGGGCGACCAGATCGGCCTGGTCGAGCATCGTCACCACCGCGAGGGCGGCCTTGGGCGGCACGCTCAGGTAGTGCAGCCGGCGCACGTCGGGGCCGAGCTCGGCCTCGGCCTCGGCGACCGCCCGGGCCAGGGCCTCCGGTCCGGCGCTCTGCGGCACGTACCGCAGGCGCGGAGCGAAGGTGTCCCAGTTCTGCACGTCCTTGGGTCGCGAGCTGAACTCGGTGACCGCCGCGCGCGCCAGCTCGCGGAACTGGTCGGTGTCCATTTCCTCCAGAGAGGTTGCCACGACCTGGATGTCGGGGGTCAGGGCGGACAGCGACAGGTGCGTCAGGCCAGGCAGGAGCTTGCGCCGGGCGAGATCTCCGGTGGCGCCGAACAGCACCACCACATACGGATCGAGTTGCTCATCGGCCCGGCGGTAGGGCCGGGAACCCGGCGCCGGATAGGCAATGGTCTGCGGCAGTGATTCCGACAGTGGTTCCGACATCTGTTGATGATCTCACTGGAAAGTCTTCGATCCGATGGTGGGGAGCCCGGACCTCACGGGGGCAGCATCGTGCCCCGGCCCGAGGGCCCGGTCGTGCCACTTCGGCGCGGCCTGGTCGGCTGCCTTCTGAACCGGCCAGGCCTTAGGAGCGCCACTGTCCCGGGTGAGCGGGCTCCCGAACTGCACAGTCCCCCGCCGTGCCCGCTCGGAAACGGCTTTGTCGATTCGGGTCCGGCTCCCGGTCCAGCCCGGGCAACTCGCCGGTGGCCACCACGGCCCGCGCGAGCTCGATCAACTTGACGTTGCGTTGCTGCGAGTGCCGGCGCAACAGGGCGAAGCCCTGATCGGCGTCCAGGCCGAACCGGCTGCGCAGCAGGCCGACCGCCTGCCCGACCGTGCTGCGGCTCACCAGCGCACGTTCCAGTTGCTGCCGCCGCTCGGACCCCTCGACCAGCACCGACAGGTGGGCCGCAAGGGTGGCCAGATCCGCCCACTCGTCGACGACGCCGTCCATGGCCCGGGGCCGCCCGGACGAGAGCGGGGCGGGCGGCAGCGGGGTGGGGGAGTACAGGGTGAGCGTGCCCAGCGTCCGTCCGGCGTGCAGGCGGATGGAGGCGGCGGCCCGGACGCCGAGCGTGAGCGCCGCCGGGCGCCACCGGGGCCAGCGCGGGTCGCGGCCCAGATCGCCGGCGATGATCAGATCAACGGTCAGCGCGTCGTGGGCCGGGCCGTCCTGCAGCGCCCACTGCCGCTGGTCGCAGCCCGGGTCGACCGACCCGGTCTCGCTCAGCGTTCCCCAGGCTCCGGAGGCGAGACGGCCGGCCAGCGCGGCGCCCTGCCACGGGCCGGTCAATGCGAGATCCATGAGCGATGGGGCCGCCTCGGCCAGCGGCCGGGTGATCGCGTCCCGCAGGAGGTCGGCGAGGGCGGCCGCAGTCAGGGCAGGCGGCAGTTCGCGCCGACCCTGAGCCATCGCCGTTCCTCACCCCACCGGGGGCCGGTCCCGGATGACCGGCCCATCGACCAATCAACACCCCCCAAGGGGTGGTCCGGCACACCCCTAGGGGGGTTACCTCGCTGGTCTGCGGGTCGCCGGTTTGACCGGGTTCAGCGCCGGAAACCGGATGAGTGGTTGATCCGGGGCCGATATCCGGTTGTCGATCGATGGACAGAAAGGGGCACCGTCATGAGCAAGGACCTGAGCAAGCCCAAGAACCGCAAGAAGCTCGACAAGTCCGCGTTTGCGCTGCCCGGAAAGCGCAAGTACCCCATCCCGGACAAGGCGCACGCCCGCAACGCGCTGGCCCGGGTCGCCCAGCACGGCACCAAGGACGAGCAGAAGAAGGTCAAGGCCGCCGTGCACAAGAAGTTTCCCGGCATCGGGCGCGACGGCAAGGGCAAGGGCAAGAAGGCGGCCAAAACCTGACCTCGTGGCCCGCTCGGTCTGTGATCGCGCGCGGGACGTCGGTCCTGGCCCGCCCCGGATCGGCGGATGATCGCGCAGCCGGGTTCGTTGCCCGCCGGACGGGGCACTTCAACGGTGTGAATGAGCAGCCGTATGAATGAGCAGGGGACGTCCACCGACGCCCGCGATCCGGGCGAGCCGAACCTGCGACCCGGGCCGCAGGACCAGGGCGGCCACGGTGGCATGGCGACCCGGGAACAGGAAAAGCGGGTGCACGACGGCACGGATTCCGCCGGGGTGCCCCCGGTCGAGGACACCCGGGCGAGCGCCCGGCAAGGAGAACGAGAATGAAGATCTTGGGCAAGCTGGGGGCGGCCGGTGCCGTCTATTCCTTCCTGCGCAGTCCCACCGGACAGCGAATCCTCGAGGAGGTCAAGCGGCAGGCCGCCGACCCGAAGAACCGGCAGCGGGCGGCCGATATGGTCGATCGGCTCCGCTCGGGCGGGCGCAAGCCGATCGTGGTGGACCCGGACCAGCCGGCCCGCTGACTCCCGCCCCACGAGGCCGGCCCTCGGCCTACGATCCCCAGCCATGGCCTCCCACCCGGCCGTCGGGACCGCGGATTTCGAACTGACCATGCCCGAACTGCGGGAGGTCGCGCGGTTCGTCGTGCTGCACGCCCAGGACGTGCTCGCGGTCTACGAACAGGCTGTGCCCGCGGACGAAGGGCCGCGCGCGGCGCTCGCGGCGGCCTGGGCCTTCGCCGAGGGGGCCCGGCGGACGGCCTGGCAGCGAACGGCGTCCGTCCAGGCGCACCGGTCCGCGCGGTCGGCGCCGTCCGAGGTGGCCCGGCTGGCGGCTCGCTGTGCCGGGGATGCGGCCGCCGCCGCGTACCTGCATCCCATCGCCCGGGCCACCCAGGTCGGCCACATCCTGCGGGCCGCGGCCAGCGCCGCGCGGATCGCCGAGGTGCAGGCCGGCGAGGATCCGGCCGCCGCCGATGCGGCTCTGGGGCGATCTCGGCAGCGGGCGACGCCGGTCCTGCTCGATGTACTGGGCCGCTATCCGGCGGCGCCGGCGGGGCGGGACCGGGTGGCCCGACTGATGTGCACGCTGGACCGAACCCTGCGCGAGCGCGTCGATGTGGTCGACTCAGCGAGCGAGCGCCCGGCATGATCCTGCCCCCGGTTCGCGATCCACGCTTCATCACCATCCGTCGCGGCGGCACCCTGACCGATACCGATCACCACCTGCTGGCGCTGTGGGCCGCATCCTGCGCCGAGCACGTGCTGGCCCTGTTCGAGACCGTGCGGCCGGACGATCCGCGCCCGCGTGTGGCCATCGAGCACGCCCGGGCCTGGGTCCGGGGTGAGGTCACGATGATGCAGTCGCGGGCCGCCGGCGGCCACGCCATGGGCGCCGCCCGTGATCTGCGAGGGCCGGCCCGGCACGCCGCCTACGCCGCCGGCCAGGCCGGGGTGGTCGCGCACGTCGCCGCACACGAACTCGGCGCCGCCGCCTACGCGATCAAGGCGGTCCGCGCGGCGGCCGGTGGGGATCGGGTCGCCGCGGCGCAGGCGGCCGGTCGTCGCGAGTGCCAGTGGCAGCGCGACCAGCTCCCGGACGCGATCCGCGCGTTGGTGCTGGACGACCAGCGGCTGCGCAATGACATTTGCTGGTCGGTCTTCGAGGTCTGACCGGCCGGCCGGCTTCAGGAGCCCAACAGCCGAGCCCAGGCGGTCCTGGCCAGCGTGCGCCGGGCCGCCCGCCACGGTCCCTGCGAGTGCAAGGCCGCGACGGCGGCGTTCCAGCCGCAGGCGCCGTGCACGCCGCCGCCCGGATGGGCCGAGGCCGACGCGAGAAACAGCCCGGGCAAGGGAGTCTCGGGACGCCCCAGGCCGCGGGTCGGCCGGAAGATCAACTGCTGGTGCGGGTAGGACGTGCCGCCGTTGACCGCGCCGTCGACCAGGTTGGCGTTGGCGTCCTGCAAGTCGGTCGGATACTGCACGACGCGCGCCCGGACGCTGTCACCGAAGCCGGGGGCCACCTGTTCGAGGTGCTCCTGCACCCGCTGCACGTGCTGGTCCAGCCGGGTTGCGTCCTGCGACATCGAGTGCGGCACATGGGTGTACGCCCACGCCGACTCGGTGCCGGCCGGCGACCGGCTGGGGTCGGCCGTCGTCATCTGGCCGAACAGGACGAACGGATGCCGGGGTGGACGGCCGACGGACAGATCGGCCGAGAAGTCCACGAAACCGTCCAGATCGGTGCCCAGGTGCACCGTGCCGGCGCCCACCGCCCCAGGGGCGCGCCAGCCCACCGGCCGGTCCAACGCCCAGTTGAGCTTGAGGGTGGGGTTGTCCCACTGGAACCGGTCCAGGACCTCGCCGATCCCGGCCGGCAGCTGATCCAGCCCGACGAGCTCGCGGTACAGGGTGGGCGCGGCGACGTCGGCCACCACGGCCTTGGTGGCCCGGATGGCGGTGCCGTCGGCGAGCCGCACCCCGACCGCCCGACCGCCGGCGACCAGGACCGAGCTGACCCGTGCCCCGGTGCGGACCTGTCCGCCGACGGACTCGAAGCGTCGCGCCATGGCGAAGGCCAGGTTCTGCGCGCCCCCCTGCGGCACCGGGAATCCCACGTCCTGGCCCAACATCGTCAGCAACCAGCCGAAGATGCCACTGCCGGCGGCGTCCGGGGGGACGTCGGCGTGCATGGCGTTGCCGGTCAGCAGCAGCGGGCCACCGTCGCCGACGAAGGATTCCTGACCGAGCCGGCGGACTGGCAGCACGGCCAGCCGGGCCAGGTCCAGCAGCCCGGCCAGCTTGGTCCGGCCGAGCAGTTTCAGGCCCGAACGAATGGGCGGGATCGGGGTGAACATGGCGTCCAGCAACGGATCTCGGATGCGCTGCCAGCCGGCGAACATCTCCAACCAGGCCTGGCCGTCACCGGCGCCGAATTCCTCGAGGCCGGCCGCGGTCCGGTCGGGATCGCGCTCCAGAACGGCGGCCCGGCCGTCCGGGAGCGCGTGCGCGAGTACCTTGTCCGCCTGGGTCCACACCAGCCCGTGCCGGGCCAGTTCCAGGTCCTGGATGACCCGGGACGCGGCGGCCAGCGGGTAGAAGGCACTGAACATGTCGGAACAAAAGCCCGGGGCGGTGACCTCGGCGCTGCGCACGGCGCCGCCGACCGTCTCGTTGGCCTCCAGCAGCAGCACGTCCCAGCCGGCGTCGGCCAGGGCGATGGCC
Source organism: Nakamurella multipartita DSM 44233 (assembly GCF_000024365.1). Lineage (NCBI taxonomy): Bacteria > Bacillati > Actinomycetota > Actinomycetes > Nakamurellales > Nakamurellaceae > Nakamurella > Nakamurella multipartita. The sequence goes on from NC_013235.1 coordinate 377,122, forward strand.
GCGACCAGGCCGTTCGGTCCGGCCCCGATCACCACGGCATCGGCCGTGCGGGTGGTCATGGCGCGACGGGCACGGGGGAATCGGCGGACTCGTGGCGCCGGCCGAGCCGGTCCCAGAACCCGTGCTCGGCCTCGCCGGCCGGGTGCGGGTGCAGGACGCTCCCGGGGTGGTCGGCGACGGGCCGCCGGGACAGGCCGGTGAGCTTCATCAGCGGTCCGACCGCCAGGTCGAAAACTGCTGGCAGAAGCCGGAAACCGAGCACGACGATGTGGTTGGCCAGGCCGACCGATCGTTCCCGGCGCGGCTGGGTCAGGCTTTTGACCACCGCACGGGCGACCTTCTCCGGCGGGTCGACCGGCGGCGGCGGCCGTCCCTCGCGGGAGGCATAGTTGGCCGCCTGGCTGTAGGCGGGGGTGTTGACGCTGCCCGGAGAGACGAGGGTGACGTGCACGCCGGGGATCTCGCGCGCCTCGAGCTGGATCATCCGGGTCAGCGCGTGCACCCCCCACTTGCTGGTGACGTAGGGGCTCATGAACGGCACGGCGATCTTGCCCAGCAGTGACCCCATCAGGACCAGCTCGCCGCCGCCCTGGGAACGGAACTGCCGGAGGGCGGCCCGGGCCACGTTGGCGGTGCCCAGCAGATTGGTCGCGATGACCTGATCGTAGATCTCGGCCGGAATCTGATCGAATCGGCCGTAGGCGACGCAGGCGGCGGTGTTAACGACGGCGTCCACCCGACCCGACCCGGCGGCGGCCTGCACCAGCAGCGACTCGATGGCCGCGCGATCCCGGACATCGGTAGGGATGACGGTGGTGTCGACCCCGTACCGGGCGCACTCGCGTTCGACCTCGGCCAGGGCCGGAGCCGAGCGGGAGGCCAGGACCAGATTCCAACCCTCACGGCTGAGGGCCTGGGCGGTGGACCGACCGATTCCGCTGGAGGCACCGATGATCAATGCCACCGGTCGCCTGGTGCTCTCGTTGCCCTGCACGTGCACCGGCATCTCCCTCGTCACTGCGATTGTCCGGTCGAGCCTGGCCGGCCGGACATCAGTGCAGTAGCCCGGATCGGCATCGACCAAACCCCGCCGCTGTTTCCGCCACCGGCCACGGGGTACCAGCGGATCACCGACGGCGGGGCCCGCCGCGGCCCGCACCGCCGACCGATCGGCGCGTCCGGGGCCCGGGTCCGTCACCCGCCCCCGATCACCCACCGATCAGCCCACCCATCGCCCCCGACATCGGAGAAACCATGAAAGCTGTGACCTGGCAAGGCAAGCGCTCGCTTCGGGTGGACGAGGTGCCCGATCCGACAATCCAGGAGCCCACGGATGCGATCGTCCGGATCACCTCCACCGCGATCTGCGGGTCCGACCTGCACCTGTACGAGGTGCTCGGCCCCTACCTGAGCGCCGGCGACATCCTGGGCCACGAGCCCATGGGGATCGTCGAGGAGGTCGGCGCCGGCGTCACCCACATCAAGCCGGGCGACCGGGTGGTGATTCCGTTCAACATCTCCTGCGGGCACTGCGGGATGTGCCGGGACGGGTTGCAGTCGCAGTGCGAGACCACGCAGGTCCGGGCGCAGGGCAAGGGGGCCGCGTTGTTCGGCTACACCTCGCTGTACGGATCGGTGCCCGGCGGTCAGGCCGAGTACCTGCGCGTGCCGCAGGCGCAGTACGGACCGATCCCGGTCAGTCCGGACGGGCCCGACGAGCGGTACCTGTTCCTGTCCGACATCCTGCCCACCGCGTGGCAGGCCGTGCAGTACGCCGCCGTTCCCGACGGCGGCACCCTGGTCGTCTTCGGGCTGGGCCCGGTCGGCCAGTTCGCCAGCCGGATCGGGCACCACCTGGGGCATCGCGTCATCGGCATCGACCCGGTGCCGGAACGGCGAGCGATGGCCGAGCGTCACGGCATCCAGACGCTGGACCCGGCCGGACTAGACGACGTCCCGGCCACTGTGCTGGAGCTGACCGGGGGCTACGGCGCGCACGGCGTCATCGACGCGGTCGGCATGGAAGCCCACGGCGGGGCCGGCGCCGCGGCCGGGAAATTCGCCCAGTCGGCGGTGGGCCTGCTGCCGGACACGCTGGCGCGCAAGCTGATCGAGAACGTCGGGGTCGATCGACTGACCGCCCTGCACGACTCGATCGGCAGCGTGCGGCGGGGCGGCACGGTGTCGGTCAGCGGGGTCTACGGCGGCACCGCCGACCCGATGCCGATGATGGACCTGTTCGACAAGCAGGTTCAGTTGCGGATGGGCCAGTGCAACGTGCGCAAGTGGATCGGCGACATCCTGCCGCTGGTGGAGGACTCGGCCGACCCGCTCGGCGTGCTCGACCTGACCACTCACACCCTGCCGCTGACCGACGCGCCGCAGGCCTACCAGACCTTCCAGGAAAAGTCCGACGGGTGCGTCAAGGTCGTGCTCAAGCCCTGACCGGCCCGGGCCGTCGAGGGGTCCCGGAGGGCCTGTCGCCGCGGGAACAAATGTTCAGGCGGGTTTGATTCGCCCCACGGCGGGCACTTGACAGATATCACCTCCGGGCCGACGAAATGATATGTCGAGCCGGTGAGGGGCCCAGTCGGGGCCGGATGATCCACACTTTCCTCAAATCTCGGATCGAGCGCGTACCCGCCGTGGTACGTGCAACAGCGTGGCCCTGATCGTCGGCATTTTCCTAGGCATCGTCATCCGCTCGCGCTGACCGCTGCGCTCCACCGGGCCGGCGCGTGGCCGACGCCGTCCTCGATCATCGAGCCCTTGCCGCCGACGCGGGTCCTGAGCCTCTCAGGGCCCGCGTCGGCGAATCTGGCCCGGCGTACCGGCCATGGCGGGCGTCACAGCGTGGGCATCGTCACGCAAGTGTGGTCAAACGGGAATTGGCGGTCGACTTTGTCACCTCGGCCCGATCGACCGTTCGCACTGATCAGCGGCTAGCCTGAAATTGGTTCTGACGCGCTCGCCGCGTTGAGCTACCCGATGCGGGAAAACGGGTTTCCGACATTCGTCGGGCACCCCCACACGCAGATATCTCCGGACCGACCGAAAGCCTCGGTGGGCCGACGAAGGAGCGCAATGACGATCACCAGCACCGAGCCTTACACCGCCGCCACCACCGCAGCCCGCCAGGCCACCGAGCGGGGCGTCGACGCCTTCAAGAAGGGTGCGAAGTCCCTGACCGAGCAGACCACGAATGCGGCGGCGAGCCTGCCCACCGTCGACCTGACCAAGCCGGTCGCTCGGTACTTCGACTACATCCAGAAGTCGATCGACCTCAACCGCGAGTTCGCCACCCGTTGGGCCGAGCTGGTCACCTCGTTCTCCGGCCTGGTTCGGGAGCAGGCTGAGACGGCCGGTCACGTGGTGCGGGAGCAGACCGACGCGGTCGCCGATCTGACCGTGGAGCAGGCCGCCAAGGCCGACGAGCTGGCGCGTGAGCAGGCCGAGAAGGCCGAGCAGGTCCAGCGCGAGCAGGCCGAGCAGGCCGAGCAGGCCAAGCGCGATGAGGAGAAGGCGGCCAAGGCCGCCGAGCGCGCGGAGGCCAAGCGGGCCAAGGAGCAGGCGCGCGAGCCGTACGAGGGCCTGACCAAGGCCGAGCTGGCCGACAAGCTGGCCGAGCGGGATCTGCCCAAGTCCGGCACCGTGGAGGAGCTCATCGAGCGCCTCGTCGACGCCGACAACCAGTAATCCCTCTGCCGTCCGCGGCAGCATGACGACGCCGGACCCGGCCCTCGCGGCCAGGTCCGGCGTCGTTGTCGTTTCCCGGGAAGATCGTCAGACCAGCCGGCCAGACCAGCCGGTCAGATCGGCCGGTGGGCGGCGATGATCGGGCACTGGAACGAGTCCAGTTCGCCTCGCAGGCCGACCCGATTGAGGTACCGGATCACGATCCCGTAGGACGTGAGCAGGCTGGTCTCGGTGTACGTGACCCCACGCTGCTGGCAGAACTCGCGGATCGTGGTCCGGGCATGGCGCAGATTCGGGCCGGGCATCGACGGGAACAGGTGGTGCTCGATCTGGTAGTTCAGGCCACCCATCGCAAAGGTGGTCAGGTGAGAGCCGGTGATGTTGCGCGACATCAGCACCTGACGGCGCAGGAAGTCGATCTTGGCCTCGGGCGGCAGGATCGGCATGCCCTTGTGGCTGGGGGCGAAGGTGCAGCCGAGATAGACGCCCAGGACGGCCAGCTGCACGCCCAGGAACGCTGCGGCCATGCCAACCGGCAGGAAGATCAGCAGCACCGCGACGTAACCACCCATCCGGGCGGCCATGAATCCCAACTCGGTCCATCGATGGGTGATCGGGCTGCGGCCCAGCACGGTCCGGAACCCCTGGACGTGCAGGTGCAATCCCTCGAACATCAGGATCGGGAAGAACCACCAACCCTGATGCGCCCGGAGGAAGGCCAGCACCCGGGAGCGAGGCACCGTCTCGGTCGGATAGAAGTGCAACACCGACGGATCGATGTCGGGATCCTTGCCGATCTGATTGGGCGCCAGGTGATGTCGCGTGTGCTTGCGCGCCCACCAGGTCGAACTCATCCCGCAGAACAGGCCGGCCACCACGCGGGCCAGGGTTTCGTTGCGTGGACCGGACCGCAGGATCTGCCGATGTGCGGCGTCGTGTCCGAGAAAGCCGAACTGGGCTAGCACCACGCCGAAGACAGCGGCGATGACGAGCTGCAGCCAGGATTCGCCGAGCAGGAAGAAGGCGCACCACACCCCGGCGAAGGCCGCCAGCAGCAGGCCGCCCTTGATCGCGTAGGCGGCGTACCGGCGCTCCATCAGGCCCTGGGCCTGCACCCGGCCCAGCAACTCGGCGTAGTCGGTGAGTACTCGTCGGGGTCGACGGGCGGCCGCCGAGACGGCGCGCTGCTCACGGGGAATGGATAAAGAGGTCATGTGGAGTCCAGACGGTCGCGGACCGAGAAGCGCAACTGGGCGGCGAGAGATTTCTCGCGGTGACGCGGCGGGGGCGGCGACACCGACCCCAAGGCCGGCTGTGGACATCAGCATCCCCAGGGTACCCCGACCGGATGGCGACCAACCGGGAGAAAGAACACCGGGCCGCGCTGCTCCGGCGGTATTTTCGGTCCCATGGCCTGCCGGATCAGTGAGCTCGTCCTGGAATGCCGCGACCCCGAACTGCTGGCCCGGTTCTGGTGTGAGGTCCTGGACTTCGTGGTGCTTGACCGCCCGGGCGACGGGTCGGTGGAGATCGGGCCGCGGGAGGGCTTCGGCGGCCCGCAGCCGACGATCATCCTGAGCCCGACCGACGATCCGCCGCGGGCGAAGTCCCGGCTGCATCTGGATGTGAACGCAACCGACCGCGATCAGGACGCGGAGCTGGCGCGGTTGTTGGCGCTGGGAGCTCGTCCGGCGGACGTGGGCCAGACCGGTCAGGAGTCCTGGCACGTCCTGGCCGATCCCGAGGGCAACGAGTTCTGCCTGCTGCGGACCCGCCTGAATCCGCTGTGACCGGGGCGCCGCTGCCGCAGCAGGTCGCGTTGCCCGGCCTGCCGAGCGCCATCAGCATCTGCGAGGTCGGCCCCCGGGACGGCTTGCAGAACGAGAAGTCGATTATGCCGGTGGATGTCAAACTGGAGTTCATCCGCCGGTTGGTGGCCGCCGGGCATCGGCTGATCGAGGTGACCAGCCTGGTGCACCCGCGCTGGGTGCCGCAACTGGCCGACGCCGAGCAGCTGATCGGCGCCCTCGAGCGGCAGCCGGGGGTGCGGTACCCGGTACTGGTGCCCAATCTGCGGGGTTACCGCCGCGCGGCCGAGCTGGGACTGACCGACATCGCCATTTTCGGCAGCGCGACCGAGACCTTCGCCCGGCGCAACCTCAACCGCGGCGTCGAGGAGTCGCTCGCCATGTTCGAACCGGTCGTGGCCGCCGCCCGGGCGGACGGCGGCCGGGTGCGGGCGTACCTGTCGATGTGCTTCGGCGACCCCTGGGAAGGGCCGGTGCCGCTGGATCAGGTGGTGGGGGTGGCCGTACGCATGATGGACATGGGCTGTGACGAGCTGTCCCTGGGCGACACCATCGGCGTGGCCACGCCCGGGCACGTCGCGGCCCTGATCGGCTGGCTGGCCGCGGCCGGAGTGGGGGCGGACCGGCTCGCGGTGCACTTCCATGACACCTACGGGCAGGCCCTGGCCAACACCCTGACGGCGCTGGGCCAGGGGATCACCGTCGTCGATGCATCGGCCGGCGGGCTCGGGGGCTGTCCCTACGCGCGCAGTGCCACCGGCAACCTGGCCACCGAGGATCTGCTCTGGCAGCTGGCCGGGCTCGGCATCGACACCGGGGTCGACCTGACCGCCGTCGTCGAGACGAGTCGCTGGATGGCGCAGCAGCTCGGGCGGCCCAGCCCGTCCCGGGTGGTGCGGGCCCTGACCGGGGACGCCGCCGGGTGATCCGGCCGGCCGCGAGGTCGAGTCCAGCCGTCAACCGGACAGGTCGAGCCGCATGATGGCGCGATCGGGCGTGGGCCGGCCGACGATCGTGAATCCAAGCCGGGTGAACGTGGCCTCCCGCCCGACGTGAGCCCATTCGGGGCGGCGGCGGGTGCTGGAGCTGACCGGCCAGGCCTCGACGGCCGATGCGCCCTGTCGCCGGGCGAGGTCGACGGCGGCGCGGATGAGCGGCAGCGCGACCCGGCCGCGAGCGTCCCGGGCCACGAAGAGGCAGGCCACCAGCCACACCTGGTCGTCGTCCGCGCGGGGGATGAGCGTCAGCGGCCGGCTGCGTCCGCGTGCGGCCGCCCGGTAGCGGGCCCGCGGGCCGCACGCGCACCAGCCGACGGGTTCGTCGTTGAGCGCGGCCAGCACCCCCATCGGGCCCCGGGCCGCCATCGCCTCGAAGTGTCGCCGGTTTCCGCCGCCGTACCAGCCGGCGGCGAACGCCGGGCCCGAGCGGCAGAAGGCCATGCACCAGCAGTGGCGGGTCGACCGCTCGGTCGCGAAGAGCCGGTCCAGTGCCGCCAGGTTGTCCGGGCCGACATCAGCCATGTCCAGATCGGCGTCGTCCGGATCGGCCCTGTCCAGATCGACCATGTCTCAGTCGGCCAGATCGGCATCGGCCATGGCGCATCCCGTTCTGACGGTGGCGGCGGACAGCAGCGCAGTGGCGCCCACCGTACTCGCACCCGGACTCGCGTCCGAGGGGACGGATCCGCGTCGAGATCGGGACCTTCGGCCATGGTGCACCGAATGCGACCTCAATACCCTCCTGGGTATAGGTCGATGCGGCGTCGGGGCGAAGGAGCGGGTCGTGAACAGGTTGCTGGTGCTCGGCGGGGGGACTGCCGGGACGATGATCGTGAACAAGTTGCGGCGCAAGCTGGACCGGTCGGCATGGGACATCACCATCATCGATCAGGACGACCGGCACCACTACCAGCCCGGCTACCTGTTCCTGCCGTTCGGCTCGGCCACGCCGGAGCAGGTGACCCGGTCGCGGCACGCGTTCCTGCCCGACGGAGTGAATTTCGTGATCGGCGAGATCGACGCGATCGACGCCGGCGGCAACGTGGTCACCCTGGCCGACGGACGGGCCTTGCCGTACGACTATCTGGTCATCGCCACCGGAGTCACCCCGCGCCCGGACCAGACCCCCGGGATGCTGGGTGACCACTGGCGCACCTCGGTCTTCGACTTCTACAGCCTGGAGGGCGCCCAGGCCCTGGCGAAAGCGCTGGCCGAATTCGGCGGCGGTCGCTTCGTCGTACACATCACCGATCTGCCCATCAAGTGCCCGGTCGCACCGCTGGAGTTCACCTTCCTGGCCGACGACTACTTCCGCCGCCGCGGGATCCGCGACGACGTCGAGATGGTCTACGTCACGCCCCTGTCGGGTGCCTTCACCAAACCGATCTCCTCCCGGCGGCTCGGCAGCATGCTGTCGGACCGGGGCGTGCGGGTGGAGACCGACTTCCTCGTCGAATCCGTCGACGGGCCGGCCAGGAAACTGATCTCCTACGACGAACGCGAGATACCGTTCGACCTGCTGGTCACGATCCCCCTGAACATGGGCGCCGAGTTCATCGCCCGGTCCGGGCTGGGTGACGAGCTCAACTACGTACCGGTCGACAAGCACACGCTGCGCTCGGCCGCCCACCCGAACATCTTCGCGGTCGGTGACGCTTCGAACATCCCGGCGTCCAAGGCCGGATCGGTCGCACACTTCTCGGTCGAAATCTTCTGCGAGAACTTCCTCGATCTGATCGCCGGGAAGCCGATGCGGGGCTCGTTCGACGGTCACGCCAACTGTTTCATCGAGTCGGGCAACGGCAAGGGGCTGCTGATCGATTTCAACTACGACACCGAGCCGCTGACCGGAAAGTACCCGGTCCCGTTCGTCGGTCCGTTCAGCCTGCTGGAGGAGACCCGCGCGAACCACCTGGGCAAGCTCGCGTTCCGCTGGATGTACTGGAATGTGTTGCTGCCGGGCAAGCCGTTGCCGCTGCCGGCCCACATGTCCATGGCCGGCAAGCATGTCGACTCGTAGCGTCCACGCACCCCGAATATCGAAGGAGAACAACGATGCCCGTGACCACGGTGGGTGGCCGGACCATCCACGTCAACGACGAGGGCTTCCTGACCGACCCGAACGAATGGAGCCCGGCCCTGGGTCAGATCCTGGCCCACCAGATCGGCATCGAGCTCGGCGATGTGCACTGGAAGGCGATCAACTTCCTGCGCAGCGACTATGCGGGCCAGGGCGAGACACCGACGATTCGGCGGGTCGCCACGGCGGGTGGAATCCCGGTGAAGGAACTGTTCAAGCTCTTCCCGCAGAAACCGGCCAAGAAGATGGCCTACATCGCCGGCCTGCCCAAGCCGCAGGGCTGTGTCTGACCCGCCCGATCCGCCGCCATCACGCTTGAGAGGAGTTCCGATGACCGACGTCGTCGACACCGCCGCCGCGATCGTCCCGCAGTTCGACACCGAGGCAAGCGGGCGCAAGCTCGCCATCATCTGTTCCAAGGGCACGCTGGACATGGCCTATCCGGGTCTGGTCCTGGCCAACGCCGCGTTGGGCGAAGGCATCGAAACCCATTTGTTCTTCACCTTCTGGGGTTTCGAGATGATCAACAAGAAGACCATGGACCACCTGCAGTTCACCGTGCTGGGCAACCCCGCGACCCACCTGCCGCAGGGGCTCGGCGGGTTGCCGTGGATGACGGCGATGGCCACCTCGAAGATGAAGAAGTCGATCGCCGAGGTCGGCGTTCCCGAGGTGCCGGACTTCCTCGACCAGATCGTCGCGTCCGGTGGTCATCTGTGGGCCTGCCGCATGTCGGCGGACATGAACCACCTGACCAAGGACGACCTGTACGACGAGGTCGAAGGCATCATCAGCGCATCGGACTTCATCGAGATGACCGAGGGCGCCCAGTTGCTGTTCATCTGACCACTGATCCGGGCGCCGGACCCCTGCCGGAGGCCGGGTCTTTCGGCTCTGGCCGCTCGCCGCGGTGACGGCGGACCGTTCAGGTATGGGTGAGGAAGCGATTGTTCGCACCATGGGCCTGGGCAAGTCGTTCGGCTCGACGGTGGCGCTGCGGGATGTCGACCTGACCATCGGCCGAGGTGAGGTCTTCGGGTATCTGGGGCCCAACGGCGCCGGGAAGACGACCACCCTTCGGTTATTGCTGGGCATGCTGCGCCCGACGACCGGCCGGGCCAGCGTGCTCGGGCTCGACGCCTGGCGGGACGCGGTCGCGGTGCATCGCCGGGTCGGCTACCTGCCGGGTGAACCGGCGCTGTACGGCAAGCTCAGCGGCCGTCAGCACGTGGCGTATTTCGGCCACCTGCGCGGCGCCGCGAACGACCGACGGGCGCTGAGCCTGGCCGATCGGCTGGACCTGGATCTGGATCGGCCGGCGCACGAGCTGTCCAAGGGCAACCGGCAGAAGCTGGCCGTGGTCCTGGCCCTGATGTCCGGGCCCGAGCTGCTGGTCCTGGATGAACCGACCAGCGGGCTGGACCCGATCGTGCAGCAGGAGTTCTACGCGTTGCTGCGAGAGCAGACGGACACCGGCGGCAGCGTGCTGCTGTCCTCGCACGTGCTCGGCGAGGTGCAGCGGGTGGCCGACCGGATCGGAGTGGTCCGATCGGGCCGGCTGATCGCGGTCGAGCGGATGGCCGACCTTCGCGAGAAATCCCTGCACCACGTCGGCGCCCGATTCGCCGACGACGTCAACGCGGCTGAATTCGCGGCCGTGCCTGGGGTGCGCGATCTGGCCGTCACCGGGCGGGTGATGACCTGCAGCGCCCCGCAGGCCGCCCTGGACGGCCTGCTCAAGCGGATCACCCGCCACCCGGTGGTCGATCTGGACTGCGCCGAGGCCGAGCTGGAGGAGACATTCCTGGCCTACTACGGGACCGGTGAGCACCATGCTGCATAACGTGGCGACCAAGACGCTGTTCGATCAGCGCCGGACCCTGCTGGCCTGGACGATCAGTCTGGCCCTGTTGGTCGGGATGTATGTGGCCATCTGGCCCAGCATCCGGGATCAGCCGGCGATGACCGACTTCCTCAACAGCATGCCGCCGGCGATCCGGTCGATGTTCGCCATGTCCGGGGCCGACATGAGCACGCCGATCGGCTACGTCAAGATCGAGATGCTGTCCCTGATGGCGCCTTTGCTGGTGCTGCTGTACGCGGTGAGCACGGGCGCGGCGGCCGTGGCCGGCGAGGAGGACCGGCACACCCTGGACCTGTTGCTGGCCAACCCGGTCAGCCGCAGCCGGGTGGTGCTGGACAAGTTGCTGGCGATGACGGTCGGGATCGTGCTGCTGGCCGGGGCCACCGCGGTGGCGCTGATGGTGATCAGCCCACTGGCCGACATGAGCCTGCCGACCGGACCGATCGTGGCCGCCATGGTCCACCTGGCCCTGCTCGGCCTGGTGTTCGGCACCCTGGCCACCGCGGTCGGCGCGGCCACCGGAAATCTCACCGCGGCCCGAGCGGTGCCCGCCGTCACCGCCGTGATCGCCTATGTCGTCAACGGTCTCGGCCCGCAGGTCTCCTGGCTGGCGCCGGCGCAGAAGTTCTCGCCGTTCTACCAGTACACCGGCCACGATCCTCTGCTCAACGGCCTGTCCGTGCCCGCAGTGCTGATCGCCCTGGCCACCGCGGCCGTCCTGGCCGAGATCGCCGTCGCCGGGTTCCGGCGCCGCGACGTGGCCGCGTGAACCACCGGACCCGGGTCGAACCGCACTCCGATCAGCGCCCGAACAGCCGGGAGAGCATCGAGCGGCTCTCGGCGGATCGCTCGGTGGGGGAGCAGCTGCAGCGCTGGTGCGCGGGCACGCCGGCCAGCACCTGATCGACATGCTTGCCGCATCCGGTGTAGCTGGCCTTGCCGCAAGTGCGGCAGGTGGCAGGACTGCACATCAGTTCTCGCCTTTCGAGGTGGGGATGGTGATCGTCGGCCCGCGCTGGATCGCCGTCGCGCACGTCAGCGCCGACGGTGGCCGCTCAGGCCAGGGACAGGAACAGTTTCTCCATGGTCTTGGTGTCCAGGGTGTCCGCACCGTCGGACTCGATGAGGCACTGCTTGAGGCCGGCCGCGATGACGGCGAACCCGGCGCGGTCCACGGCCCGGCTGACCGCGGCGAGCTGGGTCACGATGTCCTGGCAGTCGCGGCCCTCCTCGATCATCCGCAGCACCCCGCCGATCTGCCCCTGGGCCCGGCGCAGCCGGTTGACGACGGCGGTGATTGATTCCGGTTCGATCTGGACCATGCTGGCTCCTCGGGGTGGCGGGCGTCGTGATGTCGGGTGGTTGATCAGGTCGTCGGCGATTGAACCAGCGAATCCAGGGCGCTGGTCAGGCGGCCTCGCGCCTCGGCGGCCACCGGCTGCAGGCCGGGGTTCCCGGTGAGGGTGACCATGATGGCCGGATCGATGGTCTCCACCCGGGTCCGGTCGTCGGCCACGCTGCGGACCACGACGTTGCAGGGCAGCAGGAGCCCGATCGAGGGCTCGGCCAGGATCGCGGCATGGGCCAAGGGTGGCCGGCACGCCCCCAGGATCACCTGGGGTGCGATGTCGGCGCCGATCTTCGCCTTCAGCGTGGCCCGCATGTCGATCTCGGTGAGCACGCCGAAGCCCTGGGCGGCCAGCGCGTCCCGGGTGGCTTGGACCACCTCGGCGAAGGGGCGCTCGACGATGACCGCGATCGCGTAGTCGGGTCGGGCCGCGGCCGTGGTGCCGGTCATGCCGACATCGCCTTGGCCGCGGCGACCTGGGCCCGGACCTGGTCCATGTCCAGGCCTCGCACGGCCGTGATGAGTTGGTCGAGGGACTTCGCCGGCAGGGCGCCGGGCTGGGAGAAGACCAGGATGCCGTCCCGGAACACCATCAGCGTCGGAATGGATCGGATACCGGCCGCCGAGGCCAGATTCGGTTCGGCTTCGGTGTCGACCTTGCCGAACACGATGTCCGGGTTGGCCGTCGCGGCCTGCTCGAAGACGGGTGCGAACATCCGGCACGGCCCGCACCAGGAGGCCCAGAAGTCGATCAGGACGATCCCGTCGCGCTGCACGACGCGTTCGAACGTGCTGTCGGTCAGTGTGGTGGTGGCCATGTCAGACGATCCTTTCCAGATCGGAAGTATACCCATAGGGGTATCAACGGGCGCGACGTCAACATTGTTCCCGACGCCCGGCGCGATGCGGGGTGGGGTATCGATTGGCCGGCTCAGGTGTCGTCGGGCGGGGGTACAGTCGGTCGTGGACAGATACCCCCTGGGGTATTGCTCGAGAGAGAGGCAAGGGTGGAACGAGATGAGCAATGTGGTGATTACGGGGTCCGAACGGGCTCGCCCGAGTGGTGCGACGGTGACGGATCCCGGTGCCGGAACGACGATCGTGCCGATCGAGACGCCGACCTTGGGGGACCGCAGCTACCTGATCCATGACGGTCGGGTGGCGGTGGTGATCGATCCCCAACGCGACATCGACCGGGTGCTGCGGCTGGCCGGCGCCGCCGGCGTCCGGATCTCTCACATCTTCGAAACTCACATTCACAACGACTATGTCACCGGTGGGTTGGCCCTGGCCGGGGTCACCGGAGCGGCCTATCACGTGAACGCCGCCGACCCCGTGGCCTACGAGCGGGTGGGGGTTGGCGACGGCGACGTCGTCGAGATCGGCCCGGGTTGGCGGCTGCGGGTCCTGGCCACCCCGGGGCACACCTACACCCACCTGTCCTACGTGCTCGAGGAGCACGGCACCGCCACCGCCGTGTTCTCCGGCGGATCGCTGCTGTTCGGCTCGACGGGCCGGCCCGACCTGCTCGGCCCGGATCACACCCACGAGTTGGTCCATCACCAGTACGCCTCGGCCCGGCGGCTGGCCGCGGAACTGCCCGAGCAGACCCAGGTGATGCCGACCCACGGCTTCGGCAGTTTCTGCTCAGCCACCCAGACCGAGGCCGTCGCCTCCACGATCGGGGCCGAGAAATCGACCAACCCGGTCCTCACTCAGGATGAGACCCATTACGTCAGTGATCTTCTCGCGGGTCTGGACGCGTTCCCGGCCTACTACGCGAAGATGGGTCCGGCGAACACCGCCGGTCCGGGCGCGCCGGACCTGTCCCCGCCGGAGCCCGCCGACGCCCGCCAGTTGCGTCAGCGGTTGGAACGTGGCGAGTGGCTGGTCGATCTGCGAACCCGCACCGCATTTGCCGCCGGACACGCTCCCGGAACGCTCAATTTCGGACTCGACGGGTCATTCGCGACCTACCTGGGTTGGCTGATCCCGTGGGGGACGCCGGTGACCCTGCTCGGCGAGAACGCCGCCCAGGTCGCGCAGGCGCAGCGGGAGATGGTCCGGATCGGCATCGACCGGCCGGCCGCCGCGGCCACCGGTGGGCCGCGACAGTGGACCGACGGCCCGCTCGACACCGTCGAGCGGGCGACCTTCGCCGACCTGGCCCAGGTCCGGCACCACCGCCGCGTCACCGTCCTGGACGTGCGGCGCAATCTGGAGCGGTCCGCGTCGCGCATCGACGGTGCGTGGCACATCCCGCTGCACGAGCTGCTGGTTCGGGCCGACGAGATTCCCGCCGGGGAGCTGTGGGTGCATTGCGCGGCCGGCTACCGGGCCTCGATCGCCGCGTCGATCCTGCTGGCCCGGGGGCACCGGGTGGTCGCCGTCGACGACGACTACAGCAACGCGGCGGCCACCGGCCTGCCCGTCACCGTCGGTGCGTGAGCGGGTTCTGATCATGGTGCTGATCGTCGCGATCCTGGCCGGGGCGCTGATCGGCCTGAGCCTGGGTGCGCTCGGCGGCGGCGGATCGATCCTCACCGTGCCGGCCCTGGTGTACCTGGTCGGGATGGACCCACGCGCGGCGACGACGGGCTCACTGATCATCGTCGGCGTCACCGCCGTGGTCGGAATGCTGGCCCACCACCGGGACGGGCACGTCCGGATGTCGAAAGGCGTGGTGTTCGGACTGGTGGGCGCAGTGGGCGCGGTCGCCGGGAGCCGGCTCTCGCTCGCGGTCCCCCCGGATGTGCTGCTGGCCGGATTCTCCGTGCTGATGCTGGCCGTGGCGGCCATCATGCTCGCCCGCCGCCGGGTGCCGGCCGGCCGCGGCGGCCCGGGCATGGCCGAGGCCGTCCCGTTCGATGTCCCGATCGTCTCGTTCACACCCCGGTTCGTCTGCGCCTGCCCCCGGGCGGCCAAGGTGGTCGTGGCCGCGCTGGCCCTCGGGCTGATGACCGGGTTCTTCGGGGTGGGGGGCGGGTTCCTGGTGGTGCCGGCGCTGGTGCTGGCCCTGGACTTTCCGATGCCGGTCGCCGTGGGCACGTCGTTGCTGGTCATCGCGCTCAACAGCGCCACGTCCCTGGTGGCCCGCGCCGGTTCCGGCCTCGAGATCGACTGGTCCGTCATCGCCGTGTTCACCGGGGCCGCCGTCATCGGCAGCCTGCTGGGGGCTCGGATCGCGCGCCGGGTTCGACCGCAGAGCCTGCAGATCGCTTTCGCCGGGCTCATTGTCGCCGTCGGCCTGTACACCGCTGCCCGCAGCCTTCCCGTGCTGCTGAGCTGATGCCGCTGGCCCTTGCGGCGATGGGGGTTGGTCGGGTTGCTCAGTCCCCGACGACCGCGACGGGGTCCGGGGCCAGCGTGATGTCGATCGTCGGCGGTTGGACGAGCGTGTTGTGCACGGTGCAGTGCGAGGCGACCGCCAGGAACGCGTCTCGGCGGTCGGGGGGCAGCGCCGCCGGCGGCGTCACGACGATGGCGATCCGGCTGACGCGGGCGGGTCGGCCGCCGAGCTCGTAGCCCACCGCGACCTGCAGGCCGTCGGTCGAGAACTGATGCCGGGCGGCGTACCGGCGCGCGTAGAACGCGACGCAACTGGCCAGGCCGGCGACGAACAGCTCGGTCGGCGTCGGCGCGCTGTCGGTCCCACCCGCCCCGACCGGCTGGTCCACCAGCACGGTGTGCTCCCGGATGTCGACGGCGAACCGGTCACCACCCAGATGGCGGACCCTGACCTCGTCAGTCATCACTGTGCTCCTTGACGGCTCGGCGTCGATCGCGTGCGGCCCTCGGTCGGCGAGAGGGGGATACCCGGCACGGTAGGGCGGGCGGGGCGCGCGCACCACGGGCGAAGGTCCCGAGCCGGTCCGACCTGACCGGAAGGAGGCCGTCGACGGCGTCGCCGGGCTGGCACAATCCATCCGCCGGTGTCGGTCGCCGATCTCGACCGGCGCCGGGCCTTGCCGCCCACGCCCTGCCCAGGAGCATCCCGATGAGCTTGTCGATCCGCGCGTGGTCAGTGGGCCGGGTGCTGGGTTTGCCCAAGCCGGCGATCACGTACCAGCGCGGCCAGGGTCAGACCATCGATCTGCCGTTGATCATGTTCGTGATCGAGGGCGGTGCGGCGCCGATCGTGGTGGACACCGGTGGCGACGTCGGTCGGGCGTGGGACCTGCACCGGATCCGGATGGAGCAGGCGGAAGCGGAACGACCCGAGGTGGTGCTGCGCTCGGCCGGCATTGATCCGAACGACGTGCGCATCGTGGTCAACACCCACCTGCACTGGGACCACAGTTCGAACAACCACCTTTTTCCGCGGGCCGCCCCGTCGTCGTGCAGCGCCGCGAACTGGACTACGCCCGACGTCCGGTGCCGTGGCACCGGGCCCAGTTCGAGGCGGCCGCCGACCGGCCGGCGGCCTGGCGCGCGGCCGAGGCGAACCTGCAGCCGATCGAGGGCGAGACGGAACTGGCCCCGGGCGTCACCGCCGTCACCCTGCCCGGACACACTCCGGGCTCGCAGGGCGTGCTGGTGCAGACCGACAGCGGCCGCTACTTGATTGCCGGCGACTGCGTCTACCTGTACGAGAACTGGGCCGGCGACGATCAGGTCGAGCACATCGCGATCGGCCTCTACACCGACCTGGTCGCCTACGACGAAAGCCTGCGCAAGATCGAGACCATGGATTGCGAGGTCATCCCCAGCCACGACTTCGCCGTCGTGCGGCGTCACCGGTTCGGGTGATCGACACTCGTCGGTGGCCTCGGCGACGGGTTCCGACGCGCCGAAAGGGGGTTTGGCCGGCCCGGGTTCCGGACACTGGGGCACGGTGAGGCTGGGACGATGGGATTGACGCGGCCGTCCGGGCCCGCGGCGACGCCCGGGTCTGCGAGCGCCGGGAGAACCAGGCCGACCGGCCGGCCGTCGGTGACGGCTGACATCGGCCCCGGCGTGCTGCTCGATGAGCGCTACCGGCTGGACGAACGCGTCGGCGCGGGCGGCACCGCCACCGTCTACCGCGGCACGGACACCGTGCTGCACCGGCAAGTGGCCGTGAAACTGTTCCGTCCGGACGGCGCGGACGCCACGGTCGCCCGGCGCCGCGCCCGGGAGATGCGGCTGGCCGCGGCGGTAAGCGATCCGCACCTGGTGACGGTTTACGACGCGCACCCCGCGGATCCGGTGCCCACCACCCCGGAGGCCGCGCTGTGGTACCTGGTCACCGAGTACGTCGACGGTCCCACCCTGGCCGACAATGTCGCCGGCGGGCCGGTGGCGCCCGAGCAGCTGCGCAGCGTCGGCGCCGGCCTCGCGCGGGCGTTGGCGGCGCTGCACGACCATGGACTGGTGCACCGGGACGTCAAGCCCGGGAACATTCTGATCACCTCGTCCGGGCAGCCCAAGCTCACCGACCTGGGCATCGCGGTCGAGGTGGGTGGCCTGCCGGTGACCCAGGACGGGATGGTGGTGGGCACGGTCCCGTACCTGAGCCCGGAGCAGGCTCAAGGCGACGACGTCGGCCCGGCGTCGGACGTGTACTCGCTCGGCCTAGTGCTGCTCGAATGCCTGAACGGCCACCGGGAGTTCCCCGGTGCCCCGCTGGAGTCCGCGGTGGCCAGGTTGCTCCGCGATCCCGCTGTTCCGCCCGATCTGCCGCCGCCGTGGCCCGACCTGCTTGCCGCGATGACCGATCGCGATCCGACCCGCCGACCTTCGGCGGCCCAGGTCGCCGCGACCCTGGCCGCAGACCCGACCGACGTCACGCCAATTGCTCAGGCGGAGCGGCCGCCGACCACGGTCGTGCTGACCCGGCCGGCCGTCCGGGCCGAGCCGGCGAAGCCACGCCGCCGCCGGTGGGCCGTCCTGGCCACCGCCGTGGTCGCGGCGGCCATCCTCGGTGGCTGGTGGGTCGTCGGTGCCGACGATCCGGCCGTCGCTCCGCCGACGACCGAGGCCCCGACCAGCGCGTCGCCGCCCGCCGCGCCGCCGACGCCCACCGCCACGGCCCCGCAGCCGGCCGCCGATCCGGCCACGTCGGCCGAATCGACGACCACAGCGGCGCCACCTACTAGCGCGGCGGCGAGTTCGTCGAGCGAGCCGATCGTTGACGATGCGCGCACGGTGGCGCCCCCGGAACCGGATCCGATCGATGCCCCCGAACAGGTGACGACCGCAGCCACCGCCGGCAACGGAAATGGCGGGAACAACGGCAATGGCAATGGCAATGGCAATGGCAACGGCAATGGCAACAACGGCAATGGCAACGGCGGCGGGAACAACGGCAACGGCAACGGCAATGGAGGTGGCAACAGCGGAAATGGCAACGGGCGCGGGTAGTCCCGTCGCTGGATCCTGCCCGACGCCGGGCTCAGTGCAGGTTGGGTCCGATGGTGTCCAGGTCGAGGGAGGGCACGAAGCCCGGGCTCTCGTAGAGGTGTTGCAGCGCTGACCGGTCGACCGCGGTGAGTTGGGCTGCGGTGAAACGGGTGTCGCCCTGGCCCTGGGTCCAGGCGCTGTCCCAGAGCATCGCCAGGGTGCGCGCGCCGTCGGCCAGCACGCTGACGGTGGCCGGTCCGAATCGATCCCAGAGCTTGCCGGTGACGGCCTTGGACTGGCCGCCCGGGGTGGCGGCGTAGGCGTTGACCAGGTCCACGGGTGGGATGGCGGTCGCGGTGCGGTCCATCAGCGCGACGGTGGCCACCGCGGCCTGCTGCCCACTGGCGACCGGCGGCAAGGGATGGGCGGCCAGGTCCTGGAGCCGGCCGAGGAGCGCGGCCAGGATGTCGGCGGCGTGGTGGTCGATCATGGCGCTCTCGTACGCCGAGTGCACGCCCTTGCCGGTGCCATCGGGCAGGCCGTCGGCCAGCGTCGAGCCGTGCAGCGGCTGGCAGGCGTCACCGACGTAGTGGGCCATCAGCCCGGCCGCCGCCAGGTACCGGACCAGGTCGTCCTGGGCGAGCGCATCGAGCATCGCGTCGTAGAACTGCCAGACCCGGAACGGCAGCAGGCCCCGGTCACGCGACGCCTGCTCGCCCAGGGCGTCGTAGAACGCCTGCCAGACGCCGACGGCGACGTTGGCCGGGTCCTGCATGCACAGCGCTCGCAGGGTGAGGTGGTCGGCCGGACGCGGCTCGTCGATGTCGGCGTAGTGGGTCGGGTGTTCGGGACCGGTCCGCGGCGAGGTGTCCCGGCCGCCGCGGACCTGACCCGCTAGGTTCTTCCAGATGACGTCGGCGACGTCGGCCAGCGGCACGAAACCGCCGTGCTGCTTGGCGTCCTTGGTGGCCTGGTCGATGTCACCGGGCGACAACCCGGCGGCCGGGAAACTGATCCGATCCTGGTTGGCGGCCATCAGGGTGCGCAGGGTCGGCGTGACCACCTGAGCGCAGGCCACGGTAGCCAGGGTGTAGTGACCGGTCTTGCCCCAGAACGGTTGTGGGCCGGTGTTGTAGTCGACGACCAGCTCCACGTCCAGTAACCGCAGGATGGCGGTCAGACCGGCGGCGAGGGCGAAGTTGTAGCCGGGACCCGGGTCGGCCGGTCGCACTCCCTGCCCACCCCACTGCAGCGCGATCGGTCGCAGCCGCCGGGCCGGGTCGTCCGGCTGCTCGGACGGTTCGATCAGGTGCCACACGGTGCCGGAGTCTCCGGGCTGCGAGCTGGGTTGCCCGGGGTCGGGGGCGATCAGGAAGTCGGTGATCTCGTCGTAGCCGCCCATGCTGCGATGCCGGTAGAACAGGGCGGCGATCCGGCCGGTCAACCGACCGGACGCGGCGCCGTACGCGGTGACCTGGGCGTTGATCAACTGCATGCCGATGTTGCGTTCACTGAGGTCGGCCAACGCGCCGACCGGGGGCAGCCCGTACGTCTGCGAGGTCCAGTCGGCCAGGTCGTTCACCTCGACCAGCGCGGCATCCAGGGTCAGATAGGTGCGATGGGCCGGGAAGTCGGGGTAGACCTGGGTGAACGGCAGCCGGGTCAGCTGCCGCTCGCTCGATCGGCCGACGTCCACGGCCTGGCCGCGCAGGATGGTGCCGATCGGCTGGCCGGCGGGCCCGGCGACATGCCGGCTGGTCAGCGCGTACACCGTGTGCCCATCGGTGACCAGGGCGCCGACGCTGGCCACGTTGGTCGTTCCCTGGGTGTGGCTGATCAGCGGAAACCCGCCGCCGATCACCGATTTCGGCCAGGTCCAGGCCGGCAGCAGGTCGCGGTCGGGGACGGTGGGCTCGACCTGGATGACGCAGACCGGCACCGTGCGCCCGTCGGGCAGGTACAGCGTCGTGGGAATCATGTCCTCCGGCGGCAGCTGCCCGTCGTCAGTGCCGAACTGGTCGGCGTCGATCCACGTGTGCACCAGCACGAGCACGCACGGCCAGGAGTAGTCGCGGACCTCGGAGTTCTCGAAAGTACGTGGCTCGGGACCGATCCCGCCGGACGTCCGTCGCATCCGGGTGCTGGCCGCGCGGGCCGCGGCCGCCACCGCCCGCGCCGACCGCTCCCGCGACGGCCAGTCCTCGTCCTTGCGAATGTGGTACAGCCCGACCGCGGTGCCGATCACATTGCGGCGGTGGACCAGATGCCAGTGGTACTGATCCCGCGCGTCCAGCAGATCCTTGGTGGACAGGCTCGCGTAATTCCGGTCGACTCCCAGGATGTCGCGCATGGACCCGCCCCCGACCATGTCTGTCGCCGGCCCCGGATGCGGGGCCGGCGATCGAGTCGGGCTAATTCTACCAAATCCGGCAAATAGGGACTATCGGACTAATCGACGGGACGGGCGTCAGGACCCCTGCGCTCGACCGGGCCCGGGCCGGCACGACGTTCGTGGACGACGTACAGCCCGACCAGCGCGACCGTCGTGGCCGGCATCCCGATCCCCATCAGCCAGGAAAGCGGTCGCTGCGGATCGAAGTCACTCAGCGACCGCAACGCCGCCACGCCCATCAGTCCCAGCATGATCAGGGCGACCTGCACGAGCAGACGGGCGCTGTCCCAGCGACGGTCGGCCAGGACTTCGATGCCGGCGAACCCCAGCGCGAAGATGGCGCCCACCACGCGCGCCGTGAGCGGGGTCAACGACCACGGCCACACGGTGGCCGCCCAGCCCGGGGCCACGAACAGGACCAGAGCGACCAGGCACGCCAAGATTCCCACCGCGGCGATCGTCCCGGCTTCGGCGCCGGACAGCAGGAGCTCGTCGGGTGCGACGGGCACCGACTCCGCCCGGTTGAACCACCACGCCAGCAGCACCAGGATCGGGGCGCTGACATACAGGCCCGTCCAGATCCAGAAGGCCACGTTGCCGTGGACGAACCGGTCCCAATGGACGATCGTGGCGACCCCCAGCAGGGACGCGAACAGCGTGACGGGCAGGAATCCGCCGGCGATCCGGTGCCACCGATCGGCGTACAGGGCGCGGGCGAAGTAGTAGGCGCCGCCGAGGTAGGCCGACGCGAGCATCATCGCGGTGAAATCCGGCGAGATCCGCCACGCGAACAGGCGTCCCGTGTCCTCGGCCGACGACCAGAAGTACAGCAGCACGAATCCGACCAGCAGGAACGGGGTGACGAAGGCGCACAGTGCGCGCGTGGCCGGCCGGACCCGGTCCCGCGGCGCCGGCGCGACGGGCAGTTCCATCCCACCATGCTCGCACCGATTCGCGTGATTTGTCCCAATTGGATACACCCCTCTCCCAGTTGATCATGGCGTTCTCTGCGCCGTAGTCGGCGTGTCGTCGGCGTGTCGAGCAGAGAACGCCATGATCAATTCGTGGGGCGGGCGTTGCCGGTCAGGCGAAGAACGCGCGCAGATCGCCGACGACCATCTCCGGGACCTCCAGCGCGGCGTAGTGCCCGCCCCGGTCGAACTCGGACCAGTGCACGATCGCGGTGTTGTCCCGCTCGGCCAGCGGACGGATGGTCTGGAAGTCGTCCTTGAACACCGCGACCCCGGTCCGGCCGTGGCTGACCTGTGGTTCGGCTCCGGAGTGGGCCTCGGCGAAGTGGTAGCGGACCGCGGTCGCCGAGGTGTTGGTAAGCCAGTAGAGCGAGACCTGGGTGAGCACCTGCTCGGCGGTGACCAGGCTGGTGCCGTTGCCGAAGTTCTCGAACAGCTCGCTGTAGGCAAGCTGGCCGACCGGGGAGTCGGACAGGGCGGCGGCGATGGTCTGCGGCCGGGTGCTGTTCATCGAGTTGTAGCCGCCCACCGACTGGAACCAGCCGAGGAATTCCAGGGCCGCAAACTCCTTCGGCCCGAACCCATCCATCTCCCCGTCGGCGCCGGAGGGGAACGAGAAGAGCTGCAGGACATGCGCGCCCAGGAAGCCGGGCGGGTTGCGGACGGCCAGCTCGCGCGAGACCATCGCGCCGCCGTCGCTGCCATGGGTGCCGTAGGAGTCGTAGCCGAGCCGGCGCATCAGGGTGTCGTAGACGCCGGCGACTGCGGCCATCGTCCAGTCCCCGCCGCCCGGGGCCGGGCTCAGTGGAGTGCTGACGCCGACGCCGGGCATGGACGGCACGACGACGTGGAAGGCGTCCTCGGCCCGACCGCCGTGCGCGACGGGGATCGACCAGCGGGCCGATCAGGTCGAGGAACTCGACGAAGGAGCCCGGGTAGGTGTGCAGGAGCAACAGCGGCCGCGCCCCGGCCTCGCCCGACTCGACGTGGACGAAGTGGATGGTCTGGCCGTCGATCTCGGTCAGGAACTGCGGGACGGCATTCATTCGCGCTTCCTGGGCCCGCCAGTCGAAATCGAGCCAGCGAGTGACCATTTCCCGCAGGTAGGCCACCGGGGTGCCGTAGGACCAGGCATCGCCCGGGGCGGCGGCCGGGTAGCGGGTGTGTGCGAGTCGGGCGTGCAGGTCGTCCAGGGCCTCCTGCGGGATCTCGACGCGGAACGGGCGGATCGGGGCAGCGGTGGGGTTCGTCATGACCGCTACGCTAGGAAGGATTCAGGACCATTTCGTTCCTCAATGCCGGACAAGTTTGTGGGAACCGGAGGCGCGGATGTTGACCAGCTCGGCCCGGCTGCTGTCCCTGCTCGGCTTGATGCAGTCACGCCGCCGCTGGGCCGGGCCGGAACTGGCCGAGCGTCTCGGGGTCAGCGACCGGACCGTTCGCAAGGACATCGACCGGTTGCGCTCGCTGGGCTATCCCGTGGACGCGGTGCGGGGAGCGGGCGGGTACTACGAGCTCGGGGTCGGCGCCTCGATGCCGCCCCTGCTGCTGGACGAGGACGAGGCGGTCGCCGTGGCGGTCGGATTGCGGGCCGCGAGTGGGATCGCCGGGATCGAGGAAACCAGCGTGCGCGCCCTGGCCAAGCTCGATGCGGTGCTGCCGCACCACCTGCAACGTCAGGTCGCCGCGGTGCACGAGGCCGTGGTCCAAGGTCCGGAGAACACCGGGTCCAACGTCGCGGACCCGGTGGTCGACGCCGGCCTGCTCACCGAGCTCTCCGCCGCGATCCGGGACCGGGTGGAGGTGCGCTTCGACTACCGGGCCGACCCCGATTCGGCTTTGAGCGCGGCTTCGGGCGCGGCTTCGGTCGTGGATCGCCGGCAGGTCGAGCCGTACCGGCTGGTCTCGTGGCAACGCCGGTGGTACCTGGTGGCCCGCGATGCCCGCACGGGCTCCTGGGCGCCCTACCGAGTCGATTGGCTGACTCTGAAAACTCCTGGTGGAAGGCACTTTCGGCCGGTATCGCGGCCCGAGGGCGAGGACACCGCCTTCGTGCTGCGCGAGGTCGCCTTCGCCGGCTGGGCGGTGCACGCACGGGTGCTGGTGGACGCCGGCGCCGACGAGGTGCTGGCTCGGATCAATCCGACGGTCGGCGTCGTCGAGCCGGTCGACGGGCAGCACTGCGTGCTGGTCACCGGTGGCGACAGCGTCGAGGTCGTCGCGGTGTGGATCGGCATGCTGGGCTTGGACTTTCATGTCGAGGGCCCGCCGGCTCTGGTGCAGGCGCTCCGGGTGCAGGCCCGGCGCTACGCCGCCGCGGTCCCGCCGGGCGAGTGACGTCATGGGCGAGGCACCCGATGGTCCCGCGACGGTTCGGGCGGTGCTGTCCGGCTCGGACCTGCCGGTTGCCGGGCCGCGTGAACCCCGGGGGCGGCGGCCG
Source organism: Nakamurella multipartita DSM 44233 (assembly GCF_000024365.1). Classification (NCBI taxonomy): domain Bacteria; kingdom Bacillati; phylum Actinomycetota; class Actinomycetes; order Nakamurellales; family Nakamurellaceae; genus Nakamurella; species Nakamurella multipartita. Next base: position 401,040 of record NC_013235.1, read on the forward strand.
AGCGGTCGGACGAGGCTGTCGCCGAGCCGCGCTCGCCGGTACAGTCCGATCGTCAACGACGATGCCGTCGCCGGTCGGGGTACGCAGAGGGGTCCAGATGTCGGAGCGTATTGACCGGCAATGGCAGCCACCCGAGGATGCTCTCGCGACGACCGTCGAGGCCCGGAAGGGCGCGGGTTCGCCATGGGCCAAGGCACTTCGTGAGATGGGAGCGGTCGACCGGGCGGTCTATCAAGCGGTCGCCGACACACCCACCCCGCACCTGGACGCCCACGTGCGCCGGCTCTCCAATGCCGCCAACTTTTCCCGGCTCTGGTTGGGTCTGGCCGCCGGGATCGCAGTGTTCGGCGGAAAGCGTGGTCACCGGGCGGCCCTGGAGGGGGTGGTCGCGATCGGCGCAACGTCGGCCGCGGTCAATCTCGGGATCAAGCCCATCGCCCGCCGGCGACGTCCGGAGCGCGCAGCGGACACGGGCCAGGCCCGGTTCGTGTCGATGCCCGGGTCCACCTCCTTTCCATCCGGCCATTCCGCGTCCGCGTTCGCATTCGCCTATGCCGTGGGCCGGCATCTGCCTGGTTTGGCGGTGCCCATCCGGCTGCTCGCCGGTGGGGTGGCGTACTCAAGAGTCCACACCGGTGTGCACTACCCCGGAGACGTCGCCATCGGTTCCATCGTCGGCGCGGGCACGGCGGCCATTGTGGCCGCGGCATCCGACGGACTGTCCCGATCACGGCGCCGGGACTGACCGAGCAGAAAGGGTCTCCTCGTTCGCCCGGTGGCGTCCCGGCCGGGTGGGTACGCCGCCGGCCGGTCAGCTCGAGCCGGCCCGGTTCGGTGGGGACGTCGCGGCCATGAGCATCTCGGCGGCCTGCTGCAGGCCGGTGCCAAGGTAGCGGCCGGGGCAGTCCGGCCGGCCGCGATCAGCATCGAACGCCTCTCCGGCGTAGTAGACCGGAATGGCCAGGGCGTCAACGGCTTCGAGCGAAGCGATCGCCTGGGGCCGGCCTCGACGGTGGTGCGCGAAGACCACCACTGCGCTGGTGTCGGCGGCCCGTGCCGCGGTGGCGAGCATGCGCGTCGGGATGCGGGCGCCGAGCACCCAGCAGGGTCGGCGATGGCCCCGCAGCAGCAGCGCCAGGGATTCCGGACCGACCATGTCGCAGTCGCGGGGCCCGCAGGCGAGCAGAACCGTCCCGATGGGGTGCGGCGCCGGAAGCGACCAGCCGCATCGGTCCAACCACGCTCGGATGGTCTCGGTGGCGATCAGTTCCTGGAGGTGATCGCGTTCTCCGGTCGCCACCATCATCCGTAGTTGCCGCCGGACCGGGATCACGATCTCGTCGATGCACCGGCCGAGTCCGAGAACCGTTGCCGCGAGGTCGAGTTGGGCTTGGACGCGGACGGGATCGAGGTTGTCGGACACGCTGATGAGCTGACGGGTCGACCGCGCGGTGGGGGACCGGACATCCGGGACCGCGTCGATCGACGTCTCGTGGACCACGCCCTGCTCCTTCCCGGGGAACGGGCACCGATCGCCGGGGTGGTGACCCGTGTCCGCGCGGCCGGGACCGGATGGCGCGGACACGGGTGGTTCGGCACTGGAAAGGCGAGCGGATTGTTCGATGCCCCCCGACCGGCATCGAGCGATCCGCTGCCCTACCGCTGTTCAGACTGCCTGGCGAAGGCGGGCCACGGACGGTTCCGGGCCGACTTGCATAGTTTTGGGCCTCGCTCGAGCACAGCCGAGCGAGCCCGCACCGTTTCCGGTTGGCGGCGCGATCAGCCGCCGAGTTCGGTGGGCTCCAGGGCTTGGGTGAGGTCGGCGCAGGCATCCTGGACGCGGACGCCGAGGTAGCGTCCCGGGACGCCCCGACGGCTGCGCGGGGTGGAGAACGCGTTCCCGGCGTAGAAGACGTCGATGCCCAGCTCGTGGACGGCCCGGATCGACTCCACGGCGCGCAGGCGCCCGCTGGCCAGATGGGACACCACGATCACCGCGGCGGCCGAGGAGGCCCGGGCCGCGGCGGCCACCGTCGCGGTCGGGGCGCGAGCACCGAGCAGCCGGCACGGCCACCCTTGAGAGCGCAGCAGCAGGGCCATGGATTCCAGTCCGATGGTGTGCAGATCGCTGGGTCCGCAGGCCAGCAGGATCGGGCGGGACCTGGTCGGGGCCGGCGCGAAGGCGCTTCGCCGGTCGAGCCAGGCTCGCACGGCCTCGGTGGCCATCCGCTCCTGGGCCACGTCGCAATGGCCGGCCGCCCACCAGACTCCAACCTGCCGCATGGCCGGCAGCAGCACGTCGTCGAGGCAGCCGGCCAGGCCCAGGGCGTCCGCGGCTAGGTCGAGTCGCGCCCGGATCCCGGCGGCGTCCATCCGTTCGGCGGCGTCCAGGACACGCAGGATCAGCTCTTGCGCCTGGCCCTGCCCACCCAGCATGCGGCGGACCGACTGCGCGGCCAGCGCGGCTTGCTCGCCCCGGGCGATCTCGTCGCGCATCAGCCGCAACGCATTGACCTCATCGGGCCGATACCGGCGGTGCTGCCCGGACGGCCGCCCGCTCAGCTCAGGAATGCCGTACCTGAGTTCCCAGGACCGAAGGGTCGGCATCGGCACGCCCAGCAACCGGGCGACATCGGTGATGGGAATGCCCCGGGAGTCCCCCTTCTCGCCGTTCGGGCGGGTCGAGACCACCATGCAGGACGCTCCTCGCTCCGGCTGCCGACCCCTTCACGCGGGAGTTCGCCGGGCTCCGATTCCGACAATAGCCCTAAAACGCCCAATCGGCGGCTGTCGAGCCCAGCGGTGGCCGGCTCCGGCCCCGGGGACCAGGCTGTGGGTGTGGGGCTCGGCGAGCCGGGCCTCGAGGGAGAGGAGAGTTGATGACCGACCCGAGTGCGTCTTCGTTCCGAGAGTTTCGCTTCGGCATCGTGGCCCCGTGCCTGGGCGGCCTGTCGACCTGGCGGGAACAGATCAGGCGCATTGCCGGCCATGGTTATTCGACGGTGCTGATGCCCGACTTCCCGCGCTTGCAGCCGGCTCCGGCTCCCGCCCTCGCCGTCGCGGCGTCGGTGGCCGACGTGCGGGTCGGGACCTGGGTCTACGCGGCCCCCTTCCGCGCACCCTGGCTCACCGCCTGGGAGGCGCACTCGCTGACGGTGCTCACGGACGGTCGTTTCGAGATGGGCATCGGCGTGGGTCGGCCGGGGATCGAGGATGAGCTGCGGGAGCGGGGACTGCCCGTGCCAGGACCGGGTGAGCGGCTGGACCAGGTGCGCCAGACCGTCGCCGCACTGCGCGAGCTCGACGGCGGGTCGAGGCACACGCCGGTGGCGCTGGCGGTCAGTGGCCCCAAGGCCCGGGCCCTGGCGGCCGAGATCGCGGATACGGTCACCTTCGCGATGGCACCGAGCGAGCCCCGGGCCGCCGTGGAGCAGCGGATCCGCGACTTTCACAGCACCCGCGCCGTCGAGCTCTCGATGCACGTCCCGGTGGTCGGGGATGCCGTCTCCCCGTTCATGGCGCCCCCGACCACCGACACCACCGCATTGCGGGCGGCCGATTCCCTGGCCTACCTGCCGGCCGACCCGGCGGCGGCCGCCGATGAATTGCGTCGGCGACGGGAGGAGACCGGTGTCTCCTACATCGCCTTCGAGGCGAACGTGGCGGACCTGTTCGCTCCGCTCGTGGCCGAGCTGTCCGGATGCTGACCCGCCGGCCTCGTCCCGCCGGCCGTCGCGCAGCCAGGGTCGGCTAGCCCGCGGGGGATGTCGTGGCCCGCGGTTCGAGAACGACCACCGCCGTTCCGGCGGGCCGCCGCGCCGCATACGCGTCCAGGTCGTGGTCGATCTCGGCCCACCGGGACCACAACCGCGCCCGCTCGTCTCCCTGCGCACGCCGGGCCACGACCGGACGGACCCCGTCGCGGGTCTGCACCGTGGCCTCGGGTCGGGCCTGCAGATTCAGCCACCACGCCGGCTCGCCGGGACTCCAGCCGTTCATCGCCATCGTGACCAGGTTGTCGCCGTCCTGGACGTAGCCGATGAGGACGTGCCGCGGTTGGCCGGTGCGCCGGCCCCTCGTGGTCAGCCGGAGCGCGCCCCAGCGGTTCGGCTTCGGGCGCCACAATCCCAACCGGCCACGCGTCGTCCGCACGAGCAGACGATGGCCGTACCAGAACAGCACGACGAACCAGCGCGGCGGCATCCGGTCGCGACGCCGCGGACCGGAATGTCTCGTCGACGGTGTGGCCATCGTTCGAGCATGGGGGCCTCGCTGCGGTCGAACCAGGGTCCAAGGTCATCGACCGCGGAGCCCGGGGTCAGGGCGCAGACACGCGGCTTGATCACCATGTGTGTCGGCGGCGGTCAGGGCATGGCGTTGATCCTGGAGAGGACGTGAGCGGAGTGCTCAGACCGGGCTGGCGAGCAGCTCCTTGAGGGCGGAGTCGACCTCGTCCAGGTAGGACTGCTCGAAGCCGAACAGCCCGAAGTGCCCGGCGATGCTGTGCAGCATGCGGACCTCGGCGCCCGGCGTCAGCGCGGCCTCGGGCTCGCAGTCCTGGGGCGGGAAGAACATGTCCTGCTCGATGGGCATGACGAAAACCTTGGCCGTGACGCGACTCAGGGCTGCTTTCAAGTCGCCGTCGGCGAGTCGGGCGACGTCGCCGCGCTGCCACTTCCAGGCCATGGTCAGCAAGGCGTTCGGGTCCATCAGACCAAAGAGCAGCCGGGTGAAGTTTTGCTGGAACTCCTCGTACGTCTCCCAGCCCAGACCCTCGACGACCGGTGGGATGGTCTTCCAGAAGCCCGACTTCCAGAACTCGGTGGTCAGGCCCATGATGGCCCAGATGTCGGCGTGCCGCCGCAAGCCATCGGCGACGTCGGTGTGGGCGGCGTAGTTGCCACCCGCCCAACCGGGGTCGCTGGTCAGCGCATCCATCAGCGTGCGGACGAACAGGAAGTCGTGTGGGGTGGCCTGTGCCGTCCCGGCGATCGGCGCCGCCCGCAGCACCTTCTCGGGGAAGCGCACCGCCCACTCCCAGGTCTGCTGGGCCCCCATCGATCCGCCGACGACCAGGGCCAGGTGCTCGATGCCCCACTCTTGACGGAGCAGGGCCTCCTGCGCCCGGACGTCGTCGCCGATCCGGACGTGCGGGAAGTTGGCCATCGCGATCTCGGGGTCGTTGGTGGTGTGCGGTGAGGTCGATAGACCGTTGCCGATCTGGTTGATGACGACGATGAAGTACTTGGTCGGATCCAGGGCGCGACCCTCACCGAGGTAGACCTGCCACCAGGTGGCGTGCGTGCCCGAGAACCAGGTCGGGATGAGAATGACGTTGTCCTTGGCTTCGTTGAGCTCCCCGTAGGTCGCCACCGCCAGTTCCAGGTCGGGGATGACCCCGCCCTCCTCCAGCTCGAAGCGACCGATCGAGATCAACTCGTACGGTCCCTGCTGCTCGGCCGAGTAGAACGGGTTGTCCAGCGGCATGCCCAGCTCCTTGATCGCGAACCTCACGGGGACCTGCACCTTAGGGTTCCGGCGCCGTCACCGGAACCGGTGTTCTCACGGACTGAGGTGGTTCGCGGTCCGCTGGCAGGCGTACGGGATCCACCCTCCAGCGCCGTCCGGTCCGCCAGGTGATCCCATCGGGTGCTCTCCGCTCACACCGAGTTGATGACCTGCCTCCCCGGTGGATCGGTGCGGTCGAGCCGGCGGTGATGTCCGGGATGGTGCCGCCTCGAACCACGTCGTGTCCGACGGTGGCGAGGGTCCGCCGCTGTTGCAGTAGGTGGTGAGTTCTCCTTGGGACATCAGCCCGGGCCGCGGAACATACTGGCAGTTGCGCGCGGGGTCGTTGTACTGGTTCACCCCCGGCTCGGAGTAGCTCACGTTGCTGAAAGCTTGATCAACGATGACGGCGAGCCTGAGCGTGGGCGGCTCAACTGCATTCCAGCACCGAGAAGGTGACCGGCCGGTGGAGCGGCCCCCGACGGCGCCACATGGTCCGACCAACGCGACCGGGGACGCGCTCGACTGGGCGGACCGAGCGCTGAGCCCGACGCGTGGAACAAATTGTTCCATCACGATGAACGCCTCCCGGGTATGAGGAATTCGATCCAGGTGTCACCGATCCGCCCGCTGCTCGCACGTGTGTGCTGAGCGGCGCCGGCGATGAGCGCGCCCAGCGGAGTCAGTCACATCGCCATTGTGACCGGCGATCTCGATGGCTTTCGGGCCTTCTACGAGGACACCCTTGGTCTGCGGACCACCATTGTCTTCGGCGGCGGACCCGGTCATTCCCGGCAGGCGATCCTGATGGCCGGAGATGCCATGCTGCATGTCTTCGAGGTGGCCAATGACGCAGCGACCACCCAACGGGTGACTGCCGGGATGTTCGAACGGGGCCGGCTCGACCACCTGGGATTCACTGTGACCGACCTGGTTGCGCTGAGGGCGATTCGCGATCGGCTGCTGGCAGTGGATGCCTCCAGCGGCGACATCCGTTCCCTGGGGCCGATGCTCTCCTTGAGATTTGTCGATCCCGACGGCTCGGACGGCGAGCTCAATTGCTATAACACCAAATTCGACCCGTCAACGCTGCGTGACGAGGACGAGGTCATCGACCCGGACTGGCTCGTCCTGACCAAGCGAGCCCTGCAGCCCGGGGCTGGTACCGACCGCCGGCAACCCAGTGGTGCAGCCCGGCTTCACCCGCGAACCCATCGGAGGACAGGTAGATGATCACCACGCGGCTCGGTTCGACCGGCCGGACCATCAGCTCGCGACGTCGGCGAGCCATCGCCGGTGTCGGTGCCGCCGCCCTCCTGTTGGCAGTGGCGGCGTGCGGGAGCGGGAACCAAGCCGCCCCGATATCTGCCGATGCAACGACATCAGCGAACGCGGCACCGGTCAGTGGAACGACACCTGCTTCCACCGCACTGCGGTCGAGCACACCGCCGTCGAGCATACTGCCGTCGAGCACCGAGAGTTCACTGGCGGGAGCGACATCGGGACTCAAGCCCATCGACCAGGCCGCTTTGCAGCTTCTCGTGGACACCACCATCAAAGATCAATTGATCCCCGGAGCGGTCCTTGTGCTGAGCACACCGCAGGGCGACTTCACCGTCTCCTCCGGCACCACCGAAATCGGGGTGCAAAGCCCGCCGGACGCGAATACTCATTTCCGGATCGCCTCGAACACCAAGACGATGACGGCGGCAGTGGTCCTGCAACTGGCCCAGGAAGGCAAGCTCGAGCTGACCGACCCGGTGTCGAAGTACGTCTCGGGAGTGCCCGGCGGAGACAGCATCACCGTCGAGCAGCTGCTGAAGATGCGCACCGGGCTGTACAACTACACCAACGCCCAGCAGATGGCGACCAGTCTGGATGACGACCCCACCAGGGAGTGGACACCGCAGGAGCTGCTGGACATCGCCTTCGCCCAGCCCGCCAATTTCGCCCCCGACGCGGAATTCGAGTACAGCAACACCAACTACGTCCTGTTGGGCCTGATCATCGAGAAGGTCGACGGTAAACCACTTGCCACGTCATTCCAGGACCGGCTGTTCGGGCCGCTGGGTATGACGAACACCGAACTACCTGCCGGCGCGTCATTCACGATTCCGGACCCCTTTGCGCACGGGTACCTCTATGGCAGCTCGTCCATTGCCCTTTTCGGAGAGCCGGCCTACACGCCCGAACAGATCGCCGCGGCCAAAGATGGCACCCTGCAGCCCACCGACTACACCGACGTCAACCATTCCTTCGCCTTCGGGGCGGGCAACGTCATCTCCACCGCCCACGATCTCGTCACCTGGACGAAGGCGCTGGTGGGCGGCCAGGTCCTCGACGCCGAATACCAGAAGTTGTGGCTCGACAGCCCGCAGATGGAGGACCCCGACAAGCCCGGCGGCCTGTGGTACGGCTACGGCATCACCAGGCAGTCCTGGGGATCCAACAATTTGATCTATCACGGCGGTGAGACCGCCGGCTACAACTCGAAGATGGCTGTCGAAACCACCAACGACGTGACCCTGGTGCTGTGGACCACCCTGACCGTCGACGTGGACAAGGAGCAGCAGACCGCCAACACGCTGATGCTCAAAGTCCTGGACCAGATCATGGTGCAGTCTCCACTCGCAGTGACCGCAGCTGATCTCACCGCGCCGCCAACCACCGGATGACCACATCGCACGGACCCGCACTTCGCCGCTACTCCCGAGGAGAACCGCTGTGACCACCTCAGTGCAGAACCGGGGGCGGACGACCGCGGTCGCCGCAGCCACCGTGCTGGCCCTGTTCGCCGCGGGCTGCACCAGTGGCTCCGATCAGCCTTCGACCTCCGCCGGTACCGCAACATCCAGCGGCAATGCCGGTGGCGCAACGACATCCGGGAGTTCGGCGGTGTCCCCGAGCTCCGGGACCGCGACCACCGGTATCGATTGGACCTCCTGCGGTGAACGGCTGGAATGCGCCACTGTGCCGGTGCCGTTGGATTGGGCGGACCCGGGCGGCGAGCAGATCAACCTGGCCGTGATCAAGCAACTGGCCAGCAAACCCGATCAGCGGATCGGCACGATGTTCCTGGACCCGGGAGGCCCTGGCGATACCGGAATCGGCCTGATCCGCGGCGGCGGCGACGACATCGACAAATGGGGTGACGGCCGGTTCGACCTGATCGCCTGGGATCCACGCGGTACCCATGCCAGCTCACCGGTCAAATGTTTTGCCACCGACGCCGACGCTGCGACCTTCTGGGACGGCGTGGCGCTTCCGTCCACACCGGATGAATCCACGGTCTATGCCGCGAGGATGAAGACCTCGCGCAGCGGTGCGGCGAGGCGATGGGCCCGCTGCTGTCACACATCTCGACCGCAGACATGGTGCGGGACATGGATCGGCTCCGGGAGCTCAACGGCGACGAGACCATCACCTACGCGGGTCTGTCCTACGGAACGTTCATTGGGCAGATGTACGCCAACATGTACCCCGATCGGGTGCGGGCGATGATGCTCGAAGGCGTCGTCTACCCACTCGACTACCTGACCAGCGCCGAAACCAGGTCCTCCAACGACGCCGCCGGCACCGACCAGGTCTTCAACCAGTTCCTGACCCTGTGCGATCAGGCGGGTCCGGACAAGTGTGCGCTGGCGGGCCACGGTGAGCCCGCCGCCGCGCGGGTCGCCCGGCTCTTCGCCCAGGTGAAGGCGGCGCCGATCCCCGCTCCCAACGCGAGCCCGCCCGATGAACTGCACTACAGCGATCTCAAGATCTCCTCTTTTCCGGCCATGCGGGATCCGCAGACCTGGCCTCAGTACGCAGCCGATCTCAACGCCGCGGTCGACGGCGACGTCACGGCGCTGGTGACGGCGGCCCAGGAGTCCCGCTCACCGGCAGCGTATGACGAGGCAACGAAGTCCGCGGCGATCTCCTGCCTGGACGGCCCGGCGAGCAAGACCGTGGATGACTGGCCGACGGTGGTCGGCAACCTCGACGCCAGCAGCGTGATGTCCGGATCCGTCCAGGGCTGGTGGCTGTGGGCGCCCTGTGCGGCGAACTGGCCGGCCAGCAGCGACGACCGGTACACCGGACCCTGGGACACCCAGACGAAGGAACCGATCCTGCTGATCAACAACCGGTACGACCCGAACACCGCGTACCGCAACGCTGTTCGCTCCTAGCTGTTGCTCGGCAATGCCGTCCTGCTCACCAGTGAGGGCTACGGCCATCTCAGCTTCAACAACCCCAGTGCGTGCATCGAGGCGGCACCGACGGCCTATCTGGTCGACCTCGAAACGCCCGCTCCCGGCACCGTGTGCCAGGCCGACCAACAGCCGTTCAACTTCACGTCATGAACAGGGGCAACAGCTTTCGAGTCGCCCTGATCACCGCGGTGTTCGCGCTGGCTCTCGGCGCCGCTTCCTGCACGAGCTCCAGCACGACCGACACCGCGGCGACCGGAGGAACGCCGACGGACACGGTCCTGACCACGACCGCCGCCGAGCATCCGAGCGCGATCCTGGTCCAGCCGATCCACGACGCCCAGATCGTCCCCGGAGACGACGGGAAGGACCACGTCGAGTACGAACTCCTGGTCGTCAACGTGTATTTCGACCCGGTCACCTTGACGAGCCTGACGGTTCTCGACCCGGCAGGTAAGGAGATCGGACGGATCACCGGCGCCACCCTTGCCGCTGCGACCCAGGCGCTCCTGACGAGGACACTAACGCCCGCGATCGATCCGTCGGCAGCCGTCGCCGTTGATGTCGACCTCGCGGTGGAGCCGGGCACCGCGCCGGAAAGGGTGACGCATCGGATCGACTACACGGTCACGGACCCCAAGCGCGCAGTGATCATCGACATCGGCGATACCGTCGTCAACGGCCCTGAGGTCGCAATCGATCGCCGGGCGCCTGTCGTGATCGCGCCCCCGCTGGCGGGAGACGGTTGGGTCGTCTCGAGCGGGTGCTGCAGCCCGAATGTCCACCGGGATACCCGACTGGCGATCAACGGCGACCACATCGGGACCCCCGAAACGTTCGCGATCGACTGGGTACGGGTCAGGAACGACCGGATCTACGACGGAGATGGGTCGCAGAACGAACAGCACTACGCCTTCGGCGCTGACATCCTCGCCGTGGCTGATGCCACCGTGGTCATCGTCCAGGATGGTGAGCCGGAGCAGTTGCCTGACGTCAGGCTGGTCCCGGAGAAGAGCACCGAGTTGGCCGGCAACCTGGTGATTCTCGAGTTGGAGCCCGGTGTCTTCGCCGCCTACGCCCACCTCCAGCCGGGCAGCATCACGGTGAAGGTCGGCGACAAGGTCAAGGTGGGTCAGCACCTCGCCAACCTCGGGAACTCTGGCAACTCGAGCGGCCCGCACCTGCACTTCGGCCTGCTCGACCAGGCCAATATGTTCACCGGGCGGAGCCTGCCGTACGTCCTGCAACAGTTCACGCTGGTGGGCGCCGTGAACTTAGAGACATCGACGGGCGACCACCTGGTGATCGCGCCTGAGTCGAGGGATGTCACCCGCGCCTATCCGTTGCACGGCGGCATCCTGGACATCCCCGAAAGCTGACCGATCCCGACGTGGACCGAGGAGTTGGCAGCGCTGGCCGGTCGCCGGCTGGGCCGGGTCTGGTGGGTCGACGAAGGCGCGGCCGGCGGTGTCCTGTTGGCAGCCGTAGGTGCATCCTGGTTTGCGGTGTCACCCGCCCGTGACGGTGGTGCCGTCAGACAGGACGGGCGAGATGAGCCCGAAGATGTTCCCGTCGGGATCGTGCAGGTAGCCAACCCGACCGATGCCTTGCATGTCCGACAATGGCAGTGCTTCGGTGCCGCCGAGGTCGAGCCCCTTCTGGAACAGGTCGTCAACGTTTCCCTCGACCCCGACGACGAAGTTGCAGCCGTTCACGGCTGCTCCCCGGCCCGGCGCCGGACCTTGCCGCTGCGTGAGTCCGCCGTTGATGCCCGTTCCGGGCGTGTTGAGCCCGATCGCACCTTCGCCGGTGTCGATGGCCCAGTACGGCATGTCCCCGAATTGGGTGAACTTCCAGCCGAGCAGCCCACCGTAGTACTTGATGAGCAACGGCGGTTCGGACGCATGGATCTCGAAGTGCACGACCAGGTTCGCCACGAAACCCTCCCTCACACTCTGGGTGCTTCGAAACTACGCCAAGCTCCGTCGGGGCACCCCTCGGCCGGTCGGGGTCACTGAGTGAAGCGTCGCCGCAGCACTGGCGTGGACAGTCGGTCGAACTCCCCGATGACCATGAGTGGTCCCTGATGGTCGATGGTCGGTCCCCGGGATGGCGATCGAGCACTGATCGCGCCGCTTGCGTGTACGACCGGTATTCAACGGGTGGGACATCGCGCGTCAGCCGACCGCCAAGAATACTGGCCGCCGAATACCGTATCTCTCGGAAGAGGCTACCTGGCCCAACTAGTGGGAGGTACCACGTCTGACGCTTCCGGTTCGCTCAATGACATGGGCTGCTTCGCCACTGGTCGGGCCGGGTGGTGACACCGATCCGGCCTCAGTGCAATCGACCGACAAGCGGGTCAAGATCGGGCCGAGGAGCGTCCGCTGCTCTGCATCCGGGTGAGCATGTGCGGTCCGCCGGTGCGCAGGAACCGCAGGACGAGAGCGCCGGCGAGGACAAGCGCGGCGATGTTGAGCCAGGTGGTGTAGTTCCAGCTGACGCCGGTGTGCAGGACCGTTGCATCCCGCGAGTCGGGAATCAAGTTGGCCACTCCGAAGATCAGTTCGACACAATAGCCGGCCGCGACCATGGACGCATAGAAGACTGCGGTCACCACCAGCATCATCCGCAGGCCGTAATAGCGGCGGTAGATGTTCAGAATCGGCAGGATGAGCAGATCTGCGAGAAGGAACGCCACGACGCCGCCAAAACTGATGCCGCCGTTCCACAGCACCGCGGCGAGCGGGACGTTGCCGACGGAGCAGACGAACGAGGCCACCGCCACGATGGGTCCGATCAGGGGTCCCCACAGCGCCGACCAGACCGGCTCGTCGGCCAGGAACAGCCTGTTCCAGAAGTCGGTGGGCACCCATGCAGCCATCGCGCCGGCGATCAGCAGACCGATGATCAGATCCCGGAGGATGGCCGCCCACTCCATCACAAACACATGGGCGACAGCGGTGTATCCGGGACCGGAGAAAAGCCGTTCGGTGAAGGATCCCTTCTGTTGAATGGACATGTCCATCGCGGCATGACCTTCCATCGCACCGGCCACCCCCCGATCGGCCTGACCCCGGGCCGACCGGACGAGCCGCTCACGCAGGATCAGGCGGAAGAGCACTGCGACGAAGACGATCATCAGTGGCCCGCCGACGAACTCGGCGAGGGTGAACTGCCAGCCCAGCAGCAGGGCCAGGATCACCCCGAGTTCGATGACCAGGTTGGTGGAGGCGATCTCGAACGCCATCGCGGCGGTGAAGTCCGCGCCTTTGCGGAACAGTGACCGGGCTAGCGCAACCGCCGCGTAGGAGCAGGACGACGAGCAGGCGCCTAGGCCGGCCGCAGTGGCCAGCGTGCGCGGCCGAGCGTCACCCAGGAGGCGGACGATGGCGGACTTTCGCACCACGGCCTGGATCACCGCGGACAACGTGAACCCGAGAATCAACGCCCAGAGCATCTGCCAAGCCATTGATCCGGCGGCGGCCAGTGCGTCCAGGATGGCATCCACGACGTGCCCCCTCCCGGTGCGGGTCGTTCAGGTTCGATGGGTACGAGCTCGGCCCCGATTCACCACGACACCTGCGCACCGCCCAATCACTTGACGATGGTCGGTCAGTGCCCGAGCCGCGGCCCCATCAATCCTGATCTGCAGTGTTTGTACTCACGCAATGGCATGTGGATCGCAACCACTCACACCGGTCAGGCCATCGATGCGCGACTCGCGGAGCCTCTGGCGCACTGTCCCTAGGCTCGATAGGCTCCAGATGGCAATTGAAGCAATCGATCCCGAGTTGTCGACCTCGCCGGCTGGCCGTCAGCGGCCGCCTCCGGTGGGTTCATCCCTCGGTTGACCCGAGAATCGTGAGCGCCAGCCGCGGGCTCGAAAGCTATCTCCAGTTGAGGGCGACGAAAGAAGGGTCCGATGGGCAACATCACCGACATCCCGCGACCGGCGGTGCTCGACCCGCACCGGCCACTGCGCCGGCATGGAACCGAGCTCTTCGCCGACAACCGACCCGAGGCGGAGGTGCTGCGCCAGGCGCTCGAGGATTCGTGCGCCTACGCGGACCAACTGTGGCAGACGCTCAATTACCTACGCGAGTACCTGATGCTCAGCTTGCCGCCCGAATCGACGGCGACGGGAGCCGGCCGGATGGGGGCCAGCCCGTATGGTCCGGACGACGACGAAGGATGGCAAGCCTGGATGCAGGCATTCGCTGCGACGACATCGGTCCTGTGTGGGCCCAACGGCGACGGCGGTTTCGGGTTCAGCCGAGCCCGTCTGGAAGCGCAGCATCGAGGATTTCACCCGCACTCCGGTCAGGGGTGAGCGGCGATCAGATGGGTTCGCCGAAAGCAAGTAGTTGTGCGCGAGCGCGTCGGAGTTCGGCCTCTGCCTCGGCCGAGTTGGTGCCCTGAGCCTTGGCCCTCTCGTACGCTGCGCGAGCCTTGGTGACGTCGATCTCTTCGCGCAGTTCGGCGTCCTCGGCCAGAATGGCGACTCCTTCCTTGGTGACGGACAGGAACCCACCATGAACGGCGACGCTGAGCACGTTCCCTTCCGGCTCGACGATCCGGGCGGCGAATCCCTCCCGAAGACGCCCAAGGAGCGGGGCATGGCCGGGCATGATGCCGATGTCGCCCTCTACGGTTCTCGCGACCACGATCTGGGCGCGCCCGGACCAGATTTCTCGCTCCGCCGCAACCAGATCGACCTGCATGTCCGCCATCGTCAAAGCCTCAATTCTGGGGAAGATGATTGGAAATCGATGCTCGGGCGTGACGGGCTGGCTGACGGTTCCGACAACCGGGCGGCCGCCTCGAGGTGAAGTGCATGCACGAAGGCTTGCGGGAGGTTGCCCCGTAGCTGGTGGTGAGCAACGTCGAATTCCTCGGAGTAGAGCTCGGGTGGACCGACGCAGCCGCGGGTCCTTTCGTACCACCGCGCCGCAGCGATCGGCCGGTGCTGCTGGTGCAGCGACAGCGCGACCAGGAACCCGCAGAGGGTGAAGGAGCCTTCGGCGTCGGCCAGCGGGCGGTCGTCATGCCGGAATCGGTATGCGTAGCCATCGCGGGTGAGGTCGGCGAGATACGCGATGAGGGTCGCGTCGGAGCGAGGATCGGCGGGGTCGATGCCACCGCGAAGGGATGGCAACAGCAGCGCCGCGTCCACTCCTGGACCCTGCGGGGAGCGTTGCCATCGCCCGGTGGGATGCGTGGCCCGGGCGGCGGTATGCGCGGTGATCTGGTCGGCCAGGGTGAGCCAGGCGCCGGCGGCGGTTCCGGCGTGGGGAAGTCGGGCAATGGCGCGGAGCCCGGCGACACAGGTCAGCCGACTATGGGTCCATGGTTGGGGGTCGATCTCCCAGATCCCGGCATCGGGCTCGGTCCACCGGGCGGCGACGGCATCAGTGGCGATCCTCGCGGCCTTCCAATGGTCGACGTCGAGCCGGTCCGCCCGGCCGGCCGCAGCGAGCAGCAACAGGGATTCGCCGAAGGCGTCGAGCTGGAACTGCTGATTGACCCAGTTCCCGATCATATTTCCACCGCCGGGATATCCGGGCAGATCGACGGTGCGCTGGTCCGGCACCGGCGCTCCCTGCGTGGTGTAGGCAGGTCTCAAATCGGGTCCGTGGTCGAGGATCCGGGCGGTGACGAACCGAACGGCGTCATCGAGCAAGGCGGGCGCGGCGGCCGCAGCGGCGGCTTGCCCGGCGTAGCACTGGTCGCGGATCCAGACGTATCGATAGTCGTAATTCCGGCTGCCCTCGGCGCGTTCGGGCAGGCTGGTCGTGGCGGCGGCGACCATACCGCCGCTGGCTGCGGTCAACCCGCGCAGAACGGCATACGACCGGCGGGCGTCGGCGGGTTCCAGGCAGTTCTGCAGATCGGGCACGGCCGCGCTCCACGCGGCGGCGGTCGCCTGCCAGGCCGTCTCCGGATCTGGAGGGTCAGAGGGCAAAGCTTGGTCGCCGATCTCCAGGACGAGGTCATGATGGCCTCCAGCCGGAACGAGGAGATCGGTGGTCAACTCGTGGTGCGGGTTGACCCGTCGGATACCGGCGGGCGCGCCCGTCCAGCGCAGGTGCAGCGGACCGCTGCGGCCTGTCCAGCTGTGGTCCGCATGGTGCAACTCGGTGAATCCATGCCGACCGAAGCGAGCGCGGGGGGCGAGGGTGACGCGGACCTGGGCATCGCGGTCGTTGGCGACGACGCGGCGCAGCAGAACAGCGCGGTGCGGCTCGCCGGGGAACGCCAAGGCCTCCCGACACTCGATGATTCCGTCGTCGGTGACCCAGCGACTGCGCCAGATCATGCTGCCGGCCTCGTAGGAGCCTCCCCAGACGAATCGGCCGAGCGGGGTGACCGAATAGGCTCCCGGGCCGTCGAGCAGCGCGGCGAAGACCGCATCGCTGTCCCATCGCGGCATGCACATCCAGACGATGTCACCGCCGGGGCCCAGGACGGCCCCGCGTTCTCCATCGGCTAACAGTGCGTACTCCCGCAGGACGTGGGGCGGAAAGGACGTGTGGTCGAGACCAATCCGGTGACGTCGGGACGCGGTCATCGATGATCGCCGACCAGGATGAGGGCCGCGGCGGCGGCCGACGTGCCGGCGACCCCGGCGCTGATCAGGGCCGCGGTCCGGTGCTCTGGCCAGATCACAGCGGCCAGAACCATGCTGGCTCCGTGGATGACATCGACCCCGCCGCCGATCGCGACCAGGTGCCGGGTGGGACGGATCAACGTCGCGCCACCCTGAACCAGCTGGCGGGCGCCGAGGATCCGGACCAGCCGCGCATCCGGGGCGGTGCCGCGGCCGGCGACCAGCCGCGCAACCGGCTCCGACCGCAGGATCGCGGCCACTCCCACGGCAGCGGTGGCGGCCGCCCACATCCGGGCCGCACCTCGTCGACGGCGCAAATCCCGAGTCATGTGCGGCGGCTCAGCAGCGCGGCCGCGGCAGCGGCCACGATCCCGCCAGCGGTCATGAGCAGCCCGTGATGGTGGGACGCCCATAACTGCGGGGCGGTCGAGGTGGACCGTTGGTCAAAGACGCCATGGGCGCCGAAATCCCGGCCGTCGGGTCCGTCCGCGGGAGCCCAGAGGTTGGCCGGCGCATCCGCGGGTCGGGGCTGGTCGGTCTGTTGCGAGGCGAACCCGGTCCGTCCCAGATAGCGGTCCAGAATTCCCGGGGCAATGGCGTTGGCCACCAGGGTGGCTGCAGTGCTTGCGCCCACCCAGTACTCCCGGCGACGGGGATGGTCGGCTGCGTACATGACCCCGCGGGCCGCGACCTCCGGCTGGTAGATCGGGGGCACCGGCTGCGCATGGTGGGGCAGCCGGGACAGCACCCAGGAGAACTGGGGGGTGTTCACCGCCGGCATCTGCACCATCGTCACGTGCACGTGGCTCTTCTCGTGCAGCAGTTCGCAGCGCAGCGCCTCGTGGAATCCCTGGATCGCGTGTTTGGCGCCGCAATAGGCCGTCTGCAGCGGGATGCCGCGGTAGGCCAGCGCGGAGCCCACCTGGACGATCGTGCCCCGGTCACGGGGCTTCATTTTCTGCAGGGCGGCCATGGTGCCGTAGACGTACCCGAGGTAGCTGACCTCGGTGACCCGGCGGTACTCGTTCGGGTGGATCTTCTCGAACGGCGCGAACACCGAGGTGAAGGCAACGTTCACCCACACGTCGATAGGTCCCAGTTCGTTCTCGACCTGGTCGGCGGCCGCGAAGACCTGTGTCCGGTTCATACGTCGGTCGGGATGGGCAGGGCCTGCCCGCCGCCGTCGCGAACCTGGGCCGCAGCTCCGGCCAAGCCCTTCTGGCCACGAGCCAGCAGGCCGACGGACGCGCCGCGGGCGCCGAATGCCGCGGCGACCGCGCGACCGATTCCGCCGCTGGCGCCGGTGACCACCGCCACCTGTGCACTCATGTCGGGGGCTACCTCGCTTCCTGGTCAGGGCCGGGCGTTCGGTTCGCCTTACCCATCGGGGTGGTTCTCAATCCAGGTCGGACTCGTTGCCGTGGTCGCCCTCTCGGCGCCGCCGGGTCGATCCGGTCACCAAGTCTCACGCAATCCTTGCGGTGACGCAATGATGGGGGTAGTCCTGAAGGCGCCGGCGCAGCCCGACGGTAGAACAGGAGGCTACATGAAGGTCTTGATCGTGGGGGCCGGGATCGCCGGCCCGACCCTGGCCTACTGGCTGCTCCGCGCCGGGCACCAACCGACGCTCGTCGAGCGCGCTCCCGAGCTGCGCCACGGCGGTTACGTGATCGACTTTTGGGGAGCCGGATTCGAGGTCGCCGAGCGAATGGGTATCGCTGAGGAACTTCGGGGCCGTGGGTACCGCTTTCGCCAGGTGCGCGTGGTCGATCGCCGCGGCCACCGGTTCGCCTCGTTCCGGCCGGCGTCGATCGTGGGGCCGATGGATCGTTACGTGAGCATCGCCCGGTCCGAGCTGGCCAGGGTGATCTACGACTCGCTCGACGGTGCCGTGGAATTGATCCTGGGCGACACCGTCCGGACGCTGTGCGACGAGTCCGACCGGGTGCGCGTCGAGTTCGGGAGCGGCGATGTTCGGCACTTCGATCTGGTCGTGGGTGCCGATGGCCTGCATTCACGGGTGCGGAGACTGGCGTTCGGGGCGGATGCGCAGTTCGAGAAGTATTTGGGCATCGTGTTTGCGGCATTCCAGGCGCAGGGCTACCGGCCGCGCGACGAACTCGTTGCCATGATGCATGCCGAAATCGGATTCCAGGCGGTGCGTCTGTCCCTCCGCCAGGACATGACCTTGTTTCTGTTCACGGTTCGACACCTTGGTGCCGTGCCCACGGATGACCGGACCGCACAACAGGATCTGCTGCGGGCCAAGCTCGCCGGCAAGGGTTGGGAAACTTCGGCCATGCTGGAGTTGATGCCTCAGTCGCAGTCGTTCTACTTCGACTCGGCCAGTCAGATCAGAATGCCGGAATGGAGCCGGGGTCGGGTGGTCCTGGTCGGCGACGCGGCGGCAGGTCCGTCGTTCCTGGCCGGCCAGGGATCCGCCCTGGCCATGGTGGAGTCCTACACGCTGGCCGCAGAACTGGCCCGCACGGCCGATCACCGCGAGGCCTTCGGCCGTTATCAGGCCAGGCTCGCTCCGTTGCTGCGCTCCAAACAGGATGCCGCCCAGGGGCTAGGACTGGCGTTCGCGCCGGCCAGCGGTGTGCAATTGCTGGTGCGCAACGCGGCCATGATCGCGATGGGTCTGCCCCGAGTAGCCGGCCTCGTGATGGGCCGAAGCTTCCACGACTCTGTCGAACTTCCGGAGTTCGCCGCGGCCTGAGGCGGTCCGGGGTCGGCGTGTTTTGGCCGGCCGCATCCGGTGAACCACCACGGGGGGAGCGGGGTGGTGCCTCGGTCTCCGGGACAGGAGGGAGCCAACGATGGACAGGGAACGACAACGCCCGGTGTCGGGCCGCTCCGGCGTGGTGGTCATCGGATCGGGGTTCGGCGGATTCTTCGCGGCGCGCCGGTTGCGGCGGCTCCGGGTCGACGTCACCGTGCTCGCGGCCACTGATTCGTTCCTCTACACCCCCCTTCTTCCCGACGTCGCCGTGGGCACGGTCGACCCGAGATCCGTGCTGATCCCGCTCGCGTCGACATTGCGGGGGGTGACGATCGTGCGCGGGCAGGCAGATCGGGTGGATCTGAACTCGCAGACCGTTCACTACACCGACGCCCGGGGCCAGCAAGCCGAACTGGGCTACCGGAGATTGCTGCTGGCTCCGGGCAGCGTGACCAAACTGCTGCCGATTCCAGGACTGTCCGACCACGCGATCGGATTGAAGACGGCGACGGAGGCGCTGTACCTGCGGGAAAAGGTCCTGGCCCAGTTGGAGGCCGCGACCACGATCACCGACGCGGCGCGGCGCCGGGAAGCGCTGACGTTCGTGGTGGTGGGGGCTGGCCATGCCGGTGTCGAACTCACCGCCCAGATGGCCAGGTTGGCCCACAACCTGGTGCCGTTGTACCCGGGTGTGACGCGGGACGACGTCAGGTGGCTGTTGGTCGATGTCGCCGACGAGGTGATGCCGGAGCTGGGCGGCAGCCTTGGCCGGTCGGCGCTGCGGTTGCTCCGCCGACGAGGGGTCGACGTTCGCCTGGGCGTCAGCGTGGAGCGGGTCCGCGACCACGAGGTCGCCTTGACGGACGGAACCCGTGTGCGCTGTGGCACTCTCGTGTGGTGCGCGGGCGTGGTCGGCAATCCGCTGATCGAGGCGCTCGGGTTGCCCACCTCGAAAGGGCGGCTCGTCGTCGACAAGGTGCTGCGGGTGCCGCAGCATCACGACGTCTACGCCATCGGCGATGCTGCGGCGGTGCCCGATCTGACGAAACCGCAGGATGAGCACGGGCAGCGTCCGCTGTGCCCACCCACTGCCCAGCATGCCATGCGGCAAGCGACCGCCGTCGCCCGCAACATTGTGGCCGACCTGGATGGACGCCCTTTACGGCCCTACCGGCACCACGACCTTGGTCTGGTGGTCGACCTGGGAGGACCCGATGCTGCGGCGACGCCAGTCGGGTTCCGGCTGCGGGGGCGGCTCGCGAAGGCAGTGACCCTCGGGTACCACCTGTACGCCCTGCCGACCGGGAAGCGCCGAATTCGGGTCGCCGTGGACTGGGCCATTGCCGGCAAGCGGCCCGACGACGTCTCTTTGCGCTCACTGCCCCAATCGGCTGCCTTGATCGTGAACGCCGAGGACGGGGGTCCGGCGATCTCCTAGCGGGCTTCGGATATCCAGCCCAACGACCACAGGTGATGCTCGGTCGGTTCGCCCGCCGCGCTGGCGAATTCAGCGAGCGCATCGGCCACCCGTTCGCGCGCCAGGACGGGCATGCGTTGCAGAATCTCGGAGATGGCCGCTCGCCGGCGCTCCATCACGCCATCGAGCAAGTGCTGGCCGGCCGGTGTCAACGTCAGGGCCAGATGGCGACGATCGGCCGGGTTGTCCTTGCGGTCCAGCAAACCGTCGGCGACCAGGCGGTCGCACGTCCGGGTCGCGTTCGAGGGATGGACGCGCATGGCCGCGGCCAGTGCGGTGAGGTGCAGGGGGCCCAGGCTGGCCACGATGACCAGTGCACGAAGTTGCGGCGCCGTCAGATTCGCGCCGGCCTCCTCGACGGATTGGGCGGCCACGCCCACCAGTGCCTTCGACGCCGTGAGAACCCCATCGACCTGGAGGGCAAGTTGGCGTCGCTGGAGCGCAGCTTTGGACTCACGCGGCATGGAGCGAGGATGACGCAATCATTGCGCACGTGCAAACGGCGGACCCGGGGGGCAGGCGAACCGGCGCCGGGTGCGGCACTCGGTCGGGTCGTCCTTGCTCAGGCCATTACCCCGGCGAGCACCAGGGCAGTTCGGCCGAGGATCAGAAGCAGGCAGGCGACCAGCAGTTGACGGCGCTTGCCCGCCGCGGGCCCCTGGTGGATCGGGGCCAGCCCGGAGCCCGTCGGCCCGTCGATCCGAGGCGAGATTCGGCCTCGCATCAGCAGCATGACGACGCCGATCAGGACGAGCGCCGACCCAAGGAGTTCGCCAACCATCGGTTCCGATCCACTCTGGCCCATCCACCCGTCGGGCCCCGTCTGCAGGCGTCGATGCGCCCGTCCTGCGCAGCACGCCGAGCGTTCGCCCGGTCAATCGTTGATCGACCGGCCAGTCCTGAGGGCCGCTGCGTCCATTGTGCCCGTCACCGACGGCGGTACGCGAGAGCGGTACCTCGACACTGCGGGCCTGGCCGCGGTGGACGACGAACCGGCGACCGGTTCGAGTCGTTATCCCGACGTGCTGACGGCGCTCTCGGGGGTCTCCGGGATCGGTTGGGCGGCGACCAGCAGGTCGACCGCGCTCTGTTGGGTTGCCCCGTTGACGCGATCAACCGGCCCGGCCCAGTGCAAGCCGTACTCGTTGTCGTCGGTGCGGTTGTGGTCGTAGGCGGTCGACGCCTGGTCGATCAGGTAGTCGCTGTAGGGGTGGTCGTCCAGGACGCGGTTGAGTTCGCCGAGGTTGCGGACGTAGATGCCCTTGAAGCTGGGACCGTTCACGTCACAGCCGGTTCGCTCGCAGGGTTCGGTGAGCACGCCGTCGACGTGCAGCCCGGGAGCCCGGGTGGAGGCGTCGGCCAGTTCGCGGGCCGACTTCAGGTACGAGTGGTCGCCGGTGGCCCGGAACAGCGCGACCAAACCGCCCAGGATCACGCCCTGGTTGTAGGTCCAGGTGGTGTCCCGATTGTTGCGGCAGGTGGCGGCATTGAGCCCGTCGTTGACCAGCAGGTCGTCGTTGATCATCCCGGATGCCTGGAGCCAGTCCCAGACGGTGCGGGCCCGGTCGAGGTACGCCGCGCCCGCATCGCCCAGACGCGTCGCCAGCTCGGCCGCGGCCTGGATGAACAGCTCGTTGGAGATCGCATTCTTGTAGCCGTGATTCACCGTCCACCACAAACCGCCGCCGCACGTGTCGTCCTGATTGCTCCACATGAAGTCCACGGCGCGCCGCGCGGTCTGTAGGTACTCGGCGTTCCCGGTCAGGTCGTACGCGCTTATCCAGGCCAGGGCCCACCAACCGGTGTCGTCGGTGAAATCGTTGATGAAGTTGCCGCGCGCGGCGTTGCGCTTCTTGGCGAAGGTGTTCTCCAGGACCCAGGTGTAGCGGTGATCGCCCGAGACGATCATGTAGTTGGTCAACGCGTTCACCGCGTTCGCGCTGTTCCACCACCCGGTGGTGGGCCACACCCCGGAGCGCTGGTCGTACATCTGGACCAGGGCATCGACGGCGGGCTGGTCCGAGGGGGCCTGAGCGCCGCAGCCGACCAGCAGCGAGCCGGCCACTAGCACGGCCAGCATTCTCGCGGCTCGACCGGGGCGCATGACCGGCCTCGATTCTGGTTGAGTGGACAGCACTCCGAGAGTCGAACAGTCAGGGCGGATTCAACTTGTCACCTTACGTCGTTATCCGGCCTCGAACTGGCGAGAGCGCCGGCCGCCCCGTCGGGCGACGGCGTCGGGGACCGGCGGTGTGGTTGGCCGTGATGGTCGCGATCGGGTTGTTGGCCGCCTGTACGTCGACGGAGCCGGTTGACGGCACGACCGGAACGATCACGAACGTCGGATCCTCTCCACTCTCCTCCGCCTCGCCGACCCCGACCGCCACCGGGACCTCGGTCATCGGGCCGCCGGTGACCGGAACACAAGCCACTGGGACGTCGGGGACCGGGACCTCAGGGGACGAGCCGACGGGGACGGCCGAACCGACGGGCACTGTGGTGACCTTCCGCACCGTCGCGCCGGACAGTGCTGTCGGTATCCGGATCGGGATGGTCGTTTCGAGCGGGTCGGATCCGTTCAGCGCGGCTGTGGCCGAGTCGGTGGTGGACCAGGTGCAGGCCGCCGGCGCCGAGCTCATTCGCTGCGACCCCGGGGCGAACGCCAGCCTGGCCCTGGAGTGCGCCCGCCGGCTGGCCACCCAGCACGTCGACGGCTGGATCAGCCTGCAGCCCGGGCAGGCCGGGGAGGCGCTGTGCGCGGCCGGCCCGCGGGACGCACCACTGATCACGGTGGCCGCAGCGTCGCTGAGCTGCCAGCGGGCGCAGGTCGGCGCGGACGACCGACTGGCCGGGTACCTGGCCGGGCAGGCGCTCGGTCGATCGGCACGGCTGGGGACGGGGTGTCAGCACGACGTGTTGGTCGTGATCACCGGAGATCCGGCGGATCCGATGAGCGCTCGGCGGACCGAGGGCATCAAGGGTGGTTTCGCCACCGAATGCCCGGCATCGGGGGCCGATCCGGTCCTGCTGGACGCTGGCACCCAGGACCGCGCCTTCGAGGCGTTCACCAACGAGCTGACGGCGTTGCCGGACGATACCGAAATCCTGGTCGCCGCGGTCGACGACGGCACCGCGCTCGGGGCCGCGGCGGCCGTGCCCGCGGCCCGGGCGGACCGGATCACCCTGGCCGCCGTCGGTGCCGATCAGCGGGCCAGGTGCCGGATCGTCGCCGAGCCCTGGTGGATCGGTGACGCGGCGCTGTTCCCCGATCGGTACGGCGAGGTGGCCGTGCCGGCCTTGCTCGATGCAATCGCGGGAAAGGACGTCCCTGCTGACATGTATGTCGAGACGACCTTTGTGACGGCCGACACGCTGACCGCGTTCTACGACGTCAGCGATTGTCCGGCTCGATGACCGCGCATTCGAGACCGCCGGACCGGCGGGCGGTCCTGACCCGGGTGGTGCTGGCCGTATCCGGTGTCGTGGCCTTCATCGCCTTCACCGTCACCATCCCGTACTTCCTGACCGTGGACAACCTGGCCAACCTGCTCAATGACGTCGCCCTGGTCGGCATCGTGGCCCTGCCGGCGACGTTCCTGATGATGAGCGGCCAGGTCGACCTGTCGGTCGGCGCCGCCGCCGCCTTCGTCGGCATCGTCCTGGCCCGCACGGCCCCGGACTCGGGGCTGCTGCCCGCCGTCCTGCTGGCCATCGGCACCGGGGCACTGATCGGCCTGGTCAATGGCCTGCTGGTCACCGAGGGGGAGGTGAACAGCATCGCGGCGACCTTCGCATCGATGGCGCTGCTGCGGGGTCTGGCGTATCTGGTGCCCAGCGGACTGGCCATCGCGTTACCCGGGTTCCGCTCATTGGGCACCCTGAGGCCGGTGCTGGGCATTGCCCTGCCAACCCTGATCTTCGCGGCGATCGCGCTGGTGGCGGCGCTGATGTCCAGGTCGGCGATCGGCCGGCGTAGTCGGGCCATCGGGTCGTTGCCAGCCGCGCAGCGAATGGACGGATCGGGGGAGCGGCACTGGATCATTGCCCTGTTCGTCGCTTCCGGGCTGGCTGCGGCGCTGGCCGGGCTGATCAGGACCTCACAGCTGGGTACGGGGCTACCCACCGCCGGAATCGGAATCGAGCTCACCGTGGTGACCGCCGTGCTGCTCGGCGGCGGCCATCTGACCGGCGGTCGGGGCTCGGTCGGCGGAACATTGCTGGCCCTGCTGCTGATGGCCATTGTCGACAACGGCATGTCGCTGGCCAACGTGACTCCCTACGCCGCGCAAGTGTTCCACGCGGGACTGCTGCTTCTGGCCCTGATGATCGACCGGCCGCGCCGGCGCTCGCGTACCCGGTCGCCCGCTCGGACGAAGCAGGGCGGCGATTCGGTCAGGATCGATGGCGCCAGCGACCCCCGAGTGCCGGGATGACCTCGTCGGCGGTGCGTTTGAGCATCTTCTGTTCAGCCACATCGAAGGATTGCGCTTCGGTGGTCGCTCGCAGCCGGGCGAGCTGCTCGGCAATGCTGCGTTGCTCGATGGGATCCGTGACCAGCCAGGCGACCTCGCGCAGCAGCTGGAAGAGGCGGTCGAGCACCGCCGGATCACCGGCGCCATAACGGCGGGGCTGGGCCACGGCCAGGTCGAGCAGCTCGGCGAAGCCGGGCCGCTGCAGGATCACCCGGGTCGGGCCGTCGTCGTCGGCGAGTACGCGGGGACCGAGGTCCCGGCCAACCAGTTCGGTGAGCAGTGCGCTGGCATGTCCGAGGGCATGGATGGCGGTCGTCGGGTCGTTGATGCCGGGGGACAAGGCCTTGACGGTGACGTCGGTGAGCTGTCGGAGGCCGAAAGCGACGTCTTGGGCGGCGGTGCGTTCTGGTCCCGTATGGATGGCCGGAGCGATCGCGTCCCGCAGCTCGCGCAGGACGTCCGGGTCGAACTCGGCGCCCCGACGAGGCCAGCACTCCCCCATCGGCACACCTTGGATCAGGGAGCTGCCGGGCGGTGCGGTGATCGTCAGAATCGCATCACCCTGCCGGGCAGCCCGCAACACCGCAAGCTCGTCGATCCAGACCAGGAAGCCGGAGGACGGGGCCGGCACGACCTCGCTGACCGCAGGGATGTCGGGAGCGGTCGCCGGTGGCCGATCCGCTTGACGGTCCGGCAGAACCCGGCGAAGAGTTGCGGTGGCGTCCCGGTGCACGGTCGCCAGCATCGTTTCGACCCGGATCTCTTTGGCCAGGTGGGCCAGGAAGATCACCAGAGCGAACACGCTGGCCACGGCGAGCAGGAAGGCCACAGTCACTGCGATCTGCGGAACGAACAGCTCCTGGTCGTCAGCTGCCGTGCGCACGGTGCGCAGCACGGTCAACGCGTAGGTGAACGTGCCCAGGAACACGCCAAGGGTGATCTGTACGAATCGGTCGCTACTGAAGGTGCGCAGGAGCCGCGGTGAGAACTGGCTGCTGGCCAGTTGGAGGGTCACCACGGTCAGCGAGAAAGTCAGTGAGGTGACCGTGATCAGGGATCCGGCAACGGCCTCCAGGACCGCTCGGGCCGCCTCGGCTCCGCCACCGAATAGGTAGTCGGTCACTGCCGACGGCAGGCCGTCGTCGATCTGGGCATCCAGCTGCGGGAGCAGCACTCCGAGGAACACCGCGAGTCCGATGCCGACCGCGGGAATCGGCCAGAGTTGGGTGCGGACGGCGTCGCGAAGGACGCTCCAGCCTCCTTGGCTCGGTGTTGGCACGTCGACTTCCGCTCATGTCGTGGTGTCGCCCCCCGAGGATCACCTGCCGCCCGCGGTCCGCCGGGGAGACGGTGGGTGAATTCCCTCATCGAGGGCTGACGAACCCGATCGTCAGGTGTTCGTCAGGTCAAGACCTCGGCCGAACGGCGACGATGGAGGCAGTCAGGGAAGAGGAGGACCTGCATGACAGTGGCGAACCACACCGAGGGCGCGCTGGACCGTGAAGTGCGCGACCTGCTGGCAAACGTGGCCTGCTCGGTTCCGGCAGATGTGGTCAAGGACGTGGTGTCCGCGGTGCGCCAAGATCTGGAAGGTCAGGTCCCGGCGGAGGCGTTCCCGGAGTTCTTGCACCGGTCCGTGGTCCAGCGGTTGCTCACCCGGGCCGTGGCCGGCGGCCGCTGCGCGCCGCCGGCGGATCCCGCCGACAGTCTTTCGGGCGTCGCGCAGTGACCAGTGCCGAGCAGATCGATCAAGTGGTCGACGCGGTCTCGATGGCCTTCTGTATGCGGCCGGTGACCAGGGCCGACTTGCTGACAGCGGCGGTCGCCGCACACGCACCCACACCCGTGTTCGATGCTTTGCTGCAACTGCCGGAGCGCCGGTACTACGACATCGTCGAGCTTCGCGGGCAATTGCGGGCGGCGACCTAGGAATGGGCGCGGTGGCGTCGTCACCAGCACCCAGGGGCATCATCGTGGGGTGGGTGCCGTCGGTAATGCTGTGACGATGCCATCACTGCCCCCCGATTCTGGTTCCGCGCCCACCCGTGTCTTGCTGGTCGAGGATGACGAGCGCATTCGCTTGGCGCTGGGGTTGGCCCTGGGTGACCTGGGTTTCCAAGTGCGGGATGCGGCATCCGGCGAGCTCGCCCTGGAACGCCTTGAGGTGGCCGACGTCGATGTGGTGCTACTGGATCTGATGCTGCCCGGCGTGGACGGGCTCACCGTGTGCCGGACGCTCCGGGCCAGGGGTGATTTGCCGATCATCATCACGACCGCTCGTTCGGACACGGCCGACGTGATCGCCGGCTTGGAGGCGGGGGCGGACGACTACATGTCCAAGCCATTGGTGGCCAGTGAGTTGGCTGCCCGAATTCGGGCGTTGCTCCGTCGCCGGCGACCGGTGAGCAACACCACCGTCCAGTCTTACGTCCAGGTTGCCGACCTCGAAGTCTGGCCCATGGAAGGGCGGGTTCGCCGGGCCGGCGCCGACGTACACCTCACTCGGACGGAATTTCGACTGCTGGCCGAGCTGGTCTCCGCCGATGGAGTGGTCGTGACCCGGGAGGAGCTGTTGCATCGAGTCTGGGGTTATGACTACTTCGGCGATACCCGCCTGCTGGATGTGCACATCCGTCGACTGCGGCGGAAGGTGGAGACCGACCCCGACAACCCGGCCCTGATCACCACTGTCCGGGGCCTGGGTTACCGCTTCAGCTCGTCGCGGTGAGGTCGGCGATCAAAACGTGGTCACCAAGAGACGGATCGGGTTGTCGTTGCGGTGGCGGGTGGCCATCGCCTTCGGATTGGCGTCGGTCGCGGTGGCCGGCCTGGTGGCGGTGGCGACTTGGCAACTGGCCACCACCTACATGCTCGACCAGCGCCGGCAGAGCGCCACTCTGCAAGCCACGGTGAACGCGCAGTTGGTCGAGGCATCATCGCGTTCCGGCTCGGGCAGCCTGGACGAGTTGCTCAGCGGGTTGGTGGTCGACCCCGGTTCGTCCATTCTGCTGGCCCGGTCGGATGGTCTGCTGACCAGCGGACGGGCGGTCGATCCGGCCGATCTGCCGTCGCAGTTGTTCACGCCCGACCCGGGAGAGACCAGATGGCTCGTCACCGAGATCGACGGCATCCGGGTGCTGGCGATCTCGCTGCAGGGTGGAAGCGCAGGCACCGTCTTCATCGAGCTGTTCCCGCTCGTGGAGCTGGGGCGGATCCAGCACTTTCTGATCCTGGTGCTCGTCGCCGGAGCCGCGGCGAGTGGTCTGCTCGGGGTCGGCCTCGGTTGGTGGACCAGCAAGCGGGCCTTACGCCCGCTCACCGAGCTGACGGAATCGGCCGCCCGCGTCGCCGGCGGCGACCTGCACGTCCGGCTACCGGAGCAGAGCGACCCGGACCTCGCGCCATTGGCGTCGACGTTCAACGCGACGGTCGAAGCGCTTGAGCGGCGGGTCCGCCTGGACGCCCGGTTTGCCGGCGACATCAGCCATGAGCTTCGCTCGCCGCTGACCACGATGGTCAATGCCATTGAAGTCCTCCGGCATCGGCAGGGGGAAATCCCGGAGGTGGCCCGGCAGGCCGTCGACCTTCTCGCCGGTGAGGTCGAACGCTTCCGTAAGATGCTCCTCGATCTACTCGAGATCTCCCGCTCCGATGAGGATGTCGATGACCGGGCACTGGAGTCGATCGATCTGGCGATCCTGGTCGCGAAGGTCAGGGACACCGGCCGCATGACCTTCCCCCTGGTCGTGGAGAAGCCGCCGCCGGCGATCTATGCCGATCGTCGTCGGCTGGTCAGGGTGGTGGCGAATCTGCTGGACAACGCCGAACGGCATGGCGGCGGGGTGGCCAAGGTGACGGTCACCGAATGGCAGGGCCGGGCGCGCTTGGAGGTCGACGACGCCGGCCCGGGAGTCCCGGTCGAGCTCAGAGAGCAGATCTTCGAGCGGTTTGCGCGTGGTCGGCACGCCGGCGAACGCGGTGGGGAGTCCGGAAGCGGGCTCGGCCTCGCGCTGGTCGCCCGGCATGTTCGGCTGCATTCCGGTGCGGTCTGGGTGGAGGACGCACCTGGCGGGGGCGCTCGCTTTGTCGTCGAGTTGCCCGCGGCCAATGACGACGCCGGGCACCCGGAAGTCGGTCCGAGCATTGCCCGGTGATGGCGTCCTGCGCCGCGGCGGCGATGGAGGGGCTGGTCAGGGGTAGACCATGTCCCTTGGCCGCGGGACCAACGGATCGGCGACCGCGGTCGGCAGGATCGCGTCGGTGCGGTATCGGTAGGACGTACCGGTCTGATCCACCAGGGTGACCTGGTCGGCGCTCCGGCGCAGTTCGGTGATCGTGTGCGGCCCCTCGCGCCGGTCGGGCCGCCACAGGTCGCCCGGTGCGAGATGTCCGGCGTGGTGACTGGTACGGGTGAACCCGCCCGCTGGGGTGTCCGCAACGCAGTGATCCAGAACCTCGCACGCGTTGTCGAGGGTGAGGCTCATATCATTCTCCTCCTCAGGTGACGACTTCGGTGGCGGAGCGTTCGACGTTGCGATTCTGAATTCCCGCCGACCTATTCATGATGGCAGCTTGATTGCCGCAGGACGAATCAGACATCTTTGACGGTCAGCCGGTCGAGGGCCGGATTTTCATGGCGGTGATCCTCGCCGGAGGGATCACATCCGGGTCGGCCGGCGCCGGGTTCATGCGGGGTCGGCCGCTTGCCACGAGCTGGGTCGGCCGTGGCTGATCAGCCCAGGCCGGCTGGCAGAGCCCATCTGACGTGCGCAAATGTGACACCTTCCGGCGCAGTCGCTCACCCTGCCCAGCGACGGCGACTCAGCGTCCGGGCGACACCGTGGCGGCGCGGCGCAGGAGCCGCCTGTCCGCCGACTGCCGAATACCCGCATGATCACCGGCGTATCGACCATGTTTCGAGTCCGTCGGGGTCGGCAAAATCGTCAGGTAAACGCAAGGTTGAGACGAATCCCGGACACCGCTGGTCGCGGTCAACTTACCCAGTGCTGACGGGCGTCGGTCGATTGCCATTCAGGATGGGGAATCGGGCCTTTCCGGGTCGGGTTCACGTGGCGGTGCCGGTGCCGTGTCGCCGGTCTCGTGCCAGCGGGGTGTTTCGTCCGGTTCGTCGAACCATCGGGCGACGAGCACATCGGTGGACGAATGCGCCAGGATGGACAGCACGATGGTGACCGCGACCAGGTGAAACACGCTACCGGCGGCGGGTATCTGTGAGTCCAGGACGAGCAGACCGTAGACGACCGCGGCGAATCCCTTCGGGCCGAACCAGGCGGCCGCGACCTGTTCGCGGGCGTTGAGTCCGGATCCGAGAAAGGACAGGGCCAACGCGACCGGTCGGGCTACCACCAGGGCCAGCACGGCGAAAATCCATCCTCCCAGAGGAATCTCGCTCAAGAACGCCGGTGAGATCAACGCACCAAAGACCAGCAGGGCCGCCAGCTTGAGCAGTTCGGCGATGAGCTCGCCGAACTCCTCGAATGCCTGCCGTTGCCGCGGTCCGCAGGTCGCGATGGTGATGCCGGCGGCGAAGGCGGCAAGATAGAGGTTGCCGCCGGTCACCAACGCCAGGCCGAGGACCAGTAGCCCGATGGCCAGCGCGTTCAGCGGCTGATAACGCGCGGACGCGGAGAACAACCGGGTTGCCTCCAGCCGAATCGCGATCCATGGCACGGCGACCCCGATCAGCAGCCCGATAGCGAGTTCCCCGGCCAGCGCACCCAGGTGCAGGTCCGGCGATCCCGACGCCAACGTCAGGAAAATCAGCACGAATGGCAGGGCGAGGCCGTCGTTGACGCCGGACTCGACGTTGAGCAGGTGCCGCAGCCGTGCGGGCACCTTGTCGTTACCGACAAGCGCAGCCGCGAAGACCGGATCGGTGGGCGCCAGGACCGCACCGATGAGCAGCGACTCGATCCAGTCCAGGCCGGCCACCCAGTGCGCGAAGGCCGCGGTGAGCACCAGGGTGAGCGGCAACCCCAGCAGCAGGGCGCGCCCGGGAAGCCGCCAGGCAGAGCGGAGATCGGACCAACCGACCCGCATGCCGTCGGTGAACAGCACCGAGAACAACGCCAGTTCGGCCAGCGTGGCCACGATCGAGTCGCCCGGTTCCAGCGGTATCAGACCGCTGACACCGCTGCCGCACAGGAAACCCGCGACCAGAAAGATGACCGCGGTCGACAGGATGGTGCGGTTCGCCAGGTTCGACACCAGGACGGATAGCAGCAGGACCGCGGAGTACACCAGCAGGAGCGTGGTCATCGCTCGATCATTCCCGCCGCTCCGCCCCGTTCAGCAAGTGGACTGGTTCAGCCATGGCAGTGCCGGCCACGGTGCCGACCCGTCGCGAGATCGCTCGCGGACCAGGTCTCGGTCGATCGTTCCTGACGTCGAAGGCGCTCGGCTAGGGGGGACAGCTGCTGGACGTGCCCCTGGACTTATCCGTTGACCGCGGCGATACTGCCGCCCGCAATTCACTGCTGGCGCCTTCCCCGGCCGGCGGCCTGAGCGCGTCCATCCCGGCGCAGTTCGGGATCGCCGGCCGGTTCAGGGGGTGTGCATCGCCGAACCGCTGCCCAGTTGCCGCGCACTGATCACACTGAGCTTTCCATCCGTCTCGAGGACGACGGCCGAGACCAGCTCCAGGCCGCCGACTCCGGCGGCTCGTACGGCCGCGAGCAGGCTTTCGTAGGAGATTCGTTCGCGAAGCAGCGCGTCGCGGACGGGACGACCATCCCGCAATAGGACAGTCGGCTCCGAGGTCAGCATTCGTCGGACCCAGGAAATACGCACTGACATCACCGCGACGACGAACTGCAGTGCCACCAACAGCGCCAAAGCCACAGCGCCCTCGAGCCAGGCGACGGTGTCGCTCAATACGACCGTGGCCAGGGTGGACCCGAGAGCAACCGTGATGATGAAGTCGAACGCATTTAATTGCGCGAGAGTGCGTTTTCCAGAAAATCGTAGCACGGCAATCAGCCAGACATAGGTGAGCGGGGCGACCACCAGCACTCGAAGCAGCCCATCGAAAGTGTCGTAGAACATGAAGCTCCTCGTTGGTCTCACCCTGCGGTGTATTTGGCGGCTCGGATCACTCGAATCGACCGGCAGCACTGAATCCACACCAGCGACCGTCCGCAGTGAGCCAAGGACACATGCTACCGCTCGCGCGCGCTCGAAATGAGCGCGCACGGCAAAGGCCGAACTTGTTTGGGATGCCCTTAGCTGGGTATTCAGCGTTGGTGGCGTCCCTTCCGGTGCCCGTCGCGTCCTCCCTTGTGTCCAGCGGAGCGGTAACGGAGTTGTGATGTCCCTCTATCTCATTGACCGGCTGGCCCAGGTACTGGCCGATGGTTCGAGCGACGCGGTGACCGTCTTCGGCATCACGCTGGTCGGTGTGAGCGTCACCACTGCGGTGAAGCTGATGTTCACCGTTGGTCTGGTGGTGGTTGTACTGGGTTTACGGTGGCTGGCCTTATTCGTCACGCGCCGGGTGCTGGGTGGGGAGGTCGCTGACCCGCGCAGGTTCTGGGTGCGCCAAGGTGTGCAGCTGGTTGCGGCAGCGACCCTTGCGATCGGGTTCTTGTTCTATCTGGGTGACACCTGAGACCGATCTCAGTACGGGGGTGGGGCTGGTCACCGCCGGTCTGGCGTTCGCCTTGCAGCAGGTTGTCCTCTCCCTCGCCGCGTACTTTGTGATCCTCCGGGGCGATACCTTCGGAATCGGCGATCGGATCACCCTGGGCGGGGTGCGTGGTGATGTCGTCAAGCTGGGTTTCCTCAAGACCACGATCATGGAAATGGGTCAGCCGCCGGCCGTGGAAGGTGCAGATCCCGCAATCTGGGTTCATTCGCGGCAGTACACGGGGCGTCTGGTGACCGTGACCAACGGTGCCATCTTTAACGAGCCGGTCTATAACTACACACGTGATTTTCCTTTCCTGTGGGAAGAAATCGTCGTGCCGATCGGATACGCCAGCGACCGTGGTCGGGTGGAACAAATCCTCCTCGCCGCCGCGCACGACCATGCGGTGGTCGACGATCCGATGGCTCGGCAGGCGTTATCGAAAATGCGGGCCAAGTACGCCATGGCGGATGCGACTACGGAGCCAGCGGTTTACTGGCGAATCACCGACAATTGGCTCGAGATGTCGTTGCGATTCCTGGTGTTCCACCGCGGGGTTCGAGAAATAAAGGACCGAATTAACCGGGACATCATGAATGGGCTGGATGCCAGCGGAATCCGAATCGCAAGTGCGACCTACGAGGTCGTGGGCTTGCCGGCATTTCAGATGATCGACAACCGGAGCCAGGACGGGCAGACCCGAATTCGCGGTGCTCAGACGGTCGGCGAGATGCCAACGGTCGAGGAGAGTCCGGCCGCTCTTGTCGTGAGTGCGCCACCAGAGACTCGAACCTCCAACATGCCGATTAGTGGATCTTCGTGAATCAGCGTTCACCGGCGACGCCATGATCGATACCTGCGATTTCGACAGTGCGGTCACGCCTTGCGACCCGGGTGTCGAAATCCCGGTGCCGATGGCCGTTGCGGGAGTTGACCCGGTCCGGGCTGCGTTCGCCGTAGCCGGCACCGCACAACGCGTCGGCCTCGGCGCCCATCAGCGTCTGAATGAACGTCGAAAGCATCGAGCGAAGCAGGTCCGGGCTCGCCGACGCGAGCATGTCGCCGACGGCGGTCGTCGGGTCGTTAGGCTGTGCAGACCTGAGCGCTGACCTATTCCTGGAAGGGATCTACTTCGCCCGCCCGGGGCAACCCTGGATCGGGCCGGTCAAACGAGAACATGAACGGCCTGCTGCGTCAGTACCTACCGCGCAGCAGCGACCTGGCCACGTTCACCGCCGAGGACCTGATCGCCATCGCCGCACGATTGCACGACCGGCCCCGCAAGATCCTGGACTGGCGCACACCAGCAAAGGTCTTCGTCTCCCGACTACCCTGCCCATGACCAGCAGTGTTGCGACGACCGCTAGAAACCGCGCTGGAACCCGCCTGACGCCAGGGGGTCAGTTTTCAGCCGTCGTCGACAGATCGCGACGATCCTTCCGTCGACCGCGGACGTGCTGGTACCCATCCGTCGCGGTCAGTGCTTGTCGACCATTTCGATCTCGCCGGATTGGATTCGTTCCCAGTACCCGTTGATCTCCTTCTTGAGCACCCGGGCGAGCAGGTACAGGCCGATGAGGTTGGGGACCGACATCAGGAAGATCATCGAGTCGGAGAACCCGATGACCGGACCGAGTGACAGCGTTGCGCCGATCAGGGTGAAGACGCAGAAGACGGCCTTGAAGATGTTCTCCGCTTTGGCGCTGTCGCCGAACAGGTAGCCGGTGGCCTTCATGCCGTAGTACGACCAGGCGATCATGGTGGAGAACGCGAACAGCACGACCGCGACCACCAGGACAAACTGGAACCATGGCAGTACCGACTGGAAGGCGGCTGTTGTCAACCCGACCCCGCCGAGCTCCGAGGAATTGGGATCGTCCCAGACACCGGTGATGACGATGACCAGGGCCGTCATGGTGCAGATGACGATGGTGTCGATGAACGGCTCCAGCAGGGACACGAAACCCTCGGTGGCAGGTTCCTTCGTCCGGACCGCCGAGTGCGCGATCGACGCCGACCCGACGCCGGCCTCGTTGGAGAATGCGGCCCGCTGGAATCCCACGATGAGAACGCCGACGACCCCGCCAACGACCCCCTCCGGGTTGAACGCGCCGCTGATGATCTGACCGAACGCGGCCGGAA
The DNA here is from genome assembly GCF_000024365.1 of Nakamurella multipartita DSM 44233. Classification (NCBI taxonomy): domain Bacteria; kingdom Bacillati; phylum Actinomycetota; class Actinomycetes; order Nakamurellales; family Nakamurellaceae; genus Nakamurella; species Nakamurella multipartita. The sequence continues at coordinate 435,812 of NC_013235.1, forward strand.
TCATCGAGACGTTCGCGAAGATGACGACCAGCGCTGCGGTGATGTACAGCACCGCCATGAACGGCACGATCTTGTCGGTGACCCTGGCGATCGACTTGATGCCACCGATGATCACCAGCGCCACCAGGATCGCGAAGACCAGCCCGAACGCCCATTTGTAGTCCTCGCCGCCGAAGACCTCGACGATCAGCGCGGTGGCCTGATTCGACTGGAACATGTTGCCGCCGCCGAGAGACCCGCCGACGCAGCAGACGGCGAAGACGATGGCCATCACCTTGCCGAGCCGGGGCTTACCCAGTTTCGCGATGCCGTCGCGCAGGTAGTACATCGGGCCGCCGGACACCGAGCCGTCCGCATGCTCCTTGCGGTACTTGACCCCAAGGGTGCATTCGGCCATCTTCAGGCTCATCCCGAAGAACCCGGCGACGATCATCCAGAACGTCGCACCCGGTCCGCCGAGGCTGATGGCCACCGCGACCCCGGCGATGTTCCCCAGGCCCACCGTGCCGGAGACCGCCGTGGCCAAGGCCTGGAAGTGGGACACCTCCCCGGCGTCCTCCGGGTGGGAGTACCGGCCGCGGACCAGATCGATGGCGTGCTTGAACCCAACAATGTTCTTGAAGCCCAAGAAGATCGTGAAGAAGACCGCACCGGTGATGAGCCAGAGCACGATGACCGGAACGCCGACGCCGAAGAATTCGAAGCGGTAGAACACGATCCCTTCGATCCAGGTCGCGATCGGACCAACGGCGTCGTTGACCGCCGCGTCGATGCCGGACGGCTCGGTTTCCTCCGCAGCGACGAATGCCGTGGCCATCACGGGACCACCGTGACCGCGACCGGGGAGTTCAGGATCAGCCGGCCCGGTATCCCGCCGTAGAGCACCTTCTTCATCCGACTTTCTCCGGTGCGACCGACAACGACGTGGTCCACGTGGTGTTCCTCGGCAAGCTCGACCAGCACCTCGACCGGGTGCCCGTGCCGGGTGATGCCGTCGGCTCTTGCTCCGGCCTCCTTGGCCTTCGTCAGCGCGGGTTCGAGCAACTGCGTGGTAGCGGCCTGGATCTCGTGCTCGCGTTCACCGGCACGGAACTCGTTCTCCTCGTTCGTCTGAAACGAATACGGCGACCACGGAATTGCGTGGACGATGAGCACTTCCGCGTTGGCCCACCGTGCCAGCCGGAGACCAAGGGCGAGTGCCCGGTCACTGGCTTCGCTGCTGTCGATACCGATCAGGATGCTTGTCATGACACTCCCAGGTGGATGGTCGACCAGCCGAAGGGCCCGGTCGGGTAACCGTGAAGAGGGGCGAAGCAGAGTCCTACGGGGTCAGGCGATGCTGGTTCCGGTCTTCCGGGTGGTGGTCCTTCCTGGAGCGACAGCCCGTTCCGGCTACGTCCTGCAGGGTCGTCACGATTCGGGTGGGTCCAAAGGCGTTCTCATCTGATAGATGTCGGGGATTCCGTCGTGGTCGTCGTCTCGTTCCTCCTCCTCGCAGATGGCGCGGTAGCGGCGGTTCCGCATCCGCAGGAGCACCGCCGCCAGCACAGCGGCCGTCACCGATCCGGCCAGGACGGCGATCTTGACGTGATCGTCGGCGGCGGAGCTACCGCCGAAGGCGAGTTCCCCGATCAACAGGGACACGGTGAAGCCGACACCGCCGAGCAGGGCCACCCCGGTCAGATCGGGCCAGGTCAGCCCCCTCTGCAACGGACGGCGGGTGAGTCTCGACGTCAGATAGGTAGCGGTCAGGATGCCGACCGGTTTCCCCAGGACCAGACCGGCGATGATGCCGACCGCGATCGGGTCGGTCAACGCTGACCGCAAACCGGACCAACCACCGATCGCGACGCCGGCCGAGAACAAGGCGAACACCGGCACCGCGATCCCGGCGGAAATGGGCCGCCAGAGATGCTCGAAGTGCTCCGCCATCCCCGGTCGGTCATCGTCCTTGCCTCTGACCTTCCGGGCGCGCACCGGGACCGCGAACCCGAGCAGCACCCCGGCGACGGTGGCGTGCACCCCCGACGCGTGCACCAACGACCAGGTGACGAACGCCAGCGGCAGCAGCAGCCACCAGGAACTGATTCTTCTCTGCACCAGGACCGTGAACAGGGCCAACGGCGCCAGCGCGAGCAGCAGCCACACCGGTTGGAGGTCGTCGGTATAGAACACGGCGATGATCGTGATGGCCAGCAGGTCGTCGACAACGGCCAGGGTGAGCAGGAAGGTTCGCAACGCCGCCGGCAAATGGGTGGAGATGACCGCCAGCACAGCCAACGCGAAGGCAATGTCCGTGGCGGTCGGGATCGCCCACCCCTTAGGGCCGGTTCCGCCGGCGATCACCAGATACAGCAGGGCGGGGACGATCATCCCGCCGAATGCGGCGGCCACCGGTACCACGGCGCGGTGCGGGTCCCGAAGGTCACCGGCCACGAACTCGCGTTTGAGTTCCAACCCGGCGACGAAGAAGAAGATCGCCAGCAACCCGTCGCCGGCCCACTCGCCGACCGTGAGGTTCAGATGCAGTGCAGCAGGTCCGAGCTCGGTATCCAACAGTTGGAAGTAGCTTTCCGAAACCGCTGTGTTGGCCCAGACCAGGGCCACCACTGTTGCCAGGAGTAACAGGCCACCGCCGACTGTTTCCTTGCGGAGGATATGGGCGACACGACCGTCCTCGGCCCACGTCCCGGGTGAGAACAACGTGCGGGGGGAGCCGACCATGGCGGAAGCCCTTCGGAAGTTTCTGGCGTCATCAGCGTTATGCCGACCAGACTTCCCGGCGCACCACGGTCAGCCTAGCCGAGTACCAGCCGTCGCCGCGCAGCCCAGGCCGGAAGCAGAGTGCCATCGCGCAGCGACGGAGAAGCTCGGCTTTCAGTAGTCGTGCAGCTCCCCGTCTCCAACGGTTGTGTCGAGGGCTTCGGAAGGGCCCGGTCTTGCCGGTGATGATCGCAAGGAACTTTCGGTGAGTGCCCGGAATCTGCCGCTGATTGGCCGCCGGTTCAGGTCGCGGTAGGTGCCGGCGAGGATGTTCTTGTCATCGGCTGTGACGACCTCGTGCCGGGCGGGGGCCGGTGCGGGGTCGTGGCTTTCGGACTTCTCGTCACCTTCGCGCCGTTGCGGATCTTGGAGAACGGCTTCTGTCTTGGGGGCAGAAGTAGTTCGTCGTCAACGACTGCACCCCAGATCTCGTTCAGCAGCAACAACGCTGCCGCCGTGTGCCACCGGTGTCAGCCGACCACGGTCCGGGCGACCGCCCAGTACCATGCTCCATGGGCCGGATTCCACGACGGTCGTTCGACCACGCAGGCCGACATCCAGGGGACAATCACGCCGTGGATGTCACTGAGACTCTTCTTCCGGGTGTTGGCATCCGGTATGAGTTCGTTACCAGGTCCGGCGCCCATATCGGTCTGATCTCCCGTCGGGACGGACGCATCGATGTCGGCGTGTACGACCGGAGCGACGCGGATGTGTGGATCGAGCTGGTCCGCCTTACTCCGGCGGAGGCCGACACCTTGGCCGAGTTGCTCGGCGCGCCACGCATCGCTGAGAGATTCGCCGATCTGACCAGGGAGATCCCCGGACTTGTCGCGGCCCAGGTCGAGATTGAACCGGGATCGACCTTCGCCGGGCGGACTCTCGGGGAGACACGTGCACGCTCGCGGACGGGCGCCTCTGTGGTTGCGGTCGTCCGGTCTGCCGGAGTCGTCGCCGCTCCTACTCCGAGCCAGCCGCTGACCGCCGGCGACGTGCTGGTGGTGTTGGGCACGGAGGACGGCATCGCCGCGCTCCGGCGGATCCTGACCGGGGTGGGGTAGCTCTCGTGCATGTCAGCGCGGCGTTCCTGGTCGAGTTCGGCATCCTGTTGCTCATCCTGGGTGCGGTCAGCGCTGTTGCCGGGAAGCTGGGTCTGTCCGCGGTGCCGTTGTTCCTGATCGCCGGACTATTCGTCGGCCCCGGCGGCCTGCTGCCGGTTCCTGCCGCGGCCCCGTTCCTGGAGGCGGGGGCGGTGATCGGCGTGGTGCTGCTCCTGCTGTCCCTCGGTTTGGAGTTCTCCGCGGACGAGTTCACTCAGGCGCTGCGGCGCCACACGCCCAGTGGCGTGGTCGATCTGGTGCTGAACGCGGTTCCCGGGGTGGTCGCCGGTCTGCTGCTCGGACTTCCTGTCGCCGGCGTGGTCGCGCTCGGTGGGATCACCTGGGTGTCCTCATCCGGCATCGTCTCGCGCACCCTGTCAGACCTGGGTCGACTGGGCTACCGGGAAACGCCCGCGGTGCTCTCGGTTCTGGTCCTCGAGGATGTCGCGATGGCGGTCTATCTGCCCATGCTGGGCATCCTGCTGGCCGGCACCGCCTTCCTGGCCGGACTGGCGGGAGTCCTGGTGGCGGTGGTCGCCCTGATCGGCGTGCTCATGCTTTCCCGCTGGTCGGGACCCGTGATCGGGTGGCTGATCACGCACGACTCGGACGAACAGGTGCTGCTGCGGCTGCTCGCGTTGACCTTGCTGGTCGCCGGCGCGGCCGAGTACATGGGCATCTCTGCAGCGGTCGGCGCGTTCCTGGTTGGCCTGGCCGTGCCGGCGGAGGCTGCCGAGTCCGTCCGCCGGGTGATCGGCCCGCTCCGGGATCTGTTCGCCGCCGCATTCTTCCTCTCCTTCGGCTACGCGATCGACCCGCGGGACATGCCGCCGGCCCTGGTCGTGGCGGCCCTGCTCGCGGTGGTCACCGCGGTCACCAAGGTGATCACCGGTTGGTTCGCGGCCCGCCGCGACGGTGTCGGTGCCCGTGGTCGGCGGCGGGCCGGGACGGCGCTGATCGCGCGGGGTGAATTCTCGATGGTCATCGCCGGTCTGGCGGTGGCCGCCGGCGTGACCGAGATCGGGCCGCTGGCCGCGACCTACGTGTTGCTGCTCGCCGTCGGAGGTTCGCTGCTCACCCGTCTGTCCGGACAGGGCAGGGACAGACTCGCGCATCCGCACCGCCAGGCTTGATCGAGGCCCTCGCGCGTCGAGCCGATTCGCCGGCATGGGCTCTCACACCACCCGACAGCCATCCGTCCGGCACCATGTCGAGAACTCGACGCGCGGCCGATCTGGCCGGCTGATGTTTGGCCGCTCAGGGTTGACGCAGTCATGCACGTGCGATTGAGGCCCGCGGCGTTCGGGTCGTCGGCGTCGGCCCAGTCCGCGGTGGTGACCGTTCCGCAGCCGCAGGTCTTGGCCAGCAGTTGGTGTTCGGTGATCACCGGCGCCGTCACCGGCGGCACGGACGACCTGCCGCCGTTCGGCGACCGTCGATGTCGAACCGTCCAGCGGGCCGCAGCAGCCCCGGGAGGTTTGCGGTTCGATCGGCACGACCTGGTCGGGTGTGTCGGACAGGGAATGGGGCACCCCGGGATCGCCGGGCTGCTTGCCGGGCTTGCGACTTGACCGCTGCTGCGCCGACCGCGGCTTGGCGGGTTCCTTGTCCCACGGGGCGTCCGAGGACGGCGGTCGGGACGAGTTCGACGAGTCCGCACCCAACCGCCGTTCCAGGTCGGCCACCCCGGGCGGTCAGGACCTGGATTTGTTCGGTCAGCAACCGATGCAGCTCGGCCTGGGCGCGGACCTGTTCGGTTTGCAACCGGATCCGTTCGGCTTGACCGGCGATCAACTCGGCCTGCGAGCGCGTACTGATCACCGCGCTGAAGTGGTGTCCAGCCACCATGGACAGCGGGCCGCGTGACTGTGACGCTGGCAACATGCCCAGCCTCGCCCCGGAACATCTGCCGCCAGGTTGCGAGCGTCAACGCGTTGCCCGCACGCCGGCGACGGCAGCGAGGCCGTCCAGCGCGCCGCCATGATGGACATCGATCTGGCCATCCTGGACATTGCGATGCCGCGGATGACCGGTTTGCAGGCCGCCCGCGAGATATCCCGGCGAGCAACCGGTCTGCGCATTCTGATGCTGTCGATGTACGACAACGAGCAATACTTCTTCGAGGCACTGAAGGCGGGCGCGGCCGGATACGTGCTGAAGTCCGTCGCCGACCGTGACCTGGTCGAGGCCTGCCGGGCGGTGCGGCGGGGCGAGCCGTTCGTCTACGCGGGCGCGCTGACCGCCCTGATCACCGAGTATCTGCGCCGCAGCCGCAACGGTGACCGGATCCCGACCAGCATCCTGACTCCCCGCGAAGAGGAAATCGTCAAGCTGATCGCCGAGGGACACTCGTCCCGGGAGATCGCGGACACCCTGGTGATCAGCGCGAAGACCGTTGACCGGCACCGGGCCAACATCATGCAGAAGCTCGGCATGCACGACCGCCTGGACCTGACCAGGTTCGCCATCCGCGTCGGCCTGGTCGAACCCTGACCACCGACCCCGCCACAGCCATCCTGAGAGGAGAACCCGATGCCGCTGTCGGACGAACACCGCCACGCGCTCGATGAGATCGAACGTGCCCTGAAGAAGGACGACCCCCGGTTCGCGGCCACCGTCAACATCGATCAGATTCAGCGGCACCGCCGCCGCTGGACCATCATCGCCGCCGCCCTGTTCCTGCTCGGCGTGGTACTGCTGATCACCGGACTGGTCACCAGCGATTCCTATCTGCTCGTCGGAGCAATCATCAGCAGCATCGGGTTCCTCACCATGCCCGCCGCCATCGCGGTGTTCCTCGACCACCGCTTCAATCTCTGAACGGGACTCGCTACGCCCGTGCGGTTGGCCACGGTGTCGCCGTCGACCGCAAGCGTGGCGAACATGACCAGGCCCAACGAACTCGCGCCTACTGTTGTCACTCCGGTCGGTTCCCACGGTTCAAGCTCGCAGCCGTCCGGGACGCCCACCCCTCGGCATCCCGCGCAGCTCGTGGGGTGATTCAGCTCGCCCACCAACGCTGCTGTCAAACGGCCAGCAAGATCACCCGTGATCGTTTACATGGCCGCTGACCTGCACAAACAGTGCGCGCCCGGAGGGATTCGAACCCCCAACCTTCTGATCCGTAGTCCCGGCGGGCGTCAATCAGCTTGTGTCGCAGCGTCTCTGACGTGCGGCAACGTGTCTACCGCCGTCGGGCAAGGTGTGTCGAAATCGGCACCCATTGCTGTCAACTACTGCTATCAAGTTGGCTTCCGGATCCAGGCGTTCGCAGCCACTTCGGGAGCGATTCCGGAGAACCTCACGGGCCCTTCGAGTATGCCACTGGGCGACGCTGATGTCCGCGGCTGATCGTGCGCAGACGGCGGTGGACGAACGGGGCGCGGCTGGTTCGGGCGACGACCTGAGCGTGCTGCTGGCGGCGGTCGCCGCCGAGAGTTGGGGCGGTGACGCCGGCCGGCGGGCGGTCGGCATCATGCGGTCGGCCTGCCGGCGGGAGGCGACGCACTGGATCCGGACGGCCGGCTGGTTGACCGACGAAGGCCTGTCCGAGGTGTGGGAACAGATGGACCGGCTGGTCCGGGCGGGCCGGTTCGCCGACGCTCCCGGGTTGTTGCGGGTCGCCGTTCGCCGGGCGTATGCGGCGGAGGCGGCCGCGGCGCAGACGTGTATGGGGTCGGCGTCGACGCGGGGTCTGATCGGTGCGGTCCGTCGGGCCGACGTGTCCGTGGTCAGCGCGCTCGACGAGGACTCGCCGGCGGTCGACGCCGGTGGGTTGGGCCGGCCGGCGGCGCCGGACTGGATGCGAACCTTGGCTGCAGTGCTGGCGATGGAGGGCTGGCCGTGGCCGGTTGCGCCGTTGCACGCGGTGATGGCGTCCGCGGCCGGCGCGGCGAGCACCTCTCGCCGGTGCCGGTCGGCGATGGCCGCTCACCGGACGGGCGTGCCTGCCGCGACATGGTCGGCGCTGGACCTGCTGACCCTGGGGTCGGGACCCGGTTGTCGGCCTGAGGCGCGGGCCACCGGGGTCGCGATGCAGATCGATGCCCTTGGGGCGGCCGGCGTCCGAGCCAACCCTGAGCTGATGCGAGTAGTCCGAGCGGCGGTCCAGGGCCGGGTAGTTCGTACGGGACGCAAGCGGGCGGCGTGATGGCGTTGCACTCTGTTGACGGGCCGGCCGACGCCGCCTCTGGGTCGGGTATCGACGTCGACGCGGAGGCCGGGTTCTTCGAGATGTCGCCGGCCGGCGCCGAGCAGGTCACTATGCAGATTCGGTCGATGATGGAACGGGCCTGGGAGTACATCGCCATCGCCTACCAGGGCCGCGCGCACATCGCTCTGGGCTACGAGACCTGGGATCAGTACGTCGACGACCGCCTGGGCGATCTGCGGCTGACCGTGCCCCGCGAAGAGCGAGGTGCTGTGGTCCAGTCGCTGTCCCGGGCGCAGATGTCGTTGCGGGCGATCGCGAAGGTCCTGGGCGTCGATCCCGCAACGGTGCACCGGGCGCTTGGCGCGGACGATTCCGCGGGAGCAGATGATGCCGAGGAGCTGGCGCCGGTTCGTGGGAGGGACGGCAAGACCTACCCGCGTCGCCGACGGCAGCGGGTCGCGAGCGCATGTTCGATCTGCGGTGAGCTGCATGACGAGTCGCTGGATGAGTGCCCGTGGGACTTGTTCGCCCAAGGCCTCGGCCCGCGGCCCGTTTGGCGGGGTGCCGGTCTTGAAGGTCCGAGCCACGACCGGAAGGGCGCGGATGTGATGGTCGAGGAGCCGCCAGAGGAGATTGAAGGCTTGGCCGCCGACGGGCATCCGGCAGTGGGTGCAATGGACGCGTTTCCTGTGGTGACGATCGTCGACTCGGTGACCCGGGCGGTGTGCCTCGTGGAGGAGCTTGACACGCTGCCCCAACTGGTCGATGAGATTGAGGTGGCTGGTGCGACAGCGGGGGCCGGGCTCGTCGACGTCATCCGCGAGCTGACCCGGCATCTGCGGGCTCAGGCTGCCACGATGGTGGCGCTCGTCGGTCGTCTCGAACGGCTCACGCCACCCCTGTGATCTGGGCTTTGGCACCCAAGGCGGGGTTGGCCAACACTCCAGCGTGCGATGTTGCACTTGTCGGCAACAGTGAGGCCGACAATGTCATTCATCATGGTCCAGAGTGAGAATTTTTGAGGACGTGGGAATGTTCGGGGACGGCAAGACCGGCGAGTCCTCGTCTCCGGCACCGACCCGGTCCGCGGGCCGTGGCAGCACATCGCGTTCCTTCCCGACCCGCTTCCGGAGCAGTCGCCGGACCTGACCGGTGCCACGGAACGGATCGTCGCGAACGCCCGGGCGGCGCTGGCAGCGCTGGACAGCACGGAGCGCCAGCTTCCCAACCCCAGGCTCTTGTCTTGCGGCGCCCGACGCTGCGCCATGAGGACCAGCAAGAGGGAATACTGCGTCGTCCACACCACCTGAGCTGTTCTGACCGTTCATGTAGCAATCCACAACTCTTCCAGACCGCCGCGGCCGGTCCGACGGCTACGAGTCCCTCGCGCCGCGTAGGCCAGACCAGACCCCGCACGGTTGTGTCGACGCGGCCACCGCAGCATCCGTCCGAAGATCATCGATGTCCCGACGATGCCTGGAACCCCTGCCGGTCACGCCGGCGCCAAGAATGAGCACAAGAGCGAAATCGGTCTCGAATTGGCTGTCGTGCTCACAGCCCGAGCAGGCCGTTGCGCACCGCGTCGATCGCCGAATGTGCGAAGGCCGGACCTGCGAGGTTGCCGCTGCGTCGCCAGGCCAGCGACAGCGGGATGCCGATCGCGCAGTGCCAGGTGACCAGGGAGAGTAGGAGGAGCGGGAACGGCATCCCGTGGGCGACGGGGAGGTGCCAGAGCCCCCACAGCACGGAGACGAGCAGGGCGGACTGCCAGCCTCGGGCGTCCCCGGGATGGTGCAGGTGGGAGTCCAGTGCTCCGCGGAACGCGACCTCCTCGATCACGAACGTGGCCGGGAAGTAAATCGCCGTCCACCTCAGCACGCTCCCGACCAAGGCCATGAGGTCGACCGAGGTACCGGTGGCCACCTGAAACCCGCCGACGACGACCAGGTTGCCGACGACCCCGAGGGTGGTGGCCAGCGCCGCCGACCGGAATACGGCGCGCACCGAGGCACTGCGCAGGGCATACGCCGCCGCGGCGGCGCCGACGATCGCCGCCGCGTACCAGCCGATGACCGATGGGTTCCCGCCGCCGACCGCCTTCACGCCCCAGTAGGCCGGGGCCAGCGCGAGCAGTGCCGTGACGGCCACGTCGCGGCGGCTCAACCCGGAACGCGCACCGCCGCGGCGAACCCACAGCTCGCGCAGGGGCCGGCGGCGCACGAACAGCTGGAAGGCGACGGTGAGCGGGATTCCCATCAAGAGGTAGGTCTCGGAGCTACCGGGGACCAGGTAGCCGAGGCCGACCCACACGGCGATGAACGTGAATCCTTCGACGAGACGGCGTCGGCGGGAACGGACAGGGGCCGGGACTGGGCGTGCGTTCCAGACTGATCGGTGGGAGACCTGCCGGGCGGGTGCGGGAGACATCGGATTCCCTCTGGTCGGTCGAGTGGGTGCCGGGGTCAGGCAGTGGTCACCGGCGAACCGGAGCCGACGGCGTGGACGACGGCGGTGATGGCCGCCACGGAGGCGTCGGAGCCGGGCCCGTCTTCCACAACGCCGGCGTGGGAGGAGTTGACGACGCTGTGGATGCTGTCGCTCGAGAGGGTCGCGAGCCGGTCTTGCTCTGCGGGCCAGCCCTCCGTGCTCAGGTTCTCGGAGGCCGTGACGACGGCCAGTGGGCGGTCGCCGAGGGTGGTAAGCGTCTGAGCCTGCTCGAAGAGGTCGGGGATGATCGAGAGCTCGTCCCGGCCGTTGCGCTTGGCCCGGACGGTGGAGCCCATCGCGTCGACTGTGTCTGCGTCCGCGCCGGGCAGGTGCGAGGTGGGGGTGCTGGCCGGTCCCAGCCCGATCCGGGCCAGTGTGGGCAGGAGGGCGAGCCCACGCTTCATCAGCGCGTACTGCGTGGGGTAGGCGGGCATCTCGGTGAACTGCCTGGGGCTGGCGCTGTCCAGGAGCACCATGCCGGCCACGTCCTGTGGGTACTGCGCGGCGTAGGTGAGGGCATACGGGCCGCCGATGGAGTGGCCGACGAGGACGTAGGGACCGTGCTCGCCGGCGGCGGCCAGCAGGGCGTGGAGGTCTGCGGCGGCGGCGATACCGTCCTGGGGGCGGTCGACGTCGTCGCTCCAGCCCTGGCCGGCGCGGTCGTAGGCACACACCCTTGTGGTCGCGCTGACCTGGTCGTCGATCCGGGCCCAGGAGCCGGAGAACTCGCCGAGGCCGTTGAACAGCACCGCGGTGGGTCCTCCCGCCCCGTGGCACTGGATGTGCAGTCGGTGGTCGCCCACGGAGTAGCTCTGGCCGGGGGCGGGGTGGTCCTGGGCGAACCCAACGGAAGTGACGTTCTGGACTCCTGCGCCGACGGAGGCGAGAGTAAGGACGACGAACACCGGCGTCAGCAGCCACCGGGCCCGGCCGGGCATGGCGCGGCGGGACCGGGCGTACATCCAGGCGACGAGGGCGAGCATGAGTGGCGGCCACACCCAGTTGAGGGCCGTGAGGGCGGCATCTTGGGGAGCGCAGACCATCAGGCCGGCCCCGGTTGCCATCATGGCGGCGGCCGGGACTCGCGCCCAGCGCTGAGGTTGGCTCGTCTTCCGCTCGGAGATGACGGCCAGCGCGGCCCAGCCGAGGCCGAAGCCGAACAGCAGGGAGCCGGTGACGACCCCCTCGGCGGCACCCGGGAAGACCGCCATGGTCAGCACCAGAGCGATGGTCGCCCCGATCGCCAGGGATGCGAGGACGACGCGGGTGAGGGCCCAGCAGCCCGGGCGTCGATCGTCGTTCACGGGCGTCGTGCGGGTGGTGGGTGCGGGTACGGTCATCGCGGTCTCGCTTTCGCAGTGGTGCCAGGGATGTGCTGGTGCACTGCGTCCGAGCGTTGACTCGATACCGGTCGCTCACCCCGGTCAGATGGCCGGGATACCGGTCAGCCCAGGTCGAGTCGGGCCAGCTCGCCGCGAGAGGTGACGCCGGCCTTGGCGAAGACGTTGCGCAGGTGGAAGGCGACCGTCCTGGGCGAGACCCAGCACTGGGCGGCGACGTCCTTGTTGGAAAGGCCCGAACTCACCAGTCGGGCGATCTGCAGCTCCGTCGGCGTGAGCGTGACGAGCGTGGTCGGATCGCGCTTGCGGGCGGTTTCGCCGGAGGCGCGTAGCTCTTGGCTGGCTCGTGCGATCAGAGGCTCGGCGCGCAGGTCCTGGAAGGTCTCGACCGCCTCGCGCAGGTGCTTCCGGGCGTCGACGCGGCGTTGGCTGCGGCGCAGCCATTCCCCGTAGGCCAGCTGGGCTCGCGCTGCGGCGAGCGGTCGTTCCGCCCGCTTGTGATGCGTCAACGATTCGTGGAACAACGCCTCGGCGTCGGCCTGGCCCGCGAGGAGTGCGCGCCCGAAGGCCACCGTGGCGAGCGCCCAGGGTCGCCTGGTGGCGTCGGCGAATCGGGCGAGCTCCTCGGTCCAGCCGGTGGCGGCTGCCGCATCCCCGGCGCGCGCAGCTGCCTCGATCCGCTCCGGGGCGGCCATCCGTGCCAGCACCGGCATCCGGAAGCGGGCGAGGTGGTGCACGGCACCGAAGCCGTCCCCGGAACCGGCCGCGCGAAGTCCCTTGGCCCAGCGGGTCAGGTCGTGGACGGGGTCGGAGAGGATGCCCAACGGATGCGCGGCGACAAGCTCCCCTAAACGGGCGAGCTGCTCGTCGTAGTCGTCCCGGTCCTGCAGGGCCGCAAGCAGCGTCAACCAGGCGACGGGAGGGGCGGTCATCGCCGGCTGGCCGATGCTCGAGCCGAGCGAGAGGGCCTCCTCCGCGCTGCTGCGGACGGCGACGAGGTCGCCGGCCAGGTAGTAGCCGAAGCAGAGCCGCTGCAGGCAGTAGACGATCGCTGTCACCGCGCCTGCCTCGCGCGCTCGGGAGAGGGCGTAACCGTAGAAGCGCTGCTGTGCCTGGTCGTCCCCCAGCTGGAGGGCCGCGTTGCCGAGGTTCCACAGCAGGTCGCGGTCGTCGACCTGCTCCCCGACCTCCAGTGCGAGGTCGAGGGCAACCGTGGCGGCGGACCAGTCGCCCTCGGACACCGATGTCATCGCGGCGAGCAGGAGTCGCAGGCACCGCGTCCGTGGTGGGTCGCCGCCGACCGGGGCGACCAGCGCGTGGGTCGCGGCCAGCGGGGTACCGCTGTCGGCGCCGAAGGTGCGCATGACGGCGGCCGCGACGCCGATGTCCAAGGCCCTGGCCGCGTCGAGTGGGTACACCTGCTGGGCGGCCTCCACGAAGATCCGATGAGCCTCGGCAGCCGACCCCAGGTTGACCTCGATGTGTCCGCGCAGGCGCGCGATGTCGCCGAGGAGCAGCGGGTCGTCGGCACCCTCGCGCGCCGCGGTCAGCAACGTCTGGGCGGGTCCCGCTCGACCGCACGCCCAGGCGCTGCGCGCTGCCGCGAAGGTGAGCTCGGCGCGTCGGGCACGGTCGTCGCACAGGGCCGCCGCGCGTTCGTACGCCGCCAGTGCGGCGGCATGGCCGCCGCGTCGCTGTGCCCGTGCGCCCACCGCCTGTAGGGCGCCCACCACCTCCCGGTCCGGTCCCTGTGCCGCGGAAGCCAGGTGCCAGGCCTTCCGGTCCGGATCACCCCGTCCGGACAGCGCCACTGCGAGGACCCGGTGGACCTCCCGCCGCTGCGCCCCGGTTGCGGCTTGATAGATCGCCGAACGCACCAGCGGGTGCCGCACCGCGATCGACGTGCTGCCGCCGACGAGGAGCCCTGAGCCCAATGCCGCCTGAAGGTCGGCTTCATCCAGGCCCAGCGCTGTCGCGGCCTGCCGCACCATCTCAAGCTCGCCGGTGTCGTCCGCGGCGGCCAGTAGCAGCATCGTCTGGACGGCGGCCGGCAGCCGTCTGCTGCGGTCGAGGAAGACCTGCTCGACCTGGGCCGTCAGGTGTAGCTGGGAGGGAAGAGGCGCGGACCCGCTGAGCTGGCCCGGTGTCAGCTCGCCGGGAAGCTCCATCAGGGCCAGGGGGTTGCCGCGGGTCTCGGCGACGAGGCGGTCCAGCACGTCGGCGGCGGTCGCGCTGCCCAGGCGCTCCTGGAGCAGCGTCCGTGAGTCGACCGGGTCGAGGCCGGCCAGGACCGTCTCCGGCAGCCCATGTGCGTCGAAGCTCCCCCACGCGCCATCCCGCGCGGCGAAGACCATCGCGACCCGGTCGGCGCCGAGCCGACGGGCGCAGAACAACAGCGCACCAGCCGTGGCCGGGTCCAGCCAGTGTGCGTCGTCGACGACGCAGAGCACCAAGTTCTCCTCGGCCGCAGAGGTCAGCAACGACAGGGTCGCCACTCCCACCAGGAACGGTTCGACCGAACCCCCCGCCTCCTCACCGAACACAATCCGCAACGCTCGCGCCTGGGGTTCGGGCAGTCGGGCGTGCAGTCTGGCCAGCGGGCGCAGCAGGCGGTGAAGCGCCGCGAACACCAGCGGCGCCTCGACCGCCACACCCTGGGTGCGCAGAACGGTGGCGTCGGCACCCGCCACGAGTTCCTCGAGCAGCGCGGACTTGCCGACGCCGGGCTCGCCGCGGACGACCAGCGTCCCCGCCAACCCGCGTCGCGCCCCCTCTACGAGCGCTCCCAGGAGCTGCCGCTCCGGCTCGCGACCGACCAGCACGCGACGAAAGTAGCGCACCAACGCGGGGCAGGCCGAGGTCGAACCCGGCTCTTTGACCGGGGCGATCAGGGCCGCATGGCGTCAGGCTTCACCCCATGAACGACACCCGAGACCACGTGGCAGACGACTCGGTGCCCCGCGACCCGACACCTGGCGACCGGCGGCGGCGCCAGATCGGGATCCTGCTGTTCGACGGCGTCGAAGAGCTGGACGCCGTCGGCCCCTGGGAGGTGCTGTCCACCTGGACCCAACAACACCCCGACGACGGCTGGGACGCCTTCTGCCTTTCCTCGGACGGCCGCCCCGTCCGCAGCGCCAAGACCCTGGTCATCGGCGCGCACCACTCGATCGACGACGCGCCGGTCATGGACATCCTGGTTCACCCCGGTGGCCCGGGCACCAGACCGATGCTGCGCAACCGTGGCCACCTCGACTGGGTCCGCCGGCAGCGCGCCACGGTTCCCCTGATGACATCGGTCTGCACCGGCAGCCTGGTCTACGCGGCCGCCGGGTTGCTGGTGCGCCGCAGGGCGACCACGCACTGGGCCTGGCTCAACCTGCTCTCCGAGATGGACCCGACGGTCATCACCGACGTCAGCTCGCGATTCGTCGACGACGGCGACCTCATTACCAGCGCCGGGGTCAGCGCCGGCATCGACATGGCGCTGCACCTGGTGGCCCGGCTCACCGACGTCGAACGTGCTCGGGAGATCCGCCGCGACATCCAGTACAACCCTCTGCCCCCCGTCTAGAGACCAACCCACGAAACCAAGGAGACATGTGATGACCACCCTGACCGACCGCACGATGCGCGCAGTCCTGCAAGATCGCTACGGGACAGCCGAGGTCCTTCGGCTCGGCAGCGTGCCCCGTCCGGTGATCGGCGACCACGACGTGCTCGTCGAGGTCCGCGCGGCCGGACTGGATCGCGGCACAGAACACCTCATGATGGGCAAGCCGTACGCCGTGCGGCTCGCGACGGGCCTGCGCCGCCCCAGGAACCCCGTTCCCGGCCGGGACGTCGCCGGTACCGTCGTCGAGATCGGCGCGGCCGTCACACGGTTCGCCGTCGGGGACGAGGTCTACGGGGTCGCTCCGGGGTCGTTCGCCGAGTACGTCGCCGCCCCCGAGTCCCGGCTCGCCCGCAAGCCGGCCAGTCTCACGTTCACCCAAGCGGCCGTTGTCCCGGTCTCGGCCGCCACGGCGCTGCGGGCACTCGTCGACGTCGGCCGCGTCCAGGCCGGCCAGTCCGTCCTCGTGGTCGGTGCCTCCGGTGGCGTCGGAAGCTACGCCGTTCAGATCGCGAAGGCCCTCGGGGCCGAGGTCACCGGCGTCTGCAGCGCCCCGAAGGCGGACCTGGTCGCGTCGCTCGGAGCGGACCACGTCATCGACTACACCCGCGACGACTTCGCAGATGGCTCCCGCCACTACGACATCGTCCTCGACATCGCGGGCAACCCCTCACTCAACCGGCTCCGTCGGGCGCTCCGACCCCGAGGAACCGCCGTCTTCGTCGGCGGTGAGGACGCCGGCGCGCTGACCGGCATGGGCAGGCAGCTGCGCGGCGCGCTGCTCTCCATCTTCCTCAAGCAGCGCCTCGCCCTGCTGGTCACCAAGGAGCGCGGCAGCGACTACGACCGCCTCACCGAGATGATCGAGGCGGGCCAGCTGGCCGCGAGCATCGACCGCATCTATCCGCTCGAGGACGCACCGCACGCCGTACGGCAGCTTCAGGCCGGACATGTCCGGGGCAAGGTCGCCATCACCATGGAACGATGAGACGTCAGCTCCGGATCACGATTTCGGCGTGGTGACTCACCCTGTGGTGGTCACGACGACCTTTCCGGTGGCGTGCCGGATCTCCATGTGTCTGACCGCCGAGGCGGCGTCATGGAGCGGGTACACGCTTTCGACGACGGGGCGGATGTCGCCGTCGGCGAGGGCCCGGCTGAGCTCGGTCAGGTTGCCGGTGTCGGGTACGCCGAGGGGCGCGACCAGGCGAGTTCGGGTGAACTTGGACCACAGCTGGGCGCGGATCAGCAGACCGAGGGGCCCGATGATGCGTCCGGTGCCGGGGACGCCGCCGCCGGACATGACCAGCGTGCCGCCCGGTGCCAGGGCCCGGCCGAGGTCGCGCAGACGACGGTTGCCGACGAGGTCGATGACGATGTCGTAGCGGCGGCCGTCGCGGGTGAAGTCGTGGACGGTGTAGTCGATGGTGTCGACGGCACCGAGGTCCTCTGCTTGCTGCAGGTTGCGGGTACTGCAGACGGCGGTGACGTGCAGTCCTTGGGCTTTGGCGAGTTGGATGGCGAAGGTGCCGACCCCGCCGGATGCTCCGTTGACCAGGATGCGCTGCCCGGGCTTGGGGTGGGCAGCGGCCAGGCAGGTCAGGGCGGTGACGCCCGCCAACGGTGTCGCCGCGGCCTGCTCGAACGTGACACCGTCGGGGATGCGGGCGAGGTGCTGGACGTCGGCGATGACGTGGTCGGCGAGCGTGCCGGCCGCTTCGCCGAAGACCGGGTCGCCCGATCGCCAGCCGGTGACGCCTGGTCCGATGGCCTGGATGGTGCCGGCGAAATCGGTGCCGCGGACCGGCATCTTCGGGCGGCGCGGAGAGAAGGTGCCGGCGTCGAGGAACCGGGCCACTCGGGGCTCGCCGCGCATGATGTGCCAGTCGCGGGCGTTGATCGACGCGGCGTGCACCCCGACGAGGACTTCCCCTTCGCCGGGAACGGGGACGGTCCGGTCGACGACGGCCAGGACATCGGGCGGGCCGTATCGGTCCTGGGTGACCACCCGCGAAGTGGCCGACGGGGTGGGAGCCGGAAGGGCGGCGCGCGCGGCGGAGCTGGGGTGGGTTCGGGGCATGGCTATTTCACCTCGGCGCGAAGCAGGTTCAGGACGGCGACGGTGAGGGGCAGGGCGAGCCACACGGCGGTGGTGGTGGCGAGTTGGGTCCACTGCTCGCCGGTGAGGTCGCCGGCTTGCAGCAGCAGGTCCTGGTTGTACTTGGGGTCCAGCCAGCCGCGGGCGTCCCGGAACCAGGCCTGGTTGAAGGCGAGGAACGCCAGCAGGCCGGGGACGACGAACGCGTAGACCATGTAGGCGACGATGGCGCCGGGGCTGTTGCGGAGGAGCGCTCCGAGGGTGAAACCGACCAGGATCAGCAGGATGTTGCCCAGGGCGAAGTAGACGACGTCGATGAGGTTCTGGTCCCAGACGGTGTCGATGCCGGCCATCGCGGCGCCCACGATGGTGCCCAGGGCGCCGGCGGTGAACGCGACGCCGGTGGCAGCGACGGCGACGAGGACGGCGCCGATGCCTTTGGCGAGGAGAACGCGGCCGCGGTGCGGGAGCAGGGTGAACGTCGTCAGGCCGGTGCGTTGGCTCCACTCGGCCGTGACCGACAGGACCGCGATGATGGGCAGGATGACCGTCATGGGGACACCGATGGCCAGGGTGAAGCGGCTGTAGGTGAACTCGGTCTGCGGTGCCCAGGCGATGACGGCGCCGGTGGTGAGCACGGCGGCGATGCCGATGCTGGCGAGCAGCCAGAGGCCGGCGCGGGTATCGAATGACTTGCGCAGCTCGACGGTGACCACCCGGCGCAGCGGGATACGGCGGGGTGTGTGAGTCACCGGCTCGATGTCCAGCCGTGGTCGGTTCGGGGGCCGGGCCGGCCGTTCCCACGGCTGGGTGTGACTGGTGACGGGGCTGGTGCTCATGCGGCTGCGCCTTCCTGGGAGTCGGTCGCACCGGTGTGCGCGCCGGGACGGGATGGGCGGTGGTGTTCGCGTTGGGTGTCGGCGGTGAGCTGCAGGAACATTTCCTCCAGACCGGCGCCTTCGGCGTCGCGGAGTTCGATGAGGGCGACGTCGGCCCGGTGGGCGATGTGTCCGACCAGTTCCGGGTCGGCCTCGACCCGCAGCGTCCGGCCGGGTCCACGGTCGGGGCGCTGGTCGCCTGTGGATGGGACGCCGGTCTCGGTGTAGGTGACGCCGGCGCTGGCAAGGGCGGCGGTCAGCTGGTCGGGGTGTCGGGTGCGGACGAGGGTTCCGGCGCGGGTGAGGAGCTGTGCCTTGCTGCCGTCGGCGACGATCCGGCCGTTTCCGATGACGACGAGGTCATCGGCGACGACCTCGATCTCGTGGAGTAGGTGAGAGGAGAGCAGGACGGTGGCGCCGCGGTCGGCATAACCGCGGAGCAGCTGACGCATCCAGCGGATGCCGGCGGGGTCGAGCCCGTTGGCGGGTTCATCGAGGATGAGGACCTCGGGCTCGCCCAGGAGGGCGTGGGCGATGCCGAGGCGTTGCCGCATCCCGAGCGAGTAGTCGCGGAAGCGGCGGGTGGCTTCGTCGTCGGTGAGGCTGACCAGCTCCAGCATCTCCTCGACGCGCCGGGGGGGGGCAGGCCCATCATTTTGGTGGCGAGGGTGAGGACTTCGCGTCCGGTGCGGCCGGCGTGCTGGGCGGACGCGTCCAGCAGGACGCCGACTTCCAGTCCGGGGCTGGGCAGGTCGATGAAGCGGCGGCCCAGAACGTGTGCGGTGCCGTGGGTGGGCGGGGTGAGGCCGACGATGATGCGCATCGTGGTGGACTTCCCGGCGCCATTCGGGCCCAGGAATCCGGTGACGCGCCCAGGGTGGGCGGTGAAGGTGACATCGTTGACGGCGGAGTACTTGCCGTAACGCTTGGTGACTGATTCGACGGTAATCATGGATCTCCTAGTGCTTTCGGCGGTCGGGTGGTCGACTCGGGGTGCGACGCGGGCGGTTGTCGAGCCGGCCGGGGGACGCGGCTGGGGTGGGCGAGCGGTCCGGTCAGTCGACCGTGGTCAGGCCCGCGGTCACCGCACAGGGGCGGAAGCCCTTGACGGTGAGGTAGAAACCGACGCCGAGCTCCCAGAATGCGATGGGCAGGGTAGCCAGCATGGTGACGGTGGAGGTCTGCTCGTTGTAGCCGAACATCGTGGCCACGTTCGCGGCGAACAGCAGTGGGGCGCCGATGAGCCCGACTGCGGGGATGACGCGGGGAACGAGGCCGGACCTGTACATGATGGTGCCGAGCATGAGCGCGTTGAACGTCGCCATGAACCCGGGGCCGAACAGGAACGACCAGTCGCGGACCGCGACAAGGCCTTGGCCGACGGCGGTCAGGGCCGCGGGATCGCTGCCGGCGGTACCAACGAGGTCCTGCAGGGTGACGACGGCCAGGAGGGAACAGACCCCCACCATGATGACGGCGGCCTCGACGAGTCGGGTGGTGACGTACCCGATGGCCAATGCCTGGCTCTGCCGTTTGACGACGGGGTAGAGGGCGACCGCGGCGCCCACACCGGTCATGGCGGTGACCCAGTCGCCGATTCCTGCCCAGAGCAGCTGGGTCTCGTGGCCGGGGATGAAGCTCAGGTCGTCGTTGATCGAGGAACGGATGAGCACCCAGGCCGGGATGGAGGCCACGAAGGTCGCGATGTAGAACAGGCCGCCGGCCAGGGAGTACCGGCGAGTCGGGTCTTTCACAGGACGACGGGCGGCGCCGTGGCTGGGACGGATGGTCGTGGACATGGCTTGTCTCCTGGGTCTAGTCGGTGCCGGGGTGTGCAGGTGCAGGCGGCTCAGTCGGCGGGAGAGCCGGGCCAGCCGGGTCGACGGGGCGAGCGGGCTGGGTGGGGGCAGGTGTGGCAGCGGGTGGCAGCGCGGTCACGGCGATGAGCGGAATGCCGAGGTCGCGGAGCCGTTGGAGGACGCCGTGGAGCGCGGCTTGGTCGATGAGCGGGCCGCGCAGGGTGCTGCTGCCATCCTGGTTGGCGGTGAGGTTCATGCCGTCGAACCAGGCGGCCCACCGTTGCTCCAGCACCCCGTGGAGGCGGATCTCGTACCAGTTGCCTTCGGGCGGCCGGGTGGCGGGCGGGGTGTTCACCGGAGGCTCCTTGGACGACGGCTTGGTGACCATGGAGGGCGCTTGGTTGGCCCTGACGGTCGTTTGTTGATGCCGTGAACCTAGAAGCGGATGTGATGAGCTGACTTCACATCATGTGGTGAATTCGGTGGTGAACCGCCGGCCGGAACGGCGCCGCTTCGACCCACCACGCGGATTCGCGGGACCGAGCGGGAGCCACTGCGGCTCAACGGGACTCGGTCAGGCTCGGCGGGGTACCGTTCCCTGCAGCAGGTGGAGTTCTTCCGCGCGGCGGACTGCGGCGCGCCGGTTGGTGACGCCAAGCTTGGCGTAGAGATTCTTGGTGTGGGTCCTGATCGTGTTGAGGGACACGACGAGGTGGCGAGCGATGTCGGGACCGCTCAGGTCCGTGGCGAGCAGTCGTAGGACGTCGAGCTCCCGCTGACTGAGTCGTTCGACGACCACCTCCATTCGCCTATCAGTCTGCGGACCGGCGTCGGTGGGGGCGACGGTGCCGGTGAGGTCGGGCGTTGTGCTGTGTGGTTGCTGGTTCAGGAGCGCGGTGACGTACTCGCTGTTCAGACCGGCCCGCAGCGCGTCACGCAGCAGGTCCGTGACGACCGAGCCCTCGTCCAGGAACGTTCGGGCGTACCCCTGCGGCTCGGCCAGGTCGAGGGCACGGTGGAAGGTTCGCAGGGACTCGTCGGTGCCCTGACCGGGACGGTTGCCGCGGCTACCTGCGGCGAGCCGCAGCGCGATGGCTCGCTGGATGAGGGCGTCGATGACGGTGCCTGTTCGTCCCCCAGCTTCGGCATGGGTCAGTAGCCGGTCGAGGAAGCCGAGTACCTGATCGACGCCGGGTGCGCGGTTCGGGTCTCCGGCGGGATGGCCATCGGCTGCGTGGTGGTGACGGAGGTGGGCACTGAGGTCGGCGCTGAGGTGAGCAAGGTGGGCGCGGACGAGGGTGAGGTGTTCATACTCCGTGGTGAAGGCCGGTTCGTCGCTCAGGGCCAATGCGCGGCCTCTGGCCCACGCGAAGACGCCGTCGAGTCTGCCCTGGGCCACCCAGAGGCGAGCGCGTGTCGCGGCGACGGGGATGACGTCGGGGTGGAAGTCGGCGACGTAGAGCCGTTGGGCGTTCTGGAGCAGCTGGTCGGCGGTTTCCAGGTCGCCGTCGGCGCGTGCGATCTGTGCCTGGACGACGTGTCGCCGGTACTGGGCTTGGGGCAGGCCGGCGGACTCGCCTGCGCTCTCGGCCAGTCTGAGCAGCCGTGTCGCTTCGGTCGGGTTTCCACGTTCGCGGTGGATGTCGGCGATGCCGATGTAGGTGTCGACGATGCCCCGCAGCCCGGTCAGCTCCGCTGCGCCGGTGTCGGCTGGTCCTTGCCTGGGCGGCGTCTGCGTGGGCTCGGCAGCATGCAGCTTGGTGGTGACGTATTGAAGAGCCTCCAGGTGCGTGTCGAGGGCGGATTGCAGGCGGCCTTGGGTCTTGCGGATGTCGGCCAGAACGACTGCGCAGCCCAGGACGTCGGTGAGGTAACCGGTCGCTTTGAACGCGCTCTGGGCGGCGGTATAGGCCTCGTGGGCGCCCTGCAGGTTGCCGGTGGCCCAGGAGGCGAGCCCGACCAGTGCGGAGGCGGCGGCCCGACCGGTGCTGTCCCCGGCGTCGAGTCGTTGCAGTGCCAGGCGGGCGTGGGTGAGGGTGCCGCGGGTGTCATGCTGGGCTTGCGCCAGGCCGGAGCGGTAGACCTCGACCCAGCCGGGTAGCCGTCCGGTGGTGTCTGCGTGGGCGTCGCCGGGTGCGTTCAGTCGCTGTTCGGCCTGGTTGAGCAGCTGCGCCACGCCGGCGGTCTCACCGGTGGCCAGTGTTGCCCCGGCCAGGGCGATGCCCAGGGCTGGGCGCGCGGCAACCACGTCCGGGGGCAGCTGCTTGAGCCAGCCGCGCATGGTGGCCTCGGTCCGTTCCCGCAGCGATTGCTCGATGGCCTGTTCGATGAGGTCTGCGGCGAGGTCCATGTGGCTGCCGGCGAGGGCATGCCGGATGGCGTCCTCGGGCTGCTGATCATCGGCGTACCAGCGGCTGGCGGCCAGGTGCAGCTGGGGGATGAGGGTCGGTTGCTGGTCCAGCAGGCGAGCACGGAGAACGTCGGCGAACAGATGGTGGTAGCGGTACCAGCGCCGCTGGTTGTCCAGGGCGACGAGGAACATGTTGGCGCGTTCGAGCTGCTCGAGGGTGCGTCGGCCGTCGTCGCGGCCGGTGAGTGCGTCACACAGCGCACCGGTGAGCCGGTCCAGGACGGCGGTGTGCAGCAGGAACCGTCGAGTCTGCTCGGGCTGGCGGGCGAGGACCTCTTCGGCGAGGTAGTCGACGATGTAACGGTCGTCGCCGGTGAAGTCAGCGATGAAGGCGGCGACGTCGTCGCGGCCTTGCATCGACAGGGCGGCGAGCTGCAGGGCGGCAATCCATCCTTCGGCGCGCGAGCCGAGCGCGGTGACCTGTGGTTGGGTCAGGCCAAGCTGCATGAGGCCGTTGAGGTAGGTGTCGGCTTCGGCTGCGGTGAAACGCAGGTCGGCGGCGCGGATCTCGGTCAGCTCACCGCGGACCCGCATACGTGCCAGCGGCAGCGGCGGGTCGACGCGCGTGCTGACGGCGACATGGAGCTGCGGCGGGGCATGCTCGAGCAGGTAGGCGAGCTGGTCGTGCACGTCGGGGGACTCGACGAGGTGGTAGTCCTCCAGGACCAGCACGACGTCGTGGGGCAGGTCCGCGATGTCGTTGAGCAGCTCGGCGATCATGGGTGTCGCGTCGGCCGCGGTGGTCGCGGGGGCCTGCTGTTCCAGTCGGTGCAGTTGGTCGGCACCCAAGCCGGGGGACGCGTGCTGGAACGCGGTGAGCACGTAGGCGCAGAACCTGCCCGGCTCGTTGTCCGCGGGGTCAAGCGAGAGCCACGCGACGACCGCGGGCGGGTTGGTGGTCTGGGCGACGGCCGGGTCACCCGGCCCACGGCTGCCGGTGTCTTGGCCGGGCGCGGGTCCGGTGCCAGTCCTGTCGCCGGTGGCGGCGTCGGCCGAGAGCGTCTGGACCCACTGCGCCAGGGTCGTGGTCTTTCCGAACCCGGCGGGGGCGGAGATGAGGAGTAGCCGGCCGCCGCTCAGAAAGTCCGTCAGGTGCTCGGTGAGCCGGGGGCGCGGCACGGTCCGGCCGCGTACCCGGGCCGCGTACAGCTTCGTGTGCAGTATCGGGCTGCGCATCGCCGACTCCACCTGACGCCGAGCTGGCGAACCAACCCCTGGAAGGCCGCCCGGCGCGGACTTGTCCCGTCCGGGTCGGCGTCAGAGTCCCACACTTCCGCTGGCTGGTGTAGAGGCATCACGTCAAGCGACGATTCACCTGACCGGTCCTTGTGGGGGTTGCGGATGGGTTTGTCAACGTTGGTTGGCCCCACCATGTCAGGTTTGGTTGGCTCCACCCGTGGGCGAGGTTGGTTTAGCGGATCCCCGCCTGGAGCTTGACGTTGATGGGTCTTAGCTGGCGGCTTGTTGGGCCTTGGTCCGGGCCAGCCGGTAGGAGTCGGTTCCGGTCTCGATGATGTTCCCGCCGAAGGTGAGCCGGTCGACGATCGCGGCGCAGAGGCGGGCGTCGGTGAACGTTTTTGTCCAGCCGGAGAAGGAATCGTTGGAGGCGATGGCCACGGAGTTCTTCTCTTCCCGTTCGGTGAGAACCTGGAAAAGTAGCTCCGCGCCGCGTTTGTCGAGTTCCATATAGCCGAGTTCATCGATGCAGAGAAGATCAACCCGTCCGTATCGGGCAATGGTCTTGGCCAGGATCTTGTCGTCGGCGGCCTCCACGAGTTCGTTCACCAGCTTGGTGGCCAGGGTGTATTTCACCCGGAACCCGTTCTCCGCGGCGGCGGTGCCCAACCCGATCAGCAGATGCGACTTGCCGGTGCCGGAGTCTCCGATCAGGCATAACGGTTGCCCGGCGCGGATCCAGCCGCATCCGGCCAGGGTGTGGATGGTCGCCGAGTTGATGTTCGGGTTCGCGTCGAAGTCGAAATCGGCCAGCCACTTCTCTCGTGGAAAGCCGGCCGCCTTGACCCGGCGGACAGAGCGGCGACGGGCCCGGTCGTCGCATTCGGCCAGGAGTAGCTCGGCGAGGAATCCCTGGTAGGTGAGTTGTTCCTTCTCCGCGACGGTGACCATGTCGGTGACCAGCCCGCGGACGGTCGGCAGGCGTAGTTGCCGGCAGGCCGTGTCGATCGCCGCGGACGCGGCCTGCTCGGTCAGGCCGCGGCGGCGGCGAATCGGTGCGGTCATGACACGTTGCCTTTCGACAGGTCCGCCGCCGGCGGCGCGGTCTTGCGGCGGGTGAGCAGCTCGTCGTAACGGTCGACCGACGGCAACGGCCGGGAATCCGGCGGCAGCCCGGCGATCACCGCGGTCGGGTCGGACAGCCGCCGCTCGGTCAGACTGACCACCCGCTGCCCGGCACTGTCGTCCTGACCGACGGGATGCTCGGGTTGCGTGGCCCCACGCTGCTGTTTGCGGGCTTCCACGGCCACCACATCGGCCTGGGTCGCGCCGACTCGCAGGGCGGCGGTCAACCCGGCGACGACGTCGACCGCCGGCATGTGCCGATGCAGCAGCAGCACGTCGATCAGTTCCCGGGTGCCGGCGGCGTCGCCGTGAGCCTTGCGGGCCGCCGCCCAGAACGCCTCGTGCGCACTGGTGAACGCCCCGCAGGCGCGAGCCTGGACCAGGGCGGTCGCCCCGGGCAGAGGCTGTCAAGTTTTCTGTGTAAGTCGCGATGTTGATCTTGGGTTGGGGTTGGTCAGCTGATCCTGGGGGTGATGCGGTCGGGGTATTGGATGGCCAGTGCACCGAGCGCGGGTTTCCAACCGGTGGTGACCTGGCCCTCGACGAGCCGGCCCTCGGCGGTGCGTCCGACTCGTTTGCCCTTCTCCGCGGCCCGGTCCCGGGCGCGTTTGTCCTCGATATCGCGGATGGCCAGCCACAGCAGCTTGACCACTGCGTCGTCGTTGGGGAAGTGCCCGCGGTTCTTGATGATCTTGCGGAGCTGGTAGTTCAACGACTCGATCGCGTTCGTGGTGTAGATGATCTTGCGGACCGGCCATGGGAACGCCAGGAACGGGATGAACCGGTCCCAGGCGTCCTGCCAGGTCCGCAGGCAGGCCGGGTAGCGGCGGGCCAGATCGGTCTCGGCGAACGTCAACAGCGCCGTCTCGGCGGCGTCCACGGTCGGGGCGGTGTAGATCGTCTTGAGCTGGGCCACGACAGCCCGCCGGTCGGTGTAGGACACGAACCGCATCGAGGCCCGGATCAGGTGGACCACACACGTTTGGACGGTCGTCCGCGGCCAGGTCGCCTCGATCGCCTCGGGTAGCCCGGTCAGCCCGTCGCAACACACGATCAGCACGTCCTTGACGCCCCGGTTGGCCAGCTCGGCGCAGACCCCGGCCCAGAACTTGGCGCCCTCGGTGGACTGCACCCAGATCCCCAGCACGTGCTTGATCCCGGCCATATCGACGCCGACGGCGATGTACGCGCTCTTGTTCCGAACCTGGTGCCCGTCGCGGACCTTCACCACGATCGCGTCCAGGTACATGATCGGGTAGAGCTCTTCCAACGGCCGGGACTGCCAGGCCTTGACCTCTTCCAGGACCGCGTCGGTGATCTTGCTGATCGTGTCGTGGGACAGCTCGGTGCCCAGTGTCCGGGCCAGATGGGCCTGGATATCGCGGACGGTCATGCCGCCGGCGTAGAGGCTGATGATCTGCTCGTCCAACCCGCCCAGGCGGCGTTGGCCCTTGGGCACCAGCCGCGGCTCGAACGTCGACTTGCGGTCCCGCGGCACGCTCAACGGAACCGGACCGACCTCGGTCGAGAGCGTTTTCGGGGTGTGCCCGTTCCGACTGTTCGGCGAGCCCCGACCAGCCGGGTCGCCCGCTTCGTAGCCCAGGTGCCCGGTCAATTCCGCGGCCAGGCCTCGT
Organism: Nakamurella multipartita DSM 44233; assembly: GCF_000024365.1. Taxonomy (NCBI): domain Bacteria; kingdom Bacillati; phylum Actinomycetota; class Actinomycetes; order Nakamurellales; family Nakamurellaceae; genus Nakamurella; species Nakamurella multipartita. Next base: position 462,388 of record NC_013235.1, read on the forward strand.
TCGAGCACAGCCTTGATCATCTCCGGCAAGAACCCGCCCTCGCCGGTCAACCTGACCCCGCCGGCCTCGGCGCGGTCGATCAACTCATCCAGCCACACGTCGTCGGCCAGCAACTCCCGCAGCTGCCGACCAGTCGACCGGGCCGGACCCGGCACCTCATCATCGACCGGCGACGACGGCACCGATGAGGACTGCTCGGTCATGGTCATGATCTGCTCCTTCGCGAGGCACCCGCCTCAGCATCCGATCGCGGTTCCTACACAGACCATCTGACACGCCCCCCGGGCAGGGCGCCGGGTTTGTACTTGAGCACCTCCAGGTAGTGATCCAGGTCCAACACCTGGGCGCCCTTACGGCCCGACCGCTCGTGGGTGGCGATGACGGTCCGGCCATCCAACACGATCACCTCACCCGCCCGGAGGTGGACCCGGACCCGGCGTCCGATGAACTTGGCTGGCACCGAATACTGACAGTTACGCACCATGATCCGGGCGTGCCGGTCGACCCGCGGGTTCAACGACAGGCCCGGTTCGAACACCTCGGTCGGCAACGGCCGGAGCAGGGGCTGCTCGATGGCGAACATCTCGCCCACGGTGCGCACCCGGCCGTTGATCCGCCGGTGGTCATCGGCCCGGTCCGCCTTGGCCAGCCGAACATTCAGCTCGGCCAACGATTTCACCTTCGGCACCGGGACCAGATGGTTGCGCCGGAACCGGCCGCCTTCGCCCTCCACACCGCCCTTTTCGTGGGCTCCGTGGACGCCGGGCAGGCAATAGAACCCATCGAATTGGTAGTGCGAACGGAACAGCACCCACCGCTCGTTCTCGGTCCGCCGCCGGTCGGTGCCGAACAGCACGGCCGAGACCGCGGACTTGAGGTTGTCGTACTTCACGTGCACCGTTGGAACACCACCCAGCTCGGTGAACGCGGCGATATGACCCTCGAGGAACGCCTCCTGCGACTGAGTCGGGAACACCCGATGCACCGACCGACCCGAGAAGCACAACCACATCGTGAACAGGTAGCACTTCGTCCGACCGGCGGGCAGATCCACCCACAGTTCGGCGAAGTCGACCTCACCCTCGGCGGCCGGCTGATGCGTCTGCGGGACGAACACCTCCGCCAACGGCCGGCCCGCCTCAGCCCAGATCTCCCGCCGCCGCTGGGCGACATAGGCCCGCAGCGTCGAATACGACAACCCGGTCGCCTGATGCTCCTCGACCAACCGGTCCAGGATCCGCACCGTGGTGTGTCGCTGCTTGCGCGGGGCCGTCAGATCCGACCGCAACATTGCGTCGATCGCGGTCACGAACGGGTCGATCTTGCGGGACTGCCACCTGCGCCGGGCCGGCTCCGGCGGCGCCGCCGACGCCAACGCTTGCCGCACCGTTCGACGGTGCACATGGTGGCGCTTGGCCAACGCCCGCACCGACAAGCCCTCCACCCGGGAATCCCGCCGGATCTGTTCGAACAGCATGACCTTGGACCTCACGTCTCCTCCTGACGTCGTCGCCTCCGACGACGATCAGGTGGGGCCACCCAAACCTGACAGAACCTGCCCGGAGAGTCGCAGGTGGGGCCACTCAAACCTGCGATTCCCTGCTCCGGCGGGGCCACTCAAACCTGACACAACCATGCGGAGGCGGGCGGACGCTCAGGTCATGCGACGCGGCCCCGCGGAACCCCGTCTTCCTGCCGAGACCAACACGTCAGGGCAGGCGTCAGGGCGAGTCGGTGCCGGAGTCATCGCGCTGTACGCGCTGGCGTTCATGGCCAGCTGCTTGATGCTCATTGCCCCGTTGCTGGTCACGTTGGCGTTGAAGGTCGGGGATCTGGTCGGCGCGGAGGCGGCGCCGGGCCGGCTGGCGTTGACGTTGGCGGCCGGCTCGTTCCTGGCCCTGTTCGCCAACCCGTTGTTCGGCAAGCTCAGCGACCGGACCACGTCGCGGTTCGGGATGCGACGACCCTGGATGCTGCTGGGCCTGGCTGGAGGGACCGTGGGTATCGCCACCATCGCGTACGCCCAGACGCTCATCGTGGTGGTGGTCGGGTGGTGTGTGGCGCAGGTGTTCTTCAACGCGCTGCTGGCGGTGCAGGTGGCGGTGTTGCCGGACCAGGTGCCGGCGGAGCAGCGGGGCATGGTCTCCGGCGTGCTCGGAGTCTGCGTACCGGTGGCGTCCGTGTGCGGCACCTATCTCGTCAACGTCTTCTCGCCGAACACCGCGGCGATGTTCCTGGGCCCGGTCGCGGTGGGTGCCGTGTTCATCGTGCTGTTCGCAGCGGTGCTGCCGGATCGCCGGCTCACGGCCGGAACACTTCCGCGGTGGTCGTGGCGGGAGTTCGCCGGGACCTTCTACGTCTCCCCGCGCCGCCACCGCGACTTCTCCTGGGTGTTCCTGAGCCGGTTCCTGTTCGTGATGGCGTTCGCGTTCCTCACCAGCTACCAGGTGTACTACCTGCTCGCCCACCTTGGCAGCAGCCAGGAGCGCGTCCCTCATCAGGTGTTCGTCGGGACCCTGGTCTCCTCGGCCGGTGTCGTGGTCGCGTCGCTGCTCGGCGGGAAGCTGTCGGATCGGTGCGGCCGGCGCCGGGTGTTCGTCCTGGCTGCCGCCGTGGTGTACGGCGTCGCGATGTTCATCGTGGGCCTGGCCGGCGACTTCTCAGCATTCCTCGTCGGGGTGGCTGTCAGTGGTGTCGGGCTCGGTGTGTACGTGGCCGTCGACCTGGCGCTGGTGACCCAGGTGCTGCCCAGTGCCGCGGAAACGGCCAAGGACATGGGCGTGTTCAACATCGCCAACGCGCTGCCGTACTCCGTTGCCCCCATGGTTGCCCCGGCCATCCTCGCCGTGAGCGGCGGCCAGTACTCGGCGCTGTTCGCGTTCGCGGGTGCGTGCGCGCTGGCGTCGGCGTTGGCAGTGAGCCGGGTACGTGCGGTGCGCTGACTCGCCCCGCCCATCGTGGCCGGCCTCGGTCACGGTGGGCCCGGGTGCCTCACAGATCGGCGGCCGCGACACCCACTGCGCCGGATCTGCCGGCGAAACGGCAATAGCTGGGAACTACCGACAGGTGGACCGGAGGTGCTGTGGGTGGGGCTGGGTGGCGGTTCCGGTCAGGGCGGGTTGCTGTCACCGGTCACTCGGGTGTGCATTTCCTCGCCGTGACGGCCGAACAGGCTGAGCACCTCGGCCGGCTCGTGCCCGGTGCTGCCGAACCAGTGCGGGATGTTGGTATCGAACTCGACGACCTCACCCGGTTGCAGGACCAGGTCGCGGTCGCCCAAGACCAGTCGCATCCGTCCGGAAAGCACGTACAGCCATTCGTGCCCCTCGTGGCTGCGGGGTTCCGGGGTCGACTTCGTCGTGGGGATGACGATCTTCCAGGCCTGGGTGCTGCCCGGCTGTTGGGTCAGCGGAATGACGGTGCGGCCCTTCACCCGCCTCGGCTTGAGCCGCACCCGGGGGTCACCGATATCGGGTCCGCCGACCAGGTCGTCCAGCGGCACGTTGTAGGCCATGGCCAGCGGGAGCAGCAGTTCCAGACTGGCCTTACGTTGCCCGGTCTCCAGCCGGGACAGCGTGCTCTTGGAGATCCCGGTGGCCGCGGCGAGGGCGGTCAGGGTGACCTGCCGCTGCGTGCGGAGCCGCTTCAACCGCGGCCCGACCTGCTCGAGCGCTGCCGCGATCATCGCCGCACGGTCGTCCATGCTCCTCATCCCACCCCGTCGATCCCGGAAACAGCAACGATCATTGTGGATTCGGGGATGCTCGGACCACGCTGAACGGCATGGACGAATTCGATGTGGTGGTCATCGGCGGTGGGGCGGCGGGGTTGTCGGCCGCCTTGGTGTTGTCCCGGGCGCGGCGGACGGTCCTGGTGGTTGATTCCGGGGCGCCGCGCAACGCACCGGCCAGCCACATGCACGGGTTCTTGTCCCGGGACGGGCTGCCCCCCGCCGACCTCCTGGCTGCCGGCCGACGGGAGGTCACCGGTTACGGGGGCCGGGTGGTGGCCGGCACCGTCACCGACGTGACCGCCTGCGGATCGGACCGATTCCATCTTCTGCTGGCCGACGGCTCCCGGGTCTCCGCCCGGCGGCTGCTGCTGGCCACCGGCCTGCGCGACGAACTCCCGGACATCCCGGGGCTCGCCGACCGGTGGGGCCGCGACGTCCTGCACTGCCCCTACTGCCACGGCTACGAGGTCCGTGACCAACGGCTGGCCGTCCTCGGCTGGATCCCGGGCGCGGTCCGCTACGCGCAGATCGTCCGGCAATGGAGCGGCGACGTCGCCTACGTCACTGCCGGTGAGCCGCTCACCGCAGCCGACCGGGGGCAGCTGGTCGCCCGGAATATCGAGGTGGTCGACGATTCCGTCAGCCGGCTGTTGGTCGATGGCGACCGGCTCACCGGCCTCCTCACCGATGGCGGCCGCACCGTGCCGTGTGACGCCCTGTTCGTGCCGCCCAGGTTCCGACCGCACGATGCCCTGCTCGGCCGGCTCGCCGCCCACACCGACCAGGACGGCTGGGTCACCACCGGGCCCACCGGCCGCACCAACATCCCCGGGTTGTGGGTGGCCGGCAACGTCACCAACCCCCGCGCTCAGGTGATCACCGCGGCCGGCGAGGGATCCGCCGCCGCGATCGACATCAACGCCGACCTCGTTGACGACGACGTCAGACAAGCGGTCCGGGAAACCAACCACGGCCTGCTCGCCTGACGGCCACTCCGACACCACAGAACCCCTACCTTCCAAGGAGAAACCGATGAATGCCACTTCGGCCACTGCGGCCTCGACCCGGCCGGCGCCGCCGACCAAGCATCAGCTGGCGCTGATGATCTGGTTGGCGGTCTTCCCGACGCTGACCGTCCTGAACCTCGCCCTCGGCAGCTGGCTCAGTCAACTGTCGCCGGTGCTGCGGACCTTCGTCCTGGCCACGGTCGCCGTCCCCATCGTCATCTACGGCCTCATGCCGCAGCTCCACCGGCTGCGGATGATGTTGATTGCCCGCGCCGGGGGACGCGGGTAACCGGCCGGGGCGCCCAGACGTGGATGGGGTCGGCGGCGACCCAGGGTCTGATCGGCGCGGTCCGTCGCGCCGACGTATTCGCGGTGAGCGCGCTCGACGAGGACTCGCAGATGGTCGACGCTGATGCGTCGGGGCGGTCGGCGGCGCCGGCCTGGATGCGGGCGCTGGCGGCCGTGCTGGCGATGGAGGGCTGGGCCTGGCTGGCTGCGGGTCGTGGTCCGGCGAGCGCATTCGCTAGTTGATCAAGGACCTGCGGCACAGGCCGCGCAGATGGCATCCCTGGTCAATCGACTCGAACGAATCGCTCCGCTTACATGATCTGGCCCCGGAGTGTCCCCAGGCCGTGGCTGGTCGCCCGAGCAGCCGTTGAATGGCGGATGGTCCGCACCCGCTAGTCAGCCTGAAGGTGTTTCCGCCGGCAATCCGTTTCCCTGGCGGTGAACAGGCGATTTCAGGAACCGACAAGGGTCGGGTCGTAGCCGTCCGTCGGCTTCAGGGCGCGCGTTGATCAGGGCCGAACGCTCGAAGCGTGAAGGCGTCTCATGGAGACTCCCTTCGGATTCGTCATTGCAGGATCGGCGTTTCGAGTTCCTCTTTGGTGATGCCGATCTCGCGCTATAGCTCGTCGGGATCACGATGGTGCCGGGCGGCGGCGGCCTTGAGGTATCCCCAGGCGTCGGTGCCCTCACCCACCGGCCGCCAACATGTTCTCGATGGTGGCGGCGGCCTGCGCGTCGGCGGCCGGCAGGGCGTGGCTGTAGATGCGCAGGGTGGTCGAGGCGTCACGGTGGCCGAGTCGGTACTGGGCCTGGAGGACCTGGCCTTGGCCGACGAGGGCGGTGGCCACGGTGTGCCGCAGCCGGTGCAGGGTGATGTCGGGGTGCCCGGCGCGGTCGCAGGCGTCGGAGAACCAGTGGCCGAGGGTGGAGGTTGTCAGCCGGGTGGTGTGCGCGGGATCCCGGGAGAACACCCACGGGCCGAACTCTGCGCCGGCGGGGCAGCGACTCCGCCACCGGTTGGTCAGGTCGGTCCAGAGGTCGACGGTGGTCGGGCCGAGGGTGATCCGCCGGGTGCGGCGGCCCTTCGTGGTGCCGAGGATCTCGTTGGAGGTGGCTCGGGCGATGGTCAGGACGCGGCCGTCCAGGTCGTCGAAACGGAGGGCGGCGAGTTCGGCGCGGCGGGCGCCGGAGTCGGCGACCAGTCGGCTGAGCAGCTGTAGTTGCTCGGCGCGGTGCCGCCGGGCGGTATCGCGGCCGCTGCGCACCAGTCTGGTGCTCAGCTGGTCGGCCTGCTCCTTGGTGCAGGCCAGGAGGTCGCGGACCTGGTCGATGGGGACGTCCTTGCGGCTGTCGCACTGGGGTGGTCCATGGACGCCGTCGAGGGGATGGCGATCGAGGATCCGCATGGTGTAGGCCCAGCCCATCGCGGAGCGCAGGACCCGGAATCGGTTGGACACGGTGGGCTGGTGCCAGCCGGTGTCGCGCCAGTGGTGGCAGATCGCGGTCAGGACGGTCGGGGTGAGGTCGATCGCGCGGCGGGACCCTATGGGGTCGCGGCACAGGAAGCTCACATTCGACCGGTACCCGCTGACCGTCGAGGGCTTCCAGTCGTGGTCGGCGGCCAGCCAACTGCGCAGCAGTTGCGCCACGGTGATCGCGGGCCGGGGCCGGCCCGCGTCGCGGAGCAGTTCGGCGGTGGCCGCCCATTGCTGCCGGGCCTCTTGCGCCGCGGCCCTTTCACCGCGGACGGTGATCGACCGGACCCGGCTGCGGCCGGTCACCGGGTCGGGGCCGAGCGCGACCCTGATCTCCCACACCCCCGGGCGGCGTTGGCGCAGTGACCCGGCACCTCGGATTGTTCCCATTGCGGATATGTACCCAGGTTTTGACAGCTTCGATTCGAACGTTCGTCCGTAGCCGCTGACCTGCGTTGTTGGGACAGTTGTTGGGATGAGATCTTGAAGCAAGATCAACTGCGTCAGCGAGAACTGTTGTGAATGAGTGGATGTGGTGTGTGCGCCCGGAGGGATTCGAACCCCCAACCTTCTGATCCGTATCCCGGCGGGCGTCAGTCAGCTTGTGAGACAGTGTCTCTGACGTGCGGCGACGTGTCTGCCGGTGTTGGGCAGGATGTGTCGAAATCGGCTCCTATTGCTGTCAACTGCTGCTATCAAGGTGGCTTCCGGATCACGTCGATCGCAACTACTTCGGGATCGGTTCGGGAGACCCTCACGGCCCCTTCGAGTATGCCACCGGGCGACCCTGATGTGCGCGGCTGACCGGGCACAGACGGCCGTGGACGAACGCGGCGAGGCTCGCTCGGGTGACGACCTGAGTGGGCTGTTGGCGGCGGTCGCCGCTGAAGGATGGGGCGGCGACGCGGGCCGACGGGCGGTCGGCATCATGCGGTCCGCGTGCCGGCGGGAGGCCACGCACTGGACCCGCAGGGCCGGCTGGCTGACCGACGAGGGATTGTCCGATGTGTGGGAGCAGATGGATCGGCTAGTGCGGGCGGGCCGTTTCGCCGACGCACCCGGGCTGCTGCGGATCGCGGTCCGCAGGGCGTACGCGGCGGAGGCGGCGGCCGCGCAGACGTGCATGGGATCGTCGTCGACCCGGGGTCTGATCGGCGCGGTCCGTCGCGCCGACGTGCATGCCGTCACTGGCCTCGACGAGGAATCGCAGGTGGTCGACACCGGTGGGTCGAGTCGGCCGGCGGCGCCGGCCTGGATGCGGACGCTGGCGGCTGTGCTGGCGATCGAAGGGTGGTCGTGGCCGGTCCCCCCGCTTGATGCGGTGATGGCGTCCGCGGCAGGCGCGGCGAGCACGTCCCGTCGGTGCCGGTCGACGATGGCCGCCCACCGGACGGGCGTGCCGGCGGCGACCTGGTCGGCGCTGGAGCTGTTGACTCTCGGGTCGGGGCCGGGGTGTCGTCCGGAGGCTCGGGCGACCGGGGCCGCCATGCAGATTGATGCCCTCGGCGCCGCCGGCGTCCGCGCCAACCGGGAGCTGGTGCGGGTGGTCCGGGCAGCCGTCGAAGGCCGGGTGGTCCGCACCGGTCGGAAGCGGGCGGCGTGATGGCGCTGCACTCGGTGCGTGGGTCGGACGGCTTCGGCGCCGATGAGGGCGTCGATGTCGATGCGGATGCGGGCTTCTTCGAGATGTCGCCGGCCGGCGCGGAGCAGGTCACGCTGCAGATCCGGTCGATGATGGAACGGGCCTGGGAGTACATCGCCATCGCCTATCAGGGCCGGGCGCACATCGCGCTGGGCTACGAGACGTGGGATGAGTACGTCGACGACCGCCTGGGCGATCTGCGGCTGACCGTTCCCCGGCAGGAGCGGGGTGCGGTGGTCCAGTCGTTGTCGCGTGCGCAGATGTCGTTGCGAGCGATCGCGAAGGTACTGGGTGTTGACGTGGCCACGGTGCATCGGGCGTTGGGTGCGGACGACCCAGCTGGCGCCGCGGGGCGGGAGGGCGTCGATGATGCCTCTCCAATCCGTGGCCGTGATGGGAAGCAGTACCCGCGCCGGTGCCGACCAACGGCCATGGCAGTGACTTGTTCGATCTGCGGCGAGGTCCATGAGGGGGATCCCGACGAGTGCCCGTGGGACCTGTTCGCCCAGGGGCTTGGCCCGCGGCCGGTGCGTCAGGATTGCCGATCTGGTGCGTCGGTGGATTGCCGGGAACGCGAGGAAGTGGTGGAGGTCGCGGTGACGTCGGATCACCCTGAGGAAGCCGGCGCGACTTCGTCTCCGGATTCAACCATCGACGAAGAGGTGCAGGCTGCGACCATCGTCGATTCTGTGACCCGGGCGGTCTTCCTCGTCGGCGAGCTGGCCACGCTGCCCGAACTGATCGAGGAGATCGAGCTCGTCGGTGTGTCAGCGGAGCCGGCTGAGCTTGCGGCCGGCATCCGCGAACTGATCGAGCATCTGCGGGTCCAGGCCGCCGCGATCGTGACATTGGCTGATCGGCTCGAACGGATCGCTCCGCAGCGGTGAGGCTGTCCTGACGACCGCAGAGGCGGGCATCCCCGACGCCGCCGCGCCAGCAACACCTGGCACCAGCGTCGAGGCGGGCAGGGTAGGTGCCATCGAGCACGAGGAGGTGTCAACTTTTGTCGGTGCGGCCATAGCGCCAGAGCCGGCTTTCTTGGGTCCGAGACCTGGCCGATCGGGATGATGGTGCCCGGCACATTCATCTCCCTCTACGTTCCTGGTGGCCTACTTCAAGAGGGGGGAAGACTCCCGAGTCGATTCAGGACGCCTACCCGACCGTGTCCCTGGCCGACGTGTATGCGATCCTCTTGTACTACCTGCGGCCATCGCGCCGACGTGGAGTTGTACCTGGCGAGCAGGAACGCAAGCGGGCCGAGATTCGGTTCAGGATCGAGGCGGACGATCCGCCGCAAGGGTTTCGACGCCAGGCTGCCCTAGTCGCCGAAGATCCTCTCCGCCATCTTGTACAGAGACGCTGCAAAGCCCTCGAGCTCGCGTTGAGTAAGAACAGACAATGCAGATAACTGATTCGGGTTGGGAGAATCGAGACTGGAAGCGTCGACAAAGTGATCGCTATTTACTGCCAATGCCCCGATAGTAAGCCTGTCAAGCGACCAGCCTCTGACCGTTGCAGTGGATCGATAGTCATATATTGATAATGGGATAGCGAACGCCCCTTTCCAGGCTCCGGAGTGGGAATCAGGGTCGATATTGACACCTTGGGCGTGATTAAAGAAGACTGCCTGAACGGCTGCGTGACGCGAGTCGCTGCGAATCGGCTCAACCCTAAATGACGACCAGGACTTCCAGTGAGCGTACGCTGAACTAGCAATCAGGCGCAGCCCATATATGGATTCCGGACGATTGGGGAGGTCCCGGAGCCAGAGGAAGACCCCGAGGTTCTCCGAAACATCGCATTTCCCTCGGTGATGCAGCCGGATCTTGTCAAGGAACTTTACGGGCCCCCCGCGAGAATTCGCGAGTTCATGCATGAAATTGCTCAAGCCAACCGCGTCCCAATCCCGCATGTTGCCGGAGCGAGCGCTAGCCCCCACCGAAGTGTAGGCGTCCTTTAGGGCGGCAGTGAACCTAGTCCCGTACATTAGTGATTGCGAAACTCGAAGACTACCGCTAGGCCGTCGATATAATGCTGGCTCACGAGCCGCCAACCCAAGGTCACTAATCAGCTGAGCGACTTGCCCAAAGCTTTTCAAGATGATGGGCCTGACGTTAAGATACTTGGCTAAGGATTCAGAATGGGCGACTGCGTACTCGGCGCACTCGAGCTGCGTCAGGTTATTATGGCATAGTGGAGGGACTATAACAACGTATCTCTCTCCGTCGGCCCCGTTCAATTGATGGAGAGGCGCCAGCAAGTTGCTGTCGGTTAGGCTCACACCGAGCATGACGACAAGCTTTCCACGCAGCGAATCTAGCAGGCGAGTCCGAATCTCGGGCCCGTGCATCAGGAAGTCGTTTTCTGAAAGAACCAGCGGCTCCCGTTTTCCTACTGATGGCCGCGACAGCATGCCGTGAACGTGCATAACGTTCGACCGGTGGTCGGCGTCATTGAGATGCTCCCATTCATCCCACGAATCAAAGGAATGTGAATCGGATGCCTTGATTCCGAGTCCTTCGATTGCAAGTTCAAGAATCCAGTCGTAATTGGTTGTCAGGATACTTGTCCGCCGTGGGTAAGCTTGAGAGAGCCGCGCTATCCCCTCGGCGAGCTCGCCAGGCGCGAGTTCGTCGGGGTCCTTCAGTAGTGAGTCACGGATCAGCTCGTCGAACTGCTTGGCTGGGCGCGCCTTCTTTGACAGATGCAAGATCGTCTCGGCGCGCCGTTCGAGGCCATCATAGTTCAGGGTCAGAAACACGCGGCGTTCGTTGTCGCCAAGGTTCTCGCTCGCCAGATTGAGAATCAATTGATCCCAAGACGGCAGGCTAGCATCCATCGATACGCCCGCGCCTGCGACGATGACTAGGTCGTATTTTGCAGATCGAACAGAATCAACTAGGTCCCGAAGGTGTGGCTGATTCTGAAAAGAGAAGGCATGATGCTCGACGAGACTAGCCGGCGTGATGCAATGCTCATCGGTACCACTTCGTGACGCCACGAATCACTGCGCAATCACGCAGGAGGCCTCAACCTTGACGCATCTTCTCGATGGCGCGACGACGCTGCGCTCCCTTGCCCATCTTGATGGCTTTGACGCCCAGCCGTGGTGCGACAACGACCGACCCCCCAATCGCACGTCGAGTCGCCTTAGACATCGCTGGCGTTGGCGCCTTCGACGGAACCGCTGCCGTGGTCATGCCTAGCTCCTCGAACCTATGTGCAGTGGTGGACCGCACCCAACGAGCGGTCCCCCCACCGTCTCATGCGGCAAACATACCAGTCCGTCCTTGAAGCGCGATAGGAGATTCTGGTGTGATCAGGGCAGCGTGTCCGGCTGACCACGGCGAGTAAAGGCCAGGCCCCTCACCTGGCGGGGACGACGGGTGCTTAGTGAACATGGTTAATTTCTGGACGGGTGTGCCGCATGACTGTCCAAGGTCAAATCCAGGTTCGTGCCGGTGTCGAATAATAGCGTGTCAGCCATGTTGCTAAACCGTCGAGGCCGGGGTAGATCACTCTTTCATTGATGTTTGCCTTATCAAGCTTCTCACGAATCTCGGCCTTCAGGTGTGGAAGTACTTCGATCTTGAGCGCCACTGGTTCGGAGAAGGTCGCGAGCCAATCTTCTATTGCAACCTTTGTGGAGGAGAATGCCGAAAGTCCCGCATATTGGTTGACAATACGGTCGTCTATCGAAGGTGGTTCAAGTATAACCATATATGCATCAGTCAGTTCCTGCCAATCCTTAGGCCAAACGGGAATCGACGCACGGTCGAGCATGTCGGTCGTGAAGGCAGCCGCATCGCCGCGAATTGCGGATCGCACCATTGTCGGGAGCCTGGAATGCACGCGCACGTAATCTAGGCTCCAGACCACGCTTGATCGGGGGTAGGCAGGATTTGCGATAGCAAAATGCAGCGCGACTAGTGGGCTGTAAGTCCAGTCCATCAGGCGCGTCGGTAGGCCGTGATGCTGGGCAACTGCAAGCCATTCCCAGGTTCGATCAGGGGAAAAGTTGGCGAGCCTGGCGTACTTCTGAAAGTTTCGAAGAAGGTGCTGCTCCATTGTGAAAAGCTTGAGGCGGTCAAGGGACGACATAAGCGGCCAGGAATAGTCTGTCATTCCGCGATGGATCAGTCCCGAATGGAATTCGCCAGCATGAACTGGCCAGGGCTCGTCGAAAAGGACATCGTGTAGCTCGGACCATGAGGCGGGCGTAATCGTGGGAATCGTCACTGGTCTAGCATATGGCCCGGTTCGACTGGGGGGCCCGCCGACTTCTAGCGTGTCGTGGACGATCAGCCTGGACGCTACTCACCGTCGCAGTCACGGTCGCCGGCCTGACGCGAATAGGGCCTAACCAGGCGCGTCGAGTAGTCCCCCGGAAACTGGCCGGCAATCTATTCGCGACTGAGTCGCAGATGGACGAGCCGCGCGGTGAGATTCAACTCTTTGATGGGCGGCGACCCGCTGAAGAGCTTGTAGACATCGCGTCGTGGGTCTGCGCGCTTCTTCGGTTGAAGAGCGATCAACGAGGCCGTGTGAGTTGGTTGGGTTGGCATCGGTCGACATCGAGATGGCGGGGTTGACCTCCGAATGATCGGATCGCGGCGTCGTGCTCACTTACGTCTGTATACGGGTCCGCATGGGTTGGTGACGCATCCGTCGCCCGGGATCACCCGGCCTACCTGTGGGAGTTCGTCCATGTTCCGATTCCTGTCTGCCCCTGACGAGACCACCGCACCGGCTTCGCCGGCCCCGGCAGGCGGGGGCAATCCGTTGACCGGCGCGACCGAGACGACGTTGCCGGGGTTGGCGACGTTCAAGGGCCTGGTGCTGGGGCTGATCCCGTACGCCCTGGTCGCGTGTGTGGCGGCGTTCCTGATCGGCGCGATCCTGTGGGCGGTGGGCGCGTTCGGTCACAATCCGCAGCATTCGTCGCGGGGGAAGACGACGTTGATCGTGGCCCTGGTGGCGGCGCTGCTGGTCGGCGGCGCGGCGTACCTGGTGGGGTGGTTCAACAACGTCGGCAAGTCGGTCTCGGCGCCTGCTCCGGTGACGCAGCTGGTCGAGCCGGCCGCGCCATTCCTGTCGGCCTGAGCCTGGATTCACCGGTGGGGTGGAGCCGGCGCGGCGCGTTTAACGCAAGAGGGTGCTCCTGACCTGCACGATCACGGTTACCACACCAAAGATCACGCAAGCCCAGGGAGCACCCTCTTGGTGACGAAGTCTTGCACACTGGACCGCTTGTCCGTACGCGCTGACGAGGACAGTGTCGTGTCCGATGCCGGGTTGCTGGTCGCGGCAACTTTGGCCCAACGGCTGGATCTGGCCGGTTTGTTGCGTGAGCACGTCACGGTGCCCGGGAGCGTGGGCGCCCACCCGGACCGCAAGTGCCTGACCGTCGTCCATTCGCTGCTGGCCGGCGGTGACTGCATCGATGACGTGAACGCTTTGCGGGCGGGCTCGACCAGCGCAGTGCTGGGACACCGGGTCGCGGCGCCGTCCACGGTCGGCACGTTCCTCCGCGCTTTCGGCTTCGGACACGCCCGCCAACTGGACGTGGTGACCCGCCGCCTGCTGACCCGAGCTGTGACCGCCGGCGCACATCCACAGTTCGGTCGGTCGGTCACCGTCGATATCGACTCGACCCTGTGTGAGACGTTCGGGCTGGCCAAGGACGGTGCCCGGGAAGTCATGCGGACCGGGCGCCGCGGCTACCACCCGCTGCTGGCAGTGATCTCCGGGACCGGCGATATCGCGCATGCCCGGCTCCGGCGGGGCCGTTCCAACGACGCCACCGCGGCACCGCTGTTCATCAACGAAACGATCTCCCGGCTGCGTCAGGCCGGCGCCACCGGGCAGATCGTGCTGCGCGCCGACTCCGGCTTCTATCTGCACGACGTCGTCGCGGCCTGCCGGGCCGCCGATGTGCGGTTCTCGATCGGCGCCCGGATGATCGGGCACCTACGAGGACAGATCGAGGCGATCCCGGACGAGCAATGGCAGCCGATCGAGTACTTCCTGCCCGGCGCCGGGGTCGCCGAGATCCCGTACACCCCGTTCGCCCAGGACACCCACGGCCGCGACCGGACCGACACCGTCCCGCTACGACTGATGGTGCGGCGCACCCCACCCACCCAGGCCCAGGTCCGCAACCGCGGCCAGGACACCGACCAGGCAGCGTTGTTCCCGGTCTACGACTACCACCCGATCATCACCGACCGGGACGGCGACCTGCGCGACCTGGAGGCCGACCATCGCCGGCACGCCGAGGTCGAGCTCACCATCCGGGACCTCAAACACGGCATGGGTCTGGCGCACTTGCCGACCAAAAGCTTCGGCGGGAACGCCGCCTGGCTGATCTTGAACACCATCGCCCACAACCTCACCCGCTGGATCACCCGCCTCGGCTTTGACCAAGGCCACCGGATGACCAAGAACATCCGCCGCCGCGTGTTCAACCTCGCCGGCCGGCTGGTCCGCACCGGCCGACGCACCACCCTGCGGCTACCCAGTCGCTGGCCCTGGGCCCACGCCATCATCACCGCCATCAAACGGCTCCGCGACCTACCCGCGGCGACCGGATAACCCAGCCAGGACCACGACCCCACACTCAGGAACCAGGAGAAGCCGGACCGACCGGCAACTCAACCCTGCCCAACCTCGAAATCGGACACCCCGCCCCAAGATCCACCCGAGCCGACCGACCCACCAACGCAATCGGTGGATTCAGGCTGAGGCCCGGCGATGTTGACCCCTGCACGTTCGGGTGGCCGCCGCCGCTGGGTGCTGGTCGCAGGCGGGCTCGGTCTGGCCGGCCTGATCGTCGTGACCGCGGTGGTGGCGTGGTCCTCGAAGGACCCGGCGGCGAGTCACGCCCTGACCACCCCAGCATCCGGCGCTCCCAGCGCGACGGCAGGTGTTTCGAGGCAGTCAGTGTCGGTGAGCTCGTCGGCACTGTTGCCGGGTGGCCGGCCGGACTCGACGCTGGTCGGTGGTCAGACTGATCATTTGGTGTTCGCCCGGCTGGTGGCGCAGGCGTTGTTGGCGTATGACCCGTCGACGGACTTCACCGCCCGGAACCAGGATCTGCTCAACGCGGCGGCGCCGGCCCCGTACGGGGACGAAGCCCGGTTGGCGCAGGATCTCACGGCGCTGACGCCGTCCGGGCCGGCGCTGGACTCGATGCGCAAGAACCGAACCACGGTGACCCTGGACCTGACCGACGTCGAGGTGTCGGTGTGGGCGGCGAACCGCCTGGCGGGGATCGGCGCGTCGCCCGGGGTGTACGGGATCGATGTCACCGGGCAGCAGACCATCACCACCAAGGGCGGCCCGCCGACGGCGGTGCCGGTGGCGTTGGGGATCACGGTGGCGTGCCCGCCGGCCACGACGTTCTGCACGTTGGACGGGGTGCTGCCGGCGCACCTGCAGGACGCGTTGGGGTCGAAATGATCTCGACGGTTCGCAGGGTGCAGTTGATCGCGCCGGCCACCGTCACCCTGCTGGTGGCGATGGCCGCCGTCGTGACCGTCGCAGCAGTTGCCCAACCGAACCCATCTGTGGCCGTGCCGGGTGGGTCGGGGTGTGTGCCGGTGACGGGCAGCACCGGCGGCGTCCTGGCCGCGGCGCAGGAACGCAACGCGAAGGTCGTCATCGGTGTCGCGTTGGCCCGTGGTTTGGGGTCGACGGGGGCGGCGATCGGGGTGTCTGTCGCGCTGGCGGAGTCGACGCTGTTCAACTACGCCAACGACGGCACCTCGACGCTGGTCGGGTCGGCGGAGGGCCGCCAGCTCACCGACGCTGAGCGGGCGGTGGCCCGGCAATCGTTGGCGTTTCCGCATGATCGGGTCGGGAACAACCTGGACTCGATCGGGCTGTTTCAGCAGCGGCCGATGACCGGCTGGGGTACTCCGGCGGAGTTGATCGACCCGGCCATCGCGGCCGGGAAGTTCTATGACCGGCTCGTCCAGGTCCCGGGGTGGCAGGGCATGCCGCCGTGGAACGCGGCCCAGACGGTGCAGGGGTCGCCGTCTTCGGACGGCGGCATCTACCGCGACATGTACACCCAGGCCACCGGAATCGTCGCCAACCTCACCACCGATACCGGCGGAACATCCGCGACCGTTGCACCGGTCGCGGCGGCGGTGGGTCCGGGATGTGGGTCTGCGGAAGTCGCCCATGTCGCGGTCACCGGCGGTGGTGGGTCGGCGGCGTGGGGCGGGTATCAGAACGGGCGGATCCCGGCGGCGGCGTTGTGCCCGGTGCCGTCCGCCCCCGGATTGTTGTTGGAGTGCCGGGCGGCGGCGGCGTTCGACGAGTTGAATGCGGCGTTCCGGGCGGTGTTCGGGCAGGACATCGGGATCACCGACGGCTACCGCTCCTACCAGGAGCAGGTCGCCTGCCGGGCGGAGAAGGGCAGCCTGTGCGCCGATCCGGGCACGAGCAACCACGGGTGGGCCAAGGCGGTGGACATCGGCGCCTGCTGCGGCGTCAACACCGGCAGCGGGGCGGCGTTCGACTGGCTCACCGCCAACGCGGGCGCGTTCGGCTGGGTCCATCCGCCGTGGGCGCAACCCGGCGGGTCGAAACCGGAACCGTGGCATTGGGAATACGGGGCGATCTCATGAACTGGCAACCACAATCGGGCACCGAGGCGATCACCGGCTGGATCAACCAGGGCGTGCTGTTCGCCCTGGTCCTGGCGGTCGCCGCGGTGGTCGTGTGTGCAGCGACGTGGGCGGTCGGGTCGCTGGCTGCGAACGGCGCGGTCGTGGCGAGGGCGCGGACCGGTGTGGCGGTGAGCCTGGCCGCGGCGCTGCTGCTCGGCGGCGGCGTCACCTGGGTGCACTGGACTGACACCCAAGCGGCCGCGTTCGCCGGCGACCCCAAGGACTACGGCATCGAGGATGCCCCGCAGACACCGGCGCAGTGGGAGGTCCTTGACCTGTCGGAGTGGTGGACCGGGAACATCAACACGATCCGGGCCAGGGATGGCCTGCCGCCGCTGGCGACGGATGGTGGGTTGGCGGAGCGGGCGCGGTCGTGCGCGAGCAGCCGCGCCGGGCAGGGCGGTGATTGCCCCCGCAACTACTTCTCCTGCCGCCAGGACACCGGGATGGTGTACGCGGCGTGGGACTACGGCCCGGGGGATCTGGACAAGCTGAACCAGGACCTGGCCGAGGCGTTCATCCGCAGCCCGAACCCGTGGGGCGGCGACGACACCCACCGCACGTTGGATCCATCGACGGACATGCGGTCGGCGTGGGTGGCGTTGCGGGACAACGCCAACAAGAAGGCCGTGGTCGTCGCCCTGCTGGAAAACAGGGCCGGGCTCGCGGAGTGGAACGAATGCGGCACCTTCCAATGACCCACCCGACACCAACCACGACGAGGAAACGGATATGACGACGATGCTGGCGGTGGATGGGGTGCAGGACTGGTTGTCCGACGCCTCGGACGACGTGCTCAAGCGGATCGCCGCCGGCGCGGTGAACGCGAATCAGTGGATGATGCTCAAGGCGATCGACCAGATCAACTCGGGCCTGCGGATCAATCTGGGCGCGGACTGGTTGCAGGACGTGCTGGGCATGATGCGGTACCTGGTGCTGCCGGTCGTCGGGCTGCTGTTCGTGTTCCAGGTGGTGACCGCGATGCTGGCCCGGTCCCCGTCCGGGTTGTGGCGGGCGGTGTGGGGCAGCGCCCTGGGATTGTTCCTGGGGTCGGCGTGTGCGGTGCTGACCGCCGGCCTGTTGCTGATCGTGGACCAGTTCAGCAACTACCTGCTCGGTGGGGCGCAGGCGGCGGCGCAGGACGGCATCAAGAAGGCGTTCGCGATGCAGGGCGCGATCGAGGGCTCCGGGTGGCTGGTGGTGACCCTGTTGGCCGGGTTCGGGATCCTGGCCTGGGCCACGATCATCATCATCCTGTTCCTGCGGAAAGCGATGATCATCGCGACCCTGGTGTTCGCGCCGTTCGCGATGGCCGGTCTGGCCTACGGGAAGACGAAGTCATGGGCGGTCAAATGGGTCGAGCTGGTCTTCGCATTGGCGCTGTCGAAATTCGTCGTCTGCGTCATCCTGACCCTGGCCTACAGTGCGGTCGCGTCGTCGGTCACCGGGGACATCTCCGATGCCCTGTTGGGGTCGGTGTGGGTGCTGCTGGCCGCGTTCAGCCCGTTGGCGGTGCTGCAGTTCGTGCACTTCGCCTCGGAGCAGATCACCGCGGCGAACACCACCGGCACCGCCGCCGCGCTGCGCAACGCCGGACGCGGCCTGGGCATGACCCGGCACGGCACCGCCGCCCTGGCCGGTGGCGCGGGTGCGGTCGGTGGCTGGCTCGCCGGCAAAGCCGCCAGCGGCGGGAAGGCCAACCAGCCGACCAGTCCCGCATCGGCCGTCGGCGGACGGCCGGCTGTAGCTGCCGGCGCTGGTGCGGGCAAGGCGAACGTGGGCGGAACCGTCTCCGGGACAGGCGGATCCGGATCCGGCACCGGCTCGCCGTTGGCCGGGGGTGATGTGTCGTCGCCGGCCGCTCCGAGTGATGTCGAGCCGGTGGGTTCGTCGCCGGCGGCGGCGACCGGGTCGCCGGTGGGGGAGTCGCCGGACGCGGTGCAGTGGCCCCGGCTGCAGGAGCACTTCAACCAGGTGGCGCAGCAGGGCGGGCACCACCCGTCGGTACACCCGGCCGGCGCGGCGCAGACCTTGGGGATCCCGCGGTCGCAGGCGGAGCGGATGTTCCTGGTCGCCGAAACCCAGGGCCTGCTTGGCCCGCAGCAGGTCGACGGATCCCGCCGGCTGCTGACCACCACCCCTGCGTCGACGCCGATCCTGACCCCGACCCCCGGAGGTTCCCGAGCATGACCATCACCGAAAAGCCCACGAGCACGCCGCGGACCGCCCGGTTGGCGCGGCGGTCCCGCCGCGGCCTGATCCTGAACCTGACCGCGCCGCAGGCGATCACCCTGTTCGCCGCCGTCGTCCTGGTGGCGGCCGCGGTGCCGACGTTCGGGATCGGCGCGGCGTTCTGGGTGGCGTTGTTGGTCGGCGGGCCACTGGCCGCGGTGGCCCTGGTGCGGTGGGACGGGTTCCCGCTGGTCGAGTGGTCGCCGATCCTGTGGCACTTCTGGCGGCGCAAGCGGACCCGGCAGAACGGGTTCCGCGCCACGGCCACCCCCCGCTCGGCGGGGCGGCTCGCCTTGCCCGGGCAGGAGGCCCGGCTGGTCACCCTGACCGCGTCGGATGGGTCGGTGACCGTGCATGACCCGTGGACCGGCGGGTACACCGCGGTGCTGCGGTTGCGGGCGCCGGCGTTCCTGCTGCTGGACCCGGAAACCCAGGACGCCCAGGTCAACGGGTGGGGGCGGGTGCTGGCCGGGATCTGCCAGTCCAACCTGATCAGCCGCATCCAGGTCCTGGAGCAGTGCGTACCGGACTCCGGCGACGGCCTGCGCGACTACCACGCCCAGCATGCTGACGGGCAGGACCTGTCCGTGTGGGCGGCGGAGAACTACCGGGACCTGATGGACATCGCCGGCCCCGCCTCGTCCCGCAGCGACGTCCTCCTCGCCCTCACACTCGACGCCAAGAGATGCCGCGGCCTGATCCGCAAGTCCGGCGGCGGGCACACGGGCGCCGTGAAGGTGCTGGCCGGGCAGCGGCGGGTCGTCGAGGCCGCGCTGGCCGCCTCCAGCCTGGCCGTCGAAGGCTGGCTCACTCCGGCGGAGTTGGCGTATGAGTTGCGGTGCGCGTACGACCCGGCGATCCGCCCGATGCTGGATTACACGCCGACGGTCGGCCGGGACCTGACCGCGGCGGGACCTTTGGCGGTGCAGGAGCATTGGGACTACCTGCGCACCGACACCGCGTACCACTGCGTGTTGTGGTTGATCGAATGGCCGCGGAGCCTGGTGTATCCGACGTTCCTGGCACCGCTGGTGCTGACGCCGGGGATCGACCGGCGGTTGAGTCTGATCTACGAACCGGTCCCGACCGGGAAGGCGATGAAGCAGGTCCAGCACGACAAGACCGAGCTGATCTCCAACGCGCACGACCGGCACCGCCTGGGCCAGGTGGAGAACCTCGCCGACACCGACGAACTGTCCGACACCCTGCAGCGGGAGGCCGAGATCAACGCCGGCCACGGCGACATCGGCTACGCCGGCCTCCTCGTGGTCAGCGCACCCACCCTGGATCAGCTCACCCTCGCGGTGGGGGCGGTGCGGCAGGCCGCGATCCAGGCCGGCTGCGAGGCCCGAGTCCTGGCCGGGCAACAACTGCAGGCCTTCGCCGCCGCTGCCCTCCCATTGACTCGAGGATTCTGACCATGCGCGAAAACAACACCGCCACCGCGCATTCCGGCGGCTACCTGCCCGACGAAGCGAAGCGCAAGGACCGGCGCACCGCCAGACGGGACTGGCGCGCCGCCGCGGACCAGCTTGTCCGGGAGCAGCAGGACCTGGCCGCCGCCGCGAAGGCCGCGGAGGTGTCGATGCGGAGGGCGGAGTACCGGTCCCGGACCCCGAAGGCCGGGGAGAAGCGATCCTGGGCCGGCCGCACCGCCCACGGCCTGAAGTTGCGGAAGCATCGGGCGACGACGGCGAACCTGTCGCACGTGTACCCGTTCCTGGCCGACGGCGGCCTCGGCTCCACCGGTGTGTATGTGGGTCGGGACTCGTATTCGGGGGCGTCGTTCTGCTACTGCGGGTTCGACCTGTACAACCGGCGACCCCGCCTGGTGTCCAACACGAACATCATGATGGTCGGAAACATCGGCTGGGGAAAGACCAACACGGCAATGGCCCTGGCCGTGCGGAACCTGCCGTTCGGCCGACGCATCGTCGTCCCCGGCGACCCCAAGGACGACTGGCTCCGCCTGGCCATCGCCCTGGGCGGCCAGGGCATCCGACTGGGCCGCGGCCTCCCCGCCCGGCTCAATCCCCTGGACGGCGGTGTCAAGCCGGCGGGGAAGGACCCGGCGATGTGGGAGCGCGAGGTGTGGTCCCGCCGGCAGAAGCTCCTCGTCGCCCTGGTCGCCACCGCCGCACCCGCGATCGCACCCCTGGAACCGCTCGCCGTCGCCGCCCTCGACCTCGCGCTGGCCGCCGCCGTCCAGCATTCGGGCACCCCGACCCTGCCGGACGTCGCCCACCACCTCGCCGCGCCCGACCCGGACCGGGCGAAGCTGGCGGGGTATGACGCGGAGTTGCTGCGGCACCGCGGGCAACCGGTCTATGCGGTGTTGTCGTCGCTGATCAACGGTCATCTCGGTGGCCTGTTCGAAGGGCCGTCGACGGTGCGGTTCGACCCGTTGGCGCCGATGATCGCGCTCGGCTCCGCCGCGTTGGGGGATGACGATCTGCTGCAGTCGCTGGTGATGCTGTGCTGCTCGGCGTGGGTCGGGTCGACGATGTCGGATCCGGCGTTCGGGCAACGCCTGTTCGTGTACGACGAGGCGTGGCGGATCATCAGCGGCGAGGCCCAGCTGGACCGGATGAACGCCGACCTGCGGCTGTCCCGGCACTACGGCATCGCGAACATCCTGGCCATGCACGCCCTGTCCGACCCGGACAAGGTCGGCCACGCCGACTCCGCCGCCGTCAAGAAGGCCCAAGGGCTCCTGTCGTTGTGCGACACCAGGGTGGTATTCCGGCAGGCCCCCGGCGAACTCGACCGCGCCACCGCCGATCTCGCGCTGACCCAGGCCGAACGGGAAGTCGTCGCCGGTGCCGGCGTCGGCGAAGCCCTCTGGAAACTCCCCACCAAGTCGTTCCGGGTGCAGACCATCCTGTCCGACCGCGAAAAGCAGATGTTCAATACCGATCAGCGCATGACCAACATCTCGAAAGCCCTGTGAGGGAAACATGTTCAAGACAATCGCGCTGCTCACCCACCGTACTCCGGACCGGGCCGGGACGTCCATCGATGACCGGACTTCTATTGCCGCGACGGCCCGGGTGGCCGCCGGCGCCCTCGTTCAGGGTGAGGCCGTGGTTGGGGGCAGCGCGGTCGCCCTCGGCACGGTCACTGTCACCGACCGGGCGCAGCTGGTCGAGCACGGCATGCTCGGCGGCACAGCCCGTCTGCAGGGCCGCGGGGTGCTGTCCGGGTGGGCCGCCGCCATCGAACAGGCTGTCATCGACGGGGATGCGTGGGTGTTCGGGCGGGCCGTCGTCTCCGGCCGGGCGAGCGTCGCCGGCCACGCCCAGGTCTTCGGCGACGCCACCGTCACAGCGGGTGCGGTCGTCGATGGCCACGCCTGGATCCATGGCCACGCCACGATCACCGGGCAGGCCTGGGTTTCGGGGCGGGCGCAGGTCGGCGGTCACGCCCTGGTCTGCGGGACCGCCAGCATCAGCGGGGCGTTGCGGATCGGCGGGCATACTGTGATCGGCGACGGCGCCGACATCACCCGACCCGCGGACGTCGAGACGCACCGGCTCAGCTGGGGCGAATACGTGACGCTGTACCGGTGCGACGACGGCACCGTCGGCCTCGGTCGCAGCGAGAACAACCATGGCCCGGTGACTCTTGGGCGGACGCACCTGCCGGACGGCCGGCTCACCGCCCTGATCGAGGAACTCACCGAACTCTGGGCGCTGGCCCGGGCATGACCGAAGGGTCAGTACATGCCGGACATCATCCGGGCAGCCACCCGCGCCAGCCACAGGCCCAGGACCAAGCCCAGGATGAGCGATCCGATGACCACCAGGAAGTACAGGACGACCGCCGCGGCGGCGGTGCCCAGCACGATCAGGACGCCGTTCCCGACGTAGCGGGCGATCGTCCACCCGCGGGTGGTGGTGTCAGATGCGTGCGGCATCGGTGGCCTCCTCGGTCAGGACCTGCCGGACGGTCTGCAAGTGCCGGTCCACGTCCCGCACGGTGTTGGCCCCGTCGTAGACGGTGATCTGCCCCGCCGTGACTCGGCCGCTGGGGCAACGGATCTCCCACCGCACCTTGCGTCCCGGTTCGACCCACTGGTCCAGGCCGTCGCGCAGGACCTCAATGGTGGACTGGACGTCTTCCCGGAGGGATGTCTCGGCGTCGGTGCCCAGCACCGTGATGGTGATCGTGTACATGGGGTTCACTGTCGGCTCCTTCGAGCGGTGTGCGGTGAAGGGCGGGAAAGTTGTGGATGGATCTGGGGCGATGTGGACAACTCACGCCGGGTGCCAGGAACTCGAACGGGGCTGGAGGTCACAGGGTGGGTCGGGGTCCGCGGATCTCGGCCCAGGCGGGTCGCTGTTCGTGGTCCTTGGTGGGCCGGGGTTTCGCCGCCTGGTAGCGGTTGACGGGCAGGACCAACGGAGCGAGCGCGGACACTTCCCGCCACTTGCGTTCGGTGGTGGCCCAGGCCGCCTGGTCGTGGATCCGCCAGGTCAGGCCGCCGATGCGGATGATGGCCAGATTCTGGGTGGCGTCGAAGACGTGGTCGACGGTGTCGGTGCCGTGGGCGCGGACCATCATGACCGGTCCGTGATCCGATGGCCCAGTGGTGACGGTCTTGGGCAGCCGGGAGGCGTTGTACCAGGCGTCGATCCAGGCTACGGCGTACTGGCGGGCGGCGAGTTGGTCGTGCAGGTAGATCAGCAGGTTGTCGGTGGAGACGGCGATGTGACCGCCCCAGTCCTTGCGGTTGCCGGATCCGTGGGTGTCCACGCGGAGGTCCTGTTCGCCGGCGATGTCGACGGTGGCCATGATCTGCTGCCCGGCGCTGGGCGGCTTCTCGGCCCGCGTCTGGGTGGCCCGGCGGACCGCCGCGGCGATCGGGTCTCGTCCGTGGTGGACGCTCATCGGCCGATCCCGCCTGGATGGCAGGCAGTCTCGGCTGGTTCGGTCTGGTCCCGCCGGTAGATCGCGCCGGGCCGGGCGAACGCGACCGTGCCGTCGGCCCGCACGGTCAGCTCCTGCTGCTCGTGCGTGCCGGAGGCGTGCGCGACCCCGGCCAGCACCAGATGCAGATGAGTGCGGTCCAGACCGGCCAGCGCGCCGCCCAGGTTGACCTCGGTGTCGTTGCCGGACAGGGAGGCGGCGATCTGCAGGAACCGTTGCTCACCACCGGACAGCGCACCCATCAGGGCCGGGATGGCGTCGAAGTCGATCCAGTGCCCGGACCCGGTGGGGTGCACCCACGGGCATCCCGGGTCGGCGAACCGGCCGTCGAAGCCGCGGATGAGCAGCTCGGTGGCGGCCTCCAGGCCGTAGATCCCCTTGGCCCAGGCGCGCAGCTGGGCGTGATGCCGTTCGACGTCGCCGGTCATCACATGCTCCGCCCGACCGGCAGCGACGTGGTGGCGTCGGGGATCTCGATGAGCAGGGGCATGGTCGGCGGGTAGTAGCTGGTCGCGCCGGGGATCTCGGCGAACTGCACCGCCACGACAGGATGCGCACCCTGCAGCCGGTGCAGGGTGACGTGCCGACGGGGACCCGTGTCGGGGATGACGACGTCCCCCAACTGCAGCTGCATGGCCGTGATGGTGCGGACGAGGTAACCCATGACGCTTCCTCCTGCTCGACGGTTGTCGCTGTGTGGTGCGGGGAATCGGCGGGAGCTGTTGCCCCCGGCCGCCGTTGCGGCGCGCGTTTCAGGGGCCGGCCTCGGCGCGGACGTCGGCGTAGAAATCGACGTGGCCGCACGGGTTGGTCCAGCCGTCAAACGCCAGCCGGCGGGAGCCGTCGTACGAAATCGCCGGCCGCAATTGCCCGCGGGGTCCGCCGCAAGTCGGACACACCCACCGCAGCGTGACGGTGATCAGGTACTGCCCGGCGTGGTCGGTGCTGCCCGGGATCCGGACGGTGCGGTACTCGGTCGGGTCGTGGTGCTGGCTGGTGGCCATGTCTCGTCCCGTCTCGTGGAGTGTTTGTGGCAAGGCTTTTCGGGGCCAGCCGTTCTTCCGGCGGGCCGATCACGGCTGTGATCGGGGGTCGAGGCAAGGGGCCGAAGGCGCGGCGACGGGCGCGACTGGTCCGGCCGGTGTGGATGCGCGGAGGAGCGAAGCGGGGGAGCGGATTCACCCGGGCGGATCAGTGGTGAACGACGCCGCCGAAGCCCTTGACCCGGCCCCGTACGATCGACCGCCAGGTCGGCCCGCCGGAAGGGCGGGGAGCCCCACTGGGCGACCCCAACTGTCAGGCCGCTCCCGCGGCCTGTCCATCAGGCAGTCCGGTCCCCTGCGCCACCACTGGCCGATGGACATCGCAGGTCGGTTGCTCGCCGACGCTCGACGTCACTACCAGGTGTGCTGACCTCGAAGACCAAGACCCCGCACCGCTCCGCCGACATCGACCGGCTGCTCGTCGGAGTCGTCCTGCTGGTCGGCGTCGGTGGCCTGCTGCTCTGGGTGGGTGGGCAGGCCGCGAGCCTGCTCACCGGCAACGGCTTCGCCGCCGGCCCGGTGACCGCCGGCGCCCGGGCGCTGCTCGCGGACCGCGACAACCCTTCTGCGGCCTGGGACTCGCCGATGCCGGACCCGGCGGCCTACTGGTGGATCACCGCCACCGTCACCGGTCTGCTCCTCGCCCTCGGCGCCCTCGGCGCCGTCGGGTTCGCCAAGGTTCGCGGACGGGTGCGGTTGCGGGGCCGGCTCTCGGAGATGGCCACCCGCCCGGGCATGGCGACCTCCCGCGACATCAAGGCTACGGTCGGTCCGAAGCGGTTGCGGCGCAGCGCCCCCGAACTCCGACCCACCCTGGCCGGCCGCATCGGCCCGCGGGAATTGGGGTGGTGCTGGGGCACCGCCCGCGGCGTCGGGGTGTGGACCAGCGTCCGCGACTCCGTCGTCCTCCTCGGCCCATCCGGCGCCGGCAAGGGCGTGTATGTGGTGAACAACCGCATCCTGGACGCGCCCGGCGCGGTCGTCGCCACCTCGACCCGCCCCGATGTCCTGTCCGTCACCATCACCCACCGCCGAAACGCCGGTCCGGTGGCGGTGATCGCGACCGACGGATCGATGGATGGCCTGCCGGAGATCGTGCGCTGGTCCCCGATCCAGGAGTGCCGCGACGGCCGGGTCGCCGCCGCCCGCGCCCAGGTCCTGGCCGCCGGCTCCTCAAGCGGGGTGGAGGACGCCTCGTTCTGGCAGGGCTGGACCGAGAAGGTCATCAAGACCCTGCTGCATGCCGCCGCCTGGTCGGGCACCGGCATCGACGACCTGTGGCGGTGGTCCCAGTCCGCGGTCGCGGCGCGCTCCGCCCTGGCGGTGTTGCAGGACCTGGACGGCCGCGACACCGGCACCGGGCAGCGGGTCGAGCCGGGGTGGGCGGACACCCTGGCGCAGGTCGTTGAGGGCGACGACAAGTTCCGCGGCAACTTGTGGGCCGGCGTCGGCAAGGCTCTGGCCGGGCTCGACCTGTATTCGGTGCGGCGTCGGTTCGACCCCCGACCCGGCGAGAACTTCGACCCCACCGCGTTCCTCGCCGACCGGGGCACCCTGTATCTGCTGGCCGAGGCCGACGACCCCGCGTCCCGGCTGCTGCAGTGCCTGGTCGCCGACATCACCCGCACCGCCAAGGACCTGGCCGACCATTCACCGAAGTCTCGGTTGGATCCGCCGCTGACCCTGGTGTTGGACGAGATCGCCAACTGGGCGCCGCTGCCGGCGTTGCCGACCTACGTGTCGGCGTACGGCGGGTCCGGGGTGGTGACGATCGCGGTGATCCAGTCGCGGGCGCAGATGGCCCGCTCGTGGGGCAGCGATGCGGCGAAGGCGATCTGGGATTCGGCGACCATCACCGGCATCCTCGGCGGCGTCACCGACGCGGAGAACCTGCGCGACTTCGCCGCCATCGCCGGCGACCGGGACGAAACGTCCTGGCAGGCGTCCACCGGCAAAGACGGTGGCCTGCTCGGCCTCGGCTCCGGCCGGTCCTACTCCGAGCAGACCCGCACCCGGGCGGTGCTGACCACCGGGGAGATCCGCGGACTGCCCGAGGGCACGATGCTGATGTTCTACAAGGGCCTGGACCCGATGCTCGTCCGGATGACCGCCTACTACCGCCGCAAGGAACGCAAGACGCTGCTGGCCGGCAGGGCCGCGATCGAAGCCAGGATCAGCGAAACCGCCGCCGCCGGGCCGGTGGTCGCGGAACCGGCCGAGGAGACCTGACATGCGCCCGCCCCGTCCCGGGTCGGCGTGGAGGCCCAGCCGGTGGGCCCGCCGCGGCTGGTACGCCGACTACATGAACAGCCCGGCCTGGGTCGCCCGCAAACGCCAATGGTTCCGGGAACACTGGGAACAGACTCACCAGCCCGCCGCTTGTGTCATCTGCGGCAGACGGCCGGTCGATCTGCACCACATGGACTATGGCCGCCTTGGCAACGAAAAGAACAGTGACATCATCTGTTTGTGTAGAGCACATCATGATCGCATGCACGCGGCTTGGGATGCGACGCCTCACCTGCGGCGGCTCGGTCGGCGCGCCGCCACAGTCATCCTGGTTCAGGCGATGCGACGAGGTCCGGACCGATGACGAAGCCGGCGCCTGAACCATGTGTGTTCCCCCTCGGGTAGCACGGGCGGCGAGGTCGGACGGCGATCCGCCGACCTGGGGACCGACCCCAGGTATGTCAAGGCGCACTTGGACGGATTGCCCGTTGCCGGTGGTCAGTAGTCAAGTCGTGGTTCGCTGTAGAGGGTCGGTCCAGAATCTCCCACGTCCACGCCGACAAAGCCTTTCGGCGCTGTCGGATGGTCGAACGCAAACCGCAAGACCGTGTCGTCAGGGTCGTACAGATCCAACGTGCTGACAAAGGGTGGTAAGTCCTGAATGTCGGCGTGGCGGACATCCAGTCGGTCGCAGCGTGATGCAAGCTCGACCAGGGTGTCTCGCGAGGTCGCCCGGAACGATACGACATCGAAGCCGGCCAAGCGCGGCTGATCCGCGCAGTATCGCCTGTCGCGGAGGGCGATCGTCACGCCACCGGTCGCGTCGACCAGTTGCACGCCTCGCACCTGGCCGTGCTCGGCGAATTCGAACTGTCGGCGCAGGCCCAGCACGTCTCGGTACCAGGCGGCGCTCCGCACGAGATCGGTCACCGGGAGTTTGACGAATCGGAATCTGAAGTCGGACATTCGTATGAGGTTGCCAGGGCCGACGCACCCATTCAACGCCCCCTGATGAGATCTTCCGCGATCGGACGTGACATGCGCGGCCCCTTGTCCGTCCGCGCGCCTGCGGGTGAAGCGTCAGGTGTTGCAGAATGCAACACCTGAACTGGAACCGGTGGACGCGGCTACGGCAGCAGGTCGTCGATGTCGGAGCGGCGACGCCGGGCGACGCGTTGATCGACCGCGGCGGTGCGGGCGTTTGCCGCTGCCGCGGCCCGGTCCGCCGCAATCACGGCGGGCAGAAGCTTCTCGAGGGCGTCGAGCCACCGCTGAGCGAGTTCGTCGGATCCGGCAGGTGCCTGGTCGGTTGGAGTCGCCGTGGCGAACAGGTGGGCCAGGTCATCGCGGGCCTCGGCGACAAGGCCTTCGCGGGCGGAGTGCTGATGCGCGTCGAGCACGGTCCGGACGGCGTCCAGGGCGGACTGGGCGGCGCGCTCGACGGCGTCGTCGGCGAGCTGGCGCAGGCGTTCGGCGACCCGGGCGCGGTCGTCGTCGCCGGCGTTGGCGGGATCGTCAGCGACCGCGGCGAGGACGGCCGGCGCCAGCTCGTGGCGCAGCTCGGCGGCCTGCAGGATCGCGACGGCCTGATCGACGGCGGCCTGCCGGGCGACCGCGTGGACGCGTTGCCGGGTCTGGGTGTCGAGGTGGTTCTGCCACAGTTGCTCGGCGGACGCCGACATCGCGGGTGGGGGTTCTGGTTCGGCCTGGTGGCGGGTGGCGGTGCAGCCGGTGATGGCGGTGGCCTCGCGGAGCCGGCTGATGGCGGCCTCCCGGCGTTGGTCCCAGTCGAGGCCGATCATGCCGACGCCGGCGTCGGGGTGTCGGGTGAGCAGCCACCCGGTCCACAGGTGGCCGATATCTTCGCGGAGGCCGGGGTGGGTGAACCAGCAGGGCGGGAGGACGGTGGCCGGGATCCGGTAGGTGGCGCGGAGCCAGCTGATCCAGTCGGTCAGTTCGGTCAGCTGGTGGGCGTAGGTGCTGGGGTCGAGGTCGTCCCAGCACACCACCATCGGGACGGGTGGTGTGCCGGGCTGACCCCCGAACATGCTCGGGTCGAGCGCAGGTTGGCTCACCGGCTGGTCCCGCGGGCCGGCTGCGGGCGCTGGTAGGCGGCTTCGGCGACGCCGCCGAGGCCGGTCTGGGCGGCGTGCAGCCGCCGACCTTCTTGTTCCTGGCCCTGTTCGCGGGCTTCGGCGACGGCGTCGACCAAGCCGATGAGGTGCCGGCGAACCTGCTGGCCGAGATCGTCGTACTCGGCGGAGCGGGCGGGGTCGGGTTCCCCGTCGCCGGCCGCGATCATGCCGAGCGTGCCGGTGTCGGCGCCCTGCTTGGTGAAGCGGGTGCCTGGGGTGTCGGCAAGGAAGACGTAGCTGAACGGGCCGATCTGCCCGGGCGGCCGCAGGACGGTGACGGTTCGGCCGGCGAACGAGGCGTCCAGGGCGATGATGTCGTCCCAGTCGTCGCCGGGCCGCACGGTCTCCGGCCGCAGGGCCGGTTCGAGGCCGGCCGGGTCGGGTTGGTCGTCCGGGGTGATCGTGTCCCACACGGCCGACTCGTCCAGGACCTGTTTGACGTGGCCGGCGAGTTCGACGTGTTCGCCGGTGAATCCGCGTCGTTGGCCCTGACCCCTGATCAGGGACAGTGCCGCCTCCGCGGCCGCCAGGTCGGTCTCGACGGCATCGGCGCGGGTGACGTCGGCGTCGTCACCGACCGGGACGGATTCCACCGGTCCCGGCTCGGCGCGGTCGGGGACCTGGTCGCCGGCGCTCTGGGCGTGGGCGCGTTGCTCGGCCTCCCGGGCCAGGACCACGGATGGTTCGACGGTGGGCGTCCACCACCGGTACGCGTCGTAGGCGGCCTCGTCCGGGGTGGCCCTTCGGGTCTGCCGTTGCAGGTATCGGTCGAACGCCAGCCGGGCCTCGTCGGCGCGGAGCCGAAAGTCCTCGCGGAGCGACTGCAGGACGTGGGCGGTGAAGTGCTCGTTGTGGTCGACGTCGTCGACGGGTGCGGCGTTCACAGGGACCTCCCGTTCGCCGGCGCCGGATCCAGAACAGGGGAGGGCGCGACCCCGGCCGTCGGAACCGCCATCGCCGGCGCGGCAGCTGGGGCGGGGTCGTTGACGACGGGGATGTCGCGGCCGTTCTCCCGGACGACGGAGACGACGTCGCTGACCCGGGCGGTGCGGGTGTGCACGTCCATGTCGGTGGGCAGGTTCCAGCTCGTGGTCGCCGCGGTCCAGCGGAAGCCGTGGTCCTTCAGGGTGCGGTGCAACGCGGTGGCGGTCCGCCCCACACCGACAACCATCGTCGCCTCGCTGGTGTGGTGGATCGTCGGCGTCGTGTCCGCGGCGACATCCCGTCCGCTGCCGACCGCGGGCGACTCGTCGTTGATGGTGAGGGTGACGGTGCGGGCGTAGACCTTGACGATGGCGCCGGTGGAGCCGTCGCGGCGGTCGAACAGTTCCAGTTCCGGGCGTCCTTCGACGGTGACCCGGTCGCCCTTGTGCAGGGTGTCGCCGGCGTCCTCGGCGGCCCGACCGAACAGGCTGACGTTGAAGAACTCGGGGTCGGTGGAGGTCCATACGCCGTTGCGCTTGACCCGGTCGTGGCTGGCGACCCGCAGGCGGGCCCAGCTGGTGCCGGCGTTGCTGACCCCGAAATCGGGATCGGCGGTGAGGTTGCCCTCGATGGTGATCCGTGCGGACATGACATTCTCCCAACTCTGCCGGGATGGGCGGGTGCGGGGCCGGCGCCGTTGGCCATTCGGCGTCCCGGCCCGCCGGCGTGCATTGACACGCCACCGATGAATGCCGCCCGACCGGATGAGCTATCCCGGCCTACCGCCCGGCCGGGCCGTGTTCTCTGCCGGGCATACTGGCTTGCTTTTACAGCGTCCGGCCCGGCGTCCTGGGGGATTGTTCGAACTCGGCCGGCGCTTGCCGTCGGGAATCAATGGCCAGCCGGCGAAGCATTTCGGTCAAACGTCGGTGGTCCGCATGGTGCGACGGATTCGCTGATTGGCCGGGCTGACGGCCCAATGGTTCGGGACCGAAAATGCCCCAGCGTTCCCGATACGCCGCGAGAATGCGAACCACGGCATATCGCCGATCGTCGGGAATTGACTCCGGAATGGCTCGGGTCCATTGTTCGCCGGAATTGATCGCGTCGCCGGCGAGTTGGTCGGCGCGTTGTTCGATCAATTCGTACCGTTTGCGGATGCCATCGACCAGTTCCGGATCCGACAATCCGGCGGTGGCATCGACAACAATGCCCGCCACTAATACCGGACCGCGGCCACCGGGGCGGGTGCGCAGCTGGGTGCGAATGGCGGTGGTGAGGGTCTGCGCGGTGAGCGTGTCCGGCCGGCGGGCACCGACGATGACCGGCAATTGCCGGTGCAGGTCCATCCCGGTGGAATGGGCGTGGCGGATTGCCAGGACCAGGTCGGGGAAATGGTCGTCGTCGAGGATGCGGCGGACTGCGGGGGTGTCACCCAGGACCGTCAGGAGCAGTTCGGCGGCGGCCTGGTCGTGGGCGTAACCGGCGATGGCGTCGGCCTCGTCGGCGAGCTGCCCGATGGACACGGCCCGCTCCTGCACGGCCTGGATCGTCTCGTGCGCGGACGTCGCGGCGCCCGTGTGCGCGGTGATGGCGTCGGCGACCTGCGCGGTGGTGTAGGCGTCCTGGTCGGCGGGGCCGCCGACGGGATGGCCCAGCCGGTCCCGCAGCGTGGTGGCCGGGTCCAGGACCAGGTAGGCGTGGTTGGCCAGGCGGCCGCGGGTCATCGCGACGTAGAACGGTTCGCGCTGGGTCAGCGCGTCGGCCAGCACGTGGGCGGTGTCGACGGTCAGGCCCTGGGCCCGGTGCGCGGTGGTCGCGTAGCCCAGGTCGACGTGCTCACGGACGTAGCCGGCGGTCAGAGTGACGGGTACCGGGCCGGGATGGTCGCTGCCGAGGAGGCGGACGGTCAGCGACCCGTCCAGGTGGGCGCGGTGTACCTGCCACCGTTGACCGTTGCGAACGAACCCTTCACCCAGCCGGCCGCCGTCACCCGTGGGGGTGGTGGGAGTGGTGCCGTCGGGTTGGGTGCGGTCGATCCGGCGGGTGACGATGACGTCGCCGCGCCCGGCGGACAGGCCGTTGCGGACCGGGACGGTCGCGCTGTCGACGAGGCCGGCGCTGATCAGGTCGGATTGGGCGCGACGGTTCAGCTCGGCGACGGTGTCGTTATCGGCCGCGATGAGGACGCTGCTGCGGCCGGCCCGGACGTCGGCGGACCAGGCGGAGTAGGCGGCGTCGGTCATCTGGTCCTGCTCGCCGGAGTGGATCCGGTCGTGGTCGGCGTAGTCGGCCAGGGCGGTGGGGTCGCCGACGCGGAGCCGGTCGGCCGCGTCTTCTTCCCAGACGCGGCGGGTGCCATCCGGGTCCACGAACCGGCGGACCTGGGTCAGCGTCGGCGGGTCCGGATGCCGGCAGGTGAGCAGGCCGAACGCGCCGCCGGTCTCGACCGCGGACAGTTGGCTGGGGTCGCCGACGAGCAGCAGTTTCGCGTCGGCGTCGGCGGCCTGCTGCGCGAGTCGGGCCAGGGTGAAGGTTCCGGTCATGCCGGCCTCATCGACGATGAGCAGCTGCCCGGGGTGCAGCCGCCACCGGTCGTACTCGGCCCGCACCCGGTCCAGGGCGGCCCGCAGACCGTGGATCCGTGCCGGGTTCTCGGCCCGGGTGATCGCCTCGGTGAGCAGGCGGATCCGGTGTTCCCGCCGGGTCTGCTGGTCCTGCTGGGCGATCCACTGGGCGGTGTTGTCGGTGAGAACGGCCAGGTCGGCGGCCAAGACCTGGGCGGCCATCGCGGACGGGGCCAGCCCCACGACGCTGCGCGGGCCGTGCTGCGCCTCCCAAATGGCGCGGACGCCGGCCATGGTGGTCGTCTTGCCGGTGCCGGCCGACCCGACCAGCACATCCACCACCCGGCCCGAGGTCACGATCTGCAGCGCGGCTGGTCGCTGATCCTCCGCGGCCAGCGGGTGGTCCCGGCCGGGGAGGTCCTGGTCGGCGACCCGGGCGGCGCGGTCGGGGTGGACGGCCGGCCCGGACCGGTCCTGGGCGAGCCTCAGCAGCCGGTCCTCCGCGGCCAGCACCGCAGTCGAGGTGAACACCTCGGGCGGGGTGAACGGGCCGGTGCCGTCGGCTTCACGCAGGACCGACGGGGTTGGGGCGAGTTCGGGTGGGGTCAGCGCGACGGACAGCCGCTGCGCGGCGGCCACCACCCGATCCCGCACCTGGATCGCGTCGCCGGGGGTGGCGAACTGCAGGCCTCGGCCGGCGAGGTGCCGCATCGTCTCCGCGGTCAGGTTCCACCGGGTCCACGTCGGCCGGGACGCTGCGACGGCGTCGACGACGCACAGCGCGACCGCCTCGGTCTCGACGTCGTCCAGGTCGGCCGGGCCAAGCAGCGGGCCCGCCTGACCGGTGGCCGTGGCGGCGGCGGCCCAATCGGTGGGGTCCGGTCAAGGACGTGCTCGGCGGTGGCCCGCCACTGCTGCACCGACTCGGCCAGGTTCGGGGCCTGCTTGCGGTCCCGGGTGGCCAGGGTCAGGTGTTGCCGGATCCGGTTGATCGCGTTGACGTCGGGTCGGCGGCCGGTGCGCAGCACGACCCGGCCGATCGCGGTGTCGACCGCGGCCTCGATGTCCGCGGACCGCTGCGAGTAGGCGGCGATCAACGCGTCCGGCACCGGGGACAGCTCCCGGCCGATCCGGCGGTTGCTGCCCGCCTGCCGTTCCCGGCGGTCCCAGGTCAGCCCGGTGCGGCGGGTGATTTCGTCGGCCAGCAGCAGGTCGTAGGTCTCGGAGTAGGCGACGGTCGCCTGGTGCAGGGTGGCCGAGTCCAGGGTCCGCCACCGGCCGTCCGGGCCCTGGACCCGGTTGGCGACCGTGACGTGGGTGTGCAGCTGCGGGTCGCCCTTGCGGGAGTCCCAGTGATCGAACGCGGCCGCGACCAGACCGGTGGTGCGGACCCGGCGGACGCCGTTGTGGCCGAGGCGGGTGAACACTGCCTCGCCCTCGATCAACTCCAGGGTGGCGGCGAGCGCGGCCCGGTGGGCCAGGTACAGCTGCTCCTGCACCGGGGCGGGTGCGAGCGCCCACAACGCGGACACCGACTTCGGCACGCTGAACGTCAGGTCGAACCCGGCGACCGCGGTCCGGGTCTTGGTCTCCTTCTCCTCCGCGGCGATCTTCTCGACCAGCGCCGTCCGCGCCTCCGCGGTGAGGGTGTCGGGGAGCTTGCCGACGCGGAGGTCGATCCGCTCCTGCCGGGTCGGGTACCTCACGGGTGGCCGGCCCAGCCGCTCACCGGTGAACGGGTTGCGGGCGCCCTCGAACAACTCGCGGAGCTGCGCCTCGCTGACCTCGGAACCCGCCCGGTCGGCCACGCCGAGCGCGGCTATCCCGGACCCCAACCAGGTGCCCGGTGGGTAGCCCTGGGCCGTGTAGTACCGCGTCAACGGCGACGCGGTAGGGTCATCTCCGCGGCCGTCGCCGGCGGCGACGTGATCGATCAAGTAATCGACCGACGCCATCCGCGACAGGCTCATCACCACGCCCGTCCATGCGGTCCGGGCCCGCGAGCTAACGATCTTGGCTCAAGCCGTCAGGCCTGGGATGCCAGAGGTGTGTCTGTGATCTTGATCTTGTTGGGCTCGCTGTGACCGGGCGGCCCTCGTCGTCGGGCGGCCTGGAGCCGCGTGGTGGAGATGGCCGTCGGACGCCGTGCGGGCCTGAGTCAGTGTCTGGCCGTGGTCGATCTGGTGGCTCGGGTTCGCTGGCTCGGCGTGTTGCGTGCGACGGGTTGGATTGTGGTCGCTCATCTGGCCGTGACGAATGCGGGTGCCGACTGGGTTCGCGGATCCGGGGGTCCGACCAGCGCTAGGACGGCATGGTGGGTCGGCCGGTGATTTCAGCAATTTGTCGTCGACTCCCGCGCACCAAGCCGGTGGACGGGGCGGTCGCACTCCCCGGTCACCATCCCGTTGCGCGCAGAATTGGGTCGTGCGGGCTCCCGAATTCCGATCCGAGTTGCAGGGGGCGGTGTACCGCGGCGCCGGTCCCGCGGTCGTCGCCCTGATCGGCGGTGGGCTTCTGCCGGGGATGCTCTCCAGTTGATCGGTGACGGTCTGGTCGTTGCCCTTGCCCTGCAGACCCAGGGTGCGGCCGATCTGGCCGGTGGCTGCGCGCAGGCATTGAGGCAGCGTGGCTGGGACGGCGACGAGGAGCTGGCTGATCAGCTTGGTGCCCTGCTCGGAACCGGCCCGACGCCGCTGCTGCGGCCGTTGCCGGTGGATCTGGAGGAGCTGGCCGGAGTGCTCGAGGGCGACCCGACGTTCGGTGGCGGCCGGGTGGATCGGCTGACGGGTCAGGTGTGGCCGCAGGCGGCGATCGACTACGCCCGGGAGACCGGCGAAGAGGACGAGGACGGGTCCGACGACGCTGAACGGTGGCTGTGGGTGCATTGCGAGGGTTCCCGCGCCGGGTATCACGACATGGTGCAGTTCATCGGCACGATCGACGACACCGGCCGCGCCGATCGGTTGGGCATCGCGATCGAAGGTCGTGGGGCGTTCCGCCGGTTCAAGGACGTGCTGGCCCGTTGGCCGGGCGAACTCGACAGGTGGTAAGGGTACGCCGACGACCGGCAGCGTGGACGGGCCCGGGCGTGGCTCGCGGAGGCGGGCTACCGCCCAGCACGGCCTACCGATCCACCAGCTGGATGACATTCGAAAGCCGGGGGGGCGACACCCAAGCGCGGTCCTCGAGTTTCTCGAATACCGGCGAACCCGCCCGCCCGGACCGCACGGTGCTCGCAGAAGGTCCCGAATCGTCCAATCATCACGGCAGTAGCGGGGTGGTTGCCCCGCCGATGCGTGGCGCAAGAAGAGTCGTCGCAATCTCGCAATCTGGTGGCCCGGCCGCGGTGCGACAAGAAGAGTCGTCGCAATCTCGCAATCTGGTGGCCCGGCCGCGGTGCGACGCCGACCGGTCCGTCCCGCATTCACGTGGTCGCTGTCGAATCAATTGACAACAGCAACCCGACCATTGAACACCAAGCGCTTTCGTCCCGAACATTGGTCTGGACTCCAGGCGATCATCGGAGGATGCTGTTTCGAAAACGATCTGCTCGCCTGGGATCAGTTCGTCACGGCTGCATTGAGCGTGAAGGTGCTCTCTGTTCATTCAGATCATACCGCGGCGGCTCGTTAATAGCGTGCTCCTTTATCGGCAAACTGCCAGTCGCGAAACTCCTGTTCGTCCAGTCGCAATGCGTGAAGAACAGACCGGGCACTCTGAGGAACGACGGTCCAAGGCGGCTCGCTCAGCCGGGCCGCGCGCGCGGTTTCATTGTCGTTCACGATGCCGAGGGCGTTACGCATGCCGGTAAGCCGGTAGGTGCGGTACCAGACGTTGTGGTTGGGCCTGAGCTCGATCCAGAGCAGCACATTTTGGTGCCGGGCGAGTGCGGCAACTCGGTTCTCCCTACCACGCGCCACCACGCAGATCGAGGGGAAGGCCTCGAGCCGTACGAGGGCATCCGCGGCGGCTCGGCTGGGGTTGGAGAATCGACCGCTGAGGTCAAACCGTGTGGGTCCGGCATTGAGCACGTCGATATCAGGAAACGTACGCTCGAGCATAAGGATTGCGTCCCTGACGGGGTCGGGGACAATCAAGCGTGCGGCGTGATCCCAGACTTCGTCGCCGGTGACGGACAGTCGCGGGTCGGTGTTGAGCGCCTCGGTGTTGTCCGTGACGAGCGTGGGATCGGCCGCGCGCAGGAACTCTCGCAACGCGGCCACGGTTCTGGCGTACGTCCTGCCATCTGCCCCTCTGCCGTCGGGAGGTGCGGCGTCTGCGAGTCGAAACAGGCACACTTGCGCCAAGGATGCGAGTTGGGGGACCAGTTTGAGCGGGGCGGCGTCACCTGGCAACGCGACCGCGGCCCGAGCCAATAGGTCGAACCAGCCCTTGGGACCCGTAGCTCCTTCCCACAGGTCGAGCTTGGTGGACAACAGCAGCAGTCCGACACGTGCGGACCTGTCTATAGCGGGCGCCTCGTCGATGTCGCTGACGAGACATGCGAGCCAGGTCCGGTATCGGGTCTTCTCGTGAGCTTCTCGCTTTCGCCTCGCGGCAGACCAGTCGTTGGGGGCGTCCTCTATTTCGGCGATCTCTTCAGCCGAGTGTTCGTCGTCGAAGTCCTCGTCGTCCGCCTCGCTAATCCGGCTCTTCAGAGTTAGCAGGGCTTCGCGTGGCTGGTTGACGCCCGGGATTTCCGGGTGCAGGCGTAGCGTACCCGGCGCTTCTGGTTGTCCTGGTTGCGGAAGCCGAAGGCGATCCGGCCGATGTGTTTGACGATCCGGTTGTAGCCCTCGGTGCGGCCGTTGCTGATCCCGGTGTGCAGCCCGGCGATGATCGAGTTCTGCCAGGCGTGCACCGTCCACGCCAGCCGCCGCAGCTGCGCGACCCCGGAGTCGGCGCAATGCAGATAGAACGCGGTCAGCGCGTTGAAGATCCGTCCGCGGTCCGGGTTCGTGCCAGCCAGCTTGAGCAGCTTGCGGAGCAGTTCCTTGCCCTGCCAGCACTTCTCAAGGCCGCCGGACGGGTCCGCCCGACGCATCGCATCCTGCACCTTGGCCAGCTCGTCGTCGGTCAGGGACTCCGCGGCCCGCAGCAGCCGGTTCCGTTGCGCCCACTCCGGGTCGCTCTTGCGGCCCCGCCGGCCACGCAGCGCCCAGGCCAACTCCCGCCGGTAGTCGGTGACCGCCTTGTTGGCCAGGGCGGACAGATGGAACCGGTCCACGACCACGACAGCATCGGGCAGGGCCAGCCGGGCGGCCCGGGCGTAGGTCGCGCTGGTGTCCATCGAGATGTGGGTGATGTTGGCGAGCCAGTCCGGGTCCTGCGCCTGCAGCCACTCGATGAGGACCTTGCTGGTGCGGCCGTTGACCTGCGCGAACAGCCCGCCGTTGCCGCTCAGATCGACCAGGCCGGTGTCGAAGCGGTCCACCCAGGTCTTCGCCCCGGTGGTGGGGTCGGTCTCGTAGTGGGCCTTGCCGCGGCGGGTCTCGTCGACGCCCAGCACGGTCACCGGCGGCGGCTGCTCGGGCAACACCTGCGCGGCGTGCGCGACGAACGCGTCGTGCGCAACGCGCCAGTCCATGCCGAATTCGGCCGCCACACCGGACACCGGCCGGGTGTGGTCGCCGATCGCCTCGGCCGCCAGTCGGCGGGCCCGGGTGGTGATCCGGGCCCGGGCGGGGATCTGCTCGGGCAGGCACTCGGTGAACACCTTCCGCTCGCAGCCGTCGACCTGGCAGCGCCATTTGCGTTTGCGCCACAACAGGATCGGCCGATCCTCGCCCAGCCGGACGTCCCGCGGGCGGGTCGTCACCCACGCCTTCGGCGACCTCGACTGCTCACCGCACTCCGGGCACCAGCCGGCCAGCTGCGGGTCGGTCGAGCAGTGCACGACCCGTCGGCCGACGTCGTCGCGGACGACCTGGTCGACGACCAGCCCGTCGATGTCCAACAGCAGCGAACTACTCTGGTCCATGCTCGTGGTCCTTCGGCAGGTTGCGTAGAGAACAACCAGTTTCGAAGGCCACGAGCCCTCA
Organism: Nakamurella multipartita DSM 44233; assembly: GCF_000024365.1. NCBI lineage: Bacteria > Bacillati > Actinomycetota > Actinomycetes > Nakamurellales > Nakamurellaceae > Nakamurella > Nakamurella multipartita. The sequence continues at coordinate 501,311 of NC_013235.1, forward strand.
TCTCACCCGACACGCCGCCGCAGGTCGGAGGCCCGGAGCCCTATCAAGTCCGAAGACCCGCTAATCCGATCATCCCAGATTGGGCGGCCGCCGGGCAGCTCAGCGGTGTCTGCTTTCGCCTTCAGGCGCGGCAGTCCTCCGAGTCCGAGCCGGTACAACGGTTCACCGAGTCGGATAGCGGCGTTTTCTGAGTACCGAGCCCACTCGTCTGGGTCGTCCCACGTTCTCCAACCGGTTGTGGCGGGAATCCTGACCTCAGACTGGTTGACCGACTTCGTGGAGGCTCCCCTCGGGCGGGAGGTCTGGGTGATGCGCTGGCTGGCAAGCAGCTTGTACATGCCGGCCATCCAGCGTTCGGCCTGGCCCGGATCCGCAAAGATGTCGAACGGCTGGAGCGCGGTGTTGGATTGACTGCTTCCGGGTTGCACCCGACGCAACGCCAAAGCGGGGTCGAGCAGGAATACGTCGCGGGGTGACCCGCCGGGCGATCTACCTAGCCGGATCCGGGATCCCGCGGTGAGCCATTCGGGGCGCGCCACGCGCACCTGCTGCTGGTCGGCCGGGATAACGGCCCACCCGCGGTAGTTGTGCGGGAGGTCTTCGTAGGCACTTGCCTCCACCACGAGCGGTTCACGCGCAGCGCGGCTCAATGACAGCCGGACCTGTGCTCCCTCCACGGCCGCCTCGAGCAAGTGGGACGCGCTCGACGACGCGGGTGGTGCTCCCTCGATCGAAGCCGGGCCGATAGTGCGCGGTTCAATCTCGTGGTGGCCCAGCTCGCCCACAGCGGGCGGGTAGAGGGCGGCACTCCTCTCGGTCACCAGGCCGAGTTCGCAGTTCCCGCCCTGACCCACAGCGCCTAGCAACGCGGCCGCGGACAGGTTCGCGCTGCCCGTCAGGGACCAGGCGATGCCATCTTGGTCGGAAGCCTGGATGAGTTTCCCATGGCGGTACGGGACATCCTCGAGCTGATGGAATGTGAGCTTGACGCCGGCGGCTGCCGCAACATCAACGAGTGCAGCAGGGTGGATCACCGTGCTCTTCGGTTGCACGCCGATTCGGACTTCATCAGGGGCGTAGCGTGCGAGAAGGGCGGCCAGCGCCTGACCGCGTGGGTCATGGAATGGGGCGTACAACGCCAGCGTGGAGACCTTTCCCGCGGGTAGCTGATCGATGAGTGGTCGGTCGAGGGTCGATACCAGCCGGGGCCCCGTCGACAGTGGGCGGCCTCGAGATGCCAGCGTGGCCAACTCTGCGCTGGTTCGTCGGGTCGCGATGGCCGCTGACGGCGCCATGTCCACGACTTCGGGGAGTCTGTCCAGGAACCCGGCCAGGGCACCCACAGCCGCCGGAACACCGTCTACGACGCTTGCTCGCAGTACACAGAAAATCTCGTCGTTGCCGTGCCAACCCCCGACGGTCACATTGCCGGACCCGATTCCGATCACTGCCCGCTCCGGGCCAACGAGGATCGCAAGTTTGGGATGGAACGCCCCGCGCATCGACGCCAAGCCGACGATATAGGAGGTGCCCGCACCGTGCACCGCGCGCACGTCCGGAGCGTAGATCGAGGCGTCGGCAACCACGGTGACCGCGGCACCCGCACCCCGGCACAGCCCCAACACTCGCTGCTCGAAGAAACCCAGATCGACATTGAATGTTAGGAACAGGGCCTCACGTGCCTGTCGGTCGTCTTGAATCGACTCAGCGTAAAGAGCTGCGTACAGGTTGGCCCCACCCACATGGGCGCCGACCGCCGCATGCGTCGGGCCGTCAGGCACCAGCCTGTCAGGCAACCAGCTCACCGCGGTCCCCAAGCTGCCATCGCCCATCATTGTCGCGGGCGAACAGGCCGACTTGCTCGCCCATGAACATCAGGCGCTCGATCCGCAACACCGGTGGGCGGGCGCGCTCCGGGAAGACGCTGAAGGCGATGCCGTCGCGTATGTGGATGCGGGCTGGGAAGACGAACCGCCCGGTCTTGGTGTCGAACGTGGATTTGCGCATTGCGACCCGCTGGGAGCGATTCAGCAGCACGTCGAGCAGGTGGCCGTAGAACTCCGTCATGGGCCGGTCGGCCCATGAGTTGAGACTGGCAGCCATCCAGTGCGGTGACAGCTCTTCAACCGCGGCGGCCGCATGTGGTTCGCCTTGGAAGCCGAGGAGTTCGAGACCGTCAAGCTCGCGGAGTCGCCGCGCGCCAAGCGCCAGCACCGACAGGCATTGGATGACAATGTCTTGCGAAACGTTGGTGGCATGACTCTCGGCCGGGAGTGGCTGTCCGTTCGTATTGCTCGTCGCTGGCAGGGAGGCGACGAACGAGTCGACCGATGCATCAGGCGCGGCGTCCATGAACCAGTGCCGCAGTTCGTCCAAGAAGATCGCGCCCTTTGCCTCGATGTGGCCACAGATTTGCTCCCATAGGTATCGCCAGGCCCTCACGGACTGGTGGCGCAGCGTGATGCCTCGCCACCGGCGGGTCGCGTCGTGGCCGACGAGTCGGGGGTGCGTAAGTAGTCGATGGTCGTATCGAATGAAATCGGCGACATCGTCTTCTGAGTTGATGGCGGTAGTCGTGATCGCGCTGGCGATGATGCGCATGGTCTGGCCCAGGACGCCTGCCACACCACCCGCAACGATGTCACCGGCGAACCGGTGCGACAGCCACGCAGCGTCCTGCCCCAAGTTCGTCTGACAAAGGCACAAGTGCTCCAGACCGACAAAGTCTGACCTCGCCAGGGCGGTCGCACTGGCTGCGATCTCGAGTATCGGGCCGAGCACGGCCCTGGTTTCCGCATCGCGATAGGCCGGCCCGGGGGTCAATGAATCCGTGCTCAACACCTGCAGGGTCATCTCGGACCCGCGGTACGGCCCCCAGAACCCCCACTTGGCCCGAGCGTAGGAGGACCCATCGTCACCGGCGGCCGCGGTCAGCTCGACCGGGCCGGTTCTCACGACCCGGCGCAGGTAGTCGCCACCATGCGCATCCGGCGACCACCGCCGATCATGGTCGTCGGCATCTTGATGGGCAATCGTGGCCATTCCAAGGACTACTTCGCACCTTCTGAGCAGGTGCTGTGCCTCAGAATTCGAGAGACCCCGAGTGACCGCCTCGGAGGCGACCAGTCCGTGCAGAGCGTAGTAGCGCGCAGCGTTGGTCACGGTCGTAACCCCTGGGGCGTGGATGGCGACCGCACGGTTGAGGTAGCGCTCCACAGCGAGCGGGAACAAACCCATATTGTCGACCATGGTTCGGTCGACCCACCCGGGTCCTTCCTCCTGAGTTGCATGCACCTTGACCGTCGATTCCCCAGCTTGAGCCCGCCAGGCCCCCAAACGCATATGCGACGACGCGACGCCAACGCGGACATGACAGCGACGGGCCCCAGAGCCACTATAGTGCTTGCTCGCACAGCAGCGCAGATACCTGTCGCCCGAGGACGAGTCCCTGATCAGAACAACTTTGTCTCCACATCTCCAGGGCAGGGAGTTGACCTGTCGGTATGAACGCTGAAGAGCCGATCCCGCCTGGTGACCTAGCAGTCGAAAGCCCAGGTCAAGCCTCTCCCAGCATCAGTTGATAATGCCGGGCACCTTTGCCGGCGATGCCCCGCGATGCCATTGCGGACGAGTCCATTTGCATCGAGGCGCACTGCGCTTGTTGCTGCTGAGCACGTCGTCCAACCCGCCGCTGCCCCAACAAAATCGAGCGGGGGGTGTATGGGGGCGTCGCATCCTCAATGCCCGACCGCCGGTTACCGGTCCGCCATCGACAACAGGTGCGCCGGTTCTGCAGCAACGCAGTACCCCTGGACGCATCACGGTACTGTCAAGAGTAGAGGTCAGCGCTTCCTCGACGCGTTGCGTCGACAGCGGGTTTGTTAACTGGACAATTGGCCGGGACATTTGCGGTGCCTCTGGAACTCCCACCCTCTCTATACTAATTGCAGAGTCGTCAACAGCTGCGATTCCCTACGGCAGGCAGCGAGTGTTCGATTCGGAGACTCCAATGTGACTCGCTTCGAGATCGGATCTTGTCCCGCATTCGCATCTGGAGTGCAATGAATAGCCGGGCCCCGGATGCAGCACCAACGGTCCTGTGATCTGATCAAGCTTGGACGGTGGGAGGCCAATGGGGGTGCGATGACGACGACGACCGACGTCAAGAACGAGCTCGCTTCGGGACGTGTGGTCCAGGTGCGGGGCCTGCGGTGGGTGATCAGCGACGTTGTGCCGTTCTCGTCCGCCGGCAGCGGTGGCCGCCCCACGTCGACCCTGGTGGAGCTGCAGTCCGTCGAGGACGACCGGTTCAACGAGGCGCTCTCGGTGATCTGGGAGGTCGAACCGGACGCCCGGGTGCTGCCGACCAGCTCTCTCCCCGACCCGAACGAGGGATTCGACCAGCCGCAGCGGCTGGCCGCGTTCTTGGACGCTGTCCGCTGGGGCGCAGTGGCCAGCGCCGACGTCAACGCGCTGCAGGCCCCGTTCCGGTCGGGGGTCCGGGTGGAGGACTACCAATTGGAGCCGGTGGCCCGGGCGCTCACCGCCCCCAGGGTGAACCTGCTGCTGGCCGATGACGTCGGCCTCGGCAAGACGATCGAGGCGGGCCTGGTCGCCGTCGAGCTGCTGCTGCGGCAACGGGCCAGGCGCATCATGGTGATCTGCCCGGCCGGCCTGACCGTCAAATGGCGTCAGGAGATGGCCGAGAAGTTCGGCCGTGAGTTCACCGTGGTCAACTCGGAGCAGTGTGCGGTCCTCCGACGCACCCACGGCTCGGCGGCCAACCCGTTCCGGGTCTACCCGTTGACGATCGTCTCTCTTCCGTGGCTGCGGTCGCCGCGCGGACAGCGGTTGCTCGACGAGGTGCTGCCGGTCGAGGGTCCGGCGGACACCCGCGAGTTCGACCTGCTGATCCTCGACGAGGCCCATCACGTCGCGCCGGCCGCACCGAAGCAGCGGTACGCGGTCGACTCCCAGCAGACCAAGCTGATCCGTCGGCTGGCACCCCACTTCGAACACCGGCTGTTCCTGACGGCGACCCCGCACAACGGCTACCCAGAGTCGTTCGAGGCTCTGCTGGAGCTGGTGGACAACCAGCGGTTCGCCCGTGGCGTGCCCCCGGACCGGCAGGCGCAGCGGGAGGTCGTGATCCGCCGCCTGAAGACGGAGATTCTCGAGCCCGACGGTTCCAAACGGTTCCGGCAACGCCGGACCGAGCCGCTCCCAGTGCAGTACCCGGAGGACGAGCGGCAGGGTCACGCGCTGCTCACCGAGTTCGCGGCGGCCCGGGGCATCCGGCTGAAGACCAACCGGCGCGGCCGGCGGGCGGCCGACCTGGTCACCCTGCTGTTCAAGAAGCGGCTGTTCTCCTCCCCGGCGGCCTTCGGCCGCACCGTCGCCGTGTACCGGGAGAACCAACTCGCCGGATCACCGTCCGCCAGCAGCGATGCCGAGCCCGCCTGGATGGACGACTTCCTCGGCGACATCGCCGATCTCGACGACGAGGACATGGCCGACGAGGAGGACGACGCCGTCCGCCGGGCCACCGTCCTGCAGGGCGGACCATCTGACACCGAACTGGAGCTGCTCGAACGGTTGCGACTCTGGGCTGAGGCGCACACGCCGAACCCGGACGCAAAGGCCAGCGAGCTGCTCACGTACCTGCGAGCGGTGTGCCACCCGGACCGGGACTGGACGAACGAGCGCGTCGTCGTCTTCACCGAGTACCGGGACACCCAGGACTGGTTGGTCCGCCTGCTCCAGCAGGACGGGCTCGGCGCCGGCGTGCGCGTCCTGCACGGCGGCATGAACCCCGTCGAGCGGGAGAACCTGCGCCAGGCGTTCCAGGCGGATCCCACCGAGGACCCGGTGCGCATCCTGATCGCCACGGACGCGGCGAGCGAGGGCATCGACCTGCACTGGCAGTGCCACCGGCTGATCAACTATGACATCCCGTTCAACCCGAACAAGCTGGAACAGCGCATCGGACGCATCGACCGGTACGGGCAGAGGTTCGACCCCGAGGTCTTCCACTTCGTCGGCACCGGGTTCGGCCGGGCGGTCGACACCTACGAGGCCGACCTGGAGTTCCTGGCCCGGGTCGCTGAGAAGGTCGCCCGCATGGAGGAGGACCTGGGCGCAGTGAACGCGGTTCTGGCCGACGCCGTCCAGCGCCGGATGCTCGGCCAGCACGTCGACTTGGACCACGCGGTCGAGGAACCGCGCCGCACCCGGAAGGGACGCGTCGCGTCCGACGCCGACATCGCCGGCCAGGTGCAGCGACTGCACGACCAGCTGACCGACAGCGTCGCGGCGCTCAACCTGAACCCGCAGTCGTTGAAACGGGTCGTCGACACCGCCCTCGCACTGTCCCACCAGCAATCGCTGACCCGCGCGAACGACCCGGACCCGGTGTGGGACGTGCCCGCGCTGACCGGCACCTGGGAGATCACCACCCGCGACCTACCCCATCCGCTGCGACCCGACCAGCGCCGACCCGTCACCTTCGACCCCGAGATCGCCGCCCGACGGCGCGAGGACGTCGTGTTCGCCCACCTCGGCCACCCGCTGGTCACCCGGGCCACCCGATTGTTGCGCGCCGCCGTCACCAGCACCGACATCGACCTGCACCGGGTTGCCGCGGTGCTCAGCGACGACCCCGGCCTGGAGGACACCCTGGCCGTTTCCTACGCCCGCTTCCTCGTGGTCGGCGGCGACGGCGCCCGGCTGCACGAGGAGGTGCTGCACGCCGGCGGCTGGGTCCGGCCTGACGGCCGGTTCGCCCGGGTGGAGAGCTTCGCCCGGCTCGACGCCCAGCTCACCGCCGCGCTCGCGCAGGGGCGCTCCGCCCCTCGCCAGTGGACCAACCGGCTCGCCGCCGGGTGGTCCGCCACCCAACGGGGACTGTTCCTGGCTCTCGAACGGCGCGCCGCCAACCGGCGAACCACCGTCGGCAACCTGCTGGACCGGCGTAGCCAGGCCGAGGAGGACCGCATCACCACCAACCTGGACAGCTTCGCCAAGTCCCTGCGTCAGCGACTCTCCGAGGCCGACGACGAGGGGACCGAGGTCGGGCTGTTCGCCCGTCATCTCGCCGACCCGAACGAGGCCGCCCAGTTCCGACGCGATCGGCAGTCCTGGGAGGAGCGGCTGGACCGGCTGCCCGCCGAACGAGACGCCGAGATCAGCCGGATCGCCGCCCGTTACGCGCAGCCGGCCGACCACCTGTTCCCGGTCGCGGTCATCTTCGTCGTGCCCACCCGGCTGGTGACCCGATGACCGGCCGACCGCGCCGCCCCGCCGGCGTTTCGGTCTCCCGCGACGAACATCTGGCCTGGCTCGCGCTCACCGAAATCTCCGGCCCGTTCCTCACCGTCCCCGTGCTCAGTCGCGTCTGGCCCACCCTGGAAGCGCTGGACAAGCCCACCCGGCACGCGCTGAGCCTCGCCCATATAAGCGGCGAGGACGATCCAGCGGTCTGGATCGACTGGGTCCTGACCGGACTGCTGCAGTGGGGTGACGCGCTCGACCGCGCACTGGACATCAGGGTGGCCGTCGCCGAGCACGACGCCGAGGTCGTTGCGAGCTTCGCCCTCCGCGATCCGGCGACCAGCACCGCGGTCCTGCTGGGCATGGTGACCCCACCCGGCCGGTTGCCGACCGCGCGGGTGCCCGACGACAACTGGCCCGCAACTCCTGCCGACCGGCTGGCCCTCCTCTGCCGATCACAGGACGTGCCGCTCGGACTCGTCACCGACGGCCGCTGGTGGGCCCTGGTCTGGGCCCCGCGCGGCGGCGTCACCACCACCGCCGTGTTCGACAGCATCACCTGGCGGGAGGCCGCAGACCGGATCGTCGTCCGCGCATTCAAGTCGATGCTTGAACGCCGACGCTTCTTCGGGGTGCCCGACGACCAGCGGCTGCCCGCCCTGCTGGTCGAGAGCGGGGACAACCAAGAAGAGGTCACCGAACAACTCGGCGTCCAGGTACGGCAGGCCGTCGAACTCCTCGTACAGGCCATCGGCCGCGACGAGCAACGAACGGTCGACGCAGGCGGCACCGGGCTGGAGGCCACCGCTTCCGAGGTCTACACCGGCGCGGTCACGGTGATGATGCGCATCGTCTTCCTGCTCTACGCGGAGGAACGTCGACTCCTTCCGTCCGACAGCCCGGTCTACCAGACCGCTTACTCGGCGGCGCGTCTCGGTGAACAGTTGCAGAAGCGGGCCGACGAGGCGGGGGAGGAGAGCCTGCAGTCCTCGCACACCGGCTGGTACCGGCTGCTGGCCCTGTTCAACGCCGTCTACGCCGGCATCGACCACCCGCAGCTGACCCTGCACGCCTACGACGGGTCGATCTTCGACCCCGCCGCGCACCCCTGGCTCTCCGAGGTGCGGGTCGACGACCAGGCCGTCCTGCACATGCTCGCCGCCGTCCAGCGGGTCACCATCAACCGGGAGACCCGCACCCTGTCCTTCCGGGCCCTGGACGTCGAACAGATCGGCTACGTCTACGAGGGCCTGCTGTCGTTCGACGCCTACCGCGCCGACGACGTCGTGGTCGGACTCGTCGGCAAGGTCGGCCTGGAGGAGGAGGTCCGACTGACCGACCTGGAGGCCATGTGGGACGACAGCGCCGACGACGACGCCTTCGCCGCCGAACTCGCCGCCACCTACAAGTCCAGCGGCATCGGCACCGCCCGGGCGATTGCCAAACGAATTCTCCCACCGAAACCGGCCGAGGAGTCCGCCGGGCGGGGCCGGCTCGCCGCGGTGACCGCCGGCGATACCGACCTCGTCGACCGCCTGCTGGACTTCCAGGGCCTGCTCCGCGACGACCTGCGCGGCCTACCGGTGGTGATCCTCCCGGGTGCGCTGTACGTGACCGCATCCGGCTTACGTGCGTCTACCGGAACTCATTACACACCGAGGTTCCTCGCCGAGCAGGTTGTCCAGGGCGCGCTCGAACCGCTGATCTACTCGCCCGGTCCGCTGCAGACCGCCGACAAGAAGGAGTGGAAACCCCGGTCGAGCACCGAGATCCTCGCGCTCGACGTCGCCGACATAGCCATGGGCTCCGGCGCCTTCCTCGTCGCCGCCTGCCGCTACCTGGCCAACGCGCTGGTCGAGGCGTGGGCCCGGGAGGGCGACACCCGGGCGATCGCCGCCACCGCAAAGGTCAAGGAGCCAGCGACCATCGACACCGAGGTCGACCCGGTCGTCACCGAGGCACGACGCCAGGTCATCGAACACTGCCTGTACGGCGTCGACATCAACCCGATGGCCGTCGAGATGGCCAAACTCTCGCTCTGGCTCGTCTCGATGGACCCGCAGCGACCCTTCACCTTCCTCGACGACCGGCTCCTCACCGGCGACTCCCTCCTCGGGATCACTTCACTGGAACAGGTCGAGACCATGCACCTCGACCCCAAGCGGGGGCGGGAAATCCATCAGGATGGCCTCCTCGACCTCACCTCCGACATCCGCGGCCTTGTGCAGGAGGCCGCCAAGGAACGTCAACGCCTGGCCGAGATGGCTGGCGGTACCCTCGGCGAACTCGGTGCGAAACGTGAACTCCTGAAGGAACTGTCCAAGAGTCTCTGGAACATCTCGACCAACGCCGATCTTCTGGTGGCCGCGACCTTGGCCAACGCTTCGAAGGGGCGTGTCGGACTCGATCTGGCCTCGAAGCTCGCCGTCTCCGCATCGCGGGAATACGCCTCGGGTCGGGAAGCGGCGCAAGACCGCGTCGAACGCGAGCGCGGCGATTGGCTGGATACGGGCCTTCCGTCGGGTGGAATGCCTCGGGAACCCTTTCACTGGCCTATCGCATTCCCAGAGGTCTTCATCGACGGCGGCTTCAGTGCAATTGTCGGAAACCCGCCGTTCCTCGGTGGTCAAAAAATCACTGGGACCCTCGGTGCGGCATATCGCGACCACCTCGTCGAGGTGTTAGCCGACGGGATTCGTGGTAGTGCTGACTTGGTTGCCTATTTCCTTCTCCGAGTTCATCAGCTTGTTTCATCCTCAGGGATCGCTGGCATGATCGCCACGGACACGCTTGCTCAGGGGGCCACGCGAAGAGCGGGACTTGATCAATTAGCTGCGCTTGGTTACGAAATCTTCCGCGCCGTGTCTGGGGAACCTTGGCCGTCAAAATCTGCTGCCCTTCATTACTGTGTCGTAGGCACGACCCGTGTAGAGAACATGTCGGAATCGTCCACTCGATTTCTGGACACTCGTTCCGTAGGGAGGATTTCTTCCAAGCTTGAACAGCAATCGCGGGTGTCTGGACTGCCGAACAGGCTCCGTGAGAATGCTGACCTGATGTTCCAGGGAAGTATAGTGCTTGGCATGGGGTTCGTCCTCGATCCCGACGAGGCCGATCGCTTGATCCGAACTTCGGATCGCAATCGAGAAGTATTGTTCCCGTATTTGAATGGCCAAGACCTAAATCAACGGGTTGACGGGGGGCCAAGCAGATGGGTCATAAATTTCCACGACTGGGACGAGAGTCGCGCGAGGACATTCGAAGCCGTTTGGGAGATACTCGAGAGAGATGTCAAGCCCGAAAGACAACGGCTAAACGATGAGGGCCAATTCGTACTCAGAAGGCCTCTGCCGCAGCGATTCTGGCAATATGCTGAAAAGCGTCCCGGACTCGTACGGGCGATGCACGGCCTGCGCCGTGTCCTCGTCTGCAGCGAGGTAACGAAGCATCTGACGTTCTCGTGGTCGGATGCTCGGAGGGTCTTCTCTGCAAATTTGGATGTCTTTCCTTCAGCGAGACCGTCTGACTTCGCAGTCCTGTCCTCCGGAATCCATGACGCCTGGGCTCGGAAGTATTGTTCGCATCTCGAAACCAGGTTAAAGTACTCGATAGGAAATGGATTCGAGAACTTCCCGAGACCTAGTCAATCCGAGATGCTGACGCGCCTTGGTGCCCATCTCGTGTCCGAGCGCGACAAGATTCAGCAGGGTCGCCTTATAGGGCTCACATCCCTTTACAATCTTCTGCACGATGGCGACTGCTCCGATCCGGACATATCGAATTTGCGCGACGTCCATAGGAAAATCGATGAAGCTGTTGCGGCTGCATACGGGTGGAATGATCTTGTGGACCGCGGCTTGAAACACGGGTTTCATGAGAGCCGCGATGGTGTACGCTACACATTCGCGGCTCCGATTCGGCAGGAGATGCTGGATCGACTTCTGGAGTTGAACCACGTGCGGTACGCAGCAGAACAGGCGGCGGGGAAGCCAGGGAAGGGAAGGGCGAAGGCCACTCGCGGACCGCAGCAAGAAGAGTTGTTCGGGTGACGTCGCCGGTGGGGTGGCAGCTGCCGCAGGAGTTCGAGGCCGCGACCGGGTCGACGGTCCGGGACGGGATGGTCGAGCTTGTCAGCCGCGATCTGCTCGGTCCCTGGGGCGGCGAAGTTGAGGAGTTCGCACCGCGGGCGGCCGGTCCGCGGGACCGGTACCTGATCGGAATGCTGGGCCCCCGAACGATTCCCGGCCGCCCCGCCGAGGTCGAGCCCGGGCAGGCAGACACCGAGACCGGCGGCGACACCGACGGCGAAGCGGACCTGCCGGATGTGCTGTCCCCCCAGGCGCTTGGCCGCATCTGGGCGTCGTCGATGGGGCTATCCTTCGCGATCGATTCGTCCGTAACGTCGGTGGCCGTCGAGGCGACCTGGGGCGCCTACGAGAAGGTCGAATTCACCCAGGAGGAAGGCCGGAAGGTCCGGATTTGGCGGCGGCAACCTGTCCGACACGTCAGGTCGATCGCCACCCACACCGTTGGCGATGACCGGGTCTGGTTGTCGGACCCCAAGTCCGAGCCGTTCGGTATCTGGTTGAGCGTGCAGGTGCGCGATCACGACGACGGCAGCGGCCGTCCGCATCGGATCGTGCGGGTGAGTCTGGTGAACGGGCAGGCCGAGGACGTGACCCCCAAGGATCTGGCCTGGTTGTTCCAGGCCGGGCTGGTCGTCACCGCCGGGGTCGGCGGAAGTTCGATCTTCGAACCGATCGGGGATGTCGAGGCCGGAGCCCCCGTCTCCGATGACCCCGAGGAACAGCATCTGGCCCTGCTCTTCCGCAATCAACTGCGGCACGCGTCGGGCCACAACGTGGCCGTGCACGTCGATCGGCGCCCGGGAGAGCGAACCGCGCACCGACTGTCGACGACCTGGCTACCGAGCCACGACGTCCCGCAGGTCTCGGCCACCGCCGATCCCGAGCGACTCCGCGGCCTCGAACTGTCCATGGACGCCCTCGCCGAGCTGTCGGACGGCCCGTCCGCGGATCTGGTTCTCGCCCTGCAACCGCTGGTTACCGGATACTCGACATGGTTGGACGAACAATCGGACGTCGACATCCCGGATCGGGTCGTCAAGGCCGGCGCCGACGCGCTCGGCCGGGCCGACGTCGCGCTCAACAGGTTGCGGGCCGGGATCGATCACCTGCGTGATAATTCTCAGGCCCGGGCGGCGTTCGGGTTCGCCAACCGGGCGATGGCGCTGCAGCGCCGGAACACCCAGGCATCCCAGCTGCGGGAACGCGACCCGGACCTTTCCCACCGGCAGGCGTTGGCGGACAGGAGGATCGCGCGTCCCGAGGCGGCCTCATGGCGGCCGTTCCAGCTGGCGTTCGTACTGCTCAACCTGCCAGGACTCACCCAACCCGGTCACCCCGACCGGTCCGACCTGGTCGACCTGCTGTTCTTCCCCACCGGCGGCGGCAAGACCGAGGCCTACCTCGGTCTGACCGCCTACACCTTCGCGCTGCGCCGACTCCAGGGTTCTTTCGGCGCCGGAGTCGCCGCCCGCGACGGCCGGGACGGAGTCGCCGTCCTCATGCGCTACATGCTGCGCCTGCTGACCGCCCAACAGTTCCAGCGGGCCGCCGCCCTGGTCTGCGCCGCCGAGGTACTGCGCCGCGACGACCCGGACACCTGGGGCACCCGCCGCTTCGGCATCGGCCTCTGGGTCGGTGGCTCCGTCACCCCCAACTGGTACCCGGAGGCCGCCGAGGCCATCGCCGAGGCCCGCGAAACCGGCCGCGGCTCCCGAACCTCCGTCCTGCAGACCCTGCGCTGCCCCTGGTGCGGCGCCCAACTGGCCGCCCACCGCGACCTGCACACGGAGGACTTCACCCGGGAGGTCATCCTCTACTGCGCCGAGGGGGAGGGGCGGGACGCCTGCCCGTTCTCCCGCACCGGCGCCCCCGGCAGCGGACTGCCCATCCTGACTGTCGACGAACAGATCTACCGGCACCCACCCAGCCTGCTGATCGCCACCGTCGACAAACTCGCCCAGCTGCCGTGGTACGGCTTCGCCGGCATGCTTTTCGGTCGGGTCACCCGGGAATGTCCCCGGCACGGTTACCGACACCCCGACCTCGACGAGCGGATCGGCTGCACCGACCGGCACAACGCCTCCGGCGGGCACCCCGCGGTGAAATCCGTGCCCGTGGTGCCGCTCCGGCCCCCGGACCTGATCATCCAGGACGAACTGCACCTGATCTCCGGCGCCCTGGGCACCACCGTCGGCCTGTTCGAGTCCGCCGTCGACGAACTCACCTCCTGGGCCCTGCCGGGCGGCGACCGGACCGGACCCAAGATCATCGCCTCCACCGCCACCACCAAACGGGCCGCCGAGCAGGTGCGTCGCCTCTACGCCAGGGACCTCGCGGTGTTCCCGCCGCAGGTGCTGGACGCCGCCGACACCTTCTTCTCCGTCGAGGTCCCGGTCGACGCGGCCAACCCCGGACGCCGTTACTTGGGCATCTGCGCGCACGGCGTGCGGCTCAAGTCCGCCGAGATCCGCATCGCCGAGATCCTGCTGCTGGCCGGCCAGACATTGTTCGACATCCACGGGGAGGCCGCCGACGCCTACGCCACCCTGGTCGGCTATTTCAACGCCACCCGGGAACTCGCCGGGATGCGCCGCTACCTGGAGGACGACGTCGCGGTCCGCCTTCAACGCAACGGACGCCGCCGCGGCATCTCGGATCGCCTCACCCGGCTCAACCCGGCACTGAGCCTGACCGAACTGACCAGTCGCGTCAATTCCGGCGACATCGCCGATGTGCTCGAGCAACTCGAGAAGCCCTTCCTGATCGAGCAGGACACCTCCGCACGTCGACGAGCGCTGTTCGACGCCGTGATGCAGGCCCGAAAGGCCAAGGACGAGACCTTCAGCATGCCCCGCCCGTCCGGAGCCGTCGACGTCGTCCTGGCCACCTCCATGCTCCAGGTCGGCGTCGACGTCCAACGACTGGGCCTGATGCTCGTCGTCGGCCAACCCAAGAATACCGCCGAGTACATCCAGGCGTCCTCCCGGGTGGGCCGCGACGCCGCCCGACCCGGCCTGGTGGTGACCCTGTACAACTGGACCCGCCCCCGCGACCTAGCCCATTTCGAGGACTTCGAGCCGTACCACGCCAGCTTCTACCGCCGGGTAGAAGCGCTGTCGGTGACGCCGTTCTCCCGCCGTTCCCTCGATCGGACAACCGCTGCCACCTACATCGCCGCCGTCCGGCACGCCGCCCCCAGCTACTCGGCCAACCCGGACGCCTTCGACGTGACCTTCGGCGACGATCCCGCAGTGTCGGTCACCCGCCGCATGCTGAACCGTGCCGAACGGGCCGGCGACCCGCACGCCCGCGACTATCTGCAGGACCGGATCGATACCCTCCAGGACCGGTGGAACCAGGAGAAGGGCGGGTCGTCCCGGCTCGGCTACCAGACCCGCAAGGTCAAGGGTCAACAACTCGTCGGGCTCATCCGCCCGGCGGGACAGGGGCCCTGGGACGATCTGACGGTCGGCCGGTCGATGCGCGAGACGGAGAACGAGATCAACCTCCTCGTGCCCGCATCTGGAATGTTCACCACCTCGTTCGCGCCCGCGTGGACCTACGCCACGACGCCGGACGGAACCGGGGACGACGACGACCCCGGCGCGGGCGACGAACTCGGCGAGGCGGGACCCTGACATGACCGAGCAGTACCGTCGCCGGGTCGGCACCGTCCGACCCAGCCACCTGATGTTCACCGGCGGTGTCGGCGCCATCGTCGACCTGCCGAACTTCGCCGCCATGGTCGGCGGCATCGACGACTGGCGCTACGACCAGATACCCGAATGGAGCCCCATCGCCGAGCCGCGACTGCTGGCCGCGGTCCGCAACGCGGTCGGCGGGCCCGAGGTCAAGGAGCTGCGTCCCGCCCCCTGGATGCCGGCGGCGGACAACGACCCGAGCGACCCGTCGTTGCGCATCGGTGTTCCGGTGCAGCCGTTCCCGCAGTGGCTGCGCTGCACCAGGTGCGACACCCTGGCCGGCATCGACTCGGGCATCTACGGTTTCGAGAACAGCAAGGCGCGTCGTCCCGACGAGGCACGGTTCGTGCACACGAACTGTGGGCGGCGCAACCGATTCGCGGTCACCACCCGCTTCCTGGTCGCCTGCATCAACGGTCATCTCGACGAGTTTCCCTACGTCACCTACGTGCACAAGGGCACAGGATGCCCGAAGGTCAGCCATCCGACGCTGAAGATGAAGGACTTCGCCGGCAACCTCGGTGCCAATGTCAACATTGAGTGCACCAACTGCGGGGCGCAGCGGAACATGCGGGAGGCGCTGGGACGACGCGGCGAGGAGAACCTTCCCCGCTGCCGGGCCCGCCACCCGCACCTGGGAATCTTCGAACAGGACGGCTGCGACGTCGGCACGAAGCTGCTCGTCGTCGGCGCCTCCAACCAGTGGTTCGGCTCGACCCTCTCCGCGCTGTCGGTCCCCCGGACCGGGGCCAGCGCCCTCGCTGCGATGGTCGAGCAGCTGTGGCCATCGCTCGAACCGGTCACCAGCCCCGACGTGTTGAAGTTCGCGCTGACCCAGCCGACCTTCGCCCCGCTGGGGAAGTGGAAGCCCGAGGAGATCTGGGCGGCGATGCAGGCGCACCGGTCGGCGCCACCCGCGTCGGCGCACGCGGCGCTCACCCAGACCGATCTGCTGACACCCGAGTGGGAGGCCTTCACCAACCGACCGCTGCCGGACGCCACCACCGACTTCACCCTGCGCGAGGCGGAGGCGATCCCGCGGCGGTGGGACTGGCTGTTCTCCGAGGTGATCCACGCCGAGCGACTGCGCGAGGTGCGGGCGCTGACGGGATTCACCCGGCTCGACGCCCCCGACCCCGACGATCCCGACCTGGTCGTCCGGGTCGGCCTCAGCCGCGACGCCGTGCCGAGCTGGGTCCCCGCCAGCGAGGTCCGCGGGGAGGGTCTGTTCCTGCGCGTTCAACCGGACCTGGTCGATGCCTGGACCGCTCGGCTGCGGGGCACCCCGGAGGAGGACGCGCACGCGGCCGCCTACCGTGAGTTCCGCAAGAACCGCTACTCCGACCGCATCACCGCGACGTTCGACCCTATGCGCGGTTGGCCGGGCCCGCGGTACTACCTGCTGCACACTTTGTCGCACATGATGATCCGGGCCATCGCACTGGAGTGCGGTTACAGTGCGGCCAGTCTCACCGAACGGATCTACGCGGGCGATGCCGACCAGGCCCGGCAGGGCATCCTGATCTACACCGCCGTCCCCGACGCGGAGGGCACCCTGGGCGGGTTGGTCGCTCTCGGCGAACCTGACGCACTGGACCGGATCCTTCGGCGCGCGCTGGCCGACGCGGTCAACTGCTCCTCCGACCCCCTGTGCGCCGAGCGGGCCCCCGGACCCGGTGACGACTTCCTGCACGCAGCCGTCTGCCACGTCTGCGGCTTCGTGTCCGAGACGACGTGCGAACGAGGGAACCGCTTCCTGGACCGGCGGTTCGTCGTCCCCGTCGGCCGCCCCGAGCTGGCCCTCATCGGCAGCGACCGGTTGCCGTGACCACATTCGAACAGGCGGTGGAGAAGGCGCTCGGCCGCGCCTCCCGGGACGAGCTGTGCGCGCTCGCCGAACGGATCCGGGACGGGGGACCGATTCCATCGGCCTGGTCCGGCACCGCGCCCGTCCGAATCGCCGCGATCGTCGATTCGCTCGCCGGGTATGCGGGATCCCGGCCCGAAGCCGGTGCCTACCTGCTGGGCGCCGCGGTCGGGTACGAACACCGCCGGCGGGAGCAATGGGTCCAGGTCGTCTGGGGCGGTCCTGTCGTCCACGGGGCGCCGATCCGCGGAATGGGCCAGGTCCTCGCCGACGTCATCGGCCGGGCCGAGCAGTCCCTGCTGCTGATGACCTACTCGGCCAAGCCGTACCAACCGGTCATCGCTGCGCTCTCTGGGGCCCTCGAGCGAGGTGTTGCAGTGTCGGTCGTCGTGGAGACCCTCCAGGGCGCCGGCTCCGCGATCAGTGGACCGGAGCCCGCCGCCGCCTTCGCCAACCTGGCCGGAATCGAGCTCTGGCACTGGCCCAAGAAGCTCCGTCCGAACCCGAAGGCCAAGATGCACGCCAAGATCGCGATCGGCGACCGCCGGGAGATGCTCGTCAGCAGCGCCAATCTCACCGCGTCGGGCATCGACGCCTCGATGGAGGCCGGCCTGCTTGTGCGCGGCGGTGAGGCACCGCGGCGGGCGGATGATCAGATCCGCGAACTGATGACCGAAGGAACCATCGTCAGGCTGACCTGAGTTTCGGTCCGACACCTAAATTTGGAGTATGGATGCAGGCGAACACGTACGAACTGAAGAAGATCCTGATGCCGGAGCGTCGATACGTGATTCCCACCTTCCAGCGGGACTACGAGTGGACCGAGGAAGGACAGTGGCGTCTGCTGTTCGACGATCTCACCGTCGTGACCGAGCGGCTGTCCGACGCCCGGGAGCAGGCGTTGGCGGCCGGGAAGCCCGTCGCCAAGGCCGATGCCTCGGTTACTCCCCACTTCCTGGGTGCCGTGGTCTGTGATCAACTGCCGTCCGCCGCCGGCGGACTCGACGTTCGCGCGGTGATCGATGGTCAGCAACGACTGACCACTCTGCAGCTGCTCGTCCGAGGCGTGCTGGACGTCCTGATCGAACTCGACTCGAAGCGGGTGCACCAGGTCCGCAACCTGATCGAGAACCCGGAGTGGATGATCCACGAGGATCACGATCGCCACAAACTCTGGCCGCGACGGAAGGATCGGGACGTGTGGCCGATCGCCATGGCCGACACCGCGCCCACCGGCGGTGACCACCTGTATCTCAAGGCGCGGCGCTTCTTCGCCAACAGCACACGAACGCTCGCGGACGACGGTGGTGACACTGTCAATGCGCTGGTCGACGCCTTGTTGGACCTGTTCAAGTTGGTGGTCATCGACCTGGAGGACAACGACGACGCCCAGGTGATCTTCGAGGTGTTGAACGGTCGGCAGACTCCACTGACCGCTGCCGATCTCGTGAAGAATCTGCTCTTCCTGCGGGGCGAGTTCGCCGACGAGCAGGAACTCGAGAAGCTCTACGACCTGTACTGGTCCCAATTCGACGAGGACTGGTGGAAACAGACCGTCGGTGTCGGCCATGCAGCGCGTGGCAGGCGGGATGTCCTTCTCTCGTCCTGGCTCACCGCGGTCACCGGCGACGAGGCGAACGTCGGCCACCTCTACAAGGAGGTCCGCAGCTACCTCGACCGCACCGAACGGTCGACCACCGACGTGCTGCGAGAGCTGCACCGGTACGCGTTGGCCTATCGGGCGATCACCGGACACGGAGATCCCGTGCCTCCCGCCCTGGCCCGGCCGTACCGGCGGATCGACGATCTGAGGATCCAGACCGCGGTACCGGTCCTGCTGTGGCTCCGGACCATCCCGGAAGCCGAGCTGCCCGCACCCGACCACGAGCGGGCGGTGTTGGCGATGGAGTCATGGATCTTCCGACGCCTGGTGGTCGGCGCGAACACGCGGGGCTACGCGAAGTTCTTCGTGACGGTGTTGCGACAGGGGAGATCCGCCCACGAGCGTGGAGAGCCGATCGCGGAGGCCATCATCGCGACCTTGGCGGCGGGATCAGGGCAGACGGCCTGGCCGTCCGACGCGGACATTCAGACCTCATTCGCCAACAACCGGTACTACGGCTGGTTCTCGCAGGAGCGCCTCAGGTTCATCCTCGGGACGATCGACGATCGCCTGAGGCAGGAGAACCCCCATGCGGAGCCGGGCGACTTCGACTACCAGCGCCTGCAGATCGAACACCTGCTCCCGCAGCGTTGGCAGGACCACTGGGCCGTGGAAGCGAAGGGGCCGGCCGAGATCGAACTCGCGCAGCAGCGGAGGGGAGCCTACGTCGACCGGATCGGGAACCTGACCCTGGTCACTGGGTCGTTCAACGCCTCGCTGTCCAACAGTTCGTGGGAAACCAAGCGGAAGGCGATCGCCGACCAGTCCGTCCTTCAGCTGAACCGGCCGATCTCCTCGATCGACGGATGGACCGAGGCTCAGATCGATTCCCGGGCATCGGAACTGGCGGAGATCGTTTGCCGGGTCTGGCCGAAGACGAATGAAACCCCGACTTCGTGATCGCGATTCCGGCGATCATTCGAGCCATCGCGAGGCGCTCCGTCGGCGTGGAGGTTGATTGACCGTGAATCTGCGCGAAGAACTCGCCTACATGCAGCGGATCGTCATCAGCTGGAACCTCTTGGCCGAGGCCGCACGACGACATCCCAGCGGCGAAATCGCCCACGACTGGCACCACTGGTACGACTCGCTGCAATTCGTCATCGACAGTGAGCATGCCATCCTGTGCAACCGAGCCGGCGGCATTCACTTGCTGACGCCCGGCAACTTCGGTCCCTGGGAGCCGCGGCCCAGCGGCGACGGTTGGGGTTACGCACAGACTCAGGGCATCCGAAAGACGGTGAGAGACTTCGAGAATGTGATCGGGCTGCCGTCTCCGAAGCACACTCCGAAGACGACCGAACGCACACTGGTGTATCGGATCCTAGCGGCCATCTGTTCGATCTCGATGATCCACGGGGTGCTTCTCGATCCGAGGCCCGGAATGATCTATGACAGCAACGACTATGGCTCAGGGATCGAGGAAGATCAGTTCTCCCTGTTTCCTTTGGCGTTGAAGTTGCTCGATGGACGCGGCCCGGACCGCCGAGTTGACGCATCGAAGGACTTCTGGTTCCTCGTGCCGAGAACGCTCGGTTCCTCCGAATCGGAAGCCAAAGGGCAGGCTCTGGGAGTTCTGCACACGTCGGGTCAGTTGTGGACGCGCAACGGTGCAGAAATAAGCCTAGTGACGCGGTATGATGAGATTAGCCGGGAGTTCGCACTGCTTGCCGGAGAGACATTTGCCGTTGTGACCCAAGAATCGGAGCTGTTCCAGACCTAGGAGAAGTGAAGTCAAATGGATCAACGGGACAGGGCCAGTATCGATTTCGTGGTACAAGTCCGGCTCTTAGGTTCTGGCGATCCTCTTCTTTTGGCGTCCTTGCTTTCGGAAGATTCCCCTGCTTGAGCATCTCGGCGACGCGCGGAACTATTCTGTGTGATAGAGGTCACCGCGCGGCCCGCGACGACGACCATTGGAAGTTGATTGCTGACTGACTCGCACGATGGGAGCATCGTGGGCGTCGGGGCCGCGGTGTCGGGAGGTACCGGCCGTAACTCTCGGGTGTGACGTGGCCCCAATGCTTTTCCGCCAGTCCCGCACACGCAGCGGCAAGTAGCTTCGTCGCTCTCCGTCATACCTACTCATCCGGTTGATCGGATGACGGCCGCCTCGGTCGTCCACCGCCGCCGTTGGTGAAATGCGCCAGCTCGAACAATTCACCACGCTGGTCCAGCGTGATCTGCTTGCTCAGTAGGGGCAACCACAGCACCTGGTCGAAGGTGTTCGGTTCGGTCAAAGGCGCCTCCTCCGCACGCCGGTGGACCTCTTCGAGGTTACGCCCTGGCCCAATGCCGATTGAGAACACCGCGGTATCGACCGTCGCCTTGACGTCATCAAACGAAGCGTTGCCGGCGGCATAGGAGTCCAGCGCGGCCCGGACTTCGTCGACCCGCTCGCCTTCGAAGATCTCCGGAGCCCCGCCACGCAGTACCCGGATCGGATCCCATCGAGCTGCAAAGACCGACCCGTACCCTGAGTAGGTGCTGGTTACCGCGCCGTCCCGATCGAAGTACGTTGTGTCCTCCCACCCCGCGATCCGCACCTGAGAGCCCGGCGTCACCTCGGCGACCTTGATCAACGCGCGGTACCGTGCCGGACCATCGGGAGTCTCCCAGAGTTCGTACTGGATCAGGTCCCCCCGTTGGACCAAGGTCGGGTCTTTGGCGAGATCACCGACAATGCACGACACCCATTCAGCGTTCATGACCGACCCTGAAAACCGTGTCACGGACGACCGCAGCGGAGCAGAAGTCGAGGAGGTCGTTGACCTGCCCGTGCGCGTCGAACGTGTTAGTGGGGGTCAAACGCGTCAGCGGAGGCCGCGCCGAGCAGCAGCGAGCACCTCCCCGAGACACTCGATGCGTGGCTCTGGCCTTCAATTCAATGCAGCAGGACGGGCTTGCCCTCGTTGCGCAAATCGTGAAGGGTGCGTGCGCCGTTGTCGATGGCGAATTCCAGGTTCTGGTTGTGCCCGGCGTCGCCGTTCCCCCCGAACACTCGTCCACAGTCGTTCCCGAGAAGCCGGGCTTCAGGTTGGGACCAGGGCACATCGGCCGATCGTATCTGTCGGAATTGGAACGTTCGCGTTGCAGCGCTGGTGCGTTCCACCTCCGCAGGTCCTGCAGTGAGCTCAGGGAACGTCCCCAGTGCCGTCGTGATACCGAATCGCGACAAAGGCAGCTTCGCCGATGGCGTCGCGGACACGGATGGCGAATGCAGGCGACAAGGTGGACTCGACTTCTTGTGCGGACATCCAACGAGCCACCTCTGTTTCGGAACTTGCCTGGAGCGAGCCAGCGCTCGGTCGACATCGAAAGACGAGCGCTACGACACCAAGGCGCATGTTCTTGTACACACCGGTAAGGCGGTCGATGTGGACGTCGATTCCCGTTTCCTCATGGACCTCACGCCGCAGCCCTTCCTCGATCGTTTCGTCCAACTCGAGGACGCCACCAGGCGGCTGCCATTCGCCGTTGTCACGACGCTTGACGACCAGGATTCGGCCCTCGACGTCGATAATGATGCCGGCCACGGACACGGAGTGACGCGGCAAGTCATCCATCGAAGCCCTGCCAGCGGCCGGGCGAGGCAGGGCCGGGAGGCAAACCGCCGAACCGGATGACGTCAAACCCGCCAGATTGCACAATGTTGATTCAATAGCGCCGGGAAGGTTCAGGCCGAGATTGCGTTGAATCGACGCGTGATCGCGGATTCTGATCAGCTCGGCCAGCCGGCGGAAGGTCGCGTAGGTAACTCCTTGACCTAGCGCTTCCGCAGCATAGGCACGTATTTCATCGAGCACATCGGGTGGAAACCCGTCGCGCAGTCTTGCTGCCCCAGCTTTCCGCGCCTCGAACCTGATCTCCGAGATCCCGCAGATCTCAATAGCCCTCTGCTCGGCGTCGAGCAGAGTTCTGGAGTCGGCGACCGAATCCGCGAGCGGCGAAACCTCGAAGGCACTATCGACTCCGCATTCGTAGACGTCGGAGCTGACCGCGCCAAGCTGAACAGGCATGCCGCCGGATCTGATGTCGACAAGTCCGCGGACGCCCTGGGCGGCCGCCACGAATAGCGCGGTTGCCTCGGAGGGGTGCCATCGGAGGATAGGAAGAGCCAGTGCCGCAACGTCGGAGGGGAAGGGTGGAAGCGGGACCCCGCCGATTGAGTGCGCTCGCGAGACGACGTCGTCGGCGGTGAGCTCGCCGTCGACCCCGGGGCCGGCGACCCAAACTCGGGCGTCGGGACTGAGCCCACGAGCGGCCGCGAGCACGAGAGCGTCCGCGAGCGGGCTACGGAGGCCGGCTTCCTTACCGGTCGCCAACACATCGCCGCCGACGTCGACGACAACCAGCGCATCCGCGTCGATCGCTTGCATGCTGGCAGCCAACTGCTCGCGCAGGCCAGCCGCGCCGTCGGTGGGATCCAGAAGGACGAGGGTCGAGGCGAGCGGGCCGACCAGGTCCCGAGCCAACGGTGGAAGGGTCGAGCCGGCCGGCGGGATGGGCCGAGTGCGCGGTGTGACGACGTGCTCAAGCCGACCGACCGTCTCGAGGCCCTTGAAGTTGGAGAAGCTGCGCGGCCCCGGCAGCGGATCCACGATCAACCGGTCCCAGGAGAAGGTGGCGATCGTGGCCGGCCCGGGCGGTCCGTAGGCGCGGTGCAGCAGGGTGGCGGCGAGCGCGTCGCCGCCACCACCGGCGGCGACGTAGAGCGGTCTCTCCACATGCCCACCATAGCCGTGCTACCGTCCACTGGTCTATGCCACTTCCCGAGGAGAACGAGCGCGCCATGGGCGAGCTGCCGAAGTTCGTCCAGATGGCCAACCGCGTTCGTGACCGGATCCTGAGCGGCGATTTACGACCCGGCGACGAGGTTCCGTCC
The DNA here is from genome assembly GCF_000024365.1 of Nakamurella multipartita DSM 44233. Classification (NCBI taxonomy): domain Bacteria; kingdom Bacillati; phylum Actinomycetota; class Actinomycetes; order Nakamurellales; family Nakamurellaceae; genus Nakamurella; species Nakamurella multipartita. The sequence goes on from NC_013235.1 coordinate 524,784, forward strand.
GAACGTGCGCTGGCCACCGAATGGGGGGTCGCCCGCCCCACTGCGGCCCGGGCCTTGCAGGAACTCCGCTCCCTGGGCCTGGTCGAATCACGTCAGGGTTCGGGCTCGTACGTGCGGGAGGGGACGGCGAACGTCTACCGGCGCGCGAAGGATCGGTACGCCCGTTCGGCGTCGGCGGGCCGGGTCTACGCCGAGGGGGAGTGGGCTCGGATCGTTGCGGCGAAGCGGGCCCAGGCACCCGGTCACGTTGCGAAGGCGCTCGGCGTCGATGAGGGTTCGACCGTCGGACGGCGTCAACGGATCCTGGGCGACGGCAGCGGTCCGACGGAGATCTCGACATCCTGGTTCCCGATCGACATCGTCGAGGTCGCGCCGAACCTGATGAGCCGCAACCGGATTCGCGAGGGGTCGCTCGCCTACATCGAGTCCTGCACGGGCCGGCGCGGCCAGGTCGCGCGCGATCAGCTGTCGGCCCGGATGGCGTCCGCCGCCGAGCGCCGGGAGCTGTACCTCGACAATCCTTCCGCGGTCCTTGTCGTTCTCCACGTCGTGGTCGACCGAAAGAACCAGCCGCTGGAGGTCGTCGACGCGGTGTACCCGCCGGCCGGCCGGTGGTTTCTCGATCAGGAATACCCGCTCGGCAGCTGACAGAGGCCGGCCGACACTACTACCCGCAACTGGCCGTTGACGGACCGAAGTGGCCTATGCCACACTGGCAAGTGGCATAGGCCAATCCTTGCCCTGGTCACTTCGCCCGCGCCGGCTCGGTGAGGGATCTTCTCCAGCCCATGCGGTGCTGCCCGCACCGTCCACGCACCACCCAACCCTTGGGGGAAAGATGGACCGAGTACTGCTGACGGCCGAGGAAGCGGCGGACTGCCTCAAGGTCGGCCGGTGCAAGGTGTACGACCTGATCCGTACCGGCGAGCTGCAGTCGATCAAGATCGGCCGACTCCGCCGCATCCCGGTCGACGCCGTCCGCGAGTTCGCCAGCAAGATCCTGGCGGACGCGGACTGATGAGCGGTCGGAATGCCGTCGGTGAGGGCAGCGTCTACCAACGCAAGGACGGCCGCTGGGTCGCTGCCGCCTACGTCCCGGTCGCCGACGGCACCTACCGGCGCGTCTCGCACTACGTCAGGACCAAGGCCGACGCCAAGGCCAAGCTCCGTGAGATGAATGACCGGGCCGCGAAGAACATGCCGGCGCCACCGCCGTCGCTGACCGTCGAGGCCTACCTCGGCGAGTGGCTCACGCACATGAAGCAGCACGTCCGGCGCAGCACGTGGGTGGCCTACGAGTCCAACGCTCGGCTGCATATCGTGCCGCGGATCGGCCGCAAGAAGCTGTCGCAGCTATCGGTCCGCGACGTCCGGCTGATGATCGACGGCCTGCGCAAGGACGGTAAGGGCAAACGGACCGTCCAATACGTGCACGCCACCCTTCGCGCGGCTCTGGAGCACGCCTACCGCGAGGAACTCGTCACTCGGAACGTCGCCAAGATGGTCCGCGTCGAGCGGCCGACCCCGACGCCGAAGGAGCCGCTCAGCGTCGCGGAGGCGCGCAGGCTGCTCACCGCGACGCGCGACGACGAGGACCACGCGCTCTGGGTCGTCATGCTGCTCCTCGGCCTGCGCCGAAGCGAGGTGTGCGGCCTCAGGTGGGACAACGTCGACCTGGAGAACCGGACCCTCAGCGTCACCCACAGCGTGCAGCGGGTCGATGGCAAACTCCGCGAGCTGCCGACCAAGACCAGGCGCTCAACCAGGACGGTGCCGCTGCCGGCCATGGTCCACCAGGCGCTGGTCACCCACCGGGCCGCAATGATGCCGACCAGCCAGTACCTCCCCGAGCCGGTCTACGTGTTCGGCACCAAGATCGGCACGCCGATGGAGCCGCGAAACCTGACCCGGCGCTGGGTCACCTTGGCCGAGCGGCAGGGGATCCGCCGAGTGCCTCTCCACGCGCTCAGGCACTCCTGCGTTTCCCTCCTCCTTGCCCAAGGCGTGCACCCACGCACGGTGATGGAGATCGTCGGGCACAGCGCCATCGAAATGACCATGAACGTCTACGGCCACGTCAACCTGGAGACCCAGAGGAGGGCACTCGATGAACTCGACCGAACGCTGCGGTAGGTCACTGCTGTCAAATGCTGCTGTCAAACGGCCAACTAGATCACCAGTGATCAACTACACTGCCTCTGACCTGCACAAACACTGCGCGCCCGGAGGGATTCGAACCCCCAACCTTCTGATCCGTAGTCAGATGCTCTATCCGTTGAGCTACGGGCGCCTGTTCAGTTGTCGGATCGGGAGATCCGGCCTCACACACTAGCGGGACCCACCTCAGCGGGTCCCACCCTTATTTCACCACACCCCGGCGGGCCGGAGTACAGCGCGGAAGCGGAGGGATTTGAACCCTCGGTGCCCTTGACGAGCACAACACATTAGCAGTGTGTCCCATTCGGCCGCTCTGGCACGCTTCCAGGGGCCATCCCGGGGATGACCACCGGCGGGTTACCCTACCGGTCGAGCACCCGGCCGGGCAAAGCGGCTGGTCAGCGACGGTGCTCCGATCACCCGGACGAGCCCTTCGAGCGCCGCTGGAACGGACCAGGCATCGGCTTGGCGGCCGGGGCGGCGGGACGTCAACGGCCATACCCAGCACCACGACCTGGACAGTCGGGTCCATGCCGCCGACGAAGAGCTCGCGCCCGCGACGTTTCCGCGGAAGGTCCCCGGGGTCCGCGCTGGCGAGTCGCGCTCGCGGCGAGTGGCGCGCAGCCGGTTCACTTGCGCCGGTGGTGCGCCGGTCGGCACGACCGGCGGCGAGGGTCGGCGCAGTGGTGGCCGCCCGGGTTGGCGCGGCTGGTCGACGGTCCCAATCCGGGCATCCAGCGGGGTCCCGGGCGAGCCCGTCGGGATGCCGCCAGACTGATCGGGCCGACCCGTGGGTACCAGCCCCTCGACGACGAAGGGAATCGCCATGACCGACCGCCCGGCCGTGACCATCGGAATGATCAACATCGACAGCGCCGACGCCGCCGCCGCTGGTCGATTCTGGTCGGCGCTGACCGGCTGGGAGGTGGTGGCCTCCGGCGACGGGTACTCGATGGTGTCCGGCGGCGGGCACAACCTCGGCTTCGGCACCATCCCGGACTACCAGCCGCCGGCCTGGCCGAACGAGCACGGCAGCAAGCAGTTCCACCTGGACCTGGCCTGCGCCGACATGGCCGCCACCGAGGCGAAGGCGGTCGAACTGGGGGCCAGCGTGGTCGATCCGCAGCCCGGTGACACCTGGCGCGTGCTGATCGACCCCGACGGCCACCCTTTCTGCCTCACGGACGCGAAGAACTGGGGCTGAACCCGGCGACCGCACCGGCCTCGGCGGCGGAACGGGACACGGCACCCACCCCGATCAGGGCGATCCCGAAGTTGACCACGGTCTCCACCCACCCCGGGTGCGCGTAGGCCGGCGCGAGGAACGCTAGCGCAACGATCACTGCGGTGACCGGCAGGATCAGCGCCAGCACCCGCCCGCCGATGCCCACCGGGTTCATGCGGATCAGGGACAGTCCCAGGACGATGGCGGCCAGGATGGTGCCGAAGAAGATCGGTGTGCCCAGCGCCCCGAACACGGCGGCGAACGCCCCGTCCTGCGACTGCGTCAGTAGCAGGGTCGGCACGATGGCGACGAAGCTGACGGCGGACGCGGCCAGGCAGACGACCAGCACCCACCGGCAGATCCGGGCCACCCGGTTGGCCGCCCCGAACCGGGCCGCCTCGGTGATCAGCACCCAGGTGAGCGCGGCATAGGTGAGGCCGTGCCAGATGTCGCTGGCGACGATCGCGCCGACCGGGCCGTCGTCGGCGGCCAAGATCGAATCGTGGCCGGTCGTGGCCTGCACGAACGCGTCGGTCAGCGCGATGCCGGACAGTCCGACGCAGCCGATCAGTGCCGCGATGTGGTGCGCTTTCATGGTGACCTCCTGAAATCCGGACCGCCCGATGCGGCGGATACGGCGTTGACCATCCCGCCGCACCCGGGCCGGCCGCGTCGCCCGAGAGCCGGTCGCTCGGGCCGCGGATGGACGAATCGGCGGTGCCGCCCGGACGAACCGGGGTCGTCCGCACGGAGGATGTCCGGACGCCGTCGGGTTCCTATGCTCGGGCGATGGCGCACCCCGCGGTCCGCGTCGCCGCCCTCACCGCACTGGCGGTGGCTCTGGCCGGCGCGCTGACGGTCACGGCCGGTGCCGGCGTCCCGGAATGGATCTTCGGGTCGGTCACCACCTTCGCGCTGCTGCTGGTGCTCGACCACGGCCTCCGCTCATGGCGGCTGGCCGGCCGGGAGCGCCGCCGCACCCGCACGGTGCTCGCCGTCGCACCCGAGGTGGCGGCCCGGGAGGCGGTCGTCGACGAGCGGCGTCGACTGGCCGTCGACATCGCTGCGGGCCTGCGAGAGTCCCTGACGGCCATCGGTGAGCGGGCGACCGCCGCGGTCACCGCCACGGACCCGACGGCGGCCATCCAGGACGTCCACCGCGAGGCCCGCCGGGCCACTGCCGACCTGCGCCGCCACCTGGGCCTGCTCCGGGATCCGCCGCTCCCCGCAGCGCCCGTGCCCGACCCGGTCGCGGCGCCACGGGTACCGAATGGGCCGGACCTGCTCGTCGCTGCCACGGTCACCGCCCTCGCCGTCATCGAGGCGATCGCCTACCCCCTCCTCGAAGGCTGGCCGCGAAGCTGGCTCTCCGTCGCGCTGACCGGCTTGGCCGCGGCAGCCATCGTCGGTCGGCGTACCGCCCCGGGCCCGGCCGCGCTGGCCATCGGCCTGACCTACCTCGTCGCGTTGGCGTTCGGTGCGCCGGTGACGGGCGGGTTCTGGTGCCTGGCGACGGTCGGCGGAGTGCTCTGGACGATCGCCATCCGGCCCACGTCGACGGGGCGGGACGCGTCGTGCGCCGGGTTCCTGGTGGTGTCCGCCGGAGCATCGGCCTGGCTGCTGGATCCGGACAACGCCGCGTTGCTGATGCTGGTCATGCTCGTCGCGCTGGCCGGCGCCAGCATCGTCCGGTTCGTCCGATCCCGCACCCACCGGGCGCTCGAACGCGCCCGGGTGCACGAGGAGGAGGTCGGCGCGGCCACCGCTGCCGCGCTGGCCTCCGAGCGGACCGCCTTCGCCCGCGAGATCCACGACACCGTCTCGCACGCGGTCGGTCTCATCGCGGTGCAGGCCGCCGCCGCCGAGGTCAGTTGGCCGGGTGACCCGGCCGCCACCCGGCAGGCCCTCGGCGTCATCGCGGCGACCGCGACCGCCGCCCACGCCGATTTGGTCCGATTGTCGCCGCACCGTCCGGCTCGGCCTCGACGGCCGGCCGACCTGTGCGAGCTGATCGACCGGATCAGGGCGGGCGGCACCCAGGTCCGGGTCGTCGGGCTCGAGCTGATCCCGCCCGCGCGGCTCGACGTCGCCTACCGGTTGCTGCAGGAAACGCTGACCAACGTCCTGCGGCACGGCGGTGGGGCGGCGGCCGAGGTGAGCGTGGCCGTGGGCGAGGACCTGCGGATCGTGGTTGCCGACGCGGGCGGGGACGGATCCGGGTCGGGCGACCCGGTGGCCCGCCGTGGATATGGATTGATCGGGCTGGCCGAGAGGGTGAGCTTCGCCGGGGGCTCGATGATCGCCGGACCCGGGCCAGCCGGCGGGTACCGGGTCGAGGTCACCCTGCCCCCCGTCGCCGACCGGGTGGTCACGTGAGCGTCCGGGTGGTCGTCGTCGACGACAACGAGCTGCTGCGGGCGGGCCTGGTCACCGTGCTGACCAGCGACCCGGACATCGAGGTCGTCGGGCAGGCCGCCGACGGTCCCGCGGGCGTGCGTGCGTGCCGTGAGCACCGACCCGACTTGGTGCTGATGGACGTCGAGATGCCCGGCGGTGACGGCATCGTCGCGACCCGGCGGATCGTCACCGACCTGCCCGACGTCCGGGTGCTGATCCTGACAATGTTCGACCTGGACGACTACGTCGTCGAGGCGTTGCGCGCCGGGGCCGCCGGGTTCCTGCTCAAGACCACGCCGCCGCGCGACTTGATCCGGTCGGTGCGCCAGTGCGCGGCGGGGGAGACCACCGTCGGTCCGACCGTGATGGCCCGCCTGGTCGACTCCTACGTCGGGCACCAGGAACCGCCGCCGCCGGGCCTGGCCGAGCTGACCGGCCGCGAGCTGGACGTGCTGCGCTGCCTGGCCGACGGCCGGTCCAACGCCGAGATCGCCGGCGAGTTGTTCCTGGCCGAGACCACGGTCAAGACCCACGTTGCGCGAATCCTGGCCAAGCTCGGCGTCCGCGACCGGGTGCAGGCCGTCGTCATCGCCCACCGCTGCGGGTTGGCCCGTGGCTGAGGGCACGGATTCAAGGGGCTCGGGATAGTCGGGTCAAAGCTTGGGCCATCGTCAAGTTGCGAAAGGGACATACCGCCCATACTCTCTCGCGAGATCACCTGCCCAGGTGAGCCGCCGTGGAGGAGGAACAAGCGATGAGGTCTATCCGTCGGATCGGTGTGACTGGTGCCACCGTCGTGGCGCTGATGGGCATGGGCATGGGAGTTGCGTCGGCTCAGAGCAAAGCCTCCGCAGAGCAGGATGGCGGTATCTACTTCGCGGGCCATGCGTCGGGTTCGCTGACCAAGGCAAGTGGGGGGTTTGAGGTCTACGACACCGGCCCGACTGACTATGAGCCGTGGGAATACCTCTCCGGCAAGGTGATCTGCTATTCGCAGAATGCTGCGGCCACCAAGGCGGTCTTCACCGCCAGGGTTACCAAGGGCGATCTGGATAAGGCGAAGACGATCACGTTCTGGTTCAATGACAGCGACGCGCCCGTGATGCCGAATTCTTTCGGCTACGCGGTTGATGTTCCCGGTGCCCCATGCACAGGTACTCCCCAGAACGTGAAGTCCATCGAAGATGGCGAAGGCTACTACATCGATATCAGGTAGCTCGGCTATGCGAGGAACGCCGCCACGATATCGCCAAGCTCGAGCAACGAAGGGCAGCCCGGTGCTGCGAAGAATATGCGGCTGACGGTCAGAAGTACACCACCATCAGCTGCGCCAGCAGCACCTTGACGATCATGCTCACCGGGAACAGCACCGCGTAGCCGATCGCGACACGCTGGTCGGGAACCTTGCCGATGGCGAACGCGTACGGCGCCGGGTTCAGTTGTGAGCCGGTGAGCCCGCCCAAAGAGCGGGCGGTGCCGTACTTCAGCACGGTCCGCAGCCCGATGACGCAGATCAGCGCGTGCGCGGCGGAGATGGCCAGGCCCAGGGTGACCAGCGGGAACCAGTCGGCGGCCAGGGCGGTGATCAGCCCGGACCCGGCGCCCGTGCCGACCGCGACCAGGAAGACCAGCAGCGAGTACTGGTTCAGCGTGTTGGCGACGTTCCCGGGCAGCGCCCAGATGATCGGGCCGGTCCGGCCCAGCGCACCCAGCACCACGCCCAGGATCAGCGGGGCGGTCGCGGTGCCCAGCACCAGCGTCCCGCCGCCCGGCAGCGGGATCTCGATGAACGCGGCCAGCAGGCCCAGGGTCAGGCCCAGACCGAGCCCGACCGGATTGATGTCGCCGGCCGTCCGCTCGGAATCGCCCAGCTCCTTGGTGATCGCGGCCAGCTGCTCCCGCGGCGCCGTCACCCGCAGCCGGTCGCCGCTGGCCAGCACCAGGTCGGGCGTGGCGATGATGTCGACGTCACCCCGCCGGACCCGGCTGACCACCGCGTCGTACTTCTCGTCGAGCCGCAGGTCCACCAGCTCGCGGCCGACGTAGGAGCTGTTGGACAGGGTGATCCGGCGGAAGTCGATGTCCGACCTGTCCATCCACGGTTCCTCCTGGGCCGGCCGGCCCAGGTCGCCGATCATCCGCTGGACCTCGTCCTCGCGCGCGGTGATCGTCAGCAGGTCTCCGTCGGCCAGGGCCTCCTCGTCGTGCGCGACGACCGTCGTCCCGCCGCGGGTCAGCCGGGACACCACCGCCTGGTAGCGGTCCGACAGTCCGCGCACCGTCAGGGCCGGGTCGCCCACCAGCTCCAGCGTGCGCACCGCGATCGGCGCCAGCTTCTTCCGGTCCTCGGCGGTGGGTTTGCGGCGTCCCGCGCTGATCAGGTACGAGCAACACAGGATGGTCAGCAGCACGGTGATCGGGTAGGCCACCGCGTACCCGATCGCCGGTTCCGGCGGGATCGGGCCGCCGGCAGCCAGTTGCTGCTGCACCGCGCCCAGCGCCGCGGTGGCGGTGCCCGCCCCGGCGAACGCGCCGGCAACGGTGCCGATGTCCAGGCCGAACCAACTGCCCACACCGAGTGCCGCCGCCGCCATCGCCACGATGGCCAGCACCGACACCACCACCGGCTGCCAGCCCGACCGCAGCGCGTTGACGAAGGACGGCCCGGCGGCGATGCCGACCATGTAGCAGAAGACGCACAGGGACAGGCTCGTGACGATCGGCGGCAGCGCGACCTTCGGCTCGATCGCGGACAGCGCCAACGCCACGAACAGCGCGCCGGCCGGACCGAACGACACCGGGCCGAATTTGATCTTGCCCAGCAGGCTGCCCACGCCCACGCAGAAGAAGATGGTGAGCAGCGGGCTGTCGACGAACCATTGCAGCATCAGCGGACCCCCATCGGTGGGCGGCCCGCAGTGCCGGGCCACAGCGGGAACCTTAGCTGTCCCACGGGGGTCGTGCAGGGGCGAAAGGCCCTACTCCGTCGGCACGTTCCGTTCCAGCTCGGCCAGCCACACCGCGGCGTTCCCGTCGGACGGCGCCCGCCAGTCGCCGCGCGGCGAGAGCGAACCCCCGGCAGACACTTTCGGACCGTTCGGCATGGCCGACCGTTTGAACTGGCTGAACCCGAAATAGCGCTTGACGAACACGGTGAGCCACTGCCGGATCGGCGCGAGATCGTAGGCGCGGCGCCGCTCCGGCGGGAAGCCGATGGGCCACAACCCGCCGTCGACGTCGTGCCAGGCGTGCCAGGCCAGGAACGCGATCTTGGACGGCGGGAACCCGTACCGCAGCGTGTAGAACAGGTTGAAGTCCTGCAGTTCGTACGGCCCGATGGACTTCTCGGTGCTCTGCGGCACCTCGCCGTCCTTGACCGGGATCAGCTCCGGTGAGATCTCGGTGCCCAGGATGGACAGCAGGATCTCGTCGACGTCGTCGGAGAAGTCGGCCAGCCCGGCCACCCACCGGATCAGATGCTGGATCAGGGTTTTCGGCACACCGGCGTTGACGTTGTAGTGCGACATCTGGTCGCCCACGCCGTAGGTGCTCCAGCCAAGGGCCAGCTCGGACAGGTCGCCGGTGCCCAGCACGATGCCGTGGTGGTGGTTGGCCAGCCGGAACAGATAGTCGGTGCGCAGGCCGGCCTGCACGTTCTCGAAGGTGATGTCGTACACCTCCTCGCCGCGGCCGAACGGGTGGTCCAGGTCGGCGAGCATCTGCCGGGCCGCCGGCCGGATGTCCAACTCGTTCGCGGTGATGCCCAGGGCGCGCATCAGTGCCCACGCGTTGGCCTTGGTCGACGTGCCCGTGGCGAACCCGGGCATGGTGAAGCCGCGGATGTTGGTCCGGGGGTACCCGAGCAGGTCCATCGCCCGGGCGGCGACGATCAGCGCGTGCGTCGAGTCCAGGCCGCCGGACACCCCGATCACCACGGTCCGGGTGCCGATCGCGCGAAGCCGCTGAACCAGTCCGTCGACCTGGATGTTGTACGCCTCGTAACAGTCCTGGGCCAGTCGCTCCGGGTCGGCCGGCACGAAGGGGAACCGCTCGACCACCCGCCGCAGACCCAGGTCCGCGTCGGGCGGCTGCAAGGTGAACTCGACCGTCCGCGGGACGGGACCGCCGACCGCCCGTCGGTTGTCGTCGAACGTGCCCTGCCGTGCCCGCTCCTGCCGGAGGCGGTCCAGGTCGACGTCGGCGACCGTGACGACGGGGTCCTCGGCGAACCGCGGCCCCTTCGCGAGCAGCACCCCGTTCTCGAAGATGGAGGTCTGCCCGTCCCAGCTCAGGTCGGTCGTCGATTCCCCGCGGCCGGCCGCCGCGTACAGGTAGGCCGACAGACAGCGCATCGACTGGGCCCGGCACAGCGCGGCGCGGGTGTCCGCCCGGCCGATGGTGATCGGGCTGCCGGACAGGTTGAGCAGCACCGTCGCCCCGGCCAGCGCCAGTCCGCTGGACGGCGGCACCGGCACGAACATGTCCTCGCAGATCTCCACCCCGATGGTCAGGCCGGGCAAGTCGGCGGCGGGAAAGAGCAGGTCGGTGCCGAATGGGGCATCCTGCCCGGCCACCGGAATGCTCTGCCCAACGATCCCGTCGCCCGAGGCGAACTGCCGGCGCTCGTAGAACTCCCGGTAGTTCGGCAGATGGATCTTGGGCACCACCCCGAGCACCGAACCCCGGTGCAGCACCACCGCGCAGTTGAACAGCCGGTCCCGATGCCGCAACGGGGCGCCGACGATGATCACCGGCAGCAGGTCCGCGGTGGCCGTGCACAGCTCACCGATGGCCGCGTGCACGGCGTCGAGCAGTGCCTGCTGACCGAGCAGGTCGTCGATGGCGTACCCGGTCAGCGACAGCTCCGGGAACAGCGCCACCGCCACCCCCTGCTCGGAGCATTGCCGGGCCACCGCGGCGATGCCGGCCGCGTTGCGCGTCGGATCGGCGATCCACACGTCGGCGGTGCAGGCGGCGACCCGGGCGAACCCGTGCGCGTACAGGGAGCGGAACGTCATGGGCCCATCCTGACGCAGAGGCCGGGACCGCACGCCCGGTGGTCCTACCCGGCGGCCCGTTCAGCTCGCGGCCACCGCCGGGTCCGGGGTGGGGCCGTCCTGCGGCCAGCGGTTGCGCAGGCTCAGGGTGGCGATCAGGCCGATCACCAGGAACGCGGCGGCGACGTAGGCCGAGTAGCTGGTGCCCTGCGAGAACGCCTGCTTGGCGGCATCGGCGGCCGCGGCCGTGGCCGGGTCGGCGGCCAGCGCGGGGATCGCCGAGCCGGCGCTGTCGACCACGGCGTTGACCAGCTGGTCGGTCGCGGCCGCCGGTACCCCCTGATCGGTCAGCTCGGTGGACAGCGAGTTGCCGGCCGAGACGAACAGCACCGTGCCGAGCACGGCAATGCCCAGCGCCGACCCGATCTGCCGGGACGTGCTCTGGATGCCCGAGCCCTCGCCGCTGCGGGCCACCGGCACGTCGGCCAGCACCACCCCGGTCAGCTGGGCGGTGGCCAGGCCCACCCCGAAGCCGTAGACGAACAGCAGGCCGACCAGCGGCGCCCACCCGGTGGTGGGGGAGACGACCAACCCAACCCCGGCGATGCCGATGATCTCGGCGACGATGCCGATCCGCACCACCCCGACCGCGCCGATCTTGGCCGGCAGCCCGACCGAGAGCCCGCTGGCCGCGAACGAGCCGACGGCCAGGCCCAGCAGCACGAAACCGGTCTGCAGGGCGGTGCAGCCGAGCACGTTCTGCAGCCAGATCGGCAGCGACAGGATGATGCCGAACTCACCGAGCGAGACGATCAACGCGGCGATGTTGCCGTTGCGGAAGCTGGTGATGCCGAACAGTCCCGGGTCGATCAGCGAGGACCGGCCGGCCCGGGTGCGGCGGTAGGCCCGGATCACGAACACCACCAGGGCCAGCGCCGACACGGCGAACGCGACCGGGATGGGCGACAGGGTGGACTCCCAGGTCCAGCCGTCGATCGTCAGCGGCTTGACCGAGGTCCACCAGCCGTACTGGCGGCCCTCGATGAGCCCGAACGCCAGCAGGCCGAAGCCGACGGTGGTCAGCAGCGCGCTGACCCAGTCCACCCCGGTGGTCTGCGGGCTGCGGGATTCGGGCACGAACAGCAGCACCAGGGCGATGATCAGCAGCCCGACCGGCAGGTTGATGCCGAACGCCCAGCGCCAGGAGAACGCGGTGGTCAGCCAGCCGCCGAGCAACGGGCCGACGGCGGCCATGCCGCCGATCGTCGAACCCCAGACCGCGAACGCGATGCCCCGGTCGCGGCCGGTGAAGGTCGAGTTGATCAGCGACAGCGACGTGGGCAGGATCATCGCGCCGCCGACGCCCTGCAGCACCCGTGCCCCGATCAGCAGCGGCCCGGTCGCGGCCACCGCGGCCACCATCGAGGCGGCCATGAACACCACGACGCCGATCAGCAGGATCCGGCGGCGGCCGTAACGGTCGGCCAGGGCGCCCCATATCAGCAGGGTGGCCGCGAACACCAGCGTGTACGACTCCTGTACCCACTGCACCTCGGTCGAGGTCAGGCTCAGGTCGCGCACGATGTAGGGCACCGCGACGTTGACGATCGTCGAGTCGGCGATGATCAGGGCGACGGCCAGGCTGATCCCGACGAGCCCGATCCACCGGCGGCGGTCGGTGGTGGGGACGGTCGGCCCGGTCGACGTGGCGGGCTGGGTGGGTTCAGTGGTGCTCATCGGGCCCTCCGGGGCAAGGACGCAAGTACTACGGAATCCGTACTACACGGAAGGTAGCATGAAATCATGACGCCACCAGTGCCGGCGGCCGGCCGCAGCCAGCTGGAAACGCAGTTGTTGCGTCAGGTCCAGGTGACCGGGTCGATGGCCGAGCAGGCCCTGGCCCGCCGGCTGGGCGTCAACGGCACCGACCTGGCCGCCATGGGCCACGTCAGCGCGGCCGAACCGCCGATCGGCCCGCGCGACCTGAGCCAGCGGCTGGGGCTCAGCCCCGCCGCCGTCACCGAGGTGGTCGACCGGTTGGAGAGCGCGGGACACCTGGTCCGCGAGCGCGACACCCTGGACCGGCGGCGGGTCCGGCTGCGGCCCTCGGCCCCGGCCACCACCCGGGTGCTGGCCGAACTGGCCCCCCTGATGCACGACCTGGACGAGCTGGCCGAGACATTCGACGACGCCGAACGGGCCGCGATCCGGCGCTACCTGCGGGGGGTCGTGGACGCCTTCACCCGGTTCCAGCTGCCCTGACCGGCACCTGCACCCGGACCGTGGCGCCGCCGGCGGCCGGGCTGTCCACGCTGAACCGGCCGCCGGCCGCCTCCACCTTGACCCGCTGCGAGTCGACCCCGATGTGCCCCTCGGACAGCTTGCGGGCCGCCGTCCCCGGGGTGAACCCGATGCCGTCGTCGCTCACGGTCAGCTCGGCCACCCCGTCGGCCAGCTCCAGCCCGATCGCCATCCGCGACGCGTGCGCGTGCCGGACGACGTTGCTGATCAGCTCCCGGGCCACCCCGAACAGCAGCTGATCCTGATCGGTGCGGGCCTCGTCGGGCCAGCCGGCGGACTCCACCGACACCGTCAGCCCGCCCCGTTCGGCCGCCGTGCCGGCCAGTTGCCCGACCGCCAGGGCCAGCCCGGACTGCTCCAGCACGGCCGGGTGCAGCTCGGAGACGGTCGAGCGCAACAGCTTGGCCGTCTGGGTGAGCGCGTCGTCGAGCCGGTCGAAGGACCGCGCGGCCTCGTCCGGGGCGCCGTCCCGGGCGTCCTCCAGATCCATCCGGGCGGCCAGCACGTACTGCAGGGCGCCGTCGTGCAGGTTCTCGGCCATCGCCCGGTGGGCGCTGTCGGTCGCGGTCATCAGCTCGGTCAGCAACCGGGTCCGGTCGTCCACCAGCGCCTGGATCGAGGCCACCCGCGACCGCTGGATCCGGGACAGCCAGACCGCGGCCAGGCCGACGCCGGCCAGCGCGACCACCCGCAGCACGATCGACGGGATCGGCTCGACCTCGTTGGCGTCGCGGGTGAGCAGGCCCTCGGCCGCGTACAGCAGCACCGTCGGGATCACCACGCCGGCGCACACGCCCCAGCGCAACTGGGTGGCGGCCAGCACCGGGATGAGGAAGAAGCCGAACTGCAGGACGTAGGAGGTCCAGCTCTGATCGGCCGACCAGCCGGCGATCTGGGTCAGCGTGAGCAGGGCGATCAGGTCGACGTAGAGACCCAGCCAGCCCCAGGTCAGCGCGATCCGGTCGCCCCGGCGCAGCCACAGGGTCAGCCCGGCCACCGCGACCAGGTAACCGCCGGCCACCCACCAGGACAGCTCGGCGGCGTCCGCGGGCGGCAGGAACGCCAGGGTGCCGAGCACGAAGGCGGCCAGCAGCGCTCGCAGCGTCAACTGCAGGTTCAGCCCGCGCTGGGCGGCGTCGCGGACGATCTGTTGGACCTGCGTCACGGCCGGCCGGCTCACTCGAGCAGGCCGCGCCGCATGGCCTCGGCGACGGCGGCGGCCCGGTCCGAGACGCCGAGCTTCTCGTACAGCCGCTGGGTGTGGGTCTTGACCGTGCTGGCGCCGATGTAGAGCTCCTTGGCCAGCTGCGGGATCGACTGACCGCGGGCGAACCCGCGCAGCACCTGCAGTTCGCGCTCGGAGAGCACCGGGCCGGTCGGCTGGGCCCGCAGCCGGATCTCCTGGGCCAGCGAGCCGGCCAGCTCCGGCGGCACCACCGTCTTGCCCCGGGACACCGTCAGTACCGCGTCGACAATCTCGGCCCGGCGGGCGTCCTTGGACAGGTAGCCGGACGCGCCGACCTCCAACGCCCGGAACACCACCGCGCTGTCGGTGATGGCCGAGAGCAACAGCACCTTGGTCGGCAGCTGGTCGCGCACCACCGCCTGGGTGATCGCGATGCCGTCCAGATCGGGCAGCTGGTAGTCGACCACGGCGACCTGCGGGCGGTGCTCGGCGATCGCGGCCAGGCCGTCCCGGCCGTTCTCCGCCTCGGCCACCACGGTGATCAGCCCGCTGTTGGTCAACCCGCGGCTGACCCCGTCACGGAAGAACGGATGGTCGTCGATCACGACGACCTCGATGCGACGCTCGGAGGTGAGCACGAGGTGAGAGTACTGCCCGGCTGCGCCGGAAACCGGCGAGCTGCCCGCAGCGGTCAGACGACCGAGAATCCGGACGCCAGGGACGCCCGGCCGGTCAGCGCGAGCAGCAGCCGGGCGCCCTGACCCCGATCGACGGCGACGTCCACGGCCAGGGCGAGCGACTCGGCCAGCGCGTCGGCCGGCGGGTCGTAGGACAGCCCAGTGGCGGCGGCGATGTCCAGCGAGTGCACGACCAGCTCGAAGGTGCGGGTGACCAGGTACCCGCTCAGCCGCATGCCGCCGGCGATGCTCTCGATCACCGGGTCGTCCGTGGTGGCTGCCAGCGCCCTCGCGCAGTCCCGGACCAGGGTGCGCACCGTGGCGGCCGGGTCGTTCCCGAGAGCGGCGCCGGCCTGCCGACCGCGTTCGGTGACCGCGGCCATGATCTGCGCGGCGGCCGCGTAGTAGGCCGCCGTCGTCGGCACCGCCTCGGTCTCGGCGATCCGCGGCAGGTAGGTCAGGACGGTGACCAGCGAGCGGCTGGCGTGCCCGACCAGCGCCCGCAGGTCCCAGTCGCCCAGACCCGGGCCGGTCCACGCGTCGTCGGGAATGCGGTCGACCAGCTCGGCGAACGCCTGCGCGGCGGCGGCGAAGGTGCGGCGGGAGTCGCTCTCGGGCATGCGGTGACGATGCCGCGCGGACGGCCCGGTTCGCTGATCTTTCCCGCGCGTCGGCGGGGGATTCGTCCGGTTCGGCGCGGGTTTCGTCCGCGAACCGGGTCAGGGAGGCGGGGCCAGCTCCACCCGCACGCCCAACAGCCGCACCGGGCGGCGCAGTTCGAACCGGTCCAGCAGGCTCACCGCCGCCTCGCCGACCACCGCCGCGGAGGTGGTCGGTTCGGGCAGGGTGCGCAGGTGGCTCTCGGTGAAGAACGACGAGTTGCGGACGACCACCGCGACCCGGGTGATCACCCGGTCGTCGGCGACGACGTCGGTGACGACCTGGTCGGCCAGCACCCGCAACTCCCGCTCGACGACGCCCCGCTCGGTCAGGTCCTGCTCGTAGGTCCGCTGGTGGCTGCGGGACCGGGCGATCCACGGCTCAATGCGGATCTCGGTCTCGCCCTCGCCCCGGGCCAGTGCCCGGTACCGCGGTCCGGTCGTCGGGCCCCACCATCGGACCAGTTCCGCCGGATCGGCCGCGGCCAGCTCGCGCACGGTGGCGATGCCGTGCTCGGCGAACCGGGCGGCGCCGCGGGCGCCGACGCCCCACAGCGCCCGGACCGGCCGGTCACCCATGATCGACATCCAGTTCGCGCCGGTCAGCCGGTACATGCCGGCCGGCTTGCCGAACCCGGTGGCCGTCTTGGCCCGCAGCTTGTTGTCCCCGATCCCGATGGAACAGGGCAGCCCCGTCGTATCCCGGACCAGCGCCTGGAGGCCGGCCGCCACCGGCTCCGGGTCGTCCGCCGTCACGCCCAGGAACGCCTCGTCCCAGCCCCACACCTCCAGCGGCCGCCCGGTGCCGCGCAGGGTGTCCATCACCTGCGCCGAAGCTGCCTCGTAGCCGGCGTGGTCCAGCGGCAGGAACACCGCGTCCGGGGCCTTGCGGGCGGCCACCCGCATCGGCAGGCCGGCCCGCACCCCCAGCGCCCGGGCCTCGTAGGACGCGCAGGTCACCACCTGCCGGGCCCGGGCCGGATCGCCGTCGCCGCCGACGACGACCGGCCGGCCGCGCAGATCGGGCCGGCGCAGCCGTTCGACCGACACCTGGAACTGGTCCAGGTCGACGTGGAACAACCACCAGCCGGCCATCGGCCCATTGTCGGCCCGGATCAGCCCGGGTACAGCGGCCAGACCACGGGCACCATCAGCACGCCCACGACCAGCCAGAACAGCATGGTCACCGCGCCGAGCTTCCAGTAGTCGCCGAACCGGTAACCACCGGAGGGCATGACGATCATGTTCGCCGGGGTGGCGATCGGGGTGAGCAGGGAGGCCGCGCCGGCGACCGCGACCAGCATCAGGATCGCCTGCGGCGACACCCCGGTCTCGGCCGCCGCGGACAGCGCGATCGGCATGACGATCAGCACCGTCGCCGCGTTGCTGATCACCTGGCCCAGCGCGGCGGTCAGCGCGAACAGCGCCAGCATCAGCAGGTACGGCCCGGACCCGCCGACCACGCTGACCAGCGCGCCGGCCAGCAGGTCGGCCGCGCCGCTGGTCTGGATGGCCACCGACAGCGGGATCAGCCCGCCGATCAGCACCACCGTCTGCCAGGACACCGCCCGGTAGGCCTGCTGCGGCTCGACGACCTTGAGCAGGATCAGCGCGGCCACCGCCATCAATCCGGCGATCGCCGGCGGCACCAGCCCGGTGGCCAGCAGCACGATCATCCCGACCAGCACGGCAATCGCCTGCGGGGCCTTGCGGCCCAGCGGGATCGTCTGCCGGCGCACCGACTCGGGGGAGTTGACCAGCAGCACGTCCCGGCTGGCCGACAGGGACTCGATGGCTCGCCACTTGCCGTAGTAGAGGATCGCGTCGCCCTCGGCGATCGTCACCGGGTGCAGGCCGACGTCGGTGCCCACTCGCTGGATGGCCAGCACCACCAGTTGGCCGGTCCGGACCATCCCCGGGAACAGGGTCTGCCCGATCAGCCGGGACCGCGGCGGGATGACCACTTCGGCGATGCCGGTGGTGCGCGACAGGATCGAGGCGCCCTGCCGGGTGGCCAGCGCCGACCCGGTGATCTTCACCCCGCTGCCGGCGGCGAACGCGGTGACCTGCTCGTCCGGGCCGGCCAGCACGATCCGGTCGCCGTCGGCCAGGGCGTGGTCCGGGCCGACCGCGTCGCCGGCCGAGTCCTGCACGCCGACCAGGCTCAGCTGCGGGTAGTCGGTCAGGGCCAGGTTGCCGACCTCGACGCCCCGGATCGTCGAGGTCGGCCGGATCCGCAGCCGGTGGATCGTCCGGTTCAGGTCGTAGTGGGTGGCCACCGTCGCCGCGTAGCTGCCGTAGTCGGCCGGCAGCTGGGTGGACGTGCGATCGGGCAGCAGCCGGTTGCCGACCAGCAGCGCGATCGCGGTGGTGCCCAGCAACAGCGGCAGGCCGACGATGGCGAACTCGAAGAAACCGAAGCCGGGGCCGCCGACACTGAGCGATCCCTCGGAGACGATCACGTTGACCGGGCTGCCGGACAGGGTGAGCAACGCTCCGGCGCTGGCCGCGAAGGCCATCGGGATCAGCATCTTCGACGGCGCCGTGCGGGCCCGCCGGGCCACCGAGACGGTCACCGGCAGCAGGGCCGCGGCCGCCCCGTTGGGCGTGATCGCGGCGGACAGGCCGCCGGCCAGCAACATGATCGCGGCCAGCAACTTCTTGGGCTTGCTGCCCGCGCCGCCGACGATCACCTGTCCGGCCCAGGTCGTCACCCCCGAGGACTCCAGACCCTCGCTGACCACGAACAGGGTGGCGATGAAGATGACCACCGGATCGCCGAAGCCGGCCACGACCTGGTTGGCGTCGAGCACCCCGGTGAAGTAAAGGGCCAGCCCGGTGAGGATGGCGACCACCCCGACCGGCAGCCGGTTCCAGACGAACAGCGCGATGCTGCAGACCAGGATGATCAGGCTCACGGTGGCGGGAGACACCGTCAGATCCCACCACGGGCGGCGTCTGTTGTGTGTCGGTCAGGTGACCGGCGTCCGGATCGCCGCCGTGTCGGTGGTCACGGTTCCCCCCGGTGGCCGCCCGGCCCCGGGCCCGGAGCTGCCGGGTCCACCCGCGAGGGCCAGGATGGGGCCATGCTGATCGTTCACGTCGACATCGCCGTCGAACCCGGCCGGGTCGACGAGTTCCTGCGCGCCACCATCGAGAACGCGACCGCCTCGATCCAGGAACCGGGCGTCATCCGGTTCGACGCGATCCAGGACGAGGCCGACCCCGCGCACGTCGTGCTGGTCGAGATCTACACCGGCGCCGACGCGGCCGCCACGCATAAGGAGACCGCGCACTACGCGACCTGGCGGGACACGGTCGCCGAGATGATGGCCCGGCCCCGCTCGTCGACCAAGTACACGGCGGTCTTCCCGGTCGCCGAGGCCGATTGGAGCTCCGCGGCCAGTGATCGCGCGTGAGCGGACCGACCTTCGAGTTCGCCACCGCCACCCGGATCGTCTTCGGCCCCGGTCGGGCCCAGGAGCTACCGGCCCTGGTCGCCGGCTGGGGTGAGCGGGTGGTGGTGCTCACCGGGTCCCGCCCGGACCGGCACCGGGCCCTGATCGACGCCCTGCCGATGGACGCGGCGATCGTCACGGTCAGCGGCGAACCCACCGTGGGCGTGGCCCGGGAGGCGGTGGCCGCGGCCCGCGAGCACGGCGCCCAGGCGGTGGTCTCGCTCGGCGGCGGCAGCGTCATCGACCTGGGCAAGACGGTGGCCATGCTGCTGGGCAACGGCGGCGACCCGCTGGACTACCTCGAGGTGATCGGCCGCGGTCAGCCGATCGGCCGGCCGTCGGTGCCCTTCGCCGCGGTGCCGACGACGGCGGGCACCGGTGCCGAGGTCACGATGAACGCGGTGCTCGCCTCACCCGAGCACGGCCGCAAGGCCAGCGTCCGGGCCCGGTCGATGCTGCCGGCCCTGGCCCTGGTCGACCCGCTGCTCACGGTGGACTGCCCGCCGGCCGTCACCGCGGCCAGCGGCCTGGATGCGCTGACCCAGTGCCTGGAACCGCTGGTCTCCCGCAACGCCACGCCGATCACCGACGCACTGGCCGCGCAGGGGCTGCGGCACGCCGCGGCGGGGCTGCGGGCCGCCTACGCCGACGGCACCGACGTCGCCGCGCGCACCGAGATGGCCCTGTGCAGCCTGCTCGGCGGCCTGTCCCTGGCCAACGCCAAGCTCGGCGCCGTGCACGGGTTCGCCGGGGTGATCGGCGGGCTGGTGCCGGTGGCGCACGGCGCCATCTGCGCGGCGCTGCTGGCCCCGGTCACCGAGGCCAACGTGCGCGCGCTGCGGGAACGGGCCGCCGACCACCCGGCGCTGGCGGCCTACCGGCAGGCGGCCGAGCTGCTCACCGGGCGGTCCGACGCCACCGTCGAGGACGGTGTGGAGTGGATCGCGGCGACCGTGCGGCAGCTGGGCATCACCGGGCTGGCCGCCGGTGGGCTGGACCCGGCGCTGGTCGACGAGGTGGTCGACAAGACCGGCAGCTCCAGCAGCACCAAGGGCAACCCCATTGAGTTGACCCCGGCCGAGCTGCGGCAGGCGCTGGTCGCGGCGCTCTGACCGGGCCCGGCGGGGCCCTGTCCGCGCCTGTCCGCGCCTTTCCGCGCAGTGGACGGCGGCGCGGGGCGGACCGGTGAGCAGCCTAGGGTGGCCGGTGGGGGCCGATCGGTCCTCGACCGCCCCCAACCGCAGGGAGATGCGTGGCGCGCCGAGCGAGATCAGGCCTGCCCGGGGCCATGCTCAGGGCGATGATGCCGACGCCGTCGCCCACCCGGAAGGCGGCCACCCGCTCGGTCAAGAAGGCCCAGCGGACGGTCACCAAAGCGGCCCGGGCGGCCACCAAGTCCACCACCGCGGTCCCGCGAAAGCGCAAGAGCACCGCCCGGCCGGCCCGGTCGAGCGCCAGCGCGCTGCCCGAACTGTGGCAGCCACCGGGCGGCCAGCAGCCCGACCCCGCCTCGCTGGGCAAGGGCACGTGGCACCAGCACCGGTACACCGGGGTCGCCGGCAGCCTGGCCTATCGCGTCTACATCCCGCGTGGGCTGCGGCGCACCACCCGCGCCCCGCTGGTGCTCGCCCTGCACGGCTGCACCCAGTCCGGTCTGGACTTCGCCGCCGGCACCCGCTGGAACGACCTGGCCGACAGCCACCAGTTCGTCGTGGTCTACCCCGACCAGTCGGTCACCCATCACGCGCAGCGGTGCTGGAACTGGTTCCGCCCCGGGCACCAGCAGCGGGCCGCGGGGGAGCCGGCCGTGCTGGCCGGCATCGTGCGCCGGGTGGTGCAGGAGACGACCCGCTGGCGGATCGACCCGCACCGGATCTACGCCACCGGGATCTCCGCCGGCGGCGGGATGGCCCTGGTGCTGGCGGCCACCTACCCGGAGCTGTTCGCCGCGGTCGGGGTGCACTCGGCCCCGCCCTTCCACAGCGCGACCGGCCCGGCCGACGCGCTCGCCGTCATGCAGGGCGCCGGTCCGACGCCGACCCCGTCCGGCCCGCTGCCGCCGCTGATCGTCTTCCAGGGCACCGCGGACGGCACGGTGCGTTCCAGCAACGCCGAACGCATTGTCGGCCAGTGGTCGGGCGCCTGGACCGGCGCCGCCGATAAGGGCCTGCGGCCCACCCTGGGCAAGGGCCGGCAGACCCGCAAGGACCCGCCGCGCACCGCGTCGGGCAACGGCCCGCGACCGCACCGGATCACCCGCTGGTCGGTGGCCCGCCAGGTGGTGCTGGAGCTGTGGGTGGTGGAGGGTCTGGGGCACGCCTGGTCCGGCGGTTCGGTGCAGGGGACCTACAGCGACCGTCGCGGACCCCGGGCCAGCACCGCGATGTGGCGGTTCTTCGCCAAGCACACCGCCAGCGACCCCGGCCTGATCGGTCGCTGAACCAGGGAACGGAAGGGGACGGCCCGATGAGCGTGGCCCTGCTCAAAGAGATGTTCGAGCGGATGGTGGTGGCCAAGGACCCCACCCTCATCCCCGCCTACTACCACCCCGACTTCCGGATGACCTCGAACGGGGTCGAGCAGGGGTATGCCGAGTTCGCCGCGGGCCACGAGCGGGTCTACGGCACCGCGATCACCTACGCCGTCCGCTACGACGAGCAGGCCTGGGTCCAGGCCGTCGACCGGGTGGCCGGGCGGCTGTGGATCACTACGTCCCGGCCGGGCCGCCCGGCCACCGAGCTGGAGATCGTGCTGGTGGCCACCTTCCGGGACGGCCTGATCCACCGGGTGTGGGAGGTCACCTGGCCCGACTGGTCGACGCTGCCCGAACTCGAAGCCTACGAGGCGGCCGAGAATATCCCGAATGAATGAAGTGTATCACTCGAACGACTCATGACTCCGGGTGAGCGACTACCGCTAGTTGCAAAAGAGCGGGCGGCCGCGTAGTTGTTGTCTCTGATAGCCCACACAGGATGGGCGGGGGAGGCGCAGCGTGACGGACTCGACCCGGCCGGCGCCCCTGGACGCCGCTCTGGACACCACCGCGGCGCTCAAGGCCAACTTCGCGACCGTCGCCACCCACGGCGACGACGTCGCCGCGTACTTCTACGCCCATCTGTTCCTGACCCATCCCGAGGTGCGGGAGCTGTTCCCGCTGGCCATGACCGAGCAGCGGGACCGGTTGCTCGGCGCGCTGATCCGGATCGTCACCCATGTCGACCGGCTGGCCGAGCTGGCGCCCTACCTGGCCGAGCTCGGCCGCGACCACCGCAAGTTCGGTGCCCTGGCCGGTCACTACCCGGCGGTCGGCGCGTCGCTGCTGGCCACCCTGGAGCACTTCTCCGGCGCCCGGTGGTCGGCCGCGCTGGCCGCCCAGTGGTCGGCCGCCTACGCCGCGGTGAGCGAGGCGATGATCCGGGCCGCCGCCGACGCGGACGCCCGCGAACCGGCCTGGTACGACGGCGAGATCGTCGAGATCGACCGTCGAACCGTTGATCTCGCGGTCCTGCGGGTGCGCACCGAGCAACCCGTGCCCTACCGGGCCGGCCAATCGATGGCGCTGCAGGCCACCCGGCTGCGGCCGCGGGTCTGGCGGCCCTTCACTCCGGCCACCCGACCCAGCGGGCTCGAGTTCGACCTGCACGTGCGGGCGATCGACGGCGGCACCCTGTCCACCGCGCTGGTCCGGGCCGCCCGCCCGGGCGAACCGGTCCGGCTCGGCGCCCCCTACGGCGGGCTGTCGCTGGACCCCGCCGCCTACCGGCCGCTGCTGATGATCGCCGGCGGGACCGGGTTGGCCCCGATGAAGGCGATGATCGAGCAACTGATCGACAGCGGCGGCCGCCCCACCCACCTGTTCCACGGCGTCCGCACCGGTCGCGAGGCCTACGACCAGGCCTGGCTGGCCGCGACGGCGGCCGAGCACCACACCTGGCTGTCGGTCTGCACGGCCACTTCGCACGACGAGCGGTGGGCCGGACCGCACGGCCGGATCGGCGAGCTGGCCGCCGCGCAGGCCGACTGGGCCGGGTACGACGTGGCCGTCTGCGGATCGCCGGAGATGGTCGAGGCCACGGTGAAAGCGTTGGTCGCCCGGGGGGTTCCGGACGAGCGCATCGTGTTCGAAGAGTTCGGCAAGGCCTGAGGGGGCGACTTCGGTGGTGACGACGAGATGTTGATGGACGACCCGGCGTGGGCCGGGGTCCGGCACGCCGATCGGATCGACGGCCGCTGGCTGCGTGCCGTGCTGGTGCCGCCCGCACGGGCGTTCAGCCGCGGGTACGACCGGGACGCCACCGACGGGCTGCTCGACGATTGCGCCGACGTGCTCGACGAGCTGACCGATCAGTTGCACCTGGCCCAGCGGGAGATCCTCGACCTGCGCCGGCAGGCGTTGACCCGGGCCGCCCGTCGGGGCCGGTCCCGGGTCAACGCCCGCACGCAGACCGCTCGGTCAGGCCACCCCCGCCGGCGCCGGGTGGGTGCTCGCGGCGTCCCCGCCGGTCGGGTCGGCTGATCCGACCGGCCGCGGATCCGACCCCTCCGTGTCCAGGTGCGGCAGCACCCGGTCCAGCCAGCGCGGCAGCCACCAGTTGGCCCGTCCCAGGATCGACATCGTGGCCGGCACCAGCACCATCCGCACCACGGTGGCGTCGATCAGCACCGCGACGGCCATCCCGACGCCCATCATCTTGACCACCGGGTCGGCGTCCAACCCGAACCCGACGAACACCGCGACCATGATCGCCGCCGCGCAGGTGATCACCCGGCCGGTGCCGGCCAGCCCGCGCACCACGCTGCCGCGCGGGTCGTCGGTGGCCAGGTAGTCCTCACGGATCCGGGACAGCAGGAACACCTGGTAGTCCATGGACAGCCCGAACAGGATGGTGAACATCAGGATCGGCACCCAGCTGGAGATGGCCACCGCGTGCGGCAGTCCGAGAAGTTCGGCGCCCCAGCCCCACTGGAAGATGGCGACCATCACGCCGTAGGCCGCGGCGACCGACAGCAGATTCATCGCGGCGGCCTTGACGGCCACGATCACCGACCGGAACGCGGCGGTCAGCAGCAGCAGGGACACCCCGACCACGAACGCGATCACCACCCACAGCCGGTCCGCGAGCCGGTCGGAGATGTCGGCGAAGACCGCGGTCAGCCCGGTCACCCGGACGGTCTGCGGCAGCTCGGCCCGCAACCGGTGCAGCAGCTCGACGGTGGCCTCGTCCTGCGGGCCGGTCGTCGGCTGCACGATGATCAGCGCGGCGTCCCCGGCCGGGTTCAGCACCGGCGGGGCGACGGCGGCGACGCCCGGGTCGGCGGCCACCCGCTCGGTCAGCTGGGACACCACGGTCTGCCCGGCAGACCCGGCGGTGCCGGTCAGGTCGACGGCCAGCAGGAACGGGCCGTTGGCGCCGGGGCCGAACTCGTCGGCGACCAGGTCGTAGGCGATGCGGGTGGTGTTGGACTCCGGCTGGCTGCCCGCGTCCTGCGGCCAGGTCCGCATGCCCAGCACCGGCGCGGCCAGCACCAGCAGCAGGGTCAGCGCGCCCAGGGCCCACGGCCACGGCCGGCGACCCACCCGGTGGGCCCAGCGCGCGGTCGCGGTGGCCCCCGGCTCGGCCGCCCGCGGGCGCCCGGCCGCGGCATCGGCGCCCGGAGCGCGGCGGGCGCGCCGGCCCAGCACCCGCCGGCCGACCAACCCGCACAGGGCGGGCACCAGCGTGATCGAGGTGAGCATCACCGAGAGCACCACCAGCAGGGTGGCGATGCCGACGGTGGTGTAGGTCGACAGGTCGGCCAGCCGCAGCCCGATCAGCGAGACCAGCACCGTGGTCCCGGCGAACACCACCGACACGCCGGCCGTGCCGTTGGCCCGCGCCGCAGCGTCCGGCACCGGCAGGCCGGCCCGCAGCCCTTCGACGAACCGGGTGACCAGCAACAGTGCGTAGTCGATGCCGACCCCGAGGCCGACCATCGCGGCGACCGTCGGCGCCACCGTGCTGACGTCGGCGACGGCGGCCAGCAGCGCGATCAGCGAGGACCCGACGCCCAGACCGACCAGGGCCACGGCCATCGGCAACCCGGCCGCCACCACCGACCCGAACGCGAAAACCAGGATGAGCAGGGCGATCAGCACCCCGACCAGCTCCGCGACCCCACTGGGCGGGGCGAAGTTCTCCGGCACCTGGCCGCCCAATGCCACCGTCAACCCGGCCTGTTCGGTCGGTGCGGTCGCCGAACGCAGCGCGTCCACCGCCGCCGAGCCGGTGAAGTCGGTGACCGGCACGTCGTAGCGGACGGTGAGCAACGCGGTGTCGCCATCCGCGGACATCCGGGGCGGGTCGACCGCGACGACGTGCGGCAGCCCGGCCAGCCGGCCGGACAGCGCGTCCACGACGGCCGGGTCGAGCGATCCGTCGGGGTCGCGCACGACGACCCGGGCGTCGGTGGCGTAGGTGTCGCCGAACCGTTCGGTCAGCAGGTCCGAACCGGCCTGCGAGGCGGACCCGGCGACGGTGTAGTCGTCGTGCGGTGAGCCGCCGACCGTGGCCGACAGGGCGAGCGTCAGGGCCAGCGCGACGACCCAACCGGCGATGATGCGCCACGGGTGGACGGCGGCGGTGTACCCCAGGCGGGTGAGCAAACGGCTCATGGCGAGCAACCTCCAGATCGCGACAACGGTGCGATCTGACAATGACGACGAGCACTTGCCGGCCACTTGCAGCCGGCCAGCGCCCGGGCCGGACCGTCAGTCCAGGGCGCGCGCGCGGCGGGTGGCCTCGTCGACCCAGTACCGGTTGCCGCAGGCGGCGGCCAGGTCGGCGCCGGCGCGGTAGAACTGCCGGGCCGCCTCGCGGTCGCCCAGGACCCGGGCCAGGTCGCCGAGGACGGTGTCCACCGGACCGACCGCGTACGAGCCGCTGCCGCCGCCGCCCAGCTGCCCGCGATAGGCCAACAGGTCGGCGTAGACGCCGGCCGCCTCGACCGGGTCGGCCAGCGCGGCCACGATGATGCCCCGCATGGTCAGCAGCAGGCCATGGAAGAAGTCGCGGCGGACCGGCCGGATGCCCCGCCGGAACTCGATCGCCTCCGCCCGCCGCCCGGCGGCCAGCAACGGGATGGCGAACAGGTCGGCGATGACGTCGGGGGCCTGGGTGTCGACCGAGGTGAGGGCGTCGGTGAACTCGGCCGCCCGGCCCTGGGTCATCCGCAGGGTCAGGAACGCCAGGGTGGTGATCCCGACCGCGTCCAGGGCGCCGCTGCCGCGCAGCGATTCGGCGCCGCGGGCGTAGTGCGCCTCGGACTCGTCCAGCCGGCCGGCGATGTGCGCGATGGCCCCCCGGTGCATGGACAGCAGGCCCAGCGCCTGACGCCACCGGTACCGGGCGACCAATTCCTCGATCTGGTCGACGTGCCCGGCCATCGTCCGGTGATCGCCGCGGATGCCCGCCGCGCGCACCGCCATGTAGTGCCCGATCAGCGCGAAGACCGCGAGCCCCGGTCGGCGGCCGATCTCCCGCAGCTCGTCGCCGATCCGAGCGGCCCGCTCGGCGTCGTGCTCGGGGCCGATGAAGCTGACCTTGGCGTGCAGGGCCAGGCCGAGCAGGACCGGATCGTCGAGCCGGCGGGCGATCGCCTCGGCCGCCTCGGCGTAGGGCAGCACCACCTCGGCCTCGTCCAGCTCACCGGCGAGCGCGCACAGCAGGCGGCACCGGGTCGCGTCGTCGGGTCGGGGATCGGTGCTGGCCAGGGCCCGCTTGATGGTCGCCACCATCTCCTCGTCGACGACGCCGTAGGGCCGGTTGATCCACGGCGTGGGCAGGTCCCAGGCGGTCAGGCTGCGCACCAGCAGGTCGACCCGGCCGGCCCGGTCGGCCTCCCGGATCGCTCGGTTCCGGGTGGCCAACGCCCGGACCCCGGCGCCGGCGGCCAGCTGCGAGCGGGACAGCCGGCTCAGCAGCTCGATCCGTTCGGCCAGCCGCGAGTCCGGACCGGCACCAGGTCCGACAGCAGGTCCGGCAGCAGGTCCGGCACCGGCGGGGCCCTCGGGCACCCGGGCCAGGTCGGCCAGGGCCTGTTCGTACAGGTCGGCCGCAGTCTCGTGCGCGTACCGCGCGACGGCCATGTCCGCGGCCCGGACCCCGGCGTCCACCGCCCGCCGGGCCGTCGCCGGGGTGCCGGCGTGGTGGTAGTGGTGGGCCAGGGCGGCGGCGTCGTCCGGGTGCACGGCCGTCACCGCATCCGCGATCCGGCCGTGCCAGCGGCTGCGGCGCAACTGTGGCGCGTCCTCGTACAGGGTGTCGCGCACCAGCACATGCGCGAACCGGACCCGGCCGGGCGCCGGTTCGATCAGCAGGCCGGCCAGCACCCCGGCCTCCAGGGCGTCCAGCACGGTGTCCTCGTCGACCTCGGCGGCGTGCACGAGCACGTCGATGTCGACGTCGCGGCCGATCACGGCGGCCAGCCGCAGCACCGACACCGTCACCTCGGGCAGCCGGGCGAACCGCCGGCGCAGGACGTCCCGCACCCCTTCGGGGACCTTGGACACGGCGACCAGGCTGCCCTCGCTGCCCAGCAGCCGGGCGCTTTCGGCCAGGTAGAAGGGGTTGCCGGCGGTGCGTTCGACCAGGGCGGCCAGGGTCGCCGGGTCGGGCTGGGTGCCGGCCACCGACCGGATCAGCCGGGCCGCCTGGCGGGTGTCCAGCCCGGGCAGGGCCAGCCGGGTCGGCGGCAACGCGGCCAGGCCGGCCAGCGCGTCCCGCAGTCCCGGCTGCACCTCGGCCGGCCGGTAGGCGGCCACCATCAGCAGCGGCACCCCGGCGGTCTCGCTGGCCACGGTGTCCAGCAGGGCGACGGTCTCCGAGTCCCCGCGGTGCAGGTCGTCCAGCACGATCACCAGCGGGCCGGTGCGGGCGGCCGCGGTCAGGTACCCGACCAGGGCGCGGCCGAGCAGGAACCGGCCGAAGGACGCGTCGGATTCGGCGGCCGGGCGGGCGGTCTCGTCCAGCAGCGGGGCCAGGGCCGGCGCGAACGGGCCCGGGTCGACGTCGGCGGCCAACGCCCGCACCACCTCCACCCAGGCCCAGGCGGGTGGCGCTCCGGCCGATTCGGGGCATCGCCCGAGCACCAGCCGCCACCGGTCCGCGCGCAGTTCCTGGGCGACCCGCTCGATCAGCGCCGACTTGCCGGCCCCGGCCTCGCCGGCGACCAGCACCACCCGGCGGTCGGACCGGGTACGCGCGTCGTGGGCGACCGTGTGCAGGGTGTTCAACTCGTCCTCGCGACCGACGAACGACCCGTCCGTCGGGGCCGGTCCGGAGGCCTCGTCGGACGGCGCCGGCCGGGCCACGGTCGCGGTCGCTGAATCGGTGGTGGCGGTGGTGGTCGGGCTGGCGGTGCTGATCGGGACGGGAACCGGAGCCGCGGCCGGGGCGGGCCGGCTCAGTCGCTGGGCCAGCACGTCGGCCTCGACCTCGAGCAGGGCCGCCCCGGGGTCCATGCCCAGTTCGTCGGCCAGGATGTCCCGGGCCCGGCGCAACGCGGCCAGGGCGTCCGCCTGCCGGCCGGTCAGGTACAGGCCCATCGCCAGCAGCCGCCACCCCTCCTCCCGCAGCGGGTACTCCCGGGTCAGCACCTCGGCGGCCAGCACGGCCTCGTCCGCGTCACCGGCGGTCAGCACCGCCTCGCACCAGCGTTCGCGGGCCACGATCCGCAGGCTTTCCAGCCGGCCGACCTCGGTGGCCGCCCAGGACTCGGTGCCGAACTCGGCATACGCCGGACCCCGCCACAGGTCCAACGCCTGCTGCAGCAGCGCCCGGGCCTGCGGTTGCCGGTCGGGCTCGGCGGCCTGCCGGACCAGGGCCTCGAACCGCCAGGCGTCGACCGCGTCGGGCGGCACCCGGATCGCGTACCCGGGCGGCTCGCTAACCAGGACCGTCGCCGGGGTGCGCGGCGCCCGATCCGGTTCCAGGGCCCGTCGCAGATGCGAGACGTAGGCCTGCAGGGCGCCGATCGCCCGCGGCGGCGCCTCGCCGTTCCACAGGTCTTCGACCAGCCGGTCGACCGACACCACCTGGCCGCGAGCGACCAGTAACAGGGCCAGCACGCTGCGTTGCCGGGGACCGCCGAGGTCCGGCCGCAGGACTCCCGCCCCCGTGTCGACGGAGGCGTCGAGTGCGCCGAGAACCCGCAGTCGCAACATCACGCAGGACTGTACCGGCGAGGCCCCTGGGGCCGGCCGGCCGCCGCTAGTCGGTGGCAAGCCGATCGCAATCACCGCCGGTGATCCTGGGCCGGTCCCGCCCTTCGCCGGGACCCACCGACCCGCCCGACCACCCGTCACCGACAGGAGCCCCTGATGACCGCCGCCACCAATGCCCGCCCGGACACCTTCGAGATGGTGTTCGTGCACAACGCCTTTCGCCAGCAGTTCGGGGCGATGCCCGGGCTCATCCGCGGGGTCGCCGACGGCGACCGGGACCGGGCGAGCGTCGTCGTCGGGTTCTTCACCGAGATGACCCGATCGCTGCACCACCACCACGAGGCCGAGGACGATCTGATGTGGCCCCTGCTGCTGCAGCGGGCACCGATGGACTCGGCGCTGATCTTGCGGATGGAGGAGCAGCACGAGCGGATCGCCGAGCTCTACCGGTGCGCCGAACGCAGCGCGGTCACCTTCGCGGAGCGGGCCGATCCGGTCAGCCGCGAGCAGTGGGCGGCCAACCTGGACGAGCTGATCGACGCGCTGACCGAGCACCTGCACGACGAGGAGGTCGAGGTCCTGCCGCTGGTGGAGAAGGTGCTGACGGTGCCCGAGTGGGAGGCCCTGGGGGAGCGCGGTCGGGCCGGCATCCCCAAGGACCGGCTGCTGGTGTTCCTCGGGTTCCTGTTGCAGGCCAACACCCCCGAGCACGGCCGGGACTTCCTGGGTCGGATGCCCCCGCCGGCCCGGCTGGCCTGGGCGGTGCTCGGCCGCCGGTCCTTCCGCAAGGAGTACCGGCGCGTCTACGGGGTCGACCCGTCCTGACCCACCCGATCGGAGCGCCGCGACTGCGCTGCGCAGTCGCGGCGGTGGGCCGCCCGGGGCATCCCGATCCCGATGCGGTGAACCGCGGTATCAGAACGGGGACCCATCCCTCCGATCCAGTGGTCGTCTGATCCGATGGTTCAACAGGGCGACCATCAGCCCGGGTTGCTGTTCTCCTTCTGGGGGGAGAGAACAGCGGCCCGGGCTTCGCTGGCGGCCCGGTGCGTCGCGGTCAACTCGGTGTAGTGCCGGGCGTTCTCCTTCACCCCGGTCTGCTCCTGCTCGGTGAGCTCCCGGCGGACCTTGCCCGGCACGCCGGCGACGAGCGAGCCCGGTGGGATCTGCGCGCCCTCCAGGACGACCGCACCCGCGGCGACCATCGATCCGCGGCCGACGACGGCGCCGTTGAGCACCACCGCGCCCATGCCGATCAGGCAGTCGTCCTCGATCGTGCTGCCGTGCACCACCGCGGCGTGGCCGACGCTGACCCCCGAACCGATGGAGCAGGCGAAGCCGGGGTCGGCGTGCACCACCACGCCGTCCTGCAGATTGCTGCCGGCCCCGATGGTGATGGTGCTGGTGTCGCCGCGGACGACCGCGCTGTAGAACACGCCGCTGCCCTCGCCGATCGTCACCGCGCCGATCACCGCGGCGGTGGGCGCGATCCACGCGGAGTCGGCGACCTGCGGGGTCCGGCCGGGCAACGAGATCAACGGGGAATGGTCGGTCATCAGCTCTCCTGAGGGGCGGGGTGGTCGCGAGGGATCGTGACGGCGATCAGCCGGCCGCCCGCGGGCACGCCGGACCATGGTCCGTCCACGGTCAGCACGGCAAAAGCCGAGGTGGGGAACTTGCGGGCGAGCGCGGCCAGGGCCGGCCGGTCCGAGTCCGGGCCGGCCAGGTCCTCGGCGAGGTCGGGCAGGCCGGGGAAGTGACCGACCACCAGCACGGTCGCGGCCGTCTCCGGGAGGGTGGCGATCAGGTCCAGCAACTCGTCGGACTCGGCGCCATAGATCTCGTCCCGGTACTCGACGGTGGTCCCGGCGTCCAGGCCGGATGCGGCCAGGGTCTGCCGGGTGCGCTCGGCCGTCGAACACAGCACCAGGTCGATCGCGGCCTCGCCGCGGTGGAGCAGGGTGCGGATGTGCTCGCCGGCCAGCGCCGCCTGCCGCCGGCCCCGGTCGGCCAGCGGCCGGGCATGGTCGGGCACGCCCGCCGGGTAGGCGGACTTGCCGTGCCGCAGCAGGATCAGGGTGCGTGGCGGTGGTGGGCTCACCGGACCATCCAACCCTGGCCGCGGCGGCCCCACATCCTGAGCGGACCGGTATGCGTTGACCCTAGGGTGACGTTTCATGGCGACCGGGCAGAGCGAGATCACCCTTCGGTTCCTGGCGGCGCCCACGGACGTGGCGACGCTGGGCGGATCCATCCACGGCGGACGGGTGCTCGAGTGGATCGACAAGGCCGCCTACGCGCTGGCCGTCGGGTGGAGCGGCCACTACTGCGTCACCGCCTACGTCGGCGACATCCGGTTCACCCGGCCGATCGAGTCCGGCAACCTGGTCGAGGTCACGGCCCGGCTGATGCGCACCGGCCGCAGCAGCATGGACGTGCACGTCACGGTGTCCTCGGCCGATCCGCAGGACGCGGTCTACACCGAGGCGACCACCTGCGTCGTGGTGTTCGTGGCCGTGGACGCGCAGGGCCGTTCGACCGCGGTGCCGGCGTGGACACCGGTCACCGAGCTGGACCACCGGCTGCTCTCGGACGCCCTGGAGCGGGTGACGGTCCGTCGCAACATCGAGAACGCGATGGCCGAACAGACATACACCAGCCAGGGCACGGCCCCGTCGATGACCCTGCGGTTCCTGGCCGCCCCGACCGACGTGAACTGGGGCGGCAAGGCCCACGGCGGCACCGTCATGCGCTGGATCGACGAGGCCGCGTACGCCGTCGCCGCCGGCTGGTGCAAGGGCGCGGCGATCGCCGCCTACTCCGGCGGGGTGCGGTTCTACCGGCCCATCCAGATCGGGCATGTGGTCGAGCTCGAGGCCCGGCTGCTGCGGACCGGCCGCTCCAGCATGCACATCGCCGTCCTGGTGTCCTCGGGCTCGCCGATCACCGGCGAGATGCAGCTGACCACGCACTGCCTGACGATCTTCGTCGCCCTGGACGAGGCCGGAAAGGCCAAGCCGGTGCCGCGCTGGCGCCCGCAGAGCGCCGAGGACAAGGCACTGGACGCGCACGCCCTGCACCTGGTCGAGCTGCGCCGGCAGATCCAGCCCACCGCCTTGGACTGAACCCGCATCGCTGGACCGGGTGCGGTCAGGCCGGGTCGGGATCGGGCGTGGGTCCGGAATTGGGCGCGGAATTGGGCGCGGAATCGCGCGCGGAATCGGGCGCCTCCTGCAGCTGCTCGCGGGTGTACCGGGCGATCACCTGAACCACGGCCACCGCCGGGACGGCCAGGAACGCCCCGACGATGCCGAACAGGGTGCCGCCCAGGGCGACCACGGCGATGGTCACCGCGGCGTGGATGTTCATCGTCTTGCCGACCAGGATCGGCTGCATCACGTTGCCCTCGAGCTGCTGGACGACCAGCACGATCGCCAGCACGCCCACGGCGGTCCAGATGCCGTTGGAGACCAGCGCGACCAGGACGGCGACCGACCCGGCGACGAACGCACCGACGATCGGCACGAACCCGCCGAAGAAGGTGAGCACCGCAATGGGCAGGGCGAACGGCACGCCGAGCAACCACACTCCGACGCCGATGAAGACGCCGTCGACCGCGGCGACCGCCGCCTGCGACCAGACGTACTGGCCCAGGGCGGTCCACACCCGGTCGGACAGCTCGGCGAAGTGGGTGCCGGCGGCGCGACCGATCCAGGTCCGCAGCCACGGCACGAACTTGGGGCCGTCCTTGAGGAAGAAGAAGCACAGCACCAGGGCCAGGACGAGGGTGATCACGGCCGAGCCGATGGCGGACAGGCTGCCCAGCACCACCCCGAGCACTTCCTGGCTGTTGCTCTGGATCTCGGAAATGCCCTTGTCCAGCAGCCCGCCCAGCGCGTCCGGGCCCAGGTTGAACGGGGGACCGGCCAGCCAGCTCTGCAGGGTGGTCAGGCCGGCGGTGGCCCGATCGACCAGCTCGCCGGCCTGCGAGGTCACCTGGGGAGCCAGCACCGCGATCAACCCGCTGAAGATCACCAGCAGGCCGATCAGGGCCACGATCGCGGCCAGGGCATTGGGCAGCTTGCGCCGCATGAACCGGACCGGCGGCCACAGGATGGTGGCCAGCAGCAGGCCGAGCAGGATCGGCAGGACCACACTCCAGAGCTGGCCCAGGATCCAGAACGCGGCGAACAACCCCACGCCGATGATCAGCAGGCGCAGCGTCCACTGCGAGTACTCCACGAGCCCGCGTTCCAACCGGCGCGCGGAGGCGGTGCTGACCGGTCCGGTGGGGCGATGACCGGCCAGGTCGTCGGCATCGGTACCGCCATCGGCACCGGTCCGGGAGTCGGGATCGGCGGCGACGGCCCGGCCTGCTCCCGGTGAGCGTCGTCCGAACATGGTGCCTCCCCTGCGGCCGGCCCGAACGGGCCGGCGTCGGGTTCATCTTTCCCTGCGGCCGGACCGGGCAACCGCCCGGACACCGGTCACGAAGTGGTCTCGGTCCGCTGGCGTACCGCCCCGGCCGGCCGCACAGTGGTCGCACACATTCAGCTCAGGGGGCACGGGTGGACGGGGAGCCGATCGGGGGGATCGCGGGCCGCCGGGCGGCCGTCGCGATCGCGGTGAGCCTGGGGGTGGTGTTGCTGGTCGCGGCGGCCGTGGTGCTGGTCACGGGCAACACCGGGGTCGCCGGTGAGGCGGTGGCCGCGCCGGTGTCCGAGCGGCCGCAGGCCGGTGACTGCCTGCTGGACGACCCGATCGGCGTGGTCTATGGCTCGCCGGGTGGCTCCAGCGAGTTGCCCGCCCTGCGAACCGCGGCCTGTGACGGGGCCCGGTACGGCGAAGTGGTCACCATCGGCGCCGGCACCGACCAGGACACCGCCGCCGACGACGGCACCCAGGACCAGTGCTGGAGTGCCGCCTACGGGTACCTGGGCGTCCCGGACCCGGTGACCACGGACCTGGACCGGGTTCCGGTGGCCGATGTCTGGCCCCTGCTGATCGGCCCCGACGATCGGCAGCGGGCCGCCGGTCAGGTCTGGTCGGCGTGCGTGGTCCACCTGGCCCCCAGCAAGTCCGACGACGGGGTCACGATCGACCATTCCCTGCGCGGGGCCTGGGCCCGACCCGAGGACGCGCACCTGTTCTCGATGTGCCTGGTGGACGGCGACTCGCAGGATCCGATCAACTGCGCCTGGAGTCACGGCGCCGAGCAGATCAGCTATGCGTGGGGCGACTCGACCCAGACGCCGGAGACGGCCACCGCGGCCTGCCGGGCCGATGCCGTCGATGCGCTCGGCTCGCCGGCCGCGCTGGACCGCGGCGACCTGGCCGTCTCGGTGGTCGCGTCCAGGTACGACGACGGGGAGCTGGTCACCGGTCCCGAGGCGGCCAGCGCGGACGGCGATTACTTCCTGGACTGCCTGCTGGTGCCGGCCCGGGCCGGTCAGGAGCTGGTCGGTCCGCTGCGCGGGCTCGGCGAGGCGCCCGCTCCGCTGCGGTGAGCACTGATGCGGTGAGCGGGCCTGCTCAGCGCAGGGCCAGCAGCACCGCGTACACGGCCATCGAGACCACGTACAGCGCAACGATGATCGCGTACCCGGCGACCTGGGTGCGGGCCGGGCCCGGCCGCATCCACCACTTGAACCGCCGGAACGCCCACGGCACCAGCAGCCAGCCCAGCAGCTGGGTGCTGACCAGGTTCCCGATGAACAGGGACAGCCAGAACGGCACGCCGTGGGCGGCGAACAGCGGGTCGGCGATGAAGTAGCCCCAGGCGAAGACCACCGGGTAGAGCATGAGCAGGACCAGCAGGTTGCTCTTGAACACCGGGTCCGGGGCCGCGGTGGGCTCCTGCCCGGACCAGAAGCCGAACCCGTAGGCGGAGCGGACCAGCCGCAGCTGCTGGGTGAAGCGTTCGCCGTCGGCCAGCAGGGCGGTGCGCTCCGGGGAGGCCAGCCAGGCGTCCAGGTGCTCGTCGGAGTCGAAGCTGAGCAGGACCACCCAGTCCTCCTGGACGCCGGGCACGGGGCGCTGCACCTTGTGCCCGACGAAGCCGTCGAACCGCGACTCGGCCGCGGCGACGGTCCGTTGCCAGGCCAGGAAGTCACGTTCCAGGCCGGGCGCGACGCGGGAGGAGATCAGCGCAGACACGGCGGTGCTGCGGTCCCGGTTGTTCTCGACGATCAGGTGGATCTCGTCGTTGCCGACGAAGTGGTCGCTGATCTGCGCGGCCAGGTCGGCCCGGTCCGGGCTCTGCAGCCAGGCCCGGGCGCTGTGCACGTCCCGGAACCGCTGCACGATCACCCAGTCCACCTGCACCGGTGGATTGGGTGGGATGACCCGCCGGTCCAGGAACCCCGGCCAGCTGGCCAGCCGGGCGGCCACCTGCTCCTGCCAGGCCTGGTAGGCCGGCGCCGAGGACTCGGCCAGCCGCCGGTGCACGACCAGGGCCACCGGGCCGTCGGGTCCGGCCGGACCCCAGGAACCGGGCCGGGCCGGGGAATTGAGCGAGGTGCTCACCGCGATCAGGGCTTCCGGTACGCGCGCTCGCCCATCAGCCAGGTCTGCTCGACGGCCCGCTCGTCACCGACCATCATGATCCCGAACAACACCTCGGCGGCGTCCTGCATCGTTCGCGGGGCCCCGTCGGGCAGCAGCAGGCTCATGTGCCAGGCGGTGGCCGGCGGGCCGCCGTTCCAGTCGAGCACGACGAAGTCGGCCTCCTTGCCGACGTCGAAATTGCCGACCAGGTCGTCGATCTCCAGCGCCTGGGCGCCACCCAGGGTGATCGAGTAGAACGCCCGGTACGGGGAGAGCTTGTTGCGCTCGGACTCGGCCAGGTCCTGCTCGCTGGGAACGACGCTGCCGTCGAGCAGGGTGTTGTTGAGCATGCCGACCTTGTAGGCGTCCTCGAGCACATTGAGCATGCTGAAGCGGTTGCCGCCGCCCATGTCGGTGCCGAAGGTGAGCTTCACCCGGTGTTCCGGGTCGGTCGCCCGGCCCAGCCGGAACAGGCCGCTGCCCAGGTACAGGTTCGAGCAGGGACAGAAGGTGACCGCGCCGCCGCTCGCGGACAACCGCCGGAACTCGTCGTTGGTCAGCCAGACGCCGTGCCCGCCGGTGAATTTCGGGCCGACCAGGTCGAACTTCTCGTAGACCGAGAGGTAGTCGGTGCAGCCGGGGTGCAGCGGCGGGACGCCGCGGACCTCGGCCGGGTTCTCCGAGATGTGGGTGTGCACCCACAGGTCCGGGTACTCGTGCTTGAGCCGCTGGCAGGTCCGGAACAGCTCCTCGGTCGCGCCGAAGGCGAACCGCGGAGTGATCGCGTACAGGTTGCGGCCCTGCCGGTGGAAGCGGGCGATTTGGTCCTTGGCCGCGGCCTCGAAGTCGGCCGGCGAGATGGTGAACCAGTCGGGTGCGTTCTGGTCGATGGCGGTGATGCCGGAGATCACCCGCAGGTTGCGGCGGGTGGCCTCCAGGAACAGCTCCTCGGTACAGACCGGCGCGCTGGAGGTGAACGCCTGGATGGTCGTGGTGCCCGAGGCGAGCAGGTTGTCGAAGAAGTGTTGCCCGCCCAGCTGGGCGTACTCGCGATCGGCGTACTTGCGTTCCTCGGGGAACACCGACTTCTGCAGCCACGGCAGCAGCTGCTCGCCGTAGGCGCCGAGCACGCGGGTCTGCGGGAAGTGGATGTGCCCGTCCACGAAGCCGGGCAGGATCAGCCGGTCGGCGATCTCGGTGACCGGGACCTGCGGGTGCCGGGCCCGGACCTCGGCGTAGGGACCGAAGTCGGCGACCCGACCGTCGCTGATGACCAGCAGCCCGTCGGCGTGGAACCGGGCCGACTCCTGTTCGGCGCCCACATGCCGCCAGGGGTCGTCGACGAAGTCGAGGAAGGTGCCGCGGACCGCCGTGGTGGCCATGAATCCCCCTGTGTTCGCCCCCATGCCGCAGCATCGAGGCCGATGAGTGTCCGAACGACAAGATGTGCGCCCTGAGACTAGTCCTAATGAGCAACTCCGGCACGAGTGGAGTAATGACGGGTCGCGAGCGGCCGGTGGGGGTCGCACCCGCGGTGCGGCGACCTATCCTGGCGGGGACATGAGCGTGCATCAGGCCCCGGACGCCGAACGGACCGAACGGCTGGCCGACCTGACCATCGTCGACCGGCGTCGGCTGCAGGGGCGGCTGCGCAGTGCCGAACGGATCCCGGACCCGGCCAAACGCGACCTGGTGCTGGCCGAGATCGATCACCAGCTCGAGGCCGGGGCAGCCCGGCTGGCCCGGCGTCAGGCCGCGGTCCCCACGATCACCTTCCCGGCCCAGCTGCCGGTCTCGGCCCGGGTGCAGGACCTGGCCCGCACCATCGCCGAGCACCAGGTGGTGATCGTGGCCGGGGAGACCGGGTCGGGCAAGTCGACCCAGTTGCCCAAGTTGTGTCTGCAGCTGGGGCGGGGGGTCCGCGGCATGATCGGGCACACCCAGCCCCGGCGGATCGCCGCCCGGGCGCTGGCCGAACGGATCGCCGAGGAGACCGGCACCCAGCTGGGCGGCGCGATCGGCTACTCGATCCGGTTCGGCGACCACACCGGCCCGACCACCCTGGTCAAGCTGATGACCGACGGCATCCTGCTCACCGAGATCGCCCGGGACCGGATGCTGTGGGCCTACGACACGATCATCATCGACGAGGCCCACGAGCGAAGCCTGAACATCGACTTCCTGCTGGGCTACCTGCAGGGCCTGCTGCCGCAGCGTCCCGATCTCAAGTTGATCATCACCTCGGCCACCATCGATCCCGGCAAGTTCTCCCGCCACTTCGCCGACGCCCCCGTCGTCGAGGTCTCCGGGCGGACCTTCCCGGTCGAGATCCGTTACCGGCCCTACGGTCTGGACGCGCTGCCGGAGGTGGACGATCCGGACGCCGAGCAGTCCCGCGGTTCCTCCGAATCGGCCGACCAGGGTCAGGCGATCACCGCCGCGGTCGACGAGCTGCTGGCCGCCGGGGACGGCGACATCCTGGTCTTCCTGTCCGGCGAGCGGGAGATCACCGACACCACCGAGGTGTTGCGCGGCCACCTGGCCGGCCGGCGGGGCCTGACCGAGGTGCTCCCGCTGTACGGGCGGCTGTCCTCGGCCGATCAGCACAAGGTCTTCTCCGCGCACCCCGGACGGCGGATCGTGCTGTCCACCAACGTGGCCGAAACCTCGCTGACCGTCCCCGGGATCCGGTACGTGATCGACCCCGGCACCGCCCGGATCTCGCGGTACTCGCCGCGCAGCAAGGTGCAGCGGCTGCCGATCGAGCCGATCTCGCAGGCCTCGGCCGGTCAGCGGGCCGGCCGCTGCGGCCGGGTGGCCAACGGCATCTGCATCCGGCTGTACTCGGAGAAGGACTTCGACGAGCGGCCCGCCTACACCGACCCGGAGATCGCCCGCACCTCGCTGGCCTCGGTCATCCTGCAGATGGCCGCCCTGGAACTCGGCGACATCGTCGACTTCCCGTTCCTGGACCCGCCCGACCAGCGGCAGATCACCGACGGCGTCACCGTGCTCACCGAGCTGGGGGCGATCGACCGCAGCGCCGGCGACCGGGTCCGGCTGACCCCGACCGGCCGGGAGATGGCCGACCTGCCGCTGGATCCCCGGCTGGCCCGGATGCTGGTGGAGGGCGAGCGGCGCAACGTCCGGCGGGAGATGCTCGTGCTGGTCTCCGCGCTGGCCGTCATCGACGTCCGCGAGTACCCGCTGGACGAGCGGGACAAGGCGACCGCCGCGCACGCCCGTTTCGTCGACGGCAACTCGGACTTCAACGCCCTGATCAGCCTCTGGGCGTACCTGGAGGAGCAGGCGAAAACTCAGTCCGGCAACGCCTTTCGCCGGATGTGCCGCCGCGAGTACCTGAACTACCTGCGCATCCGGGAATGGCAGGACCTGCACGCCCAGCTCAGCCAACTGCTCGACGGCGGGCGCCGTCGCGGTGGCCGGCGCCGGCCGGATCGGCCCGCCCCGGCCGACCGGGGCAGCCTGCCCCAGCGACGCGATCCGGACGCCACTCAGGGTGGCCGCGGCTCGCTGGCCGTGGACGTTGACACCGAGCGGGTGCACACCGCCCTGCTGGCCGGGCTGCTCTCGCACATCGGGCTGCGCAAGGAGGGCACCCGCGAATACCAGGGCACCCGCGGCATCTCCTACTCGATCTGGCCCGGCTCGGCGCTGGCCCGCACCGGCCCGGTCCTGGTGGTGGCCGCCGAACTGGTCGAGACCAGCCGGTTGTGGGCGCGGATCTGCGCCCGGGTCGAACCCGGCTGGGTCGAGCAGGTCGGCGCGGACCTGTTGCGCCGCAACTACTCCGAACCGCGGTGGAACGGCAAGCGGGCCAGCGTGGAGGCCACCGAGAAGGTGACCCTGCTCGGCGTCACCCTAATCGCCGCCCGCACGGTGCAGTTCGACCGGATCGACCCGGAACTGTCCCGGGAACTGTTCATCCGCCATGCCCTGGTCGAGCGGGACTGGCAGACCCGGCACCGGTTCTTCGCCGACAACCAACGGGCCCTGGAACAGGTCACCGAGTGGGAGGAACGGGCCCGGCGGCGGGACATCCTGATCGACGACGACACCATGTTCGCCCTCTACGACGCGCGGATCCCGCCGCAGGTCACCTCGGGCCGGCACTTCGACTCCTGGTGGAAGAAGGCCTCCCGCACCCAGCCCGACCTGCTCACGCTCACCCCGGACATGCTGATCGCGGCCGGCGCCGAGCGGTTCGACTCGGCCGCGTTCCCCGACCGGTTCACCTCCGGCGAGGTGGAGCTGCCGCTGGACTACGTGTTCGACCCCGGTCGGGCCGACGACGGGGTGACCGTGAGCATCCCGCTGCCCGTGCTGGCCCGGGTGGACCCGGCCGGCTTCGAGGCCCAGATTCCCGGCCTGCGCGCCGATCTGGCCGTCGCGCTGATCCGCACCCTGCCCAAGACGCTGCGGCGCAACTTCGTGCCCGCCCCCGATTTCGCCCGGGCCGCGTTGGACCGTATCGATGCCGCCCGCCCGCTGGCCGAAGAACTTGCCGGCGCGTTGACCCGGATGACCGGGGTGGTCGTCCGTACGGCCGACTTCGACCCGGACAAGGTGCCCGAGCACCTGCGGATGAACTTCCGCATCGTCGACGAGCACGGCGCCACCGTGGCCAGCGGCCGGGACCTGCCGACGCTGCAGTCGACGCTGCGCACGGACACCCAGCGGGCGGTGGTCCAGGCCACCAAGTCGCTGGAACGCCATGGCCTGACCGCCTTTCCCGAGCCCGGGGTGCCGCGGCGGGTGCGGGCGCGGGTGGCCGGGCACGAGGTCACCGGGTACCCGGCGCTGGTGGTGGAGGGGCCGGGCACCGTCGGTGTAGCCGTCTTCGACAGCGAGGCCGACCAGCGCCGCGCCATGCGGGCCGGCACCATCGAGCTGCTGGCCGCCGCGCTGACCCCGTCGCTGACCCGGGTCCGGCAGCTGCTCACCCGCGAGCAGCAGATCACCCTGGCCACCGCGCCCGGCACCACCATCCCAACCCTGGTCGCCGACGCCACCCGGGCCGCGGTGGACGCCCTGCTCGACTGGGCGGGCGGGCCGAGCTGGAGTGCGGCCGGCTTCGCCGCGGTCCGGACCAAGCTGACGCCGAGCATGCTCACGTCGGTCCGCGACGTGCTGGCCGCCGCCGAGACGGTGCTCAGCGCGGCCGGCGCGGCCGCGCGAGCGCTGGACACCGCGGAGCGAGGCCCAGGGGCGGCCGCGGTCGCCGACCTGACCCGGGACATGCGCGCCCAGTGGCGGGCGGCGGTGGCCCCCGGGTTCATCGTGGCCACCGGCGCGGCCGGCCTGCCCGACCGGGCCCGGCAGCTGCAGGCACTGCGGATCCGGGCGGAGCGGGTCCGCGAGGCGGCCGGGCGGGACCGGGAGCGCCTCGCCGAGATCCGCGAATTGCAGGCCGAGGTGGACCGCGCGGTCGAGGAGCTCCCCGAGGAGCGCCGGTCGGACCCGGACGTGCAGGCCCTGCACCACCTGCTGGCCGAGTACCGCGTCGCCCTGTTCGCGCAGCCGATGCGCACGTCGGTGCCGGTCTCGGCCAAGCGCATCCGATCGGCCGCCGCGGCGCTGGGCGGCTGAGGTTCACCCGGACCACACGGCGATCGCTCCCGGTCCAGGAACAATGAGCGGGTGAAACCGGCCCGGACAGCGATCGCCGTGCTGGCGGGCGCCCTGCTGCTCGCCGCCTGCGGATCGGCCGCGACCCCGCGGCCGGCCCCGGCGTCCACCACCGCGCCGTCGGCGAGCGTCCCGTCCGCCGTCGGGCCGGCCGCCCCGGTCGATCCCGCCGGCCCGGCCGCGTCGGACGATCCCGCCGGTCCGCCGTCCGAACAGGCCGGCGACCCGTCCGGAGACGCGCCCGGGGACCCGTCCGGCGCTCTGCCGGCGGCGTTCTCCGACGACGAGACGATGGTCTGGATCCCGGCCGGCGACCATCGCGTCCCCGGCACGCTCGCCCTTCCCGCGGCGGCCCCCGGCCGGCCGGTGCCGGCGGTGCTGCTGCTGCACGGCGATCTGAGCAGCCGGGACGAGAACGCGCAGATGTTCGCGCGGCTGGCGGCGGCGTTGGCGGCGCGGGGCATCGCCTCGCTGCGCATCGACTTCGCCGGAACCGGGGATTCGGAGGAACCCGATCTGGCCCTCGACTACCCCGACATGGTCGCCGACGCCACCGCGTCCCTGGACTACCTGCGCGCCGATGAGGTCGTCGACCCGGCCCGGGTGGCCGTCCTGGGCCTGTCCCGTGGCGGCGGCGTCGGGGCGACGGTGACGGGCACCGAGCCGGGTGTCGCGGCCTTCGTCTCCTGGAGCGGGGCCGTCTACAACGGGTACGACGAGGACCCGGACGGCCATGACCTGGCCCGCGAGGATGGGTACGTGCCGCTGGATGTCGGCGACCGCACGTTCAAGCTCGGGCTGAACTGGTTCGACACCATCGAGCAGTCGCACCCGTTGGACGACATCAGCGGCTACACCGGGCCGGTGCTGGCCGTGGTCGGCTCCGACGACCAGATCGTGGACCCGGAGGTGTCGACGATCTTCCTGGACACCGTGGCCAGCCCCGACACCACCTTGCATGTGGTGGACGGGGCCGACCACGGCTTCTCGGCCGACCAGGCCGTGGGGGACGAGGCGATCGGCGTCACCACCGACTGGCTCGTCGCCCGGCTCGGCTGACCGGCCTCAGACCACCGGGGGCGGCGGCTGCTGGTCGGTGCCGGCGGCCTGGTCGACCAGGCCGTGCAGCTTCTGCTCGATCGGATCG
Organism: Nakamurella multipartita DSM 44233; assembly: GCF_000024365.1. Taxonomy (NCBI): domain Bacteria; kingdom Bacillati; phylum Actinomycetota; class Actinomycetes; order Nakamurellales; family Nakamurellaceae; genus Nakamurella; species Nakamurella multipartita. Next base: position 567,384 of record NC_013235.1, read on the forward strand.
ACCTTGTCGTGCCCGACCTTGTCGCCGACGAAATCCCCGGTCTTGGTGATGCCGTCCTTGATGGTGTCGGCGTGCTGGGCGACCAGCCCCTGCGCCTTGTCCTTGAGTTCGTTGAAGTCGACCATGGCTGTGCTCCCCGAGTCGGAATGGTGCTGACCCGATCAAGCCTAGCCAGCGCTAGGACTGCAGACCGGCGCCGAATTCCTCGATCTCGATCAGCGGCCGGATCTGCCGGCGGATGTCCCCGGTCGCGAAGGCGTTGCGGATCACCCCGCCGCCGATCACGTTGCCGATCGAACCCATGATCATGGCCTGGTCCAGCGAAAGGTAGCGCTTGGCCACGGTGCGCGACCTGACGGCCACCGCGTCGTAGAAGCCGCCCTCGCCGTAGGCGCCGAGATCCACCAGCTTGACCAGGTTGTCGTAGGCCGGGCCGGGCTCCATGTGCATGGCCAGGAACAGGGCGTGCGGGGTGACCACGCCGTCGCCATAGGTCGGCGTCGGGTTGGTGCCGGCCCGGCACCCGTCGTACCCGGCGTCGTAGTTGGTCTTCTCCGCGTCCGAGAGGTACCCGTCGGGGTTGAGCCCGATCGCGTCCACGCCGTACTCCCGGTACCCACCGCCGGGTTCACTGGCCGGGGAGAAACCCCAGTAGCCGTACTGGGCCTCGTCCAGACCGTGCTCGCGCTGGGCCCGGACGGTCAGCCGGTGGTTGACGCCCCAGGACCGGGGCGCCCACTCCTCCTCGGGGACGAACATTGCCGGCATCAGCGATTCGAACATCGAGCCGCCCCAACCGGGCACGATCCGCATGCCTCGGTAGGTGTAGGCGCCCTCGAAGACGTCGATGCCCAGGTAGGTCCGGGTCTGGCCGATCGGCCGCTGTTCCTGCCAGGACCAGGCGCAGCCGACATCGGGGAAGGTGCGCCAGGTTCCGAAATAGTGCTGGGCCGGTACCTGCCCGCGGGCGATCGCGATGTAGGAGGCGATGCGGGTTTCGGACACGGTGGTGTCGTAGTGGAAGCCGGTGTACCAGACCTCCGGTCCGCTGCCGAGGTAGTTGCCGCGCACCGCCGTCGTTTCCTTGTCCGGCTTCTCGCCGTCCCAGAAGCCGCCCCGCAGCAGTCCGACACCCAGATCGGCCCGTGCCGCCGGGTTGTAGAAGACCGCGAAGTTCATCGGGTCCCAGAGTTTTCTGGCCAGTGCCGCGTTAGGCCGGTCGGCCTGCTGCACCACCATCAAAGCTGCCGCCAGCCAACCGTTGTCGACGCTGGACAGGAACGGGTAGACCCGGCTGCCGTCGGTGGGCCAGGTGGTCAACACCTCGCCGGTGGCCTCGTCGTACCAGTTGTAGAACATCCCACTCGGTTCGTGCCGGGTCATCGTCGACAGCGTGCGCAGCGTCGAGCGGATCCGGCTGCTGCATTCGGGCTTGGAGATCAGGCCGAGCTCGCGGGCGACGATTGCGCTCCACAGGTAGCCGCCGATGTTGGTGGGGGAGGTGTAGCCGCTGCGGTGCGGTGCGGCCAGCGGGCCGTCGATGTTGTCGGCGGTCAACCCGGTCCGCTCGTCGGTCATCGCCACCAGCGACGCCCAGGTGTCGGCCGCCCACCGGCGGACCTGCCGGACCGCCGCGGCCGGCAATCCGTCTCCGGGACGGGGCCCCGGGCCGCCGGCGCCGGGCGGCCGCGGGTCGGCTGCGGCCGTGCTGGTGGTGATACCGAAGGCGCCGGCGGCCGCCACGGCCGCCCCGCCGATGAGCAGGGTGCGACGGTTGAATGAGGTCATCGTTGACTCCCTTGGTGGACCGCGATGGTCGGATGGTGCGCCGCGCCGGTCGGGCCGGCGCCAGGTCGGCCGGTGCCGACCCGCTCCTCAGGGGGTGCCGACCCGCTCGTCGGCGGGGCCGAGCGCGTTCGCCCGGGCCACCCGTCCGAGCCAGCCCAGGCTGTTCTTGGGGTGCCGGGCGAAGGTCTGGCGGTCCCACGCGATCAGACCGAAAGTCGGCCGGTAGGAACCCCATTCGTAGTTGTCCAGGGCGGACCAGTGCAGGTAGCCCAGGACGTCGACGCCGTCGCTCATGGCCTGGTGCAGGCCGGTGAGCGCGCCGCGGGTGTAGTCGATGCGCCGCTGGTCGTCCGCGGTGGCGATGCCGTTCTCGGTGACGAACACCGGCACCCCGCCGGTCCGGGCCCACGCGTTGCGCACGCCGATGCCCAGCGCCGGCGGGAAGTACTCCCAGCCGGTCAGGGTGGTCTCGGTGCCCTCGGGGATCGGGCGGGGCCCGTCGGGTCCGATGAAGGTGCGGGTGTACGCCTGCACGCCGACCCAGTCGTCGCCGCGGGCGGCGTCCAGGAAGAAGTCCTCCCGGGGGTAGCCGTAGTCGCGGGTCTGCTGCTCACAGCCCGGTTCCGCGTGGAACGCCTGAGTCGCGACGGACCAGCCGGTCCGCAGCGCCGGGGCCGAGCCCAGGACCTGCCGCGAGCGGACATGAGCCTGCCGCATCACCTCGGAGATGGCCTCGTCCGGGGCCGGCAGGCCGGAGGCCACCAGGTCGGTCTCGCGCCGGCCGTGGATCATCGACACGATGTTGGGTTCGTTGATCGTGCAGACCCAGTCGACGCCGTCGGCGACGATGGGCAGGCTGAACTCGGTGAACCGGGCGAAGCGGTCGACGGCGTCCGGATGCCGCCAGCCGCCCCGGGCGTCCATCCAGCGCGGCACCGTGAAGTGCAGCATGGTGACCATCGGTGTGAGCCCGAACTCGTGGCAGGCGGCCACCATTCGCCGGTAGTGGTCGATGGCGGCGCGGGAGACGAAACCCTCCTCGGGTTCGATCCGGCTCCATTCCAGGCTGAACCGGTAGGCGTTCAGGCCGGCGTCGGCGAGCAACGCCATGTCCTCGCGGTAGCGGTGATAGCTGTCGCAGGCGTCACCGCTGGGTTCGGCGATGCCGCTGCCGGGGGTGTGTTCGCGGGCCCACCAGTCATTGTTGACGGTGTTGCCCTCGACCTGGTGGGCGGCGGTGGCCGCCCCCCAGGCAAAGCCCTCCGGAAATGCCAGGGTGGCCGTCGTCGTCATCGAGAGAAGTCCTTTCGGAGCGCCGGAGGCGCCGTCGAGTCGTCGGGGTCGGGCGGCTGACGTTCCGGTCAGCTCACTTGATGCCGGCGGTGGCCACGCTCTGCACGAAGAACCGTTGCAGCAGCACGAACAGCAGCACGATGGGCCCGATCACCAGCACGGACCCGGCCTGCAGCAGGCCGTAGTTGGTGGCGTTCTCGCCGGTGGAATACAGCGACAGGGCCACCGGCAGGGTGTACATCTGCTCGCTCTGGGCGGCGACCAGCGGCCACAGGAAGTTGTTCCAGGAACCGAGGAAGGTCAGGATGCCCAGCGTGGCCAGCGGCGGCCCGCACAACGGGATCACCACGCGGAAGAAGATCCGCAGCTCGCCGGCCCCGTCGATCCGGGCGGCCTCGATCAGCGAGTCCGGGATCCCCATCATGAACTGCCGCATCAGGAAGACCCCGAGCGGCGAGGTCAGGAACGGCAGGATCAACGCCGGGTAGGTGTTGAGCAGGCCCAGCTTGCTGACCAGCACGAACAGCGGCACGAAGGTCACCACGCCGGGGACCATCAGGGTGAGCATCGCCAGCAGGAACAGCAGCCGTTTGCCGGCGAACTCCATCTTGGCCAGCGCGTAGCCGATCATCGAGCAGAACAACAGGTTGCCCAGCACGGTGACGACCGCGACGATCAGGCTGTTGACGAAGAACGTGCTGATGTTCAGGTCAGTGAACCAGGTCGCGTAGTTGCTCAGCGTCGGCTCCTGGGGCAGGAAACCCGAGGGATCGCGCAGGATCTCGCCGTCGGTCTTGACCGAGCCCAGCAGCATCCAGACGAACGGCATCAGGGTGGCGACCACTCCGATCACCAGCAACAGATAGACGATCAGCCGTCGCCGCCGACGGCTACGCCGTCGGGGATTCGCGGTCAGGGTGGGCGCCCCGCCCGGTTCGAGCGCGAGCGGGGTCTCATCGGAAATGGTCATGGTGGCCATCAGTCCTTGGATCGCAGGGCGCGGAACTGGACGACGCTGAGCAGGGCGATCGCCACGAACAGCACGTAACTGGCCGCCGAGGCGTAGCCGTACTTGCCGAACCCGAACTGGTTGAAGGTGAAGTAGCTGATCGACAGGGTCGAGTCCAGCGGGCCGCCCTTGGTCATCACGAAGGGTTCCTCGAAGAACTGCAGGTACCCGACCGAGGACAGGACGGCGCCGAGCAGCAGGGTGGGCCGCAGCAACGGCAGGGTGATCCTGGCGAACCGCTGCCACGGTCCGGCGCCGTCGATCGCGGCGGCCTCCTTGACGTCCTCCGGGATGGTCTGCAGGCCGGCCGGGAAGATGATCATCAGCGTGCCCATGCTGCGCCAGACGGCCATCAGGATCAGCGCCGGCATGGCCCAGGTCGTGCTGTTCAGCCAGTCCGGACCGGTGATGCCGACCCAGCTCAGCACCGAGTTGAGCAGGCCGTCCGGTTGCAGGATGAACCGCCAGACCACCGCGATGGCAACGATGCTGGTCACCACCGGGGTGTAGAAGCCGACCCGGAACACGGTGCGGAACTTGGTGATTCCGCTGTTCAGGGCGACCGCCAGGAGCAGCGCGACCATCATGGTCAGCGGAATCCCGACGATCACGAAGTACCCGGTGTTGACCAGCGAACGCAAGAATTGCGGGTTGCCGAAGAGGTCGGCGTACTGGTCGATCCCGACGAAGCCGACGGCCAGCGGGGTGGTGACGTCGCGGCTGGTGAAGTCGGTGAACGACATCAGGAACGAGGACAGCAGCGGGAACACCATGAACACGCTGAAGACCAGGACGAACGGCAGGGCGAACAGCCAGGCGATGAGCGTCTGCCGGCGGCGGCGCGAGATGCCGGGGTCGACCCGCGCCCCCCCGGGGCCGGCGACGGCCCCCGGGAGGGCGGTGGTGGTGGCCATGGTCAGCGACCGATACCGATCGAGGCGGCCTGCGACTGCAGTTCCTGCAGGGCCTGCGCGGGATCCTTGCCGGCCTTGACGATCTGCTCGACCTGGCTGTCGGCGGCGGCGCTGACCTGGGTCCAGGTCGGGACCGCCGGCGGGGAATTGGTGTCCTTGAGCTGGTCGCCGAACACCGAGAGCATCGGGTCGTCGGCGAGCACGCCCTCCTGCCAGGCGCTCTGCACCGAGGGCAGGTCACCGGTGGCCTGGTACCACTTCACCTGGACCTCGGGCTGTGAGAGCCACTGCACGAGCTTCCAGGCGGCGTCCCGGTTGGGGCTGTCCTTGAAGACCACCAGGTTGGAGCCGCCGACGAAGGAGGTGGCGGACTTGTCCTTGGGCAGCGTGGCCACGGCGTACTTGTCGGTGAAGTCGGCCCCGCCGGCCTTCTCCAGATTGCCGATCTCGTAGGGACCGGAGATCATCATCGGCGCGGACCCGTCGACGAACGCCGATTCCGCGGCGCCGGCCCCCATGTTCGGCGCCGGGTTGGCGATGCCCTCGGTGAAGAAGCTCTGGTAGTAGGTCAGCGCATCGACCCACTGCGGGGAATCCAGGGTCCAGGCGTCATTGCCACTGTCCATCAGCGAGGCGCCGGCCGACCAGCCGAACGGCAGGGTGCTCTGGAAGGAATCCGTGCCACCGGCCAGGAGCTGGATGCCCCACTGCGCGCCGGCCTTGTCCTGCAGGGCCTTGGCCATCGCCTTGAAGTCGTCGTAGTTGGTCGGAAAGGTGGTGTACCCGGCCTTCTCGGCCAGGTCCTTGCGGTAGAAGACGACCCGGGTGTCGACGTACCAGGGCACACCGACTGCGGTGCCGTCGACCTCGGTCGAGTTGACCGAACCGGGGAAGAACCCGGCGTCGGTGAGCTCGGCGGGGGTCGGATCGAACGCGTCGGCGAAGTCGCCCATCCAGGTGGTGCCCATCTGTGCGATGTCCGGCGTCTGACCGCCGGCGATGGCCGTCTGGTACTTGTTGTGCGCCGCGTCCCAGGGGATCGCGGTGACGTCGACGGTGACGCCGGGGTTGGCGGCCTCGAACTCGTCGAGCAGGGCGGGCAGATCCTGGCCTTCGGCGCCCTGCGCCCACATGGTCAGCTTGCCGGTGGCCGGGCCGGCGGAGATGCTGGCGGCGGGCGCGGAGGTCCCGGCCGCACCCGCGGTGTCGCTGCTCCGTCCGCAGGCGCTGAGCACGACCAGCCCGGCCAGCAAACCGGCCGTGATTGCTTTCTTTCGGAACATCGGTGTCCCTTTCAGTTTTGGTTCCCCAGCAGACATCGCCCACCGGACGAGAGCACAAGAACGCGGCGTGGTCGCTGTCGACCAGCAAGCTAAGCGCATAGCTCGTAGGCCGATTAAAGCGCATTGACCGCACGGAGGCAAGCCTTCGGCCGGATTCGCGCACCGGCCCGGGGGGCGGTGACTAGCTCGTCGGGCAGCCGCAGCTTTCCCGGATGACGACGCGGGTGGGCAGTTCGCGCCGGATCGGCGGCTGGCCCGGCTGGTCGAGCTGGCTGACCAGGATGTCGACCACCTCACGGCCCATCTGCTCCATCGGCTGGCGAACGGTGGTCAGGGTGGGGTGGCCGATCCGGCCGGCGACGATGCCGTCGAAGCCGACGACGGCTACGTCGCCGGGCACGGTCACGCCCGCCCTGCGCAGCGCATCGATCGCGGCCAGGGCATCCTGGTCGGTCGCGCAGACCAGGGCCTTGGGCAGGTGACCGGACGCGACCAGGCGATCGACGATCGCGCCGGTGTCGAAGGTGGTGGTGCCGTTCGGCGACAACGACTTTCGGGGCACGCGCAGCCCGGCCGCGCGCAGGGCGGCGCGAAACCCGGTGAACCGGGCCTGCTGGTCGGAACCGGTCGTGTCGCCGAGAAATCCGAAGTCGGTCAGCCGGTGGGCGGTGATGAGGTGGTCGGTGACCGCCCGCGTTCCCCGAACGTTGTCCACCGTCACGTGATTGAGCTCGTCGAGCTGGCCCGGCTCGGACAGCTCCACCACCGGCATCCGGCGGCTGATGCGCTGCAACGTGTCGGCCGGGACGGTGCGCGGGAAGACCGCGAGAGCATCGACACGGCCGGCGATGTCGGCGATCACCGCGTCGGTGTCGGCGTGCCCGCGACCGCCGATCAGCAGGGCGTAGCCGCGTCGCCAGCACTCCAGCCCCACCCCCCGCTGGATCTCATCGACGTACAACGGGAACAGCCGGAAGTCCTCGTTGGGGTCCGCCACCTCGACCACGCCCGCCGGGTCGGCCGGGCCGGAACCGGCGGCGGCGGTAGGCGGCTGGCGATCGAGCGAGTCCAGCAGGTAGTCGAAGGCGAACAGCCCGATGGCCCGGGTGCGGCCGTGGGCCAGCCCGCGGGCGCTCGCGCTGGGCACGTACCCCATCTCGCGGGCGACGGCCAGCACCATGTCCCGGGTCGAGGCCTTGACCTTCTCCGGCCGCCGGAAGGCGAAGGAGACGGTGGCGATCGAGACTCCGGCCCGCTCGGCGACGTCGTACACGGTTGGTGCCTTGGCCACGTTGCTTCCCCCGTCGACGAAGGTCCGGTATGCGGCGGGACCGGGACGAGTCTACGCGCTTATAGTTCTGCGCCACCGGTCGGCGCCGCTCGGCCGGTTGCGGGGTGACTTGTCCGGCCGGGTGCGCGATAGTGACCGCATGGCAGAACCGCTGCAGTTGTTGATCGTCGGCGACGGCCCGGTCGCCGAGGCCCTGATGCAGATCACGCCCGTCCTGGGCTGGTCGGCATCGGTGACCTCCGCCCGGCCGGCGATCGGGCCGGACCTGGACGCGGTCGTGATCACCAGTCATCACCAGGACGTCGACGGCCCCACGATCAAGGACGCACTGGCCGCCGGGACCGGTTACATCGGGGCGATGGGATCCCGCCGGACGCAGGCGCGGCGGCGGGAGTGGTTGCTGGGCAACGAGGTGGAGGAGGCGGCGCTCGCCGCGGTGCATGCCCCGATCGGTCTGGACATCGGGGCCGACCAGCCGGCCGAGATCGCGCTGTCAATCCTGGCCGAGATCGTCGGCTGGCGATCGGGCCGGCTGGCCGCCAGCTCGGCGCCGGCCTCGATCGGGGATCGCTCGGGGCCCATCCACCCGGAAATGGCCCCCGGTGACGCGACCTGCCCCGGCGGCTGACGCAACCGGTTAGGGCAGCTTCCCCGGGAACACCCGGTCCAGGGCGGCCAGCAGCGCCCGCGGCCCGTCGGCCTCGTGCAGCCAGCTGTGGAACCCGTCGACCAGGTGCACGCCGTCGTTGGCCGGCGTCGACCGGTCGAGCATGCCCTGCACGATGACCGGCCGGATGCCACGCAGGTTCAGATCGTCCAGGATGGCGGCCGTCCGGCAACTGAGCAGCAGCGCCAGGGTGGCCTGCAGCCGCCGGTACGGCCGCAGCTCCCGGTCCAGGAGCATGTCCAGGATGGACTGAAGCAGCCGCCCGGCGTGATAGAGCTCGTTGCGGTCGACGTTGGAGTCGTCGTAGCCGAGTTCCTGGACCAGGCGCAGGAACCGCCAGGGCTGCCGCCAGCACCGCCGCAACTTGCTGTCCCAGGGCGCGCCCAGGGCCGGGTTGATGAAGATCGGTTGCAGTTCTGCACCCGCCAGGTCCGCGGCCATCAGGGCGGCCAGCTGCCCGCCGAAGGAGTGCCCGACCAGGACCGTGGGTTCGATGCCCAGGGCCCGAACGGTTTCCGTGATCAGGGCGGAGAAATGGCGAACCCGGAAGTGGAGCAACCCGACCGTCCCGCTGCGGCCGTGGTTGGGCAGATCGATGGCGTAGATGCGCAGGCCGTACCGCTGCGACAGGGCGGTCAGCGCCGGCAGGTTCTGTTCGGTACGGCCGCCCAAACCGTGCAGCGCGACGGTGGGCCGGCCGTCGACCGGGCCGACCAGGGTGACGTGCATTCGCCGTCCCCGGCTGACCGGGACGGTCAGGGATGAGGCCGGGCCGGCCGCGTCGGTCATCGGCCGGGTTCCGGCGGAGCCGGCCGGGCCGGCCGAGCGTGAGCTGATTCTGGGCAGGAGCACGGTCGACCTTGCTGCGTGAGTGGTCGTCAACGAGGCGGGCGCGGAGAGGCGATCCCGGCCGGGGCCGCGGCCGTCAGGCGGCGGTCCGGATCCCACGCGGCTGTGCGTTCAGCGCTTCCCAGCAGACGCCTGTTCGTTCGATCTGTCAAACGCCGCGATCCGCCCGGCGACTGAAGGTCCGGCCGCGCGGGTACAGCACGGCCATGTCGATGCAGGTGGCGCCATGAACAACTCGGGTCCGAGGGTTCACCGGCCGGCCGGTCCCACGGACGGCGCACCACCACCGGCGCAGGAGCCGGCCGGGGCGGCGCCCGCCGGACCGACCGATGCCAGGCCGCGCGCGGATCGCCGGCGGGTGGACCGGTTGCGCCATACCGAGCCCTGGCACCGGGACGGGGCCGGCCCGGTGCCCACCGCGGATGGGCCGGTCCGCCGGCGCTGGCGCAAGGTGGCCCGACGAACCCTGGCCAAGGCCTGGGGCGACTCACTGTTCGGTATGAGTGCGCAGGCCGCCTTCTGGAGCGCGCTGTCCACCGCGCCCCTGTTGCTGGCCCTGCTCGGGTTGTCCGGATACGTGGCCCGGGCGATCGGGCCGAACACCACCGGCGAGATCCGGGAACAGGTGAACGTTTTCCTGCACACCATCTTCAACCAGGAGGTCGCCGACAACCTGATCGGGAACACCGTCGACGTCATCCTGAACAGCAGTCAGACCGACGTCGTCTCCGTCGGGTTGATCATCAGTCTGTGGGCCGGCTCCTCGGCCATGACTGCATTCGTCGAGTCGATCGCCATCGCCTACGGCCAGCACGAGTTCCGCCATCCTGTGCTGGAGCGGTTCTTCGCCCTCGGCCTGTACGTCGGCGCGCTCGCGGCCGGGATCGTGATGGTCCCGTTGCTGGCCATCGGACCCGATTACCTGCCCCGGTTGTTCCCGCCCGACTGGCGGTCGGCGGTCAGCGAGATCATCGGCTGGCTTTACTATCCCGGCCTGGCGATCGGGCTGATCCTGCTGCTGACCACCCTGTACAAGGTGGCGCCCAAGGACAAGCACCGGTGGATGCGCGGGTTGCCGGGAGCCTTCCTGGCCGCCGCGGTTTTCCTGACGGCCAGCACCGGACTTCGGTTGTACCTGTCCTACGTCTACGAGCACGGCCTGACCTACGGTGCGCTGGCCACGCCGATCACCTTCCTGCTGTTCTACTACTTCATCTCGATGGCCATCATCATCGGCGCCCAGTTCAACAATGCCCTGCTGGAGTACTACCCGCCGCGGACGTCGCGCCGGCAGCGGCGCGGCTGACCGCGACCTCAGCGTCCATCCAGGTACCGGCGCAGCGCGACCAGAGCCGCGCCGGGATCGCGGCGTCCGACGCCGATCCGGAACCGGTCGGCCGGCACCGGCGCCAGATCGGAGGTGTACACGCTGGCCGGAAGCAGGAGCACCCCTTCGGTTTCCACCAGCCGCCGGCAGAACGCCTCGACGCCGTCCGCCCCGCGGTAGCGCGGGAACGCCACCGCCCCGCCCTGCGGCGGGGCCCAGTCGAACAGATCGGGGTAGCCGGCGAAGAACTCGTCCAGCACCGGGATGTTGTCGGCGATGATCTGCCGGTTGCGGGCCTGGATCTCCGGGCCGCGGCGCAGCGCGAGGGTGGCCAGGAACTCACTGGGCCCGGCGTTGCAGATCGAGGTGTAGTGCTTGTGCCGCTCCAGCCGTTCCAGCAGGGCGTGGTCGCGGCAGGCGATCCAGCCGACCCGCAGCCCCGGCAGCCCGTAGGACTTGCTCATCACATTCACCGAGACGGCCGTGGGGGATGCGTCGGCGGCCTGGCGCAGGGTACGGGCCGGGTCGAGTTCCAGCCCGCGGTAGACCTCGTCGCAGATCAGCCGGATCCCGCGTTCCTCGCACAGCTGGACCAGTTCCGACCACGTCTGCTGGTCCGGCACCGCGCCGGTCGGATTGTTGGGGAAGTTGACCGCGATCACCCGGGTGGTCGGGCGCAGGGCGGCCCGGACGGCATCCAGGTCGAGCCGCCAGTGGTCGTCCGGGTCGAGCGGTACCCCGGTGACCTGGAGCCCGGCGGCGACCGGGATCGTCTCCAGCGCTTGATAGTTCGGGACGGTGACGATCGCGTGCTGGCGGGGTTCGGCGACCAGCTGCAGCAGCCAGAACAGGGCCTCCTCGGCGCCGGCGAACAGCAGGATGTCCTCCGGCCCGCACTGCTGATAGGTGTCCGCGACCGCGGTGCGCAGCGCGTCGGATCCCCATGTCGGCACGTAGCCCAGCGGCAGCTCGGTGAAGGCGGCGCGGTCGTCGTCGGTGCCCATGGCCAGCAGCTCGCCGATGGTCGTGGTCTGCGCGTCGGAGGCCGTCAGGTGGTACTTGGCGGTGAATTCCCACCGGGCGAAGTAGGACTCCAGGCGGAACGGCGGCAACGTGGTCATCGGGATTCCTCTCGTGTACGAACGGTTTTCAGCAGGTCGTAGACGGTGGCCCGGGACACGCCGAGGGAGGTGGCGACATGGCCGGCCGCGTGCCGGACCGCGAAGACGCCCTTGCCGTCCAGGTGCGCGACCAGCTCCAGCCGCTGCGGACGGCTGAGCCGGGACCGCGGCACCTGGGCGGCGCGGCACCAGTCGTCGACCAGGACGTTGACCTCGTGCGGCCAGTCCCGTTCGAACAGGGCGTCCGGACGGGGCTGCACCGCGGCGGCGAACCGGGTGAGGAGCTCGGCCGCGCCGTCCACCGCCGAGCGGTCGAAGTTGATGCACAGCAGTCCTTGCCCCTGGCCCAACGGCACGCTCACCGACGTCCACCGGCCCCCGTGCTCGTCGACCTTCGGATACGGGCCGATCACCGCATCGGACCGCTGCGCCTGCAGCAGCTCGGGTTCCAGCAGTGACGGGTCACCGATCTTGCGACCGGACAACGGGTTCCACACCGCCACCACCCGGTCGCGGCGTATATCGTGCGCGACCACCTCGACGTGCGGGTGGAACAACGCCACCACCGCCGCCACCACCGGCGCTTGCGGGGCCCACCACTGGTCATCCATGAGGATGGACAATAAATCCAGAGTGGACAAGTTGTCCAGACCCGGTACGCGCGGCGGGCCGCCCCCCTGGTGGGAGGCGGCCCGCCGCCGATGGCGCCGAACTGGTTCAGCCGGCGACCGGCTGCGGGACGGTCAGATTCGCCCGCTGGATGAGCCGCAGGCCGACCACCACCAGCGGCGCCGAGGCCAGCCCGGCGACCAGGGCACCCCACGGCGCGGGCAGGAACGCCGGGACGACCCAGACGGCCACGTAGACCGGTGCCGCCCACCAGCCGATGACGCCGGCCCGGGCCAGCCCGGCCAGCATCAGTGGGACGCCCAGCAGGGCGGTCACCATGGCACTGGACAGCCAGAACTGGGTCCAGATGCTGCCGTTCGCGGCGTCGAAGATGCCGGCGCCGACGTCCGGTGGCAGCACCCCGAGGGCGGCGACGTAGTGGTCGGCCAGCAGGAATCCGGAGAACTGCATGGCGCCGAAGGCGGCGATCACCGCGGCGGCGGCGGTCCACGCCCGCCCGCGCGGACCCCGGACCAGCCCGATCGCCGCCAGCACGCCGAAGGCCAGCGTGATCCAGCCGTAGTGGTACAGCCCCGCCGACACCGCCGAGATTCCAGGATCGGCAGCCAGCGAGGCGATGTAGCCGGCCGAGCTCTCGTCGGGCTGCGGCGGCGAGGTGAGGTTGCCGCCCAGGGTCAGCAGCGGGGACGCGATGAGCGCGATCCCGCCGAGGCGGGTGAGCACCCGGCCGGTGCGGGACTCGGCCGTGGTCTGGATGCCGGCGGTAGGGGTGACGGTGCTGGTCATGAGGAGAACTCCCGGAGTGATGCGGCGCCGCGGTTCGGTGCCTGACGGGACAGAACGCTACGAATCGCCGGGCGCCGGCGGATCGTCCTGACCGGCCGCTTTTCCCGGCTCGCGAACGGACATCGGCGGCCCGGGGTCCTCCTGCGGGAGGACCCCGCAGCCGGGGCCATCGTCTCCGGAACCGATGCCAGGGCGGGGCAGGAGGACCTAGGGTCACCCGCATGCGTCCACCTGCGAACCGGATCAGCCTGACGGCCGCGGTCGGCGGTGCGGTCGGCATCGTCCTCGGGGTGGCGTCGCTGCTGGAGGCCTCGACCGATCCGGCCGGCGTGGGGCTGGATGCCCAGACGGTGACCACGGCCCTGGCCATCGCACTCGGCTGCGGGATCGCGCCGTTCCTGCCGGTGCTCGGGTTGGCGGTCGGACTGGCCCCGATGGTGTTGGCCGTGCTGGTATTCCCGGCCACCCCCGGCCCGGCCGGGTCGCTGCTGATTGCGCTCATCCTGCTCGTCGGCTATGCCAGCTTCCGGCTGCCGCCGCGCCCCGGGCTCGCGGCGTACGTCGCGGCCTCCCTGGTCAGCGGCACCTGCGTGGCCGTCCAGTCCGGCAGCGTGTGGGAGGCGGTGTTCTTCCCGCTCATCCTGGGCGCCGGCTACGGGTTCGGAGTGTTGTTGCGGCGGGAGCGGTTTCGCTCGGCCGAGCTGGCCCGGTTGGCCGATGAGCTGCGCGCCGAACGGGAGGCCCGGACCCGGGATGCGGTGCTGGCCGAGCGGGCCCGGATCTCCCGCGAGCTGCACGACGCGGTTGCGCACACCGTCAGCGTGATGACGCTGCAGGCGGGGGTGGTGCGCCGGCGGATGCCGGACGGCTCGCCCGAGCAGGAGATGCTGCGGTCCGTCGAGGGGTTGGGCCGGCGGTCGGTGGACGAGCTGCGTCAGGTGGTCGGGTTGCTGCGCACCGGCCCGTCCGGTTTCGAATCGGCCGACGAGGTGGGCCGGCAGCCGTCGCTGAGGAACCTGCCGGACCTGACCGCCGACGTCCGGGCGGCCGGCCTGCCGGTTCGGCTGGACGTGCGGGGGGAGGCCGTCGAGCTGCCGGACGCCGTCGACCGGTCCGCCTACCGGATCGTGCAGGAGGCGCTGTCCAACACCAGCCGGCACGCCGGGCCGGGGACCACCGCGACCGTCCGGATCGATTACGGGCCCGACCGGGTCGTCATCGAGGTGCTCGACGACGGCCGTCCCGGCGTCGTCGAGCCGGCGTCGGGCGGGGGGTACGGGCTGGTGGGGATGCGGGAACGGGTCTCGCTCATCGGCGGGTCCCTGACGGCGGGACCGCTTGCCCAGGGTGGGTTCTCGGTCCGCGCGGACCTGCCGGTGACGGCCGGGGCGACCGGTGGTTCCACGGCGGTCCGGCGATGACCACATCCGCCGACGCGCTGCGGGTGGTGCTCGCCGACGACGAGGCGCTGGTCCGGGCCGGCCTGCGGATGCTGATCGACGGTGAGCCGGACATGCAGGTGGTCGGGGAGGCCGGTGACACCGCCGCCGTGGTCGCGGTGGTCGGGCGCACCCGCCCGGACGTGGTGCTGATGGACGTGCGGATGCCGGGCGGCGGCGGCATCGAGGCCACCCGGCGGTTGGCGGCGCAGAGCCCGCAGGTGCGGGTGATCGTGCTGACCACGTTCGACGAGGACGCTGCCATCGACGGGGCGTTGCGGCTCGGGGCGGCGGGGTTCCTGCTGAAGACCTCACCGCCGGAAATGCTGCTCGACGCGATCCGCCGGGTCGCCGCCGGGGGCGGGCAACTGGACCCGATGGTGGTGCCGCGGGTCATCGCCGGGTACGCCGCCGCACCCCGGATGGGGGAGCGGGCCCCCGAGCTGGACCGGTTGACCCCCCGGGAAACCGAAGTGCTGCAACTGGTTGCCCGGGGACACAACAACGCCGAGATCGCGGCACTGTTGCACTTGGGCGAGACCACGGTGAAAACCCACCTCGGACGGGTGCTCGACAAGCTGGGTTTGCGAGACCGCAACAAGGCCATCGCCTTTGCCTACGACAGCGGGCTGGTCACACCGGATGCCGGCGGCCCGCCCCGGCGACGATGACTGCGGCCGGGCGGCCGATCAGCGCAGCCGGTAGGACAGGTGCGCGACGTCGAGCACGAAACCCTCGCTGTCCACGGACAGTTCGTGGTGCCCGTTGGGCCCTTGATGCCGCAGCCGGGCACCGTGCTCGGTCAACTCGATCGTCCGGTAGTGGTGCACCACGGGCTCGACCGTCAGGTCCGGGAAGTTGACCTCGGCGACTACCACGGACTCCTGCCCGAGGCGCTGGTGCAGGCCCAACCGGCGGATGGCCATGGAGTTGCTGAACACGCTGGCGACGAAATCGACGTCCAGGGCCAGATCCAGGTCGGGCATCGGCGGTGATTTGCCGGCGCCGTCCAGCCACGGGCCGCCCGGGGTCCGGGTCAGCGACAGGCCACGTTCGGTGATCGCCGAATCGCTGTGCAGGGTCACCCGGCGGGTTCGGCCGGCGGCGTCGCACAGCACGGAGTACGAGGCCCCGAAGCTGTTGCGGCCCACCCGGACCAGGTAACCGGAGGCGCGCAGACCCCGTTCGGTGATCACCACCCGGACCGTTTCCAGGCGCCGACCATCGTCGGAGGACCAGGCAAAGAACCTGGCGGGGCCCTGATCGGCGCTCACGATGCGTACGCTATCGGTTACTGGCAGGTCCTGGCGCGTCGACCGGCCGCTGCCATGTGGGGGCTTTTCGCCCCATTCGGCCCCGGCCCGGTCGTGGACGGGCAAACACATTGACGCAGCGCACGTTCTCGGTCACCCTCGACGCCCATGGGCCACCTGGAGTTCAGTGCTGTGTCGCTTGCCCTGCCCGACGGGCGGCCCCTGCTCTCCGACGTCTCCTTCCGGGTGTCCGCGGGGGACGTGACGGCGTTGGTCGGGCCGAACGGCACCGGCAAGACCACCCTGCTGCGGGTGGCTGCCGGTTCGGTCGTGCCGGACGAGGGCGCCGCGGTGTGTTCCGGGTCGCTGGCCTACATGCCCCAGTTCGTCGGCTCGGTGCGGGACTCGTCCACGGTGCGGGATCTGTTGCTGGCCGTCTCCCCGGAACCGGTCCGCCGGGCCGCGGCGGCCATCGACGCGGCCGAACTGGAGATGATGACCGACGAGAGCGAGCCGGTCGCCCTGGCCTACGCGCAGGCGCTGGCCGACTGGGCCGACGTGGACGGGTACGGGCACGAGAACGCGTTCGACAAGGCCACCGTCGCGGCACTCGGCATCCATTACGACCGGGCCAAGTACCGGTCGGTGACCAGCCTGTCCGGCGGTGAGCAGAAGCGGTTGGTGCTCGAACTGCTTCTCGGCGGATCGGCCGACGTGCTGCTGCTGGACGAGCCGGACAACTACCTGGACGTGCCGGGCAAGCAGTGGCTCGAGCAGCGGCTGGCCGCCAGCGCCAAGGCGGTGCTGCTGGTCTCGCACGACCGCGAGTTGCTGGCCACCGCGGCGAGCCGCATCGTCACCCTCGAACCCGGCGCGGCCGGGGCCACCGCCTGGGTGCACGGCGGGTCGTTCGCCACCTATCACCAGGCCCGGGAGGACCGGAACTCGCGGCTGGAGGAGCTGCGCCGGCGCTGGGACGAGGAGCACGCCAAGCTCAAGGCGCTGGTGCTGATGTACAAGACCAAGGCCGCCTTCAACGACGGTCTGGCCTCCCGCTACCAGGCCGCGCAGACCCGGTTGGCCAAGTTCGAGCAGGCCGGGCCGCCGCTGGCCGTGCCGCACCAGCAGCGGGTGTCGATGCGGCTCGGCGGCGGCCGGACGGCCAAACGGGCCCTGGTCTGCCGGCGCCTCGAGCTGACCGGGCTGATGCAGCCCTTCGACCTCGAGGTGCACTTCGGTGACCGGGTCGCGGTGCTGGGCGCCAACGGATCCGGCAAGTCACATTTCCTGCGGCTGCTGGCGGCCGGGGGCTCCGATCCGGACGTCGAGCACCAGCCGGTGTCGGACGAGCCGATCGAACCGGTGCCGCACACCGGATCGGTGGTGCTGGGCTCCCGGGTGCGACCCGGCTACTTCCGGCAGACCCACGGGCACGCCGAATGGCAGGGCCGCACGCTGCTGGACATCCTGCACCGCGGCGACGAGCACCGGGCCGGCATGGGCCGCGAGCAGGCGGCTCGGGTGCTGGACCGGTACGGGCTGGCCCGCTCGTCCGAGCAGCTGTTCCCGACGCTGTCCGGCGGGCAGCAGGCGCGGTTGCAGATCCTGCTGCTGGAGCTGTCCGGCGCCACGTTGCTGTTGCTGGACGAGCCCACCGACAACCTCGACCTGCACTCGGCCGAGGCTCTGGAGCAGGCGCTGGACGCGTTCGACGGCACCGTCGTCGCCGTCACCCACGACCGGGCGTTCGCGCGCACCTTCGACGCTTACCTGATCTTCGACGCCGACGGCACCGTCCGCCTCAGCGACGAACCGGACTGGGCGATCGCCCGAGTCCGCCGCGCCCGCTGACCCCCTCCCCGCGCGGATCAATTACGCCGGCGCGGCTGAAGTCGTCGACTCGCTGCACATGCGTCACATTTGGTTGGACTTCATCCGCGCCAGCTGTCCACACCGGATCCGCGCGGATGAAGTGGTTGACACCGGTCCCACCAGTCAAATTCGGTGCGAGTTGATCCGCGCCGCCGTAGTTGATCCGCGCGGGGAAAGGGCCCGCCGGAGTTGATCCGCGCGGGAAAGGGGCCGCCGGAGTTGATCCGGCGGGAAGTGGGTCAGCCGAAGGCGGAGATGACGGGGGCGAACTGCTCGATCTCGGCCGGCCCGGACAGATCCGGCAGGCTGACGAACACCGTGTCCACGCCCGCCTCGGCCAGGCGCGTGTAGCGGGCGACGTGCGCGTCCGGCGTCCCGGCATGGTGGGCTGCCGCGTAGGCGGTGGCCTTGCTCCGGCCGCGGTGTCGCTCGACCAGGCGGGCCACCGCGTCGGGGTCGGCACCGACGATCGGCACGTCGAGCACGGTGATCCGCAGCCCGGCGGGGTCGCGGCCGGCGGCGACGGCGTGCGCTCGGAACACCGCCAGCTTGCGGTCCAGGTCGACGGTGGACGGCAGGTTGCAGCCATCGGCCAGGGTGGCGGCGATGCGCAGGGTGTGCCGTTCGCCGCCCCCGCCGACCAGGATCGGGATCGGGCCGGGCCGCGGGTAGCAGGTGGTCTCCGGGAACGGTCCGTACGGCTTGGTGCCGGCGCCCCAGAACGCGCGCAGCACCCCGATGGTCTCTTCCAGGGCGTCGAGCCGGGCTCGCGGGGACGGCAGATCGATCGCCTCGAACGCGCTCCCGGGCAGGCCGTAGGCGGCGTGCTCGCGGGCGTACCAGCCGGCGCCGAGCCCGCAGAACACCCGGCCCGGGGCCACGGTGTCCAGCGTGGCCAGCATCTTGGCCAACAGCGGGGCCGACCGGAACGTCACCGGCGTCACCAGCGGCCCGAGTTCGATCCGCTCGGTCACCCCGGCCAAGTAGCCGAGCGTCACGTACGCCTCGGGGATCGGGTCCCAGGCCCGGCCCACCTGCGGGATCTGCAGCAGGTGGTCCATGACCGACAGCGCGGCGAAGCCGGCCCGTTCGGCCGCCACCGCCACATCACGCAGCCAGCCGCGCGGATCCGCGCCCCAACCGAATGCCGACACCTGCAGGCCGAACCGCAACCCGGGCCGTGGGGGTGGCGCGGGTCCAGCGGCGGCGACGCCCGCCCGGACGGGCTCGCCGGCGGTGTCCACCCGCAGGATGCGATCGAAGCCGTCGTCACCCAGCTCGATCTCGGCCGTCCGGCGGTGCTGGGAGCGGAGCGCGGGGGCCGGCACCGGCCGGTCGCGAGCCCGGTTCCGGGTGCGGCACACCTCCAGCGCGGTGGTGAACACGACCGCGACGCAGGGCAGCCCGGCCCGGCGGCCGAGGGCGACGGCGGTCCGGCGCCGGTCGCCGTCCAGGCCGAGGGTGTCGATCACCGTGGTCAGGCCGCGTCGCAGCCGGGCCGCGACGACGGTGTCCAGCACGGCGAACGCGTCCACCGACGCATCCAGATCGCCTTCCCCGCTGCCCACCGTCGCCCGGAGGGCGTCCGCGGAGACGACCTCGTTCGCGGCGAAATGCGTTCGCGCCCAGGTGGTCTTGCCCGCTCCGGACGGGCCGACGAGCACGACCAGGGCTGGCCGCGGCAGGTCGATCATCGGCCGGCCACGCTGCGCACCAGCGGCCCGGTGCGGTGCCGGACCGGGGTGTCCAAGGCGATCGCGGTCGACGCGCGGACCACGGCGGGATCGCGCACCACGTCATCGATCACCCGTTGCAGGTCGGCATTGTCTCGGGACACCACCTGCACCAGCAGATCCGCCTGGCCGGTGATGGTGTGCACCTCGATCACCTCGGGGATGGCGGACAGGTGATCCACGACGTCGCGCCGGCCGCGGCCCTGCGCGATCTCGACGGTGACGAACGCGGTCACCGGGAAGCCGAGCGCGGCCGGATCGACGGTCGGGGCCAGGTCGGCGATGACCCCGCTGCGCTGCATCCGGTCGAGCCGGGCCTGCACGGTGTTGCGGGCCGCACCGATCCGGCGGGCCGCCTCCAGGACCCCGACCCGCGGCTCGGCCGAGAACAGCTCCAGGATCTGCGCGTCCAGCCGGTCGATCGTCACCGAATTCCTCTACACAGTGCTCAGTCAATCTGCTATCTGACTCAACAGATTGCACAGGATGTTGCCTGCCGGCACCCAGTATTGCCCACCAGCAGCACCCGCGCCCATGCTGACCGGAATCCACGACCGCGACGAGGCGAAGGCGGATTCCGATGACCCTGTCGTTCGAGGACACCCGGCGCGCAGCACCCGATGAACCCACCGACGAGGCCTTGCGCGACCTGGTCGGCCTGGTCGACCACGACGTGACCACCGACCCGTTCCCGGTGCTCGGCATGGACGCCGTGGTGTTCGTCTGCGGCAACGCCACCCAGTCCGCCCAGTACTTCCAGGCGGTGTGGGGGATGGACCCGTTCGCCTACCGCGGCCCGGAGACCGGCCACCGCGGCGACGTCGCCTACGCGCTCAAATCCGGGTCCGCCCGCTTCGTGCTGACCGGCGGCGTGGCCCCGGACAGCCCGCTGCTGGACATCCACCGTGAGCACGGTGACGCCGTCGTCGACCTGGCCATGGAGGTCGGTGACGTCGACCGGTGCATCGAGCAGGCGCGGCGGCAGGGCGCGCGCATCCTGGCCGAACCGCACGACGAGACCGACGAGCACGGCACCGTCCGCAGCGCCGCCATCGCCACCTACGGCCACGTCCGGCACACGCTGATCGACCGGCGCCGGTACACCGGCCCCTACCTGCCCGGCTTCCGCCCCGTCACGACCACCGCGGTCCGGCCGGACGGCGCCCCGCGGCGGCTGTTCCAGGCCCTGGACCACGCGGTCGGCAACGTCGAACTCGGCCGCATGGACGAATGGGTCGACTTCTACAACCGCGTCATGGGTTTCGTGAACATGGCCGAGTTCGTCGGCGACGACATCGCCACCGAGTACTCGGCGCTGATGAGCAAGGTCGTCGCCAACGGCAACCACCGGGTGAAGTTCCCGCTGAACGAACCGGCGGCCGGCAAGCGCAAGTCGCAGATCGACGAGTACCTGGAGTTCCATGCCGGCCCGGGATGCCAGCACCTGGCGCTGGCCACCGGCGACATCCTGGGCACGGTGGACGCCCTGCGGGATCGGGGCGTGCGGTTCCTGGACACTCCGGACGCCTACTACGACGACCCGGAGCTGGCGGCCCGGATCGGGCCGGTGCGGGTGCCGGTCGCCGAACTCAAGAAGCGCCGGATCCTGGTCGACCGGGACGAGGACGGCTACCTGCTGCAGATCTTCACCAAGCCGCTGGGCGACCGGCCGACGATCTTCTTCGAGATCATCGAGCGGCACGGCTCTCTCGGCTTCGGAAAGGGCAACTTCAAGGCGCTGTTCGAATCGATCGAGCGGGAGCAGGCGGCCCGCGGGAACCTGTGAACGGCGCCGGGCCATCAGCCCGCGGCCGGCCGCACAGCCCCGGTCACCTCGCCCAGGGTCAACCGGCCGCCACCGGTCGACGGGGCGGTCGCCGTGATCGTGACGACGTCGCCGTCGGCCAGGAAGGTCCGCGACGTGCCGTCGCCCAGCGGCACCGGCCGGGTCCCGTTGGCCGAGAGCTCCAGCAGCGAACCGGCCTGGTCGGCGGCGGGCCCGGACACGGTGCCGGACGCCAGCAGATCCCCGGTGCGCAGGCGCGCGCCGTTGCTGGTCAGGTGCGCGATCAACTGGGGCCCGGTCCAGTACATGGCGGCGAAAGGCGGCCGGCTGACCACGGTCCCGTTCACCTCGACGGTCAGGGCCAGATCCAGGCCCCAAGGCAGCCCGGCATCGTCGGCCAGGTAGGGCAGCAGCCGGTGGGTGCGCGGCGGCGGGGCGACCCGGGCGGCGGCCAGCGCGGCGAGCGGGGTGATCCAGGGGCCGACCGAAGTGGCAAAGGATTTGCCGAGCATCGGCCCGAGCGGGCGGTACTCCCAGGCCTGGATGTCGCGGGCGCTCCAGTCGTTGAGCAGGCCGACGCCGAACACGTGCCGGGCGAACGCGCCGGCCGGCACCGGGGAGCCCAGCGGCGAGCCGACCCCGACGACGAACGCGACCTCCGCCTCCAGGTCCAGCCGCTGCGTCGGACCGAACGTCGGCGCCGCGCCGGGCAACCGGGTCTGCCCGCGGGGCCGGCTGACCGGGGTGCCGGACACGACCACGCTGCCGGCCCGGCCGTGGTAGCCGATCGGCAGATGTTTCCAGTTGGGCGGCAACGGGTCCGCGTCCGGCCGGAACATCCGGCCGACCGCGGTCGCGTGCCACTGGCTGGCGTAGAAGTCGACGTAGTCGGCGACCGTGAATGGCAGCAACAGGCGCACCGACTCCAGCGGGTGCAGGTGGGACTCGACGAGGGTGCGGCAGTCCGGATCGGTCACCGCCCGGTGCGCCAGGGAGCGGGCGGCCGCCCAGGTCGCCGGGCCGGCGGCCAGCAGCGGATCCAGCGAACCGGCCGCCAGAACGCCGGCCAGCTCAGGGGTGTCGGCCACCGCGGCCAGGTCGAGCACGGAGGAGCCGATCCGCACGCCCACCCGGCGGCCGGCACCCGCGTCGAACACCCCGTACGGCAGGTGGTCGTCGTCGAACCCCGACCCGGCGGCACCGGGCACCCAGGAAGCCACGGCGGAACCCTAGACCCCAGGAGCGGTGATGGCCCACTACCGGCGCGTCGGTGAGGTCCCCCCGAAGCGGCACACCCAGTTCCGGGACGCCGGCGGGCAGCTGCGGCGGGAGGAGCTGATGGGGGAGGAGGGCTTTTCCTCCGACTCCTCGCTGCTGTACCACCGGGGTATCCCGTCGGCGATGGTCGACGCCCGGATCTGGGAGCTGCCCGACCTGGGCACGACGCCGAACCACCCGTTGATGCCGCGGCACCTGAAACTGCACGACCTGTTCGCCTCGGGCGAGGGCATCGACGGCCAGGGAATCGACGGCGGGGGAATCGATGCTGTCATCGGCCGCCGATTGGTGCTGGGCAACGGCGACGTGCGCATCTCCTACGTCGTCGCGGCCGAGCCGAGCCCGTTGTACCGCAACGCGATCGGCGACGAGTGCGTGTTCGTCGAGGCCGGCTCGGGCACGGTGCAGACGGTGTTCGGCGAGCTCCCGGTGCAGGCCGGCGATTTCGTCGTCATCCCGCGGGCGACCGTGCATCGCTGGGTGCCTGACGGGCCGCTGCGCGCCTACATCGTGGAGGCCAACAGCCACATCGGCCCGCCGCGCAAGTACCTGTCCCGGTTCGGCCAGCTGCTGGAACACTCGCCCTACTGCGAGCGGGACCTGCACGGACCGGCCACGCCCCTGCTGATGGACGGGCCGGACGTGCCCGTCTACGTCAAGCACCGCGGCAACGGGCCGAGCGGGATCGTCGGGTCGATCGTCGTCGGCCCGCACCACCCGTTCGACGTGGTCGGCTGGGACGGCTGCCTGTACCCGTACACGTTCAACGTCCGCGACTTCGAGCCGATCACCGGCCGCGTGCACCAGCCGCCACCGGTGCACCAGGTGTTCGAGGGCACCAACTTCGTCATCTGCGCGTTCGTCCCGCGCAAGGTCGACTACCACCCGCTGGCCATCCCGGTGCCCTACTACCACTCCAACGTGGACAGCGACGAGATCATGTTCTACGTCGCCGGCGACTACGAGGCCCGCAAGGGCTCCGGCATCGGGCCGGGGTCGGTCAGCGTGCACCCCGGTGGCCACTCGCACGGGCCGCAGCGCGGCGCGGTGGAGGCGTCCCTGGGCAAGGACTCCTTCGACGAGCTGGCCGTCATGGTCGACACCTTCCGGCCGCTCGAGCTCGGCGAGGGCGGCCGCGCGGTGGATGACGGCGCCTACGCCTGGAGCTGGTCGGGCCGCGGCCCCGGCTGAGACCCGGGCGCCGCCTGTGGCTCAGGGGCGGCGGACCAGTACCACCGAGTCCTCCAGGGTCGATTCCTGCCCGTCCGGGCCGGTCGCCGGGCGCGTGCGGACCTCGCAGACCAGCACGTCCCAATCATCGGACAGGGCCAGCGCGGCCAGGTCGCCGGCCGGGGTCGGGAAGACGATCGAGGGGTCACCGGCCAGCCCGGACCACGGCGGCGCCGCGGCGTGGGCGACGACCAGCAGATGGCCGCCCGGGGCGACCAGGGTGGCGGCGCGGCGCAGCACCTCGTCCCGGGCGAACTCCACCGGTGACTGCAGGAAGCAGGCGCAGACCAGGTCGTACCGCTCGTCGGTCCGCCAGGTCTGCAGGTCCGCGGCGACGAAGTTGACCCGGCCGGTGGCGACCCCGCGGTCGGCGGCGGCGGCGACGGCCCGGGCGATGGCGATGCCGGACAGCTCGACCCCGGTCACCTGCCAACCGCGTTCGGCCAGCCAGATGGCGTCACCGCCCTCGCCCGAACCCAGATCCAGGGCCCGGCCGGGCGGCAGCTCGGCCACCGTGCGCACCAGCATGGTGTTGGCCCGGCCGGACCAGATGCCGTCCTTCTCCCGGTAGCGGTTCTCCCAGAACTCCCGGGGATCGTCGGTGGTGGTTCCGGCGCCGTGGCCGGTGTGGGTGTGCGGGGGCGTCATGACCCCAGCGTGCCCAGGCGGCCGGTGACTGGCAAGTATCTTTGCCGTTTCGGCAAGGTCAGAGCTGATCGGGGTAGTGCGCCTGCACCCGCAGGTCCGCCCCGGCGCCGGTCAGGCCGCTGACGTAGCCGCCGGCCGAGCCGACGGCCAGCAACTGCTCGACCAGGTGGTCGCCGGTCAGCGTCATCGGTTCCAGGCCCGACCCGCGGGCGTCGAACTGGCCGCGGGCCCGGTGCCCGCCCTCGGTGAGCTTGAGCAGCGACCCGGTGGAGGCCAGCGAGGCGCGGGCCACCCCGAGCAGGGCCAGGGCGTCGTCCAGGGCCTCGACCAGGGCCTCCTGGTTGGCCTCGCACATCGCCCGGACCAGCTCCGGGCGGGTCCCGGCGACCCGGGTGCCGTCGGCGAACGACGAGGCAGCCAGCGACAGGGCCAGTTCGCCGCCCTGGGCGCCGGCCTGGGCCAGGGCCAGCGCCATCAGGTGCGGCAGGTGGGAGATCCGGGCCACCGCGGCGTCGTGGGCCTCGGCCTCGGTCGGCACCACCCGGCTGCCCACGGTCAGGGCCAGCGCCGCCACGGCCGACCAGTCGGCCACCTCGGTGTCCTCGGTCAGGCACGTCACCCAGGCGGCCCCGTCGAACAGGGTCGCGTCCCCGGCCGCCCAACCGGAGGCGGCCGTGCCGGCCATCGGGTGCGAGCCGACATAGCGGGCCTGCGGGACGAGCTGGGCGACCTCTTGGGCCACCACCGCCTTGACACTGGCCACGTCGGTCAGCCGGACCTGCGGCGCGTGGTGGGCGACCTCCCGCAGCAGGGTGCGGAAGGTCGTCACCGGGGACGCCAGCACGACCAGGGCGTCCGCGCGGACCGCCGCCTGCAGCGCTGCCTCCAGGGTGCCCGCGACGGCCAGGCCGTCGGCCGCGGCCGCGTCCCGGGTGGACACGCTGGGCGACCAGCCGGTCACCGGCAGCCGGTCCTGCAGGGCCCGGACCAGCGAACCGCCGATCAGGCCGAGGCCGAGCACGCAGACCGCCGGGGGCAGCAGGGAGGACAGGGCGGCGGAGGCGGACGCATCGGTGGACGGTGCGGAGGGCATGGCCTCATCATCGCCGGTCGGAGCGTCGGCCGGGTCCCGGGGGCCGGCGCCGATCGGCTGGGGGGACCGGCGATGGCTCATCGGGCGCCTAGGCCGTAACGTTGCCCGCGTGAGCACTGCCGGGACGAACACGACTGAGGGCTTCGGGGTCGCGGTCACCCGCGAGGACAGCACGTGGCGGTGCTCGCTCCTCGCGCCCGAACTGCTCGACGATCTGGACGGTGTGATCACCGGCCTGCGTCGGGTGGCCAGCAGCGGTCCGGTGTTCGCCATGCTGGCCGTCGACGACGAGTTCTTCGTGATCGTGCGGCCCATCCCGGGCGGGGCGG
The DNA here is from genome assembly GCF_000024365.1 of Nakamurella multipartita DSM 44233. NCBI lineage: Bacteria > Bacillati > Actinomycetota > Actinomycetes > Nakamurellales > Nakamurellaceae > Nakamurella > Nakamurella multipartita. The sequence continues at coordinate 593,003 of NC_013235.1, forward strand.
CGTTGCTGCTCTCGGACGCGACCGCCGGGCTGGACTACGACATCGCCGCCGACGTGCTCGACCTGCTCCAGGTGCAGATCCCGGAGGACGACGAGGTCGACGACGAGCCTTGGCCCGAGGGCGATCTGGGCCTGCTGGCCGATCTGGGCGTGGCCGAGCAGGAGATGCAGCTGATCGTCGACGACGTCGACCTGTACCCGGACGAGCAGCTGTCCATGATCGCCGCCCGCTGCGGGTTCGCCGACGCGTTCAGCGCGATCCTCGAGAAGGTCTGACCCGCGCCGTCATGCCGGGGGCCCGCGACGCCGCGGACGCGGAGCTGATCCGGCAGGCCCTGAACCTGGCCCGCCGGGCCCCGGACACCGGGGACCTGCCCATCGGGGCGCTGGTGCTGGACCCCGACGGGGTCGTCATCGGGCGGGGCCGGAACGCGCGGGAGGCCACCGGCGACCCGACCGCACACGCCGAGATCCTGGCCCTGCGGCAGGCCGCCGCGGCCCGCGGGCAGTGGAACCTGACCGGGTGCACGTTGGCCGTGACCGTCGAGCCGTGCACCATGTGCGCCGGGGCGGTCGTGCTGGCCCGCATCGAGACCGTGGTGTTCGGCTGCTGGGAGCCCAAGACCGGCGCCGCCGGCTCGTTGTGGGACGTGCTGCGCGACCGGCGGCTGACCCACCGGGTCCAGGTCCGCGGCGGGGTGCTGGAGCAGGAATCGGCCCAGCTGCTGCGCACCTTCTTCGCCGACCATCGACAACCGGGAGAATGAGCACTCATGCAGCTCGGTGTGTACAGCTTCGGTGACATCCACCCCAACCCGGTGACGCACGAAAAGGTCTCGCCCGCCCAGCGGATGGCCGACCTGCTGGAGCGGATCCGGTTGGCCGAGCAGGTGGGCCTGGACTTCTTCGGCATCGGCGAACACCACCGACCCGATTACGCCGTCTCCGCGCCGGCCACCGTGCTGGCCGCGGCGGCCGGGCAGACCAGCCGGATCGGGCTGGGCAGCGCGGTCACGGTGCTCTCGACCGAGGACCCGGTGCGGGTCTACCAGCAGTACGCCACGATCGACCTGATCTCCCGGGGCCGGGTCGAGCTGATGGCCGGCCGCGGCTCGTTCATCGAGTCCTACCCGCTGTTCGGGGCCGAGTTGAGCGACTACGACGCCCTGTACGACGAGAAGATCCAGTTGTTGCTGCAGATCGATGCCGGCAACCCGGTGACCTGGTCCGGGCAGTTCCGGCCGCGGCTGGACAAGGCGGTGATCCTGCCCCGGCCCTACCCCAAGCCCGAACTCGGTGAGCACCTGCGGATCAGCGTGGCCACCGGCGGAAATCCCGAATCCTCCGTCCGGGCCGGGCTTCTCGGCCTGCCGGTGAACTACGCGATCATCGGCGGGCAGCCGGCCCGGTTCGCCCCGCTGGTCGACCTGTACCGGCGCGCGTGCGCCCAGTCCGAGCGTCGCGGCGCGGTGCCGCAGGTCGCGGTGTCCGGGATGGGCTTCATCAGCGACGACGGCCGGGCGCTGGACACGTTCTTCCCGTACTGGTTCGACTCCATGCGCCGGATCGCTCGCGAGCGACGGTTTCCCGCGCCCGACCGGGCCTCCTACGAGGCGCAGGCGGCCCCCGGCGGGGCCTATTTCATCGGGACGCCCGAGCAGGTCGCCGAACGCATCGTGACGCTGCACGGGGTGCTCGGCCACGACCGCCAGCTGTTCCAGATGGACCTGTCCAGTGTCCCGCAGGCCGACTCGCTGCGGGCCATCGAGCTGCTGGGCACCGCCGTCGTCCCGCTCGTACGGGCGGAGATCGGCACCGCCTGACCGCGAGTTGTACGGACAAGTGCGGACGAGTTCGGTCCTGTCTATTGCGCTGAACCGAGTCAGCGGTCACACTGGTCGGACGCCGCCATGCGGCCGGGGGAGCAGTGGCGCTCCCTCGCGCAGTGCGGTGTCCCCGGTCCGCACCCGGCGCTGTGTGCGGACCCGTGGCGGCTGCGCCACCATGGCCGTTGTCCACCATCCGATGCCCGAACGAAGGAGTTCTCGCATGCGAGCAGTACGCGTGGTCGGTTACCACCGCAACCTCGAGCTGACCGAGGTGCCCAAGCCCGAGATCACCGGGCCGCACGACGTGATCGTCAAGATCGGTGGGGCCGGGGTCTGCCGGACCGACCTGCACATCCTCGAAGGCCAGTGGGAGCCCAAGACCCACGTGGCCCTGCCGTACACGATCGGGCACGAGAACGCCGGCTGGGTCGACGCCGTCGGCAGCGCCGTCACCAACGTCAAGGTCGGCGACAAGGTGATCATGCATCCGCTGATCACCTGCGGGCTGTGCCGGGCCTGCCGCTTCGGTGACGACGTGCACTGCGAGAACTCCCAGTTCCCGGGCATCGACACCGAGGGTGGTTACGCCGACTACCTCAAGACCTCCGCCCGCAGCGTCGTCAAGATCGACGATTCGCTGGAGCCGGCCGACGTCGCCGCGCTGGCCGACGCCGGGCTGACCGCCTACCACGCGGCCGCCAAGGCGGCCCGCAAGCTGCGCCCCGGCGACCGGTGCGTGATGATCGGCGCCGGCGGTCTGGGACACATCGGGATCCAGGTGCTCAAGGCGCTCTCGCCGGCCGACCTGATCGTGGTCGATCGCAACCCGGCCGCCCTGGAGCTGGCCAAGTCCATCGGCGCCGACATCACGGTGGTGGCCGACGGCACCGAGGTGCAGCAGATCCTGGACATCACCGGCGGGCACGGGGCCGAGCAGGTCATCGACTTCGTCGGTGAGGGCGGGTCCACCGCCAAGGGTCTGGACATGACCCGGCGGGCCGGCGACTACCACGTCGTCGGGTACGGCGAGAACGTCGACATCGCGACCATCGATCTGATCTCCACCGAGCGCAACATCATCGGCAACCTGGTCGGCAGCTACAACGACCTGGTCGAGCTCATGGCGCTGGCCGCTCGGGGCAAGGTCACCCTGCATACGGCCAAGTACCGCCTCGATCAGTTCCAGGACGCCCTGGACGACCTGGACGCCGGCAAGGTGCGCGGACGGGCCATCCTCATCCCGTAGGTCCGGTCCCGCCGGCGGGGTCCGAAGCCACCAACCCCGGTGAGCAGCCAATGGCTGTCTGCTCACCGGGGTTGGTTCATGCTCGGATCAGCTTTCGGCGCCCTTGCCGCGCAGCGTCACCCAGACCAGGGCGGCGGCCGCGAGGACCAGGACCACCGCGATACCCGACGTCAGCACGACACCGCCGTCAAAGGCGTGCCGGGCCGAGTCGAGCAACTCGGTGGCGGCCGGCTCGGGCAAGGTGGCGGCGACCGTGGTCGCCCCGCCGAGGGTTTCCGACGCGCTGGTCGCGGCGGCCGCGTCCAGACCGGCCGGGACGACGACCCGGGCGCTGTAGACCGCGGACAGGATGCCGCCCAGGACCGCGGTGCCCAGCACCGCGCCCAGCTCGTAGGCGGTCTCCGAGATGGCCGAGGCGGCGCCGGCCTTGTCGGCCGGCACGCTGGAGACGATCACGTCGTTGGAGATCGTCTCCGCGGCCCCGATGCCCAGGCTGAGCAGCACGAATGCGGCGCCCAACCCGAACGCGCTGGGGTCGTTCGCGGTGAACAGGATCGCCGTGTAGCCCGCGGCGCTGATCAACAGGCCGCCGGCTACCACCACCCGCGGTGGCACCACTCGCACCAGCGGCACCACGGCCAGCCCGGCGACGATGGTCACGATCAGGCCGGGCAGCAGGATCAGGCCGGCCTGCATCGGGCTGTGGCCCAGCACCAGCTGCAGGTGCTGTGCGACGAAGAACAGGAACCCGACCAGCGCGAACACGGCCAGCAGGTTGGCCAGCACCGCGCCGGTGAAGGCGCTGCGCCGGAACAATCGCACGTCCAGCATCGGGTTCGGGCGGGTCAGCTGCCGGCGCACGAATGCCGAGCCGGCCAGCAGGCCGACCGCGACCAGGCCGATGGCCAGGGTCGAGATGCCGTCGTGCGCGACCGCCTTGATCGCGTAGACCAGCGGGGCCATGGTCAGCAGCGACAGCGCGATGCTGACCAGGTCCAGCCGGCCCGGGTTCGGGTCCTTGGACTCGGGCACGAAGATCGGCGCCAGGATCAGCAGCAGGACCAGGACGGGCACGGCCATCAGGAAGGCCGAACCCCACCAGTAGTGCTCCAGTAGGAACCCGCCGACGATGGGGCCGAGCGCGGCGCCACCGGAGAACCCGGCCGCCCAGATCGCGATGGCCAGCCGGCGCTGTTGCCGGTCGACGAACAGGTTGCGCAGCAGCGACAGGGTCGCCGGCATCAGCATGGCGCCGAAGAAGCCCAGGGCGGCGCGGGCGGCGATCAGCCACTGCGCGCTGGGGGCGTAGGCGGCCAGGGCCGAGACGGCGGCGAAGCCGACGGCGCCGATCAGCAGCAGCCGGCGCCGACCGATGCGGTCGGCCAGGCTGCCCATGGAGACCAGCAGGCCGGCCAGCACCAGCGGGTAGATGTCGACCATCCACAGCAGTTGGGTGCCGGTCGGGGTCAGCGACTGCGAGATCGAGGGCAGGGCGAAGCTGAGCACGGTGGCGTCCACGGCGACCAGCAGCACCGGCAGCATCAGGACCGCCAGGGCGATCCACTCGCGGACGCCGGCGCGGGGCCCGGCCGACGGGGTCGTCGAAAGGGTGACCGGTGCGCCGGTCGCCGAGGTGGCGATCGGGTGCAGGGTCGAGGTCATGACTTCACAGCTCCAGGTCGTGCGTACGTGTGCTAGTTACTATACCGACCAGACGGTACAGTAACAAGCCTGGCGGGGTGGTGGTGCAGGGCATCACACCCGCTACCGTTGACCGGTGCCTCCGCCGCCTGCCGCCCGCGACCGGGTGCTCGACGCGCTCGAACGCCTGCTGGTCGCCAGCGGGGAGCGGGCCGCCACCCTGGAAGCCGTGGCCCGGGAGGCCGGTGTGTCCAAGGGCGGCCTGATCTACCACTTCCCCTCCCGTGAGGCGATGGTCGAGGGGCTGCTCGACCGGATGCGGGCGCGGGCCGCCGACGACCTGGCCCTGATGGCCGCCGCCCCGGAGGGCGTGGTCGCCTACTTCCTGCGGACCTCGCAGAACGCCGACACCCCGTTCGACCGGAGCCTGGTGGCCGCCACCCGCCTGCGCTCGCACGCCAGCGCCCGTGAGGCTCTGGGTGAGGTGCAGCGTCAGTGGTACGACGCGATCCTGACCGCCGTCGGCGACCAGACCGTGGCCCAGATGGTGATGCTGATGGGGGACGGGCTCTACTACAACGCCTCCGCCCCGGATGCCCTGGCCAGCGTGGGCACCCCGCAGTACCAGGCCAAGGTCGAGGACATGGTCGAGCTGGTCGCCGCCCTGGTCCGGCTCCGTGGCGAGGCCGGGCAGGGCCGGAGCACCCCCGCGCAGCCGGTATAGTTTCCGCCGGTAGCGTGTCCGAGCGGCCGAAGGAGCACGCCTCGAAAGCGTGTGAGGGGGCAACTCCTCCGTGGGTTCAAATCCCACCGCTACCGCCACGATCAGCGCAAACGCCGAGCGCCTCCGCCAGGAGCGCTCGGCGTTTCGCTCTTAGTCTCAGTTTTAGTCTCATTCGCCTCAGAGGGGCCTGCCCGGGTCCTCTTGGCAGTCGAGTAGATCTGGTTGCCTTCCGCCAGGCGCACACCAAGTAGGTGAGGGGTCGACCTAGCACCTGGAAGATTTCCGGGTGTCGCGATGAGCGGCGGTTGCCTCGCCGACTCAGCCGGTGCGCTGCATCTCGGCTTTGTCTCATGGCAGGCTGAACATCAACGAGAGCGACGTCGATAGGAAGGCAGCAGATGGTCAGCGACGGTCAGCCCCGATCCCACCTGCTGGGAACCTTCGCCAGGATTGTGACCGAGGAGATGGCTGGTGAGCGGAAGGCCGCGAGCGATCCGAACTGGAAGGGCCGGCTGCTCAGCGAGGTCTTGGAAGAGACCGGAGGCCAATATGAGTATGTCTTGGACATCCCAGATCGCGTCATGGCTGACCTGCAACGTCACGTCGACTTGGTAGACGACCCGGTAGCCCGTCAGGTCCTCGAAACTGGCAGGCTTGTTGTCCCGTTCGAGAACCTGAACGGACTCGATCCCGCGACGACCCGCGTTGCGCTCGGCTTCGGCTTCGGCGGTCACCCAGCCTAAAGTCGCCTATCGAACCGCGTTCTCGGTCTGCTACTCACCGTCTCGCAGCTGTACCAGCAGCGGATCCCGCCTACTCGGAAGGGCCCAGTTCTGCTCCATGGTGAGGATTGGGCGACCTGCGCCCGGCGCCACGCTTGCGTCAGGGCGAGCGCCAGATCAGCTCGCCGACGCGGTTCGCGATGTCCCGTTGAACGTGCACGGTCACGTGCTGGTAGCGCGATGCCATGGCCGAGTGCGACCACCCCATGATCTTCATGACGGCCTGCTCCGGCACGCCCAGGATCAGCAGAACAGTCGCCGCCGTGTGGCGGGCATCATGCAGGCGAGCGTCGCGAACGCCGGACGCCGCGAGCAGCCGCTTCCACTCGGTGTAGTCAGTACGTGGGTTGATCGGAGCACCGGTCGGCGTGGCGAACAGCCAATCGCCCTCCGTCCATAGCTGGGCCGCCACGTCCCGCTCGGCGGCCTGGGCCACGCGATGCTGACGCAGCAACAAGACCAGCTGATCGGGCAGCCCGACGGTCCGGCGCCCGGCTCGCGACTTGGTTTCCGCCGTCTCCGTCCGCTCGGGAATCCGCTGCGGGCACCGCCCGCCGTGTTGCTGGCCGCAGCTCCCGTCACAGCCATGTCGCCACCGTGGACGCAGGCGCGCCCGTCGCACGATCAGGATCCCGGCGTCCAGGTCGACATCCGACCACTTCAGGCCAAGCGCCTCGCCTTGACGCAGGCCCAGCGCCAGGGCGACGGCCCACCGCGCTCCATTGCGGGAGTTCATGGCCGTGCTCAGCAAGTGCTGAACCTCTTCGACCCCGAACGGTTCGACCTCGTGCTCGGTCAGCCGAGGCGCCTTTGCGAGCGACGCCGGATTCTGGACGAAGCAGTTCCTAGGGCATCCGTCATTCCTGCTCGTTGGAGCAAATGCCCGCTTAGCTCCCGAAGCAGAAGGCGCTGCTCTCTCTATTGCAGATTCTGCCCTGGCTTGGCTTTGCGCAGACGTGCGAAATACGCTCGTGCGGGACGCTGTCCAGTTGTTCGACTATCGACGAAATGATATTCGTGTCGGCCCTGCAATGGCCAGGATGGCGTATGTTCGCGGGGTGGCGACTGGCCGCGGCTGGATTCGCGACTTGGAGGCGCCTCGAAGTGTGATTCCACTGAACGCCGACTTCTTGCCCCGGACGCGATGGCCGGAAAATCAGACGATCCGCTCTGATCTACGTCAAGCGGTTCAGGCTCTTCATTGTTCGATTTTGCAAGTAGGGGATATAGTTGCTCAGAATCTCTCGCTATGGTAATGCATCGAGTTCTACGCTGGCACCGTGAAATTGGCAAGGCATTAGGGCCGGCGCAACGCAGAGCTTTGCGAGAGGCGATATTGACCTGCTAGACATGGACGCCGGAGCAATCGATTATTCCGGGTAATGTCGTGGAGATTCTAAATAGTCCTCCGCTCCTACTGCGCTTCCGTACCAGGCTACTTCGCGATAGGTTCCGTTCACCACCAATGAATTGCAGATCATAGAGCGGCTGTGGAAAGCGCGTAACGATGCCGTCCATGGAATCGCGCCGACTCCGCCCGAACCCTCGAACCTGAGGTTGGGTGTGCACTGGATGTCACGAGCACTGGTAACTGCTTGGGCTGAGTCGGCACCTAAACCATCTCCGTCTCCGCTCCGAACGTACATAGACGTGCCCGCGGGCTTCTCTAAGTGAATGCGCTAGAATGACTGTTCGTCGGTGCCTATTATCGTTCTATGCGAATAGAGGTCATGGGTTCCGTCTTAATTGCGTCCGAGTGGGCCTTTCGCAGAGGCGCGGGTTTTCCGAGGAACTACCCGAACTTCGAAGCAAACTCCTCGCGCACAGCGGAAAGGCCACCGTATGCCTTCACGCCAAGCCGAAGCCGCTCCGCATCAAGTGTGTCCCGTACCCTTCTTCTGATCAAACGCTCAGAAATCTCCCCACTCTCGCGCCGGATCTCCTCAGCCGTCTCGACCAGGTTGACCGGGAAGTTGCCAAACCGCCCCAGGTCGGTAACGACTGGCAGGTTCACGCGCAATTCCTGGTCGATTGCCGTACGCAATGAGCCTAGGCGGAGGAACTCGGAGAGAAAGTCCGGACTGATGATCGGGGAGCCTGGCGCTTTCGGCCCGATCCGCCGCGGAAGTTCGTCAACCAGAGAAAATGCAGTCCGATCCATCGTTAAGAACCAAGACCTATATCCGACGGGCGAGGCGGGCTGGCCTTTTCGGAGCTGAATTACTCCTACGCAGTTCTCAACATCGTGTGCAACAAGTCTGTTTACCGTCATCGAATCTAGATCGGAATTGGCGCCCGTCCCTCTCCTTCGGTCGTGCGCTTCTTGCCACACTTCCTGAACAGCGCCCCTGAGACTCAAATCTGCTGCATCAGAATACTGCAGGAGGTCACGCTTTCCTACCCTGAAGAGACCCCAAAGCGCCTCTGCGACGTCGTCCTCGGGGCGAACGTCCCCCCGGAACTCTTCCGTCCACCCCGAGAAACTTGCACGAGACCTCCCCGACAGAGCAAATACGCCATACAAGAATGGCACCGATCCGCGCCATTTTTCGCGTGTTCCTCGCGCAAAGGTCAGGGACCGGTTGATGTGTCGCTCTACTTCTTCGACGATTCCGCTTGTGACGAACAATTGGATACCCGATTCGCGAGCGGCCTTAAGGAGGACCGTAAATGGCCGTTCACTGGGTTCCAAGATTAGCGTCTCGGCAAGCATAGGGAGAATCACTGTGGTGTCTAGCCAGATATGTCCTCCGTCGAATAGCTTCACAATAGTCTTCTGCACGTCGGGGACCTGGCGCAGGAAGGCGAAAAGTGTGTAAGCGTCGGCTAGTCGGCGGAGGTGACGACGAGTTGAGCCCAGCGGTCGTTGCATCACTTCCACAATGATGCCAACTGCCTGCTCTACCGTAACGGGGAATTCTGTGGGCACCAACGACACCACGGCGGCGCGAACCTGCTCCGCGTCCAGTTGTACCATTCGCCCCGATGAGACGGCTCCCGCAAAGGCCTCCCCTTTTTCCAGTAGCAGCTGCTCTATGGCGCCTCGGAGATTTCGGGCGCACGCATCGAAGACTTCTCCTTCGATTGCGCCAATCTCGCCATCAGCTGCTGCATTGACCAAGTCTTTGATCTGGAGTTCGAGTGACGTCTCATCGTTGACGTACTCGGCCATTCGTTCGCGGACCTGGGTAGCCTTTTCGTGCGAGAGGCAATAAGAGTCGGACGACTTATGGAAGTGGACGGGACCGCCCTTGCTTGTCAATCGCCTCAGAGCGCTTGTCGCTTGTTCCTGAACCTGGCGCGGATTGCCAGAGGGCATCATGGCACAAACTCGTTGAATGATCTGGTCCGAACCGATGGTTCGGTCCGAAGTCGTGCCTTCAAGTGCTGCGATCACCAAGGTCTCGAACGACGTCTTTGTCAAGCCCTTGTCGGTCGCTTTGTCTTGGACGTCCAATGCCAAGTGTAGAAGCGCAACCTGCGCTTCTGAGTCGTCCAGGACGGTGGCGACTGTTTGCTTGACTCCCCGGGCTGACAGAAGCGGATCCACGAATCGTTCAGCCAGTTCGGCGGCCGCAACCTGCCGTTGAGGTGACGTCAGCTCGCGCTCGAGAAACCAACTTTGGTCCCTCACGTCGACCGTAATTCCTTTTTCCTGAATCTTCCTCTTAAGCTCGTCCGCCGACGGTCCAATGCGTTGATTAGTTACGTATATCAGAGTTCTGAGGTTAGGCATGGTTTCTTCGAGTCGCTTCAGGGTCTTAGATATTTTGTCCTTCCAGTTCTCGGCGACTGAGTACTGAATGGCCACGCTCGAAGAGTTTTCTGAGGGTGAAAAGAGCTCTCCGTCACGCCCTTTGTCTCCGGTGCTTGCCGCCATAGTGCGCAGGCTTGGATAGTCAGTTACAAGAAACTCGGCGGCAAGAACTTCGAATTCGCGCCAATTGTCTGGTCCCACTTGATCCAGCGCTAGCTTGAAGCGTTCAGAAGCCATCTAGGCAGGCTATCTTGTCCTCTATCCGCCGCGCTAGCCGGGGTGTCCGATAGGCGATCCCACTTCGCCTGGACTGGGTTTCTGCCCACACGGCGCGCTTGAAACCACCTGGATACGTTCGATTTCGAAGTTTGACAAGATCACAGATCGTGGAATCGTTCTCGAGGACTTGTACATCACCATCCGTTCAGTCGGCGAACCGTTGGCCTCTTTGATGGTGATGCTGTCTCGAGCGGACGCGGGGCCGGCTCGGATCTCCAGGACCCGATCGCCCCGTGGGTTGATCTTGGGCTTTAATCTCAGTTCTAGTCTCATTCGGTGGGGTCCGCGGCCGTTGCCTATGGACGGGGCAGCCCTCTGATCAGGGCATATGAGATTGGCGACCCCGTCTGACCCCCGAGTTCAGACCTCGAAAGCGTGTGAGGGGGCAACTCCTCCGTGGGTTCAAATCCCACCGCTACCGCCACGATCAGCGCACACGCCGGGCGTCTCCCTCAGGAGAGGTCGGCGTTCGGCTTCTTGGTCCAGTTCTGGTCTCAGTTGCGGCCCCAGCAGGCGTTTCGGGGCTCTTCAGAGTTAGCAGGGCTTCGCGTGGCTGGTTGACGCCCGGGATTTCCGGGTGCAGGCGTAGCGTACCCGGCGCTTCTGGTTGTCCTGGTTGCGGAAGCCGAAGGCGATCCGGCCGATGTGTTTGACGATCCGGTTGTAGCCCTCGGTGCGGCCGTTGCTGATCCCGGTGTGCAGCCCGGCGATGATCGAGTTCTGCCAGGCGTGCACCGTCCACGCCAGCCGCCGCAGCTGCGCGACCCCGGAGTCGGCGCAATGCAGATAGAACGCGGTCAGCGCGTTGAAGATCCGTCCGCGGTCCGGGTTCGTGCCAGCCAGCTTGAGCAGCTTGCGGAGCAGTTCCTTGCCCTGCCAGCACTTCTCAAGGCCGCCGGACGGGTCCGCCCGACGCATCGCATCCTGCACCTTGGCCAGCTCGTCGTCGGTCAGGGACTCCGCGGCCCGCAGCAGCCGGTTCCGTTGCGCCCACTCCGGGTCGCTCTTGCGGCCCCGCCGGCCACGCAGCGCCCAGGCCAACTCCCGCCGGTAGTCGGTGACCGCCTTGTTGGCCAGGGCGGACAGATGGAACCGGTCCACGACCACGACAGCATCGGGCAGGGCCAGCCGGGCGGCCCGGGCGTAGGTCGCGCTGGTGTCCATCGAGATGTGGGTGATGTTGGCGAGCCAGTCCGGGTCCTGCGCCTGCAGCCACTCGATGAGGACCTTGCTGGTGCGGCCGTTGACCTGCGCGAACAGCCCGCCGTTGCCGCTCAGATCGACCAGGCCGGTGTCGAAGCGGTCCACCCAGGTCTTCGCCCCGGTGGTGGGGTCGGTCTCGTAGTGGGCCTTGCCGCGGCGGGTCTCGTCGACGCCCAGCACGGTCACCGGCGGCGGCTGCTCGGGCAACACCTGCGCGGCGTGCGCGACGAACGCGTCGTGCGCAACGCGCCAGTCCATGCCGAATTCGGCCGCCACACCGGACACCGGCCGGGTGTGGTCGCCGATCGCCTCGGCCGCCAGTCGGCGGGCCCGGGTGGTGATCCGGGCCCGGGCGGGGATCTGCTCGGGCAGGCACTCGGTGAACACCTTCCGCTCGCAGCCGTCGACCTGGCAGCGCCATTTGCGTTTGCGCCACAACAGGATCGGCCGATCCTCGCCCAGCCGGACGTCCCGCGGGCGGGTCGTCACCCACGCCTTCGGCGACCTCGACTGCTCACCGCACTCCGGGCACCAGCCGGCCAGCTGCGGGTCGGTCGAGCAGTGCACGACCCGTCGGCCGACGTCGTCGCGGACGACCTGGTCGACGACCAGCCCGTCGATGTCCAACAGCAGCGAACTACTCTGGTCCATGCTCGTGGTCCTTCGGCAGGTTGCGTAGAGAACAACCAGTTTCGAAGGCCACGAGCCCTCATCTCACCCGACACGCCGCCGCAGGTCGGAGGCCCGGAGCCCTATCAAGTCCGAAGACCCCGTTTCGGACCCAACGCCAGGGCGACGGCCCGCCGCGCTCCGTTGCGTGACGGTGCCGTTGAAGACGGGACCCGATTCGCCCGTTGCGAGTTGATCTTGGGCTTAGTTTGGACAGAGATCACTGTCCGACCGTGGGAGCCGTATGGCCGTATCAAAGACCCAGCATGTCGTCGTTGTCGGGGCAGCGGGCGCCATCGGCCGTCTCGTGGCGGTCGATCTGCTGCGAAAGGGTCACGAGGTGAGCGCCGTGGTCCGCAGCCCCGGCAAGTTCCAGGACCTCGATGTGACGCGCGAACTGACGACGGATCAGGCGCAGCGGCTGCGGATTGTGCAGGCGGACGCGCGAGACGCGGCGACGCTCACGACAGTGATCACGCCGAAGAGCATCGTGGTGACCGCCTTCGGGGTGTCCAAACGGCGGTCGAACGGGTTGTTCGCGGAAGCTGCCGTCGCGATCGTCGATGCGATGCGGTGTTGCGGGGCAGCGCGCGTCATCGCTATCACGTCCTCGGGCGTGCGCGCAGACGATCATGAACTCGCCGCGTGGTATCGACTTCTGGTCCGTCCCTTGCTCAGAGACGTCTACGAGGACATGGCGCGGATGGAGCAGATCTTCACGAACGCGGAACTCGAATGGTGCTTCGTGCGCCCGGTCTTCCTCACCGATCGCGAGGGCGAAGACCCGCCCCGTATCGAAGATGCGCAGACACCGGCAGGTGGCCGGACTGTGAGTCGAGGTGCCGTCGCGCGCTTCATCGTCGGTGAGATCGAGTCCCGCCGGTGGACGCGCAAGGCGCCGACGCTCGCGGTGTGAGAATGGCGGCGTGCGAGATTGCCGTGTCAGATGCGGCCGGTCTCGTGGGCCCACATGGCGACCTCGACACGGTTTCGGGCGCCGAGCTTTCGCATGAGGCTGGCCACATGGGCTTTGACGGTGCTTGATGTGATGAAGAGCTGGCTGGCGATCTCACTGTTCGTGCGGCCTTGGGCGACGGTCACGAGGACTTCCTCTTCGCGGGCGGTCAGCGGTTCCAGCGGCTGCCTTGGGGGTGAGGTCGGTGCCTGAGCGAACGCGGCGAGCAGTCGGACTGTCACGCTGGGTGCGATCAGTGCGTCTCCGTCGGCGGCAGCGTGAATGGCCTGGGTCAGCAGGGCGGGTCCGGCGTCCTTGAGCAGGAACCCGCGGGCGCCGGCCTTGAGCGCCCCGTGAACGTACTCGTCCAGGTCGAAGGTGGTGATGACCACGATCGGCAGGGGGTCGGTGACGTCGGGGCCGGCGAGGAGTCGGGTGGCTTCGATGCCATCCATCAACGGCATCCGGATGTCGAACAGGCCGACGTCGGGGCGCAGCTGGAGCGCCAGCCTGACTGCCTCGCGCCCGTCGGCGGCCGCGCCGACTACGTCGATGCCGGGTTGGGCGTCGAGCAGCATCGTCAGCCCGGTGCGCACGATGGGCTGGTCGTCGGCGATCAGGACCCTGATGCTCATCGCGGCCTCCCGGTTCGGGGCAGGACCGCCTCCACCCGCCAACCCCGCTCGGCGGCGGGGCCCGCGTCGAAGGTGCCGCCGAGCAGTAGAGCGCGTTCCCGCATGCCCACCAGGCCGTAGCCTGCTGGGCCGCGTCCGCCGGCGGCGGAGCCGTCGTCGTCGACGGTCAGCCGTACCTGGTCGGCGTCGCCGTGGACGGCGACGGAGACCTGGGTCGCGTGGCGGGCATGCCGTCGAGCGTTGGTGATGGACTCCTGGGCCAGCCGGTAGATCGCGGCCCCGACTGCCGGGCTGAGGTTGTCGAACTCGCCGGAGAGCGTCACCTCGACGCAGGGACGCGTCAGGCCATCGGTGGCGAGCTGCTCGACCTGCGCCACGCCGGGCTGCGGCGCCAACTCGGTGTCCTGCGAGGCGCGGAGCACGCCGACGATGGCCCGCAACTCGGTGAGGGTTCGGGTCGCTGCGTCCTCGATGACGGCCAGGGCCTCGACGGCCTGCTCGGGGTGCGACGCCGCGACGGCACGTCCGGCTTGGGCCTGGATGACGATCCCCGAGACGTGGTGGGCGACCGTGTCGTGAAGTTCGCGAGCGAGCTGTTCACGTTCCCGGGCCTTGGCGTGGTCGATCTCGCGGATGCGGATCTTCGTGCGATAGCGGATCGCGGCGCCCAGCGCAGCCGCGAACAGGAAAAACGCGTATCCCGCGACCGCCTCGGCCAGGCTGGTGGGGTCGGCGCCGTGGATGGTGATGGGCAGCCAGAGCAGGACGATGCCGAGCCCGCAGACCGCTTCCCGGCCTGAGCCCCACCGGAACAGGGCGTAGGTCAGGATCAGCGTCGCAGCGGTGCTGTTCAGCAGAGCGCCGTGCGGCCCGGTGAGGATTCTGACCAGGTCGACGATCGTCAATGTGCCGAAACAGACCACCACTGCGAGAAGCGGGTGAGTGCGCCGCCACAGCAGGGGGCCGATGACCGCGAGCGCAGCGAGCAGCAGCAGCGGGCCCGACGCCAGGTCCTGACGAAGCACCGCCTCGATCACCGACCAGCAGGTCAGTGCCGCGACCAACGCCCAGTCCCGCGGGCCTAGGTCCGGGGCATTCGTGGGTCGAGGTTCGGCCCACAGCGAGCGGAGTGCGCTGGTGGCCACCCGGCCAGCCTAGGCAACCGGCGGACTCGGTGTATTGGCCGAAAGTACGAGAGTTCGGCTGGGCCAACGGCCAGGTCGAGTCAGGCTCCGGGGCTGATGCGCCCGACGCCGGCAGCGGTGACGGTGGACGCACTCACCCG
Organism: Nakamurella multipartita DSM 44233; assembly: GCF_000024365.1. Taxonomy (NCBI): domain Bacteria; kingdom Bacillati; phylum Actinomycetota; class Actinomycetes; order Nakamurellales; family Nakamurellaceae; genus Nakamurella; species Nakamurella multipartita. Next base: position 608,007 of record NC_013235.1, read on the forward strand.
ATCAAGGCAAGGAGCACCGTGATGAGGACGCTTCAATCCCACACCGCACAAGAGAATCCGCCGTCCCGCAGCCCGCTGGAAGTTCTGCGTCTGCCCGTGCAGGCCAAGCTCGCAGCAGCATGGACCAGCTTGATGTTCTTCGTCATCTATATCGACTACTTCCACCTTTACCAGCCCGGCGCCATCGACCAAATCCGGGGCGGCGGCGTCTACGAGTTCGACATCACCCCGACGTTGGTGACGATTTTCCTTGTGGTCATTGGGATCCCGGCCCTCATGGTGATGCTCTCCATGACGCTGCCCGGACGGGTGAACCGAGCGACGAACGTCATCGCGGCGTCGCTCTACATCCCCGTCATGGTGTTCAACGCGGCCGGTGCGTCCTCGGACTGGGCCTTCTACTACGGCCTCTCCATCGGAGTCGAGGTGGTGCTCCTGGCCTTCATCGTGCGCTCCGCCTGGACCTGGCCGCGGCGCACCGCATCACCGGCGACCCTGGCAGCCGGCCTCAACAACGAGCCTCCCCGCACGACGCAGCAGGCGTGACAGCCCGTCCCGGGCCGGTGGCAGGCTTGGTCTTGGTCAACTCGGGAGGAGGGCAGATGGCGCTGGTGACCGTCGAGCAACTGGTCGGGGACCTCGGTGCTCTTGGTATCGCGCGGAGTTCGGTGGTACTCGCCCACACCTCGCTATCGCGGCTCGGCCGGGTCGTCGGCGGCGAACAGGCGGTCATCGCGGCGCTGCTGCAGGCCATCGGCCCGGCCGGGACGCTGGTGATGCCGTCGCAGTCCTGGCAGTTGTGCGACCCCGGTTACCTCGACGATCCCGACGTTCCTCCCGAGGTCTGGCCCCTCGTCCGTGACCACCTGCCCGCCTACGACCCCGCAGGCACGCCGACCCGGACGATGGGCGCGGTCGCGGAGTTGTTCCGCACCCTCCCCGGTGCGGTGCGCAGCCATCACCCCCACCGGTCGTTCGCCGCGCTGGGGCCGCATGCCGCTGAGATCGTCGCGGTGCACGATCTGGACTGCCCCAACGGCGAGCGATCACCCCTCAAGACGATGTACGACCTCGACTCGTGGACGCTGCTGCTCGGGGTGGGCGGCCGTCCTGAGGTTCTCAGGCCCGGCCGCGCAGCGCGGCGGTCACGATCGCCAGCGCCTCATCTCGGCTGACCCCGAGACGGTCGACGGTCGTGACGTAGTCCGCCGCCGCGGCGGCCACCCGAGTCCGGCTGGCGTCACCGCTGGCGGCGACGAAGGTGCCGGCGCGACCACGAGTTTCGATCATGCCGGCCGTCTCCAACTCGCGGTAGGCACGGGCGACGGTGTTGGTGGCCAGGCTCAGGTCAGCGGCCAGCGCACGCACGGTCGGCAGCTTGGTGCCGACCGGCAACGTGCCATCGGCGATGCGGTGGGCGAGCTGGGCACGCACCTGTTCGAACGGCGGAACCGCGGACTCGGGGTCGATCACCACGTTCATGCCGGCCATTGTGGTGCACCGGATCCGCAATCCGACGCGGCGACGGTGTCGTTCAGTCCCGGGCGATGACGGAGAAGATGTTGCCGGCGGGGTCGGTGAACCAGGCGATGTCGGGGCCGTTGCCGCGCATCACCCCGTCTTCGTCCTGCGGCATGCCGGGGTAGCGCTCGAAGCGCACCCCGCGGCCGGTCAGTTCACGCACCGCCGCGCCGACGTCGGCGACCGGGAAGTTCAGCACGGTGTAGCTCGCCGGCTCATGGTTCGGCCTCGGGTAGACCAGCACATTCGTGTCACCACCCAGGTGCAGGGTGAGCAGACCGCCCATCTCGGTGTTCTGCTCGACCCGCAGTCCGAGCACGTCGGTGTAGAAGCGTCGGGCCGTCTCCACATCGGAGACCGCGAATCCGCTGAAGGCGGGGCTGTCGGTCAGCATGAGGTTCTCCCTTCCTTGGTCGTCCCCAGGCAGACCGGCCCGGCGGCCCGAACTCATCGCCGATGCCGCAAGTAGTCGGCGACCACCGAGGCCCCGAGCCCGTCCAGGTCGGGGGCGACCACCCGGCCGCCGCAGCGGCGAGCCAGTTTGTCGGTGAACAGGGCCAACCGCGGGTCGTCACCGAGGATGAAGAAGGTGACGGCGGCGCGCAGCCCGGTCAGCCGGTCCAGTTCGCCCACCGTCGCATGCACCGTCTCCGGATCCGGCGGGTACGAGAAGTGCGGCGAGCCATCGGGTTCCAGGTGCGCGGTGGGTTCGCCGTCGGTCACCACCAGGACCACCGGGGTGGCATCGGGGTGCCGCCGCAGGTGCGCGCCGGCCAGCAGCAGCGCGTGGTGCAGGTTGGTGCCCTGCACGTAGGCACCCTCCAGCCCGACCAGCTGCCCCAGCTCGACCTTCTCGGCGTGCCGGCCGAAGGTGATCAGGGCCAGGTCGTCCCCGCGGAACCGGGTGGAGATCAGCTGGTGCAGGGCCAGGGCGGTGCGTTTCATCGGCACCCACCGGCCCTCCTGCACCATCGACCAGGAGGTATCCACGCACAGCGCCACCGCGGCGCGGGCCCGTCGCTCGGTCTCCACGACCTCGACATCGGTGACGTCCAGCACTCGGGGATCGCCGCCGGCCCGCCGCACCTGGGCGTTGAGCAGGGTCCGCGGCACGTGCCACGGTTCGGTGTCGCCGAAGGCCCACGGCCGGGTCGCCCCGGAGGCCTCGCCGGCCGGCCCGGACCGACGGGTCTCCCGCTCCCCGGAGCGGCCGGCGACCTGGTCCGCGATGTCGCGCAACGCGGTCTGGCCCAACCGGCGCAGTGCCTTGGGGGACAGCTGCAGGGAGCCGTCGGCGGCCCGCTCGAGCAGGCCCTGTTCGCGCAGTTCACGTTCCAGCTCGGCCAGCGCCCGGGCGTCCACCCGGGCCTGCTCGCCCAGCACGTCCTGCAGCAGGTCCAGGTCGATGTCGTCCAGGCTGGCGCCCGGGTAGCCCTGGGCGAGTTGCTCGCCCAGCGACTCCAGCCGGCCCAGCTCCTCCAGGGCTCGGGTGGCCTCGCCCATGCCCATCGGGTTGTCGCCGCGGAACCTGCCGGAGCCGTCCCAGTCCTGGCCGGGCCGTAACTGCTGCAGCATCGCGTCCAGCTGGGCCAGCGACTGCGCCAGCCGGGGATCGCCGAACGCCTGCTCGGTCAGCGCGGCCAGCTCGGCCCGCTGGTCGGCCGACAGTGAGTTCATCATCCGTTGCGCCGCCGCGGATCTGGCCGCGAGCACGTCGATCAGCTCGTCGGTGGTGCGCGGTTGCTCGGGGAAGAAGTGGCCGTGCCGGTTCATGAACTCGCCGAACCGCTCGGTGGTGTCCTCCAGCCGGGCGTGCGCCGACAGCAACTCGTTGAGGTCGGCCAGCATGTCCCGGATGGCTTGGACGTCCTGCGATGTCGCGTTCTCCAGCGCCTGTTTCATGCCGGCGAACCGCTGGTCGAGCATCTCCCGCCCCAGCAGGTCGCGGATCTGCTCGTAGGCGGCCCGCCCGTCGGGGGACTGCCAGTCGTAATTCTCCAGCTCGCGGACGGCGCCGGCGGCGTCGGTGGGCAACGCGTCCAGCTGCAGCTCGCCGAACCGCGCGTCGTCCGAATCCTGGCGGGCCAGCGCCTTTCGCTCGGCGGTCAGCGCCCGGTCGAGCAGTTCCCGGACCTGCTGCAGGGTGCCGTCGAGCCGGTTGTTGCGTTGCAGTTCCCGCCGCCGCTGCCACAACTGGCGGGTCAGCTCGTCCAGCCCGCGCCGTTCGCCCAGCCCGCGGCGCAGCAGTTCCTGCAGGGCCTGCCGCGGAGAGCTGCCGTCCAGCACGTCGGCGCCGATCCGGTCGATTGCCTCGCGCAGGTCGAACGGCGGCGCGAGCGGGTCCGGGCCGCCGTCGTAGGCCCGGTAGGAATACCGGCGACGTGCGGTCATCGGTCAGCCGTACTGGACGGTGTCGTCATCGGCGCTCTTGGCCAGCTTTCGGGTGAGAAAGAGCAGTTCGAGGGCAAGTTCGGCGGCGGAGGCCATCGGTCCGGGATCCTCGGTGCCGGCCGCGCCGAGCCGGGTGGCCACGTCGGTGACGGTGGCTACCGGAGGCAGCGAGGCGACCACCGCGGCCGCCGGGACCAGATCCCCGGTGCGCACCGGGGTGGCGGTCACCGCCTCGGCCAGCGGGGTCAGATCGACCCCGCGCAACGCCCGGCGCGCGGTGTCGGCCGTGGCCCGCCGCAGCAGGTGTTCCAGGATCTCGTCCTCCCGGCCCTCCTCCCCGGCGGCGAACTCCAGCTTGCCGCGCAGCACCGATGGCACCGAGAGCAGGTCGACCGGCCGTGCGGTGGCCGTGCTTTCGCGGGACAGCGCGGCCCGGCGCAGCGCCGCGGCGGCCACCGTCTCCGCCGCGGCGACCGAGAATCGGGCCGACACACCGGATCCCTGGTCGATCGCGGAGGATTCACGCAGCAGCCGGGTGAACCGGGCCAGGATCTCCAGCAGGTGCTCGGGTACCGCGGCCACCAGGTGGGCCTCCTGCCGGATGACCGCGACCTCGTCGGACAGCTCCAGCGGGTAGTGGGTGCGGATCTCGGCGCCGAACCGGTCCTTGAGCGGGGTGATGATGCGGCCGCGGTTGGTGTAGTCCTCCGGGTTGGCCGAGGCGACAAGCAGCACGTCCAGCGGCAGCCGCAGGGTGTAGCCGCGGACCTGGATGTCCCGCTCCTCCATCACGTTGAGCAGCGAAACCTGAATGCGCTCGGCCAGATCGGGCAACTCGTTGATCGCGATGATGCCCCGGTGCGCGCGCGGGACCAGGCCGTAATGGATGGTTTCGGGATCGCCCAGGGAGCGACCCTCGGCGACCTTGACCGGGTCGACGTCGCCGATCAGGTCGGCCACGGCCGTGTCCGGGGTGGCCAGCTTCTCCGCGTACCGCTGGGACCGGTGCCGCCAGGCCACCGGCAGGTCATCGCCCAGGTCGTTGGCCCGTCGGACCGAGACCGGGGTGATCGGCTCGTACGGATGCTCGCCGAGATCGGAACCCTCGATGACGGGGGACCATTCGTCCAGCAGCAACGGCAGGGTGCGCAGCAGCCGGGTCTTGCCCTGCCCGCGTTCGCCCAGCAGCACGATGTCGTGGCCGGCCAGCAGGGCTCGCTCCAGCTGCGGCAGCACGGTGGTGTCGAAGCCGACGATGCCCGACCACGGGTTGACGCCGGAACGCAGCGAGAGCATCAGGTTTTCTCGGATCTCGTCCCGGACCCCACGCAGCCGGTGGCCGGACGCGCGCAGCGCCCCGAGGGTCCGCGGCAGATCCGCGGGTGCGGTGATCGTCACGCTCCCGACGCTACGCCCGCCGCCCGCGGGCCCGGGGGAGTTGTTCGCCCTCGGCGGACGGCCAAACCCACTCGCTCCGGCCGCGCCCGGCACCGGAACCGTCGCCTTCGTAGACTCGTGCCATGGCGAAGCGAAAGTGGTCCGAACTGAGCACTCCGGCGAAGGTGGGGGTGGTCGGGTTGGCGGCCGTCGAGGCCGTGGTCACCACGATCGCCGCCCGCGACCTGGCCGGCCGCACGGATTCCCAGGTCAACGGGCCCCGCTGGCTGTGGCGGGTCGCGTTCTTCGTACAGCCCTTCGGCCCGGCCGGCTACCTGCTCTTCGGCCGCAAACGCTGACCCGGCCCCCGGTGTCCCGCGCGGATCAACTACGCCGGCGCGGCTGAAGTCGTCGATTCCCTTCACTTCCGTCACTTCTGGTGCGGTTTGATCCGCGCAGCCTCTGCGGTGGATCCCCGCGCGGATGAAGTCGTTGATTCCTGCCCCACCGGTCACATCTGGTGCGGTTTCATCCGCGCCGGCGTAGTTGATCCGCGCGGTCAGGAGGGGCGGCGTGGTTGATTTACGCGGTTAGGAGGGGCCGGCGTCGGGGGTCGGGGTTGCCGCGCGGCGGGCCCGCGCCCGGCGTTTGCCCTCGTGCATGGCCGCCACCCGGGCCACCGGGATCGTCCGGCCGTGCTCGACCAGCTCGGCCGGTAACCGCTGCGGCGGCGGCATCGAGGCCCGCCACGGATCGGCGTCGCCGAGCCGGGCCGCCGCGTTGCCGATGGTGAAGTCCGACGGATGGCAGCGGTCCAGTTCGGCCCACGACACGGGAAACGAGACCGGCAGGCCCGGCCGCAGCCGCGGGCTGTAGGCGGCGACCACGGTCGCCCCGCCCGAGCGGGTGGCGTCGATGAACACCTTGCCCGCCCGGTCCTCGACGATGTACGCGGTCGTGGCGACCTGCGGGTCCAACTGAGCGGCCCGCACGGCGATCGCCCGGGTGGCCGCCGCGGACTCCTCGACCTCGACGTCGTCGGTCAAGGGCACGAAGATGTGCACGCCCTTGGACCCGCTGGTCTTCACCGCGCCGGCCAGCCCCAGCTCGTCCAGGGTGCGCCGCACCAGGTGCGCGGTGGCCACCACCACGTCGAACCCCGCGCCGGGCGGCGGGTCCAGGTCCAGGATCAGGTGGGTCGGGCCGGTCCGGCCGACCGGGATGAGCGCCGGGTGGTACTCGACCGCCCGTTGGTTGGCGAACCACAGCAGCGTCCGGCGGTCGTTGCCCAGGGCGTAGCGGATCTCCCGGTGCGAGGCGTGCGCCCAGACGGTGGTGGTGGCGACCCAGTCCGGGGTGTACGTCGGCAGGTTCTTCTGCATGAACGGTGGCTGCCCGGGCCGTACCCGCACCACCGACAGCGCGCGGTCGGCCAGCACCGGGATCAGCCGGTCGGCCACCGCGTCCAGGTAGTCGACCAGTTCCCGTTTGGTCTCCGGGCCGTCGGCCAGCGGCACGTCCAGGTTGGTCAGCTCGACCCCGTCGCGGGTCTCGGCCGGGCGCGGTCGTCGTCGGGGACGGGCGCTGTCCGGAGCCATGCCCCGAACGGTAGTCCCGACCGGGCCGGCACCGGGTGACCTAGGGTGGCCGGTGTGCGCAAAGCCCCCCTGCCGGTCCGGGACGGGCTCAATCCCAGCCGGATCCGGCTGCCCGACGAGGGCTCGGGCACGGTGGTCGAGTACCTGCTGGAGCGGTTCGCCGCGGACGCCACCCGGGTCCGGGAGAAGGTCGACGCCGGTGAGGTGGTCGACGGCGAGGGCCGGGTGGTCGACCCATCGACGCCGCTGACGTCGTCCCAGTGGGTCTTTCTGTACCGCGACCCGGCGCCCGAACCGCGGGTGCCGTTCGAGATCGAGATCCTCCACCGGGACAGCGATCTGCTCGTCGTGGACAAGCCGCACTTCCTGGCCACCATGCCCCGCGGGCTGCACATCGTGGAGTCCGCCCTGGTTCGGTTGCGGCGCGAGCTGGACCTGCCCGAGCTCAGCCCGATCCACCGGCTGGACCGGGTGACCGCCGGCGTGCTGGTGTTCTCGCTGCGACCGGCCAACCGCGGCGCGTACCAGACCCTGTTCGCCCAGCGGAAGGTCACCAAGTACTACGAGGCGGTCGCCGGCCACCGGGCCGACCTGACGCTGCCCACCACCGTCGAGTCGCGGATCGTCAAGTTTCGGGGAACGCCCACCGCGCAACAGGTTCCGGGGGAGCCGAATGCCCGCACGGTGGTCGAACGGCTTGCTGCCCGCGGCGAGCGCGCCCTGTACGGGTTGCATCCGCACACCGGCAAGGTGCATCAGCTGCGCCTGCACATGACGTCGTTGGGGGTGCCGATCGTCGGCGACAACTTCTACCCGACCCTGCTGGACACCCCGCGTGACGACTACTCCGACCCGCTGCAGCTGCTGGCCAGGTCGATCGAGTTCCCGGACCCGTTCACCGGCCGGCGGCGCCGGTTTGAGAGCCGCCGCACCCTGGCCGCCTGGCCCGGCTGACCCCCGGGCACCCGGGCACCCGAGTTGATCATGGCGTTCTCTGCTCGACACGCCGACGACACGCCGACCGCGCGACAGAGATTGCCATGATCAACTCCAAGGGTAAGGGAGCGGGCGGATGAAATCGCTGGTGCAGGACTACATCGACGGGGTGTACCGGGACCTGACCGGGGAGCGGTCGGGGTCGGTGGCCGACTACATCCCCGAGCTGGCGGTGGTCGACCCGGACTCGTTCGCGATCTGCCTGGCCACCAGCGACGGCTACGTCTACGAGGCCGGGGACAGCCGCAAGAAGTTCGCGATCCAGTCGATCTCCAAGCCCTTCACCTACGCCCTGGCCCTGGCCGACCGGGGGCTGGCCGCGGTGGCCACCAAGGTCGACGTCGAACCGTCGGGCGAACCGTTCAACGAGATCAGCCTGGACCCGGTCACCGAACGCCCACGCAACCCGATGATCAACGCGGGGGCGATCACGTCCGCCTCGCTGGTCGCCGGCGCGACCGTGGCCGAACGGTTCGAGCGGATCCGCCGGTTCTACTCCCGCTTCGCCGGCCGTGAGCTGACCCTGAACGAGTCGATGTTCGAGTCCGAGGACCGCACCGGCAACCGCAACCGGGCGATCGGCTACCTGCTGCGCGAGTACGGGATCCTCGAGGAGGACCCGCAGACCACCCTGGGGGTGTACTTCCGGCAGTGCTCGATCGAGGTCGACTGCCGGGACCTGAGCCTGATGGCGGCCACGCTGGCCGACAGCGGCGTGCACCCGGTCAGCGGGGACCGGGTGCTCGACGCCGGCCTGAACGAGCGGGTGCTGTCGGTGATGACCACCTGCGGCATGTACAACGCGGCCGGCGACTGGGTGACCGAGGTCGGGCTGCCGGCCAAGAGCGGCGTCGGCGGCGGCATCCTGGCCGTGCTGCCCGGCCAGCTCGGGCTCGCGGTGTTCTCCCCGCGGCTGGACGAGCACGGCAACAGCGTGCGCGGCGTCCGATCGTGCCGGCGGATCTCCAAGGACCTGGAGCTGCACTTCATGCACGTCAGCCGGGCCGCGCGGTCCGCGGTCCGGGCGTCCTACGACGTGATCGACCGGCCGTCCCGGCGCCGGCGCAGCCCGGCCGAGCACGACCTGCTGCTCCGGGTCGGCCAGCGGGCCCGGATCTACGAGCTGCACGGCGACCTGCTGTTCGCCGGGGCCGAGTCGGTGGTCCGCAAGCTGACCCTGGACGCCGACGAGCTGGACGTGATCGTGCTGGACATCCGCGGCGTCGACGAGACCGCCGCGGTCACCCGGACGATGATGCGCACCGTGCGGGACTGGCTGCGGGCCGACGGAGTGGAGGCGGTGATCGTCGATCCGCAGTCGACCGTGCTGGAACTGGACCCCGACCCGGCCAAGCGGCTGCGGCACTTCGGCGACCTGAACGAGGCCGTCGGCTACGCCGAGGACGTGTTGCTGGCCCGGCACGCCGGGGCCGATGCCCAGGCCCGGGCGATCCCGATCCGCGACCATCCCCTGCTCAGCGGGCTGCCGCCGGAGCAGCTCGAGGCGATCGTGACCCGGCTGGTGCCGCACACCTACGATGCCGGCGACTCCGTCGTGCGCAGCGGCGATCCGACCCAGGGCCTGTTCCTGATCACCGCCGGACCGGTCGAGGTCAGCGTGGAGCTGGCCGGCACCCGGCACCACCTGTCGATGTTCACCGCCGGCACGACGTTCGGTGTCGCCTACGCGGTGGCCGGTCGGGAGTACGACGTGGACGCCACCGCTCAGGGTGAGGTGGCGGCGATGGTCCTGCCGGCGCCGGCCATCGCCGAGCTGACCGCCACCGCGCCGGACTTGATGCTGACCCTGATGAGCCGGCTGGTCACCGGCGCGTTCGACCATCTGGACTGGGTGACGCGGGCGCTGGTGTCCCCGAGCTGATCAGCGCTTGAGGCCGACCGAGGCCAGCGCGCCGAGCACCATCAGCGTCATCGTGCCGACCACCGCGGTCAGCAGTGAGGCCGACCAGGCCCCGGTGGAGTCGCGCAGGACGCCCAGCACGGTCGGCCCGAGGCAGGCCACGCAGTACCCGCCGGTCTGCACGACCGAGGAGAGCTGCCGGTTCTCCCGCAGCGAGCGGGCCCGCCAGACGACGACCGTGAAGATGGTGACGAACCCGCCGCCCTGGGCAATGCCGCTGGCCGCGCTCCAGACCGCCCACAGCTCGGGCGCGAGGAGCAGCCCGAGCGGCAGCGCCGTCCACAGCACGCCGTTGACCAGGAACGCGACCAGCGGCCCGCCCATCCGGTTGATGATCACCGGCGCCCCGAACGCGCCGATCAGCGCGGCGATCTGGAAGATCGACGAGGCCGCGCCGGCCTCGCCCCGGGTCATCCCGACCTGGTCGCCGAGCACCGTCGGCAGCCACGCGGTCAGCCCGTAGTAGGCGTAGGCCTGGCCGGCGAAGGCGCCGGTGAGCAGCCAGGTGGAGGGCCGGCGGAGCACCGAGACCCGCGGGACGCTTTCCCGGGGCCGGTCCGGCTGGGCGGGGGTCGGTCGGGCGGCCGCGGCGGCCCTCCGGCGCCGGGCCCGGGCGGTCAGCGGGACCCAGACGACCGCGGCCAGCACCGGGACCACCGCGCCGGCGGCCAGGGCGACCTGCCAGCCGAAGGCGACCGCCAGGGGCCCGCTCACCGCCAGCGCCACCATCGACCCCACGTTGAGCGCCGCCGTGTAGGCGCCGGTCATCTGGGCGACGCGGGTGCGGAAGTCACGGCCGACGATCAGCGGCCCGAGCACGTTGCCGACGGTGATGGCCAGGCCGATCAGCAGGGTGCCGACGAACGCCGCCGGCACCGCCCCGGCCGAGCGGACCAGGATGCCGATGAAGATCACCAGCAGGGTGGCCAGCACCGCGATCTCAATGCCCAGCCGGCCGATCAGCCCGGACGCCGCCGGGGAGGCGAGCCCGAAGCACAGCACCGGCAGGCTGGTCAGGAGCCCGACGGTGCCGGCGGTCATGCCCAGGTCGGTCTGCAGATCCACGGCGACCGCCGAGATGGCGACCAGCGGGCCTCGCAGGTTCAACGCGAGCAGCACCAGGCCGACCGTCGCGCCGACCCGCGAAGGGGCCGGGGTGTGCGGCTCGGACACGTGCGCCGAACCTCCTTCGGGTGTGGGTCCCCCATCTTCGCTGCCCCGCTGGGGTGCCGCCGACCACCCAGCGTCCCCGAACCGCCCGATCCGGTCGTATCCACGCAGCGTCATCGCGGGCGAGCGACAATTCACCGATGGCGACCTCTGAAGCGTCCCGCGACGAATCCGTGCAGACCGTCTCGACCGCTCGGGGCGAGGTGGACTGCGTGATCGTCGGTGCCGGTCCGCCGGTGCTGGTGGTGCACGGCTCCCCGGGCGGGCACGACGCCGGCCTGGCCATGGCCCGGTTCCTGGTCGCCGAGGGTCTGCGCGCGATCGTGGTCGACCGGCCGGGGTATTTCGGGACGCCGCTCGGCTCCGGGGTCACCCCCGACGAGCAGGCCGAGCTGTACGCCGCCCTGTTCGATGCCCTGGGCCTGGCCGCCGCCGGCGTGCTGTGCTGGTCGGGTGGTGGGCCCTCGTCCTACCGGCTGGCCGCGCGCCATCCCGACCGGGTGCGCGCCCTGGTATCGGTCGCCGCGGTCAGCCACCGCTACCACTTCGACGGTGAGAAGGGCGCGGAGAAGGTGCTGATGGGCACCGGCCTGGGTCGCCGGATGCTGCAGCTGATGGCCGCCCACACTCCGGAGAAACTGGTCTCGGCCACCATCGCCGCCGAGGGGCACCTGAGCAAGGAGCATGTCGCCGAGCGGGTCGCGCAGATCATGGCCGACCCGGACAAGGAGCGCTTCACCCTCGAGCTGGCCGTGTCGGCCAACCACTCCGGGCCGCGCAAGGCCGGCTTCGACAACGACATGGACCAGTTCGCCCGGATCGACTCGCTGGAGCTGGATCGGATCACCGCGCCCACGCTGGTGGTGTCCGGGACCGCCGACTCCGATGTCGATCCCGAGTTCAGCCGGTTCGCGGCCGCCCAGATTGCCGGGTCCGAGCTCGTGCACCTGGACGCGGGCACCCACCTGGCCTTCTGGGTGCACCCGGATTCCGGCCCGGTGCGCCGGCGGGCCGCCGAGTTGCTGCGGGCCGGCGGGTAGGTCCGTCGGGGAGTCAGGGCAACTGCTCGACGAGGGAATCGAGCACCGACTGCCAGTGTGCGCGCTGCCTGTCCCGCTCGTCCGGGTCGGCCAGGCGCTCCTGGTGGAAGCGGAGGACCGTTCGACCGTTGCGCCGGGACACCGTCACCTGCACCGTCGACTCGTGGTTCCAGTCCGGCGGTCGCCAGGTCAGCCGCACCCGGTCGTGCGGGTGGAAGCTGCGGACCTCACCCGTGGTCCCGGTGGCCGTCCGGTACGGGGCGCCGGCGGCCGACGGGAGCTGTACGTCGGCGCCGAGCCAGGTTCGGACGCCGGCATCGCTGACGAGCGTGTCCCAGACCTGTTCGAGGGGAACGGCCACGCTCCGGGAGACACCGATCTGGAAACCGGCGTCGCGGGTGAGGCCGACGGGTCGCGAGGTCATCAATCGTCTCCGTCCGGTGGGGAGCTCTCTCGGGATCGGTAGTCGCGCACCTTGTGCCGGTTCCCGCATCGCTGCATGGAGCACCAGCGACGGGCACCCGGGCGGGACGTGTCCAGGAAAACCAACCGGCAATCGTCGGCGGCACATTCGCGCACCCGGTGGCCGTCGACGGCCAGCACGGTGATCGCGTCGCGGGCGATCGTGGACAGCACCGCGGGTGCGCCGGCGGGGGTGTGCCACCGGGACCCCCACAGGGGGATGAGCGGCGGGGCCGCGGCGATTCGTTCGATGGCCCGCGTGTCGCCGTCGGTGACCGCGATCCCGGCACTGGCGGCCCGGGTGGCGCGCCACAGTGCGTCCCGCAGGAGCCGCGCCGGCCCGAGGTCGGCCGGGCTCACCGCGACGTCCGTCCCGGCCAGGCCCAGCCGGCTCGCACCGATCCAGTGCCGCAGATCGTCGGGCTCGTGCAACCGGTCGAAGACGGCCAGCTCGCCGGGGCCGCCGGTCAGCAGGAATTCCAGGAACAACGCGCCGGGGTCGAACCGCCACGCCCCGCCGTGGCGAGGGGTGAGCACGATCCCGGGTCCGACCATGACACCACTATAACCGGTTACAGGGGTCGATGGGCGGCGGGCTGGTTGGATCGGCCTGTGCACAACGGTTCAGGGTTCGGGTTCGTGGTGGGCAGCCGGCTGCCCGACCGGCAGGGGCGGACCGGGGTGATCACCACCCCACACGGCACGATCCGCACGCCGGCCTTCGTCGCCGTCGGCACCAAGGCGACCGTGAAGTCGTTGCTGCCGGAGTCCGTCGCCCAGCTCGGCGCGCAGGCGGTGCTGGCCAACGCCTACCACCTGTACCTGCAACCCGGTCCCGACATCGTGGAAGCCGCCGGGGGTCTGGGCGCCTTCATGCACTGGCCGGGGCCGACATTCACCGACTCCGGTGGCTTCCAGGTGATGTCGCTGGGGGTCGGGTTCAAGAAGGTGCTGGCCATGAACACCGCCGGGCTGCAGTCCGACGACGTCATCGCCCCGGGCAAGAACCGGCTGGCCACCGTGGACGAGGACGGGGTGACGTTCAAATCGCACCTGGACGGCTCGCTGCACCGGTTCTCACCGGAGATCTCGATGGGCATCCAGCACCAGTTGGGGGCGGACATCATCTTCGCCTTCGACGAGTGCACCACCCTGATGAACACCCGCGGCTACCAGGAACGCTCGGTCGTGCGCACCCACGAGTGGGCGGCCCGCTGCGTCGCCGAGCATCGCCGGCTGACCGACGAACGGGTCGGCCGCCCGTACCAGGCGCTGTTCGGGGTGGTGCAGGGCGCCCAGTACGAGGATCTGCGCCGGCAGGCGACCCGGGACCTGCTCACCCTCGGGTTCGACGGCTTCGGCATCGGTGGCGCGCTGGAGAAGGAGAACCTGGGCACCATCGTGCGCTGGGTCTGCGAGGAGCTGCCGGAGCATCTGCCCCGGCACCTGCTGGGCATCAGTGAACCCGACGACATGTTCACCGCGATCGAGAACGGCACGGACACCTTCGACTGCGTCTCGCCGTCCCGGGTCGCCCGCAACGGCTCGCTGTACACCGAGCGCGGCCGGATCAACATCACCAACGCGCGGTTCAAGCGCGACTTCGGACCGCTGGACGAGGACTGCGACTGCCACACCTGCGCCCACTACACCCGGGCCTACGTGCACCACCTGTTCCGGGCCAAGGAGATGCTGTCGGCCACCCTGGCCACCATCCACAACGAGCGGTTCGTGGTCCGGCTGGTCGATCGGATCCGGGACAGCATCGACGACGGCAGCTTCGACGAGTTCCGGGCCCACTTCCTGGGCCGGTACTACGCCGCCCGCGGCGGGGCGCCGGCCCCGGTGCTGCTGCCCGGACCGGTTAATGGAGGCGAGAACCCATGAGCCAGTTCATCAATGGACAGGTGAGGACCTCCTCGTCGACCGGCGAAACGGCGCCGGTGATCGACCCGTCCACCGGCGCGATCATCGAACAGGTCGCGCTGGCCGGGCCCGCGGAGGTCGATGAGGCGGTGCGGGCCGCGACCGCGGCGTACCGGTCGTGGTCGCGGGCGACGCCGGGGGAGCGCTCGGCGGTGCTCGGCCGGTTCGCCCGGCTGCTGGCCGACCGGGCCGAGGACTTCGCCCAGGTGGAGAGCCGGCAGGCGGGCAAACCGATCCGGCTGACCCGCGAGTTCGACGTGCCCGGCACCATCGACAACATCGACTTCTTCGCCGGGGCCGCCCGCAACCTAGAGGGCAAGGCGACCGCCGAATACTCGGCCGACCACACCTCCTCGATCCGGCGGGAGCCGGTCGGCGTCATCGGGTCCATCGCGCCGTGGAACTACCCGCTGCAGATGGCGGCCTGGAAGATCCTGCCGGCCATCGCCGCCGGCAACACCATCGTGCTCAAGCCGGCCGAGATCACCCCGCTCACCTCGGTGATGTTCGCGCAGGCCGCGCAGGCGGCCGGACTGCCCGACGGGGTGGTCAACGTGATCACCGGCCGCGGTCCGGTGGCCGGGGCCGCGCTGCTGCGGCACCCGGCGGTCGCGATGCTGTCCTTCACCGGCTCCACCGCGGTCGGCCGCACCGTGCTGGAGGCGGCCGCCACCACGGCCAAGCGGGTCCACCTGGAGCTGGGGGGCAAGGCGCCGTTCGTCGTGTTCGACGACGCCGACCTGGACGCGGCCATCCACGGCGCGGTGGCCGGCAGCCTGATCAACACCGGCCAGGACTGCACCGCCGCGACCCGGGCGATCGTGCACCGCTCGCTGTACCCGGACTTCGTGGCCGGGGTGGCCGAGCTGTACGGCCGGGTCGTGCTCGGACCGACGGCCGACCCAGCCACCGACCTCGGACCGTTGGTGTCGATGGCCCACCGGGACAAGGTGGCCGGGATGGTCGAACGGGCGCGCGGCCTCGCCCGGGTGATCGGCGGCGGCATCCCCGGCGGCGAGTTGGCCGCCGGGTCGTACTACCGGCCCACCCTGGTCGCCGACGCGCCGGTCGACAGCGAGATCGTCCGGGACGAGGTGTTCGGCCCGGTGCTGGCCGCCTACTCGTTCGACTCCGACGAGCAGGCCATCGAGCTGGCCAACGACACCCCATACGGGCTGGCCGCCTCGGTCTGGACCCGGGACGTCTACCGCGCGCTGCGGGCCACCGGCGAGATCCGCGCCGGCTGCGTGTGGGTCAACGACCACATCCCGATCATCAGCGAGATGCCGCACGGCGGGATGAAGCAATCCGGCTTCGGCAAGGACATGTCGAGCTACTCCTTCGACGAGTACACCGTGCTCAAGCATGTCATGTACGACCGCACCGCCAGAGTCCGAAAGGATTGGCACCGAACCATTTTCACCGGCTAGCGGGCGGCGGGTCGGGCCGGAGCGGGGATCGGTCGGGCCGGGCCCACCGATCGGGGGACGGTGGTGTCGTCCACGGAAGGGCCGGCCGGCTGATCGTCGCGGCTGGGCGGGCGAGCCATGCTGGTCGCGTTGGGTCATCAAGCCCAGCGACATCCGAAAAGCGATGCCGACCAACAGATTCAAAGGACTCGTGCGATGAACGTCTTTCGCAAGACCGCCGTTGCTGTGCTCGCCGCGGCCGCCCTCACCGGAATCGGAGCGGGCGTCGCGTCCGCCGCTCCGGCGACCAACCTGACCGGCGGCCAGCAGGACGTCCGGTTCTTCAACGCCAGCCCTACCGGATGTTCGTCGCCCGGGTCGACCAGGGCCTGAGCCCGATGATTCAGGACATCGAACCGGGGCAGAGCGCCACGATGTCCGCCGCCCAGCTCGCCGGACTGAACGGCCAGCTGGAGGTGGGCGAGATCGACAATGCGCAGAACGTCGCCGACATCGATGCGATCGCCGTCTCCGGGTATCAGCCCGGGGTGGCGGCCTGCCAGCCGGTTCCGGGCCGGAGCAACGCCCCCGAGATGGGTTGCCTGGTGCAGACTCCGAACGTGCTGGCCGGGGAGAGCGGGCCGATGCAGGTCTCGATCTGGACCCTCAACCCCAAGCACAACGGTGCCACCACCAACCTGGACGCCAACGCCGGGGACAAGGTCGCGATGGGCAACTGGCTGTCCGGGCTGGCCGCGTTGAACCCCGCCTACGTCACGTTCGACCCGAACGTCGACACGGTCGGCTGGGGGTACGGCCCCCAGGCGCAGGCCGGGCCGGCGGTGTGGAACTGCGGCGCCGGCAACGCCAACGAGACGATCGGCGGCGGCGCCACCCATGAGGAGTCGACCAACGTGACCGGCACCTTCTCCATCACCCAGGGCATCAAGCTGTTCGACACCGTCGACACCGAGATCTCGGCCAGCATCAGCGTGGGCCACACCTGGACCAACAGCACCACCGACAGCTACACGATCGGGCACGACATCCCGTCCAAGAGCGTCGGCTGGCTCGGATCGATCCCGTCGACCGAGACCGTGTCCGGCACCGTCACGGCGACCACGCAGTCCGGCTACCCGGTCAGCATCTCCAACATCACCTTCACCGAGCCCGGCGTGGACAAGACGAACAACCCGGCCCTGGAGTACCAGTACGTGCCCCACGACCGCCCGATGACCGCGGACGAGATCAACACCTACTGCTCGGTGGGCAGCGCGGCTAACACCACCCGGCACGACTCCATCGTCACCGGCGGCATCGTGCCCGACGTCACCGCCGGGGCCCGGGCGGCCGCCTGACCGATTCGACTCAGCACCACCACGTTGCCCGGACGCCCACCGCGTCCGGGCAACAGCCTTTGCCTAATCTGCCGGGCGGACTACCCGGTGTCAGCCACGTCGGTCGGCCAGGGTTCGACCGGCAGCGGGTCGGCGGGATTGGTGTAGCGGTGCCCGGTCGGGGTGATCCAGTCGGCCTGGTCCCCGGTTCTGGCCGCGCCGAACCCGGCGTGGGTCTTGGCCCGATGATCGTGCCGGCGGGCAGGGGCCAGGTTCGGGGCGGCGGTCGGTCCCTGCGGCCAGGGGATCACATGATCCACGTCGCAGCGGGCGGCCGCGGTGTGGCAGATCGGGTTGGTGCAGACCGGGTCGCGGAACCGGATCGCCGCGGCCAGTGTCGCTGACGAAAACCGGCCCAGTTCGGCGACGTCGAGAAGCTATCCGGCCGGGTCGGTGAGCGGGCGGGCAGCGACGACCACGTCCAGGTTCAGCATCCGTTTCGAGTCGGCCCGTTCCAGCTTGCGCAGGGCGTGACTGATCTGGTGGGCCTTGGCCTCGTTGATGTCCCCGGCGATCCAGGCGTCCCACGCGTCCGGTGCCTTGGCCTGCAGGCGCCGGGCCCGGGCGATCTGCTGATGCTCCGTGGGGGTTGACGCGGTCAGAGCCAGCGCGATCTCCATTGCGGCGAACTCGCCGGGCTTGTATCGGGGGCTGGCGCCTTCGATCTCCAGGTCGTGACTCCGCCGCTGATCGGCCGACTTGCGGGCGTCGGCGAGTTGCACCATCAACTGCGCCCGCCGGGCCTGGGCCTTGGCGCGGCCGCTCAGTCCCGGGCGTCGATGATCATCAACGCGGCGTGCAGTGACGTGCGTGACTCGACCGGCTCCAGCGAGACCCCCAGGATGCGTTCGATCACGCTCAGCCGGGCGTACAAGGTCGGCCGGCTCAGGCCGGTGGCCTGCGCGGTCCGGGTCTTCGAGCCGCCGCAGCCCAGGTAAGCCCGCAGCACGGCCATCAGGTCCTCGCCGGTGCGGGCGTCGTGATCGAGCAACCGACCCAGCTCGGTCTCGGCGAACGCCTGCACCCGGCGATCGCCCCGCAACAGCGTGAACAACCCGCGCAACCGCACGTCCGAGGAGCGGAACAGCCGTTGGCCGGCCGTCCCGCCGCCGACCATGGTCAGGCCGACCTCGGCGACGTGATCGGCCTCGACCAGTCCGGCGGCCGCGTCGATCAGCCCGGCGGAGGCGGACGCGGTGCCGGCCACCCAGCCGCCGATCCCGGCGCGCCCGGCCAATCGCTCCTGCAGTCCCGCGCACACGGCGTCCAGGGACCGGTCGGCCGCGGCCGGGTGCGGGCAGCCCATCACCAGCGCGACGGTCCCTTCCCGCCGCACCGATCCGATGGCGGACAACCCGGCGGCCGTGACCGACTGGCGGGCCGCGGCCAGCACTCGGCGGTCCACCGCGCCCTGGGCGAGCGCGTCGGCGCCGGTCCGCCGGGGCACCTTGATCACCAGCGGCAGGTAGCGGGCGCCGACCGTGAGCCCCAACGCCCCGGCCCGGGCCAGCGCCTCGGACTCGTCGGTGATCCGGCCCGAGGTCAGGTCGTCGAGCAGGCCGCCCAAGGCCTGGACCAGCAGGGCGTCGCGGTCGCGCTCGATCATCCGCTGCAGCTGCAGCGACTGGGTCGCCCGCTCCAGCACCATCCGGGCCCGGCCGGCGTCGGCGGCCTCGGCCGGCAGCACCAGCCGGCCCCACTGCTCGGCGCCCACCCCCACCGGGACGGCGGTCCAACCCTCGCCGGCCGCCGAATGCTGGCGGGAGCGCTGGCTCCACCCGTCGAGCAGCCGGGCCGCCGGGCGGCCCGCGCTGCAGTAGGCGAGCACGTGCCGGTTCAGGTCCTCCAGGACCAGCGGCGCGGCCAGGATCTGCGAGGCCCGGGTGACGATGTCGGTCGGTGACGCCCGGCCGATGTTGAGCCGGGTGAAGGTCTCGTGCGTGGTCCGGGCGAACTGCAGCTCGTCGTACCGGTCGGCCACGATCATCCGGTGCACCTGCTCGGTGACCTCGACGAACGGCACGCTGCCGGCCAGTGTGATCACCGGCAGGGCCAGCCGATCGGCCAGCTCGCCGGACCCCGGCGGCAGCTCGTCGATGTGCAGGAGCTCGATGACCAGCGCGGACACCCGCAGGTGCGCCAGCATGCGCAGGTAGTCCGGGACCGCCTGCGGCCGGCCGACGAAGGCAAGGCCGGTGCTCAGCACCAGCTCACCGCCCTGCAGCAGCCCGGTCAGGTCGGTGACGTCGCTGGAGTGCACCCAGCGCACCGGTTTGTCCAGATGGCGGGCACCGCCGACCACCGTTGGCCGGCCGGGGGCGACCACGGGGAGGGTCAGCACCTCGCGCACCGTCGGAATCATCGACGCACCGTCCGGATCATTGACACAGTGTAAAGAAATTGTCGACGACCTTGACAGACTGATCGGGCGATCTCTGGCAGGGTCATTCCCATCGAGCCATTCCGGTCGAGCCCCGCCCGCCGAGCCGCCCTGGAGGAGATCATGACCGCCCTGATCCAGCCCGCTGCGTCGGATGTAACCGGCTCGAACGGCGCCGCCGACCACCTGTGGATGCACTTCAGCCGGATGGGCACGTTCGCGGACAAGCCGGTGCCGGTCATCGAGCGCGGCGAGGGCGCCTACCTGTGGGACACCAAGGGCCGCAAGTACCTCGATGCGTTGTCGGCGCTGTTCGTGGTGCAGGCCGGCTACGGCGTCGAGGAGATCGCCGCCGCGGCCGACGCCCAGGCTCGCAAGCTGTGCTACTTCCCGGTGTGGTCCTACGCCACCCCGCCGGCCATCGAGCTGGCCGACCGGCTCGCCGAGCTGGCTCCGGGCGATCTGAACAAGGTGTTCTTCTCCTCCGGCGGCGGCGAGAGCGTCGAGACCGCCTGGAAGGTCGCCAAGCAGTTCTTCAAGCTGACCGGAAAGCCCACCAAGACCAAGGTGATCAGCCGGGCCATCGCCTATCACGGCACCACCCAAGGCGCCTTGTCCATCACCGGCGTGCCGGGCTTCCAGATCCCTTTCGCCCCCCTGGTGCCCGGCGCGATCAAGGTGCCCAACACCGACTTCTACCGGGCCCCCGAGCATCTCGCCGGCGACGAGAAGGAATTCGGTCGCTGGGCCGCCGACCAGTTCGAGGAGGCCATCCTGCGCGAGGGGCCGGACTCGGTGGCGGCCGTCTTCGTCGAGCCGGTACAGAACGCCGGCGGGTCGTTCCCGCCGCCGGCCGGCTACTTCGAGCGGGTCCGCGAGATCTGCGACACCTACGACGTGCTGCTGGTCTCCGACGAGGTCATCTGCGCCTACGGCCGGCTGGGCACCATGTTCGGCGCCCAGAAGTTCGGCTACCAGCCCGACATCATCACCAGCGCCAAGGGTTTGACCTCCGGTTACGCCGCCCTGGGGGCCGCGATCATCTCCGACCGGATCTTCGAGCCGTTCGGCCGGGGCACCACCACGTTCCCGCACGGCTACACCTTCGGCGGCCATCCGGTGGCCTGCGCCGCCGCGCTGGCCAACCTGGACGTCTTCGCGGAACGGGACCTGCTGGGCAACGTGCTGCGCCACGAAGGCGCGCTGGAGGCCACCCTCAAGCAGCTGCTGGACCTGCCGATCGTCGGCGACGTCCGCGGCAACGGCTACTTCTGGTCGGTGGAGCTGGTCCGGGACCAGGCCACCAAGGAGCCCTTCACCCGGGACGACTGCGAGCGCATCCTGCGCGGCGTGGTCGCCCCCGGCATGTGGGAGGCCGGCGTCTACTGCCGGGCCGACGACCGGGGTCAGGCCGTCGTGCAGTTCGCCCCGCCGCTGATGTGCGGCCAGGCCGAATTCGACCAGATCGAATCCGCCATGCGGTCCGTGCTCACGGACGCCTGGACCAAGCTCTGACGCTCGCTTTCCCCGTCACCCCATCACCTCGTCACCCCGTCACTCCCATCACCCCAAGGAGTTCCACCGTGTCTGCTCTTGTCGTCGGCGTGCCCAAAGAGATCAAGAACAACGAGAACCGGGTGTCCGTGCAGCCCGACGGGGTCGCCGAACTGGTCCATCACGGCCATCAGGTGCTGGTCGAGTCGGGCGCCGGGGTGGGGTCGCGGTTCAGCGATGCCGAGTACTCCGCGGCCGGCGCGAAGGTCGTCGGCACCGCCGACGAGGTGTTCGCCGCGGCCGATCTGATCGTCAAGGTCAAGGAGCCGGTCCCGGCCGAGTACCACCGCTTCCGCGAGGGCCAGCAGCTGTTCACCTACCTGCACCTGGCCGCCGACCGGGAGCTGACCGAGTTCCTGCTGGCCAAGAAGATCGACTCGATCGCCTACGAGACGGTGCAGACCCCGGATCGCAAGCTGCCCTTGCTGACCCCGATGAGCGAGGTCGCCGGCCGGATGTCGGTGCAGGCCGCGGCCCGCGCGTTGGAGAGCCCGGCCGGCGGCGCCGGCATCCTGCTCGGTGGCGTCCCCGGCACCCCGGCGGCCAAGGTGACGATCATCGGCGGCGGCGTGTCGGGCACCGAGGCGGCCAAGATCGCCCTGGGCATGCGGGCGATCGTCCGGGTCTTCGACACCAACCCGACCCGGCTCGCCTACCTGTCCGACATCTTCGGCGGCCGGCTGGATCTGGTCACCCCCAACCGGGCCCGGATGGCCGCCTACATCGCCGACTCCGACGTGGTCATCGGCGCGGTGCTGGTGCCCGGCGCGAAGGCGCCCAAGCTGGTCAGCCGGGAGATGATCGCCAGCATGCGACCGGGCAGTGTGGCCGTCGACATCGCGATCGATCAGGGTGGGTGCTTCGAGACCAGCCGGGCCACCACGCACGCCGACCCGACCTACATCGAGGAAGGGGTCGTGCACTACTGCGTGGCCAACATCCCGGGTGCGGTGGCCCGCACCTCGACCCTGGCGTTGACCTCGGCCACCCTGCCGTACCTGGTCAAGGTCGCCGACCGGGGCATCGCCGGGGCCGCGCAGACCGACCCGGCGCTGCTGCTGGGCCTGAGCACGCTGGGCGGACACCTGGTCAACGAGCCGGTCGCCCAGGCGCACGCGCTGGCCTACCGCAACCCGGCCGACCTGCTGGTCGGCGTCTGAGGCCGGTCGTGACCGGCGCCGCGGTCTCGGGTCAGACCCGCACCGCGGCGCCGGGCACGTAGTCCGGTTCGTGCCGCTTGACCATCGCGATCACCGGGTAGGTGATCGGCAGGAAGACCACCTCGATCAGCACCTTGTACAGGTAGCCGGTGAGCACGTAGCTGAAGAACTCCCAGCCGGTGATGACGCCGAAGAACGCGATGGTGCAGAACACCAGGGTGTCGGCCAGCTCGCCGACCACGGTGGACCCGATCAGCCGGAGCCAGAGCTTGCCCTCCTTGGTCCGCTCCTTGATCTTGACCAGCACGTACGCGTTGAGCAGTTGTCCGGCCAGGTACCCCAGGATGCTGGCCAGCACGATCCGCGGGACGAACCCCAGGACCGCCTCGAACGCCTCCTGGTTGGTGTACGCGTCGGCCGCCGGCGCGATTTGCACTAGGTAGAACGTCACCGCGGCCAGCACCGAGAGGCCGAAACCCATCAGGATCGCTCGCTTGGCCCGCCGGAACCCGTACACCTCGGACAGCACGTCGCCCAGGATGTAGGTCAGCGGGAACAGGATCGCCCCGCCGTCGGTGATGATCGGCCCGAACTGGATGAGTTTGGTGGCCCCGATATTCGAGATCAGCAGCAGGCCACAGAACAGCACGACGATCAGGTCGTAATTCCCCAGGCGGGGCTTGGACCCCGACAGCGTCGGGTCCGGCGGCAATTCGGTCACCGGGTCATCAAACCAGCCTGACGGGTCCTCGTTGTACCGCCCCGTCGGCCACCCGGTCAGGCGAGCAGGTCCGCCGGCCGCACCACCCACGGCGCCCGGGGGAGTGCGGCCGGGTCGAAGCGGGTCAGCAGTTGCGCCGGGCTCACCTGCTCGCCCGGTGCGGCCAGCCCCAACGAGCCGGCGATCAGGCCGAGCACCCGCCCCGCCGGCACGCCCGCGGCGGCCAGCTCGGCCAGGGTGACCGCGCCGTCCCGCTTGGCCAGCCGTTGCCCTTCCTGGTTCAGAGCCAGCGGGACGTGGGCGTACTGCACCGGCGGCCGGTCCAGCAGGGCGGCCAGGTAGGCCTGCCGGGGCGCCGAGGTGAGCAGGTCGTCACCGCGGACGACCTGGTCGATCCCCTGCGCGGCGTCGTCGACCACCACGGCCAGGTTGTAGGCGGCGACCCCGTCGTTGCGGCGCAGAACCAGGTCGTCGACGGCGCCGGTGAACGGCCCGACGAGCAGGTCGGGCACCGTCCACCGGTCGACCTGCGCGCGCAACCGCAGCGCGCCGGGCCGGCCGGCCGCCCGGCGCTGCTCGACCTGCGCGGCCGTCAGCGCCCGGCAGGTGCCCGGGTAGGCGCCGTCGGCGCCCGGTCGGGTGGGGTCCGGGTGTGGCGCCGACGCGGCCTGCTGGATCTCCCGACGGGTACAGAAGCACGGGTAGGTCAGGCCGCGGTCGGTCAACGAATCGATGGCCTGCGCGTAGCGGTCGGTCCGGGCCGACTGCTGCACCACCGGCCCGTCCCAGTCCAACCCGAGCGCGGCCAGGTCGGCCAGTTGCCGGGCGGCCGCCCCCGGCCGGACCCGGTCCAGGTCCTCCATCCGGACCAGGAAGCCGCGGCCGGTCGACCGGGCGAACAGCCAGGCCAGCAGCGCGGTCCGCAGGTTGCCCACGTGCAGATCGCCGGACGGGCTGGGGGCGAACCGGCCCGCCCCCGCCGGCTCGGTGACCTGCGGGGTCGTCGGCGCGCTCATGGCCGCCCATCTTGCCAACCGCCCGGGGCACGATGGGGTCATGCCCGCCGAATCGGTCGACCCCGCGGTGACCGGCTACCTGTCCGAACTCGCCCGCCGCTGCACCGACCTGCTCGGGCCCGAACTGCTCGGCGTGTACACCGGGGGATCGCTGGCCCTGGACGGCTACCAGGCCGGCCGCAGCGACATCGACGTCGCCGTGCTCGTCCGGGCCGCACTGTCCCGGTCGACCACGCAGGCGCTGGTGACGGCGCTGCGTCAGGAGAACCTGCCGTGCCCGGCGCGCGGGCTGGAACTGGTGGTCTACCGGGCCGAGATCGCGGCCGCCGGCGACCTGGCGCCCGGCTTCGAGATCGAGCTGAACACGGGCCCGCGGATGCCGTTCCGGGCCGGCGAACCCGCCGACCGGCCCGCCGCCGACGGGTCGTTCTGGTACGGCATCGACCGCAGCATCCTGGCCGCCGCCGGCGTGCCGATCCTGGGCCCGCCGGCCGGCGAGGTGTTCGTCTCGCCCGACCCGACCGACCTGGCCACGCTGCTGATTCAATCCCTGGACTGGCACCTGGCCTCGGCGGTGCCGCTGGCCGACGACGCCGTGCTCAACGCTTGCCGGGCCCGCTACCGCACGGTCACCGGTCGCTGGCTGGCCAAACCGGCGGCCGGTCGGGCGGTGCTCGGTTCGGCCGATCCGGTGGACGCGGCCGTGATCGTGCAGGCGCTGGCCGCCCGCGCCGGCGGGCCGGCCCCGGATCCGGACCGGGTGCGCCGGTTCCTGTCCGACGTCCGGGACGACCTGGCCGCCCCGGCGCCGTGACCGTCAGCTCGCGGGTCCGGACGCCGGGGGCGGCACGGCCGCCGGCGCCTGATCGTGGTCGGGATCCGGCTCGGGCGGCGGGTCCGGCCGGGAGGGGGCGCCGGCGATGGCGTCACTGAGCCAGCGCCACCGGGGGTCCCATTTGGCCTGGAACTTGGCCTCGCGCCGCTTCGCCCGCTCCAGCTTGCGGCCGCGGTACCGCTGACCCCAGCGCGAGCCCGGCCGGGCCAGCCGGAACGCGGCCCACCAGGCGACCGGACTGACGAAGCACCCGACCAGGGCCGAGCGGTACTTGCCCTTGAGCACGCACACCACCAGCAGCACGAAATGCAGCACGGCCGCCGTGGTCAGGGTCAACCGCAGCTCGACGTCGTCCACCGACAGCTCGTCCACCCCGAGCGGGCTGAAGCCGAGCAGCACGAACCCGAAGACCGCAGTGGCCAGCCCGATCATCTCCACCGAGATCCGGCCCTCGTTGGACCAGTAGACGTCCTGCAGGTGCAGGATCAGCGCGAACTCGTCCAGGATCAGCGAGATCCCGATCCCCGAGAGCACGCCGGCGATCTCGATCCACGGCGAATCCGGACCGCGCAGGGCCATGATCGTGCCCAGGATCAGCAGCAGGATCCCGGGCACCGCATGGTGCACGTGCACCCCGCTGGAGGAGACGTTGTTACGGAACGGGCCGATGCCGGCCCGGATCAACCGGGTGATCAGCCGGGTCGACAGGAAGGTGACGATGAAGGCGGCGAAGCACAGGAGCAGCGGCAGCTTGCCCGGCTCGATGATGTTCTCCTGCCACCATTGCCCCATCTGCGCATGGTAGGCGGATGATCACTCGCGGGGCGGCTCGGTCGGCGCCCCGGCGATCACGTCGGAGAGCCACTGCCATCGGGGATCCCACTTCTCGTCGAAGGCCGCCTCCCGCCGCCGGCACCGCTCGAGCGTGCGACCGCGATACCGGTGCCGGGCCCACCAGGTGCCCGGACGGGCCAACCGCACCGCCGAGTACCAGGCGACGAGCGGAACGAAACACCCGATCAGTGCCGAGCGGTACTTGCCCTTGAGGACGCAGACCAGCAGCAGGGCGCCGTGGATGAGCGCGCCGACCAGCAGGGTGATCCGGATCCGGATGTCGCCGACGGTCAGGTCGTCGACCCCCAACGGGCTGAAGCCCAGCAGGGCCAGGCCGATGCACGCCGCGGCCAGGCCGGTCATCTCGACCGAGATCCGGCCCTCGTTGGCCCAGTAGACGTCGTCCAGGTGCAGGATCAGCGCGAACTCGTCGAGCACCAGCGAGGTGCCCACCCCGACCAGCACGGCGGCGATCTCGAACCAGGGCGATTCGGGCAGCCGCAGCGCCATCAACGCGCCCAGGATGAGCAGGATGATCCCGGGGACGGCGTGATGGATGTGCAGGCCGCCGGCCGAGACGTTGTTGCGGAACGGGCCGATGCCGGCCCGGATCATCCGGGTGACCACCCGGGTGGCCAGGAAGGTCACGACGAAGGCGAGCAGGCACAGCAGCAGCGGGAGCTTGGCCGGCTCGACGATGTTGTCGTACCACCACTGGCTCATGCCGGGGGCGCCGCCGCGGTCGCCGGCGGCCGTACCGGCAGCAACGCCAGCAGCCCCAGGCCGAGCACCAGCAGGATGCCGACGATGCCGGCCCGGTCGGCGTCGAAGACGAAGGTGAAGAAGCCGAACAGGGTCGGCGCCAGGAACGAGACCGCGCGCCCGGTGGTCGCGTACAGGCCGAACAGCTGTCCCTCCTTGCCCACCGGGGCGAGCCGGGCCAGGAAGGTGCGGGAGGAGGACTGGGCCGGCCCGACGAACAGGCACAGGAACAGCCCGAAGATCCAGAACATCGTCGGCCCGGAGACGAACAGCAGGATGGTTCCGGAGATCAGCATCCCGGACAGCGAGAACACGATGACCGTCTTCGGGCCGAGCCGGTCATCGAAGCGGCCCGCGGTGAGCGCGCCGATGGCCGAGACCACGTTGGCCACCACCCCGAAGATCAGCACGTCGGCGCTGTTGATGCCGTAGACGGTGACGGCCAGCACCGCCCCGAAGGTGAACACGGCGGCCAGGCCGTCCCGGAACAGGGCGCTGGCGCCCAGGAAGTACACGGTGTGCGGGCTGGTGCGGAACATCTCCCGCAGATCCCGGAACAGCACCCCGTAGGAGGCGAAGAAGCCGACCCGCTTGGCCGCCGGCGCGCCGGTGATCTCGGGCACCGCGAACAGCACGGGCAACCCGAACAGGGCGAACCACAGGGCCGCGAAGATCGCGACCATCCGGATGTTGAGCCCGTCCTGCGAGGTCACCCCGAACCAGCCCACGTCCGGGGCGATGAACCCGACGTAGCAGATCAGCAGCAGCACGATGCCGCCGAAGTAGCCCATCGACCAGCCGAACGCCGAGACCCGGCCGATCGTGCGCGGCGTGGAGACCTGGTGCAGCATCGCGTTGTAGGAGACGCTGGCGAACTCGAAGAAGATCGAACCCAGGCTCAGCAGCAGCAGGCCCAGCCACAGGTAGTGGTAGTCGTCCTGGACGAAGAACAGCCCGGCCATGGTGATCACGGTCAGCGCGGTCCAGACCCCCAGGGACAACCGCCGGCGCCCGCCGGCGTCGGCCCGCTGCCCGGTCACCGGGGCCAGCACGGCGATAAACAGGCCGGCCAGACCGAGTGACCAGCCCAGCCAGGTGTTGGCGGTGATCCCGCCGGGTAGATCGACCCCGACCGCGTCGGTCAGGTAGACGGAGAAGACGAACGTGAGGATGACCGCGTTGTAGGCGGCCGATCCCCAGTCCCACACCCCCCAGGCGACGACGCGGCCGGTGGGTACCGGCCGGCCTGCGGTGCCCGGTTCGATGGCGGGTGCGCTCATGGCTCCGTTTCCGGGGATCTGGGCTGGTCGGGTGGGTGCTGCAGCGCTGAATCTAGGACCTGGCCGGCCGATCGGCCGGCGCCGTGACCGATGTGTCACCCGACCGATGCGCGATCAGGTCGCGGTAGTGGGCGAATGCGGCCCGCGGGGTGCGCTCCAGGGTGTCCGGATCGACCCGGACCAGGCCGGTCCGGACGTGGCCCGGGGTGCCGGCCCAGCCGTCCAGCAGCGACCAGTGGAAGTAGCCGGCGACCGGCACGCCGCGGCCCGCGGCCCGGTCGACGGCGGCCAGATGCTCGTCCAGGAACGCGATCCGCGGACGGTCGTCGCCGTCCGGACGGTCGTCGAAGGCGCCGCCGGTGGTGACCACCACCGGCGGCAAGTGCGGGTACCGGCGGGCCAGGTCGACCAGCACCTGCTCCAGGGCCGGCGGGTCGATCGGCAGGTCGCCGGCGGTGCGCGGCACACCTTCCAGCGGGACCAGGGTCAGCGGCACGGACCGGTTCTCGGGCACCGCGGCGACCACCACCGGATGCTCGTAGCTCACCCCGTAGAAGTCCAGCGGGGCGGCGATCGCGGCCAGGTCGCCGTCGGCGATCACCCCGTCGGGGACCCCGGGCAGGGCCAGCAACCGGTCCGGGTAGCGGCCGAGCAGCACCGGGTCGGCGAACTGGCGGTTGTGGTACTCGTCGTAGAACGCTGCCGCCCACCGGTCCCGGCCGGACGGGCCGGCCGGCCGCACGGTCGTGTGGTGGTTGATCAGGCCGACCCGCCCCGCGCCGGCCGCCCGCAGCGCGGCGGTGGCCCGGGCGTGCCCGAGCAGCAGGTGGTGGGTGACCGGAAGGGCCCCGCCGAGCAGGGTCAATCCAGGCGCGTCCACGCCGACCGCGTGCCCCAGGGCCAGGTGCGGGAACGGATCCTCCAGGCTCGCCCAGGCGCCGACCCGATCGCCCAGCCGGGCGGCCACCGCGGCGGCGTAGTCGCCGAACCGCTCGGCGGTGTCCCGCCGCAGCCAGCCGCCCTCCAGCATCAGCTCCAGCGGCAGGTCCCACCGGTACAACGACACCCACGGCTCGATGCCCCGCGCCAGCAGGCCGTCGACCAGGGCGTCGTAGAAGTCCAACCCGGCCGGGTTGACCGGTCCGGTCCCGCCCGGCTGCACCCGCGACCAGGACAGCGTCAGCCGGTAGGCGTCCACCCCCAGCGCGGCCAGCAGATCCAGGTCCGTCGACCACCGGGCGTGGTGGTCGGCCGCCCGGGCCGGGCTGCTGCCGTCCTCGATCCGGCCGGGCAGGGTGGCGAAGACGTCCCAGATCGACGCCGTCCGGCCGGCGGTCCCGGCCGCTCCCTCGATCTGCATGGCCGCCGACGCGACGCCGAACAGCCGGGTCACGGCCGGCCCGCCGGAGGCAGCGGCTCGGTCAGGTACCGCTGCAGGGTCTGGCCCACGGACGCGATCAGCTGCTCACCGGTCAGCTGCACCACCGGGTCCAGGAACAGCAGGTAGCGGCTCACGATCACGCCCAGGATCTGCGACATCACCAGCCCGGCCCGCCGGGTGCGCTCCGGCTCGGGGATGCCCAACGCCGCGGTGAACGGCCCGACCATCCGGGCCACCACGAACTGGCGGATCAACGCGGCCCGCTGCTCGTCGGCCAGCGCGGTGCGCAGCCAGCCGGCCAACCCCGGGGCCATCGGCGATTCCCACACGCTGACGATCAGGCCGGCCAGCCGCACGCCCACCCCGTCCGGTCCGGCCGCGCCGATGCCGGCGAGCAGCGTCGGCAGGTCGATGGGCAGGTCGATGGTGGCCAGGAACAGCTCGTCCTTGGTACCGAAGTAGTGGTGCACCAGCGCGGGATCGACCCCGGCGGCGGCGGCGATCCGGCGGATGGACGCGCCGTCGAAGCCGGAGGCGGCGAAGGTGGCCCGGGCGGCGTCCAGGATGGCCGTGCGGGTGTCCGGGTTGCCCGGCCGCCGGCCGGTGCGGGCCGGCCGGGTTCGCTCGACGGCGCCGGGCATGCCGCTCCTTCGGGGGTGCTGGGTCAGGGGGTCCGTCGCCGCAGGGAGGCCGCGGCCAGGATCAGTCCCAGGATCACACAGCCGCCGACGACGGCCAGATCGACCCAGAACGTGGAGGTGGGCTCGGCGTTGTCGCCGACCTGTTGCAGCGCCTCCACCGCGTAGGACAGCGGCATCACGTCCGAGAGTGCGGAGAGCCAGCCGGCCATCTCCGCGCGCGGCACGAACAGTCCGCACAGCAGGATCTGCGGGATCACCACCACCGGGAGCATCTGCACGGCCTGGAACTCGGTGCGGGCCAACGCCGAACAGGCCAGCCCGAGGCCGACGCCGAGCAGCGCGGTCAGCACCGCGATCAGCACCACCAGGGCGGCCGAGCCGGCGGTGCTCATCCCGTACAGCCAGTACGCGCAGGCCGAGGCGATGACCGCCTGGCCGGCCGCGGCCGCGCCGAACGCGATCCCGTACCCGGCCAGCAGGTCGCCCTTGCCGGTCCGGGTGGTCATCAACCGTTCCAGGGTGCCGGACGTGCGCTCCCGCAGCATGGCGATGCTGGTGATCAGGAACATGATCACGAACGGGAAGATGCCGAGCATGATCAGCAGGATCCGGCTCACCGCGGGCGAGCCGTCGTACATGGCGTAGACCAGGCCCATCAGCACGATCGGGACCGCGATCAGCAGGCCGACGGTGCGCGGGTCGTGCCGCAGCTGGCGCAGGATCCGGGTGGTAGTGGCGGCCAGAATCCCGGGGCTGATCACGCTCATCGCGCCGCTCCCGCCCGGATCAGGTTCAGGAAGGCCCGGTCCATGTCGTCGGTGCCGGCCCGCTGCTTGATCGCCGCCGGGGTCTCGTCGGCGAGCAGCTCGCCCGCGCGCATCAGCAGCAGCGTGTCGCACCGGTTCGCCTCGTCCATCACGTGCGAGGACACCAGCACGCTCACCCCGTCGCGGGCCCGCTGCGCGAAGAAGTCCCACAGCTCCTCGCGCAGCACCGGGTCCAGCCCGACGGTGGGTTCGTCCAGCACCAGCACGGGCGGGTCACCGACGATGGCGCAGGCCAGGGACGCGCGCGACTGTTGCCCGCCGGACAGGTTGCCGGCCAGTTGCCCGGCGGCCTCGGCCAGGCCGACCTGCTCGATGGCCGCCCGGGCGGCGGACCGGTCGACGCCGGCGACGGCGGCGAAATAGTTGGTGTTCTCGGCCACGGTCAGGTCCAGGTAGATCGACGGCGACTGGCTGACGTAACCGATCTTGTCGCGCAGCGCCGGGGTGCCGGCCGGCCGGCCGAGCACGGTGACCGTGCCCGCGCGGACGACCTGCACCCCGACGACCGCCCGGATCAGCGTCGTCTTGCCCGCGCCCGACGGGCCCAGCAGTCCGGTGATCCGGCCGGCGGCAATGCGGCAGGTCAGGCCGTCCAGGACGGTCGCCTTTCCGCGCCGGACGACCAGCTCGGTGACGGTGATCGCGTCGGCCATGACGCGCCTCCTCCGCGAAGCGGTCGGCGGAATGTCAACGGTTGATGAGTTCCGCCGACTCCAGGGTAGGAGCGGCCGGCGGCCCGGTCAACAGCTGATGAATTCTCGACGGTGACCTCGCTCGCTCGTCGCGACCCCGATGACCGGCCCGGTTAGCCTGAGCCCCATGTCGCGCAGCCTCTATATCGCCTCGCCCGAGGCCCTGTCCGGAAAGTCGGCGGTGGCCCTGGGCCTGGTCGATCTGCTCAGCCGGCGGGTCGGCCGGGTGGGGGTGTTCCGGCCGATCGTCAACGCCGATCCGCAGCGCGACTCGGTGGTCGAGTTGCTGATCGCGCAGCCCGGCATCCGGCAGGACTACGACGAGGCGGTCGGCGTCACCTACGCCCAGTGGCACGCCGATCAGGACGCCGCGCTGTCCCGGATCGTGGACCGGTTCGGCGAGCTGAGCGCCGAGTACGACGCGGTCGTGGTG
The DNA here is from genome assembly GCF_000024365.1 of Nakamurella multipartita DSM 44233. Lineage (NCBI taxonomy): Bacteria > Bacillati > Actinomycetota > Actinomycetes > Nakamurellales > Nakamurellaceae > Nakamurella > Nakamurella multipartita. Next base: position 639,731 of record NC_013235.1, read on the forward strand.
GTGGGCAGCGACTACACCGACGTGACCACCGGCAACGAGTGGGCCAGCAACGCCCGGATCGCGGCCAACCTGGGCTCGCCGGTGGTGCTGGTGGTGCACGGCCGCGACCGCACCCCGGCCGTCATCGCCGCGACCGTCGAGCTGGCCCGCTCCGAACTCGTGGCCTGGCACGCCCATCCGGTAGCCGCTATCGCCAACCGGGTCGACCCGGACGCGGTCGAGGACGTCCGCGAGCGGCTGTCCCGGGCCGGCCTGGTCGCCGGCGCGCTGCCCAACATCCCGCTGCTGGGCGCGCCGACGGTGGCCGACCTGCGCGACGCCTGCGGGGCGACGCTGTGGCGCGGTGACGAGGACCTGCTGACCCGGGAGTCGCTGGGCTTCCTGGTCGCCGCGATGACCCCGCCGAACGTGCTCCGCCGGCTACGGCCGTCGATGACCGTGATCGCGCCCGGCGACCGCTCGGACATGCTGCCGGCGCTGATCCTGGCCCACCAGTCGGCCACCTTCCCGGACCTGGCCTCGGTCGTGCTGACCGGCGGGTACGAGCCGCCGGCCTCGATCGCCAAGCTGATCGACGGCATCCGGGCCGACGTACCGATCCTGCTCACCGACGGCGGAACCTTCGAGACCGCCACCGGTCTGGGGCAGGTACGGGGCCGGTTGACCGCGGACTCCTCGGTCAAGCTGGAGAAGGCGCTGCAGGCGTTCGCCGAGGGGGTGGACGCCGACGCCATCGTCGACGCGCTGGACCTGGCCGACCCGACCGTGGTCACCCCGATGATGTTCCAGTACCGGCTGATCGAGCGGGCCCGGGCCGACCGCCGGCACGTGGTGCTGCCCGAGGGCGAGGAGGAACGCATCCTGCGCGCGGCGGCGATCCTGCTGCGGCTGGACGTGGCCGACCTGACCCTGCTGGGCGACGAGACCCTCATCCGGGCCAAGGCCGACACCCTGGGCCTGGACATCGCCAAGGCGCGGATCGTCTCGCCGACCACCCCCGAGCTGGTGGCCACCTTCGCCGCCGAGTACGCCCGGCTGCGCGCGCACAAGGGCATCACCCTGGAGCTGGCCACCGACATCGTTTCCGACGTCTCGTATTTCGGCACCATGATGGTCCACCTGGGGATGGCCGACGGGATGGTCAGCGGGGCCGTGCACACCACCGCGCACACCATCCGGCCCTCCTTCGAGATCATCAAGACCGCGCCGGGCACCACCGTGGTCTCCAGCGTCTTCCTGATGTGCCTGGCCGATCGCGTCCTGGTCTACGGCGACTGCGCGGTCAACCCCGACCCGACCGCGGAACAGCTGGCCGAGATCGCCATCTCGTCCGCGCAGACCGCCGCGCAGTTCGGCGTCGACCCGCGGGTGGCGATGCTGTCCTACTCGACCGGCAGTTCGGGATCGGGCGCCGACGTGGAGAAGGTGCGCACGGCCACCGACATCGTGCACACCAAGCGGCCGGACCTGTTGGTGGAGGGCCCGATCCAGTACGACGCCGCGGTCGACCCGGGCGTGGCGGTGACCAAGCTGCCGGATTCGCAGGTGGCCGGGCGGGCCACCGTGCTGATCTTCCCGGACCTGAACACCGGCAACAACACCTACAAGGCGGTGCAGCGCAGCGCCGGGGCGGTGGCCATCGGGCCGGTGTTGCAGGGGCTGAACAAGCCGGTCAACGACCTGTCCCGGGGCGCGCTGGTGGCCGACATCGTCAACACCGTCGCCATCACGGCGATCCAGGCGCAGGGGGAGACCGCGTGATACAGCACCCGATTCTGGTGGTCAATTCCGGCTCGTCGTCGATGAAGTACCAGCTGATCGACCCCGACGAGGGCCAGGCGGTGACCACCGGGTTGATCGAGCGGATCGGCGTCGCCGGCGCCGAACCGGGTCGGGCCACCCACCGGCAGGACGGCAAGGACTTCGACTACACCGGCGAGATCGCCGACCACGCCGCGGCGATCGAGGTGATGCGGTCCCTGTTCGACCGCTCCGGCCGGCCCATCCAGCGGACCGGGCTGTTCGCCGTCGGGCACCGGGTGGTGCACGGCGGGTCGTTGTTCGGCGAACCGACCCTGGTCGACGCGCAGGTGCTGGCCGAGATCAAGGCGTTGTCGGTGCTGGCGCCGCTGCACAACCCGGCCAATGCGACCGGGATCGAGGAGGCGATGGCCGCCTTCCCCGGCGTTGCGCAGGTGGCCGTCTTCGACACCGCCTTCTTCCGGGACCTGCCGGCGGCCGCCGCGACCTACGCGATCGACCGGACCGTGGCCGCCGAACATCAGGTGCGCCGCTACGGCTTCCACGGCACCTCGCACCAGTACGTCTCGCAGCAGGTGGCCGCGGTGCTGGGCCGGGAGCTCGCGCAGCTGCGGCAGATCGTGCTGCACCTGGGCAACGGGGCGTCGGTGTCGGCCGTGGACGGCGGCCGGGCGGTGGAGACCTCGATGGGCCTGACCCCGTTGGAGGGCCTGGTGATGGGCACCCGCAGCGGTGACATCGACCCGGGGGTGGTGTTCCACCTGGCCCGCACCGCCGGCCTGTCCATCGACGAGATCGACAGCCTGCTCAACCGCCGGTCCGGCATGCTCGGCCTGGCCGGGGTGTCCGACTTCCGGGACATCGACCGGCTGATCGAGCAGGGCGACACCGACGCCGCGCTGGCCCTGGACGTGTACTGCCACCGGGTGCGCAAGTACATCGGGGCCTACCTGGCCGTGCTCGGCGGCGCCGACGTCATCACCTTCACCGCCGGGGTCGGCGAGAACGCGGCCGGGGTGCGGGCCAAGGTGCTGGCCGGCCTGGAGCCGCTGGGCATCCGGCTCGATCCGGCCCGCAACGCCGAACGGGGTGGCGCGCGGGTCATCTCGACCGACGATTCGCCGGTGACCGTCCTTGTGGTGCCGACCAACGAGGAGCTGGCGATCGCCCGGGCGACGCTGGCCCTGGTGCGCTGACCATCGGTGCTCGCGGTCCTGCAGGGCCTGGCGACGATCGGCATCGTCGTCGGCGTGGGGTATCTGCTGGCCCGGACCAGCCTGCTGCCCTCGGGCACCCCGGTCGTGTTGTCCCGGTTGGTGTTCTTCGTGGCCACCCCCGCGCTGCTGCTGGAAACCCTGGCCGGGGCGTCGATCTCGGCGGTGCTGTCGGCCGGACTGGCGGTCACCGCGCTGACCACGACGGTGGCCTGGTCGCTGTACCTGCTGGTGGCCCGGTTGTGGTGGAAGCGGGACACCGCCTCGGTCGTGGTCGGTTCCCTGGCCTCGTCCTACGTCAACGCCGGCAACCTCGGGATCCCGCTGGCCGTCTACGTTTTCGGTGACGCCGCGCTGGTCGCGCCGGTCATGCTGTACCAGCTGGTGGTGCTGGCCCCGGTCGCCTTCGTGGTGCTGGACATGGTCGAGTCCGGCCGCCGCCCGTCCTGGCGGCGGGTGCTGATCCAGCCGGTGCGCAACCCGGTGATCGTCGCCTCGGTGATCGGCATCTCGCTGGCCGCGACCGGCGCCCACATCCCGCAGTTGATCGACGCCCCGCTCAAGCTGATCGCCGGGATGGCCGTGCCCGGCGCGCTGATCGCGTTCGGCATCTCGCTGCGCGGTGCGCCGATCCCCGGGCGGGGTGGCCGGGCGGCCGACCTGTCGCTGGCCGCCGCGCTCAAGCTGGTGGTGATGCCGGTGGCGGCCTACGCGTTGGGGCGCTGGGTGTTCGGGATGAGCGGGGTGCCGCTGCTGGCCAGCACGATGTGCGCGGCGCTGCCCACCGCGCAGAACGTGTTCGTCTACGCCGTCCGGTACAAGGCGGCGGTGCCGCTGGCCCGGGACGCGGTGGCCACCAGCACGCTGCTGTGCATCCCGGTGCTGGTCGTCATCGCCGGCCTGCTCAGCTGACCCCGGCCCCGTAGGCGTCCAACCAGCGGGCCAGCTGCGCGTAGACCTCGGCCCGCACCGGCGGGGTGGACAGCAGCAGATCGTGCATGCCGTCGACGATGCGCAGGCAGGTGACGTGCCGGCCCAGCTGCGTGGACCAGCGGGCCAGCGCGTCGGCGTTGAGCACCGCGTCGCCGCGCAGCAGCTCGTCGGACCACTCGCGGGCCCGGACGGTGCGGTTGCTGCACATCACCAGGATCGGCATGGTCAGCGTCAGGCCGGCGTGCGCCCGGGCGATGGCCCGCTGGGCGGCGGCCAGCCATTCCGCGCGCACCACCCCGCCGGTCACCGGCTTCCAGTCGGGATTGAACGTCCACTCGCCGCGTTCGGTGGCGTGGATGCTGATCTGGTACTGGCTGCGGGTGGGTTGCTGCAGCACCAGTTCGGGCCGGTTGCGGGCCAGCACCGCGAAGGGCCGCGGGGCCAGCGCGCGCACCGCCCAGTTGGCCGGCACGTCCAGGAACGGGCTGTTGAGCACCACCGCGCGCACCGCGCTCAGGTCGGCGTCGCGGTGCGGGGCGTCGTGCAACCAGAGCACGCCGATCAGGCCGCCGGTGGAATGGGCGTTGAAAACGATCCGCTCGTGCCCGTCGGCCCGGATGGTGGCCACCGCGGCGTCCAGCTCGGGGTAGTAGTCGGCGACGTCGCCCATCCGGGTCGGGGTCTGGTGGGGCAGCAGCGATCGCCCGTTCTTGCGCAGGTCGACCGCGTAGAAGTCCTCACCGCGGGCGAGGTGGAACTCGGCCAGTTCCTTCTGGTGGAAGTAGTCGGAAAAACCGTGCAGGTACAGAGCCGCGCCGGTGGCCGGCCGGTCGGTCCGGCGACGGACCAGGGTGGCCACGACCGGGCCCTCGCGGTCGTCGGGCAACTGCAGGGTCAGGGCTTCGTAGGGCGCGCCGAAGAAGTCGGGCCGGGGGTCGGTGAACACCTCGACGGACGGGTTTGGCACCGGGCCAGGATAGTGCGCCACACTCTGGGCATGAGGCGGGCGGCGTGACCGAGGCGGACGAGTTCGAACGGGGCACCGACGGTCCCAAGGTGATCGTGGCCGCGGTCGACGGGTCGACCACGTCGTTGCGGGCCGCCGCTTACGCGGCCGGGCTGGCCCGCCGGCAGGGCGCCGAGCTGGTGGTGGTCTACGTGGTCGCCGGATCGGCCATGGTCGGGCTGGTGCCGGCCGCGGGCCTGGCCCTGAGCGATGCCGAGCACCAAGTCGCCGACGAGCTGCGGGTACAGATCGGCGAGGCGGCCCGGCGGGCCGGGCTGCGGGCCCGGTTCATCGAGACCACCGGCGACCCGTACACCGAGATCACCCGGGTCTGCGAGAAGGTGCTGGCCGACGCCGTGGTGGTCGGTGCCTCCACCTCGGCCGGGCACCGCATCATCGGCTCGGTCGGGGTCCGGCTGGTGCGGGCCGGCAAGTGGCCGGTCACGGTCGTTCCGTGACGCGGTCCGGGCCCGGCGGGTCGACCGCCGGGCTCAGGGGGCGTCCAGGTCGACCGCGTCCGCGCCGCCGGGATCGGGACGGCCGTCCCGCTCGTCCCGGTCGGCCCACTGAAGCAGCTGATCGATCGGGAACACGGCCTGGTCGATGCCGGCGTGCAGGTCGCCCAGCTCGGCGTAGCGGGCCGGCACGGTGGCTATCGTGAAATCGTCGGGGAGGACGTCGTCGATCTCGGTCCAGCGGATCGGGGTGGAGACGGTGCCGCGGGGCGTGCCCCGGACCGAATAGGCGGACGCGATGGTGTGGTCGCGCGCGTTCTGGTTGTAGTCGACGAACAGCATCGCCGGGTCGCGGTCCTTGCGCCACCAGGCGGTGGTGACGTCCTGCGGCGCGCGGCGCTCCACCTCGCGGGCGAAGGCCAGCGCGGCCCGGCGCACGTCGGCGAAACCCCACTGCGGCGGGATGCGGACGTAGATGTGCAGGCCCTTGCCGCCGGAGGTCTTCGGCCAGCCGACCGCGCCGAGTTCGTCGAGCACCTCGTGCGCGACGTGCGCGACCCGGCGGACCCGGGCGAAATCGCAGTCCGGCATGGGGTCCAGGTCGATCCGCCACTCGTCGGGTTTCTCGGTGTCGGCCCGCCGCGAGTTCCAGGGGTGGAACTCGACGGTGGACATCTGGACCGCCCAGATCACGCTGGCCAGCTCGGTGACGCACAGCTCGTCGGCGGTGCGCTTGAAGCGGGGGAAGAACAAGGTGACCGTCTGCACCCACGGCGGGGCGCCCCGGGGCAGCCGCTTCTGGTGCACCTTGTCCCCGGCCAGGCCCTCGGGAAAGCGGTGCATCATGCAGGGCCGCTCGCGCAGCGCGTTGACGATGCCGTCGCCGACGGACAGGTAGTACTCGACCAGGTCCAGCTTGGTCGCGCCGGTCGCCGGGAAGTACACCCGCTCGGGGTGGGTGACGCGCACGGTGCGCTCGCCCACGGTCAGCTCAACGGGTTCGCTGGTGTCGCGGGAGCGGGCCACCGGATCAACGTACCCAGCCGGCCCGCGATCAGCTCAGGAGACCGGCCACGGCCTCATCGATCGGGGTGTCCCCGGCCACCAGCTCCAGGGTCAGCCCGGCGGTGCGGGGCTCGTCCAGCAGGGCCAGCAGCACCGCCGCGACGTCCTCGCGGGGCACCTGCCCGCGTCCGGTGTGCTCGGCCAGGTGAACCAGCCCGGTGCCTGACTCCATGGTCAGCGCCCCCGGGCGCAGGATCGTCCAGTCCAGGTCGCGGGTCCGCAGGTCGTCGTCGGCGGCCTTCTTGGCCACCAGGTAGGCGGCGAAGACCTCGTCGGTGCCCGGCGGGGGCGGGGCGTCCGCGCCCATCGACGACACCATGACGTAGCGGCGGACCCCGGCCAGTTCGCAGGCCTGGGCGAGCAGCACGGCGGCGCCGCGGTCGACGGTGTCCTTGCGGGCCACGCCGCTGCCCGGTCCGGCGCCGGCGGCGAAGACGACCGCGTCGGCGCCGTCCAGGATCCTGGCCAGGTCCTGCGCCGATCCGGATTCCAGATCGAAGACCAGGGGATGCGCGCCGAGGGCGACGACGTCGGCCTCCTGCGCCAGGGAGCGGATCAGGCTGATCGCGTGCTCCTCGCGCTCGCCGAGCAGCCTGGCCAGCCGCAACCCGATCTTGCCGTGTCCACCCGCGATGACGACCCGCATAGGCCCACCGTACGCACCGTCACCGGGGTGGCCCACCGGGGCGGGCCGTGCCGTCCGGCCGGCGCCTTGACATCATCGTCAAGTGCCCGACTGGCTCAGCTTGGTGCTGGCGATGGTTCCCATCGTCCTGGCGGCTGCCTTCGGCACCCGGCAGGTCATCTACTCCAAGCGGGCCCGGGAGTGGCCGGCGGTCCCGTCGGGGTGGGTCCGGGCGCAGGGCGTGGTCGTCGACGAGCAGGCGCTGGGCCGCCGCCGACCGGCCAAAGACGGCACTGCGCAACGCATTCGCCGGCCGGTGATCACCTTCCGGGCGGCCGACGGGCGGGAGATCACCTTCACCTCGCGGATCCGGGCGGCCGGCACCCCGGGCGTCGGCTCGCTGGTGGAGGTCTACCACGACCCGTTCGACCCGACTATGGCCAGCATCGCCCCGCAGTCCCTGCCCAACGTGGTGCCGGCCCTGGGGCTGGCCGAAAAGTGGGTCGTGGTCAACATCTGGATCATGGTGGTGGTGATCGGCGTGATCATCGGGCTGGTCGTCCTGCACCGGTCCTGAGGTTTCGGGACCAACTTCCGGGCCTTGCGTGGAACCAAGCCGGTGGATGTGCAACACTAGAACTGGTTAGCGCCACCCGCGACGTTTTCGCTGTCGGGTGGATCACCACGATTCTCTGCGTTTCTCGGGTCGCTCCGACGAAGATAGAAGTCGTCGGCTAGCCCGTGTGGAGCATTCGCTCCCCATGTCGGATTGATCCAAGGAGTTACGCATGGCGCAGGGCACTGTCAAGTGGTTCAACGCGGAGAAGGGCTTCGGCTTCATCACCCCCAATGAGGGTGGTCCCGATGTGTTCGTTCACTACTCGGAGATCCAGGCCGGCGGCTACCGCTCGCTCGAGGAGAACCAGCAGGTGACCTACACGGTGACCCAGGGCACCAAGGGCCCGCAGGCCACTCAGGTCACCCCGCTCTAGTTCTTCCGCTTGACCGCATGATCGTCCGGGTGGGCGTAGCGATTCTCGCTACGCCCCTCGACGTATTTCCGCCCGGTGCGCGGTTCAGTTTCCGACCCGGTTCCCGGCTCAGCCGGCGACCACGGCCCAGACGTGCGCCAGACCCCGTTGCGCCCATCGGTCGTGCAACGAGGCGAAGGTGGACCAGGCCTGCGCCGCCGGCCAGTCCGGCGGCAGCAGCGTGGCCGGCAGTCCCGGATCGATCCGGGGAAAGACCCGCCACGAATCGATGACCCGCAGGTAGTGGGCGAACGCCTGCTCGTCGGTCAATTCCTCGTCCGGCACGGCCAGATCGCTGCTGTGTTGCCGCAGGAATTGCTCGTACTGGTCCCGCAGCGCGGGCAGATCCCACCATTGCCCGACCTGAATCGGGCTCAGGTGATGGGCCTGGAACCAGGTCACGTAGTGGTCCAGATCGGCGGCGGCCAGGACCTGCCGGGTCGGCTCGGCCAGGTGCCGGGGGGCCGCCCAGACACCGGCGGCGACCGTGCCGAAGCCCAACCAGCTCAGCTCGCTGCGCAGCCGGTGCCGTTGCGCCCGTTCCGATTCCGGCACCGAGAAGACGGCGAGCACCCAGCCGTCGGCCTCGCTGGTGCTCGGCCGGTGAAAGATGCGGCGATCGCCGCTGTTCAGATCGGCCAGGCCCGCGGCGGTCAGCCGGTAGCCGGCCCGGCCGTCGACCCGGTCCGGGTCCAGGAAACCCCGGGCCTTGAGCCGGCTCAGGGCCTGGCGCACCGCGGGTTCGGCCACGCCGGCCGCGGCCAGGCAGCGGATCAGGTCGGAGACCGCGATGGCGCCGCCGATCTCGCGCAGGAACGACCCGGCGAACGAGACGATCACCGACGACGGGCTGCCCGGCCGGTCCGGAGGCAACACGGCCGAGCCGGTCGGCGCGGCCACGATCAGTGCGCCGGCGCCGACAGCGTCCGGATGACCTCCATCGCGTCCCAGACCTCGGTGAACGAGGCCGGCAGCGGCGAGAGCCCGATCCGGATCGCCTGCGGGGCGCGGAAATCGATGAGCACCCCGGCTTCGGTCAGCCGTTGCGAGAGTTCCCGGGCGTCGGGCCGGGCGATGCTGACGTGACCGCCGCGCCGGGCCGGGTCGCACGGGCTCATGACGGTGAAGCCCTGCGGCACCAGGGTGTCCTCGGCGATGGCGGTGACCATCTCGGTCAGCGCAACGGCCTTGGCCCGGATCGCGGCGATGCCGGCCTCGGCGATGACCGCGGCGCCCTCGCGCACTGCGAGCAGGCCCAGCAGCGGCGGGGTGCCGGACATCATCGAGCGGATGCCGGCGGCCGGCCGGTAACCCTGCTCCATCTCGAACGAGTCCTGCCGGCCCAGCCAACCCCAGATCGGCTGGTCCAGCCCGGCGTGGTGCCGGGCGTTGGCGTACAGCAGCGCGGGTGCGCCGGGACCGGCGCCGACGAACTTGTAGGTGCAGCCGACGGCGAAATCGACGTCCCAGGCGTCGAGTTCGATCTCGGTGGAGCCGACCGAGTGGCACAGGTCCCAGACGACCAGCGCGCCGGCCCGGTGCGCGACCTCGGTGATGGCCGGCGCATCGGCGAGAAACGCCGACTGGTAGGCGATATGGCTCAACGTGACGACCGCGGTCCGCTCGTCGATGACGGCCGCGACGGCCTCGGGGGTGACGCCGCCGTCGATCGGCGGCTCCAGCCAGACCAGCTCCAGGCCCAGGTCCCGGGCCAGCGATTCGGCGACATAGCGGTTGGTCGGGAAGTTGTCCCGGTCCAGGATGATCTTGGTGCGACCCGGCCGCAGGTTCAGCGCGGCCCGCATCGCCTTGTAGAAGTTCACCGTGGTGGAGTCGGCGATGATCGTCTGCCCGGGGGCGGCCCCGAGCGCGGCCGCGGCCAGCTCGTCACCGACCAGCTCCGGCAGATCCATCCAACCCTCCGACCAGCCGCGGATCAGCCGGCCGGCCCACTGCTCGTGGGTGAACCGCTGCCAGGAATCGGCGATCGCGGCCAGCGGCCGGCCCAGGGAGTTGCCGTCCAGGTAGGCCACGACGTCGTCGGTGGCCGGCAGGTAACGGTCCCGGAAGCCGGCCAGCGGGTCGGTCCGGTCGAGGTCCTGCGCCTGCGCGCGGGTGATCGATCCGGTGATCGCGCCGGTGGTGAGGCTGCTCATGCGTGCTCCTTGGCCGGGGCGCCGATCTCGGTGCGCACGGCGTACAGCTCGGGGAAGAAGGTCAGGGACAGTGCGCGGGACAGGAAAGCCACCCCGGAGGATCCACCGGTGCCCCGCTTGTAGCCGATGATCCGCTCGACGGTCTTGAGGTGCCGGAACCGCCAGGTCTGGAAGGTGTCCTCGATGTCGACGAGTTCCTCGCACGTCTCGTAGACGTCCCACTGGTGCTCGGGATCGGCGTACACCGCGGTGAGGATGCCGACCAGCTCTTCGTTGCGGGTGTGCGGCTCGGCGAAGTCGCGCTCGAGCAGCTCGGCCGGGATCGGGTAGCCGCGCCGGGCCAGGTAGAGCAGGAACTCGTCGTACAGGCTGGGCGCGTGCAGGTCGCGGTCCAGCTGGGCGGCGGTCTGCGGCTCGTGCGCGAACACCGCGATCATCGCGCGATTCTTGTTGCCCAGCAGGAACTCCAGCGTCCGGTACTGGGCCGACTGGAAGCCGGAGGACTTGCCCAACACGTCGCGGAACTGCGCGTACTCCGACGGCGTCAGGGTGGCCAGCACCGCCCACTGCTCGATCATCTGGCGCTGGATGTGCTTGACCCGGGCCAGCCGCTTCAGCGCGGGACCGAGCTCGTCCTGGGCGAGCAGACTGATCGCGGAGCGGATCTCGTGGATGATCAGCTTCATCCACAGCTCGGTGACGTGGTGCACGACGATGAACAGCATCTCGTCGTGGTGGTCGGACACCGGCTGCTGTGCGTGCAGCAGTTCGTCCAGGTGCAGGTAGCTGCCGTAGTTCAAACCCTGCAGGTCCCGCTCGATGCCGTCCTCGAGGGGTCGGATGTTGCCCGTCATGGTTGCCTCCGCCGCCACGGTATCGCGTACCTATGACGTGCGTCAAGCAGACGCAATAAACCCGCCCGGCCCCGGCCTGGCCCGACCCGGCCCGGTCCGGTCCGGCCCGGCACCTGCAGTTGATCATGGGGAGATGGTCGTTCTGGCGGAGCCAGAACGACCATCTCCCCATGATCAACACCCAGGCGGGGCCGCGGCGAGGCAAGGCGGGGCGGGGGGTCAGGCGAGGCCGCGGCGGGGCGCTGGGCGGTCACCGTGGGTGCGACAAGAGTCACTCTTTGCAGCAATCGGCTTGCTATCGGCATGTAGTCCGGGTCAGAATCATGAACGTTCAATCAAATGACACTTCCGTCCGACCGATCTTTGAAGGAGCGAGCATGGCCACCATGACCCGCAGTTCCGATACCTCGACGTCCGCCCGCAGCGCCGTCGCCACCGCCACTGGGTTGGTGGTGCTGCGCGTGGTCCTGGGCGCGGTGATGATCGTGCACGGCTGGCAGAAGTTCTTCGTGGACGGCATTTCCGGCGTCAGCGGGTTCTTCGGCCAGATGGGCGTCCCGCTGGCTGGATTCAGTGCGGCGGCGGTGGCCACGGTCGAGCTCGTCGGCGGCGTCCTGCTGATCCTGGGTCTGGGCACCCGGGTGGTCGGCGCGCTCTACGCCCTGTGCATGGTCGGCGCGATCGTGTTCGTGCACGGGGCCAACGGGTTCCTGGCCGCCGCCGGTGGGTACGAGTTCGTCCTCGTGCTGGCCGCCGTCTCGGCCGCGCTGGCCCTGCTCGGCGGCGGTCGCTACGCGCTGGACGCGCTGATCAAGCGCTGACCTCAGCGGGGCGGCTCGTCCCGGGTGAGCTGGCCGATGCGTTCGGCCGCCCCCGGGGCGAGCGCCGTCAACTCCTGGCGATCGCCCAGCACGATGTCGTCCCAGCTGAACTCGGGCGCCACCACGGTCGAGACCAGGGTCCAGGCCCCGGCACTGGACGAACCCTGCCACCACCCGCCCGGCACGTGCAGCTGCGGCAATTGCCCGGCGGCCACGTCGGGGCCCAGCACCACCTCGTGCGCCGCACCGGTGGGTTCGATCAGCAGCAGCCGCAGCGGCGCGCCCTGATGGTGGAAGTAGACCTCGTCGCTGCCCAGCCGGTGCATGGCCGAGAAATCGCTGCCGATCAGCATGTACAGGATCGCCGAGATCCCGCCGCCGGTGAAGGTGCGGCGAAACCGCCCGCCCTCCAGGGCGAGCGGCTCCAACTGCAGCGACTGGGCCAGTGCCCGGCCGGCGTCCAGCTCGGCCGGGTCCGTACTCATGTCAGGACGGGAATCGTCGACAGCGCCGCGTCCAGGTCGGCGTCCGAGAGCCCGGAGTCGACCATCCGGTCGTTGAGGTAGGCGTCATAGGCGCCCAGGTCCAGCAGGCCGTGCCCGCACAGCGCCGTCACGATCACCTTCTCCTCGCCGGATTCCTTGCAGGCCAACGCCTCGCGCATGGTGGCGGCCAGCGCGTGCGTGGGTTCGGGGGCCGGCACGATGCCCTCGGTGCGGGCGAACCGGACCGCGGCGGCGAAGCACTCGGTCTGCTCGATGGACAGCGCCTCCATCAGCCCGAGCTCGTAAATGTGCGAGATCAGCGGGGCCATGCCGTGATAGCGCAGGCCACCGGCGTGGATCGGGTCCGGCACGAAATCGTGGCCCAGGGTGTGCATCTTCATCAGCGGCGTGAAGCCGGCGGTGTCGCCGAAGTCGTAGCGGTACTCGCCGCGGGTCAACGACGGGCACGAGGCCGGCTCGACCGCGCGGATCACCGGGTTCTGCCGGCCGGCCAGCTTCTCCCGCAGGAACGGGAACGCCAGGCCGCCGAAGTTGGAGCCGCCGCCGGTACAGCCGATCACCAGGTCGGCACCGGTCTCGCCGGCCTTGGCCAGCTGCAGCAGCGCTTCCTCGCCGATCACCGTCTGGTGCAACAGCACGTGATTGAGGACCGAGCCCAGCGCGTACTTGGTGTCGGCGGCTCCCGCAGCCTTCTCCACGGCCTCGGAGATGGCGATGCCCAGCGATCCGGGGTGATCCGCGGCGAACGCCCGCCCGGCCGAGGTCAGCTGGGACGGTGAGCGGTGCACCGTGCCGCCGAACGTCTCGATGACCGTGCGCCGGTAGGGCTTGGCGTCGTAGGACGCGCCGACCTGCCAGACCTCGCACTCGACGTCGAACAGCGAGCAGGCGAACGCCAGCGCGGTGCCCCATTGGCCGGCGCCGGTCTCGGTGGTCAGCTTCTTCACGCCGGCCTTGGCGTTGTAATAGACCTGCGGCACCGCCGTGTTCGGCTTGTGCGAGCCGGCCGGGGAGACGCCCTCGTACTTGTAGTAGATCCGGGCCGGCGTGCCCAGCGCCTGTTCCAGGCGGTGTGCCCGGAACAGGGGCGAGGGCCGCCACAGCCGGTAGACGTCCTGCACCTCGTCCGGGATCGGGATGTACCGCTCGGTCGAGACCTCCTGCAGGATCAGGTCCATCGGGAACAGCGGGGCCAGGTCGTCCGGGCCGACCGGTTCGTGGGTGCCCGGGTGCAGCGGCGGCGGGGGCGGGGCCGGCAGATCCGGCACGATGTTGTACCAGCTGGTGGGCATCTCGGATTCGTCGAGAAGGTACTTGTGCTGCCGAATGGGCATCTGCGCCGCCTTCGCCGTCGAGCTGTTCGGGACTGCGAGGCTACCCGGCCCGGCCGAAGGACCCGATCAGGCCCAGAGGTCGGCCAGGTCGGGCAGCGCCACCCGGGTCCCGCGGGCGGCGGCCCCGGCCGGGTCGGCACCCGGCCGCGGCGGGGTCAAGTCCACCACCTCGACCCGATCCAGCGCGGCGTCGTCCAGGAACCGGCTCAGCGGCGCCATCGAGTGCCGGTCGTCCCGGGCGTGCCGGTGGTGCGGCATCCGCAGCGGGGCATACAGATTCAGCTCGTCGGCGGCCCGGGTGAGCGCGACGTAGAACAACCGGGCCTCCTCCTCGACGCCTTCCGGGGTGCCCAGGGCCATGTCCGAGGGGAAGGAGCCGTCGACCAGGTGCAGCACGTGCACCACCGGCCATTCCAGACCCTTGGCCGAATGCACGGTGGACAGCACCAGGTAGTCGTCGTCCTGGCTCGGCGGTCCGGCCAGGTCGCTGGTCGAGGCGGGCGGGTCCAGGGTGAGCTCGGCCACGAACGCGGCCAGGTCGGGGGACTGGTCGGCCGCGCCGACCAGTCGTTCGAGGTCGCCCAGCCGGGCCGACCAGTCCCGGTAACGGGCGGTCAGCAGCGGCCGCAGCAGCTCCAGGCAGCCGCGGGCCCGCTCGCCGATTCGGTTCCGGGACCGGGCGTCGGCCAGGGTGGACAGGCTGGCGGCCAGAGCGACCCGGCTCATCGCCGGGGCCGCCGCGACCGCCTCGGCGTGCCGGTCCAGGTCGGCCGAGAGCTCCGGGTCGGCCAGCGACCCGAGCAGGCTGCGGGCCCGGGCCGGACCGATCCCGTCGTGCAGCCGCAGCAGCCGGTACCAGGCGACCTCGTCCCGCGGGTTGTCCAGCAGCCGCACGGCGGCCACGAAATCCTTGACGTGGGCCGCCTCCAGGAACTTCAGACCGCCGTACTTGACGAAGGGCACTCCGCGGGCGGTCAGTTCCACCTCCAGCAGGTCGCTGTGCGCGGCGGCCCGCATCAGCACCGCCTGCTCCCGCAGCCGCCGCCCCTTCTGGTGCGCCTCCAGCACCGAGTCGACGATGATCCGGGCCTCGGCGGGGGCGTCGTGGCAGCGCACCAACCGGGCCGGTCGCCCCTCTCGCCGGTCGGAGTGCAGGGTGATCCGGTGCTCGCCCTCGGCGCCGGGCCGGACCACGTTGGCCAGATCGAGCAGCCGCTGATGCGAGCGGAAGTTGCGTTCCAACCGGACCACGGTGACCTCGGGCAGCTCCTGCACCAGGCTTCGCAGATGGGCGTGGTCGGACCCGCGGAAGCCGTAGATGGCCTGGGCGTCGTCCCCGACGACCGTCAGCCCGTGCCCTCCCGGCCGCAGTGCGTGCACGATGTCGACCTGGGTGGCATTCACGTCCTGGTACTCGTCGACCAGGACGTGGTCCCAACGGCCGGCGATCTGCGGACCGACCACCGGATCGGCCAGCAGGCTGCGCCAGGCCAGCAGCAGATCGTCGAAATCGAGCAGACCGCGGTCGCGTTTGCGCGCGACATAGGCCCGGAACAGCTCCATCACCGCGTCGACGTGGGGCTGCACCCAGCCGAAATCGGTCTTGATCAGCGCCCGGGCCGGCACGCCGGTGTTCACCGCGCGCGAGTAGATGTCCACCAGGGTGGCCGCCCGCGGAAAGCGGCGGTCGGTGCCGTCCAACCCGTGGTCGTGCCGGAGCAGATCCATCACGTCGGTGGCGTCGGCCCGGTCGAGCACGCTGACCGCCGGCGGCAGGCCGAGGGCCTCGGTGTGCCGGCCGATCACCGCGTGTGCAACGGCGTGAAACGTCCCGCCGGCCAGCCGTTGTCCGGCGTCCGGCTGCGTGCACAGCCGGGCCGCGCGGGAGACCATCTCGTCCGCGGCGCGGCGGGTGAAGGTCAGCAGCAGGACCCGCTCGGCCGGCACGCCCCGGTCCAGCAGGCTGGCCACCCGGGCGGTCAGGGTGCGGGTCTTGCCGGTGCCCGCGCCGGCCAGGATGACCAGCGGGCCGTCGCCGTGCACCACGGCCGAGAGCTGCGCGTCGTCCAGCCCGGCGTCCCACCCAGTGTCGAACATTCGTGCGATTCTAGTTCGTTTCGACTCCGGAACCGGTCCGACGCGCCCGCCGCTCAGCCGGCCCGGCGGCGGCTGCCGACCACCCCGATCCGCGACGACGCCGCCCGGATCAGCACCGATGTCCAGGTGCGGTACGGCCGCCACGGCTCGGCGATCTGCTCGAACGCGGCCCGGGTGACCGGACCGTCCACCCGGTAGTGCAGCCCGACCAGCTCGAGCAGCATCGGCTCGTCGACCGGCAGCACGTCGGTGAAGCCGACCGCCCGGATGGTGATCAGCGAGGCGTAGAAGGGGCCGATTCCCTTGAGCCGCTGCATATCGTCCTGGCAGGCGGTCGGCCCGATGTGCCGTAGCCGGGCCACGTCCAGAGTGCCGGTCAGCGCCTGCCGGGCGATGCCGTGCATCCGGTGGATCTTCTCCGGGGTCAACCCGGGGAACTCGGTCACCCGCAGCAGCTGCTCGGGCGTCGGCATCGCCGCCAGCCGCCGGCCGGCCAGCTCGAAGGTCCGGCCGTGCCGTTCGGACAGCTGGGTGCGGACCTGGGCCATCTGCTGCGCCGGCCGCCGGGCGGACAGCACCGACCACAGGGCCGCTTCGTAGGGCGAATAGAACAGCGGCGGCAGCAGCCCGGGGGCGACCTCCTGCAGCCGACCGATCACCGGGTCCCGGTGGCCGACGTCGAGGAATTCACCGCCGTCCTGATCCAGCGACAGCACCCGCGCGACCTGGGCCCGCACCGCGTCGACCCGATCCGGGCCGACCCCGTCTACCCTGCCGTGCACGGTGCCGTCGGCATCCTGCCGCACCGCAACGCCCACCTGGTCGGCATAGCCGTCCAGGCAGAACGCCATCCGCATCACGCCGTCGAACGAGTCGGCCGCGCGCCCGCCGAACCCGAACTCGGCCGATTCCTGGAGCCGGAACGGGGTGGTCGGGGTGATCGAGAAACTGGTCATGGCGGCATCATGCCGACAAGGTCCGACAGTGCCCGGTTCGCCGGCGGCTCGCTCAGGACGCCGGATCGATCAGGCAGGTGTTCATGTCCCCGCTGGCGAACCCGCGTTGGAAGGAGGCGTCGCGCTCGTCCGGATCGCCGTGACCGGCCGGATCGCCGCCGAAAGCGGTGGTCATCGCAACCATTTCGTCCTGGGCGGTCGCCGGCAGGGTCAGGTACCCGTCCCGCACCGCCTTGCCCAGCGCCGCGCCGCCGAAGCAGTCGGCCTGCAGCTCGTAGCGCTTGCTGCCGTCGAACAGGGCCCCGTCGACGCCGTCGTGGACGAGCCGCGCCTGGACGGCGTGGCCGGTCTCGTGGGCGATCACCATGAAGACCATGGTCCGGCCCAGATCCTGGTGCTGGTGGAAGAACTGCAGATCCCAGGCCAGGAAGCCGGTCCCGTCGGTGGAATTGCCGCAGAAGAACGCGTTCGCGGTGTAGTTCTTGCCGTCGCCGCAGTCGGCGACCGAACCGGTGTCCGAGTCGTAGAAGCCGTCGCCGTTCCACAGTTCGGGGGCCGACCACGCCTCGGGGGAGCCGTCGGCCCCGACCCGGCCGGCGAAGGACTCCGCCCAGAACCGCTGGGTCACCGCGACCGCCGCCGCGGCCGCGCCGCGGATGTCGTCGTCGGAGGCCTCGCTCCACGGGGCCGGCTCGGGGGCGGGCTCCGCGGCCGGGGCCGGCTCGGGGGCCGCTTCGGTGGTGGGTGCGGCGACGGGTGCAGGAGCGGGCTCGGCGGCCACGGTGGTCGGCGGAGGCGTGGTCGGCGGGGGCGTGGTCGGGTCGGTGGTCGGTTGAGTGGCCGGCACGTAGGCCGCGGGGGTCGGGTCGGGTGTCGGGCTGGTCGGGTCCGACGACGCGCTCGGCCGGGTGGCGGCCGGGTCCATGACGGCGGTACCGGCGGTCGGTGCCGCGCACCCGGCCAGTCCGACCAGGGCGGCGGCGGCGACCACGGCAATCCCACGACGTCGATCGATACGCACGCTTCCCCCTCGCGGTCATCCATCACGTTCAGTGATTCGACCGCCTCAAAAGTGGTTCCTCTCGCCTGAGGTTAGGGCATTCGGGGCACACGACTGGGGGAATGTGTAACTCATAGTGATGATTCTGTCGATGCGAAGGCGATGCCGGCACCCAACGGGGCAAGATCGGGAACGGGGGGTAATCGCGGTATCCCGCTCGGTAGCCGGTCGCCATTGGCTCGTCGCTCCCGCGGCGACCGATCGGCCGCCTCATCCGCCGGTGGTTGAATCGGCGACATGTCCGGACTGGTCGATCTCGCGGTGGCCGCGACGGTCCTGGCCGCACCGATGGCCGGCGGGCCGAGCACGCCCGATCTGGTGACGGCCACCGCCGCGGCCGGCAGCCTGGGGTTCCTGGCCGGCGGATACCGGACCGCGGCCCAGCTGGCCGCGCAGATCGCCGAGGTTCGGGCGATCACCCCGACGTTCGGGGTGAATCTGTTCGCGCCCAACCCGATTCCGGTCGACCCCCAGGCCTACGCGCAGTACGCCGCCCGGTTGGCCGAGCGGGCGGACCACTTCGGTGTCGTGTTGCCGCCCCGGCCCATCGAGGACGACGACGGCTGGCCGGACAAACTCGACCTGCTGATCGAGGACCCGGTGCCGCTGGTCAGCTTCACGTTCGGGCTACCGCCGGCCAGGGCGATCCGGGCCCTGCAGCGCGCCGGCAGCGCGGTCGCCCAGACGGTGACCGGCCCCGCGGAAGCGCGCTGGGCGCTGGACGCCGGAGCCGACCTGCTCATCGTGCAAAGCGCCGACGCCGGCGGGCATTCCGCGGTCTTCGATCCCTCGGTCCGCCCGCCATCCCCGGCGCTGCCGGACCTCATCCGGCAGATCGCGGCGACCACACCGCGGCCGCTGATCGCGGCCGGCGGGTTGTCCTCGGCCGACCGGGTGGCGGCGGCGCTCCGGGCGGGCGCGGCCGCCGTCATGGTCGGCACGGCCTTGCTGCTGGCGGACGAGGCCGGGACCTCGGCCGTGCATCGGGCGGCGATCGCCGGGCGTCCCGGTCCGACCGTGATCACCCGGGCGTTCACCGGTCGCCCGGCCCGCGGACTGGTCAACGAGTTCATCGTGCAGTTCGAACCACGGGCGCCGCTGGGCTACCCGGCCCTGCACCACCTGACCAGCCCGCTGCGCAAGGCCGCGGCCGCCGCCGGCGATCCGGAATGGGTGCACCTGTGGGCCGGAACCGGCCACGGCGCCGTCACTCCCGGGCCGGTCGCCGACATCCTGCGGCGCCTGGCCGTCTGAGTCGGAGGTGGGCGGGTACTCGTCGAACGACTGACCAAGGGTCGGCCCGGCGCTCACCCGTCCGGCCGGCCGACCACGGGAAGGTGCGCCATGACCGATCAGGACCGAACTCCCGACGCTTCCGCCGACGTCCGCGAGCGGGCCGGTGCGACGGAGGACTACGGCGGGGTGCCGATCAGCGACGCGGAACTCGCGCAGGTGTGGATGAGTCCCGACGCGGCGGAGGCCGCGGGCGCCGCCGACCCGGACAACGCCGAGTCCGCGGGGGCCCCGGAGTCGGAGCCACCCGCGGACGAGAGCGCCGCTGCAGCGCAAGGCGCGGTCACCCGGCCCGAGGTGCCGGCGGACGACCCGGCACCGGCCGAGCCGGCGTGACCGCGCGCGCGGTTCAGGCCGCGGCGGTCTGAACCGGGGCCGGCTGGACGGCCGGCTCCAGGGCCTGGTCCAGGATCTGCCGGACGTCACCGACCGGGATGACGGTGAGCGCGTCGAGCACCTCGGCGGGCACGTCGTCCAGGTCGGGCTCGTTGCGCAGCGGGATGAACACGGTGCTCACCCCGGCCCGCTGCGCGGCCAGCAACTTCTGCTTGACCCCGCCGATCGGCAAGACCTTGCCGTTGAGGGTGACCTCGCCGGTCATCGCCACGTCCGAGCGGACCGCCCGGCCGGTGGCCAGTGAGGTCAGCGCGGTGACCATGGTGACGCCCGCGGACGGGCCGTCCTTGGGCACCGCACCGGCCGGCACGTGCAGGTGGATGGTCCGGTTCAACGCCCCCGGCTCGACGCCCACCTCGGCCGAGTGCGACCGGACGAAGGACAGCGCGATCTGCGCCGACTCCTTCATCACATCGCCCAACTGCCCGGTCAGGGTCAACGACCCCTTGCCCGGCTCGGCTCCGGCGGCCACCGGCTCGGCCGACGCCTCGATGAACAACACGTCGCCGCCCATCCCGGTCACCGCCAGTCCGGTGGCCACCCCCGGCACCGAGGTCCGCTCGGCGGTCTCCGAGGTGAACCGCGGCCGGCCGATCAGGGCCCGCAGATCCGGTTCGTCGACCACGATCGGTGCCGTGGCGCCGCCCGACAGCTTCGTCGCGACCTTGCGGAACACCTTGGCCAGCAACCGTTCCAGCTGCCGGACGCCCGCCTCCCGGGTGTAGTCGGCGGCCAGCTTGCGCAGGGCGGCGTTGGTCAGCTCGACCTCGTCCGCGCTCAGCGCCGCCCGCTCCAGCTGCCGGGGGAGCAGGTGGGTGCGCGCGATGGCGACCTTGTCCTCCTCGGTGTAGCCGTCCATGGTGATCAGTTCCATGCGGTCCAGCAACGCGGACGGGATGGTCTCCAGCACGTTCGCGGTGGCCAGGAACAGCACGTCCGACAGGTCCAGGTCGACGTCCAGGTAGTGATCCCGGAACGTGTGGTTCTGCGCCGGATCCAGCACCTCGAGCAGCGCCGCCGCCGGGTCACCCCGGTAGTCGGCGCCCACCTTGTCGATCTCGTCCAGCAGCATCACCGGGTTCATCGAACCGGCCTCGGTGATCGCGCGGACGATCCGACCCGGCAACGCGCCGACGTAAGTCCGCCGGTGGCCGCGGATTTCGGCCTCGTCCCGCACACCGCCCAGGGCGACCCGGACGAACTTCCGACCGAGGGCCCGAGCGACGGACTCACCCAGTGACGTCTTGCCGACACCGGGCGGACCGACCAGCACCAGCACCGCGCCCGAGCCACGTCCGCCGACGACCTGCAGGCCACGCTCGGCCCGCCGGCCGCGCACGGCCAAGTACTCGGTGATGCGGTCCTTGACGTCGTCCAGGCCGTGGTGGTCGGCGTCCAGCACCTCGCGGGCGGCCGTCACGTCGGTCTTGTCCTCGGTCTTGGACTGCCAGGGAAGCTCCAGCACGGTGTCCAACCAGGTCCGGATCCAGCCGGACTCGGGGCTCTGGTCGCTGGCCCGCTCGAGCCGGCCGACTTCGCGCAACGCCGCCTCGCGGACCTTGTCCGGCAGGTCGGCCTGCTCGACGCGGGAGCGGTAGTCCGCAGTGTCATCAGTGCCCTCCGCCGTCACATCTCCCAGCTCCTTGCGGATGGCGGCCAGTTGCTGGCGCAGCAGGAACTCGCGCTGGGACTTCTCCATGCCCTCGCGGACGTCGTCGCGGATCTTCTCGGCCACGTCCATCTCGTTCAGATGAGCCCGCGTCCACTCGATCAGCAATTCCAAACGCTCGATGACGTCCGGCGTTTCCAGAACCTGCCGCTTCTGCTCGGCGGTCAGGTAGGGCGCCCAACCGGCGGCGTCGGCCAGCACCGACGGCTCGGTCATCTTCTCCACGGTGTCGATGACCTGCCAGGCGTCCCGCTTCTGCAGGTTGGCGATGACCAGCGACTTGTACTCGGCGGCCAGCTCCTTGGCCCGCGCCGCCTGCTCGGCGGTGCTCTCGTCGGAGACGAGTTCGGCCTGCACCCACAGCGCGGCGCCGGGGCCGGCGACGCCGGTGCCGATCCGGGCCCGCTGCCCGGCCCGCAGCACCGCGGCCGGCGCGCCGCCGGCCAGCCGGCCGACCTGCTCGATGCTGGCGACGACGCCGTAGGTGGCGTACCGGTCGGACAGCCGCGGCGCCAGCAGCAGCTCGCCCTTGGTGCCGGTCCGGTCCCCGGCCTCGTCCCCAGTTCCGTCCTGGGCAGCGGCCTGGGCCGCGTCCAGGGCGGCCTGGGCGGCCTCGTCCAGTTCGATCGGCACGACCATGCCGGGCAGGACCACGACATCGGTCAGGGACAGTACCGGCAGACGACGGATATCGGTCATGTGAACACCCTTCAAGAGTTGAGTCTGTGTCACTCAAGGCTCTTGAGCCGGGGTTTGTTCCCGTTCGGATCCCGACCGCTTTCGCCGGCAGCGAAACGGAATTCGCGGGGGTCGGTCAGCGGGCCCGCGGGGCCGCGGTCGACTTGCGCGGGATCAGGGTCGGGGTGGCGACCAGGGTGCGCGGCTCATCGCCGGGCGTGTCCTCCAGGAGCAGGTCGATGGCCCCGCGCGCGATGAGGTTGAACGGCTCGCGGATGGTGGTCAGCGGCACGGGAAGCTTGCTGACCACAGGGATGTCGTTGTACCCGATGACCGACAGGTCGTCCGGGATGCGCAGGCCGCGGGCCGCGGCGGCGGCCATCACGCCGATGGCGTTGTTGTCGTTCACCGCGAAGATCGCGGTCGGCGGGTCGGCCAGGTCGAGCAGGGCGTGCGCGGCGCTCTCGCCGGCCTCCATGGAGAACGAGTCGCCGACGATCAGGGCGTCATCCAGCGGGATGCCGGCCTCGACCAGGGCGTTGCGATAGCCGTCGCGGCGGTTGGTCGCGGTGGTCGCGTAGCCCGGTCCCATCACCAGCCCGATCCGGCGGTGGCCGTGATCGATGAGCTTGCGGGTGGCCAGGTAGCCGCCCAGGGTGTCGTCCCCGATCGAGGTCGAGTGGATGCCGTCGGCGCGCAGGGCCAGCACCTGCCGCGCTCCGAACTGGCTCTCGTCGATCCGCAGGGGGGCGTCGGTGCGGGCGGTGGTCCGGATGATGCCGTCGACCCGCCGGCGCAGCAACGACTCGACCGCCAGCCGCTCGGCCTCGGGCCGGTCATGGGTGGTGGCCACGACCGCGAACAGCCCCCGGGCCAGCGCCCCGGCGGCGATCTCCTCGTAGAGCATGGCCATGACGGTGTCGGTGAGCCGGGGCACGACGACGCCGATCGTGCTGGTTCCGGAACGCCGCAGGCCGGCGGCGAGCGGGTCGCGCACGTACCCGAGATCGGCGGCCGCCTGGCGGACGCGGTCGGCGGCGGCGGTGCGGGACGGGGGCAACCGCTCGTCCAGCACCCGGGAGGCGGTCGAGGTGCTCACGCCGGCCGCCAGAGCCACATCGCGCAGGGTCGCCACGCACTGAGCGTAGGCGGTGTGACGCCGATCATTTCGAACCGGGTGTTGACGCCGCCACCGGCGAAGGGCATAGTTGCAATCGTTCCCGCAAACCTTCCAGTCCTTCTTCGCAGATGGACCGGAACGTTCCCGCAATCCTTCCCAAGGAGTCGACGATGTCTCTCGGAAACCTGGACCTGCGTGGTCTGAACCCCGCCCCGGTCACCCCTTTCACCGTTGACGGCGACGTCGACTACGCCGCGCTGGCCGGCCTGGGCAAGTTCCTGGCCTCGGTCGAGGGGGTCAAGTCGCTGGTCGTGCTCGGGCACGCCGGCGAGGGCACCTTCCTGACCCAGGACGAGCAGGTCAAGGTGATCGAGACGCTGGTGGCCGAGGTCGGCGACCAGGTCGCCATCGTCGCCGGCATCACCGGCGAGGGCACCAAGGTCGCGGTCGAGGAGGCCCAGCGGGCCGTCGCCGCCGGCGCCAAGGCGGCCCTGACCTACCCCTCGCACGGCTGGCTGCGGTTCGGCTACCAGGACGGGGCCCCGCAGGACCGCTACCGCGCCATCTGGGAGGAAGCCGGCCTGCCGCAGATCCTGTTCCAGTACCCGGACAACACCAAGGCCAGCTACAACCTGGACACCCAGCTGGAGATCGCCGGCCAGGAGGGCGTGTTCTGGACCAAGAACGGCGTGCGCAACATGCGCCGCTGGGACACCGAGATCCCGGTCCTGCGCCGCGAATACCCCGACCTGCAGATCTTCTCCTGCCACGACGAGTACCTGCTGCACACCATCATGGACGTCGACGGCCTGCTCGTCGGCTACGGCAACATCGCCCCCGAGCTGCTGGTCGAGTTCATCAAGGCCGGCAAGGCGCAGGACTGGACCGCGGCCAAGAAGATCCACAACCAGCTGCTGCCGGTGACCAAGTCGGTCTACCACCGCGGCTCGCACATGGAGGGCACCGTCGCCCTCAAGCACGCCCTGGTCGCCCGCGGCATCCTGCCGCACGCCACCGTCCGCAGCCCGCTGCTGCCGCTGGCCGACGGCGCCGACGTCGAGATCGCCGACGCCCTCAAGGCTGCCGGCATCATCTGATCCGGCCCCAGTAATTCGGCCGCAGTGAGTCGGCCACAGTGATTCGGCCGGAGATCGACGGGCCCGCCGCCCGATTCGATCCCGTGCCCGCTCGATCCGGTCGGCCCGACGGCCGCGGATCACGGGGTGGGGCCAGCGCATGCCGCGCCGGCCCCACCCGCCGGGTTCCCCGCCCAGTTTCGGCCCGCGCCATTGACGCCGGCCCGGGGGCCCGGTTCGGTGACAGTGCAGTCCCGACGCCGCTGCCGCGTGACGCGCAGGGCGAGGATCTAGGAAGCCAGATGACCACTTCATACGCCGGCGAGCCCACCGCGGTCGCCAACGCCCAACTGGTGAGCCGCCTCGAGCGGATCCCGGTGACCCGTCGCCTGCTGCTGATCCGCGTGATCATCGGATCGGCGACGTTCTTCGATGCCTACACCGTGCTGGTCATCGCCTTCGCGATGCCGCAGCTGGTGACCGAATGGGGGCTGAGCCCCACCCAGGTCGGACTGATCCTGTCCGCCGGGTACGTCGGCCAGATCTTCGGCGCGCTGGGCTTCGGCCAGCTCGCCGAGAAGATCGGCCGGCTGCCCACCCTGCTGATCACCATCATCCTGTTCGTCTCGATGGACGTGGCCTGCCTGTTCGCCACCGGCGGCACCATGATGATGATCTTCCGGTTCCTGCAGGGCGTCGGCACCGGCGGCGAGGTCCCGGTCGCCTCCGCCTACATCAACGAGTTCATCGGCGCCAAGAAGCGCGGCAAGTTCTTCCTGCTCTACGAGCTGATCTTCCCGATCGGCCTGATGTCGGCCGGCATCATCGGCTACTTCCTGGTCCCGGCGTTCGGCTGGAAGGCCCTGTTCATCGTCGGCCTGGTCCCGGCCATCCTGATGATCCCGCTGCGCGTGCTGATGCCCGAATCGCCCCGCTGGCTCGCCTCCCGCGGCAAGATCGACAAGGCCGACAAGGTCGTCACCATGCTGGAGAACGAGGCGATCAAGCAGGGCAAGCCGCTGCCCGAACCGGTGGTGCGCCCAGTCGACCCGAAGACCACCGCCAAGTCCGACTGGCGCGAGCTGTTCAAGGGGATCTACCTCAAGCGCACCCTGATGATCTGGGTGCTCTGGATCGCCGCGTACACCATCAACAACGGCATGGTCACCTGGCTGCCCACCCTGTACAAGACCACCTTCGGCATGAACACCCAGGACGCCATCTTCTACGGCTGGATCACCTCGGCCGTCGGCGTGCTCGCCTCCGTGGTCTGCGCGCTGACCATCGACCGGGTCGGCCGCAAGCGCTGGTACACGTGGGCGTTCCTGCTGGCCGTCGTCCCGCTGGTCACCCTGTACTTCCTCGGGGCCACCACCGCGCTGCAGGTCACCGTCTTCGCCACCGCGACCTACGCCATCCTGCAGACGATCTCGTTCTCGCTGTACCTGTACTCGGCCGAGCTGTACCCGACCCGGCTGCGGGCCATCGGCACCGGCTTCGGCTCCGCCTGGCTGCGGGCCGGCTCGTCCATCGGCCCGGTGCTGGTCGGCTTCATCGTGGCCGGGGTGGGCATCCAGTTCGTGTTCCTGGCCTTCGCCGCCATCGCCGTGATTGGCGGCCTGACCGTCAGCCGGTTCGGCGTCGAGACCAAGGGCCGCGTGCTGGAGGAACTCTCGCCCTGAACCACCCGCCGCCGGTCCACCCGGCCCGCACGTCCGGCGTCCCGTCCACCGATCCGGTGGGCGGGACGCCGTCGTGTCCGACCTCGGGCGCACACTGGTCGCCAGGCATCGACGGTGGAGTCGACCCGGGAACCGGGATCGACCTGGCGGGCGGGAGGTGGACATGGCGGCTGCACCGGGCGCCGCGGCCGCACCACTGGTGTACCGGTCCGCGCGGGGCAAGTGGGTGCTGGCCGCGACCGTGCTGGGCAGCGGATTGGCCCAGCTGGACGGAACCGTCGTCAACGTGGCCCTGCCCCGGATCGGCGAGGACCTGGGCGGCGGGCTGACCGCCCTGCAATGGACGCTCAACGCCTACACGCTGACCCTGTCCGGCCTGCTGTTGCTGGGTGGCTCGCTCGGCGACCGGATGGGCCGGCGACGGATCTTCATCCTGGGCGTCATCTGGTTCACCGTGGCCTCGGTGGGTTGCGCGTTCGCGCCGAGCACCGGCCTGCTGATCGCGATGCGCGCGCTGCAGGGCGCCGGCGCGGCCCTGCTGACGCCGGGGTCGGTGGCCATCCTGCAGGCCTCGTTCCGGCCGGACGACCGCTCGACCGCGGTCGGCGCCTGGTCCGGGCTGGGCGGGGTGGCCACCGCGATCGGCCCGATCGTCGGTGGCCTGCTGGTCGGCGTCGCGCCGTGGGGCTGGCGGCTGGTCTTCCTGATCAACCTGCCGATCGCGGCCGCCGTGATCGTGCTGTCCCGCCGCTACATCCCCGAGTCCCGGGACGAGCAGGCGACCGGACGGGTGGACGTGCCCGGCGCGCTGCTCGCCTCGTTCGGCCTGGGCGGGTTGGTGTTCGGGCTGACCGAGGGTCCGGCCGGCGGCTGGACCCCGCCGGTGGTCGCGATCACCGTGGCCGGCGTGCTGCTGCTTGGCCTGTTCCTGCTGGTGGAGAGCCGGACCGCGGAGCCGCTGCTGCCGTTGGGCCTGTTCGCCGACCGGCAGTTCAGCGCCGCCAATCTGGTCACCTTCGCGGTGTACGCCGCGCTGGCCGGGGCGCTGTTCCTGCTGCCGGTGCAGCTGCAACTGGTGGCCGGGTTCAGCCCGGTGCAGGCGGGTGCGGCCACCCTGCCGATCACCGTGATGATGCTGTTGCTGTCGGCCCGGATGGGCCGGCTGTCGGCCCGGATCGGCCCGCGGCTGCCGATGACGGTCGGCCCGCTGGTGGCCGCCACGGCGATGTTCTGGCTGTCCTTCGTCGACGCCGGCGCCACCTTCCTGGGCGCGGTGGTCGGCCCGATGCTGCTGTTCGGGCTGGGCCTGTCGTTCACGGTCGCGCCGCTGACCTCGACCGTGCTGGCCGCGGCGCCCGATCACCAGGCCGGGGTGGCCTCGGCGATCAACAACGACGTGGCCCGGGTCGCCGGACTGCTCGCGGTGGCGGTGCTGCCCGCGCTGGCCGGCCTGAGCCCGGCGGCCTACGCCGACCCGGCGCTGATGTCGGGAGGCTTTCACCGGGCCGTGCTGATCGCCGGCGCGGTGTGCGCGGCCGGCGGCCTGCTGGCCTTGGTGACCATCCGCAATCCGGTGGCCGGACCGGAGCACGAGCATGCCGACCCGGCCCTGGAGTGTGCCGCCTGCCCGGTGCTGGCCCCGCACATCAAGCCCCGCTGACCATGACCGACCCCCGCCGATCGACCGGCCGGCGGCGGGGCGATGATGGCAGACTCCACGACAGGAGGTGGCCATGGCCGGGCTCACTCGAGGCTTCACCGGACGGCGTCAGCGGGATCCGCGGTTGCCCCCGGGCCAGTACGACACCGGGGCCGACTGGCCGGTGCTAACTGCGGAGGTCACCCCCCGGATCGAGCCGGAGCGCTGGTCGATCAGCGTCGACGGGCTCGTGCAGACCCCGACGACCTGGACCTGGGCGCAGGCCCATGCGTTGCCGCCGTCGCGGTACGAGGGCGACATCCACTGCGTCACCACGTGGTCCAAGCTGGGCACCAACTTCGACGGGGTCAGCGTGGACACCCTGCTCGAGCAGGCCGGGCCGCAACCGGAGGCGGCATTCGTGCTGGCCACCTCGTCCACCGGCTACACCACCAACCTGCCGTTGGCCGACGTCACCGGGGGCAAGGCATGGGTGGTCTGGGCGCACGAGGGCCGGCCGCTGCCCCGCGATCACGGTGGCCCGGTCCGGCTGCTGGTTCCGCACCTGTACTTCTGGAAGTCGGCCAAGTGGATCAGCAAGCTGACCCTGCTCGACCACGACCAGCAAGGCTTCTGGGAGCGCAACGGCTATCACGACCGGGGCGACCCCTGGCTGGAACAGCGGTACCAGGGTGACTGACCAATTCGACCGGATCACGCCGACGGGCTCGATGATGGCCCCCGGGGGTGCCGTCGCGGCCTTCGCGCCGGCCCCCACCGGCCGGTGGACCACCGCCACCGTCGTCTCCGTCGCTCACCCGAGCCCGCACGCGGTGATCCTGCGGCTGGACGTGCGGGACCGGATCGACCACCTGCCCGGCCAGCACTACGTGGTCCGGCTGCGGGCTGAGGACGGCTACACCGCGCAGCGGTCCTATTCGGTGGCCTCGCCGCCGTCCGACCCGCTGGTCGAGCTGTGGGTGGAGCGGTTCCCCGAGGGGGAGGTGTCCCCGTTCCTGGCCGACGTCGTCGCCCCCGGTGACGAACTGGAGGTGCGCGGTCCGATCGGCGGTTGGTTCGTCTGGGATGCCGCCATGCCGGCCATCGGGGTGGCTGGCGGGAGCGGCGCGGTCCCGCTGCTGGCCATGCTGCGGCACGCCCGCGCGCTGGGCCGGCCCGACCTGCTGCAGCTCGCGGTGTCCGCGCGCACCCTGGCCGACCTGCCGTTTCCCGACGAACTGGCCGACGCCGGCGCGCTGATCGCGCTGACTCGGCAGGACTATCGGGACCGCCCGGCCGGCCGGCTGACGGCGGCGGAGCTGCGCCCGCTGGCCAGTTGCCACGAGACCACGTTCGTCTGCGGTTCGGCGTCGTTCGCGGAATTTGCCAGCCGACTGCTGGTCGACTTGGGCTGCACGTCGGCGGATGTGCGGGTCGAGCGGTTCGGCCCCACCGGTTGACGACCGGCCCCCGACGTGCCCGGCCGTCTACCCGTGGTTATACATCACCACACCATCTCTAGCCCAGGGGAGACGGATAGTTCCCCGCCTGGTCTGACGCGTCCCGGTGATTCGGTCTTCAGACTCAATGTCCGATTGGCGAATTTATGGGTGCGTCGCTGGCGCCCAACCTCACCTTCGCCGTCGGGGTCGACCGCAGGCGAGGGGTGTGCGATCGGCCGTGGGCGGCGCCAGGTGCTGGGAGGGCTCGTGGCGACACAACGTGGGACGGCTGGAGCTGGCTGGCTGACGGACTTATCCGGCCCGGTCTGGCCGGGATTGCTGCTCAACCCGGACGCCTTCGTGGCGCGGGCTCCCGCGCACGTGTTCGGGTTCCCGTCCGGGAGCCTGCGCGTGCTCACGGCGTCGGGTCAGGTCCGGCGCATCGGCGAGATCCTGATCGTGGCCGACGGCGGCCCGGAGACCGGCCCGGAGACCGGCTCGGACTCCGACCTGGGGCAGGCGCCCGTCACGGCGATGATCCGGCTCAGTGAGCCGGTGGCCGACCAGGATTCGACCTTCCTCAACCGGGCGGCGGTGGGCCGCGCGCTGGCCGCCGGGTCCACGCTGTGGGCGGCCGTGACCGAGCAGGTGCCGGCGCCGGTGCCCTGGCCGGCCGTGCCGGTGACCCGAGGGGCCGACGACGGGCAGCGGGACCCGCTCGCGGTCAAGAACGTGACCACGACCAACGAGGACTGGTGCACTATCTTCTGGTGGCTGTGTTGACGACCGGCAGTACCGAGGCGGTCGCCGACCGGCTGCGCCGGCTCCGCTTCCACCGCGTCGACCTGATCATCCTTCCGGTGGTGTTCCTGGCCGACGTGCTGGTCTTCTCCCGGATGTTGCGGATCGAAGGGGCCACCGCGGCCGAGCGGGTGGCCATCGTCATCTATTCGGGCGCCGGGATCGGGCTGTTGCTGCTGCGCTGGCGGGCCCCGGTCGCGGTGTACATCGCCGCCGTCGTGCTGGCCTTGCCGCCACTGCTGATCTCCGACTACTACATCCCGTTCCTGATCCCGCTGGTCGCGCTGGCCGCGGTCGCCCAGTTGCGGCCGCCGCGGGTGTCCCTGTGGTGCCTGGCGGCCTCCGTGCTGCCGATCGCGCTGCTGGTCGGCAAGGCCGTCCTGCAGGCCTCGCCCTCGGGTCGGCTGCCCTCGGCGGCCGGCTCGGCGGTCTTCTACTCGGCCGGGTTCGTGCTGGCCTGGGGGCTGGGCCAGTGGATCGGGCGCAACCAGCGGCGGCTCGAGCAGATCCGGGTGCAGCACGAGCTGGAGGTCCGCGAGCAGCAGAAACTCGCCGAAAACGCGGTGTCGGTCGAGCGGCTGCGGATCGCCCGGGAACTGCACGACATCGTCGCGCACTCCGTCACGATCATGGTCTTGCACGCCGCCGGGGCCCGGCGGGTGGTGCGCACCGACCCGGACCGGGCCGCCGAGTCGTTGACCACCATCGAGGAGTCCGGGCAGCAGGCCATGACCGAGCTGCGCCGGCTGCTGGCCCTGCTGCGGGAGTCCGACGACGGACCGGACCGTGTCGATGCCATGGTGCCGGGCCTGGCCCACGTCGATCAGATCCTCGCCCAGGTGCGCAATTCCGGGGTGCGGGTCACCCTGGAGATCAGCGGGCAGCCGGCCCGGCTCGACGCCAGCGTCGACCTGGCGGCCTACCGGCTGATCCAGGAGGGCATCACCAACGTGACCAAGCACTGCGGAACCGGCGCCCAGGTGGCGGTGACGGTGGAGTGGGGTGCCGAGAAGGTCACGGTCGCCGTCGAGGACGACGGGCTGGGAGTGCGCTCGGCGGCGCCGGCCGGCGGCGGCGGGCACGGCCTGGCCGGGCTGCGCGAGCGGATCGCGATCGCCGCCGGGGAGTTCTCGGCCGGCCCGACCGAGTCCGGCGGATTCCGGGTGGCCGCCCGGCTGCCGGTGTCCACCGGATCGCCGATCCCGCCGCCGGCCAAGGCGTCGCGGCCGGTCGAGGAGCACCTCGGGGTGGATCGGTGATCCGTGTCGTCGTGGTCGACGACGAGCGGATCGTGCGGTCCGGCATCGCCCTGCTGCTCTCCGGCGAGGACGACATCGAGGTGGTCGCCGACCTGGACGGCGGGGTGAAGGCGGTCGAGGTCGTGCGGCTCCGGCGACCCGACGTCGTCATCGCCGATGTGCGGATGCCGGGGATGGACGGGGTCGAGCTGACCCGGCGCATCGTGGAGGATCCGCACCGCACGGGCAACCCGCCCAAGGTGCTGGTGCTGACCACCTTCCACGTCGACGAGGCGGTCTACGCGGCGCTGCGGGCCGGAGCGACCGGGTTCGTGCTCAAGGACGCCGCGCCCACCGAGCTGGTCGCCGCGGTCCGCGCGGTCGCCGCCGGCGAGGCGTGGCTGGACCCGGCGGTCGCCCGGCAGCTGATCGACGAGTTCGCCTCGCATACGCCGGCCGACCTGCCCGGACCGTCGGAACTGCAGGCCCTGACCGCCCGCGAACGCGAGGTGCTGGTGCTCATCGCGCACGGCCTGTCCAACGCGGAGATCTCCGACCACCTGGTGGTGGGGGAGGGCACGACCAAGACCCACGTGAACCGGATCTTCAACAAGCTCGGCCTGCGGGACCGCGCCCAGGCCGTCGCCATGGCCTACAAGAGCGGGCTGCTGCGACCGGAGGATCCGCTGCCGGCCAAACGCTGAGCCGGCCTCAGGCCGTCGCGGCCTGCGGGGTCGAGGCCGGGAGCGGCTCGGTGAATCGGGCCAGGGCGACCGCCCCGCTGACCGCGACCAGGAACCTGGCGGTGGCCACCAGCGCGAAGCCGCTGCGAACCTGATCGCCGAGGAAGACCAGACCGATCACCGAGGGCACCACCGTGCTGGTCGTGTAGGACACCGCGGCGACGACCGTGACCCGCCCGCGTTGCAGGGCCATCGCGAACAGGGCGGTACCCAGCACACCGTTGACCACGATCGCCCACAGGGCCGGATCGATCACCGCCCGCCAGAGCGGCGCGGGGACGTCCAGGCTGCGGGCGGCGACCGCGACGAGGCTGAAGCACAGGCCGGCGCCGAAGGCGAGCAGGACGACCGACACGATGCCCTTGAGCCGGGTGGCGACGGCGGCCAGGCCGGCGATCGGCAGGGCCAGACCCAGCAGCAGCCAGTACCAGCCCGGAGCCAGCGGGGGGACCTCATGGGGTTGGGAGGACAGACCCAGCAGCACCAGTCCGCACAGGGACCCGCCGAGGGCGATCCAGCCGATGCGATCCAGCGGGCGCCCCATCGCGGCCAGGATCAACGCGGTGACGGCCACGCTGGAGGCGACGATCGCCTGCACCAGATACAGCGGCAGCACCTGCAGGGCCAGCACGGTGAAGGCGAACCCGAGCAGGTCGACGGCCAGCCCGGCGAAGTAGACCGGCTCGCGCAGCAGCGCGCCAACCTCCGCCTGGCCGGTGGCGCGGTGGCGGGCCCGGCGCACCCCGATCGCCTCGACCGCCGACCCGGCCCCGGAGCCCAGCGAGGCGAGCACCGCCAGCGTCAATCCGACAAGCATCCGGGCAGTCTCGCATCCACCCGGCGCCCGGATCGGATCCCACCGCCGATCGCGAGGTCCGGAACGAGGCGGCTCTGATCGTTACACAGCGCAATACGCCGGTAACGCTTCGCGCCTAGCGTTCGCACCGCCGGCGCAGCCCACCCGCGCGCATCCGCGCCGCCGGTCACGGCCGCCGTCGTCCGCGTGCTCGTCACCGTCCCCGTCGTCCCCGCTGCCCCGTCATTTCACCGGTGCCGGCGGGTGTCGCCGTGCGACGAGCGGCCCACCACCCCACCCCCATCCGGGAGGCCATCGATGACCGACATCGAACGCAAGCTCAGTCCGTCCGCGCCGGAGGCGACGACGGTGCCGGACGCGCCACCGACGGTGCCGCCCACCCATGAGGAATTCCATGGGTTGGACGCGGCCAAGGAGACGCTGGAGGATTACACGCTGCGGTTCGCGCCGCGGTCCTATCGGCGCTGGTCCACCGGGGTGGTGGCGACCTCGGCGCTGGGCGGCATCGCCTACCTGGCCGACTTCGCGATCGGCGCCAATATCGGCATCGCGCACGGCACGGTCAACGCCCTGTGGGGCATCATGATCGCCGCGGTGATCATCTTCATCACCGGCTTCCCGCTGGCCTACTACGCCGCGCGCTACAACATCGACCTGGACCTGATCACCCGCGGCTCCGGCTTCGGCTACTACGGCTCGGTGCTGACCAACGTCATCTTCGCGACGTTCACCTTCATCTTCTTCGCCCTTGAGGGCTCGATCATGGCCCAGGGCCTGCAACTGGGGCTGGGCATCCCGCTGTGGCTCGGCTACGCCGTGTCCACGCTGATGGTCATCCCGCTGGTCATCTACGGCATGAAGGCGCTGGCCAAACTGCAGGTCTGGACCACCCCGCTGTGGCTGGTGCTGTTCGTCATCCCGATGGTGTACCTGCTGGTCAGCCACCCCGACTCGGTCGAGACGTTCTTCCAGTACCAGGGGGCCGACGGCAACGGCGCGCCCAGCTTCGCGGCCATGATGCTGGCCGCTGGCGTCTGCCTGTCGCTGATGGCGCAGATCGCCGAGCAGATCGACTACCTGCGATTCATGCCCCCGCGGACCGAGGCCAACAAGCGCTCGTGGTGGCGGGCGGTCATCCTGGCCGGCCCGGGCTGGGTCATCTTCGGCGCCATCAAGCAGGTCGTCGGCCTGTTCGTCGCGGTCTACATCATCGCCAAGCTCACCCCGGATGCGGCGGCCACCGCCAACGAGCCGGTGCACCAGTTCCTGACCGTGTACGAGCAGTTCCTGCCCGGCTGGGCGGCCATGACGCTGGCCGTCATCCTCGTCGTCATCAGCCAGATCAAGATCAACGTGACCAACGCCTACTCCGGTTCGCTGGCCTGGACCAACAGCTTCACCCGGGTCACCAAGCGCTACCCGGGCCGGCTGGTGTTCGTGCTGTTCAACCTGGCCGTCGCGCTGCTGCTGATGGAGCTGAACATGTTCAGCGTCCTGAACACCATCCTGGGCTTCTACGCCAACTGCGCCATGGCCTGGGTGGTCACGGTGGCCGCCGACATCGTCATCAACAAGGGCCTGCTGAAGATCTCGCCGACGGTGCCGGAGTTCCGCCGCGGCATGCTCTACGCGTTCAACCCGGTCGGCTTCGTCTCGGTCATTCTGTCCGCCGGCCTGTCGATCGCGGTGTTCTTCGGCTTGTTCGGCGAGGCCATCCAGCCGTTCTCGCCGATCGTGGCGATCGTGCTGGCCCTGGTGCTGACCCCGCTGATCGCGGTGATCACCAAGGGCAAGTACTACCTGCGGCGCACCGACGACGGCATCGACGTCCCGATGTTCGACGCCGACGGCAACCCCTCCGGCGAGCACCTGACCTGCCACGTCTGCCGGGTCGACTACGAGCGCCCGGACATGGTCAAGTGCGAGACGCACGACGCCTACATCTGCTCGTTGGACCTGTCCACCGACAAGGTCGGCGATCACGTCCTGCCGGCCCAGGCCTGATCGCGCCCGGCTGCGGCCCGCCCGGTTGACCGGCACCGGCCGTCCGGCCGCCTCGGCATGACCGATTCGGTCTGGCTGACCAGCCCACGGCGAAGCAGGGCACGATTGATCGGCGGCCGGCACGGGCGCAGGACCACTTCGGTGTCCCCGACGGATCAATCACGACTGCCAGCCCGACCGACCTCCGGGGCGCCCGAAACGGCGCCCCGGAGGTCGATGGCTGTTGGCCGGCGCGGGTCGGCACGTCCGGCCGGAGAGTGGGCGGCTGGTTCGTCGTTCTTGACCGCCGGATGTTCCCCTGCGGATCGACAGCGCCTGCTCTCCCGCACGCAGGAATTTGCACCCACTACGTCCCGGCGCGTGTCCCCGCTGTGAAGGCATGCCAGGCGCGCGGCCGGTCGCCCCTTCGACCCGCACTCAGCCCAACTCGACCCACACCGGCGGGGCATCGGTGGGTGCTCCGGTAGATGTGGCCGCCGGATTGAAAATGGGTTGATGATGTGCGCGTCATAGTCGGGTGTTGCGGCGGGGGCATTGGTCGGGGTCGATCCAGGTTGGCGGGATGACTTCGGGGTGGCCGTCTTTCGCCATCCGCACGGTCCAGTCGCCTTGATGAATCAACGTGTGGTGGAAACCGCACAGCACAGCACCGTTGGCCACGCTGGTGGGTCCACCGTCAACCCAGAACTGGATGTGGTGCAGGTCGGACCAGCGGGCGGGCCGGTCGCAGCCGGGGAACACACATGCCTTATCGCGCAGGGTGATGGCGCGGCGGATGCCGGCGGGCCAGATGCGGGTGGCCCGGCCGATGTCCAGGGGTTCGCTGGGGGAGCCGAGGACGGCGGGGATGACGTCGCAGTCGCACAGCAGCCGCCGCGCTTGGGCGGGGCCGACGGTGACGCCGGTCGCGTCGAGGGTGGCCTGTCCCAGCTGTTCGGTGAGGGCGTCGTACTGGATGGTCATGGTGACGTGGGGTCGTTCCCCGGTCTGGGTGGGTCCATCACCGATGGCGAGGTACCCGTCCAGGACGGTGCCCAGGGCATGGGCGAGGCGGGTTCCGGCGGACCGTTGGTCCTTGACGCCGTCGGTTTCCGGGCGGGGACGGGCGTACGCGTCGGTCGCGGCGATGAACGCGGCGACGGTGAGGTCGTCGAGGCGCCCTTTGATGCCGGTCAGTCCGGTGCGGGCGTCCCGGGAGCCGAGGGCGAGTTCGGCGCGGTCGGCCGGGTCGCGGGGTTCGAAGTCGCCGTCGGGGTCGAGGGTGTCGATGAGTTTGCCGGCGACCCTGCTCAGGTCGGTCGGGTCCATGTCGTGGGCGTGACCGACCAGGGTGGTCTCGGCCTGCTCAAGGATGTCGGGCGCGATGTCGGTGGGGATGCGGCTCATCGTCTTGACCACGATGCTGACCTGTTCGGCGCCGAGCACGCCGGAGCGGAGCGCGGCCCCGAGCGCGGGCAGCCGGGGTGGGATCTCGCCACCGCTGATCGCGTCCTGCGGGAGGACGGCCTGGGCGGCGCGGACCCGGCTCCGGGCATCCCCGGGTCCGATGCTCAGCGCATGCCGGAGCAGGGCGGCGGTGGAGGGTTGACCGTGGGTTTGCGCGAGGTGGGCTAGGTCGATTTCGCCGGCGACGGCGACCTGCACGGCGTAGGTGAGCCGGGCGAGGTGTTCTACGGAGCGGGCCGCGTTCAGCAGATCACCACCGGGCAACTTCCAATATTCGGCGTGCAGCAACTGGTCCAGACCGGCGGCGACCTGCTCGGCGACGTGCTGAACGTCGTCGATGGTGGTCACCGCGGTGGTCATGGTTCAGTATGGCATAGGTGTACGAAATAAGCAATCTGAACTGGTCAAATAGAGAAACAGTTGTCGGCCGGTACGAGCATTGCCCCGATTCGCAAGCCTGCGCATCGACGAGGCGCACGCGGCCGGAGTTGGTCATTGCCGAGCTCGCAATCAGACCATCCCAGGCAGGTCCGACAGTGCCGTTGAACCGTGGCCGGCCACAGTCAGCTGCCTGGACGTGCGCCCTGACGCGGCTCGGGTCGCCCGCAGCCGGTCGTGGTCATGTCGGAGGTCGCCGCCGGCCCATCCCGCCTGGTGGCCGGCAGCGCCTGCATCTGCGCTGAGTCCTGACCACCTGCGTCCCCCCACCGCAAGCCCGCGCCGGATCAGCGCGCGACCGAAGCTCAGACCCAGTCCTGGTGTCCGCACGGCCCAACTCCGGGTACTGACCGGAATGATCAGTCCGGCGCGGGCCGGCCGGGACGATGGAAGGCTGGAGCCGTGGCAGATCGCGAGTTCGACATCGTCCTGTTCGGTGCGAGCGGCTTCGTCGGGCGGCTGGTCGCGGAGCAGCTGGCCGGATACGCAGCGGCCGGCACCCGGATCGCGGTGGCGGGGCGGACGCCGGCCCGGGTCGAACAGGTCCGGGACAAGCTCGGGGTCGACTGGCCGGTCCGGACCGCGGACAGCGCGGACGAGGAGTCGGTCCGCAAGCTCGCCGAGTCGGCCGGCGTGGTGGTCAGCACCGTCGGCCCGTACGCGCGGCACGGCCTGCCGCTGGTCCGGGCGTGCGCCGCGGCCGGAACCGACTATGCCGACCTGACCGGCGAGGTGTTGTTCGTGCGGCAGAGCATGGCCGCCGCGCACGACCGGGCGGCGGTCACCGGCGCGCGGATCGTGCATTCCTGCGGGTTCGACTCGGTGCCCAGCGACCTGGCCGTCCTGCTGCTGGCCGACCGGGCCGCGGCCGACGGCGCCGGTGAGCTCACCGATGTCGACCTGCTCGTCCGCCAGGTCCGCGGCGGGTTCAGCGGCGGCACCGTCGACTCGATGCGCAACCAGCTCCGGGAGACCCGGGAGGACCCGGAGCTGCGCCGTCTCGCCGCCGACCCGTACGCGCTGAGTCCGGACCGGGCCGCCGAACCGGACCTGGGCCGGCAACCGGACGTCGGACCGCCGTCGCGCCTGGCGGACGGCACCTGGGTCGCCCCGTTCGTGATGGCCTCGTACAACACCCGGGTGGTCCGGCGGAGCAACGCATTGCTCGACCACCGGTACGGCCGCGCGTTGCGGTACCGGGAGTTCGTGGCCACCGGGACGTCCTGGTCGTCACCCATCACGGCGACCGCCGCCACCGCGGGGCAGGCGCTGCTCGGCGTCGCGATCGCGCAAACCTGGCTGTCGCCGGTGGTCGACCTGGTGCTGCCGTCCCCCGGTCAGGGTCCGAGCGAAAAAGCAAGACGCGAAGGCCATTTCCGGCTCGAGGTCCGGGCCACCACCACCTCCGGCGCTCGCTACCGGGCGACCGTGGCCGCATCCGGCGACCCGGGTTATGCGGCCACCTCGGTGATGCTGGCCGAGAGCGCCCTGGAGCTGGCCGGCACGCGGCACGACGGGCAACGGGGAGGAGTGCTGACCCCGGCGGTCGCGCTGGGTGAGGGGTTGGCCGATCGGTTGCGGGCCCGCGGTTTCACCCTCGACGTCGAGGATGCCTGACCGCGAGACCACATCAGCCCGCCGTTGCGATCGACGGTGAGAGTGCGGTAACAGCGCGGGCCGCCAGGATGATCACCATGACGACCGGAACCAGCCACGCCATCACCCCCGAGCTGCATCTGATCGAGGGTCACCACCCGCACAGCCTCTGGGAAGACCCCGATTTCCCGACGATCGCGGTGTACCGGGGCGCGCGCCGGCTCTAACTGCTCGACACCGGCGCCGGTCCGGAACAACGGGCGGCCATCCAGCGGGTGACGGCTGCGCTGCGCGACGGGGTGGACGAGGTGGTACTGCTCAACAGCCACGCTCACCTCGACCACCTCGGCAACAACGATCTCCTGTCCGAGGTTGCCGGGGCGCTGCCCACTCGTCACTACATCCCCCGAGATGCCCGACCGGGTCTGGATTCCGTCGCGTCCTTCAGCGCGATGTACCGCAGCGGGCTGCCCTACTTCGACTATCTGGCCGGGCTCACCCTGCCGCCGGAGGCCATCGCCGCCCTGCTGCGCCGACTCGGGGCACCGGCCGACCTCACGGGCGACCAGGTTGCCGATCTCGGTGCGAGGATGGCCACGCTCGGCCTCGGTCCGGCGGTGAGCGGGTTCATCCCGTCCATGGTCATGGACATCGTGCTGCAGACCTACCCGCCGACCTTCCCATCGGTCGAGACGATGTCGGACTACGAGGATCTTGGGCCGGCGCAGGAGATCGTCCTGGGTAGCACCCGGTGGACCGGGTGGACGTTCCCCGACGACGCCGGCCGGCCCGAGGTGCACGTCCTGCAGTCGGGCGGACATTCGGCCGGGGGAGTGGTTTTCCATCTGCCGCGGGCCCAATTCCTGATGCTGGCCGACGAGACCTCGTCGGTGCCCATCTGGAGTGACAGCGACCCGCGTCGCACCGAGCAGACCGCCCTCCGGGCGCTGACCATGCTCGACGAGGGTGCGGTCACCGCGTTGTGCGCCGGCCACCGGCCCATGCTGCCGCTCTCGGGCGATCAGGCTCGTACGGCCCTCCGTGGGATCATCGACTCCGGCGCGGCATTCGAGAAGGCCGTCCGGAGCGTGCTGGAACGCTTCCCCGAGGGCCTGTGCATCGACGAGCTCTACGACACCCTGGTCGACGAGGCGCCAGCCGAATCGATCATCGCGGTACTCGTCGGACTCCAGTTCCCGGTGTTCGCCACCTTTCTCAAGCTGACGCTGCTCAACCACTGCAAACTCTATGGCTACGTCGAGGGCCTGGACGCGACTCACCGGCGGACGTTTGCCCTCCCGCCGGCCGCCTGAACCGGCTCAACCGCGGCGCGAATCGTCCGGCTTGGCCGCCCCGCGCTCAACCCCGTCGGGTCCGTACATCTGCTCGCTGGACCTGTCCACCGACAAGGCTTGGCGATCCCATGCTGCCCGCTCAGACCTCCTGCGGTGATCTGAGCAGGACCAGCAGCACGGCGGTCAGCCACAGGCCGCTGGCCAGGGCTCCGGCCAGCACGTCGGTCGGAAAGTGCATCCCCCGGTAGACCCGCGACGCGGCGACCACCACCGGGATGGCGAACCCGACCACGGCCAGGCTGACCGCCAGCCAGCGGGGGCGCACGGTGCGCAGGCAGATGACGGCCAGGCCGCCGTACAACGCGACCGCCGCCCCGGTGTGCCCCGACGGAAAGCTGGACGTCGGCGGGGCCTGGTCGAGCGGGGCGATCCCCGGCCGGGCCCGGTGCACGATCGCGGTGAGCGCCAGGAAGATCAGCAGCTCGCCGACGATCGCCACCACCACGACCACGGCCTCCCGCCAGCGGCCCAGGGCCAGCCGCAGCACCAGCACGGCGACCGCGGCCACGATCAGGGCGACGAGCGTGTCGGCCATCATGCTGCCCAGGTGACTGGTCTGGTCCAGGGCCGGGGTGCGATGGTCGGGGGCCCACTGGCTCAGCCGGGTGTCCAGGCCGCTCACCGCCGCGGGCACCGAGCCGTCGATGATGAGCAGGCCCAGGACCCACATCAGGGCGATGATGCCGGCGGCGGCCGCGAGCAACCACGCACCGGCCCGGACGGCCCGGCCTCGGGCGCGGGTTGCGGGGGTGCTGCGGGGAACGTGGTCGTCGATGGACATGGGCGGACCTCCAGTCGGTCACCCGAAAGTTCCCCGTGCGGGCGGCGGCCACGCCCCGGTCGTTGGACACTGCGGGCATGCTGCAACTGCGCATCTACGTGCCGTCCGCCCTCGCGGACCCGGTCCTGCAGGCCCTGGACGCCGACCCCGGCGTCAGCGCGCTGGCGATCGTGCGGGACGCCTCGATCCGCCCGCCCGGCCACCTGATCATGGGTCTTCGGACTTGATAGGGCTCCGGGCCTCCGACCTGCGGCGGCGTGTCGGGTGAGATGAGGGCTCGTGGCCTTCGAAACTGGTTGTTCTCTACGCAATCAGCCGAAGGACCACGAGCATGGACCAGAGTAGTAGCTCGCTGCTGTTGGACATTGACGGGTTGGTCGTCGACCGGGTCGTCCGCAACGACGCCGGCCGACGGGTCGTGCACTGCTCGACCGACCCCCAACTGGCCGGCTGGTGCCCGGAGTGCGGTGAGCAGTCGAAGTCTCCGAAGGCGTGGGTGACGACCCGCCCGCGGGACGTCCGGCTCGGCGAGGACAAGCCGATCCTGTTGTGGCGCAAACGGAAATGGCGCTGCCAGGTCGACAGCTGCGAGCGGAAGGTGTTCACCGAATGCCTACCCGAGCAGATCCCCGCCCGGGCCCGGATCACCACCCGCGCCCGCCGGCTGGCGGCCGAGGCGATAGGCGACCACACCCGACCGGTGTCCGGCGTCGCGGCCGAGTTCGGCATGGACTGGCGCATCGCGCACGACGCGTTCGTCGCCCACTCTGCCGCGGTGCTCCCCGACGCGCCGCCGCCGGTCACCGTGCTGGGCGTCGACGAGACCCGCCGCGGCAAGGCCCACTACGAGACCGACCCGACCACCGGGGAGAAGACCTGGGTGGACCGCTTCGACACCGGCCTGGTCGATCTGAGCGGCAACGGCGGGCTGTTCGCACAGGTCAACGGCCGCACCAGCAAGGTCCTCATCGAGTGGCTGCAGGCGCAGGACCCGGACTGGCTCGCCACCATCACCCACATCTCGATGGACACGTCCGCGACGTACGCCCGCGCCGCCCGCCTCGCCCTGCCGAACGCCGTCGTGGTCGTGGACCGGTTCCACCTGGTCGCCCTGGCCAACAAGGCGGTCACCGACTACCGGCGGGAGTTGGCCTGGGCGCTTCGTGGCCGGCGGGGCCGCAAGAGCGACCCGGAATGGGCGCAACGGAACCGGCTGCTGCGCGCCGTGGAGACTCTCACTCCGGACGAGCTGGCCAAGGTGCGGGAAGCGATGCGCCGGGCCGACCCCTCCGGCGGCCTCGAGAAATGCTGGCAGGGCAAGGAACTGCTCCGCAAGCTGCTCAAGCTCGCCGGCACCAACCCCGACCGCGGACAGATCTTCAACGCGCTGACCGCGTTCTACCTGCACTGCGCCGACTCCGAGATCTCCCAGCTGCGCAGGCTCGCGTGGACGGTGCATGCCTGGCAGAACTCGATCATCGCCGGCCTGCACACCGGCATCAGCAACGGCCGCACCGAGGGCTACAACCGGATCGTCAAACACATCGGCCGGATCGCCTTCGGCTTCCGCAACCAGGACAACCAGAAGCGCCGGGTACGCTACGCCTGCACCCGGAAATCCCGGGCGTCAACCAGCCACGCGAAGCCCTGCTAACTCTGAAGAGCCCTGATCATGGCCGACGTCGCCCGGGAAGCCGCCAACGACGTGATCGAGCGGCTGGGCCAGCTCGGCGTGCCCCGGGACGGCACCATCCATATCGACCCCGCCCCCACCTGGATCTCGCAGGCCGGCTTCACCGCCGAACGGCGGGTGCCCGGCAGCAGCGCCGACGCCGTCGTGTGGGCCGACGTCGTGCAGCGCTCCTACGACGACTCCGAGCTCAACTGGACCTACCTGAGCTTCATGAGCCTGGCCACGCTGCTGGCCGCGATCGCGATCATCCTGGACTCCCAGGTGCTGGTGATCGGCGCGATGATCCTGGGCCCGGACTTCGGCCCGGTGGCCGCGCTGGGGGTGGCTCTGGTGCGCCGGCGCTGGGCCCTGTTCGGGTTGGCCAGCCGCACCTTGGTGCTGGGTTTCGGGGTGGCCATCGCGGTGACCACGCTGCTGGCCGTGCTGGCCCATGCGCTGGGCTGGATCGACGCCCTGGACGTGGTCCGGCCGCGGCCCGGCACCGGCTTCATCTACACCCCGGACAAGTGGTCGTTCATCGTGGCGGTGATCGCCGCGGCCGCCGGCGTCCTGTCCGTCACCTCGGCGAAACTGCACGGCCTGTCCGGGGTTTTCGTCTCGGTGACCACGGTGCCGGCGGCCGGCAACATCGCGCTGGGGATCGCGCTCGGGGTCGGGCA
Source organism: Nakamurella multipartita DSM 44233 (assembly GCF_000024365.1). Taxonomy (NCBI): domain Bacteria; kingdom Bacillati; phylum Actinomycetota; class Actinomycetes; order Nakamurellales; family Nakamurellaceae; genus Nakamurella; species Nakamurella multipartita. The sequence goes on from NC_013235.1 coordinate 682,171, forward strand.
CGAGGTGTGGGGCAGCCTGCTGCAGCTGGGCATCAACCTGTCCGGGATGGCCGTCGCCGGGTGGCTGACGCTGGCCATCCAGCAACAGATCTGGACCCGCATGTCCATCCGCCGGCGCAAGCAGCGCGCGTTCCCGGAGAAGTAAGCGGTTACTGCTCCGGCATCGGCAACACTTGCTCCAGCAGCTGCCGGGCGTGGGCCACCACCTGGTCGTCGGAGAGTTCGCCGCTGCGCAGCAGAGCCAGGGCTGCGGCCATCGGTTCGTTCGACGTCGCCAATTCCAGGGCGATGCCGTCCGGGTCGCGGAAATTGAGGTGATGGCCGAACTCGGCTTCCCGGATCGGGGTGAACTCGGCGCCCGCGTCGCGCAGGCGCTGCTCCCACTCTCGCAGCTCGGCCAGGCTTCCGACGGTCAGGGCGACGTGATCGAGCCCGGTCGCCAACTCGGTGAAACGCCCACCGTGCGCGTCCGGATGTTGTTTCAGGGCCAGCATGATGGCGCTGGGATTGTGCAGGTAGATCCGTGTCGGGCCGAAGTCGGCCACCTGCAGAAAACCCAGCACGCCGGTGTAGAAGTCGTGGCTGGCGACCAGATCCGTCACCGACAGAGCGACATGATCGACGGCGGAGAATGTCGGCACCGGGCCTTCCATCTTCAACGTATAGCGCACCGGGGGGCTTGCGGCAAGGCCCGGGTGGGCCCGCAGAATCGGCGACCGGAGGTGGCGCGGGTGCGCGAGCAGTGGGTGGTGGGACTGGACGAGGTCGACCAGGGGTGGGCTGCGCTGGTCGGCGGCAAGGGTGCGAATCTGGGCGAGCTGATGCGGATCGACGGGGTCGAGGTGCCCGACGGATTCTGCGTGACGACGACGGCCTTTCGGCAGGTGCTGGAACGGGAGCCGTGGATCGACGGGTGGCTCGACCGGTTGGCCGGTCTGGATCCCGCCGACCGCGCGGCGATCGGGCCGCTGACCGCCGAGATCCGGCGCCGCATCGAGAACATCGTTCTGCCGGCGGATCTCGCGGCGGCGATCGAGGCGGCGGTGGCGGCCCTGGGCGTGCAGGCCGCCTACGCGGTGCGGTCAAGCGCGACCGCCGAGGATCTGCCGACGGCCTCGTTCGCCGGCCAGCAGGACAGCTTCCTGGACGTGGTGGGCGCGGCGTCCATCGAGCGGCACCTCGTCCGGTGCTGGGCCTCGCTGTTCACCGAACGGGCTGTCGCCTACCGGCAGCGTCGCGCCATCGACCACCGGGCCGTGCGAATGGCGGTGGTGGTCCAGCGGATGGTGCCGGCCCGGGCGGCCGGCGTCATGTTCACCGCCGACCCGATCACCGGCAACCGCCGGATCGTCTGCGTGGAGGCCGCGGCCGGTCTCGGTGAGGCGCTGGTTGCCGGCCGGGTGAACGGTGAGGTGTACCGGTTGCGCGACGGGCAGATCGTCGACCGCACAGTCTCTTCCGTGGGCCCGGTGCTGACGGATGATCAGGTCCGGCGGCTCGCCGAGTGGGGCCGGCGGATCGAGGCGCATTTCGGTCGCCCGCAGGACATCGAATGGTGCCTGGCGGACAACGAGTTCCAGTTCGTGCAGAGCCGCCCGATCACCACCCTGTTCCCGATCCCGCCGGCCGACGACGAGGACAACCACGTCTACCTGTCGGTGGGCCACCAGCAGATGATGACGGAGGCGATGCGGCCGCTGGGGTTGTCGTTCTGGCAGATGACGACGCCCGCGCCGATGGCCGAGGCCGGCGGGCGGCTGTTCGTCGACGTGACCCGCCGGGTGGGCACCCCGGCCGGCCGGGCGGCGATGCTGGCGGCGATCGGCCGCTCGGACCCGCTGACCGGCGACGCGCTGCGTTCGGTCCTGGAACGCGACGGCTTCATCCCTCTGCGGCCCGACGATGCCGCTCCCGAGCCACTTCCCGGCGGTGAGGTGCCGATGCTGGACCCGGATCCGGGGCTGGTCACCGAGCTGATCGCGCGCACCCAGGCGTCCATCGCCACCGCGGAACGCGAGATCCAGCCGTTCACCGGCCCGGAGCTGCTCGACTTCATCCAGGCGGATCTGCAGGAGCTGCGGCGGATCCTGTTCGACCGGCAGAGCCATCAGGCGTTCATGACGGCCATGCAGGCCGCTTGGTGGCTCAATGAGCACGGGCAGAACTGGCTGGGCGAGAAGAACGTGGCCGACATCCTGACCCAATCCGTGCCGCACAACGTCACCTCCGAGATGGGGCTGGCGCTGCTGGATGTCGCCGACGCGATCCGCCCACATCCCGCGGTGATCGCGTTGCTGGAAACGTCGCCGGCCGGCGACGTTCTCGACCGGCTCACCGCGGTGCCGGGCGGTGGGCCGGCCCGGGCGGCCATCGTGGAGTGGCTGGATCGTTACGGCATGCGGTGTGTCGGTGAAATCGACATCACCCGGCCGCGGTGGAGCGAGCAGCCCGGCGCCCTGGTGCCGGTGATCCTGAGCAATCTGAAGAACTTCGAGCCGGGGGAGGCCGCCCGGCGGGTCGAGCGCGGGCGGCAGGCGGCGCGGGCCAAGGAGCAGCAGGTCCTTGAGCGGGTGCGGGTTCGGCCGGGCGGGGCGGCTGCGGCCGAGGAGATGAAGCTGATGATCGACCGGGTGCGGACGTTCATCGGGTACCGCGAATACCCCAAGTACGGCATGGTCAGTCGCTACTTCGTCTACAAGGAGGCGCTGCTGCGCGAGGCCGATCGGCTCACCCGGGCCGGCGTGCTGGCCGAACCGGCGGACGTCTTCTTCCTCACCTTCCCCGAGCTGCAGACCGTGGCCCGCACGGGATCGGTCGACCGGGCGCTGCTCGACCGGCGCCGCAGCGAGTTCGAGTCGTACCAGACACTGACCCCGCCCCGTGTGCTCACCTCGGACGGCGAGGCCGTCACCGGCCGGTATCGCCGCGACGACGTGCCCGCCGGCGCCCTGGCCGGCCTGCCGGTGTCGGCCGGCACCGTCGAAGGCCGGGCCCGGGTCGTGCTGGACATGGCCGACGCCGACCTTGACCCCGGCGACATCTTGATCACCACGGCCACCGACCCCAGCTGGACACCGTTGTTCGTCACCATCGCCGGACTGATCACCGAGGTCGGCGGCCTGATGACGCACGGCGCCGTCATCGCCCGCGAGTACGGGCTGCCGGCCGTCGTGGGGGTGGTCGATGCCACCCGGCTCATCACCGACGGGCAGCGGATCCGGGTCAACGGGACCGACGGGTGGGTGCAGGTGCTGTCGTGATCCAGTGGCTGCGGCCGGTGGGTGCACTCGATCCGAGGCCGGCATGATCACGGCGGGGGTCGATCTGGCCGCGTCCCCGGCGAAGACGGCGATCGCCCGGGTGGAATGGGTGAACGGCGCCGGCGCCCGCCTGCTGACCGTGCACGAGCGGGCCGAGGACGAGGCGATCATCGAGGCGGTGCGGTCGGCGGCCAAGACCGGCATCGACTGCCCGCTGGGGTGGCCGGCCCCGTTCGTCGACTTCGTCCATCGCCACGAGCGTGGCTCGGTGGCACCGCACGAATTCCGCTCGACCGAGCTCCGCCGCTCGATCGCTTACCGGCGGACCGATCTGGTGCTCAACCGGGCCGGCTACCGCCCGTTGAGCGTGTCCGCGGACCGCATCGCGCACGCCGCGATGCGCGCCGCCGGCCTGCTCGCGGCGCTGGCCCAGGACGGCCACGACGTGGACCGCGCGGGTCGCGGCGTCGTGGTCGAGGTGTATCCGGCGGGCGCCCTGCACTACTGGGGACTGGCCTGGCGGGTCTACAAGGGCAACTCGCACACCGACCAGCGCCACCAGTTGGTGCAGGCCCTGGTGGACGACGCGCCCTGGCTCGAAATGTCGGTGGATCAGGTGGACCGGCTCCGGCACTCCGACGACGCGTTCGACGCGGTCATCGCCGCCTTCGTGGCCCGGGCGGCGGCCATCGGTGCGGTGGGTCGGCCGGACCCTGCTGACGAGGAGCTGGCCGCCCGGGAGGGCTGGATCGCGCTTCCGACCACCCCGCTGAACGGACTGCTCGACCCGCACTAGCCAGCCCACCCACCGCAGAACGAGCTCCCAGATCGCGTCGGTCAGGTCCTTCTCGGCTCGCCGCCGGCCCGTTAAGCTGATCACGGGCGGGCCTCCCGCCCAACCCCAGACCGGCTCTCCACGCGGGCCGGCACCGCGGGGCAAAGGGGACTTCGAGAGCCTCGAGGCGCTGCTCGGCCAGACCTGTCCGGACGATCCTGGCTGCGCGGCGGGCGGTGCGTGGAGCCGCCGGCCGCGGACGCAGCCGGGAAGGTTCGACCGTGACTGTCGCCAAGCAGCTCAAATCCCGCATCCGGGCCCGGATGGCTCGCACCGGGGAGCGCTACTCCGTCGCCCGTGCGCAGGTTCTCGGCACGACGGCGGGCGGCCCCGTCGTGGACGCCGGGTGGACCCTGCGTGGGGGCACCGACCCGGACGCCGCGGCGCTGGCCGGCGTGCTGGCCCACCGCCGGGTCACCGGGCCCGATGGGCCGCTGACCGAGCCCCTGCTGCTGGTGGTCGGGGGCGGGCTCGGGGCCGGGTACATCCTGTGGGAGTTCGCGCACGACGACAGCCGCATCGTCGTCCTCGGTTTCAGCCACTCCTGGCAGTACTACGACCGGCGGCTCGCCAACACTGTGGACCGGCTGGGGTTGGACGTCGCCTGGTCCCGGACCGGGGGAGCGGTCGGCGCGGCGGCCGCGCTCGCCTCGACCCTCGCCGCCGGCGATCCCGCGATCATCTGGCCGGACCGCTTCCACCTCGGCTACTGGAACCTGCCGCCGTTCCTGGACGGGCACGGTGGCCACCCCGTGGTCGCCTACGCCGTGGCGGATGGCCGGGTGCACGTTGACGATCGCAACGCCGCCCCGCTGACGGTCGCGACGGCCGACCTCGACCGGGCCCGGGCCAGGGTCGGCAGCTACAAGAACGCGATGCTGCTCGTCCGCTCGCGGGATGTCGTCGTCCCCGCGGACCGGTTGCGCGCGGCCGTGCGCGGCGGCCTGATGGCGACCGTCGAACAGCTCGGCGGCACGTCCACCTCGTTCGCGCTGCCGGCCTGGCGCAAGTGGTCCAAGCTGCTGATCGACCCACGAGCCGCGAAAGGATGGCCGACAGTGTTCGCCGACCGCCGTGGCCTGCTGCGGGCCCTGACCGGCGTGTGGGAAGCGATCGAACCGGCCGGGATGACCGGCGGGCACCTGCGGGGAGTGTTCGCCGACGGGCTGGACGAGGCCGCCGCCGTGCTGGACCAGCCGGCCCTGAGTGCCGAGGCGCAGCGCTGGCGGGCGATCGCCGACCGCTGGCACGACCTGGCCGAGACCGCGCTGCCGGTCACCGTTCCCGCGATCGGCCGGGTGCGCGAACTCACGGCCACGATCACCGGCGCCGTCGCCGAGGGCGATGCGGCGGCCGGCGAACGGGCCGCCGCGGCGGACGAACTGTGGGCCCTGCGGGCCGAGCACGCCGATGCGCCCGCCCTGTCGGAGGACGAGGTCCGCGGTGTCCTGGCGGCGATGAGCGGGCAGCTCGCCGCGATCGTCGCCGCCGAGTCCGCCGCCGTGCAGTGCCTGGGCGCCGTGGTTGCTGAGTAACGAATCCGTCCGGATGGAGGAGAACGGCGTGGTCGGCATTTTCGCGGGCATTGCGGTCCGCGACTACCCGAGTGCGGTCCAGTGGTACCGGCGACTGCTGGGCAGCGAACCGAGCTTCTACCCCAACGACATCGAGGCGGTCTGGCAGCTGGCCGACGATCGTTACGTCTACATCATCGAAGATCATCAGCGGGCCGGCGGGGCCGTGTGCATGATCTGGTTGGACGACCCCGCGGCCGAGATCGCCAGGATCGCCGAGCGGGGCCTGGAACCGGACGAGATCGAGAAGCACGACAACGTTTGGAAATACGTCTTCCACGACGCTGACGGCAACGAGATCGGCATCGGCGGGGACGTCGGGTCGGTTTAGTCGCCTTCCCGGAAAGGGGTGCCCGATGGGCAAGGTAGTGATGTACAGCTCGGTGTCGGTGGACGGGTTCATCGCCGACGAGAACGACCAGCCCGGGCCACTGTTCGACTGGTTGGTCAGCGGTGACGTGCCGCTGGACGACAGCGGCGCGTTGAAGGTGTCGCAGACGTCCTACGACTACGTCCGTCCGTACTGGGACGAGATCGGCGTGACCGTCGTCGGCCGGCACGTCTTCGACCTGACCGATGGCTGGGACGGTCAGCCCCCGAGCGGGATCGATCACGTGGTGGTCGTGACGCACCGGCCAGCGCCCGAGGGCTGGGATCCCGAGGCGCCGTTTCATTTCGTCGGCGACGTCGAGTCAGCCCTGGCCTCCGCGCAGGAACTGGCGGGTGAGCGCACGGTGGAGGTCGCCGCCGGTGACGTCGGTGGCCAGGTGCTGGCCGCCGGACTGATCGACGAGGTGCGGATGGACGTGGTCCCCGTAGTCTTCGGCTCCGGGAAACGCTTCTTCGGGTCGGTCGACGCGCCACACCTGCTGGAGGATCCCGACGTGGTGATTTCGGGGAATCGGGTGCTGCACCTGCGTTATCGGGTGCGCCGCTGATCGAGTTGATCCAATCAGGTCAGCTGGGCACAGATATCGACGGATCGACCGCTGACCTGCTGCACGGTGACCCTCCCAGGTGGGCGCCCGAGCTTCATGTCTGATCCTTGGCGTCGTGCTCGGGGTTGTTGGCCTGGTGGATGCCCACGAGCGAGGTGCTGACCTCCCAGAGCCGGTGGGCCAGGTCGCGGTCGTAGCTGGCCCTTTGACGACTTTTTCGTCCGTTGGTGGGCGAAGTAGGCACCGCTCACGCCGTCGACCTCGGGGGAGCTCGCCAGGTAAATCGGGGTCGCGGCCCCCTGGTCGGGGGTCTTCATGAAGGGCCTCACCAGGGGGAGCACCAGCCGCATCCATCGATCGCTGTCTTCCTGGCCGAAGGAGGTGCGCACCACGCCCGGGTGCAGCACGGTCGCGGTCACGCCGGTGCCTTCGAGCCGGCGGGCCAGCTCATAGGTGAACAGCACGTTCGCGAGTTTGGATTGGTTGTAGGCACGCTGGCCGTTGTAGGACCGCTCGCCCTGAAGGTCGTCGAAGTCGATCCGCCCCATGGCCTGCGCCCCCGAGGACACGGTCACCACCCGAGCGGGAGCGCTGGCGACGAGCAGGTCGTGCAGCTCGTGGGTGAGCAGGAATGGGGCGAGGTGGTTGAGCGCGAAGGTGTGCTCGAGGCCGTCCGCGGTGACGTGACGGTGCGACCAGTAGCCGCCTGCGTTGTTCACCAGCACGTCCAGCCGCGAGTAGGTCGCCTTGACCTCAGCGGCCAGGCGCCGTACCTCGGACTGGGCGGACAGGTCCGCCTCGAAGACGTCCACCTGCGCCGAGGGCACCTTGCTTCGTACGGCGTCTGCCGCGGCCGCGCCTCGGGCGGCCGAGCGGCCCACGATCCCCACGCGGGCGCGGAGTCCGGCGAGACCGGTGGCTGCGGCCAGCCCGATCCCGCCGGTGCCGCCGGTGACCAGCACGGTCTTGCCGCCCATGAGGTCGCGGGCGTTCATCGTCAGCGGACGATCTTGAAGTTGAACGTGCCGGTGCCCAGGGTGCCCATCAGCCGCAACCAGATGGGTAGCAGCATCTCGGTACCCCGCGCGGTCTCGAGCGGGCCGAGGTCGATGACGTCGTCGTGCCCGAAGGACTGGAGGAGAGAAACCACGGTGGCCTTGGCTTGAGAATCGTTGCCGGAGACGAAAATCGACGAGGACTCACCGAGCGACTTCGGGTCGACCATCAACGAGGCGTTCAGCGTGTTGAGGGTCTTGACGACCTTGGTCTCGGGGAAGGCGCGCTGGATCTGCTCGCCCAGGGAGTCGGTGTCCTTGACGAACAGGGTGGGCGGGAACCCGTGGGAGAAGTCCAGCGGGTTGGCGATGTCGACCAGCACCTTGCCGGCCAGGTTGTCTGCTCCGGCGAGGCCGAGAAGGTCGAGCGAGACCGCGCCCGAGGAGGCGTTGACCACAAGCTCGGCGCTCGCCGCTGCATCGGCGAGAGTGGCGACGGCCACGCTCTCGTGAGCCGCGCGCCAGGCCGAGAACGGCGGGTTGCCCATGCCGTCGGGCTCGGTTCGGGCGAGGGTGGCCGCGGGATCGCGGGTGCCGATCACCACGGTGTGGCCGAGCTCGTGCAGACGGCCGGCGATCGCCTTCCCGACCATGCCGGTACCGAGAACTGCGATCTTCATGAGATGCCCTTCGAGAGGGTTCCGAGACCGTAGACAGGTCTGTCTGCCGATCCCATGGACAGTAGCAGACAGATCTGTCTACCATCAAGTGGTGACCGCCTCTCCCGCCCGCGAACGCATCCTCGAGACAGCCTTCCGCCTGTTCTATGCCCGTGGTATCCGAGCGGTCGGTGTGGACCTGATCATCGCTGAGTCCGGCGTCGCCAAGGCGACCTTCTACAAGCACTTCCCGGCCAAGGACGAGCTCGTGCTCGCCTACCTCGACAAGGTGGACGGGATCTGGACCGGTCAGCTCCAGGCGGCCGCCGAAGCCGCCGGCTCCAACCCCGCGGACCAGTTGGTCGGGCTCTTCGACGCCCTGGGAACGGCCTGCCGCCGGGACGGCTACCGGGGCTGCGCATTCATCAACGCTGCCGCGGAGGCCGTGCCCGGCACGCCCGTGCACGTGCGCACCGTCGCGCACAAGCGGGCCGTGCTCGCCTGGTTGCGCGACCTGACCGCACGGGCAGGTGCCGACGATCCGGACACGCTGGCGAGGTCATTGGCGCTGTTGCTCGACGGTGGCCTTGCGGACGGGGCGCTCGCCGCGGATCCCGAGGCCCCGCGCGCTGCGCAGCAGGCGGCCCGCGCTCTGATCGCCGCAGCGCTCGCCCCAGCAGCGTGACCGTTCGGTGCCTGACAGAGACGGCTTGGCCATCCCCCGCCCACGCCAACGGCCGCGGACCATAGTGGCGGTGGGCAGACGTAGCGCGAACGTGCGTCTGCGCTGGTCACAGGGGCGGAGGATGGGGGATTCGAACCCCCGAGGGCGTTAACCCAACACGCTTTCCAAGTCGGCGAACGCATGTCTGCTGGCGGTCCTCATAGGCCCTGACCAGGCAGAACTATTACTGAAAGACCTGCGTGGACAGCCGCGAACAGAGATAACTGAGACTAGAAGGGTCTGCCCCCGGTCTGGTTGACACTCGGGGTTTGCATTAGTCAGGCCGCTTCTGCGGCCTTGTAGATCATCTCAAACTCGACCGGGGTGAGCTTGCCGAGGGCCCGCTGGCGGCGTCGTCGGTTGTACTTGGTTTCGATCCAGGTGACGATCGCGAGGCGGAGGTCGTCGCGGGTGTCCCAACGGCGGGTGTTCAGGACGTTCTTCTGCAGCAGGGAAAAGAAGCTCTCCATGCTGGCGTTGTCGCCGGCGCCGTGGGAGCGGCCCATCGACCCCACCAGGTCGTTGTTCGCCAGCAGCCGCTGGGTCCGCTTGGCACGAAACTGACCGCCTCGGTCGGAGTGACAGACTGTCCCGGCCGGGCTGCGGAGCGCGATCGCGTTGCGCATCGCGGCCCGCGCCAGGGACGACTTCATCCGGGAGTCGATGGAGTAGCCCACGATCTTGTTCGACCACACGTCCTTGATCGCGCAGATGTAGAGCTTGCCTTCGCGGGTGGGGTGCTCAGAAATGTCCCACAGCCACACCTTGTTCGGGGCGTCGGCGAGGAACTCGTGACGTACGACGCCGTGCTCGTCGACGACCGCGAGGAGGTCGTCGTGTGGCGCGGGGCCGGTCGAGCCGGTCTTGGAGCGCTTCTTGTGGTGGCTGGCAGTGATGCCGGCGATGCGGCACAGGCGGTGCACCCGGTTCTCCCCGACCTGGATGCCGTGCTCGTCTTCGAGCTCGTCGGTGAGGAACCTGTAGCCCAACGTCGCATCGTCGCCATGGAGGTCGTAGAGCTTGTCGATGAGGTGGGCGTCGTCGTAGTCCCGCTGGCATACGGGGTCGCTGAGCCACTTGTAGTACCCGGCCCGCGAAAGGCCGAGCACCCGCAACGTCACCGCGACCGGCACCCTGATCGGGGCGCCGGTCGCAGCCATCTCTCGGACGAGCGGGAAGACTATTTTCCCGGCAGGTTCGCCTGCGACAGGTAGGCCGCTGCCCTACGCAGGACCTCGTTCTCCTGCTCGAGGAGGCGGTTGCGCTTCTTCAACTCGCGAAGCTCAGCACGGTCGACGTCGGTGAGACCGGGACGGCGACCGTCCTCGATGTCGGCCTGCTTCATCCAGTTCGCGAGCGAGCCTTCGGAGATGCCGAAGTCCTTCGCGATCTGCGTCAGCGTCGCCTGGCCCTTGCGGGCCACGGCCACGACGTCGTCGCGGAACTCCTTGGGATAGGGCTTAGCCACGAAAGACATCCTTCCGTCTGAGGCCGAAACCTCAGAGGTCAGGTGTCAACTGAACTCGGGGCAGACCCGAACTGAGACGACGAGGCCTTGGTGCAGCGGGGTGAGACCAGCGACGATGAGCCGCCGGGGCGGTTAGAATCCGCGCGTCCGACCGTTGGTCCTATGTGTGGCCGGTGGAGTCGCGTGCGGCCATCCTGCGTATCTAGGATCGACATACACCCGCTCCTGAGTTTGTGGGTGTCGCTGTTGCGCCTGCCATGCTGCGAATTGTTGGCTGGCCTGCCACTGGGCGTACTGCTGGGCCCGCCATTCCCAGTTGCGGCGGTCCTGAGCTGCGTTTTTCCTCTTGACCATGGCGTTCGCAATGCCAAAGATCGCCCAGTAAAGCAATAGCCAGAGCGCAGCGTTCACAACGATATCGAGAATTATCCCTACACCGAGGACGGGTGTTCCTCGCCGTGAGGAGAGCTGGAGCAGCAAGGGCGCAGCACCTGCGACGATGCCGATAACGACTCCGCCGATCTTCCAGGTTCGCACGCCGCTGGGAGAGATCCCGTGGGGAGCTGGAATGGCCGGCTGGTGGTACACGACAACGCCCCCTCGGTTGATGCTATGTCCAAGTGAACACCGTCGAGCCCCGTTGAGGCATTCCCTCGATTGGGTGGGCTGTCGTACCTCGACCGGGGAACCGTGGGGGGAACCGGGCGGGTAGGCCACGCCATATGTGACGTATTCAGTCGGCTCTCACCACTTCCTCAATCAGCATGGACGCCCGCTTCCGTCACTCGTTGCAACGGGGCCCGGTCGTCCCTGGCTGGATGCGGCTCGGTGCGGGCATCGAAACCTCGGGCCGGTGCTCTTCGATGCGAACGCGGATCACCCGACAGGGTGAACGTCTTTTCCGTCATCCTCGCTCGTGGCGACGTCGAGGACCGCCGCGATTCGTCGGAAGTCGGCGTTGGTCGCGGTGACTTCTCGGTGCTCGCGTCGTCGCCCGTGGGCGCCACCGCTGCTGTGGCAGCCCGTGACCCCCCCCAGTTGCTGCCAAGATACGGAAGCTATGTGCGGCAACGGGGTTTGACACGTCCCGCAGAGTTGTGCGCTGGGTGCTTGTTACCAGCCAACAAGCTCTGGGTCTAGTCACAGACCATGGGTGCGGTCTTAGGGGGCTCGGGTATGCGGGGATCAGGACCGGACCAGTATGATGCCTCAAGCCTTAAAGCTCACTCACGGCGACCGGCTGCCGTCCCGGATCGGAAAGTATTTCTATTGGGGGTTTAGGAGTATGCGAGCGCGACGCGAAGACAACTACCCACGGGCTAAGTTGGCTGCCTATTCAGTGATATGCCGAACTCTATACCCTGGAGCAATTAGGCAATTCCAACCTCGGCCAGGAGCGGGATTCGCGCAATGACAGCTGCCGCCAGTTTGGGCCCCGGTAACAGTGGAGATCCAGATACGACGACAGCGGCAGACCATGCGAGCGCCGCAACCGTCGCCATAGTTATTTGCGCGAACCTCCTGGCTATTGTCGCAACCTTCGGCGTGCTCGGCGTTATCGGAAAGGCATGGAATTCGTTCGCTCTATCAGTTCAGTCACAGCAGTTTCCGGTCGCCGGAGTAATACTCGCAGTGTCCATGATCGCCGGGGCAATCGTCCTTTCGTTATTCGATCTCGGAACCTTCGATGGCGTTGGATGGAAGTCTACGACGGTTGCATTTCTGCCACTTTGCTGCGCCCGCGCCGCTGCCGGGTGCGCCTCCGCCATCGTCTTCTGCTATCTGGCTCACGACGTACTTCCTTGGGAGCTTGGCAGCACCGCCACTTGGTTTACGCACTTGGGCACGACTTTCGCGGCCCTGACCGGCGGGTTGTTCGTCGAGTGGGCCTGGAAAACGTTGGTTGACGGGCACCGGCCTATCGCGGAATCAAGAAAGGACCTAAAGCAGAGTCAAGTGGTGGTGATGATCATGATCATCGCGTCGAGCACCTGTGCGGGCCTCGGAGTCCTTCTCTTCGAGCGAAGCAGTAGTTCTCCACCCCGATCCTCAAGCGCAGGGTCGATTACTGTATTGACTGGCCGAACAGACGTGCCGGTGGTTGCTCGAGTTGAAATTCTAAGAGGTGTGTCGGTGAACAACTTGAGTTCCAAGCACGAGATTGACGGCTGGTCGACGACTTCTGTCGACCGCCCCGTTGGGGCCGCGGTCGTTACTATACAAGCACAGAACCCGACAGAAGAGAAGATCTCGTTCGACGTTGATGTACTGGCCTCGGGGAAAATGCGCATGGTTTCTCAAATTGAAGGGTATCAGGGCCGTTTTAGCGATTCCGTATTGATCGCACATCCCAAGAGCTGCGATGACAGCGGCGTTTCTCAACTTGAGACATCAGACTACACCAAGGACTCCCGCTACTCACAGGTTGCTCTAGCAAAATTCAATATAGAGCCACATGGGACGGTCAGTGTCGACATTGGCGTTACGGGAGAATTTTCGTGGTATTCGGATCTGCGCACCAACTCGTTCGTCTCTCTCCCGACAGTGAGCGCGGACTACGGGTCGAGTTGCCTGGTCGTCCAAGGGGGCAGCGGCGCCATCGTGAGGACCCCTTCGGACTTGACTGCATCGGTCGGAATTGACGCCAGAGTCGGCTTGGAGGGCCATGTCGAATCGCAGCCCGTTCTTGCAGATCCAGCAAAGCTGGTTTGGGAATCGAAGCTGAGGGATCCGAATTCAACCGCGCAGGATAAGTCGGAACGAATAGGGACTGGCATCTCATCGTTAAGTCCTTCGTATACGGTTACCACCGACGCGACGAAGCAGGCAACAGACCGGGGCCTATTTCTCGCAGGCATCCTGTCGAGTGCGGCCGTAGCCTTCCTGGTTCTCGGATTCGACAAGTGGCAAGAGGGGCGCCTTCGCTTGTCCGGTGACATGTCTTGAAAGAGTAGAGAAAGTCCTCACGAAGCAACCAGGTGGGTTCCGTCGTGGACCCGGACGTGCGGGATGTCGCTACCCGGCAAGGCGTCGTTGACACGCACGGCGTAGGCCGGGGTCATGCGAGCCAGGGCGTCGGCGGGCTCTAGCCAGGCAACCTCGGTTGCTTCGTCGCTGATTCGCGCTTGGCCGGCCTCGACAGCGCACCTGAAGACGAGGGCGACGATCCCCCTGGTCATGTTCTTGTAGACGCCGGTGAGGGGACCTACCGAGACTCGGATGCCGGTCTCTTCCAGTACCTCGCGATAGACGCCCTGTTCGAAGGTTTCTTCGAGTTCCAAGACCCCGCCCGGGGGTTCCCAGTGTCCGTTGTCGTGTCGTTTGACCATGAGCACCTGGCCGGCATCGTTGAGCACGACTCCGGCGACCGATACAGAGTGCGGCTGGGTGCCAGGCATGAACCACTCTCTCCTCGTGTGGGTTGATCCTGCGATGATGACACGAATAGACGAGTGGAGGAGCGATGATCGACCAGCTCGATGCGATCGATCGGCACAGTGATCGTGCTCCCTACCGGCAGATCGCCGATTCGCTTCGAGCCGCCATCGCCTCGGGTGATGCGGCGCCGGGCTCGAAGTTGCCTTCCGAGTCTGTGCTGATGGAGCGGCTCGGGGTTGCCCGGATGACGGTCCGCCAGGCGATCCAGGAGCTTCGGGCCGAGGGACTTGTGGTCGCCGAGCATGGTCGTGGGGTCTTCGTCCGGACAGCTCCCCCAGTTCGCCGGCTCGCCTCGGATCGGTTTTCACGGCGGAAGCGGGAAGCAGGCAAAGCAGCCTTCATCGCAGAGGCCGAGACCAGTGGGTACGAAGCATCGGTGGACCAGATCGAGGTCAGCAGGATCTCGGAGGCTCCCTCGTTCGTGGTGGAGCGGCTCAGGATGTCCACTCGGGATCTTGTCATCAGACGGTCGCGAAGGTACTTGGCCGACGCTCGTCCGGTTGAGCTGGCAGTGTCCTATATACCGGTGTCAGTCGGTGCAGGTACCGCAATCGAGGCCGTTGACTCAGGTCCGGGCGGGATCTATGCGCGGCTGGAAGAGACGGGCCACGTGCTCGGGGAGTTCGTCGAGGAGGTCGGAGCGCGCATGCCGACGGTCGACGAACGCCGCCGACTCGAACTGCCTCCCGGAACGCCCGTCATCACGCTGGTGCGAACCGCTTTCGACCTCTCGGGGCTTCCCGTCGAGGTCTGCGACACCGTGAAGGCTGCGCCTGCGTACGTCTTGGAGTACCGGTTCCCGGCGAAGTGATCTGACGACCGCCACAACTCTGTCGGCACCTCTTGTAACTCCTCTAGGTGAGTGTTACTGTCCGAACTCATCCGGGTACAGCTCTAGACGAGTGGAGGAGTTATGCAGTTTCGGGTGGACACGGACGGGATGACGTTCATCGTGGGCGGGATCCGGGGGGTGATGGATTTCGAGACGAAGGTCCAGGTGCTGGACAAGTCGTCGGGGGTGCCGCTGTTCGACGTGGATGTGATGGCGGTGCTGACCGGCGAGCGACCGGAGCAGTTGACGGTGCGGGTGGTGGGTCAGCCGTCGGGGATCGAGATAGGCACCCGCGTCCGCTTCCGGGACTTGTCGGCGCGGACGTGGGAAATGGGCGACCGGCACGGGGTGTCGTTCAAGGCCAGCCGGGTCGAGCCCTGGACCGCCGGCCGCTCATCGGGTGATGGGAAGGCGGCATAGTCATGTCGTCCGAACCGTCCCTGGTCGACGAGCTGTGGGAATCGCTCGTCACGGCCGTCATCGCCGCCGGAGCACTCCTGTGGTGGCTGCTGCGCCGGCCCTGGCTGCTCGGCGCCACTCTGCTCGTGACCGGCGTGGTGCTGGTCGGCGGCTGGCTGGTCGGCGTCCTGGTCCTCGGTCTCGCACTGATCGGCGTGGCCGGCCTTCGCGGGCTGCGTCCGGACCTGTTCGCCCGGCTGGTCTCTCGACCGTTGCGGCGGGCGCAGACCGGGTCGCGGTATCGGCGGGACTGGACCCGAGTCAGCGACTTGTGCGGCCTGACGAAGGAACTCGACGGCCGAACCCTGCACCCGGACCTGCTGCGCGTCGAGGTCGGTGATGTTTTTGACCGGCTGCTGCTGCGGATGGTCACCGGCCAGGCCCTGGCCGACTACGAACGCGCGTGTCCGGAACTCGCGTCGTCGCTGGGTGGGCATCTGGCCCGGGTGTGGGCGGACAAGCCGGGCCGGCTGTGGCTGGAAGTGATCCGCGACGACGCCCTGGCCGACATCTTGCCGGCCCGCCCCATCCCGGCCACTGACGAGGTCGACCAGATCGAGATCGGGGTGCGGGAGGACGGCCGGCCGTGGGTGCTGCGGCTGCTGGGCACGCACGTGTTCGTCGCCGGGGTCCAGGGCGCCGGAAAGGGGTCGGTCATCTGGTCGGTCCTACGTGGGCTGTCCCGGTCGATCCACTCCGGGGTGGTGCAGGTGTGGGCGGTCGACCCGAAGGGCGGGATGGAGCTGGCGTTCGGCCGGCCCCTGTTCACCCGGTTCGCCTGCGAAACCACGGCCGCGATGGTCGAGCTGTTGGAGGACGCGGTGATGGTGATGGACGCCCGGTGCGCCCGGCTGGCCGGTGTGACCCGCATGCACCATCCCACGGTCGATGAACCGTTGGTCCTGGTGATCGTCGACGAACTGTCCACCCTGACCGCGTACGAGCCCCACACCAAGCTGCGGACCCGGGCAACCGCGGCGATCTCGGCGCTGCTTGCCCGCGGCCGAGCGGCTGCGGTCGTCGTCCTGGCCGCCGCGCAGGATCCGCGGAAGGAGGTCGTCAGCTTCCGCTCGCTGTTCCCCACGAAGATCGCTTTGCGGTTGGACACCCCGAGTCAGGTCGACATGGTCTTGGGCGACGGGATGCATCAGATGGGTGCCCTGGCGGATCGGATCCCGGCCGGCCGGCCCGGCGTCGGTTACGTGACCGTGGAGGGCATCCGGGAACCCGTGCGGGTCCGCGCCGCCTACGTCGCCGACGAGCAGATCCACGCCCAGACCCTCGACTACCCCGCCCCTGTGGCTGACCCGGCCTTGCTCGCTGTCGATGGCGGTGATCCGCAATGACCGGCGCGGTGTTGACGTCGGCGGTGGTGGTGCCGGCGGCGCGGGTGATGGTGCAGGACGGGCAGGTCGACGAGGCCACGGCCCGGGAGGTGATGCGGCGGTTGGTGTCGCCGGAGTTCCGGGCGTGGCGGCGGCAGGTCCGCGGCGCCGGGTTCTGCCACCGCCCGGTCCGGGTCGCCGGGCAACGCTACCGGGACGGCGCATCGGGTCGTGAGGTGCTGTTCTCGACGCGGACGGAACCGGACTGTGCGTTGTTGATCCGCTGCGGCAATCGCCGCGGGTCGGTGTGCCCGCCGTGCAGCCGGGAGTACAAGGGGGACGTCTGGCATCTGCTGCATGCGGGGACCGCCGGCGGGACCAAAGGCGTCCCCGAACAGGTCGCGTCGCATCCGATGTGGTTCCTGACGGTGACCGGTCCCGGGTTCGGTCCGGTTCATGGCGCGACGTGTGGGCGCGGGAGGGCAGGCCGGAGCGCCAGCGGAGGCCGGACCGGACGCGCCGGTGACCTGTGCGTGCACGGCCGGGGACGAACCTGTGCCCATCCTCATGCCGACGATGATCCACAGCTGGGGGAACCGATCTGCCCGGCCTGCTACCAGTACCTCGCCGCGGTCGCGTTCAACTGGCGCTCCCCGGAGTTGTGGCGCCGCTTCATGATCTCCCTGCGCCGCCGGCTCGCCGCCGGCCTGGGCATGAGCGAGGCCGCGTTCGGCCGACAGCTGCGGCTCAGCTACGCCAAGGTCGCCGAGTTCCAGAAACGCGGGATCGTACACTTCCACGCGATCATCCGCCTCGACGGCACCGGCGACGGCTACCCACCCGCCCCGGTCACCGTCCCCGACGAGCTGTTCACGGCCGCGGTGCGGCAGGCCGTCGCCGACGCCACGGTCACCGCCACCCTCGGCGACCACGCGGTCCAGCTCGGGTTCGGCGACCAGATCGACATCCGCCCCCTCCGACACGGGATCGACGAGCACTGCGCCGACGGTGTTGTCGATGACGGTGCCGGTCCGGTGACGTCGGGGATGGTCGCGGCGTACATCGCGAAGTACGCGACGAAGGCCGCGGAGGACTTCGGCCTGGACTCCAGGGTCCGGACCGCGCTGATCGCCCGGCAGGCCGGGTTACGACCCCACGTCGCGGCGATGATCCTGGCCGCGGAGCAACTCTCGGCGCTGCCGGGGTACGACGGTCTGCTGCGGTGGGTGCACATGCTCGGCTTCCGCGGGCACTTCACGACCAAGTCGCGCCGGTTCTCGGTCACCCTCGGCTCCCTGCGGCAGGCCCGCCGCGACTGGCGCGCCGCCCGGGCCGAGAAGTGCGCACCGGCGGCGCCTGATGACGCCGACGACATGGAGTGGCCGGCGCCCGATTCACAGCCGGGCTTGTGGGACGACGAGACCTTGGCCGGCGGCGCCGGTGATGACGAGCCGGTTCCGGTGGTCGGTGAGTGGCGGTTCCTGGGGCTGGGTTACACGAACCCGGGGGATGCGCTGCTGGCCGCGTACGAGCACGCCGACCATCTGGCGGCGTTGGAGTTCCTGCGACAGGAGGCGCGGACATGACCGTGACGAGACTGGCGTTGGACGGGCACGGGTCGGTGCTGGTCAAGGCGCTGAATGAGGCGATCACCGCGACGATGAACGATTTCGGTGGCCGGCACGGCTGCGGGCCGATGCACTGGTATCTGCGGGAGGTCAACGGCTTCGACCGCGGCGACGTCATCGGCTTCCCGGGCGGCCCGAACGACCACGACCCCGCCGCCGGGATGAGGCTCAGCGAAGCGTGGGCCGGCCTGTTGGGCCTGGTCGAGCGGGATGACGAGATCAACGGCTACCGGTCCTGGACCGGCACGGCCGGCAGCAGCCGCATCGAGATTTGGTGCCGGACATGAGTGGCAGGCGCCGGCAGTTGGCGCTGTTCGATCTGCCCACGCCGACTGGCCGACGGCCGGCCCGCGACCGACTGACCGCGACGGCGGCCGAACCGGACGACGGGGCGGAACCGGCGACGCCGATTCTGGGGGCTGCTCCGACTGCGGCGCCGAATCGGTCGGGGCGTAGCGGGTCAAGGGTGCCCGCAGGGCATCGCGCAGCGACGCGCAGCGCCCTTGACGCGCGTAGCCCCGACTGAACAATCAGCGCCCCCGGAGCAGCACCCACCCAGCACGACGAGCACGACCACGACACACATTCGAGATCCACCGACCCGGTGGGTCTATTCGGCGACCCCTCGGGTCGCCCCGACAAAGGGAGATGCGAGATGGGCGGATTGTATGGTGGTCTCCGCACGGAGATCATCCAGTTGGCGGCGCCGGTGGCGGTGGACACGTCGGGGATCGGGAACTGGCTGCGGGACAACGCGGTCAAGGTGATCCTGATCGTGATCGGCCTGGTCATCCTGATGGCGTCCCGCCGCGGGGACCACTCCCGGGTGGTCAGCGTCGTCGGGCTGTCGCTGATCGGGCTCATGGTGCTGGGGATCGCGTTCTCCGGCTCCGCGCTGGATGTCGGGTACTGGCTGGCGAAGCTGTTCATCCCGAGCCTGGCCACGCCGGGTGCCCCGTCCACCGTGACGCCGACGACGGGTGGGTGAGCGTGATGCGGATCCGTACCGATGATGAGCTGCGCCGGGTCGATGCGCGGTGGCTGGGGCCGCCGAGGGTGTCGTTTCCGTGGCCGGCGACCCGGTACGTCGCCTACGGCGTCGGCTTCCTCGTGTTCTTGACGGTGGGCTGGGTGTTCGCCCGCTTCGTCGAAGTCAGCTTCTGGACCATGCTCTACACGCTGATGATCACCATCGGCATCACGGGGTGGGTCTGCAAGCGGATCGACGACGAACGGCCGTTGTCGACGCTGCCGGCGGTGCTGTGGGCCGAACTTGGCACCCCCCGCCACTCCCCGCACGAGCAGCCGACCACCTCGACGGTGTCCTGGGTCGGTCTCACGTTCGTCCTGACCGACGCGGTGAACGCCGATCGGCGACACCCACCCGGCCTGCTCAGCATTCCCTCCGAGCCGGCCCGGCCGGCCATGGGCCGACGGCTCGGTCTCGACCCCTCCCGGGCGGTGATCTCCGATGCGGCATGACCGAAACCCCAAGACCGACAAGCAGTCCCCGAAGATGCGCCCGGCGAAGGCGCCGGGGTGGGCGAAGGCCTGGGAGCCGGCGGCGGCACGGTTGCCGTTGCGGACCCGGCAGGTCGTCGGCCACGTCACCCTGACCGGCAACACGGGGACGGCGTGGTACCGGCTGGATCCGGTGCCGTGGTCGTTCCGGCCGGACCGGGACCGTGAGCAGCACATCCTGAACCAAGCCGCTGTGTTGGCTGGGTTGTCGGGGCAGTCGGTGCGGATCCGCGGCACCCAGGTGCCGTTCCCGGTGCGGGAGTGGGCGCAGGCCCACCACCAACTGGTCACGCAGCGGCAGGCCGCGTTCGGGGCGGTGCCGTTGCCGTGCTGGCCGGACCTGCTCGCCGGGGAGCAGCGGCAATTCCTCGGTGAGCACCTGGCCGAGAAGCAGGTCTACCTGGGCGTGGACTATCTGCACCGCTCCCCGCTGGCGCAGCTCGCCGCCGGGCTGTTGCCCCGGTCGTGGCGGCCGTTGGCCCGGGAACTCAACGCCCAGCAGGGCAAGCTGGCGGCGTTGGACACGTTGATGGCGCGGCCGGGGATGCGGGGCCGGCCGGTCACGGCCGGGCAGATGGCGTGGCTGCTGCACCGTTCCACCCACCTCGGCTTCCCCGCACCACGACTCCGGTCGGAGCCGGACGTGACCGACTGGGACGCCGGGGATCTGGCCGGTCTGCTGGACCAGGTGTCCTGGACCGCGGAACCCTTCGCCACCACGCTGCGCGTCACCGGCATGGTCGACGGCCGCACCCTGTCCCGGCATGTCGCGATCCTGACGGTGGGCCGGATGCAGCCGATGACGATCCCCCAGGTGGATCTGCCGTGGATGGCGATCCCCGACCAGTTGGGCATCCCGCTGGAGTGGTCCGCGCACGTGTTCGTGCGGCACGACCACGAGGTGCGGGAGCAGCTGCGGCGGGTGATGTCCCGGATCACGTCGCAGACCAAGCATTACCAGGTCGAACACGACCAGGACCCGCCCACCGCGCTGCGGGAGCAACACGACCTGGCCCTGCAGGTCGAGGCGGAACTGTCCGACACCCAGGACTTGTCGGCGAGCCGCGCCCGCGGCTGGTGGCGCCTCGCCGTCTCCGGCACCAGTGAAACCGAGTGCTTGGAGAACGTTGAGCGGGTGGTCACGGCGTATGCGCGGCGGGTGCAGATCGAGCACACCTACGGGCAGCACGACCTGGCCCGGGAGTTCCTGCCCGGGGAACCGGTCCGGATCCGCGCCCACCGCCGCGACCTCCCGGTCCGGGCCGTCGCCGCGGGTGGCGCCGCGATCACCTCCACGGCCGGGGATCGGACCGGGTGGAACATCGCCCGCGCGGTGCTCGATGGGCGCACCCCGGTGATGTACGACCTGTGGGCCAACATGGAACGGTTCGATGTCGCCGGCTACTACCCGATCGTCGCCGGCCTGGGCGGCGGCAAGTCGACCCTGATCGGCGTTGTCATCGGCAAGACCGGCGCCGCCGGCATCCCGTGGACGTGCGTCGACCCCGCCGGCCGCCTCGGCCGCCTGGCCCGCACCGCTCCTCTGCGCTCGCATGCGCGGGCGTTGGACCTGGTCAACGGGCACCCCGGCTCCCTGAACACGTACCGGCTGGTGGCCGAACCCCACCCGGACGATTTCACCATCCAGGATCTGGCCGACCTGGAAGACGCGGACCTGGCAGCGCTGGGCGTCGATGCCGCCGACCTTGGCACGGTGACTCTGGACGATCTCGACCAGCAGCTGGTCGAGGGACTGCGGGACCGGTGGTTGCAGCGGGCCCGGGTGCGGGCGCAGGCCGCCCGCCGCCGGCTCACCGTGGACTCCCTGACGCAGGTCCTGCCGGCGTCGCTGGTGGTGCGGGGTGATCAGGCGCCGCACGTCACGACGGAGTTGCTGCTGGCGGCGACGCTGGTGGATGCGGCGGATGGGCCGTTCGCCGGCCGGCCCAAGCATCCCGGTCTGGTCATCGAGGCGCTGCGGCAGTCCCGGACGGAGCATCGGCAGGTGGCGTTGACCACGGCGGAGCTGCTGGACTCGATCCGGCACGAACCCTTGCCGTCGCTGCTGTTCCCGGAACGCGACGAGCACGAGGCGGTCGCGTTCGACCGGCAACTGATGTTCTTCTCCACCAAGGGCATCGCCCTCCCGGATCAGCACGTCGGGCAGGAGTACTGGGGCGACGAGGCCCGGCAGGGTGTCGCGATCCTGAACCTGGCGTCGTGGTTGTGCCTGCGGTGGGTCTACGGCCTCCCCGCCGGGCAACGCAAAGGGGTGGCCCTGGACGAAGTGCACTTCCTGGAGCAGCTCTCGTCGGGCCGGTTGATGCTGACCGAGTTCGCCCGCAACACCCGCAAGCAGAACCTGGCCGTGCTCGCCGCCAAGCAGGAGGAGGCGGCCGGCTCCGACAACGACACGCTGCGCAACTTCGTCGGCGGCGCGTTCCTCGGCCGGATGGACGACGAGCAAGCCGCCGCCCGCGCATTGGGCCTGGTGCAGATCCCGACCGGCGTCGGCTACGAGCAGGCGCTCCTGGACCTGCCCCGGCCCACCGACGACGCCGAGGACGTGCCCAGGCAGTTCCTGTTCTACTCCCGCGGAGGCGCCGGCTGTAAGGAACTGATCGAGATCGCCCGCGACGGCGACCATCTCGACTGGCTCTGGACCGCCCTGGAATCCGCCCCCGGCCAAACCTTCCACCGGGCCGCGTCATGACCCGCGTCCGCCGCCGGCCCCGCACCACGGTCACCATCTTGGTGGTGCTGGGCTGCTGGCTGCTCGGTGTGCCCGGCTCGGTGATGATGCTGGCGGTCGGACTGCTCCTGCTCGTCCTTCTGGTTCATCGGCTCGGCCGGCCGGTGTACGTCGTGCAGCGTTTCGGCCAGCCCGAGTACCTGGTGCAACGCCGGACCTGGATCCGGCCACTCGCGATCGCCACCGTCGTCGGGCTGCTCCTTTTCGCTGCTGCCCCACCGGCCGGTGCGGACCCGATCGGACCGTCGGTGCCGAACGCCACGGACTACTGCCGGCTCGCCCCACCCGCCGAAACACCCGGGTCCGGAGTGGCCGGGTTCCTGGATCCGCAGGCCGGCCTGCCGTTCGACGGCACCGCCTACGGCGACCACGGGTACGCCGGGTTCTTCTGGTGGTCCTACGACCCCGGCTGCGTCAACAGCGTCACTCAGCTGGTCGGGATCCAGTCCCCCTGGGACGCTTCGGGGGCGTCGCAGTCCACCCAGCTGGGGAACTGGCTCCTCGGCGGCGCCGTCCTCTTGGATGCCTGGGCGACCGGGATGCGGGCCCGCGCCCTCGACCCGGACACGTTCAGCAGCCTCGACACCTTCATGGGCACCGTCGCGACCGCCGGGTACGCGGTGCTGATCCAGCCGTGGGTGTGGCTGCCCCTGGTCATGCTCGGCCTGACCGTCCTGACGTTGGCGATCCGCGGCAACCTCCCGGAGGTGTTGCGCCGGGTCACCACCGCGGCCGCCGGCCTGGTCGTCGTCACCGTCGCGGCCGCGGCGCCGATGGACCTGATCCGCAGCGCCGACCAGGCCCTGGTCGACGCCCAGCAACGCATCGACACCCAGGTCTTGAGCCGGCTCCCGGCGGACGTCCTGCCGCAGATCCAGCACTGCGACTTCGACCAGACCGCTCTGTATGAACCGCGCTTCGACGACGAAGGCCAGTTAAGGGTGGCCGGCACGGCGTGCACGAACAAGTACACGCCCGACCCGAAAGACCCGGTCAATGCCGACTACCTGCGGCGCTGGCTCTACCCGGAAGTATTGGTGCGCAACACCATCCAGCGGTACTGGCAGCAGGGCATGATCGGCTCGCAGAACCTGACCGGCCCCGACGCCGACCTCGGCGCCCGGTTCCTCAACGGGCAGGCCGTCAACCTCAAACTGCCCGACCCGACCAAGATTCAGCAGAACGCGCCGGCCGGCGCGGTCTGGTGCACCTACCAGGACAACAAGCAGGTCTGCGGCCGCAGCAACAAGCCCGGCCCGCCCGGCAACGTCTTGGCGGCCACGGAGTCCGAGTACCGCTCCGCGATCCAGGACGCCGGCCCCACCATCTACCCCTACATCCAAGGACGGGCCGGGAACCGCACCGCGGCCGGGTTCAGCGCCCTCGCCGCATCCGCAGCCGCCGCACCGTTCCCCGCCGCCGCCTACACCGCCGTCCTCACCGCCCGGTTGCTGCTGCGGCTCGCCCTGATCGCCGGCCTGTTCGTCGGCATCGGCATGATGGTCCGCCCGCACCTTGCCCGCCGCGTCCTGGGCGTCACGGTGAGCAGCCTGCTCGTGGTGATCATGTTCAGCGCGGCCGGCGCCCTCATGACCTACCTGTCCATGGTCATGCTCAGCCCCACCACGCTCGCCGGGTACCAGATCGACCCGAACTCCGGCGTCATCATCCTCGCCCTCGCCTCGGTCATCGCGTGGCTGCTGACCCGGCCGATCAAACGGATCACCGGCATGTTGTCCTACGCCGTCACCGGCAACCCGCACCAGCTGTCCGAGCAGCGGCGCCGGGCGATGGCCGGCCTGCACCGGCTCACTCCACTGCCCCGCTGGCGCCGCGGGACCAGTCACCGGGTCAGCGACCCGCAGGAGAACCCGACCGAACCGGTCACGCCGACCGAGCCGGTCCGGCCGAGCCGCCCCGAGCAGGTCACCATCGTCCGACGCCGCACCACCCCGGAACCGGCCAAGCCAACCGCCGGATCGGCACCCGGCCCGATCACTCTCGAGCCGGCGACCACGACCCTCCCCCGGATCACCCCTGCCGTCACCAGCCGACGAGCAGTGGATGAGCCCACCCGGGCGATCCCGGCTGTTGCTGCTGCGATCCCGGAGCCGCACGTGGCGGCCGAGTCGGCTGGGCCGGTTACCGGGTGGCGGCCGCCGGTCGCCCATCTGCACCGGCAGGTCTGGAATGGCCGCGGCTGGGTCCTCGCCGACGACGATCGCGTGTTCCACCCCGCACGCACCGACCGACCGGTGTCCGCGCCGGTCGATGAGACCGCGGTGTTCCGGCCCCCGGATCCGCCGGCGTGGGCCGACCATGGCCGCCCCGAGACCCGCACCACCCGCTGGCCCGCCGCCGACGACCCGAGGAGGCAACGATGAACGCACGCACCGCCTGGCGCTGGCCCCTCCGCAGCCGCGGCCGGCTCATCGCCCTGGTCCTCGCCGCCCTGGCCCTGGCCCTGCTCACCAAGACCATCCTCGACTCGGGCGGCAGCACCGCTGCAGCGCCGGCCGGCCCAACCGGGGCGCCGGGCATCGTAGCGGCGTCCACCGGGACGACCAGGCCGACCGCGGTGCCGACCAACCCGGCGGAGTGCGTCGCGCTGTGGGTCAAGGGTCCGGATCGGGACGCCTGCCTGTACCGGGAGTACGGCATTACGCCATCCGACCACCCGAGCCGGAACCCAGGGACCCGGTCGTCGACCACCCCTGTCATGATCGGCGTCCCGGTCACGACCACGATCGAGGGTGCGGCGTCCGGGTACGTGCCGGAGACCGACCAGGCCGCGGCCCTGGAAGTCGCGGCGCGGTTCGTGGACGCCTGGTACGCCGGTGGCTCCGATCAGGCCTGGCAGGACCAGGTCAGCCGGTGGGCCGACCCGACCCTCGCCAGGCAACTGCCCACCCTGAACCGGGACCTCCTGCCAGGGAGCCGGCGCGAAACCGAACCGGCGATGCGCGCGTTCCAACCTGGACTGGCCAGCACCGGCGTCGCCACCAACAACGGATCCCTCGCCCTGACCGTGATCTACACCGACGCCGGCTGGCGGGTCGTCACCGTCACCGTGGAAGCGCCATGACCAGCGCACCTTCTCGCCGAATGCGTGGGCTGGTGCTCGGCCTGGCCGGCGTCGTGCTCACCGGCTGCACGTTGGCGGGCGCCCGCGGCGCCACCATCAACACCATCAGCCGGCCCACCACCGGCACCGGCGACTGCCAACCTGCCGCCGTCACCGGCACCGCACCCGGCCTCGACCCCGCGCAGGAAGCGAACGCCAAGACTGTCCTCGGGGTCGCCGTCGGTCGCGGCCTCGGTCCGACCGGCGCGGCCATCGCGGTCGCCGCGGCTCTGGCCGAATCCAGCCTCTACAACTACGCCAACGATGGCACCAGCACGCTGGTCGGGTCCGCCGAAGGACGTCAGCTCAACGACTCGGAACGGGCCGTCGCCCGCCAATCGCTGGGCTACCCGCACGACAAGGTCGGCAACAACCTCGACAGCATCGGCCTGTTCCAGCAACGGCCCATGACCGGCTGGGGCACCCCGGACCAGCTGATCAACCCGGCCACCGCCACCGGCAAGTTCCTCGATCGGATGGTGACCGTCGCCAACTGGCAGACCGTCTCGCCCTGGACCGTGGCGCAGAAGGTGCAGGGGTCCCCGTCCAGCGACGGCGGGATCTACCGCGATAGCTACCAGCAGGCCACCAACATCGTCGCCGCCCTCAACACGGGATCCGCGCCCACCATTACGAGCAAAGGGCCGAGTGTCGTCGCCGAGGTCGCGGCCGGTACGACCTGCGGCCAGCCGGCCGCCAACCGAGCAGGCGCGACCGGGCCGGCGGCCTGGGGCGGCTACCAGAACGGACGCATCCCCGCGACCGCGCTGTGCCCGGTCCCATCCAGGCCGGCCCTGCAACTTGAATGCGGCGCCGCGACCGCGTTCGACCACCTCAACACCGCGTTCAAAGCCCAGTTCGGGCAGGACATCGGCATCACCGACGGCTACCGCTCCTACGACGAACAAGTCCAATGCCGACTCGAAAAGGGCAGCCTGTGCGCCAACCCCGGCACCTCCAACCACGGCTGGGGCAAAGCCGTCGACATCGGCGCCTGCTGCGGCATCAACACCGGAACCGGGCCGGCCTTCGACTGGCTCACCACCAACGCCAGCCGCTACGGCTGGAACCACCCCGCCTGGGCCCAACCCGGCGGGTCCAAACCCGAACCCTGGCACTGGGAATACGGCGCCATCTCGTAGGAAGGAGGAACTGTGATGGAAGCGATCGAGGCTCCGGCCACGACGATCACGGCGAAGGAGGACACGTCGCCAAAGCTGCTGCTGAGGATCGAGGAGGCGGCCGAGCAGCTCGGCATCGGCCGATCCCTGATGTACCGGCTGGTCCTGTCCGGGGCGATTGAGTCCGTGCGCTTGGGTCGGCTGCGTCGGATACCAGCCGAATGCCTGGGCGAGCACGTCCGTCGGCTCCGCGACGAAGCGCGGTCGACCCAGGTCAAGTGACGTGACCAGCCGGAACCCGAACCGGGCGTCCTCGGTCTATCAGGGGAGCGACGGCTTCTGGCACGGGAGGGTGACCGTCGGCTACCGCGACGACGGTTCTATTGACCGCCGGCACGTCATGGCCAAGACCAAGGGTGTCGTGGTTCAGAAGGTCCGTGACCTGGAACGTGCACGGGACCAGGGCCAAGTTCGACGACCCGGCCAGCGATGGACAGTGGCTGCCTGGCTGGACCATTGGCTGGAGAACATCGCCCGGCCGAACTTACGCGCAACCAGCTACTCGGCCTACCAGGTCGCGGTGCGCCGGCACCTGATCCCAGAGATCGGCAAGCACCGCCTGGACCGGCTCGAACCCGAGCACCTGGAACGGCTCTATCGCAAGATCGTCGCTGATGGCGGCCGCCCGGGTCGCGCGCATCAGGTGCACCGGACGATCCGCACCGCGCTGGGCGAAGCGCATCGGCGAGGTCACGTCGCGCGCAACGTCGCTGCACTCGCCCGGCCCCCGCGAGTCCAGTTGGAGCCCATCCAGCCGTACACCGTCGATGAGGTGCGGGCGATCATGAGCACTGCCCGCGCGCACCCCAACGGTGCCCGCTGGGCGATCGCTCTTGCGCTCGGGCTGCGGCAAGGGGAAGTGCTCGGCCTGACCTGGTCCGACGTCGATCTCGACGCCGGTTTCTTGCGCATCCGCACGACGCGGCACCGGCCGACCTACGCACACGGCTGTGGTGGAACATGCGGCAAGTCGGCAGGTCGGTGTCCGCAGCGGATCCAAATGAACCGAGCAGCTGGGGATACCAAGTCCGACGCCGGCCGGCGGGTGGTCGGCCTGCCTGCGGCCCTGGGCGAGTTGTTGCGCGAGCAGCGAGTCGAGCAAGAACGGTGGCAGGAGGCGGCGCGTCAGCTCTGGCAGAACGGCGATTGGGTGTTCACCTCCAGGGTCGGCGCCCCATTGAACCCGAGCTCGGATTACCACCGCTGGAAGGCACTGCTCAAGGAGGCCGGCGTTCGCGACGGTCGTCTTCATGACGCCCGGCATACGGCGGCCACCGTCCTGCTGGTTCTGGGCGTCCCTGAGCGCACGGTGATGGGCATCATGGGCTGGTCGAGCACGGCGATGGCGGCCAGGTATCAACATGTGACGGACCCGATCCGTCGTCAGGTCGCCGACCAGGTCGGCGGGCTGTTGTGGTCGGACGAGCGGAGCCGCCCAGAATGACAACTGAGACTAGAACTGAGACTAGGACCGGTTCGGCCGTAGGGCCGGGGCCAGCGCGTTCCACGTTTGCGCTGGTCAGGGGGCGGAGGATGGGGGATTCGAACCCCCGAGGGCGGTTAACCCAACACGCTTTCCAAGCGTGCGCCATAGGCCACTAGGCGAATCCTCCTGGTGTCGCCGGGAGAGTGTATCGGTCCGGCGGCTCAGGACAGAATCGGCGCTGTACGCCGATCACACAGGGCGGCGGGTGGGGGCGTCCTGCGCGCTGGGGCCGGCCGCGGAAGCCGACCGTCGACGGCGGCGGACCAGCACGATGGCCACGATGACGGCGACGATCAGCAGCAGGACGGCCGCCAGCAGCCAGGGGGAGTGCGCGGCCAGGGCCACGGCCGCGTCGAACGCGGCGAAGCCGATGGTGGCGTAGATGAAGGCCCACATCACGCAGCCGATGACCATCGCGATCGTGTACCGCAGCCAGGGCATGCGGGTCAGACCGGCGGCGGCGTTCACCACGGTCTGAAAACCCACGGTGAGGAACGACACGGTGACCACCGGCGGGCCCCACTTGTTGAGCAGGCCGATCGCCCGGGTGGTGCGGGGGCCGGTCAGCTTGTCGGCCAGCCGGGTGCGCAGCGCGCCGGCCACGACGCCCCGGCCGATCCAGTAGGTGCCCTGGGCCCGCAGCAGCACGATGACGAACAGGGCCGCGACTGCGATGCCGAACGGCAGACCGTCGAACCAGCTGGGCATCGGCTCAGTGTCCCGCGCGGCGGGAGGGTTCAGCGGTGATCACCGATGCACTCTCCCTGTCGACTGCGGCTGCGTGCTGCCGGCGCCAGCCTACGGGCTTCGAGGAAGGTGAGGGTAACCTCTGCCGCCGGCCAGTGGCGGTGGTCGGTCAGGCGGCGTGCTGGGCCAGGATCTGGCGGATCTCGAGGGTCTCCTCGTCGCTGTAGCGATCGAGGGCGGCCTCCAGGTCGTGGCGATCGGCCTCGGTCTGGTAGCCGGCGATCTCCTGCTCGAGCTGACGACGCGCGGCCCGGTCGGCGGCGTTGGGGTGCAGGATGTCGAGGATGTGAATGCTCATCGGTGTCTCCAAGGAAGTAGGTCGGACTGCTGGACTGGCGGAGTTCTGCCTCGTCGCGGACCACCTATCACGATTCTAGACCTTGGTAAGACCACATATTTGTGCAGGTCAGTGTGCTCTTCGCCGCATCGTGTGGTTGGCCGCGCGGGCACAACCGGCGGGTCCGTGGCGCGTCTGATACCCGCCTCGGACAGGGCCGCCGTGCCTGGCAGTGGGGACGACTTCGTCTGATCGCCCGGACCCATTAGACTCATCCACGGACCCCCGCGGCGTCCATCTCACTAACCCCCCCAGGGCCGGAAGGCAGCAAGGGTCCGTGAGCTCTGGCGGGTGCGGGGGTCCCCTTTCATTTCCGGGTCCTGGCGCCAGCCCGTCCGATCAGTGCAAGTGAGCCGGCAGCGGGACGCCGGACGGGACCGTCGGGCAAGGCTGCGGCTCCCCGGCGACCGTGTGCACCGGCACCACCCCGGCCCAGACCCCCGGGCGGTCGCGGACGTCGTCCTCGTCGTCCCCGGGCGGCCCGGACCGCACCTTCAGGCTCGACTCGGTCAGGTCCAGCGCCAGTACCGCGGTCGCCGCCAGCTCCTTGCGGTTAGGCGAGCGGGCGTGGTCCCACGCGCCCGGGGCCACCTGCTCGACGATCGCGCGCAGCCCGAGCAGCCGCTCGTCCGGGTCGGTGACCGGACGGGCCACCCCGTGCACGACCGCGCATCGGTAGTTCATCGAGAAGTGGAAGACCGACCGGGCGTGCACCACCCCGTCGACCAGGGTGACGGTCACGCTGATCGGCTCGCCCGCCGCCGCGCCGCGCAGTGACCGGGCGCCGGTCGAACCGTGCAGGTAGAGGGTGTCGTCCACCCGGCCGTAGACCGTCGGCAGCACCACGGGGGCGCCGTCGACGACCACCCCGAGATGGCAGATCGAGCCCTCGTCGAGCACCGCGTACAACTCGGACCGGTCGGTGCGGGCGCGTCCGGCGCCCCGCCGGATCGTGCTGCGAGGAGTGGGGGACAGTGCGGACAGCGGGGCCAGGGTGCCGGCGGGCGGGGCAGTACTCACGACTGTCACCCTGACCGGTCCAGTGGCATCCTGCGAGGGCCACTTCCCCGTCATTTCGAAAGGCCACTGGTGGACCTGCCGCCGCTACCGATCGACCGGCGCCTGCCCCGATCCCTGGCCGGCCAACTGGCCGACGGGCTGCGGGCCGCCGCCATCGCCGGCGTGCTGCGCCCGGGCGACCGCCTGCCGTCCACCCGGAGCCTGTCGGCCCAGCTCGAGCTGAGCCGCACCGTCTGCGCCGCCGCCTACGACCAGCTGCTGGCCGAGGGATGGCTGGCCACCCGACGGGGCAGCGGCACGTTCGTGGTCGGCGTGCCGGCGCCGGGTGCCGTTATCCCATCCGCGTCCCGGCCGGTGCCCGCCTCGCTCCCGGGGCCGAGAACCCCTCGGCCGGTGTTGTCACTGCGGGCCGGAGTGCCGTGCCTGGCGGTGCTGGACCGCGGGATGTGGCGCCGGGCCTGGCGCGACGCGGCGGACGCCCCGGTCGAGCGGGCGTCCGATCCGGAAGGTCTGCCGCCGTTTCGCGCGGCGGTGGTCGAGCATCTGCTGCGGCACCGGGGCCTGCCCTGCGACCCGGAGTTGGTGCTGGCCACCGCGGGCAGCACCGCGACCCTGGCCGAGATCGGTGCCGTGCTGCCGGCCGGCGTCCCGGTGGCCGTGGAGAACCCCGGGTACGCGGGCGGAGCGTCGGCCCTGCGCTCGGCCGGCCGTGAGCTGGTCGGGGTGCCGGTCGACGCCGACGGGATCGTCGTCGACGCCATCCCGGAGGGGGTGTCCGCGGTCATGGTCACCCCCGCCCACCAGTACCCGTTGGGCGCCCGGCTGTCCGCCGCGCGGCGGGTGGAACTGGTCGATCGGGCCCGCCGGGACGGCCTGCTGATCGTCGAGGACGACTACGACGGGGAACTGCGTTACGACGTGGCCCCGCTGCCGCTGCTGGCCGCACTCGGGCCGGACGTGGTCGTGCACCTGGGCACGGTGTCCAAGATGCTGACCCCGGGACTGGGCTGCGGCTGGCTGGTCGCGCCGCCGGCGGTGCGGGCCGAGCTGGTCCGCCGGCGAGCCGCCACCGGTACCCGCCCCTCCGCCGCCGGCCAACGGGTCGTCACCGCGCTAGCCGCCCACGGCGACCTGGCCCGGCACCTGCGCCGGTTGCGCCGGGAGCTGGCCCGGCGGCGCGCCGAGGTGGTCGCGGTGGTGCGCGGCACCGGCCGGCTGGCGATGGGCGATGCGGCCGGCGCGCACGTGGTGGTCGAGGTCGAGGACGAGCGGGCGGTGATCGCCGCCGCGGCCGCGCGCGGGGTGGAGTTGGACGGGCTGGCCCGGCACTACCTCGGTCCGCCCGAGCGTCAGGGGCTGGTCGTTGGCTACGCCGGCCCCACTCCCGACGAGCTGTCGGCCGCGCTGCGGGTGCTGGCCCACGTGCTGTGATCGGTGCAGTGATCGGTGCAGTGATCGGTGCTGGAATCGGGGCCGCCAGCGGCCCGCCGATGGTGGCGACAGTCCGGGATCGCACTGTCCGACCGCTGCCGTAGCCTCGCTTGCGTGGCACTGGCTCTGTATCGGAAATACCGCCCGGCGACCTTCGCCGAGGTGGTCGGGCAGGAGCACGTCACCCAGCCGCTGCGCACCGCGCTGGCCGCCGGACGGGTCAATCACGCCTACCTGTTCTCCGGGCCCCGGGGCTGCGGCAAGACCTCGTCGGCGCGCATCCTGGCCCGATCGCTCAACTGCGTGCACGGCCCCACCCCGGACCCGTGCGGCGAGTGCCCGTCGTGCATCGCGCTGGCCCCCGAGGGCCCCGGATCACTGGACGTGGTCGAGCTCGACGCGGCCAGCCACGGCGGCGTCGACGACACCCGTGACCTGCGGGATCGGGCCTTCTACATGCCGGCCGAGTCGCGCTACCGGGTCTTCATCATCGACGAGGCCCACATGGTCACCACCCAGGGCTTCAACGCGCTGCTCAAGATCGTCGAGGAGCCGCCCGAGCACCTGGTCTTCATCTTCGCCACCACTGAGCCGGACAAGGTGCTGACCACCATCCGGTCGCGGACGCACCACTACCCGTTCCGGCTGATCGCCCCCAGCGTGCTGCGGACCATGCTGGAACGGCTCTGCGAGCAGGAGGGTGCGGTCGTCGAGCCGGCCGTGCTGCCCCTGGTCATCCGGGCCGGCGGCGGGTCCGCCCGGGACACCCTGTCGATGCTGGACCAGCTGCTGGCCGGGGCCGGGCCGGAGGGCGTCACCTATCGCAGCGCCGTCGCGTTGTTGGGTGTCACCGACGCGGCCCTGCTGGACGAGGTGGTCGACGCGCTGGCCGCCGGGGACGGCGGGTCCGTGTTCGCCGCGGTCGACCGGGTCATCGAGGCCGGCCACGACCCGCGGCGTTTCGCCACCGACCTGTTGCAGCGGCTGCGGGACCTGGTGATCCTGTCCGCCGTGCCCGACGCCGGGGCCAAGGGTCTGATCGACGCGCCGAGCGATCAGTTGGAGTCGATGAGCGCGCAGGCCGACCGGCTCGGCGCGGCCACCGCGACCCGGATGGCCGAGGTGCTGCACACCGGCCTGGTCGACATGCGCGGCACCACCTCGCCCCGGCTGGTCCTGGAATTGTTGTGCGCGCGGATGCTGCTACCGGCCACCGCGGACGGCGACGGCGCGTTGCTGCAGCGGCTGGAACGCATGGAACGCCGGATGGAGATCGCCGCCGACGAGCCGGAACCCACGGCCCGGCCGGTCCGGCAACCCACTGCGGTGGAGATCCCCCTGGCCGAGCCCGCCGGTCCCGAACCGGCCGCCGAGCCCGAACAACGCACCGGAACCGCCGAGCGGGCGGCCGAACGCACGGCGGCCGGTCGCCCGGCTCAGGGTCCGAATGCGCAACAGCGTCCGGCGGCCTCCCGGCCGGCGGCGCCGGCCCGCCCGCAGCGCCCGGAGGCCACCCCGGCCGGTCCCGACCTTGGGCTGCCGGCGCCGCCGACCCTGCGATCGACCGCCCGCGCCGCCCGGCCGGACGCGTCGCGCCCCGAGCAACCCCGCCCCGATCAGGCCCGCCCGGACCAGGCGCGGACGACGCCGCCGGACTCCCGGCGGACCCCACCCGACCAGGCGCGACCGGCCGCTCGGGCCCCCGAGCCGGACCGGAACCGGCCGGCGGCCGGCAGCCCGGCCGGCGGTCAGCCGCCCGGTTCCGACCGAGTCGCTCGACCCGCGCCCGCCGCGGCATCCTCCGCCCCGACCCGGAGCGCCGAGAGCGCGCCGGCCGCGCACGAGTCGAGCCCGACTCCGGCGTCCGAGATCGAGGTGGTCGACGTCCGGCGCAACTGGCCGGAGGTGCTGGCCAAGGTGCAGCAGCGGCGACGGACCACCCAGATCCTGCTGGAATCGGCCACCGTCGTCGCCCTGGAGAACGGGGTGCTGCGGCTGACCATGCCGTCCGCGGCGCTGGCCCGGCGGGTCCTGGAACCGGCCAACGCCGATCTGCTGCGGGCGGGGCTCAAGCAGGTGCTCGGGGTGGATTGGCGGATCCAGTGCGACGCCGACGGTCCGGCCGCCCGCCCGGCCGCCGCCGAGCGCCGTCCCGCGGCCGCGGCCGACCCCTGGGACGGGGCGCCCCTGCCCGAACCGCCGGCCGACGGGCCGGACGAGGAGATCCCGGACGACTACGGCGATCCGGCCCCGCCCACGTCCGGGTCGCAGGCCCCGCGTGATCCCGAGGCGATGGCCCTGGAACTGCTGACCACGCAGCTCGGCGCGCGTCCGCTGGAGCCCTAAGCCCGGGGCTCGGCGCGGCGGTGCGAAAAAATCGGCGCCGCGATCGTGTACGTCAACGCCTCCCGGGTGACTCCTGTGTCGGATGCCGTCCCGTTGTCACGCCCAGGGAGTCCGATGATGAACGCCCACCCCGCCCGCCCGATTCAGCAGGTGGTGATCGTCGGCGCCTCATTGGCCGGCCTGTTCGCGGCCGCCGCCTGCGCCGCCGCCGGTCACCAGGTCACCCTGCTCGACCGGGACGAACTCGGCGACGACGCCCTGGCCCACCCGGGTGTGCCGCAGGGCCGGCAGCCGCACGTCTTCCTGCTCCGCGGGTTGCAGATCGCCGAGGAGCTGCTGCCCGGGCTGGGAGCCGAGCTGCGCGCCGACGGTGCGGTGGAGTTCGACAGCAGCCGGCTGGCCTGGTTGACCGAGGAGGGCTGGTCCACGGTCTGCTCCTCGGAGCTGATCGGGCTGTCCCTGTCCCGCCCGATGTTCGAGCGGGCGGTGCGCCGCCGGGTGCTGGCCCTGCCCGGCGTGCAGCTGATGGCGGGGCGATCGGTGACGGGCCTGCGCCGGACCGGAGCCACCGAACGGCCCTGGCGGGTGCGGACCGCCGAGGACGAACTGGCCGCCGACATCGTCATCGATGCCTCCGGCCGCGGGTCCCGGCTGCCCGCCTGGCTCTCGGCACTGGGGATCGGCCCGATCCGCACCCAGGAGGTGGACAGCCGCATCGGCTACGCGGTCCGCGAGTACACCGACGTCCCCGACCTGGACGGGCTGGCCGGCATCGTCATCGGATCGACCCCGGCCACCGGGCGCGGCGGCCTGGCCCTGCCGGTCGAGGGCGGGAACTGGCAGGTGCTGGCCTCGGGCACCGGCCCGCGGCGACCTCCGCGGGACGTCGCCGGCTTCGAGGCCTCCCTACGGGCCCTGCGCGACCCGGCCCTGGCCGACCTGGCCGCCCGCTCCACCCCGGTCGGCGACGTGCTCATCCACCGCCGCAACGGCAACCGCCGGCACCGCTTCGAGCAGTGCCGGAACTGGCCGGCCGGGCTGCTCGTCGTCGGCGATTCGCTGGTCAGCTTCAACCCGATCTTCGGGCAGGGCATCACGGTGGCCGCCCTCGACGCCCGGCTGTTGCGCTCCGGGGTCAGCCGCCCGCTCGATGCGCGGGCGACCCGCCGGCTGATGCGCCGGTTGGCCCGCACCGCCGCCCTGCCCTGGGCCATCGCGGTGGGTCAGGACCTGCGGCAACCGACCACCACCGGGGAGCAGAGCGGGCCGCAGAAGCTGACCAGCGCCTGGGTGCGCGAGCTGGGGCGGCAGGCCGCCCACGGCAGCGCCCGGGCTCAGCTGACTGCGAGCCGGATGTTCCACATGGTCGGCCGACCGGCCGCGCTGCTGCATCCGGCGCTGCTCGTCGCCGCGATCCGGGGCCGGCTCGGCCACGGCGGGTCACCGACGGCGCGGCCGACCGAGCTGGACCTGCTGGCCATGGTCGAGGACGAACCGGCCGGGCGGACAACCGCCGCCGACGTCACCGGTGTGGCTGGCCGGGATCGCCGGCCGGGCGGGCTGGCCGATTCCCGCCGATGAGCCCGTGCTCGTAGGCGTAGATCACCGCGGCGACGCGATTGCGCAGGTCCAGCTTGTGCAGCACGGCGCCGACGTGACTTTTCACGGTCACCTCGGACACCACCAGATCGGTGGCGATCTCGGCGTTCGACCGGCCGCGGGCCAGTAACAGCAGCACCTCGTGCTCCCGGCCGGTCAGCGACCCGCCGGGTCCGACCACCGCCCGATCGGGGCCGGGCCGGTCGCCGGCGAGCGGGTCCGGCAGCTGCGGGGCGTAGGCGTCCAGCAGCAGCCGGGTGATCCGCGGGGCGACCAGCGCATGGCCCTGGGCGATGACGCGGATGGCGTGCACCAGTTCGGCGACCGGGGCGTCCTTGAGCAGGAACCCGCTGGCCCCGCCGCGCAGCGCGGCAAAGGCGTATTCGTCGAGATCGAAGGTGGTCAGCACCAGGATCCGGGCCTGCGGGTCGGCCGCCATGATCCGGCGGGTGGCCTCCAGCCCGTCCATGCCCGGCATTCGGATGTCCAGCAGGACGACGTCGGGGCGCAGAGTCAGGGCCTGCTCGGTGGCCGACCGGCCGTCGGCCGCCTCGCCGATCACCTCGATGTCGCCGGTGTCCTCCAGGATCATCCGGAAGCCGAGCCGGATCAGCGGTTGGTCGTCGGCCAGCAGCACGGTGATGCTCATGCCCGCCCCGC
Organism: Nakamurella multipartita DSM 44233; assembly: GCF_000024365.1. Lineage (NCBI taxonomy): Bacteria > Bacillati > Actinomycetota > Actinomycetes > Nakamurellales > Nakamurellaceae > Nakamurella > Nakamurella multipartita. The sequence continues at coordinate 718,510 of NC_013235.1, forward strand.
ATCGGCCGGGGCATGCGGGAGGCGCGCCCGGACGGTCCAGCCGCCCGTCGGGTCGGGCCCGGCGACGAGGGTGCCGTGACCCATCGCGGCGCGTTCGCGCATCCCGACCAGCCCGTGCCCGACCAGCCCGTTCCCGGCCGGCCCGGACCGGCGGCCGGCCGCCCGGCCGTCGTCGCGGACCGTCAGCAGGGTTGCCGTGGGGGAGATCTCGACCGTCAGGGTGGCCCGGGTCGGGCGGACGGCGTGCTTGACCGTGTTGGTCAGCGCCTCCTGGGCGATGCGATAGGCGGCCAGCCCGCTCGCCGCGGGCACCGCCTCCGGGTCGCCGGTGACGGTCAGCGACGCGGTCAATCCGGCGTCCCGGATGCGTTCGACGAGCTCGGGCAGATCCCGCACCGACGGCGGCGGCGTGGTGGGCGCGAGCGGGTCCGTGCGCAGCACGCCGACCAGCTGCCGCGCCTCGTCGAGCGTCGCCCGCCCGGTCCCGGCCAGCTGCCGCAGCACGCCGCGCGCCCGGTCCGGGTCGGTCTGCACCTTGCCGGCCGCGGCGTCGGCCAGAGTGATCATGATGGCGAGGCTGTGGGCGATGATGTCGTGCATCTCCCGGGCGATCCGGTTGCGTTCCTCGGCCGCGGCCAGCCGGGCCTGCTGATCACGCTCGCGGCGCAGGTGCTCGGCCTGCGCCCGCAGTGCCTCGATGGTGCGGCGACGATCCCGCACGTACGCACCGGTCATCACCGCGGCGAGAACGAAAACTGTGAGCACAAAAGCCATTTCGGCTGCACTGAGCCCGTGCGGCCAGCGCCCGGCGGCCAGCAGCGCCCCGATCTCGACGACCCCGCCGGCCAGCACCGCGGTCCGCAGCGCAAAGCGCGTCGCCACGGTGTACAGGGCGATCAGCACGCCGACGTCGGCGGCCAGCGGCAGGCCGAGCACCCACTGCAACCCGGCCACCACGACGATCACCGCGAACACGGTCAGCGGCGCCGTGCGCCGGAAGATCAACGGCAGCAGCAGCCCGGCGCTGAGCAGCACGTACAGCGGCCACTGCGGATCGCTGGTGCGCACATGGAACGCCAACTGCGGGCCGACGGCCACGGCCAGGACGGCGACCAGGAGGGCGTCCACGGCGACGGGTTGCCGCCGGGCCCAGCCCGCGACCGACCGCACCACCCGCGGGCGCTGCGGATCAGCGGACACTGTCGAGGAAACCGGCCAGGGCGGGGGCAGGGTCCGCGGCGGTGGACATGTTGGCCAGGGTAATCAGCGCCAGGAACAGCATCAGCCCGGCCAGCAGGACGGCGACGGCGGCGAGCACCCGGCGCGGCCGCCGCTGCGCGCGGGGCACCCGGGCCCGGCGCCTCCACCAGCTGACCAGCCCGGCGAGCAGCAGCACCGTGCTCAGGGCGGAGCAGATGGCGAGCACCAGGTGGTAGCGGCGGAAGTCCTCGACCAGCGTGGTCAACGGCGGCGTGCGAGTGCCGGCCAGCAGCTGCTGGTGCAGGCCGGCGGCCGCCGATGCCAGGTCGGCGTTCGACCCGTCGGTGGGCAGCAGGCTCACTGCGGACGACAGCGGCGCCCAGGCGCCCTGCACGTTGGCGATCAGCACCAGCAGGGCGATCATGGCCAGGAGCAGGCAGCCGAATCCTGCCGTGCCCCGGGTGCGGGGGTGGGCCGGCCGGTCGGCCCGGACGCACGCCCCCAGCAGGCGGGCCGCCATCCCACCCGCGGCGACCAGCAGCAGGGCCGCCAGCACGGCCTTGACCGCGTGGAAGCCCGACCAGAACGTGACCAGGGCGGCCAACTCGTCGTCCGGGACCGGGTCGTTCGACGTCCACCACCGGGTCATCGCCGCCGGCAGGTCGCCTCCCAGGCGCTCGATGGTGGCGCCCCGGCTGCCCGGCCAGCCGGCCGCCAGCAGCGGCGGCAGGAACCACAGGGCGGCGAGCAGCCCGACCAGCGTCGCGACGATCGTCAACGCGGCCGGACGAACCGGTGACGACGAGGGTGGGCGGGGCGACAGGACGGACACGACGGCACGACCTCCGAGGACGCGGACCCGCACCGGCCGGTGGCGGGGCCGCCAGCCTAGGAACGCGGGCGGAGCCGTCGCCTCCGTCGGCGGAGGGAAATCGGCCGCCGATCGCCTCCTCCGTTCGGCGGAGATCCGTGCGCCCGGGGCCGGGTCAGCCCGGCAACCGGGTCGGGGTCAACGGCGGGAACGGGGGCGGCGGCCCGGTGGGCAGCCGGGTGGCCGGGGCCGGGACGAACGGGGTGGCCGGCGGTCCGGAGGGCAGCCGGGTCGGGGTCAGCGCTCCGCCCGGTCGAGGCGCCGCCGGGGCGGTCCGCGGTGCGGCCGGAGGCGGGGCGGCTGACCGGGGTGGCCCGGCCGGCGGGGCGGCTGACCGGGGTGGCGCCGGTGCTGCGGAGGGCGGCGCTGTGGGCGGCGCCGCGGGCCGGGCGGCCGGTGGTGCGGGGACGGGCCCAGCGTCGGCGTCGGTGCCGGCTTCGGAGTCGCTGTCGGTGTCCACGCTGATCCCGAAGTCACGGGCCAGGCCGCCGAGGCCGCTGTCGTAGCCCTGGCCCACCGCCCGGAACTTCCACGCCCCGGCCCGCCGGTAGAGCTCGCCGAACACGTAGGCCGTCTCCACCGAGGCGTCGGTGATGGCGAAGTCGGCGATCGGTGTGCCCGCGGGGTCGGTGACCGACAGCGACAGGCCCGGCACCTGGCCGAAGGTCCCGCCGTCGGCCGAGGCGGCGATCACCACCCGGTCCACGGCCGGCTCCAACCGGCTCAGGTCCACCGACAGCGAGTCGGTGGTCGCCGCCCCGCCGGTGCGTTTGCCCTCGTGGCGCACCGCGCCCGAGGGGTGCCCAGGCTGGTTGTAGAACACGAAGTCCCGGTCGTCACGGACCTTGCCGTGCTCACCGACCAGCAGGGCCGAGGCGTCGACGTCCGGCACCCCCGGTCCGGCCGACCATCGCAGCAGGCAGCGGACGGCGGGCACGGGTACCGGCAGGTTGGATCCCTTGACCATCGATGGCATGAGCACCATCGTGCCCAATGCCGGCCCATTCGGGCGGTCGGCCGGCCATCGGATCAGCCGCGGGCGGCGAGGTGGTCGCCGAGCTGGTCGACCGCCAGCAGGGTGTCGCCGAGCAGGTCGGGCCGCTGCGCGACCGGCCAGGAGGACAGTTTGACGGCCACGTAGTCCCGGGACGGGTCCACGTAGATCATCTGCCCGTAGATGCCCATGCACATCAGGACCGATCGTTCTGCCGGGTAGGGCAGCCAGAACTGGTTGCGGTACATCCCGCCGGGCATCCGGGTGTCGGTCGCGGTGGAGGCGAACGCCGCCCGCGAGTCGGTCCCGCCGCGGTAGGTGTCGGCGAGGAACGCCTCGGGCACCACCTGCCGGTCGCCGACCCGGCCGCCGTCCAGCAGCAGCTGCCCAAACCGGCCGAGATCGCGCAGGGTGGCGGCGATCCCGCCGTCATGGATGACGGTGCCGGCCCGGTCGACGGCGGCATCGGCGTCCTGTTCGGCGCCCATCGGCTGCCAGATCAGCTCGCTGATCAGCTCGTTCATCGGCTGCCCACTGGCCCGCTCGCAGACCCAACCCAGGGCGTCGGTCTCGCAGGACCGGTAGTTGAACGGCCCGCCGTGCGCGCCGGCCGGGACCAGCAGCGTCAGGTAGTCGTAGATCGAGGTGGGCAGGTCCGGGAAGATCCGCGGGGTCCAGTCGACGACCTGACCCATCACGGTGATCTCGGCGTCGGGCTCCTCGTAGTGCTCGGAGTACTTGATGCCCGAGCGCATGTCCAGCAGGTGCCGCACGGTCGCGCCGTCGTAGCCGCGGCCGGCGAACTCGGGGATGTAGGTGGTGATGACGCTGGTCTCGTCGATGACCCCCTGGCCGATCAGGATCCCGGCCACCGTGCCGACCAGCGACTTGCTAACCGACAGCAGCGCGTGCGTGTCGGTGGGGGTCAGGCCGGCCGGGTAGTGCTCGAGCACGACCTGGCCCCGGTGCAGCACCAGCAGGCCGTCGGTGAAGCCCTCGTCCAGCACATCCTGCAGGGGGCTGACCCGACCGTCGGCGCGGGTGATCGGCAGCGACAGCTCGACCGGGTCGCCGGAGACCAACGGTCGCGCCGGGCCGGCCGGCGCCGCGATCCGCGCGGTCCGCACGACCTCCCGCAGGTGGCTGAACGACCACCGGTTGGACGGCCCCAGCTGCCAGCTGTCCGGCGCCCACCGCAGGGCAACAGGGGTGGGGAAACTGATTGTCACGATGGTCGACCTCTCGGATTCGCCTACGTCCGGGCGATGAACGGTCGACCGGCCCGCGTCGGGCTCACCGGATCAGTGCCCGGCGGGGGCCGTCGTGAAACGCGGTCAGTGTCCGCGAACCACCCAATCGTCCAGATCCGGGGCCTCGGCGCCGATCGTCGTGTCGTCCCCGTGGCCGGTGTGCACCACGGTGTCCGCCGGCAGCGAGAGCAGCCGGTGCTTGATCGAATCGATGATCGTCGGGAAGTCCGAGAACGACCTCCCGGTCGCGCCCGGACCGCCCTTGAACAGGGTGTCCCCGGTGAACACCGCGCCCAGCGCCGGCGCGTACAGGCAGACCGACCCGGGGGAATGCCCCGGGGTGTGCAGCACCTGCAGCTCAATCCCGGCCACCGAGATGACCTTGCCGTCGGACAGGTCGACGTCGGGGTAGGAGCCCTGGTGCGTCATGCCCCACAGCGGGGCGTCGGCCGGATGCAGCAACACCGGAGCGCCGGTCCACTCGGCCAGCGTGGGCGCCTGCCCGACGTGGTCGTTGTGCCCGTGGGTGCACACGATGGCCACCACCCGCCGGCCGCGCAACGCCTGCAGGATCGCGTCGGCGTCGTGCGCGGGGTCGATGACGATCAGTTCGGAGTCGTCACCGACCAGCCAGACGTTGTTGTCGACGTCCCAGGTGCCACCGTCCAGGCTGAACGTGCCCGAGGTGACGATCTTTTCGACCCCCGTCACACGACCACCCCGAGATCCGGGTAGAGCGGGTGGGCGGTGGCCAGGGCGCTCACCCGGGCCCGCAGGGCGGTCTGCACGGCCGGGTCCAGCTCGCCGACCGGCGCGGTCAGCGCCTGCGCGATGATGTCCGCGACCTCGACGAAGTCGCCGGCCCCGAAGCCGCGGGTAGCCAGCGCCGGGGTGCCGATGCGCAGGCCGGAGGTCACCATCGGCGGGCGCGGGTCGAACGGCACCGCGTTGCGGTTGACGGTGATGCCGATCGAGTGCAGCCGGTCCTCGGCGGCCTGACCGTCCAGGTCGGAGTCGCGCAGGTCGACCAGCACCAGGTGCACGTCGGTGCCACCGGTGAGCACCTCGACGCCGGCCTGCGCCACGTCGGACTGGATGAGCCGCTCGGCCAGCAGCCGCGCGCCCAGCAGGGTGCGCTCGGCCCGCTCGGTGAACGAGGGATCGGCGGCCATCTTGAAGGCCACCGCCTTGGCCGCGATGACGTGCTCGAGCGGCCCGCCCTGCTGGCCCGGGAACACCGCGGAGTTGATCTTCTTGGCGATCGCCGGGTCGTTGGACAGGATGACGCCGCCGCGCGGACCGCCCAGCGTCTTGTGCGTGGTGGTCGTCGTCACATGCGCGTAGGGCACCGGGTTCGGGTGCAGCCCCGTCGCGACCAGGCCGGCGAAGTGGGCCATGTCGACCATCAGCAGCGCGCCGACCTCGTCGGCGATCTCCCGGAACCGGACGAAATCCAGGTGCCGGGGGTAGGCCGACCAGCCGGCGATGATCATCTTCGGCTGGTGCTGACGGGCCAGGTTGCCGACCTCGTCCATGTCGATGCGGTAGTCCTCCTTGGACACCTCATAGGCCGCGACGTTGTAGAGCAGGCCGGAGAAGTTGATCCGCATGCCGTGCGTCAGGTGCCCGCCGTGGGCCAGGGACAGGCCCAGGATGGTGTCGCCGGGCTTGATCAGCGCGGCCATCGCGGCGGCGTTGGCGCTGGCCCCCGAGTGCGGCTGCACGTTCGCGTAACCGGCGCCGAACAGGGCCTTCACCCGCTCGATGGCCAGCGACTCGATGACGTCGACGTTCTCGCAGCCGCCGTAGTAGCGACGGCCCGGGTAGCCCTCGGCGTACTTGTTGGTCAGCACGCTGCCCTGGGCCTGCATGGCGGCGATCGGCGCGAAGTTCTCCGACGCGATCATCTCCAGGGTCTGCTGCTGGCGCTGGACCTCCTTGGCCACGTAGGCGGCCACCTCGGGGTCGGCGATCTCCAGCGGGGCGTTGAGTCCGGGCCACGGGGTGGGCGCCGGTGCGGAGTCGCCGGCCGGCGCGGCTGCGGTCGGTTCCAGATGGGTCGTCATGCGGGTCTCCCTCAAATCGCGCCCTGATGGGTCGGGCGCCCAAGCCGGCGGTGCGGGCCGCCGCTTCCGGTTCCACCGTATCGGCACCAGGCGCGTTCGCCCGAATGCGGAAGAGCCCGGTCCCGGGTCGGTGCGCACCCGTCGACGGTTCGGTCGGAGCCGATCCGGCAGCCGGGCGCCGGAAACCGCGCCGAAACGGCTCGCGTCCACGGTGCCGGGAAAAGGAGGATCTCCGGTTCGGTGGCGGGTCGATTGGGTAACGATGCGGCCATCGGGCTGGTGCCGCGGTGAACTCCGGTTTACGGTGCGCCAGTCGTGATGCGCGCCACAGGCCGCCTTGGAGCACCGATCGGGCCCTGCGCATCCCGACTCGCCGATCGCCGACGGACATCTTTGGAGGAAAGCGACCGTGAAACGTCATCTGTGGTTGGGGGCCGGTCTGGCCGGCGTCCTGGTGCTCGGGCTCACCGCCTGCGCCAGTTCGAGCCGGGACGCGGGCACCACCACCGCGGCCAGCGGAAGTGCGCAGGCCTCCGGGTCGGCCGGCGAGGGCTCGGGCGGGCAGCCGGCCAACCCCGACGGGCAGTTCGTCTTCGGCGCGGCCGGGGCTCCCAGCATGTTCGACCCGCTCTACGCCACCGACGGGGAGACCTTCCGGGTGGCCCGGCAGATCAACGAGGGCCTGATCCGGTTCAAGCCGGGCACCGCCGACCCGGAGCCGGCCCTGGCCACCGACTGGGAGCAGAGCACCGACGGCAAGACCTGGACCTTCACCATCCGTGAGGGCGTCACGTTCCACGACGGCACCCCGGTCGATGCGGCCGCGGTGTGCTTCAACCTCGATCGCATGTACAACCAGACCGGGGCCGGCGCCACCCAGGCCCAGTACTGGTCGGACGTGATGGGTGGGTTCAAGAACCAGGTCGACGACGCCGGGCAACCGGTCCCGTCGGTCTACTCCAGTTGCACCGCCGAGGGCAACAAGGCCGTCATCGCCCTGACCACCTCGACCTCGAAGTTCCCGGGGGTGCTCGGCCTGCCGTCCTACTCGATCCAGTCGCCCACCGCGCTGCAGCAGTACGACGCGAACAACGTGGTCGCCCAGGGCGACTCGTTCGTCTACCCGGCCTACGCGACCGAGCACCCGACCGGCGCCGGCCCGTACAAATTCCAGGCCTACGACAAGGCCAACAACACCGTGACCCTCGTCCGCAACGACGATTACTACGGCGAGAAGGCCAAGACCAAGACGCTGATCTTCAAGATCATCCCGGACGAGACCGCGCGCAAGCAGGAGCTGCAGGCCGGCACCATCGACGGGTACGACTTCCCGAGCCCGGCCGACTGGGACGGGCTGACCGGAGCCGGCTTCAACGTCGAGGTCCGGCCCGCGTTCAACGTGATGTACCTGGGCATGACCCAGGGCACCAACCCCGCGCTGGCCGATCTGAAGGTGCGGCAGGCCATCGCCTACGCGCTCAACCGCGAGCAGTTCGTGCAGTCCCAGTTGCCCGACGGCGCCAAGGTCGCGGACATCTTCTACCCGGACACCGTCGACGGCTGGACCGACGACGTCACCAAGTACCCGTACGACCCGGAGAAGGCCAAGCAACTGCTGGCCGAGGCCGGCCAGTCGAACCTGACGGTCAACTTCTGGTGGCCCACCGAGGTCAGCCGCCCCTACATGCCGGATCCCAAGAGCGTGTTCACCGCGTTCAAGGCGGACCTGGAGGCGGTCGGCATCACCGTCAACGAGATCTCCAAGCCGTGGAACGGCGGGTACCTGGACGGTGTCGAGGCGCACGACGCCGACCTGTTCCTGCTCGGCTGGACGGGTGACTACAACACGCCGGACAACTTCATCGGCACCTTCTTCACCCGCACCGACAACCGGTTCAACACCGGCACCCAGCCGTGGGGCGCCACCCTGTCCGAGGCGCTCAAGCAGGCCGACGCGATCCCGGATCCCGACCAGCGCAACGCCGCCTACGTCAAGATCAACCAGGATCTGATGGGCACGTACCTGCCGGCGGTGCCGATCTCCCACTCGCCGCCGGCGATCGTGGTGGCCGGCGACGTCGAGGGTCTGGTGGCCAGCCCGCTGACCGACGAGCGGTTCAGCACGGTCTACAAGACGAGCTGATCCACCCGCCCCTGTCCCACCCGTTCACCGCCCCGCCACCGCTGATGTTGATCATGGCGTTCTCTGCTCGACCCGCCGGCGACACGCCGGCCGGGCGGCAGAGATCGCCATGATCAACTCGACGGGGGGTCGCGCCGCACGTGACCGCCGGAGGTGCCGATGCTGAGGTACACGGTTCGCCGTCTGCTTCAACTCGTGCTCGTGCTGTTCGTGCTGTCCATCCTGCTGTTCTTCTGGTTGCGCAGCCTGCCCGGCGGCCCGGTCTCGGCGCTGCTGGGCGACCGGGCCACCCCGGAGAAGCGGGCCGAGCTGGAGAAGGTCCTGGGCCTGGACCAGCCGGTCATCGTGCAGTACTTCAAGTACCTGGGCCGGGTGCTGACCGGCGATTTCGGCCAGTCCACCGGGGTCTCGCCCGGCACCGACGTGATGGACGTGTTCTTCACCCGGTTCGGCGCCACCGTCGAGCTGGCCGTCGGGGCGATCGTGCTGGCCCTGTTGTTCGGCATCCCGCTCGGCTACTTCGCGGCCCGGCGCAAGGGCGGCTTCCTGGACACCGGGCTGATCGTCACCTCGCTGATCGGGATCGCCGTCCCGGTGTTCTTCCTGGCCTTCCTGCTCAAGTTCGTCTTCGCGGTCCAGCTCGGGGTGCTGCCGCCGTCCGGCCGGCAGACCGTCGGCATCGGGGCCACCCGGGTCACCGGCCTGTTCATCCTGGACGGGGTGCTCACCCGGGAATGGGACGCGTCCTGGGATGCGATGAAACACCTGATCCTGCCGTGGATCGCGCTGGCCACCATCCCGTTCGCGGTCATCTTCCGGATCACCCGGGCCTCGGTGCTGGAGGTCCAGGGCGAGGACTTCGTCCGCACGGCCGAGGCCAAGGGGCTGACCAACAGCACCATCCGCAGCCGGCACGTGCTGCGCAACGCGATGCTGCCGGTGATCACGGTGACCGGGTTGCAGACCGGGGCGCTGCTGGTCGGCGCCGTGCTCACCGAGAAAGTCTTCGCCTACCCGGGTCTGGGTGAGGCGCTGGCCATCGGCTTCACCAAGAAGGACTACCCGGTGATGCAAGTGGTCATCATCGCCGCGGCCGCGGTGTTCGTCATCATCAACACCCTGGTCGACCTGGCCTACGCCGTGGTCGACCCGAGAATCCGGACCCGCTGATGGTCACCACCTACCGCCGGGCGCGGGAGCAACGCATCGACTCTCTGGTCACGAGCGACGACAAGGGACTGTCCCTGTGGGGATCGGCCTGGCAGCGGCTGCGCGTCTCGCCGCTGTTCTGGGTCGGCGCGGTGATCGTCGGACTGTTCCTGCTGCTGGCCATCTTCGGCCCGCTGTTCGCCCCGCACGACCCGGGCGCGCAGGTGCTGATCGGCCAGACCTCCCGGGCCCGCAACCAGATCGCCCCGCCGCAGGACGGTTTCCCGCTCGGCGGGGACACGCTGGGCCGGGACCTGTTCTCCCGCATGCTCGTCGGCAGCCGGCAGACCCTGCTGGTCGGTGTGTTCGCGACCATGATCGGGTTGATCGGCGGGCTCATCCTGGGCATCACCGCCGGCGCCTTCGGTGGCTGGGTGGACACCGTGATCATGCGCATCGTCGACGTCATGCTCTCGATTCCCAGCCTGCTGCTGGCCATCTCGATCGCCGTGCTGTTCGCCAATCCCAGCCTGACCAGCGTGATCATCGCAGTGGCGGTGGTGCAGATCCCGGTGTTCGCCCGGCTGCTGCGCGGGCAGATGCTGGCCCAGCGCGAGTCCGACCACGTGCTGGCCGCCCGGGCGCTGGGCGTCAAGCGCGGCGCGATCGTCTTCCGGCACATGGTGCCCAACTCGCTGTCCCCGGTGATCGTGCAGGCCACCCTGGTCATCGCCACCTCGATCATCGACGCGGCCGCGCTGTCGTTCCTGGGCCTGGGTTCGCAGAACGTGTCCGAATCCGAATGGGGGCAAATGCTCGGCGAGGCGCAGAACGTCATCGACTCGCATCCGGGGCTGGCGTTCTGGCCGGCCATCGCCATCATCGTGGTCTGCCTGGGCTTCACCCTGCTGGGCGAATCCCTGCGCGAGGCCATCGATCCCAAGAGCCGGCGGTGAGCAGATGAGCGAGGCGCTGCTGACGGTCACCGACCTGACCGTCACCTTCAACCGGCGGGGCGTGGCCCCGATGAAGGCGGTGGACGGGGTCAGCTTCTCCGTCGCGCCGGGGCAGACCGTCGGGCTGGTCGGCGAGTCCGGCTGCGGCAAGTCGGTGACGTCGCTGGCGATCATGCGGCTGCTGCCCCCGCGGGGCAACAGCGTCACCGGCGTCGTCGAGTTCGAAGGCACCGACCTGCTCGGCCTGCCGCTGAACGCCATGCGGGACCGCCGCGGCCGCGATCTGGCGATGATCTTCCAGGACCCGCTGTCGTCGCTGAACCCGGTGGTGCCCATCGGGATCCAGGTGACCGAGGTGCTCGAGCGGCACCGCGGGATGAAGCGGTCGGCGGCGATGGGTGAGGCCCGGGACCTGCTGGACTCGGTCGGCATTCCCGACCCCGGCCGGCGGCTCAAGGAGTACCCGCACCAGCTCTCCGGCGGCATGCGGCAGCGGGCACTGATCGCGATGGCCCTGGCCTGCCGGCCGCGGCTGCTCATCGCCGACGAGCCGACCACCGCGCTGGACGTGACGATCCAGGCCCAGATCCTGGCCCTGCTCAAGTCGCTGGTCGTCGAACACGGCACCGCGCTGATCATGATCACGCACGACCTGGGCGTGGTCGCCGGCCTGTGCGACGAGGTCAACGTGCTCTACGCCGGCCGGGTCGTCGAGCGGGCCGACCGGCACGAGCTGTTCGCCGTGCCCCGGCACCCGTACACGCACGGGCTGCTCGAATCGATCCCGCGGTTGGACGCCGGGCCGGGGGAGCGGCTGACGCCGATCGTCGGGTCGGTCGCCGACAACATCCCGTGGACCGGCGGGTGCGCGTTCGCCCCGCGGTGTTCGCGGGAGATCGATCCGTGCCGCCAGGTCACGCCGCTGCTGGAGCCGGCCCCCCAGGCGGCCCCGGATCACCTGCAGCGCTGCCACAACCCGGTCGTCCCGGCCGCGGTGGGCGGCCCCGACCTGACCAAGGGGGCGTCATGACGACCGGGCCGGCGTGGGAGGACCCGATCGTCGTCAATCCGGACGAGGCGACGGCCCACGCGGCGGCCGAGGTGGCCACCGACCGGATGGAGCACGGCGCGCACGAGTCGGAGCCGCTGCCCGATCTGCCCGCCGCCGAGCTGTCGGCCGCCACCAAGGACGCCGAGATCCTGCTGGAGGTCAACGACATCAAGGTGCACTTCCCGATCCGCAAGGGAGTGCTGATCGACAAGGTGGTCGGCCACGTCTACGCCGTCGACGGCGTCTCGCTGGCCGTCAAGCGCGGGGAGACCTACGGGCTGGTCGGCGAATCGGGGTGCGGCAAGACCACGCTGGGCCGGGCGATCCTGCGGCTGATCGAGCCGACCGCCGGGTCCGTGCTGTTCGACGGGGTCAACGTGGCCGACCTCAAACCCGAGCCGCTGCGCCAGATCCGGCACCGCATGCAAATGGTGTTCCAGGACCCGCTGTCCTCGCTGGACCCGCGCCAGTCGGTGCAGTCGATCCTGGAGGAGGGCATGCGCGCGCACGGCATCGCCACCACCGGCGGGCAGCGGCTGCGCGACCTGCTGTCCGCGGTCGGCCTGCCGACCTCGGCGCTGCGCAAGTTCCCGCACGAGTTCTCCGGCGGCCAGCGGCAACGCATCGGCATCGCCCGCGCGCTGGCCGTCGACCCTGAGCTGATCGTGGCCGACGAGCCGGTCTCCGCCCTGGACGTGTCCGTGCAGGCCCAGGTGATCAACGTGCTGGAGGACCTGCAGGCCGACCTGGGCCTGACCTACGTGGTGATCGCGCACGACCTGGCCGTCGTCCGGCACATCTCCGACCGGGTTGGCGTGATGTACCTGGGGGCGCTGGTCGAGGAGGCCACGTCGGCCGACCTGTACGCGAGCCCGCTGCACCCGTACAGCCGGGCGCTGCTGTCCGCGGTGCCGGTGCCCGATCCGGTGGTCGAGGACAGTCGCGAACGCATCCTGCTCACCGGCGACCTGCCCTCCCCGGCCAACCCGCCGACCGGCTGCCGGTTCCACACCCGCTGCCCCTGGCGGCAGCCGACCAAGTGCGACACCGACCGGCCCGTCCTGACCGAGTTCGCCCCCGGGCACCGGGTCGCCTGCCACTACGCGGCCGAGATCGCCTCCGGTGCGTTGGTCCCGCACCAGGTGCAGGAGTCGGTCATCTAGGCCTTTCGGCGGGTCAACGCCCGTCCCTGCGTGGTCGGCGGGGCCAGCGTTGGCGGGGATGCCGATCCCCAGGCACCATGGGCGCCATGGTCGCCGACGCCAACGCCGCAGCATCCTCGTCTGCCCGTCGTTCCGCGTCGGCCGAGCTGGGCAACGGGGCGGTGACGCTGACCAAGGCGCTGTCCATCGTCGAGTTCGTCGCCGAACGGGAGGGCGCCTCGGCCCGGGAGATCGCGGTCGGCGTGGGCATCCCGCTGAGCACCGCGTACCGGCTGGCCCACATCCTGGTCGGCGCCGACTACCTGGTGCATCTGAAGGAGGAGCGCCGGTACGCCCTGGGGATCAAGCTGCGCATCCTGAGCCAGTCGGTGGACCGGCAGTTCGGGTTGAGCCCGGAGCTGCGGGCCGAGATCGGGATGCTGCACCGGCAGGTTGGGGCGGCCGCCTACTTCGCCCAGTACCGGGGCAGCGAGGTGGTGGTGGCGCACGTCGAGGACTCGCCGGAATGTCCGCGAGTGGTACCGCTGGACGTCGGCCTGCACGAGGCCACCCACGCCACCGCGTTCGGCAAGGTCCTGCTCGCCGGGATGCTGCCCGAGCAGCGCGATCAGTACCTGGTCGATCACCCGATGCGCCGGCTGACCCCGGCCACCATGACCGACCGGGGCGCGCTGGAGAACGACCTGGCCACGGTCAACCGGAGCGGGGTGGCCTGGGAGTACGAGGAGTTCCTGCCCGATCTGATCTGCGTGGCTGCCGGTGTCCGCGGCGGTAATGGCATGATCGTCGGGTCGGTCGCCCTGTCCGGGTCGGCCCAGCGGATGCGCCGCAGCGCACCGGCCTGCGAGGAAGCCGTCCGGCGAACCGCCGCACGGGTCAGCCGGTGCCTGCGGGCCTACGCCCAGGCCCGCCCCTGACCCTCCGCTCTCTCCCGTCTCTCCCGCTTCTCGCGCGGATCAACTACGCCCGCGCGGATGAACCCACCCCAGTTGTGACTCATGGGACCTGAGTCAACGAGTTCATCCGCGCGGGCCGTCGGGCGAGTGGTCGATCGGGCCAGGGCCGGGCCGGAACTTCGCGAAACGTCAACCCCCATCGAGTGACTGGTCGGGTCCCCGCGGCCCGGACTACCGTCGAAATCGCCGCCGCCCGCGACCCGGCGCCGGTCGTCCCGACGATTGGAGACCACGATGTCCGACACGCCCAGCATCGACCCGACGCGCACCGCCGTGGTGCTCATCGAGTACCAGAACGACTTCACCTCCGAGGGCGGCACCCTGCATGGCGCCGTCAAGGACGTCATGGAATCGACCGGGATGATGAAGAACACCGCCGAGGTGGTCGACGCGGCCCGGGCGGCCGGGGCCACCGTGATCCACTCGCCGATCAGCTTCGCCGAGGGCTACGGCGAGATCTCGTCCACGCCGTACGGCATCCTGGCCGGCGTCGTGGAGTCCAATTCCTTCGTCAAGGACAGCTGGGGCGCGGCGATCGTCGAAGAGATGAGTCCGTCCGACGGCGACATCGTCATCGAGGGCAAGCGCGGGCTGGACGCCTTCGCCTCCACCAACCTCGACTTCATCCTGCGGTCCAAGGGCATCGACACCATCGCTCTGGCCGGCTTCCTGACCAACTGCTGCGTGGAGTCGACCATGCGCTCGGGGTACGAGCGCGGCTACCAGGTCTACACGCTGACCGACTGTGTCGCGGCCACCTCGCAGGACGAGCACGACAACGCGATCGCCAAGGACTACCCGATGTTCTCCCGCCCGACCACCGGCGCCGCCTTCGCGCAGGCGCTGACCGGCGGGGACAAGCCGGTCGACGCCAGCCGCGGGTACTGAGCGGGCGAGCCGGCCGGGGAATGCCCGACCGGCCCGCCGGGTGCCGATCCCGCGCGGATCAACCTGCACCGGATGTGACTGGTGAGACCGGAGTCAACCAGTTCATCCGCGCTGGGGAAGTTGATCCGCGCGGGCAGGGGGGGGTTAGAGCTCCTGGGCCTTGAGGGATTGCACGATGTGCTCGGCCTGCCGGATGGCCAGCGCGACGATGGTCAGCGTCGGGTTGGCCGCTGCGCCGGTGGTGAACACCGACCCGTCGGAGATGAACAGGTTCGGCACGTCGTGGGCGCGACCGTAGGCGTTGGTGACGCCGTCCTCGGGCCGCTCCGACATCCGCGCGGTGCCCAGGTTGTGGGTCGCCGGATACGGCGGGGTGCGGTGCGAGGACAGGGCGCCGACCGACTCGTAGAGCAGCTGCCCCTGCTGGTAGCCGTAGTTGCGCATGGCGACGTCGTTCGGATGGTCGTCGAAATGCACGTTGGGCACCGGCAGGCCGTGCTGGTCCTTGACCGCGTGGTTGAGGGTGACCCGGTTGGTCTCCTGCGGCATGTCCTCGCCGACGATCCACATGCCGGCCGTGTTGGCGTAGCTGTCCATGATCGAGGTGAATTCCGGACCCCACAGACCCGGCTCGACGAAGCTGGCCAGGAACGGCACCCCCAGCGAGAGGGTCTCCATGTAGAAGCCGCCGGCGAACCCGCGATCCGGGTCGTGCCTGGACTCGTCGGCGATCAGGCCGGCCATCGTCTCGCCCCGGTACATGTGCACCGGCCGGTCGAACTGGGCATACACCGAACCGGTCGTGTGCCGCATGTAGTTGCGGCCCAGCTGCCCGGAGGAGTTGGCCAGGCCGTCCGGGAACTGCGGGCTGGCCGACATCAGCAGCAGTCGCGGCGTCTCGATCGAGTTGCCGGCGACGCAGACGACGCGGGCCTTCTGCCGCTGCAGGGTTCCATCGGCGTCCAGGTAGAGCACCGAGTCGGCCCGGCCGGAGGCGTCGTGGGTGATCTGCACGACATGCGAATTGGGCCGCAGATCCAGCTTGCCGGTGGCCAGCGCCTTGGGGATCTCGCTGACCAGGGTGCTCCACTTGGAGCCGTTCTTGTCGCCCTGGAAGTTGAAGCCGTCCTGGATCGACGCGGGTCGCCCGTCGTACGGCTCGGCGTTGGTGCCGTACGGGCCGGTGGCGTAGTACAGGTAGCCCAGCTTCTCGGCGCCGTTGGCCAGCACGAAGTAGTTGTTGTTGGCCGGCAGCGGGGCGCGGCCGTTGGTGTGGGTCGAGCCGATGCGATCCTCGGCGGTCGAGTAGTAGGAACGCATTTCGTCGGCCGTCACCGGCCAGTCGAGCAGGTTGGCCCCGTCGATCCGGCCGTAGTAGGTGCGGGCCTTCCACTCGTGGTCGTGGAACCGCGGCGTCGCGCCGGACCAGTGGGTGGTGGTGCCGCCGACGGCCTTGACGATCCAGGCCGGCAGGTTCGGGAAGTCCCGCGGCATCCGCCACGATCCGGACGTGGTGCGCATGTCCAGCCAGGCCATCTGGCCGAACGCTTCCCACTCGTTGTTGACCCAGTCGTCGATGGAGAAGAACGCCCCGGCCTCCAGACAGACGACGTTGACGCCGGCCTTGGTCAGGTCGTGCACCATCGTGCCGCCACCGGCTCCGGAGCCGATGACGACGACGACCGAATCGTCGTTCTGGTCGAACTGCGCGCCGGCGTGCGCGCCGCCGCTGCCCTTGGTGGTCGCCATGTCAGATCACGCTCCGGTCGAGGTCTTGATGGGCACGAACTTGACGGGGCCGTCGTACTCGGTGATCCGCGGTTCGGGCAGCCAGTCCAGGTCGTTGAAGCCGCGGCCGAGGTAGCCGCCCTTGTCGAAGGAGGACCCCTCGTAGCCCAGGGCCGCCCAGGTCTCCGGGTCGTCGTAGAGCGCGACCGTGGTGAACCGGCGGACGTAGCCGAAGAACGGGGTGGCCTCGATCCGCTTGAGGATCTTGTAGCCCTCGGCGTTGCTGACCCCGACGAAGTCGCCGTCGGCCAGCGCATCCAGATCGGACAGTCCCTGCTGCAGGATGGCCTGGTTGTAGGCCGAGCCGGCGGCGTCGGCGATCAGCTTGTCCGCGGTGCGCTCGTAGGGTCCGCGCGGGACGTTGGCGTGCGGGTAGGCCGCCTGCAGCGCCCGGATCAGGACCTGCCTGGCGCGCTCGGTGTCCTGGGTTGAACTCATGCCCTCTCCACTTCGGTGTGGTGATCACAGGAGCCCGGATCGATCCGGGTTCCTGGGATGGTGTGCGCGGGCGACATGGAGTCGTTGGGATGGCCGCCCGTCGGCAGGAACGCAGCCACTGTGCTGCCCCGATCGGGTCGATATCCAGACCGGTTCTCGCAGCATGAGAACGATCGGTCGCGGTCGGCGGCGGGCTGCAATAGGGTCGGCGTCCGGCTCCGTAGGAACCATCGGAAAGGATTCGGAAATGATCTTCATTACCGTCAAATGGCCCGTCAAGCCCGAACATGCCGATCAGTGGCTGGATCTGGTCAAGGACTTCACCGAGGCCACCCGGGCCGAACCGGGCAACCTGTGGTTCGACTGGTCGCGCAGCGTCGACGATCCCAACGAGTACGTGCTGGTCGAGGCCTTCCAGGACGACGCCGCCGAGGCCCACGTGAGCGCCCCGCACTTCAAGCAGGCCCAGGCCGACCTGCCGCAGTACCTGGTCGAGACGCCGCGGATCGTCAACTTCCAGATCCCGGGCGAGGAGTGGTCCCGGCTGGGCGAAATGGAAGTCAAGTAAGCAGATCTCGCCGCCGGCGGGCGGCCGTCACCGGCTGAACGGCACTGGAGCGGAGCCCAGGCCGCGCAGCGAACCGGTTAGCCGCCCAGCAGGATCGGTCGCACTGACCAGGCACTGGGCGTAGAGGTAGTCGGCCGGCGGGACAAGGTTTCTGGCCGCCGACAGGTCCGGAATCGGCTCCACATCGGTGGTCTGCTCGCGGAACGCCCCGATGGTGACCTCGACCGTGAGGGCGCCGGCGGCGGTGATGTCCGACATGCCGGTCTGCGTGCCCACCAGGTCACGGCACCCCTGATCCAGCTGATCCTGGGTCAGCTCGGGTGCGCTGAGATCGGCGTCGGCGAACACCTCGGACCGGTGTGGCTGCGCGCACGACAGGTATTCCAGCGGGTCCTGCCGGCACACCCCGATCAGGTCGCGCACCGGCGGGTTCGACCACCCGCCGCGCAGCGTGAAGTCCACCCGGCCGGGGCGCTGGATCGTCGAGGCGAACGGATCGGAGATGGCGGCCACGCAGGCCGCCCAGCGCTGACCGGCCGCAGCCTGGACCCGCGACGGCCACAGGAACCCGGTGGCCAGCGCCATCACCGAGGTGTGCCAGTACTTCTCGGCCGGGCCGTCGGTCAGCGGGATCCCCAGGTACGCGGTCACCTGCTGATCGCATTCGGGCCATTGCCCCAGCTGCTCATCGATCGAGGTCTGGGCCGCGTCCACGGCGGCGATCTCACCGTACCGGGGTCCGTCGCAGGGGCCGGTCTCGGCGGCCGCGGGGGGATCGTCGGGGCCGGCGCCGGGTTGGTCGTCCCAGCCGATCCCGGTCGGCCGGGTCAGCACGCAGTCGCCGACCAGCGGTGCGGGTGGGATCGGCGCTGCGGTCGGGGTTCCGGCGACCGGGCGGGTGGCCACCCCGATCGCGGTGACCGCCAGGACCGTGAGCGCGACCAGGGCGACGCCGACCAGCCGGCGCTGCGCCTGACCGATCACCGATCCTCCGGATCGACCGGCCATTCCGGGCGCGCCCGGGCCGCCGCGTCGCGCAGCGGCCCCGCGTCGATGCTGGTCGCGGTCTCCGGGACTCCGCGGTCGGGCCAGGCGCAGACCAACCTCAGCGGGCCGGGCGGCGGCAGCGGCCACAACCAGATGTCGCGGGCCCAGGCCGCGCCGAAAGTGTCGACCCGGCCCAATCCCCGCATCACCGGCCGGTCCGGTACCCAGTCGGCCGGCATGACCTCCGGCGGCCGATCGGTGTGCGGTGAGTAGTCATCCAGGCTGGTGACCCGCTGACCGTCGGCGAACTCCACCCCCCACCGCAGGCCGCCCGGCGGCAGCGCCAGGTGCAGCATGCCCCGGCCGTGACTGACCGAGAGCTGCTGGAAGACGCGCCGGCGCAGCTCCGCCGGTTGCTCGCGGACGCGCACGGTCAACCGCAGGACGACCCCGTCCGGGTAGACGCGGGCGCCCTCGATGAGCACCACGGTGCTCGCCGACCGGCCCAGCTCGACCGACAGGGCCACCGGTTCCGGGCGCACGTCCCCGGGCGGGCAGTCCCACCGCGAGATCAGCGGGGGTGGCGTCACATCCAGCGTCACCCAATCGAGCTCATCGCCCGGAAACGATGGGAAGAACGAGACCGTCATGCCCCGATGATCCATGATCATGCGAGACGACGGGGAGGATGCGTGGGCGATCAACCGGTGGTGCGGACGACGGCCGGACCGGTGCGGGGCACCGACGACGGCCGGGTGCGGGTGTTCCGGGGCGTGCGCTACGCGGCGCCGCCGACCGGGGAGCGGCGCTGGCGGGCCCCGGTCCCACCCCAGCCCTGGACCGAGCCGGCCGATGCCACCCGATTCGGCCCGGTCGCGCCGCAAGCGGCCAACCCCGTCATCAATCTGGGTCCCGGCGCCGTGCAGGACGAGGACTGCCTGTTCCTGAACGTGTGGTCGGCGTCCTCCGTTCGGCCGCTGGACGGTCGGCCGGTGCTGGTCTGGGTGCACGGCGGGGCTTACTTGCTCGGCGCCAGCAGCCAGCCCCTGTACGACGCGAGCTCGTTCGTGGCCGCCGGGGACGTCGTCGTGGTGACCATCAACTACCGGGTCGGCGCCCTGGGGTTTGTGGACCTGACCTCGTTGTCGCCGCGGGCGGACAGCAACCTGGCCATCCGCGACGTGCTGCTGGCCCTGCAGTGGGTGCGCGAGAACATCGCCGCGTTCGGCGGTAATCCCGATCAGGTCACCCTGGCCGGCGAGTCGGCCGGTGGCGGCCTGGTCACCACCCTGCTGACGGTGCCGGCCGCGGCCGGGCTGTTCGCCCGGGCGGTGGCCCAGAGTTCTCCGGCCACCAGTGTTTTCGGCTCGGACCGGGCCGGCTTGGTGGCCGAGGCCTTCCTGCGTCGGCTCGACTGTGCCGGTGCCGGTGCCGGTGCTGATGGCGATGACCGCTTCGCGGCGCTGCAGCGTCAGCCGATCGCGCAGGTGCTGGCCGCCTCGTCCCACACCTACGAGGAGATCCCGACCACCTACCCGGGCATCCTGGCCTACTTTCCCCAGGTCGACGGCGAGCTGGTGCCCGAGCATCCGCTGGATGCGTTCGTGGCCGGCCGCCAGCATCGGGTGCCGCTGCTGATCGGGACCAACAAGGACGAGGCCTCGCTGTTCGCGCGGATGGCCGCGCCGATCATGCCGGTGGCTCCGGACACGCTGCGCAGCATGTTCGGCCGGATCGCCCAGGAGCAGCCGGAGCTGACGCTGCCGACCGAGCCGCGCGTGCTGGCCGCGTATGCCGACGTCCGGCGGCCGGGTCGCGGGCTGGCCGTGGCCCGGGACATCGGCTTCCGGATGCCGACCGTCTGGCTCGCCCAGGCGCACGCGGCGGTGGCCCCGACCTATCTGTACCGCTTCGACTGGGCCACCCCGATGCTGCGGCTGCTGCGCATCGGCGCCACCCACGCCACCGAGCTGCCCTACCTATGGGGCAACCTGGGCGCCGGGCCGAAGGACCCGACGTTCAAGCTCGGCGGCCTGCGCACCGGTCGGGTGCTCTCGGCGCGGATGCAGCAGCGCTGGCGGGCATTCGTCCGCGGCGGGGCGCCGGACGCCGACGGAGCCGAATCCTGGCCGGCCTACGACACCCGGAGCCGGTCGACGATGGTCATCGACCACCGGGATGCGGTCGTCGGCGACCTGGACGCCGAGCTGCGCACGGCCTGGGGCCCGACGGTGCTCGCCTTCCGCTGACCGCGCCGCCCCCTGCGTGACCGCGCGGATCATCTACCCCCGCGCGGATCAAGTCGTCACTTTCTGTCCCACCAGCCACAAAAGGCGGGGGGTTCATCCGCGCCGGCGAAGTTGATCCGCGCGGGAACCGGGAGCCCGGGGGGAGGAGGGGTCAGCCGGCGCCGAGGTAGGCGCTGACGCCGTCGGCGATGCCCTGGGCGTACTGCTGCTGGCCCGCGGACGAGCTCATCAGGGCGGCGTCGGCGGAGTTGCGCATGTTGCCCATCTCGATCATGACGGTGGGCCGGGTGGACAGGTTCAGGCCGGCCAGGTCGCTGCGCTTCCACAGCCCGCCCGAGCCCAGGTGGTTGGACGGGGACAGTCCGTCGTTGACCAGCGCGTCGCGCACGGTGCTGGCCAGCGACTCGGACTGGGCGGCCATCGCCGCCCCGGCCGGGGCCCGTTCGGCGGTCATCACGTAGAAGCCGCGGGCGCTGGCGTCGTCGCCGTCGCCGTGGATGGAGATCACCGCGTCGGCGTTGGCGTCATTGCCGAACGCGGCCCGCTTGTTCACGCACGGGCCGACGCCGTCGTCGCTGGTGCGGGTCATCCGCACGTCATACCCGCGGGCCTGCAGGATCGCCTGCAGCTTGGTGGCCACCCCCCAGTTGAACTGGTGCTCGGTGTAGCCGTCGTTGGTCGAGGTACCGGTGGTGTTGCAGGGCTTGGTCTCGCCGAAGCCGGCGTCCACCAGGGCGTTGATCACGTCCGGGTTGGCCCCGTTGGCCCCGTTGTGGCCGGGGTCGATGACCACCACCCGGCCGCCGCCGGAGGGAGCGGGCGCCGGGGCCTGGGTCGCCGGGTCCTGCGTCTGCACCGGCTCCAACGGGGTGGGCTGCTCCACCGGCGGGGTGTAGTCGTCGTCGGGGGCGTCCACCACCGAGGTCGTCTCGGGTGCCGGCTCCGGCGTCGAGGTGCTCGGCTCGGGGGTCGGGCTCGGGGTGGGAGATTCGCTGACCGAGGTGCTCAGCCCGGGCACGGTGATGGGGCTGGCCGAGGAGGCGGCGCTGCTGGTCGGCGTGAAACTCGTGCTCGGCGGGTCGGCCTGCTGGCTCGCCGTGGCGCACGCGGACATCAACAGAACGGAAGCGGCAACGATGACGCCGAATCGTGCGCGTCGTCCCGGCCGGGCCTCGTGACTCATGCTCGCTACTGTGCCATCACCGTGGGTAAGGCCCGGGTAGGTCCGGCGGCGTTTGCCCGGATGCGGGGCCACTACTGTGGCCGGTGGCAGGGCCGCGTCGCACACCGCCCGCTGGAACGGAGAACCGCATGCTGCCCGGAATGCCAGACTTCTCGCAGATCCTCATCCAGGCCCAGCAGATGCAGGCCGAGATGGAACGTGCACAGGCCTCGCTGTCCGAGCAGGAGGTCACCGGCACCGCCGGGGGCGGCCTGGTCACCGCGGTGCTCACCGGCGGCGGCGACCTGGTCCGGCTGTCCATCGACCCGTCCGTGGTCGATCCGGCCGAGGTCGAGACCCTCGAAGACCTGATCGTGGCCGCCGTGCACGACGCCCGCCGGGCCGCGCAGGACATCGCCAACGACACCATGGGCGCGGCCGCCAACGGGCTGGCCGGCTCGCTCGACCTGTCGGCGATGGGCCTGTCCCTGCCCGGCTTCGGACCCGAGTCGCTGGACCAGGACGACGATGACGATGACGACTTCGAAGACGACGAGGACTTCGACGAGGACGACTTGGAGGAGGACGGTCTGAACCAGGACGATCGGGGACGGGCCGAGGTCATCGAGATCGACGTCATCACCATCGACACGGTGGTGGACGAGGGCGGGGACGACCCCACCGGCGGCTCGCCGCGTCCGCTGTCCGGGCCGGACGGGCGCTGAGTGGCCGTCTACGAGGGTCCCGTCCAGGACCTGATCGACGAGCTGGGGCGGCTGCCGGGCATCGGGCCCAAGTCGGCCCAGCGGATCGCGTTCCACCTGCTCACCGCCGACCCGGTCGACATCACCCGGCTGCAGAGCGCCCTGCAACGGGTCAAGGACGAGGTCCGGTTCTGCACCGTCTGCGGGAACGTGGCCGCCGACGAGAAGTGCCGCATCTGCGCCGATCCGGCCCGGGAGGACGCGGTGATCTGCGTCGTCGAGGAACCCAAGGACGTCGCCGCGGTCGAGCGGACCCGTGAGTTCCGCGGCAAGTACCACGTGCTCGGCGGGGCCATCTCGCCGATCGACGGCATCGGCCCGGACCAGCTGCGGATCGCCCCGTTGCTCACCCGGATCGCCGCGCCCGGCGTCCGGGAGGTCATCCTGGCCACCGATCCCAACCTGGAAGGGGAGGCGACCGCCACCTACCTGACCCGGTTGTTGCAGCCGTTCCCCGGTTTGACCGTCACCCGGCTGGCCAGCGGGCTGCCGGTGGGTGGCGACCTGGAGTACGCCGACGAGGTCACCCTCGGTCGGGCGTTCGCCGGTCGACGTTCGGTCGATGCCTGAGCCGAGCGATCCGGGCCGCCCGTCGGAGGCGAGCTCGACCGGGTCCGGTGGCATCTACCACTGGCGCGACCAGTTGCGCGTCACTCTCCGCGCGCTCGAACCCGACGACACCCAGCCGATGCCGCGGATCAGCCCGGAGCCGCTGCCGACCCCGCCGGATCTGCTGGAGCTGTTGCGGGCGCTGGGCGTCGCGTTGCTCAACAGCGCCGACTCGGCGGCCACCGCCACCCAGACGCTGCAGGACGTGGCCGCGGTCTACCAGGTCGACCTGCAGGCCATGGTCATGCCCACGGGCATCCTGCTGCGCTCCAGCCGGTCGGAGGTCGACCTGGTCACCGTGCCCAACCGGGACCTGCGGCTGGACCAGATCGGTCAGGTCAACGACCTGGTGGCCCTGCTCAAGACGGGCACGATCAGCCCGGCCGCCGGGCTGGAGCGGCTGGACCGGATCCTGACGGCCGAACCCCGGTTCCCCGTGTGGGTCTCCGTGGTGGGGCAGATGGTGCTGGCGGTCGGCTTCGGCCTGCTGCTCAACCCGGACCTGGTCGGCCTGCCGTTCTACGCCGGCCTCGGGCTGTTCGTCGCGCTGCTGCGACTGCTGGCCGGCCGGTGGGGCACCCTGTCGGTGGCCCTGCCGGTGATCGCCGCGTTCCTGGTGACGGTGCTGGCGGTGGAGGTGGTGGCCCCGTTCGTGCGGGACGACCCGATCCGGTTGGTCGTCCCCGGCCTGATCACCTTCCTGCCCGGGGCCACCCTGACCATCGCCACCATCGAGCTGGCCGGGGCGCAGATCGTCTCCGGCGCCAGCCGGCTGGTCTGGGGCATGTCCCAGCTGCTGCTGCTGGCGTTCGGGGTGTTCGCCGGGCTCAACCTGATCGGCTACCCGGAGCATTCCGGAGCGGTCCAGGCGGGCGCCTGGGCGCCCTGGGTCGGGGTGGCCCTGGTCGGCGTCGGCTACATGCTGTATTCCAGCGCGCCCCCGGGGGCGCTGATCTTCCTGCTGATCGCCCTCTACGGCTCCTACGCCGCGCAGACCGCGGGCGCGCTGCTGCTGACCCCCTCGCTGTCCGGCCTGCTCGGCGGCCTGGTCATCGTGCCGCTGAGCCACCTGCTCTCGAAGTTCCCGCACAGCCCGCCGGGCGCGGTGCTGCTGTTGCCGGCGTTCTGGCTGTTGCTGCCCGGGGCGCTGGGGTTCCGCGGCGTGTCGAGCCTGGCCATGGGGGAGACCAGCGGTGTCCAGGATCTGATCATCACCGGCATCTCCATCTTCGCGGTGGCCTTTGGGGTGCTGGTCGGGATGTCGATCACCAAGGACGCCGGGGCGATCCGGCGCACCTGGCGGCTGCGGGTCTTGCGCCGACGGTCGGAGCGGCAACGCCGGCGGGTCCGCTTCAGCGGTCGAGGGCCGGGGTCAGGTCGCTCGGGTTGACCCCGAAGTGCCGCTTGAACGAGCGGGAGAAGTGACTCGGGTCGGTGTAGTGCCAGCGCCGGGCGACCTGGCCGACGCTCATCCCGGCGAGCAGGTCGTCACGGGCCCGGGCCAGCCGGCGCAGCCGGATGAACGAGGCCACGCTCTCCCCGGAATCCTCGAAGGCCCGGTGCAGGGACCGGACCGAGACCCCGACCGCCCGGCTGACCTCGGCCGCGGACAGCCGCTGCTGACGCAGGTGCTTGTCGATGTAGGCCTCGGCCACGGTCCGGGTGGCGGCGGTGGCCTGCGGGACCCGGACCGGTTCCTGCAGCGCGGCGGCCAGCAGCTCGATGGTCGCGTTCCGGGCGGCCGGCAGCGCGCCCAGCGGTAGTTGGTCGATGGTGGCCGACAGCGCGTCCAGGTAGCCGCTGAGCAGGGTGACGGCCGGCGCGGTGGCGTCCAGCACGGACCCGGTCATCAGCTCGCCGCGGGCGCCGACCTCGGCCAGCGCCGCCTTGGGCACCAGCAGGCTGCGTTTGACCAGCGGCTCGCGGACCAGGAACTCGGCCGGCGTCTCGGAATCCCAGACCACCACGCTGCCCGGCTCCAGCGCCGCCTGGCTCTCGCCCTGCCGGACCACCTCGCGGCCGCGCAGCGTCATCAGCATCACCAGGTAGCCGCCGTCGGTGCCGGCGATCTCGTGGCTGCCGCGCACCCCCGCGTTCGGGTCGCAGGAGCAGTCGACCAGCACCAGGTCGGCCAGGTGGCGCCGGCGCACCGAGGCGCCGAAGCCGGTCTGCGGGTCCTGCACCAGCTCGGTGATGCTCCACGGCAGGTGCGTGGTGGACAGCATCCGGCTCCACGCGTCGTAGGCCTCCGCGCGGCCGTGCGTGCGAAACGACCAGTCGTCGGGTTGCGTCATTGCACCTCCTGGCGCCCTCGACCGTAAAGGCTGCCGGTCCGGGCGACAAGGGGGCCCCGCCCGATGGCGCAAACCGGCCGGATCTCGGCACGAATGTGCATGGATTGTGGTCCCGGTCACGTCTTAGGTTGGCGCTGCAGACGATCACGGAATCCGCACACCGGTGTGAAGGAGCCTGAATGACAAGCACTTTGGACGATCCGACGGCGGCGGTCGCCGACCCGGAGAACCGTCAGGACGTCGAGTTCGACTCGGACGGGGTCACCCTGCGGGGTTGGTACTACCGCGCCGCGGGAGACGCCGAAACGGCCCCGGTGATCGTGATGTGTCACGGGTTCGCCGCGGTCAAGGAGATGTACCTGGACCGCTACGCCGAGCACTTCTCGGCCGGCGGCCTGAACGTCCTGGTCTACGACAACCGCAACCTGGGCGCCTCGGACGGCGAGCCGCGCGGCGAGATCGACCCGCAACGCCAGATCGACGACTTCCGCAACGCGATCACCTTCGCCGAGACGCTGCCGGGGGTGGACCCGGACCGCATCGGCATCTGGGGCTCGAGCTACTCCGGCGCGCACGTGCTGGTGGTCGCGGCCACCGACCGCCGGGTCAAGGCGGTCACCAGCCAGGTGCCCGTCGTCGACGGCGACGCCAACTTCCGGCAACTGGTCCGGGCCGACTTCGTCGACGGCGCCCGGGCCGGCTTCGACGCCGACCGGCGGGCCCGGTATGCCGGCCAGCCGCCGGCGATGATCGACGTGGTCAACGAGGATCCGATGGCCCCGTCCGCGCTGCCCACGCCGGACTCCTACGAGTGGTTCATCGGCACCCACAAGCTGCGCGCCCCCAGCTACGTCAACTCTTGCACGCTGCGCAGCGTCGAGCGGTTCTCCGAATACCAGCCCGGGGCCTACATCCGGCTGATCGCGCCCACCCCGCTGCTGATGTGCGTGGCCCAGAACGACGTGCTCACCCCGACCCGGATCGCGTTGGACGGGTTCGAGACGGCCCGCGAGCCCAAGCAGCTGGTCGTCCTGCCCGGTGGCCACTTCGACGCCTAAGTCAAGGGTTTCGACATCTCGGCGGGCGTGCAGCTGGACTGGTTCCGCCGGCACCTGCTGGTCGGGGCGGGGGTCTGAGATGAGACTTCGGGACAAGGTGGCCGTGATCACCGGTGCGTCTTCGGGTTTCGGCCGTGCCGCGGCGCTGCTGTTCGCCGCGGAGGGGGCGTCGGTGGTGGTCGCCGACATCATCGACAAGCCGCTGCCCAAGGGCTTCGAGGACGATCTGGAGCACCCCACCGACGAGCTGATCCGCAGCAAGGGCGGGCAGGCGGTCTTCGTCCGCTGCGACGTCACCCGTAAGGCCGACACCGACGCGGCCGTCGCGGCCGCGGTGGAGAGCTTCGGCCGGCTGGACGTCATGTTCAACAACGCCGGGATCTATCGCGGCGGCAAGCTGTTCGACGAGTTCACCGAGGAGGACCTGGACGCCTGCTTCAACGTCAACGCCAAGGGCACCTTCTTCGGCACCCAGTCCGCGGTGGTGCAGTTCCGCCGGCAGGACCCGAACCCGGCCACCGGCCAGCGCGGCACCATCGTGAACCTGGTGTCCACCGCCGGGCTGCAGGGCCACCCGCGGCAGTCGGTCTACAACATCTCCAAGGGCGCGCAGGCCAACCTGACCCGGTGCGCGGCCATCGAGTACGGACCCGAGGGCATCCGGGTCAACGGGATCTGCCCCACCTACGCCAAGACGGCGCTGACCCGGGACCTGTACGAGGACATGGCCTTCATGCAGACCTTCGCCGACAGTGTGCCGCTCAAGCGCTGGGGTGAGATGGCCGACGTGGCCAACCTGGCCCTGTACCTGGCCAGCGACGAATCCAGCTACGTGCACGGCGATCTCGTGCGCATCGACGGCGGCGAGACGCTCTGCCGGTACTCGGTCTGAGCCCAGCGGCGTATACCGAGGGAGGCGCTCGTCGGGGGCGTCTCCCCCCGCCGCCACCCAAGCCCACCGCCGGCCGGCAGTGTCGATCTCGCCGGCTGGCGGTGGCCGGTCGTCCTGGACGGCTGGCCGACGACGGCCACCGTGACCGGCGAGTCGCGGTGGATGTCGGGTTCGACGTCGACCGAGGACGGTGGGTGCACCGCACGATGAGTCGGGCGTGGGCCGGACGGCCCGGCCGCAGGTCAGGAGGCGGCGCTGATGGGTGCGCGGTCGAACTCGGCGATCACCTGGGTGGCGACGGCCGCGGAGCTCTTGCGCCGGTCCATCGCGGTGCGTTGGATCCAGCGGAAAGCCTCGGGCTCGGTCATGCCGCGGTGCGTCATCAACAGACCCTTGGCCCGATCGATGAGCTTGCGGGTCTCCAGCCGCTTGGCGGCCGCCTCGACCTCGGCGGTGAGCCCCGCGATCTCGGCGAAGCGGGCCACCGCCAACTCGACCGCGGGGGCCAGCAACGACCGGCTCGGGAAGGCCGGCAGCAGGGCATGGACGCCCGCGTCCCGGACGGCGGCCAGCAGTGGCCGGTCGGTGTCGTCGGTGAGCACGATCACCGGACCGGTGCGCTCGGCCGTGACCTCGGCGACGGCCGGCAAGTCGTCGGGTCCGGGGGCCAGGGCGAGCACGATCAGATCCGGCCTCACCTCCCGGGTCACCGCACCCGCCTGGGCCGGGTCATCGGTCTCGGCCACGATGCGGAACCCGTGATCGGCCAGCACCCGGGCCACCGCAGCGCGGGTCGGAGCATCTCGGTCGACGAGCACGGCGGTGCGCGTCGGCTCCGGTTTCGGCTCGCCGATCAGGCTGGGGAACCGCGACGCGTCGCTGGGTCCTGACCCGCCGTCGCGGGTCAGGCCACCGTCGCCGGGGGCGTCCTGGTGGCCCCGGTCTCCGGCGGCCACATCCGATCGTGATGTCATGGTGCGTAGTCTATCAAGCACTGCGTAGTGGCTCAAGCACGGGTCCGGTTCGCGGCCGTCGTGGACGGCGGATGCCCCTACGATCGGGAACCACCGCGCATCCCGCGGTCGAGGTCATCTGCCACCCCGCTCGGAGGCTGTGTCTTGTCCGAATTCAACGGCGATGTCGCGCTCGCGATTGACGTGGGAGGGACCAAGGTCGACGCCGCGCTCATCACGCTCGACGGCGAGGTCCTCCGGTCGACCCTGACCCGGCGGCCGACCGGACGTGCGTCCAGCCGGGAACTGATCGGCGATTCGATCAGGGACGCGGCGGCCGGGGCGCTGGCCGGCCTGGCCCCCGGGCAACGGCTCCTGGGGATCGGGGTGGGGTCGGCCGGACCGGTCGACCTGCGAAACGGTTCGATTTCGCCGCTCAACCTGCCGACTGCACGCGGTCTGGTCGTGGCGCAGGTGCTGGACGGGTTGCATCCCGGCCTGCCGGTCGTCCTGGCCCTGGACGGCACCTGCATCGCGTTGGCCGAGCACCGGTGGGGCGAGCTCGCCGGTTGTGCCAACGGACTGGCCATGGTCGTGTCCACCGGCATCGGCGGAGGCTTCATCATCGATTCCCGCCCGGTCACCGGAACATCGGGCAATGCCGGGCACATCGGTCAGATCCGGGTCCGGACCAGGGATGGGGCCGACCCGTCGGCCAGCACGCTGGAGGCAATCGCGGCCGGCCCCGGCACCGTCGCCTGGGCCCGGACGCAGGGCTGGACGGGCAGCACGGGGGAGGAACTGGCCGCCGACTACCGGTCCGGATCGCCGGTCGCCCGGCGCGCGGTGGCCCGGTCGGCCGAGGCTCTCGGCGAGGCGATTGCCGCCGCGACCACCCTGCTGGACCTGCAGACCGTCGTGCTGGCCGGCGGATTCGTCAACGTCGCCGACGATTACGTCGAGCAGGTGGCGGCCGCGGTGCAGGTCAGCGCGTTGCATCCCTACGCCCGGTCCGTTCGGGTGACCCGGTCCGCCCTCGGCGGGGACGGGCCCCTGCTCGGTGCCGCCGCGCTGATACTGGGTCGCTGATATTGGGTCGCTGATACTGCGTCGCTGATCCTGCGTCGCTGACCGATCACCCTCGGGCCGGGCGCGGCGTGAGGATCGCGTAGACCACGGCCGCGGTCACCAGGCCGGCCGGCATCGCCACGTCCACCCCGATCAGCGCGGCCACCGGCCCGGTGTAGACCGAGTCCACGCCCAGGGCGGCCGCAACCATGCCGGCCAGCAGAGCAACGGCGCCGGCCGGATTGAAACCGCCGCGGAACCAGAACCGGCTGGTCCGGGTCTCGTCGGACAGCGCGATCCCGTCATACCGGTTGCGGCGCAGCACGATGTCGGTGGCGTAGATGGCCATGCTCGGCCCCAGCAACACCACGGTCAGCTGCAGGACCGTGCCCACCGTGTCCAGGAAATTCGAGATCAGCAGGCCGTACAGGGTCAGCCCGACGGCCGCCGCCCCGTCCACCAGCACGCTGCGCGAGCGGCTGATCCGCACCCCGATCGCCTGCAGGGCCAGGCCGGCCGAATACGCGGTCAGCGCGCTGACCGAGATGGTGCCCAGCACCAGGGCCAGCAGGAACACCGGTGCGAACCAACCGGGCAGGATCTGCTGCAGGGCGTTCTGCGGGTCGGACATGTCCACCGCGGTCGCGGCCAGGGCCCCGATCGAGCAGACCAGCACGCTGGGCAGAAAGCCGCCCAGTGCGGTCCAGGCGGCGGTCGCGACCTTGCTCGAGGTGCGGGGCAGGTAGCGGGAGAAGTCCGCGCTGTTGGTGTACGACATCGGCCCGCGGCGATCAGCGTGACACCGGCGGCGATGGTGGCCCACAACTCGATCCCGCTCATCTTCTCGGCCGGAGCGGCCGAGAAGTCAGCGACCGTCAGCACACTCGTGCCGACCACGGCGAACGCCGCGATCAACGCGATGGTGATGGGCAGGTACAGCCGGACGATCGTGGCGTGCCCGAACACGCTGATGGCCAGGGTGATCGCGGCGATCGCCACCACCACGACGATGGTCTCGATCGGGTTCGGTTCGATGCCGATCCGCTCCAGCAGGGCGAACGCGGCCACCGACGCGGCGGCCAGGTTCAGCGCGAAATAGCAGACCGAGATCACCCAGCCGCTGATCGCGGTGTAGACCCGATTGCCGCGCACCCCGTACATCGCGCGGGTGATCACCTCGCTGGGTGCGCCGGCGGCCGGTCCGGACACCGACAGGAACCCGGGCAGCAGCCAGCCCAGGTTGCCGATCACGATCACCGCCAGGGCCTGCGGCAGGCTCAGCCCCATCAGCACCAGCGTGCCGCCGACGACCAGGCTCAGGTAGTTGACGTTCGCCCCGGCCCACACCCAGAACAGTTCGATCGGCCGGCCGTGCCGTTCGGCGTCGGGAATGTGGTCGATGCCGTGGGTCTCGATCCGGCCGACGCGGTCGGGAGCCGCGACTGCGGGTGCGGCCGGCGGCCGATCGGCGTGGGTGGGGTCGGTCAGCGTCATGGGGGCCTCCAGATCGGGCGGGGCGGTCGGGGAGTGGGCGGCTATTGGTCGGGCGCCCAATTGCTTATTGGTCACGTAGTCAATAGCATGGTGGGCATGACGTCAACCCTCGATCGCAAACGAATTCGCAAGGACCCGGCGACCCGCCGGGCGGAGATCGTCGCCGCCGCCGGCACGATCGCGCTGGCCGAGGGGCTGGAAAGTGTGACGCTGCGCCGGGTGGCCGACGACCTGGCCGTGCGACCCGGGCTGATCAGTCACTACTTCCCCTCGGCCGACGACCTGGTGGCCGAGGCTTACGGCAGCGCGGCGGGGGCGGAACTGGACATCCTGATGCCGGCGGCCGATCGGGACGAGTCGCCGACGGTCCGGCTGGGCCGGTTCTTCAGCCGGACCATGCTCGCGCCCTACGACGAGATGAGCCGGCTCTGGGTCAACGTCCGGCACCTGGCCCGCTACCGACCGCTGCTGGCCGAGCGGGTGGCGCAGCAGGAGACGGCCTGGCGGGACCGGTTGGGCGGTCTGATCGCCGACGGCATCGCGGCCGGCGAGTTCACCACCGACGACCCGGAGGTCGTGGTGATGATGATCCTGGTCGTGCTGGACGGGTTGAGCGCGCACGTCAACACCGGCACGATCCAGCGGCCGGAAAGGGTGCTCACCATGCATGCCGCCCTGGCCGAACGCGAGCTCGGGCTGGCACCGGGCACGCTCGCCCGGGGCGGTGCTCTTCCCGGCTGACCTCCGGCCGGTTGTTCCGGGGTTCGCTGATCTTTCCCGCGCGGGGAGCCCGGGATCCTGGTTTTGGCGCGGCTTTGATCAGCGATGTCTGGGGGCGTGCTGGGGTTCGCTGATCTTTCCCGCGTGGGGAGCCCGGGATTCTGGTTTTGGCGCGGCTTTGATCAGTCACCCTGTCCCTTCCGGTGACGCCACGACGGCGTGAAAATGGGTGGTGGGTTGCCTGTCGACGCCGATTCGTTCGCTTGAGCTTCGAGCCCGTTGATCAGTCTGGCGCCGGGGCCCGACCTTGACGGGTCACGCACTGTTGCTTCGAGCACGCCGGTCAGATTTTCGGTTCCCGACCGAGGCCCCCGGGCAGCCCGCCGTGGCGGTGGTGCACCTCAGGGAAGGAGCGACGCGGTGTGATGACCAAACAGGTCGAGGAGATCCTCGACGAACCCCATGAACAGATCGTGCAGCGGGTCTGCGCGATCGACGTGGGCAAGGACTCGGGCACAGTCTGCGTTCGCGTACCAGCCGCGTCCGGGACGGGTCGGCGAGTGAGCAAAGTCTGGGACGTCCCGGCCCGAACCAGAGCGGTCCTGGGCCTGGCCGCACAGCTGTCAGACCAGGGCATCGAGAAGGTGACCCTGGAATCGACCTCGGACTACTGGCGGATCTGGTTCTATCTGCTGGAAGCTCATGGCCTGGACGTGCAGTTGGTCAATGCCCGCGATGTCAAGAACGTCCCCGGTCGCCCCAAAACGGACAAGCTGGACAGTGTGTGGTTGGCCAAGCTCACCGAGAAGGGGCTGTTGCGTCCATCGTTCGTGCCATCAGCGCAGGTCCGGCAGTTGCGCGACTACACCCGGATGCGGGCCGATCTGACCGGCGACCGGACCAGGTACTGGCAACGGCTGGAGAAGCTGCTGGAGGACGCCCTGATCAAGGTCACCTCCGTGGCGAGCAGGATCGACACCCTGTCCGTCCGGGACATGATTGAGGCCCTGATCGCGGGCCAGCGGGACCCGCGGGTTCTGGCCGGCATGGCCCGCGGCCGGATGCGGCTCAAGCACGCCGACCTGGTCGAGTCGCTGACCGGTCAGTTCGACGATCATCACGCCGAGCTGGCCCGGATGCTGCTGCATCAGATCGACACGCTGACCGATCAGATCGACGTCCTGACCGCACGCATCGAGGCACTCCTGGCCAGGTTGCCGGCCGGTAACACCCCCGATCCGGACCGCCCCGCACCGGATGGCCAAACTCGGCCCGGTACGAGGGCGAACGCACCCGCCGACGAGGCGGCCCAGCGCCGGACACCGCCGACGGCCGCAGACATGATCAAGATCCTGGACCAGATACCCGGGATCGGCCCAAGCAACGCACAGGTCATCATCGCCGAGATCGGGCTGGACATGAGCCGGTTCCCGACCGCTGGCCATCTGGTGTCCTGGACCCGGCTGTGCCCCCGCACGATCCAGTCCGGGAAACGATCAACAACCGGTAAGACCGGCAAGGGCAACCGTTACCTGCGCGCCGTGCTCGGTGAAGCGGCCGCGACCGGCGGCAAGACCCAAACCTTCCTGGGAGAACGCTATCGACGCCTGATCAAACGCCGCGGCAAACTCAAAACGATCGTCGCCATCGCCCGATCCATCCTTGTCATCATCTGGCACCTGCTCGCCAACCCCGGCACGACCTTCCACGACCTCGGCGTCGACTTCAACGACCAACGCATCGACATCGGACGCCGAACCCGTAACCACGTCCGGCAACTCGAAGCCCTCGGCTTCAACGTCACCCTGACCGCGGCCGCCTAAACCCGACACCCACTCAACCCGATGGTCACCACCACGGGTCACCCTTGGCTGCCCAACGGCACGTTGATTTTCCGGTCAGCGAACCAACCGGGTCACGCCCTGGCCGGGTCATGCCGTCGCCGGTGCCGGGCGGGGCCGCTGGCTCGAAGTGTGAGGATCGAGCGATGCTGATCGCTGCGCTGGGCAGTTCGTTCGCGGCCGGACCGACCCTGGAACCGGTGGCCGAACGGGCGGCCATGCGGTCGGCGGTCAACTACCCGCATCGGTTGGCCCGGGCGCTGGGAGCCGACCTGGTCGACCTGAGCGTGTCCGGGGCGACCACCGCGACGATCCTGGACGACGCGCAGACGATCGCGCCGACGGTGCAGTTCCCGCCGCAGATCGACGGGCTGCCCGCGGACGCCGACCTGGTGACGATCACCGCCGGGGGCAACGACCTGCGTTACATCGGTTCCCTGCTGGCCACCGCCTGGCGGCGGCACGATCCGACCGCGCCGATGGCCACCCTGCTCGGGCCGCAGTACCCGCGCATCCCGCCGGCCACCGAGGACGCGGTCGGCGCGGTGGCCCACGGCCTGGCCCGGATCGTCGACGCGGCCCGGGCCCGGGCGCCGCGCGCGCGGGTCGTGCTGGTCGACTACCTGACCGTCCTGGATCCGGGGTCGCGCTCGGCCGTCGTCGACTTCGCCGACGACGAGCTGGCGGCCTTCCGGGCCCTTCAGGACGGGCTCGAGCGGGCCTACCGGTCCGCGGCGGCCCGGTCGTCGGCCGAGTTGCTCGCGGTGTCCGAACTCAGCCGCGGCCACGGGCTGGGGTCGGCGCAACCCTGGATCGGCGATTTCGTGCCCGATGCCCGCCGAACGGCCGGCTCGTTCCACCCGACGGCGGCCGGCATGGCGGCGGTGGCCGACCTGCTGGACATGTCGCTGCGTTGACCGGCCGCGGCGGGTCCGGCTGGGTATATTCCTCGCACGGTATCGACCTGTCGGGTCGGCGGTCGGTCTCGCTCACACCACGCGCGCCGCAAGCGCGCGGGAGAGGGATGTCATGACCCTTCCGACCCGGCGACCTGCTCTGGTCACCCTTCTGCTCATCCTGGTCGTCATCGAGGGCCTGTTCTCGATCTTCGTCGGCCTGGTGCTCGTGTTCACGCGGGACAGCATCAACGTCACCGGTGACGCGCCTCCGTCCGGTGTGTCGGCCTCATCCCTCGCACTGTGGCTCGGCATCCTGTTGACGGTCATCGGGCTGGTTTACCTGCTGGTCGCCCGTGGGCTGGCCAACGGCAACAACTTCGCCCGGCTCGTGGTCGCGGTAGTGACCGTCCTGAGCATCGCCAGCTCCGTGTGGCTGCTGTTCGCGCACCCGGGCGGCGCTCGCTGGTCGACGGTGGGCAGCATCGTCCTCGGGGTGATCGTGCTGGCGATCCTGTACTCGCCGAAGGCTTCGGCCTTCTTCCGCACGAACTGACCGGTGACCCCGGACCGGATCGAGAACACCGACCACGCCGAGGCGGTCCGGCGTGCGGCCATCACCCTGACCGCCATCGCCCAGAGCGGGTTGCACTATGCGGACGACAGGTACGACGTCGACCGCTACCAGAAGATGGCGGCGTTGGCGCTGGACCTGCTGACGGTGGTGGGCGGCGGCTCGCGGGATGGCTGGCGACTGCAACTCGGTGACGATCGCGGGTACGCGACGCCCAAGATCGACGTTCGGGGCGCGCTGGTCGATGACCGGGAGCGGGTCCTGCTGATGCGGGAGCGGCTGGACGGGTACTGGTCGCTGCCCGGCGGGTGGGCCGATCCGCTGGACACTCCCTCGGTCGCTGTCGAGCGCGAAGTGCGGGAAGAGACAGGCTACGGCGCGCGGGCGGTCAAGCTCGTCGGCTGCTGGGACCGCGACGCGCGGGGGCATACACCCAAGCTGCCGTTCTCCATTTACAAACTGTTCTTCCTCTGCGAGGCGACGGGCGAGGTCGGGCCGCCCCAGGCCCTGGAGACGCTGGAGGTCGGCTGGTTCGGCCTCGACGAGCTGCCGCCACTGTCCTCCGGTCGGATCAACGTGCATGAACTGGGGCGGGTCGTGGCCCACCACCGGGACCGCACCCTGCCGACCGAGTTCGACTGACCGCCGAGCCGGCATCGGGGCCGGCCATGGACCCGCGGGCAATGGGGTCGACTTCCGGCGGCCCAGGTCGTAGCCTGTACCGACTGGTTGGTACAGAAACGATGATGGTGGCCGGTCCGCCGGCGCAGGGTGTGGGGTAGTTCTCGTGTTCGGCTCGTACGCGCAGGTGCTGCGGCGCCCTGGTGCTCTCCGCTTCACGGCCGCCGGGTTCCTGGCCCGGATGCAGATGTCGATGATGGGCCTGGGCGCCGTCATGCTGCTGTCCGCGGAACGGGGCTCCTACGCGGTGGCCGGCGCCGTCGCGGCCATCTACGCCGTCTCCAACGCGATCATCGGACCCCAGGTCAGCCGGCTGATCGACTCGTTCGGCCAGTTCAAGGTGGTGCCGATCCAGCTGGCCATCCACGTGCCCGCGGTGATCGGGATGATCGCCATCACCCTGTGGACCCCGCTGACCTGGCCGATCTACGTCCTGGCCCTGGTGGCCGGGGCGTCGCAGCCGATCATGGGCCCGCTGGTGCGGGCCCGCTGGTCCGCGCAGCTGCACGGCAGCCCGTTGCTGCGCACCGCGTTCGCCTGGGAATCGCTGATCGACGAGGCCGTGTTCATCCTCGGCCCGCCGCTGGCCACCATCGTCGCGCTGCAGATCAATCCGAGTGCCGGCCTGCTGCTGGCCACGGCGATGCTGTTGGTCGGCACCGTGCTGCTGCTCTCGCAGCGGCGCACCGAGCCGACGCCCAGCGGTCGCCACTCGGCGACCAAGGGCCGGCCGGCGATCCTGCTGCCCGGGGTGGCCGCCATCGCCGCGGTGTTCGTGATGATGGGCGCGCTGTTCGGCTCCTTCGAGGTGACCACGGTGGCCTTCGCCAAGGCCTCCGGGGTGCCGGAGGCGGCCGGGGTGGTGCTGGCGCTGTACGCGGTCGGCTCGCTGCTGGCCGGCCTGGTCTTCGGGGCGCTGACCCTGCGGGCCTCCCTGCTGCGCCAGTTCGTGCTGGCCACCGCGACGCTGGCCGTCGTGACCGCGCCGCTGCCGTTCCTACCCCAGGTCTGGCAGATCGCCGTCGGGCTGTTCGTCGCCGGATTGGCCTGCTCGCCCGTGCTGATCTCGGGCATGGCCTTCGTCGAGCGGGTGGTGCCGGGGGCCCGGCTCACCGAATCGATGGCCTGGGTGACCTCGGGCGTGGCCGTGGGCATCGCCGTGGCCTCCCCGCTGGCCGGCGTCATCATCGACCGGTTCGGCGCGCACACGGCCTACTGGGTGACCTCCGGGGCGGCGATCCTGGCGATCGTCGTCGCCCTGGCGTTCCTGCCCTCGCTGCGCCGCGCCCAGGCCGGCGCGGTCGCCCCGGCCGAGCGGGTGCTCGCCGCCGGGGCGCCGGCGCCGCAGATCAGTACATGAACCGGCCCCAGCGGACGTCGTAGGTGGCCAGGACCAGAATCGGCCCGTCGGGGCTGCGCCAGTAGGTCAGTTCGCCGTCCGTGCCCTTCTTGGTGTGCAGGATCGGCGGACCGGCCGCGTGCAGGCGGGGTCCGTCGGCCGGGTCGAACCAGACCAGGTCGCAGAACCCGCCGAGGCAACCGCAGGAATCCCACGCCACCCGGGCCCCGGCGCGCACCAGGTCCATCGCCCCGGCCGGAGTGAGCGCGTCGACCCGCCCGAAGACGCGGCCGTCCGGGGCGACCAGCCGGGGCGACGGCGGCTGCGCGATCTGGTCGACGGCGGTGACGGTGGAACGGCGGCGGCGACGGACCATGCCGGCGAGTGTGTCAACGGGGCCCGCCGTCGGCCACGACTTTGTCCCGCGGGGTGGGTGGCGGCACCCGGCGCGGGATCCAGTAGCCGAGCCAGCCCCCGCCCAGCAGCCCGACGATGCCCATCGCGACGATGCCCGCCCCGAGCGAGGCCAGCGCGGTCACCCCGGCGATGACGAAGGGTCCGGCTCCGTTCCCGGAGTCGGAGAACACCCGCCAGATGCCCAGGAAGACGGGCCGCTGCCCGGGCGGGGCGAGATCGGCGCCCAGCGTCATCACCAGGCCGGCGCTCATCCCGTTGCCGATACCCATGATCAGGCCGACCACCATCAGGCCGGTGGCGGTGTCGGTCAGCGGCAGGACGATCAGTGACAGCCCGAGGACCGTCATCGCCGGAACGGCCACCCACATCCGCCCGAACCGGTCCATCACCTTGCCCGCCGGGTAGAACAGCAGCATGTCGATGGCGCCGGACACCCCGAAGATCAGCGAGATGGCCGCCGGGGACAGCCCGAGTTCCTGACCCCACAGCGGCAACGCGACCTGCCGCACCGCGCGGATCGCGCTGACCAGCAGCACCCCCACACCCAGCGTGGCGAACACCGACCGCTGTTCGCTCAGGACGGCCGGGAACCTCGCGCGGGGCTGGGCCGTCCCGCCCGGGCCGGCCGGGTCGACCTTCGGGTCACCCACGACCAGCAGGGTGCCGGCGGCGACCAGGGCGGCGACCACGTGCACGGCGTAGGCGCCCCACAGGCCGACCGCGTGCACCGCGGCCGAGCCGACGAACGGGCCGATAAACAGTCCGATCCGGAACACCCCGCCGAGGGTGGACATCGCCCGGGCCCGCAGCCGGTAGGGCACCACCTCGGTGACGAAGGCCTGCCGGGCCAGCAGCCAGACCGCGGTGCACGCACCGGTGACGAAGATCGCCGCGGCGAACAGGATCAGCTGGCCGGCGACCATGCAGCCGACGAGGGCGAGCACGGTCAGCAGGGCGGCGCCGATCATCGTCGGTCGCTCGCCGAACCGGTGCACCAGCGACCCGGCCGGGATGTCCGCGCAGACCTGGCCCAGGCCGGCCAGCGCCACCACCAGCGCGGCCATGGCCGGACTGGCGCCCAGGTCGGTCGCCGAGATGACGATGACCGGCGCGATCGCGCCCTGGCCGACGGCGAACACCGCGGGCGGCAGGAACGCGGCGGGCGCGATGTCGCGCAGCGTCACCTCCGCGCCTTCCCCGCTGGGCACCGGCCACCGTCCCTTCGTCCGTCGAAAAGGAAGCTACGCGAAGGACTGCCGGCCGGGGCCCGCCGGTGCCGTCAGCCCGGCCAGCGGGAGCCCGGTTCCGCCGCCGCCGGGTGCCCGATGATCACGCGCGTAGGGTGAGTTGATGGACACCAGTTCGGGGGCTGACGTTCGTGCGATCGGGGGCGACCAGGGGGCGGCGGCGCAGGCCGACCCGCTCTTCGGGCCGGACAGCATGACCTGGCGGGTGCACGCCGATCCGGTCTTCCCGATCGGCGGGGTGCGGGCGCTGATCCTGCAGGCCTTGCATCCGTTGACCATGGCCGCCGTGTCCCAGCAACGCGGGTTCGACGAGAACTTCTGGGGCCGGCTGGATCGCACCGGCCGGTACGTCTCGACCCTGACCTATTCGCCGGCGCCGCAGGCGCACCGGCTCGCCGCGCAGGTCCGCGGGATCCACCGCAAGCTGCGGGGCACCGATCCGGAGACCGGGGAGAGCTTCCGGCTGGATCGGCCGGACCTGCTGCTGTGGGTGCACTGCTGCGAGGTCGACTCGTTCCTGACCACGGCCCGGCGGGCCGGGGCCCCCATCAGCGACCGTGAGGCCGACGAGTACCTGCGCGAACAGGTTCGGGCCGCCCGGCTGATCGGGATTCCGGAGGCGATGGTCCCGGCCACCGTCGCCGACATGACCCAGTACTTCCGGGACGTGCGGGCCGAGCTCCGGCTCACCGACGCCGCCCGCCGGGGTGTGCGGGTGCTGGCGGTCCCGCCGATGCCCAAACGGGTCCGCCTGCTCACCCCGGCCCGGCCCGCGTGGGCCGGGCTGGCGGCGATGGCCTTCGCGCTGCTGCCGCGCTGGGCCCGGCGGATGTACCGGTTGCCCGGCCTGCCGACGACCGACCTGGCCGCGACGGCAACCATCCGCGCGGTCCGCGCCGGCCTGGTGGTGCTGCCGGACAAGTGGACCGGACCGCCGGAGGTCCGCGACGCCCGCGATCAGATCGACGCCCTGGCCGAGCAGCGGGCCGGCTGACGACCCGCACCGCGGCCGTTGTCCGCGACTCGCGCCGGCCCGGGGCCCGCGCGAGTCGCGCAGCAGTGGCTCGACCGGGGTCAGGCCGTCACAGGTCGGTGCCGCGCGCGGCCACCGCGGCCGACCGGTTGACCGCCGACACCACGGCCTTGAGCGAGGCGGTGGTGATCGACGAGTCGATCCCGACACCCCAGACGACCTGACCGTCGATCGCGCATTCCAGATAGGCCGCTGCCCGGGCGTCGCCGCCGGCCGACAGCGCGTGCTCGACGTAGTCCAGCACCCGCACGTCATGCCCGATCGAGGTCAGGGCCTGGCAGAACGCGGCCACCGGGCCGTTGCCGGCGCCACTGGCGGTGACCTCCTCGCCGTTGGAGACGACGGTTGCCGAGATCTTGTCGAACGGGTGGTCGGCCTCCTCCGGCGTCTCGAAGCGGGTCCGGACCAGCTTGACCGGGCTCGTCCGCTCCAGGTACTCCTCGGCGAAGTAGGAGAACATGGTCTTGGCGTCGACCTCGCCGCCCTCGGTGTCGGTGTGTTCCTGGACCACCCGGGAGAACTCGATCTGCAGCCGGCGGGGCAGGTCCAGCCCGTGCTCGGTCTTCATGATGTAGGCGACGCCGCCCTTGCCGGACTGCGAGTTGACCCGGATGACCGCCTCGTAGTTGCGGCCCACGTCCTTGGGGTCGATCGGCAGGTAGGGCACGGCCCAGGTGAACTCGTCGACCTCGACCCCGGCCGCCTCGGCGTCCCGGCGCAGGTGGTCGAAGCCCTTCTTGATCGCGTCCTGGTGCGAGCCGGAGAACGCGGTGTAGACCAGATCGCCGCCGTAGGGGTGCCGCTCGGGCACGCCCAGCTGGTTGCAGTACTCGACGGTGCGCCGGATCTCGTCGATGTCGGAGAAGTCGATCTGCGGGTCGATGCCCTGGCTGAACAGGTTCAGGCCCAGGGTGACCAGGCAGACGTTGCCGGTCCGCTCGCCGTTGCCGAACAGGCAGCCCTCGATCCGGTCGGCGCCGGCCATATAGCCCAGCTCCGCGGCGGCCACCGCGGTGCCGCGGTCGTTGTGCGGGTGCAGGGAGAGCACGATCCCGTTGCGCCGCTCCAGGTTTCGGTGCATCCACTCGATGGAGTCGGCGTAGACGTTGGGCGTGGCCATCTCGACGGTGGCCGGCAGGTTGACCACCATCGGGTTCTGCTCGGTCGGCTGCCAGATCGCCGAGACCGCGTTGCAGACCTCCACCGCGTACTCCAGCTCGGTGCCGGTGTAGGACTCGGGCGAGTACTCGAACCGCCAGTCGGTGTCCGGGTACTTCTCGGCCCAGCGGGCCACTTCCTCGGCGCCGTCGGTCGCGATCCGGCGGATGCCGACCCGGTCCAGGCCGAAGACGACCCGGCGCTGCAGCGTCGACGTGGAGTTGTACAGGTGCACCAGCGCAGCCGGCGCGCCCTCGACGGCCTCGAAGGTCCGGGCGATCAGCTCGGGCCGGGCCTGGGTCAGCACCTGGATGCGGACGTCGGAGGGGATCGCGTCCTGCTCGATGATCTCGCGGACGAAGTCGAAGTCGGTCTGGCTGGCCGCCGGGAAGCCGACCTCGATCTCCTTGAAGCCCATCTGCACCAGCAGGTTGAACATGCGGCGCTTGCGGGCCGGGGTCATCGGGTCGATCAGGGCCTGGTTGCCGTCGCGCAGGTCGACCGCGCACCACTGCGGGGCCTTGGTGATGACCTTGCTGGGCCAGGTGCGATCGGGCAGGTCGATCGGCGCGAAGGGGGTGTAACGCCCGGTGGGCATGGCGCTGGGCCGTTGCCGGTTGTAGGCGGCCTGTCCGGCGGGAATGTCTCCGGCCGGCGTGCGCAGACGGGAGGGAGCGGGGGTACCCATGACGATTCGTCCTTTGGGGAGGGCTCGTGCCGGTGGCTCATGATCATCCGGCCCGAGCGGGGGATTGACCGGCAGCACAACACACCGCGACGGAGGAGCCAGTCGGAAATCAGGCTCCGTCGCGGCGGCGAAGGAGCAGGCCGGACGTCATCGCGTCGGTCGCTGCGGTGCGCACCACGCTGGGGACTGTACCCCGGGGGCGGCGGTAGGCGCATCCGCTGGGTTCGGCGGGGTGGGCCGCACACCATGGTCGGCCCGGCCGGTCAGGCCGCGGTGGGGAGGAAAGTGCCCGCGCAGCGACACTTTTCCTCCTGGAGGTGAGCGACTAACGCCAGTGCGCCGGTCGGGTCAGGCCGATCGGCAGGCGGGTGGCGCCGTCGCCGACCGCGGCCGCCAGCTGACCCTGCCGCACCCACAGCGCGCCGGTCAGGTCGGCCCCGCGCAGGTCGGCCCCGCGCAGGTCGGCGCCGGTCAGGTCGGCCCGCCGCAGATCGGCCCGGCGCAGGTCCGCGCCGACCAGGGTGGCGCCGCGAAAGGTGGCGCCGCGCAGGTCGGCCCGGCGCAGGTTCGCCCCGAGCAGCATTGCTCGCCGATGGTCGGCCCCGTGGGGTACCGACGAACGGACCCGGGCGCTGACCCGCTCCAGCAGCTCACCGACCGGCGTCATCGCCGCGGCCACGTCGAGATCGACCAGCTCCGCCGGCGCCTGCTCGGCCCAGGCGGCGATCCGGTCGAGGTGGGAGGCCAGCTCGGCGTGGTCCGGGCCGGCGGGCAGGGCCAGCGCCTGTTCTAGGTGCCACATGATCTCGTGCAGGTCGAGCATGATCATGAAGGCGCGGAAGATGTCTGGGGCGAGCGCGGGGTCGGACCGCCAGGTCCGGCCGCCGAACGTCGACCGGGTGATCCGCTGCCCGGCGCCGAAGCAGTCGAACGCCACGCAGCCGGGGAAGCCGCGGTCGCGGAGTTGATCGTGGATGCCGCAGCCGAAATCGGCCAGCAGGTTCGGGCAGGGCCGGCCGGCGGGCCGGTCGAAGGCGAAGTCGGCCGACTTCTTGAAGCTCGTGGCCACGCAGCACAGGGCCGAGCACTGCCCGCAGTCGGCCGTCAGCAGCGGCAACACCGGTCAGCGCCAGGAGGTGGCGGCCGGTTGCGGCCCCGACTGGGCGGCGGCCAGGGCGCCCCAGACCATCGAGCCGGCCCAGGCCAGCGGCCACAGCAGGAACCAGAACAGGCCGAAGACCAGGAAGCCGACGACGAACAGGACCGCCAGCATGACCAGGGCTCCGGACACCGTCGAGTACAGCATCCCGAACGGGCCGAAGAAGAAGGTCAACACCAGAGCGACGCCCACGGACTTGCGCGGTGGCGCCGCCGGCGCCCAGACCGGCGGCGCGGGCAGCGGGGCGGTGTGGGCCGACCACTCCCAGCCGTCCCACCAGCGCAGGGCGGGATGCCCGGCCGGGTCCGGATACCAGCCGGGCGGGATGTCCAGCGGGTCCGGCGGCGCCGGCCCGACGACGAGCGGTGCAGAGGGCGGTTCGATCGTGACGAGCGGCTGTTCCTCCGCCGTGGACCAGGCCCGGGGCGACGATCCGGTGAGGTCCTCCGACGACACCACGCCGACCGCCCGGGTGTGGGTGGTCCACTGCGTGCCGTTCCACCACCGTTCGCCGTCCGGGTCGTCCTCGTCCGCATACCAACCGGCGGCGCGACGGTCACTGGGCATGATTCGACAGTACCCAGGCCGGGGCACCATGGGGGCGTGCATCCGGACCCCCGCGACCCGCCCACCCAGCCGTTGCCGGTGCCCCGGCCGGCGCTGGCCGAGGCGGTCGGCAACGCCCCGGTCGTCACCGGGCCGGTCGTCGCCGGACCCGTCGTCGCCGGGCCCGTCACCCTCGACGGCAGGGTCCGGCCGCCGTGGACCTTCGTCGACGTCTTCGTCGGCCTCGGGGTCGTACTGCTGGCCAGCACCCTGCTCTCCGCCGTGGTCCGGCTGTCCGGGGCCACACCGGGACCGGCGCTGCTGCTGCTGTCCGCGTTGCCGGTCTGGGTCGGGCTGCTGGGCACCGCGATCTGGGCCTGCCGGCGGCACGGCACCGGGAATCTGGTCGCCGATCTGGCCCTGCGCTTCCGCTGGATCGACCTGTTCATCGGCCTGGGCGCGGGCGTGGGGCTGCGGGTCGCCATCGGGCTGTGGACGATCTTCTGCGCCCGGGTCACCGGCAGCCTGCCGCAGGGCAACCTGCAGGACGTGCTGGACGGCAACGGGCTGGGGACCGGTGTCTGGCTTGTGGTCAACATGGCTGCCATTGCCGTGGTCGG
The DNA here is from genome assembly GCF_000024365.1 of Nakamurella multipartita DSM 44233. Classification (NCBI taxonomy): domain Bacteria; kingdom Bacillati; phylum Actinomycetota; class Actinomycetes; order Nakamurellales; family Nakamurellaceae; genus Nakamurella; species Nakamurella multipartita. The sequence goes on from NC_013235.1 coordinate 762,440, forward strand.
GCCGGTGATCGAGGAGATCTTCTTCCGGGGCGTCGGGCTGCGCGGGGCGCTGGCCTCCCTGTTGCGCCGCAGTGGCACCAACCCCCGGCTGGCCGATCCGCGCCGTCGGGCCCGGCTGGCCATTGCCGCCACCGCGGCGGTGTTCGCCCTGCTGCACGTGTCCGAGGTGAACGATGCGGTGTCCGCGCTGGCGCTGTTGCCCGGACTCTTCGCGGCCGGGGCCGTCCTGGGCTGGCTGACCATCCGCTTCGGGCGGCTGGGACCGGCCATCGTGACCCACGTGGTGTTCAACGGTGTGGCCGTCGTCGCCCTCCTGGTCGTAGCCGGATCGGCCTGACGGCCGGGGGACCTTGGTCCTGCCGGTAAAATCCGTCGGGGCCCGTGGACGCGGGCCTGCGCGCAACAGACTGGGAGTGGCAGTGGGCCTCGTCGTCCAGAAGTACGGCGGTTCGTCGGTCGGGACGGCGGAGCGGATCAAGCGGGTGGCCGAGCGGATCGTGGCGACCCGCAAGGACGGGCACGACGTGGTCGTCGTGGTCTCCGCGATGGGGGACACCACCGACGAGTTGATGGACCTGGCCCAACAGGTCTCGCCCTCGCCGCCGGCCCGTGAGCTGGACATGCTGCTGACCTCCGGGGAGCGCATCTCCAACGCCCTGGTCGCCATGGCCATCTCCGCGCTCGGCGCCGAGGCCCGCTCGTTCACCGGGTCCCAGGCCGGCGTCATCACCGACTCCACGCACGGCCGGGCCCGGATCATCGACGTCACCCCGGGCCGGATCCGCTCGGCGCTGGACGAGGGCAACATCGCCCTGGTCGCCGGGTTCCAGGGCGTCAGCCAGGACACCAAGGACATCACCACGCTGGGTCGCGGCGGCTCGGACACCACCGCGGTCGCGCTGGCCGCGGCGCTGCACGCCGACGTCTGCGAGATCTACACCGACGTCGACGGGGTGTTCACCGCCGACCCGCGGATCGTGCCCAACGCCGCCAAGCTGGACACCATCACCTACGAGGAAATGCTCGAGATGGCCGCCTCCGGCGCCAAGGTACTGATGCTGCGCTGCGTCGAATACGCCCGCCGGTACGGCGTTCCGGTGCGCGTGCGCTCCTCGTACAACGATCTCAACGGCACGCTCGTGCAAGGCAGCATGGAGGATATTCCCGTGGAAAGTGCCCTGATCACCGGTGTCGCGCACGAGCGCGGCGAGGCCAAGGTGACCATCGCCGGAGTGGCCGACCACCCGGGCGTGGCGGCCAAGATCTTCCGCACCATCGCCGACGCCGAGATCGACATCGACATGGTCGTGCAGAACATCTCCAAGGCGGTCGACGGCAAGACCGACATCACCTTCACGCTGCCCAAGGGTGACGGGCCGCGGGCGGTCGCCGCGCTGGAATCGCGCCGCGGTGAGATCGATTTCGAGTCGATCGTCTACAACGACCACATCGGCAAGGTCTCCCTGGTCGGCGCCGGGATGCGCTCGCACCCGGGGGTCACCGCCACCTTCTGCGAGGCCCTGGCCGCGGCCGGGGTGAACATCGACATCATCTCCACCTCCGAGATCCGCATCTCCGTGCTGGTCCGCGACGTGGAACTGGACACCGCGGTGCGGGCGCTGCACGACGCATTCGAGCTCGGTGGCGACGAAGAGGCCGTCGTGTACGCCGGAACCGGAAGGTAGGACAGATGAGTGGATTGCGGGTAGGAGTCGTCGGCGCCACCGGCCAGGTCGGCGGGGTGATGCGCCGCATTCTGGCCGAGCGGAACTTCCCGATCGAGCAGATCCGGTTCTTCGCCTCGGCCCGGTCGGCGGGCAAGACGCTGCCCTGGGGCGATCAGCAGATCGTGGTCGAGGACACCGCCGAGGCCGATCCGTCGGGTCTGGACATCGCGCTGTTCTCGGCCGGGGCCACCCTGTCCCGGGCCCAGGCCCCGCGGTTCGCGGCCGCCGGGGTCACCGTCATCGACAACTCCTCGGCCTGGCGCAAGGACCCGTCGATCCCGCTGGTGGTCTCCGAGGTCAACCCCGAGGCCGCCCTGAGCGCGATCGCCGAGCAGGGCACTGGCGTCATCATCGCCAACCCGAACTGCACCACCATGGCCGCGATGCCGGTGCTCAAGCCGCTGCACGACGAGGCCGGGCTGCGCCGGCTGATCGTGTCGACCTACCAGGCGGTCTCCGGCTCCGGGCTCGACGGCGTGGCCGAGCTGGAGGGCCAGGTCCGCGCGGTGGTCGAGGGTCCGATCGCGCCCGGCGCGCTGACCCACGACGGGTCCGCGGTCGAGTTCCCGGCGCCCAAGAAGTACGTGCGGCCCATCGCGTTCAACGTGATCGCCCTGGCCGGCGCGATCGTCGACGACGGCACCTTCGAGACCGACGAGGAGCAGAAGCTGCGCAACGAGTCCCGCAAGATCCTGGACATCCCGGAGCTGCTGGTCTCGGGCACCTGCGTGCGGGTGCCGGTGTTCAGCGGGCACTCCCTGTCGATCAACGCCGAGTTCGACCGGCCGCTGTCGGTCGCCCGGGCGACCGAGTTGTTGACCGGTGCCCCCGGGGTCGAGCTGACCGACGTGCCCAACCCGTTGCAGGCGGCCGGCGCCGACCCCTCGTTCGTCGGCCGGATCCGGCAGGACGCGTCCGTGGCCGACGGGCGCGGCCTGGTGCTGTTCGTGTCCAACGACAACCTGCGCAAGGGTGCGGCGCTCAACGCGGTGCAGATCGCCGAGGTCGTCGCGGCCGCTCGCTGAGGTCAGGCCCCGCCGCCGGTGGCCACGACGAGGCAGGGTTCGGGACGAGGGCAAAGGAGCCTTCCATGAGCGCATCCCCGGCCGGCTCGCCGGCTCCGTCGGCGGGCCTGCCGGCGGCGATCGTCGGTGCCGGCCCGGCCGGCCTGGCCATGGCCCGGGCGCTGCGGGTGCGCGGGCTGCCCTACGTGCAGTTCGAGCGACACCGGGACCTGGGCGGGATCTGGGACATCGACAATCCCGGGACGCCGATGTACGAGTCGGCGCACTTCATCTCCTCCCGGGACAAGTCGGGCTTCTTCGACTACCCGATGCCGACCTCGTTCGCGGATTACCCCTCCCGCACCGAGATCCTGCACTACACACACGCGTTCGCCGACGCCTTCGGGTTGCGGGCGGGCATCGAGTTCGACACGGCGGTCGAGCGCACCGAGCAGCACGCCGACGGCAGCTGGACGCTGACCACCACCGCCGGGCCGGTGCGGGCGTCGGCCCTGATCTGTTGCACCGGGGTCACCTGGGATCCCCGAATGCCAGTCGTGCCCGGACATTTCGACGGCCAGGTCATGCATTCGGTGGGCTACCGGTCGCCGTCGCTGTTCGCCGGGCGGCGCGTGCTGATCGTCGGCCTGGGCAACTCGGGCGCCGACATCGCCTGTGACGCCGCGGCCGCCGCCGACGCGGCGTTCATCAGCACCCGCCGCGGCTACCACTTCATCCCCAAGTTCCTGGCCGGGACGCCGTCGGATCAGACCGAGTGGCTGCCGATCTGGGGGGAGCGGCTGCTCTACTCGGTGGTGCGCCCGCTGGTCGTGGGCGATGTGCGGCGATGGGGTCTGCCCAAGCCCGACCACAAGCTGTTCGAGACCCACCCGCTGCTCAACACCCAACTGCTGCACTATCTTTCGCACGGTGACATCGCGGCCAAGCCGGGCGTCGTCCGGTTCGACGGGCCCGAGGTGGTGTTCACCGACGGCAGCCGCGAGCGGGTCGACCTGGTCGTGTGTGCGACCGGGTACGACATGTCCATTCCCTACGTTCCACCGGACTACCTGCCCTGGACGCAGGGTCGACCGGAGATGTACCTGAACGCGTTTGCCGCCCGGCCGGGCCTGTTCGGCGTGAGCTACCTGGAGGTGAACTCCAGCGCGTACACGCTTTTCGACCGCATCGCGAACCTGATCGGCGAGCATCTGGCCGACCTGCGGGACAACCCGGCGCGGGCCCGCACATTCCGCGAGCTCGTCCGCACCGACCATCCGGACCTGAGCAGCGGGGTGAAGTTCGTCGACAGTCCGCGCCACACCAACTATGTCGAGGTCCGCGCGTACAAGAAGAACCTGCATCGGGTGGCCCGGTTGATGGGCTGGACCGAGCTGCGGGCCGGACGCTTCGACCCCATCCGGATGACCGGCGCCCATGTCTGAGCGGCTGGCCCTGGTCACCGGGGCGGCCGGTGCGATCGGCGGCGGCGTGGCCATCATGCTGCGCAGCAGAGGCTTTCGGGTCATCGCCGTCGACATCGACGAGGCCGCCGTCGCCCGCGCGGTGACGAACATCGGCGGTGACACCATCGGGATGGCCTGCGACGCCCGCCGCCGGTCGCAGGTGGCCGCGCTGGCCGACCGGATCCGGGGCGAGTGGGCCGACCGGCTGGAGGTGCTGGTCGCCAACGCCGGGCTGATCGTGCCCGGCCAGGTCGGCTCCGTCGACCCGGACCAGCTGTACGACCAGGTGGACGTGATGCTGGCCTGCCCGGTGCAGCTGATGAACGCCGCGGTCCCGGGGATGCGGGCCCGGGGCCGGGGCCGGTTGCTGGCCACCGTGTCGATGGGTGGGATCATCTCGCTGCCCGGGTCGGCGGCGTACTCGGCGGCCAAGGCCGGCCTGCGGGCATTCTTGACCGCGCTGGCCGCCGAGCTGGCCGGGTCCGGCGTGCGGGTCGCCGGGGTGTACCCGAGCGGGGTGGACACCCCCATGCTGCGGCTGGAGGCCCGGCACGGCGGCAGCCTGCTCAACTTCGTCGGCCGGGTCCACTCGGTCCCCGACGTCGTCGCGGCCTACGAAAAGGCCCTGACCGGGCGGCGTCTGGAGGTGTACCTGCCGTACACGGACAGCATCACCACCCGGCTGGCCCATTCCGTGCCGGGTGCCGCCAACCGGATCATCCCGCTGTTCGAGCGGTTCGGGCGGCGGGGTCACGCGAAGTACCTGGCCCGGATCGACGCCGAGGAAGCATCTGCTGACGGCTGAGTCAAGACCGAAAACGCAATGTGCACAACTATCCTCGGGTCGCCGGGGGCTGTGGACAACCTCGCCCCGGGGTCGGCCGGCTGATCTAGTTTGCTCCCATGGTGTTTCCTTCCGCTCATGTACGCCGGGTGTGGCCGGCCCTGCTGCTGGGTCTGGTCGTCGCGATCGGGCTGACCGCCTGCACCGTCGGGCAGGCCGGTTCGGCGACCGCGGGCTCGGTGTCGACGCCGGACTCCGGGTCGGCGTCGGGCAGGACCTCGGCTCCGGCGTCGGCTTCGGCTTCGGCGTCGGCGTCGGCGTCGGCGTCGGCGTCCGCACCGGCGCCGGGGACCATGTCCGACCGGTCCGTTCCGCTCTCCGCGGCCGGCGACTGGACGTCGGCCGACGTCCAGCCCGGCCCGGCCGGAATCGTCTCACCCGCCGGCGATCTGGTCGCGACTCCGGCCGACGGCCGGATCTGTTTCGCGCCGATCCTGGCCGGCGAGGCCACCTGCGTCGAGCTGGCCCCGGCCGACCGACCGTCGTTCGGCCTGTTCTCCCCGGACGGTGCCTGGTTGCTGGTGCTGGCCGGACCCGACGAGCACTCGCGGGCGGCGTACGTCATTCCCGTCACCGGCGGGGTCACCCACGTCATCGGGCCGACCGGCATCGACGACCTGGCGACGACGCCGCCCCCGCACTGGGACCTGGCCACCGCGGCCTGGACCGTGGACAGCTCCGCCGTGCTGCTGGCGCCGCGGACCGACCAACTCGACGCCGCACTCCTGGCCGCCGACCTGGGCTCGAAGCGGATCGGCGAGGTGGGCCAACTGTTCGGGGAGATGACCAACGCCGATCTGCGCATCCGGGCCAGCGCCGTGGGTGTGGCCATGAGCTCCGACGGTCCCTCGAGCGGCCAGTTCCTGTGGTGGCTCGGGGCCGGCACCAAGGTCCTGTATCGGCTTGCTCGCAACGAGTCGAGCGGTGGTTCGGTGTACCTGGTGGCCGCCGACCCACGAGGGCAATCGGTGCTGAGCTGTCCACGGGCGGCGGACGGGACGCTGGGCGCCATCACGGTCACCTCGGTGCAGAGCCCGCAGACCGTCAGCGCCGAATTGCTGCCGGACTCGAAGTCCTGCGGGGGTGCGGCCTTCTCCCCGGACGGCAGCCAGTTGGCGGTGACGGCGATGCTCGACGGCCGGTCCAGCCTGGTCGTGCTCAACGTGGCCAGCGGACGACGCGTGCTGACCGCTGCGCTGCCGGGCGCGGAACCTGCCGTGCCGGCCTCGGTCACCTGGTGGGACGACGTCGTCGTGGTGTCGGACGCCGGTGGGGATCAGGTGGCGCCGTCGTCGGTGATCGTGCGGTTGCGGTGACCGGCGGTGTCAGCGGCAGGTCGCCAGACCGAGCGAGCCGGCGGAGCCGGTCGGCCCGGCCTCCGAAGCGATGACGTATCCACAGCCGTCGGCGGCGCCGGCGATCCCTTCGGCCTGCGGCAGGTCGGGAAACGGCAGGGACCGCGTCGGCCAGTCCGGGAAGTCGCTCAAGGCGGCGGTCGGGTCAGGGGCGGTGTATTCGTGCACGTCGTCGTAGGTGAGCAGCAGCACGCGGCCGGGGGTGGCGGCCAGGTCGGTGGCCACGTTGCCGGTGAGGATGGTGCGCAGCGGCCGGGTGGAACCGGGGATCGGGAATTCGCGGACGAAGCTCAGCTCGCCGCCGCCCGGTTGGCCCCGGTACATCCGGTGGGCCGCGCCGTTGCGCGGTTTGGTCACGATGAGCACCGAGCCGTCCAGGTCGACCAGCATCGACTCGGCGTTGTGCGGCCCATCGGGGTAGGTGTACCGCCATTCGTCGGCGGCGACCGTGAGATGTGGTCCGGCGCCGGTCAGGTCCGGTTCGCCGGCCCGGTAGACGACGACGTCGTCCCGCCGTTCCCGGTTGTCGCCGATGTCGCCGACATACAGGCACTGCCGGGCGCCGTCGATCACCGGGATCGATCCGCAGGGCCCGCCGCCCAGCGCCTCGGCGTTGTCGGCGTCCATTCCGGTCAGGGTGACCCGGGTGACCAGCCTGCCGCGGTCGTCGACCACCGCCAGCTCGTCGGCCCCGGTGCCGTCGTCGATGAGGAAGAACCGGTCCGGCACCGTGGTCGACGCGGCGATGCCGCTGGCCTCGTCGGAGACGCCGGGGGCGAGCGGGACCACCCGCACCATCGGCGCGTCGGTGGCGGAGGGGCTCGGACTGGACCTCGGAGTGGACCCGGTCGAGGGTGTGGCCGGGGCGGGCGCGGATGGCGGGCCGGAAGGCGGCGGGTCGCCGGTCCCGGTACACCCGGCCAGCAGGTTCGTCGCCAGCAGGGTCATCGACAACAGGGTCGCGGTCAGCTGGATCGTCGCCCGGCCCGGTCGGACCGGCGGTCGAGCACGGCGGATCAGGGTCGGTTCACCCGCCGGCGGGCGCGGTTGGGTGGGCCCGGCTCACGCATCTGGACCCTCCGTCCTCGCCGGTCGCGACGGTCGCCGCCCCCGGGCTGCACGGTATCCCGGGACAACAGGCAGTATCGAGCAGGTGAGCATCAGGGTGGTGGGCATCGGCGGGTCCGTGGACGACCATTCGCAGTCGGATCGCGTGTTACGGGCGGTGCTGGCGCAGGCGGTCGAGTTGGGCGCCGATGTCCAGATGTTCACCGGCCTGGATCTGGATCTGCCGCCGTACCACACCGGGGCCGTGCTGCCGGCCCGGGCCACCGGCTACGTGGCCGCGGTCCGGCGGGCCGACGCCGTGGTGATCAGCTCGCCCGGGTACCACGGGACGGTGTCCGGCCTGGTCAAGAATGCCCTGGACTATCTGGAAGAGCTACGCGAGGACGAGCGGCCCTACCTGGACGGTCGCGCCGTCGGGCTGATCGCGGTGGCCCGGGGTTGGCAGGCTGCGGTCTCCACACTGTCCACGCTGCGCCAGGTGGCGCATGCCCTGCGCGGCTGGCCGACCCCGCTGGGACTGGCCATCAACAGCACCGCGACCCGCTTCGACCAGGACGGGTCGACCACCGACGAGGCCGCCGCCGCGTCGGTGCGCCGGCAGGCCGAGCAGATGGTCGACTTCGCCCGACGCTGGTCCCGGCTGCCGTCGGCCTGACCGGGCGTTGCACCGGGCTCGTCCGCCGGTCGGCCACGCACGGGTCCCTCCTCGCGCGGGGCTGCGCCCTGACGCCGGGCTGCGCCCTCGCGCTGGGCTGGGCCCTCACGCCGGGCCTCGCCCCCTCGCGGGGGGCGCCGGCCGGTGCCATCCTCGACCCGGGTGGGCGCGCACCGTCGGGCGCCCGGCCGGAGAGGACTGACATGAGCGCTGTGCCGACTCCCGCGACCGACCAGCTCCGGGCCGCGCGCGATCTGCTGCTGCAGTACCGGGACGACCGCGACCAGGCCGTCGAACGCTTTCGCTGGCCCCGACCCACCACGTTCAACTGGGGCGTCGAGTGGTTCGACGTGATCGCCACGGAGCACCCGGACCGGCCCGCGCTGGTCATCGTCGAACCGGACGGTTCGGTGGGCTCCTGGACCTATGGTCAGCTCGCCCGGCGTACGGATCAGGTGGCCGGCTGGCTGCGGGCCAACGGGGTGCAGCGCGGCGACCGGATCGTGCTGATGCTGGGCAACCAGGTCGAGCTGTGGGAGATCGTGCTGGCCGCGATCAAGATCGGCGCGGTCATCATCCCGGCCAGCACCCTGCTCACCCCGGACGATCTGGCCGACCGGGTGGGCCGCGGCGGTGCCCGGTTCGTGGTTGCCCGGGACGTGGACACCGACGGGTTCCGGCACGTGCCCGGCGTCTTCGTGCGGATCGCCGTCGGCCGCCCGGTCGACGGGTGGATCGAGTACGAGGACAGCGCCGCCTACCCCGACGAGGGTTTCGTGCCCGAGGGAGTCTCCCGGGCCGGCGACCCGCTGCTGCTCTACTTCACCTCGGGCACCACCGCGCTGCCCAAACTGGTCGAGCACACCCAGATCTCCTACCCGATCGGGCATCTGAGCACGATGTACTGGATCGGCCTGCGGCCCGGCGACGTGCACCTGAACATCTCCTCGCCCGGGTGGGCCAAGCACGCCTGGTCCTGCGTGTTCGCGCCCTGGCTGGCTCAGGCGACGGTGCTCGTCTTCAACTACGCCCGGTTCGACGCGGTCGAGCTGATGCGGGTGCTCGACGAGCAGCGGGTGAACACCTTCTGCGCACCGCCGACCGTGTGGCGGATGCTGATCCAGGCCGACCTGAGCCGCCTGACCACGCCGCCGCGGGAGCTGGTCGGGGCCGGGGAACCGCTCAATCCCGAGGTGATCGAGCAGGTCCAGCGGGCCTGGGGAGTGACCATCCGGGACGGCTTCGGGCAGACGGAGATGACCCTCGCGGTCGGCAACGCGCCGGGTCAGCCGGTGCGCCCGGGCTCGATGGGTCGGCCGATGCCCGGCTACCGGGTGGAGCTGCTGGATCCCAGCACCGGAGCGCCGGGGGAGGAGGGCGAGCTGTGCGTCGACCTGTCCGCCGGGACCGTGGGGCTGCTCGCCGGGTATCACGGCGAGCCGAAGCGGACCGCCGAAGCCACCCGGGGCGGCTACTACCACACCGGTGACCTGGCCTCCCGGGATGCGGACGGGTACCTGACCTACGTCGGCCGGGACGACGACGTATTCAAGGCGTCGGATTACCGGATCTCGCCGTTCGCCGTCGAATCGGTGCTGTTGGAGCACCCGGCGGTGGCCGAAGCGGCGGTGGTGCCCTCGCCGGATCCACTGCGACTGGCCGTGCCCAAGGCCTACGTCGTGCTGGCCGAGGGCTACCACCCGAACAAGGTCGCCGCGCGGCTGATCTTCGAGCACTCCCGGGACCGGCTCGCTCCCTACCAGCGGATCCGGCGGCTGGAGTTCGGGCCGCTGCCCAAGACCATCTCCGGCAAGATCCGCCGGGTCGAACTGCGCGGGCAGGAGCAGCAGCGGCACGGCGCCGGCGGCGCCGGTCAGTCCGCGGCCGAAGCCGGCATCGAGTACCGCGTGGAGGACTTCCCCGAACTGCGTTGACGAGGGGTTGATCGGGGCTTGATCGGTGGGTTGGTCGGGCCGTGGCAGGATCGGCGGGGTGCTGACTCGCGTCGATCACATCGACTTCAAGGTGCCCGATCTGTCCGTCGCGCTGGAGTTCTTCGCCGGCCTGGGGTTCGTGGAGGTTCGCCGCACGCCGGCCCGGGGCTCGGTCGAGGTGGCCCTGCCGGGTGCGGGCCAGGTGATCTTCGAGCTCCGGGAGGACACCAGCCTGGACGCCTTCGTGATGGACCACATCGCCTTCGGGCTCCACCGACCAGGCGGCCGACGTGGCGGCGCTGACCGCCGCCGGCCGCACGTTCAGCCGGGAGAACACCTTCATTCCCGTTACCGGCAAGACCATTTCCGACTTCACCGACCCGCACGGGCAGCGCTGGCAGCTCTCGGACTGACTTCAGCCGGCCGCCAGCACCTGCCGGACGAACGCGATCTCGCAGGCCTGCTGGCGGATCCGCTCGGCGGTGACGCCCGAGCCGTGCCCGGCGTCGTACCGGTAGACCTGATAGGCGGCGCCGCGCGCGGCCAGCGCGTCCAGGTAATTCTCGATCTGCCGAATGGGGCACCGCGGGTCGTTCGCCCCGGCCAGCACCAGCACCGGTGCCCGGACGTGGTCCACCCAGGTCAGCGGTGACGAATCGCGGTAGGCCTGCGGTACCTCCTGCGGCGACCCGCCGAACAGGGCCCGGTCGTAGGCGCGCAGCGGCTCCATCTCGTCCTCGTAGGCGGCCGGGTAGTCGGCGACCGGGACCCCGGCCACGCCCGCGGTCCACCGCTGCGGCTGAGTGCCCAGCGCGAGCAGCGTCAGAAACCCGCCCCAGGAATACCCGGCGATCACCGAGCGGGCCGGGTCGGCGATTCCGGTCGCGACGACATGGTCGTGCACGGCGGCGATGTCGGCCAGCTCGGTGTGCCCGATGCGTTCGGTCAGGGCATCCCGCCAGACCGACCCGTAGCCGGTCGACCCCCGGTAGTTGACCTGCACCACCGCGAACCCGGCGTCCAACCAGGCCGCCCGGGCGGGGTCGAACGCGTCGTCGTCGGCCGCTGCCGGACCCCCGTGCACCGAGAACACGGTCGGCCACGGCGCGCCCTCCGTCACCGCCGGCGCCGCATCCGGGACGGCCAGGAAGGCATGGATCGGCCCACCCGGGCCGTCCACCCACAGGTCCTGCAACCCGCTGCTGCCCGGGGCGGGCTCGCCGGGCGGGCGGAACAGCTCCCGCTCGCCGCCGTCGGCGTCGAGCACGCGCAGCCCGGCCGCGGTGCCGCCGTCGGTCCAGCGGTACCAGATCGACCCGTCGGGGCGCGGGGCGACACCGGTCACCACCCCGCGCGCGGTGGGCAGTGCGCGCAGGGTGCCGGTCCTCAGGTCAACGCGATGCACGGTGTCCCGGCCGGCATGGCTGTGCCGGACGATCAACGCCGCGGCGTCGTCGGTGAATTCGGCGTCCAGATCGCCGGGCAGGTCCAGGATCAGCTCGGTGGCCGTCCCGGCGACCGGATCCCACAGCAGCAGCTCGTCCCGGCCCCGCCGCTCATGGCCGATCACCATGCGCTGATCGCCGGCCAGCGGGCTGACCGCCAGCACGTGCAGGCCGCGTCCGGGCGCATCCGAGAGCTCGCCGACCACCCGTCCGTCGGCGGTCGAGATCGCCCGCAGCGCTGGGTACCTGGCGTCGCCGTGCTCGGTGTGGGCGAGGATCCAGATGGACTCGTCGGTGCTCAGCGCGCTGACCGAGGCGTCCTCGGGATGCCGGTAGACGACCGTGCTCGGGCCGCCCGTGACGCTCCGGTGGATCCGGGTGCCCTCGTCGTCGGCGAACCCGGCCAGCACCAGCTGCCGGCCGACCTCCAGCCCGGCCGGGTAGCCGGCCGGCGCGTCCGGCAGCGGGTGCCCGGCGGGCGTCGTCGGGTCGGCGCCGAACGGCTGGGTCCGCCAGCAGCCGAACTCGTCGCCGTCGTGGTCGTCGAACCACCACAGCGTCGACCCGTCGGCGGACAGGGTGGCCATCGACGTGCCGTCCGGACGGTCGGTGGCCACCACATGACGGTCGGCGCTGACATCCCAGCACCAGACCTCGGTGCGGCCGGTGGCGTTGGCGGTGTAGTACGCGCGGTTCGGCTCGTCCCGGGCGTGGTGCGGCAGCGAGGTGCGGACCGCGGTGAATCGGCGCTGCCAACGGGACTCGAGCGCGGGGTCATCGAACAGCCTCGTGGGCGGTGTGGCGATCGGGTGGGCGAGACGGTCGACAGAAGGCATCCCTGCATCCTGCCCGGCCGGTCGACCTGCGGTCGCCAACCGACAGTTTGTGACTTAGCGTAGGCGCATCGTGACCAAAGGTCGTCGTCAACACGCGGGGCTGGTGCATATGAGTGTTCGTGGTCGGGCGCTGGTCGCGGCATTGCTGGTGGCTCTGGCCGCCGGGCTGACCGTAGTGGTCGCCCCCGGCGCGGCCGCGCAGCCGCTGGTCGTCCAGGCGGCGCGGGCGAACTGCGACGGCGCCAATCCCACCCCGGCCGCGCGGGCGGCGGCGGTACGCACCACCATCGGGGTCGCCAAATCGATGGGCGTGGGCCGGCAGGGACAGATCATCGCGGTGATGGTGATGCAGCAGGAGTCCTCGCTGCGCAATCTGGCCAACGACGGCACCAGTCAACAAAGTGCGTCGTGGCCGTGGCCGGGCCGGGCCTATTGGCTGGCCACCACCAAACTGTCCTTGCGGTACCCGCATGACAAGTTCGGCGCGTTCGATGGCGCTCATGACACCGACTCGATCGGCCTCTATCAGCAGCGTCCCGCCTACGGCTGGGGCGACTACGGGGTGAGCAACGGAAAGACCGATCCTGTCGGGGTGGTCCGGCGTCTGCTCGATCCGCGCTGGCAGGCCATGGCGTTCTTTGGCGGTCCCCGTAGCGCGGCGCCTACCTCGGGGCTGCTGGACATACCGGGGTGGCAGTACTTGACGCTCAACAATGCCGCCCAGCGGGTGCAGGGAAGCAACAACCCGACCCTTTACGGGCAGTGGGAATCGCTCGCGACCGCGTACGTAGACGCTAACCAGGACGCTCCGGCGATCGATCTGCCATGGTCACCCGGCGGCGGCCGAGACCTGGCCGGCTGTGCCGAGCCGCTGGTGATCAGCCTCAAAGCTCAAGCGAATGGCCGGTGGGTGGTAGCCGAAAACGGCGGGGCTTCCCCGCTGATCGCCAATCGAACCGCGATTGGCTCCTGGGAGCAGTATGACCTCATCGTCTCCAGTGGCACCCGGGTGACGTTGCGCTCGCACGCCAACGGCGCCTTCGTGTGCGCTGAGAACGGAGGGGCCTCCAGCCTCATCGCCAACCGTGGGGCGGCCGACCTGTGGGAGACATTCATCCTGATCCCCAATGCGGACTCGACGATCTCGCTGAGATCGGCGGTCAACTACCGGCTGGTCACCGCCGAGAACGGGGGCGGGGCGCCGCTCATTGCCAATCGGACAGCTGTCGACACCTGGGAGAAGTTTGATCTGGTCGGCTCCTGAGCTCAGCGACCGTCGCCGGCCTGACGAGCACCTAAGGGTTCGTGCCGCACACTGTTCGCGTGCTGAACGAGAACCAGGTGTGACGTGACCGCCATCGGTGCGCTGACCGAGGTTGCCGGCCGGGCGGTGCAGGCCGAGGCGACCGTGCGGTCGGCGGCGTGGCAGGACCAGGGGGCGATCGACGCCGCCACCCAGCGGGTGGACCGGGCCCTGCGGGTCGACCGCGAAGCGCTGTCCCGGCCGGCGCTGGATGCGGTGCAGCCCTCGGGACGGTGGCGGTATCGGCTCGATCAGATGCTGATGCCGGACCGGGACGTGGTGGGCCAGGCGCCGCCGGAAGACCTTGTCGAGGCCGCGGCGCAGGCCGCCGCGGACGCCGACGCCGCCGTGGCGACGGCCCGGCTGGCGTTGCTGGAGGCGCATCGGGCGGTGCTGCAGGCCCGGGGGGCGGCGCTGCGGGCCGGGGACTCCGACGCGGTGGCGGCCACCGTCCGCGGGTACCGGCCACTGGCGGGCAACCCGACGCTGTCCCACGGCAAGGAGCTGGGCACGGGGGTGAGCCGGGAGATGAGCGCGGTGCTGCGCGCCAAGCCTCGCTCGATCCTGGTCAAGCTCGGCATCAGTCTGGGCCTGGGCCTGGCCTACCTGGGCTTCATCCGGCTCTACCAGTGGGACGAGAAGAGCGAACTGGCGCCGTTCCTGGCGTTGTACGCGCTGTCCGGGGTGATCGGCGGGGTGGTGTGCACGAACGCCTTGAGCTGGGACGCCACCCGGGTCCGGGAGGCGCTGACCAGCGGACGGCGGCTGTGGCACGTCATGCTGAGCAAGAACCTGACCATGTTCGTGCTGGTCGGCGCGGTGGGGGTGGTGCTCAGCGTGCTGCTGGCCTGGCGCACCGGGGCCTACGGCACCAGCCTGGTCAAGGCGCTCGGCCAGCTGGTCACCATGATGCTGCTGTGGCTGGGCGTGGGCAATGTGCTGTCGGTCGTCTCGCCGCTGCGCGTCGAGCCGCTCAAGGCCCGCTTCAAGGACGGCACGCTCAAGCCGTTCCTGCTGTCCTTCGTCGTGTCCTACGTGCTGGGTCTGGGCGTCAACCTGATGCTGACCTGGCGGGTCTGGGCCAAGCAGTCGATGATCGACGAGCTGGGCGGCGTCACCCTGCCCGTGCTCACGCTGGTGCTCAGCGGGCTGCTGATCTACCTGCTGCTGACGGTGCTCGCGGTGAACCTGGCCGACCAGCCCCGGTTCCGGCGGGCGTTACTGCGCGAGATGGTCGACTACAAGGCCCTCAAGTCCACTGCTCCGGCGGCATCGGGGCCGGCCGGAGCCTGACCGGCGGCACCGACGACAAGGGCCCCGCTCGATGATCGAGCGGGGCCCTGCCTGCCTTCTGGTCGGGGTGACAGGATTTGAACCTGCGACCTCTTCGTCCCGAACGAAGCGCGCTACCAAGCTGCGCCACACCCCGAAAGCCTGCAGAAGTCTAGCTGATGCGGGAGGGCCCTTCTGACCACTTTGCCGCCGCGAACCCTCCGCAGTCCCGGCGCGATCCTCAGCCGGCTCCGGCCACCGAGGGCCGCGCTGATCCAAGGACCACCGAACCCGGCAAACCGGGCGCCGAATCATGCTTTGGATCAGCGCGCCGCCTGCGGGCGCGGCCGGGCGACCGCCAGGCTCAGGCCGGACGGGCCCGCAGGGTCAGCAGGGTGGCCTCGGGGCGGCAGCACAGGCGCATCGGCATATAGGGGCTGGTGCCCAGGCCGGCGGAGACGTTGAGCATGGTGTGCGAGCCCCAGCGGGACACCCCGCGGGCCCGGGAGCGGTCCAGACCGCAGTTGGTGACCACGGCACCCAGGCCGGGTACGCGGATCTGTCCGCCGTGGGTGTGGCCGGCCAGGATCAGGTCGTAGCCGTCCAGCGCGAAGCGGTCCAGGATGCGGGGCTCGGGGGTGTGGGTGACGCCCAGCCGCAGCACCGCGTCCTGGTCGGCCGGGCCCTCGATCAGCTCGTAGTGATCCCGCTTGGTGTAGGCGTCGTTGACCCCGGCCAGGGCCAGCCGCTGCCCACGCAGGTCGATCGTGGTCTTGGCGTTGTTCAGGTCGATCCAGCCCCGCTCGGCCATGCCGGCGCGCAGGTCCTGCCAGGGCAGGCTGGTGCCGCGGATCGGGGCCGGGCTGCGGGGCATGAAGTAGCGGTGCGGCGACTTGGGCACCGGGGCGTAGAAGTCGTTGTTGCCGAAGACGAACGCCCCGGGCAGGTCCAGCAGGTCACCGAACGCGGCCAGCGCGGTCGGCACGGCCCGCAGGTGCGAGAGCGTGTCGCCGGTGTTGATGACCAGGTCGGGCCGCAGGTCGGCCAGGGCACTGACCCACTCGATCTTGCGCCGCTGATCCGGAACGATGTGCAGGTCGGACAGGTGCAGCACGCGGATCGGCCACGCCCCGTGATCGAGCACCGGCAGGTCGACCCGGCGCAGCGTGAAGGCCCGTGGTTCCACCAGCGTCGACCAGGCGGCCGTCGCGACACCGGTGAGGGCAAGGCCCCCGGCCGCCGCCGCCAGGGTCCGTCCGCGGGACGGACGCCCGCCGGCGGAGGGTCCGGGTGCGGGTGCGGTGGATGCAGGCATGATCGGCAGCCTAATCATCATGATCGGCTGGCCCGGTCAGCACCGGCCGGAATCAGCCGCCGGACCCGCCCGCCGAGACTCCCAAGGTGATCTGCCCGCCGGGCAGCGCGGTCGTCTTGGGGTTCTGGTCGACCACGATGTTGACCGAGGCGCCGGTGTCCTGCTTGGGGGCGACGGCCACCGTGAAGCCGGCCGCGGTCAGCAGCGTCTTCGCATCGTCCACGTTCTTGCCCACCACGTTGGGCACCTGCGTGCTGGCCGAGCCCTTGATGTAGGTGGTCGACGCCGGCCGGAAGAACGTGTCCGGCTGGTTCTCCTTCAGCGGCTTCATGGTGGCCATCCAGGTGGCGGCCGGGATCGAGCCACCGCCCATCCCGGAGCCGCTCATTGCCTCGTCGGTCGAGCAGGACCGGATCGGGTCCTTGCAGATCGACTGAGGTCGCGGTTCGGAGTCCCAGGCGATGACCGAGGCGCTCATCTCGGGGGTGAAGCCGAGGAAGGCCGAGGACTTGTACTCCTGGGTGGTGCCGGTCTTGCCGGCCGCCGTCCAGCTCCAGCCGGCCGCCGACGCGCTGGCCGCCGCGGTGCCGCTGCCGGTGAAGTCACCCTCCATGGCCACGGCCAGGGTCCGGGCCAGCTCGGCCGGCACGGCCTGCTCACAGGGGGTCTTGTCCCAGGTGACGAACTTGCCGTTGCGGTCGGTGATGGTGTCCACCGGGGTGGGCGGGCACCACTTGCCGTCCGAGTTCAGCGTCGCTCCGACGTTGGCCAGCTCCAGCGGGCTGACCGGCGACACACCCAGCGTGAACGAGGCCATCTTCTGGGCGGTGACCTGCGCGGTGTAGTCGGTGCCGGCGCTGGCGAACGCCGGATCGACGTCGCCGGCGTCCAGTTGGTAGCCCTTGAGGCCCAGCCGAACCGCCATCTCGGCGACCTTTTGCAGGCCGACCTGGTCCTCGAGGGCGACGAAGCCGGTGTTCGGGGAGGTGGCCAGGGCCTGCGCCAACGTCATCGACGTCGGGTAGCTGGTCGCGTTCTTGAACGTCGCGGACGGCACCAGCGGGCTCTCGTACTGGGCCGGCACGTCGATGGTGGTGTTGGTGCCCAGTCCCATCTCCATCGCGGCGGCCGCGGTGAAGATCTTGAAGGTCGATCCCGCCCCCAGCGGGGCGAAGGTGGTGGGCAGCCGCTGCACGGTCTCGCCCTTGGTCGGGTCCAGGCCGTAGGGCCGGTTCGCGGCCAGGGCCAGCACCTTGCGGGGTTCGTCCTTGCCGACGACGGCGACGGTGTTGGCGATGCGCTCGACCCCGGGCACCGACGGGTCGGCGTTGGCAGTGGCCGCGGCCTTCGCCGCCGCCATCACCGTGGGATCCATGGTGGTCTTGATCGTCCAGCCGGCCTCGGCGACCGTGTCGCTGTCGAAGCCCGCGTTGGACAGGTAGTCCAGCACGTACTGGCAGAAGTACCCGTTGGTCTGCGAGTTGTCCGCCGGGATGCAGCCGTTGCGGGTCCGCTTCGGGTTCAGCCCCAGGTCCTGCTGCTTGGTCGCCTCGGCCGTGGCCTTGGACAGCCGGCCGGTGCTGACCATGACGTCCAGCACCAGGTCACGACGGTCCCGTGCGTCCTGCACGTGGTTCTCGTCGAGCGGGTTGTACTTGGGCGGGTTGTTGACCATGCCGGCCAGCAGGGCGGCCTGGGCCAGGGTCAGCTTGTCCGCGGACGTGCCGAAGAACCACTGGGACGCCGCCTCGGCGCCGTACTGGGAGGGCCCGAAGGCGACCAGGTTCAGGTACCGCTCGAGGATCTCGGCCTTGCTCAGCGTCTGCTCCACCTGGAGGGCGAGCTTGGCTTCCTTGAGCTTGCGGATGGGGGTGGTGGCGATCGCGTCGGCCTTCTCGGCCTCGGTCTTGGCCTCCACCAGGTACAGGTAGTTCTTCACGTACTGCTGGGTCAGGGTCGAACCGCCCTGGGCGGCCGCGTCGGCCTGCGCGTTGCGCAGCATGGCCCGCACGGTGCCGCGCCAGTCGACGCCCTGGTGCTGGTAGAACCGGCGGTCCTCCATCGACACGACAGCGACCTGCAGGTAGTCCGAGATCGAGGACAGCGGGACGTACACCCGGTTCTGGTTGTACAGGGTCGCAATCGGCGCCCCGGTGGCGTCGGTGACGGTGGTGCGCAGGGGGATCTCCGCGGTCAGCGGGTCCGCCTGGGCCCCGTCGATGGCATCGGTCACCGCGTTCGACGCGATGCCCATCCCCACGGAATAGGGCAACAACAGCCCCGCCACCAGCACCCCGGCCAACAGGGTGCCCAGAATCAAACGCCCCAGACCGCTCATCACACGCACCGGGTCAGGCTACCGGCGGTCAGGTGTGCCGGAGGTGATCCCGGGATACTCGCCACATGGCCGCCGGGCGGGCAACCTGGCCGGCGGCGACGCGTCCTATCCGGTTTCGGCCGGCCGGTACGAGGTCCCGTGGGTGAGCCGGAGCCCGATCTCGCGCAGCGCGGGCAGATCGTGCGCGTCCGAGGGCAACGCCGGTACCTCGACCACCGGCAGGTCCGAGTGCACCCGGTCGAAGCGGCCCCGCATGTGCAGTTCGGCGGCCCGGACCTCCAGCCGCTGCCGGTGGATGTCCAGCACCGCGGCCGCCAGCGGCGCCGCATCGCCGAGCTTGTCGGTCGCGAGCTGGGCCGGGCCGGCGGCCAGGTCGGCCAGCGGTGGATGCGTCCGGTTCAGGATCAGTCCGGCCAGCGGCATGTGCTCGGCCCGCAGCCGGTCGGTGAAGTAGGACGCCTCGCGCAGCGCGTCGCCCTCGCAGATCGAGACCACGACGAACTTGGTGCCCGGCGCCCGCAGCAGCTCGTAGGTGGCCTGGGCCCGTTCCCGGAAGCCGCCGAACATGTCCTCGAACAACTGCACGAACTGGGCGGCATCGGTCAGCAGCTGCCCGCCCAGGACGGTGGTGACCGCCTTGGAGAACAGGGTGAACCCGGCGCCGACGATCTTCATCACGCCCCGGCTGGGGGTGGCCAGCAGCTTGATCATCCGGCCGTCCATGAAGGAGGACAGCCGCTGCGGTGCGTCCAGGAAGTCCAGCGCCGACCGACTCGGCGGGGTGTCCACCACGATCAGGTCGAACTGGTTGGTCGCGGCCAGCGTGGCCAGTTTCTCCATGGCCATGTATTCCTGCGTGCCCGAGAACGAGGAGGAGATGACCTGGTAGAAGGGGTTGGACAGGATCGCCTGGGCCCGCTCCGGGGTGGAGTGGGCCGAGACCATCTCGTCAAAGGTGCGGCGGGTGTCCAGCATCATCGCCCACAGCTGCCCGTCCGGACTGGCCAGCGGGACGTCGACCCGGCGGGGGTCGTTGTCCAGCTCGTCCAGCCCCAGCGACTGGGCCAACCGCTTCGCGGGATCGATGGTCAGCACGGCGACGTTGCGGCCGGCGTCGGCCGCCCACAGCGCCATCGCCGCGGCCGTGGTCGTCTTGCCGACGCCACCGGATCCGCAGGTCACCACGATGGTGGTCCGCGGGTCGGCCAGCAGCGGGGCCAGGTCCAGGACGGGGTTGGCCCCCGCCGCGGAGCGTGTGGGCATCAGTCCACTCCCTGCTCGGCCAGCCGGTCGGCCAGCTCGTAGACGCCGCCGAGGTCGCCGCCCTCGACCAGCCGGGGCAGCTCCAGCATGGGCAGCCCGGCGGCGGCCAGCTGCTCGCGGCACTGCTGCTCGTCCAGCACCCGGATGGCGTGCTCGGTGGCCTGCTCCCGCAGGCCGTCCAGGACGGCGGGGGTCGGCTCGACGCCGGCCGCCCGCAGCGCGTCGGCCAGCCCGTCGGTGTCCAGCTCGCCGCGGGCCGCCGCGTCCAAGGCCGCGCGGGGCAGCTGCGGGGAGGTGGCCGCGTTCACGATGATCGTGCCGACCGGCAGGCTCTGCGCCCGCAGCTGTTCGATCGCCTCCAGGGTCTCGGTGACCGGCATGTCCTCGAGCAGGGTGACCAGGTGCACGATCGTGTCCGGCGAGTGCAGCAACCGCACGACGCCCTCGGCCTGGCTGTGGATCGGCCCGCGTTTGGCCAGGCCGGACATGGCCTCGGTGACGCCCAGGAAGGTGACTACCCGGCCGGTCGGCGGGGCGTCGAGCACCACCTCGTCATAGACCGGACGGTTGTCCGAGCCGATCCGGGTGACCGTCTCCTTGACCTTGCCGGTCAGCAGCACGTCGCGCAGGCCGGGGGCCAGGGTGGTGGCGAACTCCACCGCCCCCATCTTTTTCAGGCTGCGGCCGGCGAAGCCGAGGTTGTAGAACATCTCGAAGTACTCCAGCAGCGCGGCCTCGACATCGACGGCCAACGCCCGGACCTCGCCGCCGCCGGTGGCGACGGCCACCTTCTTCTCCTGGTAGGGCAGCGGGGGCACGTCGAACAGCCGGGCGATGCCCTGGCGTTCCTCCACCTCGACCAGCAGGACGCGGCGCCCGTTGGTGGCCAGCGCCAGGGCCAGCGCGGCGGCCACGGTGGTCTTGCCGGTGCCGCCCTTGCCGGTGATGACGTGCAGGCGGGCCCGCCGGCAGGCTCCGGTCCACGGCTCGGTGGTTGACGCTGCGGTCGACGGCTCGATCGCGTCGGCATCGGTCGCCGGGTGGGCGACAGGTGTGGGCAGCGCGCTCATGCCGAACCCACCACGGCGAGCGGCACCGGGGTGGCGTGCTCCAGGGTGCGCCCGACGGTGCAGTAGCGGTGCACGGCCCGGGTCACCACCGCGCGCAATTGCTCCTGGGCCTGCGGATCCAGGCCGGACAGATCGAGGGTCATCGTGGAGGCCAGTCGGGTGAATCGTCGCTCGACCGGGTCGTGATCGCCGGTCACCGCGATGCTGACCTCGCTCTCGCCGCCCAGCCGGCGGGAGACCACATGATCGGCGGACAGGCCCACGCAGCCGGCCAGCGCGATCCGCAGCAGCTCGGTGGGCGAGTACGCGCCCGCGGAGCCGGCCAGACCGATCGGAATGGCGGTCGCCCGGCCGTTACCGGCGGCGTAGCGGCCCGGCCCGGTTCGGTCCACCCGCACCCGTCCGGTGTCGGCGACCGGGTCGAGCGGGTCGACGGGACGGGGGTGGCGGGGGTCGGCCATCTCTCGATCCTGCCAGGACCGGCGACGGCCCGGCTCGGCGCCCGCTGGACGGAACCCGGTCAGTCGGCCAGGGCCATGACCACGATGGCGACGAGCGGAACGAGGATGAGGACGCCGCCGACCCACAGCGGCAGCAGCAACGCGGCGGCGAACCCGGCCGGAATGACCAGCGCGCCGGGCAGTGCCCGCTTGGTGGCCATGGCCAAGGTCCACCCGGGCCGCTCGCGCAGCGAGTCGTACCAGAGCAGGACCAGCACGGCCAGCAGCAGCGCGGCCAGCACCGCCGCGGCCCAGTGCCACCCGTCGACGACCACCGCGCCAGGATAGGCCGGACCAGGCCTGCGAGGCCGCCATGGAGCACGTCGGCCAAGCTTGCGAGGCCGCCATGGGGCACGGTCGGCCAAGCCTCCTAGAGTCAGGGCATGTCATCTCCCACTTCCGGCCGACGCACCTTCGAGTACGCCACCGTTCCGTTGCTCATCCACGCCACCAAGCAGATCCTGGACACCTGGGGCGAGGACGGGTGGGAGCTGGTCCAGGTGGTCCCGGGCCCGAACCCGGAGCAGCTGGTGGCCTACCTCAAGCGCGAGCGGTCGTGACCAGCCCGTCCGCCCGCCTGGCCGAGTTGGGCATCACGCTGCCGCAGGTCGCCACCCCGGCCGGTTCCTACCTGCCGACCGCGCGCACCGGGAACCTGCTGTTCACGGCGGGCCAGCTGCCCTTCGTGGACGGCCGGCTGCCGGCCACCGGCAAGGTCGGGGCCGAGGTCTCGCCCGAGGACGCCAAGGAGTACGCCCGGCTGGCCGGGCTGAACGTGCTGGCCGCCATCGACTCGGCCGTCGGCCTGGATGCGGTGGAGCGGGTGGTCAAGATCGTCGGGTTCGTCGCGTCCGCGGAGGGCTTCACCGGCCAGCCCGGCGTGATCAACGGGGTGTCCGACCTGATGGCCGAGGTCTTCGGCGAGGCCGGCCGGCACGCCCGGTCCGCGGTCGGGGTGGCCGAACTGCCGCTCGGCTCGCCGGTCGAGGTGGAAGCGATCGTTCAGGTTCGCTGACCGGTTCGCTCAGCGACCCGGCGGCGGTCCGAGCTCCGCGGCGGCGGTGGCCAGGTTGGCCGCGTGGGCCTGGGCCATGCCGGGTTGCCGGAGCCGGTCGTCGACCGGCGTCCGGCCGCGGGTCAGGGCGCTCAGATAGGCCTGGTCGGCCGCCCAGCGGAGCGCCGCGGCCCCGTCCGCGGCGATTCGGCCGTGGCCGGGGATCAGGACCCGGGCCTGCGCCGCCGGCTCGCGCAGCCGGGCCAGCCCGGCGGCGTACGCGGCCGGGGTCGAGTCCTCCAGCAGCGGCAGCTCGACGTCGCTGAGCATGTCCCCGGCGATCAGGACGCGCTGTTCGGGCAGCCAGAGCGCGGTGTGGCCGGGGGAATGCGCGTCATGGGTGAGCAGCCGGACCTCCGGTCCGGGCCAATCCAGCGCCGTCCCGGCCACTGCGCCGGGCCCTCCTTCGCGGAGGCCTCCTGCGTCCGGGCCTCCTGCGCCGAGGCCTACTGCGTCGACCCGTCCGACCAGGTCGGCCAGCTGGGCCGGCCAGTCCGGGCCCAGGCCGGCGACGATCGCGTCGCGGTCGGCCGCGCACTGCCGGGCCACGGCAGGCGACGCCAGACGGGGCGCCGAACCCAGGGCCGGGTGCCAGAGCAGGTGGTCGTGGTGGGCGTGGGTGGCGAACCCGAGCGCGACCTCGATGCCGGCGGCGGCCACGTCCGCGGCCAGCCCGGCCAGCTCGTCGGGATCCCAGGACGGGTCGACCAGCAGGGCGTGGCCGTCCGCGACGACCAGCGTGCTGGTGGTGCGGTCCCGCCGGCTCGTCGTCACCCCGATCCGGACGTCGCAATCGTCCACCACCCACTGCCAGCTCCGGTGCATCGACCCTCCTCGCTCGGCCATCTAGGTTGGCATCGTGACTGACACCGAGGCGATCCGGCCCGCGGCGACCGTGATGCTGGTCCGCGACGGCGTGGACGGCCTGGAGACGTTCGTGCTGCGGCGGGTGTCGGCGATGGCCTTCGCGGCCGGGATGACGGTCTTTCCCGGTGGCGGCGTCGACCCGGGGGACCGGGACGAGAGCATCGGCTGGGCGGGCCCGGACCGGCAGTGGTGGAGCGACGCCCTGGGCGAGGACGCCGACCCGGCCCTGGTGGTGGCCGCCGTGCGCGAGCTGTTCGAGGAGACCGGGGTCCTGCTGGCGAGCCGGGACGGCGGGTCCCCGGAGGTGCTCGGCGAGGACGTCCGGGCCGCCATCATCGACCGTCGGGCCAGCCTGGCCGGCGTGCTGGCCCGGGCCGGTCTGACCATCCGCACCGACCTGCTGCGGCCGTGGGCGAACTGGTTGACCCCGCCCGGGCAGGGTCGCCGGTACGACACCTTCTTCTTTGCCGCTGCGTTGCCGGCCGGGCAGCAGGCCCGGATGGTGACCACGGAGGCCGACCTGGGCCAGTGGCGGCGTCCGGCCGACATCCTGGCCGATGCAGTGGCCGGCACGACCAAGCTGATGCCGCCGACCCGGGTCATGCTGGCGGACCTGGCCGCATTCGCATCGGTCGAGCAGGTGCTGGCCGCACCCCGGGTGGTCACCAAGATCCGGGTCCGGCGCGAGGATGTGGCCCGGTTGCTGGCCGGCGCGGATCTGGAGGTCCCCCGATGAATGCTGCGAATCGTCCGCCCCGGACCGCGTTGACCCCGGTCACCAGTCACGCCGCCGTCCGCCTGGCCCCCAACCCGGGCCCGATGACGCTCGACGGCACCAACAGCTACGTGCTGTCTGGCAACGGGGGCCGCTCGTCGGTGATCGTCGACCCCGGGCCGGGCGACCCCGGACACCTGGACGCGCTGGCCGCGGTCGGCGACGTCGAGCTGATCCTGATCACGCACCGGCACCACGACCACACCGAGGGGGCGGCCGAGCTGGCCGCAGCCACCGGGGCACCGGTGCGGGCGGCCGACCCGGCCTTCTGCCGGGGCGGCGAACCCTTGCGCGACGGTGAGCTGGTCGCCGCGGCCGGACTGCCGATCGAGGTGCTGGCCACGCCCGGACACACCGCCGACTCCGTCTGCTTCCGGCTGCCGTCGGACTCGCCGGACCGGCCGCACGGCGCGGTGCTCACCGGGGACACGATCCTGGGTCGCGGCACCACGGTCATCGCACCGCCCGATGGCAGCCTGGGCGACTATCTGGGCTCGTTGCGGGTGCTGGCCGCGTTGGGCCGGGCGGCCGTGCTGCCGGCCCACGGCCCGCAGCAGCCCGACCTGCAGGCCCTCGCCGCCGCTTACCTGGCCCACCGGGAACAGCGGCTGGATCAGATCCGGGCCGCGCTGGTGCAGCTGGGCGCGGACGCCGACGTGGCCGCGGTGACGGACTTCGTCTACCACGATGTCGACGTCTCGGTGCGCCGGGCGGCCGAACACTCGGTCGCCGCCCAGCTGGGCTACCTGCGTGCCCCGGGCGGCCGGTGACCGACCCGCGCCGGGCCGGCCTGGCGGCCGTCCTGCCGGTGCTGGCCTGTCCGCTCTGCGCGCAGCCGCTGGAGCGGGCCGGGGAGAGCGTCGGCTGCGAGGCCGGGCACCGCTTCGACATCGCCCGGGGCGGCCACCTGACCCTGCTCGGCCGGACCTCCCGGACGGACACCGGCGACACCGCGGACATGGTCGCGGCCCGGCAACAGTTCCTGGACGCCGGGCACTTCGCGCCGATGACGGCGGCGATCGTGGCCGCCGCCGGCGGCGGGCCGGTGCTCGACCTGGGGGCCGGCACCGGCCATCACCTGCGGGCCGTGGTCGAGGCCGGCACCCCGGACACGATCGGGGTGGCCGTGGACACCTCGACCTGTGCGGCCCGCCGAGCGGCTCGGGTGCATCCACGGGTGGGTGCGGTGGTCGCCGACGCGTGGTCCCGATTGCCGGTGCGCGACGGCTCGATCGGGACCGTGCTCAACGTGTTCGCGCCCCGGGATCCGGACGAGATCGCCCGGATCCTGCGGCCCGGTGGGCGCCTGGTCGTCCTGACGCCCGACCCTGGGCACCAGGCCGAGCTGCGCGTGCACATCGGGTTGCTGGCCGTCGACGCGGACAAGGCGGCCCGGTTGCGGGACACCCTGGGCCGGGTGATGCGCCCCGCGGGGACGACCCCGGTCCGGCACCGGATGCGGCTGGGGCGCCAGGACGTGGACCGGCTGATCCGGATGGGCCCGTCGACCTACCACCTGCCCGAGCCGGCGCGACGGGACGCGGTCGCGCGCATTCCGGAGGTCACCGAGGTGACCATGGCCGTCACGGTCAGCGTGTTCACCCGGCCGTGAGGTGGCCCCGCGTGGGGCCGGTCCGGCCCGGCGGGGTGGTTCAGCGGGCCCGGCGGACCAGCCGTTCGGTGTCCAGCAGGACCACGCTCTTGCCCTCCAGGCGCAGCCAGCCGCGGTGCCCGAAGTCGGCCAGGGCCTTGTTCACGGTCTCCCGGGAGGCGCCGACCAGCTGGGCCAGCTCCTCCTGGGTCAGGTCGTGAGTGACGCGCAGGTGGCCGCCCTCCTGCTGCCCGAACTGGCGGGCCAGCTGCAGCAGCGCCTTGGCCACCCGGCCTGGCACATCGGTGAAGATCAGGTCGGCCAGCGCGTTGTTGGTGCGGCGCAGCCGGCGGGCCAGGACCCGCAGCAGCTGCTCGGCGATCTCGGGACGCTTGTTGATCCATTCCCGCAGGCCGTCGCGGTCCATGGTGCCGAGCCGGACGTCGGTGACCGCCGTCGCCGACGAGGTCCGCGGGCCCGGGTCGAACACCGACAGCTCGCCGAACATGTCCGACGGGCCCATCACCGCGAGCAGATTTTCCCGGCCGTCCGGGGAGTGCCGGCCCAGCTTGACCTTGCCGGACAGGATGATGAACAGCCGGTCCCCGAGCTCTCCCTCGGAGAAGATCGCGCTGCCGCGGGCGTACTCGACCGTCTCCAACTGCGAAGCCAGGGCCGCCGCTGCATCCGGGTCCACCCCTTGGAAGATCCCGGCCTTCGCGAGCGTTTCTTCCACCCTGTCCTCCTGATTCATTCCCCCGACGGGGCAGCCGGAGACCAGGTCGGCGGCTCCGGCTGAGACGCACAGCACAGTCTAGGGGGTCGGGGCCGGGCGCTCTCGTTCGACGTGCGGGTGTCCCGGCAGGTGGGATCGATGATCACCAACCAGCCCGCGCCGCGGCCGGTGATCAGGGCGGTCGGCCCGCTCAGACGTCGGCCGCGCCCGCGTCCTTGACGCCGTCCCGATGCCGGCGACGCAGCCGCGGGCGGCGGCGCAGGCGGAACTTGGCAAAGGCCTTGGTCCAGCCCTCGCGGATGAAGGTGTTGACCTCTTCGGGCTTGGCCGTGTCCAGGAACTCCTGCACGTCCGCCTCGCTGACCGTGGCCGTCTTCAGGCGTCGCTCGAGCCGCTCCATCAGCAGGGCGAACACCATCAGCAGGAGCGGGATCAGCAGCACCAGGAAGACCGTCATGGTGGCTCCATCATTCCCCATCGCCGGGCCGGTTCGCAGCCGGCGCCGCCCCCGCGGGTCGTCGCCGCCCGAGCCGGCGGGAACCGGACAACCGGCGCGGGCCAGGAACGTCGTACCCATGTGGCAACCTGGCAGCGTGGTCAACAGCGCGCTCAGGACGGACCCGGAACCGGTGGCCGGCGGGTCGGCCGTGCCGTCCGGACCGTCGGCACGAAAGGCCCCGTCCGGGCGACGGGCCAAGGCCCCGGCCACCCCGCTGGCGCGTACCCGCCGGGCCCGGCAACTGGCCGGCCAGCTCGCGCTGGGCTATCCGGACGCCCACTGCGAACTGGACTTCACCACCCCGCTGGAACTGGCCGTCGCCACCATCCTGTCCGCCCAGTCCACCGACGCCCGGGTCAACCTGGTCACGCCGGCCCTGTTCGCCCGCTACCGCAGCGCGGCCGACTACGCGTCGGCGTCCCGGTCCGAGCTGGAGGAGCTGATCAAGTCCACCGGCTTCTTCCGGAACAAGACCTCCTCGTTGATCGGTCTGGGTCAGGCCCTGGTCGAGCGGTTCGACGGCGAACTGCCCTCCACGCTGGCCGACCTGGTCACACTGCCCGGTTTCGGCCGCAAGACCGCGAACGTGGTGCTGGGCCACGCCTTCGGCGTTCCCGGCATCACCGTGGACACCCACATGGCCCGGCTGGTCACCCGCTGGGGGCTGACCACCCAGACCGACCCGGTCAAGATCGAGGCCGAGCTGAACGAGCAGCTGCCCCGGGCCCAGTGGACCGCGTTCTCCGATCGCACGATCTTCCACGGCCGACGGGTGTGCCACGCCAAGAAGCCGGCCTGCGGGGCCTGCTTCCTGGCGCCGCTGTGCCCGGCCTACGGGGCGGGGGCAGGCGTGGTCGAGCCGGAGGCGGCCGCCGCGTTGGTGGTCGGGGCCGAGCGTCCGCATCTATTGGCGATGGTCGGTCTGGCGTGAACCAGGACGGCGGGGCGGGCGAGCCGCGGCTGGTCGGCCGGCGGCTGATCGCCGATCGGGCCGAGGCGACCGGGCTGCCGGCGTGGATGCAGACCCTGATCCAGGCGGTGGACGGTCGCCGGTTGCCGGGGCCGATCGCCCGGCTGGGCGGGGCGGCCCCGGCGTCGGCGCGGCGCGGCGCCGTGTTGATGCTGTTCGCCGACGGCCCGGCCGGGCCGGATCTGCTGCTCACGCAGCGCTCGGCGACCATGCGCTCGCACGCCGGCCAGCCGGCGTTCCCGGGCGGGGCCAACGACCCGGGCGAGGACGCGGTGACCGCCGCGCTGCGCGAGAGCTTCGAGGAGACCGGGGTCGACCCGGCCTCGGTGCTGCCGGTCGCGCTGCTGCCCGAGCTGTTCCTGGCGCCGTCGAGCTTCCTGGTCAGCCCCGTGCTGGCCTACTGGCGCGAACCCGGCGAGGTGCGCGCGGTCGACCCGGCCGAGACGGCCACGGTCGCCCGGGTCCCGGTCAGCGAGCTGTCCGATCCGGCCAACCGCGGCCAGGTCCGGCTGTCCAACGGCTGGATGGGCCCGGCGTTCCGGGTGGCTGACCTGCTGGTGTGGGGTTTCACCGCCGGGCTGGTGGACTCGCTGCTGGACCTGGGCGGCTGGGCCCGGCCGTGGGACCGGGATCGGCTCTTCGACCTTTCGGACGTCCGGTGAGCGGCCCGGGCCAGTCGGTGGGCCGGTCATGACCGGCTTCACCGTCGTCGACGTGATCGTCGTGCTGCTGGTGGTCGCCGCGGCGATCGCCGGCTACCGGCAGGGCTTCATCACCGCGATGTTCACCCTGGTCACCGCGGTGGCCGGGGCGATCGTGGCGATCTGGCTGGCGCCGATGGTGATGGACCTGGTCCAGGACTCGACGGCCAAGATCGCCATCGGCATCGCCTGCGTGATCGTCGGGGTGGGCGTCGGCGAGATCGCCGGGGCCACGGTCGGCCGGGCGATCTCGCGCAAGATCAGCTGGCGGCCGGCGCAGGCCGTCGACCGCACGCTCGGGCTGTTCGGCAACGCGCTGGCCGTGCTGCTGGTGATCTGGCTGATCGCGGTGCCGCTGGCCGCCGTGCCGTTCCCCTGGCTGTCCTCGGCCATCCGCGGCTCGGCCGTGCTCGGCAAGGTCGATGAGGTCATCCCGAGCCAAGCGCAGGACCTGTCCATCCGGCTGCGCGAGGTGTTCAACGGGTCCGGGTTCCCGGCCATCCTGGATCCGCTCGCGCCCACCCCGAACACCGCGGTCGACCCGCCCGACCAGCAGGTGGTCGCCGCCAGCGGGGTGGCAGCCGCCGCGAACTCGATCCTGAAGGTGCGGGCGACAGCCGAGTCGTGCGCGCGCCGGATGGAAGGCACCGGTTTCGTCATCGGACCGGGCAAGGTGCTGACCAACGCGCACGTCGTGGCCGGCTCCGACCGCGCGGTGGTGGAATCGGCCGACGGCAATCTGCGGGCCACGGTCGTGCTGTACGACCCGCAGACCGACCTGGCCGTGCTGGACGTGCCCGACCTGAGTGCCCCGGCCCTGCCCTGGGCGGAGCAGCCGGCGGCGTCCGGCTCGGACGCCGTGGTCGCCGGGTTCCCGCTGGACGGCCCGTACACACTGGTCCCGGCCCGGGTGCGGTCGGTGATCCAGCTGCGCGGGCCGAACATCTACTCCAACGCCACGGTGACCCGTGAGGTCTACACGCTGCGGGCGCAGGTGCAGCCGGGCAACTCCGGGGGCCCGTTGCTGGCCCCCGACGGCAGCGTGCTCGGGGTGATCTTCGGCGCGGCGATCGACGAGACCGACGTCGGGTTCGCGCTCACCGCGGCCGAGGTGGCTCCGGTGGTGCAGGCCGGGCTGGTCGACGACACCGCCGCCTCGACCCAGAGCTGTACGGCCGCCTGATCAGGGCTGTTGCGCCCGGGTGGCGTGGGCGATGATCAGCCGGGTCACCAGGTCGGGGGCCTCCTCGGCCGGGTAGTGGCCCACCCCGCGCACGGTGGACAGGGTGTACCAACCGGTGCACTGCTCGCGGGCGTCGGTCAGCGACGAGGCCGGCGTGAACCGGTCGGCGTCACCGACCATGTGCAGGACCGGCGCGGTGACCGGCCGGGTCAGCGCCTCGCGGTGCTGGTGGCCGTCATGGCGCAGCGGCGAGCGGGCCACCCACCGCAGGTGCTCGACCGCGCCGCGGGCCGCCCCCGGGATCCGGATCGCCAGCCGCATCTTGGCCATCGTCTCGCCGAAGTCGCGCGAGGCCTTCCAGACCGGCCCGGACTGCGAGCGCACGATGCGTTCCAGCAGGGCACCGTTCGCCGCGGCCAACCGGTGCTCGGGGTAGAAGGGAATGGACGCCCAGGACAGCAGTCGCCCGTACCGGTCGGAGCGGACGGGCCGGCGCACCTTGGCCATCCGGATCGGGTGCGGCGCCGCGATCGCGACCACGCCGCGCACCTGGTCCGGCTTCATCACCGCGGTGTTGAACGCGGTCACGCCGCCGTAGCCGTGCCCGACCAGCACCGCGTCCCGCTCACCCAGCGAACGGACCAACCCGGCGACGTCGTCGGCCAGGGTGAAGGCGTCGTACCCGCGGGGGGTCTTGTCGCTGTCCCCGTAGCCGCGCAGGTCCGGGGCGACCACCCGGAAGCCGGCCTGGGCCAGCCCGGGGATCTGATACCGCCAGGACCGCCAGTACTGCCCGAACCCGTGCAGCAGCACGACCAGGGGCCCGGTACCGGCCTCGGCGATGTGAAAGCGGATGCCGTTGGCGCTGATGTCCCGGTGCTCCCACGGCCCCTCGTCCCGGATGGACGAGCCGATGGGTTTCGGCGCGGTCGGATCGGCCGCGGCCGAGCCGGCCTCATCGGGTTCGGGAGCGCTGGACAGATTGCCGGTCCGATCGGGGTCAGGAACCGGTGGCCGCGGTCTTCAGGGCGGCCGCCGTGGCTTCCAGGGAAGCGATCGTCTTCTCCGGCTTGCGCACCTTCTTGACCTTGCGCAGGCCCAGGAACGCGAACAGCCCGGCCATCAGCACCATGACCACGAACACGATGGTGAACGCGGCCCAGACCGGCAGCCAGATGGCCAGGATCCAGGCGACCATGAACCAGAAGAAGAACATCGAGAACGCCCCGATGACACCGGCGACGGCGAAGAACGCGCCGCCGGTGGCCCCGGTCTTGACCGTCTGGGTGATCTCCAGCTTGGCCAGCTCGATCTCCGAGCGGACCAGGGTCGACATGTGCGTGGTGACGTCTTTGACCAGTTCACCCATCGACGCGTTGCGGTCGATGGTGGGCTCGGTGACCAGCGGGATCTGCGCCCCGGTCGAACCGGGAACGGTGAACTGGTTCGGCGGCGTCGGGCTCCCCGGAGTCGTCACAAACCCTCTCCTACACTCCTCGACGGTCCGACCGGTCACCCGGTCGGGGCTGGCGTCCTGCCCGCGGTCCGGGGCTGCTGTTCAGTCCCGGGTCGCGCAGGGTCACCGATCTGCTGGTACCCCGGCCCGGCTCCGATCACCCGTGGGTGGGCCGGAAGCGGCCGTGGCGGGGTTCATCGTGCCATGCCCGGGCCGGGCCGGTGCGCCGCAGGGCCGCCGATTCCACCCAGGGGCAGTTTGGCGGCCACGATCGGCGACCGGATCACTGGCCGAGCAGCCACCGTCCGGGGGCCGCCAGCTGCGCCGCCGCGGCCGGTCCCCAGCTGCCCTGCGGGTACGGCTGCACGGCCGGTCGATGGTCCAGCACCGGTTGCAGCACGTTCCAGGCGCTGGCCAGCCCGTCCGGCCGGGTGAACAGCGACCGGTCGCCGATCAGCACGTCGTGGATCAGCCGGACGTACGGCGGCAGCGCGTCGGCGCCCTCCACGTCCCCGAGCACGATGGAGGCGTCACTGATCACCAGGGACAGCCCCGGTCCGGGCTCCTTGACCACCATGGACAGATCGACCGCGCCGTTGCCGGCCAGCGAGAACGACAGCACGCCGCCGTCGGCCGGGATCGGGAACGGGGTGCTG
Source organism: Nakamurella multipartita DSM 44233 (assembly GCF_000024365.1). Lineage (NCBI taxonomy): Bacteria > Bacillati > Actinomycetota > Actinomycetes > Nakamurellales > Nakamurellaceae > Nakamurella > Nakamurella multipartita. Next base: position 794,323 of record NC_013235.1, read on the forward strand.
GCCGGCGCCTTGAAGACCACGCTCACCCGCTGGGTGGACGCGGCCATCCGCTTGCCGGTGCGCATCAGGAACGGCACCCCGCGCCAGCGGTCGTTGTCCACCCACATCCGGGCGGCGACGAAGGTGTCGGTGGTCGAGTCGGGGGCGATCCCCTTGACCTCGCGGTACCCGTCGTACTGGCCGAGCACGACCTCGGCCGGGTCCAGCGGCCGGAAGCAGCCGATGACCTCCTCGCGGGCGGACTGCAGGTCGTCCGCGTCCATGCTGGCCGGCTGTTCCATGGCCACCTCGGCGGCCACCTGGAACAGGTGGGTGATCATCATGTCGAGCATGGCGCCGGTCGCGTCGTAGAAGCCGGCCCGGTCGTCGATGTCCAGGTTCTCCGGCGCGTCGATCTGGACCGACTCGATGTGCTCGGCGTTCCAGGCACCCGCGAACAGGCTGTTGGCAAAGCGCAGCACATGCAGGTCCTGGGTCGCCTCCTTGCCCAGGAAATGATCGATCCGGTACACCTGCGACTCGTCCAGGACCTCGTGCACCGCGGCGTTGAGCGTGCGGAAGTCGCTGGGGGAGCTGCCGAACGGCTTCTCGTAGACGGCCCGGCAGCCCTTGGCCAGCCCGTGCGCGCCGATGGCCGCGGTGAACCCCTGGAAGGCGACCGGTGGCACCGCGAGATAGTTGATCAGCTGAGCGTTCTCGCCCAGGTCCTGGCGGGCCCGGGCGACTGCGTCGACCAGCTCGCCCGGATCGTCGACGGTGAACCCGCCGCCGGCGAACCGCACCCGGGAGCTGAACCGGGCCCACTCGTCCGGCTGGGGGGCGGTGGCGAACTCGGTGAGGGCGTCGTGGATGTGCTGGGCGAACTGCTCGTCGGAGACCTGACCGCGGCCGGTGCCGATCAGCAGGTAGTTCTCGGGCATCAGGTGCTGCTCGGCCAGCGTGTAGAACGCCGGCAGCACCATTCGTTTGGCCAAGTCCCCGGTTGCTCCGAAAAGCACGATGATCACCGGGGCGTCGGGGGCGGTCAGCTGGGCCATGGCGGTGACGGTACCGCTGCGACGATCGGCGCGTGCTGCGACCGGCGCACGTGTCACCCGCGCGGGGTGATCGTGCGCCGGTCGGTCACCTCAGGTCAGGACTTGCCGCCGGACAGGCCCGACGAGATCAGGTTCAGCACGTTGGAGTCCTGCAGAGTGGTCGCATCGCCCACGGCCCGGTTCTCGGCGATGTCGCGCAGCAGCCGGCGCATGATCTTGCCGGAGCGGGTTTTGGGCAGCTCGGGCACCACCAGGATCCGCTTGGGCTTGGCGATCGGCCCGATCTCCTTGGCCACGTGCTTCTTGAGCGTCTCGACCAGGGCCTCGGTATCGGCGCTGTCGGTGGCCCCGCGCAAGATCACGAACGCGACGATGCCCTGGCCGGTCATCTCGTCGGCCGCGCCGACCACGGCGGCCTCGGCCACCGATTCGTGGGAGACCAGCGCGGATTCCACCTCGGTGGTCGAGATGCGGTGCCCGGACACGTTCATCACGTCGTCGACCCGGCCCAGCAGCCACAGGGCGCCGTCACTGTCGTACTTGGCGCCGTCGCCGGCGAAGTAGTACCCGTGGCTGGCGAACCGGGACCAGTAGGTGTCGCGGTAGCGCTCGTCGTCGCCGAAAATCGTGCGCAGCATGGACGGCCACGGCCGGTCGACCACCAGGTAGCCGCCCTCGCCCTTGCCGACCGGCACACCCTCGTCGTTGACGATGGTGGCGCTGATGCCGGGCAACGGGGTCATCGCCGACCCCGGCTTGCTGGCGGTGACGCCGGGCAGCGGCGAGATCATGATGGCCCCGGTCTCGGTCTGCCACCAGGTGTCCACGATCGGGCAGCGGTCGTGGCCGACGTGCAGCCGGTACCACATCCAGGCCTCGGGGTTGATCGGTTCGCCGACGCTGCCCAACACCCGCAGCGAACCCAGGTCGTATTTGGCCGGGATGTCCGCGCCCCACTTCATGAACGTGCGGATCAGGGTGGGCGCGGTGTAGTAGATGGACACGCCGTACTTGTTGATGATCTCCCAGTGCCGGCCCTCGTGCGGAGAGTTCGGCGTGCCTTCGTAGATGACCTCGGTCGCCCCGTTGGCCAGCGGCCCGTAGACGATGTACGAGTGGCCGGTCACCCAGCCGATGTCGGCGGTGCACCAGTAGACGTCGCCGGGCTTGTAGTCGAAAACGGCCCAGTGGGTGTACGCCGCCTGGGTGAGGTAGCCGCCGGAGGTGTGCAGGATCCCCTTGGGCTTACCGGTGGTGCCCGAGGTGTACAGGATGAACAGCGGTTGCTCGGCGTCGAACGCCTCCGGCGTGTGCTGCTCGCCCTGCCCGTCGACCAGCTCGTCCCACCACAGATCCTTGCCGGTCCAGGCGATGTCCAGGCCGGTGCGGCGAACCACCAGCACGTTCTCCACCGGCGAGTCGTCGGCCGCGACCGCTTCGTCGACGGCGTTCTTCAGCGGCACCGCGGTGCCGCGCCGGTACTGGCCGTCGGCGGTGATGACCAGCCGGGCCTGCGCGTCGCCGATTCGCGAGCGCAGGGCCTCGGCGGAGAAGCCGGCGAAGACCACCGAGTGGGCCAGGCCCAGGCGGGCGCAGGCCAGCATGGAGAAGATCGCCTCGGGAATCATCGGCAGGTAGATGGCCACCCGGTCGCCGGCCTGCAGACCGAGCGAACTCAGCGCGTTGGCGGTCTTGGCCACCTCGACCTGCAGCTGGGCGTAGGTGATGGTCCGGGTGTCGCCGGGCTCGCCCTCCCAGTGAATGGCCACGGTCTCGCCGTTGCCGGCCTCGACGTGCCGGTCGACGCAGTTGTAGGCCACGTTGAGCTTGCCGTCGGCGAACCACTTGGCGTGTGGGGCGTCCGACCAGTCCAGCACGGTGCTGAACGGGGTGCTCCAGGACAGGCGGTTGGCCTGCTCGGCCCAGAAGGCGTCGGGGTCGGCGGCTGCGCGCTCGTAGGCTTCGGCCTGCAGATTGGCCTGCGCGGCGAACTCCGCCGATGGCGGGAACGTCCGGTCCTCGGCCAGCAGGTTGTCCAGGGTCTGGGAACTCGTGTCGCTCACAGAGTGTCTCCTCGGGTGACGGCGATGTCGGGTGACGGCTGTCCTGTTCCAGCACGCAGCCGAGGGCTGGTCATCAGGTCGTCCGAGAGGTGCAAAATGCCGCTCGAACGTAACCGTGCGCGGACCAGGGTGCCACGTCCCGTCGCTGGGCGGCAGGTGTGGTGCGGTAGACGGCAGCTCCGGCACGACGGGCGTGCCCGCCGGGCCGCCCGGCCGGCCCGCAGGCAGGAGAAACGATGACGGCACCGTGGGTGCAGGCGGCGGCGGCCGACCCGTCCTGGCCGGCCGCGGAGGGTCCGGTGGCGGCGGCCGTGGACGCGGCCCGGTCGGCGCTCGCGCGGCTGAACGGACCGCGGGGGGTGCGTGACCGGACCGGACGGGTGGCGGCCGCCGCGGCGATGCGGGCGGCCCGGGCGTCGGCGGCGTTGGAGGGGGTGCCGCTGGCCCTGGATCCGCAGGACGTCGCGATCACCGACCCGGTGCTGGCCGGCGCCGTGCGGGTGGCCGCCGGGCTGGGCGGTCTGTCCGGGACCTGGCGGCGTGCCCCGCGGCAGGTGCTGGCCCGGTTGCATACCCTGGCCGCCGCCGATCTGGTTGCCGAGCCCGAGCTCGGGCGCCCGCGGGTCGACCCGGCCCGGCCCGACCTGGTCAGCGGCCGGCTGGCGGCCCTGTCGGATCTGGTGGTGCGTTCGACGTGGCCGGCCCCGGTGCTGGTGGCGATCGTGCACGGCGAGTTGGCCACCCTGGCCCCGTTCGGCTCGGCCGACGCCGTCGTCGCCCGGGCGGCGGCCCGGCTGACGATGGTGGCCACCGGGCTGGACCCCGCCGGGTTGGCCGTGCCCGAGGTGGCCCACCTGCGGTCGATCGCCCGCTACCGGACCGGGCTGCGCGACTATGCCGAGGGCGGCTCGGCCGGCCTGGACGCCTGGGTCGTGCAGGTCTGCGCCGCACTGACCCAGGGGGCCGCCGAGGCCGGGACGCTGGCGTCGACCGCGTCGTGACGCGGGCGGTCATCAACCCGCACCCACCGGGGCACCAGTTCGGACGAATCAGCCACGATCGGGCGAACCGGACAGGCGACGATCCGAATTGCGCAACCCGGAAATCGTTCCCTCTGCAAATGAAAATGCCAATGCCGTTGGCCGGCGCGGGTCCATGCGGGCGAAAAGGGATTCGCCCATTTCCCGGCACGGACAATCGGCACGCCGATGCGCATGCATAGGGTCACTCATTGTCACTCCGTGTGGTGACGCGACCCCGGAAAGGCGTGATGAGGGCTACGTCTGTTCGGGTGAATTTCTCGTGGGTGATGAGGATGACTTGTCGTTTCGTGACGATCACTCCGACGGCGGGCGCAGGAAAACCACCGGTTCCGGCGGCCCCGATCGGGTCGGGTCGGGTCGGGTCGGGCGACCGCCGGAGAAACGTTTCCCGGGGCCGCGGCTGGGCCTGCTCGCTCGTCGCCCGGGGCCGACCGCCGGGCCGGCGGCGACCCTTCGGTGGTGCTCACCCGGGAGGTCCGCGGGGTCGGTTCGCAGGATCGAAGCCGGAGACGAAAGACGGCGCCCGACCTAGGGTCGGGCGCCGTCTGCGCAGGCTGACCAGCTACCAAGCTTCACCACAACTCGTCGTGAACGGGCCCCACGTCCTTCGTGGAGGTCCCTGACGACGTACCTCCCGCGGCTTATAGCGGTGAGTGGGTTCCGGGGTCTGCGCGGGGAGCTCCGGAGGGGGTTGACCGGGTTTCTCTTCACCTGGCCCTTGGCCCTTCGGGGGTCCCTGAGTCAGTGATACCCGGGTGGGCGAGCCACGGCAACCTGCCATCCACCCGTGGACGGCCCTGACCGATTCAGATGCACCCGATTGAGTCTGGCGGTATCGGGAATGAAGATCTTCTGACACATGCCCGGAGCGAACACGTGACGAACCGGCGTTCACGGGTCTACAGTGAGGGAGTCGGTTTCCACCCCCCCGGAACCGACTTCGGTTCAGCTCAACCCCCCGGAGCTGAACCCTTGCGGCCCCCGCCCTCCCCCCTGGCGGGGGCCGCCCTCTAACTCCGGCCGTTTCGTCGGCCGTCGGGCACGCCAGGACAGCTGATCTCGCGCCGCGGTTCGCGGCGGTCTGGCCGATCGGCTCGGTGATCCAATCCACGCGGTGGCCGGTCCATCCACATGTCCGAATTCTGTCCACATTCTCGCGCTGGGTCGGTGTCGCCGGCCACGCGCGAGCCACGCTGGCTCCGACCGGACGGCGGTTCCGGACGTTGGGCCCAGGGCCCGGTGGGAGAGCGCAGCGGTGGACGACCTGATGGACGGCGTGGTGGACGGCGGGCGGGCGCTGATCGTGACGGCCGACGAGGGACTGCTGGACGAGGTGCTGCGGATCGCGGCGGCGGCCGGAGTCGAGATGGCGCACTGCCGGGAGCCGACATCGCGCACGCTGTGGCGCACCGCGCCGGTGATTCTGCTTGACGCAGCACAGGTTCGGGCGGCGGCCGAGGCTCGGCCGGCCCGCCGCCCCGGCATCGTGGTGATCGTCGACGCGGACCCGCCGGAGGCGATGTGGGAGCTGTGCGTGCGGCTGGGCGTGGACCGGACCCTGCACGTGCACCGCGACGAGGTCGAGCTGATCGAGTTGCTGGCCGACTCCGTGCGCGACGGACCGGCCGACGGCCGGTGTGTCGCCGTCGTCGGGGCCTGCGGCGGGGCCGGCGCCTCGGTCTTCGCCGGGGCGGTCGCCTTCGCCGGTGCTCGGTCGGGGCGGCCGGCCCTGCTGCTCGACTGCGATCCCTGGGGCGCCGGACTCGACGTGATCCTCGGCGTCGAGCACAGCCCGGGTCTGCGATGGAGCGACCTGTCCGCGACGGCCGGCCGGCTCCCCGTCGGTGAACTGGTCCGGGCACTGCCCCGGATCCGCCTCGGGCCGGCCGGGATCTCGGTCCTGGCCCACGACCGGGAGACGGTGCACGACCTGGACCCCGACGTGGTCGACGTGGTGATCGACGCCGGCCGCCGGTCCGGGGCGGTCACGGTGGTGGACCTGCCGCGGCCGCCCGGGCCGGCGGCCGACCGGGTGCTGGAACGTTGCGACCTGGTCGTGCTGGTCGTGCCGGCCGACGTCCGGGGCTGCTGGGCGGCCGACCGGATCTGCCGGCGGCTCAGCGGGTTCGACGTCGCGGTCGGGTTGGTCGTCCGCGGGCCCTCGCCCTGCGGGATCGGCGCCGACGACGTCGCCGGATCGCTCGGACTGCCGCTGCTGGCGCAGATGCGGGCCGAGTCCGGGCTGGCCAACGAGCTGGAATTTGGGCTGTCGCTGGCCAGTGGGGGCCGGCGTCCGCTGCTGAAGGCGGCCCGGCGAGTGCTCGCCGAGCTCGACCGCCCGGCATGATCACCCACCCGGTGCTGTCCGACGAGGTCATCGGGCGGGTCCAGCGCCGTCTGGTCGACCGCGGCCAGTCGCCGGATCCGCAGGCCCTGGCCCAGGCGCTGCGCGCGGAATCGTCGATGCTGATGAGCGACGCCGAGATGCTGGGCCTGATCAGGGAACTGCAGCGCGAGCTGGTCGGGGCCGGACCGCTGGCCGACCTGCTGGCCGACCCGTCGACCACCGACGTGGTGGTGAACTCGCCCACCGACGTGCGGGTGGACCGGGGCGCGGGCTGGGAGCCCGCGCCGGTGCGGTTCGCCGACGAGGCGGCCGTGCAGCGGCTGGCCCGACGCCTGGCCACCGCGGCCGGGCGCCGGTTGGACGACGCGCACCCGCACGTCGACGCGCGGCTCGCCGACGGCACCCGCCTGCATGCCGTGCTGGCGCCCGTCGCCGCGTCGGGCACCTGCCTGTCGCTGCGGGTGCTGCGGCCGGTCCGGCACGATCTGGCCGCCCTGGTCGACGCCGGCAGCCTGCCCGGGGCGACCCTGCCGGCCGTGACGGCGATGCTGCGAGCCCGGTTGGCGTTCCTGGTCTCCGGCGGGACCGGTTCGGGCAAGACCACTTTGCTGTCCGCGCTGCTGACCGCCGTGCCGGCGCACGAGCGGGTGGTCACCGTCGAGGACGCCGAGGAGCTGCGCCCGCCGCACCCGCATGTGGTCCGGCTGGTCGCGCGCCAGGCCAACGTCGAAGGGGCCGGGACGATCTCGATGCGCGATCTGGTTCGGCAGGCCCTGCGGATGCGGCCGGACCGGCTGGTCGTCGGCGAGGTCCGCGGGGCCGAGGTCGTCGACCTGCTGGCGGCGATGAACACCGGCCACGAGGGCGGCGCCGGCACGGTGCACGCCAACACGGCCGCCGACGTGCCGGCCCGGCTGGAGGCGTTGGCCGCGCTCGGCGGCATCGAGCGGGCCGCGCTGCATTCCCAGCTGGCCGGCGCCGTGCGGGTGGTGCTGCACGTGCGGCGCCGCGGCGCGCAGCGCGAATTGGCCGAGATCGCCCTGCTGGGTAGGGGTTCGGACGGGTGGGTGTCGGCGCAGCCGGCCGTGATCGCGGGCCGGCCGCAGGAACCGGGAGCCGCCCGGTTGGCGGCGCTGCTCGCCGAGCGGGGCGAGCCGTGCCCGTGGTGAGCCTGGGCGGTGCCACCGCTCTGGGGGAGATAGGTCTGGGGGCGATGGGTCTGGGGGCGATGGGTCTCGGGGCTCCGGCCGGTTGCCTGGTCCTGGCGGTCGCGCTCGCCGCGTGGCCGACGCCCGCCCGGACCGCCCCACCCGGACCCACCGCCGGCCGGCCACGGTGGGCCTGGTCGGCCCGGCCGTCGGCGGTGGCCGGCCTGATCACCGCCGGCGCCGCCGCGCTCGGCCCGATGGCGGCCGCGACGGTGGTGGCCGGCCCGAGCGGGTTGCTGGCCGCGGCCATGCTGGCCTCCACCGTCGCCCTGCTGGCCAGCCGGATGCTGGACCGCCGGCGCCGGCGGCGGGGGATGCCCGAGATCCTGCGGGGATTGCGGGCTCTGGGACGCGAGCTGCGCTCGGGGGCGGACCCGCTGACCGCGGCCCGGGGCGCGGCGGCGGCCGCAACCGGCGCCGGCGGGCTGCTGCTGGATTCGCTGGTCGTGCTGATGCGCACCGTCGACGAGAGCCCCGCGCGGGCGGCCCGGTCGCCGGACGACCCGGCCGGGGTGCTGGCGTTCCTGAGTAGCGGGTGGTTGCTCAGCCGCCGGCACGGGGTCGCGTTCGGGCGGGTGGTCACTGCGGTCGCCGACGAGTTGTCCGATCAGCTGGCCGCCGATCAGACCCGGACCGCCCAGCTGGCCGGCCCGCGGATGTCCGGGTACGTGATGGCTGCCCTGCCGCTGATGGGGGTGGTGCTGGGCGCGGGTATGGGGGTCGACCCGGTGGCCGTGCTGCTCGGGTCCCCGCTGGGCAACCTGCTTCTGGTCATCGGGGTGGCGCTGCTGTGCGCCGGCCTGCTCTGGTCGGCCCGGATCGTGGGCCGATGAACCACCGCGGGGCCGCACCGTGAGTCTGGCCGCCGGGCTGGGGGTCGTTGAGCTGGAAGCGATCCGGGATGCCCGTCAGATCCTGCTGGCCCTGGCGGCGCTGGCCTTGGCCGCCGCCGTGATGGTCGCGCCACCGGCCGCTCGGCGGGTCCGCCCCCGACCCGGCCCGGCCGCGCGCGACCCCCGGCTGCGGCAATGGGTGCGGCAATTGGTGCGGCCGATCGCGGCCTTCCTCGCCGTCACGGTGATCGCGCCCGGCCTGTGGTGGGCCGGTCTGGGGCTGGCCGCGGGGCTGGCGCTGCTGCGGGCGGACCGGGCCCGCTGGCCGACCCGGGGCTCGGCGCGACGGCGGGCGCTGCGGCGCCGGTGGCTCATCGTGCACGCGGAACTGCTGGCCGCGGCGCTGGACTCGGGTCTGGCCATGGCGACCGCCCTGCGCGCGGTCAGCGAGGTGCTGGGTGATCAGGGCCCGTCGGCGGGCCAGCAGCAGTCGGCGCTGGCCGCCCTGGACTCGGTCGCGGCCATGCTGGCCCTGGGCGCGGACACCGATACCGCCTGGCGGGCCGTGGATGCCGATGCGGACCTGGCCCCATTGGCTGCGGCCGCGCGCCGCTCCGCGGTCGGCGGCACCACCCTGGCCGACGCAGTCCGGGAACATGCGGCCCAGCTGCGGGAGCAGGCCCGGGATGAGTCCGTCCGGTCGGCCGGGCGGGCGGGCGTGCTGATGACGGCGCCGCTGGGCGTGTGCTTCCTGCCCGCCTTCCTGTGCCTGGGCCTGGCTCCGGTCGTTCTGGGCCTGCTGGGCCGGCTGACGATCCACTGACCCGGCACCGGCCCGGACGCCCCTGCTGCGGTTGTCCCCATGTCCGAATCTCATCCACATTGGCGCGCTGGGCATGTCGCCGTCGAATGGTCTGCGCCAGGCTGGCCGGTAGACGGCAGGGTGCCGCCGGGAAGGTTGGGAGGCTGTTGTGGGACAACATGTTTCGCTGAGCAAGATCGTGATTCGGGGCCCGTGGGAGCAGCCCCCGCCGGCCGAGGCCGAGCCGGCCGATCCGGAGCCGGCGGGTGGCGTGCCCGGTGATGCCGCGGCGGCCGACCGGCCCCTCGAGCCGCGGTCGCGGGACGCCGGGATGAGCACCGTGGAGTACGCGGTCGGCACGGTGGTGGCGGCCGCGTTCGCGGCGGTGCTGTATCAGATCGTCACCGGGGGCTCGGTGATCTCGGGGTTGACCGACCTGATCAACCGGGCGTTGTCGACGTCGTTCTGACGTGCCCGGGCGCGGACGGGACCGGGGCAGCGTGACGATCGAGGCGGCGTTGGGGCTGGTGGTGCTGGTGCTGGTGGTGGCGATGTGCCTGACCGGCATCGGCTGCCTGCTGGCGCAGCTGCGGTGTGCTGACGCCGCCCGGGAGGCCGCCCGGTTGGCCGCGCGGGGTGATGAGGCGGCCGCCGCGGCGGCGGTGGCCGCGCTCGCCCCGGCCGGTGCCTCGTTGAGCCTGGCCGACGGCGAGCTGGTCACGGCCACCGTGACGGCGGTCCCGGTCGGTGGTCTGTTGCCTGGGGTGCGGATTCAGGCGTCGGCGGCGGCGGCCCGGGAACCGGCCGGGGCCAGCCCGTGAGCGCCCGGAACGCGCGTGAGCGGGACCGCGGCACCGCGACCGTGTTCGCCTGCGTCGGGGTGGTGGTGCTGCTGCTGGTCACCGGGGTCGGGGTGCATCTGGGGTCGGCGGTGCTGGCTCGGCAGCGGGCCGAGACGGGTGCCGATCTGGCCGCTTTGGCCGGGGCGGCGGTGCTGCTCCGGGGCGTCGCGGCCGCGTGTGCGGCGGCCACGCAGGTGGCCCGGGCCAACCAGGTGGAGCTGCGCAGTTGTGCGGCGGACGGGCTGGACCTGCTGGTCGAGGTCTCGGCCGAGGTGGCCGGCGGAACGGGGGTGGGTGGGTCGGCCATCGGCCGGGCCCGGGCCGGCCCGGTGCAACGGGCCGGCGTCAGCGGGTGAGCGCGATCGGGCGAGCTGCTCAGGCCCCGACCGACTCGGCCGGGGCGGTGCGCAGCGCGTCGACGACCAGGTTCAGCACGGTGATCGCGCCGGTCTTGTCCAGCGGGTGATTGCCGTTGCCGCACTGGGGCGATTGCACGCAGGACGGGCAGCCGGCCTCACACGGGCAGCCGGCGACGGTGTCCCGGACGGCGCCGAGCCAGCCGGGCAGCGCGTCGTAACCGCGGTCGGCGAAGCCGGCGCCGCCCGGATAGCCGTCGTAGACCAGGACCGTCGGTTCGCCGGTGTCCGGGTGGGCGGCGGTGGACAGCCCGCCGATGTCCATCCGGTCGCAACCGGCGAACAGCGGCAGCAGACCGATCGCGGCGTGTTCGGCCGCGTGCAGGGCGCCGGGGATCGCCGCATCCCGCACTCCGGCGGCGCGCAGGGCCGCTCGGCTGACGGTGTACCAGACCGCCCGGGTCGGCAGGGTGTGCTGCGGCAGCTCGAGCGGGACCTGGTCCAGGACCTCCCCGGTGGGCCGGCGCCGCAGGTAGCCCACTACCTGGGTGGTCAGCGCGACCGGCCCGACGCCCACCCGCACCTGACGTCCGGCCGGCCGGGACCGCTGCGGGCCGACCATCGACACCGAGCTCACCGAGCGGGCGACCGTGGTCCAGTCCGGTCGCCCCGCGCGCACGGTGGCCACGCCGGCCTGAAGATCGAGCTCGTCCACGACGTAGGACTCGCCGCGGTGCAGGTGCACCGCACCGGTGTGCACGCAGGACGGGGCCCGGTGCGCGTCGACCGTGCCCAGCAGCCGCCCACTGTCGGCGTCGACGATCGCGATCTGCCCGGCGCCGGAGCCGCGCAGGTCCACCCGCTGCGCCGGATGCCCCGGGTTCACCCAGAACCAGCCGCTCGGCCGGCGGCGCAGGATCCGCCGGTCCAGCAGCTGGTCGAGCACCGGCCGGGCGGCCGGGCCACCGAACAGGTCCAGGTCCTCCGGCGTCAGGTGGTGTTCGGCCGCGGCACAGGTCAGATGCGGCCCGAGGACGAACGGGTTGGTCGGATCGATCACCGTGCTCTCGACCGGACGGTCGAAGACCGCCTCCGGGTGCCGGACCAGGTAGGTGTCCAGCGGGTCCTCCCGCGCCACGAAGATCACCAGTGCCCGCCGGCCGCTGGCCCCGCCCCGACCGGCGCGACCGGCCTGCTGCCACAGCGCGGCCAGGGTGCCGGGGTAGCCGGTGATGATGGCCGCGTCCAGCCCGGCGATGTCGATACCCAACTCGAGGGCGTTGGTGCTGGCCAGGCCCAGCAGCTCCCCGGAGTCCAGCGCCCGCTCCAGTTCGCGCCGGTCCTCGGGGAGATACCCGCCGCGGTAGGCGGCGACCCGGGAGGCCAGGTCGGGCGCGATCCGGCGCAGCCGCCGGCGCGCGGCCAGCGCGACCTGCTCGGCGCCCTGCCGGGACCGGACGAAGGTCAGCGTGCGGGCGCCGCCGGCGACCAGATCGGCCATCAGCCGCGCGGCCTCGGCCGGCGCGGACGTCCGGCGGCTTGGCTGCGCGGCTTGCTCGATGCCTGATTCGGGTGTGTCTGATCCGGTGCTGTCCGAGTCGGCGCTGTCTGATCCGGCGCTGTCCGAGTCGATGGGGTCCGAACCGGCCGCGCCCGGTGTCCAGAGCACGAAGTCGGCCGCGGGCCGGGCCGAGCCGTCCTGGGTGACGGCCCGGACCGGCCGGCCGATCAGCCGCTGCGCCGACACCTGCGGCTCGGCCGCGGTGGCCGAGGCCAGGACGAACACCGGGCTTGACCGGTACAGCCGGGCGACGCGGATCAGCCGGCGCAGGACGAGCGCAACATGCGAGCCGAACACCCCGCGGTAGGCGTGGCATTCGTCGACCACCACGAAGGCCAGCCGCCGCCAGAACCGGTCCCAGGCCGAATGATGGGGGAGCAGCCCCAGGTGCAGCATGTCCGGATTGGTCAGCAGCCAGTTCGCGTGCCCGCGGGCCCAGTCCCGGTCGTCCCGCGGGGTGTCTCCGTCATAGACTGCCGGACGCAGCCCGGGCACCGCCAGGCCGGTCAGCACCCCGAGCTGATCGGCGGCCAGGGCCTTGGTCGGGGCGAGGTAGAGAACGGTGGTCCGCGGGTCGTTCTCGATCGCGGTCAGGGCCGGCAGGTGATAGCCCAACGACTTGCCGGATGCGGTGCCGGTGGACAGCACCACGTCGTGACCGTCGTGGGCAAGCTGCGCCGCCGCCACCTGATGCGTCCAGGGCTGTTCGATGCCCGCCGTCCTCAACGCGTCCCGGACACCCGGAGGCGTCCATCCCGGCCACTGGGCCGGCGACCCCGCCGCCCGCGGCAGCCGGCGCACATGAGACGCACAGGATGTGACCGAACTCACGTCAAGAAAGCTGGACCGATTTAGCAGAACCGATCCGTCAGCCGGGGCCGGCCAGGGGTTCGGTGTGGTCACGACACCATTGTCCCGATCCGGTCCGACAGCCGGCCCGGAAGGCGAGCGGCCCGGCGACATTGCTGCTATGCCGGGCGTCTCGGGGCTGTGCTCTACAGTACTGACCGTCAACGTCGGACCGCGGGGGAACGACGAAAAGTAGACCAGCGCCGGTCGCATCGAGTTGACCGGTACACACGTATCTGCACCTTTGTGCATGGATCAGGAGCTCGATGTCCACCAGTGCCGCCGCTGCGGAAGTCGTCATTACCGGTAGTGATCAAGTCATCGTCATTGGTGTCGCCGTCGTTGCCCTGATCGCCCTGGTCATCGCGTTCGTGCTGCGGGCCGGGGTACTGGCCGCGGGCACGGGCACACCGAAGATGCAGGAGATCTCGGCCGCGGTCCAGGAAGGTGCGGCCGCCTATCTGGCCCGCCAGTTCCGCACCCTGGGCATCTTCGTCGTCATCGTCTTCGTGCTGCTGTTCGCCCTGCCGGCCACCACCACCGGTGAGCGGATCGGCCGATCGATCGCCTTCCTGTTCGGTGCCGCGTTCTCGGCCTCGATCGGGTACTTCGGCATGTGGCTGGCCACCCGGGCCAACGTCCGGGTCGCGGCCGCGGCCAACGGCGACGGCGGCCGGGAGAAGGCCATGCAGATCGGCTTCCGGACCGGTGGCGCGGTCGGCCTGGCCACCACCGGCCTGGGCCTGCTCGGCGCGTCCATCGTCGTCCTGGTCTACGTCGGCGACGCGCCGAAGGTGTTGGAGGGCTTCGGCTTCGGCGCCGCCATGCTGGCCATGTTCATGCGGGTCGGCGGCGGCATCTTCACCAAGGCCGCCGACGTCGGCGCCGACCTGGTCGGCAAGGTCGAGCAGGGCATCCCCGAGGACGACCCCCGCAACGCCGCCACCATCGCCGACAACGTGGGCGACAACGTCGGTGACTGCGCCGGCATGGCCGCCGACCTGTTCGAGAGCTACGCCGTCACCCTGGTCGCCTCGCTCATCCTGGGCAGCGCCGCCTTCGGCACCAAGGGCCTGGTCTTCCCCCTGATCATCCCGACGATCGGCGTCATCACCGCGATCATCGGCATCTACATCACCAAGGCCAAGCCGGGCGAGCCCGGCCTGGTCACCATCAACCGCTCCTTCTACATCTCCGCCGCGATCTCGGCCGGGTTGTCGGCGGTGGCCTCGTTCGTCTACCTGCCGACCAACTTCGCCGACCTGGGCATCGACTCGGTCCGCGACGTCTCCGGCAACCCCGCGCTGATGGCGATCATCTCCGTGCTGATCGGCATCGTCCTGGCCGCCGTCATCCTGTGGCTGACCGGCTACTTCACCGGCACCGAGACGAAGCCGACCAAGGACGTGGCCAAGGCCTCGCTGACCGGCGCCGCCACCGTCGTCCTGGGCGGCATCTCGGTCGGCTTCGAGTCCGCCGTCTACACCGCGCTGGTCATCGCCGGCGCCGTCTACGGAGCATTCCTGCTGTCCACCACCCTGATCGTGGCGCTGTTCATGATCGCGCTGGCCGGCTGCGGCCTGCTGACCACCGTCGGCGTCATCGTCGCCATGGACACCTTCGGTCCGGTCTCGGACAACGCGCAGGGTGTCGCCGAGATGAGCGGCGAGGTCTCCGAGGAGGGCGCCAAGATCCTCACCGAGCTCGACGCGGTCGGCAACACCACCAAGGCCATCACCAAGGGCATCGCCATCGCCACCGCGGTACTGGCGGCGACGGCGCTGTTCGGGTCGTACTCGGACGCGATCACCGGCGCCCTGATCTCCGCCGGCGACGCCGCCGGCCTGGCCGCGGGCAGCCTGAGCTCGTTCGTCACCTCGGTCGTGTCCCCGGGCACCCTGGTCGGCATGCTGCTGGGCGCCTGCGTGGTGTTCCTGTTCTCCGGCCTGGCCATCAACGCGGTCTCCCGCGCCGCCGGCGCCGTGGTCTACGAGGTGCGCCGCCAGTTCCGCGAGATCCCCGGGATCATGGAGGGCACCAACAAGCCCGAGTACGGCAAGGTCGTCGACATCGTCACCCGCGACTCGTTGCGCGAGCTGGCCACCCCGGGGCTGCTGGCCGTGTTCGCCCCGATCGCCGTCGGCTTCGGCCTGGGCGTCGGTCCGCTGGCCGGCTACCTGGCCGGCACCATCGCCACCGGCACCCTGATGGCCGTGTTCCTGGCCAACTCCGGTGGCGCCTGGGACAACGCGAAGAAGATCGTCGAGGACGGCACCCACGGCGGCAAGGGCTCGCCGGCGCACGAGGCGACCGTCATCGGTGACACCGTGGGCGACCCGTTCAAGGACACCGCCGGCCCGGCCATCAACCCGCTGCTCAAGGTGATGAACCTGGTCGCGCTGCTGATCGCCCCGGCCATCGTCGCGCTCTCGGTCGGCGACTCGGCCAGCGCCGGCATCCGCTACGGCATCTCGGCGCTCGCCGTGGTGATCATCGTGACCGCCGTCGTGGTGTCGAAGCGACGTGAGTCGTCCTTGCACGCGGATCAGCCGCAGGCCACCGCCTGAGCTCAGGGGTCTGCGCAGGACCGATCAAGCAGTAGCCCCCGGCCCGGTGCCGGGGGCTACTGTGCTTTGGGTGGCGAGGGGGCTCGGTTGACTCAGTTGTCGCTGTGGTCGGCCGACCTGACCGCGCCGGTGGGCGAGGATCTGGGCGGGCTGCTGGCGGCCGACGGGCGCCTGGAGGAGGGCGACGACGGAGTCCGGCTGATCATCCCGTTGGCCGACCCGTGGCGGGCATCGGCCCTGGTCCGGGAGTGCCGGGTGCGTGACGTCGACGCGCACATCGAGACCGACGAGCACGTCACCGAGTTGCGCACCGATCCCGCGCCGGTGCTCGCCGAGCTGCGCGAGCGGTGGGTGGACGGCCCGGACAAGGTGATGCCGGCCGGGTTGGAGCTGTCCGCGGGCCTGATCCGGTGCTGGGTGATCGCCTCCGGGCGACCCGCCCCGGTGGGCTACCTGCTCGGCCTGGACCCCCGGACCCCGGAGCTGCACCAGCCGCTGGCCGCGGTCTGCGCGGCGATGGGACTGGCCGGTTCGATCCTGGGTCCCCGCGGCGGCGGGCCGGCGGTGCGTATCGTCGGTCATCGACGGTGCTCGCGGCTGGCCGAGATGGTCGGCACGCCACCGCCGGAGGCTCCGGCCGGGCAGTTCCCGCAGCCGATGCACTGATCGGATCCGGACCGGCACCGCGACCGTGCGGGCCAGGCTCCACACGGATCGCTCGTCCGGTTGTGGCATCCTGCTCCCGGTAGGGCCGCGACGGACGATCCCGGAGGGGCCCCCGGTGGCGGGGACCACCTGTGCAGCACCGTCCGTCCGGCCCGACCTGCATCACCGGCCGGCGCGACGCCCAGAAACAAGGAGAACGAGACCTGATGGCCACTGGCACCTCCGCGAGCACCCGCAACGGCGGCGTGCGGCTGGTCGTCGTCGAGTCACCGAGCAAGGCGAAGACCATCTCCGGTTACCTCGGCGACGGCTACATCGTCGAGTCCTCGGTCGGGCACATCCGCGACCTGCCCCGCGGCGCCGCCGACGTACCGGCCAAGTACAAGGGCGAGCCCTGGGCCCGGCTGGGCGTGGACACCGAGCACGGCTTCGAGCCGCTCTACGTCGTCTCCCCGGAGAAGAAGGCCCAGGTCGCTAAGCTCAAGTCGCTGCTGGCCGGGGCCGACGAGCTCTACCTGGCCACAGACGAGGACCGCGAGGGCGAGGCCATCGCCTGGCATCTGCTGGAGACCCTCAAGCCCAAGGTCCCGGTCAAGCGGATGGTCTTCCACGAGATCACCCCGGCCGCGATCCGCGAGGCCGCCGCCAACCCGCGCGCCCTGGACGAGAACCTGGTCGACGCCCAGGAGACCCGCCGCATCCTGGACCGGTTGTACGGCTACGAGGTCTCCCCGGTGCTGTGGAAGAAGGTGATGCCCAAGCTGTCCGCCGGTCGCGTGCAGTCGGTGGCCACCCGCATCATCGTGCAGCGCGAACGCGAGCGGATGGCGTTCCGCTCGGGCACCTACTGGGGCCTGGACGCGCTCATGTCGCCGGCCGGCACCGGGGCCGAGCCGTTCAAGTCGGCGCTGAGCACCGTGGACGGGCGCCGGCTGGCCGCCGGCCGCGACTTCGACCCGGCCACCGGCGGGCTCAAGGCCGACGCCGACGTGCTGCTGCTGGACGAGGACGGGGCGCGCACCCTGGCCACCGCGCTGGCCGGCGGCACCGCCACCGTCACCTCGGTGGAGGAGAAGCCCTACACCCGCAAGCCCTACCCGCCGTTCATGACCTCCACCCTGCAGCAGGAGGCCGGCCGCAAACTGGGGTTCAACTCCGAGCGCACCATGCGCACCGCGCAGCGGCTGTACGAGAACGGCTTCATCACCTACATGCGAACCGACTCGACCACCCTGAGCTCGTCGGCCCAGGAGGCCGCCCGGGCCCAGGCCCGCGAGCTGTACGGGCCGGAGTACGTGCCGCCGACCCCGCGGCAGTACACCCGCAAGGTCAAGAACGCCCAGGAGGCGCACGAGGCCATCCGCCCGGCCGGCGACAACTTCCGCACCCCGGGTCAGGTCGCCAACCAGATCTCCGGCGACGAGTACCGGCTCTACGAGCTGATCTGGCAGCGCACCATCGCCTCGCAGATGGTCGACGCCCGCGGCCTGACCCTGTCGGTCAAGATCGCCGCGACCGCGCGGGAGCAGGAGTGCGTGTTCAGCGCGTCCGGCCGCACCATCACCTTCCCCGGGTTCCTGCGGGCCTACGTGGAGACGGTGGACGCGGAGGCCGGCGGCGAGGCCGACGACGCCGAACGGCGGCTGCCCAAGCTGGAGACCGGGCAAAAGCTCGACATCCGTGACCTGATCCCGGCCAGCCACGTGACCACCCCGCCGGCCCGGTACACCGAGCCGTCGCTGATCGGCGCGTTGCAGGACCTGGGCATCGGCCGTCCCTCCACCTACACCTCGATCATCCGCACGATCATCGACCGCGGGTACGTGTGGAAGAAGGGGCAGGCGCTGGTCCCGTCCTGGATCGCGTTCGCCGTCATCGGCCTGCTCGAGCAGCACTTCTCCCGGCTGGTGGACTACAACTTCACCGCGGCGATGGAGGACGAGCTCGACGGCATCGCCGACGGGCGGATCGGCCGCACCGACTGGCTGTCCGCGTTCTACTTCGGCGGCGACCTGGGCCCGGCCGGCTCGGTCGGCCGCTCCGGCGGCCTGAAGAAGCTGGTCGGCGAGCGGCTGGAGGACATCGACGCCCGCGAGGTCAACTCGTTGCCGTTGCTGACCGACGCCGAGGGCCGGCAGGTGCTGGTCCGGGTCGGCCGGTACGGCCCGTACCTGGAGCGGATGGTGCAGGGCGAGGACGGCGAGCCGACCGCCCAGCGGGCCAACCTGCCCGAGGACCTGCCCCCGGACGAGGTCGACGCCGAGGTCGCCGAGAAGCTGTTCAGCCAGTCCGGCGACGGTGGCGAGACCGAGCTCGGGGTGGATCCGGACACCGGGCACCTGATCGTCGCCAAGGACGGCCGGTTCGGCCCCTACGTCACCGAGGTGCTGCCGGAGGCCGCTCCGGCGGCCACCGGGGCCGACGGGACCGCCAAGAAGACGACCAAGGCCAAGGCGGCGGCCAAGCCGCGTACCGCGTCGCTGTTCAAGTCGATGACCCTGGACACCATCGACCTGCCCACCGCGCTACGGCTGCTGTCGCTGCCCCGGGTGGTCGGCGTCGATCCGGCCGACGGCCAGGAGATCACCGCGCAGAACGGCCGGTACGGGCCCTACCTGAAGAAGGGCACCGACTCCCGGTCGCTGACCAGCGAGGACGCGCTGTTCGACGTCACCCTGGACGAGGCGCTGGCCCTGTACGCGCAGCCCAAGACCCGCGGCCGGTCCGCGGCGGCCGCGCCGCCGCTGCGGGAGGTCGGCATCGACCCGTCCGGCGGCAAACCGATGGTGATCAAGGACGGCCGGTTCGGGCCGTACGTCACCGACGGGGAGACCAACGCCTCCCTGCGCAAGGGTGACGAGGTCGAGACCCTCACCGTGGAGCGCGCGGCCGAGCTGCTGGCCGATCGACGCGCCCGCGGGCCGGCCCCCAAGCGGGCGACCACCCGCAAGCCGGCGGCGGCCAAGGCCGGTGCCGCGGCCGGTGGCACCAAGACGGCCACCAAGACTGCGGCGGCCAAGACGACGGCCACCAAGACCGCCACCAAGACTGCTTCCAAGACCACGGCGGCGGCGAAGGCGCGGACCACCAAGGCGGCCGGCACCACCCGCAGCACCACCCGTCGGACCGGCCCCGCGGAGTGATCGACGGCCGGGTGCGACCGGTGCATTCGGGGGTGCGGTCAGGGTTTCACCCTGGCTTTGTCCCGAATTCCCGGGCCGCCCGGGCCGTCCGGTCGGTGCCGGGTCCTACCATTTGAATATGACCGCCGGATTCGACGCGCCTGGCAGGACCGATCGTGGGTTCGCCGACGCCCTGAGCGGTCCCGACGGCACCGGCGATCCGGCCGTCCTCATGCCGGTGCTGTCGGTCTACCCGGACGCGTTGTCCGCGCCGATGCCCGACGCGATGGTCGCCCTGCCCCCGATCGACCCGGCCGCGCTGACCCGAGCCGCGCTGGCCGCGGGGTCGATCGCCGCGCCCGCCGTGCCGGTCCAACCGGCGCGAACGACCCGGCCCCCGGGGCAACGGGCGGCCGGCCAACCGGGCCGGCCGGGCCGCACCTCCACCCCGGCCCGGGCGCCGGCCGCCTGGGGTCCGGTCGACCCGCGCGCCTCCGCCCCGCACCTGTCCGCTCGCCAGCCGCCGATGCCCCGGCCGCCGTCGTCGTCGGCCTCCTCGTCGCATCCGGGCGCGGCGGCCTCCGGGGTGTCCTCGACGGTGTCCGCCTGGGCCAACCGGGCCATGACCCCGGCGGAGGTCGCCGGCTTCCTGCGCAACACGCTGACCGGCAACCCGCAGATCGGCTCGACCTCGGCGATGGCCGCCAACCGGCACCAGCCGGCCGCCCACGCGCCGACCCCGCCGCTGCCGCGACGCACCCCGCGGACGACTCGCCGGAACAAGGGGTCGGGCGTCTGGGCCGTCTTCATCTTCCTGGTCGTCATCGCCTTCGCCAGCGGGCTGGGTCAGCGGATCATCCAGGCGATCACCGAACTGCTCAACCGGTGAGTGCGATGAGCCGGGCCCGGTCGAGCGAGCGGATGCCGTGAAGCGCAAGCGGGAACCGAATTCCGTCGCCGTCCTGCTGCGGCTGCCGGCGTTCCGCCGGCTGTGGGCGGCGATCGCCGTGTCCAGCCTGGGGGACTGGCTGGGACTGCTGGCGACCACCGCCCTGGCCGCCTACCTGACCAAGGATTCGTCCAACCTGGCCCAGGGTGCGGCCGTGTCGGGGGTGCTGCTGACCCGGTTGCTGCCGGACCTGATCCTGGGACCGGTGGCCGGCGCCCTGGTCGACCGGTTCGACCGGCGCACCGTCGCCATCGCCGGCGACACCATGGCCGGCCTGCTCTACCTGTCGATCATCTTCTCCGGCAACCTGCTCTGGTTGCTGGTCGCCCAGTTCCTGGTCGAGGCGATCGGCCTGTTCTCCACCCCGGCCAAGCAGGCGATGTGGGTCAACGTGGTGCCGCGGGAGCGGCTGGCCGTGGCCAACCAGCTCAACTACGTGTCGGTCTACGGCATGGTGCCGGTCGCCGCGGTGCTGTTCGCGCTGCTGTCCACCGTGGCCTCGTTCTTCGGGGTACCGGATCTGGCCGGCGGCAGCGGCGCGCTGATCAGCGGCGGCACCAACACCCTGGCCATCGACATCGCCCTGGCCATCGACGCGGCCACCTACTTCTTCTCCGCCTTCATGGTGCTCATCTCGCGGGGGCTGATCCCGGCCTTCGTCGGCGACCGCAGCACCTCCCGGAGCATCTTCTCGCTGATCGCCGAGGGTGTCTCGTTCGTCCGCAAGAACCGGCTGATGCGCTCGATCTACATCGGCATCCTGGGCGCGTTCGGTGCCGGCGGCCTGGTCGCCGGCGTGGCCCAGGCCTACGTGGCCACCCTGGGCGCCGGCAACGCCGGCTACGGCATCCTGTTCGGCGCCGTGTTCACCGGCCTGGCCCTGGGCATGCTGATCGGCCCCAAGGTGCTGCCCAACGTGCCCCGGCGGATGATCTTCACCCCGGCCATCGGCGCCGCCGGCATCGCGCTGATCGTGATGAGCGTCCTGCAGGACTTCCTGGGCGCGGCCATCACCGCCGCGACCATGGGCGTGTTCGCCGGCATCGCCTGGATCAACGGCTTCACCATGATCGGCCACGAGGTCTCCGACCAGCTGCGCGGGCGCGTCTTCGCCTTCGTCATGTCCTCGGTACGGATCATCCTGCTGCTGACCATCGCTGCCGGGCCGATCCTGGCCGGCGCCATCGGCACCTACCCGGTTACCGTCGGCGACTTCCGTTTCGAGATCACCGGGCCGGCGATCGTGCTGGCCGTCGGTGGGCTGATCGCCTTCAGCGTGAGCGCGATCATCGGCCGGCAGATCGGGGGGCTGACCTCCGGCCTGACCCGCCGGGTCTTCCACCGCAAGATGCCGCCGTCGCTGTGGGACGAGCCGTCCGAGCATGCGGGGGCGCTGATCGCGGTCGAGGGCACCGACGCCGCGGCCACCGCCGACTACCTCAAGAGCATCGAGCAGCACCTGCAGGAGACGGGTTACCTCACCTGCGTGGTCTCCCGCCGGGAGCCCTCGCCCACGGTCCGCTCGGCGGCGGTCGACCCGCTGGCCGACGCCCTGCGCACCTCCGCGACGTTGGCCGAGCTGATGGCCACTCAGGTCGGGCCGGCCCTGGAGGATGGCGCGGTGGTGCTCTGCGACGGCTTCATGGACGAGTTCATCGTGCGGTACCGCACCCTGGGGCTGGTCGAGGACGACCTGAGCCGGGTCGCCGTCTGGGCGATCAGCGGACTCAAGCCGGATCTGACCGTCGTGGTCGACGCCGCCCGCGCCGACGCCACGCCGGCTGCGGATGCCAGTGCGGACGGCCCCCCGACGTCCACTCCGAACAGTGCCCAGGACGCCACCCGGGACGGCGCCGCCGCGGGCGCCCCGGACGAGTCCGGCGCCGCCGAACCCGGCCCGGCCGCCGGTGAACCGGCTCCCGTCGAGGGGTCGTCCGCGGCGCCGAGCGCAGCCGGAGCTGAGGCCGACGAGGACGAGCGGGTCGACCCCGCCCAGGCGTACCGGGACCGCGCGTCCTACACCCCCGAGCGCTACCTGATCGTCCGCCCGCTGAGCGAGGAGCAGGGTGTGATCAACGCCGAGGTCACCGAACGCATCGCCTCGGTGCTGCGCGAGCGGTCCCCGGCGATGGTCGAACAGGAGAAGGTCGCCTGAGCACTGGATTCAGGCCAGAACCTCCGGCAGCGGCACGCTCGGATCGGCGAGCTTGGCCGGATCCGCCGGCCGACCGTCCAGACCCGCCTTGACCAGCGCCTGGATGTCTTCGTTGACGTCCCAGACGTTGGCGTTCATGCCGGCCAGCACCCGATCCTCGCGGAGCCAGAACGCGACGAACTCGGGCGCCGCCTGCGCATCGACGCTTGGATCACCGCGGAACACCACCCGGTCGTACTCGCCGGGCGCGACCCAGCCCGAGTACTCCATGCCCAGGTCGTACTGATCGGAGAAGAAGTACGGCAGCGGCGCGTACTCCTGTGTCCCGCCCAGCATGGCCCGGGCCGCCGCGGGTCCGCCGTTGAGCGCATTCGCCCAGTGCTCCACCCGCAGGTGCCGGCCCAGCAACGGGTTGAACGAGGACGCCACGTCGCCGCAGGCGTAGACGAACGGGTCGCTGGTCCGCAGCCGGGCGTCGGTGACGATGCCGTTGTCGACCGCCAGCCCCGCGGACTGGGCCAGGTCGGTCATCGGGCGGATGCCCACCCCGACCACCACGGTGCCGGCCGCCAGTTCGGACCCGTCGTCGAGGACGACGGACTGCACGGCTCCGCCGGATCCGCGGAACTCGCCGATGCCGGCCCCGAACCGGAAATCGACCCCGTGCGCCCGATGCAGGTCGCGGTAGACGGTGGCGACCTCGTCGCCCAGGACCCGCTGCAGCGGCAGCGGGCCCATCTCGACCACCGTGACCGGGCACCCGTGCCCCCGGGCCGCGGCTGCGGTCTCCAGGCCGATCCAGCCGGCGCCGATCACCACCACCGGCTCCCCGCGGCCGAACGCACGCCGCAGCGCGTCGGCCTGATCCAGGGTGCGCAGGTAGCGCACCCCGTCCAGGTCGGCGCCGGGGACCTCCAGCGTCCGCGGGGTGGATCCGGTGGCGATCAGCAGCCGGTCGTACCCGAGGGTGTCCGCCGGGTGCAGGGCCAGCGTCCGGCTCTGTAGGTCCAGCCCGACCGCGGCGGTGCCGGGCCGCCAGTCGATGTCGTGCTCGGCCCACCAGGACGCCTCGTGCAGGAACGCCGCCGACCGGTCGTCGGCCCCGCTCAGGTATCCCTTGGACAGCGGCGGGCGCTCGTAGGGCGGCTCGGTCTCCGCCCCGACCAGCACCACCCGGCCGTCGAAGCCGTCCTCACGCAACGTCTCCGCGGCCTTGCCGCCGGCCAGCGAGGCCCCCACGATCACGAACGTCTCGGCAGTCATGCCGCCAGCGTGCCTGGCCGGCCCCACTCCGACAACCCGCCGGCCGACCCCGCGGCCGTGGTTCGAGGAAACGGCACTGTCGCAGGCCTCGGCTACGGTGGCCGGGTCCGATCTTCCCGATCGGTTTCGACCCCATTCTCCGAAAGGCTCGCCGGTGCCCGACCGCCCCCGACCACCTGCCGTCCCCGGCTCGCACGCCGCCGGCGTGACCGGGATGGCCGACGGGACGTCGTGGTCCGCCGCCGACACCGAGGCCACCGTGTGCTGCCTGTGCGGGGTGCCCGGTGAAGTGGTGCACCGGCGGCCTCCGTTCGCGGTGGTCCGGTGCCCGATCTGCGCGCTGGTGTTCGTCTCGCCGCGGCTGACCGCGCCGGCGTTGCAGCGGCTGTACGACGAGCCGGCCTACTTCGAGGGCGGCGTCTACGGCGACCGCACCCGATGGTCGCCGGCCATGGTGCTGCAGCGGGTCTGGTCCCACGGCCGGCTGGCCGACCTGGCCCGGCTGCGACCGCCGCCGGCCAGCCTGCTGGAGATCGGCAGCGGCTACGGGTTGTTCCTGGCGGCCGCCCGGGACGCCGGCTACCAGGTCCGTGGGGTCGAGCTGTCCCACACCGGGGTGCAGGTGGCCCGGTCCGAACTCGGGCTCGACGTCGTGGAGGGTCAGCTCGCCGACGCGCCGACGGACCCGGT
This sequence comes from Nakamurella multipartita DSM 44233, assembly GCF_000024365.1. Classification (NCBI taxonomy): domain Bacteria; kingdom Bacillati; phylum Actinomycetota; class Actinomycetes; order Nakamurellales; family Nakamurellaceae; genus Nakamurella; species Nakamurella multipartita. Next base: position 818,676 of record NC_013235.1, read on the forward strand.
CGACGTCATCTGCTTCTGGGACACCCTGGAACATGTGCCCGACCCGCTGCAGTTCCTGCGGCAGGTCCGGGCCCGGCTGGCCCCGGACGGGGTGATCGCCCTGTCCGTGCCGTCGGTGTCCTCCCTGCCGGCCCGCGCCCTGGGTTCGCGCTGGTGGACGCTCAAGCCCGAGCAGCACATCTGGCACTTCACCCCGCGCACCTTGGCGCTGGTGGCGGCCCGGGCCGGGCTGGTGATCACCTCGGTGGTCCGCTCACCCGTCCGGGCGGCCAACGCCGGCCGGCTGGACTCCATCGTGGCCTTCGGCCGGGCCCTGCCCGAGCGCGTGGACGGCGGTGCGCCGGATGTCTGAGGCCCCCGAATGGTTGATGCAAGGGCTGGCGCACGCCCCGGTGTTCGACGACCTGATCGGCCAGCAGCATGCGATCGAGGAGCTGTCGCTGGCCGTCGCGGCCTCGCACGGCGATCCGGGGGTACCCGGCGCGGCGATGACGCACGCCTGGCTGTTCACCGGGCCGGCCGGGTCGGGCCGCTCGGTCGCGGCCCGCGCGTTCGCGGCCGCCCTGCAGTGCGCCGACCGGGGCTGCGGGCACTGCTCGCATTGCCGCACGGTGGCCGCGCACACCCACTCGGACGTCCGGGCGGTGATTCCCGAGGGGCTGACCATCTCGGTCAAGGAGATGCGACAGGTGGTCCAGCTGGCCGCCCGTAGCCCGGCCGCCGGGCGCTACCAGATCGTGCTGATCGAGGACGCCGACCGGCTCACCGAGGGCGCCTCGAACGCGCTGCTCAAGGCGGTCGAGGAGCCGGCCGAGCACACGGTCTTCCTGCTCTGTGCGCCGTCCACCCACCCCGACGACGTGTCGGTGACGATCCGCTCGCGTTGCCGGGTGGTCGGGCTGCGCACCCCCTCGGCGCCGGCGATCGCCGACGTGCTGGCCCGCCGCGACGGGGTCGATCCCGAGACCGCGCACTGGGCGGCGTCGGTGGCGGCCGGGCACGTGGGCCGGGCCCGCCGGCTTGCCCGCGACGAGCAGGCCCGCGAGCAGCGGCGGCAGGTCCTGGCCCTGCCGACCTCGCTGGCCTCGGTCGCCGACGTGTTCGAGCAGTCCGCCGAGCTGCTGGCCCGGGCCAAGGGCGAGGCCAGCTCGATGTCGCAGACCCGGGACGCGGCCGAGATTGAGGAGCTGAAGACGGCCCTGGGGGCCGGCGGCACCGGCAAGGGCGCGGTGGGCGCGGCCCGTGGGTCGGCCGGCGTGGTCAAGGAGATGGAACGGCGACAGAAGTCGCGAGCCACCCGGACCGAGCGGGACGTGCTCGACCGGGCCCTGGTCGACCTGTCCGGCTTCTACCGGGACGTCCTGGCCCGCAGCCTGGGATCGACGGCGCCCCTGCTCAATCCGGACATGCCCGGGCAGGTCGACGCGGTGGCCAAGCGACTCGGTCCGGACGGGGCGCTGGCCGCCGTGGACGCGGTGCTGGCCTGCCGGGAGGCCATCGAGCTCAACGTCAAGCCGCAGATCGCGATCGAGGCGATGGTGATGGCCCTGTTCGCCGGGGGTCAGCGGCGCCGGTCGGCCTGACCGGAAGCGCGCGTCAGCGGGTGATCACGCCGGGCGCGGGCACCGGGGCGGTCGATCGGCGGAACACGGCCACCGACACCAGCACCCCCAACCCGAGGGCCAGCAGGGCGATGGCTTTGGCGGTCAGGATCCGTCGCGTGGTTCCGCTCATCGAAGGACACGATTCGCACGGCAGGCCTGGGTCATGCCGGCACTCTACGCACGGCCCGGCCGGACCGCCGTCCGGACGCGGCGGTGGCCGCGAGGGCCCGGGCTACGGATGCCCACCGCGTACCGTGGCCTGTCATGGGCATGTTGTGCGCTGTGACCTTCTCCCAGAACGGGCAGTTGCACTACGCCGACCCGGGGGATCTGCGCCCCGAGGTGGGCGAGATGGTGATGCTGCCGACCGAGCAGGGGGCGGTCGCCGCGCGGGTAGTGTGGGCCGCGGAGTACTCCAGCGAGGACACCGATGGGTTCCCCAAGCTGGTGGGCATGGCCACCGAGGCCGACCTGGCCGCCACCGAGCAGCTGCGTCGGATCAAGGCCCGCACCCTGGTCGCCAGCCGCCGGCTGATCCGCGAGCACGGGCTGCTGATGAAGGTGCTCTCGGTCGACCCGCAGCTGGCCGCCGGCAAGACCGTCATCTACTACTCCTCGCCGGAGACCGTCGACTTCCGCTCGTTGCTGCGTGATCTGTCGGCCACCCTGGGCACGCGGATCGAGCTGCGGCAGTTGGCCGCCCGGGACTCGGTCCGGGTGACCGGCGCCATCGGCTCTTGCGGCCGCGACACCTGCTGCTCCACCTTCCTCAAGGACTTCGAGCCGATCACCCTGGCCATGGCCCGTGACCAGGACCTGCCGGCCAACCCGATGCGCATCTCCGGCGCCTGCGGCCGGCTGATGTGCTGCCTGAAGTACGAGCACCCGCTCTACCAGGACTTCAAGGCCACGGCCCCGGCGATCGGGGAGGACGTCGAGACCCCCGCCGGCCCGGGCCGGGTCGTCGGCCACTCGGTGCCGGGGGAGTCCGTGGTGGTCAAGCTGGCCGCCGACGGCACCCGGCAGGTGTGTCCCAAGGCGTCGGTCTGCGGCTCGCGCAAGGCCTACGAGTCCCGGGACCTGACCCCCGGCTGACCCTCGCCCGGCCTCACCAGAGCGAGGCGATCAGGGCCCCGACGGCGAAGGCAGCGGCGGCCACCCAGATCCAGGTCGGCACATGCTTGCTCACGGCTGTCCCGTCCCTCGCCTCATCCGGCCACCACCGATCCATTGACCACCGACACCGGAACCGTCGGCAGCGGCTGTTGGGCAGGTCCGCGCCGCACCGCGCCGGTGGCGGCGTCGAAGGCGCTGCCGTGGCACGGGCAGGTGATCTCGCCGCCGCTGACCGCCGACACCAGGCAACCCTGATGCGTGCACACCGCGGAGAAGCCGTGCACCGTCGTGCCCGCGCCGCGGGTCACCACGATCTGCCGGTCCGGGAAGACGGTCCCGCCGTTCTCCGGGATGTCGGCGAGCGGGGTGATCGCCGCCGATGCCCCGGCCGGCTCGGGGTATTCCTCGCCCCCGGCGCGGGGTCGCGGCGTGGGTCCGGCGACGACGTACCAGGTGGCCCCGGCCGCGGCCGCCACCAGCGCCACCCCGGTGCCCACCAGCACCGACCGGCGCGACGCCGCCGCCGACCCGGCCGCGGCGGGGGGTTCGGTGACGGTGGGCCCGCTGCCCGGTGGTGAACCGGTGGCGGCTGGCGGATAGCCGATCCCCGGCGGTGGGTAGCCGGCTCCCGGCGGGGGGTAGCCGGTCCCGGGTGGTGGGTAGCCGGGACCGCCGGCCGGCGCGGCACCGGGTGGCCCGGAATATCCGGGACGGTAGCCCGGCGGTGACGCGGGAGGCGGCGGATACGGCGAACTCGGCGGGTACGGCACATTCGGCGGATACGAGGCAGGCGCCGAAGTCGGGCGCCCCGGCGCCGGCGGGCCGCTCCAGCCGGCCGGCGGGTACGGCCCCGCCGGCCGCGGCGGGAATCCGGTCGGGGGCCCCGCCGACGCAGACCGGGCCGACGCAGACCGGGCCGACGCAGACCGGGCCGACGCAGACCGGGCCGACGCAGACCGGGCCGGCCCGGGCGGGGCCGGGTTCCAGCCAGGCACAGGCGGGGCGGCGGCCGGCAACCCGGACGGACCGGGCGGGTCGGGAGCCGCATGTCGAGGGGTCGTCGGTCGACCGGCGGGTCCGCCACCGGCAATCGGACGGGGGACCTGTCGGGTCACCTGGTCGTCGGCGGGTGGTTCGTCGCCGGACCGTGCGGCCGGGTCCCCTTGCGGGTGGTTGCTGCTCACCGGTGTGCCTCCGGGCATCTGGTCGGGGACGAGTCGGGTCCGGTCATCGCAGGGAGAGCCCGGACAGGGCGATGGCCCAGAACGCTGAGGTGAACCACACGACGGCCAGCACGGTGGTCAGCAGGCTGCCGAGCACCGGCAGCGTCCAGCCGGACAGGCCGGGCAGTCGCAGCGCCAGCATCTTGGCCGCGAACACCCCGTAGAACAGGCACCCGGCGATGGAGTGCGCCACCGTGCGGGCGGACGAGTCGGAGAACCCCAACGCCCAGACGCAGGCGAAGGCGACCGGCAGGGTCAGCACGAAGGCGATGACCCCGGACCACCGATGAACCGGACCGGCCCAGGCCGGCGCGCCGCTGACCCCCGGCAACCGACCCCACATGGCCAGCGCGCTGATCACCTGAACGACGACGAAGGCGGCCGCCGCGGTCGAGAGCCAAGTCTTCATCGCCACCAGGCTGGCGAACCCGAAGTGCGGCACCGGGGCGCCGTTGCCGGGATGAACCATGGCGTAGGCGCCCAGCATGGCCGCCACCGCCAGGCCCAGCACGCCCGCGGCGGCCAGCCCCCAGCGGGCTCGATCGCGGACGCCGGCGGATTCGGTACCGGACATGGCGCCTCCTCGATTCGGGTGTCCGGGGCTCGCGTCGCCGCAGGTCCCCACTGATAGGTGGTACGGGCCACGAGCGTCATCGGTTCTCGCCACCGGCTGCGGTGATCCGGACGCGTTGACACAGACACCCCAAACGGTGCGCTTGCTCGACGCGCCCGTCAACGAGCCGGCAAAGATAACGAATCGATAACGACCCGCAGCGTTCCGTGATAGTTCCGTCACATCTGGCAACTACTCCGCAGAACATCTCGCCGCGATCCGGTGGAGATGAAGGACGTTCTGTTTGGAGGGATTGTGCGAAGAAATGCTCTCTGGTTGACCTGCGCGGTTGCGGCGGCCATGGTGCTGCCGGCGACCCCGGCCGCCGCGATCGACCAGGTCAACACCCAGAAACTGCGCCAGGCCGTGACGGTCAGCGGGATCCTCGGCCATGAGCGGGTGTTCCAGCGCATCGCGAACCAGAACGACGGCACGCGGGCCTCCGGTACCTCCGGTTACAAGGCCTCCGTCGACTACGTCCGGCGCACCCTGGCTCAGGCCGGGTACGACGTTCGGCTGCAGAAGTTCGACTTCAACTTCTTCCAGGAGTTGGCCCCCGCGCAGCTGAGCGAGCTCTCGCCGACCCCCACCGACTACCAGACCGAGACCTTCGAGTACTCCGGCAACGGGGACGTCTCCGGTGCGCTGGTCGCCACCACCGACATCCAGGTCCCGCCCGGGGCCGAGCCGAGTTCGTCCACCAGTGGCTGCGAACCCGGCGATTTCCCGGCGGCCGGGTCCGAGCCGGCCGTGGCCCTGATCCAGCGCGGGACCTGCACGTTCGAGCAGAAGGCGGCGAACGCGGCGGCGGCCGGGTACGACGCGGCGATCATCTTCAACGAGGGTCAGCCCGGCCGGACCGACCTGCCCGGCGGCACGCTCGGCAACCCGCAGAGCATCCCGGTCGTCGGCCTGAGCTACGCCGACGGTGCCGCGTTGTACGAGCAGCTCGCGGCGGGCGCGGTGACCGTCCGGGTGGCCACCTCGACGGCCAGTGAGGTGCGGCCGACCTGGAACGTCATCGCCGATTCCCGTGGCGGCGACCCGAACAAGGTGGTGGTCGTCGGGGCGCACCTGGACTCGGTGCTGGAGGGCCCGGGCATCAACGACAACGGCAGCGGCTCGGCGACGATCCTGGAGACGGCGGTCCAGATCAACAAGCTGGGCCTCAAGCCCCAGCAGAAGCTCCGGTTCGCGTTCTGGGGGGCCGAGGAGGCCGGTCTGCTGGGCTCCACCCACTACGTCGACAGCCTGTCCGACCAGCAGCTGTCCACCATCATGGCCAACCTGAACTTCGACATGCTCGGTTCGCCGAACTACGTCCGGTTCGTCTACGACGGTGACGGCTCGTCCGGCACGGCCGGACCGCAGCCGGGCTCGGGGCAGATCGAGCAGATCTTCACCAATTACTTCGCCGGGCAGGGGCTGGCCAGCGCGCCGACCGACTTCGACGGCCGGTCCGACTACGGGCCGTTCATCGAGGCCGGCATCCCGGCCGGTGGTCTGTTCAGTGGGGCCGAGGGCATCAAGACGGCGCAGGAGGCCGCCATCTACGGCGGCACGGCCGGCGAGCCCTACGACGCCTGCTACCACCAGGCCTGCGATTCGATCCAGGCGCCGAACAACAACCTCAGTGACCAGGCCCTGGCCGAGCTGGGCGATGCCGCCGCGCACGCCATCTGGACCCTAGGCAAGACCAGCACCGGGTTCTACGCCGACGGCAGCCGGATGGCGGCCAGCCAGGCGGTGTCCCTGGACCAGTTCGACTACCGCGGCGGTCAACTGGTCAGGTGACCTGATCGTCGCACTGTGAAACGACCCGGGCCGGCTACTGCGCCGACCGGGTCGTTTCGCTGTGCGGACGGTATGGATTTGGTCACCGCAGTGTGGTGTCGGGCGGTGGGAGCGACGGCGCCGGTTAGCCTGGTAGCTGGAGATCGGCCGCCGCATCGGCGTCCGACACGGCCGCGGAGTTCACGCGTACCCGACCTGCCACCCGGAATCATTCGAACTGGTGAATGAATGCCGTTGCGGCTCAGGACGTCTGATTCTCGGCGAAACCGAGCACCGGCTGATGTCGCTTCACGACCCGCGGAGGACCCTATGACCACTCACCGACTGCCGGCCGCTCGGCGGATCGCGTTGACGCTCGGCCTGGGTGGACTGCTGGTCGCCGTGGCGGCGTGTTCGGGCAGTACGTCGGCCGCCACCCTCACCCAGGTCGCCGGATCCACCGTGGCCGGGCCCAGCTCGGCGGGCGGCGCCGCGACCAGCGGCTCGTCGAGCGCGACGACCTCCTCCAGCGCGGCCCCAGCCCCGGTCGCGACGGTGACCGCCTCGCCCGCGTTCGGCGGCGACACCATCTCGCCGACGGCGCCGGTCACCATCACCGTGGCCAAGGGGACCATCAGCAACCTGACGATGACCAACCCGCAGGGCGCCACGGTCGACGGCACCCTGTCGGCCGACCACGCGAGCTGGACGCTGGCCGAGCCGCTGGGCTACGGCAAGGAGTACCAGGTCACCGGCACCGCGGTCGGCACCGACGGCAAGTCCGTGGCGATCGAGGGCAGCTACACCACGGTGACGCCCGTCGACCAGATCACCACCTCGATCTCCCCGGGTGACGGCGCCGTGGTCGGGGTCGCCGCGCCGGTCATCGTGCGCCTGGGCTACGCCCCGGAGGACAAGGCGCTGATCGAGCAGCACGTCAAGATCACCACCACCCCGGCGGTCGAGGGCGCCTGGGCCTGGATCCAGCACGACGGCGAGAAGTACCCCTCGTTGGACTGGCGGCCCAAGGAGTACTGGCCCTCCGGCACCGTGGTGCACGTCGAGTCCGACATCTACGGCTTGCCCTTCGGTGACGGCTACTACGGCGGCGACAACGTCACCAGCGACTTCACCATCGGCCGCAACCAGGTGGTCAAGGCCGACGCCAACGCCTACAACATCGTCGTCCAGCAGGACGGGGTGACGGTGGCGACCTACGACGCGTCCTACGGCAGCGGCGACGTGATCGGTGACCCGAACCGGGTCACCCGCTCCGGGGTGCACGTGGTGATGGACAAGCAGGAGACCACCAAGATGAGCAACCCGGCCTACGGCTACACCAACATCACCGAGCACTGGGCCGTGCGGATCAGCGACAACGGCGAGTTCATCCACCAGAACCAGGGCACCGTCGGCGACCAGGGCGTGGACAACGTCAGCCACGGCTGCATCAACCTGTCCGCGGCCAGCGCCGAGGCGTACTTCAACACGGCGATCTACGGCGACCCGGTCGAGGTCACCGGCACCAGCGTGCCGCTGTCCAAGGCCGACGGCGACATCTACGACTGGGCTTACAGCTGGGACGAGTGGAAGGCCCTGTCGGCCGCGTGACCGGCCGGGTCGGAGTCGGCCGTCACGAACGGTAGACTCTCACCCGCCGCCGCTGTAGCTCAGTCGGCAGAGCGTCTCACTCGTAATGAGAAGGTCTGGGGTTCGATTCCCCACAGCGGCTCCATCAGGCGGCTCGGCCGTCTGTCATCACCGCGCCACCCCGCTCAGCAAGGCGGCGCCGGCGGGCAGTCCGAGGTGATGCCCCGGTCGGCCATGGCCTGCAGGATCGTCGTGCAGATGTCCTGGAAGTTGGCCAGCTGGGCCGGGGTCAACGGATCGAACATGGTCGTCTTGACCACCCGTGCGTGTCCCGGCGCGAGTTCGAGCAGCCGTTCGTAGCCGGCCTGGGTCAGCTCGGCGACCTGGCCCCGTTTGTCGCCCGGCGCGGGCATGCGCCGCACCCATCCGGACTCCTCGAGCCGCGAGACCGCGTGCGAGACCCGGGACTGGGACGAGCGGACCGCTTCGGCCAGCTGATTCATCCGCAGCGATCGGTCCGGCGACTCGGACAGCATGGCCAGGATCAGGTAGTAGGCGTGGGGCATCCCGCCGGTCTGCTGCATGTCGCGTTCGATCGACTCGTTCAGCTGACCCGACATGCGCAAAAACGCGCGCCACACCCGCTGTTGCTCGTCGGTGAGCCAGGGATCGTCGGACATCCGCCGATTATCTCCCCGTCCGGCGGATCGGCTGGTCACCAACAGATACTTGAGCGCTCAACTAAATCGCGCTACGATAAGGGGCAACACGATGCTTCCCCCCGAATCGAGTCGAGATGACCACCACCGAACGCCCGGCCACTGACCGGATGCCCGTGCTCTACCTGTCCCACGGCGCCCCGCCTCTGGCCGACGACGCGGTCTGGACCGAGCAGCTGGCCGCGTGGAGCCGCGACATCCCGCGGCCGACGTCGATCCTGGTCGTCTCGGCGCACTGGGAGTCCGCCCCGCTGGCCGTCGGGGCCACCGAGACGGTGCCGCTGACCTACGACTTCTGGGGATTCCCGGAGCGCTACTACCAGGTGACCTACGAGGCGCCGGGTGCACCCGAGCTGGCCAAGGACGTCGCCGGCCTGCTCACCCGGCCGGGCCAGCCGGTGCACCAGGACCCGAACCGCGGCCTGGACCACGGCGCGTACGTGCCGCTGGTGGAGATGTACCCCGACGCCGACATCCCGGTGCTGCAGGTCTCGATGCCCACCCTGGATCCGCGGGGCCTGTTCGAGGTCGGCCGCCAGCTGGCGCCGTTGCGCGACGACGGCGTGCTGATCATCGGCTCCGGCTTCACCACCCACAACCTGTCCCTGGCCGATTTCGGGGACACCACCGGCGCCGGCCCGGCCTGGGGCCAGGAGTTCGACGCCTGGGCCAAGGAGGCGGTCGAGTCCGGCGACATCGACGCCATCCTGGACTTCGAGCACCGCGCGCCGGCCGCGCGTATCGCCCACCCGCGCACCGAACACTGGGCCCCGCTGTACGTCTCGCTCGGCGCGACCGCCGACGAATCGCAGGACGCGACGAGCACTGTCGACGGCTTCTGGTACGGCCTGTCCAAGCGGTCCTTCCAGCTGAGCTGACCCCGGCCGGAGGGTGGCGGCGGCAGGCCGCACACTGGTGCCGTGTCCCCTGACGCGCTGACGCCGGCCGAGTTCGCCGCCCTGCACCGCGCTGCCGAGCTCGCCGAGTACGGCGCCGCGACCGCCCTGCCCAACCCGGTGGTCGGCTGCGTGCTGCTGGCCCCCGGCGGGTGGACGGTCGGCGAGGGCTACCACCGGCGGCCGGGCGGCCCGCATGCCGAGGTGGCCGCGCTGACGGCCGCCGGCCCGTTGGCCCGGGGCGGCACCGCCGTGGTCAGCCTGGAGCCGTGCAACCACACCGGGCGCACCGGCCCGTGCTCGCAGGCGCTGATCGCCGCGGGCGTGAGCCGGGTGATCGTCGCCGTCCGCGACCCCTGGCCGCCCGCGGCCGGCGGGGTCGACCACCTGCGGCAAGCCGGCGTCCAGGTCGTCGATCTGCCGTCCCTGGCCGGCCAGGATCCGGCCGCGGCCGCCGCCGTCGAGCACGCCCAGGACGTCAATCGGGTCTGGCTGGCCGCCATGCGGCACGGCCGCCCGTTCGTCACCTGGAAGGTCGGCATGACCATCGACGGCCGGGTGGCCGCCGCCGACGCCACCAGCCGCTGGATCACCTCACCGCAGTCCCGCGCCGACGTGCACGCGCTGCGGGCCCGGGTCGACACGATCATGGTCGGGGTCGGCACCGTGCTGGACGACGATCCCGCCTTGACCGTGCGCGACGATCAGGGCGAGCCGGTGGGTCGCCAGCCGCTGCGGGTGGTGATCGACTCGTCCGGCCGCACCCCGGCGCAGGCTCGGGTGCTCGACGACGCGGCGCCGACCTGGCTGGCCACCGCCGAGTCGGCCGGCACCGGCGCGGACGGTCGGGTGGACCTGGCCGCCGTGCTGGCCGAGCTGTGGCGACGCGGCCGGCGGCACGTCCTGCTCGAGGGCGGTCCGCACCTGGCCGCGTCGTTCCTGGATGCCGGCCTGGTCGACGAGGTAGTGGCCTACGTGGCGCCGACCCTGCTCGGGGCCGGACCGTCCGCGCTGTCCGGCGGCGCGGTCGGCACCCTGTCCGACGCGCACGCTGCCGAGTTGGTCGACCTCACCCGGTTCGGCCCCGACGTGCGGCTGCGCTACCGGATCGGCGCCCGCGCCTGACACACCAGTGGCGCATCCCCGGAGAACCGGGAATGCGCCACTGGTGAAGCGGTGCGGTCGGTCAGACGGTCACGCGGCGTCCGCAGCGTGCTCGTCGGGCGCGGCCATCAGCGACATCCGCTGGCTCTGGGCCCGCAGCTGAGCCCGCTTGTCGCGCGGGGGAACGCCGTTGATGTCCTCGGTGGAGTATCCGTAGATGCCGGTCGCCCAGGCGGCGGCGTCCAGGTTGCGATCCAGGGCGACCCGGTCGACGTTGCCCAGGTTGTCGCAGGCCTGGTGGTAGCACTTGTCGTAGGCCACGCCGGCCGTGCCACCCCACAGGCTCACCTGGTCCGCGGTCTTGAGCTGCTCGGCTCCGGTGAACAGCCCGCCCGACGGGATGCCGACCGCGATGAACGGACCGTAGTCGGACCGTCCGTCGAAGTCGGTGCCCTCGGTCTGCACCTTGAGTCGATCGTTGAAGAAGTTGACGAAGGTCTGTTCGATCTGCGCCGATCCGTACGGCCCGGATCCAGACCCTTCCTGATCGGAATCATCGCCGTCGTAGACGAAGTAGCCGGCGTTCGGGGAGCCGATCATGTCGAAGTTCAGGTACATGGCGATGTCGAGCTGCTGGCTGAAGGTCAGGCCGTTCACGTAGGCCTCGGAGCCGAGCAGGCCGAGTTCCTCGGCGCCCCACCAGGCGAACCGCACGGCGTTGTTGGTCTTGGGTGAACCACCCAGCTTGCTGGCGATCTCCAGCAGGGCGGCCGAGCCGGAGCCGTTGTCATTGATGCCCGGTCCGGCGGCCACGCTATCGAGGTGGGCGCCCAGCATGACCACGTTGTCCGTGCGGCCGGTGCGGGTCTGGGCGATGACCTGCTGCGCGGTCTTGGTCGCCGGGACGACGCGCATGTCGACCGTGGCGGAGGTCCCGCCCTGCGTCTTGAGGGTGTCCCCGTCGGCCTGGCTGATGCCACCCACCGGGATCGGGCCGGGCGTGGTGATCGTGACGTTGGTCAGCGGTCCGGGCACGTTGTTCGACACCACTGCGGCCACCGCGCCGGCCGCGGCCGCGTTGGTCGCCTTCTGCGCGAAGGTGCAGCCGCCGCGGCGGATCAGCGCGATCGTGCCGGTGTAGGTCTGCGAGGCGAAATCGGCGGCCTCGCAGCCGGTGGTGCCGTCCTCGGGGACGACCGCCAGCGGCCCGGTGAGCCCGCCGGCCGGGGTGTCGATGCTCTCGTTCATCTTGTAGACGGTGAAGGTGCCCCCGCCCACCACCAGCGACTGGCCGACGTAGTCGGACACCTCGTACTGGAAGTCCTTGACCTGCACCTTGAACCCGTAGCTGCGCATCTGGCCGGCGACATAGTCGACGCTGGCCCGGTAGCCGGCCGGGTCGCTCACGGTGGTCCCGTTGATCACCGCCCGGTTGCCGCCGTTGGCATCGGCAATCCGCTGCAACGCGATCAGATGGCGGTTCGCCCCGCCCACCGTCACGTTCTTGACCAGCTGTTCGGCCAGCTTGGTCTCCTTGCCAGCCGCCGCGCCGGCTGGGGGTGCGAGAAGCCCACCGACCAGGAGCAGGGTACTGAGCAGGACCACGCCGGCTCGCCTTGCGCCACGCATGTAGTCACCTTTCGGGCAGGGGGCAGCGACACCGGGTGTGATCCGGCGTTCACTGTTTGTGATGTGTCTGAGATAACACTGTGAAGTGCATGGACGTCAAGGGTGTTCGGATCCGGCGACGAACGAAAACCCTGATGGCCCAAGGCAAATGCGTCGTTTGCGAGGGAAAGGACGGCATGACCGGATTGTGACTTTTCGCTCACACTGAGTCGTGCACGCGATGGAGGGCGGTGGGCCGCCCTCGGGCCAGCCTCCGGCCCTATCCTCGGAACATGATCAGGGCACGAACGGCGGCGGCGCTGACGGTGGGCGTGCTGGCACTCACCGGGTGCTCGACCTCGGCCACCCCGAACGGCTCGGTGGCTTCCTCGACCGGCGCCTCGACCGGCGCCTCGACCGGTGCGTCGGCCGTCGCGGCCGGGCCGGTCCGGCTCCTCGACCCGGCCGACTTCGAGTCCCAGTCGGCCGGCCGGACGGTGATCAACGTGCACATCCCGGACGAAGGCGCTTTGCCGGGAACGGATCTCACGCTGCCCTACAACCAGATCAAGCAGCGCGCCGCCGACCTGCCGGCCGAGAAGTCCACGCCGCTGGCCATCTACTGCATGAGCGGAAACATGAGCGCGATCGCCGGCCGCGAGCTCGCGCAGCTCGGCTACACCGACATCATCGAACTCGACGGCGGGATGATGGCCTGGCAGGCCTCGGGGCGCCCGTTGCTGCCGGCGGCGGGCTGACCGCTACCGATCACTGAACCGGCTTGACCGGGGTGCGCACCCAGGTATCGAAGAAGGCGGACAGGTCCTGGCCCGACGCCTTTTCGAAGACGGCCTGGAAGTCCTCGGTCGAGGCATCCCCATTGCGGTACCGCTGCAACCACAATCGGGTGCCCGCGCGGAACGCGGGGTCGCCGATCTTCTCGTGCAGGGCGAACAACGTCGCCGCCCCCCGGTCGTAGACGGCGTCGACGAACAGGCCCTTCGGCCCTGGATCGGCGACCACCGTGGTCCAGAACGGGTCGGCCGCGTCGATGCCCATCACCTCATCGAAGCTCGCCTGTGCCGACTGGCCACCGCGATGCTCGGTCCACAACCAGGTCGCGTAGGTGGCCCAGCCCTCGTTGAGCCAGATGTCGGCCCACCGGTGCGGGCTGACCGAGTCGCCGAACCACTGATGGGCCAGCTCGTGGGCTACCGTGCCCTCGCGCGCCCGCAGCGAGTACACCGGTCGGGTCTGCGTCTCCAGGGCGTAGCCGACGGTGTCGTCGTCGACGATCGCGCCGAACGAGCCGAACGGGTAGCGGCCGAATCGGCCGGAGAAGAAGTCGATCATGTCGGGCTGTAGCGCCAGACTGGCGTCGGTCGTCGCCCGGTTCGCCGGAGTCAGGTCGCGATCGACGGCGTTGACGATCGGCAGACCGGTCCTGGTTCGGGTGGAGGTGAGGTCGAAGTCGCCGACCGTCGCCGTGGCCAGGTAGCTGGCCTGCGGGTCGGGTGCCTCCCAGTACCAGGTGGTCCACCCGGCCCGCGTCTTCGCCGGCCGGGACTGCAGGCCGTTGGCGACGGCGGTCTTGCCCTGCGGCACGGTGATCGTGAAGGAGTAGGTGGCCTTGTCGGTCGGGTGATCGCTGACCGGGAACCAGGTCATGGTGCCCTCGGGCTCGCCGACCACGATCGCTCCGTCCCGGGTGGTCACCCAGCCATACAGGGCGTCCTCGATATCAGTGGGTCGGGTGGTGGGGCCGCCGTACTCGACCACGACGGTGGCTCGCTGGCCCTTACGGATGCCCTGGCCCGGACGGATGGTCACCTCCCAGATGCGGGCGGCATCGTCCTGGACCTGCCAGTAGGCCGCACCCCGAACGGTGGCGGTCGCTGCCGGTGGATCGATCTCGCGGGATCGTTGCCCGTTGACCGAGACCGCGCTGACGTCCATTCCGCGCAGGTCGAGGTTGAACTGGTCCAGGTTCTGGGTGGCGGTCAGGGTGATGGTGGCCCGGCCGTCCAGGCGCCCGACCAGCGGAGCCGGATCGGCGGCGGGCGGCTGGTACTTCAGATCCAGGTCGTAGTGCGAGACGTCGAAGCCTCCGTTGCCGGCGAACGGGAAGTAGTCGTCACCGGCACCGGGCGCCCCGGCCGAGAATCCGCCGCCCCCGCCGTGGCCGCCGCCCCGATCCCCGGTGGTCGCCGTTGCCGTGGTCGGGACGAGAATCGACACGCCCATGGTCAGGGCGATCACGGTGAACCATCGGGCCCGGCCTGCGGTCATGGCACCTCCTGTGCGAGGCCTGTGACGCTACGCCGCTCGGCCCCGGTGGCAACCGCAGAGTTCGGCGGATATCGACGCCAAATCGGCCGAGATGTGCGCGGCTTCTTCTATGGTCGCGGGAGCGATAGTCGCGGCAGTCGACCGGCGGACCGGGAGGCTCGGTGGGCCCCGTGGGGATCGAACCCACAACCCGCGGATTAAAAGTCCGCTGCTCTGCCAATTGAGCTAGAGGCCCGCGCGATCAGTGTCCGGAGGGGGCCCGGTCGCGACGCGAGCTTACCGGCTCGGTTGGATGTCTTCGGACACCACAGCGAGGGGAACGGGCGATGGCGGGCGAGGACGACGAGCGTGAGGTCCAGGACACGACGCTGATGCGAGGGGAGCAGACGCACGCCTGGTCGGCCGTCGACCGGCCGGGCGTCGACCCCTCCGATCCCCGGCCCCAGGGACCGGATACCGGCGGGTTCGCCGACGTGCCCGCCGCCACCGGCCCGCACGGCTCCGCGGCTCCGGCCGGCGTGCCCTCCGGGCCGATGCGGGACATCGGGCCGGCCGCACCGGTCGGTTACGGCCCGGTTCCCGGTCCCGGCCCGGGCGCTGCCCACCCGGCGCTGCCCGGCCCGACCCTGCCGCCGGCGGCCCCGCCGCCCCCGCCGGGGCCGGTGCTTGAGGCCAGCGGGCTGGGGCTGCTGGGCAAGTCGGGCTGGGTGTTCCAGAACATCGACCTGACCCTGCGTGCGACCTCGGTCGCCGCCATCGTCGGGCCGTCGGGCACCGGCCGGTCCAGCCTGCTGCTCGCCCTGGCCGGCCGGTTGCAGCCCACCGCGGGCTCACTGACCGTGGCCGGGCACCGTTACCGGGACAAGCCGTCCGCGGTCCGGCAGCTGACCGCGATCGCCCGGGTCGGGTCCGTCGCCCACCCCGAGCCCGCGCTGACCATCCGTGAATACGTCGCCGAGCGGTGCCTGCTCGAGGATGTCGGGTTGCCCGAGGGGCGCACCCGGTTCGCCGCCGCCTGCGACGCTCTGCAGCTGTCGTTGAACCCGTCGACGCAGGTCGGCTCGCTGTTCGGCGATCAGGCCACGCTGTTCGCCGTCGCCGCGGCATGTGTGCGGGTGAGCGCGGTGATCATGCTCGACGATGTCGATCGCGGCGTCTCCGGCGCGACCCAGCAGCTGATCCTGGACGCCCTGATCCGGCTGGCCATGACGGGCCCGACCGTGGTGGTCACCACCACCGACCGGATCCCGGTCATGGAGGCCGACGTCGTGCTCGATCTGACCCCGTCCACAGGTGCGGCGATGTGGCAGTTCGACCGCAACGCGCCGCTGCCCGCGCCGCTGCCGGGACCGGTCATCGGCCAGCTCGGGCCGGCCGCCGCGGCGGCGCCGACCAAGACGGCGGAGCCGGACCAGCCGCCGCCCGACGAGACGCCCACGACCATGCTGCCGCCGCAGCCGGACTACCCGGAGGATCCGGCCGACGAGTCGGACCCACCGGCCCCGCCGTCCGACGAGCCGAGACAGGACCAGCGATGATCAAGACCGTCAAGCTCGCCGGCTACGAATTCCGCCGGTTCAAGGGCCCCTGGCCGGTGATCGGTCTGCTGTTCGTGCTGCTCATCCCGACGGTTTACGCCGGGCTGTACCTGTGGTC
This sequence comes from Nakamurella multipartita DSM 44233, assembly GCF_000024365.1. NCBI lineage: Bacteria > Bacillati > Actinomycetota > Actinomycetes > Nakamurellales > Nakamurellaceae > Nakamurella > Nakamurella multipartita. The sequence continues at coordinate 834,867 of NC_013235.1, forward strand.
GAACTGGGATCCGTACGGCCGCCGCGATCAGGTTCCGGTCGCCGTGGTCAACCTCGACGAGCCGGCCCAGGTGGAGAACGCCACGATCAGCGCGGGCGACCGGTTGGTCAGCGAACTGGGCTCCGACCCGATCTTCGCCTGGCAGTTCGTCGGGCAGGACCAGGCCGAGCAGGGCCTGGCCGACGGCACCTACTACATGATCGTGGAGATCCCGCCGGACTTCTCGGCCAACCTGGTCAGCGGATCCGGGGCCACCCCGGAGCGGGCCAACGTCAACCTGCGGCTCAACGACGCCAACGGGTACCTGACCCAGTTGCTGGTCGCCTCGGCCCAGCCGCAGCTGGAGGCGGCGATCGACCGGGCCGCGCTGGGTGCCTATCTCGAGTCGGTCTTCGCCAATCTGGACACCATCCGCGATGGCGTTCGGGCCGCCGCGGGGTCGGCCGGCAAGCTGGCCGCCGACACCGGCACCGCGCTGACCAGCGCCACCGATACGGCCAACGCCGTCACCGCGGCCAAGCAGAGCTCGACCACGGTGGTCGGCGACCTGGCCACGGCCAAGTCCTCCTCGTCGGCGCTGGTCACCTCGTCCGGCGACGCCAAGGCCAGTTCGGCGTCGGCGGTCACCGCGTTGGGCAGCGCCACCAGCGCGGCCTCCACCCTGTCCTCCTCGGCCGACAGCGCGTCCTCCAGCGCCAGCTCGCTGGCCGGCAGCGTGGGTCCCTCCATCAGCGCGATCGATGCGGCCGCCCCGGCGCTGGGTCAGTCGGCCGCCAACGTCGAGGCAGCCACTCAGGACACGTCCTCGCTGGCGGCCCAGCAGACGCAGGACGTGGCCTCGGTCAACAGCGTGATCGCCACCCTCAAATCGCAGAACCCGGGCGTCAACTGGTCCAGCCTGGATGCGGCCATGGCCGACCTGGGCACCAACACCGGGCTGCTCAACCAGTCGGCCGCCCAGGCCTCGGCCCAGGCGGTGTCGGTGAACTCGTCGGCCACCACCGTCACCAACGCCGCGTACGGCCTGTCCGGGGCCGGCAGTGAGCTGACCAACCTGGCGACCACCACGGCCACCGTCTCCACCGGCCTGTCCGGCCTGCTCGACAGCGTCTCGACGGCCGCCAACGCCGCCTCCGGGGTGGACAGCGCGGTCAACGGCATCGCCGCGTCGGCCACCGATCTGGACTCCTCGATCGGCGCCGCCCAGCTGGCCGCGCAGAGCACCGACGACAGCCTGACCGTCGCCGAGACCAGCTCGTCCACCCTGGTCAGCACGATGACCGGGATCAACGGCGCGGCCTCCGAACTGGCCACCGGCCTGAGCGACGCCGCCGATCGCATCCCGACGCTGGCCCCGGGCGAGCAGGCCCAGACCGAGCAGGTGCTGTCCTCGCCGGCCGACATGACCGTGCTGGTCGACAATCCGGCGGTCGTCTACGGGCGGGGCATGGCGCCGACCGCGTTCAGCTTCGCCATCTGGGTGTTCGCGCTGGCGGTGTTCCTGCTGCTGCGGCCGATCGCCGCGGGTGCGCTGCTGGCCCGCGCGTCGTCGCTGCGGATCGCGGTGGCCGGGTGGCTGCCACCGCTGGCGGTGGGCATCGTCGGCTCGCTGCTGCTGTTCGGCATCGTCTGGTTGGGCCTGCATCTGGACCCGGTCAACGCCGGCGCCGCGGTGGGGGTGATCGCGCTCGGCGTCGCCTGCTTCACCGCGCTCACCCACCTGCTGCGGACCTGGTTGGGCAAGATCGGCACGGCGATCGCGCTGGTGCTGCTGATGGTGCAGTTCACCGCGTCCGGCGGGCTGTATCCGATGCCGACCACACCCACCCCGTTCCAGGTGATCGAGAAGGCCATGCCGATGACCTACCTCATCGACGCGCTGCGGATCACCTTCACCGGCGGGCTCTACCAACGACTGTGGATTGACCTGGGCGTGCTCGCCGGGATCACCGTGGTCGCGGTGGGACTGACCGTGCTGGTGGTGCACCGCCGGCGCACGTTCCGGCTGACCGACCTGCAGCCGATCCTGTCCTGACAGTGAGGATGTAGGGGTGGATCGCCGTCGAGCTTCGGCTTGACTCGTGCCCTGACTGACCGTGGTGTCCTGAACGGGATGTGTCGGCCGGGGTTCGGCGGCGATCTCGGCACCTGCCGGACGGGCGTCGTGACCTTATAGGAGCCTGGCCAGAGGCCCCGTCACTGTCTTGTCCGCCCGCCCGACCGGCGCGTGCCGCCCTTCCCGGTTCAGCGACAGGACGGCAGGTCAACGATGACAGCAGTACAAGCGGAGCGACAAGCAGACTCATCGGCGGTCGAGGTGGTCGGCGGTGTGGACACCCATAAGGACACCCACACCGCGGCAGCGGTGGACACCGCGGGGCGGGTGTTGGGGTCGGCCCAGTTCCCCACCGACGCCGCCGGCTACCGGGCGTTGCTACGGTGGCTGCGCGGGTTCGGGACGCTGCTGCTGGTCGGTGTCGAGGGCACCGGTGTCTACGGGGCCGGCCTGGCCCGATTGCTGGCCGCCCAGGGCGTGGCCATGGTCGAGGTCGACCGGCCCGACCGCAAGGCCCGCCGGTGGCAGGGCAAATCCGATCCCGTCGATGCCGAGGCTCCGGCCCGGGCCGCGTTGGCCCGGGTGCGCACCGGGCTGCCCAAGCATCGAGACGGTCGTGTCGAGGCGCTGCGGGCATTGCGGGTGGCGCGCCGTTCGGCCGTCGGGCAACGCGCTGACGTGCAGCGACAGATCAAGGCGCTGATCGTCACCGCACCGGAATCGCTGCGCGCCCAGCTGCGGGCGTTGCCCGACCGAGAACTGATCAAGGTCTGCGCCGACCAGCGGCCGGACCGTGCCGGTGCCGGCGATCCGGGCACGGCCACCAAGATCGCGCTGCGCTCTCTTGCTCGGCGCCACCGGGCGCTCAGCGTCGAGATCGCCGATCTCGACGAGCTGCTCGGTCCGCTCGTGGCCCAGATCAACCCCGGGCTGCTCGCACTCAAAGGCATCGGTCCCGACGTGGCCGGGCAGATGCTCGTCACGGCCGGCGAGAATGCCGACCGCCTCACCAACGAGGCCGCCTTCGCGATGCTGTGCGGCGTGGCGCCCTTGCCTGCTTCGTCGGGCAGGACGACCCGGCACCGGCTCAACCGCGGCGGAGACCGAGCCGCCAATAGCGCACTCTGGCGCATCGTCATCACCCGCATGGGCACCGATGATCGAACCAAGAACTACATCGCCCGACGCACCGCCCAGGGGCTGACCAAGCCCGAGATCATCCGCTGCCTCAAGCGATATGTCGCCCGAGAAGTCTTCCTCGCGCTTACGTCCGCGTCCGCAGAAAAACGACCCGCCAAAGCAGCTTGACAACCATAGGAGCATCCCGGCCCCGAGTCGGGCGGGTCCGCGTTCGCGGGGGGCTGGCCGATCGGGAAAGGTTGTCCCGGTGACGGACGATCAGCTCCCGGCCGCGGCCCGACCCGGCCCCGAGGGCAGCACGCAGTCGGAACCGCCGGCCCCGGACGAGGCCGCCGCCCCGCCGCCCACGCCGGCCCTGGTGGCCACCGGGCTGGGCCTGATGGGCGGGGCCGGCTGGGTCTTCCGGGAGGTGTCGCTCACGGTGCCGGCCGGCGCGCTGGCCGCCGTCGTCGGTCCGGCCGGTTCCGGGCGGTCCAGCCTGCTGCTGACCCTGGCCGGCCGGATGGCCCCCACGGAGGGCCTGCTGTCGGTGCTCGGCCATGACCTGGCCGCCGACGCGGCCGCCGTCCGCGGGCTGACCAGCGTCGCCCGCGCGGGCGGCGTGATCGGCCCGGAGCCGGCCCTGACCGTGCACGAGTCGATCGACGAGCGGTGCCTGATCGACGACGTGCCCGCCGCCGAGGGGCACACCCGGTTCGACCAGGCGTGTGCCGCGATGCAATTCACCCCGGACCCGACCGAGCCGGTCGAAGGCGTGACGGGGGAGCGGGCGGCGCTGCTGGCCGTCGCCCTGGCCTTCGTCCGGACCAGTGCGGTGATCGTGCTGGACGACCTGGACCGGGACATCGCGGTGGCCGGCCGGGGGGCGCTGGCCCAGGCTCTGCGCCGGGTCGCCGACCTCGGGCCGGCGCTGGTGGTCGCCGCCACCGACTCCTCGGCGGTGCCGGGCGCCGACGTCGTCGTCGACCTCGCTCTGCCCGCCGGCCGCACGCCGTGGTCCTTCGATCCCGCCAGTGGAAATGGGTCAGCCCGATGATCAAGACGATCAAGCTCGCCGGCTTCGAACTGCGCCGGTTCAAGGGTCCGCTGCCGATCATCGCGCTGCTGTTCCTGTTGCTGGTCCCCTCGCTCTACGGGGCCCTGTACCTGTGGTCGAACTGGGACCCCTACGGCCGGCTCGACCAGGTCCCGGTCGCCGTGGTGAACCAGGACGTGCCGGTCACCGGGCCGGACGGGCAGAGCGTGGACGCGGGCAACCGGCTGGTCGCCGAACTGCAGAACGACCCGATCTTCGACTGGCAGTTCGTCGATGCCGGCACCGCCGCCGACGGCCTGGCCGATGGCACCTACTACCTGACCATCACCATCCCGGCCGACTTCTCGGCGAACCTGGTCAGCGGCGCGACCGACGATCCGGAGCGGGCGATCGTCGTGATGAACCGCGACGACGTCAACGGGTACGTCATCGGGTTGATGACCTCGACCGTGCAGCAACGGCTGGAGGCGGCGATCAACCGGGCCGCGATCAGCTCGTACTTCGACGCCGTCTTCACCAACCTGGACACCCTCAAACAGAACGTCACCGACGCCGCCAACGGGGCCGCCCAGCTCGCCTCCGGGGCCGACTCCGCGCTGTCCGGCGCCACCGACCTGGCCGGCGGCATCACCCAGCTCAAGGACGGCTCGACCAAGCTGGTCGGCGGGCTGAACGACGCCAAGTCCGGCTCGTCGCAACTGGTCACCGGCTTGGGCACGGCCAAGGACGGCTCGGCCAAGCTGGTCACCGGGCTGACCCAACTGCAGCAGGGGTCCAGCCAGTTGGTGCCGGGCGCCCAGCAGGTCGCCGACGGCAATGCCAAGCTCGCCTCGACGGTGGTCCCGGTGCTGGACCAGGTGAACGCGGCCCTGCCGGCGGTCCAGCAGGCCAACGCCGACGCCAAGGCCCGGATCGACGCCTTCGCCACCGGCGTCACCACCCAGCAGGCGCAGATCCAGGCGGCGGTCGACGCGCTCCCGGCCAGTCCGGAGAAGGCGGCCCTGCAGACCGCCGTGACCAACGCCGGCACCGCCCTGAACACGGCCGCCGGCAACGCCCAGCAGGCCGCCGCCGGCATCGACTCCACCCTCGGCCAGCTCAACCAGAACGCGGCCGCCGACCTGACCCAGGCCAGCACCGATCTGACCAACCTGGCCTCCGGTTCGGCCCAGGTCGCCGCCGGCGCCGCCCAGCTGAACACCGGCATCGGGCAGGCACTGACCGGGGCCACCGACCTGGACACCGGCATCGGGCAGCTGCAGGCCGGCGCGAGCAAGCTGGACAGCGGGATCGGCGACCTGCAGACCGGGGCGACCCAGCTCGACCAGGGTCTGGGCACCGCCCAGACCGGTTCGGCCGATCTGGTCACCGGGCTGACCCAGCTGGATCAGGGGGCCAACCAACTCGCCTCGGAGCTGACCGCCGGGGCGGACAAGATCCCGGTGTTCGCCCAGGACCAGCGGGACAACGCCGAGCAGGTGCTGTCCTCGCCGGCCGACGTGCAGGTCAACGTGGCCAACCCGGCCAACGTCTACGGCCGCGGGCTGGCCCCGTTCTTCTTCGCCATCGCCATCTGGGTGTTCGGCATCTCGGTGTTCCTGGTGATGCGGCCCATCTCGGCCCGGGCCCTGGCCGGCCGGGCGTCCTCGCCCCGGATCGCCATCGCCGGCTGGCTGCCGGTGGTCGGCATGGCCGCGGTCGGCTCGATGCTGCTGCTGCTCGTTGCCCAGGTCGGGCTCGGGCTGGACCCGGTCAACGTAGCCGGCTCGATCGGGGTGGTGCTGCTGGCCGCGGCCTGCTTCACCGCGATCGCCCACCTGCTGCGGACCTGGCTGGGCGTGGTCGGCTCGGCCATCACCCTGGTGCTGCTGATGGTCCAGCTCACCAGCGCCGGCGGCCTGTACCCGGTGGAGACGCTGCCGGCGCCGCTGCGGGCCATCCACGCCTTCATCCCGATGACCTACCTGATCGACGCCCTGCGGATCACCTTCACCGGCGGCCCGACCGATCACCTGTGGCGGGACGTCGCCGTGCTGGCCGGCTTCGCCCTGGTCGCGGTCGGCGCCTGCGTGTGGGTGGTGCACCGCCGGCGCACCTTCCGACCCCGGGATCTGCACCCGCTGCTGGGCTGAGGGTCCGCCGCGCGAGGTTGTGGCGCAGACCACCTGAAGCGATTCAGTCCTTCGCTTGCCAAATGACCGGCGGAGGTAGATGCTTGCTACGTACAACTAGATGTGTTGAACACGCAAGCACCGGTCGCCCCTCGTGACGCCGGTCGAATCCCGAAAGCCCCGCCCATGACAGACACGCTTGTCGCCGCTCCGGCCACCGACCCGACCCCGACCGGCCCCGACGCGCTGCTGGCCGAATCGGCCGACATCGCCGGTGCCGTCGTCGACCTGATGCGTCAGTTGCACGGCATCAAGGCCCGGTTGGCGGTCGGCCCCGAGGCCGACCACTCGCCCTTGCTGCTGCTGGCCAAACTCGTCCACGCGGGCCCGCAGCGGGCCAGCGCGCTGGCCGACCTGGTCGGCGCCGACCCGTCCACGGTCTCCCGTCAGGTCGCCGCACTGGTCAAGGCCGGGCTGGTGGTCCGCGAGGCCGACCCGGACGACGGCCGGGCCTGCCTGCTGGTGCCGACCGCTCTCGGGCGGGAACGGGTGCAGGAGTACCGGCAGCGCCGCGCGGCGGCCATGGCCCCCCTGATCCAGGACTGGACGGCGCACGAGCGCGCCGACTTCCTGCGCCTGCTCCGCAAGTACGTCACGAGCATCGACGCCCACCGCGACGACGTCATCGCGACACTCACCGCTCATCCGCAGAAAGGCCAGTAATGGCAACCGCAACCGGGGAAATTCAGGCGGCCCCGACCGCCTCGCCCTCTGGGCTGACCCACAAACAGATTCGCTTCATCCTGTTCGGCCTGATGGCCGGCATGCTGCTGGCCGCCCTGGACCAGACGATCGTGAGCACCTCGATCCGGGTCATCGCCGACGATCTGCACGGGCTGTCCGCCCAGGCCTGGGTGACCACCGCGTACCTGATCACCTCCACGGTGACCACCCCGCTGTACGGCAAGCTCTCGGACATCTACGGCCGCCGGCCGATGTTCCTGACCGCCATCAGCATCTTCATCTTCGGCTCGCTGCTGTGCACGTTCTCCACCTCGATGTACGAGCTGGCCGCCTTCCGGGCCATCCAGGGCATCGGTGCCGGTGGTCTGTTCTCGATGGCCCTGGCCATCCTGGCCGACATCGCCCCGCCGCGTGAGCGGGCCAAGTACCAGGGCTACTTCCTGGCCGTGTTCGGCATGTCTTCGGTCGTCGGACCGCTGGTCGGCGGGTTCTTCGCCGGCGCCGAGACGATCCTGGGCATCGCCGGCTGGCGCTGGGTCTTCCTGGTCAACGTGCCGATCGGCATCCTGGCCCTGGTCATCGTCAGCATCACCCTGCACATCCCGCACATGCGGCACGACCACCGGGTCGACTGGTGGGGTGCGACCGCGCTCATGGTCGGGTTGGTCCCGCTGCTGATCGTGGCCGAGCAGGGCCGCGAGTGGGGCTGGATGTCCGGTTCGGTGCTGGGCCTGATCCTGCTGGGCATCGTCGGTATCGCCGCCTTCATCGCCATCGAGATCAAGATGAAGGACGAGGCGCTGATCCCGATGCGCCTGTTCCGCAGCCGGGTCTTCTCCACCGGCCTGGGCGCGAACGTGCTCATCGGTCTGGGCATGTTCGGTGCCCTGTCCACCCTGCCGCTGTACCTGCAGCTGGTGAAGGGGGCGACCCCGACCGAGTCGGGCCTGCTGTTGATCCCGATGATGGTCGGCATCATGGGCGGCTCGGTGCTCTCCGGCCAGCTGACCATGCGCACCGGTCGGTACAAGATCTTCCCGGTGATGGGCACCGCCCTGCTGACCGCGTCGTTCTTCCTGATGCTGACCGTGGACGTGGACACCGGCTACCCGCTGCTGGACCTGTACTTCGTGATGATCGGCCTGGGGCTGGGCCTGTGCATGCAGACCCTGCTGATCGCCGTGCAGAACACGGTGCCGGCCAAGGACATGGGCGTGGCCACCTCGTCCGCGACCTTCTTCCGGCAGCTGGGCGGCACCCTGGGTGTTGCGGTGTTCCTGTCGCTGCTGTTCAACTCGCTGCCTGACAAGATCCAGGGGGCGTTCCAGTCGGCGGCCGGTAACCCGGCGTTCCTGTCGGCGGTGCAGACCGCGGCCCAGGATCCGAACAGCCCGGGCCACGCCACCGCGCTGGCCCTGGTCCAGGCGCAGACCAACCCGGCCGCCGCGGCGTCGGTGACCGATGCGTTCAACAGCGACTCGTCGTTCCTGAGCACGCTGGACGCCAACATCGCCCGGCCGTTCCAGGAGGGCTACGTCGCCTCCACCCAGTTGGTCTACATCATCGGCGGCATCATCATGGCCGTTGCCTTCGTCCTGGTGTTGACCATGAAGGAGCTGCCGCTGCGCACGCAGTCGGCGATCGACGAGCGGCTGGCCGAGCAGGCGGCCGAGGCCAAGGACGCCGAGGCGCTCTCGTTCGAGGGTGCCTTCAGCGCGGTCGACGCCGGCGACGCCAGCACCGCGGCGACCACCCGGCCGACCACCGAGTCGACCTCCCCGTCGTCATCGGGTGGCGGGCGGCATCAGGGTGGCCGGCACAGTGCGGCCGACGAGGACCTGGTCCCGGCGTGGGAGATCGCCGGCGACACGGTCAGTCCGGGCGCCGGTCGGCATCGCGCCTGAGCATCCCGCGTGCGACTCGGGGCCCCGCCAGATTCTCTGGCGGGGCCCTTGTCGTGCGTCCCGGCCGGGCGCCGGGGGCGGATACCTGGCCGGTCGGGCAGGCCCGGCCCTGCCCGCGATGAGGGGGCGGGCACGCCGGGGTGACGGTTTGTGCGAGCCCGCCTGTTCGCGGGGCCGTGCAGCCGGTTAGCTCGTCACTGGGTGAGGTCCGGTCGACTTCGCCGGCCGGGCGGAAGGGTGGAGCGCGATGAACACCGCGGGGGCTGCGACGTCGGCCGCGCCGATCGACCCGCTGCGCCGGGCCGAGAACGGGTGCTACCGGGACGAGCTGGTGTGCGTGCTGGCCGCCGACGGTGCCATCCCGGTCTCCGACACCCGCGTCGTGCGCACCCCGCACTTCGAGTTGTGGCGCCACGACTGGGAACTGGTCGTGCGGCACCGGATCCCGCCGGCGCAGATCGACGACGCGCTGACCACCGTGATCAACGACGAGCTGTTCGGCCCGGGCTGGCTGTCCGGCAGCGAGATGTTCGAGCGGATCTTCACCGGGGTGGTGCTCACCTCGGCCGCCGATCCGATCGAGGCCTGGATGCTGTTCTACGGCAATAGCCTTCGTCGCTACGACGCGGCGGGTGCGGGGGATGCGTTGGCCGACTTCGCCTCGATCCACCGGCACGCCGACGCGCTGGTGCCCGCCGACGCCTCGGTGCTGGAGATCGGTTGCTGCTTCGGGTTCCTGTCGCTGCGGCTGGCCCGCGCGGCCGGCCGGTCGGTGATCGCCTCGGACCTGTCGGCCGGCACCGTCAGGCTGCTGCGGGTGGTCGCCGACCGGCTCGGCGTACCGCTGGGCACCCTGGTCGCCGATGCGGCGCGCCTCCCGCGCCCGGATCGCAGCGTGGACGTGGTGCTGATGGTGCACCTGCTCGAGCACCTGGACCCGGACCACTGCCGCCGGGCGATCGACGAGGCGCTGCGGGTGGCGGCCCGGCGGGTGGTGATCGCCGTGCCCTACGAGGACGAGCCGACTCCGGCGTTCGGCCACCTGCGCACCCTGGACGAGTCCGACCTGCGGGCCTGGGGGAGCGCCTGCCCCGGCTGGACCTGGTCCGTGCACGAGCATCTGGGCGGCTGGCTCATCCTCGACCGCGGCTGAGGCCCCCGGTTCGCTTCGCTGATCAAAGCCGCGCCGGGGCCGGGGTGTCGCCCGATCCGGCGCGGCTTTGATCAGCGAACCCGGGGGTGGCGGTCAGATCAGGCCCATCTTGCCGGCCAGGTGCACGGCCTCGGCCCGGCGGGAGACGCCCAGCTTGCGCAGGATGTTGCCGACGTGAAATTTGACGGTGGTGTCGGAGATGAACAGCTTCTTGCCGATCTGCACGTTCGACATGCCCCGGGAGAGCAGCTCGAGCACCTCCTGCTCGCGCGAGGTCAGCTTCTTGTCCGCGTCGACCGGTCCGGCGTGCAGCCCACGGACCATGGCGGCGGCGCTGCGCGCATCGAAAGCGCTGCCGCCGCGGCTGATGTCGCGGATCGCCCGGATCAGCGCCGAGGTGTCGACGTCCTTGACCACGTAGCCGCGGGCGCCGTTGTGGATGGCCGCCAGGACCAGGTGATCGTCGATGAAGGTGGTCAGCACCAGCACACCCAGGTCGGGATGCTCGGCGACCAGGGCCGCGCACAGGTCCAGGCCCTCGGTGTCCGAGCCGGAGGAGAGCTTGAGGTCGAGCACGACGATCTGCGGCCGGGCCTGCCCGACGACGGCCTTGGCCGCCTCGATCGTCGCCGCCTCGCCGACCACTCGCAGGTCGGGCTCGCGTTCCAGGATGGAGCGCAGGCCGTGCCGGACGATCGCGTGATCGTCGATCAGCACGATCTTGATCGGGGCCGCCGGGTCGGCGGTGCGCGGGTCGGTCACGACGGCTCCAGATCGGTCGGGTGGATGTCGGTGAAATCCGCCGCGAAGCGCACCGGCAGCGGGATCCGGACCTCGATGCGCACGCCGCCGAGCCGGGCCCGGCGGAAAGCGATGCTGCCGCCGACCTTCTCGGCCCGGACGGCCATGTTGGCCAGGCCCCGGTGCCGGCCGTCGGTCATCGCGGCCCGTTCGATGCGCAGCAGCCGGCTCAGCGTGACCGGATCACCCGTGCCGTCGTCGGCGATGCTGAGCACCAGCAGGTCGGGGCGGTAGCGCAGCCGGATCACCGCGCGCTGCGCCTGCGTGTGGGTGGCCACGTTGAACAGTGCCTCGCCGGCGATCCGGACCAGCTCGTGGTCGGCCCGGGGATCGATCGGGGTAGCCCCGCCCTCGACCCGCACCTGGACCTGCAGCCGCGGCCGGTAGTGCCCGGCCAGCTCCGAGATCAGCTCCGGCAGCGTCGCCGGGGACTCGCCGCTGGCCGCGTGGTGCAGCGCGTAGATCGCGTCCCGCAACTGCTGGATCGCTTCCTGGGTCAGGTGTTTCGCGCGGTCGAGTTGCTTGGCCAGGTCGGCCCCGGCCGGGCCCAGGTCGGCCGCGTCGCCGCGGGCCATCTCCACCGCCATGCCGGCGCTGAGCACGAACTGGCTCACGCTGTCGTGCAGTTCGCGGGCGATCCGGTGCCGTTCGGCGTCCAGCAGTTCGCGTTGCCGCGCGGCCACCAGCCGCTGCTCGGTGGCCCGCAACTCGTTGGTGCGCAACGTCAGATTGCGGTTCTGCTCGGTCGCCTCGTCGTAGAGCCGCCGGGCCCGCTGGTGCAGCTCCAGCCCGGCCTGGTACTGCTCGGAGGTGTGCAGGGCCACCGCCGCCTGGTTGGCCAGCACCCGCAACACCGACAGGTCACCGGGTTCCGGTGGGGCGGGCAGGTCGTGAATGGCGACCAGGCCGCCGACCAGTTGACCCTCCAGCGTCATCCGCACCCGGATCAACGAGGTGTCCGGTTCGGTCGGTTCGACCGAACCGGATCTGATGGCCTGCAGTTCCGCCCGGACCACCTCGAGCAGGTCCGCGTCCTCGATCGCCCGACCGGTTCCGTCGACGGCGACGAACCGGGGGCGGGCTCGGGTCAGGCTGCCGTCGCACAGGGCCAGCACCACCCAGGGCGCGGACAGGTGGTCGCCGGCGGTCCGGGCCACCTCCTCGAGCAGCGAGCGGGGCCCCTCGTCGGTGCGGATGAACTCCCGGTAGTACGAACGCTTTCCGGACCGGACCCCGGTGAGCAGGGCCAGATCCGGTGGCTCGCCGCGAGAATGGTCGTTCATGCCGGCGGCCGCCGTCACATCGCGGCCCGGAGCAGGCCCTCGATGTCGACGGCGTCGGCGCTCCGGGGATTGGTGGACAGGCACGCATCCTGCAGGGTGGACTGGGCCAGCCGGGGGATGTCCTCGTCGCTGACGCCGATGTCGCGCAGCCCGCGCGGCACCCCGACCTCGTCGCCCAACCGCCGCACGTAGGCCGAGAGCAGGCCGGCGACCTCCTCGGGCGGTGCGCCGGCCACCGGCAGCCCGACGGCCAGGGCCAGGTCGCGGAAGCGGTCGGGGATCGTCTGCGCGTTGTACCCGATGACGTGCGGGAGCAGGATTCCGTTGATCACCCCGTGCGGCAGGTCGAGCAGCCCGCCCACCTGGTGGCTCATGGCGTGGGTGGCGCCGAGGATGGCGTTGGTGAAGGCCAGCCCGGCCTCCAGGCTGGCCTGCGCCATCTGGGTACGGGCCCCGAGATCCTCGGGGCGCTGGATGGTGGCCGGCAGGTAGTGGCTGACCAGCCGGACCGCGGACAGCGCGTGCCCGTCGGCGAGCGGGTTGTGGGCCAGCGAGACGAACGACTCGATGCCGTGGGTGAGCGCGTCCAGACCGGTGGCCGCGGCCAGCCATTCGGGCATGGTGGTGAGCAACCGTGGATCGGTGATCGAGATGTCGGGCACCAGGGCCCGGCCCATGATGGTGATCTTCACCGCGCTCTCGGTGTCGGTGACGATGCAGAACTGCGAGACATCAGCGCCGGTACCGGATGTCGTGGGGATCATGAGCAGCGGCGGGATGGGCCGGGTGACCTGGTCGACACCCGCGTAGTCCAGGATCGAGCCGCCGTTGCCGGACAGGATGGCGATGCCCTTGGCCGCGTCCATCGCCGACCCGCCACCGATGCCGATGAGAACGTCGCACCCGGACTCCCGGTACTGCTCGTACCCCTGGGTGATCTCGACGTCCTTGGGATTGGGGGTGATGCCGCGCCAGACCACCGGGTCCAGCCCGGCGCCGCGCAGGTGGACCAGCAGCTGGTGCACCCAGCCGGCGTCGTGCACACCGTCGTCGGTGACCACGAACGGGCGCCGGGCGCCGAGCCGGGCCGCGGCGAAGCCGGCCTCGGCCAGCGCGCCGAGGCCGAAGACGACCTCAGGGGCGTGGAACTTGACCACCGGCGACGGGCGGGGCGGGGTGGCGCCTGCAGCGTGCGTATGCGTCCGGATCACTTCCTTGTGCCCGATGGCGACCATGCCCACCTCCGTCCGACCAGCCGTTGTCATGGCGCTGCATCGATGTCGATGTCGATGTCGATGTCGATGTCGGTGGCGGCTCGGTCGGGGCCGATCGGCCGGAACATCGTCTCCCGTCGGCCGGTCGAATCGTACGTCCCCGCGGCCGTCCCCGGTCGTTCTCCGGTCGATCGGTTCATCGTGCTCCCGCCCGGCCCACCGCTCGCCCACCCGGCCGACCACCTGCCGGCTGCCTGCACGCTACGGGCCCCGGCGGCGGGTGCGAACCGCTGGACGGACAGGGTCGACCTACCCATTCGGGCAGGTCAGTCCGGGGCCAGCAGCCGCGCGATGGTCGCCAGCAGCCGGCCGCCCATCTCGGCGAAGACCCGCCGGCCCTCCTCCGCGTCGGCGCCGGTGGGTTCGCCCAGGACGCCGGTGGGGCTGACCGCGCGGATGCCATCGGTGCTGATCCGGGGCATCAGCTCGGCGATCGGCGCGGTCTGGCCCGGCACCGCCCGGTCCATCCGCACCCGGTCGGGGTCCAGGTGCAGCATCAGGCTGGTCTCGCGATCGCCGGCGTGCGGGTCGGCCCGCGGTCCGGCGCTGGCCGCGTGGTGCACGTGCAGCGAGCGGCCCTCGTACCTGCTCACCTCGACCGCCCGGCGCAGCGCATCGGCGTTGCCGCCGTGGCCGTTGACCACCAGCACGTGCCGCCAGCTGCCGGCGGCGTGCCGGACGAACTCGATCAGCACGGTGGCCAGTGCCTCGGTGCCGATGGACAGGGTGCCGGGGAAGTGCGCGTGCTCGCCGCTGGCGCCGTAGGGCATCACCGGGGCCAGGCCGACCTCGGGTCGCCGGGCGTGGGCCCACTGGGCCAGCCGGGTGGCGATGACCGTGTCGGTCGAGAGCGGCAGGTGCGGTCCGTGCTGTTCGGTGGAGCCCAGCGGCAGCAGCAATACACGTCGGGGTGAGCGGTCGACCTCGGGCCAGGTGGCCGCGGCCAGCGGTTCCAGGCCGTTCATGACGAGCCGACGGTCCGCCGGCGCCGCCACCGCGGCAGATCGCGCACCCGGGGCAGCACCGGCTCCGGATTGCGGTGGCGCAGCACCCCCTGCCAGACGCCCAGGCTGTAGGCGGCATCGTCCAGCGCGTGCGCGACGAGGGTCTCGGCGGCCAGCCGCACCAGGCCGATGCGGCCCGGGTCCCGCTGGGCCGGGCCGGTGCGGCCGGCGCCCGCCCGGACGTCCTTGGCCACCTGATAGGCCAGCCCGGCTGCGGCCGCGACGGCCAACCGCCGGCCCACCCGCGGTCGCAGCAGGCCGACCAGCAGGGTGACCGGCAGCATCGGACGGATCAGCCAGCGGCCCAGGGCGGCCCCGGCCCGCAGGTGTCCCAGGGCGGCGAGCTTGCGGGCGTGCGCGGGAGACAGCTCGGGCATGCCCCAGGGCGCGATGACGGCGGTGACGGCGGCCGCCGCGACGCCCAGGGCCGGTTGCGCCAACACGGCCAGCAGCCACGGGCCCAAGGACCAGATCGACACGTCCAGGTGCTGCAGCGCGCCGGGATGCTTGGCGGCCAGGTCGGCGGCGCCGGTGCCGTAGAGCCGGCGCCGGTTCAGCGCGGCGGTCAGGGTGCCGCGCGGCCGGTGGGCGACGTGCACGGTCGGGTAGTACCGCACGGCGCCCTGCTCGAGCAGCCGCCAGACCAGGTCGACGTCCTCACCGACATGCATGGCCTCGTTGAAGCCGCCGGCCCGGCGGAACGCCTCGGCGTCGACCAGCATCGCCGCGCTGGGCACGTACGACACCGCCCGGCCGGGACCGACATCGCTGGGGTCGGCACCGAGATCCAGCGCGCAGACGCGTTCTTCGAACCAGCCGCCGGACCCGGTGCCGGGCAGCGGGACGATCTGCGGCGCGGCCAGCAGCACCCGGGGGCCGGGATCGCCGGCCGCGCCACCGGTGTCGGCGGTCTGGGTCAGGTGCGCCTTGAGCGCGCCGATCCATTGCCGGTCGGGGATGGTGTCGGCGTCCAGGAACGCGATCCAGGGGGTGCGGGCCAGGGCGGCACCGGCGTTGCGGGCGGCGGCCGGGCCGCGGAACCGTTCGTGCCGCAGCACCTGCAGGCCGGGGCGTTCGTCGGCCAGTCCAGCGAGCGGATCGGGGGAGCCGTCGTCGACCAGGATGACCGGCAGATCGGCCGGCAGGGTGGCCAGGAGCTCGCGCACCGGACCGGCCGCCGACCGGGCCGGAATGACGACGGTGACGCCGTCGTGGCCGGCGGCCGCCGGGGCGGGGGCGACGAGCAGCCCGGCGGTGCGCAGCCGGCGCACCAGTTCCTCGACGGCCGCCGGCTCGGGGGGTCGCGGGCGTCCGTCGAGCAGCTCCCGGACGATGTCGGCGCCGCGGTCGGTCATCGTGATCACCCGGTACGGCGCGCCGCCGGCCAGCGTGGTGCGATCCAGCCAGCTGGTGCCCGGCCCGAGCCGCCACCGTTGGGCCACCGCCCGCCCCGCCGCCCCGCTCGGCCGGCTCATCCGACGAACCCGGCGTCGACCCGCAGCTCGGTCCCGGTGACCGCGCCGGCGTCCGGTCCGCACAGCCAACTGACGGCCGCGGCCACGTCCGCCGGTTCGATCAGCCGGCCCAGTCGTTGGGACGGGCCGAACTGCTCGATGTCGGTGAGTCCGTAGATCTGCGCGCTGCGTTCCAGCAGGGTGGTCCGGGTGCTGCCCGGCAGGATCGCGTTGGCGGTCACCCCGAACTCGCCCAGGTCGGCGGCCAGGGAGCGGAGGTAGCCCAGAGCTGCGTGTTTGGACGCGACGTAGGCGGCCAGCCGGGGCAGCCCGACCTGACCGGCGACCGAGACGACGGCGACGAACCGGCCGGTGCCCTTGGGGGCGGTCAGCAGCAGCGGCACCGCCGCCCGGGCCAGGTTGGCCACGCCGTAGAAGTTGGTGTCCAGGTCCAGGGCCAGCTCGGCCCGGGTGTACTCCCAGGCCGGGCGGGCCGCGCCGATGATGCCGGCCACCGCGACCACCGCCCGCAGCCGACCGGCCGGCACCTGCCGGACGGCGCCGGCCAGCGCGTCCTCGTGGCGCACATCGGCGGTGGCCGTGAGCACCTGGCCGCCGGCCGACCGGCAGGCCTGCGCGGTCCGCTCCAGGTCGTCGGCGGTGGCCAACGGGTACTCGACGGCCGCGTGCAGGTCGGCGGCCGCCCGGTCGATCAGCAGCAGGTCGAACCCGTCCCGGGCGAGCCGGGCGGCGGTGGCCGCCCCGATGCCGCGGGCCGCGCCGGTGACGATCGCGAACGGCCGGGCCCCGTCTTCGGGGTCCAGTGCGGTGGTCATGGGGGTACCTCGCCGTCGGGAGAGCCGAGCAGGGCCAGCGACTGGTGCAGCAACTCGATCAGTTCGGCGCCGTCGTCGGCCAACCATTGCTCGTACGCCGACAACGCCGCGCCCAGGGCCAGGTGGCCCAGGGTTCGCGGAATCAGGTCATCCGGGTCCAGCCCCAGCCGACCGGCGGCGAATCGAGCGACCACATCGCGCCAGGCTGCGTAGTGTAGCGTCGAATAGGCCTGCAGGGAAGGCGAACTCAGGATCAGCCGCATCCGGGTGCGCAGCGACTCGGTGGCCGGCCGGTCGAAGGAATTGAAGTCGATCACGGCGGCCCGGATCGCCTGGACCACGGTCAGCTCCGGCGGGCAGTGGGCGAACCAGTGCGCGAAAGCCGCCAACTGGCTGTCGAACTCGCCCCACACCGCGTCGTTCTTGGACTTGAAGTACCGGAAGAACGTGCGCCGGCCGATGCCGGCGGCGGCGGCGATCTCGTCGACCGAGGTCACCTCGAAACCCCGCTCGGAAAAGATCTCCAGGCAGATGCGCTCCAGCTCGCCGCGGCTGGTCGCCGCCGGCCGGCCGGGAGCGGCGGGACCCGCCGGGGCGACCGCGGCGGTCGGGGCCGGAGCCGATCGGTGAACCACGCCGTCACCTATACCTTCGGACAGTTGACAGTGGCACTGGGTGCCAATACCGTCGATTGTGGCACGGAGCACTGCCGTTGTCATCCCCCGCAGTATCGGACCATGGAGGTTGGTCATGCCGGAAGTCATTGTCGACGAGAAGGTTTCGACGAGCGCGGAGAGTGCGCCGGAGGCCCCGCTGGTGACCAGCGACCTGCTGGTCGAGGACGTGTCCATCGACGGAATGTGCGGGGTCTACTAGGCCGGCCCGGTCGGCCGTGACGGGCCGGGGCCGGTCGATGCCGGTCCGGCCCTTCGCGGCCCCGTTGGTCGTGTCGGTGCATTCCCGAGAAGCGAGGTTCGACGATGAGTGCTGTCTCGATGGGGGCGCCGACCGGGGCGCCGGTTCCCTTCGTGCCGGAACTGCCCTATGAACTCCACCCGGCGGTCGAGGTCCGGCCGGAGCCGTTCGGGGCCCTGCTCTATTCGTTCAAGACCAGGCGGCTGTCCTTCCTCAAGGACCCGGACCTGGTGCGCGTGGTCCGCTCGTTGGCCGACCACCCGACGGCCGCCGCCGCCCTGCGCGCGGCCGGCATCACCGATCCGGTTCGGTTGACCATGTTCGAACGGGCGCTGGCCACTCTGGCCACGACCGACACCATCAGGGAGCGCGCGTCATGACCACTGCCGTCCTGCCGCTGGTCGAGCACTTCGCCCTGGGCCTGCAGTCGCCGATCTGCCTGACCTGGGAGCTGACCTACGCCTGCAATCTGGCCTGCGCCCATTGCCTGTCCAGCTCCGGGCGGCGCGATCCGCGCGAGCTGAGCACCGCCGAGTGCAAGGCCGTGATCGACGAGCTGGAGCGGATGCAGGTCTTCTACGTCAACATCGGCGGCGGCGAACCGACGGTGCGGCCGGACTTCTGGGAGCTGGTCGACTACGCCACCGCCCACAAGGTCGGCGTCAAGTTCTCCACCAACGGGATCAAGATCGACCAGCAGGCGGCGCAGCGGCTGGCCGCCAGCGACTACGTGGACGTGCAGATCTCCCTGGACGGGGCGACCGCCGAGGTGAACGACTATGTGCGGGGCCGGGGTTCGTTCGACACCGCCATCCGCGCGATGGAGAACCTGGCCGCCGCCGGCATGGTCGGCTTCAAGATCTCGGTTGTCTGCACCCGGCAGAACCTGGACCAGCTGGACGCGTTCAAGGCCATCGCCGATCGCTACCGGGCCCAGTTGCGGCTGACCCGGCTGCGCCCGTCCGGGCGGGGCGCCGACGTGTGGGACGAGCTGCATCCCACCGCCGCCCAACAGCGCGAGCTCTACAACTGGCTGGTGGCCAACGGGGAGAACGTGCTGACCGGGGACTCCTTCTTCCACCTGGCCGCCTACGGCGAGGCGCTGCCCGGCCTGAACCTGTGCGGGGCCGGCCGCGTCGTCTGCCTGATCGACCCGGTCGGCGACGTCTATGCCTGCCCGTTCGCCATCCACGAGTCCTTCCTGGCCGGAAACGTCCGCTCGCCCGGGGGTTTCGCCGGGGTGTGGCGCGAGTCGGAGCTGTTCACCGAACTGCGCAAGCCACAGAGCGGCGGCGCCTGCGCGTCCTGCTCGGCCTTCGACGCCTGCCGGGGTGGGTGCATGGCCGCCAAGTTCTTCACCGGGCTGCCGCTGGACGGCCCGGACCCCGAGTGCGTCAAGGGGTTCGGTGAGATCGCACTGTCCAAGATCGAACCCGGACGCTCGCCCAAACCCTCGGAGGACCATTCGCACAGCAAGGCGCTGCGCAATGGCCCGGTGATGCTCACCCTCAAGACCCGTCCCTCCCGCAGTTGCGACGAGAACCCGCTCGCGGGTCTGGCGCCGGCGCGGGACCGGGCCGCCGTCGGCGGATAGCCGACCCCGCGGCCAGCACTGCTCCGATTCCGTCCGCTGGAAGAAAGGCCTCGCTGTGGGTAACAAGTGGTTCGAAACCGTTGCCGAAGCGCAACGGCGCGCCAAGAAACGCCTCCCCAAGTCGGTGTATCTGGCGCTGGTCGCAGGCTCGGAGAAGGGCCTGACCGTGGCCGACAACCAGGCCGCGTTCGGTGAGCTGGGCTTCGCCCCGCACGTGGCCGGACTCTCGGCCAAGCGGGATCTGGCCACCACCGTGATGGGCCAGGAGATCTCACTGCCGGTGATCATCTCGCCGACCGGCGTCCAGGCGGTCGACCCGGACGGTGAGGTGGCGGTGGCCCGAGCGGCCGCCGCCCGGGGTACTGCGATGGGGCTGAGCTCGTACGCCAGCAAACCCATCGAGGAGGTCATCGCGGCCAACCCGCAGACGTTCTTCCAGGTCTACTGGTCCGGCAGCCGGGACCAGATCCGGCAGCGGGTCGAGCGGGCCCGGGCGGCCGGGGCCAAGGGCCTGATCCTGACCCTGGACTGGTCGTTCTCCATGGGCCGGGACTGGGGCAGCCCGAAGATCCCGGAAAAGGTCAACCTGAAAGCGATGTGGGACTACGCGCCGGAGGCGATCACCCACCCGCGGTGGCTGTGGTCGTTCGGCAAGACGCTGACGATCCCCGACCTGACCGTGCCGAACCTGACCGACCCGGGGCAGAGCGCTCCCACCTTCTTCGGCGTCTATTACGAGTGGATGCAGACCCCGCCGCCCACCTGGGACGACGTGGCCTGGCTGGTCGAACTGTGGGGCGGTCCGCTGATGCTCAAGGGCATCTGCCGGGTCGACGACGCCCGCAACGCGGTCGCGGCCGGTGTCAGCGCGATCTCGGTGTCCAATCATGGTGGCAACAACCTGGACAGCACTCCGGCCTCGATCCGGGCGCTGCCGGCGATCGTGGACGCGGTCGGCGATCGGGTCGAGATCGTGCTCGACGGCGGGATTCGCCGGGGCAGCGACGTCGTCAAGGCGGTCGCCCTGGGCGCGCGGGCGGTGATGATCGGCCGGGCCTACCTGTGGGGGCTGGGCGCCAACGGTCAGGCCGGAGTGGAAAACGTCCTGGACATCCTGCGCGGGGGAATCGATTCCGCCGTGCTGGGCCTGGGACATTCGACGATTCACGATCTCTCGCCGGCCGATCTGGTCATCCCGCCGGGCTTCGAACGGACCCTGGGCGCGGTCGAGGTCTGACCGACCGCCCCGCCGCGGCACGCAAGGCCAGGAGGCTTCATGCCTCCTGGCCTTTGCCTGCGTTTGGCGGCCCCGCTGGGGTGCCGAGTGGCACTGGTGTCGCCCACGTCGGACCATATGCTCCGATGAGAGTCCGTGCGGCGCCGGCCGCCTCACCCGCCGACCAGCCCGCACCTGTCCATTTGGCCAGGTATCACGTCCGATCGGACGGTTTCACCGGTCAGGCCTTCCGCCGGCCGGAACCCGGTCGTAGCGTCAGTGCTGTCTTCGCAAGCGCCGGCTGCGGGCTTCGAGGCCATCCAATCCGGTGTCCGCCAGGCGATGTCGCCTGCGTGAAAGAGGAGTGACCATGAAGGTCGAAGAACTGCTCAAGCCGTTCCCCATCAAGGAGTTTCACCCGTTCCCCCGGGCCATGCTCGGGCCGGGTGCGTTCGAGATGGTCGGACCCGAGGCGATCAAGCTGGGCTTTCGCAAGCCGCTGGTGATGACCTCCGGGCTGCGTGGTTCCGGTCTGGTCGAGCAGTTGATGGGTTCGCTCAAGTGGCACGGCATCGAGGCGGTGCTCTACGACCAGGTGGAGTCCAACCCCAAGGACTACAACGTCATGGACTCGGTCGCCCTGTACCAGGAGAACGACTGCGACAGCTTCATCTCCATCGGCGGCGGGTCCAGCCACGACGCCTGCAAGGGCGCCCGGATCTCGGTCGCGCACGACGGCCGCAACGTCAACGACTTCGAGGGCTTCAACAAGTCCGAGAACCCGCGGAACCCCCCGCACATCGCCATCTCCACCACCGCCGGTACCGGCTCGGAGACGTCCTGGGCCTACGTCATCACCGACACCACGACCGACCCGAACAACCCGCACAAGTACGTCGCCTTCGACGACGCCGCGGTGGCCACCCTGGCCATCGACGACCCGACCCTGTACTACACCTGCCCGATCGACTACACCGCGCAGTGCGGCTTCGACGTGCTGGCCCACGCCAGCGAGCCGTACGTGTCCCGGCTGAACTTCGAGCCGTCGCTGGGCAACGCGATCCGGGCGATCAAACTGACCGCGGAGAACCTGCGTCAGGCCACCTGGAACCCGACCGATCTGGCCGGCCGCGAAGGCATGATGTACGCGCAGTACATCGCCGCGCAGGCCTTCAACTCCGGCGGCCTGGGAATCATCCACTCCACCTCGCACGCGATCAGCGCGTTCTACGACACCCATCACGGGCTCAACAACGCGATCGCCCTGCCCCGGGTGTGGGCGTTCAACATGCCCACCCACTACAAGCGGTTCGCCGATATCGCCCAGGCGATGGGCGTGGACACCCACGGCATGACCGACGTGCAGGCCGCCGAGGCCGCGCTGGCCGCCGGCATCCGGCTGCTGCGCGACGTCGGCATCCCGGAGAAGTTCGTCGACGTCAAGCAGGACTCGTACTCCAAGAACCGGCTGGGCCAGGGTCCGACCGAGTACTACAAGAAGGCCCCGGTCATCAAGGGCGACAAGGCCGATGTCGACCGGATCACCAACCACATCCTGGGCGATGCCTGCACCCCGGGCAACGCCAAGGAGTGCACCTTCGACACCGTGCGCCCGGTCGTCGAGCACTGCATGAACGGCGACCTGGACGATCTGCTCAGCTAACGCGACGTTCTCGCCCGCACCACCCATCAGCGTGCCGGCGTGGCCCGGTCCCCAGCCCGGGACCGGGCCGCGCCGGCCGAACCCAGGAGCCCCCGTGAGTACTTTCGCCACTGTCGACGACGTCAGTGCCGCACTGGCCGAGCACGGCTACATCCCCGACCGTCGGGTCGCCACCACGGTGTTCCTGATGATGCAGCTGGACCGCCCGGCGTTGCTCGAGGGGCCGGCCGGTGTGGGCAAGACCGAGCTGGCCAAGGCGATCAGCCTGATCACCGGGCGCCGGCTGGTGCGCCTGCAGTGCTACGAGGGGCAGGACGAGACCAAGGCCCTGTACGACTGGGACTACGGCAAGCAGCTGCTCTACACCCAGCTGCTGCGCGACAAGATCGGTGAGATCGTCGCCGAGGCAAGTGATCTGGAATCAGCGGTGGACCTGCTGGCCAAGCACGACTCGGTGTTCTTCTCCGAGCGGTTCCTGGCGCCGCGACCGCTGTTCGAGGCCATCCACGGGCAGGAACCGGCCGTCCTGCTGATCGACGAGGTCGATCGGGCGGACGAGGCCCTGGAGGCGGTGCTGCTGGAGACCCTGGGCGAGTACCAGATCTCCATCCCCGAGTTGGGCACGTTCGCGGCCGGAACGGCGCCGCTGGTCCTGCTCACCTCCAACAACACCCGGGATCTGTCGGCCGCGCTCAAGCGCCGCTGCCTGCATCTGTTCCTGGACTACCCGGACGCCGACCGGGAGCTGGAGATCCTGCGCAGCAAGGAGACCGGGCTGTCCGACGCGCTGGCCACCCAGTTGGTGCAGGTGGTCCGCGGCCTGCGGGAACTGGAACTGCGTAAGGCGCCCAGCATCTCCGAGACCATCGACTGGGCCCGCACGCTGGCCGTGCTGGGGGCGCAGGAACTGGACGCGACGATCCTGGCCGACACCGTGTCCGTCGTGGTCAAGTACGAGCGCGACCACGCCCGGGCGATCAAGGCGCTGCCGAAGCTGGTCGACCCCAACGCGGTGGTACCCGAGCACCGGCCCGAGCACGGTCACGGCCACTCGCACGCGCACGGCGGTCATTCGCACAGTCATGCGGACGGCGACCACGAGCACAGCCACGACGACCACGGGCCCAGCCACCCCCACGATTCCGACGAGGTCGGCGTGGCCCGGCGGGCCGAGAAGGACAAGCCCGGCCGGCACGGGCCGGGCCACTACGGAACACCGCCGTACGCGGCCGACGGCGAGGACCTGGTGCCCGAGCCGGTGCCCGTGGCCACGGTCACCGCCGACCGGGGCAAGCGTTCCTTCGCGGCCGGCCTCGGCCGTCGCCGCGCCCTGTAGGACCGGCCATGCAGGAGACCATCCACCGGTTCGTCCGGTTCCTCCGGCTGGCCGGGGTCCGGGTCTCGGTGGCCGAGGTGGTCGACGCGGTCACCGCCGCCACTCAGCCGGGCGTGCTGGCCGACCGGGAGACGCTGCGCGGGGCGCTGCTGGTGACGCTGATCAAGGACCGGCGGGATCGGGAGAGCTTCGAGACCGTCTTCGACGCCTTCTTCTCCCTGCAGCCGGTCTGGACCGCCGAGCCGGACACCCATTCGCACGCGCACGACGACCTGGTCGACGAGGGTGCGCTGAAGAATTTCACGCTGACCGAGGAGCCCTCCCAGACGCCGGGTTTCGGCCACAGTCACGACAAGCCCAAGGACATCCGCCGGTACTTCGACCCGAAGGACATGGCCCAGCAGTACAACCTGCACCAGGAGGCCGACAAGGTGGACCTGGCCGCCCTGAGCGACGAGATGGTGCTCTCGGCCGACCGCCCGACCACCGATTCGGCCGCCCCGCGGGTGCAGATCGAGACCAGCCACCTGCATGGCGCGACGATGCCGCACGAGCTGACCACGGCG
Source organism: Nakamurella multipartita DSM 44233 (assembly GCF_000024365.1). Taxonomy (NCBI): domain Bacteria; kingdom Bacillati; phylum Actinomycetota; class Actinomycetes; order Nakamurellales; family Nakamurellaceae; genus Nakamurella; species Nakamurella multipartita. The sequence goes on from NC_013235.1 coordinate 858,953, forward strand.
ACCGGAGCCAAGCTGGACACCAACCTGTCCGTCGCCGAGGAGGCGGCCTTGATGGACTGGCTGGCCGCCGGCGAGGACCCCGAGCTGCCGCCCGAGGTGCTGGCCCAGTTGCGGACCCAGGTGGCCGGCATCCTGGACAAGCTGCCGGAGATGCTGCGCAAGCACCTGGCCGCTTTCGCCGCGCTGCGCGAGCAGGCCGTCGAGGGCGCCGAACCGGCCCGGCAGGCCGCGGTGCAGGCGATCTCGGAGGCCGACCGGGCCCGGCTGGAGGAGACGCTGCGCGAGCTGGTCCGGTCGATGAGCGGCGCGCTGACCCACCGCCGTCGCCCGGGCGCGCGGGGCAAGATCGACTCGGCCCGCACCATGCGGCAGAGCATGCGGTACGAGGGCATCCCGTTCCGCCCGGTGTCGGTGGTCCGGGCCCAGGACCGGCCCCGGCTGGTCATTCTCGCCGATGTCAGCCTGTCGGTCCGGCTGAGCACCCGCTTCACCCTGCAGGTCGTGCACGGCCTGCAGCGGCTGGTGCCGCGGGTGCGCACGTTCGCCTTCGTCGACCAGGTCGCCGAGGTGACCGACGTGTTCGCCGACCATGGCGTCGAGGACGCGCTCGGCCTGCTGATGGGCGGCGACATCCTCGACGTGGACGCCAATTCCGACTACGGCCAGGTGTTGGTCAGCTTCCTGGAGCAGTACGGCAGCGAGATCAACCGGCGCACCACGGTGCTCATCCTGGGTGACGGCCGCGGCAACGGCAAGGACCCCCATCCCGAGGCCCTGGAGGAGCTGTCCCGGCGGGCCCGGGAGGTGATCTGGCTGACCCCCGAGGCGCGGTACTCCTGGGTGCTGGCCGGATCCGACATGCCGGTCTACGAATCGCTGTGCAGCCGGGTCGAGGTCGTGCCCGATCTGGCCTCCCTGGACCGGGTGGCCCAGAAGTACGCCGGAGCGAACGCCAAAGGAGGCGTCCATGCATATTCCTGACGGTTTCATCAACGCACCGGTCTCGCTGGCCGGCGGGGTCATCGCGGCCGGGCTGATCGTCGTCTCGGTGCGCAAGGCCGCGGCCGATCTGGATGACCGGCAGGTGCCGCTGGCCGGCCTGGTGGCAGCCTTCATCTTCGCCCTGCAGATGCTCAACTTCCCGGTCGCCGGCGGCACCAGCGGGCACCTGCTCGGCGGCTGCCTGGCCGCCGTGCTGGTCGGGCCGTGGGTCGGCAGCCTGGCCATGTCGGTGGTGTTCATCGTCCAGGCGCTGGTGTTCGCCGACGGTGGCCTGACCGCGCTCGGCCTGAACATCATCCTGATGGGCTACACCACCTGTTTTGGTGGCTACGGCATCTTCCTGCTCATCCGGAAGCTGCTGCCCGCCAAGCGCTCCGCCGTGGTCACCGCGTCCGCGGTCGCCGCCTGGTGCGGCGTGGTGCTGGCCAGCGTCGTGTTCGTCGGCTACTACGCGCTCGGCGGGCAGGGGGGTGCCCCGCTGGGCACGGTCGCGGTGGCGATGATCGGGGTGCACATGCTGATCGGGATCGGCGAGGCCATCATCACCGGGCTGACCGTGGGCGCGGTCCTGGCGACCCGACCCGATCTGGTCTACGGTGCCCGGGATCTGCGACCGGCGCTGCTGGTCGGCACGGTCGATCCCACCGGCCCCGCGGCGAGCACCCGGGGATCGTCCGCATGAGCCGCCGGTCGCTCACCTGGTTCGTGCTGCCGGGTGTCGGGATCGCCTTGATCCTGGCCTTTTTCGTCAGCCCGCTGGCCAGTTCCGCACCGGACGGGCTGGAACGGGTGGCCATCGACCAGGGCTTCGAGGCCCAGGCCACCGCCCACGCCATGGCCGACGCGCCGCTGGCCGACTACGGAGTGGCCGGAGTGCAGACGCCCTGGTTGTCCACCGGGCTGTCCGGGGTCATCGGCGTCCTGCTGTGCTTCGTGCTGGCCGGCGGGGTCGGGTTGGCCATCCGTCGAGCCCGTCGCCGCACGGCGACGCCGGCAGGGTGATCCCGGTGGCCGACGAGGTGGCGCACCGCCACGTGTTTTTCGTGCACGCCGACTCCGGGGTGCACCGGCTGGCGCCGGAGTGCAAACTCGTCGCCACCGTGCTGTTCGTGTTCGCGGTGGTCGCCACCCCGCGGGCGGCGGTCTGGGCGTTCGTCGCGGACGGGCTGATCCTGGTGCTGATCGCGGTCACCGCGCGGGTGCCGCTGGGCCGGTGGGTCCGCCGGCTGGTGATCGAGGTGCCATTCCTGGCCTTCGCCGTGTTCCTGCCACTGGTCGGCGGGGGTCCGTTCGTCCAGGTCGGATTCCTGAGCCTGTCCGAACCGGGACTGTGGGGGGCCTGGAACATCGTGGTCAAGGGCACCCTCGGGGTGGCCGCCACCTCGTTGCTGACCGCGACCACCACCGTGCCGGAGCTGCTGCACGCGCTGGAACGCCTGCGGGTGCCCAGACCGGTCGTCGGGATCGCCGGGTTCATGGTTCGCTACGGCGAGGTGCTGGCCGACGACCTGCGCCGGATGCGGATCGCGCGGCAGTCCCGCGGGGACGATCCGCGGTGGTTGTGGCAGGTCATGGGCATCGCCCGGACCGCGGGCACCCTGTTCGTCCGGGCCTACGAGCGCGGTGAGCGCGTCTACATCGCCATGCTGGCCCGCGGGTACGGCCTCGGACCCGACCGGCCGGCGACGGCGGGTGCGGACGCGGCGCCGGCCCGCCGGGCCTGGGTCGCCGCGCTGACCGCGCCGGTGGCCGCGGGCCTGATCTGTGCCGTCGCGGTCCGGGCGGCGGCATGACCGGGAGGCTCGAGGTGCGGGATCTGGCCTTCGCCTATCCCGACGGCCGGCAGGTGCTGTTCGGGGTGAACCTCACGGTCACGCCGGGGGAGCGGGTCGCCATCCTGGGTCCTAACGGCGCCGGCAAGACCACCCTGGTGCTGCACCTGAACGGCACGCTGCTGGCCGGCGCCGGCACGGTCCGGGTGGACGGGGTGAGTGCGGCCAAGAACTCCCTGCGGGAGATCCGGCGGCGGGTCGGCATCGTGTTCCAGGATCCCGACGATCAGCTCTTCTCGCCCACCGTCCGCGACGACGTCGCGTTCGGTCCCCGCAATCTGGGCTACCGGGGAGCCGAGCTGGACCGTCGGGTGCAGGCCGCGCTACAGGCCGTGGGCATGACGCCGTTCGCCGACCGGGCACCGCACCACCTCAGTTTCGGCCAGCGTCGCCGGGTCGCCGCCGCCACCGTGCTGGCCATGGACCCGACCGTGCTGGTCCTGGACGAGCCATCGTCGAACCTGGACCCGTTGGCCCGTCGCGAGTTCGCCGACATCGTGCTCACCCTCGGGCTGTCCACGGTGATCGTCACCCACGACCTGCTGTACGCGCTGCAGCTGTGCCCGCGGTCGGTGATCCTGAACGGCGGGCGGATCGTCGCCGACGGCCCGACCCGCGACATCCTGGCCGACGAGGCGTTGCTGGCGGCCCACCGGCTGGAACTGCCGGTCGGCTGCGCCCTACCGGGCTGACCGGCCGCCGATCAGCCCGGCGGCGGCCGGAACAGCCCGAGCGTCCTACCGCTGCCAGGGGGCGATGATCGGCAGCTCGCGGCCGTCCACCGCCGGCACCGGCCGGCCGTCGCGCACCACGTAGCGCAACCGCGGGCCGCGCTCAGCGATCGACTCGACCGCCTGCACCAGCCGCTGCACGTGCTCGGTGGTGGTGCCCAGCCCGACCGAAGCGCGCAGAGCCTGGCCGTTCTCGGCGTCGGCGCAGCCGGCCGCGCCGAGCAGCTTGCGCACCAGCGGGTGGGCGCAGAACGCGCCGTCGCGCACGCCGATGCCGTGCTCGGCGGACAGGGCGGCGGCGACCACCGCGGGCTTCTGCCCGGCGATGGTGAAGGTGGCCACGCCGATGCTGTCGGCCCGGTCGCCGAACAGCGAGTGCACGGTCACCCCGGGAATGCCGGCCAGGCCGCGGCGCAGCGTCTCGGTCAGTGCGGTCTCGGCCTGGGCCAAGGCTTCTCGATCGGCGGTGGCCAGCACGTGGCAGGCGGTGGCCAGGGCCACGGTGCCGGGCACGTTGGGTGACCCGGCCTCGTGCCGGTCGGGCAGCGGCTTGTAGTCGGTGGCGTCGTCCCGGACCGATGCGGTGGCGCCGCCGCCGATCAGGTACGGCGGGGCCGCGGCCAGCCAGTCGGCCCGGCCGATCAGCGCGCCCGTTCCGTACGGGGCGTAGAGCTTGTGCCCGGACAGCGCGACGTAGTCGACGCCGAGGTCGGTGATCGAGAACGGGCGGTGCGGGGCGAGCTGCGCGGCGTCCAGGGCGGTGCGGGCTCCTCGGGAGCGGGCGACCCGGGCCAGCTCGGCGACCGGCCACACCTCGCCGGTCACGTTGGACGCGCCGGTGATCACCAGCAGGGCCGGCCCGGGGGCGCGCCGGCGCAGGGCCTGGTCGACCAGGGCGACGGCGTGCGCGGGGGAATCGGGGGCGGGCAGCCGGACCACCCGGCGGTCGCGACCCGGGGCCCGCTCGGCCGACCAGGGCAGCAGCGCGGCGTGGTGCTCGGTCTCGAAGACCACGACGGTGGTCCGGGCCGGCAGGCAGTGCGCGAGCAGGTTGAACGAATCGGTGGTGTGCCGGGTGAAGATCACCGCGTCGTCGGCCCGCCCGCCGACGAAGCTGCGGATCGGCTCCCGGGAGCCCTCGTACAGGCTGGTGCAGACCTTGGAGTGCCAGCCGGCCCCGCGGTGCACGCTGGCGTACCGCTCCAGCAGCTCGTCCACGGTGTCGCGAACCACCCGCAGCGCCGGCGCGGAGGCGCCGTGGTCGAGATTGGCGTACTCGGCGGTGCCGCCGGTGGCCAGCGGCACCCGGGCGTGCGCGCCGACCAGGTCCAGGCCCGGGGCGTGCGGGTGGGTCACCGGGCCGCGACGGGCCGGCCGGACCGCCGCGGGAAGCTCCGTGGTCCAAGGGTTGTCGCCGGCCAGCGCGGCCGCCAGATCAGGTCGTTCGAGTGCGATGGTCACGATGGTCCACCCCTACGGTCCGTGGGACCACCAGGAAGACCGGAGGCCCGCGCTTGCCGAGCGCACCTCGCGCACGGCCAGGTCCTCACCCGGGGCACCCCACCGCGGTTGGAGGGTTGCCGGCCAGCAAGCCGGGGCTATCTGCTGGCACTCATGACCTTGGACGTGGACGTTAGCAGACGCCTGGGCGCCGCGCTACGACCTGGATCACACCGGCGGCACCGGTCCGGGACGGCCCCCCGCGCCGACCGAGGCCTACTGGGCGCCGGGCTGCTCGCACGCCCGGTGGGCCGCCCAGTCGATCGCCGGCCGGTCCAGCCCGCGCCGCTGCAGGTAGCGGTTCGCGGTCCGGCGGGCCCGAATCACCACTCGCGCCATCTCCACCGCGTTGGCCGGGAACATCGTCGGCAGCATCCGGTCGGGCCGGAACATCCAGGTGCCGGCCCCGGATCGGACCAGCTGACCCACCGCCCCGATCTGGCGCTGGTTCCACAGCAGGTCGTCGTGCCGGTGCAGCAGCACCGACGCCGGCCCGGCGGTGAGCGCGGGGCCCGGGTCGTCGACCAGAAAGGCGCCCGACCCGGGTGCGGGGGTGAGCCGAACCCGCCGCAACACCGGCAACTCGCCGTCGGCGGCGGTGCCCAGCACGGCGCCGGAGAATCCGGGCAGTTCCTGCGCGAGCCGGGCCCAGGCGCCCCCGTCGGCCGGCGTGGCGACGGCCGCGCCGCCCATCGGCCGCCGGTCCGCCGCGGGCGCCGTGCTGACCTCCACCGGGGTCACCGTGATCACCAGCCGCAGGTAGTACCAGTCGAAGAGCCGGCGGCTGAACCGGTTGGCGCCGTAGGTGCGGGACGCGGGTTGCCGCTGGGCCAGGCGCTGCCAGTAGCGCTCGAGTCCGGTGGTGCCGGGATGGATCTGTTCCGGGCACCCGGCCGTCCCGCGGACCAGGATCTGCGGCAGATCGGTGCGCCCGGTCCCGGTCGGATCGGAGAACAGCAGGGCCACCCGGGGGTCGCGACGGATGTTGAACGCCTTCTGCGGGAACGAGATCGAGGTGGTCAGCACGATCCGGTCGGTGGCCGGGTCCCAGTCGAAGACGGCCGGCCAGGCGATCGGGACGCCGTTGCGGGACAGAGTGGCCAGCTCGCAGGTGCGGTACTGGTCGATGGCGGTCCGGATGTCGATCCGGCGATCGGCCGGACGGGTGGTCGGGACGGCGGGGGTGACGGTCAGGTCGGTCATGGCGCCGAGTGTGGACGGAGGCGCTGAAGGACCACTGAAAGCCGGCCGAACCCCGGGTCAAGTCCACCTCAAGTGCCGGCCAAGGCTCCGGGCGCACGGTGGGCCGACCACCACCGACCCCAGGAGCGCCCGATGCCCACGTCCTGCCCGCCCGTTCCCCAGATCCGGCTCCCGGGTCAGGCCGCCGCGCCCGCCGGTCCGTGCGACCTGACCCCGATGTACCTGATGCACCATGCGTTTCGCCGCGACCTGCGCCGGTTCGGGGCCGCGGTGGCGACGACGGCGGTGGACGAGCGCGACACCTGGCGCGCGCTGCAGGGCCGTTGGCGCCGGTTCGCCCGCATCCTGCACCACCATCACGCCGGTGAGGATGAGCTCCTGTGGCCGCTGCTCCTGTCCCGTGTCGACGCCGCCGGCGACCCGGATGGTCGGGCCGTGCTGCTGGCCATGGAGGCCGAGCATGCGGAGATCGATCCGCTGCTGGCCGGCTGCGCCACCGGGCTCGATCGGCTGGCCGCCGGGGCGGGTGAGGACACCCGGGCAGCGTTGGCGGTGCGGGTGGCCGCCACCGCCGAGCGCCTCGGACATCATCTGGGCCATGAGGAGTCGGCGGCCATGACGCTGCTCCAGGCGCACGTGACGCCGGCGGAATGGCACGGGATGGACGCCGGCTTCGCCGCGCACTATTCGGCGCGGGACAAGCTCTTCGCCGTGTCCTGGGTCCTCGACGGGTTGCCGCCGGACGTCCGGCGTTCCGTCCTGCGCACGTTTCCCGGCCTGCTCGCGCTGGCCTGGCGGGTGGCGCTGCGGCCCGCCCACGCGCGCCGCGAACGGCGCATCTTCGGCTCCGGATCGGCTCGGTGACCGAGCTGCCGGTCAGAAGCCGTACCGGGCGCGCAGATCGGCGAGCCAGTCGGCCACCACCGGGGCCGGCCAGCTGGCGCACAACCGCGCGGCGTCGTCGGCGTGCCGGCGGGCCACATCGATCTCGCCGACCGCGGCGGCCGCCGCCGCCAGGAAGGCATCGATCGGTCCCAACGGCGGGCCCGTCCCGGCCGCGGCGGTCCGGCCGGCCCAGGGCAGCATCAGCGGATACAGCCGGCCGGCCAGCTCGGGCCGCCCCACCACCAGGGCGGCCTCGGCCAGGATCGCGAAATCAAAAGGCGCGGCGAAGCTGTCGGCATCCAGCGACACCGGGCGCCGGTCCAGCATGGCCGCGGCCGGCGCCAGCCGGCCGCTGCGGATCAGGCCGATCAACACCCCGGTGTCGGTGTCGGTCGCGGTCGCCTCGGTCAGCCCGCGGAACAGCTCCAGAGTGACCTCGGGCTCACCACGCCACAAGGCAATGGTGGCCCGCGCGGCCGTCACGGCCTCGGTGCGGAACGGGAAGGTGGCCAGTGCGGCCTGCCGCAGGTTGTCGGCCAGCAGGGCATCGGCCTGCTCGAACCGGCCCTCCAGTGCCAGCCACGCGGACTGGTAGGCCCCCAGCATCACCTGCAGCATGCGCAGGCCGTGCCGGTCGGCGTGCTCCATCGCCTCGGCGGCGGGATCCGGCGCTCGGCGATCCGTCCGGCCTCACCGGCGTGGACGGCTCGCCAGAACAGACCGACCCCCGCACCGTCGGGATCACCGGCGGCGCGGGCACACTCGATGGACTCCTCGGTCAGGGCGGTCCGCCGATCCAGGGTGGACGGTCCCATGACGGCCAGGCTCAGCGTGCGGCAGGCGAACGACTGCAACCGTGGTTCGCCGAGCCGGCGGGCCATGGCGAAACCACGTTCGGCGTGGGCCACCCGCTCCGCGGGGTGCCCGTCACCGCCCGGCGCCGTCCAGAACAGTTCCCGGGACAGGGCCAAGAACACCCGGCAGCGCAGGGGTGAGTCCCCCTCCGGCAGATCGCGGGCGGCGGTGCGCAGGGCATCGACGGTGACCGGGTGCTGCGCCCCCTCGGGCACGTTGGACCACAGCCCGCCCTCGGCGGCCGCGATCCCGGCCAGCGCGATCCGCTCGACATCACCGAGCCGGCGGGCGATCTCGATGGCCTCGGTGGTGGCGGCCCGCTGCCCTTCGTTGTCCGCGGCGGCCCGGCAGGCCGCCGCCCGGGCCAGCAGCAGGTCGTAGCGGTCACCCGGGCCGGTGGTGCGGTCGGCGCTCTGCGCGTGCAGGGCGGCGGCCAGCAGGGCGGCGGCCTCCTCATGGGCGGCCAGCCCGGTCGCCTCGGTGGCCGCGGCGACCGCGGCCGGCCAGGCCCGGGCGGCGTGCGCCGGCCCGGCTCGCAGCCAGTGCCGGGCGATCTCGGCCCGACGGTGACCGGAGCGGTCACGATCGAGCAGGGCGCCGGCCACGGCGGCGTGCCGCCGCGGCCGGCGCAGCGCGGAGTCGTTGGCCTCGATGGCATCTCGCACCAGCGCGTGGCCGAATTGCAGCTCGCCGGTGCCGGTGACGACCAGCAGGCCGGCCTCCACCGCCGGTTCGAGCGCGTCGAGCACCCCATCCGGATCCAGGTTCGCGGCGCCGGCCAGCAGGTCCGGGTCGATCGCGCGACCGGCAACGGCGGCCACGCGCAGGATCTCCTGGGTCGGCGCCGGTAGCTGTTGTATCCAGGGACATTGGTGACACGCCGGGTCGGCTGGTTGCGGGCATGAGGGAGGGTCCCCTTGGTGAGGTGTGAAGCGACCAAGCAAACACGCCGAACCAGGAGGACCCTCGTGGCCCACCGTAACGCCCCGCTGACCCCCGAGGGACGCCGACGCCTGTGCCAGCGCGTCGATGCCGGTCGGCCGATCTGTCACGTCGCCGCCGAGGCCGGCGTGGCCCGGCAAACCCTGGCCAAGTGGCACGCCCGCTGGAAGGCCGACGGTCCGGCCGGCCTGCAGGACCGCTCGTCGCGCCCGGTGTCCTCACCCGGCCAGGTCGACGCCCAGGTCGAGGACGTCGTGGAGTATCTGCGGCGGCACCTCAAGCTCGGTCCGGTGATGCTGGCCGCGGAGCTGCGCGAGTTCGGGATCACGCTGGCGCCGTCGACGATCCACCGGGTCCTGGTGCGCCGGGGCATCTCTCGCCTGCGGGACCTGGACGTCACCGGCCATCAGCTGCGGGAACCGGTCCGCCGGTACGAGTGGGCCGCGCCCGGTGACCTGATCCACGTCGATGTGAAGAAGATCGGCCGCATCCCCGACGGCGGCGGCTGGCGGATCCACGGCCGGGGCAACGACGCCCACCGAGCCTCCCAGCGGGGTCAGCGACCCGGGTACGCGTTCCTGCACACCGCGATCGATGACCGGTCCCGGCTGGCCTACACCGAAGAACTGGCCGACGAGAAGTCCGTGACCGCGGCCGGTTTCTGGGCCCGCGCGGTCGAGTTCTTCGCCGCGCACGGCATCGAGAGGATCCACCGGGTGCTGACCGACAACGGTTCCTGCTACCGCGGCAAGGACTTCAACACCGCGCTGGGGGCCACGGTCCACAAGTACACCCGACCGTACCGACCGCAGACCAACGGAAAGGTCGAGCGGTACCACCGGACCCTGGCCCGGGAATGGGCCTACCGCCAGGCCTGGTCCTGCAACGACGAACGAGCCGCCGCCCTGGCCGGGTTCGTGCACCGCTACAACTACCATCGGCCGCACACCGCGCTGAAGGGCAAACCGCCCGCCTACCGCACGCCAGCCGTTACCAACCTGTCCGGGCTCAACAGGTAGCCGGCCCACGCGCGCCGCGATGACGTCGGTGACCGCGGCCGGCACCCCGCCGACCCCCGGGTCGGGTCCCCGCGCCGGATCGGCCGCGCGCAGCAGTTCGAGCAGGAAGAACGGGTTGCCGCCGGTGCGCTCCCGCAGGGCGGCGCCGTCCGCCGGGACGTCCGGCCGGTGAGCGGCGCTGAGCGCCGTGACGTCGGCCACCGACAACCCGGACAGGTCCAGGCCCACCGCCGGCCGCCGCGCCAGGGCCTCGCCGAGCTCGGCCAACCCGCCGGTCGGCGCCGGATGCGCCCGCCGCGTGACGACCACCGCCAGCCGGCCGCGGTCGACCGTGTCGGTGATGTGCCGCAGCAGGGCCAGGGTCGACGGGTCGGCCCAGTGCAGGTCGTCGAACACGAGCAGGTGCCGCTCGCCGGCCGTGATCCGGGCCAGGGCCCGGGCGACGGACTCGAAGCGGGTGAACCGGTCGGCGCCGCCGGGCCGGTCGGCCCGCACCAACGCCACCGCCTCGGCCAGCCCGTCATCGGTCCGCGACTCGGCGAGCGAGCCCAGGACACCGACCCACGGCCACAGCGGGGGCGCGCCATCGTCGGACGAGCAGCGACCCACGTGCACGCCGAAACCCCGTGCGCGGGCGCGGATCCCGAGCTCTTCGGTGAGCCGGGTCTTGCCGATGCCGGGTTCACCGACCAGCAGGGCGATCCGCACGGAGCCGGCCTCGGCGTCGTCGAGCACGCCCAGCAACGCGGACAGCTCGCGTTCGCGGCCGACGAGCGGGGCGCCGGACCGGACGGTGACCGGGCCGGTCATCGCCACGGCGGCCGGCAGCGCGGTCGGGTCGGGTCCCGGAGCCGGCCCGGCTCCCGGCACCGATCCGGGGACCGAGCGGGCGGTGACGACGTCCTGGCGCAGGACCGCCAGTTCCAGCTCCCGCACCAGCGGGCCCGGGTCGATGCCGAGCTCGGCGTCCAGGGACTGCCGGACGGTGCGCAGCGCGTGCAGGGCATCCCCCTGCCGCCCGGCCCGGGCCAGGGCGAGCGCGAACAGCGCCCAGAGGTCCTCGCGCAGCGGATGGTCGTGCGCGACCGGACCGAGATCGGCCACCACGGTGGATTCCTGGCCCAGGGCCAGGTGCAGGCGGGCCCGATCGGCCAGGGCGGCCAGGCGCAGGTCGGCCAGCCGGGCCCGTTCGGCGTCGGCCGCCGGGTGCCGGTCCAGCTCGGGATACGGCTCGGCGCGCCACCAGGACAACGCCCCGGTCAGCTCGACGGTCAACCCGGTCAACGCCTCGGCGGTCAGTCCGGCCGGAACGGTCAGCGGATCGGCGCCGGTGAGCCGGGCATGCACGTCCTGGACCACCCGGGCGAAGCGATGCGCATCGACGGCATCCGCCGGAACCCGCAGTTCGTAGCCGGCGGGCGAGGTGAGCACGGTCTGGGCGGCGGCGCGCGCGGCCCGGCCCGGTTCCAGCACCTTGCGCAGGCTGGAGACGTAGGCGTGCAACGACGCGGTGACTGCGGCCGGCGGCGTCCGGCCCCACAGGAAATCGATCAGGGTGTCGACGGGCACCGGACGGTTGGCATGCAGCGCCAGCGCGGCGAGCAGGGCCCGAGGTTTGGGTGATCCGAGCTCGATCGCCGTCGACCCGCGGTGCACCCGCAGGGGTCCGAGCACCTCGATCCGCATGGGCGCCGAGTGTAGGAGCCCCCGGCCGGGTGGCCACCCGCAGATCGCGGGTGGCCACCGGGGGGCCGGGCCCCGGCGGTCGACGCTGACCATCGGGGCCCGATGCGGCGGCGCCGGGCGGTGATTGCCCTCGGTGACCGGCGGCGGACTAACGGCAGCGGACTAACGGCGGCGGGCGACTCGGCGGCTGGTGCGGCGGGCGACGCGGCGGCAGGCGAACATGGGGGCGGACCTCCCTTCGGTCAACAGCGAGACGGTCACTGGCGTGGGTCAGGCCGGGGCGCCGCTGGTGGCCAGCGCGTGCAGTTCCGCGGCCTCCTCGGCGGTGTGCAGACCCGCTTCGACCAGGTCCAGCGGGCTGATGAAGCCGTCGCTGATCCGGTACCCGCCGGCCCGCATGATCGCGTCGCGCAGCGGAACCGCCCAGTGATGCTCCAGCAGGATCAACGCAGCGGCCGAACCGTTGGGCACGTCCTCCAGGATGTCCCAGTCGTCGGCCTCGCCCAGCGGGCTGAAGTCCTCCGCGGCCCGCTCGGCTCCGGCGGCCGCACCGGCCACCATGCCCTCCTCGCCGTCCTCCCCGAGTCCGATGAGACCGCCGATGATGCTTCCCATCTCGATGGCTTCGTCGCGACTGAGGTTGCTCAGGTGGACGACCTCGACATCGCCGGCGTCGTCCTTGTAGACGGCCAGCGCGTCGACCACGCGCACGGTGTCGCTCGCCCGCAGCCGTTCCAGTTCGGCGATGATCTCGCCGTGGAAATCCGGGTGCGGGAAGCCCAGCACGATGAGCTGGACAGGGCCAACGGCCATGATCGTTTCCTCTTCCGATCGACGGGAGCAGTGGGTCACCGGCGGGGGTGACCCGGTGAGGTGACGTCGGTGTCACCCTCGGCACCGTCCCCACTGTCCGCGCCGCACCTGCGGGCCGCCTCACCCGACCGGTGTGAGAACCGCCGGCGAGTTCACGGCGTCCTCGGGCGGGCGCGCTGGATCCGCACCGGTCCGCTTCATCCGTTTCATCCTTGTCGGGCGAGGAGCCCGGTCGGCGGGCGGTGCCAGGATCGGGCCGCGAGGGCTCGTACCCGCCGTCCGCCCGAGGAGAATCGATGGCCACGTCCACGCCACGGCCCAGCCCGGCCCAGGGGCAACTTGCTGCCCTGGAAGACCAGTTCATCAAGATGGCCGAGGATTTCGACGACCGGTCGCAGGAATGGCGACGTCTGTTCTCCGAACTACTGGGGACGTTCTTCCTGGTTCTGGTGGCCGCCGGCGGCGGGATGATGGGCCAGGCGTTCCCCGACACCATCAGCCGGACCGCCGCGGTGACCGCCCCGGCGCTGATGGTGCTGGGCATCATCCTGTTCATGGGCAAAGTCTCCGGGGCCCACCTCAACCCGGCGGTGAGCATCGCCTTCGCGCTGCGCGGCGACTTCCCCTGGGCGCGGGTGCCCGGGTACATCGTCGTGCAGCTGATCGGCGCCGCGCTGGCCGCCTGGTTCCTGCAGGCGGTGATCGGCGTGTCCGCGCAGTACGGATCGAACTACCCCGCGGCCGGCTATTCGGCGTTCCTGGCCATGGTGATGGAGGCGGTCCTGACCTTCGCCCTGGTCTGCGTCATTCTCGGTACGGCTTCAGGGGCGCAGAATGTCGGCGTGGTCGGGGCCATCGGTGTCGGTGGTTACATCGCCCTGGCCGGCCTGTGGGGCAGTCCCATCTCCGGCGCGTCGATGAACCCGGCCCGCACCTTCGGTCCGAATCTGGTCAGCATGGACTTCGACTCCTACTGGGTGTACGTGGCCGGTCCGCTGCTGGGTGCGGTGCTGGCCGTCGGCGTGGCCTTCGTGCTCCGCGGGCGCGGGGGTGGCCGATCCGGTTCCGCCGCCGCGCAGGGCGTGCTGTTCACCGAGGTGGCCAACCCGAACGCCTGAGCTCGGTCGCCTCGCCCGCCGTACCCCCCGCACCTCGCACCCGCACCCCGCCTGCAGTTGATCATGGGCAGATGGCCGTTCCGCCTCCCGCGGAACGGCCTTCTTCCCATGATCAACTGCTCTGCTGGGCGGGGCCGGGCGCCGGGGTGGGGCGGTCGGCCAGGAACAGCCGCGCGACCAGGTTGCGCAGCCACCGGTTGCCGGGGTCCTCGTGGTAGCGGGGATGCCAATGCTGCCCGACGGTGAATCCCTCGACCGGCAGCGGGCACGGGTGAACGGTCAGCCCGCTGGCCCGGGCCAGCGTTTCGCCGATGTGCCGGGGGACGGTGACCAGCAGATCGGTGCGGCCGATGACGACCCCCAGGCCCAGGAACCCGGGCAGCTCCAGCACGACGCGGCGGGTGGTCCGTTCCTGGGCCAGGGCCTCGTCCAGCAGGTTGCTGCCGGTGCCCGACGGGACGGCCACGTGGTCGGCCGCCAGGTAGTCGGCCAGGGTCAGCGGCGATTGGATCCGCGGGTGCCGGCGGCTGGCCAGGCAGACCCAGTCCTGCGCGTACAACTCCTGGCGCCGGATGCCGGGGCCGAGCCAGGGGGCGAACCCGATGGCCAGGTCCGCCTCGCCGGACTGCAGGGCCTGCTCGGTGCGCTTGTCGATACCGGTGGCGACCAGGCGGGCCCGCGGGGCCTGCCGGCGCAGCTCGACCAGCAGCGTCGGCAGCAGCGTGATGTGGCTGGCGTCGGTCATGCAGATCCGGAACTGGCGCTCGGTGGTCTCCGGCTCGAAGCTGGTGTCCCAGTGCGCAAATCGGCGCAGCGACTCGAGGATCTCCCGGCCCGGCACGATCAAGGTGTCCGCCCGGGGGGTGGGGGACATGCCCGCCGGGGTGCGGACGAACAGCGGGTCGCCCAGCTGGTCGCGCAGCCGGCCCAGCCAGATGCTGGCCGTCGGCTGGCTCAGGCCGAGCTGCTCGGCCGCCCGGGTCACGCTGCGGGTGCGGTAGAGCACGTCGAACAGGGTCAGCAGCTTGACGTCGGGCAGGCCGGGTTCCATCCGGTCATTCTCGGCCATCATTGCCTAAGGCAATAGTGGGATTCCAGCCATTGCATTGCGGACATGACCGGTGGCTGGTTACGGTCGCCCGTTATGATCGTCATCCATACGCCGGACGCCCCCTCCCACACCGGCCCGGTGCCCCAGGCGGTGGAGGCCGGCGGCTGGATCTACGTTTCGGCCCTGTTCGGCGCCGAGCCGCACGGGCATGCCATCCCGGCCGATGCGCGGGCCGAGGCCGAGCAGCTGTTCGCCAATCTGAGCGCCATCCTGGCCGCCGCCCGGGCCGACCTGAGCCACGTGGTGCGGGTGGGCATCGTCATGCGCGACCTGCAGCGGGACCGGCCGGTCTTCAATCAGGTCTGGGCCGAGCGGTTCGGCGACCACCGGCCCGCCCGCTCCGCC
The DNA here is from genome assembly GCF_000024365.1 of Nakamurella multipartita DSM 44233. NCBI lineage: Bacteria > Bacillati > Actinomycetota > Actinomycetes > Nakamurellales > Nakamurellaceae > Nakamurella > Nakamurella multipartita. The sequence goes on from NC_013235.1 coordinate 873,995, forward strand.
ATCGAGGCCACCGATTTCGGCCGGCCGGGGGAGAACGCCCGGTACCTGGTCGAGGTCGTGGCCTTCCGTGGCTGACCTCGCCGGGGCCGCCGGCGGCGGGTACGAGCTGGTCGCCAGCTTCTTCACGCTGACCGGGTCCGGCTTCGGGCAGCCGCCGCGCCACTCGTTCACCGCGCGTTGCGAGGCGGCGGCCGACGCCGGCTTCACCGGGATCGGGCTGCACGTCGACGACCTGCCGCGGACCGTGGCGGCGGGCCTGGACGTGCCCGGGATGCAGGCCGTGTTGGCCCGGACCGGGCTTCGCGTGGTGGAGATCGAGTTCCTGGGCGGATGGGCCCGGCCGGATTCCGATCCGGCCGAGCTGGACGCGCTGGTGAACCGGATCGAGGCGGTGGCCGACGCGTTCGGTGGCCGCCACGTCAGCACCGGCGAGTTCGGCGGACCGGCCGAGTCGGGTGGGCCACTCGACCTCGATGCGGCCGCGGCCCGGCTCGATGCGCTGGCCCGCCGGCTGGCCGAGCGGGATCTGCTGCTCGCCGTCGAGGGCTTCCCTTGGTCGGTGCTGGCCGGGGCCGGCACCGTCCCGGACCTGCTCAGCCGGACGGCCTCGGCGAACGTGGGTCAGCTCGTCGACATCTGGCACTACCTCAACAACGGAGGAGACCCGGTGACGCTGACCGGTCCGATCGTCGCCGTTCAGCTCAACGACGGTCCAAGGGTGCACGACGATTTCCTGACCCACGCCCGGGCCGCTCGCTGGTTGCCGGGCGAGGGGGAGCTCGACGTCGTCGGGCTGGTCCGGGCGGTGCTGCGCACCGGATTCACCGGGCCCTGGTGCGTGGAGGTCAACACCCCCGAGTTCCGCAGCCTGCCCATCGAGCAGGCGGCCGCGCAGGCCGCCCGGGCGGCCCGCGCCGTCCTGACCGCTGCCGGCGCCCCGCCGGCGGTTCCGGCACCATCATCGGACGGTCCCACCCGTCCCGCACCGGTATCCAGGGAGAACGCATGAGCACCACGAGCATCACCCCCGACGAGATCGCGCAGGTCCTGCTGGCCGGGGAGCGCAACCGCACCGAGGTGGCCCAGTTCAGTGCCAGCCACCCCGATCTCGACGTGCGCACCGCCTACGCCGCCCAGCGGGCCTTCGTGCAGGCCAAGCTGGACGCCGGCGAGCAGCTGGTCGGCTACAAGCTCGGCCTGACCAGCCGCAACAAGCAGCGGGCGATGGGCGTGGACTGCCCGCTGTACGGGCGGGTGACCAGCTCCATGCTCGCGACGTACGGCGACCCCATCCCCTTCGACCGGTTCATCCATCCGCGGGTCGAGTCCGAGATCGCCTTCCTGCTCAAGCAGGACGTGACCGCACCGGCCACGGTGAGCTCGGTGCTGGCCGCCACCGACGTGGTCTTCGGCGCCGTGGACGTGCTGGATTCCCGGTACGAGGGGTTCAAGTTCACCCTGGAGGACGTGGTCGCCGACAACGCGAGCGCGGGCGCCTTCTACCTCGGGCCGGTGGCCCGCCCGGCCACCGAACTGCGGCTGGATCTGCTCGGCTGCATCGTCCGGGTCGACGGCGAGGTGACGATGACGGCGGCCGGTGCCGCGGTGATGGGTCACCCCGCGGCCGCGGTCGCGTGGTTGGCCAATCAGCTGGCGCTGGAGGGCGAATCGCTCAAGGCCGGCCAGTTGATCTTCTCGGGCGGGGTGACCGCGCCGGTCCCGGTGGTGCCCGGTGGCAGCGTGACGTTCGAGTTCGACGGTCTCGGTGTGATCGAGGTGGCCGGCGCCTGACCGGGTGCGGCGGGTCACGGCCGGCCGGGCAGGGCGGCCGTGGCTGCACCGCTTGACGCGTGCTGGTGGACGCGTGCTGGTTGATGCGTGGTGGCCAGGGCCGGGATCGAACCGGCGACCTTCCGCTTTTCAGGCGGACGCTCGTACCGACTGAGCTACCTGGCCAAGTTTGCGGGCCCGGTCCACTGAGTGGACCGGGCCCGTACTGCGACCCCGACGGGACTTGAACCCGCGACCTCCGCCGTGACAGGGCGGCGCGCTAACCAACTGCGCCACGGGGCCATGGTGCAAGCTCTCCGTCCAACCATAGCTGGTCGAAGAACCCGTACCCCCAACGGGATTCGAACCCGTGCTACCGCCTTGAAAGGGCGGCGTCCTAGGCCACTAGACGATGGGGGCTTGGCCTTGGCAACCCAGCCTCCAACGGCAACCGTTGGGAGCTTGGAAAGCATACGGCACATGCTGCGGCTCGCCAAAACGGTACCCCGACCCCGGCTCAGCCGTCGACGGGCCCCGGGTCGAGCGGTTCGAAAGCGGCTCCGCGGGCGGTCTCGGTCAGCCGCAGGATCCGGGCCATGATCACCTCGGTGGCCGCCCGGACGGCCGCGGGGTCCTGGTCCCGGCCGGCCCAGGCGGACAGGTCGACAGGTTCACCGACGACCAGCCGGACCGCATGCCGCCGCCACAACTGCTTGCTGCCGGGCCGCGGCCCCCACAGGCCGACCGGGATGACCGGCGCGTCCGGATGGGCCAGCGCCAGCCGGGCGGCCCCGGTCTTGGCCGGCCCGGGTCGCAGGTCCGGCTGCCGGGTCCGGGTGCCCTCCGGGTACAGGCAGACGACCTGGCCGCGCTGCAGCGTCTTGGCCGCCGCGGTGAGGGACTCGCCGGCCCGGGCGGTGCCGCGGATGACCGGGATCTGCCGGGCGCTGCGCATGATCCACCCGACGACCGGCCAGCTGAACACCTCGGCCTTGGTCAGGAAGTGCGGGAACCGATGGTGTCCGGTGACCAGCCGGGCCAGGGCCAGGGTCTCGGTCTCGGAGATGTGGTTGGCCACGATGATCGCCGGACCGGTGGCCGGGATGTGGTCGCCGCGTTCGAAGTGCACCCGGTGCACGATCTTGGCCCCCAGGGCGATGCCCAGGAAGGCGATGATGGTGCGGACCGGCCGCTCCCGGGGCCAGTGCACGGCGTCCAGGATCCGGGGGCGCGATCGGCGGGCCGGCGGGTCATTCATGACCTGATCCTGCCAACCGCCTCGCCACCTCACGTCGGCGGCCGTCCCGACGTCTACTGGAGGTGAGAGGTCATGATGGGAGCATGTACGCCGTTGTCGACACCCCGGTGGGCGAACTCACCCTGGTCGGCGGCCCCGGCGGCGAGAACGTGCTGGCGGCGATCTACTTCCCCGACCACGCCCGCCGGCCCGACGCGGCCGGTTTCGGGCCCCGCGACGACGACGCGTTCCCGACCGCCCGGGACCAGCTGGCCGAGTACTTCGCCGGCGTCCGGACCTCCTTCGACCTGGAGCTGGCCCCCCGGGGCAACGAGTTCCAGCGCAAGGTGTGGCAGTTGCTGACCACCATCCCGTACGGCCAGACCCGCACCTACGGCCAGCTGGCCGCGCAGCTGGGCGATCCCGGTCTGGCCCGGGCGGTCGGGGCGGCCAATGGCCGCAACCCCCTGTCCATCGTGGTGCCCTGCCACCGGGTGGTCGGTCACGACGGGTCGCTCACCGGCTATGCCGGGGGGCTGGCCCGCAAGGCGTTCCTGCTGCAGCTGGAACAGCCGGCCGGGGATCGGCGACCGACGCTGTTCTGAGCCCGTCGCCGGCCCAGCCCGGGTCCCGATCCGAGGCCGGGTCCAGGTCCAGGATCGGCAACGCGGCCAGCCGGGGCGCCAGCACCGAGGCCCACAGCTCCCGGTTCGGCTCCCGGAAGAATCCGTGGTGCCCCACCCGGGTCAGGCCGAACCCGGCCGGGTCCAGGCGCAGCTGCTCGACCGGGGTGCCGGCGAACAGCGCGTCCAGGGTGTCGATCGCGGTCGCCGTCACCAACTCGTCGTCGGTGAACCAGATGCTGGTCATCGGGGTGGTCACCCGGGCGGCCCGGTCACGGATCCGGGGCACGTCGACCTCGAAGTACCCGGGGGACAGGCACCACCGGCCCCACTGGCGCATGACCGTGGCCGGCACGTCGCCGATGATCCCGAGACGGCGACCGGGGAAGTAGCCGGCGGTCGCGATGGCCGCCGGGACCACGGTCCGCCAGAACACCGGGGCGCGCCGGCGGACGGCCGGCACGTTGTGCCGCCAGTAGCCGTTGCCGCTGGCCACCGCGATGACCTGGTCGATCAGCCCGTGATGGGCGAACGGCAGGATCTGGGCGCCCAGGCTGTGCCCGAGCCAGGTGACGGGCAACCCGTCGGCCCGCTCCACCAGGGCCTCCAGCGCGCTGGCGGCATCGCCCGCCCAGCGCAGGATGTCGCCCCGCTCGGCTCGCAGCTCGGCCCGCCCGCCGGTGCCGCGGTAGTCGAACGTCAGGGTCAGGAACCCGGACTCGGCGAGCCAGGCGGCCAGCGGCCGGTAGAACGAGGCCGGGGTGGCCATGGCCGGGACCAGCAGGACCGCACCGCGGGGGTCGCGGGCGGGGAACCAGGTCGCGCGCAGCAACCGGCCGTCGTCGGCGGCGATCGTCTCGTTATAACGAGTGTCATAGAGAGCCATGACGGAAGGATATGACAACTGTCATAGCAGGGCAATAGAATTGCCGGCATGGCCAACGACACGCGAGCGCGCATGGTGACCGGGGCCGCGCGGATGATCAGCCGGCGCGGGGTGGACGCGATGAGCCTGCGCGAGCTGGCCGAGCAGGAGGGGGTTCCGCTCGGATCCACCTATCACTTCTTCCCGGGCGGCAAGGCCGCGCTGGTGGACGAGGCGGTCAACTATGTCGGCGACCAGGTGGCCGGCAGCATCGCCGCCACCCAGGGCAAGGGGACCGAGCACATTGTGCGGTGGGTCCTGTTCGCCTGGCGCCGGATCCTGCTGCGCAGTGACTTCCAGGCGGGCTGCCCGGTGCTGGCCGCGGCGGTGGCCAAGGACGAGCGGCACCGGGCGACCGCTCGGGCGGTGTTCGATCGCTGGACGACCGGACTGATCGAGGTGCTGGTCGACGACGGGGTGCCGGCCGACCGGGCGCCGGCGGTCGCCCGCACCGTGATCGCCTCCTTGGAGGGGGCGGTCGGGCTGGCCCGGGCGTTCGGCGAGATCGGGCCGCTGGACGACGTGCAGGGCGAGCTGATCGCGCTGGTCCGGGCCGCGGTGGAGTCCGGGGCGGGGGCGCCGGACCGGGGCTGACTCAGGGGGTTACCCCGACCGGCTACCGGGGGCAATCCTGATGGTGTCGACACCCATACCGGACCTACCGTCGGAAACGGTCCTGAACATCTGTCGAAAACCATGGGAGAAGCCATGACTCACGCCGCATCGGATTCCGGCGGCCTGGCCGTCGCGGACGGGCCGGCGCTCGTCCCGGTCGCGCGGGCGGTCGACCTGCACAAGGTGTACGGATCCGGCGACACCCAGGTGGCCGCCCTGGACGGGGTGTCCGTCGAGTTCTGGCCGGGCCAGTTCACCGCGATCATGGGCCCGTCCGGGTCGGGCAAATCGACGCTGATGCACTGCCTGGCCGCGCTGGACAGTGCCTCGTCCGGCTCGGTGTTCGTCGGTGACGCCGAGCTGACCCGGCTGGGGGACAAGGAGCTGACCCGGATCCGACGGGACCGGATCGGCTTCGTGTTCCAGGCCTTCAACCTGGTGCCGACGCTCACCGCGCTGGAGAACATCACACTGCCGATCGACATCGCGGGGCGCAAGCCCAACCAGGCCTGGCTGGACACCGTGATCGACACCGTCGGTCTGCGGAACCGGTTGGACCACAAGCCCAGTCAGCTTTCTGGCGGGCAGCAGCAGCGGGTCGCATGCGCTCGCGCGCTGGCCGGCCGGCCGGACATCGTGTTCGCCGACGAACCGACCGGCAATCTCGACTCCGTCGCCGGCGCCGAGGTTCTGGGCTTCCTGCGGCGCTCGGTCAGCGAGTTCGGGCAGACCGTCGTGATGGTCACCCACGATCCCAACGCCGCCGGATACGCCGACCGGGTGCTGTTCCTGGCCGACGGCCGGATCGTCGACGAGATGGCGCAGCCGACCGCCGACCGGGTGCTGGACCGGATGAAGCACTTCGACGCGCCCGCCGCGCGGCCGAAGGGCTGACCGTCATGCTCAAGGTCACCCTCAAAGGCCTGCTGGCCCACAAACTCCGGCTCGGGATGAGCGCTTTCGCGATCATTCTGGGGGTCGCGTTCGTCGCCGGCACGTTCGTCTTCACCGACACCCTGAACCGCAGCTTCACCGACCTGTTCCGGCAGACCGCCCCCGACGTCACCGTCCGGCCGGTGCACACCGCGTCCGCCGCCGGCGGGGACGGCTTCACCGGGCCGGATTCGCGGACCGTGCCCGCCGACCTGCTGGCCGGCCTGGCCGCGCGCCCCGGGGTGGCCCGGGTGGACGGTCAGATCACCGACCAGAGCACGTTCATCGTCGGCCGCGACGGCAAGGTCGTCGGCAGCGGCGGCGGCGCCCCGGGGATGGGCCTGACCTTCACCGACGGGCCGGCCGCCGACGGTTCGCCGATCGTCACCCTCACCGGCGGTCGGGCGCCGGCCGGCCCCGACGAGTTCGTGCTGGACGACAAGGCCGCCGCGGCCGCCGGGTACGCCGTCGGTGACCAGATCACCCTGGTGACCGCCGGTCCCGAGCCGACGGTGCGCGGAACCATGGTCGGCACGGTGCGTTTCGGTCAGACCGGCAACACCATCGGCGCCACCCTGGTGTTGATGGACGCGGCCACCGCGCAACGGCTGTACCTGGGTGGGCAGGACGCGTTCACCGACATCGCCGTCACCGGCGACGGTTCGGTGTCCAACGCCGGCCTGCGGGACGAGGTCGGTGCGGCGCTGCCGACCGGTTTCGAGGCGCTGGACGATGCGCAGATCGCCGCCGAGAGCCAGAGCAGCCTGGAACAGGGCCTGTCCTTCATCACCACGTTCCTGCTGGTGTTCGCCGCCGTGGCCCTGGTCGTCGGGACCTTCCTCATCCTGAACACGTTTTCGATCATCGTGGCTCAGCGGACCCGAGAACTGGCCCTGCTGCGGGCGTTGGGCGCCTCGCGTCGGCAGGTGACCCGCTCGGTCCTGATCGAGGCGCTGGTCGTCGGCCTGGTCGGGTCGACCATCGGCCTGGCCCTGGGCTTCGGCCTGGCCCTTGGCCTCAAGGCGCTGTTCGGCGCGATCGGTCTGGACCTGTCCGGAGCCGGGCTGGTGTTCGCCTGGCGGACGGTCGCCGTCGCCTACGCGGTGGGCGTGCTGATCACCCTGCTGGCCGCCTACCTGCCGGCCCGGCGGGCGGCGCAGGTCCCGCCGGTCGCCGCGATGCGCGACGACGTGGCCATGCCCGAGTCGTCCATGCGCCGCCGGCTGGTGGCCGGTGGAATGCTCACCGCCGTCGGGGCCGGGCTGATGGGGTGGTCGCTGGCCGCCGACGGCGGGCTGACCGCGCTGGGCATCGGCGTGCTGGCCGTCTTCGTCGGGGTGGCCCTGCTCGCCCCGGTGATCGGCCGGCCGATCGTCGGGCTGATCGCCGCACCGTTCCCGCGGCTGTTCGGCCCGGTGGGCGTGCTGGCCCGGCAGAACGCCCGGCGCAACCCGCGCCGCACCGCGGCCACCGCCTCCGCGTTGATGATCGGGCTGGCCCTGGTCAGCGCGATGGCGGTGCTGGGTCAGTCCACCAAGGCCAGCGTCGACGAGCTGATCGGCTCGGACCTGCGGGCCGACTACGTGGTGTCCAACGCCATCGGCATGCCGTTCTCCACCGACATCGCCGGCCGGATCGCGGCCGTGCCGGGTGTGGCCGAGGTGGTGCCGGTGCGCTACGGCCAGGCCCGGATCGACGGGCAGGACACCTTCCTCACCGGAACCGAGGTCGCCGGCTACGGCCGGATGGTGACCCTGACCGTGCGCGAGGGCAGCCTGGACGGCGGCGGGGTGGTGGTCGGCGCCGACCGCGCGGCGCAGCGGGGCTGGCACGTCGGCGACGTGCTGCCGTTGACGTTCGCCGACCGCACCATCGACCTGCCGGTCACCGCTGTCGTGGAGCCCAGCCAGCTCGCCGGATCCACCATCGTGCCGCTGGACGTGCTGCAGCAGAGTGGGCAGAGCCCGGTCGACTCGACGCTTTACGTCGCTCGGGCGCCGGGGTCCGATGCGGCGGCCGTCACCGCGGCGATCGACACCTCCATCGCCGACCTGCCGACGATCACCGCCAAGGACCAGGCCGCGTTCGCCGCCGAGCAGCGCGCCCCGGTCGATCAGATCCTGACCATCGTCTACGCGCTGCTCGGGCTGGCGGTCATCATCGCCGTGCTGGGCATCGTCAACACCTTGGCGCTGTCGGTGATCGAGCGGACCCGCGAGGTCGGCCTGCTGCGCGCGGTCGGCCTGAGCCGCCGCCAGCTGCGGTCGATGGTGCGGCTCGAGTCGGTGGCCATCGCGGTGCTCGGGGCGGTGCTGGGCGTCGGCCTGGGGCTGGTGTTCGGGATCAGCCTGCGGCAGGCCCTGTCCGGTGACGGGGTGTCGGTGCTGTCGGTTCCGGTCGGCCAGCTGGCCGTGTTCGTGCTGCTGTCCGCGCTGGTCGGGGTGCTCGCCGCGGTCTGGCCGGCCCGCCGAGCGGCCCGGATGGACGTGCTGCGCGCCATCACCGCCGACTGAGCGGGGCGAGGATCATGGACGGGCGAGCTTGTGCAGCAGGTGGGTGCCGCGGACCGAGCGCACCGTTCCGCTGCGGGAGCGGACCACGATGGATTCGGTCTCGGCCCCCTCGGGCGTGTAGCGGACCCCGCGCAGCAGGTCCCCGTCGGTGATGCCGGTGGCCACGAAGTGGGTGTTGTTACCGGCGACCAGGTCGTCGGTCCGCAGCACCCGGTCCAGGTCGTGGCCGGCGTCCAACGCCCGGCGCCGTTCGTGCTCGTCCCGGACGTGCAGCCGGGCCATGATCGCCCCGCCCATCGCCTTCATCGCGCAGGCGGTGATGATCCCCTCCCGGGGTTCCGCCGATGCCCATCATCAGGTTGATGCCGGTGCCGGGTCGCACCGCCGCGATGGAGGTGGCGACGTCGCCGTCGCCGAACAGCCGGACCCGGGCGCCGGCGGCCCGGATGTCGTGGATCAGCTGCTCGTGCCGGGGCCGGTGCTGCACGCTGACGGTCACGTCCCCGGGCGTGCCGCCCAGCGAACGGGCCACCACCCGCACGATGTGCTCGACCGGCGCGTCGATGTCGACCTCGTCGGCGATGCCGGCCGGGCAGACCAGCTTGTTCATGTAGAAGACGCCACGCGGGTCGTACATGCTGCCCCGGTCGGCCGCCGCCATCACGGCGATCGCGTTGGGCATGCCGCCGGCCAGCAGGGTGGTGCCGTCGACGGGGTCGACCGCGATGTCGAACTCCGGACCGGTCCCGTCGCCCACCTGCTCGCCGTTGAACAGCATCGGGGCCTCGTCCTTCTCGCCCTCGCCGATCACCACGACCCCGCGCATCGGCACCCGGGCCAGCACGTCGCGCATGGCGTCGACGGCGGCCCTGTCGCCGCCCTCCTTGTCACCGCGTCCGGACCAGCGCCCGGCGGCCAGCGCGGCCGCCTCGGTCACCCGCATCAGGTCCAGGCCCACGTTGCGGTCGGGCAATTGGTAACGGACGGGTTCGGGCCGGCTCATGCCGTGATCGTGCCATCGAGCGCGCCCGCGGACGCGTCGAACGCGGGTGACGCGCGCCCTGGCCGCTCCCGACCGACGGCCAGGGACGCGTCAGGCGTGCATGTCCTCCAACTGCTTGCCCTTGGTCTCCTGCACCCACTTGCTGACGAAGATGAACGACAGGAAGGCGAACGCGGCGTAGAGGCTGTAGGCCAGCGCCAGCGAGATGTCGGCCAGCGGCGGGAAGGTGACGGTGACGATCCAGTTCGCCACCCACTGACCGCCCGCGGCCAGCGACAGGGCGGCGGCCCGCATCCGGTTCGGGAACATCTCGCCCAGCAGCACCCAGACCACCGGGCCCCAGGACATGCCGAACGCGACCACGAACAGGTTCGCCGCGATGAGCGCGACGATCGGCGAGGCCGCGCCCAGGATGGCCACGGACAGGTTCGGCGTGCCGTCGGCCACGTTGGCCTCGGTGCACTGGTCGGCGATCACCTGGGTGCACTCGCCGGCGGTGCCGAAGATGATGGCCATGGTCGCCAGGGTGACCGTCATGCCCACCGACCCGATGAGCAGCAGCGGTTTTCGGCCGACCTTGTCGATGGTGGCGATCGCGATCAGCGTCGTCAGGATGTTGATGGTGGCCGAGATGACGGTGATGATGAACGACTGATCCTCGGTGAAGCCGACGGCCTCCCAGAGGATGTTGGAGTAGTAGAAGATCACGTTGATGCCGACGAACTGCTGGAACACCGACAGCAGCAGGCCGATCCAGACGATGCCGGCGATGCGGCCGGTGGTGGTGGACTTCAGGTCCTTCCAGGACGGTTCGGTCTCGCGCTCCATGCTGGCCCGGATCTTCTCGATCTTGGCGTCGATGTTGCGCGGGCCGAGCAGGCCGGTGAGGACCTCCTTGGCCTCGGCAATGCGGTGCTTGGCGATCAGGTAGCGCGGCGACTCCGGGATGGTCAACGCCAGCCCGCCGTAGAGCAGGGCGGGGATGATCATCATGAAGAACATCCAGCGCCAGGCTTCCCAGCCGAACCAGAAGTCCGCGTTCGAGCCGCCGGCGGCGTTGGCGAGCAGGAAGTCCACCAGCAGCGAGATGAAGATGCCGGTGACGATGGCCAGTTGCTGCAGCGAACCCAGCCGGCCGCGGATCTTGGCCGGCGCGATCTCGGCGATGTAGGCCGGCGCGATCACCGAGGCGACGCCGACGCCGATGCCGCCGATCAACCGGAACAGGATCAGCATCCACAGGCTGGGTACCAACGCGCAGCCGATGGCGCTGATCGCGAACAGCACCGCGGCCAGGCGCATCACCGACAGCCGGCCGATGTGGTCGGCCAGCCGCCCGGCCAACAGCGCACCGGCCGCGGCGCCCAGCAGCGCGGCCGCCACCGTGAAGCCCAGCTCCAGCGCCCCGGCGTTGAAGTATTCCTGGATGGCCGAGTTGGCGCCGTTGATCACCGCGCTGTCGTACCCGAACAGGAACCCGCCGAGCGCGGCCACCGAGGCGATCCGGACGACGCCCTTGCCTTCGTCGGAATCGTCGTAGATCGATGCGCTGCTGTCGAAGCTGCCACCGTGCTCGCCCATGAGCTCCCCTTTCGGTGATCTTGCTGGGGGAGAGCATTCCACTGTTGCCGGTTTCCGCATCTCGAACATCGCGATCGATGCGGCACCGTGACGGGAGTGCAATCCAGTACCTGTGCACTGATTACCGTGGCGCGATGAATCAAACCGAAGAGTCCCTGGTGATCCGGGTCGAGGGCCGATTGGGCCGGATCATGCTGAACCGGCCGCGGCAGATCAACGCGCTGACGCTGCCGATGATCGACGGCATCCGCGCCGCGTTGGCCGGCTGGGCCGACGACCCCGCGGTCGACGTCGTGTTGATCGACGGGGCGGGCGAGCGGGGTCTGTGCGCCGGCGCCGACATCCGGGCGCTGCGGCAGTCGATTCTGGACGGCTCCGACGAGGCCATGACCTTCCTGGCCGACGAGTACGTCATGAACAAGGCGCTGGCCGACTACCCCAAGCCGATCGTGGCCGACCAGCGCGGCATCACCTTCGGTGGCGGGCTGGGGGTCTCCGCGCACTGCTCGGTGCGCATCGTCGCGGAGGATTCGCAGCTGGCCATGCCCGAGACGCTGATCGGGCTGTGGCCCGACGTCGGCATCCTGCACCTGCTCGGCCGCTCGCCCGGCCAGCTCGGGGTGCACGCCGCGTTGATCGGGGCCCGGCTGGACGCCGGCGACGCGATCCGGGCCGGGCTGGCCGACCACTTCGTGCCGGCTGACGCGCGACCGGCGCTGCTGGACGCGCTGCGCGCCGGGGTGGTCCCCGAGTTCGCCGGGCCGCCGCCGGCCGGGGCGCTGCAGCAGGCGAGCTGGATCGACGAGTGTTACGCGTTCGCCACGGCCGAGGAGATCCTGAGCGCCCTGCTGGCCCATCCGGACCCGGCCGCGCAGGCGGCCGGCCAGGCGCTGGCCGGGATGGCGCCGCTGTCGGTCAAGGTGACGCTGCGCGCGGTCCGGGCGGCGGCCTCGATGACCCTGGCGCAGGTGCTCGCCCAGGACCTGCGGTTCGCCGCCCACTTCATGGCCCGGCCGGACCTGCCCGAGGGGATCCCCGCGCAGGTGGTGGACAAGGATCGCAACCCGCGCTGGCAACCGGCCCGCCTCGCCGACGTCTCCGACGCCGACGTGGACGCCTTCTTCACCGGCTGACGGCCCGGAGAACCACGACGGCGTGGAACAAAAGCCCGCCGGAGCGAGCCTTTTCTTCCACACGGTCGGTGCGACCGAGCCGGCTGGGGCCGCAGTTGTCCACAATCCGGGCAGCGGTGGAGGAGTGCGGCGCCGCACCACCCGACACTGTCGCGATGGTTCCGGACCTGGCCGGCTGGACGCCGATCGCGCGTGGGCAGGACGACGTCATCGCCCGGCCGCAGCTGCTCGCGGCCGGGCTGACCCGGTCCCAGGTCTCCCGGTACCTGGCCAACCGGCGGTGGCAGGTGCTCTTCCCGGGCGTCTACCTCACCCACACCGGGCCGGTCTCCCGGCGGTCCGTCGCGTGGGCGGGGCTGCTGTACGCCGGGGCCGGCGCGGCGCTGAGCCACGGCACCGCCCTCTGGTGGGACGGAATCGTGGACGAGCCGCCCGGCGCGATCGACCTGACGATTCCCAGTGCGCGTCGGGTCGCCCCGCAGCCGGGGCTACGGGTGCACCGCTCGTCGGCGATCGCGGCGCGAACCCATCCCAGTCGGGTCCCGGCGCGGACCCGCATCGAGGAATCGGTGCTCGACCACCTCGAGTCGGCCGAAGCGCAGGGCGTCATCGACGTCCTCACCCGGGCGACCCAGCGTCGGCTGACGACCGCCCCGAGGCTGCGCGCGGCCTTGGCGCAGCGGGCGCGGCACCCGCAGCGCTCGCTCATCGCGCAGATCCTGGCCGACGTGGACGTCGGGGCAGCGTCCCCGTTGGAGCATCGCTACCTGCGCGACGTGGAGCGCCCGCACGCGCTGCCCCCGGCGACCCGCAATCAAGCCGACCGGACGGGCGCGGGGAACCGGTATCACGATGTCCGCTACCGGACGTGGGCCGTGGTCGTCGAACTCGACGGTCGAGCGGCGCACCCGATCACCGAGGCGTTCCGGGACCTGCGCCGGGACAACAGCCTGGTCCTGGCCGGCGAGACGGTGCTGCGGTTCGGCTGGGTGGATGTGGCCACCCGACCGTGCGCGGTGGCGGGGCAGGTCGGGCAGGTCCTGCGGCGCGGCGGTTGGGCCGGCCGGCCGCGGCCGTGCGGCCCGCGCTGCGGGATCGCGGATGCGGCCTGAGGGCCCCCCAACGACGACAGCGTGGAAGAAAGGCCCGCCGGAGCGAGCACTTTCTTCCACGCTGTCGGTGGGAAGCGAAGCGGCGAGGTCAGCCGGCCAGGCGGGCGATCGCCGGGTGACCCGGGGCGACCGCCACGGTGGCGGCGGAGATGCCGGCCTGCTTCATCAGCTTGCGCAGGTCGTCGCGCTGCTCGGGCAGCATGACGGTGATGACCGTGCCGCCGGCGCCGGCCCGGGCGGTGCGGCCCGAACGGTGCAGGTAGGCCTTGTGCTCGGTGGGCGGGTCCAGGTGCACGACCAGCTCGATGCCGTCGACGTGGATGCCGCGGGCGGCGATGTCGGTGGCGACCAGGACCTTGGCCGAGCCGGCGGAGAACGCGGCCAGGTTGCGCTCGCGGGCGTTCTGCGACAGGTTGCCGTGCAGGTCGACCGCGGGGATGCCGTTCTTGGTCAGCTGCGCGGCCCACTTCTTGGCGCTGTGCTTGGTGCGGGTGAACAGCAGCCGTCGGCCGCCGCCCTGCGCCAGCTCGCGGATCACCTGGGCGCGGTTGCCCGCGTCCACGGCGAAGATGTGGTGCTCCATCGCCTCGACCGGGGAGGTCTCGTCGTCGACGGCGTGCAGGATCGGGTCGGACAGGAACTCCTTGACCAGCACGGAGATGCCGTTGTCCAGGGTGGCCGAGAACAGCAGCCGCTGGCCGACCTTGGGGGTGGCCCGCAGCAGGCGCCGGACGACCGGCAGGAAGCCCAGGTCGGCCATGTGGTCGGCCTCGTCCAGCACGGTGACCTCGATGCCGCTCAGGTCGCAGGCGCGCTGGTTGACCAGGTCCTCCAGCCGTCCCGGGCAGGCGATGACGATGTCAACGCCGCTGCGCAGGGCGGCGGTCTGGTTGCCGTAGCCGACGCCGCCGAAGACCACCATGGTGCGCAGCCCGGCCGCCTTGGCCAGCGGCTCGACGGTGCGGGCAACCTGCAGGGCAAGTTCGCGAGTGGGCAGCAGGATCAGGCCGCGCGGGCGGTTGGGCACGCGGCGGCCGCCGGTCAGCCGAGCCACCAGCGGGATCGCGAAGGCGATGGTCTTGCCGGAGCCGGTCTTGCCGCGGCCGAGCACGTCCCGCCCGGCCAGCGTGGCCGGCAGGGTGGCGGCCTGGATCGGGAAGGGCGAGGGGGCGCCGAGCGCGGTCAGCGCGGGCAGCAACGTGGTCGGCACGCCCAGTTCGGCGAAGCCGGTGGAGGGGCCGGTCAGGGCCGGCTCGACGGCGGGCATCGCCGCGCCGGCGGCCGGCGCGGTGGCGCTGACCGAACCGGTGGCGGCGGGGCCGGCCGGGCGGCTCGAGCGGCGCGATCGGGCCGGCTGGTCCGTGCGCGGGGCGCGGTCACTGCGCGGGGCCTGACCGGTGCGCGGGGCCGCAGTGCCGGTGGCGCCGGCACCCGAACCGTTGATCGAGCCGTTGATCGAGCCGTTGATCGAGCCGTTGCCGCCCCGGCCACGGCCGGAGCGACGCCGGCGACGCGGCTGGCCGGACGAATCGGACTGCGGGCGCGCGGAAACAGAAGTAGTCATGAAGGTGCGGTGGTTCCCATCGGATCGGTCACGCTTGGAGTGGCCGCGGTGCTGGCCGACTCGCAGATCCGGGATACCGGTGCGGAGTAGAGGAATGCCGGGGAAGGCATTCACAGCAACGACCTGGACGGCCGGAATCGGCCGGTCCTTCGACCACCCTACGTGACCGGGGGCGTCCTGCCGCCCACAGTCGGCAAGATCACCCCCGGTCCCGGTCGGGTCGGTCGGCTACTCGGCGGTGACCGCCCCGGCGAACTGCGCGTTGTACAGGTCCGCGTACGCTCCGCCGCGCTGCAACAGTTCGTCGTGCGTGCCCTGCTGCACGATCGCGCCCGATTCCATCACCAGGATCAGGTCGGCATCGCGGATCGTGGACAGCCGGTGGGCGATGACGAAGCTGGTCCGATCGGCCCGCAGCGCGGCCATCGCGTGCTGCACCAGCACCTCGGTGCGGGTGTCCACCGAGCTGGTCGCCTCATCCAGGATGAGCAGGGCGGGGTCGGCCAGGAACGCCCGGGCGATGGTCAGCAGCTGCTTCTCGCCGGCCGAGATGTTGCTGCCCTCGTCGTCGATGAGCGTGTCGTAGCCGTCCGGCAGGGAGTGCACGAACCGGTCGACGTAGGTCGCCCGGGCCGCCTGCAGGATTTCCTCCTCGCTGGCGTCCGGCCGGCCGTAGGCGATGTTGTCCCGGATGGTGCCGGCGAACAGCCAGGTGTCCTGCAGCACCATGCCGATCCGGGACCGCAGATCCGCCCGGGTCATCGCCGAGATGTCCACCCCGTCCAGGGTGATCCGGCCGGAGTCCAGCTCGTAGAACCGCATGATCAGGTTGACCAGGGTGGTCTTACCGGCCCCGGTCGGCCCCACGATGGCGACCGTCTGGCCGGGCGCGGCCACCAGTGACAGGTCGTCGATCAGCGGCTTGTCCGGCACGTAGCGGAACGAGACGTCCTCGAACTCGACCCGGCCGCGGGAGTCGTGCACGGTCAGTGGCGCGTCCGGATCGGGGGTCTGCTCCTCGGCGTCCAGGAACTCGAAGACCCGCTCGGCCGAGGCGATGCCCGACTGCAGCACGTTGGCCATCGACGCCAGCTGGGTCAGCGGCTGGGTGAACTGCCGCGAGTACTGGATGAACGCCTGCACGTCACCCAGCGACATGGTGCCCGAGGCCACGCGCAGGCCGCCGACGACGGCGATCGCCACGTAGGTCAGGTTCCCGATGAACATCATCGACGGCATGATCGTGCCCGAGATGAACTGGGCGCCGAAGCTGGCCCGGTACAGCTCGTCGTTCTTGGCGTCGAATGCCTTCTCGGCGTCGGCCTGCCGGCCGAACACCTTGACCAGGCTGTGCCCGGTGTAGGTCTCCTCGACCCGGGCGTTGAGCTCACCGGTGGAGCGCCACTGCACGATGAACTTGGGCTGCGACCGCTTGGCGATCTGCTGGGTCACGATCAGCGACAGCGGCACCGCGATCAGCGCCACCAGGGCCAGCAGCGGCGAGATGATCACCATCATCACCAGCACGCCGACCACCGTCAGCAGCGAGGTCAACGCCTGGGACAGGGTCTGCTGCAGCGTCTGGGAGATGTTGTCGATGTCGTTGGTGACCCGGGAGAGCACCTCGCCGCGCTGATGGCGGTCCAGGTAGCTCAGCGGCAGCCGGTTCAGCTTGTCCTCGATCTCGGACCGCAGCTCCAGGATGGTGCGCTGCACCACTCCGTTGAGGATGTAGCCCTGCAGGTAACCGAAGACGGACGACAGGATGTAGAGCGCCAGCACGATCATCAGCGTGCGGGCCAGGGCGGTGAAGTCGATGCCCACCCCCGGCACGACGTCCATCGCCGAGAGCATGTCCGCGAACGTGCTGTTGCCGGCCAGGCGGGCGCCCGCGATGGCCTGCTCCTTGGTGATGCCCGCGGGCAGCTGCCGACCGACGATGCCGTCGAAGATGATGTTGGTGGCGTTGCCCAGGATCTTCGGGCCGATCACCGCGAACATCACGCTGCCCACGCCGAGCAGGAAGACCAGGACCAGCCCCACCTGCTCGCCGCGCATCCGGCGCAACAGCCGCCGCAGCGAGGGGCCGAAGTTCAGCGACTTCTCGGCCGGCATGCCCATCCCGCCGAACATCGGGCCGCCCCCACCGGGACCGCGCCGGGGCGGCGGACCGAACGCCGGCCGCTCCGGCGCGGCGCCACCGGCGGGTGCCGTCTTCTCGGCCGTCATGCGGTCACCTCCGCGGCGAGCTGGGACTGCACGATCTCCACGAAGGTCGGGCAGGAGGTCATCAACTCGTCGTACCGGCCGATACCGACCGCCCGGCCGTCCTCCAGGACGACGATCTGGTCGGCGTCGGCGATGGTGGAGACCCGCTGCGCGACGATGATCACCGTTCGGTCGGTGGTCAGCGGGCGCAGGGCCGCGCGTAACCGGGCATCGGTGGCCAGGTCGAGGGCGGAGAACGAGTCGTCGAACAGGTAGATCTGGGGATCGGCGACCAGGGCCCGGGCGATGGCCAGCCGCTGGCGTTGCCCGCCGGAGACGTTGGTGCCGCCCTGGGTGATCGGCGATTCCAGCCCCTCGGGCATGGCGGCCACGAAGTCCATCGCCTGGGCGATCGTCAGCGCGTGCCACAGCTGCTCGTCGGTGGCGTCCGGGTTGCCGTAGCGCAGGTTGGACGCGACGGTGCCGCTGAACAGGAACGGTTTCTGCGGGACCAACCCGATGCGGTCCCAGAGTTCCTCCGGGTCGAAGTCACGCACGTCCACCCCGTCGACCCGCACCGCGCCGCCGGTGGCGTCGAACAGGCGCGGGATCAGCGAGAGCAACGTGGTCTTGCCGGCGCCGGTGGAACCGATGATCGCGGTGGTGGTCCCCGGGCGGGCGGTCAGCGAGATGCCGCACAGCACCGGGTCGCTGGCCCCCGGGTAGATGAAGTCGACCTGGTCGAGGACGACCTCGCCCTCCCGCCGGTCCGGCACGACCGCGCGGGTCGGCGGCCGCACCGACGACTCGGTGTTCAGCACCGCGCTGATCCGGTCCGCGCTGACCGCGGCGCGCGGCACCATGACCACCATGAAGGTCGCCATCATCACCGAGAACAGGATCTGCATCAGGTAGTTCAGGAACGCGATGAGCGCGCCGATCTCGATGTCGCCCTGATCCACCCGGTGCGCCCCGAACCACAGCACCGCCACGCTGGAGACGTTGACCACCAGCATGACCACCGGGAACATCAGCGCCATCAGCCGGCCCGCGCGCAGCGCGCTGTCGGTCAGCTCGGCGTTGGCCTGGGCGAACCGCTTGGTCTCCAGCGGTTCCCGGACGAAGGCCCGGACCACCCGGACGCCGGCGATCTGCTCGCGCAGCACCCGGTTCACCACGTCCAGCCGGGCCTGCATCCGGCGGAAGTGCGGGATCATCCGCACGACGATCAACCCGATGGCGATCACCAGCACCGGGATGCACACGACCAGCAGCCAGGACAGCCCGAGATCGGTGCGGATGGCCATGAAGATGCCGCCGATGCACATGATCGGGGCCGCGACCATCAGGGTGCAGGTCATCAGCACCAGCATCTGCACCTGCTGCACGTCATTGGTGTTGCGGGTGATCAGCGACGGGGCCCCGAACAGGGCGACCTCGCGGTCGGAGAACGATCCGACCTGGTGGAACAGGGCGGCCCGCAGGTCGCGACCGAAGGCCATCGCGGTCCGGGCCCCGAAGAAGACGGCCACGATCGTGCAGACGATCTGCAGCACCGTGATCCCCAGCATGACGCCACCGGTGGAGACGATGAAGGCGGTGTCGCCCTTGGCCACGCCGTCGTCGATGATCTCGGCGTTCAGCGCCGGCAGGTAGAGGTTGGCGATGGTGGCGATGAGCTGGAACAGCACCACGATCAGCAGCGGACCGGTGTAGGGGCGCAGGTGGGTGCGCAGAAGATTGAGCAGCATCACAACACTCCGACTTGTTCGGCGGCGGATTCCCATCGGTGGATCGGGGACTCGGTTGCCTGCGGGTGGGGGCCGACCCCGATGCCGTGCAGCAGCAGGTCGACGATCTGGTCGGTGGGTAGCGGGTTCCCGTCGGTGATCGCAGGGTGCACCGCCGAGAAGGTGACCAGCCGGAACATCCGGGCGGCCTCCAGCGGCGGCAGGCGGAGCCGGTGGCGATGCGGCAGCAGCAGCTCGGCCACCGCGTCGTTGGCCGCGGTCATGTCCGGGCGCGCCGACGGGGCGTACTTGGACTGCTCGTCCCCGCTGCCCGGCGGCCCGACCCAGCGCAGCATCCACACGATCCGCCAGACGCTGGCCAGCCGCTGACGCATCGACTCGACCGCATCGGCCAGGACGTGCTCGAGCGGCCGATCAGGATCGATGCTGCGCAGGTCGTCGACGAACGGGGTGGGGTCGAGCACCTTCTCCACGACGGCGCGGATCACCGCGTCCTTGTCCGGGAAGACCCGGAAGATCGTGCCCTCGGCGATCCCGGCCGCCTCGGCGATCTCCCGGGTGGTGACGGTGGCGCCGTGGTCGCAGACCAACGGGATCGCCGCGGCGACGATCGCCGAGCGGCGTTCCTCGGGGGGCAGGGGCGCGGCCCGCCCAGGGGGAGCTGGCATGGCGCCAACCTAGCTGAGTGAGTACTCACTCAGCAATGGCTTTTGATCGCCGGCGAAATCCTGCGCGCCGAATGACCCCCGGACGAATAGGATCATTCGGTCAGGTGGGGTGCACGTCATCGGCCGGGGGGACTCTGCCGTTGAGCCGGTTCGGGCCGCTGGTCCGCCGATCCGGAAAAGCCCGCCCGGCTCGACCACGCGCACACCGGAGGAGTCGCCGATGGCAGCCATGGAACTGCCGGCCCGGGCGGACGCCTCCGACCTGGATCAGGCCCTGCCGCGGCAGCGCACGGGCGGGCGGGCGCGGCCGGCCCTGCGGCTGATCCTGTTCGATCTGGGCGACACCCTGGAAAGCGGCGAGCAGTTGCGACCCGGCGCCCTGACAACCCTGCGGGCGATCGAGAAGCTGGGCGACGTCGCGCACGTGGCCCTGCTTTCCGATGTCGAGCAGCCGGCCTCGGCGCGGGACGAATCGCGGATCCGCCACGAATACGAGGAGCTGCTGGGCCGGCTGGGCATCCGGGCGTTCTTCGAGCCACTGGCCCGCTGGATCACCCTGTCCAGCGAGGTCGGCGTGCGCAAGCCGGCGCCGGCCACCTTTCGGCGGGCGATGCGCAAGGCGGGCGCCGACCTCGGCTTCGGCGACGTCATGTTCATCACCGAGAACGAGGGTCATGTCCGGCGGGCCCGGGAGCTCGGCATGCGGGCCGTCCAGGTCCCCGGGCCCGGCGGTCCCGCGGCCGGGGCGGACATCACCGGGCTGGAGGAGTTGATCGGTGTCGTCGAGCAGTTCGTCAGTGGCCGGGAGGGCGAGGGCCCCGCGGCGGCCACCGGTGAACAGGACGGGGCGACGATCCACCTTGCGGTGCTCGCCCCGGCCGGCGCTTCGGACGAGGCCGGTGGCTCGATCGGGCACCGGGTGCGCCTGGGGGCGCTGTCGGTCCAGATCGATACCGAACCGATCGGCACCGACTTGATCGACACCGAACTCACTGGTCCCCAGGCTTCCTCCGACGCGCGCGGGGCGCCGCGGTCCCTGGACCGGTTGCACCTGGTGGTGCAGAACGGCCGCACCTTCCAGCAGGAGCACCCGGACGTGCCGGTGCTGGCGGACCAGGGCCGCTACCTCGTCGTCGACCTCGACCCGGCAATCGCGCGCGAGCTGGACGGCCCCGATCAGGTCTGTTTCAGCGTGCTGCCCCTGCCGCTGAACACGACTGTCTTCGCCCGGGCGGTGGCGGAGCCGGTGGCCGAGCAGCCGTGGATCCGGGAGCTGGTCGACCGGGTGGCGGCGGGGCGATTCCGGATGGATCTGGACAAGCTGGTCGCCTTCGGCAGCCGGTATTCCACGAGCAGCGCCTACCGGGCCGCGGCCACCGCCACCCGCGACGAACTGGCCGCCCAGGGCTACGCGGCCGTCCTGGTCCCGATCTCGGTGCAGGGTCGGCAGTCGTGGAACGTCGTCGCCGACCACCCGGGCAGCGGGCCGCAGCCCCGCCCGGTGGTGCTGGTGACGGCCCACCTGGACTCGATCAACCTGGCCGGCGGCCCGCAGGCCATGGCGCCCGGCGCCGACGACAACGCGTCCGGATGTGCCGGCCTGCTCACCTTCGCCCGGGTGTTCGGCACCCACCCGGGGGCGGCCGACCTGCGGTTGATCCTGTTCGGCGGGGAGGAGCAGGGCTTGTTCGGCAGCCGCCAGTACGTGGCCGGGCTCGATCCGGCCGAGCGTGCCCGGATCGCGGCCGTGGTCAACATGGACATGATCGGCACGCTGACCACGCAGCGGCCGACCGTGCTGATCGAGGGCGCCGCGGTGTCCCGGCCGGTGATGGACGGCTTGAGCGCGGCCGCCGCGACCTACACCAGCCTGATCGTGCAGACCAGCCTGCACCCGTACAACAGCGACCACGTGCCGTTCCTGGACGCCGCGATCCCGGCCGTGCTGACGATCGAGGGGGCGGACGGCGCCAACGACCGGGTGCACACCGACCAGGACCTGGCCCGGTTCGTCGACGACGAGCTGGCCGTGCAGATCCTGCGGATGAACGTGGCCTTCGTCGCCGAGCAGCTGGGCCGGGCCGGTGACCCCGGCTAACCCCGGCTGAATTCGGTCAGCGATCCCGGTTCAGATAGCGCATGACGGCCAGCACCCGCCGGTGCTCATCCGGGTCCGGCGGCAGGTCCAGCGTCTGGAAGATCAATGCGATGCTGCGGGCAACCGCTTTCTCGGTCACCACCAGCTCGCGGGCGATCCGCGCGTTGCTGTAGCCCTGGGCCATCAGGCCCAGCACCTCCAGGCGGCGCGGGGTCAACGCGGCGATGCCGTCGTCGCGACGGTCGCGCACCTCTCGGTGCACCATCGCCGAGATGACCTCCGGGTCGATCGCGCTGCCGCCGGCGGCCACCCGCTGCACCGAATCGATGAAGTCGTCCAGCTTCATCACCCGCCGTTTGAGCAGGTACCCGACGCCGGCCGCGCCGTCGCCGAGCAACTCGACGGCGCCGGCGGTGTCGACGTGCTGGGACAGCACGATCACCGCGGTGCCCGGGTGGGCCCGGCGGATCTGCCGGGCCGCGACCAGCCCTTCGTCGGTGAAGTCCGGCGGCATCCGGATGTCGGTGACGACCAGGTCGGGGCGGTGCGCGGCCACCTTGCCGATCAGCTCGTCCCGGCTGCCGGCCAGCGCGACGACGTCATAGCCCTCGTCGGCCAGGATGCGGGCAATGCCCTCGCGCAGCAGCACCTCGTCCTCGGCGATGATCACGCGCATGCGAACTCCGCCCGCAGGATCGACCCCCGGGCGGGTCCCGGTGCCAGCGTCACCGTACCGCCGAGGGCGGCCACCCGGTCCTGCAGGCCGCGCAGGCCGAACCCGGGCGTCGGGTGCTCGCCGGGGCCGCGCCCGTCGTCGCTGACGGTGATCGCCAGCCGGTCGCCGCGCACGGCCACATCGACCGAGATAGCTTGCGCTCCGGCATGTTTGACGGCATTGGTCAGGCCCTCGGCGACCACGAAGTACCCGGTGGACTCGACCTCGGCGGGCAGCCGGCCGATGGTGGGGTCGACGTGCAGGGCCACCGGGATCGGCACCCGCTCGGTCAGCGCGGCGACGCCGGCCGGCAGGCCCCGCTCGGCCAGGGTGGCCGGCATGATGCCGTGCACCAGGTCCCGCAGGTCGTCGAGCAGGTGGCGCAGCTGCTCGCTGATCGTCTCGGCCAGTGGCGCGACGAAGTCGGCGTCCCCGGCGCGGCGACCGATCCGTTGGGCCTCGATGCCCAGCAGCACGATCCGCTGCTGGGGACCGTCGTGCAGATCGCGGGCGATCCGCCGTCGCTCGGCGTCGGCGGCCACCACGATGCGCCGGCGGGATTCGCGCACCTGCTCGACCGCGGCATCCAGATCCCGGACCGCGGCCCGCAGGTCGACCACCAACCGCCGGTTGTCGATGGCCAGGGCCAGCGGTCCGGAGGTGGTCGCCATCAGGCCGGTGTCGGCGATCAGCGACCGGTCGTAGGACAGCCCGCCCACCGGTGCGCCGGCCGGCCCGATCGGCCACCAGCCGCGATCCGGCCCGTCGACCGGATCCCGCACGGCGCCGCCGCTGTCGACCAGGGCCGGACCGGCGGTCCACAGCACCCGGGCGCTGCGATCGCCCAGCGCCCGCACCACCAACTCGTCCAACCTGGTCGGATCGGCCGATGCCTGCGCGATGCCGTGGGCGAGCTCCTCCAGCTCGCCGGCCCGGCCGAAGGCGCCGGCCAGCAGCCCGACGACGAACGCGGCCGGCAGGATCGCCACGGCGGCCACCTGGACCAGGGTGGCCAGGTCGGCGACCGCCGGTGCGGGATCGGCGTGCAGCACGAACAGCGTGCCGACCACGATCGCCAGCATCACGCAGCCGGCGCCGATGAACGGGGCCAGCTGCCGGCGCAGCACCGGTGGTGACCCGGCCAGGCGCCGGCTGACCAGCACGAACGCCGAGATCAGCACGATCAGTCCGAGCCCGGCCTGCACCGTCCAGAGCACGCTCGACGCGGCCGGCGGGATCACCCGCTGCGGGTACTGCAGGACCAGGGCGATCACGTAGCCGGCGCCGGCCGTGACCCGTGCCGCCCGGCCGGCCAGCCGCCCGGACGGGTAGGCCAGCAGCAGGTGGATCAGCAGCGCCAGCGGGAGCGACTCGGCCAGCTCGCCCAGGACGCGCAGCGCGGGCACTGCGTCGTCGTTCATCCCGCCGACCAGCAGGGCCGCCGCGGTGGCCACCATCAACCGCCCGGTGCGGTTGTGCGGACGCCGTCGCCAGGCGATCAGGCCGGTGACCGTGAAGGCGGTGACCGCCACCGCGTCCAGCACGGACGCGGCGGTGACGGTCGAGAGGGACGGGACGGCGAGCTCGACGAACACCAGGGCCCCCATCAGGGTGCCGACGGCCAGCAGCGCGTCGCGCAGCGAGGTCCCCGGATGCGGCCGGGTGGCGTCCGGGGCCAACGGATCAACGGACATTGCCACAGGATCGCAGCCCGACTGTGGTGCAGGCACCACACCGGTTGTGGCGTGCGGACCATCGAAGGCCGGGCGCTCGAATCCTATTGTTTTCTTATCACCAGCGAGGAAATGGAAGCCGGAAACGAAATCCGCATCCGTTCCTCGACACCAACCAATTCCCGGGGCGGGACCGCTCGCCCCGACACGAAAGGACAGAGGTTATGAAGACCATCGACGAACGCGGTTCCGGCACCCGGATCGCGCTGCGGGTGCTCACGCCGGTGCTGATCGCCGGCGCGTTCGCCGGCCTGGCCGGGGCGACCGAGGTGGCCGCCGCGACGGCCCCGCCGGCGGCCGTCAAGGCCGCATCCGCCCACCTCACACAGGGTTTCGATCTGCGGAACCTGTCCAGTCACACCATCACGCTGACCGGGATCGACGGGGCCGGGAAGGCCGACGGCGCGCCGCGCATCGGCAGCGTGCTGCGGCCCGGCGACGCGATCCACTACGAGAAGGTGTTCTGGTTCGGCAATACCCCCAAGACCATTCTCACCTTCAACGAATCCGGATCCGACGGCTCCGTCAGGGTGTTCCAGATCGAATTGTGGGTCGACTCCTTCCTGAACAGCCCGAGCATCATGATGCCGGGCAGTGACGGGCGCATCGGTGACATCGAGGTGCAGGGCCTGGGGTACACCGCCAAGAGCGTGTCCTTCGTGGACAGGTTCGGCAGCGCCCCGATCGAGGTGCCGGCCGCCGACAAGCAGCGGCAGGCCGATCTGCTGAACCGGCTCTGCGCCGACGGGTTGGCCTCCTGCACGTTCCGGACGACCTCGACCGAACCCGGTGCGGTGCTGGTCGACCGCAAGCACTCGGAGGTGAACCTGCTCGATGCGGCCTATCCGTTGACCATCACCGACGGCTTCACCTTCACCGCGGCGACCAACGTGGAGGCCTCGGTGAGCGGCAAGGTCACCCTCTTCGGGTTGGTCGACACCACCCTGTCGGCCAAGTACGGCAAGTCCTGGAGCGAGGCCAACACCGGCACGGTCAGCCGGACCATCCCGGTCAAGCCGGGCTACCGCGGCTACATCGAGCTGCAGCAACCGACCATCCGCCAGCACGGCGACTTCACCGTCACCATGGGCAACACCACCTGGATCCTGACCGGCGTCTACTTCGACATCCCGGACATGGCCCAGCACCGAGACGTGGTGGTCGGCCAGGAGAAGTACGTCGGCTGAACCCCGCCCGGGCACCTCCCGATCACCCGTCGGGGGGTGCCCGGTCTACGTTTCGTCACGATCGGAAACAAAAGGCGTTCCTGAGTATCGGGCTCGTCAGGTCTCGGGTTTACTGTGATCCGCGTTCGTGATTGGAACCATTTCTGCGGACCTAGGCGAGGCTGACCATGAGCACTGACGGTTCGGAACAGGTGAGTGCCCAGGGGCACCACCACCCGCAACAGGAGAAGGGTCTGGCCAGCGGATCGGTCGGCCTGCTCGGCGGCACCATCCTCGGCATCTCCAGCGTCGCCCCCGCCTACACCCTGACGGCGACCATCGGCCTGGTGGCGGCGGTCGCCGGGGTCAAGATCCCGATCATCTTCATCGCCGGGTTCATTCCGATGTTCTTCGCCGCGTACGCCTATCGCGAGTTCAACCGGGTCGACCCGGACTGCGGGACCTCGTTCACCTGGACCACGCGGGCCTTCGGGCCGTACGTCGGCTGGCTCGGCGGCTGGGTGGCCATCCTGGCCACGATCATCGTGCTGGCCAACCTGGCCGCGATCGGCGTCCAATTCTTCTATCAACTGCTGGGCAGCATCTTCAACAATCCCGATCTCGGCGATCTGTGGACGAACAAGCTGGTCAATGTCGGCACCTGCCTGGCCTTCCTGGCCATGGCCACGGCGGTGGCCTACCGCGGCATCACCACCACCGAGAAGGTGCAGTTCGTGCTGGTCTTCTTCCAGC
This sequence comes from Nakamurella multipartita DSM 44233, assembly GCF_000024365.1. Lineage (NCBI taxonomy): Bacteria > Bacillati > Actinomycetota > Actinomycetes > Nakamurellales > Nakamurellaceae > Nakamurella > Nakamurella multipartita. The sequence continues at coordinate 900,096 of NC_013235.1, forward strand.
TCGCGGTGCTGCTGTTGTTCGCCGTCATGGCGTTCACCCAGGCCGGCGGCCCCGACGATCCCGACGGTCTGGCCTTCTCCTGGGATTGGTTCAACCCGTTTACCGGGCTGACCCTGTCGGCGTTCGTGGCCGGCCTGGGCGCGTCCATCTTCTCCTTCTGGGGATGGGACACCGCGCTCACCGTGAACGAGGAATCCAAGGACTCGGACAAGACCCCCGGTCGGGCCGCCCTGCTGTGCGTGGTCTCCATCCTGCTGACGTACCTGCTGGTCTCGATCTCGGCCCTGATGTACGCCGGTGACGGCACCGAGGGGTTGGGCCTGGGCAACGAGGAGATCTCCGACAACGTCTTCGGTGCGCTGGCCGAGCCGGTGATGGGCTCGCCGTGGAGCAACCTGCTGTTCCTGGCCGTGCTGGCCTCCTCCGCGGCCAGCCTGATGACCACGTTCCTGCCGACCACCCGCACCATGCTGGGCATGGCCACCTACCGCGCGTTGCCGGCCCGGTTCGCCAGCATCCACCCGAGGTTCAAGACCCCCGGGTTCAACACGATCGTCGCCGGCTGCATCGCCGGGGCCTTCTACACGGCCCTGTACCTGGTCTCCGAGGCGGTCCTCACCGACACCATCCTCTCGCTGGGCCTGATGATCTGCTTCTACTACGGCCTGACCGCCATCGGCTGCGTCTGGTTCTTCCGGGCCGAGCTGTTCACCAGCTTCAACAACGTGATCTTCAAGTTCCTGCTGCCGCTGGTCGGTGGCCTGGGTCTGTGGTTCGTCTTCTTCGTGACCCTCAAGGACAGTGCCGACCCGGACTACGACGGCACCGGGGTCAGCATCTTCGGGCTCGGCGTGGTGTTCGTGCTCGGCCTGGGCATGATCCTGCTGGGTGTCGTGGTCATGCTGATCATGCGGGCGCGGCAGCCCGCGTTCTTCCAGGGCAAGACGCTCAACCGGAATACGCAGACGCTGATCATCCCGGAGTAGCCTGCCGGAGCCACCTTGACACCGTTGTCAGAAGGGACTCCGCCCATGGGTACAGCGAGCTACGAGCAGGTTGAACCGCAGGACGTCGGCGTGAGCGCGCCGTATCTGGCCAATATCGACCGGCTGCAGCAGCGGTACCTGGCCGAGGATGCCTACCAGGGGTCGGTCGTGCTGGTCGCCCGGCACGGAAAGCTCTGCTACTTCAAGGCGTTCGGCAAGGCCGACGAGGTCGACGGCGAGGTCGTGCCGATGGCCACGGACAGCATCTTCCGGCTCGCCTCGATGTCCAAGGTGGTGGCCGCGGTCGCCGTCATGCAGCTGTTCGAGCAGGGCCGGATCGCGCTGCACGAGCCGATCTCGACCTACCTGCCGGCGTTCGCCAACCCCAAGGTGGCCGTGGTCAAGGACTGGCAGGTCACCCAGCTGGCCTCGGCCGACCGGGAGATCACCATCCACGATCTGTTGTCGATGACCGCCGGGATGACGAACACCTGGTGGTACCGGATGTTCGAGCCGCCGGTGTACGGGGTGGTGCCCCAGCTGTACAAGGACGCCGGACTGATGGACGACCTGAACGCGCCGCCCATCACGCTGGAGTCGAACATCGAGATCCTGGCCCAGCAGCCGCTGATCGCCCAGCCCGGGACCATGTTCGACTACTCCAACAACAGCGTGGACACCCTGTGCCGGATGGTCGAGGTGGTCTCCGGGCAGGACTTCGACAGCTACCTGCGCGAGCACATCTTCACCCCGCTGGGCATGCACGAGACCTGGTTCTTCCCGCCGGCCTCCGAGCATCACCGGATCGCCGCGGTCTACTGGGGCGGGCGGGACGAGAAGCAAACCGAAGGCTCGCCGCTGGGGCACGGGTTGCTCGGCCCGCAGTACACCTTCAGCGAGCATCAGAGTTATTTCAGCGGGGCCGGCGGGCTGCACGGCACCACCGCCGACTACTTCCGCTTCGCCCAGATGTTGCTGGGCCGCGGCGAGCTGGACGGGGTCCGGGTGCTCAGCCCGTCGTCGGTGGCCCTGATGACGACCAACCAGATCGGCGACCTGCGGAACTGGCAGCTGACCCAGAACAAGTGGGGCTACATGCTCGACATCCAGGAGGGCGTCAACGCCCCAGCCGGGTCGCTGCACTACCTGGGTGGGCCGGGCGCCTACAGCTGGCAGGGCTTCTTCTCCACCAAGTTCGTCAACAATCCCGCACAGGACACGGTGATCCTGACCATGAGCACGCCCGGGTTCGACGGGGCGCTGCCGCACAACCTGCGCATCGTGGCCGCGGCCGCGGCGGCGGTGCTGGACTGACGACCGTCGCGGGCCGCCTGGCTCGGCCGGTTCAGGCGGCCCGCGGTGCGTACATGATGACGGCGACGCCGACCAGGCAGACGGCCGCGCCGATCAGGTCCCAGCGGTCGGGTCGGAACTTGTCCACGACCATGCCCCAGACCAGTGACCCGGCGACGAAGACTCCGCCGTAGGCGGCCAGGATGCGACCGAAGTTCGCGTCCGGCTGCAGGGTTGCGACGAAGCCGTACAGACCCAGTGCGATCACCCCGGCCCCCACCCAGAGCAACCCGCGATGCTCCCGGACCCCCTGCCAGATGAGCCAGGCACCGCCGATCTCGGCGACGGCGGCCAGCACGAACAGGGCGATCGATCGGGCGACGGTCACGGCTGCCGACGCTAGCCGGGGCCGGGTCCCGAGGGTGGCCCGGGTCGGCTCGGCGGCCGCCGTCGGGGGCACTGTCGGAGGTGACCCGCACAATGGGCGGCGTGACCACCGCCAGACCGGAGCCGGCCGGACCCGGGACGTCGGACGCTCTGAGTCGGTTCCATCCGCTGGTGCGGGACTGGTTCACCGGCGCGTTTGCCGACCCGACGCCGGCGCAGACCGGCGCGTGGGATGCCATCGGCCGGGGTGAGCACACCCTGGTGGTCGCGCCGACCGGCTCGGGCAAGACCCTGGCCGCGTTCCTGTCCTCGATCGACGAGCTGGTCACCGCCCGGCTGGCCGGGGCCGAGCTGCCGGCCTGCACCGTGCTCTACCTGTCTCCGCTCAAGGCGCTGGCCGTGGACGTCGAACGCAACCTGCGGGCGCCACTGGCCGGCCTGCGCGGCCTGGCCACCGCCCGCGGCGTCGCACTCCCCGAGGTCTCGGTGGCGGTCCGCTCCGGGGACACCTCGTCCCAGGACCGGCGGGCCTTCGCCCGCGACGGCGCCGACATCCTCATCACCACCCCGGAGTCGCTGTTCCTGCTGCTGACCAGCCGGGCCCGGGAGATGCTGGCCGGGGTCCGGACGGTGATCATCGACGAGATCCACGCCGTGGCCGGCACCAAACGCGGCGCCCATCTGGCCGTCTCCCTGGACCGGTTGGACGCCTTGCTGGATCGGCCGGCCCAGCGGGTCGGGCTGTCCGCGACCGTCCGCCCGGTGCAGGAGGTGGCCCGGTTCCTGACCGGTGGCCGGCCCGTGCAGGTGGTGCAGCCGCCCTCGACCAAGCAGATCGACGTGGACGTGGTGGTGCCCGTCCCGGACATGAGCGCGATGGGTCAGGTCACCGACGACCTGACCGGCAAGGCGGCCGGGGAGGTCAACCGCAGCTCGATCTGGCCGCACGTGGAGGAACGGGTGGTCGACCTGATCGAGTCGCACCGCTCGACCATCGTGTTCGCCAACTCGCGGCGGCTGGCCGAACGGCTGACCGCCCGGCTCAACGAGATCCACGCCGAAAGGCAAGGTGAGCGTCAGCTGCGCGAGGACGCCGAGCGGCTGGGTTCGCCGGCCCAGGCGATCGCCCAGTCCGGGGCCTCATGGGGGGCGCCGTCGGTGCTGGCCAAGGCCCATCACGGCTCGGTGTCGCGGGAGCAGCGGGCCCTGGTCGAGGACGAGCTCAAGACCGGCCGGCTGCCGGCGGTGGTGGCCACCTCGTCGTTGGAACTGGGCATCGACATGGGCGCGGTCGATCTGGTGGTGCAGGTGGAGTCGCCGCCGTCGGTGGCCAGCGGCCTGCAGCGGATCGGCCGGGCCGGGCACCAGGTGGGGGCGCCCAGCCACGGCGTCATGTTCCCCAAGTTCCGCGGCGATCTGATCTCGGCCGCCGTCGTCGCCGGCCGGATGCAGTCCGGGGCGATCGAGTCGCTGGCCACCATCGCCAACCCGCTGGACATCGCCGCCCAGCAGATCGTCGCGATCTGCGCGATGGATCCCATCGCCGTGGACGACCTGCACGACCTGCTCCGCCGGTCCGCGCCGTTCGCCGCGCTCGGCCGGGGCGCCCTGGAGGCGGTGCTGGACATGCTCTCCGGCCGGTACCCGAGCGAGCAGTTCGCCGAGTTGCGCCCGCGGATCACCTGGGACCGGACCACCGGCCTGCTCACCGGACGGCAGGGCGCGCAGAAGCTGGCCGTCACCTCGGGCGGCACCATCCCGGACCGGGGCTTGTTCGGGGTGTTCCTGGCCACCGAGGGCGGTCCGGGCGGCGCCGGACGCCGGGTGGGTGAGCTGGACGAGGAGATGGTCTACGAGTCGCGGGTGGGCGACGTGTTCGCGCTCGGGTCCAGTTCGTGGCGCATCGTGGACATCACCCGCGACCAGGTTCTGGTGCTACCCGCCCCCGGGTTGCCCGGCCGGCTGCCGTTCTGGAAGGGCGACAGCCTGGGCCGGCCGGCCGAACTCGGGCGCGCGCACGGCGAGTTCGTCCGCTCGCTGGTCTCCGCGGCCGCCCCGGCCGCCCAGGATCAGCTGACCGAGATCGGCCTGGACGAGTTCGCCCGGTCCAACCTGCTGGACTACCTGGCCGAGCAGAAGCAGGCCACCGGGCTGGTGCCGGACGAGAAGACGCTGGTCGTCGAACGTTTCCGGGACGAGCTGGGGGACTGGCGGATCGTGCTGCACTCGCCGTACGGCGCGGCCGTGCACGCCCCGTGGGCGCTGGTCGTCGGCGCCCGGATGCGCGAACGCTACGGCGTGGACGTGGCCGCGATGCACGCCGACGACGGCATCGTGCTGCGGTTGCCCGACGTGGAGTACGAGGACGGACCACCGGACTTCACCGAATTCCTGGCCCTGGACCCACAGACCGTCGAGGCCGACATCACCGCCGAGATCGGCGGCGCCGCGGTGTTCGCGGCCCGGTTCCGGGAGTGCGCGGCCCGCGCCCTGCTGCTGCCGCGGCGGCAGGTCGGCAAGCGGCAGCCGTTGTGGCAGCAGCGGCAACGGGCCAGCCAGCTGCTCGAGGTGGCCTCGGCCTACCCGTCGTTCCCGATCGTCGCCGAGGCCGTGCGCGAGTGCCTGTCCGACGTCTTCGACGTGCCCGCGCTGATCGGCCTGCTGCGGGACCTGCAGGCGCGGTCGGTGCGGATCGTCGAGGTCACCACCAGCTCACCGTCGCCGTTCGCGTCCTCGCTGATGTTCGGCTACGTCGCCCAGTTCCTCTACGAGGGCGACTCACCGCTGGCCGAACGGCGGGCCGCCGCGCTGACCGTCGACCCCACCCTGCTGGCCGAACTGCTCGGCCATGGCGACGGGCTGGCCCTGCGGGACCTGCTGGACCCGAACGCGCTGGCCTCGGTCGAGGCCGAGCTGCAGCGCCTGGCCGATGAGCGCCGAGCCCGCAACCCCGACGAGATTGCCGATCTGCTGCGCATTCTCGGTCCGCTGAGCACGGCCGAGATCGATCTGCGGTCGGAACTGCCGGACCTGGCCGGGGTGCTGGACGGGCTGCTGGCCGCCCGGCGGATCATGCCGGTGCGCATCGCCGGGCAGCAGCATTGGGCCGACCCGACCGACGCGGCGATGCTGCGCGACGCGCTGGGCACGCCGCTGCCCGCCGGGGTGGCCGAGTCGCTGCTGGAACCGGTCGAGGACCCGCTGGGCCGGCTGCTGCGCCGGTACGCCCGCACCCACGGTCCGTTCCTGGCGTCGGAGGCGGCCACCCGGTTCGGCCTCGGGGTGGCGGTGGTCACCGACGCGGTGCGCCGGCTGACCGCGTCCGGGCGGGTGGCCGAGGGCGAGTTCCGGCCGCTGGGTGCGGCGGGCGGCGGCGACGCCGGGCCCGAGTTCGTCGACGCCGAGGTGCTCCGGTTACTGCGCCGCCGCTCGCTGGCCGCGCTGCGGGCCGAGGTCGAACCGGTGGACAAGCGAGCCTTCGCCCGGTTCCTGCCGGCCTGGAACGGGATCGGGCAGCGCCGGGCGGAGCTTCGCGGGGTCGACGGCCTGCTGCGGGCCGTGGAACAGCTGGCCGGGGCGGTGGTGCCGGCGTCCGCGCTGGAGTCGCTGGTGCTGCCGGCCCGGGTCGCCGACTACCGGCCGTCCCTGCTCGACGAGGTGATGACCACCGGAGAAGTGCTCTGGACCGGGCACGGGTCGCTGGCCGGGGACGACGGCTGGGTCGCCCTGCACCTGGCCGAGTCCGCGCCGTTGACCATCCCGTTGCCGGCCGCCGACGCGGTGGCGCCCGACGGCGAGCTGCACCGCGCCGTGCTGGAGGTGCTGGCCGGCGGGGGCGGCTACTTCTTCCGCCAGCTCGCCGATGCCGTGCGCGCGGTGACCGGTCCCGGTCCGGAGGGCGACGTGGCCGATGCGCTCTGGGAGCTGGTCTTCGCCGGGCTCGTCTCCTCGGACACGCTGGCCCCCTTGCGGGCCAGGCTGACCGGCGGCCGGACCACACACAAGCCGAAGGCGGCCGCCCCGCGCGCGCGGATGCGCGGGCCGTCGGGGCTGGCCATGCTCTCCGGCCAGTTGCGGGCCGGGCAGAACGGGGCCGGCGGGGCGCGGCGCGGGGTCCCGCCGTCGGTGGTCGGCCGCTGGTCGTTGGCCCCCGAGGTGGAACGGGACACCACCGTGCGCACCCATGCCGCCGCCGAGGTGCTGCTGGACCGGCACGGCGTGGTCACCCGTGGCGCGGTCGTGGCCGAAGGGGTGCCGGGCGGGTTCGCCGCCGTCTATCGGGTGCTGTCCGCGATGGAGGAGACCGGGCGGATCCGGCGGGGCTACTTCGTGGAGGGGCTGGGAGCGGCCCAGTTCGCCACCGCCGGCGCGGTCGACCGGGTCCGTGGGTACGCCCAGGCGCCCGACACCGACCGCGACGTGGGGATCGCGGTCGTGCTGGCCGCGGCCGATCCGGCCAACCCGTACGGTGCGGCCCTGGACTGGCCCGACCCGGTCGCCGCCGACCACGACGCGCACCGGCCCTCACGGCGGGCCGGCGCACTGACGGTGCTGGTCGACGGGCAGGCGGCGCTGTTCGCCGAGCGGGGTGGGCGGACCATGCTCAGCTTCACCGACGACCCGTCCGTGCTGGCGGCGGCCGCCGCGGTGCTGGCCGATCAGGTGCGCTTGGGGCGGATCTCGTCGATGACCGTGACCAAGATCGACGGCGCCGACACCCTGGCCGACCGCGGCCCGGTGATGCAGGCGCTCACCGAGTCCGGCTTCTCGGTCACCCCGCGCGGGCTGCGGCTGCGCAGCGCCCCCCGATGACCGGTCCGCGCCGCCCACCCGGGCACCTTTCGGGGCGAGCCATGGATGGGTGCCGTCATGCCCGAGGGTGACACGGTGCTGCGGACCGCTCGCCGGTTGCACCAGGCCTTGGCTGGCCGGGAGCTGGTGCGAGCCGAGCTGCGCTGGCCGTCGCTGGGGGAGGCCGACCTGGCCGGTCGCACCGTGACCGAGGTCGCCGCCTACGGCAAGCACATCCTGACCCGGATCGCGGCCGCCGACCCGGCCGCGCCCGGCCCGCGCCGGCCGACCGTGCCGGCGGTGCCGCTCACCCTGCGCTCGCACCTGCGGATGGAGGGCCGGTGGTACGTGCACGCTCGCGACGCCGAACCGTGGCCGTCGCCCGGCCGGGCCAGTGTGCGAGCGGTGCTCGGCGGCGCGCAGTGGACGGCGGTCGGCACCTGGCTCGGCCTGCTCGACCTGGTCCCGACCGAGGGTGGGGAGCGCGAGCTGATCGGTCATCTGGGCCCGGACATCATGGCCGACGGGTTCGACCCGCAGGTCGCGGCGGACCGGCTGCTGGTGGTCCCGGAGCGCGAGGTCGGCGCCGTGCTGCTGGACCAGACCACGGTCGCCGGGATCGGCACCATGTACATGGCCGAAGCGCTGTTCGTGCAGAAGGTCTCGCCCTGGACGCCGGTCGCCGAGGTGGACGTGCCGGCGCTGCTGGCCACCGCGCGGCGGCAGTTGCTGCGCGGGGCGGCCCAGGCCGTGCCCAGCACCACCGGCAACCCCCGCCGCGGGATGCAGACCTTCGTGCACGGGCGGTCCGGCCGGCCGTGCCAGCGATGCGGCGGCACCGTGCGGGTGGCCGAGATCGGTCCGGTCGACAAGCGGCGGCCGGCGTTCTACTGCCCGGCCTGCCAACCCGGGCCCACCCCGACCGACAGCGGGCGACCGCAAAAGCCGCTCGGCGCCAACCCGGCCTACCGGGAGTTCCGGCGGCCCAACGGGTACCGGCGCTGATCGGGACGGTCCGGATCAGGCGGACCGGCGGCGCAGCAGCACCACCGCCACGGCCACCAGCCACCCGCTCCACACGACGTAGCCGACGAAGTTGGCCAGCCCGGCCAGGGGCACCTCGATCGGCTCCACGGTGCCCACCGCGATCAGTGCGGCGGCGACCAGGCCGGCCGCGGTCAGGACCCGGTTCAGCAGGGTCGCGCGCAGCCCCAGGCAGACCAACACGGTCCAGGCGGCGGTCAGCGCGTAGCCGATCGTCTCGCCGACGATCGTGCCCAGGACGAGGTTGAGGGAATCGAAGGTCGCCGCGGCGCCGGCATCGGGGTTGGCGTCGGCCAGGAACGGGACCACCAGCGGCCAGCGCAGCAGGCCGATGACCTGCACCACCGCGGCGGCGATCCCGACCACCCGGGAGGCGCGCAGCGCGCGTCCGGTGCCCAGTCGCGCGACCGCGACGGCGATCGGGGCCAGCAGCGCCGCGCCCGCGGCCAACAGCAGGAACAGGGCGCCGATGACCCAGGGGTTCTCGTGGAACCGCACGAGCACGTCCGCGGGGGGCTGGTTGAGCACGTCGGGGTAGTCGAACACCGAGCCCAGGCCCAAGAAGGCCAGGTTGACGGTGACCGCCCCGGCGACGAGCAGGGCGGCGGTGCGGCGCGGGGCGCTCACCGGGGGCCGGGCGGAGATCGGGGCGGCGGAACGGAGGGCGGTCATGTCGAGCCTTTCTGTACGGTGTACAAATTATGTACGGCGTACAGTATTGCCGACACGCGCCGACGTCAAGGGGTCAATCGACGGGGATGGCTCAGGATGGTCGGGCCGGCCGACGCGCCGGGCCGGGAGGGAGCGTGGGTGAGTCCAGTCGAAGGCGATGCGGCCGCCGCCGGGTCGGCGTCGCGCCGGCGGCCCGGTCCGCGCCGCAGTCTGGATCGGACCAAGGTGCTCGATGCCGCCGTCGGGCTGCTGGACGAGGGCGGGCCGGAGGCGCTGTCCATCCGGGCCGTGGCCGGGCGGCTGGGAGTCAATCCGAACGCGGTCTACACCTACGTGGCCAGCCGGTCTGCGTTGGAACGCGAGATCGTCGAGCGGGTCTTCGCCGAGTCCGAGCTGGAACTGCTGACCGGGCCGGCGCCGCGGTGGCGAAGCCGGCTGGTGAGCTACACCCGGTCGTTGCGGTCGGTGCTGCTGCGCCATCCGGCGGTGGCCGGACTTTTGATGACCGCACCGATGGACGGCCCGTCGGCGGTGCTGATCGGAGAGCGGGTCCTCGGGGCGCTGCGCGATGCCGGGCTGGCGCCCGACGACGCCGCTCGCGGCACCTACGCGCTGATCGTGCAGGTGGTGGGGTTCGTCGCGCTGGAGGTGGCCGAGACGGACGGTCGGCCGCCGTTGGCCCCCGAGGCCGAGCGGATCGCCGCCCGGCGGGCCGCGCTGGAATTCCTGGACCCGGCGGACTGGCCCCTGTCGGCGGCGACCCGGGACGTCGCCGCGGGATGGATCTCCACCGACCAGTTCGACTGGTCGGTGGAGCGACTGCTGGACGGTCTGGTCCAGCGGGCGGGCTGACTCAGCCGTCGACCGGCTCGAGGGTCAGCGACACCCCGTTGATGCAGTAGCGGTCGTTGGTCGGGGTCGGGTAGCCCTCGCCGCTGAAGACGTGGCCCAGGTGGGAGCCGCAGGTCGCGCAGCGCACCTCGGTGCGGGTCGTGAACATCGAGCGGTCCTCGATCAGCTCGACCCGGTCCGCGGCCAGCGGGGTGTAGAAGGCCGGCCAGCCGCAGTGCGCGTCGAACTTGTGCTCGCTGCGGAACAGCTCGCTGCCGCAACCGCGACAGCGGTACACGCCGACCGTCTCGTCGGTCTCGTACGGGCTGGAGAACGGCCGCTCGGTGCCCGCCTGGCGCAGCACCTGGTACTCCTGCGGGCTGAGCTCGGCCCGCCACTGATCGTCGGACTTGGTGACGTCGTAGGTCTTGTCGGACTTCATGGGGTTGATTGTCATGCCTGGTGCAACACGGTGTCATCGGCGGGCGTTCCCCGCGGTGCTGACGGGTTCGTGACGCCGGCCCCCGGGTACGGTGCCCAGGAAGCGGCGGGCGCGCGAGGCGCGGCCGGGTCCGCGAGCGGAGGTGCGGCGTGGGCAGAAGCGCATCGGCCACGGTGTCGGTCGGCGAGCGGGACGTGCGGGTGTCCAGTCCGGATCGGGTCGTCTACGAGGCGACGGAACGGACCCCGGCGATCAGCAAACTGCAGGTGTGCGAGTACTTCGCCGCCGTCGGGGAGGTGATGCTGCGCAGCATCGGCCAGCGGCCCACCGCGATGGAACGCTGGCCGAGCGGGTGGCGCGAGGGGATGCGGCTGGCCACCGGGCCGCAGGATCGGGACGCCGACGGCTTCTACCAGAAGCGGTTGCCCAAGGGGGCGCCCGACTACATCGAGACCGTCACCATCACCTTCCCCAGCCGGCGCACCGCCGACGAGCTCTGCCCGACCGAACCGGCCGCCCTGGTGTGGGCGGCGCAGATGGGGGCGCTGACCTTCCATCCGTGGCCGGTGCGCCGGCCGGACGTCGACCATCCGGACGAGCTGCGGATCGACCTGGACCCGCAGCCGGGGACCTCCTTCGCCGACGCCAAGCGGGTCGCCGCGGTGGCTCGGGACCTGCTGGCCGAGCTGGGGTTGCGCGGCTACCCCAAGACCAGCGGCAACCGGGGCGTGCACATCTACGTCCGGATCGCTCCGCGGTGGACCTTCGACGAGGTGCGGCATGCCGCGATCGGGCTGGGCCGGGAACTGGAACGCCGCGACGGCGGGGTGACCACGGCCTGGTGGAAGGAGGAGCGCGGCACCCGGCTGTTCCTGGACTACAACCAGAACCTGCGGGACCGGACCATCGCCAGTGCCTGGAGCCTGCGCGCGCGGCCGGGCGCGCCGGTCAGTACCCCGGTGACCTGGGAACGGCTGGCGGAGATCGACGATCCGCGCGAGTTCAACCTGACGACCATCCCGCAGTACCTGACCGACGGTGACCCATGGGCCGACATGGACGATCAGGCCTACTCGCTCGACCCCTTGCTCGAGCTGTGGGAAACGTTGCCGGGCGGGGAATTGAACTGGCCGCCCGACTACCCCAAGCAGCAGGGCGAACCGCCCCGGGTGCAGCCGAGCAAGAAGGTGGCCGAGCACTGGGACGAGCACGGGAACCGCATCGAGCCCTGACCTCGGCCAGGACCACTCCGCCACGGGCCGCCCGACTCCACCACCGGGCACCCAACGCCCCGTCGACCGGGAGTGGAGTGCTCATGCGGGGAGTGGAGCCGGATGAGGTGGAGTGGGGTCGGCCGACGATCGGGCGGCCACGGACGGGCTGACTCACCGCCGCCGGTTGGCCGCCCAGGCGAAGCAGTAGACCCCGAACAGGGCCAGCCCGAAGGCTTTGAGCAGCAGCAGGATGCCTCCGGCCGGCGACAGGTTGAGCAGCCGGAACACCGTCTCCAGGCCGGGTGGACCGGTGCGTCCGTCGATGCCGACGATGATCATCAACGCGCCCACGATGCCGAACGTGATGCCTTTGCCGATGTAGCCGCCCTGGCCGACGATGATCACCGCAGGGTGGGCGCCGTCCTTCAGGTCCTCCAGGAAGCGCCGGCGCACGCCCCGGTAGATCGCCCGCACCGCCAGCACCACCAGCACGATCCCGGTGATCACGACGGCCACCCGCAACACGGCCTCCTCGAACGGGGTGGTCGTGTCGGTGGTCCGGCGTCCTTCCCGGGCCGCCCGCCCGGCCAATGCGACCCGGGCGGCGCTGATCCCCAGCGTCAGGTAGGCGGCGGCGCTGAACAGGGCACCGGTGCGACCGAACGCCTTGCCGACGGCGCGTTCGAGCGGGTTGCGCCGCCAGATCGCCTCGAACAGCTGCCACAGGGTCAGCGCGGCGAGCCCGAACGCCGTGATCCACAGCAGCACCTCGCCGAACACGGTCTGGGCCATCGCGGCCAGGGCGGCGTCCTGGGTGTCGCTGCCGCGCACGCCGGTCCAGGCGATCCGAACCGCGATCCCGGCGATGAGCAGGTGGACGAAGCCGTAGGTGACCAGTCCGACCCCGACGATCACGTCGAAGGTGCGGCTCTGATGCACCTGCCGGGTGCGTTGGGCGGCGGTGCGCAGGACCGCGGGCCGGCGGCGATCCGGGGCCGACGCCTCGGCCTCGGTCGTGCCCTCCGGCTCGCTCACTGATCCCCCCGCCGTGGTCGGCCGCGCCGGGAGCGTCCGGCGCGCCCACCATAGATCGTCCGCCGCCGGTTGGGGACGCCTCGGCGCGGCACTGTCGGACCGGTCGCCCACAATGACCGGATGGACGGTACGAGCATCCGGCAGGCGACCCGGTCGACCACCCGGTTCCTGGCCGGCACGGTCGAGCTGGGCTGGGATCGGCCGATCCCGGAGATGACCTGGTCGGTGCGCGAGGTGGTCGCGCACATCGGCGAGACGCTGCTCTGGTACGCCACCGATCTGGCCGGCGGGCCGGACGAGCTGAGCACCATGGACCTGCGGGTGCGGCCGACCGAGGAGCCGGCCCAGCTGATCGCGACGCTGGAGGTCTTCGGCTCGGTGCTGGCCCATGTCGTCGACGGAGTCACGCCCGGCCAGCGGGGCTTTCACCCCGACGGACTGGCCGACGCCACCGGTTTCGCGGCGATGGCCTGTGACGAACTGCTGGTGCACACCAGGGACGCCGCGCTCGGGCTCGGCCTGGACTACGAGCCCTCCGAGGTGCTCAGCCGGGCCGTCGTGCGGCGCCTGTTCCCGTGGGCTCCCGGCGACGTCGACCCGTGGGAGGCGTTGCTGTGGGCGAACGGCCGGATCGAGTTGCCCGGGCACCCGCGACTGGTCGGGTGGCACCGCCACGCGGCGCCTCTGACTGAGGGGCCAGGGGAATCGACACCGGAATCGGGATGGGAAGTGTGATGAGCAATTCAGCCGGCGTGGTCGTGGATGAGCTGCGGCAGGCGTGCGCGGGGATGCAGACCCTGGTGGACGGGGTGCGGCCGGCGCAATGGGGTGCGCCCACTCCCTGCTCGGAGTGGGACGCGCGGGCGCTGCTCAACCATGTGGTGTTCGGCAACCGGTCCTTCACCTCGATCCTGCACGGCGATCCGGCGCCCCCGCAGGAGCAGATCCGCACGATGCGCGACCGCGACTACCTGGGCGACGACCCGGCCGCCGCGTGGCGGGACAGTGCCGACGGGTTGCTGGCCGCGTTCACCGGCCCGGAGGTGCTCGGCCGGGAGTTCCGCTCACCGCTGGGCCCGCTGCCCGGTGCCGGCCTGGCCCGGCTTCGCATCACCGAGACTCTGGTGCACGGCTGGGATCTGGCCCGGGCGACCGGCCAGTCAGCGCCTTTCCCGCAGGAAATCGTGGAGGCGACCTTGAGTTTCACCCGGCGGCAACTGTCCGACGGGTCGGTGCGATCGGCCCTGCCGTTCGCCGCCGAACAGCCGGCGGCCGCGGACGCTCCACCCCTGGATCAGCTCGCGGCTCTGCTGGGTCGCGCCGTCGGATGACGGCTGACCCGTCTTCGACCGAGGTCATCCTGGCGGCGGTGGACGCCCAGCGCGAGGCTGATCTGGGCCGATGGGTGATGACATGACTGACCCGACGCCCGACAGCTTCCGGGCCCTGGCCCGTTCCTCTCCGTGGCTGTGGCGCACCCTGCGGTTCACCATCGAATGGGAGCGCCCGCCACCGGGGGAGCCGGCCGCGGTGCGGGCGTGGGTAAGCCGGCCGCACGGTCTGCGGGTGGAGGGGCTGGACGGGCGGCTGATCACGGCCGGGTGGTGGCCGGCGCCGGACGCGGGGATGCCCGCGGTGACAGCCGGCCCGATTGACCGGCCCGACGGGTTGGTCGCCCGCCGACCGGACGACTGGTCGGGCCCGTACCGCTACGACGACCCGATGTTCACCAACTACCGGTGGGTGGCGATGCTGCACCCGTTCGAGCTGGCCGACGGGGTCGACCGCGACGACGACGGCGCGCAGGACGGGCTCTGGTCGCCCGACCGGACGCCCATCGAGTTCATCGAGTCGCCGCGGGCGGTGGACCGGGCCGGCCGCGTCGAGTGGGAGGCGACGGTCGTGACCACGCCGTCCTACGCGGCCCGGTGCTCGTGCTGCCCGCTGCTCAACGGTGACCAGGCGGCTCGGACGCTGGCCGGCGAGGGATGGGTGCGCACGGACGTTGGCCGCCCGAGGGCGTGGCGGGTCCGGCTGGACCGGGAGACCGGGATCGTCAGCCACCTGGCCGAGTCGGGTGGCCGCAGCCGGAGTGGGGGCTGGTCCCTGCGCATCGAGGCGGTGGACGAACCGATGCCGCGGGCACTGTTCGGTCCCGACACGGGCGGAGGCACCACGTCGGTGGTGCGGATCGACCTCACGCCCTGATCGGTGCGGGTGGTCAGCGACCCAGGATGTCGGCCAGGTCGTAGCTGACCGGTTCTTCGAGCTGCTCGTAGGTGCACGACCGCGGGTCCCGGTCCGGGCGCCACCGGTTGAACTGGGCGGTGTGCCGGAACCGGGTGCCTTCCATGTGCTCGTACCGGACCTCGACCACCCGCTCCGGGCGCAGCGGGATGAACGAGAGATCCTTGCCCACGTTCCACCGGCTGTACTCCGAACTGCGCGGGGTCCGGGCCCCGCTCTCGTCCGGCTTGGCCCAGTTCCACGGGTGCTCGTCGAAGGTGGTGACCAGCGGCTGCAGCTCGGTGAACAACTGCTTGCGGCGGGCGGCCGGGAACGCGCCGATGACGCCGACCGAGGCCAGATCGCCGGCATCGTTGTACAGCCCCAGCAGCAGCGAGCCGATACTATCCGGGCCGCTCTTGTGCACCCGGTACCCGGCGACGACGCAGTCCGCGGTCCGCTGATGCTTGATCTTGAACATGGTCCGCTTGTCCGGCTGGTAGGTCCCGGTCAGCGGCTTGGCCACCACCCCGTCCAACCCGGCCCCCTCGAACTGCTCGAACCATTCCGCGGCCAGCGCCGGGTCCCGGGTCGCCGGGGTCAGGTGCACCGGCGCCGCCGCGCCGGCCATCGCCTGCTCCAGCGCCGCCCGTCGCTCGGCGAACGGGCGGCCGGTGTAGTCGGTGTCGCCCAGGGCGAGCAGGTCGAACCCGACGAAGCTGGCCGGGGTCTGTTCGGCCAGCATCCGGACCCGGCTGGCCGCCGGATGGATCCGCTGCTGCAACACCTCGAACTCGAGCCGATCACCCACGATCACCACGATCTCGCCGTCGATGACGCAGCGCGGCGGCAGGTTGGCCTTGATCGCCTCGACCAGCTCGGGGAAGTACCGGGTCATCGGTTTCTCGTTGCGCGAGCCGATCTCCACCTCGTCGCCGTCGCGGAAGACGATCGAGCGGAACCCGTCCCACTTCGGTTCGTAGGACAGCTCACCGGTCGGGATGTCGGGCACCGACTTGGCCAGCATCGGGGCGACCGGGGGCATGACGGGCAGCTGCATGGGCCTCATTGTGGTCGACGGGTCCGACACCGCCCGGCGAATCGGCTTCCAGTGGGTGGAGGACGACCCGCGGTCCTGCCCCACGGCCCGTGGCGGTCCGATACTGGACCGGTGACCTCGAAGAAGAAGCGGTACGCCCAGCCGGCCGCGGCGCCGGCCACGCCCACCCGGTCGACGACCACGACCCGCCAGTGGGTCATCCGGGGCATCGGCGCCCTGGCCGTGGTGATCGGCGTGGCGATGGCGCTGATCGGGGTCACCCCGGGCATCGCCGGCGGCTGGGGCAAGCTCGTGCTCGTGGCCCCGGGCATGATCCTCGCGGTGGGCGGCTTCATCGCCGTCATCGAGACCACCCGATTCGCCCGCAGCCAGCGCACCAGCCGGCGCCGGTTCGGGCTCTGACGGGCCGGTCGATCAGCGGCCGGACACCGAGAAGTGCTGGTAGTCCACAGGCTCGCGCCAGCTTCCGCCCCAGCTGAACCCGTGGTCGGCGAAGACGGTCACCACCGCGTCGCCGGCGTGGATCACACCCGGCGCGTCCGGCCGGTCCACGAATGCACGGCCCGCGGCCGGCAGCACCAGTGAGCCACGCAGGTACGGGTTCTGGACCGGGTTCACGTCGATGGCCGTGCCGTAGGAATGCTCCGAGAAGCCGACGCCCCCGGTCACCGGGCGGCAGTTGAAGGCCGAGGTGTTGTTGGCCGCCATCGACGCGTCATCGTCACCGCCGAAATCGTCGACCAGCCGCATCGACGCGATCGGGTACCCGATGTCGTACAGCTGCCGGAAGATGGCGACCACGTCGTCCGCGACCGCCGCGGAGACCACCAGTTCGCCCTGCTGGACCGTCCCGTCCGGGCTGCGGTAGGTCAGGCTGAGGTAGCGCAGGTCGGTCAGCGCGACGGGACAACCGGGTCGCCAGCTCGAGGCCATGCGTGCGGCCAGCGCGGCATCGACGGGCTCGATCAGGCCGGTGAACGCCGGGTCGGCCGGGGGCACCGGCCCCGCGGTGGTGTCCGTTGACGCCTCGTCGGTGGTCTCGGGCACGGTCACCGACGGTTCGGCCGTCGCTGTCTCCGCGGCCGCCGGTGGGACCGAGGACGGAGCCGAGGGCGGTGCCGACCCCGTCGAGCCGGTCGACCGGGCCGACGAGGCCGAGGACAGGGCCGAGACTAGCGGCGACCCCGTCGAGCTGTCCTCCGACGCCGAGGCGCCGGTCGTGCAGCCGGCGGCCAGTCCGAGCACCACGATGAGGCCCGCGACCAGGCCGGCGATCAGAACCGCGCGCCTCACCCGTCGGACGGCCCGATCTCGGATGCCTCGCGCAGACCGCGGGCGTCGATCGCCACGACCTTCTCGACCCGGCGGCGGTACTTCTCGTCACCGCCCGGGGCGCCGGGCACGCCCAGCCAGTCGGTGCTCATCCACACCCGCACAATCTCCATGGCGATGGCCGGTCCGATGATCTTGCCGCCCAGGCACAGCGCGTTGGTGTCCGAATGCGATCGGGCCAGTTCGGCGCAGAACGGGTCCTGGCAGACCGCCGCGAAGACCCCGCGGACCTTGTTCGCGATCATCGCGCTGCCGTAGCCGACACCGTCGACCATGATCGCGCGGTCCACCTCGCCCCGACCCAGGGCGAGCGCGGCGGGATAGGCGAAATCGGGCAGATCGCATGCCTGCTCGTCGTGGGTGCCGAAGTCGACGACCTCGTGACCCTGCTCGGTCAGCCACTGCTTGATCTGCGACTTCATCGGGTATCCCGCATGGTCGTTGGCCATCGCGATGCGCATCGGTGAACTCCTGTTCCGGCCCGGCGGCGGGCGGCGAATGGCGCGGGTGGGCGCCGATTCGACGGTAGCCCGGCGGGCCCGGCAGGGCGCGCGGTCAGGCGCGGGAGCGGGGCCCGGCGCATCAGGATGCGGGGCCCCGCCGCAGCGGAGGGGGACCCGGGTGAGCGCGACGTTGCGCTCAGTGCCGGGCGCCGGTGTGACCTCCGGTCCCGTCGCTGCCGACCGGTCAGGGTCCGGCCGCGCGACGTCCGCCCGCCGCGCCGAGGGCCGACCACGAACCCACATCCGATGTCACGTCGGGGGAGCGCCGGTCACCCGTCGCCGTCCGTTCGTGCTCCGTCCTCAGCCGCACCCGACTTGGCGGTCCGGTTCGGTCCGCAGACCTCCGCGTCGCGCTGCCGGTGTGCAGGAATGTGTCTACTCCGGTCGGGTCCGGGTGGCAACGAGTGATCGATTCAGGCGACGGGACAATGGCCTCATGTCTGGGCCCACGATCGACAGCGTCGTCACCTTCCCGGCCGGTTCACTCACCGAGTCCGCGGTGGTGCAACTGGTTGCCCGCGCCGACGGGGAGCTCGGGGTGGTCACCGACCGGACGCCGTTTCATCCGCTGGACCCGACCTGGCCCGATCAGGGACCGGACCTCGGGACCATCGGCGTCGACGGCCGGTCGGCGGCCGTGCTGGACTGCCGGGTGGGCGCCTGGGACGGGACGGACCTTTTCGTCGGATCGGCGGTGCCGGTGCGGCGGGGCGAACCGGGGTGGACGTTCGTCGTCGTCCACGTTCTCGCCGCCGGCCCGCTCGAGGTGGCGAGCGGGGACGAGGTCACGCTGACCGTGGACGAGCAGCACCGGGCGGCCCTGTCCGCCGGACACACCGGATGTCATCTGGCCGCGCTCGCGCTCAACGCCGCCCTCGCCGGTCGCTGGCGCAAGCAGCCCCGCGTGGACAGCCTGGGTCACCCCGACTTCGACCAGTCGGCGATCACCTCGTCCCGGATCGAGCCGTTCGGCTCCGTGGACGAGTACCGGCTCGGGCGAAGCCTGCGGCGCAGCGGCTTCGACGCGGCCGGGCTGGCCGACGACCTGCCGGCGCTGACCGAGACGGTTACCGCCACCCTCGACCGGTGGGCCGCGGCCGCCGGCGAGGTTCGGGTGGAGGTCGCCGGACCCGGACTGGCCGATCGCCGCGAGTGGGTCTGCCTCCTGCCCGACGGCCCGGCCCGGATCCCCTGCGGCGGGACCCACGTGCGTTCCACGGCCGACGTCGCCCCGATCCGGGTTCACCTGACCCTGGACGAATCCGGGTCCCAGTTGACCATGCACACCGAGGTCGGCTCCCCGATCCGGTGATGGTCGTCACCGTCCGTCAATGGCGCCGCGCCCGTTCCCAATTTCGAGTGAATTGTCGGTCGGCGGTCAATGATCGACGTACATTGAATTGAATGCCGCGTGCGGCGGGTTTCGATTCACCGCCAAATATCGCGAACGATGCCCAGCGATCACCGCCGACGGTGGCGATCCGGGGGGAGGGGTGGCGTGATGCCGGCTTCCTCCGTGCCCCGATCTGCCTGGTTGCGCCCCGCCCTCCGCGGTTGCGTCGTAGCCGGGTTCGGCCTTGGTCTGTGGCTGTTCGGATCCGCGGTCGCCTCCGCGTCGAGCGGGGATGCCGATCCCGGTGCGGCGGTCGGGGGCATCACGGCCGGCGTGGCCGGCCCGGTCGGTGCGGCGGTGGCGCCGGTCGTGGGCGGCGCCGGTGATGTGGCTCAGCCGGCGGTGGACGCGACCGCATCCCGGGTCGTGGCGCCGGTGGCCGAGGCCGCCGAGCCCGTGGTGTCGACGGTGACCGAGCCCGTGGCCCCGGTCGTCGAACCGGTGGCGGAGGCCGTGGAGCCGGTGGCCGAGCCCGTGGTGTCGTCGGTGGCCGAGCCGGTGGCCCAGGTCGTCGAACCGGTGGCGGAGGCCGTGGAGCCGGTGGCCGAGCCCGTGGTGTCGTCGGTGGCCGAGCCGGTGGCCCAGGTCGTCGAGCCGGCGGTCGAGGTGGCCGAGCCGGTGGTCGAGGGCGTCGCGCCGGTGACCGATCCGGTGGTCGACGTCGTCGCACCGGTGGTCGCTCCGGTCGTCGAGGCGGTCGCGCCGGTCACTGATCCGGTGACCGATGCCGTCCACCCGGTCGTCGAAGCCGTCGTTACGACGCCCGTGGCTGACCCGATCCTCGATTCGAGCCCGACCGGCGTCGTCGAGGCCATCACCGCGGAAAGCCCCGAGGCCGGCCCTCTGAGCGCCCCGGTGCTCGATCCGGTGCTCGACAACCCGGTGCTCGACAACCCGGGGCTCGAGCTCGCCGGGCGCGGCGTCGCCGGGGGCGTCACTGGGTCGACACCGGTCGCAGTAACCGGGTCCTCCCCGGCGACGACCGATTTCGAGCGGCGCATCACGAGCGTCGACGCAGCCGCCGTTCCGGGTGGCGCCTTCACCGTCGGCCCGCTGGACACCCAGATCGGCTGGCTCGGGTCGGCCGCGCCGACCGGGTCCGGACCTGGCTCCGCCGCGAGTGTGACGGTCGGCTGCGGCGCCAACGCAGGGTCCGGCGGCGGCTCCGGTGGCGCCGGCAGCGCGGGCGCGGCCGAGCTGCCCGCCGGCATGGTGCAGCCCTGCGGCGCGGGCATCCGACCCGCCGCCACCGATCCCACGGCACTGCCGACCCGGGCCTACGACCCGGGATTCTCACCCGACTAAGTCGGTCTCCCCGCCGTCGTCGACGGCAATTTGATGGTGTCACGCGTTCGGCCGATGGCTGCACGCGGAATTCAGAATGCTCTTTTCTCTGACACACATTCCATTGGGGAGATTTGAAATGAACGCTTGGATGAAACGAGGGCTGTGCATCACCGCCCTCAGCGCAGGAACGATTCTCTTGGGGACCGCGATGGCCAGCGCCGACGAGCCGGCGCCGGACGGATCGCTGGTGTCCGTGCCCATCGAGGTGTCCGATGTCGACGTCGACGTGCTGGACAACTCGATCACCGTGTCGATCGAGGACACCACCTCGGTCGCGCCGGCGGTGGGCGACGACGATGCTCTGGTCTCGGTGCCCGTCACCGTGGAGGGCGTCGATGTCGATGTGCTCAGTGACGGCGGCGACGACGCCCCGCCGCCGGCGCAGGCGGAAGTGGACCCGACGCCCGCCGCATCGACCGGCGACCTGGTCGAGGTCCCGGTGGACGTCCACGACGTCGACGTCGACGTGCTGTCCGATCAGGCCGACCACAGCGCGGGCAGCGAACCCGCGCCGGCCCCGGAGGCAGACGCCGGCCTGGTGCAGGCGCCGGTCGAGGTGTCGGACGTCGACGTGTCCGTCCTGTCCGCCGAGCCGGCCGAGCAGCCGGCCCAGCCGCAGGCTGAGCAGCCCGCGCCGACCGGCACCGATTCCGGCACCGCACCCGAGTCGTCCTCGGACGGTGCCCTGGTCGATGCGCCGATCACCGTCTGCGGGGTCACGATCGGCGCCGGCTCCACCGAGTGCTCGGTCGCGGAGCCGGCGGGGTCCTCTGCGTTGGTTGATGCGCCGGTGACGGTGTGTGGGATCGGCGCCGGGGTGCTGGGGGATGCCGGTGCCTCGTGTGCGGGGTCGTCGGAGCCGGCGGGGTCCTCTGCGTTGGTTGATGTGCCGGTGACGGTGTGTGGGATCGGCGCCGGGGTGCTGGGGGATGCCGGGGCCTCGTGTGCGGGGTCGTCGGAGCCGGCGGGGTCCTCTGCGTTGGTTGATGTGCCGGTGACGGTGTGTGGGATCGGCGCCGGGGTGCTGGGGGATGCCGGGGCCTCGTGTGCGGGGTCGTCGGAGCCGGCGGGGTCCTCTGCGTTGGTCGATGTGCCGGTGACGGTGTGTGGGATCGGCGCCGGGGTGCTGGGGGATGCCGGTGCCTCGTGTGCGGGGTCGTCGGAGCCGGCGGGGTCCTCTGCGTTGGTCGATGTGCCGGTGACGGTGTGTGGGATCGGCGCCGGGGTGCTCGGCGATGCCGGGGCGTCATGCGTGCCGGCATCCGGTTCGGGTGGCGGCGGCACGGTCGATGTTCCGGTGACGGTCTGCGGCATCGGGATCGGCGGGCTGGGCAATTCCTCCGCCACCTGCGGCTCCACCGGCCCGGTCGGGGCAAGCAGCGCCACCGATCCGACCGATCCGACCGATCCGACCGGACCGAGCAACCCGGTGAACCAGGGCACCTCCACCGTCCCGGGTCAGACGATCGTCAGCCCGGCCGGGTTGGCCCCGAGCGCGGTGCGGCCGGCCGCAACCGGCGCGATCAGCCCGGTCGTCCTGGGCGCCCCGCTGGCCGCCTCGGCCACCGCGCAACCGCAGCTGACGGCATCGGCCACCGGACCGGAATCCACCCGTCTGGCCTTCACTGGACTGCCGGTCGCGGCCGGGCTGGGACTGGCCGTCCTGCTGCTGCTGGCCGGTCTCGGGCTGCTGGTCGGCACCCGGCGTCGGGGCGTTCGCAGCTGACCGCTGGGTGGGCGTGACGCCGGCGAGGGGTCACGGCCCACCCGCCGGGCTGCAGAACCGGGTGCGCCCGCACCCGGTTCTTCAGCGTCCGATGAGCCGGTTCAACCATTGCGGACCGGCGATGGTCACGGCGTCCGGCAGCCGCGCCCGCAACCCCCGATCGGCGGTCACCACCAGCACCGCCGCGACGGCAACCGAGCCGATCAACTGTGCCGCCTGCGTGGCGATCGTCGAATCGCCATCGCGGGGCGCCGCGATCACCTCCACCGAATGGGAGCCGGCGGGCGCCGCACCCCGGGCGGCGCCCTCGACGACGGCGACCACTCGGGCGATGCGCCGCCGCTGCCCGTCCGGATCCACCACGTCGATGCCGATCAGCGGGTCCAACGCGGTCAACAGCCGGGTCGCGGCCGACCGCCGATCCCGCCACCAGCCATCGGGCCGCGAGCCCATCACGTTGGCCACGTCCACCAGCAGCACGGCCTCCATCGGCCGATCGGGCGTTGGCAGGTGGTCGGTCACCACCGCAACCTATCGGTCGGGGGGCGGCGGCGACCGGACCCGGTAAGCACCGGCTCAGCGGGTGCCCGAGGGCAGGACCGTCGCCACCCGCATCACCGGCCGAACCCGGGGTCGGCCACCTGCTCGGCGGCGTCCAGCACCCGCAGGATGTTGCCGCCGGTCAGGCCAGCCAGGTCGGCGTCCGACCAGCCGCGGTCGGCCAGCTCGGCCAGCAGCGCCGGGTAGGTGGAGACGTCGGCCAGGCCCTGCGGCAGCGACTCCACGCCGTCGTAATCGCCGCCCAGCCCGATGTGGGCCACCCCGGCCACCTCCCGGGCGTGGTCGACGTGATCGGCCACCTGGACCAGCGTCGCGACCGGCGCCGGATGCTCGGCGCGCCACCGCTCCAACTCGGCCAGGGCCGCCGGATCCAGGTGCTCGCCGTCGTGCTCGGTGAATACGGTGACCTGGTCCAGGCCCAGCTCGTGCCGGCGGGCGTCCTCCGCGGCGGCGTGCTCGGCGCATTCCTGGGACACGAAGTGCGGCACGAACGTCACCATCTGCACGCCACCGTTGCCGGCCAACCGGGCGAGCACCTCATCGGGCACGCACCGCGGATGATCGGTCAGCGCCCGGCACGACGAGTGGGAGAAGATCACCGGCGCCGACGAGGCATCCAGGGCAGCGTGCATGGTCGAGGGCGCCACGTGCGAGAGGTCGACGAGCATGCCGATCCGGTTCATCTCGGCCACCACCGCCCGGCCGAAATCGTTGAGCCCGCCGACGGCCGGCACGTCGGTGGCCGAGTCCGCCCACGGCACGTTCTGGTTGTGGGTCAACGTCATGTAGGCGACGCCGAGCCGCCGCAACATCCGCAACGTGCCCAGCGAGCAGTCGATGCTGTGCCCACCCTCCGCGCCCAGCAGCGCGGCGATCCGGCCGGCCGCCATGATCGCGCGAACCTCGGACGCGGTCCGCGCGGCCGCGAAGGTGTCCGGGTACCGGGCCACGAGCCGCAGCACGCAGTCGATCTGCTCCAGGGTCGCCGTCACCGCCGATCCGCCGGTCATCGTGCCCGGCACGTACACCGAGAAGAACTGGGCACCGACGCCGCCGGCCCGCAGCCGGGGGATGTCGGTGTGCAGGGTGGGCTGGTGCTCGGCCAGGTCGCGCCGGTTCAGGTCGTAGGCGACCTGTTTGCGCAGGGCCCAGGCGACGTCGTTGTGCCCGTCGATCACCGGGGATGCGGCCAGCACCCGGGCGACCCGTTCGGCCGGCGTGCTCACGGCATCCCCGCCAGCCGCTGGACGGCCTCGTCGATGACCTCGTCGCGCTTGCAGAAGGCGAAGCGGACGAACGGCGTTCCGTCGGCCGGATCGTCGTGGAACACCTCGTCCGGGATCGCCACCACCCCGGCCCGGGCCGGCAGATCCAGGCAGAACTGCATGCCGTCGGTGGCGCCGAGCGGCCGGATGTCGGTCATCACGAAGTAGGTGCCCTGCGGGCGGCCCACCCCGAAACCGGCCGCGGCCAGGCCGGCGCACAGCCGGTCCCGCTTGCCCTGCAGGCTCCCGCGCAGGTCGGCCACCCACGGCATCTCGTGCCGCAGGGCATGCGCGACCGCCGGCTGGAACGGCGCCCCGCCCACATAGGTCAGGAACTGCTTGGCCGCGCGGACCGCGGCCACCAGGGGCGCCGGCCCGCACACCCAGCCGATCTTCCAGCCCGTGGTGCTGAACGACTTGCCGGAGCTGGAGATGGTCAGCGTCCGCTCGGCCATTCCCTCGAAGGTGGCCAACGGCAGGTGCGGCACGCCGTCGAAGGTCAGGTACTCGTACACCTCGTCGGTGACCACGACCAGATCATGCTCGACGGCCAGCCGGGCCAGACCGGCCAGCTCCGTGGCGTCCAGCACGGTACCCGTGGGGTTGTGCGGCGAGTTGACGATCAGCATCCGGGTGGCCGGGCCGATCGCCGCCGCCACCTCGTCCACATCGAGCGCGAAGCGCCCGCCGGCGTCGGGACGCAGCGGCACCGACCGGTGCCGGCCGCCGGCCATCGCGACGATGGGCGGGTAGGAGTCGTAGTGCGGCTCGATCAGCAGCACCTCCGCACCCGGTTCGATCAGGCCGAGGACGGACGCGGCCAGCGCCTCGGTCGCCCCCACCGTGACCAGGACCTCGGTGTCGGGGTCGAAGACCTGCCCGTAATCCCGCTCCCGAGCGAAGGCGATGGCCTGCCGCAGTTCGGGGATGCCGGGGCCGGGCGGGTACTGGTTGATCCCGTCGGCGATCGCCTGCCGGGCCGCGGCCAGCACCGACGGCGGACCGTCGGTGTCCGGGAAGCCCTGACCCAGGTTGATCGACCCGGTCCGCGACGCCAGCGCCGACATCTCCGCGAAGATCGTGGTGGTGTAAGGGCGCAGCCGGGACACCAACGGGTCCGTCCAGCGGGAGGACCCGCGCCGCGGCGAGGCCAGAGTCATGCCCTATTCCTACCGCGTGGGTCCGACGGGCGCGTGGGCGCGGTGGGTCGGCGGGCCCGCGGGGAACAATGACCGCATGAGCACCACCGAATCGGAGTCGACCACCCCGCCGGTCCCCGGCGGACCGCCGCCCGCCCCCGCTGCGCCGGCGCCCCGTCCGGCCCCGGTGTCGACCCCGGCCGGGGAGTTCCTGAGCGCGTCGGATCAGGTCAAGCGACGGGCCCTGCGCAAGATGAAGGCGATCGCCACCGGGGCGTTGGGGCTGATGGCGGTCATCTTCGTGATCGCCTTCCTGCTCGAGGACCGCTACCCGTGGCTGGGTTACGTCCGGGCGATGGCCGAGGCCGGCATGGTCGGCGCGCTGGCCGACTGGTTCGCCGTCACCGCCCTGTTCCGCCGGCCCCTTGGCCTGCCCATCCCGCACACGGCGATCATCCCGACCCGCAAGGACGCGATCGGCTCGTCCCTGTCGGAGTTCGTGGCCACCAACTTCCTGTCCGAGACCGTCGTACGCGAGAAGCTCGCCGGGTTCTCGGTGGCCAAGCGGATCGGCGAGTACCTGGCCCGGCCCGAATCGGCCGAGCGGGTCACCGCCGAGCTGGCCTCGGCCGTGCGCGGCATCAGCACCGTGCTCTCCGACGACCAGGTCGCCGACCTGCTCGAATCCATGGCCCGCCGCAAGATCGCGGAAACCAAGATCGGCCCACCGCTGGGCCGGATCTCGGCCGAGGTGTTCGCCCGCGGCGACCATCATCCGTTCGTCGACATGGTGGCCGAGCGCTGCTACGAGTGGATCCGCGACAACTACACGGCCGTCTCCCGGGTGGTGTCGCAGCGGGCGCCGTCGTGGTCGCCGCGGTTTCTGGACGACATGGTCGCCGACCGGATCTACAACGAGGTGCTCACCTTCGCCCGGGCCGTCAAGGACGATCCGCAGCACCAGCTGCGCCAGTCCCTGGACACCTTCCTGTCCGAGTTCGCCCAGGACCTGCAGCACGACGAGGCGACCATCGAACGGGCCGAGTCGATCAAGGATCAGGTGGTCGGCAACACGGAGGTGCGCTCGCTGGCGGCCAGTGCTTGGCAGTCGGTCAAGGAGTCGCTGCTGCGGGCCGCGGAGGATCCGGACTCCCCGCTGCGCCGGTCGGTCGTCCAGGGTCTGCTCGGCTTCGGCCGGCGGCTGCAGGAGGACCCCGACCTCACCGCCAAGGTGGACGGCTGGGTCGCCGACGTCGCCGGCTACGTCGCGCGCAACCACGCCCGCAACATCACCGGCATCATCGACGACACCGTGGCCCGCTGGGACGGCGAGGCGACCAGCCGCAAGATCGAACTGCAGGTCGGTCGCGACCTGCAGTTCATCCGGATCAACGGCACCGTGGTCGGGGCCCTGGCCGGGCTGGTCATCTACACCTTCGCCCAACTGGTGCTGACCTGACTGTCGGTGGTCCGTGCTGCAATGCCGGCATGACCACCACCACAGCCATCGCCCGCTTCGACCTGGTCGTCCTGGACACCCCCGAGCCGCGCCGGCTGGCCGAGTTCTACTGCGCCCTGCTCGGCTGGCGGATCGTGGACGAGGACGAGGACTGGGTCACCATCCGCGGCACCGCCGAGTACGGCCTGGCCTTCCAGCTGGCGCCCGACCTGGTCCCTCCGACCTGGCCCGATCCGGCCGTGCCGCAGCAGTCCCACCTGGACGTCACCGTCGACGACCTGGACGCCGGGGAGGCGGCCGTGCTGGCCATCGGCGCCCGGCCGACGGGGATCACCGGCAAGGGATTTCGCGCCTACCTCGACCCGTCCGGGCATCCGTTCTGCCTGTGCCTGCCGTGACGGCGGACACCTGGACCGCACCGCCGGCCGAGCGGCTCGACGGTGGCCACGCACGCTCGACCCAATTAGCGTCGCCCGGGTGAGCGCAACACCCCTGACCTCATGGCCGACCGGACTGACCGCCCGCCCGCTGACCATCCGGGACGTGCCGGCGGTGACGGACTTGCTGGCCGCCTGGGAGCGCGTGGAACCGACCGATGCCAGCGTCAGCGAGACCGAGCTGGGCGAGCGGTTCGCCGCCCCCACCGCCGCCCTGGACGGAGGCGGGGTGGCCGTCCTGGACGGCGGGCAGCTGGTCGGCTACGGCCTGCTGCACGTCATCTCCGCCGAGCCGCTCTGGCTGGCCTACACCGACGGCGGCGTGCACCCGGACTGGTGGCGCCGGGGGATCGGCCGCCGGATCCTGCACCAGCAACTCGATCAGGCCCAGCAGTTGCGGGGGCGGCGCTCACCGGGTCGGCCGGGCGAGGTTCGCGCGATGGCCGCGCACACGCGGGAGGGCACCCGGCACGCCCTGGAGTCCTTGGGCTTCGTCACCGAGCGCTTCTTCGTCCGCATGCGGGCCGACCTGCGCGGGCCTGCCGCTCCGTACACCGACCCGACGCCGGACGGGGTGCGCATCCGTCCCTACCGGGCGGCCGACGACGAGGCGGTCCGGCTGGCCTCCAACGCCGCATTCGCCGATCACTGGGGGTCGGTTCCGCGGGACCCGGACGTCTGGCAGGCGGACTACTCCGGCGCGTCGGCGTTCCGCCCGGGCGTCAGCCTCGTCGCCGAAGCGGAGGACCAGCGCGTGGGCCTGGCGCCGGAGATCGTGGGCTTCCTGCTCAGTGCCGAGTACGAGGCCGACACCGCGCGGCGCGGCCACCGCACGGGCTACATCAGCCGGCTCGGCACGGTCCGGGCGGTCCGGGGCCGCGGGATCGGCACCGCCTTGGTGGCGCATGGGCTGACGACCCTGCGCGCCGCGGGCTACGCGCAGGCCGAACTGCACGTCGACGCCGAATCGCCGACCGGCGCGGGCCGGCTCTATGCCCGGCTCGGCTTCCAGATCGTGGATCAGGAGCGGCTGCTGACCCATCGGCTCTGACCTGGGCCCGGCCCGACGCAATCGACCGGCCGCCTGTCAGGCTGGCGCAGATGCAGTACCACCCGCTGACCCCCGACCGGCTCGCCCAGGAGCTGGCCGTCGCGATCGACCGCCGGCCGGAGCCCCACCCGCGGATCGGTATCGACGGCGCGGCCGAGATCGGGGCCGCCGCGCTGGCCGACCGCGTGGCCGAACGGCTGCACGCGGGAGGCCGGCCGGTCATCCGAGCCAGCACGGCCTGGTGGTGGCGGTCCGCGTCGCTGCGCCTGGAGCTGGGCCGCACCGACGTCGACATGCTGCTGTACGGATGGGTCGACCATGGCGCCCTGCGCCGGGAACTGCTCGACCCGGTGGCCGT
Source organism: Nakamurella multipartita DSM 44233 (assembly GCF_000024365.1). Classification (NCBI taxonomy): domain Bacteria; kingdom Bacillati; phylum Actinomycetota; class Actinomycetes; order Nakamurellales; family Nakamurellaceae; genus Nakamurella; species Nakamurella multipartita. The sequence goes on from NC_013235.1 coordinate 928,648, forward strand.
CGGAGCGCCCGCGCGGTACCTGACCCGGCTGCGCGACCCGGACACCGACCGGGCGGTGCGGCAATCCCGCCGGCCGGTTCCGCCCGGGTCGATCCTGCTGCTGGACGGGCCGTTCCTGCTGGCTGACCCGGCCGGGCTGGACGCGGTGCTGCACCTGCAGGTCTCCGGGGCAGCCCTGCGGCGAGCCCTGCCCCCCGAGCGGCTCTGGTGGGTCGAGGCGTTCGAGCGTTACCGGGCCGACCACACCCCGGCCGGCCGGTCTGCGGCCGTCATCGCCTACGACCATCCGGCCGCCCCCGCGATCGCCTGGGCGGACGCCGCCCGGTGACCGGCCGGACCTGCACACGTCCGGTGTGAGCCCGACCACCTGCGCAAACCGGCTGCTTGCAATTGCAAGCAGGATGGTTACTCTGGAGTAGGAAGACGCCAGGGAAGGGCCAGGAGAAGGGGAGGGCGGCATGGACATCGACCTGAATCCGGTGCTGACGCCCGTCCGCGACCTTGGCGAGTTCATCCGCGAGCAGCGGCTGGCCGCGCAGATTTCCCTGCGTGGGCTGGCGGCCAAGGCGGGGGTGTCCAACCCCTATCTCTCCCAGGTCGAACGTGGCCTGCGCCGCCCGAGCGCGGAGATCCTGGCCCACATCGCCCAAGGACTGTCCATCTCGGTGGAGACGATGCTGGCCAAGGCCGGCATCCTCGAGGCCGCCGAGGCGCCCGAGGTGCTGGTGGCCATCCGCGCCGATCCGGTGCTGACCGAACGGCACAAGTCCGTCCTGGTCGACATCTACGCCGCCTTCCGCAAGGAGGCGCAGGCGGCCGCCGCACCGCCGGCCGTCGAGCCGGCCCTGCCGGCCGCGTCCCCGGCTGCGGGCGGCGCCTTTGACCCGACACCCATCACCCCGGGCATCGACGCGATGCCGGAAGGAGACAACCATGCAGATCAGTGACCTCCGCGCGGTCCCCGACGCCGTCATCGACCAGGTGGCCGATCGCTTCGGCGACCTGCCCCGTCCGGTGCTGGCCGCCATCGGCGCCGGCGACCTGGCCCTGGAACAGCTCGTCGCCCTGCGCGAATCCCTGGTGGAGCAGCTCAGCGATCCGGCCAAGCGACCCGATCCGGCCGAGGTCGCCGGCGCCGTCAACGCCTCGGTCGCCACCCTGCAGGCCAAGGTGCAGCAGACGGCGACCGGGTACGTGGCCAAGGCCCAGCAGGCCGTCGGCGATTACGCGCAGAAGGCCCAGCTGGCGATCAGCGAGTACCCGGGCAAGCTGCAGCAGGCGGCGACCGAGTTCCCGGCCAAGGCCCAGCAGACCCTGGCCGAGCTGCCGGACAAGGCCGGCCAGCTCGTCGCCTCCGGCGGCGAACTTCAGCAGCGGGCCGCGCAGATCGCCACCGACGTGGCCGAGGAGATCCAGACCTTCACCGCACAGATCCCGGAGAAGGCCAACGAGCTGGTGGCCGAGCTGCCGCGGCGGGTCGCCGAGTTCACGCCCGACCTGACCCCCGAGACCGTCCGCGACACCCTCGACGCCTACATCGAGATGGTCGGCACCATCTACGAGAGCCTGGCCGAGCGCGGCGACAAGACCTGGTCGAAGGTGCGCTCGGCGTCCCTGCGTCCGGGCACCGTCGTCGACGCCGTCGCCGAGCAGCCCCGCACCCCGGTCCGCACCCCGGTCCGCACCCCGGTCCGCACCCCGGTCCGCACTGCCAAGGAGGCAAAGGCGGCGGCCAAGGACGCCACCGGCTCCGTCACCAGTAACGTCACCGGCCCGGCCGCCCGAACCGCAAAGGCCACCGGGGCCAAGACCGCGACGACCAAGACCGCGACGACCAAGACCGCGACGACCAAGACCGCGACGACCAAGACCGCGACGACCAAGACCGCGACGACCAAGACCGCCCCCGCCAAGACGGCAGCCGCCAAGACGGCCACCGCCAAGAGCGCCTCGGCCAAGCCGGGGACCCGCAAGACGGCGACCAAGGTGACCACGGCCGGTCCCGACACCGCGCGCGCCGCGAAGTCCGCCACCCCCCGGTCAAGCACGACCCGAACCCGGTCCGCCGCCGGCCGCGCCGCCTCCACGACCCCGGCCGCGCCCCCCGCACAGGACTGAACGCGCGCGCCCTCGACCTGCTTGCGGCGGGTCGGGGGGCGGGCGATCCGCACTCGGTATCGACCACCGGCGGATCCCACGTACCCTTGACGGGTGGATTTGGTGCTCCCTGTCATCGCCGTGATCAGCCTGATACTGGCGGTCGTCGGTGCCGGCATCGGCGTGTTTGCCGCCGTCGACGCAGTCAGCCGGCGCTCAGATGCGTTCGCGGCCGCCGACAAGCAGACGAAGGGCACCTGGGCCGGGATCACCGTGGCCTGCGCCGTTGCGCTGGGACTGGGCTTTTTCGGTGGGGCCTTCGCCCCGCAGAGTCTGCTGTGGCTGGCCGGCCTGACCGGCAGCCTGGTCTACCTGCTCGACGTGCGCCCGCGGCTGCGCGAGGTGCAGCGCGGCGGTCGCTGGTAGGAGGAACGACCCGGGCCGGACGAATCCGCACCCGAAGGGGTCGAACCGTTCGGCCCGACCCCCGCCACCGCGGATCAGTGCTCGGCGCGGTGCGTGTGTCCGTCGCCGGTGGCGATGGCCTCCTCGGCCGCCAACCGCTTGCGCTCCCGGTCGTAGGAGACGCGAATCTCCTCCTCGGCCTCGGCCCGGCCGACCCAGTTCGCGCCCTCGACGCTCTTGCCCGGCTCGAGGTCCTTGTAGACCTCGAAGAAGTGCTGGATCTCCAGCTTCTCGAAGATGCTCAGGTCGCCGATGTCCTGCAGGTGCGACTGCCGCGGGTCCTTGGCCGACACGCACAGGACCTTGTCGTCGGGGCCGGCCTCGTCGGTCATCCGGAACATGCCGATCGCCCGTGCCGTCACCAGGCAACCCGGGAAGGTGGCCTCGGACAGCAGCACCAGCGCGTCCAGCGGGTCGCCGTCCTGCCCCAGGGTGTCGTCGATGAAGCCGTAGTCGGCCGGGTACTGGGTCGCCGTGAACAGGGTGCGGTCCAGCCGGATCCGCCCCGAATGGTGGTCCACCTCATATTTGTTGCGGCTGCCCTTGGGGATCTCGATGGTCACGTCGAAGTCCACGAGCGTCACACCTTTCGCACATCGAGGAACGGCAGCCGCGATCCTCATCGGAAATGAATGGGAAATCTCCCCCATCCGGTCCGCGCGCAACTGCATGGCGCGGATCAGGACTGAACAGACTCTAGTCTGGACCGGGTACAAGGGCTCGCGATGCGTGGCCGGGCTCGGATGTGGGCCTGCTGACACCTGACGCGGGCGATGTGGCCGCCGACCGGACGGGCGGACGGCCCGAAGCGGCGCAGGAGGAACTCAGTGGCCCCAGTGACCAGGTCCCGACGCATCGGGATCATCGCTGCCGCCGTGGTCGTCGCGCTGGTCGCGGTCGGCGTCGTGGTCTTCGTCAGCACCCGCGGTTCGAGCACGGCCTCGTCGACCTCGACGAGCGCCACCGAGGTGGTCGATCCGCCGGTGACCGGGCCGCCCGCCCGGATCGCCCCGATGGCCATCTCCGACAAGATCCCCAGCACCGCCGGCCTCGAGTCCCAGCTGGCCGCCCAGTTCGCCAACCCGGCCCTGGCCCAGTTCAGCGGCGTCATCATCGACCCGGAGAGCGGCACGGTGCTGTGGAACCAGAACTCCACCGCCCCCCAGCTGCCCGCCTCCACCGCCAAGCTGCTCACCGGCACCGCCCTGCTGACCTCGGTCGACCCGACCAGCAAGTTCGTCACCAAGGTGGTCAAGGGCGACCAGGAGGGCGACATCGTGCTGGTCGGCGGCGGCGACGTCACTTTGTCCGCCCGGGCCGACGGGGTGGACACCGTCTACAAGGGCGCCCCGCTGATGTCCGACCTGGCCGCCCAGGTCCGGGCCAGCGGGGTGGAGGTCAAACGGATCGTGCTGGACACCGACTACTGGACCGGCCCGGACCTGGCCGACGGTTGGCAGACCGGCGACATCCGGGGCACGCCGACGGTGGCCCAGGGCTACATCACCCGGATGTCCCCGCTGATGGTGGACGGCGACCGCGAGGACCCGGCCAACGAGAACTCGATCCGCACCGGCGACCCGGCCACCACCGCCGGCAAGGCGCTGGCCCGGATGATCGGTCAGCCCGACGTCACGATCGTCGACGGCACCGCCCCCGAGGACGCCCAGGTGCTCGGGCAGGTCTCCTCGCAACCGATGTCCGTGCTGCTGGCCCAGGCGCTGGAGAACTCCGACAACGTGCTCGCCGAAGCCCTGGCCCGGCAGGTGGCGATCGCCCGCGGCGCCCCGCCCAGCTTCGACGGCGCGTCCGCGGCGATGCTCGAGGCCCTGGAGGACCTCAAGATCGACACCATCGGCATCGAGATGTACGACGGGTCCGGCCTGTCCACCAAGGATCAGGTGCCCCCGTCGGTGATGGGCCAGGTGGTGGCCCTGGCGGTCAAGGGCGACCCGCCCGCCCTGCGCAACCTGCTGACCGGCATGCCGGTGGCCGGGGTGTCCGGCAGCCTGGCCGACCGCTACCAGGACGACGCCTCCAGGGCCGGCGCCGGCTGGGTGCGGGCCAAGACCGGATCGGTGCAGCTCACCTACGCCCTGGCCGGGTACGTGCCGGACGTGGACAACCGGATCCTGGTGTTCGCCTTCGTCTCCAACGGCGTCAGCTCGGGCACCCGCCCGGCGCTGGACGCGCTGGCCGCCGGGCTGCGTGGCTGTGGCTGTGCCTGATCCGGCCGGTCCCGCCGCCAGCCCGATCGATTGGGCCGCCGCCGTGCGGGCCGGCCGCCGGCTGGCCCCGTCCGGGCCGTCGGTCACCGCCGACGAGGCCGCCCGGGTGGTCGCCGACCTGCGGGCCTTCTCGGCCCGCGCCGAGCTGCTCGTTCGCGACACCACGGACCTGGGTCACGGCCTGCCGGTCGACGACGCCGACGTGGTCGACCGCCCCGGGTGGGTGGCGGCCACGGCCGAGGGCATGGAACGGCTGGCCACCCCGGCGGTGATCAAGCTCGCCGCGGCCACCGGCGCGCGCAATCCCGGCCAGCTCACCCGCGCCGTGGCCGGGCAGCAGATCGGCTTCATCCTGGGCTTCTTGTCCGGCAAGGTGCTCGGGCAGTTCGACCCGCTCGGCGGCGACCAGGCCAAGCCGGGCCGGCTGCTGCTGGTCGCGCCCAACATCGTCAAGGTCGAGCGCGAGCTGGGCGCCGACCCCACCGACTTCCGGCTGTGGGTCTGCCTGCACGAGAGCACCCACCGGTTGCAGTTCACCGCGGTCCCCTGGCTGCGGGACTACTTCCAGTCGTTGGTCGCCGACTTCGCCGACAAGGCCGACACCGACCCGGCCCGGATGCTCAGCCGCGCCGTCGCCGCCATCAAGGGCCCGGCCGGTCCCGACGGCGGCCGCCCCTCCTGGCTGGAGGGGATCCAGTCGCCCGAGCAGCGGGCCGTGTTCGACCGGGTGATGGCGCTGATGAGCCTGCTGGAGGGGCACGCCGACCACGTCATGGACGCCGTGGGCCCGAGCGTCGTGCCGTCGGTGACCAGCATCCGCCGGTCGTTCACCGAGCGGCGACGCAAGGGATCCGGCCCGATCGACCGGCTGCTGCGGGTGCTGCTGGGCATGGACATGAAGCTCGCCCAGTACGTCAACGGGGCGGCATTCGTCCGCGGCGCGGTCGACCAGGTCGGCATGACCGGCTTCAACGCCGTGTGGCAGTCGCCGCAGACGCTGCCCACCCGCGCCGAGATCGCCGACCCCGCGGCCTGGGTCCGCCGGGTCCACGGCTGACCGAGCCCGTCGGGTGCCTGTCACCGTCCACGGCAGCCGGGTGGCCACGGCCTGCTCGGCCTGGCTGAGCGCCCACGCCCCCGGTGGGCCGGTGGTCGTCGCCTGCTCGGGCGGGGCCGACTCGCTGGCCCTGACCCTGGGCGTGCTGGCCGCGGCCGGTCGCCGGCCGGTCATCGGGGCCACCGTCGACCACGGCCTGCAACCCGGCTCGGCCGACCGCGCGGCCGGGTGCGCCGAGCTGATGCGGCGCCTGGGCTGCGTGCAGACCCACGTGCTGACGGTGACGGTGACCGGCGACGGGGGGCTGGAGGCCGCGGCCCGACGCGCCCGCTACGGTGCGCTGGCCGCGCTCGCGCAGGTGGCCGCCGCCGCGGGCGGAGCAGCCGGACCGGCGGCGTCCGCGGTTCGCGTACCCGTGCTGCTCGGCCACACCGCCGACGACCAGGCCGAGACCGTCCTGCTGGGCCTGGCCCGCGGGTCCGGCCCGCGCTCCATCGCCGGGATGCGTCCCTGGCGGGCGCCCTGGGGCCGCCCGCTGCTGGCCCTGACCCGGGCGCAGACCGAGGCGGCCGTCCACGAGGCCGGGCTCATCCCGTGGTCGGACCCGCACAACGCCGACCCCGCGTTCACCCGGGTCCGGCTGCGCCGCGAGGCGCTCCCGCTGCTCGAGGACGTGCTGGGCGGCGGGGTGCGCGACGCCCTGGTCCGCACCGCCGATCTGATGGCCGACGATCTGGCCGCCCTGGACGATCTGGCCGCGGACGCCCTGGCCGGCGCCCGGTCCGGTGATGCCCTGCTGATCGAACCGCTGGTCCCGTTGCCGGCCGCGCTGCGCCGCCGGGTGCTGCGGGCCTGGCTGGCCGGCGCGGGCGCCGGCCCGCTGACCTACGACCACCTGAGCCGGCTGGACCGCCAGCTCACCGCCCGCACCGGTTCGGCCCAGGTGCGGGTGCCCGGCGGTCTGGACGTCAGCCGCCGGGACGGGGCCCTGACCGTCGCCCGGGTCGGCTCCCGCTGACCGGCCGGCGCCGGCCCCGGCGGGGCGCCGGGACCACGCAGGTGGCAGGCTTGGCCTCGACCGCGATCACCCGCGACCGACCCATCTGGGAGAGCCCGTGCACGGCAGCAGTCACGCAGATCCCGGGTCCACCCCGGACGGCGTCGCCACCCCGCTGACCACCCTGGTGACCAGCGACGATGCGACTCCGGCCGGCGAGGGATGGGACCCCGGCGCGGTTCACGGCTACCCCGGTGAGCTCTCCGCGATGCTGATCCCGGCGCAGGCCCTGCAGGCCAAGATCGGTGAGCTGGCCCGGGCGGTGGCCGCCGACCACACGCTCGAGTCGCCGCCGCTGCTGATCTGCGTGCTCAAGGGAGCGGTGATATTCGTCACCGACTTCGCCCGGGCCATGCCGATCCCGTCCGAGCTGGAGTTCATGGCCGTCACCTCCTACGGCTCGGCCACGTCCTCGTCCGGCGTCGTGCGGATCCTCAAGGACCTGGATCGGGACATCACCGGCCGGCGGGTCGTCATCGTCGAGGACATCATCGACTCGGGCCTGACCCTGTCCTGGCTGGTGAAGAATCTGGCCACCCGTGGCCCGGCGGCGATCGACGTGGTCGCGCTGCTGCGCAAGCCGGAGGCGGTCAAGGTCGACGTGGACGTGCGGTACGTGGGCTTCGACATCCCCACCGAGTTCGTCGTCGGGTACGGCCTGGACTACGCCGAGCGGTACCGCGATCTGCCGTTCGTCGGGTTGCTCGGCGAGCACATGTACCGCTGAGCGTGCCTGGGGGAACCGCGGGAGCCGGCTGAGCGTTCAACGAGGCGGCCGGCGACGACTCGGGACAATCGGGTCGCGACGGTAGGCTGAAACGCACTGGTCGAGCCCTCGTGCCGCCCGGATGTGCGAGGTCGTCCGAACCCGACGGGTCGTCCGTCGGTTCGCCGGCCGCCGCACTCGAGAACCGTCAGGGAGGTCGCGGCCGTCATCGGCCCGGAGCCATATGGACAAGAAGCGTCTTCTTCGCTCGCCGCTGGTGTGGATCGCGGTCGTGCTGGTGCTGTACCTGATGTACAGCTACTTCGCCGACGACACCCGCGGGTACGTGCAGCAGAACACCTCGGTCGCGCTGTCCCAGCTCAAGGACGGCAACGTCACCGAGGCCACGATCGACGACAAGGAACAGCGGCTCCGGCTGACGCTGACCAACCCGGTCGACGGCAGCAACAAGATCTACACCAACTACCCGGCCTCGGCGGGGGAGCAGATCTTCGACGACGTCCAGACGGCCAACGTCTCGGGCGGCTACAACACGGTGGTCACCAGCGAGTCCACCCTGTTCTCCCTGCTGATCTACCTGATCCCGGTCGGCCTGATCATCCTGTTCCTGCTCTGGATGATGAACAACGCCCAGGGCGGCGGGAACCGGGTCCTGTCCTTCGGCAAGTCCAAGGCCAAGCTGTTGACCAAGGACATGCCGCAGACCAAGTTCACCGACGTGGCCGGGGCCGACGAGGCCGTGCAGGAGCTCGACGAGATCCGGGACTTCCTGCAGAACCCGGCCCGCTACCAGGCCCTGGGGGCCAAGATCCCCAAGGGTGTGCTGCTGTACGGCCCGCCCGGCACCGGCAAGACCCTGCTGGCCCGCGCGGTGGCCGGCGAGGCCGGGGTGCCGTTCTACACGATCTCCGGCTCGGACTTCGTCGAGATGTTCGTCGGGGTCGGCGCCAGCCGGGTGCGTGACCTGTTCGAACAGGCCAAGGCGAACGCGCCGGCCATCATCTTCGTCGACGAGATCGACGCGGTCGGCCGCCATCGCGGCGCCGGCATGGGCGGCGGTCATGACGAGCGCGAGCAGACCCTGAACCAGCTGCTGGTCGAGATGGACGGGTTCGAGGCCAAGGGCGGCATCATCCTGATCGCCGCGACCAACCGGCCGGACATCCTGGACCCGGCCCTGCTGCGGCCGGGCCGGTTCGACCGGCAGATCCCCGTCGGCCAGCCCGACCTCAAGGGCCGGCAGGCGATCCTGGCCGTGCACGCCAAGGGCAAGCCGTTCGCCCCCGACGTCGAGTTCCTGCCGCTGGCCAAGCGGACCGTCGGCATGTCCGGCGCGGACCTGGCCAACGTGATCAACGAGGCCGCCCTGCTGACCGCCCGCGAGCACGGCACCGTGATCACCAACGCCGCGCTGGAGGAGTCGGTCGACCGGGTGGTGGGCGGTCCGGCCCGCCGCGGCAAGGTCATCTCCGAGAAGGAGAAGAAGATCACCGCCTACCACGAGGGTGGGCACGCCCTGGCCGCGTGGGCGATGCCGGGCCTGGAGCCCGTCTACAAGGTGACGATCCTGCCCCGGGGCCGCACCGGCGGTCACGCACTGGTGGTGCCCGAGGACGACAAGTCGCTGATGACCCGCTCGGAGATGATCGCCCGGCTGGTCATGGCGATGGGCGGTCGGGCCGCCGAGGAGCTGGTGTTCGCCGAGCCGACCACCGGCGCGTCCTCCGACATCGCCCAGGCCACCAAGATCGCCCGGGCGATGGTCACCGAGTACGGCATGTCGGCCAAGTTGGGTGCGGTCAAGTACGGCCACGGCGACGACGAGCCCTTCCTGGGCCGGACCTATGGCAGCGGCCCCGAGTACTCCATCGAGGTCGGCAGCGAGATCGACGGCGAGGTGCGGGCGCTGATCGAGACCGCGCACACCGAGGCCTGGGCGGTGCTCAACACCTACCGGGACGTGCTGGACGCGCTGGCCGGCGCCCTGCTGGAGAAGGAGACCCTGGAACGCAAGGACCTGGAGGTCATCTTCGCCGAGGTGGAGAAGCGTCCGCGGATCACTGCGTTCGACGAGTTCGGGCCGCGCCTGCCCTCGGACCGCCCGCCGATCAAGACCCCGGGTGAGCTGGCCATCGAGCGCGGCGAGCCGTGGCCGCCGGTCCAGCCCGAGCTGACCAAGCCCGGGTCGCAGCGGCCGGTGCCGGTCGGCGTCGCCGCCGACTACCCCGGCCAGGCCGGCTACAACACGCCCAAGCCCGATCCCCAGCGGTCGGCCCCCCAGCCGCCGCCGAACTGGACCGGCGGGGTGCTGCCGGGTCCGTTGGCGCCGTACGACCCGGGCCCCTACGGTCGGCCCAGCAACGGCAACCAGCCCGCCGGGCCTCCGCCGAATGGCAGCTCCTACGGCGGGCCGCCGAACGGGCATGGGCACGGCACGTGGGGTCAGCCGACCGGACCGGTCGACCCGCAGGACCCCTGGGCACCGCCGCGGGACCGTCAGTCGTGACCGCCGGGCCGGCCACCGATGCGGGCCGCGCGCCGGCCGCCGCCACGGACGGCTCGCCGGGCGCGAACGGCGGCCCGGGCCCGGCCCGGGCACCGTTCGACCAGGCCCGGGCCGAGGCGGCGGTGCGCGAACTGCTCCTCGCGGTCGGGGAGGATCCGGACCGGGACGGGCTGCTGCAGACGCCGGCCCGGGTGGCCCGGGCCTACGCCGAGCAGTTCGCGGGTCTGTTCACCGATCCGAGCGAGGTGCTGCAGACCTCGTTCGACGAGAACCACAACGAGATGATCCTGATGCGGGACATCGACCTGTACTCCACTTGTGAGCACCACCTGGTGCCGTTCTTCGGCCAGGCCCACGTCGGGTACATCCCGGGGCCGGACGGCCGGGTCACCGGCCTGTCCAAGCTGGCCCGGCTGGTCGACGGCTACGCCAAGCGGCCGCAGGTGCAGGAGCGGCTGACCACGCAGATCGCCGACGCCCTGGTCCACCGGCTGCGTCCGGCCGGCGCCATCGTCGTGATCGAGGCCGAGCATCTGTGCATGGCCATGCGCGGGATCCGCAAGCCGGGCGCGGTGACCACCACCTCCGCGGTGCGCGGCATCTTCCAGTCGCAGGCCCGCACCCGCGCCGAGGCGATGAGCCTGATCACCGGCCGATGAGATGAACCGATCGCCCGCCAGCGGCCGGCCGCTGGAGCGCGCGGTGATCATGGGCGTGGTCAACGTGACCGCGGATTCGTTCTCCGACGGTGGCCGCTACCTGGCCGCCCCGGCCGCGGTCGAGCGGGGCCTGGCCTTGGTCGCGGCCGGCGCCGACCTGGTCGACGTCGGCGGCGAGTCGACCCGCCCCGGGGCCCACCGGGTGGCGGCCGAGGTCGAGGCCGCGCGGGTCGTCCCGGTGGTCGGCGCGTTGGCCGCCCAGGGCGTGCGGTGCAGCGTCGACACCACCCGGGCCGAGGTCGCCGCAGCCGCCGTTGCCGCGGGCGCGCGGATCGTCAACGACGTCTCCGGCGGCCTGGCCGACCCGGAGATGGCGGCGGCGGTCGCCGACGCCGGGGTCGCCTGGATCCTGATGCACTGGCGCGGCCACAGTGCCTCCATGGACGACCTGGCCGTCTACGACGACGTCGTCGACGACGTCCGGCGGGAGCTGAGCGCCCGGGTGGAGGCCGCCCTGGCCGCCGGGGTCCGCGAGGACGCGATCGTGCTGGACCCGGGTCTGGGCTTTGCCAAGACGGCCGAGCACAACTGGGCCCTGCTGCGGGCGCTGCCGTCGATCACGGGTCTGGACGGGCCCGGCTGGGGCCTGCCCGTGCTGGTCGGCGCCTCCCGCAAACGGTTCCTGGGCGCCCTGCTGGCCGACGCCGCCGGACCGCGGCCGCCGGCCGGGCGGGAGGCGGCAACGACCGTGATCTCCGGGCTGGCCGCCGCGGCCGGCGCCTGGGGAGTGCGGGTGCATGAGGCCGCCGACTCCCTGGACGCGGTGCGGGTGGCGGCCGCGGTCACCGGACGCGGGCCGGTTCGCCGGCTGGACCCCGAGCGGCTGTGTCATCATTCGCCGGGCTATGATGCGCCCGCCGACCCGGTCACGGGCGGTGCCGACCGGGGGAGCGAATAAGCATGGCGGACCGGATCACGCTGGTCGGGCTGGAGCTGTTCGGCCACCACGGCGTCTACCCGCACGAGAAGCGGGACGGGCAACGGTTCGTCGTCGACCTCACGGTCTGGGCGGACCTGACCGCGGCGGCGGCGACCGACGACCTGACCCACACGGTCAACTACGGCGAGCTGGCCCAGCTGGCCGCGCAGGTGGTCACCGGGCCGCCCCGCGATCTGATCGAGGCGGTCGCCGGTGAGATTGCCGACCGGATCATGCGCGACTATCCCGTGCACGCCGTCGAGGTCACCGTGCACAAGCCGTCCGCGCCGATCCCGTTGACCTTCGCCGATGTCAGCGTCACCATCCGCCGCTCCATCCGGCGGGACGGCGCGGGCCGGACCGGAGCCGGGTCATGAGTCGCGCGGTCCTGTCCCTGGGATCCAACGTCGGCGATCGCACCGCGCACCTGCAGACGGCGGTGAATAGCCTGGGCCGGACGGTGCGGGCGGTCTCCTCGATCTACCGGACGCCGCCGTGGGGCGGAGTGCCGCAGCCCGACTACTACAACCTGGTGGTCATCGCCGAGGACGACGGCAACGACGCGCACGCCTGGTGGGAACGGTGTCAGGCGTTGGAGCAGGAGGCCGGCCGGGAACGGACGATCCGCTGGGGTCCGCGCACCCTGGACGCCGACGTCATTGTGGTCGAGGTGCACGGACACGCGGTGATCAGCGACGAGCCCGAGCTGACCCTGCCGCATCCGCGGGCGGCCCAGCGGGCCTTCGTGCTGCGTCCGTGGGCCGAGATCGACCCCACCGCCGAGCTGCCCGGGGCGGGGGCGATCGCGGATCTGCTCGACCGGTTGGACACGTCCGGAATCGTCCGCGTCGGCCATGTGCGCTGACCGGTGCCGGCGGCGGGCATGAGCACCGCGGACGGGCGAATGGGGCTGACCCGGTGGCGCGACCTCGCGGTGGTCGGCCTGGTCGCCGCGGTCGCCGGCTACCTGCTGGTCCGGGTCAGCTACTCGCAGATTCCGCCGTTGCCCCGGCTGGCCGGGGTGCTGGCGGCGCTGCTAGGCATCGGCGAGGGGGTGGCCGGCCTCGGGCTGCGTCGCCGGATCCGCCCCCGCGAACAACCAACCGGGCCGTCCCCGCGCCGCCCGGTGGAGCCGCTCACCGCGGCCCGGGCGGTGCTGGTGGCCAAGGCCAGCGCGCTGGCCGGGGCGGCCCTGGCCGGGCTGTGGCTGGGCCTGCTGGGGTACGTGGTGCCGCTCTGGTCCCAGTTCGCGGCCGCTGCGGCCGACAGCATCACCGGCTTCATCGGGCTGGCCGGCGCCGTCGTCATGGTGGCTGGGGCGTTGTTCCTGGAGCGGTCCTGCCTGGTGCCCGACCAGCGCTGAGCCAGGCTCGGCCGGCGTCGAGCCGGTCCGCGACGTCGAGCACCCGCGCCCGCAGGGCCTGCGACCGCTGCGTGAACTCCCGCTGGGCGGCCACGTACTGGGCCTTGCCGGCCGTGGTCTCGATCGGGATCGGCGGGTAGCCCAGATCGGCCAGGTCGTAGGGAGAGGCCCGCATGTCGACCTCCCGGATGTGCCGGGCCAGCACGAACGCGTCGACCACCAGCTCGCTGGGCACCATCGGCAGCAGCCGGTAGGCCCACTTGTAGATGTCCATGGACGCGTGCAGGCAGCCGGGCTGCTCCAGCTGCAGGCGGCCGTCGAGGGTGGGCTGCACCAGATTGCGCGGCCGGGCCGGCCCGGTGAAGAAGCGGAAGGCGTCGTAGTGGGTGCACCGGATCTGGTGGCTGCGCACCACCTCGTCGGTGGCCGCCGGGCCCAGGCGCAGCCGCCGCCCGCTGTGCCGGAGCTGGTCGGGGTCGTGCCGGTAGACCATCGCCCATTCGTGCAGCCCGAAGCAGCCGTACTGGGCGGGGGCCGTCGCGGTCGCCCGCAGCAGCCGCCGGACGAACTGCAGGGCCGCGTCCCGGGCGGGCAGGAATGCCGGCACGTCCACCCCGACCACCGCGCCGTCCGGCTCCAGGGTCCGGTGGAAGCGCCAGCCGGCCCGCTCCGGGGCCTGGGCCAGAGCGACGTCGAAACCTGGGTGCCAGCGCCGGAGCTGGCCGGGCCGCAGGTCGTAGTAGGAGAACAGGAAGTCCTCGACCGGGTGCGGCTGCTGGCGGCGGACCCGCTCGCGATGGCCGCGGGTGAGCTCGTCGACGCGGGCCTCGTGCGCGTCCTGCCGCGGCCGCCAGAGCTCGACCGGCAGCACCGTCGGCCCGGCCGGCCCGCTCGCGGTCACGCTGGTCATCCGTCCATTGTCCGGCCCGCGGATCGGGGTTCGGCACGGCTGTGCATGGTCGGGCCGGGGCCGGCCGGCCAAGTAGGCTGACACGCCGTGAGCTCACCGACCCCCGTAGACGACGAAGACCTGCCGGAGCAGATGCGCGTCCGTCGCGAGAAGCGGCAGCGCCTGCTCGACCAGGGCGTCGAACCGTATCCGGTGGAGGTGGCCCGCACCACGAGCCTGGCCGAGATCCGGCGTCGCTTCCCCGACCTGCCCCCGGACACCGACACCGGGGAACTGGTCGGCGTCACCGGTCGGGTCATCTTCCTGCGCAATTCGGGCAAGTTGTGCTTCGTCACCCTGCGCGAGGGTGGTGCCGGCGACACCGGCAGCGAATTGCAGATCATGGTGTCCCTGGCCGGCGTGGGTGAAGAATCTCTCGCGGCATTCAAACGAGACGTCGATCTCGGTGATCACCTGTTCGCGCACGGCCGGGTGATCACCTCCCGGCGCGGCGAGCTGTCGGTGATGGCCGATTCCTGGTCCATTGCCGCCAAGGCCCTGCGCCCCTTACCCGTCGCGCACAAGCCGCTGTCGGAGGAAGCCCGGGTCCGGCAGCGTTACGTCGATTTGATCGTGCGGCCGCAGGCCCGGCGGACGGTGGAGCTGCGGGCCGCGGTGAATCGCTCGCTGCGGGCGACCCTGCACGACCGCGGTTTTCTCGAGGTCGAAACTCCGATGCTGCAGGTGCTGCACGGCGGGGCCGCGGCCCGGCCGTTCTCCACCCACATGAATGCGCTGGACATGCAGGTGTTCCTGCGGATTGCCCCTGAGCTGTACCTCAAGCGGGCGGCGGTCGGCGGAATCGAGCGGGTCTTCGAGATCAACCGCAACTTCCGCAACGAGGGTGTGGATTCCTCCCATTCGCCGGAGTTCGCGATGTTGGAGGCGTACCAGGCGTACTCGGATTACAACGGCATCGCCGAGCTGACCCGCACGCTGATCCAGAATGTCGCCATCGCGGTGCACGGCACGACCTCGGTGATCCACGCCGACGGGCACGAATTCGATCTGGGCGGCGAGTGGCCGGCGATCACCCTGTACGGGTCGCTGTCCGAGGCGGCCGGCCGCGAGATCACCGTGCGGACCCCGATGAGCGAACTGATCGAGATCGCCGAGAAGCACGGTGTGCCGGTCGCTCCGCACTACGGTCCGGGCAAGCTGGCCGAGGAACTGTTCGACGAGCTGGTGGTCGACACCCTGGTCGCCCCCACCTTCGTCCGCGACTACCCGGTCGAGACCTCGCCGCTGACCCGCGATCACCGCAGTGAACCGGGGTTGACCGAAAAATGGGATCTCTACATCCGTGGCACCGAAATCGCCACCGGGTACTCCGAACTGGTCGACCCGGTCATTCAGCGCCAGCGATTCCAGGAACAGGCCCGGTTTGCCGGCCTGGGTGACGACGAGGCCATGGTCCTGGACGAGGAGTTCCTGCGGGCGATGGAGTATGCGATGCCACCGTCCGGCGGCATGGGCATGGGCATCGACCGGCTCATGATGGCCCTCACCGGTCTGGGGATCCGGGAGACCATCCTGTTCCCATTCGTGCGCCCGGGAGAATGACGGACGTCACCGGAGCCGTACGCAAACGCATTGAACGGATGAAGTATTGTGCCCGGGCATTGACTGTGGGTGATCTTCGCCACCAAGGGGTCTTCGCTCCGTGATGGGTGGCGAAAAGGCGATGCACGGCATTTGCGGAAAAAGTGGAAAAGTGGCCCCGGGCCGCTCTATCCTGGGTGTTCGGGGAAAACAGCAGTTTCTAGGAGGCTCACCCAATGGCAACCCTGACCACCGTCTCGTTGGTGGACGATCTGGACGGCTCCGAGGCCGCGGAGTCCGTGGAGTTCGCGCTTGACGGAGTGTCGTACGAAATCGATCTGAGCGAGGAGAACGCGGAAAAACTGCGGGACGCGCTCGCCAGCTACGTGGCCAGCGCTCGCCGGGTGGACGGCGGCCGTCGTGGCGCCCGGGCCAAGGTGGCCAAGCCGGCCAAGGCCGCCCGCGGCAGCCGGACCGCTCCCGATCGCGAGCAGACCGCCGCGATCCGCGAGTGGGCCCGGTCCAACGGCTACGAGGTCTCCGAGCGGGGCCGGCTGTCGGCCACCGTGCTGTCCGCGTTCGAGGCCGCGCACTGAGCGGTGCGACCTGAGCCGG
The DNA here is from genome assembly GCF_000024365.1 of Nakamurella multipartita DSM 44233. NCBI lineage: Bacteria > Bacillati > Actinomycetota > Actinomycetes > Nakamurellales > Nakamurellaceae > Nakamurella > Nakamurella multipartita. The sequence continues at coordinate 944,892 of NC_013235.1, forward strand.
TCTGATCCGGCGCGTATCGACCCCTGTCCCCTGGGTTGCGGACGGGGGTCGATACGTCTGCCGCCCGGTTCGCGGGCGGGTCGTTGCGGCCCTGTTCGCCCACGGCGTAGCCGTCGCGATGGCGGAACGAGACGCCGTGGGGGAGCGTTGGATTGCAGTGACGGCACGGTGCGCGGTGCCGTCGCCGCAGTGACCTGCCACGTTCTCCGGGGCGGATCGCGCCCACTGGCCGACTACAGTGAGCTATCCGACTCCGGGCCCGAGACGGCGACCCCGCCGCTCACGGGAACCAGGGCGGGACGAGTGGCAGATCGCCTCACCGCGCACGCCCGTAAGGAGTGCACATGTTCGAACGGTTTACCGACAGAGCCCGTCGTGTGGTTGTGCTGGCCCAAGAAGAGGCCCGCATGCTCAACCACAACTACATCGGCACCGAGCACATCCTGCTCGGCCTCATCCATGAGGGTGAGGGCGTGGCCGCCAAGGCCCTGGAGTCCCTCGGCATCGCACTCGAAGGCGTCCGCGCCCAGGTGGAGGAGATCATCGGCCAGGGGCAGCAGTCCCCGTCCGGTCACATCCCGTTCACCCCGCGGGCCAAGAAGGTGCTCGAGCTCTCCCTGCGCGAGGCGCTGCAGCTGGGCCACAACTACATCGGCACCGAGCACATTCTGCTCGGCCTCATCCGCGAGGGCGAGGGCGTGGCCGCCCAGGTGCTGGTCAAGCTCGGCGCCGACCTGAACCGGGTGCGCCAGCAGGTGCTGCAGCTGCTCTCCGGCTACCAGGGCAAGGAGACCGCGGCGGCCGAGGGCGGCCGGTCCGAGGGCACCCCGTCGACCTCGCTGGTCCTCGATCAGTTCGGTCGCAACCTGACCCAGTCCGCCCGGGAGGGCAAGCTCGACCCGGTCATCGGGCGCGAGAAGGAAATCGAGCGGGTCATGCAGGTGCTCTCCCGCCGGACCAAGAACAACCCGGTGCTGATCGGCGAGCCGGGCGTCGGCAAGACCGCGGTCGTCGAGGGCCTGGCCCAGGCGATCATCCGCGGCGACGTCCCGCAGACGCTCAAGGACAAGCACCTCTACACCCTCGACCTGGGCAGCCTGGTCGCCGGTTCCCGCTACCGCGGTGACTTCGAGGAGCGCCTGAAGAAGGTGCTCAAGGAGATCCGCACCCGCGGCGACATCATCATGTTCATCGACGAGATCCACACCCTCGTCGGCGCCGGTGCGGCCGAGGGTGCCATCGACGCGGCCTCCATCCTCAAGCCGATGCTGGCCCGCGGTGAGCTGCAGACCATCGGCGCGACCACCCTGGACGAGTACCGCAAGTACGTCGAGAAGGACGCCGCGCTCGAGCGTCGTTTCCAGCCGATCCAGGTCGGCGAGCCGACGGTGGCCCACACCATCGAGATCCTCAAGGGGCTGCGCGACCGGTACGAGGCGCACCACCGGATCACCATCACCGACGACGCGCTGGTCTCCGCGGCCACGCTGGCCGACCGGTACATCAGCGACCGGTACCTGCCGGACAAGGCGATCGACCTGATCGACGAGGCCGGCGCCCGGATGCGCATCCGCCGGATGACCGCGCCGCCGGACCTGCGCGACTTCGACGAGAAGCTGGCCGGCGTCCGCCGGGACAAGGAATCGGCGATCGACGCGCAGGACTTCGAGAAGGCCGCCGCCCTTCGGGACACCGAGAAGCAGCTGCTGGCGCGCAAGTCCGAGCGGGAGAAGGCCTGGAAGGACGGCGACCTGGACGTCATCTCCGAGGTCGACGACGAGCAGATCGCCGAGGTGCTGGCCAACTGGACCGGCATCCCCGTCTTCAAGCTGACCGAGGAGGAGACGACTCGACTGCTGAAGATGGAGGAGGAGCTGCACAAGCGGATCATCGGCCAGGATCAGGCGGTCAAGGCCGTCTCCCAGGCGATCCGCCGCACCCGCGCCGGCCTGAAGGATCCCAAGCGGCCCTCCGGCTCGTTCATCTTCGCCGGCCCGTCCGGCGTCGGGAAGACCGAGCTGACCAAGGCGCTGGCCGAGTTCCTGTTCGGCGACGAGGACGCGCTGATCCAGGTCGACATGGGTGAGTTCCACGACCGGTACACCGCGTCGCGGCTCTTCGGTGCCCCTCCCGGATATGTCGGCTACGAAGAGGGCGGGCAGCTCACCGAGAAGGTGCGCCGCAAGCCGTTCTCCGTGGTGCTGTTCGACGAGATCGAGAAGGCGCACCAGGACATCTACAACACGCTGCTGCAGGTGCTGGAAGATGGCCGGCTCACCGACGGCCAGGGCCGCACGGTGGACTTCAAGAACACCGTCATCGTCTTCACCTCGAACCTGGGGACGCAGGACATCTCCAAGGCCGTCGGGATGGGCTTCCAGCAGGGCAACAACTCGGAGTCCAACTACGAGCGGATGAAGCAGAAGGTCAACGACGAGCTCAAGCGTCATTTCCGTCCCGAGTTCCTCAACCGCATCGATGACGTGGTCGTCTTCCACCAGCTGACCACCGAAGAGATCAACCAGATGGTCGACTTGATGCTCAAGCGGGTCGAAGCGGCGCTGCGGAACAAGGACATGTCGCTGGAGCTGACCGACGCGGCCAAGACGCTGCTGGGGGAGCGGGGCTTCGACCCGGTCCTGGGTGCCCGGCCGCTGCGCCGGACCATCCAGCGGGAGATCGAGGACAAGCTGTCCGAGAAGATCCTGTTCGACGAGATCCGGCCCGGCCAGATCATCCTGGTCGACGTGCAGGACGCCACCGACGTCACCGGCAAGCCGACGAAGGAATTCACCTTCCGCGGCGAGCCGCGTCCGTCCGAGGTGCCTGACGCGGTGCCGGCCGGCCTGGCCATCGACGCCGGCCCGGAAGGCGCCACCGGCTGACGCCGACCGCCCGGACGACCGACCGACGCCCCGCCACCGACCAGGTGGCGGGGCGTCGGCCGTTTCCGGGGCCGGAGCCTGTCCCCGGCGCCGCCGCCCTCCCCAGCGCCGCGCCGGAGCCCGGGTTCGCTGACCGGAAAATCAACGTGCCGTTGGGCAGCCAAGGGTGACCCGTGGTGGTGACCATCGGGTTGAGTGGGTGTCGGGTTTAGGCGGCCGCGGTCAGGGTGACGTTGAAGCCGAGGGCTTCGAGTTGCCGGACGTGGTTACGGGTTCGGCGTCCGATGTCGATGCGTTGGTCGTTGAAGTCGACGCCGAGGTCGTGGAAGGTCGTGCCGGGGTTGGCGAGCAGGTGCCAGATGATGACAAGGATGGATCGGGCGATGGCGACGATCGTTTTGAGTTTGCCGCGGCGTTTGATCAGGCGTCGATAGCGTTCTCCCAGGAAGGTTTGGGTCTTGCCGCCGGTCGCGGCCGCTTCACCGAGCACGGCGCGCAGGTAACGGTTGCCCTTGCCGGTCTTACCGGTTGTTGATCGTTTCCCGGACTGGATCGTGCGGGGGCACAGCCGGGTCCAGGACACCAGATGGCCAGCGGTCGGGAACCGGCTCATGTCCAGCCCGATCTCGGCGATGATGACCTGTGCGTTGCTTGGGCCGATCCCGGGTATCTGGTCCAGGATCTTGATCATGTCTGCGGCCGTCGGCGGTGTCCGGCGCTGGGCCGCCTCGTCGGCGGGTGCGTTCGCCCTCGTACCGGGCCGAGTTTGGCCATCCGGTGCGGGGCGGTCCGGATCGGGGGTGTTACCGGCCGGCAACCTGGCCAGGAGTGCCTCGATGCGTGCGGTCAGGACGTCGATCTGATCGGTCAGCGTGTCGATCTGATGCAGCAGCATCCGGGCCAGCTCGGCGTGATGATCGTCGAACTGACCGGTCAGCGACTCGACCAGGTCGGCGTGCTTGAGCCGCATCCGGCCGCGGGCCATGCCGGCCAGAACCCGCGGGTCCCGCTGGCCCGCGATCAGGGCCTCAATCATGTCCCGGACGGACAGGGTGTCGATCCTGCTCGCCACGGAGGTGACCTTGATCAGGGCGTCCTCCAGCAGCTTCTCCAGCCGTTGCCAGTACCTGGTCCGGTCGCCGGTCAGATCGGCCCGCATCCGGGTGTAGTCGCGCAACTGCCGGACCTGCGCTGATGGCACGAACGATGGACGCAACAGCCCCTTCTCGGTGAGCTTGGCCAACCACACACTGTCCAGCTTGTCCGTTTTGGGGCGACCGGGGACGTTCTTGACATCGCGGGCATTGACCAACTGCACGTCCAGGCCATGAGCTTCCAGCAGATAGAACCAGATCCGCCAGTAGTCCGAGGTCGATTCCAGGGTCACCTTCTCGATGCCCTGGTCTGACAGCTGTGCGGCCAGGCCCAGGACCGCTCTGGTTCGGGCCGGGACGTCCCAGACTTTGCTCACTCGCCGACCCGTCCCGGACGCGGCTGGTACGCGAACGCAGACTGTGCCCGAGTCCTTGCCCACGTCGATCGCGCAGACCCGCTGCACGATCTGTTCATGGGGTTCGTCGAGGATCTCCTCGACCTGTTTGGTCATCACACCGCGTCGCTCCTTCCCTGAGGTGCACCACCGCCACGGCGGGCTGCCCGGGGGCCTCGGTCGGGAACCGAAAATCTGACCGGCGTGCTCGAAGCAACAGTGCGTGACCCGTCAAGGTCGGGCCCCGGCGCCAGACTGATCAACGGGCTCGAAGCTCAAGCGAACGAATCGGCGTCGACAGGCAACCCACCACCCATTTTCACGCCGTCGTGGCGTCACCGGAAGGGACAGGGTGACTGATCAAAGCCGCGGGTGCGTGTCGGAGATGCCGGGTTCGGCGCGGGAAAGATCCGGAATGTCAAGTGGTGGTTGCAACTGTCAACTCCTGCAGCACTTCTGCTGGGGTTCGGTACCCCAGGACCTTGCGGGGGCGGCTGTTGAGCAGGTCCGCGACGTGATCGAGTTCTTCCTGACTGATCGTGCGGAAGTCGGCGACGCCGCGGGGGAAGTAGTAGCGGATGAGCCGGTTGGTGTTCTCGTTCGTTCCGCGTTGCCAGGGGCTGTACGGGTCGGCGAAGTACACCTTGATGCCCGTGGCGATGGTGAAGTCCACGTGCCGGGCCATCTCCTTGCCCCGATCCCAGGTGAGGCTGCGGTGCAGATCGGCGGGCAACGCGGTGATCTTCGAGGTCAACGATGCGTTGACCGCAGCTGCGGTGCGTCGTCCGCCGGGCAGGCCGCAGATCAGGGTGAACCGGGAGGCCCGTTCGACGACCGTAGCGATCGCCGAGGATTTGCCGACCCCGATCACCAGGTCACCCTCCCAGTGCCCAGGGACCCTGCGGTCATCGGCTTCGGCGGGGCGCTGCGTAATCGGGACGGCATCGGAGATTTTGCCTCGCAACGACTCCGGACGGTCGCGGGTACTTCGCCTGCTCCGTTCGATACGAGCCTCGGTCTGCAGCGCCAGCCGCAGACTGCCGCGGCCGCCGACGTACCACGCGTGATAGATCGTCTCGTGGGACACACGTAAGCCTGGCTCATCGGGATGCTCACGGGCCAACCGGCCCGCGATCTGCTGCGGTGACCACCCCCGCCGCAGATCCGACACCACCCTTTCCCGTAGCGCGGTGCCCGGCGCGAGCTTGCGCGGCTTGGGTCGAGGAGCCCGCGCGCAAGACTGCGAATGAGCCGCATGCGGCCGATACCCGTACGGCGAGGGAAGGCTGTTGCGCTTGATCTCGCGACAGATCGTTGACCGATGCCGACCAAGCTGGCGACCGATCGCCGCCGCCGTCGCGCCGGCCAACAACAGATCGGCCAGCACGATCCGCTCCTCCACCGTCAACCGAGCACCCGGCACAAGATCACTCTCCCCAGCTGTCACACCGACGTTGCAACAGATACTGGAACCCACCATCAGCGAAACCGTGGGGGTGGCTGGGCTGCGCCGGTCACGGCCGGGCCGGTGCTCCGGGCAAGCGGTACCAGCCGGGCTGATCGGACTCGACCAGGCCGTCAGCGAGCAGCGAGCTCAGGCAGCGCCGCGATTGGTCGGGCGGGCCGGCGGCCAGCAGATCGAGCTCGGTGACCGGGCCGGACGCGGCGCGCAGCTGGGCCAGGATCCGGCCGCGGACCTGCCGGTCGGTGCCGTGCCAGGTCTGAACCGGACGTTTGGCCACGCCGGCCACCGATCCGGCGCGCTGCCACCGGCAGCGGCCGAGCAGCGGGCAGCGCTCGCAGTCGGGTCGGACCGCGGTGCAGCGCAGGGCGCCCAGCTCCATCACGGCCACCGAGAACCGCGCCGCGGTGGCCGGATCCTCGGGCAGGTACGCGCTCATCTCCAGCCGGTCCGCGGCCGTCGCCGACGCCCGCGGCTCGTCGACGCCGCGCACCACCCGGGAGAGCACCCGGCGCACGTTGGTGTCCACGACGGGCACCCGGGCGCCGAAGGCGAACGCGGCCACCGCCCGGGCCGTGTACTCGCCGATCCCGGGCAACTGCAGCAGCTCCTCGACCGTGGCCGGCACCGCCCCGCCGTGAACTGCGGTGATGGCGGTGGCGGCCCCGTGCAGCCGCAACGCCCGGCGCGGGTAACCCAGCCGGCCCCACGCGCGGATCGCCTCCCCGGCCGATTCCGCGGCCAGGTCGGCCGGCCGCGGCCAGCGGTCCAGCCACTGCGTCCAGACGGGCAGCACCCGATTCACCGGGGTCTGCTGCAGCATGACCTCGCTGACCAGCACCCCCCAGGGGGTCGCCGACGGGCCACGCCACGGGAGGTCCCGGGCGTGGCGGTCGTAGAACTCCAGCACCAGATCGGCGTCCAGGCTCGGCCCGGCGCCGACGTCGGGATCAGTCCGCGTCAGCTGTGCTCTCCACCGGCTTGCCCTGGCCGGTCGGCTCGTCGTCGGCGAGAACCTCTTCCAGCAGGCCGGTCTCGACATCGAAGATGAAGCCGCGGACCGCGTCGGTGTGGTACACGAACGGCGAGTCCTGGATGCGGCGCATCGACTCACGAACCGAGTCGTGCGGATCGCTGAACGCCTGCACCGACCAGGTCGGCCGATAGCCGGCGAACCGGGACAGCAGGGCCCGGAACTCGTCCTCGTTGAGCTTGGCCAGACCGCAGTCGGTGTGATGGACGATCATCACCTCGCGGGTGCCCAGCGCGTGCTGGGAGATGGCCAGCGAACGGATGACGTCGTCGGAGATGATCCCGCCCGCGTTCCGCAGCAGGTGGATCTCGCCGGGATTGAGCCGGAAGGCCACGTGCGCGTCGACCCGGCAGTCCATACACATGACGACGGCCAGATGTTTGAGGGGCGACGGGCCCAGGCCGGACGGATGGTACATGGCCGCAGTCTTGTTTCGCCGCAGCATTTCGTCGATCGCCGTCACAGCAGCTCCTTCGGCGTTGCTCCCCGGGATGGTGTTAGTGCGAGACTACCGTCGCTCGCGTGATGCACCCGGTCGGACCGTCGAGTCCCACGACGTACTGGATTCGTAGAGTCCTGGCGGTCGTGGTGGCGGTTGCCGTGTTGGTCGGCGTCATCCTCTACCTGGCCGGCCGCTCCTCCCGCTCGTCGGCCGGAACCGACCCCGCCCCGGCCGCCGTCACCTCGGCCGCACCGACCTTGACCGGGGTGCTGGCCAACTCGACCGGACCGTCCCGCTCGACCGTGCCCTCGCCCACCCCGACGCCGACCGCGCCGACCGACGCGACCGCCTCGGCGCCGCCGGCCGATCCGAACGCCGCGGCCACACCGAGCCCCACCGACGCCTCCCCTACCGACGCCGCCCCTACCGATGCCTCGCCCACCGCGACCCCGCCCACCGATCCGGCCGCCGCGCCGCCGTCGGAGACGGCGCCGGCCGCACCGCCGCCCCCGCCGCCGCCGTCCTATGACGCCGACGGCAAGCTGTTGTGCGCCGACGCCTCGGTGGCCGTCGCGGCGCAGGCCCCGGAGCAGGTGGCCGCGGGGGCGAATGTGATCGTCGGGATGACGGTCACCAACAGCGGGGCCGAAGCCTGTCGTCGGGACGTCTCGGGCACCCTGCAGGTATTCACCGTGTTCGCGGCGGACGGCACCCGGATGTGGTCGACGGCCGACTGCTTCCCCGGCCAGGGCACCGACGTGCGCGACCTGGCGCCCGGCGAGTCGCTCAAGTACACGGTCAAGTGGTCGGGCACGACGTCGGCTCCGGGCTGCACCGGTGAGCGGGCGCCGTTGGCCCCCGGCTCCTACAGCCTGATCGCGCAACTGGGCGCCCTGTCCAGCCCGCCGGCGGCCTTCACCGTCGCCTGACCGCTCCGGCCGCCCGGAGCGGCGGGGGAGGTCTACAACGCGGTTCCGTAGCGGTCCACGATGGAGGATTCGGCCAGCCGGGACAGCCCCTCGCGCACGACCCGGGCCCGGGCCTCGCCGACCCCGTCCACGGCCTGCAGGTCGGCGGCGGTGGCCGCCAGCAGGCCCTGCAGGTTGCCGAAGTGCTGGATGAGCCGATCCAGCACCGCCGGGGGCACCCGGGGAATGCCGGACAGCAGGCGGTAGCCGCGAGGGCTGACCGCCGAATCCAGGGCGTCGCCGACGATGGTGATGCCCAGCACCCGGGCGACCGCGCCCAGGTCGAGCAGTGCGACCTCGTCGAGCTCGTCCAGCGCGTCGATGATCTCGTCGATCGTGTCCGGGCTCTGCTCGGCCGGTAGGTAGTCGCGGATCAGCAGTTCCTGCAGCCCCTGGGTGCCGCTGAGCATCTCGTCGAGCTGCAGGCCGAGCAGCCGCCCGTCGGTGCCGAGCTCGATGACGTTGCTGGTCAGTTCGTCGGCGATGCGCCGGACCATCAGCAGCCGTTGCAGGACCGTCATCGCGTCGCGCAGGGTGGCGAAGTCCTCGATCTCCAGCGCGGACAGGGTCCGGGCCACCTCGTCGAGGCGGAACTTGTACCGCTGCAGCGTGGACAGGGCCTGGTTGGCCCGGCTCATGATGGTCGGCGGGTCGGCGACGACGTGCCGGCGGCCCCCGAAGTACAGGTTGATGATCGACATCGAATGGCTGACCGCGATGACCGGATGGCCGGTCTGCAATCCGGTCCGTTCCGCGGTGCGGTGGCGGGTGCCGGATTCCACGGTAGGGATGGTCGGAACGGGGGTCAGGTGCACATTGGCCCGGACGATCTTGCTGGCGTCGTCGGTGAGCACGACGGCGCCGTCCATCTTGCACAGCTCGCGCAGCCGGGTCGAGGAGAACTCGACGTCCAGCCGGAAGCCGCCGTCACACAGGTCGTCCACCGCCTGATCGAAGCCCAGGACGATCAGTGCGCCGGTGCGTCCGCGCAGGATCCGCTCCAGCCCGTCGCGCAAGGGAGTCCCGGGGGCGACCCGAGCCAGCACGGCGCGATGCGCAGCCACGCTCGTGCGGTCTTCCACCGGCCCCTCCCTCGGTCCCGGTCAGTTTAGGGCCGGTGGGTCGGGCCCGGATCACCCGGCATTGACGACGCCCGGATGGACGCCCTCCGGGGGCCGTCCCCGGCCTGCTCAGCCGACCCCCTTGGCGCCCCGGTGCATCCACCGGACCACCCCGTCGCCGGCGGCGAAGTTGAGCGCCTCACCCAGGCTGGCCGCCTCGACGACCCGCATACCCCGCGGCCGATCGGTGGCCGAGCCCGGCGGGACGATCGCGTACTCGAAACCGACCCGGGCGGCCGCGGCCAGGCGTTGCGCTACCCCGGGCACCGGGTGCACGTCGGCGGCCAGGCCCAGCTCGCCGATGGCGACCAGCCCAGCCGGCAGGGACGCGTCCCGGGCGGAGGAATGGATGGCCAGGGCCAGGGCCAGGTCGGCCGCCGGCTCGGCGATCTTCCAGCCACCGACGGTCGAGGCGAGCACCTCCTTGCCGGCCAGGCTCACCCCTGACCAGCGCTGCAGGATGGCCACGACCATCGCGGCCCGGGAGGGGTCGAGGCCGGACACCGTCCGCCGACCGCTCTCGGCCCCGCTGGGGGTGATCAGGGTCTGCAGTTCGACCGGCATCGCGCGCCGTCCCTGCAGGGCCACGGTGGTGCAGGTGCCGGCGACCGGAACGGCCCGCCGAGTCAGGAACAGGCCGGAGGGGTCGGGCATCTCGGCGATGCCATCGGGGACCATCCGAAAACACCCGACCTCGTCGGCCGGGCCGTAGCGGTTCTTCACCCCACGCACCGTCCGCAGGATCGAGTGCCGGTCGCCCTCGAAGTGCAGCACGACGTCCACCAGGTGCTCCAGCACCCGGGGACCGGCGATCGCGCCGTCCTTGGTGACGTGCCCGACCAGCACGCAGGCCATGTTCCGCTGCTTGGCCTCGGCGGTCAGCGCGGCCGCGACCGCCCGGACCTGGCTGACCCCGCCGGCGGTGCCGTCGACGGTGGGGGCGGCAATGGTCTGCACGGAGTCGACGATGAGCAAGCGCGGCTTGACCAGCTCGACCTGGCCGAGCACGGCCTCCAGATCGCCCTCGGCGGCCAGGAAGATCCCCTCGTGCAAGGCGTTCATCCGCTCCGCCCGCAGCTTGACCTGGGCGGCCGACTCCTCCCCGGTGACGACCAGGACCGGCCCGTGCCCGCGCTCGGCCCAGGCCTTGGCCGCGGCCAGGAGCAGGGTCGACTTGCCGACGCCGGGTTCGCCGGCCAGCAGGATCACCGCCCCGGGGGTCAGGCCGCCGCCCAGCACCCGGTCGAACTCGGCCAGCCCGCTGGCCGTGGGCCGCACGACCTCGGCCGAGACCTCGCGGATGCGCTGGGCGGGGTGGGTCACCGGACCCGGGGACAGCCGCCGCACGCTCGAGCCGGGTGCCGGTCCCTCGTCGAGGGAACCCCAGGCCTGGCACTCCGGACACCGGCCGTGCCACTTGGCCGTCTCATGACCGCATGCACTGCAGCGGAAGGCCGGCCGCAGGGGGCGAGCGGGGGTACGGCTGTTCGATCTCATGCTCGGCACCGTAGGACATGGGTCCGACAGTGCCCGGCATCACGCGCGATCGGGGCCCGTCAGGGTTGTCGAAGCAGACCCGATCAGCCGGTCAGTGGCCGTTGGGCAGGACGTCGCCCTCGGCCAGCTCGTCCTCTTCCCACAGCGGCGTCGGGTGCGGCGGCAGGATGTTGACGGTCTCCCGGTTGGTGGACCGTTCGGCGGGCAGCTGGATCGGCACGTTCAGATCGACGGTGCCGGCGTTGGCGAACGAGAACGTCATCGGGATGGACACCCCGTACGGCTGGTCCTGGACGAAGCCGGTGACGATCACCTCGGTGCCGCTGGAGTCGCTGGCGAAGTCCGACAGCTTCTGCGGGGGCAGGGTCGCGTCGCCGGTGATGCGGACCGAGTTCGCCGCGCTGGTCGTCACGCTCTCCAGGGTGTCGGCGTTCAGGCCGTTGTTGGAGATATAAAGCAGCACCCGGGCATTGGCTCCGGCCGGGTAGTCCTCGCGCTCGGTGGGGGCCAGACGCGCGTTGAGCACGGCGATGTCGCCGACCGTGCCATTGGCGCCGTCGATGGCCGCGACCTGATCGGCGGTCTGGGAGTACTGGCCGGCCGCGCATCCGCTGACGGCCAGCGTCATCGCGGCGAACAGCGCCAAACCGGCGGGAGCGAGCACTCGGCGCGGCAACCGGGCGGTGCGGGTCACGGCGGTCCCCTCTTCTGGTCCATCCGCTCCCGAGGGAGCGTGCGGCGCGATCGACTGACAGATGCTGCTGATCATGCTCGGCGCGGGCAGGTGCGTGCGAATCCGCCCGGCGGCCTTGGCATGCAGGTTAGTCGCCGCGTCCGGAGCTCTGCTCGCCGGGAGGGGACTGTGTGGCCGTGTCGTGACCGGGGTGGGGCGCCCGGGTCGGTCTTCCGGCGCCCGGGACCGGGCCCGGGCCGGGCGCAGGACGGATCCGGGACCGGCGGTCCACCCGGGTCGTCAAGGGCCGCAACAATTCACGACTGGGTGTCGCATGCACGCGTCCGCGTTGTTTGTCAAGTGATCGGATAGGCCCTGACCTGCGAGAACGGGGGAGGCCGGGGTTCAGAACGTGGTAGGATGGGATTAGCGAAAGGGGTCTTGAACGCTCATGGTTTTCAACGTTGGCGAAACCGTTGTCTACCCGCATCACGGTGCGGCCCTCATCCAGGCCACCGAGACCAGGACCGTGAAGGGTGTCGAAAAGCTGTATCTGGTGCTGAAGGTCGCCCAGGGCGATCTCACGGTCAAGGTACCGGCTGACAACGCTGAGATCGTCGGTGTCCGTGACGTCGTCGATCGTACCGGTCTGGATCACGTCTTCGAGGTGTTGCGCGCGCCGCACACCGAGGAGCCGACCAACTGGTCGCGGCGGTACAAGGCGAATCTGGAGAAGTTGGCGTCCGGCGACGTGAACAAGGTTGCCGAGGTCGTGCGCGACCTGTGGCGCCGCGATCGCGAGCGCGGCCTGTCCGCCGGCGAGAAGCGGATGCTGGCCAAGGCCCGGCAGATCCTGGTCTCCGAGTTGGCGCTGGCCGAAGGAACGAACGAGGTCAGGGCCGAGGGCATCCTCGACGAGGTCCTGGCTTCCTGATCGACGCGATGACGCCGGCTCGTCCGGCGTCATCGGTCGTTTCACATCCCGCACGATGACCGTCGCCGCAATAGTGCCTGCCGCCGGGTCCGGCGAACGGCTCGGTGCCGGCATCCCCAAGGCCTTTGTCCGGGTGCAGGGACGCGAACTCGTGGCGCACGCGGTGGACCGCCTGCGCCAGGCCGGCGTCGATCATGTCGTGGTCGCGGTGTCCGCCGATCAGGTCGAGCAGGCCCGGTCGTTGGTCGGCGACGTGGCTTCGGTGGTGATCGGCGGCGCCGACCGGACGGCCTCGGTCGCGGCCGGCCTGGCTGCCGTGCCGGCCGACGCCGGCATCGTGCTCGTGCACGATGCGGCCCGCGCGTTCGCGCCGGCCACGCTCATCGAGCAGGTGATCGCGCGGGTCGGCGAGGGTGCCGACGCCGTCGTTCCGGTGCTGCCGGTGGTCGACACCATCCGCACCATCACCGACGGCGGCGCGCTCACCGGCACCGTCGACCGCAGCTGCCTGCGGATCGTGCAGACCCCGCAGGGCTTCCGCGCCGCGGTGCTCCGGCGCGCGCATGCCGCGGCCGCCGGTCGCGGCGAGTCGGCCACCGACGACGCCGCGCTGTGCGAATCGATCGGCGTCCGGGTCACTGCCGTCGACGGCGATCGGTCAGCCTTCAAGATCACCACCGCGGACGATTTGGAGACGGCGCAGCGCATGACGACCGATCCGGCCCCGGTCACCGACCTGCGAGTCGGTTCCGGCATCGACGTGCACCCGATCGAGCCCGGCCGGGACTGCTGGGTGGCCGGATTGCTCTTCGAAGATGCCGACGGTTGCGCCGGACATTCCGACGGTGACGTGGCCGCCCACGCGCTGTGCGACGCCCTGCTGTCCGCGGCCGGGTTGGGCGACCTGGGTGCAGTCTTCGGCACGTCCGATCCCCGCTGGTCGGGCGCCTCCGGGGCCACCTTGCTGGCCGAGGTGGTGGCCCGGGTCAAGGCCGCCGGATACCAGGTGATCAACGCCTCGGTGCAGGTGATCGCCAACACGCCCAAGCTCTCGCCCCGCCGGGTCGAGGCCCAGCAGGCACTTTCCGCCGTCGTCGGCGGTCCGGTCTCGGTGGCCGGGACGACCACCGACGGCCTTGGCCTGACCGGGCGCGGGGAAGGCCGCGCGGCCACCGCGACCGCCCTGCTCGGGCCGGCCTGACTCCCGTCGGGGCCTCACCCGGGCGTCAGGTCGCGGGCAGCTCGTCCTCGACGTAGCGGGGGCGCACGGCCAGCAGCCCGGCGCCGATCTGCACGACGACCACCCCGCACATGGCCAGCAACGGCACCGTCCACGCGCCGGTGAGGTCGAACAACAGCCCGAAGCCCAGTGGCCCGACGGAGGCGATCAGGTATCCGGCGCACTGGGTGAACGCCGACAGCGAGGTGGTGGCCAGCCCGGTCCGGGCCCGTAACGCGATCAACGTCAGGGCCAGCGGGAACGCACCGGTGCCCACCCCGATCAGGATCGACCATAGCCAGACCGGGTCGGTCGGCGAGACGATCAGCCCGGCGAAGGCCAGCAGGTAACACGAGGCCAGCGCGACCACCAGGGCACCGGGATGGCGGGTGCGTCCCAACAGGTTCGGCACCAGCGCCGCCAACGGAATGCCCACGGCGATGGCGATCGACACCTGGGCGGCGGCGGCGGTGTCGGTCATTCCCTGGTCGACCAGGATCTCGGCCAGCCACCCGAAGACGACGTAGGCCACCATCGACTGACCGGCGAAGAACAGGGCCAGCGCCCACGCCACCCGGGTCCGGGCCAGCATCCGCAGGGGCAGGCGGGTCCCCGCCGCGGTCGGCCCCGCCGGCGAGCGGATCAGCAGCAGCCACGGGATCAACGCGACGGCCGCGGTGGCCGCCCACAGTCCGATGCCCAGCCGCCAGTCGCCGCCCAGCCCGCGTTGGACCGGCAGCGTCAGCCCGGCCGCGGCGGCCCCACCGATTGTCAACAGGGTGGTGTAGGCGGCGGTGATCAGCGGGATCCGGTCGGGAAAGTGCAGCCGGACCAGGCCCGGCATCAGCACGTTGGCCACCGCGATCCCGGCCAGGGCCAGCAGCGACCCCGCGAACAGAGCCGGCACACCCGGGACCGCGGCCCGGACCAGCTGACCGACCAGCAACGCGGTCAGCGCCACGACCACCGTGCGGTGCGGGCCGATGCGGGCGGCCAGGGCCGGGGCGGCCAACCCCATCACCGCGAAGGCCAGCGTCGGCAGGGACAGCAGCAGTCCGGTGGTGCCGGCCGGCAGCCCGGTGGCGTCGCGCAGCTCGGGGACGACCGCACCCAGCGCGTTGACCACCGGGCGCAGGTTGATCGCCAGCAGCAGGACGGCGATCGTCACCAGGGTCCGGCCGGGTCGGGTCACCCGGGGCACAGTAGTCGGCCGGTCAGCCGAAGAGCTCCAGCGGGAACCGGGTCGCGTACACCCGGGCGGGCGCGGTGTTCGGCACCGGCACGATCAGGCCGGGGATCCCCAGCAGTGCGGACATCGGCACCCGGGCCACCTGCCCACCGTCCCGGACCAGATTGACCGCGTCGGCCAGCGGCAGGACGGTCGGTACCCCCTGGGTCAACGTGGTGAGGGTGACGGACTGCCCGTCTTTGGCGAACAGCCGCAGCTCCGGCACGAAGTAGTCCTGCCGGGTGCGCTCGTAGTGCTCGCGCAGCAGCGGTTGCTGGGCGGCGTACTGCAGGGTGTCCCAGCGGCGCCGCAGCGCATCGGCGAACGGTTGGGTGGCGGCCGGCCAGCTGAACGGGGTCCACTCGAGGCCGCGCAACGTCAGCGGCTGGATCGACACCGGCAGGTTCCCCGATTCCACGATCCGCTCGGCCATCCGGACCATGAAACTCATCCCGGCGGGATCGTCCGCGCTACCGACCAGCAGGTCGCCGATGGTGGGAATCAGCACGACCGGGTTCCCGTCGATCGGCAGGGCGCGGATCAACTCCGGTCGCAGCAACGCGGTCCCGGCGAACCGGACGTCACGGAACAGGCGCACCGACTCGACCCGCTCGGGCTCCGGAACGGGCCGGCCGAACCCGGCCGCCACCGCGGCGTTCAACGCCTGGGGCAGGCTGACGCCCCACCGGGCCAGGTCGGTCGGCGAGACCGCCGCGTCCAGCCCCGGAAGGTCCAGGAACAGCCCGACGCTGAGGTCGGCGACGACCGGCTGCACCACGTCGAGGCCGGCAAAAGCGCCACGCAGGGCCAGACTCAGGTGTCGCTGCTGCAGCGTCAGCGCGCCCATCGGGCGAACCGACAGGACCGACCGGGCCGCCTCAAGGGTCGGGGGAGTCTGCATCGGGCGACGGTACCGGGTCCCGGCGGCCGGAGTGCTCAGCACGACCGAGCAGGGCCCGGCGATCACCGACGCCGGAGCCCCGTCATCGGGCCGCTGCGACTCAGCCATGCCCGCGCGGATCAACAACGCCGGCGCGGACCAGATCGTCGACTCCCGTCCCACCCGTCACATTCGCGGTGACTTCATCCGCGCGGGCGGTCGGTGGGGTGACCGGCCGGCGCGCAGCAGCGCCGACGAGGGGTGCGCCAGCAGGTCCATCAGCTCGGTGAGACCGGTGTCCGTCCAGGTGAACATGCGGGCGAAAACACCTGGACCAGGTCCACGTCAGCCATGCTGACGCGGTGCCGGGTACCGCGACGGGTCGGCGGGCATGGCGCAGACCCCTCGGGATCGGGCTCGTTGGCGGGGCCGTTCAGCGCAGGCGCAGGACAGCTTTGCCGACCACGCTGCGGCTCTCGAGATCGGCGAAGGCCCTTGCGCCGTCGGTGAAGTCGTACTCGACGACGGTCGGGCCCGGCATGCCGGCGGCCAGCAACCCGGCGAGGGCGGCGGCGGTGGACCGGAACAGCGCGGGGTGAGCGGAGATCAGGCCCAGCCAGTTGACGCCGCGGACGTCACTGTTGCGCAGCAGCAACCGGTTCGCCGGGGCGGACGGGATCCGCCCGGACACGTACCCGAGGGTCAGCAGCCGGCCCTCCGGTGCGAGCGCCCGCAGGGAGGCGTCGAACACGTCACCGCCGACGGGATCGACGATGACGTCGGCGCCGCCGGCACCGCGGACCGCGTCCAGCCAGTCGTCCGGACCGTAGACCTGCTCGGCTCCCGCCTCCTGCGCCGCAGCACGCCGATCGGGGGTGCTGGCGACCGCGGTGACCCGGGCGCCCAGCGCGGTACCGATCCGTACCGCCGCCGATCCGAGCCCACCGCCGGCGCCGTGCACCAGCATCGACTCACCCGGCCGCAGGCCGGCGCGGCGGACGAGGGCCACGTGGGCGGTGTGGTCATTGACCACCAGCGCGGCGCCCGCCGCGAAGCCCAGCGAATCGGGCAGGGGGGCGACCAGATGCTCGTCGGCCCAGACGGTGTCGGCGCAGCCACCGACCGGCAACGACGCATACACCCGGTCGCCGACGGCCAGTCCGGAGTGTGCCGGCGCCGCTTCGACCAGGCCGGCCACCTCCAGACCGGGGATGAAGGGCGGTTCCTGCCGTACCTGGTAGAGCCCGCGGGTGACCAGCGTGTCGACGAAACCGACCCCGGCTGCGTGGACCCCGATCCGGACCATCCCGTCCGCCGGCGCGCTCGGGTCGGCAACCTCGTCCACCGACAGCGCCGACGGCCCGGTCAGCGCGTGCGCCCGGAGTGCCCGCACGGCCGATCAGCCGAAGGCCGAGATGCCGGTGACATCCCGTCCGATGATCAGCGACTGGATGCTGTCGGTGCCCTCGTAGGTGTGCACCACCTCCATGTCGGTCATGTGCCGGGCGACATGAAAGTCCAGGAGCAACCCGTTGCCGCCCAGAATGTCCCGGGCCTCGGCACAGATCGACCGGGCGGTGCTGGCCGTGTACATCTTGGCCATCGACGCCATCGGACCGGTCAGCTTGCCCTGCTCCTGCAGCTGCGCCATCCGGAAGCACATCAGCTGGATGGCGGTGGTCTCGGCGAGCATGGTGGCCAGCTTGTTCTGCACCAGCTGGTAGGCCGCGATCGGCTTGCTGAACTGCTGCCGGTGGGTGGCGTAGGTCAGGGCGGCCTCGTAGGCGGCGACGGCGTGCCCGGCCGCCTCCCAGGACGCCCCGCCGCGGGTCGCGGTGAGCACCCGGCTGACGTCCCGGAACCCGTTGGCGTGGGCGAGCCGGTTGGCCTCGGGTACCCGGACGTTGTCCAGCACGATGTCCGGCTGCCAGATCGCCCGTTTGCCGATTTTGCCGGTGATCAGCTCGGCCGTATACCCCTCGGGATACGCTCCTTGGTCATCCTTTTCGACGACGAAGCCTTTCACCTTGCCGTCCGCCTCGTCCCGCGCCCAGACGATGACGACATGACCGATGCTCCCGTTGCCGATCCATCGTTTGCTGCCGTTGAGCACCCAGTGGTCGCCGTCGCGGCGTGCGGAGGTCTCCAGCGCGACCGAGTCTGACCCGTGCTGCGGCTCGGTCAGTGCGAACGCACCGATCTTGTCGAGCGTGGCCAGGCCCGGGAGCCAGCGCTGCTTCTGCTCCGGCGAGCCCAGCATGTTGATCGAGCCCATGGCCAGGCCGCTCTGCACGCCGATGAACGTGTTGACGCTGCCGTCGCCGCGGGACAGCTCGAGGGTGACCATGCCCTGGGCCAGCCGGGACAGGCCGGGGCAGCCGTAGCCCTGAATCGCGCCGCCCACGATGCCGAGCTTGGCCAGCTTGGGCACCAGCTCGAACGGGAACTCCGCCCGTTCCCAGTAGTCGTTGATGATCGGCAGCACGTCGGCGTCGACGAACGACCGGACCCGGTCCCGGATCTCCCGCTCCTCGTCGCTGAGCAGGTCGTGAAGCAGGTAGTAATCGGTGCCGCGGGCGGTGGTCAGGTCCTTGGTCAGTTCGGCGGCCAGATTCAGCTTGCTGCTCATTGCTCGCTCACTTCCGTGATCAGCTCCGTAGCCGGTCGGGGCGTCCTGGTGCCGGCGTGATCGTAGGTGTACCAACCCTTTCCGGTCTTGCGTCCGAGCTCGCCGCGTTCGACCAGGGCCGTGACGCTGCGACTGGGTCGATCCCTGGGGTCGCCGCTCTGGGCGAACCGGTCCTGCTTGGTCAGGTAGCCGATGTCGATGCCGGTGAGGTCCATCAGCTCGAACGGGCCCATCGGGTAACCCAGAGCGGTGCGGCAGGCGGTGTCGATGTCGGTGACCGAGGCGACCCCGTTCTCCAGCAGGAAGATCGCCTCGTCCCGCACCGCGCCCAGGATCCGGTTGGCGACGAAACCGGGGATCTCCCGCTGCAGCACCACCGGCACTTTGCCCAGCCGGTCGGCCAACGCCACGGAGGTCGCCACCGTGACATCGGAAGTGTCCGGCCCGCGGACGATCTCGACACACTTCATGACCAGTGCCGGGTTGAAGAAGTGCAGGTTGCAGACCCGGTCGGGGCGACCGGTGGCGTCGGCGATCCGGGAGGACACGATGCTGGATGAATTCGTCGCCAGGATCGCATGCGGCGGAGCGGCGTTGTCCAGCTCGGCGAACAATGTGCGTTTGATGTCGAGCTTCTCGACCGCGGCCTCGATGACGTAGTCGGCGGTGGCCGCGGCCGCGGTCAGATCGGTGGTGAAGGACAGCCGGCCGAAGGCGGTCTCGACGTCGGACGCCGTCCGGCGCCCCTTGTCCACATCCCGGGCCAGCCGGGACCGCAGATCGGCGTGGGTCCGGGCCAGGGACGGCTCGGCGATGTCGGTGATGGTGGCCGTGAGACCGGCGAGGGCACAGACCATACCGATCTGCGAGCCCATCGCGCCGGCCCCGACCACGAGCACGTGGTTGACGGACATGCCGGTCACCGGCCCCTGAACTGCGGTGGCCGCTTGTCCAGAAACGCGTCCGTGCCCTCGTTCTTGTCCTCGGTGGTGTACAGCAGCGCCTGCGCGAGCCGCTCGACGACCAGGCCGGTGCGTTGATCGGCGTCCATGCCGGAGCGGATCACCAGCTTGGCCAGCCGGATCGCCAAGGGACCCTTGGCGGTGATCTGCCCGGCGATCGCCCGGGCCGCGGCCAGCAGTTCCGCGCCGGGGACGACGGAGGTGACCAGCCCGATCCGCTGCGCCTCGTCCGCGGTGATCAGCCGCCCGGTGAGGATCATTTCGATGGCCCGGCCGGTGCCGACCAGGCGGGCCAGCCGCTGGGTGCCGCCGGCCGCCGGCAGCACCGACAGGTTCGTCTCGGGCAGGCCGAAACGCGCGGTGTCAGCGGCGATCCGGATGTCGCAGGCCATGGCCAGCTCGCAGCCACCGCCCAGCGCGAACCCGTTGACGGCGGCGATCGTCGGCTTCTCGAACGCCTCGACGTCGTCGTACAGGCGCTGCAGATCGGAGGCCAGCGCCGTGTGCAGGGTGTAGCCGCGGACCTGGGAAATGTCGGCGCCGGCCACGAACGCCTTCTCGCCGGCGCCGGTAACGATCAGCACCTGCACGTCGTCGTCGGTGCGCAGCGCGTCCAGGGCGGCCCGCAGGTCCAGTTGCATCTGCCGGCTGACCGCGTTGCGGACCTCCGGCCGGTTGATGGTGAGCACGGCGATGCCGTCGGAGACCTCGGTGAACAGGGTCTGGTAGTCGACCCGGGCCGGTGCTGGCACGGTCGTCATGGCGCTCACCGGTACGCGGGCAGGCCGGTGATGGCCTGCCCCATGATCAGGGTGTGCACCTCGTCGGTGCCCTCATAGGTGCGGACGGATTCCAGGTTGTTGGCGTGCCGCAGCGGCGAGTAGTCCAGCGTGATGCCGTTGCCGCCGAGCATCGCCCGCGCCTCCCGGCAGATCGCGATGGCCTCGCGCACGTTGTTCAGCTTGCCGAACGAGATCTGCTGCGGATGAAGGGTTCCCGCGTCCTTCAGGCGGCCGGTCTGCAGGGCGACCAGGATGCCTTTCTGGATCTCCAGCACCATGTCGGTCAACCTGCGCTGACTGAGCTGGAAGCCGGCCAAGGGTGTGTCGAACTGCTTGCGATCCAACATGTACCGCAGCGCGGTTTCGTAGGAGTCGCGGGCGGCACCCATCGCGCCCCAGATGATGCCGTAGCGGGCCTCGTTCAGGCAGGCGAACGGGCCCTTGAGCCCGACGACGTTGGGCAGCATCGCGTCCGCCGGCAGCCGTACGTCGGTCAGGGTGATGTCGCACTGGATCGACGCACGCATGGACAGCTTGGGTTCGATGGGGGTTGCGGTGAATCCGGGGGTGTCGGTCGGCACCACGAACCCCCGCACCCCGTCTTCGGTCGTGGCCCAGATGATCGCGACCTGCGCGACCGAGGCCAGGCCGATCCACCGCTTGGCGCCGTTGAGTACCCAATCGGACCCGTCCCGGACGGCGTGGGTCACCATGCCGGCCGGGTCCGAACCGGCGGTCGGCTCCGTCAGCCCGAAGCAGCCGATGAGCTCGCCGGTGGCCATGCCCGGCAGCCATTGCTGCTTCTGCTCCTCCGAGCCGTGCTTGTGGATGGCGCTCATGGCCAGGGACCCTTGCACCGAGACGAAGGTGCGCAGGCCGGAATCGCCGGCCTCCAGTTCCAGGGCGGTCAAGCCGTACTCGACGGAGCTGCGGCCGGGACAGCCGTAACCCTTCAGATGCATCCCGAGCAGCCCGAGATCGCCGAATTCCCGGGCGATCTCCACCGGGAAGTGCGCGTCTTCGTACCACTGGGCGATGTTCGGGCGGATCCGCGCGTCGACGAACGCCCGGACCTTGTCCCGCTGCGCGAGCTCCTCGGCGGTGAATAGCGAGTCCAGGTTCAGGTAGTCGCGGGCCCGGTCGGTGATCGGGGTCTGCGGCTCGGTGACGGCTCCGTCGTAGATCCCGGTCGGGCGGGGGCGAGCAGAGCCGTTCTCCGAGCTGACGGCCTCGGTGGTGGTCATGTGGTCAGCTCCAGGTGGTTGGTTCTCGGGTGCGGTGCGGACGGCTTCGGCGGGTCTGCGCGGATCAACTCGCACGCGATGTGACGGGTGGGACGGAAGTAGACGAGTTGCGCCGCGCCGGGGTAGTTGATCCGCGCGGGGTGGCGGGGGGTGGGGTCAGGGGGCCTCCAGCAGGACGGAGATGCCCTGGCCGACGCCGATGCACATGGTGGCCAGGGCCCGGCGGGCGCCGCGGTCGTGCAGCTCGATCGCCGCGGACAGGGCGATCCGGGCGCCGCTGGCGCCCAGCGGATGGCCCAGGGCAATGGCCCCGCCGTTCGGGTTGACGTACTCGGCGTCATCCGGGATCCCCAATTGCCGCAGCACACCGAGGGCCTGCGCGGCGAACGCCTCGTTGAGCTCGATCAGGTCGAGGTCGGCGACGGTCAGACCGTTGCGGCACAACACCTTCCGGGTGGCCGGGACCGGCCCGATGCCCATGATCCGGGGCGGCACCCCGGCCGCCGCGGCCGAGCTCACCCGGGCCAGCGGGGTCAGCCCGTACCGGCGGACGGCCGACTCCGACGCGATCAAAACGGCGGCGGCGCCGTCGTTCACGCCGGAGGCGGTGCCGGCGGTGACGGTGCCACCCGGATTGATCGGCGTGAGCTTGGCCAGGGCCGCCAGGGAGGTCGCCCGCGGGTGCTCGTCGGTGTCGACGACGACCGGCTCGCTCCGGCCCCGCGCGGATCGAGCGGGCGGGATCGTCACCGGCAGGATCTCCCGGGCCAGCCGGCCGGAGCCGATGGCCGTGGCCGCCCGATCCTGCGAGCGCAGGGCGAACGCGTCCTGATCCTCCCGGCTGATGCCGAAGTCGGCGGCCACGTTGTCCGCGGTCTCCGGCATCGAGTCGGTGCCGTATCGCTCGCGCATCGCCGGGTTGACGAAGCGCCAGCCGATGGTGGTGTCATGAATCTCGGCCGAGCGGGAGAACGCCGACGTCGCCTTGGGCAGGACGAACGGCGCCCGGCTCATGCTCTCCACGCCGCCGGCCAGCACCAGGTCGGCATCGCCCGAGCGGATCGCCCGGGACGCGATGGCGATCGCGTCCAGGCTGGACCCGCAGAGCCGGTTGACCGTCGTACCGGGCGCGCTGACCGGCAGATCGGCCAGCAGCGCCGCCATCCGGGCCACGTTCCGGTTGTCCTCGCCGGCCTGGTTCGCGCAACCCAGCACCACGTCGTCCAGGGCGTCCCAGTCGACCGACGGCAACCGAACGGTCAGCCCGCGCAGCACGTGCGCGGCCAGGTCGTCGGGGCGGACGGTCGACAGGCCACCCCCGTATCGACCGAACGGGGTGCGGACCCCGTCGACCAAGTAGGCGATGCTCATCTTGCCGCCCTTCCGGAGCGCCTGACGCGCCCGCCCACCCAGATCACGACGAGCCTCCGACCTGTTCGCGCAGCTTGTACTTCTGGATCTTGCCGCTGGCGGTCGAGGGGAGGGCGGCCAGCACCTCCAGCCGCTCGGGCCAGTACTGCTTGGCGACGCCCTTCGAACCCAGGAATGCCTTCATCTCCTCGAAGGTGAACCCCTCGACGCCTGGCCGCAACACGACGCAGGCGCAGGCGCGTTCCTGCAGCCGCGGATCGGGGATGCCGACGACCGCGACGGTGGCGATCTTCGGGTTCTCGTACAGGGCGTTCTCCACGTAGGCGACCGGGATGTTCTCGCCGCCGCGGATGATCACGTCCTTGGTCCGCCCGGAGAGCTTGAGGTAGCCGTCGGGATCGAGGTAGCCCAGGTCGCCCGTGTCGAACCAGCCGTCGGTGAACAGGTCACGGGTCATCGACAACCGGTGGGCGTACCCGACGAACAGGAATGGTCCGCGCACCTGAACCCGGCCGGCCGCCCCGGGCGGCAGCTCCTGCCCGTCCGGATCCACGATGCGCAGGCGCATGCCGGGGAACGGGAATCCGTCCCGTTCGGCGATCACGTCCGGCGGGTCGCCCGGGATGCCCAGGGTGACCAGGGCGTTCTCGGTCTGCCCCCAACCACCGAGCACGGTCAGACCCGGCAGGCGCGCCTGCGCGGTCCGGACGATCGCCGGCGGGACCGGTGCGCCCATGCAGCAGAACCGGGTCAGGCTGGACAGGTCGCGGGCGTCCAGGTTGGGGGCGCCCAGGGTGTCGTGCAGGAACGGCGTGGCCGCCGCGGTGAAGGTGATCCCGTGCTCCTGGACCAGGTCGACGAAGCGCGTGTTGTCCCAGACGTCCTGGTAGACACCGGTGGCGCCGAGCTGGGTGGCCAGGCGCGCGCCGTAGAGCAGGCCGGTCAGGTGCGAGAAGGTGGAGGCCATGTGGATGACGCTGCCCGCGCCCACCCCGAGCCGGGCCGGCAGCGGGGCGTTCGCCGCGACCAGCGTGTTGTGGGTGTGCATGACGCCCTTGGGCTCGCCGGTGGTGCCGCAGGTGAACATCAGCAGCGTGACGTCGTTCGGGTCCGGGCGCAGGGCCGCCAGGCCGGCCGGGTCCCGCTGCTGCTCCCAGGGGGTGGCCGCGAAGTCCGCCCACGACCCGGCCGTGCCCGGCTCGCCGCCGAGTACCAGGACCTGCTGCAGGGCCGGCCATTCCGGTCGCAGCCGGTTCGCCATCGCAGCGTAGTCGTAGCCGCGAAATTCGGCCGGGACGACCAGCAGCTTCGACTCGGCCAGGGCGACCATGAAGCCGACCTCGCGGTCCCGGTAGATCGGGATGAGCGGGTTGGACACCGCGCCGATCCGGGTGGCGGCGAAGTGCACCACCAGGAACTCGATCCAGTTGGGCAGCTGGAAGGAGATGACGTCACCGGGTTCGACGCCCAGCTCCAGGAGGCCCAGCGCGGCCCGGTCGACCTCGGCGGCCAGCTCGGCGTAGGTGACCTGGCGGCGTGGGTCGATCGCGGCGACCTTGTCCGGCGTCCGGGTGACGGCCTCGTCGAGGAAGTCGGTGATGATCTTGTTCTGCCAGTAACCCGCCGCGGTGTACTCGGCGATGATCTCGTCGGTGAGGATCGTCTCGAGGGTCATAGTCGTGGGGTCCGGTCTCAGCTCATCGTGAGGCCGCCGCTGACGCTGACGGTCTGACCGGTGATGTAGGAGGCCTCCTCGGAGGCGAAGAACGCGACGGCGTTGGCCAGGTCGCTCGGGTCGGCCAGCCGGCGCAGCGGGATGGCCTTGGTCAGTGCGTCCCGCAGCTTGGGGTTGTCGCCGCCGATCGAGGCGAACAGCGGGGTGTCGGTCGGGCCGGGGCACACGCAGTTGACCGTGACCTGGTGGCGGGCCATCTCGCGGGCCACGGCCTTGGTGAAGGCGATGACGCCACCCTTGGCGGCCGAGTACACGGCCTCGCCGGACGAACCGACCCGGCCGGCATCCGAACCCAGGTTGACCACATGACCGTGGCCCTGCCCGACCATGATCGGCAGCACGGCCTTGGTGGTGTTCAGCACGCCGTACAGGTTGATCTTGATGACCCGGTCCCAGTCGGCCTCGTCGCTGTCGACGAACGGCCCGACCTTGTCCCAGCCCGCGTTGTTGACCAGCACGTCGATCCGGCCGAACCGCTCGGTGACGGCGGTGACCATGGCGGTGACGCAGGCGCGATCGGTGACGTCCACTCGCAGCCCGACGTGCCGGTCCGAACCACCGCCCAACTCCTTGGCCGTGTGCACGGCGGACTGCTCGTCGACGTCGGTGACGACCACGACGGCGCCTTCGGCCGCGAGCTTCTCGGCGATGCCGCGGCCGATGCCGCGCCCCGCCCCGGTGACGATGGCGATCTTGTGGTCCAGCTTGCCCATGAATGACTCCTTGGTCTGATGTGTCCGTCCGCCCCAAGTGCTGTTGATCATGGGAAGAGTGCCGTTCTGAGGCTCCGATAACGGGCTTCTTCCCATGATCAACAGCAAGGCAGGGAGGCGCGGGGAGGGGAGGCGCGGGGAGGGGAGGCGCGGGGGAGGGGAGGCGCGGGGAGGGGGGAGGGGGGAGGGGAGAGGGGAGGGGGAGGGTGCGCGGGGAGGGGAGAGGAGGGGTTCAGGGGGCGAGGGCGCGGCCCAGGCGTTGCCGGGCGATGATCAACTTCATGATCTGCGCGGTGCCGTCGCCGATCTGCAGGCCGAGCACGTCGCGCAGGCGCTGCTCGATCGGCTTCTCGGTGCGGTAGCCGTACTGGCCGTGCAGCAGCAGGCAGCTGTTGATCACGTCGTAGGCGGTCTTGGGGGCCCACCACTTGCACATGGCCGCCTCGGCGGTGTGCGGCAGGCCGGCGTCCTTGAGCCAGAGGGTTTGGTAGCACAACATTCTCGCCGCAGCCAGCAGGGTCTCGGACTCGGCCAGAGGGAACGAGACGCCCTGGAACGTGCTGATCGGCCGGTCGAACGCCTGCCGCTGCGACACGTA
Organism: Nakamurella multipartita DSM 44233; assembly: GCF_000024365.1. Classification (NCBI taxonomy): domain Bacteria; kingdom Bacillati; phylum Actinomycetota; class Actinomycetes; order Nakamurellales; family Nakamurellaceae; genus Nakamurella; species Nakamurella multipartita. Next base: position 970,757 of record NC_013235.1, read on the forward strand.
GGCCCAGGTTTCGTCGACGGTCTGCTGGGCGGCGCCCACGCACTGCAGGCCGATCAGGGCCCGGCTGAAGTCGAAGCCCTGCATGACCGAGGTGAAGCCCTGGCCGACCTCGCCGAGCACGTTGCGCGCCGGCACCCGGACCCGGTCGAAGTGGATCGCGCCGCGCCGCACGGGCTTGGTGCCCATGTCCGAGTACGGCTCGCGGGTGAGGCCGGGCCCGGTGAGGTCGACGACGAAGGCTGTCATGCCCCGCCCGCGGCCCTCGTCGCCGGTGCGGGCGAACACGACCGCGCCGGTGCAGTACTCCATCAGCGACATCGACTTGGCCCCGGTGATCAGCCAGTCGGCCCCGTCGCCAGAGCCGTCCCGCTCGGCCCGCATCTGCGGGTTGCCGGCGTCCGACCCGCCGGTCGGCTCGGACAGGCCGATGCCGACGACGCCGGTGCCGCCGGTGATCTGGGGAACCCACTCCTGGGCCACCTCGGGCCGGGCGTTGCCGGCCAGGATCTGCCCGACCAGTGAGCCGACGACCTGCAGGTAGCCGATATTGAAGTCGCCGGTGGCGATCTGCTCGAGCAGCAGCCCGGAGGTCAACCGGCTCTCCCCACGACCACCCAGCTCCGGGGCGATCTCGGCGCCGATGAATCCCCGGCGGCCCATCTCCAGGAAGACCTCCTTCTCGATCAACCCGGTCCGTTCCCGGTTCTGGTAGTCCGCGGCGAGGTCCCGGGCGTAGGCCCGGGCCGCGTCGACCTGCGCCTGCTGCTGGGGGATGAGCGAAAACTCCATTGGTCTCTCGTCTCTCGGCGCTGAGTGGGGTCGCTGGCCGGTCAGTGCCAGGCGACTTGCTGGACGAAGTCGGCCGGGCGCCTCTGTGCGAACGCGGCCGCGCCCTCCAGGCCCTCGGGGGACGCGGTGAACAGGTCGAGGGCGGACATGGCCAGGTTGGACAGGCCGGCCTGGTGATCGGTGTCGGCGTTGAACGACTGCTTGAGGAAACGCAGTGCGGTGGGGCTCTTCTCGGCGATCTCGGCGGCCCATTTCGTGGCCTCGGCCAGCAGCTGGTCAGCCGGCACGACCGCGTTGACCAGCCCCCAGCGCTCGGCGGTGGCCGCGTCGTACATCCGGCACAGGTACCAGATCTCGCGGGCCCGCTTCTCGCCGACGACCCGGGCCAGGTAGGCCGAGCCGAAACCGGCGTCGAAGGAACCGACCTTGGGGCCGGCCTGGCCGAAGCGCGCGGTCTCGGACGCGATCGACAGATCGCACAGCACGTGCAGGACGTGCCCGCCGCCGACGGCCACACCGTTGACCGCGGCGATCACCGGCTTGGGGATGTCGCGAATCAGCTTGTGCAGGTTGCCGATCTCGAACATGCCGGACTCGGTGGGGCCGTAGTCGCCGGTTTCGGCCCGCTGCTTGACATCCCCACCGGTGCAGAACGCCTTCTCGCCGGCGCCGGTGAGGATGACGGCCTGCACGGACCGGTCGGCCCAGGCCAGCCGGAATGCCTTGATCAGTTCCTCGACGGTGATCCCGCGGAACGCGTTGTAGCGGTGCGGGCGGTTGATGGTGATGATCGCGGTCGGTCCCTCGACCTCATACCGGATGTCCTGCAGGGCCGGTGCGGGTCGGGCCGCGGGGCCGGCGTCGGTGATCGTCTGGCTCATGTGCGTCTCCTCGTCGAGTGGCATCGGGCCTGGTGAGAACCAATTAAATGAATGACGGTTCATTCAATGAGACCGACTGTAGGGGTCGATCCGGCCTGGTGTCAAGAGGAAAATGAATGGGCGTTCAACGCGCGCCGCGCCGGCCTAGACTGAACCGGCATTCAGCCGGATCGGGAGGTCGCGATGGGGCAGGCGTTGGACGAGCGGAACGCACGGCAGGCGGCGCGGACCGACGCCCGGGTGCAACGACGGCGACGGCAGATCCTGGATGCGGCGACCGAGGTGATGTCCACGACCGGATTCCACGCCACCTCCATGCAGGCGGTGGCCGAACGGGCCGGGATCAGTGTCGGGCTGATCTACCAGTACTTCGGCAACAAGGACGAGCTGCTCGTCGCGGTGATCGTGGACATCCTGGAGGACTTCCGGGATCAGGTGCCGGCGGCGATCGCGGCGGCCGGGGAGGATCCGGTCGACCGGTTCGGCGCCGCGTTCCGGATCTGTTGCCAGGTCGTCGAGGCCAAGCGGGAGGCGGTGACCCTGACCTACCGCGAGAGCCGAACGCTGCCGGCCGACGGTCTGGAGCGGATCAAGGACCTGGAACTGCAGACGGCCGAGCCGATCCGACAGGCGGTGGCCGACGGCATCGACGCGGGGGTCTTCCGCGCCGTCGATGCCCGGCTGGTGGTGCACAACGTGCTGCTGCTGGCCCATGCCTGGGCGCTCAAGCACTGGAACCTGGCCCGGTTCCTGACGCTGGATCAGTACATCGAACAGGAGTGGGCCCTGCTGCTCGCCTCGGTCTCGCCGCGAGCGCAGTGAGCCCGGGTCAGCTGGCGGCGGCCAGGTCGAAGTCCTGCGTGGTCTCGGCCCGGTCGTAGGCCTTGATGACCTCGACCTTGGCCGCGGAGGCGGACGTGGTGTCGAAGCGGTAGTCGAGCCATTCGCGGACCAGCCGGCGGGCCAGTTCCAGGCCGATGACCCGCTGGCCCATGCACAGCACCTGGGCGTCGTTGCTCAGCACCGATCGCTCGACCGAGAAGCTGTCGTGCGCGGTGACCGCGCGGATGCCGGGCACCTTGTTGGCGCTGATGGCCACGCCGAGCCCGGTGCCGCAGAACAGCAGGGCCCGGTCGGCCTGGCCGAGGGCGACCGCCCGGGCGGCCGCGACGGCCACGTGCGGGTACGCGGCGGGGTTCGCCGGGTCGATGCCGACGTCGATGACCTGGCCCACCCGCGGGTCGGCCAGCAGATCCGCCTTCAGCGCCTGCTTGTACTCAAGGCCAGCGTCGTCGCAACCGATCACGATGCTCCACGGCTCGGACATGGGGTGCTCCTTCGAGGCCAGGCGATGCGTTCAGGTGATATCTAACATTATGAATGTTAGATCGACCATACGCAAGGATCTGGCACGATATTTTCCACATGAACGTGCGCTGGATGGGGCCCGGTGGGCGGTAAAGTGGGGTTTTTCTCACCGGTGACGTGGAGGAACGAGATGACCGCAGGGCCCGGCCGGGGCGACGATGCCGGGTGGCACACCCGCACTGCCAAGCAGCGGCAGCGGCAGCGGGAGATCGCCGAACTCGTCGTCGCCGAGGGCACGGTGCGCATCGAGGATCTGATCGAGCGGTTCGGCGTCAGCGCCATGACCGTGCACCGCGATCTGGATCAACTGGAAAGCCAGGGGCTGCTGCGCAAGACCCGCGGTCAGGTGACCGCGCTCAGCTCCAGCCTGACCGAGTCGGGCATGACGTTCCGGCAGACCCAGCACAACGCCGAGAAGGATGCGCTCGCCGTGGCCGCGCTGGAATTCATCGAGCCCGGCCACAGCGTGTTCCTGGACGACTCGACGACCGGCCTGCACCTGGCCCGGCTCCTGCCGCAACGGGCGCCGCTCGGCGTGATCACCCACTCGGCGGCGGTGGCCGCGGAACTCGCTCGGGAGCCACAGATCTCGCTGACCGTCGTCGGCGGCCTGTATCACTCCTGGTGCGACGCCTACCTCGGGCAAATGACGGTGGACGCCATCCGGCGGATCCGGGCGGACACCTTCGTGATGTCCACGGCCGCGATCACCGACGACATCTGCTTCTTCCAGACCCAGGACACCATCGCGGTCAAGCGGGCGATGTTCGACTCGTCCGCCCAGCGGATCCTGTACACCGACCACACCAAATTCGGTCAGCGGGCCTTGCATGCGTTGCTCCCGCTGACCGAATTCGACGTCGTCATCGTTGACGAACTGACCCCGGACGTGCATGTGGATCGGTTGCGCCGCAAGGGGATCGAGGTGGTGGTCGCGCCGGTGCCGGGAGCCGCCCAGGCCTAGCGGAGGACCTCGGGGATGTGGTCCAGCGCGTGCAGCACCTGGGCGGCGGCGTCGGTCAGGGTGGTGCCGCTGGGCGGGGCGATCTGCTGCGCGGCGAGGGCACCCTCGACGGTGGCGAGTCGCTGTTCGTAGGTCTGGCTCATGAGGTGCTCCTGGGTGCGGTGGAGGGGTCGCGGGAAAGCAGATCGGTGGTGCTGTCCTGGTTGTCGCCGGTGCCGGCCCGGCGCAGGGCCCGCTCGGCGACCTCGGGATCGGTGTCCGGCGGGATGACCAGCAGGGTCAGGATGGCCTTGCCGGCCGGTCCGCTCAGGTGGATCGCGTCGGCGGGTCGGCGTCCGCGGAAGCCGTCCAGCCGGACCCGGCGGCCGCGCACGGTGATCCGCCGCGCGGCCGGCGACCAGGCGGACAGGTCGTAGGAGACACGGTCGACCGCGCCCCAGCCGTCGGCGAGCCGGTCCAGCAGCGCCGGGATTTCGGCGACCAGGTCGGGGGTGCGTGGCCACCAGGCGCCGTCGACGTGACCGGGGGTGGCATTCGCGGGTTTGAGCGAGCACCGAAGCTCGCCGCTCGGGGCGTGTGTCGGGTCGGTGGTGAGAGTCGATGCTCCGGTCATGGCCGGCGTTCCCGTCCCCTGACCCGTCACCGGGCCTGGACCTGTTGATTCGTGAGGAACGCGGCCGGCTCCAGCGCCGACGAACGAAATGCTCCCTACTTGTCCGACTCTACTCCGTCCGCCGCTCCCGGCGGACGCAGTTCCGGCTGCGGGCGGCCGGTGTACCTGCTAGACCTGCAGGTCCGAGAGCATCGAGGGAGAGTGCCGTGAGTTCATCCGGACCGTCCGACTGGAACCGCGCCGTCATCGAGGAATTCCGGGCCAATGCCGGCCGGGTCGGCGGCACCTTCGCCGGAAACCCGATGGTGCTGCTGCACCACATCGGCGCGCGCAGCGGAACCGAACGGATCAGCCCGCTGGTCTACGCCCCCGACGGCCAGGACCTGGTCATCGCCGCCACCAAGGGTGGGTCGCCGACCAACCCGGACTGGTATCACAACCTGATGGCCCACCCGCGGGTCCAGGTCGAGGTGGACAGCCGCACCCTCACCGTGCAGGCCAGCGAGGTCACCGGCCCCGAACGCGATGAACTCTGGCGCCGGATCGTCGCGGTGCGCCCGTCCATGGGCGAATACGAGACCAAGACCGATCGGGTGTTCCCCATCGTCCGGTTGACGCCGGTCCCGGACGAGGACCCCGCCGCCGACGGGCCGGAGCGCTGATCATGACGCTGGACGTCGATGCCCTGCTGGCCGAGTTGACGCTGGAAGAGAAGGCCTCGCTCACCTCCGGTTCCGCCTTCTGGTTCACCGCCGCCGTGGACCGGCTGGGGATTCCCCGGATCATGGTCTCCGACGGCCCGCACGGGCTGCGCGCCCAGCCGGGCGAGGGGGACCACGTCGGCCTCGGCGGGAGCCTGCCGGCGACCTGCTTCCCGACCGCGTCGGCGGTGGCCTCGAGCTGGAATCCCGACCTGCTGCGGCGGATCGGGGTGGCCCTGGCCCGGGAGGCGCGGGCCTGCCGGCTCTCGGTGATCCTCGGTCCGGGCATCAACATCAAGCGATCGCCGTTGTGTGGCCGCAACTTCGAGTACTTCTCCGAGGATCCCTACCTGACCGGCGAACTCGGCCTGGGCATCGTGGACGGCATCCAGTCGCAGGGGGTCGGCACCTCGGTCAAGCACTTCGCCGCGAACAACCAGGAGACCGATCGGCAGCGGGTCGACACCCAGGTCGACGAGCGCACCCTGCGGGAGATCTACCTGCCGGCCTTCGAGCGCATCGTCACCGCCGGTCAACCGTGGACGATCATGTGCTCCTACAACAAGATCAACGGCGTCTCGGCCTCGCAGAACGCCTGGCTGCTGACCACCGTGCTGCGGGACGAATGGGGCTTCGACGGGCTGGTCGTCTCCGACTGGGGCGCCGTCTACGACCGCGTCCCCGCTCTGGTCGCCGGCCTGGACCTGGAGATGCCGCCGAACCGGCCCCACAGCCCGGACCAGATCGTCGCCGCGATCCGGGCCGGGAACCTGGACGAGACCGTCCTGGATGCGCGGGTGCGCACCGTGCTGACCCTGGTCGACCGCGGGGTGGCCGTGCTCGATCTGGACGAGTCCTTCGACGCCGACCAGCATCACCGGCTGGCCCGGGCCGCGGCCGCCGAATCGGTAGTGCTGCTGGCCAACTCCGGTGGGCTGCTGCCGCTGGCCGCCGACGCCCGGATCGCGGTGATCGGCGAGTTCGCCCGGACCCCGCGGTTCCAGGGCGCCGGCAGCTCGCAGGTCAACCCGACCCGGGTGGAGAACGCGCTCGACGAGCTGACGGCCCTGCTCCCGGAGGTCGGCTTCGCGGCCGGCTACGGGATCGACGACACCGCGTCGGACGAGGCGTTGCGCGCGGAGGCGGTGCGACTGGCCGCCGAGGCCGACACCGTGGTCATGTTCCTGGGTCTGCCGGGCGCGGACGAGTCCGAGGGCTTCGACCGCACCCACATGAACCTGCCCGCCGGCCAGCTGGCCACGCTGCGGGCGGTGGCGCAGGTCAATTCCCGGGTGGTCGTCGTGCTGGTCAACGGCTCCACCGTGGTCCTGGGCGAGGTGGTGCCGCACGCCGCGGCGATCGTCGAGGCCTGGCTGGGCGGTCAGGCCGCCGGGGGCGCGATCGCCGACGTGCTGACCGGGCGGGTGAACCCGTCGGGCCGGTTGGCCGAGACCATCCCGCACCGGCTGGCCGACAACTCCTCCTACCTCAACTTTCCCGGCGACTCGCAGGTCGTCCGGTACGGCGAGGGACTGTTCGTCGGCTACCGCGGGTACGACGCGACCGACACCGATGTCGCCTTCCCGTTCGGATTCGGCCTGTCCTACACCACCTTTGCGGTCGACGAGCTGGTCGTGAGCACCTCGGGGGCGGTCGCCGACGGCACCCTGACCGCGCAGGTCTCGGTGCGGGTGCGCAACACCGGCCCGGTGGCCGGCGCGCAGGTGGTGCAGGTCTATGTCCGGGACGTCGCCGCGTCGGTGGCCCGCCCGGTGCGCGAGCTGAAGGGGTTCGGCAAGGTCGAGCTGGCGCCGGGCCAGGCCCGCACGGTCACCGTCACCCTCGACCAGCGGGCCTTCTCCTTCTTCTCGCAGCTGCTCGGCCGGTGGGTGGTGGAGGCCGGCGAGTTCGCCGTCGAGGTCGGCTTTCATTCGCGAGACCTGCCGCTGTCCAGCACGATCCGCGTCGACGCGCCGTCCATCGCGGCGCCGATCACCGCCGGGTCGACGCTGCACGAATGGATGGCCGACCCGGTCGCATTGGAGCTGATCGGCGAGGCGGTGGCCGCGGGCGCGTCCGACCCGACCCGGGACACCGAGCTGGTCGCGGTGATCGGCTCCATGCCGATGTCCACCCTGGCCGCCTTCAGCGGCATGAGCATCGACCACGACACCCTGGACCGGCTGGTCGAGCGCTGGCGGGAACGCACCGGCGGGTGACCGGCCCGGCCGGTCAGCGGCGCAGCAGTACCGTGAGCTCGTCGAAGGTCTCCAGCAGGCCGCTGCGCAGGGCGATCTGGTACTGCCCGCGCTGGTGCACCGCGATCGCGACCTGATCCTGGGCGGCGACGGCCGCCTCGTCGACCAGGTCGGTGTCGTGCAACTCGAACCGCAGGCGGGCCCAGCAACGGGTCAGCGACGCGACGTTCTCGCGGCCGCCGACCGCGGCCAGCAGCTCCTGGGCCAGGCTCATCGGTCCGCTCCGTCCGGGGCGGCGGCCGTGGCGGCGTCCACCAGCCGGCTGACATGCAGCGCGAGATAGAGGATCTCGTCGGTGCTGATGGCCCAGCCGTACTGGTCGGCGAGCAGCGTGCCGATCCGTCCGGCCGAGGTGTACTCGCGGGGCCGGGCCGACTGCAGGGCCGCGTGCAGCTCGGCCGGGGTCTCCCGCAGCTTGCGGCCCTGCTGCTCGCGCAGGAACAGGTACCGCAGGTGGGTGACGAACCGGGCGACCTCCACCGAGCCCTCGTCGATCTCCACCCCGTACTCCTCGCGGATGATGTCCAGGGTGCGGTGCAGGGTCTGCGTCATCTGCGCGGTGGTCGAGATGTCGCTGGTGTCGAACTGCGCGTTGACCAGATGCAGGGCCAGTGGCACCGCCTCCACCTCGGGCAGCCGCACCCCGCGCTCCTGGGCGACCAGGTCCAGCGCGGCCCGGGCCACCTGGACCTCGGCGGGGTAGAGGTACTGCACCTCCCAGCGCAGCGGGTACTCGATCTCCCCGGCGCCCTCCGCGGCCCGGCGCAGGGCGAAGCTCAGGTGGTCGGCCAGCGGGAGCAGGATGTGGTCGGTGATGTGCGGGCCGAGCCGGCCGCGGGCCAGCTCGACGATCCGGCCGGTCAGATCGATGTCCTCGGGCGGGATCTCGTTGACCAGGGCGGCGATCCGGTCCACCCCGCCGGTCCCGCTGGGCCCGAACCGGCGCTCGACCCGGCTCTCGTCGACCGTGGCCCCGGCGGTGACCTTGAAGCCGAGCCCGCGGCCGAACAGGACGTGCTCGACCCCGCGCTCGTCCCGGCCGAGCACGACGTTGTTGTTGAACACCTTCAGGACCTGCACTGCGTCTCTCCTCGCTGAGAGCTGGGGACCGTGATCGATCCTGCCTGCTGATCGGGGTCGCGGCTCGGGCGGGGCGGCGGTGGCCCACCCGAGCCGCGGGTCGGGTCAGTTCTGCCGGAGGGTGGCGCCGTTGGTCGCGATGACCTGCGCGTACCAGTGGAACGACTTCTTGCGGTAGCGGGCCAGCGTGCCGGTGCCGTCGTCGTTGCGGTCGACGTAGATGAACCCGTACCGCTTGGACATCTGCGCGGTCGAGGCGCTGACCAGATCGATCGGGCCCCAACTGGTGTAGCCCAGCACCTGGACGCCGTCGGCGATGGCCTCGCCGACCTGCTGCAGATGCGCGCGCAGGTAGTCGATCCGGTAGTCGTCCAGGACGGTGAAACCGTCGACGGCGTCAGCCGACTCGACCAGCTCGTCCCGGGCGCCGAGCCCGTTCTCGACGATGAACAGCGGCTTGCCCCAGCGGTCCCAGAACTGGTTGAGGATGACCCGAAGCCCGACCGGGTCGATCTGCCAGCCCCATTCGGAGGCCGGCAGGTGCGGGTTCGGCACCCCGCCCATGATGTTGCCCGCACCGGCCAGGCGCCTGGCCGGATCCCCGGTCTCGCAGATGCTCATGTAGTAGCTGAACGAGACGAAGTCGACGGTGTGCGCGGCCAGCAGTTCCCGGTCCTGTTCGGTGATCTGCAGCTCGATGCCGTTCTCCCGGAAGTACCGCAGGGCGTATCCGGGGTACTCGCCGCGGGTGTGCACGTCGCTGAACATCAGGTTGGCGTGATCGGCGGTCATCGACGCCAGCAGATCGTTCGGGTCGGGGGACAGCGGGTAGATCGGCATGCCCAGCACCATGCAGCCGACCTTGATCTGCGGGTCGGTCTCGTGCGCGATCTTGGTGGCCAGCGCGCTGGCCACCAGCTCATGGTGGATCGCCTGGTACAGGTCGGTCGGGGTCAGCTCGTCCTTGGGGGTGTTGATGCCGCCGCTCATGAACGGCGCGTGGATCACCGAGTTGATCTCGTTGAAGGTCAGCCAGTACTTCACCCGGTGGCCGTAGCGGGCGAACACGACCCGCACGTACCGCTCGAACAGGGCGATGACGTCCCGGGAGACCCAGCCGTCGTACTTCTCGGCGATGGCCAGCGGGGTCTCGTAGTGCGACAGCGTGATCAGCGGCTCGATGCCGTGCCGCTCCAGCTCGTCGAGCACCCGGTCGTAGAAGGCCAGGCCCTCCTCGTTGGGCTCGGCGTCGTCACCGCCCGGGAAGATCCGGCTCCAGGCGATGGAGAACCGGTAGACCGAGAAGCCCATCTCGGCGAACAGGGCGATGTCCTCGGCATAGCGGTGGTAGAAGTCGATGCCGGTCAGCTTGAGGTTCTCCGGGGTGGGGCCGTCGGTGCGCGGACCGACGATGCCCTGGGGCATCACGTCCTGGATGGACAGGCCCTTGCCGCCCTGGTCGTAGCCGCCCTCCACCTGGTTGGCGGCGGTGGCGCCGCCCCACAGGAAGCCGGGCGGGAACTGCGTTGGTGCGGAAATGCTGGTCATGATTGCTCTTTCGACGTGGGGGATGGCGAAGTGGGGTGGTCCGGGTGGCGGCCCGCCACGGGGGCGGGCCGCCGGTCGCACGTGATCAGCCCACGAGGTCCAGGGCCAGCGCCTTGGCCTCGACGGTCCCGGCGGCCACCGGCACGACGGCCTGGTAGGCGCCCGGGTTGGTCACGATCATCACCGTGATCGGGTTGTAGCCGGCCTGCTCGATGGCGGCGATGTCGAACTCGCCGAGCAGGTCGCCCGCCCGGACCTGCTGGCCCTGGCTGACCGCCGGGGTGAAGTGGGTGCCGCCCAGCTCGACGGTGTCCAGCCCGATGTGCACGAGCACCTCCAGGCCGTTCTCGTCGCGCAGCCCGAAGGCGTGCGGCATCACGGTGAGCAGGGTGCCGCCGATCGGGGCGAAGGCCTTGCCCTCGGTCGGGATGACGGCCAGGCCCTTGCCCAGCGCGCCGGAGGAGAACACCTTGTCCGGCACCTGGTCGAGAGCCACGACCTGCCCGGCGACCGGCGCCTGTACCGGCAGGGCCTGCGAGGCCACCTCGCCCGGGGTGGTGGCGGTGGGGCCGTCGGCGGCCGCGTTCGGCAGGTCCTTGAAGCCGAAGACCATGGTCAGGCCGAAGGCGACGACGATGGCCAGGGCCGAGCCGATCAGCTGCAGGGTGAAGTTGCCGATGTTCAGCGTCGAGGTCAGGGTGATCGCGCCGGGCAGCACGAAGCCTTCGGCCGCCGACCCGCCGAAGGCGGCGATGGCGCCGCCCACCGCGCCGCCGATCAGCGCGAAGATGAACGGACGCTTGAGCCGCAGCACCACGCCGTAGATGGCGGGCTCGGTGATGCCGGCCAGGAAGGCCGAGATGGTGGCCGGGCCGGCGATCTTGCGCAGATCGGAGTTGCGGGTCTTGAGCCATACCCCGAACGCCGCCCCGGAGATGGCCAGCACGGCCGGGAACAGCGGACCGGTCAGCGGTGAATACCCCTGCGTGGCAATGTCCTGGATCATCACCGGCACGAAACCCCAGTGCAGGCCGAAGATCACCATCAGTTCCCAGGTCCCGCCCAGGATCAGACCGCCCAGGGCCGGCGAGAGGTTCCACAGCCAGTTGACCCCGGCGGACAGCGCATCGCCCAGGTAGTACGAGGCGGGGCCGATGGCCAGGAAGGTGAGCGGGACGACGACCGCGACCGTGACGAGCGGGATGGTGAAGTTACGGATGGTCTCCGGGACGACCCGGGTCAGGAACCGCTCGACCAGCGACTGGATCCACACCGCGAGGATGGTCGGGATGACCGCCGACAGGTAGCTGACCATGACCACCGGGACGCCCAGGAAGGTCAGCTCGCCCCCGCCGTCGGCAAACGCCTTGAGGGTCGTGGTCACGCCGTCCGCGCCGGGAATGACCGCGACGGTGGCCGAGTAGACCAGCGCCCCGACGACGGCCAGCGCGGTGAACGGGTTGGCCTTGAACTTCTTGGCCGCGGTGACGGCCAGCAGGAACGGCAGGAACTGGAAGGCGGCGTCACCGGCGGCGAACAGGATCGCGTAGGTCGAGGTGGTGGCGAACTCGGGGGCGATCTTCACGCCGACCGCCAGCAGGGCCTTGAGCAGTCCGGTGCCGGCCAGCACCCACAGCAGGGGAGTGAAGATGCTGGTGATCAGGTCGATGAACCGGCCCAGCAGGCCGCCGGAGGCCGTGCCGCCGGTGCTGACCGAGGACCGGGCGACCATGGCGTCGTAGACGTTGTTGACGGTGTTGCCGATGACGACCTGGAATTGGCCGCCGGCCTCGACCACGGTGATGACCCCGGGCGTCGCCTCCACCGCCTCCTTGTTCGCCTTCGACCGGTCGTTGAGCTGGAACCGCAGTCGGGTCGCGCAGTGCGCGACGGTCTTGACGTTCGACTCACCGCCCACCCCAGTGAGAATCGCGTCGGCCAGTACGTCGTACTTGCTCGCGGTTGTCATGATTCCTCCGTCGTTCAGGTGTGGAATTTCATGGCTGTCCGCAGCAAGGGGCATGCCTACGAGAACAAAAAAACCCGGGACGGACCCCACGCGATCGATTCGATCAGCAGGGGTTCGGCCCGGGTTTTGCCTGCGGCTCGCAGTAACAATCCCAAGTCTTCGGGGACGCCGGAAGGCATCCAGGACGCAGATTAGAGCCTCCGGTGCCGTGCTGTCCAGAGGTCGACAAGACTCACCAGAACTGCCCGCGAAACGCTCTCCGTGCCTCACGTAGGAATGCCCGCGTAGCGGTGACCGTGCTGGGGCATGGAGAGTGGGTTGTCGATGGCGTCTCGGGCGGAGATCACCACCAGGTACGCCAAGGCGTTCAAGGCTGCGGACAGGCGTACGAAGGGCCGGATCCTGGACGAGGTGGTGTCCGTGACGGGCTGGTCGCGGGACAACGCCCGGCGACGGTTGACCAGCGCCGCGCAGTGCCCGCCGGGCGGCGGCCGACAGGTCGCCCAGCGGCCCAGGAAGCAGCGGGCGAACAAGTTCTCCTACGAGGCGTTAAAGGTCCTCCAGCGGGTCTGGGCGGCTTCCGGTGGGCAGTGCGGCAAGTACCTGGCCGCATCGATGGACACGCAACTGGACGGGCTGGAACGGCACGGGGAGCTGGTCGACGGCGAGGGCCGGTACAGCGCTTCGGTGCGGGCCGAGCTGCTCGCGATGTCGCCGGCGACGATCGACCGCTACCTGCGGACCGCGAAGGCCACCGACCAGGTCCGCGGTGTCTCGACCACGAAACCGTCACCGTTGCTGCGGTCCTCGATCAAGATCCGTAAGGCGGGCGACGAGGTCGAGGCCGAGCCCGGCTTCTTCGAGGGCGACACGGTTGCGCATTGCGGCCCGACCCTGCGGGGCGAGTTCGCTCGCTCGGTGAACCTGACCTGTGTGCATACCGGGTGGGTCTTCACCCGCTCGACGCGCAACAACGCGCACGCCAACATCCTGGCCGCGCTGCAGGCCGGGGTGCAGGAGATCCCTTTCGCGGTCACCGGTCTGGACTTCGACAACGGAGGTGAGTTCCTGAACCGGGCCGTCATCAAATGGGCCGCCGAGCAAGACATCTACTTCACCCGGTCCCGGCCGTACAAGAAGAACGACCAGGCCACGATCGAGTCGAAGAACAACCACCTGGTCCGCCGGTACGCGTTCTACTACCGGTACGACACCGACGAGGAACGACACGCGTTGAACCGGCTCTGGAAGCTGGTCAACGACCGGCTCAACTACCTCACCCCGACGATCAAGCCGGTCGGCTGGGGCGAGAACAAGGCCGGTCGCCGCAAACGCCTTTACGACAAGCCGCAAACCCCGTTGAGTCGGCTGCTGGCCGCCGGCACGCTGTCGCCGGCGCAAGCCCACGAACTGACCGCCTACCGGGACGGGCTCAACCCGGCCGCGCTCGCCCGTGAGATCGCCGGCATTCAGGCCGTGCTGCTGGGCCTGGCCAAGAACAAGACCGAGCAGCTCTACCTCGCGACCGTCCCCAAGGCACTGCCCGACGTGCGCAAAGGCGTCCGGATCAGGGCCGGCTGACGCCCTGCTTCGCGGGCATTCCTAGATGAGGCACGGACCGTCCTACGCGGGCATCTTGACGTGAGGCATTGCGGAGGTGAGCGGCCGGCGATCGGTGTGAGCTGCGCGTCATCCCGCGTCGGGGCCGGCGAAAGCGGTTGTCGGCCCGGCCACCCCGCAATCGGCCGACGGTCAGCCGGTGAGCGCGATCGTGCCCGCCGGTGAACCGGCCGCGGTCAGCGCGGGGTCCTCGTAGGTCAGCGTGTAGGTGCCGCGGCTGGTCGAGGGGACCAGGAAGGCCAGGGTCGCGCGCTCGTCGTCGACCACGGTGCCCGGGTACAGGGCCTCGCAGCAGAAGCCGCTCCGCAGCTGGTCGGTGGCCAGCTTCTGCCCGGCCGGGTCGACAAGGGTGAAGTACCCGCGGTCGACGTAGTACCCGGACGCCTGACAATCCGCCGCGCAGCTGAGCTCGATGCGCAGGCTGATCACGTCGGTGCCGCGCTCGCCGGACTCGTAGCTGGGGGCCCGGGTTCCGCCGACCAGGTCGATCACCACCTGGCCCTGGTTGGCCCGGGCGGACTCGGACAGGGTCATGGGCTCGACGCTGTCCACGGCGCTGCCGGCCGACAGCGGGATCGTCGTCTGGTTGTCCTGGGCGTCACCCCAGACCAGCGATGTCCGGTCGATGGCGGCCTGGGCGCCGGCGGACGGGTCGGTGCCCTGGTCCACCGACACCACGATCGATCCCTTGGCGGTCGCCCCGGCCGGTGTCGCATCCGCCGGCAGGTCCTCGGAGGAGTCGGCCATCGAACCGTCCACCAGCACCACCCCGCGCGGGACGTAGGCCTGCTCGGCGGTGATGTTGCGATACTCCAGGTCGATCTCCAGGTCTAGTCCGCCGGCCGCCTCGGCCGCCCGCACCTGGGTCACGGTGATCGCGAAACCGCCGTACCAGCCGGTCTTGTCGATCGTGACGGCGACCGGCGCCGGCCCGGTGGTGGTCGTGCCGGCCGAGGCCGCGTCGGTGGCCGACCCGGGGTTCGATCGGTCCGTCGATTCGCTGCTCGAGGTGGGCGCGGCCGGTTTCATCGCCCCCATGTCGGTCGAGGTCCGAGAGGTGACCGCGGCCGCGTCACCGCCGACCGGGGTGCTGCAGGCGGCCAGGCCCACCAGGGCGGCGGTCAGGCCGACCGCAAGGGCAAGGCGGCGGGCAGGCGACGGCGTCACGGGAATCTCCTCACGGCAGCTGGGCTGGCATGAAGTCTGATCGCTGCGCCGTCATGGTGATACCCGGGCCTCGATTCCAGGCGCCGTCCCGGGCACCGGAGCCTGCGGCTTTCGCTCCCGCGATTAGGGTGTGCTCGTTCGGATGCGCAATGACGGAAGAGACCGCCATGACCGAAACCCCCCGTCCGGGTCCGGCGCCCCGGGTCGTGTTCCGTGGCCCGTCCCCGGCCGCCCGTCGGTTCCTGGCCACCGAAGCGGCCGGGTCGGTGTTCCTGCTGATCGGCACCGTGCTCGCCCTGGCCTGGGCCAATTCGCCGTGGGCCGCCTCCTACGCCGGCCTGTGGCACCTGCCGGTCGGTGTCGAGATCGGCCCGCTGGCCTTCCAGATGAGCCTGCAGCATTGGGTCAACGACGCCGCGATGGCGGTGTTCTTCTGCGTGATCGGGCTGGAGATCACCCGGGAGATCGCGCAGGGCGACCTGCGGGATCGCCGGACGGTGACGGTACCGACCCTCGGGGCCGTCGGTGGGCTGCTCGTGCCCATCGGCATCTACCTGCTGTTCAACCCGTCGGGGGAGGCGGCGCAGGGCTGGGGTGTGGTGATGTCCACCGACACGGCGTTCGTGCTCGGGGTGCTGGCCCTGTTCGGGCCGCGCTGCCCGGACCGGATCCGGGTATTCCTGCTGACCTTGGCCATCGCCGACGACATCGGCGCGATCACCCTGATGGCGGTCTTCTATTCCGAGGACCCCTCGCTGCCGGCCCTGGGCGTGTCCGTGTTGCTGGTCGGCGCGCTGCTCGGGCTGCGCTGGATCGGCGTCTGGCGGTTGTACCCGTACGTGCTGGTCGGGATCGCGCTGTGGTTCGCCGTCTACCAGTCCGGAGTGCACGCGACGCTGGCCGGGGTGGCCATCGGGTTGATCATTCCGGCGATGCCGCCCGCGCAGTCGGTCGTCGACCGCAGCGCCGCCTACAACCGGGCTCTGCGGGAATCGCCCACGGCCGAACGGGTCCAGCTCGCAGTCCTCGCCGCCCAGGCGACGATCCCGGCCAACGACCGGCTGGAGCGGGCCCTGCACCCGTGGACGGCGTACCTGATCGTCCCGGTGTTCGCACTGGCCAACGCCGGGGTCGCGCTGGACGCCGACGCGCTCGGGTCGGCGTTGGGCTCGTCGGTGACCTGGGGAGTAGCGGTGGCCCTGGTCCTGGGCAACACCGTGGGCATCAC
Source organism: Nakamurella multipartita DSM 44233 (assembly GCF_000024365.1). Lineage (NCBI taxonomy): Bacteria > Bacillati > Actinomycetota > Actinomycetes > Nakamurellales > Nakamurellaceae > Nakamurella > Nakamurella multipartita. The sequence goes on from NC_013235.1 coordinate 986,943, forward strand.
CGGGGCCGCCATGCTCACGCTGCGGCTGGGATGGGGGGTGCTGCCGGGCGGGGTGCGCTACTCGCACCTGCTGGCCGCGGCCATGCTGGCCGGCATCGGCTTCACCATCTCGCTGTTCATCGCCGAGCTGGCCTTCACCGATCCCGCCGTGATGGAGCAGGCCAAGATCGGCATCCTGGCCGGGTCGCTGGTGGCTGCAGTGCTCGGCTCGACCACCATGCGGCTGCTGGGCAACCGGTTCCCGATGTGCTCGCCCGGAGCCGGGGAGTCCACCCTGGCGTTGCCGCCCCGGCCCTGGCGGGCCCCGCAACCGGTGCTGGCGCCGGGGCGTTGACCGCCCCGCGAATAATGGCCGGATGACGGATCCGGTGACCGAGGTGCCCGACGAACCGGCGGCGCCGGACGGCGACGTGCCCCGCGAGGACGGCCTGGTCGACCATGTGCGGGGCGCCCTGGACGCCCCGGTCACGGTCATCGAGTACGGCGACTTCGAATGCCCGTACTGCGCGGCGGCCAAGCCGGTGCTGGAGGAGGTGCTGGCGGGCTCGGCCGGCCGGGTGCGGTTGATCTTCCGGAACTTCCCGCTGTACGAGGTGCATCCGTACGCGTTGACGGCCGCACTGGCGGCCGAGGCGGCCGCCGCCCAGGGCGCCTTCTGGCCCATGCACGACATGCTGTTCGCGCATCAGACCCGGCTGTCGGACTGGGATCTGGCCAAATACGCGACCAAGCTGGGGCTGGACGGATCCCGGGTGATCGGCGACCCGGCCCAGCCCTACGGCGACAAGGTCGAGGCCGACTTCGCCCTCGCCCTGGCCGCCGGCGTGCAGGGCACCCCGACCGTGTTCATCAACGGCGTGCTGTACGAGGGTCGCTTCGATGTCACCGGCCTGCGCCGGGCGGTGGCTCAGGCCGGGGGCTGAGCCCGGTCCACTCGGCCTCGGGCCGGGTTCGTGCGGATCGCGCCTCAGTCGCTCAGCCGCCCAGCCGCCGGTACGCCCGCACCGCCAACGGCGCGAAGACCGCGGTGATCGCCACCGGCCAGATCACCGACAGCAGCAGGGCGTGCTCGTTGACCCAGCTGGCCGAGGCCCAGGTCGGGTTGCCGAACAGCTCGCGAGTGGCGGTGGCGGTGGCCGACAACGGGTTCCAGGACGCGAGCGCGCCGAGCCACCCCGGCATGGTGGCCGGGTCGACGAAGATGTTGGACAGCATGCTGATCGGCCAGACCAGGATCTGCACGGCTACCACCGTTTCCGGTCCGGGCGCGATCAGGCCCACGAAGATGCCCACCCACAGCAGCGCGAACCGCAGCATCAGGAGCAGGGCGACCGCGGTCAGGGCCCCGGTCATCCCGTCCGACCATCGCCAGCCCAGCGCCAGGCCGGCGGCCATCAGCACGATCAGGCCCAGCACCGTGTAGATCATGTCGGCCAGGCAGCGGCCCAGCACGACCGCCGCGGGGTGGATCGGCAGCGACCGGAAGCGGTCGGTGACACCCCGGCTGGCGTCGGTGTTGACCGCCGTCATCGTCGTCTCCAGCCCGAACAGCATGGCCATGACGAAGATGCCGGGCATCAGGAACGAGTAGTAGTCCTCGCCCGGCCCGGCGATCGCGCCACCGAACAGCGCGCCGAACATCAGGGTGACCAGCACCGGGAACAGCAGCCCGACGGTGAAGCCACCCGGCTGCGCCCGCCAGTGCCAGAACTGCCGGCGGGTGATGGTCCAGGCGTCGCCGAGCATCGGCTCGGTGCGGTCCCGGGTGGTGGTCATCGGCTCACCTCATCGACGGTCGGGCCAGCAGTGGCAGTGGCAGGAGGAGTGCTGGCGGGGCCGGTGAGCTGCAGGAACGCCTCGTCCAGGGTGGGCCGGCGCACGCTCAGATCGAGCGGATCGAGGCCGGCCTCGGCCAGCGCGGCGGACACGGTGACCAGCGCCCGGGTGCGGTCGACGACCGGCACGGCCAGCCCGCCACCGCGATCCACCGGTTCGCCGACCCGGGCGGCGATCTCGCGGTACCGGGGCAACTCGGCCGGGTCGGCCGGGGTGATCTCCAGCCAGTCACCGCCCACCCGGGCCTTCAGCTCGTCCGGGGTGCCCCGCGCCACCACCCGGCCGGCGGCCAGCATGGTGATCTGTCCGGCCAGGGCGTCCGCCTCCTCCAGGTACTGGGTGGTCAGCAGCACCGTGGTGCCGCCGGTGACCAGGTCGCCGATGGCCGCCCAGACATCCCGCCGGCCCGCGGGGTCCAGGCCGGTGGTGGGTTCGTCGACGAACAGCACGGGCGGGTCGACGACCAGCGCGGCGGCCAGGTCCAGCCGGCGTCGCATGCCGCCGGAGTAGGTGGACACCCGGCGGTCGGCGGCGTCGGTCAAGCCGAACCGGTCCAGCAGTGCCCCGGCCCGGTCGGCGGCGGTGCACAGGTGGTTGAGCCGGCCGAGCATGAGCAGGTTCTGCCGTCCGGTGAGCACCTCGTCGACGGCGGCGGCCTGACCGACCAACCCGATGCGGCGGCGCACCTGGCGACCCTGGGTGCGGACGTCGAATCCGGTGACCCGGGCGGTGCCCGAGTCGGCCCGCAGCAGGGTGGTCAGGATCCGGATGGTGGTCGTCTTGCCGGCCCCGTTCGGGCCGAGCAGCGCGTGCACGCCGCCGGCCGGCACGTGCAGGTCGACCCCGCTCAGGCCGGTGCCGTCGGGGGTGTTCGGGTAGTGCTTGCGCAGGTCGCGGACGTCGATGGCGGGTGCGGTCGAGTTCATGGCGCCTCCGGGAAGTGGGTCGCGTACAGTGTACCGTACAGCGTACGTGAACTTGCGACGAGGGGTGAGCGGCCGGCCGGGGGTGGGACGACCGGCGGAAAGGACAATGGCCAGATGTCCCCGACGGCCGACCGGCCCACCAAGAAGGCCCCGCCGGCCGACCCGGCTACGACGCTGGCCCTGCTCTGGGGCCCGCAGGACCGGCCGGGGCGTTCCGGGCTGACCGTACGGGCGATCGTGCGGGCGGCGATCGAGCTGGCCGACGCGGGTGGGGTCGACGCGCTGTCCATGCGCGGCGTCGCCGAGCGGGTGGGCGCCGGGGCGATGTCGCTGTACACGCACGTGCCGAGCAAGCCGGCGCTGATCGAGCTGATGATCGACACCGTCAACGGCGAGCTCTACGCCGACCTGGACGAGCCGGCCCGGCAGGGTGATTGGCGGGCCGGGCTGCGGTTCGTCGCCGACCGGAACTGGCAGCTGTTCGCCCGCCACCCGTGGTTGCTGCAGATCCCGCAGGGCCGCCCGGTGCTGGGGCCGAACATCAACCGCAAGTACGAGGCCGAGCTGCGGCCGCTGGACGGCATCGGGCTGTCCGACCTGGAGATGGACGGTGTGCTGACCATGGTGCTGGTGCACGTGGCCGGGTTGGCCCGCTGGCAGGGCGCCCTGCAGGCCGACCGCGACGGGACCGGCGAGGACGACCAGCAGTGGTGGGCAGCGATCGAACCGGCGCTGGCGGCGGTGATGGACCCGGCGGCGTTCCCGGTCGGTGGTCGGGTCGGCCGGGCCGTCGGCGAGCATCTGGCCAGCGTGGGTGACCCGGCGGGGTCCCTGGATTTCGGTCTGGACCGGATCGTGGACGGGGTGGAGCGAATACTGGAGCGGAAGCCGCGGCCGGACATGGCACCCTGATCGCCATGACGACGATCGCCATTCTGGGTGCGGGCAAGATCGGTGAGGCCCTGCTGGCCGGGCTCATCGGGGCGGGACGGGCCCCGGACTCGCTGATGTTCACCGAGCGCTACCCGGACCGGGTGGCCGAGCTGACCGAGCGCTATGGCGTGCGCGGGGTGGAGACCGATGAGGCCGCCGCCCAGGCCGACGTGCTGATCGTCGCGGTCAAGCCGCAGGACATCGACCCGTTGCTGCAGTCGCTGGCCACCGCGATCACGCCCGGGACGCTGGTCGTCTCCCTGTGCGCGGGCCTGCCGACCGCCCTGTACGAGCGGCACCTGCCGGCCGGCACGCCGGTGGTCCGGGTCATGCCGAACACGCCGATGCTGGTCGGCGAGGCGATGAGCGCGATCTCGGCCGGGTCGCACGCCGAACCCGCGCACCTGCAGCTGGTGGAGGACCTGCTGTCCACCGTCGGCAAGGTGGTCCGGGTGCCCGAGTCCCAGCAGGACGCGGTCACCGCGCTGTCCGGGTCCGGGCCGGCCTACTTCTTCTTCCTGGTCGAGGCGATGATCGACGCCGGCATCCTGCTCGGCCTGCCCCGGGCGGTGTCCACCGAGCTGATCATCCAGTCGGCGGTCGGGGCGGCCACCATGCTGCGGGACTCGGGCGAGCATCCGGTGACCCTGCGCGAGGCGGTCACCTCGCCCGGCGGGACGACCATCGCCGCGATCCGGGAGTTGGAGAACCACCGGGTCCGGGCCGCGCTGCTCACCGCCATCGAGGCCGCGGCCCTGCGGTCGGCCGAACTGGGCAAGGCTCACGAACCCGGCTGATTCGGCGAGGGCGGACAGAATCGGACGTTTTTGCCCGGGTTGGCCGATCCTCGGTGCCCTGGCCTGGGCTTTTTACCGACCTCTCCGCGCCTTTTTCCGGGTGTGCGGGAAATGGCGGGCTGCGCCGATTCTTGACCGGGCGTAGATTCTCGGTCGAGAGGACTTTCGGCCCTACCGAGTGCGGCGGGGTCACTGGTGAGGTGCGAAGGTCCCCTGCTCTTTCGGGACCCACCACTGCCGAGGAGTGCCCTGAGATGATGCTGGCCCACCCCGCCCCCGCCGCCGATCGCGCGGTGCTGCCGTGAATACCGTTCGGCCGACCGGCCCGTCCTCCCCGGCGGTCACGCAAATGACCGGGCAGGGACGCAACCTCGCGTTGGCGACCTGGACGTTCGCGATCAACTTCTGGGCCTGGAACCTGATCGGCCCGCTGTCCACCCCCTATGCGACCGCGATGAGTCTGTCCAGCACGCAGACCGCGCTGCTGGTGGCCACCCCGATCCTGGTCGGGTCCGTCGGTCGGATTCCGGTCGGTGCGCTGACCGACCGCTACGGCGGGCGAACGATGTTCATGGTGGTGTCGGTCGTTTCGATTGCTCCGGTGCTGCTGGTCGCCTTTGCCGGAGCAATTGATTCGTACGTACTGCTACTGATCTTCGGTTTCTTCCTGGGTATTGCCGGAACCGCCTTTGCGGTGGGTATCCCTTTCGTCAACGCCTGGTACCCGCCGGCCCGGCGAGGGTTTGCGACCGGTGTTTTCGGGATCGGCATGGGTGGAACCGCGCTGTCGGCGTTCTTCACGCCGCGATTCGTGAACTGGTTCGGGCTGTTCGCCACCCACGTGATCATTGCCATCGCGCTGGGCGGGACCGCGGTGCTGGTGATGGTCGCGATGAAGGACGCGCCGAACTGGCGGCCGAACACCTCGCCGGTGCTGCCCAAGCTCAAGGCGGCAGCGAAACTGTCCATCACCTGGCAGATGTCGCTGCTGTACGCGGTGTGCTTCGGCGGGTTCGTGGCGTTCAGCACCTACCTGCCGACGTACCTCAAGACGGTCTACGACTTCTCCATCACCGACGCCGGAGCCCGTACCGCGGGCTTCGCCCTGGCCGCGGTGATCGCCCGGCCGATCGGCGGGATCCTCTCCGACCGAATCGGTCCCAAGGTCATCGTGTTGATCTCGCTGATCGGCTCCGGAGCCCTGGCCGCGGTGGAGATCCTCCAGCCGCCGGCCGAATTGCCGGCGGGCGCGTCGTTCGTCGCGCTGGCGTTCTTCCTGGGCATCGGCACCGGCGGTGTCTTCGCCTGGGTGGCCCGGTCGGCGCCCCCGGAAAAGGTTGGTACGGTCACCGGGATCGTCGGCGCCGCAGGCGGTCTCGGCGGCTACTTCCCGCCGTTGGTGATGGGTGCGACGTACGACTCGGCGGACAACGACTACACCGTCGGCCTTTCGTTGCTGGTGTTGACGTGTGCGCTGACCGCGATCTACACGGCTTGGCGGCTGCATGTGCGGTCGTCCGCGACTTTGGAAGGGACCAGATGAGCACCGGAATCGACGGGCCCGTCGCCGATCTGCTGCTGCGCAGCGGCCGGTTCTTCACCCGTGGCGAGGTGTCGCCGGACTTGCGCACCATCAGCAAGACCGGCGGTCGCGAGGGCGACGTCTTCTACCGGGACCGGTGGAGTCACGACAAGGTGGTGCGGTCCACCCACGGGGTGAACTGCACCGGCTCCTGCTCGTGGAAGGTGTACGTCAAGGACGGCATCATCACCTGGGAGACCCAGGAAACGGACTACCCCAGCGTGGGTCCCGACCGTCCCGAGTACGAGCCCCGCGGCTGCCCCCGGGGTGCCGCCTTCTCCTGGTACACCTATTCGCCCACCCGGGTCCGCTACCCCTACGCCCGCGGGGTGCTCGTCGAGATGTACCGGGAGGCCCGCACCCGACTGGGTGATCCGGTGCTGGCCTGGGCCGAGATCCAGGACGATCCGGAACGGCGGCGCCGGTACCAGCGAGCGCGCGGCAAGGGCGGCCTGATCCGGGTGACCTGGGACGAGGCGACCGAGATGGTCGCCGCCGCGCACGTGCACACGATCAAGCGCTACGGGCCGGACCGGGTCGCCGGGTTCTCGCCGATCCCGGCCATGTCGATGGTCTCGCACGCGGCGGGCTCCCGGTTCGTGGAGCTGATGGGCGGGGCGATGACCTCGTTCTACGACTGGTACGCCGACCTGCCGGTGGCCTCACCACAGGTGTTCGGCGACCAGACCGACGTTCCCGAATCCGGGGACTGGTGGGATGCCTCGTACCTCATGCTGTGGGGCTCCAACGTGCCGGTCACCCGGACGCCGGACGCGCACTGGATGGCCGAGGTGCGGTACCGCGGCACGAAGGTCGTCACCGTCAGCCCGGACTACGCCGACAACACCAAGTTCGCCGACGAGTGGATGCCGTGCGCCGCCGGTACCGACGGCGCTTTGGGCATGGCGATGGGGCACGTGATCCTGCGCGAATTCCTGGTCGAGAAGCGGACGCCGTTCTTTGTCGACTACGTCCAGCGGTACACCGACCTGCCGTTCCTGATCGCCCTCGAGGAGCGGGACGGCGCGTACGTGCCCGGCAAGAATCTGACCGCCGCCGATCTCGGTGACGAGTCCGAGGCGTCGGCCTTCAAGCCGGTGCTGGTCGACGGCCGGACCGGAGAAGTGCTGGCGCCCAACGGTTCCCTCGGCTTCCGGTACACCGACTCCGGCATCGGCAAGTGGAATCTGGAGCTCGGTGACGTCGTGCCGCAGCTGACCGTCCTCGCCGAGTCCGGGGAGTCCGTGCCGGTGCTGCTCACCCGGTTCGACACGCCGGACGGCCACGCCGAGGTGCTGACCCGCGGGGTTCCGGTCCGCCGGATCGGGGACCGGCTGTGCTGCACCGTGTTCGACCTGATGCTGGCCCAGTACGGGGTGCACCGACCCGGCCTGCCGGGCACCTGGCCGGCTGGCTACGAGGACGCCGCCGAGCCGTACACCCCGGCCTGGCAGGAGGCGATCACGGGAGTCTCGGCCGCGCAGGCGATCCGGGTGGCCCGCGAGTTCGCCCACAATGCCGAGGAGTCCGGCGGCCGCTCCATGATCATCATGGGCGCGGGCATCTGCCAGTGGTTCCACGGCGACGCCACCTACCGGGCCATTCTGGCGCTGTTGATCCTGACCGGTTCGATGGGCCGCAACGGCGGCGGCTGGGCCCACTACGTCGGGCAGGAGAAGTGCCGGCCGATCACCGGCTGGGCGACGATGGCCATGGCGTCGGACTGGGTGCGGCCGCCGCGGCAGATGATCGGCACGGGTTACTGGTACGCGCACACCGACCAGTGGCGGTACGACGGCTACCGGGCCGACGCGCTGGCCTCCCCGCTGGGTCGCGGCCGGTTCGCCGGGATGCACACCATGGACGTGCTGGCCGCGTCGACGGCGATGGGCTGGATGCCGTTCTTCCCGCAATTCGATCGCAGCAGCCTGGAGCTGGCCGACGAGGCCGACGCCGCCGGGGTGCCGGTGCCGCAGTACGTGGCGCAGCAGTTGGCGTCCGGTGCGCTGAAGCTGGCCGTCACGGACCCGGACAACCCGGTGAACTGGCCGCGGGTGCTGACCATCTGGCGGGCGAACCTGCTCGGCTCGTCCAGCAAGGGCAACGAGTACTTCCTCAAACACCTGCTGGGCACCTCGTCCAACGTGCGGGCCGACCCGACCCCGGCGGATCTACGGCCCCGCGACGTCACCTGGGTTGACGAGACTCCCGAGGGAAAGCTCGATCTCGTGCTGTCCCTGGACTTCCGGATGACCTCGACCACGCTGCTGTCGGACGTGGTGCTGCCCGCCGCGACGTGGTACGAGAAGGCCGACCTGTCGTCCACCGACATGCATCCCTACGTCCATGCGTTCAGCCCGGCGATCGACCCGCCGTGGGAGACCCGGTCGGATTTCGACACCTTCCACACCATCGCCCGGGTGTTCGGACGGCTGGCCGCCACGCACCTCGGCGTGCGCCGGGACGTGGTGATGGTGCCGCTGCAGCACGACACGCCCGGCGAGACCGCCTACCCGCACGGCACCGAGCGCGATTGGCGGGCCACCGGCGAGGTGCCGGTGCCGGGCAAGACCATGGGTCAGATCGCGGTCGTCACCCGCGACTACCCGGCGCTCGCCGAGCAGTGGGAATCGCTCGGGCCGCTGGTGGAAACCTTGGGGGTGACCACCAAGGCGATCACCGTGTACCCGGACCAGGAGGTCGCCGAGCTGGCCGGCCGGCACGGGGTGATGGGCCACGGCGCGGGCGCCGGCCGGCCCGCCCTGGACACCGCGGTCAAGATGGCCGACACCATCCTGGCGCTGGCCGGCACGTCGAACGGGCGGCTGGCGGTCGAGGGGTTCAAGGCGCTGGAACGCCGCACCGGCCGCCGGCTGGTGCATCTGGCGGAGGGCAGCGAGGAGAAGCGGATCAGCTACGCCGACACCGTCGCCCGCCCCGTCCCGGTCATCACCAGTCCGGAATGGTCCGGCAGCGAGACGGGCGGGCGGCGGTACGCGCCGTTCACGGTCAACGTCGAGGAGCTCAAACCCTGGCACACCCTCACCGGGCGCATGCACTTCTACGTCGACCACGACTGGATGGAGGAACTGGGCGAGCAGTTGCCGGTGTTCCGGCCGCCGCTGGACGTGGCCGGCCTGTTCGGTGAGCCCCGGATCGGCACCGTGGACAAGGGTCTGGGCCTGTGTGTGCGGTACCTGACGCCGCACTCCAAGTGGTCGATCCACTCCGAGTACCAGGACAACCTGTTCATGCTGTCGCTGTCCCGGGGCGGGCCGACGATGTGGATCAGCGGGATCGACGCGGCCAAGATCGGCGTGGCCGACAATGACTGGGTCGAGGCGGTCAACCGCAACGGGGTGATGGTGCTGCGGGCGATCGTGTCCCACCGCATGCCGGAGGGAGTGGTGTTCGTCCACCACGCCCAGGAACGCACGATCGACATGCCGCTCGCCGAGATCTCCGGTACCCGCGGCGGCATTCACAACTCGCTGACCCGGCTGCTCGTCAAACCCACCCACCTGGCCGGTGGGTATGCCCAGATGTCCTTCGCATTCAACTATCTCGGGCCGACCGGGAACCAGCGGGACGAGGTCACGATGGTTCGCCGGCGCTCGCAGGAGGTGCAGTACTGATGCGTGTGATGGCGCAACTGGCCATGGTGATGAACCTGGACAAGTGCATCGGCTGCCACACCTGCTCGGTGACCTGCAAGCAGGCCTGGACCAACCGGTCCGGGGTCGAGTACGTGTGGTTCAACAACGTGGAAACCCGCCCCGGGCAGGGCTATCCGCGCACCTACGAGAATCAGGACCGCTGGGAGGGTGGCTGGGTCCGCGACTCGCGCGGCCGGCTCCGGCTGCGGGCCGGCGGGCGGTTCAAGAAGCTGCTGAACATCTTCTCGAACCCGAAGATGCCCTCGATCGAGGACTACTACGAGCCCTGGACCTACGACTACGAGAACCTGACGACCGCGCCGCTGGGCGAGCACATGCCGACGGCCCCGCCCCGCAGCCTGCTCTCCGGCGAGCCGATGAAGGTGACCTGGTCGGCGAACTGGGACGACAACCTCGGCGGTTCTCCGGAGATCCTGGCCGGTGACCCGGTGCTCGCCCAGGTCAGCGACAAGATCAAGCTGGAACTCGAGCAGGCGTTCATGTTCTACCTGCCCCGAATCTGCGAGCACTGCCTGAACCCGTCGTGCGTGGCGTCCTGCCCGTCCGGGGCGATGTACAAGCGGGCCGAGGACGGCATCGTGCTGGTCGACCAGGACAAGTGCCGCGGCTGGCGGATGTGCGTGTCCGGCTGCCCCTACAAGAAGGTGTACTTCAACCACCGCACCGGCAAGGCCGAGAAGTGCACGTTCTGCTACCCGCGGATCGAGGTGGGTTTACCCACCGTGTGTTCCGAGACCTGTGTGGGCCGGCTGCGCTACCTCGGGCTGCTGCTGTACGACGCCGACAAGGTGCTGGCCGCCGCCTCGACCGAACGCGAGCAGGACCTGTACGAGGCTCAACTGGACCTGCTGCTGGACCCGTTCGACCCGGCGGTCGCCGCCGCGGCCAAGGAGAACGGGATCACCGACGAGTGGTTGGAGGCCGCGCGGAGATCGCCGGTCTACGCACTGATCAAGCAGTACAAGGTGGCGCTGCCCTTGCATCCGGAATACCGGACCATGCCGATGGTCTGGTACGTGCCGCCGTTGTCGCCGGTGGTCGACGCGATCAGCCGGGAGGCGCACGACGGCGAGAACGTGGACAACCTGTTTGGCGCGATCTCCGCGCTGCGCATCCCGATCGAGTACCTGGCCGGGCTGTTCACCGCCGGGGACACCGAACCGGTCGACCGGGTGCTCCGCACCCTGGCGGCGATGCGCGCCTACATGCGTGACCACAACCTGGAACGCGAGCCGGACCCCTCGATCCCGGCCTCGGTGGGGATGAGCGAGGAATCGATGTACGAGATGTACCGGCTGCTGGCGATCGCCAAGTACGAGCAGCGGTACGTCATCCCGACCGCCTACGCGGCCCAGGGGCATCGGCTGGAGGAATCGGTGACCGATTGCGCGCTGGACTTCGACGGGGGGCCGGGCATGTACGACTCCGGCCCGTTCGGCGAGGCCAGCGGGTCACCGGTACCGGTCGCGGTGGAGACCTTTCAGGCGTTGCGGGAACGGCAGACCACCGAGGAGCTCGGCGTGCGCGGTGGCCACCGGTCCCGGGTCAACCTGCTCAATTGGGACGGCAAGGGGACCCCGGAGTCGATGTTCACCCCGCGGCCCGGCTCGCCCCGGGCGACCGGACGCGAGGAGCAGGCATGAGACTGCGCCGCCGAGAGACCGACCGAACCGCCGACCGCCGGGTGATCTGGCAGTCCGCGTCCCTGCTGCTGGCCTACCCCGACGAGGCCTGGGCCGACCGGTTGGCCCTGGTTCGCGCGGCGATCCCGGCGCTGCCGCCGGCCGCCGGCGAACCGTTGCGTCGCAGCGTGGACCGGCTCGCCGAGCAGCCGACGATCGACGCCGCCATCCGGTACGTCGACACGTTCGACTGGCGTCGCCGGCGCACGCTGTTCCTGACGTACTACACGGCCGGTGACACCCGCGGCCGCGGCGTGGCCCTGCTGGAGTTCGCGTCGGCCTACCGGGCGGTCGGGGCGGTCCCGCCGGCCGGCGAGCTGCCCGACCACCTGGCGGTGGTGCTCGAGTTCGCCGCCACCGTCGACGAGGACGCCGGGTACCGGCTGCTCGCCGACCACCGGACGTCGATCGACCTGCTGCACGAGGGGTTGCAGGCCATGGACTCCGCGTACGCGGACGTGGTCCGGGCGGTGGCCGCGACCCTGCCGCCGCCCAGTGAGCAGGACCTGCTGCTGGCCCGCCGGTTGATCATGCAGGGTCCGCCGGCCGAGGCGGTCGGCCTGGACCCGTACCCGCTGGCCGGGCCGCCGACCGCGGCCGGCCGCCGGGCCGGCCCGATCGACCTGCTGCTGACTCCGAACCCGAGAACTCCTGCCGGAAAGGCACTGTGATGAGCGCTGGGGCGCTGTTCTGGGCGATCGTGCCGTACGTGACGATCGCGATCCTGGTGGTCGGGCTGTGGTGGCGGTACCGGTACGACAAGTTCGGCTGGACCACCCGGTCCTCCCAGCTGTACGAGAGCAGGCTGCTGCGCATCGGCAGCCCGCTGTTCCATTTCGGCATCCTGGTGGTCATCGTCGGCCACGTCATCGGCCTGGTGATTCCCGAGAGCTGGACCCACGCGGTCGGTCTGAGCGAGACGGCCTACCACGTCCAGGCGGTACTGCTCGGCACGATCGCCGGCGTCTGCACGCTGGCCGGGGTGATCATCCTGGTCTACCGGCGGCGCACGAAGGGTCCGGTGTTCATGGCCACCACCGCCAACGACAAGCTGATGTACCTGGTGCTGGTGCTGGCCATCGTCGCCGGCCTGGCCACCACCATGGTCGGCTCGGGCATCGTCGGCGAGCCGTACAACTACCGGGAGAGCGTGGCGGTCTGGTTCCGGTCGATCTTTCTCCTCCGCCCGGACGGCGCGGCGATGGCCGGGGCTCCGCTGAGCTACCAGCTGCACGCGATCATCGGGCTGGCGCTGTTCGCGTTGTGGCCGTTCACCCGGCTGGTGCACGCATTCAGCGCCCCCGTGGCCTACCTGTTCCGGCCGTACATCGTCTACCGGTCCCGGGACGCCGGCCGCCCCGGCAACCCGGTCGGCTCCCGGCCGCAGCGCCGGGGCTGGTAAGCGACGTCGCGCCAACGGTGCGCAGGTCGCGCCGACCTGTGCCGGCGCGACCTGCATGGTCCCGGCGCGAAGCCGGCCGGGGGCGAGCCGCGCTCAGCCGGGGACGGCCAACGCCTCGGCGGCCGCGCTCAGGGCGTCCGGGTCCAGGCGCTCCTCGACCAGCTCGGCCAGGCTGCCGTCCTGGACGAGGCTGCGCACCGCCTCCAGATCCGGGCCGATCGGGTCGTCGGCGACGCGGGTGGGGACCAGGCGGCGGATCCCGGCTTCTCGGGAACGACGCAACAGGGCCCGACCGATGAGGGGTCTTCAGACTTGATGGGGCTCTGGGCTTCCGACCTGCGGCGGCGTGTCGGGTGAGATGAGGGCTCGTGGCCTTCGAAACTGGTTGTTCTCTACGCAATCAGCCGAAGGACCACGAGCATGGACCAGAGTAGTAGCTCGCTGCTGTTGGACATTGACGGGTTGGTCGTCGACCGGGTCGTCCGCAACGACGCCGGCCGACGGGTCGTGCACTGCTCGACCGACCCCCAACTGGCCGGCTGGTGCCCGGAGTGCGGTGAGCAGTCGAAGTCTCCGAAGGCGTGGGTGACGACCCGCCCGCGGGACGTCCGGCTCGGCGAGGACAAGCCGATCCTGTTGTGGCGCAAACGGAAATGGCGCTGCCAGGTCGACAGCTGCGAGCGGAAGGTGTTCACCGAATGCCTACCCGAGCAGATCCCCGCCCGGGCCCGGATCACCACCCGCGCCCGCCGGCTGGCGGCGGAAGCGATCGGCGACCACACCCGACCGGTGTCCGGCGTCGCGGCCGAGTTCGGCATGGACTGGCGCATCGCGCACGACGCGTTCGTCGCCCACTCTGCCGCGGTGCTCCCCGACGCGCCGCCGCCGGTCACCGTGCTGGGCGTCGACGAGACCCGCCGCGGCAAGGCCCACTACGAGACCGACCCGACCACCGGGGAGAAGACCTGGGTGGACCGCTTCGACACCGGCCTGGTCGATCTGAGCGGCAACGGTGGCCTGTTCGCACAGGTCAACGGCCGCACCAGCAAGGTCCTCATCGAGTGGCTGCAGGCGCAGGACCCGGACTGGCTCGCCACCATCACCCACATCTCGATGGACACGTCCGCGACGTACGCCCGCGCCGCCCGCCTCGCCCTGCCGAACGCCGTCGTGGTCGTGGACCGGTTCCACCTGGTCGCCCTGGCCAACAAGGCGGTCACCGACTACCGGCGGGAGTTGGCCTGGGCGCTTCGTGGCCGGCGGGGCCGCAAGAGCGACCCGGAATGGGGGGTCTTCGGACTTGATAGGGCTCCGGGCCTCCGACCTGCGGCGGCGTGTCGGGTGAGATGAGGGCTCGTGGCCTTCGAAACTGGTTGTTCTCTACGCAATCAGCCGAAGGACCACGAGCATGGACCAGAGTAGTAGCTCGCTGCTGTTGGACATTGACGGGTTGGTCGTCGACCGGGTCGTCCGCAACGACGCCGGCCGACGGGTCGTGCACTGCTCGACCGACCCCCAACTGGCCGGCTGGTGCCCGGAGTGCGGTGAGCAGTCGAAGTCTCCGAAGGCGTGGGTGACGACCCGCCCGCGGGACGTCCGGCTCGGCGAGGACAAGCCGATCCTGTTGTGGCGCAAACGGAAATGGCGCTGCCAGGTCGACAGCTGCGAGCGGAAGGTGTTCACCGAATGCCTACCCGAGCAGATCCCCGCCCGGGCCCGGATCACCACCCGCGCCCGCCGGCTGGCGGCCGAGGCGATCGGCGACCACACCCGACCGGTGTCCGGCGTCGCGGCCGAGTTCGGCATGGACTGGCGCATCGCGCACGACGCGTTCGTCGCCCACTCTGCCGCGGTGCTCCCCGACGCGCCGCCGCCGGTCACCGTGCTGGGCGTCGACGAGACCCGCCGCGGCAAGGCCCACTACGAGACCGACCCGACCACCGGGGAGAAGACCTGGGTGGACCGCTTCGACACCGGCCTGGTCGATCTGAGCGGCAACGGCGGGCTGTTCGCACAGGTCAACGGCCGCACCAGCAAGGTCCTCATCGAGTGGCTGCAGGCGCAGGACCCGGACTGGCTCGCCACCATCACCCACATCTCGATGGACACGTCCGCGACGTACGCCCGCGCCGCCCGCCTCGCCCTGCCGAACGCCGTCGTGGTCGTGGACCGGTTCCACCTGGTCGCCCTGGCCAACAAGGCGGTCACCGACTACCGGCGGGAGTTGGCCTGGGCGCTTCGTGGCCGGCGGGGCCGCAAGAGCGACCCGGAATGGGCGCAACGGAACCGGCTGCTGCGCGCCGTGGAGACTCTCACTCCGGACGAGCTGGCCAAGGTGCGGGAAGCGATGCGCCGGGCCGACCCCTCCGGCGGCCTCGAGAAATGCTGGCAGGGCAAGGAACTGCTCCGCAAGCTGCTCAAGCTCGCCGGCACCAACCCCGACCGCGGACAGATCTTCAACGCGCTGACCGCGTTCTACCTGCACTGCGCCGACTCCGAGATCTCCCAGCTGCGCAGGCTCGCGTGGACGGTGCATGCCTGGCAGAACTCGATCATCGCCGGCCTGCACACCGGCATCAGCAACGGCCGCACCGAGGGCTACAACCGGATCGTCAAACACATCGGCCGGATCGCCTTCGGCTTCCGCAACCAGGACAACCAGAAGCGCCGGGTACGCTACGCCTGCACCCGGAAATCCCGGGCGTCAACCAGCCACGCGAAGCCCTGCTAACTCTGAAGAGCCGGAATGGGCGCAACGGAACCGGCTGCTGCGCGCCGTGGAGACTCTCACTCCGGACGAGCTGGCCAAGGTGCGGGAAGCGATGCGCCGGGCCGACCCCTCCGGCGGCCTCGAGAAATGCTGGCAGGGCAAGGAACTGCTCCGCAAGCTGCTCAAGCTCGCCGGCACCAACCCCGACCGCGGACAGATCTTCAACGCGCTGACCGCGTTCTACCTGCACTGCGCCGACTCCGAGATCTCCCAGCTGCGCAGGCTCGCGTGGACGGTGCATGCCTGGCAGAACTCGATCATCGCCGGCCTGCACACCGGCATCAGCAACGGCCGCACCGAGGGCTACAACCGGATCGTCAAACACATCGGCCGGATCGCGTTCGGCTTCCGCAACCAGGACAACCAGAAGCGGCGGATACGCTACGCCTGCACCCGGAAATCCCGGGCGTCAACCAGCAGCGCGAAGCCCTGCCAACTCTGAAGAGCCCCGATGAGGGACCCGAATGACCCATCCAGCCAACAATTCCACCCCTATCGGCGCGTCGCTGCTGAGCGAACAACAAGACCGCTACTTTCTGTTGATGCGTCGAGGTATGAACAATGTCCAAGCCTGCCGAGCCGTCGGCATCAGCCGCAAGACCGGAACACGGTGGCGACTCGGCCGCACCGAACACAAGAATGGTCACCGCCGAACATATGCCCCTGTCGGCACGTCCGCAATTCCGCCGATTTCGTCTCGGTACCTTTCCGAGCCGGAACGGGTTCGAATCGCCGACCTTCGCCGGCTCGGGTGGACCATTCGAGCCATCGCGGACGACCTGGGGCGCGCACCGTCGACGGTCAGCCGCGAGCTGAACCGCAACAGCGACCGCGCCGACGGGCCGGGGTATCTGCCGCACCACGCACACCGCCGGGCCGCAGCACGGAGGGCACGTCCCAAGCCGACCAAGCTCGCTCTCGATGCCGAGCTGCGCGAGTTCGTCGCCGCCCGGCTGGCGAAGAAGTGGAGCCCGGAGCAGATCGCGCACGCGCTGCGTACCGAGTTCCCGGACCAGCCCTGGCGGCACCTGGCCATCGAGACCCTCTACCGCGCCGTCTACCGACCGGGACATAGTGGCCTGCAGAAGAACTCGACGGAAGCGCTGCGCACCGGCCGTCCCCGTCGGCGTCCACAGCACCACCCCCACCGGCGAAAGGCCCGGATCTGCGAGCCGAGCAACATGATCGACCAGCGACCGGCCGAGGTCGACGACCGTGCCGTGCCCGGCCACTGGGAAGGCGACCTCATCATCGGAAGGAACGGCGGCTCCGCCATCGCCACCCTCGTCGAGCGGACCACTCGGTTTCTCCTCTTGGTGCATCTGCCCGGGTCGCGTACCGCCGCGACGCTGCGAAAGGCGATCGTCCCGGCTCTCCAAGCCATCCCTGCGCACCTGCGCCGGTCGATCACCTGGGATCAGGGCGGGGAAATGGCTCTGCACGGAGAAATCACAACGGTCACCGGTACCCCAGTGTATTTCTGCCACCCGCACTCGCCCTGGGAGCGTGGGTCCAACGAGAACATGAACGGCGTCCTTCGTCAATACTTCCCCAAAAGTACCGACCTTGCCATCCACACTCCCGAGCGCCTCACCGAGGTCGCCAACGAAATCAACGAGCGACCGCGTAAGACACTGAGTTGGGCAACGCCTGCGGAAATCCTTGCTACACTGTCATCGACCACAAATTGACCGCCATTGTTGCGACGATCGAAAAAATCCGCCGATTGCGGCGTGGGCCGCGCCGGTGCCGACCCCGGGGCGCAGGGGGGCGTGGAAATCCAGCGCCTGCGCCGCGCAGAGCAGCTCGACGGCCAGGATGTGGCCGGCGTTCCAGGCCGCGCGGCGGGCCTTGATCGCGGCGGTGGTGCCCATGCTGACGTGGTCCTCCTGGCCGGCGCAGGTGGAGACCGTGTGCACGGTGGCCGGGGCGGCGTGGGCCCGGTTCTCGGCGGCCAGGGCCGCCGCCACGTACGGCGGGATCATGAATCCGGAGTTGGCCCCGGACCCGGCGACCAGGAACGGCGGCAGCTCGGACAGGTGACTGTTGGTCAACCGGTCCGACCGGGCCTGCGACATCGTGCTCATTTCGGCGATCGCGATCGCCAGGCAGTCCAGCGCGGTGGCCACCGGCGCGCCGTGCCCGTTGCCGCCGGGCAACGCCACGAGTGAGGGCGCCCCGTCGGCATCCTCGCCCGGCACGAAGACCGGATTGTCGGTGACGGAGTTGATCTCGCACTCGACCACACCGGCCACGTAGTCCAGGCAGTCGCGCACGGCACCGTGCACCTGCGGGATGCAGCGCAGGCTCAGCGGGTCCTGCAGGCGGTGGTCGCGGAACCGCTCGATGATCTCGCTGCCGGCCAGCAGCGCGCGCAGCCGGCGAGCCGTCAGCACCTGGCCCGGATGCGGCCGCAGGGCCTGCAGGCGGGCGTCGAAGCCGCGGGTGTTGCCGCGCAGGGCCTCCACGCTCGTCGCCCCGGCCACGTCGGCCACGTCGATCAGGGTCTGCACCTTGCCCACGGCCAGCGCGCCGATGCCGCTGATCTCGAAGGTGCCGCTGATCAGCGCGTGCCCCTCGCGCAGGCCGGGGGCCTGGCCGGGCAGGCCGGCCCGCCGCAGCGCCTCGGCCCCGGGCAGCAGTTCGCCGCCGAACCAGGCCTGTCCCTCGCCGAACACGGCCAGGCCGATGTGGGCGGTGGCGGTGAGGTAACCGACCGACCCCTGGGACGGGGCGTAGGGCACCACACCCCGGTTGAGCATGTCGACCAGCGTCTGCACCAGCCGCACGCTGACCCCGCTGTACCCGCGGGCCAGGGAGCGCACGGTGCAGGCCATGATCGCCCGCACGGCGGCCTCGTCGTGCGGATCGCCCACCCCGCTGGCGTGGCTGCGCAGCATCTGCAGCTGGGCGTCGGCCGGGTCGTGGGTGTCGGGCACGATCGTGTACAGGTCGCCGACCCCGGTGTTGAGGCCGTACACCGGGGAGCCGGACCGCAACACGGTCGGCAGCAGCCGGTGGGTGCGGTCGATCGCCCGGATGGCCCGCTCGTCCAGCGCGACCGGTGCCCCGTGGGCGATGGCCACGATCTCCCGGATCGAGGTGGGTGCCGAACCCAGCAGAACCGTCTCGGTGTCCATGACCGTCCCTTCGCCGGTCCCGATCATGCCGCAGACGCAGCCCCGGTCAGCGCGAACTCGGGGCCGGTCCACCGGCGGCGCAGCCACCGGTCGTGACTGGCCAGGATGACGGCGCCGGGCGCGCTGCCCAACGCCTCCTCCAGCTCGCTGGCCAGCGTCAGTGACAGGTGGTTGGTCGGCTCGTCCAGCAGCAGCAGGTCCGGGGCCAGCGCGACCAGGATGCCCAGGGCCAACCGGCGACGTTGCCCGACGCTGAGCCGGCCGACCGGGACGTCCAGGTCGGCGGCCCGCAGCAACCCGACCGCCAGCAGCAGCGCACCGTCGGGGTCACGATCCCCGGTGGCCCGGCCGAAGGCGGCCCGGGCCGATTCGGCCGGCGCCGGGAAACTCACCTCCTGCTCCAGCAGCCCGACCCGGCGGGCGCGCACCCGGACCGATCCGCGGCTCGGCGCCACCCGCCCGGCCAGCACGCCAAGCAGGCTGGACTTGCCCGACCCGTTCGCCCCGGTGACCAGCAGACGACCGCCGTTGGGGACCACCAGGGTCGGCACTGCCACCCGGCCGGGCACGGCCAACTCGTGCACGTTGACCACCTCGGGATCCGTCGAGCCGCCGTCGGGCCGGCCGGTCAGCGCTCCGGAGAAGGTCAGCGGCGCGGGCGGTGGCGGCACCGCCGCCCGCTCGGCGGCGGCCAGCCGGTGCTCGGCCTGGTGCACCCGGCGGGCGTGGGCCCGCTCGACGTTGGCCCCCTTGAATGCGTAGATGAACTTGTCGTTGTCCCGGGGGCCCCGGTTGTGCGCGATCCGGTCGGTGTCGATGGCGGCGGCCCGGCGCAGCCTGGCGATCCGGTCCTGCTGGTCGGCGTAGGTCCGTTCCCACCGGCGGCGGGCGGCGGCCCGGTGCTCCAGGTAGTCGGTGAAGGTGCCGCCGAACCGGCGCCCGCCACGGCCGTCGGTGCCACCCGCGCGCGGATCGAGGTCGAACAGGTCGGTGCAGACCCGGTCCAGGAACGCCCGGTCGTGGCTGACCGCCACCAGCACCCCGGGCCGGCCGACCAGGTGGTTCTCCAGCAGGTCCAGCGCCGCCTCGTCCAGGTGGTTGGTCGGCTCGTCCAGCAGCAGGCAGTCCGGGTCGGCGATGAGCAGTGCGGCCAGCGCCAGCCGGGAACGTTGCCCGCCGGACAGCTCGGTGACCGGCCGGTCCGGATCCACCGCGCCCAGGCCCAGGCTGGTCAAGGTCAGCTCGGCCCGGCGGTCGGCGTCCCACGCGTCGTGGGCCTGCGCCCACTCCAACCGTTGCGCGAACGCGGCCGCCGCGGCCGGATCGGACGCGAGCCGGTCGCTGAGCAGTTCGACGTCATCGACGGCGGCGTGCAACGGGGCCAGCGCCTGCGCCATCACCTGGCCCAGCGTGCCGACCAGCTCCGGTTCCTGGGCGAGATAGCCTACGGTTCCGGCAATCTCCACCGATCCGGAGTCCGGCGGGGCGGCCGCGGCCAGCAGCCGCAGCAGGGTCGACTTGCCCACCCCGTTCTCGCCGATCACGCCGACGCGCCGGCCCGGGGCGACGTGCAGGTCGATGCCGTCCAGGACGAGGCGGTCGCCGAAACCGACCGTCAGGTCGCGGGCGGTCAGCGTCCCCGGCGGGCCGGCGGGAGACGGTGGCGCCGGGTCCGCCGAGACAGCGGCAGCCGAATGGGTGAAGGGAGATGACATCGCCGGGCCCGTTTCGGGGTGGAGGGACCCGCCGGGCCGGTGGCCACAGGCGCGGGTGGGGGCGAGGTCAGCGATCCATGATGGGTCCACCGTACCGAGCCGCCCGGGCGGGACAACCGGATTTTCACCGGGCCACCGTCGTCCCCCGCGCGTCGCATCCGGTCGCGGCGGGGGTCGCGGACCAGGATCGGCGGGTGGATCCCGCCGTGCTCGCCTTCACCCTGGTGATCCTGGCGGCCTTCACCTTCGGCGTGGCCAGCGCGCCGTTGGGGCTGCTGCTGGGGCTCTCGCCGGGGCTGGTGGCCGCCGGGGTGTTCCTCGGCAGCGCCGGGTTCGTGCTGGTCAGCGGGCCCATCGTGGTCGACCGGGTGCCGGACCGGTGGGCCCGCCCGGTGCGTCGGCTGCTGACCCACGGCCCGCGGGTGGCGCGGTGGTGGGGTCGGGGCGAGCGCACCGCGGGTCGGCTCGCCGTCCGGGTGGTGGACCGGTCGTCGCTGGTGATCGACCGGCTCGGCTACCGCGGTCTGGCCGTGCTGGCCCCGGTGCTGGGACGCTGGCTGGTCCCGGCGGCGGAGATCGCGCTGGACCCGCCGCGCCGGGACCTGTACCGCTGGGCCGTCCTGGGCTGCGCCACCTGGTCGGTGCTCGTCACCGTCGGCACCGACGCGCTGGTGCTGCTGGTGCGGGGCGGCTGACCCGGCGACCCCGCCATCCCGCACGCCCGCCGGGCCCCTGCCGGGCCCGCGGGCTCAGGCCATCTCGGGGACCCGCAGGTGGGCGATCAGCAGGTCGAACTCGGCGACGTCCAGGATGTCCACCCGGGCGTCGCGGGCGGTGCGCATGCGCAGCTCGCGCGCCGAGTCCCGGGTGGCCATCATCAGCTCGGGGGAGTCATAGGTGGCCGAGAGCACGGCCCGGCCGGTCGAGCGATCAACGAACAGGCTGGCGCTGCAGAACCCGTCCAGGCTCTCCATCGCCGGCATCGCGACCATCCGGTAGACGTCGATGCTGCGCTCCAGGTCGGCCGGGGCGCCGTGCATCCAGGTGGCCCGCACGCACGCGCCCTGCTGGCAGTGGTGATGGCGGTGCATGGCCGCGATCTCCCATTCCTCGACGAAGGGCAGCCCACCCAGCAGGACGCCGGCCCGGGTCCGCATCGAGGCCACGGCCGCGTCGCTGGCCCGCATGTCCGTCATCGAGTCCCAGGACGAGGTGACGATGCACCGGCCGGACAGGCGGTCGGCCATCATCGATATCCCCAGGCATCCGGGCATGGCCTGGAAGGCGGGCGCGACCTCGGCGCGCAGGAGGTCGATGCCCGCGTCCATGGAGCGCGCGCGGGCCTGGAACGTCGTGGAGCGTGCGTACATCGCCGGATCCCTTCGGCTCCGGGCAACGCCCCGGCGGCGCTGCCGTGTGTCCAGCCTTCACCCGTGCGGGCCCGCAGGCAATGGTCGGGGAGCCGTTCGGAGCACGCCGTCACTCGAATTGGTGCTCACGCAGGGTGGGTAGTCGCTCACCGCGAAAATCAGCCATCGCGCGGATCCCACCAGTCACGCTAGAGTTCACAGAGCACGTACGTTGGGTGTCCACCGGAGGGGAAGCCGGCGGCGCGAAACGTGCCGGAAGACGGTGTCCGATGCCCGCTCGAGACGACCGACCCCCGAGGGAGCCGACGCCTCGGGATTCGACTCTGTCCGAAATGCGTTTCCTGACGGTGGCCGAGGTGGCCACCCTGATGCGGGTCTCCCGCATGACGGTGTACCGACTCGTGCATTCCGGCGAGCTGCCCGCGGTGCGGGTGGGTCGATCCTTCCGGGTGCCCGAGCGTGCGGTGCACGACTACCTGCGGACCGCGTTCAACGACGTCGGTTGACCCTGGTCAGCCGGCCGGTACCGGCCGGTAGGATGGCCCGGGTTCGGCATCCGCCGGGCCTTCGGACGGGCAGGTTCCGTCCGTGCTCATGCGTCGATGCGGCCAGCGGACCGCGGCGGCCGCACACCGGGAGAAGTATTCATGGGTTCTGTCATCAAGAAGCGTCGCAAGCGGATGGCCAAGAAGAAGCACCGCAAGCTGCTGCGCAAGACCCGGGTGGCGCGCCGCAAGGCCGGTAAGTAGCCGCCCGCTCGCGCCCGGCCGCCGCTCGCGGCGGACCGGGTCGGGCGTGGGTCCTGGTACCTGCGCCCGAGTGCGGGGTAACCCGTTCGGGACTGCGGTCCCGGCTCGAGAATCAGGCAGGGGTGTCAGGTCGATGGCGGGACTGATCGTCCTGGTGACCGGGGTGACCAGGGTCATCGGGTCGTGCCTGGCCGGCCGGTTGGCCGCCCATCCGGGCGTCGACCGGGTCATCGGTGTCGATGCCGCGCTGCCCGAACCCGCCGCCCGGGCCCGCATGGGCGCGGCCGACTTCGCCCGGGTGGACATCCGAAATCCGTTGGTGGCCAGGGTGATCGAGGCAGCCGGCGTGGACACGGTGGTGCACGCCTCGGCGTCATCGACACCGGCATCGTCGGCGGCCCGGACCATGGCCAAGGAAATGAACGTCCTGGGCACCATGCAGCTGCTGGCGGCCTGCCAACGCTCGGAGAGCGTGCGCAACCTCATCGTCCGCTCCACCGGGGCGGTCTACGGGGCCTCCTCCCGCGATCCGGCGATCTTCACCGAGGACATGTCGGCGCGGTCCGTGCCCTCCTCCGGTCCGGGCCGGGACGCCATCGACATCGAGGCCTACGTCCGCGGCTTCGGCCGCCGGCGGCCCGATGTTCGCATCGCCGTGCCCCGCTTCGCCGAGATCGTCGGCCCCACCGTGGTCACGCCGCTGACCCGCTACTTCAGCCTGTCGCCGGCCGTGCCGATGGTGCTGGGCCGCGACGCCCGGCTGCAGTTCGTGCACGAGCAGGACGCGATCGGGCTGCTGGAGCACCTGGCCCTGGGCAGCTTCGCCGGCACCGTCAATGCGGCCGGGGACGGCACCATCACCCTGGCCCAGGCGATCCACCGGGCCGGACGTATCCCGTTGCCGGTGCCCTCGATCGGCCTGGACCCGTTGTCGCGGGTGATGCGGACCCTGCACGTGGGCGGCTTCTCGCCGGGCCAGGTCAAGGTGCTCTCGGCCGGCCGGGTGATGGACACCACCCGGCTGCGCGAGCGGGTCGGATTCATCCCCACGTTCACCACGATGCAGGCGTTCGACGACTTTGCCGCCGGACTGCGGCCCGTGGTGACCCCCGAAGCGGTGCGCCGGGTCGAGGTCCGGGTGGCGTCCACCCTGGGCGTGCAGCCGCTCCCGGACACCCCGATGCCGGGGGCCGCGGTCGAGCCGGCCGATTCGGTCACGGACGTGCTGCTGGCCGGGCCGGACCGCTCCGCGGCCGACGACCCGGCGGACGGGGCTCGGCCCCGGCTGGTCGGCATCGACGGGCACGCCGCGGGCACCCCGCGACGCCGGCGGATCCGATGAGCGGGCCCGAAGGCCCCTCGGTCACCGGGGCCACCGGGGCGCCGCCGGCGCGGATCGCCGCGGTCACCCGCACCAACCAACACACGCTCGAGCGGGAGGGAGGAGCCACCGTGGCCGGCACCGATGCGCCGCCGCCGCGCGGGGGACGGGAAGGCACCGTATCCCCGCAGTTGCCGGCGGCGGCCGGCGCCGGTCCCGCCCCCGTCGATCCCGTTGGCGCCGCGATGAGCCCCGAGTCCGGCGAGTCCGGGTGGCGGCGTGGCCTGGCCGGCTCGCTGGCCTTCCTGCGCCGGCGGATCACCGGCGAGTACCAGGTCGACGACTTCGGCTACGACGCCGACTTCACCGATCACGTGGTCGTCCCGCCGCTCAAGGTGCTCTACGAGAAGTGGTTCCGCATCGAGACTCTCGGGATGGAGAACATCCCGGACAGCGGCGGCGCGCTGCTGGTGGCCAACCATTCGGGCACCGTCGCGGTCGACGCGTTGATGACCGCGGTGGCCGTGCGCGAGCACCATCCGGTGCACCGCCCGCTGCGGATGCTGGGCGCCGACCTGGTCTTCCAGACCCCCGTCATGGGACCGATCGCCCGCAAGATGGGCAACACCCTGGCCTGCAATCCCGACGCCGAACGGTTGCTGTCGACCGGTGAGCTGGTCGCCGTGTTCCCGGAGGGCTTCAAGGGCGTCGGCAAGCCCTACTCGCAGCGGTACCGGCTGCAGCGCTTCGGTCGCGGCGGGTTCGTCACCGCGGCGATCAAGACCGGCGTGCCGATCATCCCGGTGTCCATCGTCGGCGCCGAGGAGATCTACCCGCTGATCGGCAACCTCAAGCCGCTGGCCCGCGCGCTGGGGTTCCCGTACTTCCCGATCACGCCGACCTTCCCGTGGCTGGGGCCGCTCGGGGCGGTGCCGCTGCCCAGCAAATGGATCATCGAGTTCGGCGAACCCATCCCGACCACCGGCTTCGGCGACAACGCCGCCGACGACCCGATGGTCGTGTTCAACATCACCGACCGGGTCCGCGAGACCATCCAGCAGACGCTCTACCGGCTGCTGCTGCGCCGCGGGCACCCGTTCCTGGGCTGACTCAACTCCGGGCTGGCGCCGGGCCGACCCGGGCTCGAGTGTCGAACCCCGGTCAGGGCTTGGCCCGCCGCCAGATCGAGCGCCAGATGACGGCCGCGATGCCGGCCAGCACCACCAGCGCCGTCGGCGGCACCCAGAACTTGGCCGCCTTGCGGCCGGTGCGGAAGTCCCGGATCTGCCAGCCCCGTTCCCGGGCGACGTCGCGCAGCGCGCTGTCCGGGTTGATCGCGACCGCGGTGCCGACCACCGAGAGCATCGGCACGTCGTTCACCGAATCCGAGTAGGCGGTGCATCGCCGCAGGTCCAGACCCTCGCGCGCGGCCAGCGAGCGGATCGCCGCGGCCTTGGCCTGGCCGTGCAGCAGCTCCCCGAACAGCCGCCCGGTGTACTGGCCGTCCTCGGTCTCGGCGACCGTGCCCAGGGCCCCGGTCAGCCCCAGCCGCCGGCCGATGATCTGGGCCAGCTCGACCGGGGTGGCGGTGACCAGCCAGACCCGCTGCCCGGCGTCCAGGTGCCGCTGGGCCAGCTCCCGGGTGCGCGGGTAGATCCGGTCGGCCATCAGCTCGTCGTAGATCTCCTCGCCCAGGTCCACGATCTCGGCGACCTGCCGCCCGGCGACGAAGGCCAGTGCCCCTTCCCGGGCCCGGGAGGTGTCCTGCGCGTCCTCGCCGAGCAGCCGGAACTTGATCTGCAGCCAGGCGAAGCGCAGCAGGTCACCGGTGGTGAAGAAGTTGCGCGCGACCAGGCCGCGGGCGAAATGGAAGATCGACGCGCCCTGCATCATCGTGTTGTCGACGTCGAAGAAGGCGGCCGCGGTCAGATCGGTTCCGGGCGGAAGGTGGGTTTCCTCTTCCTCGTGCACCGCGTTGTACGCGGCCTCGGCGGAGGCGGCCCCGGCGATCTCGGCGGCCTGTGCCTGGTCGTCGAACGCCTTGCGGTTCCTCACCCGTGACCTCCCCTGCCGAGCGCGATCAGCCGATCACCCGCGGCGACCGACTGCGCGTGCCTGCCGTCGGCCAGAGTAGGGCCTGGCGCGACGGCGGCGGCAGACCGGTCCGGCCTGGCGACGGCGGCCTCGCCCGGTGCCTCGGCGGCGGGTACCGGACAATGTCAGCGTGAGCAGCCCCCGCCCGGCCGATCCCTCCGGCGTCCACCCCGGTGACGCCACCGATGCCGACCCGTCAACCGCGCCGACGAACGTCGCCGACCTGCTGCGGTCCGCGGCGGCCCGGTACGGCGACCGGCCGGCGGTGATCGCCGGCGCGACCAGCGGCGGCACCCGGACCTGGGCCCAGCTGGACCGGGCGGCCGATGCCGGCGCGCGCCGGCTGCACGAGCTGGGGGCCGGCCCCGGGGAACGGGTGGTCATCGCCCTGCCGACCGGAGCGGATCTGGCCGCGGCCCTGTTCGCGGTCGCCCGGGCCGGCCTGATCGCGGTCCCGACCGGACCGGGCGCGGACATCGGGGCCCTGGCCGACCGGGTGGGCGCGCTCGTCTCGATCGGGGCCGAGCGGGACCGCCGGCTGGGCCTGTCCCTGGGCCGCGCCGACCTGGCCGACTGGTGGACGGCCCAGGTCGAGGCGGCCGCAAGCGTGGGCGGGGGCGAGGACCTGGCCCTGCTGGCCCGGGCCCGGGGCGACCGCGCCGTGATGCTGTCCCATCGGGCGGTGCTCGCCGCGGTGCGGGCGATCGGCGAGCTGGGACCGGCTCGGGTGACCGACGCGGACCGGGTGCTGCAGGTGTTGCCGCTCTACCACGTGGCCGGCTGGATCGTCTCGTTCCTGCCGACCGCGCTGGTCGGCGGGGCCGCGGTCATCCCCGAGGTCGGGTTCGACGTGGCCAGCGTGGGGGTCGGGATTCCCGGCGGCACCGGCACGATGACCGGCCGGTCCGGTCGGCCGGCCACCGAATCCGCGTTGCGGGCCGCCGCCGACCATGCGGTCACCGTGATCCCCGGCGCGCCCGGCTTCTACCACCACCTGATGTCCGTGCCGGATGCCGAGGCCGCGCTGGCCACCGCCCGGCTGTTCACCTCGGGCACCGCGTCGCTGACCGCGGCCGACTTCGACGCGGTCCGCGCCCGGTTCGGCCGGCCGGTCTGGGAGGGCTACGGCCTGTCCGAGTCGGCCTCGGTGGTCACCACGTCGTTGACCACCGACACGCCCGTGCACGGGTCGGTCGGCCGCCCGCTGCCCGGGATCGAGGTGCGGGTGGTCGGATCCGACGGTCAGGACCTGGCCGTCTCCGGGGCCGCCGACGAGGACGCGCCGACCGCCGATCCCGACCACGATCCGCTGGACACCGTGGCCGACGCCCCGGACGCGGGCGAGGTCGGGCGCATCGTCATCCGCGGCGCGACCCTGTTCTCCGGTTACTGGCCCAACGGCGGTGGTGGTCCCGATGCGGACGGCTGGTTCGTCACCGGCGACATCGGCTTCCTGGACGACGACGGTCGGCTGCACCTGGTCGACCGCGCGGCCGAGGTGATCGTCGTCTCCGGTTTCACCGTCTACCCGCGCGAGATCGAGGACGTGCTCGCCGAGCACCCGGGCGTCGCCGAGGTCGCGGTGATCGGCGTCCCCGCCGACGACGGTCACGAGGAACTGGCCGCCGTGCTGGTCGCCACCGACCGACCGACCGACGGACCGGCCGACGGACCGGTCGACGGCGGCCTCGACGGTGCGGTGCTGGCCGAGTTCGTGCAGGGCCGCCTGCCCGGGTTCAAACACCCGGCGGTCTATCACCTGGTCGACGCGCTGCCGCGGACCGAGGTCGGCCGGGTCGACCGGGACGAGGTGCGCCGCCGGTTCGGCTCGGCCGCCCGGCAGGCGTTGCCGACCCTGGTCGCAGTGCCCGACGACGAGCCCGACGAGGCTGATCAGTCCACCCACCGGAGCCCCGACCAGGCCCCCGATCAGGCCGCCGCGCCGACCGAGAACGCCGAGCCGGCCGTCGATGTCAGCCCCGAACCGGTCGGTGACCTGCAGGAGTTGGGGACCCGGCTGCCGGCCGCCGGCGACCGGGTCGAGCGGGCCCGGGACGACACCGACGAGGACCTGTTTTGACCGGCGGTCACCTGGTCACCGTCTACACCCGGGCGGGCTGCCACCTGTGTGCGGAGGCGATCGCCACGGCCTCCGCCCTCGCCACCGAAGCCGGGGCCGGCTTCACCACCGTCGACGTCGACGCCGACCCGGAGGACCAGGCCGAATACGGCGACCTGGTCCCGGTGATCATGGTCGACGGGGTGCTGCACGGTTACTACCAGGTGGACACCGAACGGCTCCGGGCTGCGCTGGCCGGCTGACGCCATACCCTCTTTCGGCTGTGATGCGCGTCACGGCTGCTCCGACCGGGTGCCGGTCGGCCGCGAGCGGGGTTTCGCTCCGACGCTCCGGTCGGCCCGGACCGGGCACTCGCTGACTTTGTGCACGCGTTCACGAGTGACTAGGCTCGGCGCCGTACCGGGGACCTAGCACATGACGGTCGCCACGGCAGCGGTGGGGGCGTGCTTCGCCCTGTGGAGGACAAACGGGTGACAGGGCAGGTCGGCGGGGCTCGCGAGGGCGGCCGTCAGCGTGCGATTCCGGAAGCCACCGTGGCCCGCCTGGCGCTGTATCTGCAGGTGCTCATTGCCCTGGACGACGGCACCGCCGGCCAGGAAATCATCTCCTCCGAGCGGCTGGCCCAGTCCGCCGGGGTCAACTCGGCCAAGCTCCGCAAGGACCTGTCCTACCTGGGTTCCTACGGGATCCGGGGCGTCGGCTACGACGTGCGCACCCTGACCGAGGAGATCAGCCGTATCCTCGGCGCGCACCGCGCCCACCGGGTCGCGCTGGTCGGCCTGGGCAACCTCGGGCAGGCGCTGGCCGGGTACTCCGGATTCGCCGGCCGCGGCTTCGTCATCTCCGCCCTGTTCGACGTCGATCCCGGCCGGGTCGGTCGTGAGGTCGGCGGCCGGGTCATCCGGCACCTGGACGAGGCCGGTCAGGTCTGCCGGGCCGCGGGCGTGTCCATCGGCGTGATTGCCACGCCGGCCGGCGCCGCCCAGCAGGTCGCCGACATCCTGGTGGCCGCCGGCATCCGCTCCATCCTCAACTTCGCCCCCGGCGTGCTGACCGTCCCCGACGACGTCGAGGTGCGGCCGGTCGATCTGGCCCTGGAGCTGCAGATCCTGGCCTTCCACGAGTCCCGTCGGGACGCCGAGCGGCTGGTCCCGCGGGTGATCGCCGAGACCGAACCGGCGGCCGGCTTCCATCCGGCCGAGCCCGCCCGCGTGGCGGTGACGACGTGAACGACGTGAACAGCGGTGGGTTCAACCTCGTGCTCGACAGGGTGGTCGAGAGCGAGTTCGCCGCGTGTTCACCCCGGCGTCATCGCGACGTCGGTCTTGCAGTACCCGACCGTGCCGCTGACCCAGCAGGGTCAGCTACCGGTCGGCGGCCGCAGCCAGCGGCCGCCGGCG
Organism: Nakamurella multipartita DSM 44233; assembly: GCF_000024365.1. Taxonomy (NCBI): domain Bacteria; kingdom Bacillati; phylum Actinomycetota; class Actinomycetes; order Nakamurellales; family Nakamurellaceae; genus Nakamurella; species Nakamurella multipartita. The sequence goes on from NC_013235.1 coordinate 1,016,417, forward strand.
CACCTGAATGCTCGAGGAGCTCGTCATGACCCGCGCACGTAAACCCGTCGGCCGGATCGCCTTTGTAGGGGCGGGTCCCGGCGATCCGGGCCTGCTGACCATGCGCGCGGCCCATGCGCTCGACGCGGCCTCACTGGTGGTGACCGATCCCGACGTGCCCGCCGACATCACCGCGCTGGCCGGCGAGGCCGAGGTCAAGCCGGCGGTCGGCGAGCCGGCCGAGGTCGCCAAGGCACTGGTGGCGGCGGCCAAGAACGGCCAGTTCGTGGTCCGGCTGGTGGCCGGGGACGTGCTCACCGCCGATCCGGTGGTCAAGGAACTGCAGAGCGTGTCCCGCAGCGCCGTGCTCTTCGACGTCATCCCCGGACTGTCCGCGACCGCCGTCGCGTCCTACTCGGGCATCGCCGTCGGCTCGGTGCACACCGTCGCCGACGTGCGGTCCACCTCGGACTGGCCGCGGCTGGCGGCCGCGCCCGGCACCCTGCTGCTGCAGGCCTCCTCGGGTCACCTGGCCGACACCGCCGCCCTGCTGGCCCAGTCCGGGATGGCGGGGGAGACCCCGGCCTCGGTGACCTCGGGCGCCACCCTGCCCACCCAGCGCACCGTCGACGGCACCCTGGCCACCCTGGACGGCATCGGCGGGGACATGACCGGGCCGCTGGTGGTCACCGTCGGCGCCGGCATCACCCAGCGGAACCGGTTGTCCTGGTGGGAATCTCGGGCACTGTACGGCTGGCGGGTGCTGATCCCGCAGACCAAGGACCCGGCCGAGGAGATGCTCGAACTGCTGCGCCTGCACGGCGCGATCCCGCAGCGGGTGCCGACCGTCGCGGTCGAGCCGCCGCGGACCCCGGCCCAGATGGAACGCGCGGTCAAGGGTCTGGTCGACGGCCGTTACCAGTGGATCGTGTTCACCTCGATCAACTCGGTCCGCGCCGTCTGGGAGAAGTTCGTCGAGTTCGGCCTGGACGCCCGGGCGTTCTCCGGCGTGCGGATCGCCTGCGTGGACAGCGCCACCGGTGACGCGGTGCGGGCCCTGGGCATCGTGCCCGAGCTGATCTCCGCCGACCAGCAGTCCTCGGCCGGCCTGCTGTCGACCTTCCCCGAGTACGACGACATCCTCGACCCGGTCGACCGGGTGCTGCTGCCGCGGGCCGACATCGCCACCGAGACCCTGGCCGAGGGCCTGCGCGAGCGGGGCTGGGAGATCGACGACGTGACCGCGTACCGCACGGTGCGAGCCGCGCCGCCGGCCGCGCCCATCCGGGAGGCGATCAAGACCGGCGGATTCGACGCGGTCTGCTTCACCTCGTCCTCCACCGTGCGCAATTTGGTCGGCATCGCCGGCAAGCCGCACGCCCGGTCGCTGGTCGCCTGCCTGGGACCCAAGACCGCCGAGACCGCGCGTGAGTTCGGTCTGCGGGTGGACGTGCAGCCCGAGGTCGCCGAACTCGGCGCGCTGGTGGAGGCCCTGGCCGAGCACGCGTCCCGGCTGCGGGCCGAGGGCGCCCTGCCGCCGCCGCGCAAGTCGCCGCGGCGCCGCTGAGGGGGTGCCGCTGAGGGGGTGCCGCTGAGGGGCGCTGCTGAGTCGGTCGACCGCGGGGGCCGGCCAGGACTCCGCGGAGCTGGCATAGGTCGTTACACTGTGTGTTCGGCCTGTCACACTCTGCTGACAAGATGTACCCGGAGGAGATCAGTCGCCTGGCGCCGACCGGCCCCAAGGTCTTGATCATGACCGAGTCCAGCGCCACGCCCGTCCCTGCATTTGCGTCCGACCCTGGCGGCTTCGGCCTGCCCAAGCCTGTCCGGCCCACGACCGTCACCCTGGCCTTCTACGCCTGGTTGGTGATGACCGCGCTGTCGCTGGTCTCGCTGATCATCGTGTTGACCAGCCCGATCTGGGATCAAGCCGTCGCCGCCGGCCTCCAGGCGGTGGACACGAACGGAGTGCGCATTGACGCGCAGACGCTGGTCAATACGGCCAAGATCACTTCGGTGGTCGGCTTCCTGATCGGGGCCGCGCTCTACCTGTTGTTCGCATTCAAGATGCATGCCGGACGCAACTGGGCCCGGATCGTGCTGACCATCATCGGGGTACTGGGCGTGCTCAGCGCGGTTCTGCCGACCTACCGCTCGGTGACAGTGAACGGCAGCACCTTCGTGGTGCAGAACTACGGCATCCACTGGATCAGTCTGGCGTTGCTGGTGGTCGCGCTCGTGCTGATGTTCATGCCTGCGTCCAACACCTTCTTCACCGCGTCGAAGGCCTACCGGCAGTCGCATCGCTGAACGAACTGGTGGGGGAGATTCGTCTCCCCGGCGATCCTGTGGAGTTACTGTTGATCATGGCCAATCCAGGGTGGGACCAGAACAACAATCCCTACGGAGCGCAGCCGCCGGCGGGCGGCCAGGGCGGGTACTCGCCGCCGCCGTCCTACCCGCCGCCGTCGTACCCGCCGCCCGGTGGTCAGGGCGGGTACCCCGGCGCGCCGGGCGGGTACCCACCGCCCTACCCGGGTGGGCCACAGGGCTACTCGGCCTACCCCGGAGGTGCCGGTCTGCCGCCCGAGCCGGTGCGGCCGATGACCGTGACCCTGGCCTTCTACGACTGGATTCTGATGGTCGTGATCTCGGCCATCTCGGTGATCCTGGTGCTGACCAGCTCGGTGTGGGACCAGGCGGTCGCCGCCGGCGCCGCGTCGAGCGGGTCCGGCTCGATCTCCATCGACGTGAACAGCCTGGTGACCACGGTCAAGGTCATCACCGTAGTCATCTTCCTGGTCTTCGCGGCGCTGTACCTGTTCTTCGCGTTCAAGATGAACGCCGGCCGCAACTGGGCCCGGATCGTGCTCACGGTCGTGGGTGCGCTCGCGGTGCTGTCCGGATTCAGCGCGACGTCCACCGTCACGGTGAACGGGCAGTCCTACAGTGCCAACAACCAGGTGTTCGGCTGGATCGGGGCGTTGCTCGCGGTGGTCGCCATCGTGTTGATGTTCCTGCCCCAGTCGAATGCGTACTTCACCGCGTCCAAGGCCCACCGGCAGGCGCTGCGCTAACGGGTATCACACGGTCGACCGGCACAAGTGTGCCGGTTGACCCCGTGCGCCCGGTAAGTTCGACGGTATGAGTTTCGGCGCGGGCGACGCCCGCAAGCGCCCGGGTTTCATGGATTCGTTCCGTGCCGCCCTGACCCCAGCCCCCCTGCCGCCCGACGACGGGGCGCCGTTGGTGCGCCCCAACACGGTCACCATCGCCACGGTGCTGGCCATCGCGGCCGGCGCGATCTTCGTGCTGATCGGTGCGTACTCCATCTTCACCACCGACGATCAGCTCAACCAGGCGGTCGCCCAGTACAACGCCGACATCTCCGCCTGCACCGCCCAGTTCGGCGGCATCGGTGACGCCGTGGTGGTGCCGTCCGGTGCGTCCACCGACGTCGCCAACCAGGCCGAGACCTGCAAGACCTACGTCGTGCTGACGCCCGAGACCATCTCGAGCGCGCGGACGCAGAACATCATGATCAGCGCCATGGTGGTCGTCATCGGGGCGATCGCGCTGGCCGCGGCCTGGTTCATGCGCTCGGGCAACCGCTGGGGCCGGACCGGCCTGGTGGTCGCGGTGCTGCTGTCGGTGGTGCTCAGCATGATGTTCAAGGTGTCGAACCTGTTCACCCTGGGCGCCTCGCTGATGCTGATCATCGCGGTCATGCTGTGCTTCATCGGAAAGGGCGGCGTGTACTTCGCGCGGGTCAAGGCCCGGCGCGCGGGGTGACCGCGCCGGGCGGGTCGGACGGCCCGAGCATCGGGGCCGGTGTCCTGCCGGAGGCTCCCACGACCTCACCAGCCCCACCGGCCGCCCCGGCGGCGACCGGCGGGACAAATCCGGTGCGCTCCATCGTCGTCCCCGGCCTGCTCACGGTGCTGTTCCTGGCCCTGGCCGTGTTCTGCGGTCGGCGGGGGATCGTCACCGACACCTGGCCGGCCTTCCTGCCGGGCGCGGACTCGACCGCCATCACCCGCTACGTCGGTCCCTGGCTGACCGCGGCCGCGCTCGCGCTGCTCGGCGCCGGCCTGTCGGTGCTGGCCCTGATCCGGGGTCTTCGGGCCCGCGGGAGCCGGGCATGAGCGCGACCACGGTCGTGCACCTGCTGCGGCACGGCAAGGTGCACAACCCGGACAACATCCTGTACGGCCGGCTCCCCGGGTACCGGCTGGCCGCCTCCGGCCGGGCCATGGCCGAGGGCGTCGCCGAGTACCTGCGCGATGCCGACATCGCCTACCTGGCGGCCTCGTCGCTGCAGCGGGCGCAGGAGACGGCGCAACCGCTGGCTGCCCTGACCGGGCTGACGGTGGTGACCGACGACCGCATCATCGAGGCGGCCAACGACTTCGAGGGCACCGCGTTCGGCTTCGGCTCGTTGGGCCGCCCGGCGACCTGGCGGCGGCTGCGGGATCCGCTGCGCCCGTCGTGGGGCGAGCCCTACCTGCAGATCGCGCATCGCATGCTGGCCGCGGTCTACACCGCGGTGCAGGCCGCGCCGGGCCAGGAGGCGGTCCTGGTCTCACACCAGCTGCCGATCGTCAGCGTGCGCCGGTACCTGGAGGGGCGCCGGCTCTGGCACGACCCGCGGCGCCGGCAGTGCTCGGTCGCCTCGCTGACCTCCCTGACTTTCGTCGACGGGGTGTTCAGCCGCGTGGACTACGCCGAGCCGGTGGCCGGCATCGCCGCCGTCAACGATCCCGCCGTCAACGATCCCGCCGCCGGTCCCGACGCGGAACCGGTCGGCCGGCCGACGAAGGGAACGGCATGACCACGCGACGCTCGCTTCGTCACGCGCTGGCGGCCCTGGGCGTCGGGGTGAGCCTGCTGCTGGCCTCCTGCAGCACCGGCAACGACGCCGCCGTCTACGGGGGCTCGTTCACCTTCGTCTCACCCGGTGGCCAGACCGAGTTCTCCTACCCGGCGGCCGAGCGCGGCACCGTGGCCAACCTGTCCGGCGAGAGCCTGTCCGGCGAGGGCACCGTGGCGGTCTCCGACTTCGCCGGCAAGGTCGTCGTGCTGAACTTCTGGGGTTCCTGGTGCGGTCCGTGCCGGGCCGAGGCACCCGCGTTGGAGCAGGCGGCCACCGCGTTGGCGCCGTCCGGGGTGCAGTTCCTGGGCGTCAACGTCAAGGACACCAAGTCGGCCGGCGCCGACTTCATGGCCAGCAAGCAGGTCAGCTATCCCTCGATCTACGACCCGTCGATGCGCACCCTGCTGGCGATCTCGGGGTACCCGGCCAGCGGCATCCCCTCCACCATCGTGCTCGACCGGCAGGGCCGGGTCGCCCACATCTGGCTCCGGGCGATCGACGACGCGCAGGAAATGATCGACGTCATCGGGCCGATCGCCGCCGAACAGGCCTGACGGACCGCCGATGACCGAGACCATCACCTCCGGGCCGTACCTGCTGGCCGCGCTGCTCGCGCTGGCCGCGGGCGCGGTGTCCTTCGCCTCGCCCTGCGTGGTGCCGCTGGTCCCCGGTTACCTGGCCTACCTGGCCTCGCTGGTCGGGGCTGAAACGGCCGCGGCACCCGGGTCGACGTCCCCGGCGAGCGTCGAGGGGACCGGTCCGGTGCGCACCGGGGTGTCGACCGGGACGAGGTCCGGAGCGAAGACCGGGGTGCCGGCCGGGGTTCGGGCCCGGGCGGTCCTGGCCACCTGCCTGTTCGTGCTCGGCTTCACGGTCGTCTTCCTGGCCCAGTCGGTGGTGGTCGTCGGCCTGTCCCGAGCCGTCCTGGCCAACTCCGAGACGCTGATGCGGGTCGGCGGCGCCATCACCGTGGTGATGGGGGTGGCCATGCTCGGGTTCATCCGCCCGCTGCAGGCCGAGCGGCGCCTGCACCTGCGCCCGGCCGGCCGGTACCTGGGTGCACCGTTGCTCGGCGCCGTCTTCGCCTTCGGGTGGACGGTCTGCCTGGGCCCGACCCTGGTCGGCGTGCTGTCCCTGGCCAGCGCCTCGGACTGGGGCGGCTCGGCCTGGCGGGGCCTGTCCTTGGTCGTCTTCTACTGCGCGGGTCTGGGCCTGCCGTTCATCGCGGTGGCCTTCGGCTTCAGCTGGGCGGCCGGCGCGCTGGCCGTCCTGCGGCGGCACAGCCGCACCATCCAGATCGTCGGTGCCGTCGCCCTGATCGTGCTCGGACTGCTTATGCTCACCGGCCTGTGGGGCTCGTTCATCGCCTGGCTGCAGGTCCGCATCGCCGGAGTGGGGACGCTGCTGTGACCCACGCACCGACCCGCCCGGCCCCCGCCCCGGAACCCGCGCCGCCGACCCGGCCCGGCCTGATCCGCAGCGTCCTGGCCTTCCTGCGCAACGTGTGGCGGCAGCTGACCAGCATGCGCACGGCGCTGATCCTGCTGTTCCTGCTGGCCGTCGCGTCGCTGCCCGGGGCTCTGCTGCCGCAATGGTCGCTGAACACCAGCAAGACCGCGCAGTACATCGCCGACCATCCGACGATCGGTCCCTGGTTGGACCGGCTCGGCTTCTTCGAGGTCTTCGGCTCACCCTGGTACGCGGCCATCTACCTGCTGCTGTTCACCTCGCTGGTCGGCTGCCTGATCCCCCGGCTGTGGGAGTTCCTCGGTCAGCTGCGCGCCCAGCCGGTGGCCACCCCGCGCAACCTGGGCCGGCTGCCGCATCACGACCGGCGCGAGGTCGCCGGTTCGGTCGACGAGGTCGCCGACCGGATCACCGCCGGGCTCCGCGGCTGGCGACTGGCCCGCCGGGTGGAGGAACGGCCCGGCGGCGCGGCGCCCGCGGTCACCCTCTCGGCCGAGAAGGGCTTCGTCCGCGAGCTGGGCAACCTGATCTTCCACTTCTCCCTGCTCGGCCTGCTGGTCGCGATCGCGGTGGGCAAGATGGTCGGCTACGAGGGGTCGATCATCGTCAACGTCGGCTCCCAGTTCTGCTCCACCTCGCCCGCCTCCTACGACAACTTCCGGGCCGGCCTGCTGGTCGACGGCACCCAGCTCTCGCCGTTCTGCCTGGACGTGCGCAGCTTCGACGCCGAGTACACCCCGGCCGGTCAGGCCACCAGCTTCGTCGCCGAGGTCGGCTCCCAGGCCGGGAGCCAGGCCGGGACGGACGCCTGGGACCCGGCCGCGCTGCAGGTCAACGACCCGTTGCGGCTGGACGGCGAACGGGTCTACCTGATCGGGCACGGCTACACCCCGCACTTCCAGGTGAGCTTCCCCGACGGCACCGTCCGCGACTACGCGCAGCCGTTCGCGCCCACCCCCAACGACCCGAACTTCACCTCCGAGGGGGCCGTCAAGATTCTCGACCCGCCCGGGGTGACCGGTGACGACGTCCGCAAGCACCAGCTGGCTATCGTCGGCATCTTCGCCCCGACGGTCTTCCTGCACGGCGGGATCATGACCTCCAGCTACCCGGCCGCGAACAACCCCGGGGTCGCCGTCGACGTGTACCGAGGCGACCTGGGTATGGAGGGTGGCCGGTCGCAGTCGGTGTTCTCCATCGACACCAACCAGGTCGACAAGGGCGCGCTGGTCAAGCAGGCCCGGTCCAACCTGATGCCGGGGGAGTCGATCACCCTGGACGACGGCACCGTGATCACGTTCACCGGGTACAACGAGTGGGTGTCCCTGCAGACCTCGTTCGATCCGGCGCAGGGCTGGGCCCTGGTGTTCGCGGTGACCCTGCTGATCGGCCTGATGATCTCGCTGGTGATCAAGCGTCGGCGGGTGTGGTTCCGGCTCACGCCGCCCCCGGCCGGGGGCGATGCGCATCCGGTCCGGGCCGACCGTACGGTAGTAGAGGTCGGTGGGCTGGCCCGAACCGACCAGGCCGGGTACGGCGAAGAGTTCGACGGTCTGGCGGCGTTGGCCGACCAGCCGGTGGTGAATCGGTGACTCGCCCGAGCGCGGGCGCAGAGATGGGTGAGTGCGGATGAGCCAGCTATGGGCCGACATCTCCGACCTGGCGTTCGAGGCGGCGTTGGCCGCCTACATCGTGGCCCTGGTCTGCTACGCCATCGAATTGGCCTCGCGGCGGGCGGTGAACCCGGCGGAGGCGATGGCCGGCGGCCGGGCCACCCTGGTCCGGGCCGGTGGCTCGGGTTCGATCGACCCCGGTGTGATCGGCCGGGTGGAGTCGGCGCCGGTGGCTCCCTGGGGCGTCCGGTTCGGCCGGGCCGCCGTGGTGGTCACCGTGATCGGGGCGGTCGCGAACGTGATCTCGATCGTCACCCGCGGGCTGGCCGTGGGCCGGCTGCCGCTGGCCAACATGTACGAGTTCGTCTCCATGATCTGCGCGGCGGCGGCGATCACCTGGTTGATCGTGCTGGCCCGCACCGGCGCCCGGACGCTGGGCACCTTCGTGCTGACGCCGGTCGTCATCCTCGCGGTGGTCGCCGGGACCAAGCTGTACGTGCCGGCGGCCCCGGTCGTGCCGGCGCTGAACTCGTACTGGAAGTGGATCCACGTCACCACCATCGCCATCTCCTCCAGCATCCTGCTGGTCAGCGGGGCGGCCTCGGTGGGGTACCTGCTCCGGGCTCGCCTGGAGCGGTCCGGGCGGCTGGCGACCAAGGATGCCCAGCCGGTCGGGCCCGGTGGGGTCGGCGGCGACGAGGCGAGCCCGGTGCGGTCCCGGTCCATGCTCTCGGTGCTGCCGTCCATGGTCACGCTGGATCGGATTGCCTACCGGACCGCGATCGTCGGATTTCCGATCTTCACCTTCGCGGTCATCGCCGGAGCCATGTGGGCCGAGGTGGCGTGGGGACGCTACTGGGGCTGGGATCCGAAGGAGACCTGCGCCTTCGTCACCTGGGTGTTCTACGCCGCGTACCTGCACGCCCGGTCGACGGCGGGCTGGCGGGGTAAGCGGGCGGCCTGGATCTGCGTGCTCGGATTCGTGTCGATGATCTTCAACTTGTTCTTCATCAACATGGTGGTGTCCGGCCTGCACTCCTACGCCGGACTGAACTGACCACTGGGCGCAACCCCGGGGCTCGCCGCGGTCAGCACCCGCGGTGAGCGACTGCGGTTAGGAACTCTTGTCCTCGCCGCGGAGCTTGCGGTCGATCTCGTTGAGAAATTCGGGGTCGTCGTCCGGGGCGACCGTCCGCGTCGGCCGCGGTCGCGGCGCGCGCGTGGGACCGGCGCCATGACCCGGCTGCTCCGCCCCCGGCGTCCGTGCGCCCATCCCACGCCAAGCCAGAACGATCACCAGTACCGTGACGGCGATGGCAATGAGCATGTACATCGGCCTACCTCCTCGTTCCCGTCCAGCCTACGCACTTCCGCGCGCGGGCGACCTGCCCAATATGGGTGAGTGGAACAGCCCCTGATACCAGGCTCGGCGACCGACGACAATGCCCCGGTCGGCAGGCGAACTGCCGATCCGGGGCATGTGCCGGAGCGAAATCCCGGGGCGGGATGTGCCGCCCCCGGTCAGATCAGGCTGTGGATCGCGGCGCTTCGACGGTCAGGTCCGCCAGCAGCGCGCTGACCTCGGACTCGCGGAACCGGCGGTGTCCGCCCGGCGTCCGGATGGATCCAATGCGTCCGGCCGATGCCCACCGCGTCACGGTCTTGGGGTCGACCCGGAACATCAGGGCCACCTCTCCCGGCGTGAGCAACCGCTCTGTGATTTCCATGGTCACGTGCCACCTCCACATCGGGCCCCGACTGGCCTCGTTTTGACGGACGAACGGCTGCCCGGAGGCATCCGCCTGATGCCGGGACGTGCCACACCACACTCACGCAGATGCGTCCCAAGTCAACTGGCGTACCGTTTGTCCCATTCTACATTGACACCTGGCTTAGTCGAGGGGGGTCCACTGAATTTTCTTGCGCTCGCTCAACACTTGAAGATCGCCCGCTCGACGCCGCGGAAGCGTCAGCACGGTGGTACCCGGTCGCGACCGGGGCGAAACGACCGAACCGCCTGACCTACCCGGTCGATACCCTGACCGGGTGAGCAGCATCGAACCGGACCGCCCCCCGACGACCATCGGAGCGGGCGTTCCCGACTCCGACATCCAGGCCCCGGGAGTGACACCGGGGTCGACTCCAGGGGCGGGCGCCGGGCGATCCGTCGGCCTGGTTGGGCCGCTCCTGGTCTACACGGCCCTGCGCCTGGGCCTGATCGCCGTCATCACCGCCCTGCTCATGCTGTTCATGCCGTTCATCGTGGCGCTGTTGTTCGCGATCATCGTGCAGTTGCCGCTGTCCTGGTTGCTGTTCGCCGGCCCGCGGCGGCGGGTCAACGAGGCGATGGCGGCCTCGTCGGCGCAGCGCCGGGCCGAACGGGAGCGGCTGCGGGCCGCGCTGGCCGGCGACCGTCCGGCGGCCGAGGGGGAGCGGGCGTCATAGGCTGCCCGTCATGATCACGGGGGATGGCGGCAGCGTGGCCGTGGTGGACCGGTCCCGGCCGGCCGATCGGGCCTGGCTGGCCCACGCAGTGCGGCTCATCGAGGCCGACCTGCAGCGCAGTGCGGACACCCACCTGTTGCGGTTCCCGCTGCCGGACTGCTTCGCCGAGGCGGGCATCGATCTGTATCTCAAGGACGAGAGCACCCACGTCACCGGCTCACTGAAACACCGGCTGGCCCGATCGCTGTTCCTGTACGCGCTGTGCAACGGCTGGCTGACCGAGCGGACCACCGTCATCGAATCCTCCAGCGGTTCGACCGCGGTGTCGGAGGCCTATTTCGCCCGGATGATCGGGCTACCGTTCGTCGCGGTGATGCCGGCCAGCACGTCACCGGAGAAGATCGCGCTGATCCAGGCCCAGGGCGGGCGGTGCCACCTGGTCCAGGATCCGTCCGCGATCTACGCCGAGTCGCACCGGCTGGCGGCCGCCTGCGACGGCCACTACATGGACCAGTTCACCTACGCCGAACGGGCCACCGACTGGCGCGGCAACAACAACATCGCCGAGTCGATCTTCGCGCAGCTTGCGTTGGAACGGCACCCGGTGCCGCGCTGGGTGGTGGTCGGGGCCGGGACCGGCGGCACCAGCGCGACGATCGGCCGGTACCTGCGCTACCGGGGGCATCCGACGCAGCTGTGCGTGGCCGACCCGGAGGGCTCGGCCTTCTTTCCGGGCTGGCGCGACGACGACCCGACCCGGACCGGGACCCCGTCCCGGATCGAGGGCATCGGCCGGCCCCGGGTGGAGCCGTCGTTCATCGGCTCGATCGTCGACCGGATGCACCGGGTGCCCGACGCGGCCTCGGTGGCCACCATGCGCGAGTTGGAGACGATCCTGGGCCGGCGGGTCGGCCCGTCGACCGGCACCAGCGTCTGGGCCTGCCTGGAGCTGATCAACGGCCTGCGCGATGACGGGTTGGACGGCTCGATCGTCACGCTGCTGTGCGACTCGGGCGACCGCTACGCCGGGACCTACTTCGACGACGACTGGGTCGCCGCCCGCGGCTGGGACCTGGCCCCGTACCGGGTGGCGGTCCGCGACTTTTTGGCCGACGGACGCTGGACGCGGTCATGACCCCGACCGGGCTGGCCGACCTGGTGGATCGGCGGCTGCCGCAGCTGCTGGCCGACCTGGAACAGCTGGTCCGCTGCGAGTCCCCCTCGGCCGACCTGGGCGCCGTCGCCGCCAGCGCCGACCTGATCGCCGCGCTGGGTGCACGGCGGCTGGGCGTCGAGCCGCGGCGGTTCACCGTCGAGGGCTGTCAGCACGTGGCGTTCCGGTTCGGCACCGGGCCGATCCGGGTGCTGCTGCTGGCCCACCACGACACGGTGTGGCCGATCGGGTCGCTGGCCGAACACCCCTGGTCGATCGACGAGGCCGGATCGCCGGCGGTGCTTCGCGGGCCGGGAACGGTCGACATGAAGGCCGGCCTGGCGATGGCGATCCACGCGATGGCGGCCGTGGCCGAGCGCGGTCACGACCTGGCCGGCGTGTGCCTGCTGGTCACCGGGGACGAGGAGATCGGCTCGCCGACCTCACGGGCCCTGATCGAGGAGCACGCCCGCGGGGCGCGGGCCTGCCTGGTACTGGAAGGAGCCGGCCCGAGCGGTGCCCTCAAGACCGCGCGCAAGGGCACCTCCTGGTACCGGATCGGGATCGTCGGCCGGGCCGCGCACGCCGGCGGTGAACCGGAGAAGGGCATCAACGCGGCGGTCGAGCTGGCCCACCTGATCCTGGCCGTGGGCGCGCTGGGGGCGCCGGAGGCGGGCACGACGGTGACGCCGACGGTCGCCGCGGCCGGCACGACCACCAACACGGTGCCCGCGGCGGCCGTGCTGAACATCGACGTGCGGGCCCGCACCGCGGCCGAGCAGGAGCGGGTGCACGCCGCGATGCTGGCGCTGGCACCGACCGTGCCCGGGGCCACCCTGACCGTCGCGGGCGGCATCAACCGGCCGCCGATGCCGAGGTCGAGCGCGGCCGGGCTGTTCGCCATCGCCGGCCGGCTGGCCGACCGGGAAGGGCTGGGCCCGCTGGCCGAACGATCGGTCGGTGGCGGGTCGGACGGCAACTTCACCGCCGCGCTCGGCGTGCCGACGCTGGACGGTCTGGGGGCCGTCGGCGGCGGCGCGCACGCGGCCGACGAGCACGTGCGGCTGGACGCGATCGGGCCGCGGACGGTGCTGCTGGCCGCCTTGATCCAGGAGCTGGCAGGCCCCGAACCCGCCGCGCGGGAGCCCGGGTGAGCGAGGCGTTCGCGGTCGCCCGGGCCGCCGCCGCCCGGGCGTCGGTGCAGATCAGGGAACTGGACACGCTGGCCGAGATGACGGCCGCCTGCGCCCTGCTGGACCGGATCTGGCAGATCCCACCGGGGGAGGTCTCGGAGGTGCGGCCGTCGCTGCTGCGGGCGCTCGGACACGCCGGCAACTACCTGGTCGGCGCCTACGCCACCGACGGGCCGCGCGCCGACGAGCTGGTGGCCGCCAGCGTCGCCTTCTTCGGCTCACCGCCCGGCGGCTCACTGCACTCGCACATCACCGGGGTGCTGCCCGGCGCGGGAGCCGGCGTCGGCGCCGCGATCAAGTGGCATCAGCGGGCCTGGGCCCTGGCCCACGGGGTGGGCCGGGTCACCTGGACCTACGACCCGCTGATCGCCCGCAACGCGTTCTTCAACGTGACCCGGCTGGGTGCCCGGCCCCGGCGCTACCTGGTCGACTTCTACGGACCGATGGACGACGGGCCCAATCGCGGTCAGCCGACCGACCGGGCCGACGTCGAGTGGGACCTGCGCTCGCCCGAGGTGCGGGCGGCCGCCGCGCCGGTGCTCGCCGGTCGGCCCGGGACCGACGGACCCGACGTGGACGCGCTGCGGTCGGCCGGTGCGACGGTGGCGCTCGCGGTCGGCGACGACGGCGAGCCGGCCCGGGCCGAATCCGCCGGTGGGGCGACCGGTCCGCTGCTGATCGGGGTGCCCGCCGACATCGAGGCGCTGCGCCGGACGGACCCGGCGCAGGCCCTGCGTTGGCGGTTGGCGGTGCGGTCCGTACTCGGCGCGGCGATGGCCGACGACGCCCGGCGGATCACCGGATTCGCCCGATCCGGTTGGTATGTCCTGGAAGGGAAGGGACCGGCATGAAGCTGACGGGAGCCGAGCTGCGGACGATCCGGATGCCGTTGGTGACGCCGTTCGAGACCTCGTTCGGGGTGGAGGAGGACCGGGTGGCCGTCCTGGTCCGGGTGATCGGCACCGTCGGTGGGGACCGGCGGCCGACCGAGGTCCAGGGCTGGGGCGAGTGCGTGGCGATGGAGCTGCCGCTCTACAGCTCCGAGTACGCCGAGGCCGCCGCGGCGATGCTGCGCACCTTCCTGCTGCCGCGGTTGCTGCGCGCTTCGGCCGCCGGCACCGACATCACCGCCGAGACCGTCGATGCCCTGCTGGAGCCCTTCGTCGGGCACCGGATGGCCAAGGCCGCGCTGGAGATGGCCGTGCTGGACGCGCAGCTGCGGGGCACCGGGCAGTCCATGGCCGGCTACCTGGGCGCGACCCGGCCGACGGTGCCGGCCGGGGTCTCGGTCGGCATCCAGCCGTCGATTGCGACCCTGCTGGACGTCGTCGCCGACTACCTGGCCGACGGCTACGTGCGGATCAAGCTCAAGATCAAGCCCGGGTGGGACGTCGCCCCGGTGGAGGCCGTCCGGGAGCGGTTCGGCGAGCTGATCCCGCTGCAGGTGGACGCCAATGCGGCCTACACGCTGGCCGACGCGCGGGTGCTGCGCCGGCTCGATGCCTTCGACCTGCTGCTGATCGAACAGCCCCTGCCGGAGGACGACCTGCGTCAGCACGCCGAGCTGGCGACGTTGGTGCGCACCCCGATCTGCCTGGACGAATCGATCGTCTCGCCGCGGGCGGCGGCGGACGCGATCGCGCTGAAGTCGTGTTCGGTGATCAACATCAAGGCCGGCCGGGTCGGCGGGTACCTGGCGGCCAAGCAGATCCACGACATCTGCCGGGCCAACGGCATTCCGGTCTGGTGCGGCGGGATGCTGGAGACCGGGCTGGGCCGGGCGGCCAACGCGGCCCTGGCCGCGCTGCCCGGGTTCACCCTGACCGGCGACATCTCGGCCTCCGACCGGTTCTACGAGCAGGACATCACCGATCCGTTCGTGATGGACGACGGCCAGATCACCGTGCCCACCGGGCCGGGCCTGGGCGTCATCCCGAACCAGAGCGTGCTCGAGCGCTTCACCGTGACCACGGAGTGGATCCAGGCCTGACCGGCGGGCGGCTCAGGCCACGGCCAGGATGCGGCGGCGCAGCCAGTCCAGCGAGTTCTCCAGGTCGAAGGTCAGCCGGCGGGTCAGCAGGAAGTGGTCGGGCCGCAGCACCCAGGCCTGCTTGGACTGCACCCCGATCACGCTGACCCGGATCGAGAAGTCGTGCGGGGGCCGTCCGAGCAGCGTGGGCAGCTCGGCGATCAGGGCGTTGAGGCCCGGTCCGGGGGCGGCGTGGGCGTGCCGGATCCGGGGGTCACCGCCCAGGCTGTCGGACCAGATACAGGCCTGGTGATAGTGCCGTTCGACCAGTGCGCGCAGGTCGGGGACGTGCAGCAACGCCGGAAAGTGGGGTGGGCGCAGGTCGTCGATCGCGGCCGAACCGGCGTCCAGCAGGTGCTCCCACCAGCGGGCCCACTGGTGGGCGGCGACGGCCGGATCGACCTCGCGCCGGGTGAGCAGCCGCAGCCCCCGCGGCTCGGCCGGTTCCACGGGCCGGCGGGACCAGACCGGCTGCCACTGCCAGGACGGGTCCAGCGGCGGGATCTCCGGGTCGGTGTGCGGGGTGAGGCCGGCCGCGTCGCGCACGTACAGCGCGATCCGCAGCGCCTCCGGCTCGACGAGCACGACCTTCCACCGCTCGGTCCCGGCGATGAACATCCGCCCATGGTGCCAGTCCGGCCCGCCGCGCTCCGTCCCCCGGACTCGAGTTGATCATGGGCACCACGCCGACTCCGTGTTGATCATGGGGAGAGAGCCGTTCTGGCGCTGCCAGAACGGCACTCTGCCCATGATCAACTGCCGGCGGGCGGGGCCGCCGGCACCCTCACACCCAGGCTTGCAGGGCCAGCCCGGCGCCGACCAGCACCGAATAGACGAACTCGAGCCGGCCGGTCTGGCCGAGCACGGTGATCAGGTCTCGGCCCTTGGCCCCGGCCAGCACGGCGCGGGTCGGCGGAACGGCCAGCGGCACCGCCAGCAGGACCAGCAGGCACCAGGGGTGGGTCGGCGCCAGCACCAGAGCGGCCAGGAACGCTCCGCCGATCATCAGCGCGAACACCTTGCGGCTCAACGGCTCGCCCAGCAACACGGCCAGGGTGCGTTTGCCCACCTCGACGTCGGTGTGCACGTCGCGCAGGTTGTTGGCCATCAGCAACGCGCAGGCCAGCAGCCCGATGCCGATGGCCGCGATCACCGCGTACAGGGAGATGGTCAGCGCCAGGACGTAGGTCGTACCCAGCACGGCGACCAGGCCGAAGAAGACGAACACGAAGATCTCGCCCAGCCCCGCGTAGCCGTAGGGCTTGGGGCCGCCGGTGTAGAACCAGGCCGCGGCGACACTGGCCAGGCCCACGGGGACCAACCACCAGGACGTCATCGCGGCCAGCGCGAGCCCGGCCACGCCGGCGATCCCGAAGCACAGGAAGGCGGCCCGCTTCACCGTGCTCGGCGCGGCCAGCCGGGCGCCGACCAACCGGACCGGCCCGACCCGCACCTCGTCGGTGCCGCGGATGCCGTCGGAGTAGTCGTTGGAGTAATTGACGCCGACCTGCAGGCTCAGCGAGACCACCATGGCCAGCGCCGCGCGGAGCCAGGAGAAGGCGCCCAGGTCGATGCCGGCGCCGACGCCGACCAGGACCGGTGCGATCGCCGCGGGCAGGGTGCGGGGTCGGGCGGCCTGGATCCACTGCTGAGCTGTTGCCACGTGGATCGACCCTACGTGCTCGCGCGCCCATCGCCGGCCCCACCGGCACCACCGTGACCGGGATCGCGGCCACGCCCGGTCCGCCCCCGGGCTGGCGCCCCCTGGTCGGCTTATCAAAGCCGCGCGATCGGCCCACAATTTCGCCGGATTGCGCGGCTTTGATCAGCGAAGCCGGGGGAGGGGATGGCGGTCAGCGGACCAGCGGCACGCCCGCGGCCAGCGCCGGTTCCCGGTAGGCGACGCCCAGCGAGGCGGCGGTCTCGTGGGCATTGAGCCCACTGGGGTTGGGCAGCACCCACAGCTGGGCGCCGCCCAGGTCCTCCGGTTGCCGGCCCGGGCGGGCCTTGGGCCGGCCGAAGGCCTGCCGGTAGGCAGTCAGGCCGAGCACGGCGACCACGGCCGGCCGGACGCGCTGCACGGTGGCGGTCAGCGTGCCCGCGGCCTGCCGGATCTGCTCGCCGGTCAGCTCGTCGGCGCGGGCCGTCGCGAACGGGACCAGGTTGGTGATGCCGATGCCGGCCCCGACCAGCTCGGCCCGGTCGGCCGGCGCCATGCCGCCGCTGACGTCCATCCGCTCCCGGGTGATGCCGGCCAGCTGCAGGGCCGGCCAGAACCGGTTGCCCGGCCGGGCGAAGTGGGCGTTCGCGGCGGCCGTCCACAGCCCCGGGTTGATGCCGACGAACAGCAGCCGGACGCCCGGCTCGATCAGGTCGTCCACCCGGGCGCCGTGGAACGACTCGAGCTGGGCGCGGGTGAACCGGGCCGGGCTCATCGCCGCTCCCGCAGGTCCACCACCGGCACGCCCGGGTGCGCGGCCACGGCGCGGCCGGCCAGCTCACGGGCCGCCACCCGGTCGGGCTTGCCGGGGCCGCGCAGCGGCAGCGCGTCGACCAGCACCAGCATCCGGGGCGCCGCCGCCGGACCGTGCGCCGACCGGGCGTCGGCCCGCAGCCGGTCCAGGTCGGGCGCCCCGGCATCGAGCGGCCCGGCCGGGACCACCAGCGCGACCAGCCGCTGCCCCCATTCGGCGTCCGGCACCGCGGTCAACAGGACGTCGGCCACCCCGGGGGCGGCGGCCAGGGTCGCCTCCACCCCGGCCGGCGCGATCTTGACCCCGCCGGTGATGAGCACGTCGTCGACCCGGCCCAGGACCCGCCACCGCCCGTCCACGAGCCCGCCGAGATCGTCGGTCCGGAACCGGCGGGCGCCGGCCGGATCGCGGTCGAACGCCGGGTCGCCTTGCCGGCCGCGGTACCCCCGGGCGACCACCGGCCCGGCCAGGCTGATCCGGCCGTGCTCGTCGGTGCTCACGGTGACCCCGGGCAGGGGCCGACCGTCATAGACGCAGCCGCCGCAGGTCTCGCTCATGCCGTAGGTGGTCACGGCCCGGACCCCCGCCGCGGCGGCCCGGTCCAGCAGCGCTGGCGGCGCCGGGGCTCCCCCGACCAGGACGGCGGTGAAGCCGGCCAGCGCGGTCGCGGCCGCCGGATCCGGGTCGGCCAGGATCCGTTGCAGCTGGGTGGGCACCAGGGAGACGAACCGCACCCCGGCCGGCATCGCGGCGGCCGCGGCGGCGAACCGGGCCGGGGTGAACGGCGTCGCGGTGTCCAGCACGGTCGGTGTGGTGCCCTCGACCAGCGAGCGCTGCAGCACCTGCAGCCCGGCCACGTGGTGGGCGGGCAGGGCCAGCAACCAGTGCGCCGGCCGGGTGTCCTCGGTCGGTCCGGCCTCGGTCGGTCCATCCTCGGCCGGCCCGCCTCCGGCCAGCACGCGGCGGGTGGCCCGGGCCGAGGCGAGCAGGGCGCCGGCCGGCAGTAGCGTGCCCTTGGGGGCGCCGGTCGAACCCGAGGTGGTGACGACGAAGGCCGTCGGGTCGTCCGGGTCGTCCTCGCCGGGGGCCAGCGCCCCGTCCAGCAGGAGCGCCCGGGCCGCGCGGGCGGCGGCCGGGTTGTCCCCGGCCGGCACCGGGAGCAACGCCGGACCGTCCCCGGCCAGGGCCCGGGCCAACCGGGGGAGCAGGTCGAGCACCGCGTCGCCGGTCGGCAGCGGCAGCAGCTGCAGGGCCCGGGCCAAGTCAGTAGGCCCAGGGGTAGCCGGTGAAATCCGGGGTGCGCTTCTGCAGGAACGCGTCCCGCCCCTCGACCGCCTCGTCGGTGCCGTAGGCCAGCCGGGTCGCCTCGCCGGCGAACAGCTGCTGGCCGACCAGCCCGTCGTCGACCAGGTTGAAGGCGTACTTGAGCATCCGCTGCGCGGTCGGCGACTTGCCGTTGATCAGTGCCGCCCACTCCAGCGCGACCGTCTCCAGCTGGGCGTGCGGCACCACCCGGTTCACCGCGCCCATCGCGAACATCTCCTGGGCCGAGTACTCCTGACCGAGGAAGAAGATCTCCCGGGCGAACTTCTGGCCGACCATCCGGGTCAGGTAGGCCGAGCCGTATCCGGCGTCGAACGAGCCGACGTCGGCGTCGGTCTGCTTGAACTTGGCGTGCTCGGCGCTGGCCAGGGTCAGGTCGGCGACGACGTGCAGCGAGTGGCCGCCGCCGGCCGCCCAGCCGGGCACGACGGCGATGACGATCTTGGGCATGAACCGGATCAGCCGCTGGACCTCCAGGATGTGCAGCCGGCCGGCCCGGGCGGGATCGACGGTCTCCGCCGTGTCTCCGGTGGCGTACTGGTAGCCGCTGCGGCCGCGGATGCGCTGGTCGCCACCGGAGCAGAAGGCCCAGCCGCCGTCCCGCGGGCTGGGTCCGTTCCCGGTCAGCAGCACGCAGCCGACCGAGCTGGTCATCCGGGCGTGGTCCAGCGCCCGGTACAGCTCGTCGACGGTGTGCGGGCGGAACGCGTTGCGCACCTCCGGGCGGTTAAAGGCGATCCGGACCGTGGGCAGATCGACCCGGGCCTGCTCGTCTCCGGTTCCGCCGGCCGGCCGGGTCCCGACATGGCGGTGGTAGGTGATGTCGGTGAAGTCGAAGCCCTCGACCTCCCGCCACTGGGTGGGGTCGAAGATCTCACTCACCGGCGCACTCATGGCCAGCAGCCTACGAGGCGGCACCGAGTCCATGCCGACCCATGCCGTGCCCCCGGCCGGTGCCGGGGGCGGCGGTCACAGCCGCGGATCGACCGGTTCGGACTCCAGCGCCAGCACGGCGAACACGCACTCGTGCACCCGCCACAGCGGCTCGTCGCGGGCCAGCCGGTCCAGCGCCTCCAGGCCCAGCGCGTACTCCCGCTGGGCCAGCGAGCGCTTGTGTCCCAGCTGCCGCTCCCGTAGCCGGTCCAGGTGCACCGGCTCGGTGTAGTCGGGGCCGTAGATGATGCGCAGGTACTCCCGGCCGCGCACCTTCAGGCCCGGCTGGACCAGGCCCCGCCGGCCGCGGGTGAGGTTGGCCGCCGGCTTGACCACCATGCCCTCGCCGCCCCGTCCGGTGAGCTCGATCCACCAGGCGGTCGCCGCCGCGATCGAGTCCTCGTCGGTGGTGTCGACGATCTGCCGGGCGGTCGTGGTGACCAGGTTGGGGTCGGCCGCGGCCAGCCGGTCGGCCTGCGCCAGGTGCCAGGCGTGCGGACGGCCCTGATAGCTCGCACCGTCGCTGGCCAGCACCTGGAACGGGGCGATCCGCACCCCGTCCAGCCCGTCGGTCGGCCAGCAGTACCGGCGATAGGCGTCGGTGAACGCCTGCGCGTTGGCCGCCCGCCGCCGGGTCCGGTCCAGCAGGTCGCCGACGTCGCGACCGGCGGCGGCCGCCGCCTCCAGCACGCCGATGGCCGCCGGCAGCGCCGCCCGGGCGGCCGCCCCGACCGGGGCGTACTGCTCGCGCAGCAGCTGTCCGGCCTTGGCGTTCCAGGGCAGCAGCTCGGCGTCCAGCAGCAGCCAGGAGGCGCCGAGATCGTCGAACAGGCCGGCCTTCTCGGCCGCTGCCCGCAGCCGATCGACGAGGGCGGCGGTCAGCGCGGCCGGGAAGAACGCCCGCCCGGTGCGCGTCCAGACCTGCCCGAGCTCGCCGGCGGCGCCGAACCGGTCGGCCGCCACCGTGGCCGACCGGCAGATCAGGGCCACCGCCCGCGAGCCCATGTGCTTTTCCTGGCACACCACCTGGTCCACGCCCTCGCCGCGGAAGTACTCGAACGCCTGGTGCGGGTGTTCGAGCCACGGCGGCTGCGCCGAGGTCGCCACCGGACTCATCGTCGGCGGCAGGTACAGCAGCCAGCGCGGGTCGACGGCGAACCGGCTCATCACCTCCAGGGCGGCCGCCGCGTTCTCCTCACGAACCGAGATCTTCGACAGGTAGCCGGTTTCCAGCACCCGCCGGCCGGTGACGTCGGCGATGTCCAGCACCTCCGGGTCCCGCACGATGGTCCCGGCGGTGGCCGCCTGCGCGTTAGCGGCGAACGGCCGGGCCGGTTCGTGGTAGACCCGCGCGGCCGGCACCGACACCAGCTCCCGCTCCGGGTAGCGCAGCGCGGTCAGCCGGCCGCCGAACACGCAGCCGGTGTCCAGGCACATCGTGTTGTTGATCCACTCCGGCTCCGGGACCGGGGTGTGCCCGTAGAGCACCATGGCCCGGCCGCGGTACTCCTGGGCCCACGGATAGCGGACCGGCAGCCCGAATTCGTCGGTCTCCCCGGTGGTCTGCCCGTACAGGCAGAACGAGCGCACCCGGCCGGACGCCCGGCCCTGGTACTTCTCGATCACCCCGGCGTGGCTGACCACGAGCTTGCCGTCGTCGAGCACGAAATGACTGATCAGCTCGTCCAGGAAGGTGCGCACCTGGTCGCGGAACTCGGGTGTCTCGGCGGCCAGCTGGGCCAGCGACTCGGCCAGCCCGTGGGTCACCTGCACGTTGCGCCCGGACAGCGCGCGCACGAGTTTGTGCTCGTGGTTGCCCGGCACGCACAGCGCGTGGCCGGCGGCCACCATGCCCATCACCAGCCGCAGCACACCCGGGGTGTCCGGCCCGCGGTCGACCAGATCGCCCAGGAACACCGCCCGCCGGCCCGGGCAGCGGGCGTCGACGGGGCGTCCCCGCTCGTCCCGGATCAGCTGATAACCCATGTCCTGCAGCAGGGTTTCCAGTTCGGCGCGGCAGCCGTGCACGTCGCCGATCACGTCGAACGGGCCGTGCTCGTCGCGCCGGTCGCTGTAGAGCCGGGTGCGGGTGATGGTGACCTCGGCGATCTCCGGCACCCCGCGCAGGGTGTGCACCGTGCGAAAGCCCTCCCGCTGCAGGCCGCGCAGCCCCCGCCGCAGCTGATCGCGCTGCCGCCGCACGACGTGCGGGCCGAAGTCACGGTCGGGTCGGGAGGCGTTGCGGTCCAGGGCCACTCGCTCCGGCACGTCCAGCACGATGGCCACCGGCAGCACGTCGTGCTCGCGGGCGAGGGCGACCAGCCGGCGCCGGGCCTCGGGCTGCACGTTCGTCGCGTCGACAACGGTCAGCCGGCCGGCGGCCAGGCGGAGCCCGGCGATGTAGTCCAGCAGCTGGAACGCCAGCGGGGTGGCCGCCTGGTCGTTCTCGTCGTCGGCGACGAGCCCCCGGCAGAAGTCGCTGGAGATCACCTCGGTCGGCCGGAAATGGGTGCGGGCGAACGTCGACTTGCCCGATCCGCTGACGCCGATCAGCACGACCAGGCTCAGCTCCGGCACGGCCAGTTCGCGGGTCATGCGGCACTCCTGGTGAAGATGGCCAGCTGGGTCGGCGGACCCACCTGCGGAACGTCCGGGCCGACGGCGACACATCGAGCGTGGTAGCCGAACTGGTCACCGACGCGGTCGGCCCAGGCCCGGAACTGGGCCCGGGTCCATTCGAAGCGGTGGTCCCGGTGGCGCATCGTGCCGGCCGCCAGCGACTCGAACCGCACGTTGTGCTCGGCGTTCGGGGTGGTGACGATGACCGCACCGGGCGCGGCGAAACCGAACACGCACCGCTCCAGCGCGGCCAGTCGCGGCGGGTCGACGTGCTCGATCACCTCCATCAGCACGGCGGCGTCCAGGCCGGACAGCCGATCGTCGCGATAGGTCAGCGCGGACTGGAAGATCTCCAGCCGGGCGCGCTGGTACTCGCTCATCCGGTCCAGATGCAGCCGCTGGGCGGCGATCTGCAGCGACCGGGTGGACACGTCGACGGCCACGATCCGCTCCAGCGACCCGTCGGCCAGCAGGTCCCGCACGAGAGCGCCCTCGCCGCAGCCGAAGTCGCCCACCGTTCGGGCGCCGGTGGCCCGGATGGCGGCGAGCACGGCGCCGCGGCGCAACTCGGCGAGCCGCACCGGGCGTTCAGGCTGCTCCGGCGCCGGTTCGGCGTCGTCGAACTCGGCCGGGGTGGCCTCGTCGACCTCGGCCAGCCGGGCCAGGGCGGTGCGGGTCAGCGTGCCCTGGTGGGCCAGGTAGCGGCGGGTGATCAGGTCCTTCTCCGGATGCCCGGCCAGCCAACCCTCGCCGGCCCGGATCAGCTTGTCGACCTCGTCGTCGGAGACCCAGTAGTGCTTCGCGTCGTCGAGCACCGGCAGCAGCACGTACAGCTGGCGCAGGGCATCGGCCAGCCGCAGCTCCCCGGTCAGCCGGGCGTCCAGGTACGGGGAGCGGCCCCACTCCGGGGCGACCGGGTCGAGATCGACGGCGGTGGCCTCGATCTGCCAGCCCAGCGGCTCCAGCAGCCGGCCCAGCAGGTCCGCGCCGCCCAGGCAGCGCAGTGCGGGCAGGTGGATCTGCAGCGGGATGGCCGTGGCCGCCAGCTCGGGCCGGGCCGCGCACCGGCCGGTCATGGCCGTGCCGAAGACGCTCTTGAGGGTCAGCGCGAGCATGCTGCCGGCCGCATACGGCCGATCGTTGACGTACGAGCCCAGCGCGAAACCGTCGGCGTCACGCACCTTCCCGCGCCGGACCAGCCGGATCGGGTCGACCTCCAGCAGCAGCGCCGCGGTGCAGGAGTCCGCCCCCACCTGCGGGTAGAACACGTGCGCCGTGCCCATCGACTCGGTGAACGACTGCACCCGGCCGGGGTGCTTGAACAGCAGGTAGCCCAGGTCGTCGGCCGGTCGGTGGGTGGTGGTGATCGTCAGCAGCACCCGGCGGAGTCTGCCAGTTCCGTCCGCCGCCGGCCGCTGAATTCAGCCGGCGATGGGAAAGATCAGGCAGGAGGAGGTGGCGTGGGCCAGCAGCCGGTCCCCGGCGTCGAGCAGATGGGCCTGTGCGGTGGCGGTGCGCGAGCCTGAGGTCAATACCGTGCCGACACACCGGATCCGGCCGCCGCCGGCCCGCACCGGACGCAGGAATCGGGTGTTCAGGTCCAGGCTGGTGTAGCCGGTGCCGGCCGGCAGGGTGGTGTGCACCGCGCACGCGCAGGCGGTGTCCAGCAGTGCGGCAATCACCCCGCCGTGCACCGTGCCCAGCGGGTTCATGTGGAACTCGGCCGGGTCGAGCTCGACGGTCACCCGGCCCGGCTCGACGGTGAAGTCGGCGAAGTCCAGGGTCGAGGAGATCGGCGGCGACGGCACCCGGCCGGCGGTCATCTCCTGCAGGAATTCCAGGCCGCTGAGCCGGGACAGGGAAGCCAGCGCGATCGCCGGGTCCACCCAGCGGTGCTCCCGGGTGCGCTCGGCGGGGGTCTGGGTCTGCGTCATGAACGCAGCGTCGCACGCCGAGCTGAGTTTGACAAGTAGACCCAGGGGGCTGACGATCGGAGAATGTCCGCGCCTGAAGCCCTGCAGTGGTCGGTCGACAACTGCACCATCCAGCGAAGCCTGGACGTGATGGGCGACCGCTGGTCGCTGATCGTGCTGCGCGAGGTGTTCCAGGGCATCCGCCGGTTCGACGACATGACCTTGCGCACCGCCATCCCACGCCAGGTGCTCACCGACCGGCTGCGCCGGCTGGTCGACGACGGGGTCCTGCGGCGGGTGCCCTACCGGGTGCCCGGCCAGCGCGAACGCCACGAATATCGGCTAACCGACAAGGGTCTGGATCTGTACCCGGTGCTGATCGCGCTGCAGGAGTGGGGCAATCGCTATCTGGCCGACGAGGCCGGGCCGCCGGTCGAGTTCGCCCACCGGGACTGCGGCGAGCCGGTCCGCCTGGTCCTGCGGTGCGCGGCCGGGCACGACCTGGACACCAGCCGCGCGGTGGCCGGCCGGCTCGGCCCGGGCGCGGTGCGCCGCGAGCCGGCCTGAGTCAGCGCAACGCGTCGTCGATGCGGGCCAGCAGCCGGGCCTTGGGCTGGGCCCCGACGAACGTCGCGACCGGCTCGCCGGCCACGAACAGGATCAGCGTCGGCAGCGACATGACCCGGAACCGGGCTCCGGTCACCGGGTTCGCATCGTTGTCGATCGTGCGGACGGTCAGCGTGCCGGCTCGTTCGGCCGCGATCTTGGCCAGCACCGGCGCGATCATGTGGCACGGCGGGCACCACTGCGCCCAGAAGTCGACCAGCACCGGTTCCGGTCGGGCCAGCACCTGGTCGGCGAAATTCTCGTCGGTGACGGAACGCACCAGTTCGGTCTCGGTGATCATGACGATGGCCTTTCTCGGTCCACATTCAGGTCCAGGGGGGCGCGGCAGCCGACGATGGCGCGGGCGGCCGCGGCGGCCTGCCGGGTGAGCAGGGCGGCCCGGATCGCCTGCAGTCGTTCGATCTGCGCGTCGACCTCGGCCAATTTGTGGGAGTACATCTCGAAGGAATCGGCGCACGAGTCGGACGCGTCGTGGCCCGCCCGCAGGCACTCGACGAACGGCCGGGTCTCCTCCAGGCTCAACCCCTCGGCCTGCAGCGAACGGATCTCCACCACCACCCGTACGTCGCGCTCGTCGTACTCGCGGTACCCGTTGGCCGACCGATCGGCATCCAACAGCCCCTGCGACTCGTAGAAGCGCAGGGCCCGGGTCGTCGTGCCGGCCCGCCGGGCCGCTTCCCCGATCCTCATGGCCCGATCCTCATGGCCCGATCCTCAGGACGCGCATCCTCATGACCCCGACGGTAGACATTGACGCCCGGGTCAAGGCAAGCCGGCGGGCTGCCCGTCTTCATCGAACCTGAACAGTTCCCGGACCGTCGCTGCAAACCCGGCGCCCAAGGTCACTGGTGTTGATACCGATCCGGGCGCGAGTCCGGCCGTTCAAGGAGGACGACGATGGCGAAGAAGGCGATCTGGAGCGTGCTGGCGGGAGGCGTCGCGGCCACCGCGATGGCCGCGACGGTGGCCCTGGCCGGTCCCGCGGCCGCGCAACCGGTCACCGGCCAGGCGGTCTCGGCCACCCAGGCGGCCACCGGCACCGACAAGCCCAAATACTGCGACCGGATCGACAAGGCCCTGCAACGCCGGCAGAAGCTGCAGACCCTCCTCGACGGCGACGCGAACACCCGGGGCTCGGTCGCCTGGCTGCAGGCCAAATCGCAGGCGCTGGCCACCAGCAACCCCGAGCTGTCCAAGCTCCTGGCCGACGCGGCCGCCCTGCGCTCACAGGTCAAGGACCCGGCGGCCACGATCGTCGCGGACCTGCAGGCCGTCCAGCAGGCGCATTGCAGTTAGGACGTGTCTGCTGGCCGCATCGGCCGGGACCGGTCAAGGTTGACCCATGGCCGCACATGACGACGCCGGTGCCGATCGGGGTGCTGATCGGGGGCTAGTCGTGGTGGTGGAGGACGAGTCGGTCATCGCCGACGTCATCCGCCGCTACCTGACCGCCGCCGGCTTCGGCGTCCGGTGGTGCCGCACGGGCCAAGAGGGGTTGGCCGCCGTCCGGACCGACCGGCCCACCGCCGTGGTGCTCGACATCGGGCTGCCGGACATGGACGGGCTGGACCTGTGCCGGCGGCTGCGCGAGGCCGGCGATTGGACCCCGGTGTTGTTCGTCACCGCCCGCGACGAGGACGTCGATCGCATCCTGGGTCTGGAACTGGGCGGCGACGATTACCTGGTCAAACCGTTCAACCCGCGCGAACTGGTCGCCCGCTTGCGGGCGGTGCTGCGCCGGACCGGCGGCCCGGCGGCGGCCGGGGGGACCACCCTGCAGGTGGGCCGGGTGCGGATCGATCCCGGCCGGCGCCGGGTCTGGGTCGAACCGGGACCGGGGGAGCCCGCACCCCGTCCGGTCGACCTGACGGCGACCGAGTTCGACCTGCTGGTGCACCTGGCCCGGCATCCGGGCCGGGTGTTCGAGCGGGCCGGGCTGCTCAGCTCGGTGTGGGGGTACGCGAGTGCCGCCGGGGCCCGCACCGTGGACGTCCACGTCGCCGCGTTGCGCGCCAAACTGGGGACGGCCAGCCCCATCCGGACCGTCCGGGGAGTCGGCTACTCGGCCGAGGACCGGCCCGAAGCCGTCTCGCCGCGGTGAGCGGCGCGGGCGGGCGGGCCCGCACGTCCCTGGCCGTCCGGGTCACCCTGCTGGTGATCGCCGTCGCGGTGCTGGTCGCCGCGGTGGCCGCGGTGGCCGGGGTGCTGCTGGTGCGCCGCAGCCTGCTGGACATCTCCAGCGAGGCCCTGTCGGACCGGGCGAACCTGGTGCAGGCGCAGATCACCGCCGATCCGGCCCGGGCCGACGCCGTCCTGGCCGCGACCGCGACCGCGCTGGGCGGTCAGGACACCCGGGTCGTGCTCATCGCCGCCGACGGCACCCTGTCCGGCGCCAGCCCGGTGGCGGTCCGGGCCGCCCAACAAGCCGGGGCGACCGGGGCGGTGGCCGGCCGGTCGGTGTCGGGCCGGGCGACGACCGGTGGCGAGCTGCAACTGGTGGAGGCCCGCTCGACCGGCGCCGGCGGGTTCGCCCTGGTCACCCCGGCCGACGTGGCCGCCGAGACCCGGCGCACCGTGGAGGGCCGGCTCATCTGGTCCGCGGTGGCCGGACTGCTCGCCGCCGTGCTGATCGGGCTGCTGATCGCCCGGGTGGTGTCGGCCCCGCTGCGGCGCACCGCCGACCTGGCCCGGGACATGGGCCACGGCGCCCGGGACGTGCGGGTCCCGGTCGCCGGACCGCGGGAGGTCGCCGACGTCTCGATCGCGGTGAACGAGCTGGCCGATGCGTTGCAGCACAGCGAATCCCGGCAACGGGACTTCCTGGCCTCGGTCTCCCACGAGCTGCGCACCCCGCTGGCCGGGATCAGCGGGCAGGCGCAGGCCCTGGCCGACGGCCTGGTCGCCCCGGCCGAGCAGGCCGAGGTCGGCCGGAGCATCGGCGCCGAGGCCGCGCGGATGAACCGGCTGGTCGGCGACCTGCTCGACCTGGCCCGGCTGGGCGCCGACCAGTTCACCCTGGACGTCCAGCCGGTCGACCTGACCGCCCTGCTGACCGAGATGGCCCGGGTCTGGCGCCCCCGCTGCGAGGCCGCCGGCATCCCGCTGATCGTCGAGGTCCCGTCGCATCCGGTGCCGGCCCGGACCGATCCGCGGCGGCTGCGTCAGGTGCTGGACGGGTTGGCCGAGAACGCGCTGCGGCAGCTGGCGCCCGGCCAGGTGCTGGTGCTGTCCCTGGTCGCCGGACCGGGTGCGGCCACGCTGGCGGTACGCGACGGCGGCCCCGGATTGACGGCCGAGGACTATCCGGTCGCGTTCGTGCCGGGGGAGCTGCACCGCCGCTACCGCGGGCGGCGACCCACCGGCGCCGGGCTGGGCCTGGCCCTGGCCCACGGCCTGCTGCAACGCCTCGGCGCCACCATCACTGCCGGCCCGGCCCCGGAGGGTGGGGTGGCCATGACGATCGGGCTGCCGACGGGCACGATGGGGACGTGACCGAGGACCGCGGGCCGGCCGATTCGCCCGCCGAGCTGCTGGCCGGGGCCCGCGTGTTCTCGGTGCCGATGGTGCACCGGTTCCGTGGCGTGACGGTGCGCGAGGGCGTGCTGCTGCCCGGGCCGGCCGGCTGGGGCGAGTTCGCGCCGTTCCGCGACTACTCCGACGAGCAGTGCGTGCCGTGGCTGCGGGCGGCGATCGAGTCGGCCACCGTCGGCTGGCCCGAGCCGCGGCGCGACCGGGTGCCGGTCAACATCATCGTCCCGGTCATCGACCCGGCCCGGGCGGCGGATCTGGTCGCCGCGTCGGGGTGCCGGACGGCCAAGGTCAAGGTGGCCGACCCGGGGATGGAACTGGCGGCCGACCTGGACCGGGTGGCGGCGGTGCGCCGGGCGCTCGGCCCGACCGGGGCGATCCGGATCGACGCCAACGGGGCCTGGACCGTGGCCGAGGCGATCCCGGCCATCGCCCGGCTGGACGAGGCCGCCGAGGGGCTGGAGTACGTCGAGCAGCCCTGCCGCACCCTGGCCGAGCTGGCCGAGCTGCGGCTGCGGGTCCGGCCCAAGATCGCCGCCGACGAGTCGATCCGCGGGGCCGCCGACCCGGCCGCGGTGCGGCTGGCCGACGCGGCCGACGTGGCCATCGTCAAGGTCGCGCCGCTGGGCGGGGTGCGCGCGGCGCTGCGGATCGCGCAGGGCGCCGGAGTGCCCGCGGTGGTGTCCTCGGCGGTGGACAGCGCGGTCGGGCTGACCGCCGGCATCGCCCTGGCCGCGGCGTTGCCCGAGTTGCCCTACGCCTGCGGGCTCGGCACGGGCGTGCTGCTGGCCGACGACGTGTGCGGCCGGCCGCCCCGGCCCGTGGACGGGGCGCTCGAGGTCGTCACCCGGGCACCGGATCCGGATCGGATCGACGAGGTGGCCGCCGGCGCCGAGGCGACGGCGTACTGGCGGGACCGGCTGCGCCGGGTGGCGCTGATCACCCAGGCGCTCACGCAGGGCAGGACTTAGGTCACTGGCCGCAGCGGATCCGGCCCACCATCATCGGTCCATGACCGAGACCCTCGTCCCCGTGACCCCCATGGCTCCCGACGCGTGCTGGGACCTGCTGCGCGGAAATCAGTTCGGCCGCCTCGCCCTGGCCGTCGGGAACGAGCCGGAGATCTTCCCGATCAACTACGTGGTGCAGCGCGGCACCCTGGTGTTCCGGACGGCGCCGGGCACCAAGCTGGCCGCGCTCACGGTCAACGATGTCGTCGCCCTGGAGATCGACGGATTCGACCAGGAATCCGGATGGAGCGTGGTGGTCAAGGGCCACGCGCATCCGACCGAATGGGGCGAGGACTTCGAGGACGCGGCCAACTCTGGCTTGCGGCCATGGGTGGCCACCGTCAAGCAGGTGTTCGTGCGGATCCAGCCCAGCCACGTCAGCGGGCGCAGCTTCGTCTTCGGCCCGGAGCCCGAGGCGCTCTGATCCGCTCGTCGGCCGGCGTCGGGGGCGCTCAGCCGGCCCCGATCGGCAGCGGCACGTCGTCGCCGAGCCGGTGCCGGGCGACGAAGCGGAACCGGTCGCCCCGGAACACCGACCGGGTCCACTCCACGATCTGCCCGTTCTCGGCCCACCCCGTGCGGTGCACCAGCAGCATCGGCAACCCGGTGTCCACCCCCAGCAGCGACGCCTCGACCGGGTCGGCCAGCGCGGTCTCCACCACGTCCTCGACCGCGGCGATCTCGATCCCGAACACCTCGCGCAGGGTCCGGTAGAGCGAACCGCGCCATTGCAACTCGTTGCCCAGGTCCGGCAACGGGCCAGGCAGGTGCGCGATCTCGTGCGCGATCGGCTCGTCGCCGGCGGTGCGCAGCCGCTCCACCCGGTGGAAGCTCGCGCCGGGGTCGATGCCCAGGTGCCGGGCCACCTGCTCGTCGGCCGGCCGCTCGGTGATCCCCAGCAGGACGCTGCCCGGCTGCCAGCCCTCCTCCTGCAGGTCCTGGGAGAACGAGGTCAGTTGCCGGACCTGCATCAACTTGGGCTCGGCGACGAAGGTGCCACGGCCCTGGGTCCGCTCCAGCCGGCCGTCGACGACGAGTTCGGCGATGGCCTGCCGGACCGTCGTGCGGGAGGTGCCGAACCGTTCGGCCAGCTCGCGTTCGGTCGGCACCGGGGACCCGGGCGCCAACCCGGCGATGAGCTCCAGGATCTGGCTCTTCACCTGGTAGTACTTCGGCACCTTCAGCACGGACGGCCCCTCGTGGTCCTCGGCCAGCGGCAATGGTCTACGCCAATCACTCTAGCGGCCGATTCTCCATGGCGGCCCGCGGCCCGAACGTCAGGCCGGATCGAGCAGGTCCGGCGAGCCGCCGCCGAAAGGATGATCGACGACGTACTGCCAGCGGCCGCCGGGTTGCCGTCGGAGGACCTCGGCGGTGACGCCCCGCAGCACGACGGGCCGGCCATCGGCGTCGCGGCCGCCCTCCATGTGGAAGGCAACACTGCTCAGGGCCAGGTCGCCACTGACCAGCCAGTGCCGGGGGGTGAAGTGCAGCGTCCCGCCCAGGCCGAGGAACCATTCCAGGGCGGCGCGGATGGCGCGGGTGCCCTGAACCGGCTCGGCGCCCGGGCCGGGAACCAGCACGGCGTCGGGTTCGTACATGCCCATCAGGGTGTCCAGATCGCCGGCATTGAAGGCGGCGGCCCATTCCCGGTTGAGCGCGTGCGGCAGTTCGGTGGTGGTCACGGGGGTCTCCTCGGTGCGGTTGGGATCGGTGCGGTTGGGATCGGTGTGGTTGGGATCGGTCAGGGTCGGGGCGTGCCGTGCAGGCGGCGGGCGTAGCGCGCGTAGATCCGCGGGGCCAGCAACGGCACGATGCCTCGGGCCGGCGGCGGCGCGGACTCGAGCATGGTCCGCAGCACGTCGGGATCGCCTTCGTAGGCGAACATCCCGAACACCAACAGCATCTTCGACTTCGGCACCGACGCGGCTCCGGCCGCACCGACCGCGGCCCACTGGGCCGGGGTCAGGTGGGCGGCAGCCAACGGCAGGAGTTCGCGTTCCTCGGTGTCCAGGTGCGTGACCAGCAGCCCCAGCAGCTCGTCCAGCGCGGTGATCAGCAAGTCCCGACTCGCGTCGTCGACGTCGGTGGTCCAGCGCTGCCGGGCGCGGCCGACCCGTTCGAGAGCGCGGTCGATGTCGGTGTGCTGGGCTTGCGCCTCCTCGAGGCGGGCCAGATCGTCGGCGGTGAGCAGCGCGCGCAGCGGCGGCCACAGCAGCTCGTCCTCGCCGGTGTGGTGGTGGTGCAGGAGATCGCACATCAGCTGCAGGTGGGCGTCGACCCGCCGGGCGGCCCGGTGCGCGCCGGTGGGGACCCGGGCAACGGCCCGCGGGGCGAGCCGGAACTCCCGCAGCATCGCGGTGTGCACGACGATCATGTCGCGCACGTCGACCAAGGGATTCTCGACGGCCGTCGGGGCCGGGCTGAGCCGTGGGTCCAGCCGGCGCGGCGTCATGGGTTCGTGCTCGAGGTCACGGCCGGCGGGTTGTTCGGAGCGGGTGTTCGTCATGCGGCAAGCGTCGCCATCGGCCGCCGGAGCGGACATTCCAAGAACTTGGGATCTTGCCCGCGGGGTCGATCCGTCGATGATGGTCAGGTGCACACACCGTGGCGGCCGTTGCCCGACCTGCTCGCCGAAGCCACCGTCGCCGATCTGCACGTGTCGGCGTTGGCGGACCTGGTGTACGCATCGGTGGCTCGCTACGTCCGGTACGACTTCGGATGTCTGGCCGTCACCGATCCGGCCAGCTGGGTGGTCACCTGGGCGTCGAAGACCCGGTCGTTGGGGGTGGGCGACGAGGAGTTCGCCGCCGTGGAATACGGGCCACCGGACCTGAACTCCTTTGCCGAGATCGCCCGCCGGACCCCGCCGGTCGGGGCGTTGTGGCTGGACACCGGCGGCCATCCGGAGCGGTGTCGGCGGCACCGCGAATTCATGCGGCCCCGGTTCGGGTTCACCGACGAACTACGGGTGGTGTTCCCCAGCCGGGGGGTGATCTGGGGCGGGATGGCCCTCTACCGCGCTCATGACGAGCCACCGTTCAACGAGGGCGACGTCGATCAGCTGGCCGGGGTCGCCGGTCTGCTGGGTGCAGCGCTGGCCCGGAGCCTGTTCCGGCCCATGCCGCACCCGGAGGCCGCCGGCACGCCGCTGCAGGCCGTGCTGATCGTCGACCGCGCCGACCAGGTCACCCATCTCACGTCCTCGGCCGACGCCGCCGTGGCCGAGCTCGGCGGGTGGGACCACGGCTCGCTGCCGGCCAGCGTGCTCACTCTGGTGGCCACGACCCGGACTCGCGGAGAGCCGGCGCAGACGGTGGCCCATACGCCCTCGGGCCGGTGGCTGCGCCTGCGGGCCGCACCGCTGTCCGGACCGGACGGCGGCGACACGGTCGTCACCATCGATCCCACACCCCGGGCCGCCCTGAGCCGGCTCGCCCTGGCCGCCCACGGACTGACGGCCCGGGAGGAGGACGTCGCGCTGCTGGTCCTGCAGGGGGCCAGCACCCAATCGATCGCGTCCGCCCTGCACCTGTCGCCGCACACCGTGCAGGATCATCTGAAGAAGATCTTCGGCAAGGTCGGGGTCAGCAGCCGCCGTGACCTGACCGCCCGCCTGACCCTGGGCTGACCTGCGTCGGGGCGTCCGGTCGGCGCACCCGCTCCCTCGCCGGCCCCTGCCCGCGCCTGCCCTCCCCGCGTCGCCTTCCCCGCGCGGCCTCCTCCTGCTGTTGATCAGTCGAAAATAGGTGACGGGCGGCTCGGACGGGGGCGTGTTTGAGTTGCCGGCCTGCTGGTGTGGGCTGGTTGGTGACGGGCGTGGGGGTTGGCGGGGCGGGGTTAGTTCATGCGGCGTCGTTGTGGGTGACGGTGTAGCCGTTGGTTTCGAGGATGGTGCGGGCGCGGCGGATCCGGTTCTTGTCCAGGTCGCGGCGGCGGTATTCGTTCAGGTAGGTGGGTCCGAGGTCGTGGTAGTCGGTGTCTTTGCGGATCAGGTGGTGACAGGTCTCCAGGATGATCCTGGAGATCGCGACCAGGGCTTTGGTTGGTTTCATCCGGGTACACAGATCGGCGTACTTCGCGGCCAGGTACGTGCTGTGGGTGCGGGCGGCGGCCTTGGCGCACTGGAACAGCACTGCGCGTAGTGACCGGTTGCCCTTGCGGGTCCGGGTCGAGAGGTGTCGTCCGGCTGATTCGTTGTTCCCGGGGCTGAGCCCGGCCCACGAGGCCAGCCGGTCGGTCCCGGTGAACCGGCTCATGTCGATCCCGATCTCGGAGACGATGATCATCGCGGCGCGGCGGCTGACTCCCGGGATCGTCTCGAGGTGGTCAACCGCTCGGGCGAAAGGGGCGATCTCCTGGTCGATCTGTTGGTCCAGGTCCGTGAGGAGCGTGTCGAGGTCGTTGATCTGTCGCATCATCGTGGCGGCCAGTCGCGCGTGGTGGTCGGTGAAGTGTCCGGTCAGGGCCTCGGTCAGTTCCGGGAGCTTGCTGCGCATCCGGACCAGCGCCAGGTCCGCGACCTGGCGGGGATCACTCATCGCCCCGGCCGGGTCGTTGATCATCGCGTGCAGCATCGCGGTGGCCGATTTGCCGGTGATGTCGCTGACCGTGCTGGACAGCTTGATCCCGGCGGATTCGAGCAGATCCTGCAGCCGTTGCACGGCGCGGGTCCGGTCGCGGACCACGTTGCTGCGGTACCGGGTCAACTCCCGCAGCTCCCGCACCGGGATGTCCGGCACGAACGAGGGTGTGACGAGCCCGAGCTGAGCCATCCGAGCGATCCATTCGGCGTCCTTGACGTCGGTCTTGTTGCCCGGTACCCGTTTGACGTCCCGCGGGTTGAGTAGCCAGCATCTGAACTGGTCTTCCAGCACCAGGAACAATGGTTTCCAGTACACCCCGGTCGATTCCATCGCGACCAGCTCGATGTCCAGTTCGGTCAGCCAGTCCCGTAGCCGCAGCAGCGATGGTGTCGTCGTGGCGAAGGTGCGGACCTTGAGTCGTTTGACCCGGCCGTTCTCGATCAGCCGGACCGCGACCTTGACATCGCGCTTGGAGATGTCCATCCCCGCGACCCGGCCGTAGGCGATCTCGTCGTCGTCGATCACCGGCATCAGCCTTACCTCCGTTTCCGGTATCCCTTGTGACGGGTGGTGCCGCCGTCGGGTGGGAGGTCTCCCGGCAAAGACGATCAGTCACGTGCTCGAAGCAACACCACGGGATCCCTGACCGACCTCCAGCGTCCAGTTCATGGCCAGGCTCGCCGGCACCAATCAACATCGACGTCAGACAACCCGAGGGCAGCACCAAGAACATTTTCGCCGCCACGGGACGGCCCGCAAGGGCCCCCAGTCGTTCATGGGCAGATTGCCGTTCTGGCTCGGTCATACCGGCACCCTTCCATGATCAACATATTTGGGGGGTGCCGATCTCTTGACGGATCGATTGGTCTATGCCAATCTAGTCGCAGCAAGTTGGTCTATACCAATCCAGACGATTCCCACGATCACCCATCGGGCACCGTTCCGCCGACACCGGTCGACCGGCCACCAACCAGGAGGACAGAACCTTGCGAGGTCATCGCTGATGAGCACAGTCAAGGAGTCGACCGCGGTGTCGACCAAGAACTCGACGGCCAAGTCGGCCAAGAAGTCCGGGCTGCGCATCCCCGGATTCGCCCAGCTGCAGCGCCTCGGCAAGAGCCTGATGCTGCCGATCG
Organism: Nakamurella multipartita DSM 44233; assembly: GCF_000024365.1. Classification (NCBI taxonomy): domain Bacteria; kingdom Bacillati; phylum Actinomycetota; class Actinomycetes; order Nakamurellales; family Nakamurellaceae; genus Nakamurella; species Nakamurella multipartita. The sequence goes on from NC_013235.1 coordinate 1,051,318, forward strand.
CGCTGCTGCCGGCGGCCGGCATCCTGCTCCGGTTGGGTCAGCCCGACCTGCTCGGCGGCATCAAGACCCCGGTCATCGGCCCGTTCTTCGAGGCGATGAGCGCGGCCGGCGGCGCGGTGTTCGCCAACCTGCCGCTGCTGTTCGCCATCGGTGTGGCCATCGGCTTCGCCAAGAAGGCCGACGGATCCACCGCGCTGGCCGCGGCCGCGGGGTACCTGGTGATCGAGGCGGTCTTCAAGACCATGTCGCCGATCGTCCTGGAGGGCGTCGTCGACGTCGCCGGGGTCCAGGCCCAGATCAACTACAGCGTCTTCGCCGGCATTCTGGTCGGTCTGGTCACCGCGTTGCTGTTCGACCGGTACCACACCATCCAACTGCCGTCCTATCTCGGCTTCTTCGGTGGGCGCCGGTTCGTCCCGATCGTGGTGTCGGTCGCCTCGCTGGTGATGGGCTTCGCGCTGAGCTACTTCTACCCGATCTTCGACGCCGGGCTCACCTCGGTCGGCCAGTTCATCGGCGGTTCCGGTGCTTTCGGCGCCTTCACCTACGGGTTCGCCAACCGCATGCTGATCCCGCTCGGCCTGCACCACATCCTCAACACCTACATCTGGTTCATCTACGGCGACTACCAGGTCCCCGGCGGCGATGTCGTCACCGGTGAGCTGACCCGGTTCGCCGCCGGCGACCCCACCGCTGGGCTGCTGACCTCCGGTTTCTACCCGATCCTGATGTTCGGCCTGCCGGCCGCCGCGCTGGCCATGATCCACATGGCCAACAAGAAGCAGAAGAAGATCGCCTTCGGCATCCTCGGCGCCGCGGCCATCACCGCCTTCCTCACCGGTGTCACCGAGCCGCTCGAGTTCGCGTTCATGTTCGTGGCCTTCCCGCTGTACGTGGTGCACGCGGTGCTGACCGGCCTGTCCCTGGCCGTGGCCTACATGCTCGACATCCATCTGGGCTTCTCGTTCTCGGCCGGACTGATCGACTTCCTGCTCTACGGAACGGCTCTCGCGGCCAACAACGTGTGGATGCTGCTGGTCATGGGCGTGATCTTCTTCGCCGTCTACTACGTGCTGTTCCGCCTGGTCATCCGCTGGTGGAACCTGCGCACCCCGGGTCGTGAGCCCGAGGACGAGTTCGAGGCCGAGCAGGCCGCCAACAACGAGGACGGTCCGGTCGCGGTCTCCGGCGGTTCGGTCGCCACGGCCGCCGCCGTTAAGGCCGAGCAGCTGATCGCCGCATTCGGCGGCCGGGAGAACCTGGTCAACGTCGATGCCTGCATCACCCGGCTGCGCATGGAGGTCGCGGACAAGGACCAGGTGAACAAGGCCCGGCTCAAGGCGCTCGGCGCCGCCGGTGTAATCGAGGTCGGCAACAACGTGCAGGCCATCTTCGGCACCCAGGCCGAGCTGCTCAAGAACGACATCAAGGACGCCATGGCCGGTCCCGCCCCGGCCCAGGTCCCGGTGAACGAGCCCGAGCCCGTGGCCGCCGCTCCCGCCGCGCCGGCCGGAACCGGCTCCCGCACGCCGATTCTGGCCCCGGTGCCGGGTCGCGCCGTGCCGCTGCAGCAGGTTCCGGACCCGACGTTCGCCCAGGGCATCGTCGGGAACGGAGCGGCCATCGATCCGCCCCGCGAGATCATCGACGCGGTGGCCCCGATCAGCGGCAAGGTGCTGCAGATGCTGCCGCACGCCTACATCATCGTCAGTGACGACAACGTCGGTGTCCTGGTGCATCTGGGCCTGGACACGGTGCAGCTCAAGGGCGAGGCTTCACCGCCCTGGTCAAGCAGGGCGACGCGGTGACGGCCGGTCAGCCGGTCATCACCTACGACGTGCCGGCGGTGGTGGCCAGCGGCCGCAACCCGATCATCCCGGTGATCGTGATGGACAAGAAGGCCGACGACATCGCGCTGGCCGACGTGATCACCGCCGGCGGGCAGCTGTCCGCCGAACAGCAGATGTTCACCGTCACCTCCTGATCGACCGACGGGCGGCGGCCGGGCAACCGGCCGCCGCCCCGTCCCCCGTCCTGCCTCGACTTTAAGGGAACCCCAATGGAAATCGTCATTCTCCCGGACACCACGGCGATCGGAGCGCTCGCCGCCGACGCCATCGTGAACCTGGTGCAGCGCAAGCCGGACGCGGTCCTCGGCCTGGCCACCGGATCGTCGCCGCTGGCCATCTACGACGAGCTGGCCGCCCGCTACGCCGCCGGCCAGGTCTCGTTCGCCCAGGCCCGCGGCTTCACCCTGGACGAGTACGTCGGGCTGCCGGCCGACCACCCGGAGACCTACCGCAACGTCATCCACAAGGACTTCGTCGATCGGGTCGACTTCGCCGAGGGCGCGGTGCGCGGACCCGACGGGCTGGCCACCGACATCCCGGCCTTCTGCGCCGCCTACGAGGACGCGATCGTCGCGGCCGGCGGGGTCGACCTGCAGATCCTGGGCATCGGCACCGTCGGGCACATCGGGTTCAACGAGCCCGGCTCCTCGCTGGCCTCCCGCACCCGGATCAAGACCCTCACCCGGCAGACCCGGATCGACAACGCCCGGTTCTTCGGCGGTGACGTGGACGCGGTCCCGACCCACTGCCTGACCCAGGGTCTGGGCACCATCATGGCCGCCCGGCACATCGTGCTGGTGGCCACCGGCCCGCAGAAGGCGGAGGCCGTGCACCACCTGGTCGAGGGCGCGGTCAGCGCGCTCTGGCCGGGCACCATCCTGCAGCACCACCCGCACGTGACGGTCCTGCTCGACGGCGCCGCCGCAAGCCGGCTGCAGCTGGCCGACTACTACCGCGAGACCTACCAGGCCAAGCCGGCCTGGCAGGGCATCTGACCCGCCCCCCACTCCCGCCCCTCCCGAACCCGCCCCTCCCGAACCCACCCCTCCCGAAGTTGATCATGGCGTTCTCTGCAGCACCGTCGGCGTGTCGCCGGCGGGTCGAGCAGAGAACGCCATGATCAACAGCAACGAGCACAGAGAAGGAACCGTTCCATGCTGATCACCGCCGACACCATCGCCACCGGGGCGGAGCTGCTCCGGCCGGGCTGGATCGAGGTCGCCGACGGACGGGTGGTCGCCCTGGGGGACGGGGCACCGCCACGGTCAGCCGACCAGCCGGCCGACCGGGACCTGGGCGCGGTGACGATCGTCCCCGGCTTCGTGGACATGCATGTGCACGGCGGCGGGGGAGGGGCGTTCCCGGAGGCCAGCTTCGCCACCACCAAGGCCGCGGTCGAGCTGCACCGGCGGCACGGCACCACCACGATGGTCGCCTCCCTGGTCACCGCGACCGGGCCGGAAATGCTGCGGCAGGTCGGCATCCTGGCCGAGCAGGTGCAGGACGGCCTGGTCGCCGGTGTGCATCTGGAGGGCCCGTGGCTCTCCCAGCATCGCTGCGGGGCCCATGAGCTCTCGGCCCTGCGTGACCCCGACCCGGCCGAGCTCGACCGGGTGCTGGCGGCCGGCCAGGGCACCATCCGGATGGTCACCCTGGCGCCCGAGCGGGCCGGCGGGCTGGCCGCCATCGGCCGGCTGGTCGACGCCGGGGTGATCGCCGCGATCGGCCACACCAACGCCACCTACGAGCAGGCCCGAGCCGCGATCGAGGCCGGCGCCACCGTCGGCACCCACCTGTTCAATGCGATGCGGCCGGTGCACCACCGCGAGCCGGGTCCGGTGATCGCGCTGCTGGAGGACCCGCGGGTGACCGTGGAGATGATCACCGACGGGGTGCACCTGCATCCGGCGCTGTACCGGGACGTCACGTCCAACGTCGGTCCGGACCGGATCGCCCTGATCACCGACGCGATGGCCGCGGCCGGCATGGCCGACGGTGCCTACCGGCTCGGCGCGCTCGACGTCGACGTCCGGGACGGGGTCGCCCGGGTCGCCGGCACCGACACCATTGCCGGCAGCACCGCGACCATGGACCAGGTGTTCCGGTTCGCCGTGCTGCACAGCGCCCGGCCACGGGACGAGGCCCTGCTGGTCGCGGTCCGGCAGTCCTCGGTCAACCCGGCCCGCGCGCTGGGCCTGCCGCCGGCCGGTCTGGCCCCCCAGGCGGCCGCCGATCTGGTGGTCCTGGATGAGGCGCTGACCGTGAGCGGGGTGCTGCAGGCCGGCTCCTGGGTGGTTCAGCCCGGCTGAGGCGGGTCCTCGCCGACCAGTCCGTCGATCGCCTCGCGGAACAGGTCGGCGTGCCCGACGTGCCGGGCGTACTCATCGTGCAGGTCGACCAGCAGGCGGCGGGCGCTGGGCCGCCGGTCGGGTCGGGGTCGAACCGGGCCGACCGGTCCAGCCCGCCGTCGGCCAGCACGTCGGCCACGGCGGCCCGGCCGCGATCCGCGGCGGTGGACCAGAGCCGGTACAGCTCGTCGGCGCCGTCGTCGGCGGCCGAGCGCCAGGGATAGTCGGGGTCGGCGTCCCAGTCCACCGAGCGCCAGGGTTCGGGCATGGGCCAGCCGGTCAGCCGGGTCGCCGTCCAGTCCTCGACCATGGCCAGGTGCTTGAGCAGGCTGCCCAGGGTCATCGCGGACGGCGGGTGAGCCCGCCGCAGCGCCGCATCGTCCAGGCCGCCGCACTTCCAGGCGAAGGTGGCGCGGGAGCGGTCCAGCGCGAACTGCAGCATCTGCCCCTCGTCGGCATCCGCCGCCGCCTCGTGGATCGTGGTGTCCAGAGTGTTCTCGGTCACGTTCCCCACGGTAGCGCCGGCGCCGGGCCGGGTCAGCCCGCCGATGTGCCGCCGGACCGGCGCCGGTCCGGCCGGGCATCGACCAACCGCGCCGTCTGCTCGTGGGTGATCTGGATGGAGCGCTCGAGATAGTCGGCCAGAAACTCCAGGTCCTGCTGCCGGTACCCGGCGTGCAGCTCGTCGAAGGCCCGGCCGATGGCCAGGTAGACGTTCTCGCCCTCGGCCAGCGCGGCCAGGTCGGGCTCGACCAGGACCTTGCGCCGGTCGTCCGGATCGGGGGTGCGCCGCGCGACCCCCCGCCGGGTCAACCGATCGATGACCCCGGTGACCGCCCCGGTGGTCAGGTGCAGCTCCTCGGCCAGCCGCCCGGCCGTGACCCGGCCCTCCCGGACCAGCACGCCGAGCGCCTTCATGTCCGACACGCCCAGGCCGTAGTGGGCCGCCGCCGCCTGCTGGAAGACCGCGGTCTCCGTCGCGTTGCGCTCCCCGAGCACGCGCAGCCGATCGATCAGCGCCGCCCGGTCGGCGTGGTCGTCCGCCACGTGAACCTTCCCTTGTCAGCTAAGTATCTTAGTAGCTAAGATGAATCTCTCGATCAGGAAGGTGATACACGATGACGCGTGAGACTGCTGCCCCGCCGGCCGTGACGCCCCGTCCCGGCGCTGGGCAATCCGCGGACGGCACCCGTCTGGGCTGGTGGAGCGTCGGCTCGGGGCCGGGCCTGCTGGTCGTGCACGGGGCCATGCAGGCCGGGCTCAGCCAGCTCGACCTGGCCCGCGAGCTGGCCGGCACCCGCACCGTGCACCTGCTGGACCGGCGCGGTCGCGGGCGCAGCGGGCCCTGGCCGGACGGTGGGTTCGACCCGTCGACCGAGGTGGCCGACGTCGTCGCGGTGGCCCGGGCGACCGGATCCACCGACGTGCTGGGCGTCAGCTCGGGCGCGATCCTGGCCCTGCGGGCCGCCCGGGCCGATCCCGGGATCGAGCGGGTCGTGGCCTTCGAACCGCCGATCGCGGTGGCCGGGTCGATCCGGATGGACCAGATCGAGCGGTTCGGACGCGAGTACGCCGAGGGCCGGCTGGTCGAGGCGATGGTGACGGCGATGCGGGCGGCGCAGATGGGACCGGCCTTTCTGCGGTGGGTGCCGCGCGGGCTGCTGTGCGCCGTCACCGCCCGGATGCTGCGCCGGGACGACGCCACCACGCCGGCCCCCGGGGTGCCGCACCTGCGCGAGCTCGCCCGGGCACTGCCGGCCGACCTGCGGATCGTGGCGGACAACGCGGAGCGCGCGGGGGACTTCGCCGGGCTGCGGGCCCGGACCGCGCTGCTGGCCGGCAGTGCCACCCGGCCCTACCTGCGGACCGCGGTGCACGCGGTGGCGGCGGTGATACCCGGGGCCCGGTCGGTCGTGCTGCCCGGCACCGACCACGCCGCGACCCAGAACAGGAACCAGTACGGACGGCCCGAGCGGGTCGCCCCGGCGCTCGCCGAGTTCTTCGGGGCCTGAGCATCGGCGACAATGTCCAGTTGTGAGCCGCCAACAGCCCGGTGAGACCGAGCCCGACCGGCCGGTGCAGCGGTGAACCCGTCCACGGCACTGGCCACCGTGCTGGTCGACGAACTGGTCGCCAGCGGCCTGACCGACGCGGTGCTCGCGCCCGGGTCGCGCAACGCCCCGCTGGCCCTGGCCCTGCATGCGGCCGACGCGGCCGGCCGGCTCCGCCTGCACGTGCGGATCGACGAACGCACCGCCGGCTTCCTGGCCCTGGGGTTGGCCCGGGGCTCGGGGCGGCCCGTCGTGGTCGTCACCACCTCGGGGACCGCGGTGGCCAACCTGCATCCGGCGGTGCTGGAGGCGGCCCACGGCGGGGTGCCGCTGATCGTGCTGTCGGCCGACCGGCCGCCGTGGCTGCGCGATGTCGGGGCCAACCAGACCGTCGACCAGCGCGGCCTGTTCGGGCCCGCGCTGCGCTGGTTCCACGAGTTCCCGGTGTCCCAGCGGCGGTCCGGTCAGCAGGCCCACTGGCGGTCCATGATCGGCCGGGCCTGGGCCGCCGCGAGCGGGGCCGCCGCAGTGCCCGGTCCGGTGCACCTGAACCTGCCGCTGGCCGAACCGCTGCTGCCCGACGCCGATCCGGACTGGCCCGAGCCATTGGTCGGCCGGGGCGGCCCCTGGACCACCGCGGTGGCCACGGCGGCGGCCGACGGTCCGGCGGTGCCCGCTCCGGAGCCGGGTGAACGCGTGCTGTTCCTGGCCGACCTGACCCACCCCTGGACGGCGCTGGTCGCCGACGCCGGGCACCTGGTCGTCACCGAGGCCGGCGGCGCCGCCGGTCGGGCGGTGCTGGGCACCGGGATGCACCTGCTGGCCGCCCCGGCGTTCCTGGACCGGGCCCGGCCCGACCGGGTGATCGTGCTCGGCCGGCCCACCCTGTTCCGCTCGGTGCAGGCGCTGCTCGCCGACCCGCGGGTGACCGTCGACGTCGTCGCGCACCCCGCCGGCTACGCCGACCCGGCCGGGCACGTGCGGGCCGTCGCGCCGGGCCTGCCCGACCTGACCGAGCAGCCCGACCAGCAATGGGCGGCCCGCTGGCGCGACGCCGACGCGGCGGCCGGCAAGGCGGTCAGCGACGTGCTCGACGGGTTGGAGCTGACCAGCTCGACCCGGCTGGCCCGCGAGCTCGTCGGGTTGCTGGCCGACCGCGCCACGCTGGTCCTCGGTTCCTCCCAGCCCCCGCGGGACGTCGCGCTGGCCACCCGGGCGCGGGGCGGGGTGCGGGTCGTGGCCAACCGGGGCGTGGCCGGAATCGACGGGACCGTCTCCACCGCGATCGGGGTGGCGCTGGCCGCCGGCGCCGGTCCCACGGTGGCGCTGCTGGGCGACCTGACCTTCCTGCACGACCTGACCGGCCTGGTCGTCGGGCCCGACGAGCCCCGACCGGACCTGACGATCGTGGTCAGCAACAACGACGGCGGGGCGATCTTCGGCACCCTGGAGTCCGGCCGGCCCGACCACGCCGATGCCTTCGAGCGGGTGTTCGGCACCCCGCACGCGGTCGACCTCGGCGCGGCGGTGACGGCGCTGGGTCACCGGCACACCCAGGTCCGGACCCGGGACGAGCTGGCCCGGGCCCTGGACAACCCGGGTGGCATCCGGGTCGTCGAGGTGCGGACCACCAGAACCGATCTGCCGCAGACGTTGTCGCGGCTGAGCGAGGCGGTCCGGGCGGCGGTCTGACCCGTCTCAGCCGCCGAGACGGCCGATCCCGCCCCGATCGTCGCGCCGCAGCGAGCGGGAGATGACCAGCCGCTGGATCTGGTTGGTGCCCTCGAAGATCTGCATCACCTTGGCCTCGCGCATGTAGCGCTCGACCGGGAAGTCGCGGGTGTAGCCGGAGCCGCCGAGCACCTGCACCGCGTCCGTGGTCACCTTCATCGCGTTGTCGGTGGCGACCAGCTTGGCAATGGCCGCCTCCCGGCTGAACGGCAGTCCCTGGTCGCGCAGGCGGGCGGCGTGCAGGTACATCGCCCGGGCGGTCTGTACCGCCGCCTCCATGTCGGCCAGCAGGAATCCCAGTCCCTGGTGGTCGATGATCGCCTGACCGAAGGTCTGCCGCTCCCGGGCGTACGCGACGGCCCGGTCGAGCGCACCCTGGGCCAGTCCGGTGGCCACCGCGGCGATCCCCAACCGTCCGGAGTCCAAGGCGGCCAACGCGATGCGCAGGCCCTCGCCCTCGGCGCCGATCCGCCGCTCGACCGGGACCCGAGCCTGTTCCAGGCGCACGGTCGCGGTCGCCGAACCGGTCAGGCCCATCTTGCGTTCGGGTGGGTCGGCGATCAGCCCGGCAGTGTCGGCCGGCACCAGGAAGCTGGAGATGCCGGTCCGCTCGTCGGAGGTGCGGGCCATCACCAGGTAGAAGTCGGCGTGCCCGCCGTGCGTCGTCCACGCCTTGGCGCCGTTGAGCACGTACTCGTCACCGTCGCGCCGGGCCGTGGTGCGCAGGGCCGCCGGGTCGGACCCGGCTTGCGCTTCGGACAGGCAGTAGGCGCCGAGCAGGTCGCCGGCCAGCAGGTCCGGCAGCCACTGCGCGCGCTGCGCGTCGGTGCCGTAGTGAGCCAACGGGAAGCAGCTGAGCACGTGCACGCTCATCCCGACGCCCACGCTGGCCCAGACCGCACCGACCTCCTCCAACACCTGCAGGTAGACCTCGTAGGGCTGGCCGCCGCCGCCGACCTCCTCCGGGTAGGGCAGGCCGAGCAGGCCGGTCTGGCCGAGCATCCGGAAGACGTCTCGCGGGAACTGCTCGGCCGCCTCGTCCCGGGCGGCCCGCGGCGCCAACTCACGGTCGGCGATCTCGCGCACCAGCTTGAGCAGATCGACCGCCTCGTCGGTGGGCAGCAGTCGACGGGCCGTCACCGGGACCCCCTTTGGTCGGTGTGGTTGTCTAGCGACTGTACGCAGACGTACGCGGACGAGAGGACGACAGCGATGACCCCACCGCCGATCCGGTTCGGTTACAAGGCCTCCGCCGAGCAGTTCGGCCCGAGCGAGCTGGCCGACCTGGCGGTCGCGGCCGAGGAGCACGGATTCGACTCGGTGTTCATCTCCGATCACCTGCAGCCCTGGCGACACGACGGGGGACACGCCCCGGCCTCGCTGCCCTGGCTGGGGGCGGTCGGGGCGCGCACGCAGCGGGTCATCCTGGGCACCTCCGTGCTGACCCCGACGATCCGGTACCACCCGGGCGTCATCGCGCAGGCGTTCGCCACTCTCGGCTCGATGTATCCCGGGCGGATCGTGCTCGGCGTGGGCACCGGGGAGTCGCTCAACGAGGTCCCGCTGGGCCTGGCCTGGCCGGAGCAGAAGGAGCGTTTCGCCCGGCTCAAGGAGTCGGTGAACCTGATCCACGAGCTGTGGACCGGGGAGCGGGTGACGTTCGAGGGCGAGTACTACCGCACCGACAAGGCGACCATCTACGACCGTCCGGCCGACCCGGTGCCGATCTACATCGGGGCGTCGGGTCCGGCGGCGACGCGGCTGGCCGGCCGGATCGCCGACGGCTTCATCACCACGTCCGGCAAGGCGCCCTCGCTGTACACCGACACCCTGCTGCCGGCCCTGCGGGACGGGGTGGAGAAGGCCGGCCGCCGGCTCGACGAGCTGGACACCCTGATGGAGATGAAGGTTTCCTTCGACACCGACCGGGAGCGGGCGATGCAGGACACCCGGTTCTGGGCGGCCCTGGCCCTCAAGCCGGAACAGAAGGCCGGCGTGGAGGACCCGCTGGAGATGCAGCGGCTGGCCGACGAGCTGCCGATCGAGCAGGCCGCCTCCCGCTGGATCGTCTCCGACGACCCGGACGAGCACGTCGAGAAGATCCGCACCTACCTGGATCTGGGCTTCCGGCACCTGGTCTTCCATGCGCCGGGGCACGACCAGCAGCGGTTCCTGGCGTTGTACGGCGAGCAGATCCTGCCCCGCCTGCGCGCCCTGGTCGGCCAGGGCTGAGCCCCGGCCGGCTGTTCGGCCGCTCGTTCGGCCGGTTGTGTGGCCGGGCTGATCAACTCGGCGAAACCGCGTCCGATATGGCCGGTTTCGCGCCGATTTGATCAGCCCGTGGGGTGGAACACCGGCGGGTTGTCCACATTTGCCGGATCCGCGCCCCGCCGGGGCCGGGGGTGCGCGATTCTCGCCGGATGCCCTCCGTATCGCGGCTCCCCGCCGACGTCCGAGCGGAGCTGGCCACGGGTCGCGGACTGCTGCGAGCCGCCGACTTCGAAGGGCCCGGCCGGTCGCGGAGCCGGCTGCACCGGTTGGAACGGAAGGGCGACCTGGTCGTCGTGGCCAAGGGCGTCTACGCCGACGCGGCCGCGTTGGCCGCCGCAGACCCCTGGTCCGCCTTCCGGCTGCGCACCCGGGCCTTCCTGCTGGCCGGCGCGCCGAACACCTACGCGGCGGGCTGGTCGTCGGCGGTGCTGCACGGACTGCCCACGACGGGCCGGCCACCCCAGGTGCCCACCGTCATCCGACCCGGTTCGCGGGTCAGCGGGTCGAACCGGACCTGCCACGGCCGCACCAGATTCGCCGCGGTGCCCGATCGCTGGCTCGGGCAGGCCGACGGCTGCCCCGCCGTCGGCGCGGCCTTCGCCGCGGTCGACCTCGCCCGGCACGCCGGGGCGATGACCGGGCTCGTGCTCGCCGATGCCGTGGCGTTCCGGCCGGGCGGTCGGGAACAGCTGGGCGCCGCCCTGGCCGATATCGGAGCCTGGACCGGGTCCGGCCGGGCGGCCTGGTCGGTCCGGCATTGCGACCCCGACGTCGAGTCACCCCTGGAATCGGTCGGGCGGTGCGCGTTCCTGCGAGCCGGATTGCCGCTGAGCCTGAGCAACGTGTGGGTCGGTGAGTTCGTGCCCGAGGTCCGCCTGGACCACTACTGGCCGCAGCATCGGGTCGGGGCCGAGGGCGATGGGGTGGGCAAGTACCTGCTCGCGGATCCGGCGGCCGCCATCAGGAAGGAGAAGGAGCGCGAATGGTTGCTGCAGCGGATGGGGATCCGGCTCGTCCGGTACACCTGGCCGGTGGCCACGCGCTCGCCGGACCTGCTCGCCGCCCAGGTGCAGGCTCGGCTGGCCGAACCCGCGCGGAGCGGGGGCCGGATCAGGACGTGGGCCCGCGACGACGGCCTGGCCCAGCTCGGGCTGCCCGCGGGCCGGCCGCGGCCGGACCTTCCGCGGACGGGCTGATCAACTCGGCGAAACCGGGTCCGATTGGTCCGGTTTCGCGCCGAGTTGGTCAGCCCGCCGGCTGGGTGGCGCCGGGTGGGTGTCGCCGAGCGCCGGGCGCGAGGTGTCGGATGCGGGCGGGTGGACCGGGTCGGCGGGGGTCCGGGAGAACCGGGGCGCCGGGGCGGCCTGGACGATCCCGTCGACCTCGACCAGGGTGCCGCGGGCGAGCAGGTGCGGGTGCCGGGCCGCTTCGGCGGCGGTCAGCACCGGCGTGACGCAGGCGTCGGTGCCGTCGAACACGCCGAGCCAGTGGGCCCGCGGGGCGGACGCGAACGCCTGCCCGATGGCCCGGCGCAGCCCCGGCCAGCCCGACTGATCGAGCTGGGCCGGCAGGTCCGCGTCGGCCAGGCCCAAGCCGGCCAGCAGGGCGGCGTAGAACGGCGGCTCCAGCGCGCCGACGGCCACGTACCGCCCGTCCGCGCACGGGTAGACGGCGTAGAACGGAGCGCCGCCGTCGAGCAGGTTGGTGCCGCGCTCGCCCGGCCACCACCCTTGGCCGCGCATCGACCACATCAGCTGGGACAGCAGCTCCACCCCGTCGACCATGGCCGCGTCGATCACCTGCCCGCGGCCGGATCGGGCTCGCTCGTACAGCGCGGCCAGGATGCCGACGACGGCCAGCATCGACCCGCCGCCGAAGTCGGCGACCAGGTTGGCCGGCAGCTGCGGGGGCCCGCCGGCCGCGCCCAGGGCGTCCAGGGTGCCGGTCAGGGCCAGGTAGTTGATGTCGTGGCCGACCCGGCCGGCCCACGGCCCGTCCTGGCCCCAGCCGGTGAGCCGGCAATAGATCAGCTCCGGCCGGCGGGCCAGGCAGACCTCCGGCCCGACGCCCAGCCGTTCGGCCACTCCGGGCCGGAAACCCTCCACCAGCACGTCGGCGGCGGCGATCTCGGCCAGCACATCGGCGACCCCGGCGGGCGTGCTCAGATCGGCCGACCGCAGCCGGCAACCGCGCAGCAGCACATCGCGGTCCGGCGGTCCGGTGTCCAGCCCGCCGCCGGGCCGTTGGATCCGCACGACGTCGGCGCCGAGGTCGGCCAGCACCATCCCGGCGTGCGGGACGGGCCCGATTCCGCCGAGTTCGACGACCCGCAGGCCGGCCAGCGGCCCGGCCATCAGCGCGTCGACTCCAACGCGTGCCGGATCGGCACCATCTTGATCTGCGCCTCCCGGGCCTCGGTCTCCGGATCGGAGTCGGCGACGATGCCGCAGCCGGCCAGCAACCGGACGGTGCGCCCGTCGACCTGGGCGCAGCGCAGGGCGATGGCGAACTCGCCGTCGCCGCGGCCGTCGATCCAGCCGACCGGCGCCGCATAACGGCCGCGGTTCATCGGTTCCAGTTCGCGGATGACCTGCCGGGCCACCGGGGTCGGGCTGCCGCCGACGGCCGCGGTCGGATGCAGCCGGGCGGCCAGTTCCAGCGCGGTCGGCGCGATCTCGCCGAGCCGGCCGGTGATGTCGGTCGACAGGTGGGTCAGGTTGGCCAGTTCCAGCGGGGTGGGCCGGTCGGGCACGTCCAGGTGGTCGCAGGCCGGGGCCAGCACCTCGCTGACCGAGCGCACCGCGTACGCGTGCTCGGCCACGTCCTTCGGGCTGCGCATCAGCTCGGCGGCGACCGCGGCGTCGGCGTGCCCGGGCCAGGCCGTGCCGGCCAGCACCCGGGAGGCGATGTGCCGGCCCTGCCGGCGGATCAACAGTTCCGGGCTCGCCCCGACCAGGCCCTGCACGTCGAACGTCCAGCATCCGGGGTAGTCGGCGGCCAGCCGGGCCAGCAACAGCCGCTCGTCCACGGTCCGCGCGGCAGTGGCGACCAGGTCGTGGGCCAACACCACCTTGTCCAGCTCGCCGCGCCGGATCCGGTCGGTCGCCGCGGTGACGGCCTGGGTGAACCCGGCCACCGACCCGTCGTCGGTGTAGCGGATCCGGCCGGGCCCGCGGATCGGGGCGGGCACGGGCAACCCCGCGTCCGGCGCCGATTCCCCGGCCGGCCCGATCCGGGTGACGAACGTGCCGTGCGCGGTCCGGCCGACCACCACCTGGGGCACCACGGCGACCGCCACATCGGTGTCGTCGAACCCGAGGGAGACGAAGGCCAACGGGCCGGTGCCGGCCTCGGCGATCGGGTCGGTCACGGTCAGGCCGGCCTGCACCTGCGCGAACCACTCCTGGATCCGGGCGGCGGCGTCCGGGCCGGTCGCGGTGAAGCGGGCGTGCACGCCCCAGCCGACGAAGCCCCGGTCGCCGCGGACGAAGCAGATCGAGCCGGTCGGCGCGGGCAGCAGACCGATCAGCCCGGCCGGTCCGTCGGTGGTTCCCTCGGTGCGATCCAGCCGTGCGGTCACCGACGAGGCCACGAGGCGGGTCGTCGGCGAGGCAGTCACGAGCGCCCACATTAGTCGCGCGCGCGGGCCGAACCGCTCGACTGTGACGTGCACCCCGCGGCGTGCCGGTCCCTCGTACACTTCCAAGCATGTCGGCCCGCCCGGCCGCGGCCGCCCAGCTCGATCCCGCGAGCGCCCCCGCCGTGGGGCGCCGTCGCCGGCTGTGGCGGTGGGCCGCCCGGGTGATCGTGCTGATCGTGGCCGCGATCACGATCATGATGGTGGCCCTGGCCATCGGCATGCGGCTCAACGACCGGGCCATCGAGGACCATCTGGCCACCGCCACCGCCACCGTGCTCTCGGTGTCGCCGCTGCGCACCGGGATCGAGTTCGTGGACGCCTCCGGCGCGACCGTGCGGCCCGACGGCGGGGTGCTCTACCCGGGTCTGCTGACCGTCGGCCTGCAGTTCGTCGTCGAGTACTCCAGCGTGGACCCGCAGGTCGCTCGGGTGGCCGGGCGCACCGCCTCGGTGGGCACGATCATGATCGCCGGCACCCTGGCGGTGACCTATTTGCTGGCCGGGCCGGCCATCTGGTGGTGCCGGCGGCGGTCCCGGCTGCCGCTGTGGGGGAGCCGTCGTGGCCCGGGACACACCGCGCCGCCGCCGTCCTGAGGGCGCAGCGAGTCCTCGCGTCGGTAGGCTTCCCGGTCATGTTGGCCTGCTGCTGCGACCGTCCGGGGAGGGCGAAGCGATGAACCGCGCCGATCTGGACAAGGAGCCGCGCCAGGTCGCCGCCATGTTCGACGAGGTCGCGCCTCGCTACGACCGCACCAACACCATCCTGTCGATGGGCAACGACCGCCGCTGGCGGCGGCATGCGGTCCGGGCGCTGCAACTGGTGCCCGGTCAGCGGGTGCTCGACGTGGCCGCCGGCACGGCCGTGTCGACCAAGGCGCTGGCCGCGACCGGGGCCTGGGCCGTGGCCACCGACTTCTCGGTCGGCATGCTGGCCGCCGCCCGGACCGGGACAACGTTGCCCCGGGTGGCCGGCGATGCGATGCGGCTGCCCTTCGCCGACGAAAGCTTCGACGCGGTCACGATCTCGTTCGGCCTGCGCAACGTGGCCGATCCGGCCGCCGCCCTGCGCGAGTTCGCCCGGGTGGTCCGGCCCGGCGGTCAGCTGCTGGTCTGCGAGTTCTCCCGGCCCCGGCCGACGCCGATCCGTTGGGGCTACGGCTGGTACCTGCGCACGGTGCTACCGATGCTGGCCCGGCGGGTCTCGTCGAACCCGGAGGCCTACACCTACCTGCAGGAGACCATCGACGCCTGGCCGGACCAGCCCAGCCTGGCCCGGATGATCGCGCGATCCGGGTGGACCGAGGTGGTGTGGAAGAACATGACCTTCGGCGTGGTCGCCCTGCACCACGCCGTCCGCCGGCCGACCGAGTCCTGAGCCGACCGGGCCGAACCCGTGGTTCTCGCCCCGTGTGATGGGTCCTACACTGTGTGGCGCGTGCCTCGTGAACGAATTCACAAACTCATGAGCCCGTGGCAGGGGACGCCGCCGCCTCGCCCTGCCGGCGCCGATCTGCAGTGATGCGGGGGAGGATCCCGATGAACGTGTCGAGTCCGGTGTCGGACCCGGACACCGTGGCCGACGTGATCGTCGTCGGGGCAGGTCCGGCTGGTTCGACCTTGGCCACCCACCTGGCCCGGGCGGGGGTGGACGTACTCCTGCTGGAGAAGTCGACCTTCCCGCGCGAGAAGGTCTGCGGTGACGGGCTGACCCCGCGCGGGGTCAAGCAGGTCCTGGCCCTGGGCATCGACGTGTCCGGTCCGGACTGGATCAAGAACAAGGGCCTGCGGGTCATCGGTGGCGGGACCAGCCTGGAGCTGCCGTGGCCGGTGCTGCAGGAGTTCCCCGACTTCGGCCTGGTCCGGCCGCGCCGCGACTTCGACGACATGCTGGCCACGCTGGCGGTCAAGGCCGGGGCCCGGCTGCGGGTGGCCACCACGGTGAAGGAACCGATCCGCGACGAGCGCACCGGTCGCATCGTCGGCGTCACCGCCAAGACCGCGGACGGGCCGGTGCAGTTCCGCGCCCCGCTCGTGCTGGCCTGCGACGGGGTCTCGGCCCGGGTGGCCGTCGGCATGGGCATCAACAAGCGGGAGGACCGGCCGATCGGGGTCGCCGTCCGTCGCTACTACAAGAGCCCGGCCCGCACCCACGACGACTACCTGGAATCCCACCTGGAGCTGTGGGACCGCTCGAACGCCGACAAGCCGGCCCTGCTGCCGGGCTACGGCTGGATCTTCGGCCTCGGCGACGGGACGGTCAACGTCGGCCTGGGCATGCTCAACTCGTCCAAGGCGTTCGGGCGGACCGACTACCGCGCGCTGCTGCGCCGCTGGTTGGACGGCACCCCGGAGGAGTGGGGCCTGCGCGAGGAGAACGCGATCGGCTCGATCGGCGGCGCCGGTCTGCCGATGGGCTTCAACCGCACCCCGCACTACGCCGACGGGCTGATGCTGGTCGGCGACGCCGCCGGCGCGGTCAACCCGTTCAACGGCGAGGGCATCGCCTACGCGATGGAGTCGGCGGCGCTGGCCGCCGAGGCGGTGCTGCAGGCGCAGGGCCGGCCGGACGGGCCGAGCCGGGAGGCCGCGCTGCACGGGTACACCACCGCCATGAAGGAGCACCTGGGCGCCTACTACCGGCTCGGCGGGATCTTCTCCGGGCTGATCGGCAAGCCGGCGGTGATGAAGACCGCGACGCGGCTGGGTCTGCCCCGCAAGGACCTGATGTACCTGGTGCTCAAGGTGCTGGCCGGGCTGTACGACAGCCGGGGCGGCGACTGGGCCGACCGGGTCACCCGGGCCCTGGTGAAGGCGGCCCCGAGTGTGTAGCCGGGCCGCCGCAGCGGCTGGAGGGACGGATCGATGAGCAGCACGTACCTGCCGGTGGTCATCCTGCTCGTCATCGTCGCGGGCTTCGCGCTCACGATGGTGACGGTGGTCAGCGACGCCCTGGGCCCGCGCCGGTTCAACCGGGCCAAGCTCGACCAGTACGAGTGCGGCATCCAGCCGACCCCGCTGCCGGCCGGCACCGCCGGGCGGTTCCCGATCAAGTTCTATCTGACCGCGATGTTGTTCATCGTGTTCGACATCGAGATCGTCTTCCTCTACCCCTGGGCTCAGTCGGCGGTGGCGCTGGGTGTGCTCGGACTGGTGGAGATCATCCTGTTCATCGTCACCGTCGCCGTCGTGTACACCTACGCCTGGCGGCGCGGGGGCCTGGACTGGGACTGAGCACCACCGTCCCGGGCGCGCCGCCGCCGCCCGGGAAAACCCCGGATTTCCGAACTCCGCCGCGTTCGAGAAGGGAGCAGGACCAATGGGTCTGGAAGAAAAGTTGCCCAATGGGGTTCTGCTGACCAGTGTCGAGAAACTGGTCAACTGGACCAGGAAGGCCTCGCTGTTCCCGGCGACCTTCGGCCTGGCCTGCTGCGCGATCGAGATGATGACGACCGGCGCCCCCCGGTACGACCTGGGCCGGTTCGGCATGGAGGTGTTCCGGGCCTCGCCCCGGCAGGCCGACCTGATGATCGTCGCCGGCCGGGTCAGCCAGAAGATGGCGCCGGTGCTGCGGCAGATCTACGACCAGATGGCCGAACCCAAGTGGGTGCTGTCGATGGGGGTCTGCGCCTCCTCGGGCGGCATGTTCAACAACTACGCGATCGTGCAGGGCGTCGACCACGTGGTCCCGGTCGACATGTACCTGCCGGGCTGCCCGCCGCGCCCGGAGATGCTCATCGACGCGATCCTCAAGCTGCACGCCAAGATCATGGACGAGCCGCTCAACGCCCGGCGGGCCGCCGCGACCGACGGCCAGCGCACCGAACTGGTCGCCTCGTCGGTGCGCTACGGCAAACTGCCGGCCCCGGTCGGCACCCCCGAGGTCAACGTCGCGGCACTGGAAGCGGGGCACCGATGACCACGCCGTCGGGCACCGGGCCGGCCGCCCAGCCGGATCGCACCTCGGTCGACACCCCGGCCGAGAAGCCGTCGGGCACCACCACGGACGCGACGCCGCAGGGTGGCGCGCACGCCGGGGACGTGGCCCGGCCGGAGCAGGCCCTGCACCACCCGAGCAGCCCGGTACCGACCACCGGCCTGGAGCGCACCGGGATGTTCGGCGCGCACGGTTCGGGTGACACCTCCGGCTACGGTCTACTGATCAGCGAGCCGTACACGCCGGCGCCGGCCGAGCGGCCCTACGGGGGATGGTTCGACGAGGTGGCCGACGCGTTGCTGGCGGCCATGCACGAGCGGTCCATCCCGCCGCTGGCGTTGCTGCAGACCACCGTGGCCAACGGCGAGATCACCTTCTACATCCACCGCGACTTCCTCACCGTGATGCTGTGGGCGATCCGCGACGACGAGTCGCTGCGGTTCGAACTGGCCTCCTCGATCTCCGGGGTGGATTACGGCGAGGGTGTGCCCAAGCGGCTGCACGTGGTCTACGAGCTGACCTCGATGACCTACCGCCGGCGGATCCGGCTGGAGGTCGCGGTCGACGTCGACGATGCGCACGTCCCCTCCGCGGTGGCCGTGTACCCGACCGCGGATTGGCACGAGCGGGAGATCTGGGACATGTTCGGCATCGTCTTCTCCGGGCATCCGGGGCTGACCCGGATCCTGATGCCGGACGACTGGCTGGGTCACCCGCAGCGCAAGGACTACCCGCTCGGCGGCATCCCGGTCGAGTACAAGGGAGCCGAAATCGCCGCCCCGGATCAGCGGAGGTCGTACTCGTGACTCAGGATCAGGCCAGGTTTGCCGAGGATTTCCTGCCCCCGGACGAGCAGGACACCGCGACGATGCGTCGGGCCCGGGCCACCGACACCACCGAGGGCCGGATGTTCACGGTCACCGGCGGTGACTGGGAGGACCTGCTCGCGGACAACGAGTTCGAGCACGACGAGCGGATCATCATCAACATGGGTCCGCAGCACCCGTCGACCCACGGGGTGCTGCGGCTGATCCTGGAGCTCGAGGGCGAGACCGTGGTGCAGGCCCGGTCGGTGATCGGCTACCTGCACACCGGCATCGAGAAGTCCTGCGAGTACCGGACCTGGACCCAGGGCGTCACCTTCGTGACCCGGGCCGACTACCTCTCGCCGGCGTTCAACGAGGCCGTCTACTGCATGGCGGTGGAAAAGCTGCTGGGGATCGAGGTCCCCGAGCGCGCCCAGGTCATCCGGGTGCTGCTGATGGAGCTGACCCGGATCACCTCGCACCTGGTGGCGCTGGCCACCGGCGGCATGGAGCTGGGCGCGTTGACCGGCATGACGGCCGGGTTCCGGGAGCGCGAAGAGGGCCTGCACCTGATGGAGTTCCTCACCGGTCTGCGGATGAACATGGCGTTCATCCGCCCCGGCGGGGTGGCCCAGGATCTGCCGGAGAACGCGACCGAGCGGATCGCGGCCTTCATCAAGATCATGGAAGAGCGGCTGCCCGAGTACGACAAGCTGCTGACCGGCCAGCCGATCTGGAAGGCCCGGACGGTCGGCGTCGGGCTGCTGCCGCTGGAAGGCTGCATGCAACTGGGCATCACCGGCCCGATCCTGCGGTCGGCCGGTCTGCCCTGGGACCTGCGCAAGACGATGCCCTACTGCGGGTACGAGACCTACGACTTCGAGGTCCCGACCCTGACCGAGGGCGACTGCTACGCCCGGTTCCTGTTGCGGCTGGCCGAGATCCACGAATCGCTCAAGATCATGAAGCAGTGCAACGAGCGGCTGCGCCAGCCCGGGCCGGTGATGGTGGGCGATCCGAAGATCGGCTGGCCGGCGCAGCTGTCCATCGGTTCGGACGGCATGGGCAACTCGCTGGAGTACATCCGCAAGATCATGGGTCAGTCGATGGAATCGCTGATCCACCACTTCAAGCTGGTCACCGAGGGCTTCCACGTGCCGGCCGGGCAGGCCTACGTCGGCATCGAGAACCCGCGCGGCGAGCTGGGTTGCCACGTGGTGTCCGGCGGTGGGACCCGGCCCTGGCGGGTCCACCTGCGCGACCCCGGATTCGTGAACCTGCAGGCCATGCCGGCGATGTCGGAGGGCTCGATGATCGCCGACGTCGTCGCCGCCGTCGCCTCGATCGACCCGGTGATGGGAGGTGTCGACCGCTGATGTCCGAGACCAATCGCAGGATCGGCGTTCCGGTGTTCCTGGACACCGGCGTCGTCTTCGACGAGCTCACCCACGGCCGGGCGGCCGAGATCATCGCCCGGTACCCGATGTCCCGGTCGGCGTTGCTGCCGCTGCTGCACCTGGTGCAGTCGGTGGAGGGCTGCGTGTCCCAGCAGGGCATCGAGTTCTGCGCCGGCCAGCTGGGGCTGACCGAGGCCGAGGTGTCCGCGGTGGCCACCTTTTACACGATGTACAAGCGCACCCCGTGCGGCGAGCACCTGGTCTCGGTGTGCACCAACGCGCTGTGCGCGGCGCTGGGCGGGGACGCGATCTACGCCACGCTGTCCCGGCGCCTGGGCGTCGGGCACGAGCAGACCGCCGGCGAACCGGGCACGCCCGGCTCGATCACCCTGGAACACGCCGAGTGCCTGGCCGCCTGCGACCACGCCCCGGTGCTCACGGTGAACTACGAGTACTTCGACAACCAGACCCCGGACAGCGCGCTGGATCTGCTCACCGGCCTGCAGTCCGGCGAGCGGCCGCACCCGACCCGGGGCGCCGCGCTCACCGATTTCCGCTCGGTCGAGCTCGAGATCGCCGGCATCCTGGTCGATCTGGAGGACCGGGTGGAGGCGCCGACCGCCTCGGAGCCGACCCTGCGCGGCTCGGTGCTGGCCGAACAGACCGGGCAACGCGCGCCCGTCATGCCCGAATCCATCGAATTCCCGCCGCTGCCGGAGAAGAAATGAGGGCCGCACGGTGACGTTCGCCGCCGACGCCGGACCGGGCGCCTCGCTGACCCCGGTCCTCACCCGCCGCTGGGCCTCCCCGCGATCGTGGAGCATCGAGACCTACCGCCAGCTCGACGGATACCAGGCGCTGCGCTCCGCGCTGACCGTCGATCCGGACCGGCTGATCGAGCTGGTGAAGAACTCCGGGCTGCGCGGCCGCGGCGGTGCGGGTTTCCCGACCGGCCTGAAGTGGTCGTTCCTGCCCAAGGGCGGCAGCAAGCCGCACTACCTGGTGATCAACGCCGACGAGGGCGAACCCGGGACCTGCAAGGACATCCCGCTGATGATGGCGGACCCGCACTCGCTGATCGAGGGCTGCATCATCACCTCGTACGCGATCCGGGCGCCGTTCTGCGCGATCTACATCCGTGGTGAGGCGGTGCACGCCATCCGCCGGGTCGCCGCCGCGGTGCGGGAGGCAAAGGCGGCCGGGTTCCTGGGCCGGGACATCCTCGGCTCGGGCTACGACCTGGAGATCGTCGTGCACGGCGGGGCCGGCGCGTACATCTGCGGCGAGGAGACCGCCCTGCTGGACTCCCTGGAGGGCCGGCGCGGCCAGCCCCGGCTCAAGCCGCCGTTCCCCGCCGTCGAGGGGCTGTACGCCAGCCCGACGGTGGTCAACAACGTCGAGACGATCGCCTCGGTGCCGATCATCGTGATGGGCGGGTCGGACTGGTACCGCTCGCTGGGCACCGAGAAGTCGCCCGGTCCCAAGATCTACTCGCTCTCCGGTCACGTCACCCGGCCCGGCCAGTACGAGGCCCCGATGGGAACCACCCTGCGCCAGCTGCTGGCCAGCGCCGGCGGCATGCGTGACGGCATCCCGCTGAAGTTCTTCACCCCGGGCGGCTCGTCGACGCCGATCTTCACCCCCGAGCACCTGGACGTCCCGCTGTCCTTCGACGACGTGGCCGCCGCCGGGTCGATGCTCGGCACCACCGCGCTGATGTGCTTCAACGAGACCGTCTCGGTCCCGTGGGCGGTGTGGAAGTGGCTGGAGTTCTACAAGCACGAGTCGTGCGGCAAGTGCACGCCGTGCCGGGAGGGCACCGGCTGGCTGGTGCAGATCCTGCGCCGCGTCGTCACCGGTCACGGCACCCTGGAGGACCTGGACACCATGGTCGACGCGGCCGGCAACATCGCCGGCCGGTCGTTCTGCGCGCTCGGTGACGCCGCGGCCACCCCGATCCTGTCCAGCTTCAAGTACTTCCGGTCCGAATTCGAGGACCTGGTGACCGGGCGGACTCCGCCGGTCGTCGACCACCGGCAACTCGCGGGGGCGCACTGATGACCCAGGTAGCAGTTCCACCGACCACGGCAGCGGAACCGGAACCGGTGCCCGAGGGCCATGTCCGGCTGACCATCGACGGGGTCAGCGTCATCGCCCCCAAGGGGGAGCTGGTCATCCGGACCGCCGAACGGCTGGGCACCGCGATCCCGCGGTTCTGCGACCACCCGTTGCTCGACCCGGTCGGCGCCTGCCGCCAGTGCCTGGTCGAGGTGGAGATGGGCGGGCGCAAGATGCCCAAGCCGCAGGCCGCCTGCACCCAGACCGTGGCCGACGGGATGGTCGTCAACACCCAGCTCACCTCCGCGGTGGCCGAGAAGGCGCAGCGCTCCAACCTGGAGTTCCTGCTGCTCAACCACCCGCTGGACTGCCCGATCTGTGACAAGGGCGGCGAGTGCCCGCTGCAGAACCAGACGATGGCCAACGGGTCCAACGTTTCCCGGCTGCGCGAGCCCAAGCGGGTCTTCACCAAGCCGATCCCGATCTCCACCGAGATCCTGCTCGACCGGGAACGCTGCGTGCTGTGCCAGCGATGCACCCGGTTCTCCGATCAGATCGCCGGGGACAAGTTCATCGACCTGCTCGAGCGCGGCTCGGCCCAGCAGATCGGCATCAACTCGGCCGAGCCGTTCCAGTCCTACTTCTCGGGCAACACCATCCAGATCTGCCCGGTCGGCGCGCTGACCTCGGCCGCCTACCGGTTCCGGGCCCGCCCGTTCGACCTGGTCTCGACCAAGACGGTGTGCGAGCACTGCGCCGGCGGGTGCGCGCTGCGGACCGACCACCGCGCCGGGGCGACCCTGCGCCGGCTGGCCCGGATCGACATGGACGTGAACGAGGAGTGGAACTGCGACAAGGGCCGGTTCGCCTTCGAGTACGTGCGCCAGCCCGACCGGATCACCCGGCCGCTGGTTCGTGACGAGAACGGCGAGCTGCAGCCGGTGTCCTGGACCGAGGCGATGACGGTCGCCGCGCGCGGGCTGCTGCAGGCTCGGGACAACGGCGGTGTCGGCGTGCTGGCCGGCGGCCGGCTGACCCTGACCGACGCCTACGCCTACGCCAAGTTCGCCCGGGTCGCGTTGCGCACCAACGACATCGACTTCCGGGCCCGGGTGCACACGGCCGAGGAGGCCCGGTTCCTGGGCGCCCGGGTGGCCGGCACCGCGCCGGCCCGGGGCGGGGTCACCTTCACGGAGCTGGAAAGCGCCCCGGCCGTGCTGCTGGTCGCCCTCGAGCCGGAGGAGGAATCCGGCATCCTGTTCCTGCGGCTGCGCAAGGCCGCCCGCAAGAAGGGCGTGCCGGTGTTCTCGGTCGCGCCGCTGGCCTCCCGCGGGCTGCAGAAGATGGCCGGCACGCTGATCGCCGCCGGTCCCGGCGACGAGGTCGGTGTGCTCACGGGGCTGGCCGGCGACACCCTGGCCGAGGGCGGCCCGGACGCCGAGCAGCGCAACCGGCTGGGGGCGCTGCTGCGCACCCCCGGAGCCGTGGTGCTGGTCGGCGAACGGGCCTGCGAGGCGCCGGGTCTGCTCACCGCGGTGGCGGCCCTGGTCGACGTCACCGGGGCCCGGCTGGCCTGGGTGCCGCGCCGGGCGGGGGAACGGGGCGCGCTGGACGCCGGCGCCCTGGGCACCCTGCTGCCCGGTGGCCGTCCGGTCGCCGACCCGGCCGCCCGGGCCGAGGTGGAGGCCGCCTGGGGCGTGTCCGTGCCGGCCACGCCCGGTCGGGACACCGCCGGGATCCTGGCCGGCGTGGCGATGCCGCTGCCCGCGGAGGACGAGCCGGCCGTCGACGCCGAGCCCGAGGGCCCGCGGGGTCTGGCCGGCCTGCTGATCGGCGGGGTCGAGGTCAACGACCTGCCCGATCCGGCGGCCGCGCTGGCCGCGATCGCCGGGGCCGGGTTCGTGGTGAGCCTGGAGCTGCGCGAGAGCGCGGTCACCGCGCTGGCCGATGTCGTCTTTCCGGTGGCCGCGGCGGTGGAGAAATCCGGCGCCTACCTGAACTGGGAGGGCCGGCTGCGCCCGTTCGACGCCGCCCTGCCCGACGTGGGCACGCTCGACGAGGGCCGCATCCTGGACACCCTCGGGGTGGAGATGGACGTGGACCTGTACACCCAGACCCCGGCCGCCGCGGCCGGCGAGCTGAGCCGGCTCGGCGTCTGGTCCGGTCCCCGCCCGGCCCTCGCCGGTGATCAGGCCGACCACGCCATGATCAACTCCGCGGGGGCGGGCGCCCGTTACCGGCTGGCCAGCTGGCGGATGAACCTGGACGGCGGCCGGGCGATGGACGGCGAGCCGCACCTGGCTGGCACCGCCAAGCCCGACGTCGTGCGGATCTCGCCGGCGGCGGCTCTGGATCTGGGGGTGCGCGACGGCGACCTGCTCGCCGTGCGCGGCCCGGCCAGCTCGATCACCCTGCCGGTCGCGGTGACGCCGATGGTCGACGACGTGGTCTGGCTGCCGGCGATGGTCGAGGGCATGCCCACCGGCGGCCGGCTCGGCGCCGCCGTCGGGGCCCGAGTGCACAGTGACCCCGTCGCGACGGTGGAGGAAGGGGTGGCGCTGTGACTCCCGCGCCGTTGCCGGACGGATCGGTCGAACCGCTGCTGGCCGACGACCCGTGGTGGCTGATGCTGATCAAGGCCCTGCTGGTCTTCGTCATCCTGCTGTTGCTGACGCTGTTCGCGATCTGGTTCGAGCGCCGCGTCGTCGGCCGCATGCAGCACCGCCCCGGCCCGAACTGGAACGGGCCGTTCGGCCTGCTGCAGTCCCTGGCCGACGCGCTCAAGCTGCACTTCAAAGAAGGCATCATCCCCGCGAAGGCGGACAAGGTGGTGTACATCCTGGCGCCGGCGTTCTCGGCCATCCCGGCGTTCCTGATCTTCTCGATCATCCCGGTCGGCGGGCAGGTCACGATGTTCGGCGAGCAGACCGCGCTGCAGTTGATCGACCCACCGGTCGGCGTGCTGGTCGCGTTGGCGCTGGCCTCGGTCGGCGTCTACGGGATCGTGCTGGGCGGTTGGGCCTCCGGGTCCACCTACCCGCTGCTGGGCGGCCTGCGTTCGGCCGCCCAGATGATCTCCTACGACGTGGCCATGGGCCTGTCGTTCGTGGCCGTCTTCCTGTACGCGGGCACCCTGTCGACCTCGGCGATCGTCACCCAGCAGCAGCCCGGCTGGTACGTGTGGCTGCTGCCGGTGTCCTTCATCGTCTACTGCGTCTCGATGGTCGGCGAGACCAACCGGGCCCCGTTCGACCTGGCCGAGGCCGAAGGCGAGCTGGTCGGCGGGTTCAACACCGAGTACTCCTCGATGCGCTTCGGCCTGTTCTTCCTGGCCGAGTACATCAACCTGATCAACGTCTCGGCGATCGCCACCACCCTGTTCCTGGGCGGCTGGATGGCGCCCTGGCCGATCTCGCTGCTGCCGTGGGCGAACACCGGCTACTGGACCATGCTGTGGTTCTTCATCAAGGTCCTGCTGTTCATGTTCGTGTTCGTCTGGCTGCGCGGCACCCTGCCGCGAATCCGGTACGACCAGTTCATGGCCATCGGCTGGAAGGTCATGATCCCCATCTCGCTGGTGTGGATCGTGCTGGTCGGCTCCGTCCGGGTGCTGCGCAACGCCGAGGGCTTCACCACCACCGAGGTCCTGCTGTGGGTCGGCATCCCGCTGGCCGTGATCATCGTCGCGGCGATCGCCTGGCCCCCCAGACGCAAACCCGAGCTGGTGGTCGACCTGCCCGATGAGGATGTGGCATCCGCACCACCGGACGGCACGGTGGTGGCCGAGTCCCGCGGCACCTACCCGGTCCCGCCGCTGGACCTGGCCGTGCCGGTGCCGCCGATCCGGGCCCGCCTGGCCGCCGCGCGCGCGGCCGAATCCACTCCTGCGCTCACCCCGGCCGGGGTCGGGCGCGACCTGCCGGGAGGCAGCAACTCGGGAGGCAGCAATGTCGTTTCTTGATCCCGTCAAGGGTTTCGGGGTCACCTTCGCGACCATGTTCAAGCCGGTGGTCACCGAGGACTACCCGAAGAACCCGGAACAGCCCGCGCCCCGCTATCACGGGCGGCACCAGCTCAACCGGCACCCGGACGGCCTGGAGAAGTGCGTCGGCTGCGAGCTGTGCGCGTGGGCCTGCCCGGCGGACGCGATCTTCGTCGAGGGCGGCGACAACACCGACGAGGAGCGTTACTCGCCCGGCGAGCGGTACGGCAAGAACTACCAGATCAACTACCTGCGCTGCATCGGTTGCGGGTTGTGCATCGAGGCCTGCCCGACGCGCTCGCTGACCATGACCAACGAGTACGAGCTGGCCGACGACGACCGGCAGCGGCTGATCTACACCAAGGACATGCTGCTGGCCCCGCTGCTGCCGGGCATGGAGCAGCCGCCGCATCCGATGCGGCTGGGCGACGAGCACGACTACTACGCCCGCGGACCCGAGCTGGTCCGGCAGGCGCCCGGTGGCGGCGGCGTCGGCGGGGCGGCCCGTGAGTCCGAGGCCCAGCAGGCCGGCCAAGAGGTGCCGGTCGCGGCGCCGCAGGGGGCCGACCATCCCGCGGCGGTCCGGGTTCGGACGCGGGGGCAATCGTGAGTGTGCTGCAGCTGGCCGTCCAAGCGATGGCCGACACCTCGACCTCCGCGCCGAACACCGATCCCGGGGCCGAGCTGATCGCGTTCTGGATCCTGGCCCCGCTGGCGGTGCTGGGGGCCATCGGCATGGTGTTCTCCAAGAGCGCGGTGCACTCGGCCCTGTGGCTGGTGCTCACGATGCTGTCCCTGGGCTGCCTGTACATCAACCAGAACGCCGAGTTCCTGGGCTTCGTGCAGATCATCGTCTACACCGGCGCGATCATGATGCTGTTCCTGTTCGTGCTGATGCTGACCGGCCGGGACTCCGGCGACTCGACGTTCGAGGTGCTGCGCAAGCAGCGGATCGTGGCGATCGTCCTGGGCATCGGCTTCGTCGTGCTGCTGGTGACCGGCCTGCTGCGGGCCCTCAAGGCGGTGCCCGCGGTCGGCCTGTCCGGCGCGTACGCCGACCGGGGCCCGCTGGGCGCGATCGCCGAGCTGCTGTTCACCGACTACCTGTTCCCGTTCGAGCTGACCAGCGCGCTGCTGATCACCGCGGCCACCGGGGCGATGGTGCTGACCCACATCGAGAAGGCGCCCGGCGAGCGCAAGTCGCAGGGGCAGCGGGTGCGCGAGCGGATGCGCTCGGACCGCATGTCGCCGCTGCCCGGGCCCGGGGTGTTCGCCACCTCGTCGTCCAACGCCACCCCCGCGCTGCTGCCCGACGGGTCCATCGCCCCCGGGTCGGTGTCCGACCTGGTGGAGCCGTCGGAGAGCGAGCAGGTCGCCCGCCGCTTCCGCAGCGGCGGCACCCTCACCGAGATCGAAAGTGCCGAGCACCCGCAGCGCGTCGAGGACGCCGACCTGGGTGACGGACCGGTTCAGGGAGATGCTCGATGAGTGAGGCTCGCCGAGCGAATCATCGGCACCGTCGGGGCGTCCGCGTCCGGGTGGCCGAGCCTGCGAGCCACCCGGAAAGGGGGACCCGATGAGCCCGAATCACTACCTGGTGCTGTCGGCGTTGCTGTTCGGCATCGGCGCGGTCGGTTTCCTGGTCCGCCGCAACGCCATCGTGGTGTTCATGTGCGTGGAGCTGATGCTCAACGCGGTGAACCTGTCCCTGGTCACCTTCTCCAACATCTGGGGCAACCTCAACGGCGTCGTGTTCGCGTTCTTCCTGATGGTCGTCGCCGCCGCCGAGGTCGTGGTCGGCCTGGCGATCATCATGGCCATTTTCCGCAGCCGGCGCAGCGCATCGGTCGACGACGCGAACCTGCTGAAGTTCTAGGGGTGGGCGAGATGTCGATGCGGGTACTCGATAAGGAATTGATGCAGTGACGGGTCTGCTCGGAGCCTCCGTGCTCCTCATCGCGCTCCCGCTGGCCGGCGCCATCGTGCTGCTGGTCGGCGGACGGCTGCTGGACCGGGTGGGGCACCTCATCGGCTGCGCCACGGTGCTGGCCGCCTTCGTGCTCGGCGTGGCGATCTTCTTCCACGTCCAGGGCCAGCCGGCGGCCGACCAGCTGAACACGGTCACCGTCTTCACCTGGATGCAGTCGGGCCGCCTGGACATCGACTTCGGGCTGCTGGTCGACCCGCTGTCGATCACCTTCGTGCTGCTGATCACCGGGGTCGGATCGCTGATCCACATCTACTCGATCGGCTACATGTCGCACGACGCCGACCGGCGCAAGTTCTTCGCCTACCTGAACCTGTTCGTGGCGGCCATGCTGCTGCTGGTGCTGGGCGACTCCTTCGTCACCCTGTACGCCGGCTGGGAGGGTGTCGGCCTGGCGTCCTACCTGCTGATCGGGTTCTGGTCGGACCGGCCGGCCGCGGCCACCGCGGCCAAGAAGGCCTTCATCATGAACCGGGTCGGTGACGTCGGCCTGGCCCTGGCCATCTTCCTGATGTTCAAGGAGATGGGGACCGTCTCCTACGACGGCGTCTTCTCCCACATCGACCAGCTCGCCGAGCAGTCGCCGGGCACGGTCACCGTCATCGCCCTGCTCCTGCTGCTGGGCGCCTGCGGCAAGTCCGGTCAGGTGCCGCTGCAGGCGTGGTTGCCCGACGCGATGGAGGGCCCGACCCCGGTGTCGGCCCTGATCCATGCGGCCACCATGGTCACCGCCGGCGTGTACCTGATCGCCCGGTGCTCGCCGATCTATGACGTCACCGCCGACGGCAGCCTGGTCGTCGCCATCATCGGCACCGTCACCCTGCTGGTCGGCTGCATCGGTGGGTGCGCCAAGGACGACATCAAGAAGGTCCTGGCCTACTCGACCGTCTCGCAGATCGGCTACATGTTCCTGGCCGTCGGCCTCGGCGCCGGGGTGTACGCCCTGGGCATCCTGCTGCTGCTGTGCCACGGCTTCTTCAAGGCCGGCCTGTTCCTCGGGGCCGGCTCGATCATGCACGCGATGAACGACGACGTGGACATGCGCCGCTACGGCGGCCTGGCCCGGCGGCTGCCGATCACCTTCGCCACCATGGCCTGCGGCTACCTGGCCATCATCGGCTTCCCGCTGTTCGACGGCTTCTACGCCAAGGACCCGATCATCGAGGCGGCGTTCGCGGCCGGGGGCGTCAAGGGCTGGCTGCTGGGCTCGGCCGCGCTCATCGGCGCCGGCATCACGGCGTTCTACATGACCCGGTTGATGATCATGACCTTCTTCGGTGAGCCGCGCTGGAAGCA
The DNA here is from genome assembly GCF_000024365.1 of Nakamurella multipartita DSM 44233. Taxonomy (NCBI): domain Bacteria; kingdom Bacillati; phylum Actinomycetota; class Actinomycetes; order Nakamurellales; family Nakamurellaceae; genus Nakamurella; species Nakamurella multipartita. Next base: position 1,080,668 of record NC_013235.1, read on the forward strand.
GCTCACGTCCACTGATGGGACCGGCCGGGCGTACGAGCCGCACGAGGCGCCGGCCGTGATGACCATCCCGATGATCATCCTGGCCGTCGGCTCGGTCGGCGCCGGTGCCTTCTTCGCCATCAACGATCGCCTGGCCAACTGGCTGGCCCCGTCGGTCGGCCCCTACGAGGAGCCGCACCCGCCGTTCCCGGCCATCGTCGTCACCATCGCGACGCTGGCCGTGGTGGCCGTCGGCGTGTTCATCGCCTACTGGTTCATCGGCCGGCGGCCGGTTCCGGTCACCCCGCCGATGCCGGTCCCGGCGATCGTCACCCTGGCCCGCAACGATGTCGGGGGCAACGCCATCAACGAGACCCTGTTCGCCCGGCCCGGCATCTGGTTGTCCCGGGCGTCGGTGTACGCCGATGCCAGGGGGGTCGACGGGCTGGTCAACGGCACCGCCGCCGCCCTCGGCGGGCTGTCCGGCCGCTGGCGCCGCTGGCAGAACGGTTACGTCCGCTCCTACGCCCTGTCGATGTTCGCGGGCACCCTGGTCGTGGTGCTCATGCTGCTTTTGGTGAGGTCGGCATGAACTCCTGGTACCTGGTCGTCCTGATCTTCCTGCCGGTCGTCGGCGCGCTGGTGCTGGCCGCCATGTCCGGGGCTCCGGAGAAGACGGTCAAGCTGATCGCGCTGGTCTTCTCGCTGGCCGAGCTGGCGGTGGTGGTCGCCCTGTGGATGTCCTACCGGGCGGCGACCACCGACGCGGCGTCGCAGCTGGACGTGCCGTTCCGGGAGACCTTCTCGGTCACCTGGATCCCGTACTTCGGCATCAACTTCAGCCTCGGCGTGGACGGCATCTCGCTGACCATGATCGCGCTGATCGCGGTGCTGATGCCGATCGTGCTGGGCGCCTCGTGGGAGGAGAAGCTGCCGGCCGGCCGGACCATCGGCGGTTACTTCGCGCTGCTGCTGGTCCTGCAGGGCGCGATGGTGGGCGTGTTCGCGGCCACCAACGTCTTCGTGTTCTACGTGATGTTCGAGGTCATGCTGATCCCGATGTACTTCCTGGTCGGCGCGTTCGGCGGGGTCCGCCGGGCCTACGCGGCGACCAAGTTCTTCCTGTACTCGCTGCTCGGCGGCCTGCTCATGCTGGCCTCGGTGATCGGCCTGTACGTGGCCTCCGGGCAGGTGCTGGGCCAGGGCACCTTCGACTGGGTCACGCTGCAGTCGATCGCCGCCCAGATCCCCGAGTCGACCCAGATGTGGATCTTCGCCGGCTTCGCCATCGCGTTCGCGATCAAGGCGCCGCTGGTGCCGTTGCACACCTGGTTGCCCGACGCCGGTACCGAGGCGCCGGTCGGCGCCGGGACGCTGCTGGTCGGCGTGCTGGACAAGGTCGGCACGTTCGGCTTCCTGCGGATCTGCCTGCCGCTGCTGCCGGCGGCCAGCAGCAAGCTGGCCTGGCTCATCATCCTGCTGGCCGTGATCGGCATCCTGTACGGCGCGATCGTGGCGGCCGGCCAGACGGACCTCAAGCGGTTCGTCACGTTCACCTCGATCGCCCACTTCGGCTTCATCGCCCTGGGCGTGTTCGCCTTCACCACCCAGTCGATCGCCGGTGCGGCGCTCTACATGGTCAACCACGGCATCGCCACCGGCCTGCTGTTCCTGATCGTCGGCATGCTCACCGCCCGCGGTGGCAGCAAGCTCGTCGGCGACTACGGCGGGGTGTGGAAGGTGGCGCCGATCCTGGGCGGCTTCTTCCTCGTCGCCGCCCTGGCCACCATCGCCATGCCCGGCACCAACTCGTTCATCTCCGAGTTCCTGGTGCTCATCGGCACCTTCTCCCGGCACCCGGCCTGGGCCGTGCTGGCCACCATCGGCATCGTGCTGGCCGCGGTCTACATGCTGTGGATCTTCCAGCGGACGATGACCGGACCGGTGCGCGGCGCGGCCGTGGTCGGCGGTCGCGGACCGGAGGACCGGCTCGCCGACGGCACCGAGGGCGGTGCGGTGGGCGGGACCGGCGAGCACGGTGACGTCGCACCCGCGCTGACCCCGTTGCCGGTGGGCGCGGCGGCCGTCGGCGGGCAGCCGCACGCCGCCGGCGCCGCGGCGCACGCCGAACCGGGTGGGCACGGCGCGCGGACCAAGGTCAAGGCGCTCTTCGGGGACCTGAACGCCCGGGAGATCACGGTGCTGACCCCGCTGGTGCTGCTGGTGATCCTGCTCGGCGTGTACCCGCAGCCGGTCCTGGACGTGATCAACCCGACGGCGGAACGAACCATGGTCGATGCCGGGTACACCGATCCGGTGCCCGCGATCGACGCGCCGCTGGGAGGCGGACAGTGATGACGGTGCTCCAGACTGCCGCGGTGCAGACCGCGGCCGCGTTCGCGCAGGCCCCGACCGATCCGATCACCGCCCCGACGATCAGCTTCAGCCTGACCGCGCCGGTGCTGATCGCGCTGGGCGGCGCGATCCTGGGCATCCTGTTCGAGGCCTTGCTGCCGCGGCGGGTGCGCTACCCGGTCCAGGTGGTGCTGGCCCTGCTGACGGTGGCCGCGGCGCTGGTCTGGACCCTGCTGGGGGCCAACCGCGGTGACGTCGGGGTGACCTTCGGTGGCGCGCTGGCCGTGGACACCGCGACCTACGTGATGTGGGGCGTGCTGCTGGTGCTGGCCCTGCCGTCGCTGCTGTTGATGGCCGACAAGGTGTCCGAGCCCGGCGGCTCCTTCGTGGCCCAGGCCGCGGCCCGGATCGGCTCGCACCGGGACCGGTTGGCCACCCGGGTCTCGGCGCCGATGCAGACCGAGGTCTTCCCGCTGGCCCTGTTCGCGGTGGCCGGGATGATGATCTTCCCGGCGGCCACCGACATGGTGACCCTGTTCGTCGCCCTCGAGGTGCTCTCGCTGCCGCTGTACCTGCTGTGCGGGCTGGCCCGCCGGCGCCGCCTCATCTCGCAGGAGTCGGCGGTCAAGTACTTCCTGCTCGGGGCGTTCACCTCGGCGATCTTCGCCTACGGCCTGGCCATGCTCTACGGCTACTGCGGTTCCACCCAGTTCGCCGCGGTGGCCGCGCAGGCCCGGGCCGGCGACAGCAGCGACGTGCTGCTGCTGGGCGGCCTGGCCCTGGTGATCGTCGGGCTGCTGTTCAAGGCCTCCGTCGGCCCGTTCCACCTGTGGACCCCGGACGTCTACCAGGGTGCGCCGACTCCGGTGACCGCGTTCATGGCCGCGTGCACCAAGGTCGCCGCGTTCGCCGCGATGCTGCGGGTCTGCCTGGTCGCGCTGGAGCCGATGACCTGGACCTGGCAGCCGGTGCTGGCCATCATCGCCGGCGCGTCGATGGTGATCGGGTCGGTGATCGGGATCACCCAGACCGACATGAAGCGCATGCTGGCCTACTCGTCGGTGGCCCACGCCGGGTTCATCCTGCTCGGCGTGATCTCGATGTCCGAGGCCGGTGCCTCGGCGACGATGTTCTACCTGCTCACCTACGGCATGGCCACCATCGGCGCCTTCGCCATCCTGACCGTGGTCCGCAAGGGCGACGGGGAGGCCTCGCACGTGGGGGACTGGGCCGGGATGGCCAAGCGCTCTCCCGTGCTGGCTGCGTCGATGAGCCTGTTCCTGCTGTCCTTCGCCGGCATCCCGCTGACCGCCGGGTTCATCGGCAAGCTGTCGGTGTTCACCGCCGCCATGCAGGCCGGGCTGGGCCCGTGGGTGGTGCTGGCGATGATCGCCACCGCCATCACCGCGTTCTTCTACCTGCGGATCGTCGTGGTCATGTACTTCGCCGACCCGGTGACGACCAGCCCGACGCCCGCACCGGTGGCCGTCGCCGCCGGCGGCGGCCAGCCGTCGGCCGCGGTCGGGGAGCGCCGCTTCCTGGCCGCCGGGGCCGGCGCGCCGGACGCCCCGTTCGTCGTCGTGCCGGGCCTGCTCACGGTGATCGTCATCGCCGTGGCGGTCATCGTCACCCTGGGGCTCGGCCTGTTCCCGGGTCCGGTGCTCGATCTGCTGACCATCCCGGTCCCCCTGCTGTCGTGAACGCCACTGGGGTGACCGATCCGGCGAAGCCGGCGTCCCGGCGAGGCGGGAGCACCGGCCGGCCTGACATAGGCTCGTGGGTGTGAACGCCCCGACCATGCTCGCCGGCATCCAGCTCACCGACCCCGACCTGTCGGCGCGCGTGGCCGCGGGCCTGGGTCGGGTCGAGGACCTGCTCGAACGCGAACTGATCAGCGAGTTCAGCTTCGTCACCGAGGCCGCCTCGCACCTGATGCACGCCGGCGGCAAACGCTTCCGCCCCTTGTTCACCCTGGTCGCCGCCGGCGTCGGGCCCCGCCCCGACGCCGAGGAAGTGGTCGTCGCCTCCGCGGTGGTGGAGCTGATCCACCTGGCCACGCTCTACCACGACGACGTCATGGACGAGGCGCAGATCCGGCGCGGCGCCAAGTCGGCCAACGCCCGCTGGGACAACTCGATCGCCATCCTGACCGGCGACTTCCTGTTCGCGCACGCCTCCCGGCTGGTCGCCAGCCTGGGTGAGGACGCAGTGCGGATCATCGCCGAGACGTTCGCCGAGCTGGTCACCGGCCAGACCCGGGAGACGGTCGGACCGGGCCCGGACGAGGACCCGATCGACCATCACCTGCGGGTGCTGGACGAGAAGACCGCGTCGCTGATCGACACCTGTGCCCGCTACGCCGGGATCTTCTCCGGCGCCCCGGAGGAGCACGTGTTGGCGCTGCGCCGGTATGGCCGGGCGGTCGGGGTGGCCTTCCAGATCTCCGACGACATCCTGGACATCTGCTCCACCGACTCGGGCAAGACCCCCGGCACCGACCTGCGCGAAGGGGTGCGGACGCTGCCCGCGCTGTACACCCTGGGCGATCCGGCGGCCGACCCGCGGCTGCGCGAGCTGGTCGCCGGCCCGATCCGGTCCGAGACCGACCTGGCCGAGGCGGTCACCCTGCTGACGGCCTCGCCGGGCATGGCCACCGCGCGGCAGACGCTGTCCGGCTACGCCGACGCGGCCGCCGCCGAGCTGGCCCTGCTGCCCGATTCGTCGGCCAAGGACGCGCTGGCCTCACTGGTGCGCTACGTCATGGACCGCACCCGCTGAACCCGGGGGCTCGGCCGTCCCGGCCCGCTCCAGGTCCTCCAGGATCCGGTTGAGCGGCCGGCGGGTGATCGAGGCGACCCGGGTGTGCTCACCGGCCACGAACGCCTGGCGGGCCGCCCGCGCCCGGGCCAGCGCGGCCGCGTACTCGCGGCCGGCCAGGGCGTCGTCCAGGGCCTGCGCCAGCGGCTCGGTCAGCTCGCGCAACGAGTCCGGCCGCAGCTGCGCGTCCTGGTCGAAGTCGAACCGCTCGGCGAAGGTCATCACCTCCTCGGCGAACGCCTGGATGTTCACCGCGCTGCGGGCGGCCAGCTGGCGGGTGGGCTCCAGCCGGCCGACCTCGCGCAGGGCGCCGCGCCGCAGCACGCTCCAGCCCGCGGAGCGAGCGGCGCTGGTGATCTGCGCCTGCATGGTGCGGATCCGCTCCTGGGCCTGATCGAGCCGCTCGATCACGCCGAGCATCTCCCGGGTCCCGTCCAGCACGGACCGGCCCGTTTCTCCGGCGATCCGGGTGGCGTCGCGCAGGCCCGAGGTAAGGGCCTGGGCGATGGCGGCGAGTTCGGCCCGGGCGGCCACCCGCGGATCGGCCGGGAACAGGAACGGGGTGAGCAGGGCGGTCACCGCGGTGCCCACCCCGGTCTCCCACAGCCGGGTCAGGCCGTAGGCGCTGGCGTCGGGGTTGCTGAACACCAGCAGGGCCGAGACCGCGACCTGCATGTTCGGCTGGTTGCCGATCCGGACCAGCATGCCCAGCAGCAGGGACGCGGCCAGCACCACGCTGATGGCCAGCAGGCCCGGCGACATGACGCGCAGCACGGCCAGTCCCAGCAGCAGCCCGATGAGCACGCCGACCAGCCGGGACCAGGACAGGTTGAAGGCGGAGAACGGGTCGGACTTCAGGCTGACCAGCGGCACCAGCACGGCGTAGATCGGCGGGTCCTGCGCGCCCAGCCACAGGCACACCTGCCAGCCGACGGCCGCGACGATGACGATCCGGGCGATCTGCGGCAGCTCCGTCCGGGCGATGGCGCCGAACGCGGCCCGGTCGATCGGCGGCAGGCCGGCCAGGCTCCGCAGCCGCCGGACGGCGCGGTTCCCGGGTGCGGCGCCGGACTCACCGGCCATCGCCGGACCCCGCCGGGCACCCATCAGAGCCAGCCATCACGGCCGGCCATCAGGAAGCCTCGCCCAGCGGGTCGGACCGGCCGGCCGGGTCCAGCTCGGCCCAGATCTCGTCCAGGGACATGCCGACCTCGCTGGCCAGCAGCGCGACCGTGGTGAACGACGGGGTGGGGATCCGGCCGGTCTCGATCTTGCGCAGCGTTTCCGGGGAGATGCCGGCCGCGCCGGCGACGTCGAGCAGGGTCCGCGTCCCGCGGGCCTGCCGCAACAGGGCGCCGAGCGCGCGCCCACGGCGCAGCTCGTCGGCGGTGAGGGGAACCCGGACCATGCCGGTATAGTAGTACCGGGATTTTTATACCGTCGTCGTCAGGGAGTCGTGTCGTGATCCAGGTGCTCAGTCCGGCCCAGGTGGAGGCGGCCCGCCCGGTCGGGCGCTTCGTCGGTTCCACCCTGGCCCAGTTGCGCGAGCGGACCGGGCCCGGCACCAACCTGCTCGACATCGACGCCTGGGCGCGGGAGCTGATCGCCCGGGCCGGCGCCGTCTCCTGCTACGTCGACTACGCCCCGTCGTTCGGCCGCGGCCCGTTCGGCAAGGTCATCTGCACCTCGGTCAACGATGCGGTGCTGCACGGCCTGCCGCACGACTACGCGCTGCGCGCGGGGGATCTGCTCACCCTGGACTTCGCGGTCAGCCTGAACGGCTGGGTGGCCGACGCCGCCGTCAGCTTCGTGGTCGGCGAGCAGCCGGACGCGGCCGACCAGCGGCTGATCGAGACCACCCGGCGGGCCCTGGCCGCCGGCATCGCGGCGGCCGGTCCCGGGAAGCGGATCGGCGACATCTCGCACGCGATCGGCACGGTGCTGACCGGCGCCGGCTTCCGGGTCAACACCGAGTTCGGCGGCCACGGCGTCGGCACCACCATGCACCAGGATCCGCACGTGCCCAACAACGGCCGGCCCGGCCGCGGCCTGACCCTCAAGCCCGGCATGCTGCTGGCCATCGAGCCGTGGGTGATGGCCGACACCGACCGGCTCACCGTGGACCGCGACGGGTGGACGCTGCGCAGCAGCACCGGCTGCCGCACCGCGCACTCCGAGCACACCGTGGCCATCACCCGGGCCGGCGCCGAGATCCTCACCCAGCCGGCCTGAGCCGGCGCGAGCCGGCCTGCTGAGCCGGGCTAGCGGTTGGCCCGGGCCGCCTCGCGGGCCCGCAGCCGGTCCCGCTGCTCGACGAAGCGGGTGGCCTGGGCGTCCAGCGTGTTCAGGAAGTCGGCCAGCTCGATCCGGGCCTGCTCGCCGGCCGGGCCGAAATCGTCGCGGTCGAACACCTTCCAGTACTTGAGCACCGGCATGATCACCGCGTCGTGGTGCAGCCGCAGGTCGTAGATGCCGGCCTTGGCGATGGTCACCGAGTTGCGCTGGAAGTCGGTCATCCCGGCGCCGGGCATGGTGAAGCCGACGACCTCGTCGCGGATGGCGCACATGGTCTCGTCGGGCGCCCGGTCCAGGGCGGCCTGCACCAGGTTGCGGTAGAAGATCATGTGCAGGTTCTCGTCCTGCGCGATCCGGCCGAGCAGCTGCTCGGCCACCGGGCAGCCGGTGGAGGCGCCGGTGTTGCGGTGCGAGACCCGGGTGGCCAGCTCCTGGAACGAGACGTAGGCGACGGCCTGCAGCATCGTCTTCTCGCCGGAGTCGTAGCCGGCGGTCATGTGCTCCATCCGCAGGGCCTCGAGCTTGACCGGGTCGACCCCGCGGGTGACCACCAGGTAGTCGCGCAGCGCGATGCCGTGCCGGCCCTCCTCGGCGGTCCACCGCCCGACCCATTGCCCCCAGGCGCCTTCCCGGCCGAACCGGGTCGCGATCTCGCGGTGGTAGCTGGGCAGGTTGTCCTCGGTGAGCAGGTTGACCACCATCGCGGTCTTGGCCACCGGGTCCAGCGGGGAATCCTCCGGCACCCAGTCCTCGCCGCCGAGGAAGGCGAAGTCCCGGCCCCGGCTCCACGGGATGTAGTCGTGCGGCATCCAGTCCTTGGCGATGGCCATGTGCCGGTTGAGGTTCTCCTCGACCACGGCCTCCAGCTCGTACAGCAGCCGGGTCTGCACGCCCTGCGCCCCGTCGGGCAGGCGGCCGCCGTTGACGCTCACGCGATCACGGCCAGGACCGACGGGCGGACGAGCTGGGCGAACCGTTGCAGACGCATGGAATCTCCGGCGAGCAGGCGATAAGGGTCGACTAAGTCAGTGCCTCCGTCAGACTAGTTCAGGACCGCCATGATCGGGATGGACCAACGTCCCGCGCCGGGACGTCGGTCCATCCGTCGTTCAGCGTTCGCCGGCGTCGACCAGCTCGCGGGCGGGCGGCGGCGCATCCGGCCGGTCGCGCTCCAGTCCGGCGCCCTCGACGTCCAGGGTGGGCAGCCAGGCCAGCCACCGCGGCAGCCACCAGGCCCGCTCGCCGAGCAGGGCCAGGGCCGCCGGCACCAGCACCATCCGGACCACGAAGGCGTCCACCAGGATGCCGATGGCCAGGGCGAAGGCGATGGACTTGATCGGCCCGTCGCCGGCCGGCACGAACCCGGCGAAGACCGAGAACATGATGGCCGCGGCGGCCACCACGACGGGAGCGGCCTGCCGGAAACCGGTCCGGATGGCGTCCAGCGGGGCGGCGCCGTGGGCATGCGCCTCGTGCATCCGGGAGACCAGGAAGACCTGGTAGTCCATGGCCAGCCCGAACAGGATGCCGATCACGATGATCGGGGTCAGGCTGATCAGCGGCCCGGTGCTGTCCAGGTTGACCAGGGCCGACAGCCAGCCCCACTGGAACACCGCCACAGTCGCACCGAGGGCGGCGCCCACGGTGAGCAGGAAGCCGAGCACCCCGACCAGCGGCACCAGGATCGACCGGAACACCAGCACCAGCAGGATCACCGCCAGGCCGACGACGATGGCCAGGTAGATCGGGAGCGCCGCGTTCAGGGCACTGGCCACGTCGTTGCTGACCGCGGTCGCGCCGGTGACGTAGGTGTCCACCCCGCTGGTCACGGTGGGCAGCACCGCCCGCAGGTCGTGCACCAGCTGCTCGGTCGCCTCGGTGGTCGGCCCGGACTGCGGGATGACGGTGAGCAGGGCGGCGGTGCCGTCGGCGTTCGGGATCGGCGGGGTCACCAGCGCGACGTCGGTCAGACCGGACAGCGAACCCGACGCCCCCTGAGCCTGGGCCGCCGCGTCGGGCCCCTCGAACATCATGGTCAGCGGGCCGTTGAAGCCCGGCCCGAACCCGTCGGCGAGCAACTGCTCGGCCCGGGCCTGGGTGGTGCCCTCGGCCGGCACGGCGACCAGGGTGGTCCGCATGGAGAAGAACGGAATGGCCATCACGCCCAGCGCGACGAAGGTGACCAGCACGGCAATCACCTTGTGCCGGGTGACGGCGCCGACCCAGCGCTGGTAGAAGCCGGGGGCCTCGACGGCGTGCTTGCCGCCGGCGGGCACGGTCGGGGCGTTGCGGCGCCGGCGGGGCAGCGCGCGCAGGCCCAGGAAGCTCAGGATGGCCGGCACCAGGGTCAGCGCCACCAGCACGGCGACCACGATGGTGGCGGCCGCGGCGATGCCCATCTGGGTCAGGAACGGGATGCCGGCGACGAACAGGAAGACCAGCGCGATGACGACGGTCAGCCCGGCGGTCACCACGGCCGAACCGGCGGTGCCGACGGCCACGCCGATCGCGGTGGGCACGTCGGCGCCCCGCTGCAGCTCGTGCCGGAACCGGGTGATGATGAACAGCGCGTAGTCGATGCCGACGGCCAGGCCCAGCATGGTGGCCAGCACCGAGGTGGTCGACTGCAGATCGACGAAGCCGCTGACGATGGTGATGCCCAGCACGCCCACGCCCACGCCGACCCCGGCGGTGAGCAGGTTCATCCCGGCCACCACCAGCGAGCCGTAGGTCAGGGCCAGGATCAGCAGGGCCAGGATCACCCCGATCGCCTCGCCGGCGCCGGCCGGCACCTGACCCTGGTTGGTGACCGCGGTGCCGGTGACCTCCACGGTCAGCCCGGACGTGCGGGCCTGGTCCACCGCGCCCAGCAGTGCGTCCTGCTGGGCGGCGCTCACCCCGCCCTGCGGCACGCCGTAGGTCACCGTGCTGTAGCCGGTGCTCTGGTCGGCGTTGACGCCGGGCGCCTGCGGGTTGAGCGGGTTGCTGGCGTTGACCACACCCGGGAGCCGGCCCAGCTCGTCGACCAGGGTGCCGACCGCGGCCGCGTTCTCGGGCGTGGTCAGGGTCTGACCGGCCGGCGCCTGCAGCACCACGCGGGCGCTGGCGTTGTTGTCACCGGCGCCGAACTGGGTGGAGATCTTGTCCAGCGCGATGGTCGATTCCTGGCCCGGGATGGAGAACGTGTTCGACGTCGAACCGCCCAGGGTGGCCGCGCCGACGCCGGCCAGGGTCAGGACGACCAGCCAGGTGATGACGACGGCCCAGCGTCGCCGGTGGGCGAACGTGCCGAGTCGGTAGAGCAGGCGAGCCATGGGTGGGCTTCTTTCTGTCCGGGTGGGAGTGGGGCAGGCTGGGTCAGCTGCGGGGATGGCCGAGGGTGTCGAAGCAGGCCTGCAGGATCGAGGGCCGCCAGGCCGAGGACTGGCCCTGCTGAGCCGCGGCAATCGTCAGCACGGCGACGGCGGACAGGGCGCCGATCACCCGGACCAGGCGGTCGGTGGCGGCGGTCTCCGGGTCGACCCCGAACACGCCGAGGACGGCGTTCGCCGGGCCGTCGTCGGGGGCTTCGTGGGTCGGCTGCAGGGCGGGGGAGAGCAGGAAGGCGACCAGGCCGGGGTGCGCGGCGGCGATGTCCAGCACGGCCTCCAGGGCGCGGCGGTCGCGGACCGGGCCGACCGGCAGGTCGCAGACCTGGCTGGCCAGTTGATCGCCGAGCGTGCCGACCAGCCCCAGGACCGCCTCGTGGATGGCGTCCTTGGTCGGGAAGTGGTGCAGCAGACCTGCTTTGGACAGGCCGACGGCGTTGGCGATGTCCTGCACCGAGGTCTTGGCCACGCCCTGGTGGGCGAACAGGGCGGCGGCCCGGTCGAGGATGCCGTCGTCGATCTGCTGACGGAAGGCGCGGCTCATGGCGGTCACCGTACCGCATGACCGACCAAAATGGTCGGTATACCGACCGAAGTGGTAGGGACCACAGGTCGGGCCGGCGAGCGCCCGGTGGCCCGGTCGAATCGACCGGACTCGGCGCCGACGTTCTCGATACGCATTTCGGATCGAATCACCGGGTTGCCGACGATTCAGTTGACCGACCCGTTACAACGTTGTCATCCCGAGCCGGTCATCGGCTGGCAGTGTCCTGGTCGAATCCCTGTGACCAAGTTCCCACCTGGAGATGTACATGGTGCAGCACGTCGAGACCGATCCCGACCCAACGCCTCCGAAGACCCGAAAACCCTGGTACCGATCGCTGTTCCTGCAATTGCTGGTGGCGATCGTCGCCGGCATTCTGGTCGGCTGGTGGTGGCCCGAGCTGGGTGCTTCCCTCAAACCCCTGGCCGACGGGTTCATCAAACTCATCAAGATGCTGATCGCGCCGATCATCTTCTTCACCGTGGTGATCGGGATCGCCCACGTCGGCGACCTGAAAGCCGTTGGCCGGATCGGGGTCAAGGCGCTCATCTACTTCGAGGTCGTCACCACCTTCGCGCTGTTGTTCGGGCTCGTCGTGGGCAACATCGTGCAGCCGGGAGCCGGTTTCCAGGTCAATCCGGAAACCCTGGCCACCGGGGCCGACGCGATCGCCAAAAAGACCGGTGACGGCTCCCTGCCGCACACCGTCGAGTTCCTGTTGAACATCATTCCGACCTCGATCATGTCCGCGTTCGCCGAGAATGCGTTGCTTCAGGTGCTGTTCTTCGCGGTGCTCTTCGGATTGGCGATGGCCAAGTTCAGCCAGCGCTCGAAGACGCTGTATTCGGTGATCGACCAGGCCAGCCACATCTTCTTCGCCATCATCGGCTGGATCATGAAGCTGGCTCCGCTGGGCGCCTTCGGGGCGATGGCCTACATCATCGGCCAGTACGGCATCGCGTCCCTGGGCAGCTACGGCAAGCTGATCGCCTGCTGCTACCTGGCGGCCGTGCTGTTCATCGTTGTGCTCGGCGGCATCGTCAAGGTGCTGGCCGGGGTCAACCTGTGGAAGCTGATCGTCTACATCAAGGACGAGCTCTTCCTGGCTCTGGGCACCGCGTCCACCGAGGTGGTGCTCCCGCGGATCATGGTCAAGCTGACCAACGCCGGCTGCGATCGGGCGGTGACCGGCCTGGTGGTGCCGACCGGCTACTCGTTCAACCTGGACGGCGCCACGCTCTACCTGTCGATCTGCGTGCTGTTCCTGTCCCAGGCCCTGGGCGTCGAGCTGTCCCTGGGCGAGCAGATCACCGCGGTGCTGGTGCTCATGCTCACCTCCAAGGGGATGGCCGGGGTGCCCGGCTCGTCGTTCCTGGACCTGTCGGCAACGGTGGCGGCGATCGGGCACGGTGCCATCCCGGTGGCCGCGGTCGCCCTGCTGCTGGGCGCCGACCGAATCATGGACTCCATGCGGGTGTCGGTGAACCTGCTCGGCAACTGTGTGGCCTCGTTCGTGGTCGCGAACTGGGAGGGGCGGCTGGACAAGGAGCGGATGCGGGCCGTGTTGGCCGGCGAGCCGGTCGAGCCGCTCACCGAGATCGCGCCGGACGGCACCGTGCAGCCGCTGGCCGAGGAGGAAGCGCTGCTCGCGGGGCCCCGCGACTGACGGCCCCGCCCCCGGACCGAGGCAACGGCCCCGCCGATCGACGCGATCGGCGGGGCCGTTCGCGTACTCACGGCGACCAATTGACAAATAGTTTTGTCTATTCGACACTGGGCCGGTGAGCGCGGCCCTTGCCTTCCTGGACACCCCCGAGCGAGTAGCCAGCGCGCTGCCCGACCTGCGCCGGCGCCTGCTGGAGCGGCTGCGCGAGCCGGCGTCGGCGGCCGAGCTGGCCCGGGAGTTCGGCCTCCCGCGGCAGAAGCTCAACTACCACCTGCGGGTGCTGGAGGGGCAACACCTGCTGGAACTGGTCGAGTTGCGGCCCCGGCGCGGGTTCACCGAACGCGTGCTGCGCTCCGTCGCGGGCGCGCTGGTAGTCGACCCCGGCGTGCTGGGGGACACTGCCCCCGGCGACGGGGACCGGCACGCCGCCGAGCATCTGGTCCGGACGGCCGGCGCGATGGTCCGCGACGTCGGCCGGATGGCGGTGCGGGCCGAGGAAAGCGGCACACGGTTGCTCACCTTCACCCTGGAGAGCGACGTCCGGTTCGCCGCGCCGGGCGACCTGCACGACTTCACCGACGCCCTGGCCCAGGCCGTCGCCGCGGTGGTCGCCGCTTTCGACACCCCGGGCGGCCGGCCCTACCGGTTGCTGGCGGCCGGACATCCGGCGGTGCAGAACAACGCGGTCCAGAACAACGCGGTCCAGAACAACGCGGTCCAGAACAACGCGGTCCAGAACAACGCGGTCCAGAACAACGAGGAGGCATCCGATGGCCGAACCCCGCAGTGACGACCCGGCGCCGATCATCGAGGTCACCGTCGCCGCCCCGATCGACGAGGTCTGGCCGGCCCTGCGTGATCCCGGCCAGCTGCGCAACTGGCACGGCTGGGAGTACGACCTGCCCGACGGCACCGACGCCCTCGAGGCGGAGATCCAGACGATCTACTTCAACCCCACGGTCACCGAGGAACCACCGCACCGGCTCTCGCTGGGCACCGACGTCTTCGAACTGGCCGAGGTCGACGGCGGGGTCCGGGTCCGGATCACCCGCGCCCCGCGTGGGGCCGACCCCGACTGGGACGCCTACTACGACGACATCACCGAGGGCTGGCGGACCTTCCTGTTCCAGCTGAAGTGGGCCCTGGAGCGGCATCCGGGGCAGACCCGGGTCACCCACTTCACCGCCGGCACCCCGCACCGACCGGGTCCGGTCGTGTCCCGGCTCGGCCTGGTCGAGATCGCCGCGCAACCGGTGGGCAGTGCGTTCACCACCGTGCTGCCGATGGGCCTGGCCCTGTCCGGCACGGTCTTCTTCCGCACCGAGCACCAGCTCGGCCTGACCGTCGCCGAATGGGGGGACGGGCTGCTCGAGGTCGCCGACTCACCGCCGGCGCCGCACCGGCCGGTGGCCGGCTCAGCCGCGATCCTGAGCCTGTACGGACTTGGCGAGGACGCCGTGACGCAGCTTCGGGCCACCTGGGACCGCTGGTGGGACCGCGAGTTCCGGGCCGTGACGATGCCGGGGGAGCCGTCCGCCTGAGCAGCCGGCAGCCCGGACCCGCAGATGCAGAAACGGCCCGGCGACCCCTGGTGGGGGATCGCCGGGCCGCTTCCGACTACGCCTGAGTGTGGTGGTCAGGCGGGCTTGTGGGTCGAACCGCTCAGGCGGGCTGGTGCTCCCGCGGAACGCGCTCGGACATCCGCAGGTCGTCGGGGCCGATCGGGCCGGTCGGCTGCAGCGGCCGGGCGATCAGATACCGCACGTAGGCGTACGGGGTGAAGAAGCCGGGCAGGTCGTCACCCAGGGCCGCCTCGGCGAAGACGTCCCGCGCCTCGTCGACGTGCCGGTGGGCCCGCTCGTCCTTGGCCTGGGCATGCAGCTCGGCGACCTCGTGCTCGATCAGCTCGTCGACCAGCTTGCGGGTGACCACCAGGCCCTCGGCGAGCTTGGTCTTGTAGTGCAGCCACTGCCACACCTGGGTGCGGGAGATCTCGACGGTGGCGGCGTCCTCCATCAGGTTGTCGATCGCCACCGCACCCTGCTCGGACACCCACGCGGTCAGGTAGCGCAGGGCGACCGCGATGTTGGTGCGCAGCCCGGCCAGGGTGACCTGGCCCGGGGTCGAACCCGGGTTGACGATGTCCGCGGCGGTGACGTGCACGTCCGGACGCTGCTTGTCGAGCTGGTTGGGCCGGTCGCCCAGCACCGCGTCGAACGCGGCGGTGCAGGTCGCCACCAGGCCGGGGTGCGCCACCCACGAGCCGTCGAAGCCGTCGGCGGCCTCCCGCTCCTTGTCGGCCTTGACCTTGGCCAGGGCCTGCTCGGTGACCTGCGGGTCGGCCTTGTTCGGCACGAACGCGGCCATGCCGCCGATCGCGTGGGCGCCCCGCTTATGGCAGGTCGAGACCAGCAGCTCGGTGTAGGCACGCATCATCGGCGTGGTCATCGTGACGTTGGCCCGATCCGGCAGCACGTACTCCGGACCGCTGTTGGCGAAGGTCTTGATGTAGCTGAAGATGTAGTCCCAGCGGCCGGCGTTCAGGCCGGAGGAGTGGTCGCGCAGCTCGTAGAGGATCTCCTCCATCTCGAACGCGGCCGGCAGGGTCTCGATCAGCACCGTCGCCCGGATGGTGCCCTGCGGGATGCCGAGCAGGGCCTGCGCCTGGACGAAGATGTCGTTCCAGAGCCGCGCCTCCAGGTGCGACTCCAGCTTGGGCAGGTAGAAGTACGGACCCGCCCCGGCGTCGATCAGCGCCTGCGCGTTGTGGAAGAAGAACAGGCCGAAGTCGACCAGGGACGCGGGCAGCGGCCGGCCGTCGATCGTCAGGTGCTTCTCGCACAGCCGCCAGCCCCGGGGGCGGACGACGATGGTCGGGGTCTTCTCGCCGACCTTGTATTCCTTGCCGTTCTCGTCGGTGAAGTCCAGGTTCCCGCGGATCGCGTCGAACAGGTTCAGCTGCCCGTCGACCACGTTGAACCAGCTCGGCGCCGTCGCGTCCTCGAAGTCGGCCATCCACACCCGGGCGCCGGAGTTGAGCGCGTTGATGCTCATCTTGCGGCTGGTCGGGCCGGTGATCTCGCAGCGGCGGTCCTCCAGTCCGGGCGCCGGTGCGGCGACCTGCCAGGCGGCATCCTCACGCACCGAGGCGGTCTCGGCCAGGAAGTCGACCGGCTCACCGCCGGCGATGCGCTTGCTCCGCTCGCGCCGCGCGGCCAGCAGGTCCGCGCGCCGGCCGGCCGAGGCCCCGTCCAGCTTGGCCAGGAACGCCAATGCCTCCGGGGTGAGGATCTCGTCGAACCGGGGATGCATGATGCCCTTGATCTTCGGGGCCTTGGGCGGTCCGAACATCGGAATACTCCTGTCAGGAAAACGTGCTGGTGGATTGGTGTCGGCGCCGAGCCGGTGCGGCGGTGCAAGCCGGCCCGGCGCCGAGGCTAGATCAGTGGAACTGCTCTTCTTCGGTCGACCCCTTCAGGGCCAGCGTGCCGCTGTCGGGGTTGAGGGCGGTGGCGACCTGGTCGAAGTAGCCGGTGCCGACCTCGGCCTGGTGCTTGACCGCGGTGTACCCGACGGCCTCGTCGGCGAACTCGCGCTCCTGCAGCTCCACGTAGGCGCTCATGCCGGTCTTGGCGTAGCCCTGGGCCAGGGTGAACATCGAGTGGTTCAGGGCGTGGAAGCCGGCCAGGGTGATGAACTGGAAGGCGTAGCCCAGATCGCCCAGCTCGTCCTGGAAGGTGGCGATCTCGGCGTCGGACAGCTTCGAGCGCCAGTTAAAGGACGGCGAGCAGTTGTAGGCCAGCAGCTTGCCCGGGAACTCCTTGTGCAGTTCCGTGGCGAACTCGCGGGCCAGGCCCAGGTCCGGGGTGCCGGTCTCGACCCAGATCAGGTCGGCGAAGCGGGCGTACTGCTTGGCCCGGGCCAGCACCGGCTCCAGGCCGCTGCGGACCCGGTAGAACCCTTCGGAGGTGCGCTCGCCGGTCAGGAACGGCTGGTCGACCGGGTCGACGTCGCTGGTGATCAGGTCGGCGGCCAGCGCGTCGGTGCGGGCGACGATGATGCTCGGCACACCGGAGGTGTCGGCGGCCAGCCGGGCGGCGTTCAGGGTCCGGCAGTGCTGGCTGGTCGGGATCAGCACCTTGCCGCCCATGTGGCCGCACTTCTTCTCCGAGGCGAGCTGGTCCTCCCAGTGCACCCCGGCGGCGCCGCTGGCGATCATGCCCTTCATCAGCTCGAACGCGTTGAGCGGGCCGCCGAAGCCGGCCTCGGCGTCGGCGACGATCGGCACCAGGTAGTCGGTGCCGGTCTTGCCGGCGGCGTGGTCGATCTGGTCGGCGCGCAGCAGGGCGTTGTTGATCCGGCGGACCACGGCGGGCACCGAGTTGGCCGGGTACAGGCTCTGGTCGGGGTAGGTCTGGCCGGACAGGTTGGCGTCCGCGGCGACCTGCCACCCGGACAGGTAGATGGCCTCCAGGCCGCCCTTGACCATCTGCACGGCCTGGTTGCCGGTCAGCGCACCCAACGCGCGGGTGAACTTCTTGGTCTGCAAGGCGTTCCAGAGTCGCTCGGCCCCGCGACGGGCCAGCGTGTACTCCTCCTGGACGGTGCCGCGGAGCCGGATCACGTCCTCGGCGGTGTAGGAGCGCTCGATGCCGGCCCAGCGGGCGTCGTCGGCCCACTCCTGGCGCAGCAGGGCTGCCTGGTCCGAGTTCCGGTTCGCCGCGCGCCCCTCGGTGGTGGCGGTGGCATCCAACGTGGCGGTCATTGCTGGCCGTCCCTTCTCGTTCGCATCGGCTCCGGTCGCTCGCCGGTCCCGGTTGGGGGGCGAGTGACCTGCCGTTCATCTGCTCGACACCGCAACTGTCGGCTCCCGGGTCAAGGCCCTCAACGGAACTCGCTTGTAAAGAAACGCGATTCTTCCGCTATCGTGCAGGAGTGAGCGATCCAGCCCCGATCAGGCCCCTGAAGGCAGGGATGAGCCCGCGTGACGCGCGTCACTCAGTTGCGCCGGCGGCCCCGGCCGGGGTGGGAAAAGCCGGTACGCAGCACATTTCGGCTCGTTCGGCGCCGGGGAGTCGATCACTGCGGTCCGCCGTCGAATCGCCCGTGGCGGACCGGCCGGCTGTCAAAAGTTCTGGTCCGCGATCCGCGCAGGCTCGATCGGAGCCGATCAGAACCGAACAGAACGCCGGCGCCCCCGACCCGTTGACCATCGGCCGCCGGCTGCGGCACCTGCGCAAGGCCGCCGGCCTGACGCTGTCCGACGTCGCCGAGGCCGCCGGCATCAGCCCGTCGGCGCTCTCGTTGTTCGAGAACGGCAAGCGGGAGGCCAAGCTGTCGCTGCTGACCACCCTGGCCGGGGTGCTCGGCACCGATCTGGGGGAACTGCTGGCGGTGGCCCCGCCGAGCCGGCGGGCGGCGCTGGAGATCGAGCTGGAACGGGCGCAACGCTCGTCCGGGTTCAAGTCGCTGGAGATCGCGGCGGTCAAGCCGGGCCCGCGGCTGCAGACCGAGGCGCTGGAGTCGCTGGTCGGCCTGCACCGGGCGCTGGCCCGGATCCAGGCCGAGCGGCAGGCCACCCCGGAACAGGCCCGCCGGGCCAACGCCGAGTTGCGCGCGGAGATGCGCCGGCGCGGCAACTACTTCGGCGAGATCGAGAAGGTGGCCGCCGATCTGCTGACCGCCACCGGGTACGAGGGCGGTCCGATCACCCGGTCCGTGGTCGACCGGCTGGCCGCGCACCTGGGCTTCCGGCTGCGGCACTCGGGGGATCTGCCCCAGTCCACCCGCACGGTGACCGACCTGGCCCACCGCATCATCTACCTGCCCCAGCCCGACGCCGGCCAGCACGACTCGCGCTCCCTGGCCCTCAACGCGCTCGGCCATGTGGTGCTGGGACACGAAGTGCCGCAGGACTATTCGGAGTTCCTGCGGCAGCGGGTGGAGATCAACTACTTCGCCGCCTCGCTGCTGATCCCCGAGCGCGGCGCGCTGACCCTGCTCCGGCGGGCCAAGGCGGCCAAGGACATCGCGATCGAGGACCTGCGCGATGCCTACGCGGTCTCCTACGAGACCGCCGCGCACCGCTTCACCAACCTGGCCACCCGGCACCTGGACCTGCCCGTGCACTTCATGCGGATCAGCAAGGCCGGGGTGATCTACAAGGCCTACGAGAACGATGGCGTGCAGTTCCCGATGGACGCGTCCGGGGCGATCGAGGGCCAGCGGGTCTGCCGGTACTGGACCGCCCGGGTCGTCTTCGACCGGCCCGACCTGTCCTCGGCCTACCAGCAATACACCGACACCAAGTCCGGAACCTATTGGTGTACGGCCATTGTCGACCGCACGGCGCAGGGCTTGTTCTCGGTCAACGTGGGTGTGCCCTACGCCGACGTCAAGTGGATGCGCGGTCGGGAGACCACCGAACGCTCCCGCTCCCGCTGCCCGGACCCGACCTGCTGCGCCCTGCCGCCGTCCGAGCTGGCCGACCGCTGGGAGGGCATGGCCTGGCCCAGCGCCCGGGTGCACTCGCACCTGCTGGCCGCCATGCCGCCCGGGGTCTTCCCGGGGGTGGACCAGGTCGAGGTGCTCGGCTTCCTGGAGCGGCACTCCGCCGACTGACCCGCGCCCGCCCCGCGCCCGCCCCGCCCCCGCCCGCACCCCTTGGCCGCGCGGATCAACTACCCCGGCGCGGCCGAAACTGCACCGAATGTGACGCCAGTGACGGCAGAAGCCGACTTCATCCGCGCCGGGCCTGCCGGGCCTGCCGGTCACGATGGGGACGCGCGGCGCGGGGGCCGCCGGTCAGGACGGGCGCGCGGCGAGCACCTCGTCGGGGATCCACGCCCCGTGCGGGAGGCCGGCGGCCACGTGCGCGTCGTGCAGCGGCCAGAAGTCGGCCAGCGGTTGGCTGTGCGGGCCGTCGCTCGGGATGCCCTGCAGGACCTTGTCCAGCTCGCCCAGGCAGCCGTACCAGCCGGTGGCGTTGCGCGCGGCGGTGTCGGCACTGACCAGAACGTTGAGCAGGACCAGCCGGCACCCGGCCTCGGTCCGGCTCAGCTCCAGATGGATCTCGTCGCCGCCCCAGCCGAAGGCGAAGCGGTGCGGCGGATCCCAGGCCAGCACCCGGTCGACCTGCGGCGGCTCGGGCAGATTCGGATCGCCCAGAAAGGTGATCTCGCCGCCGACCCGCGGCTCGTAGCGCACCTGCGAGGGAAACCAGGCGGGCAGTTGCTCGGGGTCAGTGACCGCGGCCCACACCCGCTCGATCGGCGCGGGCAGCAGGCGCTCGAAGCGCACCGCGGGCCGCCCGCCGACCTGCACGTAACTGCCCAGATCCACGATCATGACGATTCCTCCAGATGGTCTTCCAGGCGGTCCAGGCTGTGGTTCCACCGCCGCCGGTAGGGGGCGAGCCAGGCGTCGATCTCTGCCATCGGTCGCGGGTCCAGCCGGTACAGCCGGCGTTGGGCGTCCTTGCGCACCTGGACCAGGTTGGCCTCGCGCAGCACCCGCAGATGCTTGGACGCCTGAGGTTGAGTCAGCTGCAAGCGCTCGACCACGTCGTTGACCGCGTGCTCGCCGGTGGACAGCAGATCCAGCACCGCCCGTCGATGCGGGTCGGCCAGGGCCGCCCAGGTGGTCTCGCTCACCACACCAATATGCCCAACGACGCATATACGTGTCAAGGCATATAGCCGAGCTACGTCAGTGGGCGCGCCGGGCCACCGAGGTGCGGCGAGCCTGCCGCATGGCGTCGACGGTGAAGACGATCAACGCGGACCACACCAGCACGAACCCGACCCAGCGATAGGCCGGCATGGGCTCGTGGAACCAGAGGACGCCGAGCAGGAACTGCAGCACCGGGGTCAGGTACTGCAGCAGGCCCAGGATGGACAGCGGCAGGGCCTGGGCGGCGGCCGCGAAGGCCAGCAACGGGACACAGGTGACCAGTCCGGTCGAGGCCATCAGCAGTACGTGACCGCTCCCGTAGGAGGCGAACGTGGACGTGCCGGCCACCGTGATGGTGACCACGTAGATCAGGGCGGGGACGAACTGGACCAGTCCCTCCGCGGTCAACGACGCGGTCGGGGCCAGCGGGATGATCTTCTTGACCAGCCCGTAGAAGCCGAATGAGAACGCCAGGGACAGCGCGACCCAGGGGAAGCTGCCGCCGGCCACTGCGAGCACGACCACGGCGCCGGTGCCCAGGCCGACCGCGGTCCACTGCGGAATCCGCAGCCGCTCCCGGAAGAGCAGCACCCCCAGCACCACGCTGACCAGAGGGTTGATGAAGTAGCCCAGGGCGGCCTCGACGACGTGCCCGTTGTTGACCGCCCAGATGTAGATGACCCAGTTGACCGAGATCAGGATGGCCGCGGCCACCACCAGACCCCACACGCGCGGCGGCATGGTCACGATCGCCCGCCAGCCACGGACGACGGTCAGGATGATCGAGGAGATCGGCAGCGACCAGAGCATCCGGTGGGCAAGGATCTCGATCGCCCCGGCCGGCTCCAGCAGGGGGAAGTACAGCGGGAACATGCCCCACAGGCCGTAGGCGATGAGGCCGAACATCAGGCCGCGGGGCGGCACGGCGTTCGTTGACGCGGGGGTGACGCCGGCCTTCGATCGTGACCCGGCCGGTAGGCCCGACTCCTGCGGCACTCGACACCCCGATCCTCTGCCGGTTCACGGTAGGTCGGGTGGGGCCCGGCAAGCGAATCGGACGTGCCCCGGTCGCCTGGGCGGGCCGGGGCACGGGCGGCTGCACGGCCGTCAGCAACTGCCGCCGTCGCCCCCGCCGCCACCCCCGCCGCCACTGTCGCCGAACGAGCAGCCGCCGCCGTCGTGGCCGCCGCCCCAGCTGCCGCCGTCGAAGGCGCCCCCGAACCAGCCGCTGCTGCCGCTGTCCCCGGCCCCGGTGTGGGTGGTCCGCCGTCGCCGGCCACCCGGCGCGGGCCGGCGGGCCGACCCGATGATCGACCCGATCACGATGAGCGCCGCCAGCACGATCCACACCACTGCGAGTTCCATCTCGACCTCCCTGTCGCTGGGCTGCTGCCGATCGGACCGGTCCGGTCCTGAGGCAACGGTGGCAGCGACCGCGGGCTCGCGGAAGTAGGCTTGCAATATTGCACGATTAGATCAAGGGAAGGTAAAGCGATGGCTGCCGATCCGCCGTCGGTGCGGGAACGCCGGCTGGCCGCCGAACTGCGCCGGGCCCGCCAGGCCGCGCAGCTCAACGGCCGCGAGGTCGCCGCGCTCACCGGGTGGTCGACGTCCAAGGTGTCCCGGATCGAGAACGGCCGGATCGGCATCGGCGCGGCCGATCTGGACCGGCTGCTGGAGCTGTACCAGGTGCCGCCGGACGCGTCCGCGCTGTTGCGGCGACTGGCGCCCGACGGCCGGGCCCACGGCTGGTGGGAGGCGTACGCGGATTCGCTGTCCACCGGGTACGCCACCCTGCTGCGGCTGGAGGCCGGGTCGAGCGCCCTGCGCAGCTACTGCGCGCTGATCCCGCACCCGCTGTTGATGACGCCGGCCTACATCCGGCAGGTCGTCCGCTCGACCTGGCAGCAGCCGTCGGCGACCGAGATCGATCGGCGCGTCCAGGTGTGCCTGCGCCGCCAATCCGTGCTCACCCGGGACGAGGGCCCGGACCGCACGACGCCGAGGCGGCTGGAACTGGCGGTGGTGCTGGACGAGGCGGTGCTGCACCGGGCGGCCACCGCCGGGCCGGCCCGACCGGAGGATTCCGGCCATGCCGGCGCCGATCCGATCGCGATCCGCCGGGACCAGCTCGCGCACCTGCTGTCCGCCGCCCGCTGGCCGGCGGTGACCATCCAGGTCCTGCCGTTCACGGCCGGCATCCCGCCGGTGAGCGCCGGGTCGTTCTCCCTGCTGGAGTCGGCCGCCACCGGCGCGCCCGACCTGGTCTACCTGGAGAACAAGACGCGGATCTCGTTCGTCGACGGCGAGGACGAGGTCGACCGTTACGCCCGCGACCATCGGCTGCTCACCGAACTGGCGCTGCCCCCGGCGGACTCGGCCGACCTGATCGCCGACCTCGCGCGGGGGAGCAGCGGCCGGTGATCAGCGGTAGTTGGTGAACTGCAGGGCGATGTCCAGATCGGCGTTCTTGAGCAGTGCGATGACGGCCTGCAGGTCGTCGCGCTTCTTGCCCGTCACCCGCAGCTGATCGCCCTGGATCTGCGCCTGGACGCCCTTGGGGCCCTCGTCCTTGATCCGCTTGGCGATCGCCTTGGCCTTGTCCGAGGCGATGCCCTGGACGATCTTGCCGGTCACCTTGTAGGTCTTGCCCGAGGCGGTGGGCTCGCCCATGTCCAGGGCCCGCAGCGAGATCCCGCGCTTGACCAGCTTCTCCTTGAACACCTCGATCGCGGCCAGGCAGCGCTCCTCGGTGCTGGAGGTGATGGTCACCCCCTCCTCGCCGGCCCACACGATGGTGGTGTCGGTGCCGCGGAAGTCGAACCGCTGGGACAGTTCCTTGGCCGCCTGGTTGAGGGCGTTGTCCGCCTCCTGATGGTCGACCTTGCTGACGATGTCGAACGAGGCGTCTGCCACGACTGACTCCTTCCCGAAGTGCGCTTGACCGGCCGCCGGTCCGCGGTGCGAACCGGGTCCGGCCCACCATCCAACACCCGCCCGCGGGCGGGCGGACCAGGCAGGCCCGATCCGGCTCGATGCCGATTCGGTTCCCGCGCGGTCGCCCGGTACGCTGTGTCGGGCCCGGCTCGCCGGGCACATCCCGGCAGGTTGCCCGAGCGGCCAAAGGGAGCTGACTGTAAATCAGCCGGCATTGCCTACGGGGGTTCGAATCCCTCACCTGCCACCGCGGTGGACAAGCGGGTTCGCTCTACGGAGCGGGCCCGCTTTGTCGTTTCCGGGCCGAGCGAGTCCCCGACGAGAGGCCCGGCCCACGGCACGTACTGGCGGTGTGCGCTGAACGGGTAAAGAGATTCACCCAGGCTCACGCAGGTGCTCACCTTTCTGCCATAATTTCGCTGATCGTTTTACTATCTGTGATAGTTCATCGTCACCCACCCGGCAGGAGCTCGGTCTCAATCACCCGGACGCGACCCGGCTAGGGGAAGGGAGCTTCGTAATGACGAAAGCCCTTCACCCGACCGCCCGGTCCCGGCGGACGTTCTCGGCCCGCCAGGTGTTCCCGGTGGTCGCCACGGTGATGTTCCTGCTGGCCGGAGCCCTCTGGGTGCCGGTCCTGCGGCTGTCGGCCAACCTGGTCGATCCCGAGTACCTGCTGCTGGGCATGCTGGTCCTGCTGGTGGCGTTCCTGGCCGGCGAACTGTTCCCCCTGCACATCGAGGTCCGCCGGGAAACGTTGCTGGTCAGCGGATCCGAACTGCCGATGGTCTTGGGGCTGTTGCTGTTGCCGGCCTGGACGGTCGGGCTGACCCACCTGGTGGCCAGCGGACTGGTCTTTTTGTTCCGGCGGGACAGCTCCCGCAACATCGCGGTCAACCTGTCGTTCATCGCCGCCGAGACCGGCGCCGCGGCCCTGATCATGTTGCTGATCACCCGAGCCGCCCCGGCCCCGCCGGTCGGCGTGCAGTACCTGGCGGTCTCGGTCGGCGTGCTGACCGGGGCACTGCTGTCGGCGATCGCCGTCGGGCTGACCTACCGGCTGCTCGGTCCGGCCGAACCGCTGGGCCGGATCATCGTCCGGTCGATGATCTCGGCATTGGCCATCGTGACGTTCGCGCTGGTCGGCTACACCGTGTGGATGGCCGGTCCGTTCGGGCCGTGGCTGTGCGTGGCCCTGGCCGGGGTCCTGGCCGTGCTCTACCGGACCTACTTCGTCTTCCTGCGCCAGCACGCCGACCTGACCCGGATGTACAGCTTCGTCCGCGAGGTCGGTGCGGTGGGCGCCGCGGCCGACGGGTGGCGGGGCGTGCTCGAGCAGGTGCGCGATCAGTTCAACGCCGAGGTGGCGGTGCTGCGCCTGGACGAGGGTGACGGCTCTCTGGCCGGTATCGCCGTCGGCCCCGACGGGCCGCGCCCGGAGCGGACGCTGCCGGACACCGACCCGCTGCTGGTGCAGGCCCGGTCCGAGGGTCGGGTCCGGGTCTCGACCGATCGGACCATGGACACCCCGGTGCTCGCGGCCCTGGCCGAACGGCAGGCGTGGGACGTGCTCGTGGTGCCGCTGCGCTCGGGCGACCGGGACCGCGGTTACCTGGAACTGCACGACCGGCTCAGCCGCTGGGACCGCTTCCGGGACGAGGACCTCCGGGTCCTGGAGACGCTGGGCGGCCACGTCGCCACCGCCCTGGACAATCTGCGGCTGATGGATTCGTTGCGGCACGAGGCCTACCACGACGCCATCACCGGCCTGCGCAACCGGGTCGGTCTCACCGTCGCCGGCCAGGAGGCGATGTCCGGCGGGGGCGGGGGCGCCATCCTGCTGGTCGAGCTCAATGTCCTGTCCCAGGTCAACAACGCCCTCGGGCACGACCGCGGGGAGCTGCTGCTGCGGATGGCCGGCGAGCGGCTGGTCGCGCTGGTCGGACCGACCCGCCCGGTCGCCCGGATCGAGGCCGATCGGTTCGCCGTGCTCTGCGAGCCGCTGCCCGAGACCGAGCTGACCGCGCTGGGCGGGCAGATGCTCTCCGCCGTCGGCGGCGGGTACTCGATCGACGGCATCGAGATCGATCCCCAGGGGGCGGTCGGCATCGCCGTCGTCCCGGCCGGCGCGGCCGGTCATGGCTCCGACAGCGGCCTGGAACCCAGCGTGCTGCTGCAGCGGGCCGAGATGGCCATGCTGGCGGCCAAGGTCCGGCAGGAGTCGGTGCAGATCTACCGGCCCAGCATGGGGGAGGTCTACCGGCGCCGGTTCCAGCTGGTCACCCAGTTCCGGCAAGCGGTCGAGCAGGGCCGGATCATCGTGCACTACCAGCCCAAGGTCGACCTGGCCCACCGGGAGCTGGTCGGCGTCGAGGCGTTGGTGCGCTGGATGCATCCGGAATTCGGGCTCGTCTCGCCGGCCGAGTTCGTCGAGGCGATCGAGGCCACCGGTTCGATCGACATCCTGCTCGAGCACGTGCTGGACAGCGTGCTGGCCCAGCTGTGGCAGTGGCGCAGCGCTGGGCTGCATATCACCGCGTCGGTCAACCTGTCGGTGCACAACCTGCTGGCCGAGAACTTCCCGGCCACCGTGGCCGCGGCCCTGCGCCGGCACCAGGTGCCGGCCCAGCTGCTCACCTTCGAGATCACCGAGTCGAACGTGATGACCGACCCGGAACACTCGCTGCCGGTCCTGCGCGAGCTGCACGCCATGGGCATCCAGCTGTCGGTCGACGACTTCGGGACCGGCTACTCCTCCCTGGCCTACCTGCGGCGACTGCCGATCGACGAGATCAAGATCGACCGCTCGTTCGTGCAGGGGATGGGCACCGACCTGTCGGACCTGGCCATCGTCCGGGCCATCGTCGACCTGGGCCACTCGCTGGGCCTGCGGGTGGTCGCCGAGGGCGTGGAAGAGGAGGCGGCCCGGGACGCGCTGCGCGAGATGGCCTGCGACGAGGCTCAGGGCTTCCTGATCTCCCGTCCGGTGCCGCTGGATCGGTTCGAGGCCTGGCTGGCCTCGCGCACGGTCAGCATCTACGACCCGGCCTCGACCACCCACGTGCTGCGGATGATGAGTTGATCGACGCCGCGCTGGTGCGGAGCACCCCTTGACGTGGGGTAGAGTTGTCCGGGCTCACGAGCTTAGGAAAGTTCGCGGTTCGTGAGCCGATTGCAGTGCGCAGTGCCCGCCCCTTTAGCTCAGTCGGCAGAGCGTCTCCATGGTAAGGAGAAGGTCTACGGTTCGATTCCGTAAAGGGGCTCGGACGGTGACGACGGGCGGCGGAACAAGATTGCCGCCCGTTTCGTTCACTCCAGCGGGGTTTCCGGCCCGCGAGGCGGTGTAGCTCAGTTGGCAGAGCAAGCGGCTCATAATCGCTGTGTCGCCGGTTCAAGTCCGGCCACCGCTACGTGCCCAGCGCGGACCGCCGCCGCGGGGGTCGGGGAAGCCCGGATCCCGCGGGCGGTTCCCGCTGGATGACTCCGTTCGACCGAGCACCAAGCAACAGGAAAAGAGATACCCACCGTGGCCGCCACCGACGTTCGCCCCAAGATCACCTTGGCGTGCGAGGAGTGCAAGCACCGGAACTACATCACCCGCAAGAACCGGCGTAACGACCCGGATCGGCTGGAGATCAAGAAGTTCTGCCCCAACTGCGGCGTGCACCGTAAGCACAAGGAAACCCGCTGATCTAGGCCGCTGACCGTGCCTGTCGATCCCTCATTCATCGGGAAGCCGTTCCCGTACCCGATGTCCTACATCGTGGGCGTGGAGAAGATCCGCGACTTCGCCAGCGCCATCGGCGACGACAACCCGCTGTACCACGATCGGGACGCGGCCCGGCGGGCCGGCCACGCCGACCTCGTCGCTCCGCCGACGTTCGGCGTCGCCATCATCACCCGCGCCCAGGACGAGGTGCTGTTCAATCCGGCGCTCGGCCTGGACTACTCCCGGGTCGTGCACGGCGATCAGCGCTTCGTCTTCCGGCGTCCCGTCGTGGCCGGTGACGAGCTGTTCTGCACCTTCTTCGTGGACAGCTCCCGGATGGTCCAGGGCAATGAGTTCCTGGGTCTGCGCACCGAGGTGGCCGACCCGGCCGGCGAACCGGTGTTGACCGTCTACGGCACGTTGGTCGTCAGGGGGCCCGACGCATGAGCCTGGTCCCGAAGTTCGAATCGGTGTCGGTCGGTGACGAGCTCGCTCCGCTCACCATGACTGTCGACCGGGCCCGGCTGGTCCGGTACGCCGGGGCGTCCAGCGACTTCAACCGCATTCACTGGAGCGAATCGACCGCCGCCGCGGTCGGGCTGCCCGGCATCCTGGCCCACGGCATGCTCACCATGGCCCTGGCCGGCCGGGTGGTCACCAACTGGGTCGGCGACCCGGGCGCGGTGCTCGAGTTCGGCACCCGCTTCACCCGGCCCGTCTTCGTGCCCGACGACGCCGAGGGCGCCACCATTGACTTCACCGCCGCGGTCCGGGCGCTGGACGCCGACGCGCGCACGGCCCAGGTCGACATCACCGCGAAGTACAACGGGCAGACCGTGCTCGGCCGCGCCCGAGCCACCGTCGCGCTGAGCTGACGCCGGCCGCCGCGCCCCCCTTCTCGAGGGGAACCAGCGCTCCCCGAACCGCGCGGATCAACTCTGCCGGCGCGGCCGAAGTAGGGGCCAGATGTGACTGGTGCGACGGAAGTAGCCGACTTCGGCCGCGCGGCCGTAGATGATCCGCGCGGGCCGAGACAGGCGTCGGGCCGGCCCGGGCCGGGCGGCTGACCGCCCGGCCCGCGCTCAGCCCGTCGCTCGGTCCGTCGGTTAGTCCGTCGCGGTGGCCAGGAACTCGGCCATCCGGGTCACCCCGGTGACCAGGTCCTGGTCCGAGAGCGCGTACGAGAGCCGGAAGTACCCGGGTGTGCCGAACGCCTCGCCGGGCACCACGGCCACCTCGGCCTTTTCCAGCACCAGCGTGGCCAGCTCGGCCGACGAGGCCGGGCGCACGCCGTCGAACGACTTGCCGATCAGCCCGGCCACCGACGGGTAGGCGTAGAACGCGCCCAGCGGCTCCGGACAGGACACGTGCGGGATGGCGTCCAGCAGCCCGACGATCAGCTGCCGGCGCCGGTCGAACGCCGTCCGCATCTCGTCCACGGCATCCAGTGGGCCGGTGACCGCGGCCAGGGCGGCCTGCTGGGCCACGTTGCAAACGTTGGAGGTCAGGTGCGACTGAAGGTTGGTCGCGGCCTTGATGACGTCCTTCGGGCCGATCATCCAGCCGACCCGCCAACCGGTCATCGCGTAGGTCTTGGCCACGCCGTTGACCACGATGCAGCGATCGGCGATCTCCGGAGCGACCACCGGCATCGAGACGTGCACAGCGTCGCCGTAGACCAGATGCTCGTAGATCTCGTCGGTGATGACCCACAGGCCCTTGTCGGCCGCCCAGCGGCCGATCGCGGCAACCTGCTCCGGCGGGTAGACCGCGCCGGTCGGGTTGGACGGCGAGCAGAACAGCAGCACCTTGGTCCGCGGGGTCAGCGCCGCTTCCAGCTGCTCGATGCCGACCATGTAGCCGGTGGTCTCGTCGGCCACGACCGGCACCGTGACCCCGCCGGCCAGCGCGACGGCCTCCGGGTAGGTGGTCCAGTAGGGCGCCGGCAGCAGCACCTCGTCGCCCGGGTCCAGCAGCGTGGCGAAGGCCTGGTAGACGGACTGCTTGCCGCCGTTGGTGATCAGCACCTGGGCCGCTTCGACCTCCAGGCCCGAGTCCCGGGCGGTCTTGGCCGCCACCGCCTCGCGCAGCGCGGGCAGGCCGGCCGCCGGGGTGTAGCGGTGATTGGCCGGGAGCGAGCAGGCGGCGATCGCGGCCTGGACGATGTAGTCGGGGGTGGGGAAATCGGGCTCGCCGGCGCCGAAGCCGATCACCGGGCGTCCCGCGGCCTTGAGCGCCTTGGCCTTGGCGTCCACGGCGAGCGTCGCGGACTCGGCGATCCCGCCGATGCGGGCGGAGATCCGGGGATGCGTGGTCGACGAGGATGCGGGCGCGTGCGTGCTCATAGGACAATCGTGGCACGCAGTCCCCAGCCGGGTCAGCCGGGTGGGTTCGCGGGCCGTTGACGTGAGGGTCCGCAGCCGGTCGCGTCGTGCCTTACACTTGACAGCCGGGGTGTGCTCCCGCTTGCCCGTGCGTTGGGCGGACGGGCACATCCCGGATTTGCGAAAGGGGTTCTGATGGCGATCGGCCGGTGACGGTCGTGACCAAAGGGGCGTAGCTCAACTGGCAGAGCAGCGGTCTCCAAAACCGCAGGTTGCAGGTTCAAGTCCTGTCGCCCCTGCAGCACCATCGAACGACTCGGCGCCGCTATGGGCCGGGTCCAGCACAGGTGAGGACGGACGAGAGTGAGCGACGAACACGACGGGGTGTCGGCCGGGACGTCCGGCGACGACCCGTCGGGTGACGGGGCGAAGGCCGCGTCCGACAAGCCGGTGGCCGGCGCGGCCCGCCGGGCCGCAGCCGGATCCAAGCCGGAGTCGGGTTCGGAGTCGACGACCTCTCTGTCCAAGTCCGCACCGGATTCGGTGGAGACGCCGCCGTCCGACGGCCCCGATGCGAACGGGACCGAGACGGATGGCGCCGATGCGGAGTCGATCGAAGCCGACGGTGCCGACTCGGCCCTGACCACCCCCGCCTCGCCCGGGTCCGCCCGGGCCGCGGCGCGACGGGCGGCGGCGCGGGCCGGTACGTCGGAGAAGAAGGGTGAGGCGACCCCGAAGCGGGGGTCGACCACCGCGGTCAAGAAGCCCAACCCGTTCGCCCGGCTCGGCCGGTTCCTGCGGGAAGTGGTCGCCGAGCTGCGCAAGGTCATCTGGCCGTCGCGCAACCAGATGGTCACCTACACCATCGTGGTGATCGCCTTCGTGACCTTCATGGTGGCGTTGGTCGGCGTGCTCGACCTGCTGTTCGCCAAGGGCGTGTTCGCCGTCTTCGGCTAGCCGCCGGAACCGGCGGGTGCCGCGGCGCGGTCGCACCGACCGGGACCGCCGCGGCGATGCGGACCGGCCGCGCGGCAGCGCGCCACCAGCAGTGCGGAACGAAACACACAAGTGAGAACCAGGGAAGTGAGTATCCATCGTGTCCAGTGACGTCGAGTACCCCGGCGGCGAGCCGCCCCGTGACGTCGTGTTGACCGACGGAGACGAGACCATCATCGCCTCCGTGCCGGCAGGCGACGACCTGGCCGATCACGACGTCGAGCAGGAGACCGCGCAGATCGACCAGGCCATCGAGGACCTGGCGCAGGCACCCGCCGACGAGCAGACCGAGACCGCTGTCGAGGCCGATGTTGACGCCGAGGTCGAGTACGAGGTCGACGAGACCGGCCATGTCGAGGAACTGCCGGTCGAGGAACTGCCGGTCGAGGAACTGATCGTCGACGAGACCGTCGAGGACGAGGACCCGGCCGAGGCCCTGCGCTCCGCGCTCAAGCGCGCCGCGGGCGAGTGGTACGTCGTGCACTCCTACGCCGGTTACGAGAACAAGGTCAAGACCAACCTCGAGACCCGCATCAAGTCGCTGGACATGGAGGACTACATCTTCCAGATCGAGGTGCCCACCGAGGAGGTCACCGAGATCAAGAACGGCCAGCGCAAGCAGGTCCAGCGCAAGGTCTACCCCGGCTACATCCTGGTCCGGATGGATCTGACCGACCAGTCGTGGAGCGCGGTGCGCAACACCCCCGGCGTCACCGGGTTCGTCGGGGCGACCGCGCAGAAGCCGTCCGCGCTGACCATCGACGAGGTCGTCAAGATCCTGACCCCGACGGCGCCGCGCAAGCCTGCCAGCGTGGCCACCACGCCGGGCTCGGCGCCGGTGCGCACCGAGGTCGACTTCTCCATCGGCGAGTCGGTCACCGTCATGGACGGTCCGTTCGCCACCCTCCCGGCCACCATCAACGAGGTCAACGCCGACGCCCAGAAGCTCAAGGTGCTGGTCTCGATCTTCGGCCGGGAGACCCCCGTGGAGCTCTCGTTCAGCCAGGTCGCCAAGATCTGACCACAGATTTCCGGCCCTGACCCCAGGTCCGGATCCGCACAGAAGGACAAGCAGAAGGAAAAGCAATGCCTCCGAAGAAGAAGAAACTCGCAGCGATCGTCAAGCTGCAGATCAAGGCCGGCATGGCCAACCCGGCCCCGCCGGTCGGCCCGGCCCTGGGCCAGCACGGCGTCAACATCATGGAGTTCTGCAAGGCCTACAACGCCGCGACCGAGTCGCAGCGCGGTGACGTGGTGCCGGTCGAGATCTCCATCTACGAAGACCGCTCGTTCGACTTCAAGCTCAAGACCCCGCCGGCGGCGCGGTTGCTGCTGAAGGCGGCCGGGGTCGAGAAGGGCTCGGGCACCCCGAACAAGACCAAGGTCGCCTCGGTGACCACGGCTCAGCTCCGGGAGATCGCCACGCTCAAGCAGGTCGACCTGAACGCCAACGATGTGGACGCCGCGGCCAAGATCATCGCCGGCACCGCCAAGTCGATGGGCATCACCGTCACCGACTGAACTCGGTTGACCCGCACCACCCAGATCGTGTGGCAGGGCCCGGCGCGGCCCGACGACCACAACCCTGACCAAGACATACAGGAGCAGAAATGAAGCGCAGCAAGGCTTACCGTGAGGCCTTCGACAAGGTCGATCGCGATCGCCTGTACTCCCCGCTGGAGGCCGCGGAGTTGGCGAAGACGACGTCCCCGTCGAAGACCGATGCCACCGTGGAGGTGGCCATGCGGCTCGGGGTCGATCCCCGCAAGGCCGACCAGATGGTGCGCGGCACCGTCAACCTGCCCAACGGCACCGGCAAGACCGCCCGGGTGATCGTGTTCGCCGTCGGTGACAAGGCCGCCGAGGCCGAGGCCGCCGGGGCGGACGCCGTCGGTTCGGACGACCTGATCGCCCGCATCCAGGGCGGCTGGCTGGACTTCGACGCCGCCATCGCCACCCCGGACCAGATGGCCAAGGTCGGGCGCATCGCCCGCATCCTGGGCCCGCGTGGCCTGATGCCGAACCCGAAGACCGGCACCGTCACCCCGGACGTGGCCAAGGCCGTCGCCGACATCAAGGGCGGCAAGATCAACTACCGGGTCGACAAGGCCGCGAACCTGCACCTGGTGATCGGCAAGGTCTCGTTCCCGACCGAGAAGCTGGTCGAGAACTACGCCGCCGCGCTGGACGAGGTGCTGCGGGCCAAGCCGTCCGCGTCCAAGGGCAAGTACCTCAAGAAGGTCTGGTTCTCCACCACCCAGGGCCCGGGCATCCCGGTCGATCCGGCCCTGACCCGGAACCTGCTGGCCACCGACGAGAACTGATCGTCCCGGCCATAACGAGAACCGCCGCCGACCCGTTGGGGTCGGCGGCGGTTCTCGTTGGCCGGTCCGGAGGTGATCCGGTCAGGCCTTCTTGGTCTCCCAGAAGATCCGATCGATCTCGGCGATCAGGTCGAGCGCCTTCTGGCCGGTCGCCGGGTCGGTGGACGCCTTGGCCGCGGACAGCGCCTTGAGGGTGTCGTTGACCAGGGTGTGCAGCTGCGGGTACTTCTCGAAATGCGGGGCCTTGAAGTAGTCGCTCCACAGCACCGAGACGTGGTGCTTGGCCAGCTCGGCGCGCTGCTCCTTGATGATGATGACCCGGGTGCGGAAGTCGGGGTCGTCGTTGGCCTGGTACTTCTCCTGCACGGCCTTGACCGACTCGGCCTCGATGCGGGCCTGGGCCGGGTCGTACACGCCACACGGCAGGTCGCAGTGCGCCCGGACCGTCACCGTGGGAGCGAAAAAGCGGGACAGCATGATTTGTCCTCCTCGTGCGGTGCTACTCGGATCGGGAAACCTTCCCGGGGGCCGAGCCTACTCACCCGGCCGCCGGAGCGAACGCCGGCGGCCGGGTGAGCGGGACGGCCGTCGGGACAACCAGGAGGGAGCGCGCAGTGGCCGGGTCGGGGCGGCAGTTCGGGATGGCCCGGGTGTCCGGGCCGTCGATGACCCCGACCCTGGTCGACGGGGACCGGGTGCTCGTCCGGTACGGGGTCGCCATCCGCCCGGGCTCGGTGGTGGTGCTGGTCCATCCCACCCGGGCCGACCTGCTGCTGATCAAACGGGCCGTCCGCCAGCAGAGCGACGGCCGCTGGTGGGTGCTGGGCGACAACCCCTACACCGGCGGGGACAGCACGGACTTCGGCGCGGTGCCGGCCGAACTGATCGTGGCCCGGGCCCTGCTCCGGGTCGCCGCACCACCGGCTCCCGGCCGGCGGGCCCGGCTGCGGTGGGCCCGGACGGCGGTGCGCCGGCTGCGGCCCGCCCCGGCCGCCGGCCCGGGTGAGCGGGCGTAACCGCCGGATTTGGATCACCCGGGGCCGGTCGCGTACTCTCGATTCTGATCCACCGAAGACCGTCGGCTCCCGCATGCGCGGGTGAATGTCCCGGAACCAACCGGGCGGCCCACGCAGGGGGACGAGGTAGTCAGAAGTGCGGCCGTCGCCGGCCGCGTTCACGCCCCGTGCCGCTGCGCCGGGGCGTTCGTCGTTTCCGACTCATGCTCGCCGAAGGCCCTCGTTGGCAGGTGCCGGCAGACGCCGTGCACGCACGACGCCGGGGCAACCCGGCCTTTGAGATGTGAAAGGAGGCGACGCATGGCAAAGACCGACAAGGTCGAAACGGTTGCCGAGATCAGCGAGAAGTTCCGGACCGCGAACGCGGCGGTGGTCACCGAGTACCGCGGCCTGACGATGGCTCAGCTCACCGAGCTGCGCCGTTCGCTGGGCAGCGACACCGCGTACACGGTCGCCAAGAACACGCTGGTCAAGCGGGCCGCCGCGGACGCCGGTGTGCAGGGTCTGGACGAGCTGTTCGTCGGGCCGACCGCGGTCGCGTTCGTCAACGGCGAACCGGTCGACGCCGCGAAGGCGCTGCGCGACTTCGCCAAGGCGCACCCGCTGCTGGTCATCAAGGGTGGCCTGCTCGACGGGCGTCCGCTGGAGGCCGCCGAGGTCACCAAGCTGGCCGACCTGGACTCCCGCGAGGTGCTGCTGGGCAAGCTCGCCGGGGCGATGAAGGGGACCTTGACCAAGGCCGCCGTCGTCCTGAACGCGCTGCCGACCAAGACCGCGCAGCTGCTGGCCGCGCTGCAGGAGAAGCAGGGTGCCGCCGCCGGCGACGCGCCTGCGGGCGACTCCGAAGCCCCGGTGGCGGTCGACGCAGAAGCCGCCGCCGAGACCGAAACCGAGACCGCGTCAGCCTGACCGGCCGGCCCGATCTGCATGACCGACCGGTCGCCCGGTCACCCATCACCACCCATCAGACACGCCCCACCCGCCTGACGCGGATGGGCGAGGCAAGTGAAAGGACGCCACCATGGCGAAGCTGAGCACCGACGAGTTGCTGGACGCCTTCAAGGAGCTGACCCTCCTGGAGCTGTCCGAGTTCGTCAAGCAGTTCGAGGAGACCTTCGGCGTCACCGCCGCCGCTCCGGTCGCGGTTGCCGCGGTCGGCGGGGCCGGCGGCGCGGCCCCGGCCGAGGCGGCCGAGGAGCAGGACGAGTTCGACGTCATCCTCGAGTCGGCCGGCGAGAAGAAGGTCCAGGTCATCAAGGCCGTTCGTGAGCTCGTCTCCGGGCTGGGCCTGAAGGAGGCCAAGGATCTGGTCGACTCCGCGCCGAAGGCGATCCTGGAGAAGGCCCCCAAGGAGGCCGCCGAGGCCGCCAAGGCCAAGCTGGAAGAGGCCGGCGCCAAGGCCACCGTCAAGTAATGACGGTGTGCTGACGCACTCGTAGTAACCCGGGAAGCGGGGCGGACCTCCGGGTCCGCCCCGCTTCTGGCATCTCCGGGCCCGGCCCATCGGTATCGATCAGGCGATAGGGCGCCCGCCCGATGTCCCGACGGCCCGGTCCCGGCGACGATGGGACCGGACCGCCGCCGGATGGGGGTGCTGTGTTCGGACGACTGGTCGACGTCGTGAAGTGGATCGGCGCTGCCGCCGACCGCCGGGACGGCGGCGACCCCGTCGCGCATGGCCGGCTGGTGGCCACCGTCGGAGTCATCGAACAGGACTACGCCGCGATCGACCCGACCGAGCCGGGCGGCGATCCGCTCGACGGCCTGGGCGAGTTGTTCGGCCTGGACGAGACCGACCGCGACCTGCTGCTGCTGGCCGCCGCCGCCGACCTGGACGGCAACATCGCGTTGGCCTTCGGCCTGCTGCGCGGGGGCAGCGCACCGTGCCACCCCAGCATCGGGCTGGCCCTGGAACTGCTGGGCATCTCCTCGTTGTCCGGCCCGGCCCGGGCCCGGTTCGCCGACGGGGGCCGGCTGGCCGCGGCCGCGTTGATCGAGGTCGCCGCGACCGGGCCGTGGCTGGCCCGCGAATTCCGCTGCCCCGACCGGGTGGTCACCCAGCTGGCCGGCGCGGCCCACCCGGATCGCAGCCTGGACCCGCTGGTCGTCGAGCCGGTGCCGTTGCCGCTGCCCGGCGGTGCCGAGCTGGTGCGGGCCCTGGAGCAGGGCGCCAGCTTCGTCTGGGTGCATTCGCCGACCGGCACGGCCGGCCTGACCATGGTCGTCGGGGCGCTGGGCGAGGTCGGCGTCCGCAGCCTGAGCCTGACGGTGCCGCTGGCCGGCGACGCCGGCCACGGCGGCTTCCTCCGGGTGGCCATCCGGGAGGCGGCGCTGACCAACCGGTGTCTGGTGCTGGACCGGGCCGAGCGCCTGTTCGCCGCCCCGGAGGGTGCCCCGCCGCGGGACCCGGCCGACCTGCTGGCCGCGCTGGCCCGCCCGCCGGTGCCGGTCGTCGCGGTCGGCACCGCGCCATGGGACCGGCACCTGTCCACCACCACCGCGCCGTACCTGCTGGCCGCGCCGCGGCTGGGACCGGACGAATGCCTGCGGATGTGGGCGGCGATCACCGGCACGCCGCCGCCGGCGGGCGCGCTGGCCGGGCTGCGGCTGTCACCCGACCTGGTCGACCAGCTGGCCCGGTCGGCCACCCGGCTGGCCGCGGCCGAGGACGTGCCGCTGACCGCCGACCTGGTGCGCCGGGTGGCCCGGCAACTGGCCGGCTCGGCCGAGCCCGACGCCGCGGTCGGATTGGCCGATCTGGTGCTGCCCGACCCGACCGAGCGGGCGATCCGCCGGCTGATCGGGTGGGCCCGGCACCGCGAGGAGCTGATCGCCCGCGGGCTGATCGTCGCCGGGCCCGGCAGCGGCGGCGGTATCACCGCGCTGTTCAGCGGCAGCCCGGGGACCGGCAAGACGCTGGCCGCGCACGTGGTGGCGGCCGAGCTGGGCATCGACGTGCTGCGGGTGGACCTGGCCGCTGTGGTCGACAAGTACATCGGGCAGACCCAGAAGAACCTGGAGCAGGTCTTTCACCGCGCGGAGAGCCTGAACGTGCTGCTGTTCTTCGACGAGGCCGAGGCGTTGTTCGGGCGGCGGTCAGAGGTCAAGGACGCGCACGACCGGTACGCCAACCAGGAGGTCGCCTACCTGCTGCAGCGGATGGAGCAGTTCGACGGCATCACCGTGCTGACCACCAACCTGCGCGGCAGCCTGGACCCGGCGTTCAGCCGGCGCCTGAGCTTCATCCTGCACTTCCCCGACCCGGACGAGCCGACCCGCCGCCGGCTCTGGCTCACCCACGCCGCCCGGCTGGGACCGATCGACCCGGACGATCCGATCGACGCCGGCCGGCTGGCCGCCACCGTCGAGCTCTCCGGCGGCGACATCCGCAACGTGGTCGTCGCCGCCGGGTACGACGCGGCCATCGACGGCGTGCGGCCGGGCATGCGGCACCTGCTGGACGCCGCGGTCGCCGAGTACACCAAGTTGGGTCGCCGGGTACCGGCCGACCTGCTGGACGGCGCCCGCCCCCGGTAGCGGGCCGGGCCGGTTCGGCCGGCCGACCGACCCGGACGGCCAACATAGGGCGATCGCCCGATGCACCCGCCGCCCGCCGATGGTGGGCTCGCAGGCAGACGCCTGCCACCGGCGTGCCCGCGCCCGCGCGGGCCGCCCGGCACCCGGGGTGTCGCCCGCGACGGATGAGCAGGTTCGGGGGGCCCGATGACGACTCGCCCGCAGCGACCGGCACTCCCGCCGGCCGACGCGGCCGGTTCGTCGACCGGGCGGGCCCGCGGGGACGGTCCCGCATGATCATCCCGACCATCGACACCGGCCTGGAAACCCTGCTGCGCACCGAACTGCCGCTGCCGGAGACGGTCGGGGACGTCTCCTTCGAATCGCCGTCGGGCACCTGGTCGGCCCAGCTGAACCGGGTCACGGTGAACCTGTTCCTGTTCGGGGTCGGCCGTTCGGCCCAGCAGCCCCGGCCGCCCGTGGACCGCGACCAGAACGGGCAGGCCCAGCGCCGCCGGCCCATCCCGATGCTCGAGCTGCACTACCTGGTCTCGGCCTGGGCCGGCGTGGTCCGCGACGAGCACCAGCTGCTGGGCGACGTGATGGCGTGCCTGCTGCAGTCCACCGCGCTGGCCCCCGCCCACCTGCCGGTGGCGCTGCCGGCCCCGGTGCAGCTGACCATCGAGCCGTACGACAACAGCCGGGCCAAGGACGTGTGGGCCACCGTGGGCGGCGCCATCAAGCCTTCGTTCGAGCTCGTCGTCACCTGCGCGGCGGACTCGCCGGCGTTCGACGACCTGGCCCCCCGGGTGGCCCGGATCGAGGCGCTGGTCGGGCACCTGCGTGAACCACCGCCGGGGGCCGACGAGGCCGATCCGGCCGGCCGGCGGGGCTGAACCGTGCGCGTCACCGCCGGCTCCACCCTGGTCGATCTCGCGCCGGGCGCCTCGACCGACCTGGACTTCGACGTGGTCAACACCGGGTCGGTGATCGACGGCGTCACCGCCCGGGTGATCGGCCTGCCCGAGCAGCAGGTGCGGGCCCACCCGCCGGTGCTCGCACTGTTCCCCGACTCGGCCGGCCGGCTGACCCTGAGCCTGGAGCTGCCGCCGGCCTACCCGGCCGGGCGGCACCCGCTGACCGTGGAGGTGCTCTCCCGGCAGGACGGGGTGGCCTCCGAGTACGTCGACCTGGACCTGGTCGTGCCGACCCGGCCAGACTTCCGGCTGACCATGCGGCCGGAGGTGGACCGGGCCCACCGCACCGGCCGGTTCGTGCTCAGCGTGACCAACTCCGGCAACGTGCGGCTGGCCGTCACGCTGGCCGCGACCGACCCGGAACGGGCGGTCACCGCCCGGGTGGTGCCCGAGCGGCTGCTGCTGGACGCCGGCCGCAGCGGGGACGTGCTGATCGAGGCCCGCGGCCCCCGGATGATTTTCGGCTCGGAGGTGGACCGGCCGATCACGGTGAGCGCGCTGGCCACCCCGGCCGACGAGGCCGCCCGGCAGGCCGACGCTCAGCTGCGCCGGGTCGAGCAGGGCGCGGACCCGCAGAGCGCCGATCCGGCGGCCCTGATCAACCCGGACGGCGACCCGACGCCCGGCGGTGGGGTTCCGGTCGACCCGGCCGGCGATCTCGGCGCGCCGAACCTGCCCGAGCAGAGCATCGCGGCGATCCTGCGGCAGCGGCCGTGGATCACCCGCGGCATGCTCACCGCGCTGATCCTGCTGGCCATCATCGCCCTCTGGGCGGCCATCTTCCTGTTCGGCCTGCGGCAGGTGTTCGCCAGCGACCCGCCGACCAAGGCGGCACCGGCCTCGTTCTTCGACACCGACATCGTGCTGCAGGCCTCGACCGGACAGGCCCAGGCCGAGAACGCCCCGCCCGGGGCGCTGCCCAAGGACGGCAGCATGCCCTCCGGGCTGGGCGGCACCATCGCCGGCACCGTGACCGCGACCAGCGACGGCGCCCCGGTGGGCCGGATCCTGGTCGAGGCGCTGCGGCCGCGGGCCGACGGCGGCCTGGACACGGCCAGCTCGGCCGCCACCCAGGCCGACGGGTCGTTCCAGGTCGCCGGCCTGTTCCCGGGCGGCTACCTGCTCCGGTTCAGCGCCGACGGTTACGACCCGGTCTTCTACCCGGGCACCCCGGACCAGGCCGCCGCCACGGCGGTCACCGCCACCTCCGCGCAGATCACCGCGGGCACCAACGTGCAGATCACCGGGCACCCGGCCTCGATTTCCGGATCGGTCGACCCGGGCGACACCCTGCAGCCGGTGGTCACCACCGTCACCGCCCGCCCGGTCTCCGGCCCGCAGACCGGTCAGGACCTGGCGACCACCACCACCGACGGGGACAACCGGTACACGCTGCCGGACCTGCCGGCGCCCGGCACCTACCAGCTCAGCTTCGCCGCGGAGGGCTACCAGCCGACCGTCGTCTCCACCTCGGTCGAGGGCGGCGCGCAGCGCCTGCAACCGGCGGTGGCGCTGACCGCCGGCCCCGGGCAGATCGGCGGGCTGATCACCGACGGCGCCGGTCCGCTGGGCGGGGCCACCATCAGCACCACGGTGGGCGGCAGCACGGTCAGCACCGGCACCCCGACCGTCGGCGACGTGGGCCGGTTCGTGCTGGGCAACCTGCCCACCCCGGGCACCTACGTGCTGCAGATCAGCGCGCCCGGGCACGGCGGCACCACCCAGGTCGTCGATCTGGGTCCCGGGCAGAACCGCCTCGACCTGACCGTCGCCCTGCCCTCGGGCACCGACCAGGTGACCGGCCGGTTGGTCGACGCGGCCGGCAACGGCATCGGCGGCGCGACGGTCACCGTCGGCGGGATGACCAACCCGCCGCAGACCGGCACCCTGACCGCCGGCACCGTCGGCGGGTTCTCGCTGTCCGGCCTGCCGGCCGGGGCCTCGCTGACCCTGACCTTCACCAAGGCCGGCTACGCGACGACCACCGTGCCCATCCAGGTCGGCAGCAGCCAGGCCGTCTCGGTCACCATGACCGACTCGCAGGGACGGCTGTCCGGGACGGTCACCGACCCGAACGGGACGCCCATCGCGGGGGCCACCGTCACCGCCACCGACGGCAAACGCAGCTGGCCGGTCACCTCGTCGTCGGCGTTCGCCGGCGCGGCTGCCGGGACGTTCGTGATCGCCCAGCTGCCGGCCGGGGCCTACACGGTGACCGCCGACGCGCCGTCCACCCTGGCCCGCACGACGCTGGTGACGGTCACCGCGGGCGGCCAGAGCACCGCCGACTTCGTCCTGCCGCCCGATCCGGCCGCGGTACCCGGGGCGGGTGGCTGACCATGCGGGTCTTCGTCACCCCGGACCGGATCGAGCTCGCGCCTGCCGGCGGCCCTGCGGCCGTCGGCGGCCCGGCCGGGCCGGACGCACCCAGCACCGTCGAGGTGCTGATCACCGTGCACAACACGGGCAACCTGATCGGCGGCTACCAGGTGCGGGTGCTGGGGGCCGACCCGTCCTGGGTGAGCCTGCAGGCCGACAACCTCTCGCTGTTCCCCGACGAGACCCAGACCCTGACCGCCACCGTCGCCGTGCCCGACGGCGTCGCCGCCGGGGAACGCCGGATGGCCGTCCAGGTCCGGGAACTGACCCCGCCCTACGCGATCTCGATCAACGAACTTGAGCTGCTGGTGCCGGCGGCCGAGGCCCTGGACGTCCAGCTGACCCCGATGACGGTGATCGGCGGCGCCACCGGGATGTTCGGGGTGCTGCTGCACAACACCGGCAACACCACGGTGACCACCGAGCTGGCCGGCCGGGACGCCGAGGACGTGATGTGGTTCGAGTTCGAACCGGCCGTGGTCACCCTGGCCCCGGGCGATCAGGCGATCTCGGACCTGCGCGCGGCGGGCCCGCGCCGCTGGTTCGGCCAGCCGGTGGTGCGCCCGTTCGGCGTGCTGCTGGTCCCTCCGGGGTCCCAGCCACCGCCGGGCCGGCGCTCCCGCGGGTTGCTGCCGACCGGCCTGGTGCCGAAGAAGATCAAGCTGCCCAAGGGCCCGCCGCTGCCCGCGGTGCCCAAGCCGCCCACCGGGCCCGGCGGCGGCGCCCCGGCCATGCCGGCCGCGCCCAAGGTGCCCGGGGTCAAGGTCCCGTCGATCAAAGCGCCGGCCGTCAAGGTGCCCCAGCTGACGGCGCCGAAGCTGCCGA
The DNA here is from genome assembly GCF_000024365.1 of Nakamurella multipartita DSM 44233. Lineage (NCBI taxonomy): Bacteria > Bacillati > Actinomycetota > Actinomycetes > Nakamurellales > Nakamurellaceae > Nakamurella > Nakamurella multipartita. The sequence goes on from NC_013235.1 coordinate 1,122,366, forward strand.
CCGAGCTGGCCGTGCCGGCCCGGGGCGCCGCGGGGGGACCGGCCGACCCGGTTCCGGCGCCGGCCGCGCCGCCCGAGCCGGTCGCCGTCGGCACCTTGCTGCAAAAGCCGCGGCTGTCCCGCGGGGTGCTCTCGTTGCTGTCCCTGCTGGTCGCGGCCACCGTCTTCGCCACCGTGATCACCATCGCGCTGTCCGCGCTGGTCGGGCAGTCGGCGGCGGATCGCAACCTGGCCATCCAGGTGGCCGCCGCCCGCAACTCGGGCACGCCGGCGGGCGCGTCGACGATGGGCGGGTCGGTGCTGCAGCTGACCAACGGGCAGCCCATCGCCGGGGTGTCGGTGGAGCTGTTCGCGGCCCAGGACGTGACCAGCCCGCTGACCAACACCGCGACCAAGGACGACGGGACCTGGATCATCGGCGACCTGCCGGCCGGCACCTACGTGTTCCGGGTGCGCGGGGCCGGCTTCGCCGAGATCTGGTACCCGAACGCCCTGGCCGCCTCGGACGCCACCCAGATCACCCTGCAGGTCGGCCAGCAGGTCGGCGACCTGGACGTGAACCTGGGCGGGCTGCCGGCCACCGTGTCCGGCCAGGTGACCGGGGCCGACGTGGCCGGCGCCGTGCTCACCGTGCAGGTGCCGGCGGAGGACCTGCCGTCGGATCCGAACTCGGCCGCGGTCGCCCAGGCCGAAGCCTCCCCGGCCGTCGGCACGCCGGCCGGCGCGGTGCTGACCACCGTGCCGATCGGCTCGGACGGAACCTTCGACCTCAAGGACATTCCGTCGCCGGCGGTCTACGACCTGGTGCTGAGCAAGCCCGGCTTCGCCACCGACTCGCAGCGGATCGACCTGTCCGGCGGCGAGGTCCGGGGCGGCATCCAGCTGCGCCTGCAGACCGGTGACGGCCTGATCAGCGGTTCGGTGACCGGCCCGGACGGTCCGCTGGGCGGGGCGGTGGTGACCGCGACCACCGGCACCACCAGCGTGCAGACGGTGTCGCTGACCGACGGCACGGTCGGCTCGTTCACCCTGCGCGGGTTGGTCACGCCGGCCACCTACACGGTGACGGTGACCGCGCCGGGATTCACCACCCAGGCGACCTCGGTGGCGCTGACCGATGAGCAGAAGCTCACCGGGGTGCAGCTGTCGTTGGCCCGCTCCAGCGGCTCGTTGTCCGGGCTGGTCACCACCCTGCCCGGCAACGTCCCCGCGACCGGGGTGACGGTCGCGGTCAGTGGCGGCTCGACCCAGGTGCAGACGGTCACCCAGTCCACCGGGACGGTCGGCGCCTGGAGCATCGGGGGGCTGCCCATCCCCGGCTCGTACACGATCACCTTGAGCCGGGACGACCTGCAGAAACAGACCCTGGCGGTGAACCTGGACGCCTCCGGGACACCGAGCAGCGGCAGCGGCCCCCTTTCGGTGGCGATGACGTCGGCGGTCGCCGAGATCTCCGGGGTGGTCAGCCAGCGGGCCACCGACGGCACCATCACCGCGGCCGGGGAAGCGGTCGTCACGCTCACCTCGGGGGCCGAGACCTACACCGTGACCAGCGCCTCCGAACCGAGCTCGGCGACCGGCGCGTACCGGGTCGGCGGGGTCGTGCCCGGCACCTACACGCTGTCGGTGAGCCGCCCCGGCACCAGCCCGACCAGCGTGATCGTCACCCTGACCGCCGGACAGTCGCTGACCATGAACCCGGTGCTGATCCCGCCGGCGTCGATCGGCGGGACGGTGCGCGGCACCGACGGCACGACCATGCCCGGCGTCCAGGTCGCCCTGTTCAAGGCGTCCGAGTACCCCGCGCAGACCACCGCCACCACCACCACCGACGCCTCCGGCCGGTACTCGTTCCCCGACGTCGACGCCCCCCAGGCCTACGTGCTCGAGGTCCGCAGCTCCAGCCAGGGCACCCTCGGCTCGTCCACCCTGGTGCTGGCGGCCAGTCAGGCCGCGCAGATCGACATCACCGTCGGCCCGTCGACCGCGACGAGCACCCCGGCGCCGGCGCCGGCCGCGCCGAACGTGGCCACCACCGACCCGGCCACCACCTCGTCGACCACCGGGACCGGGCCATGACCGGCGCCGGCGGACCCGAGCTGTCCGTCGACCCGCTGGCCCAGTGCAGCGCGGGGGCGACGGCGACGATCCAGGTGCAGGTCTGGCACCACGGGCCGCGGCCGGCCGAGATCACCGTCGCCGTAAGGGGTCTGGACGCGGAGTGGACCCCAGAGCCGGTCTCGGTCGGGATCCTGCCGCCCGGGCAGGTGGCCACCGTGCCGCTGTCGCTGCGCCCCGGGCCCAGCGCGATCGGCGCCCGGTACCCGTTCGTGGTGGTCGCCGCGGCCACCGACTCGTTCGACCGCGGCGAGCCGGCCGTCGCCACCGCCGAGTCCACCCTGGTGGTCGGCGGCCGCGAACGCGCCGTGCTGGACCTCGACCCGCCGCAAGCGACCGCGGTGTTCGGCCGCCGGATCCGGCTGACCATCACCAACCCGTCGGTCACCGACCGCGATCTGCTGCTCGAACCGACCGTGCCGCAGGGCCTGTCGGTGACCTTGCCGACCGAACCGATCAGCGTCGGGGCCGGCCGGACGGTGACCGTGCGGGGCCGGGTATCCGTGCGGCGCTCCCGGGTGTTCGGCACCGTGCAGACCCACAGCTACGCGATCGCGGCTCGCGGGCAGGGTGCGCCGGTGATCGTCAACGGCACCCTGCAGGCCCGCCCGGTGTTCCGCGGCGCGCTGGTCCGGGCCCTGGTGCTGACCCTGGTGATCGCGCTGTGGGTCGGGCTGGCCGTGGTGGCACTGCCCCGGGTGTCCTCCTACTTCACCGCCGACCAGAAGACCGTCACCAGCACCACCCCGCCGACCTCCGGCAGCGACAGCGGGACGAGCCCGTCGGGTGGCGACCAGGGCGGCACCGCCGGTGGCACCGACCAGGGTGGAAGCGGGGGAGACCAGGGCGGCGGCGGTTCCGCCGGAGATCAGGGCACGGGGGATCAGGGCACGGACGGTGCGGGTGCGGCCGGGGGCGGTTCGGGCGGCGGCTCCGGCAACGGATCCGACGGTCATTCGGGCAGCGGTTCGGCAAGTGGTTCGGACAGTGGTTCGGGTTCGGATGGTGGTGCGGGCACGGGCGGCGGCAGTGGGGGTGATGGGGAGCCGACGGCGCCGCCGTCCAGCACGCCGTCCCAGGTGACCCTGCAGGGTCTGGTGACCGGCGCCGATCCGGGCGGGGTGACCGTCATCCTGGGTCCGACGAGCATGGTCGAGGCGGCCGGGCAGGGCGCGGAACCGGCCCCCGGCACCGACGAGCAGACCGCGTCCGGGCTGCGGGCGGCCCGGGGCGCGATCGGCAAGGTGTGGGCAACCTCGTTGCGGGTCAACCGGGCGGAGGATCCGCCGAGCCTGACCACGACCACCAACGACGACGGCACCTTCGCCCTGGCCGGCATCCGGCCGCAGGGCTACTACCTGCTGACGGTGGCCCGGGCGGGTTTCCGGACCCAGCGGTTCATCATCAACGGGGCCAACCTGGTCGGCGCCGACCCGATGAAGATCGCGCTGATCGCCGGGGACGGCGCCATGTCCGGCACCGTCGCCGGCCCGGACGGGCCGATCGGTGCGGCCACCGTCACCATCACCGACGGTCGGGTCTCGCTGCAGACCTCGACCGTCTCACCGGGCGCCGAGGGCACCCCCGGCTCGTGGAGCGTCACCGGGCTGTCCACCCCGGGCACCTACCTGGTCTCGGCCGCCGCGCCGGGCTTCGCCACGTCGTCGGCGCTGGTCACGCTGGGGGCGGGCGGCACCGCGAACACCGACCTGACCCTGGTCACCGGGGCCGCACAGGTGACCGGCACGGTCACCGGGCAGAACGAATTGGGCCAGCTCGGCGGGCTCGGCGGCATGTCCGTCTCGATCACCGGGCAGTCCGGCGACGTCACCACCACCCGCACGTCGACGACGGCGACCACCGGCCCGGTCGGCCAGTACGTGCTGCCCGACCTGCCGACCCCCGGCGAGTACACGGTCACCGTGTCCGGCGACGGGTATCAGGACCAGGTCCAGCACGTCTCGCTGGCCGAGGGGGTCGGTTCGGCGGTCGTCGACGTGGCCATGGTCCGGGTCGACGGGGCGGTCAGCGGCACCGTCTTCGGCAACCCGGCCACCGGGGACAAGCCCGCCGAGGGCGGGCTGATCGGCGCCGGGCTGACCCTGACCGGCCCGCAGGGCTCGACCAAGACGATGTCCACCTCGGACCCGGCCGGCTCGTTCCGGTTCACCGGCGTCAAACCCGGGGTCTACGTGCTGTCCGGATCGATGTTCGGCCGGTTGCCCTCCTCGGTGACGGTCGAGGTGACGGCGGCCGGTGAGGCCACCGCGGACCTGACGCTGCTCAGCTCGGCCAGCACCGAACTGCCGGCCACGGCCCGGATCCAGGGGCGGGTGGTGGACTCGCGCACCGGCGGCCAGCTGACCTGCGACCGGGCCGAGGACCCGGCCACGCCGTGTGTGATCACGGCCAGCGTCAGCGTGCCGGCGATCGACCCGGCCACCGGGCAGATCGACCCGAACCTGCCCCCGACCACCGTCAGCGCGACCGCCAACCCGGCCGAGAACTACCTGCTGCCCGCGCTGGACGATCCGGCCCATCCCGGTCTGGTCCCCGGCCTGTACACGGTAACCATCACCGCCCCCGGGTACGAGCCGGGCTCGGTGCAGGTGCAGGTGCCGCAGGGTGCCGTGATGTCGGCCGCGCCGGTCAGCTTGATCCCGCTGAGCCTGATCAGCGGCCGGCTCACCACCCGGGTCGGCACCCCGGTGGCGCCGACCTGTGTCGGCGTGGTCGCCGCCGGCGTGGTCCCGCCGACCCGCGCGGACGGCTGCGTGGCCGCCGCGGACGGCCGCACGTGCACGATCGGCACCGACCCCAAGGTGCGCTGCGGCCTGGTCCAGGTCGACGGCACCTACCAGGTCCGGGGCCTGACCCACGGCGGGTACACGGTCGTGGTCATCCCGACCGACCCCGAGTACATCGCCCCGGCCCCCTTCGACCTGACCATCGACCTGGGCAGCGACGGGCGCTACGACCCGCTGCTGGACCGGTTGGGGCGGATCGCGGTGACCGTGCGGCAACCCGACCTGGACACCGCCGCGCTCGGGCCGGCGGAGGGCGCCACCGTCGCTGCCGTGCTCGGTTCGACCAGCACGTCCGCGCCGCCGACCGACGCCGACGGCACCACCACGGTCATCGCGCTGACCCCCGGCACCTACCGGGTCGACGCCAGCGGGGATGCCGGCACGGCCAGCACCGACAACGTCTTCGTCCAGCTCAACCAGACGATCGACGTCAACCTGGTGCTGATCAAGCCGCTGGGCACGGTGGTCGGCCGGGTCGTCACCAACGACGGGGTGAGCCCCCAACCGGTCAGCGTGCCGGCCGCGCCGGTCACCATCACCGGGGTGATCGGCTACACCGGGCTGGCCCCGGTGTTCGGCGCGGTCACGCTGACCACCGACATCAACGGTTGCTTCGCCGTGCTGCCGACGTCGACCACGCCCAAACCCGGCGGTTTCGGCCCCTGCCCGCAGGGCATCTCCGCCGACTCGGCGGCCGCGGCGATCAGCGGGGGCTTCCTGGTGGCGCGGCCGATCTCGGTGGCCATCGGCACCACCGATCAGTCCCAGGCGTCCTACCAGGCCCAGGTCGGCATCGTCGGGGACGGCCAGATCCGCACCATCCCGGTGGACGCCACGACCGTGCAACCCAAGCCGTCGTCGACCGCCAACCTGACCCTGGGCACCCTGCCGGCCGGAACGGCCCGCGGGCTGGCCAACCTGACGGTGCTGACCAAGTCACCGCTGTCCGGGCAGGTCGCCGCGGTCGATCTGCAGAACCCCGCCGGGGGCCTGCGCTGGTCCGACTCGGCGGTGACCGGCGACAACCTGCTCTCGCCCGGCCGTTACTCGGTACAGGCCGCGGCGCCGGGCTTCACCAGCCTGCCGGCGCGCGGCGCGCAGATCCTGTGCAGGTTGGGCACGGCCTGCACCTACGTGGTCGACCCGACCGACGCGACGTCGGTGGCCGATCCGGCCCTGCGGTTGGTCCGCAATCCCACCTTCACCGGGTCGGTCACCGTGTTGCCGACCGGGGCCGGCATCACCGGGGCGACGTTCTCGGTCAGCCCGCTGAACTCGAACCTGCCGCCGATCAGCCTGACCGCCTCCGGCACCACTCTGTCCTGGCAGGAGCAGGGCGCGCCGGCCAACCTGGTCACGCCGGGCAGCTACAGCGTGACCGCGTCGCTGGCCGGCTTCGAGAGTGACCCGGTCACCTTCACCTGCGCGCCGCCGACGACGGGCGCGGAAACCTGCCCGCTGGCGCTGACCCTGCGCCAGCTGTCGTCGCCGACGATCACCGTCGTCAGCAACGTCGCGGTCGGGTCGCCCAACCGCAAGGTGCCGGCCGGGGCCACCATCACCATCACCGGCACGTCCATCGGCACCCGCGGCCCGTTCACCGACAACAACACCGGTGACGGCATCCAGATCGCCCTGCCGCCGCTGTCCTCGCTCGACAAGAGCTACCAGATGACCGTGCGAGCACCGGGTTTCGCGCCGGCTACGTTCACCTCGACGACCACCGGGAACATCAGCTGCACCGGCGGCAGCGGGTTGTTCTTCCAGCCGGGTCCGACCGCCTGCACGGTCACCCTGACCCAGCTGGCCCAGGTCACCGTCACCACGGTGCAGGCCGGGTCGCTGGCCCGGCTGTCCGGGGTCGGGGTGAAGGTCACCCAGCTGACCGGGACCGGTGCGAACTCGACCTGGGACGGGATCACCGTGGGCGGCTCGGTGGTGATCACCGGGTCGGTGGCCAGCCCGGGGTTGACTCCCGGCGAGACGTACCGGGTGAGCGCCAGTCTGGTCGGCTACGACGACGCCAGTACCGACGTGACCATTCCGTCCGGCACGCTCGATCAGCCGGTGACCATCGCGCTCCGGCTGCGCCCGGTCACTCTGCAGGTGGCACTGGTCGCCGGGACCGGCACCAGCCTGCCCAACGGCACCCTCACCGTGACCGGCCGGGACTTCTCCGGCACGGCGGTCAACCGCACCTGCACGTTCACCACGCAGAACACCGGTGCCTGCACCCCGACGCAGACCGACACCACGCTCTCGGGCATCGACGCGCTGTTCGCCAAGCTGCTGCCCGGCGGCTACCAGCTGGCCTTCACCTCCACCGACGGGCTGTACCGGCCGCTCACCCAGTCGGTGCAGGTGGCCGGCGGCACCGATCCGGTGCCGGTGACGATGACCCTGGCCGCCGGGACCAGCGCGCAGACCGGCACGGTGCTCGCGCCCGACGGGTCGCCGCTGTCCGGAGCCACGGTCACGCTGCGGCAGAACAACAACGTCGAGGTGATCGCCAAGGACGTCGCCGGGACCAACCTGCCGGAGATCACCACCGGCGCCGACGGTGCGTTCAGCTTCCGCAACGTGCCGGACGGGGTGTACCGGGTGATGGTGGACGCCTGCGGCTACGGCCGCACGTTCTCGGCCGCGATCACCCTGAACACCTCGGTGACGGCCAACCCGCCCGCGGTGAGCGTGCGGCTGGCCCGGGTCACCCGAGCGGTGACGGTCAACGTCTCCTCCACCGCCGGCACCAGCCTGGTCGGGCTGCCGGCCAGCTTCCAGCCGGTCGCGGCAGACAGCGGGGATCCGTCCTGCACCATGCCGTCCGGGGCGACGAACACCGCGCTGACCGGCTTCTTCGTCGCGCCCGACGGCACGGTGACCGCGCCGCAGCTGCCCACCGGGCGGTGGGTCGTCGCGGTCAGCACGCCGAACTCACCGTTCGGCGCGTCCACGCCGTCGTTCCTCTCGCCCATGCCCGACTACGGCACACCCACGCTGAACCCGACGATCCCGCCGATCAACGTGATCGGCACCGGCGGGCAGATCCGGCAGGCCCAGATCAGCCTGTCCGTGACCTGGCCGGCCGGCTGTGCCAACCCGCCGTCGTCGGTCAGGCTGACGATCACCCCCGCCACCGGCGACCCCGCCACCCTGGACGCCACGGTGCAGTCCGGCACCGACAAGTCGGGCACCGCCAGCCTCACCACGCTGCTGCCGGCCGGCAGTTACAGCTGGTCGTTGGCTGCCGACAACAACTTCACCGCGCAGCCGGCCACCGGCTCGCTGACCGTGCCGTCGTCGGGATCGACACCGGCGCAGTCGATCTCGTCCACCCTGCAGGCGCCCGCGGTGCCGGTGAACGCCACATTGTCGGTCAATGGCGGCACCAGCGGGCCCGCTGGGGTCGTCCGGGCCACCCCGGCCGGCGGCGGCTCGACGGTGACCAGCGACGGCAGCGGACTGCTCTGCCTGGCACCGACCGCCGGCTGGACCGTCTCCATTCGGTCCACCACGGACCCGACCATGCTGATCCCGGACATCACTGGGGTCAGCGTGACCCGGGCCGGACCCAACACCGTCGCGTTCGTCGGATACGGGCTCCAACCGGGGGTCAGCCTGGCCACGGTCGACCGGCGTACCCCGGACACCACCGCGCGCAGCGTGCCGCTGACCGTCACCGGACCGGGTACCTCGTGGTCCGGCACGGCCACCATTGCGGCCGGCGCATCGGCTGGGACCGGCCCGACGCTGACCCTGGGGGCCGGCTCGTACACGCTGGCCGCCGCAGCCAGCGACCCGTTCGGCACGGCCAGCCAGAGCGGCATCGACCCGGCGACGACGCACACCGCCACCCTGACCCTGCCCTACACCGCCGTCACCCTGGCCGTCACCGCGTCCGGTGCTCCTGATCCGGGGGCGACCTTCACCCTGACCCCGGCCGCCGGTGGCTCGCCGATTACCACCACTACGTCCGCGGCGGCCGTGTTCCGGGACATCGCGCCCGGGACCTACACGATCGCGGCCAGCAAGACGGTGGGCACGGTGACCTACAGCGGCCAGCTGACCGACCAGGTGCTGGGTGCCGGCACGTCGCCCCAGCTGAACGTGCCGATGACCGCGCCGCCGCCGCCGAACCCGCCGAACTGACCCGCGTCCCGGGCGGCCCGGGTACCCTGGTAGGTATCTGTGCGGTGCGCGCACTCTCGCGGCACGGACCCGCCGTTGCCCGGGAGGCCGCTGGATGACCGATCGCTACCGCGCCGTGGACGTTCCGGTCCGTGGGGGAGACCTGCGGGTCGGCGTCTGGGAGCCCACCGGGGATGCGGCCGAGCCGGCCGGCCCGCCCGTGCTGGCCGTGCACGGCATCACCGCCTCGCACCGGGCCTGGGTGACGGTGGCCGACCGGCTGCCCGGCGCCCGGATCGTCGCGCCCGACCTGCGCGGCCGGGGCCGGTCCAACCAGTTGCCCGGACCGTTCGGGATCACCGCTCACGCCGACGATCTCGCCCGCGTGCTGGACCACCTCGCCGTGCCGTCGGCGATCGTCATGGGGCATTCGATGGGTGGTTTCGTCACCGTCGCCACGATGCATCGGCACCCGGACCGGGTGGCCGGCGCGGTGCTGGTCGACGGCGGGTTGCCGCTGCCGATCCCGGAGGGCCTGACCCCGGACGAGGCGACGGCGGCCATCCTGGGCCCGGTGCAGCGCCGGCTGACCATGACGTTCGCCGACCACGAGGCCTACCGCGACTTCTTCCGCGCGCACCCGGCGTTCGCCGACTGGACCGACGCCACCACCGACTACATCGACTACGACCTGGTCGGCGAGCCCGGCAACTTCCACCCGGCCACCTCCTTCGAGGCCATGGCCGCCGACTCCCGGGCCCAGCAGGACGGTGAGGACTGGCTGCTGCCCGGGCTGGCCGCGCTCCCGACCGGTACGCCGTTCCTGCGGGCGCCGCGCGGCCTGCTGGACGAGGAACCGGGGCTGTTCCCGGCGCCCTGGGTGGCCCGCTGGGCGGCCGAGTTCCCGGGGATGGACGTGCGTGAGGTGCCCGGCACCAACCACTACACGCTGCTGTTCAACGACTCCGGGACGGCTGCGATCGTCGGGGCGCTGGCCGCGGCGGGGGCCTCGCCGGCCTGACGGACCGGGCCGCTCAGACCTCCTCCCATTCGGAGTCCGATTCCTCCGGGTCGTGGTAGCCGGCGGAGCTATCGGAGATTCCGCGAAGCACCCCGCGATCGTCCAGGTAGCCCTCGGGAAGGTTGCTCTCTACGTAGGCCAGGGCCGCCTCGTGGTTCCAGATCACGTCGGGAGCGCGCCAACCCAAGTAGAAGCCGCCGTGGGTGCCTGAGACCTTGATCGAGTACCCGAGCGGGGCGGCGATCAACTGGTTGTACGCCTCGAAGGCGAGCTTGCAGGCGCCGCAGGCGAGTTTGACCCCGCCGAGATCCCGGACGATCGGGTTCGGCCCCGGGTTCGGGTGCGCCCGCAGGTCCCGGTCCAGGTCGGCGAGGACGGTCATCTCGCCGTGTTCCGCATCGCCGGCTGATTGGCCGACGTTGTGCCAGTTCGGCGGCGCCGTCAGGGCCGCGGACAGCTCACCGAGACCGCGGTTGCTCGCCGCGTGGTGGGCGCGGTAGTCGCCAGACTGCAGGGCCCTGAGCTTGATCGCGTCCTTCCGGGCCCGTCTGCCCTCGGGCAGCCGGGCCCCGGGGTCCAGCGCCCCTCGGAGGGCGGCAAGCCCGCGGGTGGCGTCGGTGGCGGTGACGTGTCGATTGCCGGTGTTGCCGGCGACATGCAGCGATCCGCCGATCGGCGCGGTCGCCAGGTGCGGGGTGGACGCTTCCGGCATGTCCGTCATCAGCACGCGCGCCGTGCGATCCAGAGCCCGCAGTCCGGGTCCGCGCGGGCCCCTGGTCTTCTTCGACGTCGGCTTGAGCCGGTACTTCGCCTTGACGTAGACCGGCACCGACCGGGCGTCCGGGTAGCCGTGCAGGTCCGGACCGGCGAACGGGGGTCGCTCCTCGTCCAGAGCCCGGCGGTGGGTTGCGGGCGGATCACCCCTTCCCCATTTGCCCGCGGTGGCGTCGTACCACCAGGTCGCCGTCCGGTCGACGACGATGTTCCAGTCGGTCTGCTTCCAGACGGCGTTGGGGCCGATGGCCTCCCAGCCGTGTCCGCCGCCGTCGACGAGGCGGAAGACGTCACCGCGCGGATCCTTCAGAACCTCTTCCCAGCGGAGCCCGTCCGGCTGTTTCTTGGATCGCGGCGGCAGCGTGGTGAGCGGCTGCGGGGCGGGTGGCGGCACCGGTTGCCACCATCGACGCAGCCGGTGCAGACCCGTTCGCTCGGTCAGGACGTGGGCAATCTCGTGGGCCAGAACCTGGTCACCGTCGCGGGTCGTGGGATCGACACCACGGCCCAGGAAGACGTCGTTGCCGAGGGTGAACGCACGCGCGGCGACCGCGTCGTTCAACCGGCCGGCCATGGGGTCGTCGTGGAGCCGCACGTGGCTCAGGCCGGTGCCGAAGGCCGCCTCCATCCGCGAACGGTCCGGCCCGGGCAGAGGTCGTCCGCCGCCCAGCCGCGCCGAGATCAGCGTGCTGGTGCCCGGGTCGAGCGGGCCCCCGGCGCGGCCGACGATCGGCGTCGCGGACGGTGCCGGCGGGCGGGGCACGGGCTCGACGCCAACCGTCGGTGTGGTCGACGTCGCCCGGCGCAGGCGTTCGATCGCCGTGTCGGCCAGGGCGTCGGCGGCCCGCTCGGCCGGGTCGTCGGCGTGGCCGACCGTCAGACCGGCCACTGGTTCCGGGCGCCCGGCGATCGACGCCACGGGGACCACCGGGTCAGCCGGCTCGGTGGTCGCGGTGATGACGCCGGGCCGACGTTCGAGGGTGCGCATCGACCTCTCCCACTATGCCGGCGACGTTCACTCCTGGCTCTCGACAATGGCCCGGTCGCGTCGGTTTGTCCAGGTAGTGATGCCCGCCGGGCCGTCCGCGCAGGGAATCACTGCCGTTCGCGGATGATCCCGGCCACCACCCGGTTCAGCGCCTGCGCCACCACCCGCACCGAGCGGCGGCGCAGGTTCTCCGGGCGGGTCAGCAGGTCGATGGTGCGGTGGGCGCCGATCCCGGCCAGCGGGCGGAGCACGATCGAGCCGGGGGGAGCCAGCGGCGAGGTGTACCGCGGTACCAGCCCGATCGCGTGGCCGGCCGCGACGATCGAGTTGAGCGTGCCGTAGTCATTGATCCGGTGGACCACGGTGAGCTGCCGTCCGGACACCGCGGCCACCGCGTCGAGCAGGTCGTCGGGGGAGTAGCCGCCGCGGGTGGTGACCCAGCGTTCGCCGGCCACCTGGTCGGCGGACAGTTCCGCGCAGCCGGCCAGCGGATGGTCGACCGGCAGGGCGACGTCCAACGGTTCCCGGACCAGGGTGATGGTGCGCAGGCCGGCCGCCGGCCAGGCCTGGCTGTGGTCCAGCCGGTGCGCGATCACCAGGTCGTACCGGGCGGTCAGCCCGGGAAAGTCCTGCCGGGGCACGTCCTCGTCGGTCAGCCGGACGTCGGGCGCGGTGGGCAGCCGGGCCAGCTCCTGCAGCAGCAACCCGAACAGGGACTGCCCGGCGCTGTGGAAGCCGGACACCGAAACCGTGCCCCCGGCCGACTGTTCGAAGGTCTCGACCGCGGTGCGGGCCGCGGCCATCGCGTCGATCACCTCGGCCCCGGCGTCGGCCAGCACCTGGCCGGCGTCGGTCAGCGCCAGCGTCCGGCCCTGCTTGGCGGTCAGCGGGGTGCTGAAGCTGCGCTGCAGCGCGGTCAGGTGCTGGGAGACCGCGGAGGGCGAGACGTTGAGTACCTTGGCCACCGCCGAAACACTGCCCAGAGCCCCGAGTTCACGCAGGATCAGTAGCTGGTGGACCTCCACCCGGCAAACCTATCGGTGAAGTATTCGCTAAAGCAACGGCGAAGAAAGAGTCGGTTGTTCTTCAACGTCACCGACCGTCTACTTGTCCCCATGAAGGCACTGTTCAAAGCCGAACGGGCTCCCGGGTTCGAGCTGACCGAGCGCCCCGACCCCACCTGCGGCCCCACCGACGTCATCGTCCGGGTGCTGCGCACCGGTATCTGCGGCACCGACCTGCACATCCAGCGCTGGGATGCCTGGGCCGACTCGATCGTCCGGGCCCCCCTGATCCCGGGTCACGAGTTCTTCGGCGAGGTCGTCGAGATCGGTTCCGGTGTGCGCGATGTCGCCGTCGGGGACCGGGTCTCGGGCGAGGGTCACATCGTCTGCGGCACTTGCCGCAACTGCCGGGCCGGGCGCGGGCACATGTGCATCCGCACGATCAGCGTCGGCGTCCAGCGCGATGGCGCGTTCGCCGAGTACGTGGCCATCCCGGCCGGCAACGTCTGGGTGCATCATCACCACATCGACCCCGACCTGGGTGCGATCTTCGATCCCTTCGGCAACGCCGTGCACACCGCGCTGTCCTTCCCGCTGGTCGGCGAGGACGTGCTGGTCAGCGGCTGCGGCCCGATCGGGCTGATGGCCATCGCCGTCGCCCGGCATGCCGGGGCGCGGTTCGTGGTCGGCACCGACGTCAGCGCCGCGCGGCTGGACCTGGCCCGCAAGATGGGCGCGAACGAGGTGGTCGACGTTGCCCACCAACCGATCTCGGATGCGCAGCGGTCGCTGGGCATGCGCGAGGGTTTCGACGTCGGCTTCGAGATGAGCGGGGCGCCGGCCGCGCTGCAGTCGATGATCGAGAACCTCAACCACGGTGGCCGGGTGGCCATCCTCGGCCTGCCCGCCCAGCCGTTCGCGATCGACTGGGGCAAGGTCGTCACGCACATGCTCACCCTCAAGGGCGTCTACGGGCGCGAGATGTACGAGACGTGGAACGCCATGGGCGCCATGATCCAGTCCAGCCCGGCCCTGCGGGAGGCGATCACCTCGGTGATCACCCACCGCCTCCCGGCCCGCGACTGGGAGCAGGGATTCGCCGCCGCGGCCGCGGCCGGCACCGGCAAGATCGTCCTCGACTGGTCGGAGGTCTGACCCATGTACGGAGCACTTCAGCAGCACATCACCGCCGAGCTCGACGGCATCCGCGAGGCCGGCCTGACCAAGCGGGAGCGGTCGATCAGCGGTCCGCAGGGCACCGAGATCGTCGCCGATGGCCAGCCGGTGCTCAACTTCTGCGCCAACAACTATCTCGGCCTGGCCGACGACCCGCGGCTGCTGGACGCAGCCCGGGCCTCGCTGGACGAGTGGGGCTACGGGCTGGCCAGCGTCCGCTTCATCTGCGGCACCCAGGAGCAGCATCGGGAGCTCGAGCGCCGGCTGGCCGGTTTCCTGGGCACCCAGGACGCCATCCTGTTCGCCTCCTGCTTCGACGCCAACGGCGGCGTCTTCGAAACACTCTTCGGCGCCGAGGATGCCATCATCTCCGACGCGCTGAACCACGCTTCGATCATCGACGGCATCCGGCTGTCCAAGGCCCGCCGGCTGCGGTACCGCAACCGCGACATGGTCGATCTGGAGGAGCAGCTGCGCGCCGCGCAGGACGCCCGGTTCCGGATCGTGGTCACCGACGGCGTCTTCTCCATGGACGGCTACATCGCCCCGCTGGCGCAGATCTGCGACCTGGCCGAGCGGTACGACGCCCTGGTCTTCGTCGACGACTCGCACGCCGTCGGCTTCATCGGTGAGAACGGCCGGGGCACCCCCGAGCTGTGCGGGGTCGAGGGCCGGATCGACATTTACACCGGCACCTTCGGCAAGGCCCTCGGCGGCGCCTCCGGCGGCTACGTCGCCGCGCACGGCGAGATCGTCGAGCTGTTGCGGCAGCGCGCCCGGCCCTACCTGTTCTCCAACACGCTCGCCCCGGCGATGGTCGCCGGCACGCTGGCCGCCCTCGACCTGGTGGCCAGCTCGAACGAGCTGCGCAAGCGTCTGCAGGAGAACGCGGCGCAGTTCCGGGCCGGCATGGCCGCGCACGGCTTCGACCTGCTGCCCGGCGAGCATCCGATCGTGCCGGTCATGTTCGGCGACGCCGCGCTGACCGCCCGGATCGCCGACGAGATGCAGCGCCAGGGCATCTATGTCACCGCGTTCAGCTTCCCGGTGGTGCCGCGGGGCGCGGCCCGCATCCGGGTGCAGCTGTCCGCGGCGCACACCCCCGAGCAGATCGACCGGTGCGTCGCGGCGTTCGTCGCCGCCCGCGATCTGGCCGCCTGACCCGTCCACCCCGAACCCCAGCACCCGGCAGATCCGAACGGCGAGGCGATGAACGACGCGGCGATGCACGTCCTGCGGGTCACCGACCTGTCCGGGGTGCTGGCCAACGCCCTGCTCGGCGGGGTGCTGGCCCGGGCCCGCGGGTTCGATCTGGTCGGCTTCGCGGTGCTGGCCGTGGTGTCCGGCCTCGGCGGTGGCATCATCCGCGACATCCTGCTGCAGAAGGGCACTCCGGTGGCCCTGGTCGACCACACCTACGTGCTCACCGCGCTGGTCGGCGCCGCGGTCGCCTTCCTGGTGCCGATCCGCGGCCGGGCCTGGGAACGCTCGTTCCCGGTGCTCGACGCGCTGGCCCTGGGTTGCTGGGCCGCCGCCGGCGCGCAGAAGGCGCTGAGCCTGGGCCTGGAATGGCCCGCCGCCATCGCCCTGGGCGCCATCACCGCGGCCGGCGGCGGTGTCGTCCGGGACGTGCTGCTGCGCCAGGTGCCGGCCGTCTTCGGCGGCAACACGCTCTACGTCACGCCCGCGCTGCTGGCCGCGGGAACCATGGTGCTATTCCACGCGGCTGGTCAGGTCACCGCCGGCCTGCTGGTCGCCACCGGCGTCGGCGCCGGCCTCACCCTGCTGTCGCACCATCAGGGGTGGCGCCTGCCCGCCCCGCCCGCCTGGTCGGGGCCGGTCCGCCTCGGCCGGCCGCGCCCGGCCGGAACCGCCCGCGACGAGGGCTGACCCGGCGCGCTCCGCTCACCCGTCCGTTCCACCGTTCCGCTCGTCCTTCTCGACCCCTTGCCCCGTGCGCTGCCCTGCCCTGCCCGGGTCGGGCCCCCTCCCCGAAAGGCGCTCCGATGCCCCAGTCCGCGGCCGAAGAAGCCCGCACCGTCAGCGAGCACGTCAACCATCCCGGACCGGACGATCCGGTTCTGCAACAGGAATTCATCGCCGAGAACGCCGGCTATCACAAGGGTCTGAGCAAGCGGCAGATCCAGATGATCGGTATCGGCGGCGCGATCGGCACCGGCCTGTTCCTGGGCGCCGGCGGCCGCCTGCACACCGCCGGCCCGGGGCTGGTCCTGGTCTATCCTCCAGGACCGGGCAGTCATGGCAGATCGCCTTCGCCTGATCGATGCGCCGCTGCTTCTGGGCCTTTCGTTCGCGGGCCGGGTGGAAGAACAACTCCACCTCCATCCCGCGGCAGGTCGCCGCCAACTGCCAGTTCCACTCCTCGGCGACAGGCGCCGGTCGTTGCCCGGCCCGGTCGATGATGCCGTCGCCGAAAGCGCCATCGGGTAAGGAGGATTGGCCAGAGCGTCCCGTCCGAGGACGGTCGGCCGGTCCCGGACCGGCCGGGTCGCATCTGGTCATCGTCATCGAGGTCCATCCTCAGTATGCGGGGTCGGGTCATTGTCGCCGGTGAGAGTGCCTCGATGGTCGGGTCAGCGCACGATGAGCACGGACAGGGTGCGGGGGCCGTGCACGCCTTCGACGCGTTCGAGTTCGATGTCGCTGGTGGCGGAGGGTCCGGCGATCATGGTGAGGGGTCGGACGGGGTCGAGGCGGGCGATGGCTTCGGGGACGGTGTGCACGATCTGCTCGGCGTGCAGGACGACGAGGTGGAAGTCGGGGACCAGGGTGATGGCGCGGCGGCCTTGGCCGGGGCCGCCGTCGAGGGTGATGGTGCCGGATAACGCGATGGCGACGGTGGCGGTGGTGACGACGGCGTCGATCCGGTCGAGTTCGGCGGGGGTGAGCACGGTGGGGGTGCCGTCGGTGGTCAGGGTGCGGCCGGAGCGGGCGGCGGCCGCGGCGATCGCCGGGTCCAGATCGGGTGCCAGCACCACCGACCGTTGATCGGTCAGGGCGGTGTCGATGGCGTCGGCGAGTTGGTCGGGGGTGATCTCGCGGACGTGGGCTTTGTAGTCGACGAGGCGGTCGATCATCAGTTCCAGCACGGGGGGGCTGCCGGGCGGGTGGTCCCCGACGCGGATGTAGTCGCGGGGGATGGGTGGTGGTGGGGTGGTGTCGGCGGCCAGGGCGCTGCGGATGCGGCCCAGGACGGTCTCGCGGCTACTCATGATGCGTTTCCTTCCACCATTGCCGGAACGTCTGCTTGGGCGGGGCGGGCATGTCCTTGGTGTGGGTCCAGGCCGATCCGGGGAACGGCAGGTGTTTGATCTTCTTGTCGCGGCCGGCGACGAGACGGCCGGCGGCCAGGCCTTTCTCGGCGGCGGCGAACCGGGTGGGGTCGCTCATGATCCAGGCGGCGGCTTTCATCGCGGCGTCCCAGCCGCCGGGGATGGTGCGGCCGCGGTCGGCGTCCACGGCGCGGCCGCGCAGTTCGACGAGCAGGTCCGGGATGGGGATCTTGACCGGGCAGACGTCGTAGCAGGCGCCGCACAGCGAGGAGGCGTAGGGCAGGGTCGAGTTCACGTCGTGGTGGCCGTGCATGCCGGTCAGTTGCGGGGTCAGCACGGCGCCGATCGGGCCGGGGTAGACCGAGCCGTAGGCGTGGCCGCCGGTGCGTTCGTAGACCGGGCACACGTTCAGGCAGGCCGAGCAGCGGATGCAGTGCAGCGCGGCCCGGCCGACCTGGTCGGCCAGGGCGTTGGTGCGGCCGTTGTCGAGCAGGATGAGGTGGAAGTTCTGCGGGCCGTCGCCCGGGGTGACCCCGGTCCACAGCGAGGTGTAGGGGTTCATCCGTTCCCCGGTCGAGGAGCGGGGCAGCAGCTGCAGGAACACTTCCAGGTCGGTGAAGGTGGGCAGGATCTTCTCGATGCCCATCACGGTGATCAGGGTCTCGGGCAGGGTCACGCACATCCGGCCGTTGCCCTCGGACTCGACCACGCCGATGGTGCCGGTCTCGGCGATGCCGAAGTTGGTGCCCGAGATCGCGACCTTGCTGGCCAGGAACTTGCGCCGCAGGTGTTCCCGGGCGGCCATCGCCAACCGGCGTGGTTCATCGGTCAGATCGGCCGGGGCGTCTTCCATTTCGGCCAGGAAGATGTCGCGGACCTCGGTGCGGTTGCGGTGGATGGCCGGGACCAGGATGTGCGAGGGCGTGTCGTGGCCCAGTTGCACGATCAGTTCGGCCAGGTCGGTCTCGACCGCGGCGATCCCGTTGTCCTCGAGGTATTCGTTGAGGCCGATTTCCTGGGTGGCCATCGATTTGACCTTGATGACCTCGTCGACGCCCTGCGCGCGGACCAGTTCGGTGACGATCCGGTTGGCCTCCTGGGCGTCGGTGGCCCAGTGCACGACGCCGCCGCGGGCGGTCACGTTGGCCTCGAACTGTTCCAGCAGCGCGGGCAGGTTCGACATCACCTGCGTCTTGGTCGCCGCGCCGGCATCACGCAACGCTTCCCAGTCGGGCATCTCGTCCACGACCAGGGCCCGTTTGCTCCGGATCACCGACGTGGCGTGGGCCAGGTTCCGCCGCAACTGATCGTTGGCCAACTCCCGCCGGGCCGCCTTCGGGAACGGCAACGCCCCCCGCAACGGCGACTCCTCCTGCGCCGCATGTCTTCTCGGGATGCCCAGGAACGTGCTCATGCCGTCGCCTTTCCAACTCGCCTCGCGGGCTCGGCGACCTGGACGCGGCGCCGGCAACTGTGTCGATGATTCGTTCGGCAAGCCTGCATCACGCTGCGACCTGCTCTCGGGTCGAGGCCAGGATCTGGGCCAGGTGGATGGTCTGCACACCGGTGTCGCCGCGGGACAGGCCGCCGCCGATGTTCATCAGACAGGACGCATCGCCCGCGGTGCAGACCTGGGCGCCGGTACCCACGACGTTGGCGACCTTGTCGGCCAGCATCGCCGAGCTGGTGTCGGCGTTCTTGATCGAGAAGGTGCCGCCGAACCCGCAGCACTGGTCGGCGCCGGGCAACTCGACCAGGTCGATGCCCTGGACCGCGCGCAGCAGCTGCAGGGGTTTCTCGCCCACCCGCAGCATCCGCAGCGAGTGGCAGGTCGGGTGGTAGGTGACCCGGTGCGGGTAGTACGCCCCCACATCGGTCACCTTCAGCACGTCGACCAGCAGCTCGGACAGCTCGTAGGTGCGGCCGGCCAACGCGGTGGCCCGGTCGGCCAGCGCGGTGTCCCCGACGCGGCGGGCCACCATCGCCTGCTGATGCCGGACCGACCCGACGCACGATCCGGACGGGGCCACCGCGACATCGAAGTCGGCGGCCTCGAACACCTCGACGTGCTGCCGCACCACCGGCACCGCTTCGGTGAGATACCCGGTGTTGACGTGCATCTGCCCGCAACACACCTGATCCGCTGGGAACACCACCTGATGCCCCAGCCGTTCCAGCAGCACGGTGGTGGCCTTGGCCACCTCGGGGAACAGCGCGTCACCCAGACAGGTGGCGATCAACGCGATACGCATGACGGGACTCCGGTCAACTCATGCAGCGGCGGAAAGAGTTGCAGGTACGGCGTTCGAAGCCATTCTCGGACGGCGCCGGGCGGGGCGCCGTCCGAGAACCGGTGTCAGGTCAGGGGATCATCCAGGACAGCACGTTGCTCTGCAGGTAGACCAGCACGCACATGGCCAGCAGCAGCCCGACGCTCCACTTCAGGACGCGGCGCAGGATGTCCGATTCCTTGCCGAGCAGGCCGACCGCGGTCGCGGCGATGGTCAGGTTCTGCGGGCTGATCATCTTGCCGACCACGCCGCCGGAGGTGTTCGCCGCGACCAGCAGCGTCGGGTCCAGGCCGGCCTTCTCCGCGGCCGACTGCTGCAGGGTGGCGAACAGGGCGTTGGCGCTGGTGTCCGAGCCGGTCACGGCGGTGCCGACCCAACCCAGGATCGGGGACAGGAACGCGAAGAACGCGCCGGTGCCGGCGGCCAGCCACTGGCCGATGGTGATGGTCTGGCCGGACATGTTCATCACGTAGGCCAGGCCCAGCACACTGCCCACGGTCAGCAACGCGAACCGCAACTTGTAGACGGTCTTGCCGAACTCCTTGACCGCCAGGCCCGGCTTGATCCGGTAGGCGATCATCACGATCACCCCGGAGATGATCAGCAGGGTGCCCGCGTTGGACAGGTACCCCAGGGTGTACTGGGTGGCCGTGGACGGCTTACCGGCCAGATTCAAGATGTTGCCGTCCGAGCCCGGCCAGCCGAACTTGATATCGGTGCTGGCCAGCCACGTCTTGAGCGGGGTGAACAGCTTGGCCAGCGAGAACACCACGATGACCACGATGTAGGGCAGGAACGCCATCACGGTCCGCCCGGCGGTCAACTTCTCCGTCGAGACCGCGGTGGCCACCGGAGCGCTGCCGCCGGATGGGCCGCCGGTCGGCTCGACGTGCTCCTCCTTGGCCGCCAGGGCCAGCCGCTCCCGGGCCTCCACGGTGCCCTTGGGCTTCCAGAACTTGAGCATCACCACGACCGAGACCAGCGCGGCCAGCGAGGCGATGATGTCGGTCAGCTCGACCGAGATGAAATTGGCGCTGACGAACTGGGCGATGGAGAAGCAGATGCCCGAGACCAGGGCGATCGGCCAGGTCTGCTTGATGCCCCGCTTGCCGTCCACGATCATCACCAGCAGCAGCGGCACGAACATCGCCAGGATCGGGGTCTGCCGGCCGACGACCGCACCGATCTCGTGATAATCGATGCCGGTCAGGTTGCCGGCCGTGATGATCGGGATGCCGATCGCACCGAACGCGACCGGGGCGGTGTTGGCCAGCAGCACCGTGGCCGCGGCCCGCATCGGGGAGAACCCAAGCGAGACCAGCATGACACCGGTGATCGCGACCGGGGCGCCGAACCCGGCCAACGCCTCGAGCAACCCACCGAAACAGAACGCGATGATGATCCCCTGGATCCGGGGATCGTCCGAGATCCGGTTGAACGCGGTCCGCAGATCCTCGAACCGGCCACTGATCACCGTCAGCTCGTACAGCCAGATCGCCGCCAACACGATCCAC
Source organism: Nakamurella multipartita DSM 44233 (assembly GCF_000024365.1). Taxonomy (NCBI): domain Bacteria; kingdom Bacillati; phylum Actinomycetota; class Actinomycetes; order Nakamurellales; family Nakamurellaceae; genus Nakamurella; species Nakamurella multipartita. The sequence continues at coordinate 1,143,479 of NC_013235.1, forward strand.
ATGATCGGGAACAACCCGTACAAGATGCCCTGCGAGGCACCCAACAACGTCAGATCGACCGGCATCCCGAACGCCAGGATCGCCACCAGGATCGACGCCGCCAACCCGGCCAGGGCCGCGAAGTGCGCCTTCGTCTTCAACACACCCAGAAAGATGAACACCACAGCCAACGGGATGATCGACACCATCGCCGTGAGAAAAACACTGTCGCCGACAGCAGTGATGTCGGGCTGATACGGGGTCGCCATTGATCCTCCACGTGGTGGGAAACTCTCGTTCGTGCGCAAACGGTGTGACGGTGGATGTGCGCATCCGGAGACCGATGCTCATGGTGTCCGGTGATCAGATTGCGGTCCACCTGAGACGTGCTGTCGGCCTATGCCGATTCCGCATTCCGGCCATGCATCGTTCGATGCCGGACCGACAAGCAGTTGCTGGAGTTTGTCTCCCACGAGCATGGAGACTGGCTCGCGGCATCTGACGTCGCCTCACGACTTCGTCGGAGGCGATGAGGCCCCGCCGCCCATTCGGGTGCCGCCCGCGTCCGGCGGCCGGGATCCCGGTCCGCTGATGAGGTAGTCGGACAAACTCGCGGCGAGATCCACCAGCGTTGCCACGGCGTGATGATCCGCCAGCCAGGATGCGAACAGCGGTGCCGTCATCCGGCCGTCGGCCGTCATGACCGGTACCGGGACCAGACCGAAAGCAGGATGCCCGCAACCGACGGCCACTCCTCGTCCGGCGGCCGCATTGGCCATCGCCACCGGCGGCCAGTCGTATTCCTCCGCCGTCCGGTAGACCAGCCCCGCGTGGGCGGTGGCCTCGTCGATGATGTGCCGGACGTGCCGCCGGCGGTTCGGCAGGATCAGGGCATGCTCGACCAGCTCGGTCAGAGTCACCGACCCGTTCGCGGCAAGATCGTGAGTAGCCGGAACGAACGCGTACACGGTCCGCCGCGTGACGACCGAGACCGCAAGGTGTCCGGGCGGGATGTCGTCGTCGACGACCAGGTCGGCGTCCGCGTCGAGCGATGCATAGACCTGTCCCGCCTCGGCCGACCGCACGGCGAGCGGCGGTAGGTCGCGCCACGCGGATGCGATGAAGGGCGCCAGCACGTCGTAGGCGGTGACGGCGGACGCCGTGACCTGTACCGCCGTGATTGCGCCGCAGGCGATGTCGCCGGCAAAGGACTGGACATCGGTGGCCGTGGCCAGCAGCGTTCGGGCTCGCGGCAGCAGTTCCCGGCCCGCCGAGGTCAGCACCAGCCGGCCGTCGACGGGCCGGAACAGCACCAGGCCGATCTCCCGTTCCAGCCGGTGGAGTTGGCGGGACAGGGACGGCTGGCTGACGTACAGCTGCTGGGCCGCGGCGGTCACCGAACCGGCGTCGGCGACGGCGATGAAGCAGCGCAACAGCCGCAGGTCGACCACGTGCCGGGGACCGACCGTCCGCGAGGAACGACCGCGAGATGCATCCTGTTCCATGACCGCCTTTGGACGTGAGTGAGTCGATGGCGATGGCGTCGGTGATGGTCCGGCGGTCAAGGTCGGCACAGGTAGCCCTCCTACAGGCGGTGAACGTCGTTGTCGCGGGCCGGCCGTGGGGACGGGCAGCGTGCTGAGGTAGAGAGTCACTCTGGTTACTATGGTAAGACCAAACAATGTCATGACCATAGAGCATGTGTCGGCGCGTGTCCAGAGCTCGCGACGTATCGGCCGGCAACCACGGATCGTCGCCAACCGGGCAGTCGTCGCCGCGCGATCCGGGCTGCACCGGCCGGGCCTGTGGGCCGTTCGCATCGGTCGATCCGCAGTGCGTGGGTTGAGGCAACCCCACCCCCGCACCGCCGCGTGGTCCACCGGTGTCCACAACGACCACAACGACGCCAAAGACGAATAGCCGCACTTGTTTTTCCAAACATCGACGCTCCGCCATGCGCCCTTACGGTTTGTCTACCAGCGACTTTCCGAAGGGAGCACCGATGCTCATCGCCCTCGGCTGCGTGATGATCGCAGTCTTCATGTACTTGATTCTGAGTAAGAGAATCGTACCGGTGATCGCACTGATTCTGGTGCCGATCACCATGGGCCTGGTTGCGACCGGGACCGGAATTGCCGAAGACGTTGAGGGCGGCGTCACCGGCGCCATCATGAAGGCCGTCAAGGACTTCGCGCCGACCGCGGCGCTGCTGTTCTTCGCCATCATCTACTTCGGCCTGATGATCGACGTGGGCCTGTTCGATCCGCTGATCCGCTTCATCCTGCGGGTGGTCGGCAACAGCCCGGTGAAGGTCGTCCTGGGCACCGCCCTGCTGGCCGGTGCGGTCTCCCTGGACGGCGACGGCTCCACCACCTTCATCATCACCGTCTCGGCCCTGCTGCCGATCTACCGCCGGCTGGGAATGAGCCCGGTCGTGCTCTGCGTGGTCGCCAACCTGGCCAACGGGGTGCTCAACATCGTGCCCTGGGGCGGCCCGACGATCCGGGCCGCGACGGTGCTGAACGTCTCGCCCTCCGAACTGTTCAACCCGATGGTGCCGGGCATGATCATGGGCATCCTCACCGTCTTCGTGTTGGCCTACTTCCTGGGCCGGAGCGAGAAGAAGCGTCTGCTCAAGTCGGGGGCGACCCTGGAGACGGTGGCGGCCGAGCTGCGTGGCGGCTCCGGCGGGGGTACCGGCACCGCGGTGCTGACCGGCCCCGGCGCCGGTGGCGGCACCGGCACGACCACCGGGGGCGACTTCCCGCCGGTCCCGCCGGCCAACCTGAACCTGTCCTCGATCGCCCGCTCCGAGCTGGGCGTCACCGACAACGACGAGCACTCCGACATGGAGGACGGCCTCGATCCGAACCGGAAGACCCTGCGGCCCAAGCTGATCTGGTTCAACCTGGCGCTGACCGTCGGCCTGCTGGTCTGCCTCGGGCTGGACAAGCTGCCTTTGGCCCTGGTGTTCATGGTTGCCGCCGCGGTCGCGCTGGTGGTCAACTTCCCGCAGCAGAAGGATCAGGCCGACCGGATCACCGCGCACGCCACCTCCATCGTCTCGGTGGTCGCCATGGTGTTCGCCGCCGCGGTACTGGTGGGTGTGCTCTCCGGCACCGGCATGGTGACCGCGATGGCCAACGGCATCGTCTCCGCCGTCCCGGAACCGCTGGGTCCGTACTTCGCCGTGATCACCGCGATCCTGTCCATGCCGCTGACGTTCTTCCTGACCAACGACGCGTTCTACTTCGGCATCCTGCCGATCCTGTCGCAGGCCGCCGGTCACTACGGGATCTCCCCGGTGGAGATGGCGCAGGCGTCGATCATCGGCCAGCCGGTGCACATGACCAGCCCGCTGGTCCCGGCCATGTTGCTGCTGATCTCGCTGGCTCGGGTGCAGATGGCCGACCATCACAAGAAGGTCATCTGGCGGGCCGTCGTCTGCTCGATGGTCATGCTGGCCACGGCCCTGGTCCTGGGCGTCATCCCGGTCGGCTGATCCACCCGGCCCACCGCCTGTCCCGGGTCCGATGCCTCCGCCGTCGGGCCCGGGACGGCTCCACCCCTCACCCTCTTCCCGACCGCCCCGATCTCGAACAGGAGTGACATGACCGTCACGCACGAAACGTCCCAGCCCATCAACGATTCCGTTCTCGACGAGCCCGACCTGCAGGAAAGTCGCCGCCAGCAGGGTCCGCTCGCCGGGTTCCGGGTGATCGACGCGGCCACCGTCTACGCCGGGCCGCTGGCCGCGACGATGCTCGGTGACTTCGGCGCCGAGGTCATCAAGGTCGAGCACCCCACCGGCGACTCGGCCCGCACCCACGGCTGGCGCAAGCAGGGCAAGGGTCTGTGGTGGAAGACGTTGGGCCGCAACAAGCGCACGGTCACCGCGAAGCTGTCCGACCCGCAGGGTCGGGAGCTGTTCCTGGAGCTGGTCCGCACCGCCGACGTGCTGATCGAGAACTTCCGGCCCGGGGTGTTCGAGAAGTGGGACCTGTCGCCGGCCACCCTGCACGAGATCAACCCAGGGCTGATCATCCTGCGGGTCACCGGGTTCGGGCAGGAGGGCCCGTACGCGCAGCGGCGGGCGTTCGGCACGCTGATCGAGGCGATGAGCGGCCTGGCCCACATGACCGGCGACCCCGACGGCCCGCCGACGCTGCCGCCGTTCGGGCTGGCCGACGGCGTGTCCGCGCTGGCCGGCGCCTACGCCGTGACCATGGCGCTGCTGCACAAGGAGCGGGGCGGCACCGGCCAGGTGATCGACCTGTCCCTGCTGGAACCGCTGCTGCTGATCCTGGGCCCGTCCCCGTCGGTGTACGACCAGCTCGGCCAGGTGCCCGGACGGCACGGCAACCGGTCCCCGAACAACGCGCCGCGCAACACCTACCTGACCAGGGACGGCCGCTGGGTGGCGGTCTCGACCAGCTCGCTGTCCGTCGCCGAGCGGGTGCTGACCCTGGTCGGGCACCCCGAGGTCACCACCGAGCCGTGGTTCTCGTCGGCGGGTGAGCGGGTCGAGCACGCCGACGAGTTGGACGGCTACGTGGCCGACTGGATCGCCGCCCGGGACGAGGCCGAGGTGGTCAGCGAGTTCAACCGGGTCGGCGCCGCGCTGGCCTCGGTCTACACCGTGCACGACCTGATGACCGACCCGCACGTGATCGAGCGCGACATCATCACCACCGTCGACGACGAGGACTTCGGGCCGCTGAAGATGCAGAACGTGATGTTCCGGATGTCGGCCACCCCCGGCGGGATCGACTTCACCGGAAGGGATCTGGGCGCCGACAACGAAGAGGTCTACGTCAAGGAGCTGGGCCACAGCCTCGATCGCATCCGCGGTCTGAAGGACGCGGGTGTGCTGTGAGGACGCCGGTCAGCTACCTGTTCGTGCCGGGCCATCGCCCCGATCTGATCGCCAAGTCGGCCCGCTCCGGGGCCGACGCGGTGGTCGTCGATCTGGAGGATGCCGTGGCCCCGGCCGATCGCCCCGCCGCCCGGGCCACCGTCCGCGAGGCCCTGCTGGCCCGGCGGGAAGCGCCCACCGGACAGCAGTGTTGGGTCCGGATCAACCAACCGGGCACCGCGGACGCCGAGGCCGACCTGGCCGCCCTCGGCGACCTGCTCACCCACGCCCGGGTGCCCAAGGTGGACGACCCGGCGCAGATCGACTGGGTTGCCGCGCGGGCCCCGCACCTTCGCACCACCCTGCCGGCCATCGAGTCGGCGGCCGGGCTGCTCGCCGCGCCGGCGATCGCGGCCCATCCGCGGGTCTGCCGGCTGGGTCTGGGCGGCGTGGATCTGGCCAACGACCTGGGCTGCGACGGCAGTGCCGCGGCGCTGGCCTACCCCCGGTCGGTGCTGGTGGTCGCCTCGCGCGCGGCCGGCCTGCCCGGCCCGGTGAACAGCGTCTACGCCAAGCTCGATGATCCGGAGGGTCTGCTCGCGCACGCGCGGGCGGCCCGGGCGATCGGGTTCGGCGCCCAGTCGGCGCTCACCCCGCGGCAGCTGCCGGCGATCACCCAGGTGTTCGGTCTGGCCCCCGAGCGGATCACCTGGGCCCGGGAGGTGCTCGACGCGTTCCGCGCGGCCGGGGGCGCCGCCTGCCGCACCCCCTCCGGTGACTTCGTCGACCTGCCGGTGGCCCAGGAGGCGCAGCGGATCCTGGCCGCGGTCTGACCCCACCCCCACCCGGCCGTGCCGTGCAGTTGATCATGGGAAGAAGCCCGTTCTGGCGCAGCCAGAACGGGCTTCTTCCCCATGATCAACACGGGTGCGGGTGCGGGTGCGGGCGCGGGTGCGGGTCGGGTGCGGCGGGCGGGGGTGCGGGTCAGACCAGCCGGTACAGCCGCTCGGGGCGGCCGGTCTTGCCGTACTTGAGCCGCACCTGGGCCACCCCGGTCTGCTCCAGGTACTCCAGGTAGCGGCGGGCGCTGACCCGCGAGATGCCCACCCGCTCGGCGCATTCGGTGGCCGACAGGGCCTCGTCGGCGCTCAGCGAGCGGCGGACCAGATCGGCCGTTTCCCGGCTCAGGCCCTTGGGCAGGTCGGCCCGCGGCCGGGTGGTCGAGCCGCCGACGCCGAACAGCTGGTCGATCGCACCCTGGTCCACCTCGGCGGTGTCCAGCAGGGCCCGGGCCTTGCGGAAATGGGCCAGCTTCTCGGCCAACGCGGTGTACTCGAACGGCTTGACCAGGTAGGACATCGCGCCGCCCTGCCAGGCCTCGCGGACCGCGTCCAGATCGCGCTCCGCGGTGACCACGATGACGTCCACCCGGGGGTGCTCCTGCCGGGCGATCCGGAGCACCTCCAGACCACTCATGTCCGGCAGGTGCACGTCCAACAGCATCAGATCCGGGCTCAGCTCGGCCAGCTTGGCTAGCGCGTCGATTCCCGTGCTGGCCACCCCGTCCACCCGAAACCCGTTCTGGGTCTGCAGGAACCGGCAGTGGATGCGGGCCACCATGAAGTCGTCGTCGACGACCAGCACCCCGAACTCGGCCTGCTCGCTGCTCATGCCCGCTCCTGTTCCCGTTCCGATGCATCCGTCGCCGGGTCGGCGTCGGCGGCGTCGCCGGCCACCCGCCCCAGCACCGCGGTGAACACGGCGCCGACGGCGGTGGCCGCGTCCTGACCGCTGCGCACGCCGACCCAGCCGCCCCGGCGAAGGCAGATCATCCGCACCAGGGACAGCCCGACTCCGCGCCCGCCGGCGACTGTGGACGACTTGGTGGAAAAGCCCCGGGCGAAGACGAGATCGTCGGCGTTCTGGGGGATTCCGGGTCCGCTGTCGGCGACCACGATCCGCACCTGGGCCGGATCGGAGACGATCTCGACGGTCACCGTCGCCTCGGCCGAGTTGGCCACCGCGTCCAGCGCGTTGTCGACCAGGTTGCCCAGCACGGTGCCCACGTCGGTGGACAGGTCGGCGCCGAGCCGGTCGCAGTGCGAGTCGGGCGACAGGATCAGCTCCACCCGCGACTCGGCGGCCAGGCTGGACTTGGCGATCAACAGCGAGGCCACCGGCGGGTCCTTGATCAGGTCGCGGATGGTCGAGTCGACCTGGGCCCGCCGCGCGGTGATCGTCGCCAGGTACTCGCGCAGCTCCTCGTACTCTCCGAGCTGGGCCAGTCCGGAGATGATGTGCAGCTGGTTGTCGAACTCGTGCGTCTGGGCCCGCAGCGTCTCCCCGACACTGCGGGTGGCCCCCAACTGGCGCTGCAGGGCGATTAGGTCGGATCGGTCGCGCAGGGTGGTCACGGTGCCGATGGCCTGCCCGCTGCGCGGTCCCTCCCGGCCGGCGGTGCGGGCGGTCCGCCGGTTGGCCACCAGGAACCGGTCGCGGTGCAGCACGACCACATCGACCCCGGCGGCCCGCCCGGCCAGCACGTCGACCACGTCGTCCTCCAGGCCCAGCTCGTCCACCGGCCGGCCGACGCAGTTCTCCGGCAGGTCCAGCAGGTCGCGGGCGCCGTCGTTGGCGATGGTGATCCGCCCGCCCGGGTCGACGCCGATGACCCCCTCGCGGATGGAATGCAGCAGCGCCTCGCGCTGGTCGGTCAGGGTCGCGATCTCGGCCGGTTCCAGGCCGCGGGTCTGCTTCTTGATCCGCCGGGCCAGCAGGAACGAGCCGGTCAGGCCGGCCAGCGAGGCCAGGCCGAGCAGGAAGGCGACCTCGGGCACGTCGGAGACCAGCGACGACCAGGCGCTGGGGTAGGCCTCGCCGACCACGGCCAGCCCGACGGCCGCCGGGTCGCCCGAACTTGCGGTGGCGAACACCGGGGTGCCGGCCACGATCAGCTCGTCCCCGGCCAGGGCCAGATCGCCGTCCCAGGCGCGCCCGCTCCAGGCGCTGTCGTCGGGCAGGGTCAACCGGGTGCCGACCAGGGTCGGGTCGGTGGCGGCGACGATGGTGCGGTCCAGGTCGGCGATCAGCACGACCGAGGTGCCCGACTGGATGCGGGTTGACTCCACCACGGGCGCGAGGTCGGCGGCCGCGGTGGCGCTGCCGATCCGGTCGCGCACGGTGGGATTGGCCGCCAGGCTCTCGGCCGCCCCCAGGATGCGGTCGGCCGCGTTGGTCCGGAACTGGGCCTGGGACTGCCGGGCGGACACGGCCGCGGCCACGATCAGCACCAGCGCGACGACGCCGAGTTGGAGCACCAGGAACTTGCCGGCCAGCGTGTGCGGCAGCCAGCGACGCATCAGGCGAGCCTCCTCGCTCGGACCTTTGGACCGGTCGGCTCCGTGGCCATCCCCGTGCCCTCACCTTAGGGTGAACCGCTCACCCAGGGTGCCGAGCGCGGGTTGACCACAACGATCACTACGACCTTTGCGAGCGCAAGGTCGATCGGCCTCGCCGCATGCCAGGCTGGTCCCGAGGAGGCGCACTGTGTCCAGGTCGGTCCGCGCGGGCATCGCGCTGCTGCTGGGCTGCCTGCTGGTCCTGAGCGGGTGCTCGATGGGGACCCTGGTCGAGCCGACCGGGGGCGGCACCGATCGATTGCGGATCATGGTGCCCAACGTCCCGGGCGGTGGCTACGACGTGACCGCGCGGACTGCGGTGTCGATCGCCGAACGGTCGGGCATCGCCGACGAGCGGATCGCCGTGTTCAACCTGGCCGGCGACCAGGGCCTGGTCGCGCTGTCCCGGCTGCTGGACGAGACGGGCAACGGGCGGTTGGCCATGTTGATGGGCCTGGGCGTGGTGGGGGCGACGATCGCCACCGGCAGCTCGCATCGGGTCACCGACGGCACCCCGATCGCCCGCCTGCTGCAGGAACCGGAGGCGGTGCTGGTGCCGGCGGATTCGCCGTACCGGGACCTGGCCGGCCTGATCGCCGCCTGGCGGGCCGATCCCACTGCCGTCGCGATCGGCGGCGGGTCGGCGGTGGGCGGGCCCGACCACCTGATGACGATGCAGCTCGCGCAGGCGCTCGGGCTGGACCCCCGGCAGGTGCACTACGGCACGTTCGACGGCGGGGGCGCCCTGCTGCCGGCCCTGCTCGACGACCGGATCGATGTGGCCGTGTCCAGCCTGGTCGAGTACACCGAGCAGATCCGCTCCGGCCAGCTACGGGTGCTCGCGGTGTCCGGTCCGGACCGGGTCACCGGGGTGGACGCGCCGACGCTGACCGAGGCCGGCGTCGACGTCGTGTTCACCAACTGGCGCGGCGTGATCGCCCCACCCGGGATTTCGGCGGCCGACCGGGCCGCGCTGACCGAGCTGTTCGCCGGCCTCGAGCAGACCCCGGAGTGGCAGCAGAAGCTGGCCGAGAACCACTGGACCGGGGCGTTCCTGGCCGGCGACGAGTTCGACGCGTTCCTGCACGCCGAGGATCAGCGGGTCCGGAACACCCTGGCCGAACTGGGCCTGGGCTGAAACCCGGAGACCGGCCGAGCCGCATCGGTCCAGTTAGGTCCAACTGGACCGATCTCGCGCGGCCAGCAGGTCGGCCCGGCCGCGGATCGCGTCCCGGTCGTCCAGCGCTGCGAGATCGCTAGGCTGCCAGAATCTCTCTGCCTTTCGGCGGGAAGACTCGCGGTAGTGGGACCAGCGTCGGCGTAATGAGTTCGTCGTCATGCCCTCCATCGTGTGGAGGACTGGCTATGAATGAAAGGGCCAGCCGCGGCATACTGGCCTGATGAGTACCCATCTGCTGTCGGCCGGCCGCCTGGCCCGGGACCTGGCCGACTGGCGCGACGACGGGCAGCGGCCGCGGCCGGCCTTCCGGGCGTTGGCCGAACGGATCAGCGTGCTGGCCCAGGACGGCCGGCTGCCCACCGGCAGCGGGTTGCCGGGGGAGCGCGAGCTGGCCACCGCCCTGCAGGTCAGCCGGACCACGGTGACCGCCGCCTACGCGCTGCTGCGGGAACGGGGCTACCTGGACTCCCGGCAGGGCGCGCGGAGCACCGTGATGCTGCCGGTCACGCAGGCGGCCGGCTCCGCGGTCGGGTACCGGTTCGGGGTGATGAACGATCCGGACGACGCCGTGATCGACCTGTCCTATGCGGCACCGCCCGCGTTGCCGGCGGTCGGCGTGGCCTACCGGGAGGCGCTGGCGTCGATGCCCGAGCAGCTGGCCGGGCACGGATTGGGCGTGTTCGGCATCCGGCGGTTGCGCCAGGCGGTCGCCGACCGCTACACCGCCCGCGGAGTGCCCACCCGTCCGGACCAGATCCTGATCACCCACGGCGCGCAGCAGGCGATGTCGTTGGTCGTCGCGGTGCTCACCGCCCCCGGCGACCGGGTGCTGATCGAACATCCGACCTACCCGCACGTGCTCGAATCGATCGCCGCGGCCGGCGGGCGGGCGGCCCCGGTGCCGCTGCTCACCGACGAGGGCGCCGCCGGGTGGGACCTGGAGGGGTTGCGCGCGGCCGTCCGGCAGTTGGCTCCGAGCCTGGCCTACCTGGTGGTCGACCACCACAACCCGACCGGGTTGACGCTGGGCGAGGCCGGGCGGCGCGAGCTGGCCGGGATCGCCCGGGCCGGCCGGATGACCCTGGTGGTGGACGAGTCGATGGCCGAGATCGTGCTCGACGGCGAGCGGATGCCGCCGATGGCCGCATTCGGGCCGGCGATCAGCATCGGCAGCGCCTCGAAGCTGTTCTGGGGCGGCCTGCGGGTCGGCTGGGTGCGGGCGGACGAGGCGACGATCACCCGGCTGGCCACCGCCCGCGCGCCCCTGGATCTGGGCGTGCCGCCGTTGGAGCAGCTGGCCGTCGCGCTGCTACTGGAGCAGGCCGACCCGCTGATCGCCGAACGCACCGCACAGCTCCGCGGCCGGCGGGCGGCGTTGACCGACGCGTTGCGCGCGCAGCTGCCGGACTGGCGCTGGCTGCCCGGCGTCGGGGGGATGTCGCTGTGGGTGCAACTGCCGCGCCCGGTGTCCTCCCGGCTCAGCGCGGTCGCGGTGGAGTTCGGGGTGGTGACCACCGCCGGCCCGCGGTTCGGCATCAACGGCGCGTTCGAACAGTGGGCCCGGCTGCCCTACGTGCACGAACCGGACCGGCTGCGGGCCGCCGTGGCCGGCCTGGCCGGCGCCTACCGGGCCGTCACCGCCGGCGCCGGCGTCCGGCCCGAGCCCTCGGTGATGGTCTGACCGGGCGGGCGGGGAGGATCAGCCGGAGGAGATGTAGTCCATCAGCTGATCGTGCTCGGTCTGCAACTCGTCGACCCGATGTTTGACCACATCGCCGATCGAGACGATGCCGGCCAGCTTTCCGTCCACCACCACCGGCATGTGCCGAAAGCGTTTGTCGGTCATGGTGATGGCCAGGGAACGCAATTCGTCCTCGGGTTCGCAGGTCAACACCTCCGCGGTCATGATCTGCCGGACGGTGGCGGTGAGCACCGCCGGCCCCATCGTGGCCAGCGCCCCGACCACGTCCCGCTCGCTCAGGATCCCGCTGATCGACGCATCGTCGGCGCTGACCACGACGGCCCCGATCCGGCGTTCGTGCAGCGTGGCGACGGCGTCGGCGACGCTGGCGTCCGGGTCGATCGTGGCGACCGCGCTGCCCTTTCGGTTCAGAATGTCCTTCACCCGCATGTGCGCTCCCGCAATTCTCGGTTTCAACGGCGGCGTGTCATCGAAATTCTGATGAGACCGCCGAGCTTAGTCCGTCGATCCGAATAATTGCCTGATCAACGGCTCATCGTGTATTCGAGCGCGCAGCGGGGGACAATTGCGCACAGGGCGCGGCAGAATTCAACAGAGTTCGACAATGCCGCGGCAGCGGACGGGGCGAGGGGCCGGAACGACGGTGGGCGGCGGGCCGTCGGCCCGGCGTTCGATCGCGGGGGCCCGATCCGTCATCCTGATCCGATGGAGCTGCGCAGTCTGGAGTACTTCGTCGCGGTGGCCGAAGAGCTCTCGTTCACCCGGGCCGCCCAGCGCTGCTACGTCACGCAGCCGACGATCAGCGCGCAGGTGCAGGCCCTGGAGCGGGAGGTCGGCGAGTCACTGTTCGACCGGACGCCCCGCGGGATCGTGCTCACCGACGGCGGACGCACCTTACTGCCCTACGCCCGTCGTTGCCTGGCTGCCGTGGCGGACGCCAAGGCCGAGTTCTCGGCCCGGGCCGGCCTGCTGCGCGGTGCGCTGCACGTCGGGACCGGCGGCGGGATCGAGCACACCACGGTGCCGACCCTGCTCGGCCGGATGCGCCAGCGCCATCCGGGCATCGACATCCACGTGACCGAGGCGACCAGCGCGCCCCTGCTGGACATGGTGCTGCAGGGCCGCCTCAACGCCGCGGTGATCGCCCGCCCGGCGGAGCCGCTGCCGGCGGCCATCACCGCCTCGGCGATGTTCACCGACCGGCTGGTGGCGGTCTTCGACCCCGACGCGATACCGCTGCCCGGTGACCCGGTCCCGCTCGGCGCCCTGGCCGGCCAGCCGATCATCACCTACCCGCGGACCAGCGGGCTGCGCGCCCGGCTGGAGGACGTGGCGACCGAGATCGGCGTGACGCTGACGGTCAACTACGTCGCCAACGACGTCCGGCTGCAGCTGGCCTTCGCCCGGGAGGGGGTCGGGGTGGCGATCAGCGCCGGGTCGGACCCGGCCCTGAGCGACCTCGCCGGCCTGACCCGGCGGTCGATCTCGCCCTCGATCGGGTTCGACAAGATCCTCATCTGGCGCAACGACCTCACGCCGTGCGCGCCGCTCCGGGCGTTCCTGCAGCTGTGGCGGGAGTTTCGAGACGTCGACGAGGAGGGCGAGAAGACCGCCTGACCCGGGCCGCCGGTCAGGACCGGATGAACTCGAGCAGGTCGGCGTTGATCACGTCGGCGTGCGTGGTCGGCATGCCGTGCGGGTAGCCGGGATAGGTCTTGAGCGTTCCGTTCGGCAGCAGTGCGGCCGACAGCGGGCCGGAATCGGCGTAGGGCACGACCTGGTCGTCGTCACCGTGCATCACCAGCACCGGGATCTGCACCGCGCGCAGGTCCTCGGTGAAATCGGTCTGGGAGAACGCCACCACCCCGTCGTAGTGGGCCTTGGCCCCGCCCATCATGCCCTGCCGCCACCAGTTGGCGATGATGCCCGGATCCGGTTCGACCCCGTCCCGGTTGTAGCCGTAGAACGGGCCCGACGGGAACGACCAGAACAGGGACGCCCGGTTGGTCGCGACCTGCTCCTGCAGCCCGTCGAAGAACGACTTGGGCAGCCCGCCCGGGTTGCTCTCGGTCTGCACCATGATCGGCGGCACCGCGGCGATCAGCACGGCCTTGGCCGCCCGCTCGACGCCGTGCCGGGCCAGGTAGTGGATGACCTCGCCGCCGCCGGTGGAATGGCCGACGTGCACCGCGTCGTGCAGATCCAGATGATTGACCACCGCGGCGAGATCATCGGCGTAGTGGTCCATGTCGTGGCCGTCGGCGACCTGCTCGGAGCGGCCGTGACCGCGCCGGTCGTGGGCCACGACGCGGAAGCCGTGGCCCAGGAAGAACATCAGCTGGGTGTCCCAGTCGTCCGCGGACAGCGGCCAGCCGTGGCTGAACACGATGGGCTGGCCCGATCCCCAGTCCTTGTAGTAGATCTCGACACCGTCAGCGGTGAGCACAGTGGGCATGTCGCAGCTCCTTGGTCGGATGGCCGGCGGGTCGCCGAAAACCGTTCCCCGGCGCGAGATTACCGGCCGGCGGCGGCCCTGCCCAGGCCGTCGGGAACCGCGCCCGAGGATCCGGCATCGCAATCTCCGATGGGGGCATCGGGCCGGGCTATCGCCCCGGCCTACTGCATCATGATCAGCAGGACGATCAGCACGATCGCGACCAGCGCCATCACCCCGGCGACCACCCACCACCAGTCGAAGCCGGGCGCGGGCACCGGCTCGGGTTCGGGGTCCGGCTCGAAGACGATGATCGGCTCGGGTTCGGGCTGCGGCTCGGGCTCGGGAATGTCGACCGGATGCAGCGACAACGCGCAGCGCACGCAGATCTCGGCGGACGGCGCGTTCGGTTCCGCGCAGTGCGGGCAGATCAGCGACGCGGTGGCCGCGCGCCCGACCGTGCCGGGCAGCCGGCGCAACGACGCGCCGGACTCCTCGCCATCCGGGGCGATCACCGTGCCCTTGGCCCAGAACAGCGGGAAGTCGCAGGTGCGGCAGAAATCGTCGGCCGAGCGGCGGGCCATGTTCACCGTGGCCAGCTGCCCGCACTCCGGGCAGGTGACCACGTCGGTGGCGCCGGAGGTGCGGCGGTCGGGTAGTTCAGTGGCCGGCGGGGGCTGGTACCCGCGGACGAGTTGGGGCGACTCGTCGACGACGATCGGCCAGCCGCCCGCCCCCGCCGGGCCGGCGCCGGCCGGGACCGGCCCGGTCAGCACGGCGGTGCGCTCCGGATCGGCGGCCCCGGGGGGCTGCAGCCGCGGGGATGCCGGGCCCGGGGATGCCGGGCCCGGGGATGCCGGCCGGGGGGATGTCGGCCCCGGGGGTGTCGGCTCGGTCGTCATCGGTCGTCCTCCACGGTTGACAGGGCGCGCCGGCCGGCGACCCACAACTCCACCCGCACATGCGCGGGCACTTCGTCGCGCAGCAGGGCGATGAACTCCTGGTCGGTCAGGTGACCGGTGCTGCGCACCTCGATGCGCACCCAGGCCACGTCCCGCGGTGCGTCGCCCTCCCGCCACACCCCACCGCCGTCATCGATGGTGGCCGGCCCGCCGGAGAGCATCTGGACGAACTCGCGCAGCCCGTCGACGGTGCCGCGGCGGGCCAGCGAGCGGGCCGAGGAGCGCACGATCAGCCGTTGCAGGTCCTCGGGCAGCGAGGCGTCCACCGAATCGACGCCGATCCACCCGGCCAGCGCCTGCAGCATCGGCACCGGGGTGACCGTCGCGTCGGCGACGTGCTCGACCAGATCGGCGTCGTCCAGCAGCGTGGAGGCCAGCTCCTGGAAGATCCCCACGAAGCGCACGAAGAAGTCCTGCTCGGCCATGCCCACCGGGAGCTGGTCGACCAGCCACCGCGGGTGCCGCGGCGGGCGACCGACCCGCAGGCCCCGGCGCACCGGTGCCCCGGACGGGGCGGCGGGCACCCCGACCACCGGATGCACGTGCAGGGCCAGCGCCCCGCCGGTGGCCGCGGTGGTCACCGTGGGGGCGTCGGCCGGCACCGACGCCGGACCCGGGTCAGCCGGCGTCGTCGTCATTGCTGTCGGTGTTGCTGTCGGTGTCCCTTTCGGAGGTTCCGGCGGGTCGTGGTCGCCCTCGGCGACCGGTCCGGGGGTCTCGTCGGTCATCGCACGACGACCCGGTGGTTCCCGGACAGGAACAGCGAGTGCCGGTCCAGCCGGATGACGTCGCGGCCGGAGCCGACCCGCTGACGGGTGCGCAGGTCGAACTCGAACAGCTGCACCTCATCGACCCGCTCGACCCCCTCGACGGTCTCCAGTAGTTGGGCGATGGCGGCCGCGTTCAGGTCGACGTCGAACAACCAGCCGGCCCCGTCCGCGCCGCCGGTCAGCGGATTGATGTAGCGGGTCAGCTCGTCGATGGCCCGCTGGCGGACCAGGGCCAGCGGCCGTCCGGGCGGCGCGTGGACCAGCGCGGCCACCGACACCCCCTGGTAGTACGGGGTTCCCACCTCGATGGCGGTGCCGACGATGCGGTGCCGGTCCAGGTGATCGGTAATCGTGCGCATCAGCGGGGCGGCCAGCGCGTAGTCGTCGAGCTGCTGCGCCTTGGGATCGGTGCGCACGGCCGGCACCACCAGCAGCCGCACCGGGCCCCGCCCGGTCGCCGACGGCAGGCAGCGGGCCCGGGCTACCTCGACCGAGGACTCCAGCGCCAGCCGCTCGAAATCGCCGGCGGTGACGGCGCGTTGGCCGGTGCGCAGGGTCATCGGGCCGCGGGCCTTGGCCTCGGCCACGGTCTCCGCGTCGACCCCACCGGTGGCCGCCCGCAGGTTCACGCAGCCGGACACGAACGGCACCGACGTACGCATCGCGGTGAGCGTCCGGGCCCCCACGTTGCCGGCCGCCCCGCCGCCGAAACGGTAGCCGGTGACGGCGATCTCGGCACCGTCCCGGGGGATCATGCCGTGCTGGCGGACCGATCCGTCGGCGTACCGGATCCGCGGCCCGAACCGGACCTCGCCGGAGGCGGAATCCCAGACGAAGTGCCGGTCGCCCGGCCCGGACCGGGAGAAGTCCTCCACCTCGGTCCATTCCACCGACCCGCCGGTGTCGGTCACCCGCACGCCTTCGCCGGCGCGGCGGGGCAGGATCGGCGGGAAGCTGACCCGGTACTCCTGGCCCGGGCTGCCGTCGGAACGCCCGAGGACCTCCGCGGGCGATGGCGAGGCGTGCTCGGCCCGCACGGTCGCCCCGATGGCCTCCGCGCGCAGGTCGTCGATCCGCGGCGCCTCCTGGTAGGTGGGCTGGCCGGCCCGGGCCGGGATCAGCCGCACCCGCAACCAGTAGGAGCTGGTCTCGCCCAGGGTCAGCGACTCGTGCTCGCCGGGCACGAGCAGCACGATCTCGCCGGAGCGGTTGAGCCCGCCGGTGGTGTCGGTGAACACGTCCACCGCGATCCAGGCCTCGCCGTTCCACACCTCCCAGGCCAGCGGTGGACGCTGCGGGTCCACCCCGATGCCCTTGGCGACCGCCGAGACGAACAGCCGGATGGCCATCCCGGCCAGCGACCGGGCGAAACCGAGCAGCAGCGCGTCGCCCGGCACGAGGGCTCCGGTCCGGTCGACCGTGCTGAAGCAGGTCACCGACGAGCCCTCGTAGCGCAGATCGTCGATCACGTCGGTGAGCCGTTCGGTCCGCGCGTCGGTGGTGATCGCGGCGACCAGCTCGGGCGGCCGGATGTCCAGCCGGTCCACCGTGGTGAACACGATCGCCCGTTCGGCCATGGTGTCCCGGGCGGTGGTGATCTGGGTGCCCTCGGGCACGGTGACCACCGCGTCCTGGGCCGCGGACAGCCAGAACGTGACGTCCGCCCGGGCCACCGATGGCGGGAAGGGGTCGATCCCGACCAGGTTCAGAAAGTGCACGTACAGCCGGTCCGGCACCTGATTGACCCGGTACAGCACCATCTCGCTCATCCAGGCGAACAGCTCGATGAGGGCGACCCCGGGGTCGGACAGGTTGTGGTTGGTCCATTCCGGCGTGTACCGGGGGATCAGCCGTTTGGCCTCGTCGACGATGTCCTGGAAGGTACGGTCGTCCAGATTCGGTGCGGGCAGCGCCATCTCAGCCCTCCTCGTGCGGGATCACGTAGAACGGGAACACCAGGTTCCGTCGGTCGTTGGTCGCCTTGATCCGGTACCCGATGCTGATGGTGACCAGCGTCGGATCCCGCGGGTCGGGCACCGGGTCGACGCGTTCGACCTCGACCCGCGGTTCCCACTGCACCAGGGCGTCGCGCACCGCCTGGGCCATCAGGCCGAGCACGTTGGCGGTCACCGGTTCGAACAGCAGATCCCAGATGCGGCAGCCGAACTGCGATCTCATCACCCGCTCACCCGGGGCGGTGGTCAGCACCAGCCGCATCGCCGCGTCCAGGTCGGCGGCGCCGTCGGTCAGCCGGATCGATCCGGTGTGATCCACCTGCAGCGGCCAGAAGAAGCCGCGGCCGACGAAGGAGGCTTCGGGGCGGGCCGGTTCGCGGGACATGGCGCCGGCCGGGACGATGTCGGACATCAGTTCACCGCCACCATGGCGCCCTTGACCGACATCATGCCGCCGGAGGAGACCTCGCCGGTGGCCGAGGCCTTGATCGCGACCTGGGTCGCCGAGGTCTCGGCCTTCACGCTGGCCTTGGTGGTCACGTTGACCCCGGAGATCTCGACGTCGGTGTCGGCCTTGAGGGTGATCTTCTTGCCTTGGATGGTGATCGATCCGTCGGCGCCGATGGCGATGCTGGAGTTGCCGGACTTGATCGTCATCGGTTTGCCCGAGGGCACCGTCGCCTCGAACTTCTCCTTGCCCAGCACGATCTGGTGCTCCGCGCCGGCCAGGGTGAAGCTGATGTGCTGGTCGGCGGTCGCGTCGCCGTCCCCGAACTCCAGGAAATGCCCGGCCCGGGAGGTGATCCGGCGCTTGTTGACCTTGCTGTTGGCCACCCCGAACTCCACCGGCACGTCCTGACCGTTGTACACGCCGCCGAGCACGATCGGCCGGCGGCTGTCGCCGCCCTCGAACCCGACGATCACCTCGTCGTTGATCTCCGGGATGAACGTCGCGCCCCGGCCGTTGCCGGCGCCCACGGTGACCACCCGGGCCCAGTTCGACTCGACCTGGTCCCCGGCCGACTTGTAGGCGACCTTGACCTCGCCGGGGGAGCCGTTCGGGTTGCCGACCTTGGTGACCACCCCGATGACGATGCCCTGCCGGCGAAAGCTCGACGAGGCCTGGGTGGACAGCGCGTCGACCAGGGAGGACGGCCGGCGGTCGCCGGCGGTGAAGCGGGTGCTGAAACCCCGGCGGTTGTAGACGTGTTCGATCTCGGTGACGTGGTAATTGCCCGACGCCGGACCCGAACCGGTCACCGCCACCGTGGATCCCGGCACCACGGCTGGTTCGACCTGCACCGTGGTGCCGCGGGCGGTCACCGCCCCCGAGCTCCAGCGGCCGGCCAGCCGGTTGGCCAGCACCTCCGCGTCGGACTGGTCCAGCGGCACCTCGCTGGCCGTCACCGTCTTGGCCCGGCTGGAAAGGTCGCTGGCCTGGATGAACGGCTCGACCAGCGTCGGCACGCTGGACGTGCTGGCCGCCCGCCCCTGCGCGGTGACCGCCTGCTTAGTCTGCGGCCACCAGCCGTGCACCACCGGCTCGGCCGGGTGCAGGGCGCTGGCCCGGACGGTGAACGCGGTCAGCGTCGGGTCGTCGCCGAAGCCGAGGGAGGCGACCGGCTGCGCGTCCGTCGGCGCCGCCAGCACCAGCGTCGATTCCTCCACCCACCAGTCGTTGCCGGTCCGGTCGGCGATCTCGGTCAGGAAGCCGAAGTCGGTGTCGGACTGCATCAGGTAGTCCTGCTGCACGGTCAACGCGTCGGTGCCGCCGCGGTTCTCGAAGCTCAGGCCCTGCTCCCGGCAGATCTGGCCGATCACCTCGCCGTAGGTGATGGCGGCGAACGTGCGGATCTTGGCGCCCAGGGTGAGCTTGTAGGACAGGTCGTCGACGACGACGGTGAACTCGGGCTGCCCGTACTCGATACTCAGGTCGACCCCGGTGACCTCACCGGAGAGCAGCACCTGCCCGGAGCCGGCGGCGACCGAGACGGTGGCGCCGATGGCGAAAGTGCCGCCGGCGGCCAGGGCGTGGCCGGCATCGTCGAAGCGCAGCGTGGCCCGACCGGGCAAGCGCAGGCCCCGGGTGATGCGCAGCTCCATCAACGCGGCCAGCGCGCTCGCCGCCAGCGGCGCCCCGTTGACCTGCAGCACCGGGGCCGTT
This sequence comes from Nakamurella multipartita DSM 44233, assembly GCF_000024365.1. Classification (NCBI taxonomy): domain Bacteria; kingdom Bacillati; phylum Actinomycetota; class Actinomycetes; order Nakamurellales; family Nakamurellaceae; genus Nakamurella; species Nakamurella multipartita. The sequence continues at coordinate 1,162,878 of NC_013235.1, forward strand.
CGGTTGATGGACAGGGGATGGGCCATCGTCATTCGGTGCCTCCCGGGATGGACAGCAGGGAACCCGGCCGCAGCGCGAGCGGATCGGCAATGGCGTTGGCGCCGGCGATCTGCCGCCAGCGGGTGGAATCGCCGTAGTACTTGGCCGAGATCCGATCGAGGGTCTCGCCGGGTTGGACCCGGTGCACCCGGTGCGGGTTCGGGGTGCCGGAGGTCGGGTTCTGCGGACCGAACGCGTCCGACGGGGCGAACTGGCGCAGGCTCAGGTCGACCTCGGCGCGCAGCGGCACCCCGGTCGAGGAGAAGTAGGTGAACCGCAGCGTCAGATCGGTGACGACCGCCTTGAACGAGTGCAGGTTGCCCCAGTGGAACACCACGTACGGCGGCCGGGCGTTGTTGCTCTGCGCGTCGGTGCCCGGCAGCGACGAGTCGACGTCCATCAGCTTGAGCACCTTGCCGGTGTGCTGGCCGACGGACTGGCCGGTGTCGGTGGTGTCGAAGTGCAGGGTCAACCGCATCTCGCCGGACTGCGCACCCAGGTAGCGGACCTGGCCGACACCCTGGCCGCCGATCGAGTCGGCGCGCCACGAGTTCGTCCGCGAGACCGTCAGTTCCGCCGGGTTGAACATACACGGGATGGTGTCCGCGCGGCCCTCGATCTCCAGGAAAGCCTTTTCGGTCAATGGCATCTCAGAACACCCCCGGGGTGAAGCGTCGGCCGCGCCGGGCCAGCTCGTCGAGCACCCGGTCCTCCAACCGGTCGACGATGACGTCGACCAGCTCGTCCCATTCGCGGGCGGTGAGTGCCTCGGCGATCGGCTGGCGTCGCGGCACGGTCTCGTCGGCCGGTTGGCTCATCCGGGACACCTCCGAACTGGTGGGCGCGAAGCCCGATGGACTGACGGGAGACGGTTCGACCGCGCCGCCGGCCAGGCCCGATGCCGTCGCCAGGCCGGCGCGAGCCCGGTCGAACAGCGAGGGCGGGACCAGATCCAGCAGGCTGTTGCGCCGGTCCGCGACCGGCCGGGTGTCCGGCGGTACGGCCGGGCCGGCGAGGGTGACCGATCCGCCGGGCCGATTGCGGCTGCCGATCCGCAGATCGGACGCGCTGCGGTCGGGGCGGCCGCTGCCGGCGAACGACCAGCTCGGATCGGCGCTGGCCGGAACCTCCGGCCCCCGGGCCGGCGGGTTCTGACGGTGCGTGCCCAGCCGGGGGGTCCCCACCGGCGGCGACGGCGGCATCCGGCGGATGGTGGTCTCGGCGGCCGGGGTGATCCCGGTGGCCGGTGGAATCGCCTGGCGCAGCAGCAGTCCCAACGTCCGCTCGACCGACTCGCGAGCCGGGTGCCCGGGGTGGGCGTCGCGACGGCGAAGGGACGCGGCGGTGGCCTGGAGCGGGGCGCCGGTCGACGGGGCCGCACCGGACACCGGGGAGCGGCGCAGCCGGGTGGTCGCGCCGGGTGCGGGCACGGTGGACCGGGTCGCCGCCGTCCGCGGCCCGACCGCGCCCGGTCCCGGGGCGGCGGCGGTGCGGGCGGCGTCGATCGTGCGGGCCGACCCGATCGACGGCAGCCGGTACGCGGCCGAGCCGGTCGGGATCAGCGACTGCAGCGAGTGCGGAACCTGGTACGCGGCCAGTGCTGTCGCGGTGGGCCCGGCCGAGGCTGGGGTGAACGCGGCAGGGGTGAACGCGGCTGGGGTGAAGGTGGCTGGGGTGAAGGTGGCTCGGCTGGACGCGGCCGGGGCGGACGCGGCCGCCGGCGAGGCGCCGGTCCGGACGGTCCGGCGGACGGGTGGCGCGCTCCGGTGGCCGGCGGCCGCCGGGACCGCGCGACGATCCGCGCCGACCTGGGCGGCCACCGGTCCCCGAGCCGGGCCCCGGCGCGCCGGGGCCGCCGCCGGCCAGGCCCCCGCGGTCTCGCGTCGACGCAACAGCCCCGCGCTCATCCGGCTTCCGGTCGTCCCGGCGAGCCGGTGGTGGCCCGAGGTGGCCGCCGACGGGGCCGGCGCGATGGTGGTCGGGCCGGCGTGCGCGCCGACGACGCCGGTCAGGGCGCTGGGTAGCCCGGTCACGGCCAGCGGCGCGGCGCTCCGGTGGGCCGCGGCCATGGTTCGGCGCAGCTCGGCGGCGCCGCCGGCCCCGCCGAGCACATCGCCTCGGAATTGCCCGGCCCTGGCCGGGATGCCGGCGCCGATGGTGCCGCTGATCGCGCTGCCATCGCCTCGGAGTTGCCCGGTCCTCGCGGGAGTGCCCGCGCCGACGGTGCTGCTGGTCGCGGTGATCTCTCGGGTGATCTCGCCGGAGGTCTGGGCGGACCCGCCGAGCGGCCGGGTGAGGTGGCGGCGGATCAGCGGGGCGGGCATCCGGTTGCCGGTGGCCGTGGCGGTGAACCGATCGCCGGACGCGGCGGCGGCAGACGGGGCGGGGGCGATGCTGGTCCGCGGTCGGGCGCCGGCCAGGCCGGTGATCGCGCTGGGCAGCCCGGCCAGCACCATCGGCCCGGCCGAGGCGCCCGGGGCGGCGCCGGTTGTCGGGGTCGGGGCGAGCGAGCGGCGGATCGTGCCGATGGCGGGCGCGCTGCCGGTGAATCCGCCCGCCGGGCCGCGTTCCGGCGTCGCGGGGCCGAGGGTGCGGCTGGTCTGGCCGGTCTGGCCGGCCGGCGCGGTGAACCGGCGGCGCACCAGGCCGGCGCCGATCCGGGGTCCGGTGATCCCCGCCAGCCGATGGCCCGGCGCGGTGGCGGCGGACGGGGCGGGGGCGATGCTGGTCCGCGATCGGGCGCCGGCGAGGCCGGTGATCGCGCCGGGCAGCCCGGCCAGCACCATCGGCCCGGCCGAGGCGCCCGGGGCGGCGCCGGTTGTCGGGGTCGGGGCGAGCGAACGGCGAATCGTGCCGACGGCGGCGCTGATCGGTGACCGATCTGCCCACGCGGACGCCGCGGGCCGACCCGGCGCCGTCCCCGCGTTCACCGGAACGGGCCGGGCCCGGCCCGAGGCTGCTCCGCCCGCGGCGAGACCCGCAGCGGCACCCACGGCGGCGCCGGCCCACGACCGCAGCAGCGAGAAGGTCGGGGCCGGCCGCGCCGTCGACCGGGCGGGCGCGATGGTTGTGGACCCCCACCGGTTCGCGGGGCCGCCGAGCGGCGCCCTCGCCCTGCCTCCCGCCGTCCAGGCCGCCCCGCGGGACAGCCCGCCGCCCGATCCCGTCAGGCCGGCCGATCCGGGCCTCGGCAACCGGGCCAGGCCAGCCGGCAACGGGCCGCGGCGCAGTGCCGTCCCGGCACCGCCCAGGACGCCGCCGGATCGGGGGCCGCCGACGACCGGGCTACCGGCACCCCCACCGACCCGGGCCGCGCCGACCGGGGCCGCACCGGCTGTGGGGAACCCACCGAGCGGGGCCGCGCCGACCGGGGCCGCACCGGCTGTGGGGAACCCACCGAGCGGGGCCGCGCCGATCGGGGCCGCACCGGCTGCGGGGGAGCGGCGCACCGGACCGGCCAGCTCACGGGAGAGGCGACGCAGCAGGCCGCCCGGCATCGGGCGAATGCCCGGAACAGCCCCGAGCTGACTGCCCGTTCCGGCGGCCCGGCCCGCTGCCGGCCCGCCCGAGGATTGCGCGGCGTGACCCAGCGATACCGGCTCAACACTGAGAGGCGCGCCCGGCCCGGAAGACGACGAGGGTTGGGCCGACGACGATCGCCGGACCGTGCTGCTCGCCGGTTCGGCCGATCCCCGTGCTCCCGATGGCGAGATCCCGCTCCGGCCGGCGGCTCCGGCCGGCGCTGCCGCGGACGTCATCGGGACCTGACCGGCGGTGCTAATGGCGACGGCCGGGGCGGCCGCGGTGGGTGACCCGGCGGCTGGCGCCGGGCTTCGACGGATGCGGCCCTCGATGGCGCTCGGTGGACGCTGTTCCGGGGTGCCCCGACTGGCCGGCGCACTGAGCGAGCCTGCCGCCGCGGCGGCGCCCCGGCCCCGCGCGGAGGAGGCGGCGACCGCCGCGGGACCGGGAGCGACGGGCAGCCCACCGGCCGAGCGGACCCGGGCCAGCGTGGACCGGCGCAGGAAACTCCCGGGTCGCCAGCCCGCACCGCCGCCGGCATCGGCCCGACGCAGGGTCCATCGAGGTGTCGCCGCCTCGGCGTTGGTCAACGCCGATGGCTCGGCGTTCGGGAGGAAATTGCCCGCTGGGCGGGACTTTTCCTCCTGGACGCGGCCCGGCTCGGCCGCAGAGCGCGAGGCCGCGCCCTGGCCGGGGATCGGCTCGGGCCGGCTGGGAGTAGCGGACCCCCCGGTCCAGCGGCGTCGCAGGGCCGTGAGTGGGGGCGTGGTCAGGACCCCGGCGGTTACGCCCGGTTCTCCGGTGTTGGGGAGGAAAGTGCCCGCTGGGCGGGACTTTTCCTCCTGAACGCGGGTCGGCCCGGCCACCGAGCGCGAAGGTGCGCCCTGACCGAGGGCCGGCTTGGTTCCGGGGGCGGCCGACCCCCCGGTCCAGCGTCGACGCAGGGCCGCCGAGCCAGGCAGGGGCGCCGGCCCGGCTGCCGGACCGGACGTCGAACCGGGTTGCGTGGCGGGAGCTGAGGTGGCCGGAGCGGTCGCGGCCGTCACGGCTGAGCTGGTGGTGCTGCCGGCTGGATTCGCGGTCGCCCCGCGGCCGGTTCGGATCGGGCGCGGGGCGCTGGGCAGCACGGGGCGCGCCGGGCCGGGCTGGGCCTGGGGGACGCGCGGGGCCCGGGGGTGCGGTGGTGTGAGCGCGGCACCGGCCCAACGGCGGCGCAGGGCCACAGCGTGCCGAGCCCAGCCGGCCGGGCTCGCCGAACCGCGGGCCCGGGGCGCCGGGCCGGGCTGACCGGCCGGGCTGGGCTGACCGGCCGGGCCGGGTCGACGCGCGGGCTCGGTGGGGGCCGCCATGGTCGGACGCGGGGGAACGGCGGCGGCGGCCGCACTGGTGGCGATGCCGTTCCCCGCGGGCATCCCCGGCGGCGCACCCCCGCCACCGTGACCCCCGCCGTGACCACTGGTGTGACCACTGCCGTCACCACCGCCGTGACCACTGCCCTGTCCGGCACCGGTCCCGCCGGAGGGGTCGGGATGGCCGGGTGCCGGGAGCGGCGGCACCAGCTTGCTCCCCGCCCCCCGCATCGACCCGGTGAAGGTGATCTCCGGGATGCGCCGCACGGCAACCGGTTTGCCCGCCATCGCCGAACTCGCCGCGCCGGGTACACGACCACCCAGCGACGGCACGGTGCCGGCCGCCCGGCGCAGTGACCGGCTGGGCAGGTCGGCGGCCGGCCAGATCACCGCCGGCGGGACGGCCGAGGCCCCGCCCGCCGGCCTGGAAACACCCGGGTGGGCCGGTCCGGCCAACGCCCGCCACACGGACCGCCGCGGACCGGCGGTCGTCGGGGTCGCCCCGGGGTCGGCCGACCCGGTTGCCGACGACGGGCGGCCCGCACTCCACGAGTCCTCGATCCGGCCGCCCGAGGGGTGCCACCACAACGGCGGCCGGGCGGGTCGCTGCCCACCGGCCGGCGCGATCGGCACCGGACCGGCCAGCTGCCGGCGCACCTGAGGCGGGCGGCCGACGCCGGCGGTGAACCGCACCGCGGCGCCGCCGACGCTGCCCAACGGGGCCGGGCGCGCCCGCTGGCGCGGGCCGGGCGTCGCCCACCGCGAGACCAGCGACCGCACAAACGGTGTCGGCGCCGCAGGGGCCGGTGCGGCGTCGGGCATCGGTTCGCTCATCGGGCCGGGGACGAGCTGCGGAAGCCGTGGTGGGCGATCTCCAGCTCCTCGGTCAGCGGGTCGTCGGTACCGATGCCGAACCGGGGTCCGGTCCAGCGCACCGGGTACACCCCCTCCAGCGACCACGCCCGCAGCCGCGAACCGTTGCCGGCCACGGCGGTGATCGCCCCCGTGGAGCGCACGAGCTTGTTCCCGTTCGCGGCGAATCCCTCCCCGGCGGTCTTGTTCATCCAGTCGAACAGGGCATCGGCGTCGGTCAGCCCGCGGGTGAAGGTGATGGTCGGCCACTCGAGCCGGCCGGGCAGCCGGTGCACGAACCCGTTCTGCCCGCCCTCGGCCACCTCGACGAACCGCGAACTCACCTCGAGACCGGCCACGCTGGCGAACAACCCGATCTCGACGCCGTCGACCTCGAACAGGAACCGTGAGCCCAGCGCCGGATCGCCACCGAGATACCGGGCCGATTCAGGCGAACTCACGGACCACCTCCCACGCTCGCTCGTTCAGCCCCGCCACCGACCGGACCAGCCGGACCCGGTCCAGGTGCTCCAGGTCCAGCAGGTCGTCCAGCGGCCAGTGCAGGTGATAGGCCAGGTAGGCCACTTCCTGCCAGATGACCTCAACCGGATACCGCAACATCGCGATCAGGCCGGGACGCGGGGGATTTCCTCGATGCGCGCCCGCGGCATCGGCGGTGCGGTGACGCCGGGGCCCGCGGCCGGGGCGGCCGGCGACCCGGCAACCGCCGGGTCGGGAGCCGGCCGCGGAGCCGGGGCCGACACCCCGATCAGCGGCGACGCCTGCGCCTGAACGGCCAGCAGTTGCTCGTATTCCTCCTGGCTGCCGAAGTTGATCACGCCGTAGAAGTCCTGCAGGAACGCCAGATCCGCGGCGAACAGCCCCTCGATCTCGTGCGGCGTCACCAGGTCCAGCGAGCCCAGGTTCTGCACCACCCGGGCCAGGATCAGCACGGTCAACCGCGGGTCGTCCGGGCCCTGAACGGTCGGGTCGCGTAGCGGTTCCAGCTCGTCCCGGGCCGTGGCCAGTCGCATCCGACCGGTCCGGTGCAGATCCCCGTTCCGGTCGACATAGCCGCGTGGGAGCGTGAACTCGTACGCGGTGGTCAGGCTCACTTCACCCTCGCCAGGCTCTCGACGGTAAGCGTGATCGTCTCCTTGACCGGGTCGTTGGACTCCACCGACAGCTGGTCGGTGGAGATCTTGGACGGCCAGCCGTTGGTGAAGTTGAACCGGGCGATCTCGGCGTTGGTCGAGTCGTACATCACGATCGAGCCGCTCTTGCGGTTGTTGGTCCGGTCGGAGAGCAGGATGCCCTTGTCCCGGATGTCGTTGAACCACCCCCAGAGCTTGTCCTGGGTCATGTCCGGCGGGGCCATCCGGACCAGCGACAGGTCGGGGGCCTTGTTCGACTTGCCCAGGGTCTTGACGACCTGGACCTTGCCGTTCGCCCCGGCCTGTTCCATGGTGACCACCTCCATCTCGATGTCCAGACCGCTGACGCTGGACAGGATGGACACGACGGAGCCGTCGATCTCCAGGAAGAAGTTCTGGCTGACGATCGGGTCGGTGTTGATCAGTTCCGCATTGGGCATGTTCGTCTCCTTGAATGGCGTGAGGGATCAGACGGTCAGTTCGCGACCTGCTTGTGCTGGGCGATGCGGAAGACGACGAACTCGGCCGGCTTGACCGGCGCGATGCCCACCTCGACGATCAGCAGGCCCTGGTCGATCGATTCCGGCGGGTTGTTCTCGGCGTCGCACTTGACGTAGAAGGCCTGGTCGACGGACTGGCCGAACAGGGCACCGGCGCTCCACAACCCGCGCAGGAACGCATTGAGGGTGCGCTTGATGCCCTCCCACAGGGACACGTCGTTGGGCTCGAATACCGCCCACTGGGTGCCGTCGGCGATGGTCTTCTCGACCATGTTGAACAGCCGGCGGACGTTGATGTAGCGCCAGTCCGAGTCGCTGGCCAGGGTCCGCGCCCCCCAGATGCGGATGCCGCGGGTGCCGAACGGGCGGATGCAGTTGATGCCGATCGGGTTGAGCACGGCCTGCTCGTTCTGGGTGACGCCGTAGGCGACATCCAGGCAGCCGCGGATGGTGTCGTTCGCCGGCGCCTTCCACACCCCGCGGGTCTCGTCGGTGCGGGCCCACACGCCGGCGATGTGCCCGCTGGGCGGGATGAACACCTCGGCGTCGCCGTTGACCCCGATCGGGTTCTCCACCTTGATCCACGGGTAGTACAGCGCCGCGTAGGGGGAGTCGTACATGGCGACGTCGCTGCGCCAGTCGCGGATCTGCTGCGGCGTCATGCCGGGCGGCGCGTCCAGCACGGCCATCCGGTTGCCGTTCTGCTCGCAGTGGCTGATCAGCGCCGTCTGCACGGCCTTCCACAGGTTCAGATCGACGGTGCCGTCGTCCTTGGTCGCCGCGGTGATCAGGTCGGGCACCACGACGATCGTCACGTCGTCGGCCACGGCCAGCCCGTTGATGCCCTGGCGGCTGGACTCGGAGCCGGCGAACCGTCGCCCGGTCACCGGAACCGCCGACGGGGCCGCCTTTTCCAGCGGGTACAGGCCCGGTTTGAGCAGCTCGAGCTGACCGGACAGGTCGGTCTTGGACTCCAGCAGCACCTCCACCTTGATCTTGGTCGAGGTGTCGTTGACCACGGTCGCGACGTTGCGCTTGCCGCTGCCCAGGGTCAGGTCGGGGAAGGATTCGACGACCTCCAGCCCCTGCAGGACGTCCAGGGTGAACGGGCTGGGGCCGTCCTCGTCGGTGTCCTGGGTGGTCACGCGGAGGGTGAGATCGGCGTCCGGCTCGAGACTCTCGACGGCCAGTGGCAGTCCGAGGGCGCGGTCCGCGGCGGGCAGCTCCCGGCGGGAGGGCTCGCCCGACGGTGCGGTGTTGGGCACCCGGACGATGTAGGCCAGCGCCCCGCCATTGGCGAAGTAGCCGTACACCGACAGCGGCAGCACGGCCCCGGGGGTGAACCCGCCGTAGCTGGCCTCGAATTGCGACCAGCTGGTGACCAGGCGGGGGGCCAGCCCCTCCGGATCGCCCGGGTCGTCGGTCGGGAAGCGCTCGGTGAAGCCGACGAAGGCGGTCACCGCCGTCGGGGCGGCGGCCAGCACCTTTTGGGTCGACGCCACTTCTTCGACGTACACACCGGGCGCGGCGTAGGTGGGCATCTGGGCTCCTGTCGGGGTCGGACGGGCGGGTGAGGGATGGTCGGGGGACTACGGCGGATTTGCGGCCGGCGCGCGGAGGGTCATGTCAGGCCGCCGTGGTCCGGACGGCACCGGGCATGGTGATGGCGATGACGCCGGCGAAGGCGCAGAAGCACTGCGCGCCGGCGACCACCACCGGCGCACCCCCCGCGGTCATCTGCGGGGCCAGCGGCGTCCACGGTGCGGTCACGACCGGGACGCACGGCATCGGGGTGAGCACGCCCAGCGCCGCCGCGGTGGCCGCGGCGACGGTGGGGTTGGCCAGCGACTGGCACAGCCCGAACGGCGGGATGTTGGCGCCGGGGACGATGTCGGTGATGTTGGCGACCGGCCGGCCCTCCACCGTCGGCCGGGGCGCCACCACGTTCAGCGTGGACGGGGCCAGCCCGAACGAGCAGGTGATCATCGCCCCGGAGACCGCGCACGGCTTACCCATTACGCGCGCTCACTGCTTGGACGCCTTGGCCGAGCTGGTCAGCTCGGCGCCGGTGGTGGTGATGAAGCAGACGATGGAGCGGTCGTCGTTCTGCTCCCAGCCCCGGGCCGACGGCACCAGATAGGTGAAGAACAGCGACGAGTCCAGATAGCTGATGCCGACGTACTGCTCGAACTGCTGGGCGCAGTTGGCGTCGGCGTAGGACTTCAGGTCGGCATCACCGGGAAAGGCGTCGCCGGTGACGCCGGTCGGCGGCTGGTAGTCGACGATGGCGTACGACTCCTGCTGGTGCGGGGTGTCGCAGGGAATCGAGCCCAGGGTGGCGATCTCGGCCTGCACCTCCTGCTGCGCGGTGAAGCACTGGCCGGGTTGCACGTCCAGCACGGAGATCTCGACCGGCTTGGGGGCGTCGGCGTCGCTGCCGGAGAACCAGCTGCAGCCGGTCAGGCAGACCGCGGTCGTGCCCGCCCCGATGGCGTACCCGATTGCGGAGCCGACCCGGCGCACGGTGCGGCGGTGCAGTGCGAGCGCCACCGCGTTCACCCCCGTCGGCCGACCGTCGGACACCCTGCCCGGCGGCAGCGTGCCCGATGAGCCCACCAGTCGGGGCGCTGACCAGGCATCGGGCGAACGCCCTATTTCGCTCCGATCAGCCCACCGGGGTCTGCAGCAACCCGGTCCGGTAGGCCAGGGCGACGGCCTCGGCCCGGCCCCGGACCTCGAGCTTGCGGTAGATGCTCACGCTGTGGTGCATCACGGTTTTCGTGGACAGGAAGAAGTCGGTGGCGATCTGGGCGTTGGTCCGCCCGCTGGCGATCGCGGCCAGGATCTCCAGTTCGCGGGCGGTCAGCTCGTGCAGCCGGTCGCGGGTCGCCGCTCCGGCCGCCGCCGGGGCTGCGGCCAGGGCGGGGGTGGCCCGCGGCGGTTCGGGCACCGCAGCCGGGAGCGCGGCCGGGGATTCGGACTGGGATCCGGACTGGGATCCGGACGGGGGTGCGGCGTCGATCGGCGGCGGGGCCGGGGCCGCCGGCAGGGCGGCGACCTCGACCGCGATGCCCATCGCCCAGCCGCGCAGCCAACTCCACGCCGGGGTGTCGCAACCGACGTCGGGGCCGGGGCTGACGCCCGGTTCGCTACCCGCGGCGGCCAGCCGGTAGTCGTGCAGCAGGGTGGCCGGCAGCAGCCGCTCCAGCAGGCCCAGGTGGTCGGTGACGGCGTCGTGCGCGATGGCGATGTCGGCGTGCCGGCCCAGCCGGCAGGCCAGGAACGAGACCGCCCAGGCCGCGCCGATCTCGCCCAGCCGGTCGTCGCTGCGGCGGGCCTCGGCGATCGCCTCGACCAGGTAGCGGGCCGCCTCCTGGGGCCGGTCCAGCTCGATCATGATGGCGCCCAAGCAATTCAGCGACACCGCGTAGGAGCGGGTGTCCCCGCCGCGGCGCAGCCCGTCCAGGCTTTGCGTCATCGACTCGCGCGCGGCCGTCCAGTCCCGCCGGGCCATCAGGTTCATCCCGGTCAGCGCGACGGCCCGGGCGGCCACCCGGAACAGCCCGTTGTCGGTGGCCGCCATGGCCGCCATCTCGGCCCAGCGCAGAGCGAGCTGGTCCTCCCGCTGTCCGACCGAGGTCCACCGCCAGAGCGCCCGGTGCAACAGGAAGACACACGTCCAGTACGGATCGCGCTGGTCCTCCGCGGCCCGCAGGCCGTCGGCGATCATGTCGCCGCACTCACCTGGTTGGCCGACCGCGAGCAGGCTCAGGATCAGGTTGTCGGTCCAGTTCAACCACTCGAACGTGCCGGCCGCCTCGATCGCGGCCGGCCGGACCCGGCGCATCGAGCGCAGGTGGGCGTTGATTTGGACGGGATCGCCGTCGCCGATGGCCAGCCGGCTCCACCAGGCCAGGGCCAGGGTGCGCGCCCGGTCCAGGGCCGCCCGGCCGGGCGCCGGCCGGGGGTGGTCGCCGGCCTGGGGGTCGGCCTGGAAGTCGGCCTGGAAGTCGGCCTGGGAGTCGGCACCGCCGGTCGATGAATGCGCGGCCGGGCCGGCGGGGAAGTCGGGCTCGGGCTCGGTCGCGTCCAGGAAGACCCGGCACCAGCGCATGCCCTCGGTGGTCGAGCCGCGCAGGCACCAGTACCGGCCCAGCCGGACGGCCAGCTCCAAGCCGATCAGGCCCATCCCTTCGGCGGCGCACTGGGCCAGGCACTGCCGGATGATCGGCATCTCCTGGTCCAGGCGGTCCAGCCAGAGTTGTTCGTCGGTCGAGGCCAGCCCGCGCTCGCCCTGCGCGACCAGGTCCCGGCACCAGCGCAGCAGCCGGGTCTGCACCTCGGGACCCTCGCCGGAGGCGGCCAGCAGCTCCCCGGCGAACGCCCGGGCGACGTCGGACATGACGAAGCGGACCCGCTCGGGGTCGCCCGCGGCGTCCACCGGCTCGACCAGGTGCAGGTCGACCATCTCGGCAATGCCGTCGAGCACGTCGTCGGAGTCGCCGCCGTGGAAGACCGGGTCGGCGCCGGGGCGGCGGTCCGGGGTGGTCGAGCCGCCGGCGGCCTCGGCGGCGTCCAGGCTGAACGAGCCGGGGAAGATGCCCAGCCGGCGGAACAGGACCTGGTCGGTGGGCGTGAGCAGCTGATGGCTCCAGGCCAGCGAGGCCCGCATCGACAGCTGACGCTTGGGCAGGTCGGCCGGCCCCTTGGCCAGCAGGGTGAGCATCCGGCGGTGATCAGGCGAATGGACCTGGGCCAGCAGCGCGGCCGGTGACATCATCCGGGTGCGGGCGGCGGCCAGCTCGATGGCCAGGGGCAGCCCGTCCAGGGCCCGGCACAGGGCGGTGACGGCCGGACGCTGGTCGTCCATCCAGGTGGTGTCGGCCCCGACCGCGCGGGACCGGGTCAGGAACAACTCGACGGCGGCCCCGTCGGGGCCGGTGGGCAGTCCGATCAGGTGCAGCACCCGTTCATTGCTCAGGCCCAGCCGGCTGCGGCTGGTGACCACGATCGTCATGGCCGGAACGGTGGTCCGGATCTCGGCGATCAGGTCGCTGATCTGCCCGACCTGCTCGACCGAGTCCAGGATCAGCAGGCCGGGCTCACCCGGCGGCGCCGACGGCGCGGTCGCGGGGCAGGCCTCGCGCAGGGTGCCGGTGGCCGCGTCGAAGCGGCTGAGCAGCAAGGGTGCGCAGACCCGCCGGATGGCCAGGGTGGCCCCGGTCCGGTCCAGGTCGGCCAGCGGGACGAACACCACCGGTCGGTCCTGCCGCTGGGCGACCTCCAGGACCAGCCGGGTCTTGCCGACCCCGCCCTCGCCGGTGATGGTGACCAGGCCCGGCAGGTCGACCATGGCCCGCAGCCGGGCGATCTGGAGTTCGCGGCCGATCAGGGCGGTGTCGGGAATCGGCAGGGGTGATCCGGACGGTCCGTGCGGGTCGGTACTGCGGGGCGGTCCGGCCTCCACAGTGGTTGCTCCGTCTGCTCGGCCAACCTTGCTCATGCATCCGCCGCCCTGTTCCGGGGTCGGAGTTCTGGACTCTTCCTGCTCCGACCGTAGGGAGATTACGAGGCGAATGTCGACAGCACAACAAATGAGTGACGAACGGGCGGCAACGCTGCGCATTTGGGGGTTGAGCCGCGTGAACGACGGTTCGCAACGACGACGATGACTCCCGTCTGCGATCCCGTCTGCGCTGGTCGGGTGAGGTTCACCCGGTCGCCGTGGGAGCGATTGACGTCTGGTCGACCCGGTTTGTCGGATTGGTCCGACCGTGCGGCCGCCCGGGGTCGATCCTCCGGACGGCCGTGTTCGGTTCGGGAGGTGAGGGGAGTCGAGCAGGGGACGAGCGGCCCGGCCGCGGCCGAGCCGGCCGGACGCGGCCGGGTCGAATCGGCGCCGGATGCTTGACGGATGCCGGTCCTGGGGCCAGGCTAGTCATCGACGTCGGCCATATAGCGGGTCGCGTCCTTCGGACTCCACGTCCGCCGGCTCGAAGGTTCGGTGCTCAAGATTGAGCGCTCCTCGCCGGGACGTGAGGCCAGAAGGAGACGTCTGGACAGGCGTGCCTTCTGGTGGTAAGCTACTTGTTTGCGCTGCCCTCTTTGTGCTGCCCGGGATCCAGCCGGTCCTCGTCGCGAGCGAACGCTCGTCCGCGGAACACCGTCTGACCTGGGCTGACACCCGGCGGGTCGGCCATGTCCTGACCATCCACGACAACCACGACCAGCACACCACCTTGGTTCCGGCCGCTCGGCGTATGGGCGGAACCGCGCGTCAGCGAGTAATCCACACAGTGTTTGTCCTCGAAAGGACGAATCTTGGCAGTCACCAGCACGTCCAGGTCCACCGCAAGCAGCCCCAACCGGGTCTCCTTCGCCAAGCTCCGCGAACCACTGGAAGTACCCAATCTCCTCGCTCTGCAGACCGACTCGTTCGCCTGGCTCGTCGGCGGCGCCGACTGGCGTGCCCGCCAGGACGAGCCGACGCCCAGCGGGCTCGACGAGATCCTGGAGGAGATCTCCCCGATCGAGGACTTCTCCGGCAACCTGTCGCTGTCCTTCTCCGACCCGCGCTTCGACGAGGTCAAGGCGAACGAGGAGGAGTGCCGGGACAAGGACATGACCTACTCGGCCCCGCTGTTCGTCACCGCCGAGTTCATGAACGGCGAGACCGGCGAGATCAAGTCGCAGACCGTCTTCATGGGTGACTTCCCCATGATGACCAGCAAGGGCACGTTCATCATCAACGGCACCGAGCGGGTCGTGGTGTCCCAGCTGGTGCGTTCGCCCGGCGTCTACTTCGACAAGTCGCTGGACAAGACCGCGGGTAAGGACGTCTTCAGCTGCAAGGTCATCCCCTCGCGGGGTGCCTGGCTCGAGTTCGACGTGGACAAGCGCGACACCATCGGTGTGCGCATCGACCGCAAGCGGCGGCAGCCGGTCTCCGTGCTGCTCAAGGCGCTGGGCTGGGACACCGAGCGGATCCGGGAGCACTTCTCCTGGTCGCCGGTGCTGCTGGCGACCCTGGAGAAGGACCACATCGCCGGCCAGGACGAGGCGCTGCTGGACATCTACCGCAAGCTGCGTCCGGGCGAGCCGCCGACCAAGGAGAGCGCGCAGGCCCTGCTGGACAACCTGTTCTTCAAGGACAAGCGCTACGACCTGGCCAAGGTCGGCCGGTACAAGATGAACAAGAAGCTGGGCGTCAATCAGCCGACCAGCGTGGGCACCCTCACCGAGGACGACCTGCTCTCGATCGTCGAGTACCTGCTGCGCCTGCACCAGGGCGATGCCGAGTGGACCAAGAACGGTCGGGTCTACCCGGTCGAGACCGACGACATCGACCACTTCGGCAACCGCCGGCTGCGCACCGTGGGTGAGCTGATCCAGAACCAGATCCGGGTCGGCCTGTCCCGCATGGAGCGCGTCGTCCGGGAGCGGATGACCACTCAGGACGTCGAGGCGATCACGCCGCAGACCCTGATCAACATCCGGCCGGTCGTCGCCTCCATCAAGGAGTTCTTCGGCACCAGCCAGCTCTCGCAGTTCATGGACCAGACCAACCCGCTCGCGGGCCTGACCCACAAGCGGCGGCTGTCCGCGCTGGGTCCGGGCGGTCTGTCCCGGGATCGCGCCTCGCTCGAGGTCCGCGACGTGCACCCGTCCCACTACGGCCGGATGTGCCCGATCGAGACCCCGGAAGGCCCGAACATCGGCCTCATCGGCTCGCTGTCGACCTTCGCCCGGGTGAACCCGTTCGGCTTCATCGAGACGCCGTACCGCAAGGTGATCGACGGCGTCGCGACGGATCAGATCGAGTACCTGACCGCCGACGAGGAGGACCGGTTCATCATCGCCCAGGCCAGCGCCAAGCTGGACAACGACGGGCGGTTCACCGAGAACCGGGTGCTGGTCCGGCGGAAGGGCTCCGGCGAGGTCGACCAGGTCCCGCCGGCCGAGGTCGAGTACATGGACGTCTCGCCGCGGCAGACCGTCTCGGTCGCGACCGCGATGATCCCGTTCCTGGAGCACGACGAGGCCAACCGGGCCCTGATGGGCGCCAACATGCAGCGGCAGTCCGTGCCGTTGCTGCGCTCGGAGGCGCCGCTGGTCGGCACCGGCATGGAGGCCCGCGCGGCCAAGGACGCCGGCGACGTGCTCATCGCCGAGAAGTCGGGTGTGGTCGAAGAGGCCACCGCCGACTACATCTCGGTGATGAACGACGACGGCACCCACCGCACCTACCGGCTGAACAAGTTCCGCCGGTCGAACCAGGGCACCAGCTTCAACCAGAAGCCGATCGTGGATGAAGGGGCGAGGGTCGAAGCCGGCGACGTCATCGCCGACGGGCCGTGCACCGACGGCGGCGAGATGGCGCTGGGCAAGAACCTGCTCGTCGCCTTCATGCCGTGGGAGGGCCACAACTACGAGGACGCGATCATCCTGTCCCAGCGCATCGTCCAGGACGATGTGCTGACCTCGATCCACATCGAGGAGCACGAGATCGATGCCCGCGACACCAAGCTGGGCCCTGAGGAGATCACCCGGGACATCCCGAACGTCTCCGAGGAGGTGCTGGCCGACCTCGACGAGCGCGGCATCGTCCGCGTCGGCGCCGAGGTGCAGGACGGCGACATCCTGGTCGGCAAGGTCACGCCCAAGGGCGAGACCGAGCTGACCCCGGAGGAGCGGCTGCTGCGCGCGATCTTCGGCGAGAAGGCGCGTGAGGTCCGCGACACCTCGCTGAAGGTGCCGCACGGCGAGACCGGCAAGGTCATCGGCATCCGGGTGTTCAACCGGGACGACGACGGCGCCGAGCTGCCCCCGGGCGTCAACGAGCTGGTCCGGGTGTACGTGGCCCAGAAGCGCAAGATCCAGGACGGCGACAAGCTGGCCGGACGCCACGGCAACAAGGGCGTCATCGGCAAGATCCTGCCCGTCGAGGACATGCCCTTCCTGCCCGACGGCACCCCGGTCGACATCGTGCTCAACCCGCACGGTGTGCCTCGACGGATGAACATCGGTCAGATCCTGGAGACCCACCTCGGGTGGGTGGCCTCCCAGGGCTGGCAGGTCGAGGGCGAGCCGGGCTGGGCCAAGAACCTGTCCGAGCAGACCCGGGAGGCCGGGCCGTGGACCAAGACCGCCACGCCGGTGTTCTCCGGGGCCTCCGAGGACGAGATCATGGGCCTGCTCGGTTCGACGACCCCGACCCGGGACGGCGAACGCCTGGTTCACACCGATGGCAAGGCGACCCTGTTCGACGGACGCACCGGCGAGCCGTTCCCGTACCCGGTCGCGGTCGGCTACATGTACATCATCAAGCTGCTGCACCTGGTCGACGACAAGATCCACGCCCGTTCGACCGGTCCGTACTCGATGATCACGCAGCAGCCGCTGGGTGGTAAGGCGCAGTTCGGTGGGCAGCGCTTCGGTGAGATGGAGTGCTGGGCGATGCAGGCCTACGGGGCTGCGTACACCCTGCAGGAACTGCTCACCATCAAGTCCGACGACATCGTGGGCCGGGTCAAGGTCTACGAGGCCATCGTCAAGGGCGAGAACATCCCCGAGCCGGGAATCCCGGAGTCGTTCAAGGTGTTGCTCAAGGAGCTTCAGGCCCTGTGCCTGAACGTCGAGGTGCTCTCCAGCGATGGCGTCGCGATCGAGATGCGTGATTCTGACGATGACGATCTCGAGCGCGCCGCGGCCAACCTCGGAATCAACCTGTCGCGCAACGAGTCGGCCTCGGTCGACGACTTGGTGAACTAACCGGAAGCCTCCTGCGGGGGCGGGACTCACCTCCCGCGAGCCCCGTCCCCGCAGGTTCCCTCTTCCACCCCTTGGTTCCAGGCGCCGACCGGCAGTTGCTGCCGGCTCGTCCGGAATCGCCCGCATTACTGACACAGACAGGGACGTGCCACCAGTGCTCGACGTCAACTTCTTCGACGAGTTGCGTATCGGTCTCGCCACCGCCGACGACATCCGCGCGTGGTCCCACGGCGAGGTCAAGAAGCCGGAAACCATCAATTACCGCACGCTCAAGCCGGAAAAGGACGGGCTCTTCTGCGAGAAGATCTTCGGGCCGACCCGGGACTGGGAGTGCGCCTGCGGCAAGTACAAGCGTGTCCGCTTCAAGGGCATCATCTGCGAGCGCTGCGGCGTCGAGGTCACCCGCGCCAAGGTGCGTCGCGAGCGGATGGGCCACATCGAGCTGGCCGCACCGGTCACCCATATCTGGTACTTCAAGGGCGTCCCGTCGCGCTTGGGCTACCTGCTCGACCTGGCCCCGAAGGATCTCGAGAAGATCATCTACTTCGCGGCCTACCTGATCACCGCGGTCGACGAGACGGCTCGGCACAATGACCTGCCGACCATCGAGGCCGAGATGGGCGTCGAGCGCAAGAACCTGGAGAACGCGCGGGACGCCGACATCGACGCCCGGGCCAAGAAGCTCGAGGCCGACCTGGCCGAGCTGGAGGCCGAGGGCGCCAAGTCCGACGTGCGCCGCAAGGTGCGCGAGGGCGGCGAGCGCGAGCAGCGGCAGATCCGCGACCGTGCGCAGCGGGCCATCGACCGCCTCGACGAGGTGCTCGACCTGTTCCGCAAGCTCTCGGTGCGCCAGCTGATCGTCGACGAGGTGCTCTACCGCGAGCTGGAGGACCGCTTCGGCGACTACTTCACCGGCGGCATGGGGGCCGAGGCGCTCAAGCAGATCATCTCGGACTTCGACATCGACGCCGAGGTCGAGATCCTGCGCGACACCATCAAGAACGGCAAGGGCCAGCGCAAGATCCGCGCGATCAAGCGGCTCAAGGTCGTCGCGGCGTTCCAGATGACGCAGAACTCGCCGCTGGGCATGGTGCTGGACTGCGTGCCGGTGATCCCGCCGGAGCTGCGGCCGATGGTGCAGCTGGACGGTGGCCGGTTCGCCACCTCCGACCTCAACGACCTGTACCGGCGCGTGATCAACCGGAACAACCGGCTCAAGCGACTGATCGATCTGGGCGCGCCCGAGATCATCGTCAACAACGAGAAGCGGATGCTGCAGGAGGCCGTCGACGCGTTGTTCGACAACGGCCGCCGTGGCCGTCCGGTCACCGGGCCGGGCAACCGCCCGCTCAAGTCGCTGTCCGATCTGCTCAAGGGCAAGCAGGGCCGGTTCCGCCAGAACCTGCTGGGCAAGCGTGTCGACTACTCGGGCCGTTCGGTCATCGTGGTCGGCCCGCAGCTCAAGCTGCACCAGTGCGGTCTGCCCAAGCTGATGGCGCTCGAGCTGTTCAAGCCGTTCGTGATGAAGCGCCTGGTCGACCTGAACCACGCGCAGAACATCAAGTCGGCCAAGCGCATGGTCGAGCGGCAGCGGCCGCAGGTGTGGGACGTCCTGGAAGAGGTCATCTCCGCGCACCCGGTGATGCTGAACCGGGCGCCGACCCTGCACCGCCTGGGCATCCAGGCCTTCGAGCCGCAGCTGGTGGAAGGCAAGGCCATCCAGCTGCACCCGCTGGTCTGTGCCGCGTTCAACGCCGACTTCGACGGCGACCAGATGGCCGTGCACGTGCCGCTGTCGTCCGAGGCGCAGGCCGAGGCTCGCGTGCTGATGCTCTCGAGCAACAACATCCTGTCCCCGGGTTCGGGCCGGCCGCTGGCCATGCCCTCGCTGGACCTGGTGACCGGCCTGTACTACCTGTGTGGGTACAAGCCGGAGGCCAAGGGGGCCGGCTCGGTGTTCTCCTCGCCCGCCGAGGGGATCATGGCGCTGGACGCCGGACTGATCGATCTGCGCGCGCCGATCAAGGTGCGGCTGCCCGGTTCGGTCAAGCCGTCGAAGGACACCCTGGCTGCGCTGGGAGAGGACTACGAGGCGGGCCAGCCCTGGCTGGCCGAGACCACGCTGGGCCGGGTCCTGTTCAACGAGCTGCTGCCCGACGGGTACCCGTTCGTGAACGAGGAGCTGCCCAAGAAGCGGCAGGCCGTCATCGTCAACGATCTGGCCGAGCACTACCCGATGTCCGTGGTGGCGCAGGTGCTGGACCGCCTGAAGGAGGCGGGCTTCCACTGGGCGACCCGCTCGGGCATGACGGTGGCCATCGGTGACGTCATCATCCCGCCGGAGAAGGAAGAGATCCTGCTCCGTCACGAGATCGAGGCGGAGCGGGTCGAGAAGGCCTACCAGCGGGGCAACCTCTCCCACGAGGAGCGCAACGACGACCTGGTCAAGATCTGGGAGGCGGCCACCCGGGAGATCGAGGAGGCGCTGCCTCCGGCGTACCCGGCCGACAACCCGGTGTCCACCCTGGTGAACGCCGGCGCCGCCGGTAACTGGATCCAGGTCCGGTCGCTGGCCGGCATGAAGGGTGTGGTGGCCAACTCCAAGGGTCAGCAGATCCCGCGGCCGATTCGCTCCTCGTTCCGCGAGGGCCTGTCGGTGCTGGAGTACTTCATCAACACCCACTCGGCCCGTAAGGGTCTGGCCGACACCGCGCTGCGAACGGCGGAGTCGGGCTACCTGACCCGTCGTCTGGTCGACGTGTCGCAGGACGTCATCGTGCGCGAGACCGACTGTGGCACCGAGCGTGGCGTCACCCTGCCGATGGCCGATCGGTACGCCGACGGCAGCCTGCACATCAACGAGTTCATCGAGACCTCGGTGCAGGGTCGGGTGCTGGCCGGTGACCTGGTCGCCGAGGACGGCACGGTCGTCGTGCCGGCCGGTACGGACATGCGCGAGCACCACGTGCGGGACGCGGTCAACGCCGGGATCACCCTGGCCAAGGTCCGTTCCGTGCTGACCTGCGAGGCGGCCATCGGCACCTGTGCGGTCTGCTACGGCCGCTCGTTGGCCACCGGCAACCTGGTGGACGTGGGCGAGGCCGTCGGCATCGTGGCCGCGCAGTCCATCGGTGAGCCCGGCACGCAGCTGACCATGCGGACCTTCCACACCGGGGCGGCGTCGGGTTCCTCCGACATCACCCAGGGTCTGCCGCGTGTGCAGGAGCTGTTCGAGGCCCGGGTCCCCAAGGGCAAGGCGCCGATCGCCGACGCCGCCGGCCGGATCCGGATCGAGGACGCCGACAAGTTCTTCAAGATCATCGTCACCCCGGACGACGGGTCGGAGGAGATCGTGTACGAGAAGCTGCCCAAGACGCAGCGGCTCGCGACGATGACCGTCGACGGCTCCGAGCGTCTGCTGGTGGACGGCGATCACGTGTCGGTCGGCCAGCAGCTGCTCGAGGGCAACCCGGATCCGCATGAGGTGCTGCGGGTCATGGGCCAGCGCGAGGTGCAGCTGCACCTGGTGCGAGAGGTGCAGAACGTGTACCGCTCGCAGGGCGTGGGCATCCACGACAAGCACATCGAGGTGATCATCCGGCAGATGCTGCGGCGGGTCACGATCATCGACTCCGGCTCGACCGAGTTCCTGCCGGGTGCGGTGATCGAGCGCAAGGAGTTCGAGGCGTCCAACCGTCGCGTGCTGGCCGAGGGTGGCGAGCCCGCGGCCGGGCGTCCCGCGCTCATGGGCATCACCAAGGCGTCGCTGGCCACCGAGTCCTGGCTGTCGGCGGCCTCCTTCCAGGAGACCACCCGGGTGCTCACCGACGCGGCAATCAACGCCAAGTCGGACAAGCTCGTGGGCCTGAAGGAGAACGTGATCATCGGCAAGCTGATCCCGGCCGGCACCGGCATCGCCCGGTACCGGGACATCCAGGTGCAGCCGACCGAGGAGGCCCGCGCGGCCGCCTACACGCTGCCCTCGTTCGACGACACCTACTACGGGGCCGACACCTTCGGGGTCGCCACCGGTGCCGCGGTGCCGCTGGACGACTTCGATCTGGGCCGCGACTACCGCTGAGCGGTGGTCCCGGCCGGTGATCGACACCGGCGCTGAGCACGTCACGACAGGCCCGGCTCCCTTCGGGGGGCCGGGCCTTTCGCATCCCCGGCCGCTGGTCCGGCCGGTGTCTCCGGTCGGCGTCCGGCGCGGCGGGCGGTGGCGCACCGGCCGGCCGGGGCCCGATAGCCTGGGCGGGTGATCGGGCCAATCGGGCGGGGGCTGCCGTGGCAGGCCGTCCGGGCCGTGCTGCTGGCGGTGATCACCGTCGGGTTCAGCGTGGCCGCGCACGGCGCCGCCGGCGGGGCGGTGCCCACGGGGGGCGCGCTCGCCCTGCTGACCGGGCTGTCCGCGGTGGTCGCCCTGCCGATCCTGCTGCGCTGGCGCTCGCCGGCCGCCCTGGTCCCGTTGCTGACCGCGACGCAGGGGGCCCTGCATCCGGCGTTCGGCGTGCTGTCCGGTGGCTCCGCCGGCGTCCATGACGCGCACGCGGCGGACCTGAGCGCGGCCGGCGCGCCCGGGTCGGTCGCGATGCTGGCCGCGCACCTGGCCGCCGGGCTGGTGGCTGCCGCGCTGGTCGTGCTGGTCGATCGGCTGCTGCGGGCGGCCTACCTGGGCCGCTGCGCGCTGCCGCGGCCGCCCCGGCCGGCTCCGCCGGCGGTCCGGCGGGTCGCCGGCCCGGTCCGCGCGCGCCCGGCCTGGGTGGCTGTGGCGGCCGAACTGCGCCACAGCGCCCCACGGCGTGGCCCGCCGTTGCTGCTGAGCTCCTGACGCACCCGGCCTGTCCTCGCCGTCCCGCCCGCGCGGGGCGGCGATAGTGGGCTGCGCGAGCGCGTCCAGGGAGCCCGCGGACGACATCGAGCCAATCCCTTTCGCCTTTCGAGGAGTTTTGCCGTGAGCAAGTCCATCCTGCGTTCCGCCGTGGTCGTCGCCGGCGTGTGCGCCCTGTCCCTGGGCGGCGCGCTGGCCGCCAGCGCGCACGTGTCGGTCAGCCCGAACACGACCGCCGCCGGGTCCTACGCCCTGCTGACCTTCGGCGTCCCGCACGGCTGCGCCGGCTCGCCGACCACCAAGGTCGCGATCAAGATCCCGGAGCAGATCACCGCCGTCACCCCGACCGTCAACCCGAACTGGGACGTGCAGAAGGTGATGGTGCCGCTGAACCCGGCCGTCACCGACAGCCACGGCAACCAGGTCACCGAGCGGGTCGACCAGGTCGTCTACACCGCCAAGACCCCGCTGCCCGACGGGTACCGGGACGCGTTGGTGCTGTCCCTGCAGGTCCCCGACGCGGTCGGGCAGACGCTGAGCTTCCCGACCATCCAGACCTGCGAGGTGGGGGAGACCGCCTGGATCGAACCCACGGTCGAGGGTCAGGCCGAGCCCGACCATCCGGCGCCGGCGTTCGTGGTCACCCCGGCCGCCGGCAACGGTGACGATGACGGGCCGGCGGTCACCACCGCCCCGGCCAGTGCCTCGGCCGTGCCGACCAGTAGCGCCGAGGTCGCGACGGCGGCGGCCACCGAGTCCAGCTCGACCAGCCCGGTGGCGATCGCCGGTCTGGTTGCGGGCGTGCTGGGGCTGGTCGTCGGCGGGATTGCCCTGGCGCGTTCGCGGCGCGCGTGATCCAGCAACTGGGGCCGCGGTCACCAGGACGGGCGCTGGTCCGGGCCGTCCTGGTGGCCGCGGCCGCGCTGGCCTTCCTGCTGGCCGGCTCCGCGCCGGCCTGGGCGCACGCCGAGCTGATCGGCACCGACCCGGCCGACGGGGCCCTGCTGCCGACCGCGCCGGCCGCCATCACCCTGACCTTCAGCGAACCCGTCGCGGTCGACGACGGCGGCATCCGGCTGCTGGACGCGGCCGGGACCGAGCTGCCCAGCACCAGCCAGGCCGTCGACAACCGGGTGGTGATCACCCCGCAGAGTCTGGGCACCGGGACGGTCATCGTGTCCTGGCGGGTGATCTCGGCCGATTCCCATCCGATCGCCGGCGGGCTGACCTTCGCGGTGGGCCAGCGCAGCGCCGCCACGGTGGCCGTGCCCGACGCCCAGTCCGATCTCGCCGTCAGCGTGGCCAGCGCGATCGTGCAGGCCATCGCCTACCTCGGCGTGCTGGCCGCCTGCGGCCTGATCGCGTTCGACGTGCTGGTTCTGCGTGGGCAGGGTGAGGCCGGGGTGCGGGCCACCCTGCGCCGGCTGTCGGCGTGGTCCGCGGGCGGCGGCGTGCTGGCCGCTCTGTTGCTGCTGCCGCTCACCGAACTGCGCCAGCGCTACGAGTCCCTGGCCGGATTGGCCGATCCCGCGGCCTGGACCGCCCAACTGGGGCGGGACGCGGGACTGACGCTGGTGCTCGTCGGCGCCGGGCTGCTGCTGGCCTGGGAGGCCGCGTGGGCGGTCAACCAGCGCACCGCGGCCAGCGCCGGCGCCGCCCTGGCCGGGTGCGGCCTGGCGATCGGGGCGTTCGCGGTCGTCGGGCATACCCGCGGGTACGGCCCGGTGCCGCTGGTGCTCACCGCCGACCTGGTGCATCTGACCGTCGCCGCCGGCTGGCTGGGCGGGCTGGTCGGACTCGGCGTCCTGGTCCGCGCGACCGGTCGGGCGGTCACCGGCCGCCGCCCGGCACCGGCCCGCGGCGCGGCCGGCACCTTGACCGCCACCCGGTCGCTGCCGCGCAGCCGGGTCGAGGCGGCCGCGGTCGCGTTGAGCCGGTTTTCCACCCTGGCTGCGGTGCTGGTCGCGCTGCTCGCCGTCACCGGCACGCTGCTGGCCTGGCGGATCCTGGGCTCGTGGTCGGCGCTGGTGCAGACCGGGTACGGCCAGGCGCTGCTGGTCAAACTCGGGCTGGTCGGGCTGGTCGTGGCCACGGCCGGCTACAACCGGTTCCGGGTGACGCCGGCGATCGTCGCCGGGCCGACCGCCGAGGCGGGGTGGCAGCGGCTGCGCCGGTCGGTGACGGTGGAGGCGGGCCTGCTGGTGGCCGTGCTCGCGGTGACCGGATGGCTGGTCAATGCCAGCCCCACGCCGCCGACCGAGCCCTCCGCCGGGGCCGCGGCCGACGGTTCGAGCGCGGCGGCGACCGGATCGCCGGTGGAGCAGACGGTCGCGCTGGGCAACGATCAGATCCGGCTGCGGCTCACCCCGGCGACCGCGGGGGTCAACTCGCTGGAGTTCACCGTCGTCGACGCCGGCGGCCAGCCGGTGTCACCGGTGTCGGACCCCGAGGTGTCGGTGACCATGCCGGCCGCCGGGGTCGGCCCGCTGACCCGGCCGGTCTCGGCCACGGGTCCCGGCGCGTACCAGGCCGTGCTGGATCTGCCGCTGTCCGGGCAGTGGACCATCGCGATCTCGGTCCGCACGTCCGAATTCGAGGAACCCACCGCCCGGGCGGAGGTGCAGATCCCATGACCCGTCGACTCGGCCGGATCCTCACCCGGGGCGCCGCCCTCATCGCGCTGGTGGCGCTCACCCTGCTCGCCCTGGCCCCGGCGGCCGCCGCGCACGTCGCCGTCGACTCGGCCACGCCCAACGGCGACGGCACGAGCACGGTCACCCTGGTCTGGAACCACAGCTGTACGCCCGATTCGGCCACCACCGGGGTCAGTGTGTCGGCCGGGCCGGGCGTCGAGTTCACCGGCGCGATCACCGATGTCGCCGGCTGGTCGGCGACCGTCGCGCCGTCCACGATCGAGTTCTCCGGTCCCGGCGTGCCGACCGGGCAGCAGGCCGCGGTCCGGGTGACGGCCCGGATCACCGCCGATCCCGGCGCCACGGTCAGCTTCCCGTCGATCCAGTACTGCGGCGATCAGCAGACCGCCTGGACCGACCCGGACCCGTCGTCCGATCACCCGGTGCCGACGCTGATCGCCACCGCGGCCATCGCCACGCCGGCCGCGGCGACCGGGGAAGCCACGAGCCAGGCCGTCGACGGGGGCGCCGATCTGGCTCAGGTGCTCACCGGGGTGCTGCTCCTGACCCTGGCGCTGGGGACCGCCGGTGTCGTGCTCACCCGGCGCGCGGGCGGCTGACCCGGTTCACCAGACCGAGTCGCCACGCAGGACCACGTCCGAGCCACCGTCGATGAAGACGACCTGACCGCACAGGTGGGTGTTCTCCGGACTGGTCAGCCAGCCGATCAGGGACGCGCACGCGGCCGGCTCGGCCACGCCGTGCAGGGGCATCGGGACCAGCTCGAGCAGGCTCGCCGTCGCCTCGGGGGTGCTGATCATCTGCGCCGTCATCGGCGTCCGGATGATCCCGGGGGCGATGGCGTTGAGCGGGATGCCGGCGCCGGCCCAGTCGGCGGTCGCCGCGTGCCGGCGGATCCAGCGGGCGAGCGCCCGCTTGGTGGTCGCGTAGATCGTCTGCCCGCCGGCCTCTTCCAGTTTGCCGGCCAGTTCCAGGGCGTCGGTCGGCGTCCCGTCCAGCAGGGTGCGTTCCAGCTGCTCGTCGACCGGCATCAGCGAGGCCATGGACGCGGTGGCCACCGCCCGTGGGTTGGGCGAGCGCAGCAGCAGCGGGCGCAACCCCTCCAGCGTGGCCACGGCGCCGTAGTAGTTGACCGCGACGGTGGCCGCGGTGGGCGTGGCCAGTCCGGCGTTGGCGACCACGGCGTCGATGTGCCCGTCGGTGCGTTCGGTCACCGCCCGGACCATGTCCTGCCGGCCCTGCTCGGTGGACAGGTCCGCGACGACCTCGGCATCGTGCCGATCGACCCCGATGACCACGTCGCCCCGGGCGTGCAGCATGGTCGCCGTGGCCAGGCCGATGCCCGAGGCCGATCCGGTGATGACGTACGTGCGCATGACTCCTCCGATGTTCTGGACACCCTCCACCGTTGCTCGGGCGCGCGTGATCATCCAGAGGCGATGGTCCCGAGGGGCGACGTGCCGGCAGCCCCGGCCGGACCCCGTCTGGTGACGGGTCCGGCCGGGGCTCGGGCCAGATCGGATCAGCTTCCGACGACGGCGATCTCGTTCGGCGTGTGGGCGAGCGTCCCGGTCGCCGTGGTCTTCCCCGTGGCCAGATCGAACGCCAGGATCTGGTTCTTGGCCGGCTCGGTGATGTAGGCGGTCTCACCGACGACGGACAGCGCGGGGTGCGGATCCTGCCACTTGGCCGGACCGGTCCAGGGTGCGATCACCGGCCAGGTGTCGAGCACGGCGCCGGTCTGATCGAGCCGGTAGAGGTTGCCGTCGGCGCTGAGCACCACCACGTTGTCCTGCGCGTCCCGGTCGACCCCGCGCCAGGTGTAGGACGCGCCCGCCGGCAGCGGCACGACCGTACTGGTCTGGGCGACGCTGTCGATGAAGACCAGAGAGGTCAGCAGGTAACCCTCCTGATCGGGGTCGTTGCGGTAGTCGCCCACCGCGACGGCGCTGGTCTCGGTGACGTAGGCGTTGCCGGTGCGACCGTAGGCGTCGGGCGCCGCCAGCTTGACGAAGGCACCGTTCCGGTAGAGCAGGACGCCGTCCTCGCAGCCGAACATGACGACCTCGTCCTTGAGGGCACCCTCCCCGTGCACGGCCGGGCACTGCTCGTTGCGGGCGATCTCGCTGGTGGTCGTCGCGTCCAGGACCCGCACCCCGGAGCGACCGTCCTTGGTGCCGATCGTCGCCAGCAACGAGCCGTCGGACAGTTGGATCGCGACGCCGTGGTGGGCGGCGGGGGAGGTGACCGTCTGGGTCGGCGGCAGGCCCGTGCCGGTGAGCGAGTCGGTGTCGAACAGGGTGATGTTGCCGGTCCCGTCGGCGAACAGCGCGGTCCGGCCGGCGTGCGGGGTGACGTGGCCGGCCTCGGCCGCGGGGAACAGAACATCGGTGAGCCGCGCGGTCCCGGTGGTCAGGCCGGTGTCCAAGACCTGGAAGCCGTCGGTGGTGGTCACCATGACGTGGCCCTGGGCATCACCGGCGCTATTCACCCGCAGGAAGCCGTCCTTGGGCAGGTCGGCGACCGTCGAGAAGTCGGCGCTGTTCAGGATGAGCAGTCCACCGTCGTAGGTCAGGGTGATCCGGGGATCGTCGGCGGGTTGCGCCGAGGGCGACCGGCTGCTGTTGCCGGCGGCGGCCGGCGCCGCCGACTGGGGGGATGCGCAACCGGCCAGCACCAGGGCGGCGGTGGCCGTGAGCGCACCCGTGGCGACCCGGGCGCGGAGAGGGGATTTCATGCTGCTTCCTTCGTTCGGTGATGGATGGGACTGCTCACAGATCACCGGGTCAGCGCCGCGGTGATCCGGGATGTGTTGGTGCGCATCATGTCCAAGTAGGTACCGGCCCCTTCGCCGGGCGGCGAGAGCGACTCGGTGAACAGCGGGACGACCTCGATGTCCAACCCGGTTTCCTCGGCCACCGCCTGGGCCAGCCGGTCCGGCCGGGATGAGTCGGCGAAGATCGCCGGCACCCCGGTGTCCCGGATGGCGCCGGCCAGGTCGGCCAGGTCCGCGGCGCTGGGCGCGGCCAGGGTGGTCCCGCTGGGGATGACGGCGCCGACCACCTCGAAGCCGAAGCGCTGGGCGAGGTAGCCGAAGACGTGGTGGTTGGTGACCAGGGCCCGCCGGCCCGGCGGGATGGCGGCGAAGAAGGTGTCCATCTCGGCGGACAGCGCCGCCAGCTCGGCGCGGTACTTCGCCGCCCGCTGGGTGAGCTGCTCGGCGTCGATGCCCTCGATCCCGGCCAGGGCGTCGTCGAGGGCGTCCAGCACCAGCACCATGCGGTCCGGGTCGGTCCAGAAGTGGGGGTCGGGCAGGCCCGACGAGCCGTCCGCGATGAAGGTGAGCGGATCGGCCTGGTCGCCGGCGACGAACTGGGGCGTGCCGTCCGCGGCCGCGGCCTGCACCTGGGTCGCGACGCCCTCTTCCAGCCCGAGGCCGTTGGACACGATCAGGTCCGACTGGCGCATGCGCGCCGCTTCCTGGGCGGAGATCGAGAATGAGTGCGGATCCCCACCGCCGGGCATCAGAACTACGACATCGGCTTGGTCACCGACGATCTCATTGACCACGTCACCGAGAATGGTGGTGGTCACGGTGACCGAGGGGCGGTCCGAACCGGCCGCCGTCGCGCAGCCGGCCACGCCCAGGACGGCGCCCAGGATGGAGGTCAGGGCGGCGGCCAGCACGCGGGTGCGCATCAGCCGACCTGCTGCAGGAAGCGGGGATCCAGGCCGTCGAAGGTCCGCGCGATGCGGGCGCCGTCGCGGTAGTCGACCTCCAGGACGATGCCTTCGGCGGGACCGGAGACGTAGGCCCGGTTCGCGTCGACGACGAGCTGGATCTGCGACCGGGTGGCCGGGTCGGCCACCGAGGCGGCCAGGAGCGGCTCACTGGTCCCGAGATCAGCCCCGTCGGGCCCGAAGGCCCGGATCCGACCGGTCGCGTCGACCGCGACCAGCAGCCCGGAGTGGTCGCCAGCCGCGCTGACCGCGACCAGGCCCGGCCCGGGCCGGAATGTCCACTGCCGGCCCCGGGTGTCCAGCTGCCAGGCGCCGGCGGCCCCGGGATCGGCGGCCGGATCGGGAATCCCGGCCAGCACGGGTCGGCCGGTCCGCCCGTCGAGCGAGCGGGCCGGGGGCGCGATCCCGACCGGATAGGGGATCTTCTCGAGGGTCAGCGTGCCGTCCGCGGCGGTGACGAGCACCGCCCCATCGGCGCAGGCGACGACCGCACCCACCCGGGTGGTCGTCGCATCGGATGCCTGCGGGCACGGCGCCGACGCGGCGGCGACCGGCTGTCCCAGGTCGTCAAGGGCCTGCACGCTCGAGGCGGTCCCGGTCTCGTCCGGTGCCGTGACCAGCAGGTGTCCGGCGAACGGCAGTGCGAGCAGGCCCGGGTGCGGGCGCCAGTGCACGCGCAGCGGGGTGCCGAGCGCGCCGGCGGCCAGTTCGTCGTGGGTGAGGACCACGATCTCACCGCTGTCGGGGAAGGCGATCGCGGTCCGCCGGTCGCCGACCCGGACCGCCGGGCGACCGGCTCCGTCGACCGTGCCCACCACCCGCTCGGCGGCGCGGTAGTAGTGATCGTGATCGCCGTGCTCGACGGTCCACCGTCCGGTGTCGACGATCTCGACCGCTTCCCGGCTGCCGGCCGACCGGGTCGGGTAGACGAATCGCCCGTCGCCGGCCATGGCACCGACCGGGGTGCCCGCGGCCGGCAGGGTGACGGCCGTCGTGTCGAGCAGGTCGAACAGGGTGAGGGTGCCCTGGCTGTCGGCCAGGACCAGGCTCAGTCGGGGTTCGGCGAGTTCCTCGGCGCCCTCGACGTAGCCGTGGGTCGTGGTGGGGCCGCCGGCCGATGCGTCGGCAACGACATCGGCCGAGGATCCGGCGGTCGGACGGTCCGGCGCGGTGCAGCCGGAGAGCAGGACGGCCAGGACGGTGGCAGCGACGGTGGCAGCGACGGCCGTGGTGCAACGGGCGGATCGTGCGGCAGGGGACGGCATTCGGCCGGGGGCGAGGGCAGGCATGATCATCGGATCATACTGAGAACGGTTCTCGTTACCAAATCAGCGTCGACGACGGCGGTCCCGGGCCGCCCGCAATCCGGTGGAGACGGCGAAGGCCGCGATCGCGGTGAGGGCGATGGCGGCGCCGGCCGCCCATGAGGCGTGCCAGGAGACGAGAAGTCCGACCAGAACGCTGATCCCGGCGATCGCGGTGGCCAGCACCATCATGGTGGTCACGCTGCGGGCCCACGCGGCGGCGGCCGCTGGCGGGGCCACCATCAGGCCGACCACGAGCAATGTCCCGACCGACTGATAGGACGCCACGATCGCGACGGCGAGGCTGCCGAGCAGCACCGCGTCGGCCGTCCGCGGTCGCAGGCCCAGGGTGTGGGCGATCCGGGGATCGAACGACAGGGCGGTCAACGGCCGGTGGGCCAGGGCGAGAACCCCGATGGTCGCGGCGGCGACCAGGGCGGTGACGGCGACGTCCGTCCAGTGCAGGGCCAGGATGTCGCCGAACAGGATGCCGCTCAGGTCGACCGGGAAGGCCCGGACCGCCGAGACGATGATCACCCCGAGCGCGAGCATGGCCACGAACAGCAGCCCGATCGCCGTGTCCTGCGACACCCGCCCGCGCCGGGTGGCCACGCCGATGCCGGCGGCCATGCCGCCGGCCGCGACCATGGCCCCGGCCGGTCCGGGCAGGCCCAGCAGGACCGCGGCGGCCACTCCGGGCAACATGCCGTGGGCCATCGCCTCCCCGAGAAAGGCCATGCCGCGCAACACCACCCAGGTTCCGGTCACCGCGCACAGGGCGGCGACGACGAGGCCGCCGCACAGGGCGCGCTGCATGAACTCCACGGACATCGGTCGGTGATCACCCACACGGTCCGTACCCTAACGATAATGAGAATGAAGACGAATCCAGTGGGGTCGGTCCGGCTCGAATCGGTGACCTTCGGGTACGGGCGCCGGCCGGTGATCGACGGGCTGAGCCTGGATGTCCCCGCCGGCCAGTTCCTGGCGCTGCTGGGTCCGAACGGATCGGGCAAGTCCACCGTGCTGTCCCTGATGGCCGGAGTGCTGACGCCGGCCGCCGGCTCGATCCACGGGATCCCCGGCCGGGTGGCGTTCGTCGTGCAGCGCAGCGCCGTGCCCGATCGGCTCCCGCTGACCGTCCGGGACACCGTGGCCATGGGCCGGTGGGCCGTCCGCGGTCCCTGGCACCGGCTCGATCGCCGCGACCGTGCCCTGGTCGACGAGGCCATGGAACGGCTGGGTCTGACCGAGATCCGGGGGCGCCGCCTGGCGTCGTTGTCCGGCGGCCAACGGCAGCGCGCACTGCTGGCGCAGGCCCTGGCCCAACGGGCCGGCCTGCTGCTGCTCGACGAACCCGAGGCCGGCCTGGACGCGGCGGCCCGGGGCTGGATCTCCACGGCGGTGGACCAGGAGGTCGCCCGCGGGTCGACGGTGGTGGTCGCCACCCACGACGTGCGGACGGCGGTCCGGAGCGCGCGGTGCGTGCTGCTGCGGTCGGGGCGCCTGGTCGGGGATGGCCGACCGGAGGACATCCTCACCGGCGACTCCTTCGCACGGACCTTCCTGGCCGACGCGACCGCGCCCGACCGCTGACGTCCCTGCGGCCGACGCCCCGATCGACGCCCGGGCGGGGTGCCCGGCATGGCAGGGTGGACCGGAATCGACGACCGAGGGGGCGCGCCGTGGACGGCAGGCAGGACCGGCCGCAGCCGGAATCACCGGGATCGGCCGACGCGGACGCGACCGACCCCCGGCTCAGGCCGGTCTCCGACAACGGCCTGGCCTACCCGCCGCCGCCCTACCCGCCGCCCCCGTACCCGTCCGCCGGCCAGTCGTATCTGTCGCCGGACCAGCCGTATTCGTCGCCGAACCAGCCGTACCCGCCGGCGAACCAGCCGGACCAGCCGTACCCGTACCCGGGCTTGCGGCCCGGACACCCGGCGGCCGGCCAACCGCCCTCCGGCGGCGAACCGTACCCGGCGTCCTGGGCACCGGCCGGGACACCGGCGGGTGTCCGCACGCTGGGACTGGCCGTGCAGATCATGTTGGGCCTTGGGCTGGTCGCCGGCGCCGTCCGGCTGTGGGCCGAGACCGAGCAGTGGGCGATGATCGAGCGCTGGTCGAACCCACGCTCGATCGACCTGGCCGAGGCCGACGCCTCGGACCAGTTCGTCTTCGCCGCCACCATGGTCTGGAACGTGGTGCTGGTGGCCACCGCCGTGCTCTTCGTCGTCTGGTTCTTCCGGCTGCGCCGCAACGCCGGGCTGTGGGCGCCGGCCGCGCAGCGGCTGGGTCAGGGCGCGGCCATCTGGGGCTGGCTGCCGGTGGTCAACTTCTGGATCCCGTTCCAGGTCGCGCAGGATGCGCTGACCGCGACCAAGCCGCCGGGATCGCCCGACAAGACCGGCAAGGGAGCCCTGCGCTTCTGGTGGATCATGTGGGTGGCGATGGTGGTCGTCGGCTTCGTCAACCGGGCCTGGGGGCAGGAGCTGGACACGCTGGCGGAGGTGCGCCGTTACACCAGCAACTCGATCCTGTTGACCCTCGTCTCCTTGGTGGCGGCGATCGCGGCGATCGGTGCGGTGCGGGTGTTGACCGCCGCGCAGGAGCGTCGCCGGACGGTCGCCGGGTACCCCTCCGGCCCGTTCTGATCCGTCCGGTGGATGGTAAAAGCAGGGGTGGATTCCCCTTTCGGGGTGCGGGTTGGATATTGTCCTGCGGCGGCGTGTGACCGCTCCATGCTGCCCTCACCCGGGGCCATGAGCCTCGCACGCTAGACGGTCCGACCGATTCCCACCAGCATCGGGGTTTGGGCCCGCGCATGCGTCCGCCGGGCGAGGCCCGCGTCGGAACGCTCGTGGCAGATCGATGGAAGGCAGAGGCGTCGGTGCGCATCGGAATACCCAGGGAAGAACAACCCGGCGAGACGCTCGTCGCGGCCACCCCGAAGACGACGGCCAAGCTGATCGCGCTCGGGTACGACGTCATCGTCGAGGCCGGGGCCGGGGTCGCGGCGAAGTTCCCGGACGAGGCCTTCGTGCAGGCCGGGGCGAGCATCGGCACCTCCGCGCAGGTCTGGTCGGCCGACGTCGTCGCCAAGGTCAACGAGCCGAGCCCGGCCGAGGTGGCCCGGCTGGCCGAGGGTGGCACGGTGGTTGCCCGGATGACGCCGGATGACCACCCCGAGCTGATCGAGGCGTTGCAGGCCAAGCGGGCCACGGGCCTGAACCTGCTGGCCATCCCGCGGATCTCCCGGGCCCAGTCGATGGACGTGCTGTCCACGATGAGCAACATCGCCGGGTACCGGGGTGTCATCGAGGCGGCCGAGGCCTACGGCGGCATGTTCGCCGGGCAGGTCACCGCGGCCGGCAAGACACAGCCGGCGACCGTGTTCATCATCGGCGCCGGCGTGGCCGGGCTGGCCGCCATCGGTGCGGCGGTGAGCCTGGGCGCTCAGGTCCGCGCGTTCGACGTGCGTCCCGAGGTCGGGGAGCAGATCGAGTCGATGGGCGCGACCTTCGTGCAGGCCGCCGCCGCGCAGCAGCAGGTCTCGGCCGACGGGTACGCGCAGAAGCTGACCGAGGATCAGGAGGCCGCGACCGCGCGCATGTACGCGCAGGAGTCGGCCAAGGCGGACATCGTCATCACCACGGCGCTCGTCCGGGGCTGGGCTCCCACCACCATCACCGCGGAGATGGTCGCCGGGATGAAGCCCGGCAGCGTCATCGTGGACCTGGCCGCGGTCGGCGGTGGCAACTGCGAGGCCACCGTGCCGGGGGAGAAGGTCGTCACCGACAACGGGGTGACGATCATCGGCTACACCGACCTGACCAGCCGGATGCCGGCGCACACCGCGCAGCTGTACGGCACCAACATCGTCAACCTGCTCACCCTGCTCACCCCGGGCAAGGACGGGCAGCTCGTGCTGGACATGGACGACGTGGTCCAGCGGGCGATCAGCGTCACCCACGACGGCCAGGTGCTGTGGCCGCCGCCGCCGGTGCAGGTCTCGGCCGCGCCCAAGGCGGCCGAGGTGAGTGCCGCGGAGAAGCCGCACCTGCCGACCGCGGCCGAGCTGGCCGAGCAGGCCAAGCGCAAGCAGCAGCGCCTCTACGCCTGGTTCGGGGTGGCCGCGGTGCTGGTCGGGCTGGCCATCACGTTCTCGCCGGCCAGCTTCCTGGGTTACTTCACGGTCTTCATCCTGGCCGTGTTCGTCGGCTTCTACGTCATCACCAACGTCTCGGCGTCCCTGCACACCCCGTTGATGGCCCAGACCAACGCCATCTCCGGGATCATCCTGGTCGGCGCGCTGCTGCAGCTGGGCAGTACCAACGTGCTGGTCGTCGTGCTGGCGTTCATCGCCGCGACGGTCGCCTCGATCAACATCTTCGGTGGGTTCGCCGTCGCCGGTCGGATGATCTCCATGTTCCGGAAGGACGCGTGAACACCGTGGTCAACGAGCGCTGGTATTCCCTGGTCCAGGCGGCCTACGTCATCGCGGGCGTGCTGTTCATCCTGTCGCTGGCCGGCCTGGCCCACCAGAAGTCGGCCAAGGCCGGCAACATGGCCGGCAAGATCGGCATGGCATTGGCCCTGGCCGCCACGGTCCTGCTGGCCCTGCTGAACTCCGAGCAGGCCGTCGCGGTGACCGCGGCGCTGATCGCCGGTGCCCTGCTGATCGGTGCGGTGATCGGGACCATCGCCGCCCGACGGGTCGAGATGACCCAGATGCCGCAGATGATCGCGATCCTGCACAGCTTCGTCGGCCTGGCCGCCGTGCTGGTCGGCTTCAACTCCTACCTGACCGAGGAGCACGCCGACGCCGTGCACCTGATCGAGGTCTTCCTCGGAGTGTTCATCGGCGCGGTCACCTTCACCGGTTCGATCATCGCCTACCTCAAGCTGTCGGCGAAGATGAAGTCGGCGCCGTTGACCCTGCCCGGCCGCAACCTGCTCAACCTGCTGCTGCTGGTGATCAGCGCCGCCCTGCTGGCCTGGTTCGTGGCCGCGCCCAGCCTGCTCCCGCTGGTGATCATGACGGTGGTGGCGCTGCTGCTCGGCCTGCATCTGGTCGCGGCGATCGGCGGCGGCGACATGCCGGTCGTGGTCTCGATGCTCAACTCGTACTCGGGCTGGGCGGCCGCGGCCGCCGGCTTCATGCTCAGCAACAACCTGCTGATCATCACCGGCGCCCTCGTCGGCTCCTCCGGCGCGATCCTGAGCTACATCATGTGCAAGGCGATGAACCGCAAGTTCACGGCGGTCATCCTGGGCGGCTTCGGCACCGAGGTGAAATCGTCGAGCAAGTCCGATGAGGATTACGGCGAGCACCGCGAGACCACCACCGGAGACCTGGCCGAGTTGTTGCGCGAGTCGCAGACCGTGGTGATCGCCCCCGGTTACGGCATGGCGGTGGCCAAGGCGCAGTACCCGGTGGCCGACCTGACCGCCAAGCTGCGGGCCATGGGCAAGGACGTCAAGTTCGCCGTGCACCCGGTCGCCGGCCGGCTGCCCGGGCACATGAACGTGCTGCTGGCCGAGGCCCGGGTGCCCTACGACATCGTGCTGGAGATGGACGAGATCCAGGACGACTTCCCCGACACCGACGTGGTGCTGGTGATCGGCGCGAACGACACGGTCAACCCGGCCGCCGCCGAGGATCCGGGCTCGCCGATCGCCGGCATGCCGGTGCTGCAGGTGTGGGAGGCCAAGCACGTGGTGGTGTTCAAGCGCTCGATGGCCACCGGGTACGCCGGGGTGCAGAACCCGCTGTTCTTCCGGGAGAACACCGCGATGCTCTTCGGCGACGCCAAGGACCAGGTCGAGGAGCTGGCCCACCTGGTCGGGGTGTCCGCGCACGAGATGGCGCCCGCGCAGAGCTGATCGCGACCGCTGCGCGAGCATTGCGCCCCGGCGGCCCAGGCGTGTCGCGCCTGGTCCGGCGGGGCGCAGTGGCATTCTCACCTGCGAGCAGTCTCGGTGGGTGAATCCCGCTTCCGAGCGGCATCCGATGGGGGATGCCCGCCCGCCCCGCGCTCGGGAAGGGCATGTCATGAGTCCTGAGCAGATCCTCCGCGCCCGCTCCTTGCGGGCCCATGGCTATTCCGCGCGTCAGGTCGCCAAGGTGCTGGGTCTGCCGCGGGCGGTGACCACCGCCCTGTTCCACCGTCCGCCGGCGACCGACGGCCGCATGCTGGCCGACGGTGAACTGCGCGCCTGCTGGGTCAGTGCCGGCTGGAGCAGCGGTCTGTTGGTGGACGACCGGTTCCGCTGGCCGGACCCGGACGACGCCGCCTCCGCCACCCCCGGGCTGGCCGCCGTGCTGGTCGCCCGCAGCGCCGGCCGGGACTCGGTGAGCGCGTGCGGCTACCTGATTGACCTGTACTGCCTCGGGGTCAAGGACGTGATCGGCCCGCGGGTGCTCAACGACCAGCAGCATGCCCAGTTCACCCGGGCCTTCTTCGCCGGCCACCGGCAGCCGCCGATCGCCGCCCCGCTGGAGCTGGCCCAGCAGCTGGTGCTCGGCTCGGCCCGGTACGCCCGGTCCCTGGGCTTCGAGCCGGCTCCCGGGTTCGACGACGTCCGCGGCCACCTGGGCGAATGGTCCGGGGTCCGGGCCATCACCTTCGGTCACCACGGGCGCCCCGAATACATCCAGGGGCCGTACGACAACGCCGGACACGTGCGGGACACCCTGCGCGGTGGCGCCGCGGACCGGCCGGCCTCGCCGCCGGTCTCGCCGTCGGTCCCGGCCCCGGTCGATCTGGTTGCCGTCTGAGCACTGTCCGCTCGCCGTCCGATCGCCGTCTGATCGGGGCGCCTACCGCACACCCCACAGGGACAACGAGAACCAGCCCTGCTCGTCGGTCCACCAGCCCTGGGGGGTGAACCCGGCGTCGGTCAGTTCCACGGTCAACCGGTCCCGCCGGAACTTGGTCGAGATCTCGGTGCGGATGTCCTCGCCCGCGTCGAACCGCACGTCCAGGTCCAGATCGTCGACCCTGACCGCGACCGGGCGACGCGCGCGCAGCCGCATCTCGATCCACTCGGCCGTCGCGTCCCACACCGCCTGGTGGTCGAAATCGGCCGGATCGAAGTCGGCCCCGAGCCGGTGGTTCAGCACCGCCAGCACGTTGCGGTTGAACGCCGCGGTCACCCCGGCGGCGTCGTCGTAGGCCGGGACGAGCACCTCGGCCGGCTTGACCAGGTCGGCGCCGAGCAGGAAGTGATCACCCGGGCGCAGTCCCGCCCGCAGAGCGGCCAGGAACGCCGCCCGTTCGGCCGGGTCCAGGTTGCCGATGGTGCTGCCCAGGAAGGCGACGGTGCGCCCGGCGCCCGGCGGCAGCACGTCGAGCTGATGGGTGAAGTCGGCCCGGACGGCCGCGACGCGCAGCCGTGGATACTGCGCGACCAGTCCGGCGCAGGCCTGCCGCAGGGCGTCCTCGCTGACGTCCAGGGCGACGTAGCCGAGCCCGTCCGGATCACCATCGGCAGCAGTCTGCATCGCGTCCAGCAGCAGCCGGGTCTTGTCCGAGGAGCCCGACCCGAGCTCGATCAGCGTGCGAGCGCCGGCCAGCTCGACGATCCGTCCCGCGTGGGCGGTCAGGATGGCCCGTTCGGTCCGGGTCGGGTAGTACTCGGGCAGGCGGGTGATGTCCTCGAACAGCTCGCTGCCGACCTTGTCGTAGAACCACTTGGGCGGCAGCCACTTGCGGGTCGCGGTCAATCCGGTCAGCACGTCCTCGCGCAGGCTGCGGTCGGCGAAGTCGGCGGGCAGATGGTCGGTGTAGGCAAAGCCGAAGGTCATGGGTGTACTCCGGGGGAGATCGGCAGCGGCTCGACGACGACGTCGTCGGCCCCATCGGTGGGCTGGGTGGTCAGCAGTGAGCCGTCGGCGACCTCGACCCAGTCCGGGTGGTCGTCGTAGGGCTCGGAGGCGACGACGACCCCGCCGGGCAGCCGGCGCCAGCACAGGCTGGTGCCCCAGGCGGTCGCGGTGATGGACCGCCCGTCGGTGAGCAGCATGGTGGCCCGGCCGCCGCCGGCGTCCTGGATCCGGGCGATCACCTCGGTCAGGGCCGCTCGGGGTGCCTTGCCGCGGGCCAGCAGGTCCAGGGTCAGCGCCCACAGCAGGGCGGAGTCGGTCGGCGCCTCCAGGGTGGCCAGCACCCCTGGGTCGAGCCCCCAGGCCAGGCGGGACGCGGTGGCCGGCCAGCCGCCCACCGCGCCGTTGTGGCTGAACAGCCAGGGTCCGCGGCGGAACGGCGCGGCGGCCGCCACCGACTGACCGCCGACCATGCCCACGGTGGCCGAGCGCACCGCGGCCAGCAAGGCCCGCGTGTGGATCACCCGGCTCAGCTCGGTGAACGTCTCGTCGGCCCAGACCGGTCCGGCGCCCCGGTGCCGGGCGGGCCCGGTGTCCGGTGCGGGGCCCAGCCTTGGGTCGGGCCCCGTGTCGGGTGCGCGGCCGGGCCCGCTCGGGTCGACGAACGGACGCTCGGGGTACCAGCCGACGCCGAACCCGTCGGCGTTGACCACCCCGTGCTGCTGCCGGCGGGGCGCCCACGACTGGCGGACCAGGCTGAACGGTGGGTCGGTCAGCAGCTCGCCCATCCGGATCGGCGGGCCCACGTAGGCCAGGTGACGGCACACGCTCAGCCCTCCCCGGGGGCGGCGTCACGCGCGCAGCGGAACCCGGCGAAGATCTGCCGCCGGATCGGGTAGTCCCAGTTGCGGAAGGTACCCCGGCAGGCGACGCGGTCGGCGGCGAACGAGCCGCCGCGCAGCACCTTGTACTCCGGGCCGAAGAAGACCTCCGAATACTCCCGGTAGGGCCAGGCGGCGAACCCGGGATAGCCGGTGAAATCGCTCGACGTCCACTCCCAGACGTCGCCGATCAGTTGCTGGATCCCCAGCGGGCTGGCGCCGGCCGGATAGGCGCCGACCGGGGCCGGCCCCAGATGGTCCTGCCCCAGGTTGGCCCGCTCCGCGGTCGGGTCGTCCTCGCCCCACGGGTACTGGCGGGTGGTGTCGGAGACCGGGTCGTACCGGGCCGCCTTCTCCCACTCGGCTTCGGTAGGCAACCGCCGGCCGGCCCAGCGGGCGTAGGCGTCGGCCTCGTACCAGCACACGTGCAGCACGGGCTCATCCGGGGGTACCGGCTCGGTCCGGCCGAACCGGCGCCGCACCCACTCCGGGCCCTCGCGCCGCCAGAACAGGGGCGCGGCCAGACCGACCCGCTGGACGTGCGCCCAGCCGGCCGGGTCCCACCAGCGGCGGGTGGCGTAGCCGCCGTCGGCGATGAAGTCCTGGTAGTCGGCGTTGGACACCGGCACCGTGTCCAACCAGAACGCGTCCACGTGCACCGGATGCGCGGGACGCTCGTTGTCCAGGGCCCACGGGTGGGCCGAGGTGCCCATGGTGAACGGGCCTGCCGGGACCAGCGTTTGCGCCGGCAGCCGGTCGCCCGGGGCCGCCGGCGGGGGCGGCGCGGACAGCACCGGTTCGCCTTGCCGCAGCTGGTGGGTGGCCAGCATCGTCTCAGCGTGCTGCTGTTCGTGCTGGGCGATCATGCCGAAGACGAACCCGTCCTCGGTCAGCCGCCGTCCCCGCAGCGGGGTGCGGTCGAGCAGGTCGATGACCTTGGACCGGACGTCGGCGACGTACGTGCGGGACTGGGCCGGGTCCAGCAGGGGCAGGCTCGGCCGGTCGGCGCGCGGATGCTGGAAGGCGTCGTAGAGCTGGTCCACCGTCTCCGGCAGGAGCGGGTCGCGGCCGCCCACGTCCCGCAGCAGCCACAACTCCTCCTGGTTGCCGATGTGCGCCAGGTCCCAGACCAGCGGCGACATCAGGGTGGAGTGCTGGCGAATGAGGTCGTCGTCGTCGACCGCCTCGGTCAGCAGGGCGGTCCGTCGGCGGGCCCGGGTCAGGTCGTCGACGATCCGCGACCGGATCTCGTCGTCGGTGCCCTGCGCCGGCTCCCTGTTCGGTGCGCTCATGCCGTTCCCTCCCGGTGGTTCTCGGATTCATCGCATGCGGGTTCGCGCCCGGCGCCGGCGGGCGGGTCGTCGGCCGGCGAGCGGCCGCGCAGCGTCCAGCGCTGCAGGTATCCCTCGACCGGGTCGGCGAACCGGGCCGCGGTCGGGTCCCGCCGCAGGGCCTGCGCGGCGGTGGTCAGCAATGCCGTCGCCGCCCGGCCCAGCGCGGGATCCCGCACCCCGGACCGGGCCGCCGTCCGCCAATGCTCCTGGACCGGTTCACACGTCGCCCGGGCCTGGTCGGCGGCCGCCGGATCGTCCAGCAGGGCCGCGATCACCGCGGCCGGCACGATCCACCAACAGCCCGGCAGGGCATCGAGGTAGCGGATCTCCAGATGCCCACGCGGTCGGACCGGCGGGAACAGGGTGCTCAGGTGGTAGGCCAGGTCGTCGACGGTGGGGGCCGGGCGGTCCGGGACCGC
The DNA here is from genome assembly GCF_000024365.1 of Nakamurella multipartita DSM 44233. Lineage (NCBI taxonomy): Bacteria > Bacillati > Actinomycetota > Actinomycetes > Nakamurellales > Nakamurellaceae > Nakamurella > Nakamurella multipartita. The sequence continues at coordinate 1,203,057 of NC_013235.1, forward strand.
GCGGCGGCCGTGCCGGATCCAGGACCGCATGCTCAACTCGGGCGGGGCCGACCAGTCGTCGTGCTCGCGCCGGATCAGCATGACCGGCGCATCCAGCGACCATCGGGTGAAGGCGGTGGCCGGATCCTCGCCCGGGGCGCGGGGCGGCGCCCCGGTGCGGGCCGGGTCCAGCTCCTGCCAGATGGCCTGCCGGGTGCTCTGGAAGCCGGTCGCCCGGCCCAGCCGCCGCGGGGAGTTGGCGAAGGCGGCGACCAGGGTGGGGCCGATCGCGTGCAGCAGTTCCCACCGGCGGTGCAGGTCGACGGCCGGGGTCGCGGCCTCCACGTTGACCTGCACCGATGCGGTCGAGCACATCATCGCCGGCCCGGTCGCGCCCCAGGGCCGGAAGTACCGCTCCATGGCTCGGTAGCGAGGCTGATCGGTGATCCGCCGGGGAGGCCGGATCGGATCGACCCCCAGCCCGACCAGGCGAGCGCCCCGGCCCCGGGCGCGTCGACGCAGCCGCGCCAGGTCGTGATGAACGGTGTCCACCGTGGCGGCCAGGCTGTCACCGGGGCGGGAGCTGAGCTCGACCTGCCCCCCGGGCTCCACCGTGACCCGACCGTCCAGACCCCCGCCGGGCGGGCTGTCGGGCGGGCCGTCGATCAGGCGGTCGATCAAGTGCGGGTACTGCTCGTGCGGGTAATGCGTGGCCAGGGCGTCGTCGCCGGTGCCGGCCACCAGGAACTCCAATTCCAACCCGACCCGGTGCGGGGGCCCGTTCTTGAAGAAGGTCCGTGGGATCCAGGCCTCGGCGGCCGCTTCGGACAGGGTCGGTTCGACCGGCAGGTCGCTGAACGTCGTCGTCGACGGCGCGGTGGTGACGGGTCTCATCGGCGGCCTCCTGCGGTCGTCCGGGCTCGCGTCGAGCCCGGGTCGGTGCGGTAGTTCCCCATCTGAGCTCCAGTGTCTCTCCGAGGTCTGACAGTCGGCCCGACAGCGGGCCCACCCATGGTCTCGCGGATGGTCTCGCGGGAGGTCGGACTGAACCATTGCCCCGTCCCGGTCGTGCTTCTGGCAGCGTGTCGGGAACGGGCGAGGACGGGAGGTGAGCGTGGCCGACGACGATCGGGGCGGGCCCGTCACCGACCGGGGACCGGCGCCGGTCGAGCCGGAACTGGACGTCCCGGAACTGGACGACGCCGCGTTGCTCAAGGCGCTGCACGACGAGCACGCCACCGCCCTGTGGCATTTCGTGCTGCACCTGACCGGCGGCGACCGCAGCCGGGCCGAGGACGTGGTCCAGGAGACCCTGTTCCGGGCCTGGCGGCGGCCCGCGGTGCTGGCCCAACAGCAGTCCTCGGCCCGCGGCTGGCTGTTCACCGTGGCCCGCAACATCGTCGTGGACGGGTGGCGGGCCGACCGCCGGCGGCCGACCACGTCCACCGAGTCGGTGCCCGAACCCTTGCAGCCCGATGCCACCGACCGGGCGTTGCAGGCGATGGTGGTCGCCGAGGCGATGCAGCGACTCAGCCATGACCACGGCGCCGTCCTGCTGGAGTGCTACTACCGGGGGTGCACCGCCGCGCAGGCCGCCGCCCGGCTGGACATCCCGATCGGCACGGTCAAGTCGCGGCTGCACTACGCCCTGCACGCGCTGCGGTTGGTCCTGGAAGAGATGGGGGTGGTGAAGTGACCCAGCAGCCGGCCGATGACGACCTGCTCTGTCACGACGACGCCGCCTACGTGCTGGGCGCGCTGTCCGCGGCCGACCGCCGGGCGTACGAGGAGCACCTGCGGGAGTGCCAGACCTGTCAGGCCTCGGTGCGCCGCCTGGCCGGAATGCCCGGCCTGCTGGCGTTGGCCGCCCCGGACGCGATCGGCGATGCGGACCCACCGGTGCCGCCGTCCCTGCTGCCCACCCTGCTGCGGCGCGCGCGCCGCGCCGACCGGCGGCGCCGCCGGTTGGTCGGCGGGGTGGTCGGTGGGCTGGCGGCGGCGACGGCCGTGCTGCTGGTGGTGCTCGTCTGGGCGATCGCCCGGCCCGGCGCGGCCCCGACGAACAGCGCGGACGCGGGGACCTCGACCAGTGCCTCGGCCGGGTCGAGCGCCGGCCCGATCGCCGCACCGGACGAAACGGTGCCGCTGGACCAGGTGCTGCCCGGGCCGATGACCGCCACCCTGGAGCTGGACGACAAGCGCTGGGGGACGGCGATCACCGTCGTCTGCTCGTACGAGCAATCGATGCGGGGGTCCGTCCCCTACGACCTGGCCGTCGTCGACACCGACGGGCAGGTGACCTCGGCCGGCTCTTGGAGCGGGGTGCCGGGGGTGACCGCCCGCGTGCCGGTGGCCACCGCGGTGACCCGCGACCACATCTCGGCGTTCGAGATCCGGTTGGCCGACGGCCGGACCATTCTTCGCGGTTCGCCGTAGCGAATGCGGATTGGCGAAATGTCAATCCGCCACGCGAGCAAATACCCGGTGATCAGGTTCACGCGCAGTACCTTCGGGCCCATGACCCGTCGGATCATGCTGTTCGAACTCAACGAGGTCCCGTGGCGGATCGTCGACGAATTCGTCGCCGACCACCCCACCTCGGCACTGGCCCGCCTGCTGCCCCGGACCCGTTGCTACACCTCGATCGCCGCGGACCGCGGGCATCTGTCGCCGTGGACGACGTGGCCGACGGTGCACCGCGGGGTCAATGACGAGCAGCACATGATCAGCGCATTCGGGCAGGATCGCGCCGAGGCGGACAAATGCTTCCCGCCGGTGTGGCAGTTGCTGCGCTCGGCCGGGGTGTCGGTGGGGGTCTGCGGCTCGCTGCACAGTTTTCCGCCGCCGCCGGACATCGACGGCTACAGCTTCTACCTGCCCGACCCGTTCGCCACCGAGCCGATCGCCCATCCCGAGCAGCTGATTCCGTTCCAGGAATTCCAGCTGATGATGGTCCGGGCGTCGGCGCGCAATGTCGACACCGCGGTGCCGCGGGACGCGGCGCTGAAGTTCCTGCGGACCAGCCACCGGATCGGGGTGCGGGCCGGCACTTTCGCGGCCCTGGCCGGTCAGCTGGCCAGCGAGCGGCGCCGGCCCTGGCTGAGCACCCGCCGTCGCTCCATGCAGGCCATGGTCGCCTTCGACGTCTACGCCAAGTCCCTGTCCGACAGCCGGCCGGCGTTCAGCTCGTTCTTCACCAATCACGTCGCGTCGGCGATGCACCGGTACTGGGCGGCCGGGCATCCCGGCGACTACGACGAGATCGGCCTGGGCGAGGACTGGATGGACCGGTACCGCGAGGAGGTGCCCTGGGCGATGGCCCGGGCGGACCGGATGATCGGCCGGCTGGCCGACTTCGCGGACGAGAACCCCGACTACGAGCTGTGGATCGCCTCCAGCATGGGCCAGGGGCCGACCATGGCCCAGGCCCTGGAGACCCAGCTCTACCTGCAGGATCCGGGCCGGTTTCTGCAGGAGGTGGCCGGCGTGCCGCAGGACGGGTGGAGCCGGCGGCCGGCGATGAACCCGCAGTGCAACGTCCGGGTCGCCCCCGACCACGTGGCCGCGGTCGACCAGGCCCTGCGCACGGTCACCGTCGCCGGCCAGCCGTTGGTGTTCCGCCCGGCGGCCGACGGGTTCTTCTCGATGGACTGGGGGCAGCCGAACCTGCACGACGTGCCGGACGCGGTCCGCGTGGCCGGCGTGGTCCGGGACCCGGGCGAGCTCGGCCTGCAGGCGGTCGAGATCGAGGAGCGCTCGGACACCACCGCCTACCACGTGCCCGACGGGGTGCTGGCCATCTACGATCCGCAGGACACATCGGCCAAACCCGGTATCCGGCGCGATGTCTCGGTGCTGGAAGTGGCGCCGGCCATCCTGCACACCTTCGGCGTGACGGTGCCCGGGTACATGCAGGAGCCGTCGGTGCTGCGCCGCGAACTGGTCCCGCACTCGGTCGGCACGTTCTAGCCGGGCGAGGGCTGGTGCTGCCGGCGCATGTCCCAGGCGTCGGTGATCAACTCCTGCAGGCGGGCGGCATTCACCCGGTCCAGCCGGACCAGCACCAGCGCGGCGTGTTCGTACGCCGCGGTGGTGAAGAACAGCTCGGGTTCGCCGCGGATCAGGGCCTGCTTCTCGGCCTCGTCGCCGACGAACAGCACCGCGATGTCGGTACGGATCCGCCGCCCGCGCCCGAACCCTTCGGGGTAGGACCAGATGAATCCCCGGTTATCGACGCGGAAGTCGAAGCCGTCACTGGGGATCTCCACGACGCCGGGCAGCGCCAGCGCGATCCTGCGCACATCCGCTGCCTCAGCCACGGGGCGAGGGTACCGGGGCCGGCCGACGAGGGGCACGGAACGGACGCCGGTACCCCTCGTCGGTGACGATCAGCTCGTGCCGATGGCCTGGTGAATGGCCGCGACCACCTCGTGCGGCTTTTCCATGTGGGCCATGTGTCCGGCCCCGTCGACCACGTGCACCGGGACCCGGCTGCCCAGGGCCGAGGCATTCGCCGCCGGGACGATGGCGTCCTGCGCGCCCCAGACGGCCACCGTCGGGCCGCCGAACGAGGCCAGCGCCGCGGTCACGTCGACGCCGTCGGCCAGGTGCGTGGACAACGTGGCCAGGGCGACATCGACGCCGTCGATCCGCTTGTACCGCAACAGGTCGTCGATCAACTGGCGGTGCACCAGCGACGGATCGGCGAACAGCTCCAGCAGGTGCGGCTTGAGTTCCCGCCGGGTCTGCGCCCCGGCGAACCCGCGCAGGTACTCCACGTTGATCTGCGGCCCGACGCCGGCCGGGGAGATCAGCGTCAGCGAGGACACCCGCCCGGCGGCCGCCGGGCTGCCGGCGACCGCCGCCACCACCGCCCCGCCCATCGAGTGCCCGACCAGGTGCACGCGGGAGAGCTCAAGGGCGTCCAGGAACCCGATGACGATCGCGGCCAGCGAATCGATCGTGCCGGGCCCGACGTCCTTGCTCGACGCGCCGTGCCCGGGCAGGTCCAGCGCGTACGTCGCCCGGGGCCGATCGGCGTCGGCGGCGATGGGTTCCTGGACGAACATCCAGGAGTCCTTGTCCCCGCCGTACCCGTGCACGAAGACCACGGCCGTCTCCGCCGTCGGCTCCTCCGGGGCCAGCACCGCGTAGGCGATGGTGGTCCCGTCGAGCTGGACGGTGCCCAGCTTCGGGCCGGAATCGTCGACGATGTCACCGGAAGCCAGCTGCTCGCGGGCCTGGGCCAGCGCCGCGTCGATCTCCTCCTGCGGCACGTCGGCGTCGGCGACCAGGGCGATCGTGCCGCCCACCGGCACGTCCACCATCGTGTCCACGACCAGGGCCCGGACGGTGCCGGCCCAGGTCGATTCCAGGGCGCCGGCGATCTTGTCGGTGTCGATCTCGCAGATGTCCTGGCCGTGGGCCAGCTCGTCACCCTCGGCGACGAACCAGTCGGTGACCTTGCCGGACTCCATCGACAGGCCCCACTTGGGCATGGTGATCCGCTGGATGCGGTCGGTCACTTGGCTGGGGGCGGTTTCTTCCGTCGTGGTCACGGTCATCGGCTCCAGTCGGTGACGGTCTTGACCGCGTTGAGGATGTCCTGCGCCTGCGGGATGTAGGCCTCCTCCAGGGAACGGGCGAACGGCACCGGGACGTGCGGCGGGCTGACCATCTTGATCGGCGCCTTCAGGTCGCCGAACGCCTCGGAGACCACCTGGGCGCTGATGTCGGTGGCCATGTTGCACCGCGGGCTGGACTCGTCGACGATGACCAGCCGGCCGGTCTTCTCGACCGATTCCAGGATGGTGTCCAGATCCAGCGGGCTGGTCGTGCGCGGGTCGATGATCTCGGCCTGGATGCCGGAAGCCTCGAGCTCGGCCGCCGCCTCGACGGCCTTGCTGACCATCCAGCCCATGGCCACGATCGTCACGTCGTCGCCCTCCCGCACCACGTTGGCCTCACCGAACGGGATGGTGTAGCTCTCCTCCGGAACCGGCCCGGTGACGTCGTACATCGCCTTGTGCTCCAGGAAGATCACCGGGTCGTTGTCCCGGATCGATTGGATCAGCAACCCTTTCACCTCGTACGGGCTGGAGGGCAGGACCACCTTGAGGCCGGGCAGGTGGGTGAAGATCGGGTAGAGCGCCTGCGAGTGCTGGGCCGCGGCCGACAGCCCGGCGCCGTACATCGCCCGGATGGTCACCGGGGTGACCGCCTTGCCGCCGAACATGTACCGGAACTTGGCCGCCTGGTTCATGATCTGGTCCAGGCAGACGCCCATGAAGTCGACGAACATCAGTTCCGCGACCGGCCGCAGCCCGCGGGTGGCGGCGCCGACGGCCGCGCCGATGAAGCCGGACTCGGTGATCGGGGTGTCCAGGACGCGGTCCGGGAACTTGGGGTACAGGCCCTTGGTGACGCCGAGAACGCCGCCCCAGGCGTCGTCGTCGCCGTCTCCGGCGACCCCGCCGGCCACGTCCTCACCCATCACGATGACGCTCGGGTCGCGTTCCATCTCCTGGGCGAGGGCCTCGTTGACCGCCTCGCGGTAGCTGATCGTGCGTGTTGCCATGATCGTTGTCTCCCTTGATCGTTCGCGAGTCGGTTCAGTACTTGACGTAGACGTCGGTGAGCAGGTCGGCGGCACCGGGGACGGCGGCGGCCTTGGCCTCGGCCACCGACTCGTCGATCAGCTGCGCCACTTGCGCGTCGACCTGGTCCAGCTGGGCGTCGGTGAGCCGGCCGGTCTCGGTGACCCGGGCCCGGAATCGCTTGAGGCAGTCCAGGCTTTCCCGGGCGTGACCGATCTCGTCCTTGGGCCGGTAGGTCTGCTGGTCGCCCTCGAAATGGCCGTAGTAGCGGGTCAGCTTGACCTCGATCAGGGTCGGGCCGCCACCCTCCCGGGCCCGCCGGATGGCCTCGCCGGCCACCTCGTAGACGGCGAAGAAGTCGAAGCCGTCGACGATGACGCCGGGCATCCCGTAACCGGCGGCGCGGTCGGCGATGTTGTCCGCGGAGACCGACCACTTGGCCGCGGTCGCCTCGGCGTAGCCGTTGTTCTCGGCCACGAAGATCGCCGGCAGGTTCCACACCGAGGCCAGGTTCATCGCCTCCGCGGTGGTGCCCTGGTTGGAGGCGCCGTCGCCGAAGAAGGCGATCCCGACGCCCCCGTCGCCCTTGATCTTGGACGCCAGCGCGGTGCCGCAGATCAGCGGCGGGCCGCCGCCGACGATGCCGTTGGCGCCGAGCATGCCCTTGGACAGATCGGCGATGTGCATCGAGCCGCCCTTGCCGCGGCAGGAACCGGTGGTCCGGCCGAAGATCTCGGCCATCATCGGCTTGATGTCCACGCCCTTGGCGATGCAGTGGCCGTGCCCGCGGTGGGTGGAGGCGATGGTGTCCCGGTCCTCGTCCAGGTGGGCGCAGATGCCGGCGGCCGAGGCCTCCTCGCCGGCGTACAGGTGCACGAATCCGGGGATGTCGCCGGTGGCGAACTCGTCGTGCACCCGGTCCTCAAACATCCGGATCGACTTCATCGTCCGGTAGGCCCGTAGCAGGCGTTCGGGGGTCAGCCCGTCGTCGACGTCCGAGGGACGGTCGAGCATCGCGGTCATGATGACTCCTTCTCTGGGTTCCGGCCGGGGCCGGGAGTGGACGAGCGGGAAAGCAGGGTGGAGCGGGCGGTCGAGGCGCTCAGGGCGGTGGGCACGTCGATCACCCGGGGGCCGTCGTGCCGCAGGGTGACGGTGACCGTGTCGTCGGGACCGAACTCGATCTCGCGTTCGCCGTCGACGGCGACGGTTCCCCTGGGCTCCCGGACCGGATGCGGCCGGTCGGGGAGCAGTTCGCCGACCTCGCGGACCCCGACCGGCTGCAGCAGGCCGGGGGCGAGCGGGGCCAGCACGGTGTGCCCGGCGCGGGCCGGGTCGTCGAGCAGGACCGCCGCGCCGTGCCGATCGCGGCGGTGGGTGGGCATCAGCCGGCCGACGATGGAGGACAGGCCGATGCCGTGCGGTTCGCCGAACGTGCAGTACAGCTCGCGCAGCGAGGTCCCGGTCCACAAGGCCCGGGACCCGATGTCGACGGCGGTGCTCACGCAGGCGTCCACCAGGGCGACCTCGTGGTCGACCCGGCCGTCGGCCCGCCGCACCTGGACGTGCAGCATCTTGCCGCGGGTGGTCGGGGCGGCCGCCGCCCCGACCGCGATCATGCCCAGCGCCATGCCGGCGACGGTGGCCTCGATCATGATCGGGAAGGCGTTGTTGGTCCCGGTGGACAGGGCCAGCATGGGGGTGTCACCCAGCCCCGGCACCGCAGCCCGCATGGTGCCGTCGCCCCCGAGCAACACGACGGCCGCCGAGCACTGGTCGGCCATGATCCGGGCGTAGGCCGTGGTGTCGGCCGCGGTGCCGGTGGGGTGGTCCAGTTCCAGGAACTCGACCTTGGGCCAGCGCAGATGGGCGGTGGAGCGGGCGTTGGCCAGCCGGGTCATCTCCCGCTGCACGCCGGCCGCGATACCGAAGGTGTCGGTGGACAGCAGCACCCGCTCGACCCCGAGAGTGCCGGCCGAGCGCAGGATCCGCAGCACCATGCTGGCCTTCTCGGTGTTCGGGAACACCGAGGCCTGGGACACGATGCGGCGGATGTCGCGGCCGGACATCGGGTTGGGGATGATGCCGATGGCGCTGCCCGGCACCACCGGCAGGTCGTCCCCGCGTTCGAGTATCACTGCCTGCCCACCCCTTCCTTCCCGCGCGGATCAACTACGCCGGCGCGGCTCAACTCACTCGAAATGTGACTGGTGTGGCGGAAGTCGACGACTTCATCCGCGCGGACGCGGGCTGCGGCCTACCGGTAGACCATGCCGCCGTCGATGAGCACCGACTGACCGGTCATGTAGTCCGAGTCCGGCCCGGCCAAGTACGAGACAAAATTGGCCACGTCGTCGGCGGTCTGCGACCGACCCAGGGCAATCGTGTCCGAGAACTGTTGGAAGGTGGCGCCTTTCTCGGCACCGGTGAGATCGGCGAAGCGCTGGTCGATCTCGACCCACATGTCGGTGCCGACCACGCCGGGGCAGTAGGAATTGACCGTGATGCCGAACGGGGCGTACTCCTTGGCCGCGGCCTGGGTCAGCCCGCGAACGGCGAACTTGGTGGCGCAGTAGACGCCGAGCATGGCGAATCCGTCGTGGCCGGCGATGGACGCGGCGTTGATGATCTTCCCGTTGTTCTTCACCCCCTTGCCGCCGGTAGTGGCGCCGCGCTGCTTGAACTTGGCCGCCGCGGCCTGGATGCCCCACAGCACACCCTCGACGTTGACCGCGAGGATCTGGCTGACCTCTTCGGGGGTGACGTCGTCGATCGGGTTGACTTGGGCGATGCCGGCGTTGTTGATCATGATGTCGAAACCGCCGAGGGCGGATTCGGCGTGGTTGACGGCCGCGTAGACCTGCGAGCGATCGGTCACGTCGGCGGCGAAGACGGTGGCCTTGCGGCCCAGTGCACTGACCTCGTCGGCGACGTCCTGCATCGTCGAACGCTCGCGGTCGACGATGGCGATGTCGGCACCGTCCTTGGCCAGGCGCAGCGCGATGCCGCGGCCGATCCCTCGGGCCGCGCCGGTGATCAGGGCAACCTTGCCTTCGATGCTCATGCGGTGATGGTCCTTTCGACGGGTGGAACCGGGCCCGGGAGCGGGCCGGTCGGGTCGGTCGATGCTGTGCGGGATGCCCGCGAGCGGGCGTCCGCTCCGGGTCTCGGGTGGCGCTGGATTCCCCTGCGCGGATCAACTCGCCGGAAATGTGACTGATGGGACGGGAGTCAACGACTTCGGGCGCGCCGGGGAAGTTGATCCGCGCGGGCAGGGGGCGCGGGGGAGGGGCGGGGGGAGGGGCGGCGGGGGGGTCAGGGGTGGACGAGGATCTTGACGTTCTCGGCCTTGTGGTCGATCAGCTCGCGGAAACCGCCCTCGACGATGTCGTCCACCGCGATCTTGCCGGTGATGAACTGGGCGGCATCGACTTTGCCGTCCTGCAGCAGCTTGATGGTGGGTTCGTGGTCGTTGCAGTAGGCCAGCGACCCGATGATCGACACCTCGTTGAAGACCAGGTCGTTCATCGCGACGGTGGCCTCGTGGCCCCAGATGGCCACGTTGACGACGGTGCCGCCGCCCTTGGTCGCCCTGATCGCCTGCGCGGTGGCCCCGTTGAAGCCGGCGCATTCGAACGAGACGTCGGTGCCCACACCGCCGGTGAGATCCTTGATCGCGGCGACGATGTCGGTGTCCGTCGGGTCCAGCACGGTGCTCGCGCCGGCCGCCGCGGCCTTGACCTTGCGGACCTCGGCCGGCTCCACCACGATCACGTTCTCGATGCCCTGCGCCTTGAGCGCCGCCACCGTGACCAGGCCGATGGGCCCGGACCCGTAGACGGTGGCGCTGTCACCCGGGCGGGCCTTGGACAGCCGGACCGCGTGATAGGCCACGGCCAGGGGCTCGATCAGCGCGCCGATGTCGGTGGGCAGGTCGCCGATCGGGAAGGTGCGCTTGGCGTCGGCGACGACGAATTCGGAGAAGCCGCCGCCCCCACCGGACAGACCGATGAAACCCAGGGTGTCGCAGACGTTGTAGATGCCGGCCCGGCAGCGGGCGCAGGTGCCGCAGGTGATGTAGGGCTCGACCACCACCCGCTCGCCGACCGAGACGTTGGTGACGCCGTCGCCGACATCGGCGACGATCCCGGCGAACTCGTGCCCCAGGCAGACCGGCACGGTTTCCCCGGTCAGCGGGTGCGGCGATCCGGCCGGCGGCGCGAAGATGGGACCGTCCAGGTACTCGTGCAGGTCGGTGCCGCAGATCCCGCACCACTCGATCTTGACCTTGACCGTCCCCGGGCGGACGGTCGGCTCGGGGATCTCCTCGATCCGGATGTCCTTGTTCCCGTAGTACATGGCTGCCTTCATGCGTGGGCGTCCTTCCTGGGGCGGATTGACCGGAGCGAGCGCGATGCTCGCCATCGCGGCGGACGGTTCGGGCCATGCTGTGGCCCCCGTCACGGTGTGCAGGAAGGCTAGGACGGTGAGGGTGGCAGCGGGGTTGCAGCGGGCCGGCCGGCCCGGCGGACCGGGGCTAGAGCAACCCGCGGGTGAACCATTCGGTCTCGAATTCCACCAGCCGATCCCACTCGTCCAGGATCGGTCGGTAGGCCTCCAACCAGGCCTGATAGGCCGGTCCCTGGGTCGCCCGGTCGTAGCTGGTCCGATCGGGCCACCGCGCGATGGCCAGGACGGCGGCCGCGTCCTGCAGCTGCTCCAGGTCCAGTTCCACGGCCGGATCCAACGTTCGGTAGTGCGGTGCGATGCGGGCGCGCAGCAGGTCTCGCACCGCCTCGGCCGGCACGCCCGGCCGGAGCCGCCAGCGCCGATAGGTCACATCACGCGGCCCCGACCCGGTCACCGGCCGGGTGCCGTCCGCACTCCGGTGGCGCGGGCGCCGACCGGCTGAGGAGGAACCGAGCGCCGGCCGGCCATCGCGGGCACGCCGAACTCCCGGTCGATCCGGCGCAACCGGGCGGCAAGGTAAGCCCGGGCGGAATCGGCGGCCGGCAGGCGGGACAGCAGCAGCCGGATGGCCTGCGGGTCCATCGCGCCGACCTCGGACTCGACCCACCGGCGCAGGTGCGCGACGCCGGGAGCGGACAGCACGGCGTGCCGAACGCCCTCGTGCAGTTCGTCGCGGAGCAGTTCGATCGGCAGCACGCTGGACCGGGGGAGCAGCGGCCCGCCGTAGGCGTCCAGTGCGGCACCGAGCTTGCCGGCCCGGACCAGCCGGGTGACTTGCAGGAAGTCGGCCGTGAGCACCAGGTCGGGTTCGAAGCAGTAGGGGTTGGACCGGATGCAGCCATCGAGAATGGCCCGGATGCGGTGCATCTCGGCTCGTACCGTGGTCCGGATCCCGTCGTCGCCGTAGATCTCGCTGGCCAGCTCGTCGGCGGTCAGCCCGTGGGGGCTGGTCGCCAGCAGGGTCAGGATCTCGGCCCGGCGTTGGGACAGGCCCACCTCGCGGCCGTTGACCACGGCGCGAGCCTCGCCGGCCCCGAGGAAGCGCAGCTCCAACGTCGGCCGGGCCGCTCGGGTGCGCGCCGGGGGCAATTCGACGATGAGGTACTCGCCCTGCGGCTGGGCCGGTAGTTCGGAGCCGTCGGGCAGGGTGAGCCGGCCGGTCCGGTGGGCCTGGTCGATCAGGCTCGGGGTCAGCGTCGGCAGCTCGCCGAGCACGGGCCGGCCGCCCGGACTGAGCAGGGCGATGCCGTCGACCGCGCGGTGCTGCTGACGGACCAGGTCGCGGGCCCGTTCGTCGGCCTCCCGACGGGCGCCGCGGAGCATCTCGTGCACCAGGGCGGCGCCGCAGCGGACCAGGGCGAGTGCATCGGGATGGGCGTTGCGATAGGGCCCGGACACGTCCAGCACGCCGAGCAGGGCCCGCGTCTCCGGGTCGTACACCGGCGCGGCGCTGCAGACCCAGTTGTGGTGGCTGCGGACCAGGTGCTCGGCCGAGAACACCTGGTTGGCCCGGCCCTCGACCACGGCGTTGCCGATGGCGTTGGTACCGACGGCATCTTCGGACCAGCGAGCGCCCTCGACGAATTCCAGACTCTCGGCCAACCGGATCACATCCGGCGAACCGACCCGCCACAGCACCTCGCCGGCCGCCGAGGCGATCACCAGGATGTGTGTACCGACCACCGAGTCGTCGCCGAGCAGCCCGGCCAGCGCCGGGACGAATGGGGCCAACGGATGCTCGGCCCGCAATCGGCGGATCTCCCGGATCTCGTGCAGGCGCGGTGGGCGCTGGCTGTCCGGATCGACGCCCGCGGCCAGGGCCCGGCCCCAAGAACTCTGGATCCGGTCGGAGACGAAGGCATCCATGTCCCCGGACAGCACCTTCTCGTAGGCCGCCCGCAACGCCCGGGCCCGATCGTCCGGATCCAGGAAGGCGGCGCGGGCCCGCGGGCGCAACTCATGGTCGTGCGCATCCGCGCCCAGGAACTGCCCGAGCAGATCCACGGGTCCGCTGTCGGGTCCGCCGTCCGGCCCGCGGGGAGGTGCTGAGCGCTCAGTCATGGCCGTCCTCACATCGGTGTCGGTCTCGCGGCACGCCGTGCGCACGAACCGCCCATCAGGGGACGAACAGGTTCACACGCCGCGTTGCGCACCTCCATGGTGTCCGCGCGCCGGACCGCTGACAAGGGGGCTGCGGCTGCGATGCCTGCAACCCGGATTGCCCAGTGATGAGAGTGGTTGTCGGTCAATCGATATGAGGGGTCAGGCCGAGGCTCGCAGGATCGGCGAAGGGGCCCGGTTGCAACCCTGCTGCAACCCCGGCTAGCGGGTCACCGGGCCGTCCCAGTCCCACTGCGGCACGGCCAGCCCGGGCGGCACCTGGTCGCGGTCCTCGTGGGTCAGCACCCGGTCCACCGCCCACGTCATGTACTCGCGCATCGCCGTCCGGAACGCCGGGTCGTCGGGCAGATCGGCGTCGTCCATGGCCTGCACGAAGCACGCCACGAACCGTCGGCCCAGGTCGGACATGTCACCGTTGCCGGCATGCATCCGCAGCACCCCCGACTCGGTGCCGCACCGATCGGAATAGGTGCTCGGCCCGCCCAGCACCTGCGCCCAGTAGGCGGCCAGGCGCGCAACGTGCTCGGGGTGCTGGCCGGGATGGGAGAACGGGTGGTTGAGCTCCGGGTCCTGCAGGCACCGCTGGTGGTGCGCCTGGGCCAGGGCCAGCAAGGCCGGGTCGCCACCGGCGAATTCGTACAACGAGGCTCGCATGCGGCAATCCTGCGCCTCGGCCGTCGTCAGCGCGAGAGGCCCGAGCCGGTCTGATCGGGTTGGTCCGGTCATCCGCCCAGCGCTGCGCGGGCCAGCACGCGGGCGGCCGCCGGCACCGCCTCGTCGCGGCGCTCCGGCCAACTGTGCCGGCTGGGCAACAAGCCGGCGTACTCGAAGGCGATGGAGGTCGCCCACATCATGTGGACGGCGCCCCGTGAGTTGATCGCCTCGCCCTCGCCGTCGCGCCAGCCGGCGGCGGTCAGGCCCTCCGCGACGAGGCTTTCCCGGGCTTGCTTGGACAGTCCCGTGGCGACCCCGAGCAGGAACAGCACACCGGCCTGGCGTTCCCCCTCGGCTCGTGGCCCCCGCGCGGTCTCGGCGACCGGGAGCACGTCGACCAGGTGCTGCCAGAGAAAGTCCGGGTCGTCGATGACCCGCTGGCCGGCCCTGCTCGGCACCAACCGGCCGTTGGCCTTGCGGAGCAGGCCCAGACGGTGGGCCGACTCGCGCAGGTGCAGCACGGGAACGGTGTCGCGCTCCCGACTCGCGCGCCCGATCCACAGCTTGTCCAGATCCAGGGCCAGGGCCGCGTCCCGGACCACGGCCGGCGGGAGATAGCCGGCCGCCGTGAGGGTCACGCCGCCGGGACCGATGCGGTTGAGCAACCATCGATAGTGTCCGCCGACCTGGTGGCGCTGCCACGGTTCCACGACGGGTGGTGGCGCGGCCAGGGCATCCAGGGCCGTGCCGATCGCCGGCGAGGCGGAGATCTCGGCCAGCAGCCCGCCCAGCAGTGAATCCGGGTCGATGGCCGGTGATCGCAGCCCGCCGCGGTTTTTCAGCGCCTCGTTCACCTGCTCTGGTTCGAAGTGGGCCGGGTCGAAGTCCGCCCCGGCCCACCGTCGTAGCTCCCCGTGGTCGGGATGACTCGGGTCGGCCAGGATCTGCAGCAGGTGGGCGTACCCCCCGATGCCACCGCAGTCCTCCGGCGGGCAGGCCCACTCGCCGCCGACGCAGCGGGCCGGATCGGCGCCCGGCGACCGGTCCATCACCTCCTCGAGATCGAGTGTGTGCGACCAACTGTCACCGAAGTCGTACTCGTAGAACAGGCGGTCGCCCGGTCCGACGAGCACCTCGTCCAGGCGGACCCGTCGCTCGTCGATTCCGACGATGCCTTCGGCCAAACCGGCCGGCATCACGTAGTTCTCGGCCTCCGGGTCGTGAACCTGCCCGCCGCTGGCGAACTGGTGCAAGTGGTAGTCCTGCCAGCCCATCACCATCTGCAGGACGTCGTGGACCCGGTCAAGGAAAAGGTCGCTGGCCAGATCGACACGCCGCCACACCGGCGGCTGCGCACCAGTCAGTTCGACGTGCACCCGATAGGTGACGGGTACCTCGCGGCGCGGACGACGGCGAGACGCCGGGACAGCCTGCAGGTGACCGCCGGCCGGCCGGGAACTGGGCGTGGACACCGCGGCAGGCTATCTCGTCGTCCGGACTCGTCATTGGCGGATTCGGTGCAGGGTGTTGCGGAGGGGTTGTTGGTGGGGTCGATCCAGGTGGGCGGGATGATCTCGGGGTGGCCGTCGGGGGCCGTGCGGATGCGCCAGTGGCCGGTGTGGATGAGGGTGTGGTGGTGTCCGCACAGAACGGCACCCGGCCTGAGGATGGTGGGGCTGTGACCATCAGTCGTCGGCCCAGGTGTGGATGTGGTGCAGGTCGGACCAGCGGGCGGGGCGGTCGCAGCCGGGGAAGACGCAGCCTTGGTCGCGCAGGGTGATGGCGCGGCGGATGACGGTGGGCCAGGTGCCCGCAGCGAGCAATGTCATACCCGGGAAGCTTCCAGTATTCGGCGTGCAGCAGCCGGTCCAGACCGACCCGCACTTGCTCGGCGACGCGGGTCACGTCGTCGAGGTTGGTCACCGCCGCGGTCATGCGAAAACCATCCCACACGTGTACGACACTACGCCCTGAGCAGGGATGATTCGGAGACCTTGCCCGGGCGACGATCGACCGTCCAGCTCAGATGCGAGGTGCGCGGGGGCATCGGGGGAGCGGTGTTGGACCGACAAATGACGCCGGGAACATAGTAGGAATCCCCCGACAGCGCTGGACTACTTCACCGGGCCCGCCTCGAAGACCATCTGCAGGCCATCGTCGGGGTGGTAGGTCCAGGTGACGTTGCAGTTGCGCCCCTCGGCGTCTCGGGTCCCGTCGAGCGCGCGCGTTTGGCCCATGCGGTCGAGAACGGCGGAGCTGAAGCCGAGCTCGTCGAGCATGGCGCGCAGACCCGGCTGGGCCTTGGCCGCGCCGGAATCGAAGACCACCACGCTGACTGAATCGGAATCGCCGGTGACGACAGCGGTATCACCCAGGTGGCGTTCGGCAACCTCGATCAGATTTGGCGTCGCGGCCTTGGCGGATTCGGTCGCCGCCAGTTGGTTGCTCGTGCTCACCCACAGCGCGGTCACGACCCCCAAGGCGACCGTTAGGACGCCGATCACGGCGAGCAGGATCGGGGTCCGGGACCGCGCCGACGAACCCGGTGCCATCGCGTCCGGGGCGATGACGGGAACCGGGCCGGTGGGTGCATCAGGGTGGTAGAAGGGGTCGGCGCCGTTGTCCGGGGGAATGATCGGGGTTGTCATCGATCAACTCACCTGGGTCCAGGGAGCGCATCGCCGGGACTCGAACGCCCGGTCCGACGGGTCGATCGTCACCACGGTCGCACCGTTGCTGTTCGAGATGATGTCGTTCAGTGAGCCGCTCGTCCCGGACAGCCGTGCCCAGTAGCAGTCCCCGTTCTCCGATCGGTACGTTCCGGGCTGGACGTCGACGCCCACCAGATTGATCCCGTCCTTGATGGTCGTGGAGGGTCCGGCCGCCGCCTCTGTCACGGTGACGGTCGTCGTGACGCTGACCGGTGGTGCCGTGATCGTGGTCGGAGCGGCCGTGACGGTCGCGGTCGCGGTGGTGGTGGCGGTCACGGTTCCTGGTGGTGCCATGGACGTAACGGTGGCCGGCGCCGCGACCGGCTGCCCGGCGCTCCTCGTGGCCGACGCCCGGCCGACAGCAACGGCGGCGACGAGCGCGACGACCATGGCCGCGATCGCCACGATCCTGCCGCGGCTGGATTTCTTGGTCTGGATGGCCGGCGGTGGTTCCGGGAATCCCGGGTACTGCATTCCCCCTGGGGTGGTACTCACGATCGCTCCTTCGCGATGGTCGGGTCGTGATTCAGCAATGGGATGAATGGGATGTCGTTTCGTCACGCAGAATGGCTCGACGAATTCGAATGCACCCGATCGGGTCGTCCGGGAGCCGACCCCGCTGCGGCTCCGGGACGCCCGGCCCGGCTCAGGCAGCTGCGGATTCGGTGCCAGAGGCTCCCGTCAACGCGGTCATCGCCTGCCCGAGCAGCCGGTCCAGCCCCAACCGGAGTCCGTCCGCCTCCTTGTCGATCTTGGTCGCGTTGCTCCCGACCAGTCCGGCCAATCGCTTGACCTCGTCGATGCGGCCGAGCAGATCGATTGCTTCGGTGAGCTTCTCGCGCGCGGTGTCGATCTCCGCGTCTTCCCGCCGCGCATCCGCGGCGACTGCCGCCAGCCGCAACATCTGGACGACAGTGCGCAGCATGGCCGGGTCGTCGTACTCGGGGTCGAAGGCCATGACGATTCGGCGGGCGGTGATCGTCTGGATGGTGCGGCCCCCCAGCTGGTCGGGGCTGCGGACCAGACCCAGCGACGCCAGCGCCGTCCGGTTGCGTTCGGCCTCGTCCAGGTAGCTGTTCCAGGACGTCCGCTTCGAATCGGTCATCTCGATGACGACGTTGACGGCACCGCCGTCCACCGCGAGCACCCCGTCACCCTTCTTGCTCCGGGGCACGGCGCCGGGGCGAGTGCCCGTGGCGGCGTATTCGTCGCCCAGACCGGCGGCGATCCCGTCCATTAACTCGTGGACTCGCTGCTCGAAGGTGCCTCCCTTGAGCGTGGTGAGCCTCGCGGTGGCGGCGGCTGCCTCCGCGGCGGCGTGGGCCTGCCGGACCGCGGCCGTCAGCTCCTCGACCTTGGCTTCCAGTTCCCGATGGTTCTTGTCCAGAGACTGGCTGAGCTCCTGCTGTTGCCGGGTGAGCTCGGCATTGTGCTTGGCGATCGGCGAGGTCGGGTCGGCCGGATCGAACTGCCGAGTGACCCGCTCGATCAGGTCGGCGGTCTGCTTGGTGGCGCGGTCGTCCAAGTCCCGACCGAAGCGGTCCAGGACCGGTCCGAGCCGAGCCAACAGCTCGGGGTTCTCACCACCGAGCAGCCGGCCGACCTCGTCAGCCAGCGACTTGCGGGCGCCCTCCACGTTGTCCGAGAAACTCCGCCGGGCGGCGATTCCCGCATCGGTGATGGCCTTCCTGGCCTCGGTCGAGGCGCGCTCCATCGCTGAGGTGGCGGCCGTGACGGCGTCGGCAGTCGCGGCTGCGGCTTTGCTACTGGCCTCGGCCGTCCGGTCCCCGACCTGCGCGACCAGGGTGTCGAGGCGGATCTGGTCCTGGACGCCGCCGGCGCCGGCGATCGCATGCACGCCGATGGTGATCGCCTGGGTGACGAACGCGGCGAGATCGGCATCGCCCATGTCGGCCGGGGTGACGATGGGGCCGCGGTGCCCGGTGGCCCACCGGCGCGACTCGGTGACGACCACCGGTTCGGTGATCGACAGTGACGCGATGACGACTGCGTCGTGGTGCGTGTCGTAGTGGGCCGAGGCCGGCCCGGTGGCGATGCTGGTCATGGGTTCCTCCGTGGTCGAGACGAGTGATGGACGACTGGTCACCAGCCTCAAGTCGCATTCGACCAACGTCATCCCGATAGCGTGATAACGGGGGTTATCACTTCCGCGATTGACCCGGCGAGCGCGGGACGGTTGACTGGTCGCAGCCGAGCTCGAAGGGGGATGTTCAACGATGTCTGCGTTGTCGGCAGTGGACCTTCGACTCGGGCTGGCCGACGTCGCCGCACTCGCTCTTGTGCAACGCCCGGTCGTCTCGGTATGGCGGACCCGTAGCACCGGTACCGACCACCCGTTCCCCGCACCCGTCGAGACCCTGGACGGTCAGGAGTGGTTCGACGGTCGGCAGGTAGTCGAGTGGCTCGAGGCCACCGGTCGAGGCAACAACCCCGAAGCACGAGCGGATTTGGCCGCGTTTGCCAGCATCGATGGCGGTTCGCCCGCCGGCGATCAGGAGGTCTTTTTCGGTCTGACCGCACTGCTGTGCTTGACGGCGATAGTCGGAAGCCCCTTCGGTGAGACGGCCGCCGGGGACATCCTGGACCTGGCTGACGAGGCCGACCCGGACAATGATCTGCTGTTCGGTGAGATCGAGGAGCTCGGCGGACGAATCGGCGCCCTGGCCCACTACTGCGACCTGCTGGTCGACGCGGCCTACCACCCCGCTGCGGCGTTGGAGAAGCTGATCGGCGAGCG
Source organism: Nakamurella multipartita DSM 44233 (assembly GCF_000024365.1). NCBI lineage: Bacteria > Bacillati > Actinomycetota > Actinomycetes > Nakamurellales > Nakamurellaceae > Nakamurella > Nakamurella multipartita. The sequence goes on from NC_013235.1 coordinate 1,222,346, forward strand.
ATTCCGTCGCCATGTCCCCGCACAGAGCACAGTGGCCTTGACTGGGCCGGCCCACGAACTCATCGGGTCCGCCGCGATCGCACTGGCCGACGGCGCCGGGCACGAGTCGCTGACCGTTGTCGACCCGACCCCTGGCGGGAGCGATCTCCTCCTCGCGGTCGCCGAGCGGGCCGGCGCGCGTGACCTGACGGTGTTCACCGGCCGATCAAACGACGCGGCAGCCCGATTGGCCCGGCGCCGGCTGCGGGTACACGGCGTTCATCGCGCGGACGGAGCGGGTAGCGACGCTTCCGGCGACCAGCCGGACCAGGCGATCCTGCTCGCCCGATACCCGAGCCCGGGGCAGCCGGACGTGGCGGCGGCGGAGATGCTCAACGCCGTCACCGATCTGCTTCTCGGCACCACCCCCCAGCAGCGATTCCTGGTCGCAGCACCAGCCGCCGTGCTGACCGATCGGCTCCGTGATCCCGGGGCGCGAATGGCCAGGGACCGGCTGATTCGCTTCCCGACGCTGCGCGCGGTCGTGCGGCTGCCGGCCGGGCTGGTCGCGGCTAAACCGCGCGAGCGACTGGCATTGATGCTGTTCGGGCGTCGGCACGACCCATCACCCGACGAGCCGCAGATGCTCGTCGGTGATCTGAGCAACGCCGCGCTCAGCAACGCGGTGATCGACGACCTGGTAACCGACCTCGTGGCCAGCACCTCGTCGCCCGCAATCGCACGAACACACCCTTTCCGCTTCCTGCGCCCGGTCATGGTGCGCCGGGTCCTGGCCACCGCCGGTTCGATCGTCGAGGTCGTCGGTCCCGGTCAGGCCCGGCCGGTCTCTGGGGCCGACTTGGTGCTGCGCATCACGGAGATTGTTGAGGGCATCGCCCGCCCGCTGGCGGCGCCAACCGTGCCGGAGATGGCGGTGGCGAGCCATCTCCAGAACCTCATCCCGATCACCACGCTCGGTGCGGCCAAGGACCGCGGTGACGTTCGGATCCTGGCCGGGTTGCGGCTGGACACCGGGCTCGGCCCCGGCGGGGTTATCCTCCTGGGCGAGTCGGAAGTGTGCGGCGCCGCCCGCGTGGGGGATCGGACGGTCGATCGGCTCGCCGTGATTGCCCGCCATCCGGCGGTCCAGTTCACGGAGCCGGGCGACGTGGTCTTCACGAGCTCCCCGCGGCCGGGTGCGCTGGTCGATACCAACGGCAGCGCGGTCGTGACCTACCCCGCGCGGATTGCCCGCATCGCCCGCCCCGACTCCGGGCTGGCCGCCCGCCTGCTCGCCGCCGACATCAACGCGCGGCCGGAAGGAGCGAAGGCCTGGCGCGGGTGGCCGCTGCGTCGGCTTCCGTCCGACCAGGCGACGGTGCTCGACCAGGCCCTCGCGGAGATCGAGGAGTATCGGGTCGACCTCGAACGGCGCCGGCACGACGCCGAGGATCTCGCCCGGCTGCTGGCCCGCGGTGCCACCGACGGCGCTGTCACCCTGACCACCACAACCGAACCGACGAAGGGAACTTGACGACCATGCCGCCCCGCGGACGGAAGGCAAGTACGGCGGTCACGCCGGCTGTTTCGACACCACCCGCTGCCTCCACGATGAAGGAACTCAAGGACACCCTGTGGAAGGCCGCCGACAAGCTCCGCGGCTCCATGGACGCCTCGCAGTACAAGGACGTGATCCTTGGCCTGGTCTTTCTTAAGTACGTCTCCGACGCGTTCGACGAGCGGCGGGAGCAGATCCGGGCCGAGCTCGAGGCCGACGGGATCGATGAAGACCAGATCGACGGTTTCCTCGATGACGTCGACGAGTACCGCGGCCACGGGGTGTTCTGGGTCAACCGGGACGCCCGCTGGTCGTACCTGGCTCAGCACGCCAAGGGCATCCCGGCTGTCGGCAACGAGCCGCCTAAGCAGGTCGGACAGCTGATCGATGAGGCCATGGACTACCTGATGGACGCGAACCCATCGCTGCGGGCCACGCTGCCGCGGATCTACAACCGCGACAACGTTGATCAGCGCCGCCTCGGTGAACTGCTCGACCTGTTCAACAGCGCCCGGTTCACGGGACAAGGCGCAACCAAAGCCCGCGACCTGTTGGGTGAGGTGTACGAGTACTTCCTGGAGAAGTTCGCCAAGGCCGAGGGCAAGCGGGGTGGCGAGTTCTATACGCCGGCCAGCGTGGTCCGGGTGCTGGTCGAGGTGCTGGAGCCGACCCGGGGCCGGGTGTACGACCCGTGTTGCGGGTCCGGCGGCATGTTCGTGCAGACCGAGAAGTTCCTGGAGGCCCACCACCGGGAGGGCTCCGAGATCTCCGTCTACGGGCAGGAACTCAACGAGCGCACCTGGCGGATGGCCAAGATGAACCTGGCCATCCACGGGCTCAGCGGCAACCTCGGACCGCGGTGGGGCGACACTTTCGCCCGTGACATCCACCCCGATGTACAGGCCGACTACGTGCTGGCGAACCCGCCGTTCAACATCAAGGACTGGGCCCGCAACGATAAGGATCCCCGCTGGAAGTTCGGCGTTCCGCCGGCCGGCAACGCCAACTACGCCTGGATCCAGCACATCATCTCCAAGCTTGCCCCCGGCGGCTCCGCCGGCGTGGTGATGGCCAACGGCTCCATGTCCACCCAATCCGGCGGGGAAGGTGCCATCCGCGCCCAACTGGTCGAGGCCGACCTGGTGTCCTGCATGGTCGCCCTGCCCACCCAGCTATTCCGGTCCACCGGGATTCCGGTCTGCCTGTGGTTCTTCGCCAAGGACAAGACCGTCGGTACCGGCGGGTCGGTGGACCGGTCCGGGCGGGTGCTGTTCATCGACGCGCGGTCAATGGGGAACATGGTGGATCGGGCCGAGCGGTCGCTGTCCGACGACGACATCGGTTTGATCGCCGGGACATTCCATGCGTGGCGGGGGACAGCCTCGGCGCGAGCGGCGGGGCTGGAGTACGCCGACAAGCCCGGGTTCTGTTACTCGGCGACGCTGGCTGAGATCAAGGCCGCCGATTACGCGCTGACGCCGGGGCGGTATGTGGGGGCGGCGGAGGTCGAGGACGACGGGGAGCCGATCGAGGAGAAGATCGATCGCCTGACGAAGCAGTTGTTCGACCAGTTCGACGAGTCGGAGCGACTGGCCAAGGTCGTTCGCCAACGGCTGGGACGGCTGTGAACGGAATCGAACCTCGCACTCTGCCCAGTCTGCTCACCTTCATCGTCGATAACCGAGGCCGCTCGTGTCCCACCGAGGCGGAGGGCTTTCCTTTGATCGCGACAAACTGTGTCAAAGACGATAGTCTTTATCCGGTGTTTGAGAACGTACGGTACGTTTCGCAGGCCACCTACCGCGATTGGTTTCGCAGTCATCCAGAGCCGGGTGACATCGTCTTCGTATGTAAGGGTTCGCCGGGACGAATCGCGATGGTTCCGGACCCAGTGCCGTTTTGTATCGCGCAAGACATGGTGGCGTTGCGTGCGAACTCTCGAATCGTGAATCCGCACTATCTATACTATGCCCTCAAGAATCAGGAGGTGCGCGCTCGAATCGAGAATATGCATGTCGGGACAATGATTCCTCACTTTAAGAAGGGCGATTTCGGAAAGCTGCACCTGGACGTTCATGTCCGATTGTCCGATCAGATGGCGATCGCGGAGGTGCTGGGCGCGCTCGACGATAAGATCGCCGGCAACTCCAAGATGGCTTCGACTGCTGGCGAATTGGCTACGGAGTGCTTCCGTGATGTATCTATTGATGCAACGTTCGATGAAACGACTTTTGAGAAGGTGGCCGCTATCGGTGGAGGTGGAACACCTTCCACGAAGGTGCCCGGGTATTGGGACGGGCCCATCGCCTGGGCAACGCCGACTGACCTGACGGCACTGCCTGGCCCGTACTTGGAGCGCACGGCTCGATCGATCACCCTGTCTGGTCTGGACAACTGCGCGTCGGCACTCTTCCCGCGGGGCGCCATTCTGATGACCTCGCGCGCTACGATCGGAGCCTTTGCGATTGCGCAACGGCCGGTGGCGGTCAATCAAGGATTCATTGTCGTCGTTCCCGAAGATCCCCAGATGAAATGGTGGCTTTTCCACACGATGCGTGACCGGGTCGACGAGTTCATCTCGCATGCTAATGGGGCGACCTTCCTGGAGCTGAGTCGGGGTAGGTTCCGAAGCCTTCCGGTTCGGGTCCCCGCCGGGCGTGTCCTGCGGGCTTTCGATGAGCGAGTGGAGGCAATCCATGCGGTAGCGCGACACGCACTGGTCGAAAATACGGAGTTGGCCGAACTTCGCGACACTCTCCTCCCGCACCTCATGTCCGGCAGGCTCCGCGTCAAGGACGCCGAAAAGCAGGTGGAGGCGGTGGTGTAGGTGTCCGCGAACGACCTCCCAGATCGCACTGGCTTCCCGCCGACCCCGAGCCACGTCGGCCTGCCCGGGTGGTACCCAGAACTGCTGGACTCGGTCGCCGGTCGGATCACCGCTGGCCGGCAGCGGGCGACCGGGGCGGTCAACCGGGAGCTGGTCCTGAGCTACTGGGCGATCGGCCGGGACATCCTGGACCGGCAGGAGCAGGAGGGCTATGGCACCAGGGTCATCGACCGGCTCTCGGCCGACCTCAAAGGGCGGTTCCCGGACGCTAAAGGGTTCTCGCCGCGCAACCTGAAGTACATGCGGAAGTTCGCCGAGGCCTGGCCCGACCCGGCAGTTGTGCAAGGGACCCTTGCACAACTGCCGTGGTGGTCCCAGATCGCTCTGATGGAGAAGCTGCACGACCCTGAGCAGCGGCTTTGGTACGCCGCCGAGGCCATTGAAGCGGGCTGGAGCCGGGACATCCTGGCCCTGCAGATCGACCTCAAGTTGCACGATCGCAAGGGCCGGGCGATCACCAACTTCGCCGGCACCATGCCGCCCGCCGACTCGGACATGGCCCAGCAGGCGACCAAGGACCCGTACGTGTTCGACTTCCTCGATCTCACCGAGCGCAGCCGAGAGCGGGAGCTCGAGACCGGGCTGGTAGAGCACGTCGGGAAGTTCCTGCTCGAACTCGGGCAGGGATTTGCCTTCGTCGGCCGGCAGGTGCGACTTGAGGTGGACGGCGAAGAGTTCTACTGCGACCTGCTCTTCTACCACCTGAAGCTGCGGCGATACGTCGTCATCGAACTCAAGGCCGTGAAGTTCGAGCCCGGCTTCCTCGGCCAGTTGGGCATGTACATGGCTGCGGTCGACGACCTGCTCGCCCACCCGACGGACGAGCCGACCATCGGGTTGATGCTCTGCAAGGGCAAGAACGATGTGGTCGCCGAGTGGGCGCTGCGCGGCTACTCCTCGCCGATCGGCGTCTCCGACTGGACCACCGCAATTTCCACCGCGCTGCCGGACGACCTGGCATCGAGCCTGCCCAGCATCGAGGAGATCGAGGCCGAGCTGTCCGATCCGAGTTCGAGCCAGACGGACAACAGCGACACCACGGACTGAACGAATAATTGGGGGCACGATGGGCTTACACGGGGGAATGAGCGAGAGCGAATGGGAACAGCTCGCTCTGGACACCTTGGGCGAACTCGGCTGGCAACCAGTGCACGGCAAGGACGTCGCACCGGGCAGTGGAGAGCGGGAGAAGTGGGAGGACCTGCACATCCCGTCCCGCATGCTGGCCGCGATGCGAAGGCTGAACCCGGAGGTGCCCGAGCAGTATCTGCAGCAGGCGCTTGCCGAGATCGTCACGCCGACGTCAAATGACGCGATCACCGAGAACTACCGGCTGCACATGGCGGTCGCCGAGGGATACCGGGGGATCACCTACATCGATCACGATGGCGCCGAACAGAATCCGACGATCCGCCTGGTCAGTCAGGACCCCGAGGCCAACGACTGGCTCGCCGTCGGCCAGGTCACCATTTTCCAGGGGGAGTTCGAGCGTCGCTTCGACATCGTGCTGTACTGCAACGGAATGCCGGTGTCCATCGTCGAACTCAAACGGGCCGGCAGCAAGTACGCCGATCTGGCGTCCGCTCACACGCAATTGCAGAACTATCTCGGGCTGTTCCCGATGGCCTTCCGTTTCTGCGTCTTCACCATCGTCTCCGACGGCATCACCGCGAAGTACGGCACCCCCTTCACCCCGCTGCACCACTTCTCGCCGTGGAACGTCGACGAGCACGGCGCCGTCGTCAATCCTGGCGACCGCGACGCGCAGGGCAACGCCGACACCGCCATCGAGGTCGCCCTGCACGGCCTCTACACCCACGACCGCTTCCTTGACCTGCAACGCAGTTACACCGCGTTCGACGAGGGCGCCGAAGGCTTGAGCAAGCGCATCGCCAAGCCGCATCAGTACGTCGCGGTCAGCAAGGCGCTCGCCAAGACAATCGACGCGGTCGAGAGCGACGGGAAAGCAGGCGTCGTCTGGCACACCCAGGGCTCCGGAAAGTCCATGGAGATGGAGCTTTACACCAACCTGGTCATCACCGCGCCGAAGCTGCTCAATCCCACCGTCATCGTCATCACCGATCGCACCGAACTGGACGGCCAGCTGTTTCAGAGCTTCCGGGTCAGCCGCCTGCTGCCCGAAGAACCCCAGCAGATCCGTCGGCGATTGGAACTCCGCGACGAACTGTCCAACCGGATCAGCGGCGGCATCTACTTCACCACCCTGCAGAAATTCAGCAAGACCGGCGACGAGAAGCTGTCCGGTTCGGATCACCCCCTGCTGTCCAATCGCCGCAACATCATTGTGATGGTCGACGAGGCGCACCGCAGCCACTACGACGACCTTGACGGCTACGCCCGGCACCTGCGCGACGCGCTGCCGCACGCCACCCTGATCGCGTTCACCGGCACCCCCATCTCCTTCGACGACCGCAACACCCGCGACGTGTTCGGCGACTACGTCGACATCTACGACCTGAGCCGAGCGGTCCAGGACGGCGCCACCGTGCCGGTGTACTTCGAACCTCGGCTGATCAAGGTCGGCCTGGCCGAGGGCGTCACCCAGGAGCAGCTCAACGAAGCCGCCGACCAGGCCACCGAAGGCCTGGACGACGTCGAGCGGACCAAGATCGAACAAGGCGTGGCGGTGATCAACGCGGTCTACGGCGCGCCGGCCCGGCTGCGTGCGCTCGCCGGCGACCTGGTCGACCACTGGGAGCAACGGCGCACCGCGATGCGACCGTTGATCGGCGCGCACGGCAAGGCGATGATCGTCGGCGGCACCCGGGAGATCTGCGCCCGGCTGTACGAGGAGATCATCGCGCTGCGCCCGAACTGGCACTCGCCCGACCTGCACCAGGGCGTCATCAAGGTCGTCTACTCGTCGGACTCGTCCGACACGGGACTGATCGCGAAGCACCGACGGCGCGCGAGTGACAACGCGACGATCAAGCAGCGGCTCCGCGAGGTCGACGATGAGCTCGAATTGGTCATCGTCAAGGACATGATGCTGACCGGTTACGACTCGCCGCCCCTGCACACCCTGTACCTGGACCGCCCGCTCAAGGGAGCGCTGCTCATGCAGACCCTGGCCCGGGTCAACCGCACATTCAAGGAGAAGGACGCTGGGCTCCTGGTCGGTTATGCGCCGCTGGCCGACAATCTGCAGCAAGCTCTGTCCGAATACACCCAGCAGGATCAGCAGAACAAACCGCTCGGCCGGGACACCGGAGAAGCCGTTGTGCTGGTCAAGGAACTGCTGCAGGGCATCGAGACGATGCTGGCCGGCTTCGACTGGCGCAGACTCATCGTTCCTCGCCAGCCCAAGTCCTACGCCATCGCGGCGACCGCCACGGCGAACTACCTGCGGAGTCCCGAGACCCCAGGCAATCAGGTCGCCGAGGGTGAAGAACCACTGCGGTCGCAGTTCCGGCAAACGGCCGGGCGGCTGACCCGGGCTTGGGCCTTGGCGGCCGGCGACCCCGGACTGGCGGACCAGAAGTGGGACGTGCAGTTCTACGAAGAGGTTCGCATCTACATGGGCAAGTTCGACGCCGACGAACGCCAGGCCAACGGCGAGCCGGTCCCCGAGGAGATCGAGCTGCTGCTCTCGTCGCTGATCGCCGAGTCGACCGCATCGGGCGAAATCATGGACATTTACCAGGCGGCCGGGATTCCGAAGCCGTCGCTGTCCGACCTGACCCCGGATTTCGCCCGAAAGGCGCAGCAGGCCCGCAACCCGCACCTGGCCATCGAGGCGCTGCGTAAGCTGGTCGCCGAGGAATCGGGCAAGGTGTCCCGGCATAACCTGGTGCGCCAGCGGGCGTTCGGCGAACGAATCGCCGAGCTGATGATCCGGTATGCCAACCAGCAGCTGACCTCGGCCGAGGTGATCGCCGAACTGGTCGCCATGGCTCAGGAGATCAAGGCCGAAGCGGGGCGCGGGCAGCACTTCTCGCCCCCGCTGGACGAGGATCAACTCGCGTTCTATGACGCGGTCGCGCAGAACCCCTCCGCGATCGACGTGCTCGGCGAGGGCAAGCTGGCCGACATCGCCCGGGACTTGGTCACGGTCATGCAACGCGACATCCGCACCGACTGGACCGTTCGCGAGGACGTTCGGTCCCGCCTGCGGTCTTCGATCCGCCGGCTGTTGGCGATTCACAAGTACCCCCCGGATAAGGCCCAGGGGGCCATCGAGTTGGTCATGGAGCAGATGGAGTCGATGGCTCCGAGGTACTCGGAGCAGCGTCGGGCCGGCTCGTAGACGCCGCGGCGCTTTCGCGCCTCGCCTAGGCCGACGGCAGAACGGCAGGCGCCCGATCCGGGGCGAGCCGAGAAGGAGCGCAGACTTGGTAATCCTGCGGCGACTGCTGGCGACACGCCGCCGCCCGCCGGCACTGGCATCATGGGCCAAGTGAGCAGCCGCCCGCCGTCGCGCCGTCACCTGGAGGCCGTGCCGGATCCCTCGACGCACGCCGGGGCTCGCCGGGGCAAGACCGGGTCGGCGTTGAGCCTGTCCGACCGATGCGAGCCGGCCCCGCCGGTCCGTCGTCGGGATGGCCGCCCCACGACCGCGCAGCCGGCCGACCCGCTCCGGACGCCGGCCGCGCACGGCGCCCCGGACCCGGCGTCGGAGGACATCACCGCGGCCGACATCTGTCGACTGCTGGCCGACCTGGGGGCACCCGCCGACCTCACCCAGGCAGTGGCGGAGTTCGGTGACGACCTGCCGGCGCTGGCGACCTGGTTGCAGGAGATCGGCGCCTTCGGTGCCCCCGGTGACGTGCTCGAACCCATGCTGGCGCAGTGGACCGACCTGCTTGAACCGGGTGTCGGCGCGCTGGCCGCCGAGATCTGCGCTGGCGAGTTTCTGCACTCCTTCCACGCGGCCGCCGACGGTTCGCCGTGCCAGATCGACGCCATGGACTTCCTGCTCCGCGAAGTCGCGGCGACCGGTCGGCCGGAGGCCCTGGCGATGTGCCGGTGCCTGGCCCACCTGGGACCGCCGGTGGTCCGGCCGACCGCCCGCCGTAGCGCGCAGGATCTGCTCGAGGCCGGCCTGGCCGACCAGCCGTGGGTCGCCGACCTGGACCGGGCCGAGTTCGCGGCCGCCTTCGCCTACGTCGAGGCAGCTCAGGAATCCCTGGTTCTCGAGTTCCGGCGGGCCGACACCGGCCATGCCGTGGTCGTGGTCGTGGACCACCGTCGTGGCGGTGGCGTCCAGGACCTGTTCGTCGTCGACGACGCCCAGGTGCTGCGTCGCGAGGTCCGTCAGGCGGCCACGACCCGCGGATTCGCGATCACGCCGCTGCCCGCGCCGCAGGCGGCGGCCCGGTTGCAGGCGGCGCTGGCGGCCCCGAGTTGTGCCACCGAGCCGGACGAGATCGTCGGCGTCGGCGTTCATTTGCCGCTGCTGCAGGACCGGCTGACCCGGCTGCCGACGTCGGGCTGACCCGGTCGGGCCGGGCTGGTGTCGGGAAAGGACTGACCAGATGCGCATTCTCGTAGTCGGGGCGGGAGCCGTGGGCGGTCTGTTCGGCGGTCTGATGGCCCAACACGGCCGGGACGTCACGTTCCTGGTCCGCGCGCCGCGGGCCGCCGCCCTGGCGGCGGACGGCCTGCAGCTGGTGGGCATCCCGGGGGGCCCGCAAGACCAGGTCCGCGCCGTCCCGGTCGCGGTCGTCACTGCCGATCAGCTGTGCGAGGCGGGCCCGTTCGACATCGTCTTGCTCGCGGTGAAGGCCTACGACCTGGAATCGGCGATCGAGGCGATCGCTCCCGCGGTGGACGCGGGAGCGGCGGTGCTGCCGCTGCTCAACGGCATGCGCCATATCGACCGATTGACGGCGCGGTTCGGTGCCGAGAACGTCCTCGGCGGCTTCGCTTTCGTCTCCGCCTACCTGGACGAGCAGGGCCGGATCGGCGCCGGACCGGTGCCCGCCGCCCTCACCTATGGCGAACTGGACGGGTCGAGCACTGACCGGGTCCGCCGCTTCCACGAGCAGGCCGACGGGTGCGGGTTCCGGGTCACCCTGTCCACAGCCGTCCGCGACGAGATGTGGGCCAAGTGGGTGTTTCTGGCCGCGTTCGCCGCGCTCACCATCCTCTCCGGCGGCTCGGTCGGGGAGACGGCGCGCGCGCCCGGCGGCCCGCGCACCGCGCGGGCCCTGCTGGCCGAAACCGCGTCGGTGGCGCAGGCCGCCGGCCACCGGCCGTCAGCGGAGAAGGTGGCCGGCGACCTGGCCGTGCTGACCGCGACCGATTCGCAGAACCGGGCCTCCATGGACAAGGACCGGTTGGCCGGACGGCCGGTGGAGAGCTCGGCGATCATCGACGACCTGGTCGAGCGGGCCGACGCAGCCGGCCTGGACGTCCCGCTGCTCCGGGCCACCCAGGCGGCGCTGGGCGTCTATGTCACCCGGCTGGCCGACGCCGCGGCGGCCGCGGGGTGAGTGCAGCGGTCATCCTGCGGCGGGGGACCGTCGCTGTGTCAGAGGCGGATGGAACGATGAGATCTCAGCCATGGCACGAGGGAGACGCATGCCGGACGGACCGACGCCGACGCTGAGCTCGGCGCAGGCGGACAAGCTCGGCCGTCAGCTCGACGCCTGGCGCCGCCAGCTGGTGGCCCTGGACCGCCGGCAGCGGCAGCTCTACTTCAAGCACACCCGCACCGCATCGTTGGAGCTTGTCGATCCGGGTCCGGACGACCTGGCCATCCTGCTGTCGGCCCGACCGACCCGGCTGTTCACCCGGGTGCCGGAGCCGAGCCTGCCGTTGGCCGTCGACGCCCCCAGCACACCGACCCCGGCACCGACCGCACCGGCCACCCCGGACACCAGCCGCGCGCAGTACGGGCGGCCGGTCGAGCACGGCATCGAGGTCGCCGACAAACGCCCCGCCGAGCTGGAGGGGTCGCTGCGTCGGCTGGACGTCATCGCCCGCCAGTTGTACGCCGACCGCGGTTTGTGGACGCTCTACACCGGCCTGTTGATGCTGCAGTGGATCGACCCGGACGACAACGCCACCGTCACCAGCCCGGTCGTGCTGGTTCCGGTCGAGCTGACCCGAGCGGCCCGCGACCAACCGTTCACCCTGCGGCGCAACGACGAGGACCCGGTGCTCAACCCCACGCTGCGGCTCAAGCTCAGTGAGCTGGGGATCGAGCTGCCGGCCTTCGACGCCGACGATCTGGACCTGGCCGGGCTGCGGACGGCCATCACCCAGGCGATCGGCGATCGGCCCGGCTGGGCGGTGCTGGACCGGTCGGTGCTGACCACCTTCAGCTTCCAGAAGGAGGCGATGTACCGGGATCTCACCGACAACGCGGCGAGGATCCTGGCCCACGCCCAGGTCCAGTTGCTGGGTCTGGGGCCCGACGCCCCGGCCTCCGGAGAGCTCGCGTTCGACCCGCCCGACCCGGCCAGCCTGGACCAGCAGTATCCGGCCGAGGAGCTGGCCAGCATCCTGGACGCCGACAGCAGCCAACGAGCGTGCATCGTCTCGGCCCGCGATGGGCGCAGCTTCGTCATGGACGGCCCGCCGGGCACCGGCAAGAGCCAGACGATCGCCAACATCATCGCCGAGTTGATGGCCGCCGGGAAGACGGTGCTGTTCGTCAGCGAGAAGGCCGCCGCGCTGGACGTGGTGCGAGACCGGTTGACCCAGGCCCAACTCGGCTCGTTCCTGTTCGAGCTGCACTCGCACGCGGCGACCCGCAAGAACGTCGTCGACGACCTCTACCGCACGCTGCAGCAGCAGGTGGCCACCAAGGCGCTGTTCACCGACAACGACCGCCGGTTGCTCGTCGCGATGCGCGAGCAGCTCACGCAGTACGCCACGGCGATGAACGAGGTCCGAGAACCGCTGGGTCGCTCGGTGTTCGGTGTGCTGGGCGAGCTCAGCGAGCTTCCGCTGGTCGCCCGCTCACTGCCCACCGCGGACTTCTGGGCCGCCCTGGACGACACGACACTGCGCCGGATCGCCGACCGGGCCGACACCCTGTCCCGGAACTGGCGCCCGGTGCTCGACGGGGAGGCGTTCGGCTGGCGAGAGCTGGCGCAGGACAACCACACCGAGTTCACCATCGCCGAGCTGATCGCCGCGGTGACCGATGCCGCGTCCTCCGCCGATGGCGTCGCCATGATCGGGGCCAGCGTCGACGACGACACCGGGCTGGTGCTGCCGATGAGCCTGCCCGCGCTGCGGGGCCGGGTGCGGCTGCTGCAACTGGCCGAACGGCGCCCGCCGGTGGCCGACGCCTGGTTGTTCCTGCCCGACCTGGCCCCGGTGGTCGAGCGGCTCGCCGCCCGAAAGTCGTTGGGTGGACAGCTGACCGCCGCGCGAGCCGAACTGGGCGGGATCGTCGGCCCGCGGGCGGCACAGGTGGACGACCCTGCGCTGGAGGTCCTCGCCGGTCTGCGGGAGCTGATGTGGGCCCCGACGGAGACGACCACCACCGACGTCGCCGGCGGGCTGCTGGACTTCCTGGACTCCGCCCCGGCCCGGCTCGCGGGCATCGATGAGGACGCCATCCACCTGGCCGGGCTGCTCGGGCTGCCCGACCGAGGACTCACGCTGGGCCGGGCCCGGGCGTACGCCGAGTTGGCGCTGCTGGCCGAGAACCCGGCCAAGCCGCAACCCGGCTGGCTGAACCCGGCGATGCAGGCGGCGGTCGGGGAGTCCATGACCGTGCTGGGTCCGCTCACCGATCTGGTCCGCCAGCACGAACGCAGCATGCGCGAGGTGTTCACCGACGAGGCCCTGGGTCTGGACCTGGCGGCGCTGAACACCCGGTTCCGCGAGTCGCACCACGGATGGGGGCGCTTCTCCGGTCAGTCCCGGGCCGACCGGCGCACCCTCAAGGCCGTCACCGTCCGCGGCAAGGTCGACAAGCGGGTCATCGAAAGGCTTCCCGACGCGGTGGCCTGGCAGGCGGCGACCCGCGAGCTCACCACCAAGGAGCAGCAGTTCGCGCCGCCGCTGGGTCGGGCCTACACCCGGTTGGATACCGACTTCGCCCGGGTCGGCAACGCGTTGGAGACGGCCCGTCGGGCCGTCGGGCTGGCCGGCGCGGCGGTCGACCCGGCCCGGCTGGCCCGCCAGCTGGCCGACGGTGGGACTCCCGACCCGGGGCTGACGTTGGTCGCCCGGCGGTTGACCGATCGGGTCGCCGACTGGATCCGGTCCACCACGGCGGCGCTGGATCAGCCGGCGGTGCGGCAGATCGAGCACCTGTCGTTGGCCGATACCGCCCGCTGGTGCACCGACCGGGCGGCGGACCTGCGCGAACCGCTGGCCGCGGCCGGGCAGGTGGCCGACCTGTGCGGCCGGCCCATCAGCCTGGCCCAGGCGCGGGCCGCGCTCACTGCCGCCCGCCGCCGGGCCGAATACGAGCGAGCCATCGAGAGCACCCGCGCCCAGGACGAAGAGCTGCTCGGGCCCGGTTACACCGGGGCCGACACCGAGTGGGCGGCGATGGATGCCGCGATCGAATGGGCCCGTCAGGTGCGCGAGGTCGCCGGTGGGTCGGTCAGTCCGGCGACCGCGGAACGGCTGTCGTCGCTGACCCTGGACTCGGGTCTGCTCGGCGGGGCCATCGAGGACTGGGAACGGGCCCGCGACCGGGTGCTGGCCGCCTTCACTGAACCGCGGGCCCGCGAGCTGGCCGCCGACCTCGAGCTGGATCTGCGCCAGTCGGCCCAGGCCCTGCGCGAGATGGCCGACAGCGCCTACGGGGACATCACGCAGTGGTGCACCTTCGCCCAGCAGCGCACGGCGCTGACCGACCTGCACCTCGGCCCGGCCGTGCAGGCGGTCGCCGACGCCCAGACCCCGGCCGAGCAGGTGCCCGGCGCGATCGAGGCCGCCGCCCTGCGAGCCTGGCTGGACACCACGATCGAACGGGACGAGCGGCTGCACCGCTACCAGGCGGCCGAACGCGATGCCCTGGTCACCCAGTACCGGGAGCTGGACCGGCGGATCGTCAACCAGGCCAACACCCTGGTCGCCGCCCGCTGCGGCGAGCGGCGGCCGCGGTCGTTGACCGGCCGGCCGGCGCAGATCATCACCCGGGAGGCCAACAAGAAGACCCGGCACAAGCCGATCCGGCAGCTGCTGGACGAGGTCGGCAGCCTGGTCACCGAGCTCAAGCCCTGTTTCATGATGAGCCCGCTGACCGTCTCGATGTTCCTCACGCCCGAGATGCGCTTCGACGCGGTCATTTTCGACGAGGCCTCGCAGGTGGTCCCGGCGGACGCGGTCAACTGCATCTACCGCGGGGACCAGCTGATCGTGGCCGGGGACCAGAAGCAGTTGCCCCCCACCGACTTCTTCGCGCGGGCCGAGGACGCCGACTTCGACGTGGCCGCCGACGCCGGCGAGGGGCAGCTGCCGGACCCGGCCGCGCTGGACACCTTCCAGTCCGTGCTGGATTTGTGCAAGGCCGCTGGCGGGCTCAGCTCGCTGCCCCTGACCTGGCATTACCGCAGCCGGCACGAGGACCTGATCACCTACTCGAACTACCGGTTCTACGACGGCAGCCTGCGCACCTTCCCCAGCGCCGCGTTCGACAGCGCCGACCTGGGCGTCGAGCACTTCCTGGTCGAGGGCCGTTACCGCCGCGGCGGACCCCGGGACAACCCGGTGGAGGCACGCAAGGTCGCCGAGCTGGTCGCCCACCACGTGCACACCCGACCCCATCTGTCCCTGGGGGTGGTCACCTTCTCCACCGCGCAGGAGGACGCCGTCCGGGCCGCGATCGAGGCGTCGGACGAACCGGAGGTCGCCGAGCTGCTCGAGCAACACGACCGGCTCGGCGGGTTCTTCGTCAAGAGCCTGGAGAACGTGCAGGGCGACGAGCGGGACGTGATCATCTTCAGCATCGGTTACGGACCCGACGAGCACGGCAAGTTCACGATGAACTTCGGCCCGCTGAACCGCGAAGGTGGTTGGCGACGGCTCAATGTCGCGATCACCCGGGCCCGGCGCCGGGTGGAGATCGTCAGCTCGTTCGCCCCGGCCCAGATCACCGGAGTCAGTTCGGCCGGGCCGCTGCACCTGCGCGGCTACCTGGACTTCGCCGACCGCGGTGCGGCCGCCCTCGCGCACGACGCGCCCGCCTCGGGCGGCGACGCGGAGAGCGTCTTCGAGGAGCAGGTGGCCCAGGTGATCCGGTCCTGGGGTTATCCGGTGCACACCCAGGTCGGGGCGGCCGGATACCGCATCGATCTGGCCGTGCTGCACCCGGACCGTCCAGGAGAGTACCTGCTGGGTGTCGAATGTGACGGCGCCGCTTACCATTCCGCGCGCACGGCGCGCGATCGCGACCGGCTGCGCGAGCAGGTCCTGGTCGGCCTGGGCTGGCGGATCCACCGGATCTGGGGTTTGAGCTGGTGGCGCGACCGGTCCACGCAGCAGGACCGGCTGCGGGCGGCCATCGAGGCGGCCATGCAGTCCACCGACCGGGCCGGCGTCGACGATGTCACCCACACCGGCCGCAGCCATCCCGCTGACGAGTCCTCGGTGACCGAAATCGCGCGTGCCGCCATCGAATTCGACGAGCTGGATCCGCCGGCCGTGCCCAGCTGGGCGCAGCCGTACCGGCCGGCGGCCCACCGCGGGTCGGAGCGGCAGGCCGATCCACGTTCCCCCGAGGCCCGTCCCGCCCTCCGTCGCTTCTTCGAAGGCGCGCTGCGGGCCGAGGCCCCGGTGCACGAGACGGTGCTGCTGGCCCGGTTCCGGGAGGCCTGGGGGATCGGCCGGTTGGGGGCACAGGTTCGGTCCAACGCCGAGTACGTGCTGTCCCGGGTGCGGGTCGACGGCCAGGAGGTCCGGCGGGACCCGGCTGGTTTCTACCGGGTCGACGGCGCGCCGCTGGCGGTCGTCCGGGTGCCCACCGAGTCCACGACCGTCCGTCCGGCGCTGGCCATTCCGCCCGAGGAGATCGACCTGGCCGTCGTCGGCACCGTCCGCGACGCCATCGTCATCGAGGAGGACCAGCTTCCGGTGGCCGTGGCCCGGTTGTTCGGCTGGCAGCGGACCGGGCCGGACATCCAGAACACCATTGCCGCCTCGCTGTCCCGGATGGTGCAGCAGGGCCGGGTGCAGCGCAACGCGCGGCGAGAGCTGCGGCTGGGCGACTGACCGACCGCCCCGGATCCGGGAGTGCCCGTCCGGGAACCCGTTCGGCCCAATCTGTTCATTTCGGGTATTTGACTGCGCCGTCGGGTCATCGGAGGAGGGACAGGCAGTCGGCGCGGGACACGGTGTTCCGCACCCACCGAAGGGGGTCAGCGATGGCGAGCAGGGACACCGGCAGAGACAGCGGCGCACCGGAAGTCGATCCACACCAACCGGTCTCCAGCCAGGCCGAGGGCGCCGATCCGGACGTGGTGCTCGAGGAATCGGTCAGCGACGCGCCCGGGACCGGGCGGGGCGCCGTGGTGGATGCGGCCGGGGCCGTCGAAGCCGTGGGCACGGTGGCCGCGCAGGCGCTGTCCTTCGACGACGTCGTTCCGGACCTGACCGGACTTCGGCCCATCGGGAGGCCTCGTACGGGCCGATGCTGGGCCCGGAGACCGTGCACGGCCCGGACAACCGGATCCAGATCACCAACACCGCCGCCTACCCGTGGAGCGCCCACGCGTCCCTGCTGATCACCGCCCGGGACGGGTCGCGCTGGATCGGCACCGGCTGGTTCATCGGACCGCACACGCTGGCCACGGCCGGACATGTGGTCCACATCAAGAACAGTGGCGTGGCCGGCCGCGACGGGTGGGTACAGAGCATCCAGGTGATGCCCGGCCGCAACGGCGGCGCGCTGCCGTTCGGCTCGGTCACCACCGCCAACCTGCGATCGGTGAGCGGGTGGACCAACGATGGCAATCCCGAGTACGACTACGGAGCCATCATCCTGCCGACCGACCTGGGCAACCAGACCGGCTGGTTCGGTCTGGGCGCCTACACCGACAACACCCTGCGCGGATCGACGGTGAACATCTCGGGCTACCCGGGGGACAAGCCGGCCGGAACCCAGTGGTACCACTGGAATCGCGTCGCCGACGTCGGAGCCCGCAAGGTCTACTACGAAATCGACACCGCCGGCGGGCAGAGCGGCAGCGCGGTCTACCGGGTGGTCGACGGGGCCCGGTACGGCGTGGCGGTGCACGCCTACGGCGGCTCGGCCACCAACAGCGGTACCCGGATCACCACGCCGGTGTTCAACAACCTGGTGGCCTGGAAGGCCTGATCGCCCGCCCGCGCACCACGACCGGATCGAACCGAGGGTCCCGGTCCGGCTCGTGGTGCGCGGGGCGGGCGGACGGCTCGCGCCCGGCCCGGGAGGCAACCGCTAGCGCTGGGCCGGCACCGACGCGGCCTGGTCTCGCTGGAAGGCCGGGTCGTCGGCCAGGTCTCGGTTCTTGGTCTCCGAGTAGGTGCCGACCGCCGCGATCGTCAGCAGCGAAGCCACCGAGACGTACACGGCGATGGCGTAGCCGGTGCCGAAGCCGGTGTAGAGCGCGACCGCGATCAGCGGCGCCAGCCCGCCGGCCAGGATCGAGGCGAGCTGGTAGCCGACCGATACGCCGGAGTAACGGACCCGGGTGCCGAACAGTTCGGACAGGAACGCCGCCTGGGGGCCGTACATCGCGCCGTGGAACAGCAGGCCGCCGACCACCGCGACCACGGTGAGCGGGAAGCTCTTGGTGTCGATCAGGAAGACGAACACGAACGACCACACGGCCACCCCGACCGCCCCGAACAGGTACAGCGGTTTGCGGCCCACCCGGTCGGACAGGGCGCCCCAGAGCGGGATCGTCACGAAGTGCACGGCCGCGCCGATGAGCACCGCGTTGAGCACGAACGAGCTGGACGCGGTGTGCTCGGGCGGATTCTTGGTCAGGTAGGTGACGATGACGACGGTGAAGATGTAGTACGAGACGTTCTCGGCGATCCGGGCGCCCATCGCGGTGAAGACCTCACGCGGGTACTTGCGGAACACCTCGACGATCGGCATGTGCGACTTGGTGCCGGCCGCCTCGCTGGTCGCCGCCTGTTCCGCGGCCTGCCGGAACACCGGCGACTCCTCGATGGACAGCCGGATGAACAGCCCGATCAGCACCAGCACCGCGGACATCAGGAACGGGATCCGCCATCCCCAGGACAGGAACGCGTCCTCGCTCTGCACGAGCGCGAGCAGGGCCAGCAATCCGTTGGCCATCAGCTGGCCCAGCGGTACCCCGGCCTGCGGCCAGCTGGCCCAGTACCCGCGCCGCTCCTTGTCCCCGTGCTCGGACACGATGAGCACCGCGCCGCCCCATTCGCCGCCGAGGCCGAAGCCCTGGACCAGGCGCAGCACGATGAGCAGGATCGGCGCGGCCAGCCCGATCGCGTCATAACCGGGCAACAGGCCGATCAGGAACGTCGACAGCCCCATCATCAGCAGGCTGATGACCAGCAGCTTCTTGCGTCCCAGGATGTCTCCGTAGTGACCGAAGACCAGGCCGCCGATGGGGCGGGCAATGAACCCGATGGCGAAGGTGCCCAACGCCAGCAGGACGCCGACCGCCGGATCACTGGCCGGGAAGAACACTTTCGGGAACACCAGAGCGGCGGCCACGCCGTAGAGGAAGAAGTCGTACCACTCCACGGTGGTACCGGCCATGCTCGCGCCGACCACCTTGACGATGGTCGATCGGCTCGGCGTGGCGGCTGGGGGCTTGGGGTTCGTCATTGATCCTCCGTGCTGGGGGCGATGTCGGCGTCGTTGCCCGGGTGATTCCCGATGCGACGCTAGAGCCACCCGCGCCCGGAAGTGATGTGCCGATCACCCATGCCTTTCCGATGATGTATGTGTCGGCACCACTGCCTCAGCTGATCGCGACCGCCAGTCGCGACCGGAGCTCATCGATCGAGATGCCGTAGGTCTCGCGGACCCGAACGCCGTCCGCGCTGATCAGGAAGACGGCGTGGTCGGTGTAGACGCGGCTGACGCAGCCGAGTCCGGTGAGCGGATAGGTGCATTCGGGGACGAGCTTGGGCCGGCCGTCCCTGGTGAACAGCGACATCATCACGAACACGTCCTTGGCCCCGTTGGCCAGGTCCATCGCGCCGCCGACGGCGGGGATGGCGTCCGGTTCGCCGGTGTGCCAGTTGGCCAGATCGCCGCGACCCGAGACCTGGAAGGCGTCCAGCACACAGATGTCCAGGTGACCGCCGCGCATGATCGCGAAGGACGCCGCCTGGTCGAAGTAGGCCGCCCCGGGCCGCTCGGTGACCGGGATCTTGCCCGCGTTGACCAGGTCGGGGTCGATCTGGTCGCCAGTTGCGGCGGGCCCCATGCCCAGCATCCCGTTCTCGGTGTGCAGGATGACGCCGCGCTCGGGGGGCAGGTGGTCCGAGACGGTGGTCGGCAACCCGATGCCCAGGTTGACCACGGCGCCCCGCGGGATGTCCCGAGCGACGGCGGCGGCCAGCTCGGCACGGGACAACGGGGTGTCCCGCATCGGCGGGCCCGGTGGGGTCGTCGACGCGCTCATCCGGCTGCTCCTTGCGGGTCGGGGGTCGCCGCGGGCGGGCAGCGGACCAGCCGGCGCACGAAGATTCCGGGGGTGACGACGGCCTCCGGGTCGAGGCCGCCCGGCTCGACGATCTCGCTGACCTGGGCGATCGTGGTGGTGGCCGCGGTCGCCATGATCGGACCGAAGTTGCGCGCGGTCTTGCGGTAGACCAGGTTGCCCATGGTGTCCGCGCGGTGCGCCTTGATCAGGGCGACGTCGGCATGCAAGGGCAGCTCGAGGATGTAGTCGCGGCCGTCGATGGTGCGCTGCTCCTTGCCCTCGGCCAGCAGGGTGCCGACGCCGGTGGGGGTGTAGAAACCGCCGATGCCGGCCCCGGCCGCCCGGATCCGTTCGGCCAGGTTGCCCTGGGGCACCACCTCGAGTTCGATGGCCCCCGCCCGGTACAGGCGGTCGAACACCCAGGAGTCGCTCTGCCGGGGAAAGGAGCAGATAATTCGACGGACCTGGCCGGCGGCCAGCAGGGCGGCCAGCCCGTGATCGCCGTTGCCGGCGTTGTTGCTGATCACCGTGAGACCGGTTGGGCCGGCCCGGCGGACTGCGTCGATCAGTTCCACCGGCTGCCCGGCGGACCCGAAGCCGCCAATGAGAATGCTGGCCCCGTCAGGTATTCCGACCACCGCTTCGTCCGGAGTGGCAGCAATGACGGTCATGCTCGGGATCCTTCCGACGCGGTCACGATTCCGCACGACAGAGAGAGCCTGCCCGACGCCGGTTGACGCGGTCGCGCGCCGGCCCTGGGATGGGGTCATGGCCACCGTAGGACCGGACGTCGTGGTCGTCGGCAACGCCGGCGTCGACACCAATGTGTATCTGCCGGCCGGGGCCGCGCTGGCCGACCTGGTGCGGACCGAGGGCCACTTCGCCTCCGACCTTGACTACGTCGGACACCCGGGCGCGTTCACCAGCCGCGGGTTCGCCCGGCTCGGGCTGCGCACCGCGTTCGTCGGACACGTCGGGGCCGATCCGCTGGGGCAGTGGGTGCGCGCCGAACTCGCCGCCGACGGCATCGACCTGACCGGAGTGGGCGTGGACCCGGCCGGCACCGCCCGCAGCGTGAACCTGATGTCCGCGGACGGCTCCCGGGTGAACTTCTACGACGGCCGCGGCCACCAGGACCTGCGCGTCGACCCGGTGGCCGCGGCCCCGTGGTTCGCCGGGGCCCGATTGGCGCTGTTCCATCTGCCGAACTGGGCCCGGCACCTGGTTCCGGTGGCCCGGGCCGCCGGCGCCGTGGTGGCCTGCGATCTGCAGGACGTGCACGATCCGGACGAGCCGTACCGACGGGATTTCGTCCGGGGCGCCGACATCCTGTTCGCCTCGGCCGCCCACCACGACGATCCGGTCCCCATGCTGGCGCGGCTGCTGGCCGGTGGGGCCGGCCTGGTGGTCTGCGGCCGCGGTCGGCGCGGCGTCCTGGTCGCCTCGGCGCGGGGGGTCGAGAGCTTCCCGCCACCGGAGCTGGACCTGCCGATCGTGGACACCAACGGAGCCGGTGACGCGCTGGCCGTCGGCTTCCTGGCCGCCCACGTCCTGCAGGGGCGGCCCATCGCGGCCGCGGTGCTGCGCGGTCAGCTGGCCGCCCGCTGGGCCTGCGCCCAACGGGCCAGCAGCTCCGCGCCGATCGATCCGGCCCAGCTGGAGGAGATGCTCGCCCGCCTCGCCGGCCGGGCTGCCGCCGGGGCCCCGCCGGGCGCAGACGGGCGGGTGCCGGGGCGGACCGGGTAAGATCGGTGGACGAAGCACCCAGCGCTGAGGTTCGACTTGCCCCCGGGGCGGCATCACTGCCGCGACCGGACCGGGAGTGGGACCGGCGAACACCGATCGACCGCGGTCGGACGTTCGTTCAGCCCTGACCGCCCAGCCAGGCGATTTGCCGGCACCCGAGTCCGACGGGTAGCCTGATCGACCGGCCCGGTCCTGCTGGGTCGCTGTCGTGTGCCCAGGATTCGATAGGGTCCCGGAACGCCCGGCAGCACTCGCAGTCACCCTCGGCCGTGTGTGCGATCCAGCCCGCTGGATCAGGCAATCTGCCGGGGCCCGTACAGGAACGAACACAGATCGGCCCCAGCACGGCCTCGTCGCGAAGGAAGAAGTCAGCAGCGCATGCCCACGATCCAGCAGTTGGTCCGCAAGGGCCGCACCGACAAGATCGGTAAGACCAAGACCCCTGCCCTCAAGGGCAGCCCCCAGCGGCGTGGCGTGTGCACCCGCGTCTACACCACGACCCCCAAGAAGCCGAACTCGGCGCTGCGCAAGGTCGCCCGGGTCAAGCTGACCAGCCTGGTCGAGGTCACCGCCTACATCCCCGGCGAGGGCCACAACCTGCAGGAGCACTCGATCGTGCTGGTGCGCGGCGGCCGGGTCAAGGACCTGCCGGGTGTGCGCTACAAGATCGTGCGCGGCGCGCTGGACACGCAGGGCGTGAAGAACCGGAAGCAGGCCCGCAGCCGCTACGGAGCCAAGAAGGAGAAGAGCTGACATGCCCCGCAAGGGACCCGCTCCGCGTCGGCCATTGGTCGCCGATCCGGTTTACAACTCGCCCCTGGTCACCCAGCTGGTGAACAAGGTGCTGCTCGACGGCAAGCGCTCGATCGCCCAGTCGATCGTCTACGGCGCGATGGAAGGCGCTCGGGAGAAGACTGGCGGCGATCCGGTCGTCATCCTCAAGCGTGCGCTGGACAACGTCCGCCCCGCGCTGGAGGTCAAGAGCCGCCGCGTCGGTGGCGCCACCTACCAGGTGCCGATCGAGGTCAAGCCGGCCCGGGCCACCACCCTGGCGCTGCGCTGGCTGGTCGGCTACTCCAAGGCCCGCCGCGAGAAGACCATGACCGAGCGGCTGATGAACGAGCTGCTGGACGCTTCCAACGGTCTGGGCGCCTCGGTCAAGCGGCGCGAGGACACGCACAAGATGGCCGAGTCGAACAAGGCCTTCGCGCACTACCGCTGGTAGGACACGGCGCAGCGCCGGACGGGAATATCGCACCCCTGTTCGGCGCTGTACGTGTGCTGCCCTCGCCGCATGGAACATGCAGTGCGAGTGTGCGGCGCACCCCCCTTTTGAGCTACTGAGACGAGGAAGAAGCCACCGTGGCCACCAACGCCCTGGACAAGGTCCGCAACATCGGGATCATGGCGCATATCGACGCGGGCAAGACCACCACCACCGAGCGCATCCTGTTCTACACCGGCATCACGTACAAGATCGGCGAGGTCCACGAGGGCGCCGCGGTCATGGACTGGATGGAGCAGGAGCAGGAGCGGGGGATCACCATCACCTCCGCCGCCACGACCACGTCGTGGAAGGGTCACAAGATCAACATCATCGACACCCCCGGGCACGTCGACTTCACCGTCGAGGTGGAGCGGTCGCTGCGGGTGCTCGACGGTGCGGTGGCGGTCTACGACGGCGTCGCCGGGGTCGAGCCGCAGACCGAGCAGGTCTGGCGGCAGGCCGAGAAGTACAAGGTGCCGCGGATGTGCTTCGTCAACAAGCTCGACCGCACCGGAGCCAACTTCTTCCGCTGCGTCGACATGATGGTCGAGCGCCTCGGGGCCACCCCGCTGGTGCTGCAGCTGCCGATCGGCGCCGAGGGCGACTTCATCGGTGTCGTCGACCTGCTGCAGATGCGGGCCCTGACCTGGCGCGGCGAGACCGTCAAGGGCGAGGACTACGCGGTCGAGGAGATCCCGGCCGACCTGCAGGCGCAGGCCGACGAGTACCGCGAGAAGCTCATCGAGACCGTCGCCGAGAACGACGACGAGGCGATGGAGGCCTACCTCGCGGGCGAGGAGCTGTCCCTGGACCAGCTCAACGCGGCGATCCGCCGGGCGACCATCGCCGGCAAGCTGAACCCGGTCGTGACCGGCTCGGCGTTCAAGAACAAGGGCGTCCAGCCGATGCTCGACGCGGTCGTGGCCTACCTGCCGTCGCCGCTGGACATCGGGGCCATCGAGGGCACGCTGACCGACGGGGTCACCCCGGCCGAGCGGCAGCCCGACCCGGACGCCGAGTTCGCCGGCCTGGCCTTCAAGGTCGCCACCGACCCGCACCTGGGCAAGCTGACCTTCGTCCGCGTCTACTCGGGCACCCTGAACTCGGGCAGCCAGGTCGTCAACGCGACGAAGGACCGCAAGGAACGGATCGGCAAGATCTACCAGATGCACGCGAACAAGCGTGAAGAGCTGGCCAGCGTGCACGCCGGCGACATCTGCGCGGTCATGGGCCTGAAGCAGACCACCACCGGGGACACCCTGTCCGACCCGCAGCACCAGATCGTGCTGGAGTCCATGACGTTCCCGGAGCCGGTCATCTCGGTGGCCATCGAGCCGAAGACCAAGAGCGACCAGGAAAAGCTCGGCACGGCGATCCAGAAGCTGGCCGAAGAGGACCCGACGTTCAAGGTCAAGAACGACGAAGAGACCGGTCAGACGGTCATCTCCGGCATGGGCGAGCTGCACCTGGACATCCTGGTCGACCGCATGCGGCGCGAGTTCAAGGTCGAGGCCAACATCGGCAAGCCCCAGGTCGCCTACCGCGAGACCATCCGCGGCACCGTGGAGAAGTACAGCTACACCCACAAGAAGCAGACCGGTGGGTCCGGCCAGTACGCCAAGATCCTGATCACCATGGAGCCGCTGGACCTGGAGTCCGCCGACGGCGCGACCTACGAGTTCGTCAACGCGGTCACCGGTGGGCGTATCCCCAAGGAGTACATCCCCTCGGTGGACGCCGGGGCCCAGGACGCGCTGCAGTACGGCGTGCTGGCCGGCTACCCGATGCTGGGGGTCAAGATGACCCTGGTCGACGGTGCCTACCACGAGGTCGACTCGTCCGAAATGGCCTTCAAGATCGCGGGTTCCATCGCGACCAAGGAAGCCGCCCGGATGGCCAAGCCGGTGCTGCTCGAGCCGCTGATGAGCGTCGAGGTGGTCACGCCCGAGGACAACATGGGCGACGTGATCGGCGACCTGAACTCCCGCCGTGGACAGATCCAGTCCATGTCCGAGCGCTCCGGCGCCCGGGTGGTCACCGCGCTGGTGCCGCTGTCGGAGATGTTCGGCTACGTCGGCGACCTGCGCTCGCGCACCCAGGGTCGCGCCTCGTACTCGATGGTGTTCGACCGTTACTCCGAGGTGCCGGCCAACGTGGCGAAGGAAATCATCGCCAAGGCGACCGGCGAGTAGGTCGGGAACGCGGGCCCGGTGCGGGCGGCCTTGGTCGCCTGCCACCCGGCCCGACACCCGATCGGCGACAATTTCACATCACCAGGGATACGGATTGGCCCCACCGGGTGGCCATCCGTACCCTGCACAGTCGGGATGGTGCACGCCCCCAGCGGGACCACCATCACGGGTCCGGACCAGCAGGTTCGGTCCAGATCCAACCAGTCCGCCTGACGAACTCAGTCCCGACCGAGGCAGTAGTCGCAAGGCGCAACGGAACAGTCCTGAGGAGGACCAGCAGTGGCGAAGGCGAAGTTCGACCGGAGCAAGCCGCACGTCAACATTGGCACCATCGGCCACGTTGACCATGGCAAGACCACCCTGACCGCGGCGATCACCAAGGTTCTGGCGGATAAGTACCCGACCCTGAACCAGGCGTCGGCCTTCGATCAGATCGACAAGGCGCCGGAAGAGCGTCAGCGCGGCATCACCATCAACATCGCGCACGTCGAGTACCAGACCGAGAAGCGTCACTACGCGCACGTCGACGCCCCCGGTCACGCCGACTACATCAAGAACATGATCACCGGTGCCGCCCAGATGGACGGTGCGATCCTGGTCGTGGCCGCCACCGACGGCCCGATGCCGCAGACCAAGGAGCACGTGCTGCTGGCCCGCCAGGTCGGCGTGCCCTACATCCTGGTCGCGCTGAACAAGTCCGACATGGTCGACGACGAGGAGATCCTGGAGCTCGTCGAGCTCGAGGTCCGCGAGCTGCTGGCCGGTCAGGACTTCGACGAGGACGCCCCGGTCATCCGGACCTCCGGCCTGAAGGCGCTCGAGGGAGACCCGGAGTGGGTCAAGACCGTCGAGGACCTGATGGACGCGGTCGACGAGTCGATTCCGGAGCCCGAGCGGGACACCGACAAGCCGTTCCTGATGCCGATCGAGGACGTCTTCACGATCACCGGTCGTGGCACCGTCGTCACCGGCAAGGTGGAGCGTGGCGTCATCAACGTCAACGCCACCGTCGAGATCGTCGGCATCAAGCCGAAGTCCTTCCAGACCACGGTCACCGGCATCGAGATGTTCCGCAAGCTGCTCGACACCGCTCAGGCCGGCGACAACGCCGGTCTGCTGCTGCGCGGCACCAAGCGTGAGGACGTCGAGCGCGGCCAGGTCGTCGTCAAGCCGGGCTCGATCACCCCGCACACCGAGTTCGAGGCCCAGGTCTACATCCTGGGCAAGGACGAGGGCGGCCGGCACACGCCGTTCTTCAACAACTACCGCCCGCAGTTCTTCTTCCGCACCACCGACGTGACCGGTGTGGTGAACCTCCCCGAGGGCACCGAGATGGTCATGCCGGGCGACACCACCGAGATGACCGTTCAGCTGATCCAGCCGATCGCCATCGAGGAGGGCCTGCGCTTCGCCATCCGCGAGGGTGGCCGCACCGTGGGCGCCGGTTCGGTGACCAAGATCATCAAGTGAGCTGAGACCTTCGGGTCTGGAGCACTCGCCAGGGCCTCGCCGTGACCTTCGGGTCGCGGCGGGGCCCTGTCGCGTTTTCGTGGCGCCGTTCGGGCGGGACCGCTGCGGGATGACACCATGGGCCCATGAGTGGTCTGTTCGCCCTGCTGGACGACGTCGCGGCGCTGGTAAAGCTGACGGCGTCTTCGCTCGACGACATCGCCGGGGCGACGGGCCGGGCCAGTGTGAAGGCCGCCGGGGTGGTCGTCGACGACACCGCGGTCACCCCGCGCTACGTGCAGGGCCTCAAGCCCGAGCGTGAGCTGTCGATCATCTGGCGCATCGCCAAGGGCTCGCTGCGCAACAAGCTGCTGATCATCCTGCCGGTCGCGCTGCTGCTGTCCCAGTTCGCGCCGTGGGCCCTGACCCCGATCCTGATGGTCGGCGGCACGTACCTGTGTTACGAGGGTGCGGAGAAGCTGTGGGAGAAGTTCTCCGGCCACGAGGCGCAGGCCCAGGACCCGGACGAGGTCGAGGCCGTCGACCCGGCCGAGCACGAGAAGCGGGTCGTCTCCTCGGCCACCCGCACCGACTTCATCCTCTCCGCCGAGATCATGGTCATCGCGCTGGACGAGGTGGCCAGCGAGGGCTTCGTCGCCCGGGCCATCATCCTGGCCATCGTCGCGGTCCTGATCACCGCGCTGGTCTACGGCGTCGTCGGCCTGATCGTGAAGATGGACGACGCCGGGCTGGCCCTGGCCCGCAAGCCCAGGCGCGCGGTGGCCGGCTTCGGGCGCGGCCTGGTCAAGGCCATGCCCATCGTGCTGAGCACCCTGTCCTGGGTCGGCGTGGTGGCCATGCTCTGGGTCGGCGGGCACATCCTGCTGGTCGGCATGGACGAGCTGGGCTTCCATCTGCTCTACGGCTGGGTGCACCACCTGGAAACCGCTGTGCACGACGCCACCGGCGGGGCCGGGGCCGCCCTGGGCTGGGTGACCAACACGTTCTTCTCGGCCGTCCTGGGCCTGCTGGTGGGCGCCATCGTGGTCGCTGTGCTGCACGTGTTGCCGATCGGGCGCAAGACGGCCGGCCATGGCGCCGACGACGGGGCTGCGGGGCACGGGGCTGCGGGGCACGGGGCCGGCCCGGCCACCCCCGATCCGGCCACCCCCGATCCGGCCACCCCCGATCCGGGCCCGTCCGAGCGGAGCACGCCCGATCCGGATGAGCCCAAGGGCTGAGCGGATCCGTCGTGGTCACCGTCATCTTCATCGCCGCGGCCATCGGCCTGCTGCTGTACATGATCAGGTACGCCCGCCGCTACGGCGCCGGCCAGACCCGGGACACCACCGACGACCAGTACGGTTGGGACAGCGGGTCGGACAGCGGGTCGGACAGTGGCTCCGATGGCGGTTCAGACAGCTCGAGCAGCGACTGAACGCGGTCAAGATCACCCCGACTTGAAGTCGGACCGCTCGCTCGGGCATACTGTTCCGGTTGCCCTGAACCGGGTTCGCGCTACCGCGCGGTCTCGATCCGGGTGAGCACTGATCTACAAGGCCTTACAGCACGAACAAGCATGTCTCGCACTCATCCGAGTGCGGCCGTTCCAGTGTTCGTCCCTTGACCGGGGCGGACGCATGCGGAAGCTGGGCGACACGCCCGACCGCGTGGACCGGTGAACCCAGACAGACTGAACAGCGGCGGCGGACACCTGTTCGCCCGGACGAGTGCGCGGAATCATCTCGCGTGCCCATCGGCATCGTGCCGGGCGTGGGCGGATGACCCGCAGGTGGTGCGCGAGCACCGCAGCAGGAACACGGCGGGCCTTCCGCCGCGAGTGAGTACAGCGCGAACACTTCGCGCCGAACGAGAGGGACGGCAAGCGTGGCGGGACAGAAGATCCGCATCAGGCTCAAGGCCTATGACCATGAGGCGATCGACGCGTCGGCACGCAAGATCGTCGAGACCGTGACGCGTACGGGCGCCCGGGTGGTCGGCCCGGTGCCGCTGCCCACGGAGAAGAACGTGTACTGCGTCGTGCGCTCGCCGCACAAGTACAAGGACTCGCGCGAGCACTTCGAGATGCGCACGCACAAGCGGCTGATCGACATCCTCGATCCGACGCCCAAGACCGTCGACGCTCTCATGCGCATCGACCTGCCGGCGTCCGTGGACGTCAACATCCAGTAGGGGATCGGCTTCACCGCAAGGTCCCCGAAGCGATCACGTCCACACCGCCCTCCGGGGCGTAGTCACAGCACAGGAGATGGGTAGTACCAACATGGCAGAAGCGATCAAGGGAATCCTGGGCCACAAGCTCGGGATGACCCAGGTCTTCGACGAGGCCAACCGCGTGGTTCCGGTCACCGTCGTCGCGGCCGGCCCGGTCGTGGTCACCGCCGTGCGCACCCCGGAGACCGACGGCTACAGCGCGGTTCAGTTCGCGTTCGGCGCCGTCGACCCCCGCAAGGTGAACAAGCCGGCGGCCGGCCAGTTCGTCAAGGCCGGGGTCACCCCGCGCCGGCATCTGGTCGAGCTGCGCACCGACGATGTCTCGGGTTACAGCGTGGGCCAGGAGCTCACCGCCGCCGAGGTCTTCGACGCCGGCGCGGTGGTCGATGTGACCGGCACGAGCAAGGGCAAGGGCACCGCGGGTGTGATGAAGCGGCACGGCTTCGCCGGCCTGGGCGCCGGTCACGGCGTGCAGCGCAAGCACCGTTCGCCGGGCTCCATCGGCGGCTGCTCCACCCCGGGTCGGGTGTTCAAGGGCCTGCGCATGGCGGGCCGGATGGGCAACGCCAAGGTGACCGTGCAGAACCTGACCGTGCACGCGGTCGACGCCGACCGCGGCCTGGTCCTGATCAACGGGGCGGTGCCCGGTCCCAAGGGCGGCCTCGTGATGATCAAGTCCGCCGTCAAGAACCAGAGCAAGGTGGGTGTCTGATGACCACCGTCCAGATCACCGACCCGGCCGGCGCGGCGGGTGCCACCGTCGAGTTGCCGGACGAGATCTTCAACGTCCCGGCCAACGTGCCGCTGATGCACCAGGTCGTGGTGGCCCAGCTGGCCGCCGCTCGCCAGGGCACGCACAAGGCCAAGACCCGCGGTGAGGTGTCCGGCGGCGGCAAGAAGCCGTACCGCCAGAAGGGCACCGGCCGGGCTCGCCAGGGCTCGACCCGCGCGCCGCAGTTCGCCGGCGGTGGCGTCGTGCATGGCCCGTTGCCGCGCGACTACACCCAGCGGACCCCGAAGAAGATGAAGGCCGCCGCGCTGCGCGGGGCCCTGTCCGATCGGGCGCGCGGGGGCAACGTGCATGTCCTCGAGTCCCTCTCGGTGGACGGCACGCCGTCGACCAAGAAGGCGCTCGGCGCGCTGCACAGCGTCTCCACCGCGCGCAAGATCCTCGTCGTGCTGCAGTTCGGCGACGAGATCGGTTGGAAGAGCCTGCGCAACGTGCCCAACGTGCACCTGCTGTGGGCCGGCCAGCTCAACACCTACGACGTGCTCGACAGCGACGACGTGGTCTTCACCCGGGCCGCGCTCGAGGAGTTCCTGTCGGCGTCCAGCCGCTCGGCGAAGTCCGCGCCGGTCAGCACCGGACGGCACGCCGCCCGCGACGAGGACGCTGCGTCCCCGTCCCTGACCAAGGCCCCGGCCGCCACCGATGTTGAACAGGAGGAGGAGAAGTGATCGCCGATCCTCGCGACATCATCATTCGGCCGGTCGTCTCCGAGAAGAGCTACGGCCTGCTGGAATCCGGCAGCTACACCTTCGAGGTGCGCCCGGACGCCAACAAGACGCAGATCAAGATCGCCATCGAGAAGATCTTCGACGGCGTCACGGTCGTGTCGGTGAACACGCTGAACCGGCAGGGCAAGCGCAAGCGGACCCGCACCGGGTACGGCCAGCGCAAGGCCATCAAGCGCGCCATCGTCACGCTGTCCGCGGACAGCAAGCCGATCGACGTCTTCAGCGGCGCCTGAGCAGGGTAAGGGACGAGAAGAACCAATGGGTATCCGTAAATACAAGCCGACGACCCCCGGTCGTCGTGGCGCATCGGTTGCCGACTTCACCGAGATCACTCGGAGTGAGCCGGAGAAGTCGCTGGTCCGCCCGCTGCATTCCAAGGGCGGCCGCAACGTGCACGGGCGGGTCACCGCTCGGCACCAGGGTGGCGGGCACAAGCGCGCC
The DNA here is from genome assembly GCF_000024365.1 of Nakamurella multipartita DSM 44233. Lineage (NCBI taxonomy): Bacteria > Bacillati > Actinomycetota > Actinomycetes > Nakamurellales > Nakamurellaceae > Nakamurella > Nakamurella multipartita. The sequence goes on from NC_013235.1 coordinate 1,253,181, forward strand.
TACCGGGTGATCGATTTCAAGCGGGCGGAGAAGGACGGGGTGCCGGCCAAGGTCGCGCACATCGAGTACGACCCCAACCGCACCGCCCGGATCGCGCTGCTGCACTTCGCCGACGGCGACAAGCGCTACATCATCGCGCCGAACAAGCTGTCGCAGGGTGACACCGTCGAGACCGGTTCCGGTGCCGACATCAAGCCCGGCAACAACCTGCCGCTGCGCAACATCCCGGTCGGCACCGTGGTGCACGCGATCGAGCTGCGGCCCGGTGGCGGGGCCAAGATCGCCCGCTCGGCCGGCGCCAAGGTCCAGCTGGTGGCCAAGGACGGCCCCTACGCCCAGTTGCGTATGCCCTCCGGCGAGATCCGCAACGTCGACGTGCGCTGCCGCGCCACCGTCGGCGAGGTCGGCAACGCCGAGCAGGCCAACATCAACTGGGGCAAGGCCGGCCGGATGCGCTGGAAGGGCAAGCGCCCCTCCGTCCGTGGCGTGGCCATGAACCCGGTCGATCACCCGCACGGTGGTGGCGAGGGCAAGACCTCGGGCGGTCGCCATCCGGTGAACCCGGCCGGCAAGCCGGAGGGTCGCACCCGTCGGCCGAACAAGGAAAGCGACAAGCTCATCGTTCGTCGCCGGCGCAAGGGCAAGAAGCGGTGACCGTGACCTCGAAGTCCGCAGTCCACCCGAAGAACCCCCACGCAACCACCGACAACGGAGCAGGAAGGTAGGCACGAGATGCCCCGCAGTCTCAAGAAGGGCCCGTTCGTCGATGACCACCTGCTCAAGAAGGTGGACTCGGCGAACGACAAGAATTCCAAGGCCGTGATCAAGACGTGGTCGCGCCGGTCCACGATCATCCCCGACATGCTCGGGCACACGATCGCGGTTCACGACGGTCGCAAGCACGTCCCGGTGTTCGTCACCGAGTCGATGGTCGGCCACAAGCTGGGCGAATTCGCTCCGACGCGGACCTTCAAGGGTCACGTGAAGGACGACCGCCGGTCGCGGCGCGGTTAGGAGATCAGGACATGAACGCCAAGAACGAGGTGGAAGAGCTGCCCCGCAGCCAGGCCACCCTGCGCTACGCGCGGCTGACCCCGATGAAGGCCCGCCGCGTCGTCAACCTGATCCGGGGCCGTTCGGCCGCCGACGCCGCGTCGATCCTGCAGTTCGCGCCGCAGGCGGCGAGCGAGCCGGTGGCCAAGCTGCTGGCCTCCGCCGTGGCCAACGCGGAGAACAACCAGGGGCTGAACCCGGAATCGCTGATCGTGGACAAGGTCTACGTGAACGAGGGCCCGACGCTCAAGCGGTTCCAGCCGCGGGCGCAGGGTCGCGCGTTCCGCATCCGGAAGCGGACCAGCCACATCACCATCGAGCTCGTCTCGGTGAGTGCCGACCAGTCCAAGGGCCGCAATGCGGGCCGGAGTGCGAAGGGAAGGACCCGGTAGTGGGTCAGAAGATCAATCCACACGGGTTCCGGCTGGGCATCACCACCGACTGGAACTCGCGTTGGTACGCGGACAAGTCCTACGCCGACTATGTCGCCGAGGACGTGCAGATTCGCAAGCTGATGAGCAAGGGCATGGAGCGGGCCGGCATCTCCAAGGTGGAGATCGAGCGGACCCGGGATCGGGTGCGGGTGGACATCCACACCGCCCGTCCGGGCATCGTCATCGGTCGCCGTGGCGCCGAGGCCGACCGCATCCGCGGCCAGCTCGAGAAGCTGACCGGCAAGCAGGTCCAGCTCAACATCCTCGAGGTGCGCAACCCGGAGTCGGACGCGCAGCTGGTGGCCCAGGCCGTGGCCGAGCAGCTGTCCAACCGGGTCAGCTTCCGTCGGGCCATGCGCAAGTCGATGCAGTCGGCTCAGCGTTCGCCGCAGGTCAAGGGGATCCGGATCCAGTGCTCCGGTCGTCTGGGCGGCGCCGAGATGAGCCGGTCGGAGTTCTACCGCGAGGGTCGCGTGCCGCTGCACACCCTGCGGGCGGACATCGACTACGGCTTCTTCGAGGCCAAGACCACCTTCGGCCGCATCGGCGTGAAGGTCTGGATCTACAAGGGCGACAAGGTCGGCACCCTGGCCGAGCAGCGTGCGGCCGAGGCCGCCGCCGCGCAGCGCGGGGCCCGCGAGGGTCGGGGCGATCGGGCCGAGCGTCCGGCGCGTCGTCGCTCCGGCTCCTCGGGCACCACTCCGACATCCACCGAGGCCGGTCGTGCGGCCGTCGAGGAGAGCCCCGAGGCTCTGCCCGTCGACGTGCCGGCCGGTACCGAGACCACTGGGGCGTAGGTCATGTTGATTCCCCGCAAGGTCAAGCACCGCAAGCAGCACCGGCCCCACCGGACCGGCATGGCTTCGGGCGGGACCCAGGTCACCTTTGGCGATTTCGGCATCCAGGCACTGGAGCCGGCGTACGTCACCAACCGGCAGATCGAGTCCGCTCGTATCGCCATCAACCGGCACATCCGACGTGGCGGCAAGGTCTGGATCAACATCTACCCGGACCGTCCGCTGACCAAGAAGCCGGCCGAAACCCGAATGGGTTCCGGCAAGGGCTCGCCGGAATGGTGGATCGCCAACGTCAAGCCGGGTCGCATCGTCTTCGAGATGAGCTACCCGAACGAGGCCACCGCCCGCGAGGCGCTGCGCCGCGCGATCCACAAGCTGCCGATGAAGTGCCGCATCGTGACCCGGGAAGGAGTTGAGGGCTGATGAGTACCACCACCGCCGAGCTGCGCGAGTTGGGCCAGGACGAGCTGGTCCTGCGACTCCGTGAAGCCAAGGAAGAGCTGTTCAACCTGCGCTTCCAGATGGCCACCGGGCAGATGGACAACAACCGTCGGCTGCGCACCATCAAGCACGACATCGCCCGGATCTACACGGTCATGCGCGAGCGCGAGCTCGGCCTGTCCGTCGGTCCGGACGAGCTGGCCAAACAAGGAGGTGCTGCGTGAGCGAGCAGCCGGAGAACACCACCGCCGACGACACCGTCGACGCGGCCGCCGGTGCGCCGGAGGCCAAGGTCCGTGGCGAGCGCAAGACCCGTGAGGGCCTGGTCGTCTCGGACAAGATGAACAAGACGATCGTCGTGGCCCTGGAGGACCGGGTGAAGCACCCGCGGTACTCCAAGGTCATCCGCCGCACCACCAAGGTCAAGGCGCACGACGAGAACGAGACCGCCGGCATCGGCGATCGCGTGCTGCTGGCCGAGACCCGGCCGCTGTCCGCGACCAAGCGCTGGCGTCTGGTGAAGGTCCTGGAGCGCGCGCAGTAATCCTGCCGCCCCGGGATCGGATGGGCCCTGCCCCGAGCGTGCGCTCGGGGCAGGGCCTTTCGTCGTTGGCCGGTGCCCGGTCCTAGGGCTGACCTGGGCCGATTGGCCTTCCGGGGGATCTTCGCGTAAGGTTGAACATTGGCGTCAGTAGGGCTGCGCAAGCGGCCCGGTGATTAGCCGATCTGGCCTGGCAAGGTCGGAAATCTTGCCAGGGCTCCGTCACCTTCCTGCGTGACACGCCATGTCGAACGGCTCCGGCCGGGCGGCGGACGCGGGTCCGTGCGGCCTCGTGCCACAGGCAAGAGTGAAAAGGCGAGCGAACTTCTCGCTCGTACTTCCTCTTGTCTTTTCGCATGTCGGCGCTAGGACGCTCGCAGAGGGCGGCCGGAACCAGAAAATCGCGACCCGGCGATCCCGGGTCGCTAGGAGAAGGCGGACTGCAGTGATTCAGCAGGAGTCCCGTCTCCGAGTCGCCGACAACACCGGCGCCAAGGAGATCCTGTGCATTCGCGTACTCGGGGGTTCGTCCCGCCGGTACGCAGGCATCGGCGACATCATCGTGGCAACCGTGAAGGACGCCATCCCAGGTGCCGGGGTGAAGAAGGGCGACGTGGTCAAGGCCGTCGTCGTTCGCACCGTCAAGGAGCGGCGCCGTCCCGACGGCAGCTACATCAAGTTCGACGAGAACGCCGCGGTTCTGCTCAAGAACGACGGTGACCCCCGAGGCACCCGCATCTTCGGCCCGGTGGGCCGCGAGCTGCGCGACAAGCGGTACATGAAGATCATTTCGTTGGCGCCGGAGGTGCTGTGATGGGGCTGAAGGTGCGTAAGGGCGACACCGTTCTGGTGATCGCCGGCAAGGACAAGGGTGCGCGGGGCAAGGTCATTCAGGCCTACCCGGACACCGACCGCGTCCTGGTCGAGGGTGTGAACCGGATCAAGAAGCACACCAAGGTCTCGACGACCCAGCGTGGTGCCAAGACCGGCGGCATCGTCACCCAGGAAGCGCCCATCCACGTGTCCAACGTGCAGGTGGTCGACGCGGACAACAAGCCGACCCGCGTGGGCAAGCGCGAGGACGAGAACGGCCGTCGGGTTCGTTTCTCCCGTCGTACCGGTAAGGACCTGTGATGACCGTGACCGACACCGCTACCGAAGCAGCTCCCAAGCCGCGGCTCAAGCTGCGCTACCAGAGCGAGATCAAGGACGCGCTGCAGAAGGAATTCGGCATCGCGAACGTGATGCAGATTCCCGGCGTGACCAAGGTCGTCGTCAACATGGGCGTCGGCGAGGCGGCCCGTGACGCCAAGCTGATCGAAGGCGCCGTGCGCGATCTGGCCACCATCACCGGGCAGAAGCCGGTGATCCGCAAGGCCACCAAGTCCATCGCCCAGTTCAAGCTGCGCGAGGGCATGCCGATCGGCGCGAAGGTCACCCTGCGCAACGATCGGATGTGGGAGTTCCTGGACCGGTTGCTGACCATCGCGCTGCCCCGTATCCGCGACTTCCGCGGCCTGTCGGCCACCCAGTTCGACGGCCACGGCAACTACACGTTCGGCCTGAACGAGCAGTCGATGTTCCACGAGATCAACATCGACCGGATCGATCGGCCGCGAGGCATGGACATCACGGTCGTCACGACGGCGACGACGGACGACCAGGGGCGCGCGCTGCTGCGGCAGCTGGGCTTCCCGTTCAAGGAGAACTGATCGCATGGCCAAGACCGCTCTGATCATGAAGTCCAAGCGCAAGCCGAAGTTCGCGGTGCGCGGATACACCCGGTGCAACCGCTGCGGCCGGCCGCACTCGGTCTACCGCAAGTTCGGCCTGTGCCGGATCTGCCTGCGGGAGATGGCGCACGCGGGCGAGCTGCCCGGCGTGACCAAGTCCTCCTGGTAGACCCTGGCCCTGCGCGCCACCCGGCCAAGCAAGCTTCGTCGGTGAAACCACGACATCGGACCAGGCATCCGGGCGATCAGCCCGGATGAACCGGCCGAGAAAGGCACGACCCACATGTCCATGACCGACCCGATCGCGGATTTCCTCACCAGGATCCGCAACGCCAGCTCGGCGTACCACGACGAGGTCGTCATGCCCTTCTCCAAGTTGAAGGGCAGCATCTCCGACATCCTGGTCAAGGAGGGCTACATCGCCTCCTGGACCACCGCCGACGCCACCGTCGGCAAGTCGCTTGTCGTCAAGCTCAAGTACGGCCCCAACCGGGAGCGTTCGATCGCCGGCATCCGGCGCGTCTCCAAGCCGGGCCTGCGGGTCTACGCCCGCTCGACCGAGCTGCCCAAGGTCCTCGGTGGCCTGGGCATCGCGATCATCTCCACGTCCAACGGGCTGCTGACCGATCGTCAGGCCGCGAAGAAGAAGGTGGGCGGGGAAGTCCTCGCCTACGTCTGGTAAGGGGGTAGGGACATGTCTCGAATCGGACGACTGCCGATCCCCGTTCCCGCGGGCGTCGACGTCAAGATCGACGGTTCCTCGGTCACGGTGAAGGGCCCCAAGGGCTCGCTCACCCACGCCGTGGTCGAACCGATCGCGGTGGCCCAGGAGGGCACCGAGCTCAAGGTCACCCGGCCCGACGACGACCGCGACTCGCGGGCCCGTCACGGCCTGACCCGGACCCTGCTGAACAACATGGTCGTGGGGGTCACCCAGGGCTACAGCAAGTCCATGGAGATCGTGGGCGTCGGTTACCGCGTCACCGCCAAGGGCAAGGACCTCGAGTTCGCCCTGGGCTACTCGCACCCGGTGCCGGTTCCGGCTCCCGAGGGCATCAGTTTCGTCGTCGAGTCCCCGATCAAGTTCCGCGTCGAGGGCATCGACAAGCAGCAGGTCGGCGAGGTCGCCGCCAAGATCCGCAAGCTGCGCAAGCCCGACCCGTACAAGGGCAAGGGCGTCCGCTACGCGGGCGAGGTCGTGCGGCGCAAGGTCGGAAAGACAGGTAAGTGACGATGGCAGCATCTGTTTCCCACGCCCGGCGGGTTTCCCGGGCCCGTCGCCACTTCCGGCTGCGCAAGCGCGTCTCGGGTACCCCGAGCCGTCCGCGGCTGGTCGTCAACCGGTCGGCGCGGCACATCGCCGTCCAGCTGGTCGACGACACCGTTGGCCGCACCCTGGTCTCGGCGTCCACCCTCGAGGCGGACCTGCGGGCCACCGAGGGCGACAAGACCGCCAAGGCCCGCAAGGTCGGCGAGCTCGTCGGCCGGCGTGCGGTGGAGCTGGGTGTCACCACGGTGGTCTTCGACCGCGGCGGCGACGCCTACCACGGCCGGATCGCGGCCCTCGCGGATGGCGCCCGTAGCGCCGGCCTGGAGTTCTGATGATTCACAACATGATCGAGAGGGATATCTGATGCCCGGACAACAGCGCGGCGGCTTCGGCGGCGGCGGCGACCGGAGCAACGATCGCGGAGACCGGCGGGATCGCCGGGGCGGTCGCGACGGTGGCCGTCGCGATGCCCCCGCGGAGAAGAACCCGTTGCTCGAGCGGATCGTGGTGACCAACCGGGTCGCCAAGGTCGTCAAGGGTGGTCGGCGGTTCTCGTTCACCGCTCTGGTCGTCGTCGGTGACGGCGACGGGCAGGTCGGCGTCGGTTACGGCAAGGCCAAGGAAATCCCGGCCGCCATCGCCAAGGGCGTCGAGGAAGCCAAGAAGTACATGTTCCGGGTGCCCCGGATCGCCGCCACCATCCCGCACCCCGTGCAGGGTGAGGCGGCCGCCGGCGTCGTGCTGCTGCGCCCGGCGTCCCCCGGTACCGGTGTCATCGCCGGTGGACCGGTGCGCGCCGTGCTCGAGTGCGCCGGCATCCACGACGTGCTGAGCAAGTCGCTCGGCTCGGACAATCCGATCAACATCGTGCACGCCACGATCGACGCCCTCAAGCGGCTGCAGCAGCCCGAGGCCGTGGCCGCCCGTCGTGGGCTGCCGATCGAGGACGTCGCCCCGGCGGCGATGCTCCGGGCGCGTGCCGGTCAGGGAGTCTGACATGAGCGATCAGAAGGTCAAGGTCACCCAGGTCAAGTCGACCATCGGGAACAAGCGGGGGGCCCGCGAGTCGGTCCGCTCGCTCGGCCTGCGCAAGATTCACCAGAGCGTCGTGGTCGACGACAACGCGGTCAACCGCGGCTACATCAATCGCGCGTCCCACCTGCTCACGGTCGAGGTCGTGCAGGGGAGTGACGCGTCATGACGATCAAGCTGCACGATCTGCGGCCGGCCAAAGGCGCCAAGCGGGCCAAGGTCCGCGTCGGCCGTGGTGAGGGCTCCAAGGGCAAGACGGCGGGTCGGGGCACCAAGGGCACCGGCGCGCGCAAGAACGTCTCGCCCCGTTTCGAGGGTGGACAGCTGCCGCTGCACATGCGGCTGCCCAAGCTCAAGGGCTTCAAGAACCGCTTCAAGGTCACCTTCCAGGTGGTCAACGTCGGCCAGCTGGCCGAGCTGTTCCCGCAGGGCGGGACCGTCGGGGTGGCCGAGCTGGTCGCCGCCGGTGCCGTCCGCAAGGGTCACAAGGTCAAGGTGCTCGGCGACGGCGACCTGAACGGCGTCGTCCTGCAGCTCACCGTGGATGCCGCGTCCGGCTCGGCCAAGGAGAAGATCTCCGCGGCCGGCGGCAGCGTCACCACGTCCTGATCTGTTCCACTCGCAGTAGCCCAGCGCCACCCGCCCCCGTCACTGGGGTCGGGTGGCGTTCGGCTTTTCCGATCCCTTTCCGATCCGTTTCCGATCCGTTTCCGGGTTCTGTTCGGGTCCTGTTGGTGCTCCGTTCCGGCCCTGTTCCGCTCGCTTTTCCGGGCCGTCCCCGAGCCTGGGGTATGTCCGCCTCATCCGATTCGGAGCATTTCCGAGCGGTTGCGGCCAAGTGTCGCCGTTGGTTCACCATCCGTTCACCATCGACTCCTACCGTCCGGCAAGCCGATGGGTCGACGCCGAGGTCGAGCTTTCCCACTGTCGGTTTCCGCTTCAGTGGACCCGCCCCACCGTGACTCGGGGGGCGAACAGATCGAGGACCGATGTCGACAACCCTGTTCCTGGTGACGGTAGTCATCATCACCGCACTGTTCTTCGATTTCACCAACGGCTTCCACGACAGCGCCAACGCGATGGCCACCTCGGTGGCCACCGGCGCCCTCAAGCCCAAGGTTGCCGTGTTGATCGCGGCCATCCTGAACGTCGCGGGCGCGTTCCTGTCCACCGAGGTGGCCAAGACGATCTCCGGCGGCATCGTCAACGACGCCGTGGTCACCCCGACAATGATCTTTGCCGGGTTGGTCGGGGCCATCCTGTGGAACCTGATGACCTGGCTGTTCGGTTTGCCGTCTAGCTCCTCGCACGCCCTGTTCGGCGGCCTGATCGGCGCCGTGCTGATCGGTGCCGGCGCGTCCGGGGTCAACTTCTCGGTGGTCGTCTCCAAGATCCTGCTGCCCGCGGTGATGGCTCCGCTGGTCGCCGGTCTGGCCGCCGGCCTGGCCACCTTCCTGCTCTACAAGCTGATCAAGCGGGCCGACGCCGAGCCGGCCGCCGGCTGGTTCCGGCACGCCCAGTCCGTGTCCGCCTCCCTGGTCGCTCTGTCCCACGGCACCAGCGACGGGCAGAAGACCATGGGCGTCATCACCCTGGTGCTGATCACCGCCGGATACCAGGAGGCGGGCACCGGCCCGCAGTTCTGGGTGGTCGCGGCGGCCGGTCTGGCCATCGGCATCGGTACCTACTCCGGTGGCTGGCGGATCATGCGGACGATGGGCAAGGGCATCGTCGACGTCAAGTCCCCGCAGGGCTTCGCGGCCGAGACGACTTCGGCCGCGGCGATCCTGGCCTCCTCGCACATGGGCTTCGGACTGTCCACCACCCAGGTCTGCTCCGGCTCGATCATGGGCTCGGGCGTGGGCAAGAAGCTGGCCGAGGTGCGCTGGGGCACCGCGCGCAAGATCCTCTACGGCTGGCTGCTGACCCTGCCGGCGGCCGCCCTGGTCGGCGGCGTCGCCGCGGCCATCGCGCTGACCGGAACCATCGGCCTGCTGCTGGTGTTCCTCGCCCTGCTGGTCGGGGCCGGCACCATCTACGCGATCTCCAAGCGGTCCCCGGTGGACAGCGCCAACGTCAACGACTCCGCCGAAGTGACGATCAACCCGGTCAAGCAGCCGGCCGACGTCTGATGCCGGCACTCTCTGCTCGCCCGACCCGACCTGAGACAGGAACGACGACATGAAGATCGACTGGGCATCCCTGGGGCTGGTCGCGGTGACCACCGTGGTGGCCGCCATCGCCATCGTCGGCATCTTCTCGCTGGGGGTGTCGGCGCTGACCTCCGGCGGCCGCACCGCCAGCGGAGCGGCCACGCCGAGCGCCACCGCCCGGATCGGCGGTTACCTGTGTCTGGGGGTGTCGGGGCTGCTCGTCCTGTACGGGCTGTACCTGATCGTCCCGCAGTTCCACTGAGTGCACCGGTCTAGACGACCCCACTGACCGACCCCACTGATCGACCCTGAGGACGACCGTCCGGTCCGGGAGAACTGATGAGCGAACAACCGCTGCACGACGCCCGCGGCCAGGTCGTCGTCGGGGTCGACGATTCCACCGAATCCGCCGAGGCCGCCGCCTGGGCGGCGGACGAGGCGAGCCGGCGGCGGACCGGCCTGATGCTGGTCTCGGCCTACTCGGTGCCGCACCGCGGCCTGCTGGCCTACGACGTGATGTCCGAGGACTATGCCGGGGTGCTGCGCACGCAGCAGCAGGACCTGCACCGGCGGATCGCCTCCGGACTGCTGGAGCGGCACCCCGAGCTGCCCATCACCAGCGCGGTCGAGACCGGGCATCCGGTGGACGTGCTGCTCGGCCGCTCGGCCGGCGCCGCCCTGCTGGTCGTGTCCACCCGGGAGCGCGGCCGGTTCCGGCGGCTGATCGGCGGTTCGGTGGCCATCGGCCTGGCCGGGCACTCGCCGGTACCGCTGGCGGTGATCCGTCCGGGTGCGGCGCAGCCCCGGTCCGGGCCGATCGTGGTGGGCGTCGACGGATCGGCCGCCAGCCAGCCGGCGGTCGCGCTGGCCTACCAGGAGGCCTCGCTCCGCGGGGCCGAACTGGTCGCCCTGCACGCCTGGCACGACGACCTGACCGTCGAGGTCGACGAGCAGGGGCTGATCGGCGCCGACATCGACGAGGCCAGCCTGCGGCAGATCGAACAGGCGCTGGTCTCCGAGGAACTCGCCGGCTACGCACAGACCTATCCGGACGTGGTGGTCCGCCCGGTCGTCCGCAAGGGCGACCCGATCACCGAGCTGCTCGAGCTCAGCGCGGACGCCGCCATGGTGATCGTGGGCAGCCGCGGGCGGGGTGGCTTCAAGGGCTCCGTGCTCGGTTCCACCGGGCAGGCCCTGATCGCGCACGCCGACGCCCCGGTCGTCGTGGTCCGCCCGCTCGACTGAGCCCCGCCCGACGCCCTCTCGTCCCGGGCCCCTCTCGTCCCGCGGTCGACTTGCCACAAACGCACCTCCCACGCGCCGCGGAAGGTGCGTCTTTGGCAAGTCGGCGAGGGCGGGGGCCGGGGCGGGCGCCGCGGTCAGCCGGGGCCGTAGAGCGAGGGGAAGGCTGCATCCGGGCGCGGGGTACGCCGCACCGCCGGGTTGTAGCGCAGGCTGTTGGGCACCCGGGCGCATTCGGGGCCGATTCGCAGGGTGTCGGCGATGGCGCCCTGCTCGCGCAACCGCAGCAGGTCGGCGGTGACGATGTCGCGCAGGGTCTGCGGGTCGATGGTGTTCAGGTAGATCTTGGTGCCGCCCTCGAACCCGGCGATGGTGGACAGCCGCCACTTGATCAGCACCCGCCAGGGCATCGGCACGTCACCGTCCGGCGGCTTGTGGTGCCATTCCTCGTTGCACGGCACCCCTGGGCCCGACGCCGCGTGCAGGGCGTGGATCAGGTCGGACATGCCGCGCAGCTCGGTGGTGGAGTGCAGCCAGGGTTGCGGCCGCTCGCTGCGGGAGAAGATCTCCAGGGTGGGGTAGCGGTGGCCGAAGCCGGCGAAGGCCACCGCATGGTCGTTCTCGGTGACCGTCAGGTTGTGCTGCGCCGCGTAGTCGACGGCGAACTCGTTGTAGACGTTCGGGTTGGCCCGGGCCCGCTGGATCTCCAGCTCGGCCTGCATCCCGCGCTCGTCGATGGCCACCAGCTGCTTGTGCAGATGGTCGAAGGACGCGCCGGCCGGGCGCAGCCAGTTCTGGAACACCGCGACGTAGCGGACGTACGGGTTGGTGGCATAGAGGTCGCGCTGGGCGTCGATGGTGAAGCGCAGGTAGGAGTCGTGCTCGTCCGGGGTCAGCGTGCCCGACGAGGCCAGCTGGCCGTCGTTCTCCGCGTCGTCGGGGTAGTGCCGCCGGGCCACGATCACGTCGTGGCCGCCGCCGAAGAAGTCCTCCACGTGCGCCTCCCGGTCGGCCTGGCTCATGTGCGCCCAGGGCTGCTGGGTGCGTCGCTCGACCAGCGCGGCGACGTGGGCCCGGCCGGCGTCGGTGGACAGGTAGTCGGCCATCGCCTCCCGTTGGGCCGGCGCGAGCTGGTGGCCGTAGTTGAGCTGCCAGTAGTCGAAGGAGACGATCTCGAACAGGTTCGGGATCCGGCGGAAGTCGGCCACGGTGTCGAAGAGCTGGTCGGCCCGCAGGTGCCGGATCATCCGCTCGCCCTGCGTCCCGGTGACCAGCCGGGCCTTCTCCGGCGGGGTCTGCCGGTAGTGCTCGGGGCAGAACGCGCAGGCCCCGGTGCGCAGCTCGTCGGTCAGCGGGGCGGTGGTGGCCGGCTCCGGGGCGCGCAGCGGGCGGCGGGCCCGGCCGGGCACGGTCCACACCTGGGTTCCGGTGAAGGGATTGATCTGTTTGAGGGTGCCGTCGCTCATCCGCTGCAGGAACGCGGACGCCCCGGCGATCGGGGGCGCGGTGCCGAACGCGCCGACCCCGAACGGGCCGGCACCGAACGAACCGGGGGTGGGAGCCGACATGGGCCCATTGTCGGGGTGCCACGCGGTCGGCGCAGCGGGCCGCCGCGCCGGGCCCGGGTTCGCGCCGTCCCCCCACCGGCGGTGGGTAGGTTAGAGTCGAGTGCTGCGCCCGTACGCGGCAGCCTTCGGCTGTCCGGGTCGGGGTGTGACACGACATGCGGCTCACGGGCCACCACGCAACGACGGAGTTTCGGCCACCGGCTGTTGCTCCGATCGGGCCTGACTGCGGACGGGCCCGGTGAACCCAGGAGGATCATTGCTCGCCGCCTTCGCCTCGGCGCTGAAGACACCAGATCTGCGCAAGAAGATCCTCTTCACGCTCGCCATGGTCGCCGTCTACCGTCTGGGCGCCACCGTCCCGTCGCCCGGCGTCTCCTACGGGGCCATCCAGACCTGTATCGACGAGGCCGGAACGGGCAACGACCTGTTCACGGTGCTCAACCTGTTCTCCGGTGGCGCGCTCCTGCGGCTCAGCGTTTTCGCGCTGGGCATCATGCCCTACATCACCTCGTCGATCATCATTCAGCTGCTGGGTGTGGTCATCCCGCGCTTCGAGCAGCTCAAGAAGCAGGGGCAGGCCGGTCAGGCCAAGCTCACCCAGTACACCCGGTACCTGACCATCGGCCTGGGCATCCTGCAGTCGACCGCGTTCCTGGCCCTGGCCATCAACGGGCAGATGTTCCCCGGCTGCTCGGTCGGTGACCAGATCATCCCCGACCAGAGCGCCTTCGCCCTGATCACGTTGGTCCTGACGATGACCGCCGGCACCGCCGCGATCATGTGGATGGGCGAGCTGATCACCGATCGGGGCATCGGCAACGGCATGTCGATCCTGATCTTCACCTCGATCGCCGCGCGGATCCCGGCCGAGGGCATGAACATCCTGAACAACCAGGGTGGCGTGGTCTTCGCGGTGATCATCGTGCTGGCGCTGATGATCATCGCCGCGGTGGTCTTCGTCGAGCAGGGTCAGCGCCGGCTGCCCGTGCAGTACGCCAAGCGGATGATCGGCCGCAAGATGTACGGCGGCACCTCGACCTACCTGCCGCTCAAGGTCAACCAGGCCGGCGTCATCCCGGTCATCTTCGCCACCTCGCTGCTGTACCTGCCGTTGCTGCTGGTCCAGCTGGTCGCGCCGACCACGGTCAACGCCGACGGCACCCAGGAGGTCAGCGGCTGGGCTCAGTTCCTGCAGCTGTACGTGATCAACCAGGGCAGCTGGGTGCACATCCTGCTGTACTTCGCGCTGATCATCTTCTTCACCTACTTCTACGTCGGGATCACCTTCAACCCGACCGAGCGGGCCGACGAGCTCAAGAAGTACGGCGGCTTCATCCCGGGCATCCGGCCGGGCCGACCCACCGCGGAGTACCTGCAGTTCGTGCTGTCCCGGATCACCCTGCCTGGGGCGATCTACCTGGGAATTGTGGCCATTCTCCCGAACCTCTTCCTGGAACTGACCGGTGAAGGCAACAATCAGAACTTCCCGTTCGGTGGCACGGCGGTCTTGATCATGGTCGGTGTTGGGCTGGACACCGTCAAGCAGATCGAGACCCAGCTGATGCAGCGCAATTATGAAGGGTTCCTCCGCTGATGAGACTTCTGATCGTCGGTCCCCAGGGTGCCGGTAAGGGCACTCAGGCCAGCCTGCTCGCCGAGCACCTCGGCATCCCGCACATCTCCACCGGGGACATCTTCCGGGCCAACGTGGGCGCCGGCACCGAGCTGGGCGTGCTGGCCAAGACCTACATGGACGCCGGTGACCTGGTGCCCGACGAGGTCACCGTGGCCATGGTCGCCGCCCGGTTCGACGAGCCCGACGCGGGTCGGGGCTTCCTGCTCGACGGCTTCCCGCGCACGGTGCCGCAGGCCGACAAGCTGGGGGAGATCCTGATCGAGCGCGGCGAGGACGTCGACAAGGTGATCCTGCTCGAGGTGCCCGACGAGATCCTGCTCGAGCGGATGCTCGCGCGCGGCCGGGCCGACGACACGGCCGAGGCGATCAGCCGGCGGCTGGAGCTGTACCACACGGAGACCAAGCCCCTGCTGGACTTCTACGCCGGCAAGCTGGTCGAGATCGACGGCGTGGGCGAGATCGACGAGGTCCAGCAGCGGATCCGCACGGCCCTGGGCCACTGAGACCGGAACGGACTTCGCTGGGATGGTCGAGGCGATACAGCTCAAGACCCGCGGGGAACTGCAGGCCATGCGCGCCGCGGGTCGCCTGCTGGCCGAGGCCATCGCGGCCGGTCGCGCGGCGGTGACGCCGGGTTGCAGCACCCTGCAGATCAACGACGTCATCGCGTCGGTGATCGCCGACGGCGGGGGGACCAGCAACTTCCTGCACTACGGCGCCCAGGGCTCGGACCCGGGGTTCCCGGCCACGATCTGCGCGTCGGTCAACGACGAGGTGGTCCACGGCATCCCGGCCGCGGACCGGATCCTCGTTGAGGGGGACCTGCTGTCCATCGATGCCGGCTGCATCGTGGACGGCTGGCACGCCGACAGCGCCGTCTCGGTGCACGTCGGCGAGCCGATCGAAGGGGATCAGGGCGCGGCCGAGGTCGACCTGATCAACGCCTGCGAGCGGGCCATGTGGGTGGGCATCGCCGCGGCCCGGGCGCACGGCCGGCTCGGCGACATCTCCGCCGCCATCGAGCAGTCGGTCGCCTGGTCGTCCCGGGCCGACGGCCGCCGCTACGGCTCGGTCTCCGGGTACGGCGGCCACGGCATCGGCACCGCCATGCACATGGCGCCCTTCGTGGCCAACCAGGGCAAACGGGGCAAGGGTCCCCGGCTCGCCCCGGGCACCGCGCTGGCCATCGAGCCGATGCTCACCCTCGGCCGGCCGGGCACCCGGGTGCTGGCCGACAACTGGACCGTGGTCACCAAGGACGGCGCCCGCGCCGCGCACTGGGAGCACTCCATCGGGATCAGCGAGGACGGGATCTGCGTGCTGACCGCCGCCGACGGGGGCGCGGCGGGTCTGCTCCCGTTCGGCGTCACCCCGATCAGTCTGGACTAGGGTCGGCGCCTTGCCGTTCCTGTCCCGCGTGGCGTCGGCGGCTGCCCGGCGTGCCCCGATCTTCGTCGTCGTCACCACGCTGCTGTGCGGTCTGACCCTGGCCCTCGGATACGCCAACAAGGCCCGGTGCATCGGCCCCGAGTACGACGCCGAGGGTCGCAGCACCCCTAACTACGGCGTCCGGATCACCCGGGACGTCTGCTACACCGACATCCAGTTCCTCTGGCTCGGCCGGGACGTCAACGAGCACGTCTTTCCCTACGTGCACGGCGGGTACGACGCCGCGCGGGGTGAGCTGTACGGCGGGGCCGTCGAATACCCGGTGCTGACCGGGCTGGCCATCTGGGTGGCCGCGCTGCCGTCGGACACCGACGGGGCGTTCCTGACCATCTCGGCCGTGCTGCTGTCGATCGCCGGGCTGCTGTCGGCGGCGATGTTGGCCTGGTTGGCCGGGTTGCGGTCCTGGTGGTTCGCCCTGGCTCCGCCGCTGGTGCTCTACGCCTTCCACAACTGGGACCTGTTCGCGGTCGCCTGTTCGGTGTGGGCCTGCTGGATCCTGCTGCGGGCCGCCCGGGAGACCGGGGGCATCGACCGGGTGCGGCCGCTGATCGTCGCGGCGCTGGCCCTGGGCCTGGGCGCCGGCTTCAAGTTGTATCCGGCGATGTTCGCGCTGCCGGTCGCCTGCTGGCTCGCGGCTGGGGCCTGGCGACCCGGCCGGGCCGACGTCGGCCGCGGTCGGCGAGTGCTGGCCGGGGCCGGCTTCCTGGTCGGCACCGGCGCCGTCTTCGCCCTGATCAACCTGCCGTTCCTGATCGCCGGCTGGCGCGGCTGGTGGGCCTCGTTCCAGTTCCAGTGGAGCCGGCCGATCGACATGACCACCAACACGCTGTGGTTCTGGCTGTTCCGGCCGTACAGCAACTCGGGCAACGAGGTCGTCCAGGACCGGTTGGCCCTGGCCGCCACGATCGCCACCCTGCTCGGGCTGCTGCTGGCCGTCGGCGTGGGGTGGCTGCGGTACCGGCGGGACCGGGTCTACCCGTGGCTGCCGGTGTGCGCTGCGATGCTGGCCGCCTACCTGCTGCTGAACAAGGTGCATTCGCCGCAGTTCGTGCTCTGGTTGCTGCCGTTCTTCGTGCTGCTGCGGGTGCGGGCCGGCTGGATCCTGGCCTACTTCGTGGCCGACGCGGCCATCGGCATCGGCTTCTTCCGCTGGCAGTACCTGATCAACAGCCGGCTGCCGGACACCACCTGGGACGCCTTCTCCCCGCAGGCCGTGCTGATCGGGGTGTGGGGCCGGATCGCCCTGCTGATCGCGTTGTTCCTCGTGTTCTCCCGCGCGGCCGTGGTCGAGGTGCCGGCCCCGGCCCCGCCTCGACCGGCCTCGCCCCGCCCCGACGGTCCCGGAGCCGCACTGGACTCCGCCAAGGGGTTCTGAACTCCCCGTCGACAGGGAGTTGGGAACACCTTCGTGGAGTCCAGTTGGCCGGCGTGGAGTTGGCTGGAGTGCAGTCGGCCGGCGTGGAGTTGGCGGAATGACCCGGACATGCCGCAGCGGCGGCGAGGATGTCCTCGCCGCCGCTGCGGTGGTTCAGATCAGGATGGGTCAGTGGGCCAGTTCCTTGGTCTTGTAGGACTCGACGTCCGCCCGGTGCTCGGCGGCCGAGTGCTCGTCGAGCATGTCGGCGTCGTCGAAGGGATCCTCACCGGTGAAGACCCGCTTGGTCTGGCTGTAGTCGACCTCCTTGGTCCAGTGGGCGATGACCAGGGTGGCGACGGCGTTGCCGGAGAAGTTGGTCAGGGCGCGGGCTTCGGACATGAACCGGTCGACGGCGACGATCAGGCCGACACCGGGGACCAGGTCGGGGCGGTGCGAGGCCAGGCCGCCACCCAGGGTGGCCAGGCCGGCGCCGGTGACCCCGGCGGCGCCCTTGGAAGCGATGATCATGAACAGCAGCAGGGACAGCTGCTCGCTCCAGGTCAGCGGGGTGCCCATGGCGTTGCCGATGAACAGCGAGGCCATGGTCAGGTACATGGCGGTGCCGTCCAGGTTGAACGAGTAGCCGGTCGGCACCACGATGCCGACGACGGGCTTGGACACACCCAGGTGCTCCATCTTGGCGATGAGGCGGGGCAGGGCGGTCTCGGAGGAGCTGGTCGCCACGATCAGCAGGTACTCCTGGCGCAGGTACTTGAGCAGGCTGAAGATCGACAGGCCGGTGGTGACCTTGAGCAGGCCGCCCAGGATGACCACGATGAAGGCGACGCAGGTGGCGTAGAAGACGGCGACGAACAGCGACAGCGCACCGATGGCGGCCCAGCCGGCGTTGCCGACGACGCCGGCGATGGCACCGAAGGCACCGATCGGGGCCAGCCACATGATGCCGGCCAGGATCTTGAAGACCAGACGCTGCAGGACGGTGATGGCGCCGATGATCGGCTCACCCTTGCTGCCCAGGGCCTGCACCGCGAAGCCGACCAGCAGGGCCACGAACAGGGCCTGCAGCACGTTGCCCTCGGTCAGCCCGCCCAGCAGGGAGTGCGGGATGATGTCGATGATGAAGTTGCCCGAGCTCTCGGCCGCGGCCGGCACGGTGTAGGTCGCGGTCGCCGCGGCGGCCTGCAGGCTGTCGCCGGGGTGGACCAGGTTGCCCACCAGCAGGCCCAGCCCGAGGGCGAACGTCGACATGACGATGAAGTAGAGCAGGGCCAGGCCGCCGACCTTGCCGACCTGGGACGCCTTGCGGACCGAGCCGATGCCCAGCACGATCGTGCAGAAGATGATCGGCGCGATCATCATCTTGATCAGGTTGACGAACGCGGTGCCGATGATCGACAGGCCGGCGGCGCTCTTGCCGAAGATCAGACCGACCGCGACACCGGCGACCACCGCGACGATGACCGCGATGTAGAGCCAGTGGGTACTGATCTTCTTCTTGGGCTTGTCGGGAACGGGAACACCAGTGCTTGTCGGCGGGGTGTTGCTGGTCGTCATTGACATCTCCTCGTGGGCCGCGGTGGCGGGGTGCTGTGAAGACCATCCCGTCAACCGGACGCCAGGTCACTGGTTTGTTCATAAAGTAAGTGGCGCGAGCACCACAAACCCGCCGGCCGGCCCGGCCCGGGACCCTCACCGTTGACGGGAAGCCCTGTGTGACAACGACAATCACCGTGCTAGCGGTCGCGGCGCTGCTGGTCGGGCTGATCGCCGCGGCCCTGCTCGGGGGGCGGTGGGTGCGCCGCCGAATGCTCGATCCGCCGGGGGTGCGGGCCGCCGCCCAGGCTCTGCGCACGGCCGGACTGGCCGCGCCGCCGCTGCGTCACGGGCTGACCGCCGAGTCGGTGGCCCAGGCGCTGCCGTACCTGCTGGCGCTGCTGGAGACCCCCGGAGTGGCGCTGTGCGACCCCCAGGGTCGATCCCTGGGCGTGCAGGGCCGGGGCGGGCATCACCTGGCGGAACTGGCGCCGACCGTGCGCGCCGCCCTGCAGGCCGATCGCCGGCAGCTGGCCACTCTCGCGCCGTGCGCGCGGCCCGGCTGCCCGGTGACCCGCGCGGTCCTCGTGCCGCTGGTCGCGTCGGGGGAGCCGGCCGGCGCGCTGGTGGTGCTCACCGGGTCGGCCGTCGGCCCGTACCTGATCCGGGCGGCCGACGAGACGTCCCGATTCATCACCACCCAGCTGGAGCTCTCGGACCTGGACTCCTCGCGGGCCGACCTGGCCCGGGCCGAGGTGCGGGCGCTGCGCGCGCAGATCTCCCCGCACTTCATCTACAACGCGCTCACCACCATCGCCGCCTTCGTGCGTAGCGACCCGGACCGGGCCCGGGAGCTGCTGCTGGAGTTCGCCGACTTCACCCGGTACTCCTTCCGGCAGGCCGGGGAGTTCACCACGCTGGCCGACGAGCTGGGCAACATCGAGAAGTACCTGATCCTGGAGC
Organism: Nakamurella multipartita DSM 44233; assembly: GCF_000024365.1. Lineage (NCBI taxonomy): Bacteria > Bacillati > Actinomycetota > Actinomycetes > Nakamurellales > Nakamurellaceae > Nakamurella > Nakamurella multipartita. The sequence continues at coordinate 1,272,404 of NC_013235.1, forward strand.
GGGCCCGGTTCGGCGATCGGTTGCGCATCCGGTGGACGATCGCGCCGGAGGTGCTCGGCGTCGTGGTGCCGTTCCTGTCCATCCAGCCGCTGGTGGAAAACGCCGTCCGGCACGGGCTGGCCGGCCGGCCGGGCGGCGGCACCGTCGTGGTCACCGCCTCGGACAACGGGCCGGACTGCGTGATCAGCGTCGAGGACGACGGGGTGGGCATGGACCCGGATTCGGTCGGGGTGCACGCCCACGACGACGCCGACCACGTGGGTCTGGGCAACGTCGACGACCGGCTGCGGGCGGCGTTCGGCGAGGACTACGGGCTGGTCGTGGAGACCGCGCCGGACGCCGGGACCAAGGTGATCGTGCGCCTGCCCAAGTTCGCGCCGGGGGTCACTGCCGGCCGGTGAGGTCCGGCGGCCGGGCCGGTGCCGGGCCGGTTCCGGGCCACGGCCCGGCCGGCGTCCTGCCCACGGTCCTGCCCGGTACCTACCCCGTTGGCGGGTTGTCCCTCTCGCGCCCAGCCGACAGGATGCAGGCAGCGAGCAACCGAGGAGCGGAGGGCAGGTGCAGGTGCGTCCAGGGGATGCGGACCCGGCCCGGCCGGCCGCCGAACGGGCCGACCCGGCGCGCCCGGCCGGTCTGACGGTGCTGGCCGTCGACGACGAGGCCCCGGCCCTGGACGAGGTGGCCTACCTGCTGCGCGGCGACCCGCGGGTCGGCACCATCCTGACCGCGGGCAACGCCGCGCAGGCGTTGGCCCTGCTCACCGGGTCGCCCGGCCAGGGGCCCGAACCCGACGCGGTCCTGCTCGACATCGCCATGCCCGGGTGGGACGGCGTCGACCTGGCCCGGGTGCTGTCCGGGTTGCCCCGGCCGCCGGCCGTGGCGTTCCTGTCCGCGCACGACAACCGCGCGGTCGAGGCGTACGAGATCGGCGCGGTCGACTACCTGCTCAAACCGGTGCGGGCGGCCCGGCTGGCCGAGGCGGTCACCCGGTTCTGCGCGGCCCGGGACGCCGCGATGGAACTGGACCGGCGGCGGGCCGGGCACCCGGCCGAACCGGCCCGGGCCGCGGCCCCGGCCGCCCCGTCCGGCCGGTCCGGGCCGGCGGACGTGATGATCGCGGTGGACCTGGCCGGCAGTACCCGGTTCGTCCCGCGGTCGTCGGTCTGCTGGGCCGAGGCGCAGGGCGACTACGCCCGGCTGCACGTCGCCGGCGGCGGCAGCCACCTGATCCGCACCCCGCTGGCCGTGCTGCAGGAGGAGTGGGCACCGGCCGGCTTCGTGCGGGTGCACCGCGGGTATCTGGTCGCGCTGGGCCGGATCGTCGAGCTGCGCTCGGTGGACGGCGGCTACCGGGTGGTGGTCTCCGGCCAGCCGACCCCGGCCGACCTGCCGGTGAGCCGGCGTCACCTGCGCACCCTCAAGCAACAGCTGCTGGCCGGGCGCCGGCCGGGCCGGTGACCGAGCGTCATCCGCCCCGGCGGGTGCGGGTGGTGCTGGCCGACCGCCGGCCGTCCCGCCGGCCGGTGTTGCGCGGCGCGGAGGTGGCCGAACAGACCGAACTGGGCCGCGAGCTGGTGCGCGGGCTGGTCCGCGCCCAGCTGGTCGCCTCGATCCGGATCGCCGTGCTCGCCCTGGCCCTGTTCGCGCCCCTGCCGGCGCTGTTCGCGCTGGTGCCCGCATTCGGGCAGGCCCGGGTGCTGGGCATCCCGGTCGCCTGGTGGCTGCTGGGGGTGCTGGCCTACCCCACGCTGTACCTGCTGGCCCGCGGGCACCGGCGGCAGGCCGAACGGATCGAGCGCGACTTCACCGACCTGCTCGGCCGCGACCAGGACGACCGGCCCGACCCGCCCCGGACCGGGCCATGACCCCCGACGGCTCCACCCTGTCGTTGGTCGCGATCACCCTGGTGGTGGTGCTCACCGGGATGGTCGGCGCCTACGGGGTGCGGTTCGCCCGCACCACCAACGACTTCCTGGTCGCCTCGCGGACGGTGCGGCCGGCCTGGAACGCGGCCGCGATCTCCGGTGAGTACCTGTCGGCCGCCTCGTTCCTGGGCGTCGCCGGCCTGATCGCCGTGTACGGGCCGGACGCCCTGTGGTACCCGGTCGGGTTCACCGCCGGCTACCTGGCCCTGCAGTTGTTCGTGGCCGCCCCGCTGCGCCGCTCGGGCGCCTACACAGTGCCGGACTTCGCCGAGATTCGCTGGGGGTCAAGGCGTTTGCGGGCCCTGGCGACCGCGCTGGTGCTGGCCATCGCCTGGCTGTACATGGTGCCGTTGCTGCACGGCGCCGGTCTGGTGCTGCAGGAGGTCACCGGCCTGCCGCGGTGGGTCGGGGTCACCGTGGTCGCGGTGGTGGTAACCATCAACGTGGTCGCCGGCGGCATGCGCTCGATCACCCTGGTCCAGGCGCTTCAGTACTGGTTCAAGCTGGTGGCCATCGCGCTGCCGGTGCTGGTGGCCTACGCGCTGACCCGGCCCGGGGTGGCACAGCTGTTCACCGGGGAGTGGGCCAACGCCGGCACCGGGCTGGGCGCGGGGGAGTCCGCCCCGGAGATCTACTCGCTGATGCTGGCGACCTTCCTGGGCACGATGGGGTTGCCGCACGTGCTGGTCCGCTTCTACACCAACGTCGACGGCGGGTCGGCCCGGGCCACCACCGTCCGGGTGATCGCCCTGCTCGGGGTGTTCTACGCGTTCCCGACGCTGGCCGGGGTGCTGATGCACCAGCTGATGCCGCCGCCCGCGCCCGGGCAGGCCGACACCCTGCTGCTGGGCCTGCCGGCCCAGGTGGTTGGTGGGGTGCTCGGCGCGGTGCTGGCCGCGCTGGTCGCGGCCGGGGCGATCGCCGCGTTCCTGTCCACCTCGTCCGGGCTGGTGGTGGCCGCGGCCGGGGTGCTGTCCACCGATGTGCTGCGCGGCCGGGTCCGCGACTTCCGGGCCGCGGCCGTGGTCGCCGGGCTGGTGCCGCTGGCCATCGCCCTGCCGACGACCAGCGTCGACATCTCCCGGGTGGTCGGCATGGCCTTCGCGGTCGCCGCCTCGACGTTCTGCCCGTTGCTGGTGCTGGGCATCTGGTGGCGCGGGCTGACCACCGCCGGCGCCGTCGCCGGCCTGCTGGTCGGCGGCGTCGCCTCGTTGGGCTCGCTGGTCACCTGGGTGGTGTTCCCGGCCGTGCAGACCGGCTCGCTCGAGTCGTTGCTGGGCCAGCCGGCGGTCTATTCGGTGCCCGCCTCGTTCGCCACGATGGTGGTGGTCTCGCTGGTCACCCGCTCGTCGGTGACACCACGGGCCGACGCCGTGCTGGCCCAGCTGCACCTGCCGTCGGCGGCGCGGCGGGTCGGCGCCTGAGCGGCCGCCCGGTGCTCAGGCGTCCTGGACCCGGGCCCGGCGGTCGTCGTCCTCGCGGGCGCCGCGCAGGTTCAACGCCCGCGGGAACAGCCGCCGCTGGGTCAGCCAACCCGCGGCCGCCAGCGCCACCCAGAGCACGGTGCTCAACGCCTGCTCGCTGCCCGGCTGCGGGTGCCGCAGGAAGCCCAGCGGGTCCGGCCAGACCAGCCCCAGCCCGCTCAGGATCAGCCCGGCGCCGCCCAGGGCGGTGGCCCAGAGCAGGACGCGTTCGCGGAACTTGTCGGCCAGGAACCCGAACACCAGCGCCGTCGCGACCACCACGACGACGGCCAGCAGCACGTTGCGGTCACCGGCGGCAGTCACCGCGTACAGCTTGGCTCCGATCAGCGAGCCGGCGACCAACCCGACCACGAACCGGGCGACCTTGAACACCAGGGCGACCAGGATCTCGGTGATCAGGGCGGACCCGGCGGCGATCAGCAAGGCCGTCCAGGTCGAGGCGGCGAACAGGTCGGCCAGCAGCCAGCCCAGCCCGAACCCGGACGCCAGGATCGCGACGTGGACCGAGCCGATACCGAAGAAACACAACACGATCCCGACGCCGACGACGACCAACCCCGACACCGCCACCACCCCCGCAGGCTCCCGATCCCGGTCTTCGGATCGTCTTCAGGATCCCACGGCCGTCCGCCGCCGGGCAGTGATCGCAAGGACCCGATCGGGTGACCGGCGCCCGGAGTCGCTCACACTCAGAAGCCGCCGATGCCCTTGCCGACCAGCACCGCCCCGATGACCAGGAACAGCACGGACATCACCGCGGCGTTGTTGGCTTCCAACCAGGACTTGGCCCGGTCCAGCGGTGCGCGCATCCGGTCTCGGGTCACCGCGTAGGCAACGACCGGAATCGCCACCGTGCTGGCGGCGATCACCGTGTAGATCGCCACCACGACGACGGTGTCCGCGACGCTCAGCTCGGCGGCCCCGATCGCGATGCCCGCGGCCGCAGCCATCAGGAGGTTCTTCGGGTTGATCGCCGCCAGGGCCAGGCCCAGACCCAACGCCTGGACGAACCCCATCCGGTCGATCGCGGCCATCCACTTCGGCGCGCTCCGGTGCCGGTCGCGGGCATGCCATTGCCGCAGTCCGGCGGACATCAGCACCGCGCCCAGGCCGACCTTGACCCAGCTGACCCCGGCCTGCGACTGGCCCGCGTCGACGCCGCCGGTGATCACGGTGAACACCGTGACCGCGGCAACGATGCCGACCACCCAGCCGATCAGCAGCCCGAGGCTGGTGCTGCCGGCGTGGGTCGAGAACAGCATGAGGATGGCGGCGACGATCGCGATGGGCGAGATCGCGATGGCGATGGCCAGCGGCAGGACGTCGCCGATCACACCGTTCATGCGGCCCTCGATTCGTTCGGGTGATTAGCGAGTGATCGTTCTCCCGTGAACCGGCATGGGGCAACCCAGGCCCGGTTTGCGCAGCGATGGTCCAGCGGATCGTGCCGCTGGCTCTGTCGGGCCCGACGGGCGCCAGATCACCTGACCGACTCACCAGGGGCACGACCGAAGGCCCGCCGGTACAGCTGCTTGACCTGAACCTCCAGCTCCACCGAGGGACCCTCGACGGGGACGCCGGGGGCGACCTGACCGATCGGCAGCGGGGCGACCGGGCCGGCCGGCACGCCCCACTCGCCGAGCCAGGCGGTCAGCTGGGCGGTCGAGGTGGCGTAGACGATCCGGCCGAGGCCGACCCAGGCATGGGCGGCCGCGCACATCGGGCAGTGCTCGCCGGAGGTGTAGACGGTGGCCGCCCGCCGCTCGTGCGGGGAGAGGTTCGCGGCCGCCCAGCGGGCGAGTTCGAACTCGGGGTGGCGGGTCCGGTCACCGCCGGCCACCCGGTTGTGGTCCTCGGCGAGCACCGTGCCGTCGCCGGTGACCAGCACCGAGCCGAACGGTTCGTCGCCGCTGTCCAGGGCCTGCTCGGCCAGTTCGACACAGCGCCGCAGGTGCCGAAGATCCGTCTCGTCCATGCTCGGATCCTGCCGTGTGCGGGCCCGTCAGGCGACCCCGGCGCGGCGTTCGACGGCCTCGGCCTCGGCATTCCACTGGGCCTTTCCGGCCCGCCAGCCCTCCTCGTCGGCGCCCAGACGCCAGTACCCCGAGATCGACAGCCGCTGGGCCGGCAGCTGCCGGTCCACCCGCAGCAGCCGGCGGATCTGGGCGACCCAGCCGGCCTCGCCGTGCACGAAGGCCTGCACGTCGGTCAGCGGCAGCTCGATGCCGCGCACCGTCTCCACCAGCTGGCCGCCGAGGACCCCGTACCCGGTGTGCAGCCAGGTCAGGCGCACGCCCTCGGGTAGGTCGATGGCCAGCCGGGACTCCGGTCCCGGGACCTCGAGCACCACATGGCCGCGGGCGTGGTCGGGCAGGGCCTCGATGCTGGCCGCGATGGCCGGCAGGGCACTCTCGTCGCCGACCAGCAGGTGCCAGTCGGCCGCCGGATCGGGCCGGTAGGCGCCGCCGGGGCCGCGCACGAACAGCGTGTCGCCCGGTCGAGCGGCCTGCGCCCAGGGTCCCGCGACGCCGGCGGTGCCGTGCACCACGAAGTCGACGGTCAGCTCGTGCGCGACCGGGTCGAAGGCGCGGACCGAATAGGTGCGGACCACCGGCCACTGCTCGACCGGCCGCTCGCGCTTGATCTGCTCTAGGTCCAGCGGCTGGGGGTACTCGGCCCGCGGGAAGATCAACTTGACGTAGCCGTCGGTGAACTCGCTGGGCACGAATTCGGTGAGCCCGCCGAACGTGACCCGCACCATCGTCGGGCTCAACCGCTCGGTGCGCACCACGGTGGCCGGCGCGGGCATGGGCCGGCGAACGGCGGTGGGGGTCGGTGAAGCGGTCACACGGATCCTCTTTCTTAGGGTTGCCTTACTTGCACCCTACTGCATGCCGGGCGGGGGGTGGTGCGGATGGGCTCGGCCGCTCATCGGCACCGCGGCTCTGCCGCTCATCGGCACCGCGGCCCTGCCGCTCATCGGCACCGCGGCTCTGCCGCTCATCGGCACCGATCGACCGTTCGGCGCAGCGGCGAGTGTCCTGCCGACGGGCGGGTACCCCTCTCGGGCCCCGGTCCTTACGTTTTCCAGGTCCGGCCGGACGCAGTGTTCCGGTGATGCAGTGCCCAGGTGATGCAGTGCCCAAGACAAGGAGGTCTCATGGCCGAACCACCCCCCACCACCGCCGTCTCGAGCGCGAGCACGGTGAACTGGGAAGCCGTCCAGGATTCGCCGGATTTCCGCAAACTTCGGCATGCGTTGCGCTCCTTCGTCTTTCCCGTCACCGTCGCGTTTCTGGTGTGGTACTTCAGCTACGTGCTGTGCGCGGCGTTCGCGCGAGACTTCATGGACACCAAGGTGTTCGGCAACATCAACATCGGGTTGCTTTTCGGCCTGCTGCAGTTCGTCACCACCTTCCTGATCGCCCTGCTCTACGCCCGGCACATGAACAGCAAGTTCGACCCGGAAGCCGACCAGCTCCGCGACGAGATCGAAGGAGTGGTCTAAGTGTTGGTCTCCCTCGCCGCGACCCAGGCGGCCGAGTCGGCCGCCGCCGACACCGATTCCGGGCACCAGGTGCTGACGATCTCGCTGTTCGCGACGTTCGTCGCGATCACCCTGGGCATCACCATCTGGGCCAGCCGGCAGAACCGCACGGCCGCGGACTTCTACGCCGGCGGCCGCTCGTTCACGGGCATGCAGAACGGCTTCGCCATCGGCGGCGACTACATGTCGGCCGCGTCGTTCCTGGGCATCGCCGGGCTCATCGCGCTGTACGGCTACGACGGGTTCCTGTACTCGATCGGCTTCCTGGTGGCCTGGCTGGTCGCCCTGCTGCTGGTCGCCGAGCTGATGCGCAACACCGGCAAGTTCACCATGGCCGACGTGCTCAGCTTCCGGATGCGGCAGCGTCCGGTGCGCACCGCGGCGTCCATCTCCACCGTCGTCGTGTCGATCTTCTACCTGCTGGCGCAGATGGTCGGCGCGGGCGAGCTGGTCTCGCTGCTGCTGGGCATCAGCTCGCAGACGGCCAAGAACATCGTCATCGCCGGCGTCGGCCTGCTGATGATCGTCTACGTCGTGTTCGGCGGGATGAAGGGCACCACCTGGGTGCAGATCATCAAGGCGGTGCTGCTGATGACCGGCGCCGCGATCATGACGTTCTGGGTGCTGGCCAAGTTCGGCTTCAACCCCTCGGCCCTGCTCGGGGCGGCCGCGGACGCCTCCGGCAAGGGCGAGGCGTTCCTGGAGCCGGGGCTGCGCTACGGCGTGGAATCGGCCGACGCGACCAAGACGCTGCTGTCCAAGCTGGACTTCATCTCCTTGGCCATGGCCCTGGTGCTGGGCACCGCCGGCCTGCCGCACATCCTGATCCGCTTCTACACGGTCCCCAGCTCTAAGGCGGCCCGCAAGTCGGTGCTCTGGGCCATCGCCCTGATCGGCACCTTCTACCTGATGACGCTGGCGCTGGGCTTCGGCGCGGCGGCCCTGGTCGGGCACGAGGCGATCACCGCGCAGAGCGCGGGCGGCAACTCGGCGGCCCCGCAGCTGGCCGAGGCGCTCGGCGGGGTCGGCACCGGGCTGGGTGCGGTGATGCTCGCGGTGATCGCCGCGGTCGCCTTCGCCACCATCCTGGCCGTGGTCGCCGGGCTGACCCTGGCCTCGTCCTCGTCGTTGGCGCACGACCTGTACGCCAACGTGATCCGGCGGGGCAAGCCGACCACCGACAAGCAGGAGGTGCGGGTCGGCCGGATCGCGGCGGTCTGCATCGGTGCGGTGTCCATCGCGCTGGCCATTCCGGCGCAGTCGCTGAACGTGGCCTTCCTGGTGGCGATCGCCTTCGCCATCGCGGCCTCGGCCAACCTGCCGGTCATCCTGTTCTCGCTGTTCTGGAAGCGGTTCAACACCCGCGGCGCCACCTGGGGCATCTACGGCGGTTTGATCTCGGCCCTGGTGCTGCTGATCTTCTCGCCGAACGTGTCCGGCGGTGCGGTCAGCCAGGCCACCGGCAAGGCGGCCAGCCTGTTCAGCGACCCGTCGATCGACTTCCACTGGTTCCCGCTGAACAACCCGGGCCTGGTCTCCATCCCGCTGGGCTTCCTGTTCGCCTTCATCGGCGCGGTCACCAGCAAGGAGTTCAACAAGGCCAAGTGGGCCGAGATGGAGGTGCGTTCGCTCACCGGTGCGCACGCCGAGAAGGCGTCCTCGCACTGACCTGAGCCCACCCCACCATCGTGTCGATCATGGGAAGAGGGCCGTTGACCCGCCGGGTCAACGGCCCTCTTCCCATGATCAACTGCTGGGCGGGCGGGCGGTGGCTCCATAGTGGGGCGCGGGGCCGGGCGGCTCGGTAGGTTCGCAGGCGGGGCCACGCCGCCGCGGCCCGGGTCAGGAGGTCCGCCATGCGATCCGGTTCGAGCTGGTCGCTGGCTCGCCGCATCCTGGCGCTGCAGGCCGTCGTGCTGTTCGTCGTGCTGGCCGGGCTGCTGGCGGCGGTGCTGGTGGACTCGGACGCCGAGACCGAACGGGCCACCGGCGAGCGGGTCGCCTCGATCGCCGCCGCGGTGGCCAGCTCGCCCGACGTGGTCGACGCCGTCACCGCCCCGCAGCCGGCCGGGGCGGAGATCTCCGGGCCGTCCGCGGTGATGCAGCCCTACGCCGAGTCGGTCCGGACCTCGACCGCCACCGACTTCATCGTGATCATGACGCCCGAGGGCGTGCGCTACACCCACCCCGACCCCACTCAGATCGGCGGCACCTACTTGGGCAACCGAGCGGCCGCGCTGGCCGGCGGCGTCGGGATCGAGACCTACACCGGGACGCTGGGCCCCTCGGTCCGGGCCATCGTGCCGGTCGAGCAGGACGGCACGGTCGTCGCCCTGGTCTCGGTCGGGGTGACCGTCGACCACATCAACGAGCTGACCAACCGCCGGTTGCTCTACCTCGGGCTGATCGCCCTGGGGGCGCTGGCGGTCGGGGTCGCCGGCTCGTTGATCATCGCCCGCTGGGTCCGCCGGCAGACCCTGGGCATGGGGCCCAAGGAACTGGCCCGCCTGTTCACCTACTACGACTCGGTGCTGGCCTCAGTGCACGAGGGCATGGTCCTGCTGGACGCCAAGGGCACCATCACCAGCATCAATGCCGAGGGTCGGCGGCTGCTCGGCCTGGGCGATGCGGCGATCGGCCGGACCCCCGCCGAGGCCGGCCTGCCCGCCCATCTGGCCGCCATGATCGTCGACCCGGAGAGCCTGACCGACGAGCTGGTGCTCTCCGCCGAGCGGGTGCTGGTGATCACCCGGCGGCCGGTCGAGGTCCGGGGCACGGTGGTCGGGGCGGTGGTGACGCTGCGCGATCACACCGAGCTGGACGCGTTGACCGGGGAGCTGGACCGGGTGCAGGTGTTCTCCGAGGCGCTGCGGGCCCAGGCCCACGAGTCGGCCAACCGGATGCACGCGGTGATCTCACTGATCGAGTTGGGGGAGACCGACCATGCACTGAGCTTTGCGGTCGAGGAGATGCAGACTGCGCAGCGGCTGGCCGACCGGGTGCTTGAAGGGGTGGGCAACCCGGCAATGGCCGCGCTGCTGCTGGCCAAGTCCGCGCAGGGCGCCGAGCGGGGCATCGACGTCACTGTCCGGGCCGGGTCCTACCTGCCGCCGCACGCCGCGCCCGACCCGGAACTGGTCACCATCGTGGGCAACCTGCTCGACAACGGGTTCGACGTCCTGACCACCGTCGCGCCGACCGACGGGCCGCGGTCCATCAAGGTCGGGCTGGACGTGCTGGGCGCCACCATCCCCGGGGCCGAGGGCGTGGGCGGCGGCCCGCCCCGGCCCGACCCCCCCGGCCGCCGACGACGGTGTCGACCTGCCCGAGCCGTACGTGCGGATCACCGTGACCGACACCGGCCCCGGGCTGACCCCCGCCCAGGCCCGGTCGGTGTTCAACCGGGGCTGGTCGACCAAGTCGGCCAAGGGGCCGGCCGGTGATCGAGGGCTGGGCCTGGCCCTCGTCGCCCAGGCGGTGGCCCGCTGCGGTGGTACGGTCCGCGCGGACCCCGGGCCGGGCGCCCGGTTCGTGGTCGCGCTGCCGTACCGGCCCGGACCGCACCCCCCGACCTCGGTGCCCGATGACGCCCGCCCGGCGCCGCCCGGCGCGGCCGATCCCTCGCCCGATCCCTCGCCCCCCACCGTCGTCCGGCAGGAGACCCCCCGTTGATCCGTGTGCTCGTCGTCGAGGACGAGCCGATCGCCGCCCGTGCGCACAAGGCGTACGTGGAGCGAATCGGCGGGTTCGAGGTGGCCGCGGTGGCCAACTCCCGGATCGAGGCCGAACGGGCCCTGGCCAAGGGCGGCATCGACCTGGTCCTGCTCGACCTGCACCTGCCCGACGGCAACGGGCTGGACCTGTTCCGCCGGATCCGGGCGGCCGGCTCGACGGTGGACGTGATGGTGGTGTCCTCGGCCCGGGACGCGGATGTGGTGCGTTCGGCGGTGGCCCAGGGCGCCGTGCAGTACCTGCTCAAGCCGTTCGCGTTCAACGCCCTGCGGGACCGGCTGACCTCCTACCGGGAGTTCGCCGAGCAGGTCGCCGGGGCCGAGGACGTCGACCAGGCGTCGGTGGTCCGGGCCCTGGGCATGCTGCGGGCGCCGAACACCGGATCGCTGCCCAAGGGCATGACCAAGGAGACGCTGGCCATCGTGGTCGGCGCCCTGCGGGAGCTGGGCGATGCGTCGGCGACGCAGATCGGCGACTTCCTGGGGGTCTCCCGGATCACCGCGCGCCGCTACCTGGAGCACCTGGCCGACACCAATGTGGCCGAGCGGACGCTGAAGTACGGGCAGGTCGGGCGGCCGGAGACGCGTTACGGGCTGCGTCGCGCCGACCCGCCGAACCAGCCGATGGGTTAGACCGGCGAACTGCCGGTCGGCGGGCCGGCCGGTGGGTCGGACGGTCCGGCGGGGCCGGATGCGACCGTCGGCACCAGCGGGCTGGGCACGGATCCGACGGTCAGCCGCCAGACCTCGCGCACGGTCACGCACAGCATCAGCCAGGCCAGGCCGGTGATCCAGCCGGCGATCACATCGGTGAACCAGTGCACCCCGAGGTAGATCCGCGACCAGCCGATGGCCAGCACGAACAGCACCCCACCGGTGATCAGCACCACCCGCCAGGCGGTGCTGGCGATCAGCGGCACGACGACGACCAGGATGACCCCGACGATCGCCGCCGAGGCCAGCGCGTGGCCGGACGGGAACGACTCGTTGGTCTCGGTGACCAGCCGGAACTCCACCGGCGGGCGCTCTCGGCCGACGGTGGCCTTGCCGACCCGGACCAGCAACCCGGCGCCGGCGGCGACCACGGCGACCAGCACGGCGTCACCGCGGCGGTCCTTGAACCACAGCAGCAGGACGGTGCCGACGGCGATGATGCCCATGGACAGCGTGCTGCCGACCTCGGTGACGACCTTGGCCACCGCGGTCAGGAACGGGGTCCGGCTGTCCACCGCCCACGCCCACACCGTCGGGTCGACCGAGGCCAGCCCGTTGTGCTCGATGGCCCCGTCGGCCAGACCCAGGATCACCGCCCCGAGCACCATCAGCAGGGCCCCGCTGGCGACCAGCAGCTCGACCACCCGGGGGCGGGAGCGACGCCAGCGGATCGCCACCACCAGCCCGAGCCCCATCAACAACAGCCCGGCGATGGCGTAGGGCAACCAGACGTAGCCGTACTCGAAGAACGTGTCCTCGGCGTCGGCCCGCGCGAGCAGCATCATCGGTCGGCCGATCAGTCGAAGAACTCTTCGAGAAACGTCTTCTTACGCTTCTTCGGCCGCAGTTTGTCGGCCCGCACCCGGTCGTAATCCCGGCGCGCGTCCTTGGCCGGTCGCTGCGGGCGGTCGTAGTCCACGATCGGGGCCGCCTCGACCACCGGCGGGGTCAGGCCGAAGAACTGGGACTCCGCGGCCATCAGGCGTTCGAGCTCGCCGCGGTCCAGGAAGACCCCCCGGCACTGCTTGCACACCTCGACGGTGACCCCGTCGCGTTCGGCACTGCGCATCTTGCCTTGGCACTTCGGACAGATGAGGCTCATGATGCGTGCCAGGTTATCCCGGGCCCGGTCGCGGGCGGGGGCGGCGTCATCCGAACAGGCCGTCGATGAATGATTTCTTGCCCTTCTTGCTCGAGCTCTTCTTGCCCTTGCCCAGGTAGTCGGTGGCCATCGAGGCGATGGTCGACAGGTCGGCCATGGGGGAGCGGCTCGGCGCGGCCCCGGCCGGCGGCACGTTCGGGTAGCTCGGGGTCGGGTGGCTCGGGGTTGGGTAGCCCGGGGTTGGGTGGCTCGGGGTCGGGTGGCTCGGGGTCGGGTAGCTCGGGGCCGGCGGAGCGGCCGGGCCGCCGTTGAAGCGGGACTCGGCGTCGATCAGGTGCTCCAGCTCGCCGCGGTCCAGGAACAGCCCGCGGCAGTCGGTGCACTGGTCGACCGTGACCCCGTTGCGCTCGTAGCTGCGCATCGAACCCTGGCACTTGGGACAGATCATGCTCACGACGTCATCCTTCCCGGGGCCCTCGGCCGCGCGGCCGCGACCCCGCCTGGGCAACGTGGATCACCGGTCGCGGAGTTCCGGACGGGCTCGATCGGGGTCCGGGACGGGCCCACGGGTCCGGCAAATAGCAGGAGTTGGCGCACCGGCGCAAGGGGCGTACAGTGGAACGTCGGCGCGCGGGTCGCGTCGGCTTGCTGCTGCGCGCGGTCAAGTCGACGTTGGATGAAGTCCATCCGGTGCGCCAGCCCCCGGGCCATCCGCCGCCGGTTCACGCCGGCCGGCGACGCCTGCGGGGCCGCCGGTCCCGACGGTACCGGTATGACCCGGCGAGCTTGCAGTAAGAAGTGCGGAGGATATGGGCAAGAAAGACGGGGCCATCGAGGTCGAGGGTCGCGTGGTCGAGCCGTTGCCCAACGCGATGTTCCGGGTCGAGTTGGAGAACGGGCACCGCGTGCTCGCGCACATCAGCGGCAAGATGCGTCAGCACTACATCCGAATCCTGCCGGAGGACCGGGTCGTCGTCGAACTTTCGCCGTACGACCTGACCCGCGGTCGGATCGTCTACCGCTACAAGTAAGCGGGGCTCGACCCGGTTTCGCCGGGTTGAACCCTGCACCACCGTGCCCTTTCTCGGGGCGCGGACCGGGACCGTGCGTCCCGGGCGATCGGCCTGAGACCTCAGGACCGATAGGGAGCGGACCCGCCCGGGTCCGCGTGGTCCGACCCCGCTCCGGGGCCGGTACTAGAGAAGAGGAACAGCAGTGAAGGTTCAGCCGAGCGTCAAGAAGATCTGCGACAAGTGCAAGGTGATCCGCCGGCACGGTCGCGTCATGGTCATCTGCGAGAACGTTCGCCACAAGCAGCGCCAGGGCTGACGGCCTCCGTCCACCCTGCCGCGGACCCGCCTGATCCCAGAACGGTCCGACCGGCCGGCCTCGTGCCGGTCACCATCGCGTCACCACCGCCCTGCCCCGGTTCACGCCGGGACGGCCAGCGGGATTCCCCCGGACCACGGGCCGGGGCCTCGACCAGATGTCGGGGATGGGACGCGACCGACACCCGTGGGCGACACAAGGGAGTACACGCCAGATGGCGAGACTCGTCGGCGTCGATCTGCCCCGCGACAAGCGGATGGAGATCGCGCTCACTTACATCTATGGGATCGGGCGCACCCGATCGCTGGAACTGCTGGCGGCCACCGGGATCAGCCCGGACCTTCGCTCCAAGGACCTGACGGACGAGGACGTGCTCGCGCTGCGCGACGCGATCGACGCCGCCGATCTCAAGGTCGAGGGCGACCTGCGCCGTGAGGTTCAGGCCGACATCCGCCGGAAGATGGAAATCGGCTCCTACCAGGGTCTGCGGCACCGCCGCCACCTGCCGGTCCGTGGTCAGCGCACCAAGACCAACGCGCGCACCCGCAAGGGACCGAAGAAGACCATCGCCGGCAAGAAGAAGGCCAGGTAAGCCATGCCCCCCAAGTCCCGTCAGGGCTCCGCGGCGGTCAAGAAGATCCGCCGCAAGGAGAAGAAGAACGTCTCTCACGGCCACGCGCACATCAAGAGCACGTTCAACAACACCATCGTCTCCATCACCGACCCCACCGGTGCGGTGATCAGCTGGGCGTCCGCCGGCCACGTCGGCTTCAAGGGCTCCCGCAAGTCGACCCCGTTCGCCGCCCAGATGGCGGCCGAGAACGCCGCCCGCCAGGCCATCGAGCACGGCATGCGCAAGGTCGACGTGTTCGTCAAGGGCCCGGGCTCGGGCCGGGAGACCGCCATCCGGTCCCTGCAGGCCGCGGGGCTCGAGGTCGGCGCGATCTCGGACGTCACCCCGCAGGCGCACAACGGAACCCGTCCGCCCAAGCGGCGCCGGGTCTGACGCGGGTCTGGGATACGGAGCAAGGAGACACAAGTCATGGCTAGATACACCGGACCTATCACCAAGAAGTCACGCCGCCTCAAGACCGACCTCGTCGGTGGCGACATGGCCTTCGAGCGTCGCCCCTTCCCGCCCGGTCAGCACGGCCGCGCGCGGACCAAGGAGAAGGAATACCTGACCCAGCTGCAGGAGAAGCAGAAGGCTCGCTTCACCTACGGCGTCATGGAAAAGCAGTTCCGTCGTTACTACGCGGAAGCCGCCAGCCGGACCGGCAAGACCGGTGACACGCTGCTGCAGATCCTCGAGTCGCGGCTGGACAACGTCGTGTACCGGGCCGGCCTGGCCCGCACCCGGCGGCATGCCCGGCAGCTGGTCTCGCACGGCCACTTCGAGGTCAACGGGGTGCGGGTGGACGTGCCGTCCTACCGCGTCGAGCAGTACGACCTGATCACCGTGCGCAAGCAGTCGACCGAGTCGTTCCCGTTCGAGCTGGCTCGCGCCACGTTCGGCGAGCGGACGCCTCCGGCGTGGATGAAGGTCGTGCCGGAAACCCTGCAGATCATCATCCACTCGCTCCCGGTGCGGGCGCAGATCGACTCGCAGATCACCGAGCAGCTGATCGTCGAGTTCTACTCGAAGTAACCGCCGCCTGCCGCCGAGGGGTGTTTCACCCTTCGGCGGCAGTCGTGCGTGTCCCTGGTCCCCGGGCATGGGGAATGCGGCCGGTGGAACGGCCGTTGCAGACGGCTACATGAAGTACCCCAGTGACGTCATATGGCGGATGTCACCTGTGAAAGGACCCAACGCATGCTGATCTCCCAGCGCCCCAGCTTGACCGAGGAGCCGGTGGCCGACAACCGGTCCCGCTTCATCATCGAGCCGCTCGAGCCCGGATTCGGGTACACCCTGGGCAACTCCCTGCGGCGCACCCTGCTGTCCTCCATCCCCGGCGCGAGCGTCACCAGCATCCGCGTCGACGGCGTGCTGCACGAGTTCACCACCGTGCCCGGCGTCAAGGAGGACATCACCGAGCTGATCCTGAACCTCAAGGAACTGGTCGTCTCCTCCGAGGACGACGAGCCGGTCACCATGTACCTGCGCAAGCAGGGCCCCGGCGACGTCACCGCCGCCGACATCGCCCCGCCCGCCGGCGTGACCGTGCATAACTCGGATCTGAAGCTGGCCACCCTGACCAAGAAGGGCAAGCTGGAGATCGAGCTGGTCGTCGAGCGTGGCCGCGGCTACGTCCCGGCCTCGCCGAACAAGGTCGTCGGCGCCGAGATCGGCCGCATCCCGGTCGACTCGATCTACTCGCCGGTGCTGAAGGTCACCTACCGGGTCGAGGCCACCCGCGTCGAGCAGCGCACCGACTTCGACAAGCTGGTGCTGGACGTCGAGACCAAGCCGTCGATCACCCCGCGGGACGCGCTGGCCTCGGCCGGCACCACCCTGGTGGAGCTGTTCGGGCTGGCCCGCGAGCTCAACGTCGACGCGGAAGGCATCGAGATCGGGCCGTCGCCCGCCGAGGCCGACCACATCGCCGCGTTCGGGCTGCCGATCGAGGAGATGGACCTGACCGTCCGCTCCTACAACTGCCTCAAGCGCGAGGGCATCCACACCGTCGGCGAACTGGTCTCCCGGACCGAGGCCGACCTGCTGGACATCCGCAACTTCGGGCAGAAGTCGATCGACGAGGTCAAGATCAAGCTCGCCGGCATGGGCCTGGCCCTGAAGGACTCGCCGGCCGGGTTCGATCCCGCCGCCGCCGCGCTGTCCTACGGCGACACCGACTGGAACGACGACACCGACGACAGCGGCTACGGCTCGCTGGCCGGCCTCGGTGGCACGCCCCAGGACGACACCGACTACGCCGAGACCGAGCAGATCTGACCCATCCATCGCACCCGCGATGCGGTCCACCCGGACATCCGGGTGGGCGGGACCCGATCAGGGTCCTGAACACGAAGGAAACCGTCGGCGCCCCGGGGTTCGCCCCGGGGTGGCCGCCTCACCCGCGGTGCACACCCCACGCGCGGACCACGAAAGAAGGACAACGCGATGCCCACGCCCCCCAAGGGTCCCCGTCTCGGCGGATCGCCGGCCCACGAGCGGCTGATCCTGGCCAACCTGGCCACCCAGCTGTTCGAGCACGGCAAGATCACCACCACCGAGGCCAAGGCCAAGCGGTTGCGCCCGTACGCCGAGAAGCTGCTCACCAAGGCCAAGGTCGGCACCCTGCACGCCCGGCGTGAGGTCATGAAGGTCGTCCGCGACAAGGACGTGGTGCACAAGCTGTTCGCCGAGATCGGCCCGTCCTTCGAGACCCGCACCGGTGGCTACACCCGGATCATCAAGACCGCCCCGCGCAAGGGCGACAACGCCCCCATGGCGATCATCGAGCTGGTCGGCGAGGAGACCGTGTCCGCGGCCGCCTCCCGGGTGATCCGTTCGTCGGCCAACCGCGGTGACCGCGCCGCTCGGGTCGCCGCGTCCGCCGCCGCCGGTGGCGCGGCCGCCGCCGAGGACGCTCCGGACCGCGAAAGTGCGTCGGACCAGGTCGTCGACGCGGCCACCGAGGCGCCGGCCGAAGGCGCCGAGGTGACCGAGGCGGCTCAGACCGCCGAGGATGCCGGCGACCGCGAGAGCGGTTCGGTCCAGGCCGTCGAGGCGGCCGACGAGGCCCCGGCCGAGGGCGCCGACGACGAGACGGCCAAGTAGTACCTCGCCTCGCACGCCCGCGGACGACCCCGTGACGCACCGGCCCGACCGGCTGCGGCACGGGGTCGTTCCCGTTCCCGAGAAGAATCCGGAGCCGATGCCCGAGCGTCGCCTGCGCCTGGACATCAGCTACGACGGCACCGATTTCGCCGGCTGGGCGATCCAGCCCGGGCTGCGCACGGTGGCCGGCGAGCTGACCAGCGCCCTGACCACCATCGTGCGCACCCCGGTCCGGCTGGTCGTGGCCGGCCGCACCGACGCCGGCGTGCACGCGGCCGGCCAGGTGGCCCACGTCGACCTGCCCCAGGCGGCCCTGCTGACCGTCATCCCCCGGGACCGGGCCGATCACCCCGACCCCGAGCGGGCCGGCCGCCTGGGCCTGCTGCGCCGGCTCGGCGGGCTGCTGCCGCCGGACGTGCGGGTGCGGGCCGTGCTAGCCGCGCCGGAGGGCTTCGACGCCCGGTTCTCCGCGCTGCGCCGCCGCTACCGCTACCGGATCGGCACCGCCGAATGGGGTGTCGAGCCGGCGGACCGCCGGTTCGTCTACGCCCGCCGGCGCACGCTCGACGTCGAGGCGATGACCTTGGCCGCCCAGGCGCTGGTCGGCCTGCACGACTTCCACGCCTTCTGCCGCCCTCGGGAGGGGGCGACCACCATCCGTGACCTGCAGAAGCTGACCGTGACCCGGGCCGGTGACGAGGTGCGGATCGACGTCGTCGCCGACGCGTTCTGCCACTCGATGGTCCGGGCCCTGGTCGGCTCGCTGCTGGCCGTGGGCGAGCTGCGAATGCCCACCGCCCGGCCGGCCGAGTTGCTGGCCGCCGGCGAGCGGACCTCGGCGTTCGCCGTGGCGCCGGCGCACGGCCTGAGCCTGGTCGGGGTGGACTATCCGCCCCCCGCCGAACTGGCCCGCCGGGCCCACGACACCCGGGCCGTGCGCTCGCTCTGAGCGCCCGCGAATCGACGGCGCCGGCGATCCTGCCCGGCTGGGGCGATGCCAATCGCCCCCGCGGCGCTCTACGGTGCCCCCGAGTGCGCGAAATGGGGTCGACGTGACTGAAGAACCCGAGCTGCCCGGACCCGCGTGGACCCCGGCCGGGGGACCCGCCGGGGCCGCCCCGGACCGGCCGATCGACCATGATCTGGCCTTCGCCGACGAGGTGGTGGATCCGACTCCGCGGCCCGCGCCGGCGCCGATCCCGGTCCGGCTGCGCCGTTCGGTGACCGGGTGGCTGGCCTCGGTGCGGCCGCGACCGCGGGACCTGCGCGCGGACGCCATCGCCGGCGTCTCCAACGCCATCGCCTCGGTGCCCGACGGCATGGCCATGGCCCTGCTGGTCGGGGTGAACCCGGCCTTCGGCCTCTACTCCTCCTTCGCCGGCAAGATTGGCGGCGGGCTGTTCAGCAGCACCTCGCTGATGGTGGTGACGGCCGCGGCGCTGGCCGCCGGCTCGGTGCTCGAGGACGTCGCCCCCGACGAGCGGGCCGGCGCGGTGATCGCGCTGACCCTGTTCGTAGGCATCCTGCTGATCGCGGTCGGCCTGCTGCGGCTGGGCCGCTACATCCGGTTCGTCTCAAGGTCGGTGATGGTCGGGTTCCTCACCGGGATCGCGGTCAACATCATCTTCGGCCAGCTGCCGGGTCTGGTCGGGGTGGAGCCCGACCCCGGGGTGGCCGTGCAGAAGGCGTACTACGTGGCGGCCAACCTGCACGAGATCACCGTCGCCTCGGCCCTGGTCGGGGTGGGCGCGCTGGCCGCGATGATGCTGCTCGGACGCACCCCGCTGCGGCTGTTCGGCACCCTGATCGCGGTGGTGGTGACCACCGCGGTGGTGGCCCTGGCCGGCCTGGACGACGTGCGGACCGTGCTGGACATCGGGGCGATCCCCACCGGGTTCCCGCCCATCACCCTGCCGCCCTGGCCCACCCTGCTCAACGTGGACCTGATGGCCGGGGCGGCCGCGATCGCCGCGATCATCCTGGTGCAGGGGGCCGGGGTGGCCGAGTCCGCGCCCAACCCGGACGGCTCGCCCTCGTCGACCAACCGCGACTTCATCGGCCAGGGCGCCGGCAACCTGGTCGCCGGCCTGTTCCACGGCATCCCGGTCGGCGGGTCGGTGAGCACCACGGCGATCAACATGGCCGCCGGGGCCCGCAGCCGGTGGTCGGCCGTCTTCGGCGGGCTGTGGATGCTGGTGATCCTGGTCGCGCTGGCCCGGTGGGTGGAGATGGTGCCGCTGCCCACGCTGTCCGCGGTGCTGATCTTCGCCGCGTTGATGACGATCAAACCGGCGGTGATCGCGGTCGTCTGGAAGACCAGCACCACCGGCAAGATCGCGATGACGGTGACGTTCGTGTCCACCCTGGCGCTGCCGATCGCGGCCGCGGTCGCGGTCGGCGTGATCTGCTCGCTGGTGCTGCAGCTGAACAAGGAACAACGCGACTTCCACCTGGTGCGCCTGGTGCCGGTGCAGGGGCAGTTCGTGGAGCGGGCCGCCCCCACGGTGCTGCCGGACGCGCAACCGGTCGTCCTGGACGTCTACGGCAGCCTGCTCTACGCGGGGGCCAAGACCCTCGGGGCGCGGCTGCCCAAGCCGTACGGGTCGAGCCGGCCGGTGGTGATCCTGCGGTTGCGCGGGCGGGGCTCGTTGGGCTCGACGTTCTTCGGCGTCGTCGCCGGCTACGCCGACGAGCTGGCCGCCGCCGGCGGCCGGCTCTACCTGTCCGGGCTCGACCCGGCGATGGTGGACCGGTTCGAACGCAGCCAGCAGGCCGAGGTGCGTCGCAAGATCGCCGTCTTCCCGGCCACCGAGGTGCTCGGCCGGTCCACGCTGGCCGCGCTGCAGGACGCGCAGCAGTGGCTGGCCCAGCCGCCCGATTCGCCCCCCGATTCGCCGGCCGATTCGCCGCCCGGTCCGCAGGACGGCTGAAGGCAGGTACGGTCGGCGGGGCAGTCCCTAGCACCCCGATCGGCGATTTTGACCTTGACCGCGCCGGGGGAGTACTCTGGACAGCCGTGTGCCGCGCGGCTGCGTGTGGCGGTGATCGCGTGTGCGCGTCGCTGCCGGACTCGTCAGCCCGGAGCTGGAACTTCTCGGTGGAACCCGGGTGGATCGAGCTCATGCCGACGGCATCGACAAGGGGGCAGCCGCCCCTGGACCTGAGCAACTGGACGACAACGAAGAGGCATCACCGTGCGCACGTACAGCCCCAAGCCTGGCGATGTGACCCACGACTGGCACGTCATCGACGCGACCGACGTCGTGCTGGGCCGCCTGGCCAGCCAGGCCGCACAGCTGCTGCGTGGCAAGCACAAGCCGATCTACGCCCCGCACGCCGACACCGGCGATTTCGTGGTGATCATCAACGCGTCGAAGGTCGCGGTCAGCGGCAACAAGCGTGACGCCAAGCTGCTGTACCGGCACTCCGGCTACCCGGGCGGGCTGCGCAGCCAGACCGTTGGGCAGCTGCTGGACACCCGGCCGGAGCGGCTGGTGGAGAAGGCGATCGTGGGCATGCTCCCGCACAACACCCTGGGCCGCTCCCTGGCCCGCAAGCTGAAGGTCTACCCCGGCGCGGAGCACCCGCACGCCGCGCAGAAGCCGCAGCCGTACGAGATCACCCAGGTCGCCCAGTAACCAGTCGCCGCCCCCGCCAGCCGGCGTCGGCCCAGGTCCTACCCCAGAACAGCGAGAGAGTCTGCACGTGAGCGAGAACCCCGAAACCGTCGTCGAGGAATTCGACTACGAACTGCCCGACGAGGTCGTCATCGAGATCGACGAGACCCTCGAAGACACGGCGGACGCTCCGGCCGCGGCCCCGGCCGTGGTCGCCGTGCCGATGGATCGTCCGGTGCAGACCGTCGGCCGCCGCAAGGAGGCCATCGTCCGCATCCGCCTGCTCCCAGGCACCGGCGAGTTCACCCTCAACGGCCGTCCGCTGGACAGCTACTTCCCGAACAAGGTGCACCAGCAGCTGATCAAGGAGCCGCTGGTCACCGTCGAGAAGGCGGAGATCTACGACGTCATCGCCCGCCTGCACGGTGGCGGCGTCACCGGCCAGGCCGGCGCGCTGCGCCTGGCCATCGCCCGCGCCCTGATCGAGGTGGACGAGACCGACCGCCCGGCGCTGAAGAAGGCCGGCTTCCTGACCCGGGACGCCCGGGCCACCGAGCGCAAGAAGTACGGCCTGAAGAAGGCCCGCAAGGCTCCCCAGTACTCGAAGCGCTGATTTCGTGGGGCGGCTGTTCGGCACCGATGGTGTCCGTGGGCTGGCCAACGCCGACCTGACGCCCGAGTTGGCGTTGCGTCTGGCCACGGCTGCCGCCCAAGAACTCGGCAGTTCCGCGGGGACGGCGTCCGACACCGGTCCGTTCCGGTCGGCGGCGCCGCGGCGGGACCGGTCGCAGAGCCCGGTCCGCCCGCTGGCCGTGGTCGGCCGCGACCCCCGGGCCAGCGGCGAGATGCTGGAGGCGGCGGTGGCCGCCGGCCTGGCCTCGGCCGGCGCCGACGTGGTCCTGCTGGGCGTCCTGCCGACGCCCGCGGTCGCCTTCCTCACCGCCGACCTGGACGCCGACATGGGCGTGGTCATCTCCGCCTCGCACAACGCGATGCCCGACAACGGCATCAAGATCTTCGCCGCCGGTGGCCGCAAGCTCGAGGACTCCGTCGAGGACTCCATCGAGCGCCGGATGGACGCCCTCGCGCCGCTGCCCACCGGTGAGGGCGTGGGCCGGATCACCCTGGCCCCCGACGCCGGCCGTCGTTATCTCGATCACCTGCTGGTCGCCACTCCGAACCCGCTGCGCGGTCTGCGGGTCGTCGTCGACTGCGCCCACGGCGCCGCCTCCCAGTTCGCCCCCGAGGTCTACCGCCGGGCGGGTGCCGAGGTCATCGTCATCGGTGGCAGCCCGGACGGGCTGAACATCAACGCCGGGGTGGGTTCGACCTACCTGTCCGGCCTGCGCGATGCCGTCATCGCCGAAGGTGCCGACATGGGCATCGCCCACGACGGCGACGCCGACCGTTGCCTGGCCGTGGCCGCCGACGGGACCGTCGTCGACGGGGACGTCATCCTGGCCCTGCTGGCCATCGCGCTGCGCGACCGCGGCCGGCTGGCCGGCGACACCGTCGTGGCCACCGTGATGGCCAACATCGGTTTCCACCGGGCGATGAACCAGGCCGGGATCACCGTGCGCACCACCGCGGTGGGGGACCGGTACGTCCTGGAGGACATGAACGCCGGCGGCTTCTCACTGGGCGGCGAGCAGTCCGGACACCTCATCCTGGCCGAGCACGCCACCACCGGCGACGGGCTGCTGACCGCCCTGCACCTGATGGCCATGGTCGCCGAGACCGGCCGCCCCCTGGCCGAACTGGCCTCGGTCGTCGTCCGCTACCCGCAGGTGCTGATCAACGTCCGGGTCTCGGACAAGGTGGCCGTGGCCGCGTCCGAAGAGGTCCAGAGCATCGTCGCGCAAGTGACCGCCGAACTCGGTGACGAGGGCCGGTTGCTGCTGCGCCCGTCCGGCACCGAGCCGCTGGTCCGTGTGATGGTCGAGGCCGGCACCGACGAGATCGCTCAAGCCGCCGCGGAGCGCGTGGCCAAGGTCGTCGCCGCCGTCTGACCTGACCGTCTGACCTGGCCGCCTCGCCGCGCGGCGGGCCGGTTCGCTGATCTTT
The DNA here is from genome assembly GCF_000024365.1 of Nakamurella multipartita DSM 44233. Classification (NCBI taxonomy): domain Bacteria; kingdom Bacillati; phylum Actinomycetota; class Actinomycetes; order Nakamurellales; family Nakamurellaceae; genus Nakamurella; species Nakamurella multipartita. The sequence continues at coordinate 1,295,641 of NC_013235.1, forward strand.
CCCGCGTCGCCCTGGCCCGGGTGTCCGCTTCGGCGCGGCTTTGATCAGCGAAGCGCCCTGACCCGGTTCCGGTCAGAGCATCGCGGCGGTGACGAGATCGCCGGCGTCCACCGGCGGGGTCAGATCCGGGTCGTTGGGATCGAGCAACGTGGTGCCCGAAACCTTGCTCTCCATCTGATCGGCCAGCTGCGGTGCATCGGTCAGGTGCCGGATGAAGAACGCCGACGCCAGGATCCGGGTCGCGTGCTGGACCTTCTTGTCCGAGTCGGCGCCCAGGATGTTGTTGACGAAGCTCGACCCCTCGGCCAGGCCCAGGTGTCCGGACCCCTTGACCCGCCGCAGCTGCGTCGGACCACCCCAGGACTGCGCGATCCGTGCGCCGTCGGACTCGGCCCAATCGTCCTGCGCACCGATCAGGTGCAGGCTGGGTGCGTCGACCCGACCGGCCGCCTCGACCGCGGACGGCCTGGTCTCCGCGGCGGTGACGGTGACGACCGCCCGGATCTGCGGGTCCTTGGCCGCGGCCAGCACCGCCGCGCCGCCGCCGGTCGAGTGCCCCAGGACCCCGAGCCGGCGCAGATCGCCGCGCACCCGGCCGCCGCCGAGCTCGCCGTAGGCGACCATCCGCAGCGCCCGGGACAGGTCCAGGGCCAGGCCCTGGTGCGAGGAGAACAGGCTCCGGTGGGTGTTCGGAGCGACGACGATGATGCCCCAGGAGGCCAGGTAACGCATGGTGTCGGCGTACTTGTCGGCCGACTGCAACCAGCCGTGGCCCAACGCCACGATGGGCAGCCGGCGGCCGGAGGACGGGGTGAACACCAGGCCGGGCAGCCCGGCCGGGGCCAGATCGCCGACGGCCACCCGATGTGGGCCCTTGTAGGTGAAGTATTCGAAGGTGGGCCGGTTGATGCTCGGCGGCGCCTGCTTGGCCATTCGAATCCTCCGTGCCCGGCGTTCCAACGGTGACCGGAACGGGGCCCCGGTCGCCCTCGTACAGTAGCCGGTGCGGCGCCGGCGGCTGGATCGGCGGCCGGCCACGACCAGGGGAGCACCCGTGCCCGACGACTTCGCAACGAATCTGCGGCGGCTGATCCGGGCCCGGTTCCCGCTGCTGTCCATCCAGACCGCGGAGGAGTCGCGGGTGCTGGCCGAGATCGCCGCCGTCGTCGGCAACCGCACCCAGATCGCGCCGGCCCGCCAGGTGTACACGTGGTCGACGGCCAACGGCTTCGCCGCCCTGGGCCAGCCCGGCAACGCCGAGACCCGGACCCCGCACGCCGCGCTCACCGCGGCCGCCGCGCTGACCATGCCCAGCGTGGTGATCCTGCTGGATCTGCACCCGTGGATGGGCTCGTCCTCGACGCCGGCCGACACCCAGCTGGTGCGGCAGATCAAGGACACCGTCCGGTTCTACAAGGACGGTCCGGTGCCGCGGACGCTGATCATGATCTCGCCGACCCCGCGGATCCCGCCGGACCTGGAATCGCTGGTCACCCTGCTGGAGTTCCCGCTGCCCACCGAGGCGCAGATCCGCTCCACCCTGGACGGGATGATCAGCCGCAACACGGCCGCCGGCGCGCTGACCCTGGCTCTGGGCCCGGACGGCGCCGAGCGGCTGGCCAAGGCGGCCCTGGGGCTGACCGCGTTCGAGGCCGAGAACGCCTTCGCCCGGGCCATGGTCGACGACGGCCGGCTCACCGACGACGACATCGTGCTGGTGCAGGAGGAGAAACGGCAGATCGTCGCCAAGTCCGGGGTGCTGGAGGTCGTGCGGTCCTCGATCGGCCTGGACGACATCGGCGGCCTGGAGAACCTCAAGACCTGGTTGCGCAAGCGCAACGGCGCCTGGCTGGACGAGGCCGCCGCCTACGGTCTGCCGGCGCCCAAGGGTGTGCTGGTCACCGGAGTGCCCGGCTGCGGCAAATCGATGACGGCCAAGGCGATGGCGTCGGCCTGGTCACTGCCGCTGGTCCGGCTGGACATCGGCCGCGTCTTCGGTGGCCTGGTCGGTGCGTCCGAGCAGAACATGCGCACCGCACTGCGCACCGCGGAGGCGATCGCGCCGTGCGTGCTGTGGATCGACGAGATCGAGAAGGGCTTTGCCTCCGGTGCCTCCGGTCAGGGCGACAGCGGCACCTCGGCCCGGGTGTTCGGCACCTTCCTGTCCTGGATGCAGGAGAAGACGGCGGCGGTGTTCGTCATTGCCACCGCCAACCAGATCGGGCTGCTGCCGCCGGAGATGATGCGCAAGGGCCGCTTCGACGAGATCTTTTTCATCGACCTGCCGACCGACGCCGAGCGCAAGGTCATCTTCGGCCTGCACCTGAAGGCCCGGCTCAAGGCCGGCCCGGCGCTGGGTGCGCTGGCCGTCGACGACGCGCTGCTGGACGAGCTGGTCGCTCTGACCGAGGGCTTCTCCGGCGCCGAGATCGAGCAGGTGGTGATCTCCGCCTGCTTCGACGCGTTCAACGAACGGCGCGCGCTGACCCGGGACGACCTGCGGCACGAGATCGGCAACACCGTCCCGCTGTCGGTCACCCAGTCCGAGCAGATCGACGCCCTGCGCGCGTGGGCCGACATCCGCGCCGTGGCCGCCTCCGCCCCGCAGGACCGCGCCGGTTACGCCACCCCCGAACCCGCCCCCTCGTTCCTCGGGGTGCCCCCGGAGTCCGTGCTGGCCCGCGGCGGGCGGCCGGTCGAGGCCTGAGCGGGCTCCAGCTCGACTCGGCGGTGGCGGCTCTTGCTGACCTCGGCTTTACTCCGCCACGGTGCTCTTTACTCCGCGACGGTGGTCTCTCCTCCGCGACAGTGTTCGGTACTCCACGTCGACGTGGAGTGAAGAACCCCGGCGTGGAGTTGCCTCGCCCGAGGCGGAGTCATGAGCGGTCCGGTGGGCGCACGGTCAGCAGCGCTCCGTCAGCGGCGGGCCTGGTGTTGCGCAGCGCCGACGTCGAAGGCCCGGCGGATCCGGTCGGCGAGAGCGCGTGGGTCGCTGAGGTCCGACCAGGTCCAGCGGACGACGTGCCAGCCCAGCTCTCGGATCTTGTCCTCGCGGACCTTCTCGGCGAAGATCCGGTCGCCCGGTGGCTCGCCGGGCCGCAGCAGCCGGCCGTACTTATGCGCGCCGTCGAACTCGCCGACCGTCCGGTGCTCGGGCCAGCCGAAGTCGCAGTGGGCAAAGACCTGCCCGCCCCGCCCATGAATCGCCAGCTGCAGCTCCGGTCTGGGCAACGACTGCTGGTCGATCAGCACCCGGCTGGCGGACTCGCCGACGCTGCCGGCCCGACCGTCGGCGAACCGGACCGCCCGATCGGCGGCGCAGACGCCCGGCCGCCGGCTCGCCCGCGCGACCGCCGTGGTCAGCTCGGCTCGGGTCACCAGCGCTCGGACCAGGGCGTGGTCCGTAGCCACGACGGCCTCCTCGAACGGCCGGCTGCGCCCCAGGTCGACCAGGGTCCGCGCGACGGAGGTCACCCGATGCCGTCCCATCATGACGATCTCGTCCGGCTCCAGGACGGCGCAGTAGGTGTGCAGCCCGGCGCGCCGATGACCGGCATGGCCGTCCGGGTTCGTGACCTCCACCGCGCCGGGCGGCGGCTGCCGGAGGTCGATGCCATGCCGGTACGCCGCCGACCGGTGACTGAGCACTGACCGCTCGTTCGCCTGCAGCAGGGCCGCGTCGATGGCCAGCAGGTGGCGTTCCCGTGGGGTCAGGGTCAAGCCCAGCTGAGTGGTGTGCGTTACGAGGTCGGCCGCCGGTGATTCTTCTTTGGTCAGGCGGCGGTGGTGATCGCTGGGGCGTTGTTCGCGGTGTTCTCCTTAGGGTCGTGCGTGCCTACGGCTTGGGATCGGGCCAGTACCTCGATGCCGAGGTAGCGGCGGCCCTCGGTCCACTCGTCGTGTTGCTCGGCCAGGACAGCGCCGACGAGGCGAATGAGGGCGCCCCGATCGGGGAAGATCCCGACGACGTCGGTCCGGCGGCGGATCTCCTTGTTGAGCCGTTCCTGCGGATTGTTGGACCAGATCTGCCGCCAGATCTCCTTCGGGAACGCGGTGAACGCGAGCAGGTCGGCGCGGGCCTGGTCGAGGTGGTCAGCGACCGCGGGCAGCTTCTCGGCGAGCGTGTCGATGACCCGGTCGAACTGGGCGGCCACGGCTTTGGCGTCGACCTGGTCGTAGATCGAGTGCAGCATGGTCCGCACCCACGGCCAGCTGCTCTTGGGGGTAATCGACATCAGGTTCACCGCGTAATGGGTGCGGCAGCGCTGCCAGGAGGCGCCCGGCAGGGCCGCGCCGATCGCGGCGACCAAGCCGCTGTGCGCGTCGCTGGTCACCAGCTTGACACCGGTCAGGCCGCGGGCGACCAGGCCACGCAGGAACGCCAACCAGCCGGCGCCGTCCTCGCGGCTGGTCACGTCCACCCCGAGGATCTCGCGGTGCCCGTCACCGTTGACGCCGGTCGCGAGCAGGGCGTGGACCTGCACGACCCGGCCGCCCTCGCGGACCTTGAGGACCAGCGCGTCGGCCGCGAGGAACGTGTACGGGCCCTGGTCCAGCGGCCGGGTGCGGAACGCCTCGACCTGCTCGTCCAGGTCGCGGGCCATCACCGACACCTGCGACTTGGACAGCGACGTCACGCCCAGCGCCTGGACCAGCTTCTCCACCCGCCGGGTCGAGACCCCGAGCAGGTACGAGGTCGCGACGACGGAGACCAGGGCGCGTTCGGCGCGGGTCCGCCGTTCCAGCAGCCAGTCCGGGAAGTAAGACCCGGACCGCAGTTTCGGCACCGCGACGTCCAGGGTGCCGACCCGGGTGTCGAAGTCCCGGTGCCGGTACCCGTTGCGGGAGTTGACCCGGTCCGGGCTGCGTTCTCCGTAGCCGGCGCCGCACAGGGCGTCGGCCTCGGCGCCCATCAGCGTCTGAATGAACGTGGACAGCATCGAGCGGAGCAGGTCCGGGCTCGCCGACGCGAGCATGTCGCCGACCATGGTCGTGGGGTCGTTAGGCTGCGCAGTGGTCATCGCGTGATGTCTCCTTCGACAGACTGTGAGAGGTCCTTCGAAGCCTCACGCGGTGGCCGTCCTCGTCCCGGGACCGACACGCCCCGACCTGCCTGGTCAGGGGGTCAAGGTCGATCAGTGGTCGTACACCACTCTGGTGGACTTAACTGGGGTCAGATGTCGCAGGTCGTCCGTCGGCACGTAGATCCCGCGTCGCACCCGGGTCCATTCGCCCCGAGCGAGGCGGCGCTTGATGTCATCCGGATCGGCCCCGCCGTCGACCAGGTCGGAACGTCGGATCAGCGGCGCCGGCTGAGACCACCCATGGATCGGGTCATGGTTGGGGTCATGGATGGGATCGATGTGGGCGAGGCTCATCTCGGCGACGGTGCCCGCTCGCGTCCCGCCGGGCCAGCGCCGTTGCCCGAATGTGGATGGATGCGGGGCATGGGGACAAATCCGGTCGGCTCGGCGTTCGGCGACGCCTTCCCTGTCTGGGCGGGGCCGGCGCTCCTCGGCTCTACTCCGGCTGCGGCGAGTCGACTCCACCGTGGGGTTCTGAACTCCGCGTCGACGTGGAGTGGAGCGCACACTCGTGGAGTTGTCTGTGTCGGGGTGGAGTTGAGTGGCGAGTTTCGCCGCCGGCCGCTGCTCCGGCTCCGCTCCGCCGCGCCGAGCCGAGCCGAGCCGCGCCTGATCGCGCTCCGCCGCGTGCGTTGAGCTGCGTCGCGCTGCGTCACGCCCCTCGGCGACACCGGCCGGCTCTACTCCGGCTGCGGCGAGACAACTCCACCATGGGGTTCTGAGCTCCGCGTCGAGGTGGAATGGAGCGCACACTGGCGGAGTTGTCTGTGTCGGGGTGGAGTTGAGTGGCGCTTGCTTTCGCCGCCGGCCGCTGCTCCGGCTCCGCCGAGCCGAGCCGCGCCACGCCTGATCGCGCTCCGCCCCGTGCGTTGAGCTGCGCCACGCCGCGCCACGCCCCTCGGCGACACCGGCCGGCTCGACTCCGGCTGCGGCGAGACAACTCCACCGTGGGGTTCTGAACTCCGCATCGACGTGGAGTGGAGTGCACACCCGCGGAGTTGTCTCGGCCGAGCCGGAGTTCAGTGGACCGGGGTGAGCAGAGAACGCCATGATCAACTTCAGCGGGGCGGAGGGCGGAGGGCGGAGCAGCGAGGGGGGGTCAGGGAGGCCGCGGAGGACGAAGCCGCGAGCGGGGCGGAGCCCCGAGAGGAGGTGGGGGGGAGGGTCAGCGGCGGTCGACCGCGTCCCGCAAGGCGCTGAACGAGGCGACCAGGAGCCGGCGCTCCTGGGCCAGGAGCGGGTCGGCCAGGGTGCAGCCGGCGGTGACCCAGCGGTCGGAGGCGTCCATGGCCTGGACTCGCAGCGCCGCGGCCGGCTGCACGGCGGCGGGCGGCAGGTCGTAGACGTAGGCGTAGAGCGCGGTGAGCGCGTCGACGAGCTGCTCTTCGGTGACGCCCGTGTCGTGCTGGTGCTCGCGATGCACCCGCCACCAGTGGACCTCCAGCGTCGCCGCCCGGGCCGGGTCGAAGCCGCCCCAGCCGGACCGGACGACCAGCCGGTAGAACCGGCGCATGGCGGCCCGCGCCCCGTCGGCGTCGTTGTCCGGGAAGGGCGCCCATAACTGGTTGGCCCGCAGCACGTGCCAGGCGCCCTGCAGGGTCCGGAGCCACGGCATGCCGAACCCGGCCCGGACCATCGTGACGGCCGCTCGCAGGAACGGCCCCCACTCCCGCCGGTAATAGGCCGCCCAGGCCGCGCATTCGGCTCGGCCGACGGCCACCGGGTCGAAGGTCACTGGTGAACACTCCTTGATGCGGGCCCTGAGAGGGTGCTCGTTGTAGGGACTCGGCGGGAGCCGGGGTGACGGCCTTCGTCGGTCGCCGTTCGACGGCCACGATGACACTGCCGCCCCCGGTTCTCGCGGGGCTGTAAACCGGCAACAGAGGGACGCGCCGCAGAGCGCCAGTCAGTGACCGCCCGGTGATCGGCCTCCTCGCCGAGTCGTCGCTGCCGTTGTGAGGAGTTGTTGAGTTGTCCCTGCCCGAATGCGATTTCTACGTCGGTATCGATTGGGCCGCCCAAACGCACGCCGTGTGTGTGCAGGACGCGGCCGGGAAGATCACCGCGCAGTTCACGATCGAGCACACCGCCGACGGTTTCGCGACCCTGTTGGCCCGCCTGGGTCGGTTGGCCAGCGACCCGATGCAGGTCAGCGTCGCCCTGGAACGGCCCGACGGTCGGCTGGTCGACGCCCTGCTCGAGGCTGGCTACCCGGTGGTGCCGGTCAGCCCGAACGCGATCAAGACCTGGCGCGACGGTGAGGTGCTCTCCGGCGCCAAGTCCGACGCCGGCGACGCCGCCGTCATCGCCGAGTACCTGCGGTTGCGGTCGCACCGGCTGCGGCCGGCCACCCCGTTCACCGCGCAGACCAAGGCGGTTCGGACGGTCGTGCGCACCCGCGATGACATCGTGGCCATGCGGACCGCCACGGCGAACCAGCTGACCGCCCTGCTCGATGCCCACTGGCCCGGCGCCACCAAGGTTTTCGCCGATATCGAGTCGCCGATCGCGTTGGAGTTCCTGACCCGGTACCCGACCGCCAAACACGCCGCGGGCCTGGGTGAGAAGCGCATGGCCGCGTTCTGCGTCAAGCACGGCTACTCCGGTCGCCGCTCGGCCGCGGAGCTGCTGACCCGGCTGCGGGCTGCGCCGGCCGGCACCACCGACCCGGACCTGGTCGAGGCCGTCCGGGACGCCGTGCTGGCGCTGGTGGCCGTGCTGCGCACCCTCGGCGCGGTCCGCAAGGACCTGGACCGGTCGGTGACCGCCCATCTCGGGGAGCACCCGGACGCCGCGATCTTCACGTCGCTGCCAAGGTCGGGTCAGATCAACGCCGCCCAGGTGCTCGCCGAGTGGGGCGATTCCCGCCAAGCCTACGACTCGCCCGACGCCGTCGCGGCATTGGCAGGCCTGACGCCGGTCACCAAAGCGTCCGGGAAATACCACGCCGTGCATTTCCGCTGGGCCTGCAACAAAGGGTTCCGCAAAGCGATGACCACGTTCGCCGACAACAGTCGCCACCAGAGCCCATGGGCGGCCGACGTATACCGACGAGCCATCCAACGCGGACACGACCACCCGCACGCCGTCCGGGTGCTGGCTCGCGCCTGGGTGCACGTCATCTACCGCTGCTGGCTCGACCGGCAGCCTTACGACCCGGCCCGGCACGGGAACGCGATCAAGATCAACAACGGCCAAATTGCGGCCTGAGGTTGACACAGAGGGTGTCATCGGCCCAGGTCGGGATGTGGCTGAGCGGGACGTGCTCGGAGCGGTCATGAGTTACCTCCGCGGACTGTGGTCTGCCCGAATTGTCGAGAATAATTCGGAATGGGGCGATCCGCGGATGGGTTGACGCCGAAGAAAGGGCATGACCGTGACCGACGAACCGGCCGCGAGCCAAGAGGCCGCCGCCATCGATCAACCCCGTCCGATTGCCGCCGTCCTGGACCGGATGCAGCGGGCGCTGGACGAGATCCCACCCCCGCTCACGCACCGTCGGTTCTTCGCCGAGACCTACCTGCGCACCACCCGGGCCGTGGGCGACGCCGTCGACCAGGCCCGCTTCGAGGACCCGGCATGGGTGGAACAGTGGGACGCGGCCTTCGCCGAGCTGTACCTGACGGCGGCGACGGACGAGGCCAACGCGCCGCGGCCGTGGCGGCTGGCCCTGGCCGCGCCGGCCGAGCTACCCCAGCTGCGGCACGTGCTGCTGGGCATCAACGCACACATCAACTACGACCTGCCGCAGGCGCTGCTCGCGGTGATCAGCGATGACGACTTCGCCGATCCGGTGCTGATGGACCGGCGACGCCGCGATCACCAGCGGATCGACGGGGTGCTCTCGGCCCGGGTCGGCCAGGAGGACGCCGAGTTCGACCGCGCGCTGCTCGACCGGTTGCTCGGCCCGCTCAACCGCCGGGCCAGCCGGCGGTTCCTGGCCGAGGCGAGGGCCAATGTCTGGCACAACACCGAGCACCTGCAGCGGGCCCGGCTGGAGGGCCCGCAGGCCTACCGCCGGCGGTTGGCCGAGCTGGAGGTGCTGTCCGCGGCCAAGATCGCCGACCTGTTGGCCCCCGGTCAGGTGCTGCTGCGGCTGGCCGTCAGCGGGTTCGGCGTGAGCCTGCCGCCGGAGTGAGCGTCGTGGGTGAGCGGGCCGCGATCGTGGGTGACGATTCCGGTACCCGGAAGGGGGACCACGGTTGCGTCGGTGTGACGACCTTCGCGCCTCGCCAGGAGGGGTCCCCGCAGCCGTTACCCTGGGCAGAATGTGCGGAATCGTCGGCTACACCGGTCCCCGTCAGGCGCTGCCGCTCGTCCTGGAGGGACTGCGCCGGCTCGAGTACCGGGGCTATGACTCCGCGGGCGTCGTGGTGCTGGACCGGGACGGGGCGGCCCCCCAGCTGAACCTGGCCAAGAAGGCCGGGCGGATCGGCAACCTCGAGGCCTTCATCGACACCGGGGCGGTGGCCCTGGCCGGCACGACCGGCATGGGACACACCCGGTGGGCCACCCACGGCGGCCCGACCGACCGTAACGCGCACCCGCACACCGACATGCACCGCCGGGTCGCGGTCATCCACAACGGCATCATCGAGAACTTCGTGCCGCTGCGGGCCGAGCTGGAGGCCGCCGGCATCGAGTTCAGCAGCGACACCGACACCGAGGTGGTCGCGCACCTGCTGTCCCGGGTGATGGCCGACGGCCCGACCGCCGGTGACCTGCCGGCCAGCATGGCCGCCGTCTGCCGCGGCCTGGAGGGTGCGTTCACCCTCGTCGCGATGCACCTGGACGCTCCGGAGACGCTGGTCGCGGCCCGGCGCAACTCGCCGCTGGTGGTCGGCATCGGCGAGGACGAGATGTTCGTGGCCAGCGACGTCGCCGCGTTCATCGCGCACACCCGGAACGCCGTCGAGCTCGGCCAGGACCAGCTCGTCGTGATCAACCCGGACGGCTACGAGGTCACCTCCTTCACCGGTGGCGAGCCGGACTTCCGCGAGTTCCACGTCGATTGGGACCTCTCGGCCGCGGAAAAGGGCGGCTTCGAGTTCTTCATGGACAAGGAGATCGAGGAGCAGCCCGCGGCCGTCGCGCAGACCCTGCTGGGCCACTTCGACGGCTCCGGGATCGTGCTGGACGAACTGCGCCTGTCCGAGGACGACCTGCGCACGATCGACAAGGTGTTCGTGGTCGCCTGCGGCACCGCCTACCACTCCGGGCTGGTCGCCAAGTACGCCATCGAGCACTGGTGCCGGATCCCGGTCGAGGTCGAGGTGGCCAGCGAGTTCCGCTACCGCGACCCCGTGCTCAACCGGGACACCCTGGTGGTCGCGGTCAGCCAGTCGGGCGAGACCGCCGACACGCTGGAGGCCCTGCGGCACGCCCGCCGGCAGAAGGCCCGGGTGCTGGCCGTCTGCAACACCAACGGCTCGCAGATCCCGCGGGAGTCCGACGCCGTCGTCTACATCCACGCCGGGCCGGAGATCGGCGTCGCCTCGACCAAGGCGTTCCTGGGCATGCTGACCGCGAACTACCTGGTCGGGCTGGCCCTGGCGCAGGCCCGCGGCACCAAGTACCGAGACGAGATCGCCCGGGAATACGAGGAACTGACCAAGATCCCGGACGCCATCGCCACCACGCTGACCCTGATGGACCCGGTCCGCAAGCTCGCCCAGGAGATCTCCACGGCCAAGGCGATCCTGTTCCTGGGCCGGCACGTGGGCTACCCGGTCGCCCTCGAAGGCGCGCTCAAGCTCAAGGAACTGGCCTACATGCACGCCGAGGGCTTCGCCGCCGGCGAGCTCAAGCACGGGCCGATCGCGCTGATCGAGGAGGGGCTGCCGGTCGTCATCGTCACCCCGTCGCCGGTCACCGACCCGCTGCTGCACTCCAAGCTGCTGTCCAACATCCGGGAGATCCAGGCCCGCGGCGCCCGCACCATCGTCATCGCCGAGGAGGGGGATGAGACGGTCGCCCCGTTCGCCGACTTCCTGATCGAGCTGCCCAAGGTGCCCAAGCTGTACCAGCCGCTGATCACCACCGTGCCGCTGCAGATCCTGGCCGCCGAGATCGCCCGGGCCAAGGGCTTCGACCTGGACAAGCCCCGGAACCTGGCCAAGTCGGTCACCGTCGAGTAGGACGTGATCGTTCCTGCGGTGCCGGTCGGCGCGAGCGTGGTCGCCGTCGGCATCGACGTCGTCGCGGTCGACCGGTTCGCCGCCGCGCTGGCCCGCACGCCGACGCTGGCCCGTCGGCTGTTCAACCCGGACGAGCAGGTGACGGCCACCGGCCATCCGCGGGGCCCGGCGTCGCTGGCCGCCCGGTTCGCGGTCAAGGAGGCGGTGGCCAAGGCCCTGGGCGTGCCCGCCGGCATGGACTGGCACGACTGCCGGGTCGTCTCCGAGCTCTCCGGCCGCCCGGTGCTGCAGGTCAGCCAGACCGTGGCCGACGCGGCCGCCGCCCAGGGCATCACCGACTGGCGGATCTCGGTGTCCCACGACGCGGGCATCGCGGCCGCCGTGGTGCTGGCGATCGGCCCGGCCCGGACGGAGTCGACCCCGTGATCGAGGCCTACACCGTCGAGCAGATCCGGGCCGTGGAGGCGCTCGCGCTGGCGCGCGACGGCGACGCGACCCTGATGCGCCGGGCCTCGTTCGCGGTGGCCGCCGAGGTGGCCGAGCGGGTACCCGCGCCGCATCCCGGGCGGCGGGTGGTGCTGCTGGTCGGGTCGGGCAACAACGGCGGCGACGCCCTGTACGCGGGCGCCTTCCTGCGGGGCCGGGGGATGGCGGTCACCGCGCTGCTGCTCAGCCCGGAGCGCACCCATGCCGGCGGTCGGGCCGCGCTGCGCCGGGCCGGCGGCCGGATCCTGACCCACGACGATCCGGCGGGGCCGGGGATCATCGCCCGGGCCGAGGTGATCATCGACGGGGTGGTCGGCATCGGCGCCACCCCGCCGCTGCGGGCCGCGGCCGCCGAGCTGATCGGGCAGGCCAACGCGACCGATGCGCTGCGGGTCGCGGTCGACCTGCCCAGCGGGATCGAGCCGGACACCGGCCAGGTCCGGGGGACCTGCTTCCTGGCCGACGTCACCGTCACTTTCGGCGGCATCAAGGTGGGCCTGCTGATCGCCGATCAGCAGGCCGGCACCGTGGTCAACGTGCCCATCGGCATGGACATGACCGGCCGCCCGGCCGAGGTGATCGCGATGACCGACGGCAGCCTGCGGCAGGTGCTGCCGGCCCCCGCGCCGGCCGCCGACAAGTACTCCGGCGGGCTGGTCGGCGTGGTCGCCGGCTCGCCCGGATACCCGGGCGCCGCGGTGCTCTGCGTGGGCGGGGCCGTCCGCACCCGGCCGGGCATGGTCCGTTACGCCGGGCCGCAGGCCGCGGCGGTGGTGGCCCGCTGGCCGGAGGCGGTCGCGGTCGACTCGCCCGCCGACGCCGGCACCGTGCAGGCCTGGGTCGTCGGCCCCGGGATGGGCACCGAGGGCCAGTCGATCACCCTGCTGCGCTGGGTGCTGGGCCGGGACGAGCCGGTGCTGGTCGACGCCGACGGGCTGACCATCCTGGCCGCCATGCCGGCGTTGCTGCAGGCCCGCCGGCGGGCCGGCCAGCCGACCGTGCTCACCCCGCACGACCGCGAGTTCAGCCGGGTGTTCCCGGACATCGAGCTGGACGACCGGCTGGCCGCCGTGCGCCGGGCCGCCTGGGTCAGCGGGGCGACCGTCCTGCTCAAGGGGCATCGCACGCTGATCGCCGACCCCGGCGGGCAGGCCGCGGTCAACCTGTCCGGCTCGTCCTGGCTGGCCACGGCCGGCTCCGGGGATGTGCTCAGCGGCGTCGTCGGCTCGTTGCTGGCCGCCGGTCTGCCGCCCCTGCTGGCCGCCAGCGCCGGCGCGTTCCTGCACGGCCGGGCCGGCCAGCGGGCCCAGCGGGCCGGGTTGTTCGGTGCGCACGCGCTGTGGGATCACCTGCGGGCCGACCCGGACGGCATCGGCTGAACACCGGCTGAGCACCGGCCGACCCGGTGTCCCGGACTGTGTGGCCGGACACGCAGGCACGAGGCGAATGGGCGGCCGGCCGCTGCGCAAACGTGGTTCCATCGAGGGGTGAGCACCACCGCTGGGTCGACCGCCGGGCCGACCGCCGACCCGACGCCTCGGCGGGCCGGCGAGCGGGTGGCGGCCGTGGTCGACCTGGCCGCGATCACCGCGAACGTGCGCACCCTGCTGGCCCTGATGCGCGGGTCGAACCCGGCCGGGTCGGTGATGGCGGTGGTCAAGGCCGACGGCTACGGGCACGGCGCGGTCGCGGCCGCGCAGGCGGCGCTGGCCGGCGGTGCGACCTGGCTGGGCGTAGCTACCCCGACCGAGGCCCTGCAGCTGCGGGCGGCCGGGGTCGACGTGCCGGTCCTGGCCTGGCTGTGGCCGCCCGGGGAACGGGTCGCGCCGGCGCTGGCGGCCGGGGTGCAGCTGGCCGTGGCCAGCCGCGCGCAGCTGGACCGGGTCCTGGACCAGGCCGTCGGTGCGGTGCCCGACATCCACGTCAAGGTCGACACCGGCCTGGGTCGGGGTGGGGTCGGACCGGCGGAGATCGGCGCCGTGCTGGACGCGGTGGCCGCCGCCCAGCGGGCCGGTCGGGTCCGGGTCGCCGGCCTGATGAGCCACCTGGCCAGCGCCGACGTGCCCGACGACCCGTCGGTGCCCGAGCAGACGGCCACCTTCCACCGGATCCTGGCCGCCGCGGCCGACCGCGGCATCGACCCGCCGCTGCGGCACCTGGCCAACACCGCCGGCCTGATCGACCATCCGGCCACCCGGTTCGACCTGGTCCGGGTCGGCATCGGCGGCTACGGCCTGAACCCGGTCGCCACCCCGGTGCCGCTGACCCCGGCGATGACCCTGCGCGCGACCGTCGCCCTGACCAAGCGGGTGCCGGCCGGCCACGGGGTGTCCTACGGCCTGACCTACCGGACCGATCGGGAGACCACGCTCGCGCTGATCCCCCTGGGGTACGCCGACGGCCTGCCGCGGGCAGCCAGCAATCGCGGCGAAATCTGGTTGGCCGGCGCCCGGCGGCGGATCGCCGGCCGGGTGGCGATGGATCAGGTCGTCGTGGACTGTGGCGACGACCCGGTGGCCGCCGGCGATCCGGCGATCGTCTTCGGGCCGGGGGAGCAGGGCGAACCGACCGCGCGCGACTGGGCCGACTACTGCGGGACCATCGACTACGAGATCGTGACCAGGATCGGGCCGAGGGTGCCCCGACGCAATGTCGGGGAGGCAATTCCATGAGTACGTTGGGCCGGATCCTGGGCACCGCCGGGGTGGTCACCGGAGTGCTGGGCGCGGCAGCGCTGGGCGGGGTGACCGCACAGCGGGTGGCCGTGCGCAAGTACCAGAGCGCCCAGGCCGCGCTGCTCACCGAGCCGGGGGCCGAGCCCGCGTTCGAGGCCATGGACGCCGACCGCACGTATTCGGTGGACACCTGGGACGGGGTCGCGCTGCACGTGGAGGAGGTCGGCCCGCTCGACGCCCCGCTCACGGTGATCTTCGCGCACGGGTGGACGCTGCGGCTGGGGTCCTGGCACTTCCAGCGGTGGGGCCTGGCCGGCCCCGGTTTCGGCGAGCCCCACGAGGCGGAGTCGATCGGCACCCGCACCGCCCGGCGGACCGGGACCGCGCGGATGAGCGCCCAACCCAACGCCCGCCTGGTGTTCTACGACCACCGCTCGCACGGCAAGTCGACCCGGGCGCCCGAGGGGCACTCGACGATGGACTACCTGGCCGCCGACCTGCACAGCGTCATCGACACCGCCGCGCCGACCGGGCCAATCGTGCTGATCGGTCACTCGATGGGCGGCATGGCCATCTTCACCCTGGCCGCGCAGGATCCCGACCTGTTCGCCGACCGCGTCGTCGGGGTCGGCCTGGTCTGCACCGGGGCCACCTATCTCAAGCCGTCCGAGCTGAGCAAACTGCTCATCGCCGGCGGTAACCCGCTGGTCAAGGTGCTCAAGGAGGTCGGCTCCCGGTACCCGGCCATCTTCGAGCGCGGCCGCTCCAGCAACCGGGACGCGGTCTGGCTGCTCACCCGCAGCCTGGGCTTCTCCCGCAAGGACGTCTCCGGCGCGCTGGTGGACTACCTGGACGAGATGGTGTCCTCGACGCCGGTCGAGGTGATCGCCGAGTTCCTGCCGGCATTGTTCGCGCACGACCAGACCGAGGCGCTGCCCGCGCTGGCCGGCATCCCGACCATGATCGTGGCCGGCGACCAGGACCGGATGACGCCGCTGGACCGATCACAGCGGATCGCCGAGGTCCTGCCGGACGCCCGGATCGTGGTCGCCGAGGGCTCCGGGCACATGACGATGATGGAGGACCCGATGGTCACCAACGAGGCGCTGCGCGAACTGCTGCGCTTGGCGCTGGCCGGCGCGCAGACCGGCCAACGCAGCGCCAAGCGGTCCCGCTGGTCGCGGCCGGCCCGATGACGATCCTGGCCACCGCCGCCGACACGCACGCCCTTGGTCAAGCCCTGGGGCGGCGCCTGCGCCCCGGCGACCTGCTGATCCTGTCCGGCTCGTTGGGCGCCGGTAAGACGACCCTGACCAAGGGCATCGCGCAGGGCATGGGGGTGCGCGGGTTGGTCACCTCGCCGACGTTCGTCATCGCCCGGGTGCATCGCCCGGCCGATCCGGCCGGCACCCCGCTGATCCACGTCGACGCCTACCGGCTCGGCGGGGCCGTCGAGCTCGACGACCTGGACCTGGACACCGACCTGACCACCGCGGCCGTCGTCGTCGAATGGGGCGAAGGGGTGGCCGAGCAACTGGCCGAGGACCACCTGCTGGTCGAGCTGACCCGGCTGCCCGACGACCGGCGCACGGTCGAGCTGACCGCCACCGGACCGCAGTGGTCGGCCCGCATCGGCGACCTGCTGGCCGGGTCTTACGGTTCCGGGTAGCTCGGCCGTCCGCCCTGGTCGGCCGGCCCGGCCAGGACCTACGGTGGGTGGGTTCGCAGGGTCGGGAGGTGGAGCGATGGACCCGTCACGGGTGCTCGTCGTCGACGACGACGACACCGTCCGCGAGGTCCTGCGCCGCTACCTGACCCGGGACGGTCACGACGTGCTGGAGGCGGCGGACGGGCCGACCGGCCTGCGGCTGGTGCGCAGCCACCACCCCGACCTGATCGTGCTCGACCTGATGCTGCCGGGCATGGACGGATTGCAGGTCTGCCGCGAGGTCCGCCGCACCTCCACCGTGCCGGTGATCATGCTCACCGCTCTGGGCCAGGAATCGGACCGGGTGGTCGGCCTGGAGTTCGGCGCCGACGACTACGTGGTCAAGCCGTTCAGCCCGCGCGAGCTGGCCCTGCGGGTGTCCCGGGTGCTGCAACGCAGCCGCGGCCCGGCCGCCCCGGCCGCGCCGGGCAGCGCCGAGGTGACCAGTGCCGACGGGGAACTGTCGGCGAACGCGTTGTCCCGCACCGCCCGTCGCGGCGGCGACGAGCTGGCCCTGACCAGCCGGGAGTTCGACCTGCTGCACTTCCTGTTGGCCCACCCCGGACAGGTGTTCAGCCGGACCGAGCTGATGGAGCAGGTCTGGGGCTGGTCGTTCGGCGACCAGTCGACGGTGACGGTGCACGTGCGCCGGCTGCGGGAGAAGGTCGAACCCGACCCGACCAAGCCGACCCGGATCGTGACCGTCTGGGGCGTGGGCTACCGGCTCGACGGCGACCTGCGCCCGGCCGACCCGGGCTGAGCCGCGGTGATCCGGTGCTGACCGACCTGCTGCACATCCTGCCCTGGGCCCTGTTGGCCGCGGTGGCCACCGCCGCCGTCGAGCTGGGCGTGCTGTACCTGCTGCGCCGCCGCTCGGCCACCGCCAACATCGCCGCCCTGGTCAGCATCCCGATCCTGGCCGTGCTGCTGTTCGTGGTCAGCGTCAGCGGCTTCATGTACACCCCGATGCTGGCGTTCGCGGCCACCGCCTGCGCGTTGATCGCGGTGGTGGTCATCCCGGTGGCGGTCTACCTGGGCCGGCGGATCGCGCTGGGCGCGATGGAGGCGGAGAAGCAGCGGGCCGCCGAACGCGCCGCCGAGGCCTCCCGCCGGCAGCTGGTCGCCTGGGTCAGCCACGACTTGCGGACCCCGCTGGCCGGCATCCGGGCGATGAGCGAGGCGTTGGAGGACTCGGTGGTCGTCGACCCGGACGAGATCGCCGACTACGCCCGCCGGATCAGCGCCGAAACCGCCCGGCTGTCCACCATGGTCGACGACCTGTTCGAGCTCTCCCGGATCAACGCCGGGGCGTTGCGGCTGACCTTGGGCCCGGTTTCGACCGAGGAACTGGTCGCCCAGGCGATGGAGGCCGCCGCCCCGGCCGCCGGGCAACGCGGGGTGCGGCTGGCCGCCAGCGCCGAACCGGGCTGGCCGGTGGTCAACGGCTCCGACCGGGAGTTGATCCGGGTGCTGGCCAACCTGCTGGTCAACGCCATCCGGCACACCCCGTCCGACGGCACCGTTGAGGTCCTGGCCGGGCAGCAGAGCGACCACGCCTGGCTGGCCGTGCAGGACGCCTGCGGCGGCATCGACCCGGACGACCTGCCGCGGGTGTTCGACGTGGCCTTCCGCGGGGCCGCCGCCCGCTCGCCGGAGACCGGGTCGGCGGCCGGCGGGGCGGGCCTTGGCCTGGCCATCGCCCGCGGGCTGGTCGAGGCGCACGGCGGCCGGATCAGCGTGCACAACGAGGGGCCGGGTTGCCGGTTCGAGGTTCAGCTGCCGCTGGCGGCCGCGGCCTGAGCCGCCCGCGAGCGCAGCAACCCCAGGCCGAGCAGGGCGGCCAGCACGATCTGCGCGGCCCCGGCCGCCCGCTGCAGCAGGCCGGGCGGCAGCGACAGGTCGGCCGCCCCGAGCACCCCGGGAATCCGATTCACGATCAGCGCGGTGCTCAACGCTCCGCTGACCAGGCCGACCGCGAGCAGCGTCCGCCGCAGGCCGTCGGCCAGCGTCCGGGCCAGGCGGCGCCACAGCCGGACGGCGGCCAGCGGCAGCAACGCGAACACGGCGGCCCCGGCGATCAGGTGGATCGTCGAGGACGTGTCACCGGGCCGCCCGGGCAGGTTGGTCGGGAACACCGCCGCCGCCACCAGGGCCAGCGCCCAGCCGGCCAGCAGGGCCCGCGTCCAGGCCGTTCCGCTCAGCCCGGCCAACGCGCGGACCAGCGCGATCCCGGCCACCGCGAGCGCGCCTGCGGTCAGGGCGAACAGGGGCTCGCCCGCCGGCGTGGTGACGACCACATCGCTGATCGTGGTCCGAGCCATGGAGGTCCCGCTCGGTGCGTCCAGGTGCAGCGCCGCGATCGGCGGCACCGAGGCCACCGCACCGGCCAGGGCCACCCGGGCACTGCGGGCCGGCGCCACGACGGCGGCCAGGCCGGCGAGGGCCGGGCCGGGGCTCCGAGCCCCGGTCAGCGGGCTGCGCAGCAGGGTGGCGGTGGTCATGCCGGGCTCCTCGAATGATCATGAACGGTCGGTGTGAATTGGTTGAAATGACCGTATGAAGGTTCGAAGGCGCAGGTCAGAGGGTTAGCCCTGGTTCTGGCTGGGGTCTGGGAGGCAGATCCCCCACGGGGTCGACCCCGACCGGATCGGGACTTTCCCCGACCCCGGGCCCGCTCTGGACCCACCGGTGCCGGGGTCGGTCGGCGACCGGCCGGACCCTCGCGATTCCACCTGCCGGGAAAGGTGCCGACGACGGCCGTCCACCGGGTCGGTGCCTCCGGCGATGGGCAGGATGGCGGTTCCGACGCATGCGCCGACCGCCCACCACCCAAAGGAGCGACGATGCCCGACCCGCAGGATCTGCCCGACTACTCCGAGGCCGACCTGACCGTCGGCCATCAGAAGGAATACGCCGCGGGCGTGAAGGCGGTCGCCATCTCGATGAAGCGGGCGCTGCACCACATGGGCACCACCCGTTCCGTGCGCACCCTGACCCAGCTCAATCAGGCCGAGGGTTTCGACTGCATGAGCTGCGCCTGGCCGGACCCGGAGGTCGGGCATCGGCACACCGCCGAGTTCTGCGAGAACGGGGCCAAGGCGGTGGCCGAGGAGGCCACCACCGCCCGGATCACCCGCGAGTTCTTTGCCGCACACAGCATCGCCGAGCTCGATGCCCGCTCCGAGTGGTGGCTGGGCCAGCAGGGCCGGCTGACCGAGCCGATGGTCAAGCGCCCCGGGGCCACCCACTACACCCCGATCGAGTGGGACGAGGCGTTCGCGCTGATCGGCCGCGAACTCAACGCCCTGGGCAGCCCGGACGAGGCCACCTTCTACACCTCGGGCCGGGCGTCGAACGAGAGTGCTTTCGCCTACCAGCTGTTCGTCCGCGCCTTCGGCACCAACAACCTGCCGGACTGTTCGAACATGTGCCACGAGTCGACCAGCGTGGGGCTGGCCGAGTCGATCGGCATCGGCAAGGCCTCGGTCAGCATCGAGGACGTCTACAACGCCCAGCTGATCATCGTGGCCGGCCAGAACCCCGGCACCAACCACCCGCGGATGCTCTCCGCGCTGGAGATCGCCAAGCGCAACGGCGCCACCATCGTCTCGATCAACCCGCTGCGGGAGGCCGGCCTGGTCCGGTTCAAGAACCCGCAGCGGCCGGCCGGCGTCGTCGGCGACGGCACCAAGATCTCCGACCTGCACCTGCCGGTCAAGATCAACGGCGACCTGGCTCTGTTCCAGGCCCTCGGCTCGCTGCTGGTCGAGTGGGACGCCCTGGACCACGACTTCATCGCCGCCCACACCGCCGGCTTCGAGGCCTGGAAGCAGCACGTCGCCGCGGTCGACTGGGACCAGGTGACCGAGGTGACCGGCCTGAGCCGCGCGCAGATCACCGAGCTCGGCGAGCTGCTGCGCCGCTCACTGGTGCACCATCCTTAGGTCATCAATCCTCGAGGGGTTGGTGATGCGCCCGAGGTGCCGCCCGGTCATCGCCCAGCTCGCTGGACACGGTTGATGTCCACGATGAGATCTGCGAGATCTGGCGGTTCCCCGGGACGTGCCGACCGTCGACAGGGCTGAGCGCCAAAGCTGCGTGCCGCGAGCGCCGATCAGTGAGCGAACCGGCAGACACGTCCCGGCACCATCGGCACCGTACGAGGGCGCCTCCCCACTGGGACTAGCAGCGAGGAGGCTGACGTGAAGTCTGCCAGCAACACCCTGCCCGACCAAGCACCCCAAGACCTGACCGCAGGCCTGGACTGGGCCCGCGACGACCACGCCGTGTCGATCGTCAACGACCGCGGCCGCGAGATTGCCCGGCACACCATCGAGCACACCGCCGCCGGACTGATCGAACTCGTGGCCGTGCTCACCCGCGCCGGCTGCCAGGAGGTCGCGATCGAACGCCCCGACGGGCCCGTGGTCGACGCCCTTCTCGGCGCCGGTGTGACCGTGGTCGTGATCAGCCCGAACCAGGTCAAGAACCTGCGTGGCCGGTACGGCTCGGCCGGCAACAAGGACGACCGGTTCGACGCCTACGTGCTCGCCGACACCCTGCGCACCGACCGGTCCCGGCTGCGGCCACTGGTGCCCGACGCACCGGAAACCGTCGCGCTGCGCCGAATCGTCCGCGCTCGCCGCGATCTGGTCGCCCACCGCGTGGCCCTGGCCAACCAACTGCGCGCCCACCTTCGCCTGGTCTTCCCCGGTGCGGTCGGCCTGTTCCGGCAGATCGACTCGCTGATCACTCTGGCGTTCCTGACCCGTTTCCCGACCCAGGACAAAGCCGACTGGCTCACCCCGACCAGACTCGGCCGGTGGCTGTCCTCGGTCGGCTACTCCGGACGCACCGACCCGGCCGCGTTGCACGCCCATCTGACCGCCGCACCCCGCGGCGCCGCCGGCGACCAGACGGCGTACACCGCGATCACCGCATCCTCCGTTGCCCTGCTCACCGCGATGGTTACCCAGATCAAGGCTCTGGAAGCCCAGATCAGCGCCCAGCTCGACGCGCACGCCGACCAACACATCTTCACCAGCCTGCCCCGCTCGGGCCGCGTCCGGGCCGCCCGGCTGCTCGCCGAGATCGGCGACTGCCGAGCCAAGTTCCCCACCCCGGAAGCGTTGATCTGCCTGGCCGGTGTCGCCCCGTCCACCCGCCAGTCCGGAAAGATCCGCGTCGTGGCGTTCCGATGGGCCTGCGACAAACAACTCCGCGACGCCGTCTGCGACTTCGCCGGCGACTCGATCAAGGCCAACCCCTGGGCAGCCGATCTCTACCGAAGAGCCAGAGCACGAGGTCACGACCACCCCCACGCCGTCCGGGTCCTGGCCCGTGCCTGGCTGACCGTCATCTGGCACTGCTGGCAGGACGGCGTGCGCTACGACCCCGCAGAACACCGGGCCCTGCAACGCCTCCTCAACCAAGATCAAAAAAGGGCGGCTTGACACAGGGCTTCTCATCGGCGACGGTGTTCTGCTGGGCGATGGGCCTGACCCAGCACCGCAACGGGGTGGCCACCATCCGCGAGGTCTGCAACCTGGCCTTCGCCCAGGGCAACATCGGAAAGCCCGGCGCCGGCCTGTTCCCGGTCCGCGGGCACTCCAACGTGCAGGGCGACCGCACGATGGGGATCTGGGAGCGGCCGCCGCGCAACTTCCTGGACGCGCTGCAGCTGGAGTTCGGCTTCGACCCGCCCCGCGAGCACGGCCTCGACGCGGTCGACTCGATCCGCGCGCTGCGCGACGGGCAGGCCCACGTGTTCATCGGGTTGGGCGGCAACTTCGTGCAGGCCTCCCCGGACACCGAGGTCGTCATCGAGGCGATGCAGCGGGCCCGGCTGACCGTGCAGGTGTCCACCAAGCTGAACCGCTCGCACCTGGTCTGCGGGCAGACCGCGCTGATCCTGCCGACCAAGGGCCGGACCGAGAAGGACGTCCAGGCCTCCGGCGAGCAGTGGATCTCGGT
Source organism: Nakamurella multipartita DSM 44233 (assembly GCF_000024365.1). Classification (NCBI taxonomy): domain Bacteria; kingdom Bacillati; phylum Actinomycetota; class Actinomycetes; order Nakamurellales; family Nakamurellaceae; genus Nakamurella; species Nakamurella multipartita. The sequence continues at coordinate 1,317,704 of NC_013235.1, forward strand.
CGAAGACTCCACCTGCGCGGTGCACTCGTCCAAGGGCCCGCTCAAGCCGGCCAGCCCGCACCTGAAGTCCGAGGTGGAGATCGTCTGCCGGATGGCCGAGGCCACCCTGGGTGATCGTTACGGCATCGACTGGGCGGGCATGCGGCGTGACTACAGCGTCATCCGTGGGCACATTTCCCGGGTCGTGCCCGGTTGCGAGTCCTACGAGGTCAACGTGCGGCGGCCCGGCGGGTTCGTGATGCCGCACCCGCCGCGCGACACGCGCACCTTCCCGACCACCTCGGGGCGGGCCGAGTTCGCGGTCTCACCCATCGAGACGATCGAGGTGCCGGCCGGGCATCTGCTGCTGCAGACCCTGCGCAGCCACGACCAGTACAACACCACCATCTACGGGCTCTCGGACCGCTACCGCGGCATCGAGGGCGGCCGCAAGGTGATCTTCCTGAACCCGGAGGACATCACGGCGCGCGGCTTCACCGACGGGCAGCTGGTGGACATCGAGACCCACTGGCCCGACGACGAAGTGGTCCGCTGCGTGCGGCAGTTCCGGGTCGTGTCCTACGACACCCCGCGGGGGTCGGCGGCGGCCTACTACCCGGAGACCAGCCCGCTGATCCCGCTGGACTCGACCGCGCTGGAGAGCAACACCCCGACCTCCAAGTCGGTGGTGGTGCGCCTGCTGCCGGCCGGCCAGGGGCACGAGCATCAGGTCGCCGACGCCACCCAGGACGAGGTCGGTTCGGACTGGGTGCACAAGTGGGAGCCCGAGGTGGAGATCCACCTGTCCTGACAGTGAGGATGTAGGGGTGGATCGCCGTCGAGCTTCGGCTTGACTCGTGCCCTGACTGACCGTGGTGTCCTGAACGGGATGTGTCGGCCGGGGTTCGGCGGCGATCTCGGCACCTGCCGGACGGGCGTCGTGACCTTATAGGAGCCTGGCCAGAGGCCCCGTCACTGTCTTGTCCGCCCGCCCGACCGGCGCGTGCCGCCCTTCCCGGTTCAGCGACAGGACGGCAGGTCAACGATGACAGCAGTACAAGCGGAGCGACAAGCAGACTCATCGGCGGTCGAGGTGGTCGGCGGTGTGGACACCCATAAGGACACCCACACCGCGGCAGCGGTGGACACCGCGGGGCGGGTGTTGGGGTCGGCCCAGTTCCCCACCGACGCCGCCGGCTACCGGGCGTTGCTACGGTGGCTGCGCGGGTTCGGGACGCTGCTGCTGGTCGGTGTCGAGGGCACCGGTGTCTACGGGGCCGGCCTGGCCCGATTGCTGGCCGCCCAGGGCGTGGCCATGGTCGAGGTCGACCGGCCCGACCGCAAGGCCCGCCGGTGGCAGGGCAAATCCGATCCCGTCGATGCCGAGGCTGCGGCCCGGGCCGCGTTGGCCCGGGTGCGCACCGGGCTGCCCAAGCATCGAGACGGTCGTGTCGAGGCGCTGCGGGCATTGCGGGTGGCGCGCCGTTCGGCCGTCGGGCAACGCGCTGACGTGCAGCGACAGATCAAGGCGCTGATCGTCACCGCACCGGAATCGCTGCGCGCCCAGCTGCGGGCGTTGCCCGACCGAGAACTGATCAAGGTCTGCGCCGACCAGCGGCCGGACCGTGCCGGTGCCGGCGATCCGGGCACGGCCACCAAGATCGCGCTGCGCTCTCTTGCTCGGCGCCACCGGGCGCTCAGCGTCGAGATCGCCGATCTCGACGAGCTGCTCGGTCCGCTCGTGGCCCAGATCAACCCCGGGCTGCTCGCACTCAAAGGCATCGGTCCCGACGTGGCCGGGCAGATGCTCGTCACGGCCGGCGAGAATGCCGACCGCCTCACCAACGAGGCCGCCTTCGCGATGCTGTGCGGCGTGGCGCCCTTGCCTGCTTCGTCGGGCAGGACGACCCGGCACCGGCTCAACCGCGGCGGAGACCGAGCCGCCAATAGCGCACTCTGGCGCATCGTCATCACCCGCATGGGCACCGATGATCGAACCAAGAACTACATCGCCCGACGCACCGCCCAGGGGCTGACCAAGCCCGAGATCATCCGCTGCCTCAAGCGATATGTCGCCCGAGAAGTCTTCCTCGCGCTTACGTCCGCGTCCGCAGAAAAACGACCCGCCAAAGCAGCTTGACAACCATAGGAGCATCCGCCGCCCCCACCTACAGGGTGACCGCGGCGGTGCCGAAGGCGACGTTGAACCGATCGCACCAGATGACCACCGAGGTCAGGCCGGTCAGGTCGGCGTCGGCCGGGATCGGGTAGTTCTGGTTGCCGTCGGTGCCTTTGAGGTCGCCCAGGTGCACGTAGCGGCCGTCGTCGTAGCGACCCCAGTCATCGCCCCCGGCCGGCTGGTCGGACAGTGCGACGTCCACGTCCGGGCCGTCGCTGGTGGAGAAGTTCTCCAGGCGCAGGTACCGCGATCCGTCCGGCAGCTGCAGCACCGTGGCGGTGCCGGTGGTGGCGTGCTCGCCGTCGACGAACGAGCCGGTGGCCAGCACGACCGGGTCGGCCGGCGGGTCGGCGGGTGGGTTGGCGGCCTGATTGGTCGGGACGGTCGGCGGCGGGGTGCTCGCGGCCGTGCCGGCCCCGGTCGCGACCACGGTGGCGGCGGCGGTCTGGGCGGCGGCCGCGGCCACCGTCGGCGCGGCCTCGTCGACGGTGCTGCGGGTGAACAGCTTCCACGGCTGGAACAGGGCCAGCCCGACCACGGCGCCGACCACCAGCACGGCGGCGACGGTGATCAGGACGATCTTCTTGCGGCTGCGCGGCGCGGCGGACGGGCCGCCGGCGCGGGTATCGAGGTCACTCATGACGACTCCAGAACGAAGGTGGGCGGCGCGGGGGCCGATCACGGTTCAGCTCATCGTCAGCGACCAGAACGGATCAAGAGTTCAGATGTGACGGTTCCCTGACGATCGGTTCCCCGACGATCGGGCCCCTGACGAGCGGGGCGGTCACAGGAGCCGCGGCGGCCACGGGCCGATACCCGGCGCGGCGACGCCGCCCGACGAGCCACCAACGCAGGCTCAGAAACCGCAGCCCGCCGACCCCGGCATTGACCGCGATCAGGGCCAGCACCCCGGCCGCTCCGGCGGGGTCGTCCAGCGCGGCGACCGCGATCATGCTCAGCGCCAGGGTGGCCAGCGAGGTCAGGATGCCGACCAGGTGGTCGCCCTCGGCCCGGCCGGCGGGAGCGGCGGTCGCCCCGGCCGCGGGGAACGAGTAGCGCCGGTGCGCTTCGGTCGCGACCAGGGTGGAGACCAGCCAGGACGCGATGGTGGCCGGCTGCGCGCCGACGCAGTCGGCCAGGAAGGCGTAGAGAGCCAGCTGGACCACGCTCGCGGCGCCGCCGACCAGGCCGAATCGGACCAACTGGACCAGCGGACCGGTGCCGGCCCGGACGGCCTGCACGCCGGCGCGGGCGCCCGTCGCACCGGATGAACGGGTCAGGGTGGCCAGGGTCATGGACCTCATGCTCGTCCGGCCGGCCCAGCGCGAGCCAGGCAGAGCCTGAGCGGTTCCTGTGCGTACGGGTTCAGCCGCGGGCCGGCGTGCTCTCCCGGATCACGACGTCGCCGGCCACGGTGAGCACCCGGGCGCCTCGCTCCGCCGAGTCGGCGTCCGCGTCGAACGTGGTGCCCAGGGCCAGCTCGAGGGCGTCGGCGCCGATCCGCTGCATCGGCAACCGGACCGTGGTCAGCGCGGGCCGGACGTCGCGCAGGGTGGAGATGTCGTCGAAGCCGGCCACCGCGACGTCCGCGGGCACCCGCACGCCCCGGTCTCGTAGCGCGGCGACCGCGCCGACCGCCATCACGTCGTTGACGGCGAACACCAGGTCGATGCCGCTGCTGGGCCGGTCGTGACCGGAGCCGTCGGCACCGGCCTCGGTCAGGTCGTGGTCGAGCGCCCCCAGGTCGAGCAGCTCGGTCATCGCCACGTACCCGCCGTCCCGGGTGAACGGCGCGGCGATCACCAGGTCCGGATCCAGCGTCACGCCGGCCTGGTCCAGGCCGGCCCGAAAGCCGCTGACCCGGTCCTCGGAGGTGGCGATGGCCTCCGGCCCGGACAGCACGGCGGCCCGGCGATAACCAAGGTCGGCCAGGGTCAGAGCGAGCCGACGGGCGCTGCCGGCGTTGTCGATCGCGATGGTGTTCAGCGGCAGCCGGTGCTGCCCGACCACGGCGACGTGCCCGCCGCCGACGGCGTAACCCAGCAGCTCCTCGGCCAGCCGGCCGGCCGACTCCGGGTCGTTGAAGCGGGATCCGGCCAGCACGATCGCACGGGCCCGTTGCCGGCGCAACGCCTCCACGTGCCGCACCTCGGCCAACGGGTCGGACAGGGTCGAGGAGATCGTCACGATCAGGTTCCGGGTGGCCGCGGCGGCCATCACACCTGCGGCCAGCGCGGCCGCGGACGGGTCGGCGATGTCGTGCACGATCAGGCCGACGGTGGTCGTGGTGCCCCGGACGACGGCCTGCGCGTTGGCGTTGGGGGAGTAGTTCAGCTCGGCGGCGGCGGCCTGCACCCGGGCCCGCAGCTCGGGGTTGACGGTGCGCCCGACCGAGCCGTGCAGCGCCCGCGACGCGGTGGCCACCGACACCCCGGCCCAACGGGCCACATCCGCCAGGGTGACCTGATCGGCCACGTTCGCCTCCCCGCCCGGCCGGCGGCCGGCTCGAGCCGCCAGCGTATCGGCCGGGCGACCGTAAGATGGCCCATCGTGCTCGTCCTCGCTCTCGACACCTCCACCCCGCAGGTGTCCGCCGGGGTCGTCCAGTTGCGCCGCCCGCATGAACTGATCGCCGCGCTGCAGGCCGACCCGACCGGCCCCGTGCGCCCCGCTCAGGTGCTGGCGCAGCGTGCCGTCACCGACGGGCTCGGGCACGCCGAACGGCTGATGCCCCTGGTCGCGGACGCGTTGGCGCAGGCCGGCCGGACCCTGCGGGAGCTGGACGCGGTGGTCGTGGGGATCGGCCCGGGCCCGTTCACCGGCCTGCGGGTGGGCATGGTCACCGCCGCGTCGCTGGGGGACGCCCTGAACCGCCCGGTGCACGGCGTGCCCAGCCATGACGGGCTGGCCCGATCGCTGTCCCCGCTGTCCGGGGATCTGCTGGTGGTCACCGACGCGCGCCGGCGCGAGGTCTACGTGAGCGGGTACCGGGCCGACGGCCGGCGGGTGCTCGGTCCGCTGGTGGCCGCGCCGGCCGCCGTCCCCGACCTGCTGGCCGAGCACGACCTGCGGCCCATTCACGTCGCCGGGGCCGGCGCGGAATTGCTCGAGCTGCCCGGCACAGAGCAGCTGGCAGAGCGGCTGACAGTGCCCGCGGACGCGCCGGTGCTCGGCCTGGTCGAATGCGCGGCCACCGGCCTGCTCACCGATGTGGTGCCCGGCCCGCTGGTCCCGCTGTACCTGCGCCGTCCGGACGCCACCGTGCCCGGCGCGCGCAAGTCGGTGCTGGGCCGATGATGGCCGCGGCGCTGGCCCCGATCCCGCTCGAGCAGATCGTGCCGGCCGACATCCCGACCCTGGTCGAGCTGGAGGAGATCCTGTTCCCGGGGGACGCGCCGTGGACCGCGGAGATGTTCGCCGGCGAGTTGGCCGCCGGCTGCCACTACGTCGTGCATCGGGATGCCGCCGGCGTGGTCGACGGGTACGCGGGGATCTCGCTGCTCGGCGACGAGGCCGAGGTGCACACCATCGGCGTGCGGCCGGCGGCCCAGGGCGCCGGCCTGGGCCGGGGCCTGCTGCGTGCGCTGCTGGCCCACGCCGGAGACCGGCGGATCCTGCTGGAGGTGCGCACGGACAATGCCGCGGCCATCGCCCTGTACGAGTCGGAGGGTTTCGTGATCGTCGGTACCCGGCGCCGCTACTACCACAGCGGGGCCGACGCCTACACCATGGCCCGGCCCCGATGACCGCCCCCGAGGGCCGCGGGGCCGTCCTGCTGGGCATCGAGACCTCTTGCGACGAAACGGGTGTCGGCCTGGTCCGGGTGGGCGCCGACGGGCCCGAGCTGCTCGGCCAGGCGGTCGCCTCCAGCCAGGACGAGCACGCCCGGTTCGGCGGCGTGGTGCCCGAGATCGCCTCCCGCGCGCATCTGGAGGCGATGGTGCCCACGGTGCGGGCGGCATTCGCGCGGGCCGGGCTCGAGCCGCGCGACGTCGACGCGATCGCCGTGACCGCCGGACCCGGGCTGGCCGGTGCGCTGCTGGTCGGCGTGGCCGCGGCCAAGGCCTACGCGGCCGCCTGGGACGTGCCCCTGTTCGGGGTCAACCACCTCGCCGGGCACGTCGCGGCGGACACCCTGGAACACGGGCCGCTGCCCACGCCGGCGCTGGCCCTCCTGGTCTCCGGCGGTCACACCCAGCTGCTGCGGGTGGACGACCTGGCCGGCTCGATCACCGAGATCGGCACCACCATCGACGATGCCGCCGGCGAGGCGTACGACAAGGTGGCGCGGTTGCTCGGGTTGAGCTACCCGGGCGGCCCGGTCATCGATCGGCTGGCCGGTGACGGCGACCCGGCCGCGATCCGCTTCCCGCGCGGCCTGACCGGTCCGCAGGACCCGGCCTACGACTTCTCCTTCTCCGGCCTGAAGACCGCCGTCGCCCGGTACATCGAGCAGGCCGAGCGCGACGGCCGGGTGGTCGACGTGCCCGACGTCTGCGCCAGCTTCCAGGAGGCCGTGGTCGACGTGCTCACGGCCAAGACCGTCCGCGCGGCCGTGGAACTGGGCATCGGCACCGTCGTGGTGGCCGGCGGGGTGGCGGCCAACGGGCGGCTGCGGGCCCTGGCCCAGCAGCGGTGTGCGGCCGCCGGGCTGACCTTGCGGGTGCCGCGACCCGGGCTGTGCACCGACAACGGCGCGATGATCGCCGCCGTCGGGGCGGCGGTGCTGGCCGCCGGCGGGGTGCCGTCCGGGCCGGCGCTGACCGGCAACCCCGGGCTGCCGGTGGCCACCGTGCTGGTGCCCTGACCTTCTCGGTCCGGCCTCCTTGTCAGGCCTACTCGGCCCGTTTCTTGGCTGTCTCGGTCCGGCCCCGTTCACCCGGGGCTCGCCTACCCTGGCAGGGGTGATTCGTGATCCGAATCACAGCCCTGTTGACCGAGGAGTGTCGATGACCGCGACCACCGCGCACGATCCCAGCCCGTTCTTGGGGACGGCCGCCGGCCAGGCCCTGCTGACCCGGCTGCGCCAGAGCACCGACGGGCGCACCGGCGACCAGCTGTCCACCGCCATCCGGGCGGTGACCACCGCCGGCTCCACCCTGCCCGTCGCCGAGGTGGACGCGGCCCTGGCCGCGATCACGCTGCTGCTGGCCGACTTCCAGCCGGCATTGCTGGACGGCGCGGCCGACGAACCGGCTCTGCGCAGCTGGCTGCGGCAGGTGGACACCGAGCTGACCCCGGGCCGGCGGATGGCCGCCGAGGCGGCGCTGACGCGGGTCGAGATCGATCTGGACAACCAGTGGTACGACGCGCATCTGGCCGCCGGCACGGTTCGCCCGGCGCTGGACGAGGTGCACCGGCTGCGCAACGCGCTGGCCGACGCCGCCGGCTGAGCAGGCCGGGGCGGGCCGACGGGTCGGCCCCGGAAGGCTGGCCCCGCGGAGATGGCCCCGGGGAGATGGCCCCGAAGAGATGGCACAGTCGGGGCATGACGTCTGCGGAGCCCTCGGTGCGGCGGCCGGCCGGGGTCACCCTGATCGCGGTGCTGCTGGTGGTGGCCGCCGTGCTGGCCGCGATGATCGGGCTGGGGGTGCTGCTGGCCCGCGGCGACGCCGCGTTCCTGCGGCAGTCGCAGCTCGCGGCCGGGGTGTGGCTGGCGGTGGGTCTGGCCGCTCTGCTGCTGGCCGCCGTCGACCTGCTGGTCGCCCGCGCGCTGCTGCGTGGTCGCGGCTGGGCCCGCGGGGCGAGCGTCGTCCTGGCCCTGCTGCACCTGGTCGGCGGCGGGTTCGGGATGCTGACCTTCGGCGGCAACCTGCAGTGGAGTTCGCTGCTGACGATCGCGGTGGCGATCATGGTGCTGGGCCTGCTCTTCTCGACCCGGGCCGAGGCGTTCTTCGCCCGGCGCTGAACGGGCCGGGACGCGGCGCCGGGGATTTGCCGGGCCCGATGGTTGAGACCTGGCACTCCCATGGCTAGAGTGCTAGTTGAACGGCTCAGTGACGGCCCGGCACCCGCGACGACGGGCCCGAACCGCGCCGGGACACCCGAATCCAACGGTGACCGCCCGTGGGCGGCCGCCGCAGTAGCGAACCCCAGAAGGGGGAGGTCACACCGTGGCGAGCGTGAACATCCAGCCGCTCGAGGACAAGATCCTCGTTGAGGCCAACGAGGCCGAGACGACGACCGCGTCCGGCATCGTCATCCCCGACACCGCCAAGGAGAAGCCGCAGGAGGGCACCGTGCTTGCGGTCGGCCCCGGGCGGTACGACGACAGCGGCAAGCGCATTCCGATCGACGTTGCCGAGGGCGACGTGGTCATCTACTCCAAGTACGGCGGCACCGAGGTCAAGTACAGCGGCAAGGAGTACCTGCTCCTGTCCGCGCGTGACGTGCTGGCCAAGGTCAACAAGTGACACCGACCGGCCGGTGACCGCAGTTTCGTGCACCGGTCGGTCCGCTGCTTTTCACCCCGCCCCGGCGGCCCGCCACTCGCGGGCGGCCGGGGCGCGGTCATCTGTGTCCCCGAGACACGGATGTCCAGGGCCCACGGCCCGCAGTCAACCCCTCCCCAGCTGACAACAGGACTGGACAACACATGGCGAAGCAGATCCGCTTCGATACCGACGCGCGCGCGGCCCTGCAGCGCGGCGTCGACAAGCTCGCCGACGCGGTGAAGGTCACCCTTGGGCCGCGCGGCCGGTACGTGGTGCTGGACAAGAAGTTCGGCGGCCCGACCATCACCAATGACGGCGTCACCATCGCTCGCGACATCGAGCTGGACGACCCGAACGAGAACATGGGCGCGCAGCTGGCCAAGACCGCGGCGACCAAGACCAACGACGTGGCCGGCGACGGCACCACGACCGCGACCATCCTGACCCAGGCGATGATCGCCGAGGGCCTGCGCAACGTCACCGCCGGGGCGAACCCGCTGGCGCTGCGCTCGGGCATCACCCAGGCCGCCGACCGGGTCAACGAGCTGCTCACTGAGTGGGCGACCCCGGTGGCCGGCGACCGCGAGGCCATCGCCCAGGTCGGCACCATCGCCTCCCGCGACGAGGTGATCGGCGACCTGCTGGGCGATGCCCTGCAGCACGTCGGCGCCGACGGCGTGGTCAGCGTCGAGGAGCACTCCGGGCTGACCACCGAGCTCGAGTACACCGACGGCGTGCAGTTCGACAAGGGCTACCTCTCGCCGTACTTCGCGACCGACCCGGAGGCCGCCGAGGCCGTCCTGGAGGACGCGCTGGTGCTGCTGGTGCGTGAGAAGATCTCCGCCCTGGCCGACCTGCTCCCGCTGCTGGAGAAGGTGCTGGAGGCCAAGAAGCCGCTGCTGATCGTGGCCGAGGACGTCGACGGCGAGGCGCTGTCCACCCTGGTGGTCAACGCCATCCGCAAGACGTTCACCGTCGTCGCGGTCAAGGCGCCGTTCTTCGGCGACCGGCGCAAGGCCTTCCAGCAGGACCTGGCCATCGTCACCGGGGCCGAGGTCGTCTCCGCCGAGGTCGGTCTCAAGCTGGCCGAGGTCGGCACCGAGGTGCTGGGCCGGGCCCGGCGCATCACCGTCACCAAGGACACGACCACGATCGTGGACGGCGGCGGCTCGGCCGAGGCGGTGGCCGATCGGGCCGCGCAGCTGCGGGCCGACATCGAGAGCACCGATTCGGACTGGGATCGGGAGAAGCTGCAGGAGCGGCTGGCCAAGCTGGCCGGTGGCGTGGCGCTGATCAAGGTCGGCGCGGCCACCGAGATCGAGGCCAAGGAGCGCAAGCACCGCATCGAGGACGCGGTCAACGCGACCAAGGCGGCGGTGGCCGAAGGCATCATCGCCGGCGGTGGATCCGCGCTGGTGCACGCCTCGGCCGCGCTGGCCGAGCTGCAGGAGCAGCTGTCCGGCGACGAGGCGCTCGGCGTCGGCATCGTTCGGCGCGCGCTGTCCGCCCCGGCCTTCTGGATCGCCGCCAACGGTGGCCAGGAGGGCGCCGTCGTGGTCAACCGCATCGCGGATCTGCCGCGGGGCGAGGGCTATGACGCCGGCCAGGACCGGTATGTCGACCTGGTGCAGGCCGGCATCATCGACCCGGTCAAGGTGACCAAGTCGGCCGTGTCCAACGCTGCGTCGATCGCCGGCATGGTGCTGACCACCGAGTCGACCGTCGTCGACCTCCCGGAGGACCAGCACGACCACGGCGCTGACGGCCACGGCCACCACGGCCACAGCCACTGATCGCTGGGTCGATATCCGGTCGAGCTGACACACGAAGGCAGGTCGTTCCGACGCATCGTCGGGCGGCCTGCCTTCGCCGTTGGGCCGATCGGTCGGTGAGGTGCGCTCAGCCGGGGGTGGTTTCACTCATTGGTAGCAATCTGTGTCCGCAGACAGTGCCAATTCTCCCGTTCGCAGTACTACCATCGAGTGATGGTGGGCAGGGTGGCGGCCCGTCCGGACGCGGGGCTCCGGGCGACGGCCGGCGAGACGGGACGCCGGGGGGCGATGGTGTGAGACGACGATGGTGGGCGCGGCCCGCCGGTTCAGTGCACGCCGGCCAGGGTCAGCATCTGCGCCCGTTCGCTCTCCGAGAGCCCGCCCCAGATCCCGTAGGGCTCGTGCACCTTCAGGGCATGTTGCCGGCAGGCCGCCATGGCCGGGCACTGGAAACACACCGCTTTGGCCTGGGCCTCCCGACGGGCGCGCGCCGGACCGCGCTCACCCTCGGGGTGGAAGAAGAACGAACTGGCCATTCCCCGACACGCCGCGTGCAGTTGCCAGTCCCAGAGGTCTGCATTCGGTCCGGGAAGGCGCCTGGTATCCGCCACGTCGATCTCCTCTACAGCAACACGCGCCGCCGGTCTCGGCGCTCGGTTGGAACACCGGGTGTGCAGTGCTGTTCGATCCCGCCGACAGCGCCGGGGAACTGGGCGCGGTCGGCCGGACGCCGACAATCGGCACTTCCCGGGCCCTCTCGAGGGGGTGGAAGTGCGTGCGTCGTGGCGTCTCGGAGCCGGATCCGCGCTGATCGCGGCCCTGTTGATCTCCAGACCCTAGAGCGCTCCAGCGCCCGCGACAAGACCTTGATCACCTTTTTTGTCGATCTTGAGAAAGGCGCCGTCATCGTTGTCGCCGGCACGGTCGGACGGGTCGGGTGTGAAGTGCGTCACCGACCCCCGATGCAGTCCGGTCGACCCGTATATCTACAGTCAGTAACTGCAAAACTACATTCCGTGCAGATGCCCTGGAGGGATGGATTGTTCGCTCGCCGTCGCCCGTCCGGGTACGGGTACCGACCGGTCCGCCCACACAACGACGGACCATCCGAGTTAGTGACACGCCCGTTCGGGGGCTCCCTCATTCCGCCGAGCGGGCTGAGGCAAGTACCATTCACAGCGTCTGCAGGGGGAGTCTCGTGACCAGCGTCCTAATTTGCGATGAGCGTCGAAGCGCTCGTGATGGCCTGACCCGGGTAATGGGAGCGGTCCCGTCGGTCGACGGCATCGACTGCGTGGCCAGTGGGGACGAACTGCTGTCCCGCTTCGGGCGCCAGCCCAGCGACGTGGTGCTGATCGGCACCCAGCGGGCGCTGACCAGTGGGATCGAGGCGACCCGCCGGCTGCTGGCGGTGCATCCCTCGGCCGTGGTCATCGTCTTCGGCTCGCCGGACGACACCGCCTCGATCGCCGCCGCCATCGCCTGCGGGGCGCGCGGGTTCCTGCGCTGGGACGCCACCCAGCCGGAGATCGTCGCCGCCCTGGCCGACACGCTGACCACGCCGCGGTTGCCGGCCCTGCGTGACACCCCCGACGGGGAGGCGCCGCTGACCGAGCGCGAGATGCAGGTGCTGCGGGGCATGAGCCAGGGCCAGTCGAACGGGGAGATCGGCCGCGAGCTGTTCCTGTCCGAGGACACGGTCAAGACGCACGCGCGGCGGCTGTTCCGCAAGCTCGGGGCGCGCGACCGCGCTCAGGCCGTCGCCCTCGGTTTCCGCCGCGGCTTCGTCGCCTGATTCGCCGGCGCTCCGGATCGGGTCCCCCACTCCACTGACTGGGCGGGCCGGGCCGGTGCGCCAAACGGTGGATTTTCGGATCCGTCCGGACCTCGGCTGGCTACCATGAGATGCCGAATGCCCTGTTCTGCGGGGCAATCCGCCCACCACATGGCCACCGCGACCGCACGGTGTAACGGGGGTGCCGCCGCGAGCGATGAATGAGCAGTCGTCGGACACGTTCGACCCCACTGGCATCGACGATCTCGTCGACCGGGCGGTGCAGGGCGAGCCGGCGGCCATCGAACAGCTCATCGGTCGGATCCTGCCCGCGGTCGTGCGCTACTGCCGCACCCGGATCCCGAGCGGGGCGACGTCGTCGCTGGCGACGGCGGACGACATCGCGCAGGAGGCGTGCTTGGCGGTCCTCACGGCCCTGCCCACCTTCCGGCGCGAGGGCAAGCCGTTCCTGGCCTTCGTGTACGGTATCGCCGCCCACAAGGTCGCCGACGCGCACCGCGCCGCGTCCCGGATCCGCTCGACCCCGATGGCCGAGGTCCCGGACGCCGCCTCCACCGAGGGGGGACCCGACCATTACGTGGCGGCCAGCTCCACGGCGGCGATCGTCGAGGAGCTGCTCGAGCACCTGCCCGAGACCCAGCGGGAGATCCTGCGGCTGCGGGTGGTCGCCGGGCTCAGCGCCGAGGAGACGGCCGACGCCCTGGGCATGACGGCCGGCGCCGTGCGCGTCGCTCAGCACCGGGCCCTGGCCAAGCTGCGTCAACGCCTGAGCAGTCGGGCCGAGCTCGACGAACGTCTGAGCTGATGCGGCGGAGACGGCCGGGCCGGCGCACGAGTGACCCCGATTCACCCGTGGTCGATCTCGACCGGGTGCTCGCCGACGATCGGCGGATCGACGCCATCGCGCGCGGATCCGGTCTGGAGGCCGAGCGGCGGGCCTGGCTGCGCGGGACCCGCCGGCCGTCCGGACGCGGCCCGGGCCGCGGGCGGGACGAGCCGCTGCTGGACCTGCTGGAGCAATGGCGCCACGAACTGGTGCACCGGCCGCTGCCGTCCTCGCCCCGGATGACCTCGCCACCACCCGAGATCGAGGCACCCCGGATCGAGGCGCCCCGGGTCGAGGCACCCCGGATCGAGCCGCCCCGAATCGCACCGACTCGGACTGCGGCGGCCCGGCTCCGGGCCGCCGGCCGCCGGGTGAGGTCCCCGCGTCCGGTGGTCGCGGTGGCCGCCGCCATCGGGGCGATCGTGGTCGGCTCGGTGACCGTCGGCGCGGCCGACGCCCGGCCGGGCAGCCCGCTCTGGCCGATCACCCGGGTGCTGTGGCCCGACCGGGCGGTGGCGCTGGAGTCGGCCGCAGCGCGTTCCGGGTACGCCTCCCCGCGCACGCGGTGGGGGCCGGTGCGGACCGAGGAGGCCCTGGCCGCGCTCTGGCCGGTGAGCGAGCTGGACTGGCTGGCGGGCACTGCCGGCGACACGGCAACGGTCCCGGCCCGCCCCGCCGGGGTATCGACCGCAGTGACATCGACGGCAGTGACATCGACGGCAGTGACGTCGGCCGCAGTGACATCGACCGCCGGCACACCGGCTGCCGTGACGTCGGCTGCCGTGACGTCGGCCGCAGTGACGTCGGCCGCAGGGACGTGGGCCGCCGAGCCGGCCGCGGCGGCGGTGGATTCCGCCGATCCGGCCACCACCCGGCCCGCGGCTGCCGGGGCTGGGTTGACCTGGCCCGGCCCGGACGGGTTCGCCGACCGGCCGACCGGCTCCTCGGTCGCGGCCGGGATCGACCTGGTCGGGGCGGTCACGCCGCCGCCGCCGACGGTGAACACGCAGGTCCCGGCGTCGCCGATGGCCAGCGGTGAACCGACCGAGGCCCCCGAGCCGGCGCCGCCGGCGCCTCCGTCGGATCCGCCGCCGAGCCGATCCTGGGGCGAGGCCGATCACGACCACGGGGACCGGGCCGACGGCGGCGGGAGCGGCGCCGCGTCGCCCGCGGTCGGCGATCCGGACCCGGACGGTGCGGCGGGGACGGTGGCGGGCGGGTCGGGCTCGGGGTCGGGGCGCGGGCCCACCGAGTGACCCGATCGGCGGGACGTCGGTCACGGCGGGCCGGAAGCGGCGTGCCGCTCACCTAGGATGGTGCTGGGAGCTGCCGGGACTCTCGCCTGACCCCGCAGCACACGTCAGCGGGAGGTCGTGGAATGTCGGTCACGCAGCAGCCGCTGTCGCGCGAGATGGATGGGGCGCCCACCGTCTCGATGGAAGACAAGTTCGCCACCCTGGGTCTGACCTACGACGACATCCTGCTGTTGCCGGATGCCTCCGACCTGGTCCCCAGCGAGGCCGACACCAGCACCTGGCTCTCGCGCAACGTCCGGCTCCGGGTCCCGCTGGTCTCCAGCGCGATGGACACCGTCACCGAGGCCCGGATGGCCATCTCCATGGCCCGCGAGGGTGGGCTGGGGGTGCTGCACCGCAACCTCTCGATCGAGGACCAGGCCTCGCAGGCCGAGATCGTCAAGCGCTCCGAAGCCGGGATGGTCACCGATCCGGTCACCTGCCGCCCCGACGCCACCCTGCGCGAGGCCGACGCCCTGTGCGCCAAGTTCCGCATCTCCGGCGTGCCGGTCACCGACGCCGATTCACACCTGCTGGGCATCATCACCAACCGCGACATGCGGTTCGAGGTGGACAAGTCGCGTCCGGTCCGCGAGGTGATGACCAAGATGCCGCTGGTCACCGCCCCGGTCGGGGTGAGCGCGTCGGCCGCCCTCGGTCTGCTGCGCAAGCACAAGATCGAGAAGCTGCCGCTGGTCGACGCCGACGGCCGGCTGCGCGGCCTGATCACCGTCAAGGACTTCGTCAAGACCGAGCAGTACCCGCAGGCGACCAAGGACGCCGATGGCCGGCTGCTGTGCGGCGCGGCGGTGGGCGTCGGTGAGGATTCGTACAAGCGGGCGATGGCGCTGGCCGACGCCGGCGTCGACGTGATCATGGTCGACACCGCGCACGGTCACTCCCGGCGGGTGGTCGAGATGGTCGCCCGGCTGCGGCACGACATCGGCGCCCGGGTCGACATCGTCGGCGGCAACGTGGCCACCCGGGCGGGCGCGCAGGCGCTGGTCGATGCGGGAGCGGACGCGGTCAAGGTCGGCGTCGGGCCCGGCTCGATCTGCACCACCCGGGTCGTCACCGGAATCGGCGTGCCCCAGGTGACGGCAATCTGGGAGGCGGCCAAGGCCTGCCGCCCGGCCGGCATCCCGGTGATCGGCGACGGCGGGCTGCAACAGTCCGGCGACATCGCCAAGGCCATCGCGGTCGGCGCCGACACCGTCATGCTCGGCTCGCTGCTGGCCGGCGTGGCCGAGTCGCCCGGCGAGCTGATCTTCGTCGGCGGCAAGCAGTACAAGACCTACCGGGGGATGGGTTCGCTCGGCGCGATGCAGTCCCGGGGCGAGGCCCGCTCCTACTCCAAGGACCGCTACTCGCAGGACGACGTGCTCGCCGACGACAAGCTGGTGCCCGAAGGCATCGAGGGCCGGGTGCCCTACCGGGGCCGGCTGCAGGACGTGGCGCACCAGCTGGTCGGTGGGCTGCGGGCGGCCATGGGCTACACCGGATCGGCCACCATCGAGCAGCTCAAGGACGCCCGCGTCGTCCGCATCACCTCGGCCGGCCTGCGCGAATCGCACCCGCACGACATCGCCATCACCTCCGAGGCGCCGAACTACATCGACCGCTGACGGCTGGGCCCCCTCCGTCGGGCGCCGCACTTGGGGGAGTGGGGTGGCTGGCGATCATGGCCCGCCGCCCTCTGCTGTGCAAGGCTGTGACCTGCGGTGATGCTGAATTTTCGGCTCTTAGGGGACTCGGTGATGATCTTGATAGGGCCTGGTGTGCACGGCGGTCGCGTTGGTGCAGGTCAGCGGCTGTGCCAAATGGGGTAGGGTTGCATTCCACGTCACGCCGTTGGGCGTATAGAAACACCAAAGCACGTCGCCAACTTCTGCTAGTATACTCGTTGCATTCCACGTCACGCCGTTGGGCGTATAGAAACGTCGTCACCACGTTGCCACAGGGCAATCGAACCAGTTGCATTCCACGTCACGCCGTTGGGCGTATAGAAACCTTCATCGGTTCGCCTTTCTGTCTGTCAGGTCGAGTTGCATTCCACGTCACGCCGTTGGGCGTATAGAAACGTGAGCTTGGACATCCCTCGGATCGTCCCGCGTAGCTCCCGGAGTTGCATTCCACGTCACGCCGTTGGGCGTATAGAAACCGACTCTCGCGGTTGCCCTCGGCGTCGTATTTATCGCGGTTGCATTCCACGTCACGCCGTTGGGCGTATAGAAACGGCTGCGCGAAAAGCTCGTCGCGCCAAGCAGTTTCGTTGCATTCCACGTCACGCCGTTGGGCGTATAGAAACGAACTGCTCGGCGGTGGCCGAGCGGGTCACCATGGTTGCATTCCACGTCACGCCGTTGGGCGTATAGAAACGCGTGCATGAGGGGTCAACCTTTACTTGAGGGTTGCATTCCACGTCACGCCGTTGGGCGTATAGAAACGGACCCAGTAGGGACACTTGAGGGTGATGACTCGGGTTGCATTCCACGTCACGCCGTTGGGCGTATAGAAACAGCTTCGCGAGCCGTGGATCTTGGCGTTGGCCGTGGTTGCATTCCACGTCACGCCGTTGGGCGTATAGAATCTACACGTCTCGGTGTGCTCGTTGTAGAACGAACTGTTGCATTCCACGTCACGCCGTTGGGCGTATAGAAACAACGCGGAGAATCCGTTTATGTACGGATCGCTCCGACAGGTTGCATTCCACGTCACGCCGTTGGGCGTATAGAGACGGCTCGTTGGGGACGCACGATCCATCGTCGAGCTGTTGCATTCCACGTCACGCCGTTGGGCGTATAGAAACTTGGTCTCGTCGATGCCTTGCTGCAAATGTTGTGCGAGAGTTGCATTCCACGTCACGCCGTTGGGCGTATAGAAACTAGATCGCCGCCTGCGGAGCGAAGGACAGACTCAGGCGTTGCATTCCACGTCACGCCGTTGGGCGTATAGAAACTAGATCGCCGCCTGCGGAGCGAAGGACAGACTCAGGCGTTGCATTCCACGTCACGCCGTTGGGCGTATAGAAACCGCTTGCAGGCAGCTGCTTGACGATGTTGTCGTTGCATTCCACGTCACGCCGTTGGGCGTATAGAAACATGCATAGTCCTGCCTTTGCGATGAAGCCGAAAGTTGCATTCCACGTCACGCCGTTGGGCGTATAGAAACGTTGAGCACGGCCGCGAGGCTGGTGCGCTGCGATCCGTTGCATTCCACGTCACGCCGTTGGGCGTATAGAAACTGCAGCGGGCACACAATTCGATTGGAATTCCCGCGAGTTGCATTCCACGTCACGCCGTTGGGCGTATAGAAACTCACGTAAGCTCACTCGTAAGTGAACTAGTAGGTCACCGTTGCATTCCACGTCACGCCGTTGGGCGTATAGAAACCGATTGGGCGGGAAAGAGCCGCCACTTGAGCCAGCGCGTTGCATTCCACGTCACGCCGTTGGGCATATAGAAACGTGTGTCACACGATCACATCCTTTTGTTGTCAAAGGTTGCATTCCACGTCACGCCGTTTGGCGTATAGAAACTGGATGCCCTGGTCGGTCCGGAGAAAGCTCTTCTCGATGCATTCCATGTCACGCCGTTGGGCGTATAGAAACTCCTCACATCACTTGCACTTCCATGCTCACCAGTTGCATTCCACGTCACGCCGTTGGGCGTATAGAAACGTGCCGACCGAGTTGCCTGATGCCTCGTTGTTAGGTAGAGTTGCATTCCACGTCACGCCGTCGGGCGTATAGAGACATGATGGCACTACTGTCGCCGGTAAACATGCTGATGGTTGCATTCCATGTCACGCCGTTGGGCGTATAGAAATACTAAGGCGTCGACGGGCTGGGCGGTGAGCGCGTGCAGTTGCATTCGAAGTCACGCCGTTGGGCGTATAGAAGCGGCGCCTGGCGGGCCATAATCCGGAACGCGTCTTGCGGTTGCATTCCACGTCACGCCGTTGGCCGTATAGAAACTTGTTCAGGACGACCTTGATGGCCTCCACGACCGGGTGACGTTGCATTCCACGTCACGCCGTTGGGCGTATAGAAACCCTGTGCAGCGTGGTGGCCGGCCCGACGGTTTCACAGGTTGCATTCCACGTCACGCCGTTGGGCGTATAGAAGCCTCGCCACACATAAATCGTGCTGCCCTTTTGTGCAGTGGAGTTCCGTATCACGTCGTTGTTCGTTGGGCGTATAGAGATCCGAACAACTTGCGGAGGATCAACAGGACGCCGCTGGCAATCAGCGTCACTGTCAACGGTCAGTTTGCGGTCCCCGCTGGTGGCCATCTGGTGGTCCCCACCCTGCCGCTGATTTCAGTGGTGTTGGGGGCCTCCTTGCGGTGCTGTCGGGCGTCGCGCATGCGGTAGGACTCGCCGTTGGTGACGACGACGGTGGCGTGGTGCAGCAGGCGGTCCAGGATGCTGGCGGCGGTGGTGTGCTCGGGCAGGAACCTTCCCCATTGGTCGAATGCCCAGTGGGAGGCGATCGCCAGTGAGCGTCGTTCGTAGGCGGCCGCGACGAGCCGGAACAGTAGTTGGGTGCCGGTGTCGTCCAGCGGTGCGAAGCCAACTTCATCGCAGATGATCAGGTCGTTGCGGAGCATGGTGTCGATGACCCGGCCGACGGAGTTGTCGGCCATTGCTCGGTAGAGATTCTCGACGAGATCGGCTGCGGTGCAGTATTTAACCCGGTAACCGGCGGCGACGGCGGTGTGTCCCAGACCGATCAGGGTGTGGCTCTTGCCGGTGCCCGGCGTTATCCCCGGTTCCTGACGCGCCCTCATCACTGTCATCACCGAGCCCTGTCCTGACGTCCTGCCATCGTCGTTTCCTCGCAATCAGCGGGTCTTCTTCGACGAGATGGAACGGCAACGATGGCGCAGAGCGTGATGGCCCGACCCGACGGCGGGCCTCGCACGTGGACGGTGATCGATCAGGGATACCGGACGGTCGGACCGGTCGAGGAGTGGCTGGAGGCCCACCGGCATCTTTGGTCGCCGAACACGGTCCGCGGGTACGCGACCGCGCTGAGCCAGTGGTGGACGTTCCTTGAACAGCGGGCCGAGTCCGGGCGGTGGAACGAGATCGGCGTGCCGACGGTGTCGGCGTTCGTGTCCTGGATGCGCAACGGGCGCCGGGTCGAGCGTTCCCTGGTGCCGGAGGACGGGCCGTCGCCGGAGACGATGCAGGCGCGGCTGGCCGCGGTCATCTCCTTCTACACGTGGCACGAAGCCGTGTCCGGCGTTCCGGTGGCCGGCCGGTTGATGCGTGGAGCGCCGCGGCGGGCAGTGGCCCGGGGGCTGCTGTCCCATCTGGATGCCCGCTCGGGGCCCGCTCCGACGTCGCTGGTCCGGGTGCGCCGCAGCCGGCGGCATCGTCCGCCGTTGCTGATGCCCCAGCAGATCCAGGCGATCCTGGATGGCTGCGCCACCTACGATCCAGACACCGGTGAATGGGTCGGAAACCTGCGTGACCGGCTGCTTTTCGCCGTTCTTGCGGAGAGCGGCATGCGGATCGGCGAGGCGTTGGGTTTGCGGATCAGCGACTTCGTGATGGGTCGCGGCGGCACCCCGTTCATCGAGATCGTGCCTCGCGCGGACAACACCAATGGGGCGCGGGTGAAGATGATGCGTCCCCGCCGGGTCTACGTCGGCGCCGATCTCGAGCGGCTGTTCGCCGACTACCTGACCCTCCTGGCCTGCACAGCAGCCGATATGGGCATCGCGGTGGCGGCGGACTCGCCGCTGCTGGTCAACCTGCAACGGCCGCCGCTGCTGGCTGCGCTGCACGAGGGCACCGTCCGCGACAAGACGGCCGCGCTGCGGAAGAAGGGGATCGGCCCGCCCGGGTGGACCCCGCACTGGTTCAGGCATAGCCACGCGACCGCGTTGCTGCTGGCCGGCACGGCGGAGTGGGTGGTGTCCCGTCGGCTGGGGCACGCCCACGTCCAGACCACGCTGGACCTCTACGGCTGGGTCCGCGAGGACGAGGCGCTGCGGGCGGCGGCGAACTGGACGTCGTACGCGTCCAATTGGCGGGTGACCGATGCGCCGTGAACCGGGCGGGGGCCTTCGGCCCGCCGAGGACCTGGATCCCGTTCATCGGCTCTGGCTGGAGCTGCCCGAGCAGTGGCGGGGTCCGGTGATCGGACCCGGCATCGCGAACTGGGACCGGATCACCGAAAACGGCGACAGGCGAATCGATCTGACTGGGCTGCCTGACCCGTTCCCGGCCGAACTCGCGTGGATGGCGCACTGGCAGTCCGTCGACGGGACCCGATCGACGGTGCTGGCGATGAACCAGCTGGCCAACATCCTGCGCCGCGCCATCCGCGAGGGGCACCCGTTCCCCACCTCGATGCTGGCCTTGGACTGGGAGACGGCCTCGGCGTTGCAGGGGTGGTTCTACGCGCACCGCTGGGGGCGGCTCCCACCCAAGGACAGCCGTAGCCGGCTGCGGGTGCTGTTCCGGTTCGCCCGGCAGGCGTTGATCGCCCGCTGCCACGATGGCCCGTGGTGGACGCTCGACGAGTGGCATCCACGTTGTGATCCGCGGATACCGCTGTCGACCCGGGAACCACAGGCCAACTACGGGTGCTCGCCCGGGCAGATCACCCAGCCCTGGCTCCGGGAAGCCGTCAAGTGGTACCTGGGGACCCAACTGGAGTCCGGGGCGCTGCGCTGGACGACCGTGAGCCAGGACCGGATGAATTGCCTGCGCCGGTTCGACGTCTGGCTGACCAGTTGCCTGGACGATCCCATCGAGGTGCTCGGCGATCCAGCGGCGGCCGCCGGGCAGGCGGACAGATATCGACGTTGGGCCATGGAACCGGGCCACCGGAAGACCGGCACGTTCGACCGTCGGACGCCCCCGAAGCCGGCCCACCCGCGCCTGATCAACGACGACATCCGGGCAGTGGCAGATCTGTTCACCTTCATGGTGGCCAACCGAGACCGGGCCCACATCGTCACCGGATACGCCGTCTGGGATCGGGTCACCGACACCCACGTGGCCGGATGGTTCCGCCAGGTCTCCCGCATCCCGCGGACACCCACCCTGAACGACCGGCACTACGTCGACGACCACGCGCTCGCCCAGATTCCGGGTGCGCTGCCGTTGCTGGGCTTGCCCCGGGACCAACAGATGACGATCACCCGGGGCGACGGCACCCAGGTTCTCGCCGCCGGCTTCGACGATCCGCAGGCGATGCGGATGATCCTGCTGCAGATCCTGACCGGGCGTCGGTCCAGCGAGATCCGCACGTGCGAGTTCGATTGCCTGTCACCGGCTCCCGATATCTCGGTGCAGTCCGGGCAGGACCAGGAAGTCGTCCGGTTCCGCTACGCCCAAAGCAAGATCGACACCGCGCCGGACACCATCCTGGTCGACCGCGAGGTCTCCGCGGTCATCGAGGAGCAGCAGCGTTGGGTCCGCGAACACCTGCCGGAGTTCGAACCGCGGCATCTGTTCGTGCAGCGGACCGGGAACCGCAACGGCGACAAGCCCTACCCGCCGGGAACCTACAACTGGATGCTCCGGGAGCTCAGCAACGTCGCGCGGATCACCGACGGCCAGGGCCGGCAACTGCAACTGAGCAACACGCACCGGTTCCGACACACCAAGCTCACTCGGCTCGCCGAACTCGGCCTGCCCATCCACGTCCTGCAGCGGTACGCCGGGCACGCCACACCGACCATGTCGATGCACTACGTGGCGCAGCGCGAGGAACACGCCGAGCAGGCGTTCCTGGCCACCGTCAAGCTGCGGGCCGACGGCAGCCGGGTCCAGTTCTCCCGTGAGGACCACGACGGCCTGCACCTGCTCGACCGGGCCGACCGGTTCCTGCCCAACGGCTGGTGCCTGCTGCCCCCGCTCCAATCCTGCGACAAGGGCAACGCATGTTTGAGCTGCTCGGTCTTCGTCACCGACGCGACCCACGAGCCGACACTACGACGCCAACAGGCCGAGACCGAAGCGTTGATCACACGCACAACCAACGCGTTTCGGGAGAAGCACGGTCGCGCCATGCCCGAGGACAATGTTTGGCTCGCGCAGCGTCGAGCCGAGCAAGCGGCGCTCACCCGGCTGTTGGACACGATGGCCGACCACCCCGAACGGGCGGTGCAAGGAGGCGGATGCGGCGCACCTCCGACAGGCCCGGTGCCCCTGGCACTCACCGGACCCAGGCGCAGGACCCGGCCATGACCGACGCGAACGCGAAACGCGCCGCGACGCTGACCGCCGCAGCCAAAGCGAAATCAGCCGCGAAGACCCAGGCCGCCGAGCAAGGCATCCGCGCGCTGGTCAAACGGGGCGAGTCCGTCACCTTCCAGGCCGTTCAACGGGAAGCCGGCGTCTCGCACGCCTTCCTCTACGGCAGCCCGGACCTCCGCGCGCGGATCGAGCACCTACGTTCCCGCGGCCGCCCGGGACCGACGCCAGCCAACCCACCGGACTCGGAAAGCACGCTCGTCCTGAGCCTGACCGCCCAGATCACCCAGCTCAAGAAGCGGCACCGGCAAGAGATCCAGACCCTCAAAGACGCGCTCGCGCAAGCCCACGGGGAGAACCTTGAACTTCGCCGCGAACTCGCCCGCAAGGGCAGCTGCGCCCGGCACCACACCGCTCACGTTGCATCGATCGCAGAAACGTCATGACCAGCGCAAATGTCGCTCGCAGGAGCCCAAACCGTCGATAACGGTCGGCCCGATCAGCGCGAGGTTGGCCTTGGCCCGGATCCAGTCCAAGCCGGCCAGGTAGTCGAACGTGTTCTGCGGGATCGAGGACGCGTTCACGTCGAACCCGTCGAGGGTCTTGACCACGGGGAAGGCGGCGGCCTTGAGCCGGGCGGCGGCGTTGGAGGCGTCCCGGGCGGTGATCTCGGCCTCGACCAGGACACGGAGCAACTCGTGCGGGGTCCACCGCTGAGTCTTGGCGGTTTGCAGCACTTCCGGGGCGGCCTGGCGGATCGCAGCGAGCTTGAGCCGCCGTAGCCCGGCGGCCAGGTCCGCGGGCAGCTCGGGCGGCGCCGGCGGCGCGACCGGCCCGGTGCTGCTGGTCGTGGTGGTGGTGGTGGTCATCGGGTGCCTCCGGTCGCGGCGCTGGTCGGATCGTCGGGGGTGCCGCGGTAGGTGGTGCCAGTGACCTGTTCGAGGCGGTAGGCGTCCAGCGACGCCGGCTCCGGCGCGCCGGTGGGCAGGTCCAGGACCAACGCCCCGCCGGCCGGGACCGGGGTGGGTGCGGCGGCGCCGGCGGCCAGGATCGAGCGGACGTCGTCGGCGCGGAACCGTTTGAACGCGACCGCCCGGGTCAGCGCGTCGACCAGTTGCTGCTGCCCGTGCGCCGCGCCGAGCGCGAGCAGGATCTCCAGCTCGGCGGCCAGCCGGGTGTTCCCGGCCGCGGCCGACCCGACCAGGAACGCGTTCGCGGGTTCACCGAGGGCGCAGAACTGCTTCTCGACCGGGGTTTTCGGGCGCGGCCCGCGTTGGGGTGCGGGGCGGGGACCGCCGTAGTGCTCGTCCAGGACCCGCGCCTCGCCCGGCGCGGCCAGTTCATGGTCGGCAACGACCTGCCCCGAAGCGGGTTCGACCAGCAGCAGCCGGCCGCCGTCCTGCACAACCCGCACCGTGGTGCCGATCAGCCGGGTCGGCACCGAGTAGCGGGCCGAGGCGAACCGCACACAGGACAGCTTGTCGACCTTGCGGGTCACCGGCGGCGGCCCGATCTCCAACCGCAACGACGGCAGAGCGGCCAGCAGCTCACGTTCGGTGCCCAGCCGGGTGGCCGGCACGGCGTGGATCTCCGAATGGACCGCCGAGTTCACCTCGTCCATCCACACCCGGGCGGCCGTGTTGGCCTCGGACACGGTGACCGGCCGCCCGGCCAACTGCGCCTCGGTGAACAACGGCACGAACAGATCCTGCTGGGCGTAACCGACCAGGTTCTCCACGACTCCCTTCGATTCGGGGTCCGAGGCGAGGCAGAAGTCGGGTGAGAACCCATAGTGGGATGCGAATCTCACATACGCTGCGGTCGGCACGACGACGTTCGCGACGACGCCGCCCTTCAAGCAGCCCATCCGGTCGGCCAGCACCTTGCTCGGCACCCCGCCCATCGTCGCGAACGCGTCCGCGACCAACGCCATCGTGGTCGTGGCCTTCTCGTCGGCGGCGAACGCGACGTACCGCCACCGCGACCACGGCAGCACCGCACAGAACAGGTGCAGCCCGCCGTCCAACGGGGTCCAGTCGATCACCAGGTACTCGCCCGGTGTCCACACCGCCGGCCGCCGACCGCGGTGATGATCCCGCCGCCACAGCCGCTTCTGCTCGGCGACCAGCCGGCGGAAGTTGCGGGCCGATCCCTCGTACCCCGCCGCCCGAACGATCGGCAGCAGCCGCTTCGCCGAGACCTTGCCGTGCGACTTGTCGACCCGCTGGTAGACCAGACCGGTCACCTCATCAAAATTCCGGGGCCGGGCCCTGCCCGGCGGCGCCGCGGCCGGCTCACCGGCTGAATCGCCCTGGATTCGCTGGAGGCTCGGGGTTACGCAGCCTCCCCGGCCGGGGCGCTGGTCTGCTGACGGTACAGCTGCTCGTAGGTGACGGGTGGCCGGTAGTCGATCGAGGAGTGCAGTCGGCGGGTATTGAACCAGTGCACCCAGCCGGCGGTCGCGGTCTCGACCTGCTGCGGGCCGGCCCAAGAGCGCCGGTACCGGTCGATCAGCTCGGTCTTGTACAGGCCGATGGTCGACTCCATGAGCGCGTTGTCCAGGGCATCCCCGACCGAACCGATCGACGGCGCGATCCCGGCATCGACCAGCGCGGTGGTGTAGGCGATTGACGTGTATTGCGACCCGGCATCCGAGTGATGAACCAGACCAGTTGAGGTGAAACGGGTATCGGTGCGGCGCCGGGTGAACAGGGCCTGATCGAGGGCGGCGGCGACCAGTGCGGTCGTCATCGACGAGGCGACCCGCCAGCCCAGGATCCGGCGGGAGTACACGTCAACCACGAAGGACACGTAGCAGAACCCGGCCGGGGTCCAGACGTAGGTGAAGTCCGCGACCCACCACTGGTCCGGCCGGGTCGGCGCCGCCCAGTCCCGGTTGATCAGGTCCACCGGCCGGGGCCGGTCGTCGGCGGCGCGGCGGCGGGTCGTCGTGGTGCGGTGGTCGCCGCGGCGCACACCCCGCAGCCCGGCGATGGTCATCAATCGGGCGACCTGGTCCCGGCCGACCAAGTGCCCTTCCTGGGTCATCAGATGCCACATCTTGCGCACCCCGTACAGGCCGTGGTGCTCACGGTGCAGGTCGATGACGGTGTTGACCAGGTGCGCCTCGGCCCGCAGCGCAGGGCTGACCGGCCGGCGGCGGTGCGCGTAGTAGCTGCTCGGGGCGATCGGCATGGCGTGCTCGGACAACACCCGGCAGATCGGCTCGACCCCGAAACGATGCTTGTGCGCGTCGATGTAGGCGCAGATCACTTGAGTCGGCGGTCGAGCTCCGCCGCTGCGAAAAACGCCGAAGCGGTGCGCAGGATTTCGTTTGCACGGCGTAGTTCGGCCACCTCCCGGCGCAGCCGGACCAACTCGGTGTGCTCGTCGCTGGTGGTGCCCGGCCGCACGCCGGCGTCGATCTCGGACCGCTCGATCCAGCCCCGGAGGGTCTCGGACTTCACGTCGATTAGAGCGCCGACCTGCCGGCGGGCCTGGATCGCCGACTCGGCCGGATGCGAGGACCGGCGTTCCCGGTACATCCGCACTGCACGGTCACGGGTCTCCTGGTCGTACTGGCGTGGTGCTGGCATGGCTCGATTCTCCTTGCGAGATCAGAGCCTGCAGCAGATCCAGGACATCTCAGGCCTGCGCGCGCTCGATCACCCGACGCACCGTCTTGTGCGTGACCCCGCACATCTCGGCGGCGCCGCGATACGTGCCCACCATCTGGTAGGCGGCAATGATGTTCATTCGGTCCCTCGCTGACAGCATGGGAACTCCCCTGGGCGGTGCGGTGACTGGTTGGCACCGCCACCGTCACCGCCCAGGGCCTCTAGGACGCTCCTGAATTATCCGTATGTCGGCCCCTGTTGATCTTGTGGGTTCGGGATGATCTTGGTGTGCAGGGTCGGTCGCGGGATCAGCGTGAGTTGTTGGATGCCGAGTCGGTAGTCGGTGGGCTGCTCAAGCCGGGCAGCGTGTTCGCGTTTCTGGCCGCGCACCGTCGGGAGGTGTTCCCGGACGGCATGTTCGCGGATCTGTTTCCGTCGGGTCGGGGCCGCCCGTCAGTGCCGGCCGACGTGATGGCGTCGGTGATTGTGCTGCAGGCTCTGCACGGCCTGTCCGACGCGGACACGGTGGACTCGGTGACGTTCGATCTGCGGTGGAAGGCAGCGTGCGGGTTACCGGTGACCGCTGCGGCGTTCCATGCCACGACATTGACGTACTGGCGGCGTCGGCTGGCCGCTTCGCAGTCGCCGAACCGGATCTTCGACGCGGTCCGCCAGGTCGTGGACCAGACCGGGGTGCTGGCTGGAAAGAGCAGGCGAGCGTTGGATTCCACGATCCTGGACGACGCGGTCGCCACCCAGGACACGGTCACCCAGTTGATCGCGGCGATCCGCCGGGTCCGCCGCGAGGTACCCGGCGCCGCCGAGGTCGTCGGCGAGCACTGCTCGGCTCACGACTATGACGACCCGGGCAAACCGGCGATCGCCTGGAACGATCAGCAGGCCCGCGAGGCCCTTGTCGATGCGCTGGTCACCGACGCGCATCGGGTGCTGGGACACCTGCCCGACCAGGAGCTCGGACCGAAGGCGGCGGACGCGGTCGCCCTCTTGGCGTTGGTCGCCGGGCAGGACGTGGAACCGGTCGAGGGCTCGGACGGCACCGACGGACGGTGGCGGATCGCGCAGCGGGTCGCCCCGGACCGGGTGATCTCCACCGTGGACCCGGAGGCGCGGCACGCCCACAAGACCGTCCACCGGCGGCAGGACGGGTTCAAGGCACACATCGCGGTCGAACCCGACACCGGTCTGGTCACCGCCTGCGCGGTGACCATGGCCAGCGGACGCGGCAACAGCGACGCCGAGGTTGGACCCACCTTGCTGGCACAGGAGACCGAAAAGCTGCACGTGCTGGCCGATTCGGCGTACGGATCGGGATCCGCGCGGGCCGAACTGGACCATGCCGGGCACATCGCGTTGATCAAGCCGTTCCCGCTGCGGTCGGCCGTGCCGGACGGGTTCACCCTGGACGACTTCACCGTCGACCCCGAGGCCAGGACGGCCACCTGCCCGAACGGGGTGACCCGGTCGATCACCGCGCAATGGTCCGTCACCTTCGGAGCGGCTTGCCGCGGCTGCCCGCTCCGGGCCCAATGCACGACCAGCGACGCCGGTCGATCGCTGAAGCTGACCGAGTACGAAAGCCTGCTCAGGGCGGCCCGTCGACAAGCGGAAACCGAAGAATTCCAACAGGTCTACCGACGGCACCGGCCGATGGTCGAACGATCGATCTCCTGGCTGGTCCGCGGCAACCGCAAAGTCCGCTACCGCGGCGTCGCCAAGAACGACCACTGGTGGCACCACCGCGCCGCTGCGATCAACCTCAGGCGAATGCTCACCCTCGGGCTGACGCGGGTGAGCGGGACGTGGACCATTGCACCGGCCTGACCGGCCGGCACGCGACCTCACCGGGCCGTGAGCAACGGCCCGTCCCTCCGATCAGTCTGAGATGTCCTGGATCTGCTGCAGGCTCTGATCTCGCAAGGAGAATCGAGCCATGCCAGCACCACGCCAGTACGACCAGGAGACCCGTGACCGTGCAGTGCGGATGTACCGGGAACGCCGGTCCTCGCATCCGGCCGAGTCGGCGATCCAGGCCCGCCGGCAGGTCGGCGCTCTAATCGACGTGAAGTCCGAGACCCTCCGGGGCTGGATCGAGCGGTCCGAGATCGACGCCGGCGTGCGGCCGGGCACCACCAGCGACGAGCACACCGAGTTGGTCCGGCTGCGCCGGGAGGTGGCCGAACTACGCCGTGCAAACGAAATCCTGCGCACCGCTTCGGCGTTTTTCGCAGCGGCGGAGCTCGACCGCCGACTCAAGTGATCTGCGCCTACATCGACGCGCACAAGCATCGTTTCGGGGTCGAGCCGATCTGCCGGGTGTTGTCCGAGCACGCCATGCCGATCGCCCCGAGCAGCTACTACGCGCACCGCCGCCGGCCGGTCAGCCCTGCGCTGCGGGCCGAGGCGCACCTGGTCAACACCGTCATCGACCTGCACCGTGAGCACCACGGCCTGTACGGGGTGCGCAAGATGTGGCATCTGATGACCCAGGAAGGGCACTTGGTCGGCCGGGACCAGGTCGCCCGATTGATGACCATCGCCGGGCTGCGGGGTGTGCGCCGCGGCGACCACCGCACCACGACGACCCGCCGCCGCGCCGCCGACGACCGGCCCCGGCCGGTGGACCTGATCAACCGGGACTGGGCGGCGCCGACCCGGCCGGACCAGTGGTGGGTCGCGGACTTCACCTACGTCTGGACCCCGGCCGGGTTCTGCTACGTGTCCTTCGTGGTTGACGTGTACTCCCGCCGGATCCTGGGCTGGCGGGTCGCCTCGTCGATGACGACCGCACTGGTCGCCGCCGCCCTCGATCAGGCCCTGTTCACCCGGCGCCGCACCGATACCCGTTTCACCTCAACTGGTCTGGTTCATCACTCGGATGCCGGGTCGCAATACACGTCAATCGCCTACACCACCGCGCTGGTCGATGCCGGGATCGCGCCGTCGATCGGTTCGGTCGGGGATGCCCTGGACAACGCGCTCATGGAGTCGACCATCGGCCTGTACAAGACCGAGCTGATCGACCGGTACCGGCGCTCTTGGGCCGGCCCGCAGCAGGTCGAGACCGCGACCGCCGGCTGGGTGCACTGGTTCAATACCCGCCGACTGCACTCCTCGATCGACTACCGGCCACCCGTCACCTACGAGCAGCTGTACCGTCAGCAGACCAGCGCCCCGGCCGGGGAGGCTGCGTAACCCCGAGCCTCCAGCGAATCCAGGGCGATTCAGTCAGGAGAATCATCCAGGGCCGGGCGACGACTCAGGACCACGCCTGACAGCCCGATCACGCGCGAACGCTCCCACTGTCCCAAAGCGAACTCCCGAACCCACAAGTGACCGTTATTCAGGAGCGTCCTAGCTCCCGTCCGACACGACGAGCGACAGGGTGGGGACTTTTACCTGGCCACCAACGGGGACCTCACCTGGCCACCAGTGGGGACTTTTCCATGGCCCCGGACAGTCACGCGGTTGAGCGACCCTGGGACGCGCGCCCGCACCACCAGGCAAGTGGGGCGGGCATCCGCCCTTCCGGCTCGTCGCCGCTCGTCGCTGCGAGACGGATGCGGTCGTGGGGCCGGCGAATGACGGAGGGCGCTCGTCGCGGCCGATTAGAGCCCAGTGTGATGTTCGGGTTGCCCGGGTCGGTCGCCTAAGCCAAGATTCACGACGCGGGCTGCGGTCGGTGAGTGCCTTGGGGGCTATCAGCGACATCGGCCGCACACCGGGGTTGGCGTGCGGACAGGTCCCAGTGGGGGGATGAATGGTCGTCATGTGCGTGTCGAGTGCTGGGCTGGTGAGAGCCTCGTGACGCAGACCTACGTGGTGGTTGCGGCTGTCCGGATCCAGACGTGGCTCGCCCGCACGCCTCGGCTCTCGCTCATCCGGGGCGCGTCGCGGGCTCTCCGCGAGGTCACCCTGGCGTCGACGATTTCGGATCTGCTGAAAGCCGAGGGGCTGGCAGGCTTCGCCGAGGTGGACTCCGATGCCGGCGACGTCGACGGGCTGATCGTCGTCCGCACCGACGAGTCCGTCGCTGATCGGGTTCGTGCCGTGATCGGTGGGCATGTGCAGTGGGAGCTTCCCGGTCTGGAATGGTCCAGCTGGCAGGGACCGGCGGCGACCGTCCTCGACGCGCTGAACCTGGCGCGCGACGGTGAGCTATTGATTCCCGAGCTGATCGGGGTGCCGTTTGCGCAGCAGTGCCAGCAATGCCGGGCCGAGGTCGCCACCGAACAGATCGTCATTGAGAAGGTTGAGGGCAGCACCTGGTGCGGGGCCGATTGCCGTCGACGCTTCCGAACGGGCCATGCCGGCCACAGCGGCGCGCATCGAGAGTCGATGCGGATTCCCGGCGCGAGCTTCGGACCCGGGTTCGCCGAGCTGGCGACTGTGGTCGGACTTCCGGAGGCGAGAGCCACGAGCTATCTTGGCAAGCAAAACCACCTTGCCGTCATCGCTGCCGACGGCAACGCGATTGGTGACTTGTTCAATCACATCAGTGACCTGATCACGGCCAACGGGGCGGCCCTCGACGTGCGCACGCGCGCGGTGTCGATGATGGACGGCGCCACCAAGGACGCGCTGCGAGCGGCCGCCGACGCGATCACCGATCCGGCCGGCAAGGCGGCCGTCGAACCGCATTTCGTCGGTGGTGACGATGTATTGGTCAGCGTGCCGGCACCGCTGGCCTGGTCCTTCGTGATCGCCCTGACATCCGCCTTCGAGGCAGCCTTTAAATCCGCATTCGAGTCGGCGTTCGGGCAAGACATTCGGCAGTGGTCCGACCTTCGTCAACTGGTGCAGGGCACCAGTCTGGGCGTCGGGATCTGCTTCGCGCACCTGAGCCACCCCTTTTCCTCCGGCCAGGCGTGGGCTCACCGCGCGATGAAGGCGGCCAAGAAGCAGGTCGAAGGCACGTGCGCCGCGGTGTCCTGGGTCGATCTCACCGCCGAGAACACGCTGCCGCCCAAGCGCCATCGGACTGCCAGCGATCTGAACAGCCTGCGCGACGGCGTCCGCGTGACGCCGGCGGACGTCCTGCTGGAACTGCCCACCTCGGCCCGAGCCGCGCTGGCCACCATCGTCGAGAACGGCCTGGCCGCAGACGCAAAGTCCGGCGACGGTAGGAGGCGGGCCGTGGTCAAGCTGGCCGACTACGCGCATCGCAACAATCAGCCGCAGCTCGGCCGGTGGCTGGCCGAGACCGGCGACCACGAGCTGGTGCTCCGGGAGCTGAGCAACGGGCTCAGCCTGGCGCGGTGGTGGCCCGGAGCGTCTCGCCCGGACCACGCCTTGGCCCCGGTCGACGGGACGCCCGAATGACCGAGATCGTCTTCGACATCGACTTCCATGGACCATTCCGGGTGGCCCGGGGCGAGGCCAGTGCTGGCGCCGACGCCATCGTCGACCGGGACAACCCGTTGCCCGGCAGCAGTCTCAAGGGCCTCATGCGGGCGGCGGCAGCCCAGCTGCTGGGAGTGAAGCCGCCCTGGCTGTCATTGGTCTTTGGACCCAGCACCGAAGAGAATCGCGAGCTGGAAGTTCGGCAGGCCGGGTCCTGGAGTTGGTCGTCCGCGCACTTCGAGTCGGTACCGGCGGTGGGTCGATCGGCGCGAGTCAAGATGACCGACCGGGGTGCCGTCGACGACCACCATCTCCAGATCGGTGAACAGCATTGGGCCACCCGGGCGT
The DNA here is from genome assembly GCF_000024365.1 of Nakamurella multipartita DSM 44233. Taxonomy (NCBI): domain Bacteria; kingdom Bacillati; phylum Actinomycetota; class Actinomycetes; order Nakamurellales; family Nakamurellaceae; genus Nakamurella; species Nakamurella multipartita. Next base: position 1,349,527 of record NC_013235.1, read on the forward strand.
GGTTCTCGGTGTCGTACCTGGGACCGTCCGATGAGGACCTGGCCGATCATCGCCTGATCCTGCGGGCGGCCGCCCGTGCCGTCACCGCCCTGGGCGGGCAACGGCGACGCGGGCAGGGCTGTGGGTCACCATCCGCGATCGGGACAGGACCTGGACCGACGGCGATTCGCAGCGGTTGATCACGTTGGCGCCGCCCGGGCACGGTGGGACCGAAACCGCCAGCGCGGCAACGACCCTACCGCTGGCCGCGGGCGGTCCGTTGACCCGCCTGATCTACCGGCTGCGGACGACCGCGATGATCAGCGCGGGCGTCGGCGCCGAGGTCGGCAATACCCAGCATGGCCATCTGGTCATCCCGGGGTCCACCATCCGCGGGGCGTTGGCCGCGGCCTGGATGCAGGATCATGGACTTCGGGTGGCCGACCGGCAGATGGCCGAGGTGTTCGAGCGCGACATCAGCGTCGGCCCGGCCATTCCGGTGGGCAGTCGGCTGGAGCCGGTCTCGGCGCAGCGCCCCAAGTACGGCAAGGGGCCATCCCGCGACCGGGCCGTCGAGGTGGCCCGCGGCGAAGTACCGGACGACTGGTCGAAGGTCGAGGAAGGCAGAGGCTGGTCGGTGCCGGATACCTACCGAACCAGCGCCACTCGCACGGCGCTCAACGCGAACGGCACGGCCGCCGAGTCGAAGCTCTACACGGCCGAGGGACTACGGACCGGCACGGTGCTGGTCGGGGAGTTGGTCGTGCCGGCCACGTCCGACGACCTTCGGCAGTGGCTGTCCAGTCTGCGAACCCTGCGGGTGGGCGGCCGGCGCAGCGTCGGGGGAACAGCGGAGTTCGAGCTCGTGCCGGACATCCCGCCGGCCGAGCCGGGCGCCCCGGTTTCCGGCGGCCGAGTGGCGCTGCGGCTGAACAGCCCGGCCATCCTGGTCGACGACATCGGTTCGCCGACCGTCGATCTCGGTGCCGCCCTGCGCCGCGACCTGGATGAGCCCGAGCTGCAGGTGATCCAGACCTGGATTCGTACCACGCGGATCGAGGGGTGGCATGCCGCTTCGGGTCTGCCCAAACCGGCGGAGCTGGCCGTCGCTGCCGGCAGTGTGGTGGTGGTGAGCGGGCTGACTGCGGCAGGCGCAGCCCGGCTGATTGGCGGGGTGGGGCTACGGCGGCAGGAAGGCTTCGGCCGGATCGAGATCGTCGGCCCCGACGAACCGCCGTTCGGGGCTGCGGTCCGGGACCCCGCGCCGGTGGTCGAATCACCACCTGTGGTCGAGCCACCACCGGCCGGCGACCCGGCGGACGACGGGAGTGACAATCCTCCCGCCGTCGTCGAGGCCCGTCCCAGCATCGAAACCCGGGTGGACGCCCTGGTTCGCTCCATCTCGGCATCTGGGTTGGCTGGATTCGCATCTGGTCTGGAAGAAATGGCCTCGCGAATCGCCGACCAACGCGCAGCCGGGACGACCAAGGGCGACAAGATCGCGCTGGGGATGGCGGAAATGGCAAGAAGCCTGCCGTGGCTCCGGGGGCAACCGTCCGAACTCCAACAGCAGACGGTGGAACTGCTCCGGTCACCGCAGGTGGCGGAGGTACGGGACCGCGCCCGAGCCATCCGACGGGAACGATGGGCATGAGCACGATCACGCTGATCCGGGTGGACGGGACCGTGGACGGCCCCTGGGCCATCGGATCGGGAGAGGCCGGGCAGGAGATCAATCAGGCCATGCTCGTGGACGAGCGGACCCAGGCGCCTGTTCTGCCGTCCACCACCCTGGCCGGTGCGCTGCGTGCCCACCTGGGAGAGCCGTCGGCCAGCGATTGGCTCGGACCGGACTCAGACGCCAGTGACGAGCAGGGGAAACCGCTGTCCGCCACGAGCCCGTCGCGGTTGTGGGCGCTGGGCGCGATCACCACCGCCGGTCGGGACGACGCCCGATTGGAGCGACGGACCGCGATCGACCCGCAGCGAGGAGCGGCCGGCGGCCAGACCCTGCGAACCGAGCACGTCGTCGACGTTGCCGACCCCGACCGGTCCTCGTTCCGCTGGGTGCTGCAGCACGACGGTGCCATCGACCTTGCGCTGCTGGACCGCTTGGCTGACTGGTCCTGCGCGATCGGTGCGCGGCAGACTCTCGGCCTGGGCCGGATGCGGGTGTCCCGGGTCGAGGCAATCACCCTGAACCTGTCGGAGGCCCGCCAGCTGACCTGGTGGTTGACCCAACGCGCCGAGTGGCTCCGCGAGCCGGCCGGACAACAGAACGTGGAGTCTCCCGAGGACGGCCCGCACGAGGTGCGGTGCGGAACGGCCACGGAGAGCGGGTATCCAGTGTTCAGCTATCTATGGCGCATCGTCGATCCGCTGCACGTCGGCACACCGTCGAAGGGTGGCGATGACGTCGCAACCGCGCCGGATGGTGGTCGAATCGCTCAACTTGCCCCGCTGCGCCGTTCGCGGACAGTGCCGGGCGCGGCTGAGGTCCCGGGCAGCGCGTGGAAGGGCGTCTTCCGTCACCGATGCGAATTCATCTTGCGCGCCTGCGGAGCCGGCGAGGACCAGATCGCCGCCGTTGTCGGAGTTCTGTTCGGCGCCAGCGGCGAGGACGGCCCGGGCCGGCGGCGAGGCCTGCTCGTGTTCGACCGGTCCACCGTGGTGGCGCCGCCGGATGCGGTGACGTCACGGTCCCATGTTGCGATCGACCGGATCAGCGGGGGTGCGGCGGACGGCCTGCTCTACCGGATCGAATCGGTGGACCGGGGTGAACTGACCTTGACGGTGCGGTCGTTCGCGCAGCTGCCCGCGCCGGTGGGGAACCTGCTCGACCACGTGGTGCGGGATCTGCACGACGGGGTGGTGGGCATCGGCGGGTCGACGACCCGTGGCTACGGCACCATCGCAGTGACCGGCGATCCGCCGACGCCCGGACCGGTCGATCTCCAGGGATTGGGTACCTTCGCGTCGACCGTGCTCAACTCGGCGAAGGCCCCAGCATGATCACCAGCGCGACGCTGACCGCCTGGCTGCCGGGTGGCCCGGGGGAGTGGGCGGCCACCGTGCAACGGGCCAGCGACCTGGGGGAGATGTCCTGGCTGTGGGCCGATCTGGGCGGGTTGCAACACGCCGGGTCCTTGCCCGAGGCGGCCCCGATCACCGGTTGCATCTGGGGCTGGGCGGACCAGCGCTGGGTGCGGCTGCGGGTCGACTACCCGATCGGCGGTGCCGCGCGGGTGTACGGGGCGATGCTGACGGCGGACCCGAACGCCGGCGCCGCTGGTGAGGGTGCCGGGACCAGGGTTCAGGTCCGTGACACCCGAACGGACGCGTTTCGGTCGTCGCACTCACGCGGACCCGGGTTGTCCGCATTGAAAGGCCATCAGGTCCGGTGCCTGTCGGTGCCAGCGCGGTCGTTGACCTTCGTGGAACTCGTGCCGCAGAGATGATCACCGATCATGGCCGGTAATCGAGTGGTTCGGTCCCTGACCCGGCTGCCGACCTGGATCGGTGCGCCGGCCACGGCTATCACCGGTGTGCTGTCCACCGCGGTGGCCGGGCTGGTGATCGAGGACATCCTGCCCAATCAAGATGGCGTGGGCCCGGTGGATCTCGGCCATTCCACCGGCTGGCGATGGCTGGCGCTGGCGATCTCGCTGACCCTGTTTTCCGCCCTGGTGTATTCGGGAAGTTGGCGCCGCCGCCGGTTGGGCAGCCTGTTCTACTTGCGCGTTCTGCCGCACGGCCAGCCCGACTGGATCTCGGATCTAGCCCAGCAAAAGGGTTTGGCCCGGCCGCTGTTCCGATCCTTGCTGCGGCGCTACGACTGCGGGGCTGGGCTCGCCGGAGACATCGTCGAAGTGGTGGACGAGTACACGGACCGGGTCGTGGAGCTGGTGCACCAGGACGACCCGGCGACCACCACCACGATCGCGCCAAACCTGTCACTGCCGGTGGCGATCGCGCTCGGATACAACTGGTTGATCCCGCCGCAGGTGCGGTTGATGGACATCGACCGCCGCCGCTCCACCATCGAGCAGGATCTGGAGTTCACCGTCGCCGAACTGGTGGCAGCAGGCCCGCAGGCATCCACCCCACCCCGGGTCCAGATCATTGATCGGGACGATCCGCTGGGCCGGGCTGGCCTGCTGTGGCTGGAAGTCGTCCTGGCCGACCAGGGTGGTCCCGGGATGAGCTCGGTACCAGCCGGTTTCAGTGTCCCCGCGCGTCACCGGGCGGTCGGCGTGCCGGCTGGGAACGGTCGGTTCGGGCCCGTCGTTGCTGGGAGCACCGAGTACACGGCCTCGTCGTTGGCCGCCTTCGTGGCCCGGCAGATCGTAGATTCCGTCGCGCAGGGGCACACGGTGGTGTTGGTGGCTCGGCTGCCCAAGACCGTCGCGCTCGGAGTGGGTCGGCTGCTGCAGGAGGCCGCCCGCCAGCCTGGAGGCCCGCGGAACCTGTGGAATCACTTCTGCCCGCTCGTCTACCTGCAGGGCGATGCCCGGCCCTACCGGTATCTCCGGGTGCGGCCGGAGCAACCAGATCCGGCGCAGCTCCTGGCGTCCAGCTGATGGACCGGTTGAGGCTGATCAACCTCACCCAGCACGAGGTCGTCATCGACCCCGGACAGGCTCCGGCGGTGCGCATCCCGCCGTCGGGTTCGTTTGCCCGGTTGATCGAACGGCAGCAGCCGTGTCCGGCGTTGACCGTCAACGGGTCATCGATCCCGGTCATTGCGGTGTCCTACGGAACGATCGCCGATCTGCCCGAACCGCAGCCTGGCGTCGGCTACATCGTCTCCCGATTGACCGCAGCCGCCCGGCCGCGATCCGACGTCTATTTCCCGTTGGGCGAGATTCGCGACGAAACTGGCCGGATCGTCGGCTGCCGGGCGCTGGGCCAGTTCGATCCGGGAGGTGGTGGAGCTGATGCCAGTGGTGGTTGATCTGCTCTTGAAAGGGCCTGAACGGATCAGTGTCCCGGTCGCGGCGACCCACGCGGCAATCGCCCGGCGGATCGACGCCGACCATCACGCCCCGGTCAAGCCCTTCACCATCGGTCCGCCCCGCAGCCGTCCGGGTGGAGTTGTGCTCCGCGTCGGCCTGCTCGACGATGCCTTGGCCGATGTACTCGACCTTTCCTTCGCAGGCAACGCGGAGATCAGGCTCGGCCGGCACTTTTTCACGTTCGCCTCGGCTCAGCGGGTGTCCGCCACGCGGTGGGAACATCTCGCCGACGGGGCGACCGGTGGCCGGTGGACCGTGGAGTTCTTGACGCCGGCGACGTTTCGCCGCGGGGGTCGGACCAGCCCCTGGCCGGCACCGGAATCGGTTGCCCGCGGGCTGGGTTCGCGCTGGCGGGCGCTGCATCCGGAGACCGCGCCCGCCCTGGACGACCGCCAGGCCCGGTCCATCTGGGTCTCGGACGTCCGCGGGGAAAGCGTCGCGGTGTCCGGACCGGACGCGGTCATCTCCGGCTTCGTCGGCACCGTGACCTACCGCGCCGACCGCGCCGGCGACGAGGCGGTCGCCTTCGGCCGACTGCTCCGGTTCGCCACCTTCGGCGGGATCGGGTCGTTCACCGCCTTCGGCTTCGGGCAGGTCGCGGTGCGCGAGAGCGGGATGGCTAGGCCAGCTGCCGAATCGGTGGAATGACCGTGGTCGCGCCCTCTCTCGTTCACCGGATCGCCGAACGCGGGTGCTGGAAGCGGCCTGGACGGCCATCCTGGACAGCGACCGGGAAGACGGCGCTCTCGCGGTGGGCGTGGCCCGCTTTGCCGAGGATGCCGACGAACGTCTGGATCGGCTGGCCGACGGGCTGCTCGACGGGGGATACGAACCGGGCCGGTTGACACCGGTGCCGCTGATCCGGGTCGACGGAGCTACCCGGATGCTCCATGTGCCCACGGTGTCCGATCGGGTCGTCGAGCGGGCGCTGCTGGGAGTGCTCACCCCGCTGGTCGATCCCTGGTTGGGCGCGGCCAGTTTCGCCTACCGCCCGGGAATCGGTGTGACCGATGCCGTCCAGGAGGTGGCGCGGCTGCGCGATGAAGGTTTGGTCAAGCCCAGCTGAGTGGTGTGCGTTACGAGGTCGGCCGCCGGTGATTCTTCTTTGGTCAGGCGGCGGTGGTGATCGCTGGGGCGTTGTTCGCGGTGTTCTCCTTAGGGTCGTGCGTGCCTACGGCTTGGGATCGGGCCAGTACCTCGATGCCGAGGTAGCGGCGGCCCTCGGTCCACTCGTCGTGTTGCTCGGCCAGGACAGCGCCGACGAGGCGAATGAGGGCGCCCCGATCGGGGAAGATCCCGACGACGTCGGTCCGGCGGCGGATCTCCTTGTTGAGCCGTTCCTGCGGATTGTTGGACCAGATCTGCCGCCAGATCTCCTTCGGGAACGCGGTGAACGCGAGCAGGTCGGCGCGGGCCTGGTCGAGGTGGTCAGCGACCGCGGGCAGCTTCTCGGCGAGCGTGTCGATGACCCGGTCGAACTGGGCGGCCACGGCTTTGGCGTCGACCTGGTCGTAGATCGAGTGCAGCATGGTCCGCACCCACGGCCAGCTGCTCTTGGGGGTAATCGACATCAGGTTCACCGCGTAATGGGTGCGGCAGCGCTGCCAGGAGGCGCCCGGCAGGGCCGCGCCGATCGCGGCGACCAAGCCGCTGTGCGCGTCGCTGGTCACCAGCTTGACACCGGTCAGGCCGCGGGCGACCAGGCCACGCAGGAACGCCAACCAGCCGGCGCCGTCCTCGCGGCTGGTCACGTCCACCCCGAGGATCTCGCGGTGCCCGTCACCGTTGACGCCGGTCGCGAGCAGGGCGTGGACCTGCACGACCCGGCCGCCCTCGCGGACCTTGAGGACCAGCGCGTCGGCCGCGAGGAACGTGTACGGGCCCTGGTCCAGCGGCCGGGTGCGGAACGCCTCGACCTGCTCGTCCAGGTCGCGGGCCATCACCGACACCTGCGACTTGGACAGCGACGTCACGCCCAGCGCCTGGACCAGCTTCTCCACCCGCCGGGTCGAGACCCCGAGCAGGTACGAGGTCGCGACGACGGAGACCAGGGCGCGTTCGGCGCGGGTCCGCCGTTCCAGCAGCCAGTCCGGGAAGTAAGACCCGGACCGCAGTTTCGGCACCGCGACGTCCAGGGTGCCGACCCGGGTGTCGAAGTCCCGGTGCCGGTACCCGTTGCGGGAGTTGACCCGGTCCGGGCTGCGTTCTCCGTAGCCGGCGCCGCACAGGGCGTCGGCCTCGGCGCCCATCAGCGTCTGAATGAACGTGGACAGCATCGAGCGGAGCAGGTCCGGGCTCGCCGACGCGAGCATGTCGCCGACCATGGTCGTGGGGTCGTTAGGCTGCGCAGTGGTCATCGCGTGATGTCTCCTTCGACAGACTGTGAGAGGTCCTTCGAAGCCTCACGCGGTGGCCGTCCTCGTCCCGGGACCGACACGCCCCGACCTGCCTGGTCAGGGGGTCAAGGTCGATCAGTGGTCGTACACCACTCTGGTGGACTTAACTGAAGGTTTGCGCTGGGTGTGCCGTTGCGACATCGACAACTGCTTTCCCTCGATTCCGAAGGATCGCTTGCGGCGCAAGCTCACCGCGCTGTTCCAGGGCGACCCGACCCTGCTGGGGATCCTGACCCGCCTGCTCGCCCGGCCGGCTGGCGGCTCCCCGGCCGAGGCACTGCCAGGGTTGCCGCAAGGGTCGCCGCTGTCACCCCTGTGGGCGAATCTGATTCTGGCGGACTTCGATGACGCGGTCGCCCGGACCGGGTTTCCCCTGGTGCGGTACAGCGACGACATGGTGATTGCGGCCGCGGACCGCGCCGAGGCATGGGAGGCGATGCGGGTGGCCCATGATGCCGCCGCCGGTATCGAGATGTCGTTGGGGGCCGACAAGAGCGCGGTGATGTCCTTCGACGAGGGTTTCACCTTTCTGGGCGAGGACTTCGGTCCGCGTTACCCACCGGCGTTGAGTGATCATCGGACGGTCGACCCGCCCCGGCGCGTGCTGTACCTGGGGGTGCAGGGATCCAGGGCCCGCATCATGGACGGCCGGGTGATCGTCGAATCAGGGGACGACGCTGAACTGCTCGACGTCCCCTCGGGGTTGATCGAGCGGATCGTCACCTTCGGCGGGGTTGGCGTGTCCGCCGGTTTGCGCTCGTGGGCGCTGGCCAACCAGGTCGACCTGGTGTTCTTGTCCCGACGCGGCAGCTATCTGGGACACGCCTGGGCGGCGGCGGCCGACCACCGGGTGTCCCGGCTTCGGGCCCAACTCGCGGCCGCCGACGATCAGGCAGTGTGGCTCCCCTTGAATCCCCCCGGCGTGTCCGGAGGCTGTCTCAAACGGTGAGTCCGGCGGTTTGCTGGGCTCGGTGGTGAGCGTAGAACGCGTCCTCGAGTTCGGCTGGTGGGATGTCGCCGCAGTACTCGTGCAGGCGTCGGTGGTTGTACCAGTCGATCCATTCGGCGGTGGCGAATTCGACGGAGTCGATGCTGCGCCAGGGGCCGCGGTGACGGATCACTTCGGCCTTGTACAGGCCGTTGATTGTTTCGGCCAGGTCGTTGTCGTAGGAGTCGCCGACGCTGCCGACCGATGCTGCGATGCCGACCTCGGCGAGGCGTTCGGAGTACCGGATGGATGTGTACTGGGACCCGCGGTCGCTGTGCGCCACGACGTGTTCCACAGTCCGGTCGGCCCGTTGACGGGTCCAGATGGCCTGCTCCAACGCGTCCAGGACGAGCTGTGTGGTCATCGTGGTCGCGACCCGCCAGCCCAGGATGCGGCGGGCGTAGGCATCGGTCACCAACGCCACGTACACCCATCCCGACCAGGTACTCACGTAGGTGATGTCGGCCACCCACAAACGATCCGGCACGAGCGCGCCGAACCGTCGTTGCACCAGGTCAGCGGGCCGCTGCGCACCCGGATCGGCGACCGTCGTCCGCTTGATCTTGCCCCGGCGGACACCGACCAGGCCGGCGGAGCGCATCAGCCGTTCCACGGTGCACCGGGCCACCGAGACGCCTTCCCGGTTCAGCTGCAGCCACACCTTCCGGGCACCATAGGTGCCGTGGTTGTTCTCTGTGTGGACCCGGCGGATCTGCTCGAGCAGGGCCGCATCCCGCACCGCGGCCGGCCGCGTCTGGGCGGGCCGGGCGGCGTGCTCGTAGTAGGTGGACGGGGCGATCCGCAGACCCAGGTGCTCGGTCAACACCTGGCAGATCGGCTCGACTCCCCACCGCAGACCGCCGGCCTCCCGGCGGCCTGCGTGGCAGCGGATGAACTCCGCGATCAGTGGGAAGGCCGGTCGAGCTCGGCCGCGAAGAAAGGCTTGATATGCGGGTGATCTGACACGTCGGGTGTCAGCCTTGGTGCCCGGCCCCGGGTTGGGGCCGGGCGAGGAGGTCCCGTGATGGAGTTCGTGCCCTGTTTGCAGCGCCCGGCCGGGGAGGTGCCGCGGCTCGGGGAGGTGCTGTTGGACGAGTACCTGCGGTTCGTCGCGGCGCGGTGTCGGCCGAATACGCTGCTGGCTCAGATGTTCGACCTGAAGGTGTTCTTCACGGTCGTGGGGCGGCCGCCGGTGGAGGTGACCACGGCCGACGTCCTTCGCTTCATCGAGCGGCAGCGGGCAGCCCGTAACGGCAACGTGGTCCGGCTCGCCGATGGCGAGTCGGGGTTGGCGTTGACGACGATCAAGCGGCGTCTCGCGACGGTCTCCGGCCTGTTCGAGTATCTGGCCATTCGCGGGTTGGTGGCACGGAACCCGGTGCCGCGCAGTCTGTCTGCTCGGCCGGGCCGGGCACCTGTGCGAGGTGCTCCGTTGATCCGGGCGCCGCGCCGGCTGCCGCGGATCCTGAGCCCGGCCGAGGTGAACGCGCTGATCAGCGCGCTGCGGACGGCCCGGGACCGGGCCATGGTGTGGCTGATGCTGCTCGGCGGCCTTCGCCGCTGCGAGGTCCTGGGCCTGCGGCATCGTGACGTCCAACCGGGCGAGCGGCGAGTGTTCGTCACCGGCAAGGGCGGCCACGAGCGGGTCGTGCCGGTCGGGAAGGTGTTCTTCGCCGAGCTGGCCGGCTATTACGCCACGGAGCGACCAGACACCGACACCGATCAGGTGTTCGTTGTGTTGAAGGGACAACGCCGAGGCCAGCCGCTGTCCGCGGCCGGGGTGGACGAGGTGCTCTCCGGCGCCCGCCGGCGGGCCGGGCTCGCCCACGCCACCTGCCATGAGTTGCGCCATACCTGCTTCACCCGGCTCCGCGAATCCGGGATGGCGTTGGAGGCGATCCAGGCCCAGGCTGGGCACGTCTCGATCGAGACCACCAAGATCTACCTGCATCTGGCCCCGGACTGGCTGGTCGACGAGTACCGAAAGGCGATGGACATCCTCGACGACATCGCGGGAGCTCAAGGATGAGCGGGACCGCCGAATCGACCGCGGCCCGGGCCGAGGAACCCGGGATCGGCCAGGCTCGGGCGGCCTACCTGGCCGACGCTGGCACCCAGCCGGCACGACTGTCCCGGTCGCGGAGCATCGGGCGGTTCGTCACCGAGTTCGGTGACGTGAGCGGTTGGCGGGCCTGCTCGGTGCCCGAACGGCTCGCCGCCGGAGACCAGGCGCGAGCCTTCGCGCACTTCGCTGTCGTGCACGACCGGGTCCCGGTCGAGGCCGAGTACGTCGCAGCCGTGACGTCGAGGTGGGGCCATCACGTCGCGAACCGAGATCCGGAGCAGGCTAACCAATTCCGGCGCCAGGCCGCGTCGTTGAGTTTCAATCGGTTGGAGATCGACAAGATGTGGTCCAAGCTCGCCCAGATCTGCGTCATCACCGGCAGCCGCCCGGACGAACTGAGCAGCGACAACTACGTGGCCGGGCGGGCCGCGTTCTGGGCCGCGGTCGTCGCCAAACACGGCGGCACGATCCCGACAACACTGGCGACCCCCCTGTTCGGCCTGGACGCCGTGATGTTCCACCGGGGCCAAGCGCCCCGACCCACGACACGCAAGTCATGGGCTGCCCGGTCGGTGCCGGAGACCAGCTGGGACCAGATCACCGCCGCCGCCCCGATGATGGCCGCCACCATGCACCGCTACCTGGACCAGCTGCGGGTCAGCCTGCGCGCTTCATCGGTCGCCAGCATCGAGATCACCCTGCGGCAGATCGCCGGGCACCTGATCTCCACCAGCAGCGTCACGACGGTCGCCGACATCGGCCGGCCGCAGATCGAGGCCTACGGGACCTGGCTGGCCGGGCGTGGCGGCTACCGCAAGAACAGCACAATCAGCAAAACGACCATCGGGATGCGGATGTGTCACCTCGGCGCGTTCTTCCGCCGGATCATCGAATGGGGCTACCCCGACGCACCCCTTCGGCCACCGGTCTTCTCCTCCGACCGGCCGGCCAAAGACAAGCCGCTGCCCCGGTTCCTCGACGACGCTGCTACCGCCAAGTTCATGGCCGCGGCACGGGAGCTGCCCGACCCGTTCGGTCGGCTCGCCATCGAGATCTTGGCCCGCACCGGCATGCGCAAGGGTGAGCTACTCGGTCTGACCACCGACGCCGTTGTGCAGATCGGCTCCGCCTACTGGCTGCGGATCCCTGTCGGCAAACTCCACAACGACCGCTACGTTCCTCTCCACCCGCAACTGAAAACCATGATCGACAACTGGCTCGAACAGCGACCCGACTGGCAAAACAGCCACCTGCTGTTTACCGACCGGGGCCGGCCGATCCCACCCACCCGAGTCGACCACGCCGTTCAAACAGCCGCCACCGCAGCCGGTATCGGTCACGTGCACCCACACCAACTCCGGCACACGCTAGCCACCCAGGCAATCAACCGCGGCATGAGCCTCGAAGCGATCGCCGCGCTGCTGGGCCACAAGACGATGAGCATGACCCTGGTCTACGCGCGCATCGCCGACCGCACCGTCGCCGACCAGTACTTCACCGTCACCGAGAAGGTCCAAGCTCTCTACCAACAGCAGCAACCCGCAATGCTACCCGCCGCGGACGAACCAGCCCCGATGCGCAAACTCCGCGCCGAACACAGCAAACGCATGCTCGGCAACGGCTTCTGCACCCGACCCGCCGAACTCGAATGCCACTACGAAACGATCTGCGAGTCCTGCACCTTCTTCGTCACCACCATCGAATTCCGACCCACCCTGCAGGCTCAACGTGACGACGCCGCCCGCAAGGGTCAAAGCGGCCGTCAGAAGGTCTACGACGGACTCCTTCAGCGACTCGCCGACACCGCTACTTGACACCGATCACCCACATAAGCCGAAGCTGCCTTCAGAATGGCGTTGGCGCGCTTGAGTTCTGCGTTCTCCCGACGCAGCCGGCGCAGCTCGGCCGACTCCTCCGAGGAGGTGCCGACCCGGGTCCCGGTGTCGACCTCGGCCTGCCGCACCCACTTACGGACCGTCTCGGCAGTACCGACGCCGAGCAGCTCAGCCACGCGGCTCATCGCCGCCCATTCGGACTCGTGCTCACCCGCGATCTCCGCGACCATCCGTACAGCCCGCTGCTTCAGCTCCAGCGGGTACCGCCTCGTTGAATCTCCCGGCATGACTCCAACCTTCCCAAGCTCTGGAGTCTCCGGACACGCCGGGGGGATTCACCTTCGGTCGCGCCCTGGTGGCGGCCAAGGTGCGCAAACAGATCGTTGTGCTGCAGCGGATGGGTCGGCGAGACAACGCCGACGCCGTCACGGAAGCCACTCACCAGATGGAGTCATTGGTCGGCATGATCGCCGATTGCGGGACTCGGGACGAGTTGATGGGCATGGAAGGCGCCGCCGCTCGTCAGTACTTCCAGGCCATGGGCGAGATCGTCCCGGAAGGCGTGCGATTCGAGGGGAGATCCGGTCGACCGCCGGCCGACGTCATCAACGCGGCGCTGTCCTACGGCTACGCGATCCTGCTCGGAGAAGCGGTGTCCGCGCTCTGCGCGGCTGGCCTAGATCCGGCGATCGGGCTGTTGCACGCGGAGGAAGATCGGCGGCCGTCGTTGGCGTTGGACCTGATGGAGGAATTCCGGCCGCTGATCGTCGACCAGGTGGTGGTGGCCGCGGCTCGACGCAATACGCTCACCGGAGCACACGGCCGCCGTGAGGAGGCAGTACCAGGTGTGCTGCTCACCAAGGCGGGCAAGGAAGGGTCTGCCCCGAGTTCAGTTGACACCTGACCTCTGAGGTTTCGGCCTCAGACGGAAGGATGTCTTTCGTGGCTAAGCCCTATCCCAAGGAGTTCCGCGACGACGTCGTGGCCGTGGCCCGCAAGGGCCAGGCGACGCTGACGCAGATCGCGAAGGACGTCGGCATCTCCGAAGGCTCGCTCGCGAACTGGATGAAGCAGGCCGACATCGAGGACGGTCGCCGTCCCGGTCTCACCGACGTCGACCGTGCTGAGCTTCGCGAGTTGAAGAAGCGCAACCGCCTCCTCGAGCAGGAGAACGAGGTCCTGCGTAGGGCAGCGGCCTACCTGTCGCAGGCGAACCTGCCGGGAAAATAGTCTTCCCGCTCGTCCGAGAGATGGCTGCGACCGGCGCCCCGATCAGGGTGCCGGTCGCGGTGACGTTGCGGGTGCTCGGCCTTTCGCGGGCCGGGTACTACAAGTGGCTCAGCGACCCCGTATGCCAGCGGGACTACGACGACGCCCACCTCATCGACAAGCTCTACGACCTCCATGGCGACGATGCGACGTTGGGCTACAGGTTCCTCACCGACGAGCTCGAAGACGAGCACGGCATCCAGGTCGGGGAGAACCGGGTGCACCGCCTGTGCCGCATCGCCGGCATCACTGCCAGCCACCACAAGAAGCGCTCCAAGACCGGCTCGACCGGCCCCGCGCCACACGACGACCTCCTCGCGGTCGTCGACGAGCACGGCGTCGTACGTCACGAGTTCCTCGCCGACGCCCCGAACAAGGTGTGGCTGTGGGACATTTCCGAGCACCCCACCCGCGAAGGCAAGCTCTACATCTGCGCGATCAAGGACGTGTGGTCGAACAAGATCGTGGGCTACTCCATCGACTCCCGGATGAAGTCGTCCCTGGCGCGGGCCGCGATGCGCAACGCGATCGCGCTCCGCAGCCCGGCCGGGACAGTCTGTCACTCCGACCGAGGCGGTCAGTTTCGTGCCAAGCGGACCCAGCGGCTGCTGGCGAACAACGACCTGGTGGGGTCGATGGGCCGCTCCCACGGCGCCGGCGACAACGCCAGCATGGAGAGCTTCTTTTCCCTGCTGCAGAAGAACGTCCTGAACACCCGCCGTTGGGACACCCGCGACGACCTCCGCCTCGCGATCGTCACCTGGATCGAAACCAAGTACAACCGACGACGCCGCCAGCGGGCCCTCGGCAAGCTCACCCCGGTCGAGTTTGAGATGATCTACAAGGCCGCAGAAGCGGCCTGACTACTGCAAACCCCGAGTGTCAACCAGACCGGGGGCAGACCCGAATGCGTGGTCGACGGGTATGAGCTGCGCATGCTGCGGCGAACCGCCGGGGCGTTGCCCGGCTTCTCCGGGACCCTGCGCCGGCATCTGTACCGGCAGGCCGAACAGATTGCGGCCCTCGTGCATGGACGCAGTGACCAGTGGATCGGCCTGTCGTGGCGCTGACGGTGATCGTTGCCTACGACATCAGCGAGGACAACCGGCGGGCCCGCCTGGCCGCCGTGCTGCAGGCGTACGGCGATCGAATACAGAAGAGCGTCTTCGTGCTGTCGGCAGACCAGCCGTTGATCGATGACCTGCACCGGCGCGCCCGGGACATCATCGACCTGGACCGGGACTCGGTCTACTTCTTCCGGCAGTGCGCGCCGTGCTGGGAGTCCGTGGGAGTGGTGGGCCAGGCCACCGTGGCGGAACCGCAGCGATACTGGGCGGTGTTCTGACTGTTGCTGGGCTCATTGACGGGCTGCTCTTGTCTGGGAAAGGGGGTGGCTGGCGATCATGGTGCGCAGCCTTCTGCTGTGTAATCCTCTGACCTGCGACAATGCTGGCTTAGAGCTCTGCCGGCGGACAGTTGTTGATCTTCAGTCGGCCTGGTGTGCAGCGGGCCCGCGTTGGCGCAGGTCAGCGGCAGTGCCTGGTGGGGTAGGGTCAGAAACCACGTCACGCCGTCAGGCGTATAGAAACTACTTTCACCGGCGTAAACCGACTAGGCATAGAAGTCAGAAACCACGTCACGCCGTCAGGCGTATAGAAACGTCTATGAAACGACGCAGTCAGTTCTTTTGCCTCAGGTCAGAAACCACGTCACGCCGTCAGGCGTATAGAAACATCTGCGACGGGTCCGCACCGACAACCATACCGAGGTCAGAAACCACGTCACGCCGTCAGGCGTATAGAAACGACCTCCTCATCGCTCGCTGAACTGTTGATTACCAGGAGTCAGAAACCACGTCACGCCGTCAGGCGTATAGAAACCTGCGGGCTAGTTCACGGTAGTCGTCACGATCCATGTCAGAAACCACGTCACGCCGTCAGGCGTATAGAAACGTTCCCGTCTTCGTCAACCAGACTGAAGATGCCATCGGTCAGAAACCACGTCACGCCGTCAGGCGTATAGAAACTAGACACGATTATTTCTCCACAGCATCAGCATGCATGTCAGAAACCACGTCACGCCGTCAGGCGTATAGAAACGAAGGAGGTTGGAACCTCACTTCTTGGGAGCGGTCAGAAACCACGTCACGCCGTCAGGCGTATAGAAACCCCTCAGCAGCCGAGCGGTGTCATGCCGGCCGTCAGAAACCACGTCACGCCGTCAGGCGTATAGAAACTTTCGGTGGCAGGCTGGAAATAAGTCCAACAGTGCGGTCAGAAACCACGTCACGCCGTCAGGCGTATAGAAACTTTCGTCGCTGACCGAGATATAGAACGTGTACGGCTCGTCAGAAACCACGTAACGCCGTCAGGCGTATAGAAACCCAGACGGCAAAGAACAAGAACGCAAAGACGAAACCACCGGTCAGAAACCACGTCACGCCGTCAGGCGTATAGAAACTTTGCTACACCCTGCGCGCCACCAGATCCCCAGTTGTCAGAAACCACGTCACGCCGTCAGGCGTATAGAAACCTAGCAATCTTTGCATATATCTCGTTGCGCTGCGCACCAGTGTGGTCAGAAACCACGTCACGCCGTCAGGCGTATAGAAACGCTCTGGGCCACCATGAGGGTCGTGCGAAGGTGAGGGGGTCAGAAACCGGCTCTTCGCTTTGAAGCTGGGTGGGGGTTTGATCCCGGGGCGACACGCCGGGGCTGAGATGCGCTGATGTGGGGCCTGGGGTCCTCACGATCCGTGTTCACCGCCAAGTGAATGCGACCCGTGAGGAAGGCCCCAGGTGAGCGATGACGTTACCGGTGTGTTCGTGCTGCCCGGATTCCGGGTGGTGTCCAGCGACGTGCTCGACGACGAATGGCACCTGCTTGTGGAAACGCGGCGGGAGCCGACGGGCTGCCCGACCTGCGGCGCGGTCGCCCGAGTCAAGGACCGGCGCACGGTGACCGTGCGGGACCTGCCGGCCGGCGGTGTGCCGGTCGTTCTCCGTTGGTGCAAGCGGATTTTCGAGTGTCGATACGGGTTGTGCGAGAAGAAGACCTGGACCGAGCAACACGACGCGATCGCCCCGCGTGTGGTGCTCACCGACCGTGCGCAGCAGTGGGCGTTCGAGCAGGTCGGCCACCACGACCGGGCCGTGTCCCGGGTCGCGGCCCAACTCGGCGTGTCCTGGCACACGATCATGACCCAGGTCGTTGACCGCGGCACCCCGCTGGTCGAGGACCCGGACCGGCTGGCCGGGGTGAGCGCGGTCGGGGTCGACGAGACCTCGTTCCTGCGGGCCACCGGCACCCGGCACACCCAGTACGCCACCGGCGTCGCCGACCTGACCCCGGGCCGCCCACCGCGGCTGCTGGACGTCGTACCGGGCCGCTCCGGCCGAGTCCTGGGCGACTGGCTGACCGACCGCGACGAGGCCTGGCGGTCCGCCGTTCTGACCGCGTCGCTGGACCCGTTCCGCGGTTATGCCACCGCGCTCTCGGCGCATCTACCTGCGACGACGCGCGTGCTGGACGCCTTCCACATCGTCAAGATCGTGCTTCTCGCGGTCGACCAGGTCCGCCGCCGCGTGCAGCAGGACACCACCGGGCACCGCGGCCGGGCCGGCGACCCGCTGTACCGGGTACGACGGATCCTGCGGCGCCGCTACGACCGGCTCACCGACCGGCAACTGGTCCGACTGCGGGCCGCACTGACCGACGCGGACACGCACGAGGAGATCACCGCCGCCTGGCTCGTCGCGCAGAACGTCATGCAGGCCTACGCCAACCCCGACCGGGCCGCCGGACGCGCCGCGGCCGAGCAGGTCATCACCCTGGCCAAGACCTGCCCGGTTCCCGAGATCGCCCGCTTCGGGCGCACTCTGGTCGCGTGGCGGACCGAGTACCTGGCCCGGTTCGACAACCCCGCCCTATCCAACGGACCCACCGAGAACCTCAACCTGAAGATCAAGAACACCAAACGGATCGCCCGCGGCTACCGATCGTTCGCCAACTACCGTCTGCGACTACTTCTCAACCACGGCCTCATCAGGCAAGATCAACAACCGGCACGGATCCGACCACACCGACCCAGGTTGATTGCGTAGAGCCCAGAAACCACGTCACGCCGTCAGGCGTATAGAAACACCACCAGCAGCACGGCGACCACTATGCCAACTGTCGTCCAGTCAGAAACCACGTCACGCCGTCAGGCGTATAGAAACTCAGCTCGCGGCCATCACTCGGGTCAGCGTGCCCAGGGTCAGAAACCACGTCACGCCGTCAGGCGTATATAAACCCCACTGTTCACTGAAGTAAGTGGACGCAGCCGAAACCTGGTCAGAAACCACGTCACGCCGTCAGGCGTATAGAAACGCTTCACCGAGAGTGTTCATTTGGTCTTCACCGTCGTCAGAAACCACGTCACGCCGTCAGGCGTATAGAAACCCGCTCGAGCGTGAAGGTGTCCTGCCAGCTCAAGGGACGATTGTCAGAAACCACGTCACGCCGTCAGGCGTATGCAAACCTCGTCCGGACGGACGAAATCCTTCTCGACGCCATGTCAGAAACCACGTCACGCTGTCAGGCGTAGAGAAACTGAGTTTCCGGCCTGACCGTGGATTCTTGCGGCGTCAGAAACCACGTCACGCCGTCAGGCGTATAGAAACTCGGTCTCGTAGCAGGGCCGGTGTCGAACTCGTCACTGAGTCAGAAGCCACATCACGCCGTCAGGCGTTTGGAAGAAGGCGTTTCGATTGCAAATGTGCGCGTGAGCGCGTGTCGCCAGAAGGTCGGGCCGCTCGGGGTGCCGAGACTGCCGGAGCGTGGGATCCTTGTGGAGTCTGGTCGGGGCCTTGCGGGGCTGCGCCAGCCTGCTGGGGAGCTGATGAGTAGGGCGGTGGGGGCGTGAGCGTCGTGCTTGTAGCTGGCGACCACTTGCCGACGGCGGGAGGCCCGTGCGGCCAGCGGCCCAGCCCGGCGATTGCCGGGTGTCGACGCAGCCGCATGAGGGAGCCACATTGGCCCGAATGCCGTGGCATGACGAGGCAGTGCAGTCAGGCTTCGACGGAACAAGAGCAGCAAGGTCGAGCCGCGACCATCCGGCGGGCGAGTTCAAAGCCACGGGCCCGCTGGGCGTGGAAACTGAGGTTGGCGACAGAACCTCGTGCTCGACGAAAGAATGTGGCTGCGATTGGCCGGAGGTTGCTTGATGCCCCAGCTCGATAGCACGAGCTTCGTCAACCCGTATACCTTCGTGGCGATCTCCGATGTGATCCCGAGGCGCCGGCCGCCGGGGCACGACGGTGGCAACCGGCTGGGGCCTAATGGGCAGCCGCTTTACTCCGGTTCGCTCGACGTCACCTGGACTCTGGCGACACCCATGCTCCTGCCTGCCGGCGAGATCAGCTGCAATGTGGACGGCGCCGTGCAGGTTCCCGGGGCGTCGGTCAAGGGGGCCGTCCGTTCGCTGCACGAAGCCATGTTCCGGGGCTGCCTGCGGGTGGTCGACGAGGGCTTTCTTCCGTCATATCGGCAGATCGCCGGGTCCAAGCCGCAGCCACCGTGGCGGCTGGGCGTGGTGCAGCGGTCCACGGCGGCTGGAAAGCCGATCGCGATCAAGCTGTGTGAGGAGACGGTCTGGGTAGACGGCCCGAGCCTGTTGGCTGCCTACGGTCGTCAGGATTCGTCATGGGGCGAGCCCCGGACCGGTGACGCTTTCTGCTTGGAGGGTGACGAGGAATGGTCCACCCTTGAACGCTGGGAAATGCGCACTGTGGAGTCGGCGCGGGGCCTGATCCGGCCAAGTATCGATCGCGACGATTCCGGTGAGCTCGCTCTGGGTAGTGAACTCCCGGAGAACCACGCGGTCGTGCTGCTCACGGATATCGGAGCCCGACGCAAAGTCACCAAGGCGGGCAAACGAGGCCGATGCCTTTGGGCTACCGGCATTCTCGGCGGCAAGTCCATGGCCGTGGCGCCCGAGGCTTGGGAGATCTATCGACAATCTTGCGACGGCGCGGACGACCGACGGCGTCTGCTGGCCCCGCCCAAGGCTGAGAGCGGCCGCCGGATCGCGAATCCGCGGAGCCGGGTCGCCTCGAGCGGTGGCGACTCCCACGATCGACGTCGTTTCGCGGAGGTGAAATGGTGGGGAACCTACGCAGATGGCAATCGGCGCGAGAGTGATGTTCGCATCGGGTGGCGGTCAATGGTTACCGGATTCCTCTTTCCGGGTGAGGTAGTTTGGGTCCTGGCTGATGGCGAGAAAGTCACCCGCATCGAGCATTCGGCGATCTGGCGGGAATTGGGCGCTCAGCCCCTGTCGGAACGAGTACCCAGGCAAGCCCTGCCATGCACTGATCCGGCCATGCACGCGCCGGAACTCGGGGAGCGCCAAGGATTGTGCTTGTCCTGCGAGATCTTCGGGTCGGTCGATCCCAAGGGCACCGACCAAGGCGGTCAGCAGACCGCCTATGCCGGTCATGTGCGTTTCGGGACCGCGACGGCGGAACCGGGCGCCCGGGTCGAGCAAATCGACCTCGCACCGTTGGGTGCACCCCGGTTGGGCGCCGGAATGTTCAGCCTGCAGGACAGGTCGTTGACCAGCCGTCGGGGCGGGTCGCCCCCCGGGCAGTGGGGATCGGCCAGCGACAAGCCGCGGCCGCGTGGCCTCCGCGGCCGAAAGTTTTACTGGAACAGCGATCCCGACGAGCAGGCGGCCGCCTGGACCGGCCAGCTCCAGCGCAGCGTGAGCGTGACCCCGCGCCACCAGCGGCGACCATCTCAGCGGGAGTTCGGCGGGCGTCGCGATCTGCTGGCGCCCGGCACCACCCTGCGTCAGACCATCCGCTTCGACGCGCTGTCCCCGGCCGGCTTGCATTCCCTGCTCGCTGTGCTGGATCCCGCGCGGGTGCTGCCGGCCCTGGGCGGCCCGGGTTATCACGTGCGCCTCGGCGGTGGCCGGCCGTTCGGTCTCGGGGCGGTGGCCGTGCGGATCGAGTCCTGCACGATCGAAACCATCGGCGATCGCTACCGGCGGGCCGAGCCCGCGCCGGCCGGACCGCCACCGGCGCACGACCCCGCGGCCGTGAGTGGCTATCTGGACCAAGCGGCCTGCGTCGGTCTGGCCCGTATCCTGAATCCGCACGGGCTGGGCGACGATCGCCACCTGGTCTCCTACCCGCCCGGCGACGTCTGGGAACGCGTCAACACCCAGCGATTCGACGAAAGCTACCGGTTCTTCACTGAGAACAACGGTCAGCAGTTCAAGACCCGCGTCAACCCATGGGCCCCGTTGCCGACCCTGCCCACCACATCGGGCGAAGCCTTCCGCGCCAGTCAACCGATCCACCCCAGCGGTGGGCGATAGGCTGCGCATCGCCGGCCCTGGTCCACCCGGCCGGCACGTCGGGCGCGCGATGCCGGTCCGGTACCAGCCGGTTCGGGTGCGCAAGGAACAGCCCGCTCGTGCTGCTTGCGCCGTCCAGCAGCTGAGCGGCCCCGACTGCGCCGAAAATAGTCCCGCCGATCCGTCGCGGGTTTGTCCCATCGCCTACCCTGACCGCCGGGTCCTGTCACACGCGCGGGCCCAAACCGAGGAGGAACGGTGCCGGAAATCGAGATCGGCATGGGGCGCACCGCGCGGTCGGCCTACGAACTGGACGACATCAGCATCGTGCCGTCCCGGCGCACCCGCTCGTCCTCGGACGTGTCGATGGCCTGGCAGATCGACGCCTACCGGTTCGAGATGCCGCTGATCACCCAGCCGACGGACGCCATCGTGTCCCCGGGGCTGGCCGCGGAGGTCTCCGCGCTCGGCGGTCTGGGCGTGCTGGACGGCGAGGGGCTGTGGGCCCGGCACGCCGATCCGCAGAAGGTCATCGACGAGCTGCTGGAGCGGGCGGCGGTAGCCGATGACCCGGACGAGGTGATCGCCGCGATTCAGCAGGCCTACGCCGAACCGGTCTCGATCGACCTGCTCACCGAGGCCATCCACAGCCTGCGCGACGGCGGCGGCACCGTCTCGGTGCGGCTGTCCCCGCAGAACGCGGCCGCGCTGGCCGGTCCGGTCATTGCGGCCGGGGTCGAGCTGCTGGTCATCCAGGGCACGATCATCTCCGCCGAGCACGTGCGGGCCGACGGCCGGGCGCTGAACCTCAAGTCGTTCATCTCCGAGCTGGAGGTGCCGGTCGTCGTCGGCGGCTGCTCGGACTACAAGACCGCCACCCACCTGATGCGCACCGGCGCGGCCGGGGTGATCGTCGGCACCGGGCACGGCACGACCACCACCACCGACGAGGTGCTGGGCATCGCCGTGCCGATGGCCACCGCCATCGCCGACGCGGCCGCGGCCCGCCGCTCCTACCTGGACGAGACCGGTGGCCGGTACGTGCACGTCATCGCGGCCGGCGGGATCGAGTCCAGCGCCGACATCGCCAAGGCGATCGCCTGCGGCGCCGACGCGGTGATGCTGGGGGAGCCGCTGACCTGGGCGGCCGAGGCGCCGGCGGCCGGCTGGTACTGGCCGACCACCGCGGCGCACCCGGTGCTGCCGCGCGGGTTCGCCGCGCCGGTCGGCCCGGCCGACGTGCCGCTGGCCCAACTGCTGCGGGGCCCGGCGTTGGGCGCCGACGGCCGGACCAACCTGTTCGGCGCGCTCCGCCGGGCGATGGCCAAGGCCGGGTACTCCGACCTCAAGGAGTTCCAGAAGGTCGGCTTGACCGTCCGCGCCTGACCGTCCGGGCCCGGCGATCAGCTCGCGGGCTTACAGCCAGCCCTTGCGCTTGAACAGCACGAACAGGGTGAGCACGGCCAGCACCATGACCGTCAGCCCGGCCAGGAAGCCCTGCCCGTCGCCGAAACCCGGGTAGGGCACGTTCATCCCGAGGAACCCAGTGATCAGGGTGGGCACGGCGATGATCGCCGCCCAGGCCGAGAGCTTCTTCATGATCACGTTCAGGTGCACGTCGGACAGGGCCAGGTTCGTCTCGTAGGCCGAGCTGAGCAGCTCGCGCAGGGTGTTCGTCTCGGCCGCGGCGTGCTGGGCGTGGTCGCAGACGTCCTGCATCCGGCGGATCACCCCGCCGTGCAGCAGGTCGGCCAGCGGGTCGTCGTCGGCCGCCGCGCGGGCCGCCGCGCCGGACAGATCGAGCAGGATCTCGGCCATCGGCGCGCTCACCCGGCGCAGCGCGGCGATCGACTGGCGCAGCCGGAAGGCGCGCAGTTGGTCCGCGCGGTTCATCGGCTTGTCGTCGAACAGCGACGTGGTCAGCTCGTCGGCGGCGTCCTCCATGGCCAGCAGCGTCTTGGTCTCGGAGTGCACCATCGTGTCCAGCAGCAGGTGCAGCCCGGCGGCGACCCCGTCGGCGCTGAGCACCGTGGTGTTCTCGGCCAGCCGCCGGGTCAGCGCGGCGCCGGCCGATTCGTCGGCGACGACGGCCAGCATCCGGTCGGTGGCCAGCACCGCCACCCGATCCCGGCGCAGCTCCTCGGCACCGGCATCGAACGAGACCAGGGCGCCGATCAGCAGCACGGTGCGGCCGACCGTGTCGAGCTTGGGCGGCTCCCGGTCGGAGAGCACATCGTCCACGGCCAGACCGTCGAGGGCGAACAGCTCGGCGGTGGGCCGCAGCGCCTCGGCCGTGCGCGGCACCCACCACCAGGCCCGGGTCGCCTCGTCGCCCTCCAGCTGCTCGGTGATCTCGGCCACCGTCACGTCGGCGGCCACCACCGCCCCGCCGCGCCACACCCGGGACCGGCGAGGGCCGACCTCGGTGGGGCGTTCCTGCGTCGTCGACGTCACGTCGCCATGATGCGCTCTACGCTCATCCGGTGACCGTGCTGATCGATCCGCCACGCTGGCCGGCCCACGGCCGGCGCTGGTCGCACCTGGTCAGCGACCATTCCTACGCCGAACTGCACGCGTTCGCCGCGGCCAACGGCATCCCACCGCGCGGGTTCGACCACGACCACTACGACGTGCCCGACGAGCGGTACCAGGCGCTGATCGGGGCCGGCGCGGTGCCGGTGGAGGCCCGGGAACTGGTGCGGCGGCTCACCGCGGCCGGGCTGCGGCGTCCCAAGCGCGATCGGCGGACCAGCGGGCTTCGATAGACTCCGCCGGTTCCGCGTTCGCACCGGCGACGTCCCACCTGTGACCTGCCACCGGTGTGTCGTCCACCCGCGAGGCCCCACCAGCGAGAGGCAACCGCCGTGCCCGACCAGCCCGCCGCCCATCCGAACCCGGTGCTGGTGGTCGATTTCGGGGCGCAGTACGCGCAGCTGATCGCCCGCCGGGTCCGGGAGGCGAACATCTACTCCGAGATCGTGCCCTCCACCGCGACCGTCGCCGAGATCGCGGCCCGCGAGCCGGCCGCGGTGATCCTGTCCGGCGGCCCGTCCAGCGTGTACGCCGACGGCGCGCCGGCCGTCGATCCGGCTCTGTTCGACACCGAGATCCCCGTCATGGGCATCTGTTACGGCTTCCAGGCGATGGCCCGGGCGCTGGGCGGCACCGTCGCCCGCACCGGCCGCCGCGAGTACGGCGCCACCGACCTGTCCGTCGGCGCTCCGGACGCGACCCTGCTGCGGGACCTGCCGGCCCGGGCGACCGTCTGGATGAGCCACGGCGACGCGGTGTCGGCCGCCCCCGACGGGTTCACCGTCACCGCCAGTACCCCGGACACCCCGATCGCCGCGTTCGAGAACCTGGACCGGCGGCTGGCCGGCGTCCAGTACCACCCCGAGGTGGCCCACACCGAGCACGGCCAGGACGTCCTGCGGCGCTTCCTGTACGACGTCGCCGGCATCATCCCGGACTGGAACCCGCAGAGCATCCTGGACGAGCAGGTGGCCGCCGTCCGCGCGGTCGTCGGCACCGAGAAGGTGATCTGCGCGCTGTCCGGCGGGGTCGACTCCGCGGTCGCCGCGGCGCTGGTGCACCAGGCCGTGGGCGACCAGCTGACCTGCGTGTTCGTCGACCACGGCCTGCTGCGGGCCGGGGAGCGCGAGCAGGTCGAGCGCGACTACGTCGCGGCCACCGGCATCCACCTGGTGACCGTGGACGCCGAGCAGCGGTTCCTGGCCGCCCTGGACGGCATCACCGAGCCCGAGACCAAGCGCAAGATCATCGGCCGCGAGTTCATCCGGGTCTTCGAAACCGCGGCCGCGGAGATCAACGCGGCCGAGGGCGGGGTGAAGTTCCTGGTCCAGGGCACCTTGTACCCGGACGTGGTGGAGTCCGGCGGCGGCACCGGCACCGCGACGATCAAGTCCCACCACAACGTCGGCGGCCTGCCCGACGACCTGCAGTTCCAGCTGGTCGAGCCGCTGCGGGCGCTGTTCAAGGACGAGGTCCGGGCCCTGGGCGCCGAACTCGGCCTGCCCGCGGCGATGGTCAAGCGGCACCCGTTCCCCGGACCCGGCCTGGGCATCCGGATCATCGGTGCGGTCGACGCCGAACGGTTGGCGGTGCTGCGGGCGGCCGACGCGATCGTCCGCGAGGAGATGACCGCGGCCGGGGTGGACGAGCAGATCTGGCAGTGCCCCGTCGTGCTGCTGGCCGACGTGCGCTCGGTCGGGGTGCAGGGCGACGGCCGCACCTACGGCCACCCGATCGTGCTGCGCCCGGTCTCCAGCGAGGACGCGATGACGGCCGACTGGTCCCGCCTGCCCTACGACCTGCTGGCCCGGATCTCCAACCGGATCACCGGCGAGGTCAGCGAGGTCAACCGGGTCGTGCTGGACATCACCAGCAAGCCGCCGGGCACCATCGAGTGGGAGTGAGCGCCCGGCGGTGACCCGGGACGAGCACGCGGCCGGCCGGTCGCGGGTCTGGCTGATCGTTGCCCTCGGGTCGTTGTCGGCGTTCGGGCCGCTGTGCCTGGACATGTACCTGCCGGCCCTGCCGGTGCTCCCGGGGGAGCTGAACTCGACCGCCGCGGCCGCCCAGCTCAGCCTGTCCGCCTGCATCATCGGGCTGGCCGTCGGCCAGGTGATCACCGGCCCGCTCTCGGACCGGCTGGGCCGCCGCCGCCCGCTGCTGCTGGGGGTGGCCCTGTTCGCGCTGGTCAGCGCGCTGTGCGCGGTGACAACGTCGATGACGCTGCTGATCGGGCTGCGGCTGGTGCAGGGCGCGGCCGGAGCGGCCGGGATCGTCATCGGGCGGGCCGTGATCGCCGACCTGTTCACCGGCAAGGCGGCCGCCTCGTTCTTCGCCGCGGTCGCCTCGATCAACGGGCTGGCGCCGATCCTGGCCCCGGTGATCGGCGGGCAGATCCTGCGGGTGGGGACCTGGCGGACGGTGTTCTGGGTGTTGGCCGGCATCGGGGTGGTGCTGCTGGTGCTGGCGTTCTTCGTCATCCGCGAGTCCCTGCCGCCGTCGCGGCGCTCGGCCGGCGGCCTGGGCGCCACCCGCCGGGCGTTCGGCACTCTGGTCCGCGACCGTGGGTACGTCGGCTGTGTGCTGGCCGGCTCCCTGGTCACTGCCGCGATGTTCGGCTACATCTCCGCGTCGCCGTTCCTGCTGCAAGACCGGTTCGGTCTGTCCGCGCAGTGGTTCAGCGCGTGCTTCGCGCTCAACGCGCTGGGCATCGTCGCCGCGACCCAGGTCGGCCGGCTGCTGTTGCGCCGGGTCAGCTCGCTGTGGTTGCTGTCCCTCGGGGTCGTCCAGGGTCTGCTCGGGGCGATGCTGCTGGCCGTGACCGTGGCTGCCGGGTGGGGTCTGGCGATGGTGCTGGTGTCGCTGTTCGTCATGGTGTCCGCGGTCGGCTTCGCGCTGCCGCACGCGTCGGCGATCGCCATGGACCGGCATCGCCGGATCGCCGGCTCGGCGTCCGCCCTGCTCGGGTTGACCCAGTTCGCGCTGGGCGCGGTGACCGCGCCGCTGGTCGGCCTGGGCGACCCGGCCTCCGGGGTGGCCCTGGCCGGGACCGCGGTGATCGCGACCGGGCTGGGGGCGCTGGCCCTGCTGGTCGGGCGGTCGGCCGTCGGCGGGCCCGGGCCGGCGCGGGTGGTCGGGGCGGGCTGACCCCGGGCGCAGACGCCGACCGGCCCCGCCTCCCGGAGGCGGGGCCGGTCGATTGCTCGGTCAGCGGGGCTGGCGGCCCCGACCGGGCAGCGCGGTGAGCAGCAGCCCGATCCCGACGGCGGCCACGATCCCGGCGACCACCCACTTGGTCCACTCGGTGAACAGCCAGAACGGGTTTCCGGTGAAGCCGACCGACGCGACGGCCAGGAAGGCCAGCGAGAACAGCAGTCCGATCCAGTTGACGCCGCGCCGGCGTCCGGTCGTGGTGGTGGACTCAGCCATGGCGCACCGTCGCCTGGCCGGCTCCGACGTGCACCGTCAGATTGATGGTGCCCTCGTCCGACGAGCCCCGTTGGGTGGTGCTGACCTCCTGCTGCAGGCCGTCCTGGGTCTGGCCCAGGCAGTCGATCTCGCCGGCATTGGCCGAGCAGGTCAGGTTGACGTTGGCGTCCGCGGGCACGATGACGGTGGCCTGACCGGCCCGGACGGTCACCTCGGTGTCCACGCTCTGGCCGGGGGTGACCGACAGTTGCCGCAGGTCCAGCGTGCCCTGCCCGCCGTTGAGGACGAAGTCCTGCTCGGCGGCGGCGACCGTGGTCGGGACCCAGGTCTGCTGGCCGTAGCCGGTGGTGCCGTTGATCCCGGTGATGGTCAGCGCCAGCGTCACCAGGGACAGGAAGATCCCGGGCCCGATCAGCGAGCCGCCCCGGCCGCGCAGCGAGCCGATGAGCAGGCCGACGGCGACGACGGCCAGGGCGAGGGCGGCGACCCCGGCCCAGCTCAGGGCCCACCAGCCCTGCAGGATGCCGACCGTGGCCAGGCCGCCGACCAGCAGCACCACTCCGAGGGTGACCCGGCCGATCACCGACCGCTGGCGAGGGGCCGGCGGTGGCGGCGGGGCCGCCGGTTCGGGCAGGTCCCAGGCGAAGGGCGCGACCCCCAGCGGATCCCAGGCCGGCGGCTGGGCCGGCCCGGCGGTCGGCGAGCCGGGCTCGTCCTTGCGCAGGTTGACCCGCTCCGCCGGCGGGGTCCCGTCGGCCTTCTCGTCCCAGAACGCGGGCCGGTCGAACGGCGAGGCGGCGGGTTGCGGGCCGGACTGCCCGCTCGAACCGGCCGCGTCCGTCGACCCGGACCACGGCTGGCGGGCCACCCACTGTTCGGCCTGCTCACCCCAGGACCGGCCGGTCTCGGCGGCCTTGCTCGACCACTGGTCCACCCACGGCGGGGTGCTGCCCTTGGCGCAGGAACGGCTCTTGTTTCGGACGATCAGCACGACCACCACGCCGGCGATCACCAGCGGCCAGAACGGCAGACCCCAGGAGAACATCGACAGCACGGAGATCAGCGCGACGATCGCCAGGGCGAGCGCGACGATCGGCGGCGTGGCCGACCGGCCGCGGCCGAGCAGCGCTTCGGCGGGGGAGACCTCGTCGCCGTCGGCGGGCAGCAGCAGCCAGCCCAGCACGTACAGCAGGAAGCCGAAGCCACCGAAGATGGTCAGGACGACGAAGGCAACCCGGATCAGGACCGGGTCGACCCCGAAGACCCGGCCGATGCCGCCGGCCACACCCGCGATCTTGCGGTCAGTGCCCGAACGACGGGGGCGCCGCGACCACCAGTCTCCGCCGGCGGCGCCGGGCCCGGCGGGCTGTTCGTGTGCTGTGCTCATGGCTACCAGCGTGCGCGGCCGGGCCGGTCGACCACCATCGGGGATCACCCTGGTTCCCCGATCCAGGGTGAACCCGCATACCACTGAGGCCACTCTCGTGTGACTCTGGAGAGGTGAAATCCATGCCTGCGTTGCGCCGCGCCGCCCGGACGGGCCAGCGCCCGCCCGAGGTGGCCGCCGACCAGGCCACCGACCCGGCCGCCCCCTCCGCCGACGCTCCCGCCGCCGGACCGATCCCGGATCGGGCCGGCGAGCCGGCCACCCAGCCCATTCCCGTCGTCACCCCCGACCCGGCGGGGGTGTCCCGGCCCGACCTCGCGGGGGCGTCCCGGCCCGACCTTGCGGTCGATGCGCCGGCCTCCCCCCGGGTCCCGGTCGGCAGCCGGTACACCGCCGACGGGATCCCGAAGCTGAGCCGCCGCCGCGACTACCGCGTACTGGGCGGGGTGGCCGGGGGCATCGCCGACCACCTGCGGGTGCGGGTGCTGTGGGTGCGGGTCGCGTTCGTGCTGCTGGCCCTGATGGGCGGCGCCGGGGTGCTGGCCTACGGGCTGCTGTGGATCTTCGTCCCGCAGGCGTCGCCGGATGCGCCCGCGCCGGAGCCGCCGAGCCCGGTCGAACGCCGGCAGGCGCTGGGCATCGCCGCGGTCGGGGTGGCCATCCTCATCGTGGTGGCCGCCCTGGGCCTGGGCGATTCGCTCGGGGTGGTCCTCGGCCCGCTGGGCCTGGCCGCCATCGGCGCGGCCTTCATCTGGCGCGAGGCCGACGACGCCCGCCGGGCCCGCTGGCGGCGCAGCGCGGCCGGCATCGTCGGCCCGAGCCGGGCGTCCTGGTGGCGGCTGATCGGCGGCTGCGTGCTCGTCGTCGGCGGGCTGTCGGTGTTCGCGTTGGGTCAGGTCGACTTCACCGCCGTGCAGTCGGCGCTGCTGGCCGTGGTGCTGACCCTGGTCGGCGTCGCCGTCATCACCATCCCCTGGTGGGTGCGCCTGGTCCGGGACCTGGGCGACGAGCGGCAGGGCCGCATCCGGGAGAAGGAGCGGGCCGAGATCGCCGCGCACCTGCACGACTCGGTGTTGCAGACGCTGGCCCTGATCCAGCGGCAGGCCGGGGACAGCAAGGAGGTGCTGCGGCTGGCCCGCAGCCAGGAGCGGCAGCTGCGCACGTGGCTGTACGGGCCGGCCGGGTACGCCGCCGGGCACGGCACCGCGGACTCGCCGGCGCCGGTCGACCAGACCTTTGCCGCCAGCCTGGCCGAGGCGGCCGGCGAGGTCGAGGACACCTACAACCTGGCGGTCACACCAGTGATCGTCGGCGACGCGGGCATGGATCAGCACCTCAACGCGCTGGTCGCGGCGTCGCGGGAGGCGATGGTCAACGCGGCCAAGCATGCGCAGGTCGAGGAGGTCAGCGTGTACGCCGAGATCGAGGACGGCACCGCGAGCGTGTTCGTCCGGGACCGGGGCATCGGTTTCGATCAATCCGTGGTGGGATCGGACCGGCGGGGTCTGGCCGAGTCGATCCGTGGTCGGATGGAACGGCACGGTGGCACCGCGACCGTGCGGTCCGCGCCCGGCGACGGCACCGAGATCGAACTGACCATGCCCGTGCGTGATCGCGAGACCGGCGCCGAACCCGCGCCCGGCGCCAGCCAGCGACAAGGGGATGTCAGCTCATGAGCCAGCCCGTCAGCGTGTTCGTCGTCGACGACCACGCCCTGTTCCGGACCGGAGTCAAGGCCGAACTGGCCGGCCTGGGCGACGATCGGATCGCGGTCGTCGGCGAGGCCGGGTCGGTCGGGGAGGCGGTCGTCCGGATCACCTCGAACCCGCCCGACGTGGTCCTGCTGGACGTGCACATGCCCGACGGGGGCGGCCGTTCGGTGCTCGAGCAGGTCCACAGCAAGCTGCCCGACGTCGTGTTCCTGGCCCTGTCGGTGTCCGACGCCGCCGAGGACGTCATCGCCGTCATCCGGGCCGGCGCGCGCGGCTACGTCACCAAGACGATCTCCGGCCGGGAACTCGCGGACGCGATCGTCCGGGTCTCCGCCGGGGACGCGGTGTTCTCGCCGCGGCTGGCCGGGTTCGTGCTGGACGCGTTCTCCGACCGGGGCTCGCCGGCCCCGATCACCGACCCCGAGCTGGACCTGCTCTCGCCCCGCGAACGCGAGGTGCTCAAGCTGCTGGCCCGGGGGTACGCGTACAAGGAGATCGCCGCGCAGCTGTTCATCTCGATCAAGACGGTCGAGACGCACGTGTCGAGCGTGCTGCGCAAGACCCAGAAGTCGAACCGCTACGAGCTGTCCCGGTGGGCCTCCGACCGCCGGCTGGTCTGAACCCGGCGCCGACTACTTGCGGCCGAGCTTGCCTCGGCCCATGGCCAGCAGCATCATGCCCAGGTCGGTGCCGGCCGGACCGAGGGCGCGGAAGCGCTCCAGCACGGCCATCTCCCGGCTGTAGACGATCTTCGGTCCGCCCAGGCTCTTGCGGGCCCGGCCGATCGCGTGCGAGATGGCGGTGCGCCGCAGGATCAGCTCGACCAGCTTGGCGTCGATCTCGTCGATCTCCACGCGCAGCTCGTCGATCCCCTCCTGACTGTCCGGGACGGGCACTTCCTCGGGCGTTTCGCTGGCGACGATGTCCGGCTCCGTGATGGTCGATCTGGTCCGCAGATGCACCGGAAGCTTGCTCTCGGTCGACTGCGGGGCGGTCAGGGCACTGGTCATGATGATCCTCCTTGCCCCTCGTCCGCGATCGGCCGGCACGAAAAACGCCCCGGGTCTCGTGGACCTCGGGGCGTCGTCTGGGCGGGTGGTTCAGCCTTCGACGGGCACCGGGATCCGGTACCCATAAAAAAACTCGGGCCGCTGCGGGCGGCGGGAGTCGGCGTGGCTGGACACGCGATCAGTAGACCACACGACCCCGCCGCCCGGCCACCCCCCGAGGGCGCGCCCCCTCTCCTTGGTGTTGATCATGGCCAGAATGCCGTTTTCGGCGCGCCATCACCGCACCCTTCCCATGATCAACACCAAGGGGGGTGGGCGGGGTGCACCCGAACAGGTGATCGAGTGCGCGGCTTCGCGCGGTGCGCCGTCGCTGTCGGGGGCGGCGGGTAGCGTGAGCACCGTCATGACGAGCCTGTTCGACCTTCCCGCCGATTTCGGCCTCTCCGAGCCCACGCCCCCGCCGGCCGACCGGGCGCGGGAGCGCGCTCGGCAACGCGCCGCCGAATTGCTGGACGGGCTCAACCCGCCGCAGCGGGAGGCGGTCGAGCACCGCGGCGCCCCGCTGCTGGTGGTGGCCGGGGCCGGCTCGGGCAAGACGCGGGTGTTGACCCGGCGCATCGCCTACCTGCTGGCCGTCGGCGGCGCCCAGCCGGGGGAGATCCTGGCGATCACCTTCACCAACAAGGCCGCCCGCGAGATGAAGGACCGGGTCACCGATCTGGTCGGCGGCCGGGGCCGGTCGATGTGGGTGTCCACGTTCCACTCGATGTGCGTGCGGATCCTGCGGGCCGAGGCCACCCAGATCGGCCTGAAGACCACGTTCACCATCTACGACCAGGCCGATTCGCAGCGGCTGGCCCAGCTGGTGGCCGGCGGGCTCAACATCGACACCAAGAAGTACCCGGCCCGCATGCTGGCGGCGTCGATCTCCAACCTCAAGAACGAGCTGATCGACCCCGAGACCGCGCTCGAGCGGGCCGATTCCGACCAGGCGACCCTGGTCGCCAAGGTCTACCAGGGCTACCAGGAGCGGCTGCGGGCCGCCTCCGCGCTCGACTTCGACGATCTGATCATGCAGACGGTGTTCCTGCTGCAGCGTCATCCGGCGGTCGCCGAGCACTACCGCCGACGGTTCCGGCACGTGCTGGTCGACGAGTACCAGGACACCAACCATGCCCAATACCTGCTGGTCAAGGCCCTCGTCGGGGGCACCGCGGACGAGCAGGAGGTGCGCACCGCGGACGGCGAGCTGGTCCGGGCCGCGGCCAGCGAGGTCCCGCCGGCCGAGCTGGTCGTGGTTGGTGACGCCGACCAGTCCATCTACGCGTTCCGCGGCGCCACCATCCGCAACATCGTCGAGTTCGAACGGGACTACCCGAACGCGCAGACGATCATGCTGGAGCAGAACTACCGCTCCACCCAGACCATCCTGTCCGCGGCCAACTCGGTCATCGCCCGCAACCCGCAGCGGCGGGCCAAGAACCTGTGGACTGCGCAGGGCGGCGGCACCCGGATCACCGGTTACGTCGGCGACAACGAGCACGACGAGGCGCAGTTCGTCGGCAAGGAGATCGACGCGCTGGTCGACGCCGGCGAGGCGGTCTTCGGCGACGTCGCGGTGTTCTACCGGACCAACTCGGCGTCCCGTTCGCTGGAGGACGTGTTCATCCGCAACGGGATGCCGTACCGGATCGTCGGCGGGGTGCGCTTCTACGAGCGCAAGGAGGTCAAGGACGCCCTGGCCTACCTGCGCGCGGTGGCCAACCCGGACGACGAGATCAACCTTCGCCGCATCCTGAACACCCCGCGCCGTGGCATCGGCGACCGGGCCGAGGCGTGCGTGTCGGTGTTCGCCGAACGGGAGCGGATCGGCTTCGGCGAGGCCCTGCAGCGGACCGGCGAGATCCCGGGACTGGCCGCGCGGTCGGCCAACTCGCTGTCCTCGTTCGCCGAACTGCTGGCCGGCCTGCGGTCCGAGGTCGGCTTCGGCATGGAGCCGGCCGACCTGCTCACCGCGGTGCTGGAACGCACCGGGTACCGGGCCGAGCTGGAGAACTCCGAGGACCCGCAGGACGGATCCCGGCTGGAGAACCTGGACCAGCTGGTCAGCGTGCTCCGCGAGACCACCGAAACCCTGCTCGCCGGCGGCGGTCTGGCTGCCCTGGGGCTGGCGGCCGACGCCGGCCCCGAGCCCGGGGACGGTGCCGACGCGCCGGCCGAGCCGGGGCCGAGCGCCGACGAGGACGTGCCGCCGGACGCCGGGGATCTGCTGCTGGCCGTGCTCGAGCAGCTCTCGCTGGTCGCCGACGCCGACTCGGTGCCCGACTCCGCCGAGGGCATGGTCACCCTGATGACCCTGCACACGGCCAAGGGCCTGGAATTCCCGGTGGTCTTCGTGACCGGCTGGGAGGACGGCATCTTCCCGCACCAGCGGGCGCTGGGCGACGACTCTGAGCTGGCCGAGGAACGCCGGCTGGCCTACGTCGGGATCACCCGGGCAATGAAGCGGCTGTACGTGACCCGGGCGATGATGCGCTCGGCCTGGGGTCAACCCGCGGCCAACCCGGCGTCCCGGTTCCTGGACGACATCCCGGCCGAGCTGATCGAGTGGCGCCGCACCGACGCGGACGCCCGGGCCGGCGGCTTCATCGGCGACAGCGACTTCGAGGGCGACTACGGCTACGGCCGGTTCGGCGGGCGCTCCGGGTCCCGGTTCGGGTCCGGTTCGGGTTTCGGGGGCCGCTCGGCGCCGGTGACGGCGAGCCGGTTCGGGTCGAACTCACCGTCCCGGGCGGGCGCCCGGCGCGGACCCACCCTGGGTGCCCGGCCGGCGCTGGAACTCGCCGTCGGCGACCGGGTCTCGCACGACAAGTACGGCCTGGGCAAGGTGCTGGCCGTCGACGGGGCCGGGCAGCGGGCCACCGCCACCATCGACTTCGGCGCCGCCGGCAAGGTCCGGCTGATGCTCATCGGCGGCGTGCCGATGACCAAGCTCTGAGCCGGCCGTAGGATCCGCCGATGTCGATCGATCCGGCCGAGCGGCTGGCCCTGATGCAGGCGTTCGCGCAGTCGTACCGGGACCGGCATTTCCGGCCCGAGCACTACGACCTGGCGCAGGGCTACCTGCAGACGACCCTGTCCGACGACTCGCGGATGCCGCTGCCGTTCTTCGTCGAGTACAACAACGCGTGGTGGTTCGAGATCGTCACCGCCGTGGACGTCCCGGCGGTCGGGTACGACCCGGACAGCGACACCGGCTTCATCGTGCTGGACATCCGGTACGACACCGAGACGCTGCGGGCGATGCAGCATGTGCACTTCGGTTCGGTCGGCGACCAGGGCGGCCGGAACGTGATCGCGCGCATCCGGACCTACGCGTCCAACACCTTCTTCGGCCGAGCTCATCCGCTGGTCGAGCTGGACCGGTACGGCAACGGCTTCTGGCTGGAGACCGGCTATCACCTGCGCCCGTCGGCCGAGGCGGCCCAGGCGTTCCTGGCCTCGGCCGAGGGGCAGCGGTTCGCCTCGACCGCGCCCACGGCCGCCCCGATCGAACGGATCACGCGCAACCTGGAGCAATTGCTGGCCCGGATCTGAGCGGTCCGGGGCCGGCCGCCGGGTCAGTCGCGGGCGGCGATCGGCCGGGTCTGCCAGAGCCACATCAGGCCCAGCACCGGCAGGATGATCGGCACGTAGCCGTAGCCGGCGCCGAAGCGGGACCAGACGGTGTCGTGCGGGAACGCGGTCGAGTCCAGGATCGATAGCAGGCCGACGATCAGCACGCCGGCCATCTCGGTGCCGACCGCGGCCCAGGCCAGGGGGCGGGACCAGCGGCGGTCGGTGATCAGCCCGACCGCGGCGGCGATGTAGACCACCCCGGAGAACAGCGACAGCGCGTAGGCCAGCGGCGCCCCGTCGAACTTGGTGGCGATCTGCACGACGCCGCGGGCGGTCGCGGCCACCGCGAACACCAGGTACAGCGCGATCAGCAGGCGACGGGGTCCGGTGGGCGGCGCGTCGTCGGCGTCCGCGGCCCGGCCGTCCCGGTCCTCGTTGACGGCGCGTGACTCAGCCAACGGGGGCCTGCCACAGCTGCAGGAGCCTGAGCATCATCACCGCGACCACCACTGCAGTGAAGCACAGGCAGACCGACCCCCAGCGGGTTCGTTCCTCCCGGGCCAGGTAGAAGCCCAGCGGCAGGGCCAGCAGGACGCCGATCGAGTAGGCGACGAAGGTGACCGGTTCGGCGACGTCGTGCCCGCCGAACAGCTGGATCAGCGCGATCACCACCTGCACCAGCAGGGCCACCTCGACCACGATCGCCCCGACCATCTGGGCCTCGCTGGTCGGCCGGCGGCGCGCCGCCTGGATTCCGGTCCACAGGGCGAGCACCAGCCCCGCGGCGAGGATGGCGTAGCCGAGCACCGGAATCACCCGACGATCATCGCCCACGAGTGGACCGGCCACGAACACCGGACTTGTCGGACTCAGTTGCTACCGTCGGCACCGTGATGCAGCCCGCTTGCGCCGTCCGCGCCCACGGTGCGCCCGTTCCGGCCCGGCCCGCTCGGGAGCGCCGTGACCGGCGCTGATCGGACTCAGGCCGCGGCCCGCAACCGGGCGGCCATGCTGGCCTCGCTGCTGCTGGCCGCCGGTGTGGTGGTCGCGGCCACCCCGGTGCTCCCGGTGGTGCACCCGGCGGACGGCGCCGCCGTCTCCGCCTACGCCATCGCCGGCTGGGCCGCGGTGCTGCCGGGGCTGCTCGCGCTGATCCTGGCCGTGGTCCGGCCGGTGCTCGGCGTGGCCGCGACGGCCGGCGCCGGGCTGATCGGGATCGCCCGGTTGCTGGCCGACCTGGCCGTCGTCGCCGAGACCGACCGGGTCTCGCGGCCCGAGCTGTTCGTCGAAACCACCGACCGGGCCCGCCCGTTCGCGGCGGCGGCCGGCGGATGGGTGCTGCTGGGCGCCGACCTGCTGATGATCGTGGTCGGGGTGCTGGCCGCCCGGCGGTTGGCCGCCGAGGTGGGGGAGCGGGACGAGCGGCGCGGCGACGCGCTGTTCGGCGGCCCCCCGCCGGACCCGGTCTCGGCGGCCGAGGCCGATCCGGGCGTCCCGGCGGCCGCACTGGAACCGCCGCCCGGACGCCGACGACTGAACCTGCCGATGCTCGGGGTCGGCTTCCTCGGCGCCGTGCTGCTGCTCGTCGGCAATCTCGACATCCCCTACCAGGGCGGCTACCTGGCCTTGCGGGTGCTGCCGTTCGGCACCAGTGTGAGCGGGCTGGCGGCCGCGGTGGTGCTGTCGGTGATCGCCGCCGGTGCCGTGCTGGTGGCCGCGGCGCTGCCCCGGGACGTGGCTCAGGCCCTGCTCGGCGGGACGGCCCTGGCCGCGGCCGTTCCCTCGCTGACCGCCGTCGTCGCCGTCGTCGCCGGGGCGCCGACCGGTCTGTCCGCAGTGGTCTGGTGGGCCCTGGCCGGGGCCGCCCTGCTGGCCGCCGCCGGGTTGCTGGCCCGCCGGGCCGTCGGCCGGTCCGGCGGTTCGGACACGCTGGCCTCGCCGGCGACGCCGACGCTGATCGCGGCGATCTGCGCGCTGGCCGCGGCGGCGGCCCTGGGCGCAGCGTCGCAGACCTCGCTGCTGTACCTGGACGGGGCGCCGCCGGACGAGGTCTCCGGTGTCCTGCTGGCGCCGGCCGCCCTTCCCCTGTTGATCGCGGCCATCCCGGTGGGCCTGGCCGCCGTGCTCGCCCTGGTGCCGGCCACGGCCGTGGTCGGGCGCACCGGGCTGATGATCGTCTGGGCCGGCGCCGGTTACGCGCTCGGCCGGGCGTTCTGGGCGACCTCGTTGGTCTCGGCGACCTCGTCGGGGTCGACGACCGGCATCACCCACACCTGGACGATCGGGCCGGGGGGCTGGTTGATGTCGGTGGGCGCCGCGCTGGCCGTGGCCGCCGCGGTGCTGGCCGCGACCGGTCACCGCCGGGCCGAGCAGGCCTCGCCCGAGGTCGTCGACGACGACAGCCTGGCCGCCTCCCGGGCCGCCCGCCGGTGGATCGCCGTCGCCGGGTCGGTCGCCGTCCCGGTGGCGTTGGCCCTGCCCGTCTACAGCGGGTTGGGGGTTTCCTCGGCCCCGAGCCTGCTGCACGGACTGGACCTGGACACCTGGGCGTTCTGGGCCCTGGCGGTCGGCGGCTGGCTGGGCTTGTGGCTGGGGGCGACGACCCGGTCGGCGCTGGTGGCGGCGACCGCGCCGGTGGCCGCGGCGACCGTGCTGGCCCAGCCGCTGCTGGTGCCCGGCGTGGTCCGCGGCCTGCCCGGATTCACGCTGGCCGCCGGATTCTGGGCCATTGTGGTACTGGTGATCGTGCTGCTGGGCGTCGCCGCCGTCGACGCGCGCTCGGCGGCCGGTGTCCGGACCCGGTCACCGTGGCCGGCCGGCGGCGCCGACGGGCGCCCGCAACCGGATCCTGTCGAACCGAAGGGCAGCAGGGGATGACCGTGTCAGCAGCCGGCGACGATCGGGCACCCGTCCAGGGCCAGATCCGGGTGGTGGTGGCCAAACCCGGGCTGGACGGCCACGACCGCGGCATCAAGATCGTCGCGCGGGCCCTGCGCGACGCCGGCATGGAGGTCATCTACACCGGGCTGCACCAGACGCCGGAGCAGATCGTCGCCGCCGCGCTGGCCGAGGACGCCGACGCGGTCGGCCTGTCCGTGCTCTCCGGCGCCCACATGACCCAGTTCCGCCGGGTCGTCGAACTGCTGCAGGAGGCCGACGCCGCCGACATCATCGTCTTCGGCGGGGGCATCATCCCGGCCGAGGACATGGACGAGCTCGCCGCGCTGGGCGTGACCGGGATCTTCACCCCGGGCGCACCGACCGGGGAGATCGTCAGCTGGGTACAGGCCGCCGTCGCCCGCCGGCGGGCTGCGGCGCAGTAGCGGGCCGCCGGCGCCGCTCAGTCGGCCCGGCCGCCGGCCAGCCGGCGCAGCAGCAGATCGATGGCGGTCGGCACTAGGGAGAGCGTGGCCAGCTCGCCGACGCCGTCCAACGGCACCCAGCGGGCCTCGTCGGAGGAGCCGCCGACCTCGTGGGTGAGCTCGCCGCCGACGATCCGGGCCAGGTAGATCACCCGCAGGGCGTGCAGCGGTCCGTCACCGGGCACGATGCGGTCGGCGGGCTCCAGGAACAGCGAGTCCACGCCCAGCAGGGTGCGCAGCTCGACCTCGTACCCGGTCTCCTCCTGCACCTCGCGCACCGCGGCCTGCTCGGTCGTCTCGTAGGCCTCCAGGCCCCCGCCGGGCAACGTCCAGCCGGTGCGCCCGTTCTCGTTCCAGTGCGTGAGCAGCAGGTCCCCGTCTCGCACGATGACCGCATACGCGCCGACCCGGACGTCCACGGAACCACCCTAAAGCCCCAGCCGGGCCGGGCCACAGGGCCGAGCCGGGGCGAACGTGGGCCAGGTCTCACCGCCACCGCGCCGAGTGGCCCGAGACGGTCGCTAGGGTGACTGCGACGGTCTCCGGCGCCCGCATTCCGGGTTCGCGCCGGGCCAGTGGACGACCGACCGCCCCGGTGAGGGAGACGACGTGGATCTGTACGAGTACCAGGCGAAGGAACTCTTCGTCGCGCATGGTGTGCCCGCTCCGGCCGGCCGGGTGGCGCGCACCGTGGAGGAAGCGGTAGCCGCGGCCCAGGAGCTGGGCGTGCCGGTGATGGTGAAGTCGCAGGTGAAGATCGGCGGCCGGGGCAAGGCCGGCGGCGTGAAGTTCGCCGCCACCCTGGACGACGTGCGCACCCATGCGGGCAACATCCTGGGCCTGGACATCAAGGGCCACGTGACCCGGCAGGTGCTGATCACCCCGGCGAGCGAGATCGCGCAGGAGTACTACGTCTCCTACCTGCTGGACCGGTCGAACCGGACCTTCCTGGCCATGGCCACCAAGGACGGCGGCATGGAGATCGAGCAGCTGGCCGAGGAGCGGCCGGACGCCCTGGCCCGGATCCCGGTCAACGCGCTGACCGGCGTCGACGCCGAGAAGGCCAAGGAGATCGCCGCTGCCGGCAAGTTCCCGGCCGACGTCGTCGACCAGGTCGAGGCCGTGCTGGTCGGGCTGTGGGACACCTTCGTCGGCGAGGACGCCACCCTGGTCGAGGTGAACCCGCTGGTCAAGGACGGCGAGGGCAAGGTCGTCGCGCTCGACGGCAAGGTCTCGCTGGACGCCAACGCGGACTTCCGGCACCCGGAGCATGCGGCACTGGCCGACACCGCGGCGGAGAACCCGCTGGAGGTCGCGGCCAAGGAAAAGGGTCTGAACTACGTCAAGCTGGACGGTGACGTCGGCATCATCGGCAACGGCGCCGGCCTGGTCATGTCCACGCTCGATGTCGTCGCCTACGCCGGTGAGGCCCACGGCGGGGTCAAGCCGGCCAACTTCCTGGACATCGGCGGCGGCGCCAGCGCCGAGGTGATGGCCAACGGGCTGGAGATCATCCTGTCCGACCCGGACGTCAAGGCGGTGTTCGTCAACGTCTTCGGCGGCATCACCGCGTGCGACGCGGTGGCCAACGGCATCGTCGGCGCCCTGAAGATGCTCGGTGACGAGGCCACCAAGCCGCTGGTCGTCCGGTTGGACGGCAACAACGTGCTGGAGGGTCGGGCGATCCTCAACGAGGCGAACCACCCGCTGGTCATCCAGGCCGAGACGATGGACGAGGGCGCGGACAAGGCCGCCGAGCTGGCCCACCAATCCGGCGCGGCCGCCCTGAACAGCACGAGCACGGGAGTCTGAGAAACCGATGGCGATCTTTCTGACCGAGTCCTCCCGGGTCATCGTGCAGGGCATGACCGGTTCCGAGGGCACCAAGCACACCCGGCGGATGCTGGCCTCCGGCACGAACATCGTCGGTGGGGTCAACGCCCGCAAGGCCGGCACCACCGTCGATTTCGACGGGTCCGCGCAGCCGGTGTTCGGCTCGGTGGCCGAGGCCATGGACAAGACCGGGGCCGACGTCTCCGTGCTGTTCGTGCCGCCGGCGTTCACCAAGGACGCGATCATCGAGGCGATCGACGCCCAGATCGGGCTGGCCGTGGTGATCACCGAAGGGGTGCCGGTGCACGACACCGCCTACGCCTGGGCGTACGCGGTCAAGACCGGCAACGCCACCCGGATCATCGGGCCGAACTGCCCGGGCATCATCAGCCCCGGCAAGTCCAACGCAGGCATCATCCCGGCCGACATCACCGGCCCGGGCCGGGTCGGCCTGGTGTCCAAGTCGGGCACGCTGACCTACCAGATGATGTACGAGCTGCGCGATCTCGGGTTCTCCACGGCGATCGGCATCGGCGGTGACCCGATCATCGGGACCACCCACATCGACGCGCTGGCCGCGTTCGAGCAGGACCCGGAGACCGAGGCGATCGTGATGATCGGCGAGATCGGCGGCGACGCCGAGGAGCGTGCGGCCGCGTTCATCGCCGACAACGTGAGCAAGCCGGTCGTCGGGTACGTGGCCGGGTTCACCGCGCCCGAGGGCAAGACCATGGGCCATGCCGGGGCGATCGTCTCCGGCTCGGCCGGCACTGCCCAGGCCAAGCAGGAAGCCCTTGAGGCGGTCGGCGTCAAGGTCGGCAAGACCCCGTCCGAGACGGCCCGGCTGCTGCGCGCCGCGATCGGCTGACCTCCGGCCCGCCGCGGTCGTCGGTCGGTAGGTTCGATCGGGAGCACCACCACCCTGATCGACACATCGATCGACGAGCCCGCTCGACGACAGTGATCGACGACCGCGGCGAGCGAGGAGTGATTTGAGATGACCGGCCCCGGCGACTACCGCGCCACCCCACCCGGCGCGGCCTGGGCACCGCCCGGCCCCGACCGGCCGGCGGCCCCGACGCCATCGGCACCGACCTGGGCGTCCGCACCCCAGCACCCCGGTTGGTCCGCCGGCCCCGGCGCGCCGGGCGGGACGGTGAACCCGCCGGCCGCGGCGCCCGGTCGTTCCCTGGGCGACCTGGGCGCGGCCAAGCTGTTCGGCCTGGCCATCGCCGTGCTCGGGGGACTGAACTTCATTTTCGGCTTCCTGCCACAGGTCACGTCCCCCCGGCTCGACGAAAGCCTGTCCGTCTACTCCGTCGGACCCGGGTACGTGCCGATCCTGCTGCTGATCGGCGGGCTGCTGGCCCTGGCCGCGCTGCTGCCGGGCAGCGAGTGGTCCCGGCTGGCCGTCGCGGCGGTCTCGGTCGGCGGCGCCGTCGGCGCGTTGATCTCCCTGGGCACCACCGGACCGGTGGAGATGTTGACCACCGCCCAGGTCAGCAAGGGACTGGGTGCGGTGCTGCTGACCATCTTCGGCATCATCCAGGCCGTCGTGGCCATCGCCGCCTACGTGGTCGGGGCCGACATCGGCAACCGGACCACCCGGGTCGCGGCGACCGGGCGTGCGGACCTCGAGGGATACCCGGTGATGGCTCGGCCGGTGACCCCGGCCCCGGATCCGGTGTGGACCGCCGACGGGCCGGCTCGTTCGACGCCCTGGTCGCCGCCGGCCCCGACCGGTTACCCCGGGGGATACCCGGCGGCCGCGGCCTGGGCGCCGCCGGCCGACGACGACCGGCCCACCGGGCCCCAGCCGATCGTCGGCGACCGCACCGGCCCGGGCGCGGCCCCGCCGCAGGGCCCGGCCGAACGCGAGTTGCCTCGGGTCGCGCCGGTCACCCTGGACAAGGCGCCGGCGGCCGATCCGTCGTCCGGACCGACCGAGATCTACCGGGTTCCGCCGCGCCCGGACACCGAGCGCCCGCAGGAGCCCGACCAGCGCTGACCGGGCCCGGCCGATGAGTTCGACCCGGCGGCGCAGTCGAGACAGCATCGTTCCCGCGCAGAAGGAGTCCCGATGCCCGTCACGCACACCCTCGAGGTGCCCGGCGCCGTCCTGACCTACGACCAGTACGGGCCGCTGCCGACGGCCGACGGTCGTCCGCCGCTGGTGATGATCGCGCAGCCGATGGGCGCCGCCGGTTTCGCCACCCTGGCCTCCTACCTGCCGGACCGGACCGTCGTCGCCTACGACCCGCGCGGGCTGGGCCGCAGCACCCGCTCGGACGGGCGCACCGACCACGACCCCGAGCAGCAGGCCCAGGACGTGCACGCGCTCATCGATGCCCTTGGCGCCGGCCCGGTCGACCTGTTCGCCAGCAGCGGCGGCGCGATCACTGCGCTGGCCCTGGTCGCGGCGTTTCCGAACGACGTCATCACTCTCATCGCGCACGAGCCACCGCTGCTGGGCCTGCTGCCCGACGTGGACGGCGCCTTCGCCGCCGAACGGGCCTGTCAGGACGCCTACCGGGCCGGCGGCTGGGGACGGGGCATGGCCGCCTTCATCGCCATGTCGTCCTGGTCGGAGGAGTTCACCCCCGACTACGCCAGCCGGCCGCTGCCCGACCCGGCCGCCTTCGGCCTGCCCGACCAGGACGACGGCACCCCGACCGACCCGCTGCTGTCGGGCGTCTCGAACGCGGTCACCGCGTACCGGCCCGACATCGCCGCCCTGCAGGCCG
Source organism: Nakamurella multipartita DSM 44233 (assembly GCF_000024365.1). NCBI lineage: Bacteria > Bacillati > Actinomycetota > Actinomycetes > Nakamurellales > Nakamurellaceae > Nakamurella > Nakamurella multipartita. Next base: position 1,392,046 of record NC_013235.1, read on the forward strand.
CGCCGACCCGGGTGGTCATCGCGGTCGGCGTGGAGTCCGCGAAAGGCCTCACCGGTCGCACGTCCCAGGCGACGGCGGCCGCGCTCGGTCAGCCGGCGGTCGAGTTCCCCAGCCATCACGGCGGCTTCTCCGGACCCGAGTTCGGCCATCCCGGCCAGCCCGAGGCCTTCGCTGCCCGCCTGCAGGACGTTCTCGGCGGCGCCGCCTGACCTTCGGTTCCTGACCGACGGCGTGCCTGGCCCGGCCGGCTGGCCGCCCGTGTGACAGTGGGTCCGTGCTTCGCGATCTGGCCCCCGAACGGGCGGCGGTCCCGTCCGACGATCCGCCGCCGCCGACCGGGATGGTCGTCGCGGCCGCCGCGCTGCGCGGCGCGGTCGTGGCCATCGCCGGTGTGCTGCTGACCGCCGGGTTGGCCCTGATGGTGTGGGCGGTGACGCCCGCATCCGGTCCGGACGCGGCGGTCGCCCTGCGCGGCGGGGTGACCGCGTTCGCGCTGGCCAACCTGATGCCGGTGGCCATCGGTGGCGTCACTCTTAGCCTGCCCCCGCTGCTGCTGACCGCGGTGCCAGCCGGCCTGCTGTTCCTCACCGCCCGGCGGGGCCGGTTCCTGCCCGTCGGGCGCTATCAGGAGGCCGTCGCCGTCGCGACCACCGCCGGGGTCTACGGCCTGGTCGTCGCGGCCGTCACCCGGGGCTACTCCTCGCCCGACGCCGTCCCGGCCGGCTGGGTGTGGACGGCGTTCACACTGGCCCTGGTGGCGACCGCGGCCGGCATGATGCACGGCGACTCCGCGTGGTCGCGGTGGGCCCTGAACGCCACCGCCGGTTGGGCCCGGGCCGGCCTGCGCGGCGCGCTGGTCGGGACGGCCGGGCTGATCGGGGCGGGTGCGCTGGTGCTGGCCGCCGGGCTGATCGGGCACTTCGGCACGGCCGTCGACATCGCCGCGGCGACCGCGCCGTCCTGGCTGGATGGGCTGGGCGTGACCCTGCTCGGGCTGGCCTACCTGCCCAACGCGGTGGTCGCCGCCGTCGGGTTCGTCTCCGGCGTCGGCTTCGAGATCGGCCCGGGTACCTATTCGCCGTTGGCCACCTCCACCGTCGACCTGCCCGGGGTGCCGCTGCTGGCCGCCGCTCCGCAGCACGACGGACGGTCGGTGCTCGGCCTGGTGGGCCTGGTGGTCCCGCTGCTCGTCGGCTACCTGGTCGCCCGTCCGGCGATCCGGCGGCTGGTCACCCGGGCCGACCGGGTGGCGGCCGCGGCGCTGGGCTCGGCGCTGACCGGTGCGGCGATGGCGCTGGCCGCAACGATCGCCCGTGGCGGCGTCGGCGACGGCCGCTGGTCCGGCATCGGCGTGTCCCCGCTGCTGCTCGGCCCGCTGATCGCTGTGGAGGTCGGGGCGGTCGCCGTCATCGTCGCCGCGGTGACCGGATGGCGCACCGTGCCCTGGCGGATCCGGGACATCGCCGCCGAGCCGGTCCAGCGGGTGCGTCGCCCCCGCCGCACCCCGGCGGCGACCGAGGACGGCGATCCGGCCGGCCAGACCAGTCCGGCCGAGAAGGCCGAGCAAGCCGGCGAGCCGGCCGAGGACGAGGTTCAGGACCACGCCACCGAGACGGCGAAGGCCGCGCCGACCGATGAGGTCGACGACAGTGACGACGAACCCGACGACGAACCGGACGACGAACCCGACGACGAACCGGACCCCGACGAGAGTTCGGACGGCCCCCGCGACTGACCCGGCTCGGGTCGGTCAGCAGCTGGGCCGGCACAGACGCTGGCCCACCGCGTCCAGGAAGATCTCGCCGATCTGCCGGGGGTCCTGCGACAGGTAGGTGGCCCCACCGGTGGCCCGGCTGATCTGCTGGAGCGCGGCCACGTCGCTGTCCGGGCCGAAGGCGATCGAGATCACCGGTACCGGCCGGGCCGGGTCCTGCTCGGCGGCCAGGGTGCTGAGCAACTGGTCCATGGTGATGCTGTTGACGTCGTCGTTCATCCCGTCGGTCAGCAGCAGCACCACGTTGACCCGGTCGGGGTCGTAGCCGGCCCGCACGGTCCGGGTCGCATCCAGCACGGTGTCGTACAGGCCGGTACCGCCGTCGGGGATGGCCTGCAGCCCGTTCAGCGCGGCGGCCAGCCGGGCGGCACCGGTGCTGCCCTGCCCGTCCGGCCCGAGCGAGCTGATCGGGATGAGCTCGCGGTGGTCGCTGGTCGGGCTGAGCCGGGTGGAGAACTCCCACAGGCCGATGTCGCTGTCCGCCCGGTACAGGCCCAGGCCGCGAGCGGCGGCGTCCTTGGCCAGGTCGATCCGGTCGGCGCCGTTGGTGCCCGGCACCTGGGCCAGCATCGACCCGGAGATGTCCATGACGGCCAGCATCCGGGTGCCTTCGTTGGTCACCTGGACGCTGCGGATGGCGTCGTCGACGGCCTGCGGGGTGGGCGGGTCCGACGTCTCCCGGTACGCCGGGTCGATGCCGCTGGCGGCCCCGGCGGCGCTGATCGCCGGCCCCGGAGTCTGATCCGGGGCGCGGAAACCGGCCGCCAGCAGGGCGGTGCGGGCCGGTTCGGTGGTCAAGGCGGTGGCCAGCTCGCGGGCGGCGGCCGTGGCGGCCGGGTCGCCGCCGACGGCGACGACGGGAAAGTCCATGGCGAACCCGCCGGGTCCGGGGTAGAGCGCCCGGGCGGGTGAGTCCGGATGGTCCTGATCCCAGGCGAGCAGCGACTGCTCGGTGACCGGCACCGCGGTGCCCGGATCGGACGTTAGGCGGGCCAGCAGCTGAGCGTCGTCGACCGGCAGGTCGGCCGGGCTGGAGCGGACCGCCCAGGTCAGGGCGGGCCGGGCGTCGGTGGCGCCGCTGACCGCGGCCCGGGCGGACAGGGTGGCCGCCACCGCGGCCGCCGACCGTTGCGGGTCGGGCAGGCCCACCCGGATCGGCGCGGCCGTCTTGCGGGTGGCCAGCAGGCCGGCGACATCGGTCGATGCACCGGCCGCGGCCAGCTGTTGCTGGGCCTGACCGGACAGGGCGAACACGACGGGACTGGTGGCGATGGACGGGGCGTCCGGCCCGACGGTGCGCCCGGCGGCCGTCGCCCGGGGCAGCCAGCTGGACGAGTCGGGGATCCACACGTCGGCGGTCGCCGATCCGTCGACGACCTGGGCCGGGTCGACGGCGTCGATCCGCACCGGGCATCCGGCCACGGTCAGGTCCTGCCGCTCGGCGAAGGCGGTCAGTGTGGGGGCGAGATCGGGCGTGACCGCGACGGTCAGCGGCTCACCCGGGCACCTCGCGCCCGCACTCACGGGGGCACTGGCGGCCGCGCCGTCGAACGGGCTGCCGGTCGGGCTCGCCGCCGTCACTGTCACCGCCGCCGGGCCGGCGGCGGGATCGGTCGACGACCGGGACCGCACCAGCCAGGTGATGACGCCGGCCGCGGCCACCAGGGCCACCACCACGGCCACCACGGTCAGGGTGCGGCGGCGGGCCGGGGACCTGCGGTGCCGGCCGTGCGCGGCCGGGGGCGACTGATCGGTCATGGCGGTCGGCAACCCCCTCGGCGTGCGTCCTGCCGTCAACGGTAGGCGCGATCGGGGGCAAAATCAGCCGGTTTGCCGGGCCGGTCGGGGCGCCGGCTCGGGTGCCCAGCCGGGCGATTACCCTGAACCGGCCGATCCCGGCCGTTCCCTGCCGAAGGAAGATCCCGAACCAGTCGTGCCCCCAGTCGAGAACCCCAAGAACGTGGTCGTCCTCGCGTCCGGCTCCGGAACGCTGCTGCAGGCGCTGCTGGATGCGCCCGATCCCAAGCCGTTCCGGGTGGCCGCGGTCGGTTCCGACCGCTCGTCCTGCGTGGCCCTGGACCGGGCCGCCGGGGCCGGCGTGCCCACCTTCAGCTGCCGGGTCGCCGACCATCCCGACCGGCCGGCCTGGAACGCCGCACTGGCCGCCGCGGTGGCCACCTACGCGCCGGACCTGATCGTGCTGGCCGGCTTCATGAAGCTGCTCGCGCCGACGTTCCTTGACGCCTTCGACGGCGCCTTCACCAGCAAGGTGATCAACGCGCACCCGTCGCTGCTGCCGGCGTTCCCGGGCATGCACGCCCCGGCCGACGCGCTGGCCCACGGGGTCAAGCTGACCGGCTGCACCGTCTTCCTGGTGGACGCCGGGGTGGACGCCGGCCCGATCGTCGCGCAACGGGCGGTGCCGGTGGCCGACGACGACGACGCGGACACCCTGCACGAACGGATCAAGGTCGTCGAGCGAGCGCTGCTGGTCGACGTGGTGACCGCCCTGACGGCGGCGCCCTACACGGTGAACGGACGAAAGGTGATGCTGGGATGAGCACCCAGGACGGGCGTCGGCCCATCCGGCGGGCCCTGCTGTCGGTGTCGGACAAGTCCGGCCTGCTGGAGTTGGCCGCCGCGCTGCACGCCGCCGGGGTGAGCATCGTGTCCACCGGCGGGTCGGCCCGGGCGATCGCCGACGCCGGCATCCCGGTCACCCCGGTCGAGCAGGTGACCGGCTTCCCGGAGTGCCTGGACGGCCGGGTCAAGACCCTGCACCCGGCGATCCACGGCGGCCTGCTGGCCGACACCCGGCTGCCCGACCACCTGCGCCAGGCCGACGAGCTGGGCATCGAGCTGTTCGACCTGGTGGTGGTCAACCTCTACCCGTTCCGGCAGACCGTGCGCTCGGGCGCCTCGTTCGACGAGTGCGTCGAGCAGATCGACATCGGTGGCCCGGCCATGGTCCGGGCCTCGGCCAAGAACCACCCGTCGGTGGCGGTGGTGGTCGACCCGGCGCGCTACCCCGACATCGAGCAGGCGCTGGCCGACGGCGGGTTCACCCTGGCCCAGCGGGCGGCGCTGGCCGCGGCCGCGTTCGCGCACACCGCCGCCTACGACATCGCCGTCGCCTCCTACCTGGGCGGGGCGACGACCGGAGCCGACGGCTGGCCCGAGTTCACCGGGGCGAGCTGGGACAAGATGTCCACGCTGCGCTACGGGGAGAACCCGCACCAGGCGGCGGCGCTGTACCGGCACTGGCGGGTCGGGCTGGCCTCGGCCGAGCAGCTCCACGGCAAGGAAATGAGCTACAACAACTACGTCGACGTGGACGCCGCCTGGCGGGCCGTCGGCGACTTCGCCGATCCGGCCGTGGCCGTGGTCAAGCACGCCAATCCCTGTGGCATCGCCGCGGTGACCGGTGGCGCCGACGACACGATTGCCCGGGCCCACCGGCTCGCCCACGCGTGCGACCCGGTGTCGGCCTTCGGCGGGGTGATCGCCGCGAACCGCCCGGTGACCATGGAGATGGCCGAGCAGATCGCCGACGTGTTCACCGAAGTGGTGCTCGCCCCGGCTTTCTCGGCCGACGCGGTGACGGTGCTGACCCGCAAGAAGAACATCCGGCTGCTGGTCATGCCGGAGGGCGCCGCGCCCGATCCGATCGAGTTCCGGTCGATTTCCGGCGGGGTGCTCGCGCAGCGCCGGGACCAGCTGGACGCCCCCGGCGACGATCCGGCGACCTGGACCCTGGCCGCCGGCCCGGCGGTGGACGAGGCGACGCTGGCCGACCTGGTCTTCGCCTGGCGGGCCTGCCGATCGGTGAAGTCCAACGCCATCCTGCTGGCCGCCGACGGCGCGTCGGTGGGCATCGGCATGGGGCAGGTCAACCGGGTCGATTCGGCTCGGCTGGCCGTGGAACGGGCGGGGGAGCGGGCCCGTGGTTCGGTCGCCGCGTCCGACGCGTTCTTCCCGTTCGCCGACGGCCCGGAGATCCTGATCGCCGCCGGGGTGCGGGCGATCGTGCAGCCCGGCGGTTCGGTCCGCGACCCCGAGGTCATCGCGGCGGCCGAGCAGGCCGGGGTCAGCATGTACTTCACCGGGACCCGCCACTTCTTCCACTGACGAGTCGAGACCGGACGATCCGAACCTGACTGGCGGCCCGCAATGGCCCTGCAACTGACCGAGACCGAGTACGTGGACGAGGATTTCGCCGACGTCGACCTGACCGGCCAGGAGCTGGCGGACATCACCTTCACCGGGTGCGACTTCACCGAGGCCGCCCTGGTGGGGGTGCACACCCGCCGGGTGACGTTCACCAACTGCCGGTTTCGGGGGACCGAGCTGTACGACAGCACCCACCGGTCCACCTCGTTCGCCTCGTGCACGTTCGAACGGGCCGCGCTGCACGGGATGTCGCTGCACGGCTGCCGGCTGACCGGGTCCAGCTTCACCGACTGCCGGACCCGGCCGCTGACCATCCGGGACTGCGATCTGACCCTGGTCTCGCTGGCCGGGGCGAACCTGGCCGGGGTCGATCTGTCCGGCTTGCGGCTGCGCGAGGCCAATCTGGTGCGGGCCGACCTGTCCGGGTGCGACCTGCGCGGGGCCGACCTGACCGGCGCGCGGGCCGAGCGGCTCAACCTGACCGGCGCCGATCTGCGCGGCGCCCGGGTCGACGCCGGGCTGTGGGTGGCGGCCGTGCTGACCGGCGCCCGGGTGGACATCGACCAGGCCGTGCTGTTCGCCGCCGCGCACGGCCTGGCCATCGGCTCGGCCGAGGACTGACCGGCGCCGGCGCCGACGACCCGGGGCGGTCCACGGGCCTCGGCCTGTCGCGCGGCGGGCGTTCCGGCCGGTCGGGTAGAACTGGTCGCGGGACCCGGACCGGCCGCGTTCTCGCAGATGGCGGGGAGGATCGAGTGCGACAGGGACGGACCTGGGTCCTGGTCTGGTCGGTGCTGCGATTCGCGATGGCCGCGGCCGTGGTCGCCGCCATCGTCGGGCAGCTCATCCGCAGCGTCGGGATCTCCGCGGACAAGGGGTGGCCGATCGCGGGGACCGTGATCGACTTCTTCAGCTTCTTCACCATCGCGTCCAATTGCGGGTCGGTGCTGGCCCTGACCATCGGCGGGATCATCGGCCTGTCCCGGGCGCGCGTGGATCCCCGATGGTTCGCCGTCCTGCTGGCCTGCGTGAGCACGTACATGCTGATCACCGGTCTGGTCTACAACCTGCTGCTGCGCAACATCCCGCTGCCGCAGGGCAGCACGGTGCCCTGGTCGAACGAGATCCTGCACGTGTGGGCGCCGCTGTTCCTGCTGTTGGACGTCGTCCTGGCGCCCAAACGGCGGGTGGCGCCCTGGTCCACGCTGGGCGCGATCATCGTCTTCCCGGTGATCTGGGCGATCTACACGCTGGTCCGCGGGCCCCTGGTGCACGACTTCCGCACCGGCAACGACTGGTGGTACCCCTACCCGTTCCTCAACCCGCACGTGCAGCCCTGGGGCTACGGCAGCGTCGCCCTGTACGTGCTGGGCATCGCCGTCGCGGTGATCGGCATCGGCGCGTTCGTCGTGGCCATGAGCCGACGCTTCGGCGTGTCCGACCGGACGCCCGCCGCGATCAGCTGACCGCCCGCACCCGCCGCTCCGACCCGCTTCGACCCGACCTGGCCTGACAGTGAGGATGTAGGGGTGGATCGCCGTCGAGCTTCGGCTTGACTCGTGCCCTGACTGACCGTGGTGTCCTGAACGGGATGTGTCGGCCGGGGTTCGGCGGCGATCTCGGCACCTGCCGGACGGGCGTCGTGACCTTATAGGAGCCTGGCCAGAGGCCCCGTCACTGTCTTGTCCGCCCGCCCGACCGGCGCGTGCCGCCCTTCCCGGTTCAGCGACAGGACGGCAGGTCAACGATGACAGCAGTACAAGCGGAGCGACAAGCAGACTCATCGGCGGTCGAGGTGGTCGGCGGTGTGGACACCCATAAGGACACCCACACCGCGGCAGCGGTGGACACCGCGGGGCGGGTGTTGGGGTCGGCCCAGTTCCCCACCGACGCCGCCGGCTACCGGGCGTTGCTACGGTGGCTGCGCGGGTTCGGGACGCTGCTGCTGGTCGGTGTCGAGGGCACCGGTGTCTACGGGGCCGGCCTGGCCCGATTGCTGGCCGCCCAGGGCGTGGCCATGGTCGAGGTCGACCGGCCCGACCGCAAGGCCCGCCGGTGGCAGGGCAAATCCGATCCCGTCGATGCCGAGGCTGCGGCCCGGGCCGCGTTGGCCCGGGTGCGCACCGGGCTGCCCAAGCATCGAGACGGTCGTGTCGAGGCGCTGCGGGCATTGCGGGTGGCGCGCCGTTCGGCCGTCGGGCAACGCGCTGACGTGCAGCGACAGATCAAGGCGCTGATCGTCACCGCACCGGAATCGCTGCGCGCCCAGCTGCGGGCGTTGCCCGACCGAGAACTGATCAAGGTCTGCGCCGACCAGCGGCCGGACCGTGCCGGTGCCGGCGATCCGGGCACGGCCACCAAGATCGCGCTGCGCTCTCTTGCTCGGCGCCACCGGGCGCTCAGCGTCGAGATCGCCGATCTCGACGAGCTGCTCGGTCCGCTCGTGGCCCAGATCAACCCCGGGCTGCTCGCACTCAAAGGCATCGGTCCCGACGTGGCCGGGCAGATGCTCGTCACGGCCGGCGAGAATGCCGACCGCCTCACCAACGAGGCCGCCTTCGCGATGCTGTGCGGCGTGGCGCCCTTGCCTGCTTCGTCGGGCAGGACGACCCGGCACCGGCTCAACCGCGGCGGAGACCGAGCCGCCAATAGCGCACTCTGGCGCATCGTCATCACCCGCATGGGCACCGATGATCGAACCAAGAACTACATCGCCCGACGCACCGCCCAGGGGCTGACCAAGCCCGAGATCATCCGCTGCCTCAAGCGATATGTCGCCCGAGAAGTCTTCCTCGCGCTTACGTCCGCGTCCGCAGAAAAACGACCCGCCAAAGCAGCTTGACAACCATAGGAGCATCCCGACCCGACCCGGTCAGGCCGGCGGCGCGGACGCGTCCGGGGTGACCCGATGCCAGCGGCGCCACGGCCACCACCAGCGGCGCGCGCCCGTGCCGTGCGGCGCAGCGGCGGATTCGGACCCCGCCGCCGGTTCGGCCGCCGGTTCGGCCGCCGGTTCGGCCGCCGGTTCGGCCGCCGGTTCGGCCGCCGGTTCGGCTGCCGGGTCCTCCGCCGGGTCCGCCGAAAGGGCGGCGGCCCGCTCGTGCAGGCGGGCCCGGACATCGTCCGGTTCGTAGGCCCGGCGCTCGCGCTGGTCGCGGGCCACGATCACGCCGGTGGCCGCGACGCCGGCCAGTCCGGCCAGCCCCACCCACTTCCACACCCGATTCGCCACGGCGTCACGGTAGCGGGACGGCGGCCCGCTGCGGGCCGCAGGTGCGGCCGGAGGTTAGGTTGACCCGGTGCCCGATCAGACCCGCCCGGGATCGACCAGCCTGGACGAGGCGGTGGAGCTCACCCGCACCGGCGACGTGTGGTTGTTCCGCGGCCGGACGCTGGCCGACCGCACCATCCGCACCCTGACCAACGCGCCGGTCAACCACGTCGGCATGGCCGTGGTGATCGACGACCTGCCCCCGCTGATGTGGCACGCCGAACTGGGGCGTTCCCTGCCGGATCTGTGGGCCGGCAAGCGCCAGCGCGGGGTGCAGCTGCACGACCTGCGGGACGCGGTGACCGTCTGGGACACCCGGTACGGCGCCCAGGCCTGGTTCCGTCAACTGGTGCCGGAGGCCACCGCGGCCATGGAGGACGCAGTGCTCACCACCATCGCCCGGCTGGACGGCGCGCCGTTCCCGAGCACCTGGAAGCTGACCAAGAGCTGGGCCACCGGCCGGCTGCGCTACCACAAGGACACCGAGACGATCTACTGCGCCGAGGTGGTTGCGGCGACCTACCAGGCGATGGGCCTGCTGCCCGGGCACCGGCCGCAGAACTGGTACGACCCGGGCAAGTTCTGGAGCGGCGACGGCCTCACGCTCGAGGGCGGCGCGACACTCGGCCCGGAGATCGCCGTCCGGTCGGACGCGGCGGGGTGAGATAGTGCCGTTCGTGATCGATTCATGACCGCCGTGCTGCTGGACGGCCGAGCCACCCTGGCCGCGATCAAGCTGGAACTGCGGGAGCAGGTCGCGGCCCTGGCCGCCCGGGGGATCGTGCCCGGCCTGGGCACCGTGCTCGTCGGCGACGACCCGGCCAGCCGCTGGTACGTCGCCGCCAAGCACCGGGACTGCGCCGAGATCGGCGTCGCCAGCATCCAACGCGAGTTGCCGGCCGGGTCCACCCAGGCGCAGGTCGAGGCCGTCGTCGACGAGCTCAACGCCGACCCCGCCTGCACCGGGTTCCTGGTTCAGCAGCCCACCGGCCTGGACGAGTTCGCGATCCTGTCCCGGGTCGATCCGGCCAAGGACGTGGACGGGTTGCACCCGTACAACCTGGGGTCGCTGGTCCTGGGCCACGCCGCGCCGCTGCCCTGCACCCCGATCGGCATCATCGAGCTGCTGCGCCGCTACCGGGTCCGGCTGGCCGGCGCGCACGTGGTGGTGATCGGCCGCGGGATCACCGTGGGCCGCCCGCTGGGCCTGCTGCTGACCCGGCGCAGCGAGAACGCGACCGTCACCCTGTGCCACACCGGCACCCGCGACCTGGCCGCGCTGGTCCGGCAGGCCGATGTCGTCGTCGCCGCGGCCGGCGCCCCCGCCCTGGTGACGGCCGACATGGTCAAGCCGGGCGCGGCGGTGCTGGACGTGGGGGTCAGCCGGGTCGACGGCAAGATCGTCGGCGACGTGGCCCCCGGCGTCGGCGAGGTGGCCGGGTTCCTCGCGCCCAATCCGGGTGGGGTCGGCCCGATGACCAGGGCCATGCTGCTGACCAATCTGGTCGAGGCCGCCGGGGCTCGCGAACCGGCCGTCGATCAGGCCCGATGACCACCGGCCGGGCGATGGTGCGGGCCATCCCGATCACCATCGTGTTGGCCATCGTGGCGTTCGGGCTGGTGCTGATCGCGCTGGCCTACTGGCGGCGCGGTACCGCGGCCCTGGCCCTGGCCATGCTGCTGGCCGGGCTGCTGCGGGCGGTGCTGTCCGAGCGGGTGATCGGGGTGCTGGCGGTGCGCGGCAAGGGCTTCGACGTCAGCTTCTACCTGCTGGTCGGGGCGATGATGGCGACCCTGGCCGTCACGGTGCCCTGACCGCCGGCGGTCACGGCTCCTGCAGCAACCGGCCGAACACGCCGGCCAGCACGGCCGCCTCCTGGTCGGAGATCTGATCGGTGAAGGCCCGCTCCACGCCCGCGATGTGCACGACGGCGGCGCTGCGCAGGGCGGCCCGTCCGGCGCGAGTGAGCTTGACCACCACGCCGCGGCCGTCGTGCGGGTCCGGCAGGCGCTCGACCAGCCCCTCGTCGGCCAGCCGGGCGACCTTGCGGGACAGCCCCGGCTGGGACAGCACCACCCGGTCGACCAGGTCCCGCAGGCGCAGCCGGCCGCCGTGCTCCGCGAGCTGAACCAGCACGTCATAGGTGGACAGCGGGATCTTGCCCGCGTCCTCCAGTTCCTGCCCCAGGCGCTGCATCAGCCGGGCCTGGCACTGCAGCAATCCCTCCCAGGCGGCCTTGCGATCTCCCGAGAAACTCCGCTGGCTGCCGGCTGCGGCTGACCCCATGCGTCCCCCCACACTTGCCGGGTACTGACTTGTCCGTGAGCTGTTTCCCCGACCCGCCGACGCGCATGCACCTGTCCTGACGGTACGGTCTGCGCGGAGATCTCGCACCACTCTTCGGGCCCGTGTCGAGCCTTGTCCCGGGCCCGTGGCAGGACCTGGGCGCAGCAGTTCGGACTGGTATCGAGAAGGAGTACGCGGCATATGGCGAAGATCAAGGTCGAGGGAACGGTCGTCGAGCTGGACGGCGACGAGATGACCCGGATCATCTGGCAGTTCATCAAGGAGAAGCTGATCCTGCCGTACCTGGACGTGAACCTGGAGTACTACGACCTGGGGATCGAGAGCCGGGACGACACCAACGACCAGATCACCATCGATGCCGCGCACGCCATTCAGAAGCACGGCGTGGGCGTCAAGTGCGCCACCATCACCCCGGACGAGGCCCGGGTGGAGGAGTTCGGCCTCAAGAAGATGTGGCGCTCGCCCAACGGCACCATCCGCAACATTCTCGGCGGCGTGATCTTCCGCGAGCCGATCATCATCTCCAACATCCCCCGGCTGGTCCCCGGCTGGACCAAGCCGATCATCGTGGGCCGCCACGCCTACGGCGACCAGTACCGGGCCACCGACTTCCGGTTCCCCGGCGAGGGCACCCTGACCATCACCTTCACGCCCAAGGACGGCTCCAAGCCGATCGAGCACGTGGTCTTCGAGTCGCCCAGTTCCGGTGTCGCGCAGGCGATGTACAACCTGGACGACTCGATCCGCGACTTCGCCCGGGCCTCGCTGAACTACGGTCTGTCCCGCAAGTACCCGGTGTACCTGTCCACCAAGAACACGATCCTCAAGGCCTACGACGGCCGGTTCAAGGACCTGTTCCAGGAGGTGTTCGACGCCGAGTTCATCGGGGCCTTCAAGGAGGCCGGCATCACCTACGAGCACCGGCTGATCGACGACATGGTCGCCTCCGCCCTGAAGTGGGAGGGCGGCTACGTCTGGGCCTGCAAGAACTACGACGGCGACGTCCAGTCGGACACGGTGGCCCAGGGCTTCGGCTCGCTCGGCCTGATGACCTCCGTGCTGATGACCCCGGACGGCAAGACCGTCGAGGCCGAGGCCGCGCACGGCACCGTCACCCGGCACTACCGGCAGCACCAGGCGGGCAAGCCGACCTCGACCAACCCGATCGCTTCGATCTACGCCTGGACCGGCGGCCTCAAGCACCGCGGCAAGCTCGACGGCACGCCGGAGGTCACCGGTTTTGCCGAGGCCCTCGAAGATGTCGTCATCAAGACCGTCGAGGGCGGCAAGATGACCAAGGACCTGGCCCTGCTCGTCGGTCCGGACCAGGAGTGGCTGACCACCGAGGACTTCCTGGTGGCCCTGGACGAGAACCTGGCCACTCGCCTGGGCTGACGCCCGCCCTGGTGGGTTCGCTGATCGCGGGTTGGCGGGTCGCGGGTTCGCTGACCGGAAAATCAACGTGCCGTTGGGCAGCCAAGGGTGACCCGTGGTGGTGACCATCGGGTTGAGTGGGTGTCGGGTTTAGGCGGCCGCGGTCAGGGTGACGTTGAAGCCGAGGGCTTCGAGTTGCCGGACGTGGTTACGGGTTCGGCGTCCGATGTCGATGCGTTGGTCGTTGAAGTCGACGCCGAGGTCGTGGAAGGTCGTGCCGGGGTTGGCGAGCAGGTGCCAGATGATGACAAGGATGGATCGGGCGATGGCGACGATCGTTTTGAGTTTGCCGCGGCGTTTGATCAGGCGTCGATAGCGTTCTCCCAGGAAGGTTTGGGTCTTGCCGCCGGTCGCGGCCGCTTCACCGAGCACGGCGCGCAGGTAACGGTTGCCCTTGCCGGTCTTACCGGTTGTTGATCGTTTCCCGGACTGGATCGTGCGGGGGCACAGCCGGGTCCAGGACACCAGATGGCCAGCGGTCGGGAACCGGCTCATGTCCAGCCCGATCTCGGCGATGATGACCTGTGCGTTGCTTGGGCCGATCCCGGGTATCTGGTCCAGGATCTTGATCATGTCTGCGGCCGTCGGCGGTGTCCGGCGCTGGGCCGCCTCGTCGGCGGGTGCGTTCGCCCTCGTACCGGGCCGAGTTTGGCCATCCGGTGCGGGGCGGTCCGGATCGGGGGTGTTACCGGCCGGCAACCTGGCCAGGAGTGCCTCGATGCGTGCGGTCAGGACGTCGATCTGATCGGTCAGCGTGTCGATCTGATGCAGCAGCATCCGGGCCAGCTCGGCGTGATGATCGTCGAACTGACCGGTCAGCGACTCGACCAGGTCGGCGTGCTTGAGCCGCATCCGGCCGCGGGCCATGCCGGCCAGAACCCGCGGGTCCCGCTGGCCCGCGATCAGGGCCTCAATCATGTCCCGGACGGACAGGGTGTCGATCCTGCTCGCCACGGAGGTGACCTTGATCAGGGCGTCCTCCAGCAGCTTCTCCAGCCGTTGCCAGTACCTGGTCCGGTCGCCGGTCAGATCGGCCCGCATCCGGGTGTAGTCGCGCAACTGCCGGACCTGCGCTGATGGCACGAACGATGGACGCAACAGCCCCTTCTCGGTGAGCTTGGCCAACCACACACTGTCCAGCTTGTCCGTTTTGGGGCGACCGGGGACGTTCTTGACATCGCGGGCATTGACCAACTGCACGTCCAGGCCATGAGCTTCCAGCAGATAGAACCAGATCCGCCAGTAGTCCGAGGTCGATTCCAGGGTCACCTTCTCGATGCCCTGGTCTGACAGCTGTGCGGCCAGGCCCAGGACCGCTCTGGTTCGGGCCGGGACGTCCCAGACTTTGCTCACTCGCCGACCCGTCCCGGACGCGGCTGGTACGCGAACGCAGACTGTGCCCGAGTCCTTGCCCACGTCGATCGCGCAGACCCGCTGCACGATCTGTTCATGGGGTTCGTCGAGGATCTCCTCGACCTGTTTGGTCATCACACCGCGTCGCTCCTTCCCTGAGGTGCACCACCGCCACGGCGGGCTGCCCGGGGGCCTCGGTCGGGAACCGAAAATCTGACCGGCGTGCTCGAAGCAACAGTGCGTGACCCGTCAAGGTCGGGCCCCGGCGCCAGACTGATCAACGGGCTCGAAGCTCAAGCGAACGAATCGGCGTCGACAGGCAACCCACCACCCATTTTCACGCCGTCGTGGCGTCACCGGAAGGGACAGGGTGACTGATCAAAGCCGCGCGGAACCGGACGTTTCCTGGGCCTGGCCGCGGCTTTGATCAGCGAACCGCGGTGGTTCGCGGACGAAAGCCGCGCGGAACCGGGCATTTCCTAGGCCTGGCCGCGGCTTTGATCAGTCACCCTGTCCCTTCCGGTGACGCCACGACGGCGTGAAAATGGGTGGTGGGTTGCCTGTCGACGCCGATTCGTTCGCTTGAGCTTCGAGCCCGTTGATCAGTCTGGCGCCGGGGCCCGACCTTGACGGGTCACGCACTGTTGCTTCGAGCACGCCGGTCAGATTTTCGGTTCCCGACCGAGGCCCCCGGGCAGCCCGCCGTGGTGGTGGTGCACGCTCGGGAAGGGAGACACGCGGTGTGATGACCAAACAGGTCGAGGAGATCCTCGACGAACCTCACGAACGGATCGTGCAGCGGGTCTGCGCGGTCGACGTGGGCAAGGACTCGGGCACAGTCTGCGTTCGCGTACCAGCCGCGTCCGGGACGGGTCGGCGAGTGAGCAAAGTCTGGGACGTCCCGGCCCGAACCGGAGCGGTCCTGGGCCTGGCCGCACAGCTGTCAGACCAGGGCATCGAGAAGGTGACCCTGGAATCGACTTCGGACTACTGGCGGATCTGGTTCTATCTGCTGGAAGCTCATGGCCTGGACGTGCAGTTGGTCAATGCCCGCGATGTCAAGAACGTCCCCGGTCGTCCCAAAACGGACAAGCTGGACAGTGTGTGGTTGGCCAAGCTCACCGAGAAGGGGCTGCTGCGTCCATCGTTCGTGCCATCAGCGCAGATCCGGCAGTTGCGCGACTACACCCGGATGCGGGCCGATCTGACCGGCGACCGGACCAGGTACTGGCAACGGCTGGAGAAGCTGCTGGAGGACGCCCTGATCAAGGTCACCTCCGTGGCGAGCAGGATCGACACCCTGTCCGTCCGGGACATGATCGAGGCCCTGATCGCGGGCCAGCGGGACCCGCGGGTTCTGGCCGGCATGGCCCGCGGCCGGATGCGGCTCAAGCACGCCGACCTGGTGTTGACCACCGCTCTGGATGACGGCCGCTGACCTGTCTTTCGTCATGGGTGCTGCCGACGAACGTGCGCGGGTGTGCTGGCGGGTTGAGTCCGGTCGTCGTCACCGTCAGTGTGACCAGCATCGGAAATGGACAACGGCCCTCCCGCCGACGTGTCCGGGAAGACCTGTGCGGGAGGGCCGTGCTCGGATGCACGGAGGCACCCGTTGGTCACGGTAGAGGCGAATCAGGATCTGGTCGAGTCCCGGCTGACGGGCGGCGGCGTGCCGTGCCCGGTCTGCCCAGGTGTGCTGGCCCCTTGGGGGTGGGCTCGCCGGCGTGACGTCCGAGGCGTCGGGTTACTGCGGCCCCGCCGAGCCAGGTGTTCGTCGTGCCTGATCACGCACGTGCTGCTGCCGGTCACGGTGCTGCTGCGGCGGGCCGACGCGGCCGCGGTGATCTGGGCGGCGCTGGTCGCCCGGTCGGCCGGCCACGGGCACCGGGCGGTCGCCGTCCTGGTCGGGGCGCCGGCGCCGACGGTCCGGGGCTGGTTGCGACGGATGAGCACCCGGTTGGAGCCGGTGCGGGTGCACTTCACCGTCGCTGCCCGGCGGGCCGGGGTGGACCAGCCGGCCCCGGACGCGACTGGCGACGCCTGGCGGGACGTGGTGGCCGCGGTCGCCGCGGCCTGGGTGGCGATCGCGTCCCGGTTCGGGTCGGCCGGTTTGGTCGGCACAGTGACGGCCGGACAGGTCGCCTGTGCGTCCTCGGGCGGCCGGCTCCTGTCCCCGGGTTGGCCCCGGCTCTCGACACCGTGTTGATCAACACGAGTTGCCCCTGACGTCACCGGTGTTGGTCCGGGATCGTCGCGAAGGCCGTTGCCCGGCAACACCTGCCGGGCGGTGAAGCGACGACGAGGACGGGTGTGGTTGATGAGTGTGGACACGGTCAAGCAGCGGGAACGGGCGCAGCAGATCGCGTTGTTCCGATATCAGTTGATCTGCCCGGCGCTGGAACCGGGCCTGTCGACCAAGCAACGCGGACGGGTCGTTCGGGCGATCGCCGACCGGGAACACGACGGCCCGTTCGGCGGCCGGGTCCGATACTCGCGGGAGTCGTTGGACCGGTGGATCCGCCGGTACCGGGCCGGCGGGTTCGAAGGTCTGTGCCCGTCGCCCCGGGAACCCGGCACCCGGATCGACACCGGCGTGTTCGAGCTGGCCGCCGGTCTGAAACGGGAGAACCCGGCCCGCACGGTCGCCCAGGTCGCCCGGATCCTGCGATCCTCGACCGGCTGGTCACCGTCGGAAACGACGCTGCTGCGGCATTTCCACCGGCTGGACCTGATGGTGCCCGGCGGCGCCGGGCCGGCCGTGTTCGGCCGGTTCGAAGCGGCCGATTGCAACGAACGGTGGGTCGGCGACGCCCTGCACGGGCCCAGGGTCGCCGGCCGGAAAACGTACTTGTTCGCGTTCCTGGACGACCACAGCCGGGTGGCCGTGGGGTATCGGTTCGGGTTCGCCGAGGACACCGTCCGGCTGGCCGCGGCCCTGCAACCCGCGTTGGGCAGCCGCGGCGTCCCCGGCTCGGTCTACGTCGACAACGGGTCCGCGTTCGTCGACAACTGGCTGCTGCGGGCCTGCGCGGTGCTCGGGATCCGGCTCGTCCACAGCCGTCCGGGGCAGCCGCAGGGGCGGGGCAAGATCGAACGCTGGTTCCGCAGCGTGCGCGACCAGTTCCTGGTCGAGATCGATGACAGCACCGCCGACCAGATCCGGGATACCGGGATGACCCCCGCCGGCGCCCTGCTGGAACTCAACGGGTTGTTCACCGCCTGGGTCGAGGCGTCCTATCACCACCACGTGCATTCCGAGACCGGGCAGAGCCCCTTGCAACGCTGGACCGACGGGTGGCAGCGGGCCGGCCGGTCTCCGGCGATGCCGACCCCCGCGGATCTGACCGAGGCGTTCCTGTGGTCCGAACAACGCGTGGTCACCAGGACCGCGACGGTGTCGCTGCACGGCAACACCTACCAGGTTCAGGCGGGGCTGGTCGGTCGGAAAGTCGAGTTGGTGTTCTCCCCGTTCGATCTGGAAACCCTGCGGGTCCGCTACGACGGCCGGGACCACGGGCCGGCGGTGCCGCATCGGATCACCCGGCACACCCATCCCAAGGCCAGACCCGAGACCCCTGAACCGGCAACGACACCGCGGACGGGGATCGACTACCTGGCGCTGGTCGCGCAGGACCACCAGCAACAGATCAGTGCCGACCAGAAGATCAACTATCACGCCCTCTACCCAGGTGAGCTGCCCGGGCAGCGCAGCATCGACGACGCCCTGGCCGACCTCAACGGCAACGACGGCAACGACGGCAACGACGGCAACGACGATGGTCAGGCGGTGGCCCGGTGAGCGTGCAACGCCTTCAGGCCCACTACGGCTTCACCCGGATGCCGTTCGGCCGGAACCTGGCCCCGGGCATGCTGCATCGGCACCGCGGACTGGGCGAAGCGATCGCCCGGATCAGCTGGTGCGTCGACCAACACGCCCTCGGCGTGATCACCGGCGAGGTCGGCGCCGGCAAGACCGTCGCCGTCCGCGCCGCCACCGCCGCCCTGGACAGCAGCCGGCACGTCGTCATCTACCTGCCCAACCCGTCCGTCGGGGTCCGCGGCATGCTCCACCACATCGTCGCCGCCCTGGGCCGGACCCCGTCGTTCTACACCTCGATCCTGGCCCCGCAAGCCGCCGACGCCCTCGCGGCCGAACACGCCGAACGCGGCCGCACCCCCGTGGTCGTGATCGATGAGGCGCACCTGTTGGACAACCAGCAACTCGAAGCACTGCGCATGCTGTCCAACCACGACATGGACTCCGGCAGCCCGTTCGCCGCGCTGCTCGTCGGGCAACCCACCCTGCGGCACCGGCTGCGCCTCGGCGTGCTCGCCGCGCTGGACCAACGGATCTCGGTGCGCTGCACCCTGACCGGGATGACCGACCAGGAAACCGCGGACTACCTCACCCACCACCTCAAGATCGCCGGCCGCAGCGACACCCTGTTCAGCGGCGACGCCACCACCCTGATCCACAACGCCGCCCGCGGCTACCCCCGCGCCATCAACAACCTCGCGATCAACGCCCTGACCGCGGCGTTCGCCCGCAACCAGGCCATCGTCGACGAGAAATCAGCCCGGGCCGCGATCGCCGAAACAGGAGGCGAATGACCCTCACATTGACGACGACCCCGCCGCCATGACCACCAAGGCCCCGCCCACCACCACCGGGCGGGGCCTTTCAACACCCAGACCATCGTCAACAACGACGATGCCAACATCGCCATGTAGAGCGCCGGTCAACACCTGGTCGAGTCGCTGACCGGTCAGTTCGACGATCATCACGCCGAGCTGGCCCGGATGCTGCTGCATCAGATCGACACGCTGACCGATCAGATCGACGTCCTGACCGCACGCATCGAGGCACTCCTGGCCAGCTTGCCGGCCGGTCATACCCCCGATCCGGACCGCCCCGCACCGGATGGCCAAGCTCGGCCCGGTACGGGGGCGAACGCACCCGCCGACGAGGCGGCCCAGCGCCGGAAACCGCCGACGGCCGCAGACATGATCAAGATCCTGGACCAGATACCCGGGATCGGCCCGAGCAACGCACAGGTCATCATCGCCGAGATCGGGCTGGACATGAGCCGGTTCCCGACCGCTGGCCATCTGGTGTCCTGGACCCGGCTGTGCCCCCGCACGATCCAGTCCGGGAAACGATCAACCACCGGTAAGACCGGCAAGGGCAACCGTTACCTGCGCGCCGTGCTTGGTGAAGCGGCCGCGACCGGCGGCAAGACCCAAACCTTCCTGGGAGAACGCTATCGACGCCTGATCAAACGCCGCGGCAAACTCAAGACGATCGTCGCGATCGCCCGATCCATCCTTGTCATCATCTGGCACCTGCTCGCCAACCCCGGCACGACCTTCCACGACCTCGGCGTCGACTTCAACGACCAACGCATCGACATCGGACGCCGAACCCGTAACCACGTCCGGCAACTCGAAGCCCTCGGCTTCAACGTCACCCTGACCGCGGCCGCCTAAACCCGACACCCACTCAACCCGATGGTCACCACCACGGGTCACCCTTGGCTGCCCAACGGCACGTTGATTTTCCGGTCAGCGAACCGCCGGGGGCCGCGCTGGTTCGCGGACGAAAGCCGCGCGGAACCGGGCATTTCCTGGGCCTGGCCGCGGCTTTGATCAGTCACCCTGTCCCTTCCGGTGACGCCACGACGGCGTGAAAATGGGTGGTGGGTTGCCTGTCGACGCCGATTCGTTCGCTTGAGCTTCGAGCCCGTTGATCAGTCTGGCGCCGGGGCCCGACCTTGACGGGTCACGCACTGTTGCTTCGAGCACGCCGGTCAGATTTTCGGTTCCCGACCGAGGCCCCCGGGCAGCCCGCCGTGGTGGTGGTGCACGCTCGGGAAGGGAGACACGCGGTGTGATGACCAAACAGGTCGAGGAGATCCTCGACGAACCTCACGAACGGATCGTGCAGCGGGTCTGCGCGGTCGACGTGGGCAAGGACTCGGGCACAGTCTGCGTTCGCGTACCAGCCGCGTCCGGGACGGGTCGGCGAGTGAGCAAAGTCTGGGACGTCCCGGCCCGAACCGGAGCGGTCCTGGGCCTGGCCGCACAGCTGTCAGACCAGGGCATCGAGAAGGTGACCCTGGAATCGACTTCGGACTACTGGCGGATCTGGTTCTATCTGCTGGAAGCTCATGGCCTGGACGTGCAGTTGGTCAATGCCCGCGATGTCAAGAACGTCCCCGGTCGTCCCAAAACGGACAAGCTGGACAGTGTGTGGTTGGCCAAGCTCACCGAGAAGGGGCTGCTGCGTCCATCGTTCGTGCCATCAGCGCAGATCCGGCAGTTGCGCGACTACACCCGGATGCGGGCCGATCTGACCGGCGACCGGACCAGGTACTGGCAACGGCTGGAGAAGCTGCTGGAGGACGCCCTGATCAAGGTCACCTCCGTGGCGAGCAGGATCGACACCCTGTCCGTCCGGGACATGATCGAGGCCCTGATCGCGGGCCAGCGGGACCCGCGGGTTCTGGCCGGCATGGCCCGCGGCCGGATGCGGCTCAAGCACGCCGACCTGGTCGAGTCGCTGACCGGTCAGTTCGACGATCATCACGCCGAGCTGGCCCGGATGCTGCTGCATCAGATCGACACGCTGACCGATCAGATCGACGTCCTGACCGCACGCATCGAGGCACTCCTGGCCAGCTTGCCGGCCGGTCATACCCCCGATCCGGACCGCCCCGCACCGGATGGCCAAGCTCGGCCCGGTACGGGGGCGAACGCACCCGCCGACGAGGCGGCCCAGCGCCGGAAACCGCCGACGGCCGCAGACATGATCAAGATCCTGGACCAGATACCCGGGATCGGCCCGAGCAACGCACAGGTCATCATCGCCGAGATCGGGCTGGACATGAGCCGGTTCCCGACCGCTGGCCATCTGGTGTCCTGGACCCGGCTGTGCCCCCGCACGATCCAGTCCGGGAAACGATCAACCACCGGTAAGACCGGCAAGGGCAACCGTTACCTGCGCGCCGTGCTTGGTGAAGCGGCCGCGACCGGCGGCAAGACCCAAACCTTCCTGGGAGAACGCTATCGACGCCTGATCAAACGCCGCGGCAAACTCAAGACGATCGTCGCGATCGCCCGATCCATCCTTGTCATCATCTGGCACCTGCTCGCCAACCCCGGCACGACCTTCCACGACCTCGGCGTCGACTTCAACGACCAACGCATCGACATCGGACGCCGAACCCGTAACCACGTCCGGCAACTCGAAGCCCTCGGCTTCAACGTCACCCTGACCGCGGCCGCCTAAACCCGACACCCACTCAACCCGATGGTCACCACCACGGGTCACCCTTGGCTGCCCAACGGCACGTTGATTTTCCGGTCAGCGAACCGTCAGGGAAGTGTCACCGCCGCCGCGACAGCGCCGCCCGCCGGTGCCGAACCCGCGTCGGCCCGGCGGGCGGGCTCAGACGGGCCAGGCCGGCAGGTCGGTGCCCTGCGCGAAGAACATCCACTCGTACCGGCTGGAGCGCTCGAAGGCGGCGATCATCGCGTCCCGCTCGGCGGGTGAGCCGGCCTGGAAGGCGCGGTCGGCGAACCCGATCGCGGACGTGGTGGCCGCGGCAAAGGCCGGGTCGGCGTAGGTCTCGATCCAGGCGGCATAGGGATGCGCATCGGCCGAGGACCGCTGGGCCTGCAGCACGCCCAGCCGCTCGCCGATGTGCTGGTAGAGCCAGAAACAGGGCAACACCGCGGCGGCCGCCTCGGCGTACGAGCCGGTCGCGCAGCACCGGTGCAGGTGATCCAGGTACGCGGTGGTCACCGGCGAGGTCTCGATTCCGCTGAGCGACTCGCCGTGCGCGGTCAGCAGGGTCCGGTGCAGGCCCATCTCGGCCTCCAACGCGGCCGCCGAGGAATGCGCGAAGAACTCCTGCGCGTCCTGGTCCGGGGCCAGCGCGGCCACCCGGGCCAGGCAGCGGGCGTACTCGCGCAGGTACTGGGCGTCCTGGGCGAGGTAGAAGCGGAAGTTGACCCAGGGCAGCGACCCGTCGGCCAGCGCGACGATAAACGGCATGGTCTCGATGGCCGCCCGGATCGGCGCGATCCGCGACCACTCCTGGGTGGAGAAGGTGGCCGGGAACAGCGCGTGCAGATGATCCACCGGCCCCCGGCCCTGACCGACGCCCAGCGCCGCCCCACCGGCCAGGGCACCGGTCAGCCAGGCCTTGGCGTCGACCGCCGCGGCCGCCCAGGACTCGCGCTGCGGCCGCAACGCGGCCAGCGCGGACGACAGGGAGCAGCCGGTGCCGTGGGTGTTCGTGGTCGACACCCACGGGCCGGGCACCAGGGTCACCGAGCCGTCCGGCCCGACCAGGGCGTCGGTGGCCAGCTGATCGCCGTCGGCGCCGGCCGAGCCCAGATGGCCGCCCTTGACCAGGACCTGCGCCCCGGTGCTGGAGGCCAACGCCTTGCCCTGGGCGATGGCCCCGTCCAGATCCCGGGCCGGCTCGTCACCCACCAGCACGGCCAGCTCGGCGACGTTCGGGGTGAGCAGGTCGGCCCGGGGCAGCAATGCGCGCAACGCGGACTCGGCGTTCTCGTCCAGCAGCCGGTCGCCGCTGGTGGCGACCATCACCGGGTCCAGCACCACGAACGGCGGGCGGTGGGTGGCCAACCAGGTATCGACGACGGCGATGTTCTCGGCCGAGCCGAGCATGCCGATCTTCACCGCGTCCACGGCGATGTCGTCACTGATCGCGTCCAGCTGCTGGGCCAGGAAAGAGGCCGGCGGGCTGAACACCCCCCGCACCCCGGCGGTGTTCTGCGCGGTCAGCGAGGCGATCACGGCCATGCCGTAAGTGCCTTGGGCGGCAAAGGTTTTCAGGTCGGCCTGGATGCCGGCCCCGCCGGAGGGATCGGACCCGGCGATGGACAGAACGCGGACAGTCATGACGACATCCCTTCGCTAGCATGACCTAGATCAGGTGGTTACGGGTGTGGTTCTCAGCCCGTCGTCCGGGCACCCCGTGTCTGGATGGCAACCTACCAGCATGTCGCTCGTTGACAGGGTCGTCCGCCGCTGCCTAGTCTCGCCGCATGCAGCGCGGGACCGAGCGGAGTGTGTCCGCGTCCGCCGCTGTCCTGAGCCGGTGTGAACACCGCCGCCGGCACGTCGACCTGAACCGGGTCGCCAGCGCCATCTGTTGCCGCTGAATCCGGCACTGATCCCCAGCCCTTCTCGGGTGCGGGGCAGTGCTCTCGGCACTCCTCGGCATCATTCCTGGCAACCCCGCGAAGGGCACGGGCCATGACGGCTCCCCGCACCATCGACATTCATCAACACCTGTGGCCGGTCGACCTGATCGAGGCGTTGCGCCGGTGCAGCGTCCCACCCCGGCTCGACGGCTGGACGCTGTACCTGCCCGGTGAACCCGCGTATCAGGTCGACCCGGCCGACCACGATCCGCAAAGCCGTCGGGCCACCGAGTCCGGCCGGATCGTGCTCGGCCTGTCCAGCCCGCTGGGCATCGAGGACCTGCCGCCGGAGCAGGCCGCACCCCTGTTGGCCGCCTGGCACGACGGGGTCGCCCGGTTGCGGCCCGACTTCGACGCCTGGGCCTCGGTCGCCGGTCGCGACCCGGATCTGACCGCGCTGCGGCAGCAGCTGGCCCAGGGCTTCGTCGGCCTGCAGATCCCGGCGACCGCGCTGGCCGGCCCGGCCGACGTCGAGCGGCTCGGCGAGGTGCTGGCGCTGGTTCAGGCGGCCGACCGTCCGGTGTTCGTCCACCCCGGACCGGTGCCCGCGGCCGGCGCCGACCGGCCGGCCTGGTGGGCCGCCGTCGTCGACTACCCGACCCAGTTGCAGGCCGCCTGGTGGGCCTGGTTCGCCGCCGGCCGGTCCCAGTTCCCTTCCCTGCGCGTGTGTTTCGCGGCCGGCGCGGGTCTCGCTCCGGTCCACCACGAGCGATTCCAGGCCCGCGCCGGCCGCACCGTCACGGTGGACCCGCACACCTTCGTGGAGACGTCCTCGTACTCGCGGCAGGGCGTGGACGCCCTCACCCGCGCCGTCGGCGTCGACCCGATCGTGGTGGGCAGCGACCGCCCCTACGGCACACCGCATCGCACCGACCTGGGCGAGGCCGCCCGGACCGCCTTCACGCAGACCAATCCGTACCGACTTTTGACCGGAGAACGACCATGACCGGCACCGCAACCCAGACCCTGGACCGCACCCCCGACATCGACCCGATCGACCCGGCCGCCGACGTGGCCGGCCGCCTGGACGGCGTGACCGTCGCCGCCCGGCAGGCCCGCTCGCTCGCGCAGCAGGCCGGCCGGCTCACCCTGGAGAACCTGCCCGGCCGTGACCTGGATCCGGACGAGCTGGTCGAGCTGGCCAGCTCGGTGGCCAGCGATCCCGGGCCGCTGGCACCGCACATCGCGTTCAGCGACGACAAGCGGCACTACGTCAGCCTGCACCGGGACAGCCACGTCGACGTCTGGCTGCTGTGCTGGACGCCGGAGAACGACACCGGCTGGCACGACCACGACATCTCCTCGGGGGCGGTCGCGGTGCTGCGCGGGGCGCTCACCGAGCACAACCTGGCCGTCGCCCAGGACAGCATCCGCACCGACGTGGTCGCCGGGGAGGTGTTCGGCTTCGGACCGGATCACATCCACCGCCTGACCGGCCGGGATCCGGGCAGCGTCTCGGTGCACGCCTACTCGCCGCCGCTGTGGCGGATGGGCCAGTACACCCTGGGGCCGGGCGGGCAGCTCCGGCGCCGGGCGGTGTCCTACGCCGACGAGTTGCGGCCGCTGGACTGACCCTTGTGCGGGCAAATGTTAGTGACTAACATTTGCTCATGACCATTCGTGAGACGGCGACTAGCCGGACCCAGCGCACCCGGGCCCGGTTGCAGACCGCGGCCCTGGAGCTGTTCGCCCGGCAGGGCTACGAGGCGACGACGGTGGCGCAGATCGCGGCCGCGGCCGGGGTCACCGAGATGACCTTCTACCGCCACTTCGGGACCAAGGACCAGCTGCTGCTGGACGACCCGTACGACCCGCTGATGGCCGGCGCCGTCGCCGCTCAACCGCCGGGGCTGCCCCCGGTGATCCGGGCGGTCCGGGGGATCCGCGCGGCCTGGCGGGCCGTGCCGATCCAGGACACCGGGCCGGTACGGGACCGGCTGGCCATCGTGGCCGCGACGCCCAGCCTGGCGGCGGCGGTCCGGGCCAACACCGCGGCCAGCGAAGCCGCGATCGGCGCCGAGCTGGCGGCCGGGGGCGCCGATCCGCGAGAGGCGGCGATCGCCGCGGCCGCGGTGATGGCGGCCCTGATGACGGCGCTGCTGCAGTGGGGGCGGGACGGCGACGGCACCCTGTCCGCGGCGATCGAGCGAGCCCTGGACGTGGTGGAGGCCCACCATGACTGACCGACTGCGTCTGACCGGGGTGACCCGCGCCTACCGCGGCGGTGCCGGTGTCCGCAGCGTGGACCTGGACGTGCAGGCCGGCGAGGTGCACGCGCTGGTCGGGCTCAACGGGGCCGGCAAGTCGACCCTGATGAAACTGATGGTGGGCATGCTGCGACCCGACGCCGGTGAACTGGCCGTCCTCGGCGCGGACGTGCGGGTCGCCGGCCCGGACCGGTGGGCCCGGGTCGGGGCCGTCATCGAATACCCGCTGGCCTACGGCGAACTGGACGGCCGGACCAACCTGGAGCTGGCGGCGCGGCTGCGCGGGGTGCCGGCCCGCCGTATCCGGCCGATGGTCGACGACGTGCTGGCCGAGCTGGATCTGCACCGCTACGCGAGCGTGCCGGCCCGGCGGATGTCACTGGGGAACAAGCAACGGCTCGGCCTGGCCGCCGCCCTGCAGCATCGGCCCGACCTGATCGTCCTCGACGAGCCGACGAACGCGCTGGATCCGGCCGGGATCATCCTGCTGCGGGAGGCGCTGCTGCGGCGGGCCGCCGACGGCGCCGGAGTGCTGGTGTCCAGCCACCACCTGGACGAGGTGGCCCGGATCGCCACCCGGATCACCGTCATCGCCGACGGGCGGGTGGTCGGCCGGCTGGACCCGGACGGCGTGGACATCGAACGGTCCTTCTTCGCCCTGGTGCACGCGGCCACGACGAGCGGAGCGCGGTCATGAACCTGTTCCGAGCGGCGCTGGCCGTCGAGGCCGGTAAGGCCCGGGCGGCGCGGGTGCTGTGGGCGACCGGGATCCTGCTGACGATGGGGGTGGCCGCGCTGGCCGGCGGGATGGTCGCCGCCGTCCGTTCCGGCAACGCCGAGGTCGCGGCCAAGATGGGGCCGGCCGCGGCGACCGGCGACTGGTCCGCACTGCTGTCGGTGGCCGCGCAGATCACCGCGGCCGGCGGGCTGCTGGCGTTCGGGGTCGGGGTCAGTTGGCTCACCGGACGGGAGTTCGCCGACCGCACCATCTCGGCCCTGTTCGGGCTGCCGGTGGGTCGCGGCACCATCGCGACGGCCAAGCTGGCCGTCTACGCCGTCTGGGCGCTGGCCGTGTCGGCGGCGGTGTGCCTGGTGCTGCCCGTCGTCGGTCTGCTCGTCGGCCTGGGCCTGCCGACCGCGGCCGATGCGGCCGGCCTGGCCCGGCAGTTCGCACTGGGGGTGCTGACCGCGCTGATCGCCGTGCCGGCCGGCTGGGCCGCCTCCCTGGGCCGCGGATTGCTGCCCGGGATCGCCACCGCCGTCGGCCTTCTCGTGGTCGCCCAGGTGGTGGCCATCGCCGACGTCGGCGGCTGGATTCCGTTCGTCGCCCCGGCCTTCTGGGCGCTGGCCCCGTCCGGGGCGACGGCGACCGCGCTGGTCACTGTTCCGCTCGTGCCGGCCGTCTTCGGGGTGGCCACCGTGTGGGTGTGGCGGCGGCTGCAAATGGACCGGTAGCGGCGTTCGGCGCGGCGCCAGGATGGCAAGATCGCGCACATGAGTGAGTCCGACGCCACCGACCGCAAGCCGCGGGTGCTGTCCGGCATCCAGCCGACGGCCGATTCGTTCCATATCGGCAACTACCTCGGCGCGCTGCGGCAATGGGTGCGGATGCAGGACACCCACGAGTGTTTCTACTCGGTGGTCGACCTGCACGCGATCACGGTCGAACAGGATCCGGCGGTGCTGCGGCACCGGACCCGGGTCGCGGCCGCCCAGCTGCTCGCCCTGGGCCTCGACCCGGAGCGGTGCACGCTGTTCGTGCAGTCCCAGGTGCCGGCGCACACCCAGCTGTCGTGGGTGATGGAGTGCCTGACCGGGTTCGGCGAGGCCAGCCGGATGACGCAGTTCAAGGACAAGTCGCAGCGCGGCGGCGCGGACCGTTCCAGCGTCGGCCTGTTCACCTACCCGATCCTGCAGGCCGCCGACATCCTGGCCTACCAGGCCGACGCGGTGCCGGTCGGCGAGGACCAGCGCCAGCATCTGGAGCTGACCCGGAACCTGGCCCAGCGGTTCAACGCCCGCTACGGCCCCACCTTCGTGGTGCCCGAGCCCTACATCCTCAAGTCGACCGCCAAGATCTACGACCTGACCGAGCCGCGGGCCAAGATGAGCAAGTCGCTACCCGGCGGCACCCTGGACCTGCTGGCCCCGGTGAAGGCGTCGGTCAAGCGGATCAAATCGGCGGTCACCGACACCGAACGGGAGATCCGGTACGACGAGGAGAACAAGCCCGGGGTGTCCAACCTGCTCGGCCTGCTCTCCGAACTGCGCGAGGTGCCGATCCCGGCCCTGGAGCAGGAGTACGCCGGACGCGGCTACGGCGACCTCAAGTCGGACCTGGCGGCCGCGTTCGTCGCCTTTGCCGAGCCGGTGCAGGCCCGGGTGCAGGAGTACCTGACCGACCCGGCGGCGCTGGACAAGGTGCTGGACCTGGGCGCCCAGCGGGCCCGGCAGGTCGCTGACGTTACCGCCGCCACCGTGTACGAAAAGGTCGGGCTGGCCGTCGGCTGACCTGCTGAAACCGGCGCCGACGGGGAACACTCACCCGACGAGAGTCAGATCGGTCCGATCCCGGATTGACCCACCGACCCGGAGGTCCCATGGTCACCACCCCCGAGCGCACCGCCGGGAAGGGCCCGGTCCCCCAGGACCCACCCCCGGTGGGCCGGCTCGTCCTGCTGGGCAAGCGCATCGCCTCCCGCCCGGGCATCAAACACCTGATCGCGGCGATCACCCGGTACGGCGACCGGCTGGGCAGCCAGTTCGCCGGCGCGATGACCTACTTCTCGTTCCTGTCGCTGGTGCCGATCCTGATGGTCGGGTTCTCGGTCGGCGGCATCGTGCTGCGCAACAACCAGGAACTGCTGGCCCGGTTGGAGAGCGAGATCGCGGCGATGCTGCCGAAGGAGATCGCCGACCCGATCGTGGCCCTGATCGACAGCGTGGTGGCCAACCCTCTCGGTGTGGGCATCGTCGGTCTGCTGATCGCCCTGTATTCCGGGATCGGCTGGATGGGCAACCTGCGCAAGGCCGTCCGAGCGTTGTGGGGCAAGCAGTTCGAGACCGGCAAGGCCACCGCGGACAACCTGGTCGTCGGCACGCTCAAGGACCTGGGGGCGCTGGCCGGCCTGGCCGTGGCGATCGTCGTTTCGCTGGGCCTGAGCGCGGTCGGCAGCCAGTTCGCCAGTGCGGTGGCCGACCTGCTCGGCCTGGGCGACCAGGCGTGGCTGGTGCCGGTGCTGACCGTGACGACCATCCTGATCGCCATGGCCGCCGACGTGTTGATCTTCATGTGGGTCTACACGGTGCTGCCGCCCAAGAGCCAGCGCTCCTCGTTCAAGGCCCGGCTGCGCGGATCGATCGTCGCCGCGATCGGCTTCGAGATCCTCAAGTACGCCCTGACCACGATCCTGCCGGCCTTCACCGGCACGTCGCGGACGGCGGCGATCTTCGGCCCGGTCATCGGTTTGCTGTTCTTCTTCAATCTGGTCGCGCAGCTGGTGCTGTTCGTCGCGGCCTGGGTGGCGACCGCCGACGGCGGGGCCGACGACGACGAGCACGACCCCCTGCCCGAGGTGCCCGAGGCCACGTTCATCGTGCGCAAGGAGCCGTCCCGGGCGCGGCTGGCCGCCCTGCTCGGGGTCGGCGCCGCATTGGGCTGGGGGGCCGGCCGCCGCAAGGAGTGAGCGCCGAACCGATCAGCCCTCGGGTTTGGATTCGGGCCTGGGCTCGGTCGTCGGCTGGGTCGTCGGCTCGGTCGTCGGCTCGGCCTTGGGTTCGGAAGCCGGTTCCGGCGCCGGCTCGGGCGCGGTTTCGGACTGCGGTTCGGACGCGGGTTCGGACGCCGCCGCGGAAGATTCCGCGGCCGACGTTTCCGGAGAAGGCTCGGCCGACGTCTCGGGTGTGGTCGCGGCGGTGGCCTCGGTCACCGGTTCCGCTGAAGGTTCCGCGGCCGATTCCGGGTTCGGGGCCGCTGCCGGTTCCGGGTCGGGCCCGGGTTCGGGCTTGGGCTTGGCGTCGCCGGCGAAGCTGGCCCGCTTGTTCAGGGCCCGCCGGCGGATGAGCAGCACGATGCCGGCGGCGACCACCAGCAGGCCGACGCCGGCCAGGATCCAGGCCACCGGGATGCCGCTGGAGGACTCGCCGGCGGTCGGGCTCGATTCGCCGGTGGACACGGCGGCGGGGGAGGCGCTCGCCGACGCCGAGGGCGAGGCGGACGGGGTGAGGCTGGGTGTGGGGGTCGGCCCGGCGGTCGCCTCGGCCAACGAGGTGACCAGCGTGCCGACCGGAGCGGTGCCGGCGGGCAGGGCGAAGCCCCAGTCCAGCAGGGACGCGGCCTGCATCCACTGCCGTCGCGGCTGCTGGGTGCCGTGCATCATCGTGACGACCAGCCGCCGCCCGTCCTTGGCCGCCATCCCGACGAAGGTGTTGCCGGCGTCGTCGGTGAACCCGGTCTTGCCGCCGAGGGCGCCGGGGTACTGGGCCAGCAGCTGGTTGTCGTTGGCGGCGATGTAGCCCTCGCCGCTGGCCGCCGGTACCCGGATGTCGGGCCGGGCGATGATCTCCGGAAACGGAGCGATGGCCATGTCCGCCTTGGCGAACAGGGCCAGGTCGTAGGCCGAGGTCGACTGGCCGGGCCCGTCCAGGCCGGACGGGGTGGCCGCCCGCGTGTCCAGCGCGCCCAGCGCCTTGGCGGTGGCGTTCATGTCGGCGATGGTCTTGTCGTACCCGCCGTTGGTCCGGGCCAGCGCGTTGGCCGCGTCGTTGCCCGAGATCATCACCAGGTACGAGAGCAGGTCCCGGACGGTGTAGGTGCCGCCGGCCTCGATGCCGACCCGGGTGCCGTCCTGGGCGGTGTCGGCCTGGGTGCCCTGCACGACCTGGTCCAGGTTGGTCAGGTTCTTGAGCATGACCTGCGCGGTCAGCAGCTTGAGCGTGCTGGCCGGGCGGTAGCGACCGTGCGGATCCTTGGCCGCCAGCACCTCGCCGGTGTCCAGATCGGCGATCAGCCAGGCGCCGGCCGAGATGTCCGATGGCAGGGCGGGGGAGTTCGCCGGCACGATCAGCCCGCACCCGCCCAGCGCCGCGCCGCCCACCGGTTGGGCAGGGACGGGCAGCGGCTCGGGCGGGCTCTGCCCGTCGGGCACGTTCTCGGACGTGTCGACGGGCGGCGGCGGTTGGTTCCGTTGCGCACAGTCGTCGGTCGAGGGGGTTTCGACGGTGACGCTCGGCGGCACGTACGGGTCGGTATTGGGGGTCGCGGAGGCCGGGACGGGCGCGGCGACCAGGCAGCCGGCGATCAGGAACGTGGCCCCGACCAGGGCGACGCGCCGGGGCAGGGAGGCGGACATCGTGACCTACGGTAACGCCCGCCCCGTGAACCGCCTGTCAGCGGGCGGTCACCGGCCGGTCTCAGGACTCGGCGGAACGGCCCGCGGCCGCGGCCTCCTGCGACTGCTCGATCTGCCGGCGCACATCGTCCATGTCCAGGTCGCGGACGGCGCCGATCAGCTGCTCCAGGGACGGCGCGGGCAGCGCACCGGCCTGGGAGAAGACCAGGATCCCGTCCCGGAACGCCATCAGCGTCGGGATGGAGCGGATGTTCGCGGCCGCCGCGAGCTGCTGCTCGGCTTCGGTGTCGATCTTGCCGAAGACGATGTCGGAGTGTGTCTGCGAGGCCGACTCGAAGATCGGCGCGAACATCTGGCACGGCCCGCACCAGCCGGCCCAGAAATCGACCAGCACGATGCCGTCACCGGACACGGTGCTCTCGAAATTTGCCTTGGTCAGCTCGATGGTGGCCATCAGAAATATCCCTCCGGGATCGTGTGGACGCTGCGACGAAATGGGTCGCGAATCTGGCAAGCACAACCCGGCGCCCACCGGGCGCATTCCCGACGGCCCGGTCGCTGGTGCGGGGGACCGGTCAGGGGGCCGGTGCGTCGGGGGCGCCCGGCGCACCGATCAGCAGGTCCTCCACCGCCCGGCGCACCTGCACCAGGTGCGCGGTCATCGCCTCCTGGGCGCGCTCGGGCGATCCCGCGTCGATGGCCGCGACGATCGCGGCGTGCTCGCGGTTGGCCGCATCACGCCGATGCGCGATCAGGTTGAGCGTCTCGGACTGGCGGGCGGCGGCGGTGCCCATGGTGGCCTGCAGGTCGATGAAGACCCGGTTGCCACTGGCCCGGGCGATGGCCGCGTGGAACGAGGCGTCCAGCTCGACCCAGCGGGCCGGTTCGGTGGTGGCCAGCATCCGATCCAGCATCCCGTGCAGCTCGGCGAGCTGCTCGGGGGAGCGGCGGGCGGCGGCCAGGCCGGCCACCGGGATCTCGACGTGCGGCCGGGCCTCGAACAGATCCTGGCTGGAGTAGTTGCCCACGGTCAGGGTGGCCGGGACGTGGTCGGCGATGACGAAGGTCCCGCTGCCGGTCCGGGTCCGGGTCAGGCCCAGGGTCTCGCACGAGCGCAGCGCCTCCCGGACCACCGTGCGGCTGACCCCGTACCGGGTGGCCAGCGCGGCCTCCGAGGGCAACCGATCGCCCACCGGTAGCTCGCCCCGCTCGATGGCGCCCCGTAGATCGGCCAGCACCGCCTCGGCGGCGGAGACCCGGGCGTACTTGGGTGCCGAGGTTGTCCAGCTGTCGGACGAGCTCATGGGCGTCAGGGTAAGTCGGGGACCGGACGACGTGGGCCGCTGTGACCAGCGTCACGGTTGACGGTTGGAAGCCAGGCTCATTTGTTCTTCACAACCTGTCCGACAGCTTGACAGCTAGGTAGCCGGGTAGCAACGAAGCTCCTCCGTCGTGATCTGCAAGTGCCTGCAGCAATCCGTTCGTCCGGTCAGATTCTTCCTGTCAGAAGGGTGCCCACCACTCATGTCCATCGCCACCAGCGAGATCGCCCCCGAGAGTGCGGTCGAGGTGCGCAGCGAGCACGACCTGCTCGGCTACCTCGACGTCCCGGCCCAGTCCTACTACGGCGTGCACACCGCGCGGGCCGTCGAGAACTTCCCGATCAGCGGCATCCAGCTGGCGATCTACCCGCTGTTCATCGGCGCGCTGGCCACCGTCAAGCAGGCCGCGGCCACCGCGAACCGCGACATCGGTGCCCTCGACCCGGTCAAGGCGAACGCCATCATCGCGGCGGCCCAGGAGATCCGGCAGGGTGCGCTGCACGACCAGTTCGTGGTCGACATGATCCAGGGCGGCGCCGGCACCTCCACCAACATGAACGCCAACGAGGTCATCGCCAACCGCGCGCTGGAGCTGCTCGGCCACGCCCGGGGCGAGTACCAGCACCTGCACCCGCTGCAGGACGTCAACCTGGGTCAGAGCACCAACGACGTCTACCCGACCGCGATCAACATCGCGCTGGACGCCTACGTGGTCAAGCTCGACGCCGCGCT
The DNA here is from genome assembly GCF_000024365.1 of Nakamurella multipartita DSM 44233. Classification (NCBI taxonomy): domain Bacteria; kingdom Bacillati; phylum Actinomycetota; class Actinomycetes; order Nakamurellales; family Nakamurellaceae; genus Nakamurella; species Nakamurella multipartita. The sequence goes on from NC_013235.1 coordinate 1,425,205, forward strand.
GGGCCGGCTGCACGCCGCCTACCTGCGCAAGGCCGACGAGTTCGCCGACGTGCTGAAGATGGGCCGCACCCAGCTGCAGGACGCCGTGCCGATGACGCTGGGCCAGGAGTTCGGCGCCTTCGCCTCCACCCTGGCCGAGGACCGGCAGCGGCTGCAGGAGGCCCGCGCCCTGCTGCACGAGGTCAACCTGGGCGGTACCGCGATCGGCACCGAGCTCAACGCTCACCCGGAGTACCGCCGGCACGTCGTGGCCGAACTGCGCCGCCTCACCGGCATCCAGACCCTGGTCTCGGCCACCGATCTGGTCGAGGCGACCTCCGACGTCGGGCACTTCGTGCAGCTCTCCGGTGTGCTCAAGCGCGTCGCGGTCAAGCTGTCCAAGACCTGCAACGACCTGCGGCTGCTGTCCTCGGGCCCGCGGGCCGGCTTCGGCGAGATCAACCTGCCGGCCCGGCAGGCCGGCTCGTCGATCATGCCCGGCAAGGTCAACCCGGTGATCCCCGAGGTCGTCAACCAGGTCGCCTTCGAGGTGATCGGCAACGACGTCACCGTGACCCTGGCCGCCGAGGGCGGGCAGCTGCAGCTCAACGCCTTCGAGCCGATCATCGCCCACTCGCTGTTCGCCGGTCTGGACCACCTGGCCGCCGCCGCGACCGTGCTGGCCGACAAGTGCATCGACGGCATCACCGCCAACCGCGAGCTGCTGCGCGACCGGGTCGCCAACTCGATCGGCCTGGTCACCGCGCTGAGCCCGGTCATCGGTTACGAGAACGCCACCGACGTCGCCCAGGACGCCCTGGTCAGCGGTCGGGGAGTGGCCGAGATCGTCGAGCAGCGGGGTCTGCTCAGCGCCGAGCGGATCGCCGCGATCCTGGATGCGATGGCCGCCGCGCCCGGTCCCCGGGCATGATCGCCCCCACCCAGGTCGGTTCGTCGGCGTCCACCCTGGCCGCGGAGCCGGCCGGCGGGGACGTCGAGCTGGCCCGGGTCTACCGGTCCGGGCTGCACGAGGGCACCCACGTCGGCGCCCTGGTCGTCCTGGATCGCGACGCCAGTGTGCTGTGGCACCGCGGTGATGTCAGCCGCCCGGTGTTCCACCGGTCCTGCGCCAAGCCGTTCCAGGCGGTCGCGATGCTCGAGGCCGGGCTGACCCTGGCCACCCCCGACCTGGCCCTGGCCGCCGCGTCGCACGCCGGCGAGCCCGAGCACGTCGCCCGGGTGCTGGCCATGCTGGACGAGGCCGGGTTGACCGAGCATGACCTGACCTGCCCGCTCGACCTGCCCGGCAACCAGGCCGCGCGGGACGAGGTGATCCGGGCCGGCGGCGGCCCGCGCCGGGTCTACATGAACTGCTCGGGCAAGCACGCCGCGATGCTGACCACCTGCCTGCGGGCCGGGTGGCCGACCGCCGACCTGCTGGACCCGGCCCACCCGCTGCAACGGCGGATCCGGGCCACCATCGAGCGGATCACCGGATCGCTGACCCACGACATCGTCGGGGTCGACGGGTGCGGAGCCCCGGTGTTCGCCACCGATCTGGTCGGCCTGGCCCGCGGTTTCCGCACGCTGGTGAGCGCCGCCCCGGGCTCCCGGGAGCGGGCGGTGGCCGACGCCATGCGCCAGCACCCGCAGCTGGTCGGCGGCTCCTCCTCCGGCGACACCCTGCTGATGACCAGGGTTCCCGGCATGCTGGTCAAGCTCGGCGCGGACGGGGTACAGGCGTTCGCGCTGCCCGACGGCCGCGCGGTCGCATTCAAGATCGCCGACGGCGGCGAGCGGGCGCGGCTGCCGCTGATCCGGGCCGCCCTGGACTTCCTGGGGGTGCCCACCGATGTCGTCCCCGGCGCGCCCGGGGCCCCCTTCGCCGACGCCGTCATCCGCGGCGGCGGCCGGCCGGTCGGCTCCGTCGTGGCCGCCCCCACCCTGTTCGGCTGAGCCGGCCGATCTCCCCGACCCGATCGCGCTCACCGACTGAGCACGGTCCGTCGCTGTTCAATCCTGTCGATCCTGTTTGGCCCCGTCCGTCCTACACAACGAGGTGTCCTGTGACCATCTCCACCAACCCGTCGAACGAACCCCGATCGGGCGTTCATCCGACCTACCACCACCCGTCGCCGGAGCAGACCGAGTCCCACCTGACCGAGCTCTTCCAGGAGGAGGAGCAGGGTTACCACAAGGGCCTCAAGGCCCGTCAGGTGCAGATGATCGCCATCGGCGGCGCCATCGGCACCGGTCTGTTCCTGGGGGCCGGTGGCCGGCTCGCCCAGGCCGGACCGGCCCTGGTCTTCATCTACGCGCTCTGCGGCTTCTTCGCCTTCCTGGTGCTGCGGGCCCTGGGCGAATTGGTGCTGCACCGGCCGTCTTCGGGCTCCTTCGTCTCCTATGCCCGTGAGTTCTACGGCGAGAAGGCCGCTTTCGCGGCCGGCTGGATGTACTGGCTGAACTGGGCGATGACCGCGATCGTGGACGTCACCGCGGTCGCCCTCTACATGAAGTTCTTCGGCAAGTACTCGCCGTTCATCAACTCGGTGCCGCAATGGGTCTGGGCGTTGGTCGCACTGGGCGTCGTGCTGGCGCTGAACATGGTGTCGGTCAAGGTCTTCGGTGAGCTGGAGTTCTGGTTCGCGCTGATCAAGGTCGTCGCGCTGGTCGCCTTCCTGCTGGTCGGCACCTACTTCGTCATCTTCGGCACACCCATCGACGGTCAGCCGGTCGGTTTCAGCCTGATCGCCGACAACGGCGGCTGGCTGCCCAACGGGCTGCTGCCGGCGATCGTGATCATCCAGGGTGTCGTGTTCGCCTACGCCTCGATCGAGCTGATCGGCACCACCGCCGGCGAGACCGCCAACCCGGAGAAGGTGATGCCCAAGGCGATCAACACCGTCATCCTGCGGATCGGCGTCTTCTACGTCGGCTCGGTCCTGTTGCTGGTCCTGCTGCTGCCCTACACCGCCTACCAGGCCGGGGTGTCGCCGTTCGTCACCTTCTTCGACTCGATCGGCGTCAACGGCGTCGGCGTGATCATGAACCTGGTCGTGCTGACCGCCGCGCTGTCCTCGCTCAACGCCGGCCTGTACTCCACCGGCCGCATCCTGCACTCGATGGCCAAGAACGGGTCGGCGCCCAAGTACGCCGGCCGGATGAACAAGGCGGGCGTGCCCTACGGCGGCATCACGATCACCGCGGCGGTGACCCTGCTGGGTGTCGGGCTCAACGCGGTCGTCCCCGAAGAGGCTTTCGAGATCGTGCTCAACGTGGCTTCGCTGGGCATCGTTGCGGCCTGGGCGACAATCGTGCTGTGCCAGATCCGGCTCAAGCAGTGGGCGGACAAGGGCCTGCTCAAGCGGCCCTCGTTCCGGATGATCGGCGCCCCGTTCACCTCGTACCTCACGCTGGGCTTCCTGGCCGCCGTGCTGGTGCTCATCGGATTCGACTACCCGGTCGGCACCTACACCATCGGCTCGCTGGTGATCATCGTGCCGCTGCTGGTGCTCGGCTGGTTCTTGTGCCGTGGCCGGATCGCCGCCATCGCCCAGGAGCGGGCCTCGATCACCGGGCAGTACCCGGTGGTGGCCAACCCGACCCCGATCACGCCCGCGACCGACCCCGCCGACCCGGAGTCGCCGACCGACACCCCGCCGGCCCGGTAGTTCCGGCCCCCGCCGCACCTGATCGAATCGTTCCGCCCCACCGTCGCCCGCACCGCCGCCGCCCGCACCACCGCCCGCCCCCGCTGCTCGCCCCGACCCGGTCGTTGACCGACGAGAGGAAATGACCATGGCGCTCGCCCCGTATGAGCTGGTCCATCAACCGCGGGAGGTGGTGGCGCGGGTGCGTGCTCGTGGTCGCCTGGTGTTGTCCTCGCCGACGATTAATCGGGGGACGGCGTTCACGTTGGCGCAGCGGGAGCAGTTGGAGTTGACGGGGTTGTTGCCGACGGGGGTGTCGACGTTGGAGGGTCAGGTTCGGCGGGTGTGGGCGCAGTATTTGCAGCAGCCGTCGGATTTGGCGAAGTGGGTGTATTTGGCGAATTTGCGGGATCGTAACGAGGTGTTGTTCTACCGGTTGTTGTCGGAGCATTTGCCGGAGATGTTGCCGGTGGTGTATACGCCGACGGTGGGGACGGCGATCGAGCGGTTCAGTCATGAGTTCCGGCGTAGTCGGGGCGTGTTTTTGTCGGTGGATCATCCGGATCAGGTGGAGACCGCGTTGCGGAACACTGGTTTGGGTCCGGATGATGTTGATTTGTTGGTCGCGACGGATTCCGAGGGGATTTTGGGGATCGGTGATCAGGGGATCGGTGGTATTGAGATCTCGATCGGGAAGTTGTCGGTGTATACGGCGGCGGCGGGGATTCATCCGCGGCGGGTGTTGCCGGTGGTGTTGGACATGGGTACCGATAATTTGCGGTTGTTGAATGATTCGATGTATTTGGGTGAGCGGCATGCGCGGGTGCGGGATCATCGGTATGACGAGTTGATCGATGCGTATGTGACGGCGTGTAACAAGTTGTTCCCGAACGCGATGTTGCATTGGGAGGATTTCGGGACGGAGAACGCCCGCCGGATTTTGAACAAGTATTCGGGGGTGTGTTGCACGTTCAATGATGATATGCAGGGCACGGCGGCGGTGGTGTTGGCGGCGGTGTTCTCGGCGGTGCGGGCGGCGGGGTCGCGGTTGGCTGATCAGCGGATCGTGATCCATGGGGCGGGTACGGCCGGGTTGGGGATCGCGGACATGTTGCGGGATCAGATGATCCGGGAGGGGTTGTCGCCGGCGGAGGCGACGGGCCGGTTCTATGCGTTGGCCAAGCAGGGGTTGTTGGTTGATGACGATCCGTCGTTGTTGGATTTCCAGGTGCCGTATGCGCGCTCGCGGGCCGAGGTGGCGGGGTGGCCGGCGGGTGCGGGTGGGGTCGGGTTGGCCACGGTGGTGTCGCGGGCGCGGCCGACGATTTTGATCGGGACGTCGACGCAGGCGGGGGCGTTCACGGAGTCGATCGTGCGGGAGATGGCTTCGTTCAATGCGCGGCCGATCATTTTGCCGTTGTCGAATCCGACGAGTAAGGCCGAGGCGTTGCCGCATGATCTGATCCATTGGACGGACGGGAAGGTGTTGACCGCGACGGGTAGCCCGTTCGAGCCGGTGCATTACAAGGGGGTGGCGTATCAGATTGCGCAGTCGAACAATGCGTTGGTGTTTCCCGGGTTGGGGTTGGGGGTGGCGGTGACGAAGGCGTCGCGGATCAGTGAGGGGATGATCGCGGCGGCGGCGGATGCGGTGGCGGCGATGTCGGATGCGCGCACGCCGGGGGCGAGTTTGTTGCCGCCGATGACGGTGTTGCGGACGGCGTCGGCGGCGGTGGCGATCGCGGTGGCGAAGGCGGCCGATGCCGAGGGGTTGGCGCGGGTGGAGCTGAGTAATCCGGTGCAGCAGGTGTATGACGCGATGTGGCAGCCGGAGTATCCGCGGATCGAGCCGATCGAGGCCTGAGCGAGTCGTTTCCTCGGGAAGGATCGGATGTGTGATGGCTGATATCGAGCGTTTGCCGGAGCCGATTGTGGATCATTGGGATTGGCAGGGGGCGGCCGCCTGCCGGGGGATGGATTCGGAGGTGTTTTTCCATCCGAGTGCGGAACGGGCGCGGGGTCGGCGGGCGCGAATCCAGGCGGCCAAGGCGGTGTGCGGGACGTGTCCGGTGATCGCGCAGTGTCTGGCCCACGCGTTGGCCGTGCGGGAGCCCTACGGCGTCTGGGGCGGCCGCTCCGAAGACGAACGCGCCGAGTTACTCGGCCTGCGATCACTGCGTTACCCGGCCCGGATCCGTACCGCGCCGGAACCCGTTCTGGCCACCACCGGGCCCGGCCCGCGACGAGAGCACTGATGGCGATCAGCGTGTTCGACCTGTTTAAGGTCGGCATCGGTCCGTCCAGCTCGCACACCGTCGGGCCGATGCGGGCGGCCCTGCTGTTCACCGAGGAGCTGACCGAGCGGGGGATCACCCCGGCCCGGGTCCGGGTCGAGCTGTTCGGCTCGTTGGGGGCGACCGGTCACGGGCACGGCACCGTCACCGCGGTCATGCTCGGGCTGCAGGGACACGCCCCGGACACCGTCGACCCCCGGGCCGCCGGCCCGTCGGTGCAGCAGGTGGCCAGTACGCACCGGCTGACGCTGCCGGGCGGCCCGACGATCGACTTCGACCCGGACCGGGACATCGTGCTGCACCGCCGGCGGCGGCTGGATTTTCACACCAATGGCATGCAGTTCCACGCCTACGGCGAGACCGGTCCCGGAATCGCCCCCGAGGCCGACCCCGAGACCGCTGAGCCGGTGCTGAGCCGGACGTACTTCTCGGTGGGTGGTGGGTTCATCCTCGGCGAGGACGAGACCGGTGAGCAGGCCGTGGTGCCGGACAGCACCCCGGTGCCCTACCCGTTCCGCACGGCCGCCGAGTTGCTCGCGCACACCCGGGCCACCGGCCGGTCGATCAGCTGGATCATGCTGCAGAACGAGCTGGTGCAGCGGACCGAGCAGCAGGTCCGGGACGGCCTGCTGCACATCTGGTCGGTGATGCGCGAGTGCGTGGACCAGGGTTGCCGGGCGACCGGGGTGCTGCCCGGCGGGCTCAAGGTCCGCCGCCGTGCGCACACCCTGCACCAGCAGCTGCTGGCCGCCGACGGGACCGGCGATCCGTTGCACGCGATGGAATGGATCACCCTGTACGCGTTGGCGGTGAACGAGGAGAACGCCGCCGGGGGACGGGTGGTCACCGCGCCCACCAACGGGGCGGCCGGCATCGTGCCGGCGGTGTTGCACTACTACCGGCGATTCGTCCCCGGCGCCGACGACGACGGCGTGGTCCGGTTCCTGTTGGCCGCCGCGGCCATCGGCATCCTGTTCAAGGAGGGGGCGTCCATCTCCGGTGCCGAGGTCGGCTGCCAGGGCGAGGTCGGCTCGGCCTGTGCGATGGCCGCCGGTGGTCTGGCCGAGGTGCTGGGCGGCACTGCCGAGCATGTCGAGAACGCGGCCGAGATCGGCATCGAACACAACCTGGGCCTGACCTGCGATCCGGTCGGCGGCCTGGTCCAGATCCCGTGCATCGAACGCAACGCGGTCGCTTCGGTCAAGGCGATCACCGCGGCCCGGATGGCCATCCTGGGCGACGGGCAGCATCACGTCTCCCTGGACAAGGCGATCCGGACGATGCGCGAGACCGGCGCCGACATGAGCGTGAAGTACAAGGAAACCGCCCGCGGCGGGCTGGCCCTGCACGTGATCCCGGTGAACATCCCGGTCAACATCGTCGAATGCTGACCGCGGGCGGCGGATACTGCCCCCAGGCTCAGTCACGGGGGTGATCGGTATGACGGCGGACGTGGTCGCCGGCCGCTTCATGCTGTGCGACCCCATCGGTGCCGGTGGGTCGGGCACCGTCTGGCGCGCCTTCGATCGCAGCCGCGGTGCGTTCTGCGCCGCCAAGCTCCTGCGCCAGCGCGACGCCGGGGATTTGCTGCGCTTCGTGCGGGAGCAGTCCGTCCGGCTCGATCACCCCAACATCGTCAGCCCGTACAGCTGGGTCGCCGAGGACAGCACGGTGCTGATCGCCAGTGAGTTGATGACCGGCGGCTCGCTGCACACCCTGCTGGGCGACTACGGCCCGCTCGCCGAGGGCACCGTGGTCACCGTGCTGGGTCAGGTGCTCGCCGCGCTGGCGGCGGTGCACGACGCGGAACTGATCCACCGCGACGTCAAGCCGGCCAACGTGCTGGTGCGGACCACCGGGACCGGACCGATCCACGTGGTGCTCACCGACTTCGGCTTGACCATCAGCCGCGCGGACGCCCGGCTCACCCAGGTCGGCACGGTCATCGGCACTCCCGGGTACCTGCCGCCGGAGGTCCTGCTCGGCGGGGTGCCGCCGGATCCGCGGCACGACCTGTACGCGGCCGGCCGGCTCGCGGTCACCCTGCTCGGCGGCGACGAACGCACCGGCCCGACGGGCGGGGTGATCGAGTCGATCCAGGATCCGGTCCTGCGGCAGGCCGTGGACGCCTTGGTGCGCCCGGACCCGCTCGAGCGCCCGACGGCCGCGCGAGCGGCCCTGGCCCTGCTGGCCGGGGCGGCGGCCGACCCGGAACCGCGCACCCGCGAGGGCGACCCGGTCGACGTGCTGGACCAGCTGCCGGCGTTGCCGGCCGGCTGGACCACCGACGGCCCGCCGCTGCCGCGGTCGCCGTCGGCACACTCGTCACAGTCACCGCCGCCGCCGCCGTCGTCGTCGGTCCGGCCGGGCCGGGCGACGGTGATCGACGTGCTGCCCACCGCTCCGCGGACCGCGCGGTCGCCAGGTCCGGGGACGCCCGGAGCAGCGACGGCGCCGGTCCCGGACGCTTCGGTCCACCCGGACGGGCCGGCCCGGCCAGCGCCGCCAGCGACATCGGCGCGCCGGCCCCGCCGCACCGGTCCGGTGCTGGCCGGGGTGCTGGTGCTGGTGGCCGGCGTGCTGGTGGGCCTGCGCCTGGTCGGCGGCTCCGGCGCCGACGACCCGGGCACCCCGCCGGCGACGGTGCAGTCGTCCGTGCCGTCATCCCTGTCGACCTCCGTGGTCGGCTCGGGCGTCCCGCCGACCACGGACGTGCAGGCCGGCGACCCGTGCACCTGGCAGCAGGAGGGTGACCGGCGAACCGGCACCGACGGGGTGCTGGTCTGCACCCTCGCCGACGGGGTCTACGGCTGGCGTCCGGCCTGATCGGCCCGACGGCGCGAGAGCAGGACCACCACCAGCGCGGCCACGCTCGCGACCAGGGCTCCACCCAAGGCCCAGACCCAGCCCGGCAGCGAGGATTCCCCCGGTCCGGTCGACCCGGCCCTGGCGTCCGTCGAGGATCCGGCCGTCGCCGCTGACGTCGCCGCTGACGTCGACACAGTGGCCGATGCTGACGTGGACGGGGATGAGGACGTGCTCGGCGCCGTGCTGCCCGTCGTCACGACCGCGCCGGCCGGCCCGTACACGGGCCCCGGTTCGACGTCGCCGCTGACCACGACCGTGATCAGGAACGTGGTCGAGGACGGCTGGTCCTCGTTCCGGTTGGCGTTGACCCGCAGGTAGTAATCGCCATCGAGGGAGAACTCCCGTGATTCACCGCCGGTGCGGTTCGTATAGCGGGCCAGGTACTCGGTCGATGAGCTGAACGGCTTGTCGTTGACGGTCCGGGCGAACCACCCCTCGCCGCTGATGTCGGCCAGGCGGGTGACCTCGGCCCGGACCGGGTTGAACACGTCGACCCAGACGGTGACGCCGTTCGCGTCGATCGGCGGCTGGGCCGGGCCCACCTCGGTGATCAGGTAGGACAGACGCTGCCCCCACTGCAGGGGGACCCGGTAGTAGCGGCTCTCCCCGGTCGTCAGGGTGTCGGTGTACGTGGTTCCCGAGGTCAGCCGGGGCGCGTCGTTGAAGCTGTTGCCGCCGGTCAGGCCGGTCGGGGTGCCGTGCGTCGGGGCCGGCAGGACCTCGCCCTTGGACGCCGGGGGGAGCACCCCCGAGGCGTCGGCCGGTGGTTCCATCCGGACGACGATCTCCACCGACACCGGCTGGTCGGCCCACGCCTGTCCGATCCGGGCCACCTTGAGGATCGCGACCCCCTCGGTCGGGCAGGTGCGGGCCTCGGGGGTGCCGAAGGTCGGCCCGTCCAGCACCGCCGTGGGGGCCTCGCTGCGGTTGCCGTCCAGGACGACCGAGCCCCGCTCGTGCGCGCATGAGGTGAGATCGGACCGCAGCAGGTCCACATCGAGGCCGAAGATCTCGCTATCGCCCACGTTCGCGTCCGGCGGCACGATGGTGGCCGAGATGTAGGGGCGCATGCCGGCCTGCACCGGGATCGTGTAGTACTTCGTCGTGCCCGCGGCGGCCATGTCGGTCGTCCCGCCGACCGCGTAGCTGTCGACGTACTGCCCCGGGGTGAGCAGGGGCGCCTGCTCGGAGGCCTGGTCGGCTCCGGTGACCGGCGTCCCGGCGGTCGTGTAGCCGCTGATCGCCACCTCGACCTTGGCCTGCAAGGCATCGGTCAGGCCGGTGGCGTTGCCGGCGTCGCTGTAGGTGCCACCGGTCGCCTGGGCGACGCAGCTGAGCTGGTCGCGGGCGGTGGCGTCGACCTTGAACCCGACGGTGTGCACGGTCAGGTCGACCCCCTGCTCGTGCAGCTCACGGGCGACGTCGCAGGGGGCGGGCGGCGCGCAGGTGTCCTCTCCGTCGGAGACCAGCACGATGCTGCGGGGTCCCTCGTTCGGCAGGGCCTGCGCGGCGGCCCGCAGAGCGTTGCCGATGGGCGTGTAGCCGGACGCGGTGATGCCGGCGACCTGGCTGGTCAGGGTGGCCGCGTTCAGCGTGCCCACCGGGGCCAGGGTCTTGATGTCCTGGCAGCCGGCGGCCCGCTCGGCGTCAGTGCTGCCGGTGCTCGTGCCGTAGACCATCAGGCCGACCTGCGTCGGTGCGGGCAGCGTGCCCAGCAGGTCGGTGACCGCGGCCTTGGCCGCGTCGATGCGCAGGCCGGGGGCATCGTCCTGATTCATCGATCCGGACGCGTCGAGCACGATCATCACCGGCACGGGCGGCGGAGCCACGGCCACGGCGGGCGATGGTGTCGAGACAGCGGCCGCAGGGGAGGCCGCGGCGGGCCAGGCGGTCAGGGGCAGCAGGACCAGGGCGGCCGCGGCGACCAGGGCGCCGGCGCGGGCCGGGCCGAACCGGCGACGGGCGGGAGCGCATCGTGACACAGGGTCCTCCATCCGATATCTTTGCAGTAGCAAAGCCCACATTTGCATATGCAAACAGCCCGCGCAAGTCCGGAAGGGGCGCCGTGACGAGTTCAGATCGCATTCACCCGCCCGAGGGGCCGACCGTCACCCGGCAGGTGGACCTGTACGGGCTGAGCTGGTCGGAGCGGCTGCACCGGCTGATGACCGCCTACGGCCTCACGCAGGGACGCCTGGCCGCGGTGATCGGCCTGAGCGCGCCGATGGTCAGCCAGCTGATCAGCGGGCAGCGGGTGAAGATCAGCAATCCGGCCGTGTACGGCCGCGTGGTGCGGCTGGAGGAGCTGGCCGGTTCGCCGGCGGTGCGGGCCGGCGATCCGGCCGAGATCGCCCGTGTGCTGGCCGATGTCGCGGCGGTCACGCCGACCCTGACGACCGGCGGGATGCCGGCCGGGCGGGCGCAGGCGATCGGCCACCTGGCCGTGATCGCGACGCCGTCGGTGCTGCGGGCGGCGGCCGCCGCCGTCCCGGGCACCGAGCTGGCCGCCCTGCTGGACGAGGCGGCCGGGCCCGGGCAGGCCGGCACACCGGGCTGAGAACGCCGGCGGCGCCGCCGTCCCGGGGTGGGACGACGGCGCCGGCATGCTTTGATGCGGTCTCAGACGCGGCGGAACATCAAGGCGCGCTTGACTTCCTGGATCGCCTTGGTCACCTGGATGCCGCGCGGGCAGGCCTCGGTGCAGTTGAAGGTGGTGCGGCAGCGCCACACGCCCTCGGCGTCGGAGAGGATCTCCAGGCGCTCCTGGGCGCCCTGATCGCGCGAGTCGAAGATGAACCGGTGGGCGTTGACGATCGCCGCCGGGCCGACGTAGGCGTCCTCGGACCAGTAGACCGGGCACGAGGTAGTGCAACAGGCGCACAGGATGCACTTGGTGGTGTCGTCGAATCGATCGCGATCCTTGGAGGACTGCACGTACTCCCGGGTCGGCGGGTTGTCGTAGGTGATCAGGAACGGCTTCACCGCGCGGTACGCGTCGAAGAACGGCTCCATGTCCACGATCAGATCCTTGAGCAAGGGCAGGCCCTTGATCGGCTCGATCGTCACCTCGTTGCGCTTGTCCCCGATGAGGTCCTTGACCAACACCTTGCAGCCCAACCGGTTTCGCCCGTTGATCCGCATCGCGTCGGACCCGCAGACGCCGTGCGCGCACGAGCGGCGGAAGGTCAGGGTGCCGTCGATGTACCACTTGATGTAGTGCAGGACGTTGAGCAACCGGTCACCCGGCTGGGCCGGCACCCGGTAGGACTCCATGTGCGGGCCGTCGTCGAGCTCGGGGTTGTACCGCTGGATCTTGACCGTGAGCATCACCGCACCCTCGGGGATGGGGGGCAGTTCGGCGCGGTCGGACCCCTGGACGGACGCGGCCGCTGTTCCGGTCTCAGCTGCGATCGTCATCAGTACTTGCGCTCCATCGGCTGGTAGCGGGTCTGGACCACCGGCTTGTAGTCCAGGCGGATGTCCGCGGTGAGTTCGTTGCCCTGCTTGTAGGCCATGGTGTGCCGCATCCAGTTGGCGTCGTCCCGGTTCGGGTAGTCCTCCCGGGCGTGCCCGCCGCGCGACTCGGTGCGCACCAGGGCCCCGACGACCAGGATCTCGGCCAGCTCGAGCAGGAAGCCCAGCTCGATGGCCTCCAGCAGGTCGGTGTTGTACCGCTGGCCCTTGTCCTGGATCGAGACGCGCGAGTAGCGCTCCTTGAGCACCCGCACGTCGTTGAGGGCCTCCTTGAGGGTGGCCTCGGTGCGGTAGACCGCCGCGTTCAGGTCCATGGTGGCCTGCAGGGTGGTCCGGATCTCGGCGACCTTCTCCTTGCCGGTGGACTCCCGCAGCTTGGTCACCATCTCGATGACCAGCGCCTCGGGGTTGTCCGGCACCTGGACGAAGTCGCTGGCCAGGGCGTGCTCGGCGGCCGCGATCCCGGCCCGCCGGCCGAACACGTTGATGTCCAGCAGCGAGTTGGTGCCCAGCCGGTTCGAGCCGTGCACCGACACGCACGCGCACTCGCCGGCGGCGTACAGGCCGGGCACCACGTCGGTGTTGTTGCGCAGCACCTGGCCGGCGATGTTGGTCGGGATGCCGCCCATCACGTAGTGGCAGGTGGGGAAGACCGGGACCGGCTCGTCGAGCGGCTCCACCCCCAGGTAGGTGCGCGAGAACTCGGCAATGTCAGGCAGTTTCGTCTCCAGCACCTCCTTGCCCAGGTGGGTGACGTCGAGCAGCACGTAGTCCTTGTTCGGGCCGGCGCCGCGGCCCTCGCGGACCTCCATCACCATCGAGCGGGCGACGATGTCGCGCGGCGCGAGGTCCTTGATGGTCGGCGCGTAGCGCTCCATGAACCGCTCGCCCTGCGCGTTGCGCAGGATCCCGCCCTCGCCGCGGACCGCCTCGGAGATCAGGATGCCCAGGCCGGCCAGGCCGGTCGGGTGGAACTGGAAGAACTCCATGTCCTCCAGCGGCAGACCCTTGCGGAACACGATGCCCAGACCGTCACCGGTCAGGGTGTGCGCGTTGGAGGTGGTCTTGAAGATCTTGCCGGCGCCGCCGGTGGCCATCACCACGGACTTGGCCTGGAAGACGTGGATCTCGCCGGTGGCCAGCTCGTAGGCCACGGCGCCGGTGCAGGTCTCGCCCTCGTCGGTCTTGGACAGCAGCAGATCCAGCACGTAGAACTCGTTGTAGAACTCGATGCCGAGCTTGACGCAGTTCTGGTAGAGCGTCTGCAGGATCATGTGGCCGGTGCGGTCGGCGGCGTAACAGGCCCGGCGGACGGCGGCCTCGCCGTGGTTGCGGGTGTGCCCGCCGAACCGGCGCTGATCGATGCGGCCCTCGGGGGTGCGGTTGAACGGCAGCCCCATCTTCTCCAGGTCCAGGACGGCGTCGATGGCCTCCTTGCACATCACCTCGGCGGCGTCCTGGTCGACCAGGTAGTCGCCACCCTTGACGGTGTCGAAGGTGTGCCACTCCCAGTTGTCGTCCTCGACGTTGGCCAGGGCGGCGCACATGCCGCCCTGCGCCGCGCCGGTGTGCGACCGGGTGGGGTAGAGCTTGGTGAGAACGGCGGTGCGGGCCCGCTGGCCCGACTCGATCGCGGCGCGCATGCCGGCGCCGCCGGCGCCGACGATCACCACGTCGTACCTATGGAACTGCATGACCAGGTGCTCCCGTCAGCTCATCGTGGGATCGAAAGTGAAGATCACCAGCGTGCCCACCGCCAGCGTCAGCACGACCGAGATCAGCAGCAGCAGCTGCAGCCAGAACCGGGTGCCGTCCTTGCGGGCGTAGTCGTTGATCACCGTGCGCAGGCCGTTGGCCCCGTGCAGCTCGGCCAACCACAGCATCAGCAGGTCCCAGATCTGCCAGAACGGGCTGGCCCAGCGGCCGGCCACGAAGCCCCAGTTGATCCGGTGCACCCCGCCGTCGAGCACGTTCATGATCAGCAGGTGGCCCAGAACCAGGACCACCAGCACGATCCCGGACAACCGCATGAACATCCACGAGTACATCTCGAAGCTGCTGCGGCGCCCGGTGACCCGCTTGCGCGGGGCCCGCGGGGCCACGATGCCGCGGGTGGCCGGCGGATCGAACGCGGCGGTCATGCTCCACCTCCGAACATGGCCGAGACGGTGTGCTTCATCATGAAGTAGACGCCGGGGACCATGACGACGAACCAGATCGCCAGGATGATCCACAGCATCGTCCGCTGGTAGCGGGCGCCCTTGGCCCAGAAATCGACCAGCATGACCCGGATGCCGTTGAGCGCGTGGTAGAGCACCGCGCCGACCAGGCCGACCTCCATGAGGTTGACCAGCGGGTTCTTGTAGGTCTCGATGACCTGGTTGTAGGCCTCGGGGGAGACCCGGACCAGGGCGGTGTCCAGGACATGGGCGAACAGGAAGAAGAAGGTCAGGACGCCGGTGATGCGATGGGCCACCCAGGACCACATGCCCGCATCACCGCGGTACACCGACCCTCGCCTGGGTGGCGGCAGGGTCTGCCCGCCTTCCACGACGGTGGGGTTGGACATGTCGCTACTCGACCTCCGGCTCCGACAGCTGGACGTGCAGATACGTGGTGGGACGTGCGCGGCTCGGGTCGGCGAGGTGATCGCCCGGCCGGCCACAGCGATCCGAGCCCAAGGCTAACCCCGTGTTTACATGCCGTGCTGCCGGCACACGTGTGACGTGATCGACATCGACGTGGGCTAGGGCACAAGCGGCGGGGCCGACGGGCCGGCGGCGCGGCCGCCGGGCCGTTCCGGCTGATCACCGTGAGTGACGACGCGCGTGGGCGGTTGAACCAGATGCCGAGAGAGTTTCGTAGCGACGGCCTTCCGGCCGGGCTTTTTTCGGCGTATGCCGGCATTTCGGACAGCTACAGGAACAATTCTGTCACGGAGCGATGTCAGCTCTCGCTCTGCCGGTGGAGCCGCAGTAGCCTCCGACGATGCCCATTCCGCCGAACAGCCGGTGCCATCGGGCCTGGCGACGGCGGACGCAAGCAGGAGGAAAGGGAGACCCAACGTGCGTCGAGCTGTAGGACTCAAGCTCATCGCCGGACTCGCCGCGGCCGGCCTCGTGCTGTCCGCGTGTTCGTCCGGCAGTAGTTCTTCGGGCACCACCAGTGCAGCTGCCACCACCGCGGCCTCGTCGGCCCAGTCGGCGGCCTCGTCCGCTGCCACCGGGGCCAGCGGGTCGGCCGGAGCGGCGGCCGAACCCTCGTTGACCGGCGATCCGAGCAGCGTCAAGGTGGGCCTGGCCTACGACATCGGTGGCCGGGGTGACCAGTCCTTCAACGATCTGGCCGCGGCCAGCCTGGACAAGGCCAAGGCCGCCGGGGTCACGGTGGTCGGCGAGCTGACCGCCGGGGCCGGCGAGCCGGACTCGGCCAAGACCGACCGGCTCAACCAGCTGGTCGACAGCGGGGCGACCGACATCATCGCGGTGGGCTTCGCCTACGCGACCCCGCTGGGCGAGGTGGCCAAGGCCAACCCCGACGTGCACTTCGCCATCGTGGACGATTCCAGCCTGGCCGACGTGCCCAACGTGGCCTCGCTGACCTTCGCCGAGGAGCAGGGCTCCTACCTGGTCGGTGTGGCCGCGGCCAAGAAGAGCACCACCGGCAAGGTGGGCTTCGTCGGCGGCGTCAACACCCCGCTGATCCAGAAGTTCCAGGCCGGCTTCGAGGCCGGGGTCAAGGCCACCAACCCGAGCGCGACGGTGACGTCCAAGTACATCAGTGAGCCGCCGGACTTCAGCGGCTTCAACGCTCCCGACAAGGGCGAGACGATCGCCACCGGCATGTACAACGACGGCATCGACGTGATCTACGCGGCCGCGGGCGGGTCCGGGGCCGGGGTGTTCAAGGCGGCCAAGGCCACCGGGAACTACGCCATCGGCGTGGACTCCGATCAGTACAACATCCCCTCGCTGGCCGACGTCAAGGACGTCATCATCACCTCGATGCTCAAGAAGGTGGACGTCGCGACCTGGGACTTCATCGCCAGCGCGGTCAACGGCGAGGTGATCTCCGGCCAGCACGTGTACAGCCTGAAGAACGACGGGGTGGGCTACTCCACCTCCGGTGGATTCATCACCGAGTACGTCCCGGACATCGAGAAGGCCAAGGCGGCCATCCTCGACGGCTCGATCACCGTGCCGTCGACGGTCGGCTGAGTCCGGCACCTGACGATGCGGCCCCGGCGGGAGTCATCCCGTCGGGGCCGCGTGCTTTCTGCTAAGACTGCCTGACCGTAGGCAGCCCATCCTTCGCGCGGAAGCAGGTGCGATGAGTCCCGACGCGACACCCACCGGAGCGCCCCCCACCCGATCACCCGGCTCGCCCGCCGGGCCCGCGGCGGTCGAGCTGACCGGTATCACCAAGCGGTTCCCCGGCGTGGTGGCCAACTCCGACATCACCTTCAGCGTCCGCCGGGGCACCGTGCACGCGCTGGTCGGGGAGAACGGCGCCGGCAAGTCGACGCTGATGAAAACCCTGTACGGCATGCACCAGCCGGACGAGGGCACCATCACCGTCGACGGCCGGCAGGTGACGTTTCATTCACCGGCCGACGCGATCGCGGTCGGCATCGGCATGGTGCACCAGCACTTCATGCTGGCCGACAACCTGACCGTCTGGGAGAACATCGTCCTGGGCTCCGAACCGGTGTCCGGGGGCCGTCTGGACGTGACCGGCGCGCGGACCAAGATCGACGAGCTGGCCCGCACCTACGGGTTGGCGGTGAACTCCGGGGCGCTGGTCGAGGACCTGGGCGTGGGCGCCCGGCAGCGGGTGGAGATCCTCAAGGTCCTCTACCGGGGCGCCCGGATCCTGATCCTGGACGAACCGACCGCGGTGCTGGTGCCGCAGGAGGTCGACGAGCTGTTCGGCAACCTGCGCGAGCTCAAGGCCGAGGGGCTGACCATCATCTTCATCTCGCACAAGCTCGACGAGGTGCGGGCCATCGCCGACGAGATCACGGTCATCCGGCGCGGCACCACGGTCGGCACGGCCGATCCCAAGGCGGT
This sequence comes from Nakamurella multipartita DSM 44233, assembly GCF_000024365.1. Taxonomy (NCBI): domain Bacteria; kingdom Bacillati; phylum Actinomycetota; class Actinomycetes; order Nakamurellales; family Nakamurellaceae; genus Nakamurella; species Nakamurella multipartita. The sequence goes on from NC_013235.1 coordinate 1,442,539, forward strand.
GACCAACCGGCAGCTGGCCGAGATGATGGTGGGCTCGGCGCTGCCCGTGCCGGAACTGCGCGAGTCGACGGTGACCGACCGGGTCGTGCTCGAGCTGTCCGGGGTCCGGGTCGGCGGCGGCGCGGGGGAGCGCGACGTGCTCTCCGACATCGACCTGACCATCCACGCCGGCGAGGTGCTGGGCATCGCCGGGGTCGAGGGCAACGGTCAGGCCGAGCTGGTCGACGCGATCATGGGGATCCGGCCGATCGCCGGCGGCACCATCGAGCTGGCCGGCCGGGACGTCGGGCACCTGTCCACCGCGGCCCGGCGCGAGGCCGGGGTCGGGTTCATCCCCGAGGACCGGCACCGGCAGGGCCTGATCCTGGAGGGCTCGCTCTGGGAGAACCGGATCCTGGGCCACCAGACCCGCCGGCCCGCCGCCCGCGGTTGGCTGATCGACCGAGCCGCGGCCAAGGCCGACACCCGGCGCATCGTCGAGGCTTTCGACGTCCGCACCCCGGGCATCGAGGTGACCGCGACCTCGCTGTCGGGCGGCAACCAGCAGAAGCTGATCGTGGGCCGGGAGATGAGCGAGGACCCGGTGCTGCTCATCGCCTCGCACCCGACCCGCGGCGTGGACGTCGGCGCCCAGGCCGCGATCTGGGAGCACCTGCGCAACGCACGGGCCAACGGCCTGGCCGTGCTGCTGATCTCGGCCGACCTGGAGGAGTTGATCGGCATGTCCGACCGGTTGACGGTCATCCTGCGGGGCCGGCTCACCGGCACCTACGACCCCCGCTCGGTGACCCCGGAACAGCTCGGGGCCGCGATGACCGGCGCCGGTGAGGACGCCGCCGCGCCGGCCCCGGAGGTGGGCCAATGATCGGCACCCGATGGCGCCGGTTCCTGCTCGGCGCGGCCGCCCCGGTCGGGGCACTGGCCTTCTCGGTGGTGATCACCTCGCTGCTGCTGGTGACCACCGGGCACAGCCCGGCCGAGGCGTTCGGGGCGATGGCCGGCGCGTTCGAACGGTCCCGGATCATCCTGGGCACGGTCAACCAGAGCGCCATCTACTACCTGTCGGCGGTCGCGGTGGCCATCGGCTTCAAGATGAACCTGTTCAACATCGGCGTCGACGGCCAGTACCGGCTGGCCGCGATGCTGTCCGCCGCGGTGGCCGGCGCGGCCTGGATGAGCTCGCTTCCCGGCTTCCTGCGGGTCGCCATCACCCTGCTGGTGGCGATGGCCGTGGGCGCGGCCTGGGCCGGCGTCGCCGCCCTGCTCAAGGTCACCCGTGGGGTCAGCGAGGTGATCAGCACGATCATGCTGAACGCGATCGCCACCTTCATCATCGCCTACCTGCTCACCCCGCAGCGGCTGGCCGTGCTGGACGGCAACAACATCAGCACCCCCAAGATCACCGAGGGCGGGCAGCTCCCGGTGATCGAGTTCACCGGGTCCACCACGCCGCTGTACTCGCTGGTCCTGCTGGCCCTGCTGGTCGGCGTGTTGTATGCGCTGATGCTCTCGCGCACCGTCTTCGGCTTCAGCCTCAAGGCCACCGGGTTGTCCGAGTCGGCGGCCATCGCCTCCGGCATCTCGGTCAAGCGGATGGTGGTCTCGGCGATGCTGCTCTCCGGGGCGGTCGCCGGGCTGATCGGCATGCCCGAGCTGCTCAACGGCACGGCCGCGTCGTACTCGCTGAACTTCCCGACCGGCATCGGCTTCACCGGCATCGCGATCGCCCTGCTGGGCCGCAACCATCCGGTCGGCATGATCTTCTCCGCGCTGCTGTGGGCGGCTCTGGACAGCTCGGCCAACGCCCTGCAGGGCGTCGGCGTCCCCCGGGAGCTGGTGACGATCATGCAGGGCGTCATCGTGCTCTCGGTCGTGGTGGCCTACGAGTTCGTCCGCCGCTACCGGCTCACGCTGGAGGCCAAGGACGTGGCCCGGGCCCTGGCCGCCAAGACCGCCCCCGCCGTGGCGACGAAGGGAGCGTCGTCGTGAGCGTCGACTCGGATCTGGCCGTCCCGCTGCCCACCTCGCCGCGCCGCGCGCGGAACCTGACCCCGGTGATGTGGTTGGGCATCGTCGCGATCGGCATCGCGGTGGTCTCCCTCGTCCGCATCTGGACCGGCGCGAACAACCTGGACTCCTCGGGCGCCATCCAGGCGGCGATCACCGCGGCCACGCCGATCGCGCTGGCCGGCCTGTCCGGGCTGTGGTCCGAACGCGCGGGCGTGGTCAACATCGGCATCGAAGGCATGATGATCCTGGGCACTTTCGGGGCCGGTTACGCCGGCTACCAGTGGGGCGCCTGGGCCGGGGTGGCCTTCGGTGTGTTCTGCGGGTTGCTCGGCGGCATGCTGCACGCCCTGGTCACCGTCACCGTCGGGGTGGACCACATCATCTCCGGCGTCGCCATCAACATCCTGGCCCCCGGTCTGGCCCTGTACCTGTCGCGGTTGCTGTTCACCGACGCCCCCGGCGGCGGCCAGCGGCAGTCGCCCCCGGTGCCCGACGTCGGCCGGATCACCCTGCCCTGGCTGTCCGACTGGCTCGGCGAGATCGAGGACAAGGGTTGGTTCTTCGTCTCCGACCTGGCCGGCATCCTGCGCGGCATGTGCACCAACCTGTCCCTGCTGACCGTGCTGGCGGTGGTGCTGATCATCGCCACCGGCTTCGTGCTCTGGCGGACCCGGTTGGGCCTGCGCCTGCGCTCCTGCGGCGAGGCCCCGTACGCCGCGGAATCGTTGGGCGTCAACGTCTATTGGTACAAGTACGTCGCGGTGATGATGTCCGGTGCGCTGGCCGGCCTGGCCGGTTCGTTCCTGGTGGTCGGCCTGAAGTTCCAGGACGGGCAGACCGGCGGCCGCGGCTACATCGGCCTGGCGGCCATGATCTTCGGCAACTGGCGGCCGGGCGGGATGGCGTTGGGCGCCTCGTTGTTCGGCTACACCGACGGCGTGCAGCAGTACGACGCCAGCGGTTCGGCGATGCGTGCGTTCCTGGTCCTGGTGGCCATCGCCCTGCTGGTCGTGGCGGTGCTGCAGTACCGGGGCGGGCACCGGATCGTCGCCGGCGTGGCCGTGGTGATCGCGGCGCTGTGTCTATGGTGGTTCGCCGCCACCGACGAGCTGCCGCAGCAGCTGGTGAAGGCCGCGCCGTACGCGATCACCCTGCTGGTGATGGCGTTGGCGTCGCAGAACCTGCGGATGCCCAAGGCCGACGGCCTCATCTATCGCAAGGGTGGTCATTGACGTGTCCGAGAGCTCGGTCGACTGGCCGCTGTTGCGCCAGGCCGCCGTCGAAGCCGCCCAGTCGGCCTACTGCCCGTACTCGGGCCTGCAGGTCGGGGCCGCGGCCCTGGTCGACGACGGCCGGATCATCACCGGCTGCAACGTGGAGAACGCCTCCTACGGCCTGGGGCTGTGCGCCGAGTGCACCCTGGTCGGCCAGCTGCGGCTCTCCGGTGGTGGTCGGCTGGTCGCCCTGGCCTGCCGCTCGGGCGAGGGTGAGCTGCTGATGCCGTGCGGCCGCTGCCGGCAGGTGATCTACGAGTTCGGCGGGCCCGAGCTGGAGGTCGACGGCCCGTCCGGGCCGCGGCCGATGACGGCCGTGCTCCCGGACGCCTTCGGCCCCGAGCACCTGCCGGCCGCCCGCACGGCCCCGGAACCCGCGTCCGCCCGCTGGAGTTGACCGTGCCGGTCACTGATCCCGACAGCGAGGTCGGGCCGGTGCCGCATCCGGACAAGAACAGGCCGGGCCGTCCGAAGGGAGTTCCGTGGCCGACGATGTCCCCGACCCGGTGGCCGATCTCATCCGATCGTTCGTCCAGAACCTCGAGGATCCGGCGGGCGGCCTGGGCGACTGGGCATCCACCGCGTTCGTGCTGGAGTTCCCCGACGGGCGGTTCAACTCGGCGCACGGTTACCTGTACGCGGCGGACGGCCGGATCTCCCCGGTCGCGGCCGACCCGTGGGCGGTCGGGACCGCGGTCGATGCGTACCTCGACTGCCATTACCAGCCCGCGGACGCTCGACCGCGGGCGATCCTGGTGCAGTTCGACCGGACGTCGGGCCGCTACCAGTTCAGTTCGAGGACACCGATGAGCACCGATGGAACGCGACTCCGCGCACCTTCCGGCAGCTCCGGGAGGAGCTGCGACCGAGGCTGCCGTGAGCCGCAGTCCCGCCCGAGGCCCGGAAAGGGGCGCCCCATGACCGACGTGCATCCGGCGACGGAGGGCCAGACGGGCGACCCGGTCGCCGAGGAAGGACGAGCATGAGCACCTTCGCCGCGGTGGACATCATCCGGGCCAAGCGGGACGGTCAGGAGCTGCGCACCGAGCAGATCCAGTGGGTGATCGACGCCTACACCCGGCACGAGGTGGCCGAGGAGCAGATGTCGGCGCTGCTGATGGCCATCCTGCTCAACGGGATGTCCGGTGCCGAGATCGCCGCCTGGACCACCGCCATGATCGAGTCCGGCCGGCGGATGGACCTGTCCGCCGTGCCCCGGCCGACCGTGGACAAGCACTCCACCGGCGGGGTGGGGGACAAGATCTCCTTGCCGCTGGTCCCGCTGGTCGCCGCGTGCGGGGCGGCCGTGCCGCAGCTGTCCGGCCGCGGGTTGGGCCACACCGGCGGCACCCTGGACAAGATGGAGTCGATCGCCGGGTGGCGGGCCACCCTGTCCCCGCAGGAGATGACCGACCAGCTCAGCACCCTCGGCGCCGTCATCTGCGCCGCGTCGGAGGACCTGGCCCCGGCCGACCGCAAGCTCTACGCGCTGCGGGACGTCACCGGGACCGTCGAATCGATCCCGATGATCGCCGCGTCGATCATGAGCAAGAAGATTGCCGAGGGCACCTCGGCCCTGGTGCTGGACGTCAAGGTCGGCACCGGCGCGTTCATGAAGCGGGCCGACCACGCCGCCGAGCTCGCCCGCACCATGGTCGAACTCGGGACCCGGGAAGGGGTCCGGACCAGCGCGCTGCTCACCGACATGTCCACCCCGCTGGGGGTGGCGGTGGGCAACGCGATCGAGGTCGCCGAATCGGTCGAGGTGCTGGCCGGTGGCGGGCCGGCCGATGTGGTCGAGCTGACGGTCGCACTGGCCCGGCAGATGGTTGAGCTGGCCGGGCTGTCGGTCGACCCGGCCGACGTGCTGGCCTCCGGGCAGGCCATGGACTGCTGGCGGGCGATGGTCAGCGCCCAGGGCGGCGACCCGGACGCGCCGCTGCCCACGCCCCGGTTCCGCGAGGTGGTGGTCGCCGACGAGGCGGGGGTGGTCGCCGAGCTGGACGCGCTGCCCGTCGGCCTGGCCGCCTGGCGGCTGGGTGCCGGCCGGGCCCGCAAGGAGCATGCCGTGCAGGCCGCCGCCGGGGTGCTGTGCCTGGCCAAGCCGGGGCAGACCGTGCGGATCGGCCAGCCGCTGTTCGAGCTGCACACCAACACCCCGGACAAGTTCCCGGCCGCCCTGGCCGACCTGGACGGTGCGATCCGGATCGCCCCCGCGGGCACCACCGTGCACCGGCCCGCGCTCGTCCAGGACGTGATCACCGCCGGCTGACCCGCCCGGCCCGCCCCCCGCCCCCCGACGCCCGCCCCCTGACGCCCGCCCCCTGACGCCCGCCCCCTGACGTGGTGTTGATCAGTCGAAAATAGGTGACGGGCGGCTCGGACGGGGGCGTGTTTGAGTTGCCGGCCTGCTGGTGTGGGCTGGTTGGTGACGGGCGTGGGGGTTGGCGGGGCGGGGTTAGTTCATGCGGCGTCGTTGTGGGTGACGGTGTAGCCGTTGGTTTCGAGGATGGTGCGGGCGCGGCGGATCCGGTTCTTGTCCAGGTCGCGGCGGCGGTATTCGTTCAGGTAGGTGGGTCCGAGGTCGTGGTAGTCGGTGTCTTTGCGGATCAGGTGGTGACAGGTCTCCAGGATGATCCTGGAGATCGCGACCAGGGCTTTGGTTGGTTTCATCCGGGTACACAGATCGGCGTACTTCGCGGCCAGGTACGTGCTGTGGGTGCGGGCGGCGGCCTTGGCGCACTGGAACAGCACTGCGCGTAGTGACCGGTTGCCCTTGCGGGTCCGGGTCGAGAGGTGTCGTCCGGCTGATTCGTTGTTCCCGGGGCTGAGCCCGGCCCACGAGGCCAGCCGGTCGGTCCCGGTGAACCGGCTCATGTCGATCCCGATCTCGGAGACGATGATCATCGCGGCGCGGCGGCTGACTCCCGGGATCGTCTCGAGGTGGTCAACCGCTCGGGCGAAAGGGGCGATCTCCTGGTCGATCTGTTGGTCCAGGTCCGTGAGGAGCGTGTCGAGGTCGTTGATCTGTCGCATCATCGTGGCGGCCAGTCGCGCGTGGTGGTCGGTGAAGTGTCCGGTCAGGGCCTCGGTCAGTTCCGGGAGCTTGCTGCGCATCCGGACCAGCGCCAGGTCCGCGACCTGGCGGGGATCACTCATCGCCCCGGCCGGGTCGTTGATCATCGCGTGCAGCATCGCGGTGGCCGATTTGCCGGTGATGTCGCTGACCGTGCTGGACAGCTTGATCCCGGCGGATTCGAGCAGATCCTGCAGCCGTTGCACGGCGCGGGTCCGGTCGCGGACCACGTTGCTGCGGTACCGGGTCAACTCCCGCAGCTCCCGCACCGGGATGTCCGGCACGAACGAGGGTGTGACGAGCCCGAGCTGAGCCATCCGAGCGATCCATTCGGCGTCCTTGACGTCGGTCTTGTTGCCCGGTACCCGTTTGACGTCCCGCGGGTTGAGTAGCCAGCATCTGAACTGGTCTTCCAGCACCAGGAACAATGGTTTCCAGTACACCCCGGTCGATTCCATCGCGACCAGCTCGATGTCCAGTTCGGTCAGCCAGTCCCGTAGCCGCAGCAGCGATGGTGTCGTCGTGGCGAAGGTGCGGACCTTGAGTCGTTTGACCCGGCCGTTCTCGATCAGCCGGACCGCGACCTTGACATCGCGCTTGGAGATGTCCATCCCCGCGACCCGGCCGTAGGCGATCTCGTCGTCGTCGATCACCGGCATCAGCCTTACCTCCGTTTCCGGTATCCCTTGTGACGGGTGGTGCCGCCGTCGGGTGGGAGGTCTCCCGGCAAAGACGATCAGTCACGTGCTCGAAGCAACACCACGGGATCCCTGACCGACCTCCAGCGTCCAGTTCATGGCCAGGCTCGCCGGCACCAATCAACATCGACGTCAGACAACCCGAGGGCAGCACCAAGAACATTTTCGCCGCCACGGGACGGCCCGCAAGGGCCCCCAGTCGTTCATGGGAAGAGTGCCGTTTTCCGGGCCCGGAAAACGGCACTCTTCCCATGATCAACTGCGGGATGGGTGGGGGCGGGCGGGGAGTCGGTGCGCCGGGTACCGTGCGGAGATGCCGACCGCGCTGACCGCCGAGACCATCGCCACCGCACCGAAAGTCCTGCTGCACGATCATCTGGACGGGGGGCTGCGCCCGGCCACGCTCATCGACCTGGCCGAGCGGATCGGCTACCGGGAGCTGCCGGCCGACACCCCGGCCGCGTTGGCCCGCTGGTTCTCCGAGTCGGCCTATTCGGGATCGTTGGAGCGGTACCTGGAGACCTTCACCCACACCCTGGCCGTCATGCAGACCCGGGAGTCGCTGATCCGGGTGACCTCCGAATGCGTGCAGGACCTGGCCGCCGACGGGGTCGTCTACGCCGAGATCCGGTTCGCCCCCGAACTGCACACCGAGCAGGGGCTGCCCCTGGACGACGTGGTCCGGGCCGTGCTGGACGGGGTGGCCGCCGGCACCGCGGCGGCGCAGGCGGCCGGGCACCGGATCCGGGCGACGATCCTGCTGACCGCGATGCGGCACGCGGCCCGTTCCCGGGAGATCGCCGAGCTGTGCATCGCCTTCCGCGACCAGGGGGTCGCCGGCTTCGACATCGCCGGCGCCGAGGCCGGTTTCCCGCCCACCCGGCACCTGGACGCGTTCGAGTACCTGCGCCGGGAGAACGCGCACTTCACCATCCATGCCGGCGAGGGCTTCGGCCTGCCCTCGATCTGGGAGGCGCTGCAGTGGTGTGGCGCCGACCGGTTGGGGCACGGGGTGCGGATCGTCGACGACATCACCCTGCACCCCGGCGGGCGGGTGGAGCTGGGCCGGCTGGCCGCCTACGTCCGGGACAAGCGGATCCCGCTGGAGATGGCGCCGACCTCCAACGTGCAGACCGGTGCGGCCACCTCGATCGCCGAGCACCCGATCGGGCTGCTGGCCTCGCTGAAGTTCCGGGTCACCGTGAACACCGACAACCGGCTGATGTCCGGCTGCAGCATGACCAGCGAGATGACCGCGCTGAGCGAGGCCTTCGGCTACGGCTGGGACGACCTGCAGTGGTTCACGGTCAACGCGATGAAGTCGGCCTTCCTGCCGTTCGACGAGCGGCTGGCCCTGATCAACGAGGTGATCAAGCCCGGCTACGACCGGCTGCGGCGCGGCTGAGCATCAGCCGCGGGCGCCGTCCCAGTCCAGCGTCCCGGCGAACCGGTCGACCAGCACCGACCAGGCGGCCGCCTCATCGTCGAACGGCGGCGAGGGCGGCAGCCGGTCCGGGTCGGGACGGGTGATGGCGCTGATCAGGTTGCCCAGCGGGGTGGACGAGCCGACCGCCTCGACGGTCTCGGTATCGCCGCGCTCCAGGGCCGCGTCGATGAGCAGCTCCACGGCCAGCTCGAGCTGCTTGCCGTCCACGGCCTCCGGGCCCTCGCGCAAGGACTCGGTGAGACCGTCCAGCCGGTAGGTGTTCTCGGGCCCGGCCAGCACGGCCGCGTCGCCGTCGGTGACCGCGCGCCGGATCTCCTCCCACACCTGCAGGGTCGACAGGTTGTGCGTGATATCGGTTTCCATCAGGTAGTTCTCCAGATCCTCGGCCGAGGAGTAGATCTGGATCCGATGGTTCTCGGCCAGGAACACCGGGTCGTCGCCCAGGTAGCAGCGCAGCGTGTAGCCGGTGCGTTCGCCGATGGTGATCTCCAGGCAGTCGACGCCGGTCTCGTCCCAGAACTCGAGATCCTCGTCGCGCTCTTCCTCCTCCTCCGGTTCCACGGTCTCGGAGGTCTTGGCGACGGCGTTGATGGCGGCGGCCTCGGCCTTGGTCTGGGTCAGCTCCTCGGCGTCGACCTCCGGGATGGTGACCAGCGCGTCGAGGGCGTCGATCACCTCGTCCCACCGCTCGACGATGACGGCGCCCATCTCGTTCCACAGCTTCTCGCCGTTGCGCCCGACGAAGGCCTGCTGGCCCAGCGGGAGCACCGCGAACCCGTCGGCCGAGTCCAGGATCTCCTCGACCACCTCCAGGTCGCAGACCTCGGCCAGCGACCGGACGATGGCCACGGTGTCGGTCAGCGAGGCCAGCGTCCAGATGTCGGGCACCTCGGCCATCAGGTCGGGCACGCCGACGATGTCGAAGATGTGGTCGTCGTCCGGGCGCAGCTCGTCGACCAGCAGTTCGGCGGCGGTGTCCCACTCCGGGTGGTCGATCAGGTCGTGCTCATCCGACGTGCGGATGAACGCGGCCAGGTGCGCGGGGGAGGGGAAGACGTACAGATGGTCACCGTGACCGAGGAACGCCTCCCATTCCTCGCCGTCCTCGAGCCACTGGGGTGCCCACAGCGTGTAGACGTTGCCCTCGGTCAGTCCGAGCTGGATGGGAATGATGTCGGCGGCCACCGGGGGTCCTTCCGTGCGGGTGTTGCAGCGGGGGACAGCGTAGACCGACCCGTCTGTGAAACCGGTGTGGCAGGGGGGTCAGCCGTCGCCGGCGCCGACCGCCCGCAGCACGAGGACGTCCCCGGAGCCCAGGTAGGCCCGGGTGCCGAAGCCGGCCGTGGAGAACGCCGCGTCCAGCTGCGCACCGGTCTGCCAGGGCCCGTCGCCGGCGGCCGAGCGGACCGACGCCGGCAGGTCGGCCGGCAGGTCGGCGCTGGTCAGGCCCGGGGTGGCGCGCAGCATGGTGACCGCCGACGGCGGCAGCTGCACCGCGGCGTCGATCCAGTAGGTGCTCGGCCCGGGCACCGCCGGGTCGCCCGTCGTGCCGGAGCGCCAGGTCACCGCCACCGGCTCGCCCAGGGCGGCGAACCGGCGGGTCAGCGGCTCCGGGTCGTGCCGGTCCGGCCCCGGATCGGTGCGGGTGGCGCTGGGCAGGAAGGACGAGCTCACCGGGGTCTCCTCGGATCCGGACGTGCACGAGGTCAGCAGGGCGGCGGCCAGCAGCAGGCCGGCGGTCCGGCCCCGGCCGCTCACGTGCCGTCCAACGGCGTGGTGTCCGGGATCGGCGGCCAGGACGGTCGGCCGCTGCCGAGCTCGTCGGGCCGGTCCTCGGAACCGGGGTTGCGGGAGACGTCGCCCTCGCCCGCGGTGATCGGGATGCTGTCGCCGACCGGCCAGGTGATGGTGCGGGTCAACTCCCCGCGGGTGTCGAACGGCTTGGCCCAGCCGAGCACGGCGAACCGGCCGTTCTCGTCGTCCGGGGTGCCGGTGGCGATGTCGGACATGCCCGCGTTGAAGTCGTAGCGGTCGTGCGCGTGCACGGTGATCACCATCGTCGCGGTGCCGCCCGCGATCGTCACGTCCGCGCTGCTCCAGAGCTGGTGATCGCCCAGCGCCTTTTGCCAGTTCTCGGTGCTGGGATAGCCGCTCAGGGCGCTGGCCAGGCTGGCCGCTCCGCTCATCGAGAACGAGCTCTGACCGGTCTGGGCGGCCAGGTCCTGCGCCGCGGTCCGGGCCCGGGCCAGCTCGGCATCGACGGCGGCGGCGATGGCGGCGTCCTCCCGGTAGGCCTCTTCGTAGTCGACGGTCATCGGGGTGCCGGTGTTGTCGCGGTAGTGGTCGTACACGCGCAGGGCGTCGTCCAGGTCGGGCCGGATCAGGTGGGCGCCGGCGGCCTGGGCGCCCCACTTGAGCCAGGCCGCGTGGTCGGCGGGGGTGGCCCGCGCGTCCGGGTCGTAGGGGAACGAGTCGGTGAAGGTCAGTGGTGGCTCGGTGGGCGGGCCCACGGTGAGGCCGTCGATCGACGGCCCGCCGGCGGGGTGCATCCCGACCGGCACCGCCAGGCCGTGCCCACCGATCGGGCCGGGACCACCACCCGGGCCGGCGAGTCCGGCCGTGCTGCCGGCGCCCGGTGCGGCGCTGGCCCGTCGCTGCTCATCGGCCTGCCGGGTCAGGACCACGGACGCGTCCCGCAGCCGGCGGCCGGCGGCGCCGATCGCCTGGTGATGGGTGGTGTCCCAGTCGTGCCGGAACGCCTGGGCATCCGAGCCGGACCACGGCGCGGTGTGCAGGCGGCCGCGCAGGGCGGAGTGCGTGGCGACGAGCCGGTCGGCCGCGCCGGACAGCTCCCGGGCCAGGTCGTCGAGCTGGTCGGGGTCGGCCCCGATCATCCCGCCCGCCGGCGCGCCACCCGTCCCCATGCCCGAGCACTGTAATGCCGACCCGCCGGCTATCCGCTGGCGGTGAGACGGCCGGCCGGGACATGATGGGCGAGCCCCGACCCCGGGGCGCCGTCACGCAATTCGACGATCGATCCGACCGAGCCCGGGAGGCCACCATGACCGAGCAGGCAGCAGACAACCAGTCGGAGTCGTCCACCGAACACGTCCCCGTCACCCAGTCGACCAAGGACAAGTTCGCCGAGGCGCTGGCCCGCAAGAAGGCCGAGGGTCAATCCCGCAGCGCTCACCTGGACGGGCACGGCGGCGTGGAGGGATCGACGGCCAGCCACAAGGCGACCCGGCAGTTCCGCCGCAAGTCCGGCTGAGGGCAGCGCGCCCATCACCTCACCCGGACGGGTAGTTCTCCCCATTCCGGTCTTCGCCGCGAACCCGTAGCGTGCCTCACGCAGGTCAATTGTCCGGAAACGGCTTCATCGGACGACTTGCTGGTCAGGGGCGGGGCAACGGGGCCGGTATTCTCGGCCCCCGGGTGGGAATGTCAGTGGATTCGTTGGGTGATGGGCGCTGCCCGAATGCGCACCCCGTTTTATCAGGAGGGGTGATGGACGTCGCGTGGGGCGCCCGGACGGATAAAGGGCATGTCCGGAAAATCAATGAAGACGCCTATTTGACCGAACCGCCGGTTTTTCTGGTGGCCGACGGCATGGGCGGATATCAGGCCGGGGAAACCGCCAGCGCGGCCGTGATCGACGAGTTCCGGGACGCCGACAGCGTCGAGGTCAGCCCGGAATGGGTCACCGATCGCCTGGTTCGCGCCAACGCCACGATCCGTGACGGCGCCGGCGGCGGCACCACCGCGACCGGCGCGGCCCTGGTGCTGCGGGACGGCCGGCCCTACTGGCTGGTGTTCAACATCGGCGACTCCCGGGTCTACCTGCGCAGCGGGTCACAGATGCGGCAGGTCAGCGTCGACCATTCGGTCGTCCAGGAACTGGTGGACGCCGGCCGGCTGGCCCCGGAACGAGCCCGATTCCACCCCGAACGGCACATCGTGACCAAGGCCGTCGGCACGCCGGCCGCCCCTCGACCGGACTTCTGGCTGGTGCCGCGGGACCCGGGAGACCGGCTGCTGCTGTGTTCCGACGGTGTGAGCACCGAGCTGGACGACGCCGCCATCGCCGACGTTCTGGGCCGGCCGGCCGGCGCGCAGGACGTGGCCGACGCCCTGACCGAGCTGGCCCTGCAGGCCGGCGGCCGGGACAACATCACCTGCGTGGTCGTCGACGCGCTGCCCGTCGACCCCGACGACGGCCAGGCCGGCGCCGACCATGATCAGACCCGGCCGCGGCCGCGATCCGAACTCGGGACCGCCCGATGACGGTGACCTACCGTCCCGGGTCGATCGCGCTGCTCGCGGTCCCCGGGTTGGCGCTGGCCACCACCGACGAGGACATGGCCCGGCGGGTGTGGCCCCGCCTGGCCGCCGGGGACGCCGCCGACGAGGCGCTGCAGGAACTGACCCGGGCCGGATTCGCGGCCACCCCGCCCTTCGCCATGGTCGACCTGACCGGGCCGCGCGCCCGGGTGCTGGTGCGCGGCGAGCAGCTGCAGGCCGAGGTCGACACCGGGAGCACGACCGTTCGCTGGGACGGGGCCGGGGTCAGCACCTGGGCCGAGCGCACCTTCGACCGGCCGGCCCGGATCCGCATCGCGGCCGGCGCGACGGCCGGTGACCCGCTCCCGTTGCGGGCCGGGATCGTGCGCTGTGGCGAGGTCGTGGTCGAGCCCGATCCGGCCCCCGGGGCGCCCGCAGCGGCCCGCCCCGCGCCGGTGGTCGAACCGGACCGGCTGATCACCGCCGCACCCATCACTGCCGCACCCATCACTGCCGCACCCATTGCCACCCCACCAGCGGCCGCGCCCGTCACGAACGCACCGACCGTGGGGACGGTGATCACGGACAAGCCCCCGGCGGCGCCGGACCTGGCGCAGACCCGCACCGACGACCCGGACCCTGGGTTCGACCACCTCTTCGAATCCACGATCATGCGCAGCATCGAGGACGCCGCGGTCCGCGAGATCGCCGAGGACGCATCCGCGCATGACTCCATGGAGCAGGGCCCGGCGCCGATCGAGCCGATCGGGCCGGTTCCCACCGCGGCGGACCCGGCCGGCCCGCCCGGGGATCGACCGGGGGACGAGCTCGGCGATCACGACGGGCACACCGTCGCCGCCGTCGATCTGGACGCGCTGCGGGAGCAGACCCCGGCCACCGAGCCACTGGGTGCGCCGGTCCCGCCCGCGCCGGCGCACCAGCCCCGGCTGGAACTGTCCACCGGCGAGGTGATCACCCTCGATCGGGACGTGGTGATCGGCCGCCGCCCGCAGGTCGACCGGGTGCAGGACGGCCCGGTGCCGGCCGTGGTCACCGTGCCCAGCCCCCAGCAGGACGTCTCCCGCACCCACCTGCGCGTCGCCCTCGCCGGCGAGCAGGTGCTGGCCACCGACCTGCACTCGATGAACGGCACCGTGCTGATCGGCGCCGACGGCCGCACGGTCGCCCTGGACGGCGGCGCTCCACAGCCGCTGGCCGACGGCGATGCCCTGGACCTCGGGGACGGGATCACCGTCACCCTGCGGCTGACCTGATGGCCCGGCCTCCGGCGCCGGCCCCGCAGTTGCCCGGCTACACCCTGGTCCGCCACCTCGGCGGCGGCGGGTTCGCCGACGTGTTCCTCTACCGGCAGGAGAGCCTGGGCCGCGAGGTCGCGATCAAGGTGTTGCTGGCCAAGGACTCCTCGCCGGCGGCCCGGGCGCGCTTCGAGAACGAGGGCGCGGTGATGGCCCGGCTCTCCGAGGAGCACCGCAACATCGTGCCCGTCTACGACGCCGCGATCGGCCCGGACGGCCGCCCGTACCTGGTCATGCAGTACTGCCCGAAGCCGGATCTGGCCAAGCGGTACAAGTCGGGCTCGTTCACCGTCGCCGAGGTGCTGGCCACCGGCGTGCAACTGGCCGGGGCGGTGGAATCGGCCCACCGGCAGGGCATCCTGCATCGGGACATCAAGCCGGCCAACGTGTTGACCACCCGGTCCGGCCGGCCCGCGCTGGCCGACTTCGGCATCGCGGTGAACGCGGCGGCCGAGCAGGATCCGGACGCGGTCGGGGTGTCGATCCCGTGGAGCCCGCCGGAGCTGCTGGCCGACGAGCCGGCCGGTGACGCCCGCTCCGACGTGTATTCGCTGGTCGCCACCCTCTACACGCTGCTGGCCCGGCGCTCGCCGCTGGAGCTGCCGGACCGGCCGACCACCCAGGCCGACCTGCTGGCCCGGATCCCGCGGATCCCGGCGCCGCCGACCGGCCGGCCCGACACGCCGCGGTCGCTGGAGCGGCTGCTGTCCCGCGGGCTGGCCAAGGACCCGGCCCTGCGGTTCGCCTCGGCCGAGCAACTGGCCCGCGCCCTGCAGCAGGTGCAGCGCGAGATCGGTGAGCCGGTCACCGATTTCGAGTTCCTGGCGGCCGATCCGACGGCCGAGCTGGCCGTGCTGTCCGAGGATGCCGCCGACCACACCCGGGTGCGGCCGCTGGTCATCACCGCCCAGCCGAACCCCCAGCCGGTCACCGATCAGATCACCGAACGGCTCGCGGCGCCCGGCCCGGAACCGGTATCCGACGAGGGCACCCGGATGCGCGAGCACACGGTGCTGCGCGGCCGGCCGAGCACCGGCGCGTACCTGGACGCCCCGGCCCCGGCGGCGCCGCCGGCCGAGGACACGGTGGTTCCGGCCCGGTCCGCGCCGGGCGCGGCCGCGCCGGCGGCCCCCGCGCGGCGGCTGCGCCCGGTGCCGCTGGCGATCGGCGCGGTGGCCCTGCTGGCCGCGGGTGCCTTGGCCTGGATCGTGGCCAGCGGCGGCACCGCGGCACCCGCGCTGGACAGCCCGACCACGGCGGCCGCGCCGACCTCGGACCCGGCGCTGGCCGTGGTCGACGTGGTCCCGGCGCCGGCCGAGCTGACCGGCACCGCCACTGCGGACGGGGTCAGCTTCACCTGGACCAACCCGGAGCCGCGGACCGGGGACAGCTACGACTGGCAGCGGGTCAGGACCGGGGGGCCGGAGGAAGCGGTGAACCGGGTGAGCGACCCGGCGGTGACGATCACCGGGGTGGCGCAGGCGTGCATCGAGGTGGTCATCGTCCGCGATGACGGCAGCTCGTCGGTGCGGCCGGCCCAGGCGTGCGTGGGGGAGGCCGGAGGATGACGGCGGGGCAGCAGCTTCGGGTTGGGTTCTGCGGCGAGTGGTACGACGCCGACCCGCAGGGGGAGTTCGTCATCGGCCGCGAGGGTGACCTCGCCGTCGACGACAACCCTTATCTGCACCGGCGTTTCCTCACCCTGGTGTTCCAGCAGGACCTGTGGTGGTTGGTCAACGTGGGCACCCAGCTGTCGGCGACGGTGGCCGACACCGCCGGCGCGGTGCAGGCCTGGCTCGCCCCGGGCGGCCGGGTGCCGCTGGTGTTCGCGCACACCACCGTGCTGTTCACCGCCGGCCCGACCACCTACGAGATCGAGATCGCCTGCGACGACCCGACCTTCACCCCCAACCAGGACGGTCCCGGCCGCGGCATCGGGGAGACCACCATCGGTCCGGTCACCCTGACCCCGAGCCAGAAGCAGTTGATCGTCGCGCTGGCCGAACCGTTGCTGCGCCGGGAAGGCACCAGCATCAGCGCGATCCCGTCGTCCAAGGAGGCGGCGGCCCGCCTCGGCTGGGAACTCACCCGGTTCAACCGCAAGCTGGACAACGTCTGCGACAAGTTCGACCGGCGGGGGGTGCGCGGGCTGCGCGGCGGCCCCGGGCAGTTGGCCTCCAACCGGCGGGCCCGGCTGGTCGAGCACGCGGTGACCGCCCGGGTGGTCACCGCGGCCGACCTGGATCTGCTGGACGCCCCGACCGGGCAGGCACCGGCATGAGGCGGATCCGCGCCCGCTGGACCGGTTCCACCCGGTCCGTCCGGTCCACGGTGGTGATCGTGGTGCTGACCCTGCTGGCCTCGGTGCTGGTGGTACTGGGGGTCAACGCCCAGGGCTACCCGGTGACCGACGTCAACCTGGCGTCCTCGACGGTCTGGGTGACGAACGAGGCCAAGGGCGTGGTCGGCCGGGTGAACCGGCAGATCGACGAGCTCAACTCGTCCGTCAAGGCCAACAAGCCCGGTTTCGACGTGCTGCAGGACGGCGACGCCGTGCTCGTGGTCGACCGGATCAAGAACGAGGTCCGGCCGGTCGACGTCGCCGCGGTGGTGCTGACCTCGCGGATCGGCCTGCCGGAGAACGCCTCCGTCGGATTCGGCGGCGGCACCCTGGCCGTGGCCGACCCGGTCACCGGCCAGCTGTGGGCCGGCACCCCGGACTCGCTGACCGGCCTGGACCCGGCGTCGACCGAGCCGCTGCTGACCGCGGGGGCCGGGGCGCGGGTGGCCGTCTCGGTCGGCGGGACCGTCTTCGCGGTCGCCCCGGGCAGCGACGCGCTGTGGTCGGCGCCGATCGGGGACACCGGCGAGGTGACCGGCTGGGCCGTCGACGACGCCGGCGCCCCGGTCGCCCCGGAACCGGCCCGGCTGCCCGGCGGCCCGCTGACCCCGGTGGCCGCCCAGGTGGTCTCGCAGCAGGCGCCGACGGTGGATCTGACCGCGGTCGGCGATGTCCCGGTGGTACTGGATCGGGCGAGCGGGGAGCTGATCCTGCCCGACCGGCGGATCGCGATCCCCGGCGGCGCGGAGGCGGTGCTGCAGCAGCCGGGACCGGCCGCCGACGCGGTGCTGGTCGCCACCGGGACGGCGTTGCTGCGGGTGCCGCTGACCGGCGGCGACCCGCAGACCGTGGTGGACGGCGTCACCGGCACCCCGAGCGCGCCGGTGGCGCTGGACGGCTGCGCGCACGCGGCCTGGGCCGGCCAGCAGCCCCGTTACGCCGTCGCCTGCGGGGACGACCCGGCCCGGCTGATCGACGTGCCGAACGCGGCCGCGGCCGCCCGGCTGGTCTTCCGGGTGAACCGGAACGTGATCGTGCTCAACGACCAGGCCACCGGCGACATCTGGCTGGTCGACGCGGACATGAAGCTGATCAGCAACTGGGACGACGTGCAGCGTCAGGACTCCAGCAGCGATCAGACCTCGCCGGACGGCGAGCAGAACAGCTCCGACCAGCTCACCAACTCCCGCACGGACTGCGCGGCCACCTCCGCCGCGGGCACCCCGCCGCAGGCCGCGGCCGACGAGTTCGGGGTCCGCGCCGGCCGGACCACGGTGCTGCGGGTGCTGGACAACGACTCCTCGGCCGACTGCTCCATGCTGGCGATCAGCGCGGTCGCCCCGCTGCCGGCCGAGCAGGGCACGGTCGCCGTCGCCGAGGGCGGTCAGGCGCTCCAGCTGACCGTGCCGGCCACCGCCACCGGGCCGCTGCCGACCATCGACTACACCGTCGACGACGGCCTGGGCCGCACCTCGACGGCGCAGGTCAGCGTGAGCGTGGCCGCCGCCGACGACGTGCGGGCGCCCCGCAAGCTGCGCGACTCGGCGACCCTGGTCGAGGTCGGCGGCACGGTCTCCTACAACGTGCTGCCCGACTTCCGCTCGCCGGTCGGCGAGGATCTGTCGCTGATCTCGGCCACCGCCACCACCGACGACTCGGTGACCTTCCAGCCCAACGGCCTGGTCACCTTCCGGGACACCGGATCGGCCGGCGCGATCAAGAAGACCGTCGACCTGGTGATCTCCGACGGCACCAGCCAGATCAACGGCGCCCTGACCATCGACGTCAAGGCCGAGGGCACCACCACCCCGGTGCCCGGCCCGGTCGCCGCCAGCGGTGTCGTCGACGAGGCGGTCACCGTGAACCCGTTGCGCAGCGTGCTGTCCGGGCTGCGCGACCCGGCCCGGGTCACCGCGGTGCAGCCGCTGGTGGCGGCCACCCCGGACCGGCCGGCATCCGCGAGCGCCACCCTGAACCCGCTGGATTCCACCGTCGTGCTCACCGGGACCGCCCCGGGCACCAGCTACTTCCTGTACACGGTGGTCGCCGGCTCGGCCAGCGCCACCGGGGTCATCCGCTTCGACGTGACCGCCCCGCCCGACACCCCGGCCCCGCCCGTGGTCACCCCGGACGTCGGCTACCTGGTGCCCGGCCGGACCCTGGTGCTCGACCCGCTGGCCAACGACCGCGACCCGATGGGCGCGGTGCTCTCGATCCAGCAGCTGAGCCAGCCGGCGGACAGTCCGCTGACCGCGACCGTGCACGACCTGAGCCTGCTGCAGGTCTCCTCCGCGCGCAGCGTGCCGGCCACCGGCGTCACCCTGACCTACACCGCGGCGAACACGGCCGGGTCGACGACCGGCCAAATCCGGGTGATCCCGGTGCCCGCGCCGCTGACCCCGCAACCCCCGGTCGCCGCCGACATCGCGGTGACGGTGCGGGCCGGGGACGCGGTGACCGTGCCGATCTCCCGGTACGCCACCGACCCGACCGGCCAGGTGCTGACGGTCAAGCCGTTCCCCGACGGCACCCTGCCGGCCGACCAGGGCCTGGTGTTCGCCACCGAATCGGCGATTCGCTACCTGGCCCCGGCCACCCCGCCGCCGACCTCCGTCCGGTTCAGCTACACGGTCGTCAACACCGATCAGCTCACCGACACCCGGTCGGTCACCATCTCGGTGCTGCCCGCCGATCCGGCAATCAACACCGCCCCGCAGACCCCGCCGCTGACCACCGCGCGGGTGTTCGCCGGCCGCACCGCGACGATCCCGCTGCCGTTGGACGGGCTCGACCCGGACGGCGACTGGGTCACCTTCGCCGGGCAGACCGATCCGGCGCCGACCCTGGGCCGGGTGGACAAGGCCGGCCCGGCCACCCTGACCTACACCGCGCTGGGCGCCCCCGGCCTGGACGCCGCCGGCTACCTGGTCACCGACCCGTAAGGCAAACAGGCCAAGGGCGCCATCCGGGTCGCCGTGGTCGCGCCGCCCTCGGTCGCCGAACCGCCGGTGGCCCCCGACCTGAGCGTGGTCGTCCGGCCCGGCCGCACGGTCGGCGTCGACGCGCTCGGGGCGGCGACCGACCCGGGCGGCAACACCCCGTTCGCCTTCGCCGACCCGGCCCTGGTGGTGCCCGACGGCATCGCCGCCGAGATCGGCGACGGCGCCGTCGTGGTCACCGCCCCGGGCACCGAGGGCACGTTCCCGATCAAGTACACCGTGCGCAACAGCAAGGGGCTGGCCGCCTCCGGCATCCTGACCGTCACCGTGTCGGCGACCGCACCGCTGGCGCCGCCGACCGCCAAGGACGTGTTCGTCGACGCCGCCGCGCTGGCCGCGGACGGCGCGAGCGCCTCGGTCGACGTCACCGGGGCGGTGACCAACCGGTCCGGCCTGGTCGCCGACCTGACGGTCTCCGCGGGGGCCGTCGGGTCGAGCGGGGCGAGCGGGTCGGGCGTGGCGGTGGACGGTCGCACTGTGACGGTGCCGGTCACCGACCGCCGGCAGGTGCTGGCCTACACGGTGAGCAACCTGGACGCCGACACCGCGCGCGCCTTCATCGTGGTGCCGGCGCGCAACGAACTGATCCCACCGGTGGCCCAGCAGAACCAGGAGCAGCCCCAGCCGGCCGCGCCGCCGCAGGCCCGCGGCGACGTCGAGCCGTTCACCATCACCGCCGGCCAGAGCGCCACCGTGCCGGTGCGCGATTACGTCGCGGTGGACGCCGGGCGGAGCGCGGTGGTGCCGGCTGGCGCCGCGATGAACGCCAGCCAGGGCACGGTGCAGCGGGTCGACGATGCCAGCCTGCAGTACTCGGTGCCGGAGTCCGCCGGCGGCCCGGCGGTGATCAACGTGCAGGTCTCGGACGGCACCGGCGACCCGGTGTTCATCCCCATCCCGGTGCAAATCATCCCGGTCGTCATCCCGCCGCCGACCTTCACCGGCGCCACCCTCAACGTGGAGAAGGGCACCTCGGCCACCCAGGATCTGGCCGGTCTGGTCGGCACCGCCAACGCCGATCAGGCCGCGGCGCTGCAGTTCTCGGGTCCCGGCGGACTGACCAACGGGCTCTCCGGATCGTTGGACGGGTCCGTGCTCACGGTCACCGCCGACCCGTCCGCGGCCCGCGGTACCACCTCGACCGCGACGATCACCGTCACCGACGGGACGAACACGGTGACCGGGTCGATCGCGGTGAACGTGGTCGGCTCGACCGCCGCCCTGCCCGGGGTGGCGGCCAACCGGCAGGTCGAGGCCAGCGCCGGCGCGCCGGTGACGGTCGACGTCCTCGCCGGCGCCTACAACCCGTTCCCGGAGACGCCGCTGAGCATCGTCACGGCCACCGCGTCCAACGGCGTCGGGGTGCAGATCGCCGGCGGATCGTTGACCGTGACCCCGCCGGCCGGGGTGCTGGACCAGTTCACCGTCTCGTTCACCGTCGCCGACGCCACCGGCGACGCCGACCGGCAGGTGCAGGGCACGCTGACGGTGATCCCGCTGGCCAAGCCGGAGGCGCCGACCGCGGTGGTCGCCACCTCCCTGGGCAAGCCGGACAGCGTCGACGTCGCCTGGCGGGCCCCGGCCCTGACCCGGCCGGCGATCAGCTCGTTCACCGTGTACTTCAACGGCGGGTCGACCAGCTGCAGCGGGGACGCCGGGCATTGCGAGGTCGGCCCGCTGACGCCCGGCAAGGACTACACCTTCGAGGTGTCGGCGACCAACAGCGAGGGTGAGGGGCCGCGGTCGGCGCCGTCCGCATCGATCACCCCGGACGTCGAGCCGGACACCCCCGCCGCGCCCACTGCCACCTGGGCCGCCCCCGGGTCGATCACCGTCACCTGGCGGCCGCCGGCCAACCGCGGCTCGGCGATCGTGAGCTACCTGCTGACCACCAACACCGGCGAACAGCGCACCGTCGCCGCCGGCAGCACCAGCACCACCCTGACCGGTCTGGACCCGACCGTGCAGGTCAACGTCACCGTGTCGGCGACCAACAGCACCGGCAAGACCAGCCAGACCTCGGCGCCGTCCAACTCGCTCTATCCCAGCGACACCACCCGGGCACCCGGCCGGCCGGACCTGGTCGCCGGGGTCGACGCCGGCGGCACCCGCACCATCACCGCCACCTGGGCCGCGGCCGAGCCGCGGGGCGACCCGGCCGAGAGCTACCTGGTCACCGTCAACGGCAGCACCGCTACCGTCACCGCACCCAAGACCAGCTACGTGATCACCAACGTGCGGGACGGCCAGCAGTACACGGTGTCGGTGGTCGCCCGCAATCATGTGGGCGATTCGGCGGCCAGCGGGTCGGCCTCGTTGACCACCACCCCGGATGTCGCGAACGTGACCGGGGCGAGCGCGACCAGGCCCAACGAGGTGGACGTGACGGTCCGGGCGTCCACCAGTGCCGGCGGCCAGGTCACCCAGTTCCGGGTCTTCGCCGACGGCCAGCAGGTGGGGTCGGGCGGCGGCCCGACGATCACGGTGCCGGCCAGCCGCGGCCGGCACACCTACTCCGCGTTTGCCTGCGTCGACAACTCGTGCAGTGGCGAGGCCGGGGCGACGGCGTCGGCGACCGCGTTCGACCCGGTCGGCAACGCCTCCGCTGGCCAGACCGACAGCAGTCAGACCGCCGTCCGGTTCAACTGGAGCCCGCCGGCCGACAACGGCCGCGGGCCGATGCAGGTCCGGTACCAGATCGACGGCGGCGGCTGGTCCGGCTGGGGCGGGGCGGACACCGGTGTGTGGGGCAACGGCTGCGCGCAGTCGCACACCATCTCGGTGCAGGGCCGGGACGCGGGTGGGTTGGAAGGGCCGGTCTCCTCGGCCTCCGGCCGGTCCCAGGACTGCCCGAAGCCGACCGTCACCCGGATCGAAAGGGGCGACGCCACCGGGCATATCGGTGGGTCGCCGAACTCGGAGCTATGTCTGGGTCCGCGGTGCCGGTTCATTGATGTGCAGGTGACCAACTTCCCGCCCAACACCTCGGTGACCTGCGAGCTCTTCAACTCTTCGGCCACGCCGAAACAGACCGACGGTAACGGGCAGGCCTATTTCGACTGGGGCTGGTACAGCGGCACTCCCGAACAGGGACAGGCGACCTGTCGAGCCGGCAACGTCACGGCCAGCGGCTAGCTCGGACCACTAATGAGACAGACTGCAGGAGAACAGCAATGAGCATGACCCCGGAACACGCGTCCTGGTTCGCCGAGACCTTCGGCAAGCTGGTGGCCAACGTCGGCCTGGCCGTGCGCGGCAAGCCCCGGCCGATCGGCCTGGCCGTGACCTGCCTGCTGTCCGAGGGTCACCTGCTGCTGGAGGACTACCCGGGCACCGGGAAGACCTCGCTGGCCCGGGCACTGGCGGACACGGTGCAGGGCACCAGCTCCCGGATCCAGTTCACCCCGGACCTGCTGCCCAGCGACGTCACCGGGGTGACGATCTACGACCAGGCGACCAAGCGCTTCGAGTTCCACAAGGGCCCGATCTTCTCCTCGATCGTGCTGGCCGACGAGATCAACCGGGCCTCGCCCAAGACCCAGTCGGCGCTGCTGGAGGTGATGGAGGAGGCCAAGGTCACCGTCGACGGCGTCTCCCACTCGGTCGGCAACCCGTTCATGGTGATCGCCACCCAGAACCCGATCGAGCACGCCGGCACCTACCGGTTGCCCGAGGCGCAACTGGACCGGTTCCTGATCAAGACCTCGCTGGGCTACCCGGACCACGCGGCGACGGTGGAGATCCTGGCCGCCGCGCACACCCGCAGCCACCAGCCGCAGATCACCCCGCTGATCACCCCGACCGCGGTGGTCGACATGGTCGAGCTGGCCGCCACCGTGCACGTCGACCCGTCGGTGCTGGACTACGTCGCCCAGATCGCCGAGCAGACCCGCACCTCGCCCCTGACCAGCCTGGGCGTGTCGGTCCGCGGCTGCCTGGCGTTGCTGCGGGCCAGCCGGACCTGGGCGGCGGCCCACGGGCGGCACTTCGTCACCCCCGACGACGTGAAGGCGTTGGCCGAACCCGTGCTGGCGCACCGGATCCTGCTCGACGCGGAGGCCGAGTTCGCCGGCAGCACGGTGGCCGACGTGCTCGGCCAGATCCTGGCCGACATCGCCCCGCCGGAGCGGCGGGGCGTGTCCTCGTGACCCTGCGCCAGGCCCGCGGGATCATCACCCCGCTGGGCTGGTCGGTGCTGGGCGCCGCCGTGGCGTTGTTCCTGCTGGCCTTCGGCGGCGGGTGGGTCGAATGCGCGATCGCCGGGTCGGCATTGCTGGCCGCGTTGCTGGCGGCCCTGCTGTTCTCGATCGGGCGGGCCCGGTACCGGGTCGAGATCGACCTGCGCACCCGGCGGGTCGTCGTCGGCGAGCCGGCGTCCGGCCGGATCGTGGTGACCAGCACCGCCTCTCGGGCGCTGCTGCCGTCCCGAATGGAGCTGCCGGTCGGTGACGGCGTGGGGCGCCTGGCCATCCCGGCCCTGCGCCCGGCCGAGCAGCACGAGGACCTGTTCGTGGTGCCCACCCAGCGTCGGGCCGTCATCGCGGTGGGACCGGCCCGCTCGGTCCGTGGCGACGCGTTCGGCCTGGTCCGCCGGGAGGTGCGCTGGACCGACCCGCAGCTGCTGTACGTGCACCCGCGGACGACGTCGTTGTCCGGGGCGGTGGCCGGGTTCTTCAAGGACCTGGAGGGCCAGCCCACCGACGACCTGTCCAACGACGACGTGTCCTTCCATGCGCTGCGCGGATACGTCCCCGGCGACGACCGCCGCTACATCCACTGGCGGACCTCGGCCCGGTCCGGCGCGCTGATGGTGCGCCAGTTCGAAGAGACCCGCCGCTCGCACATCGCGGTGGCACTGTCCACCGACGCCGCCGAGTACGCCGACCCGGACGAGTTCGAGCTGGCGGTGGAGGCCGGTGCATCCGTCGTCGTGCAGGCGGCCAAGGAGAGCCGGGAGCTCACGGTCGTCGCCGGCGGCACCCCGGTGCCGGCCGGCCCCGCGCGGCGCACCCTGGACCGGCTGGCCGGCGTCCAGATCGACGACCGGCCGGCTCGCACGGCCGACCTGGAGGTCGGCATCGTGGCCACCGCCCGCCGGGTCGCCGAGCTGACCCCGGACGTCTCCATCGTGTTCCTGCTCTGCGGATCCACCCCCACCCCGGCGCAGATCCGGCAGGCCGGGGCGGCGCTGCCGGTGGGCGTGCGGGTGATCGCGGTCCGCGCGGTCCCGGGCGTGGCGCCGTCGGTGCGCCGGATCTCCGGTCTCACCGTCGTCACGGTCGGCGCCCTGGACAAGCTGCCGGTCACCCTGCGCAAGGCCCGCGGATGAGGGCGGCGACCCGCCCGCTGGCCGCGGCCACCGTCGACGCCGTGGTGATCGCCGTCCTGGTCGTGCTGGCCGCTGCCGCCTTCGGCGGCGCCTACGGCGGAACCCGGTGGTGGGTGGCCGCTGCCGGTGGTGCGCTGGTCGGCGCCGGGGTCGCGGTGCTGGCCGCCCGGCGGCGCTGGCCGTGGTGGGGCACCGGGCTGGCCGTTGCCGCCGGGTACCTGCTGTTCGGGGCCGCGTTGGCGGTTCCGGCCAGCGCGATCGGCGGGGTGCTGCCGGGCATCGAGTCGTTGCGGCTGCTCACCGTCGGCGTGGTCAGCTCCTGGCGGCAGCTGCTGACGGTTGCGGTGCCGGTCGGCACCTCCGGGGCGCTGATGATCCCGGTGTACCTGACCGCGCTGGTCACCGCGGCGGTCGGGACGAGTATCGCGGTGCGGGCCCGGACCGCCCGCCGGGCCTGGTGGGCCCTGGTCGCACCGCTGACCATGCTGGTGGTGGCCGCCCTGTTCGGAGCGAGCTCGCCGTGGCTGCCGCTACTGGCCGGGCTGGGGGTAGCCCTGGGCGGCCTGGCCTGGGCGTCCTGGCGCGGCCGGAGCGCCGGCGGTGGACTCGACCTGCGCCGTCCGGTGTCCGCGCTGGTGGTGTTGGCCGCCGCGGTGGTCGCCGGGTTCGTCCTGGGACCGCAGGCCGACGTGGGCCCGCGGTTCGCGCTGCGCGAGGTGGTGCAGCCCCCGTTCGACCCGCAGCAGTACCCGAGCCCGCTGGCCGGGTTCCGCAAGTACTTCAAGGACCAGCGTGACGCCGACCTGTTCACCATCACCGGGTTGCCCGCGGGCGCCCGGGTCCGGGTCGCCGCGATGGACGACTACGACGGCGTCGCCTACGCCACCTCCAGTGCGCTCGATCCGTTCCGCAAGGTCGGCGACGAGATCTCCGGTCAGCCGCCGTCGTCCGCGGCCCGGGCGGCGACGGTCCAGGTGAGCATCGAGGACTACCGGGGGGTGTTCCTGCCGTTGGGCGGCAGCCTGACCTCATTGCAGTTCGACCCGGACGGGGCCCGGTCGGCCACCCTGCAGGACGCGTTCCGATACTCGCCGGGCAACGCCACCGGTGTCGTCGTGGGCGGGCTGGCCGCCGCGGACGGGTACCGCGCGCAGGTGCTGACCACTCCGATGGCCGATCAGCTGGACCTGAGCTCGACGCCGATCGAGCCGGTCACGCTGCCGTCCCCCGGCAAGATCAGCGACGACATCGTCGCGATGGCCGGCCGGCTCACCGAGAACGCGACCACGCCCCAGGAGAAGATCGCGGCCATCCGCAAGGGCCTGGCCGACCAGGGTTTCCTCTCGCACGGCACCCAGGGCGAGGAGCCGTCGGCCTCCGGGCACGGCCTGGACCGGCTGTCCGCGCTGGTCGGTGACCAGGTGATGGTCGGTGACCAGGAACAGTTCGCCCCGACGATGGCCCTGATGCTGCGCGCCCAGGGCATCCCCGCCCGGGTGGTGATGGGATTCGCGCCGCCGACCGACGATCAGGGCAGCCCGGTGCTCGCGGACGGCCAGACCTGGACGGTCCGCGGCGGCGACGCCACCGCCTGGGTCGAGGTGCCGTTCCAGGGCGTCGGCTGGGTGGCCTTCGACCCCACCCCCGACGATCAGCGGATCGAGCAGCAACCCGACCCCGAACCCGAGGTCGCCCCGCGGGCCCAGGTGCTGCAGCCGCCACCGCCCCCGCAGCCGCCGCAGGAGATCACCACGGACGAGGTCAACCGCAGCCAGAACGATCAGAACGACCAGGACAACCAGAACGACGACGCCTCGGACTCCGGTGCGGTGGTCCGCACCATCCTGCTGGTCACCGCCTGGGTGGGCAGTGCGTTGCTGGTGATCGGTGGCCCGATCGCGCTGATCCTCTGGCTCAAGGCCCGGCGGCGTCGGCGGCGGCAGGAGGCGGCCGTCGTCGCCGACCGGTTCGCCGGTGGCTGGGATCAGATCGTCGACGTGGCCACCGATCTCGGCTACGGGGCGGCGTCCGGGCGCACCCGCACGGAGACGGCGGCCGACCTGGATGCCACCTTCGGTGGGTCCACCGTGCTGTTGGCCCGGCGCGCGGACGCCCGGGTGTTCGGACCGGAGGAGCTCGATGACGGGCAGGCACGGCAGTTCTGGGCCGATGTGGACGCCGCGGTGCTCGGCCTGAGCAGCGGCCGCAGCCGGTGGCGGCGGCTGCGGGCGGCGCTGTCGCTGCGTTCGCTGCGCCGGTCGGGCCGGACCGGGGGCCGGCGATGAGACTGAAGTTCTCGCTCGCCCGCAGCGGCCGGCCGGCCGTCGATCTGGCCGCCACCGTGGATGCCACGGTCACCGTCGGCGATCTGGCCGCGGCCCTGGACCGGTGCGACCCGGACCGGGAGTTCCGCCGGGACGCCGGTGCCCCCGGGGTCAGCGCGGCCGGGGATCCGGTGAGCGGTTCCCGGTTGAGTCTGCGGGTGCACTCGGGGACCAGTACCTCGGGCCAGAGCACCGTGCTGGCCGCCGATCTGCCGCTGTCGGTCAGCGGTCTGCGCTCGGGATCGCTGGTCTCGCTGACCTCGGTGAGCGAGCGGTTCACCGGGCCACGGGGTGAGCGGGGCGCGGCGGCGGCCACCCTGACCGTGCTGTCCGGGCCGGATGCCGGGCAGGAGTTCCCCCTGGCCGAAGGCACCAGCGTGATCGGCCGCGACGCCGGCTGCCAGGTGCGGCTGACCGACCCCCTGGTGTCCAAACGGCACGCCCGGATCACCATCACCGACGTGGCCGAGGTGGTCGACACCGCCTCGGCCAACGGGTTGATCATCGGCGGCGCGCAGGTCCCGCGGGCGGTGGTCCGGCCGCAGGACCGGTTGATCCTGGGCGAGACGGCGATCGCCATCACGGTGCACCGCAGTGTCGCC
The DNA here is from genome assembly GCF_000024365.1 of Nakamurella multipartita DSM 44233. Classification (NCBI taxonomy): domain Bacteria; kingdom Bacillati; phylum Actinomycetota; class Actinomycetes; order Nakamurellales; family Nakamurellaceae; genus Nakamurella; species Nakamurella multipartita. Next base: position 1,470,236 of record NC_013235.1, read on the forward strand.
GCGGCCCTGGCCCAGACCACAGACGTCGACTTCAACCGCTCGCCCCGGCTCGACCCGACATTCCCCGGGGAGCGGTTCGTCGCCCCCGATCCGCCGGAGAAGCCGCACTGGCAGCGGTTCCCGCTGATCGCGATGATCGCCCCGCTGGTGATGGGGGTCGTGCTGTTCGTCTTCACCCGCAGTGCCCTGTCCATCCTGTTCATCGGGCTGTCCCCGCTGTTCATGATCGGCACCTGGATCGACAACCGGATCCAGAACCGGCGTCTGGTGCGCGACGGGGACCGGGAGTTCGCGCAGGCGGTGCAGCAGCTCCGGCAGGAGATCGCGCAGGCGCTGGCCCGGGAGCGAGTCGGGAGGCTGGCCGAATGCCCGTCCACGGCCGAGGTGGTGGATGCCATGCGCCGGCAGACCCCGCTGCTGTGGACCCGCCGTCGCGAGCACGAGCGGATGCTGACCGTCCGCCTGGGGGTGGGCACCCAACCCAGCCGGCACGAGATCGAACTGCCGCCGCGCAACCGGACCCAGGCCCGGCACTGGCTGGCGCTGGCCGCGGTCCGGGACGATGCCGCGCTCGTGCCGGGAGTGCCGGTGGTCGGCGACCTGCGCGAGTCCGGGTCCATCGGGGTGGCCGGATCCCGTCCGGCCGCGGCCGGCGTCGCTCGCGGCCTCGTCGCCCAACTCGCCGGGCTGCACTCGCCGGCCGATCTGACCCTGGTCGCGTTCGCCTCGGCCGACACCACGGCCGACTGGGAATGGCTCAAGTGGTTGCCGCATCACGGGTCCGCGTTCTCGCCGGTGTCCGGCCCGCACCTGGCCGGCGAGGCCGCCGCCGGGCTGCGGTTGGTCGCCGAGCTGGAGGAGGTGATCATCCGCCGCACCGGTGACGGCTCGGCCGGCGCGGGCGAGCCGACCTGGCCGGCGGTCGTGGCGATCGTCGACGATGCGGCCCCGGTCGAGCGGGCCCGGCTGGTCGGGCTGGCCGAGATCGGCCCGGCCGCCGGGGTGCACGTGCTCTGGGTGGCCGGCAGCCAGGAGCGACTCCCCTCCGCCTGCCGGACCTTCCTGGCCGTCGACGACGGGACCGGTTCGGTCGTCGCCGGTTTCGTCCGGCTGGGCGCGGCGGTCGCCCCGGTGGTCTGCGAGACGCTGGACGGTGCGGCGGCCGCATCGGCGTCCCGGGCGTTGGCCCCGGTAAGTGATGCCGGGGTGCGCGTCGAGGACGATTCCGATCTGCCCCGCTCCCTCGCCCTGCTCTCCCTGATCGGGCCTGAGCTGGCCGCCGAACCCGGTGCGGTGCTGGAACGGTGGCAGGAATCCGAATCGATCGTCCGGCGCGGTCCCGGCACCCCGCTGCGGCGCCGCAACCTCACCCTGCGGGCCGTCGTCGGGCAGGCAGCCGGCGACCCGCTCACCCTGGATCTGCGGGCGCAGGGGCCGCACGCCCTGGTCGGCGGCACCACCGGTGCGGGCAAGAGCGAGTTCCTGCAGTCCTGGGTGCTGGGCCTGGCCGCCGGCTACAGCCCGGACACCCTGACCTTCCTGTTCGTGGACTACAAGGGCGGGGCCGCGTTCGCCGAGTGCATCAACCTGCCGCACAGCGTTGGCCTGGTCACCGACCTGTCCCCGCACCTGGTGCGCCGGGCACTGACCTCGCTGAACGCCGAATTGCGGTACCGCGAACACATTCTCAACGCCAAGAAGGCCAAGGACCTGCTGGAGCTGCAGCGGCGCGGTGATCCGGAGGCGCCGCCCAGCCTGGTGATCGTGGTCGACGAGTTCGCCGCGCTGGTGCAGGAGGTGCCGGCGTTCGTCGACGGCATGGTCAACATCGCCCAGCGCGGGCGGTCCCTGGGTCTGCACCTGATCCTGGCCACCCAACGGCCGGCCGGGGTCATCAAGGACAACCTGCGGGCCAACACCAACTTGCGGGTCGCGCTGCGCATGGCCGACGAGGCCGACTCCGTCGACGTGCTGGGATCGCCGCTGGCGGCGGACTTCTCACCGGACATCCCCGGGCGCGGCGCGGCCAAGACCGGGCCGGGGCGGATCACCGGGTTCCAGACCGGATACGTGGGCGGCTGGACCGGGCAGGGCCCGGAGCGGGCTCAGTTGGAGCTGCACGAGTTGACCTTCGGCGCCGGCCGGGCCTGGGAGGAGCCGGCGCCCGCGGGCGCGGCGGCCGCCACCGACCTGGGGCCGACCGACATTGCCCGGCTGGTCACCAGCATGTCCGAGGCGGCCCGGCGAGCCCAGCTGCCGGCCCCGCGCCGGCCCTGGCTGCCCGAACTGGCCGCGACCTACGACCTGCAGTTCCTGCGCCAGCGCAGCGACCACGAGCTGACCCTGGGCGTGCTGGACGACCCGGAACGGCAGGAGCAGCGCACCGTCGCCTTCCATCCGGACCTGGACGGCAATCTCGCCGTCTACGGCACCGGCGGCGCCGGCAAGTCGACGCTGCTGCGCACCGTCGCCATCGCGGCCGGCATCACCCCACGGTCCGGGCCCTGCCAGGTCTACGGGCTGGACTTCGGGGCCGCCGGGTTGCGGATGCTCGAGGTGCTCCCGCATGTCGGCTCGATCATCTCCGGGGACGACGGTGAGCGGGTCGTCCGGCTGATCGGCTACCTGCGGGAGCTGGTCGAGGAACGGGCCGTCCGGTTCGCCGCGGCCCGGGCCGGCTCGATCACCGAGTACCGGCAGCTCACCGGCCAGCACGACGAGGCCCGCGTGCTCGTGCTGCTCGACGGGCTGGCCGCCTTCCGGGCCGAGTACGAGTTCGCCGGCCGGCAGAACCATTTCACCGCGTTCACCCAGATCGCGGCGGACGGACGGCAGGTCGGCGTGCACCTCGTGGTCAGCGCGGACCGCCCGGCCACGGTGCCGTCCGCGCTGGGGTCGACGATCCAACGCCGGGTGGTGCTGCGGCTGGCGGACGAGGCCGACTACCTGATGCTGGACACCGGCACCGACGTGCTCGACGCGTCCTCGCCGCCCGGACGGGGCGTGCTGGACGGCAACGACCTGCAGGTGGCCGTGTTCGGGGGCGCCGCCAATGTCGCCGCCCAGGCCAAGGCGATCGACCAGCTCGCCCTCACCCTGCGGGCCCGGGGGGCGGTGACCGCCCCGCCGATCCGCCGGCTGCCCGAGACGGTCCGGGCCGCCGAAGTGGTCGCCGTCGGTGGCGCCGGGGCGCCGGAGGGCTCGCCGGCGGGGGAGCGGGTCATGATCGGCATGGCCGACGACACCCTGGGTCCGGTCTCGATCGAGGCCAGCGGCGTGTTCCTGCTCGCCGGGCCGCCGGGATCGGGCCGCACCACCTCGCTCGGCGCCCTGGCCGCCGCGGTCGCCCGGGTGCGCCCGACGGCGCAGCGGTACTACCTGGGCCACCGGCGTTCTCCGCTGCCCCGGCAGCTGCGGTGGACCGAGGTGGCCGACACCCCCGAGACGGTCGCTGACCTGGCCGCCGCGCTGGTCGGCCGGTTGCCGACCGCGGCGCCGGCCCTGGTGGTGATCGAAGGGCTGACCGATTTTCTGTCCAGCCCCGCGGAGATGTCGCTGCAGGAACTGGTCAAGGTGATCAAGATCAGCGATCACCTGCTGCTCGCCGACTCGGAGACCTCGACGCTGTCGCAGTCCTGGCCCCTGGTGCAGGCGGTGCGGTCGGCGCGCCGCGGGTTCGCCCTGCAGCCGGACCAGGCCGAGGGTGACGCGATCTTCCGGACGAGTTTCCCGCGGATCAGCCGGGCCGAATTCCCGCCCGGTCGCGGCCTGCTGGTGGAAGGAGGCAAGACCCGCAAGGTGCAGATCGCGTTGCCCGACTGAGTCACCGGCGCGATCGAACCGCCCGGGGTCGGGCCGATGGGGAGTCGTCCCCATCGACCGGAACGACCCGACAGCACAGACTCGAACCCACGGCCGCGGGGAGCGGCCGGCCCACCAATCGCGGACCAGCGGTCCGCACGAAGGGGAGTGAACTCCATGGCCATGCAGGGAATGGATACCGGCGAGGTCCGCGTCCTGGCGCAGCAGCTGCACCAGGCATCCACCGACATCACCACCCTGGTCTCGACGCTGACCCAGCGGGTGCAGAACGCGCCGTGGGCCGGTCCGGACCGGGAGCGGTTTGTCGCCGACTGGCAGTCGCACCACGTCACCGCGCTGAACACGGTCGCCCAGGCGCTCAGCGACGCGGGCACGTTGGCCACCACCAACGCCCAGCAGCAGGACGACGCCTCCAACGCCTGACGCGGGGTCGGGGGATCGGGGGCGGTGCCGTGAGCACCATGATCGGATCCGACGTCGACGAGCTGCGCGCGTTGGCGGCGGAGCTGGACACCAGGGCGGCGACCCTGCGGTCCGTGGAGGTCCAGCTGACCTGGCGAATCCACGGCGCACCCTGGCAGGGCGGCGATGTCGAGCGCTTCCGGCACGACTGGAACGACCGGCACCGCCGGGCGATCACGATCAGCGCCGCCGGCATCGACGAGGCGGCCCGGGTGCTGCGGGCCAATGCCGACCAGCAGGAGCTGGCCAGTGCGTCCGGCTTCACTGGCCGGGTCCCGGCGGTCGGCCGATTCGACGGCGCCGGTGGAGTGGGCGGCGCGGTCAGCGGGGATGGGGACGGATGGATGGCCGCCTACCTGGCCACCACCGATTCCGGCTGGTGGCAGGGGGCGGGTGACGTAACCGCCCTCGGGGATGCCGCCCATACCTCCTTCGAGGAAGCCCGGCGCGCCGTGCGGAGCGAGGATCTGGTCGCGGACTTCCTCCATGCCCCGCACGAGCCGCTCGGCGTTGCCGGTCGGGTCGGTGTCGGATTCGGCCTGGCCGGGATGGTGTTCGACGCACAGGAACTGGGCGAGGATCTGGCGACCGGCGACGGTTGGGGGGTGGCCCTCAGCGGTGCTTCTCTCGCAGTGGGGGGTCTGGCCACGATGGCCGCCGTCGGCATGGGCACTGCGGCGATCGTCGGTGCGGCCCCTGCACTGGCGGTCGGCGCTCTGGTCGTGGGGCTGGCCAGCTTTGCCTACCACGAGCCGGCGGTCCGCGGCGTCGTGACCGGAGCCGGCGACGCCGTCGTCCGGGCCGGCGAATGGGCGGCCGACCGGGCTCGGGACGTGGCCGGCGGCCTGGCCCGCTCCGCGACGGACGCGGGAAAGCGGTTTGTCGACGGCATCTTCGGCAAGCCCGCCTGGGCGCCGTGGTGAGCAGAACACGGGAGCTGCGATGAGTTCACCTGGATCCGAGACGAAACCGGCCGCGCCGACCAGCCTGACCGCGCACGAGTTGCGCTACCTGCTTGATCTCGAGTCGTCCGCCGCGGCTCGGGCCAATCTGCGGCGGCTGAACCTGCCGGCCGTGGCCGATGACAGTGACGCCGTCGAGGCGGGCGCCGCCACCCTGCTCGTGCGGGGGCTGGCGCAGCTGGCCGACGGAAAGCTGCGGCTGGGTGAGATCGCCGGGCTCGTCGGGTATGTGCTCACGCACGCGAGCACCTGGACCGAGCTGGCCCTGATCGGCGTTGACGTCGCCGACGGTGCGCTGCTGCTCACCGAGGACGACGTCACCCTGCTCTTCATCCCCCGCCCACTGGCCATCTTCGACGTCCTGGCGCTGCGTCGGCCCTCCGGTGCGCGGGAGATGGTCATGTCCCTGGCGACCGCCTTCTTGGACGGCGGCCATGACCGGATCGCGGTCGTGCGGGCGGACGGCGGATCGGGCGAGCGATCCGCGGCAGTGATCCGGACCGGGCCCGATCGCTGGCGGGTCGCCGTCGACGTGCCGCGGCCGGGCGCGCCCGAGCTTCCCGAATCCTCGTATCTGGACACTGACCGGGCCTCGGCGTTGCGCACGCTCGCGCAGGTGCCGGCATGACGGCGGCTGCCGGGACCCCGACCACCCGGCTGTCTTCGGAGGAGCTGGCCTACCTGCTGCAGATGGCGCCGGGCGACCACGAGCTGGCCGCCGAGCGGTTGCGCCTGCCGGCCGATGATGCGGCCGGGCGGGCCGCGCTGGCCGCGCGGGGCGGTGTGCGGATCGAGCACGGCACCATTCGTCCGACGCTCGAGAACGCGGCGGCCGCACTGGTGCTGGCCGCGGCGACCAGCTGGGTGGAGATCGGCGTGGCCGGGGCTGGCCGGGCTGACGTGCTGCACGTCGTCGCGGGGGCCGGCGCGGTGCTTGTGGTGAACCGGCGGGCGCTGGGCGTATGGGAGTTCACCGGATTGCGGCCCGGCGTGCCGATCGACGCGGGCGTGCTGCGGATGCTGGCCGCGCTGCTCGACGCGCCGTCCTCGGGACTGGTCGTGGTGAACCGCGTCGACCGCGGCGGCGGGGCCGGCCCGGCGGCGGTGATCGGCGTCCGCGCCGGCGAGCACTGGCGGCTGGCCCGGCGGGACGACGTGCTGCCCGCGGGTGCGGTGGCCGCGCTGAGCCGCAGCACCGAACCGGGACCGGGATGGACCGCGATGGGAGCCGGTGGGCCCGCCGACCTGCTGTCCTGGGTCGCCCTCGTGGTCGGCGCCGGCGAGCCGAATCGGGCGCCACGATGACCATGATCGGCGCCGACCCGGACGAGCTGGACCGCCTCGCCGCCACGTTCGACCACGCGGCCGAGCAGACCCGGCGCATCGAATGGCTGGCCAGTTCGCGCCTGTTCCTGGCCGGCTGGCACGGGCCCGACATCGACGACATCCGGTTCCGCTGGCACCACGGCGCGCGCCCGGGGCTGCGGCACTGCACGCAGTCGCTGACCCAGGCCGCCCGGCAGGTCCGGGATCAGGCCGACCAGCAACGCCGGGCCTCCGACGCCGGACTGTTCTACGCCCGGTCCTCGACCTGGTCCCCGGGCTTGGGTGACCTGCTGGGGCAGGCCTGGCGGGACGCCGTCGGCACCGGCCGATCCCTGCTGGATGCGATCGGCAGCGCCACCGGGGATCTGTTCGTCTCCCTGGCCACGCTCGTGCCCGTCGGTGCGGCAGCCGTCGGCGAGGCGCTGGACGACCTGGGCCGGCAGAGTGCGAAGACGGCCGGCGACATCGTCGACGACGTGATCAAGCCGTGGCTGGACCGCGAGATCCTGCAGAACTACGACCTTCTCGCCGGACTGCCCGGCATCGGGGAGCTGGTCGAGCAGACGGCCGGCGTGGTTCCCGCGGCCAGCCTGCTCGACGGAACGGGCCGTCAACTCGACGTGACCACGGTCTACGACAACCTGGCCACCAACTACGGCGGGCCCGGGCACATCGAGGTGCAGACCGTGCGGGGGGCCGACGGCCAGGACCGTTACGTCGTCTACATCCCCGGCACCCAGGAGTGGTTGCCGGGCAGCAACAATCCGGCCGACGTGATGTCCGACCTGGAGGTCGGCGGCTTCTACGACGACACGCCCCTGTCCATCGCCGTCGAGAAGGCGATGAATGCCGCTGGCATCCCGCCCGGCGCCCCGGTCGTGCTGGCCGGACACAGTCTGGGTGGCCTGACCGCGGTCCAACTGTCCCGGGATGCCGATTTCACCGCCCGCTACGACGTCCAGGGCGTGTTCACCGCGGGCGCCGGCACCGACCTGACCCCACCGCCGGACGGCGTGCAGTTCCAGGCGCTGCGCCACTACAACGACGTGGTGTCGTGGCTGGGCGATTCCGAGCCGGTGCGGACCGGGGCGCCCGGCCAGCACGAGCACTGGTCATGGGGTCCGAGCCCGATCAATCCGTTGGACAATCACAACATGCCCGGATATCAGGACGACGCTCAGCGATTGCAAGACGCCGGTGCCTTCACCGGGACCCAGCAGGCGCTGCCCGGCTTCTTCGGACCCGGCTCCGCCGTCGTCGACTCGCAGGGATTTCAGGCCCGCAAGTTGACCTACCTCGGTGATGCCCCGGCGCTCTCGGCCGAACCGGTGGCGCCGTGAACCCCGGTTCGTTCTGCGGTTCCTGCGGCGCCGTGGTCAAGCCTGGCGCGCTGTACTGCGCCGGATGCGGGGCACCCGCGGCCGCGTCGACGGTGTCCACCCCGGTGCCGCCGCCGACCATGATCGGCACCATTGGCGGTGCGCCTGGCCGGACCGACACGGCCGACCCGGCAACGGGTTCGATCAGCGGGCCGGTGGACGTCGCGGGCCTGGCCGGCTTCGGTCGTCGGGTCGGCGCCTACCTGATCGACGGGATCGTGCCGGCGGCGTGCAGCACCCTGGGGTTCCTCGCGCTGATCACCGAGGCTCTGTCAGGATCGACCCCCGCGCTGGCCCTGCCGCTGGTGCTGCTGGTCGGGATACCGCTGCTGTACTTCGTCGTGCTCTGGGTGATGGCCGCCCGGGGCAGCAGCCCGGGCAATGCGCTGCTGGGGATCCGCGTGGTCCGCGCATCGACCGGCCAGCGCCCGGGGGCCGGCCTGGGACTGGCTCGCCTGCTGCTGCGCAACCTGCTCATCGGGGTGACGATCGGGATCGGCGGCTTCTCGCCGCTGTGGGACTCCTCCGGCCGGCGTCGGGGTTGGTGGGACGCGGCGTGCGACACGCTGGTGCTGGATCGGGACGCGGTGCCGGCCTACCGCGCGGATGCTGCCCGGCGCCGGACGCCGTCGCTGGCTGACTTGTCCCGCTCGGGCCTGCCCGTCGTCGACGGCCCGGCCGCGCCGACCCCCGACCCGGCGTGGGGACGGGCGGCGGCGGCCGTGGACGACCGTCCGGCCTGGGACCTCCCGCCGATCCCGCCCCCGTCCCGGCCGGCCGCGTCGCCGGCGGCCAGCGGACCGGTCGCAACCTGGGGCGACCGCCCGGCGACTGTCCCGTCGACCACTCCGCCGACGACGGCGATGCCGGCCGCCAGGGTCTCGGGCGAAGGGCCCCCGCCGGCCGTCGAACCGGACCCCGAGGCCGATCCGGCCTGGTCGCAGCCGGTGACGAGCGGTCCGGTCATCCGGGCCGTACCCCGATTCGGCTCGGCCGGTGCGAGCGAGCAGCGACTGGACCACACCCGGATGCGGGTCACCCCGCCGCCGACCTCCCCGCCGACCGCCGCGCTCACCTGGCGCCTCGAGCTGGACGACGGCCGCTGCCTGCCGTTGGACGGTCCGCTCGTTCTGGGCCGCGACCCAAGCATCGGCCCCGATGAGTCGACCGCGACCCTGGTGCCGGTCTCCGACGACGCGCGCAGCGTGTCCAAGACGCACCTGCGGTTGGACGTCGCCGCCGGCGGCGTCCAGGTCACCGATCGGCACTCGACCAACGGGGTGGTCATCGTCACCGCCGGGGTGGATCTGCGCTGTGTCCCCGGGGTGCCGACGCCGGTGCCGAACGGCTCTACCGTCCGCTTCGGGGACCGCAGCCTGGTCGTGCGTCAATCCTGACGGCGGCCGCCGTGGGCCCGCGGGATGACCGGCCGACCCGTTCCTCGGCGCCCGGTTCGCTCAGAGCACGACCACCGACCGCAGCAGGTCCCCGCCGTGCATCATGTCGAAAGCCGCTTCGATGTCACCGATTCCGATGGTCTCGGTAACGAACTTGTCCAGCGGCAACCGGCCCTGCAGGTACAGCTCGGACAGCACCGGGAAGTCGCGGCTGGGCAGGCAGTCGCCGTACCACGCCGACTTGAGCGACCCGCCACGGCCGAAGAAGTCCAGCAGCGGCATCTCCAGCTGCATGGTCGGGGTGGGAACCCCGACCAGCACGACGGTCCCGGCCAGGTCGCGGCCGTAGAACGCCTGCTTCCAGGTCTCCGGGCGGCCCACCGCGTCGATGGCCACGTCGACGCCGAATCCGCCGGTGGCGTCCTGGATCTGCTCGACGACGTCCCCGTCATCCGGATGCACGGTGTGAGTGGCGCCGAACTCCTTGGCCCACTCGAGCTTTCGCTTGTCCGTGTCGACCGCGATGATGGTGTGGGCACCGACCAGGGCGGCGCCGGCGATGGCTGCGTCGCCCACCCCGCCGCACCCGATCACGGCGACCGAATCGTTGCGGGTGACCGCGCCGGTGTTGATCGCGGCGCCGATGCCGGCCATCACGCCGCAGCCGAGCAGGCCGGCGATCTGCGGGGGAATGCGCGGGTCCACCTTGGTGCACTGGCCCGCGGCGACCAGGGTCTTGTCGGCGAAGGCGCCGATACCCAGCGCCGGCGACAGCGGCGTCCCGTCGACCAGGGTCATCTTCTGCTGCGCGTTGTGGGTGGCGAAGCAGTACCAGGGCCGCCCGCGCCGGCAGGCCCGGCACTGCCCGCAGACGGCTCGCCAGTTCAGGATCACGTAGTCGCCCGGAGCGACCTCGGTGACGCCGGGACCGACCGCCGAGACCACGCCCGCGGCCTCGTGCCCCAGCAGGTAGGGGTAGTCCGCGCCGATGCCACCGAGCTTGTAGTGCAGATCGGTGTGGCACACCCCGCAGGCCTGCACGTCGACCAGCGCCTCGCCGGGTCCCGGGTCGGGAACCACGATCGTGGTCAGCTGGACGGGGGCGTCCTTGGCCAGCGACACCACACCTTGCACTTCGTGCGCCATGAATCGGGCTCCTTGCCTGCGGACGGACCGGGACGCAGGCGAGGGTAACCGGTCGACCCGTCAGCCGGTCAGCGTGGCCGTGGTGACTCCGAAACCGGCGATGTACTCCCGGATGGGCCGGTAGAACGAATAGGTCACCGCGTACTCGCCCACCGCACCCAGGGCGGCGTAGGCGGCGATCCAGGTGCGCACCTCGTGTGAGGAGTTGCCGGCGACCTCGGTCATCCAGTCCGGCGTCCACGCGTCCAGAGGAGTCAGATCGCCCGAGGCCAAGATGTCCATCAGGGCCCGGTCCCACTCGGGGGCCAGGTCCTTGATGGCCGCGGTGCCGGCGGCGAAGTCGCGGGCGGTGCTGATCACCCGCTGCTGGCGCTCGTCCCTGGCCGCCGCGGTGAGGTGTCGCCCGCCCCCGAGCAGGAACTCGCGCTGCTCGGGGGTCGCCGTGGCGATCCGCGGGACCGGCGGGTCATGGGACAGGCCGCCGGAGGCCAGAAAGAGCACCCGTTGGTCGCTCCGGGCGAAGAACGAGCCGATGGCCCGGCCGAGCAGCCGGATTCGTTGCACCGGGCTGAAGGGCGGGGCGACGCAGTTGAGAAAGATCGGGATGACCGGCTGGGCGGCGATGTCGCCGAACATCAGCTCCAGCGGCTGCACCGCGCCGTGGTCGACCTCCATCCGCAGGGACACGGCTGTATCCAGGCCCTGATCGAGGACGAACCCGGCGAGTTCCCTGGCGGTCTCGGTCGGCACGTTCAGCGGCCCAGCCTGGCTGCCGTAGTCGCCGATCGAGACGGCGTCGTAGCCGATGCAGACGGTCGGCATGAGCTCGTAGAAGAACCCGTTGTAGTGGTCGGGACCGAAGTTGACGATCAGGTCGGGGTCGAAGTCCCGGACGAAGCTGCGGGCCTGGTCGAAGGCGCCGGTGACGGCGGCGGCGACTTCCGGGCCGGGATCGACGTGGTCGAGCAGCGGGCTGTGCGACATGGACAGCAGGGCGGCGGTCATGCCCGGTCAGCTCCTTCCAGCAGGAAGTCCAGGTGGATGCGATTGAAGGTCTCGGCGTCCTCGTACTGCGGCCAGTGGCCGCAGTTGTCCATCACGGCCAGCCGGCCGTTGGGGATGAGGCCGGCGATGCGCCGGCCCTCGTCGACCGGTCCGGAGGGGTCCTTGGTCGTCCACAGCACCATGGCCGGGGCCCCGATCGCGCGCAGGTCGTCGTCGGAGAGCATGTTCCGCCGACGGATCGGCAGATCCTGCAGGGCCATGTTCCGCTCGCAGGCCATCAGCCAGTCGGGTTGTTCGAAGATCTGCTGGCGGGTGCGGATCAGGTCGTCGGTGACCATGGTCGGGTCGGCCATCAGCCACTCCAGCCGGGCCTTCACGCGCTCCCAGGACGGATCCTTGGCGGCCTCGATCGACAGGGTGTAGAGCCGCTCCATCACCGTCGGGTTGGCCATGGTGCCACCCATGGTGTTCAGCACGATCCGCTGCACCCGCTCCGGGTGCTGTTGGGCCAGGCGGGCGGTCACCCAGCCACCGAGCGATTCGCCGGAGAACGAAGCCTTCTCGACTCCGATGGCGTCCATGAATCCGAGCACCTGCTCGATGTAGTGCGTGATCTCCAACGGGTGATCGGGCTTGGCGCTGTACCCGTGCCCGATGAAATCGATGGCCCAGACGTCGAAATGCGCGCCGTGCGCGGCCAGGTTCCGGACGTAGGCCTCGGCGTGGCCGGTGATCCCGTGCAGCAGGATCAGGGCCGGACGGCCGGGCTTGCCGGCGTGCAGGTACCGGGTGCGATAGCCCCCGGCGTCGAGGAATCCCTGCGCGAACTCGACCTGGTTCAGGTCGGACCACACGCTGGTGTAGGGACGGTCGGTCATGGCGAAAGTCCTTTCTGAGTAGCCGGTCTCAGGCGGCCGGGAACGAGATGGCGGTCAGCAGCGCCGCCAGCAGGGCGGGCGCGTCCTGGGTGAGGCCGGCGGCCGCGACGAAACGGTCCGGCCGCAGGAAGACCACGGGGGTGGGCCGGTCGTCGAACCAGCGCTTGAGCTCACCGGTGCGGTCGGCCGCCACGACCGTGCCGTCGGCCGGCGGGTCGTTGTCCAGCTGGGTGACCGGCCGCAGCGAGATCAGCGTCGCCCCCAGGGCTTTGAGCGTGAGCAGGTCGTCGGCGGAGAACATCTGAGCCGGGTTGGCCCCCCAGCACAGAACTGCCCAGGTGGGCCCGATCAGGTCGTCCAGCAGCACGTTCGATTCGCTGGCGGTATCGACGCGGGGCTGGATGAACTGGACGCCCACCGGTGAGACCTTGGTGTTCGCCGACGCCACCGGGTGGGAGCGGCCGGTCAGCTCGGCCGCCGATCGGCCGGCCTGCCCGGTCGTGGCATCCACGACGGCGCCGTGGTGGTAACGGGGCATGGGCTTGTAGCGCATCTCGGCGAAGTGGCGCTTGACCGGCGGCGCGGCGTTGAGCACCGCCGCGACGCCGTCCCGCAGGCCGGCGACGACCCGGTTGGTGGGCTTGATGACCCGGCCGAACGCGACCGAGATGTCGATCATCGCCTTCGCGTGCTCGCGCCGCTCCAGATCGTAGGTGTCCAGCAGGGTGTCGGCGCACTCGCCGCGGAGCACCGCGGCCAGCTTCCAGGCCAGGTTGGTCGAGTCCCGGATGCCGCTGTTGTAGCCCTGGCCCTGCCACACCGGCATCAGGTGGGCGGCGTCACCGGCCAGGAAGATGCGTCCCTTGCGGAACGATCCGGCGATCCGGGAGTGGTGGGTGTAGACCCGCTGGCGGATGAAGTTGAGCCTCTCCGGGTGCGGCACATGGTCCTTGAGCAATCCCTGGACGAACGTCGGGTCGTCGACCACGGTGTCGGCCTCGTGCTCGAACAGCATGAACTCGAACCGGCGGATCGCATGCGGCAGGCCGAGCGAGACGTACGGCCGGCGCGGGTCGGCGCCCAGGAAGACGTTCGGCGTCCCCAACGGGTCGTCGTTGACGTCGATCACGAGCCAACGGGTCGACGGCGACTGTCCCTCGAAGCTGACGCCGATGTGCTTGCGGGTCCGGCTCTTGCCGCCGTCGGCGCCGACCAGATAGTGCGCGCGCAGGGTGCGCGGACCCTGCGGCGTGGATACCCCGACCTCGACGTGATCGCCGTGGTCGGTGATGGTCTCGACGGTCTGCTCGAAGCGCAGCTCGACCTGATCGAACCGGTCCAGGCCCTGCGCCAACACCTTGTCGACCAGCGGCTGGACGAAGGCGTTGCGCCGGGACCAGCCGAATTCCCTGGTACCGGGCTTGATCTCGGCAATCACCCGGCCCTTGCCGTTGACCAGCCGCATGACGTGCTGCGGCGTGGTGTGTGGCAGCACCTGCTCGACCAGGCCCATGGCCTGCAGCGAACGCAGCGATTCGTCGTCCAGGCCCACGCCCCGCGGGAAGTCGATCAGCTCGGGCAGCTGTTCGAGCACGAGGGCCCGCACGCGTTGCCGGCCCAGCAGATTGGCCAGGCCGAGGCCGGCCGGCCCGGCGCCGACGATCAGCACGTCGGCATCGAGATCGGTGGGTGGGGGTGGCGGGGCGCTGGTCATCGTTGACTCCCTCGGTGGTCAGGTGATGTGCGTTTAACGAACGAAAGCGTGCGTTATACGAACAACTATGACGAGGGCGCGGAAGGGTGTCAAGAGGGTGGCGGTCGGTCCGGCCCAGATCACTCGCGAGGTCCCACGAACCCTCGGCCGCCCGATGGCGTCGAGGATGCCGGCCGCCCCGCTGATCTCGGTCGGTGCGGGTCAGCGCAGGTCGGGGCAGGTCAGTGCAGATCAGCGCAGGTCGGCGCGGGTCAGTCCGGCGCCGCGACCAGGGCCCGGCCCAGTTCGGCGGCGGCCGCCATCACGGCGGGCCGGGCCTGCTCGATCAGTTCCGGCCGGTAGGTGATCAGGTTGATGCAGGCGGCGACGGCGGGGTCCGGAGAGGGGACCGGCACGGCCAGACCGTAGGCGCCCGGTTCGACCTCGGCGAACGACGTCGCGTACCCGTCGGCCCGGGCCTTGCGCACCCGGTCGCTGTCCTGGGCTGTCGCCGGCCGGATCGACGACAGCGCGTGCCCGGCCGCGCCACGGTCCAACGGATGGGTGCTGCCCTCGGCGAACACGATCCGGTACCGGGAGGTCTCGGATTCCACGACGGCCAACGCGACCGCCTCGTCGTTCTCCACCACCAGCAGGGACACGGTGGAACCGACGTCATTGGCCAACCGGCGCAGGATCGGCACCGCAGTCGCCCGCAGGGTGTGGAACGCGCCCGCGGTCAACTGCAGCAGGCCGACCGCTCCGCGGAACCGGCCGTCCTGGCCGCGGCTGACCAGCCCGGCGTCGACCAGCGTGGTGAGCAGCCGGTAGGCGATGGTCCGGTGCACGCCGAGCAGGTCGCCGACGTCCTGGGCGGACAGCCCGTCGGGGGCGGCGACTACGGCCTTGAGCGCGGACAGCCCCCGGGCGAGCGTTTGCGCGCCACCGGTCGCGGTTCCCGTCGCCTGAGCCATGGGCGTCAGCGTATCCGCCACAAACTCTTGACAAGGCGTCGGCCGATCCCCACGATGTTCTGTATCCGCACCAATGCGTGCGGAATATGCACAAGCCCGGGAGCGCGCCCCAGGCCGTCGGCACGACCCCTCGCAGGCCCCACGATTCAATGGAGCGTCCATGAGCCAGCCCGCCGCAGCATCCGCGGAAGCGCCCCCCGTCACCGCGCAGAAGGATCGAGCCCGCCGCCGGGCGATGATCTCCAGCTACCTCGGCACCACCGTCGAGTACTACGACTTCCTGCTTTACGGCACCGCCGCCAGCCTGGTCTTCCCGGCCCTGTTCTTCCGGGAGCTGTCGCCGATGGCGGCGACCATCGCCTCGTTCGGCACGCTGGCCGTCGGCTACCTGGCCCGCCCGATCGGTGGTGTCATCTTCGGCCACTTCGGAGACACGTTCGGCCGCAAGAACATCCTGATCATCACGCTGGTGATGATGGGCGGGGTCAGCTTCCTCATCGGGCTGCTGCCCACCCAGCAGACGATCGGCATGGCGGCCCCGATCCTGCTGGTCACGCTGCGGATCATCCAGGGCTTCGCGGTCGGCGGCGAGTGGGCCGGCGCCGCGCTGATGTCGATGGAACACGCGGCGCCCAAGGGGCGCGGGTTCGCGGCCAGCATCGTCGCCTCGGGCGGGCCGTCCGGGGCCGTCCTGGCCACCCTGGTGCTGACCGCCTTCTCCGTGCTGCCCGACGATCAGTTCCTGGCCTGGGGTTGGCGGGTGCCGTTCCTGCTGTCTGCGATCCTGGTGATGATCGCGTTCTTCATGCGGATGCGGGTCACCGAATCGCCGGAGTTCGTCGCGGCCATGGCGGCCAAGGCCGCGGCCGCGGCGGCCGAGACAGCCGAGACAGCTGCGCATACGGTGGCCCCCAAGCCGAAGGCCCCGCTGCTCACCGTGCTGCGGCACTACCCGCGGCGGACCCTGGAGGCGATCGTCGGCGGGCTCGCGCCGCTGTTCATCCAGTCGCTGCTGGCGACCTTCATGCTGACCTACGCCGTGTCCGCCGGGCACAGTCGCACGTCCGCACTGATCCTGGTCACCATCGCCAACGCCATCCACACCCTGACCATCCCGGCCTTCGCGGCGTTGTCCGATCGGATCGGTCGCAAGCCGGTGATGGTGGCCGGCGCGATCGCCGGTGCGGTGCTGATCTTCCCGATCTTCGCGCTCGTCGGCCAGGGCTCCGCGGCCGCGCTGCTGCTGGCGTTCGTGCTGGGCAACCCGATCGTGCAGGCCCTGATGTACGGACCGATGGGTGCCTGGATGAGCGAGAAGTTCCCGGCCGACTCCCGGTACACCGGGGTGGCGCTGAGCTACCAGGTGTCCTCGACGCTCGGTGCCGGCCTCGCCCCGCTGGTCGCCACCGCGCTGCTGGCCTGGACCGGCGGCACCAGCGTCACGCCCATCGCGATCCTGTTCGTGGTGCTCTGCGTGCTCTCCGGGATCACGTTCGTGTTCAGCAAGGAGACCGCCGGGGCCGAGCTGGCGCTGACCGCCGACCAGCGGGTCGACCTGGAGTCCGCGTCGATGCGCTGACCGGCTTCCCACCTCCCGCCCCCGCCCCTCGGAAGTTGATCATGGCGTTCTCTGTCGCGCACCCGGCGTGTCGCCGGCGTGTCGAGCAGAGAACGCCATGATCAACTCTGTTTGGGGGGAGTGCCGAGCTCAGGCGCGCGCGGCGATCCGGGTCATCTCGGTCCGGGAGGTGACCTTGACCCGGCCGCGACCGACCGGTTCGCCGGCGGTCAGCTCGTGCGCGTCGAGCCGGTCCCAGCCGGCGAAATCGGTGACCGGCAGGCCCTTGTCGGCCAGCAGGGCGTCGATGTCGACGGGGCCGCGGTGCGGCGCCGGGGTCAGGTCGGGGGCGTCGGCCAGCAGGTGGGCGATCGTCTCGGCCGCGTCGGACTTGGTGTGGCCGATCAGCCCGACCGGCCCACGCTTGACCCAGCCGGTCGCGTACAGGCCGGGCATGTGCTCGCCGTCCAGGTCGAGCAGCCGCCCGCCCTCGTTCGGCAGGACCAGCCGGAAGGTGTCGAACGGCAGGTCCTCGATCGCCTCGGACCGGTACCCCACCGCCCGGTAGACCGCCTGCACGTCCCAGTCGGTGAATTCGCCGGTGCCGCGGACGTTGCCGTCGCCGGTCAGCTCCTGCCGCTCGGTACGCAGCCCGGTCACGGCGCCGTCGGTGCCGGTGATCTCGACCGGATTCTCCAGGAAGTGGATGTGGATGCGGCGGTGCGGGCCCGGTCGCGGGTCGCGCATCGCCCAGTCGGAGAGCACGTCGACGACCATGCGCAGCGACTTGCTCCGGCCCAGTGCCGCCTCGGACTCGGCGTCGAACTCCATGCCCTCGGGCGCGACGACCACCTGGACGTTCGGCGAATGGTCCAGCTCGCGCAGCTCCACCGGGGTGAACTTGGCCTGGGCCGGGCCGCGGCGGGCGAACATGTGCACGTCGGTGACCGACGAGTCGGCCAGCACCGCGTGCACGTGCGGCGGGATGTCGGTCGAGAGCATCTCGTCGGCGCTGCGGGCCAGCACCCGGGCGACGTCCAGCCCGACGTTGCCGACGCCGATGACGGCGACGTGCCGCTGCTGGGACAGGTCCCAGGTCTGCTCACGGTCCGGGTGCGAGTCGTAGAACGCGACGAAGTCGGCCGCGCCGTAGGAGCGCTGCAGGTCCTCGCCCGGGATGCGCAGCGAGCGGTCCCGCTCGGCGCCGGTCGCGAAGATCACCGCGTCGTAGTAGTGCCGCAGCTCGTCGACCTTGAGGTCGACCCCGACGTGCACGTTGCCGATGAACCGGATCCGCTCGTTCTCCATCACCCGGTGCAGGGCGACGATGATCGCCTTGATCCGCGGGTGGTCGGGCGCGACGCCGTAGCGGATCAGCCCGTACGGGGTGGGCAGCCGGTCGAAGATGTCGACGGAGGCCTGCGGGTCCTTGGTGGTCAAGATATCGGCGGCGTAGATGCCGGCCGGTCCGGCGCCGACGATGGCGACGCGAAGGGGCGGTGTCATGCGGCACTCCTGGGTCTAAGTTAGGCAACCCTTCCATGGTAGGCAGCGCAAGACCCGCGGTGGACCGCAAGTGATCAAGGTCGCAGCCGTGCGGACAGCCGGCGCAGGCCTAGTACCCGCCACCGCCCCCGAGCGAGACCGCGCCGGTGGGGTGCCAGACCGTCTTGATCTCCAGGAACGCCCGCAGCCGGGCGGTGCCCGGTGGGCGGCGGAAGTCCTGCGGGCCGGGGGAGTAGACCCGCTTGACCGTGCCCGCCGCGGCCCGTTCCAGGTCCGGCCGGGCGGCGGCGTTCACCCCGGTCAGGTCCAGCGCGTTGACGTCGGCGTGCGCGGCCAGATGCGGGGCCATCTCCAACGGTCCGCCGGTGAGGATGTTCACCACCCCGCCGGGCACGTCCGAGGTGGCCAGCACCTCGGCCAGGGTCACCGCCGGCAGCGGCCAGGCCGGGGAGGCCAGCAGCACGCAGGTGTTGCCGGAGGCGATGATCGGGGCCAGCACGGCGACCAGGCCGAGCAGCGGGTCGTCGGCCGGGGCGACCGCCGCGACCACCCCGGTCGGCTCCGGCGTGGAGAAGGAGAAGAACGGCCCGGCCACGGGGTTCGCGCTGCCGAACACCTGGGCCAGCTTGTCGGTCCAGCCGGCGTAGTGCACCCAGCGGTCGATCGCCGCGTCCACCACGCGCTCGTTGGTGCCGCCGCCGCCGAGCAGCCCGACGAACTCCGTGCGCCGCGCCTCCATCAGCTCCGCGACCCGGTACAGCACCTGGCCCCGGTTGTAGGCGGTCGCCCGCGACCACTTGCCGAACGCGGACCGGGCCGCGCTGACCGCGTCCCGGGCGTCCTTGCGCGAGCCCTGGGCCACGTTCGCGACGATCGAGCCGTCGACGCCGCCGCTGGCCCGGTAGGTGCGGCCGGATTCCGAGCGGGGGAACGCCCCGCCGATGAACAGCTTGTAGGTCTTGGTCACCGCCACCCGGTCGGGGTCGATGATCGGGTCCGCGGTGGCCGAAGCCGGCGGGGGCGGCGGGAGCAGGTCCTCGATCTCCTCGTCCAGGGCCGCGGCCAGCATCGCGTCGGCGTCGTTCGGGTCGGCCGCGTCCAGGTCGATGGTCCGCGGCTCGTCGTCGGCATCCAGGTAGGCGGCCAGACCGGCGCGGCCGCCCTCCCGACCGAACCCGGACTCCTGGTAGCCGCCGAACGCGGCGGTCGGATCGAACCGGTTGAAGGTGTTCGCCCACACCACGCCGGCGCGCAGGGCCGAGGCCATGCCCAGGATCCGGGAGCCCTTCTCGGTCCACACCCCGGCCGAGAGCCCGTACGGGGTGTTGTTGGCCTTGGCCAGTGCCTCGTCCGGCGTCCGGAACGTCAGCACCGACAGCACCGGGCCGAAGATCTCCTCCCGGGCGATCCGCATCGACTGCGACACGTCGGTGAAGACGGTGGGCGCGAAATAGAAACCGCGGTCGGGTAGCGGGCACGGCGAGGTCCACCTCGTGGCCCCCTCGGCGTCCCCGGCGTCGGCCAGGGACGTGATGGTGGCCAGTTGCCCGGCCGAGTTGATCGCGCCGACGTCGGTGTTCTTGTCCATCGGGTCGCCGACCCGCAGGGTCGAGATGCGGTCCTGCAGCTTGGCGATCACCTCGTCGACGATCGATTCCTGGACCAGCAGACGCGATCCCGCGCAGCACACGTGACCTTGATTGAAGAAGATGCCGTTGACGATGCCCTCGACGGCCTGGTCGATCGGCGCGTCGTCGAAGACGATGTTGGCCGCCTTGCCGCCCAACTCGAGGGTCAGCTTGCGGCCGGTGCCGGCCAGCGAGGCCTGGATCTGCTTGCCGACCTCGGTGGAGCCGGTGAAGGCGACCTTGTCGATGCCCGGGTGGTTGACCAGGGCGGCGCCGATGTCGCCGGCGCCGGTGATGATGTTGACCACCCCGGGCGGCAGGTCGGCGTCGGCGATGATCTCGGCCAGCACCAGCGCGCTCAGCGGCGTGGTCTCGGCGGGTTTGAGGACCACGGTGTTGCCGGCGGCCAGCGCCGGCGCGATCTTCCAGGCGGCCATCAGCAGCGGGAAGTTCCACGGAATGACCTGGCCGGCCACGCCCAGCGGCCGGACCGCCGGTCCGTAACCGGCGTGCCCGAGCTTGTCCGCCCAGCCGGCGTGGTGGAAGAAGTGGGCCGACGCGGTCGGGATGTCCACGTCCCGCGATTCCTTGATCGGCTTGCCGTTGTCCAGCGTCTCCACCACGGCCAGCTCCCGGGCGCGCTCGGCGATGCCGCGGGCGATCCGGAACAGGTAGGTGCCGCGCTGCGCCGGGGTCAGCCGCGACCACGGCCCGTCGAACGCCGTCCGGGCGGCGTGCACCGCGTCGTCGATGTCGGCCCGGCCGGCGGTGCTGACGATCGCCAGCGGCTCCTCGGTGGCCGGATTGATCGTCTTGACGTCCTCGCCGCGCCCGTCGACGAAGCGGCCGTTGACGAACAGTTGGTACCGCTCGCGCAGCCGGCCGATCGCCGCCGACTCCGGAGCCGGGTCGTACTGCCAATCCAGGTGCGCCATCAGTCCACCGTCATCTAGTCGGTCACCTAATCAACCGTCACGTAGTCGGCGCCGGAGT
The DNA here is from genome assembly GCF_000024365.1 of Nakamurella multipartita DSM 44233. Lineage (NCBI taxonomy): Bacteria > Bacillati > Actinomycetota > Actinomycetes > Nakamurellales > Nakamurellaceae > Nakamurella > Nakamurella multipartita. Next base: position 1,490,965 of record NC_013235.1, read on the forward strand.
AGTGCCCGAGCCGGTGCGTGCGCCGTTGCCGCAGCAGATCGTTGAGCAGGCTGGACGCCCCGAAGCGGAACCAGAACGGGTCCAGCCACTGCGGCCCGGCCACCTCGTTCACCGCCACCAGGTAGCGCAGGGCGTCCTTGCTGGTGCGGATCCCGCCGGCCGGTTTGACCGCCCGCTGCTGGCCGGTCTGGTCCAGCCAGTCCCGGACCGCCTGCAGCATCACGTGGGTCACCGGCAGGGTGGCCGCCGGGGCGATCTTGCCGGTGGAGGTCTTGATGAAATCGCCGCCGGCCAGCAGGGCCAGCCACGACGCGCGGCGGACGTTGTCGTAGGTGGCCAGCTCGCCGGTCTCCAGGATGACCTTGAGCCGGGCGCCGCCGCAGGCCGCCTTGACCGCCACGATATCCTCGAACACCGCGCCGTACCGGCCAGCCAGGAACGCGCCCCGGTCGATCACCATGTCGATCTCGGTGGCGCCGGCGTCGACGGCGACCGCCACGTCGGCTAGCCGCACGGCCAGCGAGGTGCGTCCGGTGGGAAAGGCGGTGGCCACCGAGGCGATGCCGATGGAGGTGCCGGCCAGGGCCTGCACCGCGGTGGCGACCATGTCCGGGTAGATGCACAGCGCGGCGACCGAGGGTGTGTCCGGCAGGTCGGGGTCCGGGCGGCGGCCCTTGGCGGCCAGCGCCCGCACCTTGCCCGGGGTGTCCGCGCCCTCCAAGGTGGTCAGGTCGACCATGGAAATGGCCAGGTCGATGGCCGCGAGCTTGCTGGCCTTCTTGATCGACCGGGTGGCCAACGCAGCCGCGCGGGCCTCCACGCCGACCGGGTCGACCCCGGGCAGGCCGTGCAGGAATCGTCGCAGGGCGGCGTCACTGCCCGTCACGTCGGCCAGGTGCGCGGGCAACGGGGCGGGCGTGGCCTGCGCGGTGACCCCGGTCGGCTCGGACATGGCGCCATCCTAGGTTGCCCGGTGCCGACCGGGGCCGGATACGGTTCCTGGTGTGACCGCTCCCCGGACGCCCCGCATCCCCGAGAACCTCGACGTCACCATCGTCGACCATCCGCTGGCCGCGGCTCGGCTGTCGACGATGCGGGACACCCGCACCGACAACGCCTCGTTTCGCGCGTCGCTGCGCGAGCTCACCCTGATGCTCATTTATGAGGCGTCCCGCAACCTGACCATCCGGTTGGAGCCGATCCAGACTCCGGTGTCACCCACCCTGGCCATCCGGCTGGCCAACCCGCCGCTGCTGGTGCCGGTGCTGCGGGCCGGCCTGGGTATGGCCGACCAGGCGCACGCGCTGATCCCGGAGGCCCAGATGGGCTTCGTCGGGCTGGCCCGGGACGAGGAGACGCTGCAGCCCACGCCGTACATGGAGTCGCTGCCCGACTCGTTGGCCGGCCGCCCGGTGTACGTGCTCGACCCGATGCTGGCCACCGGCGGCTCCATGGTGCACACCATCGAGATGCTCACCGGACGCGGGGCCACCGACGTCACCGCGATCTGCGCCCTGGCCGCCCCCGAGGGCCTGGCCACGCTGGCCGCGGCCAACCTGCCGGTGCGGGTGGTCACCGCCTCGGTCGACGAGCGGCTCAACGAGATCGGCTACATCGTGCCGGGCCTGGGCGATGCCGGAGACCGGCAGTTCGGCGCGGTCTGAGCGGGCCGGACCGTCGGGGCGGCGCCTGATCGGTACCGGATCGAGACCTCGCCCCGGCCGAAGTTGACCGGCGGTTCACCTGCCGTTCTGTGATGATGCGGGTCCGGATTCGGGACACGGACAGAACGGACTGCGATGACGACGGGTGCACGAGTACGCGGGACTCTCGGCCTGCTGGGGGCGGGTGTGCTGCTGGTCGGCCTGACCGCCTGCGGATCGAGCGGAAGCGCCGGCAGCGGCGCGACCAGCGCCGGGTCGTCCTCGGCGGCCGCTTCCTCGGCATCGGCATCGGCCTCCGGGTCGGCTTCCGGGTCGGCGTCGGCGTCGGAATCGGCGCGCACCACCCGCAGCGATCTGGACGGCAAGAGCTTCGTGGCCACCGAGGTCACCGGCTCGCACACCATCGTGCCGGACTCGACCATCACGATCGCCTTCGAGGGTGGCAGCCTGTCGGCCAACGCCGGCTGCAACACCATGGTCGGCCGTTACACGCTGGTGGGCGGCAAGCTGACCGCGCCCGCGCTGGCGTCCACGATGATGGCGTGCCTGGGCGATCTGGGGGACCAGGACACCTGGCTGGCCGCGTTCCTGTCCTCCGGACCGACCTACACCCTCGACGGCGACACCCTCACCCTGACCAACGGCACCGACACGGTCGTGTTCGGGCCGGCGCCCAGCGGCGCGCAGGCGTTGGCGGCCACCGGGTGGAAGGTCACCGACGTCGTGTCGATCACTAACCAGGCCAACGTCACCAGTGCCGTCGACCCGAGCCTGTCCGCCTGGATGCGGTTCCAGGGTGAGGAGGTCGCCTTCAACAACTCCTGCAACGTGGGCGGCGGCCCGGTGCAGATCGGTGACGACACACTGACCTTCGGTGCGCTGCGGTCCACCTTGATCTTCTGCGACGGCGCCAGCGGGCAACTGGAGCAGACGATGTCGACGGTGCTGCAGGGCGAGACCACCTACTCGATCACCACCGGCGGTGGCATCAAGTACCTGCGGATCATGTCGACCGACGGCACCGCCGGGCTGGGCCTGATGGCCGACGACACGGTCGGTCAGGACGCCTTCCCCAGCGGCTCGGCCCCGGCGACCTCCACCTCCGGCTGAGGCCGGACCGGTCACAGCCCGATGATCGCGGCGACCTCGTCGCGCAGTCGGGCCAGCTCGGCCGCGGCGTCCGCCCGCAGTTCGCCCAGGTTCGCGCCCTCGCCGACGGGGGCGCGAACCTGCAGGTAGCACTTGAGTTTTGGTTCCGTGCCGGACGGCCGGACCACCACCCGCACCCGGTCGGTCCGCCAGCGCAGGCCGTCGGTGCGGGGCAGCAGATCGGTTGATTCGGTGAGCGCGGCTCCCAGCAGGGTCGTCGGCGGATGCGCTCGCAGCCGGCGCATGGCGGCCGGGATCAGGGTCAGGTCGGACACCCGGACGGACAGCTGGCCGGTGACGAAAAGGCCGTGTGCCCGGGCCAACTCGTCGAGCCGGTCGGACACGGTGTGGCCGGCGGCGGACAGCTCGGCGACCAGGTCGCAGGCCAGGACGGCGGCGGAGATGCCGTCCTTGTCCCGCACGTGGTCGGGGTCCACGCACAGGCCGAGGGCCTCCTCGTAGCCGAAGACCAGGCCGGTGCCGGACCCGTCGCCGGCCCGGACGATCCACTTGAAGCCGGTCAGGGTCTCGTCGTACCGGGCACCGTGGGCCTCGGCGATCGCGGCCAACTGCTCGGCCGAGACGATGGTGGTGGCCACCAACGGGTCCGGGTGGGCCGTGCGATCCAGCTGGCGGAGCACGTGATCGCCGAGCAGGGCACCGGTCTCGTCACCGGTGAGCATTCGCCAGCCGTCGCTGTCCGGGTGCCCGTCCGGAATCCCGATCGCGCACCGGTCGGCGTCCGGGTCCAGGGCGACCGCGACCGCCGCTCCGGTCCGGGCGGCCAGCGCCAGCAACAGGTCGGTCGCGCCCGGCTCCTCCGGGTTCGGGAACGGCACGGTCGGGAAGCCGCCGTCCGGCACGGCCTGTTCGGCGACCACGTGCACATCCGTGAAACCGGCCAGATGCAAGGCTTTGACGGCGATCTCGCCGCCGACGCCGTGCATCGGGGTGAGCGCGACGCGCACCGGCGTCCCCGCCGGGAGGGGCCGGGCCAGGCTCGCGGCCCGGTCCAGGTAGCCGGTGACGATCTCCTCGGGCCAGGTGGTGGCGCCGCTGGGTACATCAATCGACCGGGCGGCCGGAGCCGCGGCGATGGCCCTCTCGATCTGCGCGTCCTGGGGGGAGATCAGTTGCGTGCCGCCGCGCAGGTACACCTTCAGGCCGTTGTCCTGGGGCGGGTTGTGCGAGGCGGTGACCTGTAATCCGGCGCACGCGTGGAGCGCGCGCACTGCGAACGCGGTCACCGGCGTGGGCAGCGGACCGGGCGCGAGCAGGACCGAAAAGCCCTGGCCGACCAGGACTGCGGCCGCGTCGGTGGCGAACTCGGCCGACCGGCGACGGCCGTCGTAACCGACGACCACGGTGCCGCCGGCATCGCCGGTGGCGCGCAGGAAGGTGCCGATGCCGTGGGCGGCCCGGCGGACCACGGTCAGGTTCATCCCGTTCGGTCCGGCCCGCAGCGGCCCGCGCAGCCCGGCCGTGCCGAAGGTCAGCGGCGCGGCCATCCGATCGGCGAGATCGGTGACGGCCTCGGGCGTGCCGGCCATCGCCTGGGCCAGCACCCGCTGCAGCTCGGCCCGGTCGTCGGCGGCGGGATCGTCGGCGATCCAGCGCATCGCCGCGTCCCGCAGGTCGGGGGTGAGCCGGTCGCTCACGCGCGGGCCACCAGTTCGGCGAGCAGGTCGCCCATCCGGGCGGCGGCGGCCCGCCCGGTGGACAGCACCTCCTCGTGGTTGAGCGGCTCGCCGGTCATCCCGGCGGCCAGGTTGGTGACCAGGGACAGCCCGAAGACCTCGGCCCCGCCGGCGCGGGCGGCGATCGCCTCCAGCACGGTGGACATGCCGACCAGGTCGGCGCCCAGGCCGCGCAGCATCCGGATCTCGGCCGGGGTCTCGAAATGCGGCCCGGGCAGTTGCGCGTAGACCCCCTCGGTCAGGCTGGGGTCGATCTGCCGGGCCAGCTCGCGCAACCGCGGCGAGTACAGGTCGGTCAGGTCCACGAACGTGGCGCCGGTCAACGGGGATGTCGCCGTCAGGTTCAGGTGGTCCGAGATCAGCACCGGATCACCGGGTTTCATGCCTTCGCGGATGCCGCCGGCGGCATTGGTCAGCACGATCAGCCGGGCGCCGGTGGCCGCGGCGGTGCGAACCGCGTGCGCGACGGCGCCGACGCCGCGTCCCTCGTACAGATGGGTGCGGCCCAGGAAGACCAGGGCCCGCTTGTCGCCCACCGGGATGGACCGGATCCGGCCGGCGTGACCCTCCACCGCGGGCGGGGCGAAGCCGGGCAGGGTGGCGACATCCAGGTCGGCCGTGGCCGAACCCAGTCGTTCGGCCGCCGGCAGCCAGCCCGAGCCCATGACCAGGGCGACGTCGTGGTGCAGGACGCCGCTGGCCCGGGCAATGGCCGAGGCGGCCTCCTCGGCGGTGGCGCGGGCGTCGGTGGCGGGGTCGGCAGACATGGCAGGGACAGTAGTCGGCCGTCCGTCAGAAAAGCGGTCCGTTCGCGAGATCGACGGTCGCCGAGTCGGTCGGGAGCACCACGCCGGCGCTGCTGGCGTGGGCGGCGCCGGCAGCGCTGTCATCGGCGGCGTCGGCGATCCACCGCACCGCGAAGAAGCCGACGATCGCGGCCAGCACCGCGACGAGCACGGCGGCCACGATCCGGGTCCGCGCCGAGGGCTCGGGCGCTTCGTCCGGCAGGGCCGGCAGCGCGGCGGCGTCGGCCTGCGCCCAGGGCGGCGGCGGCAGGGAATCCGCCGGGGCGGCGCCGAATCCCGGTCCGGCCTGACCGCTCGCGCGGGCGATGCCGGGCAGCGGGATGTGCCCGCTGAACTGACCGGAGTCCACCGGCGGCGGCGCGGGATAGGCCGGCGGATAGGACGACGTGGGCGGTGGCGGTCCGACCGGCGGCTGCGACGGCCCGCTGGAATACGAGGAATCGGCCGCGGTCGTGGGGCGCTGAGTGGCGTGCAGCGGAACCCCGGTTCCGGCGGTGCGCAGCCCCGGGGACGGTGGGTTGGACCGCAGGGGCGGCCCGGGCGGCGGCGTGTTCGTCGGCCCGCCGGTGGCGGTCGGCGAGGGCGATGGCGGGTTGGTCGGCGGGGACGGGGGCCCGGATGGAGGCGCGGTGTGCGCGGCCGGCCGGCCCGCCGGCGGCGGGGCCAACGGGGTCGATCCGGTCGGGTGGCGACCGAAGCCGGGCCATTCCTCGCGGGGAATCCGGGTCACCGCCGCGAGGTAGGTGCCGGACGGATCGTCGGCGATGCCCCGCATGATCTGCAGGGCCTTCTCCAGACGCATCCGCAGGTTCGGGGTCTTGACCAGCAGCCCGGAGACCACCGCGCCCAGCCGGCCCGAGTGCGGGTGCGGCGGCACCGGATCCTTGACCACCGAGGTCAGCGTGGCGATCGCGGTGCCCTGATCGAACGGCGGGCGTCCCTCGACGCAGGCGAACAGCAGCCCGCCCAGGCTCCAGGCGTCCGACACCGGTCCGGCGGCGGTGCCGCTGGCCACCTCCGGGGCGATGTAGGCCGGGGAGCCCAGCAGCAGGCCGGTGGCCGTCATGGTGTTCTCGGCCGAGCTGCGGGCGATGCCGAAATCGGTGAGCTTGATCCGCCCGTCGTCGCAGATCAGCACGTTTGCCGGTTTGACGTCACGGTGCGTGATCCCGGCGGCGTGGGCGGCCAGCAGGCCGGACGCGACCGCGACGCCGATGGTGGCGGCCTGGCCGTCGGGCAGCCGGCCGACCTTGCGCAGGATGTCCGCCAGGGAGCGGGAGTGCAGCAGCTCCATTACGATGACCGGGCCGCTGGCCACGGTCAGGATGTCGAACAGGGTGATCACGTAGGGGTTGGACAGGGCGGCGATCGCCCGGGCCTCGCGCAGCGTGCGCTGCTCCAGCTGGCGGCGCTCCCCGGCCGGGGTGCCGGGCGGGAAGTCGATCTCCTTGATCGCCACCGTGCGGTGCAGCACCAGGTCGGTGGCCGCCCAGACGGTGCCCATCGAGCCCTTGCCGATGACCGAATCGAGCCGGTAGCGCCCGGCCAGCACCCGCGGAGTCGCGGCGGCGCCAGGCGCGGTGGATGCGGTCACGGGACCATCGTGCCAAAGGGGGCTGTGCGACCGACACCGCAAGGCGTGTGGTGTCGGCCGCACGAGGCGAAGAGCGCGTCCGGACCCCGGCCGGCCGCCGTTCTGCCGGGCACGCCGCGCCACGCCGGCGGACACCGCTCCACGAATGCGGACGCAGCTCCGGCCACGGGTGGAGCGCCGTTCATCTTCGCGGAGCGGCGCCGGGCCGGTCCTGCGCCGCTCCGCGGTGCAGGGCGCGGCGGATCCGATCGGCCAGGTGCGCCGGGTCGTCCAGATCGCTCCAGGTCCAACGGACGACGACGAGCCCGGCGTCGCGGATGCGGTCCTCGCGGACCTTCTCGGCGAACACCGCATCCCCGGGCCGCTCGCCCGGCCCGAGCAACCGTCCGTACTTCTCGGCGCCGTCGAACTCGCCGACGGTCGCGAACTCGGGCCACCCGAAATCACAGACCGCGCGACCGTGACCGTCCCCGGACGGCACCGGGAACTGGATCTGCGGAGTCGGCAGGGCGGCGCGGGCGATCAGCAGCCGGCTCAGCGATTCGCCGACGCTCTCGGCGCCGCCATCGGCGAACAGCATCACCCGGCGGGCCTGGCGCATCCCGGCTCGCCGCGGGGCCCGATCGGTCGCGGCCAGGAGTTCGGCCTTGGACACGAGGCCCTGATGCAGGGCCGAGTCGGCCGCGACCAGGGCGTCGTCGAACCGGTTGGTGCGGGCGATGTCGACCAGGGTGCGGGCGGGACCGGTCACCTGGTGGCCGCGTCGGAGCTCCCGCTCGTCGTCGTCGATCGCCGCCCGGCTGGTGTGCAGCAAGGGCCGCCGATGCCCGCTGGCCGCGGTGGGGATGGTCACCTGCACCCGCCGGCCGGGGATGCGGAGCAGATCGATGCCCAGCTCGCAGGCGGCGGACAGGTGGCTGACCACGGCGTCGGGGCTGGTGTGGGGGAGCTCGGCGTCGATCTGCATCAGGTGCCGCTGCCGGGCGGTGATCGACAGCAGCTGGCTCACCGGCAGGTACACGCCGGGCCGGACGATCTGCCACTCGCCCCGGGCGACCTTGCGCCGGATGTCGTCCGAGTTCAAGCCGTTGGACAACGCATCCGGTCGATGGATCAGCCGCGATCTGATGGTCGCCGGGGCCGACATCTCGATGTCGGCCGGGAGCGGGGCACCTGCGTCGTCGAACATGCCGGCAGCGTGCCGGATCCGGAGCCCCACCCGGCGGGGCGGCGGCCCGATTGTGGATGGATCGGAGGGTGGGGACAACTCCGGCCGAGCGGTCGGGCGGTCGGACTGCCGGGCACACCGCGCCACGCCGGCGGAGCGGTGTCCGCCTTCGCGGTGCGCGGTGTTCACGTTCGCGGAGCGGTGTGGCTGGCGGGCACCTGTCCGCGCCGCCCGCCCGGTGCCTCACCGCCCGTCGAACGCCCGCAGGATCGCGTCGGCGGCGCTGGGGGCGGGCAGGGTGTCGGCCAGCACCTGCGGCCGCAGCTGGGCGGCGGCGTCGGCGACCGGGCCGGAGCGGCGCAGCCGCTGGTCGAGCTCGTCGCGCACCAGCGACCAGACCAGATCCCAGCGCTGCCCGGACCGCTTGTCGGCCAGGCCCGGCGGCCCCAGGCCGCTCCGGTGAGCCAGCACCGCGTCCCAAACCTGGTCGATGCCGTCGCCGGTCAGCCCGGAGCAGGTCAGCACCGGCACCGACCAGCCGGGACCGGCGGTTCCCGCGCCGCCCGCGGACCGGCCGCGCACCAGACGCAGCGCGCCGGCCAGATCCCGGGCCGCGGCCTTGGCCTCGACCACCCGGTCGCCGTCGGCCTTGTTCACCGCGATGACGTCGGCGATCTCCAGCACGCCCTTCTTGATGCCCTGCAGCTGATCGCCCGAACGGGCCAGCGCCAGCAGCAGGAACGTGTCGACCATGCCGGCCACGGTGGTCTCGGACTGGCCGACGCCGACCGTCTCGACCAGCACCACGTCGTAGCCGGCGCCCTCCAGCAGGGTGATCGTCTGAGCGGTGGCCCGGGCCACCCCGCCGAGGGTGCCGGCGCTGGGGGACGGCCGGATGTAGGCGTTCGGGTTGGCCGACAGCAGCGGCATGCGCGTCTTGTCGCCCAGCACGGAGCCGCCGGTGCGGATGCTGGACGGGTCGACGGCCAGCACGCCGACCCGCAGGCCGCGGCCGGTCAGTACCGAACCCAGGGCCTCGACGAAGGTGGACTTGCCGACGCCGGGGACCCCGGAGATCCCCAGCCGCACCGACCGGATCTCGGCCGAGCCGTCCGGTGGGCGCAGCGCGGTGAGCAGTGTGCGGGCCGCCTCGCGGTGGTCGTCGCGGGTCGATTCGACCAGCGTGATCGCGCGGGAGAGCGCGGTGCGGGAGCCGGCCGCGACCTGCCGGGCCAGCTCGGTCGGGTCGAGCGCGGGCGGGCGGGATTTCGCGGTGTTCAGCCCGGCACCTCCCAGGTGTGCACCGGCTCGTTAGAGTGCATGCCCTGCGAGTACAGCTTGAGCATCTCGGTGAGGGCGGCGTCCCGGCTCAGGCCGCGCCGCTCCAACGCGGCCACCGTCTCGGCCTGCCACCAGGCGCCGTTGCGTTGGGTGATGCACCGGTCGCGCACGATGCCCAGGTAGCGGTCCCGGACGTCCTTGTCCACGCCCCACCGGGCCAGGCCCTCGTCGGCCTTGGGCAGCAGGTCCCGCAGGATCAGCTCGTCCCAGGTGACCTGGCCGAAGCCCGGCCAGTAGAACACCGCGTCGGCGCCCAGCCGGGCGCCGGCGTCGAAGTTGGCCCGGGCCGCGTCGAACGACATCTTGGTCCAGATCGGCCGGTCCTCGGTGGCCAGCACGGTGACGGCGCCGTAGTAGAAGGCGGCGTTGGCCAGCACGTCGACCACGGTCGGCCCGGCCGGCAGCACCCGGTTCTCCACCCGTAGGTGCGGGCGGCCGTCGACGACGTCGTACACGGGCCGGTTCCACCGGTAGACGGTGCCGTTGTGCAGCCGCATCTCCTGCAACCGCGGGGCCTTGCCGGCGGCCAGAACGGCTTCGGGGTCCTCGTCGGTGCACTCGGGCAGCAGGGCCGGGAAGTACCGGACGTTCTCCTCGAACAGGTCGAAGATCGAGGTGATCCAGCGCTCGCCGAAGAACACCGGCGGCCGGACCCCCTGGTTGCGCAGCTCCAGCGAGCGGGTGTCGGTGGCCTGCAGGAACAACTCGGTGCGGGTCTCGGCCCACAGCCGTTTGCCGAACAGGAACGGCGAGTTCGCGCCCAGTGCGAGTTGGGGACCGGCCAGCACCTGGGCGGCGTTCCAGCAGGCGGCGAAGTCGGCCGGCGAGACCTGCAGGTGCAGCTGCACCGAGGTGCAGGCCGACTCGGGGGCGATGGTGTCGGCGTACATCTTCAGATGCTCGACGCCACGGATGTCCAGCTCCAGATCCTCCCGGCGCGCGGCGAACACCGCCTCGTCCAGCGCCTGGTACCGCGGATTGGCACTCATCCAGTCGGTCTCGAAGTGCTCGGTGCGCAGCGTCGGCAGGATGCCGATCATGATGATCTCGGAACCGGTGCGGTTGGCCCGCTCCTCGGCGTGGTCGAGCGAGGAGCGCAGCTGCTCCTCCAGCTCGGCCATCAGCTGCCCGCCGAGCTGGCGCGGGGCGACGTTGAACTCGATGTTGTACCGGCCCAGCTCGGTCTGGAAGTCCGGGTCGGCGATGGCCTCCAGCACCCGGGCGTTGGCCATGTCCGGCTCCCAGTTGCTGTTGACCAGGTTGAGCTCGATCTCCAGGCCGGTCATCGGCTGGCCGAAATCGAAGGCGTGCTCGACCAGCATTCGTTCGAACACGTCCAGGCAGCGCCGGACCTTGGCCCGGTAGGCCTGCCGCTGCTCGCGGGTGTACGTCGTGGCCGCGACCTCGTCGCCCATGGGTCCTCCTGCGCTCGCACCCGGCAGTGATTCAAGAGCCAACCACACCGGGCCGCGACTGGTGCGGGGAGCGGTCGCTGGCCCGTCGCCCGGATCGGACGGCCGGCGCAGCGGTCGGCCCAGCCCGCGCGGGTCGCTACAGTACGTCGGGACTTGAATCCGGCGAGAGCGAGGCGACATCGACACCGACGACCTGTTGGTCCGCCCGCCGATCGTCCCCGCTCCCGAGCGGGTGGACGACCTGGGTGCCGGCCTCGGTCCGCAGTGGTTGGACGACTACCTCGAGCAGTGCCTGGCCGAGCTGATCCGGCTGCGGCGACGGGTGCACGCCCACCCCGAACTCGGGCATCGCGAGTCGGCGACCACCGCGCTGATCATGCGGGTGCTCGACGCCGACGGCATCAAGGCCTCCGTGCTGCCGTCGGGCACCGGGGTCATTGCCGAGATCGGTTCGGGGGAGCGGCTGGTCGGCCTGCGGGCGGACATCGACGCGTTGCCGATCCGGGAGTCGACCGGCCTGCCGTACTCCTCGACGCTGCCCGATGTCTCGCATGCCTGCGGGCACGACGTGCACCTGACCGTGCTGCTGGGCGTCGCCCAGGCGCTCAAGCGGGCCGGGGATCTGGGCGGCCGGGTGCGGCTGATCTTCCAGCCGGCCGAGGAGGTCTTTCCCGGCGGCTCGCACGACGTCATCGCCGCCGGCGGCCTGGACGGGCTGACCCGGCTGTACGCGCTGCACTGCGACCCGCGGCTGCGGGTCGGGCTGGTCGGTCTCAAGGTCGGGGCGATCACCTCGACCTCGGACCAGATCGAACTGCGCATCCTGGGGCCGGGCGGGCACACCTCGCGCCCGCACCTGACCACCGACCTGGTCTACGCGCTGGGCACCGTGATCACCCAGATGCCGGCGCTGCTGACCCGCAAGCTCGACCCGCGGGCGGCGGCCGTCATGGTCTGGGGTGCGGTGCAGTCCGGCGAGGCGGCCAACGCGATCCCGCGGGAGGGCGTGCTGCGCGGCACCCTGCGGCTGATGGATCGGCGGTCGTGGGACGCGGCCGAGGGCATGGTCCGCGACCTGATCACGCAGCTGCTGGCGCCGTTGGACGCCCGGTTCGAGCTGGACTACCGGCGCGGCGTGCCGCCGGTGATGAACGAGGCGGTCTCCACCGAGCTGATGCGCACCGCGGCGCAACGGGCCCTGGGCGCCAACGCCGTCCGCGACGCCGAACAGTCCACCGGGGCCGAGGATTTCGCCGTCTTCCTGGACCGGGTGCCGGGGTCGCTGGCCCGGCTGGGGGTGTGGGACGGCATCATTCCCCGGGTGGACCTGCATTCCTCGCAGTTCGTGGCCGACGAGCGGGCGGTCGCGGCCGGGGTCCGGCTGATGACGCACACGGTGTTGGCCGCGCTGCACCATTGAGGAACTGCACCATTGAGAAACTGAGGAACTGCACCACTGAGGAACCCGCCGGCCCGGATCACAGGCGGGCTCGCCCCGGCCGTCAGCTGGCCGGACGGGTCGGCCGGTTGCGGATGTCGTTGACGTACTCGGCCGGCGCGTCGGCGGCCTCGGCGGCGTCGGCGATCACGCTCAGGTAGCGCGGGGAGGGCAGGCCGCCCTCGTAGGCCTGCAGCGCATAAAGCCAGGCCAGCACGTCGCCGTCCAGGGTGTGCACCCGCAGCCGGATCTTGGTGTACAGCCCGAGGTCGCTGCCCTCCCAGGAATCGAGGGTCTTCTCGTCGGACTCGGCCATGTCGTAGAGCACGACGAACACCGAGGAGTCCGGATCCTCGACCACGGTGGCCAGCGCGCCGTCCCAGCCGATGTCCTCGCCGCCGAAGGTGAGTCGCCAGCCGGGCAGCCAGCCGGTCCCGGCCACCGGGGAGGACGGACACCGCTGGAGCATGTGGCCGGGATCCATGTTCGTCCCGTACGCCGCGTACAACGCCATGGGTGCAGAGCGTAGTGGTGTGGGCGACACGTCCCGCACGGGCGGAGGCGGGGGCGGACCGGCCCGGCTACGGTCGTGCTGCCGGGCAGTGACACCGATCAATGAGACCGATCCAGGGAGAAGGTGCAGCAGGTGACCCGAATCGTGATCATGGGCGGTGGGCCCGGGGGGTACGAGGCCGCGCTCGTCGCGATGCAGTACGGGGCCGACGTCACCCTGATCGAGCGGGACGGCCTGGGCGGGGCCTGCGTGCTCTCGGACTGCGTGCCGTCCAAGACCTTCATCGCCTCCGCGGGCGGGCGGACGGCGGTGCTGGCCGCCGGCAGCCTGGGTCTGACCGTCGATCCCGACCAGGTGGGGGTGGACGTCGCCGTGGTGCACGGCCGGGTGGCCGGCCTGGCCCTGGCCCAATCGGCGGACATCCGGGCCAAGCTGATCGCCGACGGGGTGCGCATCGTCGACGGCACCGCACGGCTGGCCGACAACGCCTCGGGCCAGGCCACGCACACCGTGGTGGCCACCGCCCCGGGCGGCGCCGAGACCGACCACCCGGCCGACGTCGTGCTGGTGGCCACCGGGGCGAGCCCGCGCATCCTGCCCGACGCGGTGCCGGACGGGGAACGGATCCTGACCTGGCGGCAGGTCTACTCGCTCGACGAGCTGCCCGAACATCTGATCGTGATCGGTTCGGGGGTCACCGGTGCCGAGTTCGCCTCCGCCTACACCGAGATGGGGGTCAAGGTCACCCTGGTCTCCAGCCGGGACCGGGTGCTGCCGTCGGAGGACGCCGACGCGGCCGCCGTCATCGAGCGGGTCTTCTCCGCCCGGGGCAGCGTGCTGGCCCGCCGCGCCCGCGCGAAATCGGTGCGCCGCACCGGGTCCGGCGTCGTGGTCACTTTGGAGGACGGCCGGGAGATCGAGGGCTCGCACGCCCTGATGACCGTCGGTGCGGTACCCAACACCCGCGGGATCGGCCTGGAGAAGGCCGGCATCCGGCTGGACCGGGGCGGGTCCATCGAGGTGGACAAGGTCTCACGCACCTCCGTGCCCGGCATCTACGCCGCCGGCGACTGCACCGGGGTGTTCATGCTGGCCTCGGTGGCCGCCATGCAGGGGCGCATCGCGATGTGGCACGCCCTCGGCGAAGGCGTCGCCCCGCTGCGGCTCAAGACCGTGTGCTCAAACGTGTTCACCCACCCGGAGATCGCCACGGTCGGGTACTCCGAGGTGGAGGCCGAGACCGGACCGGCGCTCGCGCAGACCCAGATGATCCCGCTGGCCACCAACGCCCGGGCCAAGATGCTGGGCCTGGAGGAGGGCTTCGTCAAGATCGTCTCCCGCCGGTTGACCGGGATCGTGATCGGCGGGGTGGTCTGCGCGCCGGAGGCCTCCGAGCTGATCCTGCCGATCGCCATCGCCGTGCAGAACCGTTTGACGGTCAAGGATCTCGCCTACACCTTCAGCGTCTACCCGTCGTTGTCCGGCTCGATCACCGAGCTGGGCCGGCGGCTCATGCACAGCGATACCGAGGGCATCTGAGGCCAGGCTCAGCGGGTCGGGGTCAGGCCCGGGCCAGCTCCGGGTAGAGCACGCTCAGCGGTTGGCTGAGCCGATCCTTGACGAACCGGCTGGTGTCGTCGGCCAGCACCTCCAACGCCCCGGTCTCCAGGCCGAGGTAGACCTCGCGGACGATGTCGGCGGGATCGGCCTTGGGCACGTCCAGGCCGGCGATCATCGGCGTGTCGGTGTAGCCCAGATGCACCCCGACCACCTGGGTGCCCTGGCCGGCGAGTTCGAGCCGCAGCGAGTTGGTCAGCGACCAGAAGGCGGCCTTGCTCGCGCTGTAGGCCCCGCCGCGGGCCAGCCAGCTCAGCGCGGAGTGGATGTCGACCAGTGCGCCGCCGCCGTTGGCCGCGAGTACCGGGGCGAAGGCCTGGGCGATGGCCAGCGGCCCGAACACGTTGGTCTCGAACAGGGATCGGATCGCCGCGGGGGAGGTGTCCAGCACCCGGCCCGCGCTGGTCGCGCCGGCGTTGTTGATCACGACCGCGACGTCCGCGGCGGCGCGGGCGGCCGCGGCGACCGAGGTCGGGTCGGTGACATCCAGGGCGAGCGGCACGATCCGCTCGTCGTCCCAGGAGCGGGGGGTGCGGGCGGTCGCGTAGACCGTGCGCGCGCCGCGGGCCAGGGCCTGCCGCACGAATTCGCGGCCGAGGCCGCCGTTGGCTCCGGTGATCAGCACGACCGAGCCGTCGAGAGTCGTCATGTGGGTCTCCCATCTGAGTTGGTGATGCCAACTTAGCTACCAGGGTAGGAAATGGCAATCCAGCTGGCTAGACTGATCCGGTGGACGCGAAAACCGGGACGGCCGCCGCCTGCCCGATCGCCCGCTGCATCGCGGTGGTCGGGGAGAAGTGGGCGCTGCTGATCGTGCGCGACGCGCTGGCCGGGCTCACCCGGTTCGCCGACTTCCGGACCTCGCTGGGCATCGCCCCGGACGTGCTGACCGATCGCCTGGGCAAGCTGGTCGCGCACGGGATCCTGCAGCGGCGCAGCTACCGCGATCCCGGTGAACGGGCCCGGGACGAGTACGTGCTGACCCCGGCCGGACGCGATCTGGCCCCGGTGCTCGCCGCGCTCGCCGGGTGGGGGGTGGAGCACGTGCCGGTCGACGCCCAGTTGCCCTACCTCTTCGTCGACCGCGACACCGGCGCACCGGCCCGGCTGGGCTTCGTGGACGCGGACGAACGGCCGATCCCGCCGGCTCAGGTGGTCCTGCAGCGCCGCTGACCAATCCTTTCCCCACGTTTCGCCCGCGACCGTCCGCCCGCGCGACCGGTTGCGGCGCCGGCCACCTTCGGTAGCGTCGAGTCGGGTGCATTCGACCGGATCGACAAAGGAGTCGAGCTGACATGACTGGTGACGGCATCGCGTCCGGGGCCCGGCTCGGGCCGGCCGAACGGGCGGCCAACTTCGATCGGCTGGGCGCCGAGACCTTCGACGTGCTGATCATCGGCGGCGGCGTGGTCGGTGCCGGCGCCGCGCTGGACGCGGTGACCCGGGGCCTGTCGGTGGCCCTGGTGGAGGCGCGCGATCTGGCCTCCGGCACGTCCTCGCGCTCGTCCAAGCTGTTCCACGGCGGCCTGCGTTACCTGGAGATGTTCGAGTTCGGGCTGGTCCGGGAGGCACTGGCCGAGCGCGAGCTGATGCTCACCAAGATCTGCCCGCACCTGGCCAAGCCGGTCTCGTTCCTCTACCCGCTGTCCAAGCCGGGGATCGAGCGGCCCTACGTGGCCAGCGGGCTGATCATGTACGACACGATGGGCGGCGCCCGATCGGTGCCGCGGCACAAGCACCTGACCCGGGCCGGCGCGCTGCGGCTGGTGCCCGCGCTGCGCCGGGACGCCCTGGTCGGCGGGATCCAGTACTACGACGGGCAGGTCGACGACGCCCGGCACACCCTCAGCGTGGCCCGCACGGCCGCCGCCTACGGCGCCGTCATCCGCACCTCCACCCAGGTGGTGGGCTTTCTCAAGGAGTCCGACCGGGTGGCCGGGGTCCGGGTGCGGGACGTGGAGACCGGCGCCGAGACCGAGGTCAAGGCCCGGGTGGTGATCAATGCGACCGGGGTGTGGACCGACGAACTGCAGCGCCTGTCCGGCGGCCGGGGCCGGTTCAAGGTGCGCGCGTCCAAGGGGGTGCACCTGGTGGTGCCGCGGGACCGGATCGCCTCCGAGAGCGGGATCATCCTCAAGACCGAGAAGTCGGTGCTGTTCGTCATCCCGTGGAAGTCGCACTGGATCATCGGCACCACCGACACCGACTGGCACCTGGATCTGGCCCACCCGGCCGCGACCAAGGCCGACATCGACTACATCCTCGACCACGTCAACAAGGTGCTGGCGGTGCCGATCACCCACGAGGACATCGAAGGGGTGTACGCCGGCCTGCGGCCGCTGCTGGCCGGGGAGAGCGACCAGTCCTCCAAGCTGTCCCGGGAGCATGCGGTGGCCCGGGTGGCGCCCGGCCTGATCGCCATCGCCGGCGGCAAGTACACGACCTACCGGGTGATGGGGGCCGATGCGGTGGACGCGGCCGGCGAGGACCTGCCCGGCCGGATCAACCCCTCCTGCACCGCCGAGGTGCCGCTGGTCGGCGCCCTGGGCTACCAGGCCCTGGTCAACCAGGCCGACCGGCTGGCGGCCACCCACGGGGTGCATCCGTACCGGATCCGGCACCTGCTGGACCGCTACGGCTCGGAGATCCACGAGCTGCTGGCCCCGGCCAACGGTCCCGACGGCGACCGCTCCCTGCTCCAGCCGATTCCCGGGGCCCCGGACTACCTGCAGGTTGAGGCCAGGTACGCGGTCACCCACGAGGGTGCGCTGCACGTCGAGGACGTGCTGGCCCGCCGCACCCGGATCTCCATCGAGTACGCGCACCGGGGCACCGAGTCGGCCCGCCGGGTCGCCGAGATCATGGCCGCGGTGCTGGGCTGGTCGGCCGCGCAGATCGACGACGAGGTCGCGGCCTACCAGGCCCGGGTCGACGCCGAGCGCCGCTCGCAGACCGAGCCGGACGACGACGCCGCCGACAAGGTGCGGCTGCAGGCCCCGGAGGTGCGCGGCCGGATCGCCTCACCGGTGGCCTGACCCGCGGCGGTTGTCCACATTCCCGGTGCCCGCCTTGACCCGGTGACCGGCCCGCCCGCAGGGTCGGCGGATGGGGGAGCGCGCCGGACCGGTCGAGCTGCTGGACGCGCTCGCCGATCTGGTGCTGCCCCGGCCCTGCCCGGGATGCGGCCGCGCCGGGCCCTGGTGCGTGAACTGCGCGCGGACGGTGGGCCGGGCGCCACGCCGGATCCGGCCGCCCGACGACCCGGCGGCGGCCGCCGGCCTGCCGCCGGCCTGGGCGCTGGCCCACTACACCGGGCCGATCCGGGCGGCGGTGCTGGCCGGCAAGGAGAAGGGTCGCCGCGACCTGCCGCCACGGCTGGGACAGGCACTGGGGGCGGGCGTGCTGCAGCTGCTGGCCTGGGGGGCGGTGCTCGAACCGGTCTGGTTGGTGCCGGCGCCGAGCCGCCCGTCCGCCGCCCGCCGGCGCGGGGGTGACCCGGTCCGGGCGATGGCCACCGCCGCCGCCCGGACGGTCGCGGCCGCCGGCCGCGCCTGCGGGGTCGCCCCCTGCCTGGTGACCGCCGGTCGGGCCCGGGACTCGGTGGGCCTGGACGCGGACGCCCGTCGCCGCAACCTGTCCGGCCGGATCCGCCTGCGCCCGGGCGGCGCGCCGCCACCCGGTGCCGACGTGCTGCTGCTCGACGACGTGCTGACCACCGGGGCGACCGCCGTCGCGGCCGCCGCGGCCCTGACCGCGGCCGGTCACCGGCCGGTCGGCCTGCTGACCCTGGCCGCCGTCCCCCGGTCGGTGAGCGGGCGGTGACCGGCGCCGGCCCGAACGGCGGACCCGCCCTGGGCACGGGTGATACCCAGCGGAAACAGGGCCTTTGCGCCTTGCGAGAACTGGGGGGCCCTGTAGGTTCAAGGTGTCCCGGGTGACGCCCCGGTGAACGGTTGGCGTGGCTCAGGATGATCGTCAGTAGACCACCGTCGGGGTGTTGTGCGCCGGCAGGAAGCAGTCGGTCCTGCCAGATGAGGAGGAATCGTGGACATTGTCGTCAAGGGACGAAACGTGGAGGTTCCCGAGCACTTTCGGGTGCACGTGGCCGAGAAGCTAGCCCGGTCCGAGAGGTACGACCCCAAGATCATCCGAGTCGACGTCGAGCTTTCCCACGAGACCAACCGCCGCCAGCACAAGACGTGCCAGCGGGTTCAGATCACCGTCGCCAGTCGCGGTCCGGCCGTGCGCGCCGAGGCCAGCGCGGAGAACTTCTACGCGGCCCTGGACGCCGCGGTCACCAAGGTCGAGACCCGGTTGCACCGGCTGCATGACCGGCGCCGGGACCGCCTGCACGGGCGCACTCCGATCACCGCGGTCGCCGCCTCGCCGGAGGAGATCCTGGGGGCCGAGGCGTTCGCGCCCAACGGCGCCGTGGGCACCGCCGTGCTGGAGGACGAGCCCACCGCCGCCCCGGCCGTCGACGAGATCTCCGACGACGACCGCTGGGGCGCCGAGGACGGCGGCCCGGGCCAGATCGTCCGGATCAAGGACCACCCGGCCGAGCCGATCACGGTGGACGAGGCGCTGCTGCAGATGGAACTGGTCGGCCACGACTTCTACCTGTTCAACGATTCCGAGACCGGCCTGTCCTCGGTGGTCTACCGCCGGCGGGGCTTTGACTACGGCCTGATCCGGCTCAAGTAACCGCCTTCTCGGCCCCGCACCGCGGCCGGGACCGGGGCCGGGCTGCGCGCCCGAGCCCGCCCCGACCGCGGTGCGCCTACCATGGTCACGGCCGGGTTTGCCCCGGTACGAGCGCCGGGTCATCGGCGCCGACGCGATCCGACCGAGGGTGAAACACGTGGTTCTTGGCAGACTGCTCCGGGTCGGCGAGGCAAAGACGCTCAAGCGTCTACGGGTCATCGCCGACCACGTCAACGCCATCGAGGACGACTACGTCGCGATGTCCGACGACGAGTTGCGTGGCCAGACCGCCGCGTTCAAAGAGCGCCTGGAAAAGGGCGAGACCACCGACGACCTGCTGGTCGAGGCGTTCGCCGTGGTCCGCGAGGCGGCCAAGCGCACCCTCGGGCAACGGCACTTCGACGTGCAGTTGATGGGCGGTGCCGCGCTGCACCTGGGCAACATCGCCGAGATGAAGACCGGTGAGGGAAAGACCCTGGTCTCCACCCTGCCGGTCTACCTCAACGCGCTTGACGGCAAGGGCGTGCACGTCGTCACGGTCAACGACTACCTGGCCAAGCGCGACTCGGAGTGGATGGGCCGGGTGCACCGCTTCCTGGGCCTGGAGGTCGGCGTCATCCTGGCCCAGCAGACGCCGGACGTGCGCCGCGCCGCCTACGCCGCGGACATCACCTACGGCACCAACAACGAGTTCGGCTTCGACTACCTGCGCGACAACATGGCCTGGTCCAAGAACGACCTGGTCCAGCGCGGGCACTACTTCGCCTGCGTCGACGAGGTCGACTCGATCCTGATCGACGAGGCCCGCACGCCGCTGATCATCTCGGGTCCGGCCGACCAGTCGTCCAAGTGGTACACCGAGTTCGCCCGGCTGACCCCGCGCCTGCACCGGGACGCCGACTACGAGGTCGACGAGTCCAAGCGGACCGTCGGCGTCACCGAGGAGGGCGTGGCCAAGGTCGAGCAGGCCCTGGGCATCGAGAACCTCTACGAGTCGGTGAACACCCCGCTGGTCGGGTTCCTGAACAATGCGCTCAAGGCCAAGGAGCTGTACAAGAAGGACCGCGACTACATCGTGGTCAACGGCGAGGTGCTCATCGTCGACGAGTTCACCGGCCGCGTGCTGCACGGCCGCCGCTACAACGAGGGCATGCACCAGGCGATCGAGGCCAAGGAACGGGTCGAGATCAAGGCCGAGAACCAGACCCTGGCCACCATCACCCTGCAGAATTACTTCCGGCTGTACGAGAAGCTCTCCGGCATGACCGGCACCGCCCAGACCGAGGCGGCCGAGCTGCACCAGACCTACAAGCTGGGCGTGGTGCCGATCCCGTCGAACAAGCCGATCCAGCGCCTGGACGAGGCCGACGTCATCTACAAGACCGAGCTGGCCAAGTTCGACGCGGTGGTCTCCGACATCGCCGAGCGGCACGAGAACGGGCAGCCGGTCCTGGTCGGCACCGCCTCGGTGGAAAAGTCCGAGCTGCTGAGCAAGCTGCTGCTGCGCGCCGGTGTGCCGCACGAGGTCCTCAACGCCAAGAACCACGCCCGGGAGGCGGCGATCATCGCCCAGGCCGGGCGCTCCGGTGCGGTCACCGTGGCCACCAACATGGCCGGTCGCGGGACCGACATCATCCTGGGCGGCAACGTCGACTTCACCGCCGACCTGGATCTGCGGGCCCGCGGGCTCAGCCCGATCGACACCCCCGAGGAGTACGAGGCGGCCTGGTCGGACGCGGTCGAGGAAGCGACCAAGCGGACCAAGGCCGAGGCCGAGAAGGTCCGCGAGGCCGGCGGCCTGTACGTGCTGGGCACCGAGCGGCACGAGTCCCGCCGGATCGACAACCAGCTGCGGGGCCGCGCCGGCCGGCAGGGTGATCCGGGCGAGTCCCGGTTCTACCTCTCGCTGGGCGACGAGTTGATGCGGCGGGTCGGCGGCGGCACCGTCGAGGCCCTGATGACCCGGCTGCGGATGCCCGACGACGTGCCGATCGAGCACAATTTCGTCTCCAAGGCGATCAAGAGCGCGCAGACCCAGGTCGAGCAGCAGAACTTCGAGATCCGCAAGAACGTGCTCAAGTACGACGAGGTGATGAACAAGCAGCGCACCGTCATCTATGACGAGCGGCGCCGGGTGCTCGACGGTGAGGACCTGCACCTGCAGGTGCAGAACATGATCACCGACGTGATCACCGCCTACGTCGACGGCGCGACCGCCCAGGGCTACGCCGAGGACTGGGACACCGACACCCTGTGGACGGCGCTCAAGACGCTGTACCCGATCTCGGTCACCCCCGAGTCGATCGCCAAGGAGCACGGCGACCTGACCAAGACCTCGCTGCGGGAGGCCATCCTGGCCGACGCCCGGGACGCCTGGGCCAAGCGCGAGGAGGCGCTGACCTCGCCGATCACCCGCGAGCTGGAACGTCGCGTGGTGCTGTCCGTGCTGGACCGCAAGTGGCGCGAGCACCTCTACGAGATGGACTACCTCAAGGAGGGCATCGGGCTGCGGGCCATGGCCCAGCGCGACCCGTTGGTGGAGTACCAGCGGGAGGGCTACGACATGTTCGCGGCCATGCTTGACTCGCTCAAGGAGGAATCCGTCGGGTTCCTCTACAACCTGCAGGTGCAGGTCGTCCCGGCCGGCGAGCAGCCGCCGGCGGCGGCCCCGGCCGCGCCGGTGGTCACCGCCACCTCGGCGGCGGCGACCGCGCTGGCCGCCGGTGGGGCGGCGGTCGGGTCGACCGGCGCTCCGGCCCAGGCGACCGCGGCCGGCAACGGGGCCGCGGCTCCCGAGCCCGCCGGCAACGGCAAGCCCGCGGCGCCCAAGCGGCGGATGCGTCCGGTGGAGGCCCTCCCGACCGACCAGGCGGCCGCCTCCGCGAAGGCGGCCACCGCGACCGCCGGCTCCGCGGCCCCGGCCGCGGAGGTGCTTCGCGGCAAGGGATTGGGCGGCCCGCCCGCGGCGACCCCGTTGACCTACAGCGGGCCCACCGAGGACGGCGGCACCGAGACCCGGCGGGCCGGCGGCGCCGCCGGCAAGTCCGGATCGGCCACCGCGACCGGCAACAAGCCGTCCCGCAACGCCCCGTGCCCGTGCGGGTCGGGCAAGAAGTACAAACTGTGCCACGGCCGGCCCGGCAGCGAGTGAGCATGCACCCCTTCCCTTCGCACGGAATGCAGAGGCCATGACCGGCGCCGACCACGACCATGACCGCAGCCACCAGGGCATCGACCACTGGGCCCAGCACGGCGTCGAGGAGTACGAACAGCGGGAGGCGGCCGAGCGCGCCGAGCGGGGGCAACCGGACGGTGATGAGCCGCTGCCGGACCAGCGGGCATCCGGGCCACGCTGACCCGAACGAATTCGGCTTGTCCCCAGGGATCGCGATCGGTCACCATGTCCTGGTTCATGGAGGACGGATTCATCCCGGAGGCCGGAATTGTCGCCTACGTCGACGGCGTCACCAGCACGGAGCGCAGGCCTGGCCCCGCTCGATGACGGGTTCGACGACGAGGACGAACAGGATCTCGAGGCGCTGCGCCCGTACGTGGTGAACCTGACCCGCGGGGCGCTGTCCCAGGACGGGATCATGCAGACCTCGGTCGCGGACGTGGACGCGATCTTCGACGAGCATCTGCCGCGGTTCCTGGCCGGGCGCGCCGAACCGGTGCCGGTGGTTTTCTGGGCGCACGGCGGGATCGTCTCCGAACGGGCCGGCCTGCGCATCGCCGGCGACCAGGTGCCCTGGTGGGTGCGCAACGGCGCGTACCCGATCCATTTCGTCTGGGAGACCGGGTTCACCGACACCCTGCGCGATCTGGTCTCGTGGTGGGCGCTGCGCGATCTGGGCGGCCGCGGCGCGCCGTGGCAGTCGGTCAAGCGCAGCGCTCAGGTCGCGGCCGAACCGGGCGGGGGCGCCCACTATGTGGCCCAGCGGCTCGCCCGGTTCTGCCGGGAGCATCCGGGGCACATCACCGTCCACGCGGCCGGCCATTCGGCCGGTGCGATCTTTCATTCCCGGTTCCTGCCGGCCGCCGACCGGCTGGGGGTCCGCTCCTTCGGCTCGCTGCAGCTGCTGGCGCCGGCCCTGCGGGTGGACGAGTTCGAGTCCACGCTGCTGCCGATGATCGGCACGTCCATCGATCGGTTCGCGATGTACACCCTCACCGCCGCCGTCGAACAGCAGGACTGCTGTTTCCGGCTGTACCCCAAGTCGTTGCTCTACCTGGTCAGCGAGGTGTTCGAGCGCCCGCCGGACGTGCCGCTGCTGGGCCTGGAGCAGTCGATCCGGCAGAGCCGGGACCTGTTGACCGCATTCGGGCTCGACCCCGAACAGCAGTGCGCGTCCGAGGTGGTCTGGTCGCCGACCGGACCGCTCGCGCCGGTGGGACGGCGCAGCTCGGCGCGCAGCCACGGCGGGTTCGACAACGACGTGGACACCATGAACAGCGTGGCCAGCCGGGTGCTGGGCCGGGAGAACTTCGCGCCGTTTCCGTCGACGACGGTCTCGGCCAGCCGGGTGCTGGACACGCCGACCACAGCGACCCGAGTCAGTTGGATCCCCTGATCGGGGTCGTGGCACACTCGACACGCCCGAGGTGGTCGGTGGCCGCCGGGTCGGACGGATTCGAGGAGAGCGGCGACATGTTCAGACGAATGGGACGAGTGGGTCGGCCCGGTTTGGTCGGCACCGTGGCGCGCACCGCGGTGGTCGCGGGCACCGCGACGGCGACCGCCAACGCCGTGAGCCGGCATCAGGCCAACAAGGCCGCCGAGAAGCAGGCCGCCGCCGAGCAGCAGGCCGCCGAGCAGGCGCCGCCGCCTCCGGCGTACCAGCCGCCGCCCCCCGCCTACCAGCCGCCGCCCCCGCCGCCCGCTCCGGAGCCGGCCGCCGACAGCGGTGGCGAGAACGACCTGGTCGCCCAGATCGGTCAGCTGGCCAAGCTGCGCGACGCCGGAGTGCTCTCCGATGCCGAGTTCTCCGCCGCCAAGAGCAAACTGCTCGGTCTGTAGTTCCCGGTCGGGGTCCGGTGCCGGCGCGGCCGCGGCCGGGCCCCCGGCTATCCGATGTCCAGTGCGGTGATCCGCCACCGGCCGTCGACCCCTTCGAGCCGGAACGCCATCGCGTGGGCCCGGCGGGCGCCGCGGACGGTGGCGCTCACCTCGGTCACCCCGTCCGCCGGTTGGCAGATCCGCACCGAGGCCACCTGCACGGGCGCCCCCCACCCCTGCGCCGCCCGATTGGCCAGCCCGGCGAACACCGCCGGTGCGGTGTGCACCCGGAGCTGCCCGACCGGCCGCCGCCCGGCCAGCACCTCGACCAGGGCCGTCGCGTAAACTTGAGCGGCCCGGCCGGGCGCCGGCAACTGTGCGGTCGCCGTGCGCCGGACGCCGACGTCGGCCTCCGCCGACCAGGACGGCACCGCCTCACAAGCCACCGACGTCGAGCCCGTCACCGGCCGGCGGGCGGGCGTCGACCGCCGGAAGCCGCCGGCCGCCGGGCGAGCCTCTCCGGCCCGGGGACGGACGGCCGGCACCTCCGGGATCGGATCGAAGGGCGGCTCACTGTCCGGCACCGGCGCCAGGTACGGCCGCTTGGGCCGCGCGTCCGGGCCCGGCCCGGCCACCGCCGCCGTCATGACCGCACCTGACCGGCCACCGTCGGGGCCGTCAGCTGCTGGCCCGGCACTATCTGGTCGGGGTCGTCGCCGACCACCTGCTGGTTGGTGAAATACCAAGCTCGCCAGGAATTGTCGATATCGGCGTCGCTCGCGCCGGGGCCCAAGGTGCGGGCCGCGATCCGCCACAGCGAATCTCCCGGCTGCACCGTCACCGTGACCGCGCCGCCGGTGTCGGTGTCGGTGTCCGTGTCGGTGCTCGCCGGCGCTCCGGTATCGGCCGGGGCGGGTGGGGGTGCCGCCGACGCGGGTGGCGGTGCCGCGGGAGCCGGGGTCTGGGCCGGGATGCCGGCGGTGGCGGTGGGGGGCGGTGAACCGGGCACGGTGGACTCCGAGGTCGGCGAGAAGGGAACCGGGGACGGCGATGTCGTCGCGGGCGGGGTGGGCGAGGGGCTCGCCGGGGCCGCGCTGGTGGGCTCCGGGGCCACCGGGCCGGGGGTCGAGGTCGGTGCGGTCTGGCTTGGTTCTGTCTGGCTTGGCGCGGCCGGGCTCGGGGTGGTCGAGCCCGGGATGGCGGGGTCCGGGGTTGGCCAGTCGATGGCGATCGAGCTGGTCGGCGCGGCGGTGGTGAAGCCGGGCGCCGGCGTCACGTCGGGGCTGACGGCGGGGTTGACGGGGGCGCCGGCGGTCACCGCGGGCGCCGGGCGGGCCGATGCGCTCGCCCCGGCCGGCGCGGCACATGCCGCGGTACCGGCGAGCAGGGACACGCCCACCGCGGCCGCCACCAGCCGTCCGACCGCGGACGGTGCGATCCGCGGCAGCAGTCGCCGGGCCCGGCGGCCCGAGCGTCCGGGGAGCCGGGCGATCAGGCCCACGGCAAGGACCACCGCCGCCCAGCCGACCAGGAGCCAGGCGATCAGTCCGGCCGTCGTCACCAGGACCGACGCCACGGCGGCCAGTGGCGCAGGCGCGGTCACCGGGGCCGATCCGGAAACCGCGGCCCAGAGCTGGCCCGGCGGGGGCAGTTGCGTCACCAGGACCGCCAGCCCGCCGACCCACAGCAGCATGGTCAGGCGTGCCGACCATTGCTTTGCCGTCGAATCCTTGCGTTTGACATCGTTTGCCATGGCTTGAAGTGAAAACCAGGCCGAAGCGTGTTGTCAAGCTGGTTCACGGGACGTTGATCGCCGATTTGACCGGCCGGGTGGGGTTGGCCAGGCTGGGCCGATGCGGTGGGAACGGCTGTTCGCCGAGATGGAGGCGCGATTCGAGGCGCTGGCACAGGAGCAGGCCGATGGCGAAATGGCCGATCGCGAGCGGGTCGCGGTCGGGTCGATCACCGCCCGGCAGCGGCTGGCCGGCGCCCTCGATCAGCCGATCCGGATCCGGCTGGCCGGCGGACTCACGGTCGCCGGGACGCTGCGGTCCGTCGGGCCGGATTGGCTCCTGCTGGCCGAATCGGCCCATCGCGATTGTCTGGTGCCATGGTCGGCGGTCACCGTCGTGCTGGGGCTGACCGCGGCGACCGGGCCGGAACCGACCGGGCTGGACCTGCGGTTCGACCTGCGTCGGGCGCTGCGTGGTCTGGCCCGGGATCGGGCGCCGGTTCAGCTGGCCGTGTCCGGATGGGCGGACGACGCCGGCGCGGCGGGCGCCGGCCGGTCGTCGGGCGAGCTGACCGGCACGATCGACCGGGTGGGGGCGGACTTTCTGGAGCTGGCCGTGCACGCCGCCTGGGAGCCGCGGCGGGCCGGGTCCGCGCGGTCGGTGGCATTGGTGCCGTTGTCGGCGATCGTGCTGGTGCGCGCGCTGCCGTTGGGGTGAGGCGCCGCCGGGATGAGCAGCGCGTCAGGCGTCGCTGGGCAGGGTGGTGGGCAGTTCGTTGAGGTGGGATGCGGTCCGCTTGTAGGCCTGCTCGATGTATTCCTCGAGCTTGGAGCGCTCGACCCGCCACTGGTTCCGGCCGCCGATCTGGATGCCCTGCAGGTCCCCGCTGCGGACCAGGGCGTACGTCTGGGACGCCGAGATGTTCAGGATCTCGGCGACGTCGGCAAGGGTGAGGAACCGTTCCGAGGCCACGACCCGACCTTCCTTCTGCTTGTCACTATGACGACAAACCGTACCCGAATGGGGTTGATCCGGCATCGTTGGGCTGCTTTTGACGAACGTTGAGTTCTGGTGATGTAGTTTGCCACGCAGGGCGGGCCCATGGGTGACCCGGTGTGGACAGATCGGGGCGGGTGCGGGGCGGGTCCGTCCGGCCGTTCGGGGAGGGAGACGGGACATGGCGATGCCGCCGGCGCCGTCCCCCCGTCGGCTGTCCCGTCCCCGGTGGTTCAACGTCCGGGTGGTGGGCGGCATCCTGCTGGTGATCGCGGCCATCGTCCTCGGGGCCCGGGTGATGGCCGCGGGATCGCAGACCACCCCGGTCTGGGCGGCGTCCCGGAGCCTGTCCGCCGGCACCGTCATCGGGGCCGGTGACCTGACCGCGGTCGAGGTCAATCTCGGCGACCAGGCCGGCGCCTACCTCACGCCCGCCGGCGACTCACCGGTCGGCCGGACGCTGGTGGCCCCGCTGGGCGCCGGCGAGCTGCTGGCCGGATCGGCGGTCGAACCGACGGACAGCGGCCGGGTGGTCTCCATCGCAGTGGCCCCCGAACACATGCCGCCCGGGGTCGAGCACGGTGCCACCATCGACCTGTACCTGACCAGGGAGGCGAACCCGGGCTCGGCCGAGGCGGCCATCACCGAGCTGATCGGCCGTGACCTGACCGTGCAGTCGGTGAGCGCCCCCGCTTCCGGCGGGCTGTCCGGCGCGACCTCCAACCGCTACCAACTCTCAGTGCTGCTGCCGGCCGACGTGGCCGACAAGCTGGTGCGGGTGCTGCCCACCGGTGAGCCCATCGTCGTGCTGGTCAGCGGCTCGTGAGCAGGCGCCGGTGAGCCAAGGTCTGCTGACCGCCGGCAGCGGCCAGGGTTGGGAGAACGAGCTGGTCGCCGCCCTGGACCGGCCCGGCTCGCCGATGACGGTGTTGCGCCGGTGCGTGGACATCGGCGACGTGCTCGCGGTGGCCACCACCGGTCAGGCCGCGGTCGCAGTGGTCTCGGCCGATCTGCGGCGGCTGGACACCGACGCGGTCACCCGGCTGCGCACCTCCGGTGTCGCCGTGGTGGGGGTGCATCCGGCCGACGACGAGAACGCCCGCGCCCGGTTGCGGCGGATCGGCATCTCGGCCCTGGTCGCCGCGGATGCCGGCGTGGACGCGCTAGTGGCCGCCGCTCGGGTGGCGGTGGCCGAACTCGGCGACGCCGAACCCAGTTCCCGGTCGGCGGCCAACCTGCGGGCCGCGCTGCCGCCGGCGACGCCCGGGCTGGAGGTCGAGATCCCGGACGGGCCGCCCGCCCGGGGATCGGTGGTGGCGGTCTGGGGTCCGACCGGCGCGCCCGGCCGGACGACGGTGGCCACCAACCTGGCGGTCGAGGCATCCGGCCTGGGGGTGCCCACCCTGCTGATCGACGCCGACGTGTATGGCGGGGTGATCTCGTCCGCGTTCGGGCTGCTCGACGAATCGCCCGGGCTGGCCGGCGCCTGCCGGCTGGCCGCCGCGGGCTCGCTGGACCTGGGTGCGCTGGCCGGCTTGTGCTGGTCGCTGGGCGACGACCTGCGGCTGCTCACCGGCATCGCCCGGGCCGACCGTTGGCCCGAGGTTCGCCCCTCGGCCATCCCGCTGGTGCTGGACGCGGCCCGGGAGATGGCGCCGTTGACCATCGTCGACTGCGCGTTCGCCGTCGAGGCCGACGAGGAACTCTCCTTCGACACCAGGGCGCCCCGTCGCAACGGGGCCACGCTCACGGTGCTGGCCGAGGCCGACGTGCTGCTGGTCGTCGGCTCCTGCGACCCGCCGGGGCTCGAGCGGCTGGTCCGGGCGCTGGCCGAACTGCGTGAGGTGGTGCCCGACGCCGCCCCGCGGGTGGTGCTCAACCGGTGCCGGCCCTCGGTCGGGTCGACCGCCGAAGCGCAGGCGGCCGTGCGCCGGTTCACCGGGTTGGACGTCTCTGCCCGATTGCCCGAGGACCGGGCCGCGACCGACCGGGCGTGGCGGCGCGGTGTCCCGTTGGCCGATGCCGCCCCCCGGTCGGCACTGCGGTCGGCCGTCGTGGAGTTGGCCCGATCGATGGCCCAGCTGATCCGGACCGGGTGATTGCCACCGCTGGCCCGTCCACCAGGATGGTCGGGTGAGCGCAGTCGTGGTGGCCGGGGACAGCTTCGACGTCCCGGCGGACGCCCAGATCCGACAGACCGGGGGCCGGGGCCCACTGATCAGCCGGTTGCGCTGGGAGCATCCGGACGGGACGACCGTCACCTGGGAATCACGGCAGGCCCGCAAGCGCGGGTTCATCGAGGTGGTCCGGGACGGGATCGTCCAGCGGATCGTGGCCCGGCCGGCCGTCGCCGTCCGGCTCCGCCGGTGCAACGACCTGTCCGGTCTGTCGTTCTTCCTCGGCGGTGCCCTGTTCACCCTGGGCGCCCTGCTGGCCCAGTACGACGCCGCGTCCACCCCGACGATCGACTGGACGTTCCTGATCGGCGGGTTCTGGTTCTCCACCGGTGCCTACGCCGCGCTGGTGCAGGAGATCAACTCGCCCCGCCGGATCGCCGCCGACGGCACGCTGGCCGCCCGCCCGTGGCGCTGGTGGGCCTACGAGCCCAACCGGCCCGGCTGGGTGGCCGCGTTCGTGCTGTTCTGCGGCACCCTGGCCTTCGCGGTCAGCCTGGTCGACGCGTTCCTGTCCAACCTGACCGGGCCGCAGTACAACCGGTTGATCTGGGCCCCGCAGATCGTCGGCTGCGTCCTGTTCCTGGTGTCCGGGCACATCGGCATCCTCGAGGTCTGCCACGGCCGGTTGCGCTGGATGCCGTCGTCGCTGGGTTGGTGGATCGTGATCGTCAACCAGGTCGGATCGTGGCTGTTCATGTTCTCCGGCCTGGCCGCCTTCGTCCGGCCGGCCACCGGCGAGACGATCAGCATCTGGGTGATCAACTGGGGGACCGCGCTGGGCGCCGCCTGCTTCAGCGGCGCCGGCCTGGCCCAGCTCTTCGAGCGGCCGGCGGCCCCGGCGTCGGTGCCCGCCTCGCCCCCCGTGGTCGGCGATCGGTGACGAACCACGCGCTGTGCCACGATGTCGGGATGACCGACCGGCTCTCCGCGACGGATGCGTCGTTCCTCTACGCCGAGGACGCCGGCACCCCCATGCACGTCGGTGGGGTGGCCATTTTGCAGCCCGACCCGGACGGTCCGGAGTTCGAGTACTCGACCATCGTCGAGCTCATCGAGTCCCGGCTCTCGCTGGTGCCCCGGTACCGGCAGAAGGTCCGGTTCGTGCCCGGCCGGCTGGCCCGACCGGTGTGGGTGGACGACGAGGACTTCGACATCACCTACCACGTGCGCCGGTCCGCGCTGCCCAAGCCGGGCACCGAGATCGAGCTGGACGAGCTGGTCGGCCGGTTGATCTCGCGCCCGCTGGACCGCTCCCGGCCCTTGTGGGAGGTCTACGTCATCGAGGGTCTGACCGGCGGCCGGGTCGCCCTGGTCAACAAGACCCATCACGCGATCATGGACCGGATCGGCGCCGTGGACGTGGCCGCCGCGATCCTGGACGTCACCAAGCACTCGCGCGACCTGCCCGAACAGCCGTGGATCCCGAACCCGGCGCCCGGAGACATCGATCTGGTCGTCGACGCGATCTCCGACCTGACCGCGCGGCCGTCCGAGATGGTCGACGTGGCCAGGCTCTTCGCGCAGGACGCGGGCGCGGTGATGGGCAAGGTGCTCGGGGCGGCCGGGCACGCCCTGGAGATGGTCTGGCACACGGTCCGCCCGGCCCCGCGGTCGCCGCTCAACGACGCCAAGAGCGGGTTGCGGCGGTTCGCCAGCGTGCGCGCCGACCTGGCCGACTTCAAGCAGGTGCGCCGGGCGCACGGCGGATCGATCAACGACGTGGTCATCGCGGTGATCACCGGGGCGCTGCGGTCCTGGCTGCTCTCCCGGGGCGAGGCGGTCACCGCGACCACCTCGTTGCGGGCGATGGTGCCGGTGTCGGTCGCGGCCGGACCGGGCGAGGACAGCGGCTCGGTGGCCTCCTACCTGGTCGATCTGCCGATCGCCGAGCCGAACCCGGCGATGCGGCTGCATCAGGTGTCCTTCGCGATGGGCCCGCACGTCGATTCCGGGCAGCAGGTGGCCGCCGACGCCCTGGTCGAGCTGGGCCGGTTCGCCCCGCCGACGCTGCATGCGCTGGGCGCCCGGGTGGCCGGGCAGCTGTCCCGGCGCACCTACAACCTGCTGATCACCAACGTTCCGGGCCCGCAGGTCCCGCTGTATGCGGCCGGTTATCCGGTGGTGGCCATGTACCCGGTCGCGCCGCTGACCGTCGGGCATGCGCTCGCGGTGTCCTGCACCTCCTACAACGGCGGCGTGTTCTTCGGGGTCACTGCCGATCGTGAAGCGGTGCCCGACGTGGAGGAGTTCGCCGCGCAGATCGCCGAGGCGGTCGACGAGATCCGGTCCACCGCGCCGGCCGGGGGCACTCGGAGCAAGCCGACCCGGTCGCGCCGGTCGCGGTCCAGTTCGTGAGCGCACCAGGATGAACGGGGCTTGATGAGGATCTACCTGCCCAGCACGGTGTCCGGGCTGCAGGCGGCTGCGGCCGCGGGTCAGGCGCCGGTGCGCTCCGGGGTCGCCTTCGCGGTGACCGACGCGCTGCGCCGCGAATACCCGGGCTGGACCGAGGAAGAGCTGGAATACCTGGCGATGCTGGACGCCTCGCGGGCCTCGCTGCGGCTGCTGGCCGCGTCGCCGGCGGACGAGCCCGCACTGCGGGTGGTCCTGGCCGCCGACGTCGACGAGACCCGGGTGACGGCCCGCCCCGAGGCCGACCGCGCGGTGGTCGCCGTGGCCGGGGGTCCGGTGCCCTGGCGCCGGGTCGCCTCGGTCCACCTGGACGGGGCCGACGCCGCCGACGCGGTGCGGGCGGCCGCTGCGGTGATCGACGCCGCCGACCTGGGCGACGACGACGCGGAGTTCGCGCTCGGCT
This sequence comes from Nakamurella multipartita DSM 44233, assembly GCF_000024365.1. Taxonomy (NCBI): domain Bacteria; kingdom Bacillati; phylum Actinomycetota; class Actinomycetes; order Nakamurellales; family Nakamurellaceae; genus Nakamurella; species Nakamurella multipartita. The sequence continues at coordinate 1,522,789 of NC_013235.1, forward strand.
CGGCCGAGGACTTCGACCTGGCCTGGTACGCGCCGGGCGAGATCCGGTACCTGCTGGAGGAGCTGACGGTCCAGCACGCCCGACCACAGGAGTAGCCGGCGGTGAAGGTGAGAGCGGGCGGTACGCGGCTTCGGCTGTGGTGGGACAACGCGTTCTGGGTGATCCCGTTGGCCGGGTTGGTGGCCGCGGTGGTGCTCGATGCGATCGTGGCCCAGATCGATCAGGAGCTGTCGGCCGAGGTCGGCGGGGCCGAGTTGTGGTCGCCGTCGTCGGCGGTGACGTTCCTGGCCTCGATCGGCGGCGGGATGATCACCTTCACCGGGTTCGTGTTCTCCCTGGTGCTGCTGATCATCCAGTTCGGGTCGGCGACGTACTCGCCGCGGACGGTCTCGTACTTCCTGCGGTCCCGGGTGACCCAGGGGGTGCTGGCCATCTTCGTCGGCACCAGCGCGTACGCCTTCCTGGCGTTGATCTCGATCGGGTCGGCCGGCCGGGAGTCGTACGTGCCGTTCTTCGGCGTGCTGGTCTGCCTGGTCTGCCTGCTGGCCAGCCTGGTCGCGTTCCTGGTGCTGATCCAGAGCGTGGCCGGCCGGATCCGGGTGGATTCGCTGATCGCCGACCTGGGCCGGATCGCCCGGCGGGCGGTCACTCGGCGCCCGGCGAGCGGCTCCGCCGCGGAGCCCGCCGCCCTGGACGCCCAGCCCGCGGCCAGCGGCACCGTGCTGCGGCATCGGGGAGAACCGGGCCAGATCGTGGCGATCGACGTCGACCGCGCCGTGCGAGGTGCGGCCCGGTTCGGCGTCGAGATCGTGTTCCGGGTGCGGGTGGGCGACGCGATCGCGCCGGGGGCCGCCGTCGGCACGGTGTCCTGGGACGGCGCGGTTTCCCCGGCCGGCTCGGTCGATCCGGCGCAGGAGCGGGCGGTCGGGGAGCTGGTCGACCAGTGCCTGCTGGTGCATCGGGAGCGATCGTTGAAGTACGACCCGCTCTACGCCCTGCGCATCCTGTCCGATATCGGTCTGCGGGCGCTGTCCGCGGCGATCAACGATCCGACGACCGCGGTTCGGGCGTTGGACGAAGCGGAGGCCGTGCTGCGGGTCGCCGCCCCGCTGCCGCTGGGCCCGGTCCGGGTCTCGTCCGGTCGGGGTGGCGTCGTCGCGGCGTCCTTCACCTGGAACGACATCGTCGATCTGGCGCTCTGGGAGGTGTTGGAGGCCGGACTGCAGTCGCCGCAGGTGACCCGCCGGCTGACTGCGTTGCTGGACGACCTGCTCGCCGACCTGCCGGCCGAGCGGCACGACCCGCTGCTGCGCCACCGCGCCCGGCTACGTGCGGCGGTGACGGCATCGACGCTCACCGACCCCGGGAACGCCGAAGCCGCCGGGCCCTGGCTGATCGGTGATCGGCAGGGCCTCGGCGGCCAGCGGTAGAACTTCCCGGCGGTAGCACGTCGGGATGCGGGATCGGCCGGACGAGATCCGGTCGAGCGAGATCAGTCGGCGTTGCGGACGAACTCCAGCTCCAGGTCGATCTCGACCTTGTCGGCCACGACCGCGTTGCCGGCACCGAAGGCGGCCTCGAAGCTCACGCCGTAGGCCTTGCGGGAGATGCTGGTCTTGGCCGAGAAGCCGGCCCGGGTGTGGCCGTAGGCGTCGACGGTCTCGCCCAGGAACTCGGTGGCCAGCTCGACCTCGTTGCTGGTGCCGCGGATGGTCAGGTCGCCGACCAGCACGAACTCCTCGCCGTCGATGTCCTTGACGGCCTTGGAGACGAAGGTCAGGGTCGGGTGGTTCTCGACATCCAGGAAGTCGGCGGAGCGGACGTGCGCATCCCGCTGCTCCTGCTTGGTGTCCACGCTCGCGGCGTCGATCTCGGCGGTCACGGAAGCGTCGGCGATGCCGTTCGCGCCCACGACCAGGGTGGCCGACTTGAGCGCGAAGGTGCCCTTGGCCTTGCCGACGGCCATGTGCCGAACCTTGAACGAGACGTCGGAGTGAACGGCGTCGGCCGCCCAGGTGCCGGCGGAGAGGGTGGGGGTGGTGACGGAGGTCGTCATGATGGGGTTCCTTCCCGGGTGTCTGTTACATGAGCGTTCAACAAGACTGTCGTCAGCTTATTCCCCGGGAAGTAGACATGTCAACTGTGAGTCTCGTGAACGAGCACCTCCGGCAGCGGGCGCCGCGGCGTCGGCGTCGGCCGGGCCGAACCGTCCCCGTGTCCCAGCCGCACCACCTGCTGCACGATCACCGGTCGGCCCAGCGTGGTCGAGTACTCCTGGTCCACCGCTTCGTGCGTCGGCGCCTGCTCGAGCGCCTGGCCCAGGATGCCGATTCGCAGTCCGGAGGCGGTGGCTCGCAGGCCGACCCGCTCCAGGGCCCGGCCCGCGTCGAGCCAGTCGGCCGGGGTGTCCTGATCGCTGCGCAGCACCGCGAGCTGCAGCCGACCCTCGAACTGGCCCGACGGCAGCGCGCTGCCGACCTGGTTCGGTCCGACCGAGAAGTCCCGGCCCGGGTACTGACCCGTGGAGTCGTGCACGCCGGCCGCGCCGCCGGGGATGCCCTCGTACGGGCCGCGGTCGACCCAGCGCCGCACCTCGGCCAGGTAGGCCACGTCGCCGACCATCCGGGCCTCGACCTCGGCGGTCAGCTTGAGGAACACCCGGGTGAAGTCCTCGGAGACCGCCTCGGTGGACACGGCGCCGCAGGCGCCGGCCGCCGCGATCTCCTGCCACTGCGGGCCGGTCACCGCGGTCGCCGCGAACGGTGCCCGGCTGGTGAACCGGTCGTGGATGGCCCCGTACAGCTGCGCGTCCGCGGCGGACGGCGCGAGCCGGTCGCCCGACCAGGAGACGCTGGCCACCGGCGCTGTGGTCAGGTCGCGCAGGATCGGCGGGAGCTGGTCGCGGGCGATCGGGGCCAGGCCGGCCGGCGGCTGCGGTCCCGGCCCGGGGAAGTCGATGACGCGGACCCGGGCCTCGAGTCGGTGGGCCAGGGCGAGCTCCAGGTTGGCCAGCGCGGCCCCGGCCGACTGCACCGCCCAACGTCCGGACGGATCGACGACGTGCGGCGCGCGGCCGACGTCGAGCCACAGGTCGATGCTTTCGCCCCGGTAGACGAAGATCCAGGGCTGGCTGTTGTGGATCGATGCCGCGCGAGTGGCGTCCTCGACGGCGGCGCGGACGTCACGGGGGATGCGACCGAACATGACGGTTCCTTCCTGTGGTGGGACGGCAGGGCCGAATCGTCAGGGGCACGATCGCGGAACGCCTGCGTCCCGACGCTAGGCGTCGGCGGAACCGCAGGGGCCTGCCATTGGACCAACCCGGACCGGGCACCAAGTCCCGTTGTCCCCGACATCCGGGCGGGGGGACTTGCGTGATCGACGCGGCTGCGGGATACCGGAAGGAGACACGCATCGAGCGCAGTGAAGGGACCACCGCCATGACGACAGCGGACTGGACAGCGGATGCGGATCCGGCCGATCTGGCCGAGCAACAGGTGCCGGTGCTCGACGACGAGGGGACCGAGCCCGCGGTCACCGGGATCGGGGAGTTCGGCGAGGCCGACTCGGCCGACGTGATCGAGCAGGCGGTGGTGGTCGGCGGCGACGACGACGGGTACGACCGGGCCTGATCGGGCGGGGCGCGGCCGGGCGGGATCAGTCCGAGCCGGCCCGTGACTGCAGCAGGCGGCGGAACGAGGCCAGCCGGCCGGCGCTGGAATGGCCGGCCGCCACCCAGCCGTCCAGGGCGCACTCGGCGCCCAAGTGGTCGCAGTTGGGCGGGCAGTCGACGGTGCCTTCGAGAAGGTCGTCGAATGCGGCCAGCAGGTCGTCCGGGGTGACGTGGGCCAGGCCGAACGAGCGCACGCCGGGGGTGTCGATCACCCAGCCGCCGCCGGCCAGCGGCAGCGCGATCGCCGAGGTGGAGGTGTGCCGCCCCTTGCCCACTCCGGTAACCGAACCGGTGGCCCGTAGGGCCTGCGGCACCAGCGCATTGACCACGGTGGACTTGCCGACGCCGGAGTGGCCGATCATCACCGACACCCGCCCGGACAGTTGCTCGCGAACCGCGTCGATGCCGTCGACCACCCGGACACCGGTGTCGTCGAGACCGCGATCGATCCCGCGGCGGGTGACCAGGATGGGCACGGTCAGCTCGTCGTAGGTGCTGCGGAGCGGTCCGGCATCGGCCAGATCCGACTTGGTCAGCAGCAACACCGGCGTCAGGTTGCCGGTGAACGCGGCGACCAGGCACCGGTCGATGAACCCGGTCCGGGGTTCCGGGTCGGCTAGGGCGCTGACGATCACCAGCTGGTCGGCGTTGGCCACCAGCACGCGTTCGGTGGTGTCCACGTCGTCGGCCGAGCGGCGCAGGATGCTGCGCCGCGGCGCGATCCGCACGATCCGGGCCAGGGTGTCCGGGGCGCCTCCGGTGTCGCCGACGAGGTCGACCAGGTCGCCGACGGCGACGGCCCGGCGGCCCAGCTCGCGGGCCCGCATCGCGGTGACCGGCCGCGCGTGCCGGGTGCCATCGCCCACCAGGCAGGTGTAGCGGCCGCGGTCCACCGTGGTGACGAACCCCTCGACCGATTCGGTGTGGGCCGGCCGGGTCTTGGTGCGGGGACGGGACGAGCGGCCCGGCCGGACCCGGACGTCGTCGTTGTCCCAGTCTTCGCCGAGCCGGCTCATGCCACCGCCGGGCCGAGCATCCGCGTCCACATGTCCGCGAACCCGGGCAGGGTCTTGGCCGTGGTCGCCACGTCGTCGACGAGCACCCCGGGCACCCGCAGCCCGACGATGGCTCCGGCCGTGGCCATCCGGTGGTCGGCGAAGGCGGCCCAGGGGCCCCCGTGCAGCGGTTGGGGGTGAATGGTGAACCCGTCCGGCGCCTCGTCGACCCGGCCGCCGACCGCCTGGATGTCCTGGGCCAGCGCGGCCAGCCGGTCGGTCTCGTGCCCGCGCAGGTGACCGATCCCGGTCAGCCGGGACGGTCCGTCGGCGAACAGGGCGATGGCCGCCACGGTCGGGGTCAGCTCGCCGACGTCGTGCAGGTCGGCGGTCAGCCCGCGCAGCCGGTCCGGCCCGGAGACGGTCAGCCCGTCCGGTCCGATCGACACCCGCGCGCCCATGGCGGTGAGCAGGCCGCGGATGGCGTCCCCGGCCTGGGTGGTGGCCGCGGGCCAGTGCGGGACGGTGACGGTGCCGCCGGTGACTGCGGCGGCCGCCAGGAACGGGGTCGCGTTGGACAGGTCCGGCTCGATGGTGCTGGTCCACGGCTGGACCGGCCCGGGCTCGACCCGCCACCGGTCCGGGGTCGCGTCGTCGACCCGCACCCCGACGCCGCGCAGCGCCTGCACGGTCATCTCGATGTGCGGCAACGAGGGCACGGCCGCGCCCTCGTGCCGCACCTCGATGCCGCCGGCGAAGGAGGGGGCGGACAGCAAGAGCCCGGAGACGAACTGCGACGAGGCGCTGGCATCGATCCGCACCGTGCCGCCGGGGACCCGGCCGTCGGCGTGCACGGTGAACGGCAGCCGGTCGCCGTCCACGCGCACCCCGAGCGCCCGCAGTGCGTCGAGCACCGTGGCCATCGGCCGCCGGCGGGCGGCCTCGTCGCCGTCGAAGATGATCGGTCCGGTGGCCGTCGCGGCCAGCGGCGGCAGGAACCGCATCACGGTTCCGGCCAGCCCGCAGTCCACGTGGGCCGGACCGGCCAGTGGCGCCGGCGTCACCAGCCAGTCCCGTCCCCCCGGGCCGGCGGACTCGATGCCGGTGCCCAGGGCCCGCAGCGCCGCGGCCATCAGGTCGGTGTCCCGGCTGCGCAGCGGAGCCGGGATCAACGACGGCGCCACGGCCTGCGCCGCGAGCACCAGGGCCCGGTTGGTCAGCGACTTGGAGCCGGGCACGGGGACCGTGGCGGTCACCGGTGCATCGGCGGTCGGGGCGGGCCAGGGAGCCAGTGCGGTGGTCACCGGTCCATGATCTCGCACCGCCCCCGGATCATGGGTAGCTGACCACGGTGACCGGGACGTCGGGGTTGGCGATGGTGGACGACCCGCCGACGCCGTTGATGACGTTCTGGATGCCGCCCTTGCCGTTGGCCGGGTCCAGGAAGATGGTCAGCAGGTTGGTCAGGCTGCCGGCCTTGAGCCCGGTGGGCACCTCGAAGGCGTTGGCGGCGTAGACGTCCACACCCTGGTTGAAGAAGCTGTAGCTGCCCATCCCGGTCCCGCTGAACGAGCGCACGCCGTCGGCCACCTTCCGCGCCGGGTAGCCGAGCTCACCCGAGGGCTGGGTCCAGGCCGCCTGGTTCGGCGGGTCGTACGGCAGCTCGTTCTGGTAGAACACCACCCGCCCGTTGTCGCCGTTCCAGATGGTCTCGGTCTTCTGGTAGTGCTCGACGAACAGGCCGTAGGCGGTGACGTTGTCCCCGTTGACGATCAGCCCGGTGTCGGCCGTGTTCACGGTCCAGCCGACCCCGTTGCCATGGTCGGCCCGCCAGGCCCAGATGTTGTCCAGGATGGTGTTGTCGCTGTTCACCACGATGCTGGTGGTCGCCCGGCCGGCGGCGGCACCGCCGATGCGGACGAACACGTCGTGCAGCACGGTGGGGTTGCCCCGGCTGCTGCTGCACTGCCCGCCGGGCGTGCCGACCTGCACGAGCACGGGGGAGTTGACCGGGCCGGCGTCGATGGTCACCCCGGCGACGTCCACCCCGGGCACGTCGCCGATGGTGATCGCCGCGTTGCCGTTCTGGGGGATCAGGGTCGCGTAGCCCAGGCCGAGGATCAGCGTGTTCGGCCGGGTGACGGTGATCGGCCGGTCGAGCTGGTAGACCCCGGGAGTGAGCAGCAGCTGCTTGCCGCGGGCCAGCGCGGCGTTGATCGTGCGGGCGTCGTCGCCCGGCCGGGCCACGTAGAAGTTCTCGATCGACTGGGACGAGCCCTTGGGGTTGCCGGAGGCCCATGTGGTGCCGCTGCTGTTGCGCTGGACGGCGGGCACGAACACGCGGTACCGGCCGCGGTCGTCCTGGTACAGGAACGGGGATTCCTTGGTCACCGGACTCTTGGCCACCGTGGTGTACGGGCCGCCGCAGGCGGTGGCCGCCGGGAAGCAGGTGGCCGGGGCGCCCTCGACGCCGGAGAACACCTGGTTCCAGACGCCGTTGGTCCAGGTGCTGACCGTGCTGTTGCGGGTCATCCACTGCTGCTGGGAGCCGTTGATCACGGTCCCGTCGAACTTCGAGTCGGCGATGAACCCGCCGCTGGCGAAGGACGGATTGGTGCAGTAGTCCATCAGCGTGGTCTGGCCGCCGGTGACGTGCACCCGACGCATCGGCGCCGCCTGCGACACCGCCCAGAATTCGCCGGCGTAGCACCCGGCGGTCGGCTTGTCGGTGACCGCGATGGTCAGGTTGGACAGCGAGCGCCAGAAGTTGTTCAGCGCGATGCAATGGTCGCCGTAGCACTGGTTGTGGACGTTGATCGTTCCGTTGATGATCACGTCCCCGGGCAGCCGGCCCAGGCCGGCCACGCTGGTGTAGTAGCCGACCTCGAAATTCAGCGGCTCCGTGGCACTGCCGTAGGTGCCCGGTTCGAACAGCAACGCGAACCGGTCGGCCGCGAACTCGTTGCTCTTCTGCTTGTTGAAGACCGCTGTCGCTGCGGCCTCGATCTCGGCCGCCGACATGCTCGGGTCGAAGATCGTCACGTTCGGGCCCAGGTCGGGTTGCCAGGGTCCACTGCCCCCGCCACTGCTCCCACCATGGCCGCCACCGCCCCAGCCACGGTCGCCGGTGGCGGCGTTCGCGACGGGCGCCACCAGGGTGGCGGCCAGCACGGCCACCACGAGCACGGACAGTCGGAGCATGCGGGTCAGCGCCATCGATGCACCACCGGGGAGAGAGGTCGTCCGGGACTCGCCTGTGTACGGACTGTGCCGGTCCGCTCACGTGCGGCCATGAGTATGCATCCGCTCGGTTGAGCCCGCCCGGTGAACCGGGAGCGCTCCCACCTTTGGTCGTCGGCCGGCCTTCCGGACCCGCATCGGCCCGGCGATGACCGTCGGATGACGCCGGGATGACCACCGGTCGCGTCTTGTTCGATCGCACAGCAGGGGGCGGCCCGGACCGGAGAAGTTTGGCAATCCGGTGACTGTCGGGCCCGCCGGAGCGTCGGCGATTCTCAACTCGCCACGCCGTCCCAGCCCCTAGGACGCTCCTGAATTATCCGTATGTCGGCCCCTGTTGATCTTGTGGGTTCGGGATGATCTTGGTGTGCAGGGTCGGTCGCGGGATCAGCGTGAGTTGTTGGATGCCGAGTCGGTAGTCGGTGGGCTGCTCAAGCCGGGCAGCGTGTTCGCGTTTCTGGCCGCGCACCGTCGGGAGGTGTTCCCGGACGGCATGTTCGCGGATCTGTTTCCGTCGGGTCGGGGCCGCCCGTCAGTGCCGGCCGACGTGATGGCGTCGGTGATTGTGCTGCAGGCTCTGCACGGCCTGTCCGACGCGGACACGGTGGACTCGGTGACGTTCGATCTGCGGTGGAAGGCAGCGTGCGGGTTACCGGTGACCGCTGCGGCGTTCCATGCCACGACATTGACGTACTGGCGGCGTCGGCTGGCCGCTTCGCAGTCGCCGAACCGGATCTTCGACGCGGTCCGCCAGGTCGTGGACCAGACCGGGGTGCTGGCTGGAAAGAGCAGGCGAGCGTTGGATTCCACGATCCTGGACGACGCGGTCGCCACCCAGGACACGGTCACCCAGTTGATCGCGGCGATCCGCCGGGTCCGCCGCGAGGTACCCGGCGCCGCCGAGGTCGTCGGCGAGCACTGCTCGGCTCACGACTATGACGACCCGGGCAAACCGGCGATCGCCTGGAACGATCAGCAGGCCCGCGAGGCCCTTGTCGATGCGCTGGTCACCGACGCGCATCGGGTGCTGGGACACCTGCCCGACCAGGAGCTCGGACCGAAGGCGGCGGACGCGGTCGCCCTCTTGGCGTTGGTCGCCGGGCAGGACGTGGAACCGGTCGAGGGCTCGGACGGCACCGACGGACGGTGGCGGATCGCGCAGCGGGTCGCCCCGGACCGGGTGATCTCCACCGTGGACCCGGAGGCGCGGCACGCCCACAAGACCGTCCACCGGCGGCAGGACGGGTTCAAGGCACACATCGCGGTCGAACCCGACACCGGTCTGGTCACCGCCTGCGCGGTGACCATGGCCAGCGGACGCGGCAACAGCGACGCCGAGGTTGGACCCACCTTGCTGGCACAGGAGACCGAAAAGCTGCACGTGCTGGCCGATTCGGCGTACGGATCGGGATCCGCGCGGGCCGAACTGGACCATGCCGGGCACATCGCGTTGATCAAGCCGTTCCCGCTGCGGTCGGCCGTGCCGGACGGGTTCACCCTGGACGACTTCACCGTCGACCCCGAGGCCAGGACGGCCACCTGCCCGAACGGGGTGACCCGGTCGATCACCGCGCAATGGTCCGTCACCTTCGGAGCGGCTTGCCGCGGCTGCCCGCTCCGGGCCCAATGCACGACCAGCGACGCCGGTCGATCGCTGAAGCTGACCGAGTACGAAAGCCTGCTCAGGGCGGCCCGTCGACAAGCGGAAACCGAGGACTTCCAACAGGTCTACCGACGGCACCGGCCGATGGTCGAACGATCGATCTCCTGGCTGGTCCGCGGCAACCGCAAAGTCCGCTACCGCGGCGTCGCCAAGAACGACCACTGGTGGCACCACCGCGCCGCTGCGATCAACCTCAGGCGAATGCTCACCCTCGGGCTGACGCGGGTGAGCGGGACGTGGACCATTGCACCGGCCTGACCGGCCGGCACGAGACCTCACCGGGCCGTGAGCAACGGCCCGTCCCTCCGATCAGTCAGGAGAATCATCCAGGGCCGGGCGACGACTCAGGACCACGCCTGACAGCCCGATCACGCGCGAACGCTCCCACTGTCCCAAAGCGAACTCCCGAACCCACAAGTGACCGTTATTCAGGAGCGTCCTAGAGGACATCCATGACGACAACCGCTCCCACCCCGACGCCGGCCAAGCGCGTCCACCCGGTCGACGAGGTCCTGCCCGTCCCGAAGCTGGCCGCCTACGGGTTTCAGCACGTGCTCGCCTTCTACGCCGGCGCCGTGCTGGTGCCCATCCTGGTGGCCAACGCGCTCGGCCTGTCCAGCGAGCAGCTCATCCACCTGATCAACGCCGACCTGTTCACCTGCGGCATCGCCTCGATCATCCAGTCCGTCGGATTCTGGAAGATCGGGGTGAAACTGCCGCTGCTGCAGGGCGTCACGTTCACCGCGGTGAGCCCGATGATCGCCATCGGGCTGGCCGTCGGCGGCGGTACGCAGGGCCTGCTGGCCATCTACGGCGCGGTCATCGTGGCCGGTCTGCTGACCTTCTTCGCGGCCCCGTACTTCGCCAAGCTGCTGCGGTACTTCCCGCCGGTGGTGACCGGTTCGGTCATCCTGATCATCGGCATCGCGTTGCTGCCGGTCGCCGCCAACGACATCGTGAACGGTCAGACCACGATGGCCATGCAGGATCCGGTGCTGCTCAAGAACATCGCCTACGCCATGGGCACCCTGTTCCTGATCGTGGCCATCCAGCGCATCTTCCGCGGGTTCCTGGGCACCATCGCGGTGCTGCTCGGCCTGGTCATCGGCACGCTGGTGGCCTGGGGCCTGGGTGACGCCCACTTCGATGCGGTGACCGATTCCTCCTGGTTCGGCTACACCTCGCCGTTCTACTTCGGCTGGCCCACCTTCAGCATCACCGCGATCCTGTCCATGGTCGTGGTCATGCTGATCACCGCGGTGGAGACCACCGGCGACGTCTACGCGACCGGCGAGATCGTCGGCAAGCGGATCGTCAAGGAGGACATCGCCCGGGCGCTGCGGGCCGACGGCGTGTCCACCACCCTGGGCGGCGTCCTGAACTCGTTCCCGTACACCTGCTTCGCCGAGAACGTCGGCCTGGTCCGGCTGACCCAGGTCAAGAGCCGCTGGGTGGTCTGCTCGGCCGGCGTCATCATGATCGTCCTGGGCTCGCTGCCCAAGGCGGCGGCGATCGTCGCCGGCATCCCGCACCCGGTGCTGGGCGGGGCCGCGCTGGCCATGTTCGCGGCCGTCGCCGTGGTCGGCATCCAGACCCTGCAGAAGGTGGACTTCAACGACCACCGCAACATCGTCATCGTCGGCACCAGCGTGGGGCTGGGCATGATGGTGACCGCGCAGCCGTACATCGCGTTCGCCTTCCCCGAATGGGCGCAGATCATCTTCGGGTCCGGCATCACCCTGGGCGCCCTGTGCGCCATCGTGCTCAACATCGTCTTCTTCCACATCCCGGGCGGGCACGGTCCGGGCGTCGCGGGGCGGCCCGGCCACGACCTGGTCACCCTGGACGAGGTCAACGGGATGGACCAGGACAAGTTCGTCGAGACGTTCTCGTTCCTGACCGAGGGCGTGAGCTGGCCGGCCGAGCGGGCGTGGATCGAGCGGCCGTTCGGGCGACACGCTGGAGTTGCGGGCGGCCTTCCACGACGCCCTGCTCACCGGCAGCCCGGCGGAGCAACTGGCCTTGATGAACTCGTTCCACGACCTGGGCAGCGAGGAGGCCGGGACCGCCTACCTGGCCGATCACGCCGCCGGTGTCATCGGCATGGACGAGCAGGAGCATGCGGACATCCTGAAGATGGCGCGCGCCTATCGGGCCAAGTTCGGCTTCCCGCTGGTGATCTGCGCCAAGGAGGTCGACCGGTACGAGCGGGTGCTCAACGCCGGCTGGGACCGGATGGCCAACTCGGCCGGAGTCGAGCGGGCGGCGAACCTGGTGGAGATCGCCAAGATCGCCAACAGCCGGTTCGACGAGCTGGTGGCCGACGCCAACCCGATCGCCGCGGCCCGGGCCGGGGTGACCCGCTCAGAGCAGGTGTAACGCCAGGTAGACATCGGCCCGGTCGTCCATGCGGCTCAGGTCCCGTCCGGTCAGCTCCTCGACCCGGGCGATCCGGTACCGCACGGTGTTCAGGTGCAGATGCAGGCGCTGCGCGGTCCGGCTCCACGAGCCGTTGGCGTCCAGGAACGCGCGCAGCGTGACCACCAGGTCCGCGCCGGTGCGCCGGTCGTACTCGACGACGTCCTGCAGGACGGCGGTCGCGAACGACCGGCGCAGCCGGTCCGGCACCGCGGACAGCAACATGATCGCCGAGGTGGCCCGGTCGCCCGAGGCCACCCGGACGCCTCGGTCGGCCGGATCACCGGGCCGGCCGGAGGCCAGCAACCGGGCGTAGCGGGCGGCTCGTAGGGCCCCGGCCAGCCCGGCCGGTTCGGTGGGCCGGCTGACGCCGACGTCCAGCCGGATCCCGGGCAGCGCCGGTCCGAGCCGGAGCAGGGCCCGGCGGACGGTGTCGGCGGCGATCGATCCGGCGGTCCCGGCCGGGTTCTCCTGGTCGCTGTCCGGCCCGGCCCCCGGCATGGACACCAGCGCGACCGCCAGGCCCTGCGCATCGGACCCGACCACCGGAGTGGACAGATGACTGACCGCCTCCCCGAGCAGGCTGCCGACCAGGCCCAGCGGCGTGGTCGAGCCGATCGCCTGGGCCACCACGGCCACGGTCGGCCGGGTCAGGTCCAGGCCCAGTTGGCGCAGCAGGATCGGGATCTCCGGGCGCTCGGCGTCCTCGTCCAGCAGGGTGATGACCTGATCGGTGAGTTCCCGGCGCGCCCGGATGGGCTCTTCGGTCCGCCGTCGTTCCAGGGCCGCGATCGCGGCCAGCTCGTTGAACGGATCGACGGTGTCCGGGTCCTCCCCGGGCTCGGGCCGGTCGGCCGGCCGGTTGCCGGGCAGGTCGGCGATCACGAACCAGGCCAGCGCCCGGTGCTGGGACGCCGGGCCGACCAGGAAGGCGGTGCCCGAACCGGTTGCGGTGCTGACCCGGGTCGGGAACCGTTGCGCGGCCAGCGCCTGCCCGACCAGCAGATCCACGTCCGGCTCGGCCAACGGCGCGGTGGACGAGGCGATCTGCCGGCCGGTCGAGGTCAGCACCCGGCAGCTCAGGCCGGTCTCCCGGGCGATCCGCCGGACCAGCTCGTCCAGGGTCTGCCCGGCGGCCATCTCGGCCAGCAGTTGCCGTTGCCGGATCAACCCGTCGGTCAGCCGGCCCAGCCGCCGCTGCGCCTGCTGCCCGGCCACGAACTCGGTGACCTGGGCGAAGGAGACGGAGGCCGGCACCGCCAGCAGTGGCAGGCTCCACCGGCGGCAGGCGGCGACCACGTCCTCGGGGACGAAATCGAACAGTGCCTCACCGACGATGAGCGCGGCTGCCCCGGATTCCACCAGCCGCCGGACGAACGGATCGCTGTCCCCCGGACCGGTGCGCCACATCATTCCGGTCATCAGGGTCTGGCCGGGGGTGAGGTAGCGGCTGGGGTCGGGCAGGTCGGTGGTGTAGATCCAGCCCAGCGGGCGGGCCAGATCCTGCGCGTCGCCGTGCAGCGCGCGAATGCCCAGCTCCGGCGCGGCGAGCAGGTCGGTCAGCCTCATCGTGATCATTCTGCGCCCGTCGCACGGGTGTTACCGGCCGGTCATGCCGGTGGGATGGGCTCGCCGTCGTGGACCTGACCTCCGTCGCCGGCTATCGCGCCGCCACCTGCCGCGCCGACCTGGCCCTCGCGCCCGGCGAGGTCTTCCTGGGCGGCGGGACCTGGCTCTATTCCGAACCGCAGCCGGAGGTCACCGGGCTGGTCGATCTGACCGCAATGGGGTGGGCCCCGTTGGAACCGTTGCCCGGCGGCGGGCTGCGGGTCGGCGCCACCTGCACGATCGCCGAGCTCGCCGCGGCCCGGCCGTTCTTCCTCCAGTGCGCGACGGCGTTGCTCGCCTCGGTCAAGGTCTGGCGGATGGCCACCGTCGGCGGCAACATCTGCCGCTCGTTCGCCGCGGCGGCCATGGTCTCGCTCGCGGTCACGCTGGACGGGGTCGCCGAGATCTGGACGCCGGACGGCGGGTCCTACCGGATCCGGGTCGCGGAGATGATCACCGGCAACGGCACGAACACGCTGCGGCCGGGGGAGGTGCTGCGGGCGGTCGACCTGCCCGGGGCGGCGCTGGCCGGGCGGACCGCGTTCCGGCAGATCGCCCTGGCCACCCTCGGCCGGTCCGGGGCGGTGGTGACCGGACGGGCGGACCCGGACGGGGCGCTGACCCTGGTGATCACCGCGGCGACCCTGCGCCCGGTGGTGCTGCGGTACCCGGGCCACCCGTCGGCGGATCAGCTGGCCGCCGACGTCGCCGCCGTGGATGCGTACTACACCGATCCGCTCGGCCCGGCCGACTGGCGCCGGCAGGTCAGCGGAGTGCTGCTCGACGAGATCCGACAGGAGTTGCGCAGATGAGGTTCTCGGTCAACGGGCGGGACGTGGACGGCGAACCGGGACCCGGTCAGTGCCTGCGCACCCTGTTGCGCGAGCTGGGCGAGTTCGGGGTGAAGAAGGGCTGCGACTCCGGCGACTGCGGCGCCTGTTCGGTGCTGGTCGACGGGCAGCCGGTGCACTCCTGTATCTCTCCCGCCCGCCGGATCGAGGGTCGCGCGGTCACCACCGTCACCGGCCTGGGCACCCCGTCCGACCTGCACCCGCTGCAGCGGTCCTTCGTGGACCACTTCGGCTTCCAGTGCGGTTTCTGCACCGCCGGGATGATCGTCACCGCCTCCGCCCTGGAACCGGAGGAGCTGGCGGATCTCCCGCGGGCGATGAAGGGGAACCTGTGCCGCTGCACCGGCTACCGGGCCATTCGGGACGCGATCCGGTCGGGGCCGGGCGCGGCGCGGGCCGACACCGGGAGCGTGGTGGGCACATCCGCGCACCCGCCCGCGGCCCACCGGGTGGTGACCGGAACCGAGCCCTATACCTTCGATCTGGACCAGTCCTCGACCCTGGTGCTGCGGGTGCTCGGCTCGCCGCACGCGCACGCCCGGATCGTCTCGATCGAGGTGGCCGAGGCGCTGGCCGTGCCCGGGGTCGAGCTGGTGCTCACCCATCACGACGTGCCGCGCACCCGGTTCTCCACCGCCCGCCACGAGAACCGGCTCGAGGACCCCGACGACACCCGGATCCTGGACGACGTGGTGCGGTTCGTCGGGCAGCGGGTCGCCGCCGTGGTGGCCACCGACGCGGTCGCCGCGGATCGGGCCAGCCGGCTCATCCAGGTCGAATACGACGTGCTGCCGGCCGTGATCGACCCGGTCGCGGCCACCGCCCCCGGGGCCCCCGTGCTGCACCCGGAACTCGGCGCGGCCGACCGGGTCGCCGACGCCGGCCGCAACGTGGTGGCCCGGATCCACGACGGCATCGGCGATTCGGTCGACGACGCGTTGGCCGCCGCGGCCGTCGTCGTCTCCGGCAGCTGGCAGACCCAGCGGGTCAGTCACGGGCAGCTGGAGACCCACGGCAGCATCGGCTGGCTCGATCCGGACGGCCGGCTGGTCATCCGGACCAGCTCCCAGGTGCCGTTCCTGGTCCGGGACGAGCTGGCCCGGCTGCTCGACCGGCCCACGGACCGGATCCGGGTGCTGACCAAGCGGGTCGGCGGCGGGTTCGGCGGCAAGCAGGAGATCCTCACCGAGGACCTGGTCGCGCTGGCCGTGCTGCGCACCGGCCGCCCGGTCGCCTACGAAATGACCCGGGCCGAGGAGTTCGTCCGGGCCACCGTGCGCCATCCGATGCGGGTCGCGGTCAGCCTCGGGGCCGACCCGGACGGGACGCTGACCGCCATGAAGGTGGACGTGCTGGCCGACGCCGGCGCGTACGGCAACCATTCGATCGGGGTGCTGTTCCACGGCTGCGCGGAGTCGATCAGCCTGTACTGGTGCCCGGTCAAACGGGTGGACGCACAGGCGGTGTACACCAACACGGTGCCCTCGGGAGCATTTCGCGGGTACGGGCTGGGTCAGGTGATCCTGGGCGTGGAGTCGGCCATGGACGAGCTCGCGCTCACCCTGGGCATCGACCCGTTCGAACTGCGCCGGCGCAATGCGGTCCGGGCCGGCGATCCGCTGCTGGTGGTCCACGAGGAGCCCGAACCCGATCTGGTCTGGGGCAGCTACGGCCTGGACCAGTGCCTGGACCTGGCCCAGACGGCCCTGCGCCGCGGCGATGTGGTCGCCGCGCCCGAGGGCGATCACTGGCGGGTGGGGGAGGGGATGGCCGCGGCCATGATCGCCACCATGGCCCCGCGCGGGCACCATTCGACCGTCACCGCCGCGGTCGACGCCCACGGCCGGTACCGGATCGGCGTGGGTACCAGCGAATTCGGCAACGGCACCAGCACCGTGCACACCCAGATCGCCTGCACCGTGCTGGGGACCACGGCCGACCGGATCGAGCTGACCAACTCCGACACCGACGGCGCCGAGTACGACACCGGGGCCTTCGCCTCGGCCGGCACGACCGTGGCCGGCCGGGCGGTGCTGGCCGCCGTCACCGCGCTGCGCGAGCAGTTGCTGGCCGCGGCCCTGGCCCGCCGGCCGGCCGGGCGGTCCGCCGGCGACCCGCCGGATCTGCGGCGGGACGGGGTCTGCCTGGACGGAGACCTGGTGGCCTTCGCCGCACTCGTCGGGCCGGGCCTGTCCGCCCGCGCGCAGGAGCACGGCGAGCGGCGGTCCCTGGCGTTCAACGTGCACGCCGTCCGGGTCGCCGTCGACGTGCGCACCGGCGAGGTCCAGATCCTGCAGTCGGTGCAGGCCGCCGACGCCGGCACCGTGCTCAACCCGCAGCAGTGCCGCGGTCAGGTGGAGGGCGGGGTCGCCCAGGCCATCGGCTCGGCGTTGTTCGAGGAGGTGCTGATCGGCGCGGACGGGTCCGTGCTGACCCCGGCCTTCCGGGTGTACCGGATGCCGCAGATGGCCGACATCCCCGACACCGAGGTCTACTTCGCCGACACCCACGACGAACTCGGCCCGTTCGGGGCGAAGTCGATGAGCGAGAGCCCCTACAACCCGGTGGCCGCGGCGATCGGCAACGCGATCCGCCGGGCGGTCGGGGTGCGGCCGACCCAGACGCCGTTCTCCCGGGACCGGATCTGGCGGATGCTGGCCGACGCCGGATGACGAGCGGCCGGCCACCCGGGCGCGCGATGAGTCCGGGCCGGCCGCGCAGTCTGCCGGTCATGAGAACACTGGCACTGGTCGAGTTCCTCACCGTCGACGGCGTCATGCAGGGGCTGGGATCGCCCGGGGAGGACACCGACGGCGGCTTCACCCACGGCGGCTGGGGCACCCCGTACGCTCCCGCGCTCGGTCAGGTGGTCGACCCCGGCGGGCTGGGCCGGACCACCGGGTACCTGTTCGGGCGGCGCACCTATCTGAAGATGGCCGACTTCTGGCCGCACCAGGGCGACGACAACCCGATCGCGGCGAGCATGAACCACAGCCCCAAGTACGTGGTGTCCAACCAGCTGACCGAGGTGAACTGGGCCGGCACCACGATCCTGACCGGCGACCCGGTGCCCGCCGTGCGAGAGCTCAAGGCCCAGGGCGAGGGCGACATCACCGTGCTCGGCAGCGGCCACCTGGCCCGCACCCTGCTGGCCGCCGGGCTGGTCGACGAGCTGCGGCTGTTCGTGCACCCGCTGCTGATGGGCACTGGTAAGCGGCTGTTCGGTGAGCTGCCCGACCCGCGGACGCTGACCCTGCAGACGGTGGCCCGGACCGACCTGGGCACGGTCGCCTTGGTCTACCGGATCGGTTGAGCCCCTCTCGGGCGTCAGTCGACGATCCGGACGTAGGCCCGCAGCCGTGGCTCGTCGGCGCCGACCTCGGCCCACCCGAGGGCGGTGTAGAAGGCCCGTGAGCCGGGTTCGTCGTCGGTCAGCAGCACCTGCTGGCGGACGCCGGTGAAGGGCGCTAACGCCGCCGTGATCAGGGCCGCGCCGAGGCCGCGGCGCTGCTGGTCCGGGTGGACCAGCACGTCCTGGAGGTAGGCGATGGTGGCCCGGTCCGAGACCACCCGGGCCAGGCCGGCGAGCACCCCGTCGCCCGTGCGGGCCACGACCAGGTGCGTGCTGCCGGCCAGGGCGGCTGCCAGCACCGCCGGCCGGTCCGTGTAGCCGGTCCACCCCACGGACCGGTAGAGCTCGAGCACCTCCTCCGGATCGAGGTCGTCGGCGGTGGCCGGGTGGACGGTGCAGCGGGACACCCGGCGAGCTTACGAGCCGGCCGGCGACCCCGGGGGCACCGTCGGACCCCGGTGGCACGATGGCCTCATGTGTGGCCGTTACGCGTTGACGATGGAACCGGAGGCCCTGTACGGCACCTTCGACGCCGAGCCGGACGAGCACGCCGGAGGCGCCTCGGGCCTGTACGGGGGTGATCCGGTCCGTCCCCGGTACAACATCGCCCCGACCCTGACCGTGCCGGTGGTGCGGCTGGAGCCACGGGTCGCCCCGGAGGACGCCGCCCGGCAGATCGAACCGATGCGCTGGGGCCTGGTGCCCTCGTGGGCCAAGGATCTCTCGGTCGGCAACCGGATGTTCAACGCCCGCGTCGAATCGCTCGGTGCGAAGGCGGCGTTCCGGACCGCGCTGATCAAGCGGCGCTGCCTGATCCCGGCCAGCGGGTATTACGAGTGGCGGGTGCTCGGCGACGAGACCGTCCGGGGTCGCCGGCGGCCGGTCAAGCAGGCTTACTACCTCACGCCGCAAGACGGCAGCGTGATGGCCTTCGCCGGGTTGTGGGAGTACTGGCGGCCGGCCGGGGCCGAGTCCGGTCAGGGCGTGGTGTCCATGACGATCATCACCGCCCCCGCCGTGGGCGCGATGCGGGAGATCCACGAACGGATGCCGCTGGTCCTGCCGGCCTCGGAGTGGGCGGCCTGGCTGGACCCGCGGGTCGATCCGGCCCCGATGCTCGGCCCACCCCCGGACGAGCTGGTCGCGGCGATCGAACGGCGCCCGGTGGGTCCCCAGGTGGGCAACGTCGCCAACGATGACCCCGGACTGATCGCCCAGGTGGCGCAATTGACCGAGCCGGTGGAGCAACCGACCCTGCTCTGAGTCCCGTCTGCTCGTCATGACCGTCACATCCACGGCACCCGGGGTATCACTCGGCCGAGCCTTCACTCCTTCGGATGGCTTACCGGGTGACGTCGACACGAGCGGTCACGTCAACGGCGCAAGCCTGGCTACAGTTGTCGATCAGCACTGGTGGAATAGGGGACGCACGGTGGTCCTGAACGCGGGCGAACAGTTCGCCGGATACACGATCGAGTCGGTGCTGGGCACCGGCGGGATGGGTGCGGTCTATCTGGCCAAGCACCCCCGGCTGCCGCGCCGTGACGCGCTCAAGCTGCTCAACCCCGCCTTCTCCAACGACCCGAACTTCCGCACCCGGTTCGAGCGGGAGGCCGACCTGGCGGCCGGCCTGGTGCATCGCAACATCGTGGCCGTCTACGACCGGGGATCGGTCGACGGTCAGCTGTGGATCTCGATGCAGTACGTGGCCGGCGTCGACGCCTCGGTGGCCGCCCGGGCCGGCGACGGGTCGATGACCCCGCACCGGGTCGTGCACATCATCAGCGAGGTCGGTGCCGGGCTGGACTATGCGCACCGGGCCGGCCTGCTGCACCGCGACGTCAAGCCGGCGAACATCCTGCTGGCCGCGCCGGACGACCCCAGCGAGCCCGAGCACGTACTGCTCACCGACTTCGGCATCGCCAAGTCGACCACCGAGGAGGTGCAGCACCTCACCGGCACCGGCAACCTGCTGGCCACCCTGGCCTACGCCTCGCCGGAGCAGATCGAGGCCCGGCACCTGGACCACCGGGTCGACATCTACGCCTTGGGCTGCGTGCTCTACGAGCTGCTCACCGGGTCGGTGCCCTACCCGGAGAACTCGCCGTTCGCGACGATGACGGCCCACCTGAAGAACCCGATCCCGAAGGTCACGGACACGGTCCCGTGGCTGCCGCCCGGCCTGAACGCCGTGGTGGCCAAGGCGATGGCCAAGAACCCGGACGAGCGGTACAACAGCTGCCGCGAGCTGAGTCTGGCCGCCCGGGCCGCGCTGGTCGCCGCCGATCCCGCGCTGTCCACCCCGACCCGCGCCGAGGTGGCGGTGATACCGGCCGAGGCCAACCCGAATCCCAAGCCCAACCCCGAGCACACCGCCCAGGACGTCGCGGTGCCTGCGGTGGCGGCCGCGGCGGTCGCCGCGGTGGAGGATCGGTCGCTGACGACCCCGCGGCCGCCGTACACGGTGGGGGTGCGCCGGATCGACCGCGTGCAGGGCACGGTCGCCGAACTGGGTCCGATCAACACCAGCGGTCTGCCCGCGCAGGACCGGATCGAGGTCGAGCGGCTGCTGTTGGAGGAAGTTCGGTTCTTCGACCTACCGCCGCGTCTGCGCCAGGTTCTGGTCGTCCCGGGCGATGTGTTCCAGGAGATCACCGTCAGGAACCACGACGTCACCCGCACGGTCGGGTACGAACGGGAGGGCTCGCAGCACCCGAAGGCGCTCGACGACCTGGTCGTCCTGTTGGAGCGGCATGCGGGCTGGCAGGTCCGCCAGCTCAACACCGGGCCGCAGCGAGTGCCCGGGGCGTGGACCCCGACCGGCAACATCCCGCCACTGGGCGCCGGCGCGGTCCGGCCCACCGAGGTCAACGCCCGCGGCCCGGTCGGCGG
This sequence comes from Nakamurella multipartita DSM 44233, assembly GCF_000024365.1. Lineage (NCBI taxonomy): Bacteria > Bacillati > Actinomycetota > Actinomycetes > Nakamurellales > Nakamurellaceae > Nakamurella > Nakamurella multipartita. The sequence goes on from NC_013235.1 coordinate 1,543,481, forward strand.
CTATCACCCGACCGGACCCACCGGCGCCTACCCGCCGGGCGGGGCCTACCCGTCCGGGCCGCACCAGGGCTATCAGACCGGGCCGGTCTCGCTGACCGGGCCGACCCAGACCGCCGCCCGCCCGAGCGGGGCCAAGAAGTGGATCCTGATCGGGCTGGCCGCCGTGCTGGTGATCGCCGGCGGCATCACCGCCGCGATCGTGCTCGGCGGCGGCGGGGGAGGGGGTGGGATTGCCGCCCCGGCCAACCTCGCGGCCAAGGCCGACGACCAGCGGGACATCACGGTGAGCTGGTCGCCCACCGCCGGAGCCACCGGCTACACCGTGGCCCGCAATGGTCAGACGGTCTACACCGGCGTCAGCACCTCCTGGGTCGACCCGCGGGCGCTGCCCGGCAACTACAGCTATGTCGTGACCGCCACCAATGCCGCCCGGCAGACGTCCCCGGCGGCGGGGCCCGTCGTGGTCACCGTGGAGAACAAGGGCTGGGGCGCGCTGACCAATGTGGCCGCGGACTTCGACCGCCTGATCCCCCAGACGCCGGCCGAGAAGGGTTACGAGGACGCCACCTGCACCAGCGCCAGCGACAACTTCGGCAGCAACGCCGACGGCATCATCAACTGCACCGACAGTCAGGGCGTCGTCTTCTGGGTGATGCATTTCCCCAGCACCGATGCGCTGGACACCTACATCCAGGCCAGCTTCGGCGACTCACCGGAGCAGACCAAGTGGACCCGGGAGGACGACGACAACGCCGGGATGCGCTACGGATCGGCGGACAGCACCACCAACCCGTCCTACTTGGTGACTACCTTCAACGACCCGAAGTTTGCGGACTACATCGTCTACGCGGAGTGGGACGGGCACACCACGCTGGACCTGCTTGATGAGTGGTGGCACCCGGCCCCGTTCTGATCAGGGGCCCGCCGGGACCGGCGCTCAGGCCGACCGCAGCGCCGCGATCCGGTCCGCCACCTCCGCTGCGGTGGCGGGCCGGGTGTCCAGCGGGGCCAGGCAGCTCAGCACGAGTTCGGCTTCGGCCGGGGTGAGCGAGGGATGCACGGTCGGCGCGGAGCTCTGCACTCGCCGGATCGCCAGCAGCGGCTGATGCTCGGGCAGCTCGCCGTACAGGCCGGCGCCGGACAGGGCCCGGTGCAGGGTGGCCCCCAGGGCCCAAATGTCGGTCGCCCGGGACGGCGGCTCGCCCAGCAGCAGTGACGGATCCAGGTACTCCACCGAGGTCTCCGGAGCCATCCCGGTCAGCGCGGCGCCCGCGTTGAACACCCGGGCCAGACCCAGGTCGGACAGCTTGCCGCCGCCGTCGTGCACCATCACGTTGCCCGGCTTGACGTCGCCGTGGGCCATGCCGGCCTCGTGCAGGTCGTGCACCGCGCGGGCGGCGTGCTCGACGGCCCGCAGCACCTCGTCCCGGGTGAGCGGGCGGGCCGGCGCGGACAGCGACCCCAACGGGAAGTACTCCATGGCGTACATGAAGTTGTCCTCCAGCACGGCGTCGTACACCCGGGCCAGGTACGGCGAGGCGACCGCGGCGAAGGCCCGCAGCTCCCGGGTGCCGCGCCGGTAGGCGTCCTCGCTGCACTGGCCAGCAAAGACCTTGACCGCGACGTACTCGTCGTCGATGCCCAGTCGGGCCGGCGGCTGGGCCAGGTAGAACCGGCCGTGGTTGCCCTCACCGATCAGGCGGATGACCCGGAAATCGGCGAGCACCGGAACGGCCTGCGCGGGGGTGTCCTGAAGCACCACGTCGGACTCCTGTCGTCCTCCCGGCCGGCGCACGTCCGGCAGTGATCGGGGCTGGTCCGCGGCCGACGATGCGGCGCGCACTCCGGCGAGCATATCGGGCAAGTCGGCCACACGGATGGTGGAAGATCGCTGTCGCATGTATCGGTCAGCCCGCTGCGTGCCTCACACTCGGTGACGACGCCTCGTCGCCCGTCCGGACCAACGCTCGCCTGACATCTCGGGAATCTCGCATGCATATTGCTGCCCTGGTGTTCATCGACATCGCGATCATCATGGTGGTGGCCCGGCTCTTCGGCCGGCTCGCGATCAAGATCGGCCAGCCGCCGGTGGTCGGCGAGATCGTGGCCGGCATCGCGATGGGGCCCAGCCTGCTGGGGCTGCTGCCGGGAGAGCTGGAGGCGACCCTTTTCCCGCCCGAGGTGCTGCCGTACCTGAACATCCTGGCCCAGCTGGGCCTGGTGCTGTTCATGTTCATCGTCGGCCTCGAGCTGGACATGCTGCTCATCCGCGGACGCGAGAAGGTGGCCGGCACGATCTCGGCGGCCTCGGTGGCGCTGCCGTTCGCACTCGGTGCGGGGCTGTCGCTGGTGCTGTTCCCGTTCCACGACGAGACCGCGACCGGGCCGGTGGCCCCGCTGGCGTTGGCCCTGTTCATGGGCGTGGCCATGTCGATCACCGCGTTCCCGGTGCTGGCCCGGATCCTGACCGACCGGGGCATGCACCGCACCCCGATCGGGGTGCTCGCGCTGGCCTGCGCGGCGGTGGACGACATCATCGCCTGGACCCTGCTGGCGTTCGTGGTCGCCGTCGTGCAGGGCAACGGCCCGCTGGACGTGCTGCGCATCGTCATCCTGACCGCGATCTTCGCCGCCATCATGTTCGGCCTGGTCCGGCCCCTGCTCAAGCGTCTGAACGAGTGGTACCAGCGGGCCGGCCGGCTCACCCCGGACATCCTGTCGGTGGTGCTCATCGGGGTGCTGGCGTCCGCGTTCGTCACCGAGATCATCGGCATCCACGCCATCTTCGGGGCCTTCGTGTTCGGCGCCGTGATGCCCCGCCAGGGTGCCGCGGATCTGACCAGGGAGATCCTGGAGCGGCTGGAGCAGGTCAGCGTCCTGCTGCTGCTGCCGCTGTTCTTCGTGGTCACCGGGCTGTCCACGAACATCCTCGGGCTGACCGGCGGCGGTCTCTGGCAGCTCGCGTTGATCCTGCTGGTGGCCATCGGCGGGAAGTTCGTCGGCGCCTACGCCGGGGCCCGGGCGATGAAGGTCCGCCCCCGCCAGGCCACCGCGCTCGGGCTGCTGATGAACACCCGGGGCCTGACCGAACTGGTCATCCTCAACGTGGGCAAGCAGCTGGGCGTCCTGGACGGCGAGCTGTTCACCTTGATGGTGCTGATGGCCCTGATCACCACCGCGATGACCGGACCGCTGCTCAAACTGGTCTACTCGGACCGGGTCATGCACCGCGACATCGCCGAGGCCGAACGGGCCGCCCTGGGAGTCACCGACTCGTACCGGGTGTTGGTGCTGATCGACGACCCGGCCCGGGCCCGGGAGCTGGCCCAGGTCGGCGCGGCCATGCTGGGCCGGGGCCGGCCGGCCCAACTGGTGCTGACCCGGCTGCTGATCCGGCCGACGACGGCCCCGCTGGAGGTCGGTGCCCCGCTGGTGCCCGACCTGGCCCGGATGGCCAGCACCGTGGACGAACTGAACGGGCTGGCCCGGGAGCTGCGCGAGCAGGGCGTGCACTCGAGCGTGCTGACCCGGTTCTCCACCGATCCCTGGGCCGATCTGCTCGCTCAGGCGGCCAGTGCGCAGGCCGACGTGGTGCTGGTGACGGACACGTTCGCCGCCTCGACCGGGTCGGGCCGCCCGCAGGATCCGGCGTTCACCCTGGCCATCGCGCAGGTGGGGGAGCGGCCGGTGGCGCCGGGCGGATCGGTGGGTGTGGTCGCCGACGGTGGCGCCGACGGCCGGGTGGCCGTCGTGCTCGGCTCGGCCGCGGCAACCCGGCTGGCCGGCCCGCTGCACGTGGCCGTGCCGGACGGCGGTCGCGCCGCGCGACGGGTCTGGAGCGCGCTGGCGCCGCTGCGGACCGGTGGTCTGGCCGCCCAGCTGGTTGACGGCACCGACGAGGCGATGGCCGCGGGTCTGGTGCTGCTGGCCGGCGGCGGGGCGTTCGCCGCGGAGCTGCGGGACACCCGGGGGACCGGGACGGTCGTGCGGATCCACGCCGGGCTGGACGACCGGGAGAGCGAGCTGACCGATCAGCTGGCCAAGCTCGCCGAGTCCCCCTGAGCGCAGGCTGACCCGGGTCGGTCAGCCCCGGTTGGAGATTGGCTGGTACCGGTCGGGTCCGATCCGGTCGGGCTCAGAGCCGGGCGTGCGCGGATTCGAAGGTGAACACCCGGCGGCCGATCCGTACGTGGGTGCCCGGGGTGAGCACGATCGGCCGGTGCGGGGCGAGCCGGTTCCAGCCGGACTGGCCGGGCGCGGCCACATGGGTGCCGTTGGCCGAGCCGCGATCGAGCAGCAGCACGTCCCAGCCCTCCAACCGGATCTCCGCGTGCACCCGGGACAGCGTGCCGCTGTCGTCGTCCAGCCGGATCGGCCGCAGCTGGCTGGAGATCACCGCCTCGTCGACCTCGGGATTGCGGCCCAGCAGGTAGTTGTCGTCCAGTACGAACGTCGATCCGATGTCCAGGACGAGAAGGCCCAGCGGAGGTCGCCGGCCGTCCACCAGGATCCCGGTGCGTTGGTCCATCCGGATCCCGCAGACCGAGCAGAACGAGACCCGCGGGTCGTTGTGGTGGTTGCGGGAACAGCGGAACCCCTTGACCAGCACGTGGGCGGGGCCGGCGGCACCGGGTCGGGGCGGGGCCGGTTTGGCCGTCCCGCCGGCGCCCGGCACCGGCAGCGGCGGCCGCGGTGTCTCGTGCTGGTGGGCACCGAAGATCTGCTCGGAGAGCCGCGGTGGTCGCAACTTGACCGGTTCGTCGCTGGGCGGGGCCGGCGGCGGCGAACTGGGCGCCGAGCTGGGCGGGCTGGGCGGCGGGCTACTAGGAGGTGGGCTGCTGGGCGGTGGGCTGCTCGGGGGTGGGCTGGGCGGGGCTGGAGGAGTGGCCGGGGGGCCCAGCGGCGTGCTGACGAACTTGCGGGCATCGGCCCGGGGCAACGGCGGCCGCGGGGGCTCGGCCACCGGCACCGGCTCCGGCTCGGCGGCCCGGTCCGGAACCGGATGCTCGGCGGTCGGCTCCCGGCTCGGGCGGGCGGCCGGCTGCTCCTGGGTGGCCTCGGGTTCGGCGGTCGGCGCCGGCACCGACCGGGAGGCATGCCGGCCGGGGGCCGGTGCGGCCGCAGGGGTGGCGGCCGGCGCCCCCAGCACGATCCCGACGCCCGGGACCAGGCCCTGGACCAGCCCGGACCAGCCGGGCATACCGATCGACGGGTCGGCCGGTCGCCGGTCCGGGTCGCCCGCGGTCAGCACGATCGGGCCGGCCGGTCGCGGCAGCAGCCGGTCGACGGTGAATGCCGCCGTCCGGCCGGACAGGTGCAACGGCTCGGCCGCGGGTGCGCCGGCGGTGCCCGGCGCGGGCAGCTCGGCCACGGTGACGTCACCGTGCAGGAAGACCGCGATGCCGTCGTCGGTGGCGGCGATGGTGCCGAAGCCGGGCACCGCGCGGGTTCGCACCACCCATTCGGTGAGCCGGCGGGCCAGGTCGCGGCCGGGGGCCGGCGCCGCTTCGGCCGCGGCCTGCCGGATCAACTCCAGCAGTTCGGCGGCCGCCGCCTCGCCGCCCGCGGCGTCCCGACGGATCACGGTGACCACGCCGGGCACGCGGGCCACCAGATGGGACGGTCCGTCGCCGGCCGGCAGGACCTCGCCGTGGATCTCGTCGAAGCTGATCACCAGAACCGGCCTCCCCGGAAGCGCCAGCGCGAGAAGAAGATCTGCACCGGCCCGTTGACCACCAGGAAGATGACCAGCCAGGTGGTGATGAACTGGATCAGGAAGACCGACAGCGGGACGTCGCCGACGCCGGGCACCACGCCCGCCTTGAGCAGGATCCACACCAGCAGACCCTCGTTGATCATGGTGAGGAAGCCGAAGAAGGTCGGCCAGTCCTTCTCCCACCGGAACTGCTGCAGCCCGTGGTAGATGAACTCCCAGACGATACCGAGCACCAGCACGGTGAGCAGGATGGCGAAGGTCATCCGGTAGGAGGGACCGAGCGGCTCACCGGTCGGCAGGAACGGGGTGATGATCAGCGTCCACAGGCCGCCGACGACGATCGTCAGCACGATGCGGGTCTGAATCCGCCCGTACAGGGTGGGTACCACGGCCGCCCCCTAGATGCTGCGGTGACGGGCCCAGCGCCACCACTGTTTGGTCGACTGTGCGACGCCGAACTTCTTGCAGAAGCCGAGCTTGACCAGGTCGTCGCAGATCTCCTGGGCGGCGATCTGCAAACCGAGGAAGGTGTCGACGCCGGGGAAGTACCCGCCGAGGGTGGCGCTGCCGGAGGCATACATCCGGCCCGGCTGGCTGCGGGTGCCGATCACCTCGAAGCTGCGGTCGACATCGAGCCGGCCGACCGGGTTGCGGCCGGCGCCGGAGTGATCGAGCAGATCGGCCAGCACCCGGTGCTCCCGGATGTCGGCCTCCAGGCCGGTGCAGTCGATGACGAAGTCGGAGTAGATCTCCACGGTCTGCCCCGGCGAGCCGGTCTGGCCCTTGGGCTGCAGGTAGGTGATCACGCCCTGCCCGCTGGGCCCGGGTCGCAACTCGCTGACCTCACCGGTGACGGTGCGGTACCAGCCCTCCCGGCGACCCCGCTTGAGCTGCTCCTGCCACGACTTGCGGATGGGGGTGTTGGTGCCGCCCATCTCCTTGTAGGCCTGGGCCCGTTCCTCGCCCTCCAGGCCCCGGATCTTGGCCTTGAGCTGACCGCCCCACACCGACTTGGGGTAGTTGAAGCCCTGGTAGGCCCAGCCGTCGCCGCCGCGGCGCCGCTTGAAGACGTTCGGGCCGTGCGCGCCGGTGATGTAGGTGCGGAACACGTGGATGATCTGGGTCTGCAGCCGGTTCCTGTCCCGGTCGTCGATCAGCCGCTGCAGGACCCGGGAGGCGACGATGCCGCCGCCCCGGATGACCACGGTGCCCGGCCGCAGCGCCAGCTGCTGGTAGACGTGCTCGTGCGGCTCGTAGGCGTTGACCACCCGGGACGGGTCGCGGTAGTACTCGCGGTAGCGCTGCAGGTCGGGCAACAGCTTGAGCCCCGGGTAGCCGATGGCGATGTGCACGAACGGGCTGCGGTAGGCCAGGCGCTTGGTCGCGGTGGCGCCCGGCGGCGGCGTCAGGATGGTGAAGTAGCCGCCCTCGCGGCGCCGGCGGACCATCCGGACCTGGCCCTTGCGCACGCACTGCTGGTAGCCGATCCGGTTGGACTCGCGCTCCATCGTCTCGAACGCCTGCCCGGCCTTGGGCGTGTAGTAGTTCTCGATGATGGGCTCGGTCAGCACGTTCCACAGCGGCTTGACGAAGCCGGAGACGCCCTTGGCCCCGAACGCTTCGCGGACCGCGTAGGAGGGGAAGCCCCAGATGTTGTCCGGCGTGGACTTGGAGTCCGAGCGCAGCCGCTCGCCCCGGGGGATCTGCGACACCCGGGTCAGGTACTCATAGCTCTGCCAGGGCGTCTCGAGCTGGGTGAGCACGGTGATGTCCTGGGCGGGCACGCCGTAGATGCGCAGGAAGTCGACCGTGACGAACGAGCCGATCCCACCACCGACCGTGACGAACTTGGTGTCGATGATGGGGATGCCGGCGCGCTGGACCATCTCGTCGGTCCAGATGTCGGTGTCGATGAGTTCCTGGGTGAGGTCGCCGCCGGCCCGGGCCCCCGCGCCGGGTGGTGACCCGGACGGGTGGGCGGACGGCGGGCCGGCCGGTCGGGTGGACGGTGGTGGTGGTGCGGGTCGAACGGGCGGATGGCTCACCCGGATACCCCCTTATGCGGGCCGCGTCGGTCGCCCTGGCTGAGCAGCGACCGATCAGAACGGACATCGGATGTGATCTTCACTCATCTGGACCCGTGGGTCCAGGGATAGGTGCAACCGAGGGTCATCCTGATGCAATGGGGGCGAAGATTGCCCGGGTCAGTCTGGCCAGCTGGTCGGGAGCCAGCTCCACCTGCAGGCCGCGACGCCCGGCGCTGACCATGATGGTGTCGAACAGTGTCGCCGTCTCATCGATCACGGTCGGTAGCGGCTTGCGTTGCCCCAGTGGTGAGATGCCGCCGGCGACGTACCCGGAGGAGCGTTCGGCGTCCGCGACCTTGGCCATGCCGGCCTTCTTGCCGCCGGCGGCGGCGGCCAGCGCCTTGAGGTCCAGCTGGGCGGCGACGGGCACGATCCCGACCGTCAGCTTCCCGTCGACCGTGGCCACCAGGGTCTTGAACACTCGGTCCGCCGGCCAGCCCAGGGCCTGCACGACCTCGTCGCCGAAGGCGGTGGTCGCCGGGTCGTGGTGGTACGGCTGCAGGGTGTGGGCGACCTTCGCGCGGGTGAGCACGGCGATCGCCGGAGTCGGTGCGCCGGCCACAGCGGCAAACCCTACTGGCCGACCACTTCGTGCGCGATCACCGACATCGACTCCAGGGTGGGACCACCGAACGAGGTGATCATGGCGACGTCGGAGGCGTCCCGGCCGCGGCCGATCAGCACCCGACCCTTGCGGCGCCGGTTGTTGCGGGGATCGAAGGTCCACCAGCGGTCGCCCAGCCAGACCTCCATCCAGGCGGCGAAGTCCATCGGCGCCGGGTCGACCGGCACGTCCAGGTCGGGCAGGTAACCGAAGACGTAGCGGGCCGGGATGTTCAGCGCCCGGCAGAAGGTGATCGCCAGGTGGGTGAAGTCGCGGCAGACGCCGAACCCGGAGGTGTTCACGTCGACGGCCGTCGAGGTCGGAGAACTGCTGCCGTAGGCGAACTGCAGGTGGTTGTTGACGTGGTCGCAGATGGCCTGGACCCGGCCGTAGCCGGGCGGGATGAGGCTGAACCGGGACCACGCCTCCTGGCCGAGCATGTCCGGCAGGCAGTACCGGCTCGGCATCAGATAGACCAGGACGTCGTCGGGCAGCGCCTGCGGAGCCCATTCGGGGGCGGACGGGTCGGCGTCCTCGGTGGCGTCGGGCACCGTGACCAGGGCCTGGTAGCCGATGCGCGAGCTGCCGGCCGGCAGCACCATCCGCTGGCAGCGGTTGCCGTACAGGTCGCGGTACTCGTGGGTGCGGTCCTGGGCGGGCTCCAGGTACCACTGCTCGACCTCGATGCTGACGCCCTCGCCGCCCAGCGGCGTCACCTGCACCACCGCCGGGGTCGGCACGGCCGCGGAGTACCGGAAATCGCAGCCGATCGACAGTCTGCGGGTTCCCATGAGCCCAACGTAGGCGGGTCAGATTCCGAACATGTTTCCCCGCCCGCTGGGGTAGCGTCGTTACCGGCGGGTAACTTCGAGGAGATCGGCATGCCGGAGCAGACCCGGTTCCTGGAGTTGCACGGCCACCGGATGGCCCTGACCGATGTCGGGTCCGGCCCGTCGATCCTGCTGGTGCACGGGATGATGAGCGCCCGCACCACCTGGGCGGACCAGTGGGACCGGCTGGCCGCCGACCACCGGGTGCTGGCGCCCGACCTGTTCGGCCACGGCGAGTCGGACAAACCCCTGGGCGACTACTCGCTCGGAGCGCACGCAGCCAGCCTGCGCGACCTGCTCGATGCCCTGGACGTGCCGTCGGCGACGGTGGTCGGGCATTCGCTGGGTGGCGGCATCGCGATGCAGCTGGCCTACCTGTTTCCCGAACGGGTCGACCGGCTGGTGCTGGTCAGCTCGGGCGGGCTGGGCCGCGACCTCAACCCGCTGCTGCGGGCGGCCACGCTGCCCGGCAGCGAGCTCGTGCTGCCGGTGCTGGCCTCGGGCTGGCTGCACGGGGTGGGTGATTCCGCGCTGCGGCTCTGGCGCCGGGTCGGACTGCCCGCGGTCAGTCCCAGCTCCACGCAGGCTTGGCAGTCGTTGACCTCGCTGGCCGACGCCGACACCCGGCGGGCGTTCCTGGCCACCAGCCGCTCGGTGATCGATGCCGGTGGGCAGACGGTCAGCGCCCGCAGCCGGCTGTCCGGGCTCACCGCCCGGGAGGTGCTGTTGATCTGGGGCGCGGGCGACCGGATGATTCCGTCCTCCCACCTGGAGGCGGCCCGGGCGGAACTGCCGCACAGCCGGGTGGAGATCCTGCCGCGGTCGGGCCACTTCCCGCACCTGGACGAACCCGACCGGTTCGCCGCCGTGCTGGCCGACTTCGTCCGGGCCCCGGACCGGCCGGCCGGTGAGATCACCGCACCGGCCGGCCCGTCCCGGACGTCCTGACCGGACCCGAAACAGCGCCCCGGGTCCCGCTCAGGTTCGGCTCAGCTCAGGTTCTGGGCCACCCACTCCTGGGCGACCTGCGCGGAGTCCTGCTTGTCCACGGCGACCTTGGTCAGCAGCTCGGTCAGCGTGGCCGTGTCCAGCTTGGCCGACACCGCGTTGAGCGCCTCGGTGACCTGCGCGTTGTTGGCGTCCGACCGGATCAACGGCAGCACGTTCTGCGCGGCGAACAGATTCTTCGGATCCTCCAGCACGACCAGATCGTTGGCCGGGATGGCCGGGTCGGTGGTGAACAGGTTGCCCGCCTGAACCTGATCGCTGAGCAGCGCGTTGAGGGTCAGCGGTCCGCCCGCGTCCAGCGCCTTGAACTCCTTGAAGGTCAGGCCGTACTTCTCCTTGAGCCCGGGCACGCCGGTGGGCCGGGTCTCCCACTCGGACGGTCCGCCCAGGATGAACGTGGAGGCGACCGGGGCGAGGTCGGCGATGGACGTGAGGTTGTTGGCCTCCGCGGTGGCCTTGGTGACCACCACCGCGTCCTTGTCCTCGGCCGCCGACTTCTCCAGCACGACCAGGCCCTGCGGCGTGGCCTTGACCAGCGCCGCATAGACGTCGTCGGCCGAGACCGCGGTGGCGGTCGGATCGAAGTACTGCAGCAGCACCCCGGAGTACTCGGGCACCAGATCGATCGACCCGTCCTGGATGGCCTTGATGTAGACCTCGCGGCTGCCGATGTTCAGGTTGGTCGAGGCGTCCAGGCCGGCCTTGGTCAACGCCGCGGCGTAGATGTTGGCCAGCAGCGCGCTCTCGGGGAAGTTGGCCGAGCCGACGACGATCTTGCCGCCGCCGGCGGCCGCCGATCCGGACGCGGGTCCGGATGCCGCGGCCGAGGTGCTGGTGTCCAGCGGGTTGGACGAACCGCCGCCGCAGGCCGAGATGGTCAGGGCGGCGGCCAGGCCGGCCGCCAGCAGGCCGGCGGTTCGGAACAGGCCGCGTCGGCGGCCGGTGCGCATGGTCATGCGAATCTCCTTGATCGGTGGGTGCGGGCTGATGGTCGCATCGGGGTACGACATCGGAACTGGGCGGCGAAGTCGGGGTGGCGGGTCACGGGCGGTCGGCCGTCTCGCCGCGGGCGACGACCAGGTCCGCCGTGGTCGCGGCCGGCTTGCGCCGGCGCTCGGCCCGCCCGGTCAGCCCGGGGGAGATGACGAAGTGGCCGATGACGGCCAGGATCCGGTCGCCCAGCACGGCCAGCACGGCCACCAGGAACGCGCCGGCCACCATCATCGAGTAGTTCTGCTGGGCCAGGCCGTCGATGACGTACCGGCCGAAGCCGCCCAGCGCGACCACCGCGGCGATCGTAGCGGTCGCCACCACCTGCAGGAACGCCGACCGCAGGCCGGACATGATCAGCGGCAGGGCGACCGGCAGCTCGACCCGCAGCAGGACCTGGGACCCGGTCATGCCCATGCCCCGGGCCGCGTCCCGAGCGGCCGGGTCGACGTTGGCGATGCCGGCGTAGGTGTTGGACAGGATCGGCGGCACGGCCAGGATCACCAGCACCGCGATGGCCGGGCCGAGCAGCGCGATGTCGCCCTTGAACGTGTGCAGCCCCCACAGCGCGAGCAGGATCAGAAGGCCCAGGCTGGGCAGGGCGCGCAACGCGTTGGCCACGCCGGAGACCAGCCCGGTGAGCCGGCCGGTGTGCCCGATCAGCGCGCCCAGCGGCAGCGCGATCGCCAGGGCGATGGCCAGCGCGAGCAGCGAGTACCCCAGGTGCTGCAGGAGCCGGTTCCAGACGCCGCCGGTTCCGCTCCAGTTCGCCGGGTCGGTCAACCAGGTCCACGCGCCGCTCACCTGGCCTTCACCGCCCGGGCCCATGGTGTGGTGATCCGCACCAGGATCTGGATGATCGCGTCGAAGATCCCGGCCAGCACCAGGCACAGCACGATGCCCGCCCAGATCGGGGTGAAGAAGTCCAGTTGGAACCCGACCGTGAACAGTTGGCCGAGCTGCGGGATGCCCAGCAACGCGGCCACCGAGACCAGGCTGACGTTGGACACGGCCGCCACCCGCAGCCCGGCCCCGATCACCGGGATGGCCAGCGGCAGCTGCACCGTCAGCAGCGAGCGCAACGGCTGGTAGCCCATCGCGGTGGCACTGGCCACCACCAGGGGCGGCACCGCGTCCAGCGCGTCGGCCACCACCCGGACCAGCAGGGCGACGGTGTACAGGGTGAGCGCGACGACCACGTTGAGCGGATCGAGGATGCGGGTGCCCAGCACGGCGGGCAGGACGACGAACAGCGCGATCGACGGCACCGTGTAGAGCAGGCCGGCCAGGGTGATCAGGGTGGCGTACGACCACCGGTACCGGTGGGCGATCGCGCCCAGCGGCAGGGCCAGCAGCAGGCCCAGCACGGTCGGGGCGGCGGCCAACCAGACGTGATCGAGCGTCCAGGCCAGGATCTGCTGGGCGTTGCGGCTGAGCCACTCCCAGTTCATGTCGTGACCTTGTCCGGACCACGGGACTGCTCGATCGCGGTCAGCACCTCGGCGGCGGTGATGGTGCCGACTACGGCGCCGTCGGCATCGACCGCCACGCCGCGCCCGGACGGGGAGGACAGCGCCGCGTCCAGGGCCCGGCGCAGGGATCCGTCCGGCGCGGCCAGCGAGCCGCCCAGCACGAGATCGTCGACCCCGACCGGATGCCCGACCGGGACCGCCGCGCAGTCCAGCCAGCCGCGCGGCCGGCGGTCGTCGTCCACCACCAGGATCCAGCGCCCGTGATCGGCGGAGATGCCCTCGGCGGCGCTGCCGGCCCCGCGAGGCACGGGGGCGCCCAAGGTCAGCGTCTGCTCCGGCCGGACCGGCAGGTCGCCGGTGACGAACGACAGGGCGCGGTAACCGCGGTCCCGGCCGACGAAGTCGGCGACGAAATCGTCCGCCGGCCGGCTGAGCACCTCGGCCGGCTCGGCGTACTGGGCCAGCCGGCCGCCGACCGCGAAGACCGCGATCCGGTCGCCGAGCTTGACCGCCTCGTCGATGTCATGGGTGACGAACACGATGGTCTTACCGAGATCGGCCTGCAACCGGATCAGCTCGTCCTGCAGCTGGTTGCGGACCACCGGGTCGACCGCGGAGAACGGCTCGTCCATCAGCATCACCGGCGGATCGGCGGCCAGGGCCCGGGCCACCCCGACCCGCTGCTGCTGCCCGCCGGAGAGCTGGGCCGGATAGCGCTTGGCCAGGTTGCGGTCCAGGCCCACCCGGTCCAGCAGTTCGGCCGCCGCCAGCCGGGCCTCCCGGCGGCTGCGGCCCTGCAGGACCGGCACGGTGGCCACGTTGTCCAGCACTGTGCGGTGCGGGAACAGGCCGGCGTTCTGGATGACGTACCCGATGCCGCGCCGCAACACCGGGGCGTCGACGGTGGAGATGTCCCGCCCGTCGATGGACAGCACGCCGTGGGTGGGCTCGATCATCCGGTTGATCATGCGCAGCGAGGTCGTCTTGCCGCAGCCGGACGGGCCCACGAATACCGTGATGCGGCCGGTCGCGATCTCCAGGGAGAGTTCCTCCACGGCATGGGTGCCGTCCGGGTAGATCTTGGATACCGATTCGAAGCTGATCACGGGCGGTCCCTCTCGGGTAGGCCTGGGTCGCGTGCTCGCGGCAGACAGTACCCCGACAGGCCGACAGCCAAGCCGGTGCCGGACCGGACAGGGTTTGTGCCACCCTTCCCTTATGACCGAAGCATTGCCGATTCCGCTGTTGTTGTCCCGTGACGGGCTGGATCCGATCGCGGAGCTGGCGCAGCGCCGGGCCAGTGAGCCGGTGGCCAAGCTCGAGCTGCCGTTCGGCATCGTCGCCTGGCTGGTCAGCGGCTACGACGAGGCCAAGCAGGTACTGGGGGACGCGACCACCTTCAGCAACGACATCGGCAACCTGACCAACGAGACCGAGGAAGACCCCGGCGGCCTGGGCATGACCGACCCGCCGTACCACACCAAGCTGCGCCGGCTGCTCACGCCGGAATTCACCATGCGCAAGCTGCAGCGGCTGCGGCCCCGGATCGAGCAGATCGTCGAAGGGCAGTTGGACGCGATCGAGGCGGCCGGGCCGGGCGCCGACCTGGTCGATCTGTTCGCCATGCCGATCCCGTCGCTGGTGATCTGCGAGCTGCTGGGCGTGCCGTACGCCGATCGCGAGGAATTCCAGGCGCTGTCCACGGCCCGGTTCGAGATGGGCGACGAGTCGCCGCTGGACGTCATCGGCACCTCTTTGGACTACCTGCAGAAACTGGTGGTCCGGGAGCGGGAGACGCCGGGTGACGGCCTGCTCGGTCAATTGATCACCGATCACGGCGACGAGCTGACCGACCGGGAGCTGGCCGGCCTGGCCGACGGCATTCTCACCGGCGGGCACGAGACCACGGCGGCGTCGCTGTCGCTGGGTGCGCTGGCCCTGATGCAGAGTCCGGACTACTACCGGGACCTGGCCGACGCCGACGAGCAGACGGTGCACCTGGCCGTGGAGGAGTTGCTGCGGTACCTGACCGTGGTGCAGGTGGCCTTCCCCCGGTTCAGCCGGACGGCGGTGCAGATTGGCGACGTCGAGATCCCGGCCGGGCAGATGGTGCTGGTGTCGCTGTCCGGGGCGGACCGGGACCCGGCCCTGGGCGAGGGCCTGGACCGCTTCGAGCCGACCCGGCCGGCCACCTCGCACCTGGGCTTCGGCTACGGCATCCACCGGTGCGTGGGCGCCGAACTGGCCCGCATCGAACTGCGGATCGCCTTCCCCGCGCTGGCCCGCCGGTTCCCGGCCCTGCGTCCGGTCCTGCCGATGTCGGAGCTGGCCTTCCGCCAGACCTCGATCGTCTACAGCGTGGAGAAGCTGCCGGTCCGCTGGTGATCGGGCGGTGCGCGGGAGGGGACCAGGGGCGGGGATCGGTGGGTGGTGATGGCAGGGTCGGTGGAATAGCCCGCCGGTCCGGGCTGTTCCAACCAGCGTGACGATCCTGCAGCAGAGCCCCGTGCGACGGGCGCCGAGACGGACCCGCCCAGGGCGGCAGGTACCCTCGACGCTGCGTCGCGCTGGTCGCGACGCGGGGGGTGCGCAGCGCCCGCCTTCGTCGACCGCGAGGCAGGTGAGGCACGTGACCACCTCGGTGGACGACGACCTGAGCCAGCGGTTCACCGAACAGGCGATGCCGCTGATCGACCAGTTGTACGCGGCCGCGCTCCGGATGACCCGCAATCCCGCCGACGCCGAGGACCTGGTCCAGGAGACCTACCTCAAGGCGTTCTCGGCCTTCAAATCCTTCACCCAGGGCACCAACCTGCGGGCCTGGCTATACCGGATTCTCACCAACACCTACATCAACGGGTACCGCAAGCGACAGCGCCAGCCCACGGTGACGGCGACCGACGAGATCACCGACTGGCAGCTGGCCTCGGCCGAATCGCACACCTCGACCGGGTTGCGATCGGCCGAGATGGACGCGCTGGACCGGCTGCCCGATTCGGACGTCAAGGAAGCACTGCAGGAGCTGCCGGAGGACTTCCGGCTGGCCGTGTACCTGGCCGACGTCGAGGGCTTCTCCTACAAGGAGATCGCCGAGATCATGGGCACCCCGTTGGGCACGGTGATGTCCCGGCTGCACCGCGGGCGGCGCCAGTTGCGCGACCTGCTCACCGATTACGCGACCGAGCGGGGCTTCCTGCGCAACCAGAGCGCAAACCAGGCAGGCGGACGAGAGGATGGACCGGGCGATGACGTGCGGTGATCCCAGCGAACTGGCCGACCCGGACTCGGGTTGTTCGGGCGTTCTGCGCGATGTGTGGCTGTTCCTGGACAACGAGATGGACCCGGCGAACCGGGCCAAGGTGCAGCAGCACCTGGACGAGTGCTCACCCTGCCTGGAAGAGGCGGGACTGGATCGAAAGCTCAAGGAGCTGCTGGCCCGCAAGTGCGGCGGTGATCGCGCCCCCGATCAGCTGCGGCATCGGGTGATCGCCAGCCTGGAGATCAACATCACCACGGTGCGGGTGACCCGCGAGCAGTCCTAGCCCGCGGGTCGGCCCCAGGCCCCAGGGTCAGGAGTTGGGGCGCTTGCCGTGGTTGGCGCCGCTCTTCTTGCGGGCCTTCTTCTTGCGTCCGCGCTTGCTCATACTTCCTCCGGTTTTCGATCTGACTCGGCCCGCGCCATCTTGCCACGCGAGAGGTGACAAGATGGACGCCTCATGCACGGCGGAGGGAAGTGGATGGCCGAGGAAGTACGGGCCGAGATGGTGGCCAACGTCTGGAAGGTGCTGGTCGCCGAGGGTGACACGGTGGCCGACGGCGACACGCTGGTGATTCTGGAGTCGATGAAGATGGAGATTCCGGTGATCGCCGAGGTGGACGGAACGGTGTCCAAGCTGGCCGTCGCGGAGGGTGGTCTCGTCCAGGAAGGCGATTTGATCGCCGAGATCTCCTGAGCGTGCCCTTCTCCATGTCGACGCTGTCGGACGTCCTGGCCGAACACTCCAGCATCTCCGGGGCGGCGGTCGCCCATTTGCAGGCGGTCGTCTCCGAGTGGCAGTTGCTGGCCGACCTGTCCTTCTCCGACCTGCTGCTGTGGGTGCCGACCGAACCTGACCGGCTGATCTGCGCCGCGCAGGCCCGGCCGACCACCGGGGTGACCGCCTTCGTCGACGACCGGGTCAAGGCCGTGGTCGCGTTGTCGGAGTTCACCCTGCTGCGGCGGGGCTGGGAAGAGGAGCGGGTCGTCTCCGACGAACCGCCGCTGGAGGCGCCGCGCAGCTGGATCCGCCGGCAGGCCATCCCGGTCCGGCACCTGGGCGAGGTGATCGCGATCATCGAACGCGACACCAGCAGCCTGGTCGGCCGCGAGGGCAGCCTGCTGGAGACGGCCTACGTCGACGCGGCCGACGATCTGTTCCAGATGGTCTGCGACGGCAGTTTCCCGCCGCCGGGGCGTCCGGCCGAGTTGCACACCGGGCCCCGGGCCGGGGACGGGCTGCTCCGGCTGGACGCCGACGGCAAGGTGGTCTACGTCAGCCCGAACGCGCTGTCGGCCTACCACCGGCTGGCCTACAACGGGGAGATGCTCGGCCAGTCGCTGGCCCAGTTGACCCGCGGGCTGATCGACGATCCGTTCGACGCCAGCGAGCTGGAGACCCGGATCACCGACGCGGTCGCCGGGCGGCCGAGCCTGCGGATGGAGGTCGAGGCCAAGGCGGCGACGGTGCTGTTCCGGGCGTTGCCGCTGCGGCCGCACGGGCGCGCCTCCGGGGCCCTGGTGCTGGTCCGGGACGTGACTGAGGTCCGTCGCCGGGACCGGGCGCTGCTGAGCAAGGACGCCACGATCCGCGAGATCCACCATCGGGTGAAGAACAACCTGCAGACGGTGGCCGCGCTGCTGCGGATGCAGGCCCGCCGCTCGGCCGATCCGTCGGTCCGGCAGGCGCTGGGGGAGTCGGTGCGCCGGGTGGCCTCGATCGCCATGGTGCACGAGACCCTGTCCACCTCACCGGACGACCGGGTCGATCTCGATCAGATCGTGGACCGGCTGGTGCCGATGATCTCCGATGTCGCCGCGGCCGAGACCTCGGCGCGGGTGCGCCGGGTCGGCTCATTCGGCATCCTGGGTGCCGAGCTGGCCACCCCGCTGGTGATGGTGCTGGCCGAGGTGGTGCAGAACGCGCTGCAGCATGCCTTCGAGCCCGCGCCGGACGCTCCGGTGGGCGACGAGCAGGCGCAGGTGCGCATCACCGTCGATCGGTCGGCTAAGCAGCTCGACATCGTGGTCAGCGACAACGGGGTGGGCCTGCCCGCCGGTTTCGCCGTCGAGCAGGCCTCCGGGTTGGGGCTGCAGATCGTGCGCACGCTGGTCGAGGCCGAGCTTCTGGGCACCATCGAAATGGGTGACCGCACGCCGGAGCCGGGAACTTTCGTCCGCATGTCGGTGCCGCTGCGCGGCCGCACCAAATGATCAGGTCGAACCAGGGGAGCGGTTACATGCTCCGGGCGCGGGCCCGGGCGCGGCGACGCTTGAGCGACCGACGCTCGTCCTCGCTCATGGCGCCCCACACACCGGCGTCCTGGCCGGTCTCCAGGGCCCAGGCCAAGCACTCGCTCGTCACCGGGCACCGTTGGCACACCGCCTTGGCCTCGGCGATCTGCAGCAGTGCAGGGCCGGAGTTGCCGACGGGAAAAAAGAGCTCGGGGTCTTCGTCGCGGCAGATCGCGCGGTGACGCCAGTCCATGGGTGTGCTCCTCGGTCATGCGCCGGATCGGTGGGATCCGACCGGTATCGAATTGGTCGCCAGGCGGCTTCATCGCCCCCGCACGACCTGCTTGTGAATGCTTTCACATGGGACGTTCGTGTCAAGGTTTTGTCACGTCGGGGTTACGGACGTCACTCCAAGATCGCGTGACGCCGTGGCCCTGAGAATCATGATGCCTGGTCGACACGATTCAGACCAGGGTTAGTGACCATGAACTCGGCGCGTCATCGGGCCGCGGGCCGGACTCACACTACTAACCGCAGCGCCCGAGGAACAGAGGTGAATTTGACTTCTGACCGTTCCCCCAGGTAATCGCCGTCCATCTGAAAGGCGACCGGCTCCCGGCAGCGCACCGTGGCCCAGGGCACGTCGTCGGTGCGGACGACGTGTTTGCCCCCGCTGGTGCGCCCGCTGACGATCGCGGTGGCGGCCTGCAGACCATGCGGCAGGGACATGCTGGTCAACGCGAACACGCCCAGGCCGGTGGTGGGGGAGGTGCCGGGATTGGTCCGGATCGGCACGTTGCCCAGGTAGGTCCACGGGTCGACGTTGGAGACGAACACCAGGTGGGCGTCGTCGATCCGGTCCCGGCCGGGCAGCTCCAGGCTTATCCGTGGGGTGCGTCGGTGGGCCCGGAAGAACTGCAGGATCGCGTCCCGTACATGCATCGCGTTGGTGATGGTGCGGCCGGCGGCCCGCCGTTTCTCCACCGCGCGGACCGTCTCGGCGTCCAGACCGAGGCCGGCGTTGAAGGTGAAGTACCGCTCGTCGGCCCGACCGAGGGAGACCGTGCGCACCCGTTGCGCGGCCAACGCCTCCAGGATCTGCTCGGTGGCCACGGTCGGGTCCGGATCGACCCCCATCGCCCGGGCGAAGACGTTGGTGGATCCGCCGGGGACGACCGCCAGCATCGGCACGTCCGGCCGCACCCCGCGGTACATCAGGCCGTTGGCGACCTCGTTGACGGTGCCGTCGCCGCCGTGCACCACCACCACGTCCACCCCGCTGTCGGCCGCCGCGGCGGCCAGGTGGGCGGCGTGCCCGCGGCTCTCGGTCCGGGCCACCTTCAGGGACAGCTCACCGGCCAAGGCGTGGGCCAACAGGTCGCGCCGGCGCTCCGTGGTGGAGGTGGCGTGGGGGTTGACGATCAGCAGTGCGCGCATCGCCCGGCAGCCTACGTGGGTATCGTGAGCCGGTGCTGGCGCGGTTGATCCAGCCGTGACGAGGCAGCCTCCACGAGGCAGCCTCCACGAGGCAGCAGTCACGAGGCAGCAGCGACGAGGCAGTGAGGTGGGGAGCGAGCGTGGAGCCTGATCCGCCGCCGCTGAGCATCCCGCCACCCGGTCCGGTCCGGGCCGCCGCCGGCCTGGTGCTGCTCGAGGCCCTGGGTCTGCTGGCGTTGGCCGGGATCAATCTGGTCTCCGGACTGTCCGAGTCGCTTTCGGTTGGCCGGACCCTGGCCCAGGTCGCGTACTACCTGGTGATCGCGGCGGCGTTGGTCCTGTGCGCGACCGGTCTGTTGCGTGGTCGCCGCTGGGCCCGCACGCCGAGCCTGGTGGCGCAGATCGTGGTGTTCGCCATCGGGGTCTGGCTGATCGCACCGAGCGGGCAGTTGCTCTGGGGGCCGCTGCTCGTGCTGGTCGGGGGAGCGGGCGCGGCGCTGCTGCTGAGCAAGCCGACGAACGCGTGGATCAGCCGGTTCCCGCTGCCGTTCGCAGAGCCGGACCGGTGAGCCGGAACGTCGTCCAGCCGTTCATCGGCACCGCGTCCAGCGACCGGTAGAACTCGATCGAGGGCGTGTTCCAGTCCAGCACCGACCACTCGACGCGGGCGTAGCCGCGATCGACGGCGATCTGCGCCAACCGGGTCAGCAGTGCCTTGCCCAGACCGGAGCCGCGCTGCTGCGGCCGGACGAACAGGTCCTCCAGGTAGATGCCGTGCACGCCCTCCCAGGTGGAGAAGTTCAGGAAGTACAGGGCGAACCCGGCCACCGGCTCGTCCGGCTCGGAGGCGATGAGCCCGAACAGGGCCGGGCTCGGCCCGAACAGGGCGGAATGCAGCTGCGCCGCGGTCAGGTGGCACTGCTCGGGCGCCTTCTCGTAGGCGGCGAGGTCGTGCACGAGGGCGACGACCGCGGGCACGTCGGCCGGCGCGATCGGCCGGATCCGCGGATCAGGAACCGACATGCGGCGGCCGGAACGGGATGATGTTGGCGTGGTCCAGGCAGGGCTCGTCGTGGTAGGTGCCCAGGACGGTCACCGCCGCCGGGTTCATCTGGATCAGCCCGCCGTGCTGGACCGGCAGTCCCAGCCAGCGCATGGCCAGCACCCGCGAGATGTGGCCGTGGCAGAACAGGGCCACGTCGCCGTCGACCAGCTTGTCCTTGGCCCGGGCCAGCACCCGGTCGCACCGGTCGGCCACCTGCTCGGGTGACTCGCCGCCGGGGGCGCCGTGCTTGAAGATCGACCACCCGGGGTTGGTCTGGTGGATCTGCTTGCTGGTGATGCCCTCGTAGTCCCCGTACGCCCACTCGGCCAGGTCCGGCACCACCTCGTCGATGTGCAGGCCGGCCAGCGTCGCCGTGCGCTGGGCCCGCAGGCGCGGGCTGCTCCACACCGTCACCGGGGACAGCTCGACGCCCCAGAGCAGGCTGGGGATCGTCATGGCCTGGTGCACGCCCTCGTCGGTGAGGTCGATGTCGGTCGTCGAGGTGTGCTGGCCCGAGCGGCTCCACTCGGTCTGACCGTGCCGGATCAGGGCGATGCGGTTGGTCATCAGGCGCCTTTCAGGCTGTCGACGTAGGTCCGGCAGGTCTGCCAGTCCGGGAGCAGTCCCTGCTCGGCCGCCTCGGCCAGGGTCGGGGCGGCCGAGTCCTTGTCCGAGAGCAAGAAGTCGACCCCCTCGGGCAACGGCAGGTTCAGGGCCGGGTCCAGCGGGTTGACCCCGTGCTCGCGGCCGGGCGAGTATCCGGTCGAGCACAGGTAGGTCAGCGTGGTGTTGTCCTCCAGGGCGACGAAGGCGTGGCCCAGGCCCTCGCTGATGTAGACCGCCCGGCGGTGCTCGCCGTCGAGCCGGACCACGTCGCAGACCCCGAAGGTCGGCGAGCCCACCCGCAGATCGACCATGTAGTCCAGGACCGCGCCGCGGGGGCAGGTGACGTACTTGGCCTGGCCGGGTGGGACGTCGGAGAAGTGCACGCCGCGCAAGGTCCCGGCCCGGGACACCGACAGGTTCGCCTGGGCCAGGGTCAGCGGGTGACCGACCGCCTCCTCCAGCCGCTCGACCTTGAACCACTCCAGGAAGACGCCTCGCGGGTCGCCGTGCTGGACGGGGGTGAACTCAAATGCTCCGGGTACCTGGAGCTCGCGGACCTGCATGATTGCGGATCCTATTGGCCGTGCCGGCCGCGCCGCCAACCAGGACGAGTCGGCCCGGTCGACGGGCCGTCATCGCACCCCGGCCGGGGTTAGTTTGGTTTCATGAGCCTGCTCAGCTCCGCGGACATCGACACTGCCCTGGACGCCCTGCCCGGCTGGGGCGGCGACGCCGCCGACATTCGCTGCCGGTACCGGGCCACGGACTTCCCGACGGCCATCGCCCTGGTGGACGCGGTGGCGGTGGTCGCCGAGGAGGCCGGCCACCATCCGGACATCGACATCCGCTGGCGCGAGGTGCTGTTCGTCCTGTCCACCCATTCCGAGGGCGGGGTCACCGGCAAGGACCTCGAACTGGCCGCGCGCATCGACGGCATCGCCCGCGGGATGAGCATCACCGCATCCTGAGCACCGGGCCTGAGCACCGGGCCTGATCAGCGCTGCCGCCGGGGACACGCCGGGGTTATGACTTCCGGCGTTCGTGGTGCATCATGAGTTCACCCTTTGCAGTGCCCGTATCACCAGCATCCTTTCCGATGGACCGACCAGGCCCATACGGACCGGCAGCCCGGAGCGCCCACCGCGCGCTCGACTGACCGGCTCCGCTCATCACTCTCATCCGCGCTGTCGGCGGATGCCGCCTGCTCGACCTCGTCGGAGATCTCCCATGCTCACCACCCTCGACTGTCCGGACACGACCCTGCCTGCTCAGCCTGCTCCCGCGCCCGTGGCGCGACCCGGCGGATTCACCGCCGACGACGTCCTGGACGCGCACCGCGGCGGCAAACTCTCGATCGAATTGCGCTCGCCGCTGGTCGACAAGCGCGACCTGTCAATGATGTACACCCCCGGGGTGGCCGGCGTGTCCAGCCTGATCGCCCGCGACCCGGCGGCGGCGCGTGAGTACACCTGGGCGTCCCGCCTGGTCGCCGTCATCTCCGACGGCACCGCCGTGCTCGGCCTGGGCGACATCGGCCCGAAGGCCTCGCTGCCGGTGATGGAGGGCAAGTCCGCCCTCATGCGCTCGTTCGCCGGGCTGGACTCCGTGCCGATCGTGCTCAGCACCACCGACCCGGACGAGATCGTGGCCGCGGTGAAGGCGATCGCGCCCTCGTTCGGCGCGATCAACCTGGAGGACATCTCCGCGCCCCGCTGCTTCGAGGTCGAGGAGCGGCTGGTCGAGGCGCTGGACATCCCGGTGATGCACGACGACCAGCACGGCACCGCGGTGGTCGTGCTGGCCGCGTTGATGAACGCCGCCTCGGTCATCCAGCGGGTGATGGTCGACCTGAAGGTCGTCATCGCCGGGGCCGGTGCCGCCGGGATCGCCTGCGCCAAGATCCTGCTGGCGGCGGGCGTGCGGGATCTGGTCATGGTCGACTCCAAGGGCATCCTGTCGGTGGGTCGGGACGGGCTGCACCCGGTCAAGCAGCAGATGGCCGCGGTGACCAACCCGCGCGGGCTCGCCGGCGACCTGGCCCAGGCCATGGACGGGGCCGACGTGTTCATCGGGGTGTCCGGCGGGGCCGTCGATCCGGCTCTGGTCCGCACCATGGGTCCGCAGCCGATCGTGTTCGCGCTGGCCAACCCGAACCCGGAGATCCACCCCGAGCAGGCGCTGGCCAACGGCGCCGCGGTGGTGGCCACCGGACGCAGCGACTTCCCGAACCAGATCAACAACGTGCTGGCCTTCCCGGGCATCTTCCTGGGCGCGCTGGACGGGCGGGCCACCCGGATCACCGAAGGCATGAAGGTGGCCGCGGCCGGCGCGATCTGCGCGGCCGTGCCCGGCCGGGCGGACGCCGGCCGGATCGTGCCCGACCCGTTCACCCCGGGCCTGGCCAGGATGGTGGCCGATGCCGTCATGGCCGCGGCGGCCGCCGAGAACGTGGTCGCCGGCTAGCCGCCGACCGGCTGCGGACGAGCGGTTCGACGTCCGGGCCACCCGAACCGCCGGAGCCCCAACCATCGGCTCCGGTTCACTCGCGGCCCTCGCCCCCCACCATCGGGGCGGGGGCCGCGGGCTTGTTCCCGGCCTCCGGGACCGGTTGCGGTCGGTGTTGTCGGGTTCGGGTCGGGGTTTTTAGTCCGGGACGCGTCCGCCGATCGCGGTGGTGATCTCCCGGGCCGCTGCTCGTACCGGCGCGGCCAGCTCGGCGAAGTCCGCGCCACAGGCCCGCTCGGCCGGGGTCCCGTCGGTCCGCACCGCGGGGCAGCGATGCCCGATGGTGATGCCGACCGCGGCGATCGGAACCCGGTTGTGGTCGAACACCGCGGCGGCCACCGACGCCGCGCCGGCGCTGATCCGGCCGTCCTCGATCGCCCAGCCACGGCGCCGGGTGACGGTCAGGTCGGCGCGCAGGTCGGGCAGCGTGCGCGGCCCGCGCCCGGTCCGGTCCACGAAGCTGTCGCGGTCGGGGAACAGCGCCCGCACCTGCCCGGCCGGCAGGTGGGCCAGGATGGACAGCCCGGTGGCAGTCAGCGCGGCCGGCAGCCGCACGCCGACCTCGGTGACCAGGGTCGGGGTACGGCCGGCCTTCTCCTTGGCCAGGTAGAGCGTCTGCGCGCCGTGCAGCACGCCCAGATGGGCGGTGCCGGCGGCGGCCGAACCCAACCGGGCCAGCACCGGCCGGCCCACCCGCTCCAACGGCTGCCCGCGCAGGTACGCGCTGCCGATCTCGAACGCGGCCAGGCCCAGACCCCATCGGCGGTCCTCGGCCAGGTGCACGGCGAAGCCGGCCGCGGCCAGCTCGGTGAGCAGCTCGTAGGTGGTGGAGCGGGGCAGGTCCAGGTCCCGGGCGATGGCCGCGGCCGACACCGGGGTCGCGCGCGAGGCGAGCAGGTGCAGCACGGCCAGTCCCTTGCCCAGGGCGGGGGCCGCCGGTCGACTCATGTGTCCGGTATACCGGACACAATCGGCCGGCGCCCAGTCGCGGCGAGGTGCGTCCGCATCATCCAATGAAGCGGTGACGAGCCCTCTGCAGATCGGAACCCAGCCCCTGACCCAGGCCGACGTGGTCGCGGTCGTGCGGCACGCCCGCCCGGTCGTCCTCGGCCCCGACGCGCTGGCCGCGATGGCCGCCAGCCGGGCCGTCGTGGACACCCTGGCCGGCGACGCGCACCCGCACTACGGCATCTCCACCGGGTTCGGTGCCCTAGCCACGACGTCCATCCCGCCGTCCCGGCGGACGGCGCTGCAGCAGTCGCTGATCCGGTCGCACGCCGCCGGCAGCGGTGAGCCGGTCGAGCGGGAGGTGGTCCGCGGCCTGATGCTGCTGCGGCTGGCCACCCTGGCCCGCGGTCGCACCGGTGTCCGGCCGGCCACTGCCGCCCTGCTGGCCGCCACCCTGTCCGCGGGGATCACCCCGGTCGTCCCCGAATACGGTTCGCTGGGGTGCTCGGGCGACCTGGCCCCGCTGGCCGCCGTCGCCCTGACCCTGATCGGCGAAGGGGAGGTGCACGACGCGCGGGGTCGGCGCCGCCCGGCGGCCGATGCGCTGGCCGAGGCCGGTCTGACCCCGGTGACGTTGGCCGAGAAGGAGGGCCTGGCCCTGATCAACGGCACCGACGGCATGCTGGGCATGCTGGTGCTGGCCCTGCACGACCTGGCCGGTCTGCTGGACGCGGCCGACCTGGCCGCCGCGATGTCGGTGGAAGCCCTGCTGGGCACCGACCGGGTGTTCGCCGCAGACCTGCAGCGGTTGCGCCCGCAGGCCGGACAGGCGGTCAGTGCGGCCCGGATCGCGGCCGCGCTGGCCGGCTCGCCGATCGTTGCCTCGCACGCCGGGCCCGAGGACACCCGGGTGCAGGACGCCTACTCGCTGCGCTGTGCCCCGGCCGTGCACGGCACCGCGCGGGACACGGCGGGGTACGCCGCCGCCGTCGCCGATCGGGAGCTGGCCTCCTCCATCGACAACCCGGTCGTGCTGCCGGACGGACGGGTCGAGTCCAACGGCAACTTCCACGGCGCCCCGATCGCGGCCGTGCTGGACTTCCTGGCCATCTCGGTGGCCGACGTGGCCAGCATCTGCGAGCGGCGGACGGACCGGATGCTCGACCGCACCCGGTCGCACGGGCTGCCGCCGTTCCTGGCCCACGAGGTCGGCGTGGACTCCGGGCTGATGATCGCCCAGTACACCCAGGCCGGCATCGTCAGCGAGCTCAAGCGGCTGGCCGTCCCGGCCTCGGTCGACTCGATCCCCTCGTCGGCCATGCAGGAGGACCACGTTTCCATGGGCTGGCACGCGGCCCGCAAGCTGCGCCGCGCGGTGGACGGGCTGCGCCAGGTCATCGCCATCGAGATGCTCGCCGCGGCAAGAGCTCTGGACCTGCGCGCGCCGCTGGCCGCGGGCCCGGTGACCGGCGCGATGCGCGAGGTCATCCGGACGGCGGTGCCCGGCCCGGGGCCGGATCGTCATCTGGCGCCGGAGATCGAGGCCGTGGTAGCACTGTTGGCGTCGGGAGCCATCCTCGCCGCCGGGTCGCCGGCCGCACCCGGCCCGGTCCGATGAGCAGGGAGAACGCCGTGAGATTCGGTCCGACGCCGGGGGACGGCAGCCGGTTCGCCAGCGCCTGGTCCGACCTGGCCGGGATCGGCCGCGACCAGCTGCGCGGCGGGTTCTCCCGGCACGTGTTCGACGATGCCGAGATGCAGTTGCGGGCTTGGTTCGTCGAGCAGGCCCAGCGGCGCGGGCTCGAGGTCGAGAACGACCGCAACGGCAACGTGTGGGCCTGGTGGGGCGCGCCGGCGCCGGGGGCGGTGGTGACCGGATCACACCTGGACTCGGTCCCCGGCGGGGGCGCCTTCGACGGGCCGCTCGGCGTGGTGTCCGGCCTGCTGGCCGTCGACGAGCTCCGGCTGCGCGGCGTCACTCCCGACCGGCCGCTGGCCATCGCCTGCTTCATGGAGGAGGAGGGCGGCCGCTTCGGCCTGCCCTGCCTGGGCTCCCGCCTGCTGACCGGCGCGGTCGACCCCGACCACGTGCGGCGCCTGCACGACGCCGACGGGGTCTCGGTCGCCGACGCCGCCCGCCGGGTCGGCTTCGACCCGTCGACGATGGGACCCGACCCGGCCCGGCTGGCCTCCATCGGCACCTTCGTCGAACTGCACATCGAGCAGGGCCGGCTGCTGCGTTCGGTGGACCCGCTGGCCGTGATCGGGGTGGCCTCGGAGATCGTCGCGCACGGCCGCTGGCGGATCACGGTGAGCGGGCAGGGCAACCACGCCGGCACCACCGCGGTCGCCGACCGGCACGACCCGATGATCCCGGCCGCGGCCGCGGTGCTGGCCGCCCGCCGGGTGCTCAGCGGCTTCGAGGGGGCGGTCGCCACCATTGGCCGGATCACCCCGGTACCCGGCGGCACCAACGTCATCGCCTCGTCGGTGGCCCTGTGGTTGGACGTGCGGCATACCGATGCCCTGGTCACCGCCGCGATCGTGGACGCGATCGTGGCCGAGGTCCGGGCCGAGGCGGCCGCCGAGGGCTGCACCGTGATGGTGCAGCGCGAGTCGATGTCCGACCAGGTCGCCTTCGATCCCGGGCTGGGACTGGAGATCTCCGGCCGGCTGGGTGCCCCGGTCATCCCGACCGCGGCCGGGCACGACGCCGGCGTCTTCGCCGCGCACGTGCCCACCGCCATGGTGTTTGTCCGCAATCCCGCCGGGGTATCCCATGCTCCGGACGAACACGCCGACGCGGACGACTGCGCGGTCGGCGTACAGGCGCTGGCAACCGTACTGGAGACCTTGCTCACGTGACATCAACTCTGCTGCGCGGCATGTCGGAGCTGGTGACGAACGACCCGACCCTGGGTCCGACCGCCCTGGGGCTGATCGAGGACGCCGCGCTGATCATCCAGGACGGCCGGGTGGCCTGGGTCGGGCCGGCCGGGACGGCCCCGCCGGCGGACCAGGCCGTCGATCTGGGCGGCCGGGCCGTCCTACCCGGCTGGGTGGATTCGCACAGCCACGTGATCTACGCCGGCGATCGGTCGGCCGAGTTCGCCGCGCGGATGGCCGGGGAGCCCTACCGGGCGGGCGGCATGCGCGCGACCGTCGAGGCGACCCGGGCCGTGGACGACCGGACCCTGCTGGCCACCGCCCGCCGGCACCGGGCCGAGATGCTGCTCGGCGGCACCACCTGCGCCGAGACCAAGACCGGTTACGGGCTGACGGTGCCCGACGAGCGCCGGGCCGCGCTCACCGCGACCGCCGCCGGCTTCGACGAGATCACCTTCCTGGGCGCGCATGTCGTACCGGTCGAGTACGCCAAGGACCCCGACGGGTACGTCGACCTGGTCTGCGGGCCGATGCTGGAGGCCGTGGCCGATGCGGTGCGCTGGATCGACGTGTTCTGCGAGGACGGGGCGTTCGACGAGGCGCAGAGCCGCCGGGTGCTGGCCGCCGGTCAGCGCAAGGGGCTGGGGCTGCGGGTGCACGGCAACCAGCTCGGGCCCGGACCGGGCGTGCGCCTCGCGGTGGACCTGGGCGCGGCCTCGGTCGATCACTGCACCCACCTGACCCCGACCGATCTCGAGGCCCTGGCCGCGTCCTCGACGGTGGCCACCCTGCTGCCGGCCTGCGACCTGTCCACCCGGCAGCCGCCGGCCCCGGGCCGGGCCCTGCTCGACGCCGGCGCTCGGGTGGCGCTGGCGTCCAACTGCAATCCGGGCTCGTCCTACACCTCGTCGATGAACCTGGTCGTCGCGCTGGCCGTGCTGCAGTGCGCGATGTCCACCGCCGAGGCGGTGCACGCGGCGACGGCCGGCGGGGCCGCGGCGCTGCGCCGCGACGACGTCGGCCACCTCGCTCCGGGGGCGTGGGCCGACCTGCACGTGCTGGACGCCCCCAGTCACGCCTACCTGGCCTACCGAGTCGGAATGCCATTGACCCATCGGGTGTTTCGGCACGGGGTCGAGATCACCGGCTGATCCCGGGTCGACCGTCAGTCGACCGCCGGTCGATCACCGGGTCGATGCCGCCGTGCCCGTCCGGTCACCCCGGCGGTGGGGCGACGCCCGGTCCGACCGTGGGAGATCATCGTTCCCGGTACGGCGACCGGGAGGCCAGGGGATGACCAGATATGAGAAGTGGGAGGCGGCCACCACGCGGCCGCTGGACATCCTCGGGCTGCTGTTCCTGATCGATTTCCTGGCCGGCCGGCTGATCCCCGGCGGCCCGCAGTGGTGGCAGCTCTCGCTGACCGTCATCTCGGTGCTGGTCTGGGTGGCGTTCGTCATCGACTACGTGGTGCGCCTGGTGCTGACCGAGCACCGGTGGGACTTCGTCCGCAGCCATCCGCTCGACCTGGTGATGGTGCTGGTGCCCATGCTGCGGGTGCTGCGCGCCATCCTGCTGATCCGCCGGTCGTTCCGGAACATTTCGACCGAACGCATCGCCGGCTCGTTGCTCATCATCGTGGCGATCGTGGTGGCGGTCGGCGCCCTGCTGGAGTACGCGGTGGAGCACGATGCGCCCGGTGCGAACATCACCACGGTCGGCATCTCGTTCTGGTGGGCGATCGTCACCACCACGACCGTCGGCTACGGGGACACCTATCCGGTGACGTCCATCGGCCGGCTGATCGCCTCGGTGATCATGCTCGTCGGCATCGGCCTGATCGGTACCGTGTCGGCCACCGTCGCCTCGTGGTTCGTCAAGCACAAGCCCGGCCGGCCGCACGGCGAGGACAAGACCGCCGGGCCCGCCGACCCGGGTGAACCGGGTGACCTGGGCCAGGCGATCGCCGCGCTGACCGAGCAGGTGCGGGCGCTGTCCGCGCAGCAGGCGGAGATCCAACGCTCGATCGAGAAGCTGACCGCCCCGCCCCGCTGATCACCCTTGACGGTCACCGGTGGCCGCGATAAGTTGTGTCTCCAAACAAATTGAGATCGGAGTGCCCATGCCGCTGGTCGCCGGGGTCGATTCCTCGACTCAGAGCTGCAAGGTCGTCATCGTCGACGCCGACAGCGGAGCGCTGGTCCGGTCCGGTCGGGCGACGCATCCGGACGGCACCGCCGTCCCCCCGGCGGCCTGGTGGGACGCGCTGCAGACGGCGATCGCCGGGGCCGGGGGACTGGACGACGTCGCCGCCATCTCGGTGGCCGGCCAGCAGCACGGCATGGTCGCGCTGGACGAGCAGGGCAACGTCATCCGGGACGCCTTGCTCTGGAACGACACCCGCAGCGCCGGGGCGGCCCGCCAGCTGATCGAGGAGGTCGGCGCGGCGGAATACGTCCGTCGCACCGGGGTCGTGCCGGTCGCCTCCTTCACCGCGACCAAGCTGCGCTGGCTGCGCGACGCCGAACCCGACAACGCCGCCCGAGTCGCCGCGGTGGCCCTGCCCCACGACTGGCTGACCTGGCGGCTGCGGGGTTTCGGACCGGCCGGGCAGAGCCCGCTGGGGCCCGACCTCGCCGAGTTGACCACCGATCGCTCCGATGCCAGTGGCACCGCGTACTTCTCGCCCACCACCGGCGACTACGACCGCGAGCTGCTGGTGCGGGCGCTGGGCCATGACGCGGTGCTGCCGCGGGTGCTGGGCCCGGGCGAGGCGGCCGGCCAGGTGGGGTCGCTGATCGTCGGACCCGGGGCCGGGGACAACGCCGGCGCCGCGCTGGGTCTGGGCGCGGCCGAGGGCGACTGCGTGGTCTCCATCGGGACCAGCGGCACCGTCTTCGCGGTCACCCCGGAGCCGGTCCGCGACGCGACCGGCACGGTGGCCGGGTTCGCCGACGCCAGCGGCGTGTTCCTGCCGCTGGTCGCCACCCTCAACGCCGCCCGGGTGCTGGACGCGATCGCCGGCCTGCTCGGGGTCGACCACGCCGGCCTGGCCGAGCTGGCCGCCCAGTCGCAGCCGGGCGCGCACGGGGCGGTGCTGGTGCCCTACTTCGAGGGCGAGCGCACGCCCAACCTGCCCGACGCCACGGCCGGCCTGACCGGGCTGACCCTGGCCTCCACCACCCGGCCGCATCTGGCCCGGGCCGCGGTGGAGGGGATGTTGTGCGGGCTGGCCGACGGTCTGGATGCGGTGATCGCGCAGGGCGTGCAGCCACGCCGGCTGCTGCTGATCGGCGGCGCCGCGCTCAACCCCGCGGTGCAGACCACCGCGGCCCAGCTGTTCGGGGTGCCGGTGCACGTGCCGACGCCCGGCGAGTACGTCGCGATGGGCGGCGCGGTCCAGGCCGGCTGGGTGCTCGCCGGTCGACGGCCGGCCTGGGTGGTGGACACCGCGGCGGAACTGGCCGCGGATCCGCAGCCGGTGATCCGGGAGCAGTACGCGCGGGCGCGGTCCGCCTACTGAGGGCCGGGCCGTTCGACCGCCTCGACCAGGGCGCGAACGGCGGCCCGGTACTGCTCGAACGGGGGCTGCCCGTCGATCGCCTGCTGCATCACCATGCCCTGCACCACCGACATCATCACCGGCGCCAGGGCTTCGGGCGCGAGCGCCAGCGAGTTCCCCGCGTCCAGCCAGCGGTGCATCGCCTGGCCCAGCACGGTGCGCAGTTCGTCCAACAGCGTGCGAGCGACCTCGTTCACCGTCGGGTGCCGGGACGCCTCGGCCCAGACGGTGAGCAGGAGTGAGAACAGATCCCCGGGGGCGGCGGCCCGGGCGATGACCGGTTGCTCGGCGAGGAAGTCGATCAGATCGGACGGGCTCGGCGGCGGGTCCTGCGCGACGTAGGCGCTGAGCCGGTGCTCGATGCCGCCGAACACCTCGCCGGCGACCGCGACGATGATCTCCTCCTTCGAACGGAAGTAGAGGTAGACGGCGCCCGCGGACAGGCCGGCCTCGCCGATCACGTCGGCCATCGACGTGGCGTGAAAGCCCTTGCGGGCGAAACACACCCACGCGGCCTGCAGGATCTGGTCGCGGCGGGCGGCGCGATGCGCATCGGTGACTTTGGGCATGCCTCCAATATAAACCGAATAATCGTTCTTGACGAAGGGATGGATCGGGCTTACCGTCATCTCAAGAAAAACGAACGATCCTTCGGAGGTGCGACATGACCCATCAGCCATTGCCGTGGCGGGCCGAGACCCGGCACGCCATCGGCCTCGTCGCGGCGGTGACGGCGGGATTGACGCTGGTCCTGGCGTTGTTCGTGGGGGTGGCGCTGAACAGCGGGCCGAACGGCGTGCGGCTGGCCGTGGCCGGGCCGCCGGCCGCCACCCAGCAGATCGCCGCCGAGCTCGCGACGACCGCCGGGCCCGACGCGTTCGAGGTCGCCGCGGTGGCGGACGCGGCGCAGGCGCAGTCCGCGCTGCGGGGGCGGGAGGCGGACGGCGCGATCGTGCTCGGCCCGGACGGGCCGACGGTGCTTCTCGCCAGCGCCGGCTCGCCGGCCATCGCCCAGTTGTTGACCACCGCTGCGGGCCACCTCAGCGCCGACGGGGCCACCGCGGCGCCGCCCGTGGTCGACGTGGTGCCGCTGTCCCCGGACGACAGCCATGGCGCCGGTCTGCCCGCCGGATCGTTGCCGATGGTGCTGGCCGGCCTTGCGTTGGGTGCGGCGGCCGCACTGAGCCTGCGGCACCGGTGGGTGGTGGTCGGTGCGGTCGCCGGCGGCGCGGTGGCCATCGGCCTGGCGTTCGCCGGGGTGCTCGCCTGGCTCGGCGTGACCGATGGGGCCTACCTGGCGGTGTCGTCGGCGATCGCGCTGACCGTCGCCGCGTCGGCGCTGGTGGTGGCGGGGTCGACCCGGCTGCTCGGGCCCGCCGGCCTCGCCGTCGGCGCGCTGCTGCTGATGATCGTCGGCAACCCGCTGTCCGGCATCGCGTCCTCCCCCCGGCTGCTGCCCGGACCGTGGGGTGAGTTCGGTCAGTGGTTGCCGACCGGCGCCGGCGGCACCCTGCTGCGGACCGTCGCGTACTTCCCGGACGCGGCGATCGGCTTCCCGGTCTGGGTCTTGCTGGCCTGGGCAGCGCTGGGGTTGGCGGGGGTGCTGCTCGGCCGGCGGGCGCCGCACGCCGCCGCGCCGGCGCCGACACCGGCAGCGCGCGGCGCCGTCGAGCCGGTGAGCTGAGCTCGTCCGGCGCTGCTACTGGGAGACGCGGAGCCGACGCCCACCGTTCGCGGTGGGCGTCGCTTCCGTGCTGGCGATGGCCCTGCTGCGCGCGGGCTCGCCCGGCCCGAGGGCACGGCGCTGCTTCTGGTGCGCGATGGCACCGGGGCGCCGCAGGTCTGCCAGCTCCCCGGGTGCTACCGCGCGAACGCGGCCGCGATCACCGCCTGCTGCTCGACCTCGTGCACCTTGGCCGACCCGGCCGACGGGGCGGCCATCGCCCGGCGGGACACCCGCTGCAGGCCGGTCAAGCGGGGCAGCATCTCCGGCAGGGACAGCGCCAGGAACGTCCACGCCCCCTGATTGGCCGGCTCCTCCTGCACCCAGCGGAAGTCCATCACGTTCGGGTAGGACTCCAGCACGTGCAGCAGCTTGCGCCGTGGCACCGGGTAGATCTGCTCCAGCCGCACGATCGCGGTGTCGGTGATGTCGTGCTTGCGGCGGTAGGCGTCCAGCTCGTAGTACAGCTTGCCGCTGGTCAGCAGCACCTTCTTCACGTGCAGCGGGGCGATCGAGGAGTCCGCGATGACCGACTCGAACTTGCCGTGGGTGAAGTCCTTGACCTCCGAGACCGCGGCCTTGTTGCGCAGCATCGACTTGGGGGTGAACACGACCATCGGCCGGTGCACGCCGTCCAGCACGTGCCGGCGCAGCAGGTGGAAGTAGTTGGCCGGGGTGGAGGGCACCGCGATCGTCATCGAGCCTTCCGCACACAGCTGCAGGAAACGCTCGATCCGGCCGGAGGTGTGGTCCGGGCCCTGGCCCTCGTGCGCGTGCGGCAGCAGCAGCACGACGCCGGACTGCTGGCCCCACTTGGCCTCGCCGGAGGACATGTACTCGTCGATGACCGACTGGGCGCCGTTGACGAAGTCGCCGAACTGCGCCTCCCACAGCACCAGCGCGTCCCGGTTGGCCACCGAGTAGCCGTACTCGAACCCGAGGGCGGCGTACTCGGACAGGGCCGAGTCGTAGATGAGCACCCGGCCCTGTTCGTCGGACAGATGCTGCAGCGGCAGGTACTCGGCCCCGGTGCTCTTGTCGATCAACGCCGAGTGCCGCTGCACGAAGGTGCCGCGGCGGGTGTCCTGGCCGGACATCCGGACCAGCCGGCCCTCCATCGCGATCGAGCCGAGGGCCAGCAGCTCGCCGAAGGCCCAGTCGATGCCGCCCTCGCGGGCCATCTCGGCCCGGCGCTGCAGCACCTGCTTGACCCGCGGGTGCGGGGTGAAGCCCTCGGGGTAGTCCAGGGCCACGTCGGCGATGCGCTCCATCACCTGCTGGCTGATCTTGGTCTCCACCCGCGGCGGGATCGGCTGCTCGGCCTCCACCGACGGCGACGGCGCGACGACGGCCCGCTCCAGTTCGCGGACCTCGTTGAACACCCGCTCCAGCTGGGTGTGGTAATCGCGCAGGGCCTCTTCGGCGTCCTCGGGGGTGATGTCGCCGCGGCCGATCAGCGCCTCGGTGTAGATCCGGCGCACCGACCGCTTGCCGTCGATGATCTGGTACATCAGCGGGTTGGTCATCGACGGGTCGTCGCCCTCGTTGTGACCGCGGCGGCGGTAGCAGACCATGTCGATGACGACGTCCCGGCCGAAGGTCTGCCGGTATTCCACGGCGAGCCGGGCCACCCAGACGGCGGCCTCCGGGTCGTCGCCGTTCACGTGGAAGATCGGCGCCTGGATCATCTTGGCCACGTCGGTGCAGTACTCGCTGGACCGGGAGGACTCCGGGGCGGTGGTGAAGCCGACCTGGTTGTTGATGATCACGTGCATGGTGCCGCCGGTGCGGTACCCGCGCAGCAGCGAGAGGTTCAGCGTCTCGGCCACCACACCCTGGCCGGCGAACGCGGCGTCGCCGTGGATGGCGATCGGCATCACGCTGTAGCCCTCTTCGCCGAGGTTGAGCATGTCCTGCTTGGCCCGGGCCACACCCTCCAGCACCGGGTCGACGACCTCCAGGTGTGAGGGGTTGGCACACAGGGTCACGTCGACCTGGCCCTCGCCGAACGGACGGATGTACTTGCCCTCCGCGCCCAGGTGGTACTTCACGTCACCGGAGCCGTGCGCCTGACCGGGGTCCATGTTGCCCTCGAACTCGCGGAAGATCTGCGAGTAGGGCTTGCCCACGATGTTGGCCAGCACGTTGAGCCGGCCGCGGTGGGCCATGCCGATGACGACCTCGTCCATGCCGTACTCGGCCGACTTGTTCAGCGCGGCGTCCAGCAGCGCGATGACGGTCTCGCCGCCCTCGAGGGAGAACCGCTTCTGGCCGATGTACTTGGTCTGCAGGAAGGTTTCGAACGCCTCGGCGCTGTTCAGCCGGCCCAGGATGTACTTCTGCTCCTCGACCGGGGGCTTTTCGTGCATCACCTCGACCCGCTGCTGGATCCAGCGGCGCTGCACCGGGTCCATGATGTGCATGTATTCGATGCCCACGGTGCGGCAGTAGGAGTTGCGCAGCACCCCCAGCACGTCACGCAGCTTCATGAAGTCGCGGTCGTTGAACCCGCCGACGGCGAATTCGCGGTCCAGGTCCCACAGCGTCAGCCCGTGCGAGAGCACGTCCAGGTCGGGGTGACGGCGCTGCCGGTAGTTCAGCGGATCGGTGTCGGCCATCAGGTGGCCGCGGGTGCGGTAGGCGTCGATGATCTCCAGGACCCGGGCGGTCTTGTCGATCTGGCCGTGCCGGCCGGCGTCCAGGTCCTTGACCCAGCGCACCGGTTCGTAGGGCAGCCGCAGCGAGGCGAAGACGTCGTCGTAGAACTGATCCTCGCCGATCAGCAGCTGGTGGATGCGACGCAGGAATTCGCCGGACTCGGCGCCCTGGATCACCCGGTGGTCGTAGGTCGAGGTCAGCGTGATGATCTTGGACACGCCCAGGTCGGCCAGCATCTGGTCGGCCGCGCCCTGGAAGGCGGCTGGGTACTCCAGCGCGCCGACGCCGATGATCGCGGACTGGCCCTGCATCAATCGGGGCACCGAGTGGTTGGTGCCGATGCCGCCGGGGTTGGTCAGCGAGATGGTGGTGCCCTGGTAGTCCTCCGCGGTGAGCTGGCCCTGCCGGGCCTTGCGGACGACCTGCTCGTAGGCGCTCCAGAACTGAGTGAAGCTCATCGTCTCGGCGCTGCGGATCGGCACCACGACCAGGTTGCGCCCGCCGCCCTTGGCCGGCAGGTCGATGGCCAGGCCTAGGTTGACGTGGCTCGGCGTCACCATCGACGGCTTGCCGTTCACCTCGGCGAAGTGCCGGTTCATGTTCGGGTAGTCGCTGATCGCGCGAACGATCGCGTACCCGATCAGATGGGTGAAGGAGATCTTGCCGCCGCGGTTGCGCTTGAGGAAGTTGTTGATGACGATCCGGTTGTCGGCCATCAGCTTGGCCGGCACGGCCCGCACCGAGGTGGCGGTCGGCACCTCCAGCGAGGTCGTCATGTTCTTGACCACGACCGCGGCCACACCCCGCAGCGGGGTGGTGGTCAGGCCGTCACCCTCGGCGTCGTGCGCCGCCCGGGCCGCCTTGGCCGCGCGGGCCGCGACCATGTCGTCGGGCGTCGCAGTGGTCGCCGGGCGGCGGGTCGGGGCCGTCGGGGCGGCGTCCACGCTCTCCTTGCCGCCGGCCGGGGCGCTCTTGCTGGCCGGGGTGGTCACCACCTGGCTGGTGGCCGGGGCGGAATTCGCCGCCGGGCTCGCGGCGGCCTTCCCGCTGCGGTTCGGCGGGGGCGGGGGCGGCGGAGTCGCGCCGGCGGTCGCGCCGTTCGCCGAGCCGCCCGCGCTCTTCGGGGCCGCCTGGGCAGCGGCCGCCTTGGGCGGCGCCGCGGGCTTGGCGGGCGCCGCGGTCGCGGTGGCCGTCGCCGTGCCCGCTGTCGCATTGGCGGTTGTGGCATTGGCGGTTGTGGCGTTGGCCACGCCGGCGGTGCCGTTGGTGGCGGAGACACCGATCAGCGTGCTCGGCGCCTTGGCGTCGGCGAAGAAATCACGCCAGATCGGGTCCACGCTCTGGGGGTCTGCGAGGAACTGCTGGTACTTCTCCTCGACAAACCAGTCGTTGGGGCCGAATTCTGGCGCTGCTGACGACACGGTCGATGTCCGCCTGTTCTGAAGATGGTGAGCCTGTGTGATCCAGGCTAAACCTGTCGCCTCTTCGGATGCTCGGGTGTGTGACGTGGCGTCACCCACTTGACGGGCTCTGTTCGGCGTACAGGCGGGCGTAGGCCCCGCCGCGCCGCAGGAGTTCGTCGTGCCGCCCGGTCTCCACCACCCGCCCGTGGGCCATCACCACGATGCGATCGGCCCGCGCCGCGGTGGTCAGCCGGTGGGCCACCACCACCGTGGTGCGGCCCCGGGCGAGCCGGTCGGTGGCGGCCAGGACCGCGCTCTCGGCGGCCGGGTCCAGCGCCGCCGTCGCCTCGTCCAGCAGCAGGATCTCGGGATCGACGAGCTCGGCGCGGGCCAGCGAGATCAGCTGCCGTTGCCCTGCGGACAGGTTGCGGCCACGCTCGTCCACCGGATGATGGAACCCGCCGGTGAGCGCGCCGATGGCGGTCAGTGCGCCGACCGACCGGGCGGCCGCCTCGACCTGCGCGTCCGTGGCCTCCGGCCGGCCGTAGGCGATGTTGTCCCGGACGTTGCCGATGAACAGGTGCGGCTCCTGCGGAACGACGCCCAGTCGCCGCCGGTAGCCGCCCAGGTCGAACCGGCGCACGTCGGTGCCGCCGGCGGTGACCGCGCCCGAGGTCGGGTCGTAGAACCGGGCCAGCAGCTTGACCAGGGTCGACTTGCCGGCCCCGGTCGAGCCGACCACGGCAACCGTCTGCCCCGGTACGAAGGTCAGGTCGACCCCGTCCAGGGCCGGGGTGGTGGTGCTCGCATAGCGGAAGCCCATCCGCTCGGTGGCCAGATCACCGAGCCGGTCGGGAAGCGGCTGCGGATGCTCGGCCGCCGCGGTCGAGGTGGGGGTGTCCAGCAGCTCGCCGATGCGCTGCAGGCCGACCTGGGCCTGCTGGTAGGAGTCGAACACCTGGGACAGCTGCTGGATCGGGGTGAAGAAGCTGTCCAGGTAGAGCACGAAGGCGATCAGCGTGCCCACCGTCATGGTCCCGGCGATCACCCGGAGCACCCCGGAGCCCAGGACCGCGGCGGCCGCCAGTTCCGAAAGCAGGGCGACGAAGGGGAAATAGATGGAGATGGCGGTCTGCGCCCGCATCCGGCTGCGCCGGTAGTCGTCGCTGCGCGCGGAAAAGCCCTCGGCGTTGACCTTCTGCCGGCCCAGCGCCTGGGACACCCGCAGCCCGGCGACGTTCTCCTGCAAATCGGCGTTGACGATGCCGACCTTCTCCCGGGCGTCGTGGTACGCGCGGGTGGAGAACCGCCGGAAGATCACCGTGGCCACGGCGACCAGCGGCAGGGCCAGGAACGCGATCAGGGCCAGCCCGACGTCCATCAGCACCAGCACCACGGCGATGCCCAAG
Organism: Nakamurella multipartita DSM 44233; assembly: GCF_000024365.1. Taxonomy (NCBI): domain Bacteria; kingdom Bacillati; phylum Actinomycetota; class Actinomycetes; order Nakamurellales; family Nakamurellaceae; genus Nakamurella; species Nakamurella multipartita. Next base: position 1,581,861 of record NC_013235.1, read on the forward strand.
AAGGTGGCCAGGGACACGACCGAGGTGACCAGCCCGGTCTGCAGGAAGCTGGACAGCGCGTCGACGTCGGTGGTCATCCGGGTCATGATCCGGCCGGCCAGTTCCCGCTCGTAGTAGTCCAACCCGAGCTTTTGTAGGTGGCCGAACTCGCGCAACCGCAGCCGGTACAGCACGTTCTCGCCGGCCCGGCCGGCGGCCAGTTGCTGCCAGCGCTGGATCAGGTAGTCGGCGCCGACCAGCAGCAGCGCCACGCCGGCCGCCCCCAGCACCACCTGGACCGACCCGTCGGAGACGCCGTGGTCCACGCCGTAACGGATCAGGATCGGCAGCAGCACGCTGGCCGCGGCGTCCGCGGCGACCAGCAGGAACGCCACGATCAGCAGGCCGCGGACCGGCCGCAGCGTCCGGCGCAGGCTGAACGGGCCGGTCTCCGGGGCGACCGGTTGCGGGCGGTCGGTGGCCGGCGGCAACGACGCGACCTGGTTCAGCAGTTCCGCGGTCGGCGGCACCGCCCCGAGCATCCCGGTGAAGCCGCCCCCGGCGGCACCGCCGCCCCGGCCGCCCCCGCCCCGCAGACGGGGTCCGGCGCTCTGGGTGGCTCGCAGGGCCTGTTCGCCGGCCCGGACCAGCTCGGCCTCGGCCTCGGCGGACGCATCGACGGCGGGCCACAGCTCCGGGGTGATCCCGTCGGGGCCGGCCGTCCAGCCGCCGTCCGGCGCTGGGGCGGCATCCCCGGCCAGGTCGCTGCCCAACAGCCGCCGGTAGTCGGCGCAGCGCCCGACCAGTTCGGCGTGGGTGCCCAGGTCGACGACCCGGCCGGCGACGACGACGGCGATCCGGTCGGCCAGGGACAGGGTGGACCGGCGGTGGGCGATCAGAATCGTGGTGCGGTGTTCGGTGACCCGGTGCAGCGTGGCGTGGATCGCCGCCTCGGTGGCCGGATCGACGGCACTGGTGGCGTCGTCGAGCACGAGTACCCGGGGGTCGGTGAGCAGGGCGCGGGCCAGGGCGAGCCGCTGCCGCTGGCCGCCGGACAGGGTCAGCCCGCGTTCGCCGATCACCGTGTCGTACCCGTCGGGCAGGGCCGCGATGAACTCGTCGGCCTCGGCCGCCTGCGCGGCGGCCCGGATGTCGGCGTCGGTGGCGTCCGGCCGGCCGTAGGCGATGTTGGCGGCGATCGTGTTGGAGAACAGGAACGCCTCTTCGAAGACCACCCCGACCGCGGTGCGCAGCTCGGTCAGATCCAGCTCGCGCACGTCGACCCCGCCGACCTCGACGGTGCCGTGTTGCGGGTCGTAGAACCGGGGCAGCAGCAGCGACACGGTCGACTTGCCGGAACCGGACGGCCCGACCAGGGCGACCGTGGCCCCGGCCGGCACCGGCAGGTCGAAGCCGTCCAGCACGGGCTCGGTGGCCTGGTAGCCGAACCGCACGTCGCGCAGATGGACGGCCACCGGTCCGGGCGGCAGCGGGGTGGGCTCGGCCGGTTCGGTGATCTCGGGCAGCGAGTCGACGATCTCCAGCACCCGCTCGACCGAGGCCCGGGCCTGCTGACCCAGCACCAGCAGCATGGTCAGCATCCGGGTGGGGGCGACGAGCTGGGCCAGATAGAGGGTGAAGGCCAGGAAAGTGCCCAGGGTGATGGTCCCGTTCAGCGCCAGGTACCCGCCCAGGGCCAGCACGCCGACCTGGCCCAGGGCGGTCAGGGCCTGCAGCGCGGGGCTGATCGCGGCCGCGCTGCGCACCGCGCGCATCCGGGTCGCGAACAGTGCGCCGGCGCCGGCGGTGAGCCGGGCCAGCTCCCGGTCCTCCTGCCCGAAGGCCTTGACCACGCGGACGCCGGTGACGTCCTCCTCGACGATCTCGGCGACCTCGGCCGCCGACTGCTGGGCCGCCCAGGTGGCCGGGAACAGCTTCGTGCGGGTCAGCCGGGTGACCAGCACGACGGCCGGCACCACTAGCAACGCCATCACGGTCAGCAGCGGGGACAGCACGGCCATGATGACCAGCGAGACGACGAACAGGACCACCTGGCCGGCCGAGAGCGGGATCATGGCCAGCAGCGACTGCACCATCTGCAGGTCGGTGTTGGCCCGGGAGACCACCTGGCCGGTGCGTAGCCGGTCCTGCCCGGAGCCGTCCAGCCCCTGCAATGCGCCGAACACGTCCTGCCGCAGATCGTGCTGCACGTCCAAGGACAGCCGGCCGCCGGCCCAGCGTCGCAGGAACGAGGAGCCGAACCGGATCAGGGCCAGCGCGACCAGCCCGGCGATCACCCAGCCCAGGTTCGCCGTGGTGCCGGCGGTGGCGTCGTCCACCGCGACCTGGGTGAGCAGCGGGGTCAGCGCGCCGAGCCCGACGCCACCGACGGCGGCCAGACCGGCCAGGACCGTGATGACCGGGTGCCGCCAGCAGTAGCCCCACAGCCGCCGCAGCCACCCGCCGGCCGGTTCGCCGCGGTTCGGGGCGCGGACGTCGGTGCGGGCGGCCCCGGAGGGTGCGGTGGTGGTGGTCGGTGGCACAAGCGACACGGTAACCGCGAGCACCGACAACACCGTCGGCCTCAGCCGTCCGGCATGACACCCTGGTCCCGTGGATTCGACCTCGACGGCGCGGCCGCCCTGGTGGCGCCGGGGTGCCATCTGGTGGCGCATCGTCCGTGACGTGGGTTCCCTGGCCCTGGCCGTGGCCCTGCTGGTGTGGGGGCTGCCCCGGATCGCCGGGGTCGGCTGGGCGCAGATCCTGGAGCCGCTGCAGCGACTGCCGGTACCGGCGCTGATCCTGCTGGCCGCGTTGCAGCTGTGCGCGCTGCTGGCCTTCACCTTCACCATCACCGGGGCGCTGCCGGGGATCAGCCACGGCCGGGCGCTGATCGTGAACCTGGCCGGCTCGCTGGTGGCCAACACCCTGCCCTTCGGCGGCGCCCTGGGCGTGGGCGCGACGTACGCGATCTGCCGGTCCTGGGGCTTTGGCCGGTCCGCGATCGGCATCGCGGTGGTCCTCGGCGGCGTCTTCGCCACGGCCGGCAAGGTGCTGCTGCCGCTGGTCGGACTCGGTGCCCTGCTGCTGCAGGGCGGGCACATCAGCCCGGCCCTGCGCGATGCCGCCGTCGTCGGCGTGCTGACCCTGCTCGGTGTGCTGGCCCTGTTCATCGTGGTGATGGTCAGCGACCGGGCCGCCCACGCCGTCGGCCGGTTCATCCAGCGCACCGCGGAGGCGGTGCTGCGGCTGATCCGGCGGCCGGCCCAGCTGGGCTGGGAGCAGGGCATCGCCCGGCTGCGGGCGCAGACCCAGGACGTGATGCGCCGCGGCTGGCTGTCGATGACGTTGGGCACGCTGGGTTACTTCGTCATCTACTTCGTGCTGTTCTGGCTGTGCCTGCACATCTGCGGTCTGGTCATCGGGGTCGGCACCATGCTGGCCGCGTTCGCCCTCGGCCGGCTGCTGACCTCGGTGGCGGTGACGCCGGGTGGGCTGGGTCTGGTCGAGGCCGGCTCGGTCGCGCTGCTGGTGGCGATGGGCGCCGATCCGGCGCTGGCCGCGGCCGGCACCCTGTTGTTCACGATCTTCACCCACGTGCTGGAGATCCCGTTCGGGATCGTGGCCTGGTTGGTGTGGCTGTGGGGTCGCAAGAAGGGCCCGGCCGGGTCAGCTCAGCTCGGCCCGGACCTGCATCAGCAGCAGCCCCAGGCGATTGACCCCTGACCCGTCGCCGCCGTCGCCGCAGTAGTGGTCGTTGACCGTGTGCTCGACCAACTGGGCGTCGGCGGTGTCCAGCAGCAGCGCCCGCAGCTGTTCGTGCTGGGTGAACTTGGCCCGCAACGCGGTCCGCATCACCTCGTCGCGCACCGCGAGCCAGTCCGCGCGCAGCGGTGCCGCGCGGTCACCGCCGAGCTGTTTGGCCCGGTCGGGCGTGGCGGCCAGCCGGATCAGCTCCGCGTGCGGCGTCCCGGGGAACTTGGCCGCCTGGAAGTAGTGCTCGGTGGTCGGCCAGCGCTGCCCGTCGAGGTGGATCGGGGCCGGGTGGAAGTTGGACAGCTCGCCCCAGGGATCGGTGTGCAGGTAGAACTCGATGATCCGCATCAGCGCTCCAGAGTGGCGAACACGTCGTGGTAGCGGTGCCCGGTCGGCGGCAGGCCGGGTTGGCGGTACCACTCCCGGCCGAACACGGCCCCGAACAGCGGCGGCGGCACCTTGGTGAACACGCCCAGGGTGCGGGCACCGGAATCGGCCGTCGCCTGGGAGGCGTGCGCGCGCATCGACGCCCGCCGGGCCCTGGCCTGGGCGCGGACGTCGATGCGGTGCGTGATGTCGGCGGCGGCGCTATAGGCCTGGGCCCACGGCGTCAGGTCGACCCGGCGACCGGCTGGCAGCAGCCGGTTCACCCGGCCGGCCCAGCTCAGCAGCCGGTCCCGCGGCACGGTCGCCTCCAGCAGCACCGGGGTGCCGGCCAGCTTCGCCGCGGCGGCGGCGATGTGGTGCACGGCGACGTGGTCGGGGTGGCCGTAACCGCCGTTGACGTCGTACCCGGTGACCAGGTCCGCGCCCTCCTCGGTCAGGATGCCGGCCAGGGTGGCGGCGACCGCGGCGACGTCGGCGTCGGCCAGCCGGGGCAGCCGGTCGGCCGGGGGCGGGGGCGACGGGGCGGTGGCCAGACCCGAGTCGGCGTAGCCCAGCACCTCGACCCGGCTCACCCCGAGCGCTCGCGCCGAGGCCTGCAGTTCGGCCCGGCGGCGCCCGCCGAGCCCGCCGTCGGCGCGCAGTTGGCCGGCGGCCAGCCCGGCCTCGCCGGCGGTGGCCACCACCAGCACCACCCGGTCACCGGCGGCGGCCAGGGTGGCCATGGTGCCCGAGGTCAGCAGCGCCTCGTCGTCGGGATGGGCGTGGAAGAAGACGGCACAGCGGCGCACCGGTCTAGTCTGACCCAGTCGCGGCCGGGGTGATCTCCGGGCCAGTCGAGGGGAGGCGCTGCGATCGTGCGGGTGGCGCACATCTCCGACTGTTTCGTTCCGCGGCTGGGCGGCATCGAGATCCAGGTCAACGATCTGACCCGGCGGCAGCAGGCGCAGGGCCTGACTCCCGAGGTGATCACGGCGACCCCGCTGCCGCGCCGGATGGCCGGCCGGACGTTCCCGGTGCCCATCCATCGCTTCGGCATCCCGCTGCCGGCCGAGATCGCCAACAACCCGATCCCGTCCCGGCCGATCCGCAAGGCGCTGCGGGCCGGCGACTACGACCTGGTGCACGTGCATGCCGGGGTGGGCTCGCCGTTCGCGGCGGCCGGCGTGCGGGTCGCGCTGGAGCTGGGGTTCCCGGTGGCGGTCACCGTGCACTGCCTGCCGGCCCGATTCCGGCTGCCGGACAGCCTGACCCCCTGGGCGACGCCGGAGATCGCTCGCCGGATCGCGTTGAGCGCGGTCAGCCAGGCCGCCGCGGCGCCGCTGCGGGCCCGCACCGGAGGCCCGGTGACCGTGGTGCCCAACGGGCTCGACCCCCAGGACTGGGCGATCGAGCCGGTCGAACGGGATCCGGCGGTGGTCGAGGTGGTCAGCACCATGCGGCTGTCCGTGCGCAAGCGCCCACTGCCGATGCTGGCCATGGTCCGCGCCGCGCAAACCCGGCTCACCCAGCAGCAGTCGCCGGTCACGCTGCGGCTCACCGTGTTCGGTGACGGCAAGCTGATGCCTCGCATGCGCCGCTACGTGCACCGGCACCAGATGACCGACACGGTCCGGCTGGCCGGACGGGTCGACCGGGCCGAGCTGACCGAGATCTATCGGCGGGCCGACGTTTTCCTGGCCCCCGCGCATCTGGAGTCGTTCGGCATCGCCGCCCTCGAGGCCCGGTGCGCCGGCCTGCCCGTGGTGGCCATGCGGGCCACCGGCATCACCGAGTTCGTGGCCGACCGGCAGGAGGGACTGCTCGCCGACGACGACGCCCAGATGTCCGACGCGCTGGTCGAACTGGCCGCCGACGCCGGCCTGCGGGCCTCGATCGCCGAGCACAATCGCACCACCGCACCGCCGACCGCCTGGTCCACGGTGCTCGCCACTGTCGAACGGGAGTACCAGCGAGCCATGGCCATTCGAGGGGCGACAGCGTGAATCCGGACGTGCTGGTGCTCGGCGGCGGTCACAACGGTCTGGTGGCCGCGATTCTCGCGGCCACCGCCGGCCGGACGGTGACCCTGCTGGAACGTTCGGCGGCCCCGGGCGGGGCGACGGTGGGCGAGCGGGTGTTCCCGCCGCATCCGGTGCGGCTCTCCCGGTACTCGTATCTGGTGGCGCTGATGCCGGACGAGCTGATCCGCCGGCTCGGTGTCGCCGTACCGCTGGCCTCGCGGGCGGTCTCGTCCTACACGCCGGTGATGCGCGGCGGGGCCGCCACCGGACTGCTGGTCGAGCGCAACCTGGGGTCACGCACGGAGGACTCGTTCCGCGAGGTCACCGGTTCGGACGAGGACTTCGCGGCCTGGCGGGAGCTGTACGGGCAACTGCACACGCTGGCCGGGGTGGTCGCCCCGGCGCTGACCGGCCCGCTGCGCCGGCGCAGCGAGGTAGCCGACGCGGTCGTCGCGGCGGCCGGTTCGCAGCTATGGACCGACCTGGTCGAGCAGCCGCTCGGCGCCATGATCGAGCGGCGCTTCCGGGACGACACGGTGCGCGGGGTGGTGGCCACCGACGGTTTGATCGGCACCCACACCTCGTTGTTCGCGCCGGAGCTGCTGGCCAACCGGTGCTTTCTGTATCACCTGATCGGGCGGGGCACCGGTGAATGGCTGGTCCCGATCGGCGGAATGGGGGCGCTGACCGACGCCCTGATTCGCCGGGCCCGCCAGCTCGGCGTCGAGATCCAGGCCGGCACCGAGGCGATCGCCATCGACGAGGGCGCGACACAGGTGACGGTCACGGCCGAGCGGGACGGTGAGCAGGTCACCTTCCAGGCCGCGCACGTGCTCGCCGCGATCGCCCCGGCGGTCCTTGATCGGTGCCTGGGCCGGGAGGCCGAGGATCCGGTCGGCGCCCAGGTCAAGATCAACATGTTGCTGGACCGGTTGCCCCGGCTCAAGTCCGGGATGGACCCGCGGGTGGCCTTCGCCGGCACCATGCATCTGAACGAGGAACTGTCCGAGCTGGAGGCCGCGCACGCAATCACCGCCGCCGGCAGCCTGCCGGCGATGGTGCCGTCCGAGGTGTACTGCCATTCGCTGACCGACCCGTCGATCATGAACGGGCATCCGGGGGCAACGCTGACCCTGTTCGGGCTGCACACTCCGGTCGGGCTGTTCCGGGAGAATCCCGACCAGGCCCGGTCGGCCGCCGCCCAGGGGGCGCTGATCGCCCTGCAGCAGCACCTGGCCGAACCGCTGCTGGACTGCCTGGCCCGGGACGAGCACGGCGAGCCCTGCGTCGAGGTCGCCACCCCGGTCGACCTGGAGCGCAGCCTGGCGATGCCGGGCGGCAACATCTTTCACGACGACCTGAGCTGGCCCTGGCTGGCCGACGGGTTCCCGGCCGAGACTCCGGCCGCCGCCTACGGCGTCGAGGTTCCCGGATCACGCCGGATCCTGTTGGCCGGGGCCGGATCCCGGCGCGGTGGGGGAGTGTCGGGACTCGGCGGCCTGGCCGCCGTCGAAGCGTTGCTGGAGCTGACGGGAGAGCACGGGTGAGCGGAACACCAGGGGACGCCGACTATCTGGCTGCGGCGGTGCGCGCGGCCCGGCAGGGGCTGGCCGAGGGCGGCATTCCGATCGGGGCGGCGTTGATCGTGGACGGGGGCGTGCTGGCCACCGGGTGGAACAAGCGCGTCCAGCTGGGCAGTGCCATCCGGCACGGCGAGACCGACTGCCTGGAGAACGCGGGACGGCTGCCGGCCACCGTGTACGCGAGGTCCGTCATGGTCACCACCTTGTCGCCCTGCGACATGTGCACCGGTGCGATCCTGCTGTACAAGATCCCGCGGGTGATCGTCGGTGAGAACCAGACGTTCTACGGCGGCGAGGAACTGCTGCGCGCCCGCGGAGTCGAGGTCACCGTCCTGGACGACCCGGAGTGCGTGGCCATGATGACCGCCTTCATCGCCGACCGGCCGTCCCTGTGGAACGAGGACATCGGCGTCCCCGACTGACCCCCCGCCTCTCGCGCGGATCAACTTCCCCGGCGCGGCTGAAGTCGTTGATTCCCGTCACACCAGTCACATTCGGTGGCTCTCCTGCCGTGTCTGTGGGTTAGCCGCGGCCTGGGAGTGCTGGGCGGTGTCCGCCCAGCCGGAGCATAGCCAGGGCTATGAGGGCGTGTGGAGAGGCGAACCCGAACGCGACTCGGGTGATCAGCCTGATCTTGGCGTTGACGGACTCGACGCGGCCGTTGGACATGTGGTGCTCGATCGCGGCCAGGATGCTGGCTCGATGTCGAGTGATCCGTTTCGCCAGGCTGCTGAACAGTCCGATGCCGGCGGTCCGCGCCCAGGTGATCCAGTTCTCCAGGGCGGTGGCGGCCTGCTCGACCGGCAGTTTGAAGATCAGTCGAAGGCCTTCCTTGAGCAGATACGCGCGGTGCAGGTCGGGGTCGGTCAGCGCGATCCAGGCCAGTTTGACCTGCTGATTCTCGGTGAGGTCCTCCGAGTTTCGCAGCAACGCCGACCGGGCCCCGGCCATGCCCTTGACCAGGTCAGCGCCGGCTTGCCCGGCAGTGACGACCGGGCTCGAGCCGCCCGCGATGCGGTCGACGGCGGCCCGGCGGGCCTGCCGACGGGCCGTGCTGATCACGATGCGTCGTAGCTTGTCCAAGGCGTCGGTAGCCCACCCAACAACATGGAACGGGTCAGCACACCGGACCGCGTTCGGGCATCGCTGCTTGACGACCGTGCTGATGTAGGTGGCGCCGTCGGCCGAGACATGGGTCAGCAGAGCGCACCGATCCGGGCCCAGAAGATCGAAGAACTGGTGCAACGTTGCCGAGTCCCGACCGGGTGCCGCCCACAACAAGTGACCGGTGTCGTGGTCCACCACGACCGTGAGGAACCGGTGGCCACGCTTGTAGGAGATCTCATCGATCCCGAGGCGGCGGACCCCGCGTAACCGGTCCTGCAACCGTTCATGATCGGCCCAGTACCGAGACACGATCGCCCCGACAGTGCGCCAACTGATCCGCAACAGCTGGGTCGTGGCCGTCTTCGAGGTCTGAGTGGCCAACCACGCCACGGTCCGGTCGAACACCAGGGTGTGGCCCGCGCCGTGCCTGGCCCAGGGCACATGCGCAACGACCACACCATGCTCACGGCACGACACCCGAGGGGCCTCAGCCTCCACCACCGCCCGGGACAACCCCACGTCCACCGTCCGCCACTGCCGACGGCCGGCGCCCCGGTCGTACCACGGCGACCGGCGTCGACACCGGCCACACCGCCCCGCCCACCTCTTCACTGGCCGGACCCGCACCACGATCAAGTCCGGATCATCGACGTCGACGTCCTCAACGATCGCCCCCATCAGGCCCAACGCCCGATGCCATACCCTGTTTCCGCGCACGCCGCTCTCCGCCCACCGTCCCGGGACCTTCAGACAGCCCCAGAACCTAGGCGCGGGAGCGGCGTGTTGCCATTCCCCACCCCAACAAACGACCCACTGATTCAGCAGGAGAGCCCATTCGGTGTGGGTTGATCCGCGCGGGCGCTGCCTGCCGCCGGACCAGCCGGCGGCGCCGTGGCGACACCAGGGCGGTCCGGGCCGCGCGGCTGAAGTCGTTGACTCCCGTCACACCAGTCACATTCGGTGCCGGTTGATCCGCGCAGTCGCAGTTGATCCGCGCGGGGAGGCCGCCGGGAGCGGGGCTCAGCCCAGCAGCGTGCGCAACCACAGATCGGCATACCCGCGGGCGTCCACGTGCTCGGCGACGTCCACCTCGGTGGGGGCGAGGAAGCCGGGCAGTCGCACCCGGTCGACCGTCGACTCGCGCCGGTCGACGATAGTCTGCCCGCGGGAGTAGCCGAAGCCGGTGTCGACCCGCACCGGGTGGCGATGGGTGGTCAGGCCGTCCGGGTCGGCGACCGCGCAGACGGTGCCGGCGTCGCCGATGGTGATCGCGTCCACGTCGAGCAGCGTGCACCGGGCATCGATCAACGCCCCGGCGAGTTGGCAGGCCGGGTCGAGGTGCGAGCGCAGCCGGGCGGCCTGCTCCCGGTCGACCAGCACCTGCCCGAACACCTCGAGCCCGTACATGGTCACCGGAATGTCCAGGTCGCGGGCGGCGGCCAGGGTGATGGCGGCCGCCTCGGGGTCGTGGAAGACATTGTGTTCGGCGACCGCGGTCACGTTGCCGGGCCCGGCCGCGCCGCCCATGAAGACCAGGCGTTCGATGCCGCCGGCCACCTCGGGATGGGCCCGCAGCAGCAGGGCGATGGTGGTCAGGGGAGCGGTGGCGACCAGGGTGATCGGCTCACCGGTGGCCACCGCCGACGACAGCTCGTGCCGCAGCAGGTCCACCGCCGACCGCCGATCGATCCGCCGGTCCGATTGTCGGGAGAATCCGCCGAGGCCGTCGCTGCCGTGGAACCGGCCGGCGTCAGCGGGCGCGGCCAGCAGGGGCTGGGGCGCGCCGCGGCCCAGCGGGATCTCGCCGGCGCCGGCCGCGTCGAGCACGTAACAGGTATTGGCCAGCACCTGGTCGACACCGGTGTTGCCGCCGACACAGGTCACCGCGCGCAGGTCGATGGCCGGGTGCCGCACGGCGAACATCAGCGCAAACGCGTCGTCGATGCCGGTGTCCACGTCCATGATCACCGGCGTCGGGTTCATAGCGGTCAGCCTGCCATCGCCCCGGCCGACCCGCCAATGGCGTAAGCTACTGGCCAGTAACTTAGCCGGGTGACCGTGACTGTGGTACCGGCGGGCATGATGGATTTCCTCCAAGTCATGAGGGGTGAATGCCGGCGATGAACATTGCCGTTCTGATCAAGCAGGTCCCGGACACCTGGTCCGAGCGAGTACTCAAGGATGCCGACTGGACCCTGGACCGGGATGCCGCGGACGCAGTCATCGATGAGATCGACGCCCGCGGCGTCGAGGCCGCGCTGCAGCTGGTCGAGCAGCACGGCGGCGAGGTGACCGTGGTCACCATGGGCCCGGACCGGGCCACCGAATCACTGCGCAAGGCGCTGGCCATGGGCGCCGACAAGGCCGTCCATGTCACCGACGACGGCCTGGCCGGCTCGGACGCGCTGCAGACGTCCGCCGCGCTGGCTGCGGCGATCGGCACCCTGTCGGTCGATCTGGTCATCACCGGTAACGAATCCACCGACGGTCGCACCGGCTCGGTGCCCTCCATGCTGGCCGAACGGCTGGGACTGCCCCAGGTCACCTCCGTGCGCAGCCTGGAGATCGACGGCACCACCGTGCGGGCCGAGCGGGTCCGCGACGGCGGCTACAGCGAGGTCACCGCGACCCTGCCCGCCCTGGTCTCGGTCACCGAGAAGATCAACGAGCCCCGCTACCCGGGGTTCAAGGGGATCATGGCGGCCAAGAAGAAGCCGGTCACCGTGCTCGGCATCGCCGACCTCGGTCTGGACGCGGCCGGCCTGGCCAATGCGGCGACCGTCGTGCTCGACGCCGCTCCCCGGCCCCCCAAGCAGTCCGGCGAGAAGGTCACCGACGACGGAACCGGTGGCACCCAGGCCACCGAGTTCCTCGCCGCGGCCCGGTTGATCTGAGAAGGAGAGACAGATGTCCGAAGTTCTGGTTCTCGTCGAGCAGCACGACGGGGCGATCGCCAAGGTGACCGGTGAACTGCTGGCCGCCGCCGCGCGGCTGGGCGAACCGGCCGCGGTGGTGGTCGGCAAGCCCGGTACCGCCGACGCGCTGGCCACCGAGCTGGGTGCGTTGGGTGCGGCCAAGGTCTACGCGGCCGAGTCCGACGAGGCGACCAGCCTGCTGGTCACCCCGGCCGTGGCCGGCCTGGCCGCGGCGGCGACCGCCGCCGGTGACCCGGTCGCGATCCTGCTCGCCGCGACGGTCGAGGGCCGAGAGGTGGCCGGCCGGCTGGCGGTGCGGATCGATTCCGGGCTGCTGGCCGACGTCGTCGACGTGGCCGCCGACGGCGGCACGGTGGTGGCCACCCACTCGGTCTTCGGCGGCGCCTACACGGTGCGCGCCAAGGTGGCCAAGGGCACGCCCATCGTCACCGTGCGACCGGGCGCGATCGACGGCGCCGCCCCGGCCGCCTCGCCGGCGGTGTCCCCGCTGACAGTCACGGTCGACCCGGCCATCTCCGCGGTGATCGTCGCCGACCACCCCGAACCCGCCGGTGACCGGCCCGAGCTGGCCTCGGCCTCGGTCGTGGTGTCCGGCGGCCGTGGCGTCGGCTCGGCCGAGAACTTCAAGGTGGTCGAGGAACTGGCCGACGCGCTCGGCGGCGCGGTCGGCGCCTCCCGGGCCGCGGTCGACTCCGGGTACTACCCGCCCCAGTTCCAGGTCGGCCAGACCGGTACCACCGTCTCGCCCCAGGTCTATGTCGCCCTGGGCATCTCGGGGGCCATCCAGCACCGCGCCGGCATGCAGACCTCCAAGACCATCGTCGCGGTGAACAAGGACGCCGAGGCGCCGATCTTCGAGATCTCCGACTTCGGGGTCGTCGGTGATCTGTTCGCCGTCGCGCCCCAGTTCGCCCAGGCGGTGCGCGCCCGCAAGGGCTGATTCGCCCAGAAGTTCACCTGTCCGTCAGGACGCGGCCACGGCGGCGTCGGCGGGTGCTGGCCTGGTCTCGTCACGCTGCATCATCGTGACGATCAGCCAGATGCACCTGCCGGCGCCGCCGTCGGCGTCCCTGCCCCGTCCGTTCGAACGCGACCGTTACAGCCTGCGGCTGGCCTCCAGCCAGGCCGACGTGATCGCGGCGCAATCGTTGCGCTACCACGTGTTCGCCCTCGAGATGGGGGCGGTGACTCCCGGACCGCCCGGCCTGGACGCCGACGGGTTCGACGACCTGTGTGACCACCTGGTGCTGTGGCACAGTGCGCCGGGCCGGCCGGCCGAGGCGGTCGGCACCTACCGTCTGCTCCCGCCGCACAGCAACGACCATGACCCACGCTCCCGCGGGCTCTACGCGGACGGCCAGTTCGGCCTGATGCCGATGGAGTCGATCCTGGACCGCACGGTGGAGGTCGGCCGGGCCTGCGTCCGCGCCGATCATCGTGGCGGACCGGCGATCTCGATGCTGTGGCGGGGAATCGCCGGGTACCTCAATCTCACCGGCTATCGCTACCTGCTCGGCTGCGCGTCGATGCCGCTGACCGACGGGGGTCGGTCGGCCGCGGCCTTCTGGGATCTGGCGTTGCGCGACCACCTGGCCCCGGCGCACCGGCGTTGCCGGCCCCGCCGGCCGGTGCCGATCGGACGGCTGCCCCGGGCCACCGAGTTGACCGTGCCGCCGCTGGTGGCCGGCTACCTGCGGCTGGGCGCCAAGGTCTGCGGCCCGCCGGGGCACGACGAGATGTTCGGCACGGCCGACTTTCTCATGCTGCTCGATCTGGAAGCGGCCGACCAGCAGTATCTCCAGCGGTTCTCGGCGACCGGCGGGTGAGCATGACGCGGCCGTGTTCGACGTCCTGTGTCCACGACGAATCGGGCCGCACCCGCCCGGCCGCGCTTGCCCGCCTGGCGCTGACCGGCGGCGCGATGGTGCTGGCCAGCGGGCTGGTGCTGGTCGGGGCGCTCGGGCCGCGGTACGGGCGGATCGGTCGGGCCGGCGTCGCGGCGTCGCTCGGGTCCCGGATCCTGTTGCGGGCGTTGGGAATTCGGGTGGTCCGGCACGGCGTCGTGCGCGATGGCGCGGCGTTGGTGGTGGCCAATCACGTGTCCTGGGTGGACATCCTGGTGATCGCCGCGACGGCACCCGTGGTGCCGGTGGCCAAGTGCGAGATCGCCCGCTGGCCGGTGATCGGTGGGCTGGCCCGCCGGATCGGGGCCGTCTTCGTGCCCCGGCGGACCGGACGGGACCTGCCCGAGGCGGTGGATCAGGTGGCGGGGCTGCTGCGCCGCGGCCATCGGGTACTGATCTTCCCGGAGGCCACGACGACCTGCGGGGGACCGCCCGCGGGCTTCTACCGCGCCGGCTTCCAGGCTGCCGTGGACGCGGCGGCGCCGGTCGTGCCGGTGGCCATCGACTACGCCGACGGCCGGGGCCGGCCGACCACGTCGGCCGCTTTCGTCGGCGACGACGATCTGCTCAGCTCGCTCTGGCGGGTCCTGCGGTCGGGCACGGTGGTCGCCGACCTGTGGTGGCAACCGGCCGCCCCGGCGATCCAGGACGGCGGTCACCGGGCCAGCCACCGGGCCCGGGCGGCGACCCGGGCGCACGACCGCATCAGCCATCGACTGCTGGCCGGCGCGGTCGGGCCCGGCCGCCGTGGTTGAACCGGGTCAGCCGGTCTTGCCGGACAGCGCCACCAGGACCCCGGCCAACGCGAAGTACTTGTTCGATCCCAGGTCGGCCACGGTCTTGATGCCCAGACCGGCCAGCAATTCGTCGTGCTTCTCGGTCAGGCCGGCCAGGGCCGACGGCGGTGCGGCCAGGATCTCCGGCAGGCTCACGTTCTCGTACGCCTTGTCCAGCGCCTTCTCCAGGTTCACCGAAAGAGCCATGGCAGATCGTCCCCTCGTTGGGCCGCTTGACGAGCGGCCGTCCTCCATCAGGGTGAGCGACGGGGGCCGGTTCGGCAATCCGACTTGACCGTTCATCGAACTCGATTCGGGGTACCGCGGGATCAGGACCTACCCTGGAGGGGCGATGACGTACCTCGACCATGCCGCGACCACGCCGGTTCTGCCGGAGGTGATCGCCGCGATCTCCCAGGCGATGACCCTGACCGGCAACGCCTCGTCGCTGCATACCTCCGGACGGGCGGCCCGGCGCCGGATCGAGGAGTCCCGTGAGGCCATTGCCGCGGCCCTCGGCGCGCGGCCGAGCGAGGTCGTCTTCACCTCTGGGGGTACCGAATCCGACAATCTCGCGGTTGCCGGCATCTACCGGGCGCGGGTCGCGGCCGATCCTCGCCGCCACCGCATCATCGCCCCGGCCATCGAGCACCATGCGGTGCTGGATGTGATCGAGCACCTGGTCGCCGACGCGGGCGCGGCCGTCACCTGGCTGGAGGTCGACGACTTCGGTCGAGTGCACGCGGACACGCTGGCCGCGGCCATCGCGGAGAATCCGGCGGACGTGGCCCTGGTCACCGTGATGTGGGCCAACAACGAGGTCGGCACGGTCAACCCGATCCGCGAACTGGCCGCGGTCGCCCACACGCAGGGCATTCCGTTCCACACCGACGCGGTGCAGGCGATCGGCCAGGTTCCGGTCGACTTCGCCCGCAGCGGCGTGGACGCGGTGACCGTCACCGGCCACAAGATCGGAGGTCCGGTCGGCGTGGGCGCCCTGCTGGTGCGCCGGGACACCCCGGTGGCGCCGATCATGTTCGGCGGCGGTCAGGAGCGATCCATCCGGTCGGGCACCCTGGACAAGGCGGGAATCATCGGTCTGGCCGTCGCCGTGCAGGACGCGGTCGCCCATCGGGCCGAACGCGCGGTGGCCCATGCGGCCCTGCGGGACGAGCTGATCCGGGCGGTCACCGCGCAGGTGCCCGACGTCCTGCTCTCCGGAGACCCGGGGGCCGGGCTGATGGACGGGGGGCCGTCCCGGCTGCCCGGGAACGCGCATCTGCGCTTCCCCGGGTGCGAGGGCGATTCGTTGTTGATGCTGCTCGACGCCGCCGGGATCGAATGCTCGACCGGGTCGGCCTGCACCGCGGGCGTGGCCCGGCCCTCGCACGTGTTGCTGGCCATGGGCCTGCCCGAGCCGGACGCGCGGGCCTCACTGCGGTTCACCTTCGGGCACACCTCGACGATCGACGACGTGACGGCCGTGGCCCAGGCCATCGGCCCGGCGGTGCAGCGATCCCGGCGGGCGGCGCTGGCCGGCGCCCGGCGTCGCTGATGGCCGGCCGATGAGGGTGCTGGCCGCGATGAGCGGCGGGGTCGACTCGGCGGTGGCCGCCGCGCTGGCGGTGGAGGCCGGACACGAGGTGACCGGCGTGCACATGGCGCTGTCCCGCACGCCCGGCACGCTGCGCACCGGATCGCGGGGCTGCTGCACGGTGGAGGACGCGTTCGACGCCCGACGGGTCTGCGACCTGCTCGGCATCCCTTTCTACGTCTGGGATTTCAGCGAGGACTTCCTGGACGACGTGGTCGCCGATTTTCTGTCCGAGTACGCCGCCGGGCGCACCCCCAACCCGTGCCTGCGGTGCAACGAGAAGATCAAGTTCGCGGCCCTGCTGGACCGCGCGATCGCCCTCGGGTTCGACGCCGTCTGCACCGGGCACTACGCGCGGCTGATCGACGGCGCGCTGTACCGCAGCGTCGACCTGGCCAAGGACCAGTCCTACGTGCTGGCCGTGCTCACTCCGGATCAGTTGGCGCACAGCATGTTCCCGCTGGGCGAGCTGACCAAGCCTCAGGTCCGGGCGCAGGCCCAGGCGCGCGGGTTCGCGGTGGCCGCCAAGCCGGATTCCTACGACATCTGCTTCATCCCGGACGGCGACACCCACGGGTACCTGGTGGACAAGCTGGGGGCCCGGCCGGGGGCGGTCGTCGACGCCACGACGGGTGAGCAGATCGCCGAGCACGACGGCTTTTTCGCCTACACCATCGGTCAGCGCAAGGGTCTGGGCCTTTCCCGACCCGCGGCCGACGGCCGACCCCGCTACGTGCTGGGGATCGAGCCGACGACGCGCACGGTGACGGTCGGTCCGGCCAGCGGGTTGGACGTCCGGCTGGTGGTCGCCGATCGGGTGGTCTTCCCCGGTGGCCGCCGTCCCGACTTCCCGATCCGGGTGCAGGCTCAGCTGCGGGCGCACGGCGGCACGGTGGGCGGCTCGGCTGATCTGGTGGACGGAACGCTGCGGCTGAGCCTGGATCAGGCGGCGCGCGGGGTGGCCCCGGGTCAGACCATGGTGCTCTACGGCGGGGCGACGCCGGACGCGGCCAGCGCCGGCCCGGCCGCCGATCAGTATGTGCTCGCGGCCGGCACGATCGTGCGGACCGGCGGATGACCGACGCCGTGCCGCGGTTGGAGATCCCGGCCGCCGAGAGCGAATCGGCGCTGCTGGCGCAGTTCCCGGTCAAGCGGGCCTGGCAGCTGGGTGCGGCCACCGGCATCGGCTCGATGCCGGGCACGTCGCCGGGGGAGGCTGCGACGATGGTCGCGGTCGAGCTGCCCGAACTTCCGCACCTGGTCGAGCTGCCGGCCCGCGGGGTCGGTGCCGATCTGGTCGGTCGCACGGCCGGTCTGCTGGTCGACATCTGGGCCGAGGTGGTGCCGTCCGGGTGGCGGATCTCCCGCCGGCCGGGCCGGGACAGCCAGCGAGCGGCCGACTTGTTGGCCTGGGATCTGGACGCGGCCGAGGAACGGTTCGCCGGGGCGGAATGGATCAAGGCGCAGATTTGCGGACCGTGGACGCTGGCCGCCGGCCTGGAACTCCCGTCCGGGCATCGGGCCCTGACCGATCCAGGTGCGGTGCGCGACCTGGCCGAGTCGCTGATCGAAGGGGTGCGGGCCCATCTGGCCGAGCTCGCCCGAAGGATTCCCGGGGCCGGCGTGGTGCTGCAGATCGACGAGCCGGGGCTGCCGGCGGTGTTGGCCGGAAGCCTGCCCACGGCCAGTGGTTTCGGCACGGTGCGGTCGGTGCCGGCGGCTCGGGTGCAGGAGGTGTTGGCGACGGTGGTCGATGCGGTCGGCGATCGGCCGACCATCGCGCACTGTTGTCACGCGCAGGCGCCGCTGCGGTTGTTGCGGGCGTGCGGATTCGATGCGCTGGCGGTGGATCTGACCCTGGTCGGGGACCGTCCGCCGGTGCTGGACGCCTTGGGTGAGCTAATCGATTCTGGGGGAATCCTGTTGGCCGGCGTCATTGCGACCACGGCTCCGGGGAAACCGGATCGGCCGCTGGCCAAGTGGGCCGCGCCCTTGCTGGAATCGTGGAACCGCCTGGGCTTCCGGCGCGAGGACATGGCGGCATCGGTCGTCCCGACACCCTGCTGCGGGTTGGCCGAGGCCGATCGGGAGTGGGCCGTGCGCGCGATGAAACTGGCCGCGGCGCTGGCCGACGCGTTGCCGGATCTGCCCGAGACCTGGTAGGTCAGCGCGGGCTCTTGCGCAGTTCCTGGGCGACGAGTTCGGCCACCTCGGCCCGGCTGGGCCGCCAGCCCTCGTAGTACCCCTGGGACAGGCGGGCGATCAGGCCCCGTCGCCGACGCGGGCTCAACGGCGCGAGCAGGTCGGCGAAACGGTCGGCAATATTGGGAGTCGTCGAGCGGGAGTCCACCCGGCGAGTCTGCGTGTGATGGTGGGGCGTTCCGGATCCGGCGGCCGGAGCAAAGCTGACGCGCTGATTCATGTCCGGGGCCCCTTCTCACTCTCATATGGACAGCTGCCCGGTGGCGCCGCCCCGGCGGGAGGTCGGGGCGGCGGACCGGACAGTCAGGACGTTGCCGCCAGCGGGAGATTGCGCAGGCCGCAGATTCAGATGTTGCGAAATGGAGCCACGACCACCCGGGAGCGCGTAGTCCCCCGGGCGGTCGTGAGTTTCAGCGGTGCGAGACCGAAGCGGTCTCAGGCAGCCGGGGCCAGCGCGGCGAACAGCTTGTCGCTGGTGGCGCGGCCCTGGGCGAGGACCTTCTCGGCGAAATCGAAGCCGGCAGCGGTGACCTCTTCGGCCTTGGGCAGGTCGGCCGGAACCGGAACCTCGACGGCCGGCTTGGGCAGCTCGGGCAGGGCCTTGACGAAAGCGGCGACGGCCTCGACGAAGTTGTCCTGGATCTTGGCGACGGTGGCCAGGAACTCATCGGCGGTCTTGGTGGCCTCGGCGACGTAATCGGTCATCAGAGTGATCCCTTCGGAGAAAGTGGCGGTGGACGGTGGTGCTGTCCGGGTGACTGGTGCTTAGTCTGCCAAGCATTCCGAAGTATGTCAAGCACTTTGCTTGATAAATCAAGCAGAGTCGCGGAGCGTCCGATACATGTGCAGCAGGGCGTCCTTCTTGTCCTGGGTGAGCGTGTCGTCCAGCCGGATGGCCTCCTCCACGCTGACCCGGGGGGCCTGCTCGTCGTTGGTGTCCAGCAGGCCGAACTGGGCGAACAGCACCGCCGGCGGGATGTGCAACGCACCCGCAATACCCCGAAGGACCTCGGCCGACGGCTTGTACTGGCCCCGTTCGATCTGGCTGAGGTAGGAGTCGGACATGCCGCTGGCCTTGGCCAGTTGGCGCTGGGAGATGTTGGCCAGCTGGCGTTGCGCCTTGACGAAGGCACCGAACGCCTCCGCCATGTCGATCGGCTTGTCCACGGGTGGGCCTCCTGAGACCGGCATCCATCGGCTCCGGTGCAGATGCGATGTGAACCAAGCATGCCACGGATACCCGACGGCGGCCGGGCGGCTCGCTCAGCCCGAACCCAGAACCCGTTCGACGGCGATCACCAGCGCCACCCGGCGCGGGTTGACCCGGGGGGTGCGGTAGCGCGCGGCGTAACGGTGCTCCGCCTCGCGGATCTCATCGGGATCCCGGCTGACCCGTACCGGGCCCTCCAGGCTGGCCCACCGCCGCCCGTCGACCTGGCCGACCGCCGCGCGTGGCGGGCCCCCGCCGGCGCCGGCCCGCTCGGCGTTGCGCACCTTCACCGACCCGTCCGAGGTGATGACCCGGGCCAGCCCGGTCTGCGGATCGAAGGTGAAGCCGACCGCGACCACGTGCAGGGAACCGTCGCGGCGCACCGTGGACAGGGTGGCCAGGTGGCGTTCGGTCAGGAAGGTGAGCAACTCGGAGTCCAGCCGACTCGGGTCCAGCGTCATGACCCCACCCTGTCAGAGGGCCCGCTGTCACAGGCTCGTCCTAGTGTTGTCCCCGTGAGTGAGCGCATCGATTCGCTGCCCGAGTCCGCCGAGCTGACGGCACTCGGGGTGCCGCCCGAGGCCGCGCACCGGCACGCCGAACTGACCCAGATCATCACCGACGCCCAGTTCCGGTACTACGTGCTGGACGCCCCCACGATGTCCGACGGGGAGTTCGACACGGTGCTGCGCGAGCTGGACGGGCTGGAGGAGCAGTACCCGTCGCTGCGCACGCCGGATTCGCCGACCCAGCGGGTCGGGGGCGGCTTCGCCACCGAGTTCGGCGCGGTGGAGCACGCCGAGCGGTTGCTCAGCCTGGACAACGTGTTCTCCGCCGACGAGCTGGCCGGCTGGCTGGCGCGCACGGCCCGCGACGCGGGGACCCCGGTCAGCTGGTTGACCGAGCTCAAGATCGACGGGCTGGCCGTCAATCTCACCTACGAGCGGGGCCGCCTGATACGGGCGGCGACCCGGGGCGACGGGCGGGTCGGCGAGGACGTCACGCTCAACGTGCGCACCATCGCGGCGGTCCCCGAACGGCTGCGCGACGACGGCGCCCACGACGTGCCCGAGTTCGTGGAGATTCGCGGGGAGGTCTTCTTCCCGCTGGAGGCCTTCGAGGAGCTCAACGCCTCCCTGGTGGCCGCCGGCAAGGCGCCCTTCGCCAACCCCCGCAACTCCGCGGCCGGGTCGCTGCGGCAGAAGGATCCCCGGGTGACCGCCTCCCGGCGGCTGACCATGCTCTGCCACGGGATCGGGGCCCGGGTCGGGTTCGACATCACCCGGCAGTCGCAGGCCTACGACCGGCTGCGCTCGTGGGGGCTGCCGATCTCCGACCACAACCAGGTGGTGCAGACCGAGCAGGAGGTCGCCGACCGGATCGCCTACTGGGCCGAGCACCGGCACGATCTGTCCCATGACATCGACGGCCTGGTCGTCAAGGTCGACGAGGTCGCGGTGCAGCGCCGGCTGGGGTCCACCTCCCGGGCGCCCCGGTGGGCGATCGCCTACAAGTACCCCCCGGAGGAGGCCACCACCCTGCTGCGCGACATCCAGGTCAACGTCGGCCGCACCGGCCGGGTGACCCCGTTCGCCGTGCTGGAGCCGGTGCTGATCGCCGGGTCGACCGTCGGCATGGCGACCCTGCACAACCAGGATGAGGTTCGTCGCAAGGGCGTGCAGATCGGCGACACCGTCGTGGTGCGCAAGGCCGGCGACGTCATCCCCGAGATTCTCGGCCCGGTCGTCGACCTGCGGGAGGGGCGGACGCTCCGCGAGTTCGTCATGCCCACCCACTGCCCGGAGTGCGGCACCGCGCTGGCGCCGGCCAAGGAGAACGACGTCGACATCCGCTGCCCGAACTCCCGGTCCTGCCCGGCCCAGTTGCGGGAGCGGGTGTTCCACCTGGCCGGCCGGGGTGCGTTCGACATCGAGGGAATGGGCTACGAGGCGGCGGTGGCTCTGCTCGCCGCGGGTGCGATCACCGACGAGGGCGACATCTTCGACCTGGACGAGGACCGCCTGCTCGGCGTGCCGCTGTTCACCACCAAGGCCGGCGCGCTGTCGGCGAACGGACGAAAGCTGCTGGCCAACCTGCAGATTTGCAAGGACCAGCCGCTGTGGCGGGTGCTGGTCGCGTTGTCCATCCGGCACGTCGGGCCGACCGCGGCCCGGGCGCTGGCCCAGCAGTTCGGCTCGCTGCCGGCGATCCGGGCGGCCGCCCAGGAGGAGCTGGCGGCGGCCGAGGGCGTCGGTCCGACCATCGCCGACGCCGTCATCGAATGGTTCACCGTCGACTGGCACCGGCAGATCGTGGACAAGTGGGCCGCCGCCGGGGTGCGCATGCAGGACGAGATCACCGATCGGCCGGAGCAGACGCTGGCCGGGCTGTCGGTGGTCGTCACCGGTGGCCTGGACGGCTTCTCCCGGGACGAGGCCAAGGCCGCCCTGCTGAGCCGGGGGGCCAAGGCGGCCGCCTCGGTGTCGGCCAAGACGGCGTTCGTGGTGGTCGGGGACAGCCCGGGCAGCAAGTACGACAAGGCGTTGGGCCTGGGCGTGCCGATCCTGGACGAGGCCGGGTTCCGGGTATTGCTCGAGCGGGGGCCGGACGCGGCGCGGGGCGTGGCCACCAACGCGCCCGAACCGTCGGCCGAGCCCGCTGTGGCGCCCGCCGACGCTGTCCCGACCCCGACCCCGACCCCTGACCCGGCGCCGGACTCGGAATGACCGCCGCCGAGCTGGGTTTCGACCCGTCGTCGCCGGAGTTTCTGGCCGACCCGTATCCGGTGTACGCGCGGCTGCGCGCGGCCGGCCCGATCCAGTGGCACGAGCAGCGACAGGTTCATCTGATCACCCGGTTCGAACCGGTGCACGCCGCGCTGCGCGATCGCCGGCTCGGCCGGGCCTTCGATCACCGCTACCGAGCCGCCGACTTCGGCCAGCCCGAACCCGATCCGCGCTGGACCCGGTGGGCCGAGTCGGAACGGTGGTCGCTGCTGAACCTGGAACCGCCCGACCACACCCGGCTGCGCCGCCTGGTCAGCGCGGTTTTCACCCCGCGCGCGGTCAGCGCGCTGCGCCCGGTGATCAAGCACTACAGCGACCAGACCCTGGGCGCGGCCCGCGCACGCGGCGAGTTCGACCTGATCGCCGACTACGCGCAACCGTTCTCGGTCGCGGTCATCTGCACCCTGCTCGGCGTGCCGGTGACCGACGGTCCGCGGCTGCTGGACTGGTCGCACGCCATCGTCAAGATGTACGAGATCAGCACCGACGACGCCCATCGGTTCGCCGCCGAGCGAGCCGCGGGCGAGTTCATCGACTACGTCACCGAGCTGATCGCGCAGCGGCGGGCCGCGCCCCGGGACGACCTGATCTCTCAGCTCATCGGGATCGCCGACCAGGGCGACCGGCTCACCCAGGACGAGATCGTCGGCACGGTCATCGTGTTGCTCAACGCCGGGCACGAGGCCACGGTCAACACCTTGGGCAACGGGATGCGGGCGCTGCTGCACCATCCCGACCAGTGGGCCCGGGTGGTCATGGGGCAGGTCGATCCGAGCGTCGCGGTCGAGGAGATGATCCGCTGGGACGGCCCGCTGCAGCTGTTCGAACGCTGGGTGCTCGACGACGGCGTCGAGATCGGTGGCCAGCAGCTGCGAGTGGGGGAGCGGATCGCCATGCTGTTCGGGTCGGCCAACCGCGACCCGGCCCGGTTCGCCGACCCCGATCGGTTCGACATCGGCCGCGGCGACACCGGTCACATCGGGTTCGGTGGCGGCACCCACTTCTGCATCGGCGCCCCGCTGGCCCGGCTGGAGGTGGCCGTCTCGCTCGACCGACTGCGCCGCGACGGCGCCGGGCTCGAGCTGGCGGCCGAGCCGGAGTACGAGCCGTTCTTCGTCATCCGCGGTCTGCGCGAACTGCGTGTCCGGAGCTGATCGCACGGTGGCGAAGAAGGCCGCCACCCGGCCGCTGCGGGCGATCCGCGGTGAGCCGGCGGCCGGTGACGGCTGGCCCTGGTCGATCCCCGCGGTCCGCCAGCTGCTGGCCGACGGCCTGGAACCGGGTGCGTTGACCATCCTGGTCGGCGAGAACGGCAGCGGAAAATCCACTCTCGTCGAGGGCATCGCGGTGGCTTACGGGATGTCGCCCGAAGGCGGCTCGATCGGCGCCCGGCACCGCACCCGGGCCACCGAATCCCCGCTGCCCGAGCGCCTCTCGTTCGTACGCAACCCCGGGTCGGCGCGCTGGGGATACTTCCTGCGGGCCGAGACGATGCACGGCCTATACTCCTACCTGGAGGCCAATCCCGGTGGTCCCGACCCGGTCTTCCACGAGCTTTCGCACGGTGAGTCGATCGTGGCCATGCTGGCCGCCCGGTTCAGCAGTCCCGGGCTGTACCTGATGGACGAGCCGGAGTCCGCGCTCTCCTTCACCAACACCCTGGCCTTGGTGCACCTGCTGGAACAGATGGTCGCGGACGGCACTCGGCAGGCCATCGTCGCGACCCATTCCCCGATCCTGGCCGCCACCCCCGGCGCGCAGGTGTGGGAGCTGGGCTCCTGGGGGATGCGGCGCACCGACTGGACCGAGCTGGCCCTGGTCGGCCAGTGGCGGCGGTTCCTGGCCGACCCGGAGCGCTTCCTGGGTGACTGACGGCGCCGGATGTGCTGCAGTGGGCGCATGATGCTCGTGCCGTACTACCGCAGCGCGGTCCGCCAGTTCGACAACCGGATCCGCGCCGTCGGCGCCGGTCAATGGACGTCGTCGACCCCCGACGACGACTGGGACGTCCAGCGCCTGGTCCGGCACGTGATCAACGTGCAGAACCGGTTCGCGGCCGGGGTGACCGGGCGGCCGAGCCAGGCGACCACGGTCGACGGACCGGCCCTGGTCGACGATTGGGCGGCGGCCTCCGCTTCCTCGACCCAGGCGTTCGCCGCGATCACCGACTGGTCGGTGCCGGCGCCGATTCCCACCGGCCGATCGACGTTGGAGGATCTGGGCTGGTTGGTCACCATGGACCTGACCGTGCACGCCTGGGACCTGGCCCGGGCCATCGGGGCCCACGACGAGCTGCCCAACGACCTGCTTGCTGCCGTCCTGGACCGGGCCAAGCAGGCCAAGGACCGCTGGTTCCGTCCGGAAGCCTTCGCCCCGTCGATCCCGGTCCCCGGCTGCACCGACGACCTGACCGAGCTGCTCGCCCTGTCCGGCCGCAACCGCTGGTGGCGTCCCGCCTAACCCCAATGCCGCTCAGTTAAGGATCTGGGGGCGTTGTCAAGTGTGGCGGTGACGTCGGCGTGTTGATGGTGACGGCGATTGTGATCTTGTAGCTGTTGCGGTCGACGTGGCCTTTGGCGCGGTGTTTGGATATTGCGCGTTTGACCACGCGAGGGCTGGTTCGGTTGCGGCGTGCGGGTAGCAGGTGGTGAAGGACGGCCTGGCCGATCTTGCCGACGAGGTCGATGGTGGTGTCGGCGATGATTCCGGCGGCGAGGATGATCTGGTCGCGGGCGGTGTTGAGAGCGATGGTGAAGCTCGCGCGGTCGGCGACGGTGTCGGCGGTGCTGGTGGCGTCGGCCACGGCTGTGCGCAGCGCTTGGTAGGTGGTCAGCAGGGCGTAGATCTCCTGGGTGATGCCGTCGGGGGTGCGGGCGCGCAGGACGCGACCGCCCAGCATGGTGGATTTCAGTTCCAGGTAGCTGGTCTCGATCGACCATCGCTGGTGGTAGAGGGTCACCAGTTCGCTTGCCGGGTGACGTTTCTCGTCGGTGAGGGTGGTGATCAGCAGGTAGCTTTCGGTGCGGCGGGGTCCACCGGCCTGGTGTACGACGATGTCGGCGCGAATGACGCGCACGGTGGTGGCGCCGATCCTGGACAACCAGGATCGGTCGCTGCGGCGGTCGATCGCCGGGAGTTTCCGGTTGTTCTTGCACCGGAACAGCAGGTCGGCTCCGGTGCCGGTGACCTGGGTGATCAGTTCGGCGGCGGCGAAGTTGCGATCGGCCAGCAACAGCATGCCCGGGCGTGTCAGATGGTCTGTGTAGGAACCGCGATCGGATGCTGAGGCGGGTGCCTCGCGAAGGAGCGGATCATGACCATGACCGAGCAGTCCTCATCGGTGCCGTCGTCGCCGGTCGATGATGAGGTGCCGGGTCCGGCCCGGTCGACTGGTCGGCAGCTGCGGGAGTTGCTGGCCGACGACGTGTGGCTCGACGAGTTGATCGACCGCGCCGAGGCCGGCGGGGTCCGGCTGACCGGCGAGGGCGGGTTCCTGCCGGAGATGATCAAGGCTGTGCTCGAACGAGGCCTGGCCGCGGAATTGACCGGGCACCTGGGCTACGAAGCGGGCGACCCGGCTGGTCGGGGCTCGCCGAACAGTCGGAACGGGCACACTCCGAAAACGCTCTCGACCGAGGTCGGTCCGGTTCCGTTGAGCGTGCCGCGGGACCGCAAGTCGACGTTCGAGCCGCGTCTGGTGCCCAAGGGCCAACGCCGCCTGGGCGGGTTGGACGAGCAGATCATCAGCCTCTACGCCGGCGGCATGACCGTCCGCGACATCCAGGCCCATCTGGCCCGGACACTGGGCACCGAGCTGTCCCACGACACGATCAGCAAGATCACCGACGCGGTCCTGGAAGAGGTCAAGGCCTGGCAGTCCCGGCCGTTGGAAGAGCTCTACCCGATCATGTACCTGGACGCGATCGTGGTGAAGGTCCGCGACGGGCACCAGGTTCGGAACAAGAGCGCGTACATCGCCGTCGGCGTCGATATGGCCGGGATCAAGCACGTGCTGGGGATCTGGGTGCAGTCCACCGAGGGCGCCAAGTTCTGGGCCGGGGTCTGCGCCGAGCTGGCCAACCGGGGCGTCAAGGACGTGCTGATCGTGTGTTGCGACGGGCTGACCGGGCTACCCGAGGCGATCGAGGCGACCTGGCCGCGGACGACCGTCCAAACGTGTGTGGTCCACCTGATCCGGGCCTCGATGCGGTTCGTGTCCTACACCGACCGGCGGGCTGTCGTGGCCCAGCTCAAGACGATCTACACCGCCCCGACCGTGGACGCCGCCGAGACGGCGCTGTTGACGTTCGCCGAGACCGATCTGGCCCGCCGCTACCCGGCCTGCCTGCGGACCTGGCAGGACGCCTGGGACCGGTTCATCCCGTTCCTGGCGTTCCCATGGCCGGTCCGCAAGATCATCTACACCACGAACGCGATCGAGTCGTTGAACTACCAGCTCCGCAAGATCATCAAGAACCGCGGGCACTTCCCCAACGACGACGCAGTGGTCAAGCTGCTGTGGCTGGCCATCCGCGATATCGAGGACAAACGCGCCCGGGACCGGGCCGCGGAGAAGGGCAAACGAGTCGGACGCACCGCCGAGGGCCGGCTCGTCGAGGGCCAGGTCACCACCGGTTGGAAACCCGCGCTCGGTGCACTGGCCATCCAATACCCCGACCGCATCACCCCCAGGATCAGCTGACCAACCCCAACCCAAGATCAACATCGCGACTTACACAGAAAACTTGACAGCCTCGGAACCGGACCGACCTCGGTCGAGAGCGTTTTCGGGGTGTGCCCGTTCCGACTGTTCGGCGAGCCCCGACCAGCCGGGTCGCCCGCTTCGTAGCCCAGGTGCCCGGTCAATTCCGCGGCCAGGCCTCGTTCGAGCACAGCCTTGATCATCTCCGGCAAGAACCCGCCCTCGCCGGTCAACCTGACCCCGCCGGCCTCGGCGCGGTCGATCAACTCATCCAGCCACACGTCGTCGGCCAGCAACTCCCGCAGCTGCCGACCAGTCGACCGGGCCGGACCCGGCACCTCATCATCGACCGGCGACGACGGCACCGATGAGGACTGCTCGGTCATGGTCATGATCCGCTCCTTCGCGAGGCACCCGCCTCAGCATCCGATCGCGGTTCCTACACAGACCATCTGACACGCCCGCTGACCATGGCCATGACCGGCCGGTTCACCGGCCACCACGCGTTCATGCTCAAACTGCATCTACAGGTCATCGATCAGTTGACCGCGGCGATCGAGGAACTGAGCAGCCAGATCGAGGTGGTGATCGAACCCTTTCGCGGCCAGCTCCGACTCCTGATCACCATCCCCGGGGTCAGCGAACAGATCGCGGTCGTCATCATCGCCGAGACCGGTGCGGACATGAGCAAGTTCCCCACCGCCGGACACCTGGCGTCCTGGGCCGGCATCTGTCCGGGCCACCATCAATCCGCCCAGGTCAACCAGAAAGCCAGGACCAGACCCGGGAACTCCTACCTCAAAGGCGCGCTGGGCCAGGCCGCCATGTCCAGCATGCAAGTCCACGACACGTTCCTGCAGGACCGTCATCACCGCCTCAAACCACGCATCGGTGGACTGAAGACCATCGTCGCGCTCGAGCACAGCATCCTGCGCTCGATCTGGCACATGCTGGTCAGCAACCAGCCCTACCGCGAACTCGGCGCCGGATACCACCAGCGACGCCACCCCCAGAACGTCCTTCGCCGGATCACCCGCCAAGCCCAAGAACTGGGCTACGCCGCCCACTTCGAACCCCTCCCGAAGACCGCCTGACCCTCACCTGCAGCACCGCTGGAGCTCCGTCACGGACGCCCCACCCTGCACCGCGCCCTGAGAGCCGCGCGCCCTGAAGACTTTCGTGTCAACAACGCCGGCGCGGCCGAAGTCGTCGACTCTCGTCCCACCCGTCACATTCGGTGCAGGTTCATCCGCGCAGCCGCCTGCGCGGATGAAGTCGTTGACTGTGGTCCCACCGGTCACATTCGGTGCAGGTTCATCCGCGCCGCGGTAGTTGATCCGCGCGGGAAAAGGGGGCCGAGTCGGGAGGGGAGGGCTTCAGCGGCCGTGCGTGGTGAAGCGCAGGTAGTAGCCGTCGGGGTCCAGGACCCGGAAGTCCTTCAGCCCCCAGGGGCGCAGGGTGATGTCCTCCTCGATCGGCCACCCCGCGCGGGCGATCCGGTCCCGCTCGGCGTGCAGGTAGTCGACCTCCAGGACGATCTCGGCGCCGGTGGGCGGGTGCCGGTGCGCGGGCGAACCGCCGGGCACCGTCACCGCGCCCAACCGGACGCCGTCTCGCACCAGGCTCAGGTACGGCAGCGGGTCGGCGCGACGATCCTCGACGAGCGAGAACCCGAGCAGATCGACGTAGAAACGCACCGTGGCGTTCAGATCGGCCGGGAAGATCTCGAGGCGGAGGTTGGTCGGCACAGGCCCGAGCCTATGCGGACCCGGGCCCAGGGATCGGCTAGTCCAGGATCGCCAGCGGGGATCGCCCGGTCACCACGGAGGTCAACCCGGCCAGGTGCCCGAGCCGGGCGACCTCGGAATCCCGGATGGCCGGCCCGCCCGGCCGGCCGACGATCACCGTCGTCTCCGGGTCCCACAGCGGCGCGGCGGCCATCTCGGTGCCGACGGTCTTCCAGTCCTGGGGCACCCACGGCGCCTCCGGGTCGAGCACGACGGCCTTGTCGATCGGCGACCAGCCGGGGGTCACCGCAGTCAGGTCAGGCACGCCACCGCCTCCGGCGAGCAGCTCGGCCGAGCCGGGTCCGCCGTTGGCCGGGGTCCGCACGACCATCGCCCAGCCGGCCCGCAGCACCAGCGGCAGCATCCGGGCCAGGGTCTGCACGGCCTGCTTGGGGTCGGCCGCGATGGCCTCCACCAGCTCCCACTCCTTGTGCCGGGCCGCGATGCCGGGGTCCGGGCGCACCGACTCGACGTGCACGCCCTCCACGCCCTCGGCCGCGGTGATCAGCGAGTCCGGCTGGCGGCCGGACGGTAGAGCCACCACGATGTCGTCCACGGCCAGGTCCGGCGAGCGCTCGACGACGTCCATCGCCAGGATGTCCGCGCCGACCTCGCCCAGGGCGGTGGCCACCGCCCCCAACGTGCCCGGACGGTCCGGCAGGACAACGCGAAGAACAAACGACATATCGATTCGCTCACTTCCAAGTGAAGGTCTTGGTCGGGTTCGATTCCGGACCCCATTCTCCGGCAATCGCGTTTCCGACAGATCACAGACATGCGTCCGATGGACCGCCCCTCCTCGCCCCGTGGTCGTTTGCGCAGGTCCAGCCTGGCCGGGCGCCCCGATCGGGTGGTGCCGGGTGATGCGCCCGCCGGTCGGGCAGCCGGCCTGGGCAATCCGGCTCCTGCGTCGCCGCATTGCCGTCGGCCCTCCCGCTGTGCTCGATGGTGGCCTCGCCCGCTCAGCCAACTAGGATCGTTTCGCCCTGTCGACCACTGCTGTCGACCGTTGATGAACTGTGTCGGGAGACCCGTGACCAGACCCACCTTGACCAGGGACGATGTCGCCCACCTCGCGCATCTGGCCCGGTTGGAGCTGACCGAGCAGGAGCTGGACACCTACGTCGGCCAGCTGTCGGTGATCCTGGACTCGGTGGCGACCGTGAGCGCGGTGGCCGGTGACTCCGAGGTCGAGCCGACCAGCCACGCCGTGCCGCTGACCAACGTCTACCGGGACGACGTGGTGCGACCCGGGCTGAGCCGGGAGGACGCGCTGGCCAGCGCCCCGGCGGCCGAGGACGGCCGGTTCCGGGTTCCGCAGATCCTGGGGGAGGAGCAGTGAGCGCCGATCTCACCCGGCAGACCGCGGCGACGCTGGCGGACATGATCGCCAGCGGCGAGGTCAGCTCCCGCGAGGTCACCCAGGCCCACCTGGACCGGATCGCCGCCGTCGACGGGTCCGTGCACGCGTTCCTGCACGTCTCCGGCGAGCTGGCCCTGGCCCAGGCCGACGCGGTCGACCGGGCCATCGCGGCCGGTGACGGTCCAGGGGCCGGGGCCGGGGTGGGCGCGGCGGGCGCCCCCCTGTCCCCGCTGGCCGGGGTGCCCTTGGCCCTGAAGGACATCGTCGTGCAGCGGGGGGTGCCGACCACCGCCGGATCCAAGATCCTCGAAGGCTGGCGGCCGCCCTACGACGCGACCGTCACCACCCGGCTGCTGGACGCCGGCGTGGTCATCCTGGGCAAGACCAACCTGGACGAGTTCGCGATGGGCTCCTCCACCGAGAACTCGGCGTACGGACCCACCCGCAACCCGTGGGACCTGAGCCGGATCCCCGGCGGCTCGGGCGGCGGCTCGGCGGCCGCGCTGGCCGCGTTCGAGGCCCCGCTGGCCATCGGCACCGACACCGGCGGCTCCATCCGGCAGCCGGCCGCCGTCACCGGCACGGTCGGCACCAAGCCGACCTACGGCGGGGTCTCCCGGTACGGCCTGATCGCCCTGGCCTCCTCCCTGGACCAGGTCGGGCCGTGCGCTCGCACTGTGCTGGACACCGCGCTGCTGCACGAGGTGATCGCCGGCCACGACCCGCGGGACTCGACGTCCATCCCCAGCCCGGTGCCCTCGGTGGTGCAGGCCGTGCGCCGCGGGCAGACCGACGGCATCGCCGGCCTGCGGGTCGGCGTGGTCAAGCAGTTGCGCGGCGAGGGCTACCAGCCCGGGGTGCTGGCCTCGTTCGACGCGGCGGTCGCCACCCTGACCGCCGCCGGCGCCGAGATCGTCGAGGTCGACTGCCCGCACTTCCAGTACGCGCTGGCCGCGTATTACCTGATCCTGCCCAGCGAGTGCTCGTCCAACCTGGCCCGCTTCGATGCGATGCGCTACGGCCTGCGGGTCGGCGACAACGGCATCGCTTCAGCCGAAGAGGTCATGTCCAAGACACGCGGCCAGGGCTTCGGCGCCGAGGTCAAACGCCGCATCATCCTGGGGACCTACGCCTTGTCGGCCGGCTACTTCGACGCCTACTACGGCTCGGCCCAGAAGGTCCGGACCCTGATCCGGCGCGATTTCGAGAACGCCTTCCAGTCCGCCGATGTGCTGATCTCGCCGTCGTCGCCGGTCACCGCGTTCCCGATCGGGGAGAAGGTGAACGACCCGATGGCCATGTATCTCAACGACCTGGCCACGATTCCCGGTTCGCTGGCCGGAATCCCGGCCATGAGCGTGCCCAGCGGCATCGCCACCGACACCGGCCTGCCGGTCGGCCTGCAGATCATGGGCCCCGCGCTCGGCGAGGAGCAGATCTACCGGGTCGCCGCGGCATTCGAAAGCGCTTATCTGGCCGAGCATTCCGCGCTGGTCCCGGACCGCGCCCCGGAACTGGAGGTGGTGGCCAAGTGAACACGGCTGCACTGCTCGACTACGACGAGGCGATCGAGCGATTCGACCCGGTGCTCGGCTTGGAGGTGCACGTCGAACTGGGCACGGCGACCAAGATGTTCTGCCCGTGCCCGACCGAGTTCGGGGCGCCGCCGAACACCCAGGTGTGCCCGGTCTGCCTGGCCCTGCCCGGGGCGATGCCGACCATCAACCGCACCGCGGTGGAATACGCGATCCGCATCGGGCTGGCCTTGAACTGCACGATCGCGCCCTGGTGCCAATTCGCCCGGAAGAACTACTTCTACCCGGACATGCCCAAGAACTTCCAGACCTCCCAGTACGACGACCCGATCGCGTCCAACGGGTACCTGGACGTGCAGGTCGACGGGGAGACCGTGCGGGTGGAGATCGAACGGGCCCACATGGAGGAGGACACCGGCAAGTCCACCCACGTGGGCGGAGCCACTGGCCGGATCCACGGGGCGGAGTTCTCGCTGCTGGACTACAACCGGGCCGGCGTGCCGCTGGTCGAGATCGTCACCAAACCCATTGTCGGCACGAAGGCCTCGGCGCCGCAGGTGGCCCGCGCGTACGTCACCGCGCTGCGCGATCTGCTCAAGTCGCTGGACGTCTCGGACGTGCGGATGGACCAGGGGTCGCTGCGCTGCGATGCCAACGTCTCGCTCACCCCGGCCGGCAACCCGGTGTTCGGGACCCGGACCGAGACCAAGAACGTCAACTCGCTGCGCTCGGTCGAACGCGCGATCCGGTACGAGATCACCCGCCAGGCCGCGGTTCTTCTCGACGGTGGCCGGATCACCCAGGAGACCCGGCATTTCGACGAGGCCTCGGGCACCACCTCGTCCGGCCGGTCGAAGGAGACGGCCGAGGACTACCGCTACTTCCCCGAGCCGGATCTGGTGCCGGTCGCGCCGGACGCCGACTGGGTGGAGCAGATCCGGGCCGCGCTGCCCGAACTGCCGTGGCTACGCCGGGACCGGTTGCAGGCCGAATGGGGCTTCACCGACCTGGAGATGCGTGACCTGGTCGCCGCCGACGCGGTCGGGCTGCTGGCGGCCACGGTCGATGCCGGGGCGCCCGCCGCGGCCGCTCGCTCGTGGTGGACGTCCTACCTGGGTCAGCAGGCCAACGCCCAGGGGATCGGCCTGGACGAGCTGGCGATCACCCCCGCGCAGCTGGCCGCCGTCATCGGCAAGGTGACCGCCGGGGAGCTGACCACCAAGATGGCGCAGCGCGTCGTCGACGGCGTCCTGGCCGGGGAGGGTGAGCCGGATGAGGTGATCGCCGCCCGCGGGCTGGTCGTGGTCAATGACGACTCGGCCCTGCAGAAGGCCGTCGACGAGGCGCTGGCCGCGCAACCCGCGGTGGCCGACAAGATCCGGTCCGGCAAGGTGCAGGCGGCCGGGGCGATCGTCGGTGCGGTGATGAAGGCGACCAAGGGTCAGGCCGACGCGGCTCGGGTGCGCGAGCTGGTGCTGGCCACCGTCGGCGGGCCGGAAGCCGGCTGAGCAGGACGGCCGGCGGGCTTGCTCAGTCGACTCAGTCGAGCCCGCCCTCGCCGCCGCCCCCCGAGGGGACGACCAGCACCCGGTCGTCGCTGGGCACGGGCTGACCGAGCCCGTCCTTGTTCGACGTGGTCAGCCAGAGCAGGCCGGTCTTGTCGCCGACGACAGTCAGCAGCCGGCCGTACCGGTTGTCCAGCAGCACGCTGGGCGAACCGGTGAACGTGGTCGGCCCGGCCATCTGCAGCCCGGTGAGCTCCTGCTTGTCCAACGAGGTGGTGGCCAGCACGTTGGCGGCGATCGCGCAGCTGGCCGCGCCGCCCTCGGCCGCGCTCCAGGTCCACAGCGCGTCGCCGGCGGCCGGCGTGCCGTAGTTCTTGCCGGCGGCCAGCGGCAGCAGCACGTCGGCGGTGCTGCGGTGGTCCAGGGCGGCCATCGTGCCGTCGGTCAACGGGCACATGCCGGTCACCTGGCTGAAGCCCGAGGCGTAGATCGGTGAGCCCGGGACCGGGTTGGTCGCGTCGGGCTTGCCGAACTCGTCCAGCCGCAACACCTTTCCGGCCAGGGAAGTGGCGTCGGCGGTCAGTGCGGGGTTGCCCGTGTCGCCGGTGCCGACATACAGGCTGCGGTCCGGGGCGAAGGCGATCCGGCCACCGTTGTGGCTGGTGCCCTTCGGGATGCCGGTGAAGATGGCCTTGGGCACGTCGCCGGAAGCGATGCGGATGATCCGGTTGTCCTCGGCGGTGGTGACGTAGGCGTAGATCAGGCCGTCCTCGTCATAGGACGGGGACAGCACCAGGCCCAGCAGGCCGCCGTCGCCGCTGCCGTCCACCCCGTCGATCTGGGCGACCAGCTCCGGCTGTGCTCCCTTGCGGACCTTGAGGATGCGACCGGTGGTGCGCTCCCCGACCAGGGCGGACTGGCCGTCGGGCAGCGGGGCCAGCCCCCACGGCGCGGTCAGACAGGTGGCGATGACCGCCTCGTCGGTCGGCGCGCACGGGTCGGTCGCCTCGGCCGACCCGCTCGGCGACGGCGACGGGGAGCTGCCCGAGGGCGGCACGGCGGACGGGATGGCGCCGGGGGTGCTCTCGTCCGGCACGACCGCACGCGCGGTCAGCGACGGCTGCACGGTGAAGGCCGGGGGCTCGGTGGAGAAGTCGGCGCAGGCCGCCAACGGCAGGCCGAACGCCAGCAGGGCGATCGGCAGGACCCGGCGCGCCCGTCGGGGGCGCAGCCGGTCGGGGGCGGGCACGGATGGCATCACCGTCCACGGTACGGATCCGGCCGTTGGTCCGGCGTCAGCGGTCCCCACGATCAGCCCCCACCGGTGATCCCCGATCCGCGGCGCGATCAGTGCTTGCGATCGGCGGCCGGCATCGCCGGGTCCGGATCGGCGGCCAGGTCGGGCCGGCCGACCGCGTGCAGCAGCAGGAGCGCGTCCCGGTCGGCCATGTAGTGGATCTTGGCGCCGCGACCGGAGGAGAAGCGCAGCTTGAATCCGGCGACATGGGCCTTGGCCTTCCACGGCGAGCTGAGCCACTCGGTGCTCTGCACCCCCGACCGGTGGGCGATGACCGTGTTGCGGGCCAGCACCCGCCGCCAGCGCAGGGTCACCGTCTCCTCGTCGATCTGCCAGCGGCCCTCGCGGGCCCGGGTCCAGCCCAGCAGCACGGCCAGCGGGATGGGCAGGATCGCCAGCAGCGCCCACCATCCGGGCAACAACAGCAGCAGCAGGGTGAACCCGTAGGCATAGTTCAGCGGCACGACCAGGTACTTGCGGTGGATCCGCTTGGGGATGGGCAGCAGTTCCTGCTGGGGCAGGGCCAGTTCGGGCAGGGCCCGGCGGATCAGCGCGTTCGCGCGTTCGGTCTTGACGAACGGGAACAGGATCCGCTGATTGGCGTTGGCCCGGCCGAACCCGGCCACCTCGACCTGCAGGCTGCAGTAGCCGAACATCGTGCGGGTCAAGCCCTCGACGATGCGGACCGCCTGGATCCGCTTCACCGGGATCGTGGCGGCCTGCTTGCCCAGCAGCCCGCGGGTGTTGCGGATGACCTCGCCGTCCCGGATCAGGGTGAACTGGTTGAGCCGCAGCGCGCCGAACACCACGCCGCCGACGATCGCCACCACGATCAGCGCGACGATCACGGCCAGCACGCCGCGGGGTTCGACGGAGGTCTTCATGACGTCCGCGGCCCGTTCCGGCACGAACTGGGAGAACCGGAACCAGACCACCATGGCGCCGGCGAAGATCAGCGGGATGGTGTTGTTGGTGACCGTGGCCAGCAGCATGTCCGGGGTGGTCAGCACCGCGATCACGTCCGGGCCGTCCGTGATCGACTCGGTGTGCCGCCAAGCCAGGTAGCGCCGGATGGTCGAGCGGCCCGCCGGGTGTTCGGCGGCCGGGTGGTGCGAGCGGCCGGACTCCAGCGCAACCCGCAGCTCGTCCAGCCGCCGGCCGGACAGGCTGGCCAGGCTGACCACCGACCCGGCGCCGTCCCCGGGCGACTGCACCTTGAGCCCCCACACCCCGATCAGCCGCTGGGTCAGCGAGCGATGGGCCTCCAGGGCGGTGATCCGGGTGATCGGCACGATCCGGATCGTCCGGTTGACCAGGCCGCTGCGGACCCGCAGCACCCCGCCGATCACCGAGTACTTGCGCACGTACCACTGGGCGGTGGCGACCATCATGATCAGCACGA
Organism: Nakamurella multipartita DSM 44233; assembly: GCF_000024365.1. NCBI lineage: Bacteria > Bacillati > Actinomycetota > Actinomycetes > Nakamurellales > Nakamurellaceae > Nakamurella > Nakamurella multipartita. The sequence goes on from NC_013235.1 coordinate 1,617,672, forward strand.
ACAGGGCGACGTTCACCTGCCAGGGCGCCCCGCCCAGGATGGTCACGACCAGGAACGGGATGGCCTGGCGCACGGTGTTGGCCGTCTCGGTAACCAGGTAGATCGGGTGCAGCCGGGTGTCGGGGACGGCCACGCCGAGCGCGCTGGGCGGCACCGTCTCAGCAGTCATCGGCCGTCATCGGGCGCTCTCACAGGTCGTCGGCCACGTCGGCGAGCTGGCTGATCCGGGTGCAGACCTCGTCGGCCTCGGGGCGGCCCAGGCCGGAGACCGACAGGGTGCTGGCCGCGGTCGAGATCCGCAGCGTGGACATCTGGAAGTGGTCGGCGATGGGCCCCCGCTCCACCCGCATGCTCTGCACCCGGTTCATCGGAATCACGCTGCGCTTGATGAAGATGATCCCGTGCTGGATGTCGATCTCGGTGGGGGAGATGGCGTACCAGAACACCCGGTACCGGATCGGCGGCAGGATGATCAGGGCGACGAAGGCGGCGACGGCGAGCACGAGAAACGCCGACCAGCGCAGCCAGGCGTCGCCCCAGGGGATCACGATGGCCAGCGCGGCCAGCAGCAGCAGGGCCGGCAGCAGGCTGAGCAGCCACCGCCACCGCCAGTAGGAGATCACCCGCCGGGACAGCCGCTGACGCTCCTTGACCTCGTCGCCGACCAGCGGCAGTGAGCCGATCGGTGGCGTCTCGACCGGTGCGGGTGGGGAGCCGGGTGCCGGGGTCGCCTCCGCCGCCGATGAGAGCGGGGCAGGCGGCATCGGCGCCTGGTCGGGCACCCCCGTCGCGGGCCGGCTCGTCACGCGCATCAGGGTACGGCGACGCGGGAGCGGCTGAATCCATCCACACCGGACGGTCGAGGCCCCCGGCGAGGCGCGTCGTCCACGCCGCCGTTTGACAGCGTGTCGAATCGCGTCCTACTCTGCCGGGGTGGCTCAGCTCCTCGTAATCAGTTAGCGCGTCTTCGCCGATCCGGCGACGACGCGCCACCCCTTGGACACCGCACCCCGGTGACGAGGGGTTTTTTGTTGCCTGGGGCATGTCACATGCAGGAAACACAAACCCGCACCGCGCAGAACACAGCGAAGAAGAGGTTCCGATGACGCAGGGTCGCACCGCAGAACGCCTGGCTGTCATACCGCCCGCCGGCCCGCAGGCCGGGGCAAGCGCCGGCTCGAGCGCTGCCTCGAGTTCAGCGACGACCCGCACGGTTGAGCGGGTGACCGGCGCCAAGTCGGTCGTCCGATCCCTGGAAGAAGCGGGCGTCGACGTCGTCTTCGGCATCCCCGGCGGCGCGGTGCTGCCGGTCTATGACCCGTTGCTGGACTCCACCAAGGTCCGCCACGTGCTGGTCCGCCACGAGCAGGGTGCCGGGCACGCGGCCACGGGATACGCACAGGCCAGCGGTCGGGTCGGGGTCTGCATGGCGACCTCCGGGCCCGGCGCGACCAACCTGGTCACCCCGATCGCCGACGCGCAGATGGACTCGGTGCCGATGGTGGCCATCACCGGCCAGGTCGGCCGATCGATGATCGGCACCGACGGCTTCCAGGAGGCCGACATCTGCGGCATCACGATGCCGATCACCAAGCACAACTTCCTCGTCACCGATCCGGCCGAGATCCCACAAACGATCGCGGCCGCGTTCCACCTGGCAGCAACCGGCCGACCCGGTGTTGTCCTGGTGGACATCCCCAAGGACGTCCTGCAGTCGGAGACCACCTTCGTCTGGCCGCCGGATGTCCATCTCCCGGGTTACCGGCCGACCATGCGGCCGCACGCGGGACAGATCGCCGCCGCCGCGAAGCTCATCGCGTCTTCGCGTCGTCCGGTGCTCTACGTCGGTGGTGGGGTGTTGAAGGCTCGGGCGACCGAGTCCCTTCGACAGCTGGCCGAGTCGACCGGTATTCCGGTCGTCACCACGCTCATGGCCCGCGGCGCGTTCCCCGATTCGCACATCCAGCACCTGGGGATGCCGGGGATGCACGGCACCGTGGCGGCAGTGGCGGGTATGCAGCGGGCGGACCTGATCATCGCCCTCGGCGCCCGGTTCGACGATCGGGTCACCGGCCAGCTTTCGACCTTCGCGCCCGGCGCGACCGTCATCCACGCCGACATCGACCCGGCCGAGATCGGTAAGAACCGGGTCGCCGACGTGCCCATCGTCGGTGACGTCGGCGAGGTGATCGCCGACCTGGTGGTCGCCGTCGCCGCCGAGCAGGCCTCCGGCGTGGTCGCGGATCTCACCGCCTGGTGGGCCGAGCTGGACGACTTCCGGGAGACCTTCCCGCTGGGGTACGACTGGCCGGCCGACGGCTCGCTCTCGCCGCAGTACGTGATCGAACGGCTCGGCGCCATTGCCGGTCCGGACGCGATCTACGCGGCCGGTGTCGGCCAACACCAGATGTGGGCGGCCCAGTTCATCAAGTATGAAAAGCCTTTCACCTGGCTGAATTCGGGCGGTCTGGGCACCATGGGCTACGCGGTGCCGGCGGCGATGGGGGCCAAGATGGGCCGGCCGGACGCGGTTGTCTGGGCGATCGATGGCGACGGCTGCTTCCAGATGACCAATCAGGAGCTGGCCACCTGCGCGATCGAGGGCATCCCGATCAAGGTCGCCATCATCAACAACGGCAACCTGGGCATGGTCCGGCAGTGGCAGACGCTGTTCTACGGCGAGCGCTACTCGCAGACCGACCTGGGCACGCACAAGCACCGCATCCCGGACTTCAAGATGCTGGCCGAGTCCTACGGCTGCGTCGGGCTGCGCTGCGAGTCCAAGGAGGACGTCGACAAGACGATCCAGGCGGCGATGGAGATCAACGACCGGCCGGTCGTGGTCGACTTCACCGTCGGGGCGGACGCCCAGGTGTGGCCGATGGTCGCCGCCGGTACCGGCAACGACCAGATCATGGCCGCCCGCGGCATCCGCCCACTCTTCGACGAGGAGTGACCCGCGCGGCCGGTCGCCGCTCCACCACCCGATAGCCTGTCCGGTCGGTTGCCCGTGCCTACGGCCCGACCCCACCGAGGAGTAGGAATCCCTTGTCCCGCCACACGTTGTCCGTGCTCGTGGAGAACAAGCCCGGCGTGCTCGCCCGGGTGTCCTCGCTGTTCTCACGGCGCGGCTTCAACATCCATTCCCTGGCGGTCGGGCCGACCGAGAACCCCGAGGTCTCGCGGATGACCATCGTGGTCGCGGTTGAGGGGCTCCCGTTGGAACAGGTCACCAAACAGCTCAACAAGCTGGTCAACGTGCTCAAGATCGTCGAGCTGCCGCCGGCCCAGGCGGTGCAGCGGGAGCTGCTGCTGATCAAGCTGCGCTCGGACGCCGCGAGCCGGCCGCAGATCGTCACGATCGTGGACATGTTCCGGGCGCACATCATCGACATCACCCCGGACGCCTTGACCGTCGAGGCCACCGGCACCAGCGACAAGCTGGACGCCCTGGTCAAGATGCTGGAGCCGTTCGGCGTCCGGGAGATGGTGCAGTCCGGCATGGTGGCCCTCGGCCGGGGGCCGCGGTCCATCACCTCCACCAGCAGCAGGGCAGACTGACCCCCGACGTTCATCGCACCACCTCGGCGGGGCCAGACGGGTCCTGCCGCTGCACAGCACGAGAGAAAGCAGGAGCACACCCAATGGCCGTGGAGATCTTCTATGACGACGACGCCGATCTGTCGATCATCCAGGGGCGCAAGGTCGCCGTCATCGGCTACGGCTCGCAGGGCCACGCTCACTCGCTGAGCCTGCGCGATTCCGGCGTCGACGTCCGCGTCGGTCTGCCCGAGGGCTCGAAGTCCCGGCAGAAGGCTGCCGACCAGGGCCTGCGCGTGGTCACCCCGGCCGAGGCGGCCGCTGAGGCCGACGTGATCATGATCCTGACCCCGGACCATGTGCAGCGGCACGTCTACGCCGAGTCGATCGAGCCGCACCTGGCCGCCGGCAAGGCGCTGGCCTTCGGGCACGGCTTCAACATCCGCTTCGGCTACATCAAGCCGCCGGCCGATGTCGACGTCATCATGATCGCCCCCAAGGGACCGGGTCACCTGGTCCGTCGCGAGTTCGTCGACGGCAAGGGGGTGCCCTGCCTGATCGCGGTCGAGCAGGACGCCACCAGCGGCGCCCAGGCGCTGGCCCTGTCCTACGCGCGGGCGATCGGCGGCACCCGGGCCGGCGTGATCAAGACGACCTTCCCGGAGGAGACCGAGACCGACCTGTTCGGTGAGCAGGCCGTGCTCTGCGGCGGCATGTCCCGGCTGGTCCAGCAGGGCTTCGAGACCCTGGTCGAGGCCGGCTACCAGCCGGAGATCGCCTACTTCGAGTGCCTGCACGAGCTCAAGCTGATCGTCGACCTGATGTACGAGGGCGGCATCGCCAAGCAGCGCTGGTCGGTCTCCGACACCGCCGAGTACGGCGACTACGTCTCCGGCCCGCGGGTCGTGGACGATCACGTCAAGGAGAACATGGCCACGATCCTGGCCGAGATCAAGGACGGCACCTTCGCCGCCCGGTTCATCGCCGACCAGGACGCTGGCGCGCCCGAGTTCAAGAAGCTGCGGGCCGAGCAGGAGCAGCACCCGATCGAGGAGACCGGGCGCAAGCTCCGGCCGCTGATGAGCTGGGTCGCCGTGACCGACGACTACGAGGGCACCGCCGCGCGCGGCTGACCCGACCCCGCACGCCGAAAGGGCGGCGCCACCGGAGAGATCCGGGGGCGCCGCCCTTTTTGGTCGGCCGGCATCGGCCGGGCCGTACTGGCTCAGAAGGTGCGACCGCCGACCGAGCGGAACCAGGCCCGGGACTGGGTGTTGAGCAGGAACACCACGATCAGCACCGGGATGACGAAGCCGAGCAGGAAGGTGAAGCCGAACCCGGACAGGATGATCGACAGGATCGCCAGGATCGCGTAGACCGCACAGGCGATGACCAGGATCTGGCCGTTCTTGCCGTTCAGGGCGGTGACCCCACCGGCGATCATCAGCGCGGCGACGACGATGGTGCCGATGGTGATGGCGATCAGCCACCCGCCGACACTGTTGACCGAGCTACAGGCAGCGGCGGTGTCGGCGTCGTAGTAGGTCTGCGAGTTGCAGACGGCGGTGCTCGCCGTGGTCAGGATGCTGCCGGCGAGCAGTCCGAAGATCGAGAACAAGATCCCCAGCCCGCCCCAGACGAAGGCGAGCACGGCGGCCGCGGTGACCATGCCGGGCCGGCCGGTCTTGGCCGGCTGACCGTAGCCGGGGTAGCCGGCCGCGTACTGCGGCGGCGGGTACTGCCCGTATCCGGCCTGCGGGGGCGGGCCGGAGTAGGGCTGCTGGAACCCGCCGGAGGGATGGCCGGCGGCGGGATAGCCGGGCTGTCCGTAACCGGGCTGTCCGGCCCCGTAGCCGGGGTTCTGGCCGTAGTTGGGCGGCTGGCCGTAGGACCCGCCCTGCGGCGGTCCCGATGCGTACGGATCCTGGGGGTATCCGGGAGTGCTCATGAGGACACCGGCCTCTTTCGTCTCGGGCGATGCGGTGATTAGAAGGTGGGGGCGCCCTTGGCCTTGAACCAGGCCTTGCTGACCGGCTGCAGCAGCAGCGCGATGATGGCGACCGAGATGGCCAGCCCGATCAGCGAACTGGTGCTGAAGTCGCTGATCATGCTCAGCAACTGAAGGGCGGACGCGGCGATCGCCACGATGGTCAGGATCTTGGCGTTCTTGCCCTGCAAGGCCATCACGCCGGCCCAGATGTACAGGGCGCCGACGGCCAGGATCAGGATCGAGATCACGATCACCAGGCCGCCGAGCCCGCCGATGTAACCGGTCAGCGCGCTGCCGGCGAACAGGGCCAGCAGGCCGCCGAGGATGGCCAGGCCACCGACCACGAAGGCCAGGACCGCGGCCGCGGTCACCATGCCCGGGCGGGCCAGGGTCGGTCCGGCGCCGTAGGCCCCGGCCGGCGGGTAGCCCTGGGCGCCGCCCGGGTACTGGCCGACCGGCGGGTAGCTGGGCTGCTCGTAGGGGTTGGCGCCGGCCGCGCTCGGCTGATTAGGCGTGCTGTACGGGTCGTTGCCGCTGCCGGGGTAACCGGGGGATGTGCTCATGGGGGTTCCGTTCTGTCGGAGCGCCGGCCGACGGTTTGTCGACCACGATGCACGCAAGGACGATATCGCTGCCTGTGACTCCAGGAGAGGTTCGCAACCGACTTGATACCGCCATCGGTGTGAATTGACGCCCGGGTGCCGACGTCGGACTGCGAGGAGACGGGAGCGTCGGGCCGGCGGTCGCGGCGAACCACCGGTCGGTGGCCGAGCAAAGGCCAAGTAGCATGATTGCCCGGACGCGCACGGCCGACTCGCCGCACGTCCGTGGTTGCCCAGTGATCGCCGGCGTGAGCCGGCCGGATCGAGCGCCGCCAGCCCCGACCGACCGTGGAGATGACAAGCCGTGCCCAAACCCGTCGTGCTGATCGCCGAGCAACTGGCCCAGTCCGCCCTGGACGTCCTCGGCTCCGAGGTCGAGATCCGGCACGTGGACGGCGCCGATCGCAGCGCCCTGCTTCCGGCCCTCAAGGACGCCGACGCGGTGCTGATCCGGTCGGCGACCACGATGGACGCCGAGGCGCTCGCGGCCGCGCCGCAGCTCAAGGTCGTCGCCCGGGCCGGCATCGGCCTGGACAACGTGGACGTGCCTGCGGCCACCGCCAAGGGCGTGCTGGTGGTCAACGCCCCCCAGTCGAACATCATCACCGCGGCCGAGCACGCCATCGCGCTGCTGCTCTCGGTGGCCCGCAAGATCCCCGCCGCTGACGCCTCGTTCCGCGCGGGGGAGTGGAAGCGCAGCAAGTTCACCGGCGTCGAGATCGCCGACAAGACGGTTGGCGTGGTCGGCCTGGGCCGCATCGGCCAGCTGTTCGCCGCCCGGATCGCGGCGTTCGGCACCAGCGTCATCGCCTACGACCCATACCTGCAGCCGGCCCGCGCGGCCGCCCTCGGCGTGCGCCTGGTCGACCTGCCGACGCTGCTGGCCACCGCCGACATCATCTCCATCCACCTGCCCCGCACGCCCGAGACGCTGGGGCTGATCGGCGCGGCCGAGCTGGCCACCGTCAAGCCCGGGGTGATCATCGTCAACGCCGCCCGCGGTGGACTCATCGACGAGCAGGCGTTGGCCGACGCGCTCACCGAGGGCCGGGTGGCCGGGGCCGGACTCGACGTGTTCGTCAACGAGCCGCTGGGCGCCGACAGCCCCCTGCGGACCGCCCCCAACACGGTGCTCACCCCGCACCTGGGCGCCTCCACCAACGAGGCCCAGGACAAGGCCGGCACCGCCGTCGCCCGGTCGGTCAAGCTCGCGCTGCGCGGCGATTTCGTCCCTGACGCGGTGAACGTGCAGGCGGCCGGCCCGGTCTCGGACGAGCTGCAGCCGTGGATCCCGCTGGTGTCGCGGCTGGGCACCATCCTCACCGCGGTCACCGGCGGCGTGCCCAGTCAGGTCTCGGTCGAGGTCCGCGGCGACCTGGCCGCGATGGATACCTCGATCCTGCAGCTGGCCGCCGTCCGCGGCATCTTCGGCAGCGTCATCACCGACGCCGTCACCTTCGTCAACGCGCCGGCCCTGGCCGCCGAGCACGGGTTGACCCTGACCGGCGAGTCCACCGAGGAGATCGGCGACTTCCGGTCCTCGGTGCGGCTGCGGGCGGCAATGGCCGACGGTTCTCAGCGGACCGTCTCCGGCACGCTGTCCGGGCCCCGGCAGGTGGCCAAGCTGATCGAGATCAACGGGCGCCACTTCGACCTGCGGGCCGAGGGCAACCTGCTGGTCTTCGCCTACGGTGACCGGCCCGGCGTGATGGGCACCATCGGCGCGCTGCTCGGCGAGCAGGGCACCAACATCGAGGCGGCCCAGCTGTCCCAGGAGCTGGACGGCCACGCGGCGATCATGGTGCTGCGGGTGGACCGGCTGCCCGACCAGGCCCTGCTCGACAGGATCGGTGCCGCGATCGAGGCCATCCAGGTGCGGGGCATCCCGGCCGAGTGACCCGGCGCCTACCGAGCGCAAACTCCATCGTTCGTCGGACGGTACCCTTTGCCGGGCTCGATACGGGTCCGGGTAAGGGGTGCAGTGCCCCCGCGGCGTGACGGCCCGCCCCATGGCATGAGAGAGGTCAACAATGAAGCTGGCGGTCATCCCCGGTGACGGCATCGGTCCAGAGGTGGTGGCCGAGGGACTGAAGGTGTTGCGCGGCGTCGTGCCCGACGTCGAGACCAACGAGTACGACCTCGGTGCGGCGCGCTGGCACCGGACCGGTGAGTTGCTCCCGGACTCGGTGTTGCGCGAACTGCGCGAGCACGACGCGATCCTGCTCGGCGCCGTCGGCGATCCGACCGTGCCCTCGGGGATCCTGGAGCGCGGCCTGCTGCTGCGGCTGCGGTTCGAGCTCGATCACCACGTGAACCTGCGGCCGGCCCGGCTCTACCCGGGCGTGCCCGGGCCGCTGGCCGGGGACAAGGCCATCGACCTGGTCGTGCTGCGGGAGGGCACCGAGGGCCCGTACGTCGGCAACGGCGGCATCCTGCGCAAGGACACCCCGCACGAGATCGCCACCGAGGTCTCGCTGAACACCTACTTCGGCGTCGAACGCGTCGTGCGGGACGCGTTCGAGCGGGCCGCCCGCCGTCCCCGCCGGCACCTGACCCTGGTGCACAAGACCAACGTGCTGGTGCACTCCGGCCAGTTGTGGAGCCGCGTGGTCGAGGAGGTGTCCATGGAGTACCAGGACGTCGCCGTCGCCTACTGCCACATGGACGCGGCCATGATCTACCTGGTCACCGACCCGGGCCGGTTCGACGTCGTGGTCACCGACAACCTGTTCGGCGACATCTTCACCGACCTGGCCGCCGCCGTCTCCGGCGGCATCGGGCTGGCCGCCTCCGGCAACCTGGACGTTTCGCGCACCAACCCGAGCATGTTCGAGCCGGTGCACGGCAGTGCGCCGGACATCGCCGGCACCGGGACCGCGGACCCGACGGCCACCGTGCTGTCGGTGGCCCTGCTGCTGGACCACCTGGGCCTGCCCGAGGCGGCCCGGCGGGTGGAGGCCGCGGTGGCCTTCGACCTGGCAACCCGGCAGAGTGGGTCCGTCGGCCGGACCACGGCCATCGGCGACCGGTTGGCCGCCCTGGCCTCCAGCTGATCCGTTCCAGCCACCCCTGACGAATGCCGTGACCATGACCGTGTCGACCACCTCCGCCGTCTCGCCGGTTGCCCCGCCGCGAGTTGCGACCCGTCGCAGCTCGCCGCTGGGCGATGCCTTCCACGTCTTCGACACCACGCTGCGCGACGGTGCCCAGCGCGAGGGCATCACCTACTCGGTGGCCGACAAGATCGCGGTCGCGACGCTGCTCGACGAGCTGGGGGTCGGCTTCATCGAGGGTGGCTGGCCGGGGGCGATGCCCAAGGACACCGAGTTCTTCGCCCGGGCCGCGGCCGGGGAGCTGGCGCTGACCACGGCCAAGCTGGTCGCCTTCGGGGCCACCCGTAAGGCCGGCACCCGGGCCGATCAGGACCCGCAGGTCCGGGCCCTGCTCGACTCCGGGGCCGAGGTGATCACGCTGGTCGCCAAGTCCGACGTGCGGCATGTGGAACGCGCCCTGCGCACCACGCTGAGCGAGAACCTGGCCATGGTCGGGGACACCGTGCGGCTGCTGGTCGACCACGGCCGGCGGGTGTTCCTGGACTGCGAGCACTTCTTCGACGGGTACGCCGCCGACCGGGACTACGGGCTGCGGGTGGCCGAGGCGGCGGTGAGTGCCGGCGCCGACGTGGTCGTGCTGTGTGACACCAACGGCGGCATGCTCCCGATGGGCATCGAGCGGGTGGTCCGTGAGGTCCGCGAGCGCGGCGGCTTCCGCGTCGGCATCCATTGCCAGGACGACACCGGCTGCGCGGTGGCCAACACGGTCGCCGCGGTGCAGGCCGGGGCCACCCATGTGCAGTGCACGGCCAACGGTTACGGCGAGCGGGCCGGCAACGCCGACCTGTTCGCGGTGGTGGGCAACCTGACCACCAAGATGAACCTGCCTGTGCTGCCGGAGGGCGCGCTGCCGGAGATGATGCGGGTTTCGCATGCGCTGGCCGAGCTGGCCAACATCGCCCCCAACACCCACCAGGCCTACGTCGGCTCGTCCGCGTTCTCGCACAAGGCCGGCCTGCACGCCTCGGCGATCAAGGTCGACCCGGACCTGTACAACCACCTGGACCCGACCGTCGTCGGCAACGACATGCACATCCTGATCACCGAGATGGCCGGCCGGGCCTCGGTCGAGCTCAAGGCCAAGGAACTCGGCGTCGATCTGGCCGGGCGCACCGACGCGGTGGGCCGGATCGTCGACGCGGTCAAGGACCGTGAGGCCGCCGGCTGGTCGTACGAGGCGGCGGACGCCTCCTTCGAGCTGCTGATCCGCGACGAGCTGGCGGCCACCGACGCCGCCGCGGCCGGCGTCGAGGTGCCGCCGCGGCCGTTCACCCTCGAGTCCTACCGGGTGATCGTGGAGAACACCGGCGGCACGGTCAGCAGTGAGGCCACGGTGAAGGTGCATGTCGGCGACCGGCGGATCATCACCACCGCCGAGGGCAACGGACCGGTCAACGCCCTGGACTCGGCGTTGCGCAGCGCCGTCGCCGAGCGCTACCCGGAGCTCAACGAGGTCGAACTGGTCGACTACAAGGTCCGCATCCTGGCCGGCCATGCCGGCACCGACTCGATCACCCGGGTGTTGGTGTCCAGCTCGATCCAGGGCCTGCGCGGCCCCCAGGAATGGACCACCGTGGGCGTGCACGCCAACGTCGTCGAGGCCTCCTGGCAGGCGCTGGTCGACGCACTCGTCTACGTCCTGCCCTCGTCGACGGGAAACCCCGTCCTGCCCACCTGACCCGCCCGACCGCCTCGAAAGGCTCCTCTCGCATGCGACTGGCCCGAATTGCCCATCCCGACGGCGTTGCCTTCGTGGCCATCGACGGGCCCGACGGCAGCGAGCAGCGGGCCCGGGAGATCGCCGACCACCCGTTCGGCGCGCCGACCTTCACCGGCAAGTCCTGGCCGCTGGCCGATGTCCGGTTGCTGGCGCCGATCCTGCCGTCCAAGGTGCTGTGCCTGGGTCGCAACTTCCGCGACCATGCGGCCGAGCTGGGCAACCCCGTGCCGACCAGCCCGATCCTGTTCATGAAGCCCTCGACCAGCGTCATCGGGCCGAACGCGGCGATCAAGCTGCCGGCGAACTCGGCGCGGGTGGACTACGAGGGCGAACTGGCCGTGGTCATCGGCAAGCCCTGTCGGGACGTCAAGGCCGAGGACGCCGCCTCGGTCATCCTGGGCTACACCGTCGGCAACGACGTCACCGCCCGCGACCAGCAGAAGGCCGACGTTCAGTTCACCCGGGCCAAGAGCTACGACTCGTTCTGCCCGCTCGGCCCGTGGATCGAGACCGAGCTGGATCCCTCCGAGTTGCGGATCACCACCGAGCTGGACGACGTGGTCGTGCAGGACGGGTCCACCGCCGACATGGTCTTCTCGATCGGCGAGTTCCTGGAGTACGTCAGCGGCATCATGACGCTGCTGCCCGGCGACGTCCTGCTCACCGGCACCCCGGCCGGCGTCGGGCCCATGGTCGCCGGCCAGAGCATCTCCATCACCGTCGAGGGCATCGGCACCCTGACCAATCCCATCCAGGCCCGCTGACCGCCCCGCGCGCCCCCTCTCCCGCCCCGTCCTTCCTGCCGGCCCCCTCCTTCCCGCGCGGATCATCTTCGCCGGCGCGGCCGAAGTCGTCGACTCCTGTCCCACCAATCACATTCGGTGCAGGTTCATCCGCGCAAGGCCGCCAGCCGGGTCCGCGCGGATGAAGTCGTGTCCTGCTGTCCCACCGGTCACATTCGGTGCAGGTTCATCCGCGCTGGGGAAGTTGATCCGCGCGGGTGAGCGGGGGGTGGGGGAGTTGATCCGCGCGGGGGTGGGGGTGGGGGATCTGATCCGTGCCGGGGGAGCGGGGGTGGGGCGATAGGGTCGGTCCTGCCATGACACAGACACCTTCGCCGGCGGATCGGCCGGATTCGCGCCCGGTTCGCGCTCGCTTCTGCCCCTCGCCGACCGGTACCCCGCATGTCGGGTTGGCCCGCACCGCCCTGTTCAACTGGGCGTTCGCCCGGCACCACGGCGGCACTTTCGTCTTCCGGATCGAGGACACCGACGCCGCCCGGGACTCCGAGGAGTCCTACGAGGCAATCGTCGACGCGATGACCTGGCTGGGCCTGGACTGGGACGAGGGTCCCGGGATCGGCGGCCCGCACGCCCCCTACCGGCAGAGCCAGCGCGGCGAGATCTACCGCGAGGTGGTCGCCGAACTGGTGGCCGCCGGGCACCTGTACGAGTCGCATTCCACCGCCGAGGACGTCACCGCGCGGCACCTGGCCGCCGGCCGCGACCCCAAGCTCGGTTACGACAACTACGACCGCACTCCCGATCCCGTCCTGATCGAGGCGGCCACGGCAGCCGGCCGGGCGCCGGTGCTCCGGCTGCGGATGCCCGACCGGGACATCGGGTTCGACGACCTGGTTCGCGGCCGGGTCGTCTTCCCGGCCGGGACGGTGCCCGACCCCGTCCTGGTCCGCGGCACCGGTGACCCGCTCTACACCCTGGTCAACCCGGTCGACGACGCGCTGATGGGGATCACCCACGTGCTGCGCGGTGAGGACCTGCTGCCCTCCACGCCGCGGCAGATCGCGCTGTATGAGGCGCTGATCGACATCGGGCGGGCGGAGCTGGTGCCCCAGTTCGGGCACCTGCCGTTCGTCACCGGCGAGGGTAACCGCAAGCTGTCCAAGCGGGACCCGCAGTCGAACCTGTTCCAGTACCGCGACGACGGGTTCATCACCGAGGGCATGGTCAACTACCTGGCCCTGCTGGGCTGGTCGCTGCCGGCGGTAGGTGGGGAGGACCGGGACATCTTCACCCCGGCCGAGCTGGTCGGCGCCTTCGACGGGACGCGGATCTCCGGCAACCCGGCCCGCTTCGACCGCAAGAAGGCCACCGCGATCAATGGCGCGCACATCCGGTTGCTCGGACCCGAGGACTTCGCCGGCCGGCTGGCCGACTACCTCGCGGCCACCGGGACGCTGCCGGCCGAGCCGTCCGATGAGCAGCGTGTGCTGGTCGCGGCCGTCGCCCCGCTGGTTCAGGAACGCTCCGCGCTGCTGTCCGAGGCGGCCACCATGGCCGAGTTCCTGTTCGCCGGCGACGACTTCGCCGTCGACGAGGCCGCGGCGGCCAAGGTGCTCAAGGCCGACGCCGCCCCAGTGCTGGACGAGGCGATCGCCGCGGCCCAGACGGTGCCCGAGTTCACCGCGGCCGCGTTGGAGACCGAGCTCAAGGCCCGGCTGATCGACCGCCTGGCGCTCAAGCCCCGCGTGGCCTTCGGGCCGGTCCGGGTCGCCGTCACCGGGCGGACGGTCTCCCCGCCGCTGTACGAGTCGATGGAGTTGCTCGGTCGCGACGTCGCGCTGACCCGGCTGCGGGCCGCCCGGGCCCTCGTGCCCGCGGGCCCGGCTGGTGCCTGAGGGCGGTCCCCGGCCGGGCGGCCCGCTGTCCGCCGTCCTGTTCGACGTCGACGACACCCTCATCGACTTCGCCGGTGCGGCCCGGGCCGCGCTGTCCGATCTGGTGCTGGCCGCGCTGGGGGCCGGTCCGGGGCGTGACACCACCGCGGATCAGGACCTGCTCGAGGCCGCGCACCGGGCCTGGCGCCAGGTCTCGGAACGGGAGTACACCCGCTTCACCCTCGGTGAGCTGGACTTCGACCAGATGCGGCGCAGCCGGATGGCGGCCTTCCTCCAGGCGATCGATCGACCCGCGGCCCGCGAACTGGACCACGAGCTGATGGAGCAGCGGCGGCACGAGGCGATCTTTGGGCACTTCCGCGCGTTCGCCGACGTCCGGCCGGCGCTGGACCGGCTGCGGCGGGCCGGTATCGCCGTGCACGTGCTGTCCAACAGCGACGGGCCGCATCAGCGGGCCAAGCTCGCGGCGGTGGGGCTGGACGAGCTGGCCGCGGACGGGTTCTATTCCGGCGATCTGGGCGTGGCCAAGCCGGACCCGCAGATCTTTCGGCTGGCCGCCGAGCGGCTCGGCCGGGCGCCGGCCGAGCTGGCCTACGTGGGAGACCGCTGGGATGTCGACGTGCTGGGATCCGCAGCCGCCGGGTTGGCCCCGGTGTGGCTCAATCGAGCCGGACTCGCCCGGCCGGACCAGGCCGCCGCGGCCGGTGCGGTCGTCCAGATCGCCACCCTGGACGAGCTCGTCGTCGACGCCGACGGGCTGCATTTGGGATGAGAGCACCGGGCCGGTAGTATTGTCTGCCGGTGCCCCGGCCGGCCGGAAGGTCAATGGGGCCCTTGGGGTATGGTGTAATTGGCAACACTAGGGATTCTGATTCCCTCATTCTAGGTTCGAGTCCTAGTACCCCAGCGTCCGGCTGGCGTGGCCACACGTTTCGGTCGGGTAGCATGTTCGAGGTTCGGCAGCGTCGCCGGGTGAACATGTTGAAGTTCTGAGTAGTTCTAGGGCCCCGTCGTCTAGCGGCCTAGGACGCCGCCCTCTCACGGCGGTAGCGAGGGTTCGAATCCCTTCGGGGCTACAGAAGTGGAACAGGCCGGGCGCGCGAGCGCCCGGCCTTTTTCGTGTCGGGCCCGGGCCCGCGAAGGGGTCAGGACGCCGGTTCCAGGGCGGCGGTCAACGCGCGGGCCGCGGCCACCAGGTCCTGTGCCCAGCGGACACCGGGTTGCCGGCCCATCCGGTCCACCGGGCCGGACACCGACACCGCCGCGATCACCTCGCCCGCGGGTGAGCGGACCGGTGCGGACGCCGAGGCCACCCCGGCCTCGCGCTCGGCCACCGACTGCGCCCAGCCGCGCCGGCGCACCTGGTCCAGGGACCGTTCGGTGAAGCCGGCCTGGGCCAGGACTGCCCGCCGGTAGGCCGGATCGGCCCAGGCGGTCAGCACCTGGGCACCCGAACCCGCGGTCATCGGCAGCCGGGCCCCCAACGGCACCGTGTCCCGCAGCCCGGAGGTCGGTTCGGCCACCGCAATGCACACCCGGGACAGCCCGTCGGCCCGGTAGACCTGCACGCTCTCGCCGGTGATGTCCCGCAGCTCGGGCAGCACCCCGGCGCTGGCCCGCACCAGCGGGTCGGGCGCCCCGGCCGCCAGCACGGCCAGCTGCGGTCCCTGGCACCACCGGCCGCCGGCGTCCCGGGTCAGCAGCCCGTGCACCTCCAGGCCGACGGCCAGCCGGTGCGCGGTGGCCCGGGGCAGCCCGGTGACCGCACACAGTTCGGCCAGCGTCAACGGGTTCGCGGCCGCCGCGGTGAGCACGGCGACGGCTTTGTCCAGGACACCGATACCGCTATGCTGTCCCATGAGGCGATACTAGATTCCCACATAGTGAGATGTCCATCCGGCCGCCGAATGCCCCCGGACATCCCTGTGGGTGACAGGGAGAAACTGGCGATGGCGCTGACGCTTGCCGAGAAGGTCTGGAACGCGCACGTGGTGCACGCGGCGGAGGGCGAGCCCGACCTGCTGTACATCGACCTGCACCTGGTGCACGAGGTGACCAGCCCGCAGGCCTTCGACGGGCTGCGGCAGGCCGGCCGGCCGGTGCGCCGGCCCGACCTCACGCTGGCCACCGAGGACCACAATGTGCCGACCCTGTTCCAGGTCGACGCCGACGGCGGCACCCGCAGCCGCAATCTGCTGATCGAGGACCCGGTCTCGCGCACCCAGGTGGAGACCCTGCGGGCTAACTGCGCCGAGTTCGGCGTCCGGCTGTTCCCGATGGGCGACTACGAGCAGGGCATCGTGCACGTGGTCGGTCCGCAGCTGGGCATCACCCAGCCGGGCATGACCATCGTCTGCGGGGACTCGCACACCTCCACCCACGGCGCGTTCGGCGCGCTGGCCTTCGGCATCGGCACCAGCGAGGTCGAGCACGTGCTGGCCACCCAGACCCTGCCGCTCAAGCCGTTCAAGACGATGGCGATCACCGTCGAGGGCACGCTGGCCCCCGGGGTGACGGCCAAGGACATCATCCTGGCGGTCATCGCCAAGATCGGGACCGGCGGCGGCCAGGGCTACGTCCTGGAGTACCGCGGGGAGGCGATCCGGGCCCTGTCCATGGAAGGCCGGATGACGATCTGCAACATGTCGATCGAGGCCGGGGCGCGGGCCGGCATGATCGCGCCGGACGAGACCACCTTCGCCTACGTCCAGGGCCGCGACCACGCGCCCAAGGGCCAGGACTGGGACCGGGCCGTCGAGTACTGGCGTTCGCTGCGCACCGACGACGACGCGACCTTCGACGCCGAGGTGATCCTGGACGGCTCCGCGCTGACCCCGTTCGTGACCTGGGGCACCAACCCCGGCCAGGGCCTGCCGCTGTCCGACGTGGTGCCCGACCCGGAGGCCATGGTCGACGACAACGAGCGGCTGGCCACCGAGAAGGCCCTGTCCTACATGGATCTGACGCCGGGCACGCCGCTGCGCCAGATCCACGTGGACACCGTCTTTCTCGGCTCCTGCACGAACGGCCGGATCGAGGACCTGCGGGCCGCCGCGGACATCCTGCGCGGGCGGCGCATCGACCCGACGCTGCGCATGCTGGTCGTGCCCGGCTCGATGCGGGTGCGCGCGCAAGCCGAGGAGGAGGGCCTGGACCAGGTCTTCCTGGACGCCGGGGCCGAGTGGCGCAGCGCGGGCTGTTCGATGTGCCTGGGTATGAACCCCGACCAGCTCGCTCCCGGAGAGCGCAGCGCGTCGACCTCGAACCGCAACTTCGAGGGTCGTCAGGGCAAGGGCGGACGCACGCACCTGGTCTCGCCGCTGGTCGCCGCGGCGACCGCGGTCCGCGGCACCCTGTCCTCCCCGGCCGATCTCGAGCCGGCGGCCGTTCCGGCCGGATCGAACGCCTGACCCGGTCCCGATTTCGCCGAACCTGCTGCCCAAGGAGACAACGATGGACGCATTCACGACCCATACCGGTGTCGGGATTCCGCTGCGCCGGACCAATGTGGACACCGACCAGATCATCCCGGCCGTGTACCTCAAGCGGATCACCCGGACCGGATTCGAGGACGGATTGTTCGCCGCCTGGCGAGGCGATCCCACATTCGTGCTGAACCAGTCCGATTTCCGGTCTGGCTCGGTGCTCGTGGCCGGGGCCGACTTCGGCACCGGATCGTCGCGGGAGCACGCGGTTTGGGCGCTGATGGACTACGGGATCCGGGTCGTCATCTCGCCCCGTTTCGCCGACATCTTCCGGGGCAATTCGGCCAAGGCCGGGCTGGTCGCCGCACAGGTGACCCAGGACGAGGTCGAGTTGCTGTGGAAGCTGCTGGAAAACGAACCGGGCACCGAGGTGACCGTCGACCTGCAGGCCCAGACCATTACCGCGGGGTCCCTGGTCATCAAATTCCAGATCGATCCGTACATCCGTTGGCGTCTGCTCGAAGGCTGGGACGACATCTCGTTGACCCTTCGGCACGCCGATGAGATCACCAATTTCGAGGCGTCCCGGCCGTCGTTCAAGCCGGTCACCCAGTAACCGCCCGCCCGGCCCGCCGCATCTCGAATCGTCTGTCGCGCAGTCGATCTCGACGGCGGGACGAGCGGGCGGGGCGGGTCCGGCGGCTCCCGGCGAGCGTGTGGAGAAGCTGAGAACCGTTAGACTGCACTGGTTCCTGGGCGTGGCGCACTAGCGCTTTCGCCGGTTTGCGCCTACCGTGTGCCAGCAATCGGCCCCCAACGTACCGCGGGCCCGAGTGCCCGGGAGGGACAGTGAACAAGACCGACCTGATCAACCAGCTCGCCGAGCGGTTGGACGGAGACAAGAAGAAGGCGCAGGTTGCGGTCGAAGGCGTGATCGACCTCATTCAGCGTGAGGTCCAGAAGGGTCGCAGCGTCTCGATCTCGGGCTTCGGGGTCTTCGAGAAGCGGGCCCGCGCGGCGCGCACCGCGCGCAACCCGCGCACCGGCGAGGCGGTCAAGGTCCGCAAGACCAACGTCCCGGCCTTCCGTCCCGGCAAGTACTTCAAGGACGTCATCGCCGGCACGGTCAAGCTGCCCAAGCCGAGCAACACCCCGCTGACGGCCCGTGCCGCCGCGGCCGCCGCTCGTGCCGCGGCCGCCGCCGCCCCGGCCAAGACGACCACGACCCGCACCCGGGCCGCGGCGTCCACCGCGGCTCCGGCCAAGACGACCACCACCCGCACCCGGGCGGCGGCGGCCAAGCCGGCCGCGACGGCGACCACCGGCGCGACCCGGACGCGCTCCGCCGCAACCAAGACCGCGGCGGCGGCGGCTCCGAAGGCGGCCAGCACCCGGGCGACCAAGACGGCCGCGGCGGCCAAGACGGCGACGGCGCCCAAGGCCGCCGCCAAGACCACGGCCACCAAGGCGCCGGCCCGGCGGACCGCCACCAAGGCTGCGGCGGCCGCGTCCAGCTAGTCCGGCCCGTCAGTCCGGTTCAGGTTTCCCCGATTCGAACCTCCGCCCCGGCGGACGTGGCCTCGCGCCACGTCGGCCGGGGCGCTGGCGTTGGCGGCGGGTTCGTGGGGTGCCGGGCGCGCGGCAGACCCCGTGGCGGTCCGGCCCGGGTGCTCAGACCTGGGGCGCCGGATAGGGATCCGCCTGCACCAGCCGGCGACCGTCGAAGGACAGGAACCAATAGGCCGCCTTCGGGGTGCTGACCCCGGCGACCGGCACGTCGTCCCGGGTCGCCAGCGACTTGACCACGCCCGGGATGACGCCGCCCTGGCTGCACACCACGGTGGTCTCGCCCGGCAGCTGGGCCACCGCCAGGTCGACCAACCGGCGCCGGGCCGCGGCCGGGTCGTCCCGGTAGGCGTCCTCGGACAACGACTTCTCCGGCACGACGCCGGTGCCCAGCTTCTCGGCCAGGGGAGCCACCGTGCCCCGGCAGCGTTCCAGCGGCGCGCTGTGCACCGTGGTCGGCGCGTACACGCCCAGCTCACCGACCAGGGCCGCCGCCTGCCGGCGGCCCTTGGCGTCCAACGGGCGCAGGGCGTCGTCGCCCACGAAGGCCTCCCGCTGGCCGGCCCGCGCGTGCCGCACCAGCAGCACCCCCTGCTGGGCCGCGGGTTCCAGGGCGAAGGTGCTCAGCACCGCCCGGTCGAACTCGTAGCTCATCCGGGCCCGGGCCTTGTCCATGGACAGCCACTCCAGCCGATCGACCTCCTTGTTCGGCGCGAAGAAGCCGCCGAGCCGGCGAGCGGCGAAGTACTGCACCGTCTTCGGGCCGGCGCTGGTGGTGTAGGACACCGTGGTCAGCGAACGGCCGATGGCGGCCCGGAAACCGGTCTCCTCCTCGACCTCCCGGGCCGCGGTCACCTGGGGGACCTCGTCGTGCTCGGCCTTGCCCTTGGGCAGCGACCAGTCGTTGTACCGCGGCCGGTGCACCAGGGCGATCCGCAGGCCGTCCCGTCGGGACGGCTTCCACAGCACCGCGCCGGCGGCGCGGATCACCGCGGCGGACTCACTCGCCACGGGCCACCCGGCCGCGCAGCAGCTCCTCCTGGATGTCCACCCCCGGACCGTCCACCGGCGAGGGCGTCCAACCGTCCGGACCCAGGGTCCAGCAGCGGGTGTCGGGCGCGGTCAGCAGCTCGAACAACCGGGCCATCCGGTCGGTCGCACCCTTGTCCTTGACCTGGACCAGGACCTCGACCCGGCGGTCCAGGTTGCGGTGCATCATGTCCGCGCTGCCGATCCAGTACTCCTCGGTGCTGCCGCCGCCCTCGACCGGCTGGCCGCCGTTGCGGAAGTAGAAGATCCGCGAGTGCTCCAGGAACCGGCCGACAATCGAGCGGACGGTGATGTTCTCGGACAAC
The DNA here is from genome assembly GCF_000024365.1 of Nakamurella multipartita DSM 44233. Lineage (NCBI taxonomy): Bacteria > Bacillati > Actinomycetota > Actinomycetes > Nakamurellales > Nakamurellaceae > Nakamurella > Nakamurella multipartita. The sequence goes on from NC_013235.1 coordinate 1,637,621, forward strand.
CCGGGGACGCCGGCGCGCAGGGCGCAGATCCCGCGGACGGTGACGTCGACGGCCACGCCGGCCCGGGAGGCCCGGTAGAGCGCGTCGATTACCCGCTCGTCCACGATCGAGTTCATCTTGAGCCGGACCAGGCCGCCCCGCCCGGCCCGCTGGTGCTCGATCTCCCGCTCGATCCGGGTGACGATCCCGCTGCGGATGGATTGCGGGGCCACCAGCAGGTTCCGGTACTCGGTCTGCCGGGAATAGCCGGTCAGCACGTTGAACAGGTCGGTCAGGTCGGCGCCGATGTCCGGGTCGGCCGTCAGCAGCCCGAGATCTTCGTAGATGCGCGCGGTCTTGGGGTTGTAGTTGCCGGTCGCCAGGTGGCAGTAGCGCTGCAGGGTCTTGCCCTCCTGCCGGATGACCAGCGCGGTCTTGCAGTGCGTCTTGAGCCCGACCAGGCCGTAGACCACGTGCACGCCGGCCCGTTCCAACGCCTTGGCCCAGGAGATGTTGGCCTGCTCGTCGAATCGGGCCTTCAGCTCGACCAGGGCGACCACCTCCTTGCCGGCCTCCGCGGCCGAGATCAGCGCGTCGACGATGGGGGAATCGCCCGAGGTGCGGTACAGGGTCTGCTTGATGGCCAGCACCCGGGGATCGGCCGCGGCCTGCTCGATGAACCGCTGCACGGTGGTGGCGAACGACTCGTACGGGTGATGCAGCAGCACATCTCCGTCGCGCAACGTCGAGAAGACGCTCTTGGGCGTCTCTCCTTCGGCGAACGCGGGGTTGGTGGCCGGCACGAACGGGGCATCCTTCAGGCCCGGCTTGTCGATCCCGTAGAGCTGCCAAAGACTGGACAGGTCAAGCAGTCCGGGGACTTCGACGGCATCGGCCGGGTCGACGTCGAGCTCGGCCAGCAACCAGGCCAGCACTCGTTCGCTGGTGGTGTTGGTGACCTCCAGCCGGACCGGCGGGCCGAACCGGCGCCGGGCCAGCTCGCGCTCCAGCGCCTGCAGCAGGTCCTCGTCGCGGTCCTCCTCGACCTCCAGGTCGGCGTTGCGGGTGACCCGGAACGCCTGGTGCTCGGTGACATCCATGCCCGGGAACAGCTGCCCGAGATGGGTGGCGATCAGTTCCTCCAGCGGCAGGAAGTCGTAGACGCCCCGGCGGACCTGGATGAAGCGGTCCACGTTCGGCGGCACCTTGACCCGGGCGAACCGTTCGGTGCCGGTCTCCGGATTCCGCACGATGATGGCCAGGCTCAGGCTCAGCCCGGAGATGTAGGGGAACGGGTGGGCCGGGTCGACGGCCAGCGGGGTCAGCACCGGGAAGATCCGGGCGGTGAAGTATTCGCCCAGGCGGGCCCGGTCGGCCTCGTTCACCTCGCTCCAGTGCACGATCCGGATGCCGGCATCGGCCAGCGCCGGCAGTACCTCGTCGACGAAGCAGCGGCCCTGGCGCTCGACCAGCTCGCGGGTCCGGGCCGAGATCAACGCCAGCTGTTCGGACGCCGTCAACCCGTCCGCGCTGGTCACCGACAACCCCATGTCCCGGCGACGTTTGAGGCCGGCCACGCGCACCATGTAGAACTCGTCCAGGTTCGAGGCGAAGATGGCCAGGAACTTGGCCCGCTCCAGCAGCTTCTGCCGGGGATCCTCGGCCAGGGCCAGTACCCGGGCGTTGAAGTCCAGCCAGGACAGCTCGCGGTTGGAGAACCGGTCGTCGGGCAGCGCGTCGTCCTCGATCTCGGCGACCACCGCGCTGTCCACCGCGACCTCGGACGGCCCGCCGTGGAACGGCTCGACCATCGCGTCCGCCATCGGATCGCCCATCGGACCGCTGGTGGTCGCCGGGGTCGCCGGGCGGGTGCGGGGGCGTCGGGCCGGGCGCCCGGTGGCTCCGGACGCCGTGCCGTTGGTTTCGGTCGTCGACTTGGTGGTTTCGCTCGCTGTCACGGCGCCATTGTCCAGGGTGCCCAGCGTGACCCGCTACCTCCGAGGTGAACAGTGCGTATCGGTGCCCGGACCAGCCCTGGCGCCGGGACCGCGGCGATGACGCCGGTCCTGATGACGCCAGGACTAAGGTGCGCAACGGCTAGGGTGAGCGACGTCGTCGGCACGAAGGAGAGCTCAAGGTGGCGCGCAGTCCCGTGTACGAGAAGGGCAACGCCTGGCTCGCCTTCTGCAAGGTCGTGATGTACCCGTTGGCGTCCCTGCTGGGCCGGCAGAAGGTGGGCGGCGCCGAGCACGCCCGCCGGCGCGGCGGCTACCTGCTGGTGGCCAACCACATCTCGCACCTGGACCCGCTGTTCGACGCCGTCGCGGTCCGCAAGACCGGCCGGATCCCGCGGTTCATGGCCAAGGCCTCGCTGTGGAAGGTGCCGGTGCTGGGCAAGGCGCTGGCCGGGTCCGACCAGATCCCGGTCGATCGGACCGGCGCCGGGGCCGGCCAGAACAGCCTGGAGGCGGCCACCGCCGCGTTGAACGCCGGCCGGGTGGTGCTGATCTACCCCGACGGCACGGTCACCCGGGACCCCGAGATGTGGCCGATGAAGCCGCGGATGGGCGTGGGGGCGCTCGCCCTGTCCGGCGACTTCCCGGTGATCCCGATGGCTCACTGGGGCTCCAACCAGGTCTACACCTCCTACGTGCAGGGCCGCCGGTTCCACCCGTGGCCGCGCAAGGACGTGCACACCGTCTTCGGTGAGCCGATCGACCTGTCCGATCTGCGGGCCGGGGCCCGGGACGCCCGCGCCGTCCGGGCCGCCTCGGTCCGGATCATGACCGCGGTCCGGGACATGGTCGGCGAGGTCCGCGGCATCACCCCGCCGACCGAGTTCTACGACCAGCGCAAGGCCGAACGGTTGGCCCAACGCTCGGCCGCCGCGGACGCGGAACCGCCGGCGGCCGCCGCCCCGCCGGAGACGCCGGACCGGTGACCGACACCCTGCAACGGCTGGCGGTGCTCGGCGCGGGGTCCTGGGGCACCACCTTCGCCAAGGTGCTGGCCGACGCCGGCCGCGACGTCACGCTGTGGGCCCGCCGCGAATCGGTGGCCACCGCCATCCGCGACACCCGCCGCAACCCCGACTACCTGCCCGGCGTCGACCTGCCCGAGAACCTGCACGGCACCTCCGATTTCGACGCCGCGCTGGACGGCGTCGACGCGGTGGTGCTGGCCGTGCCGAGCCAGGCGCTGCGGGAGAACATGCGGGTGTTCCGGGACAGCCTGCCGGCACGGATCCCGGTGGTCTCGCTGGCCAAGGGTGTGGAGATCGGCACCGGCCTGCGGATGAGCGAGGTGATCTCGCGAGTCGGCCAGATCGACCCCGAGCGGATCGTCGTGCTCACCGGGCCGAACCTGGCCGCCGAGATCGCCCTGACCCGGCCGACCGCCTCGGTGCTGGCCTGCACCGACCACGACCGGGCCCGGGCCGTGCAGGAGGCCTGCGCCACCCCGTACTTCCGGCCGTTCACCACCACCGACGTGGTCGGCGCCGAGATCGCCGGCACCGGCAAGAACATCATCGCGCTGGCCTGCGGCATCGCCGACGGCCTGGGCCTGGGGCTCAACGCCGGCGCCTCGCTGATCACCCGGGGGCTGAACGAGGTGACCCGGCTGGGCGTCGAGCTGGGTGCGGTGCCGGCGACCTTCGCCGGCCTGGCCGGGCTCGGTGACCTGGTGGCGACCTGCTGGTCGCCGCTGTCGCGCAACCGGACGCTGGGGGGCCGGCTGGCCGCCGGCATGGGCCTGGACGCCGCGCTGGAGGCGGCCGGCGGGCAGGTCGCCGAGGGCGTCGTCAGCTGCCGGTCGGTGCGCGACCTGGCCGTCCGGCACAAGGTCGACATGCCCATCACCGAGGCCGTCTACCAGGTCTGTTACCGGCATCTGCCGCCCGGCCAGATGATCCGCTTCCTGATGGACCAGCCGCACAGCGCGGAGTGAGCGCGTCTCGATCGGCCCCGGCCACGCTGTGTCGATCGGTGGCCCACCGGCGGCGCCCCGATAGGGTCAACGACCATGAGTGCTGACCGGATCCGGGTGGCCGTGGTGTTCGGCGGGCGCAGTGGGGAACACCCGGTGTCCTGCATTTCGGCCGCCGGCGTGCTGGCCAACATCGACACCGACCTGTTCGACGTCACCGCCGTCGGCATCACCCCGGCGGGCCGCTGGCTGCAGATGGACCCGGCGGCGATCCCCACGACCGGTGGGCCGACCCTGCCCGAGGTGAGCACCGGTTCGGCGGTCGCCCTGCCGGTGGATCCCACCGCCGCCGCGCTGGTCAGCATCGACCCGTCCGTCGATCGCTCCGCGGTGGTCGACGTGGAGGTCGTCTTCCCGGTCCTGCACGGTCCCTACGGCGAGGACGGCACCATCCAGGGCCTGCTCGAGCTGGCCGGGGTGCCCTACGTGGGCGCCGGGGTGCTGGCCTCGGCCGCCGCCATGGACAAGGAGTTCACCAAGAAGCTGCTGGCCGCCGAGGGGCTGCCGGTGGGCGACTGGGTGGTGCTGCGGCCGGGCACGCCGACCCTGACCGCCGAGCAAAAGCAGCGGCTGGGGCTGCCGGTGTTCGTCAAGCCGGCCCGGGCCGGCTCGTCGCTGGGGGTGAGCCGGGTCGCCGAATGGGCCGAGTTGGACCGGGCCATCGCGATCGCCCGGGAGACCGACCCGAAGGTGCTGGTGGAGGCGGCCGTGGTCGGCCGCGAGGTCGAGTGCGGGGTGCTCGAGCACCCGGACGGGCGGATCGAGGCCTCCCCGCCGGCGGAGATCCACGTCGGCGGCGGGTACGAGTTCTACGACTTCGACGCCAAGTACCTGGACGACACGGCGGCCAGCTTCGACATCCCGGCCGACCTGCCGGACGAGGTGACCGCGCGCATCCACGAGCTGTCCCGCCGGGCGTTCGCCGCGCTGGACGCCCAGGGCCTGGCCCGGGTGGACTTCTTCGTCCGGCCCGACGGCGACCTGGCCGACCGGGTCGTCATCAACGAGGTGAACACCCTGCCGGGCTTCACCCCGATCTCGATGTACCCGGCCATGTGGGCCAAGGCCGGGGTGTCCTACCGGGACCTGATCACCGTGCTGATCCGCACCGCGCTGGCCCGGGGCACCGGCCTGCGCTGACCCCGCCGGGCTGACCCGGCCGGACCGAACCGACCGGGGTGAGCCGACCGGGCTGACCCCGGGGAGACGGCTGGGCGCTATTCGCCGTCGCCGAGCAACGGAACGCCGTCCCGGCAGATGGCGCGTTCGGGCAGGGTCGCGCCGATGATCGTGGAGGCCTGCTGCCAGGGCCCGGTGGAGGTGACCGCGGCCGGCACGGTCAGGGCGACCCGGACGGACCGGTCGACCAGGAAGTAGGTGGTGTCCCCGCCGGTGGACAGCGGCAACCAGGCCACCCCGTCCACCTCCTGCAACGCCGCCGTGCAGGTCAGCTCCGCCGGGGTCGGCACCCCGCAGCGCAGGACCACCGCCGGCTCGCCCCAGGCCGCCACGCCGGCCAGGGAGGGATCGTCGGCGTGCTCGATGACGCGCCGGGGCAGGCCGGCCAGGGAATCGGGCAGCGCGGCCATCAGGCTCGTACACGCCGGCGTCGTCGCCCCGGGGGACTGCACCGAGGACAGGGACAACGGGTCGTCGACGGAGGTGGCCGGCCGGGACTTGACGTAGCCGGCGGCGACGATCACGCCGACCACGGCCAGCACGGCCACCGTGATGGCCGCGACCAACCGCCAGCGCGGCAGCCCGTCCCGGGCGGCCGGCGGCGACTCGGGCATCACTGCGGTCAGAGGTGCACCACCGGGCAGGTGAGCGTCCGGGTGATCCCGGCAACCCCCTGAACCCGGGCGACGACCAGTTTGCCGAGCTCGTCCACGGTCTGCGCCTCGGCCCGGACGATGACGTCGTAGGGGCCGGTCACGTCTTCGGCGCTGGTGACACCGGGCAGTTCGGCGATCGCCTGGGCGACCGCGGCGGCCTGGCCGACCTCGGTCTGGATGAGGATGAACGCCTGCACCACGGTGTGCCCCTTCCGTACTTCTGCGAAATCCTGCGAACTCGTGCGAACGGTGTGGTTCCGGCCAGAGCCTATCGGTCCGCGCGACGTCCGATTCCCGGCACCCGGATCGGCCATGATGGTCAGGCGGCTTTCGACAGTTCCCGACAGCAGTGATCAACAGCGGCAGTGATCAACAGCGAGGTGCACCATCAGCAACCAACCGGCCACCCTGGCCTCCACCGGCGAGTTCTCCGTGATCGACGCGCTGGTCGCGCGGACCGGTCAGCCGACGACCACCCTGCTCGGCCCCGGGGACGACTGCGCGATCGTCGCGGCGGCCGACGGCCGGGTGGTGGCCACCGTCGACGTGCTGGTCGACGGCGTGCACTTTCGCACCGACTGGGCCAGCGGCGAGCAGATCGGCCGGCGGGCGGCGCTGGCCTCGATGGCCGACGTCGCCGCGATGGGCGCCACCCCGACGGCGCTGCTGGTCGGGCTATGCGCGCCGGCCGAGACCCCGACCGACCTGGTGATGGACATCGGACGCGGCCTGGACGCCGAGGCGAGCAAGGTGGGCGCGGGCATCGTCGGCGGCGACATCACCCGATCCACCGTGCTGACCATCTCGGTGACCGTGCTGGGTGATCTGGCCGGGCGGGAACCGGTGCGCCGGTCCGGGGCCCGGGTGGGCGACGTCGTCGCCGTGGTCGGGCGGCTGGGCTGGGCGGCCGCGGGCCTGGCCGTGCTGTCCCGCGGCTTCCGCTCGCCGGCCGCGCTGGTGGGCTCGTACCGGGTGCCCGAGCCGCCGATCGAGCAGGGCGTGGTCGCCGCGCTGGCCGGGGCGACGTCGATGATCGACGTGTCCGACGGCCTGATCGCCGACCTGGGCCACCTGGCCGACGAGTCCGGGGTGGCCATCGAGGTGGCCACCCGGGTGGTGCCGGTGCACGCCCGGCTGACCGAGGTGGCCTCCGCGTTGGGCCGCGATCCGATGGAGTGGGCAATGACCGGCGGCGACGACCACGCGCTGGCCGCGACCTTCCCGGACAAGGCGTCGGTGCCGGCCGACTGGACGCCGATCGGCATGGTCCGCGAGGGCAGCGGGATCGTCGTCGACGGGCAGCCGTGGACCGGGACCGGCGGCTGGGACCACTTCGGCTCCGGCGGGTAGCCTGCCGCCCATGCCGGCACCGCTGAGTTCCCTTGTCGCCGACGACTGGGCGCAGTCCCTGGAACCGGTGGCCGACCGGATCACCGCGATGGGCGAGTTCCTGCGGGCCGAGGTGGCCGCCGGCCGCCCGTACCTGCCGGCCGGCCCGCACATCCTGCGCGCCTTCGAACGGCCGCAGGCCCAGGTCAAGGTGCTCATCGTGGGCCAGGACCCGTATCCCACCCCCGGCCATCCGATCGGCCTGTCGTTCGCGGTGGATCGCCACGTGCGTCCGGTGCCGCGCTCCCTGGGCAACATCTACAAGGAACTGCAGGCCGACACCGGGATCACCCCGCCCGCGCACGGCGACCTGACCGCCTGGTCCGACCAGGGGGTGCTGCTGCTCAACCGGGTGCTGACCGTCCAGCCGGGCAAGCCCGCCTCGCATCGAGGCAAGGGCTGGGAGCCGGTCACCGACGAGGCCATCCGCTCGCTGGTGCGTCGCGGCGGCCCGCTGGTGGCCATCCTGTGGGGCCGGGACGCGCAGACCCTGCGGCCGCTGCTGGGTCAGACCCCGGTGATCGAGTCCGCGCACCCGTCGCCGATGTCGGCCGACCGCGGCTTCTTCGGGTCCCGGCCGTTCTCCCGGGTCAACCGTTCGCTGGTCGAGCAGGGCGGCGAACCGGTCGACTGGACCTTGTGACCCCGTCCCGGCGGCTCACCGCGGCCCTGTTCGCGGGCGGCGTCGCCACCTTCGCCGAGCTGTACGCGGTGCAGGCGGTGCTCCCCGGGCTGGCCGCCGAGTGGTCGCTGACCGAATCGCGGGCGACGCTGGCGGTGTCGGTGGCCACCGGGGCGCTGGCCGTGTCGGTGCTGCCCTGGGCGGCCGTGGGCGACCGGATCGGGCGGGCCCGGGCGATGCGGATCTCGGCGCTGGTGGCCGCCCTGTCCGGACTGCTGGTGGCGATCGCCCCGACCTTCGAGATCCTGCTGGCCCTGCGGGCGGTGTCCGGAGCCGCCTTGGGCGCGTTGCCGGCCCTGGCCGTGGCGCACCTGGTGTCCGCCGCCCCGCCGGCCCGGGTGGCCGCGGCCGGCGGCCTGTACATCGCGGGCACGACAATCGGCGGATTGTCCGGCCGGGTGTTGACCGGTGCCGTCGGCGGGGTGTTCGGCTGGCGTTGGGGTCTGGTGACCACGGCGGCGTTCGTGGTCGTCGCCGCGGTGGTGTTCGTCGTGCTCCTGGAGTCTCCGGCCACGGCTCGCACCGCCGATCAGCTGGGCGGGCGGCCAGCGGGCGGGGAGGCGGCCAAGGTGCGGCTGGCGCTGTCCGACCGGGTCGCCTGGGTGTTCTACGCGCAGGCGTTCCTGCTGATGGGCGCCTTCGTCACGGTCTACAACCTGCTCTCGTTCCGGCTGCTGGCCGACCCCTACCGGCTGCCCGCCTCGGTGGTCAGCCTGCTGTTCCTGACCTACCTGGTGGGCACGATCGGCTCGTCCGGGGTCGGGCGGCTGGTGGCCGGATTGGGTCGCCGCCGGGTGCTGGCCGGGGCCGGGTTGACCATGGCCATCGGCGCGGCGATCACCGTGCCGGCGCCGCTGTGGAGCGTGCTGACCGGCCTGGTGCTGCTCACCTTCACCTTCTTCGTGGCGCACGCGATCGCCGCCACCTGGGCCGGGGAACGGGTGCCCGCGGCCCGCTCGCAGGCCTCCGCGATCTACTCGTTGGCCTACTACGCCGGCTCCAGCGTGGTCGGGCTGGTCGGGGCCGCCCTGTACGCCCGCGGCGGGTGGCCGGCCGCGATGACGTTGGTGGTGACGATCACCGCGGCCGCGGCGGTGTTGGCCTTCTTCGGCGCGCCGCGCCGGGATCGGCCGGCGGAGCGGCAGAGTTCCTCGGTGTGAGTGAGCGTCCGCCGGCCCCGGAGCTGTCCTCGGGAATGGTCAAGCCGGCCCTGTGGATGGGGCTGCGGCTGGCCGTCTCGATCGTCGCGTTGCTGTGGGTCTACTACACGATCCCGGTCAAGGACTCCGCCGACGGCGACTCGGACCTGCCCTGGTTGCTGCTGGAGCTGCTCATCTTCGGCGCGATCGTGGGGGTGCAGGTGCCGCTGATCAGCCGGGCCCGGTACCCGGTGCTGCGGGGACTGGAGTCGCTGGCCCTGACCGTGCTGCTGTTCCTGCTGATCTTCGCCCGGGTGTACCTGTCCAACTCGGCCTCGGACCCCGCGGTGTTCACCCAGGTGTTGGACAAGGACACCGCGCTTTACTTCACCACCACGGTGTTCGCCACCGTCGGCTTCGGCGACATCGTCGCCGCGTCCAACCCGATGAAGCTGCTGGTGACCCTGCAGATGCTGCTGAACCTGGTGGTGTTCGGGCTGGTGATCCGGGTGATCACCTCGGCCGCCCAGCGGGGCATGGCCCGCAAGAAGAAGGACCAGAACTAGCCGGTTCAGGCCTTGGGCGCCCCGACCGGCGCGGCCAGCGCCGCCGGACGCCGGGGTCCGGGCTCGGGCAGCACGAACGTCACCACGAACGCGACCGCGACCGCGATGACGACCTGCGGGGTGACCGAGAGCCCGTCGCTGCCCAGCAGCAGGACGGCCAGCAGGGTGGAGGTCATCGGCAGCCGCAGCATCGACGCGCACATCGCCCCGATGCCCATGGCGATCGCCGGGGCCAGCGTCATCCCGGGCAACCCGGACGCGGCGATGCCCAGCGCGGCGCCGATGAACATCGACGGGAAGACCGGGCCACCGCGGAAGGCACTGAGCGAGAGGCTGTAGGCGAACGCCTTGGCCACGATGAGCACGATCAGGGCGCCGACCGAGTACTGCGCGGCGTTGCTGACCAGCTCGGGCATCGCATCCTGACCGGAGAACAGCACCTGGGTGAAGCTGTGCCCGGTGATCAGCTGGTACACCATCGCGGCCGCGCCGACCAGCAGACCGAGGGCGCCGGTGACCAGGACCCGGTTGGTGTGCACCAGCGGTCGCAACGACAGCGCGCCCGAGCGGATGACCCAGGCCAGCAGCGCGCCGACCGCACCCATCACGATCGCCCAGCACAGGGTGGCCACGGTGGGGCCGGAATCCGGCGGCACGGTGCCCAGGGACAGCGAGAACGTGCCCAGACCGGTGAGGTTGTCCAGCCCGACGAAGATCAGGGCGCCGATGCCGGAGGCGAGCAGGCCGGGCAGGGCGACCAGGCTCAGCGTGGCGCCGCCGATCCCGGCCGCCTCCATGATCAGGAAGGCGCCCAGCAGCGGGGAGCCCAGCAGGGTGCTGATGGCGGCGAAACTGCCGGCCGAGGCCATGATCGTGACGGCCATCGGCGGCGCGTCCGATCGGACCAGCCGTACCACCAGGGCGGCCAGGCCACCGCCGATCGCGATCAGCGGGGCCTCGGGGCCGAGCACCGCGCCCAGGCTCAGCGTGGTCAGCGCGGCCAGGAAGACGCCGACGAGCTCCTTGCCGGTCGGCGGGGCGCCACCGGTCTGGAAGCCGAAGGCGGGGGAGTGGCCGCAGTTGCCGGGCAGGTAGCGGATGGTCAGCCCGGTCAGCAGACCGCACAGCAGCAGCCAGGGCAGTGGCCACCAGGCCGGGGCCGGGCCACCGGTCACCGAGGTGGGCAGGTCGGTGAACAGGTACTGCTGGATCTTGCTGACCAGGGCCAGGAAGCCGTAGGCGATCGCCGAGATCGGGATGCCCAGGATGGCCGCCAGGATCAACGCGGACAGGTAGGCCGGCGACCGGATGACCTTGCGCGGGTCGATCGCGGCCGGGCCGGCCGCGCCGGGAGCCGCACCGGCACCCGCGGGGGGTGACGCGGCCGGCGGGGTGGTCGAGTCGGCCATCGGGGCACCTCTCAGTGGCGGAAGGCGGTTCCGAGCCGACAACATAACCCGCTGGGCGGTTTGTCCCCGGCCCACCCGCCGCAGTTCACCCCAGGTGGAGGAGCCGGATCGTTCGGGGTCCGCCAGCAGGGGCCTACAGCAGGGTGGCGTCCCAGGTGCTGATCGCCTCGGCCGACCGCGGCGGGGTCACCGCGCGGTCGACGGCATCGAAGGCCCCGACCGCGGCCAGCAGCGAGGGCAGCACCAGCAGCGCACCGACCCCGGAGTGCCCCGTCGTCGACCAGTCGGTGAGCGGCTGGCGTCCCAGCAGGTCCAGCAGTCGCGGATGCCCGCGTTCGGGGGCCAGCGAGGACACCAGCAGGTAGGTGTCGGCGCCCGGCGCGAGGCGGTGGGCCAGGACGGCGGCCACGGTGCTGGGCATGTCGTGCACGAGCACCGGGGTGCGCCGCACCGCCGCCTGGGCGATGAACCCGGTCAGCGCAGCCAGGTCGGGCCCGCCGCCGACCCGCAGCATGGTCAGGGCGTCGGCGCCGGCCCGGCGGATCCGGAACAGGGCATCGCGCACGATGGCCGCCTTGCGGATCCAGGCGTTGTCGTCGATGCCCGATCCGCGGGAGGTGGCCTCGACCGGCTCCATCGCGGTCAGCGCGGCGGTGATCGCGGCGACCGGGGTGCTCACCCCGACCCCGCAGGTCGCACCGACCAGCAGGTCGGCGCCGGAGTCGACGGCGGCGTCGGCCTGATCCCGGCCGGCCTGCACCGCCGCGGCCAGCTCGTCCTCGGTCAGCGCGTCGCTGCGATCGATCCGGCCGGCCGGGCGGGCCTGGGCCAACCGGTCGGGCACGGCCGGGTCGGGTACGGCCAGACCGACGTCGACCACGTTCACCCCCACCCCCGAGTGCCGGGCCAGGCCGGCGGCCAACCCGACACCGGTGGCCAGCTCGACCGCGCGGGCCACCGACTGCGACGCCGGGGCGGCCGAGATGGCGGCCTGGGACACCGCGTGGTCGGCGGCGAAGACGGTCAGCCGGGGGTGGGGCAGCAACGGCCCGTCCCCGGGCCCGCGGGAGCCGGCCAGCAGGTCGATCACCGACGCCCACACCCCCAGCGCGCCGACCGGGAGTCGATCGCGCACGGCGGCCGCGGCCAGGACGGCCTCGGCGTCCAGGGCGGGCACGGGCGGCAGATCGAGGACCATTGGGCTGAGTATGCCGATGACGGGCCCTCGCCGGCCCCGCGACCCGTCCACTTGCGCAACGGCCGTGCCCGGGATCGTAAAGCCATGGGAAAATGTGCTGCTCACAGGGGATTGTCAGACTGCCCCGATAGCGTTGCCGTTACCAGCACGGTGAGTTCGACCACACGAAGGGAGAAACCGATGGTGTACCTGTGGCGCTACGCGGACGAAGCCGGTGTCGTGGCCGAAGGGCCGGAGATGTCGTTCGGCTCCCAGGACGAGGCCGAACAGTGGCTCGGTGAGACCTGGCCCGATCTGCTCGAGCGCGGCATCAGTGCCGTCTCGCTGTTCAACGACCAGCAGGCGATCTACGGGCCGATGGCCCTGGCCGAAGCCTGAGCCCGCCGGCCTCGCGCTGATCGGCGTCCAAGGACGCCGCGCGCGGTCCCTAGACTTGTCGGGTGACTTCCACCGCCGCCCATCCCGCACACGACGATCTGCCCAAGCAGTACGACCCGGCGGCGGTCGAGGTACCCCTGTACGCACGTTGGCAGCAGGCCGGCTACTTCAAGGCCGACGAGGGCGCGGTGCTGCGCGGCGAGCGCAAGCCGTTCTCGATCGTGCTGCCGCCGCCCAATGTCACCGGCAACCTGCACGTCGGGCATGCGCTGGACCACACCCTGATGGACGTGCTCACCCGCTGGCACCGGATGTCCGGCGACGAAGCGCTGTGGTTGCCCGGCATGGATCACGCCGGCATCGCCACCCAGACCGTGGTCGAACGGCAGCTGGCCTCGAAAGGAAGCAGCCGGCAAGAACTTGGCCGCGAGCTGTTCGTGCAGAAGGTGTGGGACTGGAAGGCCGAATCCGGCGGCGCGATCCTGGGCCAGATGAAGCGCCTGGGCGACTCGGTCGACTGGGACCGTGAGCGGTTCACCCTCGACGAGGGACTGTCCGACGCCGTGCAGACCATCTTCAAGCGGATGTTCGAGGACGGCCTGATCTACCGGGCCGAGCGGATCATCAACTGGTGCCCGGGGTGCCTGACCGCCCTGTCCGACATCGAGGTCGAGCACTCCGACGACGACGGCGAACTGGTCTCCATCCGCTACGGATCGGGCGAGGGGGACGGCGAGGCCGATGACGCGGTGGTGGTCGCCACCACCCGGGTGGAGACCATGCTCGGAGACACCGCGATCGCGGTGCACCCCGACGACGAGCGGTACCGGCACCTGATCGGGCGCACCGTGCTGCTACCCATCGTCAACCGGCAGATCCCGGTGGTGGCCGACGAGCACGTCGACCCGCAGTTCGGCACCGGCGCGGTCAAGGTCACCCCGGCGCACGACCCCAATGACTTCGAGATCGGCCGCCGGCACGGCCTGGACGCGCCGACGATCATGAACGAGAGGGCCGAGATCACCGGCACCGGAACCCGTTTCGACGGGATGGACCGGTTCGCGGCCCGGGTGGCAATCAAGCAGGAGCTGCGCGCACAGGGCCGGATCGTGGCCGAGAAGGTGCCCTACGTGCACGCCGTCGGCCATTGCTCGCGGTCCGACGACGTCATCGAGCCGCGGCTGTCCACCCAGTGGTTCGTGCGGGTGGAGTCGCTGGCCAAGGCGGCCGGCGACGCCGTCCGCGACGGCCGGACGACGATCCACCCGCCCGAGCTCGCCGCCCGGTACTTCGACTGGGTCGACAACATGCACGACTGGTGCATCTCCCGGCAGCTGTGGTGGGGGCACCGCATCCCCGTCTGGTACGGACCGGACGGTCAGATGCGGGCGGTCGGTCCGGGGGAGGAGCCGCCGGGCGAGGGCTGGACCCAGGACCCCGACGTGCTCGACACCTGGTTCTCCTCCGGGCTGTGGCCGTTCTCGACCATGGGCTGGCCGGAGCAGTCCGACACCCTCAAGGCGTTCTATCCGACCTCGGTGCTGGTCACCGGCTACGACATCCTGTTCTTCTGGGTCGTCCGGATGATGATGTTCGGCCTGTACGCGACGGCCAACGAGGACGGCGAGCCGCAGGTGCCGTTCCACACGGTGGCCCTGCACGGGCTGGTCCGGGACCAGTTCGGCAAGAAGATGTCCAAGTCGCGGGGCAATACCGTGGACCCGCTCAAGTGGATCGACACCTACGGGGCCGACGCGGTCCGGTTCACCCTGGCCCGCGGCTCCAACCCGGGGGCCGACCAGGCCATCGCCGAGGAGTGGGTAGCCGGCGCCGGCAAGTTCTGCTCGAAGCTGTTCAACGCCACCCGGTTCGCGCTGCTCAACGGTGCGGTGGTGCCGGACGTCGCCCTGATCGAGGCGGACCTGACCCCGGCCGACCGGTGGATCCTGGACCGGCTGGACGAGATGGTCACGACCACCACGGCGCTGCTGGGCGACTTCCAGTTCGCCAAGGCCGCCGAGGGTCTCTACCACTTCGCCTGGGACGAGGTCTGCGACTGGTACCTGGAACTGGCCAAGGTGCAGATCGCGGCCGGCGAGCGGGGCGAGGACGGCCCCGACCGGTTGGTCACCACCCGGCAGGTGCTCGGCACCGTGCTGGACGGCCTGCTGCGGCTGCTGCACCCGTTCGTGCCGTTCGTCACCGACACCCTGTGGACGTCGCTGACCGGCCAGGAGTCGCTGGTGATCGCGGCCTGGCCGGAGTCCTCCGGGCGCACCGCGCAGCCGGCGGCGGCGGACTGGGTCCGCGACGTGCAGACCCTGTCCACCGAGATCCGGCGGGCCCGGGCCGATCAGAAAGTGCCGCCGAGCCGCGCCCTGCCGGCCCGGATCGTAGGCGCCGACGGCGGCCTGGACCTCACCGCGCGGGCACTGACCCGGCTGACCGCGGACGGCGGTGACGCGGCCGGCTTCCAGGCCACCGTGACGCTGCCGGTTCGGCTGTCCGCCGGCGTGGTCACGGTGCAGCTGGACACCAGCGGCGTGCTCGACGTGGGCGCCGAGATCGCCCGGGCGACCAAGGATCTGGCTGCCGCCCAGAAGGAGATCGCGGACTGCGGGCGCAAGCTCGGCAACGCCGACTTCCTGGCCAAGGCCCCCGAGGCGGTGGTCGGCAAGATCCGGGCCCGCGCCGACAAGGCGGCCCAGGACGTCGACCGGCTCACCGAGCGGTTGCGGTCGCTGCGCGAGGACGGCCGGTGACCGGCGGACCGATCGACCCGTCGGAGCCGGCCGGCCGGGCCGGTGACCCGTTGGGCTGGGACGCCGACGCCGTCGGCGCGCTCGGGCCCGACGACCTGGCCCTGCACGGCGAGGACGAGGCCGAGATCGCCGCCGCCACCGCGGATCTGGATGACCAGGCGCCGGACGGGACGACCGCGTTGGTGCCCGACTCGCCGCCGCTGACCCTGGGTTACGTCGAGTCGCTGCTGGACACCCGGCGCAACGAGGTGCAGATCTCGCCGACCCTGGACCGGATCAGCCTGCTGCTGGACATGCTCGGCCACCCCGAACGCAGCTACCCGGTGATCATGATCGCCGGCACCAACGGCAAGACCTCCACCGCCCGGATGATCGACGCGTTGCTGAGCCGGTTCGGGCTGCGCACCGGCCGGTTCACCTCGCCGCACCTGCAGTCGGTCACCGAGCGGATCGCCCTGGACGGCGAACCGATCTCGGCCGACCGGTACGTGCAGGCCTACAGCGACCTCGCGCCGTTCGTCGAGCTGGTCGACCAGGCGTCGGCGCGCACCGGCGGGGTCCCGCTGTCCAAGTTCGAGATCCTCACCGCGATGGCCTATGCCGTCTTCGCCGACGCCCCGGTCGACGTGGCCGTGGTCGAGGTCGGGCTCGGCGGCACCTGGGACTCGACCAACGTCGCCGATGCCCGGGTCGCGGTGATCACCCCGGTGGGCATCGACCACATCGAGTTCCTCGGGTCCACGCTGCGCGAGATCGCCACGAACAAGGCCGGCATCGTCAAGCCCGATTCGGTCGCCGTCATCGGCGCGCAGGAACCGGACGCGATGACCGCGATCCTGCGTCGCACCGTCGAGGTGGACGCCGCGGTGGCCCGGTTCGGCAGCGAGTTCGCCGTGCTGGAGCGATCTTTCGCGGTCGGCGGGCAGCGGTTGACGCTGCAGGGGCTGGGCGGGGTCTACGAGGACATCTTCCTGCCGCTGTCCGGTGAGCATCAGGCGGCCAACGCCGCCGGCGCCCTGGCCGCGGTCGAGGTGTTCTTCGGCGCCGGGGCCACCCGGCAGCTCGACCTGGGTCCGGTGCAGGACGGCTTCGCCGCCGCGGCCGCGCCCGGCCGGCTCGAACGCGTCCGCACCTCCCCGACGATCATGGTCGACGCCGCCCACAACCCGCACGGCGCGGCCGCTCTCGCCGCCGCGCTGGCCGCCGAGTTCTCCTTCACCCGGCTGGTCGGCGTGCTCGCCGTGCTGGGCGACAAGGACGTGCACGGCATCCTCGAGGCGTTGGCCGACTCGTTCGACGAGGTGGTCGTCACCCGCAATTCCTCACCCCGGTCGATGCCGCCGGCCGAGCTGGCCGCGCTGGCGGAGGACGTGTTCGGGGACGGCGTGGTGCACGTGGCCGAGCGGATGGACGACGCGATCGCGCTGGCTGTCGAACTGGCCGAGACCGGCGTCGAGGACACCTCCGGCACCGGGGTGGTGATCACCGGCTCGGTGGTCTCGGCCGGGGACGGGCGGGCCCTGGCCGGTCTGGGGCCGGCGTGAGCGGCCCGGACACCGCGCCGGACGAGCAGGCGCAGGAGTTGGCCCGCCGGCAGGCCGCGATCAACAAGGGGCTGCGCGGGGTGATGTCGGCGACGCTGGTGCTGGAGGCCATCGCCGTACTGCTGGCCCTGCCCGTCGCCATCAACGTCGACGGCGGGGTCGGTCCGGCCGGCATCGCCGCGATCTGCCTGCTGGCCGCCGCCCTGATCATGTGCTGCGTCATCGTCCGGCGGCCCTACGCGGTGGCCGTCATCCTGGGCCTGCAGGCGCTGATGATCGTCGGCTGGTCCATCACGCCGACCCTGGGCGTGATGGGCATCGTGTTCGCCGCGGTGTGGGCGCTGATCCTGTGGTTCCGCGCCGAACTCCATCGCCGGCTGGTGGCCGGTACGCTGCCGGTGCCGCCGCAACCGGGCGGCGCCTGACGCAGGTGGCCGAAGCGGCCACCCCACCTGAGGAGACAGCCCCGCCCATGTCCGAACGCACTCTCGTCCTGATCAAGCCCGACGGCGTCGAGCGGCACCTGGTCGGCGAGATCCTCGCCCGGATCGAGCGCAAGGGCCTGTCCCTGGTCGCCCTGGAACTGCGGACGGTCGAGTTGGCCGTCGCGCAGGAGCACTATGCCGAGCACGAGGGCAAGGGCTTCTACCAGAGCCTGCTCGACTTCATCACCGGCGGACCGCTGGTCGCCGCCGTCGTTGAGGGTCCCCGTGCGGTGGCCGCGTTCCGGCAGCTGGCCGGCGGCACCGACCCGGTGGAGAAGGCCGCCACCGGCAGCATCCGCGGCGACTTCGGCCTGGAGACCCAGTTCAACCTGGTGCACGGCTCGGACTCGCCGGAGTCGGCCGCTCGGGAGATCGCGCTCTGGTTCCCCGGCCTGTGACGGCGGCGCCGCCGGGCGGCGCCTGGAGTGCTGCCGCGCCCACCATCCGCCGGGTCGGACCAGGGGTCCGGCCGGGCGGGGATGCGGCCAGCGCCCCGATGGCCGCCGACAGCGCCTTCGGTGTCGCCCTGGTCGGCCTGTGGCACGAGTCGGCGCAGGCCGGCGGGGCCGTCGGCTTCGCCGCCGCGGCGCCTCGGGCGGAGATCGCTCGGGCCGCGGTGCCGCTCGTGGACAGCCTGCGCCAGGGTCGGGCCCTGGGCGTGGCCGCCGATCAGGCCCGTCGCCTGGTCGGCGCCGCCGTGCTGCGTCCGGGTCAGGGCACCCGGTCGCGCACCGGCACCCTCGAGCTGCTGATGGTGGAACCGGCCCTGACCGGCTGCGGCCTGGGCAGCCAGTTGCTCGGTGAGCTGCTGACCGCCGCCCGGGACCGCGGGCTGCAGCGGGTGGATGTCGCGTTCGCGCAGGACGAGCGCGGACAACGGTTCTTCGAGAAGGCCGGATTCACCGTCTGGGGTCGCCGGCCGCACTGGCAGCAGGGCCCGGACGGGGATCGTGACGAGCTGATCATGGGAGTACAGCTATGACCGGGGCCGGCAGGCCGGTCGACCGCGAGGTGGTCGATCTGTCGCATCCGATCGTCGAGGGCATGACGACCTACCCGGGCATCCCGGGTCCGACGCTCGGTGCGCATCTGACGTTCGACGAGTCGGCCGCCCACTACGCGGCCGGGACCGAGTTCTCGATCGGCACCATCAGCATGGCCGCCAACACCGGCACCTACCTGGACACCCCGGCGCACCGCTACCGGGACGGCGACGACCTGTCCCGGGTGGACCTGGCCCGGATGGTCGACCGGTCCGGTGTCGTGGTTCGGGCTCGCGATCTCGTCGCGGCCGACCGGGCGATCGACGAGGCGCGCCTGCGGTCCGCGCTGGAGGCGGCCGGCGTGAGCGAGCCGGCCGGCCGGGCCGTGCTGATCGAGACCGGACACAGCGATCGGTGGGGGACCAGCGCGTACTTCACCGACCACCCGTACCTGACCGACGACGCGGTCGAGTTCCTGGTCTCGGTCAAGCCCTCCCTGGTCGGCATCGATTCGCTCAACATCGACTCGACCCATACCGGGCGCCGGCCGGCCCACACCTGGCTGCTGGCGGCGGGGATTCCCGTGGTCGAGCACCTGACCGCGCTGGCCGAACTGCCGGACACCGGATTCCGGTTCACCGCGGCGCCGCCGGCCGTCGTCGGCATGGGCACGTTCACGGTGCGCGCGTTCGCGGTCCTGACCGCTGACTGATTGACCGCTGATTGATTGACCGCTGACTGATTGCCCGCCGGCTGATTCGCCGGCCGGCTAGCGGTGCTGGCCCTGGCGCCCGGTGGCCAGGAAGGCCCAGCCGACGGCGGCGGTGCCCAGCAGCAGCAGGCCCAGGCCCAGCACGACCGGCCAGACGATGTCCAGACCGGTGCTGGCCAGGACCATGGCGGTCGGCGGGGCGGCCGGATCTCCCGTCGGCTGGTCGCTGATCGGGGTCCACACGGTGGCCGCGGCGGCCGTTCCGGCGGTCAGCACGCTCACCCCGAGCATCGACACCAGGAACATGCCGACGGCCAACCACCGTCGCAGGGTCCTGGTCGAGGTCATCGGTGGTTCCGTTCTGTGTCGGTGGTCCGCGCGCCGGACCGGGTTCCGTCCGGCATTCTCGGGCCCGACCACAACGGGCCCAAGAACAAGACGTGTGAAGTGCTGGTGTGGTTGCCTGCCCCCGGTCGTGCGTTCGTCCGGACCTGGGCGCGTCGCCGGCCGGGGAACACAACTTCCCAGTGTAGAAAGCATCGCCCTGGACGACCGGCACGCCGCGCCGGACGACCGGCGCCGGCCCGCGGCCGGGCCACCTGAGGGCCCCGACCGGTCGGCTGTGGGATACTCGTCCTCGGAGCAGCGCTGGTAGCGACCGGCGATGCCCCCGGGTGGACGACGTCAATGCCCTTCCGCACCGTTCGGTGACCTGCGCAGATGCGCAGCCGTCACCGCCCGCGGTCCGCGGTCCGGGCGGTCGTCGATCGCCCGACCACCAGACTTCCCGAGGGCCCGACGGGCCCCGGCATTGACCCGCAGGACCCCTGTGCGGACGCGTTCGCTGCGCGCCCGGGGGTCCGTGAGAGGAACCGTCGCGATGACGTACACCCTGGAAACCGCCCTGGCCGACCTGCCCACCAAGCCGCGGGTCCACGAACTGTCCAAGCGGGTGGGCACCACCAGCAAGGAAATGCTCGCCGTACTGGCCGAGCGGGGCCTGACCATCGGCAGCGCCTCGGCCTCGGTCCCGCGCGAGGTCGCCATTGCGGTGATCGAGCAGTACCTGGGCGGACCCGCCGTGGCCCCGGCCGAGGTGCCCGCCGCGGAACCGCCCGTACCCGCCGAGCCGGCGGCCCCGGACGAGCCGACCGCGGCCACCCCGGCGCCGGCCCCGGTCACCGACCCGTTCAACCCGTTGTTCCTGCCGCCCGAGGTCACCGTGTTGCCGGGCCAGCCCGACGTGGACGTGGACACCGGCCCGGACGAGACCCCGGTCCCGGAGCCGAGCGGCAAGCGCCCCCGGCGCCGGCGGGGCCGGTCCTCCGGCCGCCGTGACCACGCCGCGCCCGAGGGCCTCGACGAAGCCCTGGAGCCGGCCACCACGGAACGGCCGTCCCCGGAACCGGACGAGGCCGGCACCGAGCGGGACACCGACCAGGCCAGCGACGAGTCCGCCGCCGACGGTCCGGACGAGTCCGCCGACGAGACCGACGAGCTGGGTGGGGACGGCGCCGGTCGCCGTCGCCGGCGGCGCGGTCGGCGCGGACGGGGCCGGGTCACCGACGCCGACGACCAGAGCGACGAGCCGGACACCGACCAGGACCAGGGCGCCGGCGGCGACGAGGCCGAGCCGGTCGCCGAAGGCGAGTCCGAGGACACCGAGAGCGAGCCGGCCGACGCGGGCGACGCCGACGAGGAGAGCTCGTCGGGCGGTACCCGGCGCCGCCGGCGCCGCCGGCGGCGGGCGACCGGGGACGACGCGCCCCCGCGCGAGGACGATCCCGACAACACCGTCGTGCACGTCCGCGAGCCCCGCGGTTCGGCCCCGTCCTCGTCGTCCAACGAGGTGCAGGGAGTCCGCGGCTCGACCCGGCTGGAGGCCAAGCGGCAGCGTCGGCGCGACTCGCGCGACTCGTCGCGGCGCCGCCCGCAGATCCTGACCGAGGCCGAGTTCCTGGCCCGGCGCGAATCCGTCGACCGGGTGATGGCGGTGCGCCAGCGCGGTGAGCTGGCGCAGGTCGCCCTGCTCGAGGACGGCATCCTGGTCGAGCACTTCGTCTCGCAGACCGGGGCCGACTCGCTGATCGGCAGCGTCTTCCTGGGCAAGGTGCAAAACGTGCTGCCCTCGATGGAGGCGGCGTTCGTTGACATCGGGCGCGGCCGCAACGCGGTCATCTACGCCGGTGAGGTCAACTGGGACGCCGCCGGGCTCGGCGGCAAGGCCCGGCGCATCGAGTCGGCCCTGTCCAGCGGCGACACGATCCTGGCCCAGGTCTCCAAGGACCCGGTCGGACACAAGGGTGCCCGGCTGACCACCCAGATCTCGCTGCCCGGCCGCTTCCTGGTCTACGTGCCCGGGGGCGGTGCCACCGGGATCTCCCGCAAGCTGCCGGACACCGAACGCAAGCGCCTCAAGGCGATCCTGGACCGGATCGTGCCCGAGGACGCCGGAGTGATCATCCGGACCGCCGCCGAAGGGGTCTCCGAGGAGGAGCTGGCCCGTGACGTCGAGCGGCTCAAGGCGCAGTGGGAGGAGATCTCCCGCCGGGCGCAGGCCAAGGGCAGCGCCCCGACGCTGCTCTACGCCGAGCCGGGCACCCTGATCAAGGTCGTCCGCGACCTGTTCAACTCCGACATCAACCGCCTGGTGGTCGACGGCGACGCCGGCAACGACACCGTCTGGGGACCCGTCTCCGACTACGTCAACGCGGTCGCGCCCGAGCTGGCCGACCGGCTCGTCCGGTGGGACCACGACGGCCAGGACGTCTTCGCCAACTACCGGATCGACGAGCAGATCGCCAAGGCCCTGGAACGCAAGGTCCACCTGCCCTCCGGCGGGTCGCTGGTCATCGACCGGACCGAGGCGATGACCGTCGTCGACGTCAACACCGGCAAGTACACCGGCTCGGGCGGCAACCTCGAGGAGACGGTCACCAAGAACAACCTGGAGGCGGCCGAGGAGATCGTGCGGCAGCTTCGCCTGCGCGACATCGGCGGCATCATCGTCGTCGACTTCATCGACATGGTGCTGGAGTCCAACCGCGAGCTGGTCATGCGGCGGCTGACCGAGGCGCTGGGCCGGGACCGCACCCGTCACCAGGTCGCCGAGGTCACTTCGCTGGGCCTGGTGCAGATGACCCGCAAGCGCATGGGCACCGGGTTGGTCGAGGCGTTCTCCGAGCCCTGCCCGCACTGTGGCGGGCGCGGCATCGTGCTGCACGAGATGCCGTTGGCCACCGCCGGCCAGGAGAGCGCACCCGCCCCGGCCCGGGGCAAGGGACGCCGGCGCGGCCGCGACGGCGGCAAGCCGGCGCCGGTCGAGGAAATCGTCATCCCGCGGGTCGAGCTGGCCGCCGGCCGTCGCCCGGATCCGCGTGGGCCCAAGCCGCCGCCGTCGGTGTTCGGCGCCCACGACTCCCATGACCCCCGTGACGCCGACACCGGCGAGCACGACGAGCAGCCGATCGAGTCGTCCGGCCGCCGCGACGACCGCGAGGCCGATCTGGTGATGGCCGTGGCGGACGCCGCCGCGATCGCCGCCGAGGCCGCCGACGAAGCGGGCGAGCCGGTGGCGACCGGCGAGCCGGCGGCCGGCGGGGTCGACGACTCGGTCCCGGACGCCCCGACCTCTCCGGAATCTGCGGAACCGGTGGCATCCGGGTCACCGGCCGAGGCCGGCGACGTCGTGATGACCACGGCACCGGCGGCCGAGGCCCCGGCATCGGCGGCCGAGCCCGTCCGTGAACCGGTGGCCGCGCCCGAACCCGTCCCGGCCCCGCCGGCGGCGGCCGAGCCGCCCCGGTCGGCACCCCGGCGACGGCGGGCCGCGGGCCGCCCGGCCGGCGCCCCGTCCACCACGGCGGCCGCGGTGGACATCGTGGTCAGCCCGGTGGCGGAGGCGGCCGGCAATGGTCACGCCGCCGCGACCGAGCAGGAGCCGCGCACCGGCGGGTACCTGGTCGAGGATGCTCCGGTGCGCACCACGCGCCGGGCGGCGTCCCGTCCGGCCGGTCCGTCGGCCCCGATCGACGGGGTGCCCGACGGGGAGATCGATGGCGAGATCTCCGGGGACCCGGACGGGGGAGACGTGATGGCGCAGACCGCCGGCGCCCAACCCTGACGGTCCCGCGACCCGGCCGGTTTGCCCCGGCCGGGCGGGCCGCGTACTCTGGGCTGTCGGCACGCTGCGCTGCAGCGTGCTTTCGTACTGCCCTGGTTGACCCGCTGAGCACGGGTCGGCAGAACCTTGTGTTCGCGGGGCGTGCCTCGGAGGTGCCACCGTCTCTCGCCGAGCGAGGGGTGGCCGGTGCGCCGGGGACACACCAGCAGGACGGGACCGCTCGACCCACCACTGACATGGCACGACAAGAGGCAGGAAGGCGCGTCTGATGTACGCGATCGTCAAGACCGGCGGCAAGCAGTACAAGGTCGCTGAGGGCGACGTCATCGAGGTCGAGAAGCTCAAGGGCGACCCGGGCGCTGCGGTGACCCTGCCGGCCGTTTTGGTGGTCGATGGCCCGTCCATCACCACCGCCGTCGAGAAGCTGGCCGATGTGACGGTGTCCGGTGAGGTCGTCGCCCACACCAAGGGGCCGAAGATCGTCATCCACAAGTTCAAGAACAAGACCGGTTACCACAAGCGGCAGGGCCATCGTCAGCCGCTGACCAAGGTCCGCGTCACCGGCATCTCCGTCGGCTGAGCCGACACTTCTCGATCCAGCTAGAAGCCAGGTAGAAAGAGGCCGTCATGGCACATAAGAAGGGCGCGTCCAGCTCCCGCAACGGTCGTGACTCCAACGCCCAGCGGCTCGGGGTCAAGCGGTTCGGCGGGCAGTCGGTGAACGCGGGCGAGATCATCATCCGGCAGCGCGGCAC
Source organism: Nakamurella multipartita DSM 44233 (assembly GCF_000024365.1). NCBI lineage: Bacteria > Bacillati > Actinomycetota > Actinomycetes > Nakamurellales > Nakamurellaceae > Nakamurella > Nakamurella multipartita. Next base: position 1,661,547 of record NC_013235.1, read on the forward strand.
CAAGTTCCACCCCGGTGAGGGCGTGGGTCGCGGCCGCGACGACACCCTGTTCGCGCTGGTCGCGGGCGAGGTGGCGTTCGGCGTCAAGCGCGGTCGCAAGACCGTCAACATCGTCTCCCCGGAGCCGGCCGCCGTTCCGGAGCCGGCCGCCGTCTGACGCTTTTTGCAATGACCTCGACAGGGGCGGCCCGTATCGACGGGACCGCCCCTTTCGTGGTTTCCGCACTTCCTGCTCGCGCCCCCTGAAAGGAGGCGACCATGGCCCGATTCGTGGATCACGCGGTGCTGCACCTGCAGGCCGGCAACGGCGGTCACGGCTGCGCCTCGGTGCACCGGGAGAAGTTCCGCCCGCTGGGCGGCCCGGACGGCGGGAACGGCGGCAACGGCGGCGACGTCACCCTCGTCGTCGACGACAGCGTGCACACCCTGCTGGACTTCCATTTCCGGCCGCACGCCAAGGCCGGGAACGGTCGGCCCGGACAGGGCGACAACAAGGACGGCGCCAACGGCGAGGCCCTGGTGCTCAAGGTGCCCGCGGGCACCGTCGTGCTCGGCCCGGACGGGACCGTGCTGGCCGACCTGGTCGGTGCCGGGTCGCAGTACGTGGCCGCCCGCGGCGGCCGGGGTGGGCTGGGCAACGCCGCGCTGGCTTCGCGGGCCCGCAAGGCGCCGGGTTTCGCGCTGCTCGGCGAACCCGGCGAGTTCGCCGAGATCGTGCTGGAGCTCAAGTCGGTCGCCGATGTCGGGCTGGTCGGTTTCCCCAGCGCCGGCAAGTCCTCGCTGGTCTCGGTGCTGTCCGCGGCCCGGCCGAAGATCGCCGACTACCCGTTCACCACGCTGGAGCCGAACCTGGGTGTGGTCACCGCCGGCTCCGAGGTGTTCACCGTCGCCGACGTGCCCGGCCTGATCCCCGGGGCCAGCCAGGGCAAGGGTCTCGGTCTGGAGTTCCTGCGGCACATCGAGCGGTGCTCGGTGCTGGCCCACGTCATCGACTGCGCGACCTACGAGACCGGCCGCGATCCGCTCTCGGACATCACTGCGCTGGAGTTCGAGCTCGCCGAGTACGGCGCCGACCTGGCCAGCGACCTGACCGAGAAGCCTCGGCTGGTCGTGCTGAACAAGATCGACGTGCCGGAGGCGCGGGAGCTGGCCGAGTTCGTCCGGCCCGATCTGGAGGCCGCCGGCTACCGGGTGTTCCTGATCTCCGCCGTGACCCACGAGGGCCTGTCCGAGCTGAAGTTCGCGATGGCCCAGGCCGTCGCCGCCGACCGGGCCGCCCGCCCGGCCGCGCCGGCCCCCCGGCTGGTCGTGCGGCCCAAGCCGGTGGACTCCGAGGAGTTCCAGGTCAGCATCGACCCCGAGGTCGAGGGTGGCTTCGTGGTCACCGGGGCCCGGCCGCAGCGCTGGATCCGGCAGACCGACTTCACCAACGAAGAGGCCGTCGGCTACCTGGCCGACCGGCTGGCCCGGCTCGGGGTCGAGGAGCAGCTGGCCGCCATCGGGGCCCAACCGGGGGCGCCGGTCACCATCGCCGACATCACCTTCGACTGGGAGCCGACCACGCTGGCCGGCGTCGACACCGTGCCGATCACCGCGCGCGGCACCGACCAGCGGCTGGCCCGCAGCGACCGGGTCGGCGCGGCCGAGCGCAAGGCGCTGCACCGGTTGCGTCGCGGGTTGGACGTCGACGGGCACACGCTGGACTCCTCCCTGGACTCGTCGGTGGACAGGCCGGACCCGACCCCGGACAGTCGGGCCGGGTCGCAGTCGTGACGCGCTCGGCCCTGTCCGCGCCCCGGCTGGCGGTCGGGCGGGCCCGCACCGTGGTGGTCAAGGTGGGGTCCTCCTCGCTGACCACCTCGGCCGGGGGCCTCGATCCCGCGCGGCTGGACACGCTGGTGGATGCGGTGGCCGGCCGGGTCGCGGCCGGCTCGCAGGTGGTGCTGGTCTCGTCCGGGGCGATCGCCGCCGGGCTGTCCCCGTTGGGCCTGCCGAAGCGGCCGCGGGACCTGGCCACCCAGCAGGCGGCCGCCTCGGTCGGCCAGCAACTGCTCGCGCATCGCTACGCCTCGTCCTTCGCCCGGTACCGGCTCACCGTCGGTCAGGTGCTGCTGACCAGCGACGACGTCGTCCGGCGGGCGCATTACCGCAACGCCCAGCGCACCTTCGGCAAGCTGCTGGCCTTCGGGGTGGTGCCGGTGGTCAACGAGAACGACACGGTGGCCACCGCCGAGATCAAGTTCGGTGACAACGACCGGCTCGCCGCGCTGGTCGCGCACCTGGTCGGCGCCCAGGCGCTCATCCTGCTCTCCGACGTCGACGCGCTCTACGACGGCGATCCCCGGCTGCCCGGCTCGTCGCCGGTGTTCGAGGTGCCGGATGCGTCCGTGCTGGCCGGGGTGGGCATCGCCGCGTCCAGCAGCGACGTCGGCACCGGGGGGATGGCCTCCAAGCTGACCTCGGCGCTGACCGCCACCGGGGCGGGGATTCCGGTGCTGCTGGCCTCGGCGGCCGACGCGGGCGCCGCGCTGGCGACCTCGCCGCCCGACGACGACACCTGCGGGCCCACGGTCGGCACCGCCTTCGCGCCGGCCACCCGGCGCACCTCGGCGCGGCTGTTCTGGCTGCGGCACGCGGCCACCTCGTCCGGCTCGATCGGGTTGGACCACGGGGCGGTCACCGCCGTGCTGGGCCGCCGCAAGTCGCTGCTGCCGGCCGGGATCACCCATTTCTTCGGCGATTTCGAGTCCGGCGACGTCGTCGACCTGCTGGCGCCGACCGGCGAGATCGTGGCCCGGGGTTTCGTCGGGCACGACGCCGGCGAGCTGCCCGGCATCATCGGCCGCTCGCTGCCGGAGCTGCCCGAGCAGTTGCGGCACCCGGTCGTGCACGCGGACGACCTGGTCGCGGTGCCCACGGCCAACGGCCTGGGCAGCGTCGGGACCGGGTCTAGGGTCGAATCAGCATCAGAGCAGCGCAGCGGAGGTTCCCAGCATGTCCACTCTTGAGCAGACCGCCCCCGAGCAGACCGCTCCCGAGCAGACCACCGGCGCCCGGCGGGCGTCGGTGCCGGCCACCCGCGAGGAGGTGCTGGCCTCGGCGCGGCGCGCGCGGGTCGCGGCGGCCGAGCTGGCGGTGGCCACCCGGGCGATCAAGGACGGCGCCCTGCGGGCGATGGCCGACGCCGTGCTGGACCGGCGCGAGGAGATCCTGCGGGCCAACGCGCTGGACGTCGAGGCCGCGGTCGCCGCGGCCACCCCGGACTCGCTGGTGGACCGGTTGCGGCTGACGGCGTCCCGGGTCGAGGCGATGGCCGCCGGCCTGCGCGAACTGGCCGGGCTGCCCGATCCGGTCGGCACCATCGTGCGCGGCTCGGTACTGCCCAACGGGCTGGAGCTGCAGCAGGTGCGGGTGCCGATGGGCGTCGTCGCGATCATCTACGAGGCGCGACCCAACGTCACCGTGGATGCCGCCGGGATCGCCCTGAAGTCGGGCAACGCGGCCCTGCTGCGCGGCTCGGCCTCGGCGCACGAGTCGAACAAGGTGCTGGTGGCGATCCTGTCGGCGGCCGCCGCGGCGGCCGGGTTGCCCGCCGACGCGGTGCAGCTGGTGCCCGGGACCGACCGGGAGTCGGTCACGCACCTGATGACCGCGCGGGGGCTGGTCGACGTCATCATCCCGCGCGGCGGGGCCGGCCTGATCGCCGCCGTCGTCAACGGCTCGACCGTGCCGGTCATCGAAACCGGCGTCGGCAACTGCCATGTCTACGTGGACGCCACCGCCGACCACACCATGGCGCTGCAGATCCTGGTGAATTCCAAGGCGCGCCGCCCGTCCGTCTGCAACGCGGCCGAGACCCTGCTCGTGCACGCCGATGCCGCCCCGACGTTCGTGCCGCTGGCGGTCGCCGCGCTGCGGGAGGCCGGGGTCGTCGTGCACGCCGACGCGGCCGTCCGCGAGCTGGTTGGCGACGTGCCGGGCGTGGTGCCGGCCACCGACGAGGATTTCGACACCGAGTTCCTGTCCCTGGACATCGCCGCCGCGGTGGTCCCGGACATCGACGCGGCCATCGCGCACATCACCGCGCACGGGACCGGGCACACCGAGGCCATCGTCACCTCCACCCTGGCCGCGGCCCAGCGGTTCACCGCCCGGGTCGACGCGGCCGCGGTGATGGTGAACGCCTCGACCGCGTTCACCGACGGCGGCGAGTTCGGGTTCGGGGCGGAGATCGGCATCTCCACCCAGAAACTGCACGCCCGGGGGCCGATGGGCCTGGCCGAGCTGACCAGCACCAAGTACGTGGTCACCGGCACCGGGCAGATCCGGGCCTCCTCGTGATCGTGGTGGTCGCCGGATGAGCCCGGCGGCCCGCCGGATCGGGGTGATGGGCGGCACCTTCGACCCCATCCACCACGGTCACCTGGTCGCGGCCTCCGAGGTGGCGCACCAGTTCTCGCTGGACGAGGTGGTCTTCGTGCCCACCGGGAACCCGTGGCAGAAGAGCGGCGAGAGCGGGGCCGAGCACCGCTACCTGATGACGGTCATCGCCACCGCGTCCAACCCGCGATTCCGGGTGTCGCGGGTCGACATCGACCGTCCCGGACCGACGTACACCCGGGACACGCTGGAGGATCTGCGCGAGGCCGACCCCGGCGCCGAGCTGTTCTTCATCACCGGGGCGGACGCGCTGGCCGCCATCATGTCCTGGAAGGACCCGGAGGAACTCGCCGGGCTGGCCCACTTCATCGGGGTCACCCGGCCCGGTTACCAGCTGACCGATCCGAACCTGCCCGGCGGCCGGGTCACCCTGATCGAGGTTCCGGCGCTGGCGATCTCGTCCACCGACTGCCGGGACCGGGTCCGTTCGGGCGCTCCGGTCTGGTACCTGGTGCCCGACGGGGTTGTCCAGTACATCGCCAAACACCATCTGTACCAAGAAGAATCAGTGTCTGAACGAGGAGAGATGTCGATATGACGGCAACCGAGGCCAGCATCGAGCTGGCGACGATCGCCGCGCAGGCGGCGGCCGACAAGAAGGCGACCGACATCCTGCTCGTGGACGTCTCGGACCGGTTGGCGATCACCGACGTGTTCGTGATCGTCACCGGCGGCAACGAGCGGCAGGTCGGCGCGATCGTCGACGAGATCGAGGAGAAGATGGGGGCCGCCGGCTCGCGCCCGCCGCGGCGGGAGGGGCAGCGCGACGGGCGTTGGGTCCTGCTGGACTTCGTCGACATCATCGTGCACGTCCAGCATCCCGAGGAGCGGGTATTCTACGCCCTGGACCGGTTGTGGAAGGACTGCCCGGTGATCGAGTTCACCGACCAGGCCCTGGCCGGCACCGATTCGGTCACCAATGGCACGGAAGCGACGCTCGCTCAGTGACTCTCGAGCATCTGATTCTCATGCGGCACGGGGAGACGACCTGGAACCGGGCCCAGCGCCTGCAGGGTCACCGGGACATCCCGCTCTCCGACGTCGGCCGCGCTCAGGCGGTGGACGCGGCGCCGTCGTTGGTGGCCCTGCGTCCCGAGGTGATCGTGGCCTCCGACCTGTGCCGGGCCCAGCAGACCGCGGAGGCGGTCGCGACGCTGACCAATCTGCCGGTCGGGGTCGATCGGCGGCTGCGGGAAACCTCCATGGGCAAGTGGGAGGGGCTGACCCGGGACGAGGCGATCGCCGACTGGCCCAAGGAGTGGAACGCCTGGCGGACCACGTCGGCGCACGCCAGCCCGCCGGGCGGGGAATCCCGCTGGCAGGTCGCCGCCCGGGCCGCAGCCGTGGTCTACGAGCTGGACGCCGGGAACGCGTCCCGGGCGCTGCTGGTCACCCACGGCGGGACCATCGTCGGGCTGACCGGGCGGCTGCTGGTGCTGCCGGAGGACTCCTGGGGCACCCTGGTCGGGGTCGGCAACTGCCATTGGGTGGTGCTGCACCGGTACGCCGGCGCGTGGCGGCTGCACTCCTACAACGCCGGGCTCGGCGGTCTCGTGCTGCCCAAGGGTGAGGACCAGGTCGCGGGCACCTGATCGGCCGGAGAGCCGCCGCGTTACCCTCGCCTGATGCGAGTGGCCATCGTGTCGGCGACCCCGGCGTTGGGAACCGACGACGACGAGCCGCTGCTGGTGCCGGCCCTGCACGCCGCGGGCGCGGATGCGCAGATCGTGGTCTGGGACGACCCCGCGGTGGTCTGGTCCGCCTTCGACGTGGTGGTGCTCCGCTCGACCTGGGACTACACCATGCGGCGGGACGAGTTCCTGGCCTGGGTGAGCGCCACCGACGCGGTGACCCGGCTGCGGAACCGGCCGGACGTGGTCCGCTGGAACAGTGACAAGGTCTACCTGCGCGACCTGGCCGCGCTCGGGGTGCCGGTGGTGCCGACCACCTTCTTCATGCCGGGGGAGCGCCCGACGCTGCCGGAGCACACGCCGTTCGTGGTCAAGCCGACGGTGTCGGCAGGCAGCCGCAACACCGCCCGGTACGCCGCGGACGAACGGGCGGTCGCGCTGGGGCACGCCCGCTGGCTGCTCGACCGTGGCCGGACGATCATGTTGCAGCCGTACGTGGCCAGCGTCGATGACCGCGGTGAGACCGCGATGGTGTTCCTCGGCGGCCGGTACAGCCACGCGGCGAGCAAGGCCGCGCTGCTCGAGCCGGGCGCCCGGGCCAGCGAAGACAAGCTGTTCGCCACCGAGAAACTGGCCCCCGTGCAGGCGTCCGACGCCGAACGGCAGGTGGCCGAGGCGGTGCTGGACGCGATCCCGTTCCCGCGGGAGGAACTGCTCTACGCCCGGGTCGATCTCGTGCTGGGCGACGACGGCGATCCCGCGGTGCTGGAGCTGGAGCTGGTTGAGCCCTCGCTGATGTTGCCGCAGGCCCCGGCCCGGGCGGCCGCCGATCTGGCTCAGGCGATCCTGCGAACAGCCGACGTAACCTCCCCAGTGACGGAAAGGGCCTGACGGGCAATGGATATCGGACGGTACGGGGTCTGGCGGCACAAGGACCGGATCACCGCGGCCCAGGCCCGGCGGATCGAAGAGCTCGGCTACGGCGCGATTTGGGTCGGGGCGTCGCCGGCGGGTGACCTGAGCCCGATTCCCGAGTTGCTGGCCGCGACCGAGCGGATCGTGATCGCCAGCGGCGTGATCAACATGTGGGCCACCGGCGCCGAGGTGGCGGCGCAGGCCTACCACCGGCTCGCCGCCGAGTACCCCGGGCGGTTCCTGCTCGGGGTCGGGATCGGGCACCGTGAGACGTCCGCGGGGTACCAGAGCCCGTACGCGACGATCGTCGACTACCTGGACCAGCTCGACGCCGCCGGCGTTCCGGCCGCTGAGCGGGTGCTGGCCGCGCTGGGACCGCGGGTGCTGCGGTTGGCCGGGGAGCGGACCGCCGGTGCGCACCCGTACTTCACGACCCCCGGGCACACCCGGTTCGCCCGCTCCGTGCTGGGCGCCGGCCCGTTGCTGGCGCCCGAGCAGAAGATCGTGCTGGACACCGACGGCGCGCGGGCCCGGGCGATCGCCCGGCCGACCGTCGAGTACTACCTGTCCCGGGTCAACTACGTGAACAACCTCAAGCGGGACGGCTGGACCGACGAGGACGTCGCCGGCAGCGGTTCGGACGCACTCGTCGACGCGCTCGCCGTGCACGGGGACGCCGCCACGCTGGCCGCCGGTCTGACCGCGCACCTGGACGCCGGGGCCGACCACGTCTGCGCCCAGGTGCTCACCGAGGCCGGCGGCGATCCGCTGCCCGCGCTGGAGGCCGTGGCCGAGGAGTTGGGGTTGTCGGCCGCGGGCTGAGCAACCGTGGGGATACCACAGATCGTTGCTCAGGTCCGTCCCCAAAAGAGCTCCGGTCTTCGACCAAGAAGAGTCAGCTGCCGCAGGGAGACCGCTAGGCTTGGACAGGTCGCCCTTCGAACCCCGTCACGCGATAGGCAAGAAGCTGACCTTTGGAATGATCGCCGTCCGTTCGGGTCGAGACCGGTGCGGACGGCTGTAAAAGCATCCTGTCGGCGTCTTCGACCCAAACTTAAAAGGATTCGTGCCGCCGGGAATCTCGCCCCGGGGACCCATCGACAATTTGTGGTTCTGGTGCTCAGGCCGGACGCATCGGGTTGCGAGGAGTCGATTCCTCGAGTTTCGGTCAGTGCTTTCTTGGTGATGGCCGAAGCATTGCGCGGTTCTTGATCGATTTCGGGTCAAGTCGAAGACCGCGTGCTGGGATGCGGTCGATGATGGCCTGCTCGCGTCCATGCCCAAATTTCACGCGATACGTCGTGACGAAGAATCCGGACCGCCCGACGATGACGCCGGCTGTGCCTTTCGCTACGTGGAATCGCCGGAGACGGTCCTGGAGCGCGCGCGTCGCGATGACATGCGTGCCCGTGCTGAAAATCGCCACACCGCACCTCCTAGTGAACGCGAGCCTATCGGCTGCCGGTCACTCGCTCACCTTGACCAGGTTCGAAGGAGAACCTGAACTGGGGGCGTGCAGAGAGTTGCCGCACCTTTACTGTAAGTGAGCGGCAACAGATGAACCTCGTTCTGATCTCAAGCTCGACATCATGCCGGGTGCGTGGCGAACTGGCTACCATTGAGCTCTCTCCAGAACACGAGAGCCAGGTCGCACAGTACATTGATCAGACATCAATACTTACCATCGAGCGAAGTTACATTTAAGTGCGCATCTCGCAAGTAGACCCAACCAAGATGCAATCACTGACAGCACGGGCGGTACGGCCGGCTTCACCCTCTCGGACGTGATGGCCTCTCACTCCCAATCGGTCCTCAACAACAATTTCGCTAGCCTGAACCGGCAGCTGGACGCCATGTGGACGGCTCTAGTGGCTGCTGGGATCATCAAGAGAGCCGCGTAGCGCTCGTCTCCTAGATCAACATCCCGAGCGCATCCACCCTCTGCGACGTAGTCTGCTGCTCAGGGGTAGTTCCGGCAGGGTCGCGGGGACAGGGGGCTCGATGTACTGGTTCCATGTGGACGAGACGAACACCGATCCGAAGCAGGGGACGTTCCTGATTCACGGCGGGCTCGTGATGAGCGCTGCGCAGATGCAGCAGGTTCACGCCATCGTCGGCGGTGTCCGCTCAAACTACGGATTCGGGCCGTCAGACTCGTTCAAGTTCCAAACGGCGTCGCGTCCTCAACATATCCCGATTCCTGCATGGAACGCAGCAAAGAACGTAGTGTTGCAGGCAGCAGCGTCGCTCGGGATAGAGATGCTGGTTTTGGTGACCCATCACGATATCGCGTCCGGCATTAACAGTAAGCGCAAAATGGAGTACGCCATGAATCGCGTGCTCATGCACTATGACCGGAGCTACTTGAACTCCAAGAGCAGTGTCGGAGCCGTTTGCTTCGACCGAATCGAAGGCAAGGACGGCTACCCCTACCTGAAGAGGCGGTTCCAGGAGCCTCTTGAGCTGCCAAGTGGGTTTAAGCCACCGTTGGAACGTGTGATCCACTACTCAATGAGCTGCGACGGGGCGTCTCATATCAGTTCTCTGGTTGATATCGCACTTGGAGCATTTCGGTTCTGCGCGAACTACGTGGCTCCGGCCAGCATCGGTACAAAGGGAAGCCAGCAGGCTGCCGAGACATTACGTGGTTTGATTGTTCCACTTCTGTGGGGATTCAGCTTTGGTCGCGGCGTCAAGACATTCCGGGAGTTTGGCTTTATCTGGTCGCCGCGACAAATTCAGGTGCCGCGGTACCGGGAAGACTACGAACAGCTCACTGACTGGTTCGAGGAGCGGGGAGCGGCGTCGGGGTGACGAAGTCGGTCAGGGTAACGTGAAGTCATTGAAGGTATAGCCAAACCGGGTTCCATCCGATCCCTCACACGCTGCAAGAACGTGGAACAATGGGTCGGGGGTTACAGGTGCAGTGATTGATACTGGAGACCAGTTTCCGCCGCCCATGAGCGTGGCAGGAACGGTCTTAGTGAGCTTGCCGGTGTGATCTTTTGTCGAGTAGACGAATACTGCGACCGCCACGCTGTTGGTGGGTATTGGACACGGTGCGGCGGGAGATACCTCAAACGTGTAGTTGATCTCGTCGGTCGCAACCGATGTCCTGAGCGCTAGACCGTTGGTGAATGCGTAAGGAAACAGGTTGGAGCGGTACGTCACGCTATACGACGAATCCCGACATTCGAAGTAGAGGTTGCCTTGCTCAGCTGGCCAGACTCCCAGTCCCGTAGTGGGATCAGTCACGAGATTCTGGGCTGGTGGATATCCTTTGAAGTTTCCGTTCCAGCCCGATGTTTGAATAGCGAAGGTCCCATCTGCGTTGATAGGAAGGTCCGGACTTCTATAGTCACCGTTGGCCAGGTGAATGCCCGCGGAACTAGAGCCAGCCGGACAGCTGGAACTAACTACAGGCTGGGTTCCAAACGGCGACGGGCCAGACGGATTGATTGCGATGGCTTTCGGCGTGAACGGCCGGACGCTAAGCATGCTGGAAAGCCATTTTATCGCCTTCGAGTTGCCCAAGAGTTTGTAGTTGTCGTGCGGCGTCGGCTGGCCAGTAATGAAAGCGGCAAGGCCCAGCACTCCTGCCGCGATTGGCTGACACATTGGGTCCTGAGGTATGCAGTAATCGTAGGCCCGGCTAGCGAAGGCCGCCGGTAGCGGACGCGCGACGGCGTTGACTCCTGCGAGGTTCTTCAGGAAGGCCGACACTGCTAATGAGGCAGGAGTTCCATGCGCAGCGAGAAGCCCGGCGAGGTACCCGGCTACGGGGAGGGTGAGGATACCGTTGCCAGTCTTGCCCCCGTAGGAGTACGACTTCGAAGCATTGTAGAGTGGGTCGCCGATCAGATATACAGCCTTAATGGCTTGCTTTTGCTGCTGATTTGTCAGCTGGCTAAGGGCTGTCGTAATAACGAGAGCGCCCTGCGAGTAGCCCATTAGCACGATCTGTGGACTCGGGTTACAGGAGCGTTCGAGAACGACCTGGATCTGACGCACTGTGTCGGCCACCCCGTCACGAATACTCTTGGTCATGTCACCGGTGGCCGCTGACGCGACAGAGACGGCCGGGTAGTCCACTGGCGAAAGTTCAACGCGTGCGGCCAGCTGCGTTCTCCACGGCTGGTAGATATTCTTGTAAAGCGATTCGCCGATTCCGTAAAACTGATCGGGCCCTGCGCCCTTTACCGAACTGGGCGGTTCGGCCGACCCTCTTGCGCCGATCACCACGACATCGGGGCAGCTTGCCGCCGATGCTGGCGTGGCTACCAACACCGTCACCATCGAGGCGATGAGTGTCAGGATTGCTGTGACAGCAACCGGCCGGTTTTGCGCTTGCCTCGACCGTCGGTGCATGTCTGCCCCCTGCGTTGCTCACGAGTTCGGCGGAGCGTTACACGGAGCCGGCACAGCCCGCAACATATGGGGCTGATGGTATAGACGGAGCGAAGAGTACAAACGGCGTGTAGCCGAGCGGCTATGTTCGGATCGGCTTGTGATCCGCCGGGAGTAGCCCTTCCCCCTTGAGGAACTTCAGCCACGCGTCGGCACACACCTCGCACAATTCCAGCGCATCGCGCTGGCCGGTGACAGCTCCGGATTGGCTCTCCCACTTGATGCTGGCGACCCCGCTGCTGTCGACGCGCTCGACCCACGCGGTGATCAAGTCAGGCGGGTTCTTGCTTTTGGACACGCGGATGTTGTGCTTCGAAGTCTGGGCGAATCCGTCGCAGATGCTCAGCTCGGGGTGCGTGCGGACGAATGTCAGGAGCTGGTCTTCGGTCAACCGCGTCTCATTCGGATGCTCCCAGAGCCAGTCGGCCAGCTCGCGGCAGGTCTTCAGCACGTTCTCTATCTGGATGCGCAACGCGACGTTGCCTGTGGAGTCGACGCCGTAGAGCTGACGAAGCTCGGCCAGCTGCCACTCGACGTCGATCCACTTCTGCTGCCATGCGCCCTGCTTGTTGTGGCCGATGCTGACGCTGGCGGTCATGCCCATGAAGGCGAAACCGTCAGCCGCGACTACCTGGATGTTGACGCCTCTGCGTTCACCGCCGCATGACGGGCACGGTCGGCCGGCGGGCGTCTCGTCGAGGTTCGCCGAGCAATCTGCGCAGGTCGTGGTTGCCGAGGTGGTCGTCATCGTGCCTCCCGTACGTGCAGGTCTGGATGTTGTTGCGCGTCAACCACATGTACATCCGCCGGCCGACGCGTCCAAACCGCCCTGTGCACACCCTGTGGACACCCGGTGGATGGCGTGCTCAGACTCATCGTCGCGGTCCCCAATGCTTGTGGACGACCTGGGGGAAACCACACGGGTGTAAGTTCGTCTGTGCAGGTCAGAGGCCCTATTTGGGCTAGTCTGATGTGCATAACTATCCGTGTCCGCTATCGGCGTGTCGCGTCCAGCGTGGCGCAGGCGGTCTACGCCTTCATTCACTGGCGGGTTGCCGGCTGCGGTAAAAGTCGCCGGTGGTGGTGAGGACGTCGGCGTGGTGCACGAGGCGGCCGATCATGGCGGCGACGTCTTCGTCGTCGGAGAAGATCTCGCTCCACCGACCCAAGGACAAATTGTTGGCGACCAGAACCGAGTCCTGCTCGGAGCGGGAGGCGATGAGCTGGACAAACAGGTTCGAAGCGTCTCGGTCGAAAGCGCTCGGGGGCGCCGGCCACCGGTTGACGCTGCGAAGTCGGTCCGGGGTTGACCGGCGGGTCATCCCCATGTCCGATTTTCATCCACAATCCCGGCGACGGTGACCTGCGGGGTGAGTTGGACTCCTAGCGTCGGTGTCGTGCGTGCCCGTCCTGATCCGCGAGAACGGTTGGCGCCGTTGCGGCGCCGGCCGGTGCCGGCGGCGGCCTTTCCCGAGCCGACGCCGGCCGTTCCGCCCGCGGCCAAGTCTGAGTCGGCGCCGGCCGCGCCCGAGCCGAAGCCGCCCGAGCCGGCGGCGGTGCGGCCGGTCCCGGATGCCGGGGCGATCGGCGGGTGGGTGCCGGAAGTCGCCGGCGCGGATGTCGAGGCTCCGTCCGATCCGGGCGGCGGTCAGGGCGAATTCGACCCCTTGGCCCAGTTCGACGACTTCGACGACTTCGACGATTTTGACGAGTCGGACGAGTTTGGCGAGGTCCACGAGTCCGACGCAGTCGACGAGGAAGAACTCGACCCGCCGGTGGACGAGCGGGCCGGCGAGATCCCGGCCGAGCCTGAGCCGACCGCCGAGCCGATGCGGCCGCGGGCGCATCGGATCAATGGGCGGTGGGGGCGGTTCGCCGAGTTGTGGGTGCCTGAGCCGTTGCGCAATTCGCGGGTCGACCCGGGTCGGCGGGGGATGATCGTGCTCGTCCTGGTGGCGGCGGTCGCCGCGGTGGTGGCCGCGGTCGGGGTGTGGCGGGATCGTCCGGAGCCGCGTCCGGTGGAGACGTCGATGGTCGCCGCGGCCGGGCAGCTGACCGTATCGTCCGGCGCCGACGCATCCGGGGCCACCGGCAGTGCTTCGGCGAGCCCGACGCCGGCACCCAGCGAGATCCTGGTGTCGGTGACCGGTCTGGTGGCCAACCCGGGGGTGGTGCGGTTGCCGCCGGATGCGCGGGTGGCCGATGCGATCGCCGCGGCCGGGGGGACCGGACCGGGGGCCAACCTGACCGGGATGAACCTGGCCGCACGGCTGACGGACGGAGACTCGGTGGTGGTCACCGACACCGGCGTCGCGGCCGAGTCGGCATCGGGAGGGGCCGCTGCGGCAGCTGCGGGGTCGGGCGGCGGATCCGGGGGCCCGGCGGCCGGGGGACTGGTGAACCTGAACACGGCGGACGAGGCCGCCCTGGACACGTTGCCCGGCGTCGGGCCGGTGATGGCGCAGAACATCATCGCCTGGCGCAGCGAGCACGGGAAGTTCAGCAGCGTCGAGCAACTGCAGGAGATCAGCGGCATCGGGCCGTCCCGCTACGCGCAGATCTCGGCCCTGGTCACGGTGGGTTGAGGTGGCCCGTTCCGGCCGCGACGACGAGAACGCGGCGCCGCCCGACCTGCGGCTGGTGCCCGGCGCCGTCGCGCTCTGGGTCGGCAGCCTGATCGTGCTGCTGGCCGGAGTTCCGGCCGCCTGGTGGACGGCCGCCGTCGTCCTGCTCGCGGTGCTGGCCGGCCTGGTCGCCCGCCCGGCCGGCGCGATGGTCTGGCTGCCGGTGGCCGCATTCCTGCTCGCCGGTGCGGCGATCACCGGCCTGCGGCAGGCCGAACGGGCGGCCGACCCGGTCACCCTGGCGGCCGACCAGCGGTCCTGGGCGCACCTGACCGGTGCCGTCGGCGGATTCCCCCGGCAGGTGATCGGCGGCTTCGCGGCACCGGGGACGGGTGCCGCCGGCGATCAGCGGCAGTGGCGGATCCCGCTGACCGTCCGGACGGCCGAGGTGGCCGGTGCCGGATCGACCAGCACCGTCCAGGTGGCGGTGCTGGGCACCGGCCCGGCGTGGGCGGCGCTGTTGCCGGGTCAGACGATCGACGTCGCCGGCCGGCTGTCCGCGTCGACATTCGCCGGGCTGCCGATGATCTCGCTGACTGCCCGGGATCCACCGCAACTCGTCGACGACGCCTCGGCGGCGTCGGCGGTGGCCGGGTCGATCCGGTCGGCGCTGACCCGGACGGCCGACGGGCTGGATGGCGACGCCCGCGGGTTGCTGCCGGGGTTGGTGGTCGGCGACACCGGCGGCATCGACGAGCGGCTGACGGCCGACGCGAAAACCACCGGCGTGAGCCATTTGCTGGCCGTGTCGGGGTCGCACTTCGCCATCCTGTGCGGGGTGGTGATCATCGTGCTGCGCCGGTTCGGGCCGTGGACGGCCGCCGCCGGGGCGGCTTTTACCCTGGTGGGCCTGGTCATCCTGGTCGGGCCGGCGCCGTCGGTGCTGCGGGCCGCGGTGATGGGCGGGGTGGGCGTCCTGGCCCTGTTCACCGGGCGCACCCGGTCGAGCCTGCCGGCCCTGGCCGCGGCCGCGATCCTGCTCCTGGTGCTGGACTCGGACCTCGCGCTCAGCGCCGGGTTCGCGCTGTCGGTGCTGGCCACGGCCGGCCTGGTCCTGCTCGCCCCGCTGTGGTCGGGGGTGCTGCAGCGCCGGGGTGTGCCGGCGGGATGGGCGGACCTGCTGGCCATCCCGGTCGCCGCTCAGGTCGTGACGATGCCGGTGATCGTGCTGATCAGCGGGGCGATCTCGGTGGTCGGGGTGCCGGCCAATCTGCTGGTCGCGCCGGTGGTCGGACCGGCGTTGATGCTGGGCATGCTGGCCGCCCTGACCGGTCCCTGGTGGCCGGACGGGGCCGCGTTCTTCGCCCAGCTGGCGGCGCCGCTGCTGAACTGGATCGGCTGGGTCGCGCACACGTTGGCCCGCTGGCCCACGGCGACGGTGCCCTGGCCGGCGACCCCGGTGGGCGCCGCGGTGCTGGTCGGGGTCACGGTGGGTGCGGTGCTGGTGCTGCGGCGGCGATGGGGTCGGTTGCTCGTGATCGCCGTCGTGGTCGGGGTTGTGGTGGCGGTCGTCCCGACGAAGGTCTGGGTGCCGGGCTGGCCGATCGACGGGTGGCTGCTGGTCGCCTGCGAGGTCGGGCAGGGGGACGCGTTGGTGCTGGCCACCGGTGAACCGGGGACGGCCATCGTGGTGGACACCGGGCCGGATCCGGGGCTGGTCGACGGGTGCCTGGACCGGCTCGGCATCGGTACGGTCGCGCTCATCGTGCTGACCCATCTGCACGCCGATCACGTGGACGGGCTGCCCGGCGTGCTCGACGGTCGCGGCGTCGGCGCGATCGCGGTGGGGCCCGGGCGGGAGCCGGCCGGGTCCTGGCGCGCGGTGAACCAGCAGGCCGGGGAGCGGCAGGTGCCGGTGGTCGGGTTCCGTCCCGGCGATGTGATCGGTTCCGGGGCCGTGCGGTTGACCGTGCTGGCCCCCGGACGGGAGTTCCACGGCACCGACTCGGACCCCAACAACGATTCGCTGGTCATCATGGCCGAGGTCGCCGGAACCCGGATCCTGCTCACCGGTGACATCGAGATCGAAGCGCAGCAGGCACTTCTCAACGCCGGAGCGGATCTGGATGCGGACGTGCTCAAGGTTCCGCACCACGGCTCGGCGGACCTGCTGCCCCGATTCGTCGACCAGGTCTCTCCCGGCACCGCGGTGATCGGCGTGGGCGCCGACAACGACTACGGGCACCCGTCGGCCAAGGCGCTCAACCTGCTGGCCGCGGCCGGTGTGCGCACGGTGCTACGGACCGACACCCAGGGCGACGTGGCCGTCGGCGTCGAGCAGGGCCAGTTGGTGGTGGCCGAACGAGGGGCGACCCTGGCCGCCCGGTCACCCTGATCGACGAGCGTGCCCGACCGCCTCCCGGACGGCGGGTGCGACCTGGTCGGCGAACGTGCGCAGCGTGGACTCGTCATCGGAGGAGAGGATGAACGTGGCCACCCCGTCACTCAGGGCCAGCGACGTCAGCTCGTCCACCCACTGGTCGACCGGTCCGTCCAGCCGGCCGGTGCCGGTCGGGGCGAACGATCCGGACAGGTTGACCCAGCGGCGGATCGCGCGGGGATCCCGGCCGGCGTCCTGGGCGGCCTCGTCGATGGTCGAGTTCCCGCGGGCCAGGCCGCCGTCGGGCAGGTTGGCCAGGGTCGGCAGCCAGCCGTCGGCCTGCTGCCCGACCAGCCGCAGCATCCGGGGACCGTAGGCGCCCAGCACGATCGGGATCGGCCGGGTGGTCGCCGGTCCGCGCTTGGCCCCGGCGACGTCGTAGAACTCACCGGACACCCGCAACGGGCGGCGCTCATCGGTGGTCCAGATACCGCGGATGATCTCCAGCGCCTCCGCCAGGGCCTGCACCGCCTCACCCGGGGTGCGGCGCGGACCACCCATCGCGGCGATCGCATCCCAGAACCCGCCGGCGCCCAGGGCCAGGTCGACGCGGCCGCCGGAGAGCAGATCCAGGCTGGCCGCGGCCCGGGCCAGGACGGCCGGCTGCCGCAGCGGCAGGTTCAGCACGTTGCCCGACACCCGGATCCGGTCGGTGCGGGCGGCCACCCAGGTCAGCAGGGTCCAGGTATCCAGGAACCGGGGCTGGTAGGGGTGGTCCTGGAAGGTGACCAGGTCGTACCCCAACTGTTCGCACAGCACCGCATGCTCGACCGGGTCGCTCGCCGGGGCGTTGCCGGGCGTGAGGAAGGTGCCGAACTCCAGCGGCTGGCCGTAGTCGGGCATCCTCGGCTCAGCTTTCCGGGCCGCGAGGCCCCGGTTCGGGCAGTCCGGCTAGCTCGGCCTGGACCTGCGCGAGCTCGGCGGCCAGCGCGTCGGCCCGGGCCTGCGCGGCCTGCCGCTGCTCGTCCAGGACGGCGCCGACCGCCCGGCTCAGGGTGTGATCGCCCAGCATCCCGACCAGCTCCCAGACGCGGGCCGGCGGCACGGACCCCTGCCGCAGCACGACCTTCGACCCAACCTTGGCCTCGATCCGCCACTGCGGCGGGTCGGCGTCGGTGGTGGCGATGCTGATTGCGACGGCGGGGCTGCGCCGCTTGGCCGCGGACTTCGCGGCCGGCTTGCCCGAAGACTGGCCGGTGGCCTTGGGTCGAGCCGGCGCCGGTGGCGTCGGGACCGCCGCGGACGGGCTGGCGGGGGCAGGCTCCGGCTCGGGCCGGGGCGGCCGGACCGGCCCGCCGATGTCGGTCGGCCGTATCAGCTCCCGGAAGGCGATGCGATCGGGACCGGACGGCGCGACGGCGGGTGGGGGCGAATGCCCCGCCGACCCGTTGCTCGCCGTCCCGTTGCTCGCCGTCCCGTTGCTCGCCGTCCCGTTGCTCGCCGTCCCATTGCTCGCCGCTCCGTTGGTCGCGCTGCCGTTGGCGGTCGCCCCGCGGGTCGGGGTGGCCAGATCGGCCGGCGCGAACGGCAGCACGTCCTTGGCCCCGTTGAGGCTGAGCTCGACGTGGATGAACTCCTCGCCGTCGGTCGCCGGGTCGCCGATGCGACGCACCCGGCCGACCGACCCGGTGGGGAACTGCGCGCTGCGGGCGATGGCGACCCGGACGATCTTGCCCTCGTCCAGGCGCGATCTCAGGTCGTCGACATCGATCGGCGGAGCGGCGAGGCGGCGGCGCGGTGGCATGACCCTGATCCTGCCATCGGGCACCGACAGTGCGGGTTACGCCATGCGGGAGTGCTGGATCGCGGCGGTGTAGGTCTCCTCGAGATGCTCGAGGGTCTGGTCGAACCGGCGGGCCGCGAACGTGGCGTACAGGGCGTCGATGACCAGCAGCTGGCCCCACTTGGAGGTGACCGACTCGCCGTAGAGGCCACCGCCGGGGATGGTCGCGGTGAACAGGGCCACGTCCGCGACCCCGACCAGTGGTGAGTCGGCGTCGGAGGTGACGGCGATCGTGGCCGCACCGTGCGAGCGCGCGATCCGCATCGTGTCGACGATCGCGTCGGTGCGGCCGGAGTCGCTGATCCCGATGACCACGTCGCCCGCGGTGAGGTTGGTCGCGGACATGATCTGCACGCTCTGGTCGTGGAACAGCAGGCACTTGCGGCCCGCGCGGATGAATCGCATGACCCCGGCGTCGGCCGCCACGCTGGACAATCCTTGCGCGACAAACGCGATGACGGAGGCGTTCTCGATCAGATCGACGGCCGCCGACAGGGCCTCCGGATGCAGTCGCTGGGCGGTCTGTCGCAGCGCCTCGGCGCTGCTGCGTTCGACCTTGCCGATCACCGAGTCCGGTGGTTCGTCCCGGCTGATCCCCTCGTAGACGTACTGCGTCTCCGGGCCGGCCGCCGCGGCCCGCGTCGCGAACGTTGCCTCGGCGATGCCTAGCCGCAACGAGCGGTAACCGTCCAGGCCCAGTTCCCGGACGAACCGGGACACTGTCGAGTCGGCCACGCCGGCCGCGTCGGACAACTCGGTGATGGTCATGGTGCGGGCCCGCTCCGGATCGCCGAGCACCAGTTCGGCGATCTGCCGCATCGCCGGCGCCATGTACGGCATCCGGCTCGCGATCTCGTGCAGCAGGTTGCCCGCCCCGGTGCTGGTCATGGGGACAGTGTCCACGACCGACCAGCGCGCGTGCGGGAGCGCCGTGACCGGGGCCGCGCACAGGTGGGACGGGCCGGCCGAACCGCGGTCCCGGGACCGATGGTCCGGCCGCCACGGCTCGCTCACCATGCGCGAGCCTCGCGCCGGGTCAGCCAGCGGGCCGGATTGGCGACCAGGACCCGGTCGACCAGCTCGTCGCCGCCGGCCCGCCGGAGCCGGGGCACGAACCGGTCGCCCAAGTAAGCCAGGCCGGGCAGCCCGCCGTAGGCGACGTAGCGGGTGCGGCGAGCGACGTCGCCGCCAAGCAGGATGCGGTCGGCCGCCCCCAGCTCGGCCGCCGCCAGCAGGCAGTCCAGCACCACCGAGTCGGGCCACGACTTGGTCCGGGCCACCCCGTCGTACCCCAGGTAGGCCCCGGCCTGGGCCAGTTCGGCGTGCAGGCCGGGGTCGGGATTGCGGTCGATGTGGGCCAGGGCAACGGCGTCGGCCGGCACCCCGAGCTCACCCAGGACGCTCAGCGCGTCGACCGCGGCACTGCCGTGTTCCAGGTGCACCATCACCGGGGCCCCGGTGGCGGCATGCGCGGCGGCGACGGCCTCGAGCACGCGGCGTTCGGACGGGCTGATCGCCCAGTAGTCGATGCCGGCCTTGAGCACCCCGGCCCGCACCGGCTCGCCGTCCGGGCCGGCCGCCGGGTCGGCGCCCGGCCGGTCCGCCACCGGCATCCCGGTCAGGACATCCCGGATCAGCAGATCGGCCAGGTCGGCCGCCGACAGCTCGTGCAACCAGTGCGCCGGACCGTAGTGGGCATCCCGGTGCACCCCGGTGGTGGCGACGACCCGGAGCCCCGTGGCGGCGGCGATCCGGGCGACCGCGGCCGGGTGCCGGCCCAGGCCGATCGGGGTCGCGTCGACCATTGCCCGGAACCCGGAATCCCGCAGGCGCCCGGCTTCGGCGGTGCTGGCCGGTTCGTCGTCCAGGTCGTCACCGGGGAGCAGCGGGCTGATCTGGAACAGGTGCTCGTGATAGTCGACCCGCCCCAACATCTGCGGGTCCACGTCGCCGAGCACGGTGCGCACCATGCTCATGTCAGCAGTCTCTCCCGGCCGACCACGACCACCGCCGGGTCCGGCTCGCCGCCGGCCAGCACGGCGCGGACCGCGGCGACCGCCCCGAGCCCCATCAGGTCCACCGCCTGCACGGTCTGTGCCGCGGTGTGCGGGGTGACCGTCACCCGATCGGCGAGACTCCCGACCAGCAGCGGACTCTCGGCGCCGCCGGCTTCGGTGGACAGCGTGTCGGCGGCGTAGGTGGCGACGCGGCCGTCCTGCAGGGCCCGGGCCAGCGCCGCCTCGTCGACCAGTCCGGCCCGGGCCGTGTTGACCAGCACCAGACCGGGTGCCGCGGTGGCCAGCCAGTCCTCGTCGACGACCAGGGTGTCCCCGGGGGCGTGCAGGGTGACCACGTCCGCTTCCACCGGAATGACCTCGGGGGCAACCGGTTCGGCCCCGGCGGCGGCGATGTCGGCGGCGGGCACGAACGGGTCGGTGGCCAGCACCCGACAGCCGAAGCCGCGCAGGCGCGCCGCGACGCCCCGGCCGATCCGCCCGAAGCCGACCACGCCGACGGTCAACGACCCGAGCTCGCGGGCCCGTTCACCCACCGACCAGGACCCCTCGCGCACCCGGCGATCACCGGCCGCGACCCCGCGCAGGGCGGCCAGCAGCAGCGCCACCGTGTGGTCGGCGACCGCGCCACTGTTCGCGCCGGGGGTGTTGGTGACCAGCACCCCGCGGCGCCCGGCCGCGGCCAGGTCGACCGCGTCCACCCCGACGCCGTACCGGGCGACGATCCGCAGCCGCGGCGCCGCGGCCAGGTGGGCGTCGGTGACCGGGCCGGTGCCGGCGATCCAGGCGTCGGCCCCGGCCAGCAGCGGAGCCAGCGCGGTCACGTCATGGTCGGCCGGGCCGCGGAGCACCCGGACCCCGTCGGCCGACAGCTCGGCGGACAGGTCGCGGGTGCCGGTGCCGAACGAGCGGGCGGTGACCAGGACCACCGGCCCGGTCACTGGTGAACACTCCTTGTTGCGGGCCCTGAGAGGGTGCTCGTTGTAGGGACTCGGCGGGAGCCGGGGTGACGGCCTTCGTCGGTCGCCGTTCGACGGCCACGATGACACTGCCGCCCCCGGTTCTCGCGGGGCTGTAGACCGGCAACAGAGGGACGCGCCGCAGAGCGCCAGTCAGTGACCGCCCGGTGATCGGCCTCCTCGCCGAGTCGTCGCTGCCGTTGTGAGGAGTTGTTGAGTTGTCCCTGCCTGAATGCGATTTCTACGTCGGTATCGATTGGGCCGCCGAAACGCACGCCGTGTGTGTGCAGGACGCGGCCGGGAAGATCACCGCGCAGTTCACGATCGAGCACACTGCCGACGGTTTCGCGACCCTGTTGGCCCGCCTGGGTCGGTTGGCCAGCGACCCGATGCAGGTCAGCGTCGCCCTGGAACGGCCCGACGGTCGGCTGGTCGACGCCCTGCTCGAAGCGGGCAACCCGGTGGTGCCGGTCAGCCCGAACGCGATCAAGACCTGGCGCGACGGGGAGGTACTGTCCGGCGCCAAGTCCGACGCCGGCGACGCCGCCGTCATCGCCGAATATCTGCGGCTGCGGTCGCACCGGCTGCGGCCGGCCACCCCGTTCACCCCGGCGACCAGGGCGCTGCGTACGGTCGTACGCACCCGCGATGACATCGTGGCCATGCGGACCGCCACGGCGAACCAGCTGACCGCCCTGCTCGATGCCCACTGGCCCGGCGCCACCAAGGTTTTCGCCGATATCGAGTCGCCGATCGCGTTGGAGTTCCTGACCCGGTACCCGACCGCCAAACACGCCGCGGGCCTGGGTGAGAAGCGCATGGCCGCGTTCTGCGTCAAGCACGGCTACTCCGGTCGCCGCTCGGCCGCGGAGCTGCTGACCCGATTGCGGGCTGCGCCGGCCGGCACCACCGACCCGGACCTGGTCGAGGCCGTCCGGGACGCCGTGCTGGCGCTGGTGGCCGTGCTGCGCACCCTGGGCGAGACCCGCAAGGACCTGGACCGGTCGGTGACCGCCCACCTCGGGGAGCGCCCGGACGCCGCGATCTTCACGTCGCTGCCAAGGTCGGGTCAGATCAACGCCGCCCAGGTGCTCGCCGAGTGGGGCGATTCTCGGCAAGCCTACGACTCGCCCGACGCCGTCGCGGCGTTGGCCGGCCTGACCCCGGTCACCAAAGCGTCCGGTAAATATCATGCCGTGCATTTCCGGTGGGCCTGCAACAAACGATTCCGTAAAGCGATGACCACGTTCGCCGACAACAGTCGCCACCAAAGCCCGTGGGCCGCCGAGGTCTACCGCAGAGCTATCCAACGCGGGCACGACCACCCGCACGCCGTCCGGGTCCTGGCCCGCGCCTGGGTGCGCGTGATCTACCGCTGCTGGCTCGACCGAGAGCCTTACGACCCGGCCAGGCACGGCAACGCGAACAAGATCAACAGCGGGCAACTTGCGGCCTGAGGTTGACACAGAGGGTGTCATGCGATGGCCTGCGTGTCCACCCGGAACGGGCGCCGCACCGGGCCCTGCGGACCACGGAAAATCCGCTCGCCCATGCCGTTCTCGACCACCCACTGGTAGTCATGGCCGGCCGAGCCGGGGTAGACGGCCAGGAACTGGTACTCGTCGTCGCCGGTGTTCACGCTGCGGTGTGCCCAGCCGGGCGGCATGTACCCGATGACCCCCGGGGTCATCTCGATCCAGGACGTCGTCGTGCCGTCGAAGGTCAGCAGCCCGCCGGTCCCGCGCAGGCACAAGTAGATCTCGCCCTGCGGATCGGGGTGCTGGTGGCCCTTGGTCATGTAGAACTCGCCGCCCAGGGTGCCCGGGGCGATGGTGGTGATGGACTGGGGCAGTTCCCGCGGCAGCTCGGGCACCGGCGAGGACGCGACCGTGTAGACGATCGGGTCGGGCCCGTCGGCGAGTTGCCGGCGCAGCCCCTCCTGCTCGAAAAGTCCTTCCAGGCTGGACATCCGGCGCACCAGGACGGGGCCGGCCGGTTCGGCGGTGGCGGCCGGGCTGTCGAACACGATGCGCAAGGGCGCCAGTGGCGGGGCGAGGAACGACGGCATGAAGGCGGGTCCTTTCCGGACGGCGATCGGGGGGATGGGACGAGAGCATGGCAGACATGAAAAGAAATTTGCAAGCATTGTTTACTGCGAAGAAATTTCTGCCGCCCGCGTCACAGTGGCCCGGGGGAGGTGCGGACGGGGCCGCCGATCTCCGCAGCCGACCGGCGGTGCCCGGATGGCCTGCGCGGATCAAACAGCACCAAATGTGACCAAAGTGCAGCGAATCAACGAGTTCAGCCGCGCCGGGGTAGTTGATCCGCGCGGAAAGCGGTGAGGGGAGGTGACGCTACGAAATTTCTACGACAGGTATTGACGACTCTCGAAATTCCTGCCAGAGTCATCGGCACACCAGTTCGGCGGGCTTGCCCCGACCGGCCGGCGACACCCCCAACGGAGAGGGAAGGGTCCGACGATGACGCCCATCGCTGCAGTCCCCGGGACCCCGACCGTCGACCCGTGGAAGTCGTCCCCCAGTGCTCACCCGGACTCCGCCACGCCGGCGACCGGTCCGGGCCGTTCCCCCCGCCCGCCCCGCCGCAGAAAGGTCCGCATGAACCACCAAGACATCGAGAACCGTCTCCGGGAAACGGGTGTCGTGCCGGTGGTGACCATCCGGAACGCGACCGACGCCCCCGCCCTGGGGGCTGCGCTGGCCGCCGGTGGCCTGCCGATCGCGGAGATCACCTTCCGCACCGATGCCGCGGCGGAGGCCATCGCCCAGCTGCGCCGGTACACCCCCGAGGTGCTGGTCGGGGCCGGCACCGTGCTGGACGTGCCCACCCTGCAGGCCGCCCAGCGGGCCGGCGCCGTCTTCGCGGTCGCGCCCGGCCTCAACCCCGAGGTCGTCGACGCCGGTCGCGAGCTGGGCCTGCCGGTCATCCCCGGGGTCAGCTCGCCCACCGACATCGAGGCCGCGCTGGCCCGAGACATCACGCTGGTCAAGTTCTTCCCGGCCGAGGCGGCCGGCGGTCTGGCCTTCCTCAAGGCCGTGTCCGCCCCCTACGCCGGGGTGTCCTTCATGCCGACCGGCGGCATCACCCCGGCCAACCTGTCCGACTACCTGGCCCAGCCGTTCGTCGCGGCCTGCGGCGGTTCCTGGATCGCCACCGAGAAGGCCATCGCCGAGCAGCGTTTCGACGACATCGCGGCCGCCGCCCGGACCGCCCGGGCGCTGGCCGCGCCGTTCCGCAGCACCCACCCGACCGTGACCCGAGCCCCCCTGGAAACGAGGAGCGCATGAGTACCGCCACCGATTACGTCCCCGACTACATCGCCACCCCCGGCACCGCCCTGGCTGGGAAGGTCGCCATCGTCACCGGCGGCGCGTCCGGCATCGGCGACGCCGTCGGCCGGGTCTTCGCCGCCAACCAGGCCAAGGTCGTGCTGGTGGACGTGGACACCGATCGGCTCAAGAAGGTGGTGGCCAGCATCCAGGACGGCTCCCCGGAGGCCACCGTGGTCGGGGTGACCGCCGACGTCACCGACGAGGCCGCCGTGCAGGCGATCTTCGCGCAGGCCGTCGCCGACTGGGGCCGGGTGGACCTGGTCGTGAACAGCGCCGGCCGGGACTCGCTGTCCCCGCCGGTCACCGAGGTCACCCTCGAGGAGTGGAACGCCACCATCGGGCCGAACCTGACCGCGGTGTTCCTGATGTGCCGCGAGGCGTTCCGGGTGATGCAGACCCAGGAGTCCGGCGGCCGGATCATCAACATGGGCTCCTCGTCGACCCGGCTGGCCTCGGGCCCCGGGCACAGCCCCTACCGGGCGTCCAAGCACGGCATGCTCGGCTTCAGCAAGAACATCC
This sequence comes from Nakamurella multipartita DSM 44233, assembly GCF_000024365.1. NCBI lineage: Bacteria > Bacillati > Actinomycetota > Actinomycetes > Nakamurellales > Nakamurellaceae > Nakamurella > Nakamurella multipartita. Next base: position 1,686,573 of record NC_013235.1, read on the forward strand.
TGCTCGAGGGCAAGGGCAAGAACATCGGCGTGACGGTGATGAACCCGTCGCACGTGGCCACCCCGATGACCCAGATCATCGACAAGGGCCTGTACGACGGCGACATCCCGGCCTACGTGGACGGCTGGCTGGACGAGAAGGAAATCCGCGAGGGCATCCACGCCAGCTGCATCGACGTGGCCAACGTGGCCGAGGCGGCGCTATACGTGGCGACCCGCACCCCGGACGTCACCATCCCGACCTTCTCGATGTACCCGACCCACAAGGCCCATCGCTACGGCATGGAAATCTGAGGAAACCGATCATGAAGGCAGTCGTGCTCGACGCCCCCGGCGTCCTGCGTCACGGCGAGGTGCCCGACCCGCAGCCGTTCGGCGAGCGGCCCGTGCTGGTCCGGGTCGGCGCCGTCGGAGTCTGCGGATCCGACCTGCTGCGGGTCGGTCACGGCACCGCGTACCACTACCCGCTGGTCCTGGGCCACGAGTTCTCCGCGGTCGTCGAGCAGCCTCCGGCCGGCTCCCGCTTCAGCCCGGGGGACCGGGTCGCGGTCTTCCCGCTGCTGCCCAACCCGGACGACCCGCTCACCGAGATCGGCGAACCGGCCCTGGGTTCGGGCTACGACTACTTCGGATCCCGCCGCGACGGGGGACTGGCGGAGCTGCTCTGGGTCCCCGAGCGCAATCTGGTGCCGGTCCCGGCGAGCATGCCGCTGCTGCACGCGGCCATGGTCGAGCCGGCCGCGGTGGCCCTGCATGCGGTGCGCAAGCTGTCCGTGCCGGCCGCCGGCTCGGCCCTGGTGATCGGCGCCGGCCCGATCGGGGCCCTAGCCGCCCAGTGGCTGCGGGTGCTGGGCTGGAGCCGGGTCCTGGTCGCCGACGTCGATCCCCGCAAGCGGGCGGTGATGGCCGATCTGGGCTTCGAGACGATCGACCCGGGTGATCCGGCCGCCGGTGGGACGGTGGCCCAGGTGCTGGCCGCCACCGGCCGCGGCGTGGATGCCGCAGTCGAGGCCAGCGGGCTGCCGGCCACCCTGCTGCAGACGCTGGAGGCCACCGCCCCGCGCGGCCAGGTGCTCATCCTGGGCGATCTCAAGGGCGACGTCACCATTGGCCGGGCGCTGATCTCGTCGCTGATCCGCCGCGAACTCATTGTCTACGGCACCTGGAACTCGACGATCGGCCCGGCCGGGCACAGCGAGTGGGACATGGTGGTCGACGCGGTCGCCACCGGCCGGATCGCGCTCGCCCCGCTGATCAGTCACGCCGCCCCGCTGGAGACCGCGCCCGAGTTGTTCGCCGATCTGCTGGCCCGCCGGCAGTGGTCGAACAAGGTGCTCTTCGCGATCTCGCCGGAGGCGCGGTCCGAAGCGGCCGCCCTGGCCGCCGGCGAATCCGCCCTGGCCGGTGCCCGATGAGGGCCGCCGTCTTCCACGCGCCCGGCACCGTCGTGCTGGAGGACCGGCCGATTCCCGCGGTCGGGCCGGGCGATCTGCTCATCAGGGTGCAGGCCGCCTCGGTCTGCGGCACGGATCTGCGCATCTTCAACTACGGCCACTTCAAGCTCGCCCCCGGCGCCCACCGGGTGCAGGGTCACGAGACGGCCGGCGAGATCGTGGCCACCGGCGACGAGGTCACCGGGTACGCGGTGGGCGACCGGGTCAGTGTCACCCCCAACGTCGGCTGCGGCCGGTGCCCGATGTGCCTGCGCGGGTTGAACAACATGTGCCCGGATTACGAGGCCTTCGGGGTCAGCCTGGACGGCGGATTCGCCGAATACCTGCTGGTGCCGGCCTTCGCGGTGCAGCGGGGCAACGTCTTCCACCTGCCGGCCGGTCTGGACTACACCCAGGCCGCCCTGGTCGAGCCGTTCTCGTGCTGCCTGCGGGGGGTGCGGTCGGTCGGGATCGGTCCCCAGGACGACGTGCTGGTGGTCGGGGCCGGGCCGATCGGGGCGTTCACCGTCATGCTGGCCCGGCTGGCCGGGGCCCGGCGGATCATCGTGGCCAACCGCAGCCGGGGCCGGCTGGCGCAGCTGGCCGGCTACGGCGCCGACACCCTGATCGAGGTCGGCGACCGGGACCTGGTCGAGGCGGTCAAGGCCGAGACCGGCGGCCGCGGCGTCGATGTCGCCATCACCGCGGCCTCCAGCGCGCAGGTGCAGGCGGACGCGGTGCAGCTGCTGGCCACCCACGGCCGGCTCAACTTCTTCGCCGGGCTCAGCGGTCGGGGCGGCCCACCCACGGTGGCCATCGACACCAACCGGGTGCACTACCAGGGCCTGACGCTGACCGGCACGACCGGATCGAGCAACGCCGACTACGCCGACGCGCTGCAGATCGTGGGGCAGGGCCGGGTCGACCTGAGCGGCCTGCTCACCCGGACGTTCTCGGTCGAGGACATCCACGAGGCCTTCGCCTACGCCGCGTCCGGCGCCGGCATGAAGGCCGGCATCGCCTTCGGCACCGACCCGTCCGCCCGCGCAGCGGACCTGGAACAGGCAGGAGTGCCCGCATGAGCGGCAGCGTCGTGATGGCGATGGACGCCGGCACCACCGGCATCCGGGCCATCCTGTTCGACAAGGCCGGCGAGGTCGTCGCCGAGGCCAGCCAGGAGTTCCGGCAGATCTACCCGCAGTCCGGCTGGGTCGAGCACGACCCGGTGGACATCTGGAACACCCAGCTGACGGTGGCGCACAAGGTCCTCGACGTGGCCGGCCTGGCCGCCGACCAAGTGGCCGCCATCGGCATCACCAACCAGCGGGAGACCACCGTGGTCTGGGACCGGCACACCGGCCACCCGGTCTACAACGCCATCGTCTGGCAGGACCGGCGTACCGCCGGCCGGTGTGACGAGCTCAAGGCTTGGGGGCTGACCGATCACGTCCGGCGGACCACCGGGCTGGTCATCGACGCGTACTTCTCCGGCACCAAGATCGACTGGATCCTGCGCAACGTGCCCGGGGCGCGCGAGCGGGCGGCCGCCGGCGACCTGCTCTTCGGCACGGTCGACAGCTGGCTGATCTGGAACCTGACCGGCGGCGCGGGATCGTCGGCGGCGGTGCACGTCACCGACTACTCCAACGCCTCGCGCACCATGCTGTTCGACATCAACCGGCTCGACTGGGACCCGACCATGCTGGCCGAGCTGGACATCCCGCGGTCGATGCTGCCGCAGGTGCGGCCGACCAGCGAGATCTTCGGCCACACCGACGCATCGGTGTTCTTCGGCGTCCCCGTCCCGGTCGCCGCGGCGGTCGGCGATCAGCATGCCGCCCTGTTCGGCCAGGCCTGCTTCGAACCCGGCATGATCAAGTCCACCTACGGCACCGGTGCCTCCCTGCTGATGAACACCGGTGAGCGGCCGGTGTTCTCGGACAAGGGCCTGCTGACCACGGTCGCCTGGGGCGTGGACGGGCAGGTCCAGTACGCCCTGGAGGGACTGATCTTCGTCTCCGCCGCCAGCATCCAGTGGCTGCGGGACGAGCTGAAGATCATCTACGACTCGGCCGACACCGAGTACGCGGCGCTGCGGGTCCCGGACTCGGGCGGGGTCTACTTCGTCCCCGCGTTCGTCGGGCTGGCCGCGCCCTACTGGGACCCCTACGCCCGCGGCGGCATCCTGGGCCTGAGCTTCGGGGTGAACCGCAACCACGTCATCCGCGCGGCGCTGGAGGCCATCGCCTACCAGATCCGGGATCTGACCGACGCCATGCAGACCGATTCCGGCATCCCGCTGGTCGAGGTCAAGGTGGACGGCGGCGCCTCGAAGAACAACTTCCTCATGCAGTTCCAGGCCGATCTGCTCGGGGTGCCCGCGCTGCGGCCCGTCGTCACCGAGTCCTCCGCCCGCGGCGCGGCCTTCCTGGCCGGCCTGGCCGTCGGGTTCTGGGCCGATCGGGCCGAACTGGTCGATTCCTTCCGGCTGGACCGCCGGTTCGAACCGGCCATGAAGGCCGACGAGGCCGACCGGTTACATGCCGGCTGGCTGCGGGCCGTCGAGCGGGTCCGCGACTGGGAGGAGCACTGATGAGCACCGCACCGGTGACCAGCCCGGTCACCTTCACCCCGGCGAGCTCGTCGACGTTCTACTTCATCGGCGTGAGCACGGCGAAATCGTCGATCCAGCAGGTGTTCCCGGCCTGGGCCCGGCACCTGGGCCTGGATGCCCGGCTGGCCGGCATCGATCTGGCCCTGGACGACGACCCGGTGAACTACCGGACCGTGGTGCAGGGCATCAAGGACGATCCGTGCTCGCTCGGGGCGCTGGTCACCACCCACAAGCTCAACCTCTACCGGGCCGCCGCCGACCTGTTCGACGACGTCGGCCCGGACACCCGGACCCTGGGCGAGGTGAGCAGCATCTCCAAGCGCGGCGCCAGCCTGTACGGGGACGCGAAAGACCCCATCACGTGTGCGCTCTCGCTCGACGCGGTGGTCGGCGACGGCTACTGGGACCGGACCGGGGCCGAGCTGCTGCTGCTCGGGGCGGGCGGCAGCTCGCTGCCCTGACCCTGGCCCTGCACCGGCGGGCGCAGGCCGGGCAGCCGGTGCCGGCCCGCATCGTGGTCAGCAACCGGCGGCCCGGCCGGATCCAGGAGATGCGCGAGATCCACGACCGGATCGGCTTCGCCATTCCGATCGACTACCGCGTCGCGCCCGAACCGGCCGACAACGATGCCCTGGTCGCCGCGCGGCCGGCCGGCACGGTGATCGCCAATGCCACCGGCCTGGGCAAGGACCGGCCGGGGTCCCCGCTGACCGACGCCGTCCGGTTCCCGGAGGCGGCGATCGCCTGGGACTTCAACTACCGCGGCGATCTGGTCTTCCTTGACCAGGCCCGGGCCCAGGCCGGCCGCGCCGGGGTCCGCGCGGTGGACGGCTGGTTCTACTTCCTGCACGGCTGGACCCGGGTCATCGCCGAGGTCTTCGCCGCCCAGTTGCCGGCCGGCATTCCGACCGCCGGACCGGAATTCGACGAGCTCTCCCGGATCGCCCGCAATCCCGGCACCGCCTGACGTCCCGCCCGCCGACCCGCATTCCCGTCCTGCCGCTCCGACTTGTCCCTGACAGTGCCGTCACTCCCGACAGGAGACCCATCCCCATGCGTTCCTTCCGTTCCCGCCGGACCCTGCGCGCCACCCTGCTGGCCGCGACCTGCGCGCTGACCCTGGTCGGCACCTCCGCCTGCGCCCTGACCGGGGGTGGCAGTTCCGCCTCGACGGGCTCGGTCTCGGCCGCCGCGGCCGACCGGTCGGTGCAGGCCGGCTCGGGTCAGACCCCGACCTACCCGGCGCCGATCCCGTTGGCCGAGGGCGCCGCCGCGTCCCTGGACAAGCTGTCCTACGACGGCGGCACCCCGACCATCGCCTACCTGCCGATGGGCACCGAGTTCAACTACCACCTGGCCCTGTACGAAGGCATCAAGTCGGTGCCGGGAGCCGAGAGCTTCATGCTCTCGCCGTATTCCGGCAGCGACCAGGCCGGCCAGCTGGGCATGCTGCAGGACGTCACCTCCCGCCCGGACGTCGACGCCATCCTGCTGATCAGTTTCGATGAGCATTCGCTGGCCCCGCTGGTGCAGAAGGCGGTGGACGCCGGCAAGGCGGTCATCATCATCAACTCCGACATCCCCAACTACCCGTCGCCGGTCGATGGGGTGGTCGGCGTCTCGCAGCGGGTGGCCAACAAGAAGCTGGCCCAGTACGCCGTCCAGCAGTCCGACGGAAGCCCGCGCCAGGTGGGCATTCTCAACGGTGAGCCGAGCTATCTGGACACCGAGCGTTCGGGCGGCTTCATCGACGGCCTGGCCGGCTCGAACTGGACGGTGACCGCGCAGGTCAACGGCGGCTGGAGCGTGGAGAAGGGCAACACCGCGGCGATGGACCTGCTGCAGGCCAACCCCGGGGTGACCGTGCTGTACGCGGCCAACGACTACATGGCCGAAGGGGCCGCACTGGCGGTCAAGTCGCTGGGCCGCACCGACGTCCAGGTCTACGGGTACGACGGGGACACCGCCGCCATCGAGGCCATCGCCAACAAGGACGGCATCACCGCCACCACCAACACCAACCCGGTCGCGATGGGCGCGATGGCCGCGCAGTACGCCATCGACCTGCTGAACCGCAAGGCCCAGGTCGGCTACGTCGACGCGCCGACCGAGATCGTCACCGCCGAGAACGCCGCGACGATCCTGCAGAACCCGGACGGCCTGTTCCCCAAGCCCTCCCAGGACTACTGAGCCCGGCCGGTCACCGACAAGAAGGGCGGACGACCATGACGGTCGACGAACGGACCCAGCAGCCCGCGTCCCCGGAGGCAACGCTGTGGGAACTGCACGACATCACCAAGGTGTTTCCCGGCGTGCGCGCCAACGACGGCATCTCGATGGTGTTGCACGCCGGACAGATCCACGGACTGCTCGGTGAGAACGGTTGTGGCAAGTCCACCCTGATCAAGATCCTGTCCGGCGTGCAGCAGCCCGACTCGGGCGAGCTGCGGCACCGCGGGCGTCCGGTCACTATGGCCACCCCGGCCGCGGCCCGGGCGCAGGGGGTGGCCACCGTCTACCAGGAATTCTCGCTCATCCCGCACCTGACGGTGGCCGAGAACATCTCCATGGGCCGGCATCCGCGGCGGCGCGGCGGTCTGCTGGTGGACTGGAAGGCGGTGGCCACCGGGGCCGGCGCCATCCTGGCCGAGCTCGGCCTGGACATCGATCCGCAGACCCGGGTGGCCGACCTGTCCGTGGCCGAACAGCAGTTGGTTGAGATCGCCAAGGCGCTGTCCCAGCAGGCCACCCTGCTGATCCTGGACGAGCCGACCACCGCCCTGGGCCAGCAGGAGATCACCCTGCTGCACGGGCTGCTGCGCCGGCTGCGCTCGCGCGGTGTGGCCATCCTGTACATCTCGCACCGGCTGGACGAGGTGGTCGAACTGGTCGACTCGTTCACCGTGCTGCGGCAGGGCAAGGTGGCCAGCGCCAGCGGGCAGACCCGGCTCGACGTGGGCGAGATCGTCACCGCGATGATCGGTCAGGACGTCGGCGAGCACTACCCCAAGGAACGCAACGCCACCGACCAGGTCGTGCTGACCGCCCGCGGGCTGCAGACCGCGACCCGGGTCCGCGGGGTCGATCTGGATCTGCGCCGCGGGGAGGTCCTCGGCCTGGGCGGGGTGATCGGGTCCGGCCGCACCGAGATCGCCCGGGCGCTGTTCGGGGCGGACCCGCTGACCGGCGGCGAGATCGCCGTCGACGGCCGCCCGCTGCGGCTGCGCGGCCCGCAGGACGCGATCAGGGCCGGCATCGCGCTGGTCCCGGAGAACCGCAAGTACGACGGCCTGTTCTTCAACTTCGCCGCCGGGCCGAACATCACCATGGCCCGGTTGGGGGCGGTGCGTCGCGGCCTGCTGTTCGACCACGGCAAGGAGCGGGCCACCGCGCAGCGCTACATCACCGATCTGGAGGTCACCCCGGCGGCCGCCGCCAAGACCGTCAACCTGATCTCCGGCGGCAACCAGCAGAAGGTGCTGATCGCCCGGTGGCTGTTCACCGGGTCCCGCATCGTCATCCTCGACGAGCCCACGCAGGGCATCGACATCGGCGCCAAGCTGGCCGTCTACCGGTTGATCAACGAACTCACCCGGGCCGGCCACGCGGTCGTCATGATCAGCTCCGACCACAACGAACTGCTGGCGATGAGCGACCGGATCGCCATCGTCAAGCACGGCCGGGTCACCGCGATCCGCCCGGCCGACCAGGTTTCCCACACCGATCTGGTCTCCGCCGCGGAAGCCCCGCACCAGCACCCGGTTCCGGCCGACAACCCCCTCACCGTCAGCACAGGAGAGTCCCGATGAAGCGCTCGTCCCTGGCCGAATTCGCAGGGCCCGCGCTGGCCCTGCTGGTCATCCTGGTCATCGTCGCGGTGACCACCCCCAATTTCCTGGCCACCGACAACTTCCAGAACATCGCCCTGCAGGCGGCGGTGCTCTCGATCGTGGCGATCGGTTCCACCGTGGTCATCCTCACCGGAGGCATCGACCTGAGCCCCGGGTCGATGATCGCGTTGCTGACCATGCTGCTGGCCTCGCTGACCGGAAAATAGGTACGCATGAGGCTGGTGGTGCTGCTGGTGCACATTTTCACGCCTCTGTGGCGTCACCGGAAGGGACAGGGTGACTGATGAAACTCGACGGCTGGAGCCTGGTCTTCGCCATCCTGGCCGTGCTGGCCGGCGGCGCCGCCCTCGGCGCCATCAACGGCTTCTTCGTCGCCTACCTGAAGATCCCCGCGTTCATCGTCACCCTGGCCGCGCTCTCCGCGTTCAAGGGTCTGGCCCTGACCATCGGCGGCGGCACCCCGATCTTCTCGCTGTCGCCGTCCCTGGAGGCGATCTTCTACGGGCAGGTGTTCGGGATCCCGCTGCCGTTCCTCTACGTCCTGGTCCTCTACGCCATCGCCATCGTAATGCTGAACTACACCAAGTTCGGCCGCGAGATCTAAGCGATCGGCGGCAACGAGAACGCGGCCCGGCTCTCGGGTATCCGGGTCAAGCGGGTGCGCATGCTCGCCTTCGTCATCGCCGGCGGCTGCGCCGCGGTCGGTGCGGTGCTGCTGGCCGCCCGGCTGAACTCCGGCTCGCCCAACTACGGCACCCTGATCGAGCTGCAGGCGATCGCCGCCGCGGTGGTCGGCGGGGCCAGCCTGGCCGGCGGCCGCGGGCACATCTTCAACACCCTGATCGGCGTGCTGATCATCACCGTGGTGCAGAATTCGCTGAACCTGAACGCGGTGTCGCCGGCGATCCAGAGCATCGCGATCGGCCTGATCATCCTGCTGGCCGTGGGCATCGACATCTGGCGCGGGCAGATCTCCCGCGAGCTGGTCGCCAAGCTGGGCCGCCGGCGCGAGCCGGCCCTGGCCGGAAAGGGGAACTGAAATGAACCGGCCGATCAACCAGTTGGGCCTGCATTCGCTGGTCTACACCGCGCAGTGGGACGAGGCGGCCGCCCGGGACGTGTTCACCCGGGCCGCCGGCCTGGGCTATGACCTGGTCGAGGTGCTGATGTTCGACCCGGCCGCGACCGACACGGCCATGACCGCCCGGCTGGCCAAGGAATACGGCGTCGGCGTGATCACCGCGGTGTGCGGCACCCTGACCGCGGACATCTCCAGCGCCGATCCGCAGGTCGCTCGGCGCGGCGAGGAATTCGTCGAGCGGGCGATCGTCGCGGCGGCCGAGATGGGTTCACCCGCCCTGGGCGGCCCGAGCTTTTCCGCCGTGCACCGCTACACCACGGCGCCCTCGCCCGTGGCTCGGGAACGAGCAATCGAGATCTACGGCCGCATCGCCGAGCGGGCCTCCGCCGCCGGGATCCGGGTCGGTCTGGAGGCGCTGAACCGGTACGAGAGCAACTTCATCAACACCGTCGGGCAGGCCGCCGAGCTGGTGCGGGCGGTCGGCTCCGACGCGCTGTTCGTGCACGGCGACCTGTTCCACATGAACATCGAGGAGGCCGGGCTGGGGGCGGCGTTCGAATCGGTGGCCGACGTGCTGGGCTACATCCACGTCGCCGAGAGCCACCGCGGACCGCTCGGTGATGGGACCATCGACTGGGACGACGTGTTCGCCGCGCTGGCCCGCATCGGCTACACCGGCCCGATCACCTTCGAGTCGTTCTCGCCGAGCGTGCTGGGCCCGGAGTGGGCCAGTCTGGTCGCGCTGTGGCGCGACCCGTGGACCGATCCGGACAAGGTCGCCGGCGACGCGCTGGCGTTCCTGCGGAACAAGCTCACCACCCACCAGAAGGGCCTGTAGGCAATGGATCTCGGACTGAGCGGGCGGCGCGCCCTGGTCACCGCGTCGACCGGTGGCATCGGGCTGCGGATCGCCGCCGCCCTCGCTCGCGAAGGGGCCGAGGTCGTCGTCAACGGGCGCTCGGCCGACCGGGTCGCGGCGGCCGTCGAGCGGCTGACGGCCGACGGCGGCGCGGCCACCGGGCTGGTCGCCGACGCCGGCACCGCCGACGGGTGCGCGACGATCATCGAGCAGCAGCCGGACGTGGACATCCTGGTCAACAACCTGGGCATCTACACGCCGATCCCGATCGACGAGTCCACCGACGAGCAGTGGTTGGAGCTGTTCGGCATCAACGTGCTGTCCGGGGTGCGGCTGACCCGGCACTACATCGGCGGCATGCTGTCCCGGAATACCGGCCGGGTGGTGTTCATCTCCAGCGAGGCGGCCCTGACCCCCGCGCCGGAGCTGCCGCACTACAGCGCGACCAAGACCATGGAACTGTCCATCTCCCGCAACTTCGCCGAGCTGACCAAGGGCACCGGGGTGACGGTGAACGCGGTGCTGCCCGGCTCCACCCGGACCGAGGGCGTGCAGGAATTCGTGCAGAACCTGTTCCCGGAGCTGCCCTACGAGCAGGCCGAGGCCCGGTTCATGGCGCAGAACCGGTCCACCTCGCTGCTGGCCCGGCTGATCGACCCGGACGAGATCGCCGATGTGGTGACCTTCGTCTGCAGCGCCCGCTCGGGGGCCATCAACGGCTCGTCGCTGCGGGCCGACGGCGGCATCGTGCGGACGGTGTTCTAGCCGCGCCCGGACCCCACGTGCGGCCCCGGCTCAGTGGTGTTGATCATGGGAGGAGTGCCGTTATCCGTCCCGGATAACGGCACTCCTCCCATGATCAACTTGGAAGGGCGGGCCGGGCGCAGCACCCGGGCCACCACGGCCGGGGCCAGCAGGCTCGGTGGCGGCTCCAGCAACGCGGTCACCCGGATCAGGGCGGCGGCCACCGCCGGGTCGTGGCGGGCGGCGCGCTGGACCCGCCGCACATAGCGGCCGAGGACCCGCCCGACCACGCCCGGGGACGGGGCCAGCACCCCGGGCAGGGCGCCGACCGCGCCGGCCACCAGCTGCCAGGCCTGGTCGGCGATCCGCGCGGCGACGGCCGGGTACCCGGCGACCGAACCGGTGCGGTCCAGGGCCGACCGCAGCGCGAGGGCCTGCAAGGCGGCCAGGCTCATTCCCTGGCCGAACGTCGGGTCGATGCTGCAGATCGCGTCTCCGATCGCGAGGTATCCCGCGGGCAGCGCCGGAAATCGCCGCCGCCGGCAGTCCGGAAAGTGGTAGGTCCACGCCGGATGCGCGGCCGGGCGGTCGCGCAGCAGGCTGGCGATGTCCGGGGTGACCAGGCCGCCGGCGAAGGAGATCAGCCCGTCGGGGTCCTGCGGGACCGGTTGATCGGCGTAGGCGAACAGGGTGATCGTCCAGGTGCCGTCCTCCTGGCGCAGGGCCACCCCGCCGCGCGGAACCGCCGGGGTCGCCGCCGCCACCAGGAAGCTGCGCCCGCCCAGATCGTCGTCCCGGGCCGGCACGTGGATCGTGATGTACCGCAGACCGACCACGATCCGCTCCTGAACCGGTGGCCGCGCGCCGATCCGGGGGAACCACCGGCCGGCCCGACCGGACCGGCCGGAGGCGTCAATCACCAGGTCGGCGCCGATCGTCCGGTCCTGACCGCCGGCCCCGCTGGTCTGCACGCCGGTCACCCGCGTCGCGTCCCCCCGCAGGCCGAGAACGTCCACCTCATCATGAATCTCGACGGTGGGTAGCTCCCGTACCCGATCCCGGACGACGTGTTCGAGCTCCAGGCGGGAGGCGCCGAGGCCGCGCACGCCCAGGTCGCAGTCGCTGATCAGCCCGCCGCCGATCCACCACCGGCCGGCCCGGCCGAGGTCGCCGTTGCTGATGCCGCCGTCGGCGATGACCTGGTCGGTGAAGCCGGGCAGCAGGTGCTCGATCGACGCCCGGCCGGAGGCCAGCAGGGCATGCGAGTGCCGGGCGTGCGGGGTGCCGGGTCGGGTCGCCGGGCCGGCCGGCAGCACATCACGGTCGAGCACCACGACCCGGCGGGCGTGCGGGGCGACGGCCGCGGCCGCGAGCAGGCCGGCGACGCTGGCGCCGATGACGGCCACGGTGTCCAGGGCGGGTGAGGTGGGCATGGCGGGCTCCTTCCGAACGGGAGGACACCGTCGCGGATCGGACTGCTCACCCACCAGGTCATTCGGTGGTCAGGTTCTGGTCATTCCCGCTCGGGTGGGCCGTGCACCTCCCACTCCCACAGCCGCTCCTGGACCAGCCGGGTGCCGCGGGCCAGGTGCCGCCGATAGGTGCTGAACGACGTGCCGATCACCTCGGCGGCCCGTTCCTGCGACCCCGCGGGTCGCAGGTAGGTGCGGTCGATGGCCCGTCCGGCCAGCTCGGTCCGCGGATCCCGCCGGAGCTCGGCCACGGCGCGCCCGACCAGGCGGGGCAATGCCTTCGTCGGGTCGTCGTCGGGGTCGAGCAGGCCGGAGCCGGCCAGCGGGTGGGCCCGAAGGCGCTCGGGCCGCGGCAGATCCTTGAGCAGGCCGGCGACCGCGTCGTCGAAGTCGGTGCGGGACAGGGCGATCCGGGCGGCGACCGGTGGTGGTGCGGTTCCGGCCTCGTCCAGTTCCTGCCCGGCCATCGCGGCCAGCCAGGAGTCGAACCCGCCGCGGGCGAAATCGCGGGCCCAGACGGCAATCTCGACCGGTTCGCGGCCATCGCCGGGCACCGGGCAGGAGCCCAGCCGCTCGAACCCGACGTAGCGCCACATCGGCGCCCAGACCGGTTCCAGCGCCGTGGTGAGCACCGCCCAGCCCAGCCCCCGGGTCCGCCACGCCCGCAGGCTCAACGCCGCCGCCTGATCGGCGACGACCCCCGGCGCCTGCGGATCGTCGGCGGCGACGACCATCTGCAGCAGCACGGCCTCACCGGGCTCCGGGGGTCGGCGCCGGGCCAGCCGGTCCCACGTCCAGCGGGCGACCGGGTCGTGCTCGAGGTCGTCGGCCCCGGCCCGGTCCAGCCGGACGACCATGCCGGCTCCGGTCCGCCGGCCCTGTCCGTCCTCGAACACCGACCACGCCTCGGGCTGCGCGGCCACCCAGTGTGCGGCGGCCGCCGTCCGGTACTCGGCCGCGCAGGTCCGGCGCAACCAGGCCAGTTCCTCGGGATCGGTCCGGATCGGCCGGGTCACCACCCCGCCCAGATCCTCGAACGCGTACAGGGACGCGGCGGCCGGGTTGTGCCGGTGCAGGTGGAACAGGTCGCCGGCCAGCCGGTCGTGCTCGCGGTCGTCGGCCCGGGCCAGCCGGTCGACGATGACCCGCCGGATCGCCGCGTGCAGGGCCAGGAACGCCGCCCGGTCCCGCCAGCGCAGGTCTCGGTCGAGCACGTCCTTGACCAGGTCGTGCACGCTGAGCCCGTCCGGATGCGACTCCGCGTAGGGCCGGGTCCGCAGCCAGGACATCAGCGCATCGGCATCGGCATCGGAGTCGGCGTCGGCGTCGGCGTCGTCCTCGTCCACCGGGGCGGTGGCGGCGGGGCGGTCCAGGGCCAGGACCGCCCGGAGCAGGGCCCGGTCCACCCGGCGGGCGTGCCCGCACACGTGCAGCGCGCGACGCTGCCGGGCGGTCGCGCCGTCGTCCAGGAACCGCTCGACCAGGACGGCGGTCACGTCGGGGTGACCCAGCAGGCTGCCGGCCCGCAGCGGGGAGGCCGGACCGGACTCCCGATGCACGTCCGCGGCGACGACGATCGCCAGCGGATGCCCCCGGCTGGAGGTGGCCAGCAGCGCCGCGTCCTCGGGGTCGTCGATCCCGTGGTCGGCGATCAGCTCCGCGGCCGCCGGCCGATCCAGGTTGCGGACGGCCAGCACCAGCCCGCAGGCGAGGAACGCCGGGTCGGCCCGCCAGGACGCGAGCGGCGGCTGGCGGCCGGCGATCACCACCCGGGCCTGCGCCGGCAGGTCGGGCAGCCATTCGCGCCAGAACCAGGACGCAAGGCCCGCCAGCGCCTCGAACCGGTCCAGCAGCAGCACGGTCTCCGCGCCCAGCTGACCCTGCACCGCGGATCGGAACTCGGCCGGTGTGGGCACCACGTCGGCGCCGTCCAGCCGCAGGGTCGGCCGTCCGTCCAGCTCCAGGTCGTAGCCGAAGGCGTCGAGCAGGGCGGATTTGCCGACGCCACCGGGACCGTGCAGGAAGGCCACCAGCATCTCCGGGGTCCGCACCCAGCGGTGCAGCCGCGCCAACTCGTCGGCCCGCCCGCGCAGGCGTCGTCGCCGGGCCCGGGCGAGCACGGTGCCCGCCCGGGGGAGGCCGGCGGTGGTGATTGCCGCGGTTTCGTCCGATTCGGACATGCCCCCATCGTCGCGCATCCCGCGGTCCGGCGTCAGATCCGTGGCCCAGCCGGCCCGGGCCACGCCGGGCAGGATGACGGGACGGGCCCGCACCCGCGGCCCCGCGTTCGAGTTGATCATGGGGGAAGTGCCGTTATCCGGGACGGATAACGGCACTTCCGCCATGATCAACACCAGAGGAGGGGGGAGCAGTCACCCATGACCAGCAACGACGAGGGGCTGCGCCGGGATCACGCCGAGCAGCGGCTGACCATCCTGGCGGCGATCGACGAGGCCCTGCGCCGGCACGCCGAAGTCCTTCCGCTGATCGTCGGGGCCGCGGACCGGGCCGCCGCCCGGACCGCGATCGGCGCGCTCCTGCGCATCGAGGAGACCGCCGCGACGGCGGTGTTGGCCCTGCAGTGGAGCGACCTGACCCAGGCCCGGCGCGCGGTGATCGCGGCCGAGCGGGCCCAGCTCGAGGCATCCTTGGCCGCCCCCGGACCGAGTTGATCATGGGGGAAGTGCCGTTATCCGTCCCGGATAACGGCACTTCCCCCATGATCAACACCAAGAGCAGGGGCGGAGCAGACCCGGCCCGAGCGGTCGCTCAGCCCAGCGCCTGAGCCGCCGCGCGGGCCGCCCCCGGCAGCGCGGCGGCGATCGTCTCCAGCGCCTGCTCGTCGTGGGCGGCCGAGACGAACCAGGCCTCGAAGGCCGACGGCGGCAGGTAGACGCCGGCGTCGAGCATGGCGTGGAAGAACGCCGCGAACGCGGCCACCGACTGACCGCGGGCCTGGTCGTAGTTGGTCACCGGGTGCTCGGCGAAGAAGATCGAGAACAGATTCCCGGCCCGCTGCAGGCGATGCGGGACCCCGGCCGTGGCCAGCTCGGCCGACACGAGATCGCCGACGGTGGCCGCGGTCGCGTCCAGGTGCGCGTAGACCGCCGGGGTGCAGTGCCGCAGGGTGGCCAGCCCGGCCGCGGTGGCGATCGGGTTCCCGGACAGCGTGCCGGCCTGGTAGACCGGCCCGTTGGGGGCGAGCATGGCCATGATGTCGGCCCGGCCGCCGAACGCGCCGACCGGCAGGCCGCCGCCGATCACCTTGCCGAACGTCATCAGGTCCGGCTGCCAGCCCTCGACGGCCCCGTCGTGCCCGAACATGCCGGACGGGCCGACCCGGAACCCGGTCATCACCTCGTCGGTGATCAACAACGCCCCGTCGCCATGGGCGATCTCGGCCAGCCCGGCGGTGAACCCGGGCTGCGGCGGCACCACGCCCATGTTCGCGGCCGCGGCCTCGGTGATGATCGCCGCGATCTCGCCCGGGTGCGCGGCGAACGCCGCCCGCACCGCGTCCAGGTCGTTGTAGGGCAGCACGATGACCTCGGCGGTGGTGGCCGCGGTGACGCCGGGGGAGTCGGGCAGGGCGAAGGTCGCCACCCCCGAGCCGGCCGCGGCCAGCAGCGCGTCCACGTGCCCGTGGTAGCAGCCGGCGAACTTGACGATCTTGGGGCGGCCGGTGAACCCGCGGGCCAGCCGGACCGCCGACATGGTCGCCTCGGTGCCCGAGGACACCAACCGGACCTGCTCGACCGGGCCGACCCGGGCGACGATCTCCTCACCCAGCAGCACCTCACCGGGCCCCGGGGTACCGAAGGACAGCCCCTTGGCGGCGGCCTCGGACACCGCGGCCAGCACGGCCGGGTGGGCGTGGCCCAGGATCATCGGACCCCAGGACCCGACCAGGTCGACGTAGCTGTTCCCGTCGACATCGGTGATCCGGGGACCGTTGCCGGACACCATGAACCGGGGAGTGCCACCCACCGAGCGGAACGCCCGGACCGGGGAATTCACCCCGCCGGGCGTGACCGCCTGGGCCCGCTCGAACAACTCCCGGCTGCGTGCGTCTGTGCTCACGAGAAATCCCTCCCGGCGGACAGTTCCGCCGCCACCTCGGCCGCCCAGTAGGTCAGCACGATCTGCGCGCCGGCCCGCCGGATGCCGGTCAACGTCTCGGCGATCGCCCGGTTCCGGTCGATCCACCCGTTCGCCGCGGCCGCCTCGATCATCGCGTACTCGCCCGAGACCTGATACGCAGCCACCGGAACCGTGGTCGCGGCGGCCACGTCTGAGAGCACGTCCAGGTAGGCCATGGCCGGCTTGACCATGATCAGGTCGGCGCCCTCGGCAACGTCCAGCGCCACCTCCCGGGCGGCCTCCCGCCGGTTGGCCGGATCCTGCTGGTAGGTGCGCCGGTCGCCCTGCAGGGCCGAGTCGACGGCCTCCCGGAACGGGCCGTAGAACGCCGAGGCGTACTTGGCCCCGTAGGCGAAGACCGCGGTGTCGGTGTGGCCGGTGGTGTCCAGGGCGTCGCGGACCGCGCCGACCTGGCCGTCCATCATCCCGGAGGTGCCGACCATGTCGCTGCCGGCCTCGGCCAGGGCCACGGCCATCTCCCGGTAGCGCAGCAGGGTGGCGTCGTTGTCGACCGCGCCGTCGGCGGTGAGCACCCCGCAGTGCCCGTGGTCGGTGAACTCGTCCAGGCACAGGTCGGCCATCAGCACCGTGTCCGGGCCCACCTCGGCTCGCAGGTCGGCCATGGCCAGGTTGAGAATGCCGGCCGGGTCGGTGGCCTGGGAGCCGACGGCGTCGCGGACCGAGGGCACCCCGAACACCATCAAACCGCCCACCCCGGCGGCCACCGCCTCGGCGGCCGCCCGGCGCAGCGAATCCCGGGTGTGCTGGAGCACCCCGGGCATCGAGGTCAGCGGGGCGGGCTCGGTCAGCGACTGCTTGAGGAACACCGGCAGCACGAGATCGGCCGGGTGCAGCCGGGTCTCGCGCACGAGCCGGCGGATGGGCGCGGTGCGCCGCAGTCGCCGGGGACGGACGGTCGGATACATCAGGCCTCCTGGATGGTGCGGGCGTAGGACAGCAGGGCCTGGACGTAGGCGCGCGATCCGGGTTCGGCCGCGGTGAAGGCGATCTCGCGGCCGGCGGCGGTGGCCGCGGCGCGGGTCGGCGCTCCGATCGCGCCGAATGCGGTGCCCGGCGCGATGGTGACGCCCTGCAGCGCCTGCACGGTGCTCGGCGAGGTGAACAGCACCGCGTGGAAGTCGCCGGCGGCCAGCCGCCGGGCGATCTCGGGCTCGGGTGGCCGGACCACGGTGCGGTAGGCGATCACCGGACGGACCTGAAAACCCTTGCCGGCCAGGGCCGCTGGCAGGGTGTCCGGGGCCAGGTCGGACCGGGGCAGCAGCACCGACTGATCGCCGGCGGCCTGCGGGAAGACCGCGGCCAGGGCGGCCGCCGAGCCGCGGGCGGCCGGTTGCAGGTCGACCGGCAGGCCGGCCGCGCGCAACGCCCGGGCGGTGGCCGGACCGACCGCGGCGACCCGGGTGTCGGCGGCGATCACCGGGTCGACGGTCAGCGCCCGGGCCCGGCCCACGACCGCGTCGACCGCGTTCACCGAGGTGAAGGCGACCCAGGCGTCCTCGCCGCGGGACAGGCCCAGCACGGCCAGATCCAGCGCGGCGGTGTCGGCGGGCTCGGCGATCCCGATCAGCTCCACGACCTCCGGCCGGGCACCGGCCGCGGTCAGCGCCTGCACCAGGTCCGCGGACCGCTCGGCCGGCCGAGGCACCAGTACCCGCCACCCGGCCACTGGACAGGTGCCGGTCGCCACCGGGTTCACCGGGCTCCCAGCAGGCCGGCGGCCCCCTGGCCGATCAGGTCGGCCGCGGCCCGGGCGCCGAGATCGGCCGCGGCGGCCGGCGATCCGGCCCGGTGCACGCGGAACTCCGAGCTCCCGTCGACCGCGACGACGACCGCCCGCAGGGTCAGGGCGTCCCCCTGAACCTGGGCGAATGCGCCGACGGGGGCGCTGCAGCCGGCCTCCAGGTCGCGCAGCAGCACCCGTTCGGCGACCACCGCGGCCCGGGTCGGCGCGTCGTCCAGCGTCCGGGTCGCCTCGGTGAACCAGGTGTCCGCCCCGGACCGGCACTCCACGGCCAGCGCGCCCTGGGCCGGCGCGGGCAGCATCCGGTCGGCGTCCAGGACGTCGGTGATCGCGTCGGCCCGGCCGAGCCGGTTCAAGCCGGCGGCGGCCAGCACCACCGCGTCCAGGTGACCCTCGCTGACCTGTCGCAGCCGGGTGTCCACGTTGCCGCGGATCGGCACCACCGCCAGATCCGGGCGCCGGGCCAGCAGCTGCGCGGCCCGCCGGGGGGATCCGGTGCCCACGGTGGACCCGCGGGGAAGGTCGTCCAGCCGCAGCCCGTCACGGGCGCAGAGCGCGTCGAACGGGCTCTCCCGCTCCGGGACGGCGGCCACCGTGATGCCCTCGGTCGGCGCCGTCGGCAGGTCCTTGTAGGAGTGCACGACGATGTCGGCCCGCCCGTCCAGCAGCGCCTCGCGGACGCCGGTGACGAACACCCCGGTGCCACCGATGGTGGCCAGCGGCCCGGTGTTCACGTCGCCCTCGGTCCGGATGCGGACGAGTTCGACCGTGGCTCCGGCCAACCGGGCGACCCGGTCGGCGATCATCCCCGACTGGGCCAGGGCCAACGCGCTGCCGCGGGTGCCGACCCGCAGAACCCTGCTGCTCACGGGGATGTCGCACACACCCCGGGGATGCCCGAGGCGGCCAGCCGCTCGCCGTCCACGTCCAGCCCCTGCCAGTCGGCGGCCGAGTCGACCGCCGCGGTGGTCGGCCGGGTGACCCGGGCGTTCACGCAACAGCGGCTCGCGCAGAAGTCGGGCCGCCGGATCGCGCCGGCCAGGCCGCCGGCCGAGCCATCGGGGCCGGCCAGGCGCTCCCGGATCAGGGCGACCAGCTCGGCCACGAACCGGGGATCGGTCCCGGGGGTACCGACGCGGGCGAAGAACAGCCCGGCCGCCTGGGCGGTGTCCGCCGCCTCCCGGTCCAGATCCCAGATGACCTCGACATGGTCGGAGACGAAACCGATGGGCACCACGATGACCCCACGGGTGCCAGCCTGCGCCAGGGCGGTGATGACGTCGTTGACGTCGGGTTCCAGCCACGGCACCGACGGCGGCCCGGACCGCGACTGGTAGGCCAGTTGCCAGGCCGGAACCTCGCCCACCCGAGCCGCGACCTCGTCGATGACGGCGGCGGCCACGGCCAGATGCTGGGCCACGTAAGCGCCGCCGGACCCGTGGTCGCCCAGTTCGGCCGACCCGGAGGTGTCGGCCATCGTGGTCGGGATGGAGTGAGTGGTGAACACGATCTGCAACTCGGGCACGGCGACGCCGGCCGCCCGCGCGGATGCGATCGCCGCGGCCGTGCCGTCCACGAACGGGGCCCGGAACCCGGGCCGGTCGAAGTACGGCCGCACCTTGTCGATCCGCACCCGGCCGACGAGATCGGTGGAATGCAGAGCCATCCCGAAGTCCTCGCGGTACTGCCGGCACGAGGAGTACGACGAGTACGCCGAGGTCGCCACCCCGAGCAGCCGGACCTGTCCGTCGGTGTGCGCCTGACCGACCACGTCGGCCAGGTAGGGCGCCCAGTTCCGGTTGCCCCACAGCACCGGCACGTCGAGCTCGGCCTGTAACGCGGCCTGCAGGTTGCGGTTCTGCTCGTTGATCGGCGAGCGCCCGCCCAGGGCCTGGTAGTGGTGCGACACCTCGACCAGCCGCTCGTCGGGGATGCCGCGGCCGCGGGTCACGTTGCGCAGGAACGGCATCACGTCGTCGGGACCCTCGGGGCCGCCGAACCCGGCCAGCAGCACCGCGTCGTAACCGGGGACCGTGGGATCGCCGGTCGGGCCAGCGGTCTGGGCCGCGCTCGGGGGACTGACCGTCATCGCAGAACCTCGACCACCCCGGCCTCGTCCACGCGGCGACCGCTGAAGAAGGGGACCTCCTCGCGGACGTGCAGGCGGGCGCCGGACGCGCGCAGGTGGCGCATCAGGTCGACGGTGTCGTGCAGCTCGTCGGCCTCCAGGGCCAGCAGCCACTCGTAGTCGCCGAGGGCGAACGCGGCGACGGTGTTGGACAGCACCTGGTCGTACTCGCGGCCCATCATGCCGTGCTCGACCAGCATCCCGCGGCGCTCGGCGTCGGGCAGCAGGTACCACTCGTAGGAGCGGACGAACGGGTAGACGGTGGCCCAGTTCTTGGCCGCGGCGCCGGCCAGGAACGCCGGCACGTGACCTTTGTTGAACTCGGCCGGCCGGTGCAGGCCCATCGCCGACCAGAACGGGGCCAGACTGCGACCGACGCTGGTGCGGCGCAGCGACCGGGCGGCGGACTGCAGCTG
The DNA here is from genome assembly GCF_000024365.1 of Nakamurella multipartita DSM 44233. NCBI lineage: Bacteria > Bacillati > Actinomycetota > Actinomycetes > Nakamurellales > Nakamurellaceae > Nakamurella > Nakamurella multipartita. The sequence continues at coordinate 1,707,072 of NC_013235.1, forward strand.
CTCGGCGGTCGGGGCGTACCACCAGACCATCAGGTCGGCGTCGGCCCGCATCCCGGACACGTCGTAGTAGCCGCGGATGCTCACCCCCTGCTCGGCCAGCTCGGCGGACAGCTCGACCAGCTCGGTGGTGGCCTTGTCCACGGGGGCGTCCAGCTCGTCGGTGCGGGCGTAGACGGAGTACGCGGTGTAGACGATCTGCTCGTTGATCTGCCGGGCCGTCGGCCGGGTTCGGGCCGGCGCCGCTGTCTGCTCGTTCGTCACGCAGACCATCCTGCCCGACCGGGGCCCGCGCCCGGCCCTCCGGTCGCGTTGAACTGGCCACAGCCGGCGGCGGTCAGGCTGGCGATCAGCGCGGCGGCCTGGCCGCGGGCGTCGGCGATGACGGCGCCCAGGCCGGTGCCGGCCATCGCCGAGCCGACCACGGTCAGCCCCGCCGGCGCGGCGGCGGCGCGCAGGGCGGCCACCGCGGCCGCGTGGCCCGGCCGGGGCACCGGCAGGGCCGAGTCCCAGCGCACGACGGCGGTGCCGACGACGTCACCGGGGCGCAGCGGCACTCCGAGCAGTTCGCCGGCGTCGGCCAGGGCCAGCGCGGGCAGCTCGGCGTCGCCGGGGAGCACCTCGCCGGCGCCGCGGCCGTAGGACAGGCGCAGCACGTGCCGGCCGGGGCCGGCGGCCCGGGCCAACCAGGGCCACTTGGCGGTGGCATGGGTCAGCGCCTTGGCCCCGGGCCCGCGGGCCCGGCGGGCGACCAGGATGCCCGTGCCCCGCGGGGCGGCGTCCAGGCGTTCGTCGTCGAGCACCAAGGTGACCAGGGCGACCGGGGCGACCGGCTGGTCCAGCGCTGCCGTCAGCGCGTGGTCGATCCGGTCGGGCATCAGCTCGCGGGTCACCGGGGCGGGCAGGGCCAGCAGGACGTGCCGGGCCGGCACGGTTCCGGCGTCGGTGTGGACCTGCCAGCCGTCGGTCAGCCCGGACAGCCCGGTCAGTCCGGTCACCCGGACCCCGGTGCGCACGGTGCCGCCGGCCGCGGTGACCGCGGCGACCAGCGCGGGCACCAGGGTGTGCAGCCCACCCTCGAGCGAGGCCACCGCCGACCCGGGCCGGCCGCCGGCGCCGCGCAGCTGCCGGGCGGCCCCGGCCAGCGAGCCGGCCTCGGCCAGGGCGGCGGGCAGGGCGGGGGCGACGGTGGCGATGTCCAGGACGTCCGGGTCGGCCGCGTAGACGCCGCCGGCCACCGGTTCGACCAGCCGTTCCAGCACCCGCCGGCCCATCCGGGTCCGGACCAGGGCGCCCAGCGAGCGGTCCGGCCCGCGAACCGGGAGCAGCCGGTCGGCGCCGGCCCGCAGGGCGCCCGGCAGCCCGATCACCCGGCGCACGTCGGCGGCGAAGGGTCGGCCTGGGATGCCCAGGAACGCCAGGGCCGGCAGCGGCGCGGCGCCGCCGGCGTGCCGGACCCAGGCGCCCACCGGTGAGGGCTGGCGCACCCGGTCGGTCAGTCCCAGCTCGTCGATCAGGGCGGCGGTGGCCGGGCGGGCCACCGCGAACGATTCGGCGCCGGCGTCCAGGTCGAGCCCGCCCACGGTGTGCGCGCAGACGACCCCGCCGGCCCGCGCCGCGGCCTCCAGGACCAGCGGGCGCAGCCCGGCCCGGGCCAGATCCAGGGCGGCGCTCAGGCCGGCGAGGCCGGCGCCCAGCACCACCACCTCCGGCCCGGAAGCGGGGTCCGGCCCAGGATCCCGCGGGCTCATTCCGGCCGGGAATGCACGAACTCGACCAGCTCGGTGAGCACGTCCGGGTCGGTGTCCGGCGGGACGCCGTGACCCAGGTTGACCACGTGCCCGGGGGCGGCCCGGCCGCGCCGGATCACATCCTCGGCGTGCGCATGCAGGGCCTGACGGCCGGCGAACAGCAGGGCCGGGTCGATGTTGCCCTGCACCGGCGTCGCGCCGCCCAACCGGTCGCTGGCCTCGTCCAGCGGGATCCGGTGGTCGATGCCGACGACGTCGGCGCCGACGTCGCGCATGGCGGTGAGCAGCTCGCCGGTGCCGACGCCGAAATGCACCCGCGGCACCGGCAGGTCGGCCACCGCGGCGAACACGGCCGCCGAGTGCGGGGCGACGAACCGCTCGTAGTCGGGCCGGCTCAACGCGCCCGCCCAGGAGTCGAAGACCTGCACCGCCGAGGCGCCGGCCAGGATCTGGGCCCGCAGGAACGCGCCGGTCACCCCGGCCACCCAGGTCAGCAGCGCGTGCCAGACCTGCGGCTCGGCGTGCATCAGGGTCTTGGTCAGCCGGTGATCGCGGCTGGGCCCGCCCTCGACCAGGTAGGAGGCCAGGGTGAACGGGGCCCCGGCGAAGCCGATCAGCGGCGTCGACCCGAGCTCGGCGACCACGCCGGCGGCCTCGGCCGCCACCGGCGCCAGGGCGTCGGGATCCAGCGTCGGCAACGCGGCGACGTCGGCGGCGGTGCGGATCGGGGCGGCCACCACCGGGCCGGTCCCGGCCACGATCTGCACGTCGATCCCGGCCAGCTTGAGCGGCACCACGATGTCGCTGAACAGGATCGCCGCGTCCACGCCGTGCCGGCGCACGGGCTGCAGGGTGATCTCCGCGGCCAGCTCGGGCATCAGGCAGGACTCGAGCATGCCGATGCCCCGGCGGACCTCGCGGTACTCGGGCAGCGACCGGCCGGCCTGGCGCATGAACCAGACGGGCCGGTGGGCCGGCCGGGTACCCCGGTAGGCGGCCAGCAGCGGCGCCCCGGCGGTGCGGCCGTCGACCAGCGGATGGGTCGGGGGGAGCGCGTCACCCATCGGGCCGGCGGCGGTCCCGGTGGCGGTCTCGGAAGCAGTCATCCCTGCCATCGTGTCACCTCGGCCACCCGGCCGGCCGGCGCGGTGCCCGGCTCCGGACAAAAGTCCTGGTCAGACCGGGTCGGCAAAGCTAGGTGAGGCTTGCCTTCGTACCGGGCCGGACGGTCCCACCGGTAGCATTCCGGATCATGCTCATGGTTCTTGGCGCCAGCCATCACGACCTCGAGCTGACGCAGTTGGACCGGCTCGCCATGCACCCGACGCTGCTCAGCCGGGCCGTCGGCGAGCTGGCCCGCCAACCGGACATGCCGATCGACGGCGCCGTCGTCGTCTCGACCTGCAACCGGCTCGAGATCTACCTGGACGCCGCCCGGTTCCACGACGCGATCGAGGGCGTCGCCGCCCAGCTGGCCCAGGTGACCGGGCTGGACGCGGTCGAGGTCGCGGCCATGCTCAAGGTCCGGGTGGGCGCGCCCGCGGTGGCCCATCTGTTCACCGTGGCCTCCGGGCTGGACTCGATGGTCGTCGGCGAGGTGGAGATCGCCGGGCAGATCGCCCGGGCGCTGCGCGAGGCGCAGGCCGCCGGCACCGTCTCGCCCCCCATCAACCAGCTGTTCCAGACCGCGGCCCGGGTGGCCAAGCAGGTCGCCACCGAAACCGGGCTGGGCGCGGCCGGCCGGTCGGTCGCCTCGGTCGCCCTGGACATCACCGGCGTCGGCCCGGGCGGGCCGGGCGCGCAGACCGCGCTGATCATCGGCACCGGCGCCTACGCGCGGGTCGTCGCCGCCGAGCTGCGCACCCGCGGGGTCACCCAGCTGCTCGTGCATTCGCCCAGCGGCCGCGCCGACACCTTCGCCGACCGGCACGCCGCCACCGCCGTGTCCGCCGCCGACCTGGTCGCGACCATGGCCCAGGTCGACCTCGTGGTGGCCTGCAGCGGGCAGTCCGCCGGGATGCTCGACGAGGCCATGCTGGCCGCCGCGGTCGCCGCCCGGTCGCGGCCGTTGCCGATCATCGACCTGGCCCTGCACCCGCATGTCGCCGGACCGGCCCGGGCAGTGCCCGGGGTGCGTGTGGTGGACCTGCATTCGGTGCAGCAGCAGGTCGATCCGGCCCACCTGGACGCTGTCGTCTCCGCCCAGGACATCGTCATCGCCGGCGTCGCCGCCTTCGAGGAGCGGATGGCCATCCGGCGGTTGGATCCGGCCGTGGTCGCGTTGCGCCAGCACGTCACCGGCACGGTGGAGAAGGAACTGGACCGGCTGCGGGCCAAGTACCCGGCCGACGTGGCCGCGGACGTGGAGCGGGCCCTGCACCGGGTGACCCAGGCCCTGCTGCACACCCCGACGCTGCGCGCCCAGGAACTGGCCCGCACCGGTGACGGCGCCGGTTACGTCCAGGCCCTGCACACGCTGTTCGGCATCGACATCACCGAATCGGAGACCGCGGCGCACCCGGTCGCCGCCCTGCGCACCAGCTGAGCCCACCAGCACCGCGCACCAGCAGAGCGCACCAGCCGAGCACTCCGAGCCGGGCGGCCCGTCGACGACGAACGACGACGAACCGCCCGCACCGGGGTCAGGCCAGTCCGGCCGCCTCGAACGCACCCAGGGTCGGCTTGATCGTCGCGGTCGGCCCGACCTCGCCGGCGATCGCGTCCAGCGTCTTGAGGCCGTCACCGGTGTTGAACACCACGGTCTCGGCCTCGGGGTCGAGCTGGCCGCTGGCCAGCAGCTTGCGCAGGGTGGCGATGGTGACGCCGCCGGCGGTCTCGCCGAAGATGCCCTCGGTGCGGGCCAGCAGCTTGATGCCGGCGATCACCTCGTCGTCGCTGACGTCCTCGATCGCCCCGCCGGTGCGCCGGGTCACGTCCAGCACGTACGGGCCGTCCGCCGGGTTGCCGATGGCCAGCGACTTGGCGATGGTGTCCGGCCGGACCGGCTTGACCACGTCCCAGCCCTGCTTGAACGCCTCGGACACCGGCGAGCAGCCGGTCGCCTGGGCACCGAACACCTTGTACGGCGTGGGTTCGACCAGGCCCAGCTCGCCCAGCTCGGTGAAGCCCTTGTCCACCTTGACCAGCTGCGCGCCGGAGGCGATGGGGATGACGACCTGCTCGGGCAGCCGCCAGCCGAGCTGCTCGGCGACCTCGAAGCCCAGGGTCTTGGAGCCCTCGGCGTAGTAGGGCCGGACGTTGACGTTGACGAACGCCCAGTCCTCCTGCTCGGCGGCGATCTCGCCGGCCAGCCGGTTGATGTCGTCGTAGTTGCCGTCGACCGCGACCAGGGTGCCGCCGTAGGCGGCGGTGGTCAGGATCTTCTGCTGCTCCAGATTGGCCGGGATCAGCACGACGGACCGGATGCCGGCCCGGGCGGCGGCCGCGGCGACCGCGTTGGCCAGGTTGCCGGTGCTCGGGCAGGCCAGCACGGTGAAGCCGAGCTTGCGGGCCGCGGCCAGCGCGACGGCGACGACGCGGTCCTTGAACGAGTGGGTCGGGTTCCCGGAGTCGTCCTTGACCCAGAGCCGGCGCATGCCCAGCTCCTTGGCCAGGTTGTCGGCCCGGATCAGCTTGGTGTTGCCCGGGTTCATGTTCGGGGTCTGTGCGACGTCGGCCGGCACCGGCAACAGGTCGGCGTACCGCCAGATGTTCGCCGGACCGGACTCGATCCGCTGCTTGAGGGCGTCGCCGCGCAAGGTGAACTCGTAGGCCACCTCGAGCGGCCCGAAACACTCCATACACGCGTAGTACGGGCCCAGTTCGACGCGGTTGCCGCACTCGCGACAGGACAGCGCGACGGCGGGACCCAGATCGATGCCGGGCGCGGAGGCGGAACCGGCGGACCCGGGGGTGGACAGCACAGAGGTCATGACGAGGCCTTTCTGCTCATCTTCCCCGCCGAAGCGGGACGGAAGTGGCACCTGCTGTCGATCGGCCCCGGACGCGCGGTCAGGAGATGACGATCATCAACAGTGGTTGCCGGGGCTTCATCGGGCCGTGTCCCTCTGCCCCTCTGGATGAGGTGGGTTCTTCAGTTGTCCGGCAATCGTAACGCATCTCCCGAGGCCGCCGACCGGTCGCGACGGCCGGCCGCGACGACTGGCCGGGGGTCGTCGATCGGCGGTGCGGCGGCCGGTGTCACAGCCCCCTGGCACCATGTCGGGCATGGCGCAGACGGGATCCGGGTCGGGTGAGCTGACCCCGCTGGTGCTTCTCACCGGTGACGAGCAGCTGCTGGTCGACCGGGCGATTTCCCGGGCGACGGCCGCGGCCCGCCGGATCGAGGCGGGCGCCGAACGCCGCGACGGCGTCGCCGCCGGGCTCACCGTGGGGGAGTTCTCCGACCTGGTCGCGCCGAGCCTGTTCGCCGAACCCCGGGTGGTGGTCATCCGCGGCGCGCACGAGGCCGGCAAGGACCTGGCCGCCGCGCTGATCGGGTACACCAAGGACCCGGTCGAGGGGGTGTGGCTGGTCGTCCAGCACGCCGGCGGCGCCCGCAACAAGGCCATCGGCGAGGCCCTGACCAAGGCCGGGGCCACCGTGGTGACCTGCAACAAGATCACCCGGCTCAACGAGCGGATCGACTTCGTCCGGGCCGAGATCCGGCGGGCCGGCGGCACCACCAACCCGGCCGCGGTGACCGCGCTGGTCGAGGCGGTCGGCTCGGATCTGCGGGAGCTGGCCGCGGCGGCCGACCAGCTGGTGGCCGACACCGGCGGCACCGTCGACGAGCAGGCGGTCCGCCGCTATCACCGGGGCCGGGCCGAGGTCACCGGGTTCACCGTGTCCGACGCCACGATGTCCGGTGACCTGGCCGGCGCGCTGGAGTCGCTGCGCTGGGCGCTGGGGGTCGGGGTGGCGCCCGTGCTGGTCGCCGATGCGCTGGCCGATGGCGTCCGGACGGTGGCCAAGGTGTCCGGGGCCAAGGGCGGCAATTCCTACGCGATCGCCTCCGCGCTGGGCATGCCGCCGTGGAAGGTCGATCGAGCCCGGGGGATGGCCCGCGGCTGGTCGACCGACGGGTTGGTCGGCGGCATGGCGATCGTGGCCGAGCTGAACGCCGCGGTCAAAGGCGCGGCGGTCGATGTCGAGTACGCGTTGGAGCGCGCGGTGATCGATCTGGTGGCAGCACGAAAGCGCCGGTGACCCGCTCGGTCACCGGCGCCGGAAGCGGTGGATCAGACCTGGTTGACCAGCTGGGTCAGCGCCGACTTGCGGTTGGCGGCCTGGTTCGCGTGGATGACGCCCTTGGAGGCGGCCTTGTCCAGGCTGCGGCAGGCGGCCTTGAGCTCGACCTCGGCCGCCGTCTTGTCGCCGGCCTCGGCTGCGGTCCGCACCTTGCGCACGGCCGTCTTCAGCGACGACTTGACCGACTTGTTGCGCAGTCGCGCAGCTTCGTTGGTGCGGTTGCGCTTGATCTGGGACTTGATGTTGGCCACGCCGGAATGCCTTCGTTTCGTCGTTGGGAGTGACCGACACGTTCGTCGATCGTGGGTGTGACGCCGTCGGGCACACACGGCGGTCCACTTTACCAGCCGCCACAAGCCGGTCACAAACCCGAGCTGATCTTCCCGTAGCGATCAGGGGCAACGATACGCGGTCGGCTCGGGCCGGCCGTCGCTGTCCAGCGCGGCGCCCACCCAGCCGACCACCCCCGGGTCGGCGGGCAGGTCCAGGTGCGAGACCGTCGCCCGGGGGCATCGGTCCTGGATGACCAGCGACCGGACCCGGTCGGCCGGCCCAACCGGCGACTGCCCGTCCACCGGCGTCACCACGGTGTCGTCCCGGCTGGAAATGGTCGCGTAGCGCACCTGCCCGTCCAGGTCGCCGCCGGCGTCCAGCTCGGTCAGCAGGGCCGAGCCGGCGGTCTGATCCGCGCAGGCCGGACAGGCGGCCGCCGGCACCCCGGTGAGCAGGTCCGCGGTCGAGCCGTGGAACGACGGCGCGATCAGCACCGCGCTGGCCACCGCCGGGGCCAGACCGTCCAGCCGCAGCGCGGTCCGCAGCACCAACCCACCCTGGGAGAACCCGACCACGTCGACTTGATCGGCCCCGGTCGCGGCGCGGACGTCCTGGACGAAGCCGGCCGCGGCGCTCGCCGAGTCACGGACCGGGGCGACGCCGGCCAGGGAGTAGTTCAGGCCGTAGACGCAGCGCCCGCCGGCCTGCAGCGCCGCGGCCAGGGCGGTGAAATTGCTCTGCACCGTGGAGAACGTGCCGGGCAGCAGCACCACCGGCCGCTCCGCCGACCGGCAGGACGGGTCGTTCACTCCGGGGACGTGCACATCGGGAAGGGGGGACCGGATCCGGGACGGGGACGCAGTCGGTGCCAGGGTCGGCACCGACGACGAGGGGGTCGGGGCAGCGGTGGTCGGGACAGCGGTGGTCGGGACGGCGGTGGTGGCCGGGTCGGTCGGCGCGCCGGCGGCGGAGCAGGCGCCGACCGCCAACAACAGCCCGACCAGCACCGATGCCGGTCGGCCGGCCCGAACAGTGCGCCTCATCGCCTGCCACCGTAGAGCCGGCCGGGGTCCCCGGAGAAAGTCGGAAGAAAAAGTCGGAAGAAAAGTCGGCCCGGCTGTCGTCCGGCGCGGTGGTCGTTCGTGGTCATGGTGCAAGGGGTGATCGAGCCGGTCACCCACCCGGACCGCAAGGAGTCACCGATGAAGCTCAGCCTGAACATCTTCGTCAGCCTCGACGGCGTCATGCAGGGCCCCGGCGCCCCGCAGGAGGACACCACCGGAGGTTTCACCCGGGGCGGCTGGCTGGTCCCGCACCTGGACGAGGAGTTCGGTCGGATCGTCGACGAGGAATGGTTCGCCCACGCCGACGCCGTGCTGCTCGGGCGGACCACCTTCGACATGATGCGGCCGTACTGGAGCGCCTACCCGAACCAGGAGGAGCTGGTGGCCCGCGTGCTGAACACCTTCCCCAAGTACCTGGTCTCCGACACGCTCACCGACGAGCAGGCGGCCTGGGGTCCGACCACCGTGATCCGCGGCGACGTGGTCGAGCAGGTCCGGGCGATCAAGCAGCAGCCCGGCCGGGAACTGCAGGTACATGGCAGCTGGCAGCTCGCGCAGACCCTGCACAACGCCGGGCTGGTCGACACCTACCGGCTGCTGGTGTTCCCGGTGGTCGTCGGCCAGGGCAAGCGCCTGTTCGACGAGCACAGCCGGCCGACGGCCTTCCGGACGGTGTCGCGGACGGCCACTGCGGGCGGCCTGACCCACCTGGTTCTCGAGCCGACCGCGTTCACCAGCGGTGACCTCACCGCCGACGGCACCACCGACCTCGAGGCCGACGGGACGGAGGTGAGCGCCACCGTCCCGGCCTGAGCACGCCCCGAACCCATCCCGCACGATCACCCCGTAACCCACAGGAGCCCACCATGAAGCAGTACATGCTCTCCGTCCACCACGAGTCCCCGGCCGAGGTCGCCGCCATCACCGAGCAGGACATGCAGCGGATGTTCCAGCAGGTCGACGCGTTCAACGAGCAGGTCCGGCAGGCCGGCGCCTGGGTGTTCGCCGGCGGCCTGGAAGACATCGAATCGGCCACCGTGGTCGACGCCCGCGGCGCCGAGGCGGTCATCACCGACGGACCGTTCTCCGAGACCAAGGAGTACCTGGGCGGCTTCTGGGTGATCCAGGCCGCCGACCTGGACGAGGCCCTGGAATGGGCCCGCAAGGGCTCGGCCGCCTGCGAGGGCCGGGTCGAGGTCCGCCCCTTCCAGGGCGAGGCCTAGCCGCCACCGGCGGTCTTCGTCCGGGCGGGCGATCGTCGGGTGAAATGGGGGCATGCCCGACGACCCCGCTCCGCGCATCGACACCGCCCCGCGCATCGGTTCCGTCCCGGCCCGGAGCATCGAGCAGGTGTTCCGGGCCGAGCACGGACGGCTGGTCGCCACCCTGATCCGTCGCTTCAGCGACATCGACCTGGCCGAGGAAGCGCTCGGCGACGCGCTGGTCGTCGCGCTGCAGACCTGGCCCGAGCAGGGCCTGCCGGCCAATCCCGGCGGCTGGCTCACCACCACGGCCACCAACCGGGCCATCGACCGGATCCGTCGTGAGTCCACCCGGGACGCTCGGCACCGGCAGGCCAGCGCCCAGACCCTGACCCAGCACGACCCGATCGCCGAGCGCGACCGGCAGGAGGAGGAGGTCGGCGTGATCACCGACGACCGGCTCCGGCTGATCTTCACCTGCTGCCACCCGGCGCTGGCCCCGGAGGCGCGGGTCGCGCTCACCCTGCGCCTGCTCGGCGGGCTGACCAGCACCGAGATCGCGCAGGCGTTCCTGGTCCCGGAGCCGACCATGGCCCAGCGGCTGACCCGGGCCAAGCGCAAGATCAAGACGGCCGGCATCCCGTACCGGGTGCCGCAGGCGGAGGACCTGCCGGCCCGGCTGGCCGGTGTGCTGGCGGTGCTCTACCTGATCTTCAACGAGGGCTATCTGGCCAGCTCCGGCGACCAGCCGGTGCGCGACGACCTGTGCGCCGAGGCGATCCGGCTCACCCGGGTGGTCCGCGGCCTGCTCCCCGACGAACCCGAGGTCGCCGGGCTGCTCGCGCTGATGCTGCTCACCCAGGCCCGGCGGGCCACCCGGGTGGCCGGCGGGGTGCTGGTGCCGCTGGACGAGCAGGACCGGACGGCCTGGTCCCGGGACCTGATCGGGCAGGGGCACGAGCTGGTCCGCGAGTGCCTGCGCCGCAACCGACCCGGCCAGTACCAGCTGCTGGCCGCGATCAACGCGGTGCACACCGACGCGCCGACCGCCGCGGACACCGACTGGGGCCAGATCGTCGCGCTGTACGACCAGCTGCGCCGGGTGCACCCGTCACCGATCGTCGAGCTGAACCGGGCGGTCGCGGTCGCCGAGCTGGACGGTCCGGCGGTCGGGCTGGCCCTGGTCGAACCCCTGGACCTGGCCGGATACCACCCGTGGCACGTCGCCCGGGCCGATCTGCTGCGCCGGCTCGACCGGCCGCAGGACGCCGCGGCCGCCTACGAACAGGCCCTGGGCATGACCGAGAACGAGGCCGAACGGGCCTTCCTGCGCCGCAAGCAGCGCGAGCTGACCGGCCACTGAAGGCGGCCGGGGACCCCGGTGGGCCGGTGATTGCCGGACTCGGGGCCCGGCCGTGGGACGATGGAGCGTCCGCCCGCCCGCACTCCAGAAGGATCCAGAAAGACTCCCGTGACATCTGGTCTCGCCGCCCGTGCCCATCGCACGTTCACCCCGCCGGAGTTGATCCGCAACTTCTGCATCATCGCGCACATCGATCACGGCAAGTCGACGCTCGCGGACCGGATGCTGCAGCTCACCGGGGTGGTGGAGGAGCGGGCCATGCGGGCCCAGTACCTGGACCGGATGGACATCGAGCGTGAGCGTGGCATCACCATCAAGTCGCAGGCCGTCCGGCTGCCCTGGGCCGCGCCCGGCCGCGACGGCAAGACCATCGATCACGTCCTGAACCTGATCGACACCCCCGGCCACGTGGACTTCACCTACGAGGTGTCCCGCTCGCTGGCCGCCTGCGAGGGGGCCGTGCTGCTGGTCGACGCCGCGCAGGGCATCGAGGCGCAGACCTTGGCCAACCTGTACCTGGCCCTGGAGAACGACCTGCACGTCATCCCGGTGCTGAACAAGATCGACCTGCCGGCCGCCCAGCCGGAGCGGTACGCCGAGGAGATCGCGCACATCATCGGCGGCTCGCCCGACGACGTGCTGCGGGTCTCCGGCAAGACCGGGGCCGGGGTCAAGGAGCTGCTGGACAAGGTGGTGGCCGAGATCCCGCCGCCGGTCGGCGACGCGGACGCCCCCGCCCGCGCGATGATCTTCGACTCGGTCTACGACATCTACCGCGGCGTCATCACCTACATCCGCGTCATCGACGGCAAGATCACCCCGCGCGAGCGCATCCAGATGATGTCCACCCGGGCCATCCACGAACTGCTCGAGGTCGGCGTCATCTCGCCCGAACCCATCCCCACGGTCGGGCTGGGGGTCGGCGAGGTCGGTTACCTGATCACCGGCGTCAAGGACGTCCGGCAGTCCAAGGTCGGCGACACCATCACCTCCGCGGCCAAGGGCGCCACCGTCCCGCTCGGCGGGTACCGCGACCCGCGGCCGATGGTCTACTCAGGGCTGTACCCACTGGACGGCTCGGACTACCCGTTGCTGCGCGACGCGCTGGACAAGCTGCGGCTCAACGACGCGGCCCTGACCTACGAGCCGGAGACCTCGGCCGCGCTCGGGTTCGGGTACCGCTGCGGGTATCTGGGCCTGCTGCACATGGAGATCACCCGCGACCGTTTGGAACGCGAGTTCGGCCTCGACCTGATCTCCACCACCCCGAACGTGGTCTACCGGGTCACCATGGAGGACACCACCACGCACGTGGTGACCAACCCCAGCGACTGGCCGTCGGGCAAGATCCGCGACATCGTCGAGCCGATCGTGCGGTGCACCATCATCAGCCCGAGCGAGTACATCGGCACCATCATGGAGCTGTGCCAGTCCCGGCGAGGATCGTTGGGCGGCATGGACTATCTGTCCGAGACCCGGGTCGAGCTGCGCTACACGATGCCGCTGGGCGAGATCATCTTCGACTTCTTCGACGCGCTGAAGTCCCGCACCCGCGGCTACGCCTCGCTGGACTACGAGGAGATCGGCATGCAGGAGGCCGACCTGGTCAAGGTCGACATCCTGCTGCAGGGCGAGGCGGTCGACGCCTTCTCGGCGATCGTGCACAAGGACTCCGCCTACGGCTACGGCGTCTCGATGACGGCCAAGCTGCGTGAGCTGATCCCGCGGCAGCAGTTCGAGGTGCCGATCCAGGCCGCGGTCGGGTCCAGAGTCATTGCCCGCGAGACGATCCGGGCGATGCGCAAGGACGTGCTGGCCAAGTGCTACGGCGGTGACATCACCCGGAAGCGCAAGCTGCTGGAGAAGCAGAAGGAGGGCAAGAAGCGGATGAAGATGGTCGGTCGGGTCGAGGTCCCGCAGGAGGCCTTCATCGCCGCACTGTCCACCGACTCCGCCCCGGCGGCCGGCAAGGACGCCAAGAAGTAGCCACCCGGGGGCGCGGTGCGCCCGGCGCTATCCCGGCACCAGACCGGTCAGATAACTGCCGACCACCGCCGCGATCTCGGCCCGGGACTGGGTGGTGCCGGCCGGTGCGGCGGACAGCGAGCCCACCCCGACCAGCCGGTCGTACTGCAGCCCGTCGAGCAGGGCGATCAGCCCGTCGGCCGACCGGGGCGGGTCGGCCGCGCCCAGCCGGGTGACCGCGCCGATCGCCAGGGTCCGGAAAATGCTGCCGGCGTGCAGGATCTCGCGCAGATCGGGATCCGAGGCCACCTCGATCTCGCAGGCCATCCGGGCCAGCGTGCGGTCGCGGTGCTCGCCGATCTGCCCGTCGATGAAGATTGCGACACGGTCCGCCAGCCGGCCGGCCTCGGCCCGTCGCCCGTCCCGGGTGGTCGGTGCCCCCTCCGGGCCGGTCGGCGGGCCCGGCAGCCCGGCCAGCCGCGCCCGGTTGATCTCGGCGATCCGGACCAGCACGCCCCGCAACAGTTCTCGGCGCGTTCGGAAGTGGTACGAGGTGGTGCCGGTCGGCACATCGGCCGCGGCGTCGACGGCCCGGTGGGTGAGCGCGCGCATACCGCTGCTCGCGATCAGGCCGATGGCGGCGTCGGCGAGCAGCTGCGGCCGGTCGGTGATGACGGGCATCGAATGTCCTTCTTGACGGTGGCTGCGACAGGTGTAGTGTATCCGCTACAAATGTAGCACTACAGATGTAGCAACCGAGGAGAACGGCGATGGGCGAGCAGGAACTGCATGTGGTGGTGGGTGCGGGCGGGGTGACCGGGCGGCTGGTCGTCCGGCACCTGCTGGCCGCCGGTTGCCGGGTCCGGGCGGTCACCCGCGACGGGCGCCCGGTCGGCGCCAGCCGGGCCGAACGGGTCGCGGTGGACGCGGCCGATCCCGTCGCGCTGACCGCGGCGGCGCGCGGGGCCGTCGCGATCCATCACTGTGCGATGCCGCCGATCGGGCGGTGGCGCCGCGACTTCCCGCCGCTGACCGACGCGATCATCGCCGCCGGGGAGGCGACGGGTGCGCGGGTCGTCTACGCGGACGACACCTGGATGTACGGCCGGGTCACCGGTCCGATGACCCCCGACCTGCCCTCCCGGCCGGTCAGTCGGCACGGTGTGCTGCGCGCGTGGCTGGCCGAACGGTTCGAGCACGCCGCGGCGGCCGGGCGGATCCGGTTGTCGATCGTGCGGGCCGGTGAGCTCTATGGGCCAGGGGTTCACTCGATGATCGCCGGCACGGTGTTCGGCGCCATCCGCCGCGGCCGGACCGCCCGGTGGTTCGGTACCCCTGACCTGCCGATCACCCCGACCTACATCGACGACTTCGCCCGCACCATCGCCACCGTCGGCTGCCGGGACCGCGCCACCAGCCGGATCTGGCACGTGCCGCACCCGGCGGCCACCACCGGTCGGGAACTGGTTGCGGTCGCCGCGACCCAGGCCGGTCGATCAGCGGCCGTCGCCGCGATCACCCGCCGGCAGCTGCGGGTGCTGGGCGCGCTCGTCCCGCTGGCTCGGGACGGCGCGTCCCTGGTCTACCAGTTCGAGCAGCCATTCGTCGTCGACGGCACCGCGACCGCCGAAGCCTTCGGCATCACGCCGACGCCCTACGTCCAGGGTGTCCGGGCGGTCCTGGCCGCATCCCCGGCGGCGTCACAGTGAGCGGCCCGCCGGTGTCCAAGGTGGGGCAGGCGTGGTCCGCGTCGCCATCAGCCAGCGCAGGAGCAGGGCAGGAGCAGGAATGAACCCGAAGATTGCCGTGGCCGGCGGAACCGGGCTGGTCGGATCGATGGTGGTGGCCGAAGCGCGGGCCGCCGGCCGGGAACCGGTCGTCCTGGCCCGATCGGCCGGGGTCGACCTGCGGACCGGGGTCGGGCTGGACGCGGCCCTGGACGGCGTCGACGCGGTCATCGACGTGATCAACATCGATACGCAACGCCGGCGCCGGGCGGTGGAGCTCTTCGGCACCGCAACCGCCACCCTGCTGCGGGCCGAGGAACGGGCCGGGGTCCGGCATCACGTGATGCTGTCCATCGTCGGCATCGATCGGGTGGACACGGGGTATTACGCCGGCAAGCGCCGAGCGGAAGAGGTGGTCACCGGTGGCCGGGTGCCCTGGACGATTCTGCGGTCGACGCAGTTCCACGAGTTCGCGGACCTGCTCCTGGGTCTGGTGCCGGGGCCGGTCGTGGTCGTGCCGACCATGCTGAGCCGGCCGGTCGCGGCCCGCGAGGTGGCGCGGCACCTGGTGACGCTGGCCGGCGGGCCGGCCGCGGGCCGGACCCCGGAGATCGCCGGCCCGCAGGAGCGGCGGATGGCCGACCTGGTGCGTCGGCTGGCCCGCGCCCGCGGATCCCGCCGGGCGGTGCTGGAACTGCCGGTGCTGGGCGCGGCGGCCACCGCGACGGCGCGGGGCGCGCTGCTCCCGGCGGAACCCGGTCCCCGGGGGATCGAGACGTTCGAACAGTGGCTGGCCCGAACCGGCCGGCCCGGGCAGCTGACCCCGGACGACCGCGTGAGCGACCGACGATGAGGGTCGGCATCATCGGGGCCGGCATCGGCGGGTTGGCCACCGCGGTCGGCCTGCAGCGGGCGGGCGTGCCGGTCACGGTGTTCGAACGACGCGACGGCGCTGGCGATGCCGGGTCCGGGATCTCGCTGTTCGGCAACGGCCTGGCCGCCCTGGACGCGCTCGGGCTGGGGCCGGCCGCGCGCGAGATCGGCGCGGTGCCCGGCGGAATCGGCCCGGACACGCCGGCCGGGCAGCGGCGTCCGGACGGCCGCTGGCTGACCCGGCTGCCCCACTCGGTGCAGCAGACGGTCGCGGTCGTGCACCGGGCCGACCTGCAGCGGATCCTGCTGGACGCGCTGGCCCCCGGCACCGTGCACACCGGCCGGCCGGCGCAATCGGTCTCGGTCGACGGTCGCACGGTGGACCTGGCCGGCGGCCCCGAGACGTTCGACGTGGTCGTGGCCGCCGACGGGATCGGCAGCCGGATGCGGCGGGACTGGCCCGGCGATCCCGGCATCCGGTCCGCCGGCTACCGGGCCTGGCGGGGGGTGAGCGCGCAGCCGGTCGATGTCACCGCCGGCATCGGGGAAACCGTCGGCCGCGGACTGCGTTTCGGCATCGCGCCGCTGGCCGACGGCCGGGTCTACTGGTTCGCCGTGGTCTCTGAGCCGGCCGGCCAGCCGACCGGTCAGCCAGCCGGCCAGCCGGCCCTCGACGGGCCCGGCCCGGTGCTGGCGGCGTTCGGCGGCTGGCACCGGCCGATCCGGGACATCGTGGCGGCGACACCGCCGGAGGCCATCCGCTCGCTGCCGATCGAGGAACTGGCCGGCCGGCTGCCGACCTACCGGCGGGGCCGCTGCGTGCTGCTCGGCGACGCCGCACACGCGATGACGCCCAACCTCGGCCAGGGCGGCAACCAGGCCCTGGAGGACGCGGCCACGCTGGTGGCCCTGCTGACCGACCCCACCATCGACGGCCGCGACGGGCGGATCGATGCTGCGGTCGCCGAGTACGACCGGCGGCGCCGGCCCCGTACGCAACGCATCGCCCGGCAGGCCGCCCTGCTCGGCCGGGTGCTGCAGGCCCGCGGGCCGCTCACCGCGTGGGCCCGGGACGCCGCGCTGCGGTTCACCCCACCCGCGGTGGCCGCCCGCGGCGCGCTGGCGGTGCAGCGCTGGCGACCGCCGGCCGGCTGACCGCGACTCAGACCCGGGCGGTCGAGCCGGCCAGCACCGAGCGCAGGGTGGCGGCGAACGCGACCGGCTCGGGAATGAAACCGCCGTGGTCACCGGGGAACTCGACCATCTCCAGGCCCAGCAGCGCGGCCAGGGCGGCGGTGGTGCGGTAGGTGAACAGGGAGCCGGACTCGGCGCCGATGCCCAGCACCACCTGCCCGGGCCGGGCGGTCAGCGCGGCCACGTCCGGCCGGTACCGGGTGGTGCCCAGGATGTCGTAGCCGAACATGCGCACCGAGTCGGCCAGGTACTGCTCGGAGGGCTGCCACTCGGCATCCGGCGGGGTGCCGTCCGCGGCGGGCTCGGGCGCCCCGCCGGTCTGGTCGAAGCCGGCCTGGGCCATGAACTTGCCGAAGGCCGGGCCGATGCCGTCCCGGTGGAAGGTGGCCACGATGTCGTCGGTGATCGCCATCTGCTCAGCGGCGTCGGGCAGGATGGTCAGCAGCGGTGGCTCATGCGCGACGAGCGTGCGCACCCGCGACGGGTGCCGGGTCACCAGGGCCAGCCCGGTGACCGCGCCGCCGCTGCTGCCGAAGACGTCGGCCTGCTCGGCCCCGACCGCGTCGAGGATGGCGACGATGTCGTCGGCCCGCTCGTTCGGGTCGCCGGGGGCGGTGGGATCGGCCAGCGGGCTGTTCGAGATGCCGCGCGGATCGTGGGTGATCACGGTGTGGTCGCCGGCCAGCGCGTCGGCCAGCGGGCCGAAGAACCGGGCGGCCATGGGGGAGCCGGCGATCACCAGGACCGGTCCGGATCCGCGGACCTCGTAGTGGATGCTCGCGCCGGGCACCGGGACGCGGTGGGTGGTGGTCATCGACGATGATCCCTTCGTTCGTGGTCGGTCGCCGGTACTGACCCGGCCGCCGCGGTGAACTCATCGGCGGTAGGCAAAACCCCACCCCGACCGGGTGCCTGCCCCGCTGGGCCGCGACCCCCGGCCGGCCCAGCATGAGAACCATGAGCATCGCCACCGCCATCCCGGTCGACCAGCCGTCCGGCTCGTTGCCGGCCCGCCCGCCGCGGATCGGCCTGACCAGCGCCCGATCCTGGGCCGAGCTCGGCTACGTGCTGGTCGATCTCGTCCCGGCCGTCGCCATCTTCGTCGCGGTGCTCACCCTGCTGGCCGTCGGGATCGGCCTGTCGGTGATCTGGGTCGGGGTGCCGGTGCTGGTGCTGGCCCTGCTGGTGGCCCGGTTCGGGGCGCTCGTGCAGCGGTCGCTGGCCCGGGCCCTGCTGGATCTGCCGGCCGTGGCACCGGGCTGGATCCGGCCCCGCCGGCCCGGGCCGGTCGCGGCGATCGGGGCGCTGCTGCGCGATCCGGCGCACTGGCGGGCCGTCGCCTACCACGGCGTCGCGATCGTGCTGGCACCGCTGAGCTTCTCGATCGCCGTCACGCTGTATGGCGGCGGACTGGGTGCCGTGAGCTACCCGCTGTGGCACCCATTCCTGCCCGAACCCGGTGCCGGCGACGGTCGACCGCCCTGGGTGCTGCCGGTGCTCGTCGACACCTGGCCGGGCCGGCTGGGTCTGGCCGTCATCGGCCTGGGTGTGCTGTGGTGCGCGCCGCGGGTGGTGGCCGCGCTGACCACCCTCGACCGGATCCTGATCACCGGCCTGCTGGCCGCCCGCCCGTTACGCTGAGCCGGCCAGCCGGCGCAGCCCGGGCGCCCCGGCGGCGAGCAGGGCGGCCAGCAGCAGGCCACCGCCGATGGCGGCGAAACCGGCGGCCGGACCGTAGGTGTCGACCAGCGGGCCGAACGCGAGCAGGCCGAGCGGGCCGGCGGCCAGGGCCAGGGCGGTGTAGGAGCCGATGACCCGGCCGCGGAAGCGTGCCGGGGTCCGCGACTGCACGATCAGCGCGCACAACGGGTTGATCGGTCCGGTCACCACCCCGGCGGCCAGCGCCAGCGCCACCATCACCGGCACCGGCGGCAGGACCGCGAACGCACCGAGCGACAGGCCGGCCAGGGCGAGCGCGACGATCAGCGCGACCCGGGTGGGGACCCGGTGGGCGATGGCCCCGTAGGCCAGGGCCCCGCCGATCGCGCCGCCGGCGTAGGCGGCCAGGATCACCCCGAACGCCACCACCTGGCCGGACTCGTTCAGGTACGCGTTGAGCACGACCGACTCGAAGGGCAGCAGGAACAGCCAGATCACCGCCGCGGTTAGGGTCACCGCGCGGAGCGTGGAATCGCGCAGCAGGAGACGGATCCCGTCCCACACCGAGCGCAGGTACGGCTCGGGCGACGGCCGCACCGACAGGTGCGCCGGCACCAGGAACCAGGTGACCAGCAGGGACAGCCCGAACAGGGCGGCGGCCACCCAGACGGTGCCGAACCCGCCGACGACCACCAGCAGCAACCCGGCCAGCGCGGGACCGGCCAGGTAGCCGGTGTTCTCGGCCACCTCGCCCCAGGCGTTCACCCGGGCCAGCGGCACCTGGGCGGCCCGGGCCACGTCCGGCCGCAGGGCCTCCCGGGCGGCCGCGCCCGGGCTGTCGAACACGGCGCCCACCGCGACCAGGACCAGCACCAGCCCGGTGGTCAACCCGACGGTCGCGTCGGCCAGCGGCAACGCGGCCACCGCCGCGGCGCTCAGGGTGTCGGCGATCAGGCAGGTCCGGCGCTTGCCGATCCGGTCGATCAGGGCCCCGCCGAACACCGCGGAGAACACGATCGGGGCGATGGCGGCGGCCCCGGCCAGGCCGGCCAGGGCGGCGCTGCCGGTGCGTTCGAGCACCAGCCAGGGCACGGCGATGGCCACCACGCTGTTCGCGGTGACCGACAGGGCGGTGGCCGCCAGCACCCCGATCAGGCCGGTGACGGAGCGGGTGCGCACCGGGGTCAGGCGAGCAGGACGAGCTTGCCCGGGCTGCCGTCCTCCAGGTCGCGCAGCGCTTGGTCGCCCTGGGCCAGCGGGTAGGTCCGGTCCACCACCGGCTGCAGGCCGGTCGCCGCGCACAGCGCGATCAGCCGGCGCAGCTCGTCCAGCGTGCCCATGGTCGAGCCGATCACCGAGATCTGCAGGAAGAACAGTCGCTGCAGGTCGGCCGACGGGTCGTGGCCGCTGGTCGCCCCGCAGCAGACGATGACGCCGCCGGGCCGGACCGCGCGCATCGAGTGGGCCCAGGTCTGCTTGCCCACCGACTCGAACACCCCGTCCACCCGGTCGGGCAGCCGCGCGCCGGTCTCGAAGACCTCGTGCGCACCCAGGTCGGCGGCCCGGGCCCGGCCGGCCTCGGTGCGCGAGGTCACCCAGACCCGCATGCCCAGGACCCGGCCCAGCTGGATCAACGCGGTGGACACCCCGCCGGTGGCGCCCTGGACGAGGATCGTGGAGCCGCCGGGCAGGCCGCTGCGGGTGGCCAGCATCCGGTAGGCGGTCAGGTAGGTGGTGCCCAGCACGGCGGCCGTCGGGTGGCTCATCGACGCCGGCAGCGGCACCAGGTTCCGGGTCGGTACCACGACGTATTCGGCGAAGGTGCCCTGGTGCTTCTCGGTGAGCAGGGTGCGCTGCGGGTCGGTGGTCTCGTCGCCGGCCCACCCGGGCTGGCCGATGATCGGGTACAGGACCACGTCCTGCCCGTCGTCGGTGACACCGGCGCCGTCACAGCCCAGGATCATCGGGAACCGCTCGGGTTTGATGCCCACGCCCCGCAGCGTCCACAGGTCGTGCCGGTTCAGCGAGGCGGCCGTGACCCGCACCCGCGACCACCCCGGGGGCACCTCGGGCTCGGGTCGCTGGCCGACCACCACCCCGGCCAGCGGATTGTCCGGGTGGGGGGCGTCGGCGTAGACGGCGAGCATGACCGTCAGCGTAGGACCAGCCCATGCGTACGCTGCTGGGCATGTGGCAGACCGTCCTCGACGTCGTCGACGCGGTCGAGTCGTGGCTCGCCGGCCAGTCGTACTGGATCCAGGTGGTCGTGCTGCTGGCCGTGTTGGGGCCCCTGTGCTACCTGCTGGCCGGGTTGATCGACCGGGCCGTCGACTCGGTGCTGGCCTGGCACTCCCGCCGGGACGGGGCCGCCCGATGAGCCGCCGCCCGCTGCCCGAGGTCTCCCGCCGGTGGATGACCGCCGCCCTGGTCGCCCTGGTGCTGGTCGCGGTGCTGGTCGCGATCCTGCGCTGACCCCGTGTGGTGAACCCGTGGGCCGGCCCGGGTTCAGGCGCAGCCGGCCCGCACGTCCACCCCGTCCAGGTCGTAGCCGTCCTGCAGCAGCGACAGCGGCCAGGGCAGCGCGCCGCTGGTGTCGGTGATCCGCAGGAACCGCGCCGTCGACACCCCGCCCAGGTCGAAGGTGCCGGCCGCGTAGCCGCGGACCGTGCCCAGGTCCACCCAGCTCACGCCGTCCGCGGACACCGACACCCGGGCCCGGTCGGTCAGGTCGGTCAGGATCCGCGGCCAGCCGGGCACCACGGTCAGGTCGGGGCCGGGCAGGTTCTGCAACGGCCGGGTGAAGGCCAGGGTGAGCTGCCCGCCCCGGCCCAGGGACACCGCGTCCCGGCCGCCCGAGTCGGACCCGGCCGGGCCCAGCGCCACGGCCGGGTCCCGCCGGTCCACCGGCCGCCCGGTGCCCGCAGTCCCGGGCTGGTAGGCCGAGACCTGTTGGGCGGCGCCGTAGCAGGCCGCGGCGGTGGCCCGGGTCGCGTCGATTCCGACCAGCACCGGGTCGTGGTCGGAGGCGCGGAACTGGTTGGCCTCGAACAGCGCGTCCTGCTCGGGCGATTTGAAGGTGGTGTCGTAGTCGAGCACGTCCGGCTCGTCGGCGTTGATGTGCCACTCGCCGGCCGCGGTGACCTGGCCGGTCAACGAGGCCGAGGCCAGCGCGTGGTCCAGGTAGCCGGCCTGCCCGTCGAAGACGTAGCCGTAGGCGAACTCCCCGCCGGTGGCGGCGATCTGGTCGGTGTACCCGGCCTCGCGCAGCGTGCGGATCGGGTCCTCGTGGTCGTAGGAGTTCAGGTCGCCGACGATCAACCGGTCCGGGTCGCCGCTGCCGGTCGGGTCGGTGTCCAGGTAGCGGGCCAGGGCGGCCGCCGCGGCGGTCCGGGTCTGGTTGCAGTTGCCCTGCCCGTCACCGGCGTCCGGATCACCGGCGCAGGCCGAGCCCTTGGACTTCAGGTGGGCCACCGCGACGGTGAACCGGCCGCCGGCCGCGGTCTGGAACGTCTGGACCAGCACCGGCCGGTTGGCGGTGTCGATGAATGCCTGGTCCTTGGTCGAGTCCAGGATCTGGAACCCGCCGACCGGCTGCACCGCGGACGGCCGGTAGAGCAGCCCCACCCGGATCGCGTCGCCGCCGATCACCCCGGTGTCGACGCTCGCGTACGGCTGGGCGCCGGGCCGGGCGTTGAGGCCGGCGACCAGGTCGGCGGCCGGGTCGACGCCGGGGGTGTTCTCCAGTTCCAGCAGGCCGACCACATCGGCGTCCAGCCCGCCCAGGGCGGCCAGGATCTTGGTCCGCTGCCGGGCCAGCTCGTCGGCGTTGTCGGCGCCCCGGCATTCCTGGTTGCGGGCCGGGCCGCAGATGCGCCCGGCGGTGGTGCCGTCGTCCACGGTGAGGAAGTAGTTCAGCACGTTCTGGCTGGCCACCCGGGTGCTGCCGCCGACCGCCGGCGGGCTGTCCGGTCGCGGGTTGACCGCGGCGTAGTCGGCCGGCCCGGTCGGCTGCACCCGGTATGCCCCGAACGTCTGGTCGAGCACCCCGGTCACCCCGGTGACGGTGTCACCGCCGCGGAAGGAGTTGGTCGAGCCGAACGGCTGCCCGTTGCCCGGATGCCGCAGCACGGCCGGGTTCTGGGTGGTGGACCCGTCGTCCAGGGTGATCCGGCTCAGCGCATTGCGGGCGGCCAGCTCGACGGCCGGCGGCCCCGGGTCGACCACCGCGGTGGGCGTGAACGGCCGCGACTGCCCGGCCAGCGGCAGGCCGAGCACGACCTCGCCGAACCGGTCGTAGTTGAAGTACTCGCTGATCACCAGCGTCTGCGGCAGGGACACCCGCATGCCCTCCAGCGGCTCCAGTGCGTCGGCGGCGGGCAGCGGGAACTGCACGGCGACCGGCTCGGGCAGCGCCTGGCCGGACTGGCAGACCCCAACGGTGGGGGAGCCGGACAGCTGGGTCTGCGAGCTGGCCCCGGAGCTGGTCACGTACTCGCCGGCGGTGCCGGTGACGCGCACGGCGTCGCCGACCGCCGGGGTGGGCGAGCCACCGTAGACGAACAGCCCGTCGGCGGTGGCCGGGTCCCCGTCGCCGGCCGGGTCCTGCAGGTAGAAGCCGCCCAGGCCGGGTTCGACCGCGGTCACCACGGCCTGCACCGAGACCCGTTGGCCGGCCAGCGCGGTGGTCGCACTCGAGCCCTGCACGGTGCCGATCGGGGTGGCCGGGGCCCCGCATTCGTCGGCCGGCGGGTTCGGGTCGGCGAACTGCTGGCCGGCGTTGACCTGCCCGAAGCCGGCCGTCCCGCTGGCCCAGGTGAAGTCGGCCGGGCCCCGGCCGGTGCCGGTCAGCTGCAGCGAGCTGCCGACCGGCGCGCCGCTCTGGGCGATGCCGATGTCGGTGCTGGACCGCCCGGCGGCCGGACCGTCGGCCGCGGTGAACACGCCCTCGTAGGACAGCAGCTGCACGACCGTGCCGGCCGCGTCGACCAGCGCGAACCCGTCCCGGTCGCCGTTCTGCAGGCCGGGGGCGGCGACGAAGGCGGTGCCGTACCCGCCGGACTGGTCGGGCAGCGACCCGGACAGGGCCAGCGTCCGGTACCGGATCGCGGCGGTCGCCGTATCGCCGTTGTAGAGCACCAGCGACCAGCCGGTCAGGTCGGTGCCGGCCGGCCCGGCCACCTCGATCGCCTCGTCGACGTCGGTCCCGGCGTTGTCGTAGTGGATCTCGTTCACCCACACCGCAGGCGGGTCGGCCGCGGCCGCGCCGGCCGTGCCCGGCAGCACCGCCGAGGCCAGCACGGCCAGCGCCAGGGACAGGGACAGGAACCGCCGCACCGATCGGGTCACGAACAGTGACGCTAGGCGAACACACAGTGCACGTACAGGGCTGGCGGTGGTCGGGACGGTGAACGCCGGTGGTGAACACTGGTCGGGTGCCCTCCACGCTGCCCGACGGCGACCCGGTGCCGCCGGACGGGTCGCTGCCCGATCAGGCCCGCCAGGGCGCAGCCGACCGCACCCTGTCCTTCTACGTGCACGTGCCGTTCTGTGCGACCCGCTGCGGCTACTGCGACTTCAACACCTACACGGCCGGCGAGCTGGGCAGCGCGGCGTCCCCGCAGTCGTGGCTGGACGCGGCGCTGGCCGAGGTCGAGCTGGCCGCTCGGGTGCTGGGCCGGGGTCGCACCGTCTCGACCGTCTTCGTGGGCGGCGGCACCCCGTCGCTGGTCGGCGCCGAGCCGCTGACCCGGATCCTGACCGCCATCGACGAGCGGTTCGGCCTGGCCGACGACGCCGAGGTGAGCACCGAGGCCAACCCCGAGTCCACCGACCCGGCCCTGCTCGGCGCCCTGCGCGCGGCCGGCTTCACCCGGCTGAGCCTGGGCCTGCAGTCCACCTCCCGGCGGGTGCTCACCGTCCTGGATCGCACGCACACCCCCGGCCGGGCCCTGGACGTCGTGCGCTGGGCCGGGCAGGAGGGCTTCGAGCACGTCAACCTCGACCTGATCTACGGCACGCCCGGTGAGACCGACGCGGAGTTCACCGACTCGTTGGCCGCCGTGATCGCCAGCGGGGTCGATCATGTCTCGGCCTACTCGCTGATCGTCGAACCGGGCACCCGGCTGGCCCGGCAGTTCGACCGCGGGGTGCTGCCGATGCCCGACGAGGACGTGCTGGCCGACCGGTACCTGCTGGCCGACGAGCTGCTCACCGGCGCCGGCCTGCACTGGTACGAGGTGTCCAACTGGGCCCGGACGCCGGCCGGCGGGTGCCGGCACAACCTGGCCTACTGGACCGGGCAGGACTGGTGGGGGATCGGCCCGGGCGCGCACTCGCACGTCGGCGGGGTGCGCTGGTGGAACGTCAAGCACCCGGCCGCCTACGCGCAGCGGCTGGCCGAGGGCCGCAGCCCCGGGCAGGCCCGGGAGGTGCTGGGGCCGGACGACCGGCGGCTGGAGGACGTGCTGCTGCGGCTGCGGCTGCGGGACGGGCTGGCCCTGTCCGGGCTGTCCGAGCAGGGCCGCCGGCACGCGCGGATCGCGGCGGCCGACGGGTCGCTGGACGGCGCCGCGCTGGACCGGGGTCGGGCCGTGCTGACCCTGCGCGGGCGGCTGCTGGCCGACGGGATCGCGCTCAGCCTGGCTGAGTGAACCGGGCCACCGGGGAGCCGGACGAGGTCGCCGGCAGGGTGTCGATCGACGAACGGGCATCCAGGTCGAGCACCCGGACGTGGATCACCGTCCGCTGCTGCAGGGCCGAGCGCAGGGCGCGGTGCAGGCCGTCCTCCAGGTAGAGCTGTCCCTGCCACTGCACGGCGTGCGGGAACAGGTCACCGTAGAAGGTCGACGCCTCGTCGAGCAGGGCGTCCAGCCGCAGTTCCCGCTTGGTGGTGATCAGCTCGTCGAGCCGCACCTTGCGCGGCGGGATCCGGGCCCAGTCGCGGGTGGACATGCCGTGCTCGGGGTAGGGCCGTCCCTCGCGAACATCCTTGAAGATCATCCGTTGGGGCCTCCATGCCCGGAACTGCCCGGCGCGCGCTCACCCGCCAGGGTAACGGTCGGCGCCGGATCCGCCCGCTCGCGCCGCTCCGGCCCCCGCGCGGGATACCACGCGGCGCCGTTGGACCCCCGAACGGACGACTACACTTGGCAGCCGGAGCGGGCGAGTGCCAACCCGGCTCACCCGGAGTGCAGGAGGTGATCATGTCGGCCGACGACAGGCGGTTCCAGGTCCTGCGCGCGATCGTCGCCGACTACGTCGCCACGCATGAGCCGGTCGGGTCCAAGTCGCTGGTCGAACGGCACCAACTCGGCGTCTCCCCGGCCACCATCCGCAACGACATGGCCGCCCTGGAGGACGAGGGCTACATCGCCCAGCCGCACACGTCGGCCGGCCGCATCCCCACCGACAAGGGCTACCGGCTGTTCGTCGACCGGCTGTCCCAGGTCAAGCCGCTCTCGGCCGGGGAGCGCCGGGCGATCCAGGCGTTCCTGTCCGAGGCCGTCGACCTGGAGGACGTGCTGCGCCGCTCGGTGCGGTTGCTGGCCCAGCTGACCCGGCAGGTCGCGTTCGTGCAGTACCCGACGCTGTCCCGGTCCTCGGTCCGGCACGTCGAGGTCGTCACGCTGGACCGGCGCCGGCTGCTGCTGGTGGTCATCACCGACACCGGCCGGGTCGAGCAGCGCCTGGTCGAGCTGGACACCGACGTCACCGACGAGGGACTGCTGGCCCTGCGCACGCTGTTCGCGACCGCGGCTGTCGGCCGCCGGCTGGGCGACGCGGCCTCGGCCCTGACCGACGCCGCCGCCACCGTCGATCCGGACGTCCGACCGCTGGTGGTGCCCTCGGTGGCCGTGCTGCTGGACTCGCTGGTCGAGCACCCCGAGGAGCGGCTGGTGCTCTCGGGCACCTCGCACGCGACCGGCGCCTGGGCCGATCAACCGGGGGCCCTGCGGGGCGTCCTGGAAGCGTTGGACGAGCAGGTCACCTTGCTCAAGCTGCTGGCCGCGCTGGAGACTCCCGATGCGGTGGTCGTCTCCATCGGCAGCGAGAACGACGACGCGAACCTGTCCACGACGGCACTGGTGTCCGCCGGGTACGGCAGCGGGCAGACGCTGATGGGCGGTTTGGCCGTCGTCGGACCGACTCGGATGGACTATCCGGGGACGATGGCGGCGGTTCGGGCGGTCGCCCGGTACGTCGGGGAGATCGTCGCCGGCCGGTAGTGGCCGGCGGGCAGACAATCGGTGCGACATCGGGTGTGGACTATCGCCACCACCCGCTCGGGTGTGGTGCGAGCCCCGGCTCGCGGGAAGGCAACTGGTGCAGAGGGTGGCTCGGGACTATTACGGCCTGCTGGGCGTGGCCAAGGGCGCGTCGCAGGATGAGATCAAGCGTGCCTACCGGAAGCTGGCCCGGGAGCTGCACCCCGACGTCAACCCCGATCCGGCGGCCCAGCAGAAGTTCAAGGACGTCACCGCGGCCTACGAGGTGCTCTCGGACCCGGCCAAGCGCCAGGTCGTCGACCTCGGCGGGGATCCGCTCGGCGGCGGCAGCCCGGGCGGTGGCGCCGGCGGCATGGGCGACCCGTTCGGCGGCATGGGCCTGGGCGACATCATGGACGCCTTCTTCGGCGGCGGCGCCGGGGCCCGGTCCCGCGGCCCCCGGTCCCGGGTCCGGCAGGGCGAGGACGCGCTCATCCCGGTCGAGCTCACTCTGGAGGAGTGTGCCAACGGCGTGGCCAAGGACCTGGCCGTGGACACCGCCACCCTGTGCACCTCCTGCCACGGCTCGGGCTGCGCCAGCGGCACCCGCCCGGCCACCTGCGACATGTGCAAGGGTTCCGGCGAGGTGCAGCAGATCCAGCGCTCGCTGCTCGGCCAGGTCGTCACCTCCCGGCCCTGCCCGGTCTGCCGCGGTTTCGGCGAGGTCATTCCCGAGCCCTGCCTGCAGTGCAACGGCGAGGGCCGGGTGCGCACCCGGCGGACCGTCCGCGCCAACATCCCGGCCGGGGTCGGCGACGGCATCCGGGTCCGGCTGGCCGGCCAGGGCGAGGTCGGACCCGGCGGCGGCGCCCCCGGTGACCTGTACGTCGAGGTCCAGGAACTGCCGCACGACCGGTTCCAGCGCGACGGCATCGACCTGCACTGCACCGTGCACGTGCCGATGACGGCGGCCGCCCTGGGCACGTCGATGGGCCTGCAGACCCTGCACGGCGTGGAGGACCTGGACATCCAGCCGGGCACCCAGTCGGCCACCGTCATCACCCTGCGCGGCCAGGGCATGCCCCGGCTGCGCGGCACCGGAGTGGGCAACCTGCACGTGCACATCGAGGTGGTCACCCCGACCCGGGTCGACGCCCGGCAGGCCGAGCTGCTGCGCGAGCTGGCCACCCTGCGCGGCGAGGAACAGCCGGAGCTGGCCGCCCGCGGCCACAACGGCGGCTTCTTCTCGCGGATCCGTGATTCCTTCGTCGGGCGCTGAGCGGCCGGGATCGTTCCCCGGCCGCTCCGGCGAACCGTTCTTCCTGGTCCACGAGCTGCCCGCAGCGGGGCCGTTCGTGCTCGACGGGCCGGAGGGCCGGCACGCGGCCGCCGTGCGCCGGCTGCGGGTCGGCGAGGCCCTGGTGCTCACCGACGGGGCCGGGCGGCTGGCCGCCGCGGTGGTCACCGCCGCCGGCCGCGCCGAGCTCACCCTGGACGTGCAGCCGGCGCACCGGCAGCCGCCGCCCGACGTGCGGGTGACGCTGGTGCAGGCGCTGCCCAAGGGCGAGCGCGGCGAGCTGGCCGTCGAGCTGGCCACCGAGGCCGGGGTGGACGCGATCGTGCCCTGGACGGCCCAGCGCTGCATGGCCCGCTGGCGCACCCCCGACCAGGTCGACAAGGGGGTCCGGCGCTGGCGGGCCACCGCCCGGGAGTCGGCCAAGCAGGCCCGCCGGGCGTTCGTCCCGCCGGTGCACGAGCCGGCCACCACCGCCGAGGTCGGCGCCCGGCTGACCGGGGCCACCGCGCTGGTGCTGCACGAGTCCTCGGTCACACCGCTGGCGGCCGCCGGCCTGCCCCCGGCCGGCGACGTGGTACTGATTGTCGGTCCGGAAGGGGGACTGACCGAGGAGGAACTCACCGTGTTCGGCTCGGCAGGCGCCACGGTGGTGCGACTCGGTCCCCAGGTGTTGCGGACCTCGACCGCCGGTGCGGTCGCCCTCGGCGCCCTCGGCGTGCTCACCGGTCGGTGGACATGAAGGTCGACATCCGCGACTACGACTACGGACCGCACCCCAGCCAGCGGATCCGGCTGTTCCTGCCCTCCGGGCGTTACCTGACCGTCGTGGTGGTCATCCACGGCGGGTACTGGCGCTCCATCTACGGCATGGAACTGGCCGAACCCCTCGGGTACGACCTGACCCGGTACGGCGTCGCCGCCGCGGTCATCGAGTACCGCCGGGTGGGTGAGGGCGGTGGCTGGCCGACCACCCTGGCCGACGTGTCCCGGGCCGTGGACTCCCTGGCCGGCCCCGGCCAGCAGGCGGCCGAGGGGCGGCTGTCCCTCGATCGGGTCGCCGCCGTCGGGCACTCCGCGGGCGGGCACCTGGCCGCCTGGCTGGCCCACCGCGGGTCGCTGCGCTCGGGGACGGCCGGGTCGGTCGCACCGGGGGAGACGCACGTGCCGATCGTCGGTGCGGTCGCCCAGGCCGGGTTGCTGGACCTGGTCGGCGCCTCGGTGGAACGGCTGGGCAACGGCGCGGTCACCGCGCTGATGGAGGGCGAGGCCCGGTCCATGCCGCAGCGCTACCACCACGCCTCACCGATCGCGCACGTCGGCGACGGCGCCCGGGTGGTCTGCGTGCACGGGGACGCCGACGACACCGTCCCGCTGTCCCAGTCCGAGCGTTACGTCGAGGCCGCGGTCCGGGCCGGCGACCCGGCCTCGCTGATCGTGCTGCCCCGGACCGGTCATTTCGAGCTGATCGACGTCCGGCACCCGGCCTGGGACGTGTGCCGCAGCCAGGTACTGCGCATGGTCTGAGCGGGGGAGCCGTCCCTTAGGTTGGTCGCATGCCCTACACCAGTGACGACTGCCTGTTCTGCAAGATCGTCGCCGGCACCATCCCGGCCGACGTGGTGCACCGGGACGACCACGTGGTCGCCTTCCGGGACATCAACCCGCAGGCGCCCACGCACATCCTGATCATCCCGACCACCCATTACGAGAACGCCGCCGAGGTCGCCGGCGACGACCCCAGCGGCCTGGCCGCCCTGGTGGTCACGGCCCGGGTGCTGGCCCAGGCCGAGGGGATCGACCGGTCCGGGTACCGGATCGTCACCAACACCGGCGCCGACGCCGGGCAGAGCGTGTTCCACACCCACCTGCATCTGCTCGGTGGGCGGCGGATGGCCTGGCCGCCCGGCTGATCGGCCGGTCGGTCCCGGCCCGGCGCGGGTCTCGGTAGAATCGAGCGGTGGTCCGACGGTGATCATCACCAGCGACCATCGGGGATGCCCACCAGCGGGCCACCCGCGTGCGTGAACCTCGAATTAGGGAAAGTGGGCAGTCACCAGGTGCCGGATTCTCCGTCGGCCGCAGCGCGGTCCGACCTCCCCCGCGGCCTTTCCGGCGAACCGTCCGGCGCTCAGGGCGATGACGCGGGACGTTCCGCCCCATCGAGTACATCGATATCGAGTACATCGCTATCGAGTTCATCGTCGCCGAGCGAATCGACCCTGGTGGTGGCCGACGAGCGGCAGATGATGGGACTGCTCGGTTCTCGGGACTCGCTGCTGCGCCTGCTCGAGGACGGCCTGGCCGCCGACATCCACGTCCGCGGCAACCGGGTCACCCTCAAGGGCGCCGCGGCCGACGTCGCGCTGGCCGAACGGACCATCAGCGAGCTGCTCGCGCTGCAGGAATCGGGCTCGGTGATCACCCCGGACACGGTCCGTCGCACCATCGGCATGCTGGCCGCGCCCGCCGGCGCGGGCGCCGACCCGGCGGCCGAATCACCCTCGGCCGTGCTGGGGCTGAACATCCTGAGCCGCCGCGGCCGCACCATCCGGCCCAAGACGGTCAACCAGAAGCGGTACGTCGACGCGATAGACGCGCACACCATCGTCTTCGGCATCGGGCCGGCCGGCACCGGCAAGACCTACCTGGCCATGGCCAAGGCGGTCCAGGCGCTGCAGGCCAAGCAGGTCACCCGGATCATCCTGACCCGGCCGGCGGTGGAGGCGGGGGAGCGGCTGGGCTTCCTGCCCGGCACCCTGTCGGACAAGATCGACCCGTACCTGCGGCCGCTGTACGACGCGCTGCACGACATGCTCGACCCGGAGTCGATCCCGCGGCTGATGGCCGCCGGCACCATCGAGGTGGCCCCGCTGGCCTACATGCGCGGGCGCAGCCTGAACGACGCGTTCATCATCCTGGACGAGGCGCAGAACACCACGCCCGAGCAGATGAAGATGTTCCTGACCCGGCTCGGCTTCGGGTCCAAGATCGTGGTCACCGGTGACGTCACCCAGGTCGACCTGCCCGGCGGGCAGCGCTCCGGCCTGCAGGTGGTCCGGGAGATCCTGGCCGACCTGGACGACGTCGCCTTCTCCGTGCTCACCTCCGGCGACGTGGTCCGGCACCGGCTGGTCGGGCACATCGTCGACGCCTACGAGCGGTGGGACAAGCAGAACAACCCGGCGGCCCCCGACGAGCAGCCCCGCCGCCTGGGCCGGCCCACCCGCCGCTCGGACGCCTCGGCCGCCCACCGCACCCCGGCCCGCGGCCCCCAGGAGCCGACCCGATGACCATCGAGGTGGCCAACGAGTCCGGGGTCCCGGTCGACGAGATCGTCCTGGTGTCGGTGGCCCGGTACGTGCTGGACCGGATGCGGATCAACCCGCTGGCCGAGCTGTCCATCCTGCTGGTCGACGTCGAGGCGATGACCGAGCTGCACGTCAAGTGGATGGACGAGCCCGGCCCGACGGACGTCATGAGCTTCCCGATGGACGAGCTGGACACCGCCCGCCGGCCCGACGAGTCCGGTCCCGGCCCGGCGCTGCTGGGTGATGTGGTGCTGTGCCCGGCGGTCGCCGCCGAGCAGGCCACCGCGGCCGGTCACTCGGTGCAGGACGAGCTGCACCTGCTGACCGTGCACGGCGTGCTGCACCTGCTCGGCTACGACCACGCCGAGCCCGCGCAGGAGCGGGAGATGTTCCGGCTGCAGAACGAACTGCTGGACACCTGGCGCGAGCAGCAGGCCGCCGCGGCCCGCAAGGCCCGCCTGGCCGCCGCGGACGCCGCGGTGCTCGACGTCGTCGGGCTCGCCGGTCCCACCGACCCGGAAACGAGCGGGCGGGGCTGATCGCTGTCGTGGACAGCTTGGACGTGTTGTTGCTGGTGATCGCGGCTGCTCTGGTGCCGATCGCCGGCCTGCTGGCCGCGGCCGACGCCGCGATCACCATGGTCTCGCCGGCCCGGTTGGAGGAGCTGGCCCGCGAGGACCGGCGCGGCGCGTCGTCGCTGCTGACCATCACCGAGGACCGGCCCCGGTACACCAACCTGCTGTTGCTGCTGAGGATCACCGCCGAGATCACCGCGACCGTGATGGTGGCCAAGGTCGCGTTGACCACCCTGGGCTTCCAGTTCTGGGTCGGCCTGCTGCTGGTGGCGGTGATGGTCGTGGTCACCTACGTGGGGATCGGCGTGCTGCCGCGCACCATCGGCCGCCAGCACCCCTACCCGGTGGGTCTGGCCCTGGCCGGCCCGACCCGGGCGCTGGCCCGGCTGCTCGCGCCGGTCGCCTCGCTGCTGATCCTGATCGGCAATGCGATCACCCCCGGCCGCGGCTTCCGGGAGGGCCCGTTCTCCTCCGACATCGAGCTGCGGGAGCTGGTCGACATCGCCGGCAGCCGCGGCGTGGTCGAGGAGACCGAGCGGGAGATGCTGCAGAGTGTCTTCGATCTGGGCGACACCATCGTGCGCGAGGTGATGGTGCCGCGCACCGAGACGGTGTGGATCGAACGGGACAAGACGCTGCGCCAGGCGCTGGCCCTGGCCAGCCGCTCGGGCATGTCCCGGATCCCCGTGGTCGGCGAGGACCTGGACGACATCGTCGGCGTCGCCTACCTCAAGGACCTGATCGCGCCGGCGATGAACCTGGCCCCGGACGACCAGGGTCCCGTGCTGACCCAGATCATGCGGGAGCCGGTGTTCGTGCCCGAGTCCAAGAACGTCGACGACCTGCTGCGCGAGATGCAGCGCGATCGGACCCACTTCGCCGTCGTGGTGGACGAGTACGGCGGCACCGCCGGCATCGTCACCATCGAGGACATCCTGGAGGAGATCGTCGGCGAGATCACCGACGAGTACGACGCGGACACCCCGGCCCCGGTGGTGCCGCTGCCCGACGGCTCGTTCCGGGTCTCGGCCCGGTTGCCGGTCGAGGACCTGGGAGAGCTGTTCGACGTCGAGCTCGACGACGACGAGGTGGACACCGTCGGTGGGCTGCTGGCCCAGCAGCTCGGCCGGGTCCCGCTGCCCGGCTCGGAGGTCGGCGTCGCCGGGCTGTTCCTGCACGGGGAACCCGGGGTGGACCGCCGGGGCCGGCCGCGGGTGCAGACCGTGCTGGTGCGCCGGCTGACCGCGGCCGAGCTGGCCCAGGAGCAGGCCGAACGCGACCGCGAGGTGCGGGAGCGGGAGGACCAGCGGCGGGCGCAGGAGCAGGAACCGGAACGGCCCGCGGTCGAGGAGTCCGACGCCGAACCGGCCGAGGCCAAGCGGGCCAAACCGCGCAAGAAAAAGAAGAAGGCCAAACCGCCGGCCGCCGACGAGTCCGCCGAGCCCGGGGCGACGGATTCCCCGGGTGACTCCCCGCCGGACTCGCCGGCCGGCGCCCCGCCGGGCCGCTCGACGCCGGCGGACCCGCCGCTGCTCGGACCGCTGATCGAGACCAGGAACCAGCCAGTGCACGATTCGACGGAACGGAACCGAGCCGGATGACCCCGATCCCACCGCTGGACCCCGAGGACGCGAAGTTGGTGACGCTGGCCCGGGGCTCCCGGGCGCGGGCCGGCGCCGCCGAGGGGGCGGCCGTCCGGGACGAGGACGGCCGCACCTACGCGGCGGCCACCGTCGCGCTGCCCTCACTGCGACTGACCGCGCTGCAGGCCGCGGTCGCCGCCGCCGTCTCCTCCGGCGCCCAGGAGTTGGAGGCCGCGGTCGTCGTCGGCCCGGCCGACACCCTGGACACGCTGGACCCGGCGTCCCGCGCCGCCGCCGCCGACCTGGGCGCCGCGGTGCTCATCCTGGCCGGCCCGGACGGCGCCGTGCGCGACCGGAGCCCCCGCTGAGTACCGCCACCCCGGACGGGTACCGGTCCGGTTTCGCCTGCTTCGTCGGCCGTCCCAACGCCGGCAAGTCGACCCTGCTCAACGCGCTGGTCGGGGAGAAGGTGGCGATCACCTCGGACAAGCCGCAGACCACCCGGCGGGCCGTCCGCGGCATCCTGACCCGGCCGGACGCGCAGCTGGTCATCGTCGACACTCCCGGCATGCACCGGCCACGGACCCTGCTCGGGGAGCGGCTGGACGACCTGGTGCGCAGCGTCTGGTCCGACGTCGACGTCGTCGGGTTCTGCATCCCGGCCGACGAGCGGGTCGGTCCCGGCGACCGGCGGATCGCCGCCGAGCTGGCCGAACGGGCCGGCTCGACCCCGGTGATCGGCATCGTCACCAAGATCGACAAAGTGTCCCGGGAACGGCTGGCCGAGCAGCTGTTGGGCGCCTCCGAGCTGGCCGGGTTCGCCGACATCGTGCCGGTCAGCGCGGTCTCCGGCGAGGGCACCGACACCCTGACCGATCTGCTGGTGGCGCGGCTGCCGGAGGGTCCGATGCTCTATCCGGACGCCGAATCCACCGATGAACCGATCGAGACCCGAATTGCCGAACTGGTGCGGGAAGCCGCGCTGGACGGGGTCCGTGACGAATTACCGCATTCGCTCGCGGCGATGGTCACCGAAATGCTGCCGCCCGATCCGGACGCGGCCAAGCAGGTCACCAAGGTGTACGTGACGCTCTTCGTCGAGCGGTCGTCGCAAAAGCCGATCGTGCTGGGTCCCAAGGGTTCTCGGCTCGGCGCGGTGGGTCGGCGGGCCCGCCTGCAGATCGAGGAACTGCTCGGTACCCGGGTGTATCTGGATCTGCACGTGGCCGTGGCCAAGGACTGGCAGCGCGATCCCAAGCAACTGCGCAAACTCGGTTTCGACGGCTGATCGGCGACACCCGGGCCGGCGCGGGCTAAATGCCGGGCCGGGGCGCAACGAATGTGTCATCATCCCGGGTATGGGCAGGCATGCCAGGGGGAATATGCGGTCGCGGGTGACCAAGACTGCGGGTATCGGGGTGGCGGCGGCGCTCGTCGTCGCGGCGGGGTTGTGGTGGGCGGCGGCATCGTCACCACCGTCCGAATCGAGCGTCACCGGGTCGGCCGTGGTCGTCTCGTCGTTGGCCTGTCGCAACGGGGACGAGGGCACGGTGGTCGACCTGCGCGACCCGGTCGGTCAACCCGCCGGCACCACCCGGCGGGCCATTCTGGATTCCTGCGGTCATCAGCCCGGCGAGGTGATCGCGGTCGCCTACTCCGCCGCCGACCCCAGCCGGCTCGTCGTCGCCGCCACCGACCCGGACGCCGGCACCGGCCGCCGGCTGATGCCGCTGGCCATCGTGCTGGCCGGGCTGCTGGCCCTGGTCGCGGTCGTCGTGGTGGTCCGGGACGGCCGCCGGGTGACCCGCCCGGCGGTGCCGGCCCATCCGGTCGCGCACGGCCGGCACGCCCGTCCGGACGAGGACGAACCCGCGCCCCCGGTGGCGGAACCGGCGTGGCCGGTCCTCGAGCTGCGGCCGGCCGAGATCGACCTGCTGTTCCCGGATCGGGACCGGTTGGCCGTCAGCCTGCACGACGAACTGTTCACGCACCGGAGTCCGGCCCAGGTGTGACCGGCCCCGCGGCCGCGGCGGCTACTGTGGCCCGGTGCCCTCCGTCGCGGCCCGAGCCGCCCGCCCCACGGCCCGCCGAACCGGCCGACCGCGGACACCGAAGTTGCCCCGCGCGGACTACCCGGTCGACCGCTTCGTCCTGGACAACGGACTGCGCGTGCTGTTCGCCCCGGATCGGGGCGCCGGCGTGGTCGGCGTGTCCGTGCACTACGACGTGGGCTTTCGCTCCGAACCCGAGGGCCGCACCGGCTTTGCCCACCTGTTCGAGCACCTGATGTTCCAGGGCAGCGAGTCGCTGCCCAAGCTGGAACACTTCCGGCTGGTCCAGTCCTCCGGCGGGGTGTTCAACGGATCCACCCACACCGACTACACCGACTACTTCGAGGTGGTGCCGGCCGGCGCGTTGGAACGGGCCCTGTTCCTGGAGGCCGACCGGATGCGGGCCCCGCTGATCACCGCGGAGAACCTGGCCAACCAGGTCGACGTGGTCAGCGAGGAGATCCGGCTCAACGTCCTCAACCGGCCCTACGGCGGGTTCCCCTGGGTGCAGCTGCCGGCCGTGCTGTTCAGCTCGTTCGCCAACGCGCACAACGGGTACGGCGATTTCGTCGACCTGAATGCGGCCACCGTGGCCGACTGCGCCGAGTTCTTCGACACCTACTACACGCCGGCCAACGCGGTGCTCACGGTGTGCGGTGATTTCGACCCGGAGCAGGCCCAGGAATGGGTGCGGCGGCATTTCGACGACATCCCGTTCCGCCCGGCGCCGGTCCGCCCGTCGTTCGACGAACCGGCCCCCGCGCAGGTGCTGCGCGGCGATCACCTCGACCCGCTGGCGCCCGCCCCGGCCCTGGCGGTGGGGTGGCGGATGCCCGATCCGGTCGCCGATCTGCCCGGGTACCTGGCGTTCATCGCGCTGTCCGGGATCCTGTCCGACGGCGAGTCCTCCCGCCTGCAGTCCACCGTGGTGGCCGACCAGAACCTGGCCACCGACCTGTGGGCCTCGCCCGGGCTGCTCGGCGGTCCGCTGGACTCCCGGGATCCGGACGTGTTCGTGCTGGGGGCGATCCACCCGCTCGACGTGAGCGCCGACGCCGTCATCGAGGCCAGTGCCGAGCAGATCGCCGCGGTGGCCGCCGACGGCCCCGAGCCGGCCGAGCTGCAGCAGGCGCTGGCCCGGTTCGCGTCCTCGCTCTACCGGGAGAACGACAGCATCACCAGCCGGATCCGCTCGCTCGGCTCGCTGGAACTGCTGCACGGCCGGGCCGAGTTGCTCGGCGAGCTGCCCGACCTGCTCTCGGCGCTCACCGCGGACGACATCGCCGCCGCGGCCGCCGCTCTGGACCCCGATCGCTGCGCGGTGCTGCGGATCCTGCCCGATCCGGCCGGAGCGGGGGAGCAGGCATGACCAGCCGAACCGCCGAGGAGATCGGCCGCACCGCCACCGGTCCGCGTCCGGTGCCGGCGCTGGTGCCCGGCGCCCGGGGCAAGGTTCCGACCGTGGGCCGGGCCGTCCTGGACAACGGGCTGACCGTGCTCGCCGTGCGCAAGCCGCGCAGCCCGCTGGTCGAGGTCCGGCTGAGGGTGCCGCTGGCCGGGCCGAGCCGGGTGCACGCCGCGCGGGCCGAGCTGCTGGCCGCGACGCTGCTGCTGGGCACCGAGCAGCGGGACCGCCGGCAGGTGGACGCCGACCTGGCCGTCGTCGGCGGGCATCTGGACGCCTCCGTCGACCCGCAACGGCTGCTGATCACCGGGTCGGTGCTGGCCTCCGGCCTGCCCCGGCTGCTGGAGGTGCTGGCCGACAGCCTGACCGGCGCCGCCTACCGCAAGGACGACGTGCTGGGCGAACGGGCCCGGCTGGTCGAGCATCTGGCCATCGCCGCCGCCCAGCCAGCCTCGGTGGCGCACCGGCTGCTGCAGGACCGGCGCTTCGGCGACCACCCGGCCGCCTGGGACATCCCGGACGCCGAACTGGTCGCGGCGGTCGGTCCGGCGGCGGTCCGTGGCCTGCACGCCCGCGCGGTGGTGCCCCGCGGCGCCACCCTGACGTTGGTCGGCGACCTGAGCCCGAGCCGCACTCTGGCCACCGCCGCGCAGGCCCTGGACGGATGGGCGTCGGAGCGGTCCGTGCGCACCCTGACCCCGCCGCCGGCCATCGTCGGCGACCGGGTGCTGGCCGTGCACCGGCCCGGTGCCGTGCAGTCGCAGGTGCGGCTGTCCGGCCCGGCCGTGACCCGGTCGGATCCGGCGTATCCGGCGCACCAGCTGGCCAACCTGGTCTACGGCGGCTACTTCTCCTCCCGGCTGGTGGAGAACCTGCGCGAGGACAAGGGTTTCACCTACCACGCGCGGTCCTCGCTGGAGTTCTGGCCGGAGCGGGCGGCGGTCAGCGTCAGCTTCGACACCACCACCGACGCGACCGCCCCGGCCCTGTTGGAAGCCCAGTACGAGCTGGGCCGGCTCAGCCTGCAGCCGCCGACCGAGCAGGAGGTCGAGTCGGCCCGCAACTACGCGCTGGGCACGCTGGCCACCTCGCTGGCCACCCAGGCGGGCCTGGCGTCGATGCTGTCCATGCTGGCCGGCTCCGGGCTGGACGAGAACTGGTTGCGGGAACACCCGGTTCGGCTGGCTGCGACCACGGTCGACGAGGTCGCCCGGGCGGCCGCCGGCATGCTCGCGCCGGCCGCGTTCACCGGAGTCGTCTTGGGCGACCTGGACGCCGTGGCGCCCGGGTTGCGTGGGCTGGGCACGGTGATCGTGCCGTGAAGCTGCAGATGGACACCCCGACCCTGTCCCGGGGCGCCGCCGACCGGTCCGAGGACGTCCGCGACCCCGACCGGGTCCGCGCCGCCTGGCCATCCGCGCGCGTGCTCGTGCTCGACGACGCCGGCCGGACCCGGTGGGACGGCACCGGTCTGCACCTGCTGCCGGCGGCGTCGGTGGCCGACGAGCCGCCGGTGCACGGGGTGCTGCTCGGCGTGGTCGACGGCGTCGATCACTGGGCCGTGCGCGGCCCGGTGGCCGCGGCCGACCCCGACGCCGACGGTGCTGCCGACGGGGCCGCGCGGGCCGGGCTCGCCGGATTGCGGGAGATCGGCGCGCTGCTCTCGGATGCCGAGGCCGGCCTGTTCACCGCGGCCACCGCGCTGCTCACCTGGCACGCGGCCGCCCCCTTCTGCCCGCGCTGCGGGTTGGGCAGCACGCCGCGGCTGACCGGCTGGTCCCGGGTCTGCCCGAACCAGCACGAGGACTTCCCCCGCACCGACCCGGCCGTCATCGTGCTCGTGCACGACGGCGCCGACTCGATCGTGCTGGCCCGGCAACCGATCTGGCCGCCCGGCCGGGTCTCGGTGCTGGCCGGTTTCGTCGAGGCCGGCGAGTCCCTGGAGGCGGCCGTCGTCCGCGAGATCTACGAAGAGGTCGGACTGCGGGTCCGCGACGTGCAGTACCTGGGCTCCCAGCCCTGGCCGTTCCCACGCTCGTTGATGGTCGGCTTCGCCGCCCGGGCCGAGCGGGCCGACGAGCTCAAGCCGCGGGTGGGGGAGATCGAGTCGGCCCGCTGGGTCGACCGGGACACCGTGCGCCAGCTGATCGCCACGGACGAGGACAACTGGCTCTCGCCGGTCGGCAACCCCACCCCGACCCTGAGCCCGCAGGAGCGCGACAACGCCGCCCCGGTCGACGCCGGCACCGCCTTCGCGGCCGTCCTGCCCGGCCCGGTCTCCATCGCCCGCCGCATGATCGACGCCTGGGCCGCCGTCGACTGACCCCCACTGCGCCCCCCTCCCCGCGCGGAGCCATGCCGGCGGCGCCCCCCTTTCCCGCGCGGATCAACTTCTCCGGCGCCCCCCTTCCCGCGCGGATCATCTTCGCCGGCGCGGATGAAACTGCACCGAATGTGACTCGTGCGGCGCGAGTCAACGACTTCATCCGCGCCGACGATGGCCGCCCGATCCAGATCCACCTCGACCGCTCACGTCGACGGTTGGAGTGGGCCTCGCCAGGCGGCTGGGCCGACGGTACGCCGGCCCCGCCGCCGGGATCTGCGCGGATCAACTCACACCGAATGTGACGAGTGGGACGGGAATCGACGACTTCGGCCGCGCCGGGGAAGTTGATCCGCGCGGCACAGGGTGGGGTGGAAGTGTCGTACGGCTGTGCGAGCATGGTTGGGTGCCGATGAATTACCTCGATGGCCTTGACGACGGGCAGCGCGCGGCCGTGCTCGCGCCCTCCGGACCGGTCTGTGTGCTCGCCGGGGCCGGCACCGGGAAGACCCGCACCATCACCCACCGGATCGCGCACCTGGTGGCCACCGGCGCGCATCCGGCGTCCGAGGTGCTGGCGGTCACCTTCACCACCCGCGCGGCGGGGGAGATGCGGCTGCGGCTGCGGGCCCTGGGCGTGCCCGGGGTGCAGGCCCGCACGTTCCACTCGGCCGCGCTCAAGCAGTTGCGCTACTTCTGGCCGCGCGCGGTCGGCGGTCAGCTCTGGCCGGTGCTGGAGCACAAGTTGCGGCTGGTGGCGATCGCCGCCCGCCGGGCCGGGGCCGCCACCGATGCGGCCACCCTGCGCGACCTGGCCGGCGAGATCGAGTGGTCCAAGGCCACCCTGGCCGGGCCCGAGCAGTACCTGGCCGCGGTGGCCAAGGCCGGGCGGGACACCCCGCTGCCGGCCGAGACCGTGGCCAAGGTGTTCGCCGGGTACGAGCGGGCCAAGCAGGAGGCCGAGCAGCTCGACTTCGACGACCTGCTGCTGCACACCTGCGCGGTGCTGGAGGACGACCGCGACGTCGCCGCCGAGTTCCGTTCCCGTTACCGCAGTTTCGTCGTCGACGAGTACCAGGACGTCACCCCGCTGCAGCAACGCACGCTGGATGCCTGGCTCGGCGGGCGGGATGCGGTGACCGTGGTCGGGGACGCCAACCAGACCATCTACTCCTTCGCCGGGGCCACCCCCCGCTACCTGCTGGGCTTCGAGAAGCGTTACCCCAACGCCGAAGTCGTCCGGCTGGAGCGCGACTACCGGTCCACCCCGCAGGTCGTCGGGCTGGCCAACCGGGTCATCGCCGGCGCGTCCGGCGCCACCACCCGGTACCGGCTCAAGCTCACCGCGGTGCTGCCGGACGGTCCGGCGGCCACCTTCGACGAGCATCCGGACGAGCCGACCGAGGCCCGCGCGGTGGCCGCCGCCTGCGCCGCGCTGATCGCCGACGGCACCCCGCCGTCGGAGATCGCCGTGCTGTACCGGATGAACGCCCAGTCCGAAGGGTACGAGGACGCGCTGACCGCGGCCGGGGTGCCGTACGTGATCCGCGGCGGGCAGCGGTTCTTCGCCCGCCCCGAGGTGCGCCAGGCCATCGGGGTGCTGCGGACCGCCGCCGAGGCCTCCGGCGCCGACGTCACCGACTCGCCCGGCCCCGGCCTGGTGCTGGCGGTCCGGCAGTTGCTGGTGCCGGTCGGCCTGACCGACGAACCGCCCGCGCCCGGCGCGCTGCGCGACCGCTGGGACTCGCTGCTGGCCGTGGTCAGCCTGGCCGAGGAACTGGCCGCCGCCGACCCGGAGGCGGGGGTGCCCGAGCTGGTCCGCGAGCTCGACCAGCGGGCCGAGGCCCAGCACGCGCCCTCCGCACTGGGGGTCACCCTGGCCTCGCTGCACGCGGCCAAGGGCCTGGAGTGGGACGCGGTGTTCCTGGTCGGCCTGACCGACGGCACCCTGCCCATCCAGCACGCGGAGACCCCCGAGGAGATCGAGGAGGAGCGCCGGCTGCTCTACGTCGGCGTCACCCGGGCCCGGACGCGGCTGGCCGTGTCCTGGGCGCTCTCGCGCACCGAGGGCGGCCGGCGCACCCGGCGACGCAGCCGGTTCCTCACCGGCATCGCCCCCGACAGTGCCCGCCCGGACCGCACCGGCCGGGCCCCCGGCCGCTGCCGGGTGTGTGGGGCGGCGCTGTCCACGCCGACCCAGATCAAGTCCGGGCGCTGCGGAAAGTGCCCCTCCAGCGCCGATCCCGAGCTGGTCGACGCGCTGCGCAGCTGGCGCAAGGACCGCTCAACGCAGGCCTCGGTGCCGGCCTTCGTGGTGTTCTCCGACGCCACCCTGCTGGCCATCGCCGAGCGCAAACCGGCGGACGTGGCCGCGCTGCTGGCCATCCCCGGGATCGGTCGGGCCAAGCTCGATGCCTACGGCTCCGACGTGCTCGAGATCGTCGGCCGGGCCGGCGTGAAAAGTTCCTGAGAAAATTCTGCGATATTCAGTTGCGTCGTCCTGGCGCCCCGCCCTACTGTCGTTCCCGTTGGTGCACCACGGTCCGTGACGGGCCCGGAGTGCGGCAGCGAAGTGATCAGAACGCCACGACATGCTCTCCGCGCAGGCGGGGTCGACGAGAGGGAGGTGCCGACATGTTCAATCCGCGGATGATCAGCGGTCGGTCCGGCCTCTGCGTCGCGCACCTGCGGCGGATCGAGGGGCCAGCCATCACGGCGCGACTGCGCCACGATCAGGTCGATGTCTTTGGCGGCGGCATGTTCCAGCGCCAGGGAGCGCCCACGGCCTGATCGGCCGCCCTTGTCTTTCCGCTGGTTCGCCCTATGGGGTGAATGCCTTGTTTGCCTGTATTTGACAGGCCCTTCGCGTACTCCGAGCCGTAGGCCGGCCCACCCGGACCGGACGGCCACCACCATCCTCACGGAGGCCCCCGTGATGCACCTGCTCGAACTCATCGACACCCCACCGACCGACGACCTACCCTGCCTGTCCGGGGACCCCGACCTGTTCTTCGCCGAACGGCCGGACGAACTGGAACAGGCCAAGGCGCTGTGCGTCGACTGCCCGATCCGGCCGCAGTGCCTGGCCGCGGCCCTCGACCGCGGTGAGCCCTGGGGTGTGTGGGGTGGCGAGATCTTCGACCACGGCGTCGTGATCGCCCGGAAGCGGCCGCGTGGCCGGCCCCGGAAGGTCGCGGCATGACCACGCCGGTCCGGTCCCGCGCCGCCCGGCGCTTCCCGTCCACATCCGTTGTGGCCAGCCCAGTCTCGCCACAACCCAAGCACATCAGCACATCTGCGCTCCGCCGATCGGCGGACCATTCTCGGAGGCATGACATGAGTTCTCTCATCGAAGATCTGGCTCGCGACCGCATACGCGACATCCAGCGGGACGTCGAGCGCACCCGGCAGATCCGCCGGGCCAAGGCGGCCCGCAAGAGCCGCTGACCACGGACGGCGCGTCAGGAACCCGCGTTCTGACGCGCCGTCCACTCGTCCACCGGCACGTACACGGCGATGTTGTCCATCCGCCGTTGCACCGCGGCCACCTCCCGGATCGCCTGGGCCAGGATGCTGCGGTCGATCGGCGACACCGTCGCCATTTCCAGCACATCCGTCGGCGGCTCGCCGTCGCGCCACTGTCGCAGCTGATAGCGCAGCCGCAGCCGCTGCAGCTCCCCGAACACCTCGATCAACGTCGAGGCCGACTCCTGCGGCATCATCTCCGACCCGGCCGCCGCGCGCAGCCGCTCGACCGTCGGCAATGCCGAGGAGCCCACGCTCAGCGCGGCCCACCGGGCCAGGTTGACCAGGGGCAGCAGCCCGTCGTTCTTGACGTTGACGAATTCCGGCCGGCGCCGCAACGCCTCCCGCAGCACGTGCGGCTTGGCCCGCCGGGCCAGCATCTCCTGCAGCAGCAGGCGCATCGTGCCCGGATGCTTGCGGACGTCGGCGAAGACCCGGTCGACCTCGGACAGGCCCGGATCGCCGTGGATCGGCCGGCCGTCCACGAGCAGCGACGTCATGATCGCGCCGTTGTTGCGGTCCGGCGCGGCCATCCATTCCAGCGCCGCGGCCCGCCACTGCGCGTTGGTCCGGGCGAACAGCGGATTCTGCGCCGAGGTGCCGCGCTTGTCCCGGTACAGCCGGGCGCCGTCCAAGATGTCCGCCACCTCGGCGAAAGCGCCCCGATAGGCGGCGATCTGGCTGGTCGGCAGGCCGTCGACGAAGCTGGCCGCCGAGTCCACGTCGGAACTGAGCACCGCCTCGTGCCGGCCGTTGCTGCCCAAGGCCAGCCAGGTGAACGCATCGACCGACAGCTCCGGACGATGGTCGAAGACCAGCCGGATCGCCCGCCGCACGATGGTGTCGATGATCGCCGAGTGGACGCCGATCACCTTGCTGACGGTCAGGCCGCGGGTGACCAGCTCGTCCAGCACGGCCGGCAGCCGGCGCGCCCGCTGGCACAACTCGTCCACGGTGGCCGCGCGGCGGATCTGCTCGTGCAACGAGATGCCGGCGGTGGCCGGCGAGACCATGAAGTCGCGCGGGGCGATCACCCCGCACACGCCGCCGACCCGGTCGACGACCAGCACGAAATCCGCGTCCCGGTCCAGCAGCACGACCAGCGCCTCGGCGGCCGAGTCGCCCCGCACCACGGTCGGCGGATGACGGTCCGCGACCGCGTCCGCGGCCAGGGTGGACAGGTCACCACCGGCGGCCAGTGCCCGCCGGATCAGTGTGTCGGTGAGCATGCCGAAGCGGCCGCCGGGCAGCGCGACCGCCGCGCACGGCGCATCGAAGGCGGTCATCTGCGCGGCCGCCTGCACCAGCGTCGAGCCGGTCGGGATGATCAGCGGATCGTGCACGATCAGGTCGTCGACGGTGGTGTACGCGGCCAGCGGCGGGACCGGACGGACGATGCCGCCGGTCGCCGTCGCCGGCGTGTGGGCGGCCAGGTAGCGGGCGCCGCCCAGGGCGGCGAATGCGCCGGCCAGCGCCGAGACCGGCAGGGCGGCCGCGCGGACGTCGGTGGCGGCGGCCGCGCGCGGACCCAGGGCCCGCTCGGCCAGCACGCTGGTCATCCCGATCAACGAGCCGGGCCCCACCGTGTCGTCCGGGACCGACGACGGACCCGGACCCGGCTCCCACCACAGGTCGACCCGGCCCTCGATGACGAACAGGACGTTGCGGACCGGGCTGGCGAACGCGTCCAGGACGAGTTCGCCGGCCCGGAACCGGACGGTGCGCGCCCGGCCGGCCAGGTCGGCCAGCCGGGCGGCGTCGAGCCGGTCGAACGGCGGGTACCGGCCCAGCCGCCCGGTCAGCTCCTCGGTGTTCACCGGCCGCTCGTGCGCACGGGGGTCAGGCGGACCCGGGCGTCGGCGGGTCCGGGATCGCGTACCCGGACGGGCCCACGGTGGCGTCCAGCGACGCCCGCCAGGAGCCGTCCGCGATGTACTGGGCCAGCGCCTGGTTGACCTGGGCGACGCGCGCGTCGTCACCCTTGGGGATGCCGACGCCGTACCGCTCGTCGGTGAACCCGTTGCCCACCAGCTTGAGCTTGCCCTTGTACTGATCCTGCGCGGCGAACCCGGCCAGGATGACGTCGTCGGTGCTCACCGCGTCCACCTCGCTGTTGGCCAGGGCGGCCACGCAGTCGGAGAACCGCGGGTACTCGGTCAGGGTGATCCG
Organism: Nakamurella multipartita DSM 44233; assembly: GCF_000024365.1. Taxonomy (NCBI): domain Bacteria; kingdom Bacillati; phylum Actinomycetota; class Actinomycetes; order Nakamurellales; family Nakamurellaceae; genus Nakamurella; species Nakamurella multipartita. Next base: position 1,751,830 of record NC_013235.1, read on the forward strand.
GCCCAGGTAGTTGTCCTTGATGTACTGCGAGGACGTCGTCCCGGTCACCGAGCACAGCACCCGACCGTCCAACGTGTCCGGCCCGGTGATGTCGGTTTCGTTGCGCCGGACCAGCAGGTCCTGATGGGCGACGAAGTACGGGCCGGCGAAGTCGACCACCTGCTTGCGCTGATCGGTGATCGAGTAGCTGGAGAACACCAGATCCACGTCACCGCTTTCCAGCAGCTTCTCCCGCTCGCTCGGATCGGCCTGCACCCAGGTGATGTTCTGGCTCGGCACGCCGAGCGCGGCGGCCACGTAGGTCGCCGTGTCGACGTCGAAGCCCCGGTAGGTCTCACCGTCCTTGAACCCCAGCCCGGGCTGGTCGAACGAGATGCCGATGGTGAGCTTGCCGCCCTCCTGGGCGCCGGAGACGGTGCTGGGCGTGCCGACCGAGCCGGAGCCCGAACTGCAGGCGGCCAACCCGACCAGGGTCAGGGCCAGCACGGCCCCGACCAGGCCACGACGGGAATGGCGCATGGTCCGCCTCACCGTCCCTTCTCGTCGGGCGCGGCCGGCGGGGCCGGGGCGACCCCGGGCACCGCATGGTCCTCGTCCAGCTCGGCCAGCGTGTGCTCGGTGTCGATCGGCGACTCGTACCGGGGCCCGTCGTTGGTCCAGGCCGATTTCATCCGGCCGCCGGTGTGGGCGTGCACCTTGGGCCGCACGATCAGCCAACCGGTGATGAACACGACCGCCAGGATCGGGATGCCGAACACGATGACGATGAAGTTCGTCTTGTGCCAGAAGTACGGCGAGCTCTGCCAGCCGGAGATGGCCATGCCGACGATCACGAAGGCCAGGAAGGCCAGGCCGATATAGCTGGTCCAGGGTGAGCCGGGCATCGGGAACGAACTGGCCGGGATGACGCCCCGGTCGGTGAGCTGTCTGAGCCGGATCTGGCACAGGAAGATCGTCGACCAGGTGAAGATGACGCCGATCGCGGCGGCCTCCAGGGCGATCTCGAACGCATCGGGCTCGATCGCGTTGAGCAGCGCACCGAAGACGTAGACGATCGAGGTGAACACGATGCCGGCCCAGGGCACCCCGGACGCGCTCATCTTCATGGTGAACTTGGGGGCCTGCTTGGACACCGCCAGGCTGCGCAGCACGCGGCCGGTGGAGTACAGCCCGGAGTTCAGGCTGGACATGGCGGCGACGATGAGGATGCCCTGGATCAGGGCGCCCATCCAGTTCAGGCCCAATCGTTCGAACACCGTCACGAATGGACTGGTGCCGGCCGTGTACTCGCTGGTGGGCAGCATGCACACGAGCAGCAGGATCGACCCGCAGTAGAAGACGCCGATCCGGAAGATGACGGCGTTGACGGCCTTGGGCACTTCCCGTCGGGAATCGGCCATCTCGCCGGCCGCGACGCCGACCATCTCGATCGCGGCGTAGGCGAACACGACGCCGGACATCACCAGAATCGGGCCATACCAGGCGAAATCACCGGTGGACGGCCAGAAGCCGCCAGGATTGCTCCACAGGTTCTCGAACCCGGCCTGGTGGTCGCCGATGGTGAAACGACCGACCACGACCACGATGCCGACGATCAGGAACGCCACGATCGCGGTGACCTTGAGGATCGAGGCCCAGAACTCGAACTCGCCGAACGCCTTGGCCGACAACAGGTTGATGATCAACACCACGACCAGCGCGATCAACACGGTCGCCCAGGTCGGCATGGTCGGCCACCAGAACTGGACATACAGGCCGACGGCCGACAGTTCGGCGATCCCGGTCAGCGCCCAGTTCAACCAGTACATCCAGCCGGTGATGTAGGCGCCGGCCTCGCCGTAGAACTCGCGCATGTAGGAGACGAAGGCGCCCGAGGTGGGGCGGTGCAGCACCAGCTCGCCCAGCGCGCGCATCAAGAAATAGGCGATGACGCCGACGAAGGCGTAGCTGAACAGCAGGGCCGGACCCGTGCTGTGCAGGCGGGAGGCCGAGCCCAGGAACAGGCCGGTGCCGATCGCACCGCCGATGGCGATCATCTGGACCTGGCGCCGGCCCAGGCTCTGCTTGTACCCCTCCTGCTCGGAATTGAGATTGGTGGCGGGCTGCGATGGTCGCGGCTCGGTCTGGGTCACGATGCACCTCCTGGTGTGCGCGGCATCCGGAACGGATGGGACTCATGCAAGCCCCCCAATGCAGTCAATGCATTACGGGGTGTTACTACTGGATGACAACGTTGTCGAGCTCGATGAACCCAGAATCGACGGCGGAGTTATCGTGGCGCGGTGGAATACCCACTGTCAGGCCCGGTCAAACCGGGCGATCAGCGCATTCTCGCAGCCTGCCAACTGTGCGGCCAGGCGGTGCCGGACGCGCCGGTGACCTGGATGCTCGAGCATGGACCCCGCGGTCCGGTGTGGACCTGCCCGGACTGCGCGCGGGCGCACCTGCGCTCGATCGAGGCCAAGCTCGACCAGGAGTACTGGTAGGGCCGGCCGCGGACAACTCAGGCGTGGGCCGGGGTGTCCGGCTCGTCGAGCCCGGGCAGGAACCGGGTGACGATCTCCCGGAACGGCGCGGTCGCGTCCAGCTGGCACAGCACGCCGACCGAGCCGAGAGTGACCCGGTGAATCAACAAATAGGACGGCGGCAGGTTCAAATTGCGCGCCATTTTTGACTCTTCGCTGGAGAAGTTCGACATTCGCGCCGCCTGCGCCTGCATCCAGGTGCGGGTGAAATGGAACTCGGGCTGGCGCAGCGGTTCGATGAACGGCACCAGGTAGTCCATCAGCAGTTCGGGATCGGGGTCGTAGCCGGCCGGGATGAAGCCCTCCTCGCGCAGGGCGGCCATCACCAGATCGGCCCGGCCTTCCAGGGCCATCCGGGTCACCCGGCCGATGATCGCCGGGGTGCCCTCGGGCACCCGGGCCACCGAGCCGAAGTCGATGACGGCCAGCCGGCCGTCCTCGGTGAGCATGTAGTTGCCCGGGTGCGGGTCGGCGTGCAGCAGGCCGACCTGCTGCGGGGCGGCGAAATGCAGCTCGGCCAGCAGGGTGCCGGCGCGGTTGCGCTGCTCGGTCGTGCCGCCGGCGATGATCTTGTTCAGGGAGATGCCGTCCACCCATTCCCCGATGATCGCCTTGGGGGCGCTGGCCACCACCCGGGGCACCAGGAAGTTGGCGTCGTCGGTGTAGGCGGCGGCGAATTGGCGCTGGTTGTCGGCCTCGCGGGCGTAGTCCAGTTCTTCCAGGATGCGGTCGCGCAGCTCGGCGACCAGCGGGCGGATCTGGGTGCCGGGGATGACCATGCCGAGCAGGGGAGCGACCCGGAACAGCTGGTCCAGGTCCGAGCGCAGGGCGGCGTCCGCGCCCGGATATTGCAACTTGACCGCGACCTGGCGCCCGTCGTGCCAGATGCCGCGGTGCACCTGGCCGATGCTGGCGGCCGCGGCGGCGGTGTCGTCGAACTCCTGGAAGCGGGACCGCCAGCCGGTGCCGAACTGGTGGGCCATGATCTTGTGCACGGTCTCCGGCGGCATCGGCGGGGCCGCGTTCTGCAGCTTGGTCAGCGCCTCCCGGTAGGGCGCGGCGTACTCGTCGGGGATGGCCGCCTCGTACACCGACAGGGCCTGGCCGAACTTCATCGCGCCGCCCTTGAGCGTGCCGAGGACCTCGAAGAGCTGCTCGGCGGTGCGCCGCTGCATCTCGCTGCTGATCTGGTCGCGGTCCCGCCCGGCCAACCGCTGGCCCAGGCCCAGCGTGGCGCGACCGGCCGCCGACAGCGGCAGGCTGGCCAGACGTGCGGTTCTGTTCAGGGCACCGCGGGGAATGTCGGCCACCTGCCCATTGTGTCAGGGGCGGCGACGGGCTCGGCCGGGCGCGCTCACGGGGTGCGGTGGCAACCGCAATCCGGGTGTTCGGGCCAGGTGCGCCGGCGGGGGGCCAGCGCGTCGGGCGTCCACTCGACCGAGCCGTTCACCGTCGTCGGTACCCCGGTGCCGTCGATCAGCTCCAGGGTCTGCCCGATGGCGAGGCAAGCGGCCATCGCCGAGATGGTCACCGGCGCGCGGGGTGTCTGCCGGGACAGCTGACCGGCCACCGCGGGCCAGCCCGGGTCGGCGTCGGCGCGGTGCCGGTTCACGCAGCCCAGGCAGCTGGATCGGCCGGGCAGCACCAACGGGCCGACCAGCGCGCGGGCCGCCTGGGTGAGCACCGCCAGGTGCGGGATGCGCTGATGGACCAGAATGGCCGCCCGGACCAGGTCCGGGACTTGCTCACCGACCAGGACGACCAGCGTCGGAGACTGGTGGGCGGCCGGCCGATGGGTGCGGACCAGCGGGTTCGCCGCCCGCAGGGCCCGGGTGGCGGTCGAGCCGGCGGCCGGGCGGGGACGCGCGTCCGGGTCGGCTCCCGGGGGCGACGGATCGTGATGGACGTGCCCGACGCCGGCCGCCGCCACCAGGGTGGCGACCAGGGTCGCGGCCGCGCAGTCGCCGTGCACGACGACCAGCGCGTCCTGCCGGGCCTGCAGGATCCGGGTGGCCGCGGCCTGCCCGTGCCGGTGGGCCAGGCCGATCCGTTCGCCGGCCAGGTGCCCGGGCACCGCGCCCGGCCGGTGCGCGGACCGGGCCGCGTCGACCAGTAACCCGGCGGCCAGCAGCTCGCCGAGCAGCGATCCCCAGACCATCGGGTCGGCGTCGTGGGCCTTCAACACAGTGTCGACCGGACGCAGCCCGTCCAGCTCGGCCAGGATGGTGGCCGCGTCCGGTGGTGCGTTGAGCAGGCAGACCCGCCGCGGTTCCTCGACGCCGATCTGGAGTTCGTCCGGTGACCGGACGATCAGCGGAACGTCCGCGGACAGCGCATAGCGGGCCGACAGATCCACCCGCGTCACGTCATGAACAGCCACCTCGTCATCACCCCGGACCAGGGTGACGCATCCCGACGAGGCACGGGGAAAGTTGTCCACAGGGCGATCGCTCCTGTGGATAACCGTCCCGCCCCGGGAGTCCCCCGGGGCGTCCCGAAAATCAGGCCTTGCCGAGGATCCGGTTCATCTTGGTGCCGCAGACCGGGCAGGTGCCCTTCGCCATCCGGCGACCGTTGGTCTCGGCGACCTCACCCTCGAAGTCCCGCTTCTCCTTGCACTTCACGCAGTAGCCGTTGTAGGTCTCGGCCATCGGCCCTTCCTTTCGTTCGCGGCGGCCCGGAGCCCGAGATGGCCTCGTTGCCGGCAAGCCCGCACCCGCTTGATCCGTGGATCGGACCGGCGCTCACCGTACCCGCAGCGCACCGCCGAGCCGGGGATTTGCGCTGAACGGCCCCGATGTCGATCCGGCTGACAGACTGGGCCGCATGGCCAGTTCACCGTTCCCCGCCCCCGTCTACCTCGCCGACGACGCCCGCTACGACTCGATGCCCTACCGCCGCACCGGCCGCAGCGGCCTGCTGCTGCCCGCCGTCTCGCTGGGCCTGTGGCAGAACTTCGGCGACGTCAACCCGCTGGATACCCAACGGGCGGTGCTGCGCCGGGCCTTCGACCTCGGCGTCACCCACTTCGACCTGGCCAACAACTACGGCCCGCCGTACGGATCGGCCGAGACCAACTTCGGCGCGCTGATGGCCCAGGACTTCCGGCCGTACCGGGACGAGCTGGTCATCTCCACCAAGGCCGGCTACGACATGTGGCCCGGGCCCTACGGCGACCGCGGCTCGCGCAAGTACCTGCTGGCCTCGCTGGATCAGTCGTTGCGGCGGATGGGTCTGGACTACGTCGACATCTTCTACTCGCACCGCGCCGACCCGGACACGCCGCTGGAGGAGACGATGGGCGCGCTGCACACCGCGGTCGCCTCCGGGCGGGCGCTGTACGCGGGCATCTCGTCCTACTCGCCGGAGCGGACCCGGCGGGCCGCGGAGATCCTGGCCGACCTGGGCACGCCGCTGCTGATCCACCAGCCGTCGTACTCGATGCTCAACCGCTGGATCGAGGAGGGCCTGCTGGACACCCTGGGCGAGCTGGGCGTCGGCTGCATCGCGTTCTCCCCGTTGGCCCAGGGCATGCTCACCGGCAAGTACCTGGACGGGGTGCCGGAGGACTCGCGCGCCGCGCGGGGCGGTTCGCTCTCGCCCGAGCTGCTCACCGACGAGGCGCTGAGCCACATCCGCGCGCTCAACGGCATCGCCGCCGACCGCGGTCAGTCGCTCGCCCAGCTGGCCCTGTCCTGGGCGCTTCGGGACGAGCGGGTGACCTCGGTGCTGATCGGCGCGTCGTCGGTGCGCCAGCTGGAGGACAACCTGGCGGCGACGGCGAACCTGGCCTTCGACGACGAGGAGCTGGACCGGATCGGGGCGCACGCCGTCGACACCGGCATCAACCTGTGGAGCCCGTCCAGCGCGGTGTGAGCGGGAGGCCGGCCCGCGCCCGGGTCAGACCGGGCGCGGCGGCTGCTCGTCGGGGTTGCCGTCGTCGCCGGCCGGGTCCCGGGAATCAGCCGGAGCGGCTGAATCGGCCGGGTCGGTCGCGTCGTCCGGCTTGCCCAGCAGCTGGGTCTCGATGTCGTCCAACCCGGCGAGCAGCTCGGTGAACTGCTTGTCGCGTTCGACGAAGCCCTTCGGGTCGTCCAGGTCGGTGCCCGAGGGCAGCAGGCCCGGGTCGGCCCACAGGGCGTCCCGGCCGTCCGTGCCGCGGGACTCGCCCACGGCCTGCCACAGCTCGGCGGCGGCGCGCAGCCGCCGGGGCCGCAGCTCCAGGCCGATGAGGGTGGCGAAGGTCTGCTCGGCCGGCCCACCGGTGGCCCGGCGCCGGCGCAGCGTCTCGCGCAGCGCGTTGGCCCCCGGCAGCCGTTCGCCGACCGCGTCGGCGACGACCGTGTCCACCCAGCCCTCGACCAGCGCGAGCAGGGTCTCCAGCTCGGCCATCGCGGCCTGCTGGCCGGGGGTGATGGTCGGCTCGAACATGCCCTGGCCCAGCGCCGCCTCGATGCTGGCCGGGTCGGACGGGTCGATGTTGGAGGCCAGCTGCTCGACCGCGGAGAAGTCGACCGAGATGGCCCGCGCGTAGTCGTTGATCAGCGCGACCACCCGGTCCCGCAGCCACGGGGTGCCCGCGTACAGCCGGTGGTGGGCCGCCTCGCGGACGGCCAGGTACAGCCGCACTTGGTCCTCGGGCAGGTTCAGCCCGGCGCCGAACTCGCTGATCGAGCGGGGCAGCAGCGCGGCGGTGCCCTCGGGTCCGAGCGGGATGCCGACGTCGGTGGAGGTGAGCACCTCGGTGGCCAGCTGGGCCAGCCCCTGGCCCAGCTGCGAGCCGAAGGCCATGCCGCCCATCGAGCCCATCATCGCCAGCAGCGGTCCGGCCTGGGCCTTGGCCTGCTCGGGCAGCCCGTCCACCCAGGCGCGGGAGACCTGCTCGGCGATGGGGGAGCACAGCTTCTCCCAGGCCGGCATGGTCGCGTCCACCCACTGGCGGGGCGTCCAGGCGGTGGCCGTGCGGGCCCCGGCGGGCAGCGCGGTCGCGCCGTCCAGCCAGACTTCGGCCAGCTTGATCGCCTCGACCACCTTGTTCACGTCGACCGCGGAGGCCGGGTGGGAGGCGGGCAACTGGGAGGTGGCCAGCCGGCGCGCCAGGTCGTAGTTGACCGGGCCGGTGGAGGCACCTGAGGCGTTCGCCTGCGACATCATCTGGCCGAGCTGGGAGAGCATCGAGCCGAGCTGGCCGAGGTCGAAACCGCCTGGCCCCGGGCCCTGGCCCGGCTTGCCGTCGGGGTCGTCATCTCCGGATGGGCTGAATCCGAAGGGCAGATTCGTCATGCGGCCCACGTTACGCACTTTCGTCCCTCCTGGGTGGCGTGGGTGTGAACGATCCTGCTCACCCCTACCCTCGCAGTCATGTCCTGGTTCACCCGGCTGTCGACCCGCGGCCGCACCCTCGTCGTGGGCGGCGCGACCAGCGCGGTCCTGTTGACCGCGGCGGTGGCCATTCCCATCCCGTACGTCGCCATCTCGCCGGGGGTGACCTACAACGTGCTCGGCTCGGTCGGCGACACCCAGGTGATCACTTTCACCGGTGACGACGTACCGGCCGGGGCGGACGCCGCCCGCTCCGGCGAGGGCAACCTGAACATGACCACCATCTCGATCAGCGACGGCATCACCCTGTTCGAGAGCCTGGGGCTGTGGGCGTCGGGCCGGTTCGCGCTGGCCCCTCGCGAGGACTACTTCCCGCCGGACCAGACGGTCGAGCAGGTGGAGGCGCAGAACGCGCAGGCATTCCGGGACTCGCAGTCGGCGGCCGAGATCGCGGCCCTGCGCTATCTGGACTACCCGAACGTGGTCTACGTCGGCGACATCGCCGAGGGCTCACCCAGTTCCGGGGTGCTGCAGCCGCAGGACAAGATCGTCGGGCTGGACGGCACGCCGATCACCGACTTCGCCTCCCTGCAGGCCGCGCTGGCCGGGACCACCCCGGGTCAGACGGTGACGGTCACCGTGCACCGGGACGGGCAGAGCGTCGACGAGAAGGTCACCCTGGGCAGCAACCCGAGCGTGGGCACCCAGGGTGTGCTGGGGATCGGCGCCGTGCAGCGGCCGCAGGCGCCCTTCGACATCACGATCGCGCTGGAACGCATCGGCGGCCCGTCGGCCGGGTTGATGTTCGCGCTGGGCATCATCGACCGGCTCTCCGACGAGGACCTGACCGGGGGCGAGTTCGTCGCCGGCACCGGCACCATCGACGCGGACGGCAAGGTCGGCCCGATCGGCGGCATCCTGTTCAAGATGATCGCCGCTCGGGAGGCCGGCGCCACCGTGTTCCTGGTGCCCGCGGACAACTGCGCGGAGGCGTTGACCCAGGTGCCGGAGGGTCTGCAGCTGGTCAAGGTCGGGACGCTCACCGACGCCACCGCGGCGCTGGACACGCTGCGGGCGGGCGGCACCCCGCCCGGCTGCTAGGGCAGCGCTCAGTTCTGGTCGTCGAAAGTCAGCTCGAGGGCGTCCAGCAGGTTGGGAGCCAGATCCGCCCCGCGAACCAGCGGCAACTCCTGCTCCCCGGCGGGCACCCGCACCCGCAGGAGGCAGGCGCGGGGTCCGGACCGCAGGACCCCGGCGACCAGCCGCGCCTCGGTCCGCTCCGGATGCTCGGCCGCCTGGGCGGCGGCCGCGTCCGGGTCCTCGGACAGGGCCTCCTGGGCGCTGGGCGGCAGCACCAGGATCTCCTGGACCAGCACGCAGCCGGCGACGCCGGCCGGCCAGGACACCTGGGCCAGGCCCCGGGCCACGTCCTGGTCCGGCAACGGGTCCTGGGCGATCGGCGTGTAGACCGCCGTGTCCAGTTCGGCGGCCAGCGACGGCTGGGCGGCGAGCAGGTCCTCGGTGCGGACCAGCGCGAACAGCTGCACCGGCCGGTCCCACCCAGCGGAGGCGACGAATTGCTCGACCTCGGTCAGCGCGGCAGCCAGGTCACGGTCCTCACTCATTCCGATGATCTTCGCACGTGGGGGGCACACAGCTGACGCATATGAGTTCTGCGTGAATCCGTCCGTTGCCCGATCGTTGCCCGATCCGGGGAACCCTGCGGCCCATGCCTACAGTTGAGGGATCGAGCACGCGCGTACGACTCGACTCGCCTGGCATCCGGTCCGCACGGCCGAACGCCGTCCAGCGGCGATCATTGGCGGGCTCGATGCATGAGAGACGACCCGAGGAGTTCATCCGTGGCCATGCGGCCCCCTGTCGGTCTACCGACCATGTCCAAGCGCGCGAAGCGGGTGTTGATCGCGCTCGTCAGTCTCGCCGTGCTGGCCATCCTGTGGTTCCAGTTCGTCGGGATCTACGTCGATTGGCTCTGGTACGGCGAGGTCGGCTTCCGCGAGGTGTTCACCACCCAGGCGATCAGTCGGGTGGCCATGTTCCTGGTCGCCGGCCTCGGGGCCGGTGGTCTGGTCTTCCTGGCCATGTACCTGGCCTACCGGTCCCGGCCGGTCTTCGTGCCGACGGCCGAGGTGGATCCGCTCGCGCCCTACCGGACGATTGTCACCACCCGGCCCAAGCTGTTCGCCTTCGGCATCTCCGGCCTGGTCGCCCTGGTCTGCGGGTTGTCCGCGCAGTCGGACTGGACGGTCGTGCAGCTGTGGTTGCACGGGGGAGACTTCGGCACCGCCGACCCGCAGTTCGGCAACGACGTCGGCTTCTACGTCTTCACCCTGCCGATGATCCAGCTGGTGCTGGGTTGGCTGTTCCTGATCATCGCCATCTGCTTCATCCTGGTCGCGGTCGTGCAGTACCTGTTCGGCGGGATCCGGCTGTCCGGGCCGGGCCGCAAGGTGACGCCGCAGGCCACCATGCAGCTGTCCCTGCTGGTCGCGGCGTTCGTGCTGCTCAAGGCGGTGCAGTACTGGTACGACCGGTACGAGCTGCTGTTCTCCAACCGGAACCCCACCTTCACCGGCGCCTCCTACACCGACATCAACGCGGTGCTGCCGGCCAAGCTGATCCTGATGCTGATCGCGTTGATCTGCGCGATCGGCTTCATCGTCGGCGCCTTCACCCGCTCGGTGAAGCTGCCGGCCATCGCCCTGGGGCTGCTGGTGCTGTCCAGCGTGCTGATCGGTGGGGTGTGGCCGCTGGTGCTGCAGCAGGTCGTGGTCAACCCCAACGGCATCAACCGGGAGCCCGAGTACATCGCCCGCAACATCGAGGCCACCCGAACCGCGTACCAGATCCGCGACGACCAGATCAACTACGTGAACTACCCGGGGCAGCTCACCGGTGATCCGCAGGAGATCGTGGCCGACCAGAGCACGGTGCCCAACGCGCGCCTGCTCGATCCGAACGTGCTCTCGCCGACGTTCACCCAGCAGCAGCAGCTGCGCAACTTCTACGGCTTCCCCGACCAGCTGGCCATGGACCGATACACGGTCAACGGGCAGACCCAGGACTACGTGGTCGCGGTCCGCGAGCTCAACGCCGACGGGCTCAACGACGCGCAGAAGAACTGGATCAACGAGCACATGGTGTTCACCCATGGTGACGGCTTCGTGGCCGCGCCGGCGAACACCGTGGTCAACGGCTACCCGGACTATGTGGTCTCCGACCTGGCCGCCCTGCAGCGGCAGGAGGCCGGGGGCGCGGCGTCGCCGATCCCGGTGAACCAGCCCCGCACCTACTACGGCCAGCTGGTGACCGACTACGCGATCGTCGGCGGTGACGGCGGAGCGCCCCGCGAGTACGACACTGACAGCTCCCGGTACACCTACACCGGCAGCGGCGGCGTGCCGGTGGGCAACCTGTTCCAGCGGGCGGTGTTCGCCACCGAGTACGGCGAGCAGAACTTCCTGTTCTCCTCGGAGATCAACGCCAACTCCAAGATCATGTACAACCGGGACCCGATCGAGCGGGTCAAGCTGGCCGCGCCGTTCCTGACCACCGACACCAAGGCCTACCCGGCCGTGGTGGATGGGCGGATCGTCTGGATCGTCGACGCCTACACGACGGCGGCGAACTACCCGTACGCGCAGGCGGTCACGCTCTCGGACGCGACGAACAACTCGCTGGCCGCGCGGGGCGCCGCCGCCGGGCAGACCAACCAGCAGGTGTCCTACATCCGCAACTCGGTGAAGGCGACCGTCGATGCCTACAACGGCACCGTCACGCTGTACGCGGTGGACGAGACCGACCCGGTGCTCAAGGCCTGGGAGGGTGTGTTCCCCGGGCTGGTCAAGGCCAACAGCGAGGTGAGCGCGGACCTGCGGGCGCACTTCCGGTACCCGCAGGACCTGTTCGAGGTGCAGCGTTCGCTGCTGGTGCGCTACCACGTCGACGACCCGGTGGACTTCTTCCAGAGCTCCGGCTTCTGGCGGGTGCCCAACGACCCGACGGTCAGCGACACCTCCGTGCAGGCGGCCCAACCGCCGTACTACCTGCAGGTCAAGCTGCCCGGGTCCGATCAGGCAACATTCCAGCTGACCAGTGTGCTCACCGGCTTCCAACGGGAGTTCATGAGCGCCTATGTCTCGGCCGGCTCCGACCCCGAGGAATACGGCAAGCTGACGGTGCTGCGACTACCCACGGCCACCCAGACACCCGGTCCACAACAGGTGCAGCAGCTGTTCCGGACGACCCAGGAGGTCAGCAGCCTGGTCACCCTGGCCACCAACCAGGGCGGGTCGCGGGTCATCTTCGGCAACCTGCTGACCCTGCCGGTGAACGACGGGCTGCTGTACGTCGAGCCCTTCTACATCCAGGGTGCGGCGACATCGTCCGGGTCCTCGTTCCCGCAGCTGAACCGGGTGCTGGTCTGGTACGCCGGTCGGGTCGGGGTGGGTAACACGCTCACCCAGGCGCTGACCAGAGCGGCGCAGAGCGCGCCGGTGCAGACCCCGGCGACCGGGGACGGCACCGACCTGTTGCCCTCGGACACGGCGGCGCCGACGACGACCGAGCCGACGACCACCGCGGCGCCCCCCGCCGACCAGGCGGCGGCGCTGGCCCAGCTGGACGCGGCGGCCAGTGCGCTGGACGCGGCCAAGGCCTCCGGTGACCTGGGGCAGATCGGCGCGGCCAGCCAGAAGCTGGAGGACGCGGTGAACGCGTACCTGCAGCTGGCCGGCACCGCGATCCCGAGCGCGAGCCTGGGCCCGGTCCCGACGTCGGCCGGCGGGTAGCCCTCGGCGCATGGCGTACAGTGGCGGGCGGCCTTCCGGAGGTTCGGAGGGCCGCCCGCAGCTGTTTCTCCGGGTGGTGTCCGCCGTCACATGCGTTGGGGCGGAATCGATTTGGAGAACGGCCGGGGACCTTGTTACAGTGAGATGTACAACGACGCGGGGTGGAGCAGCTCGGTAGCTCGCTGGGCTCATAACCCAGAGGTCGCAGGTTCGAATCCTGCCCCCGCTACCATCGTGATCAGGCAAAACGGCTCTCGGACATAGTCCGGGGGCCGTTTTTCTTGCCATTTGTGACCACGTTTGTGACCGAACGCGGTTCGGTGGCGGTCACGGGGGCTCGATGCGGGCGCGCCGGAACAGCATCGTCGTCGCGGCGTCCGCGTTCGTCGTCGACGACCAGGAACGCCTGCTGATGATCCGACGCACAGCCAGCGGCCTGCTCGGCCTCCCCGGCGGGCGTCACGAGCTGGGCGAGACCCTGACCGAGACCGCGATCCGGGAGACGTTGGAAGAGACGGCGTGACCATCCGGGTGGACGGGCTGGTCGGCATCTTCTCAACCCCCACCACGTCGTCGGGTTCTCCGACGGCGAGGTCCGCCAAGAATTCTCGGTGTGCTTCCGGGGCCGGCCGATCGGAGGCACCCCTCGGTCCAGCAACGAGGCCACCAACGCCGACTGGGTGCCCAGAGACCAGATGGCCGGGCTCACCATCCACCCGTCGATCCGGCTGCGCATCGAGCACGTCTACGCGGGCGGCGAGCCGTACTACACGTGAGACAGGCCGGCGTCGCGAATCCAGGCTTGCGCCCGCTCGATTGCGGTCTCCCATTGCGGCCAGTTCACCGCCAGGGCTGACGACATGGTGGTCGGCCGGGTATCTCTGCTGAACCTCGGCCATGCGGACGGGAAAGGTCAGTCGCTGGCAATCGGGCCCGACCGTCATGTCGGCGAACCACAGGAGATCGCGGACCAGCGTCTGCTCATCGGTGAACTCGGCCAGCTGCGCGCCCAGGCCGAGCTCTTGAGCCTCGGCCGCGGCGCTGGAGTGGAACGCAACGAGGTTCACGACCCGCTCGGGGAACGCCCGTTCGCGGAGGAATCGGGCGCCGTCGAGCGGGTGGAAGCCGAGCACCGCGAGGTCGGGGGAGTACCCCATGTCGTGGAGCCAGGCCGCGCTGACCAGAACGTCGGCGTCTTCCTGGCCAAGCTCCGAGGCCACTGAACTAGCGACAGTCGCGACCGCCCGGGAGTGAGCCCAACGCCGCGGAAGGGCGTGCTCCAAACACTCGCGGGCCGTAGACTCCGCAAACCGGACCAAGCTCATCCGTCCACGATAGGCAAGGTGCGGGTCGCAGCAGTTGCACGGCCAGGCCGACGACGTCCGGGGGGACAGCCACGTGTTACAACGCACCGGCAAAGGGGACCGAGCATCGAGCCTTCTGCCCAGACTGCACCGCCGCGTCTGGGACGGCACACCGCCGATACGTCGGGCTGCTGGGCCGAGCCGAATCTCTAGGGGCCACGACAACGCATCTGACTCCGGCTGGCCGCACGCGGCACCAGAACCTGTGGGGCTCCCAGATAGGCCTGCTCGGAGCACGGGACGCCCCACGGAGGCATCCGGCCCAAGGGTGCCGAACCGACCCGGTGTCGCACATCAACTGGCGGACGGCTGTCGCACATCACCCGACGGAGGACAAGGCGCCACGTCGTTGCCTTGGTTCAGGGGATGGTTAACGATTTTGTGCCAGCTGATCCTTTACACCGGGCCTAGACAACTTGGGTTGTGGCCGATCGTGGTCGGTCGGCCTTGATGTTACGCACCGGAATTGTCGTGGTCCGTCGAATGATTCGGGTTTCGCCGTCGTCGAATTCGATGGCCAGGGTGGTGTCGGACACGTGAACGGTCACGGTCTGGTGCTGATGGGTGCGGCCGAGCGCGACTTTCTGTCGGCACACGGTGATCACGCCGGTGCTCGACGCGCGACGCTGGACCCGGACCGGTTCGGTAGACGGCCGGGGTGGCGGCCCGGCCGGCCGGTTCCCGCGGAGACGAACGATTTGCTCGTGCGGCAACGGGTTCGGCCGCACCCGCAGCAACTCACGGGTGTCCAGGTCGAAGAACATCAGGGTGTCGCGTTCGATGCGGATCCCGACCTGCCGGCCGGCCAGGATCTCCGCGGCCAGCATGGCGTGCCCGCCCAGGACGACGGTGCCGCCGCGGGTCACGACCCGTTCGACCTCCACGGCGTCACCGGGTTGGACCGGCGGCAGCGGGGACGGGCCGGCGGCCACGGCCCCGGCGGCGAGCAGCGCGGACAGGTCGGTGACCGTCAGGTGCGAGCGGACCGTCTTGACCCGGGTTCCCCCGATGAACAAATGGATCAGGGTGGTGTCGGCCCAGAACCGCACGACCTGCCCGGAGCGGGCCGGGCCGAGCCAGAGCTGCCGGCCGGCCAGTTGCAAGTTCCCGGCCGGCGGAACAACCCGGTCGAACTCGACCGCCCCGCCCGCGCCGCCCCGGCCGGGGCCTGGAGGTGTTGCCGCGCCGGCACTGTCGGGTTGGTCACCGGACGGTGCGGACGTCGTCGGAGCCGGCGCGGGGGCGACCGTGGGTGGCAGCCACAGCGGCACCAACTCCGCCTCGGCGGGGTTGATGGGGGTGAACCGGTCGGCCGGGCTGACCGGCCGCTGCCCGTCCAAGGCCTGGTGCGGCCGTTCGGTGTTGTAGACCCGGACGAACTCGTCGACCGCGGCCTGCGCGGCGGCCAGCGATTCGAACGGCTCGTGATCGTCGAGCAGCTCCCGGCGCAGCGTCAGGTGGAATCGTTCGATTTTGCCGGTCGTGGTCGGCGACGCCGGCTGGGTCAGCCGGTGGGTGATCCCGTTGTGCCGGCAGATCTTGTCGAACAACACCTCCCCGCCGCGACCGAACCGGGCGGTGAACTGTTTACCGTTGTCGGTCAGGATCTCGCCCGGAACACCGAACCGGGCCAACGCCGCGGCCAGGGCCAGGCACACCGCCCGCCCGGTGGCCCGCTCGACGACCGCGGCGATCACGCAGAACCGGGAATGGTCGTCCACCCCGGTCACGACCTTGACCCCCCGCAAAACTCCGGTGGCAGGGTTGACCAGCCAGACGTCGCCGACGATGTCGAGCTGCCACAGCTGCATCGGCCCCGGTCGTTCCCACCGCTGGTACGAGCTCCGCGGCCGTTTCCGGCGGCGTGGGGTGACCAGGCCGTGCCGGATCAGGATCCGGTTGATCGTGGCCGTCGACGGAACCGTCAGGCCGGCGGGCTTGCGCAGCAGCTCCATCCGGATGCGCTTGGCGCCCCACCGTGGGTGGGTCCGCCGCAGCTCGGCGACCCGCACCGACACCTCGTCGCCGGCCTGGTGCGGGCACGACCGGGGTCGGTGCGACCGGTCCGCCAGCCCGGTCACGCCCTCGGTCAGGTACCGCCGCAACCAGGCATGCACGCTCACCCGGGACACCCCGACCGCGGCCGCGACCTCGGTCACCGTGGCACCCGCCAGCACCGCCCGAACTGCGTCCAGCCGCTGCTCCACCTTCGACAAGACAACCAGAGCCATTCCCGGCCTCCCGAGCACGACGATGCCCACGAGCATCGCCCCTCAGGACGGGCCGATCACGGCCAAGTGTTAAGGATCAGCTGGCATGAGACTGTTAAGCATCACCCGAGACAGGACAAAGGCGCCACGTCGTGCCTCGTGAGAACTTTCTCTACTCATTCAAGGCCGGCCTGCGCCTGCGGCCTCTACTGGCGCTCCGGCCTCCCGGCTCCGACCGGCTACAGCGCCACCGCTACGAGATCCGTCAAGACCGGACTTTTCCGGCTCGCTCAGTAAGGAGCTGACGTTCTCATCGCGTCACTGTCTGCCCGCCCGAGTAGCGTTCGTGGACTGCCAAACGGGAGGCCTGTCCATGCACCTTGAAGAGCTAAGGCTCGGTCTGCGGATCGACGGTCTCATCCCCGCGGAGGTGATCACCGTCATCGCCGCGCAGTGGCATGGCACGGATGCCGTCGAACTGACCTACAAGAACGCCACCGGCGGGCTGGGCCAGCAAGTCGTGTTTCGCAAGGACCAGGACAACCTGAGCATCGCCCAGAGTGGCAGCCGTGCCTTCGACGCCACCGCGAGCGACTTCAAGCTCGTCGCCGAGGCTCAGCGCATCTCACTCGCTGGTCTGTTCGATCCCATGCTGGCCGTCGCCACCAGTGACGTGCAGCCGCTCCCGCACCAGATCCGCGCGGTGTACGGCGAGCTGCTGCCGCGCACTCCGCTCCGGTTCCTGCTCGCCGACGACCCCGGCGCCGGAAAGACGATCATGGCCGGCCTTTACATCAAGGAGCTGCTACTCCGCGACGACGTCAAGCAGTGCCTGATCATTGCCCCGGGTGGTCTGATTGAGCAGTGGCAGGACGAGCTCTTCTTCAAGTTCGGGCTTCGGTTTGATCTGCTCACGAACCAGGTCATCGATGCCCAGGCGAACTTCAACGTCTTCGAGACCAATCCTCTGCTGATCGCCCGCATGGACCAACTCTCGCGCAACGAGCAGCTGCAGGCGCAGCTCAAGGAGACCGAGTGGGACTTGATCGTCGTCGACGAGGCGCACCGTATGGGGGCCCACTACTTCGGCGGCGAGCTCCGCAAGACCAAGCGATTCCTTCTCGGTGAGATCCTCGGCCAGATCACCCGCCACCTCCTCCTGATGACCGCGACCCCGCACTCGGGCAAGGAGGAGGACTTCCAACTCTTCCTGACCCTGCTCGACCGCGACCGCTTCGAGGGCAAGCAGAAGAAGAGTGCTGACGTCAGCGGCATCATGCGGCGCATGGTCAAGGAAGACCTCCTGACCTTCGAGGGCAAGAAGCTGTTCCCTGAGCGCATCGCCGAGACCGTCCCATACGAGCTGACCGCGCTGGAATACGACCTTTACGAGGACGTCACCCACTACGTCCGCGAGGGGATGAACCGCGCCGAGCGGATCGGCGGCAAGCGCAAGAACACCGTCGGGTTCGCGCTCACCGTCCTTCAGCGCCGGCTCGCGTCCAGCCCTGAGGCCATCTATATGAGCCTCGTACGACGCTCCGAAAGGTTGGAGCGCAAGAAGCTGCAGATCCAGAACGGCACCTACCGCGACACCGAGCCGGAGATTGATCTGAGCGAGATCGACGACGACGAGTTCAACGCCGAAGAGATCGAGGCCGCCGAGGAAGAACTCCTCGACGCCGCCACGGCGGCGCAGACGGTCGAGGAGCTGAACGCTGAACTCCTCGAGCTCGCAGGCCTCATCAAGACCGCTCGACTGGTCCGTGAGGCGGGCACCGACCGCAAGTGGACTGAGCTGTCGAACATCCTTCAGGACAACGCGCTCGTCACCGACAAGAACGGCTGGCCACGGAAGTTCATCATCTTCACCGAGCATCGCGACACCCTCGACTATCTACAGGGAAGGATCGGCTCGCTTATCGGCAAGCCCGACGCCGTCAGGGCGATCCACGGCGGCGTACGCCGTACCGAGCGTCGCCAGATCACCGAGGAGTTCACCAAGAACCGCGACTGCCAGATCCTGCTGGCCACTGACGCCGCCGGCGAAGGTCTCAACCTCCAGGCCGCGCACCTGATGGTCAACTACGACCTACCGTGGAATCCCAACCGCATCGAGCAGCGGTTCGGTCGGGTCCACCGTATCGGTCAGGAAGAGGTCTGCCGTCTCTGGAACCTCGTGGCCTCCAACACTCGCGAGGGCGAGGTCTTCACCAGACTGCTCGAGAAGCTCGATCAGATGCGTGAGACGTACGGCGGAAAGGTTTTCGACGTCCTCGGCGAAGCCTTCACCGACATCCCGCTGCGCACCCTGTTATTGGAGGCGATCCAGTACGGCGAGCGCGAGGACGTGAAGGCGAAAATGCATGAGGTCATCGACGCCTCGGTCGGGGACGGACTCAAGGACTTGCTTGACGAGCGTGCCCTCGCGTCGGAGCACCTCGCCGACGCGGACCTACACGCATTGCGTGCCGCCATGGACGCGGCGCGAGCCCGCCGGCTCCAGCCCTACTATATCGAGCTCGCGTTCAAAGCGGCATTCACCAAGTTGGGCGGTCGCATCGTCAAGCGCGAGCAGGGCCGCTACGAGATCGCGAACGTTCCACAGCACATTCGCTCCGCCGGCACCGGACCAATCGCCACCAAATACGACCGGATCACCTTCGATCTGGCCCACGTCCAGCCGGGCGATCGGAGTCGCGCGGACCTCCTCGCACCCGGCCACCCACTCCACGACGCCGTCATGGGAGAGGCCATCCGACAATTCGGCGGCGCCCTCAACCAGGGCACTGTTCTCGTCTCCTCGACCCTTGAGGAGCCGCAACTTCTCGTCGGCGTCGTCGAAGAGAACGTGGCCCAACCGCCGCCACTGTCAGACAAGGTGTTTGCTTCGGCGAAGTCCCACGTGATCGGTAGCGCCTGCCGCGCGAATGTCTCGCGGAACGCTGCACGGTCACTCATCCATGTCGTCACGCTGGACGACAAGTTCGTCATCTTGCTCTGGATCAAGCCGAGGTATGTCGCGACTGCATCTGCGTACTCCGCCGTACCCCCGTCCTCGACAACCTTGTGGCGAGCTTCGCGCACGAGGGATCCGAAGGTAGTCAGAGCCACCATCTGACGAGGTGTGAACAGCCTCGCGGTGCTGGTCATGCCATAGAGCGGTGCGCCCATGTACTGAGAGTTCGTCGCGAGTGCACCGTCGGGGTAGTCGTCTGGCATGGCCACGACGGCAGCCACTGTTTGGTCGTTGGTCGGCGCGTGGTAGGTCCGTCGGCGTCTGCCCTCTGCGACCGTGGCCATCAGGATGGCCCCGATGCGCCCCTCGACTCCCCGGGCCTTGATGTATTCGAGGCTAACGGCCGTCTGACAGGCGACGCATGTAGCACCCGCCCGCCCATTCACAGATCCATCAACGAGAGGCCCTGACTTGGAAGTAGCAATCTCGAAGACGACCCTCTGGCCGGAGGCGTGTGACTGATCTGTCACAACTGTTGGAACGGCGTATGCCTCTTGCCCCGTAGACCCCGCCGCAGCCCCTCCCGACTCAGAGTGCGATCTGACATCTTCGCCGAAGGACCATGTAGCCAATCAAGATTTCAATGCGACGCCAAGCGGACGGCCGAGTCCTCCTGTTGATCGGAAGGTCCTTACTTTGTGACCAGGTTTGTGACCAGAACCCTGTGATACGGGTTGATTCGCAGTGCGACGCGTGAACTCGTGTGAGAACGGTTCATACACTTCAACAGACCTATATCGCTCACTTGTGCGATGAGTTGAAACGCCGATCGCCTGACTCATAACCCAGAGTTCGCAGGTTCGAATCCTGCCCCCGCGACCTGAGTCTTGAGGCAAACGGCCGCCGGACCAAGTCTTAGGTCGTTTGCCTCAACCTTGGTGAGTGGGCGGTCCGGTCCTGGTGACCCGGGGGTCAGCGCCGGGTCTCGTACCGGGTGAGCAGCACGCCGCCGGGGAACGTCCGGGTCTCCACCAGGTTCAGGTTCACCCAGTTCCCCAGGGCCGTGAAGAACGGCAAGCCGCCGCCGATCAGGACCGGTGCGGTGGCCAGCACGTACTCGTCGATCAACCCGGCGCGCATGGCGGCCGCGGCGAGGGTGGCGCCGGCGATGTCCATGGGTCCGCCGTCCTGCGCCTTGAGCCGGCTGATCTCGGTGACGGCGTCCGTGGTGACCAGGCGGGTGTTCCAGTCGACCGGGCGGCTCGTGGAGGAGAAGACCACCTTGGGCATGTCCCGCCAGCGGCCGGCGAACTCGATCGCCGCCGGCGTCGCGCCCGGCTGCTGGTCGGCGGTGGGCCAGTGCGAGCTCATCGTCTCCCACAGCCGGCGCCCGTACAGCGCCAGGTCGGTGGCCGCGACCCGGTCGGACCAGAACTGGAACAGCTCGTCGCTGGGCGTGCCCCAGCTCAGGTCGTCGCCTGGCGCGGCCACGTAGCCGTCCAGGCTCACGTTCATGCCGAAGGTGAGTCTGCGCATCGAACCAGCCTTCCTGAGTCGGTCCTGGATGGGTAGACCCGGCTGTCGGGCGAATCCGTGGAGCTGTTACACCGCACTTCGCGCCGTGGGTGCGCAGTTCGCGCCGTCCTATGCCGGCGCGACCTGCGCATTCGTGGCGCGAAGCGGCGGCCCGGTCCGCCGCTGCCGCCCACTTCCGCGGCGGATCACGGCCCGGTCCTGATCACCTTGTACCCGCCCTGCCCGCGCCGGCGCAGCGCGATCAGCTGCCGGTAGAGCTTGCGGGCATCGGCCCACGGCGGGATGGCGACCACCCGGCGCATCTCGGTCACGTTGATCTTGCTGCGCAGGTATCCCCGTAGCTGCTCGTTGGTCCAGCGCGCACCGGGCGTCTCGCCCAGCAGCCGGGGCAGTTGCATGCGCAGCTGGTTCTTGGCGGCCAGTGCACCCACGGTGCGGGAGGCGATGAACTCGTCGATGCAGATCATCGCCCACTCGTAGTCGGTCTGGACCTTGCCCTTGGTCGACGTCGGGGTGAGCTTGACCTGGCGCTGGGGGATACCGCCCTCGGGCAGGTTCTTCCACTTCATCTCGAAGACGTACATCTTCAGGATTCCGTCCTCGTAGGCGAAGCCCATCGCGTCGATGCCGTTGTTGGACTCGTACTGGCCGGTGACGACGGCCAGCATCGTCGGCAGGCCCTGGAACCGGCTGGTCATCAGCTGGTCGACCACCATCTCCTCGTACTCGGCACCGAAGTTGCGTTGGACCGCCAGTCCCCGCGGTGCCTGAGCCGCCGCCTTGCGCAGGTCGATCTGCCCCTCCGAGTAGGCCGCGGCCGGTTCGGGCAACGCCTCCACCGCCGCCTCGAGGGCCTCGATCGAGCCGTACGCGGTGATCAGAGCGGAGAGCGCGCCGGGGGCCGCGGCCGCGGCGCCGCCCGTCGCCACTCCGGTGAGCCCCTTGACCAGGACGTCCTTCATCCCGGCGTCGAAGCCCTGGGCCCACGTGGCGTCCCGCGTGGCGGCGTCGACCGCGCTGGAGATGCCCCCGCTGAGCGCGCCTTCCGTCATCTTCTTGCCGGTGCCCGCCGCGAACGCGCCGAACGACTTCGGCGCGGCCGCCCGGGCCAGTGCCGATGCCGTCTTCTCCATCGCCGCCTCGGCGGCCAGCGGGGCGACCGCGTTCAGCACGCCGTCGACCGCGCCGGAGATGAACGCCTGGGCCCCGTCCGCGCCGATGACGTCGAAACGATCGCCCTTGACCAGCTTGTTGGCCACCACCTTGGCGATCGCACTGGCCATGGCGGCGCGGGCGAGGCCGGCCAGCACGAGTTCGGGTGCGGCGGCTCCGCCGGAGGCCACGGTGGCCACCAGCGCCGCCACCATCTCCACGGCCTGGGTGACCAGCGCCTCCAGCTCGTCGCGGTACTTCACGAACGCCTGCAGGGCGGCTTCCGTCTTGCCGGCCAGCTTGTCGATCTCGGCCTGGTCCTCGGGCGAGGGGTTCTTGCCGGCCCGCTTGATCGCCGCCTGCAGCTCGCGGTTCTCGTCGGTCAGGGCGTCCGCGTTGGCGCTGAGTGATCCGGCGCCCGAGGCGGTTTCCCGTTTCACCGCGGCATCGAGCCAGACGGCCCGCTCGGTCGGGGTCATCGTGTCCGGCCGCAGCGCCAGCAGGATCTTGTTCTGCATCGCCGTCGACTGGTTGGTGAACCGGGTGCCGAACGCCGCGTCGCTGCCCAGCTTGCGCCGTTGTTGGCCGTCGGCGAACTCGTTGAGCAGGAAGAGCACGTACTCGTCGTTGCCGGGGTTGTCCATGGCGAAATTCAGCCGCGGCCCGAAATCGGCGAACACCATGCTGGCCAGCCATCCCTTTTCCGGTGGGCTGGTGTAGCGGTCCACGAAAGCCCGGAACTTGCTCCCGCTTTCGTGGTAGGCCGTGCGGAACCGGTCGTGGGCGGGACCGGTGCTCATCTTGAGCGTCAGGAACACCGACCCGTCCCCGGTTCCGCCGGCCCGCCGCAGCGCCACCACCGTGGGATCGCCGAGCTCGCCGGTGTTCTCGCCCGCGCCCACCAGGGCGTCGAAGCGGCTGGCGTCTTCCTTGGTGAGGCTGCCCAGGCCGCTGTAGAGGTTCTTGACCCGCGGATCCTTGGACGCGATGGCCACCTTGAGATACTCCAGCTGCTCGGCCGTGGCGTGCTGCACCGCGTCGAAGATGAAGTCGGCATCGGCCGTGGTGTACCCGGAGGTGGCGATCTCGACGGTCCTGACCAGCCGTTGGCGGGGCGTGACGGTCTCGTCCAGGAGCATGAGCGCGCGCTGCTCGGTGTGCAGGGAGGTCTTGTCGGTGATCCACTGGGCGAGGTCCCCGCCGGCCAGATGCGCGTAGGAGGACTTGAACTGCTCCTTGAGGAGCTTGGGTTCCTCGCTCTGCAACCCGTCGAACAGCAAGGGCGCGTTGGTGCTCGTCCGTGGCGCGGCGGCGATCACCACGTTGTCGATCGGCCGGACCTTCCCGAAGGCCAGGATCGCCGCGATCTTGTAACCGAGATCCTCGGACAGGCCGATGCGGGTGGCGAAGATGGCGGCCGCGATCGAACTGTCCTGGCCGTTGGGCAACTTGTGGACCACCGGTCCGAACTGCGAGCCGTAGGCCGTCTTGAACTCCTCCTCGGCATTCGCGTCCTCGGACCCGAGCCGGCGGACGTCGCCGACCACGCGCAGCACGGTCGCCTCGTCGGCCATCGGCTGCTTGACCGCGATGTAGATCTTGTCGGCGACCCGCAGCCGCCCGTACTCCAGGTACGCGCACGCCCGCGTGGCGTCGTCCCACGACAGCTTGGCCTTCAGATCGTTGGTCAGGTCCCGCTGGTGGCTCGACGTGTACTCGTCCTTCACTTGTTGCTGGTGGCCCTTGACCAGCAGTAACTGTTCCAGGACGACGGGGACATTGGCGTTGTTCTTCAGGACGAGGTTCTCGTGCAGTTCGGCGACGGCTTTGCCGACCACGGAGGCGATCTCGCCCGGCGGGTAACGTTGAACGGCGGCGGCCGCACCGGCCGTCAACCGCTGCATGACGGACGGTCCGGCGCCGCCGGCGAGTCCGGCCCGGGCGGACAGTCGCGCCACCAGGGCCGTGGCGGCCGCGTTGCCGGCGTGCCGTTGGATGCCGAGGAGGCCGAAATCAGGGCCGCTCCTGACCGCCGGGCGGGCACGGAGCGGTGGCTCGATGGGGAGGGGGTCGGCGCGAGCACGTTCGTCCACCGCGGACTCCTCTCGCCCGAACCGGCGACGCCGGGGCCATCCCGCACCTCGCCCGTCGACCGTCCGACACGATCGGATCGCGTGGCCCCGGCGCGGTCCGTCGCCCAGCGCACACGATCCGGATCAGTGTCACGGCCCGCCCCCGCGGCCGGTAGGCACTTTCGGGCAACTCTTCGGGCACAGCTTCGGCCGTGCAACCGGACCGCCCCGGCGTCCCGTCCTGTGGCCATGAGAACTCTTCGGGTGTGGTGGGTGACCGGCGTGGCGACGTTTGTCGTCCTGGTGCTGACCGCCTGCGGCCAGGCGGTGGCCGGGGTGCCGCAGGCCGGTGACGAGGGCTGCGTCCCGGCGGCCGACGATCCCTCGGGTCCCACGACGCCCACCGAGGCACCGGTCATCACCGTGGACGACCGGGTCAGCTTCGGGGTCCCGAACAGTCATACCGCACCGCTGGGGCTGACCGTCTATGCCGACGGCACGGTGATTCGGGCCGAGGGCAACGGCTCTCACGCCGAACCGCTGGCGGAGCTGACGATCGGGCTGGTCGACCGCTGCCGGGTGCAGCAGACGGTCGACGCCCTGGTCGCGCTCGCCGACGCCGACTTCGGGATGCCCGGGATCACCGACCAAGCCGTCACGACGGTCACGGTCACGCGGCCCGGGTCCGACCCGGTGATCCTGTCCGCCTACGCGTTGGGCACCGGCGACGAGTACGTCGACGCCAGGCAGGCCGCGGCCCGGACCGAGCTGACCTCCACCCTGCGCGCCCTCGAGGCAGCCAGGTCGGCCGAGCAACCGTGGACGCCGAATCGGTTGCAGCTCACTCGGTACGAGTACGAGGTGTCCGGCCCGGTGCAGACCTGGCCGCTGGCTCGCTCCATCGCCGACGTCCTGCACCAGCGGACCTACGGGGACCTGTCGTGCGGCGTCGTGGACGGGGCCGACGCCGCCGCGATCGCCACCGCCTTGGGCGATCACCCCGCCTTGTCACGGTGGACCGACGGTCAGGACACGACGGCTCTGGCCATTGGCGTGCTGGTCCCGGGCCAATCGGCCTGCGGCGGCTGACGCCGACTGCCCGATGTCGCCCAGGTTCACTCGTCTTCGTACCGGAGGAAGAACCAGCGCTCGCCCTCGCGATTGATCAGGTCCTGATCCATCGGGACGTACTCGGCGTGGAAGTCGACGTCGTAGTCGTCCGGCACATCGATGGCCAGGTAGAACTCACACAGGCTGACGAGTTCGTTCTCCAGCTCACCTGGCGGCTTCTCGTAGAGGAACCGGCCGGTCACGCCAGTCTCTCCGATCAGGAGCGCGACACCGCGCAGTTCCTTGGTGGGTATCTGCCACATCGCTCGAATCATCGGAAGCTCGACCCTGTCGAGCAGCGCCGCACGACGGTCGATCTCGTCGCTGTCACTCATCACGGGTCCCTCGTCTGCTGGGTCCCGGGACCCAGCACCGCCCGGTGGTCCGGGCCGGGGCCGCATCATTGCACCGGAACGGGGTCCTTCGCCTCTGCTTTCCGGGCATCTGAGTCCCTAGTAGTACTTTGTTAAGTTGGGTACTGAGCGTGGCATGTGGGGCAGACTCCGATCCAGTACGCGAGGAACCGCTGGAGTCTGTCCAGCAGGGCGTAGAGGGTCAGGCCTGCCCAGATGCTTTTGGGTTGGTCATTCGGAGCCGGGTCAGGAACACGTGCGCGGCGGTGACCAGGGTGGCGTGGTGGTGCCAGCCGGTCCAGCTTCGGCCTTCGAAATGGTCAAGGCCCACACCGGTTTTCAGTTCGCGGTAGTCGTGCTCGATCCGCCAGCGGATCTTGGCCAGACGGACCATGGTGGAGATCGGGGTGTCGGCGGGCAGGCTGGCGAGCCAGTAGTCGGTGGGCTCGGGCGCGCCCGCCGGCCATTCCGCGATGAGCCACTGTTCGGGCAGGGTGCCGTCGTCTGCGCGGGGGATGTCTCGGTTGGCCGGTCGGATCCGTAGAGCGGTGAACTCCGACCGCATCGCGGCGGTGCGGTTGGTCGGACCGGTCCTGGTTCCGCGCCGCCAGGTGACTTTGCGGCGGGCGCTGCGGCCAGCAGCCATGATCAGGTCCTTGCAGTTGCTGGGCGGGTCCGGGTAGGACGGTCCGGGTGGCCGGCCCCGCCCGGGCGTGCGGGCAGGGGTGACCGGTACGGCGTCGGCGGGATGGGCGCTGGTGGTGCCCTTGATCGCGAGGACGTAGTCCAGGTCCCGCTCGGTCAGGGCAAGCCGGAACGCGGTGGTGTCCCCGTAGCCGGCGTCCGCGACCACCACCGGGGGGCGGTGGCCCAGGGCCAGCAGGTCGTCGATCATCTCCAGCGCGAGCTGCCACTTCGGGCGGTGGTGCTGGGTGTCCGGGATCTGGCATCGACGCCGCCGGCGCCGCACCTCGGCGGCTGACTCTTCGGTCGATGCGGACCTATCGTCCCAGCTCACGGGCATGAACAGGCGCCAGTCCAGGGGCGCGGACGCCTTGTCGGTGACCGCGTGCACGCTGACCGCGACCTGGCAGTTCCCGATCTTGCCCAGGGTCCCCGAGTACTGCCGGGCCACGCACGCCGACTCGGTGCCCTCCTTGGCCTGACCGGTGTCGTCGACCACCCACGCCTGCGGCTCGATGGCCTGGATCGCCAGCCGGGCCAGCGTCCTGCGCACGGGAACCACGTCCCACGGCGAGTTCGTGATGAACTGCTGCAACCGCTGGTGGTCCACTCCCAGCCGCGCCGCCATCGGCTGCATCGACTTGCGTCGACCGTCCAGCATCAGCCCCCGCAGATACACCCCGGCGGTGGCCCGCTGATCCGATCGCAACAACGACGAGAACACCTGCCCGGCAAAGGCGTCCAGTTCCTCACCCACAGCAGCGAAACCAGCAGCATCCACACCCCAATTCTCTCCGAAAACCGGTGCAGCACAACGTAGACACGCCGACCTAACAAAGTACTACTAGGACGCTCCTGAATTATCCGTATGTCGGCCCCTGTTGATCTTGTGGGTTCGGGATGATCTTGGTGTGCAGGGTCGGTCGCGGGATCAGCGTGAGTTGTTGGATGCCGAGTCGGTAGTCGGTGGGCTGCTCAAGCCGGGCAGCGTGTTCGCGTTTCTGGCCGCGCACCGTCGGGAGGTGTTCCCGGACGGCATGTTCGCGGATCTGTTTCCGTCGGGTCGGGGCCGCCCGTCAGTGCCGGCCGACGTGATGGCGTCGGTGATTGTGCTGCAGGCTCTGCACGGCCTGTCCGACGCGGACACGGTGGACTCGGTGACGTTCGATCTGCGGTGGAAGGCAGCGTGCGGGTTACCGGTGACCGCTGCGGCGTTCCATGCCACGACATTGACGTACTGGCGGCGTCGGCTGGCCGCTTCGCAGTCGCCGAACCGGATCTTCGACGCGGTCCGCCAGGTCGTGGACCAGACCGGGGTGCTGGCTGGAAAGAGCAGGCGAGCGTTGGATTCCACGATCCTGGACGACGCGGTCGCCACCCAGGACACGGTCACCCAGTTGATCGCGGCGATCCGCCGGGTCCGCCGCGAGGTACCCGGCGCCGCCGAGGTCGTCGGCGAGCACTGCTCGGCTCACGACTATGACGACCCGGGCAAACCGGCGATCGCCTGGAACGATCAGCAGGCCCGCGAGGCCCTTGTCGATGCGCTGGTCACCGACGCGCATCGGGTGCTGGGACACCTGCCCGACCAGGAGCTCGGACCGAAGGCGGCGGACGCGGTCGCCCTCTTGGCGTTGGTCGCCGGGCAGGACGTGGAACCGGTCGAGGGCTCGGACGGCACCGACGGACGGTGGCGGATCGCGCAGCGGGTCGCCCCGGACCGGGTGATCTCCACCGTGGACCCGGAGGCGCGGCACGCCCACAAGACCGTCCACCGGCGGCAGGACGGGTTCAAGGCACACATCGCGGTCGAACCCGACACCGGTCTGGTCACCGCCTGCGCGGTGACCATGGCCAGCGGACGCGGCAACAGCGACGCCGAGGTTGGACCCACCTTGCTGGCACAGGAGACCGAAAAGCTGCACGTGCTGGCCGATTCGGCGTACGGATCGGGATCCGCGCGGGCCGAACTGGACCATGCCGGGCACATCGCGTTGATCAAGCCGTTCCCGCTGCGGTCGGCCGTGCCGGGCGGGTTCACCCTGGACGACTTCACCGTCGACCCCGAGGCCAGGACGGCCACCTGCCCGAACGGGGTGACCCGGTCGATCACCGCGCAATGGTCCGTCACCTTCGGAGCGGCTTGCCGCGGCTGCCCGCTCCGGGCCCAATGCACGACCAGCGACGCCGGTCGATCGCTGAAGCTGACCGAGTACGAAAGCCTGCTCAGGGCGGCCCGTCGACAAGCGGAAACCGAGGACTTCCAACAGGTCTACCGACGGCACCGGCCGATGGTCGAACGATCGATCTCCTGGCTGGTCCGCGGCAACCGCAAAGTCCGCTACCGCGGCGTCGCCAAGAACGACCACTGGTGGCACCACCGCGCCGCTGCGATCAACCTCAGGCGAATGCTCACCCTCGGGCTGACGCGGGTGAGCGGGACGTGGACCATTGCACCGGCCTGACCGGCCGGCACGAGACCTCACCGGGCCGTGAGCAACGGCCCGTCCCTCCGATCAGTCAGGAGAATCATCCAGGGCCGGGCGACGACTCAGGACCACCCCTGACAGCCCGATCACGCGCGAACGCTCCCACTGTCCCAAAGCGAACTCCCGAACCCACAAGTGACCGCTATTCAGGAGCGTCCTAGCCTCGATCTTTCTTCCGGTGGTCGGGCGGCCTCGTAGCCGTTCCTCATGATCATTTTTGTCCTCCTCTGTTGATCATGGGTTGGCTGCTGAACCCGTGGTCGCCTGGGTGGGCGCCGGGTTCCACTGCCCGGTTCGGGTCCTTGGTCGGAGATGGTGGTCGGGTCGGTGGGTCAGGTCAGTTGCGGCAGGTTCCGCAGCCGGGCCAGGCCGTGCAGGAGGAGGTCGCGGTGGGGTGCGTGCGCGGACAGGCGGAGCCAGGTACGGCGGGCTTTGCGGCCGATCCGGGCGGCGACGCTGAACAGTCGGTGCCGCAGCTTCTTGGGCTCCCAGGTCCGCGCCGGGGTGCCGGTGAAGGCGAGCATCTGCATCCATGCGGTCAGTTCGGTGGCCAGTTGCACGACCGCGATCCACACTTGATTCTGGGCAAAGTCGTTGAGGGGCAGGTTGTTCAGGCCGGTGTCCTTCGAGTTGCGGATCCGGTCCTCGCAGCGGGCGCGGCGCCGATGCCGCAGTTCCAGATCCGCGAGCTGTCCGCCTTTGGTGTTCGTGGCGAACGCGGTGAGCCGGTTGCCGTTCGAGTCGGTGAACTTCAGCTGGGCACCGGGATGGGGTCGTTCGGCGCGGACGATGACCCGCATGTCCTTGGGCCAGCCCTTGAGCTTGAGGACCCCGGTCAGTTCGGCCACCCAGGCCCCGTCCCGGGGCTCCTGGTCGGCGTTGTACGCGGGTGTCCACGCCGCCTCCGGCAGGGCGTCGACCTTGGCGGTGATGTCGGTGGTCAGGGTGAACCCGACCGAGTACTGGACCCGTTGCCGGGCCATCCAGTCCACGAACTCGTGGGTTCCGCCGGCCCCGTCGGTGCGGACCAGCACACCGCGGCCGGGCCGTCGGTCCGCCGTGGTGCAGGGCAGTTGCGCGAGCGCGGCCTTGACCACGCTGATGTGGTCGGCTGCGGTGTTGGAGCCGGCGTTGCCCGGCCTCAGCAGCATCGCCAGGGGTTCACCGGTGCCGTCCGGGCCGTGGTCGGCCCACGCGCCGATCGGGTGGAACCCGAAGCCCTTCTTGAATGTTGCTGCTGCCAGCTGCTTTTCGGAGTGCGCGGTGACCAGGGTGGCGTCCACGTCGACGACCAGCGGCGCCTTCGCCGACCGGTCATGGTTCGGTGCGGCGGGTCCGGCCAGCTTCCACGCCCGGGCGCGGGCTGCCGCCCGCGCGGTGTCGATCGCCTTCAGCGCTGCCGTCGCGTCCGAGGCGAGGGTGTCGATCAGCCGGGACACAGTCGGGTCGGACGCCACATGACCGAACACGGCGGGCTCGGCCCGCAGTTGGGCGATGTCGGCCAGGCAGTCACCGCCGATCGCCAGCGAGATCGCCAGGTCGAGCAGGATCTTGCCCGGGTCGTGCACCGCCATCGGCTTGCGCCACGGCCTCAACGCCGCCGACAACCCACGACCCAAACCGACCCTGTCCGCGGCCAAGGCCAGCAGCACCGACCCGCCGTGGGACACCACCCGCTTGCCGGTGGCATCGACTCGGAGCGACGGGTACAGCCCGGTAGACTTCCGCATCGGAAAGGTGCTCCTGGTTCTGGTTCGATTGGTCCCTCAGCAAGACCTATCTTCCCAGGTCAGAGCACCTTTCCTCATGATCAACACTCTGCCGATCAGAATTACGATGAAAGCGGCAGGCTAGGTTCACATCGGGCCGCAACCGTCGGGTTCTGCCTGCCGGCCGCGTGGGGGGACGGTCCTGCAGGCCACCACCGAGGAGAGGGGCTTTCATGACCGAGAGCACAGTCCAGTACGCCGCCCGGTTCGACGTCGACTACCCGGAGAAGCTGGACCGGGTCACCAGCGCATTTCGGTTCCTGTGGATCATCCCGATCGCGATCGTGGTGAGCGTGCTCTCGGGCACGGCCGTCTCGACCACCACCGTCGTCACCGCGACCGGCGAGGTGGTCAGCCAGGTTTCGCGATCGGCCGGCGGCATTGCCGGTGGGCTGTTCGGTGCCACCCTGCTGATGATCTTGTTCCGGCGCCGGTATCCACGTTGGTGGTTCGACTTCGCGTTGCAGTTCAACCGCTTCACCGCGCGGGTCGCGGCCTACGGCGCGTTGCTGACCGACCGCTATCCCTCCACCGTGGAGGAACAGGCCATTCACTTGGATCTGGACTACCCCGACGTCGAGAAGCAACTCAACCGGTGGCTACCGCTGGTCAAATGGTTCCTGGTGATCCCGCACCTGATCGTGCTGTTCTTCCTGTTCATCGGCGCCGCGTTCGCGGTGATCATCGCCTGGTTCGCCATCCTGTTCACCGGGCGGTATCCACGCGGCCTGTTCGATTTCGTCGTCGGCGTCGGGCGGTGGGCGCTGCGAGTCTCCGCCTACGCCACCTTGCTGCTCACCGACCGCTACCCGCCGTTCAGCCTGCACTGAGCCACGAGCGCTCAGCCGGTTCGCGCCAGGTAGGCGCCCAACGTGTCGAGCAGGCCCCGGCTGCCGGTCTCCCGGTTCGGCCCGTCGGCCCAGAACTGGTCGAAGAAGACCCCGTGTTCGACATGCGTGAACCGGGTGCCGCCCGCGATCGGCTCGAACTCGAACGAGGCCACTGAGGTCGACATGTGGATCCCGTCGATCCACATGTCGTAGGTGGTGACGATGCGGACGGGCTCGACGATGTCGGTATAGGTGGCCACGTACCGGGTGACCGGGCCCCGGTGGAACTTTCCCTCGGCCACGTCGCGGCCACCGACCCGGAAGTCGAACGACCACTCCCGGGGCTCGATGGCCGCGCCGCCACCGAACCACTGCAGTTTCTGGTCCTCCTGGGCGAAGGCGGTCCAGATCCGGTCGACGGCCACCGGATAGTCGCGGGTGAGGGTGAAACCGGAACGGGCCAGCCGCCGTTCGATCGTCATGGACAGGTCCTATCGGGTGAAGGTGACGTGGATGGTGCCGCTTTCGGCCACTTCCGAGCGCACCTGATGGGTGATTTCCAGGCCGCGCAGGTCGTCCCACAGCCGGGTGCCCCGGTCCAGCAGGATCGGCGCGATCGAGACGTGCAGGTCGTCGACCAGGCCCGCGAGCAGGAAGGCGCGAGCGGTGCCGACGCCGCCGCCGACCCGCACGTCCAGGCCGCCGGCCGCCGCCGTCGCCTCGGCGAGCACCTCCTCGATGGCGGCGGGGGAGCGGAAGTGGAAGGTCGTCCCACCCTGCATCGGCATGGACGGCCGCGGCGCGGTGTGGGTCAGCACGTAGACCGGGGCGTGGAACGGCGGCTCGTCCCCCCACCAACCCTTCCAGTCCGGGTCGTCGGGGAACGAATGCAGGCCGAACATAGCCGCCCCCATGATCTCCGCCCCGATACCCTCGAAGTACCCGGTGGCGTAGGCATCGTCGACCCCGGTGGTGCCGGCGCCGCTGGTGTCGCCCAGGACGCGCCGGCGGAACGTCCGGGTCGCGGTGTAGGCGCCGACCAGGCGGCCCCAGTCCTCGCCCATCGGATTCTCCGGGGTGGGGTTCGCCGAGGAGGCGTAGCCGTCCAGCGAGATGTTCAGATCGATGCGCACACGGGTCATCTCAGGTTTCCTTTCCGGTGGTGCGGGTCAGATGCAGGCCGAGCCGGTCGGCCTGGTGTTCGGCGGGGGTTCGCTGCTCGCCGAGCCACAGGTGCAGCACGTCCAGGGCGCCCGGCCGCAGGCTCACCGTGCGCACCCGCCCGTGTTTCTCGGACGTGATCAGTCCGGCGTTCTCCAGCACCCGCAGGTGCTGCAGGAGCGAGGGCAACGCCATCGAGAACGGCGCCGCCAGTTCGGACACGACGGCGGGGGACTTGGCCAACCGCTCCACGACGGCCCGGCGCGTCGGATCCGCGAGCGCGCGGAGCACGGCGTCCAGCTCGTCGTGATAGTTAGGCACATGCCTAACTATCACCGCCGGACGGCCGTTCGTCAAACCCGTCGGCGGGCTGGCGATGAATTCGGTGCGGCCACGCCGTCTGACCGGGGGAAGGCACCCACCGACCAAGGAGCACACCATGGGCAAGCTGATCGTCACCGAGTTCATGACGTTGGACGGCGTCGCGCAGGCCCCGGGCGGACCGGACGAGGACCGCGAGAGCAGCTTCGAGCACGGGGGCTGGCAATGGCCGGTCTCGGACCCGGAGTCCGGCGAGGTGATGTACCAGGAGGCCAGCAGCATGAAAGCGCTGCTGCTGGGCCGCAAGACCTACGACATCTTCGCCCAGTACTGGCCCCAGGCGCCGGCCGAGATGCCGTTCACCGCACTGCTGAACAGTGTTCCCAAGTACGTGGCCAGCCGCACCCTGGCCGAGCCGCTCAACTGGTCCGGATCGACCTTGCTCAGCGGTGATTTCGGCGAGAGCATCACCGCCCTGAAGCAGCGCTACGACGAGGTGCAGGTGATCGGCAGCCTGGACATGGTGCAGTCCCTGCTGCGGCTGGGCCTGGTCGACACGATGAATCTGTGGGTGTACCCGTTGGTCTTGGGCACCGGCAAGAAGGTCTTCGACGGCGGGACCGTGCCCACCGCGCTGCGTCTGACCGCCTCGCAGATCTACCCGGGCGGGGCCGCGCACCTGACGTACGAGACGGCCGGCGCACCCACCTACGCCACGATGCCCGACGAGTAGATCCGATGGATGCCCATCAGCCGGCGAGGAGGGTCACGGTGAAGATCGCCCAGTCGACGAGCAGGTGCGCTCCGAACGCGACCAGGATGTTCTTGGTCCGGATGTAGGCCAGGGTCAGCACAATCCGGGCCAACCGATGACCAGGAAGCACTGCAGCACGTTCCAGTCGTAGGTGGGCAGATGCGCGGCGCCGAACCAGATGGCGGTCACCACCCAGGCGATGAGCACCGAGGCGGTGCGGGACAGACCGGCCTTCGAATAGGCGAAGTACAGCACCGCCAGGAACGGGATGAGGCTGAACAATTCCTCACCGAAGAGCTGGATGAAGGTCCCGACATAGAAGAAGGCCAGGTCGCCAGCCGTCGTGAGGCCGTCGGCCGCCTGGTTCGCGACGAGATGACCGGGGTACAGGCCATTGATGACCGCCGCCACCAGGCCGGTGAGCGCCAGATTGATCAGCCAGAACGCGAGGATGGTCAGCAGGTCCCGGCCGTGCAGGGGCCGGAAGATGCAGCGCCACCACTTCCCGGTGAAGGCGATGAAGGCGGCCAACGGGATGGCGACGAACAGGATGCGAACGCCGAGCTGGGCGAGATTGCTTCCGGCCGGGATCAATGACAACGCCAGGAATCCGGCGGCGGCGGCCAGGATCATCACGATCCATTTCCACGCCGCGATCTCGATCGGTTGGCCGGCGTAGAACGGAAAGTCGGCGCCGTCGTCGCGTTCGAAGAACTTGCCGAGCCGGCGCTGGGCCGTGAACTCCGGGTTCGAAGTGGTCATGACGGGCTCACTCTCTGGTCGGCGGCTTGGAGCAGCGCGTACCCACGACCAGTGCCGGGTAATCACCGCAGCAGCGTCGCACCCGGGACCGTCGGCAGCGGGGTGGCGGTGGCGACGGCGGTGATCCAGGCCCCGATCAGCGCGGCGATGGCGGACCGGGCGGCGTCCGGGTCGGGCCCGCCGCCGCAGAGCCGGCGGCCCAGGTCACGGCCCCGGCCGTCGAGCAGGTCGGCGTGACCCAGGCCCGGCACCAGCATGTGCCGGGCGGCCGGCGTCGCCCGGGCGAACTGCCGGTGGTTGATCCCCTCGGGCGCGCACCGCCCGCCGACCCCGGCGCCGACGATGAGCGCGGGCACCGTGAAGGCCGCTTCCTGCGCAGTGGCGGTCGGGCCGCTCGGGCGCCGGCCCTGGCCGTCGACCGGGTCCAGCAGCACCACCGACGCCGGCCGATCGTCGTCGCGGAGCTGCCCGGCGGCCCGCCAGGCCGCCTGGCCGCCGCGGGAATGGCCACCCAGATGAATCCGGGCGCCCGGCCGGTCGGCCGCCACCGAACGCACGAGATCGGCCGCGGCGGCGGCCTCGGTGGCCACCGGCACCCGCCCGGTCAGCGCGCCGAGCCCGCGGCGGTAGAGCTGCGGGACGATCACCGTCGAGCCGGAGCCGGCCACCGCCTGGGCCAGCACCGTGTACGACGCCGCGGCGATCATGAAGCCGGGCAACAGGATCAGGACGTCGGGCCCCGACGCCGGGATGATGAGCAGCTGGTCTCCGCGAGTGGGCACCCGCCCAATCTAGGAGGGCCCCGGGGCCGGTTGCCTACGAGGCGCGAGAGGCCAGCCGCAGGGCCCACACCGGGCAGGCCGCGGCGGCCGCCTTGGCCCGCCGCACCAGATGGCGCGGCACCGGTCCGGACGGCAGGATCGGGTAGCCCCACTCGTCCAGCGTGATCGCCTCGGGCAGTTCGTCGGCGCACAGGCCGTGGGCCCGGCAGGCGATCGGGTCCACCGTGAGCGTGCGCGGGGCCGTCATGACCGCACCCCGCTCATCGCGCCCAGCGGCACGGTCGCGCTGGCCCGGCACGGCACCCCGGCCAGATGGCGTTGCAGGTGACCGGGTTCGTCGGCGTTCATCGACCCGAGCGCGCTGGCGGTCAGCGCGACCGTCCCGTCGGGATGACCGCAGGCGCCGCGACCGTCGATCACCGGCAGCCGGCGATGCAGCCGGGCCAGCGCGTCGTGATCGCCCGCGGCCAGCGCGGCCAGATCGGCGGCGATCGCCGGCAGGCCGAACATGCACGGCCCGCACTGCCGGGCACCGGCCTGCGCCTGGTGCGTGACGATCCGGGTCGTCTCCTGCAGCAGGCAGGCGCCGGGCGGCAGCACGGTGAGGGAGCCGACCCCGCGGGTCATCCCGATCTCCTTGAGCTCCGGGGTGCTCAGGCCGATCCCGGCGGACCGGTCCAGGTTCATCCAGCGTCCGGCCAGCCCGCCGATCAACGCCCAGCCGGTCGGGCGAGATCCGGCGCAGGCCAGCACATCCCGGACGGAGGCGCCGGTGGGCACCTCGATCACGCCGGGCCGGGGAACGGCGCCGCCGAGGGTGAGCAGCATCGTGCCCGGCTCGGCCGGGTGGCCGACGGCGCCGAACCAGCCGGCGCCGAAGCGGGCGATCAGCGCGAGATGGGCGAACGTCTCGGCATTGTCGACCAACGTCGGCCGGCCCTCGACGCCCTTCTCCCAGATCGGCAGCCGGCCCGCCGGGCGGGCATCCCCGGTGTCCAGGAACCGCAGCAGGGCCGTCGCCTCCGAGGCCAGGTAGCGCGCCGGCACGGCGACCACCTCGATGCGGACACGCTCGTCCGGTCGCTCGGTCAGCGCGACCGCAAGGGTCTGCCGGGCCGGCGAGCCGTGATGCACGGCCAGGACCACCCGGTCGGCCCGCACCGCGCGCGCGGCGGCCACGGCGCCGTCGATCACCAGGTGCGGCGACCGGTCGATCAGGACCCGGTCCTTGGCCGCGGTCGGGTCGCCCTCGCAGCAGTTGGCCACCACCACGGCGGGCCGACGCGTCTTGCCGACCGCGGCGGCGACCGCCGCGATCTTGCGGGCGGTGGGGAACCCGGCGCCGCCCCGGCCCTGCAGTCCGGCGGCGTCCACCATGGCCGCCAGTTCGGTCGCGGACCGGTGGGGGAGCGCGCCCACCCGGCGGTGGTGGACGGTCAGGCCGATGCCCGGTCGGGCCGGCAGCAACCGGTCGCCGGCGGTCGGGGGCAACAGCTCGCTCGGGTGCGTCATCACGGCAGTCACCGGTTGGCCTCCACTCGAGTCGGGGGGTGCACGACCGCGGCCGCCGCGCGGGCGACGCTGTCGGGGTGCCGGTCCGGCCGGAGCCGGAACGCGACGGCGGCGAGAACCGCGACGATGCAGACGATGTCGATGACGATCATCCACAGCTGGTGACCGTCCCCGCCGGAGACGCCCCAACCGTGGGCCAGCGCCAGCGGCCACATCGCATAGGCCGTCAGGTGAACCGCCCGCCAGATGCGCAGCGGCAACCTCCGCCGCAGCGCGCTGGTGATGCCGATCGCCAGCAGCAGATCGACCGCGACGGTGGCCAGCCCGATCCAGAACGGGTCGTACCCGGCGCCGAACGGCAGGATGACGTCCCAGTAGTCCAGATCGACGTAGCCGTCGGCGATCGCGGTCACGATGTGCACGGCCAGGAACGCGACCGAGACCATCGACAGTGTCCGGTGCAGCCGCTGCACCCCGGCCCGGGGGAGGGCGGCGAGTTCGGCTCGGCCCGCGGTGAGGATGCCCAGCACCATCACCGCGGTGAACAGCACCAGCGAGACGGCGCCGGTGGCGCGACTGGCGAACCAGAGAAGTTGGGTGTCCATCAGTGCTCCGCAGCTGCGGGCCAGCCCGCGACAGTGGTGATCCGGCCGTCGATGTCGACCAGCAGGGCCGGCAAGCCGCGCTCGGCCAGCCAGGTCGGGGCAGCGGCGCCGAGGATGATGGCCGCGGTCGCCGCGGCGTTGGCATCCACGCAGGTGGCGGCGGCGACCGACGCGGTTCGCCAGTACGGGTCCGGGTTGTCGCCGGTCCGCGGGTCGATGAGGTGGTGCCGCCAGCCCCGGGCGGTCGGCCACCGGCGCGTCATGATCGACGAGGTGGCCAGCCCGCCGGACTCGATCGCCACCGTCTGGTAGGCGGTGCCGGGAAGCCGGTGATCGTCGGCGACCGAGATGCGCCAACCGCCGACGGGAGCCGTTCCGGCCACGGCGATGTCGCCGCCCAGCCCGACCAGCACACCGCCGCCGACCCGGTTGGCGATGGCGGTGGCGGCCCGGTCGGCGGCGAACGCCTTGGCCGTCGCCCCGAGGTCGAGGCCGACGCCGGCCGGCACGATGACGGTGGCCGCGTGCTGGTCGTGGTGCACGCACCCGGCGCCGGGCGCGGCCGGGCCCAGGTCGCTGCCGAGCGGCAGGGTCCCGGTCAGCGCGCGGTCCAGCACATCGGCGATGTCCCGGTCGTACCCGACGGCGACGACGGCGGCGGCGACCGTGGGATCGACCAGGCCGCCGGTGGCCGAGGCGGCCCGCAGGGCGTGCCCGAGGGCGTCGTTCAGGGTGGGGGACAGGCCGACCGGGTGCCCGGGCCGCCGCAGCAGCCGGTTGATCTCCGAGTCGTCGCGAAACCGGCTGCAGGTGGCGTCGACCTCGGCCAGGACCTCGCGCAGCCGGGCGCCGGCGGTCGCCAGGGCGGCGGCGTCGGTGACCACCAGTGTCGCGGTGGTCGACCACACCTCGAAGTCCAGCCGGGCGGTGGTCTCCACCTCCAGATCGGCGGCGCTCATCACGAGCCTCCCGAGCTGGCGTGACCGTTGCCGGCCGCGCTGGTGGTGGGGGTCGGCGCGGCCACCGTCGAGGAACTGGTCGACGAGCTGGTGGTGGAACCGGCCGACGAGGAATTGGCCGAGGGAGTGGACGACGAGGGAGTGGACGTCCCGGCCGACGACGTGGAGGTCGGGGCGGCGGACGACGATGACGTGGTCGACCCGGTGGCCGTGGACGCGGCCGACGAGTCGGCGTCGGCGGCGTACTCCTGCGCGCTCTGCGCGTGCGCGATGCCGGCGGTGATGCCGGCGCTGGCGACCACGGCCGCGCCCACCACACCAAAGGTCAGCGCCCGGACGCGACGCCGCAGGCCGGCGCCCGTCGGTGCGGGTATCTGTGAGTTGTTCATCGGTGGTCTCGCCTCTCCGGGTCGGTCTGGACGATCGGCCCACCTTGACCATCGGGGCCCGACCTGTGGGCCTGCTGTATGCATTCCCGGCGGTATCTGAGAGTTCAAGAACCTCCGGACTGCGCGTGGGAGCGGCCCTGACTCTGGTTCGGCGACCGGGTGGGCGCGGCCGGGACCGTGGGCGCGGCCGTGGTCGGTGGCACGGTGAGGTGGGTCGGCGCACTGGCCGACGACGGGGCCGACGGTGCCGCCGAGGGGGCGGCGGATTGGGTCGAGGGCGCCGTGACCGTGGTGGGTGTCGTCGGATCGGCCTCGACGGTGCTCGTGGTCGCGACCGAGGCGGCACTGTGCGCGGCCTCGGCCAGGCTGACGGTCAGCACCGCCGACCCGACGCCGGCCACACCGGCCACCCACATGGTGATCCGGCGCACACGTCGCCGCAGGTACGGCCCGGTGGTGGGGTGGTCGAAGGAGTTCCGGGCAGCCACGATGTGCTCGCCTCCCTGGCTCGGGTGGTTCGGTCAGAGCCGAGCATGCGGGCGGCGAGTCAGAGTCTTCTCAGAATCACGGGTGCCGCGGCTGCGGTCACCCGCCCCGCTCACGGTCGCGCGGTGGCCGAGTGCCCGGCCGGCCGGCTCGTCCACGGGGAGGTGGACGGCACCAGCAGGGTGGCCGCAGCGACCCCGACCACCAGGGCGAGCACGATGCTCAGATAGCGCCAGCGCCGTCGCCGGGCGGCCGCGCCGGACAGCGAGGCCCGCAGCTC
This sequence comes from Nakamurella multipartita DSM 44233, assembly GCF_000024365.1. Classification (NCBI taxonomy): domain Bacteria; kingdom Bacillati; phylum Actinomycetota; class Actinomycetes; order Nakamurellales; family Nakamurellaceae; genus Nakamurella; species Nakamurella multipartita. The sequence continues at coordinate 1,791,027 of NC_013235.1, forward strand.
GCGCCAGGACACCACGATCGCGTCCCACAGATGCCCGAGCAGGTGCACGGCCAGGAACGCCACGAAGAACCAGAAGCTCGTCTGGTGGGCGGTGAGCAGCAGGCCGGAGCCGCTCGGCCCGACCAGGATGAGCGCGACGCCGGTCCCCAGCACGGCCAGGGCAGCCACGATGATCAGCGGTCCGAGCAAGCGCAACGGCAGCGGCGGTGGACCCTTGCGCCGGTAGGTGGGGGCGCCGGAGTAGTACCGGGTGAAGCGGTAGGCCGTGCTGGCCGACTTGAGCACCACCGGTCCGATGAGCAGGGCGCCGACGATCACGTGCAGGGTGAGCAACTGCCGCACGCTGAGCAGGGTGACGGCCTCCACGGCCAGCAGGGCGACCAGCACGATCCCGGTCGCCGCGGTCAACCGGGTGTTGCCCCGGGTCGGGTCGACGGGTTCCTCGGGCCGATCCAGGATGGCCAGATCGGCGGTCGATCGGGGCAATGACACCCATCCGGGGATCTTCACCGGGCGCTCCCTTCGCGCCGCCGAGCAGGGGCGGCGCGATCCAGCCTGCGGCGGCGGTCTCAGAAAGCTCTCAGAAAATCCATCGGTGTGACGCGCGCGGCTCACCCTGGTCGGTTGATGCTGTTGATGCAGGAGTGACCGATACTGATCGGGCGCCGGACCAGGCGCCCACTGCCATACCGAGAGGCTCATCGATGTTCAACGACAACGGGTCGTTCCTGCTTGCCCTGCTGGAATTCTTTCTCTTCTTCGCCTGGATCATGTGCTTGTTCTGGATCTTCGGCGACATTTTCCGCAGCCGGGACATCGGTGGGGTGGCCAAGACCTTCTGGGTGCTGTTCGTGATCCTCATCCCGTGGCTCGGCATCCTGGTCTACCTGCTGGCCCGCGGCAAGGGCATGCACGAGCGGCAGCTCGAGCAGATGAAGGCCGTGCAGGAAGCGCAGAACGAGTACATCAAGTCGGTGGCCGGAGCGAGCACCAACCCGGCCGACCAGATCGCCTCGGCCAAGTCCCTGCTGGACAGCGGCGCGATCAACCAGGCCGAGTTCGACAAGCTCAAGGCCAAGGCGCTCGCGGCCTGACCTGCTCCTTCTCTGGTGGCCGGCGCGCACCGTGGTGCGTGCCGGCCGTCAGAGGTCGGCGTTGCCGATGCCGTCGTCCAACGGCGGGCCGCCCCGCTCACCCTTCATCTTCATCGGGATGAACATGTTCGGCTTGATGTCCTGCATCTGGTAGGACGTGTCGACCACGCAGTCCACCGGGCCCCGAATCTGCAACTCCCCGACGTTGAAGAACGCCACCGCATCCCCGCGGGCGCGGCTCACCGTCGCCTTCACGATCACCCCGACCTGCTGGTCCGGGCTGTCCTCGTCGAATCCCGGCACGCTGTCCCACCCGGCCTGCTGGCCCGGATTGCTCGACCCCTGGCGCGAGATCGCGGCGACTCGGGCCTCGCCCTTGGCGTCGGCGAACGGTACGTACGCCGACGCGGCCGTCGTGAAATCCGGGGGTCCGTCTCCCATGGCCCGCACGGTGCCCTGGACCGCCTGCCGGTAGAACCGGTGCCAGATCGGGATGCCGCGGTAGGCGTCCAGGGTGGACGTCAGGAACCTGTTCAGCGACGGGATGATCGCCGGGTCGCGCACGGCCTTCTCATACAGCAGGACGTTGGCCCCGACGATCTCGGTGAACCCCAGTCCGTTGAGCACGACGTTGCGCAGCGTGAAGTCGGTGTTCTCCACCACCCAGGCCCGCACCGGATAGGCCTTGCGATAGGCCGAGATGTCCCGCAGTTCGACGTCGCGGCGAACGGCCCGCCCCTCGGCGCGCGACCCGGTGAGCAGCCCGGGCACGGGGACCGGAGCGACCAGGGCCGGGCGGACCGGTTCCTCGTCCGCCGCCGTCGGGCCTGATCGGCCGGGTCCGCTCCGGGTGCGCTGAGCCGGATGGGTTGCCACTGGCGCGGTCCGTCCCATCGACCCACTGTAGTCCGGCGATGGCTATCCGTCCCGGGTCCGTGACACCCTGACCGCGCCGCACCCGAGGCACGCGACCCACCCAGGGCAGAGGAGAACTTAGGTGACCGCACCGGTGAACGACTTCCGGCAACGACTGCAGCGCCGGGAGCAGCTGATCGGCATCTTCGCCACGCTGGGCTCGCCGGCGCTGACCGAACAACTGGCCGGGGCCGGCTTCGACTGGATCCTGCTGGACACCGAGCATTCGCCCAACGACGTGCCCGAGCTGATCACCCAGCTGCAGGTGCTGGCCGCGTTCGACGTGGCCGCCCTGGTCCGTCCGGCGTGGTCGGATCCGGTGTTGATCAAGCGGGTGCTCGACGCCGGCGCCCAGTCCCTGCTCATCCCTTACATCGAGACCGCCGAGGCGGCCGCCGACGCGGTACGGGCGACCCGCTACCCGCCGGCCGGCATCCGCGGGGTGTCCAGCGGCAGCCGGGCCGCCGGGTACGGCCAGCGGGCCGACTACCTGCGGACCGCCGACGACCAGATCTGCGTCCTCGTGCAGATCGAAACCCGGCTCGGCCTGGACAATCTGGAGGCGATCGCGGCCGTGCCTGGGGTGGACGGGGTGTTCATCGGACCCAACGACCTGGCCGCGTCCATGGGCCATCTGGGCCGGGCCACCCACCCGGACGTGCTCGCCGCGGTGGACGACGCGTTCGCCCGGCTGGCCGCGCTGGACGTGGCCAGCGGCTACCTGACCGCAGACCCCGACGAGGCGCGCCGGGTGGCGGCCAAGGGCGTGCACGTGATGGGGGTGGCCACCGACACCTCGATCGTGAACACCGGCGCGGCTGCGGTCCGCGCCGGTGTCCGACGACCCTGAATCAGGCCGTGAGAATCAGGCCGTGAGAATCAGGCCCTGAGAATCAGGCCGTGAGAATCAGGCCTTGGCCTGCATGGACTCCCGAGCCGGGTTGCCCTGCTTGGCCGCCTTGGGGTCCTTCTCGTCCTGCTTGGCCCGCACGCCCTGCTCGACGCGGTCGCCCAGGTTCTTGTCCACGTTGCGCCAGTACTCGAAGGCCCGGGCCAGGATCGGCTCGCTGACCCCGTTGAGCAGATGGCCGACGATGTTGTCCACCAACCGGCCCCGCGCCGCGTCGTCCAGGACCTCCCGGACCAGCGTGCCGGCCTGGCCCCAGTCGTCGTCCTCGGGGCGCAGCGTGTAGGCGGTGCGCACCATCTCGCCGTCGGCGTGCCAGCGGCCGCCGTCGTCGGTCAGCGACGGGTCCGCCGCCGGGCCGCCGTAGGAATTGGGCGCGTACACCGGGTCGGTCACCGGGGTGATCCGCATCCGGCCGTCCTTGGAGTAGGCGTGCACCGGCACCTTGGGCGCGTTGACCGGGATCTGCTTGTAGTTCACCCCGAGCCGGGCGCGGTGCGCGTCGGCGTAGGAGAACCCGCGGGCCAGCAGCATCTTGTCCGGGGACAGGCCGGTGCCGGCGACCAGGTTGTTCGGCTCGAACGCGGCCTGCTCGATCTCGGTGTGATAGTCGGTGACGTTCCGGTTCAGGGTGAGCCGGCCCACCTCGTGCAGCGGGTAGTCGCTGTGCGGCCACACCTTGGTCAGATCGAAGGGGTTGAACCGGTAGGTCTTGGCCTCCTCGAACGGCATGATCTGCATCTTGAGGGTCCAGCTGGGGAACTCGCCGGCCTCCAAGTGTTCCCACAGATCCCGCTGGTGGTAATCGGTGTCGACCGCGGCCATCTGGTCGGCCTCGTCCTGGGTGAAGCACTCGACACCCTGGTCGGTCTTGAAATGATATTTGACCCAGAACTTCTCGCCCGCGGCATTGATCCACAGGTAGGTGTGGCTGGAGTAGCCGTTCATGTGCCGCCAGGTGCGCGGGATGCCGCGGTCGCCCATCAGCCAGGTGACCTGATGCGCCGACTCGGGGGACAGGGTCCAGAAGTCCCACTGCATGTCGTGATCGCGCAGGTTGTTGCCCGAGCGCCGCTTCTGCGACCGGATGAAGTGCTGGAACTTCATCGGATCCCGGATGAAGAACACCGGGGTGTTGTTGCCGACGATGTCCAGGTTGCCTTCCGATGTGTAGAACTTGATCGAAAAGCCTCGGGGGTCACGCCAGGTGTCGGGTGAGCCGCGCTCCCCGGCCACGGTGGAGAACCTGATCAGCAGATCGGTTTTCGCGCCGGGCGCGAAGACCGCGGCCCGGGTGTAGGCACTCACGTCCTGGGTGACCTCGAACGTGCCGTAGGCGCCGCCGCCCTTGGCGTGCGGCTGGCGCTCCGGGATGCGCTCGCGGTTGAAGTTGGCCATCTGCTCGAGCAGGTAGTGATCCTGCAGCAGCAGCGGGCCGTCGGGCCCGATCGTCAGCGAGTGCTCGTCGCTGGCTACCGGAATACCGGCATCGGTGGTGGTCGCCGGGCGTGGTTCGGTCGCCGTCATGCGGTCCCCTCTCGTCAAGGTGAGCGGCCCGGGAACCGACCGGATCGGCGGTGGTCGGACGGGCCGGCACCAGTCGTGTTCCCCGCGGCGGCGACGGCAACCCATTGTCTGAATTCAGGTCTTGACAGGCAGCTCCGGTGGTTCCATCCTAAGAACCGAAACCGAATCTGTTTCGGTTTAACCATAGCCTCTCCACCAGCACCGACACGACCGCCGCCCCGTCCTACCCTGCTCAAGAAGGAGCAAGCCGGTGAGCCTGTCCGCCCCCAGCGCCACTGATCGATCCACCCCGGGAGGCCGTATGCCGACGTCCCCCGGGGCACCCCCGGAACACCTCAAGACCAACGCGCTGGGCGCCGGCGGGATCGCCTTCCTGGTGATCGCCGCGGCCGCCCCGCTGACCGTGATGGCCGGAGTGGCCCCGGTGGCGATCCTGGTCGGTGGCATCGGTGCCCCCGCCGGCTACCTGGCCGCCGGTGCGGTCCTCGCCCTGTTCGCGGTCGGCTTCATGGCGATGACCAGGCACACCGGCGGCGCCGGCGCGTTCTACAGCTACATCACGCTGGGCCTGGGCCGGACGATGGGCATGTCCTCCGGCGTGCTGGCCGTCGTTGCCTACAACGCCCTGCAGATCGGCGTGTACGGGCTGCTCGGCCAGCAGGTCGCCGACGCGATCGCCACCTTCACCGGACTCGACGTGCCCTGGTGGGCGGCCGCGCTCGTCGCCGTGGTGATCGTCTGGTTCGTCGGCCGCCGCGGCATCGATGTCGGCGCCAAGATCCTCGGGGTGCTGCTGGTCGCCGAGACGGCGATCCTGGCCCTGCTGGCCGGCGCGGTGATCGTGCAGGGCGGGGCCCCGGACACCAGTGCCCTGTCGGCCGCCTCGTTCAGCCCGGAAGCGATGTTCGCGCCGGGCATGATCGGCGTGCTCGCGTTCTGCTTCGCCGCGTTCATGGGCTTCGAGTCGACCGCCCTGTACCGCCCGGAGGCGCGCGATCCGCAGCGTTCGATCCCGCGCGCCACCTACGGCGCGGTGGTCTTCATGGGACTGTTCTACTGCCTGATCGTCTGGGCGATCATCCAGGCGTACGGGAACGAGGGCGTCCTGTCGGCGGCCGCCGCCGACCCGGCGTCGCTGTTCTTCGTGGCCATCGAGCAGTACGTGGGTCCCTGGGCCTCCGACGTGATGTACGTGCTGATCATGACCAGCGTGCTGGCCTCGCAGATCGCCTTCCACAATGCGATCAACCGCTACACGTTCAACCTGGCCCGGGACGGTCTGCTGCCGGCGAAACTGGCGCACACCCACCCCCGGTTCGGTTCGCCGTCGGTGGCCGGGGCGGTGCAGTCGATCCTGGCCGCGGTGGTGATCGCCGCGTTCGCCATCGCCGGCGCCGACCCCTACACGGACCTGCTGCTCAAGGTGAACACGCCGGGCGTCGTCGGCATCATCGCGCTGCAGGCGCTGACCTCGTTCGCGGTGGTCGCCTACTTCTGGCGCCGCCGGCACACCGTCTCGGCCCGGGTCGCCACCACCTGCGCCGCGCTGGCCGCGGTGCTGCTGACCGCCGCGGCAATCGCGCTGGCCCTGCACATCGACCTGCTGACCACCGCCGAGGGCGTGACGAACGTGCTGCTGGTCGGCATCGTGCCGGTCACCTTCGGGGCCGCCGCCCTCGCGGCCCGGGTGCTCAAGGCCCGCCGGCCGGCCGTGTACGCGGGCATCGGCGCCGTGCACGCCGAGGACAGGCACATCCCGGCCGCCGAACCGACCGACGAGGAGCTGGCCCCGTGAACCCCGACCTGATCGTCACCGCCGACACCGTGCACACCCTGGACCCGAGCCGCCCGGCCGCCACCGCGGTCGCGATCACCGGCGGGACCATCACCGCCGTCGGCGACCGCTCACAGGTCACCGCCTGGCGTGGCACCGGCACCCGGGTGATCGAGCTGGGCGCGGCCACCGTGACCCCGGGCCTCGTCGACGGCCACATCCATCCGGTTCTGGGGCTGGATCTGACCCGCGGCGCCGACCTGTCCGCCGTCCGCGACCTGGACGAGCTCACCGCCGCGCTGCGCCGGGCCCAGCGGGACGAGCCGGGGGAGTGGGTGCTGGGCTGGGGACTGAACCCGAACGCGTTCGGCCGCACCCCGCTCACCCACGAGCCGCTGGTCCGGGCGGTCGGCGACATCCCGGTGCTCGTCCTGATGTTCGACGCGCACGCGGCGATCGCCTCGCCGGCCGCGCTCAAGCGGGCCGGCATCGACGGTCCCCGCGAGTTCGCCGGCGGAGCGACCATCGTCTGCGACGAGCACGGTGTGCCCACCGGGCATCTCCTGGAGATCCCGGCCTACGAGCTGGTCCAGGCGGTGGTGCCGGAGCAGAGCCGGTCGGTGCGCCGGCAGCGGTTCCGGGATCTGCTGCAGCGGATGGCCGCGGCCGGTCTGACCGCCGGGAACGCGATGGACTTCGAGGCCGATTCGGCTGAGCTGGTCACCCATCTGGACGGCTCCGACAACGACGCGGGTGGCCTGCCGCTGCGTCTGCGGTTCGCCCCGTTCTGCATGCCCGGCGTCACCCGCGCGGAGTTGGACGAGCTGGTCGACCGGCAGCGCTCCGGCGGCGCGCGGTGGCGGGTGGACGGGGTCAAGTTCATGATCGACGGCACCGTCGACGGCGGCACCGCCTGGCTGTCCCACGCCGACACGCACGGCGAGAGCACCGCCCCGTTCTGGCCCGACCCGGCCGAATACGTCTGGGCGGCAAGATATCTGGCCGACCGCGGGGTGCCGGTCGTGACCCATGCGATCGGCGACGCCGGAGTGCGGTACGTGTTGGACGCGCTGTCGGGGACCCGCCGCGGGCGGGTGCCGCACCGGATCGAGCACATCGAGACGATCCCCACCGAGCTGGTCGGCCGGTTCCGGGCCCTGGATGTCACCGCCAGCATGCAACCCACCCACTGCACGCTGTACACCAGCGCCGATCAGAGTGACAACTGGTCGCAGCGGCTGGGTCCCGACCGGGCCCGGCGCGCGTTCCGGTGCCGCGACCTGGCCGACGCCGGGGCTCGACTGGCGCTCGGCTCGGACTGGCCGGTGGCCCCGTTCGACCCGCGCGGGGTGATCGCCGACGCCCAGCTGCGCCGCCCGCACGGGCGCGGCGACGCCGACCCGGTGCAGCCCGGGCAGGCGTTGACCGCCGCGCAGGCCCTGCGCGGCTACACCACGGCCGCGGCCGAGGCGGCCGGGCTGGGCCAGGTCAGCGGCCGGATTGCCGTCGGGCTGCGGGCCGACCTGTCCGCCTTCGGGCTGGACCCGCTGATCGCTGCCCCGGACGAGTTCGCGCAGGCGCCGGTGCCGCTCACCGTCGTCGACGGGACCGTCGTGCACCGGGCAGACTGAGCCGCGTGCCCCGCCCGTCCCAGCCCATCCTGTCCCGCGAGCTCATCTGCCGGACCGCGCTGAACCTGCTGGATCGCACCGGCCGGTTCACCGTGCCCGAGGTGGCCCAGAAGCTGGGGGTCAGCGTGTCCTCGCTGTACCACCATGTGGCTGGGCGAGCCCAGATCGTCGAGGGCATCCGCGGTCTGCTGGCCGGCCGGTTCGCGCCCATCGCCGGCGACACTCCGTGGCCGGAGGCCGTCGCGGCCTGGGCGCGCAGCTATCGCGACGCCTTCGCCGCCCACCCGGCGGCGATCCCGCCACTGGTCGCGCAGACCATCACCGACCCGGTGACGCTGCGGCAGTATGGCGCCCTGGCCGGCGTGTTGGCCCGCTCCGGCTTCGGGCCCGATTCGATCGTGCTGGCCATCACCATGCTGGACAACCTGTGCCTGGGCGCCGCTCTCGACGTCGGCGCGCCGTCGGTGATCTGGGACGACAACCCGGCGATCGATTCGCCGATGCAGACCGCGTTGGGCCGGGCGACGCTCGGAGCGGACCGGGCCGAACGTGGCTTCGAGCTCGGCCTGGCCCTGACCCTGCGCGGGCTGGCCGAGTTGCTGGCCGACCAGCCGGCTGAGGTCGGCTGAGGTCGACTGGGGCCGGCCGGGTCAGTCCGGCCGGCGGCCGACCGCGCACCAGGCCCGGGCGGTGAGCGTGAAGGGCTCGTCCGGCCGGTCGAACCGGGTCCGGCAGGCATCCTGCAGGGCGCGGCGCTGATCGTCGTCCAGGGCGCGGCAGTAGACGCCGGCCGGGCCGATGCCCAGGGTGAGCGGGTTCCACCAGTCCTCGAAGTTCGTGTACCGGGCGTGGGTGTCCAGGGTCAGCTCACGCACGTCGGTCAACCCGGCCTCGGTCAGCAGCGTGGGCAGATCGCCCTCCCGGCTGCCGGGGCGGGGGACCTCGCCGCGCGGCCCGTCGGCCAGTTCACTGACGCCGGCCCAGAACCGGCGCAGCATCTCCATGTGGGCCAGGTCCCAGAAGCAGGTGGCGACGACGCCGCCGGGCCGCGTCACCCGGGTCATCTCGGCCATCCCGGCCGCCGGATCGGTCATGAACCCGACGACCAGGCAGGACAGGGCGGCGTCGAACGTCCCGTCGCCGAACGGCAGGTGCTCGGCCACGCCGAGGCGGACGTCCACCCCGGGGTGGCGGTCCCGGCAGGCCTGCACGAACGGCTCCGACGGGTCGATGGCGGTGACGTTCCCGGCGCCGGTCCGGGCGACCAGTTCGGTGGTCAGGCCGCCGGGGCCGGCGCCGACGTCCAGCACGGTCTGGTCCGGACCGATGCCGGCCGCGTCGGCGAAGGCGGGGGCCAGGGTGGGCAGGTACCGGCCCATCAGCGCGTCGTACCCCGCGGCGGGAGCGTTGAATGAACCGGCGATGGCGGGGTCGGGCTGTGTCATCCTCTGAGCATGAGCCTTTTGCCCGGGTTTCGACACCGTTGGACTGATCCGGGTGCGGTGGAGGAGCGCCGATGAGAAGCCCTGTGTCAAGCCGCCCTTTTTTGATCTTGGTTGAGGAGGCGTTGCAGGGCCCGGTGTTCTGCCGGGTCGTAGCGCACGCCGTCCTGCCAGCAGTGCCAGATGACGGTCAGCCAGGCACGGGCCAGGACCCGGACGGCGTGGGGGTGGTCGTGACCTCGTGCTCTGGCTCTTCGGTAGAGATCGGCTGCCCAGGGGTTGGCCTTGATCGAGTCGCCGGCGAAGTCGCAGACGGCGTCGCGGAGTTGTTTGTCGCAGGCCCATCGGAACGCCACGACGCGGATCTTTCCGGATTGGCGGGTGGACGGGGCGACACCGGCCAGGCAGATCAACGCTTCCGGGGTGGGGAACTTGGCTCGGCAGTCGCCGATCTCGGCGAGCAGCCGGGCGGCCCGGACGCGGCCCGAGCGGGGCAGGCTGGTGAAGATGTGTTGGTCGGCGTGCGCGTCGAGCTGGGCGCTGATCTGGGCTTCCAGAGCCTTGATCTGGGTAACCATCGCGGTGAGCAGGGCAACGGAGGATGCGGTGATCGCGGTGTACGCCGTCTGGTCGCCGGCGGCGCCGCGGGGTGCGGCGGTCAGATGGGCGTGCAACGCGGCCGGGTCGGTGCGTCCGGAGTAGCCGACCGAGGACAGCCACCGGCCGAGTCTGGTCGGGGTGAGCCAGTCGGCTTTGTCCTGGGTCGGGAAACGGGTCAGGAACGCCAGAGTGATCAGCGAGTCGATCTGCCGGAACAGGCCGACCGCACCGGGGAAGACCAGGCGAAGGTGGGCGCGCAGTTGGTTGGCCAGGGCCACGCGGTGGGCGACCAGATCGCGGCGAGCGCGGACGATTCGGCGCAGCGCGACGGTTTCCGGTGCGTCGGGCACCAGTGGCCGCAGCCGGGACCGGTCGGTGCGCAGGGTGTCGGCGAGCACGTAGGCGTCGAACCGGTCGTCCTTGTTGCCGGCCGAGCCGTACCGGCCACGCAGGTTCTTGACCTGGTTCGGGCTGATCACGACCACGGTCACACCGGCGCCGAGAAGGGCGTCGACCACGGGCCCGTCGGGGCGTTCGATCGCGACCTCCTGGCAGCCGGCGCGGGTGAGCACGGCCACGAGTTCGATCAGTCCGGCGGCGGTGTGCTCGATGGTGTGCCGGGCAATCTCGCGGCCGCGGTCGTTGACGATCGACACGGCGTGGTCGTCGCGGGCCCAGTCCAGGCCTGCGGTCAGGTCTTGGGGTGCTTGGTCGGGCAGGGTGTTGCTGGCAGACTTCACGTCAGCCTCCTCGCTGCTAGTCCCAGTGGGGAGGCGCCCTCGTACGGTGCCGATGGTGCCGGGACGTGTCTGCCGGTTCGCTCACTGATCGGCGCTCGCGGCACGCAGCTTTGGCGCTCAGCCCTGTCGACGGTCGGCACGTCCCGGGGAACCGCCAGATCTCGCAGATCTCATCGTGGACATCAACCGTGTCCAGCGAGCTGGGCGATGACCGGGCGGCACCTCGGGCGCATCACCAACCCCTCGAGGATTGATGACCTAAGGATGGTGCACCAGTGAGCTTCGACGTGGCCGCCCAGGCGTACGGGGCGTTCATGGGCCGGTACTCCGAACCGCTGGCCGACCGGCTGGCCGACCTGCTCGAGCCGGTCCCCGGCGCGCGGGCGCTGGACGTGGGCTGCGGACCCGGCGCGCTGACCGCCCGGCTGGTCGAGCGGCTGGGCCCGGACCAGGTGTGCGCGATCGACCCGTCCGCGCCCTTCGTGGCCGCCGCCCGGGACCGGTTCCCCGGTCTGGACGTGCGATCGGGCCGGGCCGAGGAGCTGCCCTGGCCGGACGCGTCCTTCGACCTAGCCGCCGCGTCGCTGGTCGTGCACTTCATGCGGGATCCGGTGGCCGGCCTCGGGGAGATGGGCCGGGTCGTCCGGGCCGGCGGGACGGTCGCCGCCACTGTGTGGGACCACGCCGGCGAGCGGGGACCGATCTCCACCTTCTGGCGCGCGGTGCACGACCTGGATCCGGCCGGCCCGGACGAGTCCGGCCTGGCCGGCGCCCGGGCCGGGCACCTGGCGCAGCTGTTCACCGCCGCCGGCCTGAGGGTCGTGCGGGACACCGAGGTGACGGTGACGGTGCGCTACGACTCGGCGGACCAGTGGTGGGAGCCGTACACCCTGGGGGTCGGCCCGGCCGGGGCCTATCTGGTCGGGCTGCCCGATCAGCAGCGAGAAGCGTTGCGCCGACAGTGTGTCGAGCGGCTCCCGCCGGCCCCGTTCGCCGTCGAGGCCACCGCCTGGTGCGTGCTCGGCCGGGCCTGATCGGCCAGCGGGTTCGGCCCGCCTCCCCTACGGTGGGTCGGTGCCCGGAGCGGACCCCGGCACGGGAAAGGGGTGTCGGATGCCGGATCTGGGTCACGAGCTCGCATTCGGCCTGTTTCTGCCCAATCCCGCCTCGCAGGCGGCGACCGTGGTCCGGTTGGCCCAGGTCGCCGAGCAGCAGGGGCTCGATCTGATCGGCATCCAGGACCACCCGTACAACCCGGACCTGCTGGACACCTGGACCCTGCTCGCGCATCTGGCCGCCGCGACCACGACGATCCGGCTGTTCCCGGACGTCGCCTGCGTGCCGCTGCGGCCGCCGGCGGTCCTGGCCCGGTCCGTGGCCAGCCTGGACCTGCTCACCGACGGCCGGGTCGAGCTCGGGCTGGGCGCCGGCTATTTCCTGGACCCGATCGCTCGGCTGGGCGGCCCGGCCCTAACCAGGGGACAGGCGGTCACCGCGTTGGAGGAGGCGATCGGCGTCATCCGCGCGATGTGGACCGCCGCCGGCCCGGTCACCCGGCCCGGCCGGTTCCATGCGTTGGACGCGGCGACGCCCGGTCCGGCACCGGCCCACCCCGTCGAGATCTGGGTCGGGTCCTACCAGCCGCGGATGCTGTCGCTGACCGCCCGGCTGGCCGACGGTTGGGTGCCGTCCCAGGCCTACGCGGCGCCGGAGCGGACATCGGAACTGAACACCCGGATCGACCAGCTGGCCGAGCAGGCCGGCCGACGGCCCGCCGACATCCGGCGGATCTACAACGTCAACGGTCGATTCGCGGCCACCGCCGGCGGATTCCTGGACGGTCCGCCGGCGCACTGGGTCGACCAGCTCACCGATCTGGTGCTGGCGCAAGGATTTTCCTCGTTCCTGCTGGCCCCGTCCGGCGACATCATCTCCTCGATCGAGCGTTTCGCGCAGGAGGTGGTGCCGGACGTGCGGGAGCGGGTGGCCGCCGCCCGTCGCGGTGAGCCGGTGGCCGCGGAAAGCGCTGCGGCCGTGGAGCTGTCGCCCCCGACCCCGGTGCCCGACGGCCAGGAACGGGACGGTCACTGGGGCGATGCCGGCGGCCTGCGGGTGCAGGACCGGCCCCGGGCCCCGCGGGTGGCCGCGGCCCCGGCGGCCGGCGGCGCGGCCGGCCCGGACAACTTCCGCAACCTGGTCGCCATCCACGACCACCTGCGGGCCGAGCTGGAGCAGATCGCTCAGGCGGTGCAGCAGGTCGCCGACGGCGAGCTGACCCCGGTGGCCGCGCGCACCCTGATCAGCCGGATGACGGTGCGGCAGAACCACTGGACGCTGGGCTCGTTCTGCGCGTCGTACTGCCGGATCGTCACCATCCACCATGCGGTCGAGGACGCCCACATGTTCCCCGGGGTGCTCGCGGTGGCCCCGCAGGTCAAGGCGGTGGTGGACCGGCTGGAGGCCGAGCACCTGGTGATCGCCGGGGTGCTGGACCGCTTCGACCGGGCGCTGGTCGACCTGGTCCGGGAGGAGGGCCCGGAAGGCCCCGGCCCGGACGGCATCGCCGAGATCAGCGAGCTGGCCGCTCATCTGGGCGACGTGTTGCGCTCGCACCTGTGCTACGAGGAAGACGAGCTGGCCGGGGCGCTGGCCCTGATGCCGGGGTCGATCTGACCCCGAGTTCGCGCCCGTTCAGGCCGAGGCCGCCTCGGCCTCGGTCGAGCGGCGCCAGCGGATGCCGGCCTCGATGAAGTCGTCGATCTCGCCGTCGAACACCGCCGACGGGTTACCCACCTCGAAGTTCGTGCGCAGGTCCTTGACCATCTGGTACGGGTGCAGCACGTAGGAGCGCATCTGGTTGCCCCAAGAGTTGCCGGTGTCCTTGAGCGCGTCCATCACCGCGCGCTCCTCCTGCCGGCGCCGCTCGAGCAGCTTGGACTGCAGCACGGCCATGGCCGAGGCCTTGTTCTGGATCTGCGACCGCTCGTTCTGGCAGGACACCACGATGCCGGTGGGCAGGTGGGTGATCCGGACGGCCGAGTCGGTGGTGTTCACGCCCTGCCCGCCGGGGCCGGAGGAGCGGTACACATCCACCCGCAGGTCCTTCTCGTCGACGTCGACGTGATCGCTGGTCTCCACGACCGGGGCGACCTCGACGCCGGCGAAGCTGGTCTGCCGGCGGCCCTGGTTGTCGAACGGGGAGATCCGCACCAGCCGGTGCGTGCCCTGCTCGACCGACAGTGTCCCGTAGGCGTAGGGCGCCTTGACCTGGAAGGTTGTCGACTTGATGCCCGCCTCTTCGGCGTAGGAGGTGTCGTAGACCTCGGTGTTGTAGCCGTGACGCTCCGACCAGCGCAAATACATGCGCATCAGCATCTCGGCGAAGTCGGCGGCGTCGACCCCGCCGGCCTCGGACCGGATGGTGACCAGCGCCTCGCGCTCGTCGTACTCGCCGGAGAGCAGCGTGCGCACCTCCTGCGCGTCGATCTCCTTCTGCAATCCGAGCAGCTCCTGCTGGGCCTCCAGATACGTGTCCGGGTCCTCGTCCCCGAGCTCGAACAGCACCTCGAGGTCGTCCAGCCGCTGCCGCAGATCCTTGATCCGCTTGAGCTCGGCCTGCGCGTGGGAGAGCCGGCTGGTGACCTTCTGCGCGTTCTCCTGGTCGTTCCACAGGTCGGGCGCGCTGGCCGCTTCGGACAGCTCGTCGATGCTGCGCGCCAGCCGGTCGACGTCCATGACCTTTTCAATGCTGGTCAGGGTGGTGTCCAGGGCTTTGACCGCAGCTGCGTCGTCGAGATTCACAACATGCCAGCCTACGCGGGATTCGGGGACCTTCGGCCCTGCCGGTCGTGAGCCAGGCAAACCTAGCGTCGAAGGCACCGGGTCAAGGAGTGCTGGGATGAATGCTGGAATCGTGGTCGGGATCGAAGGAACCCCCGCGGGGCGGGCCGCCCTGGAGTGGGCGATGCGGGAGGGAATGCTGCGGGGGCGGCCGGTGACGGTCGTGCATGCCTGCGGCCAGCCGTTCGGGCGGGAGGTTCGGGCGATGTCGGACGTGGAGGCCCGGCGGGCGTCGGCCTGCATGCTGGACGCCGCGGTGGCCGAGGCCGAACGGGCGGTGGGCGGCAAGCCGGAGATCATCGAACGCAGCCGGCACGGGGCGGCGGCCAAGATCCTGCTGGAGGAGGCCCAGGACGCCGAGCTGCTGGTCCTGGGCCGTGGCCACCGGCTGAGCGTGGTCGACGTGGTCGGTCAGTCGGTCTCCGCCGAGTGCGTCCGGCACGCACCGTGCCCGGTGGTGATCATCCCCGGCAGCGCCGCGACCTCGCCCTGAGCTTTCGCGCCGGCTGACCGGTTCGCCCGTACTGTGTGCGGGTGCTCGGCCACGTGACGGTGCTGGTCAACCCGCTGGCCGGGCGCGGGCGGGCGCGTCGGGTCGCCGGTCGGGCGATCGCCGAGATGCGGCGCTGCGGCGTTGACGTGCAGGTGGTGGTCACCGGGTCGGCCGAGCACGGCACCCAGGCGGCCGCTGCGGCGGTGGCCGCCGCCCGGGACGCCGTGGTGGTCTGCGGCGGGGACGGCGCCATTGCCGCGGTGCTGCCGGTGCTGGCCGGGGGCACGGTCCCGCTGGGCGTGCTGGCCGGTGGCTCCGGCAACGATTTCGCCCGGGCGCTCGGGCTGCCGGTGCGAGACCCGGTCGCCGCCGCCCGGGTGGTCGCCCGCGGGGTGGCCGGGCGGGTGGATCTGGGCCGGATCGGCGAGCGGTGGTTCGGCACCGTGGTCGCCGCGGGCTTCGACGCCCGGGTGAACGAGCGGATGAACGCGATGACCTGGCCACGCGGTCGGCTGCGCTACCACGCCGCCCTGATCGCCGAGCTGGCCGCCTTCCGACCGCTGCCGTTCTCCATCGAGGTGGACGGGCAGCGGCTGGACGGTGACGCCATGCTCGTCGCCGTGGCCAATACCGGCAGCTACGGCGGCGGGATGCGGATCTGTCCCGACGCCCGGGTCGACGATGCCCTGCTGGACGTCACCGTGGTCACCTCCATCAGCCGGGTGAAGCTGGTGCGGCTGTTCCCGTCGGTCTATTCGGGCCGACACGTGCGCCGGCCGGAGGTGCTGACCCTGCGTGGCCGTTGCGTCCGGTTGTCCGCCCCCGGGGTCATCGCCTACGCCGACGGGGAACGAGTCGGGCCGCTGCCGGCCACGGTGACCGCGGTGCCCGGTTCCCTGGCCGTGCTCGGTGCCGGCGGGGCCGGTGGGTAGAGGAGGACTTCAGGCCGAGCATCACGGTCCGTTTCTCAGCTCGACCAAGCCGTCCAGATCGGCCGCGTGGCCCCGTCGGATGCCCCCGGGCCCGCGGCGAACACACCCGGCCCAGAATCGATGCCGTCGTGGCGACTCCCCGGAGCTTGCCGTAGTCCCATTTCGTGGTCAGTCTGTTGAGCTACGCGTTCGAAAACCGTGTCTGACCAGCGGATACAGTCTAGACTGTGGCCTGGTCATCGACTAGAATCGAACGTATGTCGAACCAGGAGCAGATCGCCGCGATGGTCGCGATGCTGGCGGCGATGGAGTCGGTGTCCGATGACGAGCGGATCGTGCTGGTGGGGGAGCTGGAGCAGCTGAAGGCGGTCGCGGCGGCGGCGCAGGCCCGGTTCACTGATGCGTTCGCGGTCTCGCAGCGGGCCCGGCTGCTCAAGGCGGGGTGCACGTCGAGGGAGGCGAGCCGGTCGATCACCGGACAGGTGGGGTTGGCCCGGCGGGACAGCTCACACAAGGGCAGCCGGCATGTGGGCCTGGCGGCGGCGCTGGTGCGGGAGATGCCCCGGGTGCTGGCGGTGCTGGGTCGGGGGCAGACCAGTGAGTGGCGGTGCACGGTGATCGCGCGGGAGACCGCGCACCTGTCGCCGGCGGATCGCGCGCGGATCGACGAGGCCATCGCGGGGGAGTTGCCGGGGTGGGGTGATGCCCGGACCGAGCGGGAGGTGCGGGCGTGGGTGCATCGGTTGGATGCGCAGGGCGCGGCGGCGCGGGCGGCGAAGGCGGCGGTGGATCGGCGGGTGAGTATCCGGCCGGCGCCGGACTGTATGGCGTATGTGACGGCGTTGCTGCCGATGCCACAGGGGGTGGCGGTGTTCGGGGCGTTGCATCGGTGACGACGCTCGTCGAAGATCCCCAGAGGTGCTCGTCGAAATTCCCCACCCTGTGGCGGGGTCAGCGTAGCGTGCCGGTGCGGGTGCCGGCGCGGATTTTGTCGGTTCGGGCGTGGTGATCGCGGAGTCTGTACGAATCCCCGGCGATGTCGAGGACGACCGATCTGTGCAAGAGGCGATCGAGTAGTGCGGCCGCGACCATGTTGTCGCCCAGGACTTCTCCCCAGGACGTCACCGGCCTATTTGTGGTCAGAATGATCGAGGTCTTGAGGTACCGCTGGGCCACGACCTGGAACAACGCGGACGCGGCCTCTGCCGGCAACGGCAAATAGCCCAGTTCGTCGATCGCGAGCAGGGTGGGGCCGGCGTAGAAGCGCATGGTGGTGGCCCACCGACCTTCGATCGCGGCCCGGTGGCAGCGGGCTGCGAGGTCGGCGGCGGTGGTGAAGTAGGTGCGGTAGCCGGCCTCGGCGGCTTTGCGGGCTAGGCCGGTGGCGAGCATGGTTTTGCCGACACCGGGCGGTCCGATCATCAGCACGTTGGTGGCGGACTCGAGGTAGCGGCACGACGCGAGGTCGTTGACCAGCCGGGGGTCGACGCCGGGTTGGGCGTCGTAGTCGAACTCCTCCAGGGTCGCGTCGGTGGGCAGGCAGGCGAACCGGAGCCGGCCGGCGAGCCGCCGGGCCTCGGTCGCAGTGACCTCGATCCGCAGCAGCCGTTCCAGAGCCGCGGTCATGGTGAGGTTCTCGGCGCGGGCCTGGTCCAGGACGGCCGGCAGGGCCGCGGCCGCGTCGAGCAGCTTCAGCGTGGTCAGGTGGGCGCGGAGCTGTTGGTAGCGGCTGTTCTCGGCCGGGGTGGCCGGCGGCGGCGCGTCGTCCGTGGTGGTGGTGGTCATGGCAGGTTCCTCCGGCGGGCGGCCGCGGCCGCGTAGACGGTCAGATCGACGACGGGGTCGGGTGTGGTGGTGGCGCCGCGCAACACCTGTGCGGCGTGCCGGGCGGCCGGGCCGGGTGGGATGCGCTGTTTGCGGCGGTGCGGTTTGGCGGTGGTGAACGCGGCCAGCGCGGCTTTGTTCAGTGCGGTGACGTGGTGCTCGCTGCGGATAGTGGCGCCGGTGCCGTCGCCGGCCCGGTGATGCAGGGCTACTGTCACGCCGCGGTCGGTGACGAACGCCAGCACCGGGGAGCCGAGGCGGTGGGTCACGGTGACCGGCCCGTTGGCCAGCTCGGGCGGCACGGAGTACCGGTTCCCGCGGAACGAGACCAACGCCTGCGCTGATACGACCCGCTCGACGGCCAGCTCGGCGGGGAACGCCGTGGCGGGTAGCGGGGCGAGCCGTTCCCGGGCGGCCAGGTCCGCGACGGTGCACCGGTTCCCGTCGACATCGACGCGGTCGCGGGTGTCGCCGACGGTGGCGCAGAACTGGTCGAGCCGGGCCTGCGCGTCGGCGACGGTGATGTCGTCGGGCAGGGTGCGCCACCATCGTTGCGCCGCGGTGTGGTTGGCCTTCTCGACCACACCCTTGCGGTTGCCCCGCCGCGGTGGGCACGGTTTGACCTGTACCCCATAGTGCTTGGCGACCGCGGCGTAAGAGGCGGTGACCTTGCCGGTGCCCGGGTGCACGACGGTGGCCATCC
The DNA here is from genome assembly GCF_000024365.1 of Nakamurella multipartita DSM 44233. Lineage (NCBI taxonomy): Bacteria > Bacillati > Actinomycetota > Actinomycetes > Nakamurellales > Nakamurellaceae > Nakamurella > Nakamurella multipartita. The sequence goes on from NC_013235.1 coordinate 1,809,449, forward strand.
GGTCGAACCGCCAGACCCGGGTCAGCCCGCCGAGCCGGACCACGACCTGGTGCTGCGCGTCGATCAGCTGCGGCTGGTCCATCGCCTCGGCCAGCACCCCCCGCCACTTGCTCGAGTGGGCCAGCGCGCCGACCAGCAGGAACGCCTTGGCTCCGTAGCCGTCCCAACTCCTGGGTGGGTCGGGCAGCTCGAGCCAGTCCCATTGGGTTTCCTCGGCCGGCGGGTGGTCGATGACCGCTGCGGGGCGGCCGCCGGCCGGCCGGCAGGCGTGGCACACCGGCCGCAGCCCACGAGTGCGCAGGTTGTGCGTCAGCCGCGGGTAGGACCGGTCGTAACCCAGCTGCAGCAACTCGTCGTACAAGGCGGTCGCCCATAGGTGCGGGTCCTCGACCAGCCGTTCCCGGCAGTAGGTCACGAACGGTTCGAACACGTCCGGGCCGGCCGGTGAGCGGACTCCGGCGGTCCGCTCACCGTTCAAGTACGCCCTGATCGTTTTTCGGTCTTTGCCCAGGTGGCGGGCGATCGCGGAGATCGACCACCCCCTGCGGCGCAGGGCGTGCGCGTCCACGTCTTCCTCCTGTGTGAGCATGAAACGGGCTCCCTCGAACAGCTGGCCGGTGGTCAGAGACCGCCAGCGTCGAGGGAGCCCCGCCGTCTTCCGCGGAGCCACGCGCGTCAACCGCGCTTCGAAACGGCATGGCCGGAATCCGCGGCGCCCAGGTGGGCCAGGTGCGCAAGTGCGGCGTCCAACGCATTGGCCAACTCGTCCGCGGCGTCGCCGGCGCCGGCCAGATCGGCGCCCGCGGCCGCGACGATCCGGCCGGGCCCGGTGCCGGTGTCGGCCCGGATCCGGCCGTGGTCGTGTTCCGCGCGCAGCCACCGGTCGAGCTGGCCCAGCAGCTGCGGCAGCCCGCCGGCCAGCACGGCGAGCTCGCCGACTAACCGGTACATCTCGGCCGGAGCGGTGAACACGCGTGGGTCGCGGGTGCGGTGGTTGAGCTCTCGCACGTCCTCGGCCGCCCGCTCGGCCAACTCCAGGACGTGCCCGTCGCCCGTCATGCCGCGCTCACAGACCGCCGGCAGGAACGCAGGCACGAGCGATGCGATCGCGGCCGGGTGCCGCACGGCGGGCAGGCGCTGGCGGTCCGCCCGCCGTCCGAGTCTGCGCGGGGTCGCCGGTCGGTCGTCGCGAGGTGGCGGCCAGCCGCCGGGATCGACCAGCCACCCTGGGGTGATGCGGGTGCGTGCATTTCGTTCCTCCCATGTGAGCGATGAAGCGGGGTCACAGGGGTGGGGAGATTCAGCGAGCAGGTCTGGGGAGATTCAAACGAGCGTCATCATCGGGCGGCGCTGGCCGGGGCGGTCGACCCGGACGAGCATCGGAGCAAGGGTCAGATCATGGCTGATGAGCTGGTGCGGCGGGTGCTGACCCCGGGCGAGGGGGAACCGGACGTGCCGGGTATCGAACTGCATGTGGTGATGACCGACCGGACCCTGCTTGACGGTGATGAGGAGCCGGCGCAGGTCGTCGGATACGGGCCGGTGCCGGCGCCGGTGGCGCGGGACCTGGTCCGCGCCGACAGCAAGACCAAGGTGTGGGTGCGGCGGCTGTACACGAACCCGGAGACGGGGGAGTTGGCCGGGACCGACGCCCGCAAACGGGATTTCCCCGACGTGGTTCGTCAGTTTTTCTTGGTTCGGGATCAGGTGTGTCGGACGCCGTGGTGCGGGGCGCCGATCCGCCATGTTGATCATGCGGTGGCGGTCGCCAAGGGTGGGGTCACGGACTTGCGGAACGGGAACGGGCGGTGTGCCCGGTGCAATCTGACCAAGGATCTCCCGGGGTGGGTGAGTGTGCTGCGGGACGGGGCGATCGTCACCAGCACCCCGACCGGGCAGCAGTACGCCAGCCGACCACCCCGACCACCAAGATCGGACTCCTGGGAGTCCGCCGACGATCTACCGGCAACGACCGGGGGCTAGTTCCACCTGCGCCTATGAAGTAGCGGCGCGTCAGCCGCCTGGGCCATCGACGAGGACCGTGCGGTATTCACCGATCTCCAGTGCATCGTTGCTTGTCGCGGACAGAGTGGTCCCGCCCGTCACTCCGGTGTTGGACTGCCAGGTGACGGTCCAATTGGATGTGGCGGTGATGGGCCAGGTGCCGGTGCCGCTGGTGCGTTCCTTCGTGGAGCGCCAGCTATACATGTGCCCGCAGGGCGGCTCGGCTTTCCAGTCGTAATTGGCTGGCGGGGGCGTGCCTGTGCCTTGGCAGGTCAGCGTTACCGGCGGTCCATCGGCATAAGGACCGCCGGTCGCCGCCGGCTCGCCAAGGGACCATGTGACGGAGGACAAACTGGCTGTCGCAGTCACCGAGATCCCACCAGCAGCGGCAGTAGCCGTGAGAGGTCCGGGATCGTCAATCCAGAGCCAGGTCCACAGATTAACGGCCAGTTTCGACCGGTCGGGGCCGACGCTGATTGGCGGTGGGGGCACTGTCAGTTGTCGAATCGCACGTTGCGCAAGCACTGCGGGATCAGGTGGGGGTGGCGGTGCGATCACGCCATTCGGAAAGAACTGATAGACAACTGGTCGTCCTTCTAGGTTCCCGGGTGCCCCCGCAGTTCCAGGGCCGAGAATCGGGCAACTCTTCCAGCGAACCTCACCGTCAGCAGCCGAGTGCCCATCCCAAGCTGGATTATTGGGATCCAGCGGAGCGGCGAGACTCGCCCATCCGCACCACTGATCAGACTGATTTTGCCCGAGCCCTGTCATTGGATCAGCGGGCGATTCTTGCCCGCCTTGGCCATTGCTTGCCCGTACGCTGGAAGACGAGCTAGAAGCGTCCCCGGCCAGTTTTTCGAGCGCGTCTACAAACAGCGTGATGGTGTCGGCGGCACTCCCCCCGTTGCCCAAACCTGCGGTTGCCTTCGCGCCATCGTTAGTGCCGTCCTGATCGGTGTCGCCATCTGGAGCGTTGAATCCGGCAAGGTCGGAGCGGGCATGCCCGGCTGGCCCCTGAAGGCCAGGAATACTCAGCGCCAAGAGGGTGAGCGTAACTGCTATTCGTATCAACACGGAACGTTTTCCACATACTGAAGTGTTTGCACTCTCCACACTCCGTCTGGCCCGCGAACGAGTCCGGCTTGGGCGTGATTTCCGGCAATTCCAACCGTGCGCTTCTTGCCTGTCGCGACGTATAGTGAGCCAAACCCGGTCTGATCCTGACAGTCTTGGATTACCGCGGAGGCGCCATCGGCCGAGAATTCGATACTGTACGGGTCCAAGACGACGGAACCATAATTGTCGAGGCCCTGAGCTTCAAAGTCAGACGCGTCCTTTAGAACGCGACTTTTCAGTGGATCAACACTGACTGAGTCAAGTGCGGCGGCGCGATCCTGGCCAGGAGTTCGTACGATCTCTGCGTAAACTCTCCAGAATGCTGCCCACTGGGCTTCGATTGCGGCACGATCGGCAGCCTGTGGAGCAGCCGGGTCGGACGAGGTCGCGATAGGCGTCGACGGCTCAGCGACACTGGGCGTGGGGTTTGAGTCGCTGGATGATGGCAGCGCACTGCTGGGGTCGATCACTGACGCGCTTGCGGTAACTGACGTGCTGGGTGGGGAGGCCTGTCCGTCGGCTGAGTTGGAGGTGCATCCAGATGCGGCGAGCATGACAACCCCGACTACGCAGGCTGTCCGGAGAGATGCGGAGATTTTCATATTGCAAGACCTCTCTAGCAGACTTCGTCGGAAAGGTGGCCGAAGGTCTGAACACGCCAGATGTCGTCGTACCCTCGGATGAACTCGGCTTGAAGATTGTTATTCGATACTCCAATGGAGCGTCTTTGACCGGTGGCGACCCAGACGGACCCGTACCCGCTTTGGTCCTTGCAGTCGCGCATCACGGCGACCGATCCTTGACCTATGGGCTGGGTCCAGTAGGGATGCTGCACAACGGATCCGAAGTAGTCTATGCCTTCCTTGTCAAATTTCTCGGCCGCTCCAAGAATCTGCGATTTGATCGGCTCCACCGCTACTTCATCGAGACGGTCGCCTCTTTGCTCGCTTGGTGTTCGCACCATATTGTTGTAGACCTGCCAGAATCTCGCCCACTGTGCTTCGACGGCTGCACGGTCAGCAGATTCCTGCCGGGAAGTTGTGGAGGGTGCGGATGTCGATGGCGAAGGGTCGATCGCACTCGCCGGTAAGCTGGCTCGACCAGCTGAACCTGTTCGGGCAGACGATGGTCCTATTGCTGGTGAACTCACACCGACAGACTTCTCCGCGGACGACGACGGACCCTCGGCAGCGCTGGACGCGCATCCGGCGATGAGGACGAGAGTCCACGCGCAGACTCCGCCGGCGCGGACATGCCCACGGAGGGTCATATCAAGGTCCCTTCCGTCGGGGATGTGGTGCTTGGCGCTTCCATCGTCAAGGACGCACCAAGGCGTCGGATCGGTTGGCTGGTGGATGTCACGGTTCGGGTCAGGGTGGGTGAGCCGAAGAGGGCGCCGAAGGTGATGGGTGCTTGGTTGGTGCAGCGTGCGCTGATGGTGTTCTGGCCGACGGTGATCACGGCACCCACGTCGGGCCCGCGGACGCCGAGGTACTGATTGGCGGCGGCGATAGGGTCGGCCACCCGCACTCCGGCCGCTGACGATCGGGCGGGGTCGACGGCCCCGACCGCGGCCGCGACGGCACCGTCGCACAGGCGTTGCAGCCGCTGTCCGGACAGGAATGCCGACCCGGCCGCGGTCACGCCCGCGGTCAGGATCAACAGGCACACGAACATCCCGATCACCAACGGCGTGATCGACCCGCGATCCCGTTCCGCCTCGGCCTCCACGGGGAGCGGCGCCCCGCGCTCCGGCGTCATTGGCTCTCCCGGAAGTCGCCGACGTGCAGGGTGAAGACCCCGCTCACGGTGTTCCGGCTCCCGCTGATCGCGGTCGGCACCCCCGGCAACGACACCACGGCGACCACGCAGACGTCGTAGACGGCGCCGGCCTGCAGGGTCGGGGTGATCTCGGGCGAGTTCACGCAGTCCGCACCGACCGGCACGAACCGCAGGTCCATCCCTTCGGCGGAGACCTTCTGGTCCTGCAGCGCCAGCCGGGCGATCTCCTCGGCTCGGGCGACGCCGACGGCGGTGGTCGGCGCGAAGTCCATGATCCGGCCGGCGTCGCGCGCCCCCTGGGACACGGCGAACGTCGCCGACTGGATGCGCAGCACCGTGATCAGGATGTAGATCGTCGGGATCAGGATCAGCACGGCCAGGAAAATGACCTCGATCAGCGCGCGGCCCTCGTCGGCGGGCTCGTCGGGCCTGGCCAACCGGCCGCGCCACCGCCGCAGCCGCGTCATTCGACCGTCTCCTTGGCCGAATGGCCGGTGACCTCGATCGCCGGCATCACTCCGTTGAGCAGCCCCACGATCCCCGGTGCGTCCATCGTGCAGGTCACCGTCACCAGCAGGCCGTCGGCCCCGGACGTGCACCGCAGCGACGACCGGGTGCCGCCGACCACCCCGTCGCCGAGCTGGGCGGCGACCTGCTCGGTGGTCACCGCACCGGTCACGTCGTAGTTCGCCGCGGCCCGTGCCGCGTCGGCCGCGGCCGAGGTCAGCACCGTGCGGGCGTAGGCCCACAATCCGATCGAGAGCAGGGCCAGGAACAGCAGCAACAGCAGGACCAGCACCAGGGAGAACTCGGCGACCGACGATCCGCGGTCGCGGTCGCGGTCAGGGGTCAGCCGGCCCCGGTGACCGATTGGAACGCGTTCTGCACGGCGTTGATGACCTGCTCGCGGAAGACCGCCAGCAGCGCGATCACCACGATCGCGGTCATGACGGTGATCATCACCCAGCCGGGCACGTCCCCGCGGTCGCGGTCCTCGTCGTCCGGGGGGCTCAGCCGGGCCAGCATGGTCACGGTGAGCGCGGTCATCCATGCCGTCGCACGGCTGATGGGTGTCATGGGGGCCTCCAGGCTGATTCGGGTGGGTGGTCATGAACGTCACTGGGCCACCGTCGTGATGGCCAGCAGTCCGGGGTAGAGGGCGAAAAGAATGGTGATCGGCAGCACCAGGAAAACGACGGGCACCATCATGGCGATTTCTTTACGGCCGCCGGATTCGAGCAATTGCCGTTTCGACAGGGCGCGGACGTCGGCCGCCTGCGCGCGGAGCACGTCGGCCAGCGGGGTGCCGCGCTCGATGGCGACGGCCATCCCGTCCAGGAACCGGGCCAGCGGCTCGAGCCGGGTGCGGTCCCGCAGGTGGGTCAGGGCGGTCAGGAACGGGGTGCCGGCCCGGGTTTCGGCGAGGACGCCGCTGAGCTGGCTGACCAGGGGACCGTGCGCGAGCTTGGTGACCCGGTCCAACGCGCCGGTCGGGCTTTCGCCGGCGGTGACCGACAGCGCGAGCATCTCGGCGATCACCGGGAACTCGGCGATGATCTCCTCTTCCTGTTTGCTGACCGCCTGGGTGAGCCACCAGTCGCGGCCCAGGACGCCGGCGGCGGCCGAGACGACGATCAGCAGCAGCAGGATGAACGGGTTGGACTGGCCCAGGACGACGGCGAGCAGCCCGATGCCGGCGCCGGCGGCGGCGCCGAGGGAGCCCCACACGACCTGTTCGATCCGGAACTGGTCGACGGTCAGTGGCGAGCTGATGGCGGTGAGCCGTCGCTCCACCGAGCCGCGCCCGCCCATGATCTTGTCGACGAAGCGGACGGCGTCGCGCAGCAGCGGCGCGGCCAGCCGGCCGAGGGTGCTGCGCGGGCCGGGCGCGGACCCGGCGAGCAGGCGGGACTGGCCGCCGGCGTCGGCGACGTAGGGGGCGATGCGGTCGGACAGGGTCGGCCGGCGCAGCGGCGGGGTGGCCAGGATCGCCATCAGCAGGCCGGCCGCGGCCAGCGCGCCGAGGATCCCGCCGAGCAGCGCCGGGCTCATCGCAGCACCCGCCGATCCTCGGGCAGCCGGCCGATCCTGATCATCAGCCGGTAGGCGATGAAGGACAGGACGGCCCCGGCGATCAGGATCACCGTGCCGGTGGGGGTGTCGTAGGCCTGCAGCGTCTCGCGTTGGGTGGCCAGCAGGATCAGCACCAGCCACGGCGCCGCCACGGCCATCCGCGCCGCGTTCACCGACCAGGACTGACGGGCCAGCAGCTCCGCGCGGGTACGGGCGTCATCGCGCAGGAATCCGGACAGGGTGGACAGCAGCCGGCCCAGATCGGTGCCGCCGACCTCCCGGGCCACCCGCAGGGACTCGATCACCCGGTCACCGACCGGGTCGGCCAGGGTCGCCTTGAGCCGGTCCAGGGAATCGTTGAACCGTCCGGTCGTCCGGTAGTCGGCGCCGAACTGCTTGAACGGGTCGCGAAGCTGCTCGGGCCCGCGGTCGCCGATCGCGGCCAGCGCCTCCGGCAGGGACAGGCCGGCGCGCACCCCGGAGGTCAGGTTGTCGACCACCTCCGGCCAGAGCTCGCGCAGATCCGCCTGCCGTTTGTGCCGCAGCCGGGACACCATCAGCGCGGGCACCGCGGCCGCGAAGATCGCGAAGATCAACGAGACGCTGACCGACTGGGTCAGGGTCAGTCCCAGCAGGCCGACGAGCACCGCCGACAGCGCCTGCAGCCCGAATAGCTGAACCGGGGAGATGCCCGGCAGGCCGGCCTGAAGCAGGTGCTCGCGGGTGCGTTCGAACGGCACCTTTCGCGGTCGGGTCGATTCGGTCGCGGACAGGCCGTGCCAGATCAGCAACAGGCCGACGCCCAGCATCAAACCGAGAAACGCCCCCACGCACGTGCCTCCCCTCCGCGTTCTTGCGGCGCGATCGGGTGACGATACCTATCCGGGAGGGGTGGGCCGAAATTTACTTTGCGTGATGTGGATAACTCATGATCAATTGTCCGGAGAAGCGATCGGGAAGATCACGGGGGACCGCTCGGAGCGCACTCGCAACGAATTTGACCAGCCCCGACGGGTGTCGATCCGGGGTGGCCAATGGGTCGACCGGGTGAATCCGGGGGGCGGCGCAGGCCGTCGCTCGGTGACGGTGCGCCACGAACGGAGCTTTCCTCAGGCCGGGCCCCAGACGCTCAGCTTGGCCGCCAGCGATCCGGGGAAGACCTCCTTGCCCCAGACCTCACCGATCTTCTCGAACGGCACCAGGTTGTCGTGCACGTGGGCGCCCTTCCCGGAGCCGATGGCGACCGGGTCCAGCCCCATGCCGCCGCCCATGATCGAGCCGTATTCGGCCTGGTTGACGCCATAACAGACGCCGTCGCCAGCGCAGCGGACGTGTTGCAGTCCCATGGCGTGGCCGAATTCGTGGGCCGAGGTGATCTGCTGGCTGCTGACCTTGCTGTGGTCCGGGTGCTCCAGGCTGGTCGGCTTGAGGTCGTTGTCGCCCACCTGCAGGGCGCCCGATCGAGCGTTCGCACCCGGCTCCATTCGTTGGTTGACGTTCGAACGCACATTGGCGGTGGCCCCGTAGACCTTGAACGAGATGTGCTCACCGCTGTCCACGAGTTGCACCGAGACCTTGGTGGCGAAGGCCGGCACGGCGAGACCTTTGGTGACCGGTTTGACCGACCCGGTACCCGACCAGGCCGATTCGATGACCGATTTCATCTTCGGTCCGAACTGTTTGAAGGCGGGAATGTTGTTTTTCTCCCAATCCTTGGTGCCGACCGGGTCGCCGCTGTAAGTCTGGCCTTCGACCATTTCCACCTTGATCCGCATGATCAGGGTGATGGTGCCGGTGCTGGGGTCGACCAGGGCGTCGAACCGGTTGTCGAACTTGGTGCGGTCGAAGGTGCGGACGGTCGCCGGCGCGCCGACATAGCGCATCAGGTCGTCGATCTGGTCCAGCGGGAGGGCGACCAGCTCGGTGGCGTTGGCACTGGCGAACGCCGCCCAGTTCCCCTTGTTCTGCACCGCCCGGATGGCCAGGATCAGCCGTGGGCCACCGACGAACTGCGCCGCCGGCTCGTCCGCGCGGACCGGTGGCGGCAGCGCCGCCACCGATGGCAGCAGCGCGTACATGGCCTGCCCCTGGATGGCGGCCAACGCTTTCTCGTGGTCCTGGTCGCGTTGCACCACGGTTCGCTGCAGCGCGCGGGTCACCGAGGCGTTGCCGGCGAGCCGCTGCAGGCCGACCAGTTGCCGGGATCGGCTCCCCACGTCCCGACCCGCCGTGGCCACTACCGGCGGGAGGTCGGGGCGGTCGGCGCTCGGCCCCCGGATCGGCCCCGCTCGGGCCGGCGCGGGCTCCGCTCGGGTCGCCCGCACCGATTCCATCCTCGGAAATCTAGGCGCCGGCCGGCGCGGGGCCCAGGCCCCGCGGCCCGCCCGATGGGGACGCCCCGCTGCCCCTTCGGGCACCGGATTCACGGCCGCGGTGGTCCGGCCTCGATCCGCCGCCGGTGCCGGTCGACCGCGTCGGCACCCATCGACCAGTCGGACTCGACCCAGTAGGTGGCGCCGGCGTCCACCCATTCGCGGGCCGTCGCGTCCCCGGCCGCCCCGGGTTCGCTGACTCCCTCGGCGACCACCTGGTAGCCGTCCCAGGGCAGCCCGGCCTCGGCCCGCAGCGGCCGGACCGCGGCCACTACGTCGGCCAGGTCGGCCGGGCCGAACGGCGTCTCGGCCGCGTACCCGACCTTGGTGGCCAGCAGGCCGTCCCACCGCGCGGCCCGGCGCAACGACCTGGTCGCGGGGTATGCGCCGACGACCCAGACCGGCACTCGGGGCTGCTGGATCGGCGCCGGCGGCGGCATGAAGTCGGTGGGGTGGACCTGGTAGTGCGTGCCGGTGTACTCGAACGGCTGGCCGCGCATCAGCCCGTCGTAGACGGCCAGGCCCTCGTCGAGCTTTTCCGCCCGCACCTTGCGACCCTCGTCCCGTTCGAACGCCAACCAGCCCTCGTGCAACGCGCCCATCCCGACCGCCAGCTGGACCCGGCCGCCGGAGAGCGCATCGAGGGTGGCCGCCCGCCCGGCCAGGTCCCACGGCCGGATCCGGGGCAGCGGGGTGAGCATGGTGCCCAACCGGATCCGCTCGGTGACCATCGCCGCCGCGGTCAGCGTCACCCAGGCGTCCTGGCCCCACACGGCCTCCCAGGTGAAGATCGCGTCCCACCCGGCGGCCTCCGCCTCCACCGCCAGGTCGGCGAACTCCCGGGAGCTGGCCGCACTGATCACGATTCCTGTCTGCAGGTTCGTCATGGCCGGCAGGGTGTCACAAACCTCCGACAGTGCCCTGAAAAGCGGGCGCCGCACGGCGGCTCAGTCGGCCAGCTTGATCGCCAGTTCGGTGCGGTACCGGTTCGGGTCGGTCTCCAGGCGCGGGTCGGTCAGGTAGATCTCCAGCCGGGCGGTCCACCGCTCCAGACCGTCCTCGGTCTCCATGTCCAGGCGCAGCTCCTGCTCGCTCGCCCAGGCCAGCAGGCGCTCGGTGGCCGCGCGCAGACCGTCGAACGAGCCGACGTGGGTCAGGCCGGCGTACCGGCCGGCCGGCAGGTGCCCGGACTCGACCGTGAACGGCAGCACGTGCTCGGGCAGCTCGGCGCCGTCCGGCACGGGCACCCCGACCTGCAGTGTCATCGCATCCCCGCGCAGGTCCAGGTACCGGAAGAAGGGTGCGCCGGTCGGGGTGATCCCGCGGCTGATCAGCGCCCCGACGAGCTCCGGGATGCGGTCGGCGATCTGCGCGATGGTCGCTGTGCTCACGCCGGTGGTGGTGCCGACGAAGGGCACGGCGGGGCGGTCCTGCAGGTGTGGCTCGGCGCCGGTCTCGGAAGTGGTCATGGCTCATTGGACCGCAGCGCGCCGGACAACTCAGCGCCGAGCGAGGAATTCTCAGTCGGGCAGGATCGGCATGGCGGCCCGCTGCTCGCGGCCGACCAGCACGCCCCGGGTCAGCGAGGCGGCGCCGAAACGTTCCCGGATGCCGTCCATCGCCGTGTCCAGGGCGGCGTCCCGGACCGGGGCCGACCGGGCCCCGAACGGCAACTCCAGCTGACCGTCCTCGTCGTCCAGGTTGCCCACCGCGATGCCGAGCAAGGTGAGCCCGCCGCGGTCCCGGATCAGCGGCCGGGCCGTGGCCACCAGGTCCCGTACCGCCTCCAGGATCACCGGGGTCTGCGCCGTGGGCCGGGCCAAGGTGTGGGACCGGCTGGCCCGGGTGAAGTCGTCGAAGCGCAGGCGCAGCATGACCGTGCGGCCCTCGCGGCCGGCCTTGCGCATCCGGCCGCCGACCCGCTCGACCAGCGCGATGACGATCGCGTCGATCTCGGCCAGCGAGTGCTGGCCCCGGCCCATCGCGTGCTGCGAGCCGATCGACCCCCGCCGCTTGCCGACCTGGACGGCGCGCGGGTCGTGATTGTGCGCCAGCGCGTGCAGGTGCCGGCCCGACCCCTGACCCAGCGCGGTGAGCAGGGTGGCCTCGTCCAGCCCGGCGACCTGACCCACCGTGGTCACGCCCAGGGCGTGCAGCTTGGCCGTGGTCTTGGGGCCGACGCCCCACAACCGCTGCACCGGCAAGGGATGCAGGAACTCCAGCTCCCGGTCCGGTTCGACCACCAGCAGCCCGTCCGGCTTGGCCACCCCGCTGGCCACCTTGGCCAGGAACTTGGTGCGGGCGACGCCGACGGTGATCTTCAGGCCGACCCGCTCGAGCACGGCGGCCCGCAGCCGGGCGGCGATCTGCGCCGGCTCGCCGGAGACCCGGCGCAGCCCGCCGACGTCCAGGAACGCCTCGTCGATGGACAGGCCCTCGACCAGCGGCGTCGTGTCCCGGAACACCTCGAACACGTCGTGGCTGGCCCGGGTGTAGGCCTTGAACCGGGGCTCGACGACGACCGCGTCCGGACACAGGGCCAGGGCCTGCCGGCCGCCCATCGCGGTCCGTACCCCCATCGCCTTGGCCTCGTAACTGGCGGCGAGCACGACGCCGCCGCCGACGATGACCGGGCGACCCTGCAGCGTGGGGTTGTCGCGCTGCTCGACCGAGGCGAAGAAGGCGTCCAGGTCGGCGTGCAGGATCGACGCGTCCGTCCTGGTCCCGCTGATGCGCACGAACACATGTTCGCATGCCGGCGGCGCGCTGTCGAGGGCGGCGCGCCCGGCTCAGCCGCCCTGGGCGCCCGGGTAGCTGCCCACGCTCCAGGCGTTGCCCTCGGGATCGAGGAAGGCGAACTCGCGGCTGCCGTAGTCGGTCTCGGCCAGTTCGCGCAGCACCGTCCAGCCGGCCGCGGCGACCCGGGCGGCGACGCCGGCGACGTCGTCGGTGGACAGGTAGGCGGTGCCGGTGCCGGGACCGCCGGCCGATCCGGACCAGCGCGGCTCGGTCGGCTCGGAGCCGAACATGATGCCGCCGCCGTCCGGCCAGAGCAGTTCGGCGTGCGCGATCGGCCGGTCCGGACCGCCGGGGTGGACCACCGATTCGGTGAATCCGACCACCTCGGTCAGGTAGCGGACCGCGGCCTCGGCGTCGCGGTAGGACAGGGTGGGCCAGGCCCCGGGGCGGGTGGTGGTGGGTGCGTTCATGCCGCCGACTCTGCCAAGTCGGTCGCCCGCCGTCTTGGAGAAATGTGACCTGCCGACCGCCGGATGCCGGGCCGGACCCGGTGGGTCAGTGGTCGGCCAGCTCGGCGGCCATCCATTGCCGCGGGGTGCAGCCGGCGAACTCCCGCCACTCCGCGGTCAGGTGGGACTGGTCGGCGTAGCCACTGTCCTGCGCGATCCGGCCGAGCTCCCCGGCCCGACCGATCATCAGCCGGCGGGATCGCTGGAACCGGGCCAGCCGGGCGAGATCCTTGGCGCCGACGCCGATCTCCGCGCGCAGCCGCCGGGTCAGGTGGGCCCGCGACCAACCGACGTCGCGGGCGACGTCGCCGATCCGGGCCCGGCCGTCGCTGCCCACGATGAGCCGCCAGGCGCGGGCCAGCTCCCGCGGGGCGGGTGAGGCCGCGGCGGCCCGGGTGCGCTCGCGCAGCCACCCGTTGACCGCGGCCACCGCGTCCGGCCCGGTCGGATCCGCGGCCAGCCGCTCCGTCAGCCCGGCCAGCGGGCCGACGACGTCCCCGACCTCGAGCACCTCGTCGGTGAGCGCCGCGGCCGGCACCCCGAAGACGGCCCGGGCGGCGAGCGGATGCACGGCCAACTGGATGCCGCGTTGAGCGGAGGTCGGGGCGTGCGGGAGCCGGCGGGGCAACAGCACGGCCCGGGTGTGCAGGCCGCCCAACGGGATCCGGAACGCGCCCTCCCGCCGGCCCGCGGGGGACGGGACGTGGATCGGCAGCGGCCCGGACAGCGAGAACACCAGGGTCAGGTAGGGGCTGGGCAGGCCGCGATGCTCACCGGGCTCGGCGGCCATCCGGTAGCCGATCATCGTCCGGACCGCGCCGGCCGCCTCGGGCGGGGCGGCCAGCGCGACCAGCGCCTCATCGGCCATGGTCCTCGCCCCCTCAGCTGGTCACGGTCGCGCCTCCGGTAACCGTTACGGTATCCCTGTTCACCCGGCGTCTCCGGGTCGATGGAGCGCCGGGAAGCCTGGTCGGCAGAAGGGTTCCCCTATGCCGTCATCCGACGACACCTCGTTGTTCTCACCCGGCTCCTGGTCGGAGAACAGCCGGCTCGCGCAAGTCCTGCGCCGCGAAACGGTCGGCGGTGCGCTGCTGCTGGCGGCCGCCGTCATCGCGCTGGTCTGGGCCAATTCGCCCTGGTCCGCGGGCTACTACGCGATGCTGGACTTCGTCGCCGGGCCGGAGCTGCTGCACCTGAACCTGTCCCTGGAAACCTGGGCGGCGGACGGTCTGCTGGCCATCTTCTTCTTCGTCGCCGGGCTGGAGCTCAAACGCGAGTTCGTGGCCGGCGACCTGCGGGACCGGCGTCGCGCGGCCGTGCCGGTGTTCGCCGCGGTCGGCGGCATGGTCGTGCCGGCCATCGTCTACCTGGCCTTCGCGGCCGGCAGCGGACCTAAGGGTTGGGCGATCCCGACCGCCACCGACATCGCCTTCGCCCTGGCCGTGCTGGCGGTGATCTCGACCCACCTGCCGTCGACCCTGCGCACCTTCCTGCTCACCCTGGCCGTGGTCGACGACCTGCTGGCGATCATTGTGATCGCCGTCTTCTACACCGACGAGCTCAACCTGCTCTACTTCGGGCTGGCGTTGATCCCGCTGGCCGGGTTCGGGTTGCTGGTGCAGCGCCGGATCAGCCATTGGTACCTGCTGCTGCCGCTGGCCGTGGCCACCTGGACGCTGGTGCACGCCTCCGGCATCCACGCCACGGTGGCCGGCGTGCTGCTCGCCTTCACCGTGCCGGTGCGGCCCGGCCGGGCGGCCAAGGACCCGGACGGACCGGGGCTGGCCGAGCACTTCGAGCACCTGATGCGGCCGATCTCGGCCGGGATCGCGGTGCCGCTGTTCGCGTTGTTCTCGGCCGGGGTGAGTTTGGGTGGCTGGTCCGGCTTCACCTCGGCGCTGACCGACCCGATCGCCCTGGGCATCATCGCCGGCCTGGTGGTCGGCAAGCCGATCGGCATCGTCTCCGCCACCTTCCTGACCAGCAAGATCACCCGCACCCCGCTGCAGGCGGGGTTGACCTGGCCGGACGTGACCGGCGTGGCCATCCTGGGCGGCATCGGGTTCACCGTGTCCCTGCTGATCGGCGAGCTGGCATTCGCGGCCAATCCGGAGGCCGACGACCACGTCAAGATCGCGGTGCTCACCGGGTCGCTGGTGGCCGCGGTGCTGGCCGCGGTGGTGCTGCGGTTGCGCAACCGCCGCTACCGGCGGCTGTGGGAGGAGGAGAACCGGGACGACGACCAGGACGGGATCCCGGACATCTATCAGCACCGAGAGCGCGAGTAGCCTCGCGCAGCGTGACCACTGCACCCCGTCGAGCCCTCGTCCGTGCCCCCTCGCCCCGGTTGGCGCAGGGCCTGCTCACCCACCTGGACCGGGTACCGGTGGACGCCGAGCTGGCCGTGCGGCAGTGGTCGGACTACACCCGGGCGCTGACCGAGGCCGGCTGGGACACCGTCGAGGTGCCGGCCGCCCCCGAGTGCCCGGACGGGGTGTTCGTCGAGGACACGGTGGTGATGATCGGCGGGACCGCGGTGATCACCAGCCCCGGCGCCGACGAACGCAAGCCGGAGACGATGGGCACCTCGGTCACGGTGCGCGCCCTGGGCTACCCGACCGCGACGCTGGACGCGGGCACCCTGGACGGCGGGGACGTACTCAAGATCGGCCGCACCGTCTACGTCGGCCGGACGCTGCGCACCAGCGCGGAGGGCATCGCGTCGCTGCGGCGCATCTGCGAGCCGCTCGGCCACCGGGTGGTCGCCGTGCCCACCACCAAGGTGCTGCACCTGAAGTCCGCGGTGACCGCGCTGCCCGACGGCACCGTGATCGGCTACGAGCCGCTGGTCGACGACCCCGGGTTCTGGCCGCACTTCCGGCCGATGCCCGAGGAGGGAGGCTCGCACGTGGTCGACCTGGGGGAGGGGCGGCTGCTGATGGCCGCCTCCGCACCCCGCTCGGCCGAGCTGATCGCCGACCTGGGCTTCACCCCGATCCCGGTCGACATCTCCGAGTTCGAGAAGCTGGAGGGGTGCGTGACCTGCCTGTCGGTGCGGGTGCGGCACGCCCCGGACGGCGAGAGCTGACGCTGTGGTCGCCGGTGGTCGGCACACCGTCACCGCAGTGGCACGGGCCGGCTTCCCGGGGCAAGATGCGGCGGGGCAGAGTAGCCCCGTACTCGCACCGAGAGGATCCTCGTGAAGAAGATCATCAACGACCCGACCACCGTCGTCACCGAGGCCCTCAAGGGCGTCGCGCTGGCCCACGCCGATCTGGTCACCGTCCACCATGACCCCGACTTCATCACCCGGGCCGATGGCCCGATCCAGGGCAAGGTCGCCATCGTCTCCGGCGGCGGGAGCGGGCACGAGCCGCTGGCCGGCGGGTACGTGGGCCCGGGCGGCCTGGACGCCGCCGTCCCCGGCGCCGTGTTCACCTCGCCCACCCCGGACCAGATCCTGGCCGCGACCCAGGCCGCCGACGGCGGCGCCGGGGTGGTGCACCTGGTGCTCAACTACACCGGCGACATCCTGAACTTCGAGACCGCCGCCGAACTGGCCGACGCCGAGGACATCAACGTTCAGGCCGTGGTCATCGACGACGACGTCGCGGTCAAGGACTCCACCTGGACCGCCGGTCGCCGCGGCGTGGGCGGGGCCATCCCCTGGTACAAGATCACCTGTGCGGCGGCGGCCCGGGGCGACGACCTGGACGCCGTGGTCGCCATCTCCAAGCGCGTCGTGGCCAACGTCCGCACCATGGGCATGGCGCTGACCCCGTGCACCGTGCCGCACTCCGGCGAGCCGTCCTTCACGCTGGCCGAGGACGAGATGGAGATCGGCATCGGCGTGCACGGCGAGCCCGGCCGGGAGCGGACCAAGCTCACCTCGGCCAACGAGATCGTCGCCACCCTGCTGGGGTCGGTCGTCGAGGACCTGCCCTTCGAACGGGGCGACAACACCCTGCTGTTCGTCAACGGCATGGGCGGCACCCCCTCGATCGAGCTGTACCTGGCCTACAACGCGGCCCGGGAGTTCCTGGCCGAGCGGGGCATCGAGGTCACCCGCTCGCTGGTCGGGAACTACTTCACCTCGCTGGAGATGCAGGGCATGTCGATCTCCCTGCTCAAGCTGGACGACGAGCTGACCGAACTGTGGGATGCGCCCATCAACACGGCCGCCATGCGCCGGGGAGTGTGAGCCGATGAGTGAGGCCGACCGGACCAGCTGTGACGCGGCCGGGGTGGTGGCGGGGATCCGCGCCGTCGCCGCGACCATCGCCGAGCACAAGGTGGAACTGACCCGGCTGGACCGGGACATCGGCGATGGCGACCACGGCGAGAACATGGCCCGCGGGTTCACCGCGGTCCTGGCCAAGCTGGACGCCGGCGAGCCGGACACCCCCTCGGCCGTGCTCAAACTGGTGGCCTCGACGCTCATCTCGACCGTCGGCGGGGCGGCCGGACCGCTCTACGGGACCGCGTTCCTGCGGGCCTCGACCGCGGTCAAGGAGGCCACGACGCTGGACCCGCAGGCGATCGTCACCGCGCTGACCGCCGGCCGGGACGGCGTCGTCGCCCGGGGCAAGGCCGAGCTGGAGGACAAGACGATGGTCGACGCGCTCACCCCGGCGGTGAACGCGGCCCGCGCGGCGGCCGACGCCGGCGGCGACGTCGCCGCGGTGCTCCGGGCGGCGGCCAACGACGCGGCCATGGGGGCCGCGGCGACCATCCCGCTGCAGGCCCGCAAGGGTCGGGCCAGCTACCTGGGCGCGCGTTCGATCGGGCATCAGGACCCGGGGGCGACCAGCACCGCATACCTGCTCGAGGCGCTGGCCGCGGTCGCGGAGAAGGCGCCGTGACGGTCGGCATCGTGCTGGTCTCGCACAGCGCCCAGCTGGCCGCCGGGCTGGCCGAGGTCGCCGCGCAGATGGCCCCGAACGTGGCCATCTGCCCGGCCGGCGGGTTGGAGGACGGGGCGATCGGCACGTCGTTCGACCTGATCGCGGCCGCGATCGAGCGGGCCGACACGGGCGACGGGGCGATCCTGCTCTACGACCTGGGCAGCGGGTACCTCACCGCCGAGACGGCGGTGGAGTTCCTGGAGGACGAGCAGCGCGCGCGGGTGGTGATCGTGGACGCCCCGTTCGTGCTGGCGGCGGTGTCCGCCTCGATCGCCGCCAACGTCGGGTCGGACCTGCGAGGCGTGGTCGACGCGGCCCTGCAGGCCCGGACGGCCAACGGCCCGGGCGGGGTGCGGTCGGTCGACGAGCTGGTCTGACCGGCCCGCGGTGACGATCGGCCCGGGTGCGTTCGGCACCGCCGTCTGGTCCTCACCCGGGTGGCAGGCGGCCGCCCTGGCCTGGCTCGACGAGCGGCTGGCGGCGGCCGGCATCACCCGGACCGGTGCCGCCGAGCATCCGCACGTGCGGGCCTGGGCGACCGCGGTCCGGGTGCCGACCGATCACGGTGACTACTGGCTCAAGGCCTGCGGGCAGGACACCGCGTTCGAGGTACCGCTGTACCGGGTGCTGGCCGAGCTGGTCCCGGGTGACGTGCTCGCGCCGCTGGCCGCCGACCCGGCCCGCGGCTGGATCGTGCTGCCCGACGGCGGGCGGGTGCTCGGCGACCAGCTGGCCGGCGCCGACCTCGCCCGGGCCCTGGGTGCGGCGCTGGTCCAGTACGGGCGGCTGCAACGGGCGCTGATGCCCGGGGTGCCGCGGATGCTGGCCGCCGGCGTCACCGACATGCGGCCGCCGGCGATGCTCGACGCCTTCGACCGGGCCCTCGCCCTGACCCGGCGCGATCTCGACGCCGGCGAGCCGGACCGGGACCGCGAGCGCCGGCACGCTCAGATCGCCGCGGCCCGGGACGAGGTGGCCGGCTGGTGCGCCGCGCTGTCCCGCTCGGCGCTGCCGGCGAGCCTGGACCACAACGACCTGCACCCGCGCAACATGTTCTGGGATCCACGAGCCGGACGGGCCCGGTTCTTCGACTGGGGCGACGCGGTGATCGCGCACCCGTTCGCGGCCATGCTGGTGCCGCTGGCCATGGTGCGCGAGCTGCTCGGCGGGGTGCCCGCCGCCGCGCCTTTTCGGGCGATCCGCGACGCCTACCTGCAGGTGTTCGCCGACCTGGCCCCGACCGAGGACCTGCCGGCGACGCTGGAGACGGCCTGCCGGGTGGCCAACATCGCCCGGGCGCACACCTGGGACCGGGCCGTCGGTGCGGCCGCCCGGCAGGGCGACCCGATGGCCGCCCGGTTCCGGTTCGCCGCGCTGGACACCCTGAGTGCGGTGCTGGACGCGGACTACCTGACCGTGGGTTGATCGCGGTCAGGGCTGGTTGAGCAGCCGGGACAGGACCTGCTCGTCGTCGGGGGACAGCGCGCGGACGAAGCGGGCCAGCACGGCGGCGTGATCGTTGCCGGCCATCGCCCGGTGCATGGCCGCGGCCACCTGCGCGGCCGGATCGGTGACCGCGGCGTAGGCGTACCCGCGACCCTGCGGCGTGCGCACCGCGCCGCCCTTGTCGGCCAGCCGGGACAGCACCGTCATCACGGTCGTGTAGGCCAGGTCCTGGTCCAACCGGTTGCGGACCTCACCCGGCGTCAGCGGATCGGCGGATGCCGTCAGGATCTGCAGGATCTCCCGCTCCAGGCGTCCGGGACCGCGTCGCATCCTCTGTTCCCTCCCCGCCGCCGGTCGCCGCCGGCCGTGCGCGTCACATCGTACGAGGCCGGACGAGCGGGCCGAGCCGGTACGGACTACTACACGGCGTGTAGTACGGTCGGGCTGTTGCTCAGGCAACCCTTACCTAACTACCACCTGACGGGGAGTGCGATGCGCGTCTTGACCCACCGCCCACGAGGACGCCGGCTGCTGCAGGCGGCCGGCGCGATCGGCCTGGCCGCCCTCCTGGCCGGTTGCGCCTCCAGCTCGACCGGGGCGGCCGGATCGGGCACGGCCAGCTCCACCGCCGGGTCGGCGTCCGCCGCACCGAGCGAGACCGGCGGCACGCTGGTGGTCTACTCCGGCCGGAACAAGGACCTGATCGGCCCGCTGTTGGATCAATTCAGCGCGCAGACCGGGGTCGCGGTCGAGTTCCGCGCCGGTGATTCCGGCGAGCTGGCCGCCCAGCTGCTGACCGAGGGCGACGCCTCCCCGGCGGATGTCTTCTTCTCCCAGGACGCCGGCGCCCTGGGCGCGGTCGCGCAGGCCGGCCTGTTCACCTCCCTGCCGGCGGCGACGGTCGAGGCGGTTCCCGCGGCCTACGCCGCGACCGACGGCAGCTGGGTGGGCGTGTCCGGGCGGGCCCGGGTGATCGTCTACAACCCGACGCTGGCGCCGAACCCGCCGGACACCATCGACGGGTTGCTGGACCCGCAGTGGAAGGGCCAGATCGGGTTCGCCCCAACCAACGCGTCCTGGCAGGCGTTCGTCACCGGGCTGCGGGTGCTGCGCGGGGAGGACGGGGCCCGGCAGTGGCTGACCGCGTTCGCCGCCCAGGAGCCCAAGGCCTACGAGCGCAACGGGGCGGTGCGCGACGCGGTGAACAGCGGCGAGATCGCCCTGGGCCTGGTCAACCACTACTACCTGTACGAGAAGATCGCCGCCGACGGGGCGGACGCCGTGGTCGCCCAGAACCAGTACCTGGCCGCGGGCGACCCGGGTGGGCTGCTGAACGTGGCCGGGGTCGGCGTCCTGGCCTCCGCGCCGCACGCCGAGCAGGCCCAGGTCTTCGTGGACTACCTGCTCTCGCCGGCCGGCCAGGAGTACTTCGCAGCCAAGACCAAGGAGTTCCCGCTGGTGCCGGGCACCGCCGCGGCCGCCGAGGTGCCGCCGCTGAGCGAGCTGAGCCCGCCGCAGATCGACCTGTCGCAGCTCAGCTCGCTGGAGCAGACCCAGCAGCTGCTGTCCGAGGTGGGGTTGCTGACCCGGTGATGCGCACCGCGGTGGGCCGGCGGCCACCCTGGCCGCTGGTCACCGCCGCCGGCCTGATCACCCTGATCACCCTGGTGCCGGTGCTCTACCTGGGCGAACGGGCCGTCGACCGGGGCTGGGCGTTCGTCATCGACGAGCTCGTCCAGGCCCGGACGGCGGCCCTGGTCGGCCGCAGCCTGGCCCTGGTCGGCGTGGTCACCGCAGCCTGTGGCCTGCTCGGCACCGCCCTGGCGGTGCTGGTCACCCGGACCGACCTGCCCGGCCGCCGGCACTGGTCGGTGCTGCTGGCCCTGCCGCTGGCCGTGCCCAGCTACGTGGCCGCCTACATCTGGATCTCCGAGTTCCCCGGGCTGGCCGGCTTCTGGGGGGCCGCGATCGTGCTGACCATCGTGTCCTACCCCTACGTCTTCCTGCCGGCGGTCGCCGCGCTCTCCCGGCTGGACCCGGCGCAGGAGGAGGTGGCCCGCTCGCTGGGTCGTTCCGGGGCGGCCGTGCTGTTCGGGGTGACGCTGCGCCGGGCCCGCGCGGCCATCGCCGCCGGCTGCCTGCTGGTCGCCCTGTACGTGCTCAGCGACTTCGGGGCCGTGGCCACCATGCGCTACGAGGCCTTCACCTGGGTGATCTATGGCGCCTACCGGGCCGGGTTCAACCCCTCCCGGGCGGCCATCCTGGCCATGGTGCTGCTGTTCTTCGCGGTGCTGCTCATCATCGCCGAGGCCCTGGCCCGCGGCCGGGCCTCGGCCTACCGGGTCGGCGCCGGCGTGGCCCGGCCGGCCCCCTTGATCCGCCTGGGCCGGGCCGGCCGCGGGGTCGCGTTCGCCACGGTCGGCGTGGTGCTGGCCGCCGGCCTGCTCTTCCCGCTGGGCACCCTGCTGCTGTGGGTGTCCCGCTCGGTGCGGGCCTCGATCGACCTGGCCGAGCTGGCCGCCGCGTTGAGCGCCTCGATCGGCTACTCGCTGGCCGCCGCGGCCGTCACCCTGGCGATGGCCGTGCCGGTCGCGCTGCTCGCGGCGCGCTACCGTGGGCCGGCGGTCAGCGTGATCGAGCGCACGACGTTCCTGACCCATGCCTTGCCCGGCATCGTGGTGGCCGTCGCCGGCGTGTACCTGGGAGCGCGGGTGCTGCGGCCGTTGTACCAGAGCTCGCCGATGCTGGTGCTGGCCTACGTGGTGCTGTTCCTGCCGCTGGCCGTCGGATCGATCCGGGCGGCGGTGGAATCGTCCCCGGCGCGGTTGGAGGAGGTGGCGGTGTCGTTGGGTCGCTCGTCCCCCCGGGCGTTCTTCGCGGTGACCGCGCCGCTGGCCGCCTCCGGCATGGCCGCCGGCGCCGCGCTGGTGTTCCTGGCCACCATGAAGGAGCTGCCGGCCACCCTGCTGTTGCACCCGACCGGGACGCAGACGCTCGCCACCGGACTGTGGCAGTACACGACGGTCAGCGACTACGGCCGAGCCGCGCCCTACGCGGCCGCGCTGGTGCTTTTCGCCGCCGTGCCGACCGCGATCCTGGGTCGCTGGAGTGGACGGGCGGGTGAGATCCGTGGTCATTGAGCAGTTCTCGGCCCGAGCGCGCGGGCGAGGGGCGCTGCCGCATCCGGTGGTCGCCGGGGCCGACGGCGGCCTGGTCGTGCAGGGGTTGAGCAAGTCGTTCGGCCGGCAGCGAGTGCTCACCGACGTCGCCCTGACCGTGCCGCCCCGATCGATCACCGCCGTCCTGGGCCCGTCCGGCTGCGGCAAGACGACGATGCTGCGGATCCTGGCCGGATTCGAGACGGCCGACGCCGGGGTGGTCCGGCTGGCCGGCCGGGAGCTGCTCGGGCCGGGCGCCTGGGTGCCGCCCCAGCAGCGCCGGATCGGCCTGCTGCCCCAGGAGGGCGCGTTGTTCCCGCATCTGACGGTCGGCGGCAATGTCGGCTTCGGCCTGCCGGCCGGCCGGGACCGGGCCGCCGCCGTCGCCCGGTGGCTGGAGCTGGTCGGGTTGCCGGGCACCGAGTCCCGGCGGCCGGAGGAACTCTCCGGGGGGATGCAGCAGCGGGTCGCGCTGGCCCGGGCACTGGCCGCCGACCCGGCGCTGATCCTGCTCGACGAGCCGTTCTCGTCGCTGGACGCGGCGCTGCGGGCCAGCGTGCGCGAGGAGATCGCCTGGGTGCTGCGCGACGCCGGCACGACGGCGGTGCTGGTCACCCACGACCAGGGCGAGGCGCTCTCGTTGGCCGACACCGTGGTGCTGCTGCTGGACGGGCGGGTGGCGCAGATCGGCCCGCCGGCCCAGCTCTACCACCGGCCGGCCACGCTGGCCGCGGCCGCGTTCGTGGGGGAGATCGTGGAGCTGGCCGGTACCGCGCGGGCCGGCCGGATCGACTCGGCCCTGGGTCACCGCCCGGCCCGGCTGCCGGTGCCGGACGGGCCCGTCGTGGTGGCCCTGCGGCCCGAGCAGGTCACCCTGCACGACGCGGCGACCGAGGGCGGCATCCGCGCCCAGGTGATCGAGCACCGCTACTTCGGACCGGACACGGTCATCCGGGCCCGGCTGGCCTCCGGCGAGGTGGTCGCCGTGCGCAGCCCCGGCTACCAGCCGGTGGCGGCCGGGACCGCGGTCGAGCTGGCCGTCCGGGGGGACCTGCTGGCCTACCCGGCGCCGCGGGCCGGGGAGTGAAGCAGGTCGACCAGTTCTGCCTCCAGCGCGACGAACTCCGGGGCGGCGAGCAGGCCGACCTCGCGGGGACGGGGCAGCGGGACGGGCAGGTCGCGCACGATGCGGGCCGGTCGGGGGGAGAGCACCAGCACCCGGTCGGCCAGGTAGACCGCCTCCCGGATGTCGTGGGTGATCATCAGCACCGTCCAGTCGTGCTGCGCCCACACCCGCTGCAGCCAACCCTGTAGCTCGGTCCGGGTCAGCGAGTCCAGCGCGCCGAACGGCTCGTCCAGGGCGACGATGTCCCGGCCCTGTACGACGGTGCGCAGTAGGGCGGCCCGCTGCCGCATCCCGCCGGACAGCTCGGCCGGGTAGGCGTTCTCGAACCCGGTCAGGCCGAACTGGGCGAACAGCTCGGCCGCGCGCCGGCGGCCCTGGGCCCGCGGCACGCCCTGCACGTCCAGGCCGAGCACCGTGTTGTCCAGGATGGTGCGCCAGGGCATCAGCAGGTCGCGCTGCGGCATGAAGGCGCAATGGCCGACCGTGCCGGTGATGTCCTCGCCATCCAGTCCGACCCGGCCGGCGTCCGGCCGTTCCAACCCGGTCAGCACCGAGAACAGGGTGCTCTTGCCGCAGCCGCTGGGCCCGATGACGGCAACGAACTCCCCGCGGCGCACCGTGGCGGTGACCTCGTCCAGGACGGGCAACGGGCCGCTCGGGGTGGCGAAGCTCTTGGTCAGCCCGGTGAATCGCAGGCTGCCGGTCGGGTCAGCCACCGCCGGTCTCCCGGTGCGGACGGGACGCCCGCTGCCAGGGGCAGACCAGGCGCTCGAGAAGGAAGGTCAACGCGAACAGGGTGATCGAGATGATCGCCGTGACGCCGACCGCGGCGAGCACCAGGTCGGTGCGGAAGGAGTTCTTCTGCATGCTCATGTAGATGCCCAGACCGCTGGTGGCGCCGACGTACTCGGCGAAGATCGCGGCCACCACCGCGTAGGTGATGCCGATCCGCAGCGCGGTGAAGAACCGGGGCATGGCGCCGGGCAGCCGCAGGTACCGGAACTGCTGACCGCGGGAGGCGCCCATCGAGGCCAGCAGCCGCCCGGTCTCCCGGTCCGCGCTGGAGAAGCCCTCGATCAGCCCGATGGCCACCGGGAAGAAGGTGGTCAGGATGATCACCAGCACCTTGGGCAGCAGTCCGAAGCCGAACCAGATGATCATCAGCGGGGCGATCGCGATGATCGGCAGGGTCTGCGACCCGACCAGCAGCGGCACCAGGGCCCGGCGCAGCCACGGCACGAAGTCGACCGTGATGGCGACGGCCCAGCTCACCGCGAGCGAGACGGTGAACCCGACCAGGGTGACGCCC
Source organism: Nakamurella multipartita DSM 44233 (assembly GCF_000024365.1). Taxonomy (NCBI): domain Bacteria; kingdom Bacillati; phylum Actinomycetota; class Actinomycetes; order Nakamurellales; family Nakamurellaceae; genus Nakamurella; species Nakamurella multipartita. Next base: position 1,833,987 of record NC_013235.1, read on the forward strand.
AGGGTGGCCAGGCCGTGCCGGGTCAGGTCGTCGCGGTTGAGCCAGCCCTGCTGCACCACCCGCAACGGCGAGGGCAGGATCTGCGGCCGGGCGTCGGTCAGCACCACCGCGAGCTGCCAGCCGACCAGCAGCAGCGCGACGATCAGGGCGGCCGGGCCGACCGTGGCCAGTAGCCGCCGGCCGCGGGACCGGGCGACCGGCCCGACCGGCGCCGCCCCCGCGGCGGCGACGCCGGCGCGGGGCAGCGATTCGGACCGAGCGGTCATGACGAGAGGTACTCGTCGGTGAACAGGGTCGAGTAATCCGGCTCGGCGGTCAGCGGGGCGCCGTCCGGGCCGATCAGCAGCCCGTTGTCGTAGAGGAACGAGCCGTAGGCCGCCCACTGGGCCTGCGTCTGCGGCCCGACCGTGCCGGTGTCGTTCTTCATGTATTTCGTGGCCAGCAGCTGCTGGCTCTCGGTGACCAGCGACTCGTCCGGGAAGGCCCCCGGGTTGGCCGCAATGAGCAGCGCGGCCGCCTCGTCCGGCTGGTCGGCGGCGAACTGGTAGCCGCGCTGCAGCGTCTGCACGAAGGCCTTGGCCACGTCCGGGTGCTCGGCCAGCCAGCTGCGGTTGCCGATGATCACCACCGAGTACGCGTCCGGGAAGCCGTAATCGGTGTACTTGAAGTACTTCATCGGCGTGCCGTTGTGCTCGGCCTCGATGCCCTCCCAGGCCAGGAAGGGGATGGTGAAGTCGACGTTGCCCGAGTACAGCGCCTCGTAGGCCGAGGTGCCCAGGGTGACGGTGGTGAACTCGCCCGTGCCGCCGTCGTCGCGGATGACCGTCTTGAGCAGCGGCTCCTCGGTCGGGCCGCCGAATCCGGCGTAGGTCTTGCCGTCCAGGTCCTTGGGCGAGTTCAGGTCGGTGCGGTCGGCCCGCACGCCGATCCCGGTGGCCCAGTGCTGTAGCACGGCCAGCACCGAGACGATGTCCGCGCCGGCGGCCTGGGCGACGGTAGTGCTGTCCTGGAAGCTGACGCCGAACTCGGCATTACCGGCGTCGACCAGGGTCTCGGGCAGGGCGGTGTTGTACGGCAGGATCTGCAGGTCGATGCCGGCCTGCTCGAACCAGCCCTGCTGCTGGGCCACGTACAGGCCGGTGTGGTTGGTGTTGGGGGTCCAGTCCAGCGCGAAACGGACCGCGGTCCGCTCGCCGGCCGGAGCCGATCCCGACCCGGACGCGGCCGCCGATGATGGCGTGCCGGTCCCGGATCCGGCGGACGCGCCCGAGGAGCAGGCGACGAGCGCGGTGAGCAGGACGAGCAGGGGTGCAACGAGCGATGCTCGCCGCAGGGGCGTGCGCATGGAAGCGACAATCCCTTCGCTAGTACGAACTAGATCAGGTTCAACGGGTTTTCTCTCAGCCCCGGTGGGGGCACCCCGTGTCGAGAGCCCACCCTACTCCAGCTCGTACCGCGCTCGATCCGGCTCGATCCGGCTCGCCTCCTCAGATGTAGATGGCCGGGTCGTCGGCGTAGGCGAGAGGGCTCACGGTGCCCGGGAGGGGCCGCAGCTTGGCCGGGATGCCGACGGCCAGGAACTCGGCGGGCACGTCGGTGATGACCACCGCGTTCGCGCCGACCTGGGCCCCGTCACCGATGGACACCGGGCCCAGGATCTTGGCCCCGGCGCCGACGGTCACCCGGTCGCCCAGCGTCGGATGCCGCTTGCCCGGCCGCATGGACCGGCCGCCCAGGGTCACCCCGTGGAACAGCAGCACGTCGTCGCCGACCTCCGCGGTCTCGCCAATCACCACGCCCATGCCGTGATCGATGAACAGCCGCCGGCCCAGCCGGGCCCCGGGGTGGATCTCGATCCCGGTGATCGCCCGCGCCAGCTGCGAGAGCAGCCGGGCCGGCAGCCGCAGGCCCGGGGTGTGCCACATCCGGTGCACCAGCCGGTGGCACCAGACGGCGTGCAGACCGGGGTAGCCCAGGGCGATCTCCACCAGCGAGCGTGCCGACGGGTCGCGTTCCCGGGCGGCCTGCAGATCCTCGCGGAGCAGGCCGACCGCGTCGGACAAACCGCCCATCAGTCCATCAAGTCTGAGTACAGCACCGAGGTGAGGTACCGCTCGCCGAAGGACGGGATGATCACCACGATCAGCTTGCCGGCGTTCTCCGGGCGGCCGGCGACCTGGATCGCCGCGTGGATCGCGGCGCCGGAGGAGATGCCGACCAGCAGTCCCTCCCGCTTGGCGGCGTCCCGGGCCACGGCCACGGCGGTCTCGGCGTCGACGTCGATGATCTCGTCGTAGACGGTCCGGTCCAGGATCTCGGGCACGAAGTTGGCGCCGATGCCCTGGATCTTGTGCGGGCCGGGGGCGCCGCCGTTGAGGATGGGCGACTCGGCCGGCTCGACGCCGATGATCTGCACCCCGGGCTTGCGCGCCTTGAGCACCTGTCCGACGCCGGTGATGGTGCCGCCGGTGCCGATGCCGGCGATTAGGATGTCGACCGCGCCGTCGGTGTCGTTCCAGATCTCCTCGGCCGTGGTGCGCCGGTGGATCTCGGGGTTGGCCGCGTTGGCGAACTGGCGGGCCAGGATCGCGCCGGGCCGCTCCGCGGCGATCTCCTGGGCCTTGTCGACGGCGCCCTTCATGCCCAGCGCGCCCGGGGTCAGGATCAGCTCCGCGCCGTAGGCCCGCAGCAGCGCCCGCCGCTCCTTGGACATCGTCTCGGGCATGGTCAGCACGACGTTGTAGCCGCGGGCCGCGCCGACGAAGGCCAGGGCGATGCCGGTGTTGCCACTGGTCGCCTCGACGATCGTGCCGCCGGGCGGCAGCTCGCCGGACTGCTCGGCCGCGTCCACGATGGCGACGCCGATGCGGTCCTTGACCGAGCTGGCCGGGTTGTAGAACTCCAGCTTGGCCACGACGGTGGCCCCGACCCCCTCGGTCAGCTTGTTGATCCGGACGAGCGGGGTGTTGCCGATCAACGCGGTGACGTCGTCGTAGATCTTTGCCATGAATCCTCCTGCGCCGCGCCGGCGGGGTGAGTGAGGCTGAGTGGAGCGGGGGGCCCGGTCAGGGCCCTGACCAATTTACGTGAATGGTCAATTGACCGATCGCGCGGCTGCGCGGGCCGGCGGGTCGCCGGCCAGCAGCGCGACCAGGTCGATGTCGTGCCGGGCGAACCGGTCCGGGTGCGGCGGGAAACCCTGGGCCCGGACCAGCGCGCCGGCGCGGGTGGTGAAGATGTCCTCGGTCTCCACCACGCCGCCCTCGACCCGGCCGGGCAGGGCGACGATCTCCCGGATCCGGCGCGAGCCGTCCGGCTCGACCCCGACCTGGACGACCAGATCGATGCAGGCGGCCACGGTCGGTACGACGAACGCGTCGGTGACGTTCTCGCCGGCCAGCAGCGGCAGCGTGCACAGCTTGACCACCGCCTCCCGGGCCGAGTTGGCGTGCACCGAGCACATCCCCGGCAGCCCCGAGTTCAGCGCGATCAGCAGATCGAGGGACTCCTCCTGGCGGACCTCGCCGACGATCAGCCGGCTGGGCCGCATCCGCAGCGCCTCCTTGACCAGCCGGCGCAGCCGGATCTCGCCGTGCCCCTCCAGGTTGGGCTGGCGGGTCTGCATGGCCACCACGTCGGGCAGATTGGGGCGCAGCTCGAACACCTCTTCACAGGTGATCACCCGCTCCCGGGCCGGGATCGAGTTGATCAGGGTGTTGAGCAGGGTCGTCTTCCCGGCCTGGGTGCCGCCGGCGACGATGATGTTGAGCCCGGCAGCAACCGCGCCCTCCAGGAACCGGGCCGCGTGCGGGGTGATGGTGCCCAGCGCGACCAGGTCCTCCAGGCCGTTGGCGGCGACCACGAACTTGCGGATGTTCAGACTCAGGTGCTCGCGGGTGATGTCCGGGATGACCGCGTGCAGCCGGCTGCCGTCGGGAAGCAGGGCATCGACGAACGGCGAGGACAGGTCCAGCCGGCGGCCCGAGGGCTTGAGCATGCGCTCGACCAGGTCGCGGACGTCCTGGGCGGAGAGCACGACGGTGGTCAGCTCGGAGCGGCCGTGCCGGGCGATGAACACCCGGCCGGGCTGGTTGATCCAGATCTCCTCGATCGCCGGGTCGTCGAGGAACTTCTGCAGCGGGCCGAGCCCGGCCAGGGCGTCGAACACGTGCCGCATGGTGCCGCTGCGGTCCAGCAGCGGCGGCAGCGCCGAGACCGGGACGCGTTCCTCGTAGTGGGCGACCACCTCGTCGATCAGCAGCCGGGTGGCCCGGTGGTCGGTGACCGGGTCGATGCCGCGGCGCCGGATCAGCTCGCGCACCTCGTCCTGGATGTGGTCGGTGGCGGTCAGCACGGCCGTGACGTCCCTTCCCCGGTGGATGCGCGACGCGCACGACGGTAGCCGGTACCGGCCGGGCCCGGCTCGAGTTGTCCACACCGAGTTGTCGCTACCGAGTTGTCCACACCGGGCCGGGCACCCGGGAGGCCGGCATGCCAAGGTGCTGCCATGACGCTGGCCGAACTTCCGGACGGGCTGGACCGGCTAGCCCGTGCGCTGCACCACTCCTATGTGCGCCGGCACGCCCGCGGGGCGGTGCGCCGGGGCCGGTGGGCCGTGCTGACCCGCAGCGCGGTGGGCCTGCTGATCGTGGGGCTGCTGGTGGTCGGGCTGGCCCAGGATCCGCCCGAGCAGTGCGCCCCGGTGCAGCTGGAGGTGCAGGCCGGCGACGATCAGAGCGCGGCCGCGGCGGCCGGGTCGGTGGTCCTGGTGCTGCTGTGGTGGGTGGCGGCGATCGTCGTCGCGTTCCTGGCGATCCGCCGGGTGGTGCGCAGCGGCCAACGACGATCGCTGTGGACGTCGGCGAACTGGCACCGGCGAATCCAGGGCGCGGTCGCCTCGATTGTCGGCAAGACGCTGCTGATCGGTGTGCTGGTTGCGGTGCTGGGGGTCACCGCCGCCGGCCGCTGCGAGGTGCCGGACTGGTTCGGGGTCATCCTGTCCGGCGCGATGTTCGTGGGTCTGCTGCTGGCCGTGCTCGGCTCGGCGGTGGCCACCGAGGCCGGCTGGGTCGGCTTCGCGCTGGTGGTGGTCGTCGACCTGCTCAGTGCCGCGTTGCTGGCCGGGTACGCGGTGCTCGACCCGGACGGGGCCGGCCTAGCGCTGGTCGGGGCGGTGGCCTTCACCATCCACGCCAGCTGCACCGCGGTCGCCACCCGGTGGTCGTTCGTCGTGGCCACTACCCCGGGGGCGCGGGTCGACGACCGGGCCAAGGCCGGCGAGACCGGCCGCTCGCTGTGCGCGTTGTGGGTGCTGCTGCTGATCGCCACGCTGGTCGTCATCGTCAACGAGTCGCTGCTGGATCGGGCACTGTCCTTCCTGACCAGCCCGGTGATCGTCGCGCTCACCCTGGGCGCGCTGGCGGTGACCCTGGGCGGCGGTCACACCAAGTTCGTCGAGGGCCGCGAGGCGGCCCGCCGGCGGGCCCGGGATCGGCGGGCGTCGGCGTGCACGCCGGACCGCCGGGAGGATCTGATCCCGCGGATTGCCGCCCGGATGATCGCCGCCTGCGGCCCGTTGCCGACCCGCGAGCTGGCCGCCGGGATCAACCGGGTGGCCGATTTCCGGTTGGGCGACCGGCAGCTGCGCCGTGAGCTGGCCAGCGACCTTCTCGCCCGCGGGCACGCCGACGGGCCGGCCGACCGGCCCGCCGACAGCTGGACGTTGCGCCCGGAGACCGACCCGGCCGCGGTCGGCTGGCCGACCGACCGGGCGCTGCTCGCGCTGGTCGAGCGGGCCGGCCGGCCGAGATTCGGCCGGGCCGAGCTGGCCGGGTTACTGGAACGGGCCGGCTACCGCGGCCTGGACGACGGCGACTACGCGGTGGACACCCATCCGCTGGTCCGGCCGCACGGCCGGCGGTGGCGTCGCACCTACTCGGTGCTCGACGTCACAGACCGCGGGCCGGCCGGCGCGGGCGGACCGCCGGCCGGGTTGATTCACTGACCGGGTGGACGAGAGCCGCGACACGATCGGCCGGGCCTCGGTGAACGGAATCACCCTGGCCCACCAGAGCTTCGGCGATCCCGGGGACGTGCCGATCCTGCTGGTCATGGGCCTGGGCACGCAGATGCTCGGCTGGCCGGACGAGTTCTGTGCGCTGCTGGCCGCGGCCGGGCATCACGTCACCCGGTTCGACAACCGCGACGTCGGGCTGTCCACCCATCTGGACGAGCTGCCGCCCGGCCAGCCGGTCTCCGCGTTCCTGGGCCGGCGCCCGCCCTACCGGCTGACGGACATGGCCCAGGACGCGGCCGAGCTGATCGGCGCGCTCGGGCACGCGAGCATGCACGTGGTCGGGCTGTCCATGGGTGGCTGCATCAGCCAGGTGCTCACCCTGGAACACCCGCACCGGGTGCGCAGCCTGACCTCGATGTCTTCGACCACCGGGTCCCGGCGGGTGGGTCGCCCCCGGTTGGACATCGCCCGCCGGATGGTCGCCCAGAAGCCGGCGGCGACCCGGGCGGAGGTGATCGAGCTGGCCCTGACCAACTGGCGGCAGACGGGATCACCCGGGTACCCGTTCGACGAGCACCGGCAGCGCCGCCGGGCCGCGCTGTCCTACGACCGCTGCTACGACCCGGCCGGCGGGGCCCGTCAGTTCGCGGCGTTGCTGGCCGCGCCCGACCGGACCGCGGCGCTGGCCGGGGTCGGCGTGCCCACCCTGGTGCTGCACGGCGAGGCGGACCCGCTGATCGGCGTCTCCGGCGGCCGGGCCACGGCCGCGGCGGTGCCGGGAGCGCGCCTGGTCACCTTCCCCGGGATGGGCCACGACCTGCCCGAGGCGTTGTGGCCGGAGTTCGTCGCGCAGATCGGCCGGACCGTCGCGCAGGGTGAGGCGGACCGGGCCTGAGCGGCGTCGGCCAGGGAGCTCAGCCGGCCAGCTCAGTCGGCCAGCTCACTCGGCCAGGTAGTGCTGCGCGTCCAGCGCCTCGTGCTCCCACCAGGCCAGCTCGTCGTCGTACCCGCCGAGCGCCTTCTCCCATCCGAACTGGACCAGGGCGCCGAGCAGGCACAGCCCCAGCTGCCGGTCCCACCACGGTTCGGTGTCCACCCCGTGGGCGGTCAGGGCGGCCCGGTAGTCGCCGATCGCGGCCCGCTTGGACTGCGGCAGGCGGCGGCAGTTGATGGCCAGGTACCAGGCCAGATCGCTGCAGGCGGCGCCGATCCCGGGCAGCTCCCAGTCCAGCAGCACGGTCCGGCCCCGGTCGTCGAGCCCGAGGTTGTCCAGCTTCCAGTTGCCGTGCACGAAGGTGCGCGGGGTCCGGGCCAGGGCGGCGACCAACGGTCCGGGGTCCAGGGCCAGCGGGCCCACGATCGCCGCCGCTCGCGGGGCGACCTGGGGCAGCGCCCGCCACCCCCGCTCGATCAGCCGCGGCACGAGCGCGTCGGCGCCGATCGCGGCCTGCGCCTGCGCCGTCCACGGTGACAGCTCCAGGTACCGGTGCAGCTCGGGCACGATGGCGAACTCCGGGCCGGGCGCCCACAGCGAGGCGTGCAGGGCGGCCAGGTGGGTCAGTTGCCGTTGGTGCACGCTCAGCGGGATCGGGCTGTCCACCGCCGGCACCAGCCACCGCCCGACGTCGTGCATCAGCACCGCGGTTCGCCACCGGCCCCAGGTTCCTTCGTGGGCGACCCCGACGATGGGCTGGTTGAGGCAGTCGGGCAGCCGGTCCAGGATCCCGCGCCGCCACAGCGGCACCACCGGGCCGCCGAGCACCCCGGAGGCCTGCTGGGTCCAGTCGGAACGCTCGTCGATGATCTTGACGACGTACGGCACGCCGTCGCGGGTGCCCCGGCTCAACCGCGCCCCGGACTTGCCGGGGGCGTCGGCCAGGGGCTCCAGGTCGTGCAGGCCCTGGAGCAGCTCGGCGATGCGAGTCAGGACGACGGGCATGACCGGCCTCCGGCAGACTGGACCGCGCGCTGGGGAAAACGGCTAAACGGACAAATTTTGTGGTTTCAGACTAGCCCGAGCGGCACCTTTACAGTGACCCGGTGCCCGTGACTGACGATGTGGACCGCGATCTGGCCCTGGCCCTGGACCTGGCCGATCTGGCCGACGAGATCAGCCTGCCCCGCTTCGGGGCGGCCGACCTGCAGGTCACCGCCAAGCCGGACCTGACCCCGGTCTCGGACGCGGATCTGGCGGTGGAGACCGCGCTGCGCGAGCGGATCGCGCGGGAGCGGCCCGACGACGTCGTCGTCGGCGAGGAGTTCGGCGGAGCCGACCGCCCGGCCACCGGGCGCCGCTGGATCATCGACCCGATCGACGGGACCAAGAACTTCGTCCGCGGGGTGCCGGTGTGGGCGACGCTGATCGCCCTGATCGACCCGGCCGTGCACGCGGACCGGCCGGCGGTGGGTGTCGTGTCCGCGCCGGCGCTGGCCCGGCGCTGGTGGGCGGCCGCCGGCGGGGGTGCGCACGCCCGGTTCGCCGGCGGGCCGGCCCGGCGCTGCCGGGTGTCCGGGGTGAGCCGTCTGGCGGACGCGTCGCTGTCGTATTCCGAGCCGGGGGAGTGGCAGGCCGCGGGCCGGCTGCGGCCCTTCCAGACCCTGGTGCAACGCTGCTGGCGGACCCGCGCCTACGGCGATTTCTGGTCCTACCTGCTGGTCGCCGAGGGAGCGGTGGACATCGCCGCCGAACCCGACCTGAGCCTGTGGGACGTGGCCGCGCTGATCCCGATCGTGGTCGAGGCCGGGGGTCGATTCACGGCAATCGACGGTCAGCCATCCGGCGGCAGCGGCGGGAGCGCCTTGGCCACGAATGGCCTCCTGCATCCGGAGGTCATCTCGCTGCTGACCGGGTGAACCACACCCGGGTGGGTGATGCGGCGAGGCGAAGAAATCGTCGCAACGGCGGATCGACGACGAAAGTCACTTGTCGTTTTGGTGGTGCGATCACAGACCGATAACTCTTTTGCCTTTAGACTCCGTCGTTGTGATTCATGCGTCCAAGGTCAGCAAGCAGTACAAGGCCTCGACCCGGCCTGCGCTCGACGAGATCAACATCGACGTCGACAAGGGTGAGTTCGCCTTCGTCATCGGCCCGTCCGGCTCGGGCAAGTCGACGCTGCTGCGCCTTCTGATCAGGGAGGACGTGCCCACCGGGGGCGAACTCGAGGTCAACGGCGAGGACCTGGTGCACATGCGCCGGGGCAAGGTCGCCGCGCACCGGCGCAAGCTCGGCTGTGTCTTCCAGGACTTCCGGTTGCTGACGAACCGGACGGTCGAGCAGAACGTCGGGTTCGCGCTGGAGGTGATCGGCCGGTCCCGGGCCTCCATCAAGCAGACGGTGCCCGAGGTGCTGGAGATGGTCGGGCTGGAGGGCAAGGCCAACCGCATGCCCAACGAGCTCTCCGGCGGCGAGCAGCAGCGGGTGGCGATCGCCCGGGCGTTCGCCAACCGGCCCATCCTGCTGCTGGCCGACGAGCCGACCGGCAACCTGGACCCGGACACCAGCGCCGACATCATGCTGTTGCTGGAGCGGATCAACCGGACCGGCACGACGGTGCTGATGGCCACCCACGACAACACCATCGTGGACTCGATGCGCCGGCGGGTGATCGAACTGCAGCTGGGCAAGGTCGTGCGGGACGAGGCCCGCGGCGTGTACGGCGTCGGCCGCTAGGCCCGCCCACCGCCGCCCCGCCCCCCGCCCCCCGCCCACCTGGCCCCGCCTCACCGAACCGCCAGCACCCAGCCTGCAGCACTGCGCCGCAGACGAGAGGAACCCATGCGCGCCGGATTTGTCGTCACCGAAGTCCTCGTCGGATTTCGGCGCAACATCACCATGACCATCGCGATGATCCTGACCACCGCGATCTCCCTCGGCCTGCTCGGCGGCGGCCTGATCATCGCGCGGATGACCGACCAGATGCGCGACATCTACGGTGACAAGGTCGAGGTGACGATCTACCTCACCCCCGACATCTCCGCGCAGGACCCGGATTGCCGGCAGTCGCCCTGCCAGGACATCAGCCAGGCGCTGCAGGCCAACAGCGACGTCGAGACCGTCGACTTCGAGAGCCAGGCCGCCGCCTACGAGCGGTACAAGCAGCAGTTCGCCGGCCAGCCCGAGCTACTGGAGATCGGCTCGCCCGAGGCGCTGTCCGCGTCCTTCCACGTCAAGCTCTACGACCCGCAGCGCTACCGGGTCATCTCCGAACAGTTCTCCGGCCAGCCCGGCGTGCAGTCGGTGGCCGACCAGAGCGCGTTCCTGGACCGGCTGTTCAGCCTGCTCAACGGCGTGCGCAACGCGACCATCATCGTCGCCCTGATCCAGGCGCTGGCCGCCCTGCTGCTGATCTCCAACATGGTTCAGGTCGCCGCCTACACCCGCCGGACCGAGACCTCGATCATGCGGTTGGTCGGGGCGTCCCGCTGGCGCACCCAGCTGCCGTTCATGCTCGAGGCGGTCATCGCCGGTGTGGTCGGCGCGGCTTTGGCCATCGGCGGGTTGGTGGCCGCGAAGTTCCTGTTCGTGGACCAGGCCCTCGGGCCGGTGATCCGGTCGGGGATCCTGCCGGAGATCGACACCGCCACCCTGGTCTGGGTCTCGCCGATCCTGCTGGCCGCCGGTGGCGGTCTGGCCGCCATCTCCGCGTACGTCACCCTGCGGCTGTACGTGCGGTTGTAGCGACCGGGGAGCGGGGCGAGGTGCGCTGTGGGCTAATCCGGTGTCCGCCCGGGCCCCGGTCCGCCTACTGTTGACGGCGCCATGAACAAGATCGCCAAGACCCAGAGCAGCAACCGGCCGACCGGCCGGCAGATCATCGCGTCCAATCGCAAGGCCCGGCACGACTACGAGATCCTGGACACCTACGAGGCCGGGATCTCGTTGACCGGCACCGAGGTCAAGTCCTGCCGGGCCGGCCGGGCGACCCTGGTCGACGGCTACGCCACGATCAGCGAGGACGAGGTGTGGCTGCGCGGGGTGCACATCGCCGAGTACGCCGAGGGCACCTGGACCAACCATGCGCCGCGCCGGGCCCGCAAGCTGCTGCTGCACCGCTCCGAGATCCTCAAGCTGACCAGCAAGATGCGCGAGAGCGGAACCGCGTTGATCCCGCTGTCGCTGTACTTCAGCAACGGCCGGGTCAAGGTCGAGCTGGGCCTGGCCCGCGGCAAGCGCGAGTACGACAAGCGGCAGAGCATCGCCAAGCGGGACGCCGACCGGGAGCTGGAGCGTTACGCCGGCCGCCGGGCCAAGGGCCGCGTCTGAAATCGAGCCGCCGCCGGCCCGGCCACCAGGTAGACTGGAGCACGCTGTTCCTCCCCTCGGGGGTGATCGGTTTCGACAGCGTGAGTCGAGTGAGGTGAAGCGGGCCGAGGAAGGCAACGATGATCTCGTTAACCATCCGTTGCAAAAAAATCAAGTGCCGATTCCAAGCGCACTGAGTTCGCCCTCGCCGCCTGAGCGAGTAAGAACTCCGTCAGACCGGGAGTCCTCCGACCCGGAGCCTGACGTCAGCTAGGAGGATCACCGAGAGGCCCGGTCGCGGGGCCTTGAGGGACATCAAACAGCGACTGGGCCCGTCACACCGTGGTGTCCGTGACAGCGGTGGGGTCAAGTAGAGACATAACGGACTGCGCCCGGAGAAGCCCTCGCAAGGCCACGGTGGACGCGGGTTCAATTCCCGCCACCTCCACGTGTGATGCACGTGACGACAAGGGCCCCGCCTGATCAGGCGGGGCCCTTGTCGCGTTCCGGGATCAGTTCGGCTCGGGGTCAGGCCGGCGGCTCGGCCCGCTCCCCAGGGGGCTTGGGCCGGCTCTTGCGCTTGTCCGGCCGCTTGCCGGTCTTGTCCCGCGGCGGATCGCCGCGCTCGGGCTCCTCCAGGTCCTCCCGGAGCCGTTCCAGCTCGCCGCGCAGGTAATCCCGGGTGGCGACCTCACCGATGGCCACCCGCAGGGCGGCCAGCTCACGGGCGATGAACTCGGTGTCCTCCTTGGTCTGCGCGGCGCGCGAGCGGTCCTCCTCCAGCGAGATCCGGTCCCGGTCGTCCTGCCGGTTCTGGGCCAGCAGGATCAGCGGCGCCGCGTAGGCGGCCTGCGTGGAAAAGGCCAGGTTGAGCAGGATGAACGGGTAGGGGTCCCACTGGTAGCTGACCGCGAACAGGTTCAGCGCGATCCAGATGATCACCACCAGGGTCTGCCAGAACAGGAACGTGCCGGTGCCCAGGAACCGGGCCAGCCGTTCGGAGAGCCGGCCGAAGGTCTCCGGGTCGATCTCCATGGAGAACCGGCGGCTGCTGCGCGGCTGGTCCAACCGGCGCCGGGTCGGTGATTCAGCCATTGCCCACCCCGCGCGCGGCCGGCGCCGGCTCGTCCTCGTCCAGCCCGTCGTCGCGCCAGTTGTCCGGCAGCAGGTGATCGAGCACGTCGTCCACGGTGACCGCGCCGAGCAGGTGTTCCTCGTCGTCGACCACCGGCGCGCAGACCAGGTTGTAGGAGGCGAAGAACCGGGTCACGTCGGCCAGCGAGGCGTCGGGGCGCAGCCGCGACATCTCCGCGTCCAGGGCGCCGGCAACCAGTTCGAACGGTGGCTCGCGCAGCAGCCGCTGGGTGTGCACGCAGCCCAGGTACCGGCCGGTGGGGGTGGCCTGCGGGGGGCGGGCGACGAAGACCATCGAGGCCAGCGCGGGGGTCAGGTCGGGGGAGCGGACCCGGGCCAGCGCCTCGGCGATCGTGGCGTCGGGGGTGAGCACCACCGGTTCGGGGGTCATCAGACCACCGGCCGACTCGGAGGAGTACTGCAGCAGCCGGCGCACCGGGGCCGACTCCTCGGGCTCCATCAGGCCCAGCAGTCGCTCCTGGATCCCGGCGGGCAGTTCGGAGAGCAGGTCGGCGGCGTCGTCGGGTTCCATCGCCTCCAGGATGTCCGCGGCCCTGGCCTCGTCCAGGTGGGCCAGGATCTCCTTCTGGTCGTCCTCGGACAGCTCCTGGATGATGTCGGCGAGCCGGTCGTCGTCCATCGCGTCGGCGACCTCGTAGCGCAGCGCCGCGTCCAGCTCGCGCAGGATCACCGCGGCGTCGGCGGCCCGCAGGCCGTCCATCTGGGCCAGCACCTGCTGGGAGCCGCGGATCGCCTGCCCGGTCAGCTCGGCCGGCCCGAGCCCGCGCAGATCCTGCCAGCCGACCACCTGGATGGGGGCGCGCCGCACGATCCGCCGGGTCTTCTCGCGCACCGCGACCCGGGAGACTACCCAGTCCCGGCTCCGGGTGCGTTCCATCGCCGCGTCGACCACGACGGCCGCGCTGGCGGTCGTGGTCAGCTGGACCGGGACGCCGAGCAGCTGGCCGATCAACCGCAGCTCCAGCGGCCGCTGCTCGAACCGGCGCATGCTCACCGATCCGCTGGACAGGGCCACCGCGTGCGACTCCAGGCTGCCCACCCGCAACATCGGCACGAAGATCGGGCGGCGGGTGAGCAGCTCGACGACCAGGCCGAGCACCCGGGGCGGCTTGCGGTCCAGGCGCAGCGCCACCACGATGTCGCGCACCTTGCCGATCGATTCGCCGCCCGGCCCGAATACCGGCAGTCCGGCCAGCTGGGCGACGAAGACTCTGGTGGAGGGTGGCACGTGCTCAGGTTAGGGGCCGCCGCGGCCGACGCCGCACGGCCCCTGAATCCACGGCGGTGCCGCGGCGATTCCCAGCGTCCTCACATGGCGGGCCCACGCCGGGCGGACAGCTCAGATCAGTAGGGTGGCCTGTTGCCGCCTGCGGCTCGATTCCCTGACTCCTGACCTGAGGAAGACCCCGATGCGCCTCCGCGTCCTTGTCCTTGCCCTGCCCCTGGCGGTCGGCGTCCTGCTCGCCGGCTGTGGTTCCGGGTCGGACACGACGTCGTCGCCCAGCGCGTCGGCCTCGACCACGGCGGCCACTCTCGGCCCGACGGTGCCGGCGGCCACGGCCGTGGCCGCGGCCGTGCCGGCCGATCAGCTGCCCACCGCCAGCGGCGCGTTCGGTGAGAAGCCGACCATCACCTTCCCGTCCTCCTACCCGCCGCCGAGCCTGCAGCGGGTCATCCTGTCCGAAGGCACCGGCCCGGTCACCCAGAGCGGTGACTGGCTGATCACCAACTACCTGGGTCAGGTGTGGGGCGGGTCGGTCTTCGACAACTCCTACGACCGCGGGGCCACCTCGGCCTTCCAGATCGGCGTCGGCAAGGTGGTGCCCGGGTGGGACGTCGGCCTGGTCGGCGTTCCGGTGGGCAGCCGGGTGATGCTGTCCCTGCCGCCGGCCGACGGCTACGGCAGCAAGGGCAACAGCAGCGCCGGCATCACCGGCACCGACACCCTGGTCTTCGTCGTTGACATCGTCGACGCGGTCGGCGCCGCGGCCTCCGGGCAGGCCGACGCCGAGGTCCAGCCGGCCCCGGCGAACGCGCCGCAGGTCAGCGGCGATCTGGGCGGTCCGGCCACGGTGAGCGTGCCGGCCGGCACCCCGGAGCCGACGACGCCGACGGTGACCGTGCTGGCCAAGGGCACCGGGGCGCCGATCCAGCTCGGCCAGGTGCTGGTCCAGTACTCCGCGGTGACCTGGACCGGTGAGGACGCCGGGTCGACCTGGACCACCGGGGCCGCCGCCGGCGGTGGGCCGCAGGAGCTGCCGGTCGCCACCGGGGGACCGTTCGAGGGGCTGACCGGCGTGCCGCTGGGCAGCCGGGTGCTCGTGCAGATCCCGGGCCAGACCGACGCCTCCACCGGTCAGGCCCAGCCGGCCATCGCCGCGGTGGTCGACGTGCTGGTGCAGACCACGGTGACCCCGGCCACGGCGACCTCCGGATCGGCCGCGCCCAGTAGCGCGGCGAGCGGCAGCGTGGCCCCGACCAGCTGACCCGCGCCGGACCGGCCTCGGCCCCGGCCCCGACCGGGGTCGGGGCCGGCCCGGGGCTCGGCGGCGCGGCCGGGACTCACTGCCGGGCCTCACTGCCGGGACTCAGTGGAAGATCGGCACGATCAGGTAGATGCCGTACAGCGCGATCAGCCCGGCCACGCCCAGACAGGCGTAGCCGGCGACCCGGGCCAGGCCGGCGGACCGGCCCGCGCCGGTGGTGGTCTGGGCGTGGGTGAGCGCGGCCACGCCGAGTGCGAAGATGCCGACGATGGACACCGCGGCCACCACGGTGGTGACGGCGACCAGGGCCAGGGACGACCAGTCGATCTTCATGCCGCCGCCCTCATCCGATGACCTCCGGGGAGCGCGGCGTGGACTCGCCCTCGCCCGGGTTGATCACCACGTCCCGGGCGTCGTTGACGTTGTCGGCCGAGACCGGGGCCCGGCGGGAGATCGCGTAGATGGCGGCCGAGCCGGCGACCAAGCCGGCGAAGACGATGACCAGGCCCAGGGTGCCGGTGCCGGCGATCGCCGCGGAGGCGCCCCCGGCCAGCGCGGCCGCCGGCAGCGTCAGCAACCAGCCGTAGACCATCCGGCGGGCGGTGCCCCAGCGGACGTCGGCGAGCTTGCGACCCACTCCGGAACCGAGGATCGAGCCGGCACACACCTGCGTGGTGGACAGCCCGAAGCCCATGTGCGACGAGGCCAGGATCGCCGCCGCCGAGGTGGTCTCCGCGGCCAGGCCCTGCGGCGACTTGATCTCCACGATGCCCTTGCCCATCGTGCGCATGATGCGCCAGCCGCCCGAGTAGGTGCCCAGGCCGATGGCCAGGCCGGCGGTGACGATCACCCAGAACTGGGGTCCGGTGCCCGACTCCTGGTACCCGGCGGTGATCAGCACCAGGGTGATCACGCCCATCGTCTTCTGGCCGTCGGAGGTGCCGTGGGCCAGCGCGATCATCGAGCCGGACACGGTCTGCCCGCGGCGGAACCAGCCGGCGGCCGGCTCCTGATCGGCCCGGTGCAGCCACTTGTAGACCAGGAACGTGGCCAGGCCGGCGGCCAGCCCGGCCACCAGCGGCGCCATCAGCGCGGGCAGCACGATCTTGGACACGATGACCGAGAAGTTCACCCCGGCGGTGCCGGCGCCGACCAGGACCGCCCCGATCAGGCCGCCGAACAGGGCGTGCGAGGAACTCGACGGCATGCCGAACAGCCAGGTGGTCAGGTTCCACAGGATGGCGCCGACCAGCCCGGCGAAGATCATCGTCGGGGTGACCACGGCATCGTTGACGATGCCGCCCGAGATGGTCTTGGCCACCTCGGTGGACAGGAATGCGCCGATCACGTTGAGCACGGCGGCCAGCAGGACCGCGACCCGGGGGCGCAGCGCGCCGGTGGCCACCGAGGTGGCCATCGCGTTGGCGCTGTCGTGGAAGCCGTTGGTGAAGTCGAAGACGAGCGCGGTCACCACGACCAGCGTCACCACGAACAGCGTCGTCGTCATTCCCATCTTTCCTGTGTGGGGGGCGGGTGATCCATGCGCAAAGCGCGGGAAGCTTTCCGGAACGGGAGGTGTTCAAACGGGGTCGTTAGGGTGAACAGGTGACCACGCGGACAGTATCTCGGCCCGAGCGAATCCGCGACGCCGTCGGTGTCCTGGCCCGGCTGATCCTGGCCGGCGTCTTCCTGGTCTCCGGCGGGCTCAAGGCCTGGGACGCCCGGGAGACCATCGTCGCGGTCCGGGCCTATCAACTGCTGCCCGAGTCGCTGGTGGGTCCAGTGGCCGCGATCCTGCCCTATTTCGAGCTGGCCCTTGGCCTGTTGTTGCTGATCGGGCTGGCCACCCGGCTGGCCGCGGTGCTGGCCGCCGTGGTGATGGTGATGTTCATCGCGGCGGTGGCCTCGGCGGCGGCCCGGGGCTTGTCCATCGACTGCGGGTGCTTCGGCGGCGGGGGTCAGGTCGAGCCCGGCCAGACCGCCTACACGGCGGAAATCCTGCGCGACGCGGGCCTGCTGGCGCTGGCGGTGTACCTCGCGATCAGGCCGGACACCCCCTGGTCGGTGGACCGGTTCGCCCATCGGCGGGCAGCGCACGCGGCATAGTGGTGACGCAGAGTCGCGCCGGTCGGCGCCGGCGGACGGTCGGGGACCGGGCGATCGGGGGACCGGCCGATGAATGGATACGGAGAGGACAGCGCAGTGGCGCAATCGGGCAGTAAGAGTCCGGGCAAGGGTTCGACCAGCGGCGGCAAGGCCGCCAACGGCAAGTCCACCACCGGCAAGGCCGGCGGCGGCTCGGCCGGCTCGGCGGGCAAGAGCGGCCGGACGACGGCGCCGGCGGGCAAGTCGCGCCAGTCGGTGGCCGCGGCCCGCCGATCGAGCCCGAGCAACAACCGCACCCAGCTGATCATCGGTGGCATCGCCATCGTGGTCATCATCGGCATCGTGGTGTTCGGTGTCGTGCTGAACCGGCAGCAGACGGCCACCCAGGCCGAGGGCTACGGCGCCTCCACCCAGTCGGTGGCCACCGCCTCGGCCGACGGGGTGGTGACCGTGAGCAAACCGGGCAGCACCCCCAAGGCCACGATCGACGTCTACGAGGACGCGATGTGCCCGGCCTGCGCCGAGCTGGAGCGTCAGTACGGTCAGCAGATCAACCAGCAGCTGGACAACGGCAACCTGACCGTGAACTACCACATGGTCAACTTCCTCAACCCGCGCTCGCCGTCGGGCGACTACTCGACGCGGGCGGCCGGCGCGCTGCTGTGCGTCGCCCAGAACTCCGGCAGCCAGCCCGGGGTGTACATGGCCTACCACTCCGCCCTGTTCTCCCCGGACCACCAGCCCGAGGAGGGCGGCTCGTCCGACCTGACCAACCAGCAACTGGCCGACCTGGCCACCTCGGTCGGGGCCAACGAGGCGGCGGCCGGGTGCATCTCCCTGGGTCAGCAGACCCAGGCCGCGGCCACCGCGGCGACCGCCTTCCTGGCCACCTTGAACCAGGTCACGGGCGGTCAGGCGCAGACCCCGACGGTGGTGCACAACGGGGCTCCGCTCTCGCTCACCACCAACTGGCTGAGCACCCTGGTGAGCTGACAACGGGCCGATTAGGTCTGGCCGTGGTCCCTTGGTAACCTGTTCCGGCAGCTTGGGGCTGTGGCGCAGCTGGTAGCGCACCACACTGGCAGTGTGGGGGTCAGGGGTTCGAGTCCCCTCAGCTCCACCGACAAGGGCCGGTCGTTCCACTAGGAACGACCGGCCCTTTTGGCGTTCCGGGGCTGGTTCGAACGGCCCGATCACGGCTTCCGGGACGGCTCGGCCAACAAACCCACCCCCTCGCGCGGTGTTCTACGCCTCGTCGGATTAAGCTCCTGTGGTCACGGCATGTGCGTGACGTGTGTAGCGAGCGCGCCGAAACCGCTGGAGGCTCAACTGTGACCGCAGTAGCACCCCGTCCCGTGGTGTCCCGGCCGTACCCGGTACAGCGGGCCCCGCGTGGGGCGAAGTTCCTGCAGTACCTGCACACCACCGACCCCAAGGTGCTCGGGGTCATGTACATCGCCACCTCGTTCGCCTGGTTCATGCTCGGCGGGCTGATGGCGTTGTTCATGCGGGCCGAGCTGGCTCAGCCGGGCATGCAGTTCCTCTCGCCCGAGCAGTACAACCAGCTGTTCACCATGCACGGCACGATCATGCTGCTGTTCTACGCAACGGCCGTGGTGTTCGGCTTCGCCAACTTCGTGCTGCCGCTGCAGATCGGCGCGCCCGACGTCGCCTTCCCGCGGCTGAACGCGCTGTCCTACTGGCTGTACTTCTTCGGCGCCCTGATCGCCGCCTCCGGCTTCTTCACCCCGGGCGGCGCGGCCGCGTTCGGCTGGACCGCCTACACCCCGCTGTCGCTGGCCGAGAACTCGCCGGGCGTCGGTGGTGACCTGTGGATCATGGGCCTGGCCGTGTCCGGTCTGGGCACCATCCTGGGCGGCGTCAACATGATCACCACGGTGATCTGCATGCGCGCCCCGGGCATGACCATGTGGCGGCTGCCCATGTTCACCTGGGCCATCTTCATCACCTCGATCCTGATCCTGATCGCGTTCCCGATCCTGACCGCGGCGCTGATGGGCATGGCCTCGGACCGACATTTCGGGTCCCACGTGCTCGACCCGGCCAGCGGCGGCGCGATCCTGTACCAGCATCTGTTCTGGTTCTTCGGACATCCCGAGGTCTACATCATCGCCTTGCCCTTCTTCGGGATCATCTCCGAGGTGATCCCGGTGTTCAGCCGCAAGCCGCTGTTCGGCTACCGGGGCATGGTCTACGCGCTGATGGGCATCGCCGCGCTGTCCGTGGCCGTGTGGGCGCACCACATGTTCGCCACCGGTGCCGTGCTGCTGCCGTTCTTCAGCTTCATGACGTTCCTGATCGCCATCCCGACCGGTCTGAAGTTCTTCAACTGGATCGGCACCATGTGGCGCGGTCAGGTGAGCTTCGAGACGCCGATGCTGTTCGCGGCCGGCTTCCTGGTCACCTTCCTGTTCGGCGGGCTGACCGGCGTCATCCTGGCCGCGCCGGCGCTGGACTTCCACGTCTCCGACTCGTACTTCGTGGTCGCGCACTTCCACTACGTGCTCTTCGGCACCATCGTGTTCGCCACCTACTCGGGCATCTACTTCTGGTTCCCGAAGATGACCGGACGGTTCCTGGACGAACGGTTGGGCCGGCTGCACTTCTGGACGACCTTCATCGGCTTCCACACCACGTTCCTGGTCCAGCACTGGCTGGGCGACATGGGCATGCCCCGCCGGTACCCGGACTACCTGCCGACCGACGGCTTCACCACGCTGAACACCGTCTCCACCATCGGCGCGTTCGTGCTCGGGTTCTCCACCATCCCGTTCATCTGGAACGTCATCCGGTCCTGGCGGTACGGCGAGATCACCACCGCCGACGACCCCTGGGGTTACGGCAACTCGCTGGAGTGGGCGACCAGCTCGCCGCCGCCGCGGCACAACTTCACCTCGCTGCCGCGCATCCGTTCCGAGCGGCCGGCGTTCGAGCTGCACCACCCGTACATGATCGAGCGGATGCGTTCGGAGGCCCACCCCAAGCGGGGCTGGAAGCCGCTGGACGAGGCCGAGGCCAGCCCGCACCTGAAGATCCCGCAGGGCGACGGCTCCGGCTCCGCCACCGCGCCGTTCGGAGAGTGACCGGCTGTCCACAGTTCTGGTCACCGTCACCGGGCAGGATCGGCCCGGGGTCACCGGTGAGTTGTTCGCCGCGCTGGGCGCCCATCGGGTCGAGGTCCTGGACATCGACCAGGCGGTCATCCGGGGTCAGCTGACCCTGGGCGTGCTGGTCCGGACCACCGAGGACCCGCAGCCGATCCGGGCCGACGTCGAACGGGCCATGCAGGCCAAGGGGATGGCCGTCGGGGTCGGGATCGACCAACCCGGGGACGATCGCCGGCGGTCCTCCACGCACGTGGTGGTCATGCTCGGCCGCCCGCTGCAGGCCGCCGCCATCGGCGAGCTGGCCCTGCGGCTGGGCGACCTGGGCGTCAACATCGACACCATCCACCGGATCGCCGACTACCCGGTGACCGGCCTGGAACTGTCGGTCAACGCCCCCGACGACGACGCCCTGCGATCGGCCGTGGTGGATGTGGCCGCCGCCGCCGGGGTGGACATCGCGGTCGAGCGGATCGGCATCGCCCGCCGGGCCAAACGGCTCATCGTGTTCGACGTCGACTCCACCCTGATCACCGGCGAGGTGATCGAGATGCTCGCCGACCACACCGGCACCCGGTCTCGGGTCGAGGAGATCACCGCCGCGGCCATGCGCGGCGAGCTGGACTTCGCCGAGTCCCTGCGGGCCCGGGTGGCCATGCTCGAGGGACTGGACGCGGCCGTGCTCGACGAGGTCGGCGCCGCGCTGGTGCTCACCCCCGGCGCCCGCACCACCATCCGCACGCTCAAGCGGCTCGGCTATCGCTGCGGCGTGGTCTCCGGCGGGTTCACCCAGGTCACCCGGCACCTGGTCGAGGAGTTGGATCTGGACTTCGCCGCCGCCAACACCCTGGAGGTGGTGGACGGCCGGCTGACCGGACGGGTCGTCGGTGACATCGTCGACCGCGCCGGCAAGGCCACCGCGCTGGCCCGGTTCGCCGGTCAGTTCGGCGTTGACATGGCCCAGACGGTCGCCGTCGGCGACGGTGCCAACGACATCGACATGCTCTCCGCGGCCGGGTTGGGCATCGCCTTCAACGCCAAGCCGGTGGTGGCCGGCTTCGCCGACACCACACTGAACCAGCCGTTCCTGGACCCGGTGCTGTTCATCCTGGGCATCTCCCGGGACGAGATCGAGGCCGCCGACGCCGCCGACGGCACGCTGCGCCGCGTCCCGCTGGACTGACCGGCATGAGTGAGGCCGGCCGGTCGAACCATCAACGCATGCACGAGGGCGCGGTGCTCGCGCCGCTGGCCGACCGGTACGCGCGCTGGTTGGGCATGGACGCCGCCCAGGTGCTGGCCGACCGGGACGAGGCCGCCCACGACATCCGGGCCATGCAGCTGATCCTGCGCATGGAACGAGCCACCCCGCCGTCCTGGCACCGGGCCGTCGCGCTGGCCGCGGCCGGCGCCACCGCACTGTGCCTGGACGAGCGCAGCGCGCCGGGCGGCGAATGGCACGACGCGGTCGCCGCCTACGTCCGCGGCCACATCCGCAAGGTCACACGCCGCGCCCGCGGCGCGCACTGGGCCGCCGCGCAGGAGCTGCCCGGCCTGACCCTGGAGGCCGACGGCACCCAGGTGCGGGTGCTCGTGCCCGGTCCGGTGGTCGAGCTGGATCCGCGCATCGGCCGGTTGCAGGTGGGCGGCACGGACGTGCCGCCGGACGTGCCGCCGGACGAGCCCGGGGCGGCGTCGGGCGCGCTGCGGCTCTGGATTCCCGAGGCCTTGCCGATGACGGTGGGCAAGGCGATGGCCCAGGCCGGCCACGCCGGGATGATCTGCGCGGCCCTGCTGGCCCGTGACGACGCCCCGCCGGCCGACCGGGAGCGGTTGGCCGGCTGGCGGGAGGCCGGTTTCCCGGTGACGGTGCGCCGGGTCGACGCGGCCCAGTGGGCCCGGCTGGCGCAGCCGGTGGCCCGCGACCAGGACCTCGCCTGGCGGTCCGAGGGCCGGCTGGCCGTGCGCGACGCCGGATTCACCGAGGTCGAGCCGGGCGCCATCACGATCATCGCGACCCGGCCCGACCCGTCGCCCCGGTCGAGCTAACGGGCCCGGCTCACTCCGGCACCAGCCAGAGCACCCCGTACGGGTGCAGCCAGACGTTGCCGTCGCTGCCCGGGTAGATGTGCTCGCCGGACAGCGCGTCCCGGGCGCCGGTCAGGCCGTACTCGGCCAGCCGCCAGCCCGGGAACGGGCGCCAGTCGGCGGTCACGTTGAACAGCTCCAGCAACGGGCCCAGCGGGTGCCGGCGCAGCACCGGCAGCACCCCGGGGTCGGACAGCAACGGCACTTCGGCGGCCACCGAGGCCTGCAGGTGCGGCAGCGCCGACCGGGTGCGCACCAGGTGCCGCAGGCCGGCGAACACCCGGCCCGGCACCGTCGAGGAGTCGCCGCGCTGCTGGGCCCGGTCCCAATCCATCCGCGGCCGGTGCGCCCACCGGTTGTCGTCGCCGTGCCCGGGCTCCTCGGCCCAGTGCGGGTCGTTGGACATCGCGATCTCGTCGCCCATCCAGACCACCGGGATGCCGCCCCAGCCCATGATGATCGCGTGGGCCAGGAACAGCCGGCCGACCACCAGGTCCGCGTCGGCCGGTGCGGTCATGGCGTCCAACCCGGACAGGCTGGCCGCGGTGCCGCTGATCCGGCGGTCCCCGGTGTCCGGGTTCTCCTGGAAGACCAGGCCGCGGGCCGGAGAACCCGGATACAGGCCCGAGTAGTAGTCGGACAGGAACCGCTGGTGCTCGAACCCGTTCAGGCCGACCGCGGCGGCGTCGGCCGCGTCGATGGCCCAGCCGATGTCGTCGTGGCACCGGGCGTAGGTGACCCAGGTGGTGGTCGCCGGCACCGGCGGGATGGCCCGCAGCGCGTGCGCGGCCAGGGTGGCGTCCTGGGCGGCCAGCATCGACCAGATCTGCACCATCAGGCTGTTGTGGTAGGCGATGTCGCTGACCTTGCCGTGGTGGGCGCCCTGACCCAGGTAGTGCACCAGATCCTGCGGGGCGACGATCGCCTCGGCCTTGAACAGCACGGCCGGGCAGGCGATCCGGGCGACCGCCCGCAATGCCTGGGTGATGGCGTGCACCTCGGGCTGGTTCTGGCAGTTGGTGCCCATGCGTTTGAACACGAACGCGATCGCGTCCAGCCGCAGCACCTGCACGCCCTGGTTGGCCAGGAACAGCACGATGTCGGCGTACTCGGCGAAGACGTCCGGGTTGGTCCAGTTGACGTCCCACTGCCAGGAGTTGAAGGTCGTCCACACCCAGCCGTCCAGCTCGGGGGAGTGGGTGAAGCTGCCGGGGGCGAAGTCCGGGAAGACCTCGGGCAGCGTCTGCTCGTACCGGTCGGGCTCGGTCCGGTCGGGGAAGACGTAGAAGTAGTCGCGGTAGTGCGGGTCGCCGTCGCGGGCGGCCTGGGCCCAGGCGTGCTCGGCGGCCACATGATTGAGCACCAGGTCCATCACCAGGCTGATGCCGGCCTTGCGCAGCTCGGCGGCCAGGGCCTGCAGGTCGTCCATGGTGCCCAGATCGGTGCGGACCCGGCGGTAATCGGCCACCGCGTAGCCGCCATCGTTGTCACCGTCACGCGGCTGCAGCAGCGGCATCAGGTGCAGGTAGGTGACGCCGAGCTCGCGCAGGTAGTCGATCTTGCCGGCGACGGCGGTCAGGTCGCCGGCGAAGCGGTCGGCGAAGCAGGCGTACCCGAGCATCGACTCGTCCTGGAACCAGCCCGGGTCCAGCGTGCGCTGCAGGTCCAACCGGTGCAGGTCGGGGCTGCGCTCGGCGAACGCGGTGGCCGCCATCCGCACCAGCCGCCGCTCCAGATCGGCGGCCGCGGGGCCGTAGACCGCGGTCAGCGCGTCGTCCAGGTCCTGCCACCATCGATCGAGCCGCAGCTCGAACAGCTCCACCTGGTGGCGGGGTTGGTCACGGAGAACGTGGTGGGCTTCGGCGTGCAGCTCGGGCGGCGCGGGTCGCATGGCGCATGATTCTGCCTGACTGTGGCTGAGCCCACATCGGACCGCACCCGCACCCTGCTGAACCGGTTTGGCCGGTCCCCGGGCCGCCCCGCCCGGTGGCCGACCACGCGGGAGGATGCGAGAGTCATTTCGTGGACAGGACCCCGCGCGATGGCTGAACGGTTGCGTCGGCCGACCATGAACGATGTGGCCCGGGCCGCCGGCGTCAGCCTCAAATCCGTGTCCAGGGTGATCAACGATGAAGTAGGGGCGTCCCCGGAAACCCGCGAACGGGTGCTGGCCGCCGCCAACCGTCTGGGCTACCGGCGCAACGACGCCGCGCACGCCCTGCGTCGCTTCGACGGCCGGTCCGCGTCGGTCGGCCTGGTCCTGGAAGACGTCAGCAACCCGTTCGCCGCGGTGCTCAACCGGTCGGTCGAGCGGGTGGCCGGCCAGGAGGGCAGCCTGGTGCTGGCCGTGAGCACCAACGCCGACCCCGACCGGGAGGAATACCTGATCCACCGGCTGCTGGCCCGGGCGGTCGACGGCCTGGTGATCATGTCCTGCCGCCGGGATCATGCGTTCCTGGCCCCGGAGGTGGAACGGGGCCTGCCCGTGGTGTTCGTGGACCGGCCGCCGCGGCGGCTGGCCGGCCCGACGGTCCGGGTCGCCAACGGCAAGGGCGCCCGGGACGCGACCTGCCACCTGATCGAACGCGGGCACCGCCGGATCGCCTTCCTCGGCGACCGGCTCGGGCTGTACACGGCCGAGGAGCGGCAGCGCGGCTGGTCCCGGGCGCTGCGCGAGGCCGGGCTGGCCGCGGACCCCGAGCTGGTCTGGCGGGGTCAGGCGGACCCGCAGCAGGCCGAGTTGGCGATGGCGGCGATGCTGGACCTGCCCGACCCGCCGACCGCGGTCTTCGCCGCGCAGAACCTGCTCACGGTCGGGGTGGTCGCCGCGTTGCGCCATCGGGGCGCCGGGCAGCGGATCGCGGTGGTCGGGTTCGACGACCTGGATCTGGCCGCGGTGGTCGACCCGCCGCTGACCGTGGTGGCCCAGGACCCGGAGGCGATCGGCCGGATCGCCGCCGAGGCCGTCTTCGCCGGACTGGCCGGCACGCCGATGACCAAGGACGTGGTGCTGCCGGTGCGGCTGGTCGCCCGCGGGTCGGGGGAGATCCCGGGCCCGCTGGCCTGACCGGGACCGGTCCGACCGGCCCCGCGCCCCGTCGTCCCGGATCAGTCGGCCTCGATCACCTGCACGCCGGCTTGCCGCATGGCCTCGATCGCGGCCTCGGTGTCACCCGGGTTGAGCTCGACGAACCGGGTCAGGGCCAGCGGCACGAGGGTGCGGTAGCCCAGCCGGACCGCGTCGATGGCGGTGGACTTGACGCACCAGTCGCCGGCCAGTCCGACGACCGTCACGGCCATGACGCCGTTCTCGTCCAGGATCGCCGACAGGTCGGTCTCCCGGTTCTGCCCGGTCGGCAGGTGCAGCACGCTGAACCCGCTGTAGCCGTCCTCCGGGCCGGAGCCCTTGTGCACGACCGGCCCGTCGACCGTGATCCCGGGCAGGAACTCGGCCCCGGCCGATTCGATGACGCAGTGCGCCGGCCACAGCCCGCCGTGCTCGGCAAAGTGCGGGGTCACCTCCGGGTGCCAGTCCCGGGTGTAGACCACCAGGTGGCCGGCGGCCAGGGCCTGTTCGATGGCCCGGTTGATCGGCTCGACGATGTCCGGGGCGCCCTGGACGAACAGCGAGCCCTCCGGGTGACCGAAGTCGTGCTGCATGTCGACCACCAGCAGCGCGTGGTCGGGTCCGTGGGTCCAGGTCGGGGTGCTGGTCGGGGCATCGGGCGTCGGTGAATGGGTCATGGGATCAGTCTTTCGCGGCGGGTGGCTGGGTCAGTTGGGTGCTGGGGATGGCCGGTTCGCCCTCGGACAGGGTCAGGCCCTCCCACGGCAGGGTGGTCAGCGCGTGGCGCAGGTGGTCCCGGCTGGCGCTCAGGTCGGGTCCGTCGGCCAGCCGCCGGCCCGCGCGCACCAGCGGCACCGGCACGATCCGGTCGTGCGGCCCGGCCGCCGCCCGGGCGTCGTCCGCGGTGCCGCGGAAGATGACCTCCTCGGTGATGGTGCCGCTGTCCTTGGCCCGGCGGATCACCGCCTTGCGGCCGCCCAGGGAGACCTTGTCCTTGCTGCGCTTTTCCACCGGCCGGCCGTCCACCTCGACGAGCTTGTAGACCATGCCGGCGGTGGGCGCCCCGGATCCGGTGACCAGCGAGGTGCCGACGCCGTAGACGTCGACCGGGTCGGCCCGCAGCGCGGCGATGGCGTACTCGTCCAGGTCGCCGGAGAGCACGATCTTGGTGTTCGCGGCACCGAGCTCATCGAGCTGGCGGCGGGCCGCCCGGGTCAGCGCGGCCAGGTCACCGGAGTCGATGCGGACCGCGCCCAGGTCGGGACCGGCGACCTTGACCGCCGTCTCGATGCCCTGGGTGATGTCGTAGGTGTCCACCAGCAGGGTGGTGCCCACCCCCAGGGCGGCGACCTGCGAGGCGAACGCCGCCTCCTCGGTGTCGTGCAGCAGGGTGAAGGCGTGCGCGGCGGTGCCGGCGGTCGGGATGCCGTACCGGCGGCCCGCCTCCAGGTTCGAGGTGGCCGAGAACCCGGCCAGCCAGGCGGCGCGGGACGCGGCGACCGCCGCCTCCTCGTGCGCGCGCCGGGTGCCCATCTCGATGAGCGGGCGGTCGCCGGCGGCGGTGGCCATCCGGGCGGCCGCGGCGGCGATCGCGCAGTCGTGGTTGAGGATCGACAGGATCAGCGTCTCCAGGATGACGGCATTGCCGAAGGTGCCGGTGACGGTCATCACCGGCGAACCGGGGAAGAACAGCTCGCCTTCGGGGTAGCCGTCGATGTCGCCGGTGAACCGGTAGGCGGCCAGGTACTCCAGGGTCGGCGGGTCCAGGAACGGCTCCAGCTGGGCCAGTTCGGACTCGCCGAAGGTGAAGTCGGCCAGGGCGTCCAGCACCCGGCCGACGCCGGCGACCACGCCGTAGCGGCGCCCCGGGGGCAACCGGCGGGCGAAGGTTTCGAAGACGCAGTGCCGGTCGGCCGTGCCGTCCGCGATGGACGCGGACAACATGGTCAGCTCGTACCGGTCGGTGAACAGGGCGGTCGACCCAGTGGTGGTGGCCATCACAGGAGCCTATGCAGACGGGCCCGGCGACCCGCACCGGTGTCGAGCGTTGGCCGGGCCGCGGATCGGTGCGAAAATGGACTCGTGGGTGGTGTGGTGAAGGTTTCGGCAGTGCGCGCGGTGACGGCTCCGGCCCCGGAGAAGACCGGGTCGACCGAGACCGTGACGACCCCCGAGGCGCCCTGGGTCACCATCGTCTGGAACGACCCGGTCAATCTCATGTCCTACGTCACGCTGGTCTTCCAGAAGCTGCTCGGCCATCCGCGGCCCAAGGCCGAGGCGCTGATGCTTGATGTTCACCACAAGGGTCGGGCCACCGTGTCCAGCGGACCGCGGGAAAAGATGGAGGCCGACGTCGCCAAACTGCAGGCGGCCGGCCTGTGGGCGACCATGGCCAAGGACAGCTGAGCTGATGCGCCCGTTCCACCGCCGCTTCGGCAAGTACAGCGCGTCCTTCGAACCGGCCGAGGCGACGCTGATCGCCGACCTGGTCGATCAGGTCCGGCAGTTGCTCGCCGGGCGCCGGGCCGAGGCCCCCAGCGACCCGTTGGCCCAGCTCACCGGGATGACGATGGGCCCGGCCAGCAAACCGCAGGACCCGGCGGTGGCCCGGTTGCTGCCCGACTTCCACGCGCAGGACGAGCAGCTCTCGTCCGGCCTGCGGGTGTTGCACGAGCCGGAGCTGATCGCCACCAAGGATGCGGCCGCCGTCGCGCTGCTGGACACCCTGCCCCGGGGCGGCGGACCGGTCCGCCTGGACGACGACGCGGCCGCGGCGTGGAGTTCCGCGCTCAATGACGTCCGGCTGGCCCTGGGGGTGCGGCTGCAGATCACCGAGGACGACAGCCCGCCGCCGGGTGTCGACGATCCGGACAGCCCGCAGGCGGCCATGTATGCGACCTACCGGTGGCTCTCGGCGGTCCAGGATTCGCTGGTCAGTGCCATGCTCGACGCCTGAGCGCAACCCATCGGGGCGGCGGCGCCGACCCGGACCATTAGGCTGTTCGGGTGCTGCGTATTCCCGCCGCGATGATCGACGAGATCGTCGCCCACGCCCGGGCCGATCACCCCGACGAGGCCTGCGGCATCATCGCCGGCCCGATCGGCGCCGACACCCCCACCCGGCTGGTCCGGATGCTCAACGCCGAGCGGTCGCCCACCTTCTACCGGTTCGACTCCGGCGAGCAGCTGCGGCTGTACCGCCAGCTGGACGCCGCCGACGAGGAGGTCGTCGTCGTCTATCACTCGCACACCGGCACCGAGGCCTACCCGAGCCGCACCGATATCGCCTACGCCGGCGAGCCCCAGGCCCACTACCTGCTCGTCTCCACCCGGGAACCGGACACCGAGGAGATCCGTTCCTACCGGATCCTCGACGGCGTGGTGACCGAGGAGCCGGTGGAAATCATTTCGGCCTGACTCGGCGTTGCACGAGTGGGCGCACATGTCCGTCACAATGACCCAGTCACGTCGAACAACGACGCCTGCGCGGGGACGCGCAGGACAGCTATGAGGAGCTTTCGATGAGCGTTTCGGTGTCCGTGCCGACGATCCTGCGACCGGTCACCAAGGGGGAGAAGACCGTCTCCGCCGAGGGTGCCACCCTGGCCGAGGTGATCTCCGACCTGGACAGCCGGTACACCGGCCTCGGCGATCGGCTGATCAAGAACGGATCGCTGCACCGGTTCGTCAACATCTACGTCAACGACGAGGACGTGCGGTTCACCGGTGGCCTGGAGACCGCGGTGGCCGAGGGTGACAACGTGACGATTCTGCCCGCCGTCGCCGGAGGCGACAATCGGGCGACCGTCGCCGGCGGGGCGTCCTGATCGGTCGTTCGAGGTCATGACGCGGTACTCGAGCCTGGTCGACGCGGTCGGCGGCACGCCTCTGGTGGGTCTGCCGCGGTTGTCGCCGTCCCCGTCGGTCCGCCTGTGGGCCAAGCTCGAAGACCGCAATCCGACCGGTTCGATCAAGGACCGGCCCGCGCTGGCGATGGTGGCCAAGGCCGAGACCGACGGCCTGCTCCGGCCCGGCTGCACGGTCATCGAGCCGACCAGTGGCAACACCGGCATCTCGCTGGCCATGGTCTGCCGGGTCAAGGGCTACCGGCTGATCTGCGTGATGCCGGAGAACACCTCCGAGGAGCGCCGGCTGCTGCTGCGCGCCTACGGAGCGCAGATCATCTCCTCGCCGGCCGCCGGCGGCTCCAACGCCGCGGTCGCGATGGCCAAGGAACTGGCCGCCGACCACCCGGACTGGGTCATGCTCTACCAGTACGGCAACCCGGACAACGCGCGGGCGCACTACGAGACGACCGGCCCGGAGCTGCTGGCCGACCTCCCGACGATTACCCACTTCGTGGCCGGCTTGGGCACCACCGGCACGCTGATGGGAGTGGGTCGCTACCTGCGGGAAAAGGTGCCCGACGTCGGCATCGTGGCCGCCGAACCCCGGTACGGCGAGCTGGTCTACGGGCTGCGCAACCTGGACGAGGGTTTCGTGCCCGAGCTGTACGACGCGTCCGTGCTGACCTCCCGGTTCTCGGTCGGGCCCGACGACGCGGTCCGCCGCACCCGCGAGCTGCTGGAGGTCGAGGGCATCTTCGCCGGCATCTCCACCGGGGCGATCCTGCACGCGGCGCTGGGCATCGCGGCCCGAGCCGTCCGGGACGGCATCGAGGCCGACATCGCCTTCGTGGTCTGTGACGGTGGCTGGAAGTACCTGTCCACTGGCGTGTACGACGCCGGTGACGACGCGCTCGCCGCGACCGGGCTGGAGGGCCAGCTCTGGGCCTGAGCGCGCGCTCAGGGTTTTCCCCCGATCCCCGGCGGCGAGTGTCGTCGGTAGCCTCGAGGTCATGAGCACGCCGTCGCAGTTCGGCTCGTCCGATTACGGCTCGTACACGCCGCCCGGGTACGGCCTCACGCCGTCCGGATCCGCGGCCCCGGCCAAGAAGTCGGTGCTGCCGGAGAACCTGAAGACCGCCATCATCGTCGTCGGCTCGCTGGCCGCGGTGATGGTGATCGTGCAGGTCGTGAACTGGGCGATGGACTACCGCCTCGACCAGTTCGGCATCGAGCCGCGTACCTGGTCGGGCCTGTGGGGGGTGCTGGCCGCCCCGTTCATCCACGGCTCCTGGGCCCACCTGTGGTCCAACCTGATCCCGCTGGTGGTCATGGGCGTGCTGATCACCGTCGGCGGCCTGCGCCAGTTCTTCGCGGTCACCGTGCTGGTCTGGCTGGTCTCCGGGCTCGGGGTCTGGCTGGTCGCGCCGTCGGCCAGCGTCACCGTCGGCGCCTCCGGTGTGGTCTTCGGCTGGCTGACCTTCCTGATCGTGCGCGGCATCTGGACCCGCACCTGGCAGCACATCCTGCTCGGCCTGGTGCTGCTGGTGCTCTACGGCAGCCTGTTCTGGACCGGCATCGTGCGGGTGGCGGCGTCGGATGTCACAGCCATCACCTCCATCCAGACCGTGTCCTGGCAGGCTCATCTGTTCGGCGCGCTCGGTGGCCTGCTGGCCGCCTTCCTGGTCGGCCGGGCCGACGCGGGCCGCCGCCGCGCGGTCACCGCCTGAGCCGGGCGGTAGCGTCGAGGGCGTGAGTGCGTCCCTCGTCCCCGGGTCGGTCAATACCGCTTCGATCAACGCCGCTTCGATCAACGCCGCTTCGATCAACGCCGCTTCGATCAATACCGCGTCGATCAACACCGCGCCGATCGGCATCTTCGACTCCGGAGTCGGCGGCCTGACCGTCGCCCGCGCGATCATCGATCAGCTGCCCGGCGAGCGGGTCCGCTACGTCGGGGACACCGCGAACGGGCCGTACGGCCCGTTGCCGATCGCCGAGGTCCGCCGGCACGCCCTGGCCGTCGGTGACCGATTGGTCGACAGCGGTGTGAAGATCCTGGTCATCGCCTGCAACACCGCCTCGGCGGCCTGCCTGGCCGACGCCCGCGAGCGGTACGACGTGCCGGTGGTCGAGGTCATCCGGCCGGCCGTGCGGCGGGCCATCGCGGCCACCCGGACCGGCGAGGTCGGCGTCATCGGCACCTCCGCGACGATCGCCTCCGGTGCCTACCAGGACGCGTTCGACGTCAACCCGGGGGTCCGGGTGCACGCCGTGGCCTGCCCGTCGTTCGTCGACTTCGTCGAACGCGGCATCACCTCCGGCCGCCAGGTGATCGGCCTGGCCCAGGCCTACCTGGGCCCGCTGCAGCGCACCAACCTGGACACCCTGGTGCTGGGCTGCACCCACTACCCGCTGCTGACCGGGGCGCTCTCGCTGGTGATGGGCGATCAGGTCACCCTGGTCTCCAGCGCCGACGAGACCGCCAAGGACGTCTACCGCAAGCTCACCGAGCTGGACCTGCTGGCCCCGGGCACCCGGCCCAGCGCGCCGCACGAGTTCCTGGCCACCGGGGACCCGGCGCCGTTCACCAAGCTGGGCCGCCGGTTCCTCGGCCCGGAGATCGGCTCCGTGGTCGAGCTCGGCGCCCCGGTCTGACCCGGGTTCGTTCGCCCCACCCGGCGGCCAACTAGCCTGCAGGGCATGAACCGAGCAGACGGCCGCGCCGACCACGAACTTCGCCCCGTGACCTTCACCCGGGGTTTCCAGCAGCATCCGGCCGGGTCGGTCTTGGTCGAGTTCGGTGGCACCAAGGTGCTGTGCGCGGCGTCGGTGACCACCGGCGTGCCGCGCTGGCGCAAGGGTTCGGGCCTGGGCTGGCTGACCGCGGAGTACGCGATGTTGCCGTCGGCCACGCACGAGCGCAGCGACCGCGAATCGGTCAAGGGCCGGGTCGGCGGGCGCACGCACGAGATCTCCCGGCTGATCGGCCGGTCGCTGCGGGCCTGCCTGGACCTGCGCTCGCTGGGGGAGAACACCATCGCGGTCGACTGCGATGTGCTGCAGGCCGACGGCGGCACCCGCACCGCGGCCATCACCGGCGCGTATGTCGCGCTCGCCGACGCGGTGGCCTACCTGCGCGAACGTGGCCAGCTGGCCGACCCGCAGCCGCTGTCCTGCCAGATCGCGGCGGTCTCGGTGGGAGTCGTCGGCGGCCGGGTCCGGCTGGACCTGCCGTACGAGGAGGACGCGCGGGCCGAGGTGGACATGAACGTGGTCGCCACCGACGTGGGCACCCTGGTCGAGGTGCAGGGCACCGCGGAGGGGGCCACCTATTCCCGGTCCACCCTGGACGCGATGCTGGACAGCGCGCTGGCCGGGATCGCCACGCTGACCGAGATGCAGCGGGCCGCGCTGGCCGGGCCGTCGGGCCGGTCGGCATGAGCCGGGTGGTGCTGGCCACCCGCAACGCCAAGAAGCTGGGGGAGCTGGCCCGGATCCTGGGCGGCGATGTGCAGGTGCTCGGGCTGGCCGACGTGCCGCCGTTCCCGGAGCTGCCGGAGACCGGCGCCACCTTCGAGGAGAACGCGACCGACAAGGCGCGGCAGGCGGCCACCGAGACCGGCGAGATCGCGCTGGCCGACGACTCGGGGCTGGCGGTGGATGCGCTCAACGGGATGCCGGGCGTGCTGTCCGCGCGCTGGTCGGGCCGGCACGGCGACGACCCGGCCAATACCGCGTTGCTGCTGGGTCAGCTGGCCGATGTGCCGGACGAGCGGCGGGGCGCGGCGTTCGTCTGCGCGCTGGCCCTGGCCACCCCGGACGGCCGGGTGCAGGTGGTGCGGGGGGAGTGGCGCGGGCGGATCGACCGGGCCGGGCGGGGGACCAACGGGTTCGGCTACGACCCGGTCTTCGTCCCGCAGGAGAGCGACGCGGCCGGTGACGGCCGGAGCTCGGCCGAATTGAGCCCGGCCGAGAAGGACGCACTGTCCCATCGCGGCCGGGCCATTCGGTTGATGCTGCCGGTCCTGCAGGAGTTGCTGGGCCGGTCCTGACGGACGGTCGAGGTCAGGCCAGCGGGCGGCGGCGGCCGGCGGCGCGGGAGATCACGACGGCGAAGCTGGCGCCGAGCAGCACCAGGCCGAGCACCAGCAGCCAGCCGGTGATGCCCCAGACGACCATCTCCGGACGGGCGAAGAGCTGATCGAGGAAGCTGGCGACCCGGTCGGCGCCGTCGTACCAGGCCAGCGACCAGATGCCGGCGGCGGTCAGGACAGCCCCCGGGATCAGGGTCGCCCACGGCGACCAGCCGTTGAGCACCACGGCGACGAAGATCAGGGCAGCGCCGACCGAGGTCCAGGTGATGTCCCAGCCGGAGGGCTGCCCGCCGCCGTTGAGCATGGCCTGGAAGATCCCCATGCCGAACTCGCCGATCAGGTACAGGCCGGACCCGACGAGCAGGGTGCCCAGGATAGCGCTGAACAGGCCGGCGATGGCCCGCTGCTTGGTCTGCCGGCCACCGGTGGCCCGCTCGTCCCGGTCGGCCGTGGCCGAGGGCGGCGGCGGCACGTAGGTGGGGCTGGCCGTGTCGGAGGCACCGTAGGCGGACGGGTAGGAGTTGAGCGAGGTCTCCGAGTCCAGGGGCTCGTAGGGGCTGCCGCTCCAGGCCGAGCCGGACGACTTGGACGACCCGTACGGGCTGTCGGGGGAGTCGTCCGAGAACGGCGAGGCGGCCGAGTACGCCGACGACACCGTGGTCACCCCTCCCGAGGATTCCGTGTGCTCGGCACTGCTGTCGGACTTGGAGTTCTCCGGTCCACTCATCGATCTCGCCCCTCTGTAGAGCATCTAGAACCACTGGCTAGCACGACTGGCGCAAGCATCCGGCTGGGGCACCTGGCGGCCCCGGCACCGCTCGCGATGCCGGCTCGTTCATCGTCCTTGTTCTGCGACGTCGGGTGTGGTACTTCGCGCCGCGTGTCGCCAGACGGCAAGAGCCACGTCGGTGACCGTCACGGTCGCCGACGTGGCTCTTGTTCTCACCCGTAGGGCCGATGGGACTCGAACCCACACTGGCACGGACCTAAACCGTGTGCCTCTGCCAATTGGGCTACGGCCCCAGGATCGCCGGGGTCAGCTTGCCAGACCCAGTTCCTTGAGCACGCGGGCGACATGGCCGGTGGCCTTGACGTTGCGCCAGGCCTGCTCGATCCGCCCGTCGGCGCCGATCACGAAGGTCGACCGGATGACGCCCTGGACCGTCTTGCCGTACTGCTTCTTCTCGCCGTAGGCGCCGTAGGCGTTCATCACCGAACGGTCGGCGTCCGAGAGCAGGACGATCGAGAGGTCTTCCTTCTCGCGGAACCGGGCCAGCTTGTCCGGCTGGTCGGGGGAGATGCCCAGCACCGTGTACCCGCCGCCGTCGAACGACCCGCGGGCGGAGGTGAAGTCGCAGGCCTGGGTGGTGCAGCCGGGGGTCATCGCGGCCGGATAGAAGTAGAGGATGACCGGCCGGCCGGCGAAATCGGACAGCGAGACCGGGTTGCCGTCGGCGTCGGGCAGGGTGAACCCGGGCGCGGGATCGCCGGTAGCGACAGGTGGGCCGAATTGGGTACTGGTCATACGGCTAGGGTAAACACCCGCGGGACCGCTTCCGGCCCCGCGGGCCCAGCCGGCCAGACACCAGACCCTTCGGAGCAGGAACGGGAGGCGCCGTGGTCCGCGACGCGGAGACCATCCAGGCGGAAATCGAACGCGCGCGGGACTCCTTGGCCGCCGCGGTCGACGAACTGACGACCCGGGCCAACCCCAAGCGCGTCGTCGATCAGGGCCGGCAGACGCTGACCGCCACCCTGGCCGAGCCGAAGGTCAAGTACTCGCTCATCGCGGTCGGGGCCCTGGTCGGCCTGGTCGTGCTGCGCCGGCTGCTGCGCTAGTCGCCCGGGCCGGGCGAGCCCGAACCGTCCCGATGTGAGGACCGACTCCAAGGTCACTGCGCGCGCTTCACACCGGACGCACCGTGCTGATCGTTACCCTGGGGGGCAGCCGTGCGTGATCGGCTGCCGTGGCGGGGGAAGGTGCCTGCCCGTGGAATCCGGGAGTGGACGAATTTGACCAGGTTGAACCCTGCACGGCGGACGACGATCGGCGCGTTGGTGATGGCGTTGATCGGCCTGCTGGTGCTGTCGGCGTGTAGCAGCGGGACGCTCGGGGCCGAGACGGTCACCTCGACCGTCGGCGCCACCGGCGGGGTGTCCGGCTCCAGCTCCAGCTCGGACTCCTCCTCCAGCCAGGCCAGCACCACGCGCGAGGTGCCGCCGGTCGCCACGGTGGCCGCGACCCCGGCGTTCGGCACGCAGGGGCTGTCCCCGATCGAGCCGCTGACCCTGGTCGTGGACAAGGGCACCATCGACGACGTGTCGATGACCAACCCGGACGGCAAGGTCGTCGCCGCGACGATCGCGGCCGACCGCAAGAGCTGGACGGTCGCCGAGCCGCTGGGCTTCGGCAAGACCTATACGGTCACCGGAACGGCCACCGGCACCGACGGCAAGCAGGTGCCGATCCAGGGCACCTGGGACACGGTCAGCGCCGACACCCAGACCCGCAACACCATCAACCCGGGGGACAACGTCGAGGTCGGCGTGGCCGCCCCGATCAGCGTGAGCTTCGGGGCCGAGCCGCAGGACCGCGAGGCGGTGGCCAAGCGGATCTCCATCACCACCACCCCGGCGGTCGAGGGGGCGTGGGCCTGGGTCAAGCACGACGACAGCCGCTGGGCCCTGGACTTCCGGACCAAGGACTACTGGCCGGCCGGCACCAAGGTGCACGTCGACGCCAAGCTGTACGGGGTCAAGCTGGACGACACCTCCTACGGCGCGGCCGACATCACCAGTGACTTCACCATCGGGCGCAACCAGGTGGTCGTCGCCGACGTGAACTCGCACGAGCTGGTGGTCAAGCAGAACGACCAGGTCGTGGCCAGCTACCCGGCGTCGTTCGGCCGGGGCAGCGACAACGGCGACCCGGAGCTGGTGACCCGCTCGGGCATCCATGTGGTGACCGAGAAGGCCCAGGACTACCTGATGAACAACCCGCGCTACGGCTATACCAACAGCCTGCAGCACTGGACGGTCCGGATCAGCAACAACGGCGAGTTCATCCACGCCAACCCGGCCAGCGCCGACGCGCAGGGCAACAGCAACGTCACCCACGGCTGCGTGAACCTGTCCATGGCCGACGCCGAGACTTACTACAACTCGGCGATCTGGGGCGACCCGGTCGAGGTCAGTGGCACCAACGTGCAGTTGAGCGCGATGGACGGCGACATCTACATCTGGGGCCTGAGCTGGGACGAGTGGAAGGCCATGTCGGTGCCGGTCGGCACCGCCTGATCGGCGGACCGACCCGGCTGGGCGAAGATGCCCGGATGAGTCAGGAACGACGGGTGGTCGGCGCGACGATCGTGGCCGACCCGACCACTGTGCACCGCGAGGCCGAGCTGGCCTGGTCGGGCGTCACCGGCCGGATCAGCTACCTCGGCCCGGTGCGTGGCCCGGCCCGCCCGGGCGACCTGGTCGGGGCCGGGCGGCTGGTGCTGCCCGGGCTGGTCAACGCGCACACCCACGCCGGCATGTCGCTGCTGCGCGGCTACAGCAACGAGGAGCCGCTGCACCGCTGGCTCGAGCGGGTCCGCGCGTTCGAGGTGCGGATGACCCGGGCCGACATCCGGGCCGGCCTGCGGCTCTCGCTGGTCGAGATGATCCGCTCCGGCACGGTCGCCTTCGCCGACATGTACCTGTGGGATTCAGGTTTGCTGGCCGACGTGCACGACGCCGGGTTGCGCGTGCTGGCCGCGACCGCGGTCTTCGGCTACGACGCCGTCGCCTACCCGGCGGCCAGCCCGCAGACGGGGGCGCAGGTGCTGGACGGCACCCCGGCGCTGGCCGCCGAGTTCGCCGGGGACGAGCTGGTGCAGGTCACCTTCGGGCCGCACGCGCCCTACACCTGCGGGGCGCAGCTGATGGCCGACGTCGCCGGTCGGGCCGCCCGGCACGATCTGGCCGTGCACATCCACCTGTCCGAAACAGCCCGCGAGCTGGCCGAAAGCCGGGAGCGGCACGGCTGCTCACCGATCGAGCTGGCCGCCTGGACCGGGCTGCTCGCCGGGCCGGTGCACATCGCGCACGCGGTGCATCCGGACGATGACGACACCGCCCGGCTGGCCGCCCGCGGGGTCACGGTGGCGCACTGCCCGGTCTCCAACCTCAAGCTCGGCGCCGGCATCGCGCCCGTCCCGCAGTACCTGACCCGGGGCGTCACCGTCGGCCTGGGCACCGACTCGATGGCCTCCAACAACACCGCCGACCTGTTCGAGGAGATCAAGACGGCCGCACTGGTGGCCCGCGGGGTGGCCCAGGACCCGACCGCGGTCGGGGCGGCGGACGCGCTGCGGATGGCGACGCAGGGCGGCGCGCGGGCCTTCGGTGGCCGGTTGTCCGGACGCCTGGCGGTCGGGGAGCCGGCCGACCTGGTGCTGCTGGACGTGACCGCCGCGCACGCCACCCCGATGCCGGACCCGGTGGCCCACCTGGCCTACGGGGCGCGCGGCGCCGACGTCACCGACGTGGTGGTCGCCGGCCGGCCCCTGCTGGTGCAGGGCCGGCTGACCACCCTGGACGAGGACGGGATCCGGGACGAGGCGAACCAGCGGGTCGCCCGGATCCTGGGTCAGGCGGACTAGATCGCCGGCTTGACCAACGACGCCGCGTGATCCTTGACGTACTTGAATTCCTCCCGCGGCGGGCGGACGTAGGTGCGCGACGGCGGCCGCTCCGGGATGGTGACCTTCTCCGGTTCCAGGTGCTCGTAAGGCACCTGGGACAGGATGTGCGAGATCACGTTGATCCGGGAGCGCTTCTTGTCCTCGCTCTCCACGGTGTACCAGGGCGCCTCGGGAATGTCGGTGTGGATGAACATCTCGTCCTTGGCCCGGGAGTAGTCCTCCCAGCGGCTGATGGACTGCACGTCCATCGGGGACAGCTTCCACCGGCGCATCGGGTCGGTCAGCCGGGAATGGAAACGGCGTTCCTGCTCCACGTCCGAGACCGAGAACCAGAACTTGAACAGCAGGATCCCGTCCTCGACCAGCAGCCGCTCGAAGATGGGCGCCTGGTGCAGGAATCGCCGGTACTCATCGGTGGTGCAAAAGCCCATGACCCGTTCGACACCGGCCCGGTTGTACCAGGAGCGGTCCATTAGCACGATCTCGCCGGCCGCCGGCAGGTGTTCGATGTAGCGCTGGAAGTACCACTGGGTGCGTTGCCGTTCAGTGGGCGCGGGCAGCGCCACGATGCGGGCGGTGCGCGGGTTGAGGAATTCGGTGATCCGTTTGATCGCCGAGCCCTTGCCGGCGGCGTCGCGGCCCTCGAAAATCGCGACGATGCGGGTGCCCGATTCCCGGACCCACTGCTGCATGGTGACCAGCTCGGTCTGCAGGCGTCGGAGTTCGGCCTCGTAGACCGCCTTCTTGATCTTGGGCGGACGTTCCGGATTGGCCGGCGCCGACTTGTGCTTCTCACTCACGGCGGTGCTCCTCGACATGACTGGGATCCCGGCGCGGCGGGCGCCGCCGCGTCGGGATAGCTTGTCATGCCCTCAGCGCCGTCGCAGCGGCACCCTCGGAACGCTCAGCGGTCGGCGGTATTCGGGCTCGCCGCGATCTTCGGGTGCCGAGCCCAGAAGAAGCAAAAGACGCCGAAGCAGACCAGACCCAGGGCCACCACGGTGAGCAGCACCGAACCCAGCGGCGCGGAATTGATGGTGCGCAGGGCATCGTCCAGGCCGCCGGCCTTGCTGGCGTCGTAGGTCAGGGCCGCCCAGCCGAACAGGCCGCCGATGACGACCATCGCGACCCCCTTGCTGATGTAACCGATCTGGCCGAGCCGCTGCACCCCGGCGGACACGCCGCCGGACAGATCCTCGGTGAACTTGCGTTTGACGCCCTTGATCACCTGGCGCACCGCCAGGACGATGATCACCACGCCCACCAGGGCGACCAGGATCCGACCGAACGGCATCCCGAGCAGCCGGGCCGTCCAGCCCTCCTGCTTCTGATCGCCGGACTGGGACGCCCCGCGCAGGGCGGAGATGGCGGCCAGCGCGATGGCCGCGTAGGTCAGTGCCCGCCCCACCGACGCCAGCCGTTTGCGGATCCGTTTGAATCCTTCCGGCCTGTCCCGGTGACCCCAGGCCGCTTCGGCCGCCTGCCATGCCGTCATCGCGAACAGGCCGAGGACGGTCAGCCACAGGATCACCACGCCGACGGGCTGCTGGGCCAGCTCGGCCAGCGCCCCCTGCTGCGAGGCCTCGCCCGACCCGCCGCCCAGGCCCCAGGCGATCTGCAGCGCGATCCACCCGACCAGGATGTGCACGATGCCGTAGGTGATCAGCCCGACCGTGACCAGGATCCGGAACGGCCGGCTGTTGACGGCGCGGTCGCCGGCCTGCTCGGCCGAGTCCTTGGCCGAACGAGCGGCGCCGGCGGCGTTCGCGGTCATGACCGGGCCTGGCTCTCGTCGGCGTCCAGCGCGTCCGGTTTGTGGACCGCCGTCCGGCCCGACTTGTCGCTGCGGACCAGGTACTGCGGATCGTCCTCGGACGCCCGCACGGTGCGGCCCGCGGCCTCGGTGTCCTTGGTGATCACCTTCTCGACACGGCCGTGGGTGGTCGTCCCGTGGGTCTGCC
The DNA here is from genome assembly GCF_000024365.1 of Nakamurella multipartita DSM 44233. NCBI lineage: Bacteria > Bacillati > Actinomycetota > Actinomycetes > Nakamurellales > Nakamurellaceae > Nakamurella > Nakamurella multipartita. The sequence continues at coordinate 1,873,866 of NC_013235.1, forward strand.
AGGAGACCTCGTCGCCCGGTTCGAAACTGCCCTCACCCTTGCTCACGGGTCCGCCTTTCATGGTCGCTGCCCGGGTCCGGAGTTCCCGGTCGCCGGGTCGGTCAATCGCCGGTCCGGGCCGGCGGCCGAGTCCGCGTCGAGGGGACCCGGCCGGCCAGCACCAGGGCGGCGTCGTCGATCTGCACCGGGTACCCGGCGGCCAGGGCGGTGACGGTGGCCGGTGGGGTCAGCACGGCGGCCCGGCCGGTGTGCGGGCGGCGCACGGCCCGTCGATAGGTTCCGCCCGCCCACTCGACCAGGGCGTCACCCACCAGCACGGCCGGGCGATCCGGCCAGCGGACGAAGGTGCCGTCCGGCAGCTCGGGCCAGGCCCGCGCGGACCGCTGCGGGTCGTCCGCGGGCACCCGTCGCTGGGCGTGCAGCAGGCGGTCCAGGTTCGGCGCCCGGAGGGCGCCCGGTGGGTCCACGGCCTCGACGAACGCTCGGAAGGCCGGCCGACGGCACAGGGCGCACGGCCGGTGGCCGGCGGCCAGTGCGACCGCCTCGTCGGTGAAGAACAACGGGGTGTAGTGCCCGGGGGCCCACTGCGGGATCCGCCGGCCGCGGAACTCCAGCGCACAGATGATCCAGGCGATCCCAGCCCAGGGCCGCACGATCTCGGTGCCCCGGTGCAGGATGCCGCGATTGCCGGTCCAGGCGCCGCGGGCGGCGATCGCCACGATCCGGCCCTCCGGGTCGACCCGGTTGCGGCGGGGCCGGGCGGTTTCAGCCGGGTGGTCCTCGGGCATGCCGCCCATGATGCGCGGCGCGCCGGTCAGACCCGGCGGAACCAGGGCAGCGTGCTCAGGTCCACCGGCACGGTGATCCGGGTCGGCCCGGCCAGCACGGTGCGATCGGCGCCGTCCCATTGCGCCTGCCAACGACCCGGCGGCAGCCGGATGCTGCGGGTCTGACCGCGGGTCGGAACCGAATGCGGCGACGCGGGTTCGAGCACCGGGGCGACGAGCAGGTCGGAACCGAGCAGGAACTGATCGGCCGGACCGGGATCGTCCGGATCCAGCCAGGCCAGTGACCGCAGGATCGGCTCGCCGGTGCGGGCCGCGTGGTCGACCAGGGCCAGCAGGTCGGGCAGCAGCCGCTCGCGCAGGGCGACGGCGGCCCGGACGATGGCCAGGTGCTCGGCGTCGAGCACGCGCTGGGGGGCCCGGGAGAACTGCATCATCGGGTGCAGCGCGGCGACCTGGGCGTAGCGGACGAACAGCTCCTGGTCGACCTCGTCCTCGGCCCCCCACAGATCGCCGCCGCCGATCATGTCCGGGCAGCTGAAGGGATGGCCGATCAGGCCCTGGGCGATCGACTCGGGGATGAGCGAGCCCAGCCCCCGCTCGTCCCAGGTGGCCGGCTTGTCGTGCAGCCGCTGGGCCAGCGGGGCACCGCCGGAGCGCCAGCAGGCCCGGAACTCGTTGTAGGCGTAGCGCTGTCCCAGTTCGGCCCAGGCCTGGCACAGGTCGACCGGCTCGGCTCCACCGAGGGTGACGTCGTCGCTGCGGTAGTCGCGCACGTCGCCCGCGTCGAACTTGAACCCGTCGATGCCGTGCTCGTCGCGCAGCGTGTCCAGCTCCCCGCACAACCAGTCCACGGCCGCCGGGTTGGTCAGGTCGAGCATCGCGCTGAACCCGTTCCACCACTCGCGGATGGCGATCCGGCCGCTCCGCCGCCGGATGAGCAGGCCGCGCGGCCGCACCGCCCGGAAGGCGCGGCTGTCCGGGCTGATGAACGGGACCACCCAGAGCAGCACCGGGCAGCCCCAGTCGTGCAGCTGGGCAACCATCGCGGTGGGGTCGGGGAAGGCGCTCCGGTCGAACTGCCAGCTGCCGTAGTCCTGCGCCCACAGGTCGTCGATCATCACCGGACCGGGCGGCAGTCCGGCATCGAGCATGCCGCGGACATAGTCGAGCACCTTGCGCTGGGTGGGCGCGAACGGCATCTCGATCCAGGTGTTGTACTGCGGACCGGTGAACATCGCCCGGGCCGGGGCCCGGCCGGCGGGCGGGAAGTGGGCCGCCGACGCCGCCCGGAAGGCCGCGGCCAGGGTCGGCTCCGCGCCCTGTCCGACCACCAGATCGGGGCCCTGCACCTGCAGCCGGCCGCCGGTCACGGTGAAGGCGAACGGCCGGTCGGACCAGACGTAACGACCGCGGTTGGACAGCAGCAGGGGAGCGGACTGGTTGGCCCCGCCGGTCGGGTCGTCGAGCAGGCCCGCGTTCACCGCCAGATCGCGGTGGTGCGGCCGATCGCCGAACGGCATGACGCCGCCGTCCGGCACGGCGCCGCCCCACCAGCGTTCCCCGGCCGGCAGCTCCAGGGACAGCACTCCAAGGGACAGGGCCGGCGGGCGGGCGGTGCGCTCGGTCATGACGCCAGAGCGTGCCCGATCCGCCGCTGCCGGTGCGAATCGGTCTTGCGCGAATCGGACAGTGGTGCCATGCTGGAAAGAACTCCACACCCGTAGAATTAGTCAAGGGATCCGATGACGACCACCACCTCCGTCGTGCTCGACCTGTCCGACCTGTCCGGGGCGCGGCTGGCCGACGTCGGCGGCAAGGCTGCCAATCTCGGCGACCTGCTGGCCGCCGGGTTCCGGGTGCCCGACGGCTTCTGCGTGACGACGGCCGCCTACCGGTCGGCCACCGCCGGCCGGTTGCCCGCGCTGCACCCGGCGGACGGGGGCGCCGACGGTGGGCCGGTGCGTCCGGCGGCGCTCCGGGCGGCCGTGCTGGCCGCGCCGATGCCCCGGGCGGTGGCCGACGCGGTCCGAGATGCCTACGCGCGGCTGGGATCCGACGTTCCCGTCGCGGTGCGCTCGTCCGCGACCGCCGAGGATCTGCCCGGCGCGAGCTTCGCCGGACAGCAGGACACCTACCTCAACGTCGTGGGAGCCGACCAGGTCTTGGACGCCGTGCACCGGTGCTGGGCCTCGCTGTGGACGGACCGGGCGGTGGCCTACCGCGCCACCCAGGGCATCGACGGTGACCTGGCGCTGGCGGTCGTGGTCCAGCGGATGGTCGACGCGCGGGCGGCCGGCGTGCTGTTCACCGCGGACCCGATCACCGGCCGCCGGCGGCAGGCCGTGGTGGACGCCGCCCCCGGCCTGGGGGAGGCGGTGGTCTCGGGCACCGTCGACCCCGACCACGTCGTGGTGGACACGGCCACCGGCCGGATCCGGCAGCGCTCGACCGGCGGGGCCGGACCGTTCTGCCTCAGTGACGACCAGGTGCGGGAGCTGGCCGCGCTGGGGGATCGGGTCGAGCGGGCCTTCGGCGCCCCGCAGGACATCGAGTGGGCGTTCGACCATTCGAACACGTTGTGGCTCACCCAGTCCCGGCCGATCACCACCCTGTTCCCGGTGCCGGTCCGAGCCCGGCCGGTCGACCCGGACGGGCTCCGGGCGTACTTCTGCGTCAGCCTGGCCCAGGGTCTGCACCGGCCGATCACCCCGCTGGGCATCGCCACCGTGCGGGTGATCGGCAGTGGCTTTCTGGCCGTCGCCGGGTACCCGCCGGCCCGGATCACCGATGGACCGGCCGGTTTCGCGGTGGCCGCGGAGCGGATCTTCGTGGACGCCACCCCGGCCGTGCGGTCCCGGGTGGGCCGGGCGATCGCGCCCCGGATGCTCGCGGTGATGGAGGCGCGGTCCGCGGTGGTCTTCGGGCAGCTGTTCGACGATCCGCGTTTCGCGGTGCTGCCCGGCTCGGGCCGCGTCGGCGTGCGCACCGTGGCGCACGTGCTGGCCGGCACCCGGGCCCCGCTGGTCGCCGCCCGGGCGCTGATCCGGCCGGCCGCGGCGCACCGGTCGGTCCAGGCGTCCCTGGCCCGGATCCAGGCGCAGCCGCTGGCCGACTCCGGCGCGTCGGTCGCCGAACGGGTCGACGCCGTGGTCGAGCTGTTGCACCGCTCGGTGCCCCTGGCCCCTCGCCTGCTGCCCGCGGCCGCCGCCGGATTCGCCACCTTGGGCCTGGTCTGGCGGCTGCTGCGCGGCCAGGTCACCGCGGGTGAGCTGGAGACCGTGCTGCGGGGCTTGCCGCACAACGTGACCACCGAGATGGATCTGGAGCTTTGGGATCTCGCGGTGAGGCTGCGCGCCGATGGGGCCGTCGCCGAGCTGCTGGCGACGGCCGACCCGGCCGCGCTGGCCGCCCGGTACCGGGCCGGCGCGCTGCCTCCGGTGCTGCAGCAGGGGATGGCCGCGTTCCTGCGCCGGTGGGGGCAGCGCGCGGTGGCCGAGATCGACCTGGGCATGCCGCGCTGGCGCGACGACCCGGCCCACCTGTTCGGCGTGCTGGCCGGCTACCTGCGGCTGGACCCCGCCGCAGCCACCCCCGAGCAACGCTTCACGGCCGGCGCCCGGGAGGCCGAGGCGATGGTCCGCACGCTGGTCGACCGGGCCCGGCGGCGGGGCCGAATCCGCGGCGCGGTGGTCTCGTTCGGTCTGCGCCGGACCCGGGAGCTGGCCGGCCTGCGGGAGATGCCCAAGTTCCTGATGATCACGGCGATCGCCCGGGCCCGGGCCGAGCTCGGCCGGATCGGCGTCGAACTGGCCGCCGCCGGCCGGCTCGAGGACCCCGACGACGTCTTCTTCCTCGACTTCGACGAGCTCCGAAGGGCCTCGACGGCACCGGATCTGCCGGCCCTGGTGGCCCAGCGTCGGGCGCGCTACGAGCGTGAGCTGACCCGCCGGCACGTGCCCCGGGTGGTGCTCTCGGACGGGACCGAACCGGAAGCGGTCGCCACGCCCTCGGTCCGGCCCGAGCCGGGGACGTTGATCGGCTCGCCCGCCTCGGCCGGCACGGTGACCGGGATCGCCCGCGTCATCACCGATCCGGTCGGCGCCCGGCTAGAACCGGGGGAGATCCTCGTCGCGCCGTCCACCGATCCCGGCTGGACGCCGCTGTTCCTGACCGCCGGCGGGCTGGTGATGGAGATGGGTGGCTCCAACAGTCACGGCGCGGTGGTGGCCCGGGAGTACGGGATCCCGGCCGTCGTGGGAGTGTCCGGTGCGACCGAGCAGATCACCTCGGGGATGCAGGTGAGCGTGGACGGAGCGGCCGGGGTGGTGCGATGGGCGACGCGGTGAATCAGCCGGTGAATCAGCCGGTGAATCAGCCGGTGCGCCGGCCGGGCCGGCCGGCCGGTGAGCGCACCACCCGGGCGGACGTGCTGGCCGCCGCCCGCCGGGCCTTCACCGAGCGCGGCTACGGCGGTGCGTCGTTCCGGTCGATCGCGGTGGAGGCCGGTGTCGACCCGGGGATGATCCGGCACTGGTTCGGGGACAAGGCCGGCCTGTTCCGGGCGTCGATGGAACCGATGGTCGACCCGGACCTGGTGCTGGCCGGGGTGCTCGACGCCGGAGCGGACGGGTTGGGCGAGCGGCTGCTGCGCCGGCTGCTCACCGCGTGGGACCGCCCCGGCGAGCCCAACCCGATGGTCATCCTGGTGCGGTCGGCGGTCTCGCACGAGGAATCAACGGTGCTGCTGCGCCGGTTCGTCACCGATCAGCTGCTCGGCCGGCTGGTCGGTGAGATCGCGGCCCCGGACCCGGAGCTGCGGGCCAGCCTGGTCGGCAGCCAGTTGATCGGGCTGGTGATGGCCCGGTTCATCGTGCGGGTGGAGCCCCTGGCCTCGGCGCCGGTCGAGCAGGTGGTGACGGCGATCGCGCCGACCCTGCAGCGGTACCTGACCGGCCCGATCGGCTGAGCCGGCTCGGCTACCGCCAGGCGCCCCGGACGTACTGCGGCGGGTAGGGCGCCTCATCCCGGGGCACCCCCAGTTCGTGGGCGGCCCGCAGCGGCCAGGCCGGCTCGCGCAGCGCCGCCCGGGCCAGCAGCACGACGTCGGCCGAGCCCTCGTCCAGGATGGCCTGGGCCTGCGCGGGTTCGGTGATCAGCCCGACCGCGCCGGTGGCGACGGCGCCCTTGGTGCGCACGTCCCGCGCGAACGAGACCTGGTAACCGGGGCCGACGGCGATCTCCTGGGCCGGGTCGAGTCCGCCGGAGGAGGTGTCGATCAGATCGACCCCGTGCTCGCGCAGCCGGCCGGCCAGCTCGGTGCTCTCGGCCACGCTCCAGCCGCCGTCGATCCAGTCGGTCGCCGAGATCCGGACCAGCAGCGGCTTGCCGGCCGGCCAGGCGGCGCGCACCGCGTCGACGACGGCCAGCAACAGCCGCACCCGGTTGTCGAACGAGCCGCCGTACTGGTCGGTTCGGGTGTTGGCCAGGGGCGAGAGGAACTGGTGCAGCAGATACCCGTGCGCCGCGTGCACCTCGACCACGTCGAAGCCGGCCTGGTCGGCCCGCCGGGCGGCGTCGGCGAAACTGCCGACCAGGTCGGCGATCTGCGCCTGGGTCAGCGCGGTCGGCCGGGCGTAGTCGCCGAACGCCACCGCGGACGGGGCCACGGTCGGCCAGCCGCCCTCCGGCGCGGGCACCGAGTTCTGGCCGAGCCACGGCGCGTAGGTGGAGGCCTTGCGGCCGGCGTGGGCCAGCTGGACCCCGATCGCCGTGCCCTGGCCGTGCACGAAGTCGACGATCCGGCGCCAGGCCGAAACCTGTTCGTCGTTCCAGAGGCCCGTGTCCTGGGGACTGATCCGGCCCTCCGGGGTGACCGCGGTGGCCTCGGTCAGGATGAGGCCGTAGCCCAGCGCCGCCCGTGACCCCAGATGCACCAGATGCCAGTCCGTCGGCACCCCGTCCTGCCGCTCCACGCTGTACTGGCACATCGGCGAGAGCCAGATCCGGTTGCCCAGCGTCAGCTCCTGCAGGGTGATGGGATCGAACAGCGAAGTCATCGGGCGGCGTCTCCTCGGATCGGAAACGCCGGGGCACGGAGCCCCGGCGCGGTCACCCAGGGCAACCGCGCCGGAGCGCGCACTATTCCACCGGTCGCCGGCCGCCGGTGGAGTCCCGGGTCAGTCGCCCTTGACGTTGACCAGCTGGCGCAGCGTGTGCCGGATCTCGACCAGATCGGCCGCATCCGTCATGACGACATCGATCGACTTGTAGGCGTCGGGGATCTCGTCGATGAACGCGTCCGTGTCCCGGTACTCGATGCCAGCCATCCGGGCCCGGAGCTGGTCCCGGGTGAACAGCCGGCGGGCCGCCGACCGGGAATGCTCCCGTCCGGCGCCGTGCGGCGAGGAGTGCAGGGCCACCGGGTTGCCCTTGCCCCGCACCACGTAGGAGGCAGTGCCCATCGACCCCGGGATCAGCCCGTCCACGCCCGCGTGGGCGTCGATGGCGCCCTTGCGGGAGACCCACACCGGCTTGCCCCAGTGGGTTTCCCGCGCGGTGTAGTTGTGGTGGCAGGCGATGGTCTCCACCGGCTCGACGGGCGTGCCCAGGTGCTCGCCGAAGGCCAGCTCGACCCGGTCCATCATCTCCCGACGGTTGAGCCAGGCGAACCGCTGGGCCCAGGTGAGTTCCTCGATGTACTGGTCGAACTCGGCGGTGCCCTCCACCAGGTAGGCCAGATCCCGGTCGGGGAGCTGGATCCAGTGCTTCTCGGTGTAGCGCTGGGCGACACCGATGTGGTGCTGGGCGATCCGGTTGCCCACGCCCCGGGATCCGGAGTGCAGGAACAGCCAGACGGTCTGCGCCTCGTCGGCGGTGACCTCGATGAAGTGGTTGCCCGAGCCGAGCGAACCCAGCTGCTGGGCCCAACTTTTCGCATGCCGCGCGGGATCGAAGGTGGCCAGGTCGGTCAGCTCGTCCAGGTAGCCGCGGGTGTTCGGGCCGACGTCCAGGCTGCGGTTGTGGTGGCCGGCGGACAGCGGGATGAGCTGTTCGATCCGGGTCCGCAGCCGGGCCAGCGGTCCGGCGTCGCGCACCTGGTCGACGGTGAACGCGGTCTTGACCGCGATCATGCCGCAGCCGATGTCGACCCCGACCGCGGCCGGGATGATCGCGCCCAGGGTCGGAATCACCGATCCGACGGTGGCGCCCTTGCCCAGATGGGCGTCCGGCATCAGGGCCAGGTGCGGGAAGACGAACGGCATCGAGCTGGTGCGGACGGCCTGCTCCCGGGCATTCTCGTCGAGAATCGATGCCCACGAGATGCATTTGGGGGCAAGCTTTGTCGGCATTGTGTCACCACCTTCGGGATTGTCGGGCCGCGTGGTCGGCCGCGCGGCCGAGTCAGCATGGCCGATCCCGGCAGCCAGTGCAGCGCATTTTCCGGCCGGTCCGGCGGATGGTGCGCCGGCGGCGACCGGCGACGGTCAGAGGCCGGCCATCGGGTCGGTCTCGGTGATGCCCGGACCCTGCCCGTCCCGGATCGCCCACTCGGTGCCGAAGACGTAGCCGAACGCCTCGTCGGGCATCGTGAGGAAGAACGAGTTGTCGGCGATCTGGCTGGCGTGCGCGCGCATCGAGGCGCGTTTGGTCTCGACCAGGTCGGACACGTCGAAGGCGGCGGTGATCTCGCTTTCCGGCTTGCCCATCTCGGCGGGAGCCGAGCTGACGTCGGGCAGTTCGATGCCGGCCGCCGCCGCCTGCGCCTGGAACATGTCGAAGCCCCGCAGCATGTGCTCGCGGTTGCTGGTCAGTTGGTACACCCGCGCGGTGCCGGCCAGTTCGGCGGCGCGCACCCCGACCCGGTGCACCTGGATGTGGTCGGGGTGCCCGTAACCGCCGTTGTCGTCGTACACGGTCAGCACGTCGGCCGACTCCTGCACCAGCAGGTCGGCGAGCTGGCGTGCGGCGTCCTCGACGGGCGCCTGCCAGAAGCAGGCGGGGTCCTCGTTGCTGGGCTCGCCCATCATCCCGGAGTCGATGTAGGGCAGGAACTCGACGCGGGCCGCGCCCAGGATCTCGGCCGAGGCCAGCGTCTCGGCCACCCGCCGCTGCCAGAGCGGCTCACCATCGGCCAGGAACCCGTCCTGCACCTCGCCCATCTCGCCGCGGGTGCCGAACACCAGCACCACCCGGTGCCCCTGGTCGGCGGCCCGGCGCACGATCCCGGCCGCGGAGATCGATTCGTCGTCGGGGTGGGCGTGGAACGAGACCAGGGTTGCCATGGACCAGGACTTTAGTGGTGGGCGGGCTCGGTCCGGGCGGCCGCGACGGCGAGCCGGGTCTGTTCGAAGACCAGATCCGCGTTGATCTGCGCCGCGGCGAACGCGCCGGCCGCCGCGTCCGCGCCGACCTGGGCGAACGGTTCGGTCACGTTGCCGGCCGCCCACACCCCGGCGGCCTCGGTGCGTCCCATCCCATCCACCGGCAGGTGCTGGCCGGCGCCCGACGGGTGCTCGACCAGCTCCAAGCCCAGCCCACGCAGGAAGTCGGCCCGGGCCACCGGGCGGCTGGCCACCACCAGGTGCTTCCGGGCCACCACGGTGCCGTCGCCGAGCCGGACGCCGCTCACTCGGCCGTCCGCCGCCTCGACCGCAGCGACCGTCCCGTCGACGACGCCGATCCCGACCGCCGCCAGGGTGTCCCGGCTTTCCGGTGTCGGGTCGGACCCATGGGTGAAGAACACCACGTCGTCGCTGAGCTGGCGGAACAGCAGGGCCTGATGGATCGACATCGGGCCGGTGGCCAGCACGCCGATGGCCTGGTCCCGCGCCTCCCAGCCGTGGCAGTACGGGCAGTGCAGCACTCCGGTGCCCCACTGCGCACGCAGACCGTCGATCTCGGGCAGCTCGTCCACGACCCCGGTGGTGATCAGCAGCCGGCGGGCCGCCACCGAGCGGGCATCGCTGCATCGGACCACGAAGCCCTCATGCTCCCGGCTGATGTCGGTCACCGACCCGGTGGCCAAGGTGACGCCGTATCCAGCCACCTCGGCCCGGCCGCGGGCCAGCAGGTCGGCCGGGGCCATCCCCTCCCGGCCGAGCAGGCCGTGGATGGCCGCCGCCGGTGCGTTGCGGGGTTCACCGGCGTCGACCACCAGCACCGATCGCCGGGACCGACCCAGCATCAGGGCACCGTTCAGGCCGGCGGCGCCCCCGCCGACCACCACTACGTCATATCGCTCGTCCATGTCACCCACCATGACCGCCCGGGCCGGAGATTGACAAACATGTTTGCTGTAGTGGCAAAGTGGAGGGATGAGTAATGCCGACCCCGCAGACGACACCGAACAGGCACTGCAGGCGGTCGGACCGCGGTTGCGGGCGCTCCGGCGGGAGCGCGAGACCACCCTGGTCGCCCTGGCCGAGGCCACTGGGATCTCGGTGAGCACGCTGTCCCGCCTGGAGTCGGGCTCGCGCAAGCCGACGCTGGAGCTGATGCTGCCGCTGGCCAAGGCCTACGGGGTCAGCCTGGACGAACTGGTCGACGCCCCGCCCACCGGCGACCCGCGCATCCATCTGCGCCCGGTCACCCGGCACGGGATGACGATGGTGCCGCTCACCCGCCGGCCGGGTGGCATCCAAGCCTACAAGCTGGTCATCCCGGCCAGTGCCCGCCGCCCGCCCGACCCGCAGACCCACGAGGGCTACGAATGGCTCTACGTGCTCAACGGGCGCCTGCGGCTCGTGCTCGGCGAGCACGACCTGATCCTGACGCCGGGGGAGGCCGCCGAGTTCGACACCCGGGTGCCGCACTGGTTCGAGCCGGCCGGCAACCAGGCGGTGGAGATCCTGAGCCTGTTCGGCACGCAGGGCGAGCGGGCGCATCTGCGGGCCTCCGCGCGCCGGCCCGGCCGGCCGGATCCCCGGTGACCGGTCCGCGTTCGCCGGGCGGTCCGCGCCCGGCGACGAGCTCATCGTGAGTTTGCCCGGCGTTCATCCGGCTGAGCCAGGCTGGCCGGCGTGACGCCGAATGACCGTGAACTCGTGTCGGCGGCCCGCCGGCTGGCCAAAAGGCTGCTCCGCAAACCCTTCCTGGAGCGGTGGTTGCACACGCAGGGGGTGGCGCACCGGGCCGAGGAGATCGCCCCGGTGGTACCGCGGGGCGATCGGCCGCTGCTGGTGTCGGCCGCCTGGTTGCACGACATCGGCTATTCGCCGATCATCCGGCGGACCGGGTTCCATCCGTTGGACGGGGCCCTGTACCTGCGCGACAAGGGGTGGGACCCAAGGCTGGTGGCGTTGGTGGCGCACCATTCCGGGGCGCGGTTCGTGCCGGTCGAACGGGGTTTCGCCGATCAGATGGCCGAGTTCGTGTTCGAGGACTCACCGTTGTCGGACGCGCTGACCTACGCCGACCAGACGGTGGGGCCGGGCGGGCGGCGGATGACGGTGCCGTACCGGATCGCCGAGGCGATCGCCCGGCACGGGCCGGACTCGCCGAACGCCCGGGCTCGGGTGGATCGGGTGCCGTACCTGCTGGCCGTGGCCGACCGGGTGGAGCAGCGGCTGGTCAAGGGTGACTGACCCACTGGCAAGGCTCAACCGGTGACCGGCTGTCAGGGTGAACTTGACAGGAGGCAGGTGTCAGGGCAGCCTTGACGCATGCCCGAACTGACGCACTACCTGATTCGCGAGGATCGGCCCGGCCCGCGCTGGCGCCACCTCTTCGACGCCCTGTGGCCCGGGTACCGGGCCTGGTACCTGCAGGACGGGGACGCGGCCCGGCCGAGTCTGCCGGCCGCCCGGGCCGCGCTGGAGCGGTTCATGCCCGAGCTGGTTCCCACCTGGTCGGCACTGGTCGACCTGACCGGCGACGACCCGACCGCGGCCCGCATGCTCACCCTCTGGGACCCGCCCGCGTTCGCGCCCGCCTGCTCCCAGGTGGCCGTCCCCGGGCCCGATCCGGTCCTCGTCCGCAATTACGACTACCACCCGAACCTGTCCGAAAGGACCATCTATTCCAGCTGTTTCGACGACCGCCGGGTGATCGGCACGAGTGATTGCCTGTGGGGCCTTCTGGACGGGATGAACCAGGACGGCCTGGCCGTCTCGCTCACCTTCGCCGGCCAACGGGGGTCCGGATCCGGCTTCGGGATCCCGCTGGTCGTCCGCTACCTGCTGCAGACGGCAGGCTCGGTGGCCGAGGCGGTGTCGATGCTGGACCGGGTGCCGGTGCACATGGCCTACAACCTGCTGCTGATGGACCGGCACGAGGCGGTCACCGTGCTGGTGCAGCCCGGCCGGCCGCCCGAGCGGTTCGACCTGCGGGCGAGCACCAACCACCGGGGCACCGTCCCGCTCGATCCCGAGCATGCGGCTCGTTTCCGCAGCGTCGAGCGGCAGGAGGCGCTGTTCGACCTGCTCGGCCGGCGGCCGAGTCACCCGGACACGGTGAGGGCGTTCCTGCGGCCGCCGCTGTACAACACCCGGTTCGACGAGGCGTTCGGCACCCTCTACACGGCGGCCTACCGGCCGGCGTCCGGCGTGGTCGACTTCGTCTGGCCGGGCTCGCGGTGGCGGCTGGACTTCGACTCGCCCGGCGGCACCCACCAGGCGGTCTATCGGGACCGGTTCGACGCGGCGGCTTGAGCCGGGCCCGCTGGTGCGGCATGGTCGAACCGATCGATCGGCATGCACCAGGAAGGGGGCGCGGTGATCGACCGGCCCGACCTCACCCAGGCCACCCCGGACGAGCTGGCCGAGCTGGCCGAGGCGGTGGTGGCCGAGCTCGCCCGGCGGGCCGACCCGGATGCGTTCGCGCACCTGCTGCGGATGACCGGGGTGGTCGGGCAGGGGGTCGGCGTGGCCGCGCGGTCGATCGCCGAACGGGGCTCCTGGGCCGGGGTCGCCGACCTCGCCGGGACGTCCCGGCAGGCGGCCTGGGAGCGCTGGCGCAGCCCCTGACTCAGCCCCTGACTCACAGCCGGGGCAGGTGCCAGCCCTGCCAGACGCTGACGATGCGCAGCAGGAAACAGACGGCCAAGCCGATGCTCATGGCGGCCGCGCGGGGCATGCGCCAGCGCAGGGCCAGTACGGTCACCGCGGCTCCGGCCAGGGCGGCGACCGCGTAGATGTCCTGGCGCAGGATGCCCGGCACCACGTTGAGCAGCAGGTCCCGCACCACCCCGCCGCCGACCGCGGAGACCGCGCCGAGCAGGGTGGCCACGAAGCCGTTGATCTTGAAGTCGACCGCCTTGGTCGCCCCGACGACGGCGAACAGGGCCAGCCCGGCGGCGTCGGTGAACTGCAACAGGGCCACCGGCACCCGCTCGACGAACTGGTCCAGGGCGATCACGGCGCCCGCCCCGACGAAGGCGGTCAGCGGGTAGATCGCGCTGCGCAGGGAGGCCGGCGGGGTGTAGCCGATCAGCACGTCCCGGATGATCCCGCCGACCAGGGCGCTGACGAAGCCGATCACCAGGATGCCGAAGACGTCCAGGTCGGCGTAGCGGGCGACGATCGCCCCTTCGATGGCGAACAGGCAGGTGGCCGCCAGGTCGGCGGCCGTCAACAGTCGTCCCGCGGTCACTCGCACGCCGCACGCTAACAAAGTGTGGATGGCGGCGCGGTGGGGTACAGCTCGGCCAGTCAGGTGACCGGGGGAGGGGCCAGGCATGCGGCAGGGCGGGGACCGATGTGGAAACTATTGCGGCGCGGGTCATTCGGGCCCGATCGTGGCCGGTCAGGCCGGACGGATCGATTCGTATGATAAAGTAAAAGACGAATCACACATGGTCGCCGCGTTCATGGGGATGCTACGCCGACCGGTTTTGTTGTGGTGAGTCGCGGACATTGATCGGCCGAATTCAATCGGCATCGCTGTCGGGTACCGCTGAAAGGGAGGTCGGATGGACCCACTTTCCGCGGTCTACCTGGGGGTGTTGCTGGTCAGCGTGCTGTTGCTGATCGCCGCCCTGGTCTTCGGACTCTTTGGCGCCGGCGACCTCTCGCACGACGTCGGGCCGGCGCACGACGCCGAATCGGCGCACGATAGTCCGGCCGGGCACGTCGAGACGGATGGCCCGTCGTGGCTGTCGACCCGGGTGATCCTCGGTGCCGCAGCGGGTTTCGGTGCCTTCGGGCTGGGCGCGCAGGCCGTCGGGCTGACCGGCTGGGTCAGCGTGCCGGTGGCCGTCGGCGGGTTCCTGATCATGGCGGTGGTCGTCCGGCAGGTCGTGCTCGTCCCGATGTGGCGCCAGCAGTCCAACTCGTTGCTCAGCCGGGCCCAGTACCTGGGCAGCCGCGGTCACGTCACCCTCGGAATCCGTTCCGGGGAAACCGGTCTGGTCCGGTTTCTGGATCCCAACGGCACCCCGGTGACCGACTTCGCGGTGGCCGCCGATGGTGGCGAGCTGCCCGCGGGCACCGCCGTGCTGGTCGTCGACGTCACCGCCGAGCACGTGGTGGTCGATCCCGATCCGCTGAACCCGAAAGGAAAGTGAGGGGACATGGAGTTTTTCTCCGGTTGGGGCACGGTGCTGATCCTGGCGGTGGTGCTGGTGCTGGTCATTCTGGCCATCACCACCATTTTCGCCAGAAATTAAGTGAAGGTGCCGAAGAACAAGGTGGCGGTGTTCACCGGTCGCGGTGAGGCCAAAATCATCAATGGCGGCGCCCGCTTCCGGATGCCGTTGTTGGAGCAGGTCAACATCATGTCCATCGAGCCGTTCAACCTCGAGGCCAAGGTGGTCGACGTCTACTCCAAGGACAACGTGCCGGTCAGCGTCACCGCGGTGGGCCAGGTCAAGTTCTCCTCCAGCCGGGAGGCGTTCGCGCTGTCCACCGAGCGGTACCTGGACACTCCGCGGGACACCCTGCGGCCGCAACTCACCGAGATCGTCTCCGGCACCATGCGCAACATCGTCTCCCAGCTGACCGTCGAGGAGCTCAACGGCAACCGGGAGGAGTTCATGCGGCGGGTCAAGGACGAGGCCGCGCAGTCGTTCCAGCCGATCGGCATGCAGCTGGACGTGTTCAACATCCAGAACATCTCCGACAACAACGGCTACCTGGACGCCCTGGGCCAGCGCCGGATCGCCGAGGTCAAGCGGGACGCGGTGATCGGCCGGGCCAACGCCGAACGGGACGCGGCGATCCAGTCGGCCTCGGCCGAGCAGGAGGGCAAGGTCGCCCGCGCCCAGGCCGACACCAAGATCGCCGAGGCCGACCAGGCCCGGGACCTGCGGCTGGCCGCCATCGCCACCGAAGTGGACGCGGCCAAGGCGCGGGCCAGCCAGGCCGGTCCGCTGGCCGAGGCTCAGGCGCAGCGTGCCGTGGTGCTGGCCGGCGTGCAGACCGACCGGGAGCGGACCGAGGCCCAGATCGGGGTCGAGGCCCAGCGGGCGCTGCAGAAGGAGAAGGCGGTCCAGGCCGACATCGTCATCCCGGCCGAGGCCGAGCGTCGCGCGGCGGTCGCCCGGGCCGAGGGCCAGCGCGACGCCGACATCGCGGCGGCCACCGCCGCCGCCCGCCGTCGGGAATTGCAGGGCAAGGCCGACGCCGACGCCCGCAGCATCCTGGCCGGCGCGTCGCAGACCGAGAAGGAGGCCGAGGCGGCCGGCACCAAGGCGCTGCGGCTGGCCGAGGCCGACGGTATCCGCGCGGTGATGAGTGCCGAGGCGGAGGGCCAGGCCAAGCGGGCCGAGGCGCTCAACCAGCTCTCCGACCAGGCGGCCCGGCAGAACGTGCTGCCGCAGTTGATCGAGATCCTGCCGCAACTGGCCGAGGCCATCGCCAAGGGCGTGAACATCGAGAAGATGGTGGTGGTCGACTCCGGGTCCGGCGGGGCCACCGGCTCCGGCGCGATCCAGCGGGCGATCGCGGTCACCCCGGCCATGCTCAACCAGGTGTTCGAGGTGTCCAAGGGCCTCGGGCTGGACCTGTCCGGCCTGTTCGGCAAGGCCGGCATCACCGCGGACGACGCCGCCCCGACCGACGGCGCGGTCGTCCGGACCGATCGATGAGTCCGGCCCGGTCGCGCAGACCGAGCGGTCAGACCGGCTGATCGGGGCTGCGCACCTCCAGTAGCCGGCTGCCCAGGGCGACCTGGGCGCCGGCCGCGGCGGTCAGGCCGGCGACGATTCCGGCGAACGGTGCCTTGAGCGCGAGTTCCATCTTCATCGCCTCGAGCACGACCAGCACCTGCCCGGTCTGCACCTGATCGCCGGGACCGACCCGGACCTCCAGCACGGTGCCGGGCATCGGTGCGGTGATCGTGCCGTCGCCGATGGCCACGGCCTGGTCACCGAAGATGTCGGGCCGCTCGAACACGTGCCGTTGGCCTTGGAAGGACACCTCGGCCCGGTGCGGGCCGAGCTCCACCACGGCGTCGTGCCGCCGGCCGTCGATCTCCAGGCTGAGCGTGCCGGCCGGCCCGGCCAGTTCGCGGACGTCGTGGTCGTCGACCCGGCCCCGGGTGACGTCGACGACGACGGGTCGGTCGAGCTCGACGACGATCGGGGCCGGGTCGCCGCCGGAGCGCCAGCCGTCGGCCTGGAACGGGTGGCCCCGATCGGTGCCCGCGGCCAGCCGGGCACCGGCCCAGGCGGCCAGCACCCGAGGTCGGTCCCGGTCGGGTTCGGGGACGGTGGTGCGGTCCAGCCAGGCGGTGTCGATGGCGGCGTCGCGGAACTCGTCGCTGGCGACCAGGGCCCGCAGGAATCCGGTGTTGGTGGTCAGCCCGAGGATGGCGGTGCCGTCCAGGGCCTCGATCAGCCGCCGGCGGGCCGCCTCCCGGTCGGCGCCGTAGGCGATGATCTTGCCCAGCATTGGGTCGTAGGCGGTGCTGACGACTTGGCCCGATTCCAGGGCGTGGTCGACCCGCACGCCGGCCGGCCAGCGCACGATCGTGGTGGCGCCGGCCTGGGGGAGGAACCCGTGGAAGGAGTCCTCGGCGTAGACCCGGGCCTCGATGGCATGGCCGGTGGCGGTCACCTCGGCCTGGGTCAGCGGCAGCGGCTGGCCGGCGGCGACCTGCAGCTGCAGTTCGACCAGATCCAGCCCGGTGATCGCCTCGGTGACCGGGTGCTCGACCTGCAGCCGGGTGTTCATCTCCAGGAAGTACGCCTCCCCGGTTGCGTCGTCGACGAGAAACTCGACCGTGCCGGCGTTCTGGTAGCCAACGTGCCGGGCCAGGGCGACCGCGCTGGAGGTGACCAGCTCCCGCAGGGCCGGGCTGATGGTCGGCGCGGGGGCCTCCTCCAGCACCTTCTGGTGCCGGCGCTGAGTGGAACAGTCCCGTTCGTACAAGTGCAGCACCCGGCCGTGCCCGTCGGCGATGATCTGCACCTCGATGTGCCGGCCGCGCTCGACGTACTTCTCGACCAGGATCGTGTCGTCGCCGAAGGCCGAGCGGGCCTCGCGGCGGGCGGCGGCGACCGCCTCGTCGTACTCACCGGCCGACCGGACGATCCGCATCCCCTTGCCGCCGCCCCCGGCGGCCGCCTTGACCAGGATCGGGAACCCGGCGTCCTCACCCCGGGGCACGACGGGAACCCCGGCGGCGACGGCGATCTCGCGGGCGGCGTCCTTGCGGCCCATGGCGTCCATCACCTGTGCCGACGGCCCGACCAGGGTCAGCCCGGCCTGCTCGACGGCCCGGGCGAAGGCGGCCCGTTCGGACAGGAAGCCGTAGCCGGGGTGGACGGCGTCGGCCCCGCCGGCTCGCGCGGCCGCCACGACCGCGTCGATGTCCAGATAGCTGGACACCCGGCAGGCCTCGTCCGCGGCCCGGACGTGCGGGGCCTGGCCGTCGGTCTCGGTGTAGATGGCGACGGTACGGATGCCCAGGCGCCGGGCGGTCCGCATGACCCGCAGCGCGATCTCGCCGCGGTTGGCGATCAGCAGCGTGCGCAGGGTTCTCGGGGTGGTCATCGCGCTCACATCCGGAAGACGCCGTAGGACGGCGCGGGGGTGGGGGCGTTGGCCGCGGCGGCCAGGCCCAGGCCGAGCACCCGGCGGGTGTCGGCCGGGTCGATGATGCCGTCGTCCCACAGCCGGGCGGTGGAGTAGTAGGGCGAGCCCTGCTGCTCGTACTGGGCCCGGATCGGCGCCTTGAAGGCCTCCTCCTCCTGCGGGTCGTCGAAGCCGCGCACGGTGGCCAGCACGGACGCGGCCTGCTCGCCGCCCATCACCGAGATCCGGGCGTTCGGCCACATCCACAGGAACCGGGGATCGTAGGCGCGCCCGCACATGCCGTAGTTGCCGGCGCCGAACGACCCGCCGATGACGACGGTGAACTTGGGCACCACCGAACAGGCCACCGCGGTGACCAGTTTGGCGCCGTCCTTGGCGATGCCGCCGTTCTCGTACTGCCGGCCGACCATGAACCCGGTGATGTTCTGCAGGAACACCAACGGGATGCCGCGCTGGTTGCACAGTTCGATGAAATGCGCTCCCTTGAGCGAGGATTCGCTGAACAGGATGCCGTTGTTGGCCACGATGCCGACCGGATGCCCCCAGATGTGGGCGAACCCGCAGACCAGGGTCTGGCCGTAGAGCTTCTTGAACTCGTGCAGCCGGCTGCCGTCGACGATGCGCCGGATCACCTCGCGCACGTCGTAGGGGGTGCGGGTGTCGGCCGGCACCACGTCGTGGAGCGAGGCCGGGTCCTCGTGCGGTTCCTCCACCGGCGCCAGGTCGTAGGCCGGGGTCACGACCGGCCGGTGCAGGGTGCCCACGATGCTGCGGACGATGGCCAGCGCGTGCGCGTCGTCCTGCGCGAGATGGTCGACGACCCCGGAGATCCGGGCGTGCACGTCGCCGCCGCCCAGGTCCTCGGCGGTGACGATCTCGCCGGTCGCCGCCTTCACCAGCGGCGGCCCGCCGAGGAAGATGGTGCCCTGGTTGCGGACGATGACCGTCTCGTCGGACATGGCCGGCATGTAGGCGCCGCCGGCCGTGCACGACCCCATCACGCTGGCGATCTGCGGGATGCCGCGGGCGGACAGCGTGGCCTGGTTGTAGAAGATCCGCCCGAAGTGCTCGCGGTCGGGGAAGACCTCGTCCTGCATCGGCAGGAAGGCGCCGCCGGAGTCGACCAGATAGATGCAGGGCAAATGATTCTCGCCGGCTACGGTCTGCGCGCGCAGGTGCTTCTTGACCGTCATCGGGTAGTAGGTGCCGCCCTTGACCGTGGCGTCGTTGGCGACCACGACGACCTCGCGGCCGCTGACCCGGCCGATGCCGGTGACGATGCCGGCACTGGGGACGGCGCCGCCGTACATCTCGTAGGCCGCCAACGCGCCCAGTTCCAGGAACGGGCTGCCCGGGTCGAGCAACCGGTCGACCCGGTCGCGGGCCAGCAGCTTGCCGCGGTCGGTGTGCTTGCGCCGGGCGGCTTCGCTGCCACCCTGACGCACGACCGCCAGCCGGGTGCGCAGTTCGTCGACCAGTTCGGGCAGGGACGCCACCGGGGCCGGGCCGCCGTCCGCGGTGGGGGTCGGGGTATCGGTCATGGCGCCCGTCATTCCACCGGCAGGCCGAGGCCGCGGGCAATGAGCAACCGCTGCACCTCGGAGGTGCCCTCGCCGATCTCCAGGATCTTGGCGTCGCGGTAGAAGCGGGCCACCGGGTACTCCTCCATGAAGCCGTAGCCGCCGAAGACCTGGGTGGCGATCCGGGTGGCGGTCACGGCCGATTCGGAGCTGTACAGCTTGGCCACCGCCGCCGCGTGCTTGAACCGGGCCACCGTCGGCGCCCCCGGATGCCCGGCCAGCATCGCGTCCTTCATGGCCGCCGCCCGGTAGGTCAGTGCGCGGGAGGCGTGCAGCATCACCTCGAGGTCGGCGATCGGGAACGCGACCCCCTGCTTGCGCCCGATCGGGCCGCCCATGGTGTGCCGGTCGGTGGCGTACTGGACGCACAGGTCGACGCAGGCCTGGATCAGCCCGACGGCCAGCGCGGCGATCGCCACCCGGCCGTCGTCCAGGATGGACAGGAACTGGGCGTACCCGCGACCGCGCTCGCCGAGCAGATTGCTTTCCGGGACGCGGCAGTCGATGAAGGTCAGCGGATGGGTGTCCGAGATGTGCCAGCCGAGCTTGTGATAGGCCGGTTCGACGAGGAAACCCGGGGTGCCGGCGGGCACGATGACGGTGCTGATCTCCGGACGGCCCCCGGTGCGTTCGCCGGTGCGGGCGGTCACCGTCACCAGGCTGGTGATCGAGGAGCCGGAGTTGGTGATGAACTGCTTGGCCCCGTTGATGATCCATTCGCCGTCGACGAGATCGGCCTTGGTGCGGGTGGCCCCGGCGTCCGACCCCGCGCCCGGCTCGGTCAGGCCGAAGCCGGCGAGCGTGCGGCCGGCGACCAGGTCGGGCAGCCAGAGCTGCTGCTGCTCGGGGGTGCCGAAGGTCAGGATCGGGTTGATGCCCAGGCCGACCCCGGCCTCCAGGGTGACCCCCAGCGACTGGTCGACCCGGCCGAGTTCCTCGATCGCGACACACAGTGCGGTGAAATCGCCGTCGGCTCCGGCGCCGCCGAACTCCTCGGGTGCGGTCAGGCCGAACAGGCCCAGCTCGCCCATGCTGCGGACCACGTCGACCGGGAAGTAGTGGTCCCGGTCCCATTGCGCGACGTGCGGGGCGATCTGTTTCTCGGCGAAGTCGCGCACGGACGCGCGGAATGCTTCGTGCTCCGGGGAGAGCTCGATCATCGTGCTCCTTGCGGTTGCTGACGGCGGCTCGGGGTTAATGTTCATTAACCGGCCCGACCGCAGGTTAACACTTGATAACCCCGGGCGTCTAGACTCCGGGGATGCCGGGTCCCTCGAAGGCGGTCGCGCCACCCACCTCGCGGCGCGCCCAAATCGTTGCCGTGGCCGCCGAACTGTTCGCCGAACGCGGCTTCCATGGCGTCTCGGTCTACGAGTTGGGGGCGGCGGTGGGCACCTCGGGCGCGGCTTTGTACAAGCACTTCGCGAACAAGGAGGCGTTGCTGGGGGAGATGCTGGTGGGCATCAGCGAACGGCTGCTGTCCGAGGGGCAGCGCCGCGCGCGGGCCGCCACCCCCGACGGACCCGAGGCGGTCCTGGCCGGCCTGGTCGACTGGCACGTCGAGTTCGCCCTGGCCCACCCGGCGTTGATCACCGTGCAGCTGCGTGACCTGGCCAGCCTGTCCGAGGACGACCGGCAGACCGTGCGCCGGCTGCAGCGCGAGTACGTCCAGCTCTGGATCAGTGCGATCCGGGCCGCGCTGGGCGGCGACGAGGCGCGCGCCCGTTCGGCCGCCCATGCCACCTTCGGGCTGATCAACTCGACCCCGCACAGCGCCCGCCTGCGCCCCGAGCAGATGGCCGAATTGCTGCACGCCATGGCCATCGGGGCCCTGCAGGCCTCGATGCGCTGACCGTTCGGGCCGGTGGGGCTAGGACGAGCGGGTCAGCACCGGCAGCAGCAGCTGCGAGTCGGCGAAGATCTCGTTGATCGCGCTGGTGCCCACCGGGGTGTGCCGGAAGTTCATGATCGCCGGGCGGTCCGCCGGCTGGTCGTCACTGGTCAGCACGAGCCGGATGCGGTGGCCGGCTTGGAAGCGGCGGGCGTTGGGCACCAGCGGGATTCGGTAGTCGACCGGGGTCCCGATCGGCACCGCCCGGGGGTCCCGGCAGGGCAGCACCGGCGCCCCTGGCCGGCTGGCCGGCTCGTCCACGGCGCGCAGGCTGGCCCGCAGGTAGCCGGCGGTGACGTCGGTGGCGGAGCCGTCGGCGGCGACGTCCTGCAGGGTGGCGATCCAGGCGGTGTCGGTCGCGGTGCTGCTCGCCCGCAGCCGCAGTTCGATCTCGCCGACCACGTCGGTGTCCTGATCCAACGGTGCCGAGTCCCAGCTCAGCAGGCCCGGCAGCGGGAACGGGTTGGCGTTGCGCAGCCGGTTCAGCCCGCCTCCGTCGCACAGGTAGCGCCGCGAACCCGATGTGCCCGGCCCGGCCCCGAGCTGCCCGTTCGCGCCGAGCGCGAAGGTGCGGTGCTCCGCCGGGGGCGGCCACGTGGACGCGGTGCGCCATTCGTCGAGCCCGGGCAGGAAGTAGCGGACCGGCGGACCGTCCATGATGCCGGTGTCCCGGCCCTTGAGCCAGTGGTCGAACCAGGCCAGGGCCTCGACGTGCAGGCTCTCCCAGGGCCAGGTGAGGCCGAACTCGCCGAGCATGCCCATCCGCACGTTCGGGTTGTGCTGCAACGCCTCCCAAGTCGTGAAGGTGCCGGGCAGGTGCAGCGGCACGTTCTGCCAGTCGCAGCCCAGGTAGACCGGGATGTCGACCTCGGCCAGCCCGGGCAGCACGTTGCGGTCGTCCCAGAACGCGTCCCGAACCTGGTGTTCGATGGCGATCTGGGTGAACAGCTCGTCCCAGGGCACCGCGTCGTAGTGCAGCCGCATCACCTTCTTGAGCCCGGTGACGGCCGCCTCACCGTTCATGTGCGCCAACCGGGCATGGATCGGCGGCTCGGTCAGGATGTGCCGGACGGCGGCCAGCAGCTTGCCCCGCCAGAAGGCGTCGCTGCGACCGGAGGTCACGCCCATGGCGGACATGAAGGGGGCGTCGAAGCTGGCGTTGAGCAGGCCGTGGTGGTATGCCGCGTCGTACAGGTCGGGGGTGACGGCGACGGGGAAGATGGCTTTGAGGTGCGGCGGCTTTTCCACCGCGGCTTCCAGCTGGGCCATCGCGAAGTAGCTGATGCCGATCATGCCCACCGCGCCGTCGCACCAGGGTTGGGCGGCGGCCCACTCCACGATGTCGTGCAGGTCGCGCCGCTCCTGCCCGTCGAAGAACCCGAAGGTGCCATCCGAGCCACCGGTGGACCGCAGGTTCACGATGACCTGAACGTAGCCGCGCGGTACGAAGAAATCGCTCGCCCCGGCCTCGATGAAACCCAAGGGGGCGCCGAGGTTCTGGATCTGACGGGGGTAGGGGGAGGCGGAGATCAGGGCCGGGAAGCGGCCCTGCCCGTCCGGTCGGTGCACGTCGGCGAACAGCCGGGACCCGTCCCGCACGCGGATCTCGACGTCCTCGTCGGTGGTCATCGGGAAGCGCGGTTCGGACAACTGCCGGTAGTCCCGACCGGTCGTCTGCGGGCCGTTGAGCCGGCGCTCGCCGGGACCGATTCCGGCTGACTTGACCGTGGTGCCCATCCGACCCCCCAGGTGCGTGGTGGCTGGCTAAATTTCCTCGCCTGGGGAAGTATGGACGACCCAGGACGCACCGGCAACCGGTTGGATCGAATTTCGGAGGGATCATGTCGACGGCCGGCCGCCGCGGCCCCAGTCAGGAACGAGGAGTCCTGCTGGACCGCATCGTCACCGTGGCGCGGGCATCGTTTGCCGAGCACGGGTGGGCGGGTACGACGCTCCGGGCGGTCGCCCGGGAGGCCGGCGTCGATTCCCGGCTGGTGTCGTACTACTTCCGGGACAAGACGGCGCTGCTGCAAGCTTGCCTGCAACCGCCGCCCGGGTACCTCGAACGCATCGCCGTGGTCGCCGCCTCGCCGCTGCCGCAGCGCGGATCGGCGCTGGTGCAGACGTTGCTGGACGCCTGGAACGACCCGGCCACGGCCGCCGTGCTGCGCTCGATCATCCTGACCGCCGCGCACGAACCGGTGGCCCTGGACCGGCTCGGCCTCATCTTTCGCGAGAGCATGATCGGGGTGGTCGCCCGCGAACTCGATGACGACGAGCGCCTGTTGCGGGCCGGGCTGGTGGCCAGTCAACTCGTCGGGCTGGCCATGACCCGCTACCTCTGGCGGCTCCAGCCGATCGCCGACCTGCCCGACGACGCGGTGGTCCGCCTGATCGGGCCCGCCGTGGCCGCCTTCCTCGTCGGACCGCTGCCGCGGCCCGAGCCGGCTTCGGGCTCGACCGACGACGGTCCGGCCGCCTAAGGGTCAGAAGCGGCGGTCGCGGCGATCCTCCCGGCGGTCGCCCCGGTCGTCCCGGCGGTCCTCCCGCCGATCCCCGCGGCGGCGGACGCCGTGCGCGACCACGGCGGTGGTGGCCACCGCGGCCGTGGTGCGACCGACCGGGCCCAGGACACCACGCCGGCCTACTCGTCCTGCTCGAAGCATCGTTCTCTCCTTGGTGACAGCGGTGGGCCCACCTGGGGGGGTCAGATCTGTGGGCTCAACTCTGTGGGCCGTCGTCGTCCAGGTCCTCCTCGATCGCGGCGAGCAGGGCTTGGACGGGAATCCGGCCGTTGGCCACCAACTGCCCGCCGGCCCGGCGAACGGCGCTGGCGAACGTTGCCGCCCAGAGGTTCTCGTACACCAGCAGGCCGGCGGCACTGCCCGGCTCGAGCGCCTCGGCCACGGCGGTGACGTCATCGGCACTGAGCAGCTCCGCCAGTTCGGCTTCCAGGCCGCGGATCTCGCCGAGTTCGCCGACCTCGGCGCTGTCGAACTCGAACGCCTCGTAGCTGCCGTCCGGATCCTTGACGATGATCAGCGCATCCAGCACCCGCACGATGCCGCGCTGGACGAGATCGGCGAGCTCGCCGAGGATCTCGCCCTTGAAGTCACTGCCCGGGAACTCGACCACCAGGTAGTCGACCGGTCCCAGCTCATCGACCGCTGCTTGCTCGACCACTTCGGTCATGGCCCATCCTTCCGACGTTCGGTTCCTGCGGGAAAAGTGATGGCGGCGCGGGTGCACCGCTCCGCGTTGCCTACCTCGCGATCTCGCGGCCGTGCGCGATCAGGGCCCAGATGACCAGCACATCAAGAGCGATGA
Source organism: Nakamurella multipartita DSM 44233 (assembly GCF_000024365.1). NCBI lineage: Bacteria > Bacillati > Actinomycetota > Actinomycetes > Nakamurellales > Nakamurellaceae > Nakamurella > Nakamurella multipartita. The sequence continues at coordinate 1,898,425 of NC_013235.1, forward strand.
CCACGACGCTGTAGACCGGGTAGTAGGGCAACCAGACGAAGTTCAGCAGGGCGCTCAGGACGGCCATGATGACGCCGACCGTCCTGGCCCACACGGCGCCGGTGAGCACGAAGTAGCCGGCGAGCGCGACGATCAGGCCGACGACGAGATGGATCCAGCCCCAGGTGGTCAGATCGAAGGCGAAGACCCACTTCTCGCCCACCGCGTACAGGGTGTCGTTGAACAGGGCGATGAGCCCCTCGAGGGCCTGGAACAGGCCGACGACCATCAGGGCGATGGCCGCGAACATGGTCATGCCGACCGCGAAACCGCTCGAACCCCGGTCCGGGTCGGACCTCCTGGTCGAGTCGTCGTGGCTCATCGTGGACTCCCTTCTGCGGGCTCCCCTTCTGCCGAACCGTAGCTTTCGGGCCTAGCCGGCAAAAGGGTCTAAGGGCCTTCAGGCGGACAAATACCCCATCGGTCTAGTCACTCGCGACGATGACCAGGTCGGGTCCAAGGACCCGGGTGCGGCTGTTCTGACGAGTCCACCATCGACTCATGGCCGTTCCCCACGTCGAAGCGCCGCGCTGGATCGAGCGATCGGCGGTCATTGTCGCGCTGGTGCTGGTGCTGGTTGTCTATGTCCGGGCGGACGTGATCACTCCGGCGTTGGTCGGCCTGGCCCTGTTGACCGCCGGCGAGGTGGCCATCGGTCGCGGACTGCGCCACCGCGGGGGCACCCACTCGTCCTGAATGCCGCGCCGGCCACCTGATTCAGCAGGCCAGCAACTCGATCGTCCAACCCGCGGAGGCGGTGGAGACGGCCCGGAACCGCACCCCGTTCACCCGCCCATCGGTGGGCGCAAGCTCCGGTTCGCCGAATGATTCGGTGACCCACTCGATCGGAAGCGGCTCGGTGGCAATGAACCCGCCCATGGTGCCGCAGCCCATGTTGGCCTTGTTGATGTACTCGACGCGCAGCAGCACCTCGGCGGCGGCGCGCGAGTCCGGGCTCGCGGCGGCGAACGGCGAGGACTCGGCGGCGGCCCGAGCCGCGGCGATGTCACCGGCCATGCGGGCCTTGGGTTCGTGACCGCGGACGAAGCAGTCGGCGTTCAGGGTCGACCGCGGCACCGTGCCGACCTGCAGGCAGTCGCCACCGCGCAGCGCTCCGAACCGGGAGGCCAGGTTGCTGTAGACCAGCAGAACGGCCTGCTCGGTGGCCGCATCGAGTCCGGCCGGAATGGCCCGGGCCGCCGCCCAGGGGGCCGCGGCGTCGACCGTGTCGATGGTCTGCTGATCGAAAGTGGCCTCCTCGGCGGTCAATCCCGCGTTGATGGCGTCCGCCGCGGCGCTGAGCCTGGCGTCGATGTCGTCGACCTCGGCGAAGAACGGGGCCAGCGCCTCGGCCGCGGTACCCGACGCCGGTCCGGGCGCCGCGGTGGTGCTGCCCGGCGGTTCGCGGCCGGTGGACGTGTCCGACGAGGTGGCGGCGGAGGGCGCCGCGGCCGACGAGGAGGGGGTGGGCGGCGTCGACCGGGTGGTGGACGGTGCGGACGTGCTCGGTGAACTCGGCGTGGTGGGGGTGAGGGTGGCCGTTCCGGCGACCGGAGATCCGGCACACGCCGCCAGTGTGGCCAGCACCACGACGGTGCCGATCGACCGCGACCAGCCCACGAACCGACGACCCCTGCGCACCATCATGATCGGGCACCCTCCGTGTCAGCCCCGACCGTCCTCGATGGTGCCCGGCCGGGTCGGCCGGCGGCCAGGGTCGTTCGGCCCTGTGGGCCGGACGCGCTCGGCTGTGCCTCGCCGCTCGGGTCCCGGTCACCGGCTGTCCTGCCCTGGCCGTTTGCGGTAGATACCCTAGGGGGGTACGCTATCGGTCAATGGCGCGGATACCGGTCCGGGGTATAGGACGGGGCGCCGGGATGCCGGGCGAGAGGGAGGCCATGATGACCGCAGCGTCGTCGGAACACGCAGGTCCGCACGGGTACATCAGTCGCAAGGACGACTACCTGAAGCGGTTGCGCCGCATCGAGGGGCAGGCCCGGGGTCTGCAGAAGATGGTCGAGGACGAGAAGTACTGCATTGACATCCTGACTCAGGTCTCCGCGATGACCAAGGCGTTGCAGTCGGTCGCCCTTGGCCTGCTGGACGAGCACCTGAGCCACTGTGTGGTGCACGCGGCCCAGGCCGGCGGCCCGGAGGCGGACGAGAAGATCCGCGAGGCCTCCGAGGCGATCGCCCGGCTGGTCCGGTCCTGACCCGCCCCCAAGGCGTTGCCCGTACTGCCACCGCCCACCCGACCGGACAGGAGTCACCATGAAGACCGCCCTCACGGTCGCCGGGTACACCCTGGGCCTGATTGCCGTGTTCGGCGCGGCCGCCGGCCTGGGTGCGCTGGTCTCGCCGTCGGTGACCGGCGCCGCGACCACCGGGCCGTCCGCGACGGCGCACGGAGAGATGTCCGACTCCACCGCCCCGGTGCCGGCCGGCGCGGCGGCGTGGCCGGGTGGGCTGATGGTGGCCCAGGACGGGTACACCCTGAGCCTGGCCGACCGGTCGCTCCCGGCCGACGCGCACGCGCAGCTGCGGTTCCAGATCCTGGGCCCGGACGGCGCCCCGGTGATCGGTTATGAGACCGAGCACGACAAGCAACTGCACCTGATCCTGGTCCGGCGGGATCTGGACCAGTTCCAGCACGTGCATCCGGTGCTGGATCCGGCCGGCACGTGGTCGGTCCCGGTGGATCTGTCCGCGGCGGGGGAGTATCGGGTGTTCGCGGACTTCACCCCGACCGGTCATGACGGCGGACTCGTCCTCGGCGCGGACCTCGCGGTGCCCGGGTCCTACGAGCCACGGCCGGTCCCCGCGCCGGCGGCGACCGCCTCGGTCGCCGGCGGTTACCAGGTCACGCTGAGCGGCGACCTGGTGCCCGATCGCTCGTCCGAGCTCACCCTCACGGTCAGCCGGGACGGGGTGCCGGTGACCGACCTGGAGCCCTACCTGGCCGCGTACGGGCACCTGGTCGCCCTGCGGGCCGGGGATCTGGCCTACCTGCACGTGCACCCGGCCGGCGCCCCGGGCGACGGGGTCACGCCGGCCGGCCCCGGCATCACCTTCGCCGCCACCGCGCCGTCCGCCGGTGAGTACCGGTTGTTCCTGGACTTCAAGCACGCCGGGGTCGTGCGGACCGCCGGGTTCACCGTCACGGCCCGGCCCGACCCCGCCACCACCCCTATTGCCACCCCTGTTGCCACCCCGATTGCCACTGAATCCGGCGATCACGGCCATTGAGACCGGCGCCGATCACCCCGCACGAACCAACCATGAACGTCACTTCCCAGGAGGACCTGATGAGCACCACGACAGCCACCTACGCGGTCTCCGGCATGACCTGCTCGCACTGCGTCACCGCGGTCACCGAGGAGGTGTCGCAGCTGGACGGCGTGAGCGCCGTCGAGGTCGACCTGCACGCCGGCGGGGATTCCCGGGTCACGGTGACCAGCAGGGCGCCGCTGCCGCTGGACGCGGTGCGCGCGGCCATCGACGAGGCCGGTTACTCGCTGGCCTCCTGACGGCCGTCACCACAAGACATTTCATCCCGCGTCGGGCACGACGCGTTCGCGGCAAGGAGGTAGGGGCATGACGCAACAAGCGGTCGATCTGCAGATCGGTGGCATGACGTGCGCGTCCTGCGCCGCGCGGATCGAGAAGAAGCTCAATCGGATGCCCGGGGTGCAGGCCTCGGTGAACTACGCCACCGAGAAGGCCCATGTGGTGTTGCCGGAGGGCACCGAGGTGGCCGCGGCGATCGCCACCGTGGAGGCCACCGGCTACACCGCCACCCTGCCGCGCCCGATCCTCGAGCCGGCCCGCCCGCCGGACACCGACCCGGCGGCGGGCGGTGCGGGCGAGCCCGCGCTGGACCCGGAGGTGGCCTCGCTGCGCCGCCGGCTCGTCATCTCCGCGGCGCTGACCCTGCCGGTGCTGGTGCTGGCCATGGTCGCCCCGCTGCAGTTCGACAACTGGCAGTGGCTGAGCCTGACGCTGGCCGCGCCGGTCGTGGTCTGGGGCGCATGGCCGTTCCATCGCGCCGCCTGGACGAACCTGCGGCACGGGGCCGCGACCATGGACACGTTGATCAGTCTCGGCGTGCTGGCCGCGTTCGGGTGGTCGCTGTACGCCCTGTTCTTCGGTGGCGCCGGGATGCCGGACATGCGGATGACGTTCCGGTTGCTGCCCGAGCCCGGAGCCGGGGCGGACGAGATCTACCTGGAGGTGGCCGCCGCGGTCACCGTCTTCATCCTGGCCGGCCGGTACTTCGAGGCCCGGGCCAAGAAGCGCTCCGGCGCCGCCCTGCGGGCGCTGATGGACATGGGCGCCAAGGACGTGTCCGTGCTGCGCGAGGGCCGGGAGCAGCGGGTGCCGGTGGATCAGCTCGTGGTCGGCGACCGGTTCGTGGTCCGGCCGGGAGAGAAGATCGCCACCGACGGCCAGGTGATCGAGGGCGCGTCGGCGGTCGACGCGAGCCTGCTCACCGGCGAGCCGGTGCCGATCGAGGTCGGCCCCGGTGACGCCGTGACCGGGGCCACGGTGAACGCCGGTGGCCGGTTGGTGGTGCGGGCCACCCGGATCGGCACCGACACCCAGCTGGCCCAGATGGCCCGGCTGGTGGAGGCGGCGCAATCCGGCAAGGCGCCGGTGCAGCGGCTGGCCGACCGGGTCTCCGCGGTGTTCGTGCCCGTCGTGATCGCCCTGGCCGTCGGCACTCTGGGCTTCTGGCTGGGCGCCGGGGCCGGGGCCGAGGCCGCCTTCACCGCCGCGGTGGCGGTGCTGATCATCGCCTGCCCCTGTGCCCTGGGGCTGGCCACGCCGACCGCGTTGCTGGTCGGCACCGGCCGCGGCGCGCAGCTGGGCATCCTGATCAAGGGTCCCGAGGTCCTGGAATCGACCCGCCGGGTCGACACCATCGTGCTGGACAAGACCGGCACCATCACCACCGGGCGGATGACCCTGGTGGAGGTGATCCCGGGCGCCGGGACGGACGAGGCGGAGCTGCTCCGGCTGGCCGGCGCGCTCGAGCACGCCTCCGAACACCCGGTCGCCGCGGCGATCGTCGACGGTGCCCGCGACCGGGTCGGTGACCTGCCGGCGGTCGAATCGTTCGTCTCCACCCAGGGTCTGGGTGTGCACGCGGTAGTGGACGGGCACGCGGTGGCCGCCGGCCGAGCGTCCTGGCTGGCGCAGGAGTGGGCCCAGCCGCTGGACGCCGAGCTGGATCGGGCCCGTCGGGACGCCGAGTCGGCCGGTCGCACCGTGATCGCCGTCGGCTGGGACGGTGCCGCCCGGGGCCTGCTGGTGGTCGCCGACACGGTGAAACCGACCAGCGCGCAGGCGATTGCCGAGCTGCGCGGCCTGGGCCTGCGACCGGTGCTGCTGACCGGGGACAACGCAGCCGCCGCCCGGGCGGTCGCCGCCGAGGTCGGCATCGACCCGGCCGACGTCATCGCCGAGGTGCTGCCCGCCGACAAGGTCCGGACGGTCGCCGATTTCCAACATCGCCACGCCATCGTCGCGATGGTCGGCGACGGCGTCAACGACGCCGCGGCCCTGGCCCAGGCCGACCTGGGGCTGGCCATGGGCACGGGCACCGACGTGGCCATCGAGGCCTCGGACCTGACGCTGGTCCGCGGTGACCTGCGGGCGGCGGTGGACGCGATCCGGCTCTCCCGCCGGACCCTGGGCACCATCAAGGGCAACCTGTTCTGGGCGTTCGCCTACAACGTGGCCGCGCTGCCGCTGGCCATGGCCGGCCTGCTCAACCCGCTCATCGCGGGCGCCGCGATGGCCTTCTCCTCGGTGTTCGTGGTGTCCAACAGCCTGCGGCTGCGCCGGTTCAAGGCCGTCTCCGGTAGGACCGCCTGACCGCATCCGCGCACGGTCCCGGCTCCACCGGGCACCGGCGAAAGGAACTGACATGAGCAATCACGCCGCCACGGCGGTGGTCGAGGTGTCCGGGGTGCACTGGGCGTCGTCCCCGGCCGTCACCGAAGCGGTGCTGGGCCGGCGGCCGGGGGTGCTTACCGTGGACGCGAACCCGGTGTCGCAGACCGCGACCGTCACCTACGACCCGGCCCGCACCAGCGTTGCCGACCTGACCGGATGGGTGCGCGACTGCGGGTACCACTGCGCCGGACAGTCGGTGCCCGAGCACCTGTGCGACCCGATGGCCGAACCCGCCGGCTCGGCGCAGCCTGACCACGGACCCGCCCGGACCGACGTCGCAGATCATCAGCACGCCCATCCCGGCGGCATGTCGATGGATTCGATGGTCCGGGACATGCGCAACCGGTTCCTGGTCGCCGCCGGGCTCTCGGTGCCGGTGCTGCTGTGGTCCCCGATCGGCCGGGAGGTCCTCGGGTTCACCGCGCCGGCGCCGTTCGGCCTGAGCGACGGTGTGTTCTCGCTGCTGCTGTCCCTGCCGGTCATCTTCTACTCGGCGTCGATCTTCTTCGCCGGCGCCTACCGGGCGCTGCGGGCGCGGACGCTGGACATGATGGTGCTGGTCGCCGTCGGGGTCGGCGCCGGTTGGCTCTACAGCGTCGGGGTCACCCTGACTGGCTTGTTCACCGGCGAGAGCGGTGAGGTCTTCTACGAGGCGGCCACCGTGCTCACCGCTTTCGTGCTGCTGGGGCATTGGTTCGAGATGCGCGCCCGCGGGGGTGCCAACGACGCCATCCGGGCCCTGCTGGAGCTCGCCCCGCCGAAGGCGGTGGTGCTGCGGGACGGGCAGGAGGTCGAGGTGGCCACCGCCGACGTCGCGGTGGGCGAGCTGCTGCTGGTCCGCCCGGGGGCCAAGATTCCCGTCGACGGCGAGGTCGAGGCGGGTGACTCCGAGGTCGATGAGTCGATGGTCACCGGCGAGAGCCTGCCCGTGCCCAAGGCACCGGGCACGCCGGTGATCGGGGCGTCGGTGAACATTTCCGGCACGCTGCGGGTACGGGCGACCAAGGTGGGCGCGGACACCGCCCTGGCTCAGATCGTCACCCTGGTGCAGGAAGCGCAGAACTCCAAGGCGCCCGGGCAACGGCTGGCCGACCGGGCCGCGTTCTGGCTGGTGCTGGTCGCGCTGGTCGGCGGCACCGTGACCTTTGCCGTCTGGCTGGCCGTGGGCGCCGGAGTGCAGACGGCGCTGCTGTTCGCCATCACCGTCGTGGTGATCACCTGCCCGGACGCGCTGGGCCTGGCCACCCCGACGGCGATCATGGTGGGCACCGGCCTCGGTGCGCAGCGGGGGGTGCTGTTCAAGAACGCCACCGCGCTGGAGACCGCGGCCCGGATCGACACCGTGGTCATGGACAAGACCGGCACCCTGACCAAGGGTGAACCCGAGGTCACCGACCTGGTCGCCGACGGCATGGACGAACAGGAACTGGTGGCCCTGGCCGCCGCGGTGGAACGCGAGTCCGAGCACCCGTTGGCCGCCGCGATCGTCCGGCACGCCGACGACCGGGGCGCCCCACGCCGGCCGGCGACCGGGTTTCGATCCATCGCCGGCCACGGCGCCGCGGCCACGGTCGACGGGCGCCGGGTCCTGGTCGGGAACCGCCGGCTGATGGCGCAGGAGCACGTCGACCTGGGTGCGCTCGCCGCGCACCGGGACGAGTTGGCCGTGACCGGCCGGACCGCGGTTTTCGTCGCGGTCGACGGCCGGGCCGTCGGGGTGATCGCCCTGGCCGACGCCGCCCGGGACACCGCGGCCGCCGCCGCCGCCGCGCTGCGGGAAGCGGGGGTTCGGGTGGTCATGCTCACCGGTGACAACGAAGCCACCGCCCGCCGGATCGCCGACCAGCTCGGCATCGACGAGGTCGTCGCCGAGGTGCTCCCGTCCGAGAAGGCCTCCACCGTGGTGTCTTTGCAGGACAAGGGCCGGCGGGTGGCCATGGTCGGCGACGGGGTGAACGACGCCCCGGCCCTGGCCCGGGCCGATGTCGGGATCGCGATCGGCGCCGGTACCGACGTCGCGATCGAGACCGCGGACGTCGTGCTGATGCGGTCCGATCCGCTGGACGTGCCGGTCGCCCTGCAGATCGGACGCGGCACCCGGCGCACGATGCGGCAGAACCTGGGCTGGGCCATCGGGTACAACGCGCTGGCGCTGCCCATCGCCGCCGGGGTCTTCGAACCGGCCTTCGGCGTGGTGCTGCGGCCCGAGATCGCGGCCCTGACGATGTCCGGCTCGAGCCTCATCGTGGCCGTCAACGCCCTGCTGCTCAAACGACTGCGGCTGCCCACCCGGGCGTGAGTGTCTGCGCGGTCTGCGCCGATAAGTCCGATAATGCGCACTTGTGAGGCTGCGTTCCGGATCGTCGATCCTGCGGGTCCTGGCCTGGGTGTACGCGGTCGGGCTGGTGGTCTGGCTGACGCTTGGTCTGCTGCCCGTCGTCGTGACCGGTATCGGTCCGGCGGCGGACGCGGCGCGCAGCATCGCCGGGTCGGGCGGTCCGCTGGCCGGACCGGCCGCCGAACTGTTGGCCCCGGCCATGCCGATGACCGGGCTCACCGGGGTGACCCTGCTGCAGTACGCGTTCAGCGCGCTGAACCTGGTGCTGGGCGTCGTCCTGCTGGTGCGGTGCTGGGACGAGCGGGTGGCCCGGTTGCTCGCCGTCGGCCTGCTGGGCACCGCCGCGACGTTCAACCTGCCCAGCCATGAGGCATTCCGGCTGATCGGCAGCCCGTGGCCGATCTCGCTGCTGCACTTCAGCTTTCACATCGCCTCGGGGGTCTGCTACCTGTGGGCGGTGATGCTGTTCCCGGACGGCCGGCTGCCCCGCCGGGTCGGGGTGTCCGGGCGGCCGCTGTTCGCGGTGGCCCTGGCGGTCACCGTGGTGGTCGCCGCCATCTGCTGGTGGAGCGATTTCCTGCTGCACCCCCAGTTCTTCGTGATCTTCTTCGGCGTGTTGATCCCGGTGGCCGGCGTGACCATGCAGACCTGGCGGCTGCGGGAGCCGGTGGCGTCCGCGCAGGACCGCCGCAATGCCCGGCTGCTGGTCGGCGCCCTGCTCCCGGCGCTGGCCGTCGCCGCGCTCTGGGCGGTGGCCGAGGCGCTGACCCTGGTCGGGGTGGGCGGAGTGCCGGTAGCCAACCTGGCGGCCGAACTACCCGACCTGTTCCCGGCGGTGTTCGCGATCGTGCCCGTCGTGCTGTTCGTGGCCTTGGTGCGCTACCGGATCTTCGGACTGGACCGGTTGCTCAGCCGGGTCCTGGTGGCCACCGTCCTGCTGGCGGCGACGGGCCTGGTCTACCTGGCGGCGGTCGTCACCGGGGGCGTGCTGGCGGCCGATGGTCCCTGGTGGACGGTGCTGGTGATGGCCGCCGCAGCGACGGCGCTGAGCTGGGGATGGGGACTGGTCCGCCGGCAGGTCAACCGGATCGTGTTCGGACAGGACCTGGACCCGACCGCGGCGATGGGCACGCTGATCAGCGGGCTCGACCTGCTCAGCCGGGCGGACGAACTCGACCAGGTGGTGGACGTCGTCGTGCGGGCCACCCGAGCGCGGCGGGCCCAACTGTTCCAGGCCCGCGACGGCGGCTGGTCCCGGCTCGCCGGCCGGCCGCCCGGCGGCCCGGCGGACCCCGATCCGACCCCCGGCCGGTGCTGGCCGATCAGCTACGACGGCCAGCCGATCGGCGTGCTGACGATCGAACTGGGCCCCGGGGAACGGCTGCCCGGCGCCCAGGCGGCCTTGCTCGCCGACCTGGCCGATCATGCCGGCCTGCTCCTGCACAACGCGACGCTGGCCGATCACCTGCAGCGGCAGGTTCGCCGGCTGGCGGATCGGGCCGACCAATTGCGCACGATCCGGCGCCGGATGGTGCGGGCGCAGGATCGGGAGCGGTTCCGGCTGGAACGCAACCTGCACGACGGCGCTCAGCAGACGCTGGTCGCCGCGATGATCGAACTGCGGATGGCCGCCGGTCTCGCCGTGCCGGCCGGGGCGCGCACGCTGACCGCGATCCGCGAGTCGCTTCGGGATGCCGGCCGGGAGTTGCACGAACTGGCCGCCGGCGGCCTGCCGGCCGGGCTGGCCGACGGCGACCTGCGCCGGGGGCTGGCGGTCATCGCCCGGTCCGCCGAGCAGGCCGGCTTCGCGGTCACGGTGTCCACGGATCTGCCCGCCACCGGTACGGGTGTCGGGTGGTCGGACGCCGCCGTCGGGATCTGGTTCTGTTGCTCGGAGGCGGTGCAGAACGCAATCAAACACTCCGGTGGGCAGCGGATCTCGATCCGGGTGAGCGTCCAGGACGGCGGCATCGCCGGCACCGTCGCCGACGACGGTCGCGGCATGGAATCGGCCCCCGGCAGCTTCGGCGGGATCCGGGGGCTGGACGACCGGGTGGCCGCCCTGGGCGGGACCATCACCGTGCGGTCGGCGCCGGACACGGGCACCACGGTGCACGGCTTCATTCCCCTGGGCGGGGACGCCGGGGCGGACCGGGCGGTGATCGGCCATGCCTGATCGTCGCCGGGTCACGGCGCTGGTGCTCGCCCTGCGATTCGTGGTGGCCCTGCTCGCGTTCGCCGGCGCCGCGGCCTGGTCGGCCCGATCCCGGCCGGGTGGCATGCCGGTCTGGGTCGTCGTGCTGACCATGGCGGCGGTCGGTGCCGTGTTCGCGCTCACCGCAGGTCCGCTCACCCGGGTGGCCGAGCGGGCGGTCCTGCGCGACCGGGCCGACGGCTACCAGGCCGGCCACGCCCTGCTGCGCCGGATGTCCACCGCATTGCCGGTCGAGGACGTGCTCCCGTCCCTGGCCGAAACCACCGGACGCACCCTGCAGGTCGACCGGTCCGAGGTGCGGGTCCTGCTCGACGGTGGTCAGACGCTGTCCCAGGTGTGGCCGGAACGGGCCGGGGCCCAGGGTGCGCCGGTCGTGGTCCAGGTGCGGCACGACGGGGACACGGTCGGCGAGATCGAGGCCGACGTGACCCGCACGGCGGGCGGCCGCCGGGAGGCCGCGCTGCTGCGGCAACTGGCCGGCCCGGCCGGTCTGGCCATGTCGACGGTCCGGCTGACCGCCGAGCTGCAGCGCCGGGCCGCGTCGTTGGCGCGGCTGAACGACCAGATCGCCGCGTCGAACCGGCGCATCGGCCAGGCCCGCCAGCATGAGTCGGATGCGATCACGGCCGAGATCCGGGCCCGGGTCGATCCTTGCCTGGACGCGGCGGCCGACCTCATCGAGTCTGCGTTGCTGACGCCGGCGGACGCACCGGTCCTGATCGACCAGGCGCGCGAGCAGGTGGCGCAGGGATTGGCGGAGCTGCGCAACCTGGCCCGGCGCATCTACCCGCCCCGGCTGGCGGACGGTGGTCTGGCCGCCGCCCTGGAGGGCTGGCAATTGCGGGCCGGTGTCGGCGTCGAGCTGGCGATCGAGGACGATTCGCGGCTGCGGGCCGACCCGGCCGTCGAGTCCTGCGTGTACTTTCTTCTCGTCGCTGCCCTCGAGCACCGTCCGGCCGCTGGTCGGCGGCAATCGGTGACGGTGGCCGTCAACGCCGATCGGGTCGAGGTGCAGGTGGACGTCCCGATGCCAGATCCCGCTCGGCAGAACGCCAACCGGTCGATCGACCAGGCCACGGTGGCCGCCGTCACCGACCGCGTCGAGGCCTTCGGTGGGTCCATCACGGTCACGGTGGCCGACGGTCGCCGCACCCTGCGGGCGTGGCTGCCCCTGGGGCAGGAAGGCAGGCCGGAATGAGCCATCGGGTGGTGCTCGCCGAGGACAACTTCCTGCTCCGGGAGGGGCTGCGGGGCATGTTGGCCACGGTTGCGGGCATCGAGGTGGTGGCCGGGTGTGCCGACCTGCCGCAGACCCTGTCGGCCATCGCCGAGCTGGCCCCGGATGTGGTGCTCACCGACATCCGGATGCCCCCGGACCGCCGTGACGAGGGCATCCGGGTGGCCGATCACTGCCGCCGGGTCCACCCTCGGATCGGCGTCATCCTGCTCAGCCAGTACGCCGAACCGGGTTATGTGCGTGCGCTTCTCGGCCAGGGCACGCAGCGCCGGGGGTACCTGCTCAAGGAGCGGGTGAGTGACCTGGACGAGCTGGTGCGGGCCATCGACACGGTCGCCGGCGGCGGCTCGGTGATCGACCCCAAGGTGGTCGAAACGCTCATCGACGCCCGCACGCTGGCCGGCGACGGCGAGGTGGGCCGGCTCACCCGTCGGGAACGGCAGGTCCTGGAAGGCATCGCCCAGGGCCGGACGAACGCGGCCATCGCCGAGGCCCTGGTGCTCACGTCGCACGCGGTGGAAAAGCACATCAACTCGATCTTCACCAAACTTGGCCTGTCCGGTGATCGGGTGAACCATCCCCGAGTGCGGGCGGCGTTGCTCTATCTGGCGGAGGGACGACGGTGACCGGCGCTCCGGTGGGCGAGACCCGGATCCTGCTGGTGGACGATCAGCCGCAGTTCCGACGCGCCGCCGCCGCCCTGATCGGGGCCACGGCGGGCCTTCGGCTGGTCGGGCAGGCCGGCTCGGGCGAGGAGGCCGTCGAGCTGGCCGACCGGTTGCGACCCGACCTGATCGTCATGGACGTGCGGCTGCCGGGGATCGATGGGACCGAGGCCTGCCGGCGCATCCGGCATCGCCGGCCCGACATCCGGGTGATCCTGGTATCCACCTACGAGCGAGCGGATCTCCCGGGAATCGACGACTGCGGGGCCACGCGCTTTGTGCGCAAGCAGGATTTCGACGTACCGTCGCTCACCGTCTGACCGGCCGCAGCGATCCGGCCGCAGCCGAGCCGGAGTGACGACAGTGGTTTGACAACAGGTGCTGTCGCCACTGATACAAAATTTAAGTGACAATGTGGAATCTTTTTCGGGGTGCCTGCACCCCCCTGTGAAAATGGTGGCGCGCACCATCGAGTTCCGCGGGCGAAAAGCCGACTCTTGACCGGTCCGCAATTCACCCGACCTGAGGAAGCCCGATGTCCCGACGAACCACCGGTGATGGCCCCACCGCCCTGCGCGCCCTCGCCCGCCGCGGCCTGCTCAGCCTGGTCGCGGCCTCCACCGCCGCCACCATCGCACTGGTGCCGGTGGCCCCGGCGACGGCCACGCCCGTCATCGTGGTCCCGGCGGCTGCGGTCGCGTCGGCGCCGATCGCCGATCCGGGGGCCGCCGCGCCCTCGGCGGCCCCAACCACCGACCCGGCCCCCACGCCCGCCCCGACCCCGGCCTCGACGCCCGCGCCGGCCTCGACGCCCGCGCCGGCCCCGACACCCGCGCCGGCGCCGGCCGCGGCGGTGGCTCCGGCTCCCGCCGCCGCCACGGCCACGACGACCGACCCGGCCCCGACCGGCAGCCCGGCTCCGGCTCCGGCCGCGGGGTCGCCGTCCGCCTCCACCCCCGCCTCCACCGCACCCTCGACAGTGGTTCCCAGCAGCACCTTCTCGCTGTCCCCGGCGGCCCGGTCGTTCCTGTCCGCCCTGAACCTGAACCTGGGATCCGGGCCGGTCACCGGCACCCTGGACGGCTCGGTGCTCACCGTCGCCGTCGGCGCCCCCGCCGTGGCGTTCCCGCTGCCCACCCCCGGCCAGACGGTCTCCTTCACCGGCGCCACCTTGACCATCGACGAGTCCACCCGGACGCTGACCCTCACCGCCGCGGTCACGACCGGCAACGGTCTCGGCGGTTCGCTGTCGGTGAGCATCGCCAACGCCGATGCCACCGATCTGACCGGAGCCGACCTGACCGCCACCCTCGACATCACCGGGATCTCCGTGCTGGGGACCACGGTGGAGGTCTCCGGCTCGCTGTCCGCCACCGGCGGCCGGCTCGCCGCCTCCCTGACCGGCAGGCTGAGCAGCGACGGCGTCGTCGCCGACGGGGTGCTGACCGTCAAGTCCGGGAGCACCATCACCCTGGCCACCGACACCGGCCTGAGCGTCAACGGCACCGCCGTCCTCGGTTCCGGCCCGACGGCTTTCACCGTGATCGTGTCCGGTGCGATCAAGGACGGCCGGAACTGGTCGCTGAGCGTGGACAACACCGCCGAGACGCCACAGTTCAGCCCGGTCGACGGCCTGAGCATCAGTCCGGCGTTCGCCGGAACGATCACCGACGCCAACGGGACCGTCACCTTCGATGTCGCCGGGGACGACACCGGGAGCTGGCAAACCGGCCCGGCCACGTTGTCCCTGACGCACGTGGAGGTGTCCAACGCCGCTCCCCGGGACGGATTGGCCTGTCCCGCGGTCGATCCCGGCCAGGTCTGGTTCGACATCCAGGGCGGCGTGGCCGATCCGGCGGCCGGGATCGCCGGTTCCGCGCAGGCCTGCGTGGTACCGGCGGCCAAGGCGTTCCAGATCACCGCGAGTGCGCCGAGCATCACCCTGCCCAACGCGGCCCACTTCTCGCTGGACCAGCCATCGGTGTCGATCACCGGCAGCGGCGTCGGGACGGCGCAGGCCAAGGTCGCGGTGTCGGCCGCCGCCACCCTGACGGTGGCGCCGGACGCCGACCACACGGTCCACACTCCGGTCACCCTGAGTTTCGCCGACGATGGCAGCTTCACCGCTTCGGCCGGGATCGATCTAGGCGCGCTCGGCGTCGGCTCGGGCCAGGGCACCCTGGTGCTGGCCAGCAAGCAGATCGCCCAGTTCGACCCGACGACCGTGGGGGCGACCGGTCAAAAGTTCGATCTGCCGGCCGGCGTCACGCTGCTGTTCGCCTACCAGCCCTCGGGTGCGGTGAGCGCGGCGCTCAAGAACCTGCAGTTGCCCGCCCCGAAATCCATCGCCGCCCGGGCCACCCTGTCCGACAACGGGTTCGAGGCGACCGCTCAGCTGCAGTTCGGCGACCGGGACCAGGGCGCCAAGCTGTTCGCGCAGAACACCCCCGGTGGCGCCGCGGCCTACATCAACTCCCTGGGTCTGGATTTCCAACTGGGTTCGGCCAGCGGCACGGTGACCGTGTCCGGGTCGGCCTTCCTCGTGTTGTCCAAGCTGTATGCCAGCGGCACGGCCTCCCGGGTCCAGGTCACGCTCGGCGGCAGCCTGGGGGTCAGCGCGCAGGGGGCGGTGTCGGTCTCCTTGCAGTTCGACATCAAGGGTCTGGGCGGGCCGTGGACCGACGCGTTCGGCATCCCCGGTCTGTCGGTCAGTGAGGTCGCCGGCCGGATCGGGGTGAAGGACAGTCCGGAAACCGCCGGCATCCCCCTACCCACGCTGGCCTTCAAGGTCGACAACGTGCAGCTGCCCAAGGCCTGGAACGATGCCATCGGCATCCAGGCCGGCGCCACCACCTCGTTGAATCTGGTGCTGGACGTGAACAACCCGGTGCTCGGCTTCTCGATCGCCGGCCAGACCCCGGATGCGGTCGCGCTCAAGCCCTTCACCATCATCAAGTCGGTGGCCGGGAAGTCGATCCCGTCGTCCTTGCCGGATTCGGTGCAGGTCAAGACCGCGCAGCTGCTGTTCGCCCCGCTGGGCGGCACCGACGCCGCGGGCAAGGCGATCAACCCCGGGGCGACCCTGGTCTTCGACAGCGCCGTGGCCGGTGTACCCGTGCACGTGGATGGCAACGTCGCCGTGCTGCCTTACCCGAGCCTGACCGCCGACGCGAGCGTCGGCAACTTCGCGGTCGGGCCGGTCACCCTGGCCAACACCGACCTGAAGATCACGCTGTCCGCGGATCCGTCGAACCCGCAGGCGGACTTCAGCTTCCACGGCGGATTCACCGACAAGACCAGCGGCATCTCGTTCCTGGCCGGCATCGACGAGGGCGCCTCCGCCTCCCTGGCCAGCGCCGCGGTGTCGCTGCACATCGCCGGTGGCCAGCCGCAGTACCTGCAGGCGGCGGCGGACCTGACCGGTTCGGTCTCGATCTCGCCCAGGGACGGCAGCGTCTCCTTTGCGGCCTCGGGCAATGCCGCGGTCGCGGTGAACGGGCTGAACCTGGCGTCCGTGCCGTTCAGCTACTCGACCACCAGCGGCGCGCTCTGGCAGCAGCTGCAGGGCAGCGCGGGCCAGGTGGCCCAGGCGTTCAAGAGCGCCTACGGATGGACCGATGCCCAGGCCGCGGCCGCGCTGAACACCCTGCGGGCCACGCCGGCCCAGATTGCCGGGGCCCTGCAATCGGCCTACGGCGACGGCTCTGACGCGGTGATGAAGGTCCTGCTCAAGACCGGATTCAGCGTCGACACCAGCATCGCGACGGTGAAGTCGATCCTCGGGGCGGCGGACAACCAGATTGCCAGCACCCTTGCTCAGCTGGGCTACCAGCAAACCCAGATCGCGACCCTGCTGAACCGCTTCTACGGCGACGCCGACGCCCGGATCGCTTCCGTCCTGCTCGGTCTGGGCAACACCGCGACCAGCGTCGCCGGGACCCTGCACACCGTGTTCGGTGACACCGACCGGCAGGTCGCCGTGGCCTTCCAGCAGATCGGGGTGCCCGCCCAGACGATCGAGGCCGCACTGACCAATGCCTTCGGCGACGGGCAGGCGGCGATCTACAACCTGATGACCTCGATCGGCTCCGCCGGCACCGGCACCCTGGACGCGCTGGCCGGGGTGTTCAACTCCGGGGCCTACTCGCCGTCGGCGCACCCGTGGTGGTCGGTGCCGCTGCTGTGGGACGTGTCCAACGCCAGCACCGCCGAGGGTGCGCCGGTCCTGCAGTGGAGCTGGAACGGCGGGCACAACCAGCAGTGGTACGTGCTGCCGACCGACGGCGGGTTCGCCGAGCTGGTCAACCGCAACAGCGGCAAGTGCCTGGCCGCGCCGGGCTACAACGCAGGCCAGCAACTCATCCAGGTGGCCTGCACCGGCAACCCGGGGCAGCAGTGGTACCTGGGCGTGTACCCCGGGCAGAGCCTGACCGGCCAGACCAAGACCGTCTGGAACCGCGCGACCGGGCTGTACGCGGACGTCAGTGGGGCCAGCACCGCGGCCGGTGCGGCCATCGACCAGTGGTACTACAACGGCAACTGGAACCAGCAGTGGTACTTCGGTCCCGCGGTCGGATGAGCTGACCGGGGCCCCTCAGGTGCCCGACCACCCACCGTTCGGCCCGGGACGCACCAGCGTCCCGGGCCGAACGGCGTGCCGCCGCCGGGGTCAGTGCCGGGTGCCGGTCCGGATCGCGGCGGTCAGATCGGTCACCTGGGCGTCCCGCGTCGCCACCGGGGGCAGATTGAGCGCGTGCTCGAGAGTGGCCATGATGGAGGTGGTGTCGTAGGAGTGATGGTCGACGCCGGAGCGGTGGAAGCCGGTGCTGATCAGCAGGGCGGGGATCCGGGTGCCCGGACCGAACTGGTCGGACGGGCCGTCGGTGTTGCCCAACCCGGGTGGCGACACGTGGTCCCACTGCCCGCCGAACTCGTCATAGGTGACGACGATCAGAGTGTCCCGGGCCTGCGGGCCGGAGGTGATGGCCTTGATCAGATCGACCAGATGATCTGAGCCGTCGGGTTCGCTGGCGTAGCCGGGATGTTCGTTCTCCGCCCCGTAGTGCTTGACGAAACTCACCGTCGGCAGCTGGCCCCGCCGGGCGGCCTGGATGAACTCGGTCTCGTCCCGCAGGTGGCTGCGTCCGGGCTGGCCCGGGGCGTACGCGGCGAAGTAGTTCAGGGGCTGATGGTGGTACTGGAACAGCGGCCCGGGATGCCCGGCGTCCGCGTCGCTCCAGCCGCCGGAGTACCAGTTCCAGCTGATCTTGGCCTCGGTGAGCCGGTCACCGATGTTCGGATAGACGGCATCGTCGATCAACGGCAGCTTCGAGCCGCCACCGAACGGCGGGCTGGTCGGCTGCATGGTGTTGACCGCATAGTCGCCGCAGGCCAGGTTGGGGAGCGCGGACGGGCAGGCCTGGGTCAGTTGCGCATCCTTGACCGAGGCACCGGCCGTGGGCGTGTACAGGGGGTAGCTGCTGTTGGGGAAGCCGGCGCCGTCCACGACCGAGTGCAGGTTGGCGGCGCCGCCGGTGTGGGTCGGGTCGGTGTCGACCGGGGCACGGGCGGCGACCAGGTAATGATGGTTGAGGAACGATCCGCCGAAGGCCGCCTGGAAGAAGTGGTCGGCGATCACGTAATTGGGTGCGCCGCGGCGGTGCAGGTACTGGTAGATCGGCAGTGTCGTGGTGTCGTAGACACCCATCGTCAGACCGACGGCGTCGCTGCCGGTGACGTAGCGATTCTGCCGACCACCGTTGAGCTGATACTGCTCCTGGTAGAAGCGGTGGACCAGATCCCGGGTACAGCCACCTCGCGTCGCGCCGTCGCTGCCCTTGAGGACCCCGTTCGGGGCGGAGGTGCCCGGGGCCGGGCAGGTCTTGTCCTTCGGCCGGATGAAGTCGTCGATCGTGAAGTGGGTGTTGGCGAATCCGCTGGCCGGCACGTGGTGGGCCTGATCGACGCAGGTGGTGGGCACCGGGCTGGGGGAGGACAGGTTGACGTCGTCCTGCAGCAGGCAGCCGTAGGCGTCGCCGTCCTGGGTGATCTGGGTGGTGTTGACCTGCCGGGCATCGGCCAGCCCGGTGACCGGTTCGCCGTTGACCGGACCCCAGGATCCGTAGAGGTTGTCGAAGCTGTGGTTCTCCTCGTAGATCACCACCACGTTCTTGAACCCGTTGATGGTGGGTGCGCGGCCGCCGTGACCGGACCACGACGAGGGGTCGGCGGCGGCCGGGGCGGCGCTGACGACCACCAGCAGCAGTCCCGCAGACAGCACTGGTAGCAGCATTTTTCGACGTCGGAGCATGACACCCTCCCAGGGAAGCCGGCCGTGTGGCTGTGAGCAGCCTGTACCTGCGCCCAGCCGCCGACAATCCGCCTGATGACGGACCCTTGATGAACGCTGAGTGACCGATCACCTGCCCGGCGCTAAGAACGGCCCACCGGGGTACTGCCGGGTGGGGTAATGCTGGAGGCAACCATGGTCACATTCGATTCATCTGATTTATTCGATTCACCCGATTCCAGGGCATTCGAAGTGGACACCGCGATCTTCGACGTCGACGGCACGCTGGTGGACACCAACTACCAGCACGCGCTGGCCTGGTACCGCGCCTTTCGCCGGTACGACCTGACCATTCCGTTGTGGCACATCCACCGGGCCATCGGAATGGGCGGCGATCAGCTCATCCCGCACGTGGCCGGCGAGGACGTCGCCCGGCGGCACGCCGAGGACCTCGATCAGGCGTGGACCGAGGAATTCCGCGCGATGGTGGACGAGGTGCAGCCGTTCGAGGGGGCCCGGGAATTGCTGGCCGAGGTGAAGGAGCGCGGCTTTCGCCTGGTGCTGGCCAGCTCGGGCAAACAGGAGTTCGTCACCCGCTTCCTCGAGCTGATCGACGGCCGGTCGATCGCCGACGCCTGGACCACCTCCGAGGACGCCGAGGAGAGCAAACCGGCGCCCGACCTGTTGCAGGTGGCGCTGGCCAAGGTGTCCGGGGCGCGCGGGCTGATGATCGGCGACTCGACCTGGGACTGCGCCGCCGCGAACAGATTGTCGGTGCCCACGCTGGCGGTGCGGACGGGCGGCTTCTCCACCGAAGAACTCCGGGCGGCCGGAGCGATCGGTGTCTTCGACTCGCTGGTGGATCTGCGGCGGTCGCTGGACCGAACGCCGTTGGCGCGTCCGCGCTGACCCTCGTGCAGACGGTGGCCTGGGCATACTCGTGCGATGGCGGACGGCGGGCAGGCTCCTCGGATCGTGATCGACCTCGACCACGGCGGCTTCGACGTCGCAGATCCGGCCGGCAGCCTGCCCTCCTTTCGGTCCGCGTCGGCCTTCGCGCCCTGGCGTGCGCTGTGGCTCTTCCACGGCGTCACCGCGCCGCTGATTCGCGGCTTCTACTACCCGATCTCCGCCTCGGAGCGGTACGGCCTGAGCCGAGGGCAGGGGCCACGCTGCGTGCTGCTCGACGCGCGGGGCGATCAGCTGTGGCTCAGCGGGGTGGCCTGCGGCGGCACCGGGGCTCCGGTCGAGGCCGCCCGCCGCCTACTCGACGCCTTGTCATGGACGGCCCCGGACCTGGCCGGGCCCGACGAGATGCTTTTTGTCGACGGAGATCTCGTGCAGTCCCGGCCATTGTCCGCGCCCCGGCCGCAGGCCGCCCCGGGCAAGACCTTTGTCCGCGACGGCCGCCTGGCGTGTCGGATGGAGTTCGACACGCCCGCCACCACGCCGGACGATCTGCAGGAGATCTGGGCGTTGTCGATCGGCCCATCCGGATGGTTGGGCCGGCCGAGGGCACTGACGCTGTATGCGGATCGGGCCCGGTCACAGCAGGCCGGCCACGAAGGCTGCCAGCTCATCGCCCGGGGCGCGACCGGCCGGGAATTGTGGCTGCAACTACCGGAGCCGGACACCTACGAACGGCTCGCCTTCACCCCTCGGGCCGGTTACGCCGGTGCGTTCACCCAGTACGAGGCGTTCAAGGTGGCCGTCTTCCGCTCCGTGGGCGTGGATCTCACCGCCACCGGCCGGACCTGGCGGGACGTCCTGCGGGGCCACCACCCTGAACCCGCACCCATCATCAGCTGGCCCTGACCGTCGGCCGGCCCCGCACCCAGGTCGGGACCATCGGCCCTGCCGGCAGCGGCATGGGGTGCCGATGATCGATGGTGGCGCGACCGGCCACTTCGGGCCGGGCCGGTCCGAGTTCGTGACGTGGATCGAGGTGTGTGGCCGTGATGTACGGAAACGACGACTACGGCATGTCGGGCTGGATGTGGTGGTGGTCCGCGGCCCTGGTGGTGGGGGTGCTGGTGTTGTTGGGCGGCCTGGTGTGGGCCATCGTGGTGACCACTCGCCGGCCGGCCGGGCCGGGCCAGCCCGTTCCGTCGGCGGTCGGACCATCGGCGGCGAGGCAGATACTCGATCAGCGATATGCACGAGGGGAACTGGACACGCCGGAGTACCAGGAACGGGTGCATACGTTGGGCGGCGCCGCCTGAATCACCCGTCGGGTTCGGTCGGCGGATCGTCGGCACCGAGCACGGAGTGCACGATGCCCTCGGCGACGGCGGTTTCGGAGGTGCGCCGTTGCCCGGCGGCCCGCCGCAGGTGGTCCCGGGCCTGCTCGGGGGTGTCGCCGCGGGCGATCAGGATGCCGACGGCCCGGTTGACCACGCTGAGCCGGTGCAGGTCGTCCGGAGCCGGGTCGGGCGGGTCGTCATCGGCGGGACTGCTCCAGGCCCGCAGATGCTGGTCGAGGTGGACCTGGCCGTCCAGGCCCCAGGCCTGGTGCGCGTCGGCCGCGAGCTCCTTGAAGGCGCCCGGATGGGCGGCGTAGAACAGGACCGTGCTGCCGGGTCCGGTGCCGGCCAGCGGGTCCAACGGCAGCTGCAACGTCGACCGGGCGGCCTCCGCGTCACCGTCGGCCATCGTGGTCAGGGTGAACGGCCGGTCGTGCAGTTTCAAGGTCATCTGCAGGCCCAGGAAGCTGGGTACCGCCTCGGTCAGATCGTCGATCAGCACGCTGAGAATCCCCGAGAGATCGGTTCCTGGGTCGTCCAGAGCGTCGGTGAGGGCGCTGAGCTGCGCACTGAGCGAACGTGACACGTCCATGCCGGGCTCCGGCGTCCCGACCGCGGTCAGATACTCAGCGAAGTCGGGAGATGCCGGTTTGCCTGTCCCGATGCCCCATCGCGCAGTCCGGTCGGGACCGCCCTGCTCACAATGATGCAAGGCCTCACGCTACCGCGCGATCAGGCTACGGCCGGTCATGGGTGCTGGTGGCGATCCCGCGCGCGTTGGACGGCGGACTGCACCACCCCGGTGGCGACCTCGGTGAGCTTGACGTGATCGCGTTGACTGATGCCCCGCAGCCGGTCGAACGCCTCGTCCGCGGTGACGCCGCTGCGGCTCATCACGATGCCGATGGCCTGGTCGATGACCGCCCGGTTGGACAGGGCAGCCTGCAGGTTGGTGGCCAGCCGTTTGGTCTGCGCGAGGATCTGCGCGTTCTGCACGGCGATCGCGGCCGGCGCGGCGAACAGCTGGCCCAGGTACTCGGCGCGTTCGTCGAAGGCGTCCTTCATGTGCGCGTAGATGTTCATCGCCCCGACCACGCCGTCGGTGGCTCGCAATGGGAGGGACAGGACGCTGTGCACGCCCAGCCGGCCCACCCGGGCCCCGAACTGCGGCCAGCGCTGGTCGGCGCCGATGGACCCGGAGCGCATCGGGCGGCCGGTGGCGGCCGCGCTGATGCACGGGCCTTCACCGATTCCGTACTGGATGTCGTCCACCTCGCGGACGAACGGTGCGGTCTTGACGATGACGTCCGCCCGGTCGCGCTCGATGAGGGTCAGCCCGGCCCCGTCGGCGCCGGGCACGGCGCGCACGGCGTAGGTGGCGACCTCGGTGAGCAGCTCCTCCAGGTCGAGCGCGGAGGACGACAGCCGCGACAGGGCGGTGACACTGCCGGCCAGGTTGTGTTCCTCGGCGGCTCGTTGGGCCGCGGCGTCGACCGGCTCGGTGCCGGGGTCGCCGGAAGGATGCGCATCCGGAGGGGGGACGGATTCGTCGCCCGGGGCGCCCGCGCCCGCAGAGCTGCTGGTCAAGAGGGGACTTCCTTCGTATGAACCGCCGCAACGACCTTACGTTAACCCGTCTGCGCCGTGCGGGCAGCCGCGTGCCGTCGACTGTGGTCTGCCCCCGCCTCAGCCTGAATCCACCGATTGCGTTGGTGGGTCGGTCGGCTCGGGTGGATCTTGGGGCGGGGTGTCCGATTTCGAGGTTGGGCAGGGTTGAGTTGCCGGTCGGTCCGGCTTCTCCTGGTTCCTGAGTGTGGGGTCGTGGTCCTGGCTGGGTTATCCGGTCGCCGCGGGTAGGTCGCGGAGCCGTTTGATGGCGGTGATGATGGCGTGGGCCCAGGGCCAGCGACTGGGTAGCCGCAGGGTGGTGCGTCGGCCGGTGCGGACCAGCCGGCCGGCGAGGTTGAACACGCGGCGGCGGATGTTCTTGGTCATCCGGTGGCCTTGGTCAAAGCCGAGGCGGGTGATCCAGCGGGTGAGGTTGTGGGCGATGGTGTTCAAGATCAGCCAGGCGGCGTTCCCGCCGAAGCTTTTGGTCGGCAAGTGCGCCAGACCCATGCCGTGTTTGAGGTCCCGGATGGTGAGCTCGACCTCGGCGTGCCGGCGATGGTCGGCCTCCAGGTCGCGCAGGTCGCCGTCCCGGTCGGTGATGATCGGGTGGTAGTCGTAGACCGGGAACAACGCTGCCTGGTCGGTGTCCTGGCCGCGGTTGCGGACCTGGGCCTGGGTGGGTGGGGTGCGCCGCACCATCAGTCGTAGCGGGACGGTGTCGGTCCGGTCGCGGCCGTGGGTGTCCTGGGCGAACGGGGTGTACGGGATCTCGGCGACCCCGGCGCCGGGCAGGAAGTACTCGATCGGCTGCCATTGCTCGTCCGGGATCGCCTCGATCTGTCCTCGTAGGTGCCCGATCATCCGGGCGCCGATCGAGAACCGCACATCGGCGGCCCGGCAGGCCGCGACGACGTCGTGCAGATAGAAGCCGGAGTCGGCGCGCAGCACGATCTGCCCGGTGGCGCCGGCCTGACGCAGCCGGGAGATCGTTTCGTTGATGAACAGCGGTGCCGCGGTGGCGTCGTTGGAACGGCCCCGCCGGAGCCGGGCATGCGCGATATCGCCGGTCCCGGAGATCACTGCCAGCAGCGGGTGGTAGCCGCGGCGCCCGGTCCGCATGACTTCCCGGGCACCGTCCTTGGCCAGCCCGAACGTCTCACACAGGGTCGAGTCGATATCGACGGTGACCGACCGACCGAACTGTGGATGTGCGCCGGCGGTCACAGCTCGGGTCAGCAGGCGGCGGGTCACCACGTCCAGTTGGCGGGCGTGTCCGAAGCCGAAAGCGCGGAGGAACGTGCCGACCGTGGACGGCGCCGCGACCCGGTGTCCCAGCACTGCGCTGGTCGAGCCCGCCCGCAAAGCGTTCACGTCATCGATGCAGTCACCGCCGGCCAGCAGCGAATGGACGACGGTCAGGCACTTGCGGTCCGGGTGGGCGCCCACGCTCCCGGGCACCGTGACGTGCTCACGCAACAAACCGGCCAGATCCAGCCGTTGGGCCAAAGTTGCCGCGACCAGCAACCCGGCATCGGACACGACACTGTCCTCGTCAGCGCGTACGGACAAGCGGTCCAGTGTGCAAGACTTCGTCACCAAGAGGGTGCTCCCTGGGCTTGCGTGATCTTTGGTGTGGTAACCGTGATCGTGCAGGTCAGGAGCACCCTCTTGCGTTAAACGCGCCGCGCCGGCTCCACCCCACCGGTGAATCCAGGCTCAGGCCGGCTGGATGTCCCGGCGAGCGAACCGGTCGAGACCGATCCAGGTCAGCGCGAGCGCGACGAGGGTCATGATGCCCAACGGGGCCCAGGCCATCGGCTCGAGCGGGGCGTAGGGGGTCGCGGACAGCGGCAGCAGGTCCAGGAACCACTGGGGGAGGCGGAACACCTCGCCGAACATGGTGATGAACCACATCGCGGCCATGACGCCCCAGGCGATGGGAGTCGCCACCCGCGGCAGGTAACCCCAGAGCAGGACCGCGAGCCCGACGAACACCATGACCGCGGGCCAGTAGGCCAGCGCAGCCAGCGCCAGCCGCCCGCCCTGCGTCGAGTCATGGATGGCGGCGCCGTACACCTCGCCGATGACGAACCCGCCGAGGGCGAGCAACACCGCCGACCAGACCGTCGGAATGGCCAGCCGCTCCAGCGCCCACCGCCGGCGCGACAGTGCCCCGGCAAGCTGCGGCTCGATGATTCCGGACGCCTCGTCGGCCCGCAGCGACACCGTGGTCTGCAGGGCAAAGACGACCGTGATCAGCGCCATCATGCTGACCAGCAAAGCCAGCAGGGCGGTGACACCGGTTCCGCGCAAGAGGTTCTCGGCACCGGGTCCGGCGTCGGCGAGCAGATCGGTCATCGCCTCCACGACCGAACCCATGAGCGCGCCGCCGAGCACGATGGCGATCGTCCAGCCGATGATCGGATTGCGTTGCAGTCGCAGGGCCAACCCGAACGGCGTGCCGTAGCGGGCCGGTGCCCCGGCCCGGCCGGGTCGCTGGGGCAGCAGCCCCGCGCCGATGTCGCGCCGGGCCTCAAGCTGGCTCGCCGCCACCAGCAGCACCGCGGTGAGCCCGAGCAGCAACAGCAGTGGCCACCATCGATTGCCGCCGTAGGGCTGCATCTGCTGGCCCCAGCCGATCGGCGAGAACCACGACAGCACGCCGTTGCCCATGTCGCCGATCATGCGGAACACGTACGCGGCGATGATCACGCCGGCGCCCAGCGAGTTGGCCCCCCGCGAGGTCGTCGACACCTGCCCGGCGACCGCGCCGACGCCCAGGCCGACGAGCCCGATGCCGGCCACCGAGCCGCCCAGAATCAGGGACCCGGTGATGCCCGTGCCGGCCGGATCCAGCGACCCGCCGATGGAGACCACCGCGAGCAGCACGCCGATCACCACGCACAGGGCCCCGGTGACCAGCCAGGCGGCCATCGAGTAGGCGTGCACCCCCAGGACCCGCGAGCGCAGCAGTTCGGTGCGCCCGGCTTCCTCGTCGGCCCGGCCGGTGCGGGTGACCAGGAAGACCACGCCGATCGCCAGCGCGAGGACCACGGTCATCCAGCCCTTGGTCCAGACCGCGCCCCCCATAGTGCTGGCCGCCGGCGAAAGCCCGGTGAGCGCCTTGATTCCCGGAGTGTTGGACAGCGTGGCGAAGGCGTCGAGGGCCCGCTGATCGGGAAAGACGGTCTTGTAGTAGCTGACGATGTACTGGTACATCCCGACCAGCACGACCACCCAGACGATCAGTCGCACCCGGTTGCGGCGCAGGACCAGGCGGATCATCGCGCCGAGGCCGTGATAACCGTCCGCCGGGGTCCGGCCCCGGGCCGGCGACCGTTCGGTCCGGGGGCCGGACACGGTGGCGGTCATCGCCCGCTCCCGGCGCCCAGGCCGGCCAGCTCGTCGCCGTAGTGGCGCAGGAACAGCTCCTCCAGCGAGGGCGGGTTCGCCACCAGCGAGCGCGGCCGGCGGGCCGCCACCGCCGCCAGCACACCGGGCAGTTCGGTCTCGTCGACGGCGAAGGTGACGTGCCCGTCGGTGTTCGCGAAGTCGTGGACGCCGGGCAGGGCGGCCAGGTCGTCCGCACCCCGGTCCAGCACCACGGTCACCTGGGTGCGGGTCAGATGGCGCAGCTGCGCCATGGTGCCCGCCTCGACGGTGACGCCCTCGCGGATGATGGCCACCCGGTCGGCCAGCTTCTCCACCTCGGCGAAGATGTGGCTGGACAGCAGGACCGATCGACCCTGGGCCTTGACCTCACGGATCGACTCGGTGAAGGCGGTCTCCATGATCGGATCCAGTCCGCTGGTCGGCTCGTCGAGCAGCAGCAGCTCCGCGTCCGAGGCCAGCGCGGCCACGAGTGCGACCTTCTGCCGGTTGCCCTTCGAATAGGTGCGGGCCTTCTTTGTCGGATCGAGCTCGAACCGTTCGAGCATCGCGCGGCGACGCTGCGGGTCGAGCGAACCGGACAGCCGGCCCAGGATGTCGATCGCCTCACCTCCGGTGAGATTGGGCCAGAGCGTGACATCGCCGGGCACATAGGCGATGTGCCGGTGCAGACGCACCGCGTCCGACCACGGATCGCCGCCGAGCATCGACACCCGACCACCGTCGGCCTTGAGCAGGCCGAGCAGGATGCGGATGGTGGTCGTTTTCCCGGAGCCGTTGGGCCCCAGGAAGCCGGTGACCTGTCCGGTGGGGACCTGCAGGTCGAGGCCGCGCAACGCTTGGGCATGGCCGAAAGACTTTGTCAGTCCTTGGATCTCGACCGCCATTGGAGTGCTCATGCTGTGTCCTTGGGTGAGTGGGCCAATAGGCGTCAGGCGGTGCCGTCAGGCGGTCCGGGAGTCGGGATCGCCTGCGGCGGTGGCGGTGTCGGGGGCGCGCTCGAGATAGCCCAGGTAGTCCTCGAGCATGCTGCGATCGACCAGCAGTCCGTCGGTGAACAGTTCCAGCGTGGGCAGAATCTGGTTCTGCCGGCTGTTGCGGATCGATTCCACGAACGCCTCGGGCGACGGGTCGGGCATGGTCAGGAACTGGATGAGCATCGCCCCCATCGTCTGGAAGGCCAGATAGCGGGTGCGGGCCTCCTCATCGCGCGAGGGCCGGACCAGTCCGGCCGCCACGCTGGCCGCCATCACCTCGCGGGCGCCGTCGATCAGGTGCTCCAGGAAATCCTGGGCCGGCCGCCCGCCGGCATGGATGGCCCGCAGCATGTACACCGTCAGCTGGGCCGCCGGCCCCGGCTCGGCCAGGTGCTGGAACAGGTAGCCGCTCGGGTTGGCGATACTGCTGGACTTCAGCGCCCGGTACTGGCGGAGCACCTCGGCGTCGCACTCCGCGCGCAACTGCTCCTTCGAGCCGAAGTGATGGGTGATCAGGCCGGGGGAGACCCCGGCCCGCGCGGCGATGACCCGGAACGAGGCATCGAAGCCCTGTTCGGCGAACGCGGCGATGGCGGCATCACGCACCTTGGCCCGAGCCGTCAGGTCCGCCGCCGGTCGGTCGTGGGAGCCGGGGACTATACGCACGACCAATACGCTATACGCGTGACCAGCCATTCGGTAGGGGTCAAAGGTCCCGGGTTCGCCGTCACCGGACGGGAGGGGGGTCGCCGCAGCGGGTACGCGCGTCGACGGGTGCCGGCAGTGGGCTTGGTCACCGCGGGGCGGGCCAACGCATTCCCATCGGCGACGTCTCTTGGTCGGCGTGAATCCTCGTTATTGGCCGGGGTCCGCCGAATTCGACGAGGTGGAGGACAGCGAATGATGCACCCGAGGCGCCCGGTCCGGGTCGTGGCCGCAGTGGTTGCCGCGGCCGTCCTGGCCGTGACCGGTGCCTGTGCCGGGCCGCTGGGCGGTCAGGCCGTGCCGGCGGCGGAGGCCACCCCGGTCGCGGCGGTGACGTCGTCGCCCGCGCTGGATGCGACCGACCTGTCACCGGTGCAGCCGGTCACCCTCTCCGTCGCCCAGGGGACCATCAGCGCGCTCACGCTGACCAGCCCCACCGGGGCCGAGGTGAAGGGAACGCTGTCGGCGGACCGGACGTCCTGGACGCTCGCCGAACCTCTGGGTTACGGCAAGACGTACACCGTGACCGGGACGGCGATGGGCTCGGACGGCAAGGCGGTCCCGATCCAGGGCAGCTACAGCACCGTGAGCCCGGCCGAGAAGATGACCAGCAAGATCTCCCCCGGGGATGACGCGGTGGTGGGGGTGGCGGCTCCGGTCATCATCCGGTTCGGCTCCGAACCGGTGGACCGCTCGCTGATCCAGCAGCACGTCACGATCACCACCACCCCGCAGGTCGAGGGTGCCTGGGCGTGGGTGACCCACGACGGCGACAGCTGGCCATCGCTGGACTGGCGGCCCAAGCAGTACTGGCCCGCCGGCACCACGGTGCACGTCTCCTCCGATCTGTACGGCCTGGACCTGGGTGGCGGCACCTTCGGTGGGGACACCGTGACCAGCGACTTCACCATCGGGCGCAATCAGGTGGTCAAGGCCGACGCCAACGCCCACACCATGGTGGTCCAGCAGGACGGGGTCACGGTCGCGACCTATGACGCGTCGTACGGCAGCGGTGACGTCATCGGCGACCCGAACCGGGTCACCCGTTCCGGCACCCACATCGTGATGGACAAGAAGGAAACCACCACGATGAGCAACCCCGCCTACGGCTACACCGACGTCACCGAGCACTGGGCGGTGCGGATCAGCGACAACGGCGAGTTCATCCACCAGAACCAGGCCACCGTCGCCGATCAAGGGGTGGACAACGTCAGCCACGGGTGCATCAACCTGTCCGCGCAGGACGCGCAGGCCTACTTCCAAACGGCCATCTACGGCGATCCGGTCGAGGTCACCGGCACCAGCGTCCAGCTGTCCCCGGCCGACGGCGACATCTTCGACTGGGCCATCCCGTGGAGTGAATGGACCGCGCTGGCCGACAACTGACCGCCGGCCGACCCACCGGGTCGCCACCACGGTGACCGCACCGGGCCGGGCCGGCCATCAGGCCGCGTGGCCGCGGCGGCTTTCGGTCGCCTGGCGCAGCGCCGCGACGTCCACGCCGGATTCCGCCAGCAGCTGCCGGATCTCCAGGTCGTCCGACCGGAGGATGCCGAGCAACACCATCTCGGTGTCGATCGCCCCGTGATCGAGTCGAATCGCCTCCCGGAGGGCGAGTTCGAGCGATTTCTTGGCGCCGGCGGTGAACGGCAGGTGCCCCGCGAACAACCGGCGTCGGCCCGGCCCGCGGCGTCGCGACCGCGGATCGGCGTCCAGCGCCCCCGGGCCGAAGGTCGACTCGACACTGGACCGGATGGCCGTCAGATCGATGCCGAGTGCGGACAGGGCCGACTCGTCCAGCCCGCCGCGGTGTCGCCCGGCGACCCGGCGCAGGATGCGGTCGCGATCCAGACCGTGCTCGGCGAGCAGGGCGGCGGTGCGCTGTTCGGGTTGGGTCAGGCCGAGCAGCAGGTGGGTGGCCCGGATCTCGGAGTCCGCCAGCGACCGCGCCGTTTCCTGGGCCGCGACCACGACGGTGCGCGCGTCCCGGGTGAACCGTTCGAACATGTCAGATCCTCCGATGATGCTTGCGGTGGACGGTTTGTTTGGTGACGCCGAGCTGATCGGCGATCTCCTGCCAGGACCAGCCGCGGGCGCGGGCGCCGGCGACGTGCAGCGCCTCCAGGCGCTCCAGCAGGATCCGGAGGGAAGCCACGGCGCGCAACCCGACGGCCGGGTCGGCGCTGTCCAGCGCGCCGGCCAATTCGGTGGCGGCGTGATCGGTCTCGGTCATGGTGTCAGCATAAGCTGACGCGTCGCCATCGTCAACAAATGCTGACAAATTCGGGCCGGCACCGATCCAGGCGGCCCAGTCACCTGCGGCCGTCAGTCGATGGGTGGCCCGCGCAGGCCTTTGTCCGGTTTTTCCCTTTGGGGCAGAGTTCCGGCCGTCTTCCGGCCGTCGCTCCGAATTGCCGGTCAGACTGCGGATACTCGATTCATGAGGGCACACGAGCGGTTCTCCGCGGTCCCGGATCACCGCTCGGAGCGCGCGGCCGGTCGGCCGGCCTCGGCGGTGCTGCGGTGGCAACGTTCCGCGGGCAACGCCGCGGTGGCCGGCGTCCTGCAACGCGCCGCCGGGCGCGAGGTGGTGAGCCGGGACGCGGCGGGCGCGGTCGCCGCGTCCCCCGTCGAGGGGTTGGCCACCAAGGCCGGCAGCCCGGCCGGCCTGCGCGCCATGCTGGCCGCCAACCCGGGGTTGGCTCAGCAGGTCGTCAGCTGGTTCGCCGCCGGGAACGTCGACGAGTCGCTCAACGCGATGCTGGGTGAGGCGTTCTCGCCCGCCGCCGCCCGGCAACAGCAGCAAGCACCCGGCGGCGCATCCGGAACGGGGCCGACCGCCCCGACCGATCCCAGCGGCGCCGGTGCGCCGGAGAAGGCGCCCAAGGACCCCACCCTGCCGTTACCGCCGGCGCTGACGGGGACCAAGACCCTGCTCAAGGGTGACCTCACCTGGACGCTGGCCCCGGCCAATCACCAGAGCGCGCGGATCGACCTGGACTTCAAGCCCGACGCGACCAAGGTCGACGCGAAGACGGTCAGCTACGGGCAGACGGTGATCAACAAGATCGGCTCCGACCTGGCCTATGCCGGTGGGACCGAGGCCGACCCGGCCCGCAACAAGGCCAAGTTCCAGCCGTTCGAGGATCCGACCTCCAAGCACCGTATCGATCACCTCGTCGACACCGAGAACGACCCCTTCTACGGAGCGGAATGGGACCAGGCGACCAAGTCCTGGGCCAACGAGTCGCCCGGGCGGCGGGTCGGGGCATCGTCGACCAAGACCGGGGTGTCGACCTCGGCGACGATGGACGACACCCCGGAGGCGCCCGCGCCCCGCGCCGGAAAGGGCGACTCGGAGCTGTCGTTCGAATCGGTGCCGATGGTGCTCGAGACGCGCGAGCCGTTGGGCGCGATCCTGTGGGGCTTCAAGATCGAGGACAAGGAGAACGCGCCGATCGTGCTCACGGGCGCCAAGGACGCGGACGTGACCGATACGCCGTCGGCGGCCTGGGGCGCCACGATGGATCAGTACTACGCCGCGAAGTACGCTGAGATCCTCGACGACTTCGACATCGGCAAGGCCGATCTCAAGGACGCGCACAAGACCCAGCTGGACTCCGTGGTGACCAAGCTGCAGGGCAACGCCGCGCTGCGCGCCCAACTCGGGGGAGCGGCGGATCTCACCGGCGGGGCGAAGGTGAACATGGCGCTGAGTCTGAAGCGGGCCGAGAATGCCCGGGATTACCTGGTCTCCAAGGGCATCGACGCCGCGCGCCTGGAGGTGCAGAGCTACGGCGCCGACTGGGCCCGGGTCGCGACCACGACCGGTACCAATGAAAGCAAGAATCGCCGGGTCCAGGTGTGGGTGCACTGACCGATGGACGATGCCCTGCGCCGCGCGTTGGCGGCCGAAATCGAGGCGATCCGCGCCGATCCGGTGGCGGCGGTGGGCTTCGGCGAGAAGGCCTACCTGCCGTACACGACGACCGCGGGCCAGGGCTTGGTGTCCGCACCGGATCCGGCCGTCACGCCGATGGTGGCCAAGGCTATCGACGAGGCGATCGACCAGGCCGGCCCGGCCGATCCGGTGGCCGCGCTGGCCCTGCTGCACGTGGTCGGGCAACGCGCCGACGACCACGTCGACGAGGTGCTGATGCGCGCCCTGAACTCGCCGGCGCTGATGCCGACCGCGGCCTACCTGCTGGGCCGGGCCGGCTATCGCGGCTATCCGGCCCGGTCCCGGGACGAGGCGGCGGTGACGCGCGCGCTGCGCGCACACCTTGGCGACCCCGGAGAATTCGTCGACCCCTTCCTGGGCAAGACCTTTGCGCGCCGCGACTTCGTGATCGCCGCCCTGGTCCGGCTGCTGGGGATCGAGCGGTTCACCGGGATCGACGACCGGCAGGCGCCGATGGTCGGCCTGGCGCTACCCGACTTCTCCGACGGGCAACGCACCGAGCTGGTCGCCCAGCTCACCCGGCCCGGCTGAGTCGCTGGTGATCGGCACCCTGCGGTCGGTGCCGGTCCGGATTGCTCGGGCGGCCATCGGCCGATCGGGGCAGGGGATTGTCGACCCGTCCAACGGGGAACTGCCCAGGCACATGCGCGTCACCGCCGTGGGAGCGGCCGTCGTTCCGCACCTTCGCGCATGGTTCACCCGATTCCGAGACCCGATGCCGAGAAAGGCCACACCATGACCCCTGCCGACGCTGCGCACGCTGATGGAACCGGGTACCCGCCCGCCCAGGGCGCAACGGCCCCGTCGAAGGCCGCTCCGCCCGCTGACATCGAGGTCGCTTTCGGCGACGACGCGGCCGGCGCGGTTGGCGCGGTTGGCAGTGCCGAACCGCTGGAGAGTGCCGCCGCCACAGAGATCGGCGACGGCGATCACGAGCCCACTTCGCCCGATTCCGAACAACGGTAGTCCGCGAGCGCACGCGGTCCGGGGGAGTTCGCGGCGGGGCGGTGGACTTTCATGACCACGGGAGCGGCTGGGGGCCCCAGTTCAGCAGGCTGTGTTGCATCGTGCGGCCGCTTGAGGTGTTGATCTCGCAGTTGCGTGTGCCGAGGGCCCGGTCTCGCTCGATCCGCACGTCGAGCTGGCCGCCCGCGGTCGGATCGGGCATATCGGTGACCGAGGACAGCAGGGCGGTGCAGGACGCGACAAGCGTGTCGTGGTCGGTACTGCCGCCCAGGGCGGTTCCGAAGATCTCGATCTGGTGTGGCTGGTTGCAGGAGACTGGCTGCGCCTCGGTGAGGCCCGTCGATCGGCACTGGCCGTAGGCGTCGGCGGCGGAGTGGCTCGATCCGCCACGAATGGAACCCGTGTATCCGTCCTACACCGGAAGGATCGCGCAGGCCAGCCATTGCTGCCCGGTCAGATATTGCGCTGCGTCGGGACCCATCAGCACGATATTCCGGGTCGACGCCGGCGCCCACGACCGGTCGGGCCATTCCGGGTCTTCGGACTTGATAGGGCTCCGGGCCTCCGACCTGCGGCGGCGTGTCGGGTGAGATGAGGGCTCGTGGCCTTCGAAACTGGTTGTTCTCTACGCAACCTGCCGAAGGACCACGAGCATGGACCAGAGTAGTTCGCTGCTGTTGGACATCGACGGGCTGGTCGTCGACCAGGTCGTCCGCGACGACGTCGGCCGACGGGTCGTGCACTGCTCGACCGACCCGCAGCTGGCCGGCTGGTGCCCGGAGTGCGGTGAGCAGTCGAGGTCGCCGAAGGCGTGGGTGACGACCCGCCCGCGGGACGTCCGGCTGGGCGAGGATCGGCCGATCCTGTTGTGGCGCAAACGCAAATGGCGCTGCCAGGTCGACGGCTGCGAGCGGAAGGTGTTCACCGAGTGCCTGCCCGAGCAGATCCCCGCCCGGGCCCGGATCACCACCCGGGCCCGCCGACTGGCGGCCGAGGCGATCGGCGACCACACCCGGCCGGTGTCCGGTGTGGCGGCCGAATTCGGCATGGACTGGCGCGTTGCGCACGACGCGTTCGTCGCGCACGCCGCGCAGGTGTTGCCCGAGCAGCCGCCGCCGGTGACCGTGCTGGGCGTCGACGAGACCCGCCGCGGCAAGGCCCACTACGAGACCGACCCCACCACCGGGGCGAAGACCTGGGTGGACCGCTTCGACACCGGCCTGGTCGATCTGAGCGGCAACGGCGGGCTGTTCGCGCAGGTCAACGGCCGCACCAGCAAGGTCCTCATCGAGTGGCTGCAGGCGCAGGACCCGGACTGGCTCGCCAACATCACCCACATCTCGATGGACACCAGCGCGACCTACGCCCGGGCCGCCCGGCTGGCCCTGCCCGATGCTGTCGTGGTCGTGGACCGGTTCCATCTGTCCGCCCTGGCCAACAAGGCGGTCACCGACTACCGGCGGGAGTTGGCCTGGGCGCTGCGTGGCCGGCGGGGCCGCAAGAGCGACCCGGAGTGGGCGCAACGGAACCGGCTGCTGCGGGCCGCGGAGTCCCTGACCGACGACGAGCTGGCCAAGGTGCAGGATGCGATGCGTCGGGCGGACCCGTCCGGCGGCCTTGAGAAGTGCTGGCAGGGCAAGGAACTGCTCCGCAAGCTGCTCAAGCTGGCTGGCACGAACCCGGACCGCGGACGGATCTTCAACGCGCTGACCGCGTTCTATCTGCATTGCGCCGACTCCGGGGTCGCGCAGCTGCGGCGGCTGGCGTGGACGGTGCACGCCTGGCAGAACTCGATCATCGCCGGGCTGCACACCGGGATCAGCAACGGCCGCACCGAGGGCTACAACCGGATCGTCAAACACATCGGCCGGATCGCCTTCGGCTTCCGCAACCAGGACAACCAGAAGCGCCGGGTACGCTACGCCTGCACCCGGAAATCCCGGGCGTCAACCAGCCACGCGAAGCCCTGCTAACTCTGAAGAGCCGCCATTCCACGTAGTCGGCGGCGGCCGCCTGGCATGTCCGCGGATCCGGTGATTCCGTCGCGGTCGACCCGATGCGGGGGAAGGCCCGCCGATCCGGAGTGATCGAGACAATCTCGCCGGCGTTGATCGGCTGGTCGTTCTGGCTGGCGCATGTACCGATCCAGGCCGTCGCGATGGTGCCCACCATGAACTGTAAGGCGGATCCGGCGGGCTCGATCGCAGACAGGACGCAGTCACCGGTGTGGGGAATTGGTGTAATCGGTTGTCGAATGACTTGGCCGACCGTGTGCCTGGCGATGCCGAGAGCGACCGGGGCCGTGATCGCGACGACCACGGTGACTGCCAGGACCAGGACGCCCCAGCCGCGGCGGCCAATGCCTCCTGGGTGGGTCAGCGCCGCTCGTGCCGGCGGAATCGTCACCGCGGCTGCCATTCGATCATGGGTGACTGATTTCCATCAATCGGTCTCGACCGGGCCTGACCGGACATTCTCCCGCACCACCGGGGATCGGGTCTGACGAAATGCTGGTCGGTGCGGTCGAGCAGTCGTCGGCTCAGTCGTGATGCCCCAGCCGGTGCACCCGAATGAGCTTGGTGGAACCGGAGGTGTTCGGCGGCGCGCCGGCCACGATGACCACGGTGTCGCCGGGCTCGAACCCGGGGATCTCCAACATGGCCTGGTCGACCTGCTCGACCATCTCGTCGGTGGTGTCCACCGGCGGGGTGACGAAGGTCCGCACGCCCCAGGTCAACGCGAGCTGGTTGCGCACCTCTTCCTTCGGGGTGAACGCGATGACCGGCAGCCCGGTGTGCAGGCGGGCCATCCGGCGCACGGTGTCACCGGTGAAGGTGAACGCGATGACAGCCTTGGCGTCGATCCGCTCGGCGATGTCGCGGGCCGCGAAAGACAGCACGCCACCACGGGTTCGCGGGGTGTGGGTCAGCGCGGGGGCGGCGACCGACTCGGTCTCGACGGCCTCGATGATCCGGGCCATGGTCTTGACGGCGATGATCGGGTACTTGCCGACGGAGGTCTCCCCGGACAGCATGACCGCGTCGGCCCCGTCCAGGATGGCGTTGGCGACGTCCGAGGCCTCGGCCCGGGTCGGGCGAGAGTGCTCGATCATCGAGTCGAGCATCTGGGTGGCGACGATGACCGGGCGGGCGTTCTCCCGGGCCACCTGCACGGCGCGCTTCTGGACCAGCGGCACCTGCTGCAGCGGCAGCTCGACGCCCAGATCGCCGCGGGCGACCATGATTCCGTCGAACGCGCGCACGATCGCTTCGAGATTGGCGACGGCCTCGGGCTTTTCCAGCTTGGCGATGACCGGGCGGCGATCGGCCCCGACCTCGTCCATCACGTTGCGGACCAGGTCGACGTCGGTCGGCGAGCGGACGAAGGACAGCGCGATCACGTCGACACCCAGGGACAGCGCGAACTTCAGGTCGGCGATGTCCTTCTCGGACATGGCCGGCACCGAGACGTTCATGCCGGGCAGCGAGATGCCCTTTTTGTTGGAGACGGGGCCGCCCTCGGTGACCGAGCAGGTCACGTCGTCGCCGTCGACGGCGGTGACGACCAGGCCGACCTTGCCGTCGTCGATCAGCAGACGGTCACCCGGGCGGGCGTCCCGGGCCAGGCCCTTGTAGGTGGTGGACACCCGGTCCTTGGAGCCGACGACATCCTGCACCGTGATGGTCACCGTGTCGCCGGTGTTCCAGTCGTGCGGGCCGTCGGCGAACCGGCCGAGGCGGATCTTGGGGCCCTGCAGGTCGGCCATGATGGCCAACGCCTTGCCGGAAGACCTGGCCGCATCCCGCAGCCGGTGGTAGATCACTTCGTGGTCCGCGTAATCACCGTGCGAGAAATTCATCCGGGCCACGTTCATCCCGGCGTCCAGCAGAGCGGCGATCGCCTCCTCCGACGAGGTGGCCGGACCCAAGGTGCAGACGATCTTCGCGCGGCGTGTCATGAAGGTTGCTCCATGTCGATCGGAGGAAGAGGGAGGGCGGCGGTGGGAAGTGGGTCGGTGACCGCCACCCGCGGGGGAGCAGGGTGAGGGCTCATCACTGCAGGATCGTGCCGTCGGCAATCGTGCCCGGGGCGTGGTCGGCGGGCACGGTGACCGATCCTCGGACGATGACGTCCCGGCCGAAGGTCCAGGCGCCGTGCACGGCGAGCCGATCGCAGGAGACCAGTGACGGGGCCCCGTGCGGGAACAGCCGGTCGAAGTCGCCGACCAGCTTGTAGGCCGGATCCAGGTCGACCAAGGGTGCGCTCGTTCGGCTTTCGGCCAACCGGAGTTCGATGTCCTCGGTGATCCGGTAGGCGTCCGAGCGGAGCACCAGCAGGTCGCTGGTGGTCTTGACGGGCAGGAACCGGTCCCGTGGCACTTCGATGGCCACCGCGCCGGGGAAGACGCCCACGGCGGCGCCCATCGCGGTCTCGATCTGGATGACCTCGGGCGAGGTGGGGTCGGTCGGATCGACGGTCTTGACGTTGCGGATGATCGGCAGTCCCATGACCCCGTCGCTGCGACGGAGGGTCTGGTCGAGTGCGCGCAGGTCCATCCACAGGTTGTTGGTGTGGAAGAACGGGTGTCGGGTCGCGTCGAGCGAGACCGCAAGGTCTTCCGGTCGGGTCTGCGCGGTTTCCCGCTGGATCAGCTGGCCGTCGGACCGGCGCCGCACCAGCTGGCCACCCTTACGGTCGGCGTCGGTCTTGCGACTCAGCTCGGCGGCGTACGGCGCACCGGACCCGGCGAACCAGGCCGCCAACCGCGGGTCCGGGCGGGCGCCCAGGTTGTCCGCGTTGGATACGAACAGGTATCGGAACCCCTGGTCCAACAGCAGGTGCAGCAGTCCGCTCCCGTACAGGGCGGTGTAGATGTCGCCGTGCCCGGGCGGGCACCACTCCAGGTCCGGGTCGGCCGGCCAGTGCACCGGGGTCAAGTCGTCCGCCCGCAGCTTGGGTTCACGGTTCTGCCGGAACTCCAACGGAATTCCGTCGACGGCCAGGTCCGGGTACCGGGCCAGTGCCCGCATGGTGTCGGCCGATGTCCGGAAGCTGTTCATGAACGTGATCGGCAACGGCACCGCGAACCGATGGCGCAGCTCGAGCACCTGCTCGGCGATGATGTCCAGGAAGGTGCGGTCCGGTCGGACCGGGAGCAAGGACTTTGCTCGGTCCATGCCCATCGAGGTGCCCAGGCCGCCGTTGAGCTTGACCACCACGGTCGCCGCCAGGGCAGTTCGAGCCAGCTCCGGGTCGATGTCCAGGTCGTCGAGTCGCGGCAGGTCGATGACCGGCTCGAGATCGTCCTCCCGGAGCAGGCCGGTCTCCCCTCGGGCCAGTTGCCGGTAGGAATGGGCGAACGCGGCGATCGCGGCCGAGCCGACGCCGGCCTTTTGCATCAGCGCGCGCGACTGCTCGAGGCCGTCGACCACCATGCGCGAACTCCTTGTCTACGAACGTGTTGATCAACAGCGTGTGATGGTGGCCGCCGGCCGGACCCGTCCCGGCCGGAAGCTTCGGTTTCCGTTCAGTTCTCCCGCCGGGCACCCTGCGCGGGGCTGACCCGGCGTAGGACCGGCGGTCGAAAGCCGTGCCCGGCGAAGGCGGAGACGACCGCGGCACCGACGTGGTCGGTCAGATCGGTCGGGACGAGCGCGATGACCGACCCACCGAACCCTCCGCCGGTCATCCGAGCGCCGAGGGCGCCGGCCGTCAGTGCCGTGTCCACAGCAGCGTCGAGTTCGGCACAGGAGACGTCGTAGTCGTCGCGCAGGGAGGCGTGCGAGGCGGTGAGCAACGGGCCGATGTCGGTGATCCGACCGGCCCGCAGCAGCTCGACGGTGCTTTCCACCCGGTCGTTCTCGGTGACGACGTGCCGGAGCCGGCGGCGCAGCTCGTCGTCGGGGAGCTTGCTCAGCGCGGCGGGCAGGTCGTCGACGGTGACCTCCCGAAGTTGGGTGACGCCCAGGATCTCGGCGGCCAACTCGCAGGAGGTGCGCCGCTTGCCGTACTCGCCGTCGGCGAGGGAGTGAGCGACCTGGGTGTCGACGACCAGCACCGTGAGGTCGTGCGCGGCGGGATCGAACGAGATGTTCTCGGTGCTACCTGATCGGGTGTCGAACAGCAGTACCGAGCCTTCGGCGCAGGCGGCGGACGCGGTCTGGTCCATCGGGCCGCAGGGCACCCCGACGAAGTCGTTCTCGGCCCGTTGCGCGATGCGGGCGATGGTGAGCGGGTCCATCGAGTAGCCGGACAGCGCGGAAACTGCCAGCACGGTGGCGCATTCCACCGCGGCCGAGGATGACAGACCAGCTCCGGCGGGTATCTGGGAGTCCAGGACCAGGTCGACCGATTCGATCGGGCGACCGGTCTGCTGCAGCGACCAAATGGCCCCCAGCAGGTAGCCGGGCCACCCGGCGACGGCCGGGGAGCCAGGCCGAACATCGTCAAGGTGGACCTGGCTGAACTCACCCGGTTTCTGCGCGGACATGATTCGGATGGCCCCGGAGTCGGCCCGGCCGGCGGCGAGGTGAGCGCGGGCGTCGATGGCGAACGGCAGCACCAG
This sequence comes from Nakamurella multipartita DSM 44233, assembly GCF_000024365.1. NCBI lineage: Bacteria > Bacillati > Actinomycetota > Actinomycetes > Nakamurellales > Nakamurellaceae > Nakamurella > Nakamurella multipartita. The sequence goes on from NC_013235.1 coordinate 1,937,584, forward strand.
GCCGCCGTTGTAGTCGGTGTGCTCGCCGATCAGGTTGACCCGGCCGGGCGCGGAGAACACCCCGTCAGGTTTCCGGCCGTAACTGCGACGGAACAGGTCGGACACGGTCGTGGTGTTCATCGGGTGGTTGTCCCATCGGAGGCGAACTGCCATGCGTCGGTGACCATGTCGGCCAAGGTCAGCTGCGGTGCCCAACCGAGCCGTTGCCGGGCCCGGTCGTTGGAGGCGACGAGTCGGGTCGGGTCGCCGGCCCGGCGGGGGCCGACCGAGTGCGGAACGGGTGTGCCGGTGACCTGTTCGATGGTGGTCAGGACCTCGCGGACGGAGTAGCCGTCGCCGCTGCCCAGGTTGCAGATCAGGTGCTCGCCGGGCGCGGCCCCGGTCAGGGCCTGGACGTGGGCCCGGGCCAGGTCCAGCACGTGGACGTAGTCACGGATCGGGGTGCCGTCCGGGGTGGGCCAGTCGTCGCCGAACACGGTCAGCGGGTCCTTGGTGCCGGCGACGGCACCAAGCGCGTTGGGGATCAGATGGGTCTCCACCGCGTGCCGCTCGCCGGCACCGAGCGCGGCCCCGGCGACGTTGAAGTAGCGCAGGGACACCGCGGCCAGCTCAGTGGCCGCGCATTCGCCGGTGATCATCATGTCGACCGCGAGCTTGGTCGCGCCATAGGTGTTGGTGGGCCGGGTGGGGGCGTCCTCGGTGATGGGCACGGCGTCCGGTTCGCCGTAGGTGGCCGCCGTGGAGGAGAACACCAGGGTCGGCACTCGATGCTCGGTGATCGCGTCGAGCAGGGCGCGGGTGCCGGACACGTTGGTGCGCCAGTACAGCGAGGGATGACCCACCGATTCCCCGACCAGCGACTTCGCCGCGAAGTGCAGGACCGCGTCGAACCCGGCGCCGGCGAGAACGCCTCCTGCTGTTGTGATGTCGGCCTCGATAAAGTCGACACCGGCGGGGATCGAGTCGGCATGGCCAGTGGAGCAGTCATCCAGCACGACCACCTGGTGGCCCTGCGCGAGCAGGAGCCGGGTGACCACCGAGCCGACATAGCCCGCCCCGCCGACGACCAGCGCCTTCATTGGTGACCGCCCAGGTTCAGGTGCTGCCGGGCGGAGCCGAGCGGCTGGCGACCGAGGCGGATCGGCCGGCCTGGGCGGACGGGTATTGACGTCACTGTCACTGGGGGGCACGTGAAACTCACCGTCCTATTGTCGGCTGCACTTCCCGATAAGTCAACAGATACGAACAGAAAGCGTGGTTGCGGATGTTTGAATATGTTGGGCTGACTGGCAGCCTGCGTGGTGATCATGCGCGCCGGTACCAGGGAACTGAGGTCAGCGTGACGGGGATGGACCGCACGTCCGGACCATCGAATCGGGCTCGGTCCGGGGCCACCCAGCACCCGGCGGGAAATCGGACCCGCCGGGTCGTCGCACCAGGCTCCAGAACCGGCGCGACCAGGATGTCGCCGCCGAGGGTGTACTGGTCGGTGGTGCCGGGGTCGTCGGGATCGTCGTAGGCCAGCGACCGCAGGATGGGCTCACCGGTGCGGGCGGCGTCGTGGACCATTGCGGTCAGCTCGGCCAGCAGCGTTTGGCGCAGGTCGACGGCCTGTCGCACCGCCATCAGATGATCGGCGTCCAGCACCCGGTGCGGGGCCAGAGAGAACTGCATCATCGGATGCAGTGCGGCGAGCTGGGCGTAGCGGACGAACAGTTCCTGATCGACGCCGGCCGCGGCGGCGGCCAGGTCGCCGCCGCCGATCATGTCCGGGCAGACGAACGGGTGGCCGATCAGACCTTGGGCGATCGACTCGGGGATGAGCGAGGCCAGCCCGTGGCCGTCCCAGGTCGGCGGTTTGTCGTGCAGACGTTGCGCGAGTGGGGAGCCACCCATCTTCCAGCCGGCGCGGTATTCGTTGAACGAGTACCGCAGCCCGACGCGCGCCCAGGCTTCGCAGAGCTCGGTGGGGGTCGCACTTTTCGCCGTCACGTCGTCGAGCCGGTAGTCGCGCAGGTCGCCCGCGTCGAACTTGAAGCCGTCCACCCCATACCGCTCGCGGAGTTCGTCCAGCTCGCCGGTGAACCAGGCGATCGCGTCGGGTGTGGTCAGGTCGAGCATCGCGCTGTACCCGTTCCACCACTGCCGGACGGCGATCTCACCGTGCGGTCGGCGAATGAGCAGCCCCCGGCCGGCCAGGTCCCGGAACGTCGCACTATCCGGGCTGATGAAGGGCACCACCCACAGCATCACCGGGCAGCCCCAATCATGCAGGGTCGAGATCATGCCGGACGGGTCCGGGAACGCGGCCGGATCGAAGCGCCAGACTCCGTAGTCGACGCTCCAGCGATCGTCGATCATCACCACCCCGGGCGGGAACCCGGCGTCCAGCAGCCCCCGGACGTAGGCCAGCACACCGTCCTGGGTGGGCCGGTACGGCAGCTCCATCCACGTGTTGTACTGCGGCCCGGCGAATAGCGGGGCCGCCGGGGCCCGGCCCAGCGCGGGGAAGTTCACCCGGGCGGCGCGGAAAGCCCCCGCCAGCGTTGGGGTATCACCCTCGCCCACCACGACATCGGTGCCGGAAACGGCAAGTTGACCGTCGGCGAAGCCGAACGCGAACGCCTGAGCCGACCACACGTACCGCCCCCGGCTCGAGACCAGCAATGGCGCAGACTGGTTCGCTCCCGCGGCGGGATCACCGACAAACCCCGCGTTGGTCGACAGGTCCCGGTGGTGCCGGGAGCCGACACCGAACGGCATGACGGTCCCGTCGGCGACCGCGCCGCCCCACCACAACTCGCCATCCAGCAGCGGCATGGTCCGGCCCGCTGGCTCCTCGGCGGAGGTCATACCCGGGTGACGCGCAGCAGCAGCAGCTGCTCGGGAAGCAGATCGGGCAGCTGCACCCCGGCGTAGGTCAGCGCCGCGCCGGTCAGGTCGGTCCCGGTGACGAGCCACGGTGGCAGGTGCTTGTTGTTGCCGTTGCGGCGCTCGGCGTCCTCGCCCTGGATGACATCGCCGGGCGGCAGCAGCTCCAGGTGATAGGGCGCGTCCGGATCCAGGCCGGGAATGACGAGCCGGCCGATCGGGGCGCTGTCGGCGGTCGCGATCGCGGCGATGCTGATCACGGCTTGGGAAAGGTCGGCCGCGTAGACACCCTGCACCATCAGCGAGGGGTCGACGTCGTCGAAACGGACCACCCGGCCGGTGTGCAGGAGCGGCCGCAGCTTCTTGTGCAGGGCAACCCATTCGCCCAGTTCAGCTCGCTCGGCGGCCGACATGCTGGTCAGGTTGGCCTCGATTCCCATGTGGCCGAACAGGGCGGTGCCGGCCCGGAAGGACAGGTTGTGCCGGCGTCCGGTGGTGTGCGCCTGGCCGGTGCCGATGTGGGCGCCGAGCATCTCCGGCGGCACCAGCAGCCCGGTGTAGCGCTGGATCGTCTGCCGTTCCAGGGCGTCGATGCAGTCGCTGGTCCAAACCCGATCGGTGCGCTGCAGCACCTCCAGATCGACTCGGGCGCCGCCGGAGGAGCATGACTCGATCTCGACCCCGGGGTGGCGGCGGCGCAGTTCGTCAATCAGCCGGTACACGGCCAGGGTCTGGTCGTGCACGGCCGGCTGACCGTCCGGACTGTGCCCGGCGTCGATCAGATCCCGGTTGTGGTCCCACTTGAGGTAACTGATGTCGTGCTTCTTGAGCAGGTCGTCCAGGCTGCCCAGGATGTAGTCGAACGCGCCCGGATTGGCCAGATCCAGCACCTGCTGGTGCCGTGATTCGATGGGCAGCCGGTGCCCGGTGGACAGCATCCATTCCGGGTGCGCGCGGGCGAGATTGGAGTCGGGATTGATCATCTCGGGTTCAATCCAGATGCCGAACTGCATGCCGAGCTTGGTGACCCGATCCACCAAGGGCTTGAGGCCATTGGGCCAGACGTCGCGGTCGACCTGCCAGTCGCCCAGCCCGGCGGTGTCGTCGCGGCGGCCGGTGAACCAGCCATCGTCCAGCACGTACCGTTCGACACCCACCTCGGCGCCGGCCTCGGCCAGCGCGATCAGCGTCGGCAAGTCCATGTCGAAGTACACCGATTCCCAGGTGTTCAGGATGACCGGACGCGGGCTGCGGGGATGCTGCGGCCGCCCCCGCAGGAAGGCGTGGAAGCGGTCGGCCACGGCGTTCAGGCCGGCACCGCCGTAGGAACCGTAGATCCATGGCGTGGTGTACGACTCGCTCGGCCCCAGGGTGATCTCGCCAGGCAGCAACAGTTCCCCGCCGGACAGCACGGCGTGTCCGTTCGGACTGCGCTCGGCGATCGTGCGGTGATTGCCGCTCCAGGCGGTGTGCACCGACCAGACCTCACCGTGGCCGAAGCCGAAACCGGGCGTGCCAGCGGCCAACAGCATCGTGGCGTCGGCTCCGGTGCGGCCGCGGCGGTTGTCGCGGACCCAACTGCCGACATCGAACCGGCGGCGCTGCGGATGCCGTTCCCGCAGGTGCCGGCCGGTGAAATCGAGCAGTTCGGTGGCACGGGTCGGGACCGGAAGCGACAGGGCCAGCCCGTCGACGGTGTAGGGCGCGCCGGCCTGGTCGGCGATCGACGTCAGGGTGGCTCGGGTGCGAAGCACCCCGGCCGGCAACAGCTCCAGGGTCAGCACGAGGCGCAGGCCGGCGTCCGGATCCGCTGCGTCGACGACGACGCGTCGGGTTCCGTCCCGGTCGTTGCTCGAGCTGACGGTCGTCACGTCGAACAGGGTCGACCACTGATGGCCGGCACGGTGTCCGAGCAGGCCGGGCAGTCCCAACCAGCCGGTCGAGTGTTCGGCGAGCAGTCCAGGGCTGATCGGTTGGTCGGGAACATTGCTGACCACGGCCTGCACATCGGCTCGAACCAGGTTGTCCAGCGTGGTCCGGTCGAGATCGCCCAGGTCGGCGCCCCAGTGCACGATGCGCGGTAGACGCGGCCCGCGGCAGTCGATCACCACGCTGACCCCGGCGGCTCGCAGGTGCCGGACCGCCGAACCGGGGTGGTTCAATCCGAGGTCGGCCGGCCTCGCGGCCTCATTGACGGTGGAAGTCGTGGCGGGTGAAGTCATGAAGGGTTCTCACATCCGTTGATGCGTAGGGGTAGTCGAGTACATGCCGCCCGGGTCACGGGAGGCCTGGCGATGTGCCGTTGCGGTCGATCAGGCGGGGCTAATGGCCGCTTCCAGTAGTTGCTGCAGGGCAATGACGGCAGCGCCGCGGGCCCATTCCACGAAGCCGAATTCGGCAATCTCGATGGGAACATCGGGCACGGCCCAGTGTTCGACCTCGCTGGCCCGCTCCTGCACGACGTCCATGACCAGCGGGACCATCGTGACCCCCTCACCGGAGATGATCACCTTGCTGGGCGCGGTGATCGCGGTCACCAGTCCGATCAGGGTGCCCAACGCGTAGCCGGCATCCCGCACGACCCGGCTGGCGACCCGCTCGCCCTGGTGGGCCAACGACACGAGTTCGGCATAGGTGAGATCGGGCCGGTGCAGGGCCATGGACGCCTGTCCGACCATCGCCGAGGACGCCAAGTACGACCGGGCGCAGCCGCGATGACCACGTTCGCACAACGGCCCGGACGGGGTGATCGGCAGGTGCCCGATCTGGCCTGCGCCACCGGTGTTGCCGTCAACCAACCGGTCACCGATCACGACCCCGCAGCCGATGCCCGCGCCGATGGTGACCAAGACGAAATCGGTTGCGCCCGCGGCTGCGCCGAACCAATGCTCGGCGGCGGTCAGCGCCCGCACGTCATTTTCGATCACGGTGGGCAATCCCGTTCGCTCGCTGACCAAGCGAGCCAGGGGTACGTCCTCCCAGCCGAGAAAAGGGGAGTGGGTGACCATGTCCGAACTGGGATCCACCGGCCCGGCCAGGCTGATCCCCACTGCTCCGACGGCCGGATCGACCGCCACCTCGGCCAGGATGGCTTCGGTGATCCGGTCGATGGCCGGATCCAGCGGGACGGTCTGCAGAGGGATGGTCCGGTGGCCGAGCACCGTGCTGCGCATGTCGGTGCGAACCAGATTGATCTCGCCGGCCAGGAGCTTGATGCCGACGAGGTGGACGGCGTCAACGTTGACTTCCATCGCCTGGGACGGGCGACCCATCCGCTGCGGCACGGTGGTCTCGGACTCCACCACGAGGCCGCTGTCCTCCAGCGTGCGCACGATCCGGGTCAGGCTCGCGGGTGAGAGACGAAGCCGCCGGGCCAGATCGGCCCGGGACGCCGGGCCATGGACCAGCAGCCGGACGAGCGCGGCCCGGGAGCCCTCGGACAGGGCTGGAAAGGACTCGGTCCGCTCGGACATGTCCAGTACTTTAACTGGTGGAACCAAGTTGGTGGACAAGCTCCGACCCCCGTGATCATCGGTCACACTTGGCGCCGAACGGCATGCCTGCGGACGGCGCCGCGTCCGGCCCGCCGGTGCCCCGGCGGGTCCTCCCGCCGGGGCAACCTTGTGCTACTGGAACAGGGCGTTGACCTGGTCGTTGGCGTCCTTGAAGGAGCTGACGTCGGCCTGGCCGCTCATGAAGCCCTGCAGGGCCGGGGCCATGATCGCGGTGACGTCGGCGGCGTGGTCGGTGATCGGGAACAGGAACGTGGTGCCGTCCTTGACCTGCACCAGGAAGCCGGACATGTCCACGCCCTTGGCCTTGAACGCGGCCTCCGCCTTGTCGGTCGAGGCCGGGATGGCCGGGAACACGACGGCCTTGGCGGCGACGAGGTCCTGGCATTCCTGGGACCCGGTGAACTCGACCCACTTGACCGCCGCGGCCTGGTTCTTGGTGCCGGCGTTGACCGAGTCGGCCAGGCCGTTGAACATCGAGGCGCGCTCGCCGCTCGGGCCGATCGGGGTCGGCGCGATCTTCAGGTTCACGCCCTTGCCCAGGTAGCTGCTGGTGTTCCAGTCCCCCTCGAAGATGGTGGCGTAGGTGCCGGCGGCGAGCTGAGTTCCGGTGTCCACGCCGACGGTCTTGTCGATGGTCGGGGAGTAGCCCTTCTCGGACAGCGACTTGTAGAAGGTCATCGTTTCGTTGAACTTGTCGTCGCCGTAGTTGAATTGGGTGCCCCACGGGTTCTTGTCGGTGTAGGTCCAGCCGTTACTGCCGGTGAACGGGCTCCACTGGGTCTGGCCGTTACCGTCGGTCAGGTTCTCCTGGCCGAATCCGTAGGTCTTGATGTTGGTCTTGTCGAACCCGGGCTCGTCACCGCGGACCCCGTTGGCATCGATGGTCATGTGGGCGATGAACTTCTCGAACGTGCCGCCGTCGGTGGTGTTCCAGGTCAAGTTCTGCAGGTCCGCGTCGGTGTAGCCGGCCGCGGTGATCATGTCCTCGTTGTAGAACAAGCCGATGGTGTCGAAGTCCTTGGGCAGGCCGTAGATTCCGCCGTCCTGGGCGGTCCACAGCGACAGCAGGCCCTTCTGGTAGATGTCCTTGTCGGCGCCGTCGGCCTTGAGCGCGTCGGACAGGTTGAGGATGTACTGCTTGTTCACGAACTCCGGGTACTTGGACAGGTGGTTGGTGAACACGTCCGGTCCGGTGCCGGAGGTGAACCCGTTGTTGATCTTGGCCCAGTAGTCGTCCCAGCCGTACTGGGTGATGTTGACCTTGGCGTTCGGGTACTTCTTGCTGAAGGCGTCGGCACACTCCTGGTAGGCGGGCAGCTGGTTGGAGTCCCACAACCAGTAGTCGATGCTTCCCGAGACGTCACCGGTCACCGCGGTCGCGGCGGCGCCACCGCCGACCGACACGCTCGCGCTGCTGCTGTCACTGCTGCTCCCGCAGGCCGTCAGGATCATGGCCAGGGCAGCGGTACCGGCGATCCACGCCGACCGCACCGCACGGGTTCTCTTCATCGAGATTCTTTCCTTTCTTGGGCCTCTCGGCCGAGACGGGTCGAGTGACCCCGGGGTTGACGGCCACGTGGCCGATGTCGGTGCAGTCGCGGTGACCGCCCCGGAAGGCCAAGGCCGTCCGGTGATGAAAACGCTTGCTGGCGAGGCGGTTACTTGATGCCCGAGAACTGGATGGAGTTCACGACGCGCCGCCCGAAGATGATGAACAGGATGATGATGGGCAGGGCCGCGAGCAGGGTCATGGCCATCAGGCCGGGCCAGTCCGGTGACCCACCCGGGGTCTGGGAGCGGAAGATGCCCAGCGCCAGGATGAGGGTCTGGGCCGACTCGTCCCGGGCGATCAGCAACGGCCACAGGTAGTCGTTCCAGGTGTTGATGAAGGTCAGGATCGCCAGGGTGGTGATCGGTGCCGCGCTCATCGGCACGATCAGCCGGAAGAAGATCCGGAAGTTCCCGGCGCCGTCGATCTTCGCCGCTTCCTCCACCTCCCGACTCAGGCCGAGGAAGAACTGCCGCAGGAAGAACACAGCGAACGGGGTCATGAACAGAGTCGGCAGGATGATGCCGGGCAGGGTATTCAACAGGCCGAGGTTGTTCATTAGGATGAAGTTGGGCAGGCTGGTGAAGATCGGTGGCACGAACAGGGCGGCCAGGAACACTCCGAACACCACGTCGCGTCCCGGCCACTGCAGGCGCGAGAAGGCGTAGGCGGACATCGCGCAGAACAGGGTCTGGCCGATTGTCACGGTGGTGGCGATGATGATCGAGTTCCGCAGGGCGAGCCAGAAGTTCACCGATGCGCCGGAACCACCCTCGGCTTGCGCCTGTTCGATCGTGCCCAGACCAAGGACCCGTTTGAACGCACCCAGGGTCGGGTCGACCGGCAGCAGACTTCCCGGTTCGGTGGCCAGCAGCGCGCCGTTGGAGAACGCAGTCCGCGCCATCCAGTAGAACGGGAACAGGGTTACAAACATGAATCCGATCGCAACCACCCAGACGAACAGCCGTCCCCAGGAGAACCGTCGGCCCTCCTTCGGTTCGGGGTGGCTCCCGTGCTGGATGTCGTCGTGCGCGTCCAGCGCCTCGATCGACACCGGCGGATTGTGTGAAGTCATCGAGTTCTCCTAGGCCAGGTCCGACTCGCGGCCGCGCAGCGCCTTGAACTGGATCAGCGCAACGACCACCAGGATGACGAACAAGAGCACGGAAATGGCTGACCCGTAACCGAAGTGGCTGCGGTTGAACGCCTGGTCGACGATGTAGTATTGGATGACGTTCGACGAGTTGGCCGGTCCGCCCTTACTGGTCACGGCCACCGTGTCGAAGACCTGGAACGACCCGGTCACGGAGGTGATCAGCACCAGCACGATCACCGGTCGAAGCAGCGGCAGGGTGATCTTGAAGAACTGCTTCACTTCGCCGGCGCCGTCCAGGGATGCGGCCTCGTAGACGCTGGTTGGGATGGTCTGCAGGCCGGCGAAGATGAGCAGGGCGGTATAACCCATGTACTTCCACACGTTGACCAAGGCGATGGTTGGAATCACCCAGGTACTGCTCCCGAAGAACGAGATGCTGCCGATACCCAACTTCTCCAACATCACGTTCACGATGCCCAGGTTGGGATCGAGCATCCAGAACCACACCAAGGCAGCGATCACCGGGGCGATGAAGTAGGGAGTCAACAACGTCCCACGGGAAAGAGTCGACGTGACCACCCGCTGCATCAACAACGCGATCATCAACGCGAGAATGGTCTGGACGACGATGTTGATCACCACGTACTCGACCGTCACCAACAGGGACTTGGCCAGCACCGGGTCGTGCAGCATCTGCTGGTAGTTGGCCAGGCCGACCCATTTGCCGGGCTTGTTGCCGCCGTCGTAGTTGGTGAAGCTCAGGTAGAAGCCCCGGATGGTCGGCCAGAGGAAGAACAGCCCGAAGCCGATCAGGCACGGGAGGATGAAGACAAGGGCAATCTTCAGATCGCCGATGTCCCGTCGTTTCTTAACCGGGGCGGCAGGACGGGTCGAAGCCGATGCGCTGCTGACGCTCATGTCGTGCCTCCGTTCTCGAGCAGGGCGGTCGTGGGCACTTCACTCACTCCTTTGTGGCCGGCGGGGTCGCCGCGGACCTCCGACGGGTCTCACGCCGACACGGCGCGGGCGCGGAGGATATGGGTGTACTCGGGGAACATCGCGGGGATCTGCACGCCGACTTCGCGCAGGGTTCGACCCGACAGGACGACGCCTTCGTCCCACCAACCGGGATACTGGTTGGTGCCGGGGTAGTGGTCGGACGGTGGAAGGGGCTGCACCCGATAGCGTTTGACCGGATCCAGGCCGGGAAGACTGACCCGGCCCGGCGGGAAGGTGACCGATCGACCGACGGTGGTGATGCCAAAGACGGCGTCGGACTGGTCCACCGCGACCACACCGTTGATCCATACGGCCGGATCGGGATGGTCGCCGACGACAACGTCCCCGGAATGGAGCAGAGGGCGCAACTGCTTGTGCAACTCGACCCAGCGACGCACTTGGTCCAGCTTGCCGGGACTGGTCGAGGTCAGGTCCCACTCGATGCCCATGTGCCCCCAGATGGCGGCCGCCGCCCGGAATCCGAGGTGGTGCCGACGCCGGGTCGAGTGGGCCTCCGCGTCACCCAAGTGCGTGCCCACCAGCTCCGGCGGGAGGAGGAGCTGGGTGTACCGCTGGATCTGTTGGCGCTCAAGGGCATCGATGCAGTCGCTGGGCCAGACCCGGTCGGTCCGGTTGAGGATCTCCAGGTCGATCCGGCCGCCGCCGCCCGCGCACGACTCGATCTCCAGACCGGGATGAGCCGCTCGGAGTTCGTCCATCAACCGATAGACCGCCAAGGTATGGCGATGCACGCCCGGAACGCCGGTGGGCCAATGACCCGCCTCGACCACCATCCGGTTGTGGTCCCACTTCAGGTAGCCGATGTTGTACTCGTTCAACAGTGCGTGCAGGCACCCCGCGATATGTGCGTAGGCCTCCGGGTGACCCAGATCAAGCACATGCTGTTGCCGAGTGGCGATGCCCTCCCGTCCACCGGCGCGGAAGATCCACTCCGGATGTTCACGAGCGAGCTCGGAATCAAGGTTGATCATCTCCGGCTCGACCCACAGGCCGAACTGCATGCCTAGCTCTTCGACACGATGAATCAGCGGTTTGAGGCCGTTGGGCCAGACGGTGGGGTCGACCTGCCAGTCGCCCAGACCGGCCGAGTCATGCCGACGGCCGAGGAACCAGCCATCGTCGAGCACGAATCGCTCCACCCCGACGTGGGCAGCGCGCTCGGCCAATTCCAGCAGCCGCGGCAGATCGTGGTCGAAGTAGGCCGCTTCCCAGGTGTTGACCAGCACGGGCCGCTCGGTCCGCGGATGCCTGGGCCGCGAGCGCAGGAACCGATGGAACCGCCGACTGACCTCGTTCAGACCGCTGCCGAAGACACCGTAGAGCCAGGGTGATTCGTAACCTTCGCCACGTTCAAGCCGTACCTCGCCCGGCAGGATCAGCTCTCCGCCGCCAATCATCTTCAGCCCGTTGTACATCCGCTCGGCATAGCTGACCTGGTTGCCGGACCAGCCGACGTGCAATCCCCAGAGCTGACCGGACTCCCAACCGAAGCCGGTCGTCCCCGCGGCCAGCAGGAACGGAGAGTCCAATCCGGGCCGTCCCTGCCGGGACTCGCGAGCGTGGGTACCGACCTGGAAGGGTGAGCGCTGCGGCGACCGCTCCCGGGTATGCCGACCGGTGAAGTCGAACAGCTCATCGGCCCGGGTCGGCACCGGCAGTGCCAGCACCAGGCCGTCCAGCTGATAGGTCGATGACCCCTGATTGATCAACGCGGCCCGCAGCCGCACCAGTCCGGAGTGGGTCAACTCGACGTCCAGGGCCAGGTCCAGCTCGGCCGTCGGGTCGGCGGCGTGATAGCGAAAACCGGTCGCCACCGTCTCGCTCCGTTCGACAATCTCGGTCACAAGAAGTCGGAACAGCGGTGAGAATGCCTGTCCATTCGAGCTTCCGGCGATTCCCGGGCGGCCGACCCACCCTTCGGCGGGGGTGGGAAGCACACTCACCCGTTCGGGGACGTCGATGCGGCTATCGCCGAACGGAGCCTGAGTTGCTCGCCGGAGCTCGACCAGATCTGCCGACGACAGTTCACTCAAAGCGGGTCCCCAGTACAGGACCGTCGGGAGACCGCCTCCCGCTGTATCCAGGACGACGCTGACACCGCCGGCACAGAGGTGCGCCAGATCGTCATGGACCAGCTCGGGCATCGTCTCTCCAGTGAGTGTGCTCATACTTTCAGCGAGTTACTAACGAGATACAACCATAGAGCAAGCTAGTCGTCAAGAGGTCTCAGTTCGCCTCAATACGCAGAATTGGGCCTGGGCCTGGACTCCGCCGGTCGCATGACTGGCCGCCGGGCGGTCATGCTGGCTACCCGCCTCCGTGGAGACATGTTCAGGAGTCACGAGAAGTATTGTGGGAAACCATGTTTGGCGACGGTTCGGGAGATCCTGCAGAGGCCGACGGGCAACCCGCGTGGCCGGGTCTCGCGCTCTTGGCGTGCCCGGGCCTGACCTGAGGCCCCAATCGGCTGGCCGCGACGACCGGCGGAGGTAGGGCATTGGTTAGTGCATGCAACTCACGAAGAGGGGAGTCACAGCCGGTGATGCTCACCACAGGATGGCGGACGTGCTCGGTCATCATCCTGTTGGTAGTGACGCCGGTCACTCTCTACCGCGGATCGGCTTGCATAACGAAATAAACTGAACCATCCGTGTCGCCAACGGCAGGAAGCTGGGGATGGAGGCGGCCCGGACAACCCCTCGCCGGGCGGGAGTCGTCGTCAGGGGGTCATCGAGCCGACATCCGATCCCGAAGGTCTCGAGACGGCCCGGCCCGGCAGGCGGCCTGAGCGGCTGGATCCGGTGATCCGACGGGGGCCGGCCGACAACGGTACGGGCGTCGAGCATGAGGCCGTCACCGAGATCTTGCTCTGGCCCGCAGGGCAACTCAACTGACCGCCCGGTCCACCATCGCGTGACGGACGGGATCGGTGCGCCGGGCCTGGGACGTGCCGTGAGGCTGCGTGGCCTCGACCGGTACCAATCAACCGTGCGATGAATCCACAGGACGAGGAGCCGGACACCGGCCAAGACCCGGTGAGGGTCTTGATCTGCGGAAGTGCGCCATCAGGGACTCGAACCCCGAACCCGCTGATTAAGAGTCAGCTGCTCTGCCAATTGAGCTAATGGCGCGTGACCCCGGATGTGCTCCAGGACCGGCGATGACTCTACATGCTCACCCCCGCGGAACACGAAACGCCTGGTCAGCGGCCATGCCCGGGGGGTCAGGGGGGCGGACCGGCCCGGCTGGTGCGGCCGCCCGGACGGCGCGGCGACCGCTGCGGCCGATTGCGCAGCTCGGGGCGGCTTGCCCGGGCCGGGTAACCTGGGCGGACATGCTGCGGACCAGCGACGATGCTGCCCGCCATCCGGAGGAACCTATGGCTTCAGCGAGCGGCCGCTCGGCGGGCTCCCGGGAGGGCGTCACCCGGCCGGCCCCCGCCTCGTTCCTCGCGCTGCCCAAGGGGTCGAACGCGGTCAGTGAGCGCAACCGGCTCGAACGGGCCTACGACGCCTTCCTGAGCACCGGTGAGGTCGGCTCCGTCCGCCCGGTGGTGGCCGATTCCTGGCGCCTGTCCCGGGCCAGCGGGGTCAGCCCGGACGGGGTGCTGCCCGAGGTCGACCTGCTGGACCGGGAACTGGAGGCCTACCGATCGGCGCACCCGCTGGCGTCGGTGATGCCGTTGCTGCGGCGGCTCCTGATCGACGAGGCCGAGGAGGCCGGCGCGATCGTCGTCGTCGCCGACGCCGACGCCCGGCTGCTGTGGGTGGAGGGCGATGCCCAGCTGCGTCGTCACGCCGAAGCCATGAACTGGGTGGCCGGAGCTCGCTGGGACGAGCGGGTGGCCGGCACGAATGCGCCGGCGGCGGCCATGCGACTCGATCATGCCCTGCAGGTCTTCGCCCGCGAGCACTTCGCCAGCAACGTGGCCGGCTGGTCGTGCACGGCCGCTCCCATCCACGACCCGCTCACCGGTGAGGTGCTGGGTGCGCTGGACATCACCGGACGGGACGAGGTCGCCGCTCCGGCCGTCCTCGGTCTGGTCCGGGCGGCGGCCGCGGCGGCCGAGACCGAACTGCGGATGTTGGCCCTGACCCGGCCGCCCGCCAAGTCGTCCCGACGCTCCACCGCCCGGCCGACACTGCTGACGGCGGCCGGAACGCAACGGCTGTCGGTGCTGGGTCGGGACCGGGCCTTGCTCGGCGCGGAGAACGACCCCGCCGGCGGAACGGAGCTGTCCATGCGGCACTCCGAGTTGCTCTTCCTGCTCGCCCGGCACCGGGCCGGGTACAGCGCCGACCAGCTGGCCATCGCCCTGCACGAGCGCGATGTCGCCGCCGTGACCGTGCGGGCCGAGCTGAGCCGGCTGCGTTCGTTGGTGCCCGGGCTCGGGCTCTCCGGCCGCCCGTACCGGCTGACCTCGGCGCTGACGACCGACGTCGACACGGTGCGCGCCTGCCTGTTGCGCGGCGATGTCGCCGCCGCGGTCGAGGCCTACCCCGGTCCGGTGCTGCCGTCCTCGGAATCACCCGAGGTGCAGGCCGCCCGGGACGAGGTGCACCGCGAGATCCGTTCGGCGGTCCTGGGTTCGGCCCATGCGCCGGCGGTGCTGCGATTCGCCAACCGGCCGTGCAGCCGCGATGACGTGCTGATCTGGCGGCACGCCGTCCGGCTCGCGCCGCCCTCGACCAAGCCGGTGCTGGTCGAGCACCTGTTGCGCATCGAGCGGGAACTGGGCGCGGCCCCGGTCCGCTCCCGCTGACCGACCCCGTCGCCCGGCCCGGCCTCTTCGGGCGGCCCGCAGGCCGGATTTCGCTCGTTCCGGGCGGAGTTCACGCCGTCGGGTTCATCCGTCACTGATCGGCACCGCAGTGGGCGGACCGGCCGACCCTGATGACGTCGGGTTCCCGGCCTTGCGGGCCACCGCGGAGTTCCGCTCGCGCCGTTCGGGGCGAGTCGCCCGATTACTATCCGCAACAATAGGACGGATAGTGGTCGCTCTCCGTCACTGATGGACCAATGCCAGCGCTACCCGCGGGGTAAACCTCATGGTGACGCCGCGGGGATCGGCGCCATCCATCCGCCGGGCGGGAGGACAGCGCGATGCGCAAGATCTGGATGGTTCTGGGCGCCACGGTGGTCAGCGTCCTGCTCATCGGTTCGGTGGCCAGCGCATCGGCCCGCAAAGACCCCTGCGACGACTCGGCCGACGACCGAAGCTATCTGGCCTGCCGGCTGGACCGCATCGACGCGTCGCTGCCCAGCGGATCGACGGTGACGGTCACCCGGACCTCGGTGCGCACGGTGACGGTGACCGCGACCCGTCCGGCCTCCACCGCGGGTAGCGCCACCCCGACCAGCCGCACCTCCACCCCGTCGACCACCAACTCACCCACCACCGCATCGCCCACTGGGTCACCGACTCCGCGCTCCACGACCACCGGCGCCGGTTCGGTCGGCACCTGGTGGTCGGGGCAGTCCGACGCGAGCACGACCAAGGACGGCAGCTTCGCCGCCTGGCGCGGCCGGGACGTGGAGATCGTCGGGCTGTGGGCGGCGACGGACAGCGCGCAGGATGCGATCGACACGCCGCGCTGGAACGTGGCCAGCCCCAGCCAATATCCGCAGTTCGCGGCCTACGTCAACGCCACGCGGCTGGACTACGCCTTCGGTGCGTTGCTCGACGGGGAGAGTTGGGCCAAGGCGGCGGCCGGGGCCTACGACTCGCGGTGGATCGACCAGCTCGATGTGCTGCGGTCGTCCTGGGGCAATCGGCCGGCCGGCGCTGTGTACCTACGGTTCGCGCACGAGTTCAACGGCTCGTGGTACCCCTGGCGGGTCACCCCGGCCGACACCGCGAACTTCAAAGCGGCCTGGGTCCGCTGGGCCGGTCTGGCCCGGCAGCATTTCCCGGGCGCGCGAATCGTCTGGTGCCCCAACGCCGGGTCCAGTTACGAGTACGACGTACGCACGCTCTACCCGGGCGACCCGGTCGTCGACGTGATCGGCGTGGACCAGTACAACTTCTGGCCGTGGGCCAACACCGCGCAAGAGCTGCAGGCGAAATGGGAAGCGACCGACCGGGGTGGGCCCAGGGGGCCGGAGACCTTCCGCCGGTTCGCCGCCGAACACGGCAAGCCGATGGCCCTGCCGGAATGGGGCAACGACAGCAGGGCCGGCGACGCCTCCGGCGGGGGTGACTCACCCGCGTTCATCGCCTTCGTGCACGACTGGTTGCTGGCCAACGGGTCTCGCACCCCCGCCGCCGGCAAGGTCGAGTACGAGATCTACTTCAACGTCCCGGGCTACGGGGACTCGCTGTTCAGCCTGTACCCCGAGGACCGGGAACCGGGGAACACGCAGGCCGCCGCGACCTACCGCCAACTCTGGTAATTCGCGGTCGTCCACGGCCCCCCGCGGGTGAGCGCGATCACGTGATCGCGCTCACCCGCGCGCAACGTTGGCGCAACGATGCCGTTTCTACGGTTCCTCCATCGCACGGCCCAGGTGGGCCGTGGGGAAGCGACAAGGAGGTCGATGTGACGGTCTATGCAGCTCCGGGGCAGCCGGGCAGCAAGGTCAGCTTCAAGCCCCGCTACGAGAACTACATCGGTGGCGAGTGGACGCCGCCGGTCAAGGGCCAGTACTTCGAGAACGTCACCCCGGTAACCGGCCAGGTGTTCACCGAGGTCGCGCGGTCCACCGCGGAAGATGTCGAGCTGGCGCTGGATGCCGCGCACAACGCCGCTCCCTCATGGGGCAAGACGTCGGTGGCCGAGCGCTCGGTCATCCTGAACAAGATCGCCGACCGCATCGAGGCCAACCTGGAGACCATCGCGGTCGCCGAGACCTGGGACAACGGCAAGCCGGTCCGCGAGACCCTGGCCGCCGACATCCCGCTGGCCATCGATCATTTCCGCTACTTCGCGGGCGCCATCCGGGCCCAGGAAGGCTCGATCTCGCAGATCGACGCGGACACCGTGGCCTATCACTTCCAGGAGCCGTTGGGCGTTGTCGGCCAGATCATCCCCTGGAACTTTCCGATCCTGATGGCCGTCTGGAAGCTGGCGCCCGCGCTGGCCGCCGGTAACGCGGTCGTGCTCAAGCCGGCCGAGCAGACCCCCGCCTCGATCCTGGTGCTGCTGGAGATCATCGGGGACCTGCTGCCGCCCGGCGTGGTCAACGTCGTCAACGGGTTCGGTGTGGAGGCCGGCAAGCCGCTGGCGTCCTCCAAGCGGATCCGCAAGATCGCCTTCACCGGTGAGACCACCACCGGCCGGCTGATCATGCAGTACGCGTCCGAGAACCTGATCCCGGTCACCCTGGAGTTGGGCGGCAAGTCGCCCAACATCTTCTTCGAGGACGTCGCCGCGCAGCGGGACGCGTTCTACGACAAGGCGCTCGAGGGCTTCACCATGTTCGCGCTGAACCAGGGTGAGGTGTGCACGTGCCCGTCCCGGGCGCTGATCCAGTCCTCGATCTACACCGACTTCCTGGCCGACGCGGTGGCCCGGACCGAGAAGGTCATCCAGGGCAACCCGCTGGACACCACGACGATGATCGGCGCGCAGGCCTCCAACGATCAGCTGGAGAAGATCCTGTCCTACATCGAGATCGGCAAGGCCGAGGGGGCCAAGGTCCTGACCGGCGGCGAGCGCACCATCCTCGAAGGCGATCTGGCCGGGGGCTTCTACGTCCAGCCGACGATCTTCGAGGGCGACAACTCGATGCGGGTCTTCCAGGAGGAGATCTTCGGTCCGGTCGTGGCCGTGACCTCGTTCGCCGATCCCGACGACGCCCTCAAGATCGCCAACGACACCCTGTACGGGCTGGGCGCCGGGGTGTGGACCCGCAGCGGGGCCCAGGCCTACGCGACCGGTCGTGGCATCGAGGCCGGCCGGGTGTGGACGAACTGCTACCACCAGTACCCCGCGCACGCGGCGTTCGGCGGTTACAAGCAGTCCGGCATCGGCCGGGAGAACCACCACATGATGCTCGACCACTACCAGCAGACCAAGAACCTGCTCGTGTCCTACGCCCAGAGCGCGGTCGGATTCTTCTGATGCCGCAGCGCATGTCGGCGGACTCGGGTCAACCGGCGGCCGGTGCCACGGCGCCGGAGCCGGTGGCCCGGGTCGCGCTGACGCCCAAGGCGGTGGCCCTGCTGTCCGAGCTCACCCAGCTGCACGGACCGCTGATGTTCCACCAGTCCGGCGGGTGCTGCGACGGGTCGGCGCCGATGTGCTACCCGCTGGGCGAGTTCCGGGTCGGTGGCGCCGACGTCCGTCTGGCCGAGCTGGATGCCGGCCTGGCGCAGGCCATCCCGTTCTGGATGTCGCAGTCCCAGTTCGAGTACTGGAGCCACACCCACCTGACCGTGGACGTGGTGCCCGGTCGGGGGAGTGGCTTCAGCGTGGAATCGCCGACGGGACAACGATTCCTGATTCGATCCCGGTTGTTCACCGACGAGGAGTCCGCGCGGCTCCCGGCGGTGGTCAGCGGCGGCTAGGTCAGCGAGGCCGCCGCCACGCAGTCTTCCGGTCGCCGTGCCGGGCAGCCACGGCACGGCGACCGGAGTCCAGCGACGGACCCTGGTGCACCCGGGGCAGCACCTGCTACCGTCGCGGGCATGACCTCCGAGTTCTCCTCGCACCAGTCCTGGTGGCGGAACGCCTGACGGCGTTCCGTGATGTCCCCGACCTCCGGCCGCCGCAGCGCGGCCGTCGTGGACCTGCTCCACATCGCATCCCCTCTTTCGGTGAATGCGGGCGACCGTCGCGGTGGCCCTGCCCCGAAGGAGCCCCGGCATGACTGCCGTCCTCACCCCCACCGACGTCCACCGCGCACCCGAACCGCTTGAGCAACGAATCCGCCGTCACCCGCACACGTTTCGCGTGCTCTCGGGCGATCGACCCACCGGTGCGCTGCATCTGGGCCACTATCTGGGCACTTTGCGCAACCGGGTCCAGCTGCAGAACCTCGGCGTGCCCGTCGTCGTCGTCATCGCCGACTATCAGGTCATCACGGACCGCTCGGATCTCGGGCCGGTCCGCGACCGGGTGCGCACCCTGGTCGCCGAATACCTGGCCGCCGGGCTCGATCCGGCCCGCAGCGTGATCTTTCCGCACTCCGCGGTCGCGGCCCTGAACCAGCTGATGCTGCCATTTCTGTCGCTGGTCACCGACGCCGAACTGCGCCGCAACCCCACCGTCAAGGCCGAGGCACTGGCATCCCGGCGGCCGTTGGGCGGGCTGCTGCTGACCTACCCGGTGCATCAGGCGGCCGACATCCTGGGGGTGGGCGGCACGGTCGTGCCGGTGGGGCGTGACCAGCTCCCGCACCTGGAGCTGACCCGGGTCATCGCCCGGCGGTTCAACGAGCGCTACGGGCCGGTGTTCGCCCTGCCCGAGCCGTTGCTGAGCGGCACGCCGAACCTGCTGGGTACCGACGGCGCGAAGATGTCCAAGACCCGCGGCAACACGATCGCCCTGGGTGACACCGCGGACCGGACCGCAGCGATCGTCCGGGCCGCGCAGACCGACTCGACCCGCCGGATCACCTTCGAACCGACCAGTCGACCCCAGGTTGCCAACCTGCTGGCGATCATCGGCGAGATCACCGGTCGCGACCCGGCAGCGGTCGCCGACGAGATCGGGGACGGGGGAGCGGCCGAGCTCAAACGGCAGGCCATCGAGACCATCAACGAGGAGCTGGCACCGCTGCGGCGCCGCCGCGCCGAGCTGCTCGCCGATCCGGTCCAGTTGGACGGGGTGCTGCTCGACGGCATCGCGGCGGCGACCGCCGTGGCCGGGGACACCCTGGCTCGGGTGCGCAGTGCGATGGGGATGGACTACCTGCGATGACGACCATGACGGGCGGGAGGAAAAAGGGCGAGGTCCGTACCGGACCAGAGGAGATCCTCTGGTCGAGGTACGAACCTCGCCCCATCAGGGTGAGCGACGGGACTTGAACCCGCGACCACCGGCACCACAAGCCGGGGCTCTACCAACTGAGCTACGCTCACCACGACCTGCGCACCGCACCAGCGGCACGCGGACCCGGAGGAGTCTACAGGCTCTCCGGGGGTGGCATGACCACAGTCCCGGCGTACCGCGCCGAGACCTCGGTGGCCGCGGTCAGCACCTGTTCGCCGGTCGGGCCGGGCGCGGGGACGAACGCCGTGCCCCGGTAGTAGGCCAGTTCCCGGATCGACTCGGTGATGTCGGTCAACGCCCGATGGGACATGACCTTGGCCGGCTGGCCGAAATAGATCCGCGGATACCAGCGCCGGCACAGCTCCTTGATGCTGGACACATCGACCATCCGGTAGTGCAGGTAGTCGTCCAGCAGCGGCATGTCGCGGGCAATGAAGCCGCGGTCGGTGGCGATCGAGTTGCCGGCCAACGGCGCCGACTTCGGCTCCGGGACGAACTCCCGGATGTAGTCCAGCACGAGCTGCTCGGCCTGCGCCATGGTCACCGTCGACTCCCGCACCCGGTCGGTGAGCCCCGACTTGGCGTGCATCTCGGTGACCACCTGGGGCATGGCGGCCAGGGCCGCGTCATCGGCGTGGATGACCACGTCGACGCCCTCGCCCAGGATGTTCAGGTCGCTGTCGGTCACCAGGGCGGCAATCTCGATGAGTTTGTCGGTGCCCAGATCCAGGCCCGTCATCTCGCAGTCCACCCACACCAGTCGATCATTCACGGTTGCTGACAGTAGACCCGTGGTCCGACAGGACCGTTAGGCTCCGGGTCGACACCGGATCGGGGGCGCCAGTGACGACACCAGCAGCGGCGGCGGAGCAGGCCGCCCAGCGCATCGCACACGGATATGACACGACAGCGCCGGCCGTCGTGGTCGGGTCGGTGGTCATCGACCAGACGGCCGAACCCACCGCCCTGGTCCGGATCCCGCTGTCCATGTTCAACCGGCACGGCCTGGTCGCCGGCGCGACCGGCACCGGCAAGACCAAGACCCTGCAGGTGCTCGCCGAGCAGCTGTCCGCGGCCGGCGTCCCGGTCTTCATGCCTGACATCAAAGGCGACCTGACCGGGTTGGCCGTTTCCGGCGAACCCAACGCCAAGATCCAGCAGCGGGCCCGGGACACCGGCGACGACTGGGCGCCGGCCACCGTTCCGGTCGAGTTCCTCAGCCTGAACGGTCAGGGCACGGCCATCCCGGTGCGGGCCACGATCGACTCGTTCGGACCCATCCTGCTGTCCAAGGTGCTGGGCCTGAACGAGACCCAGGAGTCCACCCTCGGGTTGATCGTGCACTGGGCCGACCAACGCAACCTGCCGCTGCTGGACCTGAAGGACCTGCGCGCGGTGATCATGCACCTGACCAGCGACGAGGGGAAGGAGGACCTGCGCGGGCTGGGTGGGGTGTCCAAGGCCACCGCCGGAGTCATCCTGCGGGCGGTCACCAACCTCGACGCCCAGGGCGGCGACCGCTTCTTCGGTGAACCCGAGCTGCAGGTCGAGGACCTGCTGCGGGTGGGCGCCGACGGCCGCGGGATCGTCACCCTGTTCGAGGCCTCCGGGCTGCAGACCAACCCGGCCCTGTTCTCCACCTTCCTGATGTGGCTGCTGGCCGAGTTGTTCGAGCAGCTGCCCGAGGTCGGCGACGTCGACAAGCCCAAGCTGGTGTTCCTGTTCGACGAGGCGCATCTGCTGTTCGCCGACGCATCCAAGGCGTTCCTGCAGGCCGTGCAGCAGACGGTCAAACTCATCCGGTCCAAGGGTGTCGGGGTGTTCTTCTGCACCCAGCTGCCCACCGACGTGCCCGCCGCCGTGCTCTCCCAACTGGGCGCGCGGATCCAGCACGCCCTGCGCGCATTCACCCCGGACGACCAGAAGGCGCTCAAGGCCACGGTCAAGACGTACCCGATCACCCAGGACTACGACCTGTCGGCGGCGTTGACCTCGCTGGGCACCGGCGAGGCGATCGTCACCGTGCTGTCCGAAAAAGGCTCGCCCACCCCGGTCGCCTGGACCCGGGTGCGCGCCCCGCGGACATTGATGGCGCCGGCGCCGCCGGCGACCGTCGCCGCCGCGGTGGCCGCCTCACCACTGTTCGCCCGGTACGGATCGGACGTCGACCGCGAGTCGGCCTACGAGATGCTCACCGCGCGGCTCGCCCCGCCCGCCCCGACCCCGAGCGCGCCGGCCCCGAGCGCGCCGGCACCCTCGGGGTCCGCCGCGCCGCCGGCGCCCTCGCTCGGGCCCGACGGCTGGCCGAGCCTGACCCCGGAGCCGTACAACCCCTACCTGGACGAGCCGGCGCCGCCAACCACCCGGTCGCAGCCCTCGCCCGGATCGGGCAGCGGTCTGGGGGAGGTGCTGAGCAACCCGGCGGTCACCTCCTTCATGAAATCGCTGGGCAGTTCGCTCGGCGGGGCACTGGGCCGGTCGGTCTTCGGCACCCGCAAACGGCGCCGCTGACGGAACGAATCGTCCCGCCGGGACGTTCACCCGAAGGCGCGGCCGCGGCCACCACCGGCCGCCCATCGACAGCCGAAAGGGACTGACAAACGTGGACTCGCTCCTGTGGATCGTGATCATCGCGGCGATCGTCGTCGCCGGTGTGTGGTACATGCGCCAGCGGACAGTGACCGCCACCCGGTCGCTGGAGGACGCCCAGGCCGAGGCCCGCCGCTGGGTCGAGCGGCTCGGCGGGCAGGTCTACGCGCTGGACCCCCGCGACGATCCCGCCGCCAAGCAGGCCCTGGCCGACGCCTCCGAGCGCTACACGGCCGCGGGCTCCCAGGTCGAGCAGGCCAAGTCGGTGCAGCAGTACCGGCTCGCCCAGCAGACCGCCTACGAAGGCCTCTACTACGTCCGGGCTGCGCGCACCTCGCTGGGCCTGGACCCCGGCCCCGAGCTGCCGGCGATCCCCGGCCAGGAGCGGGCCGGCGCGGTCACCGAGGCGCGCGCGGTCACCGTCGAGGGCCATGAGTACGAGGCGTCGCCGACGCCGGGTCGGGGCACCCAGCACTACTACCCGGGTGGCATGGTCGCCGGCCGGCCGGTGCCCCGCGGCTGGTACTCCGAACCCTGGTGGAAGCCGGCCCTGGTCGCCGGCGCCTGGGGGGTGGGCACCTACCTCGTGGCCTCGACCCTGTTCGCCGGCATGGCCGGGGCGAACTTCGACGCCGGGTACGACGCCGGGTACGCCGACGCCGCCGGAGACGGTGGGGACATGGGCGGGGACAACGGTGGCGACATGGGCGGGGACGCCGGTGGCTACGACTCGGGTGGCTACGACTCGGGTGGTTTTGACGGCGGGGGCTTCGACGGCGGGTTCTGAGTCGGGCACCCGGTCGCGGAGGAGCTGACCACCGCCCGCCACCGGGTGATTAGGGTCTACGCATGCACGGGCAGCATGCGCAGGCGGCGAGATGAGCCATCCAGTGATCCGGCGGGCCTGGTACGTCCCGATGCGGGCACGGCCGGCGGAGGAGAGCCACCGGGTCTCCACCCCGCTGGAGCTGCTGTTCGACCTGTGTTTCGTGGTCGCCGTCGCCCAGGCGGCGGCCGGGCTGGACCACGGGTTCATCGAGAACCACGTCGGATCGGCGATTCTGGCCTACCTGATGACGTTCTTCGCCATCTGGTGGGCGTGGATGAACTTCACCTGGTTCGCCTCGGCGTACGACACCGACGACGTGCCGTACCGGCTGCTCGTGCTCGTGCAGATCGCCGGCTCGCTGGTCATCGCGGCCGGCGTGCCTCGGGTCTTCGCCGACAACGACTTCACCGTCATCGTCATCGGGTACGTGATCATGCGACTGGCCACGGTCAGCCAATGGTTGCGGGCGGCGGCCGCCGATCCGCCCCGGCGACGGACGGCCACCCGGTACGCGGTCGGAGTGGCCGCGGTGCAGGTGTTCTGGGTGGCCTTGCTGCTGGTGCCGTCGAGCTGGGTCCTGGCCGGGTTCGCCGTCGGCGTGCTGCTCGAGCTGTCGGTGCCGATCGTCGCCGAGCGGCCGACCCCGACCACGTACCACCCGCACCACATCGCCGAGCGCTACGGGCTGTTCACGGTGATCGTGCTCGGCGAGTCGGTCACCGCGGCCACCCTGGCCTTCCAGTCGGCGATGGACCGGTCGGGTCATTCGGCGACCATCATCGGCATGGCCGCGGCGGCCGTGATCACCATGTTCTGCCTGTGGTGGGTCTACTTCGACCACGAATCGGTCCCCGAGATCAACGCGGCCCGGGCGGCGTTCCTGTGGGGCTACGGCCACTACCTGCTGTTCGCCGCGGCTGCAGCCGTAGGGGCCGGGCTGGTCGTGGCGGTGGCCTACGAGGAGCAGGAGACCCACGGCATCAGCTACGTCGTGTCCGCGGCGGCGACCACCGTGCCGGTGACGATCTTCCTGCTGGTGATCACGGCATTGCGGGCGCAGCCCGGGCGGCCGCGGATCATCCCGGTGGCCACCTCGATCGCCGCCGCGGTGGTGCTGGCCGACACCTTCGTGCCGGCCCCGCTCTACCTGACCGCCGGTGTGTTGGTGGCGCTGGTGGCCGTGCTGACCGCGGCGACCCGCACGCGGGCCGGGGCATCGCCCGATGCTCCGCCGGCGGCCGACTCCTGATCAGCGGACGCCTGATCAGCGGACTCCTGATCAGCGGACGCCTAGTCAGCCGATGCCGGGTTGCGGCGGGTTCAGCTCACGGGCCATCAGCAGGGCCCGCACCATCAGCCCGACACCGGCGGCGGCCACGGCCATCCCGACCGATTCGCTTCCGCTGACGGCGGCGGCGCCCATCACCATGACGGCGGTGCCGGCCAGCAGCATCAGCAAGCAGCGGACGATGCCGCGCCGCCGGGCCCGCTCGGCCGCGGGCCCGTCGAGGCGGGCCGACCAGGACGGATCGGCGGCGCGGACGTGGGCCTCGATCTCGTCCAGGCGGACCTGCTCGTCGGGTGACAGCGGCATCGAACTCACATCCTCACGGCCGGGCGCGGATCGGCCCGATCACCTCTTTCATGGTGCCGCCGCCCGCGGCCGCCGCGGCGGCCCCGACCGGGCGAACCGCTGCGATCTTCGCCACGCGGGGCCAGGCTGGCGATTCCGGTCAGGCCCGTCATACTTAGGTAATGCAAACCTTAGATAATGTCGAGGCCACGGTGGCGGTCGAGCCGGGTCGACCGGCCTACCGACCGTTCCTGGTGCGGGTCAGCCGGGTCTGCCGGCTCAGCCCGTCCTTTCGCCAGGTGACCTTCGCCGCGCCGGAGTTGCGTGAGTTCGGTGACGACGGTCTGGACCAGCGGATCAAGCTGATCCTGCCGGAGGGGGCGCGCGGGTTGGACGGCCTGGGCATCGGAGCGGGGTCCTCCGCCGACGCCCAGTGGTACGGGCGATGGCGCGCCTTGCCCGACGAGCGCCGCCCGGCGCTGCGCACCTACACCGTGCGCCGCGCCCGGCCTCGCGACGCCGAGGTCGACGTCGTGCTGGTCGATCACGAGTCGGCGCCGGGGACGGCAGGTCCGGCGATCCGTTGGCTGCGGGCGGCGGTGCCCGGCGACCAGGTGGTGCTGGTCGGCCCGGATGCCCGCAGCCCGGACCGGCACCAGGGCATCGACTGGCGCCCCGGCGCGGCGACCCGGCTGCTCCTGGCCGGTGACGAGACGGCCGCACCGGCGATCGTGGGGATTCTGGAGAGTCTGGCCGGCCGCCCGGACGTGAGCGCCCGAGCGTTCGTCGAGGTGCCCGACGGCCGCGATCGGCTGCCCGCGGAGGTGCCGGCCACTGCCCGTATCCAGTGGCTGGCCCGCGGACCCCGGGCGACCGGCGCGCTGCTCGGGCCGGCGGTCACCGACTGGCTGGACGGTCACGCCCGCTGGGTGGACGCGGTCCGGGTGGCCGGCGAGCAGCCCCTGGAGGACGTCGACGTCGACCGGGAACTGTTGTGGGACAGCCCGGATCCGGCCGGCCAGGGGTTCTACGCGTGGATGGCCGGGGAGGCCGCCGCGGTCAAGGCGCTGCGCCGGGCGATCGTCACCGACCGGGGCGTCGACCGGCGGCAGGTCGCGTTCATGGGGTACTGGCGGCGGGGGCAGGCCGAGCGCAACTGAGCCGGATCTTTTCGGCGCCGGCGGGTGGGGTGACCGCGGGATCGTCGACGCGGGCGGTCAGAGCGGCGGCGGCCGCTGCGCCCAGGGCTCGTCCGAGCGCGGTGTAGGCGCCGTACTGGCCGTCGTCGAACCACTGGTCGGCGGTGCTGTCGTGCGGAAAGACCGGGTTGTCCACCGCATACGCCTGCAGCTGGTACGGAAGGCTGGGCCAGAGCAGCGCTTTGGCCACCACCAGGGTGCCGGTGCGCCGGTCCGCGGGCAGCCCCGACTCCGGCGGGTAGGTGAATCGCACCCTCATCACGCCGGTTTCGGACATCCGTTGGTCCAGGCCGGGCAGGCTCGGCCGGTCGGTGGGCGGCTTGCCGGACCCGGGGGTGGTGGCGAAGGGCGCGTCGTCCAGGTGGACCCGCACCCCCAGCTCCTGGTAGGCCAGGCCGACCACCTGGGCGACGGTGGCGGCCACGGGTGGGCTGTCGGCGCTGGCGTCGATGCAGCAGATGGTGGTGCACCGGCGGCGGAACAGTTCGATCAGGCCGAGGTTGTCGTAGAAGCCGCCATCACTGACCTGGACCAGCGGCGCCCCGGCGGGGTGGGCGCCGAACAGTTCGCGCAGCAGGTAGCTCATGCGCCGGACCCGGGGCAGCCCCGGTTCGTACCAGGCGCGGCCCCCGCGCCCGGTCTGACCGGTGAGGAAGCCCGGGTTGGGCATCCACGCGCCCAGCCGCAGACCACTGACGGCGAACAGTGCCTCATACCACTTGGCGTTCTGGGTGCCGACCGAGGCGGCCAGGGCGGCGCCGCTCAGAGCGACCGCACCCTGCACGGTGAGGTCGCGTTGCAGCCGCGGGGACAGCTGCCGCTCCAACTTGCTGGTCGGCACATAACCGACTTCCGGCCCACCGACGAACTCGCTGCTGAAGGTGTAGGAGACCCGGTTGGCGCCGGCCGGGGTGCGACCGTCGCCGACCGTGGCCGAGGCGGCGAAGATGACCTCGGGAAACTGCCGGGCCACGGCCGGCGCGACGACGCCGTAGCGGGACAGCGTGGTGCGCTCGGCCGGTGCCAACGGCACCGCCAGAGCGGGCTCGCCGGGCCGCCGGACCGACCGGACGGCGAACGTCCGGGCCAGTCGCCGGCGGTAGAACGGGTGCAGGCTCAACGTGGTCTCGTCGACGAAACCACCCAGGAACACGACGACGAGCAACACCAGGACGGCGCCGACCCAGTCGCCCGTGTGGTCGGCGCCCAGGACCGTCGTCGCCGCGCCGCCGAACAACAGCAGCCAGCATGCCGCCAATGCGCCCAAAGCCAGGATGACCAGCAGGATCTGGCCGACGCCGCGGGGCACGGCCTGCGGGATCTGCGGCGAATCATCGGTGAGGTACTTGCGATGTCGCCAGAGCAGGGCGGCCAGGCTCGCGCCGTAGGTGATGAGCACGGCTCCGACCGAGCCGCCCAGGGCGGCCGTCCGATCGCCCAGGCTCAGGATCCAGGCCGCCGCCCAGATCACCGCGGGCAGGCCCAGAGTGAGCGCAACGACGGACCAGAACACCAGGCCGATGGCGGGAGTCGCCCAGTTCAGCGCGTGACGCAGCCGGTGGGCAAGGCCGGGTCGGCCGGACGGATCGCAGTGGGCGGCCGCCCACTGCGCACCCAGCCAGCTCAGCACAACGAGCAGCGCGACGGCGGCGATCGCGATCCAGGTGGTGCGGGCCTCCGCGGCGAACTCCAGGCGCGTGGTCGTCCCGTCCGCGGCGACCCGCAGTGAGGTGAGGGGGACCCGGTTGAGGAAGCAGCCGGCCAGGACACCGAGCGCGATCGCCGGGCCGAACAGCAGCACCAGATTCAGCAGCAGGTGCCGCATCAGCAGCCCGAGGGCGACCAGCACCTCGACCGGGTTGGCCGCGAGATAGCTTGCGTGCCTGCGGATATGGTCCTCCTCGGGGCTACCCTCGACGAAGGCCAGACGAGGATCTCGCAGGACCGTCTCGTCGCCGGTGGGGGCCGGCCCGGCCGCGGTCAGCGCCTGCTGAAAGGCCCCCGCGACGAATCCGCCGCCGGAGACGGCCACCAGGTACCGCGCGCGGTTGAGCACCTTCTCGCGCATGTCCGGGTCCTGGAAGGCGCCGAGCATGACGCTGGCGGCGCGGATCCCGCCCCCGGACAGGCCGACGCCGATCCGGTCGCCGACGGCGGCGTCCAGGGCCTGCAGGTCCGGGCCCCGGCCGGTGTCGTACCCGCGGCGCCACCGGGTCCGGGGACCGGCCTCGGCCGGGCCCGTCGGGACGGTCGGTCCCGGTTCCGCGGCCAGCCCCGGGCCGTCCGTCCTGACGTGCGCGCCCAGCCGCACCGCCGTCAACCCGAGTCCGGTGATCGCCACCAGACTGGCCGGTAGGGCCGCGCCGACGGTGAGGACGCTGGCCACCGCGGCGGCGACCGGCTGGTCGAGCCCCGAGGCGAGGATGCCGGCGCACTCGCCGACGACCGCGAGGACGGCCGCCAGCCGGGCGAAGCCGGCGATCGCGCGGCAGTGCGGGTCGAAGACGACCTGTGTGGCCAGCACCGTGCCCAGGACCAGCGTGAGACCGAACCCCACGATGACGATCCAGTCGGCGGCGACCGCGGTCCGGGGATGTCCGGCCAACGTGTCGATGTCACGGCCCAGCGAGCCGCCGGCGAGCAGCGCGCCGATCGCGGACCCGCTCGCGACGACCGCCGCCACCAGCAGGCTCAGGGCCACGCCGGGGTGAGCCAGTCCGCGGCCGGGCCGACGACCGGGGTGCCTCCGGCGCGCGGTGGCCGGGGCACCCCGATCGACCGGCGCAGGGTTGCGTTGCAGCATCACGGTTCCATCCAGTCGACGATGACTGTCACCCAGCGGACGGTCGGATGTCCCCGAAAGATACAAAAACGGCCAAATCAGACAACCAGAGGTGAGCAGCCCCACCGCCGGTCGGATCGGATGGGGGATGTCGGTGGGCGGGCGTCACTCGCGGGCAGGGCCGACGCCATCGAGGCCGTGGCCCAGCCGTGACCGGCGCAGTGGACCCCCGCACCCTTCGCAGCCGTTAGGCTCATCGTTCATGCGCTCGTAGCTCAGCTGGATAGAGCAGGAGACTTCTAATCTCCCGGTCGCAGGTTCGAATCCTGCCGGGCGCGCTGGGCATCACGACGGGGTGGGCCGCTCCTGGTCGCAGCCGGCCATGGCCGCGAGGCTCGAGGCGGCGGCCCGGACGACGTCGCGCAATTCGGCCGGTTCATCGATGACGACCGGACACTCGAGAGCCAGCAACTTCGGGGGCAGCCAGTCGAGTCGTTGGGCGTGGATCGTCACCCGCCACCAACGGATCTCACTGTCCGCGCCGTCACCGAGCGGCTCGATGATCGCGAGGCCGGCGGGCAGGCGATCCCGGATGTGCTGGTAGCCGGCGCGCACGCGAAGGTCGATGCGGTACCGATAGTCGGCGCGGGCAAAACCCGCTAGCAGATCCTCGAGCGGTCGATGCTCGGCTGGCGCCGGGAAGGTGCCGCTCAGCGGGCGCAGCGCCCGCACCCGGTCGAGTCGAAAGGTGCGGCGCTGCCGGGACGATGAGTCCAGACCGACCAGGTACCAACGTCCCCGGTGCGCCACGAGATCATGGGGTTGCAGCGTGCGCCGGGTGAGGACGTCCTCGCCGGATCGGTAGTCCAGGGTCAGCGGGCGCCGCATCCGGACCGCATCGGCGGCGGTCAGCAGGATCTCGGGATCGGTGGCGGGCGCCGCATCGGGGCTGCCGACGACCGCCGCGGCGAGGAGGGCATCGGCGCGCGCGGCCAGACGCGCCGGCAGGCTCCGGCGGATTTTGGCGATCGCGGTGGCCGTCGCCGTGGCCGTGTGGCCGGTCGGGACGGTGCCGGAACCCGGTACGGCCAGCAGGCCGGCGAGCACGGCGACGGTCTCGTTCTCGTCGAGCATCAGCGGTGGCATCCGCCAGCCCGCCGCGATGCGATAACCGCCATAGCGGCCCGGCCGTGCCTCGATCGGGATGCCCAGATCGCGCAGCCGGTCGACCGTGCGGCGGATGGTCCGCTCGTCGACGTCGAAGCGTTCGGCGAGTTCCGTGGCCGTGCGGACCCCCGCGGATTGCAGAAGTTCGAGCACCTCGAGGGTGCGGGCGACGGGTGTCATGAGGGCGATTCTGCCGTCGAACCCGGACATGTTCTGCCCGGGTTCCTCCCTACCGTCGGCGGCGTCCCCGACCAGGGGCGACCCGCACCATGAACCCGCACCATGAAGGAGCCAGAACCCATGACCGCACTCGCCGCGACCCGCATCTTCACCGACGACGTGGACGCTCTGATCACGTTCTACGAGCGGATCACCGGCCTGACCGCGAACCGGCTTCATCCGCTGTTCGGTGAGATCACCACGCCCCGTGGGACGCTGGCCATCGCCAGCACCGACACGGTGCCGCTGCTCGGTCCGGGGTGCGCCCACGCCGGCGCGAACCGGAGCGTGTGCCTCGATTTCCTGGTCGACGATGTCGACGCGCTGCTCCCGGCGCTGCGGGAGGTCGTCAGCGACTTCGTCAGCGAGCCGACCGACCTGCCCTGGGGGAACCGGTCGGTGCTGTTCCGCGACCCCGATGGCAACCTGGTCAATTTCTTCACGCCCACGACACCGGCTGCGCGGCAGCGCTTCGGCCGGTGAGGGACCGCTCAGCCGCTGGCCGTTCCGGCGTGATCGACCCGTCTGGCTTCCGACTTCTGAGCCGGGGCAGGCGCCAGGCTTCCGGGGCCCGGTGATAGGTCTCGGCACTGGCAGATTCCCCCCGGGGTTGGCCGTGCGAGGCCGTCCGTCCACCGTGATCCGATCGCAAGGTCTGCACGTCGCTCTGACTGACGTGCCGGCGGCAAGGGAGTAATACCGGCCATGCCGGAACCGATCGTTCTTGATGAGCGGGCGTGCCAGGCCGAGCCGCCCCAGGACGCGGCAGGAAGGACGCGGGCCGACACGGTCCTCCGGCGCCCGGTGCGAGCCGTTGCCGATGCTACGACCAAGGCGGTACTCGCCCGGCGCGGAAGCCGGCACGGGTCACGCCCCCGGGTAGGGGGCGTGACCGGGATGCTGTCGTCCGGCTCAGGCCAGGGCGCCCAGCAGCTGATTCAGGAGGGCGACGATCTGGCTCAGGACCGTGCTGAGCGGCAGGGGGCCGTCCAGCAGTCCGGCGATCGCGCAGAGCAGGTTGCCAACCAGGTTGCCGGCTCCGGCCTGGGCGGTGAGGTTCAGGTGCACCGTGTCCAGATGCACCTGCAGGCCGAGCAGGTCAAGATTGAGCGGGCCAAGAACGAGGTCGAGAATCTGGCAGGAGCCGCTGCTCTGGGCCAGGTCGACCGGGATCGCCAGGTCCTGCGTGCCCTGGGTGACGGCGCCGCTGCCATCGGTGATGGTGCCGGTGAAGGAACCGACAGCCTGTGCGGTCCCGTCCGGTGCGGTGATGAACCTTTGTACGGCAAACGTGCCCTGGACAGCGCCGGAGCCGTCGGACAAGGTGCCGGTGAGCGGCGTCGTGGTGGGGTCGATGGTTGCCGGCTGGGTGGTTTGGTCGGCGGTGGCCGGGCCAGCGAGACCGATCGACAGCAGTGCCGCGACGGACAGTCCGATCAACACGGCCAGCATCTTCTTGATCATTGTGCATTCCTTCCCAGATGGACTGAAGAATCCAAGCGGTTCGTCTTGAGGCAATCTCCCTTCTCGCTCCGGCACCCGGCAGGAGCAGCTGTCCAGGTTGGACCAACTGGAACGGGAGATCGCGGTCGAGCGTGAACGGCTGAATCGGGCCAGCGGCGGAGAGTCGCGGAACGACAGCGGTCAACAGACGGACTCGGCGGTCGGTCACACAGATCGCGGCGATCGGCAGGCAGGGTCTGTTGCGCACGTCGACCTGCCGGAGCTGGAGGAGCGGGTGACCGAGAGCCAACGCGAGGCGTGGGCGCTTAATTACCAAGCGGGGGTCGCCGACGCACAGACCCGCACTGGCGAGCGGACCCTGAACCCGTTTCACCCACTGCGCGGCTGAGGGCACGCCCGCGCAGGTCGTCAGCGGCAGGACGGTCCGCGTTCGACCGCCCTGTGGTCTTCGATCTCGCTGGTGATGCTCGCGGGGACGCTGGTCAGCCTTCGTTCTGGTGGGCGTAGACGACGGTGTTGTTGAGGTAGCTGCCGGCACCGGAGTCGAAGTCGCCGCCGCAGGTGATAAGCCGGAGCTCCGGGCCGCTGGTGTTGCGGTACACCTGCAACGTGGGGAAGTCGCTCTTGGGGTAGGAAGCGACGGTGTCGACCGTGAAGGACACGGTGCTGCCGTCGGCTCGATCGACGAACACCTGGTCGCCGGCGGTGAGCGCGGCTAACTCGAAGAACACCGACGGCCCGTTGGCCGCGCTGTCGATGTGCCCTTCCAGGACGGCCGGGCCGACGTCGCCGGGGGCCGGAGATCCGTTGAACCAGGCGGCCTTGTCGTAGTCCGGGCCGGGTGCGGGCACGGCCAGCGACCCGTCCGGGGCCAGCCCCAGCTCGATGAGTTCGGTGTCGACCTCGATCGCCGGGATTCGCAGATGGATCGGGCGGGCCGCGGCCGGCGCCGAGGGGGCCGGTGCGGCGGCCGACTGTTCCGGGGGCTGCGAGGGTTGGGCGGTGGCCGTGGGGATGCCCGACACGGTCGTCGGCGGCGCGGTGTTTGCCGAGCCCGATCCCGGCGATCCGACCACGGTGCTCGGGACGGCGGAAGGGGAGCTGGTGGTCGGCGCCGGTGACCGCGTCGGGCTGGGTGCCGGCGCGGACGCCGCGGGGTTCGGGGCGCTCTGTTGGCTCAGCAGGCCGACGGTGAGCGCGGCGCCGCCGCCGAGCAACAGAACGATCCCGACGACGGCGATGAGGATGCTGCGGGGTGCTGGGCGGCGCCGGGCGATGGGGCCCTGACCCGACCGCCCGGCGTCGCCGGCCATCAGCTGTCGCTGCCGTGCGCGCGGCGCCGGTAGGTGAGCAGTCCGGCTCCACCGATCAGGGCGAGCCCGCCGACGGCCAGCAGCCCGGCATGCTCGACCCCGGCGGTGGACCCGCCACCGGTCTCCACGCCACCGGCGGGAATCCCGCTCATCTGCGACGCGGCCAGCACACCGCACAGGGCGGGGTCGGTGGCCTCGGTCGGCAGGGACGGGTCGAGGTCGGACGTGGTGTCGCCGCTGTACTTGCCGTCGCCGTTGTAGTCGACGCCGTGGATCACCACGACCGCTTCACCGCTGAGCACCTCATCGGCGACGGTGCTGGTGACCTCGATGGAACCCCGCTCGTACTGCAGGGTTCCACCCGGTGCGGTGTCGAACCGATCGACCGCGAGAGCGGAATTCGGTGAGGTGTCCCCGGTCTTGGTCAACGAGACCACGATCTCGCCGTAGGCGGGGCCACCTTCGCTGGTGTTGAGGTGCCCGTCGGCGTTGGCGTCGTCGCCGAGCGTGGGGCATTCATGCCGGGCATCGGCGCCGAAATGGATATGGGCGGCATGCGGCTGGTCGGCCAGCAGGCCGGTGGCGCCCATGTCGACCGTCAGCATCGTGCCGTCGACGGTGACCATGGCGGTGCCGTCGCCGTTCACCCCGTTGCCGGCGACCGGTTGCAGGTCGGCCTGCACCGACCCGGTGGCCGCGGCGGCCGGGATGGCGAACAGCACCATCGCCGCCATTCCGACAGCCGCACCCGTTGCTGCTCGGCGATACATCGATGTCATAGCCACTCCTTTGACGACCGGCGGCGAAGCCCGCGTGGCCCCGTCGAACTGCATCCGTGCTTGATACGGGTGGGCATTCGCAGCGGCGGCGGTCCCGGATTGGTGGGCCGCGGCGCGGATCCGAGTTCCGTCCGCGGCGGTGTGCGCCCAGCGACGCAAGCCCAACTCGCTGTTGATCATGGGAGGAGTGCTGTTGTGGCGCCGGGATACCGGCCTTCTACCCATGATCAACAGCGAGTTTGGTGGCGCCGTGGCGCTCAGAACAGGGAGCGTTCGACGCGTTCCTCGATGGACGGAGGGCCCAAGTTGGTCGGGTTCAGGTTCAGATGACCGGATCCCGGCCGCTGCGTAGCGATCTCGTCGAACCAGCATTGCGGCAACCCGTTCCAGCCTGGCGGGCACAGGGCGGCCCCGGTCGCCGGTGGGCAGGTCGGGCCCATCGACCCTGCCCGGAGCCTCGACGATCCGCTTGGCTGGAACAGGTGGTCCGGCGGCGACAGGGGGCGCGATGGCGAACGAATTCGACGGCCAGGACGACGTGCACCCGCTCGCTCTGCCGGCGGCCCTCCGGCGCCTGGTGCGGTGCGTGGTGGTGACGATGGGGCTGCTGGTGCGGGGACGGCTGCACCAGCCACCGGCCCGGGTCGGGGATCGGCTGACCTTCGCCGACGGGACCTGTGGCCGGGTCTACCGTGAGACGGCGGTGGATCGACCGCCGTCGCTGGATCCGACGGTGCTCGTGGTGACGTTCCGGATGCGGTGGTTGAACGGCCGCGGCGGACAGGCCTACTTCCGCCTCGTCAGCCGGCTGAACACGGTTCTGTTCGCCGGGTTTCCCGGTTTCGTCACCAAACTGTGGGTGGCTGCCGACGAGCAGGACAGGTACCGCGGGCTCTACGAATGGGACGGGTCCGGCCCGGCTCGGGAGTACGTCCGGGCGTTGTGGTGGCCGCTGGCCCTGATCAGCCACCGGGACTCGATCCGCGCCCACGTGCGGCCCGGCCGCCGGCGGGACGACGTGGTCCCCGATTCGCCTCCGGCGGATGACTCCTGGTGGGCGGTGAAACGGGTAGGGAAGCCCTCGGCTACTCACGGAAGCGATTGACGGACAGAGGGTTTCGATGGACCAGGACCAAGTGCTCTACCACCCGGGTCTTCGGCGGAATACGGTCGGATCGACGGTCGGCACGCGGACAAGGAGGTCGCCATGACGACAGTGGACACCCGTCAGGTCGACGCGGTCCCCACCCAGTTCAACTGGCTGGACCGGATGTTCGACGAATGGATCAAGGCATTCCCGGCGGCCCGGAACTTCGGGCTGCACTGGCCCTTCCAGCTGGACGACGTGATCCGGGTGGACGAGTTCCAGGACGACAAGACCCAGGTGATCCGGGCCGAACTTCCCGGCATCGATCCGGACAAGGACCTCGAGATCACGGTGGCGAACGGGCTCCTGCACATCAACGCCGAACGCACGGTCGAGCACGAGACCACGGGCCAGGGATTCACCCGCCACGAACTGCGCTGTGGAAGTCTGACTCGAACCTTGCCGTTGCCGGGCGGCGCCACCGAGTCCGACATCACGGCCACCTACCAGGACGGCATCCTGGAGATCCGGATTCCCGTCGCCGCGCCGGCGGCAACCCGCGAGCCCACCAAGATCGCCGTCAGCAAGTCCTGATCCTCCGGGATCGGCCCCTCGGGCCCGGCCGGTGACGGCCGGGCCCGAGCCATGACGGGCGGACGCCGAAGCCGCTCACCGCGCGGTCAGCGTGATGATGCCCAGATCGAACGAGCGGGCGGCCGCGGACAGCTCGTCGTGGGTGGGCGCGGTGTCGCCGGCGATCACGATGCCGAGGCGCCGTTTGGTCCCCGCCGCACCGAAGCGCCCGAGGAACTCGGCGATCGTGTCGGCCACGGTGGCGGGATCATCGTCCAGAGTGGCTCGCATCCACCGCCGGTGGCCGAAACGGGTGACCTGCACGTCGCGACCGCCGCGCAGGTTGCGCCGCCAGCGGTGCTGGGTGATCACCACCAGCCGGTCGCCCAGCTCGGTGAAGCCGACAGGAATGTCGTACCGGTGACCGGTGCGCCGACCCAGCACGTGCAGGATGAGCACGGAGCCGTCCAGCCACCGGTGCAAGGGTGACCGCAGCGCCCACCGAACCAGCGGATTCACCGCAGTGATCAGCCGCTGGGGTGGCACCACCCGGTCGATCGTGGTGGTCACGCAGATCCTCCCGTCCCGCCGTTGCCGCTACGAGGAGTCAGGCCGCGAGCGTGGACTGCGGCCGATCCGGCGCAGTCCGCCGGATCACGCTCTCGTGCCCGTCGACGACGACCCGGCACCGGGCATGCCGCAGGCAGCTCGGGGCAACCTCCCCGAGAAGCAGGTCAGTGGCCGTGGTGTGTTCGTGGGCGCCCAGAACCAACATCTGGGCGTCGGCGGCAATCCGGCACAGCTCCCGGGCCGGCCGGCCATGGGTGCTGGTCTGGCGCACGGTGGGCTTGACCGGCAGCTCGGCCAGGGCGGCCGAGACCTCGTTGTGCACCATGCACACCGATCCGCGGTGCAGCTCCGGCGACGGCCCGAAAAGCAGTTCGGCCAGGTGCGATTCGCGGCAGTGCACGACCTCGACGGGCGCATGCACGCTGACCGCCTCCCGCAGGGCCCAGCGCAGAGCGGCCAGACTGCTCGGCGACCCGTCAAGACCGACCACGATGCGCCGTGGAGTGGTGGAAGCCATGCCGGTGCACCCCTTTTCCCTCGTCACCCGGGCCCGACCCGGACCGGTGTTCCTGCCCCGACGGTAACCATCGGCGCCGCCCGGAGGCAGGGACGAAGGTCCCTGGGTGGGGCGCCGGTAGCGCGGGGCCGGACACGGGACCTTTGACCGTTGACCGGACCTCGGCCGGGCCACCAGGCTGGATGGGGCAGACCCGGGCGGAGGAGTCCATGATGCAAGCACGAGATGTGATGTCCCGCCCGGTGGTCACCGTGACCCCGGCGACGACGGCCGCGGACGCGGCCAGGCTGCTGTGTGCCCACGGTTTCACGGCCCTGCCGGTGGTCGAGGGGGACGGTCTGGTCGGGATCGTCACCGAGGCCGATCTGATCGACGACCCGGGTGGGTCGCTGCACCCCCGCCCGGGCCGGCACGAGGCGGCATCCTCGGAACTACTGGTCCGGGACGTGATGAGCGCGCCCGTGCGGTCGTTGACCAAGACCGCCGACGTGGCCGACACCGCGGCGATGATGGTTCGGGACCGGATCCGGAGCCTGCCGGTGGTCGACGGTGGGCGCGTGATCGGGATCGTCACCCGCCGCGACCTGCTGCGCGCGGGGCTGGCCCACATCGACCAGGATCTGGCCGACGAGATCAGCCGGCAGCTGGCCCAGGTGGACACGCCGAACCGGTGGCGGGTCACCGTCGAGGACGGCGTGGCCGATATCGAGGACTACGGCAGCGATGTCGAGGACCGTGAACGGGCCGCCCGACTCGCGGCCGAGGTCCCCGGAGTGGCCGCCGTGCGTGCGCGGCATCAGACGCCGGATCCGTTCTGACCCGAGCGGCCGAGCATCACAGTCAATTCGAGCAGCAGTCTATCCGAGCAGGAGAAGGGCCGGGGCCGTCACCGGCCCCGGCCTTCGCCGGTTCACTCGGCGGGCGCGGACCGGACCACCACGACCGGGGCCTGGCTGTGCAGGATCAGCGAATGGCTGGTCGAACCGAGCAGCATCCCGGTGAAGCCGCCACGACCATGGCTGCCGACCACCAGCAGCTGAGCCTGCTCGGCCTCCTGCAACAGTCGCGGAACGGCCCGGCCGCTGGTCAGGACCTGGCGAACCGGAACGTCGGGGTACTTGTCGGCCCAGCCGGCCAGGCGTTCGGACAGGACCTCACGCTCCTCCTGCTCGATCCGGGCCGGGTCCACCAATGGATTCTGGAACCGGTGGGTACCGGGCACCACCACGTCATGCCAGGTGTGCACGGCCACCAGTTCCGCGCCCCGGAAGGACGCGGCCTGGAAGGCGAAGGCGATCGCGCCCTCACTGGTACCGGCCCCGTCGACGCCGACCACCACCGGTCCGCTCGTCCGTCCGTGATGGCCCCGGTGGATGACCGCCACCGGCGCCGGGTTGGTCGACGCCACGGCCAACGCCACCGAGCCCAGGAGGACGCCGTAGACGCGGTTCTCATCGCCCGAACCGACGACCGTCAGCAACGCGCGGGCCGACTCGGCGGGCAGGGCGACCGAAGCCCGTTCGTAGATGACCTTGGTGACGATGCCCAGATCCGGGTGCTCGCCCTGCAGGTCGGCCGCGACGCGACGCAGCATCTTTTCGCAGTCGTGACGCAGCCCGGACTGCAGATCGTCGGAATAGGTGGTGAATTCGGGATACCCGGCGATCGCGGGCAGGGTGAAGGCGTGCACCAGGCGCAGCTCGCAGTGCCGCCGGGACGCCTCATCGGCCGCCCAGCGGGCGGCGTCGAGCGCGACATCCGATTCGTCCACACCGACCACGATGAATTCATTGGCGATGGTCATCGTCACGCCTTTCTCCTCAGCCGACAGCGACAGGTCCTGGTTCCAGCGTGCGGCCGTCTCGGCCCCGGCCCCAGGGGCCAAGGTCCTGATCGGTGGTCGGGCGGACCCGAACTGCGCCGTCGTCCGGAATGCCTGCCGGGACGGGGCCATAAGGCCCTGGCCGGGTTCTCGGTGGTCGGGCACCGTCAGGACATCGCCAGCCTGTCGAGGGGAAGGACCCGCCATGAACCCGCTCGAGGAATCCCGGGCCGTCCACGAGGCGCAGCGTGGGGTGGTCACCCGAGCCGGTGGGGTGACCAGCCATGAGCATGCGCTGCAGCAGTACCTGGTCGCCGCGCAGTACGGCGTGACCCGCGGCGATCGCCCGCAGCCGGACGCCGCCGCCCCGCCCGCGGCACCGCCGGCCGCCCAGACCGTCGCCGACGAGAGTTCGGACCGGACCGACCGGCGGTCCGAGTACCCGGCGGGTGCCGTGGTGGTCGGCGTCGACGACTCGGCCGGCGCCCGGGCGGCGGCTGCGTGGGGCGCCGACGAGGCGGTGCGGCGACACGCCCCGCTGGTGCTCGTGCACGCCTACCGGTTGCCGGCGACCGGCGGTTTCCCCGGCTACAACCCGGTCCCGGACGATCTGCTCGAACAGCTGCGGGCCGCGGGCGACCACCTGCTCCGGCGCATCGGCGAGGAGGTGGCGGGCCGCCACCCGGACCTGCCGGTCGTCCGCTCGTTGGTCCACGGCCGCGCCGAGGTGGCGTTGCGGGAGGCCTCCGGGCAGGCGCGATTGACGGTCGTCGGCAACGCGCCGTCGTCCCGGGTGGCCGGTGCGTTGCTCGGTTCGGTGGCCCTGGCCGTGACGTCGTCGAATCCGGTTCCCGTCGCGGTGGTCCATGCCGGGCACCAGGTGGCCGACGGACCGATCGTCGTCGGCGTCGACGGGTCCCCGCTCAGCGAGGCGGCGGTGGCGTTCGCGTTCGACGAGGCCGCCCTGCGCGGCGTCGAACTGGTTGCCGTCCATGCCTGGAACGATGTCTACCTGGACTCCCGACGGTTGGAGCCGCTGCTGATCGATCCGCAGACCCTGCTGGAGCAGGAGCGGGCTCTGCTCGGTGAACGCCTCGCCGGGTGGGGGGAGAAGTACCCGGACGTCCCGGTGCGGCAGGTCCTGCTGCATCAGCGACCCGTGCAGGCGTTGCTGGGCTACGCCGACTCCGCGGGCGCGATGGTCGTGGGCAGCCACGGCCGCGGCGGGTTCGCCGGGATGCTGCTCGGGTCCACCGGACACGCGTTGGCCACCCACGGCCAGTGCCCGGTGATCGTCGTCCGGAACGCCGTCGACCGGGCCCGCTGACCCACGGCGGACCGTCCGGGACCATTTGCCCTACCGCCCGCGGGGTCGGTGGCGAGAGGGTGAGCGGGTGACTGGTCCCGGTCTGCGCACTCCGGATGTCGAACGGCTCGAGGCCGTGCTCGAGCGGTTGGTGGCGGCCGGTCGGCTGTCCGCCGACCAGGCCGTCGAGGTCCGGACCGACTATGCGGACGCCGCCCCGGCCACGCTGCCTCCGACCGAGCGAGGCGCGGCGGCCTGGCGGGCGGTGCTGCCCGAGGTGGGCGGCTATGTCGGTGGGGCCTTCGTGGTCGCGGCGGTGCTGGTCCTGCTGGGTCCGCGCTGGGACAGTCTGACTGCGGCGCTGCAGGTTTCGCTCCTGCTCGGCCCGGGGCTGCTGCTGGTGCTCGCCGCCGGGGCTCTATCGGTGACCACCCCCGGGGGCTGGCGACCGCGCGCGGCCGGGAACCCCTCTCCGCGCCGCCGGGTCGTCGCGGTGTTCCTGGTGGTTGCCGCGGTGCTCGTCGCGGGCGCCGCGGCCGTGATCGCCGGCCCGGACCTGGCCGACCGCGTCATGTCGGCCACCGCCACCGTGCTGCTGATCGGCGCCTACGCCTGGTGCCCGGCGGTGCTGACCCAGCTGGCCCTGTTGCTCTCCGCGGTGCTGACCGTCGGCACCTGGACGGCGTGGGCGGCGCACCAGCTGACCGCCACCGAGAATCCCTCCGTCGCCATCGGTGTCGCGCTGACCGTGCTGGCCGGGGGATGGCTGGCCGGTTCCGTCGGCGGGCTGGTGGCCGAACGGGCGGTCGGGGTGTTCGGCGCGTGCGCGGTGGCCTTCCTGGCCGCCGAGATCCTCGCGGTGGGCGGCGAGTCGACCGCTGCGGCCGTCGCCGGCTACCTGCTGCTGGCGGTGCTGGCCGCGGGCGGGCTCGTCGGATACGTGCGGACCCGGCTGATCGGCCTGCTGGTGGTGGGCGTGGTGGCGCTGGCGGTGGTCGTTCCGCAGGCGGTCCTGGATCTCACCGACGGGGCGATCGGTGCCGGCGGGGCCCTGTTGCTGGTCGGGATGTCCGTCATCGGGGCCAGCGTGCTGGGGTTCCGGCTGCGCCGCGGCGGCTCACCGGGATGAGCCGCTGGTCTCCGGTCGCGTGAGTTGCCAGGAACCGTCGGCGATCTCGCGATAGGGGCAGGGGTCCACATCGGCCAGGTAGGGCGTCCACCGGCGGTTGAGCACCCCACCGGGCCGCCCGGTGGGGTAGGAGTAAAAGGCCTTCTCGGCCATGATCAACTCGAATTGCCGGGGGGCCGGGACGGATCCGGGCCGGGTCAGCTGCTCGCGGACCGCTTGGGCCAGCGCCAGATCCGGAGTGATCGAGCCGGCTGTCGTCCGGATCTCCCCGGGTGGCTTGAGGTTCGGCGTCGTGCGGTCCGGCGATGGGGTGACCGATGCGACGGCGGGCGATCGCCGGGCCGAGGTGGTTCGACCGTGGTGCGCCGCGGTGACGAACCTGATCACCGCCCCCACCAGGCCGGGCGTCACCGCTGTCAGGGCCATACCACCATTTCACCTGAATCGGCAGGAAGCGCCCAGGGAACAAGGTCCTGCTCCGCGGCGCGCGGCGGCCGGGAATGTGGCTCAATGGTCAGGTGATCAGCCCGGTCCCGGACCAGTCCCCGAGCCACCGTCACCGGCGCGCGGACCGGGCGGAGGCGCCGGACCTGGCCGCGGCCGACAGCGAGCCGCTGCCGCCGTTCGCGCCGGCCCCGGTGCCCGGGCTCGTCGGGCCTATCCGGCGCAAGGTGGGTTTCGAGCTTGAACTCGGCCTGGATCTGGCCAAGGGGCGGGTCCTGAGCGCGCCGACGACTTCGGCGAAGTCGAAGCAGCCCAGCAAGGAATATGCGTCGTCGGGGCGTCCGCTGCGGGCCGAAACCGACTGGCTCCTGGAGAGCAGCGAGGAGGACGAACCGCAGTCAGGAATGCAGCGGTCGAAGGATCAGACGATCACCAAGGGCGAGACGATCCGGTCCGGGGCGGGGTGGCGGCTCACGCCGGACGGCGGGGACGGCAATTGGTACCCGGAGTTCATCACGGATCCGGTCGACGAGGACAAGCAGCCCGATCGTCTGCCGCAGATCATGCAGCAACTCGGCACCACGGTGACCAAGGAATGGAGTGACCTGCGGCCCGGGCAGTACCTCGACCAGGGCCGAGGATTCGTGATCGGCTGGGCTCCTCAACAGAGGCGCAAGGGCCTGGCCGCCAACATCCATATCACGGTCGGGGTTCGCCCGGACCGCCTGATCGACCTGATGGGCACGCTGGTCCAGCTGGCCGGCGGAACCAAGGGCAAGAAGAAGAAGCTGCAGCCGTCTCTGGACGAGAATGCGGACGACGGCGCGCCTTCGCTGGCGATCGACCGGTCGACGCTCCAGATCCTGGACCGGGCGGTTCAGCAAGGACAATCGGCCCCGGGCGATCCGGTGTACCAGGGGCTGGTGGCATTGATGGGCACCTACGTCGCCGGGGAGTTGCGCATCCTCGATCGGCTCGACGACGTCATCTACGAATTGAAGCCCTACGGCTTTCACCGGCTCATCGACGCCGCCGACCTACGGGAGTTCCTGCTCACCGGCACGATCACCAACGCCGAATCGCTCGGCTTCATCGTGAAGTCTCACCGGACTTTCGACGCCTTCGCCAAGGAATTGCGCGAGCACCTGGCGGAGATGGGGCCGGCCGCGGCCAAGCTCAATGTGCCGATCCTGAGCCGGTCGAGTCTGGCCGAGCTGCGCAAGGCCACGACGATCGCCGCGTTCGGTCCGTTCCTCGATCACGTGCTGGCGGCCGCCGGTCGGACCAGTCAAGAATCCACGCTGCCGCTGTTCCCACTGGGCATCGCCAACCCCAAGAGGACCCGCACCATCGAGGCCCAGCCGACGATCACGATCGAACAATGGGTGAAGTCGGTCTTCGACGGACGGAATCTGACGTTCACCGACGAGACGAAATCGTTCGAGTCCGTCGGGCCGGTGTTGGGCACATGCTTGTGTTTCTGGGAGACCCGGGCCGACGGCGCGGTCATCGAGATCCGGGCCCTCGACGGGGACCGGCCGGTGGAGCCGGCGAGGTGGGATGGGCTGGCCAAGGACGTCGTCGGCATGATGCGCAGCCTCAACGACACCAGCTGATCGGAGCGGGCCGGTCAGTGGTACAGCACCGCCGCCCCGCCGAACCGCCCGTGGGCCAGATCGGCCAGCGCGGCCGGGGCCTGGGCCATTGGATACCGGTGGGTGGTGGCCGTGATCCCGAAGCGGGCGCTGAGCCGGAGGAACTCCTCACCGTCGCGTCGAGTGTTGGCCGTGACGCTGCGCAGTCGCCGTTCCCGGAACAGCTCCCGCTGATAGTTCAGGGCGGGAATGTCGGACAACCAGATGCCGGCGACGGCCAGGGTCGCCCCGGAGTCCAAGGCGCGCAGGGCCACCGGGACCAGGTCACCGGCCGGCGCGAACAGGATCGCCCCGTCCAGCGGCTCCGGCGGCTCGTCGGTCGCGTCTGCCACGGAGTCGGCGCCCAGCTCGCGGGCCAGGGCCCGGTTGTGCTCGCCCCGGGTCAGCACGTGCACCCGCAGGCCCAGCTGCAGGGCGATCTGCGCGGTTAAATGGGCACTTCCGCCGAAACCGTAGATGCCCAGACGTCCACCGACCGGGACCTGTGCGACCCGCAGGGCGCGGTAGCCGATGATGCCGGCGCACAGCAGGGGAGCGGCCTGCTCGTCCGAGACCTGCTCGGGCAAGCGGTAGGCGAACCGCTCGTCGACCAGACACTGGTCGGCGTAGCCACCGTCGACGTCCCAGCCGGTGAAGGTCGGCTCCGCGCAGAGGTTCTCATCACCCCGGCGGCAGTAGCGACAGGTCTGATCGGTCCGGGCGAGCCAGGCCACGCCCACCCGCTCGCCGACGGCGAATCGGGTGGCTCCGGGGCCGAGCGCGTCCACCCGGCCGACGACCTCATGGCCGGGAGTGACCTCGGGTCGCCGGGGCGGCAGATCGCCTTCGGCCAGGTGCAGGTCGGTGCGACACACCCCGCAGCACGACACGGCTACCCGGACCTGACCGGGTCCGGGTACCGGGGCCGGCCGCTCGATCCGCCGCAGCGGCCCCTGGTCGATCGGCGCGCACTGTTGCACCACCCACGCCTGCATGGCCCACCGACCCCTTCGCTCGCCCGGCCCCGGATCCATTGTCCCGGCATCATTCCGATCCGGGCGGGCTCCGGACGGTGAACGGTCGCCCGGGCGCTCAGGCGGAGGGCCGACGGATGACGATCACCGGACAGTGCGCGTGGGAGGCTAGGGCGTGGCTGGTCGAACCGAGCAACATGCCGGAGAACCCGCCTCGG
The DNA here is from genome assembly GCF_000024365.1 of Nakamurella multipartita DSM 44233. NCBI lineage: Bacteria > Bacillati > Actinomycetota > Actinomycetes > Nakamurellales > Nakamurellaceae > Nakamurella > Nakamurella multipartita. Next base: position 1,981,758 of record NC_013235.1, read on the forward strand.
CCGCGGCTGCCGACAACCACCAGCTGCGCGGTGCGGCTGTGTTCGAGCAGCGCGGTCGTGGGCCGCTGGTGGCGAAGCTCCCGGTGCACCACCACATCGGGATACTTCTCGGCCCAGCCGGCCAGTCGCTCGCTGAGCAGCGCCCGCTCCTGGTCCTCCAGCGTGCGCGGGTCGACCAGCAGCGGCTGCAGACCCTGGTTGTCCAGATACACGTCGTTCCAGGCATGCACGGCGATCAGGTCCACGCCCCGCAGGGCGGCTTCGTCGAAGGCGAACCCGACCGCGGCCTCGCTCAGCGGCGAACCGTCGACCCCGACCACGATCGGGCCGCGGGCCGGCGCCGACCCGCTGGGAATGACGGCCACCGGGACCGGATTGCTGGACGTGACGGCCAGGGCGACCGAGCCGAGCAGCACGCCGGTGAAGCGGGACGGTGGAGCGTTGCCGACGACGGTGAGCTGCGCGTGCTCGGACGCCTCGCGCAGCGCGACCACCGCGGACCCGTGATGCAGGGAGGTCATGACGGTCATCGACGGGTGGACGACCCGCAGATGGTCCGCGGTGTCGGCCAGCAGCCGGGCTCCGGCCGCCCGCAGCTGATCCAGGTAGTCGGTGGGCACGAAGTCGTAACCGGGGTAGGCGCCGACCGTGGGCAGGTGGTAAGCGTGCACCAGCAGCAGCGGGGCCAGGCGCCGTGCCGCCTCGTCGGCCGCCCAGCCGGCGGCCGCATCGGCGCCGGCCGACCCGTCGAGACCGACCACGATCGCGTCCCGGGGAAAGCGCTGGTCGGGCAGCCGCGGCGCGGGTTCGGTCGACGCCGAGGGCGGATCGCCCGCCTTGGCATCCTCCGGTACGGTTGCCGCCCGGCCGGTGGGCCCGGTGGGCCCGGTGGTGGTGGCGATGGGGTGGCCGGCCCGGATCTGGGCAGCGATGAGGTACCGCTCGACGGCCCGATCGTGCGGTGACACGCCGCCCGAGCGGGCGGCCACATCGCTGATTGCCTCGCGGTTGGCCCGGTAGTTCTCCGACGAAGTCATGATGCCGTCCCTTCCGCGCAACCCCGCTGCCTGCGAATTCAGCATGACGTCGGGTCCATTCGGTGAGCAGAGGCGAAGGTCCTCCGGCAGTTCAGGAGCCCTCGCCGGTCCCGACGGCGTCCTGTGCGGTCTGCTCCCGTAGCCGCCGGATGCGTTCCTTCAGACCGGTCGCCGTCGCACCGGTGCGCCCGACGAGCTCCTCGGCCAGCACGTCCAGCGTGTCCAGCCGCTCCTCCGGATCGATGTCGTCGGCGGCCAGCGCGTCCAGCCGCGCCGCGATCGCGCTGTCGTCCACCGGTCGTTCCCAGTCGACCGCCTGGGCGCGCGTCGGGTGGTGGGGGTGCTCGCTCATCGCGCCTCGGCGAAGCGGCGGGCGGAGGCCGGCACCACCAGCACCGGGCCGGTGCCCGCGGCGATGATGTCGTGGCTGGTCGACCCCAGGATCAGGCCGGCCATCGAGCCATGGCCACGATTGCCGACCACGGTCAGCTGGGGTTGGGGGTGGCCGGTCAGGTCGGCGAAGCGGGCCAGGCAGTCGGCCACCCGGCCATTCATCAGCATCGGCGTCACCCGCACCTCCGGGTACTTCTCGCGCCATCCACACAGCTGCTCGGCCAGCACCGCCTGCTCGCTTTCGATCTCCACCGGCAACGGCTGGACCGGGCGGCGCGCGAACCCCTGATGGCCGACGACCCGGTCACCGGCCAGCACGGCCACCAGCTCGGCGTCGCGCCGGGCGGCCTCGTCGAAGGCCAGGTCGATCGCCGGTTGGTTCCCGCCGCGCGGATCGACCCCGACCAGCACCGGGCCGGTCGCCGGGACGGCGCGGTGCGGGATGACCGCGACGGGGGACCGGGCCTGCGAGGCCAGGTGCAGGGCGACCGACCCGACCAGCACCGCGTGCAGGCGCCCGGTGCCGCGGGTACCGACCACGGTCAGCACCGCCGACTCGCTGGCCGCGACCAGGGCCGTCCGCGGATCCCGGGCCAGAAAGCGGCCGGTGACCACCAATCCGGGGTGTCGCGCCTGGAGGCGATGGGTGGAGCCGCTGACCATCTCGACCCCGGCCCGCTCGGAACGAACAAGGTATTCGCCGGCGTCGGGAACTCCGGGGAGCCCGGCCGGGTACGGCGCGCACGCGGTCAGCACGACCAGCTCGGCGTGTCGCCGGTCGGCCTCGGTGGCCGCCCACTCCGACGCCACGGCGGACTCGGGAGAGCCGTCGACGCCGACCACGATCGTCGATGACACGGTTGCGGACATCGGTGTCCTCCTGCGGGTTGGCCGGACACGGCGCTTCGCCGCCTCCTGTCCCCAGGCTCGCCGTCGCGCCGAAGGATTCACCAGGGTCCTTGGTCACTCGTCGCGGGCCTGGGGAAGGCGGCGGGTCGGGTCGGCCGCATCGGCGACGTATCGTGATCTCGTGCCGAAGTGGACGTCGCCCGACGCCGGTGACGTGACACCGGAGGAGCTGACCGAGGGTCAGCGCCCGGTGACCGACCCCACCCCGCCGTCGACCACGGAACCGGTGCCGATCTCGAAGACCCCGATCCCGAACGCGACACCGACCGCGGACCCGACGGTCACGGACCCGGGTCGCGACCGGAGCGACCCGTGGTCGGTGACCGCGGTGGTGCTGGCCGCCGCGGCCATCGCCCTGTGCGTCGCCGCCGGACTGGCCGCCATCGCCCCACCCCGGGTACAGGTGGCCGGGCTGCCGACCGCCGGGGAGTTCACCGATCTGGCGCTGCCGGCGGTGAAGGCGATCGTCGACTTCGCGGCGGCGGTCACCGTGGGCTGGCTGCTCGCGGCGGCCTGGCTGGCGCCGGCTCAGCGCAACGGCTTCCTGGACGTCGGCGGCTACCGGGCGATCAAGGCCGCGTCGCTGTCCGCGACGGTGTGGGCGGTCGGCTCGTTCGCGCTGATCCCGCTGATCCTGTCGGACACCCTCGGGCGGCCGGTCAACCAGTCGTTGTCCGCGGACTGGGTGATCAGTGGCATCTCCGCGCTCAACAGCGTCCGGGCCGCGCTCATCGCGGGGATCGCCGCACTGCTGATCGCCATCCTGGCCCGGGCCGTGCTGCACCCCGGGTGGGCGGCCGTATTGCTGGTGCTGGCCCTGGTCGCGCTGGTGCCGCAGGCCGACTCGGGTCATTCGGCCTCGTCCGGCGATCACGACGTCGCCGTGGACAGCATGATCTACCACCTGGTCGGGATCAGCCTGTGGGTCGGCGGGCTGGTCGCCTTCCTGGGCCTGGCCCGGCAACGCGTCGCCCATCTCGACGTCGTGGCCCGGCGGTACTCCAGCATCGCGCTGGTTGCCTTCATCGCCGTTGCGGCCTCCGGATTCGGCAACGCCTGGCTGCGGATCACCTACCTGTCCGACCTGTGGACGACGCCCTACGGCCGGCTCGTGCTGCTCAAGGCCGGTCTGCTGACCGTGCTCGGAATCATCGGCTACCTGCACCGGCGGCACACCCTGCCGGCCGTCGCTCGCGGCGAGCGGCGCCCGCTGATCCGGTTGGCCGTGGTCGAGGTGTTGATCATGGCGGCCACCATCGGGGTCGCGTCCGCGCTGGCCCGCACGGCCACGCCGCCACCGAGCGGCGCCGCCCCGTCCGACCTGGAACTGGCGCTGGGGTTCTCGCTGGACGGTCCGCCGACGCCACTGAGCCTGGCCCTGGGCTGGCGGTTCGACTGGTTGCTGGGCACCGCCTCGGTCGTCGCCGCCGTGCTGTACCTGATCGGGGTGCGCCGGCTGCGCCGCAACGGCGTGTACTGGCCGCCGGGACGCACGGCCGCCTGGCTGGTCGGCTGCGCGATGCTGCTGATCGCCACCTCCTCCGGCCTGGCCCGGTACGGCATCGCCGAGTTCTCGATGCACATGATCGAGCACATGGTGCTGGGCATGGTCGCGCCGATCCTGCTGGTGCTCGGAGGCCCGGTCACGCTGACGCTGCGGGCGCTGCCGGCGGCCGGCCGGGACCAGGTGCCGGGCTTGCGGGAGGGCATCGTGTCGGCGATGCACAGCCGCTTCGTCCGGTTCGTGACCCACCCGATCGTGGTGTTCGTGCTGTTCGTGGTGTCGTTCTACCTGCTCTACTTCACCCCGCTGTTCGAGATCATGATCACCTCGCACGTGGGCCACGTGCTGATGAGCGTGCATTTCCTGGTCGTCGGGTACCTGTACTACTGGGTGATCATCGGGGTGGACCCGGCGCCGCGGCAGCTGTCGCCGTTCGTCAAGCTGGCCATGCTGCTGGGGGCGCTGCCGTTCCACGCGTTCTTCGGCCTGGCCCTGATGAACTCGCACACCGCGATGGCGGCCGACTACTACACCGGACTGGGCCTGCCCTGGGTGACCGATCTGGTCGCCGAGCAGCGTCTGGGCGGGGCGATCGCCTGGGGGGCCACCGAGATCCCGATCATCATCGTGATGATCGCGTTGCTCTCGCAGTGGGCCCGCAGCGACGAGAAGGAAGCGCGCCGGTCCGACCGCAAGGGTGACCGGGGCGCCGACGAGGAGCTCGACGCCTACAACCGGATGCTGGCCCAGCTCGCCGAGCGGGACACGCCCGGACGCTCATGACGGTGCGAGTCCGTCCGGAAACCCCGGCCGACGCGGCCGCCGTGCAGGCGATCATCGGTGCGGCCTTCCCGGCGGTGGACGGCCGGGTGCTGGAGGTCGGACTTAACGACGAGCTGCGCACCGATCCCGACCGGATCCCCGACCTGTGCCTGGTCGCCGACCGGGACGGGGTCGTCGTCGGCCAGCTGACCTGCAGCTACGGGACGCTGACCGACCCGGCGCCGGCCGGCGCCACCCGCCGGTTGGTCGGGGTGGGCCCGGTGGCCGTGCGCCCGGCCGATCAGGGCACCGGCGTCGGCCGGGCCCTGCTGGCCGACTTGATCGACCGGGCGGCCCACCGGGCAGAGCTTGCCCTGGTGCTGCTCGGCGACCCGGCCTTCTACGGCCGTTTCGGCTTCCGGCCGGCGGCCGAGGCGGGCATCACCGCGCCGGACCCCGCCTGGGGCGAGCATTTCCAGGCCCTGGTCCTGGCGCCGGGGCGCCCGCGGCTGACCGGCACCTTCCGCTACGCGGCGCCCTTCGAGCGGCTCTGACCTCGGCGCTCGGCTGCACCCCGCGCCGCACCCCGCACTGCGGTCCACGCGGCGGTGTCGGGCGTTGGGGTGATGTGCGTCGGGCTATGCGCCTGGGGCTATGTGCGTGGGGTTGGTGGCGCAGGGGCGGCCGGACCCCGCCGGTCGGGTTGTCCACATGTCCGAATCTCATCCACATTGCCGTCTCGACACTCGCCGGCGCCCCGGCCGGCTGGCAGCGTCGGGACCGACACCGGGCGACCGGCCCGGCTCGAGAGTCGAGGGGCGAACACATGAGTCATGCAGCGTCGATCACGCTGGTCGGACGGGCCGGCACGGACCCGCAACTGTCCTCCGGTCCCACCGGTGACCGGGTCAGCCTGCGGGTGGTGGCCACCGAGCGCCGGTTCGACCGGGGGATCCAGGAATGGGTCGATGGTGACGAGTTCGGGGTCAGCGTGGTCTGTTGGAAGGCCCTGGCCACGGCGGTGCTGGGTACCGTCCGCCGGGGTGACCCGGTGATCGTGTGCGGGCGCATCGCCACCCGCCGGTTCGACAAGGACGGCGTCACCCAGTACTTCACCGAGATCAAGGCGGACGCGATCGGCCTGGACGTGGCCAAGGTCGGCGGTCGCATCGCCCGCCGGAGCACCGACAGCTGGACGACCGGCGGCGCGGCCGCGGAATCCCGCGAGGAGGCGGCCACCGACCAGGAGGCGGCCAACCGCGGCGCCCCGGAGGCGGCCCCGGCCGATTCCGATGAGACGCTGCCGCCCGAGCGGTATGCCGACGAGGATCCGTGGGGCCTGCGCGACACCGCGTCGGTCGAGCGGGGCGGCGAACTGGTGGGCAGCGGCTGAGCGGCGGCCCGGGTCCGGCCCGAATCAGCATCAGTTCGTGCCCGGTCCGAATCGGCGCCGGTCCGTGCCCGGTCCGTGCCCGGTCCGCGTCCGGTCAGCCGGCGGGTGAGTCGAACAGGTCGGTGGCGGACAGGTCGGAGACGGTCGTCTCGAGTTCGTCCAGGTGCTGGCGGGTGATGCGCAGCAGTCGCGCCCGGTCCCGGGCGACGAACGCGTCGAGCATGTCGCGGTGCTCGCCGTGCAGCTCGTCCCGGTCCCGCTGGCGGATGTGGGCCATCGGCTGGATCGGCTCGGTGATGTTCCAGACCAGCTCGATCATGTGCATCAGCCGGGGCATCCGGCACGGCGTGGCCAGCGCGAAGTGGAATCGGCGGCTGTCGCGCTGGTAGGCGCGGTAGTCCCGGTTCTGCATCGCTCGGTCCAGGGCGTGCAGGGCCTCGGCCGCCTCCCGGTCGTCATCGGGTCCGGCCGAGTCGATCGCGGCCGACAACGCGGCGATCCCCAGCACCCCACGGACGATGTAGAGCTCGCGGAACTCCTGGGGGGTGAGCCGGGCGACGGTGTACCCGGCTCGTGGCTGGTGGTCGACCAGGCCCTCGCCGATCAGAGTCTTGAGCGATTCGCGGATCGGGATCCGGCTCACCCCGAACAGCTCGGCGACCTCGTCCATCGGGACCTGAGTGCCGGGGGCGACATCACCGGACAGGATCGCCCGTCGCAGCTCGGTGAGGATGGCCTGCTGGGACAGTCCGGCCCGCTCGGCTCGCAGGATGCCCATCAGCGGGGAGTGGGTGGATGCGCGCGCATTCACATCGGGGCCGTTCGGCGGGGCAGCAACCATCCGGTCATTGTCCGCCCGAACCGGACCGGCGGCGCCCCAACCCCGCCCCGGCGGGTCCGGCGGTGTGGTTCGGGCCGTGTGGTTCGGGCGGTGGCGTTCGGGCGGTGGGGTCTGGTTCGGTTGCGCGGTGCGAAGGGTCTCGGCGACCGGGGCCGGTCAGCGCTCGACGGTGAAACCGTCGAGCAGGCCGACGTACTGCTTGACCGGCGGGGCCGCGTACTCCGAGCGGGTACTGGTGGCCAGGCCCATGGCCACCAGCGACTCGACGGTGCGGGTGGCGGCGGCGACGCCGTCGACGACCGGGACCCCGACCTGGTCGGTGATGTACCGGCACAGGTCGGCCATGCCGGCGCAGCCGAGCACGATGACGTCGGCCTGGTCGTCCTCGACGGCTCGCTTGCACTCCTGGGTGATGGTCTCCCGGGCGGAGGATCCGGGGATCTCCAGGTCCAGCACCGGGATCTCGCAGGCGCGGACGTTCTTGCAGAAGCCGGCCATGCCGTAGCGGTGGGCCAGTTCCCAGGCTCGCCCGGCGGTCCGGCCCAACGTGGTGACCACGCTGAACCCGCGGCCCAGGAAGCTCGCGGTGTGCATCGCCGCCTCGGCGATGCCGATCACCGGACCCCGGGCCAGCTCGCGGGCCGCGTCCAGGCCGGGATCGCCGAAACAGGCGATGACGTACCCGTCGACACCCTCGGCCTCACCGAGGGCGATCTGCTCCAGCAGCCCGGGCACGGCCAGCGCCTCGTCGTAGTGGCTCTCGATGGAGGCCGGGCCCATCGTCGGGTTGACCGCCTGGATGACGGTGCCGGGCGCGGCCACCGCGGTGGCGCAGGCGCCGATCTTCTCGGTCATCGAGGCCGTGGTATTCGGGTTGATCACCTTGATGAGCACAGCGGGGTCCTTGTTCGTCGAGGGGCGGGGCGTCGCACGGGAGGAAGAGCGGCGGAACGGAAGGAAGAAAGGCAGCGGAGAAGGAAGGGGAGCGAACCGGCTCGCCGCCGGCCGGATGGTCCGGCCAGCGGCGAGCCACCCCCGAGCGGGCGGGTCGGCCCAGCGGTCAGGCGGCGGTGCCCATCTGCTCGGCCGTCGGGTAGTTGGCCTGCACCGAGAACAGCTTGCTGCCGACCATGTAGAGGACGAAGCCCAGCCCGGCGCCGATGAACCAGGTGTAGGTCGCGGCCTCGGTGGAGGCGAAGAAGACGACCAGCACACCGGCCAGGGCGGCGACCGCGGTGGCCACGACGGCGACCGGGTTGTAGCCCTTGCGGTAGTGGTAGGTGCCGTTCGGGCTCAGGGTGTACAGCGCGTCCACGTTCACCCGACGCCGCTTGACCAGGTAGTAGTCGGCGATCAGGACGCCGTACAGCGGGCCGATGAAGGCGCCCAGGATGTCCAGCGTGTAGTGGATGGTCTGCGGCGAGTTGTACAGGTTCCACGGGGTGATCAGCACGGAGCCGATCGCGGCGATCATGCCGCCCATCCGCCAGGAGATCTTCTGCGGGTTGACGTTGGAGAAGTCGAAGGCGGGGGAGACGAAGTTGGCCACGATGTTGATGCCGACGGTGGCGATCATGAAGGTCAGCGCGCCCAGGATGACGGCGTAGACGTTGTCCAGCCGGGCCACGGTGTGCACCGGATCGATGATCAGCTCGCCGAACACCGGCCGGGTGGCCGCCGCGGTCACCACGACCAGCAGCGAGAAGACCAGGAAGTTGACCGGCAGACCCAGGAAGTTGCCCTTCTTGACCGCGCCGAACGACTTGCCGTAGCGGGCGAAGTCGCCGTAGTTCAGCATCGGGCCCGAGAAGTAGGAGACGACGAGGGCGATCGCGGACAGCAGCACGGGGATGACGGCCCAGCCGGTCAGGGTCAAGCCGCCCTCGGCCAGGTTGAAGTCGATGTTCTCCCAGCCGGCCGCGGCGACCAGGTAGATGGCCAGCGCGAACATGACCACGTACACGGCGGGTCCGCAGAAGTCGATGAACTTGCGGATGGCCTCCATGCCCCGCCAGAAGACGACGGCCTGGGCGACCCACATGATCATGAAGCCGATCCAGCCCAGCAGCGACAACCCGGCAAAACCGTGCTGCGCGGTCTCGGCGTAGGGCGCGAGCCCGGGCCAGAGCTTGATCGCCAGCAGGACCAGCGCCACCGAGGCCAGGTAGGTCTGGATGCCGTACCAGGCCACCGCGATGAGGCCGCGGATAATCGCGGGGATGTTCGCCCCGAGCACGCCGAAGGAGATCCGGGAGGCGACCGGGTAGGGAGTGCCGGTGGCCTGCGAGGGCCGGGCCACCAGGTTGCACAGGAAATACACGATGGTGATGCCGACCAGCAGGGCGACCAGCACCTGCCAGGCGGCCAGGCCCAGGGCGAACAGGCTGCCCGCGGTGACGTACCCGCCGACGCTGTGCACGTCGGACATCCAGAAAGCGAAGAAGTTGTAGGAACCCCAGGTCTGCTTGCGCAGCGGGGCCAGGTCCTCGTTGGTGAGCCGGTCGTCGTAACCGGGCTTGATCACCCCCGCGCCGGCGGGATGGTCCGGGGTGATGTCGTGCATGGACAGATGATGGTGCTCGGCGACTGCTCCCGCGACGGGGGTGTCGGTCACCTGCTTGTCGGTCATGCTCTGCTCCTACGGATCGACAACGGGCCGGGCGCGACTACGGGCACCGGATGACGGGAATGGTGTGCGACATCGACGAAATGTTCTCGAATTGCCTGGTTCATTTTCGCCAGGCGGCTTTCGAGGCGTCCGGGATTTCGTTGGGATCAGCATCCAACGGCCCGGCCATTCAGGCAAGATATATCCGCCGGGGCGGTCCAGATATATCCCCCGAGTGCCGGTCGGCGGCGCCGGCGCGGCCGACCGGTCCCTGCGGACCGGCCGGCGGCGGCGCCAGAGATCCGGTGTTTCCCCAGTTCAATGGGTTCGATCGCGGGGACGGGGTGGTGGTGGCCGCGCCGCGGCGGGGCCGGGCGATCGGGTCGGTGGCCACGTGACGCGAACGTTTCCAATCCGTTTCCAATTCTCGTTCGCGTCCGAACAAATCCGATTTCGCCCCGGCGTCATATGCTCCGAATGATTCGGTAACAATTCGGAAACACCCGGGCCCGCTCGCGCCCGATCAGCTGCCGCGGACGGTTCGCAACGATTCGAGAACGTCCAGATAGGCCGAGGTGTTGCTCTCCGCGCTGGCGTGGTGCCCGCCGGGGATCAGGGCGATCTGCACCATCAGGCCATGCTCGTCGGCCAGCCGGCGCAGGGTCTGCTCGGCCGCGGACACCCGGACGACCCGGTCGTCGGTGGCCTTTTCCGGGCGCAGGTAGACGATGCGGGTGCCGGCCCCCAGATCGGCGGCGATGGCGTCGATGTCGGTGCGGCGGATGACTCCGTACTGATCCTTGATCAGCTGGGTGGAGACGCCGGGGCCGTCGATCTTGTCCCGCCACACCTGGACGACCTTGTCGGTCAGCTCGGCCCAGCGCACGTCCACGAAGGGGAACCGGCCGGCGGACCACTGCCGTTGCTGCGCCAGCACTTCGGCGGTCAACCGCAGTCCGACCCCGCCGTCGGTCTGCAGTGCCTCGGACAGGCCGGTCAGTGCGTCCGCCTGGGTCCGGCCGGAATCCCGCACGTCGGCGACGGACAAGGGCGTGCAGTCCAGGTAGATGGTGCCCAGCTGGGGCGGAGCGGGCGGTTGCCCCGACGTCGAGCCGTCGGTGTCGGTGTCGGTGCGGGTGGCGGCGTCGGGTCCGGCGGCCCGGCCGGCGAAGGTGGTGACGGGGATCGGACCGGTGGACCCGGACCTGACCTGGGCCGGGATCGGTCGGGCGTCCGGGGTGGGCTCCGCCGCCCGGGACGAGCGCCAGTCGTGTTGGCTCTGACGCAGGTGCCGGGCCAGGGCGAGCACGACGTCGCCGCCCATGCTGCTGCCGAAGAAGTCGACCCGGTCCGGCTGGGTCCGGCTGATCAGCGCGTCGAACTTGTCCTGGATGTCCCGGTCGTTGATGCCGCTGCCGTACACCAGGCTGAACACCCGGGTCGGGCTCTGGCCGTCCCGGTCGGAGCCGGCGGTCAGGGCCGGCCGCAGGGCCAGGGCCGGTCCGGTGCCGCTCTTGCGGTTCAGGCCGCCGGCCACCACCACGATCGGGCCGCCGGTCTCGTCGGCCCGGTCCGGGTCCGGTCCGACCGGCACGAACTGGGCACCGGCCGACGGCCAGAAGAGTTGGTCGGCCAGGTACTGGTCGGTCTTGAGCAGGCCCCAGAGGCCGGCCAGCAGGCAGCCGATGATCATCGGCGAGTACCACCAGGCGGCTCGCCGGCGCGCCCGCCGGCGGGCGCGATCCAACCGGCGTTGGGCGCGCACCGCGGGCGAGTCGTACTCGCTGGGCGGCACCGGGGACAGCGGCGCCATGACCCTCCTTGACCATCTCTTTACCTTTGAGACAGTGTGCCCGCTGTCGGGGTCCTCGACACAGGGGTCCGGCGGTGACGCCGCTCTCCCGCGCGGCGCGACCACCCCATCGGGTCCGGCACACTGTAGGGCGGCGCCGCACCGCCGACCGCGAATCCTGCGGCCGGGGGATTGCGCTGCGGGCCGACGCTGGATCGCCGGCGGACATGTGTGTGAGAGGAATCCGAATTGCCCGAATTTATTTACACGATGAAGAAGGCCCGCAAGGCCGTGGGCGACAAGGTCATCCTCGATGACGTCACCATGTCGTTCTACCCGGGCGCCAAGATCGGCGTCGTCGGCCCGAACGGCGCCGGCAAGTCGACGATCCTGCGCATCATGGCCGGCCTGGACACCCCGAGCAACGGCGAGGCGTTCCTGACCCCGGGCTTCACCGTCGGCATCCTGCAGCAGGAGCCGCCGCTGGACGAGACCAAGACCGTGCTGGAGAACATCCAGTCGGCCTTCGGCGAACTCAACCTCAAGATGGCTCGGTACGAAGAGGTCGCCAAGCTCGCCGAGACCGACTATGAGAACGAACAGCTCATGGCCGAGATGGGCGACCTGATCGAGGAGCTGGACCATGCGGGCGCCTGGGACCTGGACGCCAAGATCGACCAGGCCATGGACGCGCTGCGCTGCCCGCCCGGCGACTCGGCGGTCGACTACCTCTCCGGCGGTGAGCGGCGCCGGGTCGCGCTGTGCAAGCTGCTGCTGCAGGCCCCGGACCTGCTGCTGCTCGACGAGCCCACCAACCACCTGGACGCCGAGTCGGTGCAGTGGCTGGAGCAGTTCCTGAGCTCCTACGAGGGCGCCGTGCTGGCCGTCACCCACGACCGGTACTTCCTGGACAACGTCGCCCAGTGGATCGCCGAGGTGGACCGCGGCCGGCTGATCCCGTACGAGGGCAACTACTCCACCTACCTGGAGAAGAAGGGCGAGCGGCTGCAGGTCGAGGGCCGCAAGGACGCCAAGCTGGCCAAGCGGCTCAAGGAGGAACTGGCCTGGGTCCGCTCCGGCGCCAAGGCCCGCCAGGCCAAGTCCCGGGCCCGTCTGCAGCGGTATGAGGAGATGGCCGCCGAGGCCGAGCGCACCCGCAAGCTCGACTTCGAGGAGATCCAGATCCCGCCGGGCCCGCGCCTGGGCTCGATCGTGGTCGACGTCAACGGCCTGCGGAAGGGCTTCGACGACCGGGTGCTGATCGACGGGCTGTCCTTCACCCTGCCCCGCAACGGCATCGTCGGGGTGATCGGCCCGAACGGGGTCGGCAAGACCACCCTGTTCAAGACCATCGTCGGGCTGGAGGAGCCGGACGACGGCACGGTCAAGGTGGGCGAGACGGTCAAGCTGTCCTACGTCGACCAGAGCCGCGGCGGGCTGGATCCCAAGAAGAACGTCTGGCAGGTCGTCTCCGACGGGCTGGACTACATCAAGGTCGGCAACGTCGAGATGCCCTCGCGGGCGTACGTCTCGGCGTTCGGCTTCAAGGGTCCGGATCAGCAGAAGCCGGCCGGGGTGCTCTCCGGCGGCGAGCGGAACCGGCTGAACCTGGCGCTGACCCTCAAGGTCGGCGGCAACGTGCTGCTGCTCGACGAGCCGACCAACGACCTGGACGTGGAGACCCTGGGTTCGCTGGAGAACGCGCTCGAGCAGTTCCCCGGCTGCGCGGTGGTCATCTCCCACGATCGCTGGTTCCTGGACCGCACCTGCACGCACATCCTGGCCTGGGAGGGCACCGACGACGACCCGTCGAAGTGGTTCTTCTTCGAGGGCAACTTCTCCGACTACGAGAAGAACAAGATCTCCCGGATGGGCGCCGAGGCGGCCCGGCCCCATCGGGTCACCCATCGCAAGCTCACCCGGGACTGACCCCGGCATGACGAAGGCGCCGCCGGAGCAGATCCGGCGGCGCCTTCGCGGTGGTCGGGCGGGTTCAGCTGGCGAACACGCACCGGGCGTTGGTGCAGCGCCAGCCGGCCCGCTCGGTGGGCTCGGTGAACGAGCCGCAGGTCGGGCAGGCGATCGGCGCCCCGATCTTGAGCAGGGCGGTCGCGTAGGCGGAATCGTTGGAGGCCACCCGCCGGGGGTGGCGCTCGTCATGGTCGGTCATCGGTTCGTACTCCGATCGGTCGGTCATCGCGGGGGCATAGGTCAGACGTGTCATCGGCCGCGGCGTTGGTTGCGGTGAGTGAGGTCATGAACGATTCACAGGCCGACCTGGCCGCCCTCGGGCCGTTCTTCGCGCTCGCCGTGCACCCCGCGGGCGCGGCCCCGGCCCGCCCCTGGCGTCCCCTGGACGAGCTCGTGGGTCCCGGCCCGGCCCTGCCGGATCGAATCCGCGCCGTCCGGGTGGCGCTGGCCGCCGCCGGCGGTCGCGAGCCGGGGCAGATCGAGGAGCGGGTCGCCGTCTCCGTCGCCCACCTGGGACTGGTCGCCCGGCTGATCGCGCCGGCGGTGGGGGCGGCCGCCCTGGGCCGCCCGCTCGGTGTGCTGGCCGCCGGCCGGATCTGGTGGCAGGACCAGCTCGGCCGCCCGTACGCCGTGTCGCTCGCCCCGGACGCCCTCCGGGAGGCGGGAACGCCCCCGGCCGGCCCGCCGGAACTGGCCGGAACGGCCGTCGAGCAGCTCACCCTGGCCTGCCATCGGCGGTTCTCGGTGAGCCCGAGGGTGCTGTGGGGCAACGTCGCGTCCGCGGCCAACACCGCCGCCGGCCTGATCGGACGCGGCCGGCCCGATCTCGCCGCGGCCGCCCGGGCGGCGGCTGCGGGGATCCTGCGCGACGCCCGGGTCGACGGCGGCGACCGGATCGCCGGGCCCGGGTTCCGCCGCCGCAGCTGCTGCCTGATCTACCGGCTGGCCGGTTCCACCGCCACGGTCTGCGGCGATTGCGTCCGGCAACCGGCCGCCGCGGTCCGGGTCGCGCGGGACGTCTGAGCCCGAGCGGGGTTGCCCGGCGAGGAGAAGTCTCACCTTGACCTGCGCGAACCTGTCTCGTCCCGGCGATCAAGGCATAGGCTCGGCCCCCACAGAACAGGTCGCACAGGCGCGCCCGGCCGGGCAGCGCGTGCGTCCGGAACTGGGGAGAAGAAGTCAACGATGATTCGGGTTCACCGATGACACAGACACAGTCGCGTCCGCTTGCCCACCACCTGAGCGCACCGACCGCCCACGGCATCGACTCGTCGAGTGCCGCCGCCCGCGCGATCACCGAACGGCCCGACCGGGCCTCGATGATCGAGGCCTACTTCCGGCACGTGCCGGTGGAAGACCAACCCAAGACCGCCGAGGACGTCATCGGCATCGTCGACGGGCACTGGCGGGTCGGCCAGCGGCGCCGCCAGGGCGAGGTGCGGATCCGGGTGTTCAACCCGGCGCCGAGCGCCGCATCGGCGGACGCCGCCGGGCCGGGCTGGACCGACACCAAGACCGTCATCGACATCGTCACCGACGACATGCCGTCCCTGGTCGACGCCGTCATCGGCGCGCTGACCAGCCGCGGCGTCGTGGTGCACCGGGTGCTGCACCCGATCCTGATCGCCTGCCGGGACGCCGACGGCGCCCTGGTCACGGTGGTCGACGAGGCGGCGCCGGCCGAGCAGGCCGCGTTCAGCCTGCGCGAGTCGTGGATGCACATCCTGATCGACCGCCTGTCCGACGCGCAGCGCGCCGAGGCCATCGAGGACGCGCTGCGGGTCGCGCTGGACTCGGTGCGGGCCGTGGTCGGGGACAGCGGGGCGCTGACCGCGGCGGTGGCCACCGCCGCCGGCGAGCTGCGTGGCACCTTCTCCCCGCGGTCGGCCCAGGAGGTCGCCGAGGCGGCGGACTTCCTGTACTGGCTGATCAGCGGGCACATGACGTTCCTGGGCTACCGGCGCTACGACCGCACCCCGGCGGCGCCCCGGCTGGAGCCGGTCACCGGCACCGGGCTGGGCATCCTGCGCGAGTCGGTCGCCGGGGCGGACGCCGACGACCTGACGGGGCTGAGCCCGGCCGGCGAGACCCGGCACCTGCTGCTCACCCAGGCGTCCGTGCGCTCGGCCCTGACCCGGGACGTGCCGCCCTTCGAGGTCCGCGTCCGCATCCTGGGCGCCGACGGCGAGGTCACCCGCGAACATCAGTTCCTGGGCGTGCTCAACGCCCGCGCGCTCAACGCCGAGATCACCACCACGCCGGTGCTGCGGCTGACCGTGCAGGCGGTGCTGTCCACCCTGGGCGCCGCGCCCGACACCTACACCGGGCAGCGGGCGCTGGACCTGCTGGCCACCTACCCGCGGGCCGAACTGTTCTGGGCCGACCCGGACCTGATCGTCGAGGTGGTCAGCAGCGTGCTGCAGCTGGCCAGCCGCCGCCGGCTGCGGGCCTTCCTGCAGCCCGACCCGTTCGGCCGGTTCGTCTCGGTCATGGTCTACCTGCCCCGCGACCGCTACACCACGGCGTGCCGGCTGGCCATGCAGCAGATCCTGGTCGACGCGTTCCACGGCTCCGGCATCCGTTACACCGCCCGGGTCGGCGATAGCTTGCTCGCCGCCGTGCATTTCACCGTCAGCACCGATCCGGCCGACCGGGTCGAGCCGGACCTGACGCTGCTGACCAAGGCGCTGCGCGGCACCATCCGCACCTGGGAGGACCGGCTGGTCGCGGCCGTCGTCGGCGGCGGTGACGAGGACCTGGACACCGCCGGGGCCCTGTCCCGGTACGCCGAGGCCTTCGACGAGGGCTACAAGGAGACCTACGAGGTCGACGAGGCCGTGGCCGACCTGCGCCGGCTGGACCAGCTCACCGGCCCGGACGACCTCGCGCTGAAGATGACGCCCAGCGGCCCGGACCAGGTCGGCGACTGGCGGCTCAAGCTCTACGTGACCCAAGGGGCGGTGACCCTGTCCCGGGCGTTGCCGGTGCTGCAGACCCTGGGCGCCGAGGTGCTGGACGAGCGGCCGTTCGAGGTCCGCCGGGGCGACGGCGAGCCGTCGCGCATCTACGACTTCGGGTTGGCCTTCCCGGCCGAGGCGGCCGCCCGCGGCGCCGACGACGACGAGCTGCGCACCCGCATGTCCGAGGCGTTCATCGCGTCCTGGTCCGGCCAGGCCGAGGTCGACGGGTTCAACCAGTTGGTGCTGGCCGCGGGCCTGACCTGGCGCGAGGTGGCGATCCTGCGGGCCTACGCGCACTACCTGCGCCAGATCGGAACCCCTTACACCGAGCGGTATGTCGAGCAGGTGCTGAGCAGCCATCCGGCGATCACCGCGGACCTGGCGGCCCTGTTCGGGGTGCAGTTCGATCCCGATCGGTTCCCGGACGACGCGGACGGCCGCGACGCGCGGCAGGCGCAGGGACGTCGGATCCAGGAGTCGGTGACCGCCGCGCTGGACGCGGTGACCAGCCTGGACGCCGACCGGATCCTGCGCACCCTGCTGTCGGTGATCACCGCGACCACCCGGACCAACGAGTACGTCACCGATTCCACCGACGGCTCGCCGGGCCGGCGGCGGGACTTCCTGAGCTTCAAGCTGGCCCCGAACAAGATCCCCGGCATGCCCAAACCGGTTCCCGCGCATGAGATCTGGGTGTACTCGCCGCGCCTGGAGGGAGTGCACCTGCGGTTCGGTGACGTCGCCCGTGGCGGGCTGCGTTGGTCGGACCGGCCGGAGGACTTCCGCACCGAGATCCTGGGCCTGGTCAAGGCCCAGGAGGTCAAGAACGCGGTCATCGTGCCGGTGGGCGCCAAGGGCGGCTTCGTGGTCAAGCGGCCGCCGACGCCGACCGGCGACCCGCAGGTCGACCGGGAGCAGCACCAGGCCGAGGGCGTGGCCTGCTACCGGATGTTCATCGCCGGGCTGCTGGACCTGACCGACAACCGGCACGTCGGGTCGATCATCCCGCCCCGCCGGGTGGTCCGCCGCGACGGCGACGACTCCTACCTGGTGGTCGCCGCGGACAAGGGCACGGCCACCTTCTCCGACATCGCCAACGGGGTCGCGCACGACTACGGCTTCTGGCTGGACGACGCGTTCGCCTCCGGCGGCAGCGTCGGCTACGACCACAAGGCGATGGGCATCACCGCCCGCGGGGCCTGGGAGTCGGTCAAGCACCACTTCCGCGAGCTGGGGGTGGACACCCAGACGCAGGACTTCAGCTGCGTGGGCGTGGGGGACATGTCCGGCGACGTGTTCGGCAACGGCATGCTGCTGTCCCAGCACATCAAGCTGGTCGCCGCCTTCGATCACCGGCACATCTTCATCGACCCGACGCCGGACGTGGCCGAGTCGTTCGTGGAGCGGCTGCGGCTGTTCGAGTTGCCCCGGTCCTCCTGGGCCGACTACAACACCGACCTGATCTCCGCCGGCGGCGGGGTGTTCCCGCGCACCGCCAAGTCGATCACGATCACCGAGCCGATGCGCGCGGTGCTCGGCCTGGCCGACGAGGTCACCGCGCTGACCCCGACCGACCTGATCAAGGCGATCCTGCTGGCCCCGGCCGACCTGCTGTGGAACGGCGGCATCGGCACCTACATCAAGGCCTCCACCGAGCAGAACCTGGCGGTGGGGGACAAGGCCAACGACGCGGTCCGGGTGGACGGCGCCGACCTGCGGGTCAAGGTGGTAGGCGAGGGCGGCAACCTCGGGGTCACCCAGCTGGGCCGGATCGAGTTCGCCCGCGCCGGTGGCCGGATCAACACCGACGCCATCGACAATTCCGCCGGGGTGGACACCTCCGACCACGAGGTCAACATCAAGATCGCCCTGCAGTACCGGATGGAGCGCGGCGACCTGGACGAGGCCGGCCGCCTGGATCTGCTCTCGTCCATGACCGACGAGGTCGCCGACCTGGTGCTGGCCGACAACCGCGGGCAGAACCGGGTGCTGGGTGCGTCCCGGCTGCACGCCCCGGTGATGCTCTCGGTGCACGCCCGGTTGATCGACGCGCTGGTCGAGTCCGGCCGGCTGGACCGGGCCCTGGAGTTCCTGCCGACCCACGCCCAGATCAACGCCCGGTTGGCCGCCGGCGAGGGGCTGGCCAGCCCCGAGCTGTGCGTGCTGCTGGCCTACGTCAAGGCCGGGCTGTCCACGGCCATGCTGGGCGGCCGGCTGCCCGACGACCCGGCCTTCGCGCACCGGCTGCCCGACTACTTCCCGCGGGCCATGCGGGAGGGGTCGGCGGTGGCCCGGGCGGCGATCACCGAGCACCCGCTGGCCCGGGAGATCATCACCACCGAGACCGTCAACGAGCTGGTGAACCGGGCCGGGCTGACCTTCGCCTTCCGCCTCGAGGAGGAGATGGCGGCCACCCCGAACGACGCCATCCGTGCCTACACGATCGCCAGCACGGTCTTCCACCTGCCATCGGTGTGGCGGCAGGTGGCCGAGCTGAACAACAAGGCCTCCGCGATCACCCAGGACACGATCATCCTGCGGGTGCGCCGGCTACTGGACCGGGCCGCCCGCTGGCTGCTCACCCAACGGCCGCAGCCGCTGGACGTGCGAGCCGAGATCGACCGCTACGCCGGGCCGATCGAGCAGATGCGGCCGGCCCTGGACACCCTGGTCCAGGGCGCCGACATGCGCTCGGTGCAGGCCGAGATCGCCGAACTCACCGAGGCCGGCGCCCCGCCGGCCCTGGCCGAGACGGTGGCCTACGGGCTGCACGCGTTCAGCCTGCTGGACGCGGTCGACGTGGCCGCCGACAGCGGCCGCGACCTGCACGAGAGCGCGCAGCTGCTGTACGCGTTGTCCGCGCACCTGGACTTCGATCACCTGTTGACCGCGGTCAGTGCCCTGGAACGCGGCGACCGGTGGCACGCGCTGGCCCGGCAGGCCCTGCGCGACGACCTGTACCGGTCGTTGCGGCTGCTCACCTCGGACGTGCTCTCGACCACCTCGGCCGAGCAGGACGCGCAGGCCAAGATCGAGCAGTGGGAGAAGGAGAACAAGTCGCGGCTGGCCCGGGCCCGGCGCACCCTCGGCGAGATCAGCCGGGTCTCGGTGACCGACCTGGCCGAGCTGTCCGTCGCGGCCCGGGAGATCCGATCGATGATCCGCTGACCGGAGCCCACCCGCCCGTGCGGCAGACTGCACGGGCGGTTGGAGGCCCCGAGCAACGATGAAGCGGACGTGAGCAGGCATGAGTAGGTACGTCACCCAGGTGCGGGTCCGGTGGTCGGATCTGGACGCGTTCCGGCACGTGAACAACGCCAAGACGGTGACGCTGCTGGAAGAGGCCCGGGTGGACTGGCTGTTCTCCGAGGCGGCCCGGCACGGCGTGAACCGGTTGACCGAGGGGATCGTGGTCGCCAAGCTGGAGATCGACTACCGGCGCCCCATCGGGATGGAGCTGCCGGTCACCGTCTCGATGGGCGTGACCAAGCTCGGCAACGCCTCGTTCACCATCGACTACGTGCTCAGTCAGGCCGGCGCCACTGCCGCCTGCGCCTCGACCGTGCTCGTCCCGGTCGACCCGGTGACCTTCCGGCCGCGGCGGATGGACGATCACGAACGCGGCTTCCTGAGCCGCTACCTCAACCCGGTGCCGGCCGCCGCGGGCCAGCCGGACGGCGGAGCCGCATGGCCCGGCTGATCCCCGCCGGCCGGGAGGACCGGGAGGACGCCACCGCCTTCACCGGCCGGGTCGCCCGCTGGGACTCCGCCGGCCCGATCCGGCTGCGCGCGGACGGCGAGCTGGTGCGGATGTGGGCGACCACCCCGTTCGACACATTGGTCACCCGGGCCGTCCGCGGAACTGTTCAGCCCTCCGACGTGACCGTGCACGCCGGCAACCTGCTGGCCGCGCTGGCCGTGGCCCGCGACGACGAGGTGGACCCGGGTCCGGCGATCGACGCCGCCTGGCGTTCCCAGCTGCCGCCGCCGCAGGGCTGGGTGACCGTGGACGCGGTGCCGGCGACCGTGCTGGCCGGACTGGCCGAGGAGGGCGCCACCGGGGCCCGGGACCGGCCCGGACCGTCCGGCGCGGCCTCCACCGCCCTGCTGGACACCGAGGTGCTCACCGTCAGCGGGGCCGGCATGCGGGTGGTGATCAACCTGCGGATGGTGTTCGCGCTGTCCGGCATGGGGTTCGCGCCGGCGCTGCCCGGCGAGGAGGTCCGGGTCAGCGCCACCGACGCATGGGTCCGGATCGACGCCCGGTACGGCGCCGTCGTCCGTCGGCGGCACGCCCTGCTGCCGCTGCTCGTCTGACCGGGCCCGGCGGACCGGTCCGGCTCGGTCAGCCGGCCGGGTCCGGCGGCAACGGCAGCAAGGTGTAGCCGGCGGCCTGCAGGCCGTCGATCACCCCGGGCAACGCCGCGATGGTCTGCTGCCGGTCGGTACCGCCGGCGTCGTGCATCAGGATGATGGCGCCCGGGCTGACCGCGCCGACGACGGTGCTGACGATGGTGCCGGGGCCCGGCTTGGTCCAGTCCTTGGAGTCGACCGCCCAGCCCAGCAGCAGGGTGCGGGCCTGCTGCGCGGCCTGGTGGACCGAGCCGCCCGGGTCGCCAAAGCTGCCCTCCGGGGCGCGCAGGTACCGCGGACCGACCCCGGTGGCCGCGACGATCGCGTCCTGGGTCCGGCCGATCTGCCCGGCCAGCACGTCGGGGGCGAGCGCGGCGAAACCCGTCGGATGGTCCCAGCTGTGATTGCACAGGGTGTGCCCCTCGGCGACGATCCGGCGCACCAGGTCAGGGTTCTCGGCCACCCGCTGGCCGACGACGCAGAAGGTGGCCTTGACGCCCTTGGCGGCCAGGATGTCCAGGATCTGCCCGGTGGCCGGGCCGGGCCCGTCGTCGAAGGTCAGATAGGCGACCGTGCCCTCGCCCGTCCAGCCCAGCACGGTGGTGTACGGGGGCCCGACGACGACCGGTGCGGGCGCCGGGGCCGGGGCGGGCGCCGGCTCAGCGGTGGTCGGCGGTGCGGCCGGCTCCGGGCCGGCGGTCGCCGTGGCTGTCGGGGTGGCCGTTGGGGTGGCCGTCGGGTCGGTCGTGGGGTCGGCGCCGGCGGTAGTGGGGGGTGGCCCGGTCGGCGGGACGGTGACCACCGGTGCGGCCAGGTTGGCGATCGTGCCGGCCACGGTCAGCTCGGGCACGGTCACCTGGATCGCGGTCGGGGCCGGCGCGGGCGAGCTGGCCAGCACCCCGGCGGGGCTCGGGGAGCCGGACCCGACGATCGCGGCCAGCCCACCGGGCCGGCCGGGGTTCGCCGCGGGATCGGCCGCCGCGCACGCGACGACCGCCGCGGCCAGTGCGGCAAGGACGCCGACCAGCGCGACCCGGCCGGCCCGGCGCTGCATGGACCAATGGGATCATTCGCGCTGCGACGATTCGCGGCGCGCCACGCCGGGTCAGTGCAGGGAGTTCACCAGGCTGTCGGCGGCCATCTCCAGATACGCCCACAGCCGCTCGCGATGCTCGTCGTCCAGCCCGGCGCCGTCCACCCCGACCTTCATCGCGGCCAGCCAGTGGTCCCGCTCGCGCAGGCCGATCACGAACGGCGCGTGTCGCATCCGCAGCCGGGGATGGCCGCGCTGCTCGGAGTAGGTTCGCGGGCCGCCCCAGTACTGCTCCAGGAACATCCGCAGCCGCACCTCGGCCGGCCCCAGATCCTCCTCCGGGTACAGCGGGCGCAGCACCGGGTCGGCCGCCACCTGCTGGTAGAACCGGTGCACGATGCCGACGAAGACCTCGTGTCCGCCGATCTCGTCGTAGAACGTGGTCGCGCTCGATCCAGGGGCCGTCACCGGCTCATTCTTGCCTACCGGACTGACACCGAGCCCGCTCACGGTCGGGGGCTCCCCGGCGCCGGCTCGCCGGCCAGCAACGGCGGCCGGAAGTCGGCCGTCGGGTCGTCCTTGCGGGCCTGCTCGAACGAGCGGCGGATCGCCGAGCGCACGGCGCGGATGTAGGCGTCCTTGTCGCCGGTGACCACGGTGGCCTGCAGGCCCAGGGTGACGGTCCCGGGGGCGACGTCGGTGATGCCCAGCAGCGTGGGTTCGACCAGCACCGAGGACTCGAACTGCGGGGTCTGGGCCACCGCCGTGGCCTGCTCCAGGGCGATCGTCGCGGCCCGGTCGGTGTCGCTGTCGTAGGGCACGGTGATCGGGATGGTGACCACGGCCTGACCTTGGCTGGAGTTGCCGACCCGCAGCACCTCACCGTTGCGCACGTGCCAGATCGTGCCGTCGCCGGCCCGCAGGGTGGTCGTGCGCAGGCTGACCGCGACCACGGTGCCGCTGGCCGAGCCCAGGTCGACGGTGTCGCCGACGCCGTACTGGTCCTCCAGGGTCATGAAGATCCCGGCCAGGAAGTCCCGGACCAGGTTCTGCGCGCCGAAGGCGAGCGCGACGCCGGCGATGCCGGCCGAGGTCAGGATCGGCGCCACGTCGAAGCCCAGTTCGGCCAGGATCAGCACCACGGCGATGCAGATCACCGCGAACGAGGTCACCGACTTGAGCAGCGAGCCGACGGCCTGCGTGCGCTGGGCCCGCCGATCCGCGGCCAACCCGCCGGCCAGGGCGAACCGGGCGCCGGCCCGCAACGGCCGCAGGGCCGCCGAGGTGCCGTCCTCGGTGGACAGCCGGGTGAGCCGGTTGATCGCCCGGTAGGCCAGGAACCGCACGACGACGGCAATCAACACGATCGCGGCGATGTGCAGGGTGGACGAGGCCACCTGGTCGCTGTTGCGGGCGAGAAAATCGGCCCCGGTGTTGTCCCAGACCCACTGGCACAGCGATCCGGGATCGGACGCGCACTCCGGCGCGGTGATCTCCATGGTTGGTCAGGTCCTATCGGTCATGGATGGGTATCGGTATCGGCGTCCTGGGCACGCGCTGCGGCGGCCCGACGGGCGCCGGGCCGCTCCTGAGGCAGACGCATCGCCGGCCGACCAGGATGCCCGGGCCCCGCCGGTTATTCTCGTGGTGCTTGTTGTCGTGGTGTTTATTCTCGGGTGTCGGGCCCGCAGCAGTGCGGACCCCGGTCGTTCCTTGCTGTTCCTCCGGTCACCACACCGCGGGAGGTACGGATGAAACCAGCCGGTCACGCCGGCCGTGGTCCCGCGCCCGTGCGCCCGCTGCCCGGACCGAGCCTGCACCGTGAACCCGAGCCGGGTCGGCCGGTCGCGGTGCTGCGGGTGCTGCTGCTCAACGCCAGCCACGAACCGCTGGCCGTGGTGACCGGCCGGCGCGCCCTGGTGCTGGTGGTGGCCGGCAAGGCCGAGTGCGTGGTGGAACGGCCCAGCGGTCTGGTCCGCTCGCCCTCGGTGGCGTTGGCCGTGCCGGCGGTGGTCCGCCTTCGACGATACGTGCGGGTGCCCTACCCGGCGCCGCCGGCGGTGACCCGGGCCGGGGTGCTCAAGCGTGACGGCCGACGCTGCGCCTACTGCCAGGCCCGCGCGGACACGGTCGATCATGTGCTGCCGCGTAGCCGGGGCGGCGGCCACACCTGGGAGAACTGCGTGGCCTGCTGTGCCCGCTGCAACGCGCGCAAGGCCGACCGGCTGCTGGAGGAACTGGGCTGGGCGTTGTCGATCACCCCCGGTCCGCCGCGCCGGGGTGTCCTGGGCCGGATGTGGGGCAACGAGGAGTCGGACCCGGCCTGGGAGCCCTGGCTGCCGTCGGCCGCCTGACCTGCAGTTCCCGTGTTCCGGCGGGGCCGAACGGGCGTGGTCGCGGCCACGGCCGGGTCGCAGGGCCGGGCACCGGGGCGTCGGCTACCGTATGCGGGTGAGCATCATCCAGACCATCGCGGTGTTCGTCGGGATCCCCGTGTTGATCTACGGAATCATCGCGTTGTTGACGATGGTTCCGGGACGGCACAAGCGGCAGCGGTACCGCCCGGGCCAGGCCTGGGACTACCCGCCGCAGTGGTGGGCCGGCGATCAGCCGACCGTGGCCTCCGCGACCTCGGACAACCGGCTGGCCCAGGGGGGTGGCGCACATGGTTCATGGTGACCTCGTCGGGCCCGACAGCCCCGGAGTGACGAGCCTGGATCGTCCCGTCGGCCCCACCGGCGGCGACGATCAGCCGCTGACCACCACCCAGCTCGAACTGCTCGACGACGTGATCCGCGAGGCCGAACGGGTCACCGGGCTGCGCTTTTCCGCCTACCTGGGTGATCTGGGCGCGAACACCGCGGCCTCCGCGGAGAGCCTGCTGGACGGGTTGGGCGCGGATGCTCCCTACGCCGTGCTGCTGGCGGTCTCGCCCGGCCAGCGGGTCGTCGAGGTCGTCACCGGGCCGGAAGCCGCCCGCCGGGTCAGCGACCGGGCCGCCCGGTTGGCCGTGCTGGGCGTCGTGTCCTCCTGCACCGACGGTGACATCGGCGGTGCGCTGATCACCGGCATCCGCATCCTGGCCGATCAGGCCGGCACCCTGCCCGAGCGTTCGACCTGGTGAGCTGAGCCACCGCGTTCGGATCGTCTGACGGAACCGCCCCCGAGCCTCGGCTCGGGGGCGGTTCCGTTTCTTCCTTCAGCTCGCGTCGGCCGCCCGGGCCCGCAGCGCCCGCTCCACCCCGGACCGGCCTTCGGAGACCAGGCGCTTGAGCGCGGTCGGATGGTCGTGCTCGGCCCAGGCCAGGGCCTGATCCACGGTCGACTGCTCGATCGCCCAGCGCGGGAACAGGCCCACCGCCACCTTCTGCGCCACCTCGCTGGAGCGGCGCTCCCAGACCTGCCCGACCACCTGGAAATACGGCTCGACGAACGGCTGCAGCAGGTGGGTCTGCGCCGGGTGGGTGAACCCGGCGATCGCCGCGTCCTGCAGCGCGTTGGCCATGGTGTCGTCGTGGATCAGCCGATCCCAGACCGCGGCCTTGTTCTGCGCCGTCGGGATCAACGCCCGCACCTGGGTCGCCTTGCGCTGGCCGGACGCGGTCGGGTCGGCCTGCTCGGCCGCCTCGATCTCGGCGACCCCGGCGGCGCCGTGCGCGACCAGCGCGCCCAGCAGCGTCCAGGACAGATCGGTGTCCACGGTGAGCCCGGGCAGCGGCGCCGACCCGTCCCGCCATCCGGCGATCTCGGCCAGCAGGGCGTCGTCGAGCCGGGCCGAGCACAGCGCCTGGACCGCGGACAGCTGGGTGTCGCTGCCGGCCGGCGCCGAGCCGGCCAGCTCGCGCAGGGTCGCAGTGACCGACGGCCAGCCGGTGGCGGCGGCCCAGCCGGGCTCGGCGTAGGAACCGACGGCCACCTGCAGTTGCATCAGCACCCGCTGCAGCACGCCGACCTGGTCTTCGGTGACCAGGCCGCGCGAGGCCAGCGCGATGAAGTCGCGGGCCCGCATCAGCGCGTCCCGGGTCATCTCCCAGACCGCCGACCACAGCAACGTCCGCGGCAGCGATTCGGCGACCTGCCCGATCGCGGCGATGGCCGTCTCCAGCGACGCCGGATCCAGCCGCGCCTTGCAGTAGGTCAGGTCGTCGTCGTTGACCAGGACCAGGGCGCCGCACGCGCGGCCGACCAGGTCGGGCACCGGGGTCCGCTCGCCGGTGACGTCCAGTTCGACCCGGTGCACCCGGCTCAACCGGCCGGCTTCGTCCCGGTCGTAGAGCCCGACCGCCAGCCGGTGCGGGCGGCGTTCCCCGGCGCCCGGCTCGGCACCGGACTGCACCAGCTCGAACCGGGTGAAGACCTCGTGGCCGTCCACGCGCTCGACATCGAAATCGGCGCTAATCGTGTTCAGGCCGGTGGTCTGCAGCCAGGCCTGGGCCCAGGTCCGCAGGTCCCGCCCGGAGGTCCGCTCCAGCGCATCCAGCAGATCGGTGAGGGTTGCGTTGCCGAAGGCGTGCGCGGCGAAGTAGTCCCGCAACCCGGCCAGGAACTCCTCGAATCCGACGTAGGCGGCCAGCTGCTTGAGCACGCTGGCGCCCTTGGCGTAGGTGATGCCGTCGAAGTTGACCTCGACCGCGGCCAAGTCGACCATGTCAGCGGCGATCGGGTGGGTGGAGGGCAGCTGGTCCTGGACGTACGCCCAGGACTTCTCCACATTGGCGAAGGTGGTCCAGGCCGAGGAGTATTCGGTCGCCGAGACTTGGGCGACCACCGAGGCCCAGGTGGCGAAGGACTCGTTGAGCCACAGGTCGTCCCACCAGCGCATGGTGACCAGATCGCCGAACCACATGTGGGCCATCTCGTGCAGCACGGTCTCGCAGCGCCGCTCGTACAGGTACCGGGTCACCCGGGACCGGAACACGTACTCCTCGCGGAAGGTGACCGCCCCCGCGTTCTCCATCGCGCCGGCGTTGAACTCCGGCACGAACAGCTGGTCGTACTTGCCGAACGGGTACCGCACCCCGAAGGCCTGGTGGTAGAAGTCGAATCCCTGCTTGGTCTGGGTGAACAGCCGCTCGGCGTCCAGGTGCTCGGCCAACGTGGACCGGCAGAACAGGCCCAGGTCGATGCCGTCGTGGTGATCGCGGACCACGTGGTAGGGGCCGGCCACCAGCGCGGTGACGTAGGTGCTCATCGGCTCGGTGGTGGCGAACGCATGCCGCGTGCCGCCGCCCGGGGCGGGCTCGGTAGAGACGGTCGCTCCGTTGGAGATGACCTGCCAGTCGGCGGGTGCGGTGACCGTGAAGGTGAACCGGGCCTTGAGGTCGGGCTGGTCGAAGCAGGGGTAGAGCCGCTTGGCGTCCGCCGTCTCGAACTGCGAGTAGAGGTAGACCGCACCGTCGACCGGGTCGACGAACCGGTGCAGGCCCTCCCCGGTGTTGGTGTACAGGCCCACCCCGCTGACCCGCAGCTCGTTGTCGGCGGCCAGGTCGTCCAGGACCAGGCCGGTCGAGCTGCTCCAGCCGGACACGTCCAGCGCGCGGCCGTTGAGGGTGGCCGAGGTCAGCGCCTCGCCGACGAAGTCCAGGAAGGTGCTCGCCCCCCGGGTCGCCGTGAAGGTGATGACGGCCTCGGTCGGGTAGTTCTTCTCGCTGGGTCCGCCCGCCCCGTCGGTGAGGTCGATCGTCACCTCGTAGGCGGCGGTGGCGATCGTGGCCGACCGCTCCCGGGCCTGGTCACGGGTCAGATTCGGGCTCTGGGCCATGCGGTTCCCTTCCACGCAATGTGATCGGCCGATCACCAGTGCCGGAGTGTAGTGGCGGCCTCCGACAGCGATCGGGGGAATAGCCCCCGCACGCCCGTGGTTACCTTGGCGAACGGCCGATTCGGGTCGTCTTACGTATGCGCATCAAGGAGATAGCACGGATGAGCCAGGCCACGGTGAACGCGCCCGTCAGCGATTCCTCGACCGATCCCACCGCCGAGGCGAGCACCGACCGGGTCGACTTCTGGTTCGACCCGGCCTGCCCGTTCGCCTGGGTGACCTCGCGCTGGATCCTGGAGGCCGAGCAGGTGCGGCCCATCGACGTGCACTTCCACGTGATGAGCCTGGCCGTGCTCAACGAGAACCGGGCGATCAGCGAGAACTACCGCGCGATGCTGGCGAAGGCCTGGGGTCCGGTCCGGGTGGCCATCGCCGCCCAGCAGCAGCACGGCGACGAGGTTCTGGCGCCGCTCTACACGGCAATGGGCCGGCGCATCCACAACGAGAAAATCGACGACCGCGGTGAGGTCATCGCGCAGGCTCTGGCCGAGCTGGGTCTGCCCGCCGAGCTGGCCGACGCGGCCACCTCCACCGAGTACGACGACGCGCTGCGGGTCAGCCACCACGCCGGCATGGACGCCGTCGGCGAGGACGTGGGCACCCCGACCATCCACGTCAACGGGGTCGCGTTCTTCGGCCCGGTCATCACCCGCATCCCGCGGGGTGAGGAGGCCGGCAAGCTCTGGGACGCCACCGTGGCTCTGGCGTCGTTCCCGTACTTCTTCGAGCTCAAGCGCAGCCGCACCGAGAACCCGCAGTTCGACTGAGGCTGATCGAGCCGGCCCGGTCCGGGTCAGAGTGCCGGGCCCGGGTGGGACGCGCGATACTGGTGGGACCAGCCGCCGGGTCCGGTATGCCCGGGTGACGGTTTCTGCGGGAGGACGCCATGACCGCCACCGATCCATCGATCGACCCCGCTCCGGCGACCCGCTCGGGGCCTGCGACACCACCGGCGCCGGCCGACCGGGCGATGTCTCCGCACGGCATTCCGCTGCCCCCGGACCTGCGCGGCGGGCCGATTGTGGCCGGCGTGGACGACGCCACCGCCTGCGGCCGGCCGCTGCGGGCGGCCGCCTTCCTGGCCCTGGCCACCGGCCGCCCCCTGCTGCTCGTGCACGTCCGGCGCCGGGCCATGCCCATGGTCGAGGGCTACGTGCCCATCCCCGAAGAGGTCGGCATCAGCGACGAGGCCGAGGACGCCGTCGAGGCCGAGCTGGTCCGCGCGCTGACCGAGTCCGGTGATCTGACCGGGGTGAGCTGGGAGCTGCTGTCCACCACGGGCGAGGCCGGGTCCGAGCTGGTCCGGATCGCCGAGGACCGGGACGCCGCCTGCGTGGTCGTCGGGAAGCGGCACAGCGGGTTCGGCGAGTTCCTGCACCGGATCGCCTCCGGGTCGGTGTCTCGCGCGGTCGTGGCCCGGCAGAAGTTCCCCGTACTCGTGGTGCCCTGACCCGTCGTGGCCGGTGTTCCGGCCCGCCCGGCGGGTGAAAGTCACGCTCAGCCGGCCGGGGACTCCGGTCACCCCGGCGGGTTCCGGCGGTCCGGCCGCCGGTTGGCCGTCAGCGACGTGGGCGGGACGTAGTGCCGGCGCACGATGACCAGCTCCGCCTCGGCCGCGGCCAGCTCGGCCGCATCCGGCAGGGCGACCTCCCGCGCGCGCATCGCGGCGGTGGAGGAGACCTGGGTGGACCGGGTGGTGACCAGAGAGCGCAGTGACCGCTCGGCGCTGTCGGAACCGGCTGCGCGGCGGCGTCCGGTCTCGCCGGCCGGGCGGCGCTCGGCCGGGGGCCGGGGCGGATGGCCGCCCGGCGATCCGGGCGGCGCCGGGGACGGTCCGACCGCGCCCGCCGGACTCGGCGCGGGCCGGGTGTCGGTGCCGCTGCCGGTGCCGCTGCCGCTGCCGGTCGCCGGGTCGGGCTCGCCGGCGGCGGGTGCGTTCTCGGGGGCCGGCCCGTCGGTCGGCGGCCCGGACGCGCGACGGGCCGCCCGGCGACGGCGGCGAGGCGGCGGGGTCGGCTCCATCCCGCCAGCATGGCAGGTCGGCCGGGCCGGCGGCGGGGGAGCCCGCCACCGCAGGACCGCCGGCCCGGTTCCCGACCAGCCGCCGAAGCGTGCCCGGCTCAGTGCCCGACCAGCCGCCGAAGCGTGCCCGGCTCAGTGCCCGACCAGCCGCCGAAGCGTGCCCGGCTCAGTGCCCGACCAGCCGCCGAAGCGTGCCCGGCTCAGGGCCTGGTCAGTGCTGGGACCCGCTGGCCGGGGTCCGTGGCTGGCCGATCTTGGCCAGGAGCTGCACGAACTGCGGGTCGTCGATGTCGTAGGGCTTGCCGCCCTTGATCCGGTCGAACTCGACCGCCCGGAGCTGGTCGCCCTGCTCCTCGTCATGCCCGACGACGCCGGAGATGCCGCGCAGCGCGCAGCCGACCGCGTAGTCGGTCATCGACTTGATCAGCAGCAGGTCGGTCTCGTCGGCCCGGGCGGACCGGGCGAAGTAGCCGGACTTCTGGACCAGGACCTTCTCCGCGCCCAACCGGCCGGCGAACTGCTTGGCGAACCACTGGCCGGGGTTGATCTGGTCGAGCTTGACGTGGCCGAACGGGTCGCGGGGGATCGGCTCGCCGGCCGCTTCCATCTCGGCCACAATGCTGTCCACGCCCGCGCCCTCGGACAGGAAGATGGTCACGTTGCCCACGGTGTCCATCACCTGGCGCAGCCGGGTGGCCTCGGCCTCCAGGTCGAAGGTGGCCTCGGGCACGTACACGGCGTGCATGTTCCAGGCGTCCCGGGACAGGCCGAACTCGGGCAGCCAGCGCTGGGTGTCCAGCCAGCGGTCGTAGGCCTGGGCAGTGGCGGCGGTCAGCCAGCCGCAGTGCCGGCCCATGATCTCGTGCACGATCAGCATGCGGGAGTTCGCGTTGTGCTCGGCGACCACGTTGCGGGCGAACAGCGCGCCCTGCTCGGCCGCCGTCCACGCGCCCAGCGAGTGCTTGATCGGCACGATGTCGTTGTCGATGGTCTTGGGCAGGCCGACCACGGTCAGGTCGTAGCCGTTGTCCTTGAGGTAACGGGCCAGGTCGGCCGCGGTGGTCGCGGTGTCGTCGCCGCCGATGGTGTGCAGGACGTCCACGCCGTCCTCGACCAGCCGGTTCGCGGCGACCTCGAGCGGGTTCTGACCCTCGGTGATCAGCCCTCGCTTGAGCAGATCCTTGGTGTTGGTCAGCTTGACCCGGGAGTTGCCCAGCGGGGAGCCGCCGAACTCGTGCAGCAGGGCTGCCCGGGCCCGTACCGCGGGGGTGACGTCCAGGAAGTCCTTGGCCAGCAGCCCCTGGTACCCGTGCCGGTACCCGATGATGTCCACCTCGGGGACCAGCTGGGTGTAGCGGTTGATCAGTCCACCGACCGCCGCGGACAGGCACGGGGCGAAACCGCCGGCGGTGAGCAGCGCGACCTTGCGCATGGTGACGAGGCCTTTCTGTCGGTACTGGTTGGCCACTGGTGTCGCTCAGCCTAGGACCTGCCCGGGACCGGGTCGCGCACCGTCCATCCGGTCGTCGCGGGGGCCGAATGGGCCGGTCGGGCGGCCGGGAGCGCAAGGACGCCGCCCGCCGGGCCCGGTTGCGATCGTGCCGCAGTGGCGAGGGTCACACGGTCGGTTCTGGGGGTCCGAACGTCCGGGGACTGGACACGGGAGAGGTGCTGTTTGCCCTGTTGAGGGCGCTACGGTGACGGAAAGCTTGCTTGGGAAACCACGCACCTGGCGTCGAAGCGTGAACTCAAGCACGTTGACCTGGACTTGATCGATACAGCACACTCGTTTCAGACAGCAGGACATGCATTGACGGTCATGTCCCGCAGTCACACACAGTGATCATCACGAGCGTTCGTCGAAGAACGCCGGATCGGGAGCGCGGCATTCGCCGAGGCAACGCAGCCACATTGGGGCGCACCGATCATCCAGACCCTCCGCGGGCTGACCAAGGCCCACCGCCGGAGCGCACGCAAATCCCCGCTCACCCTGTCGAGCCGTCCCGATCTCTTCCGTTGGAGGAGTGCCGAACCATGTCCCTGAACCAAGAGAACGCTGATCTGATCCCGATGGAACCCGACACCGGCGTGCGCGAGTCCGATGACCGCCGCCGCGGTGCCCGGGATTCACCCTCCCTGATGATGCTGGTGCTCGTCGCCACCATCGGTGTGCTGCTGTACACCACGTTCCTGTTCGACTTCTCGAACCGGGGCAACTGGCTTCCGTACCTGATGGTGCTGTCCGCCGAGTCGGTCATCATCTTCCAGGCCCTGATCGCGCTGTGGACCATCCTGTCCAGCGGTCACAACCCGCGGGGCTACCGCTTCCACAACGCGCAGAACCGGATCTACGGACCGAATCACAAGACTCTGGATCCGGATCTGGACCTGACCACGCTGCCGATGCACCTGCACGATTCGCCGGTCGAGCTGGACGTCTACATCACCACCTACGGTGAGGACCTCGCGACCATCCGCCGGACGATTACCGCTGCGCTGGCCATGCACGGCAAGCACACCACCTACGTGCTCGATGACGGCAAGTCCGACGACGTCCGGGCGCTGGCCGCCGAGCTGGGCGCCGAGTACATCGTCCGTGAGGGCAACGCCGGCGCGAAGGCCGGCAACATCAACAACGCGCTGAGCGTCACCACCGGCGAGTTCTACGTCGTGCTGGACGCCGATTTCGTGCCCAAGGAAGACTTCCTGTACCAGACCGTGCCCTTCTTCGCGGAGACCAATGTGGCCTTCGTGCAGACCCCGCAGGCCTACGGCAACCTGGACAACCTGATCTCCCGTGGCGCCGGCTACATGCAGTCCGTGTTCTACCGGTTCATCCAGCCGGGCAAGAACCGCTTCAACGCCGCGTTCTGCGTGGGCACCAACGTGATCTTCCGCCGCAAGGCGATCGAGTCCATCGGTGGCATGTACACCGAGTCCAAGTCCGAGGACGTGTGGACCTCGCTCAAGCTGCACGAGAACGGCTGGAAGTCGGTCTACATCTCCACCGTGCTGGCCGTCGGCGACACCCCCGAGACCATCGAGGCCTACACCAAGCAGCAGCAGCGCTGGGCGACCGGCGGGTTCGAGATCCTGCTCAAGGCCAACCCGTTCTCCCGCAAGCGCAAGCTGACCCTGGACCAGCGCCTGCAGTACTTCGGCACCGCCACGTTCTACCTGATCGGCATCGCCCCCGGCGTCCTGTTGCTGGTGCCGCCGCTGCAGATCTACTTCGGTCTGGCCCCGATCAACACCGGCGTCAGCTTCGGCCAGTGGCTGCTGTACTACGCGGGCTTCTACTTCATGCAGATCATCGTCGCGCTGTACACCATCGGGTCCTTCCGCTGGGAAACCCTGATGCTGGCCACCGCCTCGTTCCCGATCTACGGCAAGGCCCTGGTCAACGCGGTGTTCAAGAAGGACACCAAGTGGCACGTGACCGGTGCCCAGCGGCGCAAGGCCTCCCCGTTCAACTTCATCACCCAGCAGCTGATGGCCTTCGTCTTCCTGGCCATCACCTCCGTGGTCGGCATCTGGCAGGCCATGACGGTCAGCGCCTTCACCCTGGCGCTGTTCTGGAACCTGCTGAACACCTTCATCCTCGGCGCGTTCGTGATCACCGCGTTCCGCGAGAGCCGGCACAACCGCCGCGAGGAGAAGGGCCTGCCGCCCAAGGGCAGCGCGAAGGTGGCCGCCGAGGCCGCTGCGGCCCGGGCCCTGGCCCAGGACAAGATCGGTTCCGGCCTGTCTGAGCGGACCTACGAGGGACTGCCCCCGGTGCGGATCGACACCGCCGCCGGCGCCCGCTGACCCACGTCGAGCACCACCCGCACGACCGTCAGGCCGAGGACGTCCTGAGCCGCCGGTGACGGCCGGCAGCCAGCACCGCACCACCCACCGCAATGTCCCTGGCGGACCCGGAAACGGGCCGCTCGGGTTCGCCCCCGGAGCGATCCGGACCGGACCCACCCATATACAGGAGTCATCCACATGTCTTGGCGCAAGCGAATCGGCCTGGCCCTCGGACTGTTGTCCGTGATCGTTCTGGCCGCCGGCCTGACCATGGTCGTCAACTACAACAGCGGGAAGGTGGAGAGCAAGTCCGCCTCCCTGGCCGCTGAGGATTACCCGGTCGGTACCGACTACTCCGGCACCGTCACCGCGCAGTACGTGCACGTCGGCGATCAGGTCGAGGCCGGACAGCCGCTGTTCGAGATCGAGTCCGCCAACCTGCAGCGCGACCTGGCCCAGGGCCTGGTCAACAAGGACAACCTGACCCACGACGTCAAGGACGACAAGACCCTGGTCATCACGGCCACCAACGCCGGCCAGGTCAACGAGATCAACTACGCCCAGGGCGCCTTCGTCCCGGCCAACTCCACGATCGCCACCGTCCAGGAGTCCGGCACCATGTACGTCGAGGCGGACTTCCTGCTCTCGGCCAAGGACTACTCGCGGATCCCGTCCGGTGCGACCGTGGACGTGGTGCTGCCGAACAACCAGCAGATCTCGGCCACCGTGCAGCGCCTGCAGGTGCACACCGAGGACGGCCAGGCCCGCACCACCGTCCGCGCCTACAGCGATGACCTGGCCAGCGGCACCGGCCTGTTCGCGGTCGGCACCCCGGTGCAGGTGACCCTGCACCTGACCAACGACGGCGTCATCACCGACGTCACCAAGACCGTCACCGGCTGGTTCGGCCAGAGCGTCTGAGCCATCCGCGCCCCGATGGCGGGCCACCGGCCCGCCATCGGGTAGCGCTGACCCGGACTGATGTCCGAAGACCGATGACCGCTGCACAGCGATACGACACGTATTGGATGAGATGACTATCAACGACACCGACCGAACCTCGATCTCAGCTCGCACTTCCCCCTTCACCAAGTACCGCGTCCTGACCAAGCCCCTGCTGCTGGTCGCCGGCGCCGCCCTGATCGCCGGGTGCACCGCCACCGGCGGCAGCGGCTCCGCGACGAGCACCACGGCCACCGGCTCGGGCTCGGGCGCCGCCGCGACGGCCGCCCCGGCCCCGGACATCACCGCCGACCTGGCCAGCATCACCACCAAGGACGTGGCCAAGATCAGCCCGACCCGGCTGGCCGACGGCCTCGTGGCCCCGACCAACCGCTGGTTCTCCGGCCTGGTCTTCGGCGACAAGCCGCAGCCGGTCTTCCCGCTGCCGCTGTCCGCGGCGCTGACCGATCAGGGCTTCGCGCTCGGCCTGCCGACCATCACCGACTCGGCCAAGACGATCATGGGCGGGACCAACCCGCAGATCCAGGTGCCGCTGGGCGCCTCGTCGATGAAGGTCACCGGCTACGACACGCTGACCGTCACCTCGACCTACTACGACGGTTCCGGTTCCGAGCTGGGCTCGGTGCTGCTGGCCCAGGGCTCGCCCTTCGTCACCTACACCGCGGCCAGCGACCAGACCCTGGCCATCGAGCCGATCTTCAAGGCCGGCAGCACCGCCGGTCTGTACACCACCAACGTGGCCGGGCACGACTACGGCCTGGTCGTCGGTGGCGGGGCGAGCGTCGATGACGCCGGCAAGGTCACCCTGACTTCCGGTTCGACCATCACCCTGTACGGCGTGCCGGACGGTGCGGATGCCGCGTCGCTGGCCACCGCCGCGGCCGACCCGGTGACCGGCGGCAGCGTCGACTACTCGGTGGACGGTGACCAGGTCACCACCACCCTGAAGTACACGACCAAGAACGGCGGCGACACCGCGATCATGCCGATGGCCGGTCAGACCGTGGCCACCGGCACCAAGGGTGCCGGCAGCTACCAGACCATCTACGGCACCGCCGACGTCTACACCGGTACCTCGCTGACCACGTCGGCGCCGTTGACCGAGCCGTCCTACCAGCTCGACGTGTCCAACCTGTCCGACGAGGACAAGGCGGCGCTGGTCGAGCAGGTCAAGACCGACGCCGCGGCGATCGACTTCACCGCGACCGACACCTACTTCGGCGGCAAGTACCTCTACCGCGGCGCCAACCTGATGACGTTGGCGGAGCAGCTGGGCGTCGACGACGTGGCCAAGGACCTGCGGACCAAGCTGACCGCGGAACTGACGATGTGGTTCGACCCGAAGCGCTGCGCCACCGAGGCGACCAAGTGCTTCGTCTACGACGACCAGATCAAGTCCCTGATCGGCCAGGAGGCCTCCTTCGGCTCCGACGAGCTCAACGATCACCACTTCCACTACGGCTACCTGATCTACGCGGCCGCCGTGGTCTCGGCGAACGACTCGGCCCTGGCCGACAAGATCGCGCCGGTGGTCGACCTGGCGGTGGCCGACATCGCGTCCGCCCGGGCCAGCTCGGCGTTCCCGCAGTACCGCAACTTTGATCCGTACTCGGGTCACGCCTGGGCGTCGGGTTCCAGCCCGTTCGCCGACGGCAACAACCAGGAGTCCTCCAGCGAGGCGGTCAACGCGTGGAACGCGGTGGCCCTGTGGGCCAAGGTCCGCGGCAACACCGAGCTGCAGAACCAGGCCACCTGGATGATGAGCACCGAGGCGAACGCGGCCAAGCTGTACTGGACCAACACGGACACCAGCGAGTTCCCGGCGTTCACCGGTTCGATCGCGGCCCTGAACTGGGGCGGCAAGCGCGACTACGCCACCTGGTTCAGTGCCGAGCCGGGCGCCATGCTGGGCATCCAGCTGCTCCCGATGGGCTCGTACTCGACCTACCTGGCCGGCGATGCCGACCGGATCAAGGCCAACCTCGAGCAGGGTGCCGCCGGCGGTTACGGCGTGCAGTTCGGCGAGTACATGGCGCAGTACCTGGCCCTGGCCGACCCGGCCGCGGCCCGATCCGAGCTGGCCAACCTGCCGGCCGAGATCGACAACGCGACGACGAAGTCCTACGTGATGGCCTACGTCTTCTCGCGGAGCGACTCCTCGGGCTCGTAACTGCGCCCCACAAGGCCTCACCCCCCGGCGACTGGACCGTCAACCCGCCGGCCGGGAGGTGAGTGAGGGAGCCTCGGTCGCCCCGGTCTCTAGGGACAGGGCCGGGGCGGCCGACGGTGAAGCTCCCGATCGAGGATGCTACCCACCGGCGCTCTTCGGAGCGCGAACAGACTTCCTCACCGACAGCAACGGCCCGGACCTGGTTCGCCAGGTCCGGGCCGTTCGGCGTGCCCGGCCGGCGATCTGGGGGACCGCCGGCCGGTGCCCGCGTGACTACAGGCCGGGGCTGGAGTGCATGAGGCCGCCGTCGACGATCACCGTGGTCGCGTTGAGGTAGGCCCCGCCGTCGGAGGCCAGGAAGGCCACCACGGAGGCGATCTCCTCGGGCTGGGCCATCCGGCCGAGCGGGATCGCCGCGTCCAGCACCTTCATCTTCGCCGGGTCGGCCATGGTCGAGGTGTTGATCGGCGTGGCCACCGCGCCCGGGCCGACGTTGACCAGCCGGATCCCGTGTGGTCCCAGCTCCTGGCCGGCGGTGCGGGTGAGCATCTTGGACCCGCCCTTGGACAGGCAGTAGGCGGTGTTGCCGGGCATCGGCCAGTCTTCGTGCACCGAGCTGATGGTGATGATGGCGCCACCGTCACCCTGCTTGATCATCTGCTTGGCCGCGAGCTGGGTGCCGAAGAACGCGCTCTTGAGGTTCACGTTCATCACGAACTCGTACTGCTCCTCGGCCGTGGACAGCACGTCGGTGCGGGTCTCCACGCCGGCGTTGTTGACCATGACGTCCAGCCGGCCGAACGCGGAGACGGCCTTGTCCACGAGCAGCTGCAGGTCGGCGACCTTGCTGACGTCGGCGTCCACGCCGACCACCTGGTCCTCGCCGAGGGCGGCGAGCTGCTGCTCGAGGGCCTCGGTGGCCTCGGGGTGCGAGACGTAGTCGATGACGACGCTGGCGCCCTGGGCGGCCAGCGCGATGACGATGGCCTTGCCGATGCCGCTGTTGCCGCCGGTGACGACGGCGACCTTGCCGGCCAGGGGTGCACTCATCTGGGTTCTCCTTGACGGTGGTGGGGTTCGGTGGTGGGGATCGATGGTGGGGATCGGGGGGAGGGTGGTCTACTGCGCGGGCGGGGTGGTCAGGATCAGGTGGGCGACCAGGGCGGTCCACCCGGTCTGGTGCTCGGCGCCCAGGCCCATCCCGGTGTCGCCGTGGAAGTACTCGTGGAACGGCAGGTTGTCCTTCCACCGCGGGTCGGTGGCCAGCAGGTCGTACCAGCCGTGCACCGGGCGCCGGCCGTCCGGGCCGGGCAGGAAGATCGATACCAGCCGGCGGGCGATGTCGTCGGCGGCCTGGCCCACGGTGGCCGTGCTCCCCGAGCCGGTCGGGTACTCCACCGTCAGCGCGCCCGGGGTGAGCCGCTCGTAATCGCGCAGCGCCTCGACCAGCAGCACGTTCAGCGGCATCCAGATCGGGCCGCGCCAGTTGGAGTTGCCGCCGAACAGGTTGGTGGTCGATTCGGCCGGCTCGTAGTCCACCGACGCCTCCTGATCGCCGATCCGGATCGAGAACGGATGCTCGCGATGCCAGGCCGAGACCGACCTGATGCCGTAGTCACCGAGCAGCCCGCTGGGCTCGAACACGTTGCCCAGCAACCGGATCAGCCGGTCCGGTGGCACCAGGGCGAGCATCCGGTGCCGCACGCCGTCGGCGTCGTGGGTGTGGAACAGGCTCAGCGCCTCCGGGTGGTTGGCCAGGTACCAGACGGCCCGGGCGGTGAAGTCGGGCAGGTTGGCATCGCCCACCGAGCCGTCGTAGGTCAGGGCGGCCCGCAGCGGGACCAGGCCGACCAGCGACTTGACCTTGATCGGCACGTCCACGCCGCCGACCAGGTGCAGCACGTCGTAGAAGTAGGCGTCCTGGTCGTCCCACATCACCCCGCCGTTGGCCGCGCCGGCGATGGTCAGGAAGTGCTCGAAGAACTTGGTGGCCACGTCCTCGTAGGACCGGTTGTGCCGGGCCAGCCGCAACGCGATGTCCAGCAGGTCCAGGGCGTACATGGCCATCCAGGCGGTCGAGTCCGCCTGTTCCAGGAACCCGACGTCGGGGGGCAGCGAGGACCGGTCGAGCGGGGAGATGTTGTCCAGCCCCATGAATCCGCCCTCGAACAGGTTGTCCTGCTCGCGGTCCTTGCTGTTGACCCACCAGGTGAAGTTGATCAGCAGCTTGTGGAAGATGCGGGCCAGGAACTCGAAGTCGGTGCGCGCGTCGATCTCGAACACCCGGATCGCGGCCCACCCGTGCACCGGCGGGTTGACGTCGGAGAAGTTCCACTCGTAGGCCGGCAACTGCCCGTTGGGGTGCATGTACCACTCGCGCAGCAGCAGGATCAGCTGGTCCTTGGCGAACTGCGGGTCGATGTGGGCCAGCGTGACGCAGTGGAAGGCCAGGTCCCAGGCGGCGAACCAGGGATATTCCCACGGGTCCGGCATGAGGATCACTTCGTGGTTGTTCAGGTGTCGCCAACTGCCGTTGCGGATCAACCCGCGGCCCGGCGGGGGCACCGGCTGACCGGGATCGCCGTCCAGCCAACGGTTCACGTCGTAGTGGTAGAACTGCTTGCCCCACAGCAGCCCGGCGAACGCCTGCCGGGCCACCCGGTACTCCTCCTGTTCCCGGGCCACCGGGATGGCGGCGTCGTAGAACGCGTCGGCCTCGGCCCGCCGGTCGGCCAGCGTCGCGTCGAACCCGTCGGCGACGTCGATCGGGTGCGTGGTCAGCGCGGCCGAGTCCGCGTCCAGCGCCGGGTGCGGCACGCCGACGAGCCGGACCCGGACCCGGGCCTGCCCGCCGGCCGGCACGGTCAGCGTGTAGTGCAGGGCCGCCTTGGTGCCGTGGTGGTCGGGGTTGACCGTGTCCGCCCCGTGCAGGACGTGGTCGTTGATGCCGTCCTTGGGGTAGTGGGTGGTGTTCTGCCCGCCGAACAGGCGGGCGGCGTTGGTCTCGTTCTCGCAGAACAGGTACTCCGGATCGCCCTCGCCGACCAGCACCAGCGGCCCGGAGCGGGAGTGGTCGCCGACGACGCGTCCGGCGGCCAGCCGCATGCTCGGCTTGGGATGGTCGGAGTACCCCCACGACCAGGTGTTGCGGAACCACAACGTCGGCAGCACATGGATCGTCGCCTCGTCCGGGCCGGCGTTGTCCACCGTGATGTTCATCAGCAGGTCGCGCGGGCCGGCCTTGGCGTAGTCGACGGTGACCACCCAGTACCGGCTCTGGTCGAAGATGCCGGTGTCGACCAGCTCGTACTCGGGCTCGAGCTTGCCCCGCCGGGCGTTCTCGGCAATCAGGTCGCCGTAGGGAAACTCGCGCTGCGGGTAGTGGTAGCGCCAGGTGTTCCAGGAGTGGGTCGGGGTGGCATCCAGGTACCACCAGTACTCCTTGACGTCCTCACCGTGGTTGCCCTGCGGGCCGGTCAGGCCGAACATCCGCTCCTTGAGGATCGGGTCCACGCCGTTCCACAGCCCCAGCGACAGGCACCAGTTCTGCGTGGCGTCGCAGAACCCGGCCATGCCGTCCTCGTTCCACCGGTAGACCCGGGATCGGGCGTGATCGTGCGGGAAGAAGTCCCAGGCGTTGCCGTCGGCGCTGTAGTCCTCGCGCACCGAACCCCAGGCCCGCTCGGACAGGTACGGTCCCCAGTCCCGCCAGGGCGTGGTGCCGGCGTCGGCCTCGGCGAGCCGTTCGCCTTCGGCCATGCGGGGCGCGGCGCCGGTGCCGCGCGAGCGAGAGGTTGCCATGGTCAGGGCCTTTCCGGAACGTCAGAACGGGTGGCGGTGGTGACAGGGGGAGTAGCGGGCACCGAAGGGTCGGGTCGCCGCCCGCTCCGGGTGATGACGGCGGCGACGGCGGCCAGGACGGCGGCGACCGCGGCCCCGACCAGGTAGACCCCGGACAGGGCCAGCCCGGTGGCCGCCATCAGCGGCGCGACCCCGAAAGCGGCGACGCCGTAGCCGATCTGGTAGCCGGCGATCAGCTCGCCGGCCGACGTGGCGCCCAGCCTCGGGAACTCGCGGCCGGCGAAACTGATCGACAGCGGCAGCATCGCCGAACAGGCCAGCCCGGCCGCCGCGTAGGCCAGCACGGCGGTGGCCGCGGTGCTGGCCCCGGAGACGGCCACGTTGGCGCCGACGATCAGCACGGGCAGCAGCAGGTAGACCGCGGTCGCCGGGATCCGGGCCGGCAGCACGGCCACGATCACCCGGCCGACCGTGACGCAGGCCCAGAACGCGGCCAGGGCGGCCGACGCCGTGGCCACACCCAGCCCGCGCTGACCCGACAGGTACAGGCTGGACCAGTTGCCGAACAGGGTCTCGGTGATGCCGTAGAGCACGACCGCCGCCGCGTACCACCAGAACCGGCCCGGCAGAACGGCTTTCGGGGTTCCGGCGGTGGGTCCGGCCGCCGGCCCGGGGTCGAGCCGGACCCGCCAGGCCACCGCGATGGCCAGCACCAGGCCGACGCAGACCCCGACCGGCAACAGCCACCAGCGGGGCAGCAGCACCGCGATGAGCATCGGGGCCAGCGCGGTGCCCAGCCCGAGCAGCACGTTCAGGGTCAGCACGCTGCGGTCCTCGCGCCCGGGCACCAACGCGGCGGCGAACGTGTTCAGCGCCGAGACACAGCTGCCGAAGCCGAAACCGAGGGCGCCGGTGGCGGCCAGCAGCAGCAGGTAGGCGCCGCCGGACGGGGCCGGGGCCTGGCTGAGCACCAGCAGCACCATGGCCAGCAGGTTGGCCACCAGCCCGGCCACCAGCACCCGCTGCAGGGTCCACCGGCGGGCCAGCACCGGGGTCAGGGCGGCGGCGGTGATGGCCAGGACCACCTGCGGGGCGAACATCAACCCGTACCGGGACGGCGACAGGTCGTACCCGGTCGGCGCGGTCAGGATCGACGACGCGGCCGGGAAGCAGACCAGGGCCAGTCCCTGGGCCAGGCCCGTCCCGTAGACCAGGGCCGCGCCGGCCCCGGTCCCACCCCCCGTGCGCACCGAGTTCAGCCCAGCCGGTCCAGCAGGTGGTCGCCCACCCGCAACGCGTTGGCCGCCGCGGTCAGCGCCGGGTTCACCGCACCGATCGAGGGAAAGAAGCTGGTGTCCACCACGTACAGGTTGTCCAGCTCGTGGGCCTTGCAGTCGGTGTCCAGCACCGAGTCGGCCGGATCGCTGCCGAAACGGCAGGTACCGGCCTGGTGGGCCACCCCGGCGATCGGGATGTCGTTCTTCATGTAGGCCGAACGCGGGATCAGGTGATGCGGGTTCAGCCCGAGATGGCTCAGCCGGCGCTTGATCCGGTGGTAGAGCTCGTCCAGCGGCTTGGTGTTGTTCGGCGTGTAGGACAGGGTGATGTTCCCGTCGGCGGCCAGCGTGACCCGGTTCTCCGGCCGAGGCAGATCCT
The DNA here is from genome assembly GCF_000024365.1 of Nakamurella multipartita DSM 44233. Taxonomy (NCBI): domain Bacteria; kingdom Bacillati; phylum Actinomycetota; class Actinomycetes; order Nakamurellales; family Nakamurellaceae; genus Nakamurella; species Nakamurella multipartita. The sequence goes on from NC_013235.1 coordinate 2,023,539, forward strand.
CGGTGGACAGCCAGAAATCCACCGCGTGCACGGCCACGTCGGACAGGGCGAAGGAGGGGGCCAGGGCGGTCTCCAGTGGCTTCTCGCCCCGGTACATCGGCGCCGAGCTCTTGCCGACCATCTGGATGTTGCCCATCGGGTAGTCGAACTCGTCGTCGCCGAAGTAGAAGTCGTTGACCCCCAGGGTCTTCTGGAAGCGGGTGTCGTTGCGCTCGGTCGACACGGCCAGGAACGCCCGGCTGTTGTGGAAGACGTAGTTGCGCCCGACCTGGTCCGAACCGTTGGCCAGCCCGTTCGGATGCCGGTCGGAGGCGCTGCGCAGCAACAGCTTGGCCGAGTTGGCCGCGCCGGCGCTGACCACCACGATCGAACCGTGGAAGCGGTGCCGCTCGCCGCCGATCATGGCCACCACGTCGGTGACCGAGCGTCCGGTCAGGTCGGTGTCCAGCCGGATCACCTCGGCGCCGCGGATCAGCGTGACGTTAGGGTGCGTCAGGGCCGGGCGGACCGCGACCACCTCGGCGTCGGACTTGGCGTGCACCAGGCACGGGAAACCGTCGCAGGTGGCGCAGCGGATGCACCGGCTGTAGGCCATGTCCGCCTCGTTGAGCATGATGCCGGCCGGGGCGTGGAACGGATGCAGCCCGCTGGCCCGCAGATCGTCGTACAGCTGCTGGATCCGCGCCTCGTGCGAGACCGCCGGAAAAAGATACGGTCCCGAACTCGGTGGTTCGGTGGGATCCTCGCCCCGCTGCCCGTGCACCTGGTAGAGCTGCTCGGCCTGCGCGTAGTACGGCTCGAAGTCGGCGTAGCTCACCGGCCACGCGGGGGAGATCCCGTCGAAGTGGATGAGTTCGCCGAAGTCCTTCTCCCGCAACCGGTACAGCGCCGCGCCGTAAAGCTTGGTGGCGCCGCCGACGTTGTAGTGGATCTGCGGCTGGAAGGACTTACCGTCGGCGTCGTACCAGGTGTCGGCCGAGACGTACCGGTTGTCGACGAAGACCGCGGTGGCATCCCAGTTCTGCACCTCCCGGGGCAGCCAGTCACCCCGCTCCAGGATCAGGATCCGCTTGCCGGAGGGCGCCAGCCGGTGGGCGAGCGTGCCGCCCCCGGCGCCGGAACCGATGATGACAACGTCGTAATCGGTGGAGTCGTAATCGGTGGAGTCGTAGTCGGTGGAGCCGTGGTCGGTGGATTCGGGCACGCTGCCTCCAGGGTCGGTGGGTCCGGGCGGCGGCGGTCGCGCCGGACGGGGTGCAGGGTGGCGGTGCTCGGCGCAGCGTCGGGCCGAGCACCCCGGGGTGGTGCGACTAGAGCGTGGGCTCGTCGGCCTTGCTGTCGGCCCAGGCGATCCGGCCGACCGAGTCCGCCAGTTCCAGGTCGGGCGCCCGGTCGTGGTGGAAGTAGTCGTCGGCCCAGTTCAGGAAGGCGTCGACCTGGCTGTGGATGCCGGACAGCAGCACGGCGTGCAGGCCCAACCAGGCCACGTAGGCCATCGGGCCCTCGAGATGGTGCCGGTGCTTGCCGATCTCGGACACGGCCGCATTGCGACCGATCATCGCCATGATGCCCTTGTCGTGGTAGTGGAACGGGGTCACCGGCGCGCCCTTGCGGTGCGCGACGATGTTCTTGCCGGCCCACTTGCCCGACTGCTGGGCGACCGAACCCAGCTGGGGCAGCGCGTGTCCCGAGCCGTCCGGGATGTTCGCGACGTCGCCGACGGCGAACACGCCGGGATTCCCGGGCACGGTCAGGTCGGCGGCGACGTCGATCCGGCCGCCGTGGCCCAGGGACAGGCCGGTGGTGGACACGATCGGCGGACCGGAGATGCCGCCGGCCCAGATCACCGTGTCGGTGGCCACGGTGGAACCGTCGGACAGGGTGGCGGTGTCGGCCTGCACGGCCGCCACGGCGACCCCGAAGGTGATCTGCACGCCCTTCTCGATCAGCTTGGCCCGGGCGTACTCGTGCGTCTTGTCGGTGAACGGCTTGAGCAGCGCGTGCCCGTGGTCGACCAGCCGGACGGTGGCCTCGGCGTGCAGCGTGCCCTGGTCCTTGAGGGCGCCGAACAGCTCGGCCAGCGCCCCGGCGGTCTCCACGCCGGTCGGCCCGCCGCCGCAGACGATCACGGTGTACGGCTCGGCGGTGGCCGGATCGCTCAGCCGGCGCAGCCGGTCCCGCAGGTGTTGGCGCAACCGCCGGGCGTCCTCGACGGTGTACAGCGGGTAGGAGTGCTCGGCCGCCCCCGGGACGCCGAAGAAGTTGGCCTGCGAGCCGGCCGCGATCACCAGGTAGTCGGCCGTGTAATCGACGGTGCTCTCGCCCGCGTTCTCGCCGTCCTTGGTCACCACCGTCCGGGTGGCCGGGTCGATGCCGGTGACCTCGGCGGTCACCGTGACCACCCGCCGCTGGTCGGCGAACGCGGTGCTCAGCGGGCGGGCGATGTCCTCGGCCGGCAGCTGGGAGCTGGCGACCTGGTAGAGCAGCGGCTGGAATTGCGTGTAGTCGTGTCGGTCGAACAACGTCACGTCCACGTCGTGGTCGGCCAGCTCGGAGGCGCAGGCCACGCCGGCCATCCCGCCGCCGATGATGATCGCCGTGGTCATCTCGCCGCCCCGGCCGATCGCGTCGCCGGACGGTGGTCCGGACGGTGGTGAGGCGCTCGCTGGCGCTGGCTCATTCGGGTCCTCCTGTGGTCTCGATCCATGGGCACGATCATGCGGCGGCGCTCGCCGGGGCCGCGGGTTCGGTGCGCAGCCGTCGGCGGAACACCCAGTACGTCCAGCCCTGGTACAGCAGCACGAGCGGGGTCAGCACCGCTGCGGCCACCGTCATCACCTGCAGCGAGTAGGGGCTGGATGCCGAGTTGGTGACGGTCAACGAGTACGCCGGGTCGGTCGTCGACACCAGCAGGGTGGGGTACAGGCAGACGAACAGCGCGGCCACCAGGGCGCCGATGCTGATCGCGGTGGCCACGAAGGTGGCCGGCCCGGCCCGCCCCGGCAACGCGGTGACCGCCGCGGCGATGACGGCGACGGCCGGCACGGCCACGGCCAGGTAGCCCCACCCGCCGGGCGCGGCCAGCACCACCATCCACACCGCGGCCACCAGCACCAACGCGACCGCGGGCAGGGCCAGCCGGCGGACCAGCGCGCGGGAGCGCTCCAGGACCGGGCCGGTGGTGCGCAGGGTCAGGAAGGCGGCGCCGTGCAGCAGGCTCAGAGTCAGCAGGGTCAGCCCGAGCAGCAGCCCGAACGGGGTCAGCAGGTCCAGGAAGCTGCCGGTGAAATCGCCGGCCGCGTCGATCGGCAGGCCGGCGAGCAGGTCGCCCAGGCCGATCCCGATCAGCAGCGGGGCCAGCACCGAGCCCACGGTCAGCGTCCAGCCCCAGGTGTGCCGCCAGGCCGGCGCGGCGAACTTGCCGCGGAACTCGAAGGACACCCCGCGCACGATCAGCGCGGCCAGCAGCAGCCACAGGGCCAGGTACAGCGCAGAGAACCAGCTGGCGTACCAGTTGGGGAAGGCGGCGAACATCGACGCCCCGGCCACGATCAGCCAGACCTCGTTGCCGTCCCAGAACGGGCCGATCGAGTTGATGGCGACCCGGCGTTCGGTGTCGGTGCGGCCGACCACCTTGTGCAGGGCGCCGACTCCGAAGTCGAATCCTTCCAGGACGAAGAAACCGGTCCAGAAGAACGCCACGATCACGAACCAGACGGTGGGCAGGGTCATCGGTCCCGTCCTCAGTACGTCAGCGAGGGGGTCGGTTCGGCAGCGTCCGCGGGCCGGTCCGGGGTGAGCGGTTCGGCCGGCAGCGGCTGCCGGGCGTGCCGGAGCATCAGGATCGCGGCGATCACCCCGATCGTGGTGTACAGCACGACCACGATGCTCAGGCTGACCACGATCTGGCCGGCGCTGCCGGAGCCGGACAGCCCGTCCTTGGTCAGCATCAGTCCCTGCACGACCCAGGGTTGGCGCCCGCTCTCGGTCAGGAACCAGCCCGCGGTGGACATCAGGAACGGGGTGATCATGATCCAGCTGGCGATCCACAGAAAGACCCGGGCGGTGGCCAGCTTCTTGCGCCACCACAACCAGATGCCCCACACGCCGAACAGGGCGACCAGGGTGGCCAGGTAGGCCATCACGCGCATCGACCAGTACTGGATGAACACGTTCGGCACGTACTCGCCCGGTCCGTACTGCTGCTGGTACTGCTCGTTGAGCGGAGTCAGTCCCTGGACCTCGCCGTTCCAGGTGCCGGTGGCCAGCAGGGACAGCAGGTGCGGGATCTCGATGATCTTGGTCGGCGGGTCGTCGGCGGTCCAGCCGCCGATCTGCAGCATGGAGAACGAGCAGGGCTGGCAGGTCTGCCAGTTGGCCTCGGCCGCGGCGATCTTCATCGGCTGGTAGGAGGTCTCGTTGATGCCCAGCTGGCCGCCGACGTGGAACTGCAGCACGGTGCCGATCAGCAGCGCGGTCAGCCCGAGTTTGGCCGTGCCGGTGAACTCGGCCACCGTGCCGTCGGTGGTGGCCCGCCGCCGCAGCTGCCAGGCCGAGACGGCCAGCAGCATCCCGCCGCCGAAGATCAGGGCTACCAGCAGCACGTGCAGGTAGCCCCAGATGAAGACCGGGTTGGTGAACACGTCGCCGATCGAGGTCAGCTGGGCCCGGCCGGTGTCCGGGTTGATGGTGTAGCCGCGCGGGTTCTGCATCCACGAGTTCGCGGCGATGATGAACAGGGCCGACAGGCACGCGCCCAGCGCCACCATCCAGGCCGTGAGCAGGTGCACCCGGCGCGGCAGCACGTTGAAGCCGAACAACCACAGGCCCAGGAACGTGGACTCGAGGAAGAAGGCGGCCAGTCCCTCCATGGCCAGGGGGGCGCCGAAGACGTCGCCGACGAAGCGTGAGTAGGCCGACCAGTTGAGCCCGAACTGGAACTCCTGGACCAGGCCGGTGACGACGCCGACGCTGATCGAGATCAGCATCAGCCCGCCGAAGAAGCGCAGCACTCGCTTGAGCTCGGGGGTGCCCCGGCGGAACCACCGGGTGTGCAGCACGGCGACCAGGATGGCCATGCCCATCGTGATCGGGACGAAGAAGAAGTGGTACACGCTGGTGGTGGCGAACTGCAGGCGGGCCAGGTCCAACTGATCCATATGACGTGCTCCGGCTGACGCGGCGACAGGATGGGGACGATGACGAACGGGACGGCGGGGTCTACTGCACGTGACATCGGGGGCCCGGCGACGCCGGCGGGCGCGACCTGAATTCGCCAGGCCCCCCAACCCTGACGCAGACCAACCTTGACGCAGACGATCTTCGCTGGGCATCACCCTGACGGGGTGGATGCCCGGTTTTACCCTAGATTACGCAGCGACAACACGCCTCACGGACTGTAACTTTTGGCGCCGTGGGTGCACAGGTCCGTCCCGGCCGTCCGTTTCCGCTCGGCGTGCATCTGCGCGACGGCGGCGCCAACGTCGCGGTCTACTCCTCGGTCGCCGAATCCGTCGAGCTGTGCCTGTTCGACGGCCCGGACGAGACGCGGCTGAGCCTGCCCGGCCGGGACGACGGCATCTGGCATGCCTTCGTCCCCGGGATGGCGGCCGGGCAGCAGTACGGGTTCCGGGTGCACGGGCCGTGGAACCCGGCCACCGGGCACCGGGTCAACCCGGCCAAGTTGCTGCTCGATCCTTACGCCCGCGCGATCACCGGGTCGGTGACGTTCGACCCGGCCGCCTACGGGCACGACCTGGCCGACCCGAGCCGGCCCAGCACCTTGGACTCGGCCCCGGTGATGCCCCGCAGCGTGCTGGTGCCGCCGTTCGATCCGGTCGACCCGAGCTCCCGGCCGCGGCATCACCTCAGCGACTCGGTGATCTACGAGATCCACGTCAAGGGCTTCACCGCGCGGCACCCGGACATCCCCCCGGAGGTGCGCGGCACCTACGCCGGGCTGGCCCACCCGGCCGCGATCGCGCACCTGCGCGGTCTGGGGGTGACCGCGGTCGAGTTGCTGCCGGTGCACCAGCACGTGCCCGAGGCGTTCCTGGTGCAGCGCGGGCTGACCAACTACTGGGGCTACAACTCCATCGGCTACTTCGCCCCGCATCCGGACTACTCGGCCGCGGTCCGGGCCGGGCGGCCCGGCGGCGAGGTGGCCGAGTTCCGGGACATGGTCCGCGAGCTGCACGCGGCCGGCATCGAGGTGATCCTGGACGTCGTCTACAACCACACCGCCGAGGGCGACGCGGGTGGGCCGACCGTCTGCTTCCGCGGGCTGGACAACGCCGCCTACTACCGGCTGGACCGGGCCGACCCGTCCCGCTACGTGGACACCTCGGGCTGCGGGAACGCCCTGAACGTGGGCAGCCCGACCGGCCTGCGGCTGATCATGGACTCGCTGCGGTACTGGGTCAGCGAGATGGGGGTGGACGGCTTCCGGTTCGACCTGGCGCCCAGCCTGGCCCGGCAGGACGGTGCGTTCAGCTCGATGGCCGCCTTCTTCGACCTGGTCTGGCTGGTCAACGCCTGGTGGGAGCCGGAGAAGTTCGTCCTCGGCGGGCCCGACGTGGTCGGCGGGCGCACCCTGGCCGTGGCCTGCGACAGCTTCGACCCGGCCCGGGCCGGGGCCACCGTCGACCCGGGCTCGGTGACGGTGGGACCGCGGTCGGTCGTGCTGCTGCGCCGGAGCTGAACCCGGCCGCGGGCCGGGGCTCGGTGTCACGTCCGGGCTCAGTGTCGTGTCCGGCGCGTCACCGATCGAGCAGCGTAGACCGGCGGGGTAGGGGATCCCGGTCCCGGGTCAGTGCGGGGCGGGGCCGGCGACGCGCCGCACGACCTTGCCCAGACCGTCGCGCACCGCGGTCAGCTCGGCGGGCGTCATCGCCTGCCCGAACTGCCGCTCGATGCCGGCCAGGTAGGTGGGCGCCGCCTGCCGGAGCGCCGTGCGGCCCTTGACCGTCAGCACCGCGTAGGCCGACCGCCGGTCGTCGGGGTTGGCCTCCCGCCGGACCAGCCCGGCCTGCGTCATCTCGTCGATCAGCCGGCTCACCCGGGTCCGGCTCAGGGTGACTCGCTCGCCGAGTTCGCTCATCCGCAGTCGTCGGTCCGGACCGGAGTTGAGTTCGAGCAGCACGTCGTACCAGACGAGTGGCAGGTGGTGCCGGGCCTGCAGTTCCCGGTCCAACAGCGGGACCAGCATCGCGTGGACGCGCAGCAACGCCCCCCAGGCGTCCGCCGCGGCGGGGTGGGTCGTCGGTCCGTCCGGCTCCGGCATGTCGCCATCCTACCCATTGTGTGCGTGCGCACGCACCTGTTAGTGTGTGCGCACGCACGTACACCCGAGTCTGGGAGGCCGACCATGACCACACTGCTGCACATCAGCGCATCGCCACGGGGCGAGCAGTCCGAATCGCTGGCGATCGCCGCCACCTTCCTGGCGGCCTACCGGCAGACCCATCCGGACAACGACATTCAGACCTGGGATCTGTGGGACGGCTCGCTGCCGGCATTCGGACCGGCGGCGGCCGCGGCCAAAATGGCGGTGTTCGCGGGGGTGGAGCCGGCGGGGGAGCCGGCGGCCGCCTGGCGCGCGGCCGGCGCCGCGTTCGAGCGCTTCGCCGCCGCCGACGAGTACCTGTTCAGCGTGCCGATGTGGAACGCCGGCATTCCGTACATCCTCAAGCAGTTCATCGACGTGGTCAGCCAACCGGGTCTGGTCTTCGGATTCGATCCCGAGCTCGGGTACACCGGCCTGCTGGCCGGCCGCAAGGCCGCGGTCATCTACACCAGCGCCGTCTACGGCCGGGGCCGGCCGCCGTCCTTCGGGTCGGACTTCCAGTCCCCGTACGTCCGGGACTGGTTGAACTGGGCCGGCGTGGCGGACGTCTGCGAGATCGAGTTCCGACCTGACCTGGCCGTCGCCGACGCCGCCTCCGGGCGGCAGGCCGCGCACGCCGCGGCCCGGGACGCCGGCAAGGCGTTCTGAGCAGCGGCCGAACCGCCTCAGTCGCGGGGTGGACCGGTGGTCCCGCGGACCTTCAGGGTCGGCCGCACCAGCTGATCCAGCCGGCCGCCGGCCCCGTGGTCGAGCCGGTCGATCACCCGGTCGACGGCCATCCGGGCCAGCTGGGCCGGGTGCTGGCCGACCGTGGTCAGGTTGCGGTAGGAGATCCGGGAGAGCCGGCTGTCGTCGTACCCGACGATCGAGAAGTCCTGCGGCACGGATACTCCCGCCTGCAGGAAGGTGTCGAGCAGACCGGTGGCGCAGCGGTCGTTGAAGGCGATCGCGGCGGTGAGCTCGCCGAGCCGGGGCCGCAGCAGTTCCGCGGCCGCCGCCCCGTCCTCCTCGGTGGGGCCGCCGGGCAGCACCACCCCGCCACCGGGCAGCGCGTGGCGGGCCGCGGCGGCCCGGAAGGCCCGCAGCCGCTCCCGCGCGCCCGGCGTGGTGCCGCCGTCCAGGTAGGCGACCCGGCGATGCCCCAGACCGGCCAGGTGCGCCACGGCCAGGTCCATCCCGATCCCGTCGTCGACCCGGACGCAGTCGACGGCCGGCGACCGTACGGCCCGGGCCAGCACGACGATCGGCTGCCGGCGGGCGAGCTCGGTCAACCGGGCGGTGGGGGTGCGCGGGCCGAGCAGGATCAGCGCCTCGCAACGGTCGTCCTGCAGGGCGGCGATGGCCCGGGCCTCGGGGCGGCCGGGGGAGATGCCGGACAGAGTGACCGCGTAGCCGGCCGGTTCGGCGGCCGCATAGATGCCCTCGATCAGGTCGCCGTGAAAGGCCTGCGGCACTTCGAAGCTCACCCCGATCAAGCGTGAACGATTTTGCCGCAACAGCTTTGCCCGCTGATCGGGGCGATATCCCAGATCGTCGGCGATGGCCTTGACCCGGCTGCGGGTGGCCTGGCTCGCGCCCGGCGCCTCGCGCATCACGATCGAGGCCAGGGCGACCGAGATCCCCGCGGCGGCCGCCAGATCGGTCAGCGTGGGGCGCCGCGGCGGGTCCGCCGATCCGGCCACCGTCGCCTCCTTCCGGCCTCCGCGGGGGGTCACGGCACCTAGAACGTTCCAGAGTAGAGCACGAGTTTGTCTTGACAAGTGCGGGGATCGGACCTATCGTTCCCGGCATTCCTAGAACGTTCTAGAAGGGTGGGGCGATGACGCGGAGCGGACCGGTGCGGGTCGGCCTGATCGGCGCGGGCTGGATGGGCCGGTTCCACGGGCAGACCCTGGCCCGGCGGATCCCCGAGGCCGAGTTGGTCGCGGTGGCCGACCCGGCGCCGGGGGCGGCCCGGCAGGCGGCCGACGAGCTCGGCGCCCGGCAGGCCTACCAGGATCCGGCCGACCTGATCGGCGACCCGGCCGTGGCGGCGGTCGTCATCGCCTCGCCGGCCCACTTCCACACCGACCTGGTGGTGGCCGCCGCGGCCGCCGGCCAGGCGATCTTCGTGGAAAAGCCGATGGCGTTGACCGTCGCCGACGCCGACCGGGCGATCGCCGCCGCGGCCGCCGCCGGCGTGCCCCTGCAGGTCGGGTTCAACCGGCGGTTCGCCGCCGGCTTCGCCGCCGCCCGGCGCGTCATCGACGACGGGGGAATCGGCACCCCGCAGCTGCTGCGCTCGCTGACCCGCGACCCGGGCGGGTTCGACCCGGCCGCGGTCAAGCCGGGCGCGATCTTCCTGGAGACCCTGATCCACGACTTCGACACGCTGCGCTGGTTCAACCCCGGGGCGCGGGTGCTGGACGTCTACGCCGTCGCCGATGCCCTGGTCCATCCCGAGTTCGCCGACCGCGGGCTGCTGGACACCGCCGTGGTCACCCTGCGGTTCGACAACGGGGCGATCGCGGTGGCCGAGGCCAACTTCTCCGCCGCGTACGGGTACGACGTGCGCGGCGAGGTGTTCGGCTCGGCCGGCCTGGTGACCGCCGGTGACGTGCACGCCACCGAGATGCGGCACCTGCACGCCGGGGGATCCAGCGGATCGACCGTCCGGCGCAACATCGACCTGTTCCGCGACGCCTACACCCAGGAACTGGCGGACTTCGTCGCCAACCTCCGGGGCGCGAACCGGCCGGTACCGACCGGGCCGGACGCCCGGGCCGCGCTGGCGATCGCGCTGGCCGCCATCGACTCCGTCGCCGCCGGCGCCCGGGTCGCGCTGCCCCCGGACGCGGCGTGACCGGGGCGGTGCCCGGCGCCGGCTACCGGCTGGCCGCCTGCGCCGAGATGCTGTTCGTGGACCGGCCGTTCCTGGAGCGGGTCCGGCGGATCGCCGACGCCGGGTTCCTGGTCGAGATCTGGGACTGGACGAGCAAGGACATCGAGGCGCTGGCCGCCAGCGGGGCCACGATCGTCTCGATGACCGGGTACGTCACCGGCAACCTGACCCAGCCGGACGGCGCCGCGCAGCTGCTGGCCGGTGCCGCCCGGTCGGTGGCGGTCGCCGAGCGGCTGAACTGCCCGGCGCTGAACCTGCACGGCACCGGCCTGGGCGAGGGGGGCAAGCCGGTGCGCCCGGTCGAGGTCGTCACCGGGACGGACTGGGTCGCCGCGGTGCGCACCCTGGAGCGGGTCGCGGCGCTGGGCGAGCGGGCCGGCCGGGTGTTCCACCTGGAGAACCTGAACACCGCGGTCGACCATCCGGGCACCCCGTTCGCCCGGGCGGCGGACACGCTGGCCCTGGTCGAGGCGGTCGGCAGCCCGTTCCTGCGGATGAATCTGGACCTGTACCACGCGCAGATCGGCGAGGGGAACCTGATCGAGCTGGTGCAGCGGGCCGGCGACGCGATCGGCGAGATTCAGGTGGCCGACGTGCCCGGACGGTGTGAACGGGCACGGGAGAGATCCACTACCCGGCGATCGCGGCCGCGCTGCGGGCGATGGGCTACGGCGGGGTGATCGGCCTGGAGGGCTGGGCCGCGGGCGATCCGAATCAGGCGCTGGCGGCGTTCCGGGCGGCGTTCACGCCACCGACGATGCGGTGAGAACGGCTGGAGCGGGCGACGAGAATCGAACTCGCATCATCAGTTTGGAAGACTGAGGCTTTACCACTAAGCTACGCCCGCCGTGCACCGGCCGTCGGCTGGTGCACGAGAATGCTAGCGCACTGGCGACCCGGCGTTGGGCGTAGTCTCGGTCGGTCAAAGTCTCGGTCGGTCACCCCGGCCGATCGAGACGGTGCGTGGCGGGGTGTAGCGCAGCTTGGTAGCGCGCCTGCTTTGGGAGCAGGATGTCGCAGGTTCAAATCCTGTCACCCCGACCAGTTGGCCGCCCCGGCCCGGGTCGACCGGCCATCGGGCGGTCAATGGGACCCCGGTGGGCCCGGACCGGTGCCGACCTGGCCTAGAATCGGCTGCGGCTCTGCCTGCAGCACGGCCGTGATGCGGCCGGCGTGCCGCCGCGGCTCCGGCAGCCCGTCTTTCGGACATACTTCGACGTCGGCGCCGGGCCTGTGCCGCCGGCACCGCCACGGCGTCCGCCCACCCCGGACGGCGCCGGTCACCCGTCCGCCCGAGGAGTACCGCACGTGAAGAGCACTGTCGAAAACCTGAACCCGACCCGGGTGAAGCTCACCGTCGAGGTTCCGTTCGACGAGCTCAAGCCTCACTTCGATCGCGCCTACCGCGCGCTGGCCGGCCAGGTGAACATCCCGGGCTTCCGCCGCGGCAAGGTCCCGGCCAAGATCCTGGACGCCCGGCTCGGCCGCGGCACCATCCTGACCGAGGTGGTCAACGAGGCCGTCCCGGCCAAGTACACCGAGGCGATCGGCGAGGCCAACCTGCTGGTCCTGGGCCAGCCGGACATCGAGGTCACCCGGATCGACGACGGCGACGCCCTGGCCTTCACCGCCGAGGTCGACATCCGGCCGGAGATCACCCTGCCCGACGTCGAGGCCATCGCGGTCACCGTCGATGACGTCGAGGTGACCGAGGCCGACATCGACGAGCAGGTGGAGGCGCTGCGGGACCGCTTCGCCACCACCACCCCGGCCGAGCGGGCCGCCGCCGACGGCGACCTGGTCAGCATCGACCTGACCGCCGAGGTCGGCGGCGAGACCCTGGACGAGGCCGCCACCGAGGGCCTGTCCTACCGGGTCGGCGCCGGCGACCTGGTCGACGGCATCGACGAGGCGATCATCGGGCTGTCCGCCGGGGAGAGCAAGACCTTCTCCACCACGCTGGTCGCCGGCCCCTACGCCGGCCAGGAGGCGGCCGTCACCGTCACCGTGCAGTCCGTGCAGGACCGCACCCTGCCCGAGGTCGACGACGACTTCGCCCAGCTGGCCAGCGAGTTCGACACGGTCGAGGAGCTGCGCGCCGATCTGGCCGAGAAGATCCGCCGGGTCAAGAACCGTGAGCAGGGCGTCGCCGCCCGCGACAAGGTGCTCGAGGCGCTGCTCGAGGCCACCGAGGTGCCGGCCCCCGAGGGCATCGTCAACGCCGAGTTCGAGTCCCGCGCGCACGACGCGGTGCACGCCTTCGACCACAACGAGGACGCGCTGAACGCGCACCTGGAGCGCGAGGGACAGACCCGCGAGGAGTTCGACGCCGAGCTGCGTGAGAGCGCGGTCCAGGCCGTGCGCACCCAGCTGCTGCTCGACGCGCTGGCCGAGGCCAACCAGGTCGGCGTGGACCAGAACGAGTTCACCGAGCGGGTGCTGTTCAACGCCCAGCGGCTGGGCATCTCGCCCGACGAGTACTTCCAGCGGCTGCAGGAGGGCAACCAGCTCGCCGCCATCTTCGCCGAGGTGCGCCGGGGCAAGGCGCTGGCCGGCGTCGTGGAGAAGGCCACCGTCACCAATGCCTCCGGCGAGGTGCTCGACGTGGCCGAGCTGTTCGGCCTGGAGAAGGTCGCCGAAGAGGACGAGGCGATCGAACTGGCCGACGAGGCCGCCGACCTGGCGCAGGACGAGGTGGAGTCCCAGCTGATCACCGAGGCGGTCGAGGAAGAGCTGATCGAAGAGATCGCCGAGGAGATCGCCGAGGAACTGGTGGTCGAGGAGATCGCCGAGGAGATCGCCGAGGTCGAGGCCGAGCTGGCCGACGAGCAGGACACCCCCAAGGCCTGAGGCGCCGCGGGGTGCGCCGGTTCGCCGGCCCACCCCGATCGCTGGCGGCCAGCAGGCGCGGGTCACGCCGTCAGCGAACAACCCCCGCACCGGGCCCCGGTCGGTCGGCGGGGGTCGTTACTGTCGGTGTCGTCGTCCATGTCGGCGGATCGCCTCCGGGATGGGATCGACGACCACAGTTTCGTGACCACCCACCGCAGCCGGCCGGGCAGTCGACAAAGGAGCATTCCGTGACCGATCGTCATCCTCCCGCCTCTCGGGCCCTGCAGGCCGTGCAGCGCCTGGAAGCCATCGCTCCCGGGTTGGTCGACCCGATGATGCGGGCCGGCACCCCGATGTCGCTGTCGGACTCGGTGTCCGAGCGCCTGCTGCGCGAGCGGATCATCCTGCTCGGCTCCGAGGTCCGCGACACCAACGCCAACGAGCTCACCGCCCAGCTGCTGCTGCTGGCCGCGGAGGACCCCGAGCGGGACATCACCCTGTACATCAACTCGCCGGGCGGCAGCGTCACCGCCGGCATGGCGATCTACGACACCATGATGTGGATCGAGCCGGACGTCGCGACGACCGCGATGGGCCTGGCCGCCTCCATGGGCCAGTTCCTGCTGACGGCCGGGGCCAAGGGCAAGCGCGCCGCGCTGCCGCACACCCGCATCCTGATGCATCAGCCCAGCGCCGGCGTCGGCGGCACCGCGGCCGACATCGCCATCCAGGCCGACATGCTGACCAAGTCCAAGCGCGAACTGACCGAGCTTCAGTCGCTGCACACCGGCCAGCCCATCGAGCGCATCGAGGTCGACCAGGACCGCGACCGCTGGTTCACCGCGCAGGAAGCGTTGGAGTACGGGTTCATCGACAAGGTGGTCAGCCGGGCCAACCCGCAGGCCCAGGCCGCCGCCGAGCAGTCCGCCAAGAAGTGACCGGGTCCGGCAGCACGAGCAGGACATCGAGAAGGAGATCACGATCGTGAACAAGCCCGGCCACCAGATGCCCCTGGGCGTCGCCCACGGCGAGGCGTTGTCCCTGCCGCAGGCCCGCTACATCCTGCCGTCGTTCGTCGAGCGCACCAGCTACGGCGTCAAGGAGTCCAACCCCTACAACAAGCTCTTCGAGGAACGCATCATCTTCCTCGGCGTGCAGATCGACGACGCGTCCGCCAACGACGTGATGGCCCAGCTGCTCACGCTGGAGTCCACCGACCCGGACCGCGAGATCATCATGTACATCAACTCGCCCGGTGGCTCGTTCACCTCGATGACGGCGATCTACGACACGATGCAGTTCGTGCGGCCGCACATCCAGACCGTCTGCCTGGGCCAGGCCGCGTCCGCCGCGGCCGTACTGCTGGCCGCGGGCAGCCCCGGCCGCCGGCTGGCCCTGCCGAACTCGCGGATCCTGATCCACCAGCCGGCCACCGAGGGCGTCTACGGCCAGGTGTCCGACCTGGAGATCCAGGCCAAGGAGATCGGCCGGATGCGGGCGGCGCTGGAGGAGATCCTGTCCCGCCACTCCACCAAGACCCCGGAGGAGGTCCGCAAGGACATCGACCGGGACAAGATCCTGACGGCGGCCGAGGCCAAGGACTACGGGCTCATCGACGAGGTCCTGCAGTACCGCAAGCTCTCCTGACCGCGGCCGGTCGAGCACCCGGCGCCCGGGGACGAATGTCCCACCTGGTGATATTCACCCTGGGCGCCGCCGGTGCCGACGGATACTCTGATGGTGGTGCCTGGCCGAACCGGCCGAGGCCGTGTCGTGACCGGTAAACCGGGGAGCGGCACGTGTCCGGCAGGTAACGTCAACGCGGTCGCGGCAGCGGTGCTGAACCGGGGGTCCTTCCGGATCATTCAAGGGCTTGGCACATTACGGATCGAGAGGGCTCATGGCGCGAATCGGTGACGGGGGCGATCTGCTCAAGTGCTCCTTCTGCGGAAAGAGCCAGAAGCAGGTGCGCAAGCTGATCGCCGGTCCCGGCGTGTACATCTGCGACGAGTGCATCGACCTGTGCAACGAGATCATCGAGGAAGAGCTCGCCGAGACCAGTGAGGTCAAGCTCGACGAGCTGCCCAAGCCGACGGCCATCCGCGAGTACCTCGACCAGTACGTCATCGGTCAGGACACCGCGAAGAAGGCCCTGTCGGTGGCGGTCTACAACCACTACAAGCGCATCCAGGCCGGACCCGATCGCGGCCCGGAGCCGGTCGAGCTGGCCAAGTCCAACATCTTGATGCTCGGGCCCACCGGCTGCGGCAAGACCTACCTGGCCCAGACCCTGGCCAAGATGCTCAACGTTCCGTTCGCCATCGCCGACGCCACCGCGTTGACCGAGGCCGGGTACGTGGGCGAGGACGTCGAGAACATCCTGCTCAAGCTGATCCAGGCGGCCGACTACGACGTCAAGCGGGCCGAGACCGGCATCGTCTACATCGACGAGGTCGACAAGATCGCCCGCAAGTCCGAGAACCCCTCGATCACCCGGGACGTCTCCGGCGAGGGCGTGCAGCAGGCGCTGCTCAAGATCCTCGAGGGCACGCAGGCCTCGGTGCCGCCGCAGGGCGGCCGCAAGCACCCGCACCAGGAATTCATCCAGATCGACACCACGAACGTGCTGTTCATCGTGGCCGGTGCGTTCGCCGGGCTGGAGAAGATCGTCGGCGAGCGGGTCGGCCGCCGCGGCTTGGGCTTCGGGGCCGAGGTGCGCAGCAAGTTCGACATCGACGGCTCGGACGTGTTCTCCGACGTCATGCCCGAGGACCTGATCAAGTTCGGGTTGATCCCGGAGTTCATCGGCCGGCTCCCGGTCGTGGCCTCGGTGACCAACCTGGACAAAGAATCGCTGGTCAAGATCCTCACCGAGCCGCGGGACGCACTGTCCAAGCAGTACCAGCGGCTGTTCGAGATGGACGGCGTCGCGCTGGAGTTCGAACCGGACGCGCTGGAGGCGATCGCCGACGAGGCGATCCTGCGCGGCACCGGCGCCCGCGGCCTGCGGGCGATCATGGAGGAAGTGCTGTTGCCGGCCATGTACGAGGTGCCCGGCCGCGACGACGTCGAGCGGGTGGTGGTCAGCGCCGAGACCGTCCGGTCGAACGTCTACCCGACGATCGTGCCGCGGGCGCCCAAGCGGACCCCGCGCGAGAAGTCGGCCTGATCGCCGACCGGCCGCGGCCGGTCGCGACCCGTTGGTGCGAAAAGCCCCGGACCCTGAACAGGGTGCCGGGGCTTTCGCTTGGTCGCTACCGGGCGGGCCGGGTCAGCCGCCGCTGCAGTTGGTGTCCAGCCAGGCCGAAATGTGGTCGCTGGCGGTGACGAAGTCCGGGCTCTGGAACAGCTGCGCGGCGTCCGACAGGCTCCCGGAGCCGGACTGGTCGGCCAGCTGGGCCAGCGTGTCGATGTCGGGCGCGATCTCCGGCGGGATCTCGCCGGAGTTGCGCAGATCTTCCAGCGCCTTCTTCAGCTCGGACGCGTCGTACTGGGACGACCCACCGGCCAGGGTGGACAACGGGGCCAGGGTGACCGACAGGTAGGCCAGCGAGACCGAGATGCAGGCGTTGCTGTAGCCGGGGATGTTCAGGTCGCTGAAGTCGGTCGGGAAGGTCAGGTCGGTCGGGAAGTCGGTGGGCACCGACACCGTGGACAGGTCGTTGAGCATCGAACTCAGGTCGGACAGCTCGGTGTCCTCCACCGTGGGCCGGGTGGTCCGGGCGGACGAGGTGGTGCTGGACTCGGCGCTGGTCATGGTCTCGGCGGCGGCGGAATTCACCTGGGCCGCACCCTGGACCGACGACCCGCAGGCCGCGACGGTCAAGATGGTGACCACGCTGAGAGCCAGCGCGGCGGTGAGGGCGTGACGAGACCTCATGTGTTCACTCCTACGGGCGCGAGCCGGGTCGGCAAATGGATCCTAGCCGCAGGAGTGGGCGCCGCGACGCCTGATACACGGCCGATCAGGTCGTCGCCGCCCGTTCGCCCGAAGGGGTCGCGCGGCCCGGCGCTGACGGTTACCGCTGGGTGGCGCCGTGGACCCGCCAGCCACCCGTATAGATGTTGAACCCGGCGGGGGAGACGAACCCGATCAGGGTCAGCCCGGCCTGCCCGGCCAGTTGCACCGCCAGCGAGGACGGGGCGGAGACGGCGACCAGGATCCCGACGCCGGCCAGCACCGCCTTCTGCACCAGCTCGAACGAGGCCCGGGACGAGGTGACCAGGGCCCGGTCGGCCAGCGGCAGGCGGTCGGCGAGCAGCGCGGCCCCGATCACCTTGTCCATCGCGTTGTGCCGGCCGACGTCCTCACGGACGTCCTCGATCAGGCCGTCGGCGGTGGCCAGGGCGCAGGCGTGGATGCCGCCGGTGCTGCGGAACGTGCGCTGCTGCGCCCGCAGCCGCTCGGGCAGGGCGCGGATCGTGTCCGGGGCCATCGTGAGCTGGCCGGGCACGTAGCGGCTGCTGCGGGTGATCGCCTCGATCGACTCCGATCCGCAGACCCCGCACGCCGAGCTGGTCACCAGGGACCGTGGCCACAGCTGCGCGGTCGCCGCGGAGTCGGCCAGGCTGACCTCGAGCACGTTGTAGGTCTTCAGGCCGTCCGGACCGACGCCGGAGCAGTAGCGAGCGGCCCGGACGTCCGCCGGGCCGGTGATGACGCCCTCGGCATGCAGCAGGCCATGGGCCAGCTCGATGTCGGCCCCCGGGGTCCGCATGGTCGTGGAGAAGGGCTGGCCGTCGACCCGGATCTCCAGCGGCTCCTCGCCGGCCACGGTGTCCGGCCGGCTGGAGAAGGCGCCGTCGCGGTACCGCACGATCGGCGTGCGCACGGTGACCCGAGACATGCCCGTCCCCTTCCTTCAGGCGGACCGGACGGTCAGCGGCGGACCATCCGGATTTCCAGGATGCCTTCCGAGTCGGTGCGCTCGGCGCCGTTGGGGATGAAGTCGTGGTGGACGTAGAAGGCGCTGGCCCGGGCGTTGTCCCGGTAGGTCCACAGCGACGCCGGGCCGGTGCCGATGGCCGCGCGCATCAGGTCGTCGGCCATGCCGGTGCCCTGGTGCGCCTCGCGGACGTAGATCGCGTAGAGCTCGCGCTCGGCCTGGGGGTCCTCGTCACGGGTGGGGCCGGCGATGGCGATGCCGGCGACCTCGCCGTCGGCCTCGACCAGGTAGTGGTCGGCGACGCCGGCTTCGATCTCCTTGCGGCGACGGGCGGCCAACCGGGTCACGTCCATGCCGTCGAACCGTTCGGCCCCCCAGAGGCTGCCGTAGGCCTCCCGCCAGCAGGCGAGGTGGCAGGCGGCAAAAGCCTCGGCGTCCTCCGGCGTCGCGGGCCGGACGGGGGAGGTTGGGGCCATGCCTGCACCTTTCGAGCTGTGAGAACGACGGTCGACCAGGCGGCCGGGTCTGCCGTGTCGGCCGGCACATCAGCGCCCTTGCCCGACAGCATCCAGGCTAGTCCACGCGGGATTCGCTCCGGCGCCACCCGGCGACGATCGGCCGCTGCGCGACCAGGCTCACACCCCGGCCGGGGTGGCCCGGGCCGCGTGAAGGCGCCGTGAGTCACCCGTTCGCCGGCGGTGTGGGCCGCGCGCGGTTGCCCCATCGGGGGCGCCGCGGGTGGCACCATGACCAGGTGCCCGTCTACCGTGACTCCGCCGTCGTGCTGCGGGTCACCAAACTCGGCGAGGCGGATCGGATCGTGTCCCTGCTGACCCGGCGCACCGGCAAGGTGCGGGCGGTGGCCAAGGGCGTGCGGCGCACCAAGAGCAAGTTCGGCGGCCGGTTGGAGCCGTTCAGCCACGTGGACCTGCAGCTGTACGCCGGACGCAACCTGGACATCGTGACCCAGGCCGAGACCCTCGACCCGTTCGGCGCGACCCTGGCCGCCGACTACTCCCGCTACACCTGCGCGACGGCGATCGCCGAGACGGCCGAGCGGCTCACCGCCGAGGAGCGCGAACCCTCCCTGCGGCTGTACCTGCTGGTGGTCTCGGCGCTGCGCGCGCTCACCGAGTCCGGGCGGGGCCCCAGCCTGATCCTGGATGCCTTCCTGCTGCGGGCCATGGTGCTGGCCGGCTGGGCGCCCGCGCTGCGCGAGTGCGCCCGGTGCGGCAGCCCGGGCCCGCATTCGGCCTTCCACGTGCCCTCCGGCGGGGCGCTGTGCCCGGACTGCCGGTCGGGCTCGTCGGGGTCGGTGCGCCCGGCGCCGGCCACCATCGACCTGATGGCGGCGCTGACCGACGGTGTCTGGGCCGTGGCCGACGCGTCCGCGGTCAGCCATCAGCGGGAGGCCTCGGGTCTGGTCGCCGCGCTGCTGCAGTGGCACCTGGAGCGCGGGCTGCGATCCCTGCCGATGGTCGATCGGGAGGTCGGCGCGTGAGCCGCAGCTCGATCACGCCCCGCCCGCCCGCCCCGCACCCGAGCGGCGCCCGGCCGCCGGCCCTGCCCGCCGGCGCGGTCCCCAGGCACGTCGCGCTGGTGATGGACGGCAACGGCCGGTGGGCCAAGCAACGCGGGCTGCCCCGCACCGAGGGTCACAAGCGCGGCGAGGCGGCGCTGTTCGACGTGGTCGAGGGGGCCATCGAGATCGGCGTCACCCACCTGTCGGCCTATGCGTTCTCCACCGAGAACTGGAAGCGCTCGCCGGACGAGGTGCGCTTCCTGATGGGCTTCAACCGAGACGTCATCCGCCGCCGCCGCGACGACATGCATGCGCTCGGGGTGCGGGTTCGCTGGGCCGGCCGCCGGCCCCGGCTGTGGCGCAGTGTGATCAAGGAGCTCGAGGTCGCCGAGCAACTCACCGCCGGCAACCGCGTCCTGACCCTGACCATGTGTGTGAACTACGGCGGCCGGGCCGAGATCGCCGACGCCGCCAAGGCGATCGCGATCGAGGCGGCGGCCGGACGGCTGGACCCGAACAAGGTGGACGAGCGGCTGTTCGCCCGTTACCTGGACGAGCCGGACATGCCCGACGTGGACATGTTCCTGCGCCCGTCGGGGGAGTTGCGGACCAGCAACTTCCTGCTCTGGCAGTCGGCCTACGCGGAGTTGGTGTTCCAGGACACCCTGTACCCCGACTTCGACCGCCGGGATCTGTGGCGGGCCTGCCAGGAGTACGCGTCCCGGCAACGCCGCTTCGGCGGGGTGATCGACACCGCGGTCCCGGAACCGAACGACCAGCAGGGGAGAACCGGATGACCGCGAGCCGGACACCGACCACCGAACCGGCTTCCCCGGCGCCACCCAAGCCGGATCGGGTGCGGTATCGCCCCGGCTCGCTGGAGATCTTCGGCGTCGTCCTGCTGCTGGCCATCCTGCTGCGCGGGCCGCTGGCCTCGCTGCTGGGCCAGCCCGCCCTGCAGAGCTGGGCCACCGTCTTCATCGCCATCTGCGTGCAGGCCACCCCGTTCCTGGTGCTGGGCGTGGTCGTCTCCGGCGCGATCGCCGCGTTCGTCCCGGCGTCCTGGTTCAGCAAGGTTCTGCCCGACCGCCCGGTGCTGGCCGTGCCGGTCGCCACCGCCTGCGGGGCCGCGTTGCCCGGGTGCGAATGCGGGTCGGTGCCGATCTCCAACCGGCTGATGGACCGTGGGGTGCGGCCGTCGGCGTCGCTGGCGTTCATGCTCTCGGCCCCGGCGATCAATCCGATCGTGCTGGTGGCCACCGCGGTGGCGTTCACCGGCTACCCCTCGATGGTGTGGGCGCGGCTGATCTCCGGTCTGCTGACCGCGCTGATCGTCGGCTGGATCTGGGAGCGGATCGGCCGGCCCGAGTGGATGCGGCCCAAGAACCCGGCGAAGTCGGAGCCGGGGCAGCCGAATTGGCGGGTGTTCCTGTCCACCATCCTGGGCGACTTCACCCAGGCCGCGGGGTTCCTGGTGATCGGCGCGGCCGCGGCCGCCACCTTCAAGACGATCGTGCCGGCCCACGTGATGGAAGGCATCGGCGCGTCGCTGCTGCTCTCGGTCCTGCTGATGGCCGGCCTGGCCTTCATCCTGGCCTTGTGCTCGGAGGCCGACGCGTTCGTCGCCGCCTCCTTCTCCACCATCCCGATGGTCGGCAAGCTGGTGTTCCTCACCGTCGGGCCGGCCGTGGACGTCAAGCTGTTCGCGATGCAGGCCGGCATCTTCGGCCGCAAGTTCGCGGTCCGGTTCGCCCCGCTGACCTTCGGCGTCGCCATCGTGGTCGCCACCACGGTCGGCCTGATCTTCTGGGGCTGGCAGTGACGGCCCGGCCCGGCCGCCGCCGGCTGGGCGGCATGAGCGTGGAGACCCAGTCGATCGTGGTCACCCTGCTCGGTGGCCTGCTCATCTCGATCACCGTCTCCGGCCGGTTCACCTCCTACGTGCGGCCCGGCTTCAAATGGCTGCTGCTCACCTCCGGGGCGATCCTGGTGATCGTCGGCATCATCTCGCTGGTGCTGGCCGTCCGGGCGGAGATGAAGGCCGGCCGGCGCAAGGCCGAGGCACCGGCCGCGGTCGGCGCCGGGGGTACCGAGGACGGCGCCGGGCCGGCACCCGATCACGACCGGCCCGACGAGCACGATGCGCACGACGACGAAGGGCCCGACGCCCACGGTCACGACCACTCGGCCGCCAAGGCCCCCTGGCTGATCCTGGCGCCGGTGCTGGTGTTGCTGCTGGTCGCCCCGCCGGCGCTGGGGGCCGACGCGGTGGCCCGCAACGCCGGGTCCCAGGGCCTGGCCGGCTACGACGTCGCCACGGTGTCGGGACCGACGGTCAGCGACGGGTCGGCGGCCGGGGGCGGCGGTACCGAGAGCAAGGACGGGACGGGCGCGCCGATCGGCGGATATGCCTACAACGACGGCAGCGGATCGGTCACCGACAGCAGCGGCAGCCGCCGGACCATGCATTTCCCGGCCTTGGACGGCACCGACCCGCAGATGGGCATCAAGGAGTTCGTGCTGCGCTCGCTCTACGACGCGGACAACTCCGTCGACGGGGTTCCGGTGACGGTGGTCGGCTTCCTGGCCCCCGCCGGGGAGGGGTACAGCGGCGGCTACACGATCGCCCGGATGGTGATCAGCTGCTGCGCGGCCGACGCCAACCCGATGCAGTTGCACGTCGATGGCGACGCCCCCTACCCGTCCAACACCTGGGTGCAGGCGGTGGTCACCGTGGTGCCCAACACCGCGGTGATGGACAACAACTACGTGCCGACGGTGACCGTCAGCTCGGTGCAGACCATCGACCAACCCGACGACCCGTACGAGCACTGACCGTCGGTCTCAGCTTGGTCGGTTGACCATCGCGGCGAGGCGATCGGCGATGTCGTTGACGTCTCGTAACTCGCCGGCGGCAAGAGCGAGAACCAGGTCGGTGATCTGGCCGTCGTAGGCGTCCGGTGCGACGACGGTCGCGCCGTTGTCGCGGAGAAACACCACTGTGGCCAGCCATGCCGTTCTCTTGTTGCCGTCGACGAACGGATGGTTGGCTGTCAACGAGTGCAGGAGCGCTGCCGCCTTGAGCGTGAGCGTGGGGTAAGCATCCTCGCCGAAGACGGTGCTTGACGGTCGATGGCAGGCGGAATCGAGCAGACCCAGATCGCGAACAGCCGGATCGCCGCCGATGGCGACTCGTGCGATCGCGAGAACATCTTCGGCGGACAGAAAACGAGTCACTCGCCGAGACGCCGGAGAACCTCGGGATAGTCCGCCGCGGCCTGTTCGGCCAACACGGCGATGCGTTGGCTGCGGCGGTGCCGCGCGAGATACTCATCGATGGCCACGAGCACGGTCTGGTGGACCGACCGTCCGTCCGCCTGTGCTTGCTCGCGCAGGGCTTCACTGGTCGACTCGTCGAGTCGGAGAGTCATGGCCATTCGCCAATGATACCAATGTGATACCACACGTGGCGAGCGGTTCACCGCAGTTCGGCGGCCAGCGCCTCGGGCAGGGTGCGGTGGGCGAACTGGAAACCGGCGTCGTGCAGGGCGGCCGGGACCGCCCGCCGGCCGTCGACGAGCTCGTCGGCGAACTCGCCGACCAGGGCGCGGATGGCGAATTCCGGCACGACCCACGGGGTGGGCCGGTGCAGCGCCCGCCCGAGCTCCTTGGTGAACTCCGCATTGGTCACCGGGTAGGGCGCGGTCAGGTTGGCCGGCCCGTGCACGGGGTGGGTGAGCAGGAACAGCATGGCGGCCAAGTGATCGGTCGCCGAGATCCACGGGTAGTACTGCTCGCCCGATCCCAGCCGGGCGCCGGCCCACAGGCGGGTCAGCAGCGACATGATCTTGAGCAGGTCGCCGTCCATGCCCAGCACCAGCCCGGTGCGCAGGTGCACCACCCGCACGTCGGCCGCCTCCGCCGCGGCGGTGGCCGCCTCCCACTGCACGCACAGGTCGGCCAGGAAGGAATCGCCTGGGCCGGTGTGCTCGGTGACGATCTCGGTACCTCGGGCGCCGTAGTAGCCCACCGCGGACGCGTTGAGCAGGACCGGGACGCCCAGCCGCGCGCACTCGGCGGCCAGCACGCGGGTCGGGTTGACCCGGGAGGTCAGCAGCAGGTGCTTGTAGTCCTGGGTCCAGCGATGGAAGGCGGTCGGAGCTCCACAGAGGTTGACCACCGCGTCGGCTCCGTCGAACACGGAGCTGTCCAGATCACCCGAGTGCGGGTTCCACAGACTCTCGTGCGGACCGGTGGGCTCGGAGCGCACCAGACGGACCACGGTGTGGCCGGCCTCGGTCAACGCGTTGGTCAGCCGGGTCCCCAGGAACCCACTCACCCCGGCGGCGACAACCTTCACTGTGGCCCCTCCATGCGAACCTCCTGGTTGGGCGTGACCTGCGGGGCCCACCCTCTGTACGGCCGCGGGCGGCCCGCTGGATGCAGGCCGCCCGCGCGCACGTTACAGGCCCAGGTCGCCCTCGAACTCGCCGGCCTCGATCCGCTTCTTGACCGCGGACAGGAACCGGGAGGCGTCGGCCCCGTCGATGTTGCGGTGGTCGTAGGACAGCGCCAGGTAGCACATCGAGCGAATGGCGATGACCTCGTTGCCGTCGGCGTCCTTTGCCACCACCGGGCGCTTGACGATCGCCCCGGTGCCCAGGATCGCCGACTGCGGCGGCACGAAGATCGGCGTGTCGAACAGCGCGCCCACCGACCCGGTGTTGGTGATGGTGAAGGTGCCGCCGGACAGCTCGTCCGGACCGACCTTGTTGTCCCGGGTCTTGGCGGCCAGCTCGCCGATCTTGCGGGCCAGCCCGGCGATGTTCAGATCGTCCGCGCCCTTGATCACCGGCACGATCAGGCCCCGCGGAGTGTCCACCGCGATGCCCAGGTTGACCGAGCCGTGGTAGGTGATCTCCTTCAGATCGTCCGCCAGCGTCGAGTTGATCACCGGGTAGGCCTTGAGGGCCTCCAGCGCCGCCTTGACGAAGAACGGCAGGAAGGACAGGTTGACGCCCTCGCGGGCGGCGAACGAGTTCTTCGCCTTGGCCCGCAGCGCGGCGATCCGGGTGCAGTCCACCTCGAACACCGTGGTCAGCTGGGCCGCGGTGTCCAGGCCGTGCTTCATGTTCTTGGCGATCGACTGCCGGATCCGGGGCAGCTTGACCGTCGTGCCGATCAGCGCGCTGGCCTTCTCGTCCGGCTTGGGCACGCTGGACCCGGCCGCCGGGGCGGCGGCCGGCGCGGCGGCGGCGGGAGCCGCGGCCGGAGCCGGGGCGGCGGCCTGAGCCTTGGCCGCCTCGGCCGCGGCCACGACGTCCTCGCGACGGATGCGACCGCCCACGCCGGTGCCCTTGACCGAGGCCAGGTCGACGCCGGCGTCCGCGGCGAGCTTGCGGATCACCGGGGTGACGTAGGTGCCCTCGGGCACCCGCTCCGGCGGCAGCGCCGAGACGGGCTTGGCCGGAGCGGCCGGGGCGGCGGGCGCGGCGGGTGCAGCAGCGGCGGCCGGCTTCGGGGCCTCGGGCTTGGCTTCGGCCTTCGGGGCCGGTTCGGGCTCGGGCGCCGCCGCGGGAGCGGCGGCGGCGTCACCGATGACGCCCAGTTGGCCGCCGACCTCGATCGTCTCGTCCTCGCCGACGCTGATCTCCAGCAGGGTGCCGGCCACGGGGGACGGGACCTCGGTGTCGACCTTGTCGGTGGAGACCTCGACCAGCGGCTCGTCGACCGCGACCTCGTCACCGACCGCCTTGAGCCAGCGGGTGACGGTGCCCTCGGTGACCGACTCGCCCATCTCGGGCAGCTTGACCGACGTGCCGCCGGCGGCGCTGCCGGTGGCCGCCTTCGGCTTCTCGGCGGGGGCCTCGGCCTCGGTGGAGGGCGCCTCGGCGGGCGCGGCCTGGGCGGCCGGGGCCGCCTCCGGCTCCGCGGCCGGGGCGCTGGCGGGCTCGGCCGACGCGCCGGAGCCGTCGCCGATGATCGCCAGATCGGCGCCCACATCAGCGGTTTCGTCCTCGGCGACGAGGATCTTCTCCAGCACGCCGCTGTACGGGGCGGGAATTTCGGTGTCGACCTTGTCGGTCGAGACCTCCAGCAGGGGCTCGTCGACCTCGACCTGGTCGCCCACGTTCTTGAGCCATCGGGTGACGGTGCCCTCGGTGACGCTCTCCCCGAGCGCGGGCATCTGAACGGAGTGGGACATGGGTGTTGCTCTCCTCGCTGGAAACCGGTCTGGAATCCGGGCTGAAAACCGGGGTGGGCGGGTTCTGTCGGCTGGTGGACGCCGTCCCGGGGTCGCGCGGTCAACCCGCGCGACCCCCGGGCAGCGGCTCAGTCGTGGACGTGCAGCGGCTTGCCGGCCATGGCGAGCATCGCCTCGCCGAAGGCCTCGTACTGCGACGGGTGGCCGTGCACCATCGGGGCGACGTCCTCGGGGTGGGCCTCCCAGCCGACGACCAGCTGGGCCTCACCGATCAGCTCGCCGATGCGGGCCCCGACCATGTGCACGCCGACCACGGGGCCGTCCTTGACCCGCACGACCTTGATGCCGCCGGCGGTCTTGAGGATCTGCGACTTGCCGTTGCCGCCCAGGTCGTAGACGTAGGACTCGACGTTGTCCTTGCCGTACCGCTCCTGCGCGACCGCCTCGGTGGCGCCCACCGAGGCGACGTTGGGGTCGCAGTAGGTGATCTTCGGGATCTTCTCGTCGGGGATGACCACCGGGTTCAGGCCGGCGATCTCCTCGGCCACGAAGATGCCCTGCTGGAACCCGCGGTGGGCCAGCTGCAGGCCGGGGACGATGTCGCCGACGGCGTAGACGTGCGGCAGGTTGGTGTGCAGGCGCTCGTCGGTGATGACGAACCCGCGGTCCATGGTGATGCCGGCTTCCTCATACCCGCACCCGGCGGTGTACGGGCCGCGGCCGACCGCGACCAGCAGCAGGTCGGCCTTGAGCTCGGTGCCGTCCTCGAGCAGGACGGTGACGCCGGAGTCGTCCTGGGTCACGCTCTTGAACCGGACGCCCGTCTTGAAGTTGATCTTGCGCTTGCGGAACGCGCGCTCGACCAGCTTGGCCGCCCACGGGTCCTCCAGCGGGACCAGGGTGGGCAGGGCCTCGACGATGGTGACGTTGGTGCCGAAGGAGGCCCAGGTGGAGGCGAACTCGACGCCGATGACGCCGCCGCCCAGCACGATCGCGGTCTCGGGGACCCACTCCAGGCTCAGCGCCTGGGTCGAGGTGATGACCCGGCCCTCGATGGTCAGGCCCGGCAGGGTGCGGGAGAAGGAACCGGTGGCCAGGATGACGTCCTTGCCGATGTACCGGTCGCCGCCGACGACGACGGTGTTCGGGCCGACGAACTTGCCCTCACCCTCGACCAGCTGGATCTTGCGGGACTTGACCAGTCCCTGCAGGCCCTTGTAGAGCCGGTTGATGATCCCGTCCTTGTACTTGAGCAGCGCCGGGACGTCGATGCCGTCGAAGGTGGACTTCACCCCGATGGACGCACCCTCACGGGCCTCGTCGGCCACCTCGGCGGCGTGCAGCAGGGTCTTGGCCGGGACACAGCCCCAGTGCAGACAGGTCCCGCCGAGCTTTTCCTTCTCGATCAGTGCCACCGACATACCCAGTTCGGCGGCCCGCAGGGCGGCGGCATAGCCGCCCGACCCTCCGCCCAGGACGACCAGATCGACATTGGTGTCGGTCATCGCTACGCGCTCCTCTTCCCAGCTCAGACGGTCTATCCGACTCGCTGAATATGAAATTCATTACCAATGAACGCAACGCCTGCACGCCCAGGGGGATTCCTGGTCGTGACCCGAGGACCGGCTCATGATCAGCTCCCCAGTCGGGTGCGCTGTCCATCTTGGCATCCCCGTAGATTCGGCGCCCTGTCAACCGATTGCCGGTGATCGGGAACACTGGTAGGGCAGCGCAGGCCGGGCCAGGGGGCTCCGCCGAGGTCAGGACGGAGATCGTTGCGGCGATGGGTGTGTTTTCGTGGTGGCGGCGATCCGGCTCCTCCGACTCGGATGCGGGGGACGGGCCGGCGGGAGACGGCAAGGGCCGGCGCGCTCGCACCAAGGTGGCCGACGACCTGGCCGAATGGGCCGGCCGCCGGCGCGGGGTGGAGGTCTACGTCGAACCCAAGACCGCGGTGACCGAGACCAGCGTGGTGCTGGTCGCGCACGACGGGGAGTTCACCCGTCGGCGGATCTCCTCGCCCAAGGCGGCCCAGAAGTTCGCCCACGCGCACCAGCTGCCGATCTACGACGCGATGATCGTCGGCTACCCGCAACGGATGCGTGACTACTCCCGCCGGCAGACCATCCTGCGCGAACGCGAGCAGCGCAAGGCGCTGGGCGACTGACTGCGGGCCGGATGCGCCGCCCGATCGGACTCGACCGGCCGGCGCATCCGGCCCGCAGTCAGCGCGCGCCCAGGTCGGCCAGCAGGGCCAGCAACGTGCGCACCGGCACTCCGGTGCCGCCGGTGGTGGTGTAGCCGTAGGCCTTGCTGTCGTTGAAGGACGGCCCGGCGATGTCCAGGTGGGCCCAGGGGAGGCCGTCGGCGACGAACTGGGCCAGATAGTGCCCGGCCACCAGCATCCCGCCGGACGGTTCGCCGGAGATGTTCTGCAGATCGGCCAGCGGCGAGTCCAGGCCCTCGCGCAGGTGCTCGGACAGCGGCATCGCCCAGCCCCCCTCGCCGACCTCGCGGGCGGTGGCGGCGATCCGGTCCCGCAGCTCGGGGGTGCCCATCACGCCCATCGTCCGCTTGCCCAGGGCGACCACCTGCGCCCCGGTCAGGGTCGAGGTCTCCACCAAGTAGTCGGGGTTGTCCTCGCAGGCCCGCACGATCGCGTCGGCCAGCACTAGACGTCCCTCGGCGTCGGTGTTGAGCACGTGCACGGTCTTGCCGGCCGGGGCCGGCTTGCCCCGGCTGGCGGCGCCACCGTAGTGCCGCAGCACGTCGCCGGGCCGGTAGGCGGTGCCCGATGGCATGTTCTCGGCCAGCGCCGCGTAGGCGATGACGGTGACCGGCAGGGCCAGCCGGGCCGCGCCCAGTACGGTGGCCACGACCGCGGCGGCGCCGGCCATATCGCTGGTCATCTGGTCCATCTTGGGACCGGGCTTGATGGAGATGCCGCCGGTGTCGAAGGTGATGCCCTTGCCGACCAGGGCCACGGTCGCCGCCGACTTGGCCGGGGTGTAGCTGACCCGGACCAGGCGCGGCGGGCGGCTCGAGCCGGCTCCGACCCCCAGGATGCCGCCGTAACCGCCCTTGGCCAGCGCCTTCTCGTCCAAGACCTCGACGGCCAGGCCGGCCGACTTGGCCGCGGCCGAGGCCCGGTTGGCGAACTCGGCCGGGAACAGGTCGTTGGGCGCGGAGTTGACCAGGCTGCGGGCGAAGGCCACCGATTCGGCCACGATCGTGGCCCGCTCGAGTGTCTGCTTGGCCTGCTTGTTGGCCGACGGCACGGTCAGCACGATCGCCTGCACCGGCTCCGAGCCGGGCTTTTTGTAAGTGTCGAAGACATAGGCGCCCAACAGGTGCCCCTCGGCCGCGGCACTCGGGTCGATCAGCGAGAGGGTGGAGACGGCCTTGCTGTGGCCGGCCAGGGCCCGCGAGGCCGCGCCGGCCGCCCGCCGGACCCGGTCGGCCAGCGCACCCGGCTCGGCCTGATCGTCCGTCGCCGGAGCGGCGCCGATCCCCACGACCACCACCCGATCGGCGGCGACCACGCCGCCACCCGCGCTGCCCCCGGGGATCGTCGTCACCGAGCCGGGTTTGCCGGTGCCGCCGGCCAGCGTGGCCGCCGCGACCAGCGCGGCGAATCGATCGTCGGCGGCGACCGGGTCGTCGGCGCCCTGGTAGGCGGCCACCACCAGGGCGTCGGCCTTGACCGTCAACGGGTCGGCGGTGGTCAGGGTCAGTCGAGTCATCGGGGCGGGCTCCTCGGCGGGGGTGCGGGTCGGTCGTCCGGCAGGGGTGACGGCCCGGGTACGGACCGCCCCCGACCGTAGTCGGGCCGTTCTGCACCACGGGTGCGGGTGCGTCCGGCCGCACGCTACGGTCGGCGCCATGGCCGATCACGACTTGCCCGGTGCTGATCAGGACGTCGATCAGGAAGCCGACATGCCCGGACCGCTGCGTCACTCGCCCCTCGATGCCCGGCACCGAGCCCTCGGGGCCACCATGGGCGAGTTCGGCGGGTGGGACATGCCCATCTCCTACGCCGGCGCCGGAGTGGTCGCCGAGCACACCGCCGTGCGCACCGCGGCCGGTGTCTTCGACGTCTCCCACCTGGGCAAGGCCACGGTCACCGGACCCGGCGCGGCCGCGTTCGTCAACGACTGCCTGTCCAACGACCTGAACCGGATCGGCCCGGGACAGGCCCAGTACACGCTGTGCTGCACCGGCGACGGTGGCGTGCTCGACGACCTGATCGCCTACCTGGTCTCGCCCGACGAGGTGTTCCTGATCCCGAACGCGGCCAACACTGCCGCGGTGGTCGCCGCGCTGGCCGCGGCCGCGCCGCCGCAGGTGCAGATCGTCGACCGGCACACCGATTTCGCGGTGCTGGCGGTGCAGGGACCGGCCTCGGCCGAGGTGCTGGCGGCGGTCGGGCTGCCCACCGAGCTGGACTACATGTCCTGGCGGGACGGCGTCCTGGACGGCGCGCCGGTCCGCGTGTGCCGCACCGGCTACACCGGCGAACACGGCTACGAACTCGTCCCCGCCTGGGCCGACGCCGAGAAGGTCTGGGACGCGATCGTGCACGAGGCCGGACGCCGCGGCGGCCGACCGGCCGGCCTGGGCGCGCGGGACACCCTGCGCACCGAGATGGGCTACGCCCTGCACGGGCAGGACCTGGGCCCGCAGATCACCCCGGTGCAGGCCCGGGTGGGGTGGGCGGTGGGCTGGCGCAAGCCGAGCTTCTTCGGGCGGGACGCGCTGCTCACCGAACGGGAGAACGGGCCGCACCGCGTGGCGTGGGGCCTGCTGGCTCTGGACCGCGGCGTACTGCGCGGCCACCTGTCGGTCGTGGACGCGGCCGGCACCACCATCGGCGAGACGACCTCGGGCACCTTCTCACCGACCCTCGGGGTGGGGATCGCGCTGGCCCTGATCGACACCGTGGCCGGCGTCGTGGAGGGCGACGAGATCGCCGTCGACGTGCGCGGCCGGCGGATGCGGGTCCGGGTGGTCAAGCCCCCGTTCGTGCCCTCCCACGTGCGCTGAGGTGTCCAATCGGGTAGAACTGGCCTGAATCGCGCGGGCCGGGCCGGAAGATACTCGGACGTCCTACTAACTGCGATATTCTGGCCGGTATGACGACCTCCACCGCCGGAGCGACCCCAGTGCCGCAGTTCCGGCGCGAACAGCACCCCTCGCCGGTGAGCGTGAGCCGCCGGGACGAAATTCACGCCGCTCCCGGCTTCGGCCGCTACTTCACCGATCACATGGTGCTGATCGACTACGACCAGGGGCAGGGCTGGCACGACCCGCGCGTCGTGCCTTACGGGCCGTTCAGCCTGGATCCGGCGACCATGGTGCTGCACTACGGCCAGGAGATCTTCGAGGGGCTCAAGGTCTTCGCGCAGGCCGACGGCACCCTCGCGGCGTTCCGGCCGGAGGCGAACGCGGCCCGGTTCAACCGCTCGGCCGTGCGCCTGGCCGTCCCCGAACTGCCCGAAGAACTGTTCCTGGCCAGCATCCGCGAGCTGCTCGCCGTCGACGGGGCGTGGGTGCCCTCGGGCGGCGAGTCGTCGCTGTACCTGCGGCCGTTCATCATCGCCACCGAGGTCGGCCTGGGGGTGCGGCCCTCGGCCAGCTACCTGTTCTGCCTGATCGCCTCGCCGGTGGGGGGCTATTTCGCCCGCGGCGTGCAGCCGGTCAGCGTCTGGTGGTCGACCGAGTACGTCCGCGCGGTGCCCGGCGGCACCGGGGCGGCCAAGTTCGGCGGGAACTACGCCGCCTCCCTGGCCGCGCAGGCGCAAGCCGCGGAGAAGGGCTGCGACCAGGTCGTCTGGCTGGACGCCGTCGAGCGGCGCTGGGTCGAGGAGATGGGCGGGATGAACCTGTTCTTCGTGATGGGCTCGGGGCCCACCGCGGAGCTGGTGACCCCTGAGCTGTCCGGCTCGCTGCTGCCCGGCATCACCCGCGATTCACTGCTGACCATGGCTCGCGAGCTGGGCTACGGCGCGGTCGAGCGGCGGATCTCCACCGACGAGTGGGCCAAGAAGGTCGAGAGCGGCGAGCTGACCGAGGTCTTCGCCTGCGGCACGGCGGCCGTGATCACCCCGGTCGGCTCGGTGCTGCACGCCGAGGGCGGCTTCGAGATCAACGGCGGGCAGCCGGGGCCGATCACCATGCAGCTGCGGGAGAAGCTCACCGACATCCAGTACGGCCGGGCCGCCGACACCCACCGGTGGATCACCAAGCTGGGCTGAGCGGATTCTAAGCAGAGTCTGCGGCCCCTGGCCGCAGACGCAACAAACGGCGCCGATCGGAATCGATCGGCGCCGTTTGCCGGTGCGCTGAGGTCGGCGGCCCCGCAGGGCGCGCCGACCGGGCTCAGCCGCGAACGACCTTGCCGGCCTTCAGGCACGAAGTGCACACATTGAGCTTGCGGACCGTGCCCGGGGCGACCTGCGCCCGGACCGGCTGAATGTTGGGATTCCACCGACGGTTGGTTCGCCGATGGGAGTGGGAGACGCTCATGCCGAATCCCGGGCCCTTGCCACACACGTCACACACGGCAGCCACGCCGAACACCCCTGTCACAATCCAAGCGAGCGGCCATACCGGTGTCGCAGCGGCCGATCAGAGCAGTCAGAATCCACCCGGCGAGGGCCGGGCAACCACCCCAGGGTACTCATCCTGAGCGTCACGTCCAAACCGCCCGACCCGAGCGGGCACCATGGACCCCATGACCGCCCTGGATGTCGCCCTCGTCGACCGCTGGTTCGACCGGCTGCGCAGCGTCGATCCGTCGGCGATAGGCGCCTGGGGGGTGCGACCGACGTCCCAGGAACTTGCGGCGCTGGAGGAGGGCCGGATCGGCCTCGGTCTGGCCGTGCGCGACCTGCCCGCACCGGCCGCGGTGGTCGAGCTGACCGAGGTGCCGGCGCTGATGCTGCGCGACTACCTGGCCGGCTTCGCGGCCGGGGTCTCCGAGGCCCGCCGGTTGCTGGCCGTCGAGCCGTCGGTCGATCTGTTCGGTGGTCTGGATCCGGGGGCCGACGCGGGCGGCGCGCTGGCGCTGGCCGCCGGCCTGAATGCGGCGGCCGCTGCCCTGACCGACCCGGACCGGGACCCCCGCCGGTCCGGATTCACCGCGGACGGCCCGACGGCGGCCGAGTCGGCCCGCTCGGCCGGCGTCAGTGCCGCCGAGTTGGTGGTCGATGGCGCCGATCTGCACCGGATCGCCGCGGTGGCCGCCGGGGCGGCCGGCAACGGGTGGCGGGTGGGCCTGCCGCCCGAGAACCGCGACGGCGAGCGGGCCGACTACCGGGATGCTCCTATGGTTGTCAAGCTGCTTTGGCGGGTCGTTTTTCTGCGGACGCGGACGTAAGCGCGAGGAAGACTTCTCGGGCGACATATCGCTTGAGGCAGCGGATGATCTCGGGCTTGGTCAGCCCCTGGGCGGTGCGTCGGGCGATGTAGTTCTTGGTTCGATCATCGGTGCCCATGCGGGTGATGACGATGCGCCAGAGTGCGCTATTGGCGGCTCGGTCTCCGCCGCGGTTGAGCCGGTGCCGGGTCGTCCTGCCCGACGAAGCAGGCAAGGGCGCCACGCCGCACAGCATCGCGAAGGCGGCCTCGTTGGTGAGGCGGTCGGCATTCTCGCCGGCCGTGACGAGCATCTGCCCGGCCACGTCGGGACCGATGCCTTTGAGTGCGAGCAGCCCGGGGTTGATCTGGGCCACGAGCGGACCGAGCAGCTCGTCGAGATCGGCGATCTCGACGCTGAGCGCCCGGTGGCGCCGAGCAAGAGAGCGCAGCGCGATCTTGGTGGCCGTGCCCGGATCGCCGGCACCGGCACGGTCCGGCCGCTGGTCGGCGCAGACCTTGATCAGTTCTCGGTCGGGCAACGCCCGCAGCTGGGCGCGCAGCGATTCCGGTGCGGTGACGATCAGCGCCTTGATCTGTCGCTGCACGTCAGCGCGTTGCCCGACGGCCGAACGGCGCGCCACCCGCAATGCCCGCAGCGCCTCGACACGACCGTCTCGATGCTTGGGCAGCCCGGTGCGCACCCGGGCCAACGCGGCCCGGGCCGCAGCCTCGGCATCGACGGGATCGGATTTGCCCTGCCACCGGCGGGCCTTGCGGTCGGGCCGGTCGACCTCGACCATGGCCACGCCCTGGGCGGCCAGCAATCGGGCCAGGCCGGCCCCGTAGACACCGGTGCCCTCGACACCGACCAGCAGCAGCGTCCCGAACCCGCGCAGCCACCGTAGCAACGCCCGGTAGCCGGCGGCGTCGGTGGGGAACTGGGCCGACCCCAACACCCGCCCCGCGGTGTCCACCGCTGCCGCGGTGTGGGTGTCCTTATGGGTGTCCACACCGCCGACCACCTCGACCGCCGATGAGTCTGCTTGTCGCTCCGCTTGTACTGCTGTCATCGTTGACCTGCCGTCCTGTCGCTGAACCGGGAAGGGCGGCACGCGCCGGTCGGGCGGGCGGACAAGACAGTGACGGGGCCTCTGGCCAGGCTCCTATAAGGTCACGACGCCCGTCCGGCAGGTGCCGAGATCGCCGCCGAACCCCGGCCGACACATCCCGTTCAGGACACCACGGTCAGTCAGGGCACGAGTCAAGCCGAAGCTCGACGGCGATCCACCCCTACATCCTCACTGTCAGGGCACTGGTCGGCATGCTGCTGGTCGCGCTGGAGCGGGAATGCCGCGATCCGCTGCCGCCGGCCCAGCCGGCCGCCTGCGGGGCGTTGCCCGGCGAGAACACCGGGACCGCGTTCCTGGCCGAGATCACCTGCACCCTGCACGTCGACGGCGAGACGATGGCCACCCTGATCGGCGAGCTGAACCGGCTGTGCCGGGAGGTCGCCATCTGGCCGACCGACGGCTCCCCGGCGTTCCATCTGCACACCGACCGGCCCGGTGAGGTGATCGAGGAGCTCTACGCCAGCGGGATGCCCTTCGATCTGCAGATCACCCGGCTGGACTGACGCGCCCGCGTCCGGGGCGACCGGGCCGCCACGCGGCCCGCCCGGAGGGTCGTCGAGGGCATTGTCGGTGCCGGCAGCCAAGATGGACGCTGCAGGCACGGCACGACGAGTCAGGCAGGAACGACGGACGTTGGAACAGATCGGGCTGGACACGCCGCTCAAGGAGCTGATCGGTGCCCGGACCGCGGGCCGGCTGGCCGACAAGCTCGAGCTGGCCACGGTCGGCGACCTGCTGCGCTACTACCCGCGCAAGTACGACCAGCGAGGCCGGCTGACCGACTTGGGCAAGCTGGTGGTGGGGGAGCGGGCCACCGTGTGGGCCCGGGTGGTCAAGGTGGTGGAGAAGGAGTTGGGCCATCGGGGGCCCGGCCGCGGCGCCCGCGGTCGCGGCGGCGGGGTCAAGCACATCACCAAGGTGGTGATCGGCGACGACCACCGCCAGCTGACCTGCACCTTCTTCAACCAGTACCACTGGACAAAGACGCTGCCCCCGGGCACCGACGCGATGTTCTCCGGCAAGATCACCAAGTTCCAGACCGAGCTGCAGATGAGCTCGCCGTCGGTGGCCATCCTGTCCGACGGGCGCGGGTCGGACGGATCCACCGAGAACAATCCGATCGAGATCATCGAGTCGTTCCCGGGTGGGGTGATCCCGGTCTACCCCTTGGTCGAGGGCGTCACCCAGGCCGTTCTGCAGCGCAGCGTGCGGCTGCTGCTGGACCTGGGGCCTCGGATCGAGGACCCGGTGCCCGAGGTGCTGCTGGCCCAACGGGGCCTGGTCGACCTGGCCACCGCCCTGCACGACATCCACCGGCCGCGGACCCAGGAGCATCTGGATCGGGCCAAGGCGCGACTGCGCTACGACGAGGCGCTCTCGGTCCAGCTGGTGCTGGCCCGGCGCAAGGCGCTGGCCCGGGAGTTCCCGGCCGAACCGTGCCCGCGGGTGCCGGGCGGGCTGTTGGACGCCTTCGACGCCAACCTGCCGTTCGAGCTGACCGCCGGCCAGCGGGCCGTCGGGGAGGCGATCGGCACCGATCTGGCGACCATCCATCCGATGAACCGGTTGCTGCAGGGTGAGGTCGGTTCCGGCAAGACGGTGGTGGCCCTGCGGGCGATGCTGCAGGTCATCGACTCCGGCCGGCAGGCCGTCATGCTGGCGCCAACCGAGGTGCTGGCCGCCCAGCACGCCCGATCCCTGCGGCAGGTGCTCGGGCCGTTGGGTCGCGGCGGGGAGCTCGGCGCGCCGGCCGAATCCACCGCGATCACCCTGCTCACCGGCTCGCTGCCGGCCAAGGCCCGCAAGCTGGCCCTGCTCACCATCGCCTCCGGGCAGGCCGGGATCGTGGTCGGCACCCACGCGTTGCTCTCCGAGGGGGTGTTCTTCGCCAACCTCGGGCTGATCGTGGTCGACGAGCAGCACCGGTTCGGCGTCGAACAGCGACATGCCCTGCGCACCAAGCATCCTGACGGTAGCCCGCCGCACGTGCTGGTGATGACGGCCACCCCGATCCCGCGCACGGTGGCGATGACGGTGTTCGGCGACCTGGACACCTCCACCCTGGACGAGTTGCCCCGCGGCCGGTCGCCGATCGGCACCACCGTGGTGCCGGCCGCGGAGAAACCGGCCTGGGTGGAACGGGCCTGGCAGCGGATCCGCGAGGAGGTCGGCAAGGGGCATCAGGCGTACGTGGTCTGCCCGAAGATCGGCGACGGGTCTGGTGAGGATGCCGCCGGAGAACTGTTCGAGGACGGCTCGGTGGCCGAGACGGACAGCGACGCCGAGGGCGAATCGACCCGGCGGGCGCCGCTGGCGGTGACCCAGGTGGCGGCCATGCTGCGGGACGGTCCGCTGGCCGACCTGCGGGTCGGCGTCCTGCACGGCCGGCTGGTGCCGGCCGAGAAGGACGCGGTGATGACCGCTTTCGCCGCCGGCGAGCTGGACGTGCTGGTCGCCACCACCGTCATCGAGGTCGGCGTCGACGTGCCCAACGCCACCATGATGGTGATCATGGACGCCGAACGGTTCGGCATGTCCCAGCTGCACCAGCTGCGCGGCCGGGTCGGCCGGGGCAGCGCCCCGGGCATCTGCCTGCTGGTCACCGAATCGCCCGAGGGCACCCCCGGCCGGTTCCGGCTGGCCGCCGTCGCCGCCACCACCGACGGCTTCGAGCTCGCCGAGGCCGACCTCGAACTGCGCCGCGAGGGCAACGTGCTCGGCACCGAGCAGGCCGGCAAATCCACTGCGCTGCGCCAACTGTCGTTGCTGCGGGATCGGGACGTCATCGAGGACGCGCGGACCGACGCGGCCGGGCTGGTCGGCGACGACCCGGCCATGGCCCGCTGGCCCGGGCTGGCCGACATGGTCTCCGCCGTCATCGCCGAGCAGGATCAGGACTACCTGGACAAGGGCTGAGGGGGCGGCGCCCCGGCCTCACACGTGGGTGTGGGCCTGCCAGTGCGCCTGCAGCTCGGCCGGGCCGGTCGTTCTCACCTGTCCGCCCCGACCCCACAACGACAGGTAGAGGTCGGCGGCCGAGCCGCGCAGGCGCAGGTCGACGGGGTCGTCGTCCGGCGCGTGCCGGAGCGCCTCGGGCGGTTCGGCGGACACGCGGACCGTCCACCGGCTCGGGGCGTCGGTGGCCTCGACGGTCACCCGGTACGGACGATCGGAGTGCAGCGTCGACTCGGGTCGGGGCAGGAAGCTGCCGAGGAACTCGTCGATGCCGTCCACCGCCAGGTCGCGCTCGACGGCCGCCTCGGCGGTGGTAGGGAAGCGGCCGAGCCGGGCGGCGAGCATGTCGACGCCATGGACGGTGGCCTCGTGGGCTTGGCGGCGGGCCCAGTAATGCCGAGCCGGGCCGGGGTCGGCCAGGAAGACGATCGTCTGCAGGTCGGCGGGCGCGCCGCGCAAGGCCGCGGTCACACCGGCCGTGCCGGTGTCGAACCACTCGATCAGCGCGGCGCCGTCGGCCCGATCGGGCGTGGCGAACATGGCCTGCAGGTCGTGGTCGTCGGGCATGGTGCGCCGTTGCCGGGTCACCACGTCGGTGACGAACCGCTGCACCCCGCCGAGGTGCCCGATCAGATCGGCGGCGGTCCAGTCCGGGCACGTGGGCACGACGCGGTCCGCCGCGGTTCGGGCGAAGTCGGCGGCCAGCCGGGCCGACCGGTCGGCCACCACCTGGATCAGTCGGGCGGTGTCGTCAGTGCTCATGCGTCTGGTCCATTCGGTAGAAGTCGACGGCGTTGTCGTGCAGGACGGCCGGCAGCGCCGCCGCGCCGAGCGCGTCGCCGATCAGGGTCAGGTCGGACGGTTCGAACGGCCGGCGGGCTCGGGTGCCGGGCAGGTCGGTGCCGACCATCAGGCTGTGCGGGTTGGCGGCGTGGATCTGCCGCAGCGTGCCGGGCACGTCCAGCTCGACCCGGCCGAAGCCGGTGGCCTTGATCCGCACCCCGGCCTCGGCCAGCGCCAGCAGCGTCGGGCGGTGGGCCGCGGTCAGCCCGAGGTGGTCGATGCTGACTCGCGGCAGCCGGCCGATCGGATCGGCCAGCTGGTCGAGATCGGCCGCGTCCAGGTAGAGCTCGATGTGCAGCCGGGCCACCGCCCAGGCCCGCTGGCCGAACGTGGTCAGCGCGGCCACCGATTCGCTGCCCCCGCGGAACAGGTTGAAGCGCACTCCCCGGACACCGCTGTGCGCGAGGTCGATCAGGTCGGCGTCGGTGGCCTGGGCCGGGACGTTGGCCACGCCGACGAAGCCCGGACCGAGCGCCGTCAGCGCCGCCCGCAGGTAACCGACGTCGAAGGCCTGGAACGAGCCGGAGACGACGCTGCCGCCGACGATCGGCAGCGCGGCGACCGCCGCCCGGTACTCGGCCGCGGTGAACGGCGGCGGCCGGTAGCCATGGTTGGCGACCAGCGGGAACGCCGGATCGATGATGTGCAGATGGCTGTCGAAGATCGGCTGGGCCACGGCGACGACGATAGGCCGCCGGCCGGGCGAAGGTGAGGCGACCCTATCGGCCCGGCGGGAGTGTCGGGGGCGTCTTGTAAGTTGCCTGCGACGGCCCGACCGCGAGCGGATCGCGTCGGCCGGGTCAACGACAACAGAAGAGGACGGTGGCATGTTCGCCAAGATCCTGGTGGCCAACCGAGGTGAGATCGCGGTTCGTGCGTTCCGCGCCGCCTGGGAGCTGGGCATCGACTCGGTCGCGGTGTTCCCCTGGGAGGACCGCAACTCGGTGCACCGGCAGAAGGCCACCGAGGCCTACCAGATCGGCGAACGTGGCCACCCCGTCCGGGCGTACCTGGATGTCGATTCCATCGTGCGGACCGCCGTCGCGGCCGGGGCCGACGCGGTCTATCCGGGCTACGGCTTCCTGTCCGAGAACCCCGACCTGGCCCAGGCCTGCGCGGATGCCGGCATCACCTTCATCGGGCCGTCCGCCGCGGTGCTGGAGATGGCCGGCAACAAGGCCACCGCGGTGGCCGCGGCCACCGCCGCCGGGGTGCCGGTGCTGCCCTCCAGCGCACCCTCGTCCGACGTGCCCACGCTGATCGCGGCGGCCGAGGAGATCGGGTTCCCGGTGTTCGTCAAGGCGGTCGCCGGCGGCGGCGGCCGGGGCATGCGCCGGGTCAACACCCCGGCGGAGCTGCCCGAAGCCCTAGCCACCGCGATGCGGGAGGCCGACTCCGCGTTCGGCGATCCGACCGTGTTCCTGGAGCGGGCGGTGATCGAACCCCGCCACATCGAGGTGCAGATCCTGGCCGACCACCGCGGCCCGCAGGGCGACCCGGCCGGCACCATCCACCTGTTCGAGCGCGACTGCTCGGTGCAGCGCCGGCACCAGAAGGTGATCGAGGTGGCCCCCGCGGTCGGCCTCGATCCGGGCCTGCGGGACCGGATCTGCGCCGATGCCGTGGCCTTCGCCCGGCACATCGGGTACGTCAACGCCGGCACCGTCGAGTTCCTGGTCGAGGGGAGCGGGCCGGACGCCCGGTACCACTTCATCGAGATGAACCCGCGCATCCAGGTCGAGCACACGGTGACCGAAGAGGTCACCGACGTCGACCTGGTCGGTGCCCAGATCCGCATCGCGGCCGGCGAGACCCTGGCCGACCTGGGTCTGGCCCAGGAGAGCATCCGGGTCAACGGAGCCGCCCTGCAGTGCCGGATCACCACCGAGGATCCGGCCAACGGGTTCCGCCCGGACACCGGCAAGATCAACACCTACCGCTCGCCGGGCGGCGGGGGCGTGCGCGTCGACGGTGGCACCGTGCATTCCGGCGCCGACGTCTCGGCCCACTTCGACTCGCTGCTGGTCAAGCTGACCTGCCGCGGCCGGGACTGGAAGCAGGCCGTCGCCCGGGCCCGTCGGGCCCTGGCCGAGTTCCGCATCCGTGGCGTGGCCACCAACATCCCGTTCCTGATGGCCGTGCTGGAGGATCCCGACTTCGCCGCCGGCGGGGTCACCACCAGCTTCATCGAGACCCACCCCGAGCTGCTGTCCGCCCGGCACTCCGCCGACCGCGGCACCCGGCTGCTCTCGTACCTGGCCGACATCACCATCAACAAGCCCTACGGTCCGCGTCCGGCCGGGCTGCTCGAGCCGCACCTGAAGTTGCCGGCGGTCGACCTCAAGCACCCCGCCCCGCCCGGCACCCGGCAGGCCCTGGTCGACCTGGGTCCGGAGGGCTTCGCCCGCCGGCTGCGGGAGGCGCCCGACCTCCTGGTCACCGACACCACGTTCCGGGACGCGCACCAGAGCCTGCTGGCCACCCGGGTCCGCACCCGCGACCTGGCCATGATCGGGCCCGCGGTCGCCCGGCTCACCCCGCAGCTGCTGTCCATCGAGGCCTGGGGCGGCGCCACCTACGACGTGGCCCTGCGGTTCCTGTCCGAGGACCCGTGGGAGCGGCTGGCCACCCTGCGTGAGGCGATCCCCACCATCGCCCTGCAGATGCTGCTGCGCGGCCGCAACACCGTCGGCTACACGCCGTACCCGCAGGCCGTCACCGACGCCTTCGTGCACGAGGCGGCCGCGACCGGCATCGACATCTTCCGCATCTTCGACGCCCTCAACGACGTCAGCCAGATGCGCCCGGCGATCGACGCGGTGCGGGCCACCGGAACCGCGGTCGCCGAGGTCGCCCTGTGTTACACCGGCAACCTGTCCAACCCGGCCGAGAAGCTCTACACGCTGGACTACTACCTGCGGCTGGCCGAGCAGATCGTCAACGCCGGCGCGCACGTGCTGGCGATCAAGGACATGGCCGGGCTGCTGCGGGCCCCGGCCGCGCACACCCTGGTCACCGCGCTGCGCGAGCGGTTCGACCTGCCGCTGCACCTGCACACCCACGACACCGCCGGCGGCCAGCTGGCCACCCTGCTGGCCGCGTCGGCGGCCGGGGTGGATGCGGTGGACGCGGCCAGTGCCTCGATGGCCGGCACCACGTCCCAGCCGCCGATGTCGGCCCTGGTCGCGGCGACCGACTTCACCGGCCGGCCGACCGGCCTGGACCTGCATGCCGTGCAGGAGCTGGAGCCGTACTGGGAGGCCGTGCGGGCGCTGTACGCGCCGTTCGAGTCGGGCCTGCGGGCGCCGACCGGCCGGGTCTACCAGCACGAGATCCCCGGCGGGCAGCTGTCCAACCTGCGCCAGCAGGCGATCGCGCTGGGCCTGGGACACCGGTTCGAGGAGGTCGAGGCCACCTACACGGCGGCGAACGCGATGCTCGGCAACCTGGTCAAGGTCACCCCGTCGTCCAAGGTGGTCGGCGACCTGGCCCTGCACCTGGTCGGGGCGCGGGTCGACCCGGCCGAGTTCGAGGCCGATCCGGGCCGCTTTGACATCCCGGACTCGGTGATCGGGTTCCTGTCCGGCGACCTGGGCGACCCGCCCGGGGGTTGGCCGGAGCCGTTCCGGACCAAGGCCCTGGCCGGCCGCCGGTACACCCCGCCGGAGGCGACGCTGAGCGACCAGGACGCGCAGGATCTGGCCGCCAACCCCCGGCCGACGCTGAACCGGCTGCTGTTCCCGGGGCCGGAGCGCGAGTTCCGCCAGTCCCGGCAGCAGTTCGGCGATCTGTCGGTGCTGCCCACCGTCGACTACCTCTACGGGTTGCAGCCCGGCGCCGAGCACGTGGTCGACCTGCAGTCCGGGGTCCAGCTCTACCTGGGGCTGGAGGCGACCGGTGCCCCCGACGAGCGCGGCCTGTGCACGGTGGTCACCACCCTCAACGGCCAGCTGCGCCCGCTGCAGATCCGCGACCGCAGCGTCGACGTGGACGTGCCGGTGGCCGAGCGCGCCGACCCGGGCAATCCGTTCCACGTCGCCTCGCCGTTCGCGGGCGTGGTCACCCTGGCGGTCAGCGAGGGTGACGAGGTGGAGGCCGGGGCGACCGTGGCCACCATCGAGGCGATGAAGATGGAGGCCTCGATCACCAGTGCCCGGGCCGGTCGGGTGCAGCGCACCGCGATCAACCCGGTGCAGCAGGTGGAGGGCGGCGACCTGCTGCTCGTGCTGACCGACGGCGCCTGAGCGGGCCGGCCGATGACCAGGATCGTCGCCGGCCGCTGGCGCGGCCGGCGGCTCGTGGTGCCCAA
This sequence comes from Nakamurella multipartita DSM 44233, assembly GCF_000024365.1. Classification (NCBI taxonomy): domain Bacteria; kingdom Bacillati; phylum Actinomycetota; class Actinomycetes; order Nakamurellales; family Nakamurellaceae; genus Nakamurella; species Nakamurella multipartita. The sequence goes on from NC_013235.1 coordinate 2,065,806, forward strand.
GGGAGTGGGCACCCGGCCGTCGGCCGAACGCGTCCGCGAGGCGCTGGCCGGCTCACTGCAGGCCACCGGCGGGCTGGTCGGGGCCCGGGTGCTGGACCTGTGGGCCGGCACCGGTGCCCTCGGGCTGGAACTGGCCTCCCGGGGCGCGTCGTCGGCGGTGTTCGTGGAGAAGGACCGGTCCGCGCTGGCCACCCTGCGGACCAACGTGGACACCCTGCACGAGGACGGCGGGCCGACGCTGACCGTGCTGGCCGCGGACGTCACCGCCCCGGCGCTGACCGCGCGGCTGGGCGGACCGTTCGACATCGTGCTGGCCGACCCGCCCTACGACCTGGACGGCGCCAGCGTGCGGGGGGTGCTGGCCGCTCTGGTGGCGGGCGGCGTGCTGGCCGACCACGCCGACCTGATCGTCGAACGCAGCGCCCGCTCCGGTGAGGTGTCCTGGCCCGAGCCGTTGACCGCCGTCCGGGTGCGCAAGTACGGCGACACGCTGCTCTGCTACGGTCGCGCCCCATGAGCCAGGCCCGCCGACCGACCCACGCGGTGTGTCCGGGGTCGTTCGACCCGCCCACCCTGGGCCACCTGGACGTGATCGGCCGGGCGTCCGGCCTGTTCGACCGGGTCACCGTCGCGGTCCTGGTCAATCCGGACAAGCGCGGCATGTTTTCTCTGGACGAGCGGCTGGACCTGCTGCGCGCCACCGCCGGCGAGCTGCCCAACGTGGACGTCGACACGTTCCAAGGCCTGCTGGTCGACTACTGCCGCGAGCACGGTATCGCCGCCATCGTCAAGGGTCTGCGCGCGGTCTCCGATTTCGACTACGAGTTGCAGATGGCGCAGATGAACCACGGCCTGACCGGGGTGGACACCCTGTTCATGCCGACCAGCCCGGCCTACTCGTTCGTCTCGTCGTCGCTGGTCAAACAGGTCGCCACGTACGGCGGCGACGTGCGGCACCTGCTGCCGGGCGTGGTCGCCGACGCTCTCGCGGCCCGGCTCGCGCAGCGCTGACCCCGATCGGGCGGTGACCTGCCGCACCATTGCGCTCGGGCGTGTTTGCGCGGATGCGGGTGCCGCCCTTGTCAGACTGGACGAGCGTGGCCCGGCGATCGGCCGGGTTCCGCGAGCCTGCCAGTCGACCCGTAGGAGGTTTGCATGTACCGGGTTTTCGAGGCACTCGACGAACTGGTCACCATCGTCGAGGAGGCCCGCGGTCTGCCGATGACGGCATCCTGCGTGGTGCCACGTGGGGATGTCCTGGAACTGCTCGACGACGTTCGTGACGCCCTGCCGGGGGAGGTCGACGACGCCCAGGACGTGCTCGATCACCGCGATCAGATGCTGGCCGAGGCGTCCGACAAGGCCACCACCATGGTCTCCGACGCGCAGAACGAGGCCGAGCGGACCGTGACCGGCGCCCGGAACGAGGCCGAGGCCACCGTGTCCGGCGCCCGCGCCGAGGCCGACCGGCTGGTCCACGAGGCGTCCGCGCACGCCGAGTCGCTGGTCGCCCGGGCCCGGGACGAGGCCGCCCGCATCGTCGCGTCGGCCCAGGAACAGCACGACTCGATCATGGCCCGGGCGCACGCCGACGCCGAGCGGTCGGTCGCCGCGGGCCGGGCCAGCTACGAGGCCTCGGTCGCCGACGGCAAGGCCGAGCAGGCCCGCCTGGTCTCCCAGACCGAGGTGGTGCAGGCCGCGTACGCCGAGTCCGCCCGCATCCTGGACGGCGCCCACGCCGACGCCGACCGGATGCGCAACGAGTGCGACACCTACGTGGACTCCACGTTGGGCAACCTCGAGGAGACGCTCACCTCGACCCTGCGCACCGTGGGCCGGGGCCGCAGCGCGCTGCGCACCGGCGGGGTGGCCGATCTGCGCGACGAACGGATCTTTGCCCGGAGCTGACCCGGCGCGGCGTTCACCCGTGCGGGGGAGCGCGAAGCCGCGGAATTGGATCCGGTGATCGTTTCGACTACTCTGGAACGGTTGCCTGTTTCTCGAACCACCAGAGAGTTGCTGAAACCCGTCATGTCCGCCGTACCTGCTCCGCGCCACGACTCGCTTTGGGTGGTGGACACCCGGGCATTGGGCCACCGGCCCGGATCGATGCGCACGTTGCGGATCGCCGTGCCCCTGGACGCCCCGATGGGGCTGGAGGTGCTGGCCGTCCCCCCAGGTGACGAGGTCGATCTGGACCTGCGCCTGGAGGCGGTCGCCGAGGGCGTGCTGGTGTCCGGCACCGCCGCGGCGACGGCGGTCGGGCAGTGTGCACGCTGCCTGATCGAGACCACGGAGCCGGTCGTCGCCGGCATCCGCGAACTGTTCGCCTATCCCGAGTCGGCCACCGCGGCGACGACGGAGGAGGACGAGATCTACCGGGTCGTCGACGAACGAATCGACCTGGAGCAGCTGGTCCGCGACGAGGTCGTCACCGCGTTGCCGATGGCCCCGCTGTGCCGGCCGGACTGCCGCGGATTGTGCGTGGAGTGCGGCGGCCGGCTCGATGACCTCGAGCCCGGTCATTCGCATGCGATACTGGATCCTCGCTGGGCCGCATTGCGGGACCGGTTCGGAACCGGTTCACCCGAAAGCACGGACCGGCCGCCGGCCGGGCCTGGCGAGTGAAGAACGTCATCATCGCCAACTGATTCACCAACAGAGGAGATTGATCGTGGCTGTCCCGAAGCGGAAGATGTCGCGCAGCAACACCCGCTCGCGTCGTTCGCAGTGGAAGACCACCGTGCCGACGCTGGTGGCTTGCAACAACCGCGCCTGCGGTGCGCTCAAGCCGCCGCATCAGGCGTGCCCCACCTGCGGGCAGTACAAGGGCCGCCAGGTCGTCGGGGTCTGACCCCTTGGCCGCCGCGACAGTGCCGTCGGCGAACAACACCCCGGACCCGCTGGCCATCAGCGCGGCCCTGGGTGTTGAGCTCAGTCCTGAGCTCGTCGTCCTCGCGTTGACCCACCGGTCTTTCGCGTACGAGCACGGCGGCCTGCCCACCAACGAGCGGCTGGAGTTCCTGGGCGACTCGGTGCTCGGCGTCGTCGTCACCGAGACGCTGTACCGCACCCATCCGGAACTGCAGGAGGGGCGGCTGGCCAAGCTGCGCGCCTCCGTGGTGAACATGCACGCGTTGGCCGGCGTCGGCCGCACCATCGGGCTGGGTGACCAGCTCCGGCTGGGCAAGGGTGAGGAACTCACCGGCGGGCGGGACAAGTCCTCGATCGTGGCCGACGCGGTCGAGGCCGTCATCGGTGCCGTGTACCTGCAGCATGGGCTGGAGGTGGCGCGGGCCGTCGTGCTGCGCCTGTTCGCCGACCTGCTGGCCACCGCGCCGCAGCTGGGTGCCGGCCTGGACTGGAAGACCTCGCTGCAGGAACTGGCCGCCGAACGTGGCCTGGGCGTCCCCGAATACCGGGTGTCCGAGGAGGGGCCGGACCACGCCAAGGTCTTCGCCGCGCGGGTGCTGCTGTCCGGGTCGGCCCGGGGCACCGGAACCGGCCGGACCAAGAAGGAAGCCGAGCAGAACGCGGCCGCGGCCGCCTACACCGGCCTGCAGGATGGGGCGGCGGGTCGGTCCCGCCCGGACACGCCGGACGCCTCGCGCAGCAGTGCCTGATCCCTGCCGTGCCTGAACTTCCCGAAGTCGAAACCGTCCGTCGCGGCCTGCTGACCCATCTCGCGGGCCGGCGCATCCGGACGGTTCGCGTGCACCACGACCGCGCCGTCCGCCGGCATCCCGGCGGACCCGACGACTTCCAGGCCGTGCTGGCCGGCCGCCTGGTCCGCGACGTGCGCCGGCGGGGCAAGTACCTGTGGTGGGCGCTGGACGACGGCGACGCCGTGCTCGCCCACCTGGGCATGAGCGGCCAGTTCCGCGTCGCCGGCCCGGCCGGACCCATTCCCGAGCCGCTGCACCCGCATCTGCGGATCCGCTTCGACTTCGACGACGCCGGCCCCAGCCTGGACTTCTTGGACCAGCGGACCTTCGGCGGCATGACCTATGCACCCGGCGGGGCCGAGCTGCCGGCGGCGATCGCCCACATCGCCCGCGACCCGTTGGACCCGGAGTTCAGCGCCGCCGGCGCAGTGGCGGCCCTCCGGCACAAGCGAACCGGGATCAAGCGGGCCCTGCTGGACCAGACGGTGGTCTCCGGGGTCGGCAACATCTACGCCGACGAGGCTCTGTGGCGGGCCCGGATGCACTTCGACCGGCCCACCGAGCGGCTCACCCGGCCGCAGGCGGCGACGGTGCTGGCCGCCGCGACCGAGGTGATGACTGATGCGCTGGCCGTCGGCGGCACCTCCTTCGACGCGCTGTACGTCAACGTCAATGGCGAGTCCGGCTACTTCGACCGGTCGCTCAACGTGTACGGGCGGGCCGACCGGCCCTGCCCGCGGTGCGGGACGCCGATCCGCCGGTCGGCGTTCATGAATCGCTCGTCGTACTGGTGCCCGCGCTGCCAACGGCCACCCCGCCCGTAGCCCCGGCCGCTTCCGCCTACTGTGAGGCCGATGCGCGTCACCGACCAGCCTCCCAATCCGCTCATCGTCCCCGCCCCGATGCCGATCGCCCGGCCGTTGGACCATGCCCTGCGCATCCTGACCAAAACCGCCGACCACGGCCGGTTGTGGATGGGCGTGGCCGCCGTCGGCGCGTTGGCCAGCCGGCGGACCCGACGCGGGGCCTTCCGCGGCCTGGCCAGCCTGAGCGCGGCCAGCCTGGTCTCCAATGCGCTGCTCAAGCCGGTGTTCGGCCGACGCCGGCCCGACCCGGAGCGGACGGTGATCGCGCGCCGGATCGGCGAGCTGCCCTGGACCTCCTCGTTCCCCAGCGGTCACGCCGCCTCGGCCGCCGCCTTCGCCACCGGGGCCACTCTGGAGGTGCCGTGGGCCGGGCCGCTGCTGGTGCCGTTGGCCGCCGCGGTCGCCTACTCCCGGGTGCACGTCGGGGTGCACTACCGCTCCGATGTGTGGGCCGGGGCCGCCGTCGGGATCACCGTGGCCCTGATCGGCCGGGCGATGTGGCCGGTCAAGCCGTGGGGTCCGGCCCTGATGGCCGCCGGCAACGCGCCCGCCCTGCCCCAGGGCGAGGGTCTGACAGTCATCCTCAACGGCGCGTCCGGCAGCTCGGACGGGGCCGCCGACTCCATCTCCCGGGCGCTGCCCAAGGCGAGGATCCTGGAGTGGGACCCCAGCACCGACATCGACGACCTGGTCGACGAGCTGCCCAAGGCGTTCGGGGTGGCCGGCGGCGACGGCACGGTCGCCTCGGTCGCGCAGTTGGCCCACGACCACGGGCTGCCGCTGGCCGTGTTCCCGGCCGGCACGTTCAACCACTTCGCCAAGGCGCTCGGCCTGGACACCGACGCCGAGACCGTGGCCGCGGTGGAGACCGGGACCTCCGGCATGGTCGATCTGGCCACCATCGACGGCGTCCCGTTCCTGAACACCGCCAGCATCGGGCAGTACCCGGAGATGGTGCGGCGCCGGGACAAGTACTCGGACCGGATGGGCAAGTGGCCGGCCACCGCCTACGCGATCCTGCGGACCCTGCGCCACGAGAAACCGATCGATCTGGTCATCAACGGCGAGAAGCACCCGATCTGGATCGTGTTCATCGGCAACGGCCGGTACTCACCCCGCGGGCTCGCGCCGGCGTGGCGCGACCAGCTGGCCGGGGGCGTGCTCGACGTGCAGTACCTGCGGGCCGACCGCCGATTCTCCCGCACCCGGGCCATCCTGTACTCGATCATCGGCGTGGCCCGGCTGAGCAAGGTCTACGGCGAGCTGGAGGCCGGCCACGTGCGTATCGAGTCGCTGTCCGGAGCCAAGCCGGTGGCCCACGACGGCGAGATCACCGATCCGAAAGACGTGGTGGAACTGTCCATCTCGGATCGGCGGCTGATCGTGTACCGGGCCACCAGCTGATTGTCCGGGGGGCCGCAATGCCTCACGTCAAGATGCCCGCGTAGGACGATCCATGCCTCATCTAGGAATGCCCGCGAAGCGGGGCGTCAGCCGGCCCGGATCCGGACGCCTTTGCGCACGTCGGGCAGTGCCTTGGGGACGGTCGCGAGGTAGAGCTGCTCGGTCTTGTTCTTGGCCAGGCCCAGCAGCACGGCTTGAATGTCGGCGATCTCACGGGCGAGCGCGGCTGGGTTGAGCCCGTCCCGGTAGGCGGTCAGCTCGTGGGCTTGCGCCGGCGACAGCGTGCCGGCGGCCAGCAGCCGACTCAACGGGGTTTGCGGCTTGTCGTACAGGCGTTTGCGGCGACCGGCCTTGTTCTCACCCCAGCCGACCGGCTTGATCGTCGGGGTGAGGTAGTTGAGCCGGTCGTTGACCAGCTTCCAGAGCCGGTTCAACGCGTGCCGCTCCTCGTCGGTGTCGTACCGGTAGTAGAACGCGTACCGGCGGACCAGGTGGTTGTTCTTCGACTCGATCGTGGCCTGGTCGTTCTTCTTGTACGGCCGGGACCGGGTGAAGTAGATGTCTCGCTCGGCGGCCCATTTGATGACGGCCCGGTTCAGGAACTCACCTCCGTTGTCGAAGTCCAGACCGGTGACCGCGAAAGGGATCTCCTGCACCCCGGCCTGCAGCGCGGCCAGGATGTTGGCGTGCGCGTTGTTGCGCGTCGAGCGGGTGAAGACCCACCCGGTATGCACACAGGTCAGGTTCACCGAGCGAGCGAACTCGCCCCGCAGGGTCGGGCCGCAATGTGCAACCGTGTCGCCCTCGAAGAAGCCGGGCTCGGCCTCGACCTCGTCGCCCGCCTTACGGATCTTGATCGAGGACCGCAGCAACGGTGACGGTTTCGTGGTCGAGACACCGCGGACCTGGTCGGTGGCCTTCGCGGTCCGCAGGTAGCGGTCGATCGTCGCCGGCGACATCGCGAGCAGCTCGGCCCGCACCGAAGCGCTGTACCGGCACTCGCCGTCGACCAGCTCCCCGTGCCGTTCCAGCCCGTCCAGTTGCGTGTCCATCGATGCGGCCAGGTACTTGCCGCACTGCCCACCGGAAGCCGCCCAGACCCGCTGGAGGACCTTTACGGCCTCGTAGGAGAACTTGTTCGCCCGCTGCTTCCTGGGCCGCTGGGCGACCTGTCGGCCGCCGCCCGGCGGGCACTGCGCGGCGCTGGTCAAGCGTCGCCGGGCGTTGTCCCGCGACCAGCCCGTCACGGACACCACCTCGTCCAGGATCCGGCCCTTCGTCCGCCTGTCCGCAGCCTTGAACGCCTTGGCGTACCTGGTGGTGATCTCGGCCCGAGACGCCATCGACAACCCACTCTCCATGCTCCAGCACGGTCACCGCTACGCGGGCATTCCTACGTGAGGCACGGAGAGCGTTTCGCGGGCAGTTCTGGTGAGTCTTGTCGGGGGCTGTCGCGCGGGCGCCGAAGCGAGGATGATGGGCCGATGGCGAGCATCGCGCGACACCGGCCGGAACCGCAGGGTGCCGCGCGGCAGCGCCCGGACCCGGCCGAGCCGCCGAGCGCGACGCGGCCGGAACCGGCCGGGGCCCGGTTCGCGCCGGTCGCGGTGCCCGGGCTGACCGTCGGCTCGGCCCACGACCCGGCCGAGGCGGAGGCGGACCGGGTCAGCCAGGAGGTGCTGCAACGACTCGGGGCCGCGCCGGCGACGGCCGCGGCTCCGGTCCGGCGACGGGTCGAACCCGAGGTCGGGATCGAGGGTGGGTCCCTGTCGCCGGGCACCCGGTCCTCGATCGAGCAGTTGCGCGGCGGGGGCAGCCCGCTGCCCGAGCCGATGCGCACCCGCATGGAGGGCGCGTTCGGCGCCGACTTCTCCGACGTGCGGGTGCACACCGGGGACCGGGCGGCCCGGACCAACCAGGCCCTCGGTGCGCTGGCCTTCACCACCGGCAACGACATCGTCCTGGGCGAGGGCTCGTCGATCGGTGATCAGCGGCTGCTGGCCCACGAGCTGACCCACGTCGTGCAGAACCGCGGCTGACGACCGGCCGGAGCGCGCCGGGCAGGATGAAGTCATGAACTGGTTCGGACGTTCCCACGACGACCCCGCGGCAGCTCCGTCCGCACCGTCCGAGGCGGCCGCGCAGCCGGACGCGGTGCGGATGACCGCCTTTGTGCACGGCCACGTGCAGGGGGTGGGTTTTCGCTGGTTCACCCGCACCAAGGCGATGGAGTTCGGCCTGGTCGGCAGCGCGACCAACCTGGTCGACGGCCGGGTGGAGGTGGTCGTGGAGGGTCCCCGGCCGGCCTGTGCGGACCTGTTGGCCTGGCTGCGGGGCGGGCAGACCCCGGGCCGGGTCGAGCAGGTGGTGGAGCAGTTCGCGCCGGCCCGCGGCACCTTCCGCCGCTTCGACGTCGGCTGACCGACCCCCCGCGCGCCGGTGTGGGCGATCCCTCGCGACTCAGCCGGCAGCCTGCTCGGCTTGACCGGACGGGGCCGGTAGCGTCTTCAGACGGCGTACCCGCACCGGAGCACGCCATCGACGAGCAGGAGGGGCCGGCCCGTGCACCTGAAGTCCCTCACGATGAAGGGTTTCAAGTCCTTCGCCTCGTCCACCACGTTGCGCCTGGAACCGGGCATCACGGCGGTCGTCGGGCCGAACGGGTCGGGCAAGTCCAACGTGGTCGACGCGATCGCCTGGGTGCTCGGTGAGCAGGGCGCCAAGGCGCTACGCGGCGGCAAGATGGAGGACGTCATCTTCGCCGGCACGGCCGACCGGCCGCCGCTGGGCCGGGCCGAGGTCACGCTGACCATCGACAACTCCGACGGCGCGCTGCCGATCGACTACGCCGAGGTCTCCATCACCCGCCGGATGTTCCGGGACGGGGTCGGCGAGTACGAGATCAACGGCTCCTCGTGTCGCCTGCTGGACATCCAGGAGCTGCTCTCGGACTCCGGCATCGGCCGCGAGATGCACGTGATCGTCGGGCAGGGCCAGCTCGACGCCGTGCTGCAGGCCCGCCCGGAGGACCGGCGCGCGTTCGTCGAGGAGGCGGCCGGGGTCCTCAAGCACCGCAAGCGCCGCGAGAAGACCATCCGCAAGCTCGACGCGATGCAGGCCAACCTCAACCGGCTCACCGACCTGACCGCCGAGATCCGCCGCCAGCTGGGACCGCTGGGCCGCCAGGCCGCGGTCGCCCGGCGCGCCGCCGGGGTGCAGGCCGACCTGCGGGACGCCCGGATGCGGTTGCTGGCCGACGAACTCACCCAGATCCTGACCAAGATCGAGCAGGACGCCGTCGACGAGCAGACCGCCGTCGAGCACCGCAACCGGGTGCAGCGCGACCTGGCCGAGGCCACCGAGCGGCTCAGTACCGCCGAGGCCGAGCTGCGCGAGCTGAGCCCGGCGGTCGCCCGCGCCCAGGAGACCTGGTTCGCCCTGTCCGCACTGGCCGAGCGGGTTCGCGGCACCGTGGCCCTGGCCGCCGAGCGGGCCCGCAACCTGTCCGCGCCGGTGCGCGACGCCGCCGAATCCCGCCGCGATCCGGACGAGCTCGAGGCCCGGGCCGAACGGGCCGAGGCCGAGCACGAGGCCCTGGTCGAGGCGGTCGAGGCCGCCGCCGAGCGGCTCGCCGCGGCCAGCGACGAGCGTCAGGAACGCGAGCACGCCCTGCGCGCCGCCGAGCACGAGCTGTCCGCCGCCAGCCGGCTGATCGCCGATCGGCGGGAGGGGTTGGCCAAGCTGGCCGGCCAGGTGCAGGCCGCGCGGTCCCGGCTCTCCGCCGGCAGCGACGAGGTGCAGCGGCTGTCCGCGGCGGTGACCGAGGCCCGCGACCGGGCCGCCCAGGCCCAGGTCGAGTTCACCCGCGCGCAGGACACCGTCGGCGACCTGGATTCCTCCGAGGTCGGCCTGGACGAGGCGCACGAGATGGCGACGGCGGAGCTGGAGGTCGCCCGCACCGCGGCCGCCGAACTGACCGATCACCTGCGGCATGCGCAGAGCACCGCCTCCTCGCTGCAGGCCCGGGTGGACGCGCTCGCCCTCGGATTGGACCGTCGCGACGGCACCGCCGACCTGCTGGCCGCCGGCGCGGACGCGCCGGGTCTGCTCGGTGGGGTGGCCGACGCGATCGGCGTCACCCCCGGGCACGAGACGGCCATCGCCGCCGCTCTCGGTGCGGTCGCCGACGCCGTCGCCGTGCGGTCGGTCAGCGACGCTGCGGCGGCCCTGGACCTATTGCGCAGCAACGACAGTGGCCGAGCCGGGATCCTCATCCAGGGCGCTCGCAGCCAGCCCGACCGCCGGTCCTGGCCGGAGCTGCCGGCCGGCGCGCATTGGGCGGTCGACCTGATCCGGGCCCCGGACATGCTGCTGCCGGCATTGACCCGCACCCTGGAACTGGTCGCCGTCGTGCCCGACGCGGCCGCCGCGATCGCGCTGATCGGCGCCGTGCCGGATGTGCGCTGCGTGACCGCCGACGGCGACGTCATCGGCCCCGACTGGGCCAGCGGGGGCAGCGCGGGCGGGCAGACCCTGCTGGAGATCCAGGCCACCCGCGACCAGGCCGCCGACGAGTTGACCGCCGCGCAGGCCCGGATCGAGGAGCTGACCGCCGCGCTGGCGCAGGCCAAGGCCCGGGTGAGCGCGGCCGAGGCCGCGGCGGCGGCGACCCTGTCGGCGCTGAACGAATCGGACGCGCACATCTCCGCGGTCGCCGAGGAGCTGGCCCGCTACGGCTCGGCCGCGCGGGCGGCGGCCGCCGAGGCCAACCGGCTCGAGGAACGCCGCCAGGCCGCCGAGACGGCCCGCGAGCAGCACCGCCGGGCCGTCGACGACCTGGAGGCCCGGCTCGCCGCGGTCGAATCCGAGCAAGCCCCGGTCGAGGTCGACACCTCGCTGCGGGACGAACTGGCCGACTCCGCCGCGCAGGCGCGGCAGCGTGAGGTCGAGGCCCGGCTGGTGCACCGCTCGGCGGAGGAACGGGCCAATGCGGCGGCCGGCGCCGGCGATTCGCTGCGCCGGGCCGCGGCCGCCGAACGCGACCAGCGGCGCCGGATCGCCGCGGCCAACCAGCGGCGGGTGCTGCAGGCCGCGGTGGCCACCCGGGTCGCCGAACTGGGGGAGCGGGTGGCCCAGCGGCTGTCCGTCTCGCTGGCCGAGGCCGCGGCCGAGAAGGACACCTGCGCCCAGCGGCGGGCCGAGGTTGACGCCGTGCTGCACGAGGCCCGCGCCCGGGCTGCCGAGCTCCAGTCCCAGTGGGACAAGCTGACCGACGCGGTGCATTCCGGCGAGGTGCTGCGGGCCCAGCAGACGATGCTGGCCCAGCAGCTGGCCGACCGCTCGGTCGACGAGTTCGCCATCCCGGCCGACGAGCTGATCGCCGCCTACGGCCCGTCCAACCCGGTCCCGCCGAACCCGCAGGAGATGGCCGAGTACGAGGCGGCCAAGGAACGCGGCGAGGACGTGGCCGCCCCGCCGTCGATGCCCTATGACCGGCCCACCCAGGAACGGCGGCTGCGCCGGGCCGAACGGGACCTGACGGCGCTGGGCAAGGTGAACCCGCTGGCCCTGGAGGAGTACGCCGGGCTGGAGGAGCGGCACAAGTTCCTGGCCACCCAGCTGGAGGATCTCAAGTCCACCCGCAAGGACCTGCTGCAGGTGATCAAGGACGTCGACGAGAAGATCCTGGAGCTGTTCGCCGCCGCCTACTGGGACGTCGAACGCGAGTTCAAGATCGTCTTCTCGACGCTGTTCCCGGGCGGTGAGGGCGAGCTGGTGCTCACCGACCCGTCGAACATGCTGACCACCGGCATAGAGGTCAACGCCCGGCCGCCGGGCAAGAAGGTCAAACGGCTGAGCCTGCTCTCCGGTGGCGAGCGCTCGCTGACCGCGGTCGCACTGCTGGTCGCCATCTTCCGCGCCCGGCCCAGCCCCTTCTACGTCATGGACGAGGTGGAGGCGGCGCTGGACGAGGTAAACCTGACCCGGCTGGTGTCGTTGATGGCCGAGCTGCGCGAGTCCTCGCAGCTGATCGTCATCACCCACCAGAAATTCACCATGGAGTCCGCCGACGCCCTGTACGGGGTGTCCATGCGCGGCGACGGCATCTCGCAGGTGATCAGCCAGCGGATCCGTGAGCGGCCCGCTGCCGAACCGACCAGCCCGCCGGTGGGCGGCCCGGCCGAGGAGCTGGCCACCGCGCCCTGACGCGGTCGCACCACCACAGCGGCTTGAGGTGTGATCCAGGTCTCATCCCGTCACGGGACGTCTCGTCCCGTGACGGTGATGCTCCTGGTTCCCGTTCGGCCGGGAAGTCCTGCGGGGCTGACCCCGGTCGGCCGGAAAAACTCACATCCCCGCCCGGCGGGCTTTCCTTTGAGGTGTCCAACCATGACCATGCGCGTCCTCGTCAAGCAGAGCCTGGCGGCCGCCGCCCTGCTGTCCACCGCCCTGTTCACCGTCGCCTGCTCGTCCGCGACGGCCGGCACGGCCGCCGCCGGCGCCACGGTGTCCAGCACCAGCTCGGCCCCGTCCAGCTCGGCCTCGTCCAGTTCGACTCAGTCCAGCTCGCATTCGTCGAGCCCGACGACCAGCGCCTCGACCCAGTCCGACGACGCCACGGTGACCGTGGTCGTCGACCCGGCCGAGCTGGATGCCACCACCGCGATCTGGTTGCAGACCAGCTGCACCGACATCGGAACGCTGGTCGGTTCGCTGTTCGCCGTGCCCTCGGTGGACGGGACCGCGACCGACGAGCAGTACCGCGACGCCTACGTCACCTACTACTCCGACCTGACCGACACCCTGCTGGCCATGACCGACCGGCTCAACGCGCTGGACGCGCCCACCTTCGCCGGCGGTCAGGACCTGCACGACGGTTACCTGGCCTACCTCGACGACCTGTCCTCGATCACCCTCGGCGCGGCTGTGATCATCCAGTCGGCGCCCGATCGGGCATCCATCGACGCCGCGATCGATCAGATCAACACCGAGATCGAGCAGCTCGGGCAGAGCGACTACGGGCTCAGCGACTTCCAGAGCGAGGATCTGCAGGCACTGATGGCCCAGGTGCCGGCCTGCCAGGGGCTGCTGACCACCTGACCGTCCCGTTGAGCCGGGCGTTCGCACCCTTGGGCGGCCCGTTGAGCGGTCTGTTGAGCGGTCCGTTGAGCCGCCCGTTGAGCGGCGGTCGTGCGGTGTTGAGCGAAACGGATAAACGGTACAGACGGCGTTGAGTGGACGTTGAGGACCAACCGGCAGCATTCCCGATCAGGCAGGTGGGGATGCACCACCGCGCGGTGATGGGGAGGAACTTCGATGCAGACCGGTTCATCTTTCGGGCAGCCGGCGGGCCAGCGCTCCGGATCCACCGGCCGGGCCACCGGCCCGGATCCGGTGGCGACCTACGTGTACGCCGGAGACCCGATCTCGCAGGCCGGCGTGATCAGCCAGCTGCGGCAACGGGCCGAGATCCGGGTGGTCGACGCCGAGCACCTGGGTGAGGCCGTGGTGGCGGTGGTGGTCGCGGACGGCCTCACCGACGAGGTGCTGCGGGTGCTGCGGGCGCTGCAACGCGGGTCGATCCCGCGCACCGTGCTGGTCGCCCGGGTGATCGACGACTCGACCCTGGTGGCGGCGGCCGAGGCCGGGGTCGGCGGCCTGCTGCGTCGCGGCGACGCGACGCCCGATTCACTGGCCCGAGCCATCCTGCGGGTCGCCGCCGGCGAGGGAGAGGTGCCGCCGGATCTGCTGGGCCGGTTGCTCGGCCAGGTCGGGCGCCTGCAGCGTCAGGTGCTCGCGCCGCGCGGGCTGGCGTTCTCCGGGTTGTCCGACCGGGAGGCCGAGGTGCTCAAGCTGGTGGCCAACGGTCACGACACCGCGGAGATCGCCGGCCGGCTGTCCTACAGCCAACGCACCGTCAAGAACATCCTGCACGACGTGACCACCCGGTTGCAGCTGCGCAACCGGTCGCACGCCGTCGCGTACGCGGTCCGGGAAGGACTGATCTGAACCGGTTCGCACCGGCTCCGGGGCGCCGGGGCCGGTGCCCCTTCGGGCAGCCGGGCCTGCCCGGCCGGCTGTCCGCGGTTGCGTTTACTGCACCGACGGCAGGCGGGACAGTGGTCAGGTGATCCACGAGGTCGATGTTGCGCTGCGCTCACTCATCGAGCGCGAGGCGACCGCGGGCACCGAGGTCGAGGTGGTGTTCGATGCCCCGACCAAGGACTGGGCCGGCCGGCGCAACGTGCCCACCATCGACGTCTACCTCTACGACATCCGGGAGGATCTGCGTCGGCGCGAACGTGGGCTGATCAACGAGTACGACGACCGGGACCGGGTGCGGACCCGGCACCTGCCGCCGCGGCATTTCAAGCTCTCCTACCTGGTGACGGCCTGGACGCAGCGCCCCGAGGACGAGCACCGCCTGCTCTCGGCCCTGCTGTCCTGCTTCCTGCGGCACGACGCCATCCCGGGCGAGTTCCTCACCGGGCCGCTGGCCGAGGTCGGGCTGCCGGTGCCGGTGACCGTGGCCCTGCCGCCCCCGGAGGACCGATCGTTCGCCGATGTCTGGTCGGCGCTGGGTGGCGAGCTCAAGCCGTCGCTGGACATCGTGGTCAGCGCCCCCACCGAGACCGGGCAGCAGTACCACGCCGGCCCCCCGGTGGTGCAGCCGCCGACGATCTCGTTGGGCGGCACCGAATCTCGCGGCGACGGCGCCCTGTGGCCGCCGCGCGAGGACCGCCAGCACCTGGCCGGTCCTGGCTCGGACGCCTCAGACGACTCGGGCGGCCCGGACGGCTCGGACGGCTCGGGCGGCTCGGGCAGGTCGACTGGGTCGGGCCGCCGGACCGGATCGGACGCGGCGGGCGCCGGTCGAGCCTCGACGTCGGGCCTGTCCTGGCAGGAACTGGCCGGCTCGGGTCGCCGCAGCGCGGAGTCCGGCCCCGCACCGGCCGGCACCGAGACCAAGGCCAAGCCCCGCCGTCGCCGCGCCGGTGGGATCGACCAGAAGTGAGCCGGCGGTGAGGATCGGGTGAGCGCGGCGGGCAATCAGGACCGGGCCGGACTGGCTTACCTGCTGGGTCGGGTCGGCCTGGTGGAGGACCGGATCAGGGTGCTGGTGCAGAATCGCCGGGCCGACGACCCGGCCCCGGACGACCCGTTCCGCGGGCTGTACGTCACCGACGAGGTGGTCGAGAAGTTGCTGGCCCCGGCGGCCGCCCCGCCGCGGGCGGACGGCGCCGCGCGGGAGCAGATCGAGACGCAGGCCGACGCGGCCGAGGCCGATGGGGCGCGGATCCGGCTGCGCCGGCTGGCCGCCGAGGCCGGGCTCACCGCCCTGGACACCGAGATCCTGGTCATCGCCCTGGTGCCCGATCTGGACAGCCGGTTCGAGAGGCTCTACGGCTACCTCAACGACGACGTGACCCGGCGGCGAGCCACCATCGGTCTGGCGTTGGTGCTGGCCGACGCGGCCCCGGCGTCGTCGGCGGCCCGGTCCCGGCTGCTGCCCGGGGGGCCGTTGGTCGACCGATCGCTGGTCGTGCTCGACGACGCCGACCGGCCGTTCCTGACCCGGGCCATCCGGGTGCCCGACCGGGTCGCCGCCCACCTGCTCGGCGACGACGCGGTGGACCCGACCCTGCTCGGCATCGTCACCGATCCGGTGCCCTTCCCGGGCGAGCGATCCGGCCAGTTGGCCCGGGCTTTGCAGGTCGGGCAGTCGCTGGTCTACGTGCGCGAGTCCGGCGCCGGAATCGGACCGTCGGTGGCCGCCGCCGCGCTGCAGGCGGCCGGCCGCCCGGTGCTGGGTGTCGAACTGTCCCGGCTCGCGCTCGGCCGGGACCCGCGGGAGACGGTGACCGTGCTCGGTCGGGAGGCGTTGCTGCGCGGGGCCGGGGTCGTCGCCGGGCCCGTCGAGGCGCTCACCGACCACCCGGAGGCGCTGCGGATGCTGGCCGAACTGCCGGTGCCGGTGGCTTTGGTCGGCCGGGTCAACTGGGATCCCAGCTGGACCGAGAAGGTGCCGTTGCTGCTGGACGCGGGCACGCTGACCCCGACCGACCGGATCGAGTTGTGGTCCACCCAGCTGGCCGGCCGGTCCGGGGCGGGAGCCGACCCGGTGTCGCTCGACCCGGCCTCGATCCCGGCCCATTTCGTTCTCGGCCCGAACCAGGTGGCCCGCGCGGTCGCCGCGGCCGCGGCCTCGGCCGCGTTGGACGGGGGTGTGCTGACCGCCGATGACCTGCGGCGGGGCGCCCGGGCGCAGAACGCGGCCGGCCTGGAACGGCTGGCCCGACGGACCGAACCGGCGGTCGGCTGGGACGACATCGTGCTGCCGGACGCGGCCCGGGGGCAGCTCCGCGACCTGGCCGCCCGGGCCCGCAACCGCGACCGGGTGCTGGTCGAGTGGCGGATGCGGCTCGGCGGTGGCCGCGGGCGTGGGGTGACCGCCCTGTTCGCCGGGGACTCGGGCACCGGCAAGACGATGTCGGCCGAGGTCATCGCCGGGGAACTCGGTCTGGACCTGTATACGGTCAACCTGGCCACCGTCGTCGACAAGTACGTGGGGGAGACCGAGAAGAACCTGGAACGGATCTTCTCCGAGGCCGGCGGGGTCAACGCGGTCCTGCTGTTCGACGAGGCCGACGCGATCTTCGGCAAGCGCAGCGAGGTTCGCGACGCGCACGACCGGTACGCCAACATCGAGAGCGCCTACCTGCTGCAGCGGATGGAAACCTTCGACGGGCTGGCCATTCTGGCCACCAACCTGCGCTCCAACATCGACGACGCGTTCACCCGCCGGCTCGACATGATCATCGACTTCCCGGCCCCCGACGAGCGGTCCCGGCTGTCCATCTGGCAGCACTGCCTGCGCCCGCCGGTGCCCGTCGAGGACGGCCTGGACCTGGAGTTCTGCGCCCGCTCCTTCACCATGTCCGGTGGCAACATCCGGTCGGCGGCCACCACCGCTGGCTACCTGGCCGCGGGGGCGGACAAGTCGATCGGCATGGCGGAGCTGATCGCCGCGATCGCCGCCGAGTACCGCAAGATGGGCCGGCTGGTCCTGGAACGGGAGTTCGGGCCCTACCTGACCAAGCTGCCCGCGCCCGGGGTGCCGGCTCGATGACGACCACTGTCGAGCGATTCCTGACCCACGGTGTCGGGCCGGATACCCGACGTGATCGTCGCGGCCTTATCGTGGTGGTATGTCGGACTCACCGGTGGGCCCTTATCAGGAGCTCGGACGGCACCCCGGCATCCGTCGGGCCGTGCAGGAATTCTACGAACGGATCGCCGCCGACCCGTCGCTGGTCGAATACTTCGCCGACGCCGATATGGACCGCCTGCGTCGCCACGTGGTGGAACTGCTGGCCGCCGCGGTCGGCGGCCCCGGCCAGTACACCGGCCGCACGATGGCCAAGGCCCATCAAGGCCTGCACATCACCGACGAGGCCTTCGACCGGGTGCTCGGACACCTCAACGCGGCCCTGGTCGACGTCGGCGCGGACGACCGGACCATCCGCGAGGTGCTGCGCGCCCTGTCCGGCATGCGGATGGACATCGTGCAGGAGTGAGAAAGCGGCGGGGCCGTCGCCACCGGCGGTCCGGCAGCCGACTCGGCTGCGGCTTTCGTCATTTTCCCCGTCCGGATGTCCGGGTCTGCGTCATGATCTCTCCTGAGCGATGTGCGCCCGGTTCGGGACGCGGCGAACGGGCACCGGCGTGGAGGGGCGATGGACGAGGTCATCTGTCAGCAGTGCGGAACCCGGAACGAGCCGGGCACCGAGTTCTGTGTCGAGTGCCAGTCCTACCTGTCCTGGACCGAGACCCGGGAGACCAGCCTGGCCCAGCTGCAGGCCGATGCGGCGACCGGCACCGACCCCGCGCCGGCGACCGATCCGGCCACCGTCGCCGCCACTGACCCGACCCCGACCCCGACCCCGACGGCGACCCCGACGCCGACGCCGGATCCCGTTCCGGTCGTCCGCGCCGACCCGCCGGCCGGCGCGCAGCCGGCCACCCGCCCGCAGCCGGCCACCCGCCCGCAGCCGTCCACCCGGCCGCAGCCGGCGGTCGAACCGGTGCGCGCGGTCATCGACCCGGCCGCCGCCGAGGTCGTGCCGGGTGGCGACGTGGAAACCCTCGAGGTCCAGGTCTACAACCTCTCGCCGATCGTCGACGCCTACCGGATCTGGGCCCCGGACGCGCCGGACTGGCTGACCGTCTCCGAACAGGAGGTCCGGCTGCTGCCGGGCACCAATGATCGGACCGCGGTCACCCTGCGCATCGCCGGCGGCCGATTGGTGCCCGCCGGGGTCAGCACCCTGGTCATCCGGGTGCAGTCCGTCGCCCATCCCGAGATCACCGTCGACCACGAGATCGCGCTCACCGTCCCGGGCATCGAGGTGCCCTTGATGCTGCGGCTCGAGCCGAGCATCGTGCGGGCGCGGGACGACCAGCCCGGCCAACTGCAGGCCGTCGTCGACAACTCCACCGGCAACCAGGCCCGGCAGGTGACGCTGACCGGGCGTGACCCGGAGGGGCTGGTCCGGTTCTTCTTCTCACCGGCGGTCCTGGACGTCCCGGCCGGCGCGACCGCGGCCGCCGGCGTCCGGGTCGAGGCGCCCACGCCCGACCCCGGGCAGACCGCGACCAGACAGCTGACCATCGCCGCCACCGACGGCGACGAGCAGGTGACCGCGACCGCGACGTTCATGCAGACGGCCACGCAGGAAGCCCCGCTGGCCCTGCGGATCGAACCCACCCTGGTGCGGGTCCGGGACACCGACACCGGTCAGCTCGAGGTGGTCATCGACAACCGAGGTGGCCTGCGCACCCGACGGGTGTTCCTGGGCGGCCGGGACCCGGAACGGATCGTGCACTTCGCCTTCGCGCCACCGTCGCTGGACGTGCTCGCCGGCGAGACCGGGACCGCCCGGTTGCGGATCGAGGCGCCGCCGCCGGCCGCCGGCCAGGAGGTCTCCCGCTCGTTCACCGTGCTGGCCACCTCACCCGGCGTCCCCGACCTGGAGGCCCCGGCAACCTTCGTGCAGGCGACATCCGCGGCGCCGACGGATGTTCCGTTGACCCTGCGGCTGGATCCGACCATCGTGCGAGTCCGGGACAGCACCAGCGGGGCCCTGGAACTGCTTATCGATAACCGCGCGGGACACCGCTCCCGGCGCGTGTTCCTGTCCGGTCGGGACCCGGAACGGCTGGTCCGCTTCACCTTCACGCCGCCGTCGCTGGACGTGCTGGCCGGTGAGATCGGCCAGGCCCGGGTCCGGGTCGAGGCGCCGCTGCCGGACTTCGGGCAGGAGGCCACCCGGCAGATCACCGTGGTCGCCTCGGAGGGCGTGGGTCGCAACGGTCCCCGGGAGATCGAGGTCGCCGGCTCGTTCGTGCAGACCCGGGCGCCCAAGCCGGTGGAGGTGCCGGTCGCCGTCAAACTCGAACCGAGTCTGGTGCGGGTGCGGGACACCCCGAACGCCCAGTTCCAGGTCATCGTGGACAACCGTCGGGGCACCCGGCCCAAGCGGATCACCCTGGCCGGGACCGATCCCGAACGGGCGATCGGCTTCTCGTTCTGGCCGCCGGTGGTCGACGTCGCCCCCGGCCAGATCGCGCGGGCCCAGGTCCGCATGGAGGCCTACCCGCCGGAGCCGGGCCGCGACAGCACCCGGCCGTTCACCGTGACCGCCGCGGACGGCACCACCGAGCAGGAGGTGGAGGGCTCCTTCGTCCAGGTCACCTCGCCGCCGCCACCCGATGAGCCGATGACCATCCGGCTGGAGCCCAGCGTCCTGCGAACCCGTAACCGGCGCAGCGCGTCGGCGACCGTCATCGCCGACAACCGCGGCGGGTCACGGCCGCGCCGGGTCCAGTTCCGCGGGCACGATCCGGAACGGGCCGTGCGCTTCGCCTTCGACCCGCCGGTCATCGACCTAGCCCCGGGGCAGAGCGGGGCCGCGCGGGTGCAGATCTCCGCGCCGCGCCCGGACGGTGGCGAGGAGGTGACCCGCCCCTTCACCGTCGCCGCGACCGACGGGGCGAAGGAGACCGAGGCCACCGGCAGCTTCATCCAGGAGTCCAGCGACTGGCGGCCGGTCTGGCGGGCGATCCTGACCCTGCTCGGCGGCGCCCTGATGATCGCCGGCGTGTTCATCCCGTGGAGCGCCGGCCCGGCGCTGCGCGGGATCGACTTCACCGCCACCGAGGTCGACGACCTGTCCGAGCAGTTCCAGCTGATCGAGCTGCCCGACGTGGTCCGCCAACCGTTCGCCTCGGCCGGGGCGGTGATCGTCGTGCTGGCGATCATCGCCATGATCGGCCTGTTCGGGCCCAAGGGCCGGCTCAGCCGGTGGGCGGCCGCGATCGGGGCAGTGATCGCCGCCGGCTTCCTGGTCTCCGCGGCCGTCGGCGTGGTCGCGGTCGCCCGGGTGGACGTGGGGTCGTTCGTGGTGCTGCTGGGGTGCGCGTGCGCGTTCATCGGCGGCTACCTGGCCCCGAAACGGGGGTGAGCGCGCGGCCGGCCTGCCCGATCGGGCAGGCCGGCCGGCCCCTCTGGTCGTCCGGTTGACCCCTGTCCTCGCCCGGTGCGCGGTGGGACGATCGAGGAGTCGACGGCGCCTGCACCGGATCAGTTGCGCCACGGGAGGGACGAGCCAATGCGAACCCACGACCATGACACCGAGGACGCCACCCTGCGGCCCAAGTCGTCCCGGGTCGACGCCGCCCCGCCGGCCCACCTGCTGCAGGCCGCGGCCGCCGGCCGTAGCGACATTCTCGACGGCGCCGGTGTTCTCGGGTTGCAACGAGCGATCGGCAACGCCGGTGTCGGGGCCCTGCTGGAGTCCGAGCCGCCGCAGGAGACCCGCTCGCCGGTGCACGACGTCGTCAACTCCGGCGGCGGCAGCCCGCTCGCGCCCGACCTGCGTGAGGAGATGCAGGGGCGCCTGGGTCACGATTTCTCCGATGTGCGGGTGCACACCGACTCGGCCGCCCACGATTCGGCCAAGGCGGTCAACGCCCACGCCTACACCGTCGGCTCGAACGTCGTGTTCCAGCGGGACAAGTATGATCCGTCCTCCGTCGAGGGCAAGACGATGCTCGCGCACGAGCTGACCCACGTCGTCCAGCAGCGCAGCGGGCCGGTCGACGGCACCGACAGCGGCGGCGGCATCAAGGTCAGCGACCCGTCCGACCGGTTCGAGCGGGAGGCGTCCGCGAACGCCGACCGGGTGATGTCCGACCCGGCCCCGGCTCAGTCCACGGGCCAGTCCGCCGGTCCGGCCACCGCGACCGCGCAGCGGCACGAGGAGGACGAGACCGTTCAGGGTGCGTTCGTCCAGCGCGAGGAAGCCCCCGAGGAGGAGGAGCAGACCGCCCAGGGCTCGTTCGTCCAGCGCGAGGCCGAGGAGGAAGAGGCGGCCGAGGAAGCCTGATCCTCGGGCCGGTGGCGGCGATGACGTCGGCGGAGCGTGCCGGTCCCGAAGCACAGGCAGGACCCCGGCGGGCCCCGGACCCGCAGACCGCACCGAACCGGGTCGGCTCCCGGCCGGCCCCCGTGCGGCGCTCGTCCACCCTGATGAACCCGCGGTCCATGGCCCTGCTGCAGCGCAGCGCCGGCAATGCCGCTGTCGCCGGACTGGTCCGTGGCCGGTCCGCGGCCCCGACCGAGTCCTCGAGCGAGGCGACCGCGGTGGCGCCGGAATCCGCACCCGCACCCGTGCAGCGGCTGGTGCCGGGGTCGGCGGTCGGGTCCGCGACCGGATCGACCGCCCCACCCGTGCCGCCCGCGGCTCCCGACCCGTCCGCCGACCCTCGGTTCACGGCGGTGACCGGCCAGGTCAAGGCGGCCGGGTCGCAGCTCAAGAAGCACCCGCCGCCGGTCGCGGAGGTCGGCAAGGCGCAGGCCGCGGCCAAGGCGCCGCCCGACGACAAGGCCGGCCAGGCCAAGGCCGCGCGGGCCGATGCGATCGCGGCGGCCAAGCCGGGCGGATTCGACAAGGCGGCGTTCATCGCCGCGGTCCGCAAGGCGATCGCCGACGCGGCCCCGAAGAATCTGGACGAGGCCGACAAGTTCGCCACCTCGGGCAAGGCCGACGGGGTCAAGAACCAGGTGATGTCGCAGGTCACGGCGGGTAGGGACACCTCGACCAGCAACGTCAAGGACGAGACCGGCAAGACCCCGGACGCCTCGGCGGCCCGGGACAAGCCGGTGACCCCCTTGGCGGCGGAGCCCGCCCCGGCTGTGCCGCCGGTGAACGGCGCCGCCGCGATGCCGGGTCCGGCGCCGGCCGAGCAGGTCACCTTCACCGGTGGACCGGCGCAGGTCGATCAGCAGCTGGCCGACGCCCAGGTCACCGAGAAGCACCTGACCGCCTCGAACGAACCACAACTGCAGGCTGCGGCGGCCGCCAAGAAGGACGCCGAGGTGCACGCCGTGAGCGCGCCGGCCGCCATCCGGGCGGACGAGTCGGCCGCGTTGGGCGCGGCCAAGGCCGATGCCGGGGCCGGCGCCGCCGCGGCCATGGCCGGGATGGGCCGGGACAAGGCCGGCGCCCTGGCCCGGGTGGCCGGGGCCAAGACCGACACCAAGACCAAGGACGAGGTCGAACGGGCCCGGATCTCCGGGGAGATCAACAAGATCTTCGACCAGACCAAGGCCGAGGTCGAGGTCATCCTGAACGGCATCGACGGCAAGGTGACCGCCGAGTTCGACAAGGGCGAGGGTGCCGCCCGCAGCGCGTTCACGGCCAAGCACAGGGCCGACATGGAGAAGTACAAGGACGAGCGCTACTCGGGGGTGACCGGCGCGGCGCGGTGGACCGCGGACCTGTTCACCGGCCTGCCGGCCGAGGCCAACCGGATCTACGACGCGGCCAAGGCCCTGTACGAAACGCAGATGACGGCGGTCATCTCGACCGTGGCCGACCTGATCGGCCGTGAGCTGGACGCGGCCAAGGCCCGGGTGGAGAAGGGCCGGGTCCAGATCCGCTCGTTCATCGCGTCGCAGCCGGCGGCGCTGCAGAAGCTGGCCGGGGAGGCGGCCAAGGACGTGGCCGGCAAGTTCGACCAGCTTGACGCCGACGTCGACGCCAAGCAGCAGTCGCTGGTCGACGACCTGGCCAGCAAGTACACCGAGGCCCGCGGCCGGGTCGACGAGGAGATCAAGGCCGAGCAGGAGAAGAACAAGGGCCTGGTCGACATGGCCAAGGAGGCGGTCGGCGGGGCGATCGACACCATCCTCAAGCTCAAGGCGCTGTTCAGTGGTCTGCTGGCCAAGGCCGCGTCCGCGTTCAGCAAGATCCTTGAGGACCCGGTCGCGTTCATCACCAACTTCATGTCCGCGGTCAAGCAGGGCTTCCTGTCGTTCGCGGCCAATATCCTCACCCACCTGAAGAAGGGATTGCTCGGCTGGCTGTTCGGGGCGCTGGCCTCGGCCGGGATCGAGCTGCCCGACTCCTTCGACCTCAAGGGCATCCTCAAGCTCGTCGGGTCGATCCTCGGGTTGACCTGGACGAACATCAAGGGCCGCATCGCCAAGCTCGCGCCGTGGGCGGCCAAGGCGATCGACGTGATCGAGAGCAAGATCGAGATCTTCACGATCCTGGCGACGCAGGGCATCGGCGGGCTGTGGACCTGGATCAAGGACAAGCTCGGCGATCTGAAGTCGATGATCCTCACGCCGATCATGGACTTCGTCAAGGAGAAGATCATCACCGCCGGGATCTCCTGGGTCATCGGCATGCTCAACCCGGCCGGGGCGCTGGTCAAGATCGTCCAGGCGTTGATCGGCGTCGTGCAATGGATCATGGAACGCGGCGCCGCCCTGATGGACTTCGTCGGCACCGTCATCGACTCCATCTCCGACATCGCCCACGGCGGGGTCGGGGGAGTGCCGGCCAAGATCGAGGCCGCGCTGGGCAAGGCGGTGCCGCTGGTGATCGCCTTCCTGGCCAACCTGCTTGGCCTGGGCGGGATCTCGGACAAGATCAAGTCGATCCTGAAGGCCGTGCAGGCGCCCATCAACAAGGCGCTGGATGCGGTGATCAAGGGTGCGCTCAAGCTGGCCGCTCCGTTGCTCAAGGGCATCAAGGGAATCGGGGCGAAGGTCAAGGCCAAGGTGCTGGGTGGCGACGACTCACCGGAGGGGAAGCAGAAGCGGCTGGACAAGGGGATGGCCGCAGGAGTCGGTGCGGTCAACCGGTTCGCGGGCAAGAAGGTCGGCGAGCGCATCCTGAAGCCGGTCCTGGGCGCACTTCGAGTCAGGTTCGGTCTGGCCGTCCTGCAGCCAGAACGTCAGGGCCGCATGTGGGCCGTGCACGGTGAGGTCCAACGGGTGGTGGTGCCGACCTCCGCGGGCGTGGGCGACTCCGCCGACATCGACTGGTCCGCCTCGCCCGCGACCGACCTGGCCGCGCTCGGGCTCGACCGTGCGGCGATCGGCCGCATCTTCGCCAAGAAGGTCCTGGTTCAGGCGCAGGGACAGATCCTCGAGGAGGTCGCCGCCGCCCGGCACGGCAAAGCGGCCCCCAAGCCCGAGACTCCCACCACCGCCGGCGATTCCGATCAACCACAGTTCGTCGGGCCGCACGAAGTCAGCGCCGGCGGTGCCTCACTGGGCGACGGGATGACCGTGATCCTGGGAACCGATGCGGCCGGCCCCTTCGTGCACATCCTCAAGATCCTCGAGTCCAAGGCCGGGGGCGATGCCAAGCGAGATCTCGCACGGGTCCGTGAACCCTGGGACAAGGCCAGCGAAGCCGACAAGGCCGAGGCGCGGGCGGCGGCGATCGCCAAGCTGGTCAGGACCGATCATCCCGAGGTCGACGAGGACGACCTGGACCCGGTGAAGGCTCGCGCCTACCGGGCGGCGGTCGCTGCTGTTCGAGCGAAGCATGCGGGTGAGATCGAGTACCTGGCCAAGCGGAACTTCGAGCGAGCCGAGTTCCTCGGCCAACCCGCTCAGGATCTGGAGCGGTTGAGCCCCAACGTCGATGAGTCCGGTGGCGAATTGCCGACGACCATTCGGATCCGCGGCGTCGAGCGTCGGGTACAAGGATTCTCGCGGCGAGGAATCCAGGTCGTGGGGGTGATCCCGGCCGGGGTGAGTCCAGGACGAACGGAGGCCGCCGTCCGTGGGCAAGGCGTGAACTTCAACCTGGAGCAGGAGACCGGAATCAAGCTGTCCACCATCCGCGCGCTCGCGGCGCAGGTCGTCGCGGCGGCCAAGGTGGAATCGTGATCATCTGCTGACTTCGGTAGTGGTCCTGTTCAGAGGGAGAGTGTCGGGCCCTTGTGGGCGTTGACCTGGACCACATCACGCCCTTCCCGAACGGCCCGACCACCGCGCCAAGACCTATGCCGGGTTTGGCACCACCATGGACGGGCAACGAGCGGTGTGGAGCACCCCGACGGGTCATCGTGACACCGGTACCACCGGGCAGCTGCCCGTCGAGGATAGGCCGGCCGAAACGGGGTGGCGCGTCAGCCGATCGGGGGCGGGGATCACACGGACGGGAAGCACTGACACCCCCGGCGGGTGAGACGATCAGGATGCGCATCGGTGCGGGGGCTCGGCGGCGCGTTTCGCTGTTCACTCATCGCATCCGGGGGGCCGCATGTCGAAAACCGTCACTGCCGCAACAACTCTGCTCGCCGCACTGGTGATTCTGGCGACGGCCGGCTGCGGCAGCAGCGCGCCGCCCGGGGCCGCCGATGCGGGCATCGCATCAACGACCTCCAGCCCAGTGAGCAGCACGACCGCAAGCACCGCGCCCAGCAGCAGCAGCGCGGCCGCCGCGGCCTCCGCCGCCGCGCAGGCTTCGCTCTCGGCCGCCGCCGCCAGCTCCGCCGCCGCGCAGGCCGCGGCCCAGGAGGCCGCCCGCGTGGCCGCCGAGCAGTCGGCCGCCGAGCAGTCGGCCGCGGCGCAGGCAGCGGCTCAGGCCGAGGCGGACCGGGTGGCCGCGGAACAGGCGGCCGCCCAGCAGGCGGCGGACGAGGCGGCGGCCCAGCAGGCCGCGCAACAGGCCGCCGCGCAGGCGGCGGCGGACCAGGCCGCCGCGCAGCAGGCGGCGGCCGCGAGCTCGGGCAGCTGCGACATCAAGGGCAACATCAACGACAAGGGCGAGCGGATCTACCACGTCAAGGGCAAGAGCCCGAGCTACGACGCCACCAAGATCGACGAGTCCAAGGGCGAGCGCTGGTTCTGCAGCGAGGCCGAGGCGCAGGCCGCCGGCTGGCGGGCCCCGAAGAACTCCAACTGACCCGACGTTGCCCGAAGGGGCACCGAAAGCTGCCCTCGCCCGCGTCCCTCCGCCCATCCCGCCGGCCTCCGAAAAGGCGCACGATCAGCACAATCTCGTGTGTCCTACCAAGGAGGCAGCATGCCGACCTACCTCTCACCGGGCGTGTACGTCGAAGAGGTCGATTCCGGGTCGCGTCCGATCGAAGGGGTGGGCACCGCCGTCGCCGCCTTCGTCGGCCTGGCCGAGGAAGGCCCGTTCAACACGCCGACGCTGGTCCCGAACTGGACCGAGTACGTCCGCAACTTCGGCGGATTCGTCGAAGGCTCGTACCTGGCCCAGTCGGTCTACGCCTACTTCCAGAACGGCGGCGGCAACTGCTACGTCGTCCGCATCGGCCAGGACGGCAACGGCAACGGGGCCAGTGGGGGCGGCGGCCGCCGCGCCATCGCCGCCGGCCCGCAGGCGATGCTCGGCACCTACAAGATCGTCGCCCTGGACGCCGGCACCACCGAGGGCGCGATCAGCGTCGACATCCACGCCGCCGAGGGTGAGGGCGCCGAGGGACTGTTCAAGCTCGTGGTCCGTCAAGGTGACCAGGTGCTGGAGGAGTACGACCGGCTCAACACCGGCCGCGGCAAGGCGAACGTGGCCACCGCGGTCAACGCCGCGTCCAAGGTCATCCGCATCGAGGAGACGGCCACCGGGCAGTCGATCGAGGCGCCGGCCCCGGGCAACACCGTCAGCCTGTACTCACCGCCGCCGCCGGCCGCCGTGCCCAGCCCGCGGCTGAACACCGACGACTACGTCGGTGACGTCGCCGAGCGCACCGGCTTCTCCGGTCTGGAGGCCGTCGACGAGGTCACCATGGTCTGCGTCCCCGACCTGATGAGCGCCTACCAGCAAGGGGCGATCGACGCCGAGACGGTCAAGGCCGTGCAGCTGGCGATGATCGCGCACTGCGAGCTGATGGGGAACCGGATCGCCATCCTGGACCCGCCGCCCGGTCTGAACGCCCAGCAGATCAAGGAATGGCGGATGGACAAAGCCGGCTACGACTCCAAGTACGCCGCCCTGTACTGGCCGTGGGTCAAGGCCGCCGATCCCTCGACCGGCAAGAACATTCACATGCCGCCGTCGGGATTCATGGCCGGCATCTGGGGTCGCAACGACGACACCCGTGGTGTGCACAAGGCGCCCGCCAACGAGGTGGTCCGCGGCGCGATCGCGCTCGAGGTGCAGATCACCAAGAACGAGCATGACCTGCTCAACCCGGTGGGCATCAACTGCCTGCGCAGCTTCCCGGGCCGCGGTATCCGCGTCTGGGGCGCCCGCACCCTGTCCTCCGACCCGGCCTGGCGGTACCTGAACGTGCGCCGGCTGTTCAACTACCTGGAGGAGTCGATCCTCAACGGCACCAACTGGGTGGTGTTCGAACCCAACGACGACGCGCTGTGGGCGAAGATCCGGCGCACCATCGCCGCGTTCCTGGTCAACGAATGGCGCAAGGGTGCCCTGTTCGGTCTGACCCCGGACGAGGCGTTCTTCGTCAAGTGCGACCGGGAGACCAACCCCGCCGAGGGTATCGACGCCGGCCAGGTGGTCTGTCAGATCGGCGTCGCCCCGGTCAAGCCGGCCGAGTTCGTGATCTTCCAGCTCTCGCAGTTCTCGGGCGGCACCAGCCTGGTCGCCGAGTAATCAACCCTGACCCAGACGGAACAGAAAGGGAGCTGACATGGCTCTGCCAGATCTCGACAGCTCGGTCGGCCATTCCTTCGGCCTCGAGGTCGACGGCATCACCATCAAGTCCATCACCGAGGTGTCTGGGCTGAAGATGGAGCAGGACGTCATCGAGCTCAAGCAGAACGGGCCCGACGGCAAGTACATGATCAAGAAGCTGCCCGGCCGGTGGAAGTCGGGCGAGGTCACCCTGACCCGCCCGCTCACCTCCGATCAGAGCTTCGAGAAGTGGGTCAAGGACTCGCAGTTCGGCAAGATGAGCGACGTCCGCAAGGGTGGCGCGGTGATCGTCTACGACTACGAGGGCAACGCGGTCAAGCGGTACAAGTTGACCGCGGCCTGGCCCAAGAGCCTGGAGATCGGTTCGCTCAAGGCCGGTGACACCAGCGTGCTCACCGAGAAGCTGGTCGTCACCTACGAGCGGCTCGAGGTCGAGTAATGCGCCGCGGTTTCTCGGGGTCGTCCGCCGCAACCTTGGATCCCGTCCAGGGTTCGGCGAGTCCCGATCCGGCCGGCTCGCCCCCGCCCGCCCGGCCCCCGGAGCAGGGGCTGCGTACCGAGTTCAGCTTCATCCTGCCCCGCGGGTACAAGGACGGCTCGGGCACCGTGCACCGCGACGGGGTGATGCGGCTGGCCACCGCCCGCGACGAGCTGGTGCCGTTGCGGGACGACCGGGTCCGGGAGAACCCGGCCTACCTCACGGTCGTGCTGCTGGGCCGGGTAGTCACCCGGATCGGCACCATCGACGACGTGCACGCCGGCATCATCGAGAACCTGTTCGCCTCGGATCTGGCTTTCCTGCAGGACCTGTACCGGCGGATCAACCAGGAAGGCCATACCCGGGCCGCGGTGAGTTGCCCGGCCTGCGAGCACCAGTTCGCCGTCGACGTCGCGGGTGGGCGCCTGGGGGAATAGTGACGTACGCGCCCGACCGTCTCTACGAGGAGGTCGCGTACATCGCCTACCACTTTCACTGGCCGCTCGACGATCTGCTCGACCTGGAGCATCGCGAGCGGCAACGCTTTGCGCATGAGATCGGGATGATCAACAAACGGATCGATCGAGGGAGGTGACCGGTGGCGCTCTGGTGGCGACGGGATCACACCCCGTCCGGGACGGAATCCGCTCCGCCGCCGGCGATGTCACCGGCCCCCGCGGCTGTGCAGCGGGCGGCCTGGCAGGATCTGCCGCCGCTGCGGCCGACCCTCACCCCGACCGCGCCGATCGCCCCGCTGGACCGCTTCACCTCGTCGTTGGCCACGGCGCACGACCCCAGCTTCCTGGCCCCGCTCGGACACGTCGTCGATCCCGACGGGCCGAGCGGGCACGTCGACGGGTTGGCCAGTCCGGCCGCGCCGCACACCGTCTCGGACGGCCCGGACCTGACCGTGGCGCCGCGCAAGAAGGCCTCGGTCGCCGCCATGGTGCAACGGATCATCGAACCGCGGATGCGATTCGGCGACGCCGCGCCGGGAGGCAGATCAGCACCCGGACGGCCGGCCACGACGGGAATCCGGCCGGAGCCGGCCACCCCGACGGTGGCGCGGAGCCTGGCCGACCCGGCCGCGGACCCGGCGCCCGCGGCCGGTCCGCCAGCGGTCGAGGTGGCCGACTCGATCAGTTCGGCCGGCTCAGGCAGCTCGGCCGGCCCGGCCCTGACCTGGTCCCTGCCGGTGGTCTCGCCGTCGGCACCGGCGGTGCGGTCCGAGCCGCTGCTGTCGGCTCCGCCGCTGGAGCCGGTCAACCGGCTACCGGTGGTGTCCATGCCACCGGCGAATGACCGCCCGGTGCTCCCGCCATCGACCGGACACCCGGCGCCGGCGGTGCAGCGCAGCGAGACCACGGGTGCGCCGACCCTGCCGGTTCCCGGTCGGGCCACGGACGTCGCCACGGCGGCGCTGACCGGCGACTCACCGCTGACCGTCCGCGAGCCCCCCTCATCGACCGCGCCCAGTGCACCGTCGACGCGGCCGCCGGACGTCACGGCTGCGCTCGACGCCCCGTTCGACGCCTCTTTCGACACCCCGCTCGACGCCCCGATCGATTCTGCTTCGGAGCCGGTGTCGCCGATTCCGGGTGCGCCGGTCTCGCCGGCCGCCCGGGCCGACGATCGGGTCGACTCCCGAGTCGTTTCACGAGTCGACTCCCGAGTCGACTCCGTGGCCCCCGGCAGCTCGTCGGGGCAGACCACTGTCCCGACGCTGGGATCCACGGCGGCATCGCCGGCCGCGGGTTCGGCGACGCCGCTGCAGCGGCAGGTCGACAGCGCGGCCCCGCCGCGGGCGACCGGGCTCGGCACGCCGCTGACCTCGGTGCCGGTGCGGCCGCAGGAGACCGTCGTACGGGAGCCGCAACCCACCGACTTCGCCACGATCATGCGGATGATCGACTCGGCCGCAGCCGCCGGGTCGACCGAGATCAGCCTGCCGGCTCCCACGCCGACCGCGGCGGAACGTCCGGTGATGACCCCGACCGCCGGTCGACCGCTCAGCACGCCCCGGCGGACGGGACTGGGGGCGCCGCTGAACTCATCGGTGCCGCCCACGGTGGCCCGTTCGATCGCCGACACCCCGTCGGCGCCGCTGCCGCTGTCCGGCGCTGGGCCGGCAGCCCAGAGTCGGCCCGAGGCGAGCCCGCTAGCACCGGCCTCGGCGCCGGACGCCGTCGCCTCCGACGCGGGGAACGCGATCGAGTCCGTACCGACACCGACACCGACACAGACACCGACACCGACGCCGATGCCTGGGCCGGAGTCCGTCGCCGGCCCGATGGTCGAGCGCAGCGAGCACGAGATCGCCCCGACGCTGGGCGCCGATTCGCTGGACGTGGACGGATCGGGCGGCGGCGGACCGGAGCCGGCCGCTCACCATCATGGCGATTCCGATCGGGATGCCGGCGGGCCGGTCGCCCCGCATCCGGCCAGCGGCCCGGCCCCGAGTGCCGCGCCGGGCGGGCCGTCGGTGCAGCGACTGGCCGACGACGGGTCGGCCCCGGCCGGGCTGGCCGGTCTGCCGCTGCTGGCCGCACCGCGGTCGGCGCCGGCCGCCCCGAGGACGGTGCCGACCATGATGGCCCCGTTGCTCGGCGACACCTCCCCGTACCGGCCGAGCCCGGTCCAGCCGGTTCCGGCCGGGGCGGGTGCCACGGTCCAGCGGTTCGGGCTGCCCGGGGCGTCCTCGCTGCTGGACAGCGCGACGAAGAGCGTCGGCGGACTGTCCGACGCGGCTCGCGGTGCGGCCGGAGGTGCGCTGGGCAGCGTCCGCGGGCTGGCCGGGAACGCCGCGGACACGGCGCGGGGGTACGCCGGCAACGCGGTGAGCGGCGCGCAGCAGGCGGCCGGGGGGTACCTGGACGCCGCGCGGGGCTATGCCGGCAACGCCGTGGACACCGCCCGGGGCTACGCCGGGGAGGCGGTCGGCGGCGCGCAGCAGGCGGCCGGGGGGTACCTGGACGCCGCGCGGGGCTACGCCGGCACTGCCATGGACACCGCCCGGGGCTCCGCCACAGACGCGGCCGGCGGCGCGATGGACACGGCCCACGGCTACGCCGACGCGGCCCAGCAGGCGGCCGGCGGGTACTTGAGCTCGGCCCAGCACAGCGCGGCCGGCTACCTGAGCTCCGCCCAGGGCGCGGCCCGCGGTTTGGCCGACCAGGCCGCGGGGGCCGCCGGGTCGGCCAGCAGCGCGGCCGGCCAAGCGCTCGACAGTGCCGTGGGTGGGGCCGCCGGTGGGGCCGGTGCGGTGGCGTCCGGAGTGTCCGAGGCGGCGAACCAGCTCGCCGGCGGCGTCGCGGGGGCGGCCGACTCCGCGACCGGGGCCCTGGGTCACGCCGCGTCCGGCGCCACTGATGCTGTCAGCGGGGCCGCCGGTCAGGCGAGGAGCGCCGTGTCCGGGGCGGCCGGCGCCGCGGCCGGTGCCGCGGGGGCCGCCGCCGGCGCGGCCGCCGACGCCCTGCCGACCAACCTGGACGAGCTGGCCCGCCGGCTGTTCGACCCGCTGTCCGCCCGGCTCAAGTCCGAACTGTGGATGGACCGGGAACGGGCCGGCATGGTCACCGACCTGCGCCGCTGACCCAGAACCCGACACCACCGACCCCCACCAGCGAGAACCAGGAGGCGATCCGCATGGCCGAGATGAAGGATCCCGCCGTCAGCGTGTGTTTCAAGGTCAAGATCGACGAGTTCCCGCTGGGCATGTTCAACAGCTGCGAGGGACTGGGTTGCGAGATCGTCCTGGAACAGCGGGAGGAGGGCGGCAACAACGCGATGATCTGGCAGCTGCCCACCCGGATGAAGTTCACCAACGTCAAGCTGTCCCGGCCGATCGGCGAGGACAGCAAGCACCTGACGAGCTGGTTCGCCAGCATGATGAGCGGGGTCAAGCCGACCACCATGGTGATCTCGGCGATGACCGCCGACGAGACCGTGGTGGCCGAATGGTCCTTGCACGGCGTCATTCCCGTCCGTTGGACCGGCCCGAGCCTGAACCTGGACACGGCCAAGGTGGCCACCGAGACGCTCGAGGTCGCTCACCACGGCATCCTGCCGGGCGGTGCCTGATGACCGGGTCCTCGCTCAGCGGCGCCGGCGGCAAGCCGACCGCGCCCTCGCCGACCGGCGACTCCGCGCCGCAGAAGGTGGAGAAGGCCAAGCTGACGATGTACGAGTCGTCGCCGGCCACCGGCGGGCGCAAACTCGACGCCGAGATCGGCACCATCGAGTTCCAGTTCAACCCCAAGGAACTGACCATCGCCAAGAAGGCGAAGTGGGAGAGCAAGTCCACCAACGGGGCCAAGGCGGCGCCGCCGCCCGAGTTCAAGGGCCCCGAACCCGGCCAGTTGAGCCTGGAGATGTTCTTCGACGCCACCGCCAAGCACGACGGATCGGTGGTCGAGGCGGTGGACAAGCTGTTCTCCTGCTGCACCCCGACCGACAAGACGCACGCCAACAACAAGCCGATGCCGCCGCTGGTCGTCTTCCAGTGGGGGGCGATCAAGAGCTTCCCGGCCTACGTGACCCAGGTCAGCGCCAAGTACACGCTGTTCACACCGGAGGGCACCCCGATCCGGGCGCTGTGCACGGTGACGCTGCAGGAGATGCCCCAGCAGAAGGGCAAGCAGAACCCGACGTCGGGATCCATTGCCGCCCGGAGCATCCACCGCGTCGTCACCGGCGACACGCTGGCCTCCATCGCCTACCGCGAGTACGGCGATCCCACCCTGTGGCGGCCGCTGGCCCACTTCAACCGGGTCGACGACCCGGCCCGGCTGCCGCTGGGCAGTGTGCTGATGCTGCCCAGTGCCTCGGAACTGCTGGACCCGGTGACCTGATGGCGCCCACCTCGTCCAGCTTCCTGGTCGACATCGACGGCTCGCCGCTGGCCGCCGACGCCAAGGCACTGCTGGTCTCGGCGATCGTCGACGACAGCCTGCGGCTGCCCGACTTCTTCCTGCTCCGCTTCCGTGATCCGGACCGGTTGGTGATCACCAAGTCCGGCGCCAAGATCGGGTCCAAGGTCAAGGTCAGCGTGGCCACCGACGCCGCGCCCAGCCCGTTGCCGCTGATCGAGGGGGAGATCACCGCGCTGGAGGCCGAGTACGACGCCACCGGCACCTACACCGTCATCCGCGGCTACGACCAGGCCAACCGGCTCTTCCGGGGCCGGCGCACCGAGTCCTACACCCAGAGCACCGCCTCGGACGTGGCCACCAAGGTGGCCCAGCGGGCGGGGCTGTCCATCGGCGAGGTCGAGTCGACCAGCACCGTCTACGAGCACCTGTCCCAGGGCGGGGTCACCGACTGGGAGTTCCTGGACGGCCTGGCCCGCGAGATCGGCTACGAGATCGCCGTCAAGGACGGCAAGTTCGACTTCCGCAAGCCGAAGAAGGCCGACACCGCCCCGGCCGGCGGCGGGGGACCGGAGCAGCAGAACCCGTTGGTGCTGCGGCTGGGTACCGACCTGCTGCGGTTCCGGTCACTGATCACCGCGGCCGAGCAGGTCAAGGAGGTGCAGGCCCGCGGCTGGGACCTGGCCCAGAAGAAGGCGTTCGTGGCCACCGCGCCGGCCGCGACCACCTCGGCCGTGCTGCCCGCCTACAACCCGGTCGACATCGCCAAGAAGTTCGGCGATCCGGTCTACGTGGCCACCGATGTCGCCTACCGCAGCCAGGCCGAGGTGGACAGCGCGGCCGCGGCCATCGCCGAGCAGATCGCCGGTGCCTTCGCCGAGTTCGAGGGTGTCGCCCGGGGCAATCCGAAACTGCACGCCGGGGCGGCGATCTCGGTGGACAACGTGGGGGCCCCGTTCGACGGGAAGTACACCATCACCTCCTCCCATCATCGCTACGACCCGAACACCGGCTACACCACGATGTTCTCGGTCACCGGCCGCTCGGAACGCAGCCTCTACGGGCTGGCCAACGGCGGTGGTGGCGGCAAGCTCGGGCAGGGGCCGGTCGTCGCGCAGGTCAGCGACGCCAAGGACCCGCTGGAACAGGGCCGGGTCAAGCTGACCTTCCCCTGGTTGTCGGACACCTATGTCAGCGACTGGGCCCGCACCGTGCAGCCGGGGGCCGGCAAGGACCGGGGGGCGCTGGTGCTGCCCGAGGTCGGCGACGAGGTGCTGGTGCTCTTCGAGCAGGGCGACATCCGCCGGCCCTACGTGCTCGGTGGCCTGTTCAACGGAGTGGACACCGCACCCAAGGGCAAACCCGACCTGATCGACGGCAGCTCCGGAGCGATCAACCGGCGCTCGTTCGTCTCCCGCCGCGGTCACCGCATCGACCTGATCGACGAGGACGGCCGGACCGAGGGCATCACGCTGTCCACCACCGGCGACAAGCTGCAGCTCAAGCTGGACTCGGTCGAGACCAAGATCACCGTGCACAGCGACGGCAAGATCCTGATCGAGGGCAAGGGCGGCGTGCTGATCGACTCGGCCAGCAGCAAGCTCGAACTCAAGGGCGGCGAGGTCTCGATCACCTCCACCAGCGGGGTCAAGATCGACGGCGGCAGCGGTGGGGTGGACGTGCAGACCAACGGCCAACTCTCGCTCAAGGGCAGCACCGCCAAGCTGGAGGGTCAGGCCAGCGCCGAGGTCAAGGCCAGCGGCGTGCTGACCGTCCAGGGTTCCCTGGTCAAGATCAACTGAGTCAAGATCAACTGATGGGACGTGACGCAGATGCCACCAGCTGCCAGGGTCGGTGACCCGACCGGGCACCCCGGCGTCATCGGGCCGCCCGGGGTGCCGACGGTGCTGATCGCCGGCATGCCCGCGGCCACCGTGGGCACCCCGCACATCTGCTCGTTCCCGCCGCCGGCGGTGCACCCGCCGACCGCCATCGTGCCGCCGGGCTGCCCGACGGTCCTGATCGGCGGGCTGCCCGCGGCCCGGATGGGCGACCTGTCCGCCTGCGGGGCACCGATCGTCGTCGGCGCCCCGACCGTCCTGATCGGAGGATGAGCAGTGGGCATCGATTCCCGAGTTGACTTCGTGGGCGCCGGCTGGGCGTTCCCGCTGACCACCGACGCCACCGGCGGGGTCGCCCTGGTCGTCCGCGAGCAGGAGATCGAGGAGGCCATCCGGCTGATCCTGGCGACCGCGCCGGGGGAGCGGCCGATGCGTCCCGAGTTCGGCTGCCGGGTGCACGACCACTTGTTCGCCCCGATCAACGCCTCCACCGCCGGGGCCATCGCCTCCGACGTGCGCTACGCGCTGGAGATGTGGGAGCCGCGGATCACCGTGCACGACGTGCTGATCAGCTTCGACCAGGCCGACCTGGGCACGCTGTACATCGACATCCACTACTCGATCCGCGGCATCAACGATCCGCGGAACCTGGTCTTCCCGTTCTACGTGATCCCGGACGAGCCCGACTCGGCGGCGGTCACGGGTCCGTCGTTCGCCCCGGCCTCCCTGCCGGCCATTCCCGCGGCCCTGGCGGCCGCCGAGCGGAGGGCCTGAACCATGGTGCTGCCCGCGCCCAACCTGGACGACCGGCACTTCCAGGACCTCGTAGACGACGCCAAACGCCTGGTCCAGCAACGGTGCCCGGAATGGACCGACCACAACGTCTCCGATCCCGGGGTCACCCTGATCGAGGCGTTCGCGCAGATGGTCGACCAGTTGATCTACCGGCTCAACCGGGTGCCCGACCGCCACTACATCAAATTCCTGGAGCTGATCGGCGTCGAGTTGCGGCCGCCGGCCGCGGCCCGGGGCAAGGTCACCTTCTGGCTGTCCGCGCCGCAGCCGCAGACCGTCGTCGTGCGGCGGGAGACCGAGGTGGCCACCCCCCGCACCGATGTCGCCGACCCCGTCGTCTTCTCCACGATCAAGGACCTGGACATCGTGCCCTGCTCGTTCGAGCGGGCCGGGGCGATGGCGGCCGGCGGGGAGGCGGTCGATCACAGTGTGGCCCTGCGTTCGGGCGGCGAGTTCGAGTGCTTCCAGAGCTCGCCGCAACCCGGCGACTGCCTGCTGATCGGCCTGTCCAATGCGGTGCCGTCCTGCGCGATCGTGCTCCGGATGGACTGCCGGGTCCGCGGTGTCGGCGTCCGGCCGGACTGGCCGCCGCTGATCTGGGAGGCCTGGACCGGCTCGGGCTGGGCGCCGTGCGACGTCGACCGGGACGACACCGGCGGCATGAACAAGGCCGGCGACGTCGTGCTGCACGTCCCCGAGACCCACGAGACCTCCATCCTGGCCCGCAACCGGGCCGGCTGGATTCGCTGCCGGCTGCTGGAACCCGAGGAAGGTCAGCCGACCTACACCGCGTCCCCGCGGATCCTGTCGGTGTCCGCGTTCACCATCGGCGGGACCGCCCGGATGGTGCACGCGCAGGTCGTGCGCAACGAGGACCTGGGCGTGTCCGACGGCACCCCGGGGCAGCGGTTCGCCCTGCAGCGGCGCCCGGTGGTGCCCTGGGAGGAGCCGGGGGTGCTGCAGGTCATCGACGACGACGGCGTCGCCGAATGGGCGCCGGCCGAGCACTTCGCCGAGGCCGACCCGGACGAGAAGTGCTTCCACATCGACGCGTTCGCCGGCGAGGTGCAGTTCGGGCCGGCGGTCCGGCAGGGTGACGGCACGCTGCGCCAGTACGGTGCGGTGCCGCCCAAGGGGGCGCACCTGCGGTTGTCGGTCTACCGCACCGGTGGCGGGGTGCGCGGCAACATCGCCACCGGCCAGGTGCGGGTGCTCAAGACCAGCGTGCCCTACGTCGCCCGGGTGGAGAACCGGACGCCGGCCGTCGGCGGCGCCCGGGCCGAGGACATCGAGGACGCCAAGCTCCGGGGGCCGCTGGTGCTGCGTTCCCGGGGGCGAGCGGTCACCGCCGAGGACTACGTCGAGCTGACCAAGCAGGTCGCGCCGGAGATCGCCCGGGTGCACTGCCTGGGCGTGGACGGCGGCGGCGTCCGGGTGCTCGTGGTCCCGTTCGTGGCCACCGACGAGGTCGGCCGGATCCGCCGCGACGACCTGGCCCCGCTGCCCGAATCGCTGTCCCGGATCGCCGGGTACCTGGACGAGCGCCGGCTGGTCGGCACCCGGCTGGTCATCGAGCCGCCGGAGTACCAGGGGGTCACCGCGGTGATCAGCGTGCGGGCCCGCGCCCGGTACCGGCCCGAGGAGGTCCGCAAGGAGGTGCTCACCGCGATCTACCGGCTGTTCGACCCGCTGCACGGCGGTCCGGAAGGCACCGGCTGGCCGCTCGGCCGGGCCGTCCAGGCGCACGAGGTGAACGCGACCCTGGCCCGCATCCCCGGGGTGGACATGGCCGAGGAGGTCAACGTCCAGCTCTTCCCGGCCGACGCCGCGACCGGCCGGCGCGGGTCGTCGGCGCAGCGGATCCCGTTGGCGCCCACCGCCTTGGTGTTCTCCTACGAGCATCAGGTCCGGGTCCGGGGCACCTGATGACCCGAGGATTGGTGCCCGGGCTGGCCAGCCCGTACCCGATCGGCGCGACGCTGCCGGCGGTGTTCCTGGGCGACTCGTTCACCCAGCGCTGGTGCGCGGCGCTGGACGAGGTGCTCGCGCCGATCATCACCACCCTGGACTCACTGCCCGCCTACCTCGACCCGGCCACCGCGCCCGAGGACATGCTGCCGTGGCTGGCCGGGTGGATGGGCATCGCCCTGGACGGGCACCAGAGCGCCGAACGGCAACGGGAACTGGTCCAGATCGGGGTCGAGCTGCTGCAGTGGCGGGGCACCGCCCGGGGGATCCGGGCCGCCGTCCGTGCCCTGTTTGACCTGGACCCGGAGCTGATCGAGTCGGGCGGCACGGGTCAGTCCACCGAACCCGGCAGCGCGCTACCCGGCACCGATCAGCCGGAGTTGATGGTCCGGCTGCGGGTGCCGAACCCCGAGGAATTCGACGTGCGCCGGCTGGACGCGCTGGTGGACATGGCCAAGCCGGCGCACATCCCGCACCGGGTCGAGATCACGGGGTGAGCGAGTCGCCGGCCGACCCTCAGGGCCGCACGGAATCCAGCTCCAGTTCGGCCTGGGCGGCGGCGTGCTCGCGCCGGGTGCGGGCGGCGGCGCTGTCGTCGCCGGCGTCGCGGTGCAGGTCGGCCAGCAGCTCCCAGGCCAGGTCCTGATAGCGGTCGAGTTGCACGGACTGCCGGGCGGCGGCCACCGCCTGCCGCAGCTGCCCCAGCGTCCGGTAGTCCTGGGCCAGGGTGCCGGCCGTGGTCGCGGCCAGCAGCCGGAGCCGGTCGCGTTCGCCGACCACGTGCTCGGCCGGACCGTCCTCGGGCAGCAGGTCGCCCCGGTACCAGGACAGGGCCGAGCCGCGCAGCGCCGCGGCGGCGGTGACATCACCACGGGCGGCGGCGGTCTCGGCGTCCCGCACGCCCCGCTCGAAGGCGTCCGTGTCCACGACCGACCCCGGGGGCAGGGCCAGCCGGTAGGCGTCACCGTGGCGCAGCACCACCTCGCCGCCGGGCAGGCCACGCTGTTCCAGCAGCTGTCGCACGCTGGACACGGCCACCTGCAACCGCCGGGTGCCGACGGTCAGATCCGTGCCCGGCCACAGCGCGTCGACCAGATGCTCGCGGTGGACGTCCCGGTTCGGCGTCATCGCCAGCAGCCGCAGCAGCGCGCGGGCCCGCGGCCGAAGCGGAGCCAGATCGACGCTCTGACCGTCGATGTCGACGCTGAACCCGCCCAGGCAGCGGATCGTGACGGTCCGGCTCGCGGCGAGCGGCGCCGGCTGGTCCGCGGGAATGGAGGAGGTCGCGGCGGCCGGCTCACCCACGGGCGGGGTGGGCGCGGCCGGCCCGGTGAACAGGGCGATCATCCGGTCCAGTTCGCTGCCGGTCGCTTCCGGCGCGGTGCCGACCGGCGCCCCGGCCATCGCCGCGGCGATCTGGGCCAGGGCCTGGGCCCCGGTGACCTGCGCGGCGCGCGCCTCGGTGGCCACCCGGCCGGCCAACTCGGCCGCGCCCGGGCGGCGCCGGCCGGCCAGGGCGCAGGCCTGCAACGCCTGCGCCCACAGGGCCGGGACCGGGGCATCCAGCCGGCGGAAGCGCGCGGCCGCGTCGGCAAATCCATGCGCCTCGGCCACTGGGTCGGCCAGCAGGCCGGTGACGGCGGCGGCCAAGGTCAGCAGGGCGGCGCCCCAGGCGTCGCCGGCCTCGTCACACTCGTCGATCTGATCGACGCAGGCGGCCAGCCGCCACGCGGCCGGGTCGGTGGCCGCCAGCACGCACTCGCCGAGCCCGCGGGCGAGCCGGGCGATCCACGGCAACCCGGCCACCTCGGCGTCGAGCGCGATCTGGCCCAACCGGCTCGCCGGATCCCCGGGGCGGTCGCGGATCAGGTCGATGACGGCAATGGTCAGGTCGGCCAGCAACCGGTGGGTCGACTCGGCCGCCCGGTCGGCCACGACGGCGTCCAGCGTGCGGCGGGCGTCGCGGAAGTCGCCGGCCAGCAGGCTGATGATGCCGCGGGCCAGTTCGTGCGGCGCCGGGGTCGATCCGGTCAGCGCCGGGGCAGCGACCCGGGCCGGGCCCAGCCGCCGGGTGGCCAGGCGGATCGGGATGGACCAGTGCCGGGCCGACCCGCGCCCGTCCACGGCCCAGCTCATGCCGGTGGTGTCGGTCGAGGCCCACATGGCCGCGACCGATCGTTCCCGCTGGCAGTCGTCGCGGAAATCCGGTTCGTCGAGCAGGCTCTCGGCCCGGCGGAAACGGTCGACCGCGGCGGTCAGGGCGCCCTCGCGGACCCGGCGGCGGGCCTGGGCCAGGGACAACCACGGATCGTGCTCGACCACCGCCGGCGGCAGCAGCAGGTCGGTGCCGGCGGCCCCGGCATCCGGGCCGGTGCCGCGGGTCTGCAACAGCCGGCCGACCGCACCCCAGTCCTCGGCCCGCGCGTAGGCCCGCACCGCCGCCCGCTGGTCGCCGACCGACTCCAACAACGCGGCGCTGCGCGAGTACCACTCGCGCGCGCCGGCCGCCCCGTACTCCTGGACCAGGGCCCACTCCAGATGCGTGCGCAGCACCTCGTGGTACCGGAAGGTGTGGCCGTCGTCGTCGGAGGAGGTGAACAGTTGCCGGTGTTCCAGCTCGTCCAGGATGGTGGAACTGCCGGTCACCCCGAGCAGCGCGTCGCACAGCGGTCCGGTCAGCGTGCCCAACGTGCACGTGCGCAGCAGGAAGTGCCGCCGTTCCTCGGGCAGCTCGGCCAACACGTTGCGGGCCAGGTACGAGCGCACCAGCTTGGACCGGCCACCCAGGTCGTCGACGGCCCGCCCGCGGTCGACCGCGCTGCGTCCGGAGGTGGCCAGGTGGAACAGTTGCAGGCCGGCCGCCCAGCCGCCGGTGCGCCGGGTCAGCGCGGCCGCCGACTCCGGCGAGAGCGGTTCCCGAAACACCGACAGGAACAGCTCCTCGACCTCCCAGGAGCGGAAACGCAAGTCGTCGCTGGTGATCTCGCGTAACTGGCCGGACACCCGCAGCCGCGGGATGTTCAGTTCCGGGGGCCGGCGGCAACCGACCAGCACCCGCAGGTGCGGCGGCCGCAGCTGCACGAACTGGTCCAGGGCCCGTTCGGCGACCGAGCCGGCGATCTCATGGACGTCGTCGAACACCACCAGGGTGGGCGCGGTCGGCGACCGATCGAGCAACTCGAGCATGTCGGTCACCGACGACTCGTCGGCGGCGGTGTCCAGGTGCAGCGCCCGAGCCAGGTGGGCCACGAAGGCCGACTCGGTGGCGTCGTCGGCGGTCACCCGGTACCAGCCAACCGCACTGCCCGCGCTCTCGGCGGCCGCGGCCACCCGGGCCAACAGGGTTGTCTTGCCCGATCCGGGCGGCGCCACCACCAGGTCCAACCGGCTGGTCGAGGGCGCGAGCAACTGCTCCTCGAGCCGGCGCCGGGCCAACCCCACCGGTTCGGGGCGGCGCAGCTTCTCGGTCAGCACCACGGGTCTGGTCACGCCACCACCTGGGTCAGGGCGCATGGAACGTCTCTTGCACACCGAAGAGCCCGGGACGAACCCTGAGATACACCGAGAGCTGAAGTTACTCCGTCCAGGGGCCCATCGCGAGACCCCATTGCCGGATTTCACAGCCGGTGACGAGGCCGTGGTGACGGAACGGATCCGTTTCCAGCAGGCTCGCCACCGCTTCGGCCGAGTCGGCCCGGAAGACCAGCAACGCGCCGGCCGGCCCCTGCGGGTAGGCCCCGGCCGCCAGGACCACGCCCTGGTCGAACAGCTCGCGCAGGAAGGCGCGGTGGGCGGGCCGGTGCGCGGTCACCTCGTCCGGGCGGTCGGCGTAGCTGTAGTGCACGGCGAAGACGGGCATGCGGTCCCCTCGGTCGACAGGCTGGGCCCGGGCGAAATGCTCAGGCCAGCAGATCCTGCCAGAGCGGGTCCGCGGCGATATGGGCCTGCAGCCGCTCGACCGCGCCCGGCTCGGACAGCACCGTGTGGTAGCCGGGTTTGACCGCCGGGGCGGCGGCGATGGCGGCCAGGAAGGTGGCCCGGTCCAGCGGATCGGCCCGGATGGCACTGAGGAAGGTGGTCTGCTCCAGCACGCGCAGCACGGTGTCGCGCTGCGGGTTGTCCTGCAGCCAGGTGGTGGCGATCGTGGCCACCCCAACCTGCTCGCCGTGCATCCGCGGCCGGGCGGCCAGCCGGTCGTAGGCGTGCGAGATCAGGTGCTCGCTGCCCGAGGCGGGCCGGGACGAGCCGGCGACCTCCATCGACACCCCGCTCATCACCAGCGCCCCGCAGACCAGCTGCAGGAACCCCAGGTCCTCGATCGACTTGTCCGGGTGGTTGACCAGGTTCTCCACGCTCTGCAGCGCGATCATCGCGGAGAAGTCGTTGATGGCCTCGCCGGTCGCGTGGTACGAGAGCTTCCAGTCGGCGATGGCGCTGTACTTGGAGATCAGGTCGCCGATGCCGGACAGGGTGAACCGGGGCGGGCAGGCGGCGATCACCGTCGTGTCGATGACGACGCCGAACGGGATGGCCGCCTTGGCGCTGATCCGTTGCCCTTCCACCCGCAGGCTGGCGCCGGGGGAGGCGAACCCGTCATTGGAGATGGCGGTGGGCACCGCGACCACCGGGAGCTGGTTGAGGAAGCCGATGTACTTGCCCGCATCGACCGCGACGCCGCCGCCGACGGCCACCACGGCCTGGGTACCGCGGGGCAGGTGGAACGCCACCCCCATGATGTCGGTGACGTCGTTGCTGTGCACGACCTCCTGCCGGACCACGGTGATCTCGGAGGAATCCCGGGAGATGCGGATGCTGCGGCCGACCAGCTCCTCGATGCCCTCGCCGTAGCACAGCGCGATGCGGTCGAAGCCGTGCTTGCGCAGGTACTTGCCCAGCTTGAACAGGGTGTCGGGTTTGATCCGCAGCAGCGAAGGGATCCGGATGTCCATGTTTCAGCCCGCCGCCAGCTCGTCCGGATCGATGTCGGCGACGCTGTCGTAGACGAAGCTGGGCCGGTAGGGGAACCGGTTCACCGTCTGCGCGTCGGACACCCCGGACAGCACCAGGCAGGTGCGCATGCCGGCCTCCAGGCCGCCGACCACGTCGGTGTCCATCCGGTCGCCGATCATCACGCAGTCCCGGGCCGGCACGCCGAGCATCTCCTGGGCGTAGATCATCATCAGCGAGTTCGGCTTGCCCACCACGTATGGCTTCATCCCGGTGGCCGCCTCGATCGAGGCCAGCAGCACCCCGGCGGCCGGCTCGGTGCCGCCCTCCACCGGATCGACCAGATCCGGGTTGGTGCCGATGAACCGGGCCCCCTTGTCGATGAGCGCGGACGCCTTGCGCAGCTGGGGGAACGCGAACCCGGAGGTCTTGCCGACCACGACGTAATCGGGATTGCTGTCGGTGATCGAGTAGCCCACCTTGTACAGCTCGGCCGACAGCGCGCCGCCGCCGATGACGTAGGCGGTGCCGCGGGGTCGCTGCGAATGCAGGAACTTCGCGGTGGCCATCGCCGAGGTGATGAAGTTCTGCTCGGTCAGGCCCTGAAAGCCCAGCCCGGCGAGCTTGCGGACCAGATCCAGCGGGGTCTGCTCGGAGTTGTTGGTCAGGAACACGAAGCCAACGCCGCGCTCCCGCAGCCGGTCGATGAACGCCTGGGCGCCGGGCACGGCCTGCTTGCCTCGGTAGATCACCCCGTCCATGTCGGAGATGACCCCGAGCTGGCGTGTCACTGATCCTCCCGGATGCCGTCGCGTCTGAATCGTTCCCGAGGCTATCGGGTCGACGCCGTCCGGGCGCGGGGCGAAAGTCCCAAGCTGCCCCAGGCAACCCCGAGAAAGCCCGAACGCCCCCGACCCGGGCGGGTCGAGGGCGTCCTGGGCAACCGTCAGGTCGCGGGGGAACTCAGATGTCGAAGTACATGTCGAACTCGTAGGGGTGCGGGCGCAGCCGGATCGCGTCGATCTCCTCGCGCTTGAGGCTGATCCACATCTCGATCAGGTCCTCGGTGAAGACGCCACCCTCGAGCAGGTAGCCGTGGTCCTGCTCCAGCCGGTCGATGACGGC
This sequence comes from Nakamurella multipartita DSM 44233, assembly GCF_000024365.1. Classification (NCBI taxonomy): domain Bacteria; kingdom Bacillati; phylum Actinomycetota; class Actinomycetes; order Nakamurellales; family Nakamurellaceae; genus Nakamurella; species Nakamurella multipartita. Next base: position 2,109,758 of record NC_013235.1, read on the forward strand.
CGGCAGGGACGCGGGCACCTGCGGGATGTTGGCGGCCTCGTCCGGCGGCAGCTCGTAGAGGTCCTTGTCGACCGGGGCCGGCGGCTCGATCTTGTTCTTGATGCCGTCCAGGCCGGCCATCATCATCGCGGCGAACGCCAGGTACGGGTTCGACGACGGGTCGGGGCAGCGGAACTCGATGCGCTTGGCCTTGGCGTTGGTGCCGGTCAGCGGGATACGGATGCACGCGGAGCGGTTGCGGGCCGAGTACACCAGGTTGACCGGGGCCTCGTAGCCGGGGACCAGGCGGTGGTAGGAGTTCACCGTCGGGTTGGTGAAGGCCAGCAGCGACGGGGCGTGGTGCAGCAGGCCGCCGATGTAGTGGCGGGCCAGGTCGGACAGCCCGCCGTAGCCGGACTCGTCGTAGAACAGCGGCTTGCCGCCCTGCCAGATGGACTGGTGGGCGTGCATGCCGGAGCCGTTGTCACCGAAGAGCGGCTTGGGCATGAAGGTGGCGGTCTTGCCGGCGGCCCAGGCGGTGTTCTTGATGATGTACTTGAACAGCATCACCTCGTCGGCCGAGGCCAGCAGGGTGTTGAACTTGTAGTTGATCTCGGCCTGGCCGCCGGTGCCCACCTCGTGGTGGCCGCGCTCGACGTCGAAGCCCATCGAGATCAGGTTGGCCGTCATGTCCTCGCGCAGGTCGGCCTGGTGGTCGTACGGCGGGACCGGGAAGTAGCCACCCTTGAACCGGGTCTTGTAGCCCAGGTTCGGCTGCTCGTCGCGGCCGGTGTTCCAGTAGCCCTCTTCCGAGTCGACCTTGTAGAACGCGCCGTTCGGGGTGGTGCCGTAGCGCACGTCGTCGAAGACGTAGAACTCGGCCTCGGCCCCGAAGTAACAGGTGTCGCCGATGCCGGTGCTCGCCAGGTACTCCTCGGCCTTACGGGCCACGTTGCGCGGGTCGCGCGAGTACGGCTGCAGGGTCAGCGGATCGTGCACGAAGAAGTTGCAGGTCAGGGTCTTGCGGCGACGGAACGGGTCGACCCGGGCGGTCGTGACGTCCGGCAGCAGAGTCATGTCCGACTCGTGGATGGACTGGAAGCCCCGGATCGAAGACCCGTCGAAGGCCATGCCGGCGGCCAGCGACTTCTCGGTCACCGTCTTGGCGGGGACCGTGAGGTGGTTCATGATGCCGGGCAGATCGCAGAACCGGATGTCGAAAACCTCGACATCGTTGTCCGAGATGTACTTGACCAGCTCTTCGGTGGTGGAGAACACGCACGCGCTCCTTGTCGTCGGTGGACAACCGTGGTGGCAGGGACGGTACAACGGCCACCTGTCCCCGCTGCGTCGGGTCCGGTTGCATGCGCGGCGAGCGGGCGGGAAACACACGCAGGCCCCGTCGCCATGCCTCGGCCACGCTAGGCAGGCGCTGTTGCCATCGGGTCTCCGCAAGGTTTCGCAGACGTTAATCGCCCGAGGCCCAGGCGGCCTCGTCCGGGCCGTCCACTGCCGGGGCGGCGGCGCTTAGCCTGGGGGAATGACGACGACGAACGGGCCGGCCGAACGGGCCTATCCAGGGCGGGCGCTGGGCCTGCCCGAGACCGGAATCGGTTCGGTGGCCTCGATGGCGAGCCGGGTCGGCGCCTTCGTGATCGACATCGTGCTGTCCGCGCTGGCCGCCTGGTTGATCACCGCGCCGGACGCGCCCCGCAACACCAGTCTGCTGGTGTGGGCGGTGATGACGGTGGTGACCGTCGCCGCCTTCGGCATCACCCCGGGTCAGGCGGCGTTGGGGATCCGGGTGACGCCACTGGCGGCGGACCGCTCGTTCGTCGGGCTGTGGGCGGTGCCCCGGACCGCGCTGATCTTCCTGATCGTGCCGCCGCTGTTGGTGGACGCCAACGGCCGCGGACTGCACGACCGGCTCTGCCGCACGGTCGTCCTGCGGTTCAGGTAGTCGGCCGGCCGGGTGTGCCAACCCCGGGATCGGGGAACGGGCATTAGGACACCCATCCGCACCGCAGGAGGCAGCCCATGACGAGCACGCCCGACGATCACACCGGATCAGATCACCCCGGATCAGATCACCCCGGGTCAGATCACCCCGCGGCTGATCACCCCACGGCTGATCACACCGGGTCTGATCACACCGGGTCTGATCACACCGTGTTGGACGGCCCGGCGCTGGAGAACGAGGAGATGCGCCGCGGCACGCAGGACCTGCAGTCCAGTGAGGCCAAGATCGATCAGGCCCGCGAGCACGCGCACGACGTGGCGCGGGCGACCGAACCGGCGGCGGAGCGCTCCGGGCCGTCCTGATCGCCGCGGGGTGGGGCGGCGCCGTCAGCGGCGCCGCATTGCCCGCTGCATGTTGCGCTGCTTGACCCCGGCCGGCATCGGCCCCTTGGGCAGGCCGCCCTGGGTCTTGGCCGCCAGCACCGACAGCCGGTTGTCCAGGTCGCCGACCATGTCGGCGGGGATGTTGCGGGGCAGCTTCATGATGCTGGGGGCGAGCTTGCGCAGCGTCGTCTCGCCTTCCTCGTTGCCCACGATGAAGTCGTAGATCGGGGTGTCGCCGACGATGCGGGAGATCTTCTTCTTCTCCTGGGCCAGCAGCGGCTTGACCCGGTGCGGGGAACCCTCGCCGACCAGGATGATGCCGGGCCGGCCGACCACCCGGTGCACCGCGTCGAGGTAGGTGTTGCCGGAGACGGCCGGGGTGACCCGCCAGGTGCCCCGCAGATTGTTCTGCAGGGCCCAGGCCGCGGCGCCGGGGGTTCCTTCCGCCTGGGCGTAGACGTTCTTCTGCACCCGGCGGGAGAAGATGATCATGGCGAACATCGCGCCGAGGATGATGCCCAGCGGCAGCACCGCCCACCACGGCAGGAACCACATCAGGGCCAGGGTCAGGACCGCCGCGGTACCCACGACCGCGCCGATCATGTACGGCAGCAGCTTCTTGTCCTGCTTGCGCTGCATCTGGAACGCCTGCCACAGCTGCGTGCGGCGCTCCTTGCCGGCGGCCCTCTTTTCCGCCTTTGCCGCCTTCTTCTCTTCCTTCGTGGGTTTCGTCGAGCCGGATCCGGCGGCGTTCTTGGCCATGTGAACCAGCTTAGTGCTCAGGGGGTCGCCGGGGCGGGCTCCTGGGCCCGCTCCCGCGCCGCCCGCGCCTCGGCACCCTGCCGGTACAGGGTGCCGGCCCGGTAGGAGGACCGGACCAGTGGTCCGGACATCACCCCGGCGAAGCCGATCTGCTTGGCCTCCTCGGCCAGCTCCACGAACTCCTGGGGCTTGACCCACCGCTCCACCGGATGGTGCCGAGGGGTAGGCCGCAGGTACTGGGTGATGGTGACCAGGTCGCACCCGACCTGCTGCATGTCCTGCAGCGCCTGGCTGATCTCCTCGCGGGTCTCGCCCATGCCCAGGATCAGGTTGGACTTGGTCACCATGCCGGCCGCCCGACCCTGGCTGATCACGTCCAGGGACCGCTCGTACCGGAAGGCCGGCCGGATCCGCTTGAAGATCCGCGGCACCGTCTCCAGGTTGTGCGCGAACACCTCCGGCTTGGCCTCGAACACCTGGTTGAGCAGCTCGGGGTGGCCGGAGAAGTCCGGGGTGAGAATCTCCACCCCGGTCTGCGGAGCCTGGGCGTGCACCTGGCGAATGGTCTCCGCGTACAACCAGGCGCCCTCGTCGGGCAGGTCGTCGCGGGTGACCCCGGTGATGGTCGCGTACCGCAGATCCATGCTCCGGATCGACTCGGCGACCCGCCGCGGCTCGTCCCGATCGAGTTCACCGGGCTTGCCGGTGTCGATCAGGCAAAAGTCGCAGCGACGGGTGCACTGGTCGCCACCGATCAGGAAGGTGGCCTCGCGGTCTTCCCAACACTCGTAGATGTTGGGACAACCGGCCTCCTGGCACACCGTGTGCAGACCCTCGCGCTTGACCAGGCTCTGCAGCTGCTGGAACTCGGGTCCGGTGCGCAGCCGGGTTTTGATCCACTCCGGCTTCTTCTCGATCGGTGTGGCCGCGTTACGAACCTCCAGCCGGAGGAGCTTGCGGCCTTCCGGAGCAAGGGTCACGCTGTCTCTCCCGCCTTCTTCTTCGCCGCTTCGGCGGTCTCCGCCGCGGCCTTCTTCACCGCTTCCCGGGCCTTGTCGGCCGCGTCGGCCAGGTTGCGACCGGAAGCCGAGGCCTTATCGGCGGCCTTGTCCGCGGACTCGGCGACCTTGTCGGCGGCCTGATCGGCGGTGGCGGCAACCTTGTCGGCGGCCTCGGGAGCCTTGTCGGCCACCGCGTCAGCCGCGTCGGCGGCCTTGTCCGCGGTGGTGTCGGCGGCCTTGTCGACGGCGCCCTTGGCCGCGTCGACCGCGTCGGCCGCCTTGTCCTTGGCCGCGTCGATCACGTCGGCGGCCTTGTCCTTAGCGGCGTCGACCGCGTCGGCGGCCTTGTCCTTGGCCGTGCCCAACGCCTCGGCCGCCTTGTCCTTGGCCTCCGCCAGCTTGTCGGCCGCCTTCTCGGCGGGCTTGTCGGCCGGCCTGGTCGGCGGGGTGTAGGTCGGCGCCGGCGCGGTGTCCGCCGGTGCGGCCCCGCCGGAGCGCAGCTTGGAGAAGGCGTAGGCGCCGCCACCGGCGACGGCCCCGATGATGATCAGGTTGCGCAGCTTGTGCGACTTCTTACCGGCCTTGGCGGTCTTCTTGGCCGCCTTGTCGGCGGCGGTGCTCGCCTTGGCCGCCTGCGCGCTGGCCGCGGTCAGCGCCTGCACCAGGGTGGCCTGGCCCTTCTCCTGCGCGACGTGCGCGATCTCGGCGGCCTTGTCGGCGGCCTTGATCTGGCCCCGCTTGGCCTGCTTGGTCGCCTTGGCCTGCACGATCTTGGCCTGCTTGGTGGTTGCCGCAGCCGACTTCTTGGCCGTCTTCTTCGCGGCCCGGCGAGCCCGGCGACCCAGCTTGGCGGCGGTTTCCTCGAGCTGCTCACCGGCCTTCTCGACGTACGGCGTCGCGGCGTGCGCCGCCCCACCCGCGAGGTGCGCAGCCTTGCTGGCCGCCTCGCTGGTGGCGTCGGCCACCTTGTCGGCAACCAGTTCCGCGATCTCGCCGGCCTTGGCCGCGAAATCCTGTGCGGCGGACCGCGGTCCGGTGCTCCTGCTCATCAGAACTCCTCATCGTTGGTCGGCATGCCCCGGTAGCGGGGCAGCTCGCCACATCGGCAAACCCGGAGATCGGGTTCCCAACCGTCACTGTTCCCACACGGTCTGACGGTGCCCGACGTCGACCCCACGGTCGGTCCCCCTCAGCTCGTGCAGATCATTGTTCCATCCCGCTCCGACAGCCGCCCAGGGTCAGCGGGTTGCCGGGCCGGCCAGCTGCGGATCGAGCCGCCAGTTGACCCCGGCGGCGGGCGGCGGAGCCGGCGTTCGCTCCTGCGGGACCGGGCTGGCCAGCGTGCCGTCCAGACCCTGCCGCAGCCGGGTCTCGACCACGTCGATCACGTCGGCGACGGTGACCTGACGGCCCAGTTCGGCGCTGAGGGAGGTCACCCCCGCGTCGGTGATGCCGCACGGCACGATGCGGTCGAACCAGCTCAGGTCGGGATCGCAATTGAGGGCGAAGCCGTGCATGGTCACGTCCTTGGCCACCCGCACGCCGATCGCCGCGACCTTGCGGTCCGGCCGATGCTCGTCGGCCGGCAGCCACACCCCGCTGCGGTCGGTGATCCGGATCGTGGCCAGCCCCAAGTCGGCGCAGGCGGTGACCAGCACGTGCTCGAGCAGCCTGATGTAGGCGACCAGGTCGATCGGCTGGGCCAACTTCACGATGGGGTAGCCGACCAGCTGACCGGGGCCGTGCCAGGTGATCCGTCCGCCCCGGTCGACGTCCACCACCGGGGTCCCGTCGTTGGGTCGATCGGCCGGTCGGGTCCGCTTGCCGGCGGTGTACACGGGCGGATGTTCCAGCAGCAGGACGGTGTCCGGGCCGGTCCCGGCGACCCGGGCCGCCCCCAGGTCGCGCTGGCGTTGCCAGGCCTGCTCGTACCCGACCAGGCCGCACCGTTCGATGTGGACCGGATCCGTGTGCTCACGCATGCCCTGACGGTACGCCGGGGCGGGTTGCAGACCCGTAGGTGGCAGTCACCAAGGGCCGCTGAGCTGGGAATTGTGGACAAGTCGGATTCGGCGGCGGTGCGCGGCCTACGGTTGCCCGCTATGGGGTTGGCTATCGGCGCGTATCGGGCGGTCGAGCATCTGGGCGTGGGGCCGGCGCACCGGTCCTCGCCCGTCTGGCGGGCGCAGGACGCCCGGACCGTCGAGGACGTCGCGTTGACGGTGCTGCCGGTCGAGGAGTCGACCCGCGTGCACGAGATCGTCGAGCTGGTCGACGAGGTCCGGCACCCCCACCTGCTGCCGGTGTCCGACCTGGTCGAGGACGACGACCGGGTCGCGCTGATCTGCCCGTGGCCCCGCGGTGGCCGGCTGATCGAGCTGGTCCGCCGCCGGGGGCGGCTGTCGGCGGGGGAGACCGTCACCGTGGTGCTTCCGTTGGCGGCGGCCTTGGCCGAGGTCCACCGGGCCGGGGTGCGGCACGGAGGGGTGTGCCCGGAGGCGATCTGGTTCGACGCCCGCGGGCGTCCGCTGCTGGTGCCGCTGGCCGTGGGCATGACCGTGGCCACCGTGGTCGGGCCGGGCGCGCTGGGCACCGCCGATGTGGCGCCGGAGGTGCTGCGCCAGGCCCGGACCGGGCCGGCCGGGCCACCGGCCGATGTGTTCTCCCTGGCGTCGGTCGCGCTGTTCTGCCTGACCGGTTCCTCGGCCTGGCCGGCCGAGGAACCGGCCGACGTGCTGGTGCAATCGGCCGCCGGGCAGTGGCCGGACCCACCCGAGGACGCCGGCCCGCCGCCGTTGCTGGCCCTGCTGCGTGCGATGCTGCGAGCCGATCCCGCCGCCCGGCCGGACGCCGACGACGTCGTGCGGCGGCTGTCCACCGGCGCCCCGGTGGCGCCCGAGGCGATCCGGTTCGGCGCCGGGCCGTGCCCGACCCCGGCCTCGTCGAAGCGGTGGCGCGGGTGGGCCAACCATGCCGAGCCCGCCGCCCCCGCCCATCCCAGTGCCGCCCATCCCAGTGCCGCCAATCCCAGTGCCGCCAATCCCAGTGCCGCCAATCCCAGTGCCGCCCATCCCAGTGCTGCCAATCCCAATGCCGCTCACGCCAGTGCCGCTGCCGATCCCGATCCCGACCCCACCGCCGGCGAGCCGTCCGTCGCGGACACCGACCGCGGATCGGTGCGCGGCCCCGGGCCGGCCGACCCCGATCGGCCACCGCCGGCAGCGCCGGTCGCTGAGCCGGCCGGGCCGGCCGAGCCACCCGCCCCGAGCGCCCGCCGCCGCGGTCCGCTGGTCCGGCTGACCCTGGCCCTGCTGAGCGGGCTGCTGGTCACCGTGCTGGTGGCCCAGGTCGGACAGTGGATCGGCGACCCGCCGAGCACCACGGTGGCCGCGCCGGCGGCGACCGACTGGACGCAGGTGATCACCGACCTGGATCGGGCGCGCAGCCGCGCCCTGGCCGCGGGCGACCCGGCCCTGCTGGCGCAGGTGTACCTGCCCGGGTCGGCCGCGGCGGCGGCCGACACCGCGACCATCGACACCCTGTCCGCGCACGGCTGGCGGGTGGTCGACGGCTATCACGACATCGTCAGCGTGAGCGTGCTCGGCGGGGCCGGTGCCGGATCGTCCGCCGACACCGACACCGACACCGACACCGACACCGACACCGACACCGACACCGACACCGACGCCGATCCGGTGCGGGTGGCCGTCGTGGACACCCTGGCGGCCCGGCCCGTCGTGGACGGTGCCGGCCAGCAGGTGTCGACGACGGCGGCCCGGGGCGAGCAGCGCCGGGTGCTGGTGCTGGCGGCGACCGACGCGGGCTACCGGATCAGCGCGATCGAGCCGGGCTGACGAGGCGGTTCGGGGCCTGCGCGCGTCGAAACGGGGCACTGTCGGACCCGGCTCCTACCGTGAGCGCATGCGCCTGCTGCACACCTCGGACTGGCACCTCGGTCGCACCTTCCACGGGCAGAATCTGCTGCCCGACCAGGAAGCGGTGCTCACCGCGCTCGCCGACCTGGCCGCGGAGCACCGGGTCGACGCCGTCCTGATCTCCGGCGATCTGTACGACCGGGCGGTGCCGTCGCCGGAGGCCGTGCAGACCGCGTCCCGGATCCTGGCCCGGATCCGGGCGGCCGGCATCACCGTCGTCGCGATCGCCGGGAACCACGACTCGGCGCCCCGCCTGGGCGCCTTCACCGACTTCCTGGCCGCCGGCGGCCTGCACCTGGGCGCCGCGGCCGCCGACGTCGGCACCCCGGCCGTGCTGCCCGATCCCGACGGCGACGTCGTCATCTACCCGATCCCGTTCCTGGAACCGGATCTGCTGCGCTCCGGATGGGCGCTGCCGGCCGGATCCGGGCACGAAGCGGTGCTGGCCCGGGCCATGGACCTGGTCCGCGCCGACCTGGCCGCGCGGCCGCCGGGCACCCGATCGGTGGTGCTGGCCCACGCCTTCGTCGTCGGTGGCCGCGCCGGCGGATCGGAACGATCGATCGCGGTCGGCGGGGTGGAGTCGGTCAGCGCGGACCTGTTCGCCGGATTCGACTATGTCGCCCTGGGCCACCTGCATCGCCCCCAGGTGCTGGCCGACCGGATCCGCTACTCGGGATCCCCCTTGCCCTACTCGTTCTCCGAAGCCGATCACGAGAAGGGCGTGTGGCTGGTCGATCTGGACGCCGTCGGCGGGGTCAGCGCGACCCGGCTGACCCTGCCGACGATCCGCCGGCTGGTCTGCCGGCGCGGCCGCCTGGCCGAGATCCTGGACACCGAGCCCGATCTGGCCGATGCTTATCTCTCGGTCGAGCTCACCGATCCGGTGCGGCCGGTGGACCCGATGCGGCGGCTGCGGGAGGTCCTGCCCTACACGCTGGTCGCCACCTGGGTCGGCGGTTCCCCGGCGCCGGCCGCGTGGCCGGCCGCCCCCGCGGTCCCGACCGGCCACGACGACGCCGACCTGCTGCACGATTTCGTCCGCGATGCCTGCGGGCGGCCGGCATCGACGGCCGAACGCGACCTGCTGGACGAGGCCCTGCGCGCGTTGCGGATACCGGCATGAGGTTGCACGAGCTGGAGCTGTCGGCGTTCGGACCGTTCGCCGGCACCGAGACCGTCGACCTGGACGCGGTCAGTGCGGACGGCCTGTTCCTGATCCACGGCGACACCGGGGCGGGCAAGACCTCCCTGCTCGATGCGGTTGCCTACGCCCTGTTCGGCCGGGTCCCCGGTCCCCGCAACGAGGCTCGCCGGCTGCGCTGCGACCGCGCGCCGGCGGACGTGGTGACCCAGGTCCGGCTCGTGGCCACCCTCGGCGGTCATCGGGTCGAGATCATTCGCCGGCCCGAGTACCTGCGTCCCAAGGCCCGGGGCAGCGGCAGCACCTTGCAGCGCGGCAAGGTGTCGCTGCGCTGGCTCGACCGCACTCCCGCCGGGGCCCGGCCCGAGGGGCTGACCCGGGTCGATGAGGTGGGCGACGCGGTGATCGACCTGCTCGGCATGTCGGCCGATCAGTTCTTCCAGGTGGTGCTGTTGCCGCAGGGCGAGTTCGCCCGTTTCCTGCGGGCCGACACGGCCGAGCGGGGCGATCTGCTGGAGCGGCTGTTCGACACCCAGCGCTTCGGCCGGATCGAGGACTGGTTCGCCCAGACCCGCCGGGTGGCCGGGCAGCGCCTGCGCGAGTGCGACGACCACATCCGGGAAATAGCCGCGCGGGTGGCCGAGGCGGCCCGGGTCGAGGCCGCGCCCGAACCAGACGACCGGTGGTTGGCCGGCCTGCGCGACCGGTTGGCCGACCGCGCCGAGCTCGCCCGGGAGGCTGCGCAGGACGCCGCCCGGCAGCGCGAGGTGTCGGCGGCGGTCCTGCGGGCCGCGACCCAGCGAGCCGCCCGGACTGCGCGGTTGGCCGAGTTGCGCCGCCGGTTGGTCGATCTCGAACGGCGGGCCCCCGAGATCGAGCAGGATCGTCGTCGTCTTGATGCGCACACCCGGGCCGGGCCGGTGGTCGCCGCGGCCCGGGCGCAGCAGGCGGCCGGCGAGGTGCGGGCGGACCGCCGGCAGCAGCGGGTGGCGGCCGGCCGTCGCCTGCACGCGCTGGCGGAGGCCGCCGCCGACCCCGACCGGTTGGACCTGGGTCTGCTGGCCGACGACCCGGTCGCCATCCGGGCCGCCGCCGGGGTGGACCGGGATCGCGCCGGCGCGCTGATCCCGCTGGTCGGTGAGGCGCAGGAGCAGCAGCGGGATCAGGCGGCGCTGGCCGCGGCCCGGCGGCGGCACCACCGCGACGAGAACGCCGCGGTCGACGTCGAGCAGCGGCTCGCGGCCTTGCCGCCGCGGCTGGCCGAGCTGGATCGGCGGGTCGACCTGGCCCGGTCGGCCCGCGACCGATTGCCGGCGGCGCAGGCTGAGCTGGCAGCGGCCGAGCAGATCCGGGAGGCCGCGGTCGCGGTGCCGGAGCTGGCGGAGCGGCGACGGCGGGCCGAGGCCGCGGCGGTCGCGGCCACCGACCGGCATCAGGTCGCGGTGGACGAGCGGCAGGCCCTGGTGCAGCGGCGGATCGACGGCATGGCGGCCGAACTCGCCGGCACGCTCAGCGCCGGCGACGGCTGCCCGGTGTGCGGATCGGTCGAGCACCCGAGCCCGGCCCGGCCCCTGGCCGCGCCGGTCGACGCGGGCCTCATCGAGGCCGCCCAGGTGCGGGAGTGGCGGGCCGCGGCCGACCGGGACTCCGCCACGGGTCGCCGGTGGGAGGCGCAGAACGAGCTGGCCGTGGCGCAGGAGCGCGCCTGCGGCCGGCTGGCCGAGGCCGCCGAGGCGCAGGTGCGCACGCACCGCGCGACGGTCGACCGGCAGACGCGGATCGCCGCCAACCTCGATGCGCTGGTCGGGCTGCGGGAGGCGGCGGCCAAGTCCCTGTTCGAGCAGGAACTCCGGCGTGACGAGCTGGGCACCCTGGTGGCCCTCGGCGCGGCCGAGATCGCCTCCCTGGCGGCCCGGGTGGATCAGCGAGCGGCCCGGCTGCGGTCGGCCCGGGGCGCCCACCCGTCCATCCGGCAGCGCCGGGAGTACCTGCTGGCCCGGGCAGCGGCCCTCGACGCGGTGGCGCAGGCCTGCGCCGCCGTCACCGACGCCGACGCCCAGGACGAGCGGGCCCGGGCCACGGTCACCCGGTTGCTGGCCGACTTCGGGTTCGGCGACCTGGCCGAGGTGACCGCGGCCGCCGACCTCGATGCGCCGCGCCTGGCCGAGCGGATCCGCACCGCCGAGGTCGACGCGGCCGCGCTGCGGGCGCAGTTGGCCGACCCGGAACTGGCCGGCCTGGACGAGTCGGACCGGGTCGACGTCGCGGCGGCGGAGGCGGCGGCCGCCGCCGATGCCCGGCGGGCGCAGGCGGCCCAGCAGCAGGCCCTGGTCCTGGACGACCGGTTCCGGCAGGTGGCGACGGCCGCGCACCGGCTGGTGGCGGCGTGGAGGGCGGCCGCACCGGTCCGCGCGCAGGAGCGGCAAGTCGCCGTGCTGACCGAGGTGTTGCTGGGCCGGGGGGAGAACGCGCTGGGCATGACGCTGCGCACCTACGTGCTGGCGCACCGGCTGGCGCAGGTGGCGCAGGCGGCCACCGATCGGCTGGCCCGGATGTCGGCCGGGCGGTACTCGTTCGTGCACCGCACCGATCGCGAATCGCGGGGCCGCGCCGGCGGTCTCGGGCTGGAAATCATGGACGGCTGGTCCGGGCTGGTCCGCCCGGCCAAGACGCTCTCCGGCGGCGAGTCGTTCCTGGCCTCGCTGGCCCTGGCCCTGGGTCTGGCCGACGTGGTGGCCGCCGAGGCCGGTGGTCGCCAGCTCGACACCCTGTTCATCGACGAGGGTTTCGGCAGCCTCGATCCGGACGCGCTGGATCTGGTGATGGCCACCATGGACGAGTTGCGGGCCGGCGGGCGGGTGGTCGGCGTGGTGTCGCACCTGGACGAGCTGCGGCTGCGGATCCCGCGGCAGATCCGGGTCGACCGCACCCCCCAACGCTCGACCCTGGCGGTGGTGGGCCAGTGACCGAACAGTGACCGGACAGTGACCGGACCAGGGGGAGCGTCGTGTTCGTGCTGATCGCGCAGTTCGATTCCGGAGGTGAGGCCGCCGGGGAACCCCCGCCCGGGTCGGCGGAGGCCGTCCGGCTGCTCGGGGATCAGCCCGACACCCGGGCGCTGCGGTGGGCGCGGTCGACCGAGGACCCCGGCCGGTGGCTGCTGGTCGCCGAGTTCGAGACCGCGGCCGGGTTCCGGCGGGCCCAGTCGCCGTTGCCGGTGCGGGCCGCGCTGATCCCGTGGTTGGCCGCGGCGGCCTCGTCGGCGGCCTTCGAGGTCATCGCCGCCGCCGACGCCGGGGTGTGGTCGTCCCCGGAGGTGATCGTCGACGACCCCGGGCGCTGATCGGGCGGGGCTCGGCGGCTCCGGGAGCGGCAGTAGGCTCGACGGCTGTTGACCGACCCCCGGCGGAAACCACCGACCGGGACATCGCCGGGTCGCCGTCGGGGCGGCCGGGCCCAGCAGCACAGGAGTTCTCTCGTGGCCGCCGACCGCATCGACGCCGTTGTCTCGCTCGCCAAACGGCGGGGGTTCGTCTATCCGAGCGGCGAGATCTACGGCGGCACCCGGTCCGCCTGGGACTACGGCCCCCTCGGCGTCGAGCTCAAGGACAACATCAAGCGGCAGTGGTGGAACGCCATGATCCGCTCCCGCGACGACATCGTCGGCCTTGACTCGTCGGTCATCCTGCCCCGGCAGGTCTGGGTCGCCTCCGGCCACGTGGCCGCCTTCGTCGACCCGCTGGTGGAGTGCACCTCCTGCCACAAGCGGTTCCGGGCCGACCACCTGGAGGAGGAGTTCGCGGAGAAAAAGGGTCGGCAGCCGGAGAACGGGCTGGCCGACATCGCCTGCCCGAACTGCGGCACCCGCGGCGCCTGGACCGAACCCAAGGAATTCAACGGCCTGCTCAAGACCTACCTCGGCCCGGTCGAGGACGAGTCCGGCCTGCACTACCTGCGCCCGGAGACCGCCCAGGGCATCTTCGTCAACTACAACAACGTCGCCGCCTCGTCGCGCAAGAAGCCGCCGTTCGGCATCGGCCAGATCGGCAAGTCGTTCCGCAACGAGATCACCCCGGGCAACTTCATCTTCCGTACCCGGGAGTTCGAGCAGATGGAGATGGAGTTCTTCGTCAAGCCGGGCACCGACGAGGAATGGCACCAGTACTGGATCGACACCCGGACCGACTGGTACGTCGACCTGGGTATCGCGCGGGACAACCTGCGCCAGTACGAGCACCCCAAGGAGAAGCTGTCCCATTACTCGAAGCGGACGGTGGACATCGAGTACCGCTTCCACTTCCAGGGCAGCGAGTGGGGCGAGCTCGAGGGCATCGCCAACCGCACCGACTTCGATCTGAAGACCCACTCGGAGCACTCCGGGGTCGACCTGTCCTACTTCGAGCAGGAATCCGGCGAGCGGTGGACGCCGTACGTCATCGAACCGGCGGCCGGGGTCGGTCGACCGATGATGGCGTTCCTGCTGGAGGCCTACGCGCAGGACGAGGCGCCCAACACCAAGGGCGGCGTGGACGTGCGGACCGTGCTGCGGCTCGATCCCCGGCTCGCCCCGATCAAGGCGGCGGTCCTGCCGCTGTCCCGCAACGCCGACCTCTCGCCGATCGCGCGGGACCTGGCCGCCTCGCTGCGCAAGAGCTGGAACGTCGACTTCGACGACGCCGGCCAGATCGGCCGCCGTTACCGCCGCCAGGACGAGATCGGCACCCCGTTCTGCCTGACCGTCGACTTCGACACCGCCACCGACCAGGCCGTCACCATCCGCGACCGGGACACCATGTCCCAGGAGCGGGTCGGGCTGGACCAGGTGATCGGCTACCTGGGGGCGCGCCTCGCCGGCTCCTGACCGTCCGGCTCGACCGGGCGCCGGGCCTCATCACGCAAAGTGATCGTTTCGTCCATCTTGCGGTCTGAATGTCCGGGATGGACGATTCGCGGGTGACGACCCGGGCCCGTTGGCTGCTCGTGCTGGTGCTGGTGCTGGTGCTGGTGCTGGCCGCGGCGGCCGCCGGAGTGCTCTGGGTCCGGCGGTCGACGTCGACGGCCGGGTCGCCGTCCGTGCCGGTGACGGTCGTGCTGCAGGCGGCCGACGACGCCGGCACCGACTCGTTCGTGCCCGTGCCGGCCGGCCGGCCGGTCGCGGTCACCCACCCGCACCCCTCCTCCGGAACGGCCATCACCGCGACGGTCGAACCGGACACCGGAGTGCGGTTGGTCGCCGGCACCACCGATCACCTCTACGCGGCCGGCCGACCGGGAAATCCGGAGCTGTACGGCGGTTCGGGCAGCCTGTCGGCCTGCGACCCGGCGGCCATCGCCGCGTTCCTGGCCGCCCACCCGGACAAGGCCGCCGCCTGGGCGCAGGTCCGCGGCATCGACCCGGCGGCCATCGCTGGCTACCTGGGCACCCTGACCCCGGTCGTGCTGCTGCACGACACCCTGGTCACCAACCATGGTTTCGCCGGCGGCGTGGCCACCGCGTTCACGGCCGTGTTGCAGGCCGGCACCGCGGTGCTGGTCGATCCCACCGGCCTGCCGGTCGTGCGGTGCGCCTGCGGGAACCCGCTGACCGCCCCGCCGGCGGTCGACCTGTCCGCAGCCACCCCGCAAGGCACCCGCTGGGACGGCTACGACCCGGCGCAGACCGTCGTGGTCACCAGCGGTCCCGCCGCCACCCAACTGGTGGTGGTGGACGCCGCGACCGGGCAGGACCTGACGTTGACCGTCGGTCAGGCCCGGGCCGCCACCTCGACGGCCCCGACCACCGATTCGACCCCGGCGGCCGCGTCGACGGCCTGCGTCCTGGACCTGACCTGGCCGGTATCGGCGCCGGGTTGGATCGATCCGTTGGACAGCGGCTTCACCTGCCAGCAGATGACCGACCAGTGGCGGCGCAACGAGCAGTGGACCGGCGTACGCGGTGGCACCCTGGCGCTGGTCACCTCTGACGACGGGTGGTACTGCACGGGCGTGCATTGGGATCCCACCGCGGCGCCCACCAATGCGGTCGGTGGCTGCGACCTGAACGGCCAGCGATTCACCGTCTACCAGGGCGAACCGGGCCAGCGCGCACCGTCGTCGACCGCACCGTCGTCGACCGCCTCGTCGACCGCACCGTCGACGGGCGGCTCATCGACCGGTGCGTCGGGCGCGGCTACGACCGGGGTCGACGAGGTGTTCATCACCCCGTCGCAGAACATCGTGTGCGCCCGCCGGGACGGCCAGTTCGCCTGCACCGTCAAGCAGTACGACTTCGACCTGGGGGACGAGCGGTGCCCGGGTGCCCGGGGCCCGCTGGCCCAGCTGGATGCCACCGGGTTCTCCCAGGTGTCCTCGTGCCGGGGTGATTTCTTCGACGGCATCACCCTGCCCGATCCGACGCCGTACGGGACCACCCTGACGCTGGACCAGATCCGCTGCGACGTCGAGGAGAGCGGGGTGACCTGCACCAATCAGGACGGGCACGGCTTCACCATGTCCCGGGCCGGCGTCCCACCGTTCTGACGGGCCCGGTCAGGGGGTCGGCTGGGGCAGCGGGTCGCCCTTGGCGTCCAACCCGCGCTTCTTGTTGACGTAGTCGATGCCTTCGGCGACCTCGGCCGGTGTCCAGATCCGTCCCTCGCCCAGCGGCACGATCCCGTCGGGACTGCCGGTCCCGGCGATCCAGGCGGCCTTGGCGAAGTGCGCGCAGTTGCGGTACAGCAGCTGGTAGTAGCTGCCCTCCCAGGCGTTGACCACGTTGAGCACGCGCAGGAACCGCTCGCGGCTCATGGTCTCCTTCTGTCGGTGCATCTGCTGCCCGTCGTGCCCGTCCGGCGACATCAGCTCGCCCCGACCGCCGGTCGGCAGCCACCCCGAAGAACCCGGCCAGAAGCCGACGGACCGCTTGCGGCCCTGACCCCCGACCTCCTTCACATCGACCCAGGCGTGCCCGACGATGTCGTCGGTCATGGCGTTCAGCCCCATCTCGTAGGTCTGGACGGGTTGGTCGTTCCAGGCCCCCAGGTCCATCGTCGCCGACCGCTGGACGGCCGGCGCGGACCCGGCCAGCGCCTGGACCACCGCCCGGTTGCCCGCCGCCCGTTGCATGGCCAGCACCGCGTGCTGCGCGGCGACGGGAGCCGCGGCCCGGCCGGAACGCTCGTCCAGCGGCACCGGGCGTCGTCGTTCGTGCATCAGCGGCTCCTCGGGCCGGCCGGCCCGGCGCCTGCGGGTCGGCCACGTCGGTCGACGGTAGGCACCGGCGTCCGCGCCCGTCAACGGCTTTCGTGGCCGCCCCGGCGGCTCAGTTGCCCAGCGTGCCCGGGTAGAGGTACTCCTCCGGCGGGATGGAGGTGCCGCGGAACCAGGCGTCCATGAAGGCCGTGTAGTCCTGGCCGGTCTTGTCGTTGACGAACGCCTCGAACTGGTCGAACGAGGCGTTCTTGCCGCCGTAGGTGGCCGGCCATTCCTTGATGATCTGGAAGAACGCGTCGTCGCCGATCTCGCGGCGCAGGGCGTGCAGGGCGATCGGGCCCTTGTCGTAGACCCGGGTGAACTCGTTGCCGGCGCCCATGTCGACCAGCGGGGACCGCCAGAACGCCGGCTTCTTCAGGTAGGACTGCACCTGCTGCTTCCAGGTGCGATCCAGGTCGGCTCCGTTGACCTTCTCCTGGTAGAGCCAGGTGGCGTAGGAGGCGAAGCACTCGTTGAGGCAGATGTCCGACCAGCGTTGGACGGTCACATCGTCGCCGTACCACTGGTGGGCCAGCTCGTGCACGACGGTTTCCAGGTCGTCGACGCCGGCCGTGTAGACCGGCCGGGTCGCGGTCTCCAGCGCGAAGCCGGTGCTCGAGCCGGTGAAGATGCCGCCGGCCGCCGGCATCGGATAGGGCCCGAAGAATCCCGACAGCACATCGACCACGTCGCTGGTCCGGCGGGCCAGCTCGGCCGAGTCGCTCGGCGCCTGCGGGGAGATGGCGGAGACCACCGGCCGGCCGTCGGACAGGGTGCCCTCGACGGTGGTGAACTTGTCGATGTAGATGGTGTCCAGGTAGGTGGCCACCGGCACGTCGAGAACCCAACGGCTGGTGGTCATTCCGGCCGGCGCGGCGGGCAGGTCGGCGGTCTGCTGAACCCCGTTGGCGATCACGTTCCAGCCCTGCGGGACGGTCGCGGTGACCGCGAAGGTGGCGGTGTCGGCCGGGTGTTCGTTGGCCGGGAACCAGGCGGAGGCACCGGTCGGCTCGCCGGCGACGAAGGCCCCGCCGGAATCCGTGCGGTACCAGCCGCCGTCGCCGAGGTTGGCGGTGCCGCCGCCGACCACGTCGGGCGAACCGGCGTAGGTCACGGTGACGGTCAGCGGCGACTGGGCGGCCAGCGCGGCGGACGGGGTGATGACCAGCTCGGCGTCCTGCTGCTGGTAGGTGGCGGCCTGGCCGTTGACGTCGACCTCGCTGACCGTCAGGTTCGGCTGCAGGTCCAGGTTGAACCGGGTCAGCCCGTCGGCGGCGGTCACCGAGCCGGTCAGGGTGGCGGTCGAGGACAGCGCGTTCGTCTCCGGGATGTACTGCAGATCCAGGTCGTAGCCGTCGATCTGGTAGCCGCCGTTGCCGGCGGTCGGGTAGTACGGGTCGCCGATGCCGTCGGAGCCGACGGTGCCGTCCACCCCATCGGTGCCGCCCGCGGTGCCGGCCGAGCCGGACGTCGTCGACGACGAGCGGGACGGGGGCACCGTGATCGATCCGGGCGCCGAGGAGGTCGCCGACCCGGAGGTGGCCGGCGCGCGGGTGGACCCCGCGGTGGCCTCGGGCGCGGCCGAGGCGGTCCCACCGACCTGGGAGCATGCCGAGACGGACACGGCGGTGGCCAGGACGAGGGCGAGGGCCGCCAGGGGCCGGCGGCGCGACGTCAGCATGGTCGCACCGTACAAGCCGTCCCCTCTGATCCCGGTGAGCCACCAGCAGCCACCAGCACAGCCACGGTGCGCCGGGCGGTGGCCTGGCATGATCGGGAGCCGTCGATGGTGCGGGCCGGCCGGGGAGGCCGGCCGTCCCGGCGGGTCGGATCGAGCGAGATGAGGGCCGGGTGCGGACGTTCGGGCGCTACCTGGCCGGCACGGTCCTGGTCGGCCTGCTGGTGGTTGTCGGCACCTGGGTGCGGGTCGGGCAGATCGGCGACCGGGACGAGCGGGCCGCCGCCGACGCGATCGTCGTGCTCGGCGCCGCGCAGTACAACGGGGACCCGTCACCGGTGTTCCAGGCCCGGCTCGACCACGCCGCCGAGCTCTACCGGGCCGGGGTGGCCCCGCGGATCGTCACCGTCGGCGGCGGGCAGGTCGACGACGCGACCACCGAGGGTGCCGCGGGCGCGGCCTACCTGCAGGCCGCCGGGATCGACCGGGCGGCCCTGACCGCGGTCGGCGAGGGCGGTGACACCCTGGCCAGTTTGCGGGCCGCGGCGCCGGTGTTGGCCGAGCTGGGGGTGTCCTCGGTCGTGCTGGTCACCGACCCGGCGCATTCGGCCCGCTCCGCGCTGATGGCCCGTGACCTGGGCTGGACCGTGCAGACCTCGCCGGTGCGGCAGGGTCCGGCGGTGCGCGACTCCGTGCACGCCGAGTACCAGCTGCGGGAGACCCTCGGCCTGCTGTACTACCGGGTGGTCGGCGGCTCCTCGGGCATCAGCGCCCCGGTGCTGTGATGCTCGCCGCCAGCGAGACGCCGGCCAGCCCCGGCTACGACGCCTACGACCTGATGCGGCGGCTGGCGGAGCTGCCCAAGACCGCGCCGCTGCCCGGCACCGCCGACGCCGGCGGCCGCAGCCCGTTCGCCCGGGACCGGGCCCGGGTGCTGCACTCCAAATCGTTCCGCCGGTTGGCCGGCAAGACCCAGGTGGTGGCGCCGGACGAGGAGGGGGTGCCCCGGACGCGGCTGACCCACTCGCTGGAGGTCGCGCAGATCGCCCGGGAGATCGGCGCCCAGCTGGGCTGCGACCCCGACCTGGTCGACCTGGCCGGGCTGGCCCACGACATCGGGCACCCGCCGTTCGGGCACAACGGGGAGGCAGCCCTGGACCGGATCGGGGCCGCCGCCGGCGGGTTCGAGGCCAATGCGCAGAACCTGCGGCTGCTGGCCCGGCTCGAACCCAAGGTCGTCGCCGTCGACGGCCGGCCGGGCGGGCTGAACCTGACCCGGGCGGCGCTGGACGCGGTGATCAAGTACCCGTGGTCGCGGCCGGCCGGCGGCGGCAAGTTCGGCGTCTACGCCGACGAGCAGGCGGTGTTCGGCTGGGTCCGCGAATCGGCGCCCGGGACCCGGCGCTGCCTGGAGGCCCAGGTGATGGACTGGGCCGACGACGTCGCCTACTCGGTGCACGACGTCGAGGACGGTCTGGACGCCGGCCGGATCGACCTGACCCGGCTGGCCGACCCGGACGAGCGGGACGCGGTCTGCGCCGCCGCCCGTCCCTACAGCGACGAGTCCACCGATGACCTGCGCACCGTGCTGGACGACCTGCTGGCCCTGCCGGCGGTGGCCGGCCGCGGGCAGTACCCGCCCGGCGCGCTCGCCGACGCCGCGGTCAAGGCCATGACCAGCGAGCTGACCGGGCGGTTCTGCACCGGCGCGATCGCCGCCACCCGGGCCGCGGCCGGCGACGGACCGCTGCTGCGGTACCGCGCCGACCTGCAGGTGCCGCGGCGGCTGCGAGCCGAGGTGGCCGTGCTCAAGGCGGTCGCCGGCCGGTACGTGATAGCCGACCCGAGCCGGCTGCGCGCCCAGGAACGCGAGCAGCAGATCCTCACCGACCTGGTGCGGGTGACCGCGGACCGCGGCGTCGACGCCCTGGACCCGGAGTTCCGGTCCGGCTTCGCGGCGGCCACCGACGACGCGGCCCGGCTGCGGATCGTGCTGGACCAGATCAGCCTGCTCACCGACGCGCAGGCGATCGCCCGGCACCAACGACTGCGCGGCTGACGGCCCCGCGGGAGTGAGCCGCGGTCCCCGCTGTGGACAGGTCCGTGGCGCCCCCGCCGCGGACCTAGACTCGGGGCTGTGGTCGGACGGACGGTGGGGCGCATCACCGATGCCGACCGCGAACGCGTCCGCGACGCCAGCCGCATCGAGCAGGTGGTGGGGGAGTACGTTGCCCTGCGCAACGCCGGCGGCGGCAACCTCAAGGGCCTGTGTCCCTTCCACGACGAGAAGACCCCCTCCTTCCAGGTCAGCCCGGCCCGCGGCTACTACCACTGCTTCGGCTGCGGCAAGGGCGGCGACGTCTTCTCGTTCCTGCAGGAGATCGACCAGCTGACCTTCGTCGAGTCGGTGCAGCGGTTGGCCGAGCGGGCCGGCATCGCGCTGACCCTGGTCGAGGGCGGCTCCTCCACCCGGACCGAGCGGGGCACCCGGCCCCGGCTGCTGGCCGTCAACAAGGCGGCGGCCGCGTTCTACGCCGAGCAGCTGCAGACGCCGGGTGCGCAGGTCGCCCGCGACTTCCTGGCCGAACGCGGGTTCGACCTGGCCGCGGCCGCCCACTTCGGCTGCGGGTACGCCCCCGACGGCTGGGACGAGCTGGTCAAGGCGCTCACCGGGCAGGGGTTTTCGGTCGAGGAGCTGTACCGGGCGGGGGTGGCCCGGCAGGGCCAGCGGGGGCCGATCGACCAGTTCCACCGCCGCCTGCTGTGGTCGATCCGGGACGCCGCCGGGGACGTGGTCGGGTTTGGCGCCCGCCGGCTGTTCGACGACGACCGGGTCCAGGCCAAGTACCTGAACACCTCGGAAACCCCGCTGTACAAGAAGTCTCAGGTGCTCTTCGGCCTGGACCTGGCCAAACGCGAGATCATCAAGCAGCGCAAGGTCGTCGTCGTCGAGGGGTACACCGACGTGATGGCCATGCACCTGGCCGGGGTGACCACCGCGGTCGCCTCCTGCGGCACCGCCTTCGGTGACGAGCACATCAGCGTGCTGCGCCGGTACCTGCTGGACAGCCAGGCCGGCCCGGGCACCATGCGGGCCCGTGACGGCATGGTCGTCTACACCTTCGACGGCGACGCGGCCGGCCGGCAGGCCGCGCTCAAGGCGTTCGACTCCGATCAGCGGTTCGCGGCCAACACCTACGTGGCGATCGAGAAGAACGGCCTGGACCCGTGCGAGCTGCGGCAGGCCAAGGGCGACGAGGCCCTGCGCGAGCTGGTCGACTCGGCCCGCAACCTGTTCGAGTTCGCGATCGCCTCCGCAGTCGGCCAGTTCAACCTTGACTCGGCCGAGGGCGGGTACGCGGCGCTGAACGCCGGGGTCCCGCTGGTCGCCCGGATCAAGGACGACCTGCTGCGCGACCAGTTCGCCAAGACCCTGGCCATGCACGCCGGCACCGACATCCAGGAGACCCGGGAACGGGTCCGGCGCGCCGCGCAGACCCGGGCCCAGGCCCCGGACCCCGAGCCGCGGCGGCGTCCCGAGTCAAGGGCCGGCGAGCGACAGCGGTCCGATCCCGAGCCGCCGCCCGAACCGGAGCCGCCGGACCTGGACTGGCCCGATCCCCGGGACCGGGAGCTCACCGCCGAGCGGGAGGCGCTCAAGCTGGCCCTGCAGCAGCCGGCCCTGGTCGCGTCGGCCTACGGGATGATCGAGGCCGAGGTGTTCCGGGCCCCCGCCTACGCGACCGTGCACCGGGCGATCAGCGCCCTGG
The DNA here is from genome assembly GCF_000024365.1 of Nakamurella multipartita DSM 44233. Classification (NCBI taxonomy): domain Bacteria; kingdom Bacillati; phylum Actinomycetota; class Actinomycetes; order Nakamurellales; family Nakamurellaceae; genus Nakamurella; species Nakamurella multipartita. The sequence continues at coordinate 2,131,600 of NC_013235.1, forward strand.
GTGGCCCCAGCGGCGATCGCAGCGGCCCGGCTTGGGTGGACGAGGTCCGCGGCGAGCTGCCGGAGGGCCGGCTGAGGTCGCTGGTCACCGAACTGGCCGTGGAACGGCCGGAATGGCTCTCCGATGAGGTCGACGCCCGGTACGCCGGGTCGATCCTGGCCCGGCTGGCCGAGCGGCAGGCGATCCGGCAGGAGAAGCGGCTGATCTCGGCCCTGCAGCGGGCTGAGGCGACCGGTGACAGCGCGCTGGCCCGGGAGTTGAACGCGGACCTGGCCGAGTTCATGATGTACCGCCTGGCGTTGACCAAACGAGCCTGGGGAGATTCATGAGTCCGGCGATCGGCGGATGAGCCCGCTGACCAAGGCGAGCCGCTGGTGGCGTCGCCCCGTGTTGCCGGCCGTCCTGCGCGCCGCGATGGAGCCCGACGAGCGGATCCTGGTGACCGCTCCCTGCGAGGACGGGCGGATGCTGGCGGTCAGCCGGTTCGGGCTGTGGGTGGTCACCGATCCATCCGGCCCGGCGGCCCGGGCCGAGCGGATCGGCTGGGAGCTGATCGCCCGGGCCCGGCTGACCGCCCGAATGCTCTCGGTGCTGTCCACCCGGGTGGCCGACCGCATCGACACCGGGGACGGCCTCGGCGATCAGGTGACCGGCGCGGTCCAGGTGCTGGTGGACGAGCCGGAGCTGGTGTTCGCGCTGGCCACCCGCAGCGGCCTGACCGATGTCGTGCACAACCGGGTCCGCCGGTCGGTCGCGGCCAGCCGGCACCTGCCGTATCCGGGGGCCGGGGGATGGGTCGTGCTGCGCCGGGTGCCCGGCCGCAACGGGCTGACCCGGCAGGTCCGCCTGGACCCGGGGGCGGACCTGAGCGCACCCGGATTCGCCGCCGCCGTGCTCGCGGTGGCCGACGAGCTGGCCGACACAATGCCGGCGGGCTGATCCAGCGTGCTGGCTAGACTTGGCGGCGATGACTGCGCACGCCGATCAGCCCAACGATCCGGGCCAGCTGCGGGCCTCCGACGACGACCGGAACGCGGTGGCCCGGATCCTGCAGACCGCCTCCGACGAGGGCCGGATCACCCCGGTCGAGCTGCAGGAGCGGCTGGACACCCTCTACCGCACCAAGACGCTGCGGGAGCTGGAACCGCTGACCTGGGACCTGCCGGGACACCGCGAGCTGGCGCCGCGGCCGGCGGCGACGCCGGTCTCGCTGAACAAACCGACCGCCGGATCGACGACCGAGCGGATCGGCGGGACCCCGACGTCCAGCGTCGCGATCGGCATCATGTCCGGGGCGACCCGGGCCGGTGCCTGGGTGGTGCCGGCCCAGTTCTCCGCGGTGGCCGTGATGGGTGGGGTCGACATCGACCTGACCAAGGCCCGTTTCGCCGAGCGTCAGGTCACGATCACCGCGCTGGCGATCATGGGCGGCATCGACATCGTCGTCCCGGAGGACGTCACGGTCGTCGTCAACGGCGTTGGGTTGATGGGTTCGTTCGAGGACAACGCCCGGACGCCGGGGACCGTCGACGGGCCGGTGGTGCGGATCAACGGGCTGGCCCTCATGGGCGGCGTCGACGTGCACCTGCCCAAGGGCACGCGGACCGAGCGCAACGGTTAGCGATCGCCGGTCGGACCGGTGACGGCGTTCGCCGAGCCAAGGGTCGGGATCAGCGCAGGAGGCGGTCGACGAACTCGTCGACGGCCTCGTCGAGGGTCAGGCCCGTGTCCAGCGGGGCCGTGAGGTGATCGAGCAGCAAGCCGTCGATGGCGTAGTGGAGCAGGGCGATCTCGGTCCGGCCGCCGGGTAGTCCGGAGTCGTCGTTGTGGGTTAGATCGTCCCGGAACGCCTGCTGTCGCCACCTGCTCAGCGCCTGGGCGACGGCGGGACGTCGGGCGGATTCCAGCCGCAGCTCGAACAGGGCGAGCGCGACATGCGGGTCGGACCGAAGCCGGCGCACGACGTCGTGCACGTACTCGGCGAACAGCGTCCGGTCGGGAGCCCGGGTCGTCCGTGAGAGCGGACCGTCGGGGTCGGGCCGGAGCCGCTCTCCGATGCGGTCGACCAGTGCGGCGACCAGATCGTCCCGGGTGGGGAAGTAGTTCGAGGCGGTGCCGCGGGGCGTGCCGGCCGCGGCGTCGACCGCGCGGTGGGTGAGGCCGCGGGCGCCGTCCTCGGCGAGCACCCGGATCCCGGCATCGGCGAGAGCTGACCGTCGTTCGTCGTTGCGGGCCATGACGCCATGCTAGCCAAACCACGACAGGTGTTGTACTTTAACCACGACAAGTGTCGTGATTGCAGCACCGGTGGGAGGCATCATGCGAGAACTCGTCTACTACGTCGCCGTCAGCATCGACGGGTACATTGCCGACCCCGACGGAGGTTTCGAGGCGCTGCTGATCGACGGGGACCATGCGTCGGTGGTGTTCGGGGAGTTCGCGGATGCGCTGCCCGTGCAGGCGCACGCCGCGCTGGGCATCGAACCGCCGGGGACCCGGTTCGACACGGTCGTCATGGGCTGGAACACCTTGACTCCCGCGCTCGCGCTAGGCATCCCCAGCCCGTACCCGCACCTGCGTCAGGTCGTCGCGAGTCGCCACCGACGCGACGTCGCCCCGGCGATCACGCTGACCGATGACCCGGTCGCGACGGTCCGCCGGCTGAAACAGGAAGATGGCCCGGACATCTGGCTCTGTGGGGGCGGCGAACTCGCCGGCGCGCTCCGGCCGGACATCGACCGCCTCATCCTCAAACGCTATCCCGTCGCGCTGGGCTCCGGGATCCCGTTGTTCGGCGCGGCCCGCTACGAGCCGCACCGATTCACCCTGGCCGGCACCCGCCCGTTCGAGTCGGGCGTCGTCATCGAGGAGTACATCCGCCCGGGCCGGGCGTGAGCATCGGGGCCACCGCGGACCGCATCCGGCTAGTGCGCGTTGGTGTCCTTGAAGAAGACGCTGGAGACCTTGGCCTGGACGAAGCCGGCGGCGCCCTGGACGGCCGGGTGGTCGGCCACCTTCGACGACCACCGCTTGATCTGCTCGTAGCGCTCGCGCCCGGCGCGGGAGCCGAGGACGTATCCGATGCCGATGCCCAACGCGAGACGGAACATATCTGCGGGAACCTCCAGGTCGATCCAAGCCGGGCCGGGATCAGCCGACCCGGCTCAGACAGTCTTCCCTATCCCAGGAGGGTCCAAGCACAGCTGGAGTTCACCAGGTGGACCGGCCGATCGGATGCGAGCACCGGTCGCGATGGCGATCGCACGTGGTGCAGCACTTCTCGGGGAAACGGCACAGGTGCAGCACCGCACCTCTGGTCTCGGACATGGGACTGACCCGGTTGGTGTCGCCGGCCGCGGGGGCCCCGACCGGGCGTCGCCGGAAGCTCGGAATGGCCATGATGGTGCCTGCTCTCGTCGTCGTATCGGGATCTCGGGAAACGCGAAACCCCCGGCGTCCCAACGCCGGGGGTTCTCCTCCATTGTGCCATGGGCCTTGGTCGGCGCGGCCGGGGCGGCACTCTCGGCGGGCCGGGGCCGCGGTGGCGTGGTGGTTCAGTCCAGGGTGAGCCGGAGCCCGTCCCGCAGGTCGGCTTCGGAGTAGGTCACCGCGCCCCGATGGGCGACCTCGACCTCGTAGAACTCGTGGCCCGCGGGCACGTCGTCGATGACGAGCGGAAAACGGCACAGGCTGACCGGGCCGTTGTCGCGCTGCTCACCCTCGCGGAGCCGGCCCAGGGCCACGACCTGACCGTCGGACCTGACCGTGATCTGAGCGCCGTCCCTGACGTCGCCGTCGTCGGTGCCATAGGTCGCGCAGGCGCGGTCCAGGATCACCGATCCTCGCGCCGTGAAGCTGCCCGCGGGTCGGACCACGACCAGGGCCACCCCCGCCGTGACGGCCACGATGCCGCCGGCGATCGCCAACGCGGTCAGCGTGGACATCGGCTTGCTCGGTGGTGCCGGTGCTGATGCTGGGGGCGGTGGGTGCCAACTGGTCGACGCCTGCGTCCGAGCCCCCGGTGACATGCGCGGAGCGTAACTGATCGATCACGCTCTGCACATCACTCGATGGACGGTACGGCTGGCGAGAAGATGAAAGAGGGCCCACCCGGTGGGCGGGCCCTGCGGTCTGGGAAGCGAAGCTCCCCCGGTTGGACTCGAACCAACAACCGTCCGATTAACAGTCGGATGCTCTGCCAATTGAGCTACGGAGGACCGTCGCGCACCGATCGCTCGGCAACGCGGCCTGAAGAATAACCTAGATCAGCGGCCAAGCCGAACCGGACAGCCCGCCGGGGGCGCTGAGTCGTCGGGCGCGCTGGGCCGTCGGACGGCCGGTCGTGGTCTGGCGGCGCCAGCGTGCTGCTCCCTGTGTGCCCCGGGTGGCTCGGCGCCGTCGTCCTGGGTCCGGGCGGCCTCAGGCCGATGGGGCAGTCGTCGATCGGGTTGAGGTCCGGCCGGTGTTCGGTGGGAGACCGGGTGTCGGGTGTGGCCACGCTCCTTGGCGGTCCGACCAAGCCGGTAGGGTCTTCGCCGGGGCGGTAGCTCAGTTGGTCAGAGCAGCGGACTCATAATCCGTCAGGTCGAGGGTTCGAGCCCCTCTCGCCCCACGTTTCTGCAGGTCAGCCTACCGGACGTGTGAATCAAGTAGCGAGTTGATCTTGAAAACCTCGCCACAAATACACGACACCGGTTCTGTGGTTGGTCTTCGACGATGTCGTGGAAGCTAGCGCTAGCGGGAGACGGAGCATCGTGGAATTGCATGGTCGAGCGCACTCGCCATAGTGGCAAGCCCCGGCAACGGATGCAGTCGACTGTCATCTCCCGGACGGTAGACTGTCAACTTGCGTGGCGCGCTCGTCGACGACCCATCGTGACGACGAGATCAGCGAGGCTGGCCCCGACCCGCCTGAAACCACCGGGCCCGATAGTGAATCGGGGCCGCGACGAGCCGCTCGCCATTGGGTCCAACCAAGCCGGGTCCGCGGTGATCGTCCATCCGCGGTGCTGGAGGCCGGGGTTCGACTCGGCGCGAAAGGGTCTGGGACCCTTGAGCCCGCGCACCATGGGGGACCGACGTCCGCCCGATTCGTTCCACATGCCATGATCGACCGGATCGCCATGGACAGGCGGCCGGCTTAGCTTGGAGGAGCCCGTAGATGCTGCGAGGAATCTGGTCCTAATCCATGCGAAATGTATTCGTTTCACCGCCGAAACAGTCCAATGGACAATCAAAATGCACCTGACCTGACGCCTTCGCGAGGGCGCCTTCTACGTGTCGCATCGGCTTGTCGGCTGAGGGGGAAATAGGATGGCATGGCTTCAGAACAAACTCGCCATACTGGGCGGTGGCGATCCTCGGCGTCCTAATGATCCTGACAATAGGGTTCGACACACCGCAACCGGATTGCTTCTTCTGGCGGTCGGCGCCTGGGCGTTCTTCGCTACAACAGCCACATTCTACGAGAATCTCCAACTTCCTTTGCCCGGGGCAGCTTTGGTGGGCGCATTGGTGGCGACCGTTGTCTTGACCGTTGACATCCTCATAACTTCATCGCCCTTAACAAGCGACAGTCCCTGGGCTAAACTGAAGGTGGTCCTAACTCGAGGCTTGATCTCGCTCACGATAGGTATCGTAATCTCACATACGACCATCCTATTCATGTATCGCGATGCTCTAGAAAAGATCGTATCAGATAAGAATGCGGCCGAATCCGCCCAGATCGTTGAAACGACCACCCAAAACTCGAAGTGGAACGCCACGATTTCTGACGCCAACTCAAGAATCGCGGAATACAATCAACAGATTGCGGCAGCGGATCAAACCTTGGCAGATGCACAGGCACGCCTTGACGATCTGAAGAAGCAGTGGAGTGACGATGAAATCTGTGTGAATGGAGACTATGCGGCAAACGGTGATCGCTGTACCCGTGGGGAGACAGCCCAGACCTTGCTTGAGGCCTACGAGAACTATCGCGACATAGTATTCCCTCCGATTCAAACCAATCATGATTCAGTGGTCAAGAGCCTGACGGCGGACAGGGACTCGCAGAACAAGATTCTTAACGACGCTATTGCGGCAAAAGCGGCCGAAGTGGCATCTGCCACTCAAGCCACCTCGGAGAACACCGGCCTTGCGGCTCAAACGACTGCCTTGGTAACCCTGCTCAAAGAAGATCCTTTCGTTTGGATCTGGCCAGCCTTCTTCATTGCCTTAGACCTTGTCGTGGCATTGATGAAAGCAATTCTGCCGGAATCTGATTTTGACCGCACCCGACGGGTGAAGCGCGCGCTCAATGTCAAGGAAGACCGGGCCCTCTCCCAAATTGTGTACACCCCGGAGGCAAGAGACGAAGCAGCGCGAATCTACTCAGCAAGATTGATTCAGCGTGCTAAATATCTAGTTGCCAATTCAGAGAGCGATCAACAGAGCTTCAGGCCTCGTTCGAATAGTGGCTCCCGGCCCAGGATTGCGACTGCATCCACGCTCGTCGTGTTAGCGGTGGTCGGTGTCGCAGTCTTCAGGTCTGCTTCTGGCCATCCGGATGATAGATACCCGCTCATGTCGACGTCTGGTCAGAATCTCACGCTGGCTACAAGTATGAACCTGTTCGTCCCCCCGGGCGCGATCTCGGACAACGCCACAGTTGTCGCCACAGTTGCTCCGCAAGTGGACTGGGTGAACCATCAACCTATCAGCACTCCCGTTACGCTTGACACTGCTGGGCAAATCATCGATGGATCGGACTTGAACCTTTCACTGCAATTGTCGGATGAGCAAGCTGCCGCTGCTGAGCAGGGGCTACTGCAATTGGCCTACCAGTCCGACGATCCAGACCACTGGACCGAGTACCCGTCAACCTACGACCCTCAGACGAAGACAGTCTCTGCGTCACTTGAGCACTTCTCGACTTGGCAATTCTGGGAGTGGGATTGGCCAAGTTTGTTGGGAACCTTCAGCCAAACGGTGGGGGAATGGGCGGGACGCAGAAGCTCGGAAACACCTCAATGCGACACGCAAAATCTCCCGACGCCAGAATGGTATCGGTCGTCCGCCGGGAGCGAGAGCCAGCCTGCACTGGTGATTCGGTCATGCATGCAGGGTCATGAGGGTGACGACGTTCTTGACGTGCAGATAGTCAACAACCGCCCATACGGCATGGTTCTCTACTATAACGGCGCGCAAGTGCAGTATGGGTGGCATGAAGAGCCGAAAAGCCTATCGGAAGCGTTCAGAAATGCGATCGGTGACTGGTCAGTTAGGAATGTCGGGCTCTACCTTCCGCCGCTGTCGCGTGCCGCAGTCGGCATCGCGCACCTCGATCCTGGACAGGGCCATGAGTTTCCTATTCTGCCGTCATCGGCAACCATGACAGCAGATCTGCTTGCGATAGTGACGGACCACGGTTTGGACCTTCCGGTCAACATGGCGGCCAACAAATGGGTTGCTGACATGTTTGCCCAGGCGGCCGCGAAGGATTGCGCCAAGATTCTAGGTGGGACCGCTGCAGCCGGAGTTCCTGACAGGTCGACAATTTACAACGTCTTGACAGAAGGAGGGGCGCAGTGCATCAAGGGAATTCTAACGGTTGCGGCCCGAGATGTAATGGCTTCGACTGGTGGGATCGTCAACTACGACGTCGTGAGTCTGAGCAAGAAGATTAAGCTTACTGAGGGCCTCGTTAAGGCGACTCGGTGGGGTGAGCTCGTGAACAAGCTAGGCAACTTCTTCGACTTTATCGTCGATGCAAATGTCGCGTCCTATGGGAACGTGATATTCGGCTTTACGGTCTGGGCGAAGAACCAAGTCGAAGCACCCGCGACCACGGAACCCCTGAGCCGGGCGTCTTCGACGAGTCCTTCTGAGGAATCATTAGCGCCGGCTCCAGTCACCGCAAGATCGTCCAGTGAGAGTTCTTCCAGCTCGCTTGCTTTGTCGAGCACGAGCGCAATTCCGGAACCAATTGCCGAGTCGACATCCGGGCAATCTCCATTAGCAATTGACACATCGACTCAAAGCCAGAGCGAATTTGGGACGACCACGAGCTCAACTCCTTCGCCGACACCTGCACCTCGACGTGTAGTTGCGTTCGACAATTATGGACCTGCCATGGGCCCAGGCACTCCGATTTGTTCTGGAAATCCTGGTCGCCCGGAGTCGATGCCAGGGGGTACGGTCGAGCAAGAGTTCGCTGTGGGTCCGGGCATCGGTCTGATCGATACGGCTACAGTGCAGATCGATCCCAACCCAGATGTGACTGTCACAGCAAGATTGTTTGTGGACGGAAGACTGGAAGCTACAACCAGCTCAGTGGCCAGTGGCGATACGTTGTTCAATTTTCAGAGTGTCCCGGTCGGAGCTGGCGCCAGAGTCAGGCTTTCGCTCACATGGTCGGCCGCGGGAGGCAAACTGAACACAATCTACACGACTGGTTCGCCAGTTGATAGCCGGTTGTCTGTACAAAATAGCTGTTCGGACGGCGCCCCGTCGTGGCAGAAGTCAGATGTTGGCCTTCGTGCAACTGTTGGTGGGTTGTCAGCATGACGATATTGGGACTTGTCGCCCGGACGATTCGGAAGACCTTTCGACCGTCGGTCTTCACGCCTCGCTGAGAGTAGTCGCCAATCGTGAAAGGTCCCTGATTGTGAGCGTGGGGTATGCGCTCAAACTGGTGTTGGGCCGTGGTTCTGGCGGGATCGCATTCTGAATCAGGCCCCAGGGACCGCGGCGAACTTGAATGGTCAGAAGACCGGCCCTATTCGCGGGTGCGATGTCATTGTCGAGCCGGTCGCCGACGTAGAGGATTTCGCTCGGAGGATGCCCGGACACAGCCACGAGCTTGTCGAAGAACTCGATCGACGGCTTGCTCAGCCCCCAGTCGTCGGAGGTGGCAATAACGTCGGCGGGCAGGTTCAGTTCGCGGATGAACCGGCCGGCTCGGACGGTCTGATTGCCTGCGATGCCGACGAAGTAGCCGCGCTCGCGAAGCGTGATCATGCATGGTCTGACGTCGGCGTACAGGTCGTTCGCGTTCAGGTACTCGCCGAGTCCGGCGTCGATGCGCGCTTGGCGCTCCTTCTCGAGGTCAAAGCCGGGGCGGAAGTGCTGGAAGACTTCGCGGTAGTCGCGTCCGGACGCGATGACGGCGCCGAAAACCGCGGAGAAGGTGTGTCGAGGGACGCCGAGCCAGTCAGCCCAGGTGCCGTACTCGCGGGTTTCGTCGATCAGTACTTCGCCGACGTCGAACCAGACGGCCTTGATGCCCCGAAGTCGCTCGTCGAGCGTCGTCATGCTGCGAGAGCCAGGTGCTGGTCGAGATCGCGGACGGCCGTGGACGTGGCCCACGGGGCCAAGTGGGATCGAAGCGCGCGGAGGCGATCGACACCTGTCGCGTAACCCGCCTGGCGTAGGCGATCGACGGCGTCGATGGCGATCGCACAGGCCTGGTCGACGTTCCCTTGGCTGAGGTGGGCCGTGGCGAGGTCGGCGAGGACCACGGCTCGCTGCTTCACAGCCTGGTCGGGCAGGTTGCTCAGAGTTACTGAAAGTAGGGCCAGTGCCTCATCATGCCGGTCGGCACGGAGGCTCGCGTAGCCGGCGAATCCGTTGAGGCGGGATTCGTCGAAGAAGTCGAACCATGGGAGTTCGGGCGCGAGGCGTGGCCGGCTGAAGGCGGTTCTGGCCCGGTCGATGTAGTCGAGGCTTTCACGGGCGGAGCCCGCGTTGGCGGTGATCTCGGATCCGACCGCCGCGAGCCACGATACGAGCCGGTGGTGCGGATCTCGGCCCAACACCGTGTTTGCCTGATCCAGGTATTGGACTGCCGACGTGATCCGTTTTTCGGCAGCTGGGATGAAGGCCGTGTGGCCTAGTGCCGCTGACGTGAGGTGATGGGCGCCGGCTTCGATGGCGGATTCGATCGCCAGTGCGTAGTACCCGCGGGCGGCGATCGCGTCGTTGAGGTCGAAGAACGAGATGCGGCCGGCGAGTAGGGCAACCTGCGCCTGATTCTTGAGCAGTGCTCGTCGTAAGCACGCGGTGCGGGCCTCTCGTAGGAGTTCGCGGGTGACGTCCAGGTGGGCGACAACCGGTGTGATCAGAAGCGTTGGGGCGGTGATGTGGTATAGGCGTTGGTAGCCGTCCGCCAGGTTCGCGAGTGACGCGGCGGTCCCGGTATGCGAGCTGGCGTCGGTACCGCCATGGCTTACGAGGGCCAGGGCGGGGGCAAGCGTGACCAGCTTCAACAACGATCGTCGCCGCAACGCTTCCGCCCCCCAGACCTCAAGCACGCGCGGCCTGAGGATCAGAGCATCCCTCCCGAGCTGGTCGAGGAGCAACCCCGTCCGCGCAACGAGCACGTCGATCGGATCGGTTTCCGGGCCTTCCGGCTGGCGATTCGGCTCACTGGTCGCGGGTGGGTTCCGGTGGTCGTCGTCGAACAAGCAGGCCAGCAGATCCTGGTACCGGCGGCTGGGGGCTTTGACGCCTCGTTCCCACTTGGCGACCATGTCGGCGTTGACCCCGACGTGCTTGCCGCTCTGCGTCCAGGCCAGCCGATCGAGATGCTGCGCGACTTCGAGCTGGGTCCAGCCGCGGCGTTCGCGCAGGGACCGGATCCGCTCCGCGTTCGTGGTCACCGGTCACCTCCCGTGACTCCCGCTGACCGGAGCCGACGAGGAGTCGGCTCGGATGCATAACTGTAGCAAGGAGTGATCGGGAAAGACTACATCAAGACTAGCCATGGCTAGCTCCACATGAGCGTTGTGTCGGTTTCGCTGGAACCCAGCCCGCACCGCCCACCAAGTCTGAAATGTCGGAGAGCCAGGGATCGCGGGAACCAACCATCGATGGGAGGACCGATGGAGACCGGTGAAACACTCTTGACGACAAGAGATCTGGCGCAGAGATGGCAGGTCAACGCCGGGAGTCTGGCCAACGATCGATCGGCTGGTCGGGGTGTCCCGTACGTCAAGATCGGCGGCGCCGTCCGGTACCGTCTCCGCGACGTCGAGGTCTTCGAGGCCAGCTGCCGGGTCGCCACCCTGGACGCGTCATGAAAGCGGGGCGCGGCCACGATGACCTTGAATCAGATCACGCCGCACGCAGCCAGAACGGCCAAGGTGGTCGGCCGATACCGTGCCTGCCCAGTGCCGAGAGCACCGGTGATCGCCTGGTCTCCGTGCTCGCCGAGGTGGCGGACCTGGGGTGGGGGAGCGACTCGGGCCACCAAGCTATCGGCATCATGCAATCGGCCTGCCGCCGGGAGGCCGCGCAGTGGACCCGGACGGCTGGCTGGCTGACCGACGAGGGGCTGGCCGTGGTCTGGGAACAGATCGACCGGCTGGTGCGGGCAGGCCGGTTCGCCGACGCGCCCGGCCTGCTGAGGATCGCGGTCCGTCGCGCCTACGCGGCTGAGGCGGCCGCCGCCCAGACCTGCATGGGGTCGGCATCGACGCGTGGCCTGATCGGCGCGGTCCGGGACTCGGATGTCGGCGCGGTGAGCGAGCTCGTCGAAGAGACGGTCACCGAAGCGGGCGACCACGAGCCGTCGAAGATGGCCGCGCCGGGCTGGATGCGAACCCTTGCCACGATGCTGGCCCGGGAGGGATGGTCCTGGCCCGTTCCACCACTGCAGGCGGTGATGGCTTCGGCAGCTGCCGCGGCGATCTCGTCGCGGCGGTCGCGTTCGAAGATGGCCGCCCACCAGACAGGTGTGCCGGACGCGACGTGGTCGGCGCTGGACCTGCTCACCGTCGGATCGGGCCCGGGGTGCCGGCCCGAGTCGAAGGTGACCGGAGCGGCGGTCCAGATCGAACTGTTCGGCGCCAAGGGAATCCAATCGAATCCGGAGCTGATGCGCGTCATCCGGGCCGCGGTCCAGGGGCGTCCCGTCCGGACGGGCCGCAAGAGGGCGGCGTGATGGGCACGGTCCTGCCGTTCGAGAGCCCGAGCGTCGGCGACGACGAGCAACGTGGTGATGTCGACTGGGACGACGACGCGGATATCGGCGAGCTGTCGTCCGCCGGTGCGGAACAGGTCACCGTGCAGATCCGCACGATGGTCGAACGCGCCTGGGAGTACATCGCCATCGCCTACCAGGGCCGCGCCTACCTGGCCCTCGGCTACCGGACCTGGGACGAATACGTCGACGACCGGCTGGGCGACCTTCGGCTGACGGTGCCCCGCGAGGAACGGGCCGAGGCCGTGGCGACGATGTCGAACGCGCGCATGTCGGTTCGCGCGATCGCCAAGGTCCTCGGCGTGGGAATCGGAACCGTCCACCGTGGACTCGCAGGAAAGTCCGCCGCGCCGGACGTCGACGATGGATCGACCATTCAGGGTCGCGACGGAAAGACCTACCGGCGGCGCATGAAAGGTGGCGCTGTGCAGGAGTGTTCGATCTGCGGAGAGTTCCACCCGGAATCGCCCGACGAGTGCCCGTGGGATCTGTTCGCCCAAGGCCTGGGACCCCGGCCGGGGACAGCGCTGCACGCCGTCGACGATCCCGCCGAACACATCTCGCCCACACCGGGCCGGCAACACGACGACGCGCCGCGCGATGTTGAGCCTCCGGCTGTGGCGATCCCGGCAGCCGTCGAGGCTGCGGTCGTCCGGGCGCTGCGCATCCTCGACGAGCTCGACGATCTCACGCAGCTGGTCGATGACATCGAATCCGTCAGCGGTGCCGCCACGCTGAAGCCGGACGCGATGGCCGTGATCGCCTCGGCCACCGAGCTCGCCGAGAGGCTTCGTCTCCAGATCGACGCGCTGGCGCGGGCGCGCGACCGGCTCGAGCGATTCACCGAAGCCATGGCCGGCGATCTTTCCCATCGGTGAGCGGCCAATCCTGCATGCAGCCCGTCACGCAGCGTCCCGAACGCAGCGTCCCGAACCCGGCTATTCGGCCGTGGCCGGAGCCTCTTTCGCCGGCCGGGGATCACCCGCTCGACCAGCCGGCGGGCCGAGTTGGTGCAGGGAGTACCCCTGCGGATAGACGGATCCCGCGGACCGGCCCGGCTCGAACCATGATTCGGTAGCCGCGGGGCGCAGCCTCCGAACGACCTTGCGGGCGAAGAAGACACCGTCGACGGCCCGCGCCAGGGACCAGTTCGGGGTGGGGAGTCCGAGCGCGTCGGTGAGGTGGGGCTGGTCGAAAAGCGCGCTGGTGAGGGCCGGCCCGATCCGTTTGGTCGGTCCGGGGAGCTTGCGGACGATGATCTGTTGCGTCGACTCCATGAGTCGGCGGCCGGCCGGGCTGGGCCGCAGATGCCGGCCCTCGAACTCCTGGACGAGGCGTTCCGCGTCCGCGTAGGTGGTCGGGGCATCTCGGATCCCCATCAGCCGGCCGATATGCCGGTAGAAGTTGACGCTGGCGTCCCGCTCGGCGGCGAGTAGCGGCCGCCAGCCGCGACGGTCGAGCCACTGGAGCGGGACGACCATCAGCGCGGCCAGGACGTACAGGTAGTCCTCGTTGCTGATCGGCCAGGGTTTGTGGATGCGGTTGAGCAGCCGGATCATCTCGCGGCTGCGGGTGTGGTCGAAGCCGTTGGCGATGATCTCGTACATGATCAGCCCGGTGTCGTACGCGCGCTTCTTGGGGCGGTTGATGATCTCACCGGACTGGACGAGCAGTTCGGCCATGTGCGGGATGGCGAAGATCCGGTAGAAGGCGAGGTTGAGGCCGACGCGCATGTCGGTGGGGAAGTCGTACAGGGCTGTCAGCTGGTAGATCCGCAGGTAGTCGTTCGCCGGGTCGAGGGTCTTGATCAGGTCCCGGTTGCGGTAGGCGCGCTTCATTGGGCGGCTCCGTAGGCGCCGGCGACGGCCAGGAGCTGGTCGATGTCGTCGTCGGCGGATGGCAGCAGGTCGGCGGCGAGGATGCCGGTGCGGGCGTCGGCGCGCCAGGCCGCGGAGTCGCGCAGGGCCCGTCCGAGTGCTTCCGGCGGGTTCGGGCTGCGCCGGATGTTCGAGGCGGCGGGTTCGGCGATGTGGATGAGGTAGAGGGCGTCTGCGATCTCGATCCGGCGCCGGGTGCTGACCATCTCGGCGTGTTCGACCGGGTTGTGGCCCGGCGGGACGGGCAGGACGACTTCCGGCATTGCGTGGGTGAGGTCGGCCCAGAGCGGTTCGAGGTGGTCGCTGATCCGGCGGGCCCTGCGCCACCGCAGGAGAGTGTCGAGCGGGATCGGGACGAGCACGCCGACGCCGGCGATGATCCCGGCGGACGCGACTCCGACGACGTTGATGGCGGCCAGAACCGGTGTGGGCTGGCCGGTCAGGTAGCTGACGGCCATCTGCAGGGCCGACGCCAGGGACGCGATGGCGGCCAGCGCGGCGCCGACCCCGATGCCGATCAGGCTCAACGTCCGGGCGCGGTCGCCGTCGGTGAACGCATGCCGTCGGCAGGTGCGGGCGATGGTGACCAGGCAGTAGACGAAGTACGCCGAGAAGGTGATCCGGTAGAGCACGGCGGCCCCATCGTTGGCGTATGCGCTGGCGAAGGCGCTGCCGGCGGACCCGTCGTGGACGTCGGCCATGGTGAACAGGATCGTCATCGCCAGCGCGACGGCGCCGAACAGGATCGAGTGGCGGACGACGATGCTTCGGGTGAGGTGTCCGTGGCGGACCGCGTAGAGGAACAGCAGGGTGAAGTAGGCGCCCGCGATGAAGAGCAGGTGCGATGTGAGTTCGGCGCCGTTCGGCCAATAGAGGAGCGAGTCGAACGCCGGCGCGATCGCGCCGAGGGTGAACGCCAGGGACACACAGACGGCTGCGACCGCCATCGTGATGCGACTCGCGTCCGGTCGTCGGACGGTAACGATCAGCCGGATGATCGTCGCCGCCCACAGGACGGCTGCGGCGAGTGCGAGGCCCATCAGCGCAGCCGGGTGGTCAGGCGGTCGAGTTCGCCGTTGGCCGTCCGCCGATGACTACGCGTCTGTGCGCGGGTGATCAGCCTGGTGGCCATTGCCTCCGCGGTCCGCTCATCGTCAGTGTCGTAGCCGTCCCGAGCCAGGAATCGTTCGAGCAGCTCGGGTGAACAGTGCGGCGCCAGCATCGACAGAAACTCGAGGTCGTCAGTGACGTGCGGCGCGTGGTCGAGCACGATGTGCACCAGTTCATGGCAGATGATGGTGTCCCGTCGGGAGCCGGAGGCCTTGAGCGGCACGACGATGACGTCCTCGAAGCGCCTGCGCAACGCGTACCCGGTCGCGTCGCTGGTGCTCAGTTGATGGGGCAGGAGGCGGATCCCTCGGCGGCGGTCGGCCGCCACGAGGTTGACGAATTTCTCGGCGGACCAGGGTCCGGCAGCAACGCGACCAGGTATTGGTAGGCGCGCTCATTCGGGTCGCGAGGGCGGATCCTGGTCCACGTCATCTGTGGGATCCCCCTCGTCGGGTAGCTGCTCGACCTTTCGGATGTGGTCGATTATCCCCTTCACGCTGGCGAGTCCGTCCGGTGAAAGGCCGTGTGCACGCAGAGCAATCGCTTGCACGTCGCTGTCCCGAATGGCCGACAACAACCGAAGATCGTTGTTGATCTTGTCTGCGGTGTCGGAATCGAAGAAATAGCTGATCGGAACCGCGAAAAGTGAGGCGAGCGCATTGAGGTGCCGCGCCGACGGATTATCGCGCTTTCCGTTGCGTAACTGGCTCAGGTACGCCGCTGACATCGGCGTTCCTTGCCGGGCGAGTTCGACCGAGGCCTGCTCGTTGGACCACAGGCCGCGACCACCGGGCCGGGGAACCGTCCTGAACAGGTGGTCCAGCCGTTCGGCGAGGTCAGGCATGCCGCCGTCGCTGTCGGCCACGTCGGTCCCTCTCTGCCCTGTCACGGTGTGTAGGCAGCCTACTGGGGTGCCGTCCGTTCGGTTGGCAGGGGGCCGCAGCTCTTGACCGAGCCATAACTAAATAACTACCTTTCGCAGCTAGGGCATAACTATAGCAAGGTACTTAGCTCACGGGAGCTGCCTGCACTGGGAGTCGACTCATCCGTTCGCCGGGTCGTCCGGCACCACCAGTAGAGGAGCAGATCCATGATTCGAGCGTTCGTCGCGCCGGAGGACACCACGGCCCCGAGTGCGCCGGCGCCGGCGCCGGCCGGAAACAACCCATTGACCGGGGCGACAGAGACCACGCTGCCGGGACTGGCGACCTTCAAGGGTCTGGTCCTGGGGCTGATCCCGTATGCCCTGGTTGCCTGCGTCGCCGCGTTCGTGATCGGCGCGATCCTGTGGGCGGTCGGTGCCTTCGGCAACAACCCGCAGCACTCCTCGCGGGGCAAGACGACGCTGATCGTCGCGCTGGCGGCCGCGCTACTGGTGGGTGGCGCCGCCTACCTGGTCGGCTGGTTCAACGCGGTCGGCAAGACGGTGTCGGCTCCCTCCTCCGTCGCCCAGACAATCGTCCCGGCCGAGCAGCAGCACTCGGTGTGAACCGATGCGAACTTCTGCGCATCCCGCCGCCGGGCGCCGCCGCATCCTCCTCATCGGCGCGGTCGTCATGGCCGTGGCGGTCGTCGCCGTCGTCGTGTTCACCGTATTCCTGTCCGACGACGAGGCGGGCCAGCCGACCGGGACGGCCGCGGCGCCATCGGTGAGCGCTCGCTCGTCCATGACCGCCACATCGGCCACGCCGTCCTCCAGCGAGGGGATCATCCTGCCCGGCAGCAGCCCGACCGACTCCGAACTCGTCGGCGGGCAGACCGACCACCTGGAATTTGCCCGGCTTGTCGCACAATCGGTGCTCGCCTACGACTCGGGCACCGACTTCCAGGCCCGCAACCAGGATCTGCTCCGCGCGGCCGCCCCGTCCCCGTACGGGGACCCGTCGCAGCTGGCCCGGGACCTGACCGCCTTCACCCCGGCGGGGCCGGCGCTGGATTCACTCCAGGCCAACGGCACGACCGTCACCGTGTACCTCACGGACGTCACCGTGTCCGAGTGGGCGGCCAACCGCCTCAAGGGCATCGGCGTGTCGCCCGGCGTCTACGGGATCGACGTAACCGGCCAGCAAACGATCACCACCAAGTCCGGCAACCCCGCCCGGGTCACCGTGCAACTCGGCGTCACTGTCGCCTGCCCGCCGGCCACCTCCTACTGCACGCTCGACCGCGTCCTGCCGCAACACCTGCAGGACGCCCTTGGACCAGGCTGATGCGGGCCATCAGAAGACTCCACCTCGCCGGTCCCACCGCCGTCGGACTGCTGCTGGGAATCGCCGTCGTCGTCACCATCGCCGCGGTCGGCAGCAACGGCAAACGCCAGCCCAGGTTCCTGCCCGGCGCCTTGGACTGCGGCGCCGTCACCGGGTCCGGACCTGGTGATCTCGACGCGGCGCAGGAACGCAACGCCAAGATCGTCGTCTCGGTCGCCCTGGGCCGCAAGCTCGGAAACAACTCCGCGGCCATCGGTGTCGCCGTCGCACTGGCGGAATCGACGTTGTACAACTACGCCAACGACGGCACCTCCACCCTGATCGGGTCGGCCGAGGGCCGCCAGCTCAACGACGCCGAACGGGCCGTCGCCCGAGAATCAATGCAGTACCCGCATGATCGCGTCGGCAACAACCTGGACTCCATCGGCCTGTTCCAGCAACGCCCGATGACCGGCTGGGGCGCCCCGGAGCAGCTGATCGACCCGGCCACATCGGCGGGCTTCTTCTACGACCGGCTCGTCGAAGTACCCGGCTGGCAAACCCTGCCGCCCTGGAACGCGGCGCAGACCGTGCAGGGCTCGCCGTCGTCCGACGGCGGCATCTATCGGGAGATGTACGACAAGGCCGTCACCATCGTCGACGACCTGACCGCAGACCAGAACACCGACCGGCCAGCGGCGGTGAACGCAGATCCGGTCTCCGCCACGAGCGACTGGTGCCCCGCTCCGGTGGCCGCCGCGGACGGCGGCGGTTCCGCCGCTTGGGGCGGCTACGCCAACGGGCAGATCCCCGCGACGGCGCTGTGCCCGGTCCCGACCGCCCCGCAACTGCTCCTGGAATGCCATGCCGCCGCGGCGTTCGACCAGATGAACACCGCGTTCAAGGCGGCGATCGGGCAGGACATCGGCATCACCGATGCCTACCGGGACTATGCCGGACAGGTGGCCTGCCGGGCCGAAAAGGGCAGCCTGTGCGCGGTCCCCGGCACCAGCAACCACGGCTGGGCCAAGGCCGTCGACATCGGCGCCTGCTGCGGCGTCAACTCCGCAACCGGGCCGGCCTTCGACTGGCTCACCGCGAACGCCGGCCGGTTCGGCTGGGTGCACCCGCCGTGGGCACAGCCCGGCGGGTCCAAGCCCGAACCCTGGCACTGGGAATACGGGTCCATCTCATGAACTGGGAACCCCAACCGGGGACTGAGGCGATCACCGGCTGGATTAACCAGGGCGTGCTGTTCGCCCTGGTCCTGGCCGTCGCGCTGGTCGTGGGCTGCGCAGTCTTGTGGGCCGCCGGGTCGATGTCGGCCAACGGATCGGTCGTCAGCCGCGCCCGGACCGGCATCGCGGTCGGGCTGGCCGCTGCCTTACTCCTGGGCGCCGGCCTCACCTATTTGCGATGGACATCCACCACCCAAGCGGTCGCGTTCGCCGGCGACCCCAAGGACTACAGCATCGACGACGCGCCCCAGCTGCCCGGCGACTGGGAGTTCGTCGACCTCTCCGATCGGTGGACCGCCGACATCAACGACGTCCGGGCCGGCGACGGCCTGCCCCCGTTCACCACGGACGGTGCGCTCACCCAGAAGGCCAAGTCCTGCGCCGGCAGCCGGGCCGGACTGGGCGGCGACTGCCCGACCAACCAGCTGTCCTGCGCGGACAACACCGGCCTGGTCTTCGGTGCCTGGGAGTACGGGCCGGGCGAGCTGGACAAGCTGGGCGGCGACCTGACCGCGGAGTTCATCCGCAGCCCCAACCCCTGGGGCGGGATCAGCACGCCAGTGACCCTGGACCGGTCCGCCGACATGCGGTCGGCCTGGGTGGCGATGCGGGACAACTCGAACAAGCGCGCCGTCGTCGTCGCGATGCTGGAAAACCCCGCGGGGCTGGCGGTCTGGAACGCCTGTACCCAGTTCGGATGAGCTAGCAACGAATGGATATCGAATGACGATCATGCTGCAAGCCGACGGGATCGGCGACTGGCTCTCCGACACCTCCGACGACGTCCTCAAACGCATCGCCGCCGGAGCCACGGTGCGATACATTCACCGCATCACTGCAGAGGAGTTCGCTCAGGTCGAAGCTGCGTCTGCCGCGATTCTGCGACTAGAACATTCATTTCAGTACAAGCTATTGGAAGCAAATTACGTTCACTTGGTCGAGTCCTACGAGTTGGTCACTGTCATGTTGCAGCTGGGCCGTGAGTTTGGGAACCCAGACCGGACTAGGCTTGGCGAAACAGTGATGGGGGCTCTAGCCAATTGGCTTTCTGCGATGCGAATGTATCTCGACCACCAGGAGCTAGCCATAAAGCGCGCCGGCAATGCTCAACATGAAGCAGATTTCGCGAAGGCTACCTCCGCTGCATTTGACCAGTTATTGGGCTATCGCTTCGCTTACAAGTTGCGAAATTTCGTCCAACACTGCGGTCTTCCTCTCGCGTCGATCGAACTCACGGCATCACCTGTGGGGTCCGAATTCAAGCAGCAGGCTACCCTGGTGGCTTCCCGGCAATCCCTGCTAGAAGAGCGACGTGTCTGGGGGCCTGTCGCTCGCGATATTGATCGACTACCAGAGTCATTTGATCTTCAACCATTACTGGCAGAGGCGATGGTTGGAATTCGACAGGTTGAGCAAGTATGCTTTGATGGTCTGCTTGACCATGCGGTCGAAGGAGCACCAGTCATTTTGTCGAAAGCCAGCAGGATTGTCACATCCGCAGGCGAACTTCCGACCGCCTTCCGAGTTGTGAAGAATGGCGACCGTTCAACCCATGGAAACTCGGATCCTACAGGTGGGAGCGGCTCAAGTCCTCGACGAGCTGGCCAAGGGAAATATCAGTCGGGAGGAAATCCGAATCCCAGGAGCGAGCCAAGCAAGCCGTCAGCCGATAAATGAAATGGTGCGGTCGAGCGGCCGAGGCGCGCAGGTTCTGTTGAAGTGGTTTAACGAGGGCGGCAGTACCGCAGCTTTCGACGATTTCGTCAACTTGGTGCTTCAGCAGGACGACAGTATCGTGCCGCTTGTTTCTGGTCTTGTGAACGTGGGTGCGGTGTCCACAAGCATGTTGGGGATACTCCTGAACTCGAGCCCGGAGTTAGTGATCAAAAATTTCGCAATGCCCGACATTGACGTTGCTGATGCAGCTATTCCTGAATAACTGGAGGACGCCGTGTCCTTATCGACTTAGCGAATTCCTGATACCGATTGCCATCCATCTCTGATGTCAGATTGGCCATCTTCTGAGTAAGCGTATTGAAATCGCGCTGAAAGGTCGGCTCGGACACGACAAGTATGTAGACCAGCTGAGTGATTGCTTCCAAGTACTGCCTGCGCGCCGTCAGTGCTGAGTAGTTCATGTCGGACATGAGTACTGCATCTGCCTTAAAGATCTTCTCTTGGCGGCTTTTCAATTGCCATCGCCACTGTCCGTGGGCGAGTTTATTGCGCTCTTCAATCACCGGCCGAATACTAGTTTCAATCGTAGAAACAATATGTTGGTAATGGTTGAAGCTCGTGCCTATCGTGCTCGAATCGATGCCGTCGTGCAGGGGCACCGTATAGTGGCGCCGGAATGCTAATTCGACGACGAACGTCCAGCGCTGCGCTTGCTCTCGTTTGTCCCAAGCTGCGCTTTGCTCGCGTTCATTGAAGCCAGTAGGGTCCGAAATGATCTTTCGCAGGCGAGCCTCGGCCTCGACTCCAAGCAACAGTCTGTGAACTATTCTTAAGGCCATGACCGCTGGCTCATCATTCTTGCGGATAGCTTGTTTGTGCTGGCGCTCAAGTTGAGTCATGGTCTTCTGAACCTGACTCAGGTTCTCGCTGTGCTTGGTGAACTCCTGGGAACTGGCGTATGCCACCTTGGACCCCCCTCGACTCCGAGCCGCCAGGCTACACAAGCATTTGCTTGCATAACCTGGCGGCCGGGAGTCGAACCCGGTGATTCTCCGACATCTGTCGAAGCGCGCTCCGAGCGCCCCCACCCGCATGCGACGGTAGCACGTTCAGAGCACCGGGCTTGAATGAGTAGAGAAGTCCTCACGGGATCAGTCATCCAAGGCTGTCATCCAAGCAACGGTGGCCGGGTACGAATGGAGGTCCCCCATGGTGGCGATGATCGTGTCGGCACCAGGATTCTGCAAGCCTGCTGTCAGCCGGCCGCTGAGTGGCCTACAGGTTGCCTACGGGCCGGATCAGGTGGATGGCCAAAGAGCGGTGGACCGTCAGGTCACGGATCGATGGACACGCTACTTGAGGAGATCGTCGATGTCCGGGTGGCGTCGCCGCGCTGCTCGTCGATCGATGGCCGCCTCGCGAGCGGTCGCCGATGCCGTCGCCCGCTGAGCTGCGAGATCGGCGGGAAGAAGGTGTTCGAGTGCGTCGAGCCAGCTGTCAGACAGGGTGCCGGTGACTGCAGGGGTCGAGCCGCTTTTCAGGGCGGACGACGCTGCGGACGTAGCGAAGTTGTCTCGTGCGTCCGCCAGTTGTGCCTCCAGAGTGGCGTGATGTTGAGCGTCAAGGATCGTGGTCGCCGCAGCGGCCGCAGTGTTGACGGCCCGGTCCACCGCCTGGATGGCGTGGTCCAGGAGCCGTTCGGCGATGATTCGCTCTTGTCCGTCGCTTGTCGCCGGGTCGTTCGCGATCTCGGCGAGGATGGCGGGCGCGAGTTCGTGTCGGAGCTCGGCCGCGTGGAGGATCTCGGTGACGATCTCGACGACCGCCATCCGCGCGGTCGTTCGTGCGCGATCCTCGGATTCGGCCGTGATGTGGTCCTGCCACAGGTCGTTGACGATGCTCGGGAGCCGGTCGGTCGGCTCGGGTTCGGCCTGGTGGCGGGTGGCGGTGCAGCCGGTGATGGCGGTGGCTTCGCGGAGCCGGCTGATCGCGGCGTCGCGGCGTTGGTCCCAGTCGAGGCCGATCATGCCGACGCCGGCGTCGGGGTGCCGGGTGAGCAGCCACCCGGTCCACAGGTGGCCGATGTCTTCCCGAATGCCGGGGTGGGTGAACCAGCAGGGTGGGATGACGGTGGCCGGGATCCGGTAGGTGGCGCGGAGCCAGCCGATCCAGTCGGCGAGTTCGGTCAGCTGTCGGGTGTAGGTGCTGGGGTCGAGGTCGTCCCAACACACCACCATCGGGATCGGTGGTGTGCCGGGCTGACCCCCGAACATGGTCGGGTCGAACGCCGGTTGGCTCACCGGCTGGTCCCGTGGGCCGGCCGCGGCCGCTGGTAGGCGCCTTCGGCGACCGAGCCGAGGCTGGTCTGGGCGGCGTGCAGCCGTCGACCTTCCTGCTGCTGGCGGAGTTCGCGGGCTTCGGCGACGGCGTCGACCAGGCCGATGAGGTGCCGGCGGACCTGCTGGCCCAGGTCGTCGTACTCGGCGGCCCGCGCCGGGTCGGGTTCGCCGTCGCCGGCGGCGATCATGCCGAGCGTGGAGGTGTCGGCGGCCTGCTCGGTGTAGTGGTTGCCGGGGGTGTCGGCCAGGAAGACGTAGCTGAACGGGCCGATCTGCCCGGGCGGACGAAGGACGGTGATGGTGCGGCCCGCGAACGCGGCGTCGACGGCGATGATGTCGTCCCAGTCATTGCCCGGCCGGACGGTCTCCGGTTGCAAAGCCGGCTCGAGCACGGCCGGCTCCGGTTGATTGGCCATCGCGGGGTCGTTGGCGGTGATCGAGTCCCACACCGGGGACTCGTCGAGCACCAGCCGGAGCTGGCGGGCGAGTTCGACCTGGTCGGTAGTGAATCCGTTGCGCCGGCCCTCGTCTCGGATCATTGCCAACGCGGACTCGGTCGCCGCGAGATCGGCCCGCACCGCATCGACGCGGGGCAGATCGACGTCGTCGCCGACCTCGCGGTCGGCACGCGGATCAGACCCGCTGGTGGCGTCGGCTCGTCGGGCGTGGACGCGTTGCTCGGCTTCGCGAGTCAGGACGATCGAGGGTTCGACAGTCGGGGTCCACCAGCGGTAGGCCTCGAACGCGGCCTGGTCCGGGGTGGACCATCCCGTCTTGCGGCGCAGGAACAGGCCGACGGCCCGTTCCGCTTCGTCGGTGCGGAGCCGGTAGTCCTCGCGGAGCGTGGTGACGACGTTCGCGGTGAAGTGGCGGTCCCGTTCGTGGTCGACGCCGTTGACGGCCGCGGCGCTCACAGCGACCGTCCATTCGCCGGCGCCGGCGCCGGATCCGGAACGGGGGAGGGCTCGACCCTGGCGGTCGGCACCGCCACCGCCGTCGCGGTCGGGCCGGGGTCGTTGACGACGGGGATGTCGCGGCCATTCTCCCGGACGATCGAGACGACGTCGCTGACCCGGGCGGTGCGAGTGTGCACGTCCATGTCCTTGGGCAGGTTCCAACTGGTCGTCGCCGCGTTCCAACGGAAGCCGTGGTCCCTCAGCGTCCGGTGCAGAGCGGTCGCGGTGCGTCCCACCCCAACGACCATGGTCGCCTCGCTGGTGTGGTGGATCGTCGGAGCCGAGTCCGCGACGATGTCTCGACCGTTGCTCGCGGCGGGTGCCTCATCCGCGGTCAGGGTGACGCTGCGGGCATAGACCTTGACCACGGCGCCGGTGGAGCCGTCGCGGCGGTCGAACAGTTCTAGCTCCGGGCGTCCTTCGACGGTGACCCGGTCACCCTTGTGCAGGGTGTCGCCGGCGTCCTCGGCGGCCTTGCCGAACACAGTCACATTGAAGAACTCGGGATCGGTCGAGGTCCACTCGCCGTTGCGCTTGACCCGTTCGTGACTGGCGACCCGCAGGTGTGCCCAGCTGGTGCCAGCGTTGCTGATCCCGAAATCGGGGTCGGCGGCGAGGTTGCCGTCGATCGTGATGCGTGCGGACATGGGGCTTCTCCCATCTCGTGGGTGTGCGGCGGAACGGGGGGGTCGTCGGCCGATCGACTCGGTATCTCCGCCGGCGCCTCTGGTGGGCGCCACCCACCAATGGGGGACAGCCCGATGAGCTATTCCGGCGGGGCCGACGGCGAGGCCTCGCCCCCGAATCAGCCCGGATCCGTTACAGGTCCCGACCGCGCATGGTCCGGTTAAGCCCGTATTCCGGGACGGTGGCGGTCATTGGCCTCGTGGTCGTTGGGGTCAGCATTGCTATGAGCCGCTGGTAGTCGCCGTGGTGAGCGCGGTCGGCGGACTGATCGGGTCGCGGACCCAACGGCGCGTCGCCGGTAATGTCCCAACGCTCCCGGTAGGCCGCGACGATTCGCAGGAGCGGTCCCGATTGGTCTGGGTGTTGCGCCCGCCGGAGCGCGGTTGCCCAGCTTTGGCTGGTTTCGATTGCCGCGTCGGCGAGCGAATCGGCCCGTTGTTCGATGAGGTCATATCGCTTCTGCAATGCGTCGAGCATCTGCAGGTCGGACAATCCGACCGT
The DNA here is from genome assembly GCF_000024365.1 of Nakamurella multipartita DSM 44233. Taxonomy (NCBI): domain Bacteria; kingdom Bacillati; phylum Actinomycetota; class Actinomycetes; order Nakamurellales; family Nakamurellaceae; genus Nakamurella; species Nakamurella multipartita. The sequence goes on from NC_013235.1 coordinate 2,156,136, forward strand.
GGCATCGACGATGATCCCGGCCACCAATTCGGCGCCACCATTTCGTGGGCGGGTCCGGAGGTGGACGCGAATCGCCGTTGTCAGCTGTTGCGCGGTCATCGACTCGATCGAATAGGCAGGAACGATCCGAGGTAATTCGCCGGCGATGTTCATTCCGGTGTGATAAGCCTGCCGGATGGCCAGGACGAGTTCGGGGAAATGCTCGTCGTCCAGGAGCCGCCTGATGGCCGGCCGGTCCCCGAAAACGGTGAGCAGAAGTTCGGCGGCGGCGATCTCGTGGGCATAGGCGGCGATCGCGTCGGCTTCGTCGGCCAATGTTCGGATCGAGGCATGCCGGTCCTGCTCGGTCCGGATGGTTTCGTGCGCCGAGGTATCGGCCGATGAATGGTCGCTGATGGATTCGGCGACCTGCTGGGTGGTCCAGGAATCCTGGTCGGCCGACCCGCCGATGGGGTGGTCGACGATTCCGCGGACCGTGGCGGCCGGATCGAGGACGAGGTAGGCGGTGTTGCGGTAGCGGCCTCGGGTCATGGCGACGTAGAACGCTTCGCGTTGGGTCAGGGCGTCGGCGAGGACGTGGCTGGTGTCCACGGTCAGGCCCTGGGCGCGGTGCGCGGTGGTCGCGTACCCGAGGTCGACATGGTCGTGGACGTAGGTGGCGGAGAGCCTGATCGGCGTCGTGCCGGTGTCGTCGCTGGTGTGGAGGCGGACGGTGAGGGAGCCGTCGCGGTGGGCACGTTCGACCCGCCAGCGTTGCCCGTTTCGGACGAACCCGTCGCCACTGTCGGCTGTTCGTGGGGTGCCGTCGGGTTGGGTGCGGTCGATGCGGCGGGTGACGATGACGTCGCCGCGGCCGACGGATAGGCCGTTGCGGACCGGGGCGGTCGCTGTGTTGTCGACCTGCCCTGTGCTGATCAGGTCGGTGCGGGCGCGTTGGTTCAGTTCCACGACGGTGTCGTTGTCGGCGGCGATCAGGACGCTGGTCAGGCCGTCGTGGGTGTCGGACAGCCAGGCGGTGTAGGCGTTGTCGGCCATCTGATCCTGGTCGCCGGACCGGACCCGGCCGTGAGCGTCATACTCGGCCAGGGCGGTCGAATCGCCGGACCGGAGCCGGTCGGCGGCCTGTTCCTCCCAGGCGCGGCGGGTGCCGTCGGGATCGGTGAAGCGGCGCACCTGGGTCAGGGTCGCCGGGTCCGGGTGGCGTGCGCACAGCAGGCCGAACGCGCCGCCGGTCTCGACCGGCGACAGTTGGCAGGGGTCGCCGACCAGCAGCAGCTTCGCGCCGGCCTTCGCGGCCTGCCCGGCGAGGCGGGCCAGGGTGAAGGTGCCGCACATGCCGGCCTCGTCGACGATCAGCAACTGCCCGGGCCGCAGCCGCCACTGGTCGTACTCGCCCTGCACCCTGCCGCGGGCAGCCCGCAGACCCTGGATCCGGTTCGGGTTCTCGGGCGTGGTGATCGCGTCGGTGAGCAGCCGGATCCGATGTTCTCGTCGGGTCTGCTGGTCCTGTTGGGCGATCCACTGGGCGGTGTTGTCGGTGACGATCCCGACGTCGGCGGCCAGGACCTGGGCGGCCATCGCGGAGGGGGCCAGGCCGACGACGGTGCCGGGGCCGTACTCGGCTTCCCAGATGGCGCGGACGCCGGCCATCGTGGTCGTCTTGCCGGTGCCGGCCGGCCCGACCAGCACGTCGACGACCCGGCCGGAGGTCACGATCTGCACGGCGGCCGGCCGCTGGTCCTCGGCGGCCAGCGCATGGTCGCGGCCGGGCAGGTCCTGTCCGGCGACCCGCCGGGCCCGGTCTGGGTCCACGGCCGGCCCCGACCGGTCCTGCCCGAGCCGCAGCAACTGGTCCTCGGCAGCGAGCACCGCGGTCGAGGTGAACACCTCGGGCGGGGTGAATGGGCTGGCGCCGTCCGCGTCCCGCAGGGCGTCCGGGATCGGGGCGAGTTCGGGTGGGGTCAGCGCGACGGACAGCCGCTGCGCGGCGGCCACCACCCGATCCCGGACAGCCACGGCGTCGGCGGGGATGGTGAACTGCAGGCCGCGGGCGGCGAGTTGCCGCATGGTCTCCGCGGTCAGGTTCCACCGGGTCCACGTCGGCCGGGCCGCGGCGACGGCGTCGACGACGCCCAGCGCGATCGCCTCGGTCTCGATGTCGTCCAGGTCGGCCGGGCCGAGCAGCGGGCCCGCCTGTCCGGTGGTGGTGGCGGTGGTGGCCCAGTCGGTGGGGTCTCGGTCGAGCACGTGCTCGGCGGTGGCCCGCCATTGCTGCACGGACTCGGCCAGGTTCGGGGCGTGTTTGCGGTCCCGGGTGGCCAGTGTGAGGTGTTGCCGGATCCGGTTGATCGCGTTGACGTCGGGTCGGCGGCCGGTGCGCAGCACGGCCTGGGCGATCGCGGTGTCGACCGCGGCCTCGATGTCCGCCGACCGCTGCGAGAAGGCCGCGATCAATGCGTCCGGCACCGGGGCCAGCTCCCGACCGATCCGGCGGTTGCTGCCGGCCTGCCGTTCCCGGCGGTCCCAGGTCAGGCCGGTGCGGCGGGTGATCTCGTCGGCCAGCAGCAGGTCGTAGGTCTCGGAGTAGGCGACGGCGGCCTGGTGAAGGGTGGCCGAGTCCAGGGTGCGCCACCGCCCGTCCGGGCCCTGGACCCGGTTGGCGACGGTGACGTGGGTGTGCAGCTGCGGGTCGCCCCTGCGGGAGTCCCAGTGGTCGAAGGCGGCCGCGACCAGGCCGGCGGTGCGGACCCGGCGGACGCCGTTGTGGCCGAGGCGGGTGAACACCGCCTCGCCCTCGATCAGCTCCAGGGTGGCGGCGAGCGCGGCCCGGTGGGCCAGGTACAGCTGCTCTTGCACCGGGGCGGGTGCGAGCGCCCACAACGCGGACACCGACTTCGGCACGCTGAACGTCAGGTCGAACCCGGCGACGGCGGTCCGGGTCTTGGTCTCCTTCTCCTCCGCGGTGATCTTCTCGACCAGTGCCGCCCGCGACTGCGCGGTGAGGGAGTCGGGGAGCTTGCCGACGCGCAGGTCGATCCGCTCCTGTCGGGTCGGATACTTGGCCGGGGGCCGGCCCAGCCGCTCGCCGGTGAACGGGTTGCGGGCACCCTCGAACATCTCGCGGAGTTGCGCCTCGGTCACCTCGGAACCGGCCATCCCGCCCGCCCCGAGCGCCGCGATTCCGGAGCCCAGCCAGGTGCCCGGTGGGTAGCCCTGGGCCGTGTAGTACCGCGTCAACGGCGACGCGGTGGGGTCGGCGGCGCGGCCGTCGCCGGCGGCGACGTGATCGATCAAGTAATCGACCGACGCCATCCGCGACAGGCTCATCACCACGCCCGTCCATGCGGTCCGGGCCCGCGAGTTAACGATCTTGGCTCAGGCCGTCAGGCCTGGGATGCCAGAGGTGTATCCGCCCGCGATGATCTTGATCGCGTGTCCTGCTGTGGGGTTCGATCGCGGCGTTGGGGGATGAGAATCGACGGGTCGTCCGGTTGACGTCGAAGCACACTGGTGCGGGTTGAGCCCGAAGAGGTGTATGCGCGCGGGGTTCTCGGGTGCCGTTGGATTGTTGCCGTAGAGCACGTGGGTCTGTTTCCTGGCAGAGGGCCCTCCGGGCGACGCGTGGTGTGTCGTCGCTCGGGAAGGGAGCGGGAGCCATGGAAGTGATGTTCGAGCGGGTCGCTGGGATCGACATCGGCAAGGCGACGCTGACGGTGTGCGTGCGCACGCCCGGGGATCGGGGCCGCCGGCGCCGGAGCGAGACCCGCACGTTCAAGACGACGACCGGGTCGCTGCTGGTGATGCGGGACTGGCTGTTGGAGTGCGGGGTGACGATCGCGGCGCTGGAGTCGACCTCGACGTACTGGAAAGGCACGTTCTACTGCCTGGAGGACCACATGCAGGTGTGGCTGCTCAACGCCGCTCACATGCATGCTGTGCCCGGCCGGAAGACGGACGTGAAAGACGCCGAGTGGATTGCTCAGCTGCTCGAGCACGGGCTGCTGAACCCGTCGTTCGTGCCGCCGCCTGACATCCGCCAGTTGCGGATGCTGACCCGGCACCGGGTCCAGCTGATGGGTGACCGGACGCGGGAGACCGTGCGGCTGGAACTGATGTTGGAGGACGCGTCGATCAAGCTGTCGACCGTCGCTTCGAGCCTGACGACGGTGTCGGCGCGGCGGATGCTGGCGGCGATGATCAACGGCCAGACCGACCCGGTCAAGATCGCGGATCTGGCTCTGGGGAAGATGCGAGTCAAGATCCCCGACCTGGCCCAGGCGCTGACCGGGAATTTCACCGAGCACCACGCGACGATGGCCAAGGCGATCCTGCGGCGGCTGGACCTGGTCGAGCAGGCCATCAAGGAGAGCGACGAGGTGATCGCCGCAGCATGTGCGCCCTGGCAGCACGAGATCGAACTGCTGCAGACGATCCCCGGGGTCGGGGAGAAGGTCGCCCAGGTGATCGTCGCGGAGACCGGGGCGGACATGTCCCGGTTCCCATCCGCGGGCCATCTGGCCGCCTGGGCCGGTGTCGCGCCGGCCGTCAACGAGTCCGCCGGCCGCAGTTGGACCGCCGGGACCCGACACGGCAACAAGTGGCTGTGCGCGATCCTGATCGAGGCGGCCGGGTCGGTCAGCCGGATGCACGGCCGCAACTACCTGGCCGAGCAGCACCAGCGCCTCGCCTCCCGTAGGGGTGTCAAACGGGCGCAGGTCGCGGTGGCGCACTCGATCCTGGTCGCGGCCTACTACATGCTCAGCCGCGATGAGCCGTACCGGGACCTGGGCGCGGACTGGTACTTGCGCCGTAACAACGAGGCGCACACGCGCCGGTTCGTGCGGCAGCTGGAGAAGCTCGGCCACACGGTCCACCTCGATCCCACCGCCTGATCTGCCCGTGGTCACCCCGCCGACGGAACTCCGCCCGGCGGTGATCACGCATGCCCTGTGGTCACCTATTCACGGGTCTGTGCCTCTTCTATCTTGATCATCCGTGGCTCGCTGTGGCCGGCGGCCTTGGTCGTCGGGCGGCCTGAGTCCGTGTGTGGTCGAGGTCGGGCTGGTGGCTGGGGTTCGTTGGCTCGGCGTACTGCCTGCGATGGGTTGGTGGTGGGCGCTCATCTGGCCTACGAGCGCGCTGCCGACTGCGTTCGGAGATCCGACGCCAGGCCAGCAACAGGATGGCATGGTGGGTCGGCCGGTGATTCGCCACGCTGTCGTTGACGCCCGCGAACCGACGGTGGACGGGCGGTCGCACTTCCCCGGGAACGATCCCGTTGCGCGCAGAATTGGGCCGTGCGGCCTCCTGACTTCCGATCCGAGTTGCGAGGCGCGGTGTACCGCGGCGACGGTCCCGCGGTTGTCGCGCTAGTCGGCGATCAACTCCTGCCAGGGGATGCCCTGCAGTTGATCGGTGACGGTCTGGTCGTTGCCTTTGCCCTGCAGACCCAGGGCGCGGCCGATCTGGCCGGTGCCTGTGCGCGGGCATTGAGGCAGCGCGGCTGGGACGGTGACGAACAGCTGGCTGATCAGCTCGGTGCCCTGCTCGGAACGAGCCCGACACCGATGCTACGGCCGCTGCCGGTCGATCTGGAGGAACTGGCCGGAGTGCTGGAGGGCGACCCGACCTTCGGTGGCGGCCGGGTGGATCGCCTGACCGGCCAGGTGTGGCCCCAGGCGGCGATCGACTACGCACGGGAGACCGGCGAAGAGGACGAGGACGAATCCGACGACCCTGATCGGTGGCTGTGGGTGCATTGCGAGGGTTCCCGCGCCGGGTATCACGACATGGTGCAGTTCATCGGCACCGTCGACGACCGCGACCGTGCCGACCGGTTGGGCATCGCGATCGAAGGTCGTGGGGCGTTCCGCCGGTTCAAGGACGTCCCTGCCCGTTGGCCGGGGGTACGCGACCGGTGGTACGAGTACGCCGACGACCGGCTGCTCGGACGGGCCCGGGCGTGGCTCGCGGACGCGGGCTACCGCCCAGCACTGCGCACTGATCCACCAACTGGATGACCAACGGGGCCTGACTGGGCGGCACCTCGGCAGCCTTCGAATTGCCGGACATCGGCGAACCGCCCGCCCAGTCTCGTGCGCAGCTGTCAACGGCTAACTCACCGGGCGGAACGAACACCACTAAATTCGGCTTGACTCTGCTCAGAGCGCCTCTGCGAACTTGTCACGCCGAGTCGCTAAGCTAAGGAACACGCACTGGACAAGAGGGGGGCGTGTGTCTGAGGCTGAGTACAGCTTCCGCTTCGTCGACCTCTTTGCAGGTTTAGGGGGCTTTCACGTGGCGCTGCGAGAACTCGGAGGAGCGTGCGTGTTTGCTGCCGAGTTGGACCCAACCCTTAATGCGCTCTACGCGGAGAACTATCAACTCGAGGCTTGGAAGGATATAAATGACCTCGCATCTTCACGAATCATATCACAGGAAGTTCCGGACCATGACGTTCTGACAGCGGGATTTCCCTGTCAACCGTTCTCGAAAGCGGGGGAACAACTGGGATTCAAGGACACGACACAGGGCCATCTCTTTTTCAAGGTAATCCAGATCTTGCAGACAAAGAAGCCCAGACATTTCCTGCTTGAGAATGTTCCAAACATTCTCAAGCATTCCGGCGGTGGGACCCTTCAAACAATACTGGCAGAGTTAGAAGCAATCGGCTACTCGGTCGGGGTTCGTCGCTTATCGCCCCACGAGTTCGGAATACCTCAAATTCGAGACCGGGCGTACTTCGTGGGGTCCCGCGATGGCCTTGAACAATTTCGTTGGCCTGAGACCGAAAAGAGCAGCACTGACATAAAATCAGTGCTGAAGCACGATCTCGTCGATGTGCGGCCCATCCCCGCACAGACTACACATGCGATTAACATGTGGGATGACTTTCTCAAACGTTCTCCAGCGAGGGTGAAGCTTCCATGGTTCCCAATCTGGGCGATGGAGTTTCGAGCGACGTACCCCTTTGAAGAGGCCACCCCATCCGCGATATGGGCTGAAAAGGGAAGTCGTGGTTTGAGTCGGCATCTAGGAAGCTTCGGATTTGAATTGAGAGGCCTCGACCGTGCCGCTCAATTCGAGCGCCTTCCAAGTCATGCCCGTCGCGCAGACGACTTCAAGTTTCCCGACTGGAAGAAAGACTTCATTCGACAGAACCGTGAATTCTATTGCGAGAACCGGAAATGGATCGATCCTTGGCTCGCGAAGTGGGAACCTTGGCGCATGGTCTCAAGCTACCAGAAGTTCGAGTGGAATGCCCAGGGTGCGGAACGTAAGATCGACAAGCACGTGATTCAGGTTCGCGCATCCGGGCTACGTGTAAAGCGCACGACGACAGCGCCAAGTCTAATTGCCATGACTAACACCCAGGTTCCAATACTTGGCAGGCACCTAGTCGGCGTTAGGCGGTATATGACGCCGCAGGAATGTGCCGAACTCCAGTGCCTAGGAGATATCGAGTTGCCGAGGAACGATCTCCAAGCATATAAGGCCTTGGGGAATGCCGTCAACGCCCGGGTAGTGAAGGCGATCGCAGAACCGTTGCTGGGCGAGCTGACGCGCGCGGGCGGTGCACGCATACCCGTGCCAAAGTCGCGACGCAAAGCAATTGGCGGTAGCGTACCGTCTCACTAGGGGTCATCAGGCTCAATAGGGGCAATGAGGCGCGGAGGGGGGAAGCGCGTCGTGAAGGCTAGGATTGAACAGCGACAGGGGATAGACAATAGCGGCTACGACAAACTCAGGGATGCCATCGCTGACGAACTGTTTGGTTTGGAGAACGCTGGTCAACCGGTCTACGCACTCGCTGACATCCATGCGCTGGAACGCATACGCGCTCGGTCGAGCCTAAGCGGTGAACCAATTGCGGCCGTTAGCAGGTTGGTACTCGAAACGCTCGCGATCGATCGGCCCGGCGTTACACCCTTCCGATGGCAAGCTGATGCCGCGATTCGCCATCGAAGACACCCGGTACGGACACCCCCCGCCTTACCGCTGCTGCTCGTTCTCTCGATCGCTGCCGAGCAAATGCATGCGGGAGGCGGGGTCGCTTCACACAACTATTACAGTCGCCTTCATGAGCTGCTGAATGTTCCACCGGGAAGACGAGAAAGGCTTGAGCAGGACTACAGACGGCATGCAGAAGAGCTATGGGGCTCCCTGAACGCTTGGCTGGAGTCGTGGGAGGGCGAACGGGGGGTTCCAACTGCGTATGCGCTTGGAGGACATGCATATATCGGTTTGCCCTTGTCCCAAGCCGTGGTCCGAGTACAGGACCGGACCGACCTGCACGAAATCTTCGTGCTCGAGGGGATGGCGCCGGGACTTCGGTATGCACCCAGTGACATGCAATCAACGATCGAGCCTTACATTACACGTGTGCCGAGTCCGCTAAGTTCAAATATCCGAAGACTGTGGCAGGTCGCGACAGCGCGTGAACGAATCCTGGACGCGGCTTGTCTCGAACTCGCAACCTGGGACGGTTCAGGGCAGGCCAAGGCAACTACTGCAAAGCAACCTGTGAGCACTCGCTTGGTGGCCTATGTACGCACCTTTCCGCGCCGATTAGTCGAGTTCAACCTGATGCTTTCCTTCAAATGGGACGGTCCTACAACAGTGCGCTTCACAACGGCGAGCGGTGAGGTGGTGGTGCCAACTATCGCCGGAACCGGAGGACTCACGCGGCTTTCGAGTGTTGAGGCGATCCGAGCCGACTCGCTCATCGAAGACGACCTGAAGGGTCAACTCGGTGCGGATGACAGCAAGCCTTTCCAGAGGCGCGCAAAGCGGGTGGTACCGCTCCGATGGGATGACCTCCAAGGCGCATACGTCGAAATTGAAAGAATCACTCTGGGCGAGGACAGCCTGGTTCTCGCACGGCGCGACGTGCGGAACCGCGTCGAGACTCATCTCACTACCCATGCCCGTCCAGGATGGCGCCGATCGGACGGAATCGGAGGATTGCCCGACGGATGGGACTTGTACACGGATGTTCAGGCGATATCTGCCTCTGACAATCCCCCTCCTGATCTGATACCGCTCACTCCTCGTACTAGGACGAGCCTAACGTTGCGCGGAGGCTTCGTTCTGCCTGGCCACCTTCGCAAGTGGTCATCGCTCGATCCGCCAGAAGTTGTGGCCCTGGCCGCCGGCGCGGCGTCAATTTGTGTTCGCATCAACGAAGGTTCGGCAGTCGACCCTAGCAGCGTGATCATCGAACAAGAGCTTGAGGGCGAACTAGCTGTCGTGCCATTGAAGAGTACTGAAATCGTCGATGGTGAGTACACCGTCGCAATGTATGTCGATGGTAAGCGGCGACCGAGTTCGACGACCATCCTTCGGCTAAGATCTGCGGACTCGCCTCAATTTAACGTGGATGACGACGACATCCGACTAGTGTACTCCCCAGACTCCGGCCCAACATGGCCACTGTCAGCCGGCCCAGCAATGTGGCCCGTATACGTGAACGGTGCGCGGTGCAGTGGTGAGATAAAAGGTCAGGCACAATCCTCGACCCTCATGCACGAATACTCGCCCAGACCGCGACCATCAACTAAGGGCACAAGTTCGGCAATCAGAATCGGTCAACCACCCGCCGGAAACTCGTGCCTGGTCACAGGAAGGCACCGATTCGAACTTCCGCCAGCAGTCCCCGGTCATCGGGCAACCCGGACGATCGAAGGAGAGTGCACCTACTGCGGCTTGGTGAAGAGGTTCGCAGGCACGCCGTGGGCCGCGCTTCGGCGCGTGCAGCGACCGACGCGAAGTGGAGGTGCAGTCGTCATTCCCCCGGTAGACCATCACCACGGAGGGCCTGACTACCAAGTCGCGTTTGACGCACTCAACCATGTTGGACATGGAACATATCAAAGCTTTGAAAAGATCGCCGCACAGGTCGAAGGATCGGGGCTATTCGCGGACTCTTTCATTCGGCGACAGGAGGTCGTGGGGCACATCGACGTCGCACGGGATCCATGGCTCCAAGTCACCGATTGGGCAATCAACTCAGCGACGCTAGTCCCCGTTGCGTCGAACCGTTGGGTCCTAATCGGCTCGCGGTCGCGCAAGATGCTGGCACAACTGCGACGCGTTCTTCAAGGTACAACTATCAATGAATTTGTTGATGCCGAACAGGTACTCGTCGAGGTTACATGTGATAAGGAAAGAATGAGCGGTAGGGAAAGCGCGCTTGCCGAAATCGGAGTCATTCTGCTTCGCGGGTCGCCCGCTCTAAATATTGCGCTGGCCCTCCCTAACCTGAGTGAACTGGCCAGTGCGCTTAGGCGCATGCAGGTACCCGCATATCGGACAGTGGAGTCTTGGAACACAACGACGGCAACCTGGCAACCTGCCCATTCGATGGAGCGCATGGGTGCCTACCGCATCCGGGACTTCCGCTCAACATATGTTGTCCGAGAGGGCGCGGACATTGCCTCGGGTGAAGTTGCTATCGGGAATGCTCAATTGGTTAAGCACATCGCGAACATGTGGGCGGACGATCCTCTCGCGAGATATCATACCCCCAGCGATTCAGTCATTGCGCCATTGGGTGCCGACCTCCCGGGACTTTATGGAAGGGCTTTATCGATCTGTTCCGGTCGTGCTCCGCGCGAAATAGTAAAGCACAACATGGTTCAATATCAATCGGTGAGCCGCGAGGTTGCAAATGTCATCTTCGCCAGGCTTTGCCAGTGAGGACTGGACATGACGTTTCCAACCCCGGGCCAGGTCGAGCGGGAACTAAAGGGTGCGTTTCTACGCTACATTGATACGGCCTACGCACTCCGCGATCCCCATCTTGTCTCGGAGCGTCGCCGCCTATTGCTTGAGGGGCAAGGAAACCTGTTCGGTCCTCTTATGCTCGAGCCAGTTCTTCCGTACCAAGGTGTTCTTGATCTCGCGCAAAGCGCGGCGGCCGCCGGAATCAACGAGCGCGACCTAACAGATGTGGTCCGGTCTGTCTTCGGCATTGAGCACTCAAATTCAGTCATGTTGCGGCAACATCAAGTGAGATCCCTTTGCGTACACTTCAACACGGGGCCCGGCCGAAACCCTGTGATTACGTCCGGTACCGGATCCGGCAAAACCGAATCCTTCCTGATACCGCTGTTGACTCGACTAGCGGCAGAAAAACGGTCCGCGTGCAAATTGGCCAGCCCTCATCATTGGTGGAGTATCGCATCACAGAATGACCCTTGGCGGCCGACCCGTGCAACTGGTCCGACAGTGGCAGCCATGCGTGCGATGATTCTCTACCCAACAAATGCTCTTGTCGAGGATCAGGTGGCGAGGCTCCGCCGAGCAGTCCGGGGACTCCGCTCTCAAGACGAGCCCATCGATGTGTGGTTTGGGAGATACACCGGTGCAACGCCGGGTAGCGGCAAGCCCCCACTCGGACGGGCGTCTGGACGAGAGGTATCAGACGTCGCGAAGGGAATGCGGGATCTGGTGCGGCAAAATTTGCTTCTTGCCGAACTGGCCGACCCCGACCTCATCAGTCAGTTCCCAGATCCGACAGCTGGCGAATTGGTGACCCGCTGGGACATGATCGCCACCCCGCCAGATCTGCTTGTTACAAACTACTCCATGCTAAACGTGATGCTCATGCGTGATGTCGAAGAGCCGATCTTCGAAGCGACTCGTGAGTGGCTGACTGCATCGAAGGCCCATGTTTTCACACTTGTCGTAGATGAATTGCACCTCTATCGTGGGAGCACGGGCGCCGAGGTAGGGATGGTGGTTCGAAATCTCGCCTCCCGGCTTGGCTTGGATTCAGAGTCCGATCAACTTAGAATAATTGCTACTAGCGCATCAATTCCAGGCGATCATTCTGGACTCGACTATCTGGAGCGCTTCTTCGGAGTCGGACGCACGACTTTTCGGGTCGAGCCTGGTGAGCCTAAGGAACTAAGGGCGGTCGAAGTTCCTTCTGCGGTCGGCATACTTTCTATGAGCAGCACACAGCGTATGGCTGGCGCTTCGGCCCAGAACTGGGCTGAAGCCGTCGCGACGGTGTGCATCAACGAGGGTGAGAACCTGCCTCGTGCTCAAACGCTCGACCAGATCGCTGGTCGATTGTTCGGTGACGACCCGGATCGCAACGCGGCATTAGAGGCGATTCTGGGCACTCTTGCCGACGTCGCGAAGCCCTCTGTACAATTTCGTGCCCACATAATGATGCGGGGCATGAGAGGCCTCTGGGCATGCTCCAATTCAAATTGCCCAGGGGTCGTCCCTGAGCCAGGTCGTCGAGTCGGCAAACTCTACGACACACCGCGGTCAAGTTGCTTGGTCCCAAAGTGCGGGGCTCGTGTTCTCGAACTCTTGTATTGTTATGAGTGTGGGGACGTAAGCCTGGGCGGGTATATTGTCGACAAGATGGGGGATGGCACCGTCGTACTTTCGACAACCCCGGTTAAGGCGGGAGACAATACTGGGGATCTTGTCTATCGACGCACTGACGACGAATATCGCTGGCTTTGGATAGGATCACCGGCACCTGATGAGCCAATAAGGCATCAGCTGCCGGCCTCAGTGAGCGAAGACCGTGCGACTATTGAGTTCAATTTCGTGGAGGCCATATATGATCCAGGATTGGGATCGCTAACGCCCGCGAGCGGCCCAGGAAACTGTGTGACTATCCGCCACAGCGGCTCGGATTTGGACGGGGTGGCGATTCCGGCATTGCCGGAAGTGTGCCCACGATGCCATGGCCGTCAGAGCAATCGTGACTTGTCGGTATTTTTCGCGGGCTCGGTGAGGTCGCCAATACGTGCTCATACTTCGGGCCGTTCACAGTTGAACCAGATGGCGGTTTCTCAACTTTTTCGCAGCTTGGGTCATGAAGCATCTGAATCTCGTACGATAGTTTTCACCGATAGTCGCGATGATGCTGCAAGGATAGCCGCGGGGATCTCACTGAACAATTTCCGAGATCAGGTTCGTCAAGTCGTTCGGCAGCTTTTGCACGATCGGGTTTCACCCGTCCCCACTCTGCGGGCGTTGATTCGCGGGGCGTTAAACGCGGGTGACGTAGCAATGGCACTGAGTATCGCGTCTGGCCGGCGAAGCCTGTATGACAAGCTCAGGTTGGAACACGCGGGCCTGGCGACGGATGAGGATCGCGCAGAGATCGAGTCGGCCGAGCGGGAGGCTGAGACGCTTCCTTGGGCGCTTATGGTCAGGGAGACGTCTCGTGTGCTTGTGAAGGCGGGTATCAACCCTGCAGGAGTAGGGCCGTCGGTCGCGCACAGTGTTGGCGACTTGCCCTGGTACCGGGCCTACCCTCCACCGCAAGAAGCAGATTGGGCGCGCTTGGAGTCACGGATTGCGGAACCAGTCCAACTTGAACGAGAACGTCTGACCTCGGAGGCCGTGACTCAAGCGGTCTTTGACCGCGCGTCCCGTGATTTGGAGTCAACTAGGCTCGGAGTGGTTCGCGCCGGCATCACCGCGCCGTCTGACTGGGGGCTTGCGCAGGAAGATGCGGATGACCTGATCTCAAGTGTGCTACGTCTGCTTGGGATAGCAAACCGCTATGAGGGTGGCTACGTCGCGATGACCACCTCGGCGCCGGGCAGCGTCAGAAGATACCTGACGAAGGTTGCAGTGGGGCAAGGATTGGAGCCGGAGCGCCTGATTGCCCTCGTTGGCGAGTTCCTCAGGAGTAGCGGGCTGACAGATGACTCGTGGACCCTGCGAACCATGAGCGGCCAAGATGTGCTGCTCCTCAAGGTTCCGGGGAGCGAGCTTTGGGTCTGCAGCAATTGTGGAACCGTTCACCTTCATCGCTCGGTCGGAGTGTGCACGAACGAAGAATGCGTGAATGGGCGGCTTGAGCCGACGCCAGTGGGGGAGCAGAACGACGACTACTACGGCTGGTTAGCCAGTCATGAACTGCGCCGGATGCGGGTGGCCGAGCTCACTGGTCAAACGAGTCTGTCCGAGCAGCGTGCACGTCAGCGACTGTTCCGCGGCGCAGTTCTGCCAGCTCCCCAGGAAAGCAAACTGGCGGATCCGCTAGATCTATTGTCTGTCACGACGACAATGGAGGTTGGCGTTGATATCGGCTCGTTACGCGCGGTCGCCATGGCTAACATGCCGCCACAGCGCTTCAATTACCAGCAACGCGTTGGAAGAGCCGGTCGATCGGGGCAGCCTTACTCTTTCGCTTTGACAATTTCCCGGGATCGGGCTCATGACGACTATTATTTCCAGTCTCCGGAGCGAATGACGGCAGCGGATCCGCCGCCTCCGTTTATCGATCTCTCGCGTCCCCGCATCGTCCGTAGGGTTATAGCGGCGGAGTTGCTCCGGCGTGCATTCTTGAATTGCTCTGATCCTCCCACTCGCACTGCAGATAGCTTGCACGGCACTTTTGGGTCGACAACTGAGTGGATGCAACGTAGGAATGACGTCGAAGGATGGTTGAGGACTGCGCGTGACGTCACCGACGTGTGTGAGAGGTTTGCAGTATATACGGCCATAGATTCGGCCGGGCTAATAGGCTGGGCACGGGCGCAGCTTGTTGCCGACATAGAAGAAGCTATAGCAAATCCCTACTTCGGTCATTCGGAGTTGAGCGAATTGCTGGCGAATGCCGGCGTGCTACCGATGTTCGGGTTTCCGACGCGAGTTCGTGCCCTATACTCCGGCCAGATCACGAGATCTAGCGACAGTGAAAAGTATAAGGTCGCTGACAGGGACCTTGGAATGTCAATCAGTTCTTTCGCGCCTGGCGCGGTGGTAGTGAAAGATGGGGCGGAGCACTTATGTGTGGGGTTCGCTGCTTATTCGTTCATTGGAGCGAGCGCAAGGGCCCGGGACCCGCTAGGGCAGGCGCTCATGGTACAGCGGTGCGACGATTGCGGGAGCCTGAATACTGATTCAAATGCTGCTGCTGTGCATTGCTCGGTATGCCAGGGAGACCTTCGGTCGTTCTCCGTTTTTCAACCCGAAGGGTACCGTACAATTTATAGCAGTCCAGACTATGACGATTCTCACATTACGCCGATGTTCTCGGGCTATACCGAACTGTCCGCGAATACGGCTCTGAGTCGTGAGGAGCGGCTCGGCGGCATGTCCCTTCGGTTGCTCGAGCAGACCGAGGTTGTGACGGTCAATGACAACAATCGGAGGCTGTTTTCTCTGAGGCGCCTCCATGATGGATCGATCATCGCGACGAATCCAGGACTTTATCGTCGACCGTTGCCGGCCTGGATGCAAACGGGCGGGAGCGAGTTGGACCCTGCGGCCATCGGGGAGGTGCGTCGCACGGATGTTCTACTCATGGGTCTCGATAGTCTAAAGGTGGCGGACGGCGCAATTGCCACGCGACATTGGGATTGTCCCGCGGGATTCGGTGCCCTTGTGTCCTTTGCGGAACTGGTGCGCAATGCAGCCAAAGACTATCTAGACATCGACCAATCGGAACTTGACGTAGGCTTGCAGCCAACGCTTCACAATGGGACTGTCTCGGCGCGTGTCTTCCTGGCGGACGCTTTGGACAATGGTGCGGGGTACGCTCTGGAGCTTGGGCAGATGCCTACGCTGAGGCGTTTGCTTGAGTCCATTCGCGAACAAACTGGCGGCCGCCTTCGAGGTGATCCGCACGGAAGTGCCTGCACATCGTCCTGTCCAGGCTGCCTGAGAAACTATGAAAACCGATTCTTGCACTGGGCCCTTGACTGGCGATTGGGGCTAGACGTCGTCGACCTTGTGCTGGGTCGCGACTTGGATCTTAGTTCTTGGGCGGTACGCACTGCGGAGGTCGTCGCGAGCTTTCTTGGTGGGTATGGCGCCTACCTGAATGTCGTTGTGGAGGAACGGAATTCCATCCCAGTGCTTGTGACCCGCGAGGGTCGAGGTAGAGCGGTGTTGGTGGGACATCCGCTTTGGCGGCACGACCGTGCATATTGGAATTCGGTGGTGCGGGACACGGTCAGCCTGGTAGAGGCGGACGGTATTGCAGGTGTTTCGGTATCCGATACGTTCGTGCTGGACAGAACTCCCTCCCGTGTGTTTACAGCACTTATTGACGGTATTTGAGCGACCGTCCGGCGGCGGAGGTAATCACCCGCGGTTGCTGCGGTCCCTGGTCATCGTCACTCCGTCATGCGTGCGCTGCGCCGCGCCGGGCAAGGTGTCAAGGGCGTTCTCGATCCGGGCTGAGAAGGGCGGGGAAACAAGCGCTATCGCCTCCTGGGGCTCGACCCAACGGAGTCCCTTCGTTTCGTCGCCGCTCTGCAGTGTTCCCTGAGGCTCGCTGCATCGGGCCACGAGCGCTACGACACGGAGGGGCAGGTTCTTGTAGACGCCAGTGATTCGTCCAACGCGAACTTCAAGCCCGGTTTCCTCGCGGATCTCCCGGCGAAGACCGGTTTCGATCGCTTCTTCCAATTCCAGGATGCCACCTGGCGGCGTCCATTAACCATTATCGCGGCGCCTAACGAGCAGTATGCGGGCTCTTCAGAGTTAGCAGGGCTTCGCGTGGCTGGTTGACGCCCGGGATTTCCGGGTGCAGGCGTAGCGTACCCGGCGCTTCTGGTTGTCCTGGTTGCGGAAGCCGAAGGCGATCCGGCCGATGTGTTTGACGATCCGGTTGTAGCCCTCGGTGCGGCCGTTGCTGATCCCGGTGTGCAGCCCGGCGATGATCGAGTTCTGCCAGGCATGCACCGTCCACGCCAGCCGCCGCAGCTGCGCGACCCCGGAGTCGGCGCAATGCAGATAGAACGCGGTCAGCGCGTTGAAGATCCGTCCGCGGTCCGGGTTCGTGCCAGCCAGCTTGAGCAGCTTGCGGAGCAGTTCCTTGCCCTGCCAGCACTTCTCAAGGCCGCCGGACGGGTCCGCCCGACGCATCGCATCCTGCACCTTGGCCAGCTCGTCGTCGGTCAGGGACTCCGCGGCCCGCAGCAGCCGGTTCCGTTGCGCCCACTCCGGGTCGCTCTTGCGGCCCCGCCGGCCACGCAGCGCCCAGGCCAACTCCCGCCGGTAGTCGGTGACCGCCTTGTTGGCCAGGGCGGACAGATGGAACCGGTCCACGACCACGACAGCATCGGGCAGGGCCAGCCGGGCGGCCCGGGCGTAGGTCGCGCTGGTGTCCATCGAGATGTGGGTGATGTTGGCGAGCCAGTCCGGGTCCTGCGCCTGCAGCCACTCGATGAGGACCTTGCTGGTGCGGCCGTTGACCTGCGCGAACAGCCCGCCGTTGCCGCTCAGATCGACCAGGCCGGTGTCGAAGCGGTCCACCCAGGTCTTCGCCCCGGTGGTGGGGTCGGTCTCGTAGTGGGCCTTGCCGCGGCGGGTCTCGTCGACGCCCAGCACGGTCACCGGCGGCGGCTGCTCGGGCAACACCTGCGCGGCGTGCGCGACGAACGCGTCGTGCGCAACGCGCCAGTCCATGCCGAATTCGGCCGCCACACCGGACACCGGCCGGGTGTGGTCGCCGATCGCCTCGGCCGCCAGTCGGCGGGCCCGGGTGGTGATCCGGGCCCGGGCGGGGATCTGCTCGGGCAGGCACTCGGTGAACACCTTCCGCTCGCAGCCGTCGACCTGGCAGCGCCATTTGCGTTTGCGCCACAACAGGATCGGCCGATCCTCGCCCAGCCGGACGTCCCGCGGGCGGGTCGTCACCCACGCCTTCGGCGACCTCGACTGCTCACCGCACTCCGGGCACCAGCCGGCCAGCTGCGGGTCGGTCGAGCAGTGCACGACCCGTCGGCCGACGTCGTCGCGGACGACCTGGTCGACGACCAGCCCGTCGATGTCCAACAGCAGCGAACTACTCTGGTCCATGCTCGTGGTCCTTCGGCAGGTTGCGTAGAGAACAACCAGTTTCGAAGGCCACGAGCCCTCATCTCACCCGACACGCCGCCGCAGGTCGGAGGCCCGGAGCCCTATCAAGTCCGAAGACCCAGTATGCGGCCCTCTTGGTCAACAATGATGCCAGCTACAGATACCGAGTGTCGCGGCCCTTCAGTCATTTGCAGGCCCGTAGGAGTGAACAATGACGGTTGCGTCGTCGCGAAGCTTCACCCGAGGTTAGCGGGATGCGATCCGATCAGAAGCCTCGGCATGCCTGAGTTGCTTGAGCAATTCCGCGGGTCCGGTTGAGTCTATCGTCTCGAGTGCTGACGGCCAGGTATGGATGCCATAGAGATCGACGGTTCGGCTGGCCCCATCGGTCAACAATGCGATCCGCGTGTTGGAACTTCCGCTGATCGTCATCGACCCTCCTAATGATTCGAATCCTGCCTCTGGGGCAACTGGACGCGGCCCAGAAACCTCCTGAGCGGTTGCGGTTTGACCGCTGCGCGAGAACCAAGGCGTCGCGCCGCCCGTACTCGACGGGATCCGACGCAACGCCTGGTTCCTTGACCGCTGCGCGTTCGGAATGACTCGTGTTCGCGAGGCGGTCGTCCGACACTACTAGCAGGTCTGGACCTGCGTCGGCGACGAATGTGCAGTCGCCAAGGACCAGCCATCGGGCAATCCCTTCGGTGGAGACTGTCAGCATGGCGACCGTTGCCGAAGGGGAGCCGGGATGACCGACGTCGCAGGTCCCGGAATGCGCCTGTGTCGTTCGCTCGATCGCCTCGACCAAGAGGTCGGCGGGCTCGGCAACTGGCCGCGACAGATGAGCGGAAGCGACAAAGCCAACCAGGGTTCGTGCATACCAGGCTGGCCCATGGATGCAGCCGTCGCCGAGATGCGGGGGAGAGGTGGCGCCGTCGGCGACGACGGCCAGCCTCGGGAGGATGGCGAAAGCGTCCTCGTTGGGCTTGTCCGGGCTGCCCGGGTCGGTGGCGACGCGGAACTCAAGCATCGGCCCGCTCCGGCTCGTTGGTCCACTCGTAGTTCAGCTTCCATTGGTGGCCGGCCATCACGTGCTGGGTGACGGAGACGGGGATGTGGTCGCGGTCGGATGCGATCAGCAGGACCTCCAGGACGGGCTGTTGCGGTTCCATCTCCAGCAGCGTGGCCTAGCTGCCGACCAAGACTCGACGCTCGACGTGGACGGTGCCGCTCCCGGCCATGGTCCACCAGGCGCTGTCTGCGCATCGCGCCGCCACGAAGCCCGCCAGCCAGTACTCTCCCGAGCCGGCCTACGTGTTCGGCACCAAGATCGGCACCCCGTTGGAGCCGCGGAACCTGACCCGCAAGTGGGTCACCCTCGCCGAGCGGCAGGGGATTCGCAAGGTGCCTCTGCACGGGCTGCGCCACGCATGCGTGTCCCTCCTGCTGGCCCAAGGCGTCCACCCGCGGACCGTCATGGAGATCGTCGGACACAGCGCGATCTAGATGACCATGAACGTCTACGGCCACGTCAACATGGAGACCCAACCGAGGCGCTTGATGATCTTGACGAGTCGCTTCAACGGCGAGCTACTGCTATCAAATCCAGCTATCAAACCGGATCGGAGAGTGATCATGGTCAGTAAGACCAGCCTGAACTGCATAAACACTGCGCGCCCGGAGGGATTCGAACCCCCAACCTTCGATCCGAATCAGAGGCCCGGAAAGGTCTGGCGGATGATCGCTACCAGTTCGGCAGCGGTGTCACGGTCAAACTGGAGCGTCTGACTGACCTTCTTCTCCGATTTGCGCAGATCCGAGCCGTAGGTGCTGAGTTGCAGCAGCGTCTCCCCTCCCGCGCGAACTGTCTGGTAACCGCAGTCCACCTCGGTTGGGTGTGCCTTGGCTGCCGACGCAATATGCTCGAACTGTCGAACACGAGCCATCCCGAACCCCTCGGTCGCAAATCGGAAACGAAACTGCGGAAAAGCGTGCCAGGCTATAGTCCGTCGTAGTACCGACCGATGGTCTGTGCCATCATGACCCGTCGTCGGACCAGAAAGTCGAAGTACGAGCCGGCGGTGACGGTGTCGAGATCGTGCGGCACGGCGTTCTCGGCGAAGTTTCGACGGAGGTCCTGATCATCGGTGATCTCACCGAGAGTGAGCTTTCCGGTGTCGACCTGGGTGCGGATCTCGTCCATGTAGGCGCCGGGGGCGCGGTTGCTGATGCGGATGTTGATCGATGTCTCGGTGAGAACGTAGTTCGCTACCTGGTTGTAGTCGGACCGGTCGGTGACGCCTTCCTTTTTGAGGTAGTCCTTGGGCACGATGTGGTGGATGTCGCCGATCTGCTCGTGCATCGCCTGGACTGTGATCGATTTCGACAGGAAGCCGCGCGCTCCGGTCTTCACCTGAGCGGCGAGGAACGTTTGGAAGTAGGGGCTGCGGACGCTGGACGTCTCGAGGTTCCCGGGTAGAGTCACCTGCCAGAAGGCATCCGACAGCTCCGCCTCTTCGATCTGTTTGAGGTGGGCCGCCGCGCCGTACTGACTGATCCGCCGAACGTCAAGTTCCCACTGGGTCTCTACGCTCCCCGAGTTGCGCCCGGTCAGCATCGACATGACGAACCACCTTCGGACGATGCTCTTCCGCTCGCCCTCGGACATTGTGGGGTCGTGCCGCAGACGTAGGTACAGGGCGTAGGCGAAGTTCAGCGCGTTCTTGGAGCTGATCATCGCCGTCGTAATGAAGCCGGCCGACTTGATTGTCATGATGAAGTTCTGGAAGTCGTACTTGTTGACGATCCGAAGCAGCGCGTCTTCGAGTCGGTCGTAAGCGACCGGAATCCTCGATTCGTCGACCTTTCGGGTCTCCGGGTCACGCCCGGACAACTCGCTGACGAATGCTGATGCGACGCCGCGGTTGAATCCGATGAGGTTGGCGATCCGGATGACGTCGCTGTAATTCGGGTCGTACAGGTCCTCGGCATCGTCCTTGAGCCAGGCGATCTTCGGCAGGAACGGCGTGGCCACGAACTCGTGGTCGTTGTCGACGATGTCCTGGTAGACGTGCGGAGCGACTGACAGGTGGCAGAAGTAGTCGATTAGCTTGCGCAGATTACGCCCGCGGTCACCGTAGGTGGCGATCTTGCTCATCGCGAAGTCGGCGCTGGACAGCGGCACGCCCTTGGAGTTGATCCGGATGAAGATCTCAGAGACCGTCTCAACCTCGAGGTCGTCGGCCAGCGCGATGATCCCGATCTGCGCGCTCCTGATCGTCAGCAAACGGTCGATCGACTCCTCCACGAGGGCAACGTCGACATCCGGATTGCGAGCCACATACTTCGAGAAGAACGCGAAAGTGGACGTCGCGCCGAACAATTCCGAGACGTCGGGGATCCACTGCGGAGTCTTGCGGATCACCGGGGTGACGGTCTCGAAGTCACCGGTGAGTGGATTGAACGCGATGGTGATCTTCTGTTTCTTGTAGTGATTGTCGACTACGGGCAGTCCGGCGACGGCCGCCCGAAGGGCGGTCACCCGTTGCTGACCGTCGATGAGGATCTGCTGGTGCTGCGCAATCTGGCCGTCCTTCAGCGCTGCACCCACCGACTGCCAGGTGATCAGGTATCCCACCGGGTAGCCCTTGTAGAGCGAGTCAAGGAGATCCCGGACCTTGGTCGAGTTCCACACGAACGGACGTTGCAGTTCCGGTATCGCGATCTTGCCGCCCTTGACGAGGGTGAGAAGCCCGTCGACAGACTCCTGCTGCACCGAGTACTTCGCCATCGGATCAGTTCCCTCCCATTGCCGGTTCGACGCCGTGGACACCATGCAGGTCGGACTGCTCGCCGACCCACGTCACGACAAGTTCGCCCCGGGCTCGGCTGGAGGCGACGTTCAAAAGCGAGCGTTCGCGCTGCAATGCGTCGGCCTTCTCCTCCTCGGGTACGGACTTGACGCTGGCCGCCGAGGGAATCGAACTCTTGCCGATCCCGGCGAGCACGACCCGAGAGAACTCCGTGCCCTTCGCGCAGTGCATGGTCAGCACGGCGACCAAGCCGATAGCGATGACGAAGTCGTCCAGTGCTCCCGCCTCGACTCGTCGTTCGGTAAGCGCCCGAACCATGCGGTTCCGCGCGTCGACGCCGCGGGTAAGGACGGCAATCGTGTATGGATCGGCCGCGTCGTCGATCCTCCCTTTGATGGTCGCGGCGAAGACGTCGGCGGCCAGTACCCGAATCCTCGAGGTGGACTGCTTGAAGCCGGCGACGATCTCCTGCTGTTCGATGTCGGACAGTCCGCCGTGCATGATGCGCACCGGGATGTCGGCCAGGTCGAGTTCCTCGGGCAGCCGCCCGGTCAGCCATTCCAGGGTTTTGATGCGCTCGGCGAACACGACCGCCCGCATGTCCGACCGCGCACCAACACCGATCTGATTGAGCCGCGCGACCAGGGCGTCGAACTTGCCCGCGGTGGGACCCGCGGCATAGTTGAGCTTCGCAAGGGTGTCCAACGCGGTGATCTCGGCGTGCTGCTCGACGGTGAGAGCTGCCCGGCGCGCTGGAGTCTCGGTGCCACCGAGGACGGTGCGTCGACGCTGCGCGATGGATTCGGCCAGCGCCGGTGGCGAGGAGAGAAACGCCTTGGCCAAGGTCCACGGGAACAGAGTCGCGTTCTCGCCGGAATATGATGACCGGCCGCCCCTCGGGTGCAGCCAAATTTCCGACAGCTCGGTGGCGACCGCGTCCTCCTTAGGTGACGGGTCCACGCGGACGTTGATCGGTTCCGCGCGGTCGGCCCAGTCGCCGCCTACCTCGGCATGGTGGCGATGCCGACGGATCAGCAGGGTGGCGACGTCATCGTGCCTGAACGAGCCGTCCGGCCAGACGACGGTCGGGTCCAACAGCCGCAACAACTCGGCGAACGACTCCTTGCGGCCATTGTGCGGGGTCGCCGACACCAGGATCAGCGCCGCGGTGTTCGGTGCAAGCAGCCGGGCCAACGCGTTGTTCTGCGTTCCGACGTTCGTAAGGTTGTGGGACTCGTCGATCGCCACCGCGTCCCACCGGTGCTTGCGCAGGATCTTGTCGTACTTCTCCTGCTTGAGGGTGTCGATTGCGATGATAGCGCGCCTGTAATAGGTGAACGGGTTGCGGGTAGCCGGCAGCTTCTGACGGACCTTCTGAATGCCCGCGGAGTCGAGCCTGACGGACGGCAGCGCGAACCGGCACCACAGCTCGTACTGCATCTGCTCCAGCACGTGCCGCGGCGTGACGATCAGGATCCGCTCGCCCCTGCCCCGGCGAACCAGCTCGGACAGGATCATGCCGACTCGATGGTCTTGCCCAGTCCCACGGAGTCGGCGAGCAGGATCCGCGGGCGGATGTGGGACGGGTCGAGCGCCTTCGCCACCGCGGCGCGCTGGTAGGCCAGCGAATCCGACAGCATGCGGGTGGACACGGTCAACGACTGCTGGCCATAGGGGATCGAGGTCTTGCGCAGCATCGACTCCAGCCACAGCCGGCTGTCTCGGTAGCCGGAGGAGCCGTCGGACCGAATCTGTGCGTCGGCGGGGTCGAGCACCTCGACGTCGTCCAAGCTGGTGTAGAACGCGGCCGTGGTGTCGGTGACCAGCTCGGACAGCCCCCGAACCCGGATTAGCCAGCCGCCCGATCCGCGTTCGGCGGAGGTGACCAGCCATTCCTCGTCGCGGACGACCACGATCGACCCCGGCGCAACGTTCAGTTCTGGACCTACTGCGACCCCCGTCACCGTGCTGAACCCCCTTGCTCCCACACCCGCCTTGACCCCTAGCTTTCACCATGCGTACCGCTATCTCCACCCGAAGTGCCGGCTCAACCTAGCTCCGCGTTCATAAGCTGTCGTCAGCATGGGGTCAGCGAACGAAGTGAAGGGCATGGTTATACGGCGGCCGCCACTCGCCGCTTTCCCCGCCCGACGAAGGCATATCTCCTGGTCAGTGGCGACCGCAATCGCTCGGCCGGTCACGGACCGTGTCCCGGACGCAGCATTCCCAGCCTAATCAAGCGGAGGTCATGACCCTCAACACGGGCGGCCGGAACTGCTACCTCAATACCGCTCCCAGATGCTTCAAGGGCCGCCGCCCACGAGAGGGTCGAGTGATCGGCACGGGTACCCGCCTCATCGGCCGTTGCACCGTTGGTCGGACTACCCTCGTCGTTGGGGCCGGACCGTCCCGGTGGGCCCGAGCCGCTCTTGGGGGCCAATCGTGCCGGTGCATCCGGGGGTCGGGCGCACGGGGGCCCCCGTCGCACCTCCCTGGACGTATGTGGCAGCCAGCGCAGATCGTCGGTCGGACTGCCAGATCGATTCGCCGAGGCCCAACAAAGGGGATTTTTCGTTGGACCTTCCTCGCCGTTGTAATCTTGCAGATCACGAAGAATTGCCGAATTGCTTCGGCTGTATTGCTTCTCCGTTTTGAGGCGAGCCTGAAGCGTCAGAGAATTTCTCGGACCAAGGCCGGGCCACGCGCTTCGCGGTTCTGATAGACATCCATCGTCACGGACGGCCGAGAGTGGCCTAGTTGATCCGCGATCTGTCGTGGCGTGAATCCGACCTTGTCGAGTTCGGTGGCGACCATCTTCCGGAAGGACCGGCCTGTCACCCCTACGTGCCCGAGTCGATCCAGTTCAGTCCGGATCACGCCGGTGATGTTGCTGATCCAGTAGGGGGTCTCCGCCCGATCGCTCTTCGGTAGACGTGCTGACGGAAAGACGAGGTTCGAGTCTGTACGTGCCTTGGCCAGCCTCCCCTGCAGCATCGTCACCACGGCCGGCGGAAGCGCCAGTCGGCGGACCCCGGCGCGAGTCTTTGTCTGGAGCTGGCGGCGGCCGGCGCCGTTGACCGTGGCGTTGATCAGTGCCGTTGGTTCTTCGCTGTCGAGGTCCAGCTGAGCCCAAGTCAGAGCGATCGCCTCGCCGGTTCGGCAACCGGTGCCAGCCATGAACGTCAGGATGTCGGGCAAGTCCGTCTTGCTGGTCTTCTCGTCGGCCTTGAGGTCGGCGATGATCTGCGCGGCCTGGGCCTTGGTGATGGGCACTGTGGGCGCGGTCGGCGACTTCGTTCCGCGCTCGACCCGCTGGGAGAGGATCGCGAACGTGCCGTTGGTCGTCGGCGCGCTCGCCCCGTTGGCGACCGCGTACGTCAGAGCTTGGCGCAGGATTCCGCGGCAGGTCTTGGCGACGGCCGGCGTCAGGGATGCCAGGAACAGGGTGACGACCCTTGGAGTGACGCGATCGAGCGACACGGACCCGAGTGAAGCGGTGCCCACCTGGCGGCCCTTGATCGTCTTGTCGATCGCGTGTCGGTAGCGAAGGACGGTGCCGACGGCCCGGGCGTCCGTGGTGACAGGATCGGCAATCCAGGCGTTTAGAACCTCGCCGAGGGTGGAGTCGTTGGTGAACGCGGTGACCCGACCACTCTCGGTGGCCAGCGCCTCCGCGAGCCGATCACCGGTCGACGGGCTCATCCTCTGGGAGAGCCGCTCGATCGCCTCGTCCTTGGTCTTGCCCCGTGACTGGAACCGGGTGCGGCCCTGATCGGTGCGGACGTACGCCTCGGCCGTCCAGAACGCCACGGCCGTGCGTTTGCTGTCCGCCTTGTGGTCCGCGGTCGCCTTGAGCCGCCGGCGACGCTCCTTGCCGGTCACGCGGTCGATCACCCAGGCCGTGGTCGTGATCTCGCCGTGCGTCCCCGCCTGGAGCGGGTTGCGCCCGCGGTTCCACCGGCGGCGATCGGTCGACTCAGCGGCCGCCTTGTTCGCCACTTGACTCGCCACTTGATTCGCCATTTGGTCCCTGACTTCCGATGATGATCGCTGACCCGGTCTGAGGCCCCTTGTGAAAAGAGTGCCTCTGACCTGCATGAACGATACTCATCGACCTTCACGGCAGGCAACCCGATATACTGCGGTTCGAGCGCAACTCGCAAACCGTCAGGTCGAGGGTTCGAGCCCCTCTCGCCCTACGTCTGATCCGCCAAGTAATCGCGTCAATCGAAGCGGCCGCTAATTTGCCGGTGCAGGCCTATGCCGTCGCAGCCCCACCACAGCGACGGACAGCTGGACCGCTCCCACCCCGATCGCTGTTGGACTAAAACTTCGGGAGAAGTCCTGAACCACTGCCGCCTGCGGCACTAGTGTCATTTTCATGAGCTGTCTCGCGTTCGTCGCGAATGCCACCGATGGCACGGTGACCACATTTTCGCTGGACGACGACGCCGTCCTTCGGCGGCTGGCGGTCAGCGAGATCGGGCCGGGTTGTTCCTCCCTGGTCGTGAACGCCGAGCGGCGGCAGCTCCATGCGTCGGTGAAGGGCGATCCGCCGGCCATCGTGACGTGCCGGATCGGCGACGACGGCCGCCTGGTGCCGGTCTCGCGGGGTCAGGTCGAATCGTCAGTGAGCTACCTCGCGCTGAGTCCCGACGGGGGCACGATGCTGGCGGCCTCCTATGGGGGCGGATTCGGCATCTCGATGCCGGTCCACGACTCGGGTGTCGGTGAGGTGGTGTCCCGGATCGACCTTCCCCACATGCACTCGTGCGCGGTCGGGCCCGAGGGAAGGACCGCCTACTTCGTCTCCCTCGGAGCGGACCTGATCGCGCAGTGTGCCCTGGACGGTGCAACCCTGACCCCGCTCGATCCGCCGACCGCGGCGGCCCCGACCGGATCCGGGCCGCGGCACCTCGTCCTGACCCGCGACGGGGCGCATGTCTATGTGATGACCGAGTTCTCGGGCGACGTGCTGCACTACTCGCGCTCGGACCAGGGCGTTCTCGCTCTGGTCGGGCAGGCGGCGGCGTTCGCTCCGGATCGCGGGCTCCGGCACAGCCGCTTGGGCGCGGACCCGATCGCCGACCACCTCATCTGGGGCGCCGATCTGCATCTGTCGCTCGACGAACGCACGTGTTGGGCCAGCGAGCGGTCGGAGTCGACACTGGCCACGCTCAGGATCGACGCCGACGGTACCCCGCATCCGGCCGAGCGGTTCACCCCCGCCGAGAAGCAGCCTCGGGGATTCGCGGTCTCACCGGATGGCCGGTATCTGCTGTGCGCCGGCGAGAAGTCGACCACCGTCTCGCTTTTCCGGATCACTCCCGACGGCGGCCTGGCCGCCAGTGGGCAGTTCGAGACCGGCCGCGGCGCCAACTGGGTGCGGTTCCTGTCCGCCTGAAACCGGCCCGCTCGGGTCAGGCTGGCCCGGACGCGTTTGATCGTCCACCGGACCGGGGACCCGGAGAACGACTCAGCCGACCACCAGAATGGGATCACCCGATGACCACTGCGACCCCCGAGCCGGATCCGGCCACCAACCAGACCGAGCCAGCGGCCTCCGAGGCGGTGGACCAGGAGCGCTTCACCGAACGCGGCGAGGAGGCCGAAACCGCGGCCTTCGAGGACGAGGGTGCTTACAGCGGCGGAGATTTCGCCGGCGGCTCGGCAGCAACCTGAACCCGAGCCTGAGGCGACCGCCAGCGGGCCGCCGGCCGCGGGGAACGAGACCGGGCCCGCCCCACGACGCGATCATTACCCTGGCTGGCATGCCCACCGCCGCTGAGCTGCCCCGACACGAGGTCCGGTGGTTGGGCGCTCCCCGGCCGGACGACCCCACGGTGCCCACGCTGGTCCTGCTGCACGGCTACGGATCTAGCGAGGCGGATCTGATCGCGCTGGTGCCCGCGCTCGGCCTGTTCCTGCCCTCGGTGTCGGCCCGGTTGCTGTCCATCCGCGGCTCCCACCCGGCCCCGGGGCGGCGCGGCTACGCCTGGTTTCCCGGCCCGCTGATGTCCCAGCCGCCGCTGGCCGACATCGGGCGCACGGGCGACGGTATCGCCGCCGTCATCCGGCGTTACACCACCTCGGCCCTGCTCGTGGGGTTCTCCCAGGGCATGGCGGCCGCGATCACCACCATGCGGCGACACCCCGACCTGGTCCGCGGGCTCGTCGGGCTCAGCGGCTACCTGTACGACGACGCCCATCCGGGCGATCACCAGCTCGGTGTGATGGCGTCGTCGGGCCACGGCATCCCGGCCTTCGTCGGCTATGACCCGGCCGACCCGCGGGTTCCGGCCGTCGCGCTCCAGCACGCCGTGAGCTTCCTGCGGGCGCACACGGCGCTGGAGGAACGCACCTACCCGGGGATGGGACACAGCATCTCGATGCCCGAGATCACCGACGTGGCGGCATTTCTGCGCCGTCAGCTCACCCCGGGCTGACCTCGGGTGGCGATCAGCGATCCTCCAGCGCCCGCTCCAGATGCCCGCGCAGGACGGTGATCGACCCGCCGATCCGCTGCGCGATGTCGATCACCTCCGCGGACCGACGTCGGTCCGGGGCCACCGCGAGCCGCTGGACGGCCTCGGCCAGCCGGTCGCAGGCCTCACTCAGGCGGGTGGCCGCGACGGCGTTCCAGGCCGCCGCCACCGCATGCTCGGCGGGTGCCGCCGAGGTGGGTGGGCCGACGGCCACCACCGGCATCGACAGGGTGTGCGCGAGCAGGCCGGGTGTCCCGGCCCGGGTGGCCCGGCGGACCATCAGCGTCATGCCCGCCGGCTCCAGCGGCGGGATGCCGAACTGGCGGGCGTGCCGGTCGATCGTCGGCCCCAGCGCCCACAGGATCGCCGTGAGCGCGTCGACCGCGTGGTCGCAGATGGGCACGAACACGCCCACCGGCTGGCCGTCCTGGGGTTCGACCGGTTCGATCACCGAGGCGGACAGGACCAGGGCCAGCACGTCGAACGAATACCCCCACGCCGCCCCGGGGGGTGGCGGAGGTGGCGGCGGTGGACCGCACCACGCGGCGGGCGCCGGACCGCCGACCGCCGCCGGCAGGGTGGCGGGCCAGGGTCCCGGCGGCCCGGTCGGGCCGCCGGCCGGTGGCGCGGCGACGTTCCCGGGGAACGGCGGCAGCGACCACCCCGGTGGCGGCAGGAGGGCCGGCCCGTCGAGGTCGCGACGCAGTTCGGTCAGCGCCGCGCGGTGAGAGTGGACCCACGCGGGAGGCGCCGGCTGGTCGAGAACGGCGGCGCACCAGCGTCATCCCGGGTGACCGGCCTCGGCGGCGGTCGGCAGGTAGCGAAGGATCGTCGCGCACGCGGCCACGTCGGCCGCCGGTCCCCGCCAGGCCCGCGGGTTGTAGGCGGGGGTCAGTCCGAACAGCTGCGGGTCGGGGAAACGAGGGGCCGGGTCGCACATCCGCACGACGCCGTCGGCCAGGAACACGTGCTCGGGTTTGACATCGCCGTGCGCGTCGAACGTTTCGCGGTCGACCGCGTCGGCCAGCGCCGTCAGGACGGCCAGCACGTCGGCGGGGGAGCGCGGCGGCTGACCGGCCAGGCGTTCCATGACCAGGACGTCCAGACCGGACGGATCGTGCGGCCACAGCCCCAGCGAGCGCGGCAGCAGGCGCCCGCCGTCGCGCTCCAGGATCTGCGCCTCCTGCCGCAGCACCGATGCGGTCAGCTCGGGACCGATCTCGATCGATCGGGACCCGCCGGGATCGGCGCGGAACACCTGGGCCGCCAGATGGGCCGGGCGCCGCCCGGCCGGTGTGTCCAGCCACATCTCGGTCCGGTTCCCCCCGCCCCGGGGCAGCGGCGCCTTGGCCACCAGTGGCCGTCCGTCCAGGTCGGTGGCCGCCATCACCTGGCCGAATCCACCCCCGGACAGCCCGGGCAGCAGCGGCTCGTGCAGCCGGTAGGGGCCGGCGCTGCCCATCGCCGAGGGCGGCGCCAGGCTCCGCCGGGATCCCACCTGCCCCCGCTCGACCTCAAGCAGGAGCTCGTCCTCCCAGACACTGTCGAAGCCAGAATGCACGTGCCGCACCTGGTTGCCGCGGGCCAGCCGGAGGCGGCCGGTGACGAAGTCCGCCGCCAGCGGCAGCTCCATCCCGCGGAGCACGGCCGACCCGTGGATCGTCTGGGTGCCCGAACCCAACCCCCGCACCGTCGCGGTGACGGCGTCCAGGAAGAGCCGGCCGTCCGGGTCGACCCGCCAGGTCGCCAGGTACCCGCGCACGTTCGCGGTGTCCGGCGCCACGAACCGCCTGGCCAGCCCGTTCCTGGCCAGCAGCGCGTCCAGCGGCGTGCCCAGCAGCAGCCACCCCTGGCCGTCGAGCAGGATCGTGTCCGGGGTCTGCGCGGTCATCGTCCCGACCTCCGGCCGGCCGACCGACCCGACCACGCCACCGGCCCGCCGGCCGTCCGGTTGAGCATGGGCCGCATCTTCGCAAAGGTGACGGGGGAGCGCAGCCCGACCGCCGACCCAGGGAGATCCGATGGCGCACGACGAGACCGAGTGGGACCGGTACCTGCCCGATCCGGCCGTCGACTACCGCGCGGTGGCCGGGACCCCCGTCCGGGTCGGACCCGAGGCGGACAACCAGATTCCGCTGCAGCTGGCCGGCGGTCCCACCCTGTTCGTCGGCGTCGACCGGACCGAGGACCCCCGGGCGCCCGGCACCGTGGTGGAGTTGCAGCTGGACTGGACCCGGCTGCCGGGGCCACCGGCGGCCGGCATCACCCCGCTGCTTGTCGCGTGGACCCCGGGCGGCGGCGTCCTGCAGCTGGCGCCGGAGGAACCCGACGCGCTGGAGGTCGCGCCGGGGATGCGGATCCTCGGCGGGCCGGAGCTGGTGCTGCGGGTGCCCCCAGCGCAGGCCCGCACGTGGATCGCGCGCCTGCTGGCCCTGCCGCGACGGGACGTGCTCGACCGCCGCGCCGAGCAGCTGGTCTGGCTCGGCGACCTGGATCATGCGGGGCGCCTGGTGCTGCAGCGGATCACCCGCACCGGTCGCGGCCTCGTCGTCGAACCCGCCGGGACCGCCGAGGCCGACCGGCTGGCCCCGCCCTCCGCATTCGCCGGCCTCGACCCGCTGCTGCGGGCCCGGTTCGCCGGCTCCACCCGGGTCTACGGCCCGCAGGGGCACCTGTCGGCCGAGCTCTACGCGGTCGAGCGCGAGCGTGGCCCGGACGGCACTGAGCAGGCGATCGATCGGGTGCGGGCCATGGCCGGTCGGTGGGGCCGGCCGGACTTCACCGCCGGCAGCCCGACCTGGCGGAACGGCGTCGGCGCGAGCCGGTGGTGGATGACGGTGCACGAGTCGCCGGCCGGCTGCCCGATCCCCCTGGAGGTGCCCGAACTGGCCGGAGCCGCCTGCTGGGTGGAAAGCGGCCGTCTGCTCCCGTCCCCACCCGGGGCCGGGTAGGCCGGCCCGCCGGGGGCCGGGATCGGGCGCCGGCCCGCTAGGACGCTCCTGAATTATCCGTATGTCGGCCCCTGTTGATCTTGTGGGTTCGGGATGATCTTGGTGTGCAGGGTCGGTCGCGGGATCAGCGTGAGTTGTTGGATGCCGAGTCGGTAGTCGGTGGGCTGCTCAAGCCGGGCAGCGTGTTCGCGTTTCTGGCCGCGCACCGTCGGGAGGTGTTCCCGGACGGCATGTTCGCGGATCTGTTTCCGTCGGGTCGGGGCCGCCCGTCAGTGCCGGCCGACGTGATGGCGTCGGTGATTGTGCTGCAGGCTCTGCACGGCCTGTCCGACGCGGACACGGTGGACTCGGTGACGTTCGATCTGCGGTGGAAGGCAGCGTGCGGGTTACCGGTGACCGCTGCGGCGTTCCATGCCACGACATTGACGTACTGGCGGCGTCGGCTGGCCGCTTCGCAGTCGCCGAACCGGATCTTCGACGCGGTCCGCCAGGTCGTGGACCAGACCGGGGTGCTGGCTGGAAAGAGCAGGCGAGCGTTGGATTCCACGATCCTGGACGACGCGGTCGCCACCCAGGACACGGTCACCCAGTTGATCGCGGCGATCCGCCGGGTCCGCCGCGAGGTACCCGGCGCCGCCGAGGTCGTCGGCGAGCACTGCTCGGCTCACGACTATGACGACCCGGGCAAACCGGCGATCGCCTGGAACGATCAGCAGGCCCGCGAGGCCCTTGTCGATGCGCTGGTCACCGACGCGCATCGGGTGCTGGGACACCTGCCCGACCAGGAGCTCGGACCGAAGGCGGCGGACGCGGTCGCCCTCTTGGCGTTGGTCGCCGGGCAGGACGTGGAACCGGTCGAGGGCTCGGACGGCACCGACGGACGGTGGCGGATCGCGCAGCGGGTCGCCCCGGACCGGGTGATCTCCACCGTGGACCCGGAGGCGCGGCACGCCCACAAGACCGTCCACCGGCGGCAGGACGGGTTCAAGGCACACATCGCGGTCGAACCCGACACCGGTCTGGTCACCGCCTGCGCGGTGACCATGGCCAGCGGACGCGGCAACAGCGACGCCGAGGTTGGACCCACCTTGCTGGCACAGGAGACCGAAAAGCTGCACGTGCTGGCCGATTCGGCGTACGGATCGGGATCCGCGCGGGCCGAACTGGACCATGCCGGGCACATCGCGTTGATCAAGCCGTTCCCGCTGCGGTCGGCCGTGCCGGGCGGGTTCACCCTGGACGACTTCACCGTCGACCCCGAGGCCAGGACGGCCACCTGCCCGAACGGGGTGACCCGGTCGATCACCGCGCAATGGTCCGTCACCTTCGGAGCGGCTTGCCGCGGCTGCCCGCTCCGGGCCCAATGCACGACCAGCGACGCCGGTCGATCGCTGAAGCTGACCGAGTACGAAAGCCTGCTCAGGGCGGCCCGTCGACAAGCGGAAACCGAGGACTTCCAACAGGTCTACCGACGGCACCGGCCGATGGTCGAACGATCGATCTCCTGGCTGGTCCGCGGCAACCGCAAAGTCCGCTACCGCGGCGTCGCCAAGAACGACCACTGGTGGCACCACCGCGCCGCTGCGATCAACCTCAGGCGAATGCTCACCCTCGGGCTGACGCGGGTGAGCGGGACGTGGACCATTGCACCGGCCTGACCGGCCGGCACGAGACCTCACCGGGCCGTGAGCAACGGCCCGTCCCTCCGATCAGTCAGGAGAATCATCCAGGGCCGGGCGACGACTCAGGACCACGCCTGACAGCCCGATCACGCGCGAACGCTCCCACTGTCCCAAAGCGAACTCCCGAACCCACAAGTGACCGTTATTCAGGAGCGTCCTAGAACCCGGACGGGGCCGGTTTGGCCCGGGACAGGGCGGGAACGTGACCAGAGGCGCACCACCCACCCGCCGGTGCTGGACGGGACGGATCCGGACGCAGCCGGACAGCGGACGCCGGTGCGTCACCGCCCGCCACCGACGGATTCGGCGATCGAGAGGGGAGGATCGGCGCCCGCATTCTGGAGCTGAAGAAGCAGGCACCGACCGGTTCGGCGACGCCCAGCGCGCTGCAAAAGGCCATCGACGCGGTCATTCCCTGACCCTGCGCCACACCGAGATCGACCGTCACCCCGGGCCCGGGGTGACGACCCCGGCGGGGGCCGGGTGACCGGGCGCCGCCGCGAGCACCCACCATTGGGAAGCCGACCACCATGGCAGACGAACGACACACCACCACCCACCCGGCCCACCCGGACCGGCCCGGTCAGGATCCGGAGGCGACGAACCAGCCGCCCGGGGCCGCGCCGGATCCGGAGGCGGCCGGCAAGCCCGAGTCGCCGGCCCAGCTGACCAAGCTGTCCTGGAAGTACATCGCCCGGCGCACGTTCCGTGAGTTCTCCGACGACCAGTGCACGGATCTGGCCGCGGCCCTGACCTATTACGCGGTGCTGGCCCTGTTCCCGGCGTTGCTGGCCCTGGTGTCGCTGCTCGGCCTGGTCGGCCAGCAGGGCCAGACCGACCAGCTCATCGGGGTGCTCACGGACATGGGCGCCGGGACGGTCGCCGACACGCTCCGGGGGCCGTTGCAGCAGCTGACGGAGAATTCCTCCACCGGACTGGCTCTGGTGATCGGTGTGGCCGGGGCCCTGTGGTCCGCATCGGCCTACGTCGGTGCCTTCGGCCGGGCCATGAATCGCATCTACGAGATCCGCGAGGGCCGCCCGTTCTACAAGCTGCGCCCGTTGATGATGGTGATCACCCTGGCCGCAGTCATTCTCGCCGGACTCGTCGCCATCGGCCTGGTGGTGTCCGGCCCGGTTGCCCGGGCGGTCGGTGACGCGCTGGGATTGGGCGAGACCGCTGTCACCGCCTGGGGTATCGCCAAGTGGCCGGTGCTGTTGGGGCTGGCTGCGCTGGTGGTGGCCATCCTGTACTACGCCACGCCCAACGTGAAGCAGCCCACGTTCCGTTGGATCAGCGTCGGGGCCGGGATCGCGATCGTGACCTGGGTGATCGCGTCCGCGTTGTTCGGGTTGTACGTCTCGCAGTTCGCCAACTACAACAAGACCTACGGTTCGCTCGCCGGGGTGATCGTCTTCCTGCTGTGGCTGTGGATCACCAACCTCGCGCTGCTGTTCGGCGCGGAGCTGGACGCCGAGATGGAACGGGGCCGCCAGTTGCAGGCCGGCATCGCCGCCGAACACGAGATCCAGTTGCCCCCGCGGGACACCCGGGTGATCGACAAGTCCGACGCGAAGGATGCCCGCGACCTGGAGCAGGCCGGGCACCTGCGCCGCAGCCAGGGGGAGACCAGCGGGCCGAACTGATCGGGACGGGCCCTACGGGGCCCGCCACCCCTCCTGCGCGGCGTAGACGTTCAGCAGCGCCGCGGCCGGCCGGCCGGCGTCACCTTCCGCCGCGATGCCCTGATGCATCTTCTCGAGCGTGGCGGCGCCGGCCGGGAACGGGGCGAGCAGCGGCACGGCCCGGTCGGTGATCACCTCGATGACGGTCGGCCGGTCGGCGGCCAGCGCCTCGTCCCAGGCCGCTCCCAGGCGCTCCGGGTCGTCGACGCGGATGCCGCGCAGACCGAGCAACTCGGCGTAACGGGCGTACGGGACGTCCGGCAGGTCCTGGCTGTCCGGGAACAGCGGCTCGCCCTCCATTTCCCTTTGCTCCCAAGACACCTCGGCCAGATCGCCGTTGTGCAGCACGCAGACCACGAATCGCGGGTCGGACCAGCGCGGCCACATCCGGGACACGGTGACCAGTTCGGACAGCCCGGCCATCTGCATCGCCCCGTCCCCGGTCAGCGCGACCAGGGGTCGATCGGGATGCAGCAGCTTGGCGGCGATGCCGTACGGGATCGAGCAGCCCATGCTGGCCAGCGTGCCGGACAGGTGCGCCGGCACCCCGACCGGCAACCGCAACTGCCGGGCGTACCAGTACACGCAGCTGCCCACGTCGATCGCGACCTGGGCATCGGCCGGCAGCCGGGAATCGAGTTCGAAGACCACCCGTTCCGGGTTCACCGGATCGGCCGGGGTGTGGGCGCGCTCGCGGGACAGGCGGCGCCAGCCGTCCACCGCGCCGGCCACGTCCCGAGACCACGTGTCGGGCTGGCGAGGACGCAGCCGCGGCAGCAGCTCGGCCAGGGTGCCGGCGGCGTCCCCGACCAGGCTCACCTCGATGGGGTAACGGTTGCCGACGTTGCGCCCGTCGATGTCGATCTGCACGGCCCGGGCCTGGCCGGGCGGCGGGTAGAACTCGGTCCACGGGTCGTTGGACCCGACGATGAGCAGCGTGTCGCAGGTGCTCATCAGGAACGCGCTGGCCGTCGTGCCGAGGTGGCCCATGGTGCCCACGACGAACGGCAGCGTCTCGTCGACGTACGGCTTGCCCAGCAGGCTGGTGGTGATTCCGGCGCCCAGCGCCCGGGCCACCGCCAGCACCTCGTCCCGGGCGTGCCGGGACCCCTGACCGACCAGCAGGGCGACCCGGGAGCCGGCGTTGAGCAGCTCCGCCGCGGCCGCCAGATCGTCCTCGGCGGGCAGGATCCGGGGCCGGGCCCAGGTGGGCGCGGTCACCACGATGCCGTGCTCCTGCCCGAGGTCGGGCGCCGGCTGCTTCTGCACGTCGTGCGGGACGATCACGACCGCCGGCCCGCGCTCGGTCAGGGCGGCGCGGAAGGCCCGGTCGAGCACCATCGGCAGCTGCTCGGCCGCGGCGACCTGCTGCGCGAACGCCGGCGCGACGTCCTTGACCAGCGCCGGCAGGTCGATCTCCTGCATGTAGGCCGAGCCCAGCACGCTGGTGCTCTGCTGGCCGATGATCGCCACCACCGGCACCCCGTCGAGCTTGGCGTCATAGAGCCCGTTGAGCAGGTGGACCGCCCCCGGACCCTGGGTCGAGGTGACCACACCGACGTCCCCGGAGTACTTGGCGTGGCCGACGGCCATGAACGCGGCATTCTCCTCATGCCGGGCCTGGACGAACTCCACCCGGTCCTGCGCCCGGCGCAATGCGCCCATGAACGCGTTGATGCCGTCCCCGCTGTAGCCGAAAATTCGCCGTACACCCCACGTTTGCAGGCGATCGACGATCAGATCAGCGACCGTGCGCTCCACCATGGGCCGGCTCCCTCCGCCAAGCCCACCGTTGCCCGTTCGCCCGGCCACCCAAACCGGACCGGTCGAGGCCGGGCGGGGACGAGCGGACGGATCGAGGCGACGGGGCGCGACCTGATCGGTCACCGGAGGACGCACGAGGGGAGCGCGACCGGCCCGCGGCGCCCGCGGGCGGGCATCCGGGACGATGGTCACCGGCGGGCACCAGGCCAGCGCCATCGGGGGATCGGATCGGGGTCGGTCAGGTGAGTGCTCGGGCACGACAGGGATGGCGCACGTGAGATTTCGAGCCACCCTGGGGGGCACGTTGGCCGCGCTGGCCGCCGCGAACGTGCTCGCGCATCGGGTGCCGGCGGCCAGCGTGCTGATCGGGGTGGGCCTGACCGGCACGCTGGCCGCGGTCGCCCGGGCCGGCCGGCTGACCGCCGCCGACCTGGGCCTGGCCCGGCGGAGCTGGCCGTCGGGGGTGCGCTGGGGTGGGGCGTGCGCGGCGGTGGTGGCCACCGGCTACGGCGTGGCGATGCTCGTCCCGGCGGCCCGCGGCCTGGTCACCGGCGCCGGCCCCGGCTGGGGGCCGACCCTGCTCGCGGCGCTGGTGGTGATCCCCCTGGGCACGGTGATCCCGGAGGAGTTCGCCTTCCGGGGGGTGCTGTGGGGGCTGCTGCGGCGTCGCTGCGGGCCGCGGGTCGCGACGCTCGTCTCGTCCGGACTGTTCGGCCTCTGGCATGTGGCTCCGGCGTTGGCTGCGGGCCCGGCCAACGACGCGATGAGCGCGGTGGTCGGCAGCGGCCCGCTCGGCGTGGCCGTGCGAGTGATCGCCACGGTCGTGTTCACCGGCGCTGCCGGAGTGCTGTTGTGCGAGGTGCGAGCCCGCAGCAACAGCCTCCTGGCCCCGCTCGCCCTGCACGGGGCGGTCAACGGCATCGGCCAGATCGTCGTGCAGCTGGCCTGATCGCGTCCTACGCGGCGCGGCGATGGTCGCCGAAGAACCGGACCATCTCGGCGGAGGCGTCCGGCCCCTGGGGGTCGACGTAGCTGCCGCCCGCACGCCCGCCGGACCAGGCGTGGCCGGTCCCCTCGAGCAGCCAGGATTCGGCGATGGTGCCATCGGTTCCGGCGTGCACGGTTCGGGTGTAGGAGCGCCCGCCCTCGTCGCCCTGGCTGCTGACCGGTTCAGGCTGGTCGGCGACCGGCTCGGGCTCGGCGGAAAGCCGCACGTTGATGATCTTCTCGGCGTTGCTGTGGGCCACGCTGGAGTCCCGATCGCCGTGAAAGACGATGACCGGCAAGGTGTTTCCGGTGCCGTTGGTCGCGCCTGCCTGCATCGCCAGGAATGCGCCCATGAAGTGCGATGCGGCGCCGTGCGCCAGCCCGGAATGGATGCCGACGGCGGCGTAGAGCTCGGGGTACCCGCCGGCCATGACGGCGGCCATCGCCCCGCCGGCCGAGAATCCCGCGATGTAAACCTGATCCGGGTCGACGGCATGGTCGGCCATGACCTGGCGGGTGATCCCGGCCAGGATCGCGGGCTCACCGGCGCCGGCGCGCTGGTCCTCGGGCCGGAACCAGTTCCAGTAGCCGCTGCTGTTGGCGGCCGTGGGCTGCTCGGGATAGGCGACCAGGAAGGTGTGCTCCTCGGCCAGGGCGTTCATGCCGGTGCCGGCGGCGAAGTCGGCCGCATCCTGAGATCCACCGTGCAGCATGACGATCAGCGGGACCGGTTGGCCGGTATAACCGCTCGGCAGGAACAGGTCGTAGGAGCGGGTGCCGGCCGGTTCGGTGTGGGTCAGGTGCAGGGTCTGCCATGCGGGTTCGGTCGCCGGGGATGGCGGTGTGGATTCACTATCGACCGGGACGGTCGGGACCGCCGGGGGCGCCGGCGCGGTCGTCAGCACAGGGGCGGCCCAGTCGAACAGGGACGCCAGGATGGCGGCGGGGTGGATGGACGCGCCGGAGCGCGGGGCGGCAGTCATGGGATTCCTTGGGTGACGGGCGTGCGTGAGCGATTCGGGAGGCCCGGCCCGCTGCCGGTCGTCGACGCCGAGAACGGCGGACCGACCAGGCAAGGGGCGGTGGGGAACGACCTACAGCACGGTCAGGTAGCCCAGGCCCATCACGGCACCGGTGGCCAGCACGGCGGTGGCGGTCAGCACGACGACGGGGATCACGGTGCAGATGTCTTTGACGAGGTTCATGGTGGGTCCTTCGATCAGGTTGCGACGCCGGCCCGGTCGATTGGACCGAGGGTGCCGAGGCGGGGAGCGCGGACGAGAGTTGTTCGCGCGGAACAGGAGCGACGATGGTGGCGCACCAGGCGTGCTGTCCCGTGGTCGTGGTCGGACCCGGGACGGTCGCGATGCTGCCGGCACGAAAGGTGGGCGCTTGATTGGACCCAAATGCCGGTTGGCTGCGCTCAGACGTGGCGTCATCGACGGTCACCCGCGTAGCTGATCTCCTTCAGTGTAGGCGATCGGCCGCCGCCGCGGGTGGTGCCCTTGGCCACATCCATGACGGTGCATGTAGTTTGTGGGGACGGTGAACGGTGCTCGGCGCTCGCCCTGGGGCGCGCGGTGAGACCCTTCCCGGCGTCGGGGAAACGAAACCGCTGATGCCCCAAGAATTCGTCACCTCGATCGGTTAGCGGTTTAACCCAGATTCCAGCTAACCTGCTAATAGGGCGTTCCGGCAGCTCCATCGCCGACCGGCCCGCGGGCGTGTCCCGGCCTCCGACAGACGTCGGGCGGCTTCCGCGCCGCAATCAACCGGACGACCGAGTGCTGCTCGGTGGTCCGACGAAGGAGTGCAATGACGAACAGCACCGAGCAGTTCACCGCCGCCACCACCCAGGCCCGTGAGGTCACCGAGCGCGGGGTCGAGGCCTTCAAGAAGGGCGCCAAGACCTTCACCGATCAGGCGACCGCGATGGCCACCCTGCCCTCGATCGATCTGACCGAGCCGGTCGCGCGCTACTTCGACCTGGTCCAGAAGTCGGTCGACATGAACCGCGAGCTGGCCACCCGCTGGGCCGAGCACGTCTCCTCCCTCTCCGGTCTGCTGCGTGAGCAGGCCGAGAAGGCCGGCACCGTCGTCGACGAGGCCACCGAGGCGGTCTCCGACCAGGTCGTGGACCAGGCCGCGAAGGCCGACGAGCTGGCCCAGGAGCAGGCCGAGCAGGTCGAGCAGGCCAAGCGCGACGAGGAGAAGGCGGCCAAGGCCGCCGAGCGCGCCGAGGCCAAGAAGGCCAAGGAGCAGGCTCGTGAGCAGTACGAGGGTCTGACCAAGGCCGAGCTGTCCGAGAAGCTGGCCGAGCGCGAGCTGCCCAAGACCGGCACCGTCGAGGAGCTCATCGAGCGCCTCGTCAGCGCCGACAGCAAGTAATCGCCAGCCGGTAGCTGCGCTGCCGCTGGATCACGACGCCGGTCCCGATCGCCTCGCGCGGTCGGGGCCGGCGTCGTCTTCGTCGGGCCCGGTGGGGGAGTCGGACCCATTGGGATTCGCGGGCGCGCCGAGGGCCGCGGTGCTGGGGTGGGCACCGGCTTCGGCCGACCTCAGAAAATCGTCGGTGACCGCGTTCAGCAACCGGTTCAGGTCGCCGTGCGCGCGGGCGCCGAACGGGTGATGCGGCGCGGTGCCGACCAGTTCGGCGGCCAGATCACGGATCTTGATGTTCCGGTCCTGCGAGTGCGCCCGCAGCGCCGCAAACGCCGCGTCGGCGGTCAGACCGTAGGTCATCATCAGCGCGCCCTTGGCCTGCTCGATCACCGGCAGCGTGGCCAGCCGGCCCTGCAGGGCGGCCATCAGGTCCATCACCTCGTCGGTGGACCGGTCGCTGGGCACGGCGTGCAGGCCCGCGGGGCCGGGCGCGCAGGCGCGATCGTCCGGCTCGCCCCAGTCGTCGGCGGAGGAAGAACGGGTCATCATTCATTTCCGTTCCAGCACGGATTTACCCCGGGTGCGCTCTGAGCGGTGGACTTTCCCCCACATCCGGTGCGCGGCGGCACGCGACGAACCAGGACTCAGAAAGGCTGTGTTTCCAGCAATGGTGATCTTACCCTCGCGTACGACCCCGGGTCCTGCGCCGAGCATTTACTCTGGGGGCACCTGAACCTGACACGGCAACCGATTCCGGAACTCGCTCCCTCCTGATCGGTGTGTCGGCCCGAGCCCAAGGACCTCGCCAGTGGACGCCGACCGCTCCGACCAACCCATCCCGCGCTCACCCGACGACCGGGCGGCTCCGGACGAGGTCGGAGCCGTCGACGACCCGGACCTGGCCGACAGCCTGGCCGCGCTGGCCGGGCTGTCCACCGCCCGGCTGGGCCTGGAGGACCTGTTGACGCAGGTGGCGACGTTCGCCGTGCAGGCGATCCCCGGCGCCGACGGCGCCGGGTTGACGCTCATCGAATCCGATCGCGGCGACACCATCGTCAAGAGCGCGCCGTTCGTCAAGGAGATCGACGACATCCAGTACGGGCTGGGCGAGGGCCCCTGCATCAGCGCCGCCGCCACCGGGCTGACCGTGCGGTCCGGATCCCTGGGCGGCGATCCCCGCTGGCCCCGGTTCGGTCCGCGGATCGGCCGGCTGGGCGTGCACAGCGTGCTGTCGCTGCCGTTGCTGACGCCGGACGGGGTGCTGGGCGCGATGAACGTCTACGCCCACCCCAAGGACGCGTTCGACGAACGGGCCGAGAACATCGGACGGCTGTTCGCGGTGCCGGCCGCGATCGCCGTGCAGAACGCGCAGATCCTGGCCCAGGCCCAACGCGTGACCTCCCACCTGCAGGCCGCCCTGACCAACCGCGCGGTGATCGACCAGGCCATCGGCATCATCATCAGCCGCACCGGCGTCACCCCGGACGGCGCGTTCGCCCGGCTGCGCGCCCTGAGCCAGACCGAGCACGTGAAGTTGTCCGTGGTGGCCTCCCGCATCGTTCAGGAGGCCGCCCGGCGCGCCCGGGCCCGGCACGAGAACCCCCCTCGTCCCTGATCGGACCGGCTCGTCGGCAGCGCCGCCGGCAGGATCAGTTGCGCAACGGGGCGCCGCGGCGGTCCTCGACGGCGTACCGTCATCTTTGCGTGCTCCACGCGAAATCTCGGCCCCGACCGGTTTCGGTCCACGCACCGGATGACGCGCCACTGCGTCGCCTGGCTCACCGCACCGCCGTCGGCGATCGGGCCGCCTCGTGGAGACGTTCTCATGTGAGCACGCCCGATGCACTACGCCAGCACCTGGACATCCTGACCGCCTATTTGGACACTCCGGGCGTCGACCTGAACGCCATCCTGGACGTGCTGCTGGACGACATCACCGAAGCCGTCCCGTCGTTTCTCGGCCTCGAATTGACCATCACAGTGGCCGGCTTCAGCACCACGCTGACCACCATGCCGGCCCATCTGGCGCCGGAGGCAAGAGCGTCGCTGATGCTGCCGCTGACCCACCTGACCGAAGGTGCGGCACCTGATGACAGCCTGATCCTGTTCGCAGAGCACCCGCGATCGTTCCTCGACATGGCCAGGGTCGTCCGGACCAAGCTGAACCTGGACGATGCGGGCCTGGTCGATCGCCATCTGCCTCCGTCTGTCATCGACGACGGCGGAACCACGGCCGACGACTTCCAGGACGACCGGATGATCAACATCGGCCTCGGGGTCCTGCTCGACCGAGGTTTTCCGCCCGAACAGGCAGCGGCGGAGCTGGCCCGCCGGGCCCGGCGGCACGGCGGCAACCTGGCCGCGGCGGCCGCCGAGCTGCTCGACTCGCTCTGATCGTCCCCGCCGCCGTCCCCTTTCGCCACCTGCACACCGCCGTACTCGATCGGAGAGTCGCTGCCGCCGGGGTCGTCTCATCGATGCGCCGCTCCCGGTCCCCGAGAGGATCAGTCATGACACTCGAATCGTCCGCTCCGGCGCCCGTCCACGGCCGCCGGGACGG
Source organism: Nakamurella multipartita DSM 44233 (assembly GCF_000024365.1). NCBI lineage: Bacteria > Bacillati > Actinomycetota > Actinomycetes > Nakamurellales > Nakamurellaceae > Nakamurella > Nakamurella multipartita. The sequence goes on from NC_013235.1 coordinate 2,198,240, forward strand.
TGTCCCGGCGGCCCGTCGCGGGCAGTGTGAATGCTGCCGGACGCTCTACGCCGCAGTCACTCTCGTGGTCTGGGACTCGGTCGGCCTGGTGCTCGCAGCGCATCGCAGCGTGAGCTCACGGCTAGGACGCCCGGATCAGCCGGTCGTGCCGACGGCGCTGTGGGCCAGGAAGAACCGGGTCATCGCCGCCGACGCGCTCGGCCCCTGGGGGTCGGTGTAGCTGCCGGCCGAGTGACCGCCGAACCAGGCGTGGCCGCCCCCGTCGACGATCCACGACTCGGCCACCACGATCCCGTCGGCGTCGGTGTGCACCGTCCGGGTGTGCGGGCGGCCTCCGCCGTCGGCCACCCGGGTGCTGACCGACCGCACCCGGCCGGTGCCGGGAGCCGCCAACCGGGCCCCGATGATCTTCTCGGCGTTGACCGGAGCAACGGTGCCGTCCCCGGCCCCATGGAACACGATCACCGGAACCGGCCCGCTGCTGACCGGGGAGCCCCCGGACTGCATGGCACCGAATGCCCCGGGGATGTCGGTCGCGGCCCGGTAGCCGAGCCCGGAATGGATGCCGGCCGCCGCGAACAGGGTGGGATAGGTGGCGGCCATCACCGAGGCCATCGCGCCGCCGGCGGACAACCCGGCGACGTAGACCCGCCCCCGGTCGACGCCGTGCTCGGCGATGATCTGCTCGGTGAGGCCGGCGATGATCGCCGGCTCGCCCGAACCGGCCTGCTGATCCTCGGGGCGGAACCAGTTCCAGTACCCGCTGTGGTTGGCCGCGCGGGACTGCTCCGGGTAGGCAACCAGGAAGGTGTGCTCCTCGGCCTGGTGGTTCATGCCGGTGCCGGCCGCGAAATCGGTCGCATTCTGGGTGCCGCCGTGCAGCATCACGACCAACGGGACCGACTGGCCGGTGTAACCGGTGGGGATGTACAGGTCGTAGTTCCGCGCACCGGCCGGACCGGTGTAGGTCAGGTGCCGGATCTCGCCGCCGGCCGCGGACGCGGCGGCCGCTGCGGCCGGATTGGCGCCCGACCCGGGCAGGGACCCCAGGCCACCGGGCAGGGAGCTGAGCCCGCCGGGCAGCTGCCCGGACAGGTTCAGGTTGAGCCCGGCCGGCAAGGACGAGAGCAATTCGGTCACGTCCAGCGGCGGCCCGGTCGGCAACGTGCCGGTTCCCGATTCCGACCTCGGCAGCCCGGACCCCGAGCTAATGCCCATCCGAGCCAGGATGCCGGTCGGATCGGGCAGCGACGGCGCGCTCCCGCCTTCGGGCGGACGGTGGGCGGAGACGGTGGCGGCGTTGTCCCGGATGAGGCGCATGGCGCGGTCCAGGGTGGCGGTCATGTTTTTGGGCATGGCAGTAGAACTCCTGTCGTGATGGTGAATCGGTCGACCCCGATGGTCGGCCGGACGTGGTGATCCGTGCGGGCGAACGCCGCGAACTGATGCTCAGACGGTGCGGGAAGCCAAGGCGGCCTTGACTTCCCGGGACGCGCGGAACGCGCCCAGGACTTCCACGGATTCGATGGTGGCCAGGGCCAGTTCGGGGGAGACATCGTTGGCGATGCTGCCCAGACCCAGCACCCGCAGGTGCACGGTCTTTCCCTGCGCGCGGAGCTGTTCGAGCTGGGCGCGGGTGTATTGCACCGACCCCAGTTCGAGCGTGCGCCGGGCGACGGTGTCCTTGACCGCACCCGACCGGGTTTCCAGTTGCCGGCGAATGGCCGATCGGATGAAATCGGTGCGGTTGGCGTAAAACCCTTCGCCCACCAGCAGGTCGATCTCGCCGAGATCGACCAACCCCAGATTGATGGTGATCTTTTCCGTCTTTTCGATCTCGGCCATCCGAGCACCTCTCCTTCGCCGGTCCCACCATCCTAGCACCATCTCAGAGGATGGTGTCTGGATGGTGGGAGAAAGATGGCCACGGGGAGTGGTGCGGGTCCGGCCCGTCACCCTTGACGGCATCGTCATCTGGGTGTTGAGTCGGGGCTGCTGGACTCAACAGCCGGTTGGGACCGGTGGAGCCGCCACGAAAGCCGCCCATCGAGAGATCTGTTCTCACCGCCCAGAAATCCGCGCAGTGTCAATGTCCCGCCGGACGCGACCAGGTGCCCTCACCGGTGTCGGGGTCCGTGCGTCCGGTGGTGATCGCCAGACCCAGGCTTCACGACCGCTCGCGTTGCGGGTCGCTGTGGCCGTCCGCGTCCCGGAGTCTCGTCGGGGGATTCCGGTGGTGGTCGGGAGCTGTGGGCCGCCGGCGACATGGAACGGCGATGGGTCGTAGGGGTGACGACTGCGTGGGGGGGGCCGCCCGTGCGTCCCGTTGGGTCGGGGGGATTGGCGGCGCGTTCGCGCGCGAGGGAGAGTGTGGTGCTCACAGTGTTTCTGGTCGACGTCCACGAGGCCGTCCGGCGCGCCGTCGCCGAGCTGCTGGACGAGGAAGAGGACCTGAGGGTGGTCGGTGAGGCCGGGTCGGTGGCCGAGGCCTTGACCCGGATCCCGGTGCTCGAACCGGATATCGCCGTGCTCGACCTGCGGTTGCCCGACGGCAACGGCATCGAGCTGTGTCGCGAACTCCGGTCCCGAATGCCGCACCTCGCCTGCGTGATGCTGACCTCCTGCGCCGATCAGCAGGCGATCCGCGAGGCGACCCTGGCCGGGGCCGACGGGTACGTCATCAAGGACGTCCGTGGGGTGGAGTTGGCATGGTCCCTGCGCATGGTGGCCGCCGGACGGACCCGGCCGGCGCCCGCCGGGGTGCTGGCCGAGCGATCGTCATGACCGCCGGCGGGTGCCCGAGCGGTCGTCGTCGCCGGGTTGGTCGGGGGACAGTCCGTCGAAAACGACGGCGATGAGCCGGCGGCTCTGCTCGGCGCGACCCGGACCCGGTGGGATCCGCCACAGGAATCCCATCAGCAGCAGGACGTCCCCGGGGTCCAGCCCTGCGCGCACCTCGCCGCTGCGCTCGGCGGCCCGCAGGAGTTGGCCGATCGCCGCGGTGACCGGCTCGTAGGTCTCGTTGATCGCTTCCTGGGCGGCCGCGGTGTGCAGGGCCTCGCCGAGGCCGTGCTTGACCCGGATGTAACCGGCCAGGTCCTCGAACCAGCGCTCGAAGGCCTGCCGGGGCGGCAGGGTGGCCAGCCGGTCGGCGACCGAATCCACCAACCGCTGCACGTCGTGCCGGTAGGCGGCCAGTAGCAGGTCCTCCCGGGTGGGGAAGTGCCGGTACAGGGTGCCGGCGCCGACGCCGGCCCGCTTGGCGATCTCGTTCATCGACGCGTTCGGGTTGTCCGCCAGCAGGTCGTGGGCGGCGTCCAGGATCACCGCTCGGTTACGCGCCGCCGCGGCTCGCTGGGTGCCGTACCGCACCTCGTCCTGGGTCACCGCGACCTCCCTCGGCCCTCGACTGTTCCGGGCGCGTTGACGTCCGGAGAGTTCTCCGCTAGTTTCGGCGATGGCGGAGAGTTCTCCGCAATTCGGAGCCTAGCAGGGAGACGGCCATGGACTACGTCAAGCTCGGAACCACCGGATTGGACGTCTCGCCGATTGCGATCGGTGCGATGACCTACGGCGACCCCGGCCGTGGGCACCCGGTCTGGTCGCTGGACGAGGAACGCAGCCGCCCACTGATCAAGCACGCGCTGGAAGCCGGCATCACGTTCTTCGACACGGCCAACATGTACTCCCAGGGTTCGAGCGAGGAGATCCTCGGGCGCGCGCTGCGCGATTTCGCCGACCGCGACGAGGTGGTCATCGCGACCAAACTGCGGCACCCGATGCGCTCGGGGCCGAACGGAAAGGGACTGTCCCGCAAGGCGATCATGATCGAGGTCGAGCACTCGCTGCGCCGGCTGGGCACCGACTACATCGACCTGTACCAGATCCACCGCAACGATCACCGCACGCCGCTGACCGAAACCCTGGAAGCCCTGCACGATCTGGTGAAGGCGGGCAAGGTCCGGTACCTGGGCGCCTCCTCGATGCCGGCCTGGGAGTTCGCCAAGGCGTTGCACACGCAACAGGCGCACGGCTGGGCGCGGTTCGTCACCATGCAGGACCACTACAACCTGCTGCATCGCGAGGAGGAACGGGAGATGATCCCGCTCTGCCTGGACGAGGGGGTCGGCACCATCGTGTGGAGCCCGCTGGCCCGGGGGCGGCTGGCCCGGCCGTGGGCGCAGGCCAAGTCCACCGACCGCGGTCGCAGCGACCCGTTCGCCGACCTGCTCTACCTTCCCCAGAACGAGGCCTCCGACCGGGCCACCATCGACGCCGTCGGCCGGGTCGCGCAGGCCCGTGGGATCAGCCGGGCCCAGGTCGCGCTCGCCTGGCTGCACGCCCAACCGGTGGTCACCGCACCGCTGGTCGGGGCCAGCAGCATCGGCCAGATCGACGAGGCCGTCGCCTCCCTGCAGATCGAGCTGGAGGCCGGCGAGCTGCGGGAACTGCAGGCGCACTACACGCCTCGGCACGACTTCCAGGGCATCTCCGAGGACGCCGAGCTGCAGGCCATCATGGAGCGGATGCCTCAGTTCACCACCGCGCGCTGATCCCCGTCGGCCGGTCCCGGCCTACTCCGGGACGGCGGTGTCGGAAACTGCGGTGTCGGAAACTGCGGTGTCGGAAACTTCGGTGTCGGAAACTGCGGTGTCGGGGAGCACGGTGCTGGCGTCCCAGCTGAGCAGGATCCGCAGCTTCTCGTCGGCCGGGGAACCGGCGGCCGCCGTGTACAGGGTGAGGGTCTGGCCGCCGGACCGCGGGATGTCCAGCGACTCGTAGCGAAGGTCCAGCACACCGACCGCCTCATGGAAGATCCGTTTGGGTCCGTGGCTGTGCTGGTGCAGCCGGTAGTCCGCCCACCAGGCCGCGAACTGCGGTGAGGCGACCGACAATTCGCCGACCAGCCGCTCGAGTTGCTCGTCCGGCCGGCCCGGCTCCCGGGCCGCTCGCAGCGATGCCACCGTCATCGAGGCCACCTCTTCCCAATCGGGATACCGGGTACGGGTGCTGAGATCCAGGAACAGCCAGCGCAGGATGTTGCGATCCCGTGCGGGCATCGCGGGGAAATCGGCCAGCAGCACCGAACCGGCGCGGTTGATGGCCAGCACGTCCATCCGCCGGTTCTGGACCATGGCCGGGATCGGGTCCAGCGCGGCGACCAGCTCGCGCAGCCCCGCGCGGAGACCGGGTCGGGACGAGGGCTGGCCGGCGGGAGCGGTCGTCGGGCGGCGGGCCTGCCCGGCCACCAGGGCCCGCAGGTGCCGACGTTCCAGTTCGTCCAGCCGCAGTGCGCCCTCGATGGCGGACAGGACCTGATCGGACACGGCGCCGACTCGTCCCTGCTCCAGTCGGGCGTAGTAGTCCACGCTCACCCCGGCCAGCGCGGCCACCTCCTCCCGGCGCAGGCCGCGCCGGCGGCGGGTGGTGGAGGAGGGCGGCAGGCCCAGCTCGGCCGGGTCGAGGCGGGCCCGCCGCGACACCAGGAACTCGCGCAGGTTGCCGTCCGTGGTCACCGGTCCATTGTCCGGCGCAACCGGCCCGCCGCGGCGCGGCCCCCGCGGTGCTCTCATGGAGCTCGATCGAGCGTCGGCGCGCACCGCGGCGGCCGGCCCGGTCGAGGCCCCTGCCTGTCCGACCACCCAGCCATCCCCGATAACACTCACCGACGAAGGAAGATCATGAGCAAAACGTGGTTCATCACCGGCGCCAACCGCGGTTTCGGCCAGGAGATCGCGCGCACCGCCCTGCAGGCCGGCGACCGCGTGGTGGCCACCGCCCGGCAGCCGGAGCAGATTCGGGCCGCTCTGTCCGGGGACGAGGACCAGTTGCTGGCCGTCCACCTCGACGTGACCGACCCGGCCAGCATCCAGGCCGCGGTCGGGGCGGCGGTCGACCGCTTCGGGCGGATCGACGTGCTGATCAACAACGCCGGCTACGGGCAGCTCGGGGTGTTCGAGGAGATCACGCCCGAGCAGATCGAGCGGCAGTTCGCGACCAACGTGTTCGGCGTCTTCGACGTCACCCGGGCGGTGCTGCCGACCCTGCGCCGGCAACGTTCCGGGCACATCGTCACCATCGCCTCCATCTCCGGCATCGTCGGCGGCGCCGGGTCGACCATCTACGGGGCCAGCAAGTTCGCGGTGACCGGCTGGTCCGAGGGCCTCGCCGAGGAACTCCAGCCGTTCGGGATCAGGGTGACCGTGGTGCACCCGGGCATGTTCCGCACGGACTTCCTGGACCCCAGCTCGGTCAGCCACGGCGCGCAGTCCATCGAGGACTACCGCGCCGGGGCCGACGACCGGCGGGCGTGGCTGGATCGGATGAATCACGCCCAACTGGGCGATCCGGCCAGGTTCGGGCCGGCGATCGCGCACCTGGTCGCCCTGGCCGATCCGCCCGTGCGGGTGGGTCTGGGCAGCGATGCGATTGCCGCCTTCACCGAACGGGCCGACCAGCTCACCGGCAGCGTGACCGAGTACGGCGAGCTGACCCGGTCCACCGACCTGGCCCCGGCCTGACCGGATCACCGGGTCCGGTCGAGATCGATCCGCAGCCGGCCGATGTCGCCGTCACTGCGGGCTGAGGCCGGCCTCCAAGTTCGTCCAGCCCTGCTCCCAGAGCTGGGCCCGGTGGCGGTTCAACACCACCCGGGCGGTCCACCACACCCCGGCGAACACCACGCCCAGGCCGACCCAGCCACCCAGCGCGGCCAGCACCACGAGCCCGGCCGCCACCTGCGTGGTCATCGGCCGATCGACCACGGCGCCGGCCGGGTCCAGCCAGATCGTGACGCGCTGACCGGCCCGAGCCCCGGCCGGCACGGTCACCATCCCGTGAGCCGACTGCCCGTCCCGCCCGAGCCAGATCGCCGGCGCCGTGGGCGATGTGAGGGACGGGGCGTGGGCGTCGCCGGCGGTCAGCGGCGGCGCGTCGGCCTGGAGCACGGCAACGACGGCCACGTCGGCGGACTGGTCGGCGGCCACCCGGGCGTCGACGCTGGTCCACTCCGCGCTGGCCACCGTCGCGATGACCGGCACGCTGAGCAACCAGATCAGGGTCAGTCCGATGATCAACAGGGCCTCGGCCCGGTCGGCGCCGCGGGCCACCGGGTTGCCCCAGACCCGCAGCGCCAGCGGCCACCGATTGGCCGGACGACCCGCACGATCACCCATGACCACTCCCAGGATGTGTTCCGGCCAACCCCGACGCGCGCTCGCTTCGCGATACCGCCTCATCAGCAACGACTCTCGTCGTCGCCGGGGATGGGAACCAGGGGCGAAGGTCCCGCCGGTGCGGCACCGACGATCAGGCCGACACCGTCACCTGCAGCACCGTGGTGGTAGGCCGCCGGCTCGTGTCGATCAGCATCACGGTCGGGGCCGCCACCAGCCAGATCACCGGCACCAGGTAGAAGACGTAGCTGAGCCAGCCCTGCGGGGCCAGCGCGCCGGTCGGGTCGATCAGGGCCAGCACCAGACCCACGGTGCACCCCGCCGACACGGCCGCCACCCAGCCCAGCCATGCGGGAAATGCGCTGTCCCGCAACGACACCACGGCCACCGCCGCGTACATCACGGCCATCGGCAGGCCGGCCACCGTGAGCGTCACGTAGCCCAGGTCGACGGCCATCGCCGCAGTGGCCGGCTCGATCCAGCTCCGATCGGGCAGGGTCAGCGCGAGCTGCGGCCCCAGAGCCAGCAGGGTGAGCCCGCAGCCCACCATGCCGGCCGTGAAGGCGATCATGCTGACCCGGCCGCCGACCTCGGCCCGCAGCAGCCAGGTGCGCAAGCTGCCCAGGAACCACAGCAGGAATCCGGAACTGATGGCGAACAGCAGGGACTGACCCAGGACGGCCGCATGATTTTCGGTCAGGAACGTGGGCAGGTCGGCCGGGTTCGCAGGCCAGGGTCTCTCCAGCAGCGCCGCGCCCAGGCCGCACAGCACGGCCGCGTAACCGGTTGCGATGGCGAGTCGTTGATGCAGCAGAGCAGTCACGGCGATCACCTCATCAGGCCAGGGTGCCGCGAGGCCGGCGCCGGCCACCGCGGCCAGGGACCCTTCCACTGAACGCCCACCGGCGCGGTCCGGTCAGAGGCCAAGGTCCCCGATCCGGCCGTCCGTGGTCGCCTCTCATCAGTTACGACAGTGCGTCCCCGAGGAATCCGATGACCCGGGACTCCCACTCGACCGGGGCGACGGCCAGGCCGGCGGTGTGTGCCGCGCCGGGGACCACCCAAAGCTGCACGGTGTCCGGGGACCGGGCCCGGATGGCGGTGTCGGCGGCGACCTCGTCCTCGGTGCCACCACCGGCGATCAACAGGACGGCGCGCGGTGCCGCGGCCGCCACGGCATCACCGAGCGAGATCGGCTGCGGGGCGTCGGTCATCACATCGGCCAAACCGTAGGTGACCCCATCGACGGCGAGCTGCACGTGCCCGCGTAGGCCGTAGGCATCAGCCAGCCAGGCTTTGTCGGCGGCGACGCGGTTGGTCGCGCCTTCGGCGACGACGGCCTGGATGCGCGGATCGGCGGCCAGGGCGCCGATCGCCTCTTCGCCGCCCATGGACAGCCCGACCGCGGCGATCCGGCCCGGCTCTACCCCGGGTTGCCGCTGCAGGAAGCCGACGGCCGCCGCGACGTCCGACTCGCCGAACCACCCGAATTCCATGGCCTGGCCCTCGCTGGTGCCCTGACCCCGCGGATCGACCATCAGCACCCCGTATCCGTGACGGGCCAGCACGACGGCGTGATCGAGCACCGCGGTGCGGGTCGACCCGGAGCCGGGTAGTAGCACGACGGCGGCGCGGTTGGTCGCCGGGATGTACCAGCCGGACAGGCTCACCCCGTCGGCGGAGGTGAACGACGCCTCTTGATAGGTCAGGTCCCGGTCCGCGGGGGAGACCGACGCGAGCGCCGTGCGCGGCGCGTGGGTGGCGTACACCGCCAGCCCCAGCGGGAGGCACAGGCCGTACCCGACCGCGATCACGATCGGGACCAGTAGCAGTCGCCGCCAACCCGGCACCGCCCGGACGAAGACGACTGCCGCGCAGCCGACGGCGAGCAGCCCGCCGCTCGCGGCAACCGACGCGGCGACCGCGGTCGACGATGCTCCCGTGATCACCAGGTGCGGCACCGCCACTGCGGTGGCGGAGACCGCCACCGTCGTGCCGAATCCGGCCAGGACCAGCGTCCCCGCGGCGGTGGGCATCCGCCGAAGCACCCACGCCAGTCCCAGGCCGGCGGTGACGATGACCGCGCACCAATCCAGCCCGCGGCCGATGTCCGGTCCGGTCAGTGACAGCGCGCCCATCCCGACCGTCATCAGGCCGATGGCCAGGTCCTGGATCCGCCGCAGGTGCGGCGGCCGGGATTCCCGCGTCGCCGTCCGGGCGGTCGATGGGTGACCGGTCATGGCTGATCCTGTCCGGCGTTCCTCACCCCGGTTCCGGGCGGACCACGATCACCGGCACCGTGGCCTGGGTGACCAGCCGCTGGCTGGTGGAGCCGAGCAGCAGACCGGCCATGCCGCCGCGCCCCCGGCTGCCGACCACCAGCAGGCGCGGCCGCTGCGCCGCCGGACTGCCGGCCGCGTAGTGCAGCAGGGTCTGCGCGGGCTGCCCACGCAGCACCAGCTGCCGAACCGGGACGTCCGGGTACTTCTCGGCCCATCCGGCCAGCTCCCGCGCCAGCACGGCCCGTTCCTCATCGTCCTCCAGGTGACCGATCTGGCTGCCGCCCTTGGCGAATCCGCGGTAGGCCAGCTCGTCGAAGACCAGGACCGCGACCAGTTCCGTGTGGTGCACGGCGGCCTCGTCGAAGGCGAAGCCGATGGCCGAGATGCTGTCCGGGCGGCCGTCCACCGCGACCACCACCGGGCCGCCGGGTCCGGCTGCCGTCAGGTCGGCGGCCGGCGGCACGACCGCGACGGGCGAGTGCGCGTGGGCGGCCACGTACAGGGCGACGGAGCCGACGAGAACCTCCGGCAGCCGGCCGTGCCCGCGGGTGCCGACGACCGTCATCGACGTGTGCCGGGACCGGGTGACCAGGGCCCGCCGCGGGTCGACGAAATCCAGGCTGGTCCGCACCTGAAGGTCCGGGTGTTCGCGCCGGACGACGGCGGCGACGTCGGCCAGGCGTTCCCGGTTCGCCGAGCGCACCGCCTCGATCACCGGGGCGGGAAACACGTACCCGGAATGGTTCTCCAGCGGTTCGTTGATGGACAGCAGCAGCTCCAGTGTCATCCGCCGCCGCGCGGCCTCCTGGGCCGCCCATGTCGCGGCCACCATCGACTCGGGTGAGCCGTCCACGCCCACGGTGATCGTGGCCTGCCGTTCGATGCCCACGTCGAGCTCCTCCGCGCCGAGAACCGAGACCTGTCGTGGACGAGTATCGCCAGCTCGGGCGGGTTCTTCCCGGGGCGAAAGTCCCCTCTGCCGATCACCGTCCCGGCCCGGCCCACAGGGGGACCTTCGGTCCAGCAGGGCACGTCCAAAGCCTGCTGACCCGGCCGGCTCCGCGGGATTGACTGGACCTCGTACCCGCCGGTGGAGGGTCGGCGGGAACGGCAGCACGGTCGCCGATGCCCGGTGACCGAGCACGACCCGACGCAGACCGAGGCCACCCGTCACGGCAGTCGATGCCCGATTGCTGCGGTGCCCGGCCCGCGTGATCCGTTCTCACTGAAGGGACGAGCGCCATGAGCGGCCGAGTCCTCGGGGCCGAGCTGGGCGAGGTGAACCTGCCGTCCGGGCCGGCCCTGCTGGTGCTCGGGCCGGTGCTGCTGGCGGTGCTCGGGCTGGTGATCTACAGCCTGGTCGACCTGGTGCGGGCGCCGCAGGTCAAGTACCTGCCCAAGCTGGCCTGGGGGTTGATCATCGTCATCGGATCGGCCCCGTTGGGCGCGATCGCCTACCTGCTGTTCGGCCGCGGTCACGCCGCGACGCCCGAGCGGCCCGGCCCTCCGGCCCCGGTCCCGGCCCCCGTCCCCGGTCCCACCTCAGCCCTTGCCCGCGTCGCGGTCGAGCCCGCCCTCCGCGACCCGATCCTGATCGAAACCGCCGCGCTGACCAAGGATTACGGCGGCACCGGGCTGTTCGACGTCGGGCTGGCCATTCCCCGTGGCTGCGTCTACGGGCTGGTCGGCCCGAACGGCTCGGGCAAGACCACCCTGTTGTCCATCCTGGCCGGGACGCGGCACGCCGATCGCGGTACGGTCCGGATCGCCCTGCCGCGAACGGCGATCGCGGTCTGCCCGGACGTCCCCGAATTCGACGGCTGGCTGACGGCCACGGAGGCGGTGAACCTGGCCCGGACGATGATCGGGATGCCCCCGCACGGCGACGATCTCGCCGCCGCCCTGCACACCGCCGGGCTGGCCGACGTGGCCGACCGGCCGGTCGGCGGCTTCTCCCGTGGGATGACCCAACGCCTCGGGCTGGCCTGCGCGCTGGTCGGAGACCCGCAGCTGCTGATCCTGGACGAACCGACGTCGGCGCTGGACCCGGCCGGCCGGGCCGACATGCTCGATCTCATCGCCAGCATGCGCGGCCGGCGCACGGTCGTGCTGTCCACCCACATCCTGGCCGACGTGCAACGGGTGGCCGACGAGGTCGGCGTCCTGCGCGCCGGGCGGCTGCTCTACCAGGGCCCGACGCGCACCCTGATCGATACCCACCTGCAGCCGCGATGGCAGATCCGGATCGCCGGGGACACCACGGCGTTGCGGGCCGAGCTCGGCCGCCAGCCGTGGGTCACCGCGGTGCAGCCGGTCGGCCCGGACGCGCTGCGCGTCGAGGCCGTCTCGATCGAGGCCGGCGAGCGGGGCATCCCGGTCGCGTTGGCCGCCGGCCGGGAGCGGCTCATCTCCTGCGAGCCGGTGGCCGCGGATCTGGAGGCCGCGTTCCTGGCCTTGACCACGACCGCGAAAGAGGTGATCAGCGGTGTCCACAGCTGACCCGGCCCTGATGGCCGCCACGCCGCGGGCGATGAGCCTGTGGCGGCTGGAGATCCTGCGGTTGTTCCGCACGCACCGGTGGATCGCGCTGTTCGGGGTCTACCTGGCCTTCGGGCTGCTGGGCCCGGTGACGGCCACGTACCTGCCCGACATCCTCACCCGGGTCCAGTCGGAGATGACCATCATCGTGCCGCCGCCGCAGCCCAAGGACGGGATGACCAACTACATCAACCAGGTCGGCCAGACCGGGGTGATCGTGGTGGTGGCGATTGCGGCCGGCGCGCTGGCCTTCGACGCCCACCCGGGCGTGTCGATCTTCCTGCGGACCCGGGCCACCGGCATGTGGAGCCTGATCCGGCCCCGGCTCACGGTGACGCTGGCGGCGGCCATCGCCGCCTACGCGCTGGGCACCCTGGCCGTCTGGTACGGCACGGCCGTGCTGCTGGGCCCGCTCCCGGCCGGATCGATGGCCGCCGGGCTGCTGTGCGCCGCGCTCTACCTGACGTTCGTCATCGCGGTGGTCGCCGCCGCCGCATCCCTGACCCGGGGGACCCTGGGCACCGTCGGGCTCGCCCTGATCACCTTGCTGCTGCTGGCGATCGCCGGCAGCGTGGCCCCGCTGCACGACTGGCTGCCGTCGAGCCTGGTCGCCGCGCCGGCCGATCTGCTGACCGGCGCCACACTGGTCGACTTCCTGCCGGCGATGGCGGTGGCGGTCGTGGCCAGCGCCGGGCTGGTCGCCGGGGCCGTCTGGAGGTTGGGCCGGCGCGAGATCTGAACCGGCGGCCGGCCGCGTGGTCCCCGGTCCGGTCTGGCCGTAGGGTGGGTCCCGGTTGTCTCCATCGGGCGTGGTCGGGGTGCCCGTCATCCGAAGGAGAATGCTGTGCTCACCGTGTTTCTGGTCGACGATCACGAGGTCGTCCGCCGCGGCGTCGGCGACATGCTGGACGAGGAAGAGGACCTGACCGTCGTCGGGCAGGCCGGGTCCGTGGCCGAGGCTCTGGCCCGCATACCCGCCCTGCGCCCGGACATCGCGGTGCTGGACATGCGGCTGCCCGATGGCAATGGCGTCGAGCTGTGTCGGGAACTGCGGTCGCGGATGCCCACGCTGAACTGTCTGATCCTGACCTCCTACACCGACGAGCAGGCGATGCTCGACGCGATCCTGGCCGGGGCCGGCGGGTACGTCATCAAGGACATCAAAGGCATGGAGCTGGTGTCCGCGGTGCGGACGGTCGGATCGGGTCGCTCGCTGCTGGACACCCGGGCGGCGGCCGCGTTGATGTCGAAAATCCGCGCCGAGGCACAGGATCCGGGGCCGCTGGCCGGCCTGACCGAGCAGGAACGGGTCGTGCTCGACCTGATCGGGCAGGGCATGACCAACCGGCAGATCGGCGAGCGGATGTTCCTGGCCGAGAAGACGGTCAAGAACTACGTGTCCAGCGTGCTGGCCAAGCTCGGCATGCAGCGCCGGACCCAGGTCGCCGTGCTGGCCACCGAACTGCGCGATCAGCGGCAGCGCGGTCGTGACGGCCTGTCCTGACCGGGGCGCGCTCATCGGCCCGAGCCGCCCCGCAACGCCGCCACGGGGGTCAGGTGGGGGCGCCCACCCGGAGCAGGGCCTGCGGCCACAGGCCCCCGCCGATGATCCGGCGCACCTGCGCTCGCCCGCCGGGCGCACGCAGCGGCTCGGGATCGACCCGGCTGAGGACCCCGTTAAGGGACGCGGTGAGCAGCACCCGTTGCAGCGCCTGCCCGGACTGCAACCGAGCCGTGGCGCCGTCCAGCACGGTCCCGATCACCAGGGGCGACGGTGCATCGGGGTTCCCGGCCGGGGCCTCGGCCGCGGCCGAACCGGGCAGGCGGGCCAGCCAGGTGCGCTCGACCCGGGCGGCCTGCTGCAGCTGGCCGACCACGCTCGCCCCGACCGGCGCAGCCGGCGCCGGCCGACGGTCGCGGGAGTGCAGGACGGCCCGGAGCAGGGCCCGGTCGGCTGGGGTGACCCGCGCGGTGCCCTCGGGCCGAAGCACGGCGATCAGATCGGGCCGGCCCGGATCGGGCAGGGTGCGCACGGTGACGAAGGTCCCCGAGCCGCGGATCAGCAGCCGCAGGTTCAGCAGCAGGGCGCCGCCGATCAGCATCAGCTCCCGGTGCCGGGGGTCCGCCACCGGCGGCAGGTCGGCGCGCAGCGAGATGGTTCCGGCCGCGCAGTGCCACGACCACGGCGCGGAATCGGCGGGAGGAAGGTCGGTCACCGACTCGGCCAGGGCCGCGTCGACCTGCGACCAGCTGAGGGCGCCGAAGTCCCTGGTCCTGGTATTCACATGTCCGGTCCCCGTCTACTCTGGACATTTGGTGCATATGGCGCTCACTCAACAGTCATTCCCACCACTATTCAGTCCGGCCGGACCCGACTACAGGGTCGAACGTCCCGCCTGGCCGACCCGGGAGTGTGCAGCTAGATGACGACGCCGGATGGACCGGATTTCGAACGGGCCGGGCCGCCGCCCGCGGCCGGTCAGCCGACCGCGCGCCGGGGCCGGTCCAGGCCCTGGCGGGAGGACCTGCCGCAGGTGGGTCAGCGGCTGTCCCAGGAGCGGCTGCGGGAGCTGCTGGACGAGGTCGGCGACCGCGTCGAAGGCATCGTGTCCGACACCCGGGAGCGGATGGACGCGCTGCTGGACGCCGTGCTGGCGGTGTCCTCCGGCCTGGACCAGGACGTCACCCTGCGCCAGATCGTGCAGGCGGCGATCGAGCTGGTCGACGCCCGATTCGGCGCGCTGGGGGTGCTCGGCGAGGGCGGCATGCTCAGCAAGTTCGTCCACGTCGGCATCGACGATCAGACCCGCGAGCTGATCGGACCGCTGCCCACCGGGCACGGGGTGCTCGGGGTGGTGATCGAGGAGAACAAGCCGCTGCGGCTGGCGGACCTGTCGCAGCATCCGATGTCGATCGGCTTCCCGCCGCACCATCCGCCGATGCGAACCTTCCTCGGCGTGCCGGTCCGGGCCCGGGGGGAGACGTTCGGCCGGCTCTACCTGACCGAGAAGCGCAACGGCGAGGAGTTCACCTTCGACGACGAGGTCGTGGTCTCGGCCCTGGCCGGTGCGGCCGGGATCGCCATCGACAACGCCCGGCTGTACGAAGCGGCCCGGCAGCGGCAGGCCTGGCTGGAGGCCACCGGCGAGGTCACCGCCCAGCTGCTCGGCGGCTCGGACACCGAGGAGGCCCTGCG
This sequence comes from Nakamurella multipartita DSM 44233, assembly GCF_000024365.1. Taxonomy (NCBI): domain Bacteria; kingdom Bacillati; phylum Actinomycetota; class Actinomycetes; order Nakamurellales; family Nakamurellaceae; genus Nakamurella; species Nakamurella multipartita. The sequence goes on from NC_013235.1 coordinate 2,213,431, forward strand.
CCTGATCGCCAGCCGGGCCCGCGAGCTCACCAAGGCCGATCACACCATGATCGCGTTGCCGGTCGAGCCGGCCGACGGCGCAGCCGAGCCGGGCGAGCTGGTGATCGCGGTCAGCGTCGGGCTGGACTCGGTCGAGCTGACCGGCCGGCGGGTCCCGGTCGCCGGATCGACCATGGGCACGGTGTTCCTGGACCGGCTGCCGCGCAACGTGCTGCGGCTGGACTTCGACCTGACCGGGCAGTTCGGTCCGGCGATGGTGCTGCCGTTGGGCACCGGCGAGCAGATCAGCGGGGTGCTGCTGACAGTGCGGCGGCCCGGGTCCGACCAGTTCGACGAGCAGGAGCTCAACCTGGTCTCCACCTTCGCCGACCAGGCCGCGCTGGCCCTGGATCGGGCGGAGAGCCAGCTGGCCCGGCGGGAGATGGAGGTCCTGGAGGACCGCGACCGGATCGCCCGGGACCTGCACGACCACGTCATCCAGCGGCTGTTCGCGATCGGGCTGGGCATGCAGAGCACCCACCGTCGGGAGAAGTCCCCCCACCAGGCGGCCCGGCTGGCCGACCACATCGACCAGTTGCACGACGTCATCCAGGAGATCCGGACGGCGATCTTCGACCTGCAGGCGGGCCCGGCCCAGGAGCCCGGGTTGCGGTCCGCGCTCAATCAGGTGATCTCCGACCTCACCGGGGACGCGGCGCTGCGCACGACCGTACGGATGTCCGGCCCGCTGGACGTGATCCCGCCCGACCTGGCCCAGGACGTGCAGGCGGCCCTGCGCGAGGCGGTCAGCAACGCGGTCCGGCACGCCCAGGCCACCGAACTGATCATCACGGTCTCGGTCGAGGACGATCTGGTCATGGACGTGACCGACAACGGGGTCGGGCTGCCCGAAACGGTCGCCCGCAGCGGTCTGCACAACCTGGGCCGGCGGGCCGCGGCGGCCGGCGGCGCCCTGTCGGTCACCCGCCCACCGGCCGGCGGCACCCGGCTGATCTGGACCGCGCCGCTGCCCTGACAGTGAGGATGTAGGGGTGGATCGCCGTCGAGCTTCGGCTTGACTCGTGCCCTGACTGACCGTGGTGTCCTGAACGGGATGTGTCGGCCGGGGTTCGGCGGCGATCTCGGCACCTGCCGGACGGGCGTCGTGACCTTATAGGAGCCTGGCCAGAGGCCCCGTCACTGTCTTGTCCGCCCGCCCGACCGGCGCGTGCCGCCCTTCCCGGTTCAGCGACAGGACGGCAGGTCAACGATGACAGCAGTACAAGCGGAGCGACAAGCAGACTCATCGGCGGTCGAGGTGGTCGGCGGTGTGGACACCCATAAGGACACCCACACCGCGGCAGCGGTGGACACCGCGGGGCGGGTGTTGGGGTCGGCCCAGTTCCCCACCGACGCCGCCGGCTACCGGGCGTTGCTACGGTGGCTGCGCGGGTTCGGGACGCTGCTGCTGGTCGGTGTCGAGGGCACCGGTGTCTACGGGGCCGGCCTGGCCCGATTGCTGGCCGCCCAGGGCGTGGCCATGGTCGAGGTCGACCGGCCCGACCGCAAGGCCCGCCGGTGGCAGGGCAAATCCGATCCCGTCGATGCCGAGGCTGCGGCCCGGGCCGCGTTGGCCCGGGTGCGCACCGGGCTGCCCAAGCAGCGAGACGGTCGTGTCGAGGCGCTGCGGGCATTGCGGGTGGCGCGCCGTTCGGCCGTCGGGCACCGCGCTGACGTGCAGCGACAGATCAAGGCGCTGATCGTCACCGCACCGGAATCGCTGCGCGCCCAGCTGCGGGCGTTGCCCGACCGAGAACTGATCAAGGTCTGCGCCGACCAGCGGCCGGACCGTGCCGGTGCCGGCGATCCGGGCACGGCCACCAAGATCGCGCTGCGCTCTCTTGCTCGGCGCCACCGGGCGCTCAGCGTCGAGATCGCCGATCTCGACGAGCTGCTCGGTCCGCTCGTGGCCCAGATCAACCCCGGGCTGCTCGCACTCAAAGGCATCGGTCCCGACGTGGCCGGGCAGATGCTCGTCACGGCCGGCGAGAATGCCGACCGCCTCACCAACGAGGCCGCCTTCGCGATGCTGTGCGGCGTGGCGCCCTTGCCTGCTTCGTCGGGCAGGACGACCCGGCACCGGCTCAACCGCGGCGGAGACCGAGCCGCCAATAGCGCACTCTGGCGCATCGTCATCACCCGCATGGCCACCGACCAGAGAACCAAGAACTACATCGCCCGACGCACCGCCCAGGGGCTGACCAAGCCCGAGATCATCCGCTGCCTCAAGCGATATGTCGCCCGAGAAGTCTTCCTCGCGCTTACGTCCGCGTCCGCAGAAAAACGACCCGCCAAAGCAGCTTGACAACCATAGGAGCATCCCGGACGGCTCGCTGGGGGCGGCCGGTGCGATCGGCAGGACCTTCGGCCCGCCCGCGGGCGACCTCGGACGCTGTCCCGGTGCCGGCGACCGCACTTGGATGAGGGGTGCACCGATCTCGAGGAGGACCCCATGAACGCGCCGACCACCTCTGCCGCCCGCTTTGCCGGTCATCGGGTCGCCGGGGTCGCCCTGGTCGCCGTCGAGTGCTTCGTCGCCGTGGGGGCGGTCTTCGGCGGCGTCGGCCTGATCGCCGACAACGCGATCGGGATGCTGCCGGAATGGTTGGCGGGCACCCCGTTCACGTCCTGGTTCTGGCCCGGCGTGTTCCTGCTGCTCGTGGTGGCGGCGCCGATGATCGTGGCCGCCGTCGCCGAGCTGTCCGGCCGGGCCTGGGCCTACGCTGCGTCGCTGGTCGCCGGGGCGGCCCAGATCGGCTGGATCGTCGCGCAGTGGCTCATCTTCCAGCGGTACTTCTTCCTCCAGCCGATCATGCTGGCGGCCGGGCTGGCCGTCCTCGGGTTGGCCTGGTGGGTGCACCGCGGCGAGCCGATCCGGCTGCCGGGTCGATGAGCAGGCCGGCGGGACCGCACGCGCGGCCGCGACGCGGCGCCGCCGCGCTGGGGCTGCTGGCCCTCGGCCTGGCCACCGGTCTGGCCACTGCGGCCTGCGCCGGCAACCCGGCGACGTCACCGGCACCGGCGACCGCCGCGGCGCCCACGACGTTCTCGGCTCTGCCCGCCGGCCCCTGCGGGGACGACCAGGCCGGCCGCTACACCAGCGAGATCTTCGACGTCGCGCCGGTGCGCACGGTGACGTATTCCGGTGCACTGGCCGCTGACCTCTACACGCCGGCCAATGACCCGGCCACCTGCCGGGTCGGCGTCGTCTGGGTGCACGGCGGGGGATTCACCCAGTTCACCCGGGACAGCCCGGCCGAGCAGGCGTGGGGGGCGGCCCTGGCCCGGCGCGGCTACACCGTCGCCTCGATCGACTACCGGCTGGGCACCGGGGAGCCGTTCGGGCTGGACGACGCGACGACCCCGGAGCGGCAGGCGGTGGTGGCCGACGCGATCACCGATGCGCAGGCGGCCGTCGACTGGCTGCGCGGCTCGGCGACCGACCCCGGCAGTGCTGCGGGCGTCGATACCGGGGTCGATCCAGGACGGGTGGCCATCGGCGGCACCTCGGCCGGCGCGATGACCGCGCTCGGGGCCGGGCTCAGCGCCGGCCACGGGGACGCCGCGGACAGCCGGCCGCCCTGCGGGATCGTCGCCATCGCCGGTGATCTCGACCCCGACTGGATCGCCGGCCGGCCGCCGTCGGTGCTGTTCGTGCACGGCGACGCCGACCAGCTGGTGCCCTACCAGTCGGCGGTGGACGGGGCCCGGCTGGTCGAGCGGGCCGGGGGCCAGGCCGAGGTGGTGACGGTGCCCGGCGCCGGCCACGAGATCACCGGGGAGCCCGACGCCGAACTGGTCGCCACGGTCAGCGGGTGGCTCCGCGGGCACGTCGCCGGCGGTTGCGACTGATCGGCGTCTCCGCTGGCCGATCACCGCGCCGGCGGGCGGAGCAGGCGGACCAGGGCCCACCCGGTGAGGGCGGCGACGGTGCCGGCCATGGCCAGACCGCCGAGCACTCCGATCGCCGCGATCAGCGCGGCCGGCTGACCGGGCGCCCACAGCGGGGTGGTGATCGCGGTGAAGACCAGCAGGCCCACCGCCCAGGCGCCGGCCGTCGCGCCGATCCACCGGGCCGATCCGGGGACCAGCTGCCGCAGCACGAGCCACTGGGCGGTGCCGATCGAGCCGAGCAGCGCCGCCCCCAGCAGCAGGCCGCCGACGACCAGGATCGGGACCGGCAGCGCGAACAGGGCACCGTCGGCCAGCATCGGCAGCAATCCGATGCTCCAGGCGAGCACCGCGCCGGCGGCCGTGGCCAGTACCCAGCGCCCGGCCACCAGGGCCGGCAGCGCCCGGTGCAGCACGTGAGCCTGGGCCAGGCCCAGTGCCGCGCCCTCCGCCGCCCCGGCCAGCACGAGCAGCGGGGCCGCGGCCCAGGCCGGCCAGGACGAGACGACGGCAGCGGTGAGCGCCGGGACCGCGAAACCGAGGAACTCACCCAGGGTGGCCCACCGCACCCAGGGCCACCACCACCCCGGTCCGGCGGCGAGCGCCGGGGGCACCGGGAACGGCGGACCCGCTGAGGGGCCGGAGATGTCAGTCGCGCCCATGAGCCCACGATGGCCGGGCGCCGGGCCGGGCGGCAGAGCCGAAGGTCACGGCGGTCCGGGGGTTCGGCGTGTCGCGCACCGGCGGGTGCCGCCACCTTGTCGAAGCGTTCGGGGGCCCCGGCCGTCATGGACTGGGATCACTACCCGCGTCTGTGGTCAGTTGATCATCTGGGCGGCCGGCGCAGGCGCGCTGACCGTGCCGTCCGCCCCGCCGCCGCCGGCCGCGGCGACCGTCCCGCGCATCGTCGTCCACCCGGCGGGGCCGCCCGGGTGTGGGCGGAACCTGCCGCAGCACCGTGACGACCAGCGAGCCGGCCGGTGGACGCCGCGCGTCGGCCAGGAACTGGGAGGCGCGACGCTCGGGGTGGTGGGGCTGGGCGCCGTCGGGCAGCAGGTCGCGCGACTCGGTGCGGCCCTGGGCATGACGGTGCTCGGGATGCGACGAACCGCCGGTCCGGTCCCCTTCGTCTCCGAGGTCCTCGGCCCGGACCGGCTGGCCGAACTGCGTGCGCGCGCCGACGCGCTGATCCTGTGCTTGCCGCAGACCCCGAGCACCCGGGGCCCGATCGGGGCGAACGAGCTGGCCGACCTGGGACCCGGGTGGTTGGACAACGTCGGGCGCGGCTCCGCGGTCGACGAGTCCGCGCTGCTCCACGCGCTCCGTCGGGGGGCCCCTGCGTGGCGCGGCGCTGGATGTCGTCGATCCGGAGCCGCCCCCGGGGGATAGTGAGCTGTGGACCGAACCGCGCGTGCTGCTGACCGGCCACAGCGCGGTGCTGAGCCCACGGTGGGGCCAGGCCTGGACGCAGGTGCTGGCGGTCAACCTCCGGGCGGCCCGGGACGGGTCGGGCTGGACGAATCTGGTCACGGGGTCGGGGACCGATGACTGACCCGGCGGTGTCGGCGATGTCGTGGCCACGCGAACCGGACCCGGACGCCGGGGCCGTCGCGCAGGAGCTGCGGCGGGCCGGGGTCCCGGTCGAGACCGGCACCCGGCGGCGGGCGGAGTACAGCTCGGACGCCGGCAACTACCGCGTCGTCGCCGGGGCGATCGCCTTCCCCCGGCACGTCGACGAGGTCCAGCTGGCGGTCGCGGCCTGCCACCGGACCGGCACCCCGCTGGTCGTGCGCGGCGCGGGCACCTCCATCGCCGGCAACGCCATCGGATCCGGACTGGTCCTGGATCTGTCCCGTCATCTGCACCGGGTCCGGTCGATCGACCCGGACGCGGCGACCGCGGTCGTCGACCCCGGGGCCGTGCTGGACACCATCTCGGCCGCCGCCCGGCCCTACGGGCTGACGTTCGGGCCGGACCCGTCGACGCATTCCCGGGCCACCATCGGCGGGTCGATCGGCAACAACGCCTGTGGTGCGCACGCGATGTCGGCCGGCCGCACCGGCGATCAGGTCGTCGACCTGGATGTCGTGGGCATCGACGGCGAGCGGTTCACCGCCGGTGCGGGATTGGCGGGGCCGTTCACCGAGCCGCTGCGGGCGCTGGTGGGTGGCGATCTCGCGACCGTCCGCACCGAGTTCGGCCGGTTCCGGCGGCAGGTGTCCGGGTACGCCTTGGAGCACCTGTTGCCCGAGAACGGCCTGCACGTCGGACGTTTCCTCGCCGGCACCGAAGGAACCCTGGCGGTGATCCTGGGCGCGACGGTGTCGCTGGTCCCGGTGCCGGCCGCGACCGCGCTCGTCGTGCTCGGCTACCCGGACATGCCGGCCGCCGCCGACGCAGTGCCCGCGTTGCTCCCGTTCGCGCCCCGGGCGATCGAGGGCATCGACGCGCGCATGGTCGACGTGGTCCGCCGTCGCCGGGGGCGGGCCGCCGTCCCCGTCCTGCCGCGCGGAGCCGGCTGGCTGTTCGTGGAGGTGCAGGGGGAGTCCGCCGCGGCCGCGGTCGCCGCCGCGACCTCGCTGGTCCGGGCCGCCCGGGCGGTCGATCACGTCGTCGTCAGCGGTCCGGCCGCCGCGGCGCTCTGGCGCATCCGTGAGGACGGCGCCGGACTGGGTGGACGCACCCCTGGTGGCGCCCCGGCGTGGCCGGGCTGGGAGGACGCCGCCGTCCCGCCGGGCCGGCTGGGCGACTACCTCCGTGCCTTCGAGTCCCTGCTCGCCGACCACCGGCTGGACGCACTGGTCTACGGGCATTTCGGTGACGGCTGCGTCCACGCCCGGATCGACTTCCCGTTCGGCGCCCGGCCCGGGATCTTCCGGGAGTTCGTCGAGGCCGCGGCCGACGTCGTGGTCTCCTTCGGTGGGTCGCTGTCGGGTGAGCACGGCGACGGACGGGCGCGCAGCGAGTTGCTGCCCCGGATGTACTCGACGCGGGCCATCGAACTGTTCGGTGCGGTCAAACACCTCTTCGATCCGCAGTCGCTGCTCAACCCCGGCGTGCTGGTCGACCCCGCCCCGTTGGACGCCGATCTTCGCGTGCCCCGGGCCGGTCCGCTGCCGGCCCGGATGTTCGCACTGCCGGCGGACCGCAACGATCTGGGTATCGCCGCGCACCGCTGTGTCGGGGTCGGCAAGTGCCGCGCCGACACGACGGCGACGGGTGGCGTGATGTGCCCGTCCTACCTGGCCACCCGCGACGAGAAGGACTCGACGCGGGCCCGCGCCCGGGTGCTGCAGGAGGCGGCCAACGGCGGCCTGGTCGCCGGACTCGCGGCGCCGGAGGTCCTCGAGTCACTGGATCTGTGCCTGTCGTGCAAGGGCTGCTCGGTGGACTGCCCGGCCGGGGTGGACATGGCCACCTACAAGGCCGAGGTGCTGCACCAGCGGTACCGAGGCCGGCTCCGGCCGGCCTCCCACTACGCGCTCGGGTGGCTGCCGCGGACCGCCCGGATCGTGGCGCGCTTTCCGCGACTGACCAACGGCCTGCTGGGCTTTCGTCCGCTGGCCCGCGCGATCAAGGCCGCCGGGGGAATCGACCAGCGCCGCCCGTTGCCCCGCTTCGCCGACCGCACCTTCCGGTCCTGGTTCGCCGCCCGCCCGCTCGCGCCGGGCGACCCCGTCCTGCTGTTCGTCGACACCTTCACCGACCATTTCGCGCCCGAGGTCGGGCAGGCGGCGGTGGCAGTCCTGGAGGATGCCGGGGTCAGCGTCCGGGTCACGGACAAGCCGGTCTGCTGCGGGTTGACCTGGATCTCGACCGGCCAGCTCGACGGGGCCCGGCGGCAGCTGGGACGCGCGCTGCAGGCGCTCGATGCCACCGGCGACATACCGATCATCGGGCTCGAACCCTCCTGCACTGCCGTGCTGCGCGCCGATGCCGTCGAGCTGATGGCCCCGGCCGACGTCGCCCGCGCCGAACGGATCGCCGCCCGCACCCGCACGCTCGCCGAGTTCCTGGGGTCGCTGCCGAGCTGGACGCCACCGGACCTGAGCGGGGTGGTCGGGGTGGCGCAGACCCACTGCCACCACCACGCCGTCATGGGCTGGGACGCCGACCGGGAACTGCTCGACCGGGCCGGCGCCCAGGTGCGGTCGGTCGGCGGCTGCTGCGGGCTCGCCGGGAACTTCGGCGTCGAACGCGGCCACTACGAGGTCTCGGTCGCAGTCGCGCAGACGGCGTTGCTGCCGGCCCTGCAGGCCGCCGGCGACGATGCGGCGGTGCTCGCCGACGGGTTCTCCTGCCGACTGCAGCTGGATCAGGTGGCCGGGCGGCGGGGGCGTCATCTGGCCGAGGTGCTCGCCCACGGTCACGACGGCCGTCACTTCTAGAGTCAGGAAACCGGGGTGGGCGCCGCCGCTCGAACGGCTGCGCCGCGCCCGATCGGAACGGAGCGCGAATCACATGAGGACGACGACAGCCGAACGGGGCACGCGATGAACGAACGACACCGGATGACCGCACCGGCCGCGGTGACCGCGTCGTCCCCACCGGCCGGCCGATCGGACCCGGCCGACGTGATCGTCGTGGTCGGCTCGCTCAACGCCGACCTGGTCGTGACCACCGAGCGCCACCCGCAACCGGGGGAGACGGTCCGGGGCGGCAACCTTTCCGTCATCCCCGGGGGTAAGAGCGCCAACCAGGCCGTCGCGGCCAGCCGGCTCGGCGGACGGGTGAGGTTGATCGGCGCGGTCGGTGATGACGCCAACGGCGACCTGCTGCGTACGGCTGCCGCCGCGGCCGGCGTCGATGTCGCCGGCGTGCAGGTCCGTCCCGGGACGGTCACCGGAACCGCCGTCATCACCGTCGATGCCGCGGGTGAGAACACCATCGTCATCTCGCCAGGAGCCAACGCATTGGTCAACGCCGACCAGATTGGCGCCCGGACATTCGACGGGGCCGCAGCCCTGGTCCTGTGCCTGGAGATCCCGATCGATGTCGTCCTGACCGCAGCCCGCACTGCCGCCGCGGCGGGAGTCACGGTCGTCACCAATCTCTCGCCCTACCAACGGGTGCCGCGGGAACTGCTGACCCTGACCGATGTGCTGCTGCTCAACGACCACGAAGCGCAGCACCTGGTCGGCGCGACCGGTGCCACCTCGACTTCCGAGCTGCGCGACGCGCTGGCCGCACACCACATTCAGCGCGCCATCGTCACCCGCGGCGTTGATGGCTGCCTTGTCTTCGACGGTCCCGCCCCTGTCGTCCACGTCCCCACCGTGCAAGTGACGGCCGTCGACACCACCGGATGCGGCGACGCCTTCACCGGAGCCCTGGCCTTTCGCCTGGCTTGCGGGGACACCGTCGTCGCCGCCGCTCAATTCGCGACCAAGGTCGGCGCCTACGCAGCCACCAAACCAGGGGCGCAAAGCTCGTTCCCCACTGCTGCCGAACTGTGTCAGTTCCTGTCCGGCCGCGAGCCGGCGAGGCAGAACTCGATCCCTCCGGGAACGACGGTCGGTCATGGATCAGGGCAATGAGGTGCTCCTTGAACAGGTCACGGGTTTCAGCCTTGAGAGATCGACGAGCACGTGAGCGGGCGTCGAAAACGGCCGTGCGTCAGGGCTGACCGGGCGTCACCGGCGTCTGCGCCCGGAACACGAGGCGGGACCCCACCCGCACCTGGGCGTCGGCGAAACCCGCGGCGCGGAGCCGGTCGCCCAGGGTCTCGGCCGGTACCACGGTCTTGGTGTCGCCCAGGTGGATCAGCTGGAAGCGCAGCCCGACGCCCCGGTTGTCCGACCCGCAGAACACCCCGCCCGGCCGCAGGACCCGGGCGGCCTCGGCGAACAACCGGTTCTGGGCCGCCGGATCCGGCAGGTGGCCCGGGTTTGGCCGGCCGGCTCACCACCCTCTCGCCGACCGGCTGATCGCTCCGGACCGCGCCGCCGGCCACCGGTCGGTGGGCCCGGTGAGCGGGGCCGGTCAGTGGGCCGGCGGGCGGGTGCCGTCGCTGCCCGAGCGCAGCAGCCCCAGCCGGGAGGCGATCGCCACCGCCTCCAGCTGGGAGTGGGCGCCGAGCTTGTCCAGGATGTGCTGGACGTGATTGCGCACGGTGTGCACGCTGATGCCCAGCTCGCGGGCGGTCTGCTGGTTGGACCGCCCGGCGCCGACGAGTTGCAGCACCTCGGACTCGCGGGGCGTCAGGTCGCCGCCGGGTGGGCGGGGCCGGCTGGCGATCAGCGCACCGACCATGTCCGGCGAGATCGGCGTGTCGCCGCGCAGCACCGCGGTCACCGCGGCCAGTACCTCGCCGATGTGCTGGCGCTTGGTCACGAAGCCGTCGCAGCCGGCGTCCATCGCCTCCAGCAGCACCGACCGCTCGTCGGCAGCGGTCAGCATGAGGATCCGGGTCCGGGGTGAGCGGCTCTTCAGCGCCCGGACGCTGCCGGCCCCGGTGTCCCCGGGCAGCCGGTGGTCCAGCACCACCAGATCGGGTTGGACGGTGCCTACCGCGGCCATCCCGTCGGCCAGCGTGCTGTGGATGCCGACCAGCTCCAGCCCCCGGTCGACGAGCACCTCGCCGAGCAGTTCGGCGAACACCTGGTGGTCATCGATGATCATCACCGTGGCCCGGCCCGGTGCTACCGTTCGATGCATCGTCATCGAGGACGACCCGTCGGGGCACGCCGGGACGTCAGTCCTGTCCGAGCGGGGTGTACCGGCATGCACAAGCTCCTCGCACCAGGTGTAGACGCCCAGCGTGGCGACACCGACGGTGTCGAACCCGATGGTGTCACCGTCGATGGTGACACCGACGGTGGTGACACCGACGGCGCCGTCCTGGTAGTGCGGGCCGGCGACGTCGCCGCCGTGCGCCGATCGTCGCCCGATAGTGCCATTGTGGCCCTCGTCCGGTCGACCGAGCCGGCCGCGGCGATCGCCGCCCAGTTGGCCGGCGCTGACCTCGTGCTGCCCTGGACCGACGAAACCCCGCCCCGCGAAGCCGATCTCGCTGCGGCTCGGGTGGCCGCGCGGCTGCTCGCCGGGCGGGCGCGGGGGGTCCGCAGGCAGACCCGGGAAGCCGCGCACGAGGTCGCCGGCCAGGCCGGCGCGCTCACCCTGCTGGCCGAGCTGCTCGGCCCCGATCAGCCGCCCACCCGCGCCGAGCAGCTGCGCCGGCTCGCCGCCCGCGGCGCGCAGCTGGCCTGGCAGGCCGGCCGGGTGGCCCGCACGGCCGGGGCCGTGGTCGAGCGGGTGGACGTCGCGGCCGTGGTCCACGCGCTCGCCCGCACTGGGCCGGCCGAGCTCGACCTGCACGTCGACGCGCCCGCTCCGGTGGTCGCGCTGGTCGATCAGGCGCGGCTGATCCGCTCGCTCGAGCAGTTGATCGACAACGCCCGCCGGGCCGGGGCCCGGCAGCTCACGCTCCGGGTGAGCGGCCGGCCCGGGCCGGCCGGGGTGCGTGTGCTGGTCGTGGACGACGGGCCCGGGCTTCCGGCGGGCTGGACGTCGCAGACGGCGACGACGCCGTTCGTCAGTGGCTGGGCCGAACCGGCGGACGGGCTGGGGCTGGCCGAGGTCGCGGATTTCGCCGCCGACCACGGCGGCACGCTGCGGGTGACGCCGCGGCCGGACGCGGCCGGAGTCCGGGTGGAGCTGCGGCTGCCCGCGGCGGCCGACACCGGGCCACACCCGGGCGAGGTGGTCCCGCCGCCGGCCGATGCCGATGGGGCGCTGGCCGGCATCCTGGAAGGGATCGCCCGCCGGGCCCCGCTGGCCGAGAGCCTCGAGGACCTGGTCGCCACCATGGAGCGGCACCTGCCGGACAGCCGCTGCTCGATCCTGGTGCTGGACCAGGACACCCGAACCCTGCACCACGGGGCCGGGGCGCGGCTGCCGGCGGCCTACCGGGCGGCCATCGACGGGTTGTCGATCGGCCCGCAGGCCGGGTCCTGCGGCACGGCCGCGTTCACCCGGCAGGAGGTCGTCGTCGCCGACATCGCCACCGACCGACGCTGGGCGGACTACCGCGCGCAGGCCCTGCCGCACGGCCTGCGCTCGTGCTGGTCGCGGCCGATCCTGGCGGTCGAACAAGGCGTGGTGCTCGGCACTTTCGCGGTGTATCACGCCGAGCCGTGGGTGCCCGATGAGTCGGCGATCGAGCTGGTGCAGCGCCTGACCCACGTGGCCGCCGTCGCCATCGGCACCGCCGCGTTGTACGGGCAACTCGTGGAAAGCGAGGCCCGGTTCCGCAGCACCTTCGAGGCCGCCGGGCTGGGCATCGCCCTGGTCGGACCGTCCGGCACCATCCAGGACGCCAACGCCGCGCTCACCGCGATGGCCGGACGCGATGTCGTCGGCCAGCGGCTGGTCGAGCTGCTCGACCCGCGGGACGCGGCCGGCACCGCCGACGCGCTGGCCGCGCTGCTGCGGCAGCCGGAGACCGAGCAGCGGCTGGCCCCGGCCGAGGTCCGGGTGCGCCGGGCCGGAGAGCCGGAGCCGCTGTGGGCGGCCCTGAGTGGCTCGCTCATCCGCGGGTCGCAGAGCGAGCCCCGGCACTTCTGCATCGAGCTGTTCGACCTCACCGAACGGCGCCGGGTCGCCCAGGCCCGCCGGGCGCAGGCGGTCGCCCAGGCCGCCGACCGGGCCAAGAGCGAGCTGCTGGCCCTGGTCAGCCACGAGGTCCGCACCCCGCTCAACGCCGTCATCGGGTTCGCCCAGGTGCTGCGCGGCCTGCCGCTCACCCCCGAGCGGCAGTCGGCGGCGGTCGAGCACATCCTGGGCGCCGGCCGGCACCTGCTCCAGCTGATTAACGATCTGATCGACCTGACCGGAGCCGAAACCCGACAATTGCAGCTGACTTTCGAGCCGCTACCGGCCGGCCCGGTGGTCGCCGAGGCGATGCAGATCGTCGCCGGAATGGCCGAGGAACGCTCGATCGCGCTGAGCTCGCGCGCGGTCGGCGCCGGGCCGGCGGTGTGGGCCGACCGGCACCGGCTGCGGCAGGTGCTGCTGAACCTGCTGGGCAACGCGATCAAGTTCACCCCGGCCGGCGGCCGGGTCGAGGTGATCGTGGGCGACGGCGAGATCCTGGTCCGGGACACCGGCGAGGGCATCGCGCCGGATCAGGTGCCGTTGCTGTTCACGCCGTTCCATCGGGCCGGGACCAGCAGCGCCGAGGGATCGGGGCTGGGATTGGCGCTCTCGCAACGGCTGATGCGGGCCATGGGCGGCGAGCTGACCCTGCTGAGCACCGGCGCCGGGGGCAGCACGTTCATGGTGGTGCTGCCGGCGGCCGCGCCGGCCGCGGTCAGCGACCGGCCCCGCTCGCCGGTGCCGGCGTCGTGACCTCGCGCAGCACCCGCAGGAATTCGGCGACGTCGATCGGCTTGGCCAGGCAGCGGTCGGCGCCGGCGGCGCGGGCGCGGGCCAGGTCCTGGGCGCTGGTCACCCCGGTCAGCGCCACCACCGGCAGCCCGTCCAGCTGCGGGCGGCGCCGCACCTGGTCGATCAGCCGGTAGCCGCCCTGGCGATCGGCGCCCATCATCAGGTCGGTGATCAGCACGCTGGGCGCCGCGGCCAGCAGCAGCTCCAGCGCGGCCGCGGCCGTCCCGGCCGTGCGCACCGTGTGCCCGTCGGCCTCCAGCACCATCCGCAGCAGCTCCACGCCCGTGCGATCGTCGTCCACCGCCACCACGTCCATGCGCACCGTCCGCGATCGATCACCACCCGGAGTCGGGGCCCGACTGTAGTCCGCGGCGGGGCTCGCCGGGATGGTTCATCTGCACTAGATGCCGCTGATGTACTGGGCGCTTTCGCCGCCCGGTCCCGCGTGTGAGGATCGGGACCCGGTCAGCCGATCGGTCCGCAACGATGCGCAGGAGGCCGCAGGCACATGAAACTCGCGCTGTACCTTCCCAATTTCCGCGACAAGGTGACGGTCAAGGAACTGGAGGACCTCACCGCATTGGCCGAGGAGCTCGACTTCGACTCGGTCTGGGCCCTGGACCGGGTGGTGGTGCCCGAGGCCTCCGACCGCGGCGAACTGCAGTATCCGTTCGGCATGATGACCGAGTTCCCGAACGGCATGCCAGTCAACTCGCGCGGGCAGTGGTTCCAGGGCATGACGCTGATCCCGTGGCTGGCGGCCAAGACCACCAAGGTCCGCATCGGGATGAGCATCATCGACACCCCCTACCGCGCGCCGGGCGTGCTGGCCGCCGAACTGGCCACCCAGGACCATCTTTCCGGTGGCCGGCTGAACGTGGGCATCGGCGCCGGCTGGATGCCCGAGGAGTTCGCCGCGGCCAGCGCGACGGCCATCTTCCCGCGCCGGCACGCGCATGTGCGCGAGACGATGGAGATCATGCAGGGCATCTGGACCAACGAGGTGTTCGAATACCACGGCGAGTTCGCCGATTTCGGGCCAAGCGGGTTCGGGCACAAGCCGCTGCAGAAGCCCTATCCACCAATTTATTTCAGCGGGACCCGGGATCCCCGGCGGTCGGCTCGGCGCATTGCCAAGTACGGCCTGTCCGGCTGGATCGGCATCCAGGACTCGCCGGAGGAGATCACCCGATGGCGCTCGGAGATCGACCGGGAACTCGGCGAGCTGGGACGTGAACTGCCCGAGGGTTTCGACATGTGCAGCATGATCTGGTTCGTCATCACCGACACCGACGTCGACCAGACACCGGCCGGGAAGGCGTCCAACCTGCTGGTCGGATCGGCGCAGCAGGTCGAGGACATCCTCAAGCGCTACCAGGAAGCGGGCATGACGATGCCGCTGCTGTGGCCGCCGTTCCGGGACGTCCCGACGGCCAAGACGATGGACGACCTCAAGCGACTGACCGAGGAGATCCTGCCCAAGGTCAACGCGCAGGCCTAACCGGATTCGGCCGCCGCCCAGCCGGTCCACCGGGTCACCGCGATCGCGACGACCGGACCGGGCGGGCGGCGTTGCCGGTACGCCGGGTACCGAGCGGCCAGGGCGTCGATGGCCCGGTCGGTGTCAATGGCCGCGCCGGTGTCGATGGCCGTGCCGGTGTCGTGCACCGTGGCCCGGCCGTCCGCGCGAACCCACCACAACCGGCTCCAGTCGTCGTCGTAGACGTCGACCAGCACGCAGACCGCCGGCTGGGCGGCGATGTTGTCCATCCGGCGCAGGCGCGTGGTGCGCTTGGGTTTGTCGTCGACCACGAAGACGATCTGATCGTCGAGGAGGGCGAAGGTGATCGGAACCAGATGGGGCACGCCGGCCGCCGACACGGTGGCCAACCGCGCCACCCGGGCCGCGGCGAACCGGGCGCGGGCCTGGTCGGTGCTCAGCCGCATGCGGGTTCCCTTCGACGGGCCGGGTCGGTGCTCCGGGGATCTCCAGTCTCCGGTAGACCGGTCGCCATGGCGAGCGAACCCGCGATGAGTGAGATCCTCTGGGCCCCGTCGGCCGACCGCATCGCCCACTCCCGGTTGCGCGCGTACCTGGACTGGTTGCAGGAGCGGAAATCTCGTCCGTTCCCGGACCACGACGCGCTGTGGGCGTGGTCGGTGCAGGAACTGGACCGGTTCTGGCTCTCGATCGTCGACTACTTCGACGTCGACCTGCAGCGGGCCGACGGCACGGTGCGCACCGCCGATCCGATGCCGTTCACCCGCTGGTTCCCCGGGGCGCGGTTGAACTGGGCCCAGCACCTGCTGCGCGCGGGCGCCGAGGATGCCACCGCGCTGGTCTGCCTGCAGGAGGGCGGCGGCCCGGCCCGGCAGATCACCTTCGGCCGGCTGCGGGCGGCGGTAGCGTCGGCCGCCGGCTGGCTGCGCCGGGCCGGCGTCGTGCCCGGCGATCGGGTGGCCGCCTACCTGCCCAACACCGAGCACGCCGTGATCGCGGCCCTGGCCGCCGCCGCGGTCGGCGCGGTCTGGGCGTGCTGCTCGCCGGACTTCGGGGCCGAGGGCACGCTCGGCCGGCTGGCCCAACTCGAACCCACCGTGCTGCTGGCCGCCGACGGGTACCACTGGAACGGCAAGGACATCGACCGCGCCGAGGTCGTCGCCCAGTTGCGGGCCGGACTGCCGACGGTGCGCCGGTTCGTGCACGTCCCGTACGTGTTCGACCGTCCCGACCCGGCCGGTTCGACCCCGTGGAGCGACCTGCTGGCCGGCGACGAGCCGCTGACGTTCGAGCCGGTCGAATTCTCCCATCCGCTGTGGGTGCTGTTCACCTCCGGCACCACCGGCCTGCCCAAAGGCCTGGTGCACGGGCACGGCGGCATCACCCTGGAGGGGTTCAAGTGGTCCGGGCTCTACGCCGGGCTGCGGCCCGGCGAACGGATCTTCACCCACACCTCGACCGGGTGGGCGCTGTGGAACATCCAGATCAACGCGCTGATGCAGGGCGCCAGCCTGGTGCTCTACGAGGGCAGCCCCAATCACCCGCCGGGGGCGGTCTGGCAGGTCGCTGCCCGCACCGGCGCCGACGTCATGCTGCTGGGTGCCGCCGTCATCACCGCCACCGCGGCCGCCGGGGTCGACCCACGCGGGGCCGGGCTGGACCTGAGCCGGCTGCGGCACCTGCTGGTCAGCGGCTCCGCGCTGCCCTCGGCCGGCTACCACTGGGTGATGGAGCACCTGAGCCCCGACCTGCGCATCGATTCGACCAGTGGCGGCACCGACATCTCCGGCTCGTTCGTCGGTGCCAACGAGTACGCCCCGGTCCGGGTCGGCCGGATCGCCGGCCGGCTGGCCGGCGTCGACTGCGCGGCCTGGGACGAGGACGGTCACCCGGTGGTCGACGCCGTCGGCGACCTGGTGATCACCCAGCCGATGCCGTCGATGCCGGTGCACCTGTGGAACGACCCGCAGGCCCGGCGCTACCTGGAGTCCTACTTCGACACCTGGCCGGGGGTGTGGCGGCACGGGGACTGGGTGACGATGTACGCCGACGGCAGCATCGCCATCCATGGCCGTTCCGACTCGACGCTCAACCGGCAGGGCGTGCGGCTGGGCAGCGCCGACTTCTACGACGTGCTGGAGACCATGCCGGAGATCTCCGAAACCCTGGTGGTCGGACTGGATCTGCCTGACGACGGCTACTGGCTGGGCCTGTTCGTGGCCCCGGCCCCGGGCTACCAGCTCGACGACGACCTGCGGCAGAAGATCGTCACCACCCTGCGCAGCCGGCTCACCCCCCGGCATGTGCCGGACGAGATCATCGCCGCGCCCGCCGTCCCGCACACGCTGACCGGCAAGCGGCTCGAGGTGCCGATCAAGAAACTGCTGGCCGGCAAGCCGTTGGAGAAGGCGGCCAACCTGGCCACCGTCGACAACCCGGACGCCCTGCGCTGGTACGCGCGCTTCGCCACCGATCGCTGGGCCGAGCGCCGGTCCACCGCCGGGTGACGCGGATGCGGCTGGGGGCGATGCTGGCCCACCTGTCGGTCGCCGAGCCCCGGCCGGTCGTCGACTGGGCCCGGCGGCTGGCGGACGCGGGTTTCCAGAGCCTGTGGATCCCGCAGCTGATCGGCCGCGGCATGTTCGTGCCCGATCCGTTCGTCACCCTGGCCGCCGCGGCCGTGGCCACCCGGACGATTCCCGGGGTAGAGCTGGGGACGGCCACCGTGCAGGTGCCGTTGCACCACCCGGTCGACCTGGCCCACCGGATCCGCTCGGTGCAGCTGATCTGCGGGGACCGCCTCAGCATCGGCCTGAGTCCCGGATCGACGGCCACCGACTTCGCCGCGCTCGACCAGGATTTCCCCTCCCGCTTTCGTACCTTCGGGCAGCGGGTGGGCCGGCTGCGCGGATTGCTCACCGAAGGCCATGACGACGGCGCGGATCTGGGCGTCACCGACCCGGTCCGCGGCTGCCCGCCGTTGCTGCTGGGGTCCTGGGGCGCCAACGTCGAGCGGGCCGCCCGCGAGTTCGACGGCTGGCTGGCCTCGGGCTACCGGCGAACGCCGGAACAGATTGTCGCCGCCCATCAGCGGTTCCGGGCCGCCGGCGGCCGGCGGGCCATCGTCACCGCGGTGCCGGTCGCCGGACCGGGCGACCTGCCGCGGGTGGGACAGGAGCTGCACCGCTACGCCGACGCCGGGTTCGACGACGCGGTGGTGCTGATCGAACCGGCCGGGCCCACCCCGGAGCTGGTCAGAGCGCTGTTCCCGTAACGACTTTCGCGCCGGGTCAGCGCCCGAGCAGCGGCAGGGCCGCGAAGGAGTGCTCGCGCCACAACTCGGCGGAGACCCGCTCGGGATACCCGGTGACGGTGGGGTCGGTGTCCAGCAGCTGGGTGAGCCACCGTTCGGTGTCGAAGGCCGGCCACCCCGGGTCACCGTCGGCGGCGAACGCCGTCCAGGCCCGGCGGATCCAGCCGGACAGGTCGCGCGCGGCGGCCGGGGGAGGGTCGCCGATGAGCATGGCCGGTTGACCGCGGTCCAGCGTGCCGAAGACCAACGGCACGTCCAATCCGTGGCAGGCGCCCAGCGCTCCGCCCAGGCCCGGAGCCGGCCAGGTCAGCTCGTATAGGTAGGTGCGCCCGCCGGCGGCCGCGTGCGCCTGGGCCAGCTGCAGCGAGGGCATGCGGAACAGCCAGTCGCCGTTGACGAGCTCGTACAGCTGCTCCGGGCCGGCGCCGGGGTAGGCCTCGCGGTAGCGGCGGGCACCGTCCGGGCCCGGCGCCAGCGCGCGCAGGGCGGCGTCGGCCCCCTCCGGGGTCACGCTGCCCAGAACCCCGTCGAGCAGGCTGAACAGCCGATGCTCGTCGCGGGTGTGACCGGTGAGCAGGTCCACGTCGCGACCGGCCCCACCGGCCACGGCCGCCCACGGGGCGGCCGGCAGGACGTCGCCGTCGACGACCGGCGCGATCGGGATGGGCCGGAAACAGATCGGTCCCCATCGGTCGGCCCACCGCCCGATGGCGGAGGAGACGGCCTCGCCGGCGGCCGGCAGGCGGCCGGGGTCGATCGCGGCCAGCTCGGTGACCGTGGGCCGGACCCCCAGTTCGGCGGCCCAGGCGGTGGCGATGTCGGCGGCCAGCTCGACCGAGAAGAACGGGCCGGGCACGCTCTGGGCGATCGCCCGGCGGAACAGCCCGGCCGCCCGCGGCATGGCCAGCAGGGCGGCCACCGACCCGCCGCCGGCCGATTCGCCGACGACGCACACCCGGCCCGGGTCGCCGCCGAACGCCCGGATGTGCTCGTGCACCCACTGCAACGCCGCCACCTGGTCCAGCAGACCCCGGTTGGCGGGGGCGCCGTCCAGGAGCCCGAAACCCTCCAGGCCCAGCCGGTAGTTCACCGTCACCACGACCATCCCGCCGGTAGCCAGGACGGCGCCGTCGAACTCCGGTTGGCTGCCCGAGCCGATCAGGTACCCGCCGCCGGGAATCCAGACCAGCACCGGCAGGCCGGCGGCCGGCGCCGGGTCGGGCGAGAAGATGTTCAGGGTGAGCCAGTCCGTTCCCGGCGCGGCGGTACCGGGTTGCGGTGGCGGCGGGCCGAACGCCACCGCCGGCCGCACGCCCGCCCACGGACGGGCCGGATGCGGGGCGGCGAAGCGGAGCGTGCCCACCGGTGGCTCGGCGTACCGGACGCCCAGGAAGACAGCCACGCCGGCGTCCCACCGGCCCCGGAGCACCCCGGCGCCGGTGCGGACCTGGGGCCCGGACCCGGGCTCGGCGTCGGTTCCGGCGGTCACGGTCACCACGGGCCCTCCGGCGATACGGGCGATCGGGCGGCGGCGGCCGCCCGGGTGCGGATCATGCCGCCGCGCGCGGCCGTCAGCCAGTCAATTTCCGGAGGTGAAACGCGTGAACACCGCGATCGAGCGCGTCGGTGCACCCCGGGCGGCCATCGGAGGCGGCAGAACGCGGAGGCGGAGGCGGACGCGGCGTCGGCACCGGCAGCGGGCGAACCGGGTGGACGGACGAGGAAGGGGACCGGGCGACCCGGGACGCGGTCGAGAGGTCAGGCGCACTCGACCGGTGCGGAGTTCAGGTGCTGGTGGATCGTTGGTTCAGACGCTGAAGGTCAGACGCTGTAGGTCAGGCGCTGTAGGTCAGGCGGGCGGGGGCAAGCACCAGCGGATCCGGGACCGCGGTCGGCACGATCGCATCGGCCGGGTAACGGTGGATCTGGCCGAGCTGATCGGTGATGGTCACGCTGTTGCCGCGGTTGCGAATCTCGGTCACCACGTGCGGCGGGCGCTCGGCCGCGGGCCGCCACAGGTCACCGGGGGCCAGGTGCCCCACATGGTGCAGCGTCTCGGTGTACCCGCCGCGGGGCGTGGAGCGCGCGCGGTGTTGGTGGACGGCCGCGGCGTTGCCGAGGGTCAGACACATGGCGCCTCCATTGGGTCGTGCGCGTGGTTCCTCGTCCTCGCCCGACGACGGAATGTCGGTGCAAGGCAATCTCCGAATGCTGAACGACCGGGGACGAGAAATCCACCTGAACGGGGGTGTGTGCCACGTGGCCAACGTCACGTTTCCGCCGGGCCGGGATCGGCCGAAAAGTCCCGCCCGGGGCCGACGTTCGGGCGCTACCGGCCGGTGCGTCGGCTCCGGCGCCCGGAGCTGCGACAACGCTGTCGCCGAGGCCGCGCGGCCGGCGCCCTTTCGGGGCTGGCCGGGCCCGCAGCTGCTGGGTGCGGCCGACCGGTGCGCGCCGCCGGCACTGTGATTCGTGTCGCAGGGGTGATGGACGTCACGACAAGGGTGTTCATGGTGGTCGCCATGTGGCGGTGTCGGGCCATCGGCACTTCCCGGGCGCAACCGCCCTGATTCACCTCTGCTCTTTCACGTCGGCTACTTCACCTCGACGGCCGTGCCGACCAGCACCCGCTGGCCGGAGGAGGCCTGATCGCCGTCGGCCTGTTCCTGGGTCACGGTCATGGTCGGGAACGCCTCGGGTGAAACCCCCGACCAGAGCACGACGTCGGTGCCGTCGTTGAAGGTGCCGATCGGCACCAGCACGCCGTCGGCGTTGCGCAGCCAGCCCTGATAGAAGCGTCCGTTGTCCAGCCGCGGCAGCCCGGTTGCGGTCAGGGTGATCTCCCAGCCGGAGTCCTTCCGGACCATCACGGCCTGGCCGGACGCGGTCGGGGCCAGGTCGGTGGCGGCCAGGGCCACGTCGAACGTCCGCTCGCCGGCCGGGCGCAGCACCAGCACCCCGCCGGCCACCACCGCGACGATGGCGGCCGCGACCCCCACCCAGACCGCCGGGCGGCGCCAGCCGGACCGGGAGGCCCGGCGGCGGCGGGCGGCGGCCAGCTGGTCCGCGGGTGGAGCGCTCTGGGGCCGGTCGCCGATCTGGTCGCCGATCTGGTCGCGGGCCCGGGCGCCCGACTCCGCGGCGATGGCGGCGACCACCGCGTCCTCCAGCTCGGCCGGCGGTTCGGCCCACAGCGTCGGGTCGGCCAGCAGGTCGCGCAGCTCGTCGAGTTCGGCCTGATCGGCTGCGGTCAGCCGGACGTCGCGGTCACCGGTCAGGTAGTCGATCCGGGCGCGGTCGGTCGCGCTGCCGGCCGCCCCGTCCGGGGGTCGGCGATCGTCGTCGGTGGAACCGGGGTCGGGAGCCACAGGGTGCTCACCTCCTCTCGCAGGGTAGTGGCGCAGCGCGCCGGACGGGTCGGGTCAGGTCGGGTCGGGTCGGGTCGGGTCAATCGAATCCTTCCCGCAGGTGGCCGAGCCGGCCGGCCAGCTTCTTGTGGGCCCGGAACGATCGGGACTTCACCGTGCCCACCGGAACGCCCAGCCGCTGCGCGACCGCGGTCTGGCTCAGGCCTTCCAGGTGCTGCAGCTGGATGATCTGGCGTTCGTCCGCGGGCAGCTCGTCCAGCGCCTGGCGCACCTGCCAGGCGTCGTAGGTCCGTTCGATGGCGACCGGTTCCTGCACCAGGGCCGGATGCGCGGCCGGCACGTCGTCCAGGTCGGAACTGGCCTGGCGGTGCTCCTGCCGGTAGACGTCGATGGCCGTGCGCCGGGCGATGGTGGCCAGCCAGGGCGCCAGGTCCCGACCGGGGTCGACGGTGTGCGCGGACCGCCAGGCCTTGAGGAACGTCTGCTGGGCGGCGTCCTCGGCCAGTTGCGGGTCGCCGAGCTGATTGCGGCACACCGCATAGACCAGGCGGCCGTACTCCCGGTAGACCGCCCGGACCGCGTCGGACTCGCCCGCGCGGAACCGCGCGTGCTCCGCCTGGGTCAGCACCTGACCAAGGGTAGGCCAGTTTGTCCTGTTCGCCGCGATGGTCGGCACCGGTATCCGACCCGGCTGCGGCACCCGCGCGGGTGGTCATGCCCGCTGATACGAGCAACCGGGTGAAATCGGTTCTCGACCGGGCCACCCCGGCCGCGCGGGTGAACACACCGACCGACCGACCCGAACGCGACTGTCCTTCTACACTGGACCAGCGGCTGGTCACGGGTGGTCCGGTCGGTGGGTTGGGGAGGAGACGCGACGATGAGCGCCGATCCGACCCCTGGCGACGACCTGTTCGCGCCGAGCCTGGTGGAGGCGACCACCCGCCGGTTGCGCAACGAGATTCTCTCCGGCGCGTTGGCTCCCGGCGAGCGGATCATCGAAGAGCAGATCTGCCAACGCTTCTCGATCAGCCGGGCGCCGGTACGCGAATCCCTGCGGCTGCTGGTCCAGCAGGGACTGGTCGAACACCTGCCGCGGCGGGGGGCCCGGGTGGCCACCTGGTCGGAGGAGGACATCCGGCAGCTGTTCGAGATCCGCGCGGTGCTCGAGCGGCACGCCATCATCACGGCCATGCCGCTGGTCTTCGACGGTGGGGACGACCCGCTGGCGCCGGTGCGAGCGCGGCTGGAGCAGATGCGGGCGGCCGAGGAATCGGACGACGAGCTCGAACGCGACGACGCGCACCGCGCCTTCCACGCGGCCATCGTCGCGCTGGCCGGCAACCGGCAGCTGGATCTGACCCTGGAACCCATTTTGATCAAGTTGCAGCGCCCGATGGCGATCAACCTGCGGCTGGAGGCCAACCTGGTCGGCCCGGGGGAGGGCATCCGGCGGCACGCGGCCCTGGTCACCGCGCTGGAGAGCAACGACACCGACGTGGTGCTGGCCGCCCTGGCCGAGCACGGCGGTCAGCGGTATCTGAAGTACCGGCGGGACGCTGCCGCCGTCGCCGGCTGATCGCGCCGGACCGCGCGGCATGGCCACCGATGACGGCGCAATGCAGTGTTTACACACGGAGCGGTTTCGGGATACATCGATTGTCGACAATCGACGCATGTCGAAGCGCCCGGCTCCGGGACCGGCCGACGGTCCCACGATCGACGACCTGACCACCGCCTACCGAACTGCCGCCACCACCGTCTCCGATGTCGTGGACGGGGTCCTGGCCAGCATCGCCGACCGCGGTGACGACGGCACCTGGATCAGCGTGGCCGAACGCAGCGAGCTGCTGCTGCGGGCCAAGCAGCTCGAGGCCGCCGACCCGACAAGCCTTCCGCTGTACGGCATCCCGTTCGGGGTCAAGGACAGCATCGATGTCGCCGGGGTAGCGACCACGCTGGCCTGCCCGGACTATGCCTACCGGGCGACGCAGACCGCGCCGGTGGTGGAGCGGCTTATCGAGGCCGGCGCGATCTACGTCGGCAAGACCAATCTCGACCAGTTCGCCACCGGGCTCAACGGCACCCGCACGCCCTACCCGGTGCCGCGCAGCGTGTTCGGCGGCGAGCTGATCTCCGGCGGGTCCAGCTCGGGGTCCGCGCTGGCGGTGGCCTCCGGTCAGGTGCCGTTCGCGGTGGCCACCGACACGGCCGGCTCCGGGCGGGTGCCGCCGGCCCTCAACGGCATCGTCGGCCTCAAACCGTCCCGCGGCCTGATCAGCACCGTCGGCCTGGTGCCGGCCTGCCGTTCGCTGGACTGCATCAGCCTGATGGCCCGGAACGTGCCGGACATCGCGACGGTGCTCGACGTCGTCGCCGCCCCGGACGACCGGGATCCCTTCACCCGGTTGCGCCGTCGCGAGGCCCCGGACCCCGGCACCCTGCGGATCGGCCTGCCCGACCCCGGTCAGCTGGAGTTCTTCGGGGACGCGCCGATGCGGGATGCCCACCTGGCCGCCCGGGCCCGGATCGGCCGCGACTTCGAGCGGGTGGTGACCGCGCCGTTCGGACCGTTCCTGGCCGCGGGGGAGTTGCTCTACCAGGGTCCCTGGGTGGCCGAGCGGCTCACCGAGTTCGGCGAGTTCCTGTCCAGCCACCCGGATTCGGTGCTCCCGGTGATCAGCACGATCATGCAGAGCGGCGACCGGTACTCCGCGGTCGACGTCTTTGCCGCCGAGCATCGGCTCGGCGAACTCAAGACCGAGGTCCGGCAGCTGTGGCGGGCCATGGACGTGCTGATCCTGCCGGCGATCGGCACCACCTTCACCGTCGATCAGGTGCTGGCCGACCCCATCGCGACCAACACCATGCTGGGCCACTACACCCACTTCGGGAATCTGCTGGACCTGTGCGCGGCGGTCGTGCCCGCCGGGCTGACCGCCGACGGCCGGCCGGCCGCGCTGATGGTGCTGGGTCCGGCCCTGGCCGACGACCGGGTCCTGGCCGTCGCCGCGGCCCTGTCCGGCGACCTCGTCCCGCCGGCGGCGCCGCCGCCGGGCCGGTCCCGCCCGGGCGAGGTCACCCTGGCCGTGGTCGGGCACCATCTGTCCGGCCAGCCCCGGTGCGCCGACCTGCTCGACCGGGGCGGCCGGCTGCTGGCCACCACGACGACCGCCGAGAGCTACCGGTTGCTGCGGACCGGCGGGCCCACGCCCGTCCCGGTCCTGGTGACCACCCCGGATTCCGGGGCCGCCATCGAGGTCGAGCTCTGGGGACTACCGGCGGCCGCCCTCCCCGAGATCCTGGCCCGCTCCAGCCCGTCGGTGTGTCTGGGCCGGGTCGCGCTGGCCGACGGCCGCACCGAGATCGGTTTCGTCGCCGACACCAGTGCCCTGGACGACGAGGATCTCGCCGACATCACCGCTTTCGGCGGGTGGCGGGCCTATCTGGCCGCCCGCTAGCCCGTACCCGAGCACATCACGACCCCGCGCAGCGCAGCGCACCGAACCACCCCCGCCCGCCCATCATCCTGGGAGCGCCCGTGTCCGACCCCATCACCATCCCGGCCCAGCCCGGCCCCTTCCCGTTCGACGTCGCGAGCACCGCGTTGGTCGTCATCGACATGCAGCGAGACTTCCTGCTGCCCGGCGGTTTCGGTGAGACTCTGGGCAACGACGTCGCCTTGTTGCGCCAGGTCGTCCCCCCACTGGTCGAGCTGCTGGCCGCCGCCCGGGCGGCCGGGATGCTGGTCATCCACACCAGAGAGGGCCACGAACCGGATCTCTCGGACTGCCCACCGGCAAAGTTGCGACGAGGCAAGCCGTCCGCCCGGATCGGGGACCCGGGGGCGCTGGGCCGCATCCTCATCCGGGGTGCGTACGGCCACGACATCATCGACGAGCTCGCCCCGATCGCGGGCGAGATCGTCATCGACAAGCCGGGCAAGGGGGCGTTCTACGCCACCAGCTTCGGGGACGTGCTTGTCGAGCACGGCATCACCCACCTGATCGTCACCGGGGTGACGACCGAGGTGTGCGTGCACACCACCGTCCGGGAGGCCAACGACCGCGGGTACGACGCCCTGGTGGTGTCCGACTGCGTCGGTTCCTACTTCCCGGAGTTCCAGCAGATAGGCCTGCAGATGATCGCCGCGCAGGGCGGAATCTTCGGCTGGGTGGCCGATTCCGCGGCCGTCATCGCCGGGCTGAGCGCCGGAACCGCACTGGAGACCGCCGGCGCCCCGCACACCGCGCTGGCCGGCTGACCACCCCGCGTCACCCCCATCTCGAGGGAGAACCCATGAACCTCACCGGCTTCAAATCGTCGGCGTCCTCGGACGGCTCACTCAAACTGCCCTACTGGACCAAGGGCGAGACCAACGCGTTCTTCGGCCTTGGCTTCAACATCCTGGTCAACGTGCTGACGCTGACCGCGCTGCTGCTGTTCGTGGTGCAGATGCCGGCCGCCTCGGTGCTCGGCACCGTGCTGCCCGCCCTGGGCATCGCCATGCTGGTCGGCAACGTCTACTACACGTTCCTGGCCCGCCGGCTGGCCCGCAAGGAGAACCGGACCGACGTCACCGCGCTGCCCTACGGGCCCAGCGTGCCGCACATGTTCATCGTCGTGTTCGTCATCATGCTGCCGATCTTCCTGTCCACCGGAGATCCGGTCCGGGCCTGGGAGGCCGGCCTGGCCTGGGCGTTCATCATCGGCGTGATCGTGCTGATCGGTGCCTTCATCGGACCGTTCATCCGCAAGATCACCCCGCGGGCGGCGATGCTGGGCACCCTGGCCGGCATCTCGATCACCTTCATCTCGATGCGGCCGGCCGCCCAGATCTGGGACGCCGCCTGGATCGGGCTGCCCGTGCTGGGCATCATCCTGGTCGGCTTCTTCACCAACATGCGGCTGCCCGGTGGCATCCCGGTCGGCCTGGCCGCGCTGCTGGTCGGCACCGCGATCGGCTGGATCGGCGGCTACATGTCGGTGCCGGACGTGCAGGCGGCGGTCAGCCAGATCGCCTTCGCCGTGCCCAGCCTGCACTTCGACCTGCTGTTCACCGGTCTGGGCAACCTGGCCCCGCTGCTGGCCACCGCCATCCCGCTGGGCGTCTACAACTTCGCCGAGGCGATGAGCAACGTGGAAAGCGCCGCGGCGGCCGGGGACAGCTACAACCTGCGCAGCGTGCTGCTGGCCGACGGGGCCGGCGCCATCGTCGGGTCCGCGCTGGGCTCGCCGTTCCCGCCGGCGGTCTACATCGGCCACCCGGGCTGGAAGGCGGCCGGTGGGCGCGGTTCGTACTCGATGGCCAGCGGCATCCTGATCGCGGTGCTGTGCTTCCTGGGCCTGTTCGGAGTGCTCAACACCCTGCTGCCGATCCCGGCGATCGTGCCGATCCTGCTCTACATCGGCCTGCTGATCGGCGCCCAAGCCTTCCAGTCGGTGCCCAAGATCCAGGCCGCCGCGGTGGTCGCCGCCATCCTGCCCAACCTGGCCCAATGGGGGACCGGCCTGATCGACAACGCGCTGGCCGCGGCCGGTACCTCGGCCGACCAGGTCGGCGAGGCCGCCCTGACCAACGCCGGGCTGGTCTACCACGGGCTCAAGGTGTTCGGCGAGGGTGCGGTGCTGGCCGGCATGGTGCTGGGCTCCATCGTGGCGTTCCTGCTGATGCGCAACTTCTACGCCTCGGCGGCCGCCGCCGGGGTCGGCGCGGCGCTGTCCTGGATCGGGCTGATCCACGCCGAGCAGGTGCAGTGGGCGGCGCGCCCGCAGGTCGCGCTGGGCTACGCGATGCTGGCCATCGTGCTGCTGGCCTTCGCCGTGCACAAACGGAACGAGCCGGCGTCGGCCGAACTCGACCCGGAGGTGCCGGCCGAGGCCTGATGCCAACCCCACCCGACTGACCCGTCCCGGCCGCAGACCCCGACTGCGGCCGGGACGCCGTGCGCTCCGGTCGGGCCCGGACGGCGGCATCGGTAGGCTCGCCTTCGTGCCGCCCATCCGTCATCCCCTGTTCGACCCGATGCATCCGGGCCGGCTGCACCGGCCGCCCTTCCCGCTCTCGCCGCTGGACGAGAACGAGCAGGTGGTGCTGGTCGACGAGGCCGGCACGGCGATCGGAACGGCCGACAAGGCCACCGTGCACGGCGCCCACACGCCGCGGCACCTGGCGTTCTCCTGCTACGGGTTCCGCGCCGACGGGCGGCTGCTGGTCACCCGCCGGGCCCACGACAAGGCGACCTTCCCCTCGGTCTGGACCAACACGGCGTGCGGCCACCCGGCGCCGGGGGAGAGCCCGGCGCAGGCCGCGACCCGCCGCCTGCGCTACGAGCTGGGGGTGCAGCCGCGCGAGCTGACCATGGCCCTGCCGGACTTCTCCTACCGCGCGTTCGACGGGACGGTCGAGGAGAACGAGCTGTGCCCGGTGCTGGTCTGCCGGATCGACGACGACCCGCAGCCCCGCGCCGACGAGGTCGGCGAGTGGGCCTGGTGGAGCTGGGCGCAGTTCCTGGCCGCCGCGGCCGACCCGGAGAGCGGATTGTCGCCCTGGTCCCGGGAGCAGGCCCCGCTGCTGGATGCGGTGCTGGGCCGGATCGGGGACGACGGCGGCTCCGGCCGCTAGCCGGCCAGTTCGGCCAGCTTGGTCGCGGTGTTCCAGTTCCGCAGCGTGACCGCGGTGCCCAACGCCTTGTCCCAGTTGACCTTCCACAGCGTCGATTTGGAGATGCCGTTCGGGCACCACAGGTACAGGTGACCCGCGGCGAAACGGGCCTCGTCGGGCGCGGTGTCGGCATCGTCGGCCAGCTCGGGCACCGCCGCCACGGTTCCCTGGCTCGGCGTGTCGTCCAGGAACCCGAGGAAGTGCTTGGACCCGTCGGTGGCCCGCGGGCCGAACGGGTCGGCCTCGATCGCCGCGGCCAGCTGGGTGGGGGTGCGGACCAGCACCCGCGCGGTGACCTTGAGCTGCTCGGTCATGGCCTGCTCGATGGCCGTGGCCAGCGCGGCGCTCGATCCGGGCGCGCTGAACACGGCGTTGCCGCTCTGCAGCAGGGTGCGGACGTCGCCGTAGCCCAGGTCGGTCAGCAGCGCGCGCAGGTCGGCCATCGCCACCCGCTTGTTGCGCCCGACGTTGATCCCGCGGATCAGGGCGATGTGCAGGCCGGCCACGTCAGCTCACCAACGCCGGGGCCGGATCGGCGATCGGGGCCGGGCCCCGGGTCACGCTGCGACAGGCCAGCGGGCCCCGGGCCACGCCGGCGGCGACCCGGCGCAGGGACTCCAGGGCGGGCGCGATGTGCGGCTGGTCGGCGGTGCCGGCCCGGGTCTGCACGCTGATCCGGCGAACCGGGCTGACCCCGGCGACGGGTCGCAGCACGATCGGTTCGTGCACGGCCTCGGGTTGGGCGAGCCGGGGGAGCAGGCTGACCCCGTGGCCGGCCGCGACCAGCCCGACCACGCCGACGAATTCGTCGGCGTAGTGGCGGGCGCGCGGGGAGAACCCGGCCCGTTCGCAGGCGTCCCGGCTCAGCTGCCAGCACGGCACCCCGGGGTTGGCCAGGATCCAGTCCTCGTCGGCCAAATCGGCCAGCTCGATCTCGGCGCGATCGGCCAGCGGGTGATCGAACGGCAGGGCGACGTCCATCACGTCGTCGAGCAGGTGCTCGGAGTGGACCCGTTTGTCGTCCGAGCCGGGCAACAATTCGGTGGTGGCCAGGTTCATGCAGATGTCCACCCGCCGCCCCAGCAGGGCGTCCAGCGCATCCTCCGGCTGCACCTCGCGCAGTTCCACCCGGATTCGGGTCCGGGTGGACAGGTCGGACACCAGCGGCACCGCCAGGGCTTTCACCGCGGAGCTGAACGTGCCCACCCGGACCGTGCCGGCGTCCCCCCGCCGGAAGGCGGCCAGGTCCGACTCGGCGTGTTCCAGGTGGGTGAAGATCTGGTGCGCGTGCTGCAGCAGCAGTTGGGCGGCCTCGGTAAGCCGGACCCGGCGCCCGTCCGGTTCCAGCATGGCCGTGCCGGCCTCCTTGGACAACGCGGCCAGCTGTTGGGACACCGCGGACGGGGTGAGGTGGACGGCGGCGGCGGTGGCGGCGATGGTGCCGCACCGATCGAGCTCCCGCAGGATCTCCAGCTTGCGGACATCAATCATGCAGTGCATCTTACGCATTCGCGGAAGAAGAAACAGATGGACGGGGGGTTTTTTTGGGACCACGCTGAAGCCATGACCGCCGCCCTGATCGTCCTGGCCCTGTTCCTCCTGCTGGCCGTCGCCGGCCCCCGGTTCGGCACCGACAGTCGTCGGCCCCGAGGCTGGGCCGAGCGCGACCCCGACACCGCCCTGTGGTCCGATCCCGGGGTGGCGCACCTGCGCTGAGTGCGGTGGCCGGGCAGCGCGGCTCGGCCACCCGGGGGTGGCGTCACACCCACCCCACAGTGCACAATGTCAACAAGCGACACGCAGACCGCCGCCGAATCGTCACGTCCACGTTGGGGAAGAACGTTGGAAGTGCGAGCGGAGGTGGACGGTAGTGACTCGTGGAGTGGTGTATGTGCACTCGGCGCCCGCGGCGATCTGCCCGCACGTCGAGTGGGCGATGGCCAGCGTCACCGGGGGACGGGTGACGTTGTCGTGGACGGCGCAGCCGGCGTCGCCGGGGTCGCTGCGGGCCGACGCATCCTGGTCCGGCGCTCCGGGCACCGCCGGGAAGCTGGCCAAGGCGCTCAAGGCGTGGCCGATGCTGCGGTTCGAGATCACCGAGGAAGCCAGCCCGGGTGTCGATGGCGAACGGATCTGCCATCTCCCGGGCCGGGGGATCTGGCGGGCGGCCATGTCGGCCAACGGCGACGTGGTGCTCGGTGAGGATCAGGTCCGTTCCGTGCTGGCCGGGGCCACCAACCTGGAAGCCGTCCACCACAAATTGGCCGAACTGCTCGGCGCCCATGTCGACGCCGAGCTCGAGCCCTACCGCCGGGCCGGCGAGGGCACCGCGGTCACCTGGTTGCATCAGGTCGGCTGAGGGCAAGGTTGCGCGCCGCCGGCGAAGAGTGCGATACACCACGTCGGCGCGTCGTTTGCGTGCGCCCGACAACCCATCCCGTCGTGGGACGTCGCTTGAGGTGACGTAATGACGACGGAAGGTACTGCCCGCATGCGGCTGCGCGGACGACGACTCACGATGGTGCTCACCATCGCTCTCGTTGTCGTTCTCGGCGGGTGCGCCTCGGCCGCCTGGGCCCTGGGCCGGACCCGGGCCGTGCCCATGCCGACCGGCTACTCCGCCGGCCCGAGCAGCGATTCCACCGTGCAGCTGTCCGCGGCGGCGTCCGAGCATCCTCGGGCCGACCAGGTGCGACAGACCCTGCAGCGCTACTTCCAGGCGATCAACGGCCGCGATTTCGACGGCTGGCTGGCCGTCGTGGCCACCGACCAGTCGGCCAACCAGACTGCCGACGACTGGTTGCACCGGTACAGCACCACGGTCGACTCGAACCTGGTCGTGGTCGACGTCGAGGACGATCCGCTGCGCGCGCGGCTGATGTTCACCTCCGTGCAGGACGTGGCCTTCGCCCCCAAGAGCCTGCCGGTCACCTGCATCAACTGGGACCTGACCTACCTGCTGACCGACCACGACGGCACCCTGGTGCTCAGCGGGATCGATCCGTCGGCCCAATCCATGACCGCATGTCAGTAACGTCAGGGTCCATGCGATCCCGACGCGGCTGCGGTCTGCCCGGTTCGAACCGCGCCCGGCTGGTCGGCGCGCTGGCCGCCGGTGGCCTGGTGCTGGCCGCGTGCTCGTCCGCACCCGACCCGTCCGCCGGTTCCGCCTCCGGCGCGGCGGTGTCCAGCAGCCCGGTGTCCAGCCCCGTGTCCAGCCCGGCGTTGAGTGCTGCGTTGAGTTCGGCGGCGCCGACCCCATCGAGCACCGAACCGACACCGTCGGCCACCGCACCGGCCAGTCCGAGTGCCCCGCCGCCGGAGGCCGCCGCGCCGGCGCCGGCCGTCCCGGCCGGTGGGTTGGTGACCGGCGCCGACATGACGGCCGCGTCCGCCGCGGTGGCCGCGATGAGCACCGCCGACCGCGCCGGCCTGGTCGTCATGGCCAGCTCGGCCGACGCCGTGGACACCGATCTGGTCGCGCAGCTGCACCTGGGCGGGGTGATCCTGATGGGGTCGCAGGGGTCGATCGACGGCACCTCGACCGGTACGCCCGAGCAGGTCGCCGCGGTCACCGCCCAGCTGCAGAGTCAGGTGCCGGCCGCCCAGGCGGGCGCGCCGCTGCTGATCGCCACCGACCAGGAATCCGGCCTGGTCACCCGGCTGGTCAACGGTTTCAACGACTTCCCCGGCAACCAGGAACTGTCCGGCATCGCCGACACCGCCGCGGCGGCCGCGGCCACTGAGGCGGTCACCGCGGCCAGCGGGGCCGAGATGCGCGCGGTCGGCATCAACGTCGACTTCGCGCCGGACGCCGACGTGCTGCCGCAGTCCGGGGATTCCGGGGTCGACGGCCGGACCTTCGGCGCCGATCCCGACCGGTCGGCGACCCTGGTCGCCGCCGCCGTCCGCGGGTACCAGAGCGGCGGGGTGGCCGCGACGGTCAAGCACTTCCCGGGGATCGGCCGGCTGGCTACCGACACGCACAAGGCGCTGCCGTCGCTGGACGTGGACTGCGCGGAGTGGAACGCGGTCGAGGCGGTGCCGATGCAGGCCGGAGTGGACGCCGGCGCCGCGCTGGTGATGACCGGACACATCGAATTGCCGGCGGTCGGCGCGGTGGGCGAGTCGTCGGCGCTGAGCTCCGCGGTGGTCACCGACCTGCTCAAGGGCTCGGGGGCGGGCGGCTGCACCGGGCTGAACTTCGCCGGCGTCGCGGTCTCCGACTCGTTCGAGATGGCGCCGGTGGTGGACAACTTCTCGCCGAGCGAGGCCGCCTGGCGGGGCATCGCGGCCGGTCAGGACCTGGTGCTGATGCCGGTCGACCCGACGGCCGCGGTGACCGGCATCGCCGCCGCGGCCGACAGCGGGCAGCTGCCGGCGACGCGGCTGGCCGAGGCGGCCACCCGGGTCTACGCGCTGCGGCTGGCGCTGGGTCGGATCCCGGCCCCCGGCCTGGAGGTGGTCGGCTCGGCCGAGCACGAGGCGGTCGCGGCGAACGCACGGGCCCAGGGCTGACCGCTCGATCACGGCCTCAGGGGCCGCCGGACAGGACGCGGGCCGCAGGTCCGGGCGGTCAGATCCGGGCGCCGGCCCGGAAGGGCCGGACCTGAACGTCGCTGCCGGTCCCGTCGGGACTGCCGGCCCGGTGCACCAACCAGACCTGCCCGGCCCCGGCGACGGTGCAGCGGCCGTCCGCGGCGAAGGTGACCAGGGTGTTCTCGTCGATGCCCAACCCGTTGCCGGCGGCCAGCTCCCCACGCACCGCCTCGATCAGCCGCGGCAGCGTGCCCCACTGGGCGCAGTGCACGTCCACGCTCCACGGGGTGAGCCCGAGACCGGGGACCACGGTGATCTCCTCCAGGTCCTCCCCGGCGTCGTCCGGGCAGACGGGGACGCCACCGGAGAGCCAGCCACCGACCACCGCCCGGGTCGCGGCCATCGCCGCACCGGCCGAAAAGCCCAGGTAGGGCCGATCCCCGTCGGCCAGCCAGGCCCGCACCTCGGCGGCCACCGGCACCAGCGCCCCCGCGTACCCGGGGGTGAGCCCGCCGGCGACCAGCAGCCCGTCGGCCGGCGTCAGGTCAGCCACCGCGAGCCGGCCGCCGAGCGGGACGAACACCGGGCGCGGTACGCAGTCGCCGACCGTACGAAGCAGCTGCGACCACCGCTCGAAGTGTTCGGCCGCGGTGCCGTCGCCGGGGTCCTCGTCGAGGACGACGCAGGCGATCTGCGGCGGCCGGCCGGCCACCGCCCCCGCCTCCAGCAGGAACGGCCGGTAGAGCGCCTCGGCCGCGGCGGCATCCCAACCGCCACCGACCAGATGGACGCTGCTCATCGGCGACCCACGGGCCCCCGCGGTTCGGCGGGCGTCACAGCGGGATGTTGCTGTGGCTGCCGCGGCCGGCCGGGGCCGCGGCCAGGGTCTCGGCCAACCGGCGCCGGGTCTGCGCCGGGGTGATGACCTCGTCGACCACGCCCAGCTCGATCGCCCGGTGCACCCCGCCGGCCAGCTTCTCGTGCTCGGCCGCCAGCTGGGTGTGCAGCGCCTCGCGCTGCTCCACCGGGGCGGCGGCCAGCTTGCGCCGGTGCAGGATGCCGACGGCCGCCTTGGCGCCCATCACCGCGATCTCGGCGTTGGGCCAGGCGAAGACCGCCGTCGCGCCCAGGGCCCGCGAGTTCATCGCGATGTACGCGCCGCCGTAGGCCTTGCGGGTCACCAGGGTCACCCGGGGCACGACGGCCTCGGAGAATGCGTGCAGCAGCTTGGCCCCGCGGCGGACCACCCCGTCCCACTCCTGGCCGACGCCCGGCAGGTACCCGGGCACGTCCACCACGACCAGCAGCGGGATGCCGAACGCGTCGCACATCCGGACGAACCGGGACGCCTTCTCGGCCGACTGCGAATCCAGGCAGCCGCCCAGGCGCAGCGGGTTGTTGGCGACCACGCCGAGCGAGCGGCCGGCCAGCCGGCCCAGGCCGATGACGATGTTGGGCGACCACTTGGCCTGCAGTTCCTCGATGGGCCCGTCCAGGATGCGGTCGAGCAGCGGGCGCACCGGGTAGGCCCGGTTGGCCTGCTCGGGCAGCACGGAGGCCAGGTCGGGGTCGTCGGGAATGCCCGAGACGCCGGCGATGCCGGGCTGGGTGAAGATGCCGGTGATCCGGCGGGCCCGGGCGTAGGCGTCGGCCTCGGAATCGGCCACGACGTGCACCACCCCGGACTTGCGGTGGTGCGCGGCCGGCCCGCCCAGGGCCTCCTGGTCGACGTCCTCGCCGGTCACCGAGCGCACCACGTCCGGACCGGTGACGAACACCCGGCCGTCCGGCGCCATGATTACGATGTCGGTCAGGGCCGGCCCGTAGGCGGCACCACCGGCGGCCGCGCCGAGCACGACGGAGATCTGCGGGACCCGGCCGGAGGCGCGGACCATCGCGGCGAACACCTGGCCGACCCCGTCGAGGGCTTCGACGCCCTCGGCCAGCCGGGCGCCACCGGAGTGCCACAGCCCGATCACCGGCGCCCGCTCACGCAGGGCGATGTCGATGGCGTCGACGATGTGCCGGCAGCCCTCGTGGCCCATCGCCCCGCCCATGCGGGTGCCGTCGGTGCAGTACGCGATGACCTTGGAGCCGTCGATGCGGCCGCGGACGGCCAGCACGCCGGAGGTGTCGTGCCCGTGCAGGGGCACGACGGTGCCCGGGTCCATCAGGGCGGAGAGCCGGACCAGCGGCTCCCGCGGGTCCAACGCGCGGGGCGCCGGCTTGGGCGCGGACGGCGCCGGCTCGGCCGTGCCCGGGTCGGCCGGTCCGTGCTGCTCCGGCAACTCGGTGTGGGGTAGGACTGCGGTCATGGTCCACTCCTGACGCGCCGCCTGCGCGGCGCCGATGCCGATGCTGGTGCGGTGCTGCTCATTCAGATGCGGGCGGGTGCGCCTGAATGCGGGTACGCCGCAACGACGGCGTGTCCTGGGGGTGGTGCGACCCGGCCGTGCGGCCGGGTCCGGATGCTGGCGCGCCTGGTCAGGCGGTTCGCGCGGGTCAGGCGGTGAAGACCAGGGCGACGTTGTGGCCACCGAAGCCGAACGAATCGTTCAGCGCGGCAGTCAGTTTCACTTCGCGGTTCTCCGTCGCCACGTCGACCTTGATCTCCGGGTCGAGCGTGGTGATGTTGCGGGTGCCGGGCACGATGCCGTCGCGCACCGAGAGCAGGGTGGCGATGGCTTCGACCGCGCCGGCGGCGCCGAGCATGTGCCCGGTCATCGACTTGGTCGCGGTGACCACGGCGTGGTCGCCGACCGAGCGCAGGATCGTGTTGGACTCGGCGATGTCGCCGACCGGGGTCGAGGTGGCGTGCGCGTTGACGTGTCCGATGTCCAGCGGGGACAGGTCCGCGGTGCGCAGCGCCTTGGCGATCGCGCGGCCCGAGCCCTCGCCGTCCGGCTCCGGGGCGGTGATGTGGTACGCGTCGTTGGACATGCCGATGCCGGCCAGCCGGCCGTAGATCTTGGCGCCGCGGGCGCGGGCGTGGTCCTCGCGCTCGAGCACCATGATGCCGGCGCCCTCGCCCAGAACGAAGCCGTCCCGCTCGATGTCGAACGGCCGGGACGCGCCCTGGGGGTCGTCGTTGCGGGTGCTCATGGCCCGCATCTGGGAGAAGCCGGCCATCGGCAGCGGGTGCACGCAGGCCTCCGCGCCGCCGGCGATGGCCACGTCGAGCTCGCCGGACTTGATCATCCGGTAGGCCCAGGCCATCCCCTCGGCGCCGGAGGCGCAGGCCGACACCGGGGCGTGCACGCCGCCGCGGGCCTTGGCCCACAGGCCGACGGCCGCGGCCGGGCCGTTGGGCATGAGCATGGGCACGGTCAGCACCGCGACCTTGCGGACGCCGTCCTGTTCCAGGATGTCGTCCTGGCCCAGCAGCGTCAGCGCGCCGCCGATGCCGGTGCCGATGACCACGCCGAGCCGTTCCAGGTCCATCTCGGGGGCGCCGGCGTCGGCCCAGGCTTCACGGGCGGCCACCAGGGCGACCTGCTGGCACCGGTCGAGCCGACGGGCCTCGACCCGGGACAGCACCTCACTCGGGTCGACCACCAGCGGCGCGTAGATGCGCACCGGCAGGTCGTACTTCTCGGCCCACGGCTCGGTGAGCGGCTTGACGCCGATCGTGCCGTCGAGCATGGCCTGCCAGGTTTCGGGCGCGGTGCCGCCGATCGGCGTGGTCGCGCCGATACCGGTGACGACAACGTCGTGATCGGAGCTCATCGCTTGGTCCCCTTCGAGTGGGTGGGTGTGGGTGGTGCGGCCCCGACCGCGCCGGCGGTGGTCCCGCCGGCCGCGGCCGGGGGCGGGATCAGGACTTGTTGGCCTCGATGTAGGCGACGGCGTCGCCCACGGTGCGCAGGTTGGCCAGCTCGTCGTCCGGGATCTTGACCCCGAACTTGTCCTCGGCCTGCACCGCGATCTCGACCATGGACAGCGAATCGATGTCCAGGTCGTCGGTGAAGGACTTGTCGGCGGTGACGTCGGCCGCACTGACGCCGGCGACCTCTTCGACGATCTCGCCGAGACCGGCGATGATGTCCTCGTTGCTCACGGTGGTTCCTTTCGGGGTTTCGGCCGATCCCGGGGGTGGGTCTTGACACGGCCGCGGATAGAAGGGCAACTGGGGATTCTGCCCCATGTGGTCAGGGGCAGACGAACACCTGGCTGGCGTAGGTGAGTCCCGCGCCGAAGGCGACCGAGAGCACGACCTGGCCCGAGGAGACCTCGCCGGCGGCGCGCATCCGGTCCAGCGCGATCGGGATGGACGCCGAGGAGGTGTTGCCGGTGGTGACGATGTCCCGGCCGACCTTGAGATCCTGGCGCGCGCCTTCCCTGATGATCTTCTTGGCG
Organism: Nakamurella multipartita DSM 44233; assembly: GCF_000024365.1. NCBI lineage: Bacteria > Bacillati > Actinomycetota > Actinomycetes > Nakamurellales > Nakamurellaceae > Nakamurella > Nakamurella multipartita. Next base: position 2,250,489 of record NC_013235.1, read on the forward strand.
ATGCCGTCGATGATCCGCAGGTTCGCCTGATGGGTGACCAGCACGTCGATCTCGTCCAGTGCGACGCCGGCCGCCGCCGCCGCGCGGATCGCCACCGGGGCGATCGCGGAGGTGGCCCAGCGGAAGACCGTCTGGCCCTCCTGGATGAAATGGCCGTTGCGGCCCTCGATCCGGATGGTCTGGGTGTGGTCCTCGTCGCAACCCCAAACGACCGGGCCGATGCCCGGCTCGTCGGCGGCCGAAACCACCACGGCGCCGGCCCCGTCGGCAAAGATGATCGCCGTCGCCCGGTCGTCCCGCTTGGTCCAGTCGGTCAGCTTCTCCGAGCCGACCACCAGCACGTTGCGCGAGGCACCGGTGCGCACCGCCTGGTCGGCGGCCGCGATCGCGTAGCAGAAGCCGGCGCAGGCCGCGTTGAGGTCGAACGAACCCGGCGCGTGAATGCCCAGCAGGCTGGCGATCTGGGTCGAGGCGTGCGGGACGGGGGAGTCCAGGCTGCAGGTCGCGGTGATCACGGTGTCGATCTGCTCGGGCTGCAGGCCCGCCTCGGCCAGGGCCTTGGCGCCGGCCTGGGCGCCCATCGAGGCCACCGACTCGTCGGCGGCGGCGAACCGGCGCTCGGCGATGCCGACCCGGGCCTGGATCCACTCGTCGTTGGTGTCCATGATCTGGGCGAGATCGTCGTTGGTGACCACCCGGTCGGGCCGGTAGTGACCCAGACCGACGATCTTGGACCCGGGGGAGCCGGCAGCGGTGCGAATGGTGGCGCTCATGCCTGCTTCACCCCCGCGTGCTCGGCGGCGAACGCCGCGGCGGCGTCCAGATCGGCGGGAGTCTTCAGTGCCATGGTGGCCACGCCCTTCAGGTCGCGCTTGACGAGTCCGACCAGCGTCCCAGCCGGCGGCAGTTCCAGCACGCCGGTGACGCCGAGATCGGCCAACGTCTGCATGCACCGGTCCCAGCGGACCGGGTGCGTGACCTGGGTGACGAGCAGCTGCAGGTAACCGCGCCCGCCGGCGACGACCGAGCCGTCCGAGTTGGTCAGCAGCACGTGCGTGGGATCGCTGGGGCTCAACGCGGCGACGTGCTCGCGCAGCGCGTGCTCGGCCCCGCCCATGTACGACGTGTGGAACGCGCCGGCCACCGGCAGCGGGATGATCCGCACCCCGGCCGGCGGGTTGGCCTTGAGCTGATCCAGAGCCTCGAGCGGTCCGGCGGCCACGATCTGCCCGCCGCCGTTGACGTTGGCGCCGACCAGGTCCAGCTCCTCCAGCGCGGCCAGCACGTCCTCGGTCGCCCCACCCATGACGGCGGACATGCCGGTCGGGGTCAGCGCGCACGCGGCGCTCATCGCCTGCCCGCGGACGGCGGCCAGGCCGACGGCGTCCAGGTCGGGCAGCACACCGGCCACGGCGGCCGCCGCCAGCTCGCCGACGGAATGCCCGGCGACGACCGCGGTGGAGGGAATCTGCAGGTAGCGCGCGGCGAGCAGGGCCGCGGCGACGACCAGCGGCTGGGTGACCGCGGTGTCCTTGATCTCCTCGGCCGTGGCCTGCGTGCCCAACCGGGTCAGGTCCAGGTGCGCCCGGTCCGACATCTGGGCAAGCGTGTCCGCTGCTCCGTCCAGTTCAAGCCAACTGGAGAGCATTCCGGGTTTCTGGGCTCCCTGACCGGGAGCAACGATGGCCAGCACGTTTCTACCGTGACACGATCGGGTGTCGGTTGGTGGTGACGGTCGGCACCAAGTCCTTGGGAGTGTTTTGTAGAGTTCCTACAGTCAACCCAGCGGGACTCACCAAACCTGATCATGGCCGCGATCCCGATCGGGCCCGCTGCCCGCACTTTCTCCCACCTTCGGTGGCCTTCGGCTCGGCCCGTCTCGACGCGCTCGCTCGGTGGTGGTGGTTCGCTGACCGGAAAATAGGTACGCATGAGGCTGGTGGTGCTGCTGGTGCACATTTTCACGCCTCTGTGGCGTCACCGGAAGGGACAGGGTGACTGATCAAAGCCGCGTCTGGGTGGTGGGTGTGTCCGGTTGGGCGCGGGATTGATCAGCGAAGCGCGCCCCCGCCCGGGTGGTTCGCTGACCGGAAAATCAACGTGCCGTTGGGCAGCCAAGGGTGACCCGTGGTGGTGACCATCGGGTTGGGTGGGTGTCGGGTTTAGGCGGCCGCGGTCAGGGTGACGTTGAAGCCGAGGGCTTCGAGTTGCCGGACGTGGTTACGGGTTCGGCGTCCGATGTCGATGCGGTGGTCGTTGAAATCGACGCCGAGGTCGTGGAAGGTCGTGCCGGGGTTGGCGAGCAGGTGCCAGATGATGACAAGGATGGATCGGGCGATGGCGACGATCGTTTTGAGTTTGCCGCGGCGTTTGATCAGGCGTCGATAGCGTTCTCCCAGGAAGGTTTGGGTCTTGCCGCCGGTCGCGGCCGCTTCACCAAGCACGGCGCGCAGGTAACGGTTGCCCTTGCCGGTCTTACCGGTTGTTGATCGTTTCCCGGACTGGATCGTGCGGGGGCACAGCCGGGTCCAGGACACCAGATGGCCAGCGGTCGGGAACCGGCTCATGTCCAGCCCGATCTCGGCGATGATGACCTGTGCGTTGCTTGGGCCGATCCCGGGTATCTGGTCCAGGATCTTGATCATGTCTGCGGCCGTCGGCGGTGTCCGGCGCTGGGCCGCCTCGTCGGCGGGTGCGTTAGCCCTCGTACCGGGCCGAGTTTGGCCATCCGGTGCGGGGCGGTCCGGATCGGGGGTGTTACCGGCCGGCAAGCTGGCCAGGAGTGCCTCGATGCGTGCGGTCAGGACGTCGATCTGATCGGTCAGCGTGTCGATCTGATGCAGCAGCATCCGGGCCAGCTCGGCGTGATGATCGTCGAACTGACCGGTCAGCGACTCGACCAGGTCGGCGTACTTGAGCCGCATCCGGCCGCGGGCCATGCCGGCCAGAACCCGCGGGTCCCGCTGGCCCGCGATCAGGGCCTCAATCATGTCCCGGACGGACAGGGTGTCGATCCTGCTCGCCACGGAGGTGACCTTGATCAGGGCGTCCTCCAGCAGCTTCTCCAGCCGTTGCCAGTACCTGGTCCGGTCGCCGGTCAGATCGGCCCGCATCCGGGTGTAGTCGCGCAACTGCCGGACCTGCGCTGATGGCACGAACGATGGACGCAACAGCCCCTTCTCGGTGAGCTTGGCCAACCACACACTGTCCAGCTTGTCCGTTTTGGGGCGACCGGGGACGTTCTTGACATCGCGGGCATTGACCAACTGCACGTCCAGGCCATGAGCTTCCAGCAGATAGAACCAGATCCGCCAGTAGTCCGAGGTCGATTCCAGGGTCACCTTCTCGATGCCCTGGTCTGACAGCTGTGCGGCCAGGCCCAGGACCGCTCTGGTTCGGGCCGGGACGTCCCAGACTTTGCTCACTCGCCGACCCGTCCCGGACGCGGCTGGTACGCGAACGCAGACTGTGCCCGAGTCCTTGCCCACGTCGATCGCGCAGACCCGCTGCACGATCTGTTCATGGGGTTCGTCGAGGATCTCCTCGACCTGTTTGGTCATCACACCGCGTCGCTCCTTCCCTGAGGTGCACCACCGCCACGGCGGGCTGCCCGGGGGCCTCGGTCGGGAACCGAAAATCTGACCGGCGTGCTCGAAGCAACAGTGCGTGACCCGTCAAGGTCGGGCCCCGGCGCCAGACTGATCAACGGGCTCGAAGCTCAAGCGAACGAATCGGCGTCGACAGGCAACCCACCTCCCATTTTCACGCCGTCGTGGCGTCACCGGAAGGGACAGGGTGACTGATCAAAGCCGCGTGTGGGCGGCGGTGCGTCCACTTTGGCGCGGGAATGATCAGCGGGGCACGGTTCGGCCCGGTGGTTCGCTGATCAAAGCCGCGTGTGGGTGGTGGCTGTGTCCGGTTGGGCGCGGGAATGATCAGCGGGGCACGGTTCGGCCCGGTGGTTCGCTGATCAAAGCCGCGTGTGGGTGGTGGCTGTGTCCGGTTGGGCGCGGGATTGATCAGCGAAGCGCACCCCGGCCTGGTGAATCCCCCCGGCGTGTCCGGAGGCTGTCTCAAACGGTGAGTCCGGCGGTTTGCTGGGCTCGGTGGTGAGCGTAGAACGCGTCCTCGAGTTCGGCTGGTGGGATGTCGCCGCAGTACTCGTGCAGGCGTCGGTGGTTGTACCAGTCGATCCATTCGGCGGTGGCGAATTCGACGGAGTCGATGCTGCGCCAGGGGCCGCGGTGACGGATCACTTCGGCCTTGTACAGGCCGTTGATTGTTTCGGCCAGGGCGTTGTCGTAGGAGTCGCCGACGCTGCCGACCGATGCTGCGATGCCGACCTCGGCGAGGCGTTCGGAGTACCGGATGGATGTGTACTGGGACCCGCGGTCGCTGTGCGCCACGACGTGTTCCACAGTCCGGTCGGCCCGTTGACGGGTCCAGATGGCCTGCTCCAACGCGTCCAGGACGAGCTGTGTGGTCATCGTGGTCGCGACCCGCCAGCCCAGGATGCGGCGGGCGTAGGCATCGGTCACCAACGCCGGGCGTGTCAGATGGTCTGTGTAGGAGCCGCGATCGGATGCTGAGGCGGGTGCCTCGCGAAGGAGCGGATCATGACCATGACCGAGCATTCCTCGTCGTTGCCGGCGGATGATGCGGTGCCGGGGCCGGGGCGGGTGAGTGGCCGGCAGCTGCGGGAGTTGCTGGCCGACGACGTGTGGCTCGACGAGTTGATCGACCGCGCCGAGGCCGGCGGTGTCCGGCTGACCGGCGAGGGCGGGTTCCTGCCGGAGATGATCAAGGCGGTGCTCGAGCGGGGCCTGGCTGCGGAACTGACCTCGCATCTGGGATACGAGGTGGGCGACCCGGCTGGTCGGGGCTCGCCGAACAGCCGGAACGGGCACACCCCGAAAACGGTGGCGACCGAGGTCGGGCCGGTCCCGTTGAGCGTGCCGCGGGACCGGACGTCGACGTTCGAGCCGCGTCTGGTGCCCAAGGGTCAACGCCGCCTGGGCGGGTTGGACGAGCAGATCATCAGCTTGTACGCGGGCGGCATGACCGTCCGCGATATCCAGGCTCATCTGGCCCGCACGTTGGGCACCGAGCTGTCCCACGACACGATCAGCAAGATCACCGACGCGGTGCTGGACGAGGTCAAGGCCTGGCAGTCCCGGCCGTTGGAAGAGCTCTACCCGATCATGTACCTGGACGCGATCGTGGTGAAGGTCCGCGACGGGCACCAGGTTCGGAACAAGAGCGCGTACATCGCCGTCGGCGTCGATATGGCCGGGATCAAGCACGTGCTGGGGATCTGGGTGCAGTCCACCGAGGGCGCCAAGTTCTGGGCCGGGGTCTGCGCCGAGCTGGCCAACCGGGGCGTCAAGGACGTGCTGATCGTGTGTTGCGACGGGCTGACCGGGCTACCCGAGGCGATCGAGGCGACCTGGCCGCGGACGACCGTCCAAACGTGTGTGGTCCACCTGATCCGGGCCTCGATGCGGTTCGTGTCCTACACCGACCGGCGGGCTGTCGTGGCCCAGCTCAAGACGATCTACACCGCCCCGACCGTGGACGCCGCCGAGACGGCGCTGTTGACGTTCGCCGAGACCGATCTGGCCCGCCGCTACCCGGCCTGCCTGCGGACCTGGCAGGACGCCTGGGACCGGTTCATCCCGTTCCTGGCGTTCCCATGGCCGGTCCGCAAGATCATCTACACCACGAACGCGATCGAGTCGTTGAACTACCAGCTCCGCAAGATCATCAAGAACCGCGGGCACTTCCCCAACGACGACGCAGTGGTCAAGCTGCTGTGGCTGGCCATCCGCGATATCGAGGACAAACGCGCCCGGGACCGGACCTCGGAGAAGGGCAAACGAGTCGGACGCACCGCCGAGGGCCGGCTCGTCGAGGGCCAGGTCACCACCGGTTGGAAACCCGCGCTCGGTGCACTGGCCATCCAATACCCCGACCGCATCACCCCCAGGATCAGCTGACCAACCCCAACCCAAGATCAACATCGCGACTTACACAGAAACCTTGACAGCCTCCCAACGCCACGTACACCCATCCCGACCAGGTACTCACGTAGGTGATGTCGGCCACCCACAAGCGATCCGGCACGAGCGCGCCGAACCGTCGTTGCACCAGGTCAGCGGGCCGCTGCGCACCCGGATCGGCGACCGTCGTCCGCTTGATCTTGCCCCGGCGGACACCGACCAGGCCGGCGGAGCGCATCAGCCGTTCCACGGTGCACCGGGCCACCGAGACGCCTTCCCGGTTCAGCTGCAGCCACACCTTCCGGGCACCATAGGTGCCGTGGTTGTTCTCTGTGTGGACCCGGCGGATCTGCTCGAGCAGGGCCGCATCCCGCACCGCGGCCGGCCGCGTCTGGGCGGGCCGGGCGGCGTGCTCGTAGTAGGTGGACGGGGCGATCCGCAGACCCAGGTGCTCGGTCAACACCTGGCAGATCGGCTCGACTCCCCACCGCAGACCGCCGGCCTCCCGGCGGCCTGCGTGGCAGCGGATGAACTCCGCGATCAGTGGGAAGGCCGGTCGAGCTCGGCCGCGAAGAAAGCCGAAGCTGCCTTCAGAATGGCGTTGGCGCGCTTGAGTTCTGCGTTCTCCCGACGCAGCCGGCGCAGCTCGGCCGACTCCTCCGAGGAGGTGCCGACCCGGGTCCCGGTGTCGACCTCGGCCTGCCGCACCCACTTACGGACCGTCTCGGCAGTACCGACGCCGAGCAGCTCAGCCACGCGGCTCATCGCCGCCCATTCGGACTCGTGCTCACCCGCGATCTCCGCGACCATCCGTACAGCCCGCTGCTTCAGCTCCAGCGGGTACCGCCTCGTTGAATCTCCCGGCATGACTCCAACCTTCCCAAGCTCTGGAGTCTCCGGACACGCCGGGGGGATTCATCTTGGCGTAGTGACCGTTGCGGGAATTGTCGTACTCGGCCGCGTCCAGGGCGCCCTTGTCGTAGCCGACGTGGTCGGTCAGCTCCGCTTCCAGACCGCGTTCCAACGCAGCCTTGAGCATCCCGCCCAGCACCCCGCTGTCGCCGGTCAGCGGCTCCCCGGCATCGATGCGGGCGAACACCCCGTCCAGCGCACCCGAGGCCTTCAGATCCGCAGCCAACTCAGCCTGCACCCGACGACGCTCGGCCCGCTCCTGCGGGGTCAATCTCGGCATGCCATCAATCGTCACAGCTACTCCTCAGACGCTAGATGCCACACCCCTTACACAGTCCATCTGACAGGTCCGTCGGTCGCGGCCTCGACGCCCGAAGTTGAGTCCACCAGAGTGGTGTACGACCACTGATCGACCTTGACCCCCTGACCAGGCAGGTCGGGGCGTGTCGGTCCCGGGACGAGGACGGCCACCGCGTGAGGCTTCGAAGGACCTCTCACAGTCTGTCGAAGGAGACATCACGCGATGACCACTGCCCAGCCTAACGACCCGACGACCGCCGTCGGTGACATGCTCGCGTCGGCGAGCCCGGACCTGCTCCGCTCGATGCTGTCCACGTTCATTCAGACGCTGATGGGCGCCGAGGCCGACGCCCTGTGCGGCGCCGGCTACGGCGAACGCAGCCCGGACCGGGTCAACTCCCGCAACGGGTACCGGCACCGGGACTTCGACACCCGGGTCGGCACCCTGGACGTCGCGGTGCCGAAACTGCGGTCCGGGTCGTACTTCCCGGACTGGCTGCTGGAACGGCGGACCCGCGCCGAACGCGCCCTGGTGTTGACCGGCGCTCTACATGGCGATGTTGGCATCGTCGTTGTTGACGATGGTCTGGGTGTTGAAAGGCCCCGCCCGGTGGTGGTGGGCGGGGCCTTGGTGGTCATGGCGGCGGGGTCGTCGTCAATGTGAGGGTCATTCGCCTCCTGTTTCGGCGATCGCGGCCCGGGCTGATTTCTCGTCGACGATGGCCTGGTTGCGGGCGAACGCCGCGGTCAGGGCGTTGATCGCGAGGTTGTTGATGGCGCGGGGGTAGCCGCGGGCGGCGTTGTGGATCAGGGTGGTGGCGTCGCCGCTGAACAGGGTGTCGCTGCGGCCGGCGATCTTGAGGTGGTGGGTGAGGTAGTCCGCGGTTTCCTGGTCGGTCATCCCGGTCAGGGTGCAGCGCACCGAGATCCGTTGGTCCAGCGCGGCGAGCACGCCGAGGCGCAGCCGGTGCCGCAGGGTGGGTTGCCCGACGAGCAGCGCGGCGAACGGGCTGCCGGAGTCCATGTCGTGGTTGGACAGCATGCGCAGTGCTTCGAGTTGCTGGTTGTCCAACAGGTGCGCCTCATCGATCACGACCACGGGGGTGCGGCCGCGTTCGGCGTGTTCGGCCGCGAGGGCGTCGGCGGCTTGCGGGGCCAGGATCGAGGTGTAGAACGACGGGGTCCGGCCCAGGGCGGCGACGATGTGGTGGAGCATGCCGCGGACCCCGACGGACGGGTTGGGCAGGTAGATGACGACGTGCCGGCTGCTGTCCAGGGCGGCGGTGGCGGCGCGGACGGCGACGGTCTTGCCGGCGCCGACCTCGCCGGTGATCACGCCGAGGGCGTGTTGGTCGACGCACCAGCTGATCCGGGCGATCGCTTCGCCCAGTCCGCGGTGCCGATGCAGCATGCCCGGGGCCAGGTTCCGGCCGAACGGCATCCGGGTGAAGCCGTAGTGGGCCTGAAGGCGTTGCACGCTCACCGGGCCACCGCCTGACCATCGTCGTTGCCGTCGTTGCCGTCGTTGCCGTCGTTGCCGTTGAGGTCGGCCAGGGCGTCGTCGATGCTGAGCTGCCCGGGCAGCTCACCTGGGTAGAGGGCGTGATAGTTGATCTTCTGGTCGGCACTGATCTGTTGCTGGTGGTCCTGCGCGACCAGCGCCAGGTAGTCGATCCCCGTCCGCGGTGTCGTTGCCGGTTCAGGGGTCTCGGGTCTGGCCTTGGGATGGGTGTGCCGGGTGATCCGATGCGGCACCGCCGGCCCGTGGTCCCGGCCGTCGTAGCGGACCCGCAGGGTTTCCAGATCGAACGGGGAGAACACCAACTCGACTTTCCGACCGACCAGCCCCGCCTGAACCTGGTAGGTGTTGCCGTGCAGCGACACCGTCGCGGTCCTGGTGACCACGCGTTGTTCGGACCACAGGAACGCCTCGGTCAGATCCGCGGGGGTCGGCATCGCCGGAGACCGGCCGGCCCGCTGCCACCCGTCGGTCCAGCGTTGCAAGGGGCTCTGCCCGGTCTCGGAATGCACGTGGTGGTGATAGGACGCCTCGACCCAGGCGGGGGCGTGTCAGATGGTCTGTGTAGGAGCCGCGATCGGATGCTGAGGCGGGTGCCTCGCGAAGGAGCGGATCATGACCATGACCGAGCATTCCTCGTCGTTGCCGGCGGATGATGCGGTGCCGGGGCCGGGGCGGGTGAGTGGCCGGCAGCTGCGGGAGTTGCTGGCCGACGACGTGTGGCTCGACGAGTTGATCGACCGCGCCGAGGCCGGCGGTGTCCGGCTGACCGGCGAGGGCGGGTTCCTGCCGGAGATGATCAAGGCGGTGCTCGAGCGGGGCCTGGCTGCGGAACTGACCTCGCATCTGGGATACGAGGTGGGCGACCCGGCTGGTCGGGGCTCGCCGAACAGCCGGAACGGGCACACCCCGAAAACGGTGGCGACCGAGGTCGGGCCGGTCCCGTTGAGCGTGCCGCGGGACCGGACGTCGACGTTCGAGCCGCGGCTGGTGCCCAAGGGCCAACGCCGCCTGGGCGGGTTGGACGAGCAGATCATCAGCTTGTACGCCGGCGGCATGACCGTCCGCGATATCCAGGCCCATCTGGCCCGGACACTGGGCACCGAGCTGTCCCACGACACGATCAGCAAGATCACCGACGCGGTCCTGGAAGAGGTCAAGGCCTGGCAGTCCCGGCCGTTGGAAGAGCTCTACCCGATCATGTACCTGGACGCGATCGTGGTGAAGGTCCGCGACGGGCACCAGGTTCGGAACAAGAGCGCGTACATCGCAGTCGGCGTCGATATGGCCGGGATCAAGCACGTGCTGGGGATCTGGGTGCAGTCCACCGAGGGCGCCAAGTTCTGGGCCGGGGTCTGCGCCGAGCTGGCCAACCGGGGCGTCAAGGACGTGCTGATCGTGTGTTGCGACGGGCTGACCGGGCTACCCGAGGCGATCGAGGCGACCTGGCCGCGGACGACCGTCCAAACGTGTGTGGTCCACCTGATCCGGGCCTCGATGCGGTTCGTGTCCTACACCGACCGGCGGGCTGTCGTGGCCCAGCTCAAGACGATCTACACCGCCCCGACCGTGGACGCCGCCGAGACGGCGCTGTTGACGTTCGCCGAGACCGATCTGGCCCGCCGCTACCCGGCCTGCCTGCGGACCTGGCAGGACGCCTGGGACCGGTTCATCCCGTTCCTGGCGTTCCCATGGCCGGTCCGCAAGATCATCTACACCACGAACGCGATCGAGTCGTTGAACTACCAGCTCCGCAAGATCATCAAGAACCGCGGGCACTTCCCCAACGACGACGCAGTGGTCAAGCTGCTGTGGCTGGCCATCCGCGATATCGAGGACAAACGCGCCCGGGACCGGACCGCGGAGAAGGGCAAACGAGTCGGACGCACCGCCGAGGGCCGGCTCGTCGAGGGCCAGGTCACCACCGGTTGGAAACCCGCGCTCGGTGCACTGGCCATCCAATACCCCGACCGCATCACCCCCAGGATCAGCTGACCAACCCCAACCCAAGATCAACATCGCGACTTACACAGAAACCTTGACAGCCTCCCAGGCGGTGAACAACCCGTTGAGTTCCAGCAGGGCGCCGGCGGGGGTCATCCCGGTATCCCGGATCTGGTCGGCGGTGCTGTCATCGATCTCGACCAGGAACTGGTCGCGCACGCTGCGGAACCAGCGTTCGATCTTGCCCCGCCCCTGCGGCTGCCCCGGACGGCTGTGGACGAGCCGGATCCCGAGCACCGCGCAGGCCCGCAGCAGCCAGTTGTCGACGAACGCGGACCCGTTGTCGACGTAGACCGAGCCGGGGACGCCGCGGCTGCCCAACGCGGGTTGCAGGGCCGCGGCCAGCCGGACGGTGTCCTCGGCGAACCCGAACCGATACCCCACGGCCACCCGGCTGTGGTCGTCCAGGAACGCGAACAAGTACGTTTTCCGGCCGGCGACCCTGGGCCCGTGCAGGGCGTCGCCGACCCACCGTTCGTTGCAATCGGCCGCTTCGAACCGGCCGAACACGGCCGGCCCGGCGCCGCCGGGCACCATCAGGTCCAGCCGGTGGAAATGCCGCAGCAGCGTCGTTTCCGACGGTGACCAGCCGGTCGAGGATCGCAGGATCCGGGCGACCTGGGCGACCGTGCGGGCCGGGTTCTCCCGTTTCAGACCGGCGGCCAGCTCGAACACGCCGGTGTCGATCCGGGTGCCGGGTTCCCGGGGCGACGGGCACAGACCTTCGAACCCGCCGGCCCGGTACCGGCGGATCCACCGGTCCAACGACTCCCGCGAGTATCGGACCCGGCCGCCGAACGGGCCGTCGTGTTCCCGGTCGGCGATCGCCCGAACGACCCGTCCGCGTTGCTTGGTCGACAGGCCCGGTTCCAGCGCCGGGCAGATCAACTGATATCGGAACAACGCGATCTGCTGCGCCCGTTCCCGCTGCTTGACCGTGTCCACACTCATCAACCACACCCGTCCTCGTCGTCGCTTCACCGCCCGGCAGGTGTTGCCGGGCAACGGCCTTCGCGACGATCCCGGACCAACACCGGTGACGTCAGGGGCAACTCGTGTTGATCAACACGGTGTCGAGAGCCGGGGCCAACCCGGGGACAGGAGCCGGCCGCCCGAGGACGCACAGGCGACCTGTCCGGCCGTCACTGTGCCGACCAAACCGGCCGACCCGAACCGGGACGCGATCGCCACCCAGGCCGCGGCGACCGCGGCCACCACGTCCCGCCAGGCGTCGCCAGTCGCGTCCGGGGCCGGCTGGTCCACCCCGGCCCGCCGGGCAGCGACGGTGAAGTGCACCCGCACCGGCTCCAACCGGGTGCTCATCCGTCGCAACCAGCCCCGGACCGTCGGCGCCGGCGCCCCGACCAGGACGGCGACCGCCCGGTGCCCGTGGCCGGCCGACCGGGCGACCAGCGCCGCCCAGATCACCGCGGCCGCGTCGGCCCGCCGCAGCAGCACCGTGACCGGCAGCAGCACGTGCGTGATCAGGCACGACGAACACCTGGCTCGGCGGGGCCGCAGTAACCCGACGCCTCGGACGTCACGCCGGCGAGCCCACCCCCAAGGGGCCAGCACACCTGGGCAGACCGGGCACGGCACGCCGCCGCCCGTCAGCCGGGACTCGACCAGATCCTGATTCGCCTCTACCGTGACCAACGGGTGCCTCCGTGCATCCGAGCACGGCCCTCCCGCACAGGTCTTCCCGGACACGTCGGCGGGAGGGCCGTTGTCCATTTCCGATGCTGGTCACACTGACGGTGACGACGACCGGACTCAACCCGCCAGCACACCCGCGCACGTTCGTCGGCAGCACCCATGACGAAAGACAGGTCAGCGGCCGTCATCCAGAGCGGTGGTCAACACCTGGTCTCCGTCGTCGCGACCTCGTACCTGCTCGGGGTGTCGACCCGGCGGGTGGAGAAGCTGGTCCAAGCATTGGGCGTGACGTCGCTGTCCAAGTCGCAGGTGTCGGTGATGGCCCGCGACCTGGACGAGCAGGTCGAGGCGTTCCGCACCCGGCCGCTGGACCAGGGCCCGTACACGTTCCTCGCGGCCGACGCGCTGGTCCTCAAGGTCCGCGAGGGCGGCCGGGTCGTGCAGGTCCACGCCCTGCTCGCGACCGGGGTCAACGGTGACGGGCATCGCGAGATCCTGGGCCTGGACGTGACCAGCCGCGAGGACGGCGCCGGCTGGTTGGCGTTCCTGCGTGGCCTGGTCGCCCGGCGCTTGTCCGGGGTCCGGCTGGTCACCAGCGACGCGCACAGCGGCCTGGTCGCCGCGATCGGCGCGACCCTGCCGGGTGCCTCGTGGCAGCGATGCCGCACGCATTACGCGGTGAACCTGATGTCGATCACCCCGAAGAGCAGCTGGCCGTGGGTGCGGACCATGCTGCACTCGATCTACGACCAGGTCGACGCGAAAGCCGTGGCTGCCCAGTTCGACCGGGTGATCGACACGCTCGCCGAGAAGCTGCCCGCGGTCGCCGATCACCTCGACCAGGCCCGGGCCGACCTGCTCGCGTTCACCCCGTTCCCGAAGGAGATCTGGCGGCAGATCTGGTCCAACAACCCGCAGGAACGGCTCAACAAAGAGATCCGCCGCCGGACCGACGTCGTCGGGATCTTCCCCGACCGGGGCGCTCTGATCCGCCTCGTCGGCGCCGTCCTGGCCGAGCAACACGACGAATGGACCGAGGGCCGCCGCTACCTTGGCATCGACGTCCTGGCCCGCTCCCAGACCGCCAACGGACCCGACGCGAAGGAGGACACCAGCACCACGCCCGCGATCACCACCGCCGCCTGACCAACGAAGATCACCGGCGGCCGGACCTCGTCACGTACACCACTCAGCTGGGCTTGACCACGCCCGATGCCCTGGCCGAGCGGTGCGCCGTCTTGATGCGGGCCGACCCGTTGCCGGCCAGCCGCCCGGTTACGACCTGGCCCCGCCTGGTCGGCTACCAGCTGCGGGGCATGACGCCGGCCACCAGCCGGTGGTCCGCCGGCGCGGAATCTTCCGCCGTGCCGCGCTCGGCATGGCCGTCCGCACACACCCGGATTCGCTGATCAAAGCCGTGTCGTGGGGGTCGGTGTGCCTACTTTGGCGCGGGAATGATCAGCGGAGCTGGCTGGGTCGTGGTGGTTCGCTGACCGGAAAATAGGTACGCATGAGGCTGGTGGTGCTGCTGGTGCACATTTTCACGCCTCTGTGGCGTCACCGGAAGGGACAGGGTGACTGATCAAAGCCGCGTCGTGGGGGTCGGTGCGCCCACTTTGGCGCGGGAATGACCAGCGGAGCACGCCGCAGCCGGGCGGAACCGACCGCGCGACGCGGCCGCACGAGCCGGCCAAGCACGCAGGAACCCAGCCGGATGGAGCAGGTGTCAGGGGGCGGCGGCCAGCCGGCCGAGGATGACCGCGGTCTGCAGGACCAGCAGGTCCCGGGGCTCCCAGGGGTCGCGTCCGGTCAGGTCGGCGACGCGGTGCAGGCGGTAGCGGACGGTGTTGGGGTGGACGAACAGGTTGCGGGCGGTGGGCTCCAGGGCGCCGCCGGTGGCCAGGTAGGCGTCCACCGTCGAGAGCAGGTGCGGGGAGGCGGCCAGGGGGGCGTAGACGGCGGCGCGCAACCGGGCCGCGGCCTGGGCGTCGCCGGCCAGCACCCGCTCGACCAGCAGGTCGTCGGCGTCGATCATCCGCGGGGCGTCCGGCCAGGCGGCGACCACGTCCAGGCCGGCCAGGGCGTCGGCGGCGGAGTTGATCGCGGCGCGCAGGCCGCTGCCGGGGCGGCCACGGACCACCGGACCCTCGCCGAACAGCTGGGCGACGGTGTCCGCCGGCGGCTCGGCCCCAGCCAGCACCAGCACCAGGCGATCGCCGTGCACACCGGCCATCGCCGGCCGTCCGCTGACGGCGGCCCAGTCGGTGACCGCGGCCACCGCGTCGGCCCGGTCGCCGGTCGGGGCGGCCCCGGCGACGACGACCGTGTCGGCGGTGGGATCCCAGTTCAGCGCGGCGGCCCGGGAGGACAGGGTGCCGATGTCCTCGCCGCGGACCACCCCGTCGACGACCGCCGCCTCTACCCGCGCGTCCCACGCGCCACGGGTCTCGGCCGCCGCCGCGTACACCTCGGCCGCGGCGAAGGCGATCTCCCGGCTGTAGCGCAGCAGCGAGTCGCGCAGCGCGATCCGCTCGGCGTCATCCGCGGCCAGCGCGGGCAGGTCCTGCTCGGCGACGGTGATGGCCACCCGGACCAGCTCCACCGTGCGGCGCAGGGACACCGCGCGGACCAGCTCACGGGGGGCGGTGCCGAACACCTCCCCGGTGATCCGGTACTCGTCGCTGCTGGCCTGTGCCCAGACGACGTAGCCGGAGATGCCGGCCTGGGCGACCAGGGTGACCCAGGACCGCTGCTCGGCCGGCAACGAGCGGAACCAGGGCAGTCGCTGGTCCATCAGCGACAGGGCCCGCCGGGCGAGTTGCCCACCGGCCCGCTCGACCCGGTGCAGCGTCTCCTCGCTGACCCCGTGCACCGCGGCCGGCGGGCCGCCGAGCGCGGAGTAGACCGCCCGCAGCACCGACGAGGGCGTCGGGCCGGGCAGGCGAGCGGGGTCGATGGCCGGGCCGGGGCCGGGGTCGGCCGCGGCCGGGCTGTCCAGCGAACCCTCGGCCGTCATGCCCGACAGCCTGCCAGAACTCGGACACCGACCCGTACGAATGCGAAAAGGGCCCGCATCGGAGAAATCCGATGCGGGCCCTTCTCGTGGAACTCGGGATCAGGCGGCGCTGACCCCGGTGGCCTGCGGGCCCTTGGGCGACTGCTCGACCTCGAAGTTGACCCGCTGTCCTTCCTCGAGCGACTTGTAGCCGGTGCCGCTGATCGCCGAGTAGTGGACGAACACGTCACCCGACCCGTCGTCCGGGGAGATGAAGCCGTAGCCCTTCTCCGCGTTGAACCACTTCACAGTTCCCTGCGCCATGCTTGCTCTCCTCGAGCGTTTGTCCGCGGTTGCCCGCTGATCGAACACCCCAGCCGATTCCTTCTCCGACCGGGCGATTGCGCTTTACCCCGTGCATGCCGTGCGGACACCAGGAGAAGAGCAACAACGAGCGAACAGTACCGCCTTCGCCGTGAGGATATCCAGCAGGTCAGGGGATAGATTTAGCTAAGCCGACCCGGTCAGGAGTCGCCACCGGTGCTGCCCGAACGTCCGGCCCGGACGTCGTGCAGTTCGTACTTCTCCGCGGCTTCGGCAGCTGCTCCGGCCCGGTACTGACCGCGCCGTTCCAGGGCCGACAGGGTGGCCACCACCATCGACGGACCGTCGATGAGGAAATGCCGCCGAGCCGCCGCGCGGGTGTCGGAGAATCCGAATCCGTCGGCGCCGAGAGCGACGAAATCGCCCGGCACCCACGGTGCGATCAGGTTCTGAATCGCCCGCTGCCAATCGCTGGTGGCAATGACCGGTCCCTCGGTCTCGGCCAGCACCTTGGAGATGTACGGCACGCCGACCTCGGCGGCCGGATCCAGCAAGCGGGCCCGTTCGACCCGCTCGGCGTCCCGGCTCAGCTCGGTCCAGCTGGTGACCGACCAGACGTCGGCGGCCACCCCCCAGTCCTGGGCCAGCAGCTGCTGGGCTTCCAGGGCCCAGCGCACCCCGACGCCGGAGGCCAGGAGCTGCGCGCGCGCCTTGCCCTCGGTCTCGGCGGCCGGCGAGAGCTTGTAGATGCCCTTGAGCAGGCCGTCGACATCGAGGTCGTCCGGCTGCTTGGGCTGCTGGTACGGCTCGTTGTACAGGGTGATGTAGTACATGATGTTCTCGCCGTGCGGGAACTCCTCGCTCCCGCCGTACATCCGCCGCAGGCCGTCCTTGACGATGTGCGCGATCTCGTAGCCGTACGCCGGGTCGTAGGAGACGAAGTGCGGCTGCGTGGCGGCCAGCAGGTGCGAGTGCCCGTCACCGTGCTGCAGGCCCTCACCGGTCAGCGTGGTCCGGCCGGCGGTGGCGCCGAGCACGAAGCCGCGGCCCATCTGGTCGCCGATGGCCCACATGCCGTCGCCCGTGCGCTGGAACCCGAACATCGAATAGAAGATGTACATCGGGATCATCGGCTCGCCGTGGGTGGCGTACGCGGTGGACACCGCGGTCAGCGTGGCCACCGAACCGGCCTCGTCGATGCCCTCGTGCAGGATCATGCCCTGCTCGGACTCGCGGTAGGCCAGCATCAGCTGGGCGTCGACCGCGGTGTAAAGCTGACCCGAGGGGTTGTAGATCTTCTGCGTCGGGAAGAACGAGTCCATGCCGAAGGTGCGGGCCTCGTCCGGGATGATCGGCACCACGCGGTTGCCGATCTCCGGGTCCTTGAACAGGTCGCGGACGAGCCGGACGAACGCCATGGTGGTGGCGATCTCCTGCTTGCCGGAGCCCTTCTTCAGCACGTCGTAGACCTTGTCGCCCGGCAGCACCAGCGGCTTGGCGGCGACCCGACGCTCGGGCACGAAGCCGCCGAGGCGCTTGCGGCGATCGAGCATGTACTGGATCTCTTCGGAGTCCTGTCCGGGGTGGAAGTACGGCGGCCGGTAGACGTCCTCGAGCTGGCTGTCCGGGATGGGCAGCTGCAGGCTGTCGCGGAACTCGTGCAGGTTCTGCGAGGTCATCTTCTTCATCTGGTGGGTCGCGTTGCGGCCCTGGAACGACGGGCCGAGCCCGAAGCCCTTGATCGTCTTGACCAGGATGACGGTCGGCTGCCCGGTGTGCTGGGTCGCCGCGTTGTAGGCCGCGTAGACCTTGCGGTAGTCGTGGCCGCCGCGCCGCAGCCGCCAGATGTCCTCGTCGGACAGGTCGGTGACCATCTGCTTGGTCCGCGGGTCGCGGCCGAAGAAGTGCTCCCGGATGTACGCGCCGTCGTTGGCCCGGTAGGTCTGGAAGTCGCCGTCGGCGGTGGTGTTCATCAGGTGGACCAGGGCGCCGTCCTTGTCCTTCTCGAGCAGGCGGTCCCACTCGCGGCCCCAGATGACCTTGATGACGTTCCAACCGGCGCCCCGGAAGAAGGCCTCCAGCTCCTGCACGATCTTGCCGTTGCCGCGGACCGGGCCGTCCAGGCGCTGCAGGTTGCAGTTGATGACGTAGGTCAGGTTGTCCAGGCCGTCGATCGCGGCGATGTGGATCAGACCGCGGGACTCGACCTCGTCGAGCTCGCCGTCGCCCAGGAACGCCCAGACGTGCTGGTCGGAGGTGTCCTTGATGCCGCGGTGGTGCAGGAAGCGGTTGACCCGGGCCTGCTGGATCGCGTTCATCGGGCCCAGGCCCATGGACACGGTCGGGAATTCCCAGAAGTCCGGCATCAGCCGCGGGTGCGGGTACGACGGAATGCCGCCACCCGGGTGCGACTTCTCCTGGCGGAAGCCGTCCAGGTCGTTCTCGGACAGCCGGCCCTCGAGGAAGGCGCGGGCGTACATGCCGGGGGAGGCGTGGCCCTGGAAGAAGACCTGGTCGCCGCCGCCGGGGTGGTCCTTGCCGCGCCAGAAGTGGTTGAAGCCGACCTCGTACAACGTCGCCGAGGAGGCGTAGGTGGAGATGTGGCCGCCGACGCCGATGCCGGGCCGCTGCGCGCGGTGCACCAGCATCGCGGCGTTCCAGCGGATGAACCGGCGGTAGCGGCGCTCGATCGCCTCATCACCGGGGAAGAACGGCTCCGACTCGGTCGGGATGGTGTTGATGTAGTCCGTGGTGGTCAGCGCCGGCAGCGCGATGTGCTGCTGCTTGGCCCGGTCCAGCATCCGCAGCATCAGGTACCGGGCCCGCTGGCTGCCGCCCGCCTCGAGCATGGCGTCGAAGGAGGCGAGCCACTCGCTCGTCTCTTCCGGGTCGATGTCGTGCAATTGGGCGGCGATGCCGTCCTTGATCAGCGTCATCTTCGGCGCCGGTTCGTTCACTGTCGTCAACGCAACTCCTCTGGCATTCGGCGGCGACGAGCCGCATGGTGCGCCGGGGCGTCGGATACCCCGACGGGCCGGCACGGTCAAGCGCCTCCCATCCTCTCGCATCAACCGGTGTCGTCGCTCGTCAGAACGAGGGCAATTCTGCGGGTGGAGGTGGTGCCGCTGTCGGCGCGGCGCAGGTATCGAATTAAGGTATGCGGCCAGGGAAAGAACCGGTCTGCCAAGATCGGCGCACCCGTCAGGAACCGTGAAGGGATGCGATACGCGTGAGTGACGTCGCAGGGTACGCGGTAAGCGCCGCTGCCCGGCTCGGCCTGCAGGCCGGCAACAAGGTGGGGGAGTCCGGGTACGACGATGATGTCGACCACGACCTGCGGGACGCGATCGCCGACGCCATCGACGCGGACCTGCTCGATGACGAGTCGGACGAGGTCCTGGACGCCGTCGTGCTGTGGTGGCGGGACGGGGACGGCGATCTCACCGATGCGCTGATCAACGCCGTGCCGTTGCTGGCCGACGACGGGGTGATCTGGTTGTCCACACCGAAGACGGGCCTGGACGGCTACGTCGAACCCAGCGAGATCGCGGAGGCGACCCGGACCGCGGGCCTGGCCCAGACGACCTCGGTCAACGGCGGCCCGGGCTGGATGCTGGCCCGGCTGGCCCGACCGAAAACCGGAAAGGTGCGCCGCTGATGGCCGGCGAAGGATTGTCCGTCGGCGCCGTCGCGCCGGATTTCACGCTCCCGGACGCCAACAAGGCGCCGGTGGCGCTGTCGTCCTTCCGGGGCCGGCAACCGGTACTGCTGGTGTTTTACCCGTTCGCGTTCTCCAGCGTGTGCACCGGCGAGCTGTGCCAGCTGCGGGACGAGCTGGCCGCGTTCGTCGACGCCGGCGTGCAGGTGCTGGCGATCTCCACCGACACCTCGCAGTCGCTCAAGGCGTGGGGGACCGAGCAGGGCTTCCAGTTCCCGCTGCTGTCGGACTTCTGGCCGCACGGCGAGGTGGCCAAGGCCTACGACGTGTTCTTCGACAAGGCCGGCATGGCGCTGCGCGGCACGTTCCTGGTCGATGTCGACGGCGTGATCCGCTTCGCCGAGGTCAACGGTCCGGGACAGGCCCGCGATCAGGTGGCCTGGCAGCGGGCGGTCACGGCGCTGGTGCTGAGCCGGTCCTGATCGGTCGGCCGGGCGTCCGCCCGCGGGCCGCGATCCGGGGTTTTCTGTCCTGCGGGATGGGATACTGGCTCGCGGCCGGCCGGCAGCAACGGCCGGCGCAACGGGGCGCGTAGCTCAGCGGGAGAGCACCCGGTTTACACCCGGGCGGTCGGCGGTTCGAACCCGTCCGCGCCCACCAAGTACCCCGTACTCGAACCACCGACCAGTTGGATGCCGGTCAGTGCCGATACAAGTCGATGATCCCCTGCCTCGTGGCAGGGGATCGTTCGTTTCGGTGGCTCCATGTCAGGGTGGCCCGCTGCGGATCGCTGGGCGTGGGCGGTGGCGGCTTCGAACACGTCATTGAACGGTGCCTTGAGCTGATGTCCGGAGACGGTGATGTCGTAGTCACCCTCGTCAACCTCAAGCCTGTCGAACAGGGCGCGAGTGAGCTTGTGCTTGCCGTCATCGGGGAGCGCCAGGAATAGGTGGTCGAGGTGCCGGGCGAGCTCCAGTGCTTCCCTGAGCCGGGTTGCGCCGATCTGGAGGTCTGCGCGGGTCTCGGTGAGGCGCGCTTCGATCCGAGCGCGTTCCTGGGCAATCTGGTTGGCCCTGGTCGTGATCTTGCTGCGGTCGAGCGCTCCGTCCGCGGCCAGGTCGATAAGCCGTTCCTCGCGGGTGGCGAGCCTGGACAGTTGGGCACGGAGAGCTGCTTGCAGCTCCTCGGTGACGGCTTGCTCTTCGCGCAGGGCGTCGGTGATGGCCCTCTCGGCACCGGTCACGAAGCTGTCGGCGATCGGCAGGGATTGGTAGTGCTCGGCGACGGCGTCCTCGACGTTGGCCACCGGCAGATGTCGGAGGTCGCAGGTCTTCTTCTGCCGTCCTCGGCATAGGTAGTAGCCGTGGTACTCACCGGAGCGCCCTTTGACCTGGGTGTAGATGAGCCGGTTTGCCCGACCCGCCTGGGCACAGCGGCCGCAGACCAGCAGGCCCTTGAGGTAGTGATAGAGCACGCGGTCGCGGTTGCTGTTGCGGGAGCGCGCCTCAAGGACGTCCTGGACGCGGTCGAAGAGGGCTTGGCTGATGATCGCCTCATGACGCCCCTTGATGAGGCGTCCGTCGACTTGAACCCAGCCTGCGAAGAACGGGTCGCTGAGAATGTTCTCGATAGTGGTGCTGCCGACCGGTCGGGGGTACGGCATCTGCGGCGTGGGCCGCTGGGTGAGGCCGAGGTCGACCGCAGCCAGATGGAGTTCTTGCTGGGTGTAGTCCCCGGTCGCGTAGAGCTCGAAGACCTGCCTGACGAGCGGTGCTCGCTCCGGGTCGAGCGCGATGGTGTTGAACAACTTGCCGTTGTGGCTCTCCCGGACATTGAGATAGCCGACCTTCGCGCGACCGTTGTAGCCGCCGGCCAGC
The DNA here is from genome assembly GCF_000024365.1 of Nakamurella multipartita DSM 44233. NCBI lineage: Bacteria > Bacillati > Actinomycetota > Actinomycetes > Nakamurellales > Nakamurellaceae > Nakamurella > Nakamurella multipartita. The sequence continues at coordinate 2,271,733 of NC_013235.1, forward strand.
ATCTTGTAGCGCATCTTGGCTTTGACGTCCTCGCCGTTGCGGCGGGATTCAAGCTCGTTGAAAATGTCGGTGACGGCTTCCATGGCGTCAGCCATGTAGCCTTCGCCGAAGTTTTCACGGGCGCTGACAAGTTTGATGCCGAGCTTGGCCAAGTGTCGTTTGGTGATAACCGCATCGCCCAGGTTGCGGAAGGCTCGCGAGCGCATATAGATGATGACGTAGTCAATGCCCGGCGTCGCCATCACGTGCTTCAGCAGCTCTTTGAACTTCGGACGCTTGTCGATCGAGAGCGCAGAGTTTCCAGGCTCGATAAATTCCTTGTCGATAATCGCTCCGAGGTCCCGTGCTTTCCGGGCCGTGAACTCACGCTGGGTGGCGATGGACAGTCCATCGGCGTCGATATCCGTGGCGGTGTCCATTTGTCGAGATGTCGACACGCGCAGATAAGCGACAGCTCGCGAGGCTGCCACTTGGGGGTTTTCGGTCACACGTAGCTCCTTTTGACGTAGGCATGCATTGCTGGGCGGAATCGTTGCGGCTGCCCGAAACTAGTCCGGACTAGTCGAGCGCATCGTGCTCGTGGGGGTTGTGGTTCAGGGTCGAAGGCGCGAGAGAGGCCTGTCTCATCGAGGCGGATCTCCATCGCCGCTTGGCTGACGCCGAAGTGGTCGGCCAGTTGGTCGGTGCGCTGCAGGCCATTGCCCCAGGCGCGCTTGAGATCGCGACGTGGGATGAGCGTGCAGGCGGCGAAGTAGTCGGCCAGGTGCTCGGCCTGCTGGTCGGCCGTCATGGTCTTCCCGCCGATGCGTATGTCGTGGTAGAGCTGCCCGGTGGCACCGTGGTCGATGATGTACTTGAACTCATGGAGCAGCGTGAAGCGTTGTCTAGCTTCGCTGTCACTGTCGTTGAGAGCGATGACCCACGCTTGGCCGTTCCAGTGGCTCAGGCCGCTGACGGGCAGCCGGTCGTAGGCGATTCGGATGCGTGGCAGTGCGCCGATGTGGCGAGCGGTGATGCCTTCCATCCCGGGGTCGATGCCTCGGACGGCCTCGATGAGCCGGTTGGCCTGGGCCTCGGCGACCACGCGAAGCTCGTGTTCGTCAATCTCCCGGTTGGGGATGAGACGGCGGAGGCTCGTCAGGATGGATGGATGTTGGTGTTGGTGCATGGATGAGCCTCCTTTCGTTATGTATTTCTTGTCAGGATTCGTCTTCACCGGGCGCCGGACCGCGACCGTTCGGGTCGATGCCGTAGCGTCTGGTGATGGCCGCAATCTCTTTGTGTGCGGCCGCAGGCAAATGCGGGTATCTGGATCTCAGGTACGGCCGCATCGGTGGGAGGGTGGCGATCGGGTCGTAGCCGGCTAGTTCGGCCAGCTTGACCGGGTCAAGGTCGAGCAGCACGGCCAACTTCTGAAGTTTGGCAAGGTCTGGCGACTCGACGTGATCTTGTTCCCAGCTGTCCAGTGCCGCTTTCGACATGCCGACGGCGTTTGAAGCGGGCCTGAGTCCGAGTCCGGCCTTGATTCGGGCAGCTTTGAGTCGGCTGCCAAATGTCTCAATGTGTGGAATTTCCATATTCCTAGAATAGCTCAACTGTCCGGCAAAGTGGACACCTTTCTCGCTTTCTACAACGTTTATTTCACCCTATTTCCGGATTCTCGATCCTTGCCAGGGTATTCGGGATCTCCGGGGATTGCTTGGTTTATGGTGTGTGTGGGTGGAAGCCAGCCGGGGCTTACCTCGATCTTTCTTCCGGTGGTCGGGCGGCCTCGTAGCCGTTCCTCATGATCATTTTTGTCCTCCTCTGTTGATCATGGGTTGGCTGCTGAACCCGTGGTCGCCTGGGTGGGCGCCGGGTTCCACTGCCCGGTTCGGGTCCTTGGTCGGAGATGGTGGTCGGGTCGGTGGGATGCTCCTATGGTTGTCAAGCTGCTTTGGCGGGTCGTTTTTCTGCGGACGCGGACGTAAGCGCGAGGAAGACTTCTCGGGCGACATATCGCTTGAGGCAGCGGATGATCTCGGGCTTGGTCAGCCCCTGGGCGGTGCGTCGGGCGATGTAGTTCTTGGTTCTCTGGTCGGTGGCCATGCGGGTGATGACGATGCGCCAGAGTGCGCTATTGGCGGCTCGGTCTCCGCCGCGGTTGAGCCGGTGCCGGGTCGTCCTGCCCGACGAAGCAGGCAAGGGCGCCACGCCGCACAGCATCGCGAAGGCGGCCTCGTTGGTGAGGCGGTCGGCATTCTCGCCGGCCGTGACGAGCATCTGCCCGGCCACGTCGGGACCGATGCCTTTGAGTGCGAGCAGCCCGGGGTTGATCTGGGCCACGAGCGGACCGAGCAGCTCGTCGAGATCGGCGATCTCGACGCTGAGCGCCCGGTGGCGCCGAGCAAGAGAGCGCAGCGCGATCTTGGTGGCCGTGCCCGGATCGCCGGCACCGGCACGGTCCGGCCGCTGGTCGGCGCAGACCTTGATCAGTTCTCGGTCGGGCAACGCCCGCAGCTGGGCGCGCAGCGATTCCGGTGCGGTGACGATCAGCGCCTTGATCTGTCGCTGCACGTCAGCGCGGTGCCCGACGGCCGAACGGCGCGCCACCCGCAATGCCCGCAGCGCCTCGACACGACCGTCTCGCTGCTTGGGCAGCCCGGTGCGCACCCGGGCCAACGCGGCCCGGGCCGCAGCCTCGGCATCGACGGGATCGGATTTGCCCTGCCACCGGCGGGCCTTGCGGTCGGGCCGGTCGACCTCGACCATGGCCACGCCCTGGGCGGCCAGCAATCGGGCCAGGCCGGCCCCGTAGACACCGGTGCCCTCGACACCGACCAGCAGCAGCGTCCCGAACCCGCGCAGCCACCGTAGCAACGCCCGGTAGCCGGCGGCGTCGGTGGGGAACTGGGCCGACCCCAACACCCGCCCCGCGGTGTCCACCGCTGCCGCGGTGTGGGTGTCCTTATGGGTGTCCACACCGCCGACCACCTCGACCGCCGATGAGTCTGCTTGTCGCTCCGCTTGTACTGCTGTCATCGTTGACCTGCCGTCCTGTCGCTGAACCGGGAAGGGCGGCACGCGCCGGTCGGGCGGGCGGACAAGACAGTGACGGGGCCTCTGGCCAGGCTCCTATAAGGTCACGACGCCCGTCCGGCAGGTGCCGAGATCGCCGCCGAACCCCGGCCGACACATCCCGTTCAGGACACCACGGTCAGTCAGGGCACGAGTCAAGCCGAAGCTCGACGGCGATCCACCCCTACATCCTCACTGTCAGGTCAGTTGCGGCAGGTTCCGCAGCCGGGCCAGGCCGTGCAGGAGGAGGTCGCGGTGGGGTGCGTGCGCGGACAGGCGGAGCCAGGTACGGCGGGCTTTGCGGCCGATCCGGGCGGCGACGCTGAACAGTCGGTGCCGCAGCTTCTTGGGCTCCCAGGTCCGCGCCGGGGTGCCGGTGAAGGCGAGCATCTGCATCCATGCGGTCAGTTCGGTGGCCAGTTGCACGACCGCGATCCACACTTGATTCTGGGCAAAGTCGTTGAGGGGCAGGTTGTTCAGGCCGGTGTCCTTGGCGTTGCGGATCCGGTCCTCGCAGCGGGCGCGGCGCCGATGCCGCAGTTCCAGATCCGCGAGCTGTCCGCCTTTGGTGTTCGTGGCGAACGCGGTGAGCCGGTTGCCGTTCGAGTCGGTGAACTTGAGCTGAGCGCCGGGATGGGGTCGTTCGGCGCGGACGATGACCCGCATGTCCTTGGGCCAGCCCTTGAGCTTGAGGACCCCGGTCAGTTCGGCCACCCAGGCCCCGTCCCGGGGCTCCTGGTCGGCGTTGTACGCGGGTGTCCACGCCGCCTCCGGCAGGGCGTCGACCTTGGCGGTGATGTCGGTGGTCAGGGTGAACCCGACCGAGTACTGGACCCGTTGCCGGGCCATCCAGTCCACGAACTCGTGGGTTCCGCCGGCCCCGTCGGTGCGGACCAGCACACCGCGGCCGGGCCGTCGGTCCGCCGTGGTGCAGGGCAGTTGCGCGAGCGCGGCCTTGACCACGCTGATGTGGTCGGCTGCGGTGTTGGAGCCGGCGTTGCCCGGCCTCAGCAGCATCGCCAGGGGTTCACCGGTGCCGTCCGGGCCGTGGTCGGCCCACGCGCCGATCGGGTGGAACCCGAAGCCCTTCTTGAATGTTGCTGCTGCCAGCTGCTTTTCGGAGTGCGCGGTGACCAGGGTGGCGTCCACGTCGACGACCAGCGGCGCCTTCGCCGACCGGTCATGGTTCGGTGCGGCGGGTCCGGCCAGCTTCCACGCCCGGGCGCGGGCTGCCGCCCGCGCGGTGTCGATCGCCTTCAGCGCTGCCGTCGCGTCCGGGGCGAGGGTGTCGATCAGCCGGGACACAGTCGGGTCGGACGCCACATGACCGAACACGGCGGGCTCGGCCCGCAGTTGGGCGATGTCGGCCAGGCAGTCACCGCCGATCGCCAGCGAGATCGCCAGGTCGAGCAGGATCTTGCCCGGGTCGTGCACCGCCATCGGCTTGCGCCACGGCCTCAACGCCGCCGACAACCCACGACCCAAACCGACCCTGTCCGCGGCCAAGGCCAGCAGCACCGACCCGCCGTGGGACACCACCCGCTTGCCGGTGGCATCGACTCGGAGCGACGGGTACAGCCCGGTAGACTTCCGCATCGGAAAGGTGCTCCTGGTTCTGGTTCGATTGGTCCCTCAGCAAGACCTATCTTCCCAGGTCAGAGCACCTTTCCTCATGATCAACACTCTGCCGATCAGAATTACGATGAAAGCGGCAGGCTTATGCCCTGCAGCTGGCTTCCACCGGGTTAGGAGGCGGGTCGCGGCTACTTGCTACCGCTTGGCCGACCGGTCTTTGGCGGTTGTGGCGTGCCAAAGAGCGCCTGGATCGCGGCTTGCTGCTCATCGGCGTCGCGGGCGATTTGCTCGCGCAGTGCCGCCGCCTTGGCCGCGATAGTCGGGTCGGCGGCCAGCACGTCAACGTGCGCACGAAGCGCATCGCGGATCGCGTCGGTCACCGATTGACCGCCGAGGCGCGCCAGGATGGTGATCCGGGCGTGCAGATCGTCATCCAGCCGGATGGCCAGTGTCTTCTGGGACATGACCTTGCTCATCCTTCCTGAGGGTGTTCTTCCGCGCACTCGGTTGACCGGGTGCAGGCCACCGTCCTCGGGGTGGTGCGACCGCCGGGCATCTTGGTGATGTCGGCTGGCCGCAGGCTCCCGATGAGGGGCTCGCGGTGGGTCTTGTGGCGGCGGTCAGCCAGGGTCGGCGGCGCTGCTGATGAAGTCGAACCAGGCCGGCGAGAGTAGGAGGACGTACTCCGGAGCACCGCCGGCTCGGACCGACAGGCCACCGTTCTGCGACAGAGTGTCGTCGATGACGAGGTCGATCGGCAGCGCGCCCTCATGGACGAGCTGGCACCGCAGCCAGGTGTAGATCAGGTTGTCGATCGACCATTGCTTTCCTCGGTACTCGATCTCGATGCGCCAGCCGTGCTGGGCCTTGAGGTAGGTCACGAAGGCATCGCGGTCACCTTTGACCTCCGGTAGCGCCAGGCGGCTTCGGGCACCGAGTGCCGTGAGAGCGAGCAGGAACGCCGATTCCCTCCGGCCGAGCTGCCACAAGAGGTCGGCGTCGGCCAGCCGCGCTTGTATACCGGCTTCGGCCCGAGCGATGTCCACGACCCGAGTGTCACGGAACGATCCTCGTTTGTCCGTATCTCCGGGCCGGATTGTCGCTCGGCACCCCATACCCCGCCACCACCACATCGCTCTCGACCTCATTCCCCCAGACGTGCCAGCGAGCTCGTCCCGGGGTGTGCGGTGGGTGCCGCCGGGCGAACAGCTCCAAGTACGGTCCAGGTGAGATGCGTTCGATGAGGGCGTACTGCTCTTCCGGCTTGTGCGAGTGGTCTTGGACGGGGGCTTGAATCCAGGTCGGCTGTGCCCGGTACTGAACCGGTGCTCTGCCGCGGGTGGCGAACAGTAGATGCTCCGTCGAGTTGCGCAGGTAGTTGCCGAGGCCGAGCCGGAACGGGTCTGCCCCGAGTTCAGTTGACACCTGACCTCTGAGGTTTCGGCCTCAGACGGAAGGATGTCTTTCGTGGCTAAGCCCTATCCCAAGGAGTTCCGCGACGACGTCGTGGCCGTGGCCCGCAAGGGCCAGGCGACGCTGACGCAGATCGCGAAGGACTTCGGCATCTCCGAAGGCTCGCTCGCGAACTGGATGAAGCAGGCCGACATCGAGGACGGTCGCCGTCCCGGTCTCACCGACGTCGACCGTGCTGAGCTTCGCGAGTTGAAGAAGCGCAACCGCCTCCTCGAGCAGGAGAACGAGGTCCTGCGTAGGGCAGCGGCCTACCTGTCGCAGGCGAACCTGCCGGGAAAATAGTCTTCCCGCTCGTCCGAGAGATGGCTGCGACCGGCGCCCCGATCAGGGTGCCGGTCGCGGTGACGTTGCGGGTGCTCGGCCTTTCGCGGGCCGGGTACTACAAGTGGCTCAGCGACCCCGTATGCCAGCGGGACTACGACGACGCCCACCTCATCGACAAGCTCTACGACCTCCATGGCGACGATGCGACGTTGGGCTACAGGTTCCTCACCGACGAACTCGAAGACGAGCACGGCATCCAGGTCGGGGAGAACCGGGTGCACCGCCTGTGCCGCATCGCCGGCATCACTGCCAGCCACCACAAGAAGCGCTCCAAGACCGGCTCGACCGGCCCCGCGCCACACGACGACCTCCTCGCGGTCGTCGACGAGCACGGCGTCGTACGTCACGAGTTCCTCGCCGACGCCCCGAACAAGGTGTGGCTGTGGGACATTTCCGAGCACCCCACCCGCGAAGGCAAGCTCTACATCTGCGCGATCAAGGACGTGTGGTCGAACAAGATCGTGGGCTACTCCATCGACTCCCGGATGAAGTCGTCCCTGGCGCGGGCCGCGATGCGCAACGCGATCGCGCTCCGCAGCCCGGCCGGGACAGTCTGTCACTCCGACCGAGGCGGTCAGTTTCGTGCCAAGCGGACCCAGCGGCTGCTGGCGAACAACGACCTGGTGGGGTCGATGGGCCGCTCCCACGGCGCCGGCGACAACGCCAGCATGGAGAGCTTCTTTTCCCTGCTGCAGAAGAACGTCCTGAACACCCGCCGTTGGGACACCCGCGACGACCTCCGCCTCGCGATCGTCACCTGGATCGAAACCAAGTACAACCGACGACGCCGCCAGCGGGCCCTCGGCAAGCTCACCCCGGTCGAGTTTGAGATGATCTACAAGGCCGCAGAAGCGGCCTGACTACTGCAAACCCCGAGTGTCAACCAGACCGGGGGCAGACCCTGCCGCTGCGCCGGTAGGTCTCGTACTGCTCGCACTTGCGGAGCAGCGTGGGCAGAGACTCGGTGCCGCAGTCGACCTCGATGAACCAGGCATCCTCGAACTGACCGCTGTCGTCGGCAGCGCGGACGACGGCGAACAGGTCCGGTGTCAGCGTGGTGTGGCTGCCGCCAACCATCGGGATGCGTCGGGCGGCCTCCCGTTCGAGCTGGATGTCGACCGCGCCGCCAAGGCTGGCGGTTGCCCGGCTGAGCCCGATCGCTGTCTCCGCGATCGCCAGCGTGTGCGTCAGGAATCTGGTCGACGGGTAGCTGCTGGTTCGTCCTGGGGTGCCACCGGTCAGGACGGCTTTGCCGGCGGCGGTGAGCTGCCAGATGTGGGGGTCGGCACCACCATGCAGACCGCCGACCCGGCGGGCAACGACCGGGCGGATGAGCCGCCAGCGAGCCAGCCGCAACAGTTGACGACGGACCGCCCGGGCCTGGGAGGCGCCACCACTACTACTCGGCAGGTGCAATTCGCTGACCTGGTAGGTGTGCAGGAAGCGGTACCGCGCCAGGCCGGTGAGCATCGACCAGTCTTGGTCGGACAGCTGGTTGGCCAGGGTGCGCCGCCTGGCTCGGCCGACGCGGTGACGGCTCGGCATGGTGGGCTCGCTCGGGGTTGCGGCTGACGTCGCCCCTGTCAGGGGCGACTGTTTCGGCGTCGCTAACGGGCCGGAAACGGCTGGGACCGACCGCAATGCCGCATCGGATTCTGTAGCGGCTGGTCGGGCGAGCGGACCGCCTGAGATCGGTGGATTGGTTGGGGTATTCGTCATATCCGACCTCTTTTCTGGGTAACGGGGTGGGGTTCGGCGGACGGCCGGGATGGTGCGCTGGGCCGGCGGCGGCCGAAGCCGGTGCGTGGTGTGGCTTCGTCCGGGTGCTCGGTGCTGCCCTCTCGGGCCGTGGCGTCGGCCAGGCTGAGCAGGTCGGCTTCGACGTCGTCAAGGGCGCGGCCGTAGTGGGCTTCGCTGCGGGCTTGGACCTGGGCCGGGTCATGCAGTGGTGGCGGCAGAGGCTGGGTGGCGACGGAGACCCAGGGCAGCAGTCGGCCGTTGACCAGCAGCCGGGCGTAGAGCTGGTGGTCGGGTTGGAGGGTGAAGTCGTCGGCGGTCAGCTGCCCGGCACCGACGGCGCTGGCCAGGTGTCTGCCGTCGCCCGGACTGAGCCGGAAGAACAGCTTGGTGGCGGTGTTGGCTTCCAGATCGGCGTCGAGTCGGCCGAGCTGTCCCAGGTGCTGGTGGGCTGCCGTGACGGATACCCCGAGGCCGCGGGCCTGGGCCAGCGCGTCGGCCAGGCTGCCCGGCAGCCGCAGGTAGTCCTGGACTTCGTCGATGTAGACCATGAACGGGTGGCGCTGCTCGGCCGGCAGACTCAGCCGACCGAGGATGGCCCGCCACAGGTGGGCGACCACGTGTGACCCGATAAGCCCGGCGGCCTCGGGACCGATCTGGTCCTTGCGCAGTTCGACCAGCAGGATTTTTCGCTCGGCCAGGATCTGCTCGACGGAGATCGCCGGACGCCGTTGTCCGAACACGCCGCGCAGGGATGGCCGCAGCATGATCGGCCGCAGTTTGTTGAGCAGGGGCCGGGTGACCATGTCCTGTTCGCCACTGCTCAGGCTGTCGAACCAGGCCCAGAAGCTGCCGACACCGAGCGGGTCTTCCTTATGGGCACGGCCGACCAGCGAACGGCGGAAACCGGGGTTGGTCAGTAGCAGCGGCACCATCGCCAGCGAGGCATCACCCCGCCGGGCCAGTGTCAACACGGCGGCATGGAGGATGTCGGTCGAGCGGGGTCCGAGCCCGTCGCCGTACAGGGAGTGGAAGACGGCGACGATCGAGTCCGCTGCCAGGTCAGGGTCGGCACCGGCCAAGGGGTTGACCCCCAGCGGGGTGCGGCTGGCCGGGTCGAGCACCACGACGTCGTCCAACCGGTCGGCCGGGATACGGGCCAGCAGTTCGGTGACCAGATCGCGCTTCGGGTCGATGACCACGACACACCGGCCGGCCAGGATGTCTTGCAGGGCCGCATAGCCGACCCACGTCGAGTTGCCCACCCCGGACGGCCCCAGTACGTGCCGGTGCTGCAGAGTGTCGCCGACCGGTTGCGCGATACGCCGCTCCATACTGACGGCAACGGCCCTGCCGATGTCGAGCCCCTCCGTGGGGTGGGCGGCCGTGGGCGGCAGCAGCTTCGGGTGCCGCGGCGGCAAGCCGGCCAGCTCGGCCTTCGGGTCGTCAGCCACCGGCCAGGCCGTCAGTGGCACCAGATCGCTGGCGGAGATCCACAATGGCCACCAGAGCGGCAGCGATACCCGAGCCAGTGCCGTCACTGCGCACCGGCGGACGGTGACCGCTACCCCAGGGGCTTCCAGGCCTTTCAAGCTCGCGGCAACCTGTCGCACCAAGATGCGGGCGCGTCCATCGTGCGCGGCGGTGGCGGCCAGGCGCACCAGGCAGCCGAAGCCCGGTTGCTCGAGCCGCTCGGTGGCACCGCGAGGCAGCGGTTTGGCTGCTTCGGGTGGCCGAGTTGGGCGGATACGGGCACCGAGTAGCAGCTGGTAGTGCAGGGATTCACCTTGGCCGGCCAAAGCCAGCGCCCCGAGCAGCCCGCGAGTCACCGCATCCGGATCCAGGTCACCCAGCGGCAGCAGCCTGGTCCTGCTGATCCGTACCTGCGCCCCGATTTGGGCGGTCTCGACCGGTGGCCACGTGCCCTCGACCGGGCTGACGATGGTGCCCGGCAGATGCAGGGTCACCTGTTGGCAGGCTTGCCGGACGCTCAGGCTTGACGGGGCACCGATGCGCCAGCGCAGCCGGCCGCCGGTGGCGACCGCTTCGAGGATGAGCAGCGGGTTACCGGGCAGGCCGCCGCAGCCGACCAGACAGGCGCGCACGGCGTCGGGTGGGATTGGGCCGGGGAATCTGAGCTCGCGCCAAGTCACCTGCCTACTCATCTGGCGACTCCTGGCTCGGGCCGTCGGCGTCGGCTCGGGGTTGGTTCTGTTGCTCGGCGTCGGCCTCGGCCTGAGCCATGGCCAGCGAGATGACGACCCGGGCAATCTTGCGGAGGTCCGGGTTGGCACGTAGTTCACCGCGCACGCTCAGGCGACGGTCTGCCCGGCGAACACGGCGCGACGATTGCCTTCGATCCCACGACTTCTGCTGCTGGGACGACCTCCTCGATTGATTGTTTCTTGGCATGACAGATACACCCTCCCTTCTGTGTGGATTTACAAGTTTGTTTTGGCGCGAGTCGTCCAATTTGGTGGACGGTTTGGCTGCCTTTCACTATGCGTCCAGCAAACTGGACGGTCAAGACCGTTTGTCTATTCCACAACGGCGAATGGCCACACCGAAAACAGAGGTACCGGGCGGGATTTCGGCTGCTGCATCGGCGCTATGTGGAGGGTCAAACCTGTCGTTTAAACCACAGCAAGTCGGTACGCCATCCCGTCGGCCGGTGCTTTACAGGCGGCCGTGCGAGCGGCGATACAGCCAGCGGGCCACGACTCCCAGGGCCACCAGCACCCCGGCCGTGATGAGCCAGGGCAGAATCTCCCGTACGAGTTCGATCGCCAAACTGAGCATGACGGCCGCCAAGAGCGCACCGAACGCTATGCTTACCAATCTTTGACCGGCTGACGGGCCAACTTGCCAGGGATTCACGGCAGATGCCTCCTTTCGGAAACGGCGCTACTTCCTCGGCCATCGGATTGCCCGAGCGTGCCGGGTGTGGGCCCGAGCCTCGGACACGGTCAGGTAGCGGAAACAGACTGTGCAAAACGGCATGGGGCGCAACAGATCACGGGAAATTGACATGACGGATCGTCTCCAAATCTGGGATGTAGGCATATGCGTCTTCGAAAGGGCGACGCAACCCGAGTCAGCCGAGGAGAGCTTTTGGTTTAGAGATCGTGCCCTTTTGCAAACCCGAACCTGCGTCTGTGATTTACGAGGACGTTGCTAGAGAAGATTTAGACAGTATTGCTGGTCGGGATTCATAACTCGTACTTGTCCATGAGCCGGCGCAACTGTTCCCTGGCCCTCGCGTCCCGTTCGATCCAACCGAGTTCCCGGACCCGTTCCATGTCGGCCAGGGTGCGCTGGCGGATCCGAGCCACTCGCTGGCGGCTGCGTTCGATTCGGAGCTCATCCCTGGTCGGCGCGTAGTGCCACCACCCAAGCGACCAAATGCCGACGACGACCAACAGGAGGCACACGATAACGACGATGGTCATGGCAGGATCACCTCCCGCTCGTCGTTGAGCAGGCGATTCTGGACACTGGCGACGAGACGAGCGCAGTTGATCTCCAGAGCTGCCAGAAGCTCGTTAACCTCCGGCAGCTCTTCAGCAATGGCCTGCCGCCGCCGGTCAACGGCAGCGACCGTGTCGAGGCCGTACTCGGTGACTCCACGAAGCGCATGAACGTTGGCCATGGCGACGTAGATGTCTCCAACCGCTTCCTCCGGGGTGCGGCTACGACGAGCCGTGGCTGGACGAGGCGGGATTGGTGGCATGGCGAGGGGGTGAGTAAGCCGGACTGGTTGGTTTGTCATCTGTGATGCTCCGTTCTTGATCTGCTAGGCGAGGTCGTCATCACAATCCATGTCATTGGGCCAGGGATCGAGAGCGGTTGTAGCTGCCCGAGCGAAGTCGCGCGGAGTGACGTCGTCCCACCGGTCGTACCTCGTGGAGGGCAATGTCCGTCCCGGGATCAAGTGCATCGACTCGCATGCAGCAGCTTGAAGAGGCATGGCCTACTTCCTCCTTCCTCACCCACACCTGCGGCCGGCAATTCGCGGTGGAGCGCTTCTTCAGTGGGTCAAGCCCAGCTGAGTGGTGTACGTGACGAGGTCCGGCCGCCGGTGATCTTCGTTGGTCAGGCGGCGGTGGTGATCGCGGGCGTGGTGCTGGTGTCCTCCTTCGCGTCGGGTCCGTTGGCGGTCTGGGAGCGGGCCAGGACGTCGATGCCAAGGTAGCGGCGGCCCTCGGTCCATTCGTCGTGTTGCTCGGCCAGGACGGCGCCGACGAGGCGGATCAGAGCGCCCCGGTCGGGGAAGATCCCGACGACGTCGGTCCGGCGGCGGATCTCTTTGTTGAGCCGTTCCTGCGGGTTGTTGGACCAGATCTGCCGCCAGATCTCCTTCGGGAACGGGGTGAACGCGAGCAGGTCGGCCCGGGCCTGGTCGAGGTGATCGGCGACCGCGGGCAGCTTCTCGGCGAGCGTGTCGATCACCCGGTCGAACTAGGCAGCCACGGCTTTCGCGTCGACCTGGTCGTAGATCGAGTGCAGCATGGTCCGCACCCACGGCCAGCTGCTCTTCGGGGTGATCGACATCAGGTTCACCGCGTAATGCGTGCGGCATCGCTGCCACGAGGCACCCGGCAGGGTCGCGCCGATCGCGGCGACCAGGCCGCTGTGCGCGTCGCTGGTGACCAGCCGGACCCCGGACAAGCGCCGGGCGACCAGGCCACGCAGGAACGCCAACCAGCCGGCGCCGTCCTCGCGGCTGGTCACGTCCAGGCCCAGGATCTCGCGATGCCCGTCACCGTTGACCCCGGTCGCGAGCAGGGCGTGGACCTGCACGACCCGGCCGCCCTCGCGGACCTTCCAGGACCAGCGCGTCGGCCGCGAGGAACGTGTACGGGCCCTGGTCCAGCGGGCGGGTGCGGAACGCCTCGACCTGCTCGTCCAGGTCGCGGGCCATGATCGACACCTGCGACTTGGACAGCGACGTCACGCCCAATGCTTGGACCAGTTTCTCCACCCGCCGGGTCGAGACTCCCAGCAGGTACGAGGTCGCGACGACGGAGACCAGGGCGCGTTCGGCGCGGGTCCGCCGTTCGAGCAGCCAGTCCGGGAAGTACGACCCGGACCGCAGTTTCGGCACTGCCACGTCCAGGGTGCCGACCCGGGTGTCGAAGTCCCGGTGCCGGTACCCGTTGCGGGAGTTGACCCGGTCCGGGCTGCGTTCGCCGTAGCCGGCGCCGCACAGGGCGTCGGCCTCGGCGCCCATCAGCGTCTGAATGAACGTGGACAGCATCGAGCGGAGCAGGTCCGGGCTCGCCGACGCGAGCATGTCACCGACGGCGGTCGTCGGGTCGTTAGGCTGGGCAGTGGTCATCGCGTGATGTCTCCTTCGACAGACTGTGAGAGGTCCTTCGAAGCCTCACGCGGTGGCCGTCCTCGTCCCGGGACCGACACGCCCCGACCTGCCTGGTCAGGGGGTCAAGGTCGATCAGTGGTCGTACACCACTCTGGTGGACTCAACTCTTCAGTGGGGGTGTAGATGCGCGGTGGATGCGCCGGCAAGCATCAGCCTCCACGTCACACCCGGCGATGCAAGCGGTCACAGAGCGTCACACGATGTCGCTGTGGCGGCACACTGTGACGAGCAGGGCATGGACGTGAAAACCCGCCCAAGCTGATGCTTGAGCGGGCAGATTGGCCCTGTTGGATGGTGGTGCGACAGCTTGTAGACCTACTTGCCGAGTCGACGAGCTGTGCGGATGGACTCCCATCGCTCCCGGTTGAGCACCGGGTGTTTGACAGCGAGCTGCTTGACGTCGTGTTCGCCCTCGGACCATGCGTACGGTCCGAACGGAATCGTCGCTCCCGGGAAGTCGTCTGCGCCGAGTTCCGGCGTGTCAGGCCACAGCAGCGTGGTCCGCACGCTCTTTCGGCTGAACGGCATCATCTGGTGGTCCCACCAGTCGGTGATCTGGATGACCGTCAGCAGGAAGGACTCGAAAGACGCGCACACCTCGGTAGCGTTCCCAAGTACGAGCCATACGTCGATCAGGTCAAGCAGACACGGCGTGGGCTCCGACTGACTGAACCGGTACTCGATGTACGTCTCAGACGCGAGGAAATCCTCGAAGCTGGTTGCTCCGGCGAGCTGGCAGTCAGTCGCCCGACGATCCACGGATGACGGTTCTGTTCTAAGGGCCATGTTGGCCTCCCTTCAGTTGGGGGCCAACCCACATGGAATCTTAACATAAATGATAGTCATTGTCAATACGCCGACGCTTGCTTGTGGCACTTTAAGATCTGATGGTGAGTACAAACCCGGCTTCGGAAGCGGTACCGACCGATAGAGCAATCCGCTCTGCCTCCGGCGGCCCACCGACATGCCTGCCAACGGTGAGCGAGGTCGTCCAAGACCTGGGTATCACCATTGCATCGCATCCGATAGCCGTCGACACGAGTGCCTCACCTCGTCTGAACCGGTACATAGCGGCCACCTTGAAGGTGTCAGAGTTGGTCGGACGTCGGGTCGCATGGAAGCTCCTAGTCCGGGCAGTCCATCCGGGTAATCGAGATACACACGAGGAGCAAGTCCTTCTTGCTGCCCGACATCTTCTTGGGCTGGTCGAGTATCCCCGAACCGATCGCGGCGGATTTGATCGTCACGCAGTAATAGAGGGTGATGTATTGTCGGCCTCTGGGTTGCATGCTCTTCGGGTGCAGCAGACGCCTTTCGCCAACTTTGACCCCATCCGCTTCGCCGGGCAGCGGCGGCTCATCGCAGGGCGAGTCGGCGGTTGGACCGAGCAGGACCGCACTGGGATGGTGCCGCGTCCTAGCCTCGATCTTTCGCGCGGCGGCCGGATGATGTCGTAGGCGGAGGTCGTGATCATTTTTCGCCTCCTTCGTTGGTCATGGGTTGGCTGCTGGACCCCGTGGTCGCAGGGGTGGCGTCGGGTTCCACTGCCCGGTTCGGGGTCCTTGGTTCGTGGCGGGTGGACGATGGCCGGTCAGGTTGATTGCGGCAGGCTCCGGAGCCGGCCCAGGCCATCCAGGAGCAGGTCGCGGTGGGGTGCGTGGGCGGACAGGCGGAGCCAGGTGCGGCGGGCTTTGCGGCCGATCCGGGCGGCGACGCTGAACAGTCGGTGCCGCAGCTTCTTGGGCTCCCAGGTCCGCGCCGGGGTGCCGGTGAAGGCGAGCATCTGCATCCATGCGGTCAGTTCGGTGGCCAGTTGCACGACCGCGATCCACACTTGATTCTGGGCAAAGTCGTTGAGGGGCAGGTTGTTCAGGCCGGTGTCCTTGGCGTTGCGGATCCGGTCCTCGCAGCGGGCGCGGCGCCGATGCCGCAGTTCCAGATCCGCGAGCTGTCCGCCTTTGGTGTTCGTGGCGAACGCGGTGAGCCGGTTGCCGTTCGAGTCGGTGAACTTGAGCTGAGCGCCGGGATGGGGTCGTTCGGCGCGGACGATGACCCGCATGTCCTTGGGCCAGCCCTTGAGCTTGAGGACCCCGGTCAGTTCGGCCACCCAGGCCCCGTCCCGGGGCTCCTGGTCGGCGTTGTACGCGGGTGTCCACGCCGCCTCCGGCAGGGCGTCGACCTTGGCGGTGATGTCGGTGGTCAGGGTGAACCCGACCGAGTACTGGACCCGTTGCCGGGCCATCCAGTCCACGAACTCGTGGGTTCCGCCGGCCCCGTCGGTGCGGACCAGCACACCGCGGCCGGGCCGTCGGTCCGCCGTGGTGCAGGGCAGTTGCGCGAGCGCGGCCTTGACCACGCTGATGTGGTCGGCTGCGGTGTTGGAGCCGGCGTTGCCCGGCCTCAGCAGCATCGCCAGGGGTTCACCGGTGCCGTCCGGGCCGTGGTCGGCCCACGCGCCGATCGGGTGGAACCCGAAGCCCTTCTTGAATGTTGCTGCTGCCAGCTGCTTTTCGGAGTGCGCGGTGACCAGGGTGGCGTCCACGTCGACGACCAGCGGCGCCTTCGCCGACCGGTCATGGTTCGGTGCGGCGGGTCCGGCCAGCTTCCACGCCCGGGCGCGGGCTGCCGCCCGCGCGGTGTCGATCGCCTTCAGCGCTGCCGTCGCGTCCGGGGCGAGGGTGTCGATCAGCCGGGACACAGTCGGGTCGGACGCCACATGACCGAACACGGCGGGCTCGGCCCGCAGTTGGGCGATGTCGGCCAGGCAGTCACCGCCGATCGCCAGCGAGATCGCCAGGTCGAGCAGGATCTTGCCCGGGTCGTGCACCGCCATCGGCTTGCGCCACGGCCTCAACGCCGCCGACAACCCACGACCCAAACCGACCCTGTCCGCGGCCAAGGCCAGCAGCACCGACCCGCCGTGGGACACCACCCGCTTGCCGGTGGCATCGACTCGGAGCGACGGGTACAGCCCGGTAGACTTCCGCATCGGAAAGGTGCTCCTGGTTCTGGTTCGATTGGTCCCTCAGCAAGACCTATCTTCCCAGGTCAGAGCACCTTTCCTCATGATCAACACTCTGCCGATCAGAATTACGATGAAAGCGGCAGGCTAGCCTCGATCTTTCGCGCGGCGGCCGGATGATGTCGTAGGCGGAGGTCGTGATCATTTTTCGCCTCCTTCGTTGGTCATGGGTTGGCTGCTGGACCCCGTGGTCGCAGGGGTGGCGTCGGGTTCCACTGCCCGGTTCGGGGTCCTTGGTTCGTGGCGGGTGGACGATGGCCGGTCAGGTTGATTGCGGCAGGCTCCGGAGCCGGCCCAGGCCATCCAGGAGCAGGTCGCGGTGGGGTGCGTGGGCGGACAGGCGGAGCCAGGTGCGGCGGGCTCTGCGGCCGATCCGGGCAGCGATGCTGAACAGGCGGTGCCGCAGCTTCTTGGGTTCCCAGGTCCGGGCCGGGGTGCCGGTGAATGCGAGCATCTGCATCCACGCGGTCAGTTCGATGGCCAGTTGCACGACCTCGATCCATACCTGGTTCTGCGTGAAGTCCTTGAGGGGCAGGTTGTTCAGGCCGGTGTCCTTGGCGTTGCGGATCCGGTCCTCGCAGCGGGCGCGGCGCCGGTGCCGCAGTTCCAGATCGGCGAGCTGCCCGCCGGCGGTGTTCGTGGCGAACGTGGTGAGCCGGTTGCCGTTCGAATCGGTGAACTTGAGCTGAGCGCCGGGATGGGGTCGTTCGGCGCGGACGATGACCCGCATCCCGGTGGGCCAGCCGGTCAGCTTGAGCACCCCGGTTAGCTCGGCCACCCACGCCCCGTGGGGCTTGCCGTCGCCGTCGTACGCCGGGGTCCACGCGGAGTCCGGGAGCGCGTCGACCTGGGTGGTGATGTCGGTGGTCATGGTGAACCCGACCGAGTACTGCACCCGTTGCCGGGTCAGCCAGGCCACGAACTCGTGGGTGCCGCCGGCGCCGTCGGTGCGGACCAACACGCGGCGACCGGGCTGCCGGGCCGCGCTCGAGGCGGGCAACTGCGCGAGCGCGGCCTTGACCACGCTGATGTGGTCGGCGGCGGTGTTGGATCCGGCGTTGCCTGGCCGCAGCAGCATCGCCAGGGTTTCGCCGGTGCCGCCCGGTCCGTGGTCGGCCCAGGCGCCGATCGGGTGAAACCCGAATCCCTTCTTGAATGTTGCTGCTGCGAGTTGCTTCTCGGAGTGCGCGGTGACCAGGGTGGCGTCCACGTCCACGACCAGCGGCGCCTTCGCCGACCGATCGTGGTCCGGCGCGGCCGGTCCAGCCAGCTTCCACGCCCGGGCGCGGGCCGCGGCCCGCGCGGCGTCGATCGCCTTGAGCGCGGTCACCGCGTCGGCGGTGAGGGTGTCGATCAGCCGGGACACCGTCGGGTCGGACGCCACGTGCCCGAACACCGCGGGTTCGGTCCGCAACTGGGCGATGTCGGCCAGGCAGTCACCGCCGATCGCCAGCGAGATCGCCAGGTCCAGCAGGATCTTGCCCGGGTCGTGCACCGCCATCGGCCTGCGCCACGGTGCCAGCGCCGCGGACAAACCCCGCCCGATGCCAATCTTGTCCGCGGTCACGGCGAGCAGCACCGACCCGGCGTGTGACACCACCCGCTTGCCGGTGGCATCGACTCGGAGCGACGGGTACAGCCCGGTACACTTCCGCATCAGAAAGGTGCTCCTGATTCTGGTTCGATTGGTCCCTCAGCAAGACCTATCTTCCCAGGTCGGAGCACCTTTCGTCATCATCAACACCGCGCCGCGCAGAATTGCGATGAAAGCGGCAGGCTAGAGGGCACAAGGTGCCGCTTCGTGAGCTCTGTGAGACGGTGTGGGAAGCCATGTCAGCGGAGTTGACGAATAGCGAAGTCATGCGTCAACTTGTCGCTGAATCCCGTGACGAGCTGAGCGCAGAGTCCGAGGCACTTTCGAATGATCTTGATGAGTCGCAGCCTGATGACGATCGCTCTATTTCCGACAGGTTTGCTTTCGATAGGTTCACGCAACCGGCTCGATTCGTGATAGTCGTCGCACAAGAGGAGGCTCGGTCGATAGGCCACAACTATATAGGCGCCGAACACCTATTCCTTGGGGTACTATACCAAGCACAAGAGCTCAACGGCGAGTTAGGGTCCCTATTGAACGGGTTTGGAGTTTTCCTGGACACAAGCCGGAAACTCCTCATAAAGTTCGTTGGACGTGGCCGATACCACGAACAAGGTCACCTAGCGTTCGCGCCCCATGCGAAGAAGGCGCTCGCAGTAGCCTATACGCGAGCAATGAAGCGCAAGGCTGATGTCGAGGTGTCGGATATCCTGGCGGGTGTCGTGTCTATCGACGGCTTTTGGTCGCGCATAGTCGGGTGCCAGGTTGATCCTGCCCAGGTCTTTCGATTTGCGATGGTCAACTGCTCCGTGGAGTACCTGCAGGTCGTCGAGGGCAAGTAGTCGACCATTGCACCCATGGGCTCGCTGGCAAACAGTCAGTGAGCTCGGAGCTGGGAGATGGCTGATCCCGACCTAAGATTAGGCGCCGCAGCGGCAGGTGACCATTTGCCGTCAGACCTTGGACTTCCTCGTGGTGCCCACGGTGAGGTAGGAACCACTTGGATCCGTGCCGAGAGCTACGTCCGTCCTGCCGCGATACTCGGCGAGTTGCCAGGAAGGATCGCGTTGACGTCTGTCTCCAGGACCTCGGCCAGCGCCACGAGGGTCCGCAGCCGCGGGTTGGCAGAACTGCCAGGGTTCGACTCGCCCTTCTCCAGCTTCCGGTAGGTGAAGGTCGAGATGCCGGCGGCGTGGGCGACGCGTTCCTGGCTCAGGCCGATGGCCTCACGTGCCCTGGCCAGGTTGATGCCCAGGTCACGGGTGTAACGCGCCCACGTGGCCCTGACAGTCTGATCTGGCCCCGGGTTGGCGGTTCGACTTGGCCCCACCACCGGTGTCGGCAGGTCGAGGCGTGACGGTTTGAAGTGGCCCCACCTTCGACACGCCGGGCGCGTTGTGACGGTTTGATCTGGCCCCACCCCGACGGTGAATCCGAGTTGTTCGGTGTTCTCGGGTGAAGGGGCAGGGATGGGGTCGAGGGTGGGGTTGTTCGCTGTCATCCGGCGCGACGCCCGGGTCGAGGGATTGTCGATCCGCGAGCTCGCTGATCGGCATCACGTGCACCGCAGAACCGTTCGGCAGGCGATGGCCAGTGCGTTACCGCCGCCGCGGAAGACACCGGTGCGGGTCTCCCGGAAGCTCGAACCGTTCAAGGTCACGATCGACGACTGGCTGCGGGCGGACCTGGACGCGCCGAGGAAGCAACGCCACACCGCGAAGCGGGTGCTGGACCGGCTCCTCGACGAACACGGCGCCGCCGATGTGTCGTACTCGACGGTGCGGGATTACGTCGCCCGGCGACGCCCGGAGATCGCCGCCGCGGCCGGCCGGACCTTGTCGCAGGGTTTCGTCCCGCAGACCCATGAGCCGGGTGGTGAGGCCGAGGTCGACTTTGCCGATCTGTGGGTCGTGCTGCGCGGGGTGAAGACCAAGACGTTCCTGTTCACCCTGCGCCTGTCGTATTCCGGGAAGGCGGTGCACCGGGCGTTCGCCACCCAGGGCCAGGAGGCGTTCCTGGAAGGTCATGTGCACGCGTTCACCGAACTGGGCGGCACCCCGATCGACAAGATCCGCTACGACAACCTCAAAGCCGCGGTGTCCCGGGTGCTGTTCGGTCGTGGCCGGGAGGAATCCGGCCGGTGGGTGGCGTTCCGATCCCATTTCGGGTTCGATGCGTTCTACTGCCACCCCGGGCAGGAAGGTGCCCACGAGAAGGGCGGCGTCGAAGGCGAGGGCGGCCGGTTCCGCCGCAACCACTGCGTCCCGATGCCGGTCGTGGACTCCATCGAGCAGCTCAATGAGCTGCTCGTCGCGGCGGACGCGAAGGATAACTACCGGCGGATCGCGAGCCGCACCAACACCGTCGCCCAGGACTGGGCGTTCGAACGGGACACGCTGCGGCCGTTGCCGTCCGAGGTGTTCCCGACCTGGCTGACTCTGACCCCCAGGGTTGACCGGTATGCCCGGGTGACCGTCCGGCAACGGCACTACTCGGTGCCGGCCCGGTTCATCGGCCGCCGGGTCCGGGTGCAGCTCGGCGCTTCATCGGTGACCGCGTTCGACGGTCGCACCGTCATCGCCACCCATGAACGGGTCATGCTCAAGGGCGGCCAGTCCCTGGTCCTGGACCACTACCTCGAGGTGCTGCAACGCAAACCCGGCGCACTGCCCAACGCGACCGCGTTGGTGCAGGCCCGCGCGTCCGGAATGTTCACCGCGGCGCATGAGGCGTTCTGGGCCGCCGCCCGCAAGGCTCATGGTGACTCCGGCGGCACCCGAGCGTTGATCGAGGTGCTGCTGCTGCACCGGCACCTGGCCGCCTCCGATGTGATCGCGGGGATCACCGCCGCTCTCACGGTGGGCTCGGTCAGCCCGGACGTCGTCGCTGTCCAGGCCCGCAAAACCGCGCACCAGTGCAGCGCAGACGCAGTGATCGCATCACCGAACACCACACCGGCCGGGGATCGGGTGGTCAGCCTGACCGAGCGGCGCCTGGCGGAGCTGCCCGCCGACTCGCGCCCGTTGCCGTCGGTGTCGCAGTACGACGAGCTGCTGACCAGGGAATCGTCATGACCGCGACCCGACGGGGCGTCACCGAGGAAGCCGCCGTCGCTGCGGTCGATTCCGCCTGCCGGCTGCTGCGATTGCCGACGATCCGGTCCCGGTTCGGCGAGATCGCATCCGCGGCGGAACGAGAACAACTGACCTACCTCGGATTCCTCGCCGAACTGGTCATGGCCGAGTGCGATGACCGGGACAAACGACGATCCATCCGGCAGATCACCGCGGCCGGATTCCCTCGCCCGAAACGGATCGAGGAGTTCGACTTCGCCGCCAACACCTCCATCACGCCGGCGGTCATCAACCAGCTCGCGACCTGCGCATGGGTCAAGACCGGTCAACCGCTGTGCCTGATCGGCGACTCCGGCACCGGCAAAACCCACCTGCTGATCGCGCTCGGCACCGCCGCCGCCGAGAAGGGCTACCGGGTCCGCTACACCCTGGCGTCCAAGCTCGTGAACGAACTCGTCGAAGCTGCCGACGAGAAACAACTGTCGAAGACGATCGCCCGCTACGGCCGAGTCGACCTCCTCTGCATCGACGAACTTGGCTACATGGAACTCGACCGCCGCGGCGCCGAACTGCTGTTCCAGGTCCTCACCGAACGAGAAGAGAAGTCCGCCATCGCCATCGCCTCCAACGAAGCATTCTCAGGTTGGACGAAGACCTTCACCGACCCCCGGCTCTGCGCCGCCATCGTCGACCGACTCACCTTCGCCGGTCAAATCATCGAAACCGGGACCACCAGCTACCGGCTCGCCCACGCCCGAGCCGCAAAGAGCAAGTAGCACGGCCGAGCAACCAATCCGAACGGGGCCAGATCAAACCGTCACCCCGGGGCCAGCTCAAGTTGACATAGCCACCCACGAGTCGGTCGGCGCGCCGGTCACCCGTTCAGGGTCATTCAATCGCGTACTTCCGGTGGACATGTATACATGCCAAAATGAACATGCGCATGCTCGGCCTGACCGTGCGCGGTTGTTCGGACGAGCACGGGGGGACATGGGCGGTGGGAACGGGCTGCCCAAATCCAGAACTCCGAGCGCGGTGCGCGAACAACCTTGCCCACCGGGCGGTCATCTTGATGTTTGTCATGGAGCGACAGAGACGCCGCGGTGTCCGGGGATAGGCGGGCCAGAGGAGACTTTCGGAGTTCAGCTGACCTTGACTCCACGCTGCAGCGTGGCCGGCGATGCCTTAAGCCAGCGAAACCGCTGGGGGAAACAGTGATGTTCGGGGGACATTGAGATGAGTATGTCTGGGCGTTCGAATGAGCCAGTGCGTGGCCGTCATGGTCGTGCTCGTTTGTTAGTGGCCATGGGGCTCATGGTCTGCGTCGTGGCGACGGCGTCTGCTTGTGGAAATCGAAGTCAGGCTGCTAATGCGACCGACCCGGCCACCGGGAGATCCTCGATCACCGTCGAGTCAACCGGACCCGCTAACATCTCAGAAGCTCCACAATCGGCATCAGGTTCGTACTCACCCGATGCTCCGACGTCATGGAACCAAGATCAGAATAGGGATGGCTTCGAGGCTGTTACGTATGGACGAATGCTATACCTGATGGAAGAAGCGTATGGAGTGAGCTTCAAACCCTCAAAGATCACAGAAGAAGCCAATACTATTGATCCGTTCAATCCGGGACAGCCCAGTGTTTTCGGCTTCACGTCAGTCGAATACCCGGCCGACATAAGTAACGCAAAAGCGCAGGAGATCTATAATACATGGTTCTCCAAACAAGCATCTATACTGACCAATCTTCTCATTCAGGCGGGCGACGCACAGTCCACGGTCAAGTCAGGCTCATCTGAGGCAGCAAGCGTAACCTACTCTGTCCAAGACCTGATCTTGGTTGATGCCTCCCGAGCAGGGCTTGGACTCCAATCGCCTGGCCTAGATATGAGAAATTCAAAAGGCGATGCTTACGATGGTCTCCAGAAACACTTTCTAGACATCGCCAACGACCCCAAGTATGCAGACCAGAATCAATGGGTGGTCTTCTCCGACAAAAAGCCAGCTGGCGATTCGTCCGCATCCGGATACCCCATCACCAACTCGTTAGCTATCGATCTTAGCTATGAGCAGAAGGTGACTCGTATGGATTTCGAGAAGCACACCGTTCCAGGCATAGCCTTGATCTCCGGCGCTATGAGTTATGCAAGGCAAGTTCCGGTTGATATCGACCCCGCCATATCATCATCCGATCTGGCAGCCGATAGAATCGTCAAAGATTTAACTGTCGAGGGACGAGGATGGAGATCGTTGCAGAACGGATCCCTCGAAGATCTGATACAAACCCAAAATGTTGGGAAGGAGCAACTCGCTTTTGTCAACGTCGACGGTCAACTCAAGGCGGAAATCTATTTGAACCCCAATGCGCGTTAAAGCAATAGCCTATTGACATCTGGCCGGTAGGCGCCGATGTGAAACCCCTGAAGTCCCAGCATTCTGTTGCCCGCTGCTTTCAAAATTGCTATAGGGTCAATGACGCTATGAAGGTACGGCTTGCACGTCTGCAGTATTGTTGCAGGTGTCGGCTTCGCGCCGTTATCGACCGTTCGTCGATCAACTTCTGCCTCACGTTTAACCGCATCAGCCCTTCCCGCTCGAGATGGTAGGTGTCACACCGGTGTCGCACCCTCACCAGAGCGGGGAGGACTCACACTTTTTGCCCTAGGCTGGGCTGATCAATTCTGTGGCTGGCTGAACGCCTCCTGAAACTCTTCGGTCGTCCCGAGTCCGCGGAGTAATGCTCCAATGAGCCTTTTAGCTACGACTCCCGGATGTTCGGTCATTTCGGTGAGTGTCGCCGTTGTCGTTCGCCGGTAGCTGTCTTGGTCGTAGTGCGGGCCTCGGGGTGGAAATCTCTGAGCCCAGACAAGACTGCGGCGGCCTTCGAGGCCGGTTGCTGCGATACCGAACAGCCACCCCGAGTGGTACCCAGTGAGTACTGATAGCATCCGCGCCCAATGAACCAGCCGGACCGCATATGCGACTGCGAGGCCGTCGAAAATGACTGACTCTGGCGTGCTTCGACTGTTGCGACCAGCATATTCCTCGGTCATGCGGCCGACCATGGCCCGTATCCCACCGTCTTCGTGCACTTCGATATCGACAGTATCACTCTCGAAATCACCGTCGGGTCGGTATCGTCGGCCATCCGAGAGCGTTTGACTGCAGTACGCACGCCCCGTCGACCGTATCGCGATAGATGACGCATAGCCAGGTGACGGTTCATAGATTCGAACACTCTGGTGGACGAACTGCTCGGCTCCAGCTGTGATCGTGCGGTACGGTTCCGCCATCGGCCCTTGCGCGCTTTCAAGCAGTGTAAGAGCAAGTTCGTCGTGGTCGATTTCGGGCTGCGCGACCAGATACAAGTGACCGCGCCGTGCCTGCCCAGCGGCGATGATCGGATCCCGGTCGATCTCGGCCTGCAGCAGGTCCTCGATCCGGCTCGTCGTGTCGCGACGTGCGGCGTGGTACCGCGTTACCTCCGCGTCGGATAGCCTATTGCGACGGGTCTCACCACGGCCGTAGTAGATGCCACCGACCATGTGGGGTGCCCGCGGCGAGACTGGGACCTGGATCACGACGTAGCCCTGAGTTGGGTCTTCCGCAAGCGCCAGTACGCGGATCGCGATCGACAGCGGAGGATCGATCTGGCTGTTCGCGATCTGCTCGATGCGCTCCTGCAGGCCCACCAACTTCTGTGGTGTCAGCGTCCAAGTTCTTGTGGCCTTGTCCTCTTCGACGCCGACGATGACAGCGCCACCATCGATGGCGAACTGAGCGAGGTCGCGCGCCAGCTCGGCCCGGTCGCCCGGTTTGACGCCGATCTCGCGCTTGATATCCAGGTGGTGAGTCTCTGTCAACATCCCAGCCTCGACCACAGACCGCAATTCGTGCTCAGACTCTGGTGCCCAAGTGCTTTCGACCATAAAGCAGACACTATCTGGTTGACCGCTTGCGATCCGTGCGCCGCGCTCGGAGCCCAACAGCAACTCGAGCTTTTCTAACGGCAGGCGGCGGTCACCGCCACACCTTCCACGCGTTTTGACACCATGGCGACCTGGGAGGCATGCGAATAGCCCACCTTGAAGCGTTTCCGTGAACGGGTTTATGTCTGCCGGTTCAGAAAGATGCATCGTTCGAGGCTGGAGAACATGATCCCTTGAGCCAGTCGCACCCTATGCCTTTGGAAAAGACCTGAGCTGGTCAGATCGTATTGGCGTTCCCGACTATACTCGTGTCTAAACTACCTCAGAGATGCTATACTGCTAAGCAATGAGTAGTCCAATAGTAGCCATTGTGGTTGAATTCGATCAGGAAAAGAACGCCGGCCTCGTTGGACTTGATGGCAAGACCTTGCCATTCTCCTATCGTGACGGTGAGTCAGTCGTTTGTAGTAACGGCACAAACGTCCGCTTCTCCGGTAAACACCATCAGGCTAATGGCTGCTCCTTAAAGATTCCGACTTCGGGTGATGCTCTTGTTCTCCATTCAGGACAGGAGTACCCGACATGGGCCTATTTCCGATCTTGGGAGTACGCTCGCGCCCGTCAAGAAACAGTGTAGTGTGTGGATTGGTGATATTGGTCGCCATCCATTCCGCGTGCCGTCGAGCACTGAGTCTCGCATTCTCTTGCGCCATTGGGGGCATCGAGTCGCCATGACGTTTCGATCGAGGATCGACCGTCCGTTCTGCTCGCTGGTTTCGAGGTCAGAATGCGGTTCTCAACATCAATGGTCTCGAGAAGAACTTCCGAGTCCGCAATATCAAAGTGCTGATGAAGGAGGGTTACTCCGAATCGCTGCAGCGCACCGTGCCGTTCAAGAACTTCTCTGATCTCCGCGAACACAGCATCATCAGCAGCGCTCACCGGTCGAACCTCGTTGATGTCCGGGAGACGAGTACTCATCGGTGATCCTCTCGATCGGCGTAGGCGAATCGCAAAGCGTGGAAACCAAGCTTCGGATGCGTACAGGATATAGTCGCTTCCTCCTCTCCGCTCGTTGGGCTTTCTCAAACTGTCGGCCGGTGTCCCCTGTGCTCGTTGGTGGGCCTGTCGTTGCCGTCAACCATGGAAATTTGACTGAGTGTGGCGGCCCCGTGGCGGCCCCGGCGAGGCGCTGTTATCACGGTTCACACTTTTGGGCGACACGCGTTGGGCAGACCGAGCAGTTGGTAGTCGGTCACGGCCTCATTCGGAATACCGTGACTTGGCGCCCGTGACCATGTCCCTACTTCTCGGGACTTGCGATGAACTAGAAGGTCGTCCAGACTCCAACACAAGCCACAGTGCCAGGGGGCCACTGTGGTGGACGGAGGGGGCTACAACGATGTCGGTGCTGGATCTGGGTCGGCTGCGCGAGCGCAAGGCTAAACTTCTCAGTGAGCGACAGGCGGCCGTGTCTTGGGGAGAGCAAGTGCTGCGTGAGTTTCACGCTGCGGCGACCGACCTAGAGACTCCCACGCTCGGTAACCCCGACTTCCTTAGACGCACTTTTGGGACACATGCTCAACGCGGAGTGTGGCCAGTCTTGCTGGAGTATCGGAGCGATCGGGACCTCATCATCGAAATTTGCTTCGGCGCTGCGGTGACGCGGAGCGGGGTGACCTTTGTCAAGGGGAAGCAGGCCAACGCAGCGGATACGTCTCAATGGATCGCGGTCCAGTGCGGATTCTCGATCGAATTGATGCAACGTGCGGTTGAAAGTGCGCTCCTGGGGGATCCGTGGACGTCACTTGATGCTGCCAAGCTAGCGCCAAGTAGCCGCTAGACTTTTCGAGTCCTGCCGAAAGGGGCATGACCATGTCGTACACACCACCGCCAGATCATGGAATCCACCGCCCGACAGATGCCGAAGCCGCCAAGCGGATTGCCGATCAGCAAAAGAGGCAGCTCGAGGAGGAGCGACGGCGAAGGGAAGAAGCATTGCGTGCCGAGTCGCGCCGACGCGCGGGTGAATCATCTCAGCAGAAGTAATTGACGCAGCAGGCGCGACAGCGCATACTGCGTAAAGATGAGTCGATCACCGAAGAGTATTTCCTCAAACGAGGCGTTGGCTTGGCGCAATCCTGTTCATTGTGGGCTTTTGTTGCCTTGCTGTGTTTGTGCTACTCTTCACTGTCGGTCGCACGATAAATTGGGTGCTAATTGCCACGGGTGTCGGCGCACTGACATTTGGAGCTGTGCTCACGGGACGGCCACGTGCGCTGATTGACTTCCTAGTTTCAATTGTGCCTTGGGCGTGACTTCAGTCTTCAACCATTGTCTTGCATCGCCTGAGTCACTTCTCTCGTGTGGCCTGCCTACCACCCCGCCTGCCACGCATCTGAACACCGTGGCGCTTGAGCGTCTCGTTGACTGTCGACGGATACTCGCCCAGGATCGCAGCGACCTGAGCACAGGACTTGCCTGCCTCGTAGAGCTTGATGGCCTCCTCGACCTGGGCTCCGCCAAGGCCGGCTGGCCGGAGTGGTATGCCGAGTTCGCGAAGCGCCTCAATGACGGTGTTCTTGGTCAGGTCGTACTTGCGGGCAACGGCTCGAGCGGAGGATCCGGCTTCGTAGGCCGCAGCGACTTCCTGTTTGATGCCGGCGGAGACCCGCGCACCGATCTTGACTGGTGCACGGCGGCGAGAGGAGTGGCTGGACTGCGTGACCGTGACCTTCGGGAAGACGGGCATCGGCGGAAGAGTTGAATACCACCCGAGAACGCCCACGTCGACGGATCACCTCCGTTTCCTCCGGACTGTGTGGGATGCCGGCCGCAGGCGCCCAGGCTGACCAACTCGGCGCCGAACCGGGCGAATCGGGCCTGGTTTCGCCGAGTTGACGCTTCTATGTTTGTCAACCCTGCTAATTGATCTTCTTCGCGGCCCAGTGGTGCACAGCCGGTTGACTTGCACCGGCCGTGCGCCAGGCGCCTTTCGGGCAGGGCTGAACAGGCCTTCCTCGATCCGCTGGAGAAACGGATGTGGGCCGGCCGGGCGGTGGTGGGCGGGGACTGGGTCAGGCGGCCGTGGCGGCCTGACCGTTGGTCATCGTCGGGTTCAACGCCTCGATGGTGCGCAGGATCTTGAACATCTCGCGGGCGATGTACCGCTTGAGCATCCGGCGGATCTCTTTGGCCGTCAGGCTGCCGCTGCGCCGGCGGATGTAGTCCTGGGTTCGCTCGTCCCACTGGGCCCGGGTGACCGCGACGGTGTGCAGGGCCCGGTTCAGTTGGCGGTCGCCGCCCCGGTTGAGCCGGTGCCGCACGATCCGGCCGCTGGACGCCGGGACCGGGCTGGCCCCGGCCAGCGCCGCGAACGCCGCCTCGTCCCGGCAGCGGCCGTGGTGGCTGTAGGACACGATCAGCTGGGCGGCGACGACCGGGCCGACGCCGACCTGCTTGAGCAGCTGCGGAGCAGCGTCCTGAACGATCGTCGTCAGGCTCTTGCCGTTGTCCCGGATCTGCTGATCCAACTGGATGATCGCGTTCGCCTTGCGGCGCAGCACGACCAGCCGGGCCTGCTCCTCGATCGGCCGCCCACCCCGGCAACGAGACTTGGCCAGCTTCTCCAGATCTGTTCCACTCAAACCTTTTCGGCGCAGCGCCTGGTGCTCGGCGGTGCCGGTGAGCAGCTCGGCCAGCAGCTGGTTGTGCAGCTGGGTCCGGTGCCGGGTCATCTGTTCCCGGTCCACCACCAGCAGCCGCAACGCCTCCCGCACTCCCTCGCCGGTCCGCGGCGCCGGTACCCGCTCCACCGCCATGGCCAGCACCTTACGAGCGGCTAGCACCGCATCGCCCGGGTCGGACTTGCCGCGCCGGCCCCGCTCCCCGCGGGAGGGCCGCTCGACCTCGACGACCCGGATCCCGACCGCTTCCAACGCCCGGCACAGCCCCGCACCGTAGCTGCGGGTGCCCTCCAACCCGACCAGGAACCGGCCGGAAGGCACCACCCGCAGGATCCAGGTCACCACCTGGGCGTAACCCTGCTCGTCGTTGTCGATCGTGATCTGCTCGATCACCGCCCCGACCGGGGACACCACAGACAAACTCGTCGTGTCCACATGGGTGTCACCGCCGATGACGGCGTCGACCGAATCTGCCACAGTAGGCATCAGCTCGTGCTCTCCTTCCAGAGCTCGGGTCAACAAGGGTCGACGCCGGCCTGGAGGACCCACCCACGGCACATCTGTGACGGGTCACCCGGCTCTCCGCGTGAACGGGGAACAGGGACAGGCTTCTTATCAGGCCAACAGGTGAGCAGGCCGGCGTCGGCGCCCGGGACGACACGTCAACTCAAAGGCACACCGAAGTGGCCGAATCAGCACCGAGCCAATCCCGAACACCAACCCCGAATCCTGGTCGAACACCCACCAGAACCGGCCTACCAACACTCACAGATCAGCTCGACCCAGGGGAGTGGTGGGTGGGAGCGCCGGCGACCAGCTCGTCCAGGTCGGTCACCGCGGGCAGCTCGTGCAGGGCGGCCATGATGTGTTTCTCCCACAGCTCGCGCAGCCGTTCCAGGATGACCGAGTCCTCGGTGATCCGGAACTCGTCCAGGTGCGCGCTGCCGTTGCGATAGATCGCCAGGTCGTAGGGCGGCCCGACGGACAGGTTGGCCCGGGCCGTGCTCATCATCGACGCGAGCGCGATCTTGGCCGCGACGGCCAGGTTCGCGTGGGCGCGGACGGCGATGTCGAGCATGAACTTTCCGTACTTGGACTCGCCGATCTGCAGGAACGGCCGGTCGTCGGAGGCCCGGATGTAGTTGCCCTCCGGGTAGATAAGCAGAATGTCGGCGGCCGCGTCACCGATCTGGCCGCCGAGGATGAAGGTGGCGGTGCCGTCGGCGCCCGAGGACATCAGCCCGGCCCGGTGGGCGTCCACGACGATCCGGCTGACCCGGCCGACGTACAGGGCAGCCTCGTACATGGTGGTCACGGTGGCCAGCGACTCGGCCGTCCCGGGCGCCTGCAGATCGTGGGCCAGCCGGTCGAGCACCTCCTGGGTGGTGGCCAGGTTGCCGGCCGATTGCAGGACGAAGGTGCGATCCGGCCCGGGGGTGAAGACATGCAGCTTGCGGTAGGTGCTGATGTTGTCCAGGCCGGCATTGGTCCGGGTGTCGGACATGAAGACCAGACCGTCGTTCAGTCTGATGGCCAGGCAATACGTCACGGCGACCCCCTGGTTCTGCTGGCCGGCCCGCGGCAGGCCGGGCACGCAGAGTGGCCCGGTTCCCCGAATGCGCCGGTCATCGGATCCGCTTGCCGTGCATGTCGCCGTGATGATCGGGAACAGGGTCATTGGTGGGCGGTGCGCGCGCGATCACCGTCCATCCGGATGC
Source organism: Nakamurella multipartita DSM 44233 (assembly GCF_000024365.1). Lineage (NCBI taxonomy): Bacteria > Bacillati > Actinomycetota > Actinomycetes > Nakamurellales > Nakamurellaceae > Nakamurella > Nakamurella multipartita. The sequence goes on from NC_013235.1 coordinate 2,302,302, forward strand.
CCGGCCGGTTCAGCAGCGAGCCGGCCGGGTCATACCAATCACCAGATGCGAGGCTGGAGTCGTGAACGGGCCGGACGCAACTGCCGACGAGGATGGAATCGACGCCGGGGTGGTCGGTGACGCGTCCGTGCTGGCCCGGGTGTTCGAGGACTCGCCGGCCATTCACGTCGCCCTGCAGGGACCCGAGCACACCATCGTCGCCATCAATGCGGTGACCCGGCGGCTGCTGGGGGATCGCCCGACGCTCGCCCGGCCGTGTGCGGCCGCCATCCCCGAACTCATCGGCCGGTCATTGCTGGACCGCCTGGACGAGGTCTACGCCTCCGGTCAGCCCATCACCGCCCGGGATCGGCGGGTGCACCTGGACGGCGGCGCCGAGGACGAGATCGACCTGGAGTGGTTCGTCACCTTCATCATCTCGCCGTGGCGGTACGCCGACGGCACGATGCGTGGCGTCATCGTGCAGGCGGTGGACACGACCTCGCAGCTGCAGGCCCGCCGCCAGGCCACCCAGAGCGGCAGCGAGTTCCGCCGCCGGTACCGGGCCGCCCTGGACGTCATCGACGAGCTGCAACGCACGTTGCTGCCCTCCAGCCTGCCGGTGCTGCCGCAGCTGGAGCTGGCTGCCCGGTACCTGCTGGCCGACGTCGAGCACGCCGCCGGCGGCGACTGGTTCGACGGGTTCATGCTGGCCGACCACCGGCTGGCCGTGGTGGTCGGCGACGTCGTCGGGCACGGGGTGGCCGCGGCCGGGGTGATGAGCCAGCTGCGGTCGGTGCTGTCGTACCTGTTGGACACCGGGGTGGAGCTGGCCGAGGCGGTCACCCAGCTCGACCGGTTCGCCTCCCGCACGCCGGGTGGGTTCGCGGCCACCGTGTGCGTCGTGCTGGTCGAACCGGCCAGCGGCGCGATGACGTACGTGACCTGCGGGCATCCCGCGCCGATGGTCGTCGACGCGGACGGGGTGGCCCGATTCCTGCCGCTGTCCGGGCACCGGCCGCTGGGCGCCGGAGCGTCCGCCGCGCCGATCACCGATTCGCTGGGGATCGGGGAGGTGCTGGTGCTGTTCAGCGACGGTCTGGTCGAGCGGCCGGATCGGACCTGGGAATCGGGCCTGGCGCTGCTGGCCACCATCACCGGGGACGCGGTCCTGGGCCGCGACCTGCCGGAGGGTTCACCCGAGTCGGTCCCCGAACGGGTGTGCGCCCACGCCGTGGAGATGATGACCCGCCCGGGCCACCTGGACGACGTCACCATGGTCGCGGTGCAGCGGCGCGCGGTGCCGGTCGAGCCCTGGTACGCCGAGTACCCGGCCCGAGCGGACCGGTTGGAGCTGATCCGGGCCGATCTGCGCAGGTGGCTGCGGGAACGGATGGTCTCCGCCGAGGACGAGACCGCGCTGACCCTGGCGGTCAGCGAGGCGGCGGCCAACTGCATCGAGCACGCGTACCGGGACGGTGACGAGGGCACGATCCGGATCCAGGTGAACCTGACCACCAAGGGTGACGCCTTGCTGGTGGTCGCCGACGAAGGCGGGTGGCGGGACCCGATCACCAAGGCCGGTACTCGAGGCCGGGGCCTGGCCATGGTGGCCGACGCGGTCGACGACTTCTCGATCGACACCGAGACCGGGGGCACCGTGGTGCGGATGCGGCGGCGGTTGCACCGGCCGGTCGGCATGCTCGCCGGAGACGGCGTGGTCGAGGTCGGCAGCGCCGAATTCCGGGCCGAACCGTCCGGGCCGATCGGGGCCCGGGTCATCACCGTTTCCGGCTCGGTCGACCTGGCCTCGGTGCCGGTGCTGCGCCAGGAGGTGCTGCGGGCCGGCCGCGGCGGCGAGCTCCCGGTGACCATCGACCTGACCGCGGTGACCCACCTGAGCAGCGCCGGGGTGCAGATGCTGCACACCCTGTCTGCGACCGGGCAGCCGGGCGCGTTGCGGCATCCGCCGGTGCTGATCGCCGCGTCCGGATCACCGGCGGCCTACGTGCTGGACCTGGCCGGGCTGGTCCGGACCAGTGACGTCACCGACCGAAGCGATCGAGCCGACCGGCACGACTGACCCGCCTCGACTGACCCGGCTCGATCAGCCGGCCAGGGCGGCGTCCAGGGTGGCGTCCAGGGTGGCGAACGAGGTCAAGCCGGCGGAGCGCACCGAGGGCAGCGAGGACAGCTCGCCGAACGCCACCCGCATGGGGGTGCCCTTGCCCTGGCACCGGCGGTGGAACTGGGTCAGCACAGCCAGGCCGACCGATCCCAGGTGTCCCAGGTCGGTCAGATCGACCACCACCGGGGTCGGCCGCTCGGCCTGCCCGACCAGGGTCGCCAGCAACGCGGTGAACTGCGGACCCGTGGACAGGTCCACATCGCCGGCGACGTGCAGCACCGGGATCCCGTCGATTATCGTCGTGGTGGCGGCCAGATCACCGGCGGCCACCGGCCCCTCGGCCGACTGCTGACCGCCGGCCAGGCCGAAGAAGACCTCGTCGAGCAGGCGGCGGCTGTCCCCGCTGAGCGGCATCCCCTGGGAGGCCGCCGAGATCAGCGTCTCGGACAGATCGCGGAGCTTGACGTTGGAGCGCTGCGAGTACCACTTGAGCAGGTCGAAGGCGGCCGCATCGTCCATGCCGTAGACGAGCATCAGCGCGCCCTTGGCCTGGTCGATCGCGGCCCGGGACACCCCGGCGGCCTCCACCGCGGCATGGGTGGACTCGGCCAGGTCGCGCTGGAAGCTGCCGGTGATGTCGATCATGAACCCACCGATCCCGGTGATCGCCCCGGCGGCGTCGTGTTCGGCGTTGCCGACGGTCACGATCAGGCGCTCGACCTGCCGGCTGTCCAGGATGCGGTGGCGTGAGGCGAAGGGCGCCCCCTCGCGCAGCGCGGCCAGGACCGACTCGGCACTGCCGGACCGGTCGTCCGGGTGCTGGTGGGCGATCATCAGCGCCGTGGTCGGCACGATCTCGTGCGGCCCGAACCCGTACATCAGGTAGATCTCGTCGGACCAGTCCCACGATTGGGCGGCCAGGTCGTAGCTGAAACGACCGATCTGCTCGATGGAGGACCCCGAGACGGCGGCCACCGCGCCCGCCAGCGGGTCCGTCACCATCCGTCACCAAGCCTGTCGTCCGTGGCCCGTTCGGCCTGTTCGAGTGCCGAACCTGTGCGTCCGGCGGTACTCCGAGCGCATCCAATCATAGGAAGCGACACGACAGATCACCCGACGGACCTTTACCGAAGTACCGAGAAACGGGTACAAGCTGATGCAGGCGCGTCACCCAGATCCCGGGACAGTGGAAGCGCGTCAGGCCTGGCCGGTCAAACAGTCGGCCGGTTCAGGCCGCCCCGGCCTGACGACGGCGTCCCGGTGACTCACCGGGACGCCGTCGTACCCCGGAGGCAGTCGTACCCCGGAGGCATTCGTGCCCGGGACGCAGTCGTTCCCAGACGCGAAAGTGGCTTCGGAGTGGTTGGGTCGCGCCGGTACCCGGCTGGTCGGGCGGGGAGGTGGCCGCGATCGCGGAGCCGAGGAGCGGGCGCCGATCCGATCGGTGTGGTGATCGGATCAGCCGCGCCATGGTGCCCCCGGCAGGATTCGAACCTGCGCACCCGCCTCCGGAGGGCGGTGCTCTATCCCCTGAGCTACGGGGGCGCGGCCCGCAACATTACCGCATCGCGGGGGGCCGGTTGACCACCTTTGCCGGTGCGGCCGCCGATCGGGATCCGACGCCCGCGGCCCGGCGTGATGTGGCGCACAGCCAGCGGGTTTCGGGCCGGCGTCAGAGCACGAGAACGGCGACGACGGCCACCAGGGCCCCGACCGCGGCGATGCCGCCCACCCACAGTCCGATCCGGGACTGGGTGTCGAACGCGGTGCTCCACCCGGCCCGCCCCAGCGTCGTCTTGATCAGGGATTGCAGCTCGCCCGAGTCCAGCGTGTAGTCGACGACCTTGCTGACCCCGTCGGGGCCCAGAGCCCAGATCTTCTCGGTGCCCACGGCCCACACCCGCCCGCCGACCGCCGACCCGCGGCCGGTCAGCCGCGGCTGCAGGCGACCGTCCAGGCCGGCCGACCACTCGAGCTCACTGAGCAGATCCGACCGGGCCGCCTTGGCCGCAGCGACCGGGGTCAGGGTGGTGGAGTACGACTTGGTCAACCCCTGCCGCTGCAGCAGCGCCCACCAGCGTTGGTCGGCCAGGTCGACCCGGACGGTGACCGACGGACCCTGGCGGTCCACCGTGTACGGCGTGCCCGCGGTCCGGCGGGCCAGGTCGCCCACCACCTCGTCGAAGGTCCAGGGCCGGCCGATGTCGGCGGCCGCCCCGGGATCGCCGGGGAGGGGCCCCGGGCCGGTGCCGGCGGGCACCGGTCCGGCCGCGCCGGCCCGGCGGCGCAGGCCGAGCACCAGGATGACCGCGCCCAGACCGCCGAACAGCACCGCCATGCCCAGTCCGGCCCACAGCAGCAGGGACGCGCCGCCCTCGACGGTGCTGGCCCACACCGCGTCCGCCGGCCGCGCGGGCGGGAAGGCCACGGCGACCACGTCGCCGACGGCCGGGTCGCCGCCGGTCCGGATGCCGCCGATGTCGTCGATCCGGTAGATCTGCCCGTCGACGGCGAACTGGACGTCGAAGTCCCGGCTGGTCTTGGTCGAGCCGTTGCTGCGGGTGGTGTGCTCCTGCACGTCCACCACGGTGGCCTGGGCCCGTCCGGTGTAGGCGGAGTAGTCCTTGGACCCGATCAGGACGAACACCACGCCCAGGATCAGGCCGACGGCCAGGAAAACTGCACCGACGATGATCATCAGTCGGTTGCGGGGCGCGGGTCGGTCGGGCGTGGTGCTGGTCATGGTGGGCGGGTCCTCAGGCGGATGGGGCGGTCGGTCGACCCACGCAGGACCGCGGTGCGGGCCGGGAAATACCTTCGCTCAGCTGGTCGGGGCGGGGAGCGGCTCGGCGCCCCGCTCCTGCAGCATCTGGGTCATCACCGAGATCTCGGCCGACTGCGAGTCGGCCATCTTCTGCGCGAAGTTGCGCACCACCGGGTTGGTGGCGTGCTCGGCGGCGTAGGTCATCATGCCGGCCCCGCCCTGGTGATGACGGATCATCAGTTGCAGGAAGTAGATGTCGGACTCGGTGCCGCGCAACGCCTTGAGCCGGGCGATCTCGCTGTCGGTGGCCATGCCGGGCATCAGCGGAACCTGATCGGCGGAGGTCTGCGGCGCGCTCGGGTTGGTGGCCGCGCCGCCGGCCGTGGTCGACCCGGCGGGCATCGACATCTGCGTCATGGCACCGGCGCTCGAGCTGGCCGCAGCCATGTCGTGCCCACTGTGGTCGGCGCCCTGCATCCAGCTCATCCGGGTCGCGTCGGTGGACTCGGGCAGGTCCCACAACGACAGCCAGCCCTGCATCTGACCGATCTGGTCGGTCTGGGTGTAGCCGATGTCGTAGGCCATCACGCCGATCTCAGGGTCCTCGGTGTTCAGCTCGGCGTAATGCGCCATGAGCACGCCCTGATCGTGATGCACGATCATGTCCCGGGCGAAACCCGCGTCCACCGAGGAACTGTCGGGGTTGGCCGGGGCCGACCGGAAGCTGCCGCTCAGGGCCAGGCCCAGGGTGGCGCCGACCAGCAGCAGCACGACCGCGCCGGCCGACAGCAGCAGGATCGCCATGCCCCGGGACCGGGCCGGCCGCTCCCCGGCCGCCCGGCCGGCCGGGGTGTCGACCCGCGGATCGACTCCGGGACCCGCCGGTTCGGCGGGCCGGTCGGGTGGGGGCGGCGTGTTCGTCATGGCCGGGCTCAGCCCGCGCTCGGTGTCTCGACGGCCGAGGTGGCCGCCGGCGCCTCCGCCGTGGACACGGGGGCGGACGCGGTGGCGTCCACCGACTGATCACTGCTGGCCACCGACATCTCGGTGGAGTTGACCACGCCGCCGGTGCCCGACATCGGCACCGCGTCGGCCCCCGGCGGGTTCGGATCGAACGCCGGCGGGTTGGTCACGTCGAACGAGGGCTGCTGGCAGGTCGCGCCGGTCTCCGGGTAGACCCACCGGTTCTGCCGCAGCGCGGTGACGAACTGCTTGACCCGTTCGTCGGAGGCCGAGTCGACCTTGAGCTGGTGGGCCCAGGCCTGCAGCGAGATCGTCGAGTCCAGACCCGGGTAGGGGGTCAGCGTGGTGAACGGCTGGCCCTGCACCAGGCTCTTGAGGGTGGCCAGGTCGGCCGCGGAGATGGTGTCCGGGTTGTAGGTGATCCAGACGGCGCCGTGCTCCAGGGTGTGCACCATGTTCTCGCTGCGCACCGCGCTGTCGTAGACGATGCCCATGCAGTTGGCCCAGGTGCCGTCGTGCGGGCCGCCCACCGGGGGATACCGGTTGTAGGCCACCCGCTGGTCGGCGTTGATGTGGATCGCGGCCTTGTAGTCGACGTAGCTGGCCGGCCCGTCGGCGGTGGCCGGGGTGTTGGCGCCGATGTAGATGCCGGGAATGTTCACCGACGGATCGGGATTCTCGACCGACGGCGTCCACGGGGCGAGCGCGTCGGCGACGGCGTTCTTCTCCTGGGTCTTGCTGAAGACGACGTAGAAGATGCCGGCCGCCAGGGCGACGACCACCAGCACCGCGCCGATCGTGAGCCACGGCAGGCCCTGGCGTCGGCTCACCACGGGGGCCGGGCTGCGGGTCTTCTTCGTGCTCTTGCCACTGACCATGAGCGGTGCTGTCCTTGCTGTCGATCGGTCTGTCGAATGGAGCGTGATTCGGGCGATCGAATCGAGCGGCCCGACACCCGGGGTCGTCTGCGCGGCTCGCCCGCCGGCCACTTGCGCGAGCCGACCGCCCAGTTTACGAGCCGGCCCGTGGCTTTTGTGTGAGCGTGCCGTGGCGCACATTCGGGATCGGCCGGGCCCGGCCCCGCGGGCCGTGGCAATTCGGGTGGCCAGAGCTTCCTAGAATGACCCGGTGGATCCCGTGCAGTTGGCCGATGCCGTTCGGCGTGCCCTGACGTCGGCGGTCGCCGCCGGCGACCTCGCGGTCGAGGTGCCGGCCGACATTCCGTTGGACCGACCCAAGTCCCGGGAGCACGGCGACTACGCCACCCCGGTGGCGATGAAGCTGGCCAAGGCGGCTCACCGGCCGCCGCGGCAGATCGCCGAGATCATCGCCGCGCACCTGGCCGACGAGCCCGGGATCGCCGGCGTGAGCATCGCCGGGCCGGGCTTTTTGAACATCTCGGTGGAGACCGCGGCCGCCGCCTCGCTGGTCGGCCGGATCGTGGCCGACGGCGCCGCCTACGGCCACGGGGACGCGCTGGCCGGCCGCCAGGTCAACCTGGAGTTCGTCTCGGCCAACCCGACCGGGCCGATCCATATCGGCGGCGCCCGTTGGGCCGCCGTCGGCGACGCGTTGGGCCGGATCCTGAGCACCCAGGGCGCCACGGTCATCCGCGAGTACTACTTCAACGACGCCGGCGCGCAGATCGACCGGTTCGCGCGCTCGCTACTGGCCGCCGCCCGGCAGCAGCCGGCGCCCGAGGACGGTTACGGCGGGGACTACATCGTCGAGATCGCCGGCCGGATCACGGCGGCCAACCCGGGCGCGCCGCAGCTGCCCGACGACCAGGCCACCGAGCTGTACCGCGCGCAGGGCGTCGAGCTGATGTTCGACGAGATCAAGGCCACCCTGCACACCTTCCGCACCGACTTCGACGTCTACTTCCACGAGAACTCGCTGCACGAGAGCGGGGCGGTGGGCCAGGCGGTGCAGCGGCTCAAGGATTCCGGGCACCTGACCTTCAATGACGGCGCCTGGTGGCTGAACTCCAAGGCCTACGGCGACGACAAGGACCGGGTGGTCATCAAGTCCGACGGCCAGCCCGCGTACATCGCCGGCGACCTGGCCTACTTCCTGGACAAGCGGGCCCGCGGCTTCGACCTGTGCATCTACATGCTCGGGGCCGATCACCACGGGTATATCGCCCGGCTCAAGGCCGCCGCCGCCGCGTTCGGCGACGATCCGGATGTGGTCGAGGTGCTCATCGGCCAGATGGTCAACCTGGTCCGCGACGGCGAGCCGATCCGGATGAGCAAGCGCGCCGGCACCGTCATCACCCTGGACGACCTGATCGAGGCGCTCGGGGTGGACGCCGCCCGGTACGCGCTGATCCGCTACTCGGTGGACACCACGCTGGACCTGGACCTGGACCTGTGGACCCGGCAGACCAGCGACAACCCGGTGTTCTACGTCCAGTACGCGCACGCCCGGCTGGCCTCGCTGGCCCGCAATGCGGCCGACCTGGGCATCGAGCTGGGCCTGCGATCGGGAGGGGCCTACGACCCCGCTCTGCTGGACACCGCCCGCGAGTCCGAGCTGATCGCCCTGCTGGCCGCCTGGCCGGGAGTGCTGGCCACCGCCGCAGAGCTGCGCGAACCGCACCGGGTCGCCCGCTACCTGGAGGATCTGGCCTCCGGCTACCACAAGTTCTACGACTCGGTCCGGGTGCTTCCGATGGGTGACGAGGAGGCCGGGCCGGCGACGATCGCCCGGCTGTGGCTGTGTGCCGCCACCCGGCAGGTGCTGGCCAACGGTCTGGCCGTGCTGGGCGTCGACGCGCCGGAGCGGATGTGAGGACGCACCCCGCGGGGCCGCGTTCGGGGGAACTGCACCCCGACCGCCCCGGACACGGAGCCCCCACCGACCTCAACCGGCTCGACCCGCTGGTCTGGCCGCGCGGGGCCACCCGCAGCCAGGACGGGGCCCTGAACCTGGCCGGCCTGGACGCCCGCGACCTGACCGCGCGGCACGGCACCCCGCTGATGGTCATCGACGAGGCCGACTTCCGCAGCCGGTGCCAGGACTTCGCCGACGCGTTCGGCGGCGCGGCCAGCGTGCACTACGCGGGCAAGGCGTTCCTGTGCAGCGAGATCGTGCGCTGGCTGGCCGACGAGGGACTCTCGCTGGACGTGTGCACCTCCGGCGAGCTGCGGCTGGCCCTGCGGGCGGGGTTCCCGCCGGAGCGGATCGCGCTGCACGGTTCCAACAAGTCCGACGCCGAACTGGCCATGGCCGTGCAGCACCGGATCGGCGCGATCGTCGTCGATTCGTTCCACGAGATCGCCCGGCTGGCCGGGCTGGTCGAGGACCGCGCGTCGGATCCGGTGCCGGTGATGATCCGGGTCACCGTCGGCGTCGAGGCCCACACCCACGAGTTCATCGCCACCGCGCACGAGGACCAGAAGTTCGGGTTCTCGCTGACCGGTGGGGACGCGGCCGAGGCGGCCCGCCGGGTGCTGGCCCTGTCCGGTCTGCGGCTGATCGGGCTGCACTCGCACATCGGTTCGCAGATCTTCGACCCGTCCGGCTTCGAGGTGGCCGCGCACCGGGTGGTCGGCCTGCTGCGCACCATCGTGGAGGAATTCCCGGCGGCCGCGGACACCATCACCACCCTGGACCTGGGTGGTGGCCTGGGCATCGCCTACACCTCCGACGACGATCCGCCGGCGCCGGACGTCATGGCCAAGTCGCTGATCGAGATCGTCACCCGCGAGTGCCAGCTGGCCGGGCTGACCGTGCCCGCGGTCATGGTCGAACCGGGGCGGGCCATCGCCGGCCCGGGCACGGTCACCCTCTACGAGGTGGGCACCATCAAGGACGTGACCCTGGACGGCGGGCTGACCCGCCGGTACGTCTCGGTGGACGGCGGGATGAGCGACAACATCCGGACCGCCCTGTACGACGCCGAGTACACGGTCACCCTGGCGTCCCGGTCCTCGGACGCCACCCCGGTGCTGTCCCGGGTCGTCGGCAAGCACTGCGAGAGCGGCGACATCGTCGTCCGCGAGTGCTACCTGCCGGCCGACCTGGCCATCGGCGACCTGCTGGCGGTGGCGGCGACCGGCGCGTACTGCTACGCCATGTCCAGCAACTACAACCGGGTGCCCCGCCCGGCCGTGGTGGCGGTGTCCGGCCAGGGAACCGGCGGATCGGCCGGAACCGACGGAGCTGCCGGCGGTGCCACCGACCGGGTGGTGCTGCGCCGCGAGACCGACGACGACCTGATGCTCTTGGAGACCCGGTGACCAGTCCGAACGACGACCGCCCCGATCGGGACGGCGCCGACGCGCCCGCCAAGCCGCCGTCGCTGGTGCCCGGCGTGGTGCTGCTGATCCTGGCCGGCGTGCTGATCGTGATCACGCTGATCAAGCCGGACCTGCCGCAGTGGCTGACCATCACCATCGCGGTCGCGGCGATCGTCGTGGTCATCGCGCTGTTGATGTACGCGTTCCGGGTGTTCCGTGACGTCACCCGGCCGGGAGGCTCGCGATGAGCGCGGGTTCGACCCGGGCCGTGCGGGTCGGCGTGCTGGGTGCCGGCGTGGTCGGGTCCCAGGTGGTCCGCCTGCTGATCGAGCAGGCCGACGAGCTGACCGCGCGGGTCGGCGCGACGCTGGAGCTGGCCGCGGTGGCCGTGCGCCGCCCCGAGCGGCACGCCGACATCCCCGCCGCGCTGCTGACCACCGACGCCGCCGCGGTGGTCGCCGACCCGGAGATCGACGTCGTGGTCGAGGTGATCGGCGGCATCGAGCCCACCAAGGACCTGCTGCTGACCGCGCTGAACCGCGGCGCCGGCGTGGTCACCGCGAACAAGGCCCTGCTGGCCGAGCACGGGCCGCAGCTGTACCAGGCGGCGGACGCGGCCGGTGCGGACCTGTACTACGAGGCCGCCGTGGCCGGCGCCATCCCGCTGATCCGGCCGCTGCGCGAGTCGCTGGCCGGTGACCGGATCCAGCGGATCATGGGCATCGTCAACGGCACCACCAACTTCATCCTCTCGGCCATGGTGGAAAGCGGGATGGGCTACCAGGAGGCGCTGGCCGAGGCGACCCGGCTGGGTTACGCCGAGGCCGACCCGACCGCCGACGTGGACGGGTTCGACGCCGCGGCCAAGGCCGCCATCCTGGCCTCCATCGGCTTTCACACCCGGGTCGGCGCCTCCGACGTCTACCGCGAGGGCATCGCCGCGGTGTCCGCCGCCGACATCGCCGCCGCGCGTGAGATCGGCTGCACGGTGAAGCTTCTGGCCATCTGCGAGCGGGTCCCCGGGCCCGACGGCAGCCCCGGCGGGGACGCCGTCTCGGCCCGCGTGCACCCGGTCATGATGCCGACCAGCCACCCACTGGCCACCGTCGACGGCGCCTACAATGCCGTCTACGTGGAGGCCGAGGCGGCCGGCCGGTTGATGTTCTACGGGCCCGGCGCCGGCGGGGCGCCGACCGCGTCGGCCGTGCTGGGCGACCTGGTCGCGGTGGCCCGCAACCGGGTCGCCGGCGGGCGCGGGCCGCGCGAATCCTCCTACGCGGCCCTGCCGATCCTGCCGATGGGCGACGTGCTGGCCAAGTACCACATCAGCCTGGACGTGGACGACAAGGCCGGCGTGCTGGCCGCGGTGGCGACCGCATTCGCCGATGCCGGGGTGTCGATCTCGACGGTCCGGCAGGAGGGCCGAGGGGACGACGCCCGGCTGGTCGTGGTGACCCACAGCGCACCGGACGCCGCCCTGGCCTCCACGGTGCGGCGGCTGGCCGACCTGGATTCGGTCCGCGCGGTCACCTCGGTGATGCGGGTGACCGGAGACATGCGATGAGGAGCCCGATGGATGCACCCGTGTCGGACGCGAGCGTGACCGGGATCGCCGGCGGGGCCGGGGCCGGGTGGCCGGGGCTGATCGCCGCCTACGCCGACCGGGTCGCCGTGCCGCCCGGGGCCCGGGTGGTCACGTTGCTGGAGGGCGGCACGCCGCTGCTGCCGGCGCACACCCTGTCCGACCGGCTGGGCGTGCAGGTCTACCTCAAGGTCGAGGGGGCCAACCCGACCGGCTCGTTCAAGGACCGGGGGATGACGGTCGCGGTCACCCACGCGCTGGCCCGCGGTGCCCGCGCGGTGATCTGCGCCTCCACCGGCAACACCTCGGCCTCGGCGGCCGCCTATGCGGCCCGGGCCGGACTGACCAGCGCGGTGCTGATCCCGCAGGGCAAGATCGCCAGCGGCAAGCTGGCCCAGGCCGTGGCCTACGGGGCCCGGATCCTGCAGGTCGAGGGCAACTTCGACGACTGCCTGGAGCTGGCCCGCAAGACCGCGGCCACCACCGACGAGATCGAGCTGGTGAACTCGGTCAACCCGGTGCGGATCGAAGGGCAGAAGACCGCCGCGTTCGAGATCTGCGACGTGCTGGGCCGGGCCCCGGACGTGCACTTCCTGCCGGTCGGCAACGCGGGCAACATCACCGCGTACTGGAAGGGGTACCGCGAGTACCACGCGGACGGCGTCATCGACGCTCTGCCCCGGATGTTCGGCTTCCAGGCCGCCGGCGCCGCGCCGCTGGTGCTGGGCCATCCGGTGCGCGACCCGGACACCATCGCGACCGCGATCCGGATCGGCGCCCCGGCGTCTTGGAGCGGGGCGATCGGCGCCCGGGACGAGTCCGGCGGTCTGATCGACATGGTCACCGACGACCAGATCCTGGACGCCTACCGGCTGCTCGCCTCGACCGAGGGCGTCTTCGTCGAGCCCGCGTCGGCCGCGTCGGTGGCCGGGCTGACCGCCACCGTCGCCGACGGCCGGTTGCCGGCCGGGTCGCTGGTGGTCTGCACCGTCACCGGCAACGGGCTCAAGGACCCGGACACCGCGATGTCGTTCATGACCGAACCGGTCGTCCTGCCGGTCGCGGCCGAGGCGGTCACCGACGCCCTGGGGCTCACCGGATGACCCACGGCGACGGGCCGTCGTTCGCCCTGCAGGTCCCGGCCACCTCGGCCAACCTCGGACCGGGGTTCGACAGTTTCGGGCTGGCGCTGGCCCGCTACGACGAGGTCACCGTGTGCCGTACGGACGGTCCGCTCGAGGTCTGGGTGTCCGGCCACGGCGCCGGGCAGGTCCCGCTGGACGGGCGGCACCTGGTCGTCCGGGCGATGACCGAGGCCTGCCACGCCGCCGGGATCGAGCTGCCCGGGGTCCGGCTGACCTGCCTGAATCGGATCCCGCACGGCGGGGGACTGGGCTCCTCGGCCTCGGCCATCGTCGCCGGGCTGCTGCTGGGCCGGGAGCTGGCCGCCGCGGCCGGCGCCCCGCGGTTGACCGACGAGACGGTGCTGGCCCTGGGCACGGCGATGGAGGGCCATCCCGACAACGTTGCCCCCGCGCTGTTCGGCGGTTTCACCCTGGCCTTCACCGACGACACCGGGCAGCCGGTCGCGATCCGCCGGGAGGTGCACCCCGACATCCGGGTGGTCGTCTTCGCGGCCGAGGAGGCCAGCTCCACGCACCACACCCGCGGGCTGCTGCCGGCAACCGTGCCGCACGCCGACGCCAGCGCCAACGCCGCCGCCGCCGCGGTGCTCGTGCACGCTCTGACCTGCGATCCGGCCTTCCTGTACGCCGGTACCCGGGACCGATTGCACCAGCACTATCGCGCCGCGTCGATGCCGGCGACGGCGCAGCTGATGGCCGAGCTGCGCGAGGCCGGGTACGCCGCGGTGGTCTCCGGGGCCGGGCCGTCCGTGATCGCCCTGGTCACCGGCGAGTTCGACGTCTCTCGTTGGCGGCGAGCGGGTTTCGACGTCGACTTCGTGCCGGTCTGCACCACCGGCGCCCACCTGCTGCCGTAGTGCCCTCGCGACACGCTCACCCTTAGTTGCCGTTGCGCCGGCAAAGCGGTTACTGTTGAAGGCGATCACCGGCTGTACCCGCCGCAACGAGGGCGTTCAACCGAACGACACCGACTGCGAGCCGGACGTCGACGGTGGGTTATTCCCGCCGCTCCCATCCTGAGCGATTTCGCTGGCCTCGACCACACTGACGGCCGCGGAAGCACCACAGGTCCGGTTCGCTGCATGGCGACCTCAGACCGGGTGATCGAGGAATGTGGCGCATCCCGTGACGGGTGCGTCGTGGCAGCCGCCGGACGGCGGCGCTCAATCCCGGTCGAGCATATTCGGCCGGACAGGAAGGATCTTCGTGACGGAAACCACGGAGTCGCTCGAAGTTCCCACCCAGGACGCCTCCTCCGAGGCGCCACGCGCGGGCCGGGGACGGTCCCGCAAGGGCGAGGGACTGTCGGGCATGGTGCTGACCGACCTCAAGGCGATGGCCTCCCAGCTGGGCATTCGCGGCACGTCGGGCATGCGCAAGGGCGATCTGGTCGCCGCGATCACCGCCAAGCAGAGCGGTGGTCACGCCGGCGCGCCGGCCGCCCACGAACCCGCCGGCCCGACCAACGGGTCGGCTCCGGCCACCAACGGTCATGCCCGCGAGCCCGAACTGCCGCTGGGCGAGATCGCCCCGCCGGCCCAGGCGGCGCCCGAACGCAGCGCGCCCACCCAGGACCGCTCGCCGGCCGAGCCCGAGGGCGGCCGGACGGCCGACCACGGCGCCGACACCGCCGGGCCGGGCGAGCCGGATCGCAGTGCCGACCGGGGGACCGACAACGGTCCCGCCGAGGGCGCCGACGGGGCCGACGGTGGCGAGGACGGCCAGCGCAACCGCCGCAACCGGCGCGGACGCCGTGACGGCCGGGACAACCGCAACGAGGGCCGGACCGACAACCGGTCCGAGGTTCGCACCGAGAACCGCCCCGAGGCCGCGGCCGACGGCGGCTCGGCCAACGGCGTCGCCACCGCCAGCGGTGACCGGGCCCAGCAGGGCCGTGACCAGCAGCGGGACCAGAACCGTGACCAGGGCCGGGACCGGGACCAGAACCGGGACGCCAACCGCGGCCAGGCCGGCAACCGCTCGGACAATCGCTCGGACAGCCGTCCGGACAATCGTTCCGACAACCGGTCGGACAGCCGTCCGGACAATCGTTCCGACAGCCGTTCCGACAGCCGTTCCGACAACCGGTCGGACAACCGGCGCGACGACGATGAGGACGACGGCCGCGGCCGCCGGGGTCGCCGCTACCGCGACCGCAACCGGCGGGGCAGCAGCCGCGAGCGCTACGCCGAGGGCCCCAGCGAGCCGGAACTGCGCGACGACGACGTGCTGGTGCCGGTCGCCGGCATCCTGGACGTGCTCGACTCGTACGCCTTCATCCGCACCTCCGGGTACCTGACCGGCCCGAACGATGTGTACGTCTCGCTGTCCCAGGTCCGCAAGAACGGCCTGCGCCGCGGCGACGCGGTCACCGGCGCGGTCCGGGCGCAGCGCGAGGGGGAGCAGCAGCGGCAGAAGTTCAACGCCCTGGTGCGGCTCGACTCGGTCAACGGCCTGGATCCCGAGCAGGCCCGCAACCGGCCCGAGTTCACCAAGCTGACCCCGCTCTACCCGAACGAGCGGCTGCGGCTGGAGACCGAATCGCACCTGCTCACCACCCGGGTCATCGACCTGGTCATGCCGGTCGGCAAGGGTCAGCGCGCGCTGATCGTCTCGCCGCCCAAGGCCGGCAAGACGATGGTGATGCAGGCCATCGCCAACGCGATTGCCAAGAACAACCCCGAGTGCCACCTGATGGTCGTCCTGGTCGAC
Organism: Nakamurella multipartita DSM 44233; assembly: GCF_000024365.1. NCBI lineage: Bacteria > Bacillati > Actinomycetota > Actinomycetes > Nakamurellales > Nakamurellaceae > Nakamurella > Nakamurella multipartita. Next base: position 2,317,819 of record NC_013235.1, read on the forward strand.
GAGCGTCCGGAAGAGGTCACCGACATGCAGCGATCGGTCAAGGGTGAGGTCATCGCCTCCACCTTCGACCGGCCGCCGGCCGACCACACCATGGTCGCCGAGCTGTCCATCGAGCGGGCCAAGCGCCTGGTCGAGATGGGCCGCGACGTGGTCGTGCTGCTGGACTCGATCACCCGGCTGGGTCGGGCCTACAACCTGGCCGCCCCCGCGTCCGGCCGGATCCTGTCCGGTGGGGTCGACTCGACGGCGCTGTTCCCGCCCAAGCGGTTCCTGGGCGCGGCCCGCAACATCGAGAACGGCGGCTCGCTGACCATTTTCGCCTCCGCTCTGGTGGAGACCGGATCGGCCGGCGACACGGTGATCTTCGAGGAGTTCAAGGGCACCGGCAACGCCGAGCTCAAGCTGGACCGGCGGCTGGCCGACAAGCGGATCTTCCCGGCGATCGACGTCGATCAGTCCTCGACCCGTAAGGAAGACCTGCTCATGTCGCCCGACGAGCTGGCCGTCGTGGTCAAGCTGCGCCGGGTGCTCGCCGCGCTGGACACCCAGCAGTCGATCGAGCTGGTCCTGGACCGGTTGCGCAAGACCCGCAGCAACATCGAGTTCCTGATGCAGGTGGCCAAGAACACGCCGGGCGGCAGTGACTGATCACGCGCCGGGTCCGGCCGAGCTGCTCGGCCGGGCCTCGTACATGCTGCTGACCACCTTTCGCCGGGACGGCACCCCCGTGCCGACCCCGGTGTGGGTGATGCCGGCCGACACCGCCTGGCCGGGCACCGCCGGCGATCAGCTGTGGGTGTGGACCAACCCGAGCGCCGGCAAGGTCAAACGGCTGCGCCGGGACGGGCGCTGCGAGGTGGCGCCGTGCACCATGCGCGGCGAACCGCTGGGCCGCTCGGTGCCGGCCGTCGGGCGGGTGCTGCCGGAATCGTCGGTGCCCCGGGTGCTGGCCGCCCTGACCCGCAAGTACCGGCTCTCGGGCCTGCTGGCCACCCTCGGCCCCCGCCTGGGCCTGTCCCCGGTCGGCGTCCTGGGCATCCGGCTGGCTCCCGCAGCCGCCCCGGAATAGGCCGCGCGGTCGCGGCGTTTGGCATAACGACCGTCCGATCTGGCACACTGGTCGGTCGAGCCCGGCTCCGGTTCACGCCCGCGCGCAACGACGCGGGCGACCCGGCGGCCCCCTGCAAGGCTCTCCCAGGAAGAGGAACGCACGATGAAGACTGGCATCCACCCGACCTACGTGACCACCGAGGTCCACTGCGGTTGCGGTAACACCTTCACCACCCGCAGCACCGAGACCAGCGGTCAGATCCACGTCGAGGTCTGCTCCAACTGCCACCCGTTCTACACCGGCAAGCAGAAGATCCTGGACACCGGCGGCCGGGTCGCGCGCTTCGAGGCGCGGTACGGCAAGCGCAGCCGTTAGCACGTTCACGGCGCCCGCCAGCGCTCTCTCCGGAGAGCCGGCGGGCGCCGTTGCGCGTTCCGGGGCCTCCCCCCGTTGCGCTGATCAAAGCCGGGCGCAACCGGACGGATCGCCCGCGGCGATGCGGCTTTGATCAGTCACCCTGTCCCTTCCGGTGACGCCACAGAGGCGTGAAAATGTGCACCAGCAGCACCACCAGCCTCATGCGTACCTATTTTCCGGTCAGCGAAGCAGGGCGGCGAGTCGCGAGGACGGCGGGATCCAGGCAGGCGGATCGGCAGACAGGAGGAGCGGGCAGATGAGTACGCAGAGCGCACCGGCAGTGGATGCCCTCGTCGCCGAATACGAGGATCTGCAGGTCAAGCTGTCGGACCCGGCGGTGCACGCGGATCAGGCGGTCAGCCGCAAGCTGGGCCGCCGCTACGCCGAGCTGACCCCCATCGTGACGACCGCCCGCGACCTGGCCGCCACCCGCGGCGACCTGCAGGCGGCCCAGGAACTCGGCGCCGAGGACGCCGGGTTCGCCGAGGAGGCCCGGACGCTGGCCGGCCGGGTCGACGAACTCGAGCAGCGGCTGTCCGAGCTGCTCGCGCCCCGCGATCCGGACGACGGCAAGGACGTGCTGGTCGAGGTCAAGGCGGGGGAGGGCGGCGAGGAGTCGGCCCTGTTCGCCGGCGACCTGCTGCGGATGTACCTGCGCTACGCCGAGCGGCGCGGCTGGAAGACCGAGGTGCTCTCGGCTACCGAGTCCGACCTGGGCGGCTACAAGGACGTCACCGTGGCGGTGAAGTCGCCGGCCGCGACCCCGGACGGGGTCTGGGCCCGGCTCAAGTTCGAAGGTGGCGTGCACCGCGTGCAGCGAGTCCCGGTCACCGAATCGCAGGGTCGCGTGCACACCTCGGCCGCCGGCGTGTTCGTCGCGCCCGAGGTGGAGGACGTCAACGACGTCGAGATCGCCGACGCCGACCTGCGGATCGACGTGTTCCGCTCGTCCGGACCGGGCGGCCAGTCGGTCAACACCACCGACTCCGCGGTGCGCATCACCCACCTGCCGACCGGCATCGTCGTGTCCTGCCAGAACGAGAAGTCGCAGCTGCAGAACAAGGAACAGGCCATGCGGATCCTGCGCGCGCGGATGCTCGCGGCCGCCCGGGCCACCGCGGACGCCGCCGCGGCCGACGCCCGCCGTTCGCAGGTGCGCACCGTCGACCGGTCCGAGCGGGTCCGCACGTACAACTACCCCGAGAACCGGATCGCCGACCACCGGGTGGGCTACAAGGCCTACAACCTGGACGCGGTGCTCGACGGCGATCTGGACGCGGTCCTGGACGCGCTCTCGGCGGCCGACCGGGCCGAGCGACTGGCCGGCGCCGGGTCCGCATGAGCCGGCATTCGCTGCGCGCGGCCATCCTGGACGCCACCCGCACCCTGGAGGCGGCGGGGGTGGCCAGCGCGGACGTCGACGCGCAGGAACTGGCCGCGCATCTGATGGGCGTGCCGCGAACCCGGCTGGGCCTGACCCCGCTGGTCGAGCAGTCCTTCCTGACCGACTACCAGGCCCTGGTGGAGCGCCGTGCGCAGCGGATCCCGCTGCAGCACCTGACCGGGTCGGTCCAGCTGGGCCGGGCCACCGTTGCGGTCGGACCCGGGGTGTTCGTCCCCCGCCCGGAGACCGAGTCGCTGCTGGTCTGGGCCCTGCATGCGATCGCCGCCGTGGAACGGCCGGTCGTGGTCGACCTGTGCACCGGCAGCGGAGTGCTGGCCCTGGCCATCGCCGCCGAACGGCCCGACGCCCGGGTGATCGGAGTGGAACGCTCCTCCGCCGCCCTGGCCTGGGCCCGGCGCAACGTGACCAACGCCGGGGCCGGCCGGACCAAAGTCGAGCTGCGCGGAGGGGACATCTTCGACGAGCGGTTGCTGGTCGACCTGGAGGGTCTGGCCGACCTGGTCACCGCCAACCCGCCCTACGTGCCCGAGGGCACCGCGGTCGAACCCGAGGTGGCTGACCACGATCCGCCCGAGGCGGTGTTCGCCGGACCGGACGGGCTGGCGGTCATCCGGCCGCTGCTCTCGGTGGCCGCGAGCCTGCTCAAGCTCGGGGGAGTGCTGGCCATCGAGCACGACGACAGCCACGGCGAGACGGTGCCCGCGTTGCTCCGGTCGCGGCGGGTGCTCACCGACGTCGAGGACCACTCCGACCTGGCCGGCCGCCCGCGGTTCGTCACCGCCACCCGGGTGCGGATGACGACGGGCGCCGGGAAGACTGGCACACCGTGACCACCTTCGACTGCTCCGACCCGATCGAACGGCGGGCCGGCCTGGAGGCCGCCGCGCACGCGGCGACGTCCGGCCACCTCGTCGTGCTGCCCACCGACACCGTCTACGGCATCGGCGCCGATGCCTTCAACGCGGCCGCCGTCCGGGCCCTGCTGGCCGCCAAGGGCCGCGGTCCCGACATGCCCGTGCCGGTGCTCGTCGGCTCCTGGACGACCATCGACGGCCTGGTGATGGCCGTGCCGCCGGTGGCCCGCACCCTGGTCGAGGCGTTCTGGCCGGGTGGGTTGTCCCTGGTGGTGGAGCATGCGCCCTCACTGCAGTGGGACCTGGGCGATGCCAAGGGCACGGTGATGCTGCGGATGCCGCTGCATCCGGTGGCGATCGACCTGTTGCGGCTGGTCGGGCCGATGGCCGTGTCCAGCGCCAACCGCAGCGGCAACCCACCGGCCACCACCGCCGCCGATGCGCAGGCTCAGCTGGGCGAGCAGGTGTCGGTCTATCTGGACGGCGGGCCGTCGCCGATCGGCGTGGCCTCCACCGTCGTCGACGTGACCGGGGAGATCCCGCGGGTGTTGCGAGTGGGGGCGGTCCCGTTGGATCGGCTGCGGGACGTGGTCGGCGCGGTCGAGGACGCCACCGCCCGCTGACGTCGGGCGCTCGTCGATCTCTGTTCACACCGGCGTCGTGCACGCTACGCTCTTTTCGAACACGGGTGTTCTGTCGTGGCGCACAAGGGGGGTTGCCGACGTGACCGGTGCGGAGTCTGCGGCCCCCGAACCGGCCGGGACGGCGCGTGGCGGGGTGGGCGAACGCATTCGCGCGGCCCGCGAGGCGGCCCGCATCAGCGTGCGGGAACTGGCCCGCCGGGTCGAGGTCTCGCCCAGTCACGTCTCCCAGGTCGAACGGGGGCTGGCCTCGTTCAGCGTGCGCACGCTGTACAACGTGGCCAGCGAACTGGGCCTGTCCATGGACACGCTGTTCGACGACACCCCGGCGGTGGCCAGCCGGCCCCGGGAGCGCAGGGACGCGATCGACCCGCCGTCCGGCCCGGCCCGGGCCGAGGGCGAGGACTCGCTGGTCGACAGCGGCATCGTGCTCCGGGTGGCCGACCGTCCGGCCATCCCGCTGGCCGGCGGCACCCGGTGGGAGCGGCTGACCGCCCGACCGGAACGGGACGCGGAGTTCATCGAGGTGGTCTACCCGCCGGCCGGCCCGGCCTCGGCCCGTCCCAAGGACTTCATCCAGCACGCCAGCCGCGAGTACGGGCTCGTGGTGGCCGGGACGTTGACGGTGCAGGTCGGCTTCGACGTGACCACCCTGCGCGCCGGTGACTCGATCGCCTTCGACTCCGTGGTCCCGCACCGCTTCTGGAACGAGACCGCCGAGGAAGTCCGCGCCGTCTGGTTCATCCGCGACCTGCCCAAGGCGCCCGCGGACGGGCTGCCGGCTCAGGACCCGCACTCGATCCTGCGGGCGCACGGGGCGGTCCCCTCCTAGGAGGCTCCGGCCCCACCCGACGGTAGGCCTCTCGCCGCCGCGCCTCCGCGGATCCGGCACGCTCGCCGTGTGCACTGTGTTCTGTCATAGCGAACGTTTCCGATATTTGACCTCGAGAAGTGTTCACAAGTGTGTTGCCAGTATGTACAGTCTGCGTGACGCCCACCACACGAACTCGGTGGGGAAGTGACCTTCGGTGCGGAAGGAAACGCGCGGAATGACTGATCAGTCCTCCCTGCTGGAGGGGCCGGACGTGATCCCGGACGAGATCCCCACCGTGATCGAGGCCCGGTCGATCACCAAACGGTTCGGGGGCGCGGTCGCGGTGAGCGACGTCAGCGTCGCCGTCTCGGCCGGCGAGATCTACGCGATTGTCGGTGAGAACGGGGCCGGCAAATCGACGCTGATGCGGGTGCTGGCCGGACTGCTGCACCCGGAGGAGGGCGAGGTCCGGGTCAACGGGCAGGACATCACCGGCGATGCCCGCGCCGCCCTGGACGCCGGGGTGTCCCTGGTGCACCAGGAACTGAGCCTGGTGCCGGAGATGACCGTGGCCGAGAACATCATGCTGGGCGCGTTCCCGACCAGGAGCGGGTTCATCTCCGGCCGCCAGCTGCACGCCTACGCCGGTGACGCACTGCGCGAGATCGGCGTCTCGATCGACCTGGACGAGCCGGTGGCCCGGCTGTCGGTGTCGCTGCGCCAGTTCATTGAGATCGCCCGGGCGGTGGCCCGCAAGCCCAAGGTGCTGATCCTGGACGAGCCCACCGCGACGCTGACCCCGTCCGAGACCACCTATCTGCTGCAGATGTTGCGTCGGCTGGCCGAGGGCGGGCTGGCCATCATCTACATCTCGCACCGGCTGCCGGAAATCTTCAGCATCTGCGACCGGATCACCGTGCTGCGTGACGGCCGGTTCATCGACACCATGCGCACCGCCCAGACCACCGCGGACGAGCTGGTCACCAAGATGGTCGGCCGAGAACTCAAGCGGGACCTGCAGATCGACCGGGTGAGTCACCCGGGCGAGGTCGTGCTCAGCGCTCGCGGGGTCAGCGCGCCGCGGGTGCACGGGGTGGACCTGCAGGTCCGGGCCGGCGAGATCGTCGGCCTGGGCGGACTGGTCGGCGCCGGCCGCACCGAGCTGGTTCGGGCGATCCTGGGAGTCGACCCGCGTACGGCCGGCGAGGTGACGGTGACCGTCGACGGCACGCGACGCCGGATCGGGGGCTACCAGTCGCGGTCACCAGTGGGGTCGCCTACGTGCCCGAGGAGCGCCGGTCCGACGGCCTGGCCCTGACCATGTCGGTCAGCGACAACATCGCGCTGCCCAACCGGCGGTTCCTGGCCCGGGCCGGTGTGCTCAACCCCAAGCGACAGCACGGGTATGCCATGGAACTGGCCGACACGGTCGGCCTGCGCCCGCCGAACGTCAAGCGCGACGCCGGCGACTACAGCGGCGGCAACCAGCAGAAGGTGGTGCTGGCCAAGTGGTTGGGCCGCAAGCCCCGGGTGATCGTCCTGGACGAACCCACCCGCGGTGTCGACGTCGGCGCGAAGGCCGAGATCCACCGCCTGATCAGGGATCTGGCCGACGGCGGGACCGCCGTGCTGATCATCAGCTCGGACCTGCCCGAACTGCTCGATCTCGCCGACGTCATCCATGTCATCCGCGACGGCCGCATCGCCGGCACGCTGGCCCAAGACGAGGCCGACGAGCGCACCGTGATGTCGCTGGCCGCGGGCGGAAGCAAGGTGAGCTCCTCATGACCGCGTCTGCCGTGACCCCGCCGCCGGCGCCGGCGGTCGCCCCGGCCGAGCCCCGCGTACCCACCGCGACCAGGGTGATCGGCTGGATCGCCACCAACGGCATCTTCGTCTTCACCGTCGTGCTCGTGGTGGGCGCATCGCTGCTGGTCGACGGATTCGCCTCGGCCACCAACATCGGCGATGTGTTCCATCGGGCCGCGCCGATCGGCATCGTCGCCGTCGGCATGACCTTCGTCGTGATCAGCGGCAACTACCTGGACCTGTCCGTGGTTGCCCAGGTCGCCACGGCGGCGGTCATCCTCATCGGGGTCAGCAATGGCCACGGGATCGGGCTGGCGATCCTGGCCGCGCTGGTCGTGGCCGGGCTCTATGCCCTGGTCAACGGGGTGGCGGTGGGGTATTTCAAGGCCAACGCGGTGATCGTCACCCTGTCCACCACCTATATCGGTCTGGGCGTGCTGCGCTGGCTTTCCGGTGGGAGCATCTTCTTCGGCCCGCCCGACGGCCCGATCGCCACCTTCGGCGACATCAAGGTGGGGCCGGTGCCGATCTCGGCCGTGGTACTGCTGCTGATGGCCGGGGTGCTCGGATTCGTGTTGAGCCGCACCACCTTCGGTTTCGTGATCCGCTCGTTCGGGTCGAACAAGGAGGCCACCAGGCTGGCCGGAGTGGCCACCGGTCGGGTGGTGCTGGGCGCGTTCCTGATCACTTCGATCTCGGCGATGGTGGCCGGCTTCGTGCTGGCCGCGTTCTCCAACACGGCGGTGTCCTCGATGTCGCAGGGCTACGACTTCGGTGCCCTGGCCGCCATCATCATCGGCGGCACCAGCGTGTTCGGCGGCCGGGGCAGCGTGTTGCGCACGCTGCTCGGGGTGATCTTCGTCAGCGTGCTGACCAACATCCTGGTGCTCGCGAACCTGAGCTACGGCTGGCAGCAGGTCGTGATCGGGTCCCTGATCGTGCTGGCTGTTTCGGTGGACGCGCTGGCCCGGCGGGTGAGCGCATGAGCTCCGCCAACCTGGTCTTCGGTGCCCCGCCGGAGACGACCCGCGGGCAGCGCTGGACCCGCGCGCTCAAGCGCCGCACCGAGTGGCGCGGAGCCATCCTGCTCACGATCGTCGTCGTGGTCGCGTTGCTGTTCGAGCCGCTGGTGTTCAGCGCCTACGACGTCACTTTGAGCCGGGTGGCGCTGGTCGGCCTGGTCGCGATCGGGCTGACCGTGGTGATCATCATGGGCGAACTGGATCTGAGCGTGGCCAGCACCGTGGTGCTCTCCGGCGTGGTGATGGCCTCGATGCCGAACCTGGTCCTGGGCGTGCTGGCCGCCCTGGCCACCGGCCTGGTGGTCGGCGCCGTCAACGCCTTCTTCGTCGTCAAGATCGGCATCAACTCCTTCATCGCCACCTTGGGCATGCTGTTCGTGCTCCGCGGCCTGGCCCTGGTCCTGTCCAACGCCAAACCCGTGCCGCTGGCCGACATCAGCACGGCGATCGCGTTCGGCATGCCCTTCCTGGGCCCGCTGACGCCGCGGATCCTGCTGTTCGCCGTGGTCTTCGTGCTTTTGTTGATCTTCCTCACCCGGGTCCGCGCCGGCCGCGAGATCTACGCGGTCGGCGGCAACCGGCAGGCGGCGCGCGACGCCGGCATTCCGGTCAACCTCCGCTTGGTCACCGGGTTCATGCTCTGTGGTTTCGTCGCCGCACTGGCCGGCGTGGTCGACACCATGGAGCGCACCGCGGCCGATCCGACCGCCGGTTCCACCATCCTGCTCTCGAGCATCGCCGCGGCCATCATCGGCGGTGTCGCGCTGAACGGCGGCCGCGGCTCGATCCTGGGCACCCTGATCGGGGCCCTGTCGCTGGCCATCCTGGAAGTCGGGCTCACCCTCACCGGGGTCCAGGTCGACATCCAGCAGATCTTCATCGGCGGCGTGCTCCTGCTCGCGGTCATCACCGACCCCGCGAGTCTGCGCGCCGCCGGCGCCTCCGTGCGCACCGTCTTCGCGGGCCGCCGGGCCCGCGGCACCAAGCCCGATGTCTCCGTCCCGACCACCGCGTCGTCATCCTGACGACCGAAAGGACCCGTCCATGCGCGCCACCCGTGTCGCTGTCGCGACCCTGTCCCTGATCGCCGCCGCCGCCCTGGTTGCCGGTTGCTCCTCCGGCTCGTCCAGCGCGTCGGGCAGCAGCAGTGGTGCCGCAGAGGGCAAGAAGGTCTACGCCCTGCTGCCGCAGGGCACCGACCAGCCCTACGGCACCGAGTACCTCAAGGCGATGCAGGCCGAGGCCGACAAGGACGGCATCGACCTGACCATCACCAACTCGCAGTACGACGCCGACAAGCAGGCCAGCGACTGCCAGGTCGCGGTGGCGGCCAAACCGAATCTGATCATCCTGTGGCCCGCGGTGGCCGATGCGGTCCGGCCCTGCCTGGAGCGGGCCAAGGCGGCCGGAATCCCGGTGACGGTCACCAACTCCGACGTCGAGGCCGACGACAAGTCCCTGGTCGTCGCCTATTCCGGCCCCGACACGATCGGTCAGGGAGCCGCGTCGGCCGAGATCATGTGCGATCTGGCCAAGGGGCAGGCCCTGAACATCCTGGAGATCGACGGGCTCACCGGCAACACCACCGCCATCAACCGAGCCAAGGGCTTCGCCGACACCATCGCCAGCACGTGCCCGAACGTCAAGGTGCTGGCCGCCCAACCCGGCGACTGGAACAAGGACGATGCGCAGACCGTGACCTCGGAAATGCTGACCTCGGTCGGCGCGGCCAACGTCCAGGGCATCTACGCCGCGGACGACACCATGGTGGCCGGCGCGATCGACGCGCTCAAGGCGCAGAACATCGACCCGAAGTCGTTGATCATCACCTCCATCGGCAACACCAAACTGGGTAATCCGCTGGTGATCTCGGGTGAGCTGGACGGCACCGTCTTCCAGTCCTCCTCGTGGGACGGGCAGAACGCGATCGTGGTCGCCAACAAGGTGCTCTCGGGGGAGCAGGTCTCCGGCGATCTGTTCATGCCCTCGGTCAAGGTGACCTCGGCCAACGCGACGGACCCCTCCGTCACCCCGGAGTGGTAATCGTCGGACCCATCAGCGTCGGGGGCGGGGTGGGTGCCGGTTCGCCGGCACCCACCCGGAACGCCCACCGGCCCCTGTCCTTCGGAGTGCACACGTGACGATCACCAGCCCCGCCGCGCCACCCCGGCCGGCCGCCCCGACCGGGGCGCTCACCCTGGCCGCCCCTGGGCACATGGGTGTCGACTACGAGGCCCGGGTCGACTTCGACCGGTTGCGCCGGTACCGGATCGATCGGGCCCGGGCGGCACTGGCGGCCAGCGAGTGCGGCGCGTTCCTGTTGTTCGACTTCTACAACATCCGGTACACGACCTCCACCTGGATCGGTGGGGCGTTGGGCGACAAGATGATTCGCTACGCGCTGATCACCCGGGACAGCGATCCGGTGCTGTGGGATTTCGGGTCGGCGGTCAAGCATCACCAGTTGCACTCGCGGTGGATCCCGGAGCAGAACTACCGGGCCGGGTTCCTGGGATTCCGCGGCGCGGTGGCGCCGACCGTAGGGTTGATGCAGGCCGCCGTGGCCGAGATCAAGGGCCTGCTGGTCGAGGCCGGGGTGGCCGACCAGCCGGTCGGGGTGGACATCGTGGAGCCGCCGTTCCTGTTCGAGCTGCAGCGGCAGGGCCTGCGGGTGGTGGACGCGCAGCAGTCCATGCTGGATGCGCGGTGTATCAAGTCGCCCGACGAGATCGTGCTGCTCAACCAGGCCGCGGCGATGGTCGACGGGGTCTATCAGGACATCGTGGAGGTCCTCAAGCCGGGGATCCGGGAGAACCAGATCGTGGCGTTGGCCAACCAGCGGCTCTACGAGATGGGCTCCGATCAGGTCGAGGCGGTCAACGCGATCTCCGGGGAGCGGTGCAACCCGCATCCGCACAACTTCACCGACCGGTTGATCCGCCCGGGTGATCAGGCGTTCTTCGACATCATCCACTCCTACAACGGGTATCGGACCTGCTACTACCGCACGTTCGCGGTCGGCAAGGCCACCGCGGCGCAGCGGGACGCCTACACCCGGGCCCGAGAATGGATGGACCGGGGGATCGCCGGGATCAGGGCCGGGATCGGCACCGACGAGGTCGCCGCATTGTTGCCGCCCGCGCAGGAGTTCGGGTTCGGCACCGAGATGGACGCGTTCGGCCTGCAGTTCGCGCACGGGCTGGGGCTGGGTCTGCACGAGCGACCGATCATCTCGCGGCTCAACTCGTTCAAGGAACCGGTGGAACTGCAGGTCGGCATGGTCTTCGCGTTGGAGACCTACTGCCCGGCCAGCGACGGCGTCTCGGCCGCCCGCATCGAGGAGGAGATCGTCATCACCGACACCGGCCCGAAGATCTTGACCCTGTTCCCGGCCGAGGAACTGTTCGTGGCCAACCCCTACTGAGCACCGCGCATCCGACCACCCTACGACCGACCACACTGTCACTCCAGCAACATTTCTCGCCAGCACCGCTCACTCCAGGAAAGGCAAGCTCGATGGATACCACCCGCCTCGCCGGCAAGAACGTGCTCATCACCGGTGGCGCACAGGGCATGGGCGCCGCCGTCGCCCACTACTACGCCGAGCAGGGCGCCAAGGTGTGCGTGGGGGACGTCAACGTGGACGGCGTCGCCCAGGTCGCGGATGAGATCACCGCCAAGGGCGGCACGGCCACCTTCGTCAAGCTCGACGTGACCAGCGAGCAGGACGCGGCTGCCGCCGTCGCGCACACGGTCGAACAGTTCGGCAGCATCAACGTGCTGCTGAACAACGCGGGCATCAACAAGCCCTTGTTCTTCCTCGACATCACCCGCGAGAACTGGCAGCGCATCATGGATGTCAACGCCTGGGGGACGATGAACTGCATGCAGGCGGCGGCCCGCCAGATGAAGGCGCAGGGCCGGCAGGACTACCCCTACAAGATCATCAACGTCGGTTCGATCCTGTCCCGGGACGTCTTTGACGACGTGGTTGTCTACGGCGCGTCCAAGCATGCGGTGCTGGCCCTGATCAAGGGCGGGGCCAAGGCGCTGATCGAACACAACATCACCGTCAACGGGTACGGCCCGGGGGTGGTGCGCACGGAGCTGTGGGAGCAACTGGACAAGGACCTGGTGGCGATCGGCAAGTTCGACGCGCCGGGTAAGTCCATGGACCAGCTGGCCGAGACGATGATCTTGATGAAGCGCTACTCCTACCCCAAGGACGTCGTGGGCACGGCGGCCTTCCTGGCCAGCCCGGAGAGCGACTACATGACCGGTCAGCTGCTGATGATCGACGGCGGCATGGTGATCCAGTGACCGCACCACCGACCGTCGAGATCGTCGGCGGCGTGGAAGTTCCCACCGGTTTGTTCATCGGGGGGCAGTGGATTCCGGGCGAGCGGACGCTGGATGTCCGCGACCCGGCCGCGGACCGCCGGTTGTCCGGGGTGGCCGACGCCGGCGTGACCGACGCCCTGGACGCGGTCTCCGCCGCGCACGCGGCGTTCGGGCCGTGGGCGAGCGCGGCCCTACGGACCAGAGCGGAGATCCTGCGCCGGGCCTTCGAGATCATGACCGCCGAACTGGACGAGTGCGCGCGGCTGATCGTGCTGGAGAACGGCAAGTCCTGGGCCGACGCCCGCGGGGAGGCGGCCTACGCCGCCGAGTTCTTCCGCTGGTTCAGCGAGGAGGCCTGCCGGGTGCCGGGTGACTTCCGGATGGCGCCGGCCGGCGACAAGACCATCGTGGTCGACCACCGGCCGGTGGGGGTGGCCTACCTGATCACCCCGTGGAACTTTCCGGCCGCCATGGCCACCCGCAAGCTGGCTCCGGCGCTGGCCGCCGGCTGTACCGCGGTGCTCAAGCCGGCCGGGGAAACCCCGCTCACCGCACTGTGGGTCGCGCGAGTACTGCAACGAGCCGGTGTGCCCGACGGGGTGGTCAACGTGATCGCGACCTCCCGGCCGGGACCGGTCTCGGAGTTGGTGCTGGCCGACCGGCGGGTCGGTGCGCTCTCGTTCACCGGATCGACGCCGGTCGGCAAGATCCTGCTCGGCCAGACCGCTCGGCGCGCCTTGCCCTCGTCGATGGAACTGGGTGGCAACGCGCCCCTGCTGGTGCTCGAAGGGGCCGATGTGCAGGACGCCGTGGCCGGCGCGATGGTGGCCAAGATGCGCAACGGCGGCAGCGCCTGCACGGCGGCCAACCGGTTCTACGTCCACGAGTCGCTGGTCACCGAGTTCGCCGATGCGTTCGAAAAGGCCTTGAGCACACTGTCGATCGGTTCCGGCCTGGACCCGGCGAACGACCTGGGCGCGCTGGTCAGCGTGCGCGAGCGGGACAAGGTACTCGACCTGGTCCGGCGGGCCGAGCAGGAGGGCGGCCGCCCATCGGCCTCGGGTACGGCGCCGACCACGGGTGCGTTCCTGTCGCCGTACGTGGTGCGTGGCGTACGGCACGGGCAGACGCTGACCCGCGAGGAGATTTTCGGTCCGGTGGCGCCGATCGTCACGGTGGACAGCACCGACCAGGCGATCGCGATGGCCAACGACACCGACTACGGGCTCATCTCCTACGTTTTCGCCAAGGACCGGGCCGAGGGCATCTCGGTGGCCCGGCGGCTGGAGTCGGCCATGGTCGCGGTGAACCGCGGCGTGGCCTCGGATCCGGCCGCTCCGTTCGGCGGGATGAAGGAGTCAGGCCTGGGCCGGGAGGGCGGCTTCGCGGGGATCCACGAGTTCCTGGAAACCCAGTACATTGCCGTCGATCTCTGATCAGCCGGGGACCGGGGAGGTCCCCGGTCCCGGGTTGCCGGGACTGACCGGCCTGGACCACATCGGTGTCACTGTGCCCGATCTCGAGGCGGCCCGGCGGTTCTTCGTCGACGTGCTTGGCTGCGAGTTCCTCTACGCCCTCGGACCCAAGCGCGACCCGACCGGTGACTGGATGCAGCGCACCCTGAACGTGCATCCCCGGGCCACCATCGACCAGATCTACTTCTTCCGGTGCGGGGGCCAGGCCGTCTTCGAGGTGTTCGAGTACTCGGCGCCGGACCAGCACACCGACTGGCCCCGTAACAGCGACCTGGGCGGCCACCACGTGGCCCTGTATGTGACCGATCTGGACGCCGCCGTCGAGTTTCTGCGGGGGCGGCCCGAGGTCACGGTGCTCGGTGAGCCCGTGGTCAGCTCGGGCCATCACCTGGGCCAGCGCTGGATCTATTTCCTTTCCCCCTGGGGCATGCAGTTCGAGCTGGTGTCCTACCCGCAGGGCAAGGCCTTCTTCCGCCGGCCGGCGGCCGAGGCTTCCGCCCCGGGCGCACCGCCGCCGCGGGATCCCGATCGCAAGGACAGTGATGACGGCACGACATGATTTGACCCCGGCCGCGCCGTGGACCGAGATCGAAGTCACGGACGCGGACTGGGAGGCCGCGGATCCCGACCTGCTCACGGCCATGTACAGCCAGCTGGTGCTCATCCGGACGTTCGAGGAGACCGTGCTCGAGCTGTCGGCGGCCGGGCTGATCCACGGGCCGGCCCATTCCAGCATCGGCCAGGAGGGCGGCGCGGTCGGTTCGACGATCGGGCTGACCAGTCAGGACACGGTCAACGGCACGCATCGAGGCCACCACCAGTTCCTGGCCAAGGTGCTCGGCCACCTGGCCCCGGCCGGCATCGACCCGCGCGCGCCGATCCCGACCGACGTGCGCGCCGAGCTGCTCCGCACCCTGGCCGAAATCTGCGGCTTGGAAAGGGGTTTCAGTCACGGCCGGGGCGGCTCGATGCACCTGATGAGCAAGCCGGCCGGGGCGATCGGCACCAACGCCATCGTCGGCGGGGGAGTGCCGCTGGCAGCTGGGTCGGCCTGGGCGCACCGGCAGGCCGGGACCGATGCGGTGGCCGTCACCTACTTCGGCGACGGCGCCGCCAATATCGGGTCCACGCTGGAGACCTTCAACCTGGCCGCCGCGTGGAACCTGCCGCTGTGCTTCTTCATCGAGAACAACCGCTACGCCGTGTCCACCTCGGTGCACGAGGCGACCAAGGAGCCTCGGCTGTCCGCGCGGGGCCCCGGATTCGGCATCGCCAGCTGGAAGGTCGACGGGATGAACCCGTTCGCGGTCTTCCTGACCATGCAGGAGGCGTTGGCGCACATGCGGTCCGGGCGCGGCCCGACGGTGATCGAGGCCGACGTGTACCGGTTCTTCCACCAGAACGGCGCCTTCCCCGGCAGCGCCTTCGGCTATCGCAGCAAGGCCGAGGAACAGCAGTGGCGCGAGCGCGACCCGATCGCCCAGGTCGCCGGCCAGCTGGTGCGCCGGCACATCCTCACGCCCGCGGACCTGGACGCCTTCGGTACGCAGGCCGCGACGGTGCTGGCCGAGCTGGCCGATGTGCTGGTCGAGCCGGTGCCCGGAGGGCGGGCGGGGCAGCGGCGGATCAGGGCGGCCGAGTGGCCGGACCCGGCATTCGTCGACGTCGGGGTCCGCGGCGACCTGTCCGAGTTCGCCGGCGCACCGCTGGCCGACGTGGACAGCTACGCCGGCTCGCTCCAACCGGACACCGTCTTCGTCGAGGCCATCGCCGCCGTGCTGGGCCGGCAGCTGGCGACCGATCCGCGCGTCCTGGTGCTGGGGGAGGATGTTCACCGGCTCAACGGCGGCACCAACGGGGCCACCCGGGGCCTGGCCGAACGCTTTCCCGACCGCATCCTGGGCACCCCCATCAGCGAGAACGCGTTCACCGGACTGGCCGGCGGGATCGCCCTGGACGGCCGGTTCCGGCCGATCGTCGAGTTCATGTACGCCGACTTCATGTGGGTGGCCGCCGACCAGCTGTTCAACCAGATCGGCAAGGCCCGGCACATGTTCGGCGGCGACGACCCCGTTCCCTTCGTGCTGCGCAGCAAGGTGGCCATGGGCACCGGGTACGGCTCCCAGCACTCGATGGACCCGGCCGGCATCTTCGCCACCGCGGCCGGATGGCGGATCGTCGCACCCTCGACCCCGTTCGACTACGTCGGCCTGATGAACAGCGCCCTGCGCTGCGCGGACCCGGTCCTGGTGCTCGAACACGTCGATCTGTACCGCAGCACCGGGCCCGGTCCGGTCGACGACCTGGACTACTGCCTGCCGGTCGGCCGGGCAGCGATCCGCCGAGCCGGCACGCAGCTCACGGTGCTGACCTACCTAGCGATGACCAACTACGTGCTGACTGCGGTCCAGGACCTGGGCACCGTCGACGCCGAGGTCATCGACCTGCGCTGGCTGGACCGGGCCAGCATCGACTGGGACACCATCGGCGCCAGCATCCGCAAGACCGGCAACGTGGTGATCGCCGAGCAGGGCGCCCTGGGCACCTCCTACGGCAGCTGGCTGGGCGATGAGATCCAGCGGCGGTACTTCGACTGGCTCGACCAGCCGGTGCAACGGATCACCGGCGGCGAGGCCTCGCCCAGCATCAGCAAGGTGCTCGAGCGCGCAGCCATCGCCCAGGACGCCGAGGTCGTGGCCACCCTCACCGAGATCATGAAGTAGGGCGACGACGATGGCACACCTGTTGCGCATGCCCGAGGTCGCCGCCGGCGGCACCCGCGCCGTGCTGGCCACCTGGTCGGTCGCCGAGAACGCCGCCTACACGGAACGGGACACCCTGGCCGAGATCGAGACCGACAAGGCGACCGTTGATCTGGACGCCGACGCGGACGGCGTCGTGCTGCGACTGCTGGTCGCCGCCGGGGCCGAGGTCGGCGTCGGCGACCCGATCGCGCTGCTCGGCGGCCCGGACGAGCGGGAGGGGGACGTTGCCGCCCTGCTCGCCGGATTCGGTGTGCCCACGAACCCGGCCAGCGGCCCGGGACCGCAGACGCGGGCCGAGCCGGACGCGGCCGGGTCGGTCGGGGGCTCGCCAGCGGCCGAGGGCACCTCGCCCGAGGAGGGTCCGGCGCGCCTGTTCGCCAGCCCGCTGGCCCGAACGCTGGCCCGGGCGGCCGGGCTCGACCTCACGCGTCTGGCACCCGACTCGGGCCCGGGTGGCCGGATCCGCCGGGTCGACGTCCAGGCGGCCCTGGCCGACCGCGACGGCGCTTCGGAGTCGCGGGCGCCGTCCGGCCCGGGGGACGGGGCCCCGCCGGGCGGCCGGCCGGTGTCCGATGGACGCACCGAGCCGGTGCCGCCCGGTGCCGGCTTCGTCGACCTGCCGCACTCCCGATCGCGTCGGGCCATCGCCACCCGGTTGACCGAGAGCGCCCGGACGGTGCCGCACTTCTACCTGGAGGGCACCGCCCGGGTGGACGCGTTGCTAGCCCTCCGGCGCGAGCTCAACGAGGACGCTCCGCGACGGATCTCGATCAACGACCTGATCGTCAAGGCGGCCGCGCGGGCTCACCGGCTGGTGCCCGAGCTGAACGTGATCTGGACCCCGCAGGCGGTGCGCCGCTTCGACCATGTCGACATCGGGGTGGCGGTCGCCGCCGAGCGCGGACTGGTCACCCCGACCCTGCGGGGGGTGGACACGCTGTCCATCGGCGCGGTCGCCGAGCAGACCGCCGATCTGATCCGGCGGGCGGACGCCGGCCGGCTCCGACCCGAGGAACTGACCGGCGGGGCCTTGTGCGTGACCAACCTGGGCATGTTCGGCACCGAGCGGTTCAGCGCGATCATCAACCCGCCGCAGTCGGCCATCCTGGCGGTCGGCGCGGCCCGCGAGGAGCCGATCGTGGTCGACGGGCGGCTGGCGGTGGGCACCGTGCTGAAGGTGACGGTGTCGGTGGATCATCGGGCGGTCGACGGCCGGGAGGCGGCCGGCTGGCTGCGGACCTTCCTGGCGATCCTGGAAAAGCCGGTGCGCATCCTGACCTGAGCCGGTCGCGGCCTCTTCCTGAGCCGGCTCAGGAATGCCGAAGGCCCGATCCGACGGCATGTCGTGATCGGGCCTGCGGGCAGCTCCCGGCGTGGGGCTCGTGTTCAGTGCGGCATTTCACTGCTTCAACTCACTGCGCAACGCTGACCCGCCTGGCGTGCTGTCGGGGGCGATGGCCGGGTCCGGGCATCGGACCCGATCGCCTCCTGGCGAATCGGAGCTACATCATGGGGACGGACGAGTCGGGCGGCCGTTGCGTGGTTTCTCGGTCTCGGTTGGGTAAAGCCGGCCGGACCGGGGCGATGGTGACTGCCCGTGACCTGCCGGTGGCGCTGCGGCCCCGACGCGGCCGTCGGACGACACCCGTTGATCACCGGCCGGCACTTGGCCCCGGGATCGGTGGCCCCGCCACTACCCTGGGCGGGTGACGGGCTACACGCTTCCGCTCCCGGAATACGCCTTGGGGTTCGGGGCTGCGGTGGTCGTGACGTTCCTGCTGACCGGGGTGGTCCGGCTGGTCGCGGTGCGGGTCGGCGCGGTCTCGCCGATCCGGGAGCGCGACGTGCACTCGTTGCCGACGCCGCGGATGGGCGGGCTGGCGGTCTACCTGGGCTTCGCCGCGGCCGTGCTGATGGCCCTGCAGCTGCCGGCGTTGGGGGCGGCCTTCTACACCTCCTCCGAGATCGTCGGGGTGCTGGCCGCAGGCGGCGTCATCTGCCTGGTCGGGGTGATCGACGACCGTTTCGACCTGGATGCGGTGGCCAAACTGGCCGGACAGATCCTGGCCGCGGGCGTCATGGTGATGTTCGGCGTGCAATGGCAGGTGCTGTGGTTGCCCAGCAGCGGACCGTCCGGCGGCAGCCTGGTCAGCCTGGACCAGACGCAGGGCATCGTGCTGACCGTGCTGCTGACCGTCGTGCTGACCAACGCGATGAACTTCATCGACGGGCTCGACGGCCTGCTCGCCGGGGTCGCCGCGATCAGCGCGTTCGCCCTGTTCATCTTCTCCGCGCGACAACTGGTGCTCTCCGGCGACGACGCGTCTGCCTCCCAGCCGCCGCTGATCGCCGCCGCCCTGCTCGGGGCCTGCATCGGATTCCTGCCGCACAACTTCTCGCCGGCCCGGATCTTCATGGGCGATTCCGGATCCATGTTCATCGGGCTGGCCATGGCCGGCGCGACCATCAGCGCCGGCGGCAAGCTGGATCCGTCCTCGTTCGGTCCGCGGTCCACCATCGCCCTGCTGGCCCCGCTGATCGTGGCGCTAGCCGTGGTGTTCATCCCGGTATTGGATTTCCTGCTCGCGGTGATCCGGCGGACCAAGGAGGGGCGGCACCCGTTCAGCGCGGACAACCGGCATCTGCACCACCGCATGCTGGCCATTGGCCACACCCACCGGCAGGCGGTGCTCATCTTCTACTACTGGGCGTTCGCGTTGGCCGCGGCCGCGGTGGCGCTGAGCTTCGTCAGCTGGCAGGTCGCCATCATCCCCACCGCCGTGCTGTTCCTGGTGGGACTGATGTTCTCGGTGTGGCCCAGGGTGCGGGCCGGGCGGTTGGCCCGGCGCGAACGGGACCGGATTCCTGCCACACTGCCTTGAGTGCCCTGACCGCCGGCACCGCCCGACCGCGCCGGCCCCGCCCGACCGCCATGAGTGCCTGACCGTCCCGATCAGGACCCGACCGGAACCCGAAGTGACGTGACGCAACCAGACCAGCCGCCCCCGCCCGAACAGGCCCGTCCCCAGGTCGACCTGTCCGAGCACATCAAGGCCGCCGCGGCCATCGCCGACCGGAGCCGCTCGGCCGGCGCCTGGTCCCTGGCCCACCTGCGGTTGTGCCTGATCGCCCTGATCAGCGGCGGGCTCGTGCTGGGCGTGGTCGGCGCCCTGGTCGACGGGTGGGGCGCCGTGTTGGGTGTGCTGATCGGCACCGTCATCGTCGGCGCCTTCTTCACCTTCTCGGCGGTGGTCATCGCCTGGGTGGGCAAGACCAACCCGAATACGGTGATGATCGCGGCCCTTTTCGCTTACGTGATCAAGGTCTTCGTGCTGGCGTTGATCCTGATGACGATGCCCATCGACGGGCCGGTCAGCGTGCGCTGGATGGCCGGCGCGATCGGTTTGGGGGTGTTCCTGTGGCTCGCGGCACACATGCGGTATGTCTGGACATTGAAGCTCTACTACGTCGACCCGAAGTAACCGCAGCGTTGCCCGTCGGGAGGTCTTCGGATCGGCAAACCTGCAGGCCACAAGGTTGCGAAAGCGTTGCGCCGGTCGGCACGCCGGGTTCCCCGGGTGCGGCGCCGCCCCTAGGCAACTGATAAGGTCCGGGGCGCCATGAAGATGTTTCCCCGGGCCAAGCCCCCATCGCCGGGAGCGGACGAAGGATGGGCCGTGCTCGGCAGCCTGATCTCCGGGCTGATCCTGTTCGGCGGTCTTGGGCTGATCTTGGACCACTGGTGGGGCATACGGGTGATGGCGCCGGTCGGCGCGATCCTCGGCATGGCGTTGGGCATCTATGCGGTGGTCATGCGGCACGGTCATCGTGTCGGCACCGACGAGGTGTCCGGTGATCTGACTTCGTCCGCGCAGGCGAGCGCGGACGCGGCCCGTGCACTACGAGAAGCGAAGACGGCGAACCGAATGAGAGCGATGCGCACGACCGGGTCCCCGGCCCGGGAGCGCGTCTCCTCCTCGGTCGACCCGCGAAGGGAAAGGGAGACCGCGTGAGCGAGCCTCGGCGAGCGAACCATGAGCTCAGTCGCCGGTGTGCCCAGCCAGTTGGCCGCATTCGTCCGGCCACCTCGAAGGGGGCGGCGGCGTGAGCCTGCTGTCAGCAGTGATGCTGGCCGCCGAGGACGGCGGCAGCGAGTTCGAGGCACCGACCGTCGAGCATTCCTTCTTCTTCGACAAGATCGCCAATGGCGAGGTCGTCTCGTCGGTCAAGGCGATGGTGCTGCTGGGCCTGGGCGTGATCCTGATCATGGCCTTCTACCTGGCCGCGTCCCGCAAGGCCGCGATCGTGCCCGGAAAGATGCAGTTCGCCGGCGAGAGTGCCTACGGGTTCGTCCGCAACGGCGTCGCGATCGAGATCCTGGGCGGCACCAACGGGCGCAAGTGGGCCGGCTTCCTGGCCACCCTGTTCTCTTTCATCATCATCCAGAACCTCTGGGGCATCGTGCCTTTCGCGCAGATGCCGGTGACCTCGCACTTCGCGATCCCGGTCCTGCTGGCGCTGACGGTCTGGTTCATCTACATGTTCGTGGGGATCCAGAAGCACGGGTTCTTCGGATTCTTCAAGCTCATGTGCTACATCCCGGGCATTCCGGCGGCCATGCACTTGCTGCTGATCCCGATCGAATTCCTGTCGAACATCATCCTGCGGCCGTTCACCCTGGCCATCCGGTTGTTTGCCAACATGTTCGCCGGGCACATGCTGATCACCATCGCGGCGGTCGGCACCCTGTACCTGTGGGGTGAGGGCGGCGTCCTGAACTACATCCTGGGCGTGCTGCCGTTCGTCGGCAGCCTCGGCCTGGTGTTCTTCGAGTTGCTGATCTGTTCGCTGCAGGCCTACGTCTTCGTTCTGCTGACCGCCATCTACCTGGAATCGTCGTTGGCGGATTCGCACTGACCGAACCCGTACCCCGGGACCCACCACCAGACCATTACCGACCGCACCACCTGGCCCGTATCGGCGGGCCAGCGAATGACCATCTGGATCCACCTCGGATCCCGTGAAAGGGAGAAGCGCCCCCATGGCAGCACTCGAACTCGCCGAACTGACCGGCAACGTCGGCACTCTCGGCTACGGCCTGTCCGCCATCGGCCCGGGTATCGGTGTCGGCATCGTCTGGGCGGCCTACATCTCGTCCACCGCTCGCCAGCCCGAGTCGGCCGGCCTGACCCGGACCTACGCCTTCCTCGGGTTCGCGGTGTCCGAGGCGCTGGCCCTGCTGGGCTTCGTGGTGCCGTTCATCCTGACCTGATCCGACACCGACCGCGGGAGAGTGCAGGATCGTCATGACCCAATTCATTGCCTCTGGAGTAGCCACGGCTGCCGCTGAGGAAGGCACGACCAACCCCATCGGCCTGCCCTGGGGCGAGGTCGTGATCGCGGCCATCGGCTTCGCGCTGTTGCTGGTCGTGCTGGGCAAGTTCGTCTGGCCGCAGTTCGAGAAGGCGTTCGCCGCTCGGACCAAGGCCATCGAAGGCGGCATCGCCAAGGCCGAGGAGGCCCAGAACGAGGCCAAGGCGGCGCTGGATCGCTACAACCAGCAGCTGGCCGGGGCTCGCGAAGAGGCCGCCAAGATCCGCGAGGACGCCCGGGCGCAGGCCCAGGCGATCCGCGACGACATGCTCGCTCAGGCGCACGCCGAGACCGAGCGCATCGCCGCGGCCGGTCGGGCCCAGCTCGACGCCCAGCGGGCGCAGATCGTCGCCGAGCTGCGCAGCGACCTCGGTCGCGTCTCGGTCGACCTGGCCGGCCGGATCGTCGGCGAGTCGCTGGACGACGACGCCCGCCAGAACCGGACGGTCGAGCGGTTCCTGGCCGAGCTGGACCGCTGATGATCCAGCACATCGCCAGCCGCGAGGCCCTGGTCGCGACCAACCAGCACCTGCTGGAGGTCTCGGAGCCGCTCAGCGGGGTCGGCCTGGCCGCGCTGGGCAGCGATCTGGACGGCGTGTCCGACCTGTTGCTCACCCAGGTCTCGCTGCGGCGAACCCTGTCGGAGAACACGCTGTCGCCCGATGCCCGCTCGGGCATCGTGCAGCAGCTGCTCGGCAGCAAGATCAGCGCGCCGGCGCTCGAGGTGGTGCAGTTCGCCGTCCGGCAGGAGTGGGCCTCGTCCCGCGACCTGCAGGACGCGCTGCGCCGGCTGAGCCGGACCGCGATGTTCCGGCGGGCCGAACGCACCGGCGAACTCGACGAGGTCGAGGACCAGCTGTTCCGGTTCGGCCGCATCGTGGACGCCAACCCCGAGCTGTCGGTGATCCTGGACGACCCGACCGCCGATCCGGCGGCGCGGTCGGCGCTGGTGCATCAGCTGCTCTCGGGCCGGGCGCACACCCTGGTGACCGAGCTGGTCGATGCGCTGGCCCGCGACACCGCCGGGCGTTCGTTCACCCACGGGGTGCGGGAGCTGCTCGATCAGGCCGCGCAGCGGCGCGACAAGATCGTCGCCTTCGTCAAGACCGCCCGACCGTTGACCGCGGCGCAGCTGGACCGGCTGCGGGCCTCGCTCGCCCGGATCTACGGCCGTGAGGTCACCACTCACGTCGATGTCGAGCCGGGCATCCTGGGCGGTATCCGGGTGCAGATCGGTGACGAAGTGATCGACGGCACCGTGGCCGGGCGGCTCGACGAGCTGCGCCGGCGAATGGCCGGCTAGCACCCCCGCACAGGGCAGTTCAGGCAGACTCGCACCAGTACCACCGAAGACATAGAACGGGAACCCGATGACCGAGTTGACGATCTCACCCGACGAGATCCGCTCTGCGATCGAGACGTACGTCTCCAACTACGCACCAGAGGTGACGCGGGAGGAGGTCGGCATCGTCGCGGAGACCGGTGACGGCATCGCGACCGTGGAGGGCCTGCCCTCGGCCATGGCCAACGAGCTGCTCTCGTTCCCGGGTGGGGTGCTGGGCGTCGCGCTGAACCTCGACGTCCGCCACATCGGTGCGGTGCTGCTCGGCGACGCCACCTCCATCGAGGAGGGCCAGCAGGTCACCCGGACCGGCGAGGTGCTCTCGGTGCCGGTCGGCGACGCCTTCCTGGGCCGGGTCGTCAACCCGCTCGGGCAGCCGATCGACGGCCTGGGCGAGATCGCCTCCGACGAGGTCCGCGCCCTGGAGCTGCAGGCCGCCACCGTGGTCGAGCGGCAGGGCGTGAGTGAGCCGCTGCAGACCGGCATCAAGGCGATCGACGCGATGACGCCGATCGGCCGGGGTCAGCGCCAGCTGATCATCGGTGACCGCAAGACCGGCAAGACCGCGGTCTGCGTCGACACCATCATCAACCAGAAGCAGTTCTGGGAGACCGGCGATCCCAAGCAGCAGGTGCGCTGCATCTACGTCGCCGTCGGCCAGAAGGGCACCACGATCGCCGGTGTCCGGCAGTCGCTGGAGGATGCCGGCGCGCTGGAGTACACCACTATCGTGGCGTCCCCGGCCTCGGACTCGGCGGGGTTCAAGTGGCTGGCCCCGTACACCGGTTCGGCCCTGGGCCAGCACTGGATGTACCAGGGCAAGCACGTCCTGATCATCTTCGACGACCTGTCCAAGCAGGCCGAGGCCTACCGCGCGATCTCGCTGCTGCTGCGCCGCCCGCCGGGCCGCGAGGCCTACCCGGGTGACGTCTTCTACTTGCACTCCCGGCTGCTCGAGCGTTGCGCCAAGCTCTCCGACGAGCTGGGCGCAGGATCGATGACCGGTCTGCCGATCATCGAGACCAAGGCCGGTGACGTCTCGGCGTACATCCCGACCAACGTTATCTCCATCACCGACGGACAGTGCTTCCTGGAAGGCGACCTGTTCAACGCCGGTGTCCGCCCGGCCGTGAACGTCGGCATCTCGGTCTCCCGCGTCGGTGGCGCCGCCCAGATCAAGGCCATGCGGTCGGTGTCCGGCACGCTGCGTCTGGACCTGTCGGCCTACCGCGAGCTGGAGGCGTTTGCCGCCTTCGGTTCCGACCTGGACGACGTGTCCAAGCGCGCCCTGTCCCGCGGCTCCCGCCTGGTCGAGCTGCTCAAGCAGCCGCAGTTCACCCCGTACCCGGTGGAGGAGCAGGTCGTCTCGATCTGGGCCGGCACCCGTGGTCACCTGGATCGCGTCCCGGTCGAGGACGTGCGCCGCTTCGAGACCGAGTTCCTGCAGTACCTGCGGCACGCCTCCGGCAGCCCGCTGCAGGCCATCCGCGAGTCCAAGGTGCTCTCCGGGGATTCCGAGGACGCGCTCAAGGCCGCGCTGGCCGAGTTCGCCGACACCTTCACCACCTCCGAAGGCACCATCCTGGGCCGCGAGCCCGCGGTGAAGCCGATGGATGCGGCCGCGGTCGGCCAGGAGAAGGTGCAGGTCCAGCGGCCCGCTCCGAAGAAGTGAGGCTGTTCATCATGTCGGTCGTCGGAATGCAGGGAGGTGAGTCATGGCGGCACAGGTTCGTGTACTGCGTCAACGGGTGAAGTCGGTCAAGTCGACCCAGAAGATCACCAAGGCGCAGGAAATGATCGCCACGTCGCGGATCGCCAAGGCTCAGGCCAAGGTGGCGGCGGCGGCCCCGTACTCGCGCCAGATCACCCAGGTGTTGTCGTCCCTGGCCTCCGCCTCCACGCTGGACCACCCGTTGCTCAACGAGCGGGACGACGCCAAGCGGGCCGGCATCCTGCTGATCACCGCGGATCGTGGCCTGTGTGGCGGGTACAACGCGATGGCCATCAAGGCGGCCGAGGAACTGGCCGCCCTGTTGCGCTCGCAGGGCAAGGAGTCGGTGCTCTACGTCATCGGACGCAAGGGCGTGGGCTACTACACCTTCCGCAACCGGCCGCTGGCCGCGACGTGGACCGGGTTCTCCGAACGCCCCACCTACGCGCACGCCGAGGCGGCGACCGAGGCGATCCTGCCCTCGTTCCTGGCCGGATCGGCCGGGCAGTCCAGCGACGGACAGCCGGGCATCGACGAGATCCACCTGGTCTCGACGCATTTCGTCTCGATGATCACCCAGCGGCCGCAGGCGCGGCGGATGGCGCCGATGGAGATCGAGTACGTCGAGCGGGACGAGGCGACCCCGCTGTTGCCGGCCTACGAGTTCGAGCCGTCCTCGGACCAGCTGCTGGACGAGATGCTGCCCAAGTACCTCAAGACGCGGATCTACGCCGCCTTGCTGGACGCGGCGGCCTCGGAATCCGCCGCTCGGCGGGCCGCCTGCAAGGCGGCCACCGACAACGCCAACGACATCATCCGGAATCTGAGCCGCCAGGCCAACCAGGCGCGGCAGGCCCAGATCACCCAGGAACTGACCGAGATCGTCGGCGGCGCAGACGCTCTGGCCGCACTTGGGAACGAAGAGGACTGAGGACCTATGACCACAACTGAGGCGCGCGCCACCACCGGACGCGTCGTGCGGGTGATCGGGCCCGTCGTCGACGTCGAGTTCCCGCGCGGCCAGGTGCCCGATCTGCTCAACGCCCTGCACGTGCGGGTGACCGAGGGCGGGCCGGCGCGCACGCTGACCCTCGAGGTCGCCCTGCACCTGGGCGACGACATCGTCCGCTGCATCTCGATGCAGCCCACCGACGGCCTGGTCCGCAGCGCGTCGGTCACCGACACCGGGGCCCCGATCTCGGTGCCGGTCGGCGACGCGGTCAAGGGTCACGTGTTCAACGCGCTCGGCCGATGCCTGGACGCGCCGGGCACCGGTGAGGACGCCGAGCACTGGCCGATCTACCGCAAGCCCCCGGCATTCGATCAGCTCGAGGGCCGCACCCAGCAGCTGGTGACCGGCATCAAGGTCATCGACCTGCTGACCCCGTACGTGCAGGGCGGCAAGATCGGCCTGTTCGGTGGCGCCGGCGTGGGCAAGACCGTGCTCATCCAGGAGATGATCACTCGGGTGGCCAAGAACTTCGGTGGCACCTCGGTGTTCGCCGGCGTGGGGGAGCGGACCCGCGAGGGCAACGACCTCTTCACCGAAATGACCGAGTCCGGCGTCATCAACGACACCGCGCTGGTCTTCGGCCAGATGGACGAGCCCCCGGGCACCCGGATGCGGGTCGCACTGTCCGCGCTGACCATGGCCGAGTACTTCCGCGATGTGCAGAACCAGGACGTGCTGCTGTTCATCGACAACATCTTCCGGTTCACCCAGGCCGGCTCCGAGGTGTCCACGCTGCTGGGCCGGATGCCGTCCGCGGTGGGTTACCAGCCCACCCTGGCCGATGAGATGGGCGAGCTGCAGGAGCGGATCACCTCGACCAAGGGCCGGTCGATCACCTCGCTGCAGGCCATTTACGTGCCGGCCGACGACTACACCGACCCGGCGCCGGCGACCACCTTCGCGCACCTGGACGCCACCACCGAGCTCGACCGGGCGATCACCGAGAAGGGCATCTACCCCGCGGTGAACCCGCTGTCCTCGACCTCGCGGATCCTGGACCCGCAGTTCGTCGGCGACGAGCACTACCGGGTCGCGCAGGAGGTCATCCGGATCCTGCAGAAGTACAAGGAACTGCAGGACATCATCGCCATCCTGGGCATGGACGAGCTGGGCGAAGAGGACAAGCTCCTCGTCGGCCGCGCTCGCCGGATGGAGCGGTACCTGGGCCAGAACTTCTTCGTGGCCAAGCAGTTCACCGGCATGGAGGGCTCCTACGTGGAGATGGAGGAGACCATCGCCTCCTTCGACGCCATCGCCAAGGGCGAGTACGACAACATCCCCGAGCAGGCGTTCCTCAACGTCGGCGGCATGGACGACGTGCTGGCCAAGGCCAAGACCCTGTAGTCCGGTCAGTCGCCCACGGCGGCCGCCTCAGCCCGGATTCGGGTTGGGGCGGCCGCCGTTGTCGTGTCGCGCTCGAGCTCGCGGCCGGGCCAGGGTGGGGCAGGAACCGGGGCGGGGCGGGCTCAGCCGGACGCCGGCATCCCGGCCATGACCGTGGCGATGTCCGGCACGCGCCACGCCTGCGAATCGGTGGCCGAGGAGCACAGGATCACCACGTCCTGGTCGACCACGCTGACCAGCGACCACGAGTCCGGCCGGTGGACCCGCAGGGGCACCCACCGCCAGCGCTGCGCGTCGGGCGAGACCCAGAGCACCGGCCCGGTGTAGGTGGCCGAGTCGATGCGGCCGGAGGCCACGTAGCCCGATCCGGCTGACTGGACCGACCGCAGCTCGCTGCGCTGCTGGTCGGCCGCGCCCGGGTCGGTCGCGCCCTCGGTGGTTGACGGCGCGGACCCGTCGCCGGCCCGGTCGACCCGAGGTGGGGCGAGCAGCTGGAAGCCCGCGGGCGCCGACCAGCTCCACCGCTCGGACCGGTAGCCGAGGTCGCCGTCGATCACCAGCACCCCGTCCTCGACGGCGCAGGCGGAAAAGGAACTGCCGGCGGCGGGCGGATTCGGCAGATCGGTGCGCACCCACCGGCCATCCTGCTCGGTCCAGAGCGCGGCGACGCCGGTGCCCTGGGCATCCTCGATCTGGCCGACCGCCAGCGGGGTGCCGTCGGGACCGGCGCAGATGTCGATGACGGCCGAGTGTCCGTCACCGACCGCGAAGTCACCCGGCGCGCTGGTGAAGCTGACCCCGTCGTCGGAGCTCCAGATCATCGCCTGATCGTCCGCAGCGCCCTGATCGTCGGCCCCGCCGTCGGTCGCGGACCGTCCCCACCCGCCGACGAACCAGCGGGAGCCGACCTTATCCGCCGTGGCCACTTGTTGCTGGGTTCCGGAGCCGGCGAAGCCGGTGACCGGGGTCCAGGGCTGGCCCAGCGCGGGCCGGAACCAACCCGCGATGTGCCAGAACCCCTGGTCGCTGTCACGCGCGGCGGCCATCGCCAGCTCGGCGTCGCCGGTCGAGCTGCGGACCACGTTGCTCAGGTCGCTCAGTCCGGTCAGTTCGGCCGGATCCCAGGGCAGATCCGCGATGGCTCCCGGGACCAACCCGACCTCGGTCGGCTGCCACCACATGGCCCACCCACTGTCCTGCCACGGCTCCAGATGACGCTGCCGGACGATTGCTCGCCAGCGCTCGGCGGAACTGGATCGGGTCCGGTTGAAGAACGGTAGGGGGGCAGCGGCGTCCGGGGTGAGCAGGGTGTCCCAGAGGCCGGATGCGAACCGCCCCAGCGACAGGCCGGCCGCGCCCTCGATGGCGACCAGGGTAGACCCCGGGGCCTGGCCGCCGGTCGGTTCGGTCAGTGGGACCACGGTGCCGGCAGCGCCGGTGCCGCGCGCGACCTTGTCGGTCGCGCCCATGTCGATCCACTGCCCTGACGGCAACCGTTCCAGCAGGCGCGAGTACAGCGCCGAGGTGCTGTCGATCAGCACCAGCAGGTGCCCGTTGGCCGCCGTCGGCGCCCCGGCCGCACTGGAGTAGTCGTCCCACCGGAAGCCGTCCGCCTCGGGCACGCTCTCGGCGGCCCAGGTCACGGCGTCCGCGGAGAACCACGCCGCGGCCCGCATCCCCGTCTGGTCCACACCGTCCGCCGTCTGCGCGCCGGTGATCATGAACCCGCCCGGTAGGGCGGCGATCCCGCTGACCGAGACGGTGCGGGCGGCCGAGATCTCGGCCGGATCGGTCCAGGTCGCACCGCCGTCGATGGAGCGCAGGACCTGGGGCCGCTCGCTGCCGGCGGGTCCCTGGCCACCGATGACCACGACGGTGCCGCCGGAAACGGCCAGCCCGGTGAGGTCGCGATCCTGGCCGGCGGGCCGATCGGGCAACGGATGCAGGGTGAGGGCGCCCCCGGCGTCCAGGCTGACGACGACCGCTGATCCGCTCGGGTGCTGGGCCAATGCGACGAGCTGGCCGCCGTCGGCGGCCACGGCCACGATGCGGTAGCCGGCCAGCTCGACGGGCAGGTCGACCGGCGTCCAGGACCGGCGGTCGGTCGAGATGAGCAGGAACGGGGCGATCGACCCGGTCTGCCAGGTCCAGCCGGCTAGGGCGGTCACCGTCGCGTTGCCGGCGGCCGCGACGGCCTGCACCGAACCGGGCGCCGGCGGGGTGACCGACCCGTGCTCGAACCCGGTGCCGGTCCATCGGGAGACCCGGAGATACCGCTCGCCGCCGGGCCGGGTGCCGACCGCGGCGACCAGGGCCGGGTTGCTCGGGGTGCCACTGACCATGGCGCCCCCGTCGAAGCGGTCGGCCGGTGCCACCATCTCGGCCGGAACCGTCAACGGCTCCAGCGGGACGGTCCGGCGCCATTCGTCCGGACCGGTCGGCCGGACGTCGGCGATGGCCGCGCCGGCGGTGCTCGGCCCGGGATCGACCACCAGGTTGCCGGTGCAACCGCCAAGCCCGAGCCCGAGCCCGATCACCGCCAGCGCGGTGACCACCCGGCGACCGCGGGACGCGGGTCCCCTTCTGCGGGCCCCCATCACGACGCGACCCGGGCGGACGCGATCGCCGCGGCGGCCGCGGCCAGCAGGCGACCGGAACCCCGGTTCGAACCGTGGTGGAAACGGTCCGGTGAATTCCATGCGGCGTTCATGCCGCGGAACCGTACGACTTTCGGCCGACAGCCCCGTCGAGTTGTCCACAACGCCCAGGTCGGACCACATCCGGCCGGACCGGTCCGGCCGATCGACGTGGCCAAGCGCACAGCGGTGCTCCCGGCGCCGCGCCGAGGCCGGGCCGGACCGCGCCGGGGCGTCGGCTAGACTCCACGGGTCCGATCCGTCACGGGTCGGGGCTCTGGGCACGCCGCGCCATCAGCCGGACCGTGCCGCCGTGGTCCCGTGGTCGTGAGTCGGATTGCCTGCGTGACCAAGGCGAGTTCACCGAGACGACATCGAGCGGAAGGCCAGGCGTTCGTGGCAGAGATTCAGGTCCATCTGGTCGCCGTCGAGCGCGAGCTGTGGTCGGGTCCGGCGCAATTGGTCGTCGCCCGCACCGTGGACGGTGACATCGGCGTGATGGCCGGCCATTCGCCGCTGCTGGCGCAGCTGCGCGAGGGTTACGCGGCCCGGATCATCGAACCCAGCGGCAACGTCCTCGGTGTCGCGGTGCACGGTGGCTTCCTCTCCGTCACCAAGGAGGGCGTCTCCATCCTGGCCGAGGACGCTCAGCTGTCCGACGAGATCGACGTGACCAAGGCCCGAGCCGCCTACGAGCGGGCGAGGTCCAGCGGTGGCGACTCGGCCGATACCGAGGCGGACCTGCGCCGGGCCCAGGCTCAGCTGCTGGCCACCGGCAACGAGATCTAGCAGCCGAATCGGCCCGTTCCCGACATGGACTTCGCGTCGCTGGCCCAGTTGCTTGGTGTGGCGGTGCTGGTTGTCGTCGTGGTCTCGATCTGTGTGATCGCCCTGCGACGCTCCGTACTGATCCGGTCCGGGGCGATCGACATCAGCTGGCGGCGCAAGCTGCGGCCCGACGGCAGCGGCTGGGTGCTGGGCCAAGGCCGCTATCACGGCAACGAACTCCTGCTCTACCGGGCGTTTTCGCCCTGGCCGGGGGCGGCGCGACGGCTGCACCGTGAGTCGCTGCGGCTGGGCCGGCGCCGCACCGCCGTCGGCACCGAACCGGATCTGTTGCCGGTCGACGCGGTCATCGTGCGATGTACGCACGGCGGCACCGAACTCGAGTTGGCCGTGGCCGAGGAAGCACTCACCGGGCTGCGATCCTGGCTCGAGTCGATGCCGCCGGCCAGCCGCTCCGTCCGGTTGTTCCACCGGGGCGTCCGCAAGAGCTGACCCATCCCGCCGATCAGTCGGCGGCGCGTTCGCCGCCCGGAACCCAGAGCACGTCGCCGTCCGGGTTGGCGGCCCGGCCCAGAATGAACAGCAGGTCCGACAGCCGGTTCAGGTACGCCGCGGCCAGCGGGTTCGACCCGTCCGGATCGGCCGCCCGCAGCGCCCACGCGCTGCGCTCGGCCCGCCGCGCCACCGTCCGGGCCAGATGCAGCAATGCCCCGCTCGGCGTCCCGCCGGGCAGGATGAACGATTTCAACGTCTGCAGGTCGGCGTTGAACGTGTCGCAGTCGGCCTCCAACCGGTCGATGTAGGCCTGGGTGATCCGCAGTTCGTGGGCCGGCGCCGGCCGGTCGGTCCGGATCGGCGTGGCCAGATCGGCACCCAGATCGAACAGTTCGTTCTGCACCCGGCGGATCACCGCGGCCACCGGTTCGGCGGGCGCGCCGAGCGCGATCACCAGCCCCAACGTCGCGTTGGTCTCGTCGCAGTCGGCGTAGGCGACCAGCCGCGGATCGGTCTTGGGCACCCGGCTGAAATCGGCCAGACCGGTCGTGCCGTCGTCGCCCGTCCGGGTGTAGATGCGGGTCAGATGCACGGCCATGCGCCCACCCTACGGCCCCAACCGGTCCCGTCCGGGGCAGCCTGGGCCGCTCGGACCGAACGCGCTTCGGTCGTGACCAGTGCGCGGCGCCGGATACAGTTCCTGGCGTGGAACGCTTCCTGGTGACCGGAGGATCACGCCTGTCCGGCACGGTCCGGGTGGCCGGGGCCAAGAACAGCGTTCTCAAGCTGATGGCCGCGGCGCTACTGGCCGAGGGCACGACCGAGATCTCCAACTGCCCCGAGATCCTGGACGTGCCGCTGATGGCCGACGTGCTGCGCGGGCTGGGCGCGGAGGTGGCTCTGGCCGGGGACACGGTCACCATCACCACGCCGGCCGAACTGTCCTTCCACGCCGATTTCCCGGCCGTCGGCCGGTTGCGGGCCTCGGTCTGCGTGCTCGGTCCGTTGATGGGCCGCTGCCGGCGGGCCCAGGTCGCGCTGCCCGGAGGCGACGCGATCGGCTCGCGTCCGCTGGACATGCACCAGTCCGGTCTGCGGGCCATGGGCGCCTCGATGAGCATCGAGCACGGCAAGGTGGTCGGTTCCGCCGCCGAACTGCACGGCGCCCTGATCGGTCTGGACTTCCCCAGTGTCGGCGCGACCGAGAACATCCTGATGGCCGCCGTGCTGGCCCGGGGGACCACGGTGATCGACAACGCCGCCCGGGAGCCGGAGATCATCGACCTGGCCCGCCTGCTGCAGCAGATGGGGGCCCAGATCGAGGGCGCCGGGACCGCGACGATCACCATCGACGGGGTCGACCGGCTGCACCCGACGAGTCACCGCACCGTTGGTGACCGGGTGGTGGGCGGGACCTGGGCGTACGCCGCCGCAATCACCCAGGGCTCGGTCCGGGTCGAGGGGGTCGACCCGGCGTTCCTGACCGCACCGTTGGAACGGTTGAGCAGCGCCGGTGCCCAGATCGAGACCGAGCCGGACGCCGTCCGGGTCACCATGGCCCAGCGGGCCAAGGCGGTCGACTTCATCACCATGCCCTACCCCGGTTTCCCGACCGATCTGCAACCGATGGCGCTGGCCCTGGCCGCGGTCGCCGACGGACATTCGTTGATCACCGAGAACGTCTTCGAGGCCCGTTTCCGCTTCGTCGACGAGCTGATCCGGATGGGCGCCGACGCCCGGACCGACGGCCACCATGCCTCGCTGCGGGGGCGCGAGCAGCTTTCCAGTGCCCCGGTCTGGGCGACCGACATCCGCGCCGGCGCCGGCCTGGTGCTGGCCGGGCTGGCCGCGGACGGAGTCACCGAGGTGCACGAGGTCTTCCACATCGACCGGGGCTACCCGCATTTCGTCGAGGACATGACCGCGCTGGGTGGCCGGATCCAACGAGTCGATTCCGCCGACGAGTCCTGATCGGATCGATCGGGTCGCGTTCGTCGATGGTGGCCTCGCCCGCTCGGCCAACTGCTCGATGGTGGCCTCGCCCGCTCGGCCAACTGCTCGATGGTGGCCTCGCCCACTCGGCCAACTAAGGTGTCCGGGTGCGTCTGGTCGTGGCTCGGTGTTCAGTGGATTACGTCGGCCGGTTGACGGCCCATCTGGACCCGGCGGTCCGGTTGCTGATGGTCAAGGCCGACGGGTCGGTGCTGGTGCATGCCGACGGCGGGTCCTACAAACCCCTGAACTGGATGTCCCCGCCGTGCCGGCTGGTCGAATCCGACGAACGCTGGACCGTCGAGAACAAGGCCGGCGAACGGTTGGTCATCACCCTGGACGAGGTGCTGCACGATTCCACGCACGACCTGGGGGCCGATCCCGGCTTGGTCAAGGACGGCGTCGAGGCGCACCTGCAGGCGCTGTTGGCCGAGCACGTGGGCACGCTGGGGGACGGCTGGACCCTGGTCCGGCGCGAGTTCCCGACGCCCATCGGTCCGGTCGATCTGATGTGCCGGGACGGCGGCCCGGAGATCGTCCTGGACGCGCCCGGCGACGGTCCCGGCGAGCTGCCGGCCGACGGCGCCGTGGTGGTCGCCCCGGCGCCGGTCCGGTCCGGTTACGTGGCCGTCGAGGTCAAGCGTCGGGCGACCATTGATGCCGTCGAGCAGCTCACCCGCTACCTGGACTACCTCAACCGAGATCCGCTGCTGGCGCCGGTCTCCGGGGTGCTGGCCGCGCAGAGCATCGCCCCGCAGGCCCGCACGCTGGCGCAGACCCGGGGCATCCGGTGCGTGGTGCTGGACTACGAGTCGCTGCGCGGCATCGAGGTCGACGGCACCCTGTTCTGAGCGCGGCGGATTGCCGTGGGCGCCGGGGCTGATGTCCCTGTTCGCGGTCGGCGGACGGGCGGCGGCCAGAACCTCCGCCGCGCTGCACTAGCCTGGGGTGCGACCCGCCCGGTGACCGGGCGGCGTGATCGAGCACGGTGACAGGACGATGGAGGTCTGGCGTGGACGTCAAGATCGGTGTGACGGACACCGGGCGTGAGCTGGTGGTCAGTTCGGCATCCGAACCCGCCGAGATCGAAGCGCTGGTCGCCGAATCGCTCAAGGACCCCAGTGGGACGCTCGTGCTGGTGGACGAAAAGGGCCGCCGGGTGATCGTGCCGTCCTCGCGGATCGGCTATGTGGAGATCGCTCCGGCCGACAGCCGCCGGGTGGGGTTCAGCTACTCGCCCTGAGTCGAGAACGATTGGCCCGGTTCGGCCCCCGCCGCCTCGTGCTGGCGGGGGAACCGGGAAATGCCGCGCCACATCAGCGTGGAAAGCAGTTCGATGGCCTCGGCCCGGGACACGTGCGGCGACTGCTGGATCCAGTAGCGGGCGCTGACCTGGGACAGGCCCACCATGCCCGAGGCCAGCAGTCGCGCCCGTTCCACGTCGACGCCGGTGTCGGTGGTGATCGTCTCGGTGATCGCCGAGATGCATTTGTCCCACGCGTGTTCGACGATGTACTCGACCTCGGGCTGGCCCCGCAGGTCTGATTCGAAGATCAGCCGGTAGGCCTCGCCGTTGTCGGCGACGAAGTTGAAATAGGCAGCCACCGCGTTGTCGACCCGCACATGGTTGTCGGTCGAGGCCCGCAGCGCTTCGCGCACCAATCGCACCATCTCGTCGGCCGACTCGCCCAGCAGGGCCAGGTACAGCTCGAGCTTGGACGGAAAGTGCTGGTACAGCACGGGCTTGCTGACCCCGGCCTGGACGGCGATGTCGTCCATTGCGGCCGCGTGATACCCCTGGGCGACGAACACGGCCTTGGCCGCGGCCAGCAGCTGGGTCCGACGGGCGGACTTGCTCAGCCGCGGCGTCACCCGCGTCGCGTCGGTCATCGAAGCCCAGCGTCCCTTCTCGTTCGCCCGCGCTCACCCTACGCGGCCGCCGGCGACACTCCGGACCTCAGCGGCCCGGCCGCTCCGGACCTCAGCGGCCCGGCCGCAGTGGTACCGCGTCGTAGTCGCCGACGACCACCGCGGCCACCGCGTCCAAGCTCGGTCCCGACAGGTAATTGCCCTGCTGATGATTCAGTTGCAGGTCGAGCATCTCGTTGGCCGCTGCCGAGGTCAGCAGTCCGAACGGTCCGCCCAGCTGTACCGAAACGTCCGGGGCGTTCGAGGTCAGGTCCATCACCCGGGCCCC
This sequence comes from Nakamurella multipartita DSM 44233, assembly GCF_000024365.1. NCBI lineage: Bacteria > Bacillati > Actinomycetota > Actinomycetes > Nakamurellales > Nakamurellaceae > Nakamurella > Nakamurella multipartita. Next base: position 2,353,301 of record NC_013235.1, read on the forward strand.
GAAGTCGGCGTCGGCCGGGTCGGGTCCGAACGGGGTGGGTTGGAAGGGATTGAGACCGAGCCCGTTGAGCAGCTCGGCGGCACCATCGGTGATGCCCTTGGTGATGGGGTCGTTGTCCAGCGAACCCACCCACACGTGGTCCGGGGTCATCCCCGGATAGTCGTCCGCCGTCTCGACCTCGACGCTGGCCCCGGGTGAGCCCAGCATGACCAGGTCGTCGAACCCCGCGCGGCGCGCGGCCGCGGCCGACACCGTGGTCGACCCCATGGAAAAGCCGATGCCGATGAACCGGGCGTCCGGCGGCGCCCATTGCCGGAAGGTGTCCAGATCCTGCACCAGTTGGCCGCCGCCCGCCCGGGCGGCCATGTCGTTCACCGTGGTCGCCAGGTCGGCCACGGTCGCTCCGGGGGTCATCGGCGAGCCGCCCAGCGCGGCCAGTGGCACGTCGTAGCCGTACCAGGCGACCACCGCGGTCCGGCTGGACCCCTCGAGCTGCTGCGCGCGATCGCGCAGCGCGACGGCGTCGTCGATGCCTTCGATCATCGAGGTCGGCGAGCTGCCCACCCCCGGGGCCAGCGCGGCCACGTTGTCGGCGGTGGTGATGTCGCCGATGCTGATCGCCGCCCGGCCCTGGCTGGACGAGCTGGCCGACTCGTAGACCAGCAGCTGGGCGTTCCCGCCGGCCGTCCGGGCCTGATCCAGGGCGGCCTGGACGCCACGGGCGGCGATGAGCACGCTGATGTCGCTGGACCGGAGGTCGACGGCGAGTCGGTCCAGGTTGTCCTGGTCGACGGGCGCGCGGGCGGGTTCACGGGGCGGGGACGCACCGGGAAACGCCGCCGGCATGATGGCCCGCAGGGTGTCCACCGGTGCCGACGGGTCCTCCCGCAGGGCCGCGGTCAACGCTTCCAGCGCCGCGTCGTTGCGCCGGCCGAGCTGCTGGACGGTCTGGGCCAGGCCGCCGATGGTCGCCGCGATGGTCGGCAGGCAGCCGGTGGTGGTCGCCCAGGTGAGCAGGTCCTCGCTCGGTGGCCAACCGGTGCCCACGATGCGGTCCTCGGCCCGGTCCAGCTCGGCCGACGCCGAGATCCTGGTCGATTCCAGCGTGCCGATCGTGTCCAGAGCGACGTCGAGCTGACGGCCGATCACCTCGTGGGCCTCCCGTGCGGCCTGCCGATGAAGGTCCACCGATGCCCGCGGGACCGGGCTGGACCAGGCCTGGGCCACCGCCGACACCGCCCGGCCGAGCCGATCGGCGCCGGTCGACAGCGATTGCCCGGCGGCGGCGCTGAGCTCGTGCCAGGCCCGCAGCCCCCGCACGTCGACCTCGGCCAACTCGTCGACCAGCGCGACCGGGTCCGCATGCCCCAGGCGCCGGGCCGTGTCGGCGATGGCCAGGCGGGCCAACGACCCGCCGGAGCCCGTCATCGCAGGGCGCCGATCGTCGAGTCGACGATGTCGAAGAAGGTGGCCGCGGTGGTCATCGCTCCGGCAATGGTGTGCGTGCGTTCGGCCAGGCCGAGCGTGGCGTCCTGGCCGCGGGCCAGCTGGCGCGCCGCAGCGGCGACCGCGGCCTGCGCGGCCGCCGAGGCCCCCAGGCTCCCGTCGGTCAACGGCGACGCCGGGCGCTGCGCGGTGCCGCCGCCGGCGAACGCGGCGGCCGCCTGGTCCACGATGGTCGCCGCCGCGCGGATCGATTCGCTGTCCACGGCCAGCGTGGGTCCTGTCATGGCCGGTCCCTCCCGGATGGGGTCGTCAGGGGATGTCATCGCTGATGTCATTGGGGGTGTCGTCGGGCGTGTTCGGCGGTGGGGCAGCGGGTGTGGCAAAGGGGTGGTGCCGGTGTCGAACGGGTGATCCCGGCCATGGCCGGTGAATCGGTCGACCAGGCCAGCGTGATCGGTTGGCCGCACCCGTGGCGCGGATTCGGGCCGGATGTGGACGGAATTCGGACATGTGGACAAGTCCGGGAGGCGGACGAGGGGTGAAGCCGGGGTGAGCCGGCGACCGGATCACCGGCCGGGCCACACGAGCGCGGTACTCGGATCGGAGCACCATGAGGTCATGACCTCGACGCCGTCCTGGCACGTGGCCGGGCCGCCGGCGCGCGATGACCTGGCGGAATGGACCACCGCGACCCTGGACCAGGGCGAGCTGGGGCCGATCCCTCCGCTCGCGCAGCCGGCCCCGGCCGGCCGCACCCACCTGATCCTGGGCGGGGGCGTGCACGTCCGCCGGCAGCCGGGTCCGGCCGGGGCCCCGCCGGTCTGGTACGTCCACGGGCTGGGTGGATCGTCCACCGACTGGACCAGGTTGTCCGCCGCGCTGGCCTCGCGGGCCACCGGGTACAGCCTGGACCTGCCGGGCAGCGGCCGCTCGGATCCGCCACCGGGCGGCCGGTACTCACCTCAGGTGGACGCACGGGTCGTGGCCGCGACCATCGAGCGCGTCGGCGATGGCCCGGTTCACCTGGTCGGCAACTCCTACGGGGGGGTCGTGGTGACCGAGGTGGCCGCCGGGTGGCCGCATCTGGTGCGCACCCTGACCGTGCTGGCGCCGGCGGTACCGGACCTGCGTCTCACCGGCGATCGTGGGGCCGATCCTCGGCTCGGGATGTTGCTGATGCCCGGCACGGCCGGATTGGCCTACCAACGGCTGGGGTCGATCGCACCGACGGCGCGAGCTCGCGGCATGGGTGAGCTGTGCTTCGGCCGGCCCGAGGTGGTCACCGAGCAGGACTACGCATTGGCCGCCCGGGAGCACGCCTGGCGGGCCCGGCTGCCGTGGGTGTACGAGTCGATGATCGGTAATCTGCGCGGCCTGATGAGCTCCTACCTGCGAACCGGCCAGCGCTCGTTCGCGGCGGTGGCCGGGCGGATTACGGTGCCCACGCTGGTGGTGTGGGGTACCCGGGACCGGCTGGTGGACGTGCGACTGTCCCGGCGGGCGGCGGCCGCCTATCCCGATGCGCAACTCCTGGTGATCGCCGGCTGCGGACATGTGCCGCAAATGGAGGAACCCGAGACCACCGCCCGGGCGATGCTGGCCCACTGGGCTCGGACCGTGACCGGATCCGACTTCGCCCCGACCGAGCCGGATCTCGCGGGCGCGCCATCGCGGTCCGTCCCGGCCGCTGTGGGAACCTCATCATCGTGACCTGGGAATCCGGCGGTCCTCGCCGGCCCGATACCGGCGACGGGCCACCGGATAGCAGCTCCGGTCGGTTCGGCTCGCGCCCGTACGAATCGCGGCCGTACGACTCGCGCAGCTACGACGACCGCGCGTGGCGGCCGTCCACGCCGCGATCCTCCACTCCGCGATCCTCTGCGCCGCGATCGTCCGCGCCGCGATCGTCCAGGTCTGCGTCGTCGGCGTCGAGCTCGACTTCGCCCGCATCCTCGTCGCTGTCGTCCTCGTCGCTCTGGGACGAGCAGGATTCGCCCTGGATCCATGCCGAGGCGCCCCGACGCCGGGGCTCCGGCACCGGCTCGTCGCGGCGAGACCCGGCCGCGGCACGACGGGACGGCACCACGGCACGCCGGGACGCCCCGGCCGGGAAGTCCGGAGCCGACCCGACCGGATCCGGCAGTACCCGCTCGTCGGGCGCTCGACCCGGGTCCCGGGCCGGGCGATCGGCCAGTGGGGGTGACCCGGCTCGGTCCCCGCGTTCGACCACGGCCGGGGCGAACGATCCCGAGCGGGGGAGCGCCGCCCGAGCGGGGGCGAGCCGGCCCGCCTCGCGGTCGCGCCGGCGGACCGATCCGCCCGCCCGGTCGGGGGCCTACGGCGAGCGATTCAGCCGGCGCAATCGATGGCGCCTGGTGTCGATCAGCGTGCTGGCGGTGCTGACCCTGCTCGTGCTGGTGCAGACCGCCGGCCAGTCCAACACTCCGACCACCGCCGCGGCGGTGCAGCCCTCGACCGGCCCGGTCTCGACCGGCGGGCTCAGCAGCGGCTCCGGACCGGGATCGGTGACGAGCTCGGTGGCCACCCCCAGTGCCAGTGTCGAATCCAGTCCGGCCTCCCCGGCGGCAGTGGCCGACCCGAACAACCGGGACGCCGACGGGCACGTGGCGGGCTCGATCGCCGCTGCCGCACTGCCGGCCGGCGCCGATTTCGCGACCACCGGCAACGGCACCTGGCACACGGTCCCGGGGACCAGCCCGACCGTGGGCACCGGCTCGCGGGCGCTGACCTACACCGTCGAGGTGGAGGACGGGCTGCCCGCGGACATGGACCAGCAGTTCGCCCAGGTGGTCGATGCCACCCTGGCCGACCCCCGGTCCTGGATCGGTGGCGGCCAGGTGAGCTTCACCCGGATCGACAGCGGCGATCCCGACATCCGCATCTCGCTGACCAGCCAGCAGAGCATCCGCGATCCCGGCCGATGCGGCTGGGACATCCCGCTGGAGGCGTCCTGCTTCAACGGCTGGATGGACCGGGTGATGATCAACGACGCGCGGTGGGTTCGCGGCGCGATGTCCTACAACGGGGACATCAATTCCTACCGGGCGTACGCGATCAACCACGAAGTCGGTCACGCCCTGGGCAACCGCCATCAGCCGTGCCCGGCCAACGGTGCTCCCGCGCCGATCATGATGCAGCAGTCCTGGAGCACCTCGAACAACGATCTGGCGGTGCTGGATCCGCAGACGATCCCGCCCGACGGCAGTGTCTGCGCACCGAACCCCTACCGGTTCCCGGATGCGACCGCAGTCCCACCGGCTCAGGCACCCTCGCCGGCCGGCTGAGCCGGTCCGCCGGGGTGGCTGAATCGATCGCCTCCCGGTTCTGGGAAGATCTGCCGGCCGTTCGCGGTTGCTTCGAAGGCAGAACTGTGGTCCTTGCGCAAGGAGAAGAACGTGACATTGCCACCGCTGGTGGAGCCGGCCGAGTCGCTGACCAAGGCCGAGGTGGAACGCTATTCGCGCCACCTGATCATCCCGGACGTCGGCATGATCGGTCAGAAGCGACTGAAGAACGCCAAGGTGCTCGTGGTCGGAGCCGGTGGGTTGGGTTCGCCCGCGCTGCTGTACCTGGCCGCGGCCGGCGTCGGCACGCTGGGCATTCTGGACTTCGACACCGTCGATGAGTCGAACCTGCAGCGGCAGGTGATCCACGGCCAGTCCGACATCGGCAAGTCCAAGGCGCTGTCGGCGGCCGAGTCGATCGCCGAGGTCAATCCGTACGTGACGGTCAATCTGCACACCGAGCGGCTGGACTCCGGCAACGCGTTGGAGATCTTCGCCCCGTACGACCTGATCCTGGACGGGACCGACAACTTCGCCACCCGGTATCTGGTCAACGACGCTTGCGTGCTGCTGGGCAAGCCCTACGTGTGGGGTTCGATCTTCCGTTTCGAAGGCCAGGTCAGCGTGTTCTGGGCCGAGTACGGCCCCCAGTACCGCGACCTGTACCCCGAGCCGCCGCCGCCCGGCATGGTGCCCTCGTGCGCCGAGGGCGGCGTCCTCGGTGTGCTGTGTGCCTCGATCGGCTCGGTCATGGTCACCGAGGCGATCAAACTGATCACCGGCATCGGCGAGCCGCTGCTCGGCCGGCTGATGGTCTATGACGCGTTGGAGATGACCTACCGGACCGTACGCATCCGCCGCGACCCGGCCGGTGAACCGATCACCGGGCTCATCGACTACGACGCCTTCTGCGGAACCCTGTCCGACGAGGCGGCCGAGGCCGCGATCAGCCACACCATCTCGGCGCGCGACCTGAAGGCCAAGATGGACGCGGGCGATGACTTCGTGCTGATCGACGTGCGCGAGCAGAACGAGTACGAGATCGTCTCCATCCCCGGCTCGGTGCTCATCCCCAAGGGGGACATCATCTCCGGCGAGGCCCTGTCCTCGTTGCCGATGGACCGGCCGCTGGTGCTGCACTGCAAGTCCGGAGCGCGATCGGCCGAGGCGTTGGCCGTGCTGCACAAGGCGGGCTTCGGGGATGCGGTGCACGTCGGTGGTGGGGTCCTGGCCTGGATCAAGCAGGTGGATCCGAGTCTGCCCACGTACTGATCGACCGACGGTTGATCCTTCGGCGGGGGACACCCTGGCGGGCCCCACCGGCGCGCGGTCCGGCACCCGGCGTGGTGCGCCCGGTACGGTCTGCTGGTGACCGCGCACCCGGATGAGCGGCCCGCCAGCGGTGCCACCTCCGTCGGGGACCACCTGCTGGACGCCGTGCTGCCTGCCGTATCCGGACGACCCCCGGAACACGTGCTGACCGCGTTCAGCACCAACCCGGCCGAGCTGGAGCCGCTGCCGGGCGGTCGGGGCCGGACCTGGCGGGCCGGCAACGCGGTCTTCCGCCCGGTCGAGGACCCGGCCGAGGCCAGCTGGCTGGCGTCGGTGTTCGAGCAGCGACCGGTGCCCGGCGTCCGGATCGCCCGTCCGGTGCGGTCGACCGACGGGCGCTGGGTGGTGTCCGGATGGACGGCCCACCGGTTCGTCTCCGGCGCGCCCGCGCCCCGGTTCGAGGAGGCCCGACGGGCCGGTCAGGCGTTGCACGAGGCCGTCGCCGACGTGCCCGAACCGCGATTTCTCAAGCAGCGCACGGACCTGCACAGCTGGGCCGACCGCCTGGCCTGGGGTGAGGTGCTCGACACCGAGGGCCGTCTGGGCCACGGGCACGGGGCCACCACCTACCGGGAACTGGCCGCCCTGCGCCGCCCGGTCGACGCCCCGAACCAGCTCGTGCACGGCGATCTGCACGGTCATGTGCTCTTCGCCGGGAACGCGATGCCCGCGGTGATCGACGTGGCTCCGTATTGGCGGCCGGCCGGCTGGGCCATCGGCGTGCTGGCCATCGATGCCATCGCTGCCGGTGGTGCGCCGATCGAGTTGCTCGCCGACTGGTCGGACGGCCCGGACTGGCCGCAATTGGTCCGCCGCGCCGCGCTGTTCCGACTGGCGATCAGCCTGGCGCACCCCCGGACGTCGCCGACCGACCTGATCGCCATCCTGTCCACGGCCGAGCGGCTGGACCAGTTCCTGCGCTGAACCACTGCCGCTCACTTAGCCGGTCCACGCGACCGCGCCGTCTCCGCCGTCCCGCCGGCCCGGGTGCGGCCGGCCGGTGCCGTGGCGCAGTTGATTGGGCCGGATGCCGAAGGCGTCGAGACCGTCCCATTCACTCATCGGCACGAGCATGCCGTCCAGGATCTCCGGCGGCAGTCCGGCCGACAGCGCCGTGAGCAGCAGGGGCGCGAACGTGTTGCCGGGTTCGGCCAGCAGGCACCGATCGAGGCTGACCTGGGCCAGGGCACCGTCACCCTGCCGGTAGGCCAGCGTGGCCAGCACCGCACAGATGCCGGCGGCCAGGTCGTCGGGGGTCCAGGCGGCACACGCGATCAGCATCGCCAGCCAGGTCTGATCCCGTTCGAGCAGGGCCCGGATCAGGACACCGTCCCGGATCGGCGTCTGCAGGCAGGCGACCGCCAGTTCGGCGGCCAGCTCGGCATCCACCGCCCCGGTCTCGCCCACCTGCGCCAACGCCCAGTCGATCACCCGGTGCAGCCGTTCCGGCAGGGGCGGGACGTCCTCGTCTCCGGCGAACGCCGGCCCGTCCGGGTTCCGGTCGGGGGGCTCGGGCAAGGGTCGGGTCCGTCCCCGCGTCACGGTGGAGATGGCCCGTTCGACCTCGCGACGCCGGCGGCCCCGGGGGCCGGCGATCGAGGCCCGCAGCTGGTCCCGGTCGGTGAGCACCACCCGACCCTCGAGCACGCTGGCGGCGGCCAGATCCCGGACCGTGGGGTCGTCCGGACCGGGCACCGGCAGGCTGTCCACCAGCCGTAAGGGACCGGGCACCGGGGTCGGCCAGGCGCGCCCGCCGTGCACGACCAGCACGGTCAACACCGTGATTCCGGCCCGTCGTAGCTCGGTCTGCAGGTCGTCGAGGATGGCCGGCCGATACCGCCGCCGCGGATAACACAGGATCGCGACCTGGTCGGCGTGGGTCAGCGCGGTCCCGGTCAGGAAGCGGACCAGCCCGGGGTCCCGTCCGCGGGGCAGGTCCACCCGGGCCACCGGCCCCAGGGTGCTGCGCTCGCCGGTGAAACACATCATCGTCAGGCTGTCGGTGGGGTGGAAGCCCAGCACGCTGGGCACGGCGGCGATCAGCCCGCGGGGGCCGTCGAGTCGGATGCGGGCCGGGCCGCAGAGGTCGTCCATGCGGCCACGGTGGCCCGTCGGGTGGGCCGAATCCACCGGCCGGCGCCGGTTGTGGATGCAAATCGGACATGGGGACTACTCGCCGGACCACCGGTAGCGACGCAGATCCACCCGGCCGTCGGTGGCCAGCACACCCTCCGCGCGCAGGCGGGCCAGTTGCTCGTCGGCCAGGTGGGGCGCCGGGGTGCCGTTGCTGCGCAGCACCCGGTGCCACGGGGTGCCCTCGTCGGCGAGGTTGGCCAGCACGAATCCGGCGAGCCGGGGGGATCGGCTCCCGGCGCGGGCGGCGACGTCGCCGTAGGTCAGGACCCGACCGGCCGGCACCGCGGCCACCACGTCGAGCATCCGCTGAGCCAGCTCCATGTCCATCCCGCCAGTGTGGCCGGACGGTCCGCCGGGGGCGGCGTGGCACCCAGTCATGTCGGAGGGCGGTCATGTCGGAGAGCGGTCATGTCGGAGCGGGGCACTGTCGGTGCCTCGTGGTGGGATCGAGTCATGACCCCCAGCCAGCTGCTCGCCCCGGCCCCGGACCCCGCCGGGCCCGCGAGCCTGCGCCTGCGGCGGCCGGGCCTGCCCGGTCCGGTGTCGCCGACCCCCGAGCAACGAGCCGTCATCGACCACGCGGGCCGCCGGCTGCGGGTCCTGGCCGGCCCGGGTACCGGCAAGACGGCGACGTTGGTCGAGGCGGTGGCTGAGCGCATCATGGTCCGCGGCGTGCCGCCCGAGCAGATCCTGGTGCTGACCTTCTCCCGTCGGGCCGCCGCCGAGCTGACCTCCCGGATCACCCAGCGGCTGTCGGTGACCACCCGGGAACCGATGGTGCGGACGTTGCACGGCTACGCGTTCGCCGTGCTGCGCCGCCAGGCGGCCCGATCGGGTGAGTCCATTCCCCGCCTGCTCGCCGCGGGGGAGTCCGACCACGTGGTGCGCGAACTGCTGGCCGGCCACCTGGACGGCGAGGGCGGCGGGTGGCCCGAGGCGCTGCGGCCGGCGCTGGGCTCGCCCACCTTCGCGGCCGAATTGCGCGAGCTGCTGCTGCGCACGGCCGAACGGGGGATCGGCCCGAGCCGGCTGGCCGAGTGGGGACGCCGGCGCCGGCGCCCCGAATGGCAGGCGGCGGCTCGGTTCGCCCGCGAGTACCAGGACGTGGCCGACCTTCGGCAGGGCACCGCCGGCCTCGGGCCGGCGCTGGACCAGGCCGAATTGACCCGGGCGGCGTTGGCCCTCCTGGCCGACGACGCGGTGCTGGCCCACGAGCAGGGCCTGGTCCGGCGGCTGTTCGTCGACGAGTACCAGGACGTCGATCCGGCTCAGGCCCGGTTGATCGACCGGCTGTCCTCCGGGGCCGACGAGTTGGTCGTCGTCGGCGACCCGGACCAGTCCATCTACGCCTTTCGCGGGTCGCAGCCCGGCGCGATGAGGCGGATCACGGTCGAGAAGACGGTGTCGCTGGACGTCTCGCACCGGCTACGGCCCGCGGTGCTCACCGCCACCCGACGGGTCGCGGCCGCGCTGCCCGGCGGCTGGCCGCACCGCGACCTGACATCGGCCGGCGAACCCCGCCCGGCCGAGGTGGTCGTGCGGACCTTCTCGACCGCGGCGAGCGAGGCTGCCTTCCTGGCCGACGAGCTGCGTCGGGCGCACCTGCGGGGTGGGCTGGCCTGGTCCCGGATGGCCGTGCTGGTGCGCTCGCCGGCCGCCGATCTGCCGGTGGTCCGGCGGGCCCTGGCGGTGGCCGGCGTGCCCTGCGCGACCGGGCTGGTCGATCCCGGGTCGGACGATCCGGTCGTCCGGTCGATATTGCGGCTGCTGGACTGCGCGCTGGAACCGGCACGGCTGACCGGCGAGCGAGCGATCGATCTGATGACCGCCCCCGGGTTCGGCATGGACACCGACGCGGTGCGCCGGCTGCGTCGGCGGCTGCGGGTCGCTCATCCCGCCAACTCCGGACCGACCGCCGACCTGGTGGCGGCCGCGCTGCTGGGCGCGCCGCTGCCCGAGGATCTGCCGGAGGACCTGAGTGCGCCGGTCATCGCCGCGCGCACCCTGCTGGAATCGGTGCGCTCGGTGGCCGAGGACCCCGACCCGCGGGTTCCGCTGTGGCGGGCCTGGCAGGGGCTGGGACTGGCCGACGCGCTGCTGGCCGCCAGCCTGCGCGGGGGCCGAGCCGGGTTCCGCGCCGACCGCAGCCTCGATGCCGTGCTCGGGCTGTTCGACGCGGCCGGCGAGCTGGTCGCCCGGCTGCCCTACGCCGGGGTTCGCGCATTCCTGGCCGAGGTGAGCGACCGCCGGATCGGTCTCGATCCCGCCGGTGCGCGTGGGCCCGGGGGCCCCGGTGGACACGGCGTTGCCTTGCTGTCCGCGCACTCCGCCAAGGGCCTTGAGTGGGACATGGTGTGCCTGGCCGGGGTCAGCGAGGGGCGCTGGCCCGTCCTGCGCCGGCGGCAGAGCCTGCTCGGCCTGGACGAGCTGCTGGACGCCGAGGACGGTGTTGCCTCCGGCAACATCGACGGGCCCGGGGGCGGCGATGCGCTGAACGAGGAGCGCCGGCTGTTCTATGTGGCCGCAACCCGCACCCGTGGACGTCTGGTCGCCACCTCGGTGGCCGATCAGGACACGGTGCCCAGCCGCTTCCTGACCGAGTTGGCCGGCCCGGCGGAGCTGCCGCACGGGTGGCCGGAGCAGCCCGACGGGTCGCGGCGCCGCCGCCTGCAGCTGACCGACCTGGTCGCCGACCTGCGGCGCGCGGTCACCGACCCCACCACCCCGGAGCCCACCGCCACGGCGGCGGCCCGGCAGCTGGCCCGGCTGGCCGCAGCCGGGGTCGACGGTGCGCATCCGCGGGACTGGTTCGGCCTGGCCGGTTTGTCCACGTCCGCGGCGCCGGTGGCCGACGGAGCGCCGGTCACGCTGTCGCCATCGACGGTGGAAGCGCTGACCCGGTGCCCGTTGCGGGCCGTGCTGGAACGTCGGGGCGCCCGCTCGGGCACCAGCCAGCAGCAGATCGAGGGCATCGTGATGCACGCGCTGGTCGACGGGTTGGCCCGGGGGGTGCCGCGGGCCGACCTGGTCGCGGAGATGGAGCGGTTCCTGGCCGGCCGCACGAACCTGCCGCCGTGGTTGATCGCCCGGACGCGGCGAGCCCTGGAGCTGATGCTGACCGCGGCGCAGACGTGGATGGCCGAGCTGCCGGCCGATCGCCGGCCGGTCGCCACCGAGGCGCAGCTGTCGACCTGGCTGCCGCAGTCGGACGAGGCCGGCCGGGGGCGACCGGTGAAGGTGAACGGCCGGGCCGACCGGATCGACCAGGCGCCGGACGGCAGCATGATCATCGTCGACTTCAAGACGGGGGCCAGTGTGCCGAGCCGGGCCGCCGTCGAGCAGAACGCCCAGCTGGCGGTGTACCAGTTGGCCCTGCGGCTCGGGGCCGGGGCCGACCTGGCCACCCCGGAGGGCGCCGCCGATCGCGACGCGGCCGACTCCGCCGCGGCCGATGATCGCAACCGCGCGGGCCGCGATTCGGTGGCCGGCGGTGCCGAACTGGTCTACCTGCGGTCGGGCACGCCCGCGGTCCGGCAGCAGCCGCCGCTGACCGAGCAGGATGCCCAGATCTGGGTCCACGAGCTGCGCCAGGCCGCCGAGCTGCTGGCCGCGCCGACCAGCGTGGCCCTGGAGAACCGTTCGTGCGAGCGGTGTCCGGTGCGGTCGAGTTGCCCGCTGCAGCCCTCCGGCCGGCAGGTGACCCGATGATCAGCGCGATCGACCTGGCTCGCGAGCTCGGCCTGCCCGCGCCGACGGCCGAACAGGCCGCGGTGATCGAGGCGCCGCTGGAGCCGGGGCTGGTGGTCGCCGGCGCCGGGTCGGGCAAGACCGAGACGATGGCCGCCCGGGTGGTCTACCTGATCGCGACCGGACAGGTGCGCCCCGAGCAGGTGCTGGGACTCACCTTCACCCGCAAGGCCGCGGCCGCACTGGCCCAACGCATCCGCCAGCGACTGGCCCTGCTCACCACCCTGCGCCCGCGGACCGGGAGCGGCCGGTCACCGGCCGATCTGCCCGCCGGCGACCCGGACGTCAGCACCTACCACGCCTTCGGCGGGCGGCTGATCGCCGACTTCGGGCCGTTGGCCGGCATCGAACCGGCAGCCCGGGTCCTGACGCCGACCGGCGCCTGGCAGTTGGCCCGGCGGGTGGTGGGGCGCTGGGACGGTGACCTGCTCACCGACCTGGGTCCCGATCAGGTCACCGAGCGGCTGCTGGCGATCTCCTCCGCGCTGGCCGATCACCTGACCGACGTCGACCTGCTCTCCGACGAGTTGGCCACCGTGCTGGACCGGTTGCGCTCGGCGCCTCCGGGTCCCCGGCAGCGGGCCGCCCTGCACAGCGGGTTGGCCGGGCCGGTGAAGCGGCTGCAGGATCGCCAGTGGATCCTGCCGTTGGTCGCGGCCTACGTCCGGGCCAAGCGTGACCGCGGGGTGGTCGACTTCGCCGACCAGATGCAGATCGCCGCCACCCTGGTCCGGGAGCACCCACGCATCGGCGAGGCGATGCGTGAGCGCTACCGGGTGGTGCTGCTGGACGAGTACCAGGACACCGGCCACGCGCAGCGCGTCATCCTGCGGTCGCTGTTCGGCGACCGGGACGGCGCGGGCCGGGCCGGCGGTCATGGTCAGGCGCGGTGGGGTCACCCGGTGACCGCGGTCGGCGACCCGGTGCAGTCGATCTACTCCTGGCGCGGCGCGTCGGCCTCCAACTTGCCGCGGTTCGTCACCGACTTCCCGCTCGCTTCGGGCCGCCCGTCGAGCATCCGCTCGCTGCTGACCAGCTTCCGCAACCCGGGTGCGGTGCTGGCCCTGGCCAATGAGGTGTCGCGGCCGGTCCGGCAGGGGGGTCGGGCGGTCGAGGTCGGCGAGTTGCGGCCGACCCCGGCCGCGGACCCGGGACGGCTGCGGTACGGCCTGTTCGGCACCGCGGAGCAGGAGAACGCCTGGCTGGCCGAGGCGATCGCCGGCTACTGGCGTGACGCGCTGGACGAGGGCGGGGCCGGGGCGACGCCGCCGACCACCGCCGTGCTGGTGCGGCGGCGCAGCGACATGGCCGACACCGCCGACGCCCTGCGCGCCGCCGGTCTGCCGGTCGAGGTGGTCGGTCTGGGTGGCCTGCTCGACGAGCCCGAGGTGGCCGACCTGGTGGCGACATTGCGGGTGCTGGTCGATCCGACCGCCGGCCCGGCGGCGATGCGGCTGTTGACCGGCGCGCGCTGGCAGTTGGGGGCGGCCGACCTGGAGGCGCTGGCCGCGCGGGCCCGGGAACTGGCCGGCCCCGCCCGGCCTGCCGACGGGCACGGTGCCGGCGGACCGGCGGATCCCACCGCGGTGGTGCGTTCGGCAGTGGCCGCGGCCTTGCCGGTCGAGGACATCGACACCTGGTCGATGGTCGACGCCGCCGGCGACCTGGGACCGGCCCAGGCCTACTCGGCCGCCGGCCATCGCCGGCTGGTCCGGTTCGCCGCGCACCTGGCCCGGTTGCGCGCCCGGCTGAACCAGCCCCTGCCGGACCTGATCGCTGACCTGGAACGGGCGTGCCACCTGGACGTGGAGTCGCTCGTCGCCGGCACGGGTCGGGCCCATCTGGACGCGTTCGCGGCCGTGGTCGCCGAGGTTGCGGCCACCGGAGCCGGGCCGGCCGAGTTGCTGGAGTATCTGGATGCGGCCGCCGAGCGGGAGGACGGCCTGACGCCGGGCGAGGTACCTCAGCCCTCCGGCCGGGTCCAGGTGCTGACCGTGCATGCGGCCAAGGGGCTGGAGTGGGAGATCGTCGCGGTCCCGCACCTGACCGAAGGGGTCTTTCCGATCACCCGGGGCAGCACCTGGCTGGGCGATCCGGCGCAGCTGCCGCCGCAGCTCCGCGGAGACCGGGACGATCTGCCGCAGCTGGCCTGGCCGGCCGGCGGCACCCAGAAGGATCTGGCCGATGCCCTGGCCGCCCATGCCGCCGAGTTCGGTGAGCTCAGGCTGACCGAGGAGCGGCGGCTGCTCTACGTCGCGCTCACCCGGGCCGAACGAACGCTGCTCTTCTCCGGGCATCACTGGGGCACGGGCCTGGCCAAACCGGCCGGACCCAGCCCGTTCCTCGAAGAATGCGCCGCGTTGGCCCGGCCGTTCGCCGAGCCGGACGAGTGGGCGCCGCCTCCGGCCACCGACGAGGGCCAGCAGTTGCTGCCGCGGACCGCGGTGTGGCCCATCGACCCGCTCGGCCCGCGGCGGCCGCACGTTCAGGTCGGGGCCGATCGGGTGCTGCAGGCGCTGGCCGACCTGGCCGCAGCGGAGCCGGAGCCCGTCGAGGACCGGCCGGGCACTGCGGATGAGGTGGACACTGGTGATCCGTTCGGCTGGGCGGCGGACGTGACGACGCTGCTGGCCGAACGATCCGACCGGGGGCGAGAAGTGCACGAGGTGGAACTGCCGGGGACGATCACCGTGACCTCGCTGGTGGAGCTGGCCGACGACCCGGCCGAACTGGCTCGGCGGTTGACCCGCCCGGTCCCCACCGAGTCCTCCGGTCGGCTCAGCCGCGGCACCGACTTCCACGCCTGGCTCGAGCACCGGTTCCGCGGCGAGGCGCTGTTGGAGCTGTCCGACCTGCCGGGCGCGGGTGACGCCTGGGTCGGCGCGGACCCGGAGATCGAGGATCTCAAGCGCCGGTTCCTGGCCTCGCCGTGGGCCGACCGGGTGCCGATCGACGTCGAGGTGCCGTTCGCCAGCCGGATCGCCGGGTTGGGGGTGCGGGGACGGGTGGACGCGATCTTCGCCGACGCCGACGGCGGGATCACCGTGGTCGATTGGAAGACCGGCCATTCGCCGCTGCGCGAGGACGCGGCCGCCGTGCAGCTGGCCTGCTACCGGCTGGCCATCGCCCAGCTGCACGGGTTGCCGCTGGCCCGGGTCAGGGCCGCTTTCCACTACGTGCGCTCCGGGGTGACCCAGTCCCCGGCGAACCTGCTCGACGCGGACGGTATCGAGGCGCTCATCGCCCGCAACACCCTTGACCCGGTGCCGCCGCGATGACCGGGACAGCGCACCCGGCGGTGGTCCTGCGGGGACGGCCGCTGCCCGCCGACCGCGCGGCCGTCATGGCCATCGTGAACCGCACCCCTGACTCGTTTTTCGATGCCGGCGCCACCTTCGGGGAGACCGCCGCGATGGAGGCGGTGCGCCGCGCCGTCGACGAGGGCGCCGACCTGGTGGACATCGGCGGGGTGAAGGCCGGTGTCGGGCCCGAGGTCACCGAGTCGGACGAGATCGATCGGGTGGTCCCGTTCGTCGCCCGGGTGCGGGAGCGCTTTCCGGAGTTGCCGATCAGCGTGGACACCTGGCGGGCCGGGGTCGCGGTGGCCGCCTGCGAGGCCGGGGCGGACCTGATCAACGACACCTGGGCCGGCGCCGATCCGGACCTGGCCCACGTCGCGGCGCGCTTCGGGGCGGGCATCGTCTGCTCGCACACCGGGGGTGCGGCTCCCCGGACCAATCCCTATCGGGTGAGCTATCCGGACGTGGTCGCCGCGGTCATCGAGCAGACCACCACGGCGGCCCGGCGAATGGTCGAGCTGGGGGTGCCGCGGGCCGGTGTCCTGATCGACCCGACGCACGACTTCGGCAAGAACACCTGGCACAGCCTGGAGCTGGTACACCGCACCGGAGAGCTGGTGGCCACCGGCTGGCCGGTGCTGATGGCCCTGTCCAACAAGGACTTCGTCGGCGAGACCCTGGACCTGCCGGTCGACCAACGGCTCGAAGGCACCCTGGCGGCCACCGCGATCGCCGTGTGGCAGGGCGCCGCGGTCGTCCGCGCCCATCAGGTGCGGGCCACCCGCCGGGTGGTGGAGATGGCCGCCGCCGTGGCCGGTACCCGGGCGCCGCTGGCCCCACGCCGTGGCCTGGTCTGATGGCCGCCCCCCGGCTCCTGTTCCGGACGCCGGTTCGGGCCACTGTCGGTGCCTCGTGGCACGATCGTTTCGTGAGCGAGCGTCAGCGGATGAACCATCGGCACCCTCGGCAGGTGGCGTCGTGACGACGGTCCTGCAATATCTGGTGATCGCGGCGGTGATCGGCGGCATCGTGTTCGCCCTGACCGTGTTCCTGTTCGGCCGGGGGGAGCAGATGGCGGCGTTGCCTCCGCACACCTCGCCGACCGAACTGCCCGACCAGGGCATGACCGGACAGGACGTGCGCAGCGTCCGGTTCGCCATGGCCCTGCGCGGCTACCGGATGAGCGACGTGGACTGGGCGCTGGAGCGGATGGCCACCGAGATCGACAGCCTGCGCGCGCAGCTGGACCAGCGCAGCCCGGTCCCGGTGGGTAGTGGGCTCCAGGACCGGCCGGACGAACCGGCCGGCCCCGGTACCGCGGGGGATGCGGCGCCGCACGCGGCCGGGGAAACCTCATGACCACGACGATCCGGGCCAGCGTTGAATTGCCGGGGATCGCACCCGAGCGGGCCTTTGCGGCCTTGGTGGACCTGGCCGCCCAGGAGCGCTGGATGATCGCAACCAAGCTCTACCCGGTCGAATCCGCCGCCCCGGTGCCCGAGGTCGGGTCGCGGGTAGCGGCGTTCACCGGCGTCGGCGGGCTCGGATTCCTGGACACGATGGTGGTCACCGCCTACGACCCGCCGCACCAGTGGGTGGTGGCCAAGGACGGCCGCCTGCTGCAGGGCGTCGGCACCATGCGGGTGGAAGCGACCGCCGGGGGCAGCCGGGCGATCTGGATGAACGAATTGACCCCGCCGTTCGGCATCCTGGGACGGCTGGCCGCGCGCCTGGCCGGCCCGGTGGCGGCGCTGGCGTTGCAGGCGTGCCTGCGGCGCCTGGCTCGGCAGCTGCAGTCCGGTGCGCTGCCCCTGGCCGCCAGTGGCTCGGCCGGCCCGATCCCGGCGGACGCCCGGGGCCGCGGACCGGCCGACACGGGGCCGCGATGACCGCGCCGACCGCGACCGGGCTGACGGTCGGCGCGGATGGCCGGCCCCGGTGCTGGTGGGGGGCCAGCGCACCGGAGTACATCGACTACCACGACCGCGAGTGGGGCGTGCCGCTGCACGGCGACGACGCGTTGTTCGAGCGACTGTGCCTGGAGGCCTTCCAGTCCGGCCTGAGCTGGCTGACCATCCTGCGCAAGCGCCCGGCGTTCCGGCGGGCCTTTGACGACTTCCGGATCGAGCGGGTCGCGGAGTTCGACGACGCCGACGTGCAGCGGTTGCTGAGCGACGCAACGATCGTGCGGAACCGGGCGAAGATCGCCGCGTCGATCCAGAATGCCCGCGCCGCGCTGGCTCTCGACGTCGGCCTGGACGAGCTGCTCTGGTCGTTCGCACCGACCGAGCCCCGGGCCCGGCCGGCCGGCATCGGCGACATCGTCGCCGTCACCACCGAATCCAAGGCGATGGCCAAGGAGCTCAAGCGGCGGGGATTCAGCTTCGTGGGGCCGACGACCGCACACGCCCTGATGCAGGCCACCGGGATGGTCGACGACCACCTGGCCGGGTGCTGGTGTGTCGACGGGTCACTCGGGCGCTAGCGCTTGCCGGCGGCCATCGCGCGTTTGCCGCGCGGCCGCAGGGGGGCCGGCGCCGGTTCGCTCGCTGCCGCTCCCTCCGCGGATTCCGTCGCGGCCGCCGCCTCGCCAGTGGTGGTCGGCTCCGCGGAACGGGTGGCTTCGGCAGACTCGGTCGAGTGCCCGGCCGAGCCGGAATCGGGCTGTTCGCCGTCCTCGCCCGGAGTGTTGATCACCGCGACCCCGGAGTCCAGGTCGATGCGCAGATCGTCGTCGCGGGCGTTGCCCTCCTCCTCGCGACGCGCGGCCTTGGCCCGGCGTTCCTCGAGTTCATGGCGCATGCCGGGGTTGAACAACGCACCCAGTTCACCCATCGGTCCCACCCGTCAAGGCTACGGCACCGGGGCCGCGGCCGGGTGGGCAAAGCCTCAGCGTCCGGTGAACCGCGGCGGCCGCTTGTGCACGAAGGCGGTCACCGCCTCCCCGTGATCGGCGGAGGCGAAGCAGGCGGTCTGCGCCCGGTCCTCGAACTGCAGGGTCGACTCGAGGTCGGACTGGGCGCCGTGCTGCAGCGAGGCCTTGATCCACCCGAAGGCCGTCGTCGGCCCCGCCGCCAGCCGGGCGGCCAACTGCCCGACCGTCCCCGCCAGCTCGTCGTCGGGCACCACCTGATCGACCATGCCGATGCGCAATGCCTCGGCGGCGTCGACCTTCTCGCCCAGCAGCATCATCCGCGAGGCGCGCCCCTGCCCGACCAGGCGCGGCAGCAGGAAGGACGCGCCCGTGTCGGCGGACAGGGCCACCCCGGCGAACGCCATCGAAAAGGTTGCCGAGCTCGCCGCGATCCGCAGATCACTGGCGAAGGCCAGGCCCGCGCCGGCCCCCGCCGCCGGCCCGTTGACGGCGGCGATCACCGGCTTGGCCATCCCGGTGACGGCTCGGACCAGCGGGTTGTAGAAGCCGGCGACGGTCTCACCGACTCGCTGATCGTGGGCCGCCACCAAGGCCAGATGTTCCTTGAGATCCTGTCCGGCACAAAAGGCCCGGCCGGCCCCGGTGATCACCAGCGCGCGCACCCGGGGGTCGGTGGCCGCGTCGTCGAGCGCGGCCAGCAACGCCGACTTCAGCGCCAGATTGAACGAGTTGAAGGCTTCCGGCCGGTTCAGCGTGATCGTGCGCACCGCGCCGTCATCGGTCACGACAACCGGGTCGGCGGGCGCCGAATCGGCGGCGGGCGGCGGCGATTGCGTCATCTCGAATCCTCTCGGCGGGCCGGGCGGACCGGACGTCGATGTCCGATCATCGGCCCCGATCAGCGGACACCGTAGCGGGGCGAACGACCTGAGTTCGGCCGCAGGCCCATCATGAGGGAGAATGGACCGTCCGCGAATGATCGTGGAAGGTCGGCGGGGGCGATTCGTCCCGATCCGGCCGCAGAGTTCTGGTGAGTTCTTGGAGGGAGTCGCACATGGCGGCCATGAAGCCCCGGACCGGGGATGGTCCTCTCGAAGTGACCAAGGAGGGCCGCGGGATCGTCATGCGCGTGCCGCTGGAAGGCGGCGGTCGCCTGGTCGTGGAGATCTCGGCGGATGAGGCCTCGGCGCTGGGCGACGCGCTCAAGGCCGTCGTCGTCAAGTAACCCGGTCGATAAACGCGAACCGCCCGGGTCCGTCCTCCGATCGGAGGCCGGACCCGGGCGGTCGCATGTGCGCAGCGGTCAGCTGGCCTCCAGCACCCGCCGGTACAGATCCACCGTCTGTTCCGCGATGGCCGTCCAGGAGAACTCGTTGACCGCACGATCGCGGCCGGCCTGGCCGTAGGCCGCGGCCCGGGCCGGGTCGCGCACCAGATCGTTCACCGCGGTCGCCAGGTCCTGCTCGAACGTCTCGCCCTGGTCGGCGTCGTAGTGCACCAGCAACCCGGTCTCGCCGTTGTTGACCACCTCGGGGATGCCGCCGACGTCGCTGGCCACGACCGCCGCTCCGCAGGCCATGGCCTCCAGGTTGACGATGCCCAACGGCTCGTACACCGACGGGCAGACGAACACGGTCGAGGCCGAGAGCACCTGCTTGACCTCGGGCAGGGTGAGCATCCCGTCGAACCAGAACACGCCCGGACGCTGGGCCTGCAGGGTGGCGATCGCCTCGGCCGTCTCCGCGGCGATCTCCGGGGTGTCCGGCGCGCCGGCGCACAACACCAACTGCACACCCGGATCGAAGTGGTGGGTGGCGGCGACCAGGTGCCCGACACCCTTCTGCCGGGTGATCCGGCCGACGAACGAGACGATCGGCGCGTCCAGGTCGACGCCCTTGTCCAGCAGCAGCGAGCGGTCCTCGGACTTGGCGTAGATCTGCGTGTCGATGCCGTTGCGGATGACGTGCACCTTGGCCGGGTCCAGCGCGGGGTAGCTGTCCAGGATGCCGCCGCGCATCCCGGTGGACACCGAGATGATCGCGTCGGCGGCCTCGTAGGCCGTCTTCTCCGCCCACGAGGACAACCGGTAGCCGCCGCCGAGCTGCTCGGCCTTCCACGGCCGGTGCGGTTCCAACGAATGGGCGGTGACCACGTGCGGCACGCCGTGCAGCAGCTTGCCGATGTGGCCGGCCATGTTGGCGTACCAGGTGTGCGAATGCAGCAGCTCGACACCGCCGGTCGCGGCGACCATCGACAGGTCGACCGACAGCGTGGTCAGGGCCGCGTTGGCCCCGGCCAGATCGGGTGCCGGACGGTGGCCGGTGGCCCCGGGCCGGTCGTCACCGAAGCAGTGCACGTCGACGTCGATGAGATTGCGCAGTTCGCGGACCAGGTATTCGACGTGAACGCCGGCGCCGCCGTAGACATCGGGGGGAAATTCTCGGGTCAGGATCGCGGTATGCACGCCCGGGAATCTACTCAGCCCGCTGCGCCCCCGCCCGGCGAGATCGCCGGACCCGGCCGGCCGATCGCCTCGAGCCGAGACGATCGGGCCGATCAGCCCCGATCAGCCCCGATCAGCCCCGATCGGGTCCGATCAGGTTGATCTGTGCGCCTCGCGCGCGAAAGCCGCCGGGCGAGGCTAGTGTCAGCGCCATGCCCAAGCCCAAGGTCCTCGGCATCGTATTGGCGGGTGGCGAAGGAAAAAGGTTGTGGCCGTTGACGGCCGACCGCGCCAAGCCTGCGGTGCCGTTCGGCGGTAACTTCCGCCTCGTCGATTTCGTCCTGTCCAATATGGTGAACGCCGGATACTTCCGGATCTGCGTGCTCACCCAGTACAAATCGCATTCGCTCGACCGGCACATCACGCAGACCTGGCGGATGAGCACGATGGCCGGCAACTACGTGACGCCGGTCCCGGCCCAGCAGCGGCTCGGCCCGCGCTGGTACACCGGGAGCGCGGACGCCATCCTGCAGTCGCTCAACCTCGTCTATGACGAAAAGCCCGACTACCTGGTGGTTTTCGGTGCCGACCACGTGTACCGGATGGATCCGGCGCAGATGGTGGCCGACCACATCGATTCGGGCGCCGACACCACCGTGGCCGGGATCCGGGTGCCTCGCCGAGAGGCGACCGCCTTCGGCGTGATCAAGACGGCGGCCGACGGCCGGCACATCGCGGAGTTCATGGAGAAGCCGGCCGACCCGCCGGCGGTGCCCGACGATCCGGACGTGGCCTACGCGTCCATGGGCAACTACGTGTTCTCCACCGGTGCGTTGATCGAGGCCCTCAAGATCGATGCGGCCGACGAGGCGTCCGTGCACGACATGGGCGGCAACATCATCCCGTACTTCGTGAACAAGGGCACCGCCAACGTCTACGACTTCGCCCGGAACAAGGTGCCCGGGGCCACCGACCGTGATCGCGGCTACTGGCGGGACGTGGGCACGCTGGACGCGTTCATGGACGCGCACATGGACCTGATCTCGGTCGAGCCCATTTTCAACCTGTACAACCACGATTGGCCGATCCTGAGCTACCCGGCACCCTTCCCGCCGGCCAAGTTCGTCGAGGACGGCACCGCGCGTGACTCGATGATCGGCACCGGCACGATCATCTCCGGGGCGACGGTGACCCGGTCGGTCATCGCCGAGGACGTGCACGTCAACACCGGCAGCCGGGTCGAGGGCTCGGTGATCATGCCGGGCGTGCGGATCGGCCGCAACGCGGTGGTGCGGCACAGCATTCTGGACAAGAACGTGATCGTGCCCGACGGCGCCAAGGTCGGCGTGGACGTCGAACTGGACAGCGATCTGTACACGGTCAGCCCCGGTGGCATCACGGTCGTCGGCAAGGGCGTGACGATCGGCAAATAGCCGGGTCGATCGACGAAACAGCAGCAGGAAGCCGGTTCCGGAAGGGACCGGCTTCCTGCGTTGTGCCCCCGGACGCGCAACGAGCCGGCGCCGGCGAACCGGCGGCTCAGGCGCCCGGGTAGGGCCGCCGGGCCGGGCACCCGGTGGTGGAGAACGACGGGTCGAACTCGAAGTGCCAGGCCTCGTTGTCGTAGATACGGCAGAAGTTCAGCGCCCCGTTGGTGCTCTCCAGCCAGGTGTAGGCCTGATAGGGCTGCACGTCGACGGCCAGGCCGAGCACGTGCGCCGATTTCTCGGGCGGCAGGACGTACTGGTCGGCCATCGCCTGGCCGTACTGGCGGACGTAGTCCTGGTAGGTCTGCTGCTGCTGGGCGGTGCTGCGCTTGCCGTCGGCCAGGCAGATCGTCAGGCCCTGCGCCTCGCCGGCCGCGCGCACCGCCAGCCAACCGGCCGCCGCGTCGGCGCGCATGCCCACCGGTTCCTCGTCCGCGTACTGCTCGTAGCCGGCGCACTTGCTGCCGTCGCCCTCCTGGCCCGGGGTGTCCGGGTCGGCCGGGGCTGCCCCGGCCGCGATCGCCGCCGCGGCGGCCACCGCCGCGGCCGAGGCGGC
The DNA here is from genome assembly GCF_000024365.1 of Nakamurella multipartita DSM 44233. Lineage (NCBI taxonomy): Bacteria > Bacillati > Actinomycetota > Actinomycetes > Nakamurellales > Nakamurellaceae > Nakamurella > Nakamurella multipartita. The sequence continues at coordinate 2,375,927 of NC_013235.1, forward strand.
CGAGGCGGCCGCCGATGACGCCGCCGCCGAGGCCTGCGCCGCCGACTGGGCCATCGCCGACGCCGAGGCGGCGGCCCGGGACTGCTCGGCCAGCCGGGATGCGGCCGCCGCCGAAGAGGCCGCCGCGACCGCCGACGACGAGGAGGCCGCCGCCGCCGACCGGGCCGCCGCGGCCGAGGACGACGCCGCCGCTGCGGACGACGATGCGGCCGCCGACGAGGACGCGGCCGCGGCCACCGACGCCACCGATTCGGCCGCGCGCCGTTCCTCCTCCGACTGCCCGCAGGCCGCCAGGGTCAGCGTGGCCACCAGAATCGCCCCGACCGCAGTGGTCGAGGCGAGCGTGCGTCGGGTCACGGCCGAGCCGTCACCGGGTCGACGCCAGGGCGCGGCAGAGCCGGGATCATCGGATGGAGCCGTCTCACGCGCGCTTGACCGCCGCCAGCAAGCCGTCGCCCAGCGGGACCAGCATGGAGGTCAGGTTCTCGTCGTCGCGGACCTGCCGGCCGGCGTCGCGCACGGCGACCGTCTCGGCGTCCCGCTGAGTCGGATCGGCCACCTTGTCCCCGGCCAGGGCGCCGTCCACGATCAGGATCCCGCCCGGTCGCAGCAGGCGGACCGCCTCGGTGACGTACTGGGGGTACTCGGTCCGGGCCCCGTCGACGAAGACCAGGTCGTAGGCGCCGTCGGTGAGCCGGGGCAGCACGTCCAGCGCGCGGCCGTTGATCAGGCGCGTCCGGGTCGGCGCGACGCCGGCCTCGGTGAACGACTTCTTGGCCGCTCGCTGGTACTCGGCCTCCACCTCGATGGTGGTCAGGATGCCGTCCGGGGCCATCCCGGCCAGCAGGTGCAGTCCGCTGATCCCGGTGCCGGTGCCGATCTCCACCACGGAGCGAGCCGCCACGCAGGCGGCCAGGAACGTCAGCGCGGCGGCCGTGCCCGATCCGGTGGGCGCGGAGCCCAGGTCGGCGGCGCGCGATCGCGCGGACAGCACCACCTCGGACTCGGGAACGAAGAACTCGGCGTAGGACCGGCTCGTGGTCACCGGCAACCTCCTGTACGGATATTCGGGCGGGGCGGCCGCGGCGGACCGTCCGGCCGGTTGGGGCGAAGTGGACACGGAGAAGGGACCGCCGACGCGCGCTCCCGGCCGAACCTACCGGCCCCCGTGCGCCGTCCGGCACAGGCGCACCGCGGTCCGCCCTCGAGCGGGGTGTCGACCAGCCGTCCGAGTCACAGTGGTTCACTCCTGTCCCACCCGTCCCCAGCGGGGACGTCCCGGCGACCATCACCTGCCGTGATCACTGCTCACATCCGGCTCACACCTGGGCCGGGAACAATGATCGAACGCCGGCCGTTGCACCGGCGAACGAACCCGGAGGTGGTTTTCCTGTCCAGCGTCCCCGTCTCGACCGGCCCCGTGTGGACCCCGCCGGCCTGGGACGAGATCGTCCGTGACCACGGTGATCGCGTATACCGGCTGGCCTACCGACTGTCCGGGAACGCCCACGACGCCGAGGACATCACCCAGGAGACCTTCATCCGGGTGTTCCGCTCGTTGGCCAGTTTCCAGCCGGGCTCCTTCGAGGGTTGGCTGCACCGCATCACCACCAACGTCTTTCTGGACATGGTCCGACGCCGCCAGCGGATCCGGATGGAGGCGCTGCCCGAGGAGACCGACCGCATCGCCGGCCGCGAACCCTCGCCGGAGCAGGCCTTCAGCGATGCCCATCTGGACCCCGACCTGCAGGCCGCGCTGGACGATCTGCTGCCCGAGTTCCGCGCGGCCGTGGTGCTGTGCGACGTCGAGGGGCTGACGTACGAAGAAATCGGTGCCACTCTCGGAGTCAAGCTCGGCACGGTGCGCTCCCGGATCCACCGCGGGCGGCTGGCCCTGCGGGCCGGCCTGGAACGTCGGCGGGCAGCGCGCGGTGCGGCAGCGGACACAGGCGGACACGACGGTGTGGAGGCGGTGCGGTGACGGTGGGTTCAGTTGATCATCTGACGCTCGATGCCGTGGTCGCCTACGCCGACGGCGAGATGCCCTTGGTGGCCTACCAGCGGGCGGCCGCGCACGTGGCCCGCTGCCCGCAGTGCGACGCCGAGGTGCGGGCCCAACTGGTGGCCCGCTCGTGGCTGCGTTCCGCCGAGACCCCGGCCATGCCGACCAGCCTGCTGGACACCCTGCGGTCGATCCCCGTGGCGCTGCCCGCGGCCGACCCCGCGCCGGCCGGCGACCCGTTGACCACGGCCGACCGCACCACGATGCCGGGCCATCCCGCCGCCGGTGGGCACGGCACGCTGCCCGCGCATGCCCGATCCGCCCATCGCGGCCGCCGGTTTCGATTCCTGGGCACGGGCGCCCTGGTCGCGGGATTGACGGTCGGCGTGCTCGTCGGGGCCGAATCGGCCCCGGATGCCGACCCGCATCCGGACACCATGCGGGTCGCCCACGTCAGCCCGGCGATCGCTCCGCAGATCGTCAGGGCTGGGTGGGGCACTCCCTGACGGTGCCCGAGAAGGACAATCGGTCCGTGCCGAACGGATCACCCACCAACGGATCGCCCAGCAACGGCGTGCGCCGCCCGCCCGCCCCGGTCCCGTCGCCCGCTCCCGACCCCGTGCCGGCCGGCGCCTACGCCCGGCCGGGTGGGGTGAACGGTTCCTTCGGTCCCCGGCCCCAGCGCGGGCCGGTCGTCCTCGGTGCGCCGCCGGTGCCCGAATACCTGGCCGATGCCTTCGGACGCGCACCCGGCCAGAGCGGCATCGGGGCCCCACCACCCACCGCCGAACCACCGGCCGAGCCGCCGGCCCAGGACCCCTGGCGGGACCCGGCATCCGGCGCCCAGCTGGGCGCCCCGGCCCTGACCCGCGAGTCGGCACCCCCGCCGCCGGCCCCGCCGGCGCAGCGATTCACCCTGCGCCAGGCCCTGTTCGAGCGCCGGCTGCGCCCCTCGGCGATCATCGGCATCCTGGTCAGCGCCCTGGTCATCGGCGCGCTCGGCGCCGGCATCGGGGTCTTCGCCGCCGGCCGGCTGCCCGCGCCGACCACCGATCCCTCCTTCGAACTGGCTCCGGTGTCACCGGGCATCACCCGGGAGCCGGGATCGGTGGCCGACATCGCGGCCAAGGTCCTGCCGTCCGTGGTGTCGTTGGAGATCCGCACCGGTGACGTGGGGGAGACCGGCTCCGGCGTGGTCATCGACGGCAGCGGCTACATCCTGACCAACAACCACGTCGTGTCCAGCGCGGCGACCGACCCGTCGGCGACGCTCACCGTGATCTTCGACGACGCCGCGCAGAGCCGGGTGCCCGCGGTCATCGTCGGTCGCGACCCGCTGACCGACCTGGCCGTGATCAAGGTCGACGTCACCGACGCCACGGTCGCGCAGATTGGCGACTCCAATGCGCTTGCCGTGGGCGATCCGGTCATCGCCATCGGCTCGCCGCTCGGCCTGGCCGGCACCGTCACCACCGGCATCGTCTCGGCCAAGAACCGCCCGGTGCGGCTGCAGGGCGGCGGGTCGGACACCGACGCGGTGATCGACGCCATCCAGACCGACGCCGCGGTCAACCCGGGCAACTCCGGTGGCCCGCTGGTCGACGCCTCCGGCGCCGTGGTCGGCATCAACTCGGCCATCCGCACCCTCGGCGGGGACTCCAGCGGCTCCATCGGGCTGGGCTTTGCCATCCCGATCGCCACGGCCAAGGACGTCGCCGAGCAGATCATCCGCTCGGGCAGCGTGCAGCACTCGACCATCGGGGTGAACGCCCGGTCGGCCACCGACGGGATCACCGACGGGGCCCAGGTGCAGAACGTCCAGGGCGGCGGGCCGGCCGCGGCGGCCGGCATCGCCGAGGGGGACGTGATCACCAAGGTGGGGGACCGGCAGGTGGGCAACGCGGACGAGTTGATCGTCGCGGTCCGGCAGAACCCGGTCGGGGCCACGGTCCCGGTGGTGCTGCTGCGCGACGGGCGGGCGATGACCGTCTCGGTCACGCTCGGCTCGGAGTAAGGCCGGGGTACCCGGCCCCGGGTCGATATCCTGGCCACGCCCGCATCCGCGGGTGACGCACAGCAGCAGGGAAGGAGGGGCACGCATGTTCGGCCTCTCCTGGGGACAGATCGCCATCATCGTGCTGGTCGGCGTCTTCGTGCTCGGACCCGAACGCATCCCGACGGCGGTGCGCTGGGTGACCGAGAGCCTGCGCAAGATGCGCACCATGGCCGCCGGTGCGCAGGCCCAGCTCAACCGGGAGATCGGCCCCGAGCTGGACGAACTGCGCCGGCAGATCGCCGACCTGCAGTCGCTCAAGGAGCTGCAGGAGCTGCGCGACCTGCGCGACCTGCATCCCAAGCGGCTGATCGGCAACACCATCCTGGGCGAGGAGTTCGCCGGCGGTCGCGGGGGCCTCAGCGGATTCCTGGGCCTGGGGGGCATGCCGACCGGCGCCGGCGCGACGGCGGCGGAGGCCACCGGCGGGGCACCCGTGAACGCGCCAACCAGTGCCCCGACCCCGGCCCCGGTCAGCACCGTCAAGCCGGTCTCGGCCGTTCCGCCGAGTGCGGCCCCCCGGCCGGCTGCGACCCCCACACCGGCGGCCGTGGCACCGCCGGCAATGGCCTCGGCGGCAATGCCGCCGCCGTCAGCGGCCGCGGCTGCGCGCCCGGCCGCGGTGCCCGCGCCGGCCGCGCGCCGGCTGCCGGCGGCCAAGGTGGTCGGGGCGCCGCGCCCGGTGGCCGCGCCCACCACCCCGGCACCGACCCCGACCGGGTTCGACGTCGACGCCACCTGAGCGGAAGGCCACGGCCGGCGGCCACCCGTCGTGAGTCCGACCCCGTCGTGAGGCGAGTTGCGGCCACCGTGGCTCAGACGCCGGCGCGATCCCGACGGCCGGTGGGGGAGATGCCCAGCGGCACCCGGGTCAGCGGCCGCGTCTTGCCGGCCAGCTCGTCGGCCACCCCCTGCAGCGCCTGCGCGGCCGGGCTGGCCGGTTCGCTGAGCACCAGCGGCAGACCGCTGTCACCGGCGGTGCGCAATCCGATCTCGAGCGGAATCTGGCCCAGCAACGGCACGGTGGTGCCGGTCAGCCGGCCCAGGGACGCGGCGACCGACTCGCCGCCGCCGGAGCCGAACAGCTCCAGGCGGGTGCCGTCGGGCAGCGTCATCGCGCTCATGTTCTCGACCACGCCGACGATGCGCTGCCGGGTCTGGTTGACGATGGACCCGGCTCGCTCGGCCACCTCGGCGGCGGCCGCCTGCGGGGTGGTGACGACCAGGATCTCGGCGGTCGGGATGAGTTGCGCGGTGGAGATGGCGATGTCGCCGGTGCCCGGCGGCAGATCGAGCAGCAGCACGTCCAGATCGCCCCAGTAGACGTCGGCCAGGAACTGCTGCAACGCCCGGTGCAGCATCGGACCGCGCCAGACGACCGGCACGTTGCCGTCGACGAACATGCCGACGCTGATCACCTTCACCCCGTGCGCGACCGGCGGCAGGATCATGTCGCCGACCCGGGTGGGCTTGCCGGTGACGCCGAGCATGCGGGGGATCGAGAAGCCGTAGACGTCGGCGTCGAGCACGCCGACGGCCAGGCCCCGCGCGGCCAGGGCGGCGGCCAGGTTGACGGTGACGGTGGACTTGCCCACCCCGCCCTTGCCGGAGGCGATGGCGTACACCCGGGTCCGTGACTGCGGCTGGGCGAACGGGATCTCCTTGCCCGGGCCGCCGCGCAGCTTCTCCCGCAGGGCCGTGCGCTGATCGTCGGTCATCACGCCGAGCTCGAGGCGCAGGTCGGTGACCCCGGGCACCCCGCGGACCGCGGCGGTGACGTCCCGCACGAGGGTCTCGCGCATGGGGCACCCGGCGATGGTCAGCAGCAGGGTGAACCCGACCACGCCGGACGGGTCGACCGACAGGCCGGTCACCATGTCCAGTTCGGTGATCGGCCGCCGGATCTCGGGGTCCTTGACGGTGGCCAGGGCCGCGTACACGGTTTCGACGGAGACGGTCATGGTGTCCTTGATGGTGACGGCAGCAGTGCCCCTGGTGGCGCGGGCGGATGGCGGGTCCCGACGCGGGCGTCGGGACCCTGCCAGGCTACGTGCCGCCCGGTCCCCGTCGTACCGGGCGCCGCTCCCATGGCCCCCACATGTGCTTGTGTCAGCATGAAGTTCCTGTGAGGGCGCCGCCGCGCGCCCCAGGTGTGTGACTGTGTTCTCGAGCGTGGAGGTGTCCGCAATGACGTCGCCCATTGGTTTTCGCACCGTCGGGTCGGTGCCGAACCTGCCGACGCCCCCGACCGGCTTCGCGGTCGCGGCCTACCCGACCTACGCCAGTGCGCAGGCCGCGGTGGAGCAGCTGATCAAGCACGACTTCTCGATCCAGGACGTCACCATCGTCGGCTCGGACCTGCAGTTGGTGGAGCGGGTGACCGGCCGGCTCACAGCCGGCAAGCTGGCCGCCGCGGGCGCCGCCTCCGGCGCCTGGATGGGCCTGTTCGTCGGCCTGCTGATGTTCGTCTTCTCGCCGGTGGAGAGCGGCGTGATGCTGCTGATCCTGGCCGCGGTGGCGATCGGCGCCGTGTTCGGCGCGGTGATGGGGTACCTGGGTTACTCGGTGGCCAAGGGCCGCCGCGATTTCACGTCGGCCTCGCAGGTGGTGGCCCGCCGCTACGACGTGCTGTGCCAGCCGCGGACCGCCGAACAGGCCCGCGACATCCTGGCCAAGATGGAACTGGGCCGCCGCTGAGCCGGCGGCCACCCGGACGAACGAAGGCCCGGCCGATTTCTCGGCCGGGCCTTCGTGTGCGCGTGCTGATCAGGCCAGCGCCTTGGCCTTGAGCTGCTCGAACTCCTGCTGGGTGATGGTGCCGTTGTCCAGCAGCGCCTTGGCCTCGGCGATGTGGTCGGCGGGCGACTTGCCGGCCACATCACGGATGTAGGCATCGGTCTGCGACCGGGCCTGCTGCGCGGCGGCCAGCTGCCGCTGGGACATCCCCTTGCCCCGCGCGATCACGTAGACCAGGGCCGTGAGGTAGGGCGCAAAGATCAGGAACAGGATCCAGAGGGCCTTCCACCAGCCGCTGAGCTCGTGGTCGCGGAACAGGTCGGTCAGGATGTAGAAGAGCACGAACAGGTACGCGACGAAGACAAAGCTCCAGATCACGATCCAGATGATGCTCCAGAAGTTTTCCACGGATGTACCTCCAGTTCGCGGCCGGTGTCCTCCGGCCGGTCATCGAGCGGCCGCGATGCTCGCTCTCGACTCACACGGGCCGGGGATCCCCGGCATCCGGGAAAATCCTGGCACACCGGACGGACCGCTTTGATCACCCACATCGGAGGGTCGGCCACATTTCGGTGACGGTCAGGTGTCGATTTCTCGCCCCGCTGACCGTTTTCCGGTCGATCGACGGCCCGGGTGCCGGTGGATTCGTGTCGATCCGACGACCGGTGACGCTCAGAGCCAGCCGCGCCGGCGCAGCAAGAGATAGAGCGTCCCGCACAGACCGATGATCACGCCGAGCGCCATCGGGTACCCATAGGTCCAGCTCAGCTCGGGCATGTTCTCGAAATTCATCCCGTAGATGCCGGCGATGGCCGTCGGCACCAGCGCGATCGCCGCCCAGGCGGAGATCTTGCGCATGTCCTCGTTCTGCCGTGTCGTCACCTCGGCCAGCGCCGCATTGACCAGTGTGGTGAGCATCTCGTCAAAGGTGGAGACGCGGTCGGCGACCACCGACAGATGGTCCTCGACGTCACGGACGTAGGAGCGGATCTTCTTGGGCATCAGGTCGGTGGTGGTGCCGGCCAGCGATCGCATGGCCGGCATCAGTGGCGACACCGCGCGGCGCAGGCCCAGGATCTCCCGCTTGAGCAGGTAGATCTGCTCGATGTCGACCGGCCGGTTGGGGGTGAAGACCGAGTTCTCCATCTCGTCGATGTCGTCCTCGACGGCCTCGACGACCGAGAGGTACTCGTCGACGATGTGGTCGGCGATCGCGTGCATGACCGCGGCCGGGCCGATGGCCAGCTGGTCGGGGTCGGCCTCCAGGCCCGCGCGGACGGTGCGCAGCTGCGAGTGCGCCCCATGCCGGACGGTGACGATGTAGTCCGGCCCCAGGAAGATCATGATCTCCCCGTCCTGGACGATCTGGGAGGCGTTGCCGGCGGTGTGCTCGACGTAGGCGACCGTCTTGAGCACCATGAACAGCGAGTTGTCGTAGGTGTCCATCTTCGGCCGCTGGTAGGCCTGCACCGCATCCTCGACGGCCAGCTCGTGCAACCCGAGCAGATCGGCCAGAAACGCCATCTCGTCCTCGCCCGGCTCGTGCAGGCCGATCCAGACGAAGCCGCGCCCTTCGGTGCGGACGCGGGCGATCGCCCGCGTCGGGTCGCCGCACTCGCGCACCCGCTGCCCGTTGATGTACGCGGCGCAGTCGACGATGGCCTCGGCGTGCTGCGTGTCGTGACCGTCCGGGGTGGGCGGCCGGTGCCGCTGAGGTCGCAATATCGGCAAAGAGGGCAGGACGGGCATGGCCACCTCCTCGTGGAACGGACGCCAACAAGTGGATCAGTGCAGGTCACGATGGCCGCCACCGGCCGTTGACCGGGCCTGCTCGACGAGCGTACTCGCGGGCGGCCCCGACGGTCGGGCATCGCGACGACCGGCCGGCGACCGGTTGGCGACCGGAGGATGAACCCCGGGTGCATCCCCGGTGAACCCGATTTCCGCGAGCCGGGGCACGCGCGCAGCGGGGCACCCGGCAGGATGGGGCGCGTGCTCATCGACCTGCACGCCCACTCGACCGCCTCCGACGGCACCGACACGCCAGCCGAGCTGATGCTGGCCGCGGCCGCCGCCGGACTCGACGTCGTCGCCATCACCGACCACGACAACACCATGGGCTGGGCGCCCGCGCTGGCCGCGCGGCCGGCCGGCCTCACGGTGATCCGGGGGGCGGAGTTCTCCACCACCGCGCACGCCGACGGCCACCGGGTCAGCGTGCACCTGCTGGGTTACCTGTTCGACCCGGAGCATCGCGCGATCGTCGACGAGCAGGCCCGGCTGCGGCAGGAGCGGCTGCACCGCGGCATGGCGATCGTGGAGCGGATGGTCGCCGCCGGGGTGCCGATCACCGCCGACCAGGTGATGGAGATCGCCGCAGGTGCGCCGGTGGGCCGTCCGCACATCGGCCGGGCGCTGGTCGACGCCGGGGTGGTCGAATCAGTGGACCAGGCGTTCGCCATGCACCTGTCCGGGCGAGGCCCCTATTACGTGCCCAAGGCCGACACCGACCTGCCCACGGCGATCGGCATGATCGTCGCGGCCGGCGGAGTCAGCGTCATCGCGCATCCGCGGGGCCGCGGTGAGCGCCGCGCGCTCACCGCCGACTACCTGAGCGAACTGGCCGATCTCGGGCTGGGTGGCCTGGAGGTCGATCATCCCGACCACGATCGGCCGGAGCGGGCCGAGCTGCGCGCGATCGCCGACCGGCTGGGCCTGCTACGGACCGGCTCGTCGGACTATCACGGCACCAACAAGGTGCTGCGCCTGGGTCAGGAGCGCACCGAACCGGAGATGCTGGAGCGGATCATCGCCGCGAGCAACGGCATCACGGCGCCGGTCGGCCCCGGCGGGTGATGCCCGACGCGCGGGCGCCGGCGCCGGGCGCCGGCGGTCCCGGTTCGCGATCGTTCGGTGCCCTGGTGCGGCTGTTGGACGTGCTGGCCGGGCTGCTGTCCGCCGGTCTGCTGGTCGTCGGCGGGCTGCTGCTGGCGGCGCAGCTGCTCGCCCCGTCGGTGCTGTCCATGGCCGGCTGGGGGCAGGCGAGCGGTCCCGGCTGGCCGCGGGTCGGCGCCCAGCTGCTGGTCGGCGTCGGCGGCGAAGTGGTGGTGCGGCTGCGGGGCCGGCTCGGTCGGGGGCCACGGGTCGCGGCCGACCTGGCCGTGATCGTCGCGGCGGTGACGGTCATCGTCTGGGCCTGGTGGCCCTGAGCGGCACCGTCAGCTCAGGCCGACGACCGTGGCGCCCCGGGTCTCGATGATCATTGATCCGATGGCGGCGACGTCGACCCGACCGGTGTAGCCGGCGCGGTCGACGGCAATCACCGCGGGCACGATGCCCGGGTTGCCGTTGGCCGCGGCCACCGCGGCCAACCCGCCGGTCACCGGGAGCAGGACCTGCTTGTCGATCACGGCGGGCAGCCCGAGCAGCCCCTGACGGGTCCAGGCCACGGACAGGTCCTGGATATTCTCGGTGACCGAACTCGGGCCCGCGCCCGGCAGCTCGGTGGCCAGCACGCCCGGGGTCGGCGCCTGGGCCGTGTCGGCCAGGTCGCCGGTGGTGGATGTGGGGGTGGTCTCCACGGTCGCGGACTGCTGACCGACCGCGACCAGGGTGTCGCCGATCAGCGAGAACCGCAGCACTCCGTCCCGAACGGCTGGGGTCGGCGAGGTCGCGCCCCCATCGGTCAGCCGGTCGGCCGCCACGATCGACGCCGCCGGCACGTCGACCGGGGTGCGGCCGACCTCCTGGCCGGTGGTGTCGTACAGCACGACGGCCGGTTCGGGATCGGAGACCAGCACGGCCACCCGGTCCGAGGTGATGCCGACCAGGCGGGCCGCCGTGGCGCCGGTGTCGATCTCGGCCCGGGCCGTGTGCTTGAACACGTCCTGGTCGTCGGGTTTGTCGGGGGCCGAGTCCGGGGTGGTCCAGTTGAGCACCACCCGGGCGGTGGCCCCCAGATCCGGGCAGTGTTCGACGGTCGCGAACTGCTGGTCGTCGATGATCATGTCGGTGAAGGTGCACCCGGTGTGCGTCGCGTTCGGCTTGGGCGGCGCGGGCAGGTCGCCGTACTGGATGGTGCGGACCAGGTCGTCCCGCCACAGCTCGACCAACGAGGGACCCAGCCATCCGGCGTACGGGCCGCCGAAGGTCAGCGCCCCACCGGCCTGGTTGGGGCTGGTGCGGTCGTAGTGCCGGTCCCCGGTGGCCGGGTCCAGCAGCATCATCTGCGAGCAGGAGCCGTTCTTGTTCGACACCACCATCACGCCGCGGACCTTGCCGCGAACGGTCACCCCGGGGGCATCGGTGTCGCCGGAACCGATCGCGCACAGCGGCTGGTCACCGCGGTCGTAGGACCAGCGCGGTTCCCCGGTGACGGCGTCGTAGGCCACGGCCGCGGTGCCCTGCCCGGTGACCACCACCCCGTACGGGGAGGCGACCGCGCCGATCGCCGGGTCGGTGGCCACGGTCCACCGCTGGGTCAGCGTGGTCGGGACCTGCACCGGCGACCCCGGCGTCGCGGCGGCCGCGGAGGTGGCGTCGGTGGTGGCCCGTACATCGCTGGTCAGATAGACCACGGCGACGACCGCCAGCACGATCAGGGCGATGGCGCCGGCGACGATCCGGTCGATGCGTCGTCGGCGGGCCAGGCTGCGCGTCACGCCGCCGAGCCTACGGGGCGGCTCGGTGGCCTCAGGTGTGAGCCGCCGACGCCGTCGTCGGTCGGGCGGGCTGATTCAGACGGTGGCGATTCAGACGGTGGCGTCGACCGACTGCGCGGCCTCGTGCGCGCCCTCGGTGACCGGCTGCCCGCTGCGGGTGCGCCGGCGGCTGCGGCGACGCCGGGCCTTGGGCGCGCCCTCGGTGCCCTCGGTCGACGGGCCGGCGGCCGCGCCGGTCTCGTCCGGGCTCGCCGGGTGGTCGATCGCGTGCTCGACCGGACGGTCGGCCGACCGGGCGCCGCGGGTGCGCTGGCGGCGGCGACCGCCGGTCCCGCCGTCGCCCTCGGCCGCCGGGTCGCCGTCGGCCGGACGGTCCGCGCGGGCCGGACGATCGGCGTGCGTGGTCTTGGTCCGGGTGCGGCCGGCGCTGCGGCGCTTGCCGCCCGTCTCGCCCAGGTCCTCGACCTGCTCGGCGTCCAACCCGGCCCGGGTCCGGGCGGCCCGGGGGAGTTCACCGGTGGTGCCCTCGGGGATGTCCAGTTCGGCGAACAGGTGCGGCGAGGTGGAGTAGGTCTCCACCGGATCGTTGAAGTTGAGCTCCAACGCCTGGTTGATCAGCTGCCAGCGGGGGATGTCGTCCCAGTCGATGAACGACACGGCGGTGCCGGTCTTGCCGGCCCGGCCGGTGCGCCCGATCCGGTGGACGTAGGTCTTCTCCTCCTCCGGGCACTGGAAATTGATCACGTGCGTGACGTCGTCGACGTCGATGCCGCGGGCGGCGACGTCGGTGGCCACCAGCACGTCGACCTTGCCGGCGCGGAAGGCGCGCAGGGCCTGCTCGCGAGCACCCTGGCCGAGGTCACCGTGCACGGCGGCGGCCGCGAAGCCGCGCTCCTCGAGGTCCTCGGCGACCTTGGCGGCGGTCCGCTTGGTCCGGGTGAAGACCATGGTCAGGCCGCGACCGCGGGCCTGCAGCACCCGGGCCAGCATCTCGACCTTGTCCAGGGCGTGCGCGCGGTAGACGAACTGCCGGGTGGTGCTGTGCATGGCGCCTTCGGCGGCGGCCTCGGCCCGGATGTGCATCGGCCGCGACATGAAGGTGCGGGCCAGGGTCAGGATCGGGCCGGGCATGGTCGCCGAGAACAGCATGGTCTGCTTGACCGTCGGGACCAGGTCCAGGACCTTCTCCATGTCCGGCAGGAAGCCCAGGTCGAGCATCTCGTCGGCCTCGTCCAGGACGAGCACCTTGACCCCACCGAGCACCAGGTGCCCGGAGTTGGCCAGGTCGAGCAGCCGGCCGGGGGTGCCGACGACCAGGTCGACGCCGGCCTGCAGCGCCTTGATCTGCGGCTCGTAGGCGCGGCCGCCGTAGACCGCGGTCACCGCCAGGCCGAGCGCCTTGCCCAGCGCGTGCAGGTCGCGGGTGACCTGCACGCACAGCTCGCGGGTGGGCACCATGACGACGGCGCGCGGGGCGCGGCCGACCGGCAGCTTGCCCTTCTCGTCGACGGTCACGGCCTTGTCGTGGGACAGCCGCTGCAGCAGCGGCACGCCGAAGCCCAGCGTCTTGCCCATGCCGGTGCGGGCCTGCCCGATCAGGTCGGAGCCGGTCAACGCGATGGGCAGGGTCAGCGCCTGGATGGCGAAGGTGCGCTCGATGCCGACGTCGGCCAGCGCGGTGACGATGCGCTCGTCCACGCCGAACTCGGCGAAGGTGGGGGATTCGGGCCGGATGTCCGCGTCCGCGGTCAGCGGGTGGGACAGGGCCGCGTCGTCCGGGTCGATCGCCGCGTCGGCGACCACGCCGTCCGGATCCTCGATGGTGGGGCTGATCAGATTGTGCTGGGTCATGCGTGCCTTCCGAGTCGTCCGCGCGCGTTCACGCGACAAGGAAAGACTTGCCTCCAGGACACTCGCTCCTAAAGGGACTCCCCGCTGTCCGGCCTGAACGGAGGGTGCGAACCGTCAGCGTCGAGCTGCCCGTGTCGTTCGATCGGGTCCGCGTTGCTGCGGGTCCCCGGGCGCGCGTGTCGCGCGTCGCAATGCCTGGTCGACCGGGGTCGCGCGCAAGCGCGTCGCCGGCCGGTCCGACGGGCAGTCGGTCCGATTCGTCCGTCCGCGCAGGTGACGCGCGCACAGTGCCGCGGTGCGGATGTCGCACCGTCGAGGCTCATCCTACCTGTTCAGGCGGTCGCAAGGGGTGCATTGGCGGACGGGTCGGCCGCGCGCCCGATAGGCTCGTGCCCTGCGCGCCGCTGGCCGATGACGGAATCCCGCCTGCGGGCCGGGGAGTCGGTGCGGCACGAACTGCGACGGCGCCCTGGAACGGCAGTCGGAACGGCCGATGAACGGCGGATGGAAGGCGGTAGGAAGTCGGTATGAACACAGCGCACCCGGCCGAGTCGGTGCCGGCCGCCACGTTGCCGCCGCCGGACCCCGCGGTCGTTGACCTGCTCGGCGTGCTGGCCTACGGCGAGCTGTCGGCGTTCGATCGGATGGCCGCCGATGCGCGCTGGGCGCCGACCCTGGCCGGCCGGGTCCAGCTCTCGGCCATGGCCACCGCCGAGATGGGGCACTTCAACGCGCTGGCCCGGCATCTGGCCGCCCACGGGGTGGCCGTCGAGGCCGCGATGCAGCCGTTCATCGCGCCGTTCGACGCCTTCCACGACTCCACCGCCCCCCACTCCTGGCTCGAATCACTGGTCAAGGCGCACGTGGGCGACGGGCTGGCCGCGGACTTCTACCGGGAGATCGCCGAATGGCTCGATCCGGTGACCCGCGACCTGGTCTTCGAGGTGCTGGCCGACTCGGGCCACTCGGCGTTCGCGGTGCGCGAGGTGCGCAAGGCCTGCCAGGCCGACCCACGGGTGGCCGGTCCGCTGGCCCTGTGGGGGCGGCGGCTGCTCGGTGAGGCCATCACCCAGGCCCAGTACGTGGTCGCCGACCGGGACACGCTGGCCGAGCTGATCGTGACCGGATCCGGCGACCTGGCCGGCATCGCGGCCCTGTTCCGCCGGCTGCAGCAGGGTCACACCGAGCGGATGAAGTCCCTCGGACTGGCCTGAGCCCATGACCGGCCCGGACGCGTTCGTCAAGCAGCGGGCCGAGGCACCTCCGCAGTTCTTCGCCTGGGAGGCGGCCGGGCTGGCCTGGTTGGGGCGCGCCGACGGCGGCACCGCCGTGGTCGGGGTGCACGAGGTCGGTGACACCCGGATCGTGCTGGAGCGGATCGCGCCCGCTCCGGCCACCCGGGCGGCCGCGCAGGCGTTCGGCCGGTCGTTGGCCCGCACCCACGCCGCCGGCGCCGACGCTTTCGGGGCCGCTGCGCCCGGCTGGAACGGGGACGGCTGGATCGGCCGGCAGGAGCTGACCATCCGTCCGTTCGACCGGTGGGGCGAGTTCTACGCCACCACCCGGCTGCAGCCCTACGCCCGGGCCGCTCATCGGGTGGGGCATCTGTCCGCGGCGGCCGTGCACATCGTCGATCGGGTGTGTGCCCGCCTGGTGGCCGGCGAGTTCGACGACGACACACCGCCGGCCCGGATCCACGGCGATCTGTGGGGCGGCAACGTGCTCTACGGCCGGCTGGGCACCGGGTCGCCCGCGGCCGGCGCCGTCCTGATCGACCCGGCCGCGCACGGCGGGCACGGGCTCACCGACCTGGCCATGCTCGCGCTGTTCGGCACCGAGCACCTGTCCCTCGTGCTGGCCGCCTACGCCGAGGCGGCGCAACTGCGCCCCGACTGGGCGGACCTGATCGGCCTGCACCAACTGCATCCGTTGCTCGTGCACGCCGTCTCGCACGGCCCGTCGTACGGGCAGCAGGCCGTCGCGGTCGCCGACCGTTACCGCTGAGCATTCCGGTTGAGCTCGTCGATGACGGCTGACCGTGTGATTGACGCCCGAACCGTGTCATTGGGAGAGCGCAACCGCGCCGGACAGGCCAGGATGAAGCGGGCACGTTGTCGTGCACGTGTCGACCGCTTTCCGGCGACCGGGAACCGTCGCGCGCCCACCGAGTGATCCGGGCGCGACGGGACGACCCGACGCGGAGCGGATCGCACTTTGGTCGAAGTGGATGGAGGAGCACCAGGCATGTTTTCGCGCATTGCGGTGATCAATAGGGG
The DNA here is from genome assembly GCF_000024365.1 of Nakamurella multipartita DSM 44233. NCBI lineage: Bacteria > Bacillati > Actinomycetota > Actinomycetes > Nakamurellales > Nakamurellaceae > Nakamurella > Nakamurella multipartita. Next base: position 2,391,506 of record NC_013235.1, read on the forward strand.
TGAACCCGCGGTCCGGCTGATCCGGGCCGTGCGAGAGCTGAACGCAGAGTTCGGCTACGGGATCAAGGTCATTGCCCTGCACACCGAGTCCGAACGTGGTGCGCTGTTCGTGCGGTTGGCCGACGAGGGCGTCCGGATCCGGGAGAAGGGCGAGCTGAGCAGCCCGTACCTGGATCACGCGGTGCTGCGCAAGGCGCTGATCGAATCCAAGGCGGACGCCGCCTGGGTCGGTTGGGGTTTCGTGGCCGAGGACCCGACCTTCGCCGAGCTGTGCGAGGAACTCGGGGTGACGTTCATCGGCCCGCCGCCGGAGGCGATGCGCCGGTTGGGCGACAAGGTCGAGGCCAAGTACATGGCCGAGGCGACCAATGTGCCGGTGGCGCCCTGGTCGGGCGGCCCGGTCGAGACGATGGAAGAGGCGCTCGAGCACGCCAAGAGCATCGGCTACCCGATGATCCTCAAGGCCCGCAGCGGCGGCGGCGGTCGCGGCATCCGAATGGTGTTCGACCCCGCGGAGCTGGAAGAGGCCATCGAGCGCACCCAGTCCGAGGCGCAGAAGGCCTTCAACGACCACGTGATCTTCATGGAGCATCTGGTCCAGGGTGGCCGGCACATCGAGGTCCAGGTCATCGCCGACAACTACGGCAATGCGTGGGCGCCCGGCGTGCGGGACTGCTCGATCCAGCGCCGTAACCAGAAGCTGATCGAGGAATCGTTCTCCCCGGCGCTGACCAAGGAGCAGGCGGCCGACCTGGCGGCCCGGGCGATCGACCTGGTGCTCGCGGTGGGCTACCGCGGCGCGGGCACGGTGGAGTTCCTGTACCAGCCGGAGAAGAAGACCTTCGCCTTCCTGGAGGTCAACACCCGGCTGCAGGTGGAGCACCCGATCACCGAGGCATCCACCGGCATCGACCTGGTCAAGCTGCAGATCCTGGTGGCCGACGGCTACAAGTTGGAGGGCGACTGCCCGCCGGTGTTCGGACACTCGGTGGAGGCCCGGCTCAACGCCGAGGACGCCGACAACGGGTTCGCGCCCTCGCCGGGCAAGGTCGAGCTGCTGACCCTGCCGGTCGGCCCGGGCATCCGGGTGGATACCGGCATCGCCACCGGTGACGCGATCTCCCCGGACTACGACTCGATGGTCGCCAAGATCATCGCCTGGGGTCGCGACCGGGACGAGGCCCTGGCCCGGCTGCGGGTCGCGCTGCGCGAGACCACCGTGGTGGTCAAGGGCGGCACCACCACCAAGTCGTTCCTGCTCAAGCTGCTGGACCGGCCCGAGGTCATCGACGGCACCGCCGACACCGGCTGGCTGGACCGGGCCAACCTGCATGAGGATCCGGAGCTGGCCGCCGGGGCCGACGTGGCCCTGCTCTACGTCGCGGCCGACGTCTACGAGTCCGAGGAGCAGTTGGAGCGCGACGCGTTCCTGCGGTCGGCCCACGGCGGTCGCCCCAAGGCCTCGCACGAGGTGGGCCGGGAGATCGAACTGGGCTACCGCGGCCAGACCTACAGCCTGAACATCGCCCAGATCAGCCCCCGCCGGTACCGGGTCGAGGTGCCCGGCGGCGGCGTCGTCGAGCTGGAGCTGGAGCGTCAGTCGAAGTTCGAGAGCCGGCTGTCCATCGGTGACCGGCGGCACCAGATCGTCGCGGCCACCAACGCGGCCGGACACCTGGTCGAGGTCGACAGCGTCAGCCACCGGGTCAGCCGGGACGAGGGCGGCATGGTCCGCTCGCCCGCGCCGGCGGTGGTCGTGGCCCTGCGGGCCGCGCCCGGCGACGACGTCCAGGCCGGGGACACGATCATGATCCTCGAGGCCATGAAGATGGAGACCGCGGTCAAGGCGCCGTACGCGGGCCGGGTCCGCGAGATCCTGGCCTCGGTGAACTCGCAGGTCGACGCCGGCGGCGCGCTGCTGCGGCTGGACAAGATCGAGGAGGAGGGCGCCGCGTCGACCGCGCCGGTGGTCGAGTTCTCGGCCGACTCCGTGGTCGACCGCAGCGATCTGCGGGTCAAGGCGCTGCGTGACCTGCGGGCCCTGCGGGCTCTGGTGATGGGCTACGACGTGTCCGCGCAGCGGGCCAAGTCCCTGTGGAGCGAGTACGACCAGGTCCGCGAGCAGGTGCCGTTGGACGACGACGAGTTGCTCGGCGCCGCCCTGGACGTCATGGAGACCTTCGCCGATCTGGCCGAGCTGTCCCGGAACCGTCCGGCCGGTGAGGAGGAGTCCGGCGACGAGCAGGTGCACAGCCCGCGCGAGTACTTCCACTCCTACCTGCAGTCGCTGGACCTGGAGGTGGCCGGTCTGCCGGAGGGCTTCCGGTCCCGCTTGGCCAAGGCGTTGGCCCACTACGGCGTCACCGATCTGGAGCCGAGCCCGGCGCTGGAGGAGGCGGTGTACCGGGTCTTCCTGGCCCAGGAACGGGTCGGCGACCAGATCCCGATCATCGCCGGCCTGCTGGAGCGGTGGCGCACCCGCGCGTCGCTGCTGAGCGAGGAGATGCGCCAGCGCGTCGGTGCCGTGGTCGAGCGCCTGGTGGTCGCCACCCGGTCCCGGTACCCGCTGATCGGCGACCTGGCCCGGTCCATCCGGTTCGAGGTGTACGAGCGGCCGGTCATCGAGGCGGCTCGCACGTCGCTGTACGAGGAGGTCCGGGCGGACGTCGGGGTGCTGGCCGAGAATCCGGGCGCGCCGAACCGGGCCGAGCTCATGGACACGCTGGTGGCCAGCTCGGAGCCGGTGGTGCGGCTGATGGCCGAGGAGTTGCTGGGTCGCCCGTCCGGGGTGCCGGCGATGCTCGAGGTGATGAACCGCCGGTACTACAAGATCCGCGATCTGGAGGATGTGGAGGTCACCGAGATCGATGGCCGCCCGTCGCTGACCGGCAACTACGAGCTGGGTGGCAACCGGCTGTACCTGATCTCCACCACGGCGACGCACGCGGATCTGCCCGCGGCGCTGTCCGCGGCCGACGCGGCGGCGAACCTGGTGCCGGATCCGGCCAACCTGGTCACCGACCTGTACGTGGCCTGGGCGGACGCGCCGGAGGACCCGGATGCGATCTCGGCCGAGCTCGCCCGGACCCTGCAGGACTACGGCACCATCGCCGGCGGTCGCCGGGTGACGGTGACCGTGGCGTTCAACGAGGCGGCGCCCGACGTCCTGCAGTTCACCTTCCGCCCGGGTTCCCACGGGCTGGCCGAGGAGCGGGTCATCCGGGGCATGCACCCGCTGACCGGTCAGCGGTTGGATCTGTGGCGGCTGAAGAACTTCAACGGCACTCGGGTGCCGGCGGCCGAGGGCACCTACGTCTTCCACCTGGTCGCGCCGAACAACCCGGCCGACGAGCGGTTGGTGGCCCTGGCCGAGGTCCGTGACGTCACGCCGGTGCGGGACGCCGACGGACACGTGGTGTCGTTCCCGGCCGCCGAGCGGGTCCTGGCCGCGTGCCTGGAGTCGATCAGGCGGGCCCAGGCCGGGCTCAGCGGCCGCAAGTCGCTGCAGAACAACGCGATCTTCCTGCACGTGTGGCCGCCGGTGGAGGTACCGGTGTCGGATCTGGGCCGCTTCGCCCAGGACACGGCGCCGCTGACCCTGGGCACCGGGCTCTCGGAGATCACGGTGCTGGCGCGGCTGCGGCAGCAGGACGGTTCACTCAAGGACGTCGCCCTGCGCTTCGCCTTCCAGGCCGGCGCGGGTGTGCAGGTGACCGTGAGCGACCCGCCGACCGAGCCGCTGGCCGTGCTGGACGACTACGCGCTCAAGGTGCAGCGGTCGGCCGCTCGCGGGGCTGCCTACCCGTACGAGATCATCCCGCTGCTCACCGGGGCGAACGGGCAGTTCACCGAGTACGACTTCCGGGACGACAACACCTTCGGTCCGGTGGACCGCGGGCCGGGTCAGAACAAGGCCGGGGTCATCGTCGGGGTGGTCACCACGCCGTCCGAGCGGTATCCGGAGGGCATGACCCGGGTGCTGATGATGGGCGATCCGACCAAGGCGCTGGGCACCGTCGCGGTGGCCGAGTGCAACCTGATCGCCGAAGCGGTGAAGATGGCCGGCGAGAAGGACCTGCCGGTCGAGTGGTTCACCCTGTCCTCGGGCGCCAAGATCTCGATGGACTCCGGCACGGAGAACATGGACGGCGTGGCCAAGGCGCTGCGCGAGATCGTGCTGTTCACCCAGAACGGCGGCGAGATCAACATCATCGTCTCCGGCATCAACGTGGGTGCACAGCCGTACTGGAACGCCGAAGCGACCATGCTGATGCACACCAAGGGCATCCTGATCATGACGCCGGACTCGGCGATGGTGCTGACCGGCAAGTTGTCGCTGGACTACTCCGGCGGCGTCTCGGCCGAGGACAACTTCGGCATCGGCGGGTACGACCGGGTCATGGGCCCGAACGGGGAGGCGCAGTACTGGGCGCCGAACCTGTCCGGTGCGGTGGACATCCTGTTCCAGCACTACGAGCACGCCTACCACGCGCCGGGGGAGAAGTACCCGCGGCGGGCGGCGACCAGCGACCCGCTGGACCGCGACGTCCGGTCGGCGCCGCACGTGCACCCGGACAGCCCGTTCACCACGGTCGGCGAGATCTTCGCCGAGGAGACCAACAAGGACCGCAAGAAGCCGTTCGACATCCGCGCGGTGATCAATGCGATCGCCGACCAGGACCACGCGACCCTGGAGCGTTGGGCGGGCATGGCCGAGGCCGACACCGCGGTCGTGGTGGACGCCCACCTGGGCGGCTACCCGGTGGCCATCCTGGGCATCGAGTCGCGGGCCATCCCGCGGCGCGGTTTCCTGCCCTCGGACGGGCCGGACTCGTTCTCCGGCGGCACCCTGTTCCCCAAGTCGAGCAAGAAGGCCGCGCGGGCCATCAACTCGGCATCGGGGTCGCGGCCGCTGGTGGTGCTGGCCAACCTGTCCGGGTTCGACGGCTCACCGGAGTCGCTGCGCAACATCCAGCTGGAGTACGGCGCCGAGATCGGCCGGGCCATCGTCAACTTCGACGGCCCGATCATCTTCTGCGTGATCTCCCGCTACCACGGTGGTGCGTTCGTGGTGTTCTCCGGGGCGCTCAACGACAACATGGAGGTCATCGCCATCGAGGGCTCGTACGCCTCGGTGATCGGTGGCGCGCCGGCGGCGGCGGTGGTGTTCACCCGTGACGTGAACAACCGCACCGCCAACGATGCCCGGGTCACCGAGCTCGAGGCCCGCATCGCCGACGCGACCGACGACGCCGAGCGCAGCCAGCTGCGGGTCGAGCTGGCCGAGACCCGGGCCGCGGTCCGGTCCGAGAAGCTCGGCGAGGTGGCCGTGGAGTTCGAGCAGATCCACAACATCGAGCGGGCCCGCGAGGTCGGCTCGGTGCACACGATCATCCCGGCCGTCGACATGCGGCCGTACCTGATCGAAGCGGTGGAGCGGGGCATGGCCCGCACCGGCGGCTGACCGACCCACAGCCAGTGACGCCAGGCCCGGCCGGGGAGCTCCCCGGCCGGGCCTCGGCGTTTCTGCTCTTGCCGCCCAGAAAATCCGTGTTGATCATGGCGAACTCTGCTCGACACACCGGCGACACGCCGATTCCGTGGCAGACAACGCCATGATCAACAAAAAAGTGTGCGGGGCTCAGCTCGAGGCGCGGGCCGGCAGCCGCCGCGCGCCGATGATCAGCGGCACCGCGGCCAGCACGATCGCGGCGGACAGGGCGTTGAGACCGGCGAAGCCGATCAGGCCGAGCAGGGGACCGGAACCGGCCGCGCCGATCGCCGCCGAGACGTTCATCGCCGCGTCGGCGCCGCCCTGCACCCGGGTCCGGTCGGCCACCGGCACCGATTCGGTGAGCAGGGCCGAGGCCGGCACCAGCACCAGGGACCAGCCCACGCCCAGCAGGAACAACCCGGCGGTCACCCATCCCATGGACGCGCCGGCCAGGCCGGCGACCAGGGTCGCCGCCAGCAGCGTGCCCCCGCCGGCGGCGATGAGCGGGAGCCGCCCGTAGCGGTCCGCGGCGATGCCGACCAGCGGCGAGAACGCGAACATGCCCAGCACGTGGATGCTGATGGTCAGGCCGACGATGCTGATGGTGGCGCCGTGGTGGTCCATGTGCACGGGCGTCATCGTCATCACGCCGACCATGACGGTATGCGCCGCACACATGGCCACCAGCGCGGTGCGGGCCCCGCTGAGCCGCCAGGCCCGGGCCATCGCCGGCCCGGTACCCGACCGCGGGGTGTGCGGGTCGACGTGGGTGAAGGTGCCGGCCAACAGCAGGGGATCGGGGCGCAGCAGCAGGATCGCGGCCGTGGCCAGGGCCTGCATGACCGTGGCGATGACGAACGGCCCGGCCATCGGGGCCAGCCCGAGGACGCCGGCCAGCGCCTCGCCCGGCGCGCCGAGGTTGGGTCCCAGCACGGTGCCCACCGTGGTCGCCCAGACCACCAGCGACAGCTGGCGGGACCGGTGCTCGGGCGCGGACAGATCGGTGGCCGCGTACCGGCTCTGCAGGGACGCCGCGCTGCCGGCGCCGGAGATGCCCAGGCCGTAAATCAGCGCCACGGTGGGCAGGGTGCCGGGTTGCTGGGCGATCTGGGCGGCCAGCACGAGCGCGGCCGAACCGGTCGTGGCCAACGTCCAGGCCAGCCCGAGCGAGACCCGTCGGCCGAAGCGGGCGGCCAGCACGGCCAACGGGATGGCCACCAGGGCGGCGACGACCGTCGTCGAGGTGCGGGCGACCCCGGCCCAGCCCTCGGACCGGGTGACCTGGGTGGCCAGCAGGATGCCCACCGACAGGCCGGCGCCGAAGCCGATCCCGCCCAGCACCTGGGCCGCCGACAGCAGGATCAGCGTGCGGCGCTGGACCGCGGTGACGCGGGGTTCGTGCTGCCAGACGGTCTGCTCCGGTGAGGGCATGGCCTGCACGGTATCGGCCGCGAGCGGTCTCAGCGGATCGAGCCGGGCGTCACAGCTCGCGGACAGCCGGGCCGCGCACCGTGGACGACGTGCAGGCGATCACGGCAGCCGACCCTCCGCCGTCCACCGATCGCGTCGAGCCGAGGAATCGGCGTCGACGTTGGTGGCACCGGTCGGCCGGCGTGGCGGTCGCCGTCACGGTGTTGCTCGGCTCGACCGGCCCGGCGGCCAACGCGTCGGTCCATCGGCCGACCCGGGCGCAGCTGGCCGCGGTCGCCGCGGAGACCGTCGACGGTCCGGTGCACGGCGAGTTCCCGGTCGTGCAGGCCGACGGCTCGGTGCAGACCCGGCGCTGGCAGTGGGGCGAGGTGGTCGCGGTCGACCAGCCGCGAGCGGGGGAGCCGGCCGTGCTCACCGTCGCCAGCGTGGACGGTTTCGCCGGTGCGTATCGGGTCGGACCCGACCAGCTCGCCGGCATCGCCCTGGGCGCCGAGGTCACGGTGGTCGGCCTGCTCCAACCGGCCTGAGCGCCCACCCTGGCTTCGCTGATCATTTCCGCGCCGAACCGGACGGATCCGGTCCGCGCCCGCGGGAATGATCAGCGAAGCAGCAGGGGAGGGCAGACTACAGGGCGAGCAGGATCTCCGGGTCGACCAGGGCCTCCACCGCGGACCTCGCGGCGGCGGCGTCGATCGCGCCCCGAGCGGCCGCCGCCAGCTCCTCGCACTGCGCGGTGGTGGTGCGGGCCAGCGCATACCGCACGGCCGGCACCCCGTTCGGCGCCATGGACAGGCTGGTGATGCCCAGCCCGACCAGGACCAGGGCCAGCAGCGGGTCACGGGCGGCCTCGCCGCACACGCCGACCGGCTTGTCGGCGGCTTTGCCGGCCGCGCCGGCCATGGCGATCAGATCGAGCACGGCCGGCTGCCAGGGATCGAGCAGCTCGGCCAGCTCGCCGGCCATCCGGTCGGTGGCCATCGCGTACTGGGTCAGGTCGTTGGTGCCGATGGAGAAGAAGTCGACCTTCTCGATCAGGTGCGGCGCGCGCAGGGCCGCGGCCGGAACCTCGATCATGATGCCGCCGACCGGCAGATCGTGGGATTTGACCCGCTGCTCGAACGCCTGCGCCTCGTGCACCGTGGCGACCATGGGGGCCATCACCCAGACCTTGGCGCCGGTGGCCTTGGCCGCCTGCGCGATGGCGGTCAGCTGATCGTCGAGCAGCTGCGGGTACCGGCGGTCCATCCGCAGACCGCGCACGCCCAGGGCGGGGTTCTCCTCCTCGTCGCTGGGCGCGAAGGCCAGCGGCTTGTCCGCGCCGGCGTCCAGGGTGCGGACCACGACCTTGCGATCGCCGAAAGCCTGGAACACCTTGGTGTAGGCCTTGACCTGGGTCTCGACCGACGGCGCGGTCTTGGAGTCCAGGAACAGCACCTCGGTGCGGAACAGGCCGACGCCCTCGAGGTCCTGCTTGGCCGCCTTCTCGGCGTCCTCGACCTTGCCGATGTTGGCCAGCAGCTGGACGGCCTGGCCGTCCTTGGTCTTGCCGGGGCCGCCACTGGACTCCTTGAGCGCGGCCCGGGCGCTGGCCCGGGCCAGGATGGCTTCCCGCAGGCTGTCGTCGGGGTCCTTGACCACGGTGCCGTGCGCGGCGTCGACGGCGATGATGTCGCCGTCGACCAGCTCCAGCGCGCCGGCCGTGCGCACGACGCAGGGCAGGTCGAGCTGGGCGGCGATGATCGCGGTGTGGCTGGTCGGCCCGCCGAGCTCGGTGACGATGGCGACGACGTGGTCCAGATCGAGGGTGGCGGTGTCGGCCGGCGCCAGGTCGGCGGCCACGACGACCGACGGCTCGGTCATCTGCGGCAGCCCCGGCGGCTTCTGGCCCAGCACCTGGGCCACGATCCGGTCACGCACGTCACGCAGGTCGGTGACCCGCTCGGCCATGTAGCCGCCGCTCATCTCCAGGATGGAACAGAAGCCCTCCACGGCCTGGTCCACGGCCGTGGCCGGACCGACGCCGGTGGCCATCCGGCGCAGCACGTCGGCCAGCAGGCCCGGATCCTGGGCCATCAGCGAGGTGGCCTCGAGCACCGCGGCCACCGTGGACTCGGCCTGGGCGGCCCGCGTCCGCAGGTTGCTGGCGACGTACTCGAAGGACTGCTGGACCAGATCGGTGGCCTGCTCGATGTTCGCGGCGGCGGCCTCGTGGGCCGGGGGGGCGCACCGGGGGAGCCAGCTTGACCACCTTGCCGACCGCGGAGCCGCGGCCCACCCCGACTCCAGTCAACGGCGATGTGGTCTGTCCGGTCGCGGAAGGGGTGGTGGTCGTCATCGGTTTGATTCACTCCAGGATCACGGGACGGGGGCTAAGTCGATCGCCAGGTCGATCCCCGGGACGATCGGTAGGAGGTGGCGGACGCCGGGCCGGTCCGGCCGGAGCCGATCACGGCCGGCGTCCGCCGGCCGGCTCAGGGAGCGTCGTGGTCGACCTCGAGCAGCTCGACCAGCTGGTCGAGGGCGGCGTCGGCGCCGTCACCCTCGGCGGTCAGGGTGACCTCGTCGTTGTTGCCGACGGCCAGGCCCATGACCATCAGGATGCTGCGGGCGTCGACGGGATCGCCGTCACCCTTGGCAATGGTCACCGGCAGCCCGGTGGCGGTGACGGCCTGGACGAACAGCGAGGCCGGGCGGGCATGCAGGCCGACGCGGGACGCGACCTTGACCTTGCGGGTGGGCATTCATTGACTCCTTAGTCTTCGGACAAGCCGATCGATTGGTGTGGCACCGGTCACTCTAGAGGTGGTCGCACGAAGCCGGGGCCGCGACCGACATCGTCGCAGCCCCGGCCTCGGAGTGCAGGGTGGAACACAGGTCAGGCTCGATCAGCCTCGATCAGGCCGCAACACCTTCGGCGACGTCCTCGGCGTGGGCCAGACGCTCGGTCTTCTTGGCGTCCAGGCTCATCAGGAAGACGACCAGCGCGGCGGTGATGACGGTGCCGATCGCGATCGCCACCAGGTACAGCACCGGGCTGCTGACCAGCGGCAGCACGAAGATGCCGCCGTGCGGGGCCCGCAGCTCGTTGCCGAAGCCCATGACCAACGCACCGGTGACCGCGGAGCCGACCATGCACGACGGGATGACGCGCAGCGGGTGAGCGGCGGCGAACGGGATGGCGCCCTCGGTGATGAACGAAGCACCCAGCAACCAACAGGCCAGACCGTTCTCGCGCTCGGCCTCGGTCCACAACTTCTTGCGGACCGCGGTGGCCAGCGCCATGCCCAGCGGCGGGGTCATGCCGGCGGCCATGACGGCGGCCATGATCTGGAACGCCGGCGACGATTCGCTGGCCACGGCGGTGGTCAGGCCGGCCGCCGCGAAGGTGTAGGCCACCTTGTTCAGCGGGCCGCCCATGTCGAAGGCCATCATCAGGCCCAGGATGGCGCCCAGGACGATGCCGCTGGCACCGGCCAGGCTGTTGAGCCAATCGGTCAGCGCGGTGGTCAGCGCGGCCACCGGCTTGCCGACGACGAAGATCATGAACAGGCCGACGACGATGACCGAGACCAGCGGGATCACCACGACGGGCATGATGCCGCGGACGCCCTTGGGCACCCGGAGCCGGGTGAGGGCGTAGGCCAGACCGCCGGCCGCGAAGCCGGAGATCAGACCACCGAGGAAGCCGGCGCCCAGGACCGCGGCCAGCAGGCCACCGACGAAGCCGGGGACCAGGCCGGGCCGGTCGGCGATGCCGAAGGCGATGTAGCCGGACAGCACCGGCACCAGCAGGAAGAAGGAGATCTTGCCGAGCGCGAACAGGATGCCCGCGAAGCCGGCCTGCGAGAGCAGCGTGTCGAAGCTCTGGCCGGACGGGAAGCCCAGGGGCAGGCTGCCGGCGACGTTCTCGTAGGTGACGCCTTCGAACTCACCGCCGTAGAGCTTGGTGACGACCTCGTCCCCACCGAACAGGAAGCCCAGGGCGATGAGGATGCCACCGGCCGCGACGAACGGGATCATGTAGGAGACACCGGTCATCAGCCACTGGCGGACCCGGGTGCCGACACCCACGTCGCGGGCGGCGGACTTGCCGGGGGTCGGAGCGGCGGCGGCCATCGCGGCCGCCTCCGGGGTGCCGGCCTTGGGGGCGTTCTCGACCGCGGCGATGGCGGCCTCGAGGACGGCCTTGGGGTCGTGCACGGCCTTCTTGACGCCGACATCGACGAAGGGCTTGCCGGCGAACCGGTCCTTGCCCTTGACCTCCAGATCGGCGGCGTAGATGACGCCGTCGGCGGCCGCGATGATGTCGTCCGACAACGGGACGGTGCCGGCGGAGCCCTGGGTCTCGACCTGGACGTCGTGGCCGAGGTCCTTACCGGTCTGCTCCAGGTTCTCGGCGGCCATGTACGTGTGCGCAATGCCCGTCGGGCATGACGTGACAGCGACGAACTTCATCAGCTACCCACCTCGGACTGAACGTAGGACGCCACGGCGGCTTCGTCGGCGGCGTCGATGATGGTCTGGCGGAAGGCGGGACGAACCAGCCGGCGGGCCAGCGCCGCCAGGATGGTCAGGTGCTCGGAACCGCCACCGGCGGGGGCGGCGATCAGGAACACCAGCGTCGCCGGGCCGTCGGGGGCGCCGAAATCGACGCCGCCGGGGACCCTGGCCAGCCCGAGGGAGGGCACGGTGACGTGCTCGGAACGGGCGTGCGGGAGGCCGATCCCGCCGGGCATGCCGGTGGCCATCTGCGCCTCGCGGGCGGCCACGTCGGCCAGGAAGCCCTCCAGATCGGTGACCCGACCGGCGGCCTGCAGCTTCTGCGCGAGCTGCCTGGTGGCGTCGGCCTTGTCGGTGGCCACCAGGTTCAGGACCACGAGTTCGGGTGTGATCAGGTCGGTCATGATGCGACGTCCTTCACTGCTTGGAGGGGATCGGGATCGGCGACGACGCGGACTGCGTCGGCGCAGGCTCGGGTTTGTTCGGGGCTCGGCACCGTAGTACCCGGAAGCAGGCAGGCCGCCCGCCCCCAGGCCACCGCGGTGGCCAGCCGTTGATCGGGACTACCGGTCGCGTGCAGGTAACCGGACAGGGTGCAGTCACCCGCGCCCACGGTGCTACGGGGCACCAGTGGCGGGCCGCCGGCCCACCATGCCCCCTCCTGCGTGATCAGCAGGGCCCCGTGGCCGCCCATGCTGACCAGGAGTTCTTTGGTGCCCTTGGCCCGCAGGTCGCGGCCGGCGTCGATGACGTCGCCGACGGTGACCAGTTCGCGGCCCAGGATCTCCTCGAGTTCCTCGAGGTTGGGCTTGATCACGGTGGCACCGGCCTCGACCGCGGCGGCCAGCGCCGGGCCGGAGGTGTCCAGGGCCACCGGGACCCCGGCGGCCACCGCGAGGGCGGTCACCCGGGCGTAGAAGTCGTCCGGGACACCGGCCGGCAGGCTGCCGGCGGCCACCAGCCACGCCGGACGCGGTTCGAGGTGATCCTCGACCGCGCTCAGCAGGGCGGCCAGTTCCTTGTCGGACAGCGCGGCCCCGGGCTCGTTGAGCTTGGTGGTCGTCCCGTCCTGCTCGACGACCGCGATGTTGGTCCGGATGCTGCCGGAGATCGGGACCGGGAAGGTGCGGACCTTCTGCGGCTCGAGCAGGCCGATGATGCGCTGGGCATCGATGCCGGCGGGCAGGATCGCGGTGGTTCGGTGTCCGTGCTTGGCCAGGACCCGCGCCACGTTGACGCCCTTGCCGCCGGCCTCGACCAGGGCGGCGCTGGTGCGCTGCACCTCGCCGACCTGCAGGACGGGAACCTCGACCGTGTGGTCCAGGCTCGGGTTGGGGGTCAGGGTGACCACGGATCCGGGACGGGTGGCGTCGGTCATGCCTGCACGACCTCCACGCCGGCGTCGTGGATCTCTCGGGCCATGTTGGCATCCACCTCACTGTCGGTGATCAACGTGTCGACCTCGGACAGGTCGGCTACGTGGGCGAACTCGTCGTGCCCGACCTTGCTGTGGTCGGCCAGGACGATGGTGCGGCGGGCCGAGGCGATGAGCGACTGCTTCACGGCTGCCTCGGCCAGGTCGGGGGTGGTCAGACCGCGGTTGCGGCTGATGCCGTTGGTGCCGGCGAAGGCCACGTCGGCGAGCACGCTGCGGTAGCCGGCCTGGGACCAGCCGCCGACGGCGGCCAGGGTGCCCTGGCGAACCTGGCCACCGACGAGCAGCAGCGTGATGTTGGGCCGTTCGGCCAGCATTGCGGCAATCGGCAACGCGTGCGTCACCACGGTGAACTGCCGGTCCGCGGGCAGCATCTCGGCGAGCCGGACGGTGGTGGTGCCGGCGTCGATGATGATCGAGCCGCTGTCGGGCAGCTCATCGAGCGCGGCCTTGGCGATGCGCTCCTTGTGTTCGGCGTTGCGGCTGGTGCGCTGGGCGACCGGGAGTTCGAGGCCGAAGCGCTCGACCGGGATCGCCCCGCCGTGAACTCGGCGGACCAGGCCGCGCCGCTCCAGCTCGTTGAGGTCGCGACGAATCGTCTCCGGCGTGACGTCGAACTGCTCGGCCAGCATGTTGACATCCACCCGACCGACCGAGCGGGCATGGCCGAGGATGGCCTGCTGCCGTTCCGGTGCGTACATGTCGACTCCACTGTCGGGTGGGGGGCCACTGATGGATCAGTGGCCCGGTGCCTGCTAAATCGTGGCCTCAGCCGCTGGACTCTGCGAGTTGGCGCAAACCCTGCCGTGTGATGCCGGTTACGAGTATGAACGACTCGAGTCCCCGATGTCAACACACTCGGAAGCAATCGGATTGATTCGGGTCCAAAGTCCTGTCCGAATGAGTCTGTTTCGCGGCTGGCGAGGGGTTCAGCGTGGATCCTGGGCGTGTTGAACCGAGCGAGGCCGGGCCGGCGTGACCGGATTGATAGCAACCTGGCATCAACCGGCGACGGTCCCGGCCCGATCACGACCGTGGGAGAATGGGCCGGCTATGGCTGCCTCCCTTCCGCTCGTGTTCACCGCCCCTCGTCGGGGTCGGCCGCCGACCCACTTCGTCGACCTGTCCCCGGACGAGCGCCGGGCCGCCGTCCGCGCCGCCGGGGCGCCCGAGTTCCGGGCCAAGCAGCTGGCCCACCACTACTTCGCCGGGCTGACCCGGGACGCGGCCGAGATGACCGACCTGCCGGCCGCCGGCCGGGCCGAGTTCGTCGATGCCCTGCTGCCCGAGCTGCTCACCGAGGTCCGCTCACTGGCCTGCGACGACGGCTCCACCCGCAAGACCCTGTGGCGGGCGCACGACGGCACGCTGATCGAATCGGTGCTGATGCGCTATCCCGACCGGATCACCCTGTGCGTGTCCTCGCAGGCCGGCTGCGGCATGGCCTGCCCGTTCTGCGCGACCGGACAGGGCGGGTTGCAGCGCAATCTGTCCACCGGGGAGATCGTCGAGCAGGTGCGGCTGGCCGCGCGGATGGCCCGGGACGGGGCGCTGGGGGAGCCGGGCCGGCTGTCCAACGTGGTGTTCATGGGCATGGGCGAACCGCTGGCCAACTACAACCGGGTGCTCGAGGCGGTCCGGGCGATCACCGCACCGGCGCCGTCCGGCCTGGGTATCTCGGCGCGGTCGGTCACCGTCTCGACCGTCGGGCTGGTGCCGGCGATCCGCCGGCTGACCGAGGAGAAACTGCAGGTCCGGCTGGCGGTGTCGTTGCACACCCCGGACGACGAGCTGCGCGACACCCTGGTGCCGGTCAACGAGCGGTGGAAGGTCGCCGAGGTGCTGGCGGCCGCCCGGGAGTACGCCGACACCACCGGGCGCCGGGTGTCGATCGAGTACGCCCTGATCCGCGACATCAACGATCAACCCTGGCGGGCCGACCTGCTCGGCTCGCTGCTGCGCGAGCATCTGGGTCCGCTGGTGCATGTCAACCTCATCCCGCTGAACCCGACTCCCGGGTCGCAGTGGGACGCCTCGCCCCGCCCGGTGCAGGACGAGTTCGTCCGTCGGGTCCGGGCCCAGGGGGTCGCCTGCACCGTCCGCGACACCCGCGGGCAGGAGATCGCCGCCGCCTGCGGTCAGCTCGCCGCCGAGGGCGTGCGATCGAACTGATCGGCGGCCGGACCGTCCGATTGCCGGCGCGGATCAGGCCCGGCGGTTGCGCCGGGACAGAATCACCAGCAGGACCGTCCCGACCATGATCAGCCCGATTCCAGGGATCAGCAGCGATTCGAGTCGTTGACCGGTCTGTGCGAGCAGGCCGGAGGGCGGGTCGCCGGACGCGTCGAGCGACGTCTCGGTGACAAAGCCATCGGCCGTGCTGGATGGCGGCGTCCAATCGATGGTGGACACGGTCGGGTCTGCCGACGAAGTCGTGATGACCGTCTGCCTCTGAGTGACGGTCGTGGGCACGAACACGGTGGTGGGCACGAACACGGTGGTGGGCACGAACGCGGTGGTCGGCACGAACACGGTGGTGGGCACGCTCACCGTGGTCGCCTCGGTCTGCGTCGTGGTCGTTGCTGCGGTGATGGTCGTCGTTGCGGTGACGGTGGTCGTTACGGTGACGGTCGTCGTCGGGACGACCTGTCCGTCGTAGCTGTTGATCACCTCTGCCGTTGCGGTCTGATCGGAGGGGATGGTGATCGGGCCGGGGAGCACCGTCACCACGCCGATGCCGTCACCGGCTCCGTTCACCGGCTCAGTCACCGTGCAGACCGTGCCCGCGGGAATTGAGGTGAACAGCCGGCTCTGGGCGTCAATCGCCCCGGCGTCGATGATCCAATCGATGGGATCCTGCCCGGTGCAGGAGAGCCTGATGGTGACACTGCCCTGGGACCCGGCGGCCGCGCCGGTGATGGTCTTGGTCAGCTGCAGTGCCCCGGCCGGTTGGAGACGGGCCAGCGGGGTCAACGTGCCGATCTCGCTGATCACGCGCTCGGTGGCGTCCCCGAGCACGGGAAGAGGTCCACCGGTTCCGTGCTCGATCGGCGTGGCCAGCGCCGGCGGCGGGCCGATCAGGACGCACAGGGTGGGGGCCATGAGGGCGAGCACCGCGCGCAGCCACCTGCCCCGGACCCGGTGCATGTTCGTCCCCCGCCTCCTCGATTCCGGCGGAATGTACCAAGAGTGCGCAGCCGTGCACAGAAAGTGGTCATCGTAGGAAGAGGGCGTGCCGGTGTCTGGGCCGAGCCTCTGCTCATGTCTTCCAGGGCGTCGCGCCAGGGCAGCTCAACCAGTGAGTCGGGATCGGCCAGCGCGCGGGCCACTCTCGCGACGCCAGCCGGTCACCGGTCCGAACCGATCGCCGCCGCCAGCTGGGCCTGCAGGTCGCGGGCCGCGGACGCCCGCCGGATGGTGGCGGCGAGGAAGAACGGCGACGCGAGGACGTAGAAGACGATCGCGACGACGGCCACGACCGCGGACACCACGTCATTGCCGAGCTGCTGCGAGTCACCGATCCCGCCGACCCGGGCGCCGCAGTCGGGCAGGCCGGCCTCGCCGGGCAGGAACGGTCGGACCGTGGGGCGGGAGCCGTCGGCCAGGGCCAGTCGCAACACCCACGGGCGCCGGGCCCGGCCCACCGAGGTCACATCGAGCGGCTCCCAGTCACCGTCCTTGGCCCGGCGCAGCTCGATGGGGCGCCCGGGGCGGACCCGAAGGGCCCGGAATCGCCGGTCGATCTGCACCATCGTCACGCCGGCCGGCCACTGATGTCGCCGGTAGCTCAGATCGCGGGCCACGGATCAGCCGGCCGCGCGCGAGATCAGGGCCGGCGCCGCCGCTCCCGCTTGATGTGGATCTCGCCCGCGACGATCCAGATCGCCATCAGCGCAGCGATCGTGGTCAGCCAGTAGACCTCGGTCTGCGACTCGTGGTTGCCGAAGAAGGCCAGCAGGAGCAACCCGACGACGCCGAGCCAGAGCAGGATGCGGGAGCCGCGGGGGGCGATCCGCTCACGGAAGGAACCGTGCCAGCCCCACTCCTCGCTGGGCGCGTCGGGGTTGTACGAGACGACGGCGCCGTGATGGGTGGTCGCGACCTCGGCCCCGGCCTGCGGGCCGGCCGCCGGGCCGTGCGGCTCGATGGATGTGCCGGCCATGGGCCCTCCCACTGTGCGAAACGGTCGGTCAACCGGTGATCGTTACCGATCATCTTGACATGACCGTGCCCGCCGGGCTGCCCGGGGCCGGGTCAAGGACCGGGTGTCCGGGTCAGGGTCAGGTCGGCCGTGACCGAACGTTCGCCGTCGGTGGTGGTGGCGTTGACCTGCAGCACAGCGTCGGTCGCGCTGACCCACCCGGTGACCGTCGCGCCCTTGGCCAGCGGCCGGGTCAGCCGCACACCGGAATCGGTCTCGCACGGTTGCAGGTCGGTCTCGCTGTCGACCAGCAGGTTGGGCGGCAGCGCCCCGCCCAGAGGCTGGTCGTCGACCAGGGTGGCCGAGATGAGGGTGCGCTCCGGGGCCGACGGGTCGGCGGCCGCCTCGACCTGCCAGGTGCGCCGGATCGACCCGTCGCGGCCGCTGGAGGTCGAGTAGATCGACAGGCCGGGCACATCGGTGGAGGTGATGCCCAGCGACATCGAGACGGGCCCGGAGGGCGACAATCCGACTCCGGACGCGCTCGTGGGGGCGGAGGAGTCTGCTGCCACCGAGTCCGGGACCACGGCCGAGGGTGCACCGGCCGTCGGCGACTGTCCCAGGGCCCCGGCCCCTTGGCCGGACGCCGGCGTGGCCTCGCCCGATCCGGAGGTCGGGCTGGTGGTCGGCGCCGGCGGCGAGACCTGCAGGGCGAACTGGGCCGGACGGGTGTACAGGGAGGTGCCGCCGGTGGCCTGGCAGCGCCCGAGCACGGTGATCGTCAGGTCGGCGGTCCCGGACCAGGCGGCCGGCAGGACCAACCCCGACCCGGCCAGTTCCACTGGGGTGGTGGTCGGGCTCGCCGAGGTGCTGGCCGGGGCGGCGCTCGACTCGTCCTCGGATCGGGCGACCGCCGGCGACGACGACGGAGCCGGCGATGCGGACGGGGAGGCCGAACTGGGGGCCGCGGAGTCGGAGGCCGGGGCCGAGGACGTGCCCCCGGTGATCTGGATCAACCCGACCACCACCAGGACACAGGCCAGCAGGGCTGCCACCAGGATCCCGATCACCCATCGGGTGCTGGTGGTGGGGCGGGCGGCCATCCCGCCAGTATGTGCGCCCGCCCCCGGGCAGCGGGACGGTCCTGGCGCAATCGCGATGTGCGGCACATCTGGCGGCGGTCGTGACCGGTATCGCCGTGGCCGGAACGGGGCCGGGGTGAGAACAGGGGGAAGATGGACCGGTGAGCAAGCCCGTCCCCGCCGCGACACCACAATCCGGACAATCGCCGTCAGACCACGCGGCGCCGGGTCGGCGGCGGGTGATTCTGCTCGGGTCCACCGGCTCGATCGGCACTCAGGCCCTGGACGTCATCGCCGCCCATCCTGATCGGTTCGAGGTGGTCGGGCTGGCGGCCGGCGGGTCCAACCCGGACCTGTTCGCCGCTCAGGCGGCCGCCCACCCGCACGCCGCGCTGGCCAGCGCGACCCCGGCGCCGCCGGTCGACGGCCGCCCGATGCTGATCGGTGCCCGCGCGGCCACTGAGCTGGTGCAGACCACCGAGGCCGACGTGGTCCTCAACGGCATCACCGGCTCCATCGGGCTGGAACCCACCCTGGCCGCGCTGACCGCCGGCCGCACCCTGGCCCTGGCCAACAAGGAATCGTTGGTCGCCGGCGGGTCACTGGTCACCCGGGCCGCTGCGCCCGGGCAGATCGTGCCGGTCGACTCCGAGCACAGCGCGTTGGCCCAATGCCTGCGGTCCGGTGCGGCCGGCGAGGTCGCTCGGCTGGTGGTGACCGCCTCGGGCGGCCCGTTCCGGGGATGGACGCGGGCGCAGGTCGCCGACGTCACCGCCGAGCAGGCCCTGGCCCACCCGACCTGGTCCATGGGCCCGGTCGTCACCATCAACTCGGCCTCCCTGGTCAACAAGGGGCTGGAGGTGATCGAGGCCCACCTGCTCTTCGACATCCCCTACGACCGCATCGAGGTGGTCGTGCATCCGCAGTCGGTGATCCACTCGATGGTCACCTTCGTCGACGGTTCGACGATCGCGCAGGCCAGCCCCCCGGACATGCGGCTGCCGATCGCGCTCGCCCTGGCCTGGCCGGATCGGCTCGACCCGGTCGCCGCCGCCTGCGACTTCGCGGCGCCGACCGCGTGGACGTTCGAGCCGGTGGACCGCGCCGTGTTTCCCGCGCTGGACCTGGCCTACGCGGCCGGCCGGGCCGGCGGCACGGTGCCGGCCGCCTTCAACGCCGCCAATGAAGAGGCCGTGCACGCCTTCCGCACCGGTCAGGTGCGTTTCCCAGGTATCTCCGATCTGCTGGCCGGCATCCTGGACGAGGCCGACCAAGCGCGGAGCAACCCGCGTGACGTGCACGACGTCTGGGCCACGGAAGAATGGGCCCGGCGACGGGCCCGCGAAATCATCGCCCGGGCTGGTACCCCGATTGCGGTGGGTGGACCGAGGGTGGGGGCGCAACGCTGATGTGGACCGTCATCGGCATCGTCGCCTTCCTGCTGGCGTTGCTGTTCTCCATCGCCTGGCACGAGGCCGGCCACCTCACGTTCGCCAAACTGTTCAACGTCCGCACCACCCAGTACATGGTCGGCTTCGGCAAGACCATCTGGTCCAAGCAGGTCGGTGAGACCGAATACGGCTTCAAGGCCATCCCGCTCGGCGGCTACATCCGGATGATCGGCATGGTGCCGCCCGGCCCGGACGGCAAGCAGAAGATCACCACCACCGCGATGGGCGCCGCCGGTCTGGTCCGCAACATCGTCGAGGAGACCCGGGCCGGCGACCGCTCCCAGGTCACCCCCCAGGACGACGGCCGGCAGTTCTACCAGCTGCACCCGTTCAAGCGGATCATCATCATGGCCGCCGGACCGGTGATGAACCTGATCCTGGCCGTCGGCATCTTCTCCGTCCTGCTGGTCGGCATCGGGGTCCCGACCGCCAGCACCACCGTGGCGACCGTCAGCCAATGCGTGATCCCGGCCGCGGCCTCCGGCGAGGTCCAGCGCACCGACTGCACGGCGGACGATCCGCAGACCCCGGCCGCGCTGGCCGGCCTGCTGCCCGGCGACACGATCGTCGGGTTCAACGGCACCACCGTCACCGGCTGGGCCCAGCTCACCGCCCTGATCCAGGCCGCGGCCAACCAGACCGTGCAGATCGAGTACGTCCGCAACGGCCAGCAGTACACGCAATCGGTGGCCATCGTGGAGAACCAGCGCCCCGTCGTCGACGACAACGGCCAGCAGACCGGGGTCAAGACGGCCGGCTTCCTGGGCATCTCCACCACCAGCCCGTACCAGCCCCAGTCGATCGGCGCGGCCATCGGCCGGACCGGCGACTTCATCGGCGCCGCGGCCAAGGCCGTCGTGGCCATCCCGGCCCGGATCCCGGCCTTGTGGAGTGCGATCTTCGACGGCCAGCCCCGCGATCTGAACTCGCCGGTCGGCATCGTCGGGGCCGGCCGGATCGGCGGCGAGATCCTCGAATCGGACAGCACGACCACCCAGGACAAGCTGGTGCTGTTCCTGAACCTGGTGGCCGGCTTCAACATGAGCCTGTTCCTGCTCAACATGCTGCCGCTGCTGCCGCTGGACGGCGGCCACATCTTCGGGGCCGTCATCGAGTGGGTACGCAAGGGCTGGGCCAAGGTGCGGGGTAAGAAGGATCCAGGACCGTTCGACGTGGCCAAGCTGATGCCGGTCGCCTACGTCGTGGCCCTACTGTTCATCGGGTTGACGGCGCTCACGCTGGTCGCCGACGTGGTCAACCCCGTCAAACTCTTCGGCTGAACGGACAAACAGGATGACCTCCACACAGGCGACTCCGGTGGGCCTCGGCCTGCCGAGCATGCCCGCCGACCGGGCCGTCCCGGTCCTGGCGCCGCGTCGCACGACCCGGCAGCTCAACGTCGGCGGGGTCGGGGTGGGCAGCGACCACCCGGTGTCGGTGCAGTCGATGACCACGACCGTGACGGCCGACATCAATGCCACCCTGCAGCAGATCGCCGAGTTGACCGCGTCCGGCTGCCAGATCGTGCGGGTGGCCGTGCCCAGCACCGACGACGCCGCGGCGCTGCCGATCATTGCCCGCAAGTCGCAGATCCCGGTGATCGCCGACATCCATTTCCAGCCCAAGTACGTCTTCGCGGCGATCGACGCCGGCTGCGCCGCGGTGCGGGTCAACCCGGGCAACATCAAGGCGTTCGACGACAAGGTCGGCGAGATCGCCAGGGCGGCCAAGGACGCCGGCACGCCGATCCGGATCGGGGTCAACGCCGGATCCTTGGACAAGCGTTTGCTGGCTAAGTACGGCAAGGCGACCCCGGAGGCGCTGGTCGAGTCGGCGTTGTGGGAGTGCTCGCTGTTCGAGGAGCACGACTTCCGCGACATCAAGATCTCGGTCAAGCACAACGACCCGGTGATCATGGTCCGGGCCTACGAGCTGTTGGCCCAGCAGTGTGACTACCCGTTGCATCTCGGGGTCACCGAGGCCGGGCCGTCGTTCCAGGGGACCATCAAGTCGGCCGTGGCTTTTGGTGCGCTGCTGTCCCAGGGCATCGGTGACACCATCCGGGTGTCCTTGTCGGCCCCGCCGGCCGAGGAGGTCAAGGTCGGGTTGCAGATCCTGGAGTCGCTCAACCTGCGTGAACGGGGCCTGGAGATCGTGTCCTGCCCGTCCTGCGGGCGGGCTCAGGTGGATGTCTACACGCTGGCCGAGCAGGTCACGGCCGGCTTGGAGGGCATGGATGTGCCGTTGCGTGTGGCCGTGATGGGTTGCGTGGTCAACGGTCCGGGGGAGGCCCGCGAGGCCGATCTCGGGGTGGCCTCGGGCAACGGCAAGGGTCAGATCTTCGTCAAGGGCGAGGTCATCAAGACCGTGCCCGAGTCGCAGATCGTGGAGACGCTGATCGAGGAGGCCATGCGCATCGCCGACGACCTGCGCGCTGCCGGCGTGGCCAGCGGTGCACCCACGGTCGTCAACGTCTGACCCGGATGGGCCGGTCGGGTGCCCGCAATCGGGGGCCCGCGTGGCATCCTTGCCCTACGCGACTCATCCAGCGCCGGACCAGCGAAGGCCACGCATGCTCACCGCGAGTTTCTCCAGGGTGCTCGGTCCCGGGCACGCGACGCAGGTGTCCCGGGTGTTGACGGCCGACCCGTTGTCCTCGTGCATGGTCGCGGCCCGGTTCGAGCAGGTCGGCATGAACGAAGCCGCCATGGGCGGGCAGTTCTGGGGGATCGGCGGTGGCCGGGACGGGCTGCTGTTCGCCGGGGCCTCGATGGTCCCGCTGGCCGGCGACGCCGCCGCGATGCGCACCTTCGCCCACACCGCCGCCCGGCGCGGCCGCCGCTGCGCGACGATCCTGGGTCCCGCGGACCGGGTGCTGCCGTTCTGGGAGCGCCTGGAACCCCGATGGGGACCGGCCCGCGAGCTGCGGCCCGACCAGCCGTTGATGGCCTGCCCGGCCGATCCGCTCGGCCCGGTCGACCCGCACGTCCGGCTGGTCCGGCCGCACGAGATCGAGAACTATTACCCGGCCGCGGTGGCCATGTTCACCGAGGAGGTCGGTGTCGATCCCCGCGGCGGCGACAACGGGCGCAGCTACCACGCCCGGATCGCCGAACTGATTGGCGCCGGCCGCGCCTACGCCCGGTTCGACGGTGACACGGTGATGTTCAAGGCCGAGATCGGGTCGCTGTCCCGGTCGGTCGCGCTCATCCAGGGGGTCTGGGTGCATCCGCAGCTGCGCGGCCGCGGGCTGGCCGCCCCGGCCATGGCCGCGGTGGTCCGCTCCATCCGGGCCGATCTGCGCCGCACGCCCAGCCTGTACGTCAACGACTTCAACATCCCGGCCCGCCGCACCTACGAGCGGGTCGGCTTCCGGCAGATCGGCACCTTCGCCTCGGTCCTGTTCTGAGCCGAGATCCGGGTCGGCCTCAGGTGAGCACTCGGTGTTCGACGTCGCTGCCGCGAGCGATCAGCACATCGTTGACCATCGACGGCGGGAACAGCCCGTGATCGACCAGGCCCGGTGCGGCGCTGAGCCGGGCGGCCAGCGCCGCCGGATCGGACAGGTCGCCGTGGTAGTCGCCGATGACGCCGCCGTCCGGGCTGCGCGGCACGTCCCGCAGGACGACGTGGGCCAGTTCGCGCAGGGTGGCGCTCAGGCCGTAGGCCAGTAACTCCACCGGAACCGACCCGTGCAGCGCATCGACCGGCTTGCTGGCGTCGGCGATCACCACGAACCGATCGGCGGCGTTGGCCACCACCTTCTCCCGGGTGTGCGCCGCACCGCCGCCCTTGATCAACCAGCCGTCGGGAGCGATCTGGTCGGCCCCGTCGATGGCGATGTCGAACCGGTCGACCTCGCTGAAGTCGACGATCCGCAGACCCAGCTCACCGGCGGCGGTCGCGGTGCGCGGGGAGGTGGCCACGCAACGGATGTCCAGGCCGCGGGCGGCCAGCGCCGGCAACAGGTACGCCACCGTGGACCCGGTGCCCAGGCCCACGGTCATCCCGTTCTCGACCAGGCCGACCGACGCCACGGCGGCGGTCCGCTTCTCGTCCTCGCTGCTCAACAGACCTCCCAGGCCGACCGATGTGCTGGCTCGACAGACTGTAGAGGGGCGCCCGCGGACGGCCTAACCGCGGGCCATCTCGTCGATGCACACGGTCACGGAGAGGATGAACGGCTGATTCTCGTCGGGGGCGATCTCGACGCCGTAGGTGTCCCGGACCCGGAACCACTTCTTGGAAATCGTGGCAATGGTGGTGCCGTCGCGTTCGATCTCGTATTCATGATCGACGAAGTTGCCGTGGGCGTGCAGCTTTTCGCCGTTGTCGGGGTCGATGACGAACCGGTCCCGGATGCCGACCAGGGCCTTGTGCACGACCGCCTCGGTGCCGCCCCACTCGATCTTCATCTTGTCCCGGACGGAGAGCTTCTTCTCCTGGATCTTGGCCAGCTCGCCGCCGGAGTTGTCCTCGAGGATGAAGGTGTCCCGGAAGCGGATGGCCTTGCCGTTGACCTTGTAGACCTTCTCGCCCTGCTCGTTCTCGATCCAGTAGTCGTCGCCGATTGCGAGCAGCTTTTCGCGCATCTGGTAGCGCCGGGGCGCCGGGCCGTCATCGTGGTGTCGGAAAAGTCCCATGGCCACGATCTTGGCGGTCGGACCCGCCCCGCGCCCCGCCCGACCGGGGTGATTCGGCGCTCCGTCCGCGGGCGGGAACCCGGCGTGGCCCGTTCGGTCCTCACCCCGCCGGGGGTGGACATCGTAGGGTCGTGGTGGGAGTGCGCGGGGGTGCGCCCGAACACCTGGCTCGACGGTGAGCCAGGGGGTGACGAATGGGGGATTCATCGTGCCAGCACTGGTGACCGGTCGATCGGCGCACCGTGGGTACCGCCACGAGGCGGTCTACTACCAGGGTGAGGACGAGTTTCTCGAGCTGGTGGTCCCCTTCATCCAGGAGGGGGTGGCCGCGGGGCAACCGGTGATGGTGGCCGTCGTGGCCCGCCGGCAGGCGGCCCTGACCCAGCGGCTCGGCTCCGCGGCCCAGGCGGTCGAGTTCGTCGACATGACGGATTTGGGACGCAATCCGGCCCGGATCATCCCGGCCTGCCGGGACTTTTTGAGCCGGCATCGGGACGACGGACCGATGCGGGGCGTGGGCGAACCGATCTGGGCCGGCCGCAAGGCCGTCGAGATCGAGGAATGCCAGCTGCACGAGTCGCTGCTCAATCTGGCGATCGCGCCCGGCACCCCGTTCTGGATGCTCTGCCCGTACGACCGGTCGGCGCTGGATCCCGCGGTCATCGACGAGGCGGCCCGCAGTCACCCGGTGATCGTCGAACCGAGGGTGTACCGGGGCAGCACCCTCTACGGCGGCGCGTACCACGCGGCCGAGCTGTTCCGCCGGACCCTGCCCACGCCCGCGGCGCCGATCCGGCACCTGGTGGTCGATCCGGCCGCCGGGCACCATGTCGCCGACTGGGTGCGGCGGTGGGCGGAGGCGTCCGGGGTGCCGCGGCGTCGGGCGGCCGGCCTGGCCGCCGCGCTGCGTGGGGTTGCACAGTCCGGTGAGGCGCAGACCGGACCCGATCAGATGCTGCAGCTGTGGCAGCAGGGCAGCGACCTGGTCTGCCAGCTGCACGACCCGACGCCGGTCAGCGACCCGATGATCGGCCGGCGGCCGCCCGGGCAGGACAGCTCTCGCGGCCGGGCGCTGCTGGCCGCCAACGACCTGTGCGACCTGGTCCAGGTGCGTTCCAACGAGGGCGGGACGACGGTGCGGGTGCACACCTGCCTCTGACCCGGGCGCGTTCGGGATGTCGCAGCCACGGCCCCGGCGGACCGTTGGGGATACTGGGGCCCATGGCGCTCCGGGCTCTGACGACACGATCGCGCCGGGCCCCTCGTTCCTTCCCGGTGCTCGTGCTGGCTCTGGTTCTGGGCGTGCTAGCCGCCTGCACCACCGACCCGAACCAGGGCGACCCCGGTCCGGGTGACCGGGTCGGCGCCTTCGTCCAGGCGTGGCAGCAGATGGATTTCGACGCCGCCTCGGACTACACCACCAGCCCGGCGGCCGCCGCCCTGATGCTCGACCAGGTCACCAACGACCTGCGGCCCGATCAGCTGACCATCACCCCGGGCGAGGTCAGCCGGGTCAGCGCCACCCAGGCGACGATGACAGTCTCCTTCACCTGGCAACTGCCGGACGCCGGAAGTTGGACGTACCCGGCCACCTGGACCTGGAAGAAGGACCGCGACTGGGAGATCGACTGGGCGCCGTCGGTGATCCACCCGAAGCTGGGGGAGAGGCAGACGTTGGCCGCGCACACCACCGCCGCCGAACCCGGCGTGATGGTCGACCGCAACAACAACCGGATCGTGCAGCCGGTCACCGTGTACTCGGTGGTGTTGCTGCCGGCCAAGACGCCGGACGTGCCGGCCGCCGCGGCCGCGCTGGTCGCCGCCCTGGCCCCGATCGATCCCACGCTGACCGCGGACGGGATCGTTGCCGGGGTCACCCAGGCCCAGGCGGAGGCCGCCGCGGCGGCCACCCCGGCTTCGGGCTCGGCGACCGCATCGAGCGGGCCGAGTGACGGGACACCGCCGGCCGACCCGGCCAGCGTCGGTTACACCGTCATCAACCTGCGGGAACCGGACTATCTCAAGGTCAAGCCGCAGCTGGACGCCATCACCGGGCTGAGCTACCCCTCGCAGGTCCGCAATCTGCCGCCGACCCGGGACTTCGCGAGGGCGATCCTGGCCCAGGTCGACCCGGTGGCCGCGCCGCTGATGAAGGGCACGGACGGTTGGTCGGTGGTCATCGTGGACAGCACCGGCGGTGTGCTGGAGACCT
Organism: Nakamurella multipartita DSM 44233; assembly: GCF_000024365.1. NCBI lineage: Bacteria > Bacillati > Actinomycetota > Actinomycetes > Nakamurellales > Nakamurellaceae > Nakamurella > Nakamurella multipartita. The sequence goes on from NC_013235.1 coordinate 2,417,895, forward strand.
TGGAGGACCATCCGGCGGTGCCCGGGCAACGGGTCACCCTGACCCTGGATTCCGCGGTCCAGCAGGCGGCCGAGGCGGCGATCGCCGACCAGGACAAGCCGGCCATGCTGGTGGCCCTGCAGCCATCGACCGGTGAGATCATCGCGGTGGCGCAGAACATCGCCGCCAATGCGCAAGGCACACCCGCGCTGACGGGGCAATACCCACCCGGCTCGACCTTCAAGGTGGCGACGGCGACGGCCGCGCTCGAACGGGGGCTGATCGCCCCGGGCCTGCCGGTCGGCTGCCCAGGTGTCTTCACGGTCGACGGTCGGGCGGTGCACAACTCGCACGACTTCGCACTGGGTACCGTCGATGCGACCGTTGCTTTCGCCCGGTCCTGTAACACCACCTTCGCCGACCTGGCCACCCAGATGCCGGCGGACGCGCTCCCCGCCGCCGCGGCCAGCTATGGCATCGGACTCGATTTCGACATCCCCGGGGTGATTACGCTGACCGGGAAGGTGCCGGACGCGCCGTCGGCAATCCAGCGCGCCGAGAATGGATTCGGCCAAGGTCAGGTGTTGGTCTCACCATTTGGCGCTGCCTTGATGGCCGCCACTGCCCAGCACGGGGCGATGCCGATTCCGTCCCTGATCCGGGGTACGTCCACGACCGTGGACAAGCCGGCGCCGGAGCGGCCGGCCCAGGCCGCTGACGGGGTCCGCACTTTCATGCGTGCGGTGGTCACCGAGGGGACCGGAGCTGGCCTCGAGCCGTTCGACGACGTTCACGCCAAAACCGGGACGGCCGAATTCGCCGCCGCCGACGGCACCACCCATGCTCATGCGTGGACCATCGGCTACCGCGGCGACCTGGCGTTCGCCGCTCTGATCGTCGGCGGCGAGGATTCGATCAATACCAATGCAGTGGTGGCCCGGTTGTTGGCGGCCGTGCCGTCCTGAGACCACTGACGGGTCGTAGTCTCGTGGTCATGTTGCGCACTGCCCTGCGGCCCGGCCGGCCGACCCCCGTCCGGTCGGTGCCCGCCGCCATCGCCCGTCCCGAGTACGTCGGCCGCGACCGTCCGGCCCCCAGCACCGACCCCTGGGTGCAGACCCCCGAGATCATCGAGAAGATGCGGCTCGCCGGCCGGCTCGCGGCCCAGGCGATGTTCGAGGGATCGAAGCTGGTGCAGCCGGGGCAGACCACCGACGCGATCGACGCGGCCGTGCACGAGTTCCTCTGCGACCACGGGGCCTACCCGTCCACGTTGGGCTACAAGCACTTTCCCAAGTCCTGCTGCACCTCGTTGAACGAGGTGATCTGCCACGGCATCCCGGACAGCACCGTGATCGAGGACGGGGACATCGTCAACATCGACGTGACCGCCTACATCGACGGCGTGCACGGCGACACCAACGCCACCTACCTGGCCGGGGCGGTCGCGGAGGAGAACCGGCTGCTGGTGGAGCGGACGCAGGAGACCCTGCGGCGGGCCATCAAGGCGGTGGTCCCGGGGCGGCAGCTCAACGTCATCGGCCGGGTCATCGAGTCCTACGCCAAGCGGTTCGGCTACGGCGTCGTCCGCGACTACACCGGGCACGGCATCGGCCGCACCTTCCACTCCGGGCTGGTCGTGCTGCACTACGACGATCCCAGCGTGACCACGGTGATCGAGAAAGGCATGACCTTCACCATCGAGCCGATGATCACCCTGGGCGGCATCGACTGGGAGCTGTGGGACGACGGGTGGACGGTGACCACGAAGGACAAGTCGTGGACCGCCCAGTTCGAGCACACCCTGGTGGTCACCGACACCGGCGCGGAGATCCTGACCCTGCCCTGACCGTCCACGCGCCCCGCGGCACCCGCGGGGGCCCCCCGGTCTGCCGAGTGTGCAAAAACGGCCCCCATTCCCGAGAATGAGGGCCGTTTCTGCACACTCGGCCGGGTTAGTGAGCGGCGGCGGCGATGCCCTTGGTGCGAGCGGCCCGCAGCCAGCCGGGGAACTCGTCGAGCAGCCGGCGATACAGCTCGGCGTCGGTGACCTGATCGATGTCGTCGAGGGCGAAGAAGTCGACGTTGTCGACCTCGCGCCCGTCCATGTCGTCGAGCTTTTCCAGCAGGCCGTAGTCGTTGGCCCCGATGCCGACGAACTGCCAGAAGATGGGCTTGGCGGACGCCTCGCGGATCACCCGGGTGATCTCCTTGCGCTTGTAGAACCCGCCATCGGTGAAGAACAGCACCAGCGTGGCCGGGTCGCCGCGCCGGGCGGTGCCGGACAGCTCGGTCAGGATGGGGATCTCGTCGTTGCTGCCGCCCAGCTTGCGGTAGTTGATCCCGCCGTGGGTGCCGTTCAGGTGCAGGAACTCCTCCGGCCAGGTCTCCAGGTCGGCCACCCGCAGGTCCGGCAGACGCGCGAAAGTCTTGGCGTACAAGTAGGTTTCCAGGCTGCCGTCGGTGTCGAGCTGGATCGCCACCGGCACCATGCGCTCGACCACGCGGTGGATCAGCCGGGTTCGGAACTCCTGGTACATCGAACCGGTCTTGTCGATGACCATGACCACCCGGACCCGTTCGGCGTCGGCCCCCTTGGTCAGCAGGACCCGGTGCACCTCCTTCTTGCGCAGGTCCAGGGTCTGCCGCTTGACCAGCGACAGCCGCTCCTCGCCCGGCACCGAACGCGGGCCGGCCGGGGTCGGGGTCGGGGTCGGAGCTGGAACTGCCACCGGGGCCGCCGCCGGCGGGGCCGGGGCGGCGGCCGCGGCCGGCGGTTCCTCGTCCACCTGCACCCCGTGCTCACGCACCAGGGCGGCCAGCCCGGCGGTCCAGCCGGCCGACACCGAACGCAGCTTCCACTCGCCGGCGCGCCGGTACACCTCGGCCAGCACGGCCGCACGCTCGCTGGTCAGCCCCAGGGCCGGCACGTCGATCCCGTCCGGCTCGACCCCCACGCCCAGGCCGGCGATGCCGGCCAGTGATCCGGGCTGATCGTCGGCCAGCGCGACCGTGATCGCGATCGTCTCGATCACCGCAGGCACGGCCGCCAGGTCCAGGGTGAGCCCATCCGGCGCGGTCAGCCGCACGCCGCCCTCTGGTGAGGCCGGCTGGTTGAAGAACACCAGGTCCTCGTCGGTCCGGACGAGGCGATCGGCGGTGAGCTGGAACGCCATCAGGTCGACGACTCCGGATCGGGCTCCGCGCACGGACAGGGTCAACCGACGGGCGGACAGTGGCGCGTTCGCGCCTCGACTGAGCTGCGTCACCGGCCCAGCGTGACATACGCCCCGGCCGGCCGACGGCAACGTCCGCTACGACCGTTAGTTTCACAACGCAGACACCCGGGGCCGCGACGAGCAAGCTCAGGACCAGAGCGGTTCGGACGCCCCGATCGCCACAACTGAACAAGAGCCGGTCGACACGCCGTTCGTCCGGACGACATTGCGAAGAACCCCGGATCCGCACGCCGCGCCCCGGGGTTCTTGCCTGTCCGGGCCCGGACGGCGGGTCGCCCTGGTTAGGATTCGCCGGTGACGCCCCCGCACCCCGGCCCGCCCGAGGCCGGTGGCGTGTCCCCGACGCTGGACGTGCGACTGCTCGGACCGCTGGAGCTGCGCCTGGACGGCCGGCCGATCCCGTTGCCGGGCGGCAAACCCAAGGCCGTGCTGGCCGGGTTGCTGGTCAGCCGCAATCGCGTGGTGCCGGCCGACTCTTTGGCCGACGCGATCTGGGACGGTGAGGTGCCGGCCAACTTCCTGGCCACCCTGCAGGTCCACGTGTCCGCCCTGCGCCGGGCGCTGCGCCCGGTGTCCGACCCGGGGCTGCTGACCGTCACCACCCAGTCGCCCGGCTACCGCGTCGTCGTCGACGACGCACTGGTCGACGTCGGCCGGTTCGGCCGGTGGGCGCGGGCCGGCAGCGACCTGCTGACCGCCCGCCGCTACGCCGAGGCGGCCGACCGGCTACGGGCCGCCCTGGCCGAGTGGTCCGGGTCCGCGCTGGCCGACCTGCAGGGCCTGCGGTTCGCCGACGACTTCGCCGCCGCCGTGGAGGAGGAGCGGCTGGTCGCGTTGCAGGCCCGGATCGAGGCCGACCTGGCCTGCGGGATGGAGTCGGCGGTGGTCGGCGAACTGGTCACCCTCACCGGCCAGTACCCGTTGCGCGAGCCGTTCTGGATCCAGCTGATCACTGCCCTGTATCGCTCGGGCCGGCAGGCGGACGCGCTGGACGCGGCCCGCCGCATCCGGACCCTGCTCGACGACGAACTCGGCATCGATCCCAGCCCGGCGCTGCGGGACCTGGAACGGCAGGTGCTGCGCCAGGAACTGGCAGCGCCCGGACCGGCCCCCGTGCCGTCGATGCAGCGCACCGTGGCCGAGACCGCGGTTGTGCTGTCCAAGGCCCGGGTGCGACTGCCGTCCGGGGAATCGTTGCCGGTGCCCAGCCGGGGTCTGCGCCTGGGCCGGATGGACGACAACGACCTGGTGATCGCCGGGGAGAAGGTCAGTCGCTACCACGCGGTGATCGGCGAATCCGCGAACGGCTTCACGGTGACCGACCTGCGCTCCACCAACGGCACCCACGTCAACGACGAGCGGGTGGTGGAGAGCCATCTGCTGCGCGACGGGGATCGGATCCGCATCGGCGGCACCGAATTGACCTTCCAGCTCGACGCCGAGCCCGCCTGAGCCGGGCGGTCAGCCGGCCTTCAGTCGTTCTTCGGTGAGCCTTCAGTGGGGCGGCCGATCCTTTGTTCAGCAGATCGAACAACCAGGATCCCGCCCCCAGGAGGACACCATGGCCACCACCGCCCGCACCTTGATCCGCCGCCTCGCCGGACTCGTCGTGGCCACCGCCGCGATGTTTCTCGGCTTCGCGATCGTCGGTTCGGTCGGCGCCGCGAACGCCGATACCGTCGCCGGTAACACCGTGTTCGGCACCACCGTGGAATGCGGGGGCGACTCGCTGGTGTTCACCAGCACCTCGGACGCCGACTCGGGCAGCTTCGCCAAGATCTGGGTCTGGGACTCCTACACCGAGCAGTGGGTGACCGACGGCTACTGGGTCGAGGCCGACTACTACGCCTCGTACAACATCTCGGACCTGACGTTCGACCCCGGCTACTACATGGTCTACGTGCAGTACGCCCAGTGGAACGGCTACGACTTCGACTTCAGCGGTGAGTACATCGACACCTACGAGCAGTACTACACCTACTCCGACCACCAGGCCGAGTCCTTCTGCTACATGGGCAACGACCTGACCGAGTACTGATCCGCACCCTTGCCCACCATCGCGGCGAGCCCCGGCCGGGACACCCGGCCGGGGCTCGTCGTCGTCGGTCCCGGCGATCCGGGCTGGACCGACGCGGTGGGTCAGCCGGTCGGCCTGGGCAGGGCCAGCAACGCGTTCTCGATCACCTCGGGCAGCGCCGGGTGGATCCAGTACTGGCCGCGGGCCACGTCGTGCGCCCGCTGTCCGAACGACATCGCTTGCACCAGGGGCTGAATCACCGTCGCGGCCTCGGGCCCGATGACGTGCGCGCCCAGCAGCAGGCCGGTCCTGGGGTCGGCCAGCACCTTGGCGAATCCGGTGGTGTCCTCCCGGGCCCAGCCGGCGGCGGTGCCGCCGTAGTCGCGGCGGCCGACGACGTACTCGACGCCCTGCTCCCGGGCCTGCTGCTCGGTCAGGCCGACCGCGGCGATCTGCGGTTCGGTGAAGACGGCCGCCGGGACGAAGCGGTGGTCGGTGGTGATCCGGTCGTCCGGGTGGTTCAGGTTGTGCCGGACCACCCGGGCCTCGTGGTTGGCCACGTGCTTGAGCGCGTACGGCGAGCTCAGATCGCCCAACGCGTAGATGCCCGGGACGACCGTCTCCTGGTACTCGTCGACGACCACGCGGCTCTGCTCGTTCACGGTGACGCCGGTGGCCGGCAGGTTGAGCAGGTCCGAGTTCGGACGGCGGCCGGTCGCCAGCAACAGCACGTCGGCATCAACGGTCGCCTCGCCGTACGGGCCTTCCAGGAACACCCGGACGCCCTGCCCGTCGAGCGGTTTGATGCCGCAGATCTCGGTGTCCCGGCGCAGGTCGTAGCGGGCCCGGACGTGATCGGTGAACGTGGTTGCGACGTCCTCGTCGTGGTGACGCAGCAGCCGGGAGCCGCGGACCACCTGGGTCACCCGGGAGCCGAAGGCGTCGAAGACGTGGGCGAACTCGGCGGCGATGTAGCCACCGCCGATGATCACGATCCGATCCGGCCGTTGGGCGATGCGCATGATCGTGTCCGAGGTGTGCACCACACCCTCGCCGACGATCTCCTCGTCCAGCCCGGGGATGTCGGGAATGACCGGGCGGCCGCCGGCGGCCAGCACGAAACGGTCGGCGGTGAGGTCGACCCGGCCGCCCGCGGTCAGGTCCACCGCCATGGATTTGACGCCGGTGAACCGGGCGATGCCCGTCAGCATCTCCAGGTTCGGCCACTTGTCGCCCTGCCGGTACTCCAGCCCGTGGGCGGAGATCTCGTCGGTCCGGCTGAAGATCCGGTCCCGCAGCACCGCCCAGTCGACCGGCGCGACCGTGGCCTTGAGCCCCAGCCGGTCGGCCCGGGTGACCGCGTCGGCCAGGTCGGCCGGGTAGACGAAGCTCTTGGTCGGGATGCAGCCGGCATTCAGGCAGGTGCCACCGAATGCCCCGGATTCGACCAGGGCCACCCGTTGATCCCGGAACTCCCGTCCGAGAATGGTGTTGCCCGAACCAGAACCCACCACCACCAGGTCGAAGTGCATGCGGCCAGGCTACGACGCCGCGCCGCGCCGGCCACCCGGCAGGTCCGGCTCCGGTCCGGACGGGCCGATCAGTAGGCGAACGTGGGGGTGATGACGGCCCGGGCCAGCGTGTGAAAGACCAGGTTGAACGCCACCACGGTGGGGCTCGCGCTCGCGTCCGGCCCGAGCGTGGGGACGTCGACCGCGTGCACGACGAAGAAGTAGCGGTGCACCTGGTCACCCGGCGGCGGGGCCGGCCCGTCGTAGCCGGCGGAGCCGAAGTCGTTGCGCACGTGGAACGCTCCGTCGGGCAGCGGGCCGCCGGCGCTGCCGGCGCCGCGCGCCAGCTCGGTCACCGAGGCCGGGATGTCGACCAGGGTCCAGTGCCAAAAGCCCGCCGGGGTCGGCGCGTCCGGATCGAAGCAGCTCACCACGAACGACTGGGTATCGGCCGGAAAGCCCGACCAGCGCAGGGCGGGCGAGAGGTTCTCGCCGCTCGGCGCGTCCGGCCCGTACCGGAACTGCGGCCCGACCTCCTGGCCGTCGGCGATGTCCGGGCTGGCGACGGTGAACGAGCCCACCTCCGGCAGCAGGGCGTACGGATCCGGGGCGACGGGTCGATCCAGGCTCACGGCGAACTCCTCGATTCCGGGACGGTCCAAGTCGGTGATCCCGCGTGCGGGCGGGCCCACCGGCATTCAACCATCCCACCGCGCGGGCCGGGCCGGGCTCAACCCAGGGCTCGGTCAGGGCAGGGCCAGTCCGCTCAGCCGCAGCGCCAGCGTCGAGGCGTCGGCCGCCAGCACGCCCCGCCGGGCGAAGAACTCGGCGATGTTGTGGCAGTCGCGGTGCAGGAAATCCGACCCCGACGGATTGGCCACCAGGTCCACCACCTGCGGCAGATCGATGAGCACGCAACGGGTGTCGTCGACGAGCACGTTGTAGGGGGACAGGTCGCCGTGGGTCAGACCGCACTGCGCCAGGACGTCCAGGGTGCCGACCAGGTCGTGCCAGAGCTCGGTGAATTCGGCCGTGCTGGCCTGCACCGCGGCCAGCCGCGGCGCCGCGGTGCCGTCCGGGTCGCCGATGAACTCCATCATCAGCTCCGAGCCGATCAGCTGCACCGGGTAGGGCACCCGGGCGCCGGCGTCCCACAGCGTGGCCAGCGCGGTGAACTCGGCCGAGGCCCACTTGCCGGCCAGCAGCTCGCGGCCGAAACCGGTCCGGGCGGCCATCGCCCGGGTCTCCCGGGACCGTCGGACCCGGCGCCCCTCCTGATAGGTCGCGTCCCGATGGAACATGCGGTGGTGCGCGTCGCGGAACGTCTTGACCGCGAGCAAGCAACCGGGTCCACCCGGTACGGCGCGCTCCAACAGGGCGACGTCGGCCTCCTTGCCGGACTTGATCACCCCCAGCCGGGTGTCCCGGGCCGAGAACGAGGTGACCAGCCAATCGGGTACCGGGGCCGGCCCGTGGGCGGCGACATCGTAGCTGGAGTAGGGACTTTCGTCGGTCGAGCCGGGCCCACCGGGCGGCGTGCCGAGGTCGATGTCCGGGCTCTGGTGGCCGGATTTGCCTTCGGCCACCACCCGGGGCGGCAGATCGGCGGGCAGCGGTGGCCGGCGGTTCCGGCGGCGGGGTTCGAGCTGGTCGAAATGGTCGTGCAGGTCGTCGGCATCGTCGAAACGATCGGGTGAATCGGGTAGGCGAAAACGGGGCACCGGAAGACTCCTGGGTGAGGTCTCCGGGGCGCAGGGAAGGATCAGGCGGACCCGGAGGAGGGAACGGGGGCGGACAGCGGCGCGAACTGCACCAGGACGGTCATCTCGTCATCCCTCCTTCCATTGGATCGACCGCAGGTCGACCGGTCGGGGACCCGGTTCGGCGATCGCGGTCAAGACTGCGACGCCCGGGCCGGATCGTCAATCGAATTACCGGCCCGACAGAAAAGGCGGCCGTCCCGGATGCTCCGGGACGGCCGCCTGCCGACTGCGTCAGGGGTGGTGGATCAGCTCGAGCGGGGCACCTCGACCAGCAGCGCGTCGCCCTGGCCGCCACCGCCGCACAGGGTGGCCACGCCGAGGCCGCCGCCGCGCCGCTGCAGCTCCAGCGCGGTGTGCAGGACCAGGCGCGCCCCGGACGCACCGATCGGGTGGCCAAGCGCGATGGCCCCGCCGTTGACGTTCACGATCTCCTCGTCCAGGCCCAGCGCCCGGGCCGACGCGATACCGACGCAGGCGAAGGCCTCGTTGATCTCGACCAGGTCCAACTCGTCCGGGGTGATGCCGGCCTTGTCGCAGGCCTTCTTGATGGCCCGGGCGGGCTTGTCCTGCAGGGTGGAGTCGGGGCCGGCGATCGAACCGTGCGCCTTGATCTCGGCGATCCAGTCCAGGCCGCGCCGCAGCGCCTCGTCCTTGTCCATGACGATGACGGCGGCCGCGCCGTCGGAGATCTGCGAGGACGAACCGGCGGTGATGGTGCCGTCCTTGCGGAACGAGGGGCGCAGCTTGGCCAGGGTCTCCACCGTGGTCTCGGCGCGGATCCCCTCGTCGGTGTCGACGACGACGTCCCCCTTGCGGCCCTTGACCACCACGGGTTCGATCTCGGCCTTGAACACCCCGGCGGCGGTGGCCGCGGCGGCCCGCTGGTGCGACCGGGCGGAGAAGGCGTCCTGCTCCGCGCGCGAGACGTAGTCCAGGTCGTTGGTCGTCTCGGTCAGCTCACCCATCGGCACGGCGGTGAACACGTCGTGCAGCCCGTCGTGGGCCAGGTGATCGACCATCGTCACGTCGCCGTACTTGAAGCCGGCCCGCGACCCCATCAGCAGGTGCGGGGCCCGGGTCATCGACTCCATGCCGCCGGCCACGATGACCTTGAACTGGCCGGCCCGGATCAGCTGGTCGGCCAGCGCGATGGCGTCCAGACCGGACAGACAGACCTTGTTGACCGTGATGGCCGGGACGTCCATCGGGATGCCGGCCTTGACCGCCGCCTGCCGGGCCGGAATCTGGCCGACGCCCGCCTGCAGCACCTCGCCCATGATCACGTACTCGACGTCGGACCCGGTCAGGCCGGCCCGCTCGATGGCGCCGCGGATCGCGACCCCGCCCAGCTCGGCCGCCGAGACCGCGGCGAGCGCACCGTTGAAGCGGCCGATCGGGGTTCGGGACCCGGCGACGATGACTGACGACATGGGAGGACCTCCGCAGGTTCCAGGTGCGCGGTGAGGCGCCACTCGGGCCACGGGACGCGCCGGCCACCGTCGCAGTTGATCTTCACAGTGCGGCGATGAGCCTTGTGCCAGCAGGCAATTGCGCCCCGCGACGGGATGTTAACGGCTCTTTTCATTGAGAGGTTAGCTCGGCGTCAGCTAACCTGCTAAGGGTGCCAATGTGACGGTCGTCACACGGCAGGCCCGTTTCAGAACGACTCGGACAGCAGGGCCTGCGCCCGGCTTTCCAGGGCCGCGGCCCGGGTCACCGCATCCGGTTCGGGGGCCCTGGACGACCCAGGGGACGACCCAGGGGTGGGCCCGGGGGTGAGCCGATCGGGGCGGCCGGGGCGGGCGAGGGGTCCGGGCTGGACCGGCAGGGCGGCGGCGCTGGGGGCCCAGCGATCGTTGTCGGGGAAGACCGCCAGGCCGACGGTGTCCGGCGCCCCGGAGGTGGGGCTCTGGCAGACGTGGGGGGAGTGCGCGGTCAGCGGCACGGCCCGGGCGATGACCGAGGCCACGACCCGACCGTCGGAATGCAACGTGGACAGGTCGACGGCGTGCAACCAGCGGGTCAGCCCGCATGGCCCGCACAGCAGGCCGTCGGCGGTCATCTCCAGGCGGACCGCGCTGCCGTCGGGACGCGCGATGGTGGCCACGCCGTCCTGGATGCGGATGTCGTCGACGGTCAGGTCGGCGATCTCGGTGAAGGGCAGGCCGGCGTGCCGCCAGAGCACCAGCAGGGCCCGGTCGCGCCGGCCGACCCAGCCGGCCGTCCAGCCGTGCGACGGCAGCGCGCGCAGGGCGGCCTCGACCGAACGGGTCTGCGGGCGGTGAACCGGTGGGGCGGCATTGGCGGGCGGTGCGGACCGGGGCAGCGGAATGGAGCGGCGTAGGGCACTACCAGTCGTCGGCATGGCGTCCTCAACAGTCGGCACATCCGGAAAGGGCGGGAACGGCGAGCCCCTTTGAATAGGTTAGCTGAATTCCAGCTAACGGCAGGATGAACGCCGTGTGATGCGCCACATGCCCGGCCGGGTCCGTGCCGGGCCGGCGACCCGGCACCGCCCCATCCGTCCCCACAATGCGCCAGAGCTCCTGTGCGGCAGCATGTTTGGCCCGTGAATCGGAGGCTGGGGCCAGCCGCCCGGACAGCCGGTGACAGTCCGGTGGTTTCCCCCCGATTGCCCGGGGTCGATCCGAGATCGGCCGACGGGCCGTCGATGTCGCCGATTCCCGGCAATCGGAATTGGTCACCGATTCGGGTGGATCGGCGCCGGCGTCGTCGTGATCGGTGTTGCTGACCGTCACCGGCGCCCGGTGCCACTGGCCCGGACGGGCGACGCCCACGACGCGGTGAGACGGCCGGCACGAGGCGGCCGGGGTCCGGATAGGCTGGCCCGCGCGCCGCGCCGGACCGGCCGGGGCGTGAAGGTCAGTGATGAACGGGCTGAAGAGCCAGTCGAGGAGCCAGCAGTGATCACACGGCTGTCCACCCTGTTCCTGCGCACCCTGCGGGAGGACCCGGCGGATGCGGAGGTGCCCAGCCATCGGTTGCTGGTGCGCGCCGGTTACATCCGGCGGGCGGCGCCGGGCATCTATACCTGGTTGCCGCTGGGCTACCGGGTGCTGCGCAACGTGGAGCGCATCGTCCGCGAGGAGATGGACGCGATCGGCGCGCAGGAGGTGCACTTCCCGGCCCTGCTGCCGCGGGAGCCCTACGAGGCGACCGGCCGCTGGACCGAGTACGGCGACAACCTGTTCCGGCTCCAGGACCGCAAGCAGGGCGACTACCTGCTCGGGCCCACCCACGAGGAGATGTTCACCCTCCTGGTCAAGGACATGTACTCGTCCTACAAGGGTCTGCCGCTCTCGCTCTACCAGATCCAGACCAAGTACCGGGACGAGGCCCGGCCCCGGGCCGGCATCCTGCGCGGTCGCGAGTTCGTGATGAAGGACTCCTATTCCTTCGACCTGGACGACGCCGGGCTGGCGGCCTCCTACCAGCGGCATCGGGACGCCTACATCCGGATCTTCGACCGGCTCGGCCTGCGGTACGTCATCGTCGCCGCCATGTCTGGCGCGATGGGCGGGTCGGCCTCCGAGGAGTTCCTGGCCGACTGCGTCAACGGCGAGGACACCTACGTCCGCTCACCGGCCGGCTACGCGGCCAACGTGGAGGCGGTCACCACCCCGGTGCCGGCGGCCATCCCGCTGACGGACCAGCCGGCCGCCCACGTCGAGGACACCCCCGACACACCGACCATCGACACCCTGGTCGCGCACAGCAACGCCGCCCACCCCCGGGCCGACCGGCCGTGGACGGGTGCGGACACCCTCAAGAACGTGCTGGTGATGCTGCGGAACCCGGACGGATCGCGCGAGCCGCTGGCCATCGGGTTGCCCGGCGACCGGGAGGTCGACCTCAAGCGGCTCGAGGCGCAGGTCGCGCCGGCCGAGGTCGAGCCGTTCGACGAGGTCGAGTTCGCCAAGCACCCGTCGCTGGTCAAGGGCTACATCGGGCCGGGCGTGCTCGGCTCGACCGGCACCTCTGGCATCCGCTACCTACTCGACCCGCGGGTGGTGCCCGGAACCGCGTGGATCACCGGCGCGAACGAGCCGGGCCGGCACGTCTACGACCTGGTCGCGGGCCGCGACTTCACCGCCGACGGCACCGTCGAGGCCGCCGAGGTGCGCGAGGGTGACCAGTCGCCCGACGGATCCGGACCGCTGACCCTGGCCCGGGGCATCGAGATGGGCCACATCTTCCAGTTGGGCCGCAAGTACGCGCAGGCGCTGGGCCTGCAGGTGCTGGACGAGAACGGCAAGCTGGTCACCGTCACCATGGGCTCCTACGGCATCGGCGTGTCCCGGGCCGTCGCCGCCATCGCCGAGTCGTCCTACGACGACAAGGGGCTGATCTGGCCGCGGGAGGTCGCGCCGGCCGACGTGCACGTGGTGATCGCCGGCAAGTCGGCCGAGATCGTGGACACCGCGGAGCTCATCGCGGCCGGCCTGGACGCCGCCGGGATCACGGTCATGCTGGACGACCGGAATGCCTCGGTCGGGGTCAAGTTCGCCGATGCCGAGCTGATCGGGGTGCCGACCATCTGTGTGGTCGGCCGGGGCGTGGCCAACGGAGTCGTCGAGGTGCGCGACCGGGCGAGCGGGGACAAGACCGAGGTGCCGCTGGTCGAGGTCGTCGAGCAGTTGCGAGCCCGCGTCCGCGGCTGACCGCCGGCCGGCCCCGGCCGGCGTGGCGCGCACCGGGTGGGGCGGGCCGGCCGGCTCAGGGCTGGCCGGGGAAGGCGATCGTCGGCGGGTTGATGCCGGCGATCTGCTTCCACATGGCCAGGCGCACGGCCGCCTCGGACAGCCCGGTCAGGGCGAACCCACGGACCTCGGCGTCGTCGGAGGAGCCGATGACCACCCGCCAGGCGGCGGCCACGCCGGATTCGATGTCCTGGGCGAGCTGCCAGGCCGAGTTCTGGTCCTGGACGTCCACCGCGACCTGGTAGGCGGCGGCCGGTTCGGGCGCGCTGGCCCCGGCCGCGGTCAGCCGGGCGGCGGTGGCGTCGCGACGCAGCAGGTGACCTGAACGGGCGTCGGCGATCATGGCCGACTGGTCCCGCGCGTGGGCGGCGACCAGCGCATAGGCCCAGACGGCGGCCTGCTCGGCCACCAGGGCGGCCTGCATCGCGGTCTGCGCGTCCGGCCCCAACGGGCCCGGCGGCGGGGTGCTGACCGGCGTGCTCAGTGGGGAGAGCGAGGAGGACGGCGAGGCCCCGGCCGAGCCGGGCGCCGCGCCGGACCCCGAACTGGGCGGGGTCGGGGTCGGGGTGGGGGAGGTCATGCGAGCACCGCCCGGTGGCTGGCCAACGACGCGGCGATCGAGCCGTACAGGGCGGCCCGGTAGCGGGACGCGGTCGAGATGGCGTCGGTGAACTGGACCTGCGCGGTCGCGGTGTCCCCGCGCACCGCCGAGACGATCGCCTGCGGCGTCCCGGGCAGGGCGACCGCGCCGGAGACCGGGGCGCCGGTGGCGGCGGCGGTGGCGTTCGGATCGCCCGGATTGCTGCGGGCGTACTCGGCGGTCAACGCGTCCAGGTGCTGCTGGCGGTCGTCCCGCAGCGGCTGCAGCTTGGCGGCATCGGCCTGGTCGGCGGCGATCGCGGCGTCCAGGCGCAGCAGGTGCAACCGGGTGGTGGCGATCAACCCGTTGATCGGGTCCAGGGCCGACGGATTGAGGTCGACGGTGGGCGTCGGCGGGTCGTCGGAGCCGAAATAGTTGCAGCCGGCGATCGAGGACAGCACCGCGGCGGCGCCGACGGTACCGGCGCCGAGCAGGAGTGCACGCCGGGACAGCGGCGTGCCGGGAGCGGATGACACCCCGCCATCATGTCAGCCGCGCGAGGATTCTCCGCCCTCGGACGTGCGCGGACGAACGGCCACATCACATCGACGGGGCGGCGTCGAGGTGATCCGGCGGGACATCCGCGCGCCCCGGCGCGGCCGATGGCACGACCGGATCGCACGGGACCGATAGGCTTTCGCACTGACCGCCGGACCGCTCGGGCGCGGGGCGCGGGGTGTTCCTTCACAACTGCACACCGCGACCGACCGCGCCGGCTGTGGCGCCGGCAATGGCTGTCGGGCCGAACGGTCGGCCCACCGGCCGGCAGTGGGCTCGACTCGGTGGGCAGAAAATGGAGGCGGCGATGGTGGACGGCGACGAGGGCCGGCTGCGAGCGGTCGTCACCGAGGTGACGGCGGCCCGGGGCTACGACCTGGAAGAACTGGCGGTGCGGTCGATCGGCCGGCGCCGGGTGGTGCGGGTGGTGGTGGACAGCGACGACGGCGTCTCGCTGGACGACGCCGCGGAGGTCAGCCGGGAGATTTCCGAGCGACTGGACGGCCCGGACGACCCGATGGGCGAGCACCCCTACACGTTGGAAGTGACCAGCCCGGGCGTGGGCCGGCCGCTGCGCGAGCCGCGCCACTTCCGCCGGGCCCGCGGCCGGCTGCTGGTGGTCACCACCGAGCAGGGCCCGGTCACCGGGCACCTGCTGCGCGCGAGCGACACCGGCATCGAGCTGGCCCTGGCCCCGGACAAGAAGGGCGTGGTCACGGTCGTCGAGCTGCCGTTGACCGCGATCGCCACGGCCAAGGTCGAGGTCGAGTTCTCCGCGCCGCCCGCGGCCGTGCAGGAGCTGCTGGACAAGGAAGGGGTCGGCCGATGAACGTCGACATTGCCGCACTGCGGGCGGTCGAGAAGGAAAAGGGCATCGACTTCAACTCGTTGATCGACACCCTGGAGACGGCGCTGCTGACCGCCTACCGGCACACCCAGGGACACGCCGGGCACGCCCGGGTGCAGATCGACCGCAAGACCGGCGGGATCCGGGTCTGGGCCCAGGAGACCGACGACTCCGGCGAGATCGTGCGCGAATGGGACGACACCCCGGAGGACTTCGGCCGGATCGCCGCGACCACCGCCCGCCAGGTCATCCTGCAGCGGCTGCGGGACGTGGACAACGAACGCACCTTCGGCGACTTCGCCGGCCGCGAGCACGACCTGATCACCGGCACCATCTCGGCCGACGCGAAGGTCAACGCGCGCGGTGTGGTCGTGGTCAGCCTGGGCGAGGGCAAGAACGCGGTGGAGGGCATCATCCCGGCCGCCGAACAGGTGCCGGGGGAGTCCTACCCGCATGGCCAGCGGCTGCGCTGCTACGTCGTCTCGGTCGCCCGCGGGCTGCGCGGGCCGCAGATCACCCTGTCCCGCACGCACCCGAATCTGGTCCGCAAGTTGTTCGCCCTCGAGGTGCCCGAGATCGCCGACGGCTCGGTGGAGATCACTGCGGTGGCCCGCGAGGCCGGTCACCGGTCCAAGATTGCGGTGCGGCCGGCGGTGGCCGGGGTCAACGCCAAGGGTGCCTGTATCGGCCCGATGGGCGCGCGGGTCCGTGCTGTGATGAGCGAACTCAACGGCGAGAAGATCGACATCATCGACTACGACGAGGACCCGGCCACGTTCGTGGGCAACGCGCTCTCGCCGGCGCGGGCGCTGTCCACCACGGTGATCGACCCGGTGGCCAAGGCCGCCCGGGTGGTGGTCCCGGACTTCCAGTTGTCCCTGGCCATTGGCAAGGAGGGGCAGAACGCCCGGCTCGCCGCCCGGCTCACCGGTTGGCGGATCGACATCCGCAGCGACGCCGCCCCGGACCCGGCCGGCGAGGGTCGATGAGGGTGGTGCCGGGGGATCGCGTCGACCCGGCATCGACCCGGCGCCGACCGGGCGTCGGACCGGTCCGAACGGTCGCGGAAAGGCGGTAGACTTCAATGTTGGCCCGTCTGTCTTCGTCGACTGCCCCTGCACCTGCGCTCTCCGGCCCCCCGGGACCGGTCCGCACGTGCGTCGGTTGCCGGCGCCGGCAACGAGCCAGTGATCTACTGCGCGTCGTGGCCGTCGACGGGGTCCTCATCCCCGATACTCGGCACCGCCTCCCCGGACGGGGAGCGTGGTTGCACCCAGAGGTTGGGTGCCTCGATCTGGCAGAGCGCCGTCGGGCGTTCGGTCGGGCCCTGCGGGCCTCCGAGCACCTGGACACCAGTAAGGTCCGAACGCTCCTCGATTCCGGGGAGTGGCGCGGACCAGCCGATCGGACCGGCCCGGATCTCGGGTCCCGGCCCGATCACGGGAAACGATCGACAAGCCGCCTGGAACAGAAAGCAGGTCGACCCAACGTGAGCACGCCGTGAAGCAGCAATGAGCAGCACCCGGCACATCGACTAAGAGGACGAGCGCGGCCTGAAACGCCCGCCCGCCCTCACCGTGAGGAGAGCAGTGGCAGGCAAGGCCCGTGTACATGAGCTCGCAAAAGAGCTCGGCAAGACCAGCAAAGAGATCATGGCGAAGCTCCAGGACCTCGGAGAGTTCGTCAAGTCCCCGTCCTCGACCATCGAAGCCCCGGTCGTGCGCAAGTTGCGCGACGCCTTCCCGGCGACTCCGCCGAAGGGTGCCGCCGCGGCCAACGGTTCCAGTGGATCGACCTCGTCGCGTCCGGCTCAGCCGGGCCGACCCGGCGGCACTCCCGGACGTCCAGCTGCGGCCGCCGCTCCGGCGGCCAGCTCCACGCCCGCGTCGCCGGCCCCGGCCGGTGTGACCCCGCGTCCGGCCACCCCGGCGGCGCCGACCGCCCGTCCGGCGACGCCGGCCCCCCCGGTGGCCCCGGCCGCCGAGGCAGCGACCCAGTTCGTGGCCCCGCCGGCCCGGACCGCGCCCAGCAGTTCGCCCGGACCGCGGACCGCACCGGCTCCGGCCGCCGCGGCCCGGCCCGCGCCGGCCGCTGCGGCCCGGCCGGCCGAGGCGGCGCCCGCGCCGGCCTCGTCGGCCACCGAGACCGCCGCACCGGCGGCTCGGCGTCCGCAGTCGGGCACCCCGGGGGCCCCGCCGGCCGCCGCTCGCCCGGCCGCATCGGCGGCTCCGGCCGCCCGCCAGGGTGGGACGGCTCCGGCCGCCCGGCCCGACGGCGTGCCCGGCGCGCCCCGTCCGGCTCGTCCGGCCGGCGGCGTTCCCGGCGCTCCCCGGCCGCCGCGGATGGGCAACAACCCCTTCGGCGTGCAGCAGCCGCGTAATGCCCCGCCGCGTCCCGGCGGCGTGCCGGGCGCGCCCCGACCGCCGATGGGTCGCCCCGGTGGCGCTCCCGGTGCTCCGGGTGCCCGTCCCGGCACGCCGGGCGGTCGTCCCGGCGGTGCGCCCGGAGCCGGACCCCGTCCGGGTACTCCGGGTGGTCGTCCCGGCGCCGGCGCGCGTCCGGGTGGTGCCCCCGGTGGGTACCGCGGTGGTCCCGGTGGCGGCACCGGCGGTCCCGGAGGCGGCGGCGGTGGATACCGCGGCGGTCCCGGTGGCGGCACCGGTGGTCCCGCCGGTGGCGGCGGTGGTCGTCCCGGTGGCGGTGGCGGCGGTCGTGGTCGCGGCGGTGCCGCGGGTGCGTTCGGTCGGCAGGGCGGCCCGGCTCGCAAGGGTCGCAAGTCCAAGAAGCAGCGCCGTCAGGAATTCGACAACATGCAGGCCCCGTCGATCGGTGGCGTGGCCCTGCCGCGTGGCAACGGATCGACGATCCGGCTGGCCCGCGGCTCGTCGCTGGCCGACTTCGCCGACAAGATCGATGCCAACCCGGCCTCGATGGTGCAGGCGCTGTTCCACCTGGGCGAGATGGTCACCGCCACCCAGTCGGTGTCCGACGACATCCTGGAGCTGCTCGGCTCCGAGATGGGCTACCAGGTCGAGATCGTCTCGCCGGACGACGAGGACCGTGAGCTGCTGGAATCCTTCGACCTCACCTACGGCGAGGACGAGGGCGACGAGAGCGATCTGGTCGTCCGGCCGCCGGTGGTCACCGTCATGGGTCACGTCGACCACGGCAAGACCAAGTTGCTCGACGCCATCCGCAACACCCACGTGGTGGACAAGGAAGCCGGTGGCATCACCCAGCACATCGGCGCCTACCAGGTCGCCACGCACCTGGGCGACGAGGAACGGCTGATCACCTTCATCGACACCCCGGGTCACGAGGCGTTCACCGCCATGCGGGCCCGTGGTTCGCAGTCCACGGACATCGTGGTGCTGGTGGTCGCGGCCGACGACGGCGTGATGCCGCAGACGGTCGAGGCGATCAACCACGCCAAGGCCGCGGACGTGCCGATCGTGGTGGCGATCAACAAGATCGACAAGGAGGGGGCCAACCCCGACAAGATCCGCCAGCAGCTCACCGAATACGGGCTGGTCGCCGAGGAGTACGGCGGCGACACCATGTTCGTGGAGATCTCGGCCAAGGCCATGATCAACATCGACGGCCTGCTCGAGGCCGTCCTGTTGACCGCGGATGCGGCCCTGGACCTGCGGGCGAACCCGAACATGAACGCCGAGGGTGTGGCCATCGAGGCCCACCTGGACCGGGGTCGCGGCGCGGTCGCGACCGTCCTGGTCCAGCGCGGCACGCTGCGGGTCGGCGACTCGATCGTCGCCGGCAACGCGTATGGCCGGGTCCGGGCCATGCTCGGCGATCACGGCGAGCAGGTGGCCGAGGCCACCCCGTCGCGTCCGGTGCAGGTGCTCGGGTTCACCTCGGTGCCCGGCGCCGGCGACTCGTTCATGGTCGTCGAGGAGGACCGCGTCGCCCGGCAGATCGCCGAGCGGCGGCAGGCCCGAGCCCGCAAGGCGCAGATCGGCAACCGTCGCCGCATCTCGCTGGAGGACTTCGGCAAGGCCCTGGCCGAGCAGAAGATCGAGCAGCTCACGCTGATCATCAAGGGTGACAACTCCGGCACCGTGGAGGCGCTGGAGGACTCGCTGCTCAAGCTGGACGTGGGCGAGGAGGTCGACCTGCGGGTGGTGCACCGTGGCGTCGGCGGCATCACCCAGGACGACATCAACCTGGCCGCCACCACCGACGCCATCGTCATCGGCTTCAACGTCAAGCCGGTTCGAGGCGTGCAGGAGCTGGCCGACCGCGAGGGTGTCGACATCCGCTACTACACGGTCATCTACCAGGCCATCGACGAGGTGGAAGCGGCGCTCAAGGGCCTGCTCAAGCCCGAGTTCGAAGAGGTCCAGACCGGGTCGGCGGAGATCCGGGAGATCTTCCGGTCCTCCAAGTTCGGCAACATCGCCGGCTGCATCGTGCGCAACGGCGAGATTCGCCGCAACGCCCGGGCCCGGCTGCTCCGTGGTGGTGTCGTGCTCAACGACAACCTGCAGATCGATTCGCTGCGCCGGTTCAAGGACGATGTCACCGAGGTCCGCGAGGGCTTCGAATGCGGCATCGGCCTGGGCTCGTGGAACAACATCGAGCTGGAGGACACCATCGAGACCTACGAGGTCCGGGAGAAGCCGCGAAGCTGACGCACCCGCCCCACTTGAGATTGATCATGGCGAACTCTGCTCGACACGCCGGCAACACGCCGGCCCGGCGGCAGAGTTCGCCATGATCAACCGGGATGGGGCGGTCTACGTCGGCGTCCTGGAGTGCGACGTGCTGCTCGGCGCCGTCGGTTCGCTCAAGCAGAAGCGGGCCATCATCCGGCCGGTGCTGGCCCGGTTGCGGCGGTTGGACGTCGCCGCCACCGAGGCCGGCGATCCGGACCGGCATCGCCGGGCCCTGATCGCGATCGCTACCGTGGCCGGCGACCCCGCTGCGGTGCAGCGGGTGCTGGACACCTGCGAACGACAGATCGTCGGTGAGGTTGAGTTCGAGGTGCTGTCCACCCGGCGACGGGTGGTCGGTGCGCACGACGAATAGTTCCGACAAGGAGAACGACCATGGTGGACACCGCCCGGGCCCGTCGGCTGGCCAAGCGCATCGTCAGCATCGTGGCCACCCAGATCCAGCACGAGGTGAAGGATCCGCGGCTGGACATGGTGACGATCACCGCTGCGACCGTGACCCCCGATCTGCGGGAGGCCACCGTCTACTACACCGTCTACGGCGACGACGACGTGGTCGCCGCGGCCGGGGCCGGACTGGCCAGCGCGACCGGGGTCCTGCGGTCCGCGGTCGGCGCCCAGACCGGCATCAAGTTCACCCCGACCCTGGAGTTCCGGCTGGACGCGGTGCCGGCCAACGCGCATCGGATCGACGAGTTGCTGGCTGCCGCCCGGGACGCGGACGCCCGGGTCGCACAGCAGGCGGCCGGGGCGCGGTACGCCGGCGACGCCGACCCGTACAAGGCGCCCCGTACTCCAGAAGAGATCGAAGCAGACGAGATTGATGCGGACGAGATCGATGCGGACGAGATCGATGCGGACGAGTCCGACCTGAGCGAGTCGGACGGGCTCGATCATCCGGCGACGCCGGGCCGCGCCAGTGACCCGGCGCCGGTGCCGGGCGAGCGAGTACCGTAATCATGCGCCGGCATGGGAGCCGGCAAACGGTCGATTCCGCGCGGGCGCACCGGTCACGGTGAGTCAGCAGGGTCGGCCGAACCGACTGCACTGTGGGCCGGCCCTCGGGCCGGTCACCGACTTCCGGAGGCGCCGTGACGGACACCCGCACGATCCGCAACCGCACTCGCGGGGGACGCGTGCGCATGTCCGCGACGACGGCTGACCTGCCGACCGGGCCGACCGAACCGGGGGCCGACGGATCGGCCCGGGACATGGACGTGGCCGCCGGGCTGCTGGCCGCGGCCCGCTCGGTGGTGCTGGTCGCCCACGTGCATCCCGACGCGGACGCCCTGGGCAGCGCCTTGGCCCTGGGTCTGGGTCTGGCCCGCCGCGGCACGCAGGTCAAGGTCTCCTTCGCCGAGCCGGACACGGTCCCCGAATCGCTGCGCCACCTGCCCGGGATGGCCCTGGTCGTCGATCCCGACGAGCTGGTCGCCGACGGCTCGGACATGTTCGTCAGCCTGGACGTGGGCTCCCGGGAACGGCTCGGCTCGCTGGTGCGGGTGCTGGATGCCTGCCCGATGAGCCTGGTCATCGACCACCACGCGTCCAACGCCCGGTTCGGCCGGTACAACCTGATCGACGTCGGCGCCGAGGCCACGGCGGTGCTCGTCGCCCGCCTGCTGGACCGGCTGGGCATCCCCATCGACCGGGACATCGCCGAGAACCTGTACGCCGGACTGGCCACCGACACCGGCCACTTCCGGCACGCCGACGCCGACGTGCACCGGCTGGCCGCTCGCCTGATCGACTGCGGGGTGCGTCCGGTCGACGTGCTGCACCCGATCACCGACTCGCACCCGTTCGGCTGGCTGGGGATGCTGTCCCGCGTGCTGGACGGCGCCGGTCTGGTCCCGGACGCGGCCGGCGGCGGTGGCCTGGTCTACGCGATCATCGACGACGCCGTCCGGGACGGCCTGCGGCAGGAAGAGCTGGACTCGGTCATCGACATCCTGCGCACCGCCCAGGAGGCCGAGGTGGCCACCGTGATCAAGCAGACCGGTCCGGACGCCTGGCAGGTCTCGCTGCGCTCGCGCAGCAGCGTCGACGTCGCCGCCGCGGCCGCCGCCCTGGGCGGCGGCGGGCACGTGCGCTCGGCCGGCTTTTCCCATGTCGGCACCGCGATGCAGGCCGTCACCCGGCTGTGCGAGGTCCTGGACCGTTAGCGGCCCGAAGGCCGGCCGCCGGGAGACGGGACGTTTGACCCTGGCGTGACCCTGGTCACGCCCGCTCGCAGTACTGGAACCTGCCGGCGTGGGCACGCATCATAGATACATCATGGATACAACCGGCCAACCCTCTGCCGCCGACCGCGCCTACGACCATGTCCGCCACGGCATCCTGAGCTGCCGCTACGCCGACAACGAACTGCTCGCCGAGGGCAGCATCGCCGCCGAGACCGGGGTGTCCCGCACCCCGGTGCGCGAGGCGCTGCTCCGGCTCGAGGCGGAGGGCATGATCCGGCTGCTGCCCAAGCGGGGTGCCCTGGTGCTCCCGGTCACCGCCCAGGAATGGCGGGACGTGGTGTCCACCCGGCTGCTGGTCGAGGCGCACTGCACCCGCTCGGTCATCGAGTCCGGCCGCGGCCCCGCGGTCGCCCGGGCGCTGGAGGTGCCGCTGGCCGATCTGCGCGCCGCCGCCCAGGCGCTGGACGTGCCGGCCTACGTCACCGCCGACCGCACCTTCCACGCGACGATCGTCGCGGCCGAGGGCAACCTGATCCTGATCCGCCTGTACGGCTCCCTGCGCGACCGGCAGCTGCGGATGGGTGCGGCCAATCTGGCCGGGCCCGACGGTGAGCTGGACGCGGTGCGGATGCGCACCACGGTGGCCGACCACGAGGCGATCGCCGCCGCCATCGCCCACGAGGACGGCGCGCTGGCCGAGCACCTGACCCGGGAACACCTGCGGCACGCCGACCGCGCCCTGCGGGGGGTGCGCGCATGAACCGCCTGCGGGCCGGCTGGCGTTGGCTGGCCCAGCGCCCCCTGATCATCTGGTTCGCGGCCGTCGGCTGCTACCTGCTCGCCGTCTTCCACCGCACCTCGCTCGGCGTCGCCGGTCCGCTGGCCGCCCAACGGCTGGATCTGTCCGCCGGTCAGCTGAGCAGCTTCGTCATGCTGCAGCTGGGCGTGTACGCGGCCATGCAGGTGCCCGCCGGCATCCTGATCGACCGGTTCGGTCCGCGCCGGATGCTGCTGACCGCCACCTTGATCATGGGCTCGGCCCAGGTGCTGTTCTCGCTGGTGCACAGCTACCCGCTGGCCCTGCTGGCCCGGGGCCTGCTCGGCGTCGGCGACGCGATGACCTACATCTCGGTGCTGCGGCTGGTCGCCGGCTGGTTCCCGGCTCGCCGCTACCCGATGATGGTCGGCCTGACCAGCCTGACCGGGATGCTGGGCAACGTGGTGGCCACCGTGCCGCTGACCCTGATGCTCACCGATCTGGGCTGGGGCCCGACCTTCGCCATCGCCGGCGGGCTGTCCCTGGGCTACGCCCTGCTGTTGCTGCGCCCGGCGGTGGCCGCCCCCTACCGCGAGGCGGAGAGCGCGGCCGGCCCGATGGGTGGTCGCGAGGTGCTGGCCCAGGTCAAGCACGCGTGGACGCTGCCGGCCGGCCGGCTCGGCTTCTGGATCCACCTGTCGACGATGGCCGGGCCGACCGTGTTCGCCGTGCTCTGGGGTTACCCGTACCTGACCCAGGCCCTGGGCTACTCGCCCGGGGTGGCCTCCTCGCTGCTGATGCTGCTGGTCTTCGGCGGCCTGATCGGCAACCTGATGCTCGGACCGGTCATCGCCCGGCGCCCGTTCATCCGCGGCTGGCTCGCGCTGATCGTGGCCGGGCTGTGCCTGACCGGCTGGCTGGTGCTGATCGGCTGGCCCAACGGGCAGCCGCCGGTGGCCGTGGTCGTCGCTGTCATCTGCGTCTTCTCCGTCGGCGGACCGGCCTCGGGCATCGGGTTCATGCTGGCCCGGGACTACAACCCGCGGCATCGCATCTCCACCGCGACCGGTCTGGTCAACGTCGGCGGCTTCTGCGGCGCCGTGGTCATGGTGTTCGCGGTCGGCCAGATCCTGGACCTGGTCGAGCCGGGGGCCGTCACCCACACCGCGGCCGCCTACCGGTGGGCGTTCGGCGCGATCGCGCTGCTCACCGCGTTCGGCATTGCCCGGATGATCACCTGGATCCTGCGTACCCGGGTCCACGTGCTGCGGGCCGCGGCCCGCGGGGAAGATGTCCCGGTGGAGATCGTGCCCCATCGCTGGGACCTGCTGGACACCGGAGAATTCCGCCTGGTCACCGGGACCAAGCCCGGCGAGGTGCGGT
Organism: Nakamurella multipartita DSM 44233; assembly: GCF_000024365.1. Classification (NCBI taxonomy): domain Bacteria; kingdom Bacillati; phylum Actinomycetota; class Actinomycetes; order Nakamurellales; family Nakamurellaceae; genus Nakamurella; species Nakamurella multipartita. The sequence continues at coordinate 2,442,127 of NC_013235.1, forward strand.
TCGAGGACCTGAGCCGCCGACCGGTGGTCGACCCCTCGACCGACCAGCGACCCGCGCCCGTGCGGCGCGAGCCGTGACCGGCCCCGCCCGCCCGGAACGCCGCTCGGTCCAGCTGCCGCCCGGCGGCGGGCTGCTGCTGGTCGACAAGCCGGCCGGCTGCACCTCGCACGATGTCGTCGGCCGGGTCCGGCGGGTGCTCGGCCTGCGCCGGGTCGGCCACGCCGGGACCCTGGACCCGATGGCCACCGGCCTGCTGGTGATCGCCGTGGACCGGGCCACCAAGCTGCTGGGCCACCTGGCCCTGACCGACAAGACCTACCTGGCCACCATCCGGCTCGGGATCAGCACCGACTCCGACGACGCCGACGGCGACGTGGTCGCGACCGCCGACCCGGCCCGGGTCGCCGCGGTGGACGACCGGCAGCTCGAAGACGGCATCGCCGCCTTGACCGGCGAGCTGATGCAGGTGCCCAGCGCCGTGTCGGCGATCAAGGTCGACGGCCGCCGGGCCTACGACCGGGTCCGCGCCGGCGAGCAGGTGGCCCTGGCCGCCCGGCCGGTCACCGTGAGCCGCTTCGCCCGCACCGGCCCGGCGCGCCGCGGCCCGGCGGGGATCGACGTGGACGTGGTCGTCGACGCCAGCACCGGCACCTACGTGCGTTCGCTGGCCCGCGACCTGGGCGCCGCGCTGGGCGTGGGCGGCCACCTGACCGCGTTGCGCCGGACCCGGGTCGGGCCGTTCACCGTCGCCGACGCCGTCGACGTGTACGCCGGTCCACCGGCGGAGCGGCCGGCGGTCACCGACGCGCTGGTGGCCGCGGTGTCCGGCGCCCTGCTGCCGGCGGCCGACGCGGTCCGGCGGGCGTTCCCGGTCCACACCGTCGACGACCGGCAGGCCGTCGACCTCGGCCACGGCCGGCGCATCCCCGCCGCGGGCCTGCCCGGCACCTACGCCGCGTTCGATCGCAGTGGCGCGCTCATCGCCCTGGCCTGCGACGACGGCGCCCAGGCCCGGTCGGTCTTCGGCTGGCACAGCCCGGCCTGAGCGCGCCCACCCCGACCGGATCCGCCGGTCTCGTCCCGGCTCACACCGCGCCGCAGGAAGGTGGCAGGCTGTCGGCCGTGGAACGGTGGCGTGGCGTCGACGAGATCCCCCCGAACTGGGGCCGGTGCGTGGTGACCATCGGCGTGTTCGACGGGGTGCACCGCGGACATCAGGCGCTGATCGGCGAGGCGGTGCGGGTCGGCCGCGAGCACGGATTGCCGACCGTGCTGATGACCTTCGACCCGCATCCGGCGGAGGTGGTCCGTCCCGGCAGCCATCCGGCGATGCTGGTCACCCTGCGTCGGCGGGCCGAGCTGATCGCCGAGCAGGGCGTGGACGCCCTGCTGGTCCTGCCGTTCACCCCGGCCCTGTCCCAGGTCAGCGCGGAGGAGTTCGTGCACGACGTGCTGGTCGACCGGCTGCACGCCGCGCACGTGGTGGTGGGGGAGAACTTCCGGTTCGGTCACCGCGGCGCCGGTTCGGTCGACCTGCTGCGGGAGCTGGGTCCCCGGTTCGGCTTCGCCGTGCACGGGATCACCCTGGTGCCGGGACCGGACGAGGTCACCGTCAGCTCCACCTATGTGCGGGCCTGCGTCGGCGCCGGGGACATGGTCGCCGCGACCGCGGCGCTGGGCCGCCCGCACCGGGTCGAGGGCTTCGTCGTGCACGGGGAGGGCCGCGGCGGCGCGCAGCTGGGCTATCCCACGGCCAACCTGGACGTCGCCGAACACGCCGCGATCCCGGCCGACGGCATCTACGCCGGCTGGTTCGTACTGGGCACCCGGCGGTCCCCGCTGGCCGTCTCCATCGGCACCAACCCCACGTTTTCCGGGCGCGAGCGCACGGTCGAAGGATTCGTCATCGACGAGGGTGGGAATTTCTACGGCCGGCGGGTCGCGTTCGACTTCGTCGAACGGCTGCGCGACACCGTCAAGTTCGACTCGGTGGACGCGCTGATCGCCCAGATCGACACGGACGTGGCTCGCACCAGGCAGGTGCTGGGCTGGGACGAGCAGTAGGGAGACCGTGGTGGACGAGCATTCGATCCTGACCCAGATCACGACCCTGGTGGACCAGGAGCACGAGCTGCGCACCCAGTTCCAGCGGGGGGAGCTGACCGGCGACTCCGAACGGGAGCAGCTGGCCGCGCTGGAGGGGGCCCTGGACCAGTGCTGGGACCTGCTGCGCCAGCGACGGGCCCGGCGCGAGTTCGGGCAGAACACCGACGACGTGCAGGTGCGCAGCGTCGAGCAGGTCGAGAACTACCGGCAGTGAGGATTTCTCGGTTCCGCCGGGCCGGCGGACGCTGTGTCGACGGACGCTGGGCCGACGGACGCTGATGTCGCCGATCCTGGCCACCGTCATCGGTGTGCTGTTGCTGCTGGCCGTCCTGGGTTTTTCCATCGCCCGGCCCAAGGGCCTGCCGGAGGCCGTCGCCGCCGTCCCGGCCGCCGGCCTGGCCCTGCTGCTCGGCCTGATCAGCCCGGCGCAGGCGCTCTCCGGTGTCGAGACCCTGGGGCCGACCATCGGGTTCCTGGCCGCCATCCTGGTCATCGCGCACCTGGCCGACGAAGACGGGGTGTTCCGCTGGATCGGCGGCCTGCTGGTGGCCGGCAGCCGGGGCAGTGCGCAGCGCCTGCTCACCCTGGTCTTCGTGGTCGCCTCGCTGACCACGGCGCTGCTGTCGCTGGATGCCACCGTGGTCCTGCTGACCCCGGTGCTGCTCGGCGCGGTGCGCCGGCTGCAGGTCAGTGCCGCCCCGCCGGTCTACGCGGCGGCGCACCTGTCCAACACCGCCTCGTTGCTGTTGCCGGTGTCGAACCTGACCAACCTGCTGGCCTTCCACGCCTCGGGGCTGACCTTCGTCGGGTTCGCCGGGCTGATGGCCGGGCCGTGGGTGGCGGCGATCGTCGTCGAGTACGTGATCTTTCGGTGGATGTTCGCCGGTGACCTGGCCCCCTCGCACGACAGCCCGGCCGGCCGGACCGCCGACCCCGACCCGCAGCCGGCGCCGACCGGGTCGCTGATCCTGCTCGGGGCGATCCTGGTCGCGGTGTTCGGCTCGTCCGCCTTCGGGGTCGAACCGGTGTGGGTGGCCGGGCTCGGCGCACTGGTCTGGGCGATCTGGGATCTGGCCCGCCGGCGGGTGCGGGCCGGTGCGCTGCTGACCGCGCTCAACCCGTGGTTCCTGGTCTTCGTCGCCGCGCTGGCCGTCGTCGTCCAGGCCGCCATCGGGCACGGGCTCCAGGACGGGCTGGCCGCCGTGCTCCCGGTCGGGGACGGCATCGGCCAGCTGATCCTGCTCGCGGTCATCGCCGCGGTGCTGGCCAACCTGATCAACAACCTGCCGGCCACCCTGGTCATGCTGGCCGCGCTGGGCGCCAGCCCGGCGGCCGCGGCCGTGCTGGCCGTGCTGATCGGGGTGAACATCGGACCGAACCTGACCTACGCCGGCTCGCTGGCCACCATGCTGTGGCGGCGGATCCTGCACGAGAAGGGTCACGGCCCGTCGCTGCGCCGGTTCACCCTGCTCGGCCTGGCCACGGTCGGGCCCGCCCTGCTGGCCGCGGTGCTGGCGCTGTGGCTGGGGCACAGCCTGGTCTGAGCCCCGGCTCGGCCGCGCTCGTCAGTGCGGCGGGTGCGGGGGTGGCGGCGGCTGGTGGCCGGGCGGCGGGGGCGGCGGGATCGTGCCGACCCCGGGCGCGCGCTCGGGCCAGACCAGCAGCACCGGGCACGGGCTGTGGTCGACGACGAACCGGGTGGCCGGACCGAGCGAGCGGGGCCCGAGCCGGCTGCGGTCGCCGTCGCGGGCCAGGACCAGCAGGTCGGCGCCCTCGGCGGCGGCCACCACCTCCCGTTCCAAGCGGCCGTGCCGGCTGACCATCTCGGCCGGCCGGCCGAGCCGGTGCCGGGCGGCGTCGAGTACCTCGGTCGAGGAGGCCGACAGCTGCTCGTCGATGCCGGAGCCGCCCGAGTAGCGGCGTCCCAGCAGGCCGGCGAAGGCGCCCTTGGCCACCTCGCCGACGTCGTCGGCGACCACGTGCACCAGGGTGACCTCGGCCGCCTCGGGGGCGATCGTCCGGGCCTGGTCGACGGCGGCTTCCCACACGCCGTCGGCCACCCACACCAGGACCTTCATGACGCCGGCATTCATGAGGCCGCCCTTCCCGGCCGTCAGTGGCCGGCGGAACTCGCGTGATGCTGCGGGACCGGATTCTGACCGATCTCGTGATCACCCACGGGTCGCGACGCGACCGGGTCGACCGCGCCGTGACCGACCGTATCCCGAGCCTGCGGCGGGGTCGAGGGGACCGCCCCGGGCAGCGGGCGGGTGGCCCGCTCGGGTGCCGAGGTGGGGTACAGCGCCAGCCGTTGCTCGGCGCACATCTCGGCCAGCGCCTGCCGGACGGTGCCGCGAATGACCGACGGGAAGCTGAAGTAGCCGTGCGGCATGCCGACGTACTCGGTGAGCCGAACCTGGTTACCGGCCTGCTGCAGGGCCCGGGCGTAGCGGATGCCGTCGTCGCGCAGCGGGTCGTACTCGGCGACCTGGATCAACGCGGGCGGCAGCCCGGCCAGGTCCGGCGCCAGGATCGGCGAGGCCATCGGATTGTCGGCGTCGCCGTCGGGCCCCAGGTACTGGTCGCGGAAGGTCATCATGATGGCCGAGGACAGGATGGGCCAGTCGCCCCGGGCCGGCGCGGCCGCGTCGAAGTCCTCGGGGGTGCGCAGGTCGGTGGCCGGGTAGATCAGCGACTGGTGGGCGATGGCCGGCCCGCCGCGGTCCCGGAAGACCTGGCAGGCCACGGCGGCCAGGTTGCCGCCGGCGCTGTCGCCCATCAGGGCGATCCGGGAGGTGTCCGCGCCGAGCTCGTCGCCGTGGGTGGCCACCCAGGTCACGGCGGCCAGGCTGTCCAGAACGGCGGTAGGGAACCGGTACACCGGGGCCAGCCGGTAGTCAACCGACACCACGACGGCGCCGACGCCCAGGCAGACCTGGCTGCACAGCCAGTCCGAATGGTCCAGGGCGCCCAAGGCCCACCCGCCGCCGTGGAAGTAGATGACCACGGGGCTGTCGGCCGGTTGCGTGGCCGCGCGATAGATGCGGATCGGCACTCGTTCGCCGTCCTGCTCGATCACCCGGTCCTGGGTCACCACGCCCTTGGCCAGCTTGCCGGTGACCCCGGTGGTCAGCTTGCCGTGGCTGGCCAACAGTTCCTGCGCCCGGACGATCTGTTCGGGGGTCTTGGTGTCCACCGATCCACCCGGCGTGTGTGCGAACAGCCAGGCGAACGCCCGCACCCGTCGATCCAGCTTGCCCATACCGGTCCCTACTCGTCAGTAACTTATGGCTCCATTGTGCCAGCGACGGCCCGGCGATGCCCGGAAAGCGGCCCGATCAGAGGGTCGGCGATGGTGCGGGTCACAATGCAGCCCATGCCCACTCCGGCCGATCCGCTCACCGGCCCGGCCATCGACCCCGCCTCCGGGCGGCGGCGGGCCCGGCTGCGGGCCGGCGCCCGGGTGGTGGCCGCGGTGGCCGTGGTGGTCGCGCTCTACGTCGCGCTGGTCGTCACCTACGCGCTCAGCGACGCGGCCACCGTGGACCGTAAGGCCGTGCCCCGGCCGGACGGCGGGGTGGCCGTCATCCTCACCGCGCGCACCATCACCGCGGCCGCCGGCACCATGCGGGTCGACGTCGCCATCGATCCGGATCCGTCGCTGCTCGGGTCCGACGGTTACCCGAGCCGGCCCATCACCGTCGCGGTGGACCCGACCGAGGAGGACGCCGACCTGGTCTTCGAGGCGGACCGGCGGCCCCAGGCCCGCCAGCTCACGGTGCTCTTCGACGGCGACATCCAGGACTGGCCGTTCGACCGGTACACCGGCTCGCTCACCGCGACGGTCACCGTGGGGCAGGGGGCCGACGCCGTCCTTGTCGATTCGGTGATCGAGCTGGACGGCTCGGTGCAGGGCTGGGACCTGGCCGAATCCGCGGACCCGCAGGCGCCCGACCTGCTGGTCGACGTCAGCTTCCACCGCTCGTCGGCCATCATGTTGTTCGGCCTGACCCTGGTGCTGGTGCTGATCCTGCTGCCGGTGGCCTGCTGGATCGTGCAGGTTCGGCTCTACCGGGACCGCCGGCTGTTCGAGGCGGGCATGCTGGGCTGGACCGCGGCGCTGTTGTTCGCCACCATTCCCATCCGCAACTTCTTCCCCGGCTCACCGCCGCCGGGGTCGTGGGTGGACGTGCTGGTGGTGCTGTGGGTGGTGGTGGCGTTGGCGGCGGCCCTGTTCGTCGGCGTCGCCGCCTGGATCCGCAGCCCGCGCCCGTCGCCGTGATCGCCGGGGGTCGGGCTGTATCCGGGTCCAGGTCCGGGTCCGGGTCCGGGTCCGACCGTCGGCGCTGATAGACTGGTCGACTGGGTCCGGCTGCAGTCCGTGGCGGCCGGCACCGTCATCCCCCCGGCGAAGGTAGTCCGGAGCGGGCCGAGCACGGGACAAGAACCAGTAGGAGCACCAGACGTGGCGTTGACCGCCGAGCAGAAGAAGGAAATCCTCGCCGAGTACGGCCTGCACGAGAGCGACACCGGTTCGCCCGAGGCGCAGGTTGCGATGCTCTCGAAGCGGATCGCCGATCTGACCGACCACCTCAAGCAGCACAAGCACGACCACCACACCCGCCGCGGCCTGATGGGCCTGGTCGGCCGGCGGCGTCGGCTGCTGCGTTACCTGCAGCAGGTCGACATCACCCGCTACCGCTCGCTGATCGAGCGGCTCGGGCTGCGTCGATAGCATCATCTCGGCCACCGGGCCGCCGCGTTGGCGGCCCGGGCGCCGAGTCCAACTGAATACCCCACACCAGGGCCACTCACCTGTTCGTACGGCGCCGTCGTCATCGCGACGCTCCCTCGGCCGGTCCTCGGTAGTGGCCACCGGAACACGACCCCGCCCCGCGGGCGGGCCGTGGGTCCGGCGGCTTCGATCGAAGGCCGGCATCTTCCGGCGAGCGCGCACGCCGTCGTCTCGCACCCGAGTGGCCCCCAGCACCGGTCCGGCGTCGCCGCGACCGGCAACCAAGGAGCCACATGTCAGATCCGACCACCACCAGCGCCACCGCCGTCCTGGACAACGGCTCGTTCGGGACCCGCACGGTCCGGTTCGAGACCGGCCGGCTGGCCCAGCAGGCCGCCGGCGCCGTCGCCGCCTACCTGGACGACGACACCATGCTGTTGTCGGCCACCAGCGTCGGCAAGCATCCGAAAGAGCAGTTCGACTTCTTCCCGCTCACGATCGACGTCGAGGAGCGGATGTACGCGGCCGGGCGCATCCCCGGATCCTTCTTCCGCCGCGAGGGCCGTCCGTCCGAGGACGCGATCCTGACCTGCCGGCTGATCGACCGCCCGCTGCGCCCCACCTTCACCAACGGGCTGCGCAACGAGGTCCAGGTCGTCATCACCGTGATGGCGCTGAACCCGGACGACCTGTACGACGTGCTGGCCATCAACGCCGCGTCGGCGTCCACCCAGATCTCCGGTCTGCCGTTCTCCGGCCCCGTCGCCGGCGTCCGCGTGGCCCTCATCGACGGCCAGTGGGTCGCCTTCCCGCGGCACTCCGAGCTGGAGCGGGCGGTGTTCGACATGGTGGTCGCCGGCCGGCTGGCCGGTGATGATGTCGCGATCATGATGGTCGAGGCCGAGGCCACCACCGCCACCGTCGGCCTGGTCGCCGGCGGCGCCGTCGCGCCGACCGAGGAGGTCGTCGCCGAGGGTCTGGAGGCGGCCAAGCCGTTCCTGCGGGTGCTGTGCCAGGCGCAGAACGAGCTGGCCGGCAAGTCGGCCAAGCCGGTCGCCGAGTTCCCGCTCTTCCCGGCCTACCAGGAAGACGCCTTCGCGGCCGTCGAGAACGTGGCCTCCGACGAGCTGGCCCAGGCGCTGACCATCGCCGGCAAGCAGGACCGCGACGCCGCCGTGGACGCGGTCAAGGCCCGGGTCTACGAGCAGCTCTCGGCGACCTTCGCCGGCCGGGAGTCCGAGCTGGGCAACGCGTTCCGCTCGGTGACCAAGAAGCTGGTCCGCCAGCGGGTGCTCAAGGACAAGGTCCGCATCGACGGCCGTGGCCTGACCGACATCCGCACCCTGGGCGCCGAGGTCGGCTACCTGCCGCGGGTGCACGGGAGCGCGCTGTTCGAGCGGGGCGAGACCCAGATCCTGGGCGTCACCACGCTGAACATGCTCCGGATGGAGCAGCAGCTGGACACGCTGGCGCCGGAGAACCGCAAGCGCTACATGCACAACTACAACTTCCCGCCCTACTCGACCGGTGAGACCGGCCGGGTCGGCTCGCCCAAGCGGCGCGAGATCGGGCACGGCGCCCTGGCCGAGCGGGCCCTGGTGCCCGTGCTGCCCACCCGCGAGGAGTTCCCCTACGCCATCCGGCAGGTCTCCGAGGCGCTGGGCTCCAACGGCTCCACCTCGATGGGCTCGGTCTGTGCCTCGACCCTGTCCCTGCTGAACGCGGGCGTGCCGCTGAAGGCGGCCGTGGCCGGCATCGCCATGGGCCTGGTGTCCGACACCGTCACCGCCGAGGACGGCACCTCGTCGGTGCAGTACGTCGCGCTGACCGACATCCTGGGCGCCGAGGACGCGTTCGGCGACATGGACTTCAAGGTCGCCGGCACCCGGCAGTTCGTCACCGCGCTGCAGCTGGACACCAAGCTGGACGGCATCCCGTCCGAGGTCCTGCGCGGTGCGCTGGTGCAGGCCCGGGACGCCCGGTTCACCATCCTGGACGTCATGCACGAGGCGATCGACGCGCCGGACCCGATGAGCGAGAACGCCCCGCGGATCACCACCATCAAGGTGCCGGTCGACAAGATCGGCGAGGTGATCGGGCCGAAGGGCAAGATGATCAACTCGATCACCGAGCAGACCGGCGCGGACATCGCGATCGAGGACGACGGCACGATCTTCGTGTCCGGGCCGGACGGCGGCGCCGTGCAGGCCGCGATCGACATCATCAACTCGATCGCCAACCCGCAGCTGCCCAAGGTCGGCGAGCGCTTCCTGGGCACCGTGGTCAAGACCACTGCCTTCGGCGCCTTCGTCTCGCTGCTCCCGGGTCGCGACGGCCTGGTGCACATCTCCAAGCTGGGCAGCGGCAAGCGGATCGCCAAGGTCGAGGACGTGGTCAACGTCGGCGACAAGCTGCAGGTCGAGATCGTCGAGATCGACGCCCGCGGCAAGATCAGCCTGGTCCCGGTCAAGGCCGACGACCCGGCGGACGCGCCGGCTCCGGCCGATTCGGCTCCGGTGGCCGAGCCCGAGCCCGCGCAGGTCTGACCGAGTGGTTGCCGTGGTGACCGGCCCGGTCCGGCGGGCTCGCACCACGGTGCTGGAGCGGGCGGCTGACGGTTCCACCGTCACCGCCACGCTCCTGCCCGGTGGCCTGCGGGTGGTCACCGAAAGTGTGCCGGGCGCGCGCAGCGCGACCATCGGCGTCTGGGTGGGCGTGGGGTCGGTCGACGAGACCCCACGCCTGGCCGGCGCGTCGCACTTCCTGGAGCACCTGCTGTTCAAGGGCACCCGTACCCGCACCGGGTACGAGATCGCCGACGCGGTCGACGCCGTCGGCGGCGAGCTGAACGCGTTCACCTCGCACGAGTACACCTGCTACTACGCGCGCATCCTGGCCGAGCAGGCCAAGCTGGCCGTCGACCTGGTGTGCGACGTCGTGCTGGATGCGGTGATCGCCACCGACGACGTGGACACCGAGCGCACGGTCATCCTGGAAGAGATCGCCATGCGCGACGACGACCCGGAAGACACGCTGGCCGATGCCTTTGCCGAGGCCGTGTTCGCCGGGCATCCGGTGGCCGCCCCGGTGATCGGCTCGACCGGCACGATCACCGCGATGTCCCGATCGCAGATCGCCGGCTACTACCGGCGTCGCTACCACCCCGGGCAGATGGTGGTGGCGATCGCCGGCGGCGTCGATCACGGCGATGCGCTGCGCTGGGTGCGCGCCGCCTTCGCGTCCCGGCTGGCCCGGGACCCGGAGGCCGGCCCCGCGCAGTACCGCAGCGGGCGCGGCCGGGCCCGCGCGCTCGGCCGGCCGCTGGTGATCACCCGGGACACCGAACAGGCCCACCTGTGCCTGGGTGTCCCTTCGGGCAACCGCAACTCGCCCGACCGCAGCGTGCTGGCCGTGCTGTCGTCCGCGTTGGGCGGCGGCATGAGCTCCCGGCTGTTCCGCTCGATCCGCGAGGAACGCGGCCTGGCCTACTCGTGCTACTCGGGCACCGCCGCCTACTCCGACGTCGGCGCGCTGTCGGTGTACGCCGGCTGCGCCCCCGACCACCTCGGCGAGGTGGCCAGCCTGATCGGCCGGGAACTGCTCGACGTCGCCGAGAACGGGCTGCGGCCGGACGAGCTGACCCGGGTGCGCGGCCAGCTGTGCGGCTCGCTCGCCCTGGCGCTGGAGGACTCCGAGTCGAAGATGAGCCGGATCGGCAAGTCGCTGCTGGTCCGCCAGGAGTTCCGCACCGTCGAGCAGGAATTCGCCGCGATCCGGTCGGTCACGGCCGAGCAGGTCGGCGCCCTGGCCCGCCAGTTGCTGCAGCGCCCCCTGTCCGCCGCCATCGTCGGCCCCTACGCCGACGCCGACCAGCTGCCCGCGCCGCTGCGCGACCTCGTCGGCTGACCCCGCCCCCGTCCCTCCCTCCCGCCCCCCTTTCCCGCGCGGATCATCTTCCCCGGCGCGGAGGAACTCGACGACTCCCGTCCCACTCGTCACATTCGGCGTCACTTCATCCGCGCCGGGGTACCGCCCGATGAATCCGGCGCCGTCGACCGGTCGAACGGGCAGGCCGAGATCCGGCCGTCAGGGAGGGACGCCGACATGGTCATCGTCGCGGGACATCTGATCGTCGATCCGGCCGGCCGGACGCAGTATCTGGCCGGCTGCACGGACGCGGTCCGCGCGGCCCGGGCCGCGCCGGGGTGCCTGGACTTCGCCCTGGGCGCCGATCTGCTCGATCCGGCCCGGGTGAACGTGTTCGAGCGCTGGACCTCGCCGGCCGCACTGGCCGCGTTCCGGGGGCAGGGCCCGAGCGAGGGTCAGCTGGACGAGATCCGGCGGTTCTCGATCGACGAGTTCGTCGTCGGCCGCGACGCATGACGGTCCGCCGGTCCGCGCGCCGGATTATCCTGCCCACGACCACTTCTGGTCATCACTAACGTCATCGGGAGGCAGCGCGTGGCCGGGACCCGGTACGAGTTCGCCGCCGAACTGTGGCGGTGGGCCGCCCGCACCGAACAGTGGGTGTTCCTGCGCCTGCCCGACGACGTATCCGCCGAGATCGCCGACGTGCCGCGACCGCGGGCCGGGTTCGGCGCGGTCAAGGTGGCGGCCACCATCGGCGGGTCCCGGTGGCGCACGTCGATCTTCCCCGAGCGCACCGGCGGCCCCTACGTCCTCCCGGTCAAGAAGGCGGTCCGCATCTCCGAGGGTCTGGAGGTCGGCGACGTGGCTCGGGTCGGCATCGAAACCCTCGACGACGCCGGCTGAGTCGGGCCGCAGACCAGCCGCGAGCAATCAGCTCGACAGCTCGGCCGCCCGCCGGCGCAGCGACTCCAGCAGGTGCTCGACGGTCGGGTTGCGCCACGGGCGCGCGGGCACCCAGGCGCCGACGTACCGCGTCGGCGGCGGGTCCAGGGTCAGCACGCGGACGTCGTCGCGTTCGGGCAGCGCCAGCGCGGGCAGCAGCGTGACCCCGACCCCGGCCCCGACCAGGGCGGACATGAAGCGGTAGTCGCTGGACCGGCACACCACCTGGGGGCGGAATCCGGCCAGGGCGGCCAGGGCGTCCACCACCTCGGCCGGGCCACCCCACCCGTGGATCCAACGGTCGCCGGCGAAGTCGGCCAGGTCGATCGTGGGCCGGCCGACCAGCGGGTGATCGGCCGGCACCACCAGCCGGAACGGCTCGGTGAGCAGCGGGGTGTAGGTGCCCGGGCCGGCGGCCGCCGCCCAGCCACGCGGCGGCTCGGGCAGGTGGAAGTGATAGAGCAGGGCCAGATCGGCCCGACCGTCCCGCACGGCATCCAGCGCCTGTTCGGGCTCGGCCTCGATCACCGTGATGTCGACGTGCCGGCCGGCGGTGATCGGGCTCAGCGCCGGGGCGAGCAGCGGCTCGCCGGCGCTGGGGAAGGTGACCACCGTCAGGGTCGGCGGACCCTGCTCCCGAAGTTCGGTCAGGTGCCGCTCGGCGGCGGTCAGTTCGGCGTGCACGGCGTCGGCGGTGGTCACGAGCAGGCGACCGGCCTCGGTCAGCCGCACGCCGCGGGTGCTGCGCTCGACCAGGACCAGACCGGCGCTGCGCTCCAGGGCCGCCACCTGCTGCGAGACCGCCGACGGCGTGTGGCGCAGCACCGCGGCGGCGCCGGCGAAGCTGCCGGCCCGCGCGACCTCGCGGAGCACGGCCAGCCGCTGGACGTCGATCAACAGTTCTCCTAATGATGGGGTCGGCAGAATGATACTTCCGCTAATGACTGCCGCGGCCGAGGCTGGGGTCATGACGATGCGGGTGGGATGGGCCGGACAGGAGCGGTCGGGCGCGCTGCTGGCCGGTGGTGCGGTCGTGCTGGTGGGCGGTTCGGTGGCCGCCTCCAGCCTGGTGGGGGACTACCCGGTGTTGGGCGGCCAGGGCGTGCGGTACCTGCTGGCCGGGCTGCTGCTGGCCGCCTGGTCGCGGCTGCGCGGGGAGCCGCTGATCCGCCCGACCGGGCGCGAATGGGGTTGGCTGGGGGCGCTGGCGGCGGTCGGTCTGGCCGGCTGCAGCGTGTTGATGATCCAGGCCACCCGGGTGGCCGATCCGGGCAGCGTCGGCGTGGTGATCGGCGCCGCGCCGCTGGTGATCGTGCTGGCCGGCGCGCTGGTCCGGCGGCGCCGCCCCGCGACCCGGCTGCTGGTGGCCGCCGCGGTGGTGGCGGCCGGTGCCGCGGCGGCCCAGTCGGGCTCCGGGGCCGGCTCGTTCAGCCTGCTCGGGTTCGCGCTGTCGCTCGGCGCCCTGGCCGGTGCGGTGGGCACGACCGTGCTGGCCGCGCCGGTGCTGCCCCGGCTCGGGCCGATGACCGTCACCGTGTATTCCTGTGTGCTGGCCGGGGGGTTGCTGCTGGTCCTGGCCGTGCAGGACGGCCTGGCCACCGGGGCCACCGTGCTGCGGATGCCGACGCTGGTCGAGTTCGGAGCGCTGGCCTACCTGGCCGTCATGGTCACCGGGGTGGTCTGCATCGCCTGGTTCGGCGCGATGCAGCGGCTGGGGTCCGAGCGCACCGGCCTGTTCAACGGCCTGATCCCGGTGGCCTCCCTGGCCGCGGTGCTGCTGGTCGGGGCCGGCCAGGTCGGCGCCTGGCAGCTGATCGGGGCGCTGGCCGTGCTCGTCGGAGTGGTCCTCGGGCTGCGCCGCGGCCCGGTCGTCACCGCGACTGCGTCCGGGCCGACCATCGCCGGCGCGGTGCCCGTCGGGCGCTGAGCACCGGCCGGTGTTGGCCGGTTCGACGGCACCCCGGACAATGCTCCCGGACGTGGCTAGTCGAGGGCTGGGATCGGAGAACGGACGAGATGACCCTGGGATGCGTGGCAGTGCGGCGTGAGGGCGGGGCGGCGTGATGACCGAGGCACCGTTGCGGGTGGGCGTCATCGGGGCCCGCGGCCGGATGGGCGCGCAGACCTGCCAGTCCGTCGTCGAGGCCCCGGACATGGATTTGGTGGCCGCCGTGGGCGGCCGGGAATGGCTGTTCTCGCTGGCCGACGCGGACAGCCAGGTCGTCGTCGACTTCAGCCATCCCGACGTGGTGATGGAGCACATCCGCTTCTGCCTGGACAACAACATCAACGTCGTCGCCGGCACGTCCGGGTTCGACCAGGACCGGCTGGACACCATCACCGACTGGTTGCAGGCCAAGCCCGAACTCGGGGTCATCGTGGTGCCCAACTTCGCCATCGGGGCGGTGCTGGCCGCCCGGTTCGCCCGGGAGGCGGCCCGCTTTTTCGAGTCGGTCGAGATCATCGAGCTGCACCACGCCGGCAAGGCCGATGCGCCGTCGGGCACCGCGGCGGCCACCGCCCGGGCGATCGCCGCGGCCCGGGAGCAGGCCGGACTCGGGCCGGGTCCGGATGCGACGACGATCGAGCAGCCCGGCGCCCGGGGTGCCTCGGTGGACGGCATCCGGGTGCACTCGGTCCGGCTGCCCGGGTTGGTGGCGCATCAGGAGGTGATCCTGGGCACCGCGGGGGAGACGCTGACCATCCGGCACGACTCGCTGGATCGGGTCTCGTTCATGCCCGGGGTGCTCACCGCCATCCGCTCGGTGCCCGGCCGCCCCGGCCTGACCCTGGGGCTCGAGCAGCTGCTCGGCGTGGTCTGACGATGGCCCGACCACGTGGGTAGGGCCTACCGCACCCGGATCGTCGTCGCGCTGCTGACGCTGGCCCTGATCGCGTACTTCATCCTGCTCGGCGGCCGGGCCATTGCCCTGATCGAGTCCGGCAGCGCGGCCGGGATCGCGCTGGGCATCGGGGTGCTGCTGCTGCCGATCATCGGTGTCGTGCTGCTGTTCTGGGAGCTTCGGTTCGGCTGGCAGACGCAGCGGCTGGGTCGCCAACTGGCCGAGCAGGACCGGCTGCCCGACGACTCCGACCTGCCCCGGCGACCGTCCGGGCGGGTCGAACGGGACGCCGCCGACGCGCATTTCGAGACGGTCCGGGAACGGGTGGAGGCGGCGCCGCAGGACTGGCGCGGGTGGTACGAGCTGGCCCACGCCTACGACCTGGCCGGCGACCGCAAACGGGCCCGCGCGGCGATGCGGCACGCGATCGACCTGGAACGGGGTCGGGCCACGACGGACGGGCCGGACTCGGCCTGACGTGCTCACGGGGGGTCGGGCCGGGGGTCAGACCGCGACCAGGTCCAGTGAGCCCGACCACCGCAGCTCGACGATCGGCGGGCCGCCGGTGTCCAGTTCACGGCGCACCCCGTCCTCGGCCCAGCCGGCGGCGGTGACGAAACGGGTGGTCGCCGCGTCCACCTGCGGGATCCACCAGCGTCCAATGTGGGCACCGCGCCGGCGCAGTTCCGCGCCGGCGGAGACCAGCATTCGCCCGCCGTGGCCGCGCCGGCCCCAGCGGGGCTCCACGTGCAGCACCTCGATCTCCCCGAGCGGCTCCAGCAGGTTCTGCGGATCGAAGGTGCTGCTCAACGCGGCGAACCCGACCGGCTCGGCGCCCTCGACGGCCAGCAGCACCGGCCCGCCGCGCGCGATCCGTTCGGTCCAGGCGGCCGCGTGCTCGGCCGGGTCGAGGGTCAACGCGGCCGCCGGCAGCACCGTGGCGTAGGCCTGCCGCCAGACCGAGAGTTGCAGGTCGGCGATGACGCGCCCGTCGTCGACGGTCGC
Source organism: Nakamurella multipartita DSM 44233 (assembly GCF_000024365.1). Taxonomy (NCBI): domain Bacteria; kingdom Bacillati; phylum Actinomycetota; class Actinomycetes; order Nakamurellales; family Nakamurellaceae; genus Nakamurella; species Nakamurella multipartita. The sequence continues at coordinate 2,457,628 of NC_013235.1, forward strand.
CGGTCGCACCGAGCTGGAGGCCACGAGCAGCCAGCATGCCACCTGGGCGGGCGGGCCCGGCACCGCCCGGGCTCCGCGACGCTGTCCTGGCCCTGTCGTGGCCCTGTTTGCGACCGTGTCCGGCGCGGGCGGGGCACTGTCGGTGCGGGGTGGCAGCATCGCCGGCGTGAGCACCAGTACCTCCCGCCCGTCGCCGATCCGGCCCGCCCCCCGCCGGCCGACCGGGCCGGTCACCGGTCCGGCCCCGGTGGCGCTGTCCGCCGCTCAGGCCCGCCGGGTGGCCATCGCCGCCCAGCGACTGGACGCGCCGCCGGCCGACCCGGCCCGGCCGGTCAACCGCGGCCACCTGCGCCGGCTGGTGCACAGCATCGGCCTGCTCCAGATCGACTCGGTCAACGTGCTGGCCCGGGCGCATCTGCTGCCGGTGTTCAGCCGGCTCGGTCCTTACCCGGTGGGCATCCTGGAGGGCGCGGCCTGGCCGGCGCGCACCCAGGACCGGTTGCTGATCGAGTCCTGGGCGCACATGGCCTCGCTGATCCCGGTCGAGCTGGAGCCGCTGCTGCGCTGGCGGCAACAGGAAAAGGTCGACGGGCCCTGGGGCATGCTGACCCGGCTGACCGAGCAGCACCCGGGATTCCTGGACGTCGTGCTGGCGACCATCGGCGATCTGGGACCCAGCTCGGCCGGCGACATCGAGAAGGCGCTCGAGGCGCCCGGGCGGGCCGAGGCCGGCTGGTGGGAATGGTCGATCACCAAGATCGCCTGCGAGCACCTGTTCGGGACCGGAGCGATCGGCGTTGCCCAGCGGCGCGGCTTCGAGCGGCTCTACGACCTGACCGAGCGGGTCCTGCCGCCGTCGATCCTGGCCACGCCGACGCCGGACCGGGCGGATGCGCAACGGGCCCTGGTCGCGCTCGCGGCCCGGGCCCACGGGATCGCGACAGTCGCCGATCTGGCCGATTACTTCCGGATGGGGATGGCCGACACCCGGCGCGCGCTGACCGACCTGGTCGAGGAGGGCGTGGTACGGCCGGCGCTCGTCGACGGTTGGCGGGAGCCGGCCTACCTGCACCGGGAAGCGCGGATCCCGCGGGCGGTGGCCGGCGCGGCGCTGTTGAGCCCGTTCGACCCGCTGGTCTGGCGCCGGGAGCGCACGGAGCGGCTCTTCGGGTTCCATTACCGGATCGAGATCTACACGCCGGCGGCCCGCCGGGTGTACGGCTACTACGTGTTGCCCCTGCTGGTCGGGGATGCGCTGGCCGGGCGGGTCGACCTGAAGGCCGACCGGGCCACCGGGCGGCTGCTGGTGCAGGCGAGTTGGTCCGAGCCGGGGGCTGGAGAGTCGGCCACGGCCGAAGCGGCGGCCACCGAACTCGGGCGCATCGCCGGTTGGCTCGGCCTGACCGAGGTGGTGGTCGAACCGCGTGGCAACCTGGCCGCGCGCCTGGCTGTCCAGCCGGGACTGCGCTTGGCCCGATAACCTGCGCGGGTGATTACCTTGCCGGCCTCCGTGGCCGCCGGGCATCCGGCCACCGCTGCGGCCGGACGGGACATCCTGCAGCAGGGTGGGTCCGCGGCCGACGCCGTCGCCGGGATGATCCTGGCCGGCTGCGTGTCCGAGACCCTGTTCACCGGACTGGGCGGCGGCGGGTTCGCCACCGTCTACGACGCGGTCACCCGGCAGGTGCACTGCCTGGACTTCTTCGTCGCCGTTCCCGGGCTCGACGGCACCCTGCCGGCCCCCGCCCGGGACATCAAGGTCGCCTTCGGTGACGTCGAGGTCCCGTACGCGGTCGGCGGGCCGAGCGTCGCCGTGCCGGGTACGCCGTCCGGGGTGGCCGCCCTGCACACCCGGTTCGGGCGCCTGCCCTGGGCGCAGATCGTCGGCCCGGCCCGGGATCTGGCCGAGTCCGGCACCCCGTTCCCGATGCAGCACGCGGTGCTGCTGCCCGATGTCGCCGCCGCGATGGTGCTCGGCGACGGCATCGCGGTCTACTCCCGACCGGACGGCAGCGGCGGCCGGCGGACCCTGGGACCCGGCGAGCTGCTGCACCACGAGGGCCTGGCGCAGACCCTGGACGACTACCTCAACGACGGCCCCGACGCGCTGACCACCGGAGCGCGGGGCCGCGCCTTCGTCGACGCCGTCCGCGCGGACGGCGGCGCGCTGTCCGAGATGGACATGGCCAGCTACCGGGTGCGGGAGCTGACCGTGGCCCGCGCCGAGTTCGGCCCGGGCGTCATCTGCGTCCGCGACAACGATCTGGACCAGTTCGCCGCCACCGCGCGGGTGCTGGCCTCCGGGCTGGCCGACACCGACCCGGCCGCGCGGGCCCGGCACCTGGCCACGGCGTTGCGGGCGCCGGCCGTGCGCACCGAAACCACCACCGTGGTCGCGGTCGACGCGGACGGCAACGCCTGCGCGGCGACACATTCGCTCGGGCTCGGGTCGGGTGTCTGGTACGGCGGCGTGCACGGCAACTCGATGCTGGGCGAGGGTGAGCTGCTGCGGGCCGAGCTGCGGCCGGGCGAGCGGATGCCCTCGATGATGGTGCCGCTGGTGGTCACCGACCCCGCCGGCGGCCTGCTGTTCGCCGGGGGTGCCGCCGGCGGCAGCCGTATCCGCCCGGCCCTGCTGCAGGTGCTGACCCGGGTCATCGTCGACGGCCGCAGCCCGGCCGAGGCGGTCGCCGCCCCGCGGATGACCGCCACTCCGGACGCCGTGCACCTGGAACCCGGGTTCGGTGCCGGGGTGATCGCCGCGCTGACCGACGACGGCGAGAACGTGGTGCAGTGGCCCGAGCAGCGGCCGTTCTTCGGCGGGGTCGCCGTCATCGGCCGCGACGGTCCCGCCGCCGACCCCCGCCGCGGCGGCCTGGCCCTGCGCCTGCACCCCTGACTCCGGCCGCTGGGCTGATCAAACCCGCGCGTGTGCGTCGGATTCGGCCGATCGACGCGGCTTTGATCAGCGAGGCCGGGGTGTCCGGGCCGCTGGGCTGATCAAACCCGCGTGGGTGCGTCGGATTCGGCCGATCGACGCGGATTTGATCAGTCACCCTGTCCCTTCCGGTGACGCCACAGAGGCGTGAAAATGTGCACCAGCAGCACCACCAGCCTCATGCGTACCTATTTTCCGGTCAGCGAAGCCGGGGTGTCCGGGCCGCTGGGCTGATCAAACCCGCTTTTGTGCGTCGGATTCGGCCGATCGCCGCGGCTTTGATCAGTCACCCTGTCCCTTCCGGTGACGCCACGACGGCGTGAAAATGGGAGGTGGGTTGCCTGTCGACGCCGATTCGTTCGCTTGAGCTTCGAGCCCGTTGATCAGTCTGGCGCCGGGGCCCGACCTTGACGGGTCACGCACTGTTGCTTCGAGCACGCCGGTCAGATTTTCGGTTCCCGACCGAGGCCCCCGGGCAGCCCGCCGTGGCGGTGGTGCACCTCAGGGAAGGAGCGACGCGGTGTGATGACCAAACAGGTCGAGGAGATCCTCGACGAACCCCATGAACAGATCGTGCAGCGGGTCTGCGCGATCGACGTGGGCAAGGACTCGGGCACAGTCTGCGTTCGCGTACCAGCCGCGTCCGGGACGGGTCGGCGAGTGAGCAAAGTCTGGGACGTCCCGGCCCGAACCAGAGCGGTCCTGGGCCTGGCCGCACAGCTGTCAGACCAGGGCATCGAGAAGGTGACCCTGGAATCGACTTCGGACTACTGGCGGATCTGGTTCTATCTGCTGGAAGCTCATGGCCTGGACGTGCAGTTGGTCAATGCCCGCGATGTCAAGAACGTCCCCGGTCGCCCCAAAACGGACAAGCTGGACAGTGTGTGGTTGGCCAAGCTCACCGAGAAGGGGCTGTTGCGTCCATCGTTCGTGCCATCAGCGCAGGTCCGGCAGTTGCGCGACTACACCCGGATGCGGGCCGATCTGACCGGCGACCGGACCAGGTACTGGCAACGGCTGGAGAAGCTGCTGGAGGACGCCCTGATCAAGGTCACCTCCGTGGCGAGCAGGATCGACACCCTGTCCGTCCGGGACATGATTGAGGCCCTGATCGCGGGCCAGCGGGACCCGCGGGTTCTGGCCGGCATGGCCCGCGGCCGGATGCGGCTCAAGTACGCCGACCTGGTCGAGTCGCTGACCGGTCAGTTCGACGATCATCACGCCGAGCTGGCCCGGATGCTGCTGCATCAGATCGACACGCTGACCGATCAGATCGACGTCCTGACCGCACGCATCGAGGCACTCCTGGCCAGCTTGCCGGCCGGTAACACCCCCGATCCGGACCGCCCCGCACCGGATGGCCAAACTCGGCCCGGTACGAGGGCTAACGCACCCGCCGACGAGGCGGCCCAGCGCCGGACACCGCCGACGGCCGCAGACATGATCAAGATCCTGGACCAGATACCCGGGATCGGCCCAAGCAACGCACAGGTCATCATCGCCGAGATCGGGCTGGACATGAGCCGGTTCCCGACCGCTGGCCATCTGGTGTCCTGGACCCGGCTGTGCCCCCGCACGATCCAGTCCGGGAAACGATCAACAACCGGTAAGACCGGCAAGGGCAACCGTTACCTGCGCGCCGTGCTTGGTGAAGCGGCCGCGACCGGCGGCAAGACCCAAACCTTCCTGGGAGAACGCTATCGACGCCTGATCAAACGCCGCGGCAAACTCAAAACGATCGTCGCCATCGCCCGATCCATCCTTGTCATCATCTGGCACCTGCTCGCCAACCCCGGCACGACCTTCCACGACCTCGGCGTCGATTTCAACGACCACCGCATCGACATCGGACGCCGAACCCGTAACCACGTCCGGCAACTCGAAGCCCTCGGCTTCAACGTCACCCTGACCGCGGCCGCCTAAACCCGACACCCACCCAACCCGATGGTCACCACCACGGGTCACCCTTGGCTGCCCAACGGCACGTTGATTTTCCGGTCAGCGAAGCCGGGTGGGGCCGGCGTCAGTGGGAGGCGGCGGCGCGGTGCAGGCGGATGTCGCCGGAGGTGGTCTTGACCCGCAGATCCAGCAGCGGCTCGTCGGTCCCGGCGTGCGGTCCGGCCGCCGAACCGGCATCGGTGCTCACGCGGGAGCCGCCCTCGGCGTCGAACTCGGCATCGGCCAGGTAGGCCGCGTCGGCGACGGTTGGCGTCTCCGGGGCCGGCGGGGCGGCGCTGACCACGAAGTCGTTCGCGGTGCTGCCGGAGACGGTGTTCAGATCGATCGCGGCGAGCGTGCCGGCGTGCACGCCAACCTCGACGTCACCGGAGACGCTGATCAGCTCGGCCCGGCCGGCGGTCACGTCGAGCAACCGCAGGTCGCCCGACACGCTGCGGGCGCTGACGTCGCGGCCGGCCGCGTCGATCCGGATGTCGCCGGAGGTCGAATGCACCAGCGCCTCGGCCCGGACCCGGCGCAGCTCGATGTCACCCGAGGCGGTCCGCACGTCACACTCGGCGGTGTCGGAGATCGTCACGTCGCCGCTGGCGGTCTGCACCACCGAGCGACCCAGCACCTGGTCGACGCGGACGTCGCCGGAGGCGGTGCGCACCTCGACCCGGTCGGCGATCCCGTTCACCACCCCGGAGGCCGATTGCGTCTGCACCCGTACCCCGGAGCCGGCCGGGGCGGTCACGTGCACGGTGAAGGAGGACTTCCAGCCGTCCCGGGCGGGATCGGTGTCCACGATCAACGTGCTGGCCCCGCCCTCGGAGCCGCCCGGGCGCAGATCCACCCGGACCCGCTCGGCGGGATCGTCGGTGGGGACGTCGGCGCCCCACCCGTGGTCGGCGTGCGCGTCCGGCCCGCCCGAGCGGGCGCCGACGAACTGGGCCTTGGCCGCCCGGATGACGTCGTCCAGGAACCCCAGCGGGTGCGAGGGCCCGGCGACGACGTCGACGGTGCTGGTGGTGACGTCGGCCAGGTCGATCAGGACGGAGCCGGCGGAGTTGCGGATCTCGATGGTGACCGGTTCAGGGGTCAGGAAGGTGTGCATGGGGTCCTCGTCAGCAGGAGTCGGTCGGAAGTCGGGACAGTGGGAAGCCGGGCCGCGGGCGGTCAGCCGCGGATGTAGCCGGTGACGGTGCGCTCGGAGTCGCCGCCCCGCCCGCGCTGGTTCTTGGTCGGCACGGCCGAGCGCACCGAGTCGGACACGGCCCGCGAGATGTAGGTGTTCAGCGACACGCCCTGCTCTGCGGCGGCCCGCTCGGCTTGCGTCTTGAGCTCGTTGAACAGCCGCACCGTGGTCCGCGACAGTTCGCCGCCGGCGTCCTGGACGGCCCGCTTGAGATCCTCGGGCGAGTCGCCGGCGTCGGCGCCCGCGGGGGAGTCGGGCTTGCGCAGGTAGTCGGCCGAGCCGGCACCGGGGCTCACCGGTTCCGCGGCCTGGTGGTGGGTGACGCAGACCCGGACGTCCCGGCCGTCGAGCTTGAGTTCGACGGTGGTGTCGCGCAGTGCGCCGGTCACCTCGGCGGCCAGGTCGGCCAGTGCGTTCATGATGGCCAGCCGGGCGGCCGGTTCGATCGCGCCGGCCAGCATGGCGGCGGCGCGGCGGGCCGCGTCATCGCCGACCGATGCGGCGGTGATCAGGTCGTCCCGCAGGCTCTGGGTGTAGGGGGTGAGGTCCATGACGCCATAATGACACCACATTGGCGTCACTTCAAGGGCAAATGACGTCACCCGTAATATGCCCGCCATGACCGCCACTGAGAGCCCCACCCGTTTCGTCGGCCTGCTGCGCGAGCAGGTCCGGCACGAGTTCAACGCCAGCCAGCAGTACATCGCGATCGCGGTCTGGTTCGACGCGCACGACCTGCCGCAGTTGGCCGCGCACTTCTACCGCCAGGCGGTCGAGGAGCGCAATCACGCGATGATGATCGTGCAGTGGATGCTCGACCGGGACCTGCACATCTCCATCCCCGGCGTCGACGAGGTGCGCGGCGACTTCGACTCGATCGTCGACCCGATCGCCCTGGCCCTGGCCCAGGAGCGCACCGTCACCGACCAGATCAAGGAGCTGTTCGCCACCGCCCGGGCCGAGAACGACTTCCTGGGGGAGCAGTTCATGCTCTGGTTCCTCAAGGAGCAGGTCGAGGAGGTGGCGTCGATGTCCACGCTGCTCAACGTCGCCCAGCGGGCCGGCAATGACTGGTTCGACGTCGAGACCTACCTGGCCCGGGAATCGGTCGGCGACGGTGGCGGCGACTCCAGTGCGCCGGCGGCCGCCGGCGGCGCGCTCTGAGCGGGTCGCCGACCGTCCGGCTGATCGCCCGGACCGAGTTCTTGCCGCCGCCGGACGTGCCGTGGACCACGGATGCGTCCGGCGGCCAGGCGCTGGCCGAGTTCGCCGGCCGGGCCTGCTACCAGTCATGGAACAAGCCGATCCCGGCGACCGCGACCAACGCCGGCTATCTGGACCACATCCTGCAGGTCGGGCATCTGTCGGTCCTCGAGCACAGCTCGGCCACGTTCTACCTGACCGACATCTCCCGGTCGGTGACGCACGAGCTGATCCGGCACCGACACTTCTCGTTCTCCCAGCTGTCCCAGCGGTACCTGCCGGCGAGCGGGCCCGAGGTGGTCGAGCCCGACGCGATCGCCGCCGACCCGGAGCTGCACGCGCTGTTCCAGGCGGCGGTCGCGCAGTCGGCGCAGGCGTATCAGGATCTGCTGGCCGGGTTGGAGGAGCGGGCAAGCCAGGCGTCGGACGGCACCCTGGCCCGCAAGCAGGCCCGGCAGGCGGCCCGCGCGGTGCTGCCGAACGCGACCAGCACGGCGATCGTGGTCACCGGTAACTACCGGGCCTGGCGGCACTTCATCGGCATGCGGGCCACCGAGGCCGCGGACGTGGAGATCCGCACCCTGGCGGTGGCGGTGCTGCGGGAGCTGCAGGCGTTGGCGCCCAACGTGTTCGCCGACTTCCGGATCAGCGAGTTGGCCGATGGGACCGCCGTGGCCGCCTCGCCGCTGGTCGGCGACGGCTGACCGCGCGGGTGCCGGCCCGCGCCGGGTCAGCCGGCGCGGACGGTGGTCACCTCGAACGGCCGGCCCTGCTGGCACGTCGTCATCAGGTCCGGGTTGAACGACCCGGACACCGTGACCACGCCGCTGACGTCCACCCCGGTCGGGTCGAAGCCGATGAGATTGGCCAGGACGGTGCCCGCGTCGTCGACCAGCACGGTGCAGCCGGATTCGACCCCCTCCTTGATCCGCCCGGTCAGGTCCTGCTCGACGGGGGCCGCATCCGTCGACCCTGAGCCGTCCGGCGCCAGCGCTGAGGCCGACAGCGAACCGGACCCCGACGATCCCGTCCCCATCGCCGTCGTGGAGATCACCGGGGAGGTCGCCGTGGACGCCCCCGTGGAGGCCGAGGTCGGCGGGCCACCCGGCCCGGACGGTGCAGTCGACCCGCAGCCGGCCAGCGCGAGGGTCACGGTCGCCGCGGCCGCCGCGAGGAGCCCCCGCGTCCAGCGGTGGGTGGCTGATGCTCGCATCGATGCTCCGTTCCGGCGGGGTCATGACTCGGGCCCGGGCCCGAGGAATCAGGCCTGGCGATCAGCCTCGGCCCGGAGACGGACGCCGACCCGGCCGAGGTTGCACGGACATTAGCCTGGCGGAAGCGACGCAGGGATGACCGACGCAGGGATGACCGACGAAGGGCTGATCATGGACGCCGTGCCGTACATCGTCGGGTGGACCACCTCGGAGCAAGATCTGCGCGCCGACCTGGCCGCCCACCTGCCGCAGGCGCAGGTTCAACGCCGGATGAGCGGCGACCGGCTCGTGGTGCGGCTGCGGCCGGACCTGGCCGGCCGCCTCGCCGCCCTGACCGAGGTGGCGTCGGTGGTCCGGGACGAGCTGCGCCAGCCGGACCGGCCCGGTGGGGCCGCGCGAAGCTGAGCCTCGCGCGGCCCCGTCGGCCGACCGGCTACCGCCGGTTCACCGTGATCGTGGCTTCCTTCACCGTCGTGCCCAGGATGCTCGGCGACGTCATGGTCGAGGTCACCGTGCCGGTCCCGGTGGAGGCGCCCTGCACCTCCAAGGTGTAGCTCACGCTGCCGCCCGGCTGTGGGTCGGTGCTGGTGACCACCAGATCGCCGGTGGGCAGCCCGCTGATCTGTCCACCACCCGAGCCGTCGCTGTTCTCCGCGCCGACGGTGAGCGCCTGGCTGCCCGGAGCAGCCGGCAGGTTGTCCGGGTCGTAGGCGAAGGAGATGTCCTGCGTGCCGTTCACGCCGATCCAGGTTTGGAACGTGCGGGCATTGGCGGTGCCGAAGACCTTCACCTGCCATTGCACGACGACCCAGCTGTGCTTGCCGTCGGTCAGCGAGGCGACCGAGATGCCGGGCGCCCCGGTGCCGTCCAGGTCGGTCCAGAACGGCGCCAGCACATTGTTCGGCTTGGCCGGGTCGGGCAGGGTCTGCGGTTCGTAGGCCTGGTCCTCCGACGTACCGCCGCCGACCACCAGGTAGCCGTTGGAACTGACCCCGATCGAGGTGAACGACTGGCCGTTGTACTGGAACGCGGGCACCGTGAAGTTCGCCATCTCCTCGTCGCCGATGGCCTGCGGGGCGATGCCCAAACTGGCCAGCGCGCGGTAACCGACCGGCGATCGGCCGCTCGCGATGGACGGCGTACCCGGTCGGTTGCCGGCCAGGGTCACCTTGGACAGGGCGACCGAGGTGGTGCTGTCCCGGGTGGCCCCCTGGACGCCGGTGATTCGCAGGCGGTTGGACACCGAGGTCCGCAGGTCGACGGTGACCGGGGCGGCGCCGGTGTTGGCCGCGGTCACCGTGCAGGTGGACGCGGTGACCGGGCGCAGCGTGATCGTGCTCGGGTCGCAGGTGTTGGTCAGGGTCACCGCCGCCGATCCCGGGGTGAACGCGACCGGCAGGTGCGCATCGCGGGCCTTGCCGCCGATCTCGGTCAACTGAATCTGGCCGAACTGGGCCGCGGTGGTCCCGGGCGCCAGCTTCGTGGCGTCGATGGTGACCGACAGCTCCACCGACTGTCCCTTGCGCAAGGTGAAGCTGCGCGGGCGGACGGTGATGGTCGAGCCGTCGGGCGACGCGGCGCTGGTGGTGTAGCGGATGGTGCCGCCGGTGACGTTGGTGGCGGTCCGCTTGACCGTCACCAGGCCCGGCAGGGTCGGCACGTCGATCGACGGCTGGTTCAGATCGGCAACGGCGACGGGGTTCTGCCCGGCCTTGAGGAACCCGCGGGCGGATTCGTCGAAGGTGACACCGGGGTTGCCCGCCTTGGTCAGGTCGATCCGTCCGGCCCCCATGTCGAACGGATCGGCCGCGGTGGTGGTGTCCTCCTTGACCACCTTGGTGATCGCGGTCGTCATCAGGGCCGACTTGATCTGGCCCGGCGTCCAGTCCGGGTGCAGGGCCCGGAGCAGGGCGGCCGAACCGGCGACGTGCGGCGAGGACATCGAGGTGCCGGCGATGGCCTGGAAGTACTGGCCGGGGGGTCCCTCGGTGGTCGACTCCGGAGTGGGCGTCTGCCCGGCCAGGATCTCCACGCCGGGGGCGGTCAGGTCCGGCTTGATCGACGAGCCGGCCGGTCCGCGGGAGGAGAACGCCGCCATCACGTCGCCCTGGCCGTTGGCCTTGACCCCGGCGGTGAAGCTGGCGGTGGCGTCCGGGTGGGCGCCCAGGTAGGCCAGGAAGGCGGTCCCGTCGGCCAGGTGCACCGTCGGCAGCCAGTGGTTGTCGGTTTCGACGTCGGCCAGGGACGGGTTGTACAGGATCATTCCCGCCGCGCCGCCCTGCTTGACGTTGTAGCCCTTGTCGACCCGGGCGTTGCCGCCGCGCTGGCAGGCCACGATCTTGCCGTCGAACAGGCCGGCCGGGGCCGGCGCCGAACACAACGCGTTGCCGTAGGGCGCACTGGAAGCCAGCACCACCGGTGCCGGTCCGGCCCCCGCAGTGATCGAGGCGCCGGTGGCGACGAACGGCGCGGCCCCGCTGCCGGTGACGGTCAGCGTGGACTGGAAGGCCCGGGTCTGGGTCGAGGCGGCCACCGTGGTCACCCAGGGCGCCAGGTGGTTGGCCGTGCCGGCGCCGGGGCCGTCATTGCCGGCCGAGGTGGAGACGAACACGCCGGCCCCGTAGGCGTCCAGGAAGGCCAGCTCGACCGGATCGGTGAACGGGTTGGTGCCCCCGGAGATGGAGAAGTTGATGACGTCGACGCCGTCGTTGATGGCCTGCTGCACGGCGTCGGCGGAGTCCGAGCTGTAGCAGCCCTGGGCGCCGCAGACCTTGTAGACGGCGACGTGCGCGCCCGGGGCGATGCCCTGGATCGGCCCGCGACTGACCCCGAGGGTCTGGGCATCCGCCACCGGTGAGCCGGCCGCGGTCGATGCGGTGTGGGTGCCGTGCCCGTTGCTGTCCCGGGCCGAGTCCGGATAGATCTCACCGGAGTTGTTGGCGTTGTAGGTCTGCAGGAACGGCTGGCCCGAGATCAGCTTGTTGTTGCAGACGAACACGTCGTTCGCCGGGGTGAGCGGGTTGTCCCCGAAGTCGCACACGCGAGCCTGGCCGTTGGCCAGCGGCGGTGGCGCCGGCAGGCCGGGATCGGCGAAGGACGGATGCTCGGGCCAGGCGCCGCTGTCCAGCACGCCGACGATCACCCCGGAACCGGCCGTGGTCGAGGAGCCCAAGGCGTTGTAGATGGTGGGCGCGCCGATGAACGCCGGGCTGGAGTCGGTCAGTGGCTGGTTGAGGTGGTCGGCCTGGACCGCGACGACACCGGGGATGTCGAGCAGGTTCTTGGCCTGGTCGGCCGGCAGCCGGACGGAGACACCGCCGTACACCGTCCGCAGCCGGGTTCCGACCTCGGCGTCGGGGACGGCGGCGGCCAGATCGGCGACGAACGAGTCCTCGACCCCGGCGACGTGCTGCTCGTACTCCTGCACCGCGCCGGCGTTGTCCTGCAGGCTCTTGTCCGTCTCGGCCGGGCTGGTCGGGGCCAGGTCGGCGACGCCGCCGGTGTAGGTGGCCACCGAGTCGTAGTCGAGCTTGACCATGACCGGCACGGTGTCCGTGCCGGTGGCGGCCAGCACCGCGGGATCGCTTTCGGCCAAACGGCTGGTGGCGGCCTTGGGCACGGAAACCCGGTCCGCGACCTCGATCGCGGTGCCGGTGAGGTTTCCGGCGTCGGCCGGCTCGGCCCCGGCGGTGGCCGGCAGCAGGGCGCTGGCCAGCAGCGATGCCGTCACCACCCCAAGAATCCGACTTGTCCGACGATGCCCGGTTCGCCTGATTCTCATGTGGTACCGCCCGTTCTCGCTGTGCCGGCGCTGTGTTTTCCCGGACTGTAAGCCCGCGCTCCGACGCAAGCACCTCGGCAATCAGATGACATTTTCTGGGTATTTGGGTCACTTTCGGTGAGTGAACGCGCGTTTCGACAACTCGTTCGCTCGGATAGACGATGGCGGTCGCGGGGCCGGTGCCGGTTACGTTCCGTTCGCGCCGCCTGCCCGCACGTACTGTGGCGATCATGAGCCTTGCCCGTACCGAACGTGCCGCCCTGGCCGATCTGTTCGCCGCCGTCGGACCCGACCAACCGACCCTTTGCGAGGGTTGGCAGACGCGGGATCTGTTGACGCACCTGTTGATCCGGGAGCGCGACCCGCTGGGCGCGGTCGGCACCCAGCTCAAGCCGCTGCACTCGTTCACCGAGAAGGCCGAGCAGGGATACCGCAGCCGGCCCTGGACGTCGATGATCGAGCAGTACCGGGCCGGCCCGCCGGCCTGGAACCCCACCGGCTGGGGTCCGGTCGACGACCTGGTCAACGGCAACGAGATGTTCATCCATCACGAGGACGTCCGGCGCGGCCAGCCGGGTTGGCAACCCCGCGAGCTGAGCGAGCAGGACACCGCCGAGCTGGCCAAGAGCGTCACCTCGCCGCTGTCCCGGCTGATGGTGCGCAAGGCCCCGACCGGCATCGTCGCGCACATCCCCGGTCATGAGCCGGTGGTGCTGCGCAAGGGTGAGCCGGTGGTGACGCTGACCGGCGAGCCGGGGGAGATCGTGCTGTGGCTCTCCGGCCGGGACGAGGTCGAGCTGGAGTTCGGCGGCGACCCGGCCGCAGTGGGTGCCCTGCGTACCCTCCAGCGGGGTTTCTGACCGCGCGCCGGGCCCTGATCCGGCCCCGATCCGGCCGGGTCGTGGCCGCCGGGGCTCGCCGGTGACGGTAGGTTTCCGGGTATGACAACGCTTTCCGCGGGACCGGCGGGTCGGCCGGGCCGGCCCTTCGGCACCGTGCTGACCGCCATGGTCACCCCTTTCACGGCGACCGGCGACTTGGACGTGAACGCCACCGGTCTGCTGGCCGAGCGACTGGTCGCCGAGGGCAACAACGGCCTGGTCGTCAACGGCACCACCGGTGAGTCCCCGACCACCAGCGACGCCGAGAAGGAACTGGTGATCCGCGCGGTGGTGGACGCCGTCGGCGACCGGGCCACCGTCGTGGCCGGGGTCGGCACCTACGACACCGCGCATTCGGTCAAGCTGGCCAAGGCGGCCGAGAAGGCCGGCGCCCACGGGGCCCTGGTCGTCACGCCGTACTACTCCCGCCCGCAGCAGGACGGTCTGCTGGCCCACTTCGCCGCCGTCGCCGACGCCTCCGACCTGCCGGTCATGCTGTACGACATCCCGCCGCGGGCCGTCGTCGCGATCGCCCCGGAGACGCTGCTGCGGCTGGCCGAGCACCCCCGGATCACCGCCGTCAAGGACGCCAAGGGCGACCTGTACGCCGGATCGCTGGTGATGGGCGGGTCCGACCTGGCCTACTACTCGGGCGACGACCCGTTGAACTTGCCGTGGCTGTCGGTCGGCGGTGTCGGTGTGGTCAGCATCATCGGGCACGTGCTCGGTGGGCACCTGCGGGCCATGGTCGACGCGGCCGAGGCCGGCGACTACGTCAGGGCCCGCAAGCTGCACTACGAGCTGATGCCCGCGCACCGGGCGATGACCCGCTGCGGCGGCGGATCCGGCCTGGTGTTTGCCAAGGCGGCGCTGCGGCTGCGCGGGTTCGGCGTCGGCGATCCCCGGCTGCCGCAGATCCCGGCCACGGCCAAACAGACCGAACAGATCGCCCAGGACCTCGACGAGATCGGGCCCTTGTTGTGAGCCGCTCGGCCGGTCCCGGATCCAACTCACCGGCGGGTCGGCCCGAGCAGTCGGCCGCCCGCGTGCGTAAACCGGCCCCCCCGAAGCCGTTGGCCAAGGATGCCCTGCGCGTGGTCGCGCTCGGCGGCATCGGCGAGATCGGCCGCAACATGACCGTCTACGAGTTCGACGGCCGGCTGCTGATCGTCGACTGCGGGGTGCTGTTCCCCGAGGACGGCCAGCCCGGGGTCGATCTGATCCTGCCCGATCTGCGGCTGGTCGAGGATCGCATCGACGACATCGACGCCGTGGTGATCACCCACGGCCACGAGGACCACATCGGGGCCCTGCCCTGGCTGCTGCGGCTGCGACCGGACCTGCCCGTGCTGGGTGCCCGGTTCTCGCTCGCGCTGATCGCGGCCAAGTGCCGCGAGCACCGTCTTACCCCGACCCTGCAGGTCGTCACCGAGGGCGAGCGGCGCAAGGCCGGCCCCTTCGACCTGCGCTTCTACGCGGTCAACCACTCGATTCCGGACGCGCTCGCGGTGAGCATCCGGACCCCGGCCGGCACGGTGCTGCACACCGGCGATATCAAGCTCGACCAGCTGCCGCTGGACGGTCGGCTGACCGACCTGGGCGGCTTCGCCCGGCTCGGCGACAAGGGTGTTGACCTGTTCCTGGTCGACTCGACCAACGCCGAGGTGCCCGGATTCGTCGCCCCGGAACGCGAGATCGGTCCGGTGATGGACTCTTTCATCGCCAAGGCGACCCAGCGGGTGATCGTCGCCTCGTTCGCCAGCCACGTGCACCGGGTGCAGCAGATGCTCGACTCGGCCTACCGGCACGGCCGCAAGGTCGCCTTCGTCGGCCGGTCGATGGTCCGCAACATGCAGATCGCGCAGGAACTGGGCCTGCTCACCGTGCCGGACGGGCTGGTGCGCTCGCTGGACAAGGTGCTCGAGCTGCCGCCGGACCAGGTCATGCTGGTCTCCACCGGCTCGCAGGGCGAGCCGCTGTCCGCGCTGTCCCGGATGTCGCGGGGCGAGCACCGGCAGGTCAACCTGACCGCCGGCGACACCGTCATCCTGGCCTCGTCGATGATTCCGGGCAACGAGACCAGCGTGTTCACCATCATCAACGAGCTGGCCAAGATCGGCGTCACCGTGGTGCACCAGGGCGTGGCCAAGGTGCACGTGTCCGGGCATGCCTCGGCCGGCGAGCTGCTGTACCTGTACAACGCGGTCAAGCCCCGCAACGTGATCCCGGTGCACGGCGAATGGCGGCACCTGCGTGCGCAGGCCAAGCTGGCGATCGCCACCGGGGTGCCCGAGGACCGGGTCATCCTGGCCCCCAACGGCACCGTGGTCGACCTGGTGCGCGGCCGGGCCTCGGTGGTCGGGCACGTCGAGGTCGGCATGGTCTACGTGGACGGCAACGCCGTCGGCGACGTCGGCGACAACACGCTCTCGGACCGGCTGGTGCTGGGCGAGGGCGGGTTCATCTCCATCACTGTGGCCATCGACTCGCACACCGGGCGGGCGATCGCATCCCCGACCATCTCCGGGCGCGGCTTCTCCGACGATCCGAAGGCGCTGCACGCGGTGGTGCCGCTGGTCGAGGCCGAGCTGTCGCGGACCGAGGCGGACGGGGTCACCGATCCGCACCGGGTGGCGCAGGCGGTCCGGCGGGTGGTCGGCCGTTGGGTCGGCGACACCTACCGGCGGCGGCCAATGATCGTGCCCACCGTGCTGGCGGTCTGAGGCGGCCGGATCATGGCCGAGCCGATCTTCCACTGCAGCCTGCTGACCGACTGGCAGGCGGCGCAGGCGGCGGGGGAGTACACGATCTCCACCCGGGGCCGGACGCTGGCCCAGGAGGGCTTCATCCATGCCTCCTATGCCGGGCAGGTGGACGGGGTGCGCCGGCGGTTCTACGCCGACGTCACCGAGCCGATGGTGCTGCTGCGGATCGACCCGGACCGGCTCGGCGTGCCGGTGGTGCCGGAGAGCCCGCCGGGGGTCGACGAGCTGTTCCCGCACATCTACGGGCCGGTGCCGGTGACGGCGGTCGTCGCGGTGACCGAGCTGGACCCGATGTGACGGACTGGTCCGGCGGTCACCGGACGTGATCGGGCCGGACCCGCCGGCCGGCGTGATGTCGATCACCGCCCGCGCCGGATAAGCGTGCGGCCGTAACATTGCGACCCGAGCTGACCGGCCCGGTCGCCGTCGGTGGCGACCCTGTGTGACGTCCCGCCCGCAGCCGTGACCTGCGCTTGTGAGGACAACACAGTCCTGCCGTAACAGTGCGTGGCGGCCGATGAAACATGCGTGCCGACACTCGGAGATGTGCCCACCGCCTCCCGTGTCCCCACGGCGACCCATTGCCCGTACTGCTCCCTGCAGTGCGGGATCACCATGGTCGCCGGCGGCCGGCCGGCCACCCTGCAACCGCAGGAGGACTTCCCGACCAACCGCGGCGGCCTGTGCGCCAAGGGCTGGACCGCGGCCGATCTGCTCGACCACAAGGACCGGCTGCTCACCCCGCTGGTGCGCGAGATCGACGGCGACCGCACCAGTGCGCTGCGGCCGGCCAGCTGGGACGAGGCGTTCGGACGGATCGTCGCCGCCATCACCCGCACCCAGCACGAGCACGGCCGGGACGCCGTCGGCATCTTCGGCGGCGGCGGCCTGACCAACGAGAAGGCCTACGCCCTGGGCAAGTTCGCCCGCGTCGGGCTGCGCACGGCGATGATCGACTACAACGGCCGGTTCTGCATGTCCTCGGCGGCGACGGCCGGCAACAAGGCGTTCGGCATCGACCGCGGCCTGCCCTTCCCGCTCGCCGACGTGGCCGAGGCCGCCGCGATCCTGCTGGTCGGTTCCAACCCGGCGGACACGATGCCGCCGGCCATGCAGTACTTCGACCAGGGCCGGGCCAACGGCGCCCGGCACATCGTGATCGACCCCCGCCGGACCAGCACGGCCGAGGGCGCATCACTGCACCTGGCCCCGGTGCCCGGCACCGACCTGGCCCTGGCCAACGGCCTGCTGCACATCGCGATCCGCGAGGGTTACCTGGATCAGGCCTACATCGCCGAGCGCACCACCGGTTTCGCCGCGGTCAAGGCGGCCGTGAGCTCGTATTGGCCGGACTGGGTGGAGCGCACGACGGGCGTCCCGGTGGCCGACCTGCGCGAGACGGTGCGCACCCTGGCCACCGCGCCGTCGGCGATGATCCTGACCGCCCGCGGCGCCGAGCAGCACAGCAACGGCACCGACACCGCGCAGGCCTTCATCAACCTGGCCCTGGCCCTGGGCCTGCCCGGCAAGTGGGCCTCGGGCTACGGCACCGTCACCGGTCAGGGCAACGGCCAGGGTGGGCGCGAGCACGGCCAGAAGGCCGACCAGCTGCCCGGGTACCGCCGGCTGGACGATCCGGCGGCCCGCGCGCACGTGGCCGGGGTATGGGGCATCGACCCGGACGAGCTGCCGATGCCGGGCCGGTCCGCGTTCGAGATGCTCGACCGGCTCGGCACCGACGGCGGGGTGCGCACCCTGCTGGTGCTGGCCTCCAACGTGGTCGTCTCGGCCCCGGACGCCAACCGGATCCGGCACCGGCTGGCCGCCCTGGACACCCTGGTCGTCTCCGACATCTTCCTGTCCGAGACGGCCATGCTCGCCGACGTCGTGCTGCCTACCGCCCAATGGGCCGAGGAGGAGGGCACGATGACCAACCTGGAGGGCCGGGTGATCCGGCGCAAGATGGCCCTGCCGCCGCCGGCAGGTGTGCTCGACGACCTGCAGATGATCACCGAGCTGGCCACCAGACTCGGCCGCGGCCAGTACTTCTCGGACCAGCCGGCCGAGGTGTTCGAGGAGCTGCGACGGGCCTCGGCGGGCGGCATCGCCGACTACTCCGGCATCACCTACGACCGGATCGAGGCCGAGCAGGGCGTGTTCTGGCCCTGCCCCTCGGTCGAGCATCCGGGCACCCCGCGGCTGTTCACCGACGCGTTCCCGACCCCGGACGGCCGGGCCCGGTTCCTGCCGGTCACCCACCGAGCCCCGGCCGAGACCCCCGACGCGGCCTACCCGTACGTGCTGACCACCGGCCGGCTGCTGCAGCAGTACCAGAGCGGCACCCAGACCCGCCGGCTCGGCGGCACCATGGTGCCCGACCCGCACGTGCAACTGCACCCGAACCTGGCCCGGGCCCTGTCCATCGAGGCCAGCGACATGATCGAGCTGCGAACCCGGCGGGGAGCGGCCGTGTTCCGCGCCCAGATCACCGACGCCATCCGGCCCGAGGTGCTGTTCGTGCCGTTCCACTGGGGCGGGGCGTCGAACGCGAACTCACTCACCGACCCGGCGCTGGACCCGTACTCCAAGATGCCCGAATTCAAGGTGTGCGCGGTCGCCGCCACCCGGATCGGCGGCCCCGACGACACCCACCTGCTGGCCGCGCTGCCCAGCCAGCCGGACGTCCTGCCGTTCCGGTCACTGCCCATCACCCCCCGCTCGCCCGCCCGCCGACGCACCACCCGGACCCGACCGCCGAATCAGAAGGGCACTTCCATGCACAGCAAGAACCGTTTCCTCCAGGGCATTTTCCCGTTCACCGGGGCCGGGGTGGACAAGCCCGCGCCGATCGACGCGACCTTGACCTACGTGGTGCCGGACGGGTCGGTGGCGCAGGCGCTGTACTTCCGCGGGGGCAACACCACCGCCGAGCTGATCACCGTGGTGCTCATGCGCGACGGCGTGCCGATGCGGTACTTCCCGATCGGGGCCAAGTCCGACGTGCACGTGCCGCTGCGGGTGGTCGAGGACCTGGAGGGCGGCACCGCCCTGGAACTGGCCGTGGCTGCGCCCGACAAGCTCACCGGCACGGTCGTTCTCGACCTCGGGCTGGTGGAGGTCTGATGACGCTGGCCGAGGATGCGATGACCGAGTTCGAGGAGGAGTTCGGCGACCGGCGGCGCAAGCTCGTGGTGATCGGCAACGGCATGGCCGGTGCCCGCACGGTGGAGGAGATCCTGTCCCGCGGGGGCGCCGAGCAGTTCGCCATCACCATGTTCGGCGACGAGCCGTACGGCAACTACAACCGGATCATGCTCTCGCACGTGCTCTCCGGGGAGGAGGCCGAGACCGACATCTTCCTCAACAGCATGGCCTGGTACGCCGAGAACAACATCACCCTGTTCGCCGGGGTGCGGGCCACCCGGATCGACCGCTTCGCCAAGATCGTCTACGCCGAGCACACCGTCGACGGCACCACGTACGAAACCCCGTACGACGAGCTGATCATCGCCACCGGCAGCCGCTCGTTCATCCCGCCGATCGACGGCGTGCGGATGGACGACGGGTCGCTCAAGCCCGGCGTCTTCGCCTTCCGGACCATGGAAGACACCCAGGGGATGATCACCTACGCCCAGCACGAGGACCACCGCCGCGCCGTCGTGATCGGCGGCGGGCTGCTCGGTCTGGAGGCCGCGCGCGGCCTGCAGGGTTTCGGGCTGCAGGTCGACGTGCTGCACGCCGGCCCGCACCTGATGAACGCCCAGATCGGTCCCGAGGGCGGCGACATCCTGCGCAAGAGCGTGGAAGAGCTGGGCATCTACGTCCACACCAAGGCGCGGACCACCTCGATCATGGGTGAGGACAAGGTCGAGGGCGTCTGGATGGCCGACCATCCGCTGCTCGAATGCGACATGGTGGTCGTCGCCGCCGGCATCCGGCCCAACGTCGACCTGGCCGTCACCAGCGGCTTCACCGTCGAGCGGGCCATCGTCGTGGACGACCAGATGCGCACGGTCGACGACCCGGACGTGTACGCGGTCGGCGAGTGCGTGCAGCACCGCGGGGAGGTCTACGGCCTGGTCCAGCCGCTGTGGGAGCAGGCCGTCGTGCTGGCCGAGCACCTGACCGGCACCGACCCGGACGCCGCCTACCACGGTTCGCGGACCTCGACCAAGCTCAAGGTGGCCGGCGTCGACGTTGCCGCCATGGGTGTGCAGGGGCCGGAGCGGGACACCGACGAGCACATCGTGTTCTCCGAACCGCGCAAGGGCATCTACAAGTCGCTGGTCATCCGGGACGAGAAGCTCATCGGGGCCACCATGCTCGGCGACACCTCCAAGGTCGCCTTCCTGATCCAGGCGTTCGACCGCGGGCTGCCGCTGCCCGAGGAACGGCTGGAGATGCTGTTCAACCTGGGCACCCCGGCCGAGGAGGTCGGCATCGCCGAACTCGCCGACGACGCCCAGGTCTGCAACTGCAACGGCGTGTCCAAGGGCGCCCTGGTGGCCTGCGTGGAGAGCGGCACCAAGACGGTCGCCGGGGTCATGGACAAGACCAGGGCCGGCAAGGGCTGCGGCTCCTGCAAGAACATGGTCTGCCAGATCGTCGAGTGGGCGGCCGGGGGCAAGGTCGAGGAGGATCCGTCGGCCAACTGGTACGTGCCCGGGGTGCCGATGGACAAGCCGGACCTGATGCGGGCGATCCTGGCCCAGGAATTGAGGTCGGTGTCCGCAGTATTTGCTGCCCTTGCCCCGGAGGGGGCCGAGGACGCCAAATCCAAGATGGGCCTGGCCTCCCTGCTCAAGATGATCTGGGCCGACGAGTACATCGACGAGAAGGACGCCCGGTTCATCAACGACCGGGTGCACGCCAACATCCAGAAGGACGGCACCTTCTCGGTCGTCCCGCAGATGAAGGGCGGCGTCACCACCCCGGCCCAGCTGCGCAAGATCGCCGACGTCGCCGAGAAGTGGAACGTGCCGATGGTCAAGCTGACCGGCGGCCAGCGGATCGACCTGCTGGGCATCCGCAAGGAGGACCTGCCCGGGGTCTGGGCCGACCTGGGCATGCCGTCCGGGTACGCCTACGGCAAGAGCTTTCGCACGGTGAAGACCTGCGTCGGGCAGGAGTTCTGCCGGTTCGGGGTCGGTGACTCGACCAACCTGGGCATCAAGATCGAGTCCCGGTTCCAGGGGCTGGAGTCGCCGGCCAAGATCAAGATGGCGGTCACCGGCTGCCCGCGCAACTGCGCCGAGTCGCTGTGCAAGGACGTCGGTCTGGTGGCCATCGACGGCGGCCGGTGGGAGATCTACATCGGTGGCGCGGCCGGGGCGCACATCCGCAAGGGCGACCTGCTGGCCACGGTGGACGACCCGGACCTGGCAGTGACGCTGTCCGGCCGGTTCATGCAGTACTACCGGGAGAACGCCAAGTGGCTCGAGCGCACCTACGCGTTCGTGCCCCGGATGGGCATCGAGTTCCTCCGCGAGGTGATCGTCGAGGACAGTCTGGGCATCGCCGCCGATCTCGACGAGCGCATGCAGAAGTCCGTGGACGCGTACCGGGACCCGTGGCAGGAGGGCGCGAAACCCGCCACTGCCGGCCAGTTCCGCACCTCCCTGCCGCTGGAGGTCCTGCCCCAGGTGCCGACCCGATGACCGCCGTCATGGGGTCGGACGCGGTGGGCCACCGGCTCGGGCCGCTGACCCAGGTGCCGATGGGGGAGGGCCGGGCCTTCGGCGTCGACGGCACCCAGGTGGCCGTCTTCCATCTGCGAACCGGTGCCGTGCATGCCGTCTCGGCAGTCTGCCCGCACAAGGGCGGGCCGCTGGCCGACGGCCAGATCGACGGTTCGGTCGTGCTGTGCCCGTTGCACCTGAACGCCTGGGAGCTGGCCACCGGTTGCTCGCGCAGCGGCCAGCCGGATCTGCAGACCTGGCGGGTCGAGATCGAGAACGACGAGATCGTTCTCTACACCCACTGATTCGCACCCTTTCGGACCCCTGAAGAACAGGACCCGCGCCTGATGAGCACACCCGAGATCACCCCCGTCCAAGCGGAACTGGCCACCACGCCGGCCGACCCGGCCATTCCCAAGACCCACCACGGCGCGCACTGGATCGAGGACTGGCGGCCCGAGGATCCGGTCTTCTGGCAGGAGAAGGGCGCCCGGATCGCCAAGAAGAACCTGATCTTCTCGGTGCTCTCCGAGCACATCGGTTTCTCCGTCTGGTCGATGTGGTCGGTCCTGGTGCTGTTCCTGGGACCGGAGTACGGCATCGACGCGGCCGGCAAGTTCCTGCTGACCGCGTTGCCCACGCTGCTGGGCGCCGGGCTGCGACTGCCCTACACCTTCGCGGTGGCCACCTTCGGCGGGCGCAACTGGACCGTGATCAGCGCCCTGCTGCTGCTCATCCCGACCATCGGCATCGTGATCGTGCTGCAGCCCGGGGTCGCCTACAGCACCCTGCTGTTCGTCGCCTGCCTCGGCGGGGTCGGCGGCGGCAACTTCGCCTCGTCGATGACCAACATCAACGCTTTCTACCCGGCCCGGCTCAAGGGCTGGGCGCTGGGCATCAACGCCGGCGGCGGCAACATCGGCGTGCCGGTGGTGCAGTTGATCGGCCTGCTGATCCTGGCCACCATCGGCGCCAGCTACCCGCGGGTGCTGCCCCTTATCTACATCCCGCTGATCATCGCGGCCGCCGTCGGCTCGTACCTGAAGATGAACAACCTGACGGAGATGCGCAACGCCAAGCGGGCGATGCGGGACGTGTCCAAGGACGCGCACACCTGGGTCATCTCGCTGCTCTACATCGGCACCTTCGGCTCGTTCATCGGCTTCTCGTTCGCCTTCGGCCAGGTGCTGCAGGTGCAGTTCGCGGACATCTTCTCCACCCCGGTCAAGGCCGCCTACCTGACCTTCATCGGGCCGCTGATCGGCTCGTTGATCCGTCCCTACGGCGGTTCCCTGGCGGACAAGTTGGGCGGCGCCCGAGTCTCGTTCGTCAACTTCGTGGCCATGGCGCTGGGCGCGATCATCGTGCTGACCGCGTCGCTGATGCACTCGCTGCCCCTGTACCTGGTCGGCTTCATCATGCTGTTCGCCTTCAGCGGCCTGGGCAACGGTTCGGTCTACAAGATGATCCCGGCCATCTTCAAGGCCAAGTCGGGCCTGGAGATCACCCGCGAGGGCGTCGATCCGGCCGTCTCGATGGCCAGGTCGCAGCGCTACGCCGGCGCGCTGATCGGGATCGCCGGCGCCATCGGGGCCTTCGGTGGCGTGCTGGTGAACCTGGCCTTCCGCCAGTCGTTCCTGGCCACCAAGTCGGCCGACTCGGCCTACATCGCGTTCATCTGCTTCTACGCGATCTGCTTCGCCGTCACCTGGTACGTCTACCTGCGACCGTCGGCCAAGCGGCTCGAAGGTGTCTGATCACCGCTCGTCCGATCACTGCGCGGATGCCGGCCTGCTGCCCCTGCACCTGGCGGTGCGGGGGCGGCGGGTCGTCGTGGTCGGCGGGGGACCGGTGGCCGCCCGCAAGGTCGCCGGCTGCCTGGACGCCGGCGCCGACGTGCTGGTGGTCGCCCCGTTCGCCTGCGAGTCGATCGTGGCCGACGAGGCCGCCGGTCTGCTGACCTGGCGGTGCGCCGAATACACGACCGGCGACCTGGACGGCGCCTGGCTGGTGTTCGCGGCCACCGGTGAGCGGGCCACTGACGACGCGGTCGCGGCGGATGCGGAGGCGGCCCGGGTGTTCTGCGTGCGGGCCGACGACGCCGCGCTGGGCAGCGCCCGCTCGGCCGCGGTGATCCGGCGCGACGACGTGCTGGTCTCGGTCGGTTCGGCCGACGCGGCCGATCCGCGCCGGGCGGTCGCCGTGCGTGACGCCATCACCCACGGGCTGGACACCGGGGCGCTGCCGGTGCGCCGGCAACGCGGCGGGCCCGGCCGGGTGGTGCTGGTCGGCGGCGGGCCCGGCGACGGCGACCTGCTGACCCTGCGCGGCCGGCGGGAACTGGCCGCCGCCGACGTCGTCGTCATCGACCGGCTGGCTCCGCGGTCGGTCATCGACGAACTCGGCCCCGGCGTGCTGGTCCTCGAGGTCGGCAAGGCGCCCGGCCGGCACCCGGTGCCGCAGCCGGAGATCAACCGGTTGCTGGTCGAACACGCCCAGGCCGGCCGCCGGGTGGTCCGGCTCAAGGGCGGCGACCCGTTTCTGTTCGGCCGCGGCGGCGAGGAGGTCGCCGCCTGCCGCGAGGCCGGCGTCGAGGTATCCGTGATCCCCGGGGTGACCAGCGCGTTCGCCGTGCCCGCGGCGGCCGGGATCCCGGTGACCCACCGGGGCCAGTCCCGGCAGGTCACCGTCATCACCGGGCACGACGCCGTCTCACCCGGCGGGCTGCCGGCCGACCTGGACTGGGCCGCCCTGGCCCGCGGTCGCGGCACCCTGGTGGTGCTCATGGGCGTCGCCGCCCTACCGACGATCCGGGCCGGCCTGCTCGGCGCGGGGATGGACCCGGCCACGCCGGTGGCCATCGTGGAGAACGGCTGGACCCCGGCGCAACGGGTCACGACCGGCGCGCTGGACGAGATCGCCGATCGGGCCCGCGAGCGCGGCGTCGAGTCGCCCGCGGTCATCGTCATCGGTGACGTCGCCGGGCACGCCCGGCCTTAGCTGCGACCGGCCCAGCCGCCGAGTGTGCAGCAACCGCCCCTATTCTCGAGAATGAGGGCGGTTGCTGCACACTCGGCGCGGGGTGGTGCGGGAACGGCGATCGGTAGGGTCGGATGGATGACCGGTCACAAGCTCGCCCGCGTCCTGGTCCCGCTCGCCATGGTGGCCGGTGCATGCTCGGCCGGCCCCGGCACCGCACCCTCGGCCACGACCACCGTGACGGCCAGCAGTTCGGCCGGCGACGGCACCGACCCGGCCGGATCGATCGCCGGTGACTGGACCGGCCGGATCGAGATTCCCGGTGCGCCGCTGGCCGTCGGGGTCACCATCACCGGTGCCGACGGCAGCTACGCCGGCACGTTCGACGTCCCGGTCCAGGGACTGACCGGTGCGCCGTTGACCGACGTGACGGTGACCGGAACCACCGTCGGCTTCGGCATCTCGCAGATTCCCGGCAACCCCCGGTTCGACGGCGAGTTCGACGGCAGCCGGATCACCGGCACGTTCACCCAGAGCGGCCAGGCGTTCCCGCTGGACCTGAGCCGCGGAACGGTGGCGGCCGCCGCGCGCCCGCAGGAACCCCGGCCACCCTTCCCCTACGACACCGAGGACGTCAGCTACTCCGGCGGGGTCACCATCGCCGGCACACTGACCACGCCGCCCGGCGACGGGCCGTTCCCGGCGGTGCTGCTGATCACCGGCAGCGGGGCGCAGGACCGGGACGAGACGATCGCCGGGCACAAGCCGTTCCTGCTGATCGCCGACACGCTCACCCGAGCCGGGTACGCGGTGCTGCGGGTGGACGATCGCGGCATCGGCGGGACCGGCGGGGTGCTGGCCGAGGCCGGCTACGACGACCTGGCCGCCGACGTGGCCGCCGGCCTGCAGTTCCTGCGCGCCCGGCCCGAGATCAAGGCGGACGCGGTCGGTCTGCTCGGCCACAGCGAGGGCGGCTACCTGGCTCCCTTGGTGGCCCAGACGCAGGCGCAGAAACCTGACTTTGTGGTCCTGATGGCCGGCCCGGCGGTCAGCGGCCGGGACGTGCTGATCGAGCAGAACAAGCTGATCATGGCCGCGGCCGGGGCGACCCCGCAGCAGACCGACGACCAGGTCGCGTTCGTCACCCGCTACGCCGACCTGATCATCGCCGGTGATTTCGCCGGCGCCACCGCGTTGGCCCGCGAGCAGGTCACCAAGGCCGGCGGGGACGCCAGCCTGGCTCCGGACACGGCCAACGAGAACATGCGCGCCCTGCTGGCCTACGACCCCGCGCCCGCGCTGTCCGCGCTCACCGTGCCGGTGCTGGCCGTCTACGGCGGCCGTGACCTGCAGGTACCACCGGCCCAGAGCGAACCGGTGCTCCGGTCGTTGCTGGCCGCCAACCCGGACGCGACCGTGCAGACCTTTCCCACGCTCAACCACCTGATGCAGCCGGCCACCACCGGCTCACCCACCGAGTACGCGGCCATCGAGACGACCATCGACCCGCAGGTGCTGGAGCTGTACGTCAGCTGGCTGCAGCAGCGTTTCCCGCCGGCCTGACCCGCACACCCGGCGGCGTGGGTCGGGCCCGGGGCGGCCCCGGGGCGGCTCGGGGGTCGGGGTGGGGGACGGCGTCACGGCGCGGGCGCGGTGAGCTGGGCCTGGTAGGCCAGCAGCCCGCCGACCAGCACGGCGAGGGCGACGAAGCCGACCAGCAGGGCGATCTTGCCGCCGCGCCGACCGAACACGGCCTGCCAGGCCCGGTACCGGTCGGTTTCGGCGCGGAACCGGCGCCAGTGCAGCAGCATCCAGCCGATCAACCCCAGGATGACGACCAGGCTGGCGAAGACGACGACGATCGTGATGGTGTGCATCGGTCCTCCGCTCGCTCGGGGACCGGGGATCAGGTCCTGATATCAGTGTTCCCACGGTGCGCCTGGCCAGCAGGATCGGTGCCCAGGGGTGATCATTTCGGTGACCGCGGCGTCACCGGCCGTTCGGCCGTCCGCCGGTCCCGCAGGGGGTGATCGATGAACCTGGAAAAGGTCATCTTCGGCTTCTTCGTGCTGCTCGCCGCCACGTTGAACTTCGGGTTCTTCCTCGGCGACATCTCGGTGCCGTCGCTGCACAACATCTACGAGCTGTTCGGGGCGCTGGTGGTCAGCCTGATCGCCACCGTGCTCAAGTTCGGCGACCGCACCCAGTTGGGGGCCACTCACCTGGCCACCAGCCTGGTCGCCGACCTGCAGCTGATCTGCGCCGCCCTGGTCTGGGGCTACGCCGCGAACGTCTCCGCGCACGGGGTGACGCCCGAGGCGATGGCCAGCGTGGTGTCGCTGTCCGGCGGTGCGCTGCTGGCCAACGTCGTCTCGGTGATCCTGCTCGTCGTCGAGACCGTCTCCTTCCACCGCCGGTAGCCGCGATGAGCAACGTCCTGCAGGTCTTCTGGAAGCAGATCTTCGGCGACGACGACGAACCGCGCCCACCCCGGCTGCGCCGCCGCATCGAGGTCGACAACGAGCCGGCGGCCACCGCGACCATCTTCATCGTGATGCGGCGGATGCGGGCGCCGCTGATCACCCTGATCGTCATCTTCTCGGTGACGGTCGTCGGCATGTCGCTCATCCCGGCCGTGGACCCGGAGGGCCGGCCGTACCACATGACGATCTTCGAGTCGCTGTACTTCATGAGCTACACGGCCTCGACCATCGGCTACGGCGAGTTGCCCTACCCGTTCAACGCCGATCAGCGCATGTGGGCCACGATTTCGATCTACCTGCTGGTGATCGGCTGGGCCTACGCGATCGGCTCGCTGCTGACCCTGTTGCAGGACCGCAGCTTCCGCAGTGCCCTGGCCCTGCAGCGCTTCCGGCGCAAGGTCCGCCGGTTGCGCGAGCCGTTCCTGCTGTTCGCCGGGTACGGGCAGACCGGCGAACTCCTGGGCAAGGCGTTCGACGCGATGGGCCAGCAGTTCGTGGTCATCGACGTCAAATCGGACCGGATCGACTCGTTGGACCTGGTCGCCTTCCATGCCGACGTGCCCGCGCTGACCGGCGACGTGCGCAACCCGCACCACCTGGCCGTGGCCGGACTGGACAACCCCTACTGCTCCGGCGTGCTCGCCCTGACCAGCGACGACGAGGTCAACCTGCACGTGACCATGTCGGCCGCGCTGCTGCGCCCGGAGCTGCCGGTGATCGCCCGGGTGGTCTCGCCGGCCATCGAGTACCGGATGCAGGCGTTCGGCTCGCCGTCCCTGGTCAACCCGTTCGACCGGTTCGGCGACCATCTGCGGCTGGCCCTGCGGGCGCCGGCCTCCTACCAGCTGCTGACCTGGCTGGAGAGCGGGCCCGGCGCCCCCCGGCCCCGCCGGGCCCGGCCACCGACCAAGGGTCGCTGGGTGCTGGCCGGCTACGGCCGGTTCGGCAAGGAGCTGGTGACCGACCTGCAGGACGAGGGACTAACCGTCACCATCGTCGACCCGCTGGGCAGTGCGGACAATCCGGCGGTCATCGTCGGCGACGCGTCCGAGCCGGCGATCCTCAAGCAGACCGACCTGGCCACTGCGGTCGGCTTCGTCGCCGGCACCGACAACGACACCACCAACCTGTCGCTGGTGGCCAGCGCCCGCCGGATCAACCCGACGCTGTTCGTGGCCGCCCGGCAGAACCAGCAGGCCAGCGCGCCGCTGTTCGAGGCGATGCGGCTGGACTCGCTGCTGGTGCCCACCGAGGTGGTCGCGCACGAGATGTACGCCCGGCTCAGCACCCCGCTGCTGTGGCGGTTCGTGCAGGAGATCCCGGCGCAGGGCGACGACTGGGCCGCAAAAGTGATGGAGCGGATCACCGCGTCCTGCGGGCGGCGGCTGCAGGAATTGTGGAAGGAACGGCTGGTGGCCGGGGAGGCGCCCGCCCTGCGCAAGTGCCTGGCGGCCGGGGACGTGCGGCTCGGGGACGTGCTGCGTGACCCGGACGACCGGGACCGCCCGCTGGACATCGTCGCGCTGCTGGTCCTGCGGGACGATCACGCCCACCTGACGCCGGATCCGGATTTCCTCCTGGCGGCCGACGACGAGCTGCTGCTGGCCGGACGATCCACCGACCGGCGCGCGTTGGAGGGCACCCTGTACGACGACGCCGTGTGCGAATACGTGCTGCACGACCGGCATCTGCCGTCCAGCTGGGTGTGGCGCAAGCTGGCCCGCGCTGATCAACCGCGGGTCCAACCGCCGGTCCCGCGCCGCTGACCCGGATTGATCGGTGGTCACGATCACATCGACGTGACCGACGGGCTCGCCGGGCGTCCCTGGAACACCACCACCGCCCGTGTGGCCGTCACGAAAGGAATCTCGGACGTGTTCCTGATGAAGAACCAGGTCCGCCCCTACGCCTGGGGCTCGCGTACCGCGATCCCCACCCTGCTCGGGGCCCCGTCCCCGTCGCCCGAGCCGCAGGCCGAGCTGTGGGTCGGCGCGCATCCGGCCGACTCGTCGGTGCTGCTGCGCGACGGTGCGGAGCATCCGCTGCGGCACGCGATCACCGACGACCCGCACGCTCTGCTCGGCTCGCAGGTCGCCCGCGAGTTCGGCGCCACGCTGCCATTCCTGCTCAAGCTGCTGGCCGCCGACGCGCCGCTGTCGCTGCAGGCGCACCCGACCGCCGAGCAGGCCCGGGCCGGCTACGACGCCGAGGAGTCGGCCGGGGTGCCGATCGACGCCCCGTTCCGCAACTACAAGGACCGCTCGCACAAGCCCGAGCTGATGTACGCCCTGACCCCGTTCGAGGCGCTGTGCGGTTTCCGGCCCACCGAGCCGACCGGGCAACTGCTGGCCGAGCTGGCGGTGCCCGAACTGGCCGAGCTGCAGGCCACGCTGGCGGCGCAGCCGGGTGAGCCCGGGCTGCGCGCGGTGGTCACCGGCCTGCTGACCGCCGACCGGTCCACGGTCGCGCCGCTGGTCGAGGCCGTCGCCGCGGCCTGCGCCGCGCGGGCGGGTACCCCCGGTCCGTTCGCCCGCGAGTTCGCCATGGGCGCCCAGCTGGCCGGCCACTACCCGGGCGATCCGGGCGTGCTGATCGCGCTGCTGATGAACCGGATCGACCTGGCCCCGGGCGAGGCCGTGTTCCTGCCCGCGGGCAACATGCACGCCTACCTGTCCGGGTTCGGCGTGGAGATCATGGCCAGCTCGGACAACGTGTTGCGCGGCGGGTTGACGCCCAAGCACGTCGACGTCGCCGAACTGTCCGCCGTGGTCACCTTCGCGCCGGACGAGCCGATGCTGATCCCCGCCGTCCCGGTCGGTCCGGGCGAGCACGCCTTCCGCACCCCGACGCCGGAGTTCGAGCTGTCCCGGATCGTGGTGCCGCCGACCGGCCGGGTGCTCGAGCACGACGGCCCGCAGATCGTGCTGGTCGTGGAGGGCTCGGTCACCCTGACCGACGCCCAGGGCACGCAACTGGTGGTCGAACCCGGCCGTTCGGTGTTCCTGCCGGCCCGTCAGGGCGCGGTCTGGCTGGAGGGCCCCGGCACCCTGTTCCGGGCCAAGGACGGGCTCGTCGGGACCGGGACGACCGGGACCGCCGCGGTGACCGAGCCGGCCGAGTTGTCGCTGGTCTGACGACCTCGGCGGTGGCCGGGCGCCCGAGCCCGGTGTGGCACGTGGGGTTCGTGTGACCGGCCGGATACGTTAGAAGGCATGGCTGCGAAGTCCCCGGCAACCCGGTCCTCAGGCGCGCGTTCGGCGCCTCGTTCGTCGTCCGGTGCTGCGTCGGGTTCCGGGGCGGGTTCCGGGTCGGGGACGGCTCGTCGCCCGTCGTCGGCCGGCACCGGCAAGAGTTCGGCAAGCAAGTCGGGCGCGTCCCGGTCGACCTCCTCCCGGGGCCGGACGTCATCCTCGTCGCGGTCCGGCTCGGGTTCGGGATCGGGCAAGTCCGCTCGGCGCAGCACGGCGCCGACCACGGCCTGGTCGAACACCGCGGTCCGGGAGCAGTCGCCGATCGTCACCGGGCTCAAGGGTCTGGGCCGGGGAATCCGCCGGCTGTGGTTGCTGGCCGCGCGGTGGTGCGGGCAGCTGGCCCGGGCCGTCGGCGCCGGTGCGTCCGCGACGCGCTCGATCGACCGGGCGCACAAGCGGGACGGGCTGGCCCTGGGCCTGCTCGCGGTCGCCCTGATCTGCGCGGTCGGCACCTGGCTCGGCGCCGCCGGGCCGATCGGCGCCCTGGCCGACGACGCCGTCCGGGTGTGGTTCGGCCTGCTCGCCTTCGTCTTCCCGGTGGCTCTGGCCGGCACCGCGATCGTGCTGATGCGCACCGACCCGGATCCCGATCACCGCCCGCGGCGGATCGCCGGTGTGGTCGCCGTCGTGCTCAGCGCGGCCGGGGTGCTGCACGTCGTGCACGTGGCCCGGTTGCCCGAGGGCGCGGTCGACTCCACCGGACAGCGGATGGAGGCCGGCGGCACCGTCGGCTGGCTGGCCGGACAGCCGCTGTTCGTGGGCATCACCGCCGTGCCGGCCATCTTGCTGCTGGTGCTGCTCGGCCTGTTCGGCCTGCTGCTGATCCTGGGCATCTCGGTGGCCGACGTGCCCCGGCTGGTCCGCGGCGGTTGGCGGGAGCTGGGCGGCTCGACCCACGACGACACCGACGAGTACGACGAGTCCGGCGACTCCGACGACCACCCGCTGGATCTGGAGTCCGATGCGCCCGCGCCCCGGCTGCGGCGCCCGTCCCGGCGCCGGCAGGCCGTGGAAGCCGATCGCGACGAGGCCACCGCTCCCGCCGCCGGCTTCGAGGCCGCCCTTACCCGGCCGATCCCGGTCACCCCGCCGCCCGAGGCGCCCACCGAGCCGCGGTCCAACTCCCGAACCGACGCCCGGACCGACGCCCGATCCGAACCGCGGGCCGGCCGCAAGGCCAAGCCTCCGGTCGCGCCGCCGGCGATGCCGTCCTTCACCGAGGCCCCCACCCAGCAGCTGCCCGTGGTCGCGCCCGATCCGAACTCCGGCTACCAGCTGCCGCCGCCCACCCTGCTCAAGCTCGGTGCGCCGCCCAAGGTCTCCTCGTCGGCCAACGACGAGATGATCGGCCGGATCAGCGGGGTGCTGGAGCAGTTCAACATCGATGCCGCAGTCACCGGCTTCACCCGGGGACCGACGGTCACCCGGTACGAGGTGGAGCTGGGCCCGGGCGTGAAGGTCGAGAAGATCACCGCGCTGACCCGCAACATCGCCTACGCCGCGGCCACCGAGAGCGTGCGGCTGCTGGCGCCCATCCCGGGCAAGTCCGCGGTGGGCATCGAGGTACCCAACACCGACCGGGAGATGGTGCGCCTGGGCGATGTGCTGGCCGCGCCGGACGCGCGCACCGACACCCACCCGTTGGTGATCGGCCTGGGCAAGGACGTCGAGGGCGGCTTCGTCACCGCCAACCTGGCCAAGACCCCGCACCTGCTGGTCGCCGGTGCGACCGGGTCCGGCAAGTCGTCGTTCGTCAACTCGATGCTGGTCTCGCTGCTGGAGCGGGCCACCCCCGAGGACGTGCGGATGATCTTGGTCGATCCGAAGATGGTCGAGCTGACCCCGTACGAGGGCATCCCGCACCTGATCACGCCGATCATCACGCAGCCGAAGAAGGCGGCCGCGGCGCTGGCCTGGCTGGTCGAGGAGATGGAGCAGCGCTACCAGGACATGCTGGCCCACGGCGTCCGGCACGTGGACGACTTCAACAAGAAGGTCCGCAACGGGCAGATCGTCACCCCGCCCGGCTCCGAGCGGGTCTACAAGCCCTACCCGTACATCCTGGGCATCATCGACGAGCTGGCCGACCTGATGATGACCGCGCCCCGCGACGTCGAGGACGCGATCGTGCGGATCACCCAGAAGGCGCGGGCCGCCGGCATCCACCTGGTGCTGGCCACCCAGCGGCCGTCGGTGGACGTGGTCACCGGCCTGATCAAGACCAACGTGCCGTCCCGGCTGGCGTTCGCCACGTCGTCACTGACCGACTCGCGGGTCATCCTGGATCAGCCCGGTGCGGAAAAGCTCATCGGCATGGGCGACGGCCTCTACCTGCCGATGGGAGCGTCCAAGCCGGTCCGCATCCAGGGCGCCTACGTCTCCGACGAGGAGATCACCGCGATCGTCGACTTCGTCAAGGAGCAGGCGCAGCCGGACTACACCGAGAACGTCACCGTGGCCAAGGCCGACCCGGCCAAGGACGTCGACCCCGACATCGGTGGCGACCTGGACCTGCTGCTGGAGGCCATCAACCTGGTCGTCACCTCCCAGCTGGGCTCGACCTCGATGCTGCAGCGCAAGCTGCGGGTCGGGTTCGCCAAGGCCGGCCGGCTGATGGACCTGATGGAGACCCGGGGCATCGTCGGCCCGTCCGAGGGCAGCAAGGCCCGCGAGGTGCTGATCAAGACCGACGAGCTGGACGAGGTGCTCGGCGCGATCGCCGGCGTGCCCGCCCCGGTGCCGGACGAGATCTGAGCCGGCGGCCGGTCGCGGGGCCGCCTTCGACCGGGCCGCGGTCCGGACACATCCGGTCGACTACCGGTTGGTGGCCAACGGTTTCGTCACGCTGTTCCGGGATCGGCAGGTGCTGCACCGCGACCAGAGGCGCGACGCCGACCGGGGCTGATCAACTCGGCGAAACCGGGTCCGTTTTGAGGGTTTTCGCGCCAAGTTGACGCTTCTATGTTTGTCAACCCTGCTAATTGATCTTCTTCGCGGCCAAGTGGTGCACAGCCGGTTGACTTGCACCGGCCGTGCGCCAGGCGCCTTTCGGGCAGGGCTGAACAGGCCTTCCTCGATCCGCTGGAGAAACGGATGTGGGCCGGCCGGGCGGTGGTGGGCGGGGACTGGGTCAGGCGGCCGTGGCGGCCTGACCGTTGGTCATCGTCGGGTTCAACGCCTCGATGGTGCGCAGGATCTTGAACATCTCGCGGGCGATGTACCGCTTGAGCATCCGGCGGATCTCTTTGGCCGTCAGGCTGCCGCTGCGCCGGCGGATGTAGTCCTGGGTTCGCTCGTCCCACTGGGCCCGGGTGACCGCGACGGTGTGCAGGGCCCGGTTCAGTTGGCGGTCGCCGCCCCGGTTGAGCCGGTGCCGCACGATCCGGCCGCTGGACGCCGGGACCGGGCTGGCCCCGGCCAGCGCCGCGAACGCCGCCTCGTCCCGGCAGCGGCCGTGGTGGCTGTAGGACACGATCAGCTGGGCGGCGACGACCGGGCCGACGCCGACCTGCTTGAGCAGCTGCGGAGCAGCGTCCTGAACGATCGTCGTCAGGCTCTTGCCGTTGTCCCGGATCTGCTGATCCAACTGGATGATCGCGTTCGCCTTGCGGCGCAGCACGACCAGCCGGGCCTGCTCCTCGATCGGCCGCCCACCCCGGCAACGAGACTTGGCCAGCTTCTCCAGATCTGTTCCACTCAAACCTTTTCGGCGCAGCGCCTGGTGCTCGGCGGTGCCGGTGAGCAGCTCGGCCAGCAGCTGGTTGTGCAGCTGGGTCCGGTGCCGGGTCATCTGTTCCCGGTCCACCACCAGCAGCCGCAACGCCTCCCGCACTCCCTCGCCGGTCCGCGGCGCCGGTACCCGCTCCACCGCCATGGCCAGCACCTTACGAGCGGCTAGCACCGCATCGCCCGGGTCGGACTTGCCGCGCCGGCCCCGCTCCCCGCGGGAGGGCCGCTCGACCTCGACGACCCGGATCCCGACCGCTTCCAACGCCCGGCACAGCCCCGCACCGTAGCTGCGGGTGCCCTCCAACCCGACCAGGAACCGGCCGGAAGGCACCACCCGCAGGATCCAGGTCACCACCTGGGCGTAACCCTGCTCGTCGTTGTCGATCGTGATCTGCTCGATCACCGCCCCGACCGGGGACACCACAGACAAACTCGTCGTGTCCACATGGGTGTCACCGCCGATGACGGCGTCGACCGAATCTGCCACAGTAGGCATCAGCTCGTGCTCTCCTTCCAGAGCTCGGGTCAACAAGGGTCGACGCCGGCCTGGAGGACCCACCCGCGGCACATCTGTGACGGGTCACCCGGCTCTCCGCGTGAACGGGGAACAGGGACAGGCTTCTTATCAGGCCAACAGGTGAGCAGGCCGGCGTCGGCGCCCGGGACGACACGTCAACTCAAAGGCACACCGAAGTGGCCGAATCAGCACCGAGCCAATCCCGAACACCAACCCCGAATCCTGGTCGAACACCCACCAGAACCGGCCTACCAACACTCACAGATCAGCCCGCGTTGATCAGCCCGCGTTGATCGGTCGGCTCAGATCAGGCCGAGCGAGCGGACGGCGTCACGCTCGTCGGCGAGCTCCTTGACCGAGGCGTCGATCTTGGCCCGGGAGAAGTCGTCGATCTCCAGACCCTGGACGACCTGCCAGGCGCCGCCGGTGGAGGTCGCCGGCACACCGGCGATCAGGCCCTCCGGAATGCCGTAGGAGCCGTCGGAAACCACCGCGGAGGAGACCCAGTCACCGGCCGGGGTGCCCAGCACCCAGGAGTTGATGTGGTCGATGGCCGCGTTGGCCGCCGACGCGGCCGAGGAGGCGCCGCGGGCGTCGATGATGGCCGCGCCGCGCTTGGCCACGGTCGGGATGAAGGTGTCGGCCAGCCACGCCTGGTCGACCTGCTCGGCGACCGGCTTGCCGCCGACCTCGGCGTGGAACAGGTCGGGGTACTGCGAGGCGGAGTGGTTGCCCCAGATGGTCATCTTGGTGACCTCGGAGACCGGCACGCCCAACTTCTGCGCGACCTGGGTCTTGGCCCGGTTGTGATCCAGCCGCATCATCGCGGTGAACCGCTCGGCCGGCACGTCCGGGGCGTGGCTCTGCGCGATCAGCGCGTTGGTGTTGGCCGGGTTGCCGACCACCAGGACGCGGATGTCGTCGGCCGCGACGTCGTTGATGGCCGCGCCCTGCGGCTTGAAGATGCCGCCGTTGGCCTCCAGCAGGTCGGCCCGCTCCATCCCCGGGCCCCGCGGCCGGGCGCCGACCAGCAGGCCGATGTTGGCGCCGTCGAACGCCTTGCGCGGGTCGTCGGTGATGTTGATCCCGGCCAGCAGCGGGAACGCGCAGTCATCCAGCTCCATCGCGGTGCCCTCGGCCGCCTTGAGCGCCGGGGTGATCTCGAGAAGGTTGAGGACG
The DNA here is from genome assembly GCF_000024365.1 of Nakamurella multipartita DSM 44233. Lineage (NCBI taxonomy): Bacteria > Bacillati > Actinomycetota > Actinomycetes > Nakamurellales > Nakamurellaceae > Nakamurella > Nakamurella multipartita. Next base: position 2,493,362 of record NC_013235.1, read on the forward strand.
ACCGGGGTGTCGGGTCCGAGCATGACGCCGGAGGCGATGCGGAACAACAGTGCGTACCCGATCTGGCCCGCCGCTCCCGTGACTGTGACCGTGACCGGTGCCTTGCTCATCCGAGATCTCCTCCTCAACGGCGGCCACCTGTTGGCCGCCACGATGTGGCCTGCCCGGACACTAGCGACCGGACGGGATCAGGTGCGGCGACTCGACCGATCATGTGGCGAGGGTCTCAGCATCGCCGCCGAACGGGCCGGCCGGAGCGCCCGATCGGTCAGGAAACCGGCGCTCGCGAGATGCCCGCAGGCAGGGCGGACGCCGATTCCCGATCCAGCAGGTACAGGGTGCGGGCCCGCCCGGTGGCGCCCGCGGCCGGCAGCGCCACCTCACCGGCCCCGCCCAGGGCGAGCGCGACGGCGGCCGCCTTGGCGGTGCCGGCGGTGATGATCCACACGTCGGTGGCTCGCCGGATCGTCGGCAGGGTCAACGAGATCCGGGTCGGCGGCGGCTTGGGGCAGTTGCGCACCGCGACCACCGACCGGGTGTCGTACACCGCCGGCGATTCCGGGAACACCGACGCCACATGGCCTTCCGGACCCATGCCGAGCATCACCAGGTCGATGGTTTCCAGCCCGTCGACGATGTCGGCGTACGCGGCGGCGGCCGCGTCGACGTCGTCGCCGAACTCGCCGTCCGCCGGCGCCATCACGTGCACCCGCGCCGGGTCCACGTTGACCCGGCTCAGCAGCGCGTCCATCGCCTGCCCGGCGTTGCGTTCCGGATCCGACGACGGCACGAAACGTTCGTCACCCCACAGGATCTCCACCCGGGACCAGTCGACGGCGTCGCGGGCGGGGGAGTCGTTGAGGTGGGCCAGGGTGCTGATCCCGACGCCGCCGCCGGTCAGCGCGACCACGGGAATCCGGCCGGTGGACTGGATGTCGACCAGCTTGGTGACCAGCCGGGCCGCGGTGGTGGCCGCCAGCAGGTCCGGGTTGGCGTGGATGACGACTTCCGGCGCCCCGCTCATGACGCATCCGCCTCGCTGCCCGGACTGGGCACGACCGGCTCGGCCTCCGGGACCGGCGCCGGGGTGGGGGCCGGCGCCGGGGCCTTGCGTCGCCGCGGGGCGCGCGCCGTGGCCGGGCCGGACTCCGGTCCGGTCGTGGGGGCGGTCTTCGCGGCGGCCGACGACCGAGTCGCCCGAGCGCCCGGCTTGGCCGCCGGTTTGGTGACCGCCTTGGTCCCGGCCTTGGTCGCCGCCTTCGGGGCCGTCTTGGCGCCGGCCTTGGCCTCAGGACCGGCCTTGGCCCCGGAACCGGCCTTGGCCGGCGTCGCGCCGCCGCGGGCGGTCGCGGTACGGGTGCTGGCCGCCCGGGCCGGACGGACCGTGGGCTCCGCGTTCACCAGTGGCAGACCCTTGGCCAGCACCTCGGCGTAGACCTCGTCGTCGTCCAGCCGGCGCAGTTCCTCGGCCAGGCACTCGCGCAGCGTCCGCCGGGGCAGCGAGATCGAGCGCTCCGGCTGGTGGGCCATCGTCAGTTCGGCGGTGGTGCCCTCGGGCCGGACCAGGGTGATCGGTCCGCCGCGGCGGTTCAGCACCACCGAATGCACGCCCGGCCCGGAGCGGGCCGGCGCCTTGATCCGCTTGGTCGGGCAGCGCAGGGCCAGCGCCAGCCAGGCGGCGAGCAGGTCGGTGGAGGGGGAGTCGGCCGAGCCGGACACCGTCACCTCGGTGACCTTCTCGTGCGGCGGCTGGTCCAGCGCGGAGGCGAGCAGGCCCCGCCAGCGGGTGATCCGGGTCCAGGCGATGTCGGTGTCACCGGGCCGGTAACTCTCCCGGCGCTTGGCCAGCTGGGCGCTCGGCCGCTTGGCCGAGTTGGCGTCGGTGATCCGGCGGTCGGCCAGGGTGCCGATCGGGTCCTCGGCCGGCAGATCGGGGGCATCGCCGGGCCACCACACGACGACCGGCGCGTCGGCCAGCAGCAGCGGCGTCACGACGGAAGCGCCGTGGTCGACCAGCGATCCGTACAGGCGCAGCACGATCACCTCGCTGGCCCCGGCGTCACCGCCGACCCGGATCTGGGCGTCCATCCGCGGCGACGCGCGTTTGGCCCCTCGGGCCAGCACGACCACCCGGCAGGGATGCTCGAAGGACGCGGCGTTGGCGGCCGCGATCGGGTCCTCGGCCTGCCCGTCCTCGGTGACGATGACCAGGGTCAGCACCCGGCTCAACGCGACCGAGCCGCCCTGCTCCCGCAGGTCCAGCAGCGATCGGTTGATCTTGGACGATGTCGTGCTGGGCAGGTCGATGATCACCGGCGGCTCCCTGCGTCGAAGCTGGATCGGGCGTGCTCGCCCGCGGTCTGCACAGTGCTCATGGACACAGTGCTCGTGGACACCGGGCTCATGGACGCCGGGCTCATGGACGCCGCCACTTTCGCCCGTCCTTGGCCATCATCGCGTCGGCGCTGGCCGGCCCCCAGGAGCCGGGCTCGTACTGCTCCAGCTTGGAACCGGCGCGGGCCCAGTGCTTCTCGAACGGGTCCAGGATCTCCCAGGACAGCTCGACCTCGCGGTCCTGCGGGAACAGCGACGGCTCGCCCAGCAGCACGTCCAGGATGAGTCGCTCGTAGGCCTCCGGCGAGGCCTCGGTGAACGACTGGCCGTAGGAGAAGTCCATGGACACGTCGCGCACCTCCATCGCCGGGCCGGGCACCTTGGACCCGAAGCGGATGGTGACGCCCTCGTCCGGCTGCACCCGGATGACCAGCATGTTGGACCCGAGTTCCTCGGTGTCCGACCGCGAGAACGGAAGGTGCGGCGCGCGTTTGAACACCACCGCGATCTCCGAGACCCGCTTGCCCAGCCGCTTGCCGGTGCGCAGGTAGAACGGAACCCCGGCCCACCGGCGGTTGCCGATGAGCAGCTTGACCGCGGCGTAGGTCTCGGTGGCCGAGTCGGGGGAGATGCCGTCCTCCTCCAGGTACCCGAGCACTTTGCTGGCCCCCTGCCAGCCGCCGGCGTACTGGCCGCGGGCGCTGCCGGAGGCCAGGTCGTGCGGCAGTTGCACGGCCGAGAGGACCTTGACCTTCTCCCGGCGCAGGTCGTTGGGCTTGAAGGTGACCGGCTCCTCCATCGCGGTCAGCGCCATCAGCTGCAGCAGGTGGTTCTGGATGACGTCCCGGGCGGCACCGATACCGTCGTAGTAGCCGGCCCGACCACCCACGCCGATGTCCTCGGCCTGGGTGATCTGCACGTGGTCGACGTAGTTGTTGTTCCAGATCGGCTCGTAGAGCTGGTTGGCGAAGCGCAGGGCCAACAGGTTCTGGACAGTCTCCTTGCCCAGGTAGTGGTCGATCCGGAAGACACTGGACTCCGGGAACACCTCGCCGACCAGGCTGTTGAGCTCGACCGCGGACTTCAGGTCGTGCCCGAAGGGCTTTTCGATGACGACCCGGCGCCACTCCTCGCCGTGCGGTTCACACAGCCCGGAGCGCTTGAGCTGCTTGAGCACCACCGGGAACGCCCCCGGCGGGATGGAGAAGTAGAACGCGTGGTTGCCCCCGGTGCCGCGGACCCGATCCAGGTCCAGCAGGGTCTGGGCGAGGGTGTCGAACGCGTCGTCGTCGTCGAAGGCGCCCTGGACGAACCGGAAACCCTCGGCCAGGTGCCGCCAGACGTCCTCGGAGAACGGCGTGCGCGAGTGCTCCCGGACGGCGTCGTGCACGATCTTGGCGAAGTTCTCGTTCGTCCAGTCGCGCCGCGCGAAACCGACCAGGGCGAAGCCCGGCGGCAGCAGCCCGCGGTTGGCCAGGTCGTAGATCGCGGGCATGAGCTTCTTCCGGGCGAGGTCGCCGGTGACCCCGAAGATCACGATGCCGGACGGCCCGGCGATGCGCGGCAGCCGCTTGTCGCGGGGATCGCGCAGCGGGTTCACCGCGGCGGCCAGCCGGCTGGATGAGGTCACCATGGAGGTGGTGGTCCTTCCTTCAGGATCGAGTGAACGCACAATCGGGTGAACCGGTCACCGGCGGCGCAGGGGCCCGCCCGGACGACCGGGACGAGCCCCTGCGCGCAGCGTGCCTACTTGCCGTGCTTGGCCAGCTCCTGCGAGACCGACTCCAGCAGCTCCTCCCAGGCGGCGATGAACTTGTCGACGCCCTCGGTCTCCAGAACGGCGAAGACGTCGTCCAGGTCGATGCCCAGGGCCTCCAGGCCGGAGAACACCGCGGAGGCCTGGGCGTAGGTGCCCTCGATGGTGTTGCCGGTGATCACGCCGTGGTCGGCGACGGCGGCGATCGTCTTCTCCGGGGCGGTGTTGACCGTTTCCGGGGCGACGAGCTCAACGACGTAGCGGGTGTCGTCGTACTTGGGATCCTTGACCCCGGTGGACGCCCACAGCGGACGCTGCTTGTTCGCGCCCTTGGCGGCCAGCGCCTCCCAACGCGGGCCGGTGAAGGTCTGCTCGTAGGCCTGGTAGGCCAGCCGGGCGTTGGCGATCGCGGCCTGGCCCTCCAGGGCGTCGGCCTCGGGGGAGCCGATCGCCTTGAGCCGCTTGTCGATCTCCGAATCCACCCGGGAGACGAAGAACGAGGCCACCGAATGGATCTCGGACAGATCGTGGCCGGCCTCGGCGGCCTGCTCCAGGCCGTCCAAGTAGGCGGCCATGACGGCGCGGTAGCGCTCCAGGCTGAAGATCAGGGTGACGTTGACGCTGATGCCCTCGCCGATGACGGCGGTGATCGCGGGCAGCCCGGCCTCGGTGGCCGGGATCTTGATCAGCACGTTGGGCCGGTCGACGATCTTGTGCAGCTCGGCGGCCTGGTCGATGGTGCCCTGGGTCTCGTGGGCCAGCCGGGGGTCGACCTCGATGCTGACGCGGCCGTCGACGTGGTGGGTGGCCTGGAAGATGCCGGTGAACAGGTCGCAGGCGTCCCGGACGTCGTCGGTGGTGACCTCGCGGACGGTGTCGTCGACGGAGGCGCCCCGAGCGGCCAGCTCGTCGAGCTGCTTCTGGTAGGACGCGCCGTCCTTGAGCGCGGCCTGGAAGATCGACGGGTTGGTGGTGACCCCGCTGATGTGCCAGGTCTCGATCAGGTTCTTCAGGTTGCCCGAGTGCAGGCGCTGGCGGGACAGGTCATCGAGCCACAGGGAGACGCCCTGGGCGGTCAGATCGGCAAGACGGTCGGTCATGGTGCGAACTCCTCGAACGGTGGATGGTGACGGGTCTGGTGGGGTGGGCGCGAATCAGCCCGCGGCGGCCAGGCTGGCGCGGGCGGCGTCGGCGACGGCTTGGCTGGTGATGCCGAATTTGGTGAACAGGGTGGTGGCGTCGGCGGAGGCGCCGTAGTGCTCGAGGGAGACGGGTGTGCCGTGGGCGCCGAGCCAGCGCCACCAGGGTTGGGCGATGGCGGCTTCCACGCTGACCCGGGCGGTGACCGCGGTGGGCAGCACGGACTCGATGTAGGCGGCGTCTTGTTGTTCGAACCAGTCCAGGCAGGGCACGGACACCACGCGGGCGCTGATGCCGTCGGCGGCCAGCGTGTCGCGGGCGGCGACGGCGAGTTGGACCTCGCTGCCCGAGCCCATCAGGATGACCTTGCGCTCGGCGGTGGGATCCCAGTCGGCCAGGATGTAGGCGCCCTTGGCGACGCCGTCGGCGGTGGTCCCGGCCAGGACGGGCACGGCCTGGCGGGTCAGGCACAGTCCGACCGGGCCGGTGAACCAGTCGTGTTGGCGGTCCAGCACGGCCTGCCAGGCGTAGGCGGTTTCGTTGGCGTCGGCCGGGCGCACCACGCTCAGGCCGGGGATCGCGCGCAGCGCGGCCAGGTGCTCCACCGGCTGGTGGGTCGGGCCGTCCTCGCCCAGACCGATCGAGTCGTGGGTCCAGACGTAGATCGCAGGGGCACCCATGAGCGCGGCCAGGCGGACCGCGCCGCGCATGTAATCACTGAATTGCAGGAAGGTGCCGCCGTAGGGGCGGGTCGGGCCGTGCATCACGATCCCGGACAGGATCGCGCCCATGGCGTGTTCCCGGATCCCGAAGTGCAGGGTCCGCCCGTAGGGCTGGGCGTTCCAGTGCTTGGTCGCGGCATCGACCGGGCCGAAGCTGTCGGCGCCCTCGATGGTGGTGTTGTTGGATTCGGCCAGGTCGGCCGAGCCGCCCCACAGTTCGGGCAGCACCGGCCCCAACGCGCTCAGGACCTTGCCGGACGCGGCGCGGGTCGCGATGCCCTTGGGGTCGACGTCCCACGACGGCAGCACCTTGGTCCACCCGTCGGGCAGGTCGCGGGCGGTCAACCGGTCGAACAACGCCTTGCGCTGCGGGTTCTTGGCGGCCCACGCATCGAACCCGGTCTGCCAGTCCGCTCGAGCGGCGGCGCCCCGATCGAGCAGCCCGCGGGTGTGCGCGATCACCTCGTCGTCGACCTGGAAGCTGCGGTCGGGGTCGAACCCGAGGATCTTTTTGACCGCGGCGACCTCGGGATCGCCCAGCGCGGAGCCGTGGGCCTTGCCGGTGTTCATCAGGGTCGGCGCCGGGTAGGCGATGATCGTGCGCAGCTCGATGAACGAGGGCCGGTCGGTCACCGCCTTGGCGTTCTCGATCGCCTCGAGGATGCCGGTGACGTTCTCCCCGCCCTGGACCTGCTGCACATGCCAGCCGTAGGCCTCGTAGCGGGCGGCGACGTCCTCGCTCAGCGCGATGTTGACGTCGTCCTCGATGCTGATGTCGTTGTGGTCGTAGATCACGACCAGGTTGCCCAGCTGCTGCCGGCCGGCGATCGAGGACGCCTCGGACGTGACGCCCTCCTCGATGTCACCGTCGGAGGCCAGCACGTAGATGAAATGGTCGAACGGCGACTGCCCGGCCGGGGCGTCCGGATCGAACAGGCCCCGTTCCCGGCGGGCCGCCATGGCCATCCCGACCGCGGACGCCAGGCCCTGACCCAGCGGGCCGGTGGTGATCTCCACACCCTTGGTGTGGTGGTACTCCGGGTGGCCCGGGGTCAGCGAACCCCAGGTCCGCAACGCCTCCAGGTCGGCCAGTTCCAGGCCGAACCCGCCCAGGTACAGCTGCACGTACAGGGTCAACGAGGAATGACCGCAGGACAGCACGAACCGGTCCCGGCCCACCCAGTGCGGGTCCGCGGGATCGTGCCGCATCACCCGCTGGAACAACGAATACGCCGTCGGCGCCAACGACATCGCCGTGCCGGGATGCCCGTTGCCGACCTTCTGCACCGCGTCCGCGGCCAACACCCGCGCGGTGTCCACCGCCCGCCGGTCCAACTCCGACCAGTCATCGGGCACATACGCCGTCGTCAACGCAGGGATATCAGCAGCAGCAGCGGAATCGAGCTGAGCGGTCACGGTGGGGCCAGCCTCCAAGGGGGGCGAGCCGACTGCCTCGGGCGCGCGACTCGCGGAACGTGTGACGGTGATGACATTCGGTTGCGGAGCACGTCAAGCCTAGTACGGGCGCGTTGAGGGCCGATGTCGCGGTGTTCACAGAGCGACGACCTCGCCGTGAGATCGCCGATCGCGACACTTGCCGGGGCGATCCGGCAGCCGGTACCGGGCCCACCTAGGATGAGCCTTTGTTCGGTCCGACGCCCGCCGCCGCGGTCGTCACCTCGGCCGGTTCTGTTCGCCGCACGAACCGTCGCCGCTGAGCCAGAGGAGTCCTGTGGAGGTCGCGTCCCGATCCGGCGAGGATGCTGCGGTCGTCGCCGGCCGGGGTGAGGTGGGCCTGCGGGCCCGACTCGGCGCCTACGTGGCGCTGACCAAGCCGCGGATCATCGAACTGCTGCTGATCACCACGATCCCGGCGATGTTCGCCGCGCAGCGCCAGGTGCCGGGCATCGGTCTGCTGATCGCCACTCTCGTGGGCGGCACCCTGGCCGCCGGCAGCGCGAACGCCCTGAACTGCGTGGTCGACGCGGACATCGACGCGGTGATGCGCCGGACCCGGGCCCGGCCGCTGGCCCGGCACGCGGTCACCCCGCGGGCCGCACTCGTCTTCGGGGTGATCCTGGGCATCCTGGCCGCCGCGGTGCTGCTGGTCTTTACCACATGGCAGGCCGCGGTGCTCGCGGTCGTGGCCATCCTGTTCTACGTCTTCGTCTACTCCATGTGGCTCAAGCGCCGCACCTCGCAGAACATCGTGTGGGGCGGCCTGGCCGGCTGCATGCCGGTGATCATCGGCTGGTCGGCCGTCACCGGCAGCATCGGCTGGCCGGCCTGGGTGTTCTTCGGCGTCATCTTTTTCTGGACGCCGCCGCACACGTGGGCACTGGCGATGCGCTACCGGGCCGACTACGCGGCCGCGGGGGTGCCCATGCTCCCGGTCGTCGCCTCCGACCGGGAGGTCGTGCGGCAGATCGTGCTCTACAGCTGGGCCATGGTGGCCTGCTCGATGCTGCTGATTCCGGCCTCCTCCTGGATCTATGCCGCCGTCGCGGTCCCGGCCGGCCTGTGGTTCCTGGCGCTGGCCCATCTGCTGCACACGCGGGTGCTCAAGGGCGCGGCGGCCAAGCCGATGACCCTGTTCCACCTGTCCAACCTGTACCTGACCGCGGTGTCGGTGGCCTGGGCCGTGGACGCGGCGATCGGTCTTCCGGTCGTGGGCTGGCCCTGGTGAGCGAGCCCGCACGGCTCCGCTCGTTCCTGGCCGCGCACGGCGGTGGCGGGGAGGCGGTCATCGCTCCCATCGGCCGGGTCGGCGTCCGCATCGTGGTGGTCGGCACCGACGGCGCGTATTGCGATGCCATCGCCCCCACGGTCGCCGAAGCCGGCCAGTGGTGCGAGCAGGCCGGGATCGCGGTGGCCGACGAGTGGACCCGCGAGCTGGCCGCGTCCGTCTCACCCCGCCCGGCGGACCGGCGACGGATGGCCGGGACCGGCCGCTGAGGCCGACAACAAAAATTGTCCACGACAACGCGAATTGTCGTTGACAACGTGCGTTGTCACATGGCATCGTCTGTGACGTGGAACTCGGCGAGATGTACGACTACATCGCAACCTTGCTGGCGGACGCCGCGGTGCTCCCGGACGAGCCCGACAGCGAGGAGGAGTTCGAGCTGGCCAAGATCCGGCTGATCTCCCGGGCCCGGCTGGTTCTCGACATCATCGAGGGTCAGGCCGTGCATTCGTTGCGCTCGTCGCTTCCGCAGACCAGCTATTCCGAGATCGGCGACGCCCAGGGCATCAGCAAGCAGGCGTCGCGCATCCGGCACACCAAGCTCGAACAGGTGCTCCGGGTGCATCAGCTCGACGGCCGGCGGCACAGCCTGGCCAAGGCCGTCGTCAGCACCAAGCACCGTCGGGCCGCGGCCCCGGTGCGTCAGGCTCGCCGCCGCCCGCGCGAGGGCTGAGCCCGCCGCGGTCGCAGCCCCTGCGACCCGGCTGTCCGCGGTGGCCCGTTCGGGTCAACCGTCGATCCCGCACACGCAGCGTCCGATCGCTGCGTGCACCCCCCACCAGTGGCTGCCCGCTACCCCGACAACGGGGGCAGCCGTCGACCCGGAAAGGTTCCCGTCATGGCCTCGAACAGCACCGTCAACGGTCCCAAGGTCGTCAACTCCCACACCGGCGCGTTCTTCGGCGCCTCGGTCGCGTTCCTGGCCGCGACCGGCGTGTGGAACCTGGCCAACATCTGGATGCTCAACATCCCGGTGCAGCAGCAGTGGATGCTCGGCATGGGCATCATCAGCGCCGTGTTCGCCACCGTCGTGGTGTCCAAGGTGGTCCGCGACCGCGAGGAGGCCCGTTCGCTGGTCAACGAGGTGCGGGCGGCCCGCTACGAGGAGATCCTGGCCAGCGCGCCGGCTCCGGGCCTGGGCCACATGTGATCGGGCCGATCCGGTCTAGCCCCCGATCGACTCACGATCGACCCAGGAGCGCAGTGATGATCAATCGACCCGTTCGACACCGGCGGCGGGACCGCGGCCGGATGGTGTTCGTGGCCCCGCCGGTCCCGGCCTGGGTACCCGAACCCGAACCGGTGCCGACGCGGACCAGCCGGCTGGTGCGGGTGGCGGCCCGCGCCGGCCGCGGCCCGGGCCGGCTTCAGCCGGTCGAGGAAGCCGCGCTGCGCACGCTGTCGGACGCCTCCGCGGTGGCCTCGGTGCTGGGTCGGTGAACGCCCCGGTCCCGGGTCGCCAGCGCCACCGCGGCGGCCGCGGCGACCAGCAGGGTGGCGCCGAGCACGTGCGCTACCACCAGCACCTCGGGCACCCCGGTGGCGTACTGCACGAGTCCGATCAGGCCCTGCCCGGCGGTGACCCCGATCAGCACGTACGCGCGCACCATCAGCGCGCGGGGGGCCCGCACGGCCAGGTAGCCGACGGTCATCGCGACCAGCAGGCCCAGATAGGCGAACATCAGGTCGGCGTGCACCTGGGCCAGCGCCCGCACCGGCAGATCCAGCCGGGGCGTGGCGTCGTCACCCCCGTGCGGTCCGGCCGCGGTGACCAGGGTGCCGGCCACGCACAGCGCCCCGAGCACGACGACGGTCGCCCAGGTCAGCAGCTGCAGCGGGCGGGGAACCACGGGCACCGGCGGCTCGTCGGTCTCGTCCAGCCGGACCAGCACCACGATGGCCACGAACAGCAGGACCAGCGAGACCAGCATGTGCGGGGCGACGGTCCACCAGGCCAGCCCGGTGAGCACCGTCAGTCCGCCCCACAGCGCCTGGAACAGCACCCCGGCGGGCAGCACCGCCGACAGCTTGACCAGTCCGGGCCGCTGCGGGCGGGCCCGCCAGAGCACCACGAACAGGCCCAGCGAGGCGACCAGCACCAGGCCGGTCAGCGTGCGGTTGCCGAACTCGATGGCCTGGTGGATGGGGGACAAGTCGGCCCGGCTCACCGGGACGAGCGAGCCCGGGTGGCATTCCGGCCAGGTCGGGCAACCCAGGCCGGACCCGGTGACCCGGACCGTGGCCCCGGTGACCGCGATCAGGCCATTGGTCACCACCGCCGCCCAGGCGAACGCCTTCTGCAGCTGATGCGAGGGGGCCCGGCGCCACCAGGGATCGGTGGGTCGGGAACCGGGCTCGCCGGTGCTCGCGGACGTCGTCATAGCCATCGGAACCACCGTACGGTCGCCGCCCAGCCCAGGACGACCCAGGCCACGAGCACCAGCAGGGACAAGGCGGACGGGGTGGCCCCGTCCATCGCGGCGCGCAGCGCCTGGGACATGGCCCCGGGCGGGGTCAGCTCGCCGATGGTGCGCAGGCCGGCCGGCGCCTGATCCAGCGGCACGATGACGCCGCCGACCGCCACGAACACCAGCCAGACCAGGTTGGCCACGGCCAGCACGGCCTCGGCCCGCAGGGTGCCGCCCAGCAGCAGGGCCAGCCCGACGCAGGCGGCGGCCCCGAGCAGCACCACCAGCAGCGCCCAGGCCGGGTTGCCGTGCGGACGCCAGCCCAGGATCGCCGCCGCGATGCCGAGCACCACCAGCTGACCGGCAATGACGGCCAGGGTGGCGACGCACTTGCCGGCCAGCAGCTGCGCCCGGCCGACCCCGGCCGCGGCCAGCCGTTTGAGCACGCCGTACCGCCGGTCGAAGCCGGTGGTGATGGCCTGCGAGGTGAATGCGGCCGAGAACACGGCCAGCACGATCACGCCCGGCAGTACCGCGTCGATGCGGGGCTCGGGCAGGGCGATCAGGGTGATCGTGACGCCGCCGATCAGCGCGACCAGCGGGATGATCAGCGCGAGCAGCAGCTGTTCGCCGTTGCGCAGGGTCACCCTGAGTTCGAGACCGGCGGTCGCCCCGATCCGTCGCAGCGGCGGCGCCGGCCGTGGGTCGGGGGCGAAAGTGCCGGGGATGAACGGCGAATTGGCCACCCCGCTCAGGTCGGGGCCGGTCATCGGCGGATCTCCCGTCCGGTCAGTTCCAGGTAGACCTCGTCCAGCGAGCGGTGGTTGACCTGCAGGTCGCCGGGCATGATGCCGACCCGCGCACAGAACGAGGTGACCGTGGCGACGGTGGCCGGCCGGATGTCGCCCTCCACCAGGTAGCGCCCGGGCTGCATCTCGCGGACCAGGAAGCCGTCCGGCAGGGCTAGCCGCAGCAGTTCGACGTCCAGGCCGGGGGCCGCGCCGAAGGTGAGCCGGCGCTGCTCGGGACCGCCGGTCAGCTCGCTGGGCGCGCCGGCGGCGATCACCCGGCCGTGGTCGACGATGACGACCCGGTCCGAGAGCAGCTCGGCCTCGTCCAGCAGGTGCGTGGTCAGCAGGATCGTCACCCCGTCGGCTCGTGCCGCCTGCAACAGGTCCCACACCAGGTGCCGGGCCTGCGGATCCATGCCGGCGGTCGGCTCGTCCAGGAACAGCAACTCGGGCCGGCCGACCAGCGCCATGGCCAGGCTCAGCCGCTGCACCTGCCCGCCGGACAGGCGCCGGACCGGGGTACGGGCCACCGGCTGCAGGCCAAGTACCTCCAGCAGCCAGTCCGGGTCGAGCGGGCGAGCCGAGCAACGGGCGATCACCCGGAGCATCTCGCCGGTGCGGGCCGCCGCGTGCGACCCGCCGGCCTGCAGCATCACCCCGATCCGGGGCCGCACCTGCGCGGCCTGCCGCCAGGGATCCAGACCGAGCACGCGCACGGTGCCGCCGTCCGGTTTGGCGAAGCCGGTGCAGGTGTCCAGGGTGCTGGTCTTGCCGGCCCCGTTGGGTCCGAGCATGGTCACCAGCTCACCGCGGGCGATGGTCAGAGACACCCCGTCGACCGCGCGCAGGGCGCCGAAGGTGCGGACCAGACCGTCGACCTGCAGCACGGGCAGATCCGGGTCGGGCGCGGGGAGGGTCACGGTAGTCGAGGATAGGTGGCGCCGAAGGCCCTCGGTCGCCGTGCGGATGCGGGCTGGATCACTTGTGCCCGCCCGAGGGTCAGGCCAGGGACTGTGCGACCCGCTCCAGCGCGTCCATGCCTTCCTGCATGCCACTGTCCATCCCGCTGTCGAGGATCATGTCGCGAACCTGCCGGCTGGACACCTCGGTCAGCACGGTCAGCCGGGTGCGACCGCCCAGATCGGTCAGTGTGTACGTGCACAGGGCCGGATCCAGGTCGCCGTCCGGCACGCCCTCGAACACCTCGGTGCACACGATCCGTTCGTCCGGCACGATCTCCCGGTACTCGCCGTGGAAGGCGACCTCGAAGCCTTCGTGGGCCGTCATCACGTAGCGCCAGCGGCCGCCGATCCGCAGGTCCACCTCGGCGCTGTCGACCTGCCCCCGCTCGCCGGCCCACCACCGCTTGATCAGGTCGGGCTCGACGTGCGCCCGGTACACCAGGTGGCGCTCCGCGTTGAAGTCCCGGGTGATCAGGATCTGGGTGTCCGACGGCAGGCTGACGACGGCGGTGTGGGTCGTCGAGGTGGTCATGGCGTTTCTCCTTCGTGCTGTCCCGATGCCCGATCCGGGTGCTGGAGCTCGTCGAGCACCGTGTCGAGCAGGTCGTACCTGGCGTTCCAGGTCTGTTCGTAACGGCGGACCCACTCGTAGATCGGTCGCAGGGGTTCGCCGTCGAGCCGGTACACGCGCTGCCGGCCCCGGTCGTGAACCTGCACCAGGCCCACCTCGCGCAGCACCCGCAGGTGCTTGGAGACCAGCGGCTGCGGGATGCCCAACGCCTGGACCAGCTCGTTGACCGGCCGGCCGCCGCCGGCCAGCAGGTCGAGGATCTGCCGGCGCCGGGGCTCGGCGACCGCGTTGAACGCGTCGGTCGTCGTCGCTGCCCTGGCCATCAGCCAATCATATTCCGATATAGGCATGTGTCAAGGATCGAACGGCCCGGCGTCCCGGTGGGTGTCCGGGGCGGTCGGCCGGGTTCCGCGGGGCCGCTGGCGGGTACCGGCCGAGCATGAGGACGTGGGACCCGGACCGCCGGGAATCGAGCTGCCGGGAATCGAGCTGAAGGCCCCGTGGTGGGGCGGCGCGCTGGCCCAGGTGCGGCAGGTCTGGCTGCCGTTGGGCGGGGTTCTGCTGGCCTACTGGCTGGCGGCCGCGGTCAACCAGCCGCTGCGTGACCGGATCGTGCCGGGCGCGGTGAACCACATCGGGCTGCCCCTGCACGTCGTCGAACCGGTCCGGGTGGACGAGTTCGTCTTCGGCGCCCTGCCGACGAGCTGGTTGCAGCAGCGCCTGTACGACCCGTCCGGGCCGCGCTGGTACGACGCCGTGGTCGCGCTGGTCTACGTCAGCCACTTCGTCGTGATCCCGGCGGTGGCCCTCGTCCTGTGGCGGTGGGGGACCCGCGCCCGCTTCCGCGCCTGGATCGGGTGCGTCACCCTGATGGTCGCCATCGGCACGACCGTCTACATCCTTTATCCGATGGCCCCGCCGTGGATCGCCGCCGACCTGGGGTTCGCCGGTCCGGCTGACCGGATCTCCGGTATCGGCTGGGACTACCTCGGCCTGTCCCCGGTTGCCCGGTTGCTCGGGGTGGGGCAGGCGTCGGCCAACCCGGTGGCCGCCATGCCCTCGATGCATGCGGCCGCCGCGGCGCTGGTCGCCGCGTTCTTCTGGGCCGGCGCGGGCGGGTGGGCTCGCCTCGCGCTGGTCTGCTATCCACTGGCGATGGGGTTCGCGCTGGTCTACACCGCCGAGCACTACGTGGTGGACGTGGTGGCGGGTGGCCTGGTCGCGGTGGCGGTGGTGACCGGATGGACGGCCGGTCGCCGGTGGCGGGCCCGCCGGGCGACCGGATCGGCTCAGGGCTCGGGCACCGGCTCGACGCGGGCCGAGGGCAGCCCGGCGCGCCGCAGGCCGTAAGACACCCCGCCGACCACGACCGCGGCGACGATGACCGCCTGGACGATGACGAACACCGGGATGGTGGCGCCGTTGGGCATGATCGTCACCGAGAACAACACGGTGAGCCAGACCGCCGCGGTGCGGACCCGGGGGTCCGCGGTGGACACGGCCAGCGGCAGCGCCGCCCACAGCAGGTACCAGGGCTGGATCACCGGCGCCAGCAGCACGAAGGCGCCCATCGCCATGCCCAGGCCCATGATCGGGTTGATCCGGCGCTGCCAGCACTGCCACATGATCGCCACCGCGATGCCGGCCCCGATCAGGGTGCCGACCGGTTGCATGACGTCCAGCACGGCCTGGGTGTGATCGCCCAGGCCCAGCAGCAGGCCGGCCTGGCCGGAGATGACGCCCAGGCTGGTGGACACCGACAGGAACGAGCGGACGGTCCCCGGCGCACCCAGGGCGGCCACCCAGCCGAAGCCGACCCCGGCCACCGCGGTGAATGCGGCGAAGGTGAGGGCGGCGACCACGCCCACCTGCAGGCCGCAGCGCACCAGGTCACGCCAGCGGCCGCCGGCCCGGAGCGCGAGCATGATCACCAGGAAGGCCAGGGTCATGGCCGCGGTCGCCTTGATGCCCACGCCCAGGGTGATCAGCACGACGCCGCCGATCATCGAGCGCTCCAGCGCGATCACCAGCCCGGCGAGCATCGCCCCGAGCATCAGCGCCTCGTTGTGCCCGCCGCCGATCAGGTGGAACAGCACCAGTGGGTTCAGGGCGCCCAGCCACAGGGCGGCCACCGGGTCGAAGCCGCAGATCCGGGCCAGCCGGGGCAGCGCCCAGACGATCAACGCGACGCCGACCAGTTCCACCAGCCGCTGCAGCAGCACGCCGACGATCACGTTCTGTTGAGCCAGGCTGACCACCCCCTGGGCGATCAGCAGGTAGACCGGGCCGTAGGGGCTGGCGGTGTGCTGCCAGCGCACGTCGACCTGATGAGCGTAGGGATCGGCGTCGCCCAGGGTGTCGTACGGGCCGGACTCGTAGGGGTTGAAGCCGTGGCTCATCATCGAGCCGATGGCCAGGTAGGAGTAGACGTCCCGGGAGAACAGCGGCGGCGTCACCAGCAACGGGACCGCCCACATGGCCAGGGTGTGCGAGAGCTGGCTGCGGGAGAGCCGGCGCGGCCGGCCGGGCGCGGCGAGCCGGCCGATCAGCACCCAGCACAGCACGATCAGCCCGATCCCGGCGTACGAGCAGGCCAGGGCGGCCGGGCCGATCCGGGAGAGCAGCCCCAGGATCCGCAGGCCGTCGACCGGGTTGGGGATCGGGGTCGCCGCGCCGTAGGAGGACCCGGCGCCCAGCATCAGCAGCAACGCGCCGACCGTGCCCCAGCGGCGCAACCGGGACAGCTGCTTGACCTCGACCGCATCGAGAGCGCCGGCCGTCCCGTCGATGTCCTCGCCCGGTCCGCCGGTCGCTCCGACCACCAGCCGGTCCGCCGCCACCGCAGCAGTGTAGGGCGGGCGGTGCGGTGGCGGCCCGCGCCGGCGGCCGACCGGACGGTGACAACGAAGGTGAGGCTGACCTGCGTGTCCGGGACCACACCGACCTGCGCAGGCGGCCTTTGATCTTCGCCGGGAAAAAGGTCACACTGGTGTTGTGAAAACCGCTGCCGCGCTCGATGGTGCCCTCGAGGCACCCTCGACGAACGACCGCGGCGAGGGCCGGACCCGTGAGGCGGTCATCCAACTGCTGCTCGCGGACGGTCCGATCACCGCGGCCGACCTGGCGGCCCGGCTCGGCATCTCGCCGGCCGCGGTGCGCCGGCACCTGGACCAGTTGCTCGCCGAGGGCGCGGTGCGCTCCCGTGAGGCGTCCGCCCGCGGGCAACGGGGACGGGGCCGCCCGGCCCGGTCCTACCTGCTCACCGATGTCGGCCGCGAACGGCTGCCGCACCAGTACGACGACCTGGCCGTGCAGGCGCTGGAATACCTGCAGCAGGTCGCCGGGCCGGAGTCGGTCTCCGAATTCGCCCGCCGCCGGGCCGAGGCGATCGTCGAACCGTTCACCGACCGGTTGGAGGCCGCGCCGGATCTGGCCACCCGGGCCGGGGTGCTGGCCGAGGCGTTGACCGCCGCCGGTTTCTCCGCCTCGCTCGAACAGGTCGGGGTCGGGCAGCAACTGTGCCAGCATCACTGCCCGGTCGGACACGTCGCCGCGAAGTATCCGCAGCTGTGCGAGGAGGAGATGGCGGTCTTCACCCGCGCCCTCGGCTCCTACGCGCAGCGGTTGGCCACGATCGCCCGGGGGGACCCGGTGTGCACCACCTTCATCCCGCTGGCCACGATCTCCCCGCATCGCAGCTCCGCCTAGCCCACCGATCCACCGAACCGCCGCCTCACTGATTCAGATTCACAGATTCGAAGATCCAGTCACCGCCGCAGTGCCGTACGACACCGGGCCAGCCGCCGCACGCCCGCCGTGTTCCGAGATACCGGAAGGACCGTTCATGACCACCACGCAGGAACCGGAACTGAGCCAGGCCAGGATCGAGCAGGCCGCGACGATCGACCAACTGGGCCGGTACGCGTTCGGCTGGTCGGACAGTGACAGCGCCGGCGCCACCGCCCGCCGCGGTCTGAACGAGGACGTCGTCCGCGACATCTCGGCCAAGAAGAGCGAGCCCGAGTGGATGCTTCAGCGACGCCTCAAGGCGCTGGAGCTGTTCGGCCGGCAGCCCATGCCGACCTGGGGCGCCGACCTGTCGGGCATCGACTTCGACAACATCAAGTACTTCGTCCGGTCGACCGAGAAGCAGGCCGCCAGCTGGGAGGACCTGCCCGACGACATCAAGAACACCTACGACCGGCTGGGCATCCCGGAGGCCGAGAAGCAGCGGCTGGTCTCCGGCGTCGCCGCGCAGTACGAGTCCGAGGTGGTCTACCACCAGATCCAGGAGGATCTGGAGCGGCAGGGCGTCATCTTCCTGGACACCGACTCGGGCCTGCGCGAGCACCCGGAGATCTTCGAGAAGTACTTCGGCTCGGTCATCCCGTCCGGCGACAACAAGTTCTCGGCCCTGAACACGGCCGTGTGGTCGGGCGGCTCGTTCGTCTACGTGCCGCCGGGCGTGCACGTCGAGATCCCGCTGCAGGCCTACTTCCGGATCAACACCGAGAACATGGGCCAGTTCGAGCGGACGCTGATCATCGTCGACGAGGACGCCTACGTGCACTACGTCGAGGGCTGCACCGCGCCGATCTACAAGTCCGACTCGCTACACTCCGCGGTCGTCGAGATCATCGTCAAGAAGGGCGGCCGCTGCCGCTACACCACCATCCAGAACTGGTCGAACAACGTCTACAACCTGGTCACCAAGCGGGCCAAGGCCGAGGCGGGCGCGACCATGGAGTGGGTCGACGGCAACATCGGGTCCAAGGTGACCATGAAGTACCCGTCGGTCTGGCTGATGGGCGAGCACGCCAAGGGCGAGGTGCTCTCCATCGCCTTCGCCGGCGAGGGCCAGCACCAGGACACCGGGGCCAAGATGCTGCACCTGGCCCCGCACACCTCCTCGACGATCATCTCCAAGTCGGTCTCCCGGGGCGGCGGGCGCACGTCCTACCGCGGTCTGGTGCAGGTCAACCCGGGCAACCACCACAGCCGGTCCACCGTCAAGTGCGACGCACTGCTGGTCGACACGCTGTCGCGGACCGACACCTACCCGTACGTCGACGTCCGCGAGGACGACGTGTCGATGGGCCACGAGGCGACCGTCTCCAAGATCAGCGAGGACCAGCTGTTCTACCTGATGAGCCGCGGTCTGACCGAGGACGAGGCGATGGCGATGATCGTCCGCGGCTTCGTCGAGCCGATCGCCCGGGAGCTCCCGATGGAGTACGCCCTGGAACTGAACCGATTGATCGAACTGCAGATGGAAGGAGCGGTGGGCTGACGTGACCGCCAGCACGCCCGTTGTGAGTCAGCACGGTCTGACCGAACACAGTCATGTCGGCGGGGCGACCGTCCGGAGCAAGGGGATCGACTCGCACCTGCACGGGGTCGGCTCCGCGGATCCGGAGTCGCACCCGTTGCCTTCGAGCAAGTCCGAGGCCTGGCGGTTTACCCCGCTGCGCCGGCTCCAGGGCCTGGGCGAGGACCGGGCCTTCGACGGCATCGTCGGCGCGGACAACGAGCGCACCGTCGAGGGACCGGCCGGCATCATCGTCCGGCGCGTCAGCGGTGCGGAAGCGGCTGCCCTCAAGGGCATCTCCGGCAACCTGCCGACCGACCGGCCCTCGGCCCGGGCCTGGCAGGCCAGCGAGAGCATCCTGCTGATCGACGTGCCCGCGCAGACCGAGTTCCGCGAGCCGCTGATCGTCACCTTCGCCGGTGGCACGGTCGACCGGGCCTTCGCTGGCCATCTGATCGTCCGGGTCGGCGCGCACGCCAAGGCCCAGGTGGCGATCCTGCACGAGGGCACCCAGCTGCTGTCCGACAACATGGAGATCGTCGTCGGTGACGGCGCCCAGTTGGAGTTCGTCGCGCTGGAGGAGTGGGACTCGCAGGCCGTCCACCTCTCGCACCACCACATCCGGGTCGGCCGGGACGCCACGGTCAAGCACACCGCGCTGACCTTCGGCGGGGACCTGGTCCGCGTCGTCGCCGACGTGGTCTACGACGGTCCCGGTGGTGATGTCGAGCTCAACGGCGTCTACTTCGCCGACGCCGGCCAGCACCTGGAGCACCGGCTGTTCGTCGATCACGCGGTCCCGCACTGCAAGTCGCGCGCGCTGTACAAGGGTGCGCTGCAGGGTGACAAGGCGCGCACCGTCTGGATCGGCGACGTGCTGATCCGCCGGGCCGCCGAGGGCACCGACACCTACGAGCTCAACCGGAACCTGGTGCTCACCGAGGGCGCCCGCGCCGACTCGGTGCCGAACCTGGAGATCGAGACCGGCGAGATCGTCGGCGCGGGCCACGCCAGCGCCACCGGCCGGTTCGACGACGAGCAGCTGTTCTACCTGCTCTCCCGGGGCATCCCGGCCGAGGTCGCCAAGCGCCTGGTGGTGCGCGGCTTCTTCGGCGAGGTGCTGCTCAAGATCGGCATCGAATCGGTGCGTGCGCGCACCGCGGACATCATCGAGCGCGAGCTGGCCATCGCCGGCATCTAGCCGTCCGGGCCGCCGCCCACCGTCATTTCTTCCAGACACTCACAGGAGATAGAGCTTTCATGTCAACCCTGGACATTCGCGACCTGCACGTCTCGGTGCTGACCGAGGAGGGACCGGTCGAGATCCTGCGCGGGGTCGACCTGACCGTGTCCTCGAACGAGACCCACGCGATCATGGGGCCCAACGGCTCCGGCAAGTCGACGCTGGCGTACTCGCTGGCCGGTCACCCCAAGTACCACGTCACCTCCGGCACGGTCACCCTGGACGGGGAGGACGTGCTGGCCATGAGCGTGGACGAGCGGGCCCGGGCCGGGCTCTTCCTCGCCATGCAGTACCCGGTCGAGGTGCCCGGGGTGTCGACCTCCAACTTCCTGCGGACCGCGGCCACCGCGGTCCGGGGCGAGGCCCCGCCGGTGCGCAAGTGGGTCAAAGAGGTCAAGACCGCGATGAAGGATCTGGAGATCGATCCGGAGTTCGCCGAGCGTTCGGTCAACGAGGGCTTCTCCGGCGGCGAGAAGAAGCGGCACGAGATCCTGCAGCTGACGCTGCTCAAGCCCAAGATCGCCGTCCTGGACGAGACCGATTCCGGCCTGGACGTGGACGCGCTGCGGATCGTGGCCGAGGGAGTGAACCGCTTCAAGGCGACCTCCGCCGAGTCCGGTGACGGCGCCGGCGTGCTGCTGATCACCCACTACACCCGGATCCTGCGCTACATCCGGCCCGATCGGGTGCACGTGTTCGCCGCCGGCCGGATCGTCGAGTCCGGTGGGCCCGAGCTGGCCGACGAGCTGGAGACCAACGGTTACGTGCGCTTCACCGACGCGGTGGGCACCGCGGCCGCGGCGACGGTCTGACGACCGGTAGGAGAGGGTGACGAGCATGGCGCAGGAGGTGATCACGGTGACTCCCGAGCAGCTGACGGCCGCGGACATCGAGCGGATCCGCGCCGACTTCCCGATCCTGGAGCGCACGGTCCGGGACGGAAAGCCGCTGGTGTACCTGGACTCCGGCGCCACCTCGCAACGCCCGATCGGCGTCATCGACGCCGAGCAGGAGTACGTGACCGGCCACAACGCCGCGGTCCACCGGGGCGCGCACCAGCTGGCCGAGGAGGCGACCGACTTCTACGAGTCGGCCCGGGAGCGGATCGCGGCGTTCATCGGGGCGCCGCGCACCGACGAGGTGATCTTCACCAAGAACGCCACCGAGTCGCTCAACCTGGTCGCCTACTCGCTGGGCAACGCCACCTTCTCGCAGGATCCGGCCGCTCGCCGGTTCCGGCTGGGGCCGGGTGACGAGGTCGTGGTCACCGAGATGGAGCACCACGCGAATCTGGTGCCGTGGCAGGAACTGTGCCGGCGCACCGGGGCCACCCTGCGCTGGTTCTCGGTGACCGAGGACTTCCGGCTCGACCTGTCGAACCTGGACGAGGTGATCACGCCCCGGACCAAGGTCCTGGCCTTCACCCACCAGTCCAACGTCCTGGGCACCATTAACCCGGTCGACGTGCTGGTCGCCGCCGCGCAGCGGGTCGGCGCGCTGACCGTGCTCGACGCGTGCCAGTCGGTGCCGCACCAGAGCGTCGACCTGGCCGCGCTGGACGTCGATTTCGCCGCCTTCTCCGGGCACAAGATGTTCGGCCCGAGCGGGGTCGGCGTGCTCTACGGCCGCTACGAGCTGCTGGCCGCCATGCCGCCGTTCCTGACCGGCGGATCGATGATCGAGCAGGTCTTCATCGACCACTCGACCTACGCCGCACCGCCGGCCCGGTTCGAGGCCGGTGTGCCGATGACCTCGCAGGCGGTGGCCCTGGGCGCGGCCGTCGACTACCTGCGCGACGTCGGCATGAAGGTGGTGGCCGACCACGAGGCCGAGCTGACCGGCTATGCCTTGCAGGAGCTCTCGGCCATCGACGGGGTCCGGATCATCGGTCCGTCGAGCACCGTCGACCGCGGGTCCGCGGTCTCCTTCGTCGTGGACGGGGTGCACGCGCACGACGTCGGCCAGATCCTGGACGATGCCGGCGTGCAGGTGCGGGTGGGTCACCACTGCGCCTGGCCGCTGCACCGCCGGTTCCGGGTCGCCGCCACCGTGCGCGCCTCGTTCGCGCTGTACAACACCGCCGCCGAGGTCGACGCGTTGACCGCGGGAGTGCGCTCGGCCCAACGATTCTTCGGGGTGAGCTGACCCGTGCAGATGGAAAAGCTCTACCAGGAGATCATTCTCGATCACTACCGGGCCCCGCACCATTACGGGCTGCGGGATCCGTTCGAGGCCCAGGTCCATCACGTCAACCCGACCTGCGGCGACGAGATCACCCTGCGGGTGCACCTGGTCGACACCGGCGACGAGCCGGTGGTGGCCGACGTGTCCTACGAGGCGCTGGGTTGCTCGATCTCCCAGGCCTCCACGTCGGTGCTCACCGACCTGGCCATCGGCCGGCCGCTGGCCGACGTCTTTGAGGCCCTGGACGATTTCACCGCCATGATCACCAGCCGGGGGACCGTCGAGGGTGACGAGGAGGTCATCGGCGACGGCATCGCGTTCGCCGGGGTGGCCAAGTATCCGGCCCGGGTCAAATGCGCGCTGCTGGGCTGGATGGCGTTCAAGGACGCCGTTGTGCAGATCATGGCCGCCGATGCCGAATCCAATCCCGACGCAGGCGATTCCGAATCACTGAGCACCGCGAAGGAGGGCTGATCCATGACCAGCACCGAGGACCTGAGCACCGGCCGGGAAGGCCGTGGTGCGGCCGACCTGGACGCCGCGCAGCCCGCCGCGCCCGCCGCCCCGATCGACACCCAGCTCCTGGAGGACCTCGAAGAGGCCCTCAAGGACGTCGTCGACCCCGAACTCGGCATCAACATCGTCGATCTCGGTCTGGTCTACGACCTGCACGTGGACGCCGGCACCGACAACCAGAGCGTCGCCACCATCGACATGACCCTGACCAGCGCGGCCTGCCCGCTGACCGACATGATCGAGGACCAGGTGGCGGCCGCGCTGACCGGCCCGGACGCCGGGCTGGTCGACGACTTCCGGATCAACTGGGTGTGGTTGCCGCCGTGGGGTCCGGAACGGATCACCGAGGACGGCCGGGACCAGATGCGCGCCTTGGGCTTCAACATCTGAACCGAGCCCGCCCGGGCCGTCTCGCATCCGGCTGGAGAGCCGGTGAGCCGATGGTGATCGCGGCGACATCCGGGTCGGGGATGATCGAGCTCCCCACCTGGTCGCGGCCCGTCCGCGCCGCCGCCGATCAACCCCGTCCGGAGTGCCTGCATGTCGCCGAGCGTCCGGCGGGTCCCCGTGCCCGACGTAGACTCCCACGGGAGCGATCGACACCCGAGCGATCGAGACGGTGACGATCGAGACGGTGATAATCGAGACCGCGAAGACGTGGCGGGGGTGACCGGACAGACCGTGACTGGATCCGTGGTCGGTTTCGATCCCGACGAGCTCGTCGGCTTCCGGATCGGGGTGACCGCGCACCGCCGTTCGGCCGACCTGATCGCCGCCCTGGAACGTCGTGGGGCCGAAGTGCTGCACGCGCCAACCCTGCGGATCGTGCCGGCCGATCAGGACGAGCGGCTCATCGTCGCGACCGCCGAGGTGATCGCCGCCCGGCCGGACATCCTGCTGGTCACCACCGCCTATGGTCTGCGCGGCTGGCTCGAGGCCGCCGATGCGGCCGGGCTCGGCCCGTCGTTGCTCGAAGTGCTCAGCGAAGCAAAGATTCTCGTGCGCGGTCCGAAGGCCCGGGGCGCGGTCCGGGCCGGCGGCCTGCGGGACGCGGGGATGAGCGACGAGGAAACCACCGAGTCGCTGATCGACCAGGTGCTGGCCAACGGGGCGGACGGGCTCACGGTGGCGATCCAGCTGCACGGGTTCGTCGACGAGGAACAGCTGGTGCGGCTGCGCCAGGCCGGGGCCACGGTGATCACCGTGGCGCCCTACCTGTGGACCGCGCCGTCCGAGCCGCAACGGGTGCAGCGCCTGCTCGACGCGATCGCCGGCCGCTCCCTGGACGCCGTCACCTTCACCAGCGCCCCGGCCGCCGAGGCGCTGCTGGCCGCGGCCCGCGAACGGGACCGGTTCGACCAGGTCGTCGCGGCGATGCGGGCCGATGTGGTGCCGTTCGTCGTCGGCCCGGTCACCGCCGCCCCGTTGCACGCCGTGGGCATCGACGCCATCTACCCGGACCGCTACCGGCTCGGGGCCATGGTCCGAACCCTGTGCGAGTACCTCATCGAGCACCATGTCCGCCGGGTGCCGACCCGGCACGGGCTGCTGGAGATCCGCGGCCGCAGCGCCGCCCTGGACGGCCAGCGGGTCACGCTGTCGCCGACGTCGGTCGCCGCGCTGCGCCTGCTGGCGGACGCCGCCGGGGCGGTGGTGCCCAAGGCCCGCCTGCAGGAGGTGCTGCCCGACTCCGGGGACGATCACGCCCTCGAGGTGGCGATCGCCCGGCTACGGCAGGCGCTGCCGCAGCGCGACCTGGTGGCCACCGTGATCAAGCGCGGGTACCGGCTGGACGTGTGAGCCCGGCGGGATCGGCGATCGTGATGCAGGATCGTCGGTCATGGCACCCTCACCACACTGGGTTTCGCTGACCCGGACCGAGGCCACGTTCGCCAGCGACCTGGGCAGCGTGCATGTCGTGGACGCGCAGCGACTGCCCATCCTGAGCCGTCTGTCGATCAAACGCGTGGTGCTCGCCTCCGGGGCGATGCGCGAACCGCAATGGAACGTCAACGCCAACCAGCTCTCGTACCTGCTGCGGGGGACGGTCCTGGTCTCGATCCTGGGCGATCACAACCAGTTCAGTTCGTTCGTCGTCACCCCCGGGCAGATGTACCACGTCGAATCCGGTGCGGTGTACCACATCGAGAACATCGGCCCGGACGAGGCCGAGGTGATCATCGCGCTCCGGTCGGAACGGCCGGCGCACTTCTCGCTGCGCGACAGCATGTCGGCGATGACCGACGCGGTGCTGGGCAACACCTACGATCTGCCCGCCTCGGCCTTCCAGGCCTTCACCCGGCCGCCGTCCGCGCAAATCGTGGCCCGGCGCTCGGGAACCCCGGTCGAGGCCACCCAGCGACTGCCCAACGCCCACCTGTTCGACGCCGAGGGGCAGCAAGCTCCGCTGACCTACGCCTACGGGTCCGCCCACCTGGCGCGCCGGCAGTACTGGGCCGCGCTGGAGGACATCTCGATGTACTCCCTGCGGGTGCGGGAGAACGGCATGCGGGCCCCGCACTGGCACCCGGTGACCGCGGAACTGGGCTACGTGGCCACCGGTCACGCCCGGATGCGGATCCTGGACCCGGACGGAACCCTGGACGAGTACCTCCTCGCGCCCGGCGATGTCTATTTCGTGCCGCGGGCGTACCCGCATCACATCGAGGTCGTCGGCGACGACGAGTTCCACTTCCTGATCTTCTTCGATCAGCCCACTCCGGGCGACATCGGTTACCGGGCGACCGCCACCGCCTTCTCGCGCGAGGTGCTGGCGGCCACCTTCGACGTGCCCGAGCGGCTGCTGCCCACGTTCCCGTTCACGCCGGCCGACCCGCTGATCGTGCCGCGGCGCAACCCCACCGATCCACCGGGCTGACCGCGAGCATGCTGGGCGGGTGACCTGCGTCGGCCGGGCCGGCGGCGGGTAAACACGCGGATGGACGGCGCCGTCCGGTGAGCGCGAGGAGGTCCGCAGATGACCAGGACGAAATCCGGGCAGCCGAGCGAGCCGGTCGCGCACCATCCGCGGGTCGGACAGCCGCACGACGCCGCCGCGGAGGGTCCGATTGCCCAGGCCGAGGCGGTCGCCGCCACGCTGCGCACGCCGGCCGACCCGCTCGGGCCGCTGGGCCGCCGGCTGAACTGGCGCTCGGCCTTCCTGATCGGGCTGGCCGCCACCGCCGGGGTCGCGGTGACGGTCGGGATCATCCAGATGCTGCTGCTGGCCGGTCAGGTGCTGCTGCTGATCGCGCTGGCCCTGTTCCTGGCCATCGGCCTGGAACCGGCCGTGTCCTGGCTGATCACCCACCGTTTCCCGCGCTGGGCCGCGGTGTTCACCGTGCTGGCCGGGCTGACCCTGCTGCTGGCCGGGTTCATCGCCGCCGCCATCCCGGCCCTGGTCGAGCAGGGTCGGCGGCTGGTCGAGGCGGCCCCGCAGTACGTGGCCCAACTCAGCGACGACAGCTCGGCCATCGGCCAGCTCAACCAGCGCTTCCACCTGCAGGAGACGGTGCAGCAGATCGTCGACGGCGGCGGCCCGGGCCTGGCCTCCGGGGTGATCAGCGTCGGCGAGGCCGTCTTCGGTGCGTTCTCCGGTCTGCTGGTGGTGGCCGTGCTCACGGTCTACTTCCTGGCCGACATGCCCCGCGTGCGCACCACCCTGTACCGGTTCATGCCGGCGCCCCGGCGGCCCCGGGCGATCCTGCTGGGGGACCAGATCATGGTCAAGGTCGGCGGGTACGTGCTGGGCAACGTGGTCATCTCGGTGATCTCGGCGGTGGTCACCTTCGTCTGGCTGATCGCATTCGGCGTGCCCTACCCGCTGTTGCTGGCCATCCTGTTCGCCCTGCTCGACCTGATCCCGGTGATCGGATCGCTGATCGCCGGAGCCCTGGTCGCCCTGGCCGCGTTCAGCGTGTCGGTGCCGGTCGGGCTGGCCACCATCGGCTACTTCGTGGCCTACAAGCTGGTCGAGGACTACCTGCTCACGCCAAAGGTGTTCGGCCGGGTGCTGCGGATGCCCGCGCTGGTCACCGTCTGCGCGATCCTCATCGGCGGCGCCCTGCTCGGGCTGGTCGGCGCGCTCGTCGCGCTGCCCACGGCGGCCGCGATCATGCTGCTGGTGCAGGAGGTGGTGTTCCCGCGCCTGGATCGCGCCCATGCCAGCGGCGAGCCGGCAGCTGACCCGGCGGCCTGACCCGGGGGTCTGATCCCCGGCCCGGACCGGGGGTCGCCCCAGTTGATGGGCCGACCCGGACGGCCGGATGGGGGAGCGGTCGTCGGGCGGGGTCCCCGAATGGGAGCGATTCCACCATTTGGCTGATCTGCGGGCCCTGTGCGCGCGCGGCGGTCGGGCCGGTGCTAGCGTCCGATCACCCAAGGTGATCGACACATTGCGGAGAGTACTGATGGTCCAACGCGTTCGCCGTCGCCAACCGCACGAGAGGACACCGATGTCCCTACGTTTCCGGTCCCTGACCACCCGCGCCGCCGTGATCGTCACGGCCGGCGCCCTCGCCCTGACCGGGGCCGTCATCGCCACGGCCGGTCCGGCCGCCGCGGCCGACCCCACCTGGCAGACCGTGTTCCGGGACGACTTCACCGGGAGCGGCCTGCCCGACCCGAACAAGTGGATCCTGACCCAGGGCACGTCGTACCCGGGTGGTCCGGACGCGTTCGGCACCGGTGAGATCGAGACGATGACCAACCGGCCGGAGAACGTCGACGTCCGCAACGGAAACCTCTACATCACCCCGCAACGGGACAGCGCCGGCCGGTGGACCTCGGCCCGCGTCGAGTCGGCCGCATCGAACTACCGGCCACCGGCCGGGGGCGTCATGCACGTCGAAAGTCGTTTGCAGTTGCCCAATGTCACCGGCAGCGAGGCCCTGGGGTACTGGCCGGCGTTCTGGATGCTGGGCGGGCCGTACCGGCAGGACCGCTGGTCGTGGCCGGCCATCGGCGAGTTCGACATCATGGAGAACGTCCAGGGGCTGAACTGGACCTACAACGTGCTGCACTGCGGCGTGTGGGCCGGCGGCCCGTGCAACGAGCAGGAGGGCATCAACAACGGCGTGAACAACGCCGGGGCGCCGTGCAAGGTCACCACCTGCCAGGCCGGCATGCACACCTACGGGCTGGAATGGGACGACTCCGGTCCGGTCGAGCAGCTGCGCTGGTACCTGGACGGCGAGCTGACCTTCACCGTCAACGCCAACCAGGTGCCCGCCGCCACCTGGAACAGTCTGGCCGACCACGCCGGGTACTTCATCATCCTCAACGTCGCGATGGGCGGGGCCTTCCCGAACAAGCTCGGCGGCGGCCCCAACGCCGGCACCAAGCCGGGCGTGCCGATGGTCGTCGACTACGTCGAGGTCAAGTACGCCGGCGGGTCCGGCACCCCGACCACCAGCACTCCGGTCACCAGCACCCCGACCACGAGCACGCCGACCACCAGCACCCCGACCACCAGCACCCCGGTGACCAGCACGCCGACCACCAGCACGCCGGCGACCCCGCCGACCGGTGGTTCCGCGTCCCCGTCCGCGCTGCGGGTGTCGGGCAGCACGTCCGACAGCCTGACCCTGAGCTGGCAGGGGTCGGCCGGCGCGAGCTACGAAGTCCTGCGGTCGGGTATCCGGATCGCCACGGTCACCGGCACCTCGTACACCGACCGCGGGCTGTTCCCGAACACGCCCTACGTGTACTCGATTCGCGGCGGCGGGGTGACCACCCCGGAGCTGACCGCCACCCTTAACGGCGCCTCGGCGAGCACCTCGACGGCCGCGCCGACCAGCGGGCCCACGACTGAGCCGACTGCTGGGCCGACCACCGGGCCGGTATCGGGTGGCCCGTCCGGTCTGAAGGTCACCGGGACCACCGGCAGCACCATCACGCTGGGCTGGGCCGGGTCGGCCGGGGCCAGCTACGACGTGCTGCGTTCGGGTATCCGGATCGCCACGGTCACCGGCACTTCGTTCACTGATGTCGGCCTGTTCGCCAACACCCCGTACGTGTACTCGATCCGCGGCAACGGGACGACCACGCCGGAGCTCACGGCCCGGATCGGATAGGGCTCGGCCCAGGAAGGCCCGGCGGGGCCAGGTAGGTTCCCGAGGTATGGATCCGCGCCTGGCCCGCCGGTGGGCCGAGGTCCCCACGCTGAGCCCGGCCGCCGTCGCCGCGGACGGCGCGCGGGGCGCCGACGCCGAACTGGCCGCGGCCACCGAGGGGGCGTTCCGGGACGACCTGGAACGAATCCGGTTCTCCCCGTACTTCTCCCGCTTGGCCGCCGTCACCCAGGTGATCTCCCAGGGGGCGTCCGGCCAGGTCGTGCACAACCGGCTGACCCACACGGTCAAGGTCACCTCGGTGGCCCGGGCGATCGCCGTCGGGTTGCGCCGCGGTCCCTACGCGCAGCTTGCCGACGATCTCGGCGGCTGCGACGCGGTCGTCGTGCAGGCGGCGGCCAGCGCGCACGACCTGGGCCACCCGCCGTTCGGTCATCTGGGGGAGCGGATCCTGGACCGGATCGCCCGCTCCCGGTTCGGCCTGGCCGACGGTTTCGAGGGCAACGCGCAGACCTTCCGCATCCTGACCGAGCTGGACGTGCACGGGGAGTCCGGCGAGGGACTGAACCTGACCGCGGCCGTGCGGGCCGCCGTGCTGAAGTACCCGTGGTCGCGGCTGCACGTGCCCGACCCGCACCCGAGCACCTTGGCCCAGCCGCCCCGCGGCGGCGGGCCCGGGGAAGAGGGGGCCGGGTCGGGCAAGTACTCGGCCTACGTGCTCGACGTCGGTGAGATGCGCGAGGTGCTGGCCGCGTACCCCAAGATCGGCCCGTTGCGGCAGACCGTCGAGTGCTCGGTGATGGACGCCGCCGACGACATCGCCTACTCCCTGCACGATCTGGACGACTTCCACCGGGCCGGGGTGCTCCAGCACGCCTCCGTCGCGGCCGAGTTCCGCAGCTGGTTGCGCCGCCGGGCCGAGTTCTCCCGGCGCACCCTGCCCGAGGACGACCGGCGGCCCGGGGTGGCCCTGGAACGGCTGCGCCGGCGGCTGCAGGACCGGGACGAGTGGATCTTCCAGGACGAGGCGTTCGCGGTCGCGGTCGGTCGGGTGGCCACTGACCTGCTGGACGGGTTGCTGGCCGTGCCGTTCGATTCCTCGCTGGCCGCGGAGCGGGCCATCGGCACCTTTACCCGGAGCTGGATCGCGCACCTGCAGGAGTCGGTGGAGATGACCGCCGACCCGCCGATCCGCTCCGGACACGTTCAGCTGGGCCGGCAGGCCTGGCACGAGGTCGCCGTGCTCAAGTTCGTGCACCAGCGGTTCGTGCTCGAGCGGCCGGATCTGGCCCTGTACCAGCGGGGCCAGGCGCAGTCGCTGTCCTCGCTGGTTGCCGACCTGGAGTCGTGGCTGACCGACCCGATCGACTCGGGCCGGGCGCCGCGCCGGCTGGTCGACCTGGTGGCCCTGGCTACCGCCGGCTACCGGCGGGTCGCCCGCGAGGAACCGGAGCTGCTGGTCGGCCCGACCGGGGAACCGATGTCCGGGCGCGAGGACATCGTCCGGCTGGGCCGGGGCCGCGGCATCATCGACTACGTCGCCTCGCTGACCGACGACCGGGCCGGCGCCGCCGCCCGCACGCTGTCGGGTCTGACCGGGCAGCTGTTCGAAGCCGGGTCCGGGTTGTGACCCGCCGCCGTGCGGTGGCCGGCGGCGGCGTCGAGGTGGAGGTGCCGCCGGAGCGCCTGGTCGGCTTCCTGAGCCGGTTCGGCGCTCGCAACGGGGGACTGGCCGATCTGGCGACCGACGGGGTCACCGTCCGGATCCGCGGCGGTGACGGCACCCTGGCCCGGATCGAGGTGCCGTTCGGGCCGATGGCGGTCGGCGACCGCGAGCCGGTGGAGGCCCTGCTGGCGCATCTGGCCGGCCTGGGCACCCTCGGGGTGATCCTGGTCCGGGGCGGTGCGCACTCGGTCGGACTGGCCCGGGACGGGGCCGTGCTGCGCTCGTCCACCGACCGGGCCTACCTGCAGGGCCGCACGGCGGCCGGCGGGTGGTCCCAGCAACGGTTCGCCCGCCGGCGGGGCAACCAGCGCACCGCCTCCCTGGCCGATGCGGCCGACACCGCCGTACGCGTGCTCACCGACCCGCACTCCCCGCCGCCGGCCGCACTGGTGCTCGGCGGCGACCGGCCGGCCCTGGCGCAGGTGCTGGCCGACCCTCGCCTGGCCGCGCTGGCCGCCCGGCCGCGCCGCACCTTCGCCGACATTCCCGAACCCCGCCGTGCCGTGCTGGACGAGGTCGCCGCCCGGAGCCTGAGCGTGCCGATCGTCATCGAGCCGGCGGCCACGTGATATTCAGACGAGCACACCCGCGCGGCCCGATCCGGGTCGCGGCCGCACGCCGCAGGATGAGCAGGAGAGCACCGCAGTGACCGAGCCCGACACCGACCAGCAGATCGTCAGCCGCATCGCCGGGGAACTCAACGCCCAGCCCTGGCAGGTGCAGGCGGCCGTCGCGCTGCTGGACGAGGGGGCCACCGTCCCGTTCATCGCCCGGTACCGCAAGGAGGTCACCGGCTCGTTGGACGACGCGCAGCTGCGCGATCTGACCGAGCGGCTGGACTACCTGCGCGACCTGGCCGATCGCAAGAAGGCCGTGTTGGAATCCATTGCCGCGCAGGGCAAGTTGACCGACGCGCTGGCCGCGTCGATCCAGGCGGCGGACACCAAGGCCCGGGTCGAAGACATCTACCTGCCGTTCAAGCCCAAGCGGCGGACCAAGGCCCAGATCGCCCGGGAGGCCGGCCTGGAGCCGCTGGCCGACGGCCTGCTCGGCGATCCGCGGGTCGACCCGGCGGCCGCGGCCGCGGCCTTCGTCGACCCGGACAAGGGGGTGGCCGACGGCGACGCCGCCCTGGCCGGGGCCCGCGCGATCCTGACCGAGCGCTTCGGCGAGGACGCCGATCTGGTCGGTGAACTGCGCGAGCTGCTGTGGCAGCGGGGCGGGCTGGTCAGCACCGTGCGCGACGCCGGGCACGAGGACGCCGCCCGGTTCGCCGACTACCACGACTTCTCCGAGTCGGTGAAATCCATGCCCTCGCACCGCATTCTGGCGATGTTCCGGGGGGAGAGCACGGGCGTGCTCAGCCTGGCCGTCGACCCCGAGGCGGCCCCGGCCGATCCCACCGATCCGACCGGCCCGGCCGTGCTCTCGGACTACGAGCGGCGCATCGCCGGCGCGTTTGGCATCGCCGATCGGGGCCGGCCGGCCGACCCGTGGTTGCTGGACACCGTTCGCTGGGCCTGGCGCACCCGGATCGTGGTGTCGCTGGGCATCGACGTGCGGACCCGGCTGCGCCAGTCGGCCGAGGCCGATGCGGCCGCGGTGTTCGCGGCCAACCTCAAGGACCTGCTGCTGGCCGCGCCGGCCGGCGGCCGGCCCACCCTGGGCCTGGACCCGGGCTTTCGCACCGGGGTCAAGGTGGCGGTGGTGGACGGCACCGGCAAGGTGCTGGCCACCGACACGATCTACCCGCACCAGCCGGCCAACCGGTGGGACGCCGCGCTGGCCAGCCTGCACCGGCTGGTCACCACCCACGGCGTCGAGCTGGTGGCCATCGGCAACGGCACCGCGTCCCGGGAAACCGACCGGCTGGCCGCGGATCTGGTCAAGCAGTGCCCGGGCCTGACCAAGGTCATGGTGTCCGAGGCGGGCGCCTCGGTGTACTCGGCCTCGGCCTACGCCTCCGGTGAGTTGCCCGACCTGGACGTGTCGCTGCGCGGCGCGGTGTCCATCGCCCGCCGGTTGCAGGATCCGCTGGCCGAGCTGGTCAAGATCGACCCCAAGTCCATCGGGGTCGGCCAGTACCAGCACGACATTGCCGAATCGACGCTGACCCGTTCGCTCAACGCCGTCGTCGAGGACTGCGTCAACGCCGTCGGCGTCGAGGTCAACACCGCGTCCGTGCCGCTGCTCGCACGGGTCTCCGGGGTGACCACCACGCTGGCCGAGAACATCGTCCGGCACCGGGACACCAATGGCCCCTTCACCTCTCGGCAGGACCTCAAGCACGTCGCGCGCCTGGGCCCCAAGGCCTACGAGCAGTGCGCCGGGTTCCTGCGGATCCGTGGCGGCAGCGATCCGCTGGACTCCTCGGGGGTGCACCCGGAGGCCTACACGGTGGTGCGGCGGATCCTCACCCGCACCGGCGGCGACGTGCGGACCCTGGTCGGCAACACCACGGTGCTGCGCACGTTGCGGCCGCAGGAGTTCACCGACGAGACCTTCGGCGTGCCGACGGTGACCGACATCCTGGCCGAGCTGGAAAAGCCCGGCCGGGACCCGCGGCCCGCGTTCACCACCGCCACCTTCGCCGACGGCGTGGAGAAGATCGCCGACCTGCGGGTGGGCATGGTGCTCGAGGGCGTGGTCACCAACGTCGCCGCCTTCGGAGCGTTCGTCGACGTCGGGGTGCACCAGGACGGGCTGGTGCACGTCTCGGCGATGTCCCGGACGTTCATCAGCGACCCGCGCGAGGTCGTCACCTCCGGTCAGGTCGTCAAGGTCAAGGTGATGGCCGTGGACGAGCAGCGCAAGCGGATCTCGTTGACCCTGCGGCTGGACGACGAACCGGGCGCGCCGGCGGCCGGCCCCAAGGGGTCACGGCCGGCGCCGGCCCGGTCCGGCGGCGGCCGCCCGGCCAGCGGGCAGCGGTCGGACCGGGGCCGGCAGGGCGGGGCCCGGGGCGATCGGCCGGCCCCCGGCGGGGCGATGGCGGACGCGTTGCGGCGGGCCGGATTGGGCCAGTAACGCTCGCCCGACGCTGGTGGCCGGGAAGCGGCCCGGTCACCGGTAGACTCGGCACACGTGATCACCGCGACCGGTCTGGAATTGCGGGCCGGGACCAGGATCCTGCTCGCCGACACTGCCCTGCGCGTGCACGCAGGCGATCGAATCGGCCTGGTCGGACGCAACGGCGCCGGCAAGACCACCACCCTGCGGGTACTGGCCGGGGAGTCGCTGCCCTACGCGGGCAGCGTCACCGCCTCCACTCCGATCGGCTACCTGCCGCAGGACCCGCGCGAGGGTGACCTGGAGGTCACGGCCAAGAACCGGGTGCTCTCCGCCCGCGGCCTGGACGTCCTGGTCGCCGATCTGGAGAAGGTCCAGATCCGGATGGCCGAGCTGACCGACGCCGCGGAACTGGACGCCGCGACCCGCCAGTACGGCCGGATCGAGGATCGGTTCGCCTCCCTCGGCGGCTATGCGGCCGAGTCCGAGGCGGCCCGGATCTGCTCCAACCTGGGTCTGCCGGACCGGGTGCTGGCCCAGCAGATGAGCACGCTGTCCGGCGGGCAGCGGCGCCGGGTCGAACTGGCCCGGATCCTGTTCGGGGCGCGCGCCGAGGATGGCGCCGGCTCGGGCACCATGCTGCTGCTGGACGAGCCGACCAACCACCTGGACGCCGACTCGATCGTCTGGCTGCGCGACTACCTGCGGCTGTTCTCCGGCGGCGTGGTGATCATCTCGCACGACGTGGACCTGCTGGCCGCGGTGGTGAACAAGGTCTGGTTCCTGGACGCGGTCCGCGGCGAGCTGGACCCGTACAACATGAGCTGGTCGCGCTACCTGGAGGCGCGGGCCACCGACGAGCAGCGCCGCCGCCGGGAACGGGCCAATGCCGAGAAGAAGGCGTCCGCGCTGATGGCCCAGGCGGCCAAGCTCGGCGCCAAGGCGACCAAGGCGGCCGCGGCCCACCAGATGGTGCGCCGGGCCGAGAAACTGATCTCCGGCCTGGACGACGTGCGGATGGCCGACAAGGTGGCCAAGATCCGGTTCCCGCAGCCCGCCGCCTGCGGTCGCACCCCGCTGACCGCCGAAGGGCTCTCGAAGTCCTACGGCTCGCTGGAGGTCTTCAGCGGGGTCGACCTGGCCATCGACCGGGGCAGCCGGGTGGTGGTGCTCGGACTGAACGGCGCCGGCAAGACGACCCTGCTGCGGCTGCTCGGCGGAACCGAACGGCCGGACACCGGCGAGGTGGTACCCGGGCACGGGCTCAAGCTCGGTTACTTCGCCCAGGAACACGACACCATCGACCCCGACGCCACGGTCTGGGAGAACACCCGGCACGCCGCCCCCGACGCCGGCGCCCAGGAGCTGCGCAACCTACTCGGTTCGTTCATGTTCACCGGTGAGCAGCTGGACCAGGCGGCCGGCACCCTGTCCGGCGGTGAGAAGACCCGGCTCGCGCTGGCCGGCTTGGTGTCCTCGGCGGCCAACGTCCTGCTGCTGGACGAACCGACCAACAACCTGGATCCGGCCAGCCGCGAGCAGGTGCTGGAGGCGCTGCGCTCCTACGCGGGGGCGGTCGTCCTGGTCACCCACGACCCCGGCGCGGTCGTCGCGCTGCAGCCCGAGCGGGTCATCCTGCTGCCCGACGGCACCGAGGACCACTGGTCGCCGGACTACCTGGATCTGGTCGAACTGGCCTGAATCGGTTCCGGCGGCGATGCCACCGGTGGCGGGTCGGCCGGTTCTGTTCGATCATGGACGACAGACCTGCCCAACCGCCGAATAGTGACCGGGCATCCAACCGAGGGGTGGCGACGTGGCCACAGAGACCAAGACAGCATCGAAGACGGCCAAGACCGTGACGATCAAGAAGGGCGCCCGGATCACCGGTCCGGCTCGGGACAAGCTGGCCGCCGATCTGCGCAAGAAGTACGAGAAGGGTCAGAGCATCCGGGCCCTGGCCGAGGGCACCGGCCGTTCCTACGGGTTCGTGCACCGGTTGCTGCTGGACGCCGAGGTCCCCCTGCGCGGGCGGGGCGGAGCCACCCGCACGAAGAAGAAGTGAGCCCCGGCCCCGGGACCGGCATCGATCAGCACCTGCTGGACAGCGGTCACGTCGTCCTGCGGGTCGACGGGCCGGTGGCCACGGTCGCCCTGGACCGGCCGGCCGCCCGCAACGCGCAGCTGCCGCAGACCTGGGCCGCCCTGGCCCACCTGGGGGAGACGCTCGGCGACGACATCCGGGTGGTGATCGTCTGCGGCGAGGGCCCGTCGTTCTCGGCGGGCCTGGACCGCTCGGCCTTCGGACCATCGCCCGACTCGTTGCTGGGCACCATCGCCCGGGCCCCGCTCAGCGTCGCCGACGAGTCGATCGCCGGGTTCCAGCGGGCCTTCACCTGGCTGTCCGACTCCCGGTTCGTCTCCATCGCCGCGGTCGCCGGGCACGCCGTCGGCGCCGGTTTCCAGCTCGCCCTGGCGTGCGACCTGATCGTCGTCGCCGACGACGCCGAATTCCGGATGGCCGAGGTCAGCTACGGGCTGGTGCCCGACCTGACCGGAACCGGCCGGCTGCTGCGGCTGGTGGGCTACCAACGGGCGCTGGAGATCTGTGCGACCGGCCGGCACGTGCACGCGGACGAGGCCGTGCGCATCGGCCTGGCCCTGTGCAGCGTCCCGCGGGAGGAGTTGGACGCGGCCGTCGCCGACCTGGCCGCCGCCCTGGTCGAGTCACCGACCGAGGCGGTGCGCTCGATCAAGGGTCTGCTGGCCGGGGCGCACGACCGAACGGTCGAGGAGCAGCACGCCGCCGAACGCGCCGCCCAGATCCCCCTGCTGCACCGGCTGGCCGCCGCCGCCCGCAGCGCCGCCGCCTCCGAAGCCGCCCGCTGACCCGCCCGGACGACCCCTACCTCTCGCGCGGATCAACTTCGCCGGCGCGGCTGAAGTCGTTGACTCCAGTCACACCAGTCTCATTCGGGGTCAGTTGATCCGCGCAGAAGTAGTTGATCCGCGCGGGGTGGTCCAACCGCGCAGGGGTGGAGGATCGGCGCGAGAGGAGCTGGGGATCAGCCCTGGCGGACTGATCCTTCGACCAGATCCAGGACCCGCTCCAGCCGGTCGGCCGGCAGGCCGGCCGCCAGGTGGGCCGTCAGACCCTCCATGACCAGCTCGAGATAGCTCGCCACCTGGTCGATCTCGGCGTCCGCGCGGAGCGCGCCGAGCTGGCGTTGACCGCGCAACCGATCCCGCACGGCCGCCCCCAGCTCGTCCAGTTGCGGCTGCCAGGCGACCCGGAAGGCCGGATCGGTCCGCAGCCGGCGAGCGATCTCCAGCTGCGTCCCGATCCGTTCGGCGTCCGGTGCGGCGATCATCTCGCGCATCACCTGCACCAGACCGTGCTCGGTCACCGTCTGCCGCATGGCGGCCGCGTCCTGCTCCGCGACCGCCAGGAACAGCGCCTCCTTGTCGGCGAAGTGATGGAAGATCGCCCCACGAGACAGGCCGATCTCCTCCTCCAGCACCCGCACCGTTGCGCCCTCATAACCGTGCCGGGCGAAACAGGCGCGGGCGCCGTCGAGGATCTGCTGCCGGCGCGCCCGCAGGTGGTCGGGACTGACCTTGGGCACCGGGCCGGCTCAGGCCGAGCCGGCGCGCAGGCTCCGCAGCACGTACTGCATGATCCCGCCGTTGCGGTAGTAGTCGGCCTCACCGGGGGTGTCGATCCGAACCACCGCGTCGAACTCGACCACGTCACCGGACGGCTTGGTCGCGGTGACCTTGACCGTGCGCGGGGTGGTTCCGGAGTTCAGCTCGGTGATGCCGGAGATGTCGAAGGTCTCGTCGCCGTCCAGGCCCAGGGTCTTGACCGTCTCACCTTCGGGAAACTGCAGCGGGATGACGCCCATGCCGATCAGGTTGGAGCGGTGGATGCGCTCGAACGACTCGGTGATGACGGCCCGCACCCCCAGCAGCGCGGTGCCCTTGGCCGCCCAGTCCCGGGACGAGCCCGAGCCGTACTCCTTGCCGCCGAGCACGACCAGGGGGACGCCGGCCGCCGCGTAGTTCTGCGCCGCGTCGTAGATGAACGCCTGCGGGCCGCCGTCCTGCGTGAAGTCGCGGGTGTAGCCGCCCTGCACGTCATCGAGCAGCTGGTTGCGCAGCCGGATGTTGGCGAACGTGCCCCGGATCATCACCTCGTGGTTGCCCCGGCGGGACCCGTAGGAGTTGAAGTCCTTGCGCACGATGCCGTGCTCGGTCAGGTACTTGCCGGCCGGGGTGTCGGCCTTGATCGCGCCGGCGGGGGAGATGTGGTCGGTGGTGACCGAGTCACCCAGCTTGGCCAGCACCCGGGCGCCGCTGATGTCGGTGACCGGCTCCGGCGTGGCCGGCATCCCGTCGAAGTACGGGGGCTTGCGCACGTAGGTGGATTCGGGATCCCACTCGAAGGTCTTGCCCTCCGGGGTGGGCAGCGCCTTCCACCGCTCGCCGCCGTCGAAGACGTCGGCGTAGCTGTCGGTGAACATCTGCTGGTTGATGGCCGCGCCGATGGTCGCCTGGATCTCCTGCGGGGTCGGCCAGATGTCCTTCAAATAGATGTCACTGCCGTCGGGCGATTGACCCAGCGGCTGCTCGTCGAAGTCGAAGTCCATCGTGCCGGCCAGCGCGTACGCGATCACCAGCGGCGGCGAGGCCAGGTAGTTCATCTTGACGTCGGGGTTGATCCGACCTTCGAAGTTGCGGTTGCCGGACAGCACCGAGACCACCGTCAGGTCGGCCTCGTTGACCGCGGCCGAGATCTCGTCGGGCAGCGGGCCGGAGTTGCCGATGCAGGTGGTGCAGCCGTAGCCGACCAGGTTGTAGCCCAGCTTGTTGAGGTACGGCCACAGGCCGGCCTTCTCGTAGTAGTCGGTGACCACCTGCGAGCCCGGGGCCATGGTCGTCTTGACCCACGGCTTGACGGTCAGGCCCTTATCCACGGCGTTGCGGGCGAGCAGCGCGGCGCCGAGCATGACCGACGGGTTGGAGGTGTTGGTGCAGGAGGTGATCGCGGCGATCACCACGGCGCCGTGGTCCAGCTCGAAGTCGCCGTACTCGCTGGTGGAGACCTTGGTCGGCTTGGACGGGCGGCCGGAGGCCCCCAGGGCCGCGCTGTGCAGGGCGGCGACGACGTCGGTATTGGCGTCCTCCTCGGCGTGCACGGCGCTGACCGAGGCCGGGTCGCTGGCCGGGAACGACTCCTCGATGCCCTCGTCGAGCTTGGTCTCCGGGGCGGCGTCACCGTTGACCACGTAGTCGTGGACGGCCTTGCGGAAGGAGTGCTTGGCGTCCGACAGCGCGATCCGGTCCTGCGGCCGCTTCGGGCCGGCGATGGACGGCACGACGCTGGACAGGTCCAGTTCCAGGTACTCGGAGTAGACGGGCTCCTGGGCCGGGTCGTGCCACAGCCCCTGGGCCTTGGCGTACGCCTCGACCAGCGCGACCTGCTCGGCCGGCCGGCCGGTCAGGGTCAGGTAGTCGGTGGTCTCCGAATCGATCGGGAACATCGCCGCGGTCGAGCCGAACTCCGGGCTCATGTTGCCGATGGTGGCCCGGTTGGCCAGCGGTACCTGGCCGACGCCGTCGCCGTAGAACTCGACGAACTTGCCGACCACGCCGTGCTTGCGCAGCATTTCGGTGATGGTCAGCACGACGTCGGTGGCGGTCACGCCGGTGGGGATCTCACCGGTCAGCTTGAAGCCGACCACCCGGGGGATCAGCATCGACACCGGCTGGCCGAGCATGGCCGCCTCGGCCTCGATGCCGCCGACGCCCCAGCCCAGCACGCCGATGCCGTTGACCATGGTGGTGTGCGAGTCGGTGCCCACACAGGAGTCCGGGTAGGCGATGCCGCCCCGGTACATGACCACCCGAGCCAGGTGCTCGATGTTGACCTGGTGCACGATGCCGGTGCCCGGGGGGACGACCTTGAACTCGTCGAAC
Organism: Nakamurella multipartita DSM 44233; assembly: GCF_000024365.1. Lineage (NCBI taxonomy): Bacteria > Bacillati > Actinomycetota > Actinomycetes > Nakamurellales > Nakamurellaceae > Nakamurella > Nakamurella multipartita. The sequence goes on from NC_013235.1 coordinate 2,532,828, forward strand.
GCGGTCTGGCCCCAGCGCAGGAACTGGTAGCGCTCGCGGTTGCGCTCGTACTCCAGCTCGACGTTGCGCTCGAAGGCGTCGGCCCGGCCGAACACGTCGGCGATGACCGAGTGGTCGATGACCATCTCGGCGGGCGCCAGCGGGTTGATCTTGTCCGGGTCGCCGCCCAGGTCGGCCATCGCCTCGCGCATGGTGGCCAGGTCGACCACGCAGGGCACGCCGGTGAAGTCCTGCATGATCACCCGGGCCGGGGTGAACTGGATCTCGATGTCCGGGTCGGCCGACGGATCCCAGTTGGCCAGCGAGCGGATGTGGTCGGCGGTGATGTTCGCGCCGTCCTCGGTGCGGATCAGGTTCTCCAGCAGGACCTTCAGCGAGAACGGCAGCTTGCCCGCGTTCTCCAGGCCGTCCAGCCCGAGGATCCGGTAGATGTCATAACTGCGATCACCGACGGTCAGGGTGTCCTTGGCGGCGAAACTGTCCTTACTGGGGGCAGGCACGGAGTTCTCCTCACTTCGGGCGGCGCGGCGGTGGGCCTCCCGGCGGCGGCGCGGGCGACCCGAGGCCATTGTCGTCCGGGCGATCGGGGTGGGCGCACCGGCCCCGGCCTCGACACCGGACTCTGACGGACTCGAGTTCAAACAGTACGCTTGTCCTGCTATTTGGTGCAAACGAGCGCGGCCGGCGTGTCGAGGTGGGTCGGACGGCCGGGTCGGGACAGCCTGCCGCACCCACATTGCCGCGGTGTTGCCGGCGCCGGTATGGGGGCGGTGCGGCCGGGTTCGGTCGAGCTTCGCGGACGAAGGCCGCGGAGAATCGGGCAGGGCCCACACGAGGGCGCGGCTTTGATCAGCCCAGCCGGGTGGGGGTGGCCCGCGCGCAGATGCCGAAGAGCCCCGGGCGGCTGGCGCCCGGGGCCCTTCGTGGAGTGTCGGTGGGACCGACGAGTTGTTAGTTGCCGGACAGGGTGATCAGGTAGTCGACGTCGCCCGGCTCCAGGCCCTTGAGCAGCGAGGTGAACACGTCACCGGCCGACCGCACCGGGCTGACGTACCACTGGCCGTCCACCTGGGTGGTGACCAGGCCCAGACCGATGACCTGCTTGAACTCGCGCTTGATGATGTCGACGGCCTGCTGGTCCAGATCGGCGGAATCGGCGTACTGCGCGATGTAGGTGTCGATGGTGCTGTCGTCGATGGTGGTGGCCGGCTGGCCCGGGGCCGACACGGTGAGCGAACCGGCGGACGGGTCGCGCTCGATGGTGATCGTCTGGCCGTCGGCAGTGATGGTCAGCGACTTGATCGAGACCTTCTTGCCGCCGGTGACGTCGCTGACGTCCCACTCGGTGTCGCTGATGGTGAAGCCCAGGTCCTGCATGTCGCCCTCGAGCGAGCCGCTGTCGGCCTGCTGCAGCAGCAGCTTGCCGTAGTCGTGCAGGGCACCCATCTCATCGGGCGGGGTCACCGCGATGATGCCGGCCAGGTCGCCGGACTGGGCGGCCTTGAACAGCGCGTCCACCGCACCCTCCGGGCTGCTCGCACCGGCGGCCGGGATCGCGTCCGCGGCGGTCGGGTTGGGCAGGCCGGCTTCCTGGGTGGCGTTGTCGGCAATCGTGTAGAAGAAGCTGACGTACCAGTTGTCGCCCCGCTTGACGGTCGCGACGCGGAACGGCTTGCCGTCGTTCTTGGCCACCTCGTCGGCGATGTTGACCGTCTCGGACTGCGGCTGGACCTGATCGAGCTGGGAGCCGAAGGCATCCTTGATCTTGTCCGACAGCGGCAGGTCCGACGGGTTGCTCTCGACGGTGATGGTGCCGCCGGTCAGCTTGACGATCTGCAGGTGGTCGTTGATGACGTCGTTGTCGCCGGCGAAGGTCAGGTCCTTGACGGTGATCTTGGTGCCGGTCATCGTGTCGGCCGACGCGTTCGGGCTCAACACCTCCAGGCGCTTGAGCTCGGTGATGATATCGCTGTTGAGGTCCTTGAACAGCGACGCCTCGGCCGGGTCCAGCTGGTCGGCCAGCCCGATCGGGTCGGAGTTGCTCAGGGTGGAGAACAGGGCGGTGACCGACGCCTGGGGAGTGGATTCGCCCCCGGCGGTGGCGGCCGTGGAGTTCTTGTCGCGGAAGGCGAAGAACCACACGCCGGCCGCGGCGACCAAGGCCACGACGACGACCAGCGCCACGATCAGCGGCGTCTTGCTCTTCTTGGGTTCGGTGGCCGGGCCCTGGGTGTTCCAGGGCTGCTGGCCGGGTCCCTGCGGGGGGAAGGTCTGCGTGGGCGGCTGCTGCCAGCCCTGCGGCCCGGTCGGGGGCTGACCCTGCGGTCCGGTCTGCGGCTGCCAGCCCTGCGGGCCCGTCGGCTGGCCGGGAGCGCCCGGGCCGGGATTCTGGCCCCAGTTCTGCCCGCCGGGGTTGCCCCCGGGATTCTGCGGTCCGCCGCCCTGGCCGGGCTGTGGCCAGCCCTGGGGTCCGTTCGGGCCCTGCCAGGGTCCCTGGGGCGGTGGCCCGCCCGCCGGTCGACCCTGCGCCGGCCCCTGAGGTCCGCCCTGCTCGCTCATCGCGCGTGCATCCCTTCTATGTCGTGTTCCGGGCCGTTGAGTTCAGCCGGAATTTCTGACCCCGGTGTCGATCCCCGACGTTGCCGTCGTGAGGTCCGGTTGCGTGGTGGTGGTGCCACTCGTGCGCGGCGCAGCCGGGCGCGCCGGTTGCCGTGCAGGTTCAGGAGCGTCGACGCGCTCCCCTGGGACATCGGTCGAGCCCATGATGATGTGACGTACGTCTCAGTCATTTGGTTGCACCCCCGGCGACCATCATGACTGATCAGGTGGACAACATCGAAGACCTCTGTGGCGGACGGGTGAAACTGTTACCGAATGTCGTCCCGATGCCACCGCCGATCAGCAGGAGGCCACCGGCGGCCATCACGCTCGGGCCGATCGGATCGAGGCGGACCGGGAGCCCACCGGAACGCACCGCGAACAGCAGGATGCCGATCGACAGGGTCGCCGCGAACAACCCGATGACGACGGCCAGCACGCCGGTGGACCGCCACCAGCGCAGGGCGCCGGTCACCACCGGGGCGAAGCACAGCACCCCCAGGAAGGGCCAGGCGCCGACGGCCACCGCCACCAGCCCGTCCTGGGCGAACCCCAGGCGTTCGAGCACCCCGACGATCTCGTAGCTCGATCGCTTCACCGTGCCGGAGATGACCCAGGGCAGGAACGAGCCGACGACGACCAGGAGCAACCCGCATCCGGTGATCAAGCACCAGGCGATCAACAACCGCAGCCGGCGCGGCGACTCACCGCGGTCGTCTGTCGCTGCGAGGATCTGGGCCACCCGGTCAGTGTCCCGGAGGGCGGCCCGGCCGCCGCAAGTGGGTGATCGCTCGAAAAAGATCAGCCCGATTACGTCGCTCATGCGCGATTTGTCCGTTATGGGACGCAAGTGTTTGCCGTGACCGCTGGTCAATAGGGGGATAGGAGTGGCATGGTTCTCCTGGCGTGTCGTCTTGACAGTTCCTGTCCAGTTCAACTCGCCAGTGTCCGTGCCAGCTGTGAGCAGCGGTCCGTCGTCAGGGCCCAGCGTGAGGAGGTGTGACGGCGTGCCCGTTGGAGCTCGGCCGCAGGCCGCGTGGCGTCCCCAGGCTCGTCCGTTGAGCGCCCGGGTCAACCGGCGCACGGGCGTGATCCGGGCCGCCGTGGGATTCGCGCTGGCCGCGGGGCTGCTGTTCGGCAGCGCCGTGCCGGCCAACGCCGTCCCGCCCCCGCCGGACAATCCTTCCGACCAGCAGATCGAGCAGGGACAGGACCAGGCGGCCGCGTCCGCGGCCGAGGTCGGGCGGCTGGCCGGGCTGGTCGCCCAGACCCAGGGCGACATCGACCGGCTGCACAACGATCTGGAGATGAAGGCGGAGCTGGCCAACAAGGCCCGTGTCGACCTGTCCGTCGCCCAGTCCGACGCCGCCGCGGCCGCCTCCGCCTCGCAGCAGGCGCAGAACGACGCCGCCGCCGCCGGCCAGGCCGTCGCCGACGCCAAGCAGAAGGCCGCGGCGTTCGCCGCCGCCTCCTTCCGCCAGGGATCGGTGCTCGGTTCGCTGTCCGCCTACTGGGACGCCGGCAGTGCCGGTGATGTGCTGCAACGCCAGGAACTGCTCGGCCAGGTCTCGGGATCGCAGCTCAACGCGATGAGCAACCTGGAGGCGACCCGAACCCACAAGGCCAACCAGGACTCGGCGGCACGGGCCGCGCTGGACGCCGCCAATGCGGCGCGGGCTCGAGCCGACCAGGCCAAGGTGACCGCCGATCGGGCCCAGCAGGAGGCGGCCGACGCCCTGCAGGCGGGCGAGGATCAGCTGGCCTCCCTGCAGGCTCAGCACGACCAGCAGGAACGCGACTATCAGGCTGCGCTGGCCAATGTGGCCGGGCTGCAGAACCAGCGGGACCAGTACAACCAGTGGCTGGCGCAGAAGCAGGCCGAGGAAGAGGCGGCCCGGCTCGCGGCCGAGGAGGCCGCGCGGCAGGCCGCCGCCGCCGAGGCGGCGCGGCAGGAGGCAGCGCGGCAGGAAGCGGCCCGGCAGGCGGCCGCCGCGCAGGCGGCGGCCGAGGCGGCCGCCGCCCAGGCGCAGGCGGAGGCCGAGGCCGAGGCCGAGCGGCAGTCCGCGGCCCGGGAGGCGGCCAACCAGGCCGCCCGGGCGGCCCAGGAGGCACAGGCCAACCCCGGCGCCCCGACCTATGCCAGCTGTGACGAGGCGCGGGCCGCCGGTCGGGGTCCCATTCCCCAGGGAGATCCCGCCTACCGCTCCGAACTCGACCCGAACAACAACGGGACCGCCTGCGACGGCGGGTCGTCGGGCAATGCGCAGGCCAGCTCCGAGCCGTACTACGCCAACTGCGACGACGCCCGATCGGCCGGCGTTGCCCCGATCAACCGGGGATCGGCCGGATACCGGGCCGCGCTGGACCCGAACGACAACGGGATCGCCTGCGAGGGCACGGTTTCGGCCGCGCAGCCGGCGTCGTACTCGTCCTCCTCCGGCGGGGACTCGTCCTCCCGCGGCCAGCGGGTGGTGAACGCGGCCAAGCAGTGGCTGGGCACCACCTACGCCTGGGGCGGCGGCGACTACGACGGCCCGACGCTGGGCATCCGGGACGGCGGCGTGGCAGACCGGTACGGCGACTACCGCAAGGTCGGCTTCGACTGCTCGGGCCTGGCCCTGTACGCCTGGTCCCAGGTCGGGGTCTACCTGCCGCACTACTCCGTCTACCAGTACACCGGGCAGTCGGCCAAGGTCTCACGCAGCGACCTGCAGCCCGGTGACCTGGTGTTCTGGGCCAACAACACCTCGGACCCGAGCACCATCCACCACGTGGCCATCTGGATCGGCAACAACCAGATCATCGAGGCCCCCAACTCGGGCAGCTACGTCAAGATCTCCACGATGTACTGGAACGGTTACATCGGGGCGGTCCGGCCGGGCTGACCCGGGTGGCCGGCCGGACGACAATCGGGTCCATGCCGTCCGCGTCAGCGCACCCGTCGGGGTCACCGGGTCCGTCCGCGGCCGTCGTGCTGGCCGGTGGCCGCGGCCGCCGGCTCGGTGGGGTGGACAAACCCGCCCTGCGCATCGGTGAGAGGACATTGCTGGACGTGGCGCTGGCCGCGGTCGCCGGGGTGCCGACGGTGGTGGTCGGCCCGGACCGCGACGTCCCGCCCGGCGTCCTGGTCGTTCGGGAGGATCCGCCCGGCGGGGGTCCGGCCGCCGCGCTCGCCGCTGGCGTCGCCGCCCTGCCGGCCCGGCCGAGCCAGGCCCTGGTGGTGGTTCTGGCCGCCGATCTGACGGCCATCGACGCCGCGACCGTGGCCGCCCTGTGCGCCCGGGTCGGCCGGACCGGGGCGGTGCTGCTGGACGGCGAGGGCCGGTCCCAGTGGCTGGCCGGCGTGTGGCGGTGGGGCGCCCTGACCGGCGCCCTGCGGCAGCAGCCGAGCTGGCACCAGCGATCCGTGCGCGACCTGCTGGGCCCGCTGGACCCGGTGCCGGTGGCCGGACGCGAGGACGCGACCGCCGATGTGGACACCCCCGAGGACCTGCGCCGCCTGCGGTCGAGCTCGTCCCGTCTGGGGCCGTCGTGACAAACCGATGGGCATCGGCTGTGAGTTGGTCATCGAGCGGCCCGCTCGGTGACCGGCCGGGCGAACCGGCCTCGGCGCAGCGTTCGGACAATGGCAGTCTTGAACCGGCGCCCGCAGTGCGGGCCGCCTGCGGACAGGAGGACCGTTGAGCACACACGCGTCGAGCGGGGGAGTCGCCGGCCCGGCGGCCGGCGCCGCGCCCGGGCCGTCGCCGGCCCACCGACCGCCCGCCCCGAACACCCCCACGGCGGACGCCGCGCTGCTCGAACGCACGGTGTTCGAGGTCAAGCGGATCATCGTCGGGCAGGACCGGTTGGTCGAGCGGATGCTGGTCGGCCTGCTGGCCCGCGGTCACCTGCTGATCGAGGGCGTCCCCGGGGTGGCCAAGACGCTGGCGGTCGAGACCTTCGCCCGGGTGGTCGGCGGCACCTTCAACCGGATCCAGTTCACCCCCGACCTGGTGCCTTCCGACCTGCTGGGCACTCGCATCTACCGGGTGGGCCGGGAGCAGTTCGACATCGAGCTGGGCCCGGTGGTGGCCAATTTCGTGCTGACCGACGAGATCAACCGGGCCCCGGCCAAGGTGCAGTCGGCCCTGCTGGAGGTGATGGCCGAACGGCACGTCTCGATCGGCGGCAAGACCTTCCCGATGCCCGACCCGTTCCTGGTGATGGCCACCCAGAACCCGATCGAAAACGAGGGCGTCTACCCGTTGCCGGAGGCCCAGCGCGACCGGTTCCTGTTCAAGCTGCTGGTCGACTACCCGGTGCCGGACGAGGAGCGCGAGATCGTCTACCGGATGGGCGTCACCCCGCCCACCCCGAACCAGGTGCTGCCGATCACCGAGCTGGCCCGGCTGCAGCAGGTCGCGGCGACCGTGTTCGTCCATCACGCCCTGGTCGACTACGTCGTGCGGCTGGTGTTCGCCACCCGCACGCCGGCCGAGCACGGGCTCAAGGATGTGGCCGGGTGGCTGTCCTACGGCGCCTCGCCGCGGGCGTCGCTGGGCATGATCGCCGCCTCCCGCGCGCTGGCCCTGGTGCGCGGGCGCGACTTCGTCGTGCCGCAGGACGTCGTCGACGTCGCCGCCGACGTGCTGCGGCACCGGCTGGTGCTGTCCTACGACGCGCTGGCCGACGGGGTACCGGTGGAGGCGGTGCTCACCCGCCTGCTGCAGGCCATCCCGCTGCCCCAGGTCAGCCCGTACGTGCATCCCGGCGTCGCTTGATGGACGCGGCCCCGCAGGAGCTGCCGCCGAATCCGGGGGCCCCACCCCGGACGGCCGATCCGACCCGCCTGGACGCGGCGCTGAGCACCCTGGAGCTGACCGTCCGGCGCCGCCTGGACGGGCTGCTGCAGGGCAACCACCTGGGCCTGGTGCCGGGTCCGGGGACCGAACCGGGCGACGCCCGGCCGTACTACCCGGGCGACGACGTGCGCCGGATGGACTGGTCGGTGACCGCGCGGACCACCGAGCCGCACATCCGGCAGACCGTCGCCGACCGTGAGCTGGAGACCTGGCTAGTGGCCGACCTGTCGGCCTCGCTGGACTTCGGCACCGTCGGCTGCGAGAAGCGGGACCTGGTGGTCGCCGCCGCGGCCGCGGTCGGGCACCTGACCCGGGGCGGCGGCAACCGGATCGGGGCCATCGTGGCGTCCGGCTCGCAGCTGGCCCGGGTGCCGGCCCGCGGCGGCCGCCCGCACCTGGAGTACCTGCTGCGCACGCTGGCCAACAACCCCCGGGCCACTCCGGGCGACCGGGGTGACCTGGCCACCGCGCTGGAGCAGCTGCGGCGCCCGCCGCGGCGGCGGGGTCTGGTCGTGGTCATCTCCGACTTCATCGGCCCGGTGGACTGGGAGCGCCCGCTGCGCGGCCTGTCCGCCCGGCACGACCTGCTCGCCGTCGAGGTCATCGACCCCCGCGACCTGGAGTTGCCGGCCGTCGGCCTTGTCACCCTGGTCGACCCGGAAACCGGTCGCAGCAAGGAGGTCTCGACCAGCGCCGGGCTGCGGGCGGCCTTCGCCAAGGCCTCCGCCGAGCACCGTGCGCAGGTGGCCGGGGCGCTGCGGCGGGCCGGCGCGGCCCAGCTGGTCCTGCGCACCGACGGCGACTGGATCGCCGACGTGTTGCGGTTCATCGTGGGCCGCAAGCGTGGCTGGACCGGGGCCACCGCCCCCGGCACCCCCAACCGCACGCCCCGCGGCGGGGAGGCCTGGCAGTAATGAGTTTCGCCTCGCCCTGGTGGCTCGCCGCCGGCCTCCTCGTGCTGGCCCTCGGCGTCGGGTACCTGATCGCGCAACGACGACGCCGCCGCAACACCGTCAAGTTCGCCAACCTGGAGCTGCTGGACAAGGTGGCCCCCGGCCGTCCGGGCTGGTGGCGGCACATCCCCACGGCGCTGGTGCTGGTCGGGTTGATGCTGCTGACCGTCGCGCTGGCCGGTCCGACCGCGCAGGCCAAGGAGCCGCGCAACCGGGCCGTGGTCATGCTGGCCGTCGACACGTCGCTGTCCATGGAGGCGACGGACGTCGCCCCCAATCGGCTGGACGCGGCCAAGGAGGCGGCGCAGTCGTTCGTCGACGATCTGACCCCGGGCGTGAACCTGGGCATCGTCTCGTTCGCCGGCATCGCCACCGTCCTGGTCAGCCCGACCACCGACCGCACGGTGGCCAAGCAGGCGATCGACGGGCTCACCCTGGACGAGCGCACCGCCACCGGCGAGGCGATCATCTCCAGCCTGCAGACGATCGAGCTGTTCTCCAAGACGCTGCCGCCGGACGGCACCGACACCGGGCCCCCGCCGGCCCGGATCGTGTTGATGACCGACGGCAAGCGCACCGTGGGCCGCACCGAGCAGGACGCCGCCCAGCGCGCCGCCGATGCCGGTGTGCCCGTCTCGGTGATCGCGTTCGGCACCGACAACGGATCCATCACCGTCAACGACGAGGTGATCCCGGTGCCGCTGGACACCGAGGCGATGCAGCAGATCGCGCAGATCTCCGGCGGTGACTTCCACCAGGCCGCGTCCGCCGAGGAGCTCAAGTCGATCTACGCCCAGCTGGGGGAGCAGATCGGCTACGAGACCAAGGAACGCGACGTCTCCAAGCCGTGGCTGATCGCGGGGACCATGCTGGTGGTGCTCGGGTCGGCGGCGGCGCTGGTGATCACCGCACGCATCCCCTGACGCGCCTGCCGGGTCCCGCGGCCCGGGTCCGGATAAGGTCTGTCCCGGCAGCGGGACGGTGTTGCCCCGGTGGTGTTCCGTCCTGAGGTCGGCTCTGCACGACACGGACAGTTCCGGGCCCGGCGGGCCCGAACGGCCGGCGACACAGACGGGACGGACGACGTGACGCAAGCACCCGCAACCGGGCGATCGGCGCTGGTGACCGGTGGCAACCGGGGAATCGGGTTGGCCATCGCCCGGGCCCTGGCCGCCGACGGTCATCGGGTGACGGTCACCCATCGTTCCGGGGAGCCCCCGCAGGGGCTGTCCGGAGTCATCTGCGACGTGACCGACGCGGCCAGCATCGACGCCGCGTTCAGCCAGGTCGAGGCCGATCAGGGGCCGGTGGAGATCCTGGTCGCCAACGCCGGCATCACCGACGACACGCTGCTGCTGCGGATGAGCGAGGACACCTTCACCTCGGTGGTGGACGCCAACCTGACCGGCGCCTACCGGGTGGCCAAGCGGGCCGCGTCCGGCATGCTGCGCAAGCGCTGGGGGCGGATGATCTTCATCTCCTCCGTGGTCGGGCTGTCCGGCGGGGCCGGGCAGGCCAACTACTCGGCGTCCAAGGCCGGCCTGGTCGGCCTGGCCCGCTCGATCGCCCGCGAACTGGGCTCGCGCCACATCACCGCCAACGTGATCGCCCCCGGATTCGTCGATACCGACATGACGCAGTCCCTGCCCGAGGCCCGGCGCACCGAGATCGTCAACCAGGTGCCGTTGAAGCGGTACGCGGAGCCGTCCGAGATCGCCGACGCCGTCGCCTTCCTGGCCTCCGATCGGGCCGCCTACATCACCGGCGCGGTCCTGCCGGTCGACGGTGGCCTGGGCATGGGCCACTGACCCACCCCGCTTCACCCACTCCCGATCCCCACCCCCGGAGGAACACCAGATGGCCGACCACCTCGGCAGCGACCTGCTCGCCGGCAAGAACCTGCTCATCACCGGCATCATCACCGAGGCCTCGATGGCGTTCCACACCGCGCGGCTGGCCCAGCAGCAGGGCGCGAACGTGGTGCTGACCGGCTACGGGCGGCTGTCGCTGGTCGAGCGGATCGCCAAGCGGCTGCCGGCCCCGGCCCCGGTGGTCGAGCTCGACGTCACCGACAAGGCCCAGCTGGACTCGTTGGCCGACCGGGTCGGCGAGCACGTGAACCGGCTCGATGGGGTGCTGCACTCCATCGGGTTCGCGCCGGCCACCGCCCTGGGTGGGGACTTCCTGGACTGCCCCTGGGAGGACGTGGCCACCACCGTGCACACCTCCGCCTACTCGCTCAAGTCGCTGGCCGTCGCGGCGTTGCCGCTGATGACCGACGGCGGCAGCATCGTCGGTCTGGACTTCGACGCCCGCCAGGCCTGGCCGGCCTACGACTGGATGGGCGTGGCCAAGGCCGCGCTGGAGTCGGTGACCCGGTACCTGGCCCGCGACCTGGGCCCGATGGGGATCCGGGTCAACCTGGTCTCGGCCGGCCCGATCAAGACCATCGCGGCCAAGTCGATCCCCGGCTTCGTGGACTTGGAGAACGGCTGGAGCACCCGCGCCCCGCTGGGCTGGGACACCTCCGACCCGACGCCGGTGGCCCGGGCCGCGGTCGCGCTGCTGTCCGACCTGTTCCCGGCGACCAGCGGCTCGATGGTGATGGTCGACGGCGGGTTCCACGCCCTGGGCTTCGGCAAGAAAGAGGTGGCCGCCCCGGCCGAGTGATACTCCGACGGCCGTGCGCGGGGGGCTAGGACGCTCCTGAATTATCCGTATGTCGGCCCCTGTTGATCTTGTGGGTTCGGGATGATCTTGGTGTGCAGGGTCGGTCGCGGGATCAGCGTGAGTTGTTGGATGCCGAGTCGGTAGTCGGTGGGCTGCTCAAGCCGGGCAGCGTGTTCGCGTTTCTGGCCGCGCACCGTCGGGAGGTGTTCCCGGACGGCATGTTCGCGGATCTGTTTCCGTCGGGTCGGGGCCGCCCGTCAGTGCCGGCCGACGTGATGGCGTCGGTGATTGTGCTGCAGGCTCTGCACGGCCTGTCCGACGCGGACACGGTGGACTCGGTGACGTTCGATCTGCGGTGGAAGGCAGCGTGCGGGTTACCGGTGACCGCTGCGGCGTTCCATGCCACGACATTGACGTACTGGCGGCGTCGGCTGGCCGCTTCGCAGTCGCCGAACCGGATCTTCGACGCGGTCCGCCAGGTCGTGGACCAGACCGGGGTGCTGGCTGGAAAGAGCAGGCGAGCGTTGGATTCCACGATCCTGGACGACGCGGTCGCCACCCAGGACACGGTCACCCAGTTGATCGCGGCGATCCGCCGGGTCCGCCGCGAGGTACCCGGCGCCGCCGAGGTCGTCGGCGAGCACTGCTCGGCTCACGACTATGACGACCCGGGCAAACCGGCGATCGCCTGGAACGATCAGCAGGCCCGCGAGGCCCTTGTCGATGCGCTGGTCACCGACGCGCATCGGGTGCTGGGACACCTGCCCGACCAGGAGCTCGGACCGAAGGCGGCGGACGCGGTCGCCCTCTTGGCGTTGGTCGCCGGGCAGGACGTGGAACCGGTCGAGGGCTCGGACGGCACCGACGGACGGTGGCGGATCGCGCAGCGGGTCGCCCCGGGACCGGGTGATCTCCACCGTGGACCCGGAGGCGCGGCACGCCCACAAGACCGTCCACCGGCGGCAGGACGGGTTCAAGGCACACATCGCGGTCGAACCCGACACCGGTCTGGTCACCGCCTGCGCGGTGACCATGGCCAGCGGACGCGGCAACAGCGACGCCGAGGTTGGACCCACCTTGCTGGCACAGGAGACCGAAAAGCTGCACGTGCTGGCCGATTCGGCGTACGGATCGGGATCCGCGCGGGCCGAACTGGACCATGCCGGGCACATCGCGTTGATCAAGCCGTTCCCGCTGCGGTCGGCCGTGCCGGGCGGGTTCACCCTGGACGACTTCACCGTCGACCCCGAGGCCAGGACGGCCACCTGCCCGAACGGGGTGACCCGGTCGATCACCGCGCAATGGTCCGTCACCTTCGGAGCGGCTTGCCGCGGCTGCCCGCTCCGGGCCCAATGCACGACCAGCGACGCCGGTCGATCGCTGAAGCTGACCGAGTACGAAAGCCTGCTCAGGGCGGCCCGTCGACAAGCGGAAACCGAGGACTTCCAACAGGTCTACCGACGGCACCGGCCGATGGTCGAACGATCGATCTCCTGGCTGGTCCGCGGCAACCGCAAAGTCCGCTACCGCGGCGTCGCCAAGAACGACCACTGGTGGCACCACCGCGCCGCTGCGATCAACCTCAGGCGAATGCTCACCCTCGGGCTGACGCGGGTGAGCGGGACGTGGACCATTGCACCGGCCTGACCGGCCGGCACGAGACCTCACCGGGCCGTGAGCAACGGCCCGTCCCTCCGATCAGTCAGGAGAATCATCCAGGGCCGGGCGACGACTCAGGACCACGCCTGACAGCCCGATCACGCGCGAACGCTCCCACTGTCCCAAAGCGAACTCCCGAACCCACAAGTGACCGTTATTCAGGAGCGTCCTAGAGCGAGCGCCCGAGCCCGCGCGGTGCGCCGGTGGATCGCCGGCCCAGGCCGCGGACGCCGGCGGCCACCGCCGCCCGCCGGGCCTCGCGGATGGCGATGGCCAGCGGCCGCAACGCGTCGTCGACGGCGGCCATCTGGTAGCTGGTGACGGTGGCCGTGTCGTGGCTGTCGGCCACCGTGAGCAGCGCCTGCAGCGAGATCGAGGTGGCCAGCAGCGCCGACGCCGGCCGCGGCATGTCCGGCGGGGTGGACACCGCATCGGCCAGGATCAGCTGCCGGACCCGCTCCCGGGCCCCGTCCGACTGTCGGGCCACGTCCAGCGCGGTCAGGCTCCGGGTGGCCCGGGCGACCTCGTCGTCCAACCGGTCATGGGCCTGGGCCAGATCATCGGCCGGATGCCGGGCCGAGTTGGCGAAAACCCGCCAGTGCCCGTTGACCGGGACCACGGCCAGCGACGGTCCGGTCAAGGTGACCGCGGCGCCGGCGTCCAGCGCGGTGACCGTCAGCTCTCCGGACGTCGGCAGGCCGCGCAGGTCGCCCGGGTAGGGCAGCAGCAACTGCGCCTCGCCGGCGTCCCGCAGCAGCGGCAGCAGCGCGGCCGACCCCGCGGTCGGGCTGCCCGGGCCGGGCAGGCCCGTCATCACCGCGATCTCGTCGGTCGCCGCGCGCACACCGGCCCGGTGGTCGGCGCCGTCGATGGCCTGCAGCACGTCGTCCGGGCTGGCGCCGCCCTGCCACGCGGCCGACCACAGGGCGAGCGTGGTCGCCGCACGGACGGCTCCGGACACTGACACGAGCGCCACGGTACGTCACGCCTGCGACAGCCGCGTTTCCGGCGGGGTTCGAGCTGCCGGGCCCGTTCACCGCTATTGACCTATTGCACTAGTTGAGTAGTGTAATTGAGGTGATCGAGTTCCGGATCGACCGGCGTTCGGGGATGCCGACCTACCTGCAGATCGTCGAGCAGGTTCGCCAGGCGCTCCTGCTCGGGCGACTCGGCGTCGGCGACAAGCTGCCCACGGCCAGGGAAGTCGTGGCCAGCACGGCCATCAACCCGAACACCGTGCTCAAGGCCTACCGCGAGCTGGAACGTGAGGGGTTGGTCGAGGGCCGGGTGGGCGCGGGCACGTTCGTGCTCCGCGGGCTGGCCCGGGACGAGATCGGACCGCACTCGCCGGTGGGCGAGGAACTGACCGGGTGGGTGGGTCGCGCCAAGGCGGCCGGGCTGGCCCGGCACGAGCTGGAGGCACTGGTGAAGGCAGCGTTGGACAAGGAATTCGGGTGAGTGGGGATGAGCAGTGAACAGGCACACGGGGCGATCCTGCAGGTCCACGACGCCGGTGTGCGATACCGCCGGGGCTGGGCGTTGCGGCACTGCGAGCTGGAACTGTCGGCGGGCTCCATCACCGCCCTGGTCGGCCCCAACGGCGCCGGCAAGAGCACGCTCATGCTCGCCGCGGCCGGGTTGCTGGAACTGACCGAAGGCCGGATCGACGTCCTCGGCGCGCCCGCCGGCACGTCGCCCGGTCATCCCGAGCTGAGTTATCTGGGCCAGGCCCGGCCGTTGTACCGGCAGTTCACGGTGGACACCATGCTGGAGCTGGCCCGTCACCTCAACACCAGCTGGGACGGCCCGCTCGCCGATCGGCTGTGCGAGGAGGCCCGCCTGGACCGGGGCGCTCGGGTGCGCACGCTGTCCGGCGGGCAACGCACCCGTTTGGCCCTGGCCATCGTGCTGGCCCGCCGGCCGACCCTGGTGCTGCTGGACGAGCCGTTGGCCGAGCTCGACCCGCTGGCCCGGCTGGAGGTCGCCCAGACGTTGCTCGCGCAGGCCGCCGACAGCGGGCTGACCGTGCTGATGTCCTCCCACGTGCTCAGCGAGATCGAGGACGCCTGCGATCATCTCGCCCTGCTCACCGGCGGCCGGATCACCCTGCACGCGCCGATCGAGCACCTGGTGCAACGGCACCGGCTGCTCACCGGCCCGGACGACGACGAGACCACCTTGGCCACATTGCGGCCGGCGGCGGTCGAGATCCGGCGCAGCGTACGGCAGGTCACCGTCCTGCTGGACGGGCGCCCGGCCGTGGTCCCCGAGGGGTGGACCGAGGCCGAACCCACGCTCGAGGAAGTGGTGATCGCCCGACTGCGGGCGGCCGCCGACCACCGGGAGGCAGCATGAACACCACGTCGATCGCGCCGGCCCGCCCCCTCGCCGGTCGGGCTCCCGGCGGCATGTGGTGGGTGGCCTGGCGACAGCACCGCACCCTCGTGCTGTCCGGCCTGGGCCTGATGCTGGTGGTGGCGGTCGCGATGGTGGTCTTCCGCCTGATCTACGACGCTCGGCCGCCCGGCGGGTCCCAGTATGCCGACGACAATCGGTTCTGGCTCTGGTTGCGGCTGTCCCTGGTGGTGCTGCCGGTCGGGTTGGGTGCCCTGGGCGGGACGATGGTCGTCGGTCCCGAGCGGGAGCGGGGGACCACGCTCTTCGCATTCAGTCAGGGGGTCGGCCGGTTCCGCTGGTACTGGACAAAGTGCGCTGTGGTGGTCGCCCCGCTGACCGTGGGCGTGCTGGCCCTGGGCCTGCTCGCCCAGTGGGTGGTCACCGCGCCCGGGCTGGAGCCATGGAGCCCCTTCGCAGTCCCCGACTTTCAGACCAACGGCACCGTGCCGGCCATCCTCACCCTGATCGCCTTCGGCGTCGGCGTGCCGGCCGGCGCCCTGCTCCGTTCGCTGGCCGCCGCGCTGACCCTGGCGTTCGTCCTGGCCACGGTGGTCACCGCGGCGCTGGGCTACGGCGCCTACGTCGACCTGGCCCCGCACGACCGCGTCGTCACGCCGGTGGCCCAGGCGTACGGGGTGCTGCCGGAGGGCGGCTACCAGGTCGGCTATGGCTACCTGGACGCCGCCGGCCGGACGGTGCCGGTCCCGTCGTGCCCGTTCGACGTGGGGCCGTCGGGGAGTCAGGCCGATGGTGACGCGGCCTGGCAGCGGTGCCTGACCGGCGCGGGCGTCGTGGCGTCGTACGTCGAGTACGTCGCGGCCGATCGGCGCACCCAGGTGACCCTGAGCCTGGCCGGCCTCGGCACGGTGATCGCAGCCGCCGGATTCACGCTGGGTTGGTGGCGGGTCCGGCGCCGGTCGCTGTGATCTCGGGCGTGCCGACCCGGCCCGGCGGCGGCACCCCGGTAGGTTCAGCGGCCGTGACGCGCTCCTACCGTGATCCGTTGACCCCGCGGCCGCCCAGGGTGATTCCGGAGCTACCGGCCACCGGCGAGGTGGTCGCCGAGGACCCGCTGTCCGGCTTCTGCGGGCTCGTCGTCGCCTGCACGAACAGTGCGGTGACGCTGGAGGACCGGCACGGCAAGCGGCGCAACTTCCCGCTGACCGTCGGCGCCTTCCTGGTCGACGGGCAGCAGGTGACGCTGGTCCGGCCCAAGGCCGCCCCGGCCGCCCCGGCCCGCACCGCGTCCGGATCGCGGGCCGTCGCCGGGTTGCGGGCCCGGACCGCCCGGGCCAGCCGCATCTGGGTGGAGGGGGTGCACGACGCGGCCCTGGTGGAGCGGGTCTGGGGGCACGACCTGCGGGTCGAGGGGATCGTGGTGGAGCCGCTGGACGGGTTGGACAACCTGCCCGACGCCGTCGCCGAGTTCGGGCCGGGGCCGGGCCGGCGGGTCGGGGTGCTGGCCGATCACCTGGTCCCGGGGTCGAAGGAGAGTCGCATCGCGGCCACCGTCCAGTCCGGGCCGGCGAGCCGCTTCGTGCTGGTCACCGGTCACCCGTACATCGACATCTGGCAGGCCGTGCGGCCCTCCGCCGTCGGCATCGCGGCCTGGCCGACCGTTGCCCGCGGCACCGACTGGAAAACCGGTGTGTGCCAGGCGCTCGGATTCTCCGACGTGCACACGCTGTGGGGTCGCATCAACGGTTCGGTCCGCAGCTACCGGGATGTGGACACCCCGCTGATGACCGCCGTCGAGCGGCTGATCGACTTCGTCACCGAGCCGGAGGGCTGAGCACGCGGGCGGTCGCGGATGCTCCGGACCCGCCGGCTCGCCCGGCGGAACCACATCGATGAAATTCGTCATCACGCTGCGTGCAACTCCCACCCGCCGGGGCCGCTCCGAGGGTGAAGTACGCCGCGGCGGCGGTGAACAAAGGGTGGACCTCTTGTCCGGATTCGTCCGGTCGGTGATGCTGCTCTCGACGCTGTCGCGGGGGGTCAGGACCGAGAACGGCAAGGTGGTGGAGGCCACCCAATGGCAGCGTCCTTTGCTTGTGTCCTTTGCTCGTGTTGCCGCTCGTGCTCGCCTGTCCCACCCTGTCGGCACGCTTCGCGCGCCGACCCACACGCCACTCTCCGCGCGGCGCGCCGGCTGTACGGCGGCGCGCCGCGCAAAATTTTCCGTCGCCCCCGGCCGGAGCGGTCAGCAGCAGCGGGCGCCCGGGTGGGCGTCCTGCTCGGCGTACCGCTGCCGCCAGTACTCGCGTTCGGTGGGGACCGGCTCGCCGGGGTGGGTGCGGCGCAGATGCTCGACGTACCGCGCGTACGCGGTGTCACCCAGCACCGAGCCCACCCACCACCGCAGGCCCCGCCAGGCCCGCCCGCAGGCGGACCCGGCGGCCCGGACCGAACCGATCGAAACCGGTTGGGCGGTCAATGGTGTGCTCCGTGCGGGACCCGGGCCGGGGTGATTTCGGCCCACTGCGCCTCGATCTTCTTCTCCTCCGGGGTGGCCACGAAGCCGCGCGGCGCGAACGTGTGCGACGGGGTGTCCGGCTCCTCGCTGGTCGGCAGCCCGCCGGCCCGGATCGACCGGACGCACACGATGGCGGCGGCGATGACCACCAGGATGACCAGGGTCGCGAAAATGATCGACAAGGTGCCCTGGATGAAGGTGTTGCGGACCACCGCGGCGATCGCCTCGGGCGAGGACGCGGTGCCGAACTTCTGCGCCCCGGACTCCTGGGCGGTCTTGAATGCGTTGTGCTGCGCCCAGTATCCGATTGCCGGCACCGAGGAGAAGATCTTCTGGTAGGACGCCGTCAGGGTCACCACCAGGTCCCAGACCAGCGGAACACCCGGGATCCAGCACCACTTGTACATCCGCTTCTTGATCAACACGGTGAACACCAGGGTCAGCGCGATGGCCGCCAGCAGCTGGTTGGCGATACCGAACAGCGGGAAGAGGGTGTTGATGCCGCCCAGCGGGTCGGTGACGCCCATCAGCAGGATCATGCCCCAGGCCAGCACGACCACGGCCGAGCACACCCAGGCGCCGACCCGCCAGGACGGGTCGCGGAACTTGCGGGCGCCGGGGATGTTGCCCAGCGAGTCCGAGAGCATGAAACGGGCCACCCGGGTACCGGCATCCACGGTGGTCAGGATGAACAGCGCCTCGAACATGATCGCGAAGTGGTACCAGAACGCCTTGCCGCCCAGGCCCCACAGGGCCGAGTGCAGCACGTCGGACATGCCGAAGGCCAGCGTCGGGGCGCCGCCGGTACGGGAGATGATCGATTGCTCGCCGACGTCGGCGGCGGCCTGGTTGATCAGGTCGGGGCTGATGTTCGGGCTGGTCAGGCCCAGGCCGTTGACGTAGGCGGCGGCCGTCTCGGCGGTCCCGCCGGTCAGCCCGAGCGGGGCGTTCATCACGAAATACAGGTGCTGGTCGATGATCACGGCGGTGACCAGGGCCATGATGGCCACGAACGACTCGGTCAGCATGCCGCCGTAGCCGATCATCCGGGTCTGGCTTTCGTTCTCCACCATCTTCGGGGTGGTGCCCGAGCAGATCAGCGCATGGAATCCGGACAGCGCCCCGCAGGCGATGGTGATGAACAGGAACGGGAACAGGGAGCCCGCGAACGCCGGCCCGTTGCCGTTGATCGCGAACGAGGTGATGGCCGGCATCTGCACGGTCGGCTGGGCGATGACGATGCCCACCGCCAGCAGCATGATGGTGCCGACCTTCATGAAGGTGGACAGGTAGTCCCGGGGCGCGAGCAGCATCCACACCGGCAGCACCGAAGCGGCGAAGCCGTAGATGATGATGGCCCAGGCCAGCGTGACCTTGGACAGGGTGAACCAGCTCTGGCCCCACTCGGTCTGGGCGACCCAGCCGCCGGAAACGATGGCCAGCAACAGCAACGCGACGCCGATGACGGTGACCTCGGAGACCCGGCCGGGCCGAAGGTAGCGCAGGTAGAAGCCCATGAACAGGGCGATCGGGATGGTCATGGCCAGGGAGAAGACACCCCAAGGGCTCTCGGCCAGGGCGTTCACCACGACCAGGGCCAGCACCGCGATCAGGATGATCATGATGACGAAGACGGCGATCATCGCGGCGATCCCGCCGAAGCTGCCCAATTCGTCCCGGGCCATCTGGCCCAGGCTGCGGCCCCGGCGGCGGGTGGACAGCCACAGCACCAGGTAGTCCTGGACGCCGCCGGCCAGCACCACGCCGATGATGATCCACATGGTGCCGGGCAGGTAACCCATCTGCGCGGCCAGCACGGGTCCGACCAGCGGGCCGGCGCCGGCGATCGCCGCGAAGTGGTGACCGAACAGCACCCGGCGATCGGTGGGGTCGAAATCCTTGCCGTTGGCGTAGGTCTCGGCCGGCGTGGCCCGGTCGTCGCGCGGCTTGACCACCTTGTACTCGATCAGCCGGGCGTAGAAGCGGAAGGCGATGAAGTAGGTGCACACGGCCGCGACCACGAACCAGACCGCGTTCACCGCTTCGCCGCGGACGATCGCGATCATCGTCCAGCCGATGGCGCCGAGCAGGCCGATGACCGCGTAGACGGCCTTGGCCGCCGGTTTCATCGGCCGGTGGCCGCGCACCGCCACCGGTGGCTGGTCCGGATCGGTCCGGACCAGTTCGATGTGGGGATCGTCGGTTGCCGTTGCTGTCATCGGATTTCCCTGCCCTTCCGGGGTGCGGCCGGCGGCCGATGTCGCCGGGTGAGACCGGCCGGGACGATACCCTCCGTGCACGGGTACCGCTCAGACCGTGAACCTCCGCGACCCGGATCACTCGCATTGATGGCCGGATCGTGTCGCTCCTGTACCCGGTCCGAGACCTGTCGACGCCGTCGGGGCCGGGTCGCGCTCTGGCAGGATGGGGTCATGTCCGCATGGATCTGGCTCGTCGGCGGCGTCCTGCTGTCCATCGCCGAGGTCCTGGGCGCCGAGTTCGTCCTGCTGATGCTCGGCGGCGGTGCGTTGATCACCGCCGGCTTCGCCGCGTTCTTCCCGGAGCTGCTGTGGTTGCAGGTCCTGGTGTTTGCGCTGTCCTCGGTCGCGCTGGTGCTGGGCCTGCGGCCGATGCTGCTGCGCAGGTACTACCAACCGTCGCAGACCCGCACCGGCATCGACGCGATCATCGGGTCCAAGGCCACCGTGGTGTCCACCGTGGACGCCGATGGCGGTCAGGTCAAGATTGGCGGCGAGGTCTGGTCGGCGGTCAGCCTGGACGGGCACCGTGCCCTGCCGCCGGGTACATCCGTCACGGTCGTCGAGGTCCGCGGGGCCACCGCAGTCGTTATTTGGGGGGCATGAGCAATGGATGTCGCACTGATCGTCGCACTCGTCGTCGCCATCTTGGTGATCGTGGTGCTGGTCCGGTCGGTCAAGGTGATCCCGCAGGCCCAGGCCGCGGTGATCGAGCGCCTCGGCCGGTACAACAAGACCGGCAGCGCCGGTCTGGTCTGGCTGATCCCGTTCCTGGACCGGATCCGGGCCCGGATCGACCTGCGGGAGCAGGTCGTTTCCTTCCCGCCGCAGCCGGTCATCACCGAGGACAACCTGACCGTCTCCATCGACACCGTCGTCTACTTCCAGGTCACCGACCCGCGGGCGGCGGTCTACGAGATCGCCAACTACATCGTGGCCGTCGAGCAGCTGACCACCACCACGCTGCGCAACGTGGTCGGTGGGATGAACCTGGAACAGACCCTGACCAGCCGCGACTCGATCAACGGGCAGTTGCGCGGGGTGCTGGACGAGGCCACCGGCAAGTGGGGCATCCGGGTCGCCCGGGTCGAGCTCAAGGCGATCGACCCGCCGCCGTCGATCCAGGAGGCGATGGAGAAGCAGATGCGCGCCGATCGGGACAAGCGCGCGATGATCCTGAACTCCGAGGGCCAGCGGGAGTCGTCGATCAAGACGGCCGAGGGGCAGAAGCAGGCCGCGGTGCTCTCCGCCGAGGGGGCCAAGCAGGCCGCCATCCTGTCCGCCGAGGGCGAGCGGCAGTCCCGCATCCTGCGCGCCCAGGGTGAGCGGGCCGCCCGTTTCCTGCAGGCGCAGGGCCAGGCCAAGGCGATCGAAAAGGTCTTCGCCGCCGTCAAATCGGCCAAGCCGACGCCGGAACTGCTGGCCTACCAATACCTGCAGACCCTGCCGCAGATGGCGCAGGGTGATGCGAACAAGGTTTGGCTCATTCCCAGCGATTTCAACAAGTCGCTCGAGGGCTTCGCCCGGATGCTGGGCACCAAGGGTGACGACGGGGTCTTCCGGTACGAACCGCCCAAGGAGGAACCGGCCGATCCGGACAACCCCAAGCCGCGGCCGGGGGACATCGACGACGACGTGGCCGACTGGTTCGAGGGCACCTCGGCTCAGGAGGTCGCCGCCGCCGTCGCCAAGGTCGAGCAGGAGGCCGCGCTGACCATCGCCGACCAGGAGGCGGCCCGCATCGCCGCCTACCGCGGCGAGGTCGGCCCGCCGGAGCGCCCGGCGATCTCCACCGGCAAGACCGCCGACCCGGACGACGAACGGGCCGCGCAGCCGCAGTCGGCGTCCGGACAGCAGCCCCCGGCCCAGCAGCAGCGTCCGCCGCAACAACCGGGCTATCAGGGCGGGCCGCCTCCCGGCCAGGGCCGCCATCAGGGACCGCCCCCGGGCTACCAACCGCCGCCGCCCGGGTACCAGCAGCCGCCGCCGGGCTATCAGCCGCCGCCCGGCCAGTACGGGCCCGGGCGCTGACCGAGCCGCCCGCCGTCGGCGCTGCGGCCGGCCCGACTGACCGGTCGCCCCTGCCGCAGCCGCTGGCCATCGTCGGGGCTGGCCGGCTCGGCTCGGCGCTGGCCGCCGCGCTCCGGGCGGCCGGGGTCGCCGTCACCGGGCCGCACGGGCGGGGCTATGCCGGGGCCGGCGACGCCGTGGTGCTGCTCTGCGTGCCGGACGATGCCATCGCCACCGCCGCCGCGTCGATCGAACCTCCGGCTGTGCTCGGGCAC
Source organism: Nakamurella multipartita DSM 44233 (assembly GCF_000024365.1). NCBI lineage: Bacteria > Bacillati > Actinomycetota > Actinomycetes > Nakamurellales > Nakamurellaceae > Nakamurella > Nakamurella multipartita. The sequence continues at coordinate 2,554,968 of NC_013235.1, forward strand.
TGCTCGGGGGCCTGCGGCCTGGACGTGCTGGGACCCCGACGCGGCTTCAGCGTGCACCCGCTGATGACGGTCACCCCGGCCGGCGCCGACTTCCGGGGCGTGTGGGCCGCGGTGGACGGATCGGACCCGGGTGCCCTGGACACCGCTCGCACGCTGGCCGGCGTGGTCGGGCTGCGGGCCGTGCGGGTGGCCGATCGGGACCGGGTGGCCTACCACGCCGCCGCGTCGATCGCGGCGAACTACCTGATCACCGTCGAGGCGGCCGCGGCCGAGCTGCTGGCCTCGGCCGGCCTGGACCGCCAGGTGCTGGTGCCGCTGGCCCGGGCCGCCCTGGAGAACTGGGCTCGGGTCGGACCGGCCGCACTCACCGGCCCGGTGGCTCGCGGTGACACCGGCACCGTGGCCCGGCATCGCGCGGCCGTCGCCGAACGGGCCCCGCAGCTGCTCGAACTGCTGGACGCGCTGGTCGGGGCGACCCGGCGACTGGTCACCGAACCCGTCCCGGTTCAGGCCGCCGCCGACCCGGCGGCCGGCGGCGAGGGTGCTCGCGACGGCTGATCCGCCCCGGTCGGCCTTGCGCAGAACGTTGACCGCTCCTGCGCCAGCTCGCGGCAGCCGGTCCCGCCGGCAGCACGGTCACTGACGAACGAGCGATGACCGGCTCCTTTCGCCCGCTGGGCGGGCGGCGTGCGCATGCGGGCGCGCGGCCGCGATACCCTCCGGACAGGTTTGTCCCCTCGACCCGCCGGAGTCCTGTCCGCCCATGAAGATCGTCCGGACCGTCCCCGACCTGCGTGAGCTGCTGCGTCCCTACCGGGGGGAGGGCTCCGTCGGGTTCGTGCCGACCATGGGTGCCTTGCACGAAGGGCACCTGGAGCTGGCCCGGCGCGCCCGCGCGGCCGACGACGTGGTCGTGATGTCGATCTTCGTCAATCCGACCCAGTTCAACGATCCCGCCGATCTGGCCGCCTATCCGCGCGACGAGCACAAGGACGCCGAACTGGCCGCCTCGGCGGGGGTGGACGTGCTCTTCGCCCCCGGCGTGGCCGAGGTCTACCCGCCCGGATTCACCGCCACGGTCAGCCTGCACGGGCCGATCGTCGAGGCGTTGGAGGGGGCGCACCGCGGGGTCGGTCACTTCCAGGGGGTGACCACGGTGGTCAGCAAGCTGTTCGGCATGGTCTCGCCCGACCGGGCCTATTTCGGCCAGAAGGACGCCCAGCAGGTGCGGGTGGTCCGGGCGATGGTGGCCGATCTGAACATTCCCACCGAGATCGTCGTCGTGCCCACGGTCCGGGAGCCCGACGGGATGGCCATGTCCAGCCGCAACCGGCGGCTGAGCCCGTTCGAACGGGCCCGTGCGGCGCACATCTCGGCGGCCCTGTGGGAGGCCGAGGTGGCCGTGGCCAACGGCATCGTCGACGCCGGGGCGGTGGTGCAGGTTGCTCGAAAGGTGCTGTCCGACAACGCCATTGACGTGGAATACCTCGAGCTGGTGGACGCCGACACCTTCCTGCCGGTCCGGGTGCTCGTCGCCGGCCCGGCGCTGCTCGCCGTCGCCGCAGTGATCGGCGGCGTACGCCTGATCGACAACGTGGTGCTGCACCCCCGCGCCTGATCTCCGGCCGAGGCGCGCCCGGTGTAGTGCCAGCGCTATTCCCGCGGGCCGCCCGACGTGATGAGCTGGTGGCAGGCCGGTGCCCGGGGCGGCACGCGTCCCCGGCCGCCGCGCGGCCGAAGGAGCTGACGTGCGCATTCGACTGGCCGGCCTGCTGGCCGGCGCCCTGCTGGCGGTCACCGCCTGCACCTCCGGCGGCACCACCGCGTCCAGCACTGCTTTGCCCACCACAGGTGGGTCCACCACTGCTGTCTCCACCACAGCGGCGTCGAGTATCGCCGGGACGACGTCGCCGGCGGGGGGCAGCGGGGCCGCCCCGGCCGACGCGGCCCTGACCGCGCAAGTGATGAACGTGGTGAACACCTTTGTGCAGGACAACCATCTGCGCTCGGTCCTGATCCGGGTCACCCGGGGTGAGGACGTGCTGGTCGAGCAGGCCGTCGGCGAGTCGATGACCGGGGTGCCGGCGACCACCGACATGCACTTTCGCAACGGCGCGGTGGCCATCTCCTACATGTCCACGCTGCTGCTGATCCTGGTCGACGAGGGCAAGGTCGCACTGGACGACAAGGTGTCGACCTGGCTGCCGGACATCCCCCACACCGATCAGGTGACCCTGCGCCAGCTGGCCCAGATGACCTCGGGCTACGTCGATTACGAGCAGACGCCGGAGCTGACCGCCGCCAACTACGCGGACCCGTACAAGCAGTGGACCCCGCAGGAGCTGCTGTCCTTTGCCGTCGACCAGCCGCTGTATTACACCCCGGGCACCAACTGGAACTACGCCCACACCAACTACGTGATCCTGGGCCTGGCCCTGGAGAAGATCACCGGGCAGCCGCTGGACGAGCTGCTGCGCAGCAAGGTGCTGGACCCGCTCGGGCTCACCCAGACTTCCGGGAACGACGGCACTCCGGCCATCCTCGAGCCGGTCCTGCACGCGTTCACCAGCGAGCGCCGGAGCGCGCTCAAGGTGCCCGCCGACATCGCCCTGTACGAGGAGTCCACCTTCTGGAATCCGTCCTGGACGCTGGCCCAAGGGGCGATCCAGACGACCAACCTGCGCGACCTGAGCGTGACCGCCCGGGCCATCAACTCGGGCCGGCTGCTCTCGCCGCAGTCCTACGCGACGTTCTCCTCGACCGAGCTGCGGGGCAAGACCAGTGCGGTGGCCGGCTGCCCGGCCTGCTTCGAGCAGGGCATCGGCTACACCTACGGCCTGGGCGTGGTGATCAGCGACGACTGGTTGCTGCAGAACCCGCTGTTCTCCGGCGAATCCGCCGTCGAGGCCTACCTGCCGAGCCAGGACGTGGCGATCGCGGTCGCCGTGACCTACGACCCGGCGGCGTTCGACGCGACCACCGGCGCCTACGTCAACGCGGCCGACCAACTCTGGCGACAGGTCGCGCTGACCGTGGTCCCGGACAACCCGCCGCCGATCAAGAAGGGCTGACCGCAGTGCCGGCCCCCGCGGGCCGGACCGGCCGGCAAATGTAGTGCCAGGTGTATTGCCCGGCGGGCGGCCACCCGGTGAGCTGACCGGGCACGGGTACCTCGACACAGAAGCAGGTAGTTCCATGACCCCATTGCGCACGCCGCGCCGATCGACCACCGCCCTGACCGCGTTGCTGGTGGCGGGCACGCTGGGCGTGGCCGCCTGCACGTCGTCCGGATCCAGCGCCACGACCTCCTCGACCGGTTCATCGGCCGCTTCGTCGGGCGGTTCGACAGGTGGTTCGACAGCCGGTTCGACAGCGTCCGGATCCGGGTCGGGCTCGGCCACCCCCGGATCGACCGGCGCGACGCCGGCCTACGCCGCCGAGGTGAGCGCGGCGGTGCGCAAGGTGATGCAGGACAACGTGATTCCCGGTGCGGTGGTGCTGATCGCGTCCCCGGATCAGGGCGACTGGACCGGCACCTTCGGCACCCGGACCTGGGGCGACGAGCAACCCATGTCCGCCGGCGACCACTTCCGGATCGGCAGCAACACCAAGACGATGACCTCGACGGTCATCCTGCAACTGGTCCAGGAGGGCAAGCTCGCCCTGGACGACCCGATCTCCAAGTACATCCCCGGGGTGCCCGGCGGCGACCAGATCACCATCGCCAACCTGTCCGAGATGCGCAGCGGCCTGTACAGCTACAGCTTCGACACCACCTTCAACAACACCCTGGACCAGCAGCCGCAGAAGGTCTGGACGCCGCAGGAACTGATCGACATCGCCTTCAGCCACCCGCAGAACGGGCCGCCCGCGCAGGAGTTCAACTACAGCAACACCAACATCATCCTGCTCGGCATGGTCATCGAGAAGCTGACCGGCATGACCGCGTCGGAGGCGTTCCAGGAACGGATCTTCACCCCGTTGGGCCTGAAAGACACCTCCCTGCCGCTGAACTCGGACATCCCCAACCCGCACCCGCAGGGTTACTCGTTCGGCAGCAACACCTCGACGATCGATACGTACGCGCTGCCGGCCGCGGACCAGCCGCTCGCGCTGGACGGTCGCCTGCTGCCCAACAACGAGACGATGGCCAACCCGTCCTGGGCATGGACGGCCGGCGGCGCGATCTCCACCGTGCAGGACATGAAGACCTACGTCGAGGCCCTGGTCGACGGCGGCCTGCTCGACCAGCAGACCCAGAAGATCCGGATGGACAGCATCCAGCCTGCCGCCCCCGGCACGACCGGCGCCGGGTACGGCCTGGGCATCGCCCAGTTCGACCAGCTGTACGGGCACGACGGGCAGATCCCCGGCTTCATGACGTTCATGGGTCACGACCCGAAGACCGGGCTGACCATCGTCATCGCCACCAACCTGGCCACCATCCCGAACGGGGAGGGCTCGGCCCTGGCCATCCTCAAGGGGCTGATCCCGATCTTCTACCCGAATGCGGTCGTGCCCGGCGACCCCGCCGCGGCGCCCGGCGCGACCGGCAGCGGGACGGCCAGCACGGCGCCGTCGGCCAGCACGGGCGGCTGAGTCGCCGGCGGCCGCCGGCGGTGCGGTGCAGTGGGTCACAACCTGGCCCAGGGGTCGGGCCCCCGGTGGTAGCAATGGACCGCACAGTAGGGTCGCGGTCCGGACGCGCGCGGCGCACCGCGGCCCGGCCGGAGCAAAGGAGCACCCGATGTCGACCCGCCCCGCCCTGCCCGCCGACCGCAAGCCGATCGCGATCCCCGACCTGTTCGAGCTCAAGCGCGCGGGTCGCAAGATCGTCATGGTCACCGCCTACGACTACCCGAGCGCGCTGGCCGCGGAGGCCGCCGACGTCGACATGGTGCTGGTCGGCGACTCGGGGGCGATGACGGTGCTCGGCCATCCGAGCACCGTCGAGGTCACCGTCGAGGAGATGCTCGTGCTGACCCGGGCGACCCGCCGCGGGGTCAACCACGCGATGCTGGTCGCCGATCTGCCGTTCGGGTCCTACGAGGTCAGCGACGAGCAGGCGATCGCCACCGCGGTGCGGTTCGTCAAGGAGGCCCGCGTCGACGCGGTCAAACTCGAACGCGGCGACCCGGACTCGGTCAGCCGGGCCCGCGCGATCGTCGCCGCCGGGGTGCCGGTGGTCGGGCACGTCGGGCTCACCCCGCAGTCGGCCACGGCGTTGGGCGGGTACCGGGCGCAAGGCCGCAGCGCCGAGTCCGCCGTCCGCATCACCGACGGCCTGCTGGCCCTGCAGGACGCCGGCTGCTTCTGCATCGTGCTGGAGGCCGTGCCCAATGCGCTGACCGCCGAGATCATGCCGCTGACCACGGTGCCGATCATCGGCATCGGCGCCGGGCCGGCCACCGACGGGCAGGTGCTGGTCTTCCACGACCTGCTGGGCATCCGGGAGGGCAAGGGGGCCAAGTTCGTCCGTCGTTACGCCGATCTGCTCGACGCGATGGCCGACGGCGTGGCCGCCTACGCCCGGGAGACCCGCGCGGTGAGCTTCCCCGCCCCCGAGCACGCCTACGGCATCGACGAGGCCGAACTGGTCCGGTTCCGCGAGCTCCGGGGCGGCGGCGCGGACCCGCGCGCGTGAACGGGCCCGACGAGTTCGACCCCCTGGCGGTGGTCGAGCTGGCCGCCCGGCTGGTCCGGCTGCGCACCGTGCACGACGGCCGGGCCGGCGGGGATCAGGGCGGCGATCACGGTGGGAATCACGGGGGGAATCACGGTGGGACTCACGGTGGGGACGTGGAACGGCCGGCGGTCGAGCTGGTGGCCGCCCTCATGCGCGACTTCGGCTGGTCGGTCAGTGTCGTCGAGGTCGCTGCGGGCCGGCACTCGGCGATCGGCGTGATCGACGGGGCGATCGAGGGAGCCGGGCCCGGGCGGACCCTGATGTTCGAGGGCCACGTCGACGTGGTGACCGAGGGCGACCCGGACAGCTGGTCGTTCGAACCCTACGTCGGGGACATCGTCCCCGGGCCGGGCGCAGAGCAGGAGCTGATCCTGCGCGGCCGGGGGAGCGCGGACATGAAGGCCGGGGTGGCCGCCATGCTGCACGCCGCCCGGGCGGTCGAGCTCGGCGGGTTCACCGGTCGGATCGTCGTCGGGGTGCTGGCCGGCGAAGAAGGAATGATGCTGGGCGCCAAGCGTTTCGCCGCCGATCTGGTCGCCGGTGCGATCCCCGGGGTGGGCACCGTGGACGGGGTGATCGTCTGCGAGCCCGAGGGTGGCGAGGTCTGCCCGGTGGCCAAGGGGGCATTACGGCTCGCGGTGCGCTTCACCGGCGCCATGGCGCACGGGGCGATGCCTTGGATGGGCCGAAACCCGTTGCCGGCCATCGGGTCCATGCTGGCCGCGATCGCCGACACGGAACGGGTGCTGCGGGCCACGTACGGCGAGCACCCGCTGCTGGGTCCGATCTGCCTGACCCCGACCGTGCTGCGGGCGGGCGAGCTCGACCAGATCAACGTGATGCCGGCGCACGCCACCCTGGCCATCGACGTGCGCACCACGCCGCAGGTCGAGCACGCCCGGCTGGTGGCCGACCTGGCCGACACCGCGAGCCGGATCGCCCGAGCGAGCGGGCTGACCGCCGAGCTCACCGTCATCGACGACCGGCCACCGGTGAACACCTCGCCGGATCATCCGGTGGTGCAGGCGATGCTGGCCGGGCACCTGGCCGCCACCGGCCGGCCGGCCGTGATCGGGGGTGTCCCCGGCGCCACCGACGGCACCATCCTGACCCGCGACGCCGGACTGGCCACCGTGGTCTACGGCCCCGGCGGGAAATGGATCGCCCATCAGGCCGACGAGCACGTCGCCGTCGCGGACATCATCACCAGCACCCGGGCCTACATCGCGGCGGCCCGGCACTTCTTGCGCGGTGCGCCGGACGGCGGCGAACCGTTGGACACGACGGACTCCGGAGGCCACTGATGGGACCAGGACGCTTCAACGCGCTGATCGACGTGGCCGGGATCCGGGTCGGTCATCACACCGCCATCGGCCAGGGCTTCCTGACCGGGACCACGGTGGTCCTGGGCCCGGATCAAGGCATGGTCGCCGGGGTCGACGTCCGGGGCGGGGGCCCGGCCACCCGGGAGACCGACCTGCTCGCGCCGACCGCCTCGGTGCAGCGGGTGCACGCCATCGTGCTCTCCGGCGGCAGCGTCTTCGGTCTGTCGGCCGGCAGCGGCGTGGTGGACCACCTCGCGGCTGCCCGCATCGGGCTGCCGGTGGGCCCGCACCCGGACGCCGTCGCCCCGATCGTGCCCGGCGCCAGCCTGTTCGACCTTGGCCGCGGCGGCTCGTACACGGCCCGACCGGACGCCGGCTTCGGCGCCGCCGCGCTGGCCCAGGCGATGGCCGACGCGCCCGGCGCGACGGACCGGGCGGCCGGCGCGGTCCAGGGCACTGTCGGCGCCGGCACCGGTGCCGTGGTCGGCGGCCTCAAGGGTGGCATCGGCACCGCGTCCACCGTCCTGCCCGGAGGCGCCACCGTCGCCGCCCTGGCCGCGGTCAACGCCGCCGGGACGCCGCTGGACCCGCACACCGGCACCCTGCTGGGCGCGCACCTGCTGCGACCCGAGGACGCCCCGGGCCTGCCCGTCCCGGACGAGCGGGCCCGGGCCGCCCTGCTCGCGATCACCAGCCCCGACGTCGCCGGCTTCGGGTTCACCGAGCCGCCCCCGCTGCGGCACACCACGCTGGTCGTGGTGGCCACCGACGCGAGCCTGACCAAGGTGCAGTGCTCGAAACTGGCCGCGGTCGCCCAGAACGGGATGGCCCGTGCCCTGAACCCGGTGCACACGATGGACGACGGGGACATCGTGTTCGCCGTCGCCACCGAGCACGGCCCGGCGCCCGACCCGCTGACCTACCGGCAGATCACCGCCGAAGGGGCTGACGTGGTGACCCGGGCGATCGCCCGCGCCGTGCTGGCCGCCACCGGTATCGGCACGGCGGCCGGACAATGGCCCTCGTGGACGGACGTGGTGCAGGGACTCGCTCCGCCACGCTGATCGCCGGCCGGGCCTGCACGGCTCTGGGTTGGTTGCTTTGGGTCGCCCTGCAGGTGCTGACCGACGATCCGTTCCCGCCGGAGATCTCGGTGTCCCAGTACGGGCTCGGCCCGACCGGCTGGGTGTTCACCGTGTGGGCGGTGGCGCTGGGCGCCGCGCCGCTGCTGTTGCTGGCCGGCGCCGCCGCGCCCGGCCCGACCCGGCCCGTGCTCTGGGTCGGTTTCGCCGGTGCCGCCCTGATGGCCGTGGTCCGCACCGACGAAGGGGGCGGCGCCATGTCCGGGCATGCGCAGGCGCACATGGCCGGCGCCGTCGTCGCGCTGGTCTTCCTGCCGCTGGGCATCGTGCTGGCCCTGCGCGGGGCACCCCCGGCGGCCCGGCGGCTGGCCCTGGCGCTGACCGCCCTCGCCGCGGTCCTGGGTGTGTTGGTGATCATGTCGGCGACCGGACTGGACACCGCCGGTTTGGGAGCGGGTGGCTCGTGGGCACTGTGGCAGGGCGCACTGGTCGTCGTGGAGATGATCCTGGTCACGGTCCTGGCCGTGGTCGCCGATCGGCTCCCGCCCGGCCGGAACGCTGTCGGTGCCGACGGTTAGCGTGGCCAGGGAAACGCCCGAACGACCGGCGAGGAGAACGCGTGAGTGAGCGTCGAGTGAACCATCAGGTCGACCCGAGTGCACCGGGCGGCCCGGCCGCGGTGTCCGGTGCGCCGCGGCGGCCGCACGTCGTGGTCCTCGGTGGCGGCTTCGGTGGGTTGACCGCGGTCCGGGCGCTGGGCAAGGCCGACGTGGACATCACGCTGGTCGACCGCCACACCTACAACGCGTTCCAACCGCTGCTGTACCAGGTGGCCACCGCCGGGCTGAACCCCGGCGATGTGACTTTCTTCCTGCGGGCCACCCGGATGGCGCAGCGCAACGTGAGCTTCCGGCAGGCCGAGGTCGAGGGCATCGACCCGGGGACCCAGCACATCAGCTTCGTCGGCGGCACCGGCCTGCATTACGACTACCTGATCATCGCCACCGGCGCGACGACCAACTATTTCGGCACCAAGGGTGCGCAGGAGAACTCGCTGGCGATCTACACCCGGGCCCAGGCGCTGCGGCTGCGGGACAAGATCTTCACCAACCTGGAGCACGCCGCCGCGGCCAACACCGAGGAGGACCTGGCCATCGTGGTGGTCGGGGCCGGCCCGACCGGAGTCGAGATGGCCGGTGCGCTGGCCGAACTGCGCAACGACGCGATGGCCACGGTGTATCCCGAGCTCGATCCCCGGCGCACGCACATCGTGCTGGTCGAGATGTCGGACAAGGTGCTGGCCCCGTTCGCGCCGCCGCTGCGGGACTTCGCCGCGCGGGCCCTGCGCGAGCGCGGGGTGGAGCTGCGGCTGAACACCTCGGTGGCCGAGGTGCGACCCGACGGGGTGGTCCTCGGTGGCGGTGAATTTCTCAAGGCCGGCGTCGTGGTGTGGGCCACCGGGGTCACGGTCCCGGCCGCGGTGAAGGACTGGGGCCTGCCGCAGGGCCGGGGCGGGCGGATCACCGTGGACAAGGATCTGCGGGTCACCGGCTTCAAGAACATCTTCGCCGTCGGCGACATCGCGCTGCTGCCCGAACCGCTGCCGCAGCTGGCCCAGCCCGCGCTGCAGGGCGGGCAGCACGCGGGCAAGCAGGTCGTGGCCCTGATCGCCGGCCGCCCGACCCACCCGTTCCACTACCACGACAAGGGCACGATGGCGACGGTCGGCCGGCGCGCGGCCATCGCCGACATCCAGCTGATCAAGGGCCGGTCCATCCGGTTGACCGGGACCCTGGCCTGGTTGGCCTGGCTGTTCGTGCACATCGTGATGCTGCTGGGCAACCGGAACCGGCTGGCCACCTTCGTCAACCTGACCACGAAGTACTTCGCACCGTCGCGCCGGACCAATCCGATCGTCGGGGACGTGCCCGTGTTCGAACATCCTGGGCGAAGTTGATCCATCAACCTCTTGCCCATTTCTGGGTACTCTCGCAGGTATGACGTCCTCACCGCGCTGGCTCTCCGACTCGGAGCAGCGAGCCTGGCGCGCGATCCAGCAGTTCGGGGCGCCGCTGGCCGCGGCCCTGAACCGGCAGCTGGTGGCCGATTCGGCGCTGTCCTCGGCCGACTACCAGGTGCTCGTCGTGCTCACCGAGGGCGGCCCGGAGGGGCTGCGAGCCGGTGAACTGGGCCGGGCCACCGGCTGGGAGAAGAGCCGGCTCTCGCACCATCTCAAGCGGATGCAGGCGCGTGGGCTGGTGCGCCGCGAGGAGTGCCGCACCGACGGGCGCGGCCTTCTCGTGCTGATCACCCCGGCCGGCCGGCAGGCCATCGCCGACGCCGCCCCGGGGCATGTGGCCACGGTCCGCGATCTGGTGATCGACGCGCTGACCCCCGAGCAGCTGCAGGTCCTGGCCGAGGCCGGGGAGGCAGTGGGGGCCCGGCTGACCGCCGTCAACTGCCGTGCCGCCGAAGCGGAGGGTTTCGACACCGCGGCCGGTGCCGACAGTGTCGAGGGGGCCGTCGAGCTCCCGTCAATCGACGCGCAAGGGGTGGGTCATGTCTCAACCTCCAGTTGAGGGTAAGGGTTTACCGGCCCCCTCGCGGACCAAGCAGGCGATGACGGCGGCCGCGGCCGCGCGGGACACGGCGATCAGCCGGTTCGTCTCGGTGTTGATTCCGGTGATCAAGGCGACGCGGGTGCCGATCCTGCTGGTCATCCTGGTCCCGGTGGTGCCGGCCGTGCTGGTCATCTCGATCGCCCTGTCCCGGCCCGGCCCGGACGACTGGTTCTGGGTCGTGCTGGCCGGCTTCGGCCTGGTCCTGGCCGGCTGGCTGGCCTGGCGCCGCCGGCAACTGCTCGCGGTGGCCGCCGACCGGGACACCCTCGTCGTCGCCCTCACCGGCCTGGTCACCGGACGCGACCTGTGGGCCCAGCTGATCGACAACCTGAGCGTGGGCAAGGTCGGCGCCGTCGCCGCGCGCCGCTCCCGCCCGGTGCGGGCGCTGCGCGGGCTCTGGCGCGGGGTCAAGGCCGCCGGGGTGCTGGCCGAGTTCGCGGCCAGCGATGAGCTGGCGCCGCTGACGCCGATGCGGCTGCGCGGCCTGTGGCTACTGGTGGTGTCCTGCCTGCTGGCCGGCGGGGTCCTGGGCATCGCGGTGCTGGTCGCCGGTCTGCTGTACCTGCTCGGCGCCTGACGCGGCTGCGCCCGCGCGACGGCTACGGTGGTGGACATGATCGACGAGACGCAACCCGGGTACGACGTGACCGAAGGGGTCTCCGAGCAGCTGACCGTCAGCGACACGTTGTCCGACGAGCGGCTCGACGACTTCCTCGACGAGGGCTACAACCCCCCGGACCGTGAACCGACGGTGCAGGTGCCCACCGAGTCCGAGGAGGAGCGGGGGCAGAGCCTGGATGAGCTGCTCCGGGCCGAGACGCCGGACGTCTGGGAACGGGACGAGGAGAACCTGTTCGACGAGTCGGGCGACGAGGTCGGCGATGTGCGGGCCGGGCGGCTGGTCGCCGACGGGTCCGACGCCTACGCGGACAACCGCAACGACGTGCTGGCCGACGACGTCGGCATCGACGGGGCCGGGGCCAGCGCCGAAGAGGCGGCCATGCACGTCATCGACGAGTACGACCAGCGCTGACCGCGGTTGCCCGGACGGGTCCGGCGGCGCATGCTGACCATCGTTCTGGTCCTGGTCGGGGCCTTGCTCGCGGGAGTCGCGGTGCTGTGGTCGGGGCAACGGCGGCTGATCTACCAGCCCGACACCAGTGCCGTGCCGGCGGCCTCGGCGCTGCTCGACGACGCCCTGGACGTCACCCTGACCACCGAGGACGGCGTGGCCCTGCGCGCGCTGTACGTGCGGGCGCCGGTGCCCCGCGACCCGGCCGGGTGCCGCAGCACGGTGCTGGTGGCGCCGGGCAACGGAGGTAACCGGGCCGGCCGGCTGCCGTTGGCCCGGGCCCTGCGTGAGGCCGGCTTCGGGGTGCTGCTGCTGGACTACCGCGGTTATGGCGGCAATCCCGGTCGGCCCAGCGAGGACGGGTTGGCGGCCGACGCCCGTGCGGCCTACGCGTTCCTGACCGGCGACGCCGGCCTGTCCGCGGACGAGTTGATCTACCTGGGGGAGAGCCTGGGTGGGGCCGTGGTCACCCGGCTGGCCACCGAGCACCCCCCGGCCGCCCTGCTGCTGCGCTCCCCGTTCACCGAGCTGGCCGACGTGGCCCAGCGGCAGGTCCCGGTGCTGCCGGTGCGGTGGCTGCTGCGGGACCGGTTCCCGGTGGTCGACCTGACGGTGGCCCTGCCGGTGCCCACCACGGTGGTCTACGGCACCGCGGACACTCTCGTGCCACCCGCGCTGAGCCTGACCGTGGCGGCCCGGTCGGCCGGCGATCCCGTGGTGATCGCGATCGAGGGGGCCGACCACAACGACCCGGCCCTGACCCACGGGCCCGATCTGATCGCGGCCGCTGTGGTGCTGGCCAAGCGGGCCGGCTGCCCGCCGGCGGGCTGAACGCCCTGGTTGGCCCGGCCGAGCCAACCGATTTCGCGGGTGGCGGAAAACCGTTGCGCGGGTGCGGATCGCGACGTAAGTTCGCTGGTACACGAGGAAGGAGGTGGTCCTGAGTTGAGTATTTCTCGGACACGTGAGGTGGCTGGCCGCTAGGCCGCACCGACCGAAAGGGCCCTCCAGTCCTCGTCGAGGAACTGCGGTCCAGCAATTCACGGACAGTCACCCGACCCCCGGCGCCGCCGACCCCGTCCAATCGGCCCCCCGCGAGCATCGCGAGGGAAACGGCCCGGGGGTTGTCCGTGTCCGGCGGCAGTTCCCGGCCCCGCCAGCTCGCGCCGACCGGCGGCTCGCGCCGTTCCTGCGCTCGCCCGTCCCGCGCTCGGTCGTCCGGGTCGGCCCGCGCTACAGGCCCCGCTCGACCGGCATGATGCCCCGCTGGACCGCCTTGACCAGCGCCGCATGGTCGGCCTCGGTCTGATCGGCGTAGAGCCGCGCGAAATGGGCCAGCGCGACGTCGAGCTTGTCGCTCTTGCCGCAGTATCCGGCGATCATCGAGGCGCCCGAGGTCCGGGCGTGGCCCTTGGCCAGCAGATGCCCGACGATGCCGGCGTAGTCGGCCAGCGCCGAGCCGTCGATCGAGTCCAGGGCCACGGTGCCCTTCATGTTCCGGAACTGGCGGACGTAGTACTGCCGGCCGTCGGCCTCGGCCCAGCCCAGCAACGGGTCGCTGACCGTCTGCAGGGCCTGCTGGTACTCGACCACCCGCTGGCCCTGATGGGCGTGCCAGGCCGACTCGCCGTGCACGTACTTGGCCAGCACCGACCGGCGGGCCTGCTTGAGCTGCAGGAAGACGACGTCGTCGGGACTGCTGCCCTCGAGCAGCACCACGTAGGCGCGCAACCCGACACTGCCGACCCCGACGACCTTGTGGGCGATGTCGACGATCGTGTAGCCGCCCAGGGCCCGCCGCCAGTGCGGGGCCAGCGTCTGCAGGTACCCGTCCAGCCCCGCGGACAGGATCGCGAAGTCCTGCTCGCTGACCCGGGTGATCAGGGGCGGCTCCTCCACGATCCGGCGCCGGCCCTGCTCCTGATGGGTGAAGCGGGGCAGCGCGCGGTCGCTGGTGCGGTGGCGGGCCCGGGAGACGGCGCGCCGGATCTCCTGCCGCAGTGAGGGGTTGGAGGTGGTCTTGTGCAGGTGGTCGACGTCGATCCGCTGGTAGGAGCGCGCCAGCAGGGGAGTGCGGGCCAGTTCCCGCACCTCGGTGCGGTAGGCGGCCACGCATTGCCGCGCGGCGGACTCGCAGTCCGACTCGCCGGCCCCGTTCTGCCGGCCGGCCACCCAGATGCTGGCCACCAGTCTGCGCAGGTCCCATTCCCAGCCACCGGGGTGGGCCTCGTCGAAGTCGTTCAGATCCATGACCAGGTCGCGCTCGGGCGAGGCGTAGAAGCCGAAGTTGCCCAGATGCGAGTCACCGCAGATGACCGGGGTGATGCCGGTCGAGGGCAACCGGGCGACGTCCTCGGCCATCACGATGGCCGTCCCACGCAGGAAGCCGTAGGGGCTGCCGATCATCCGGCCCACCCGGATCGGGATGAGCCAGTCCAGCCGACCCTCGTGCGAGTCCATGATCAGCTGGACCGGGTCGGGCCGGCCGATCGGCGGCGCCCAGTCGGCCAGCGACTGCCGGGACACCTTGTCGCGCAGCGACTTGCCCATCAGGTATCGGTCGGCCCGGGCGGTCGGGCGCCGGGACAGGGAGTCGAACGATTCGCTGTCGGCGGTGGCCAGGACGACGTGCCCGCGGGACTTGCTGCGACCGATCACAGCCGGCACCCTAGTGCCCCCGCGGGCCGGGCGCGCGGACGCCGGCCTGCGGGTCAGCGCGCGGCGCGGATCAGGTCGCGAGGTCGGTGCGGCTCCACCTGCGTGCCCGCCGGCAGCTCGGCGTCGGCGGCGATCCGGCGGTGGGCCCCGATCACCACGGGGTGCCGCGCCTGCGGTGCCCCCAGCGTGGCCCGCCGGCCGACCACGCTGCCCTCGGCGATCACCGACCGGCTGACCTGGGCGCCGGCCCGGACCACGACGTCGTCCATCAGCACGCTGTGCCGGACGGTGGCGCCGCGTTCGATCACCACCCCCGGCCCGAGCACCGAGTTCACCACCGCGCCGGCGACGTCGGCGGCCGGCGCGAGCCAGACGCGTTCGAGCTCGGCGGTCCGGCGGACCCGGGCCGGACCGCGCATCGGCATGGAGGTCAGGATCGGCCAGTCCGGGTCGTCCAGCCGCATCGGCGGCCGGTCCCGCAACAGCTCGAGCTGCCCGTCCAGGTAGGCCATCGGCGTGCCCAGGTCACGCCAGTGCCCTCGGTGGTGGAAGTCGCCCACGGTGCCGTCGGCGACCAGGCTGGGCAACAGCCGCTCGCCGTAGTCGCCGAGCTCGCCGGTGCGATGCAGCTCGCGCAGGTGCTCGGCCAGCACGTCCGGGCGGTAGGCGAAGACCTCGGTGCCGACGGAGCGGCCGCGGCCGTGCTCGGGCTTGTAGTCGACCGAGCGGACCCGACCGCCGTCGGCCTGTACCACCAGGTAACGGGACACGTCCGCGCCCGCCGGCAGGGTGGTGGACACGACGGTGGCGTCGACGCCGGACTCCCGATGCTGGGCCAGCACGGCGCGCAGGTCCAGGGTGAGCAAGTGGTCGGCGCTGCAGACCAGCAGGACCTCCGGGTCGTAGGCGGCGATCACCGGCCAGTTCCGGATCAATGCGTCGGCGTTGCCGGAGGCAAACCCGTCGTGGGCCGGTCCCTGGAACGGGGCGAGGAGACGAAAGCCGCCCCGGGTGCGGTCCAGGTCCCAGGGGCGACCGCCGGCCAGATGCTCACTGAGCAGGTGCGGCTCGTACTGCTGGAGCACCCAGACGTCGGACAGGCCGCTGTGGGCGGCGTTGGACAGGGCGAGATCGATCAACCGGTAGTTGCCGCCGACCGGCAGCGACGGCTTGGCCCGGCCTGTGGTCAGGGGGCCCAGCCGCGATCCGCGGCCCCCGGCGAGCACCACGCACAGCACGCGTCCATGTGTCATCCACAGGCTCTTCCCCGCTGGCCCATGGGCCACACGGTGTTTACTGACGCGAACAACGGGGAATACTTGGCGCGGCCGACCGGTGCGGCGGTGCGCACGCTGTGCGACCGCTGTGCGCGGTCCTAGTAAAGCTTGTCCAAAATACTAGGCCGATCGGGTGAATTTGGATGATCCACAGGTAGGTCGACCGGAGGGTGGGGAAGCGGTCGTCAGACCCCGGTCCAGCAGCCAAAACGCCGCACCGCGGCCTGCCGAGCTGATCGTTACCAATCCGTTATGTCCAGATCGGGTCCCTGGACATTCGATCCCTGCTCCGTATCGTCTTGTGGGAGCCGGGTTTTCGCCCGGCGCCTCCGTCCGTAAAACTCCGGGCCACACGCCGAGTGCTGTCCACCCAGGCCCGGAGAACCGAAAGAGCAGAAAGGCTAGGACAGCAGCGGGGAAACCAACTTCGGGAGCCGCATGGCTTCCTTGGGGTTAATTCGGGCCCACCCCCAGTGGGTCCGGACGGGCGATCCCCTGCACCCATTCGCCAACGCCATCGGCGCTGGAGTGGGTCGCGCCCGAACCCGACAGCTCACCTCGCAGGCGTAGCTAGGGGAAACACAGACATGACCCGTCGTACCGTCGCGCGCCATCGCAAGCCTTCCAAGGCCCGCACCTTCGCCCTCCGTGGTGCCACCGTCGGCGTGGTCGCCGGCGCTGCCGCCCTGGGTCTGGGCGCCGGCACCGCCTCCGCCGCCCCCGACTCGACCTGGGACGCCGTCGCGCAGTGCGAGAGCAGCGGCAACTGGTCCATCAACACCGGCAACGGCTACTACGGCGGCCTGCAGTTCTCGCAGTCCACCTGGAACGCCTTCGGCGGCCAGGAGTACGCCGCTCGCGCCGACCTGGCCACCAAGGAGCAGCAGATCGCCATCGCCGAGAAGACGCTGGCCGGTCAGGGCTGGGGCGCCTGGGCCTGCGCCTACGCCGGCGGCGGCGAGGGTGCCACCCAGCGCTCGGTGAGCGGTTCGTCCTCCTCGTCCGACAGCTCGTCCGACAGCTCCTCCAGCAGCTCGTCCGGCAGCTCCGCCAGCAGCTCGTCCTCGGACAGCAGCTCCTCGCGCAGCAGCCGCAGCCAGAACGACACCCAGGAGTCCTCGCGGGGCAGCCACCGCTCCTGGAACCAGGACAGCGACTCGTCCGGCTCCAGCAGCTCGTCGGTGACCGCCGGGAGCGCGGCCGACGGCACCTACACCGTGGCCTCGGGCGACACCCTCTACAAGATCGCCGCCGCCAACGGCGTCTCCGGTGGCTGGGAGGCCGTGTACCAGGCCAACTCCGACATCATCCCGGACCCGAACCTGATCTACCCGGGCCAGGTCCTGCGCATCCCGTGAGCTAGCTCACGCCCGGTCCCCGCTGACCGCAGCCAGCCGACGGCGTCCCGTCACCCCGGTAACATCCGGGCGTGGGGGGACGCCGTTGGGCTATCGGGGCTGCCGGCACGGCCGTCCTGCTGGCCGCCCTGGACGCGTACGTCGTCGTCGGGTTGCTGGTCGACATGGTCGTGGACCTGGGCATCCCGGTGAACCGGCTGGAACGGGCCACCCCGATCGTCACCGGTTTCCTGCTCGGGTACGTCGCGGCCATGCCGCTGCTGGGTCAGGCCTCCGACCGGTACGGCCGGCGCCGGGTGCTGCAGCTATGCCTGCTGGGCTTTGCCGCCGGCTCGGCCCTCACCGCCGCGGCGGGTTCGGTGCCGTTGCTGGTGGCCGGTCGCGCCGTGCAGGGCATCGCCGGCGGGGCCCTGTTGCCGGTGACCATGGCCCTGGTCGCCGATCTGTGGCCGGAGCGGCGCCGGGCCGGCGTCCTGGGCGCGGTCGGGGCCGCCCAGGAGATCGGCAGCGTCCTGGGCACCTTGTACGGCGTCGGGGTGGCCGCCCTGTTCGCCTCGTGGCCGTTGTTCGCCGCGCTCCAGCCGGAGAGCTGGCGCTGGGTGTTCTGGGTCAACCTGCCGCTGGCCGCGATCGCCATGCTCGTGGTGCAGCTGACCGTTCCCCGCTCCGCGGCGCGGCCGGGCGATCGCCCCGGCGTCGACCTGATCGGGGGCGCGCTGCTGGCCCTGGCCCTTGGCCTGCTGGTGGTCGCGCTCTACAACCCGGACCCGTCCCGATCCGTCCTGCCGTCCTGGGGATGGCCCGCGCTGGCCGGGGTGGCGGCGTTGGTCGTCGCCTTCGTCGCGTACGAGCGGCGGGCCCGAGTGCGGCTGCTGGATCCGGCGGGCGTCCGGATGGGGGCGTTGCTCACCGGTCTGGGGGTCAGCGCGATCTCCGGGGCCGCCCTGATGGTCACCCTGGTCGACGTCGAGCTGTTCGCTCAGACGCTATTGCGCATGACCTCGGCCGAGTCGGCCCAGCTGCTGGTGCGCTTCCTGGTGGCGTTGCCCATCGGGGCCCTGGTCGGCGGGCTGCTCGCCGCCCGGTGCGGTGAGAAGTGGGTCAGCGCGGCCGGTTTGGCTCTGGCCGCCGGCGGATTCGTCCTGATGAGCCGCTGGACGCCCCAGGTGCGCGAATCATCCCATCTGTTCGGAATGCCCGCGCTGGACAGTGATCTGGCGGTGGCCGGGTTCGGCCTCGGGCTGGTCATCGCGCCGCTGTCCGCGGTGACGCTGCGGGTGGTGCCGGCCCCGTCCCACGGCGTCGCCTCGGCCGCGGTGGTGGTCGCGCGGATGACCGGCATGCTGATCGGGTTGTCCGCGCTCACCGCGTTCGGGCTCTGGCGGTTCCGGGACCTGACCCGAGACCTGGTGCCCCCGTTGCCGATCGGGATCACCGACGAGCAGTTCAACGACCGCCTGGCCGCTTTCAGTCGGGCCCTGGAGCAGGCCCTGACCACCGAGTACCAGGAGATTTTCCTGGTCACCGCCGGGCTCTGCGGGCTCGGGGTGGGGCTTTCGCTGCTGCTGCCGCGGCGCGATCGGGCCGCCGTCCGGTCAGGCGATCCGGCGTAGCCGGGTGATCGTCAGGCCGTTGTCGTCGACCAGCTCGGGCAACCGGGCGGCGAACTCGGTCAGGTGCGGGCGGCCCAAGTGCGCGTCCAACAGCGCGGCGTTGTCCCAGTTCTCGTACAGGTAGAACAGGTCCGGATCCTCGACCCCCTGGTGCAGGTCGTAGTTGACGAAACCCTCTTCCCGGCTGGTCGGTTCGACCAGGGCGATCAGCGCGTCGCGCAGTTCCTGCTGCCGGCCGTCGCGGGCCCGCATGTGGGCGACGACGGTCAACAGCTCGGGGTTGGCATCGGTGGGCGTGCTCATCAGATCTCCTCGGGGCGCCGGTGGCCGGGGTCGGTCGAATTCTGGCCCAGTACCCGAGGCGGCGCTACATTTCCCGGGGTGAACCTCTCCGAGCCTGCCGCCGCCGACGCCGCCCGCCGCGAGGTGGCCACGGCCATGGCCCGGGCCGCCCAGGCCTGGGTGGACAGCCTGGATCTGCGGCAGCGGGCGCGCGGCCTGGGCCACCCGCCGGCCAACGAGGCCACCGACGCCGAGCGCCGGCGCTGGTTCTACACCCCGACCGATCACGGCGGCTTGACCGTGCACCAGCAGCGCCCCGATCAGCATCGGGCGGCGATGCGGCTGATCTCCACCGGGCTGTCCACCCCGGCCTACGTCACGGTGGCCACGATCATGGGCCTGGAGAACGTGCTCGACCAGATCGAGGGTTTCACGGCCAAGTTCGACCGGATCCGCGGCCGTGACCCGGGGCTGTACTACCTGCGCGTGTTCGGGGAACCGGGCGGGTCGGCGCCCTGGGGATGGCGGTTCGGCGGGCACCACGTGTCGCTGAACAACCTGATCGTCGACGGTGCCCTGGTCGCGGCGACCCCGTTGTTCCTGGGGGCCGACCCGGCCGCGTCGCCGTTGCTGGGCGGCGCGGTCAACCGGCCGTTGGCCCGGGTCGAGGACCTGGGCCGGGACCTGGTCCGATCGCTGCCGTCCGAGCTGGCCCGCCGGGCGATCCTGCTGGACAAGGCCCCGTCCGATTTCGTGACCGCCAACCGGACCACCGTCGCCGACGGCGACCAGGTCATCCCGTTGGCCGGGGTCTGGCGGGACGAGGCCTTCCCCGATCCGGTGGAACAGGCCAAGCTGCAGGCGTTGTCGGACCGGATCGACCGGAACGCCGGCCTGGATGCGCACGATCACCGGGTCGTCGCCTACACCACCCGGGCCAAGGGCGTGGCCGCGGCCGAATTCGATGCCGAGCAACGAGAGCTGCTGCGGCGCCTGCTGGCGACCTATTTCGGCCGGGTGCCCGACGCGCTGTCCCCGGCGTCGCGGTACCTGGACGACGCCGTGCTGGACCAGGTGTCCTTCGCGTGGGCCGGATCGACCCAGGCCGGCCAGCCGCACTACTACCGGTTGCAGGGCCCCCGGCTGCTGATCGAATGGGACAACACGCAACGGGGCGCGAACCATGCGCATTCGGTGTGGCGGGACCCCAGCGCCGACTTCGGCCTGGACGTGCTGGCCCGGCACCGCGCCGAGCACCGGCACTGACCGGTTAACCCTCGGCCGGGTCGAGTTGCTGGGGGTCGAGTCTCTGGGGGTCGAGTTCCTGGAACAGGGTGAGCTGCAGCCCGGCCGGGGCGGCCAGCCGGGCGTTACGCGAATCCCACGGGGTGCGCGTCGGCGGCACGATCAACTCGGCGCCCGCACCGACCGACGCGGCGGTGGCCCCGTCCACGTCGGCGACCTCGAACGCGACCCGGAGCCGCGGCGCCACCCGGCGGCCGACCTCGAGCCGGTCGATCATGGCCACCTGGGCCGGGTTGGACAGCTCCAGGGTGGCTCGCCCGACGTCCAGGATCATCACCTTCTCGCCCGCGTCCCCGTGCCCGACGAATTCCTCCCGCGCCCCCAGCACGTCCCGGTAGAACACGACGGCCTCGTCGAAGTCGGCGGTCTCGACCACCAATCGCATCTGCAGCACCCGGCGGTGCGGTTCGTCCATGACGACCAGCATCCGCGCCGGCGGTCGTGGACGCCATCGATCGCCGGGCGCCGGTGGGCGGGGCCGCGGGGTTTGCTTCCTAGGATGGGACGGTGGACTCCTGGATCTGGATC
This sequence comes from Nakamurella multipartita DSM 44233, assembly GCF_000024365.1. Classification (NCBI taxonomy): domain Bacteria; kingdom Bacillati; phylum Actinomycetota; class Actinomycetes; order Nakamurellales; family Nakamurellaceae; genus Nakamurella; species Nakamurella multipartita. The sequence continues at coordinate 2,575,775 of NC_013235.1, forward strand.
ACCCTGATCTCGCTGGCGATACTCACCATCCCGTTCCTGGCCATCCGCCGGGCGGCCAAGAGCCGGGTCGACCCGACGGAGGTCAGCATCGACCCGGCGATGGCGGCTCGGGTCAAGGAGCTGTACCGGCAGGGGGACAAGGCGGGCCGGCTGCAGGCGGTCAAGGAACTGCGGGCGGCAACCGGCCTCGGCCTGGCCGACGCGGCCCGCATCGCCGACAAGCTGGGCCAGCCCAAGCGACCCTGACTCAGGCTCAGCCGCCGACCGCCCGCAGAATGTCCGGATCCCGGCAGGCGGCGCCGAAAGCCTCGATGCGGCGGCGGATCTCGCGACCCAGCAGCCACTGGCCGATCGGCTCGGCGATCCGCCGCAGCCAGGCCGGCCGCACCGAGTAGGTGTACTTCCAGACCGCCTGCGTGCCCTTGGGATGGGCCTGAAACCGCCACCCGCCGCCGAACCGGTCGAAGAACCAGGGCCCGTCGACCATGGTCATGCCCACGCTGGTGGGTGGCCGGTAGGAGACGTACTCGCTGGTCATCGCCGGGCCCAGCCGGGCCAGGGTGCGGGTGCGGACCCCCTTGGCCGGCGCGGTGGCCCCGTCCAGGAAGTACTGCCGGCGGATGAACGGGTCCCAGGTCAGCCGGAGCTCGCCGGTGGTCTGCGACACCGCGAACGCGACCTGCGGCGGGACCGGGACCACGACCTGGGCACTGACTTGCGGCATGCCGCTCACGCTACGGCTCGCCGCGGGTAGCGTGACCGACCGTGCGCATCTCCGTCTCCGCCGACGAGGACACCGGGGTCGCCCGGGCCGTGCTCGACGAGCTGACGGCCCGCGGGCACCGGCCCATCCGGCACGGCGCGCTGGCCGCGGGAGAGCGAGCGGACTGGGCGTGGGCCTCTGCGGCCGCCGCCCGCGACGTCGCCGAGGGCCGGGCCGAGTCGGCCGTGGTCTGCTGCTGGACCGGCACCGGCGCCAGCATCGCCGCCAACAAGGTGCCGGGCGTCCGGGCCGCCCTGTGCTGGGATGCCCCCACCGCGGCCGGGGCGCGCCGCTGGAACGATGCCAACGTGCTGGCGTTGTCGCTGCGGAGCACCTCCCGGGCGGTGCTGACCGAGATCCTGGATGCCTGGTTCGCTGCCGACCCGTCGGACGATCCCGGCGACCGCGCCAACATCGAGCATCTGGACGCGCTCTGACGGTGTCCGGGCCCGGCGGGACCGCGTCCCGGAAATTCTGAGTGGCCGGGGTGTCGATCCGGCCGGCCCGCTGCGTCAACGGGGCAGCGGCGGGGACGGACCCGGCCGCGGCGGGATCATGAAGATCCGCCCCGCTCGACCCAGGGAGTTGTCATGGAGTACATGGTGCTGATCTACCGCGACGAGGCGTTCGCCCCGGAGTACGGCTCGCCCGAATGGGAGCAGATGATGGGCGGCTTCCTGGCCTTCAACCAGCGGCTGATCGACGGCGGGCACTGGATCGCCGGGGGCGGTCTGCAGACGACCCCGAGCGCGACCACCGTGCGGTTGGCCGCCGGCACCGTGCCCAAGGTGCTCGACGGTCCGTACGCCGAGACCAAGGAGCAGCTGGGTGGGTTCTACCTGGTGCGGGCCGACACCCTGGACGAGGTCCTGGACCTGGCCCGGTCGCTGCCGATCGAGGGGGCGATCGAGGTCCGGCCGCTGACCTACCGGCCGACGGGCGAGTGAGCGATCCGGTCGCCGATGCGGTGACGCGGCTGGCGCGAGAGGACAGCGGCCGGATGGTCGCGATTCTCGCGCGCCGGTTCGGCGACCTCGACGTCGCCGACGAATCGGTGCAGGACGCCCTGATGGAGGCGGTGCAGGCCTGGCCGGGCACCGGCGTCCCGGACAATCCGGCCGGGTGGCTGCGCACGGTCGCCACCCGCAAGGCCATCGACCGGATCCGCCGGGCCGGGTCGGCCTACCGCCGCACGTTGGCCGTTGCGCGGGACCTGCTGGCCGAGCCGGTGGACGGTCCGGACCCCGAGGAAGATCCGGGGGAAGAGCTCATGATCGACGACGACGCGATCCGGGATCAGCAGTTGCGGCTGATCCTGCTGTGCTGCCATCCGGCGCTGCACCCCGATGCGCAGGTGGCCCTGACCCTGCGCCTGGTCGGAGGGCTGTCCACGGCCGAGATCGCGGCCGGCTTCCTGGCGCCGGAGGCGACGATCGCGCAACGGATCGTGCGGGCCAAGCGCAAGATCCGGGAGGCCCGGATCCCGCTGCGGCGGCCCGACGACCTGGCCGAACGGGTCGAGGTGGTGCTCGCCGTGCTCTACCTGGTCTTCAACGAGGGTTACCTGTCCCGCCGGTCGGCCGGCGCCCGGGTCAACCTGATGGACGAGGCGATCCGGTTGACCGAGGTGCTGGCCGACCTGCTGCCGCAGGAGCCGGAAATCGCCGGCCTGCTGGCCCTGGAACTGTTCCAACGTTCGCGCACCGGTGCCCGCTTCGATGCGGCCGGCGACCTGGTGCTGCTGGAGGATCAGGATCGCTCGTCCTGGGACCTGGCGATGATCAACCGGGCCAACCGGGTGCTCGGCCCGGCGCTGGGCCGGATGCGGCCCGGGGTGTACCAGGTCCAGGCCCTCATCGCGGCCCAGCACGCGAACGCGCGGACCGCCGCCGACACCGACTGGCCTGCGATCGCGACGCTCTACGGGCAGCTGCTGGCCATGACCGGCTCGCCGGTGGTCGCCCTGAACCATGCGGTCGCGGTCGGACTGGCCGACGGGCCGGATGCGGGGTTGGCCCGGCTGGATCAGCTCACCGGTCTGGACGGCTATCACCTGTTGCCGGCCGCGCGGGCCGAGATGCTGGTGCGCGCCGGGCGTCCGGCCGAGGCGGTGGCGCAGTTCGACGCGGCCCTGCGGCTGGTCGGCGGCCAGACCGAGCGGCGTCATCTGCAGCGCCGGCGGGATTGCCTGCGGAGCGGCTGACCGGGCGGCGGGGTCGACCGCGCACCGGCGGCGACCCACCGGCGACCCGGCGGACAACCCCAGGGGGACGGCTTGTCCGCACCGGACAACACCACGGCCGCCGGGCGGGGATACCGTCGGCCCTCGTCCAACGGGAGGCACCATGACCGAATCCGCCGGGCCGACCGGTGCGCTGGGCCTGATCGAGACCAAGGGCCTGGTCGGCGCGATCGAGGCGGCCGACGCCATGGTCAAGGCGGCCAATGTCCAGGTGCAGGGGTACCGGACCCTGCGCAACGGGCAGGTGTCGGTGCTGGTCCGCGGCGACGTCGGGGCGGTGAAGGCGGCGGTGGATGCCGGGCGGGCCGCGGCGGCCCGGGTCGGCGAGCTGTACAGCAGCCACATCATCGCCCGCCCGCATTCGGAGACCGACGAGGTCGTCGGGCAGGCGGTCACCCCGACCGGCTGAAGGTCGGGGTTTCGGTCGGTTCGCTCAGTCCCCGATCGCGTCCGAGGTCTGGTTGACCTGCAGCAGCCGCAACGCGAAATCGGCCCGCATCCGGTCCTCGTGCCGGCTCAGGTCCAACCCGGTGAGCTGCCGGATCCGTTCCAACCGGTACCGAAGCGTCTTGTGGTGGACGAACAGTCGCTCGGCGGCCACCCGTTGGGAACAATCGGCGTCGAAGAACGCGCGCAGGGTGCGGATCAGCGCGCCGTCGTTGTCCCGGTCGTAGGCGATCAGCGGGCCGGTGACCTCCTCGATGAAGGTCTGCAGGTCGGGGTCGTTGCCCGAGCCGAGCAGCAACCGGACGATGCCCAGCTCCTCGTACAGCAGCGCGTTGCGGCCGCCGAGCCGGCGGGCCGCGGCCAGGGCGGTCTCCGCCTCGCTCAGCGCGTTCGGCAGCTCCATCGGGTTGGCCCGCTCCCGGCTGACCCCCCAGGTCAGCCGCAGGCCCGGCCACTCGGCGTGGATGGCGGCGCAGGTCGCGGCGGCCAGGTCCTTGACCGACGCCCGGTCCAGATCGGCGGCGACGGCGACCAGCAGGTCCCCGCGCATGCCGGTCAACGGCAGCCGCCGGGCCTCGTCGACGCCGCGCACCGCGCGGAGCACCCCGCGGCGGACCTTGTCCGTGTGCGAGGTGTCCCAGCCCTGCTCGGCCGCGAGCTCCTCGACGTTCTCGATCTGGCCGTGCAGGACCCGCAGCGACCCGAGCAGGCTGATGCCCAGCTGCTGGGCCCGGGACCGCGCCGCGACCCGATGCTGCACCGGGCCCTGCAGCAGGTCCCACAACACCTGGTCGACGGCCTGGGCCCGGGCCCGGCTGGCCGCTCGTTCCCGCAGCAGGGCCAGCGAGCAGGCCATCGCCACCTGCCCGGCCACCGCGTCCATCAACTCGGCCGACGCCTCGCCCTGGATCAGCACCACCTGGCCGACCTGGTCCCCGTCGGCGTAGACCGGCCGAACCCAGCGGCCCGGGGTTGCCGGGCGGGCGCGCACCGGCAGCCGGGCCGGCAACGACGCCGGTGTCGAGCCTGGGGTATGGGTGGCGATCATCGCCCCGTCCGGTCCGAAAACACCGACCTCGCAGCCGAGTTCGATGGCCACCGCGTGCACGACGGCCGGCAGGCCACCGCCCTCGATCACGGTGGTGAGCAGTTTCTGCTGCAGCCGGGAGGAGCCGTTGAGCATGGCTACCTGCTGCTGCAGCTCGTCCCGGGCCCGCTCGGCCTCGACGGTCGAGGCGGCCTGCTCGTCGTGCAGCCGGGCGTTGTCGATGGCCACGGTGGCGATGTCGGCCAGCACCACCATCCGGTGTTCGTCGTGCTCGGTGAACGTCGAGGGTCGGCGCCGCCACACCTCCAACACCCCGATCAGCTCGCCGTGCAGGCGTAGCGGGACGGCCAGCGCGGACCGGGTCTCCTCCTGCTCGGCCAGCGACATGAAGTCCGGGCTGATTGTCCGGTCCTCCAGATAGGTGTCGACCTTGGCCGGGCGACCGATGTCGAAGACCAGCCCGGCCAGGCCCTGGCCGCGGCGCATCCGTAGCCGCGCGGTCTGCGCGACCCGGTTGCCGACACAGGCTCGCATGCAGACCCGCTCGCCCTCCCGGAGCATGACGCCGCAGATGTCGGCGTCCAGCAGCCGCAGGGTGCGCTCGGCGATCGAGGTGAGGACCTGGTCGACGTCGCGTACCGAGAGCAACTGCTGCACGACCTCGCGGACGGCGACGCTCTCCGGTTCGACCGCCGGCGCCCCGTCCAGCCGCCGGATCATCGACAGCCACACGCAGGCCTGGGTCAGGAGCGGGCGCCAGCGCTCGGCGTCGTCCGCGGCCGGACCCCAGCCCAGGGCGACCGAGCCGTCGGGCGCGGCCACCTGCCCGGCCACCCGGGTCGGGTCACCGGCCAGCACGCCGGACCGCTCATCCAGGACGGTCACCGGGGCCCCCACCAGGGCGCTCGCCCGTGCGGCCAGATCCGTTGCCGCACCGGTGGAGTCGGCGGGCTGGGTCTGCAGCAGGGCGATCACGGCGGCCAGCTCGTCGACCGGGCCGGCGTCCCCGGGCAGCGGGATGGCCGGCAGCGCGGTCAGCGGTTGGGCCGAGGCCATCGGTCGCACCTCCGTGGGCGTCACACCGCGATGAGTGTCTTGAGCGTACGTCGATCCGCCATCCGGCGGTACGCCTCGGGCACGTCGTCGAGACCGACCGTGTCCGAGACCAGCACCGTGGGGTCAATCGCGCCCGAACGGACCAGGTCCACCAGGGCGTCGCCGTCACGCATCGCATCGCCGATCACGAAGCGCAGGGTCAGCTCGTCGGCGAAGGCCCGGGCCACCGGCAGCGACCAGGCCAGGTCCCGGTGCACGCCGACCGAGATCACCGAACCGCGGCGCCGGACCAGCGCGCAGGCGGTGTCCAGGGCCCGCGGCCCGCCGACCGCGTCGATGACCGCATCGGCGCCCCGCCCGTCGGTGACCCGGTCGATCAGGGTCCGGGCCAGTTCCGGTTCGGCGACCACCGCGCCCTGCGCGGCGGCCAGTTCCCGCCGATCGGCCACCGGTTCGACCACCACGACGACGCCCGCTCCGCATGCCTGGGCGGCCAGGCTGATCAACTGGCCGACCGGGCCGCCGCCCAGGACCGCGACGGTGCCCCCCGCGCGCAGCTGCGCCCGGCTCACCGCGGCGTAGCCGGTAGCCAACGTGTCGCCCAGGAACACGGCCGCGTCCAGGCTCAGCCCGGCCGGCACCGCACGCAGCGCGGTGTCGGCGAACGGGACCCGTAGCAACTGCGCCTGCGCGCCCGGCAGGGCCGGGCCGAAGGCGGTGCCGGTGCCGAAGAACCGTCGTTGCGGGCACTCCCAGTGGTCGCCGGCCCGGCACCACCAGCAGTGCCCGCAGGCGGTGAAATCCGAGCCGTACACGATGGTCCCGGGCTGATGGGTCTGCACGGCCGGGCCGACCTCGATCACCTCGCCGGCGAACTCGTGCCCGAGCACGGTCCCGACCGGCAGCCCGTCGGGGTGGGCGACGGCGTGCAGGTCGGTGCCGCAGACGGCCGCCCGGCGGACCCGGACCAGCGCGTCCTGCGGCTGCGAGATCGTCGGCGTGGGCACCGAATCGACCCGCACCTGGCCGTCCCCGGCGAACACCACCGCCTTCACGAGGCCGTCCCGATCGATCCTGTCCCGAGCAGGGTGGGCAGCCCGGCCAGCCGTTCCCGGATCCGCTCGGCCGCCCGCCGCAGCGCAGTGAGCTCGGCCGGCGGCAACGGCAGTTCGACGATGCCGGCGACCCCGTCCCGCCCCAGCCGGGCGGGCAGCCCCACGTACACGTCGCGGATGCCGTAGCTGCCGTCGGCCAGCACGGCGGCCGGCATCACCTCACCGGTGTCCCGGGCCATCGCCAGCACCATCCGGGCCGCCGACGTGCCCGGGGCCAGGAAGGCGCTGCCGGTGCGCAGCAGCCCGACCACCTCGGCGCCCGACCCGCGAGTGCGGGTGACCACCGCGTCGATCTCCGGGCCGGCCAGGGGGCGGCCGTCCAGACTGGCCTGGGACAGCGGCACGACCATCTCCTCACCATGGCTGCCCAGGGCCCAGGCGCTGACCCGGTCGGGGCGGGCGGTGGCCGACACCGTCGGCGCGGCCAGGGCCTGGAACCGCGCGGTGTCCAGCACGCCGGCCATCCCGATGACCCGGCGGGCCGGGAAGCCCGAGGTAGCCCACGCATGCTGGGTCATCTCGTCCAACGGGTTGGTGACGACGAGCAGGACCGCGTGCGGTGAGGTCGCCGCGACGCGCCGGGACAACTCGCCGACGATCGCGGCGTTGGTGCTGATCAGGTCGGCCCGGTTCATGCCCGGTTGGCGGGCCCGGCCGGCGGTGATGACCACGTAGTCGGCCGGTCCGGCGGCCTCGACGCTGCCCACCCCGCGAATCCGGGTGGCGAACCCGGACAGGGCGGCCGTGTGGGTCAGATCCAGCGCCACCCCGGCCGCGCGGCCCTCGTCGACGTCGACCAGCACCAGTTCGGTAAACAGGTCGGCGTCGGCCAGCCGCAGCGCGGTGATCATGCCGACGTGACCGGCGCCGATCACCACCACCCGGCCGGTCCGGCCGGTCGGTTCCCGGGGCCCGGTCACCGGCGCGCCACGCCGGTACAGCGCCCCGGACGGCGGACCGACGAACGGCGCCACCGGGCCCAGCAGCGGGCCAAGCACCGGGAGCAGGGCCCGGCCGGGCCCCGGGTCGGGGGCCGGCAGACGCAGCGGGTCCGATCCGATCACCGTGGCCCGCGGGGCCGCCCGCGCCGGGACCAGCGCCGGCTTCACGGCTGGGCTCGGGGCCGGCCGGCCGGCGGCCTGGCCCGCCCACCGGGTCGGCGCCGGGGTGGGTCCGGAACCGCCGGTGTCCGTGACGATCTCGACCTTCAGGTCGCGGGCCCGTTCCCGGGCCAGGGGAGTGAGCAGGTCGGCCGGATCGACCCGCAGCGGCCGCCCGTCCCGGGCCGCGCGCTCGACCGCGTCGGCCCCGATGACCGTCATCGGGGGTGCTCCCGGCCGGGCAGGTCCTCCAGGGCGGCGACGGCCGCGTCCCGGGCGGTCTGCACCTCGCTCTCGGTGCCGGACAGGAACATCCGGCCGAACCGGCCCACCGCCCGCAGCTCGATCACGGTGATGTTGGCGGCCTTCTCGGCCTCGTTGGCGGCGATGGCAATGTAGGCGGCGGGCGCGACCTCCATCACGAACAGGCTCTGGCCGGGCATCATCATCGAGCCCTTGCGCCACTTGTTGAGCAGCTGCGCCTGGTAAGGGTGCACGTTGGTGATGAACTGGGTGGAGGCGATCACCGGCTTGAGCCGGTCCAGCTCGGTCAGGCCCAGCTCGTCCAACACGGCTTGACCGGAGGCCAATACCTCGGCCTGCTGCTCGGAATGGATTTCCAGCAGACCGAACTCGCGCTCGATGATCTGCAGGGCCGGCCGGACACCGGCGGCCTTGAGGGCGACGTCGGCGGCGCGGAACACCTCGTTGCCGGGCGCCATCTCGATGTACAACTCGGCCATCCCGGCCAGCGGGACGTCCCCGGGGCTGGTGGCCGCGATGTGCGCCGCGCATTGCGGCTGCATCCGGTCGACGAAGGCGTAGGTGCGCAGGGTGGGTCCGCTCATGTCCGGGTCCGTCCAGGGGGCGCCGATCGGGCGATGCCGACCGGGGTGATGAGCAGGGCGTGGGGGTAGGTCACGACGGTGCGCTGCAGGTAGCGGGCCAGCACGTCGCCGGCGCCGGGGAGCATCAGCGCCCCGCCGGCCAGGTGCAGGGGTAGGTCGGCCGCATCCGGGGTCAGCGCCCGGATGTTCTCGGCGATCCGCTGCAGGCCGGGGATCAGGATGGCGAAGGCGTCGGCGGGGTGGTCCCGCTTGCGGCTCTCGGCCTGGGCCACGTCGATGCCCAGTGCGCCGGCCAGGATCAGATCCAGGTGATGGCCGCCGCCCGGGCGATCGTCCAGCGCGACCAGCCGGCCGCCGCGGAACACCCCGACACCGGTCGATCCGCCGCCCACGTCGACCACCACGCCGTCCCCGATGCCCAGCGTCCGCTGGGCCGCGGTCACCTCGTCGACCAGCTCGACCTGCTCGAAACCGGCCGCCTCGCAGACGAATCGGCAGGCCCGGGCGTCGTCGACGGGGATGCCGGGCGGGTAGGCGGTGGCCGCGTCGGCCAGCTCCAGGCCCAGTGCCGCCTCGGCGGCCTGCTTGAGCCGGCCGATGGTCGCGGCCGCCCGGGCGAAGTCGACCACGACGCCGTCCCGCAGCGCGCCGGACGGTTCGGCGCCGACCCAGATCGGCTCCTCGCCGCGCAGGACCACCAGCACGCAGCTGGCCGTGCCCAGGTCGACCCCGATCCGCAGCGGTCCGGTCGGGTCGACATCAGGGCCCGGATCGAGGTCGGCCGTTCCGGTCTCGAGCAGCGCGGCGGCGGCGGCCAGCAACCCGTCCACCGCACTGTGGACGGGGTTCATGAGGGCGACCGCCATGTCACAGCTCCACCGGGTCGTAGACGGTGCGCCACGGCCGGACCTCGTGCGCGATGCGCTTGATGTTGATCAGGTGCAGGGGGGTCACGTTGTCCGAGCAGATCGACCCGCTCCAGGTGCCCGTGCCCAGTTGGAACGACGGGTCGACCTCGGCCGAGAACCCCATGCCGCCGAACAGGGCCGGGGTGTTGATCAGGATCCGGCCGGCAGGCAGCGCGGCGAACGGCGCGATCTCCTCCGGGTCGGCCGCGTGCACCGCGGCGGTGTGGCCCTCCCCGCCCAGGGCCAGCACCTGCCGGCAGCGGTCCAGTCCGGCGGCGGCGTCGCTGACGCGGTAGACCGACAGCACCGGCCCGAGGATCTCCTTGGACAGCGGGACGTCGGCCGCGACCTGGTCCAGCCGGGCGGCCAGCACCCGGGTGCCGCGCGGCACCGAGAATCCGGACAGGCGCGCCAGGGTGCCGGCCGACTGGCCGACCGACGCCGGCCGCATGGCGCCCCGCTCGTCGAACAGGGTGCGGGCCAGCGCCTCCTGCTGCCCGGCGTCGAGCCAGTGCGCGCCGCGGGCGGCGAAGGCGGCCAGGAACGCGTCGGCCACGGCGTCGACCACCACCACCGACTGCTCGGCCACGCAGGCCGTGCCGTTGTCGAAAGACTTTGAGGTCAGGATCATCTCGGCCGCCTCGGCCGGGTCGGCGACGCTGGCGCCCACGTAGGCCGGCACGTTGCCGGCACCGACGGCGATGGTCGGTTTGCCGCTGGAGTAGGCGGCCCGCACCATGCCGGGCCCACCGGTGGCGAGCACCAGCGCGATCTCCGGGCGCCGCATCAACTCGGCGGTGACGGTCAGGGTGGGTTGTTCCAGGCAGGAGATCAACCCGTCCGGGGCGCCGGCGGCGACCGCCGCCTCGGCCATGATCTGCGCGGCCCGCAGGGTGCAGCCGGCCGCCCGGGGGTGCGGGGCCAGCACGATGGCGTTGCCGGACTTGACCGCGGCCAGGCACTTGAACAGGGCGGTGGAGGTCGGGTTGGTGACCGGGATGATGCCGGCGATGACGCCCATCGGCGCCCCCACCGCGGTGACCCGGGCCGCCTCGTCCACCCAGAGCACGCCAACGGCCCGCCGCTGCAGCATCCACCGGGCGACGAACCCGGTGTTGTACCGGTTCTTGTAGATCTTGTGTTCGTAGAGGCCGTAACCGGTCTCGTCCACGGCCAGCCGGGCCAGTTCCTCGGCGGCCCGGGTGCCGGCCTCGGCCATCGCCCGCACGTAGCGATCGAGCTGGGCCTGGTCGGCGCCGGCGAGCAGATCGAAGGCGCGGCGCGCGGCGCGCGCCTTGGCCCGGACATCGACCAGGCCGGCCAGATCGGCGTCCAGGCCGTCCACCTGGGCAGTCATCAACGCACCTCACTGATTCGGACACGGCACTGATTCGGACACGGCCCTGATTCGGACACGGCACCGTGCTGGGCCCGGCGTCGGACACACGGAAGGGGGTGGAGGCCGCACGCCCGGTACCCCGAGGGGTTGGGCGCCGGGCGTGCGGACGGTCAGCCCTTCGGCCGGGTGAGGATGGCCAGGATGCCTTCGGTCTCCTCGTGCGGCCGTGGGATCACGTGCACGGACACCACCTCGCCGGCCTTGCCGGCGGCCACCGCGCCGGCATCGGTCGCCGCCTTCACCGCACCGACGTCGCCGCGGACCATGACGGTGACCAGGCCGCCGCCGATCTCCCGGTGGCCGACGATCTGCACGTTGGCCGCCTTGACCATGGCGTCCGCCGCCTCGATCGCGCCGACCAGGCCTTTGGTCTCGATCAGGCCCAGCGCGCCGCGTGGCCCGAGGGTGCCGGGCGTGCCCGTGGTGGCCATGGGGTCCTCCAAGTTGGTAGCGGGTGGTGGCCGACTGTTCTGGTCGGCCCGTGGATCAGTGCTTGCGGTAGGTGACCGCGCCGTCCCGGATCACCGTGTCGGCGATGGCGACGACGGCCCGGTCGGTCGGTACGTGTTGGCCGGCAGTGCCGCTGGCGACCAGGTGAGCGGCGCTGCCCCCGACGACCAGCACCAGCTCCCCGACCCCGGCGCCGATCAGGTCGACGGCGACGTAGGCCGCTCCCGGGGCACTGCCGGGATCGTCGGCGGCGTCCTGGACGACCAGCAGGGTGAACCGGTCCAGCCCGGGTTCCTTGACCGTGGCGACCACCTGGCCGAGCACTGTGGCCAACCGCATGCCCGGACCACCTCCATTGGTCGTCACATCCCGATCGTGAGTCCCGATCGTGAGTCACCGCTCGGCGCGATGGGCCGCCGACACCACGGACCGTAGGGTGGGTTCCGCGACGGGGGCGTTATCCCGTTCGGACAGCATCCCGGGGTGTGGTTGTCCCGGGATGGCATGGCCGGGGCATCGGTGCGGGCAGAGTCTGACCGGGTGCCGACGGCCCCGCAGCCGGGTGCCGGCCGCCGCGCCGACCAGGAGGAGGTTCATCGGTGATCCGCTCGCAGGACGCCCAGTTCCATCGTCCGACCAGCGACGACCCGTTGTGGTCGGAGACGAACTACTTCGGCCTGTACGCCGGGCAGGACACCGACCGGCCGATGAACATCGGCATCTACGGGCTGTTCCGGGAGCCGCTGGGCGTGCTCGGCTCGACGGTTTCGGTGAACAGCCGCCGGGTGACGATGCCCTGGGCGGCCGACTACTGGGACGCCTGGCAGCACCTGGTCGTCCCGCAACCGTCGAACCTGCTGGATTACTCGCTGGCCAACGGTCTTCGGGTCCGGGCGAGCGAGCCGAACCGGGTGTGGGACGTCGATTATTCCGACCCGGCGGCCGGTCTGGAGATCCACTTCCGGTACACGGCGCTGATGGAGCCCTACGACATCAACGACCCGACGCAGGACCCGATGGCCGTCGATCGGGACATGTCGTTGACCTGGGGTCACGCCTACGCCGGCCATTTCGACCAGACCGGCCACTACGAGGGTGAGATCGAGCTGCGCGGGCTGCGCACCCCGATCGATTGCGTGTCGACCATGGATCACAGCTGGGGGGTGCGGGCCGAACGGCAGACCTCCCGGTTGAGCTGGATGCACGCGCACTTCTCCCGGGATCTGGTGGTGCACGGCCTGTTCGACTTCTCCACGCAGGACGGCCCGGACGCGGCGGGCGAGATCCGGATGACCCACGGGTACGTGCTCGAGGACGGAAAGGTGTTCGGGCTCAAGGCCGGCGGCGGGCGCACCGAACGCGCCGGGTTCTATCCGGAGCGGGTCTCGTTGTCCGTCATCGACTCCGCCGACCGGACCTGGGAACTGACCGGCTCCGCGCTGACCACTTTCCCGTGGCAGTCGCAACCCGGGGTGGTCGGGCACAACAGCCTGCTGCGCTGGGAGATGAACGGGCGGACCGGCTACGGCGAGGCGATGGACTTCGTCGGCCTCGGTGAGCTGGGTGAGGTGTACGCCCGGCTGCACCGGACCGGCGTCGCCGCCCGTGGTTGACGCCGATCGCCCGCCGGTGCGGGCGGTGATCTTCGACCTGGACGGCACCCTGGTCCAGACCCGGATTGCGTCCTGGGAGATCTTCGCGCGCATCAACGATCGCTTCGAGCTCGGCGTGGACCGGCCGGAGAAGTACTTCGAGCTGTTCAACGGCAACGTGTTTCGCTCCATCCGCAAGCTGTGCCGGGACGACGCACAGGCGCAGCAGGTGAACGCGGCCTTCCTGGAGCTGCTGCGCACCGAGTACACGCCGCCGCTGGTACCCGGCATGGCCGAGGTGGTCCGGCGATTGGCCACCGACTGCACCCTGGCCGTCATGTCGTCCAACGCGATGGCGGTGCTGCGCCGGGTGCTGGTGGCCAACGATCTGGCCTTCTGCTTCGCCCACGTCTTCGGGGGCGATATCGCCCCGGACAAGAAGACGGCCATGCGCAGCTTCCTGGCCGACGCCGGCAACGGCTACGGCCGCCGGTGCGCCGCCGACTACGACGAGGCCGCCACCCGGCGCGACGCCGACCCGGCCAGCACCGTGCTGGTCACCGACACCGCCGGCGACGTCAAGGACGCGCTCGCGGTGGGTATCCGCGCGGTCGGGGTGGCCTGGGGCATGCATTCGGTCGACGAGTTGACCCGGGCCGGGGCCGAGTTCGTCGCGCTGTGGCCGCAGGAGCTGGGCGCGCACATCCTGGGCGACGAGGCGGCCCGACCGCCGCGGGGCGCGTGCGCGGTGCCGGCCGTGCATCCGGCTCGCGGACCCGAGGCCGTCCGCCCCACCACCCCGGCCTCGGGTTGCGGGTGTGGCTGCAGCGGAAAAGACTGCCCGGTCAAGGACTTCGTGGTCGGTGACGATCCGGTGCGGCGGGCGGCGGCCATCCGTCGCCGCCGCCGGCAGGGCAGTGCTCCGGTCTCGGCCCCGGCCTCGACCCCGGCCGGCGCCCTGCCACCGGGGCCGGGGCGACCGTCCGGGCCGCCCCCGGCCGACGAGTTGCTGCAGGCGGTGCGCCGGGTCTGCCGTGCCTGACGTGCGGCCGGAGCCGACCCGCAGCCCGTTGGTCGGCGCACTGGACTTCCGGGACCTGGGCGGTCTGCCCACCGAGGACGGCCGCCGGCTGCGCCCCGGCGTGCTGGTGCGCAGCGACACCCTGCAGGCCTTGACGGCGGCGGACGTCGATTTCCTGGTGACCTCGCTGCGGCTGGAGCTGATCGTCGATCTGCGGGCCGGCCCGGAGGCGGTCGGCGAGGGGCGCGGGCCGATGGCCGACACCGGGGTGTGTTACCTGAACGCGCCGCTGCGCGACCTGTCCCCGGCCGACGGCGTGCCGCCCGACGAGCAGGCCCTGCGTTTCTCGCTCGATCACCTGGCCGCCCCGGCCTCCCCGCTGCCCACCGTGGTGCGGGTGCTGTGTGCGTTGGCCGGGCGCCCGGTGCTGGTGCACTGTGCGGCCGGTAAGGATCGGACCGGCCTGATGATCGCCCTGCTGCTGCGGCTGATCGGCGTCCGCGACGAGCAGATCGTCGCCGACTACCTGCGCACGGCCGTCCACATGGATCGCATCGTCGCGCGCTTCCTGGGCTGGCCCCGGTACCGCGAGCACATCGCCCGCGTGCCGCCGCAGGTCTACCAGGCGCAGGAGCAGACGATCGTCGGCCTGCTGGCCGGGCTGGACCGCGAGCACGGCGGTGCGGCCGGGTGGGCGGCCTCACGGGGGATCACCGAGGACGAGCTGGCGGCGTTGCGGGCCGGTCTGACCGAACCGGCGTGAGCGTCCGGGGCGGCTGCGCCCGGGCGAAGCCGTCGGCCAGATCGCGAAAGGCGGTGTCCAGCAGGTCGAGCAGGTCGGCATCGTCCTGGGTCAACCAGACGTCGTAGGCGGCGATGGCCGCGGCCAGCGAGGCGTAACCGATGGTCTGGACCAGCAGCGAACCGACCGGTGCGACCAGCCGACGGGCCACGAACTCGCAGACGACCTGCCGCCACTGGGCGTACCGGAGGGTGGAATGGGCCTGCAGGGCCGGGGTGCTCAGGATCAGGGCCAGCCGCTTGCGATGCCAGGGCTGCTCGGCGGGGTCGACGGTGTTGAAGGCCAGGACCGCCCGCCGGATCGCCTCCATCACCGGGACGCTGTCCGGCGTCTGGTCCAGCACCGCGCGCAGGTAGTCCAGTTCGCGGTCGAACGAGCCCCACGGCACATCGTTCTTCGAGGCGAAGTAGCTGAAGAAGGTGCGCCGGGCAATCCCGGCGGCCCCGGCGATGTCGTCCACGGTGGTCTGCTCGAAGCCGCGCTCGTCGAAGAGCCGGAACGCGGCGTGTTCGATCTCGGTGCGCGAGCTGGCCGGCTGCCGACCCGGGCGGCGCGAGGGGCCGACGGGTGGTTCGGCGGGGACGGCGGCGGGTTCGGTCACGCCCCGACCCTATTGACCGACCGGAACATTGACACAGCGAATCTTCAGCCACGGGTCTTTCTTGATGCACTCAGTGCATCTAGGGTGGGAAGCAGGCAGTTGACATCGAGGTCAGCTGACATCGCCGTCACTGGAGGCGTTGTCCTCCCGGCGGCACCGGCGAACGGAGTCGCGCAATGGGGCGTGTCGAGGGCAAGGTCGCGTTCATCACCGGGGCGGCCCGGGGTCAGGGGCGCAGCCATGCGGTGCGGCTGGCCGAAGAGGGCGCCGACATCATCGCGGTCGACATCTGTGCCCAGCTGGACACCGTGCCCTATCCGATGGCCACCCCCGAGGATCTGGCCCAGACGGTCAAGGAGGTCGAGGCGCTCGACCGCCGGATCGTCGCCCTGCCGGCCGATGTGCGCGACGCCGCCGCGTTGCGGGAGGCGGTCGAGCGCGGCGTGGCCGAACTCGGGCGACTCGACATCGTCTGCGCCAACGCCGGTATCTGCACCATCCAGGCCTGGGACGAGGTGACCCCGGCCGCCTGGCAGGACACCCTGGACACCAACCTCACCGGGGTCTGGAACAGCATGGTCGTGGCGATCCCGCACCTGATTGCGGCCGGCGGCGGCTCGATCATCGCCACCAGCTCCACCGCCGGCATCAAGGGCCTGCCGTTCCTGGCGCCCTACGTGGCCGCCAAACACGGCGTCGTCGGGATCGCCAGATCGCTGGCCAACGAGCTGGCCAAGCACCACATCCGGGTCAACACCGTGCACCCGACCGGGGTGGACACCCCGATGGTTTCCGGGCTCGGGGGCCTGGAGACGTTGCTGGGCCGGGACCCGAACCTGGGGCCGATCTTCATGAACACGCTGCCGGTGGAGATCGTCGACCCGCGCGACATCAGCAACGCCGTGCTCTTCCTGGCCTCCGACGAGGCCCGATATGTCACCGGACTGGAATTCACCGTCGACGCCGGAAACACCATCCGCTGACGGTGACCCGACCACGAAGAAGGAGTGCATCAGCATGGGTCGAGTAGAAGGCAAGGTCGCCTTCGTCACCGGGGCCGCGCGGGGTCAGGGCCGCAGCCACGCCGTCCGGCTGGCCGAGGAGGGGGCCGACATCATCGCGATCGACATCTGCGACCAGATCGACACGGTGCCGTTCCCGATGGCCTCACCGGCCGACCTCGAGCAAACCGTGAAAGAGGTCGAGGCCCTCGACCGGCGCATCGTCGCCGTCCAGGCCGACGTGCGGGACTACGACGCGCTGAAATCGGCCGTCGATGCCGGGGTCGCCGAGCTCGGCCGGCTCGACATCGTCAGCGCCAACGCCGGTATCGCGGGTGGGAACCGGCCGTCGTGGGAGCAGAGCGAGCAGGAGTGGCACAACACGATCGACGTCAACCTGACCGGGGTCTGGCACACGGCCAAGGCGGCCGTGCCGCACCTGCTGGCCGGTGAACGGGGCGGCTCGATCGTGCTGACCAGCTCGGCGGCCGGCCTCAAAGGCATGCAGAACATCTCCGACTACGTCTCGGCCAAGCACGGTGTCGTCGGTCTGATGCGCACGCTGGCGCTGGAACTGGCTCCGCACAGCATCCGGGTGAACAGCGTCCACCCGACCGTGGTGAACACCCCGATGATCCAGAACAGCTGGACCGCCGGGCTTTTCCGGCCCGACCTGGAGAATCCGACGATCGAGGACGCGCACGAGGTGTTCCGCAGCCTGAACGTGCTGCCGATCCTGTGGGTGGAACCGGTGGACATCAGCAACGCGGTGCTGTTCCTGGCCTCTGACGAGGCCCGGTACATCACCGGGGTCACCCTGCCCGTCGACGCCGGTTTCGGCATCAAGTAAGGGGAGCACCGGTGACCGGACGAGTAGCGGGCAAGGTCGCGTTCGTGACGGGTGCCGCGCGCGGGCAGGGGCGCAGCCACGCGCTCCGGCTCGCCGAGGAGGGCGCCGACATCATCGCGGTCGACATCTGCGACCAGATCGACACCGTCCCGTACGGGATGGCCACGCCGGCCGACCTGGAGCAGACGGTCAAGGAGATCGAGGCGCTTGATCGCCGCATCGTCGCGGTGCAGGCCGACGTGCGCGACTTCGGTGCCGTGCGGGCCGCCGTGGACGCGGGCGTGGCCGAACTGGGCCGGCTGGACATCGTCTGCGGCAACGCCGGCATCTTCAGTTTCGCGGCCGGCGGCGCCGACCTGGACGAGTCGATGTGGTCGGACATGATCGATGTCAACCTCACCGGGGTCTGGCACACCGCGAAAGCGGCGGTGCCGCATCTGATCGCGGCCGGCGGCGGGTCCGTCGTGCTGACCAGCTCGACGGCCGGGCTCAAGGGTACCCCAACTTCGCGCACTACGTCTCGGCCAAACATGGTGTGGTCGGCCTGATGCGGACGTTGGCGCTGGAACTGGCCCCGCACCGCATCCGGGTCAACACGGTGCATCCGACCAGCGTGGACACCGACATGGTGCAGAACGAGGCGACCTGGTCGCTGTTCCGCCCCGATCTCGCCACACCCACCAGCGAGGATGCCCGGGCCACGTTCCAGAGCATGAATGCGCTGCCCATTCCGTGGGTCGAACCCCGGGACATCAGCAACGCGGTGCTGTTCCTGGCCTCCGACGAGGCCCGCTACATCACCGGCGTCACGTTGCCGGTGGATGCCGGCTCGACCCAGCGATAAGGACGGCGATGACAGCGATCGCGGCGGCCAACGGTCGCCCGGCACCGGCCGGCGGTTCGGGCCGGCTGATGGCCGCGGCCGACGTGATCGCCATTCGGCAACGGGTCGCTGCATCCATCGTCGGCCGCGAGCGCGAACTGGACCTCGTGCTCGCGGCCGTCGCGGCCGGGCGGGACCTGGTGCTCGAGGGTCCGCCCGGCACCAGCAAGACCACGATGCTCAAGGCGATCACCGCCCAGTGGGGCATCCCGTTGCTGTTCGTGGAGGGCAACGCCGACCTGACCCCGGCCAAAATCGTCGGGCACCACAACCCGGCCCGGGTGCTGCGGGAGGACTACAGCGCCGACAACTTCGTCCCCGGGCCCCTGGTCGAGGCCATGCGAGACGGCGGGTTCCTCTACATCGAGGAGTTCAACCGGGCCCCCGAGGACACCTTGAACACCCTGCTCACCGCGATCGCCGACCGGGCGATCGCGGTGCCGCGGGTCGGCACCGTCACCGCGGCCGCCTCCTTCCGGGTGATCGCCTCGATGAACCCCTACGACAACGTCGGCACCACCCGGCTGTCGACCTCCGTGCACGACCGGCTGTGCCGGCTGGCGATCGACTACCAGGACGAGCCGGCCGAGCGGGCGGTGGTGGCGCTGCGCGCCCCGGATGTGCCGGCCGGCCTGGGCTCTCGCCTGATCCCGGACGGGGTCGCGCTCACCCGGGCCACCCGGACCCACCCCGACGTCCGGCAGGGCAGCAGCGTGCGCGGCGCGATCGACACCGTACTGGTCGCCGCGGAACTGTGCGCCCTGCGCGGAATCTCCGATCCCGGCGACACCGATTACGTCGAGACCGTCTTCGACGCCATGATCGTCGCCCTGTCCGGTCGTATCCATCTGGACGAGGCGGCCGAGACCACGGCGGAGCAGGTGCTCCGGGAGATCTTCCAGGATCACTTCGTGCTGGACCCGGCGGCCGCCCGGCCCGGTTGAAGAGCGGTGGCCGCCGATTCGCCGCTGCGCCGGCCCGGCCGTCGGCCGGCCACGTCGCGCTCACCCCTGCGGCGCCGGCCCAAGCAACTGACCAGCCCGCCGACCGTGTTCGTCCCGGTCGGGGGCGGCGGCACCGGCCTGGTCTGGGGCGCCCGGCCCGGCGGATCGCCCCACTCGCCCACCCCGGCCGGCGGTTCGGCGCCGGGCCTGACCGACGAGACCGCCCGCGTGGTCGACGCCGCCGACCTGGTCGGCGGTCGCCGCGAGCACGAGGCGGCGGTCCGGGCGCAGGCCCGGCAGATCGCCGCCCGCCTGTCCGTGCCCCTGCCCCGGCACGACGCGTCGGCCCGGCGCGGGGCAGGCAGCCTGGCCAGCCTGCCCTACCGGGGCGGCGCGGACGAGATCGATCTGGACCGCACCATCGAGGTCCTGGCCGAACGCCCGGTGCCCGACGACGAGGACATCGTGGTCCGCGATCGGGTCCGCACCCGGCGGTCGGTGGTCCTGGTCGTGGACGTGTCCGGGTCGATGCGCGGTGAGCGGGTCCGCACGGCCGCGGCGACCGTCGCCGCGCTGGCCGCCGAACTGCACCGGGATCACCTGGCGGTCATCGCCTTCTGGTCCGACGCCGCCGTGGTGGCACCACTCGGGGCCCCGGTCCGGCCGCTGGATCTGCTTGACCGGATCCTGGCCCTGCCGGCCCGCGGCCTGACCAACGTGGCCTTCCCGTTGCAGCTGGCCGGCGAGCAGCTGGCCCGGGTGCCGGTGCGGGACGCGCGGGTGGTGCTGCTGTCCGACTGCGTGCACAACGCCGGCCCCGATCCCCGAATCGAGGCTGCTCGGCTGCCGAGAGTGGATGTACTGCTGGATGTCTCGGGCGAGAACGACCGGGAACTGGGTCGCCAGCTGGCCCGGTCCGGCCGCGGCCGGCTCGCCCCGATCCGCACCTACCGCGACGTCGCGCCGGCACTGCGATCGGCATTCGGCGACCGCTGATCACGAGTCCCAGATGGGGCCGTAGGCGGCGATGCCGTCCGCCCGCAGCCGGCCGACCACCCGCATGGTGGCCTTCTTGTTCGAGATGCACACGACCGCCTCGGCCCCGGTCTCCCGGCAGACCCGGGCGGCCAGCTGGGCCAGATCGGGCTTGCCGTCGGCGTCGGTGTCCCAGATCAGCGCGTCCGGCTGGGCCGCCATGATCTGCGCGACCAGCTCGCGGCCGTAGGTGCGCTCAGGGTTCCGGGTCACCCAGATCAGCCGGGCCGGGGTCGGGTCGCCCAGCAGGTGCGGCAGGCACGGCGCGATCCCGCTGCCGGTGGCGACCCACACCACCCGGGTGAACAGGCGGGACACCGAGCCGACGCCGGTCGTCGGCACGCCCTTGACCCAGACGTGGTCGGGCCGGTCGGCGATGAACTCCGAGGTCCAGCCGCCGGCCCGGGACACCGCCATCCGGTACTCGGTCGAGCCGGGCACGGTCATGTTGGCGAAGGCGTGCCACTGGCCCAGTGGGCGCCGCGCGATCCGGCTGGCCGACCCGGTGCGGACGGACCGGCCGCGATTCACCGTCACCAGGGCGACGTGTTCCGACGGCGCCGCGACTTGCACCGCCGCTCGCCGCAGCTGCAACCACGGCAGGATCGCCGCCACCGCCGCCAGCAGCAGGATCCAGGTGTTGGGGGAGTCGGCGACGGTCAGCTCCCACGAACCGGCCGGACCCCGGGTCGTCACGACCCCGAACAGCACGGTCAGTACGGCGAAGAGCGCCAGGGCCAGCCAGCCACCGAAACGATGAGTGGCCTCGAACAGGTCATGGTGCCGCTCGCGCATCCGCGGGACCGCGCAAATCGTCATGATCACCAGCACCACCAGGATCGCGGCGGCCACCCCGAACGCCGCCGTCCAGGCCGCCCCACCGGTCAGCACCCGCCAGCCGACCAGCGCGGTGAAGGCGCCGAACCACCCGGTCGCCGCGATGGCGCTGCCGACGTGGATGCCGGCCAGCACCTGATGGACCTGCGCGAGCGCGGCCCGCACTCGTAGCGGCCAGGAATGCGGCGCCGCGGTGACCCCTCCGAACACCGCGTTGACCACATCCTGTTGCCGCACGAGCGCGGCCGTCCCGATGGCCACGCTGGCCGCCGTAATGGTGGCCGTGACCAGCCCGGACCAGGAGAGCCCCCGATCGAGCAGTGCGGCGGCGGCGACGGCATGCAGGCCGACCACCGCCAGCAGGGTGCTCACGAACGGCCGGATCGCCGATGCGGTCCGGTCGGTCGTCGGGTCCTGCCGATCCGGCCGCCGGCTCAGGATTCTCGTGCTCATGGCGACCACTCCCGCAGGTTGTGCGCTCCCGGTTGGTTCCGGTAGTCACCACCATCGGCCAGCGCAGGGTGCGGCACCGTCGGTCGATCGGGGGATCGACCGGTGGATCGTGGGGTCCCCCGATCGGCGGACAAGCACCCGCCGGCGCGGTCGGGTCAGGCGGTCGCGGCCCGGCCCAGCGCCAGCACCAGCGGCCGGGTCTCGGGGGTGGAGATCGCGAACCGGCGAAACCCCAGCCGGTACAGCTGCTCGACCACCGCCTCCGACACCTCGCCGGCCAGCCGCACCCCGACCCGGGCCGGGCCGGACACCGCGGGCACCCCGGTCAGCAGACGGTGCACCGAGGGGTCCAGCGTGGTCCGGGGGTCGAGCGCCAGCAACCCCCGCCGCAGGTAGCCGTCCAGCGGCTCGGCGGTCAGCAGCAGCCGGGGCGGCAGGCCGAACATCGCCGCCTGCAACGAGCGGACCTCCAGCCAGATCACCGGGCAGGACGTCGCGATGGCCTCGATGGCCTGCACCGCGCGCGGGCTGGTCAGGTAGGACCCGACGGGAATGCCCGACTCACCAGCGATCTCGCGCAGCAACCGGGCCTCGGCCGGGTCGCTGATGTGCCGGACGGCCAAGTGCACCCGGGCCGTGCCGCCGGCCGCGGCGACGGCCCGCGACAGCCCCGCCAGCTGGGCCTCGACCAGCGCCCGCCGGCCCAGCGGCAGCGACAGCTCCGGGTTGCGGGTGGTCACCGCGGTCTGCTGCAACAGCTCGCGGGACTCGTCGGCGACCAGGTCGATCGCCCGCACCCCGACCTCCAGCTCACCGGCCCGGGCCAGGATCGGGGTGAGCTCCTGCGCGACCAGGTCGGTGAAGCGTTCGAACTCGTCGTCCTCGCGGGTCGGGCCGGCCAGCAGGTGCGCGATCAGGCCGTCCAGGTGTCCGGTGGCGGCCAGCACGTCGTCGATCGCGGTGACCAGCCCGGTGCACCCGGCTGCGCGGGCCGGCTCGACGTCGGAGGGCAGGGTGACCCGGCTGAGCACCTCGGTGCCGCTCGCGTCGGCCGCGATCGCCAGCAGCCGATCCAGGGCACCGGAGGCGGCGGCGGGGGTCGCGGCGGCGAAGGCCCCGGCGAACAGCTCCCCGGTGGACCCGTCCAGCGACACCGGGTCACCCTCGCGCAGCGTTCGCTCGCCGGCCCGCAGGATGCGGGCCGCCGGGTCGATGTGCAGCTCGCCGGCCCCGACCACGCAGCAGGTGCCCAGGGCCCGGGCGACCACCGCGGCGTGACTGGTCGACCCGCCGGTGGCGGTGACGATGCCGCGGGCGGCGATCATCCCGTGCAGGTCGGCCGGGCTGGTCACCGCGCGGGCGAGCACGACGGCCTCGCCGGCCTCGGCCCGCGCCTTGGCCCGGTCCGGGTCCAGCACCAGGGCGCCGCTGACCTGCCCCGGGCAGGCGCCGATGCCGGTGGTCACCAGCCGCCCGCCGTCCCGGGCCGCGGCGATCTCGGCCGGGTCGAACCCCGGCCGCTGCACCTGGCGCACCTGGGCGGCCGAGACCGTCCGCAGTGCGGCCGGCCGGGTCGCGGTGCCCTCGTCGACCAGATCGGCGGCGATGCGCACCGCGGCCTCCGGGGTCCGCTTGGCCGCGCGGACCTGCAGCAGGTAGAGCACCGATCGTTCGACGGTGAACTCGATGTCCAGCACGTCGCCCTGGGCCCGCTCCAGGGCCGCGCAGGTCGAGCGCAGCTCGCCGAGCACCGTCGGGGCCAGGGCCTGCACCACCGGGTCGGGGGTCCGGGTGCCGGCGACCACGTCCTCACCCTGGCTATGGGCCAGATACTCGCCGAACAGGCCGGGTTCGCCGGTCACCGGGTTGCGGGTGAAGACCACGCCGGATCCGGAATCGTCGGACAGGTTCCCGAACACCATCGACTGCACGACCACGGCGGTGCCCAGATCGTGCGGGATGGCGTGGAAGTCGCGATAGGTGCGGGCCCGTCGGGTGTTCCAGGAGCGGAAGACGGCCTCCACCGCACCCATCAGCTGATCGCGGGGATCGGCCGGCACCGAGTCCCCGGTGTCCTGCGCCAGCGCCTGCTCGCACGCCGCCCACACCCGGTCGTAGACGACGCCGGGATCCTCGTCGGCCGCGACCCCGGCGACCACCCGATCCACCCCCGCGCCGGGATCCAGCGCCCCCAGCACGGTCTCGGAATACATCGCGTGGAAGCGGGCGACCACGTCGGCGACGAACCGGCTGTCCCCGGTGGCCGTGCCCAGCGCCAGCGCGCTGGCCCGGTTGATGCCCAGGTTCAAGATGGTGTCCATCATGCCGGGCATGGAGATCGGCGCGCCCGAGCGCACCGAGAGCAACAGCGGCACCGGCCCGCCGCCGAACACCTTGCCGCTGGCCCGCTCCAGATCGTCCAAGCGATGCAGGATCTCCTCGACCAGGCCGTCGGGCAACCGGTTCTGGGCCAGGTAGGAGCGGCAGGCGGGGGTGCCGATGATGTACCCGGGGGGCACCGGCAGCTGCTGCTGGGACATCCGGGCCAGACCGGCGCCCTTGCCGCCGAGGCGGTCCACGTCGGCCGGATCGGCCTCGGCGAAGGTGAGCGTGTAGCCGGCGAACGCGGTCACGCTCATTCGACCCGTTCCCGGCCCAGCGTGCGCAGCAGGTCCTCGTGGAACTCGAACCAGACGGTGTGCACGGAGTCCAGTGTGGGGGAGGAGACGAACTCGGCCTGCCCGCCGTCGACGGCGGCCATCGCCGCGGCGAACCGGGTGGCGTAGCCGGCGAACCGTGGGTCGTGCCCGGCCAGCGCGTCGATGAGCGGGGTCAGCCGGGCGACCAGCTTGTCGATCCGGCTGATGATCTTGTCGTCGTACTCCGCGTCGGTGTGATCGTTGGCCACCTTGCGGCCGCCCACGTCGATCTGTTGCCAGAGCGAGATCGTCGTCAGGAATTGGGCGTTGACCGTCTCGAACCGGTCCACCAGGGCCAGCACGGCGGGGTCGGTGCGCAGGGCCGCGTACCGATCGGCGGCGGCCGCCCGCAGCGCCGGTTCGGCCTCGTCGGTGGGCAGCGCCGCGCCCCCGGCGACGAACACCACACCGTCCGCGGCCAACCGGGCGAAGGCGTCCTGCACCGCTTGCGCCGGGACGGCGATCACCTGGGTGACGGCGGCCGCGGTCGCCATCTTCTTCAGGGCCACCACGTTGAGCACGTCGTAGTCGGTCGTATCGAGCACCACAACCATCGTCGGTTCCTTACATGCGATCGGGGGCGGCGCCTGGGCTGCGCCGCCCCCGACGGGAGCCTGCCGGAGAAAGGATCAGAGCCAGCGGTACTTGGACCGGCGCCGATCGGCGTTGTCGGAGAAGGGCAGGTAGCCCGCTCCGGAGAAGATCTTGCTGGGCACGGTCTCCTGGGCGAAACCGCGCTTGGTGATGTCGTAGTAGTAGTTGGCGACCCGCTGGTCGATCTCCCACAGGTCGTAGTCCCGGCACGCCTTCTCGTAGGCGCCGGCCAGCCGCATGTGCGGCAGGATCATGTCGACGTAGTAGACGTACTGACCGTTCCAGATCAGGTCCCGCCGGCACATCCTGGCGGTCTTGCTGTAGAGCTTGAAGGTCGCCGCCCGCACCCGCTCCAGGTGGTCGTCCAGCTCGTCGATGGCGATGTGGTTGACCTGGCCCATCGGGGTGTTCCACTTCTCCCGGGAGAACACCGCGCCCCCGACGATCGCGTCGATGTAGTTCTTGGGCCGGGTGAAGGTGGTCGAGATGTCGTTGACCCGGATCTCGGCCAACGCCATCTTCTCCGGATCGATGACGATGGCCAGCGTGTAGGCGTGCGGTAGGCCGGCGTCCTCGCAGACGTCGCTCCAGTGGAAGACCTCTTCGTTGACGAACAGGTCGCGCAGGATGAGCAGGTTGCCGTCGGGCAGCTCGTACGGCCCGGTGTCACCCAGCCCCAGCCGGCAGTCGTAGTGGTCCAGGAACGAGAGCAGTTCGGCCGCCGCGTTGAACTGGGTGAACGCGCCGTGCTTGGGGCTGCCCGCCTCCAGCGGCTCCACCTGCGCGGTGAGGGTGGCCAGGAAGTCGGGTTCATGGATGCGGCAGCGGTAGCGGTCCTGGGAGTTGAGGATGTAGCCGTCCTGCCGCTTGCCCCACAGGATCCGCTGCATGAACTTGAGGATCTCGTTGGACTCCTCCTCGATGTAGTCGTCCGGGCCGATCACCTCCAGCGCCAGCAGGCCGCAGCGGCCCATGCCGAAGCCGACCGCCCCGATGCACCAGTCGTGCACCGCGTTGACCTTTGTGCCGATCTCCCGGCGGGCCGACGCGCCGATGTCCATCACACCCTGGGGACCGCCGGCCTCGTCGGTGGTCATCCGCAGGATCTCCGGCCACCGGTAGAACTCGTGCATGAAGGCGAGGATCTCGTATTCCTGGCGCGGGATCATGCCGCTGACGCCCTCGGTGGCGCGCATGACCAGCACGTCCCAGATGTTCCAGGCCAGGTAGTTGTTCAGATCATTGAGCTCGTCGATCGTGAACTGGTCGCGCAGCACGTCGTCCTTCGAGACGCGTTCCAGCACGCCGCTCTTGGCGCGCGAGCGCATCATCTTGTCGCCCTTGATGCCGTCGGTGACGGGTTCGAGGCCGACGAAATTGCCGGTGTAGGTCAGGTCCTGAAAGCGCAGGCCGTCGTCGGCCGCTTCGTACCGCTGCTGGTACGTCGAGCGCTTGTTTTCCATGGTCGTCATTGACTCATTGCTCCTGTCCGAGTGGCCGCGAGAACGTCAGGGAAGGGATCAGTTCTCGGCCACCACCCGGCCGACCTCGTGATCCGTGCAGTCCAATCGCACCTTGCGGCCGTCCAGCGATCCGGCGATCTCCTCGAAGTGGGATTCGTCGGTGTTTCCGACGACATACCGGGACTCGCTCCCGGTCAAATGGGCGGTCATCACGCACGGCGTCTGGAATTCGCGGGACAGGATGCCCAGGTGCGATTCCGGGGCCCCGGACATGGTGATCACCCCGATGGCCCCCATGCTCAGGGCCGGGGCCAGGAAAGTGGTGGTTCCGCCGCGCACCAACAGGATGTGCTCGGCCAGCTTGCCGGACTGGATCAACGAGATCACGTCGGCCGGCGAGGCCAGGTACTTCACCGTCCCCGAGGGCGATTTCGCAGTGTCGAAGACGTTGAATCCCTCGGCGAGCACCTCAGCCATGAAGTTCCTCCTTGAACTGTGGGGACCGGTACCACCCGCGCGGCCGGTGCCGGAGCCGGATGCGACGCCTGCGGGCCGGATGTTGCCGTCGTCACAGTGCCGCGCGCCACCCGGCCGGCCGATGGTCCCGACAGACAAAAGTAACCGAGGGTCTTGTCCAGGATGGATAGCCGACCGGACGGGTCAGTGCCGGGCGCAGCGGGCACCTCACGACCGGTCAACCCAGCAGTCCCAGGGCGGTGCGAGCCGCCTCGCGGCCACTGTGCACGGCGCCTTCCAGGTAGGACGCGGACACCCGGGTGACGTCGCCGCCGGCCGGCACGATCCGGCCGTGCGGGACGGCCACCGCGTCGACCTGCGCCGCGCTGGTGGCCGCGTCGTGGGCCAACCAGGTGCCCCGGGACCAGGGGTCGGCGGTCCAGTTGTGCATGGCCGCGGCCAGCACCTCGATGTCCTCGGCGACGGGCCGCAGCAGGTCGGCGATGGCGGCCAGATCGTCCGGGTCGATCCCGTCCGGCTGCGGGCCGAAGGCCACCAGGCTCGTGGTCCCGTCCGACCACCGGCGAATCGTCTTGACCACCAACAGGTTCGGCAGCGAGCAAAAGGCCACATCGGGAATCTCGCCCCGGGCCAGCACCCCGAGCTTGTACCCGCGCCCCCGGTGTCCGCGGGCGATCAGGGCGGCGGCCTCGGCCGGCCAGGGCGGGGAGACGGCGACGTCGCGCCAGGTATTCAGCGGGGTGGCCAGCACGACCGCCCGGCTGCGCCGGGATCCGCCGGCGGCGGTGCGCACGTCGACGCCGGATCCGTCGTCGGTCAGGCCGGCGACCGGAGTACCGAGCTGGACGTCACCCGCCTCGCGGTGCAGCGCCGCGGTCAGGGCGCTCACGCCGCCGTGCACGGTGGGGGCCAGCATGGCTGCCACCGTCCAGCGGGTGACCGACCCGCCGGAACCGGCCAGGTCCTCGGCCATGGTCTGCATGGACGCCTCGGCCCAGTCGCCGGAGACCTCGGTGCAGAAGTAGGCCCGCAGCAGGTCCAGGGTGTGCGGGCCGTGCACCCGGGTGGTGAAGAACTCGGCCACCGAGCCGGGGACGAAGCCGCCGGCGCCCGCTTCGGCGGCCGCGTCCTGCCAGGCGCGGACCGCGATCTCCAGCTGCGGCAGCTCATCCGGCGGGACCGGCAGACCGCCGCGGCGGGCGACGCCCTGGGTCAGCCAGGTGACGGTGGTCGGGAACGGCAGCGGATCCAGGGTCAGCCCGTACCGGTCGAGCTCGGCGACGATCGCGGTGTGCGACGGGTCGACGAACATGCCGCCCATCTCGAACCCGGTGCCCCGCAGTGCGGCCGGCTCGGTCCAGGCTCGCCCACCGACCCGGTCCCGGGCCTCCAGCGTCAGCACCTCGACCCCGGCTGCGTTCAGGTCGCGCGCGGCGGTCAACCCGGCCAGGCCGGCACCGACCACGATCACGTCCACATCGACCGATCTCGTCACCCGCCCGACGCTACCCCCTCCTGCTGGAGTTGATCATGGGGAGAGTGCTGTTCTGGCGCAGCCAGAACAGCACTCTCCCCATGAACGACTGGGGGCCCTTGCGGGCCGTCCCGTGGCGGCGAAAATGTTCTTGGTGCTGCCCTCGGGTTGTCTGACGTCGATGTTGATTGGTGCCGGCGAGCCTGGCCATGAACTGGACGCTGGAGGTCGGTCAGGGATCCCGTGGTGTTGCTTCGAGCACGTGACTGATCGTCTTTGCCGGGAGACCTCCCACCCGACGGCGGCACCACCCGTCACAAGGGATACCGGAAACGGAGGTAAGGCTGATGCCGGTGATCGACGACGACGAGATCGCCTACGGCCGGGTCGCGGGGATGGACATCTCCAAGCGCGATGTCAAGGTCGCGGTCCGGCTGATCGAGAACGGCCGGGTCAAACGACTCAAGGTCCGCACCTTCGCCACGACGACACCATCGCTGCTGCGGCTACGGGACTGGCTGACCGAACTGGACATCGAGCTGGTCGCGATGGAATCGACCGGGGTGTACTGGAAACCATTGTTCCTGGTGCTGGAAGACCAGTTCAGATGCTGGCTACTCAACCCGCGGGACGTCAAACGGGTACCGGGCAACAAGACCGACGTCAAGGACGCCGAATGGATCGCTCGGATGGCTCAGCTCGGGCTCGTCACACCCTCGTTCGTGCCGGACATCCCGGTGCGGGAGCTGCGGGAGTTGACCCGGTACCGCAGCAACGTGGTCCGCGACCGGACCCGCGCCGTGCAACGGCTGCAGGATCTGCTCGAATCCGCCGGGATCAAGCTGTCCAGCACGGTCAGCGACATCACCGGCAAATCGGCCACCGCGATGCTGCACGCGATGATCAACGACCCGGCCGGGGCGATGAGTGATCCCCGCCAGGTCGCGGACCTGGCGCTGGTCCGGATGCGCAGCAAGCTCCCGGAACTGACCGAGGCCCTGACCGGACACTTCACCGACCACCACGCGCGACTGGCCGCCACGATGATGCGACAGATCAACGACCTCGACACGCTCCTCACGGACCTGGACCAACAGATCGACCAGGAGATCGCCCCTTTCGCCCGAGCGGTTGACCACCTCGAGACGATCCCGGGAGTCAGCCGCCGCGCCGCGATGATCATCGTCTCCGAGATCGGGATCGACATGAGCCGGTTCACCGGGACCGACCGGCTGGCCTCGTGGGCCGGGCTCAGCCCCGGGAACAACGAATCAGCCGGACGACACCTCTCGACCCGGACCCGCAAGGGCAACCGGTCACTACGCGCAGTGCTGTTCCAGTGCGCCAAGGCCGCCGCCCGCACCCACAGCACGTACCTGGCCGCGAAGTACGCCGATCTGTGTACCCGGATGAAACCAACCAAAGCCCTGGTCGCGATCTCCAGGATCATCCTGGAGACCTGTCACCACCTGATCCGCAAAGACACCGACTACCACGACCTCGGACCCACCTACCTGAACGAATACCGCCGCCGCGACCTGGACAAGAACCGGATCCGCCGCGCCCGCACCATCCTCGAAACCAACGGCTACACCGTCACCCACAACGACGCCGCATGAACTAACCCCGCCCCGCCAACCCCCACGCCCGTCACCAACCAGCCCACACCAGCAGGCCGGCAACTCAAACACGCCCCCGTCCGAGCCGCCCGTCACCTATTTTCGACTGATCAACAGCCGGGTCGGGGTGACGGCGCGGTCAGTGGTCGGCCGTCGCGGGGCGGCGGAACAGGCTGCGCGCCCAGAGGTATCCGGCGATGGCGATGATCACGCACCAGCCCGCGGCGGTGGCCAGGGTGGCCCACTCCCACTGGCCGGCCAGCAGCCCCCGAATGCCTTCGATCATCGGGGTGAACGGCTGGTGCTCGGCGAACCAGGACAGCCCGGCCGGCATCGACGCGGTCGGCACGAACCCGCTGCTCAGGAACGGCAGGATCATCAGGAAGGTAGGGGTGTTGCTGGCCGTCTCGACGCTGCGGGAGAGCAGGCCGAAGGCGACCGTGAGCCAGGTCAGGGCGAAGGCGATCAGGGCCAGCAGAGCGATGAGCACCAGCCACTGGGCGGGGTCGGCGGTCGGCCGGAAGCCCAGCAGCACCGAGACGGCCATGATGATGCCCATGCCCAGCATCGACTGGACCAGGCTGCCCAGCACGTGCCCGCCCAGGATGCTGCTGGGCGCGATGGGCATGGTCCGGAACCGGGCGACGATGCCCTCGGTCCGGTCCATGGCCACCGAGATGGCCGTGCCCTGGGCGGCCGAGGCTGCGGCCATCAGCACGATGGCCGGCGTGACGTAGGCCAGGTAATCGGCCCGGCTGTCGGCGCCGCCGCCGCCCGGCAGGCCGGCGCCCAGCGTGCCGCCGAACACGTAGACGAACAGCAGCAGGAACAGCAGCGGGAAGCCCACCAGCATGATCGTCATGCTCGGATAGCGCTTCATCCGGACCAGGCTGCGCCGGAACATGATCACGGAGTCGCCGATTGGGTGCGACAGGGTAGTCATTGCATGGCCTTTCGGGTGGTCGTCGAGGTGAGGGCGAAGAACACGTCGTCCAGGTCGGGGGCACTGACCTCGACGTGGTCGACCGGGACGTCCTGGTCGTCGAGCCGGTCGAGCAACGCCCGCAGGGCAGGCACGGTGCCGGTGGCCGGCAGATCGATCTGCAGGGTGGTGGTATCGGCGCCGGCCGGCTGCTGGGGGGCGCGCTCGGCCGGCGGCCACTCGTCGGCCAACACCAGCCGGGCGTGGGCGACCCGGGCGGGGGTGGCGAACTGGAGCCGGATCTGCCCGCCGGGCACCTGCTGCTTGAGCCGGGCCGGCTCGTCGTGGGCGACGATCCGCCCCTGGTCGAGCACGGCGACCCGGTGGGCCAGGCGATCGGCCTCATCCAGGTACTGGGTGGTCAGCAGGATCGTCACGCCGTCGTCGACCAGTGATCGGACCACCGCCCACAGGTCGCGGCGGCTGCGCGGATCCAGGCCGGTGGTCGGCTCGTCCAGGAATAGCACCTGGGGTCGGGCGACCAGGGTCATGGCCAGGTCGAGCTTGCGCTTCATGCCGCCGGAGTAGGTGCTGGCCGGCTTGCCGGCCGCCTCGCGCAGGTCGAACAGGTTGAGCAGATCATCGATCCGGCGCTGGCCCTCGGTGCGGCCGAGCCGCCGCAGATCAGCCATGAGGCGCAGGTTCTCGGCGCCGGTGAGCAGGTTGTCGACGGCCGAGAACTGGCCGGTCACGCCGATCGCGGCGCGGACCCGGGCGCCGTCGCGGGACACGTCGTACCCGGCGATGCGGGCCGTGCCACCGTCGGCGGGCAGCAGGGTGGACAGGATGTTGACGATGGTGGTCTTGCCGGAACCGTTGGGTCCGAGCAGGGCGCAGACGGTGCCGGTGGCCACCGTCAGGTCGACGCCGCGCAGGACCGGTTGGTCGCCGAACGACTTGGTCAGACCGGTGATGTCGATGGCTGGAGCGTTTTCGGGCATGCCAAGGCCTCCCTGGGCCGGGATGGAAAGACAGGAAAGGAAGCGCGGCCGGGTCGGGTCAGATATCGAGATCCTCGACGACCGGCGCACTGTCGGCGATGACGACCAGGTCGTAGAGTTCGGACGGGACCTTCGCGCGCAGGTCCTCGATGGTGTCGAGGACCTCGAGAGTGGCGGTCGGGGCGGCAACCCCGACCTGTTGATCGGTGCTGAAGTGCTTGCGCCAGCCGGTCGCCGACCCGTCGGCGCCGGCCGTCCAGTGGGCCTCCGCGGACTTCTCGGTGTGCAGGACGTACTTGCCGGTCCGGCTTCGGTACACCTTGAACTGTTCGACCTTGTCCTTGGTGGATCGGGTCCAGGCGGCCAGCTCAACGCCGAGAAACCTTTGCCGGCGGCCCTTGCCGGGACCGACGCGAACGGTGATCTCCTCGAAGCCCTCCAGCTGGGCGTCCTCGACCTCGACCATCCGGCGCAGTGCGCGCACGATCGCGGCCGACAAATTGCCGCCGACGATCTCCTGGGCCCGCTGGAACAGGGCCAGATCGTCCTCGGACACATAGATCGTCTTGTTGGGCACGTGGTCATCATAACCTCCAAAGCAAGTATACGTATACGTCTACGCATAGCAAGAGTGTTGTCGTGAGGGGAGGTTCGGGTTGACGGGCTCGGTCCGGAGGCGGGCTGATCAACTCGGCGAAATTGGGCCGATCCGGGCCGAAAATCGCCGAGTTGATCAGCCCGGCCGGGTTTCGGGCGGACCAGTGGCAAGGGTGCGGCTCATCCCGCCAGGGTGATGCCCGAAAGGTCCGTTCCGCGGCAGGCTGAAGCGGCAAACGCCCGAACCGGAGGTGCGGCCATGACCACACGACAGACAACCGCTCCCAGTGGACTCGCGGTCGGCGTGACCGTCGCGGCCGCGATCATCCTGATCATCGGTGGCATCTGCCATGCCATGCAGGGCGTCGTGGGCATCGCCACCAACGAGTTCTACGTGACGACCCAGAAGTGGATCTTCCAGTTCGACGTGACGACCTGGGGCTGGATCCACGTCATCGTCGGGGCCATCGCTGTGCTCGCCGGGATCGGCCTGTTCTCCGGCGCGGTCTGGGCGCGCACACTGGCCGTCGCGATCGCCGCGGTCAGCATCCTGGTCAACTTCGCCTGGTTGCCGTACTACCCGATCTGGTCGGTGCTGATCATCGCCTTCGACTTCTTCGTGATCTGGGCCCTGACCGCCCACGGCCGCGACGTCGTCGCCGTCAGCGGCCGCTGAGCGCTTGTCCGCGCGGTCAGCGCGCGGTCACGCGTCCAACCGGATGGCGGGAATGAGCCGCACCGTGCCCAACGCGGCCAGGGTCAGCGCGAGCAGCAGGTAGACCGGCCAGACCACGCCCTGCAGATGCGCGACCACGCCGAGCACGAGCGCGGTCAGGGTCGAGGCCAGACTGGTCACCAGTTGGGCGAAACCGATGGTGAGGGACCGGTTTTCACCGCCGACGTACCGCAGCAGCCACACTCGTTTGGCGGTGGAGATGACCTGGGAGGCGACTGCGGCGAGCGCGAGAATGACGCCGAACAGCCATTCCTCGTAGGGCAGGTCCCAGGTGTCGGCGGCGATCGCGAACAGGGCGGCGGCCACGATCAACCCGCCGGCCAGCACGTGCATGCCCCGCACCGTGGCAATGGACCGGGTCCGGGCCCAGACGAAGCCGTAGACGATCAGGCCGGTGGCGGTGAACGCGACGATCAGGTGCAGGTGCCCGACGACGTTCCCGTGCAGGGCGGCCGCGTGGGCGCTGAAGAAGGCGGTGCCCAGGGTGAGCGAGATGAAGCAGGTCTGCACCAGCAGGAACGTGCGCAACCAGCGATGCTCCCGGACCTGGCTGACGCCCAGCGGAATCACCTGGCGCAGCGTCGGTCCGCGGACGCGGCTCGGGTTCGGCGCCGGCACCACCAGCAGGACGAACGGGATGGCCATGGCGAACGCGATCGCACCCATCCAGAGCAGCGCGATGTGCGACTGGAGCGCGCTGGTGTGTTTGAAGAACAGCAGTTCCGCCGCGGTCACCACCAGCACCAGCGTGGCGCTGATCGCCGTCTGCAGCACCGAGACCCGACCGACCTGGGCCTGCAGCAGCGAGGTCGACATCAGGTCGACCGCGCTCACGGCGGCCAGGCCGCCGAGGAAACCCAGGACGGCGGTGGTGACCAGGAAGACCACGGCGATGGGGGAGCCGAGCAGGTCGCTGCCCAGGGCGTTACCGGCCGTCACCGCCGCGGCAATGATCGCTCCGACGGTGAGGATGAACGGGTTGGACCGGCGGGCGGTCAGCACCGGCGCCGACAGGGTGCCCAGCAACGCGCAGAAGGTGCCGATCGGGTAGAGCATGGCGGCGATCAGCGGTGAGCCGCCGACGGCGATGCAGATGTAGGGCAGGACCACCGCGGTGGCGGTCAGCTGGTTGGCCAGGCTGACCGCCGAGGCCTGCCCGAGCAGCGCCCGATAGTTCCGGGTGCGTGGCCCCGGGCCGGCGCCGGCGTCGCCGCCCGTCGACGGGGTCGGATCGCCCCGAGGGTGGGCGAGGACGGCCGCACCCGCGGTCACCGCTTCGGCGCTGACCGGGTCCGCGGTGGGGGCGTGCAGCGTCACGTCGGCGGGCGTCACGTCGGCGGGCGTCACGTCGGCGGGCGCCGGATCGGTCGTCGGTTCGGAACCCGGTTGTCGGCTGGAGTCGTCAGCGTGGGGAGCCACCACGGACTGGATTGTCACGCAGGCGCCCGCCCGTTTCCACCCGAGCCGTCCGTTCCGGCGCAGTGACCGGGCGACGCTCGGCCGTGCCGACGACCAGCGGCACCAGGGTCGGCAGCGAGGTGGGCATCCGCCGGTGGGCCATCGAGGTCACCGCCAGCGGTGAGGCGTCCAGGAGCGCCTCGAAGTCCCGGTTGGCGTGGCAGCCGTCGGCCAGCCGGCGATGCAGGGGAGTCAGCAGGTCTTGCACCACGCCGCGGACCGGGCCACCCCGGACGTGCTCGTGGAACAGGAACCGGCCGCCGGGCCGCAGCACCCGGTGCACCTCCCGCAGCGCCCGGTCCGGATCGTCGACCGAGCAGAACACCAACGACGCGGCCACGGTGTCGAACGTCGAATCCGGGAAGGGCAGCTGCCGCGCGTCGCCGTCCAGGATCGACACCGTAACCGGCAGCTCCCGGACCCGGTCGCGCAGCTGCGTGCGGAAGGCGGGATTGGGCTCCAGCAGGACCAGCTCGTCGAGTCCGGCCGGGTAGTGGGGGACGGAAAGCCCGCTCCCGGCGCCGATCTCGAGCGCCCGGCCGGCGGCGGTGGCGAGCTGGTCGTGCCGCAGTGTGGCCTGGCCGTTGCGCTCGATGCGGCCCATGAAGGCCGGGTACCAGGCGGCGAACCAGCGCCGGCTCCGGGTGTTCGCGGTGGTGGTCATCGTTCGATGGTCGCCGGCCGGACCCGGTCGGCACATGGCCGATTCGGGCCATCTTCGAGGGGCGGCGGCCCTCTCCCCGGCGCCGCCGATGGTCGTACCCTTCGAATGGAGGCAGCCGTGCTGGGGATCGAGGAGCAGGACGTCCGGACCGCCACGGTGGCCGGCAGCACCCTGGCGTATGCCGTCGTCGGCACCGGCCCAACCGTCCTGTTCTGCGGCTGGTGGTGCAGCCACCTGAGCCTGAACTGGCACGATCCGCTCTTCCGGCAGTTCGTGTCCCGGCTGGCCCAGCGGCACACGATCATCCGGTACGACCGCCCGGGCACCGGGCTGTCCGGGTCGGCGGGGACCCCACCGCACACCGTCGACGACGAGGTCGCCGTGTTGGCCGGCGTGATCGACGCGCTGGCGCCGGGCCGGTTCGATCTGGTCGGGGCCTCGTCCGGGGCGGCGGCCGCGATCGCCTACGCGGCCGACCAGCCGGACCGGGTCGGCCGGCTCGTGCTGTACGGCGGCTTCGCACGGGGGGCCGAGCTCGCCTCACCGGCGGCCCGGGCGGCCCTGCTGGAGGTGATCGGCAGCCATTGGGGGCTGGGGTCCCGGCTGTTGGCCGACCTGTTCGTGCCGGGGTCGTCGGGACCGGAGCAGGATGCGTTCGCCGCCTTCCAGCGCCGGTCGGCCACCCGGGAGCAGGCCGCCGAATCGCTCGCCGCCAGCTATGCCGTGGACGTGACCGCCGAGCTGGCCCGGGTCCGCGCGCCGACCAGTGTGCTGCACCGGCGGCAGGACCGGGCGGTGCCGTTCGCGCTGGGTGCCGATCTGGCCCGGCGGATCCCGGGTGCGTCCCTGACGGCGCTGGACGGGGTCGATCACTTTCCCTGGCGGGGTGACGCCGATGCGGTGGCCGACGCGATGCTGCGAGGCCTGGGCCACCACGTCCCGCCCCGACCCCACGCCACCGGGCCGGATGCGATCACCGAGCGGGAACGCGAGATCCTGGCGCTGGTCGCCGAGGGGCTGACCGACCCGCAGATCGCGCAGCGGCTGGTGGTCAGCCCGCACACCGTTCACCGGCACATCGCCAACGCCCGGGTCAAACTCGGGGTCCGCTCGCGGGCCGCAGCGGCGGCGACCCTGGCCCGCCGGTCGGGCGCCCCACCGGCGGCCGGATCGTGATCGACGTCGCCGGGGCGGTGGGGGATGATCGGGGTCATGGTGCAGTCCGCGGACAACCGGTCGAACCTTCGGGGCCGCGTCATCGCCCGGGCCGCTCATCCGACGCTGGCCGGGTTCGACGTCCTCGACGTCGACGTCGTATCCACCGAACCGGCCGATGAACGACCGGACCTGCTCGCCTCCACCGTGGGTCACCGGATCGCGGTGACCGTCGACCGGGCCGTGCTCGACGAGGCCGTGCAGCCGGGGGCCGGAATCGACTGCACGGTCCGGCGAACCCCCGACGGCGCGATGGCCGACCGGGACCCACGGTCGGTGCGCGTCACCGACCGGCCGTGAGCGGCGGGGCGGGCCGGGGCTCGGCGCACAGCTCGACGATGGCCTGGGCGATGGGTTGGCCGGTGTTGGCCTCGTAGTAGCTGTAGGCCGGCATCGGATTGACCTCGAAGCAGACCCACCGGCCGTCCGGCCGGCGCCGTAGATCGATCCCGCACAACGGCAGGTGCAGCTGTGTCGAGAGCTGAACACACTGCGCGGCAACTCCTTCCGGCAGCTCGACGGCGGCCAGCAGCGCCTCGTTCCCGTCCCGGGCGGCGTAGCGGTAGTCGGTGGAGGCCGAGGTGATCTCGGTGGCGAACACCCGTGACCCGACCACGTGCACCCGCACGTCCACCCCCGGCACGTACGCCTGGAACATCGTTGGCACCGACCGGACCCGGTCCAACCGGGCCGCGGCGGCATCGTCGAGTTCCCGCACGATCGACCGCACCCCGCTGACCGACTTGTAGATCACCCGGCCGTGCTGCCGGCGGAATTCCGCAGCCAGAACCGGCTCGCTGGTCACCAGGGTCTCCGGCACGGCGAAGCCCGCCCGGGCGATCAACTGCGCCTGGAAAGGCTTGGACGAGTTCGACTCCATTGCCGTCGGCCGGTTGATCACCAGCGCGCCGGTCACGTCCGCCCATTCCATCAGGCCGGCGTGAAAGGTCCGGGCCCGCAGCTGGTCGACGACGTCGCCGTCGACCGCCACTTCCAGCGGGCGCAGGTACGCCGCTCGGACGTCCCCGAGCGGGACCGTGGTGCCGGCGACCACCACACACCCTGCGCCCCCGCCCTCGTCGGCGTGCAGCACCAGATCGTGACGGGCGAGTAGCCGTTGCTCGATCAGCACGTGCTCGACGCCGCTCTCCCGCGCCGCCTCGACCGCCCGGCGCAACGGAGCGTCGTCCAGGCGCCCGTAGAACAGGATCACCTCGGATCACCCCACTGCGCGATCTCCCGGCACAGGTCGGCGACGGCCGACGCGTGGCCGGCCCCGACCAGGGTCGGCCGGGTGCAGACTCGTTGCAGCACAGCGTCTTCTCCAGGTCCGCCGCCGAATCGGAACGCCACGATCGAGCAGCCGGCCCGATTCGCGACGTCGACGCAGGCGTCGCCGATCCCCGCGGTCGGGGTGCCCAGCGACCGGCCGCCGACGACCAACACCTCGACCGCACCGGCCGGGGAGAGGGGGTCGTCGTAGTCCGGATTCGTCGGGTCCGCGGCCCAGCCGAAGGTGACCGGAGTCCGGCCGGTCGAGCTCGCGCCGGCCGGCACGAACGGGCCAAGCGGGCGAGCCGGTCCGCCGATCCCGGCGGGGACCAGCCGGGCCGTGGTGGCCAGCACCGACCGGGCCACCGGTAGCCCCGCGGCGACGGCCAGGGCGAGCCAGCCGCGGGGCGAGCGGGGTCCGGCGTCCATGGCCAGCGCGTTCGGCCGGTTGACCACCCGTTCCGCCAGTCCGGCGAGCCAGCTGGCCATCAGCGCCTGCCATTCCAGCGCGCCGTACTCGCGGTCCCGCTCGCTTGCCCCGGTGAGCCGCGCGGCCGGCAGATGGTCCCACCGGTTGAGCACGCAGCCAATGTCCTGATCGGTCAGCCGGCGCCCGCCCGGCAGCCGCAGCGCGGTCCGGGCCTGCCCGTCGGTACCGACCCGGTGCGCCCAGGTGGTCGCGGCCGCCAGTTCGGGGGTGAGCACCAGGACCGGCCGGGCCGGCCCGGGCCGGAGCTCGGCCCGGACCGACCGTGTCCCGGGGTCATAGGGATGACCGAGGATCAGGATCGTCCGGTCGGTCACCGCGGGGGACTGTCCAGGTTCTGCTTGACCGAACGATCCCCGGGCCCGCTGGACCGATCCGAACCGTAGGTCGGACCCCCGATCAGGTCGGGCCGCAGCTCGCTGCCGATGAACGGCTCCGCGCCACCGGGCGACCCCTGGGTCAGCTGCTCGAGCAGCGCCACCCGCTCGGTGAGCTCGGCCAGCAGCGACATCATGTCGCCGCCCTGGTCGGCGTACGCCGCGAGGGGGCCCGGCCCGGGGGCAGCGGCGGCCGATCGGCCAGCGGGCCCTTGCCCTCGGTGTGATCCTTGATGTCCTTGCGTTCCTTGAACGGCTCCTTGACGTCCTTGACGCCGTCCTTGTGGTCCTTGATGTCCTTGCGTTCCTTGACGGGTTCCTTGCCGTCCTTGCCGTCCTTTCGATCCTTGATGCCGTCCTTGTGGTCCTTGATGTCCTTCCGTTCCTTGACCGGCTCCTTGGCTTCCTTCACGCCGTCCTTGTGGTCCTTGGCGTCCTTGACCACCGACTTGCCGCAGCTGACGGTGAGCTGGGCGGTCATGCTGGCTCCGGCCGCCGAGATCCCGGTGACCGACACACAGGTGTCCGCGCCGGCGTAGGAGTGTGAGTTCGGGGTGGACGACGACGAGAAGCTGGTGTTGGCCGCGGATCCGGGGTACGGGTCACCGGCATCGCCCCGATTGTGGTTGAGCTCCAGGTCGCGTCGCCCGTCGGCCTGCATGAGCGCCACCTTGTAGTGGTTCTCGTCGGTGTTGGAGGTTTGCGCGTCGTCGATGTGCCAGATGAGCAATCCGCCGGCCGGCAGGCTGACGTCGTAACCGGTCTGTTGCCGATTCTCGACCAGGAAATACTCCTGCCCGGCCGCACCGTCCTCCCACAGGCGATGCACCGTGTGGCTGGCCTTGACGTCGGGGATCGTGGCCGGCCCGTTGGCCGTCACGTTGGTGACCGCGGCCCAGCCCTGATTGGCCTTGCACCAGGCCGATGGGTGGACCGGGACGTCGCCCCCACCGCCCCACGAGCCGGCGGCCATCAGGCACCAGTTCCCGATGCCCTCCGAGGTGTTGTCGGTGTCGTACAGGTCGGGGAAGCCGAAGAGCAGATGGCCCAGCTCGTGCGCGCTGACGCCGATCTTGGCGTCCTCCGGGATGGTCAGGTAGCCGTAGACCTTGGTCCCGTCCGCGTTCTGCTGCGAGGTGAGAGTCCATTTGTGCGACCAGATGTCGCCACTGTTGCCGGACGCCTCGCCGCCGGTCCCGGCATGGATGACGATGAACGCGTCGACGTAGCCGTTGCCGTCGTTGTCGTAGGGACCGAAGTTCACACTGGGGTTGGCCGCCAGGAACGCGTCCATGGCCATGTCGCGGGCCCGGGTCGTGCCCGTCGGCCGGCCGATGCCGAAGTTCCCGTTGGCGTACCAGGCCAACGTCTGCGGCATCCGGAACGGCCCCACCACCTCGCCGTCCAGGTCGACGAGATTGTTGGTGACCTCGCGGTAGTACTCGCGCACGCTGCCGTGCGGCAGGACGCCGGTGGAGAAGAACAGGTCCCGGAAGTGGTCGGTTGTCGCGGTCATCTTCTTGTCGCTGAAGTCCACCAGCACCACGATGACCCGGACGGTGCCACGCAACGGAGCGCGGTCGGCGGCGGCATTGCGGATGGCGGTCAGCGGTGTGTCCACCGGGTATTCCTCGGGCGGCAGGATGACGCCGTCGTCGAAGCCCAGCGGTCTGGGTTGGCGGGCGATCGCCAGGACCGAGGCGATGTCGGAGCCGACACCGCCCCCGCGCAGTCCGGCGAGGTCGGCCTTCCAACGCTCGGCCAGTTCCGGGCTCGGCGCGACGAAACACGCCTCGCGGTGAATGGCTCGGGCATGGATCTGCGGATCAGCCATGGGATCTCCCCTCTAAGACAGTGACGGCAGGTATGACTGTGGACTCGTACATAGAGGGCGTCAACGGGTATTACGGACAAAAAGGCGCATATCCACTTCCTCGGGGGGCGCGAGTGTCGGATGCCTGCGGCAGACTCCAGCCATGGCATACGACGAGGATCTGGCGGACCGGATTCGCGACATCCTGGCGCCCGAACGCGGCCTGACCGAGAAGCGGATGTTCGGCGGCCTCGCGTTCCTGATCGACGGGCACATGGCCGTGGCGGCCAGCAGTCATCGCGGTCTGCTGCTGCGGGTCGATCCCGCCCGGACCGACGAACTGCTCTCACCCCCGGATGTCGGCCGGTTCGTGATGCGGGGCCGGGAGATGGATGGCTGGCTGCGGGTCGATCCGCCGGCCGTGGACACCGAGGACCGGTTGACGTATTGGGTCGGCCTCGGGGTGGACTACGTCCGGACGCTGCCGCCGAAATAGGCCTGCACTAGCGTGGTCGACGGGCCCGGCGTCCCGATGGTGGCCCGGTGGAGATGGAACCGCATGACCCGTCCGACGATCGCGACCAAGATGGTCGTCCCGTCGCGACGGCCGGCGCTGGTGGACCGGCCCCGGTTGATCGAGCGGGTGCGCCGCGGCAGTCGGTCGCGGCTGACCCTGGTGTCCGCCCCGGCCGGGTTCGGGAAGACGACCCTGCTGTCGGCCTGGCTGGCCGAGAACGGGGCGGCCGGCCAGCGGCGGGTGGCGTGGCTGTCCCTGGACGCCGGGGATCGAGATCCGGCGGTGTTCTGGACCTACCTGGCCACCGCGCTGCGCTCGGCGGTGCCCGAGGTCGGCTCGCAGACGCTGGAGCTCACCGCCGTCGACCCGCTGCCGATCGAGCTGGTGGTCACCACCCTGCTCAACCAGTTGGCCGCCGCCGAGGGTGAGATCTGGTTGGTGCTGGACGACTATCACCTGGTTGACGGTTCCGACATCGGCACCGGGATGACCAGGTTGCTGGACAACCTGCCCGCCCACGTGCATCTGGTGATCAGCACCCGCGCCGACCCCGATCTGGCCTTGGCTCGCTGGCGGGTCCGCCGCGAGCTGGTCGAGATACGGGCCGCGGACCTGCGTTTCACGGTCGAGGAAGCGACCGACTACCTCACCCAGGTGGCCGGTCTCGACCTGGCCGGTTCGGCCGTGGCCGCGCTCGAGCAGCGGACGGAGGGGTGGATCGCCGCTCTGCAGCTGGCCGCGTTGTCGCTCCAGGGGCGCGGTGACGTGGCCGCGTTCATCGACCGCTTCACCGGCACCGACCGGTTCGTCGTCGACTACCTGGTCGAGGAGGTGCTCGCTCATCAACCGCCCGATGTTCGTGACTTCCTTCTGCAGACCGCGGTCCTCGACGAGCTCACGGGGCCGTTGTGCGATGCGCTGACCGGCCGCCGCGACGGGGAGCGGACGCTGGTCGCGCTGGAGCGGGCCAACCTGTTTCTCGTTCCGCTGGACGATCGACGGGAATGGTTCCGCTACCACCACCTGTTCGCCGACGTGCTGCGCGCTCGTCTGCTCAGCGAACGACCCGACCAGGTGACCCGGCTGCATCGGCAGGCCAGCAACTGGTTCGATCAGCAGGACCGGCCGGAGGATGCCATCCGGCACGCGCTGGCCGTCGGTGAGGTGGATCGCGCGGCGGACCTGATCGAACGCGCCCTGCCCGCGCTGCGCCGGAACCGGCAGGACCGTCAGCTCCGCGACTGGCTGACCGCGCTGCCCGACGAGACCGTGCGCGCCCGGCCGGTGCTCAGCGTCCTCGTCGGGCACCTGTTGCTGGCCTCCGGTGACCTGGCCGCGGTGCAGGCCCGGCTCGACGACGCCGAGCGTGCGCTGACCACCGGCACAGCCGGCCACGGCGGCAGCGCCGAGCTGCGGACCCTGCCGGCCACCATCGCCGTGTTCCGGGCATCGGTCGCGCAGGCCCGCGGTGACGAGCCGGCCACCGCCGCGCACGCCCGCCGGGCCCTGGCCCTGGCCGGACCCGACGATCATCTCGCCCGGGGGGCGGCGGCCGGCTTCCTCGGCCTAGCCGCCTGGGCCCGGGGCGATGTGCGCAGCGCGCTGTCGACGTTCGAGCAGGCCGTGACCAGCCTGCACGCGGCCGGAGCCGTGGTCGATGAACTCAGTGGCACGGTGATCCTGGCCGATCTGTGGTCGGCCGCCGGCCGGCCCGGCCGGGCCCGGGAGCTGTATCGCGACGCCCTGCGGGACGCGGCGGCCCACCGCCCGGCGGCCGCCCGGGCGGAGGCCGAGATGCTGGTCGGGCTGAGCGAGATCGACTGCACGGCAGGAGACGTGACGAGCGCCCAGCAACAGTTGGAGCTCGCCGACGAGCTGTCCCGGGGCCGGCCGACCACCGAGAGTCGATACCGCTGGTTCGTCGCCCGGGCCCGGGTGGCCGACGCCACCGGTGCGCCCGCCGAGGCTCTGCAGTTGCTCACGGAGGCGCAGCGGCTCTACCAGCCGGGCTACTTTCCGGCGGTGCGGCCGATCCCGGCCATCCAGGCCCGGGTCCGGATCCGAGCCGGTGACCTGGGTCCGGTGATGCAGTGGGCCCAGCAGCCCGCGGTGGCCGACGCGGATGAG
Source organism: Nakamurella multipartita DSM 44233 (assembly GCF_000024365.1). Taxonomy (NCBI): domain Bacteria; kingdom Bacillati; phylum Actinomycetota; class Actinomycetes; order Nakamurellales; family Nakamurellaceae; genus Nakamurella; species Nakamurella multipartita. The sequence continues at coordinate 2,618,682 of NC_013235.1, forward strand.
GACGCCTACCTGCATGCCTACCAGCACCTGACCGTCGTGCGGTTGCGCCTGGCTCAGGCTCGGGCCGGTGCGGCCGGGGCCCTGGACGGGACCGCGGAACGGCTGGAGCGGATGGCGCAGGCCGCGCAGGCGGCCGGGCGGGACGGGGATCTGCTGGAGATCCACTTGCTGCAGGCGCTGGTCCGGCAGGCGCGGGGTGACCGGCCGGGGGCCGCGCGCGCCTTGGCCCGGGCCTGGGCGGCCGCCCCCGAACCGGACGAGTACGCGCGGCTGTTCCTGGACGAGGGCGAGCCCGTGTTCGACCTGCTGCGGGACGCCGCCACCCAGACCGAGCTGGCCGGCCCCGCCCGCCGGCTGCTCGAGCTGGGCGCCGATCCCGGCCGGCCGCCGGCGCCCGGGACCGCGGGCCCGCTGGCCGTCGAGCTCAGCCCGCGGGAGCGAGAGGTGCTGCGCCTGCTGGACAGTGAGCTGACCGGGCCCGAGATCGCCCGCACCTTGTTCGTGTCGCACAACACCCTGCGCACCCACACGAAGCACATCTTTACCAAGCTGGACGTCACCAGCCGGCGGGCGGCGGTGCGGCGGGCCCGGGATCTGGGTCTGCTGTAGCGCACTCTCACCCCGTCGATCACATCGTCGGGCGATGCCCACTCACCCCCTCGCTTCCTAGGTTCAGGTCAGCTCGCGACGCCCGGTCGCGGGACCTGCCCTTCGGGAGTCCGTCATGACCATCACCACCACCACCCTGACCCGCGCGTCCGGCCTGTGCGCCGTCGCGGCCGGCCTGCTGTTCATCGGCGTCCAGATCGGCCATCCCGACCTGAACGCCGAGCTGGTCACCACCACCGAATGGACCGTCCGGCAGAGCGTCAAGGTGGCCATGGCCGTGTTGTCGCTGCTCGGCATCACCGGCATGTACCTGCGCCAGGTCCGCCCGGCCGGATTGCTCGGCCTGCTGGGGTACCTGCTGTTCGGTGCCGGTTACCTGATCATGCTCAGCGTCGAGATGATCGGGTTGGTGGTGCTGCCGGCCATCGCGCGGAGCGAACCCGCCTATGTCAACGACATTCTCGCCGTCGCCACCGGCGGTCACGCGGTCGGTGACATCGGCCTGATGCTGCCGCTGAACCTGGCCGCGGCGGCCACCTACCTCGGCGGCGGACTGATCTTCGGCATCGCCCTGTTCCGCGCCGACGTGCTGGCCCGGTGGGCCGCCGCGTTGCTCGCCGTCGGCGCGCTGGCCACCGCCGCGATCCCGCTGCTGCCCCAGCTGAACCAGCGCTTGTTTGCCATCCCCACCGCCGTGGCGCTCATCGGGCTGGGCTACTCGCTCTGGCGCGCCGAGCGCGGCCGCGCTGCCGGAACCGGCTCGAGCACCGAGGCACTGGATCCGGCCGGCGCCCGGTGACCGGATCCGCCGCCGGCTATCTGGTGCGGGTTCAGGCGCATCTGGACCCGCACTGGTCCTGCTGGTTCGGGGACCTGAGCCTGACTCACGAAGCCGATGGCACCACGAGCATCCGCATCGTCGCCGATCAGGCCGCGCTGTTCGGGCTGTTGATGAAGCTGCGCGACCTGGGTGTGGCGTTGCTGTCGGTGCAGCCGATCGGCGAGGGGGACCGGCAGCCTCTAGGCGCAGAAATGCGCTAAGCTGGTGCGGACGACCACGGGAGGCGACGATGACGCGACAACCAGGCTGGGCGGACCGGGCCGCGGGGGTCCTGCTGGGCACCGCGGCCGGCGACGCCCTCGGCGCCGGCTACGAGTTCTCCTACCCCGGTCCGGACCTGCCCATCGGGATGATCGGCGGCGGCCCGTTCGACTGGGCGCCGGGCGAATGGACCGATGACACCGCGATGACCCTGGCCGTGGCCCGGGTGACCGCGACCGGCGCCGACCTGACCAGCACCGCCGGGTTGGACGCGGTCGCCGCCGGGTTCGGGGAATGGTTCGACTCCCACCCCAAGGACATCGGCAATCAGACCCGTCAGGTTCTGGGAGTGCGGGACGGCAACGCCGCCGCGATGACCCGGACGGCCCAGCAGGTCACCGGTCGCAAGGGCGGCAACGGGTCCCTGATGCGCACCGCCGCGGTCGGGCTGGCCTATCTGGACGACGGGCCGGGGTGTGCTCGCGCGGCGCAGATGGTCGGGGCGCTCACTCACGACGACGAGCGCGCCGTGCAGGCCTGCCAGTTGTGGTCGCACGCGATCGGCCAGGCCGTGCGAACCGGCACGTTCAGCGGTGTCCGCGGTTACCTGGACCTGGTCGGGGGACCGGTGGCGGACTTCTGGACGCGGCGGTTGGACGAGGCACAAAGCGCCGACCCGCAGTCGTTTTCGAAGAATGGATGGGTGGTGCATGCGCTGCAGACGGCCTGGTGGGCCATCACCAACGCCGGGGAGCAGGGCAACGCCCGACATCTGGCTGCCGCCCTGGAACTGGCCGTGCGGGCCGGCGGGGACACCGACACGACGGCGGCGATCGCCGGTGCCCTGCTCGGGGCCCGCTGGGGTGCGTCCGCGGTGCCGGCGGCCTGGCGCCGCCTGCTGCACGGCTGGCCCGGGATGAGCGCTCGCGATCTGGTTCGACTCGGCCTGCTCACCGCCCGCGGTGGGCGCGACGACCAGCTGGGCTGGCCGTCCGCGCCGCGGCTGCGCTACGAAGGATGCGACACCGGCCGTGAACCGGTCCGGCACCCGCACGACGACGGGGTCTGGCTCGGTGGCTACGACGCCGCCTTCGGCGGTGATTTCGACGCGGTGGTCAGCCTGTGCCGGATGGGGGCCGAACCGCTGGTCGCCGACCACATCGAGTTCTGGCTGGTCGACGACGGGTGGGCGGCGAACCCGAACCTGTCGTTCGTGCTCAACGACGCGGCGCGCACCATTCGTGAGCTGCGCGCCCGGGGCCGGACGGTGCTGGTGCACAGCGTCGAGGGCCGCAGCCGGACGCCGAGCGTGGCCGCCCGCTACTCCCGGCACCTCGGCGGCGATCCGCGCGACGTGCTGGCGGCCATGCCCTGGGCCGATCCGAACCCGCAGCTCTGGTCGGTGGCATCGGGTCAGGATCGGCGCTACGCCGACTGATCGGCCTCGGCCCGGGCCTTGAGCTGCCGCAGGCCCTTGTCGAAGTCGCCGCCGATCATCTTGTCGAAGTGGAGCACCTTGTTCATCGCCGCCATCACCGCCGAACGCTGCCCGGTCATCCGCCACGTCACCGCCGTGGTCTCGCCCTCCGGCACGAGCACGAAGGTGACGTCGTTGGTGGCCTTGAACGGCTTGAGAAACTCCAGCCGGATCCCGATCTCCCGGTCGGTCGAGTCGGTGATCCGCATGCTGCCGCGGCCCGCCTTGCGGTTGCCGGACCACGCGTAGGTGGCCCCGACGCCCTGGCTCGGGCCGGTGTAGGTGCGCTGCAGGGCCGGGTCGGTGCCCTCCCACGGCGACCAGGCGACCCATTCGTGGAAGTCGTTGATCAACGCGTGCACGACCGGCGCCGGGGCATCGATGGCGGTGCTGCGGGAGAGTTCGAAGTCGGACACCGTCGCGGCTCCTGCGGGATGGTCGGAAATTCGGTGACGATCGTCGAGCCCACCGGCGGACGATCGTCGTAGGGTACGCCTGTGCCGGACGCCCAGCGCCGCGTCGAACCGTTCGCCACGCAGACGAGCGCCGCCCAGCTCGATGATCTGCGGGCTCGATTGCGCGCGACCCGCTGGCCCGATGCGCCCGAACAGGCCGGCTGGTCGCTGGGGGCGGACGTGACCTACCTGCGGGAGTTGATCGACTACTGGGCGGAGGAGTTCGACTGGCCGGCCCAGGAGGCCGCGCTCAACCGGCTGCCGCGGTTCCGGGTCCGGCTCGACGGCTCGCGGATCCATCTCATCCACGCGCGGGCGGCGACGCGGGCGCTGCCGATCATCCTGAGCCACGGCTGGCCGGACTCGTTCTGGCGGTACATCAAGGTGATTCCGCTGCTGGTCGATCCGGCCGCGCACGGGGCCGACCCGGCGGACGCGTTCGACGTCGTGGTGCCGGACATGCCCGGCTTCGGCTACTCCGACCCGCCGCCAGGGGCGCCGATCGACTCGATCGCCGTCGCCGCCCGGTGGGCACGGCTGATGGACGTGCTCGGCTACCACCGGTTCGGGGCTGCGGGTGGCGACATCGGCAGTCACGTGAGTCGCTACCTGGCCCTGGACCACCCCGACCGGGTGGTGGCCGTCCACCGCACCGATGCCGGGGTGCCGGTGTTCTCCGGCGAGCGGGCCGAGCTGACCCCGGCCGAGCGGGCCTGGTTCGACGGCGCCGCCGGCTGGAACGCCGCCGAAGGTGCCTTTGGCGCGATGCACCGCAGCAAACCCCAAACCGCGGCCGTCGGACTGACCGACTCACCCGCCGGCCTGGCCGCCTGGATCGTGGAGAAGCTGCGGTCGTGGAGCGACTGCGACGGCGACCTCGAGCGCAGCTACACCAAGGACGAGATCCTGACCAACCTGTCCATCTACTGGTTCACCGGGACGATCGGTTCCTCCATGCGGATGTATCACGCGAACGCGGCGATCCCGGTCGCCCAGCTCGCCCGCAAAGTGCTCGTGCCATCCGGATTCTCGCTGTTCCCGGCGGATCTGCTGCGGCCTCCGCGGGAGTGGCTGGAACGCACGGCCACCGTGGTTCGGGTGACCGAACCGGTCCGCGGTGGCCATTTCGCCCCGTTCGAGGAGCCCGAGCTGTACGCGCAGGAGCTGCGTGAGTTCTTCCGGCCCTTCCGGTGAGGGCGCTCCGACGGGCGCCCGGTCCTAGAGGGACAGTCGACCGACTCCGCAGGGGTGGCCGGATCGACCAGGAAGGCGGCGCCGGCGATGTCCACGCAGCTGCCGCCGTTGAGCAGAAAGGCGCCGGAACCGGTGCGCCGCACGGTGAGCAGCGGAGCGCTCAGATCCTTGGCCAGCTGAGCGGTCCGGGAGAACGGATAGTAGAGGTCCCCGGCGAATCCGACCACCAGCGTCGGGGTGGGCATGGCAGCGAACGGCTCATTGGTGAATCCGGCCGGGGATGGCCAGGTCGTACAGACCGAATCCAGGCCCCGGGCCGGATCGGTGCTGGCCATGAACGGCGCGGCGGCCGCCACCGCAACCGCCAGCTGATCGGCGGCCTCGCCGGTCGGCTCGGCCGTCCCGTCGATGCACGCGATGCTCTGCGCAGCCAGGAACGGGTATTCCCCGGCCAGCAAACCCCAACTCCGGTCGGCCATGTCATGCAAGGCACCGGGATTGCCGTTGGCGAGCAATTTCAACGCGACCGCCAGCTGGGTGCGGTTCTCGGTGGTCGCGAGTCCGGCCACGGTGCCCTGAATTGCCTCGTCGAACGTCAGGGTCGCGGTCGTGTTGCCCAGCACCGGCATCGGGTGGTCGAGCAGCGGTGTGATGAGCGCACGGTAGGCCGCCTCGGCGGCACCGGGATCGTTGCCCAGCGGGCAGGTTTCACCGGCGGCGCACCACTGGGTGAACTCGTCGAACGCGGCCTGCGAGGCCTGGGCCCAGGCCAGCGTCTCCGCCGCGGAGATGGAGGTGACCCGGGGGCTGTCCAGCACCATCGCCCGGACCCGGTCCGGATGGCCGGTCGCGTACGCCAGGGCAGTGCGCGCCCCATATCCGTAGCCCAGGACGGACAACGTCGGCGCGCCCAACACCGCCCGCAGCACCTCGACGTCCTGAACCGCCTCCCGGCTGCCGGCATGGGCCAGAAACTCGGCGGGATCCAGACCGGACCCGGCGGCCGAATTGCGCAGGCAGGCGGCGGCGAACTCCGCGGTTTCGGCGTCGGCGGCGGCCACCTCGGTGTCGTTGCGGGTCCGGGTGGTGCTCGCTCGGGCGCGGTCGACATCGGCCGCGGACAGGCACTCGATCGCCGGCGCGGACGCACCGACGCCCCGCCGGTCGAAGCTGACCACGTCGAAGCGGTTGCTGAACTCGTCGCCGTTGCCGCTGACGTAGGTCGCCAGGTCCATCCCCAGGCCGTCCTCGGTCGGCAGGACCACCGCGGTGCCGATCCGTTGGTCGGGTCGGGCCGCCGGTGCGCGCAGGACGCCGAGCGTCACCGTGGGGGCTCCCGGGCCGGTGTTCTGGTAGTCGAGCGGAACCGTCAACCGCGCGCACTGCACCCGCGACGAGGCAAACGGCCCCTCCTGGTACTCGGCGACGACGAAGTCCTGGCAACCCGACCAAGCCAGTTGCTGCCCGTAGAACTGGCCCAGGCCCACCGGGGCGTCGGTCCCACCCGCGGACGGCTCCGGAGTCCGGGGAGCGTCTTCCACCAAGCCCGATCGAGGGGCCACTTCCGGTCGTTCGCGAGCGTCGGGAACGACCGGAACTGGCCCCTCGATTCGGCACCGGGAGCCGATGCGGGAGGTCAGGTCGCGGCCGCCGCGCGCAGCGCCCGGTAGAGCAGTCGCTGGTCGCCCAGCCGGCGGCGCAGCTCGCGCTCGAGACCGGCGATGGGGTAGAGGTTTTGCGGTGCCCGGGTGTCCTTGTACGCGGCCGAGGCGAACCGCGGCAGGACGGCCTGGGTGAGGTTGGCCAGTTCTCGCACGCCGCCGGCGGACAGGTCGGGGGAGCATTCGACCCGGACCACGCCGGCCCAGGGGGCGCCGGGGGCGCCGGGCAGCCGCAGGTACCACGAGTGCCGGTCCCAGCCGTTGCCGATGCGGAACACCGGCGTGCGCTCACCGGCCCGCAGCCGGCCGACCATGGCGTGCAGGTCTCGGGTCAGGTACGCGCTGTGGTGGCTCTTGATGTACCCGACGGCCCGGGGCAGGGCGGTCTTGCCGGTCAGCGGTCCGTCCACGACCAGCAGGTCGTCCTCGTCCGGCGCGCCGGCCCGGGCCTGGCGGGCGACCTGCAGTTCGATGCCGGCCAGTTCGTTCTGCAAGGCTCGGGAGAGCACGGCGGCCAACGGCTGCTGCGGGTTCGGCGCGGTGGCGTGCGCCTGGTAGGTCCCGGCCGCGGTCGGCACGTCCTGCGCGTGCGGGGCCACGGTGAACAACCCGCGGCGCGAGATCGGGCCCTCCTGCAGGTGCGCCCGGGTGCCGGTGCAGCAGATCACCCCGGCCGCGTAGGACGCGCAGATCGCCTCGGTCGCCGTGCTCGCCGGGCCGTCCTCGCCGCCGGCCGGATCGGGCTGGTCGTCGATCCAGGCCCGGGCCTCGACCCGGCGCACGCCGTCCACGAACAGCACCCGACTCGGCGCCGGCAGTGGCCCGGTCGGCCCCACCGGGCGCCACCGGTCCCGGGGCAGCTCCACCGACGGGTCGACGTCGGCGGTGGTGTCGGTCAGCTCCTCGTCGATGTCGAATCCGCTGCCGTAGCCGGGATCCCAGCCGTCGACGGCGAATCGCATGCCGGCCGGACCGGTCACGACGCCTCGCGCTCGATGGAAGAGGTGCGCGAATCCCGCCGGACCACGAAACGGACCGGGATGCGGTCGGCCAGGGCTCCGACATGGGTGACTACGCCGACCATCCGATCGCCCTGGGCCAGGTTCTCCAGGGTGCCGGCCACCACCTCCAGGGTGGCATCGTCGAGCGTGCCGAAGCCCTCGTCCAGGAAGATCGAGTCGAGCCGGGCGGCCCCCTCGGCGGCCATCGAGGACAGCTGGGTGGACAGGGCCAGGGCCAACGCCAGGCTGGCCTGGAATGTCTCCCCGCCGGACAGCGTGCGGACGCTGCGGATGCTGTCGGCGTCGGCGTGGTCGACGACCATGAACTCCCCGTCCCGGTGGGTCAGTTCGAACTGCCCGCCGGACAGCTCGCCGAGCCGGCGGGATGCGTCGATCACCAGCGTGTCCAGCGCGGCCGATTCCAGCCATTCCGGGAAGTTGTTGCTGCGCAACAGGGTACCCAGGGTGCTGGCCACCTGGTGGTCCTGCCGGGCCCGGTCCAGCTCGCCCTGGACGGCGGCCGCCTGGGCCCGCCGCTCGGCGATCCGGGCGCGCTCGGCCCGGGCCTGGGCCAGCGCCGCGGCGGCCGCGGCCGGGGCCCGGTCAGCCAGATCCCCGTCCACCTCCAGGCCCCGGGCGGCCAGTTCGCCGGTCAACTGGTCGGCCGCGGCGTCGCGGTGCCGCGTGGCGGCCAGCAGCGCATCCTCGACGTCGGGGGCGGCGGCCGACCCGGCCCGGGCCGCGGCGGTGGCCCAGGCGCTGAGCGCACTCCAACCGGCTAGCACCGATTCCTCGGGCAGATCCGGGGCGCCCAGGCCGATCACCGTGTCGCGGGCCGCCCGCAGGCCGCGCCAGGCCTGACGGACCTGGTCGGTCAACGAGGCGACCGCGGCGGCCGCGGCCGCTCGATCGGCGGCGGCCGACTGCAGGGCCGCGTCGCTGGTCCGGACCGCGGCGGTCAGCTCGTCGATCCGCCGCAGGTCGGCGGTGGCCGCCTCGACCCCGGGGGCACCGGCCACCGCGGCGGCCAGCTCGGCGTGCCGGTCCTGCCAGTGCTGCGCGGTGGCGGCGGCCCGTTCCGCGGCTGCCGTTGCCGCGTTGACGGCTCGTTGGGCTGCGCCGGCCGCGTCGTCGGCCGCGTTGAACTCATCGCGGGCCCGCGCCTGCGCGGTGTGCGCCGTGGCCAGGGCCGCCTGCTGGGCCCGCAGCTGCGTGCGCCGGGCGCCGGCCTGCGCACCCGCCCAGTCGGCCAGGGCGGTCCAGGCGCCGAGCAGGTCGGCCTCGTCGACGCCCGGGGCTCCGAACGCGACCAGTGGATCCCGAGCCGCGCGCAGGGCCCGCCGGGCGGCGGCGGTGTCCGCGTCCAAGGATCGGGCCGCGGCGACGGCCCCGTCGTGCGCGCCCCGGCTCCGCCGCAGGTGGGTGGCCGCCTCCCGGGCGTCGGCCTCCAGCCGGTCGATCTGGGCCAACCCGGCGCGCAACTCCGCCAGGTCGGTCGGCCGTCCCGCCAGCCGCGCGGTCACGGCGGCGAGCTGCTCCTGGGCGGCGGCCAACCGGGTGGCCAGGGCGGTCTCGGCGGTGGCCGCCGCCGACTGGGCGGCCCGGGCCCGGGCCACCGCACGCTCCCGGGCCAGCACGGCCTCGTCGGCGTCGGCCAACTCGGGGGCGTGGGCGGCCGCCGGCACCGTCGCCACCGGCTGGTCGCAGACCGGACAGGCCTGCCCGGCGACCAGTTCCGACCGCAGGGCGGCCGCGCGGTGGGTGATCCGGGCATGTTCCCGGGTGGCGCGTGCCTGCTCGGCCGCCCGCTCGGCCTGGGCCAGCGCGTTGTCGGCGGCCTGCCGGGCCGCCGACGACCGGGTGTGCTCGGCCGTCAAGGGCGCGAGCGCCGCCTGGGCCGTGGCCAGGTCGGTGACCAGGCGCACCGACTCCTCGATCGGACCGCGGGCGGGCGCCTGGGCCAGCAGGTCCTGGGCGCGGACCTCACGGTCCTGCGCCGCGGCCAGCGCTTCGGCCGCGGCGGTCACGGCGGCGGCGGCCGCCGCCGTCCGCCCGGCCAGTTCCACCAGGCCGTCCGGGACGACCACGGCGGTGAGCTGGTCGACCTCGGCGGTGAGCCGGTCGACCTGGTCGCTCAGATCGGCGACCGTGGACCGGGCGACGTCCCGGGCCGAACGGGCCCGTTCGAGCGCGGTCGTGGCCGCGCCGGCATCGGTGATCGCCGCCGTCAGCCGATCGGCGGCCGCCCGGGCCTGAGCCTGCGCCGGCGGCCGCGCCGCTTCGACCGTGGCCAGTTCGGCGTGCTCACGCAGGGCGCGCTCCAGGGGGGCCCGGTCGGGCGCGCCGGCCAGCCGCTCCCGGGCCTGCCGGTCGACCAGCCGGGCGGCCGCCTCGGCCTCGCCGGCGCGAGTGAGGGTGGCCTGGGATGCCTCGTGGGCGGCGTCCAGGTCGGCGATCCCGTGGGGGACGACCAGCCCGGCCAGCAGATCCCGTTCGGCGATGAGCCGATCGCGTTCGCTGCGGGCGGCGTCCAACGCGGTGGCCGCGGTACGCAGCCGCGGCACCTGCTGCTCGACGGCGGCGACCAGGGATTGGAAGTCCGATTCCCGTTGGGCGGCCTGGGTTTCCGCCGCGTCGGTGGCGTCGGCCAGGCCGGCGAGTTGCTCGGTGAGCAGCTCCGCGCGTTGGCCGGCCAGGCTGGCTCGCCCGTTCGCCCGCTGACCGATGTCGGTGTAGAGGCCGGCGCCGAGCAGCTTGAGCAGGATGGTGCGCCGTTCGGCCGGCTTGGCCCGCAGGAAGTCGGCGAATTCACCCTGCGGCAGCACCACGCATTGGCAGAAGTGCTCATACGGCAGTCCGAGCAGCTTTTCCACCGCCGCAGTGACGCCGCTGTCCGTGGCGATGGATTCGGTGGCGTCGTCGATGGTGCCGGTCGCGGTCGGGTCCAGCAGCCGCTCCAGCCGCGCGTTGCGGACGTGCACGCCGGTCCTGGTCCGGCGCAATTCCCGGGCGATGAGATAGCGGGTGTCGCCGACGTCGAACAGCAGCGCGACCTTGCCCTGGTTGGCCGTCGGGGCGAGCCCGTACATGACCATGCTGCGGTGGTTCCACCGCGGCACCGTCCCGTACAGGGCGAAGGTGAGGGCGTCGATCACGGTCGACTTGCCCGAGCCGGTCGCGCCGACCAGCACGAAGAAGTCGGCGTCGGCGAAGTCGACCACCGCCTCGTCGCGGAACGCGGCGAAACCGTTCATCTGCAGCCGGACCGGTCGCATCGACTCACTCCCGTCCGGTGCTGGTCAGCTCGTCGTGCAGGCGCTCGAACAGCGACTGCACCCGCTCGTCGGCGACCCCGCGGGCCGCGCAGAAGTCGCCGAACAGCTCGGCCGGGGACCGGTCCCGGTGATCGGTGCGCGCGGCCTGGTTGGTGATCGAGAGGGCGAACTCGGTGTCGATGCGCACCTCGAGCGCGTTGGGCAGGACGTCGGTGATCTCCTCCCGCAGGCCGGCCCGGGCCGGCTCCCGGATGATCACTCTCAGGAAGTCATCGCCGAATTCCTCGGCCCGGCCGACGATCTCGGCCGCCGTGCCGTGCACGGTGCGCAGCCGCCGGCCCGCGGTGATCGGCAGGTCGGTGATCGTCGCCGGGGTGCTCGGGCTGGCCTGCACCAGGCACACGACCGACGTGTTGTCCTGCTCGCCGAAGTCGACCGCGAACGGGGCGCCGCTGTAGACCACCGGCGCGGGCGCCGGCAGGGTCTGCCGGCGGTGCAGGTGGCCCAGCGCGACGTAGTGCGCATGGGCCGGGAAGGCCACCGCCGGCACGTGATATTCGAAAATCGACTGGGCGGCCCGCTCGCCGCCGCCGAAGGTGCCTCCGACCACGGTCAGGTGGGCCATCATCACGCTGACCGCGTCCGGGGTGAACCCGGCGGCCAGGCTGTCGATCACCTCGCGGACCATCGCGTCGTAGTCGCGGGACATCTCCGACGGCGTGGACGCGACCAGCTGGGCCGCCCGCACCGCGTACCGCTGGGACAGGAACGGCAGCACCGCGACGTTGACCCGCTCGCCGGTGGAGCGGGCGTCGAAGCTGACCACGCCGCCCCGGGCGGCCGGCCGGACGCGCCCCACCAGGGTGATGTCGACCGCGTCCAGCAGGGGCCGGTAGGCATCGAAAGTGGCTGCGCTGTCGTGGTTCCCGGCGATCGCCAGGACCTTGGCGCCGGTGTCGCGCAGAGCCAGCAGGGCCTGCACGACGAGCTGCTGGGCGTCCGCGGTCGGCGCGGACGAGTCGTACAGGTCGCCGGCGATGAGCACGGCGTCGATCTGGTGCTCGCGGGCGTAGCCGACGATCTGCCCGATCACCGCGCGCTGCTCGTCGAGCCGGCTGCGGCCCTTGAGCGTCTTGCCGACATGCCAGTCGGCGGTGTGCAGGAACTTCATCTCGGTCCTCGGCTCGAATCGGCAGGGCTCAGAACGGCGGGGGATCATCCGGGTCGGGCAACCGGCTGAACGCGGGCGCTGCCGGTCGAGTGGCCGGCGCCGGCGGTGGGGTGCCGCACTCGGACTGCCGGGTGGCCCAGGCCGGGAACGGGAACTCGACGGCCAGTGGCACCGGGATCTCCGGTTGCGAGATGAACATCGTCCCCGGTTTGGCCAGGGTGGCCCGGGTGCGTTGGCTGGGCGGCAGGAACCCGTACTCGGGCCGTCCGGCCTCGGCGGCGTCCAGCCGCCCGACCACCCGGATGCTGGAGTTGGACACGATCCGGCGCTCCACCTCGCTGGCCGTCTGCTGGGCGCCGATCAGGATGATGCCCAGGCTGCGGCCCCGCTCGGCGATGTCCAGCAGCACGTCCTTGATCGGGCTGTTGCCCTCCCGGGGGGCGTACTTGTTGAGCTCGTCGATCATCGTGAACAGCAGGCTGCCCGGTCCGGCGGCCTCCTTGCGGGCGGTCTCGGCGGCCAGCACCACGCCGACCACGAACCGCTGGGCCCGCTCCCGCAGGTTGTGCAGGTCGACCACGGTCACCTGATGGTTGATCGTGGAGATGGACCGGTGCCCGGTGTCCGGCAGATCGGCCCGGATCAGCGTGCGCAGCGGGGCCAGCGAGGAATTGAGCCGCCGGATGAAGGCGTTGATGGTGCCCGCCCCGGTGACCGGACCGGCCCATTCGGCGCGGGTGTCGTCGTCGGTGAGCCGGGCCACGATCAGCTCGACCAGTTCGTGATACGTCCGGCAGACGGTCATGCCGATCTTGACCGCGCCGTCCTGACCGATCGGTTCGGCCTCCCGCCGCAGCCGGGCGGCGACCTGGTGGATCACCATCGTGTACTGGTGCCGCTCGTCCTCGGCGTCGGTGAAGACGAACGGCAGCAGCTCACCGGCGCAGAACTCCTGCAGGGTCCACCAGAACGCCTCCACGCCGCTGGTCCGGCCGGTCACGTGCGGGCTGCCGGTCGGATCGTCCGGGGTCGGCGGGCAGTAGAACCCGGCCGAGGCGAACGGCTCGGCCGGCAGACCCACCCGGGCGTACTTGTCGCGCAGGTCGTCGTCCAGCCGGCGGTTGGCGTAGTCCAGGAACAGCAGGTCCTCGCCCTTGACCGAGAACACCAGGGCCTTGGTGTTGGTCGCGCGTGCCTCCAGCACCCCGGAGCGGAACAGCGAATGCAGCAGGAACAGGGCGTAACTGGTCTTGGTCGCCACCCCGGAGATGCCGCTGATGGAGATGTGCGCGCCCCGGCTGCCGTCCAGGAAATCCAGGTTGACGTAGACCGGCGAGCCCTCGCGGGCCGTACCGACCGGCAGTTTCCGCTCCATCTGATCGAAATACAGTGCCTGGTCACGGTTCTCGCCGACCGCACGGAACACCGGCGATCCGGGCAGCGGCGGCACGTAGCACTCGGGTTCGACCCGGGTGGTGGTGATCTCGGCGGTCTCCTGGATGCGCGCGGGCAGCACCCCGTCACTGATCAGGAACACGTCCGAGCCGAAGCTGGCGCCCTCGTGCCGGGCCTGGACCTGGGTGACCACCCCGGCCAGCAGCACGTCGCCGACGCCGGGAACCTCGCGCCGGGTGGTGACCACGTCGTCGAGCTGGAGGTAGTCGTCCTCGTTCAGGGCGACATGCCACTGCAGCGGGGTCGCGTCCTCGATGCCCAGGACCCGACCGATGGAGACGCTGCCGTCGGTGGCCATGGGACGGTGGGTGGGCCCAGCGGAGGCTGACCCGGGTTCGGACACGACCTCTCCTTCACGGTTCGGCGGCCGGGGGACCGGCCGTTCGACGTGCAGTATGTCCGGCCGGTGCGACAGCCGATCACGGCGCGTGCCGCGGCGGCCGTCGGGCGGCCGGTCGCCGACGCCGGTCGCCGGCGGCGATGACCAGGCTGGCGCCGAGCAGGATCAGCGCGCTGCCGGCCAGCAGTAGCCGGTCGCCGGGCAGTCCGGTGGCGGCCAGGGGGGCGGCCGCGCTGCTGCTGGCGGCGGCACTGCTGGTCGGGCCGGTGCTGGTCGGGCTGCTGCTGGTCGGGCCGGTGGCCACGACCACGACGGCGATGGTGGCCGCCGGGGTGCCTGCGGTGGTCGTGGCCGGCGTGGCTACGACCGGCGTCGTGGCGAGCCGTGGGTCGTCCTCGCAGGCGACGCCGTCCCGGTCCCGGTCCAGTTCGATGCGGTAGCCGGGTTCCCCGGCATTCAACGGCCGGCCGATCGCGTCCCACACCTGGGTGCAGTTCTCGTAGAAGACCCCGGCCGTGCTGGTCGCCGTGGTGGTCGCTGTGGTCGCCGGCGAGCCGGTGATCGCACCGGTGTCCAGGGCCGCGTCGGTGGGTGACGCCGGCTCACCGGAGGCCGACGCGGGATCGGCAGCCGTCGGGTCGGTGGCGGTACTGACCGAGGAGCTGGTTGGCGGTTCCGGCTCGGCGGCGATCGGCACCGGGCCGGCCGTGGCCAGGACACCCAGCGATCCGAGCGTCGCCACCGTGGCGACCCACCCGCGCCACGGCCGTCGTCGAGCCATGCCACCCCCAGCGATCGGCCCCCGAGCCGGCCTCAGACTACGCCCGGCGATCGGTCGGTGACCGACTGTGGTCCGGACGGCGGCGGAAGGAGGTCCGAGGGGGTGGTCACGGACGCGATCCTTCTGCCGAGCGGAACCCGGACCGAGCTCGGGATCACGCCGGGTGCGGGTGTCGGTGCTCGATCGAGGAGGTTGTCGTCCCACTCAGCGGTACAAGGTCGTAGGTGATCGGGAAAAGGGTTGGGAAGGTATGTCCACCGGCGAGTACGGAGCGGCTTTCAGCACGCAAAGCCTCTTGGCGTCGCCGGTGATTCGTCCATCTGTCCAGCATTCTTCGGACGCGGACGCCCGGCTTCGGCCGGTGCTGTGACCTGAGCAGACCCGCAGCGTGGCGCCCCGTCGCCACCTGCCCCGATGGTGGGAGATTTCATTGGCCGGGAACGCAACCGAGTCCGGACGTTCGGTGACGAGCAAGATCACCTCGATCCTGATGACGTTCACCGAGGGCAGCGAGCACTCGTTGACCGAAATCGCCCGGTTGGCCGGTCTGCCGGTGTCCACCGCCCACCGCCTGACCTCCGAGCTGGCCTCCCGGCGGCTGCTGGAGCGCACTGAGGACGGCCAGTACCGCGCCGGCCTGCCGCTGCGCACCATCGGCGCGACCAACTCCGCCCCGCCCAGCATCAGCGGACGCGCCCCGTACGTGCTGGAAGATCTGGCCGCGGTGACCAACTGCCGGGCCCGCCTGGGCGTGCTGCGCGAGCTCGAGGTCGCTTACATCCAGAAGGATCCCGGTCCCCAGCCGACCACTTCGTTCTCCAACGCCGCGACCCTGCCGGCGCTGGCCACCGCCCTGGGCCGGGTCCTGCTGGCCTTCTCGCCCCAGCGCACCGTCGAGATGACCATCCTGCGCGGCCTGCGCCAGTACACCCCGCACACCGTGACCGCGCCGGCTCGCCTGCGGCGCGCGCTGGGCGTCACCCGGCTGACCCGCGTCGCGGTGGCCAAGTGGCAGCTCGAGCCGGGGATGTGCGGCGTTGCCGTGCCGGTGTTCGGCTCCGGGGGCGAGGTCGTCGCCGCCATCGAGCTGGCCGTGCGTGATCTGGGCACCGACCTGCAGCCGATCCTGGGCCCGCTGTCCATCGCGGCCCGCAGTCTGTCCCGCGAGCTGGCCGGCGCCGCCGCGCCGCAGCCGGTCGCCGAACCGCGACACCTGGTGGCCGTGGGCCACTGACGCCCGCCCGGCCGGGTCACAATGGCTCGGTGGCTCACCTTCTCCCCGGCATCAGCGCCGCCCGCATCCCGACCGACCGGCTCGCCGTCAACGTCCTGCAGCTCGACGGGCGGGCCGGCATCCCGGTTGTCCTCGTGCACGGCAACGTCTCCTCCGGCCTGTTCTGGCAGCAGCTCATGCTCGATCTGCCCGAGCAGTACCGGCCAATCGCCATCGACCTGCGCGGATTCGGTGACACCGATCCCGAACCGGTGGATGCCACCCGCGGCGTCGCCGACTACGCCGACGACGTCCGCGCGACCCTGGCCGCCCTGCAGATCGAGCAGGCGCACCTCGTCGGCTGGAGTCTGGGTGGGGGCGTCGTCCTGCAGTGCCTGATCGACGCCCCGTCCACGTTCGCGTCGGTCACCCTGGTCAACCCGGTGTCGCCCTTCGGCTTCGGCGGTACCTCGGGCCCGGACGGCACGCCGGTCGAGCCGGTCGGCCTGGGCTCGGGCGGCGGCACGGCCAACCCGGGCTTCATCGCCCAGCTCGCGGCGGGGGACCGGTCGGCGGACAGCCCCCTTTCCCCGCGCAACGTGCTGCTGGCGCACTACGTCAAGCCGCCGTTCGTCCCCGACGGGCTGGACACCCTGGTCGAGTCGATGCTGTCCACCCGGCTCGGGGAGGATCACTACCCGGGCGATTTCACCGTCACCGACGTCTGGCCGGGGGTGCTCGCCGGCGGCCGCGGTGTGCTCAACACTATTTCCCCCAACAATCTTCGACTCGATGACCTGTCGGCGCTGGCGGTCAAACCACCGATCCTGTGGGTCCGCGGCGGCGACGACGTGATCGTCTCCGACACCAGCCTGTACGACTTCGCCCGGCTCGGCGAACTCGGCGTGGTGCCCGGCTGGCCGGGTCCGCAGGCCTACCCGGTGCAGCCGATGGTCAGCCAGACCCGGGCCGTGCTCGAGGAGTACGCGGCGGCGGGCGGGGCCTACCGGGAGGTCGAGATCGCCGGCACCGGGCACTCACCGTTCCTGGAGAAGCCGGCCGAGTTCCTGGCCGCGCTCACGGCGACCCTGGACTCGGCCGGCTGAGCCCTCAGGCCGGCCGGGTGGCCGGTGCGTTGGCCGCGGTCATCGCCGGATCGCGCACGACCACCTCGCCCAGGGCGTCGTCGATGCGGGTCAGCACCTCCGGCGTCAGCTGCACGTCGATCGCCTTGACGTTCTCGGCCACCTGTTCCGGCCGGGAGGCGCCGACCAGGGCGGCGGCGACGTTGTCGTTGTGCAGCACCCAGGCCAGCGCCAGCTGCGCCATGGTCACGCCCAGCTCGTCGGCGACCGGCCGCAGCCGCTGCACCGCGGTGAGCACCTCCGGGCGCATGAACCGCTCGATCATCCGGGCGCCGCCCTTGTCGTCGGTGGCCCGGGACCCGGCCGGCGGCGGCGCGTCGGGCAGGTACTTGCCGGTCAGCACGCCCTGCGCCACCGGGGACCAGACGATCTGGGACAGGCCGAGTTCCCGGCTGGCCGGCACCACCTGATCCTCGATGACCCGCCACAGCATCGAGTACTGCGGCTGGCTGGAGATGAGCTGGATGCCGAGCTGTTCGGCCAGGGCGTGGCCCTGCCGGATCTGGTCCGCGGTCCACTCGCTGACCCCGATGTAGAGCGCCTTGCCCTGCCGGACCACCTGGGCGAAGGCCTGCATGGTCTCTTCCAACGGCGTCTCGGTGTCGAACCGGTGCGCCTGATACAGATCGACGTAGTCGGTGCGCAGCCGGCGCAGCGAGGCGTTGATGGACTCGGCGATGTGCTTGCGGGACAGGCCGACGTCGTTGTGCCCACGGGGACCGGTCGGCCAGTAGACCTTGGTGAAGATCTCCAGCGATTCGCGCCGCTGGCCCTGCAGGGCGTCGCCGAGCACCGACTCGGCCGCCCCGTTGGCGTACACGTCGGCGGTGTCGAAGCTGGTGATCCCGGCATCCAACGCCGCCCGGACGCAGGCGGTGGCGACATCGTTCTCGACCTGCGACCCGTGGGTCAGCCAGTTGCCGTAGGTGATTGCGGAAATCTTCAGGCCGCTGCGGCCCAGGTATCGGAACTCCATGAATCCCAACCTAACCCTGCCGCCATCGCCGACCCCGGGGACATGACAGCATGACCCGGCGAGCGATCGGCGGGAGGACGGACGAGTGCGGCGAATTCTGGTGGTGGCCAATCAGACCCTCGGTGGGGATCATCTCGCCGAGGTGATCCGGGCCCGGGCGGCCGAGGGGCCGATCGAGGTGCTGCTGATGGTCCCGGCCACCCACCACACCGACCTGCTGGTCGCCCTGGCCCAGGCGTTCGCGGTGCAGGGCGGGATGCGCCCGCCCGCCCAGACCTACGGCGGCGACGTCGGGGCCAAGGACCGGGCCACGGCCGGCGTGGCCTGGCTGGCCGGTTTGGGGGTATCGGCCACCGGGGAGATCGTCGGCCACGACCCGGTGCCGGACATTCGGGAGACGCTGTCCGGCCAGCCGGTTGACGAGGTGATCGTCTCGACCCTGCCGGCCGGCGCGTCCCGCTGGCTGCATCAGGATCTGGCCCACCGGATCCGCCGGGTGACCGCAGTACCGGTCACCGTGGTGACCGCCGAGCACCCGGACCCGGCTCAGCCGTAGATCGCGATCACCACCGCGGTGTCGGCGGTGATCGCGGTTCCCGCGGGCACCGACTGGCTGGCCACTCGGCCGCTCTTGCCCCGGGGTGGCGGGCCGGCGTCGGTGACGGTGACCGCGGTGGCGCCGGCCGCCCGGAGCAGGTTCTGCGCCTCGGCCCGGGTGCGCCCGACCAGGGCCGGCATGGTGATCTGCTTGACCCCGACGCCCACGGACACCGGTGTGCCGAGCTTGGGCACCACGGACCCGGCGGCCGGCTGTTGGCTGACGATCGCGCCGATCAGGTTCGGCGACGGGGCCGGCGCGGAGGTCGTCCCGATCGTGCTGGCGTCACCGGCCCAGCCCTGGTCCTGCAGCAGTCCGGCGGCGGCGTCCCGACCCCGGCCGACCAGCGACGGCATCACCATCAGCGCGTTGTTCGAGTAGTTCAAGGTGATCGGGCTGCCTTCGGGCACCCGCTGCCCGGGCGCCGAGTCGGTGCCGATGACGACCCCGCGGGGCTGGACGCCGTCCTGTTCGACGCCGACCGCGCTCAGGCCGGCGCCGGTCAGGATAGCGGTCGCCTCCTCCACGCCGACCCCGACGATGCCGTCGGGCACGGTGACCAGGGTCAGGCCGGTGCCGACGGTGACGATCACCGTGCTGCCCGGCGGGGCCGCCAGGTGCGCGGCGGGGGACTGGGCCAGCACCTTGCCTCGGTCCGGGTCGGCGGACGGCTGCTGCTGCTCGGCGTAGGTCAGGCCCACCGCGGACAGGGCGGACCGGGCCTGATCCGGGGTCAACCCGGCCAGGTCGGGCAGCGCGACCGAGCTGACGCCGCGGCCGACGACCAGCGCCACCGGTGACCCACCGACCACCTGGGTCAGCCCGGAAGGCCGCTGCTGCACCACCTTTCCGACGTCGGCGGCACTCGAATCGGCCTGGGTCACCGCGCCGGCGGTCAGTCCCTTGTCGGCCAGGACCTGCCGGGCCTGATCCAGCGGCATCCCGGACAGGTCGGGCACGGCGATCGGCCGGGCCGGCGGCGGGGTGCCGAGCACGCTCATGGTCAACCAGATCGCGGCGGCCAGGGCCAGGGCGCTGACGATGCCGAACCCGACCGCGGCGGCGACCCGACGGGAGCGGGGTGGCGGGGCCGGTTCGCCCTCGTCCACGCGCCGGTTGCGGGTCGGCGGGGCGAGCAGTGGCGGCGAACCGACCGGCCCGGGCCGGGCCGCGCCGACGGCGGCCAGGGCCGGGGTCCCGACCCGGACCCGGGCCAGGTCGGCCCGCAGATCGGCGGCCGACTGGTAGCGGTCCAGCGGGTCCTTGGCCAGCGCGGTCAGCACCACCGCGTCCAGCTCGGCCGGCACCGACGGCGCCAGCTCACCGGGCGGCCGGACCGGTTCCCCGGCGACCCGCACCGCGACCGCGACCGCGTCGTCGCCGGTGAACGGGACCGTCCCGGTGAGCAGTTCGTAGAGCAGGCAGCCGGCGCCGTACACATCGGTGCGGGCATCGAGCGGTTCGCCCCGAACCTGTTCCGGGGCCAGTGATCCGGCCGCCCAGGCGGGCAGATCCGGGGCCGCCCCGGCCGGCCCGGCGCGGCGGCCGGCGGGCATGTTCCCGGCCGGCGCGAAGGTGGTCGGCATGCCGAAGTCCATGACCTTGACCGACTCCCGGTCGCCGTCGCGCGCCAGCATCACGTTCTCTGCGCGTACCGCCCGGTGCAGGATGCCCTGCTTGTGCGAAAAGTCAAGGGCGCGGCAGACTTCCGAGACCAGGGCGACGGTCCGGTCGATCGGCGGGGGACCGTCGGCGTCCAGTTCCGCGCGCAGGGTCCGGCCGTCCACCCATTCGGTGACGATGAACGGGTCGCCGGCGTGCTCGTCCTCGGGTGGCAGCTCGCCGGTGTCGTAGACCGCGACGATCCCGGGGTGATTGAGCACGGCGGCCGCGGCCGCCTGCTGCCGGAGCCGGGCCCGGAACGCCGGGTCCTGGTGGCGATCGGCTCGCAGCACCTTGATCGCGACGTCGCGCTGCAGGCGCAGGTCACGACCGCGGTGCACCACCGACGTGGCGCCCCGCCCGACCTCGTCCCCGATCTCGTACCGGCCCGTCACCCGATCCTCTCGGCAGAGTCCCGCTCGCCCGTGCGTCGACCGGTGAACGGCGACCTCGACCGTTGACCGGTGAAGGCACCCCGTTGCCCTCGTGTGCCCCATTGTTCCCCGCATGGGCGAGATCGAACAGGTCCGCCCCGTCCGGGGTCCGGCACAATCAGCGGCGTACCAGCTGACAAGGAGGCCAGTGATGGGCGTGTACGAGCGGATCCGGCAGGCGAGCCTGGACGATCCGGAGACCTTCTGGCTCGACGCGGCCGGCGCCCTGGACTGGTCCGTCCGGCCGGCCCGGGCGCTGGACGGCTCGGCCGCCCCGTTCTACCGCTGGTTTCCGGACGGCGAGCTGAACGTGTGCGCCAACGCCCTGGACCGGCACGTCGAGGCGGGTCGGGGCGAGCAGGCGGCGCTCATTTACGACAGCCCGGTCACCGGCACCGTGACCACCCGTACCTACCGCGAACTGCGGGACGAGGTGGCGCGCTTCGCCGGGGTGCTGCGCGACCTCGGCGTGGGCCGGGGCGACCGGGTCGTGGTGTACCTGCCGATGATCCCGGAGGCGGCGGTGGCCATGCTGGCCTGCGCCCGGATCGGTGCGATCCACTCGGTGGTCTTCGGCGGGTTCGCGCCCCGCGAGCTGGCGGCCCGGATCGACGACGCGCGCCCGCGGGTGATCGTCTCCGCCTCCTGCGGGATCGAGGTGAACCGGGTCCTGGAGTACAAGCCGCTGCTGGACCAGGCCATCGAGCTGGCCGGGCACAAGCCGGAGCACTGCGTGATCCGGCAACGCCCGCAGGCCACCGCCGCGATGGGCGAGCGTGACGTCGACTGGGCGGCGGCGATGCAGGCCGCGACGCCGGCCGACCCGGTTCCGGTCCGGTCCACCGACCCGCTGTACATCCTCTACACCTCCGGTACGACCGGCAAACCCAAGGGCGTCGTGCGCGACAGTGGCGGCTACGCGGTGGCGCTGGCCTGGTCGATGCGCGGCATCTACGACGTCGGGCCCGGCGAGGTGATGTTCACCGCCTCCGATGTCGGGTGGGTGGTCGGCCACTCCTACATCGTCTACGGACCGCTGCTGGCCGGCGCGACCACGGTGCTCTACGAGGGCAAGCCGGTGGGAACGCCGGATGCGGGCCAGTTCTGGCGGGTGGTCGCCGACCACCGGGTGAAGAGCCTGTTCACCGCGCCGACCGCATTCCGGGCCATCCGCAAGGCCGATCCGGACGGCGCCTTCGTCGGCAAGTACGACGTGTCGAGCCTGAAATATCTGTTCCTGGCGGGCGAGCGGCTCGATCCGGAGACCTACCGGTGGGCCGGCGAGCTGCTGGGCATCCCGGTGATTGACCACTGGTGGCAGACCGAGACCGGGTGGGCCATTGTGGCCGATCCGGCCGGCGTCGAACTGCTGCCGATCAAGGCGGGCTCGCCGACCCGGCCGATGCCCGGCTGGGATGTGCGGATCCTCGACCCGTCCGGGGCGCCGATGCCGGCCGGCGAGGACGGCGCGATCGCCATCAGGCTGCCGCTGCCGCCCGGGGCGCTGCCCACCCTGTGGGGCGACGACGAGCGGTACCGGCGCTCGTACCTGGACACCTACCCGGGGTTCTATCTGACCGGTGACGGCGGGCACATCGACCAGGACGGCTACCTGTTCGTGATGGGCCGGACCGACGACGTGATCAACGTGGCCGGGCATCGGCTGTCGACCGGCGGCATGGAGGAGGTGCTGGCCGGGCATCCGGATGTGGCCGAGTGCGCGGTGATCGGGGTCGCCGACGTGCTCAAGGGACAGGTGCCGCGGGGGTTCGTGGTGCTCAAGGCCGGGGTCGATCGTGACCCGGCGGTCGTCGAGGCCGAGCTGGTCGCCCGGGTTCGGGACCAGATCGGCGCCGTCGCCGCCCTCCGGGAGGTGTCGGTGGTGCCGGCCCTGCCCAAGACCCGATCGGGCAAGATCCTGCGCCGCACGATGCGGCAGATCGCCGACGGCGTCGAGGCACCCGTCCCGTCCACCATCGACGACGCGAGCGTGCTGGACACGCTGCGGCCCGTGCTGCGGACCGCGAGCGGCTGACCGGCGCCGGTCAGGACGCGGCGCGGTGCTGGGGTGCCTCGCCCAGCTCGGCCACGACCTGGGCGGCGATGACGGCCGAGGCCTTGCGCCGGTCCATGGCGGTCCGCTGGATCCAGCGGAAGGCCTCGGGCTCGGTCATCCGCCGATGGGTCATCAGCAGTCCCTTGGCCCGGTCGATCAGCTTGCGCGATTCCAGTCGCCGACTCGCGGCCTCGACATCGGCGGCCAACCGGCGCATCTCGGCGTAGCGCGCGATGGCCACCTCGACCGCCGGGATGACCGCGGCCCGGCTCGGCGGCTTGGTCAGGTAGGCCAGCGCCCCGGCGTCGCGGGCCCCGGCGATCTGCTCCGGCGTGGAATCGGTGGCCAGCACGACGACCGGCGCGATGCGCAGCGCCGTGATCTCGGCCAGGGCCAGCAGGTCGGCCGAACCGGGGGCGATCCCGGCGACCACCACATCCGGTCGACGATCGCGGATGAGGCCGACCGCGTCGGCGGGCTCGGCCGTGTCGCCGACCACCTCGAATCCGTCCTCGGCCAGGATGCCGGTGATACTGCGTCGGGTCAGCTCGTCGCGCTCGCACACCACGGCTCGCCGGACTTCCCGAGCCTGCTCCGAAGGCAGCCCTGGGGGCAGGGTCGGCCCGCCCGTCCGCTCGATGCCCATGGTCTGTCTCCGTCTCTCGCACCGCGCCGTGACCCAATGAACTGGACCGATTGCGGACCGACCGCCGAGGCAAGTCGATCTTGTTAGCAACATTAGCTGAGAATTAGCCAACTCAGCTAACCCATACTGTGACCACTCGCACGCGTCGGCCGCGGTTCACCCGATTGGGGAATCGACGCGTTCGCTCCGGCCGGTTCAATCGGGAAATCATGTGCCACCGATCACGTTTCACCCGAAGTTAGGCCAGTCCCGCTCGTTCGCAACCCTGGGTCTTGCCCTGGGTAATCGGGCCAGGGAAATCCCTGGGGTTTTCGGGTGAGCCCGCCCCGGATCGGCCGCATCCGAGCTGACGGCGATCACTGTGCGGCGCAGCCGGATCGGGGCCGTTCGGCCCATGATCAACAGAGGGTGACGCTGCGGATGCGCTACGCCACGGCCGCGGCTAGGGTTCGGAACGCTGGAAGCGCTCCCACACGGTGTCATCGCCGACGGGGAGCGCGATGCACCCAACGAAGGGGAAAGGCGTCGCCACATGTCGGTCGACCGTTCGCAATCGAGTCCGCAGCCGAATCGGTCCGTTCGACCGAGTCGCCCAGGCCAACGGCGAACCGGGCGACCGGCCCGCTGGGCCGCGCTGACCGTCGCTGCGTTGACCGTGCTGGCCGTCGCCTGCGCCGGCACCGCCGCCGCTCAACCGGTCGAAAGTGCCGCGGCCGCCGGCGCTGCCGCCGCGGCCCCGGCCGATCTGGGCGCCAACGTCAAGGTTTTCGATCCGAGCATGCCGATTGCGCAGATCCAGCAACAGGTCGACGCGATCACCGCCCAGCAGGTCAACGACGAGATGGGCACCAACCGGTACGCCCTGCTGTTCAAGCCCGGCACCTACGGCACCCCGGGCAATCCGCTGAGCATCCAGGTGGGGTACTACACCGAGGTCGCCGGGCTGGGCCAGAACCCGACCGACGTGGTCATCAACGGACGGATCGACGTCTACAACCGGTGCCTGACCGACTACGCCCCCCGTCAGCCGTATTGCGTTGCCCTGAACAACTTCTGGCGGTCGCTGTCCAACCTCACGGTGAACGTGGCCGGGGGCACCACCGACTGCCGCCGCACCGCGATGTTCTGGGCCGCCTCCCAGTCCTCGCCGATGCGCCGGGTCAACATCAACGGCCCGCTGTCCCTGATGGACTACTGCACCGACCAGCCGCAGTGGGCCAGCGGTGGGTACATCGCCGACTCCAAGATCCCGGCCCAGGTCGTCAACGGCTCGCAGCAGCAGTACTACGTGCGCAACTCCACCGTCGGCGGCTGGTCCAACGGCGTGTGGAACCAGGTCTTCTCCGGCGTCACCGGCGCCCCGGCGACCAACTTCGGGGTCAAGCAGGCCGACAACCGCCTGGGCAGCTACACCAACCTGCCCACCACCCCGCTGAGCCGGGAGAAGCCCTACCTGTACGTCGATTCCGCCGGCGCCTACCAGGTCTTCGTGCCCTCGGCCCGGGCGAACTCCGCCGGCGTGAGCTGGGCCAACGGCAACACCCCGGGCCGCTCCATCCCGCTCTCGCAGTTCTTCGTCGCCCGGCCGACCGATTCGGTGGCCAGCATCAACTCCGCGCTGGCCGCCGGCCAGCACCTGCTGCTGACCCCGGGTGTCTACGACGTCGCCACCAGCATCAAGGTGACCCGTGCCGACACCGTCGTGCTCGGCCTGGGCATGGCCACCCTGACCGCAGTCAACGGCTCCGTGCCGCTGACCGTGGGCGATGTGGCCGGCGTCGTGGTGGCCGGCGTGATGATCGACGCCGGCACCGTCAGCTCGCCCGCCCTGATGACCGTCGGCACCGAGAACGGCACCTGCGCGGCGTGCTCGACCGGCGACCCGACCACCCTGTCCGACGTGTTCATGCGGGTCGGCGGGCCGCACGTGGGCAAGACCGTCAAGGGCCTGGTCGTCAACAGTGACGACGTGCTGATCGACCACACCTGGCTGTGGCGCGGTGATCACGGCCAGCCCGGCAGCGTCGGCTGGGACGTCAGCCCGGGCGATGTCGGCCTCGTCGTCAACGGCGACAACGTCACCGGCACCGGCCTTTTCGTCGAGCACTGGCGCGAGTACAACGTCATCTGGAACGGCCAGCACGGCACCGTAGTGTTCTTCCAGAACGAGCTGCCCTACGACCCGCCCAACCAGCAGGCCTGGCGCTCCGACGCCCTGGGCTACGCCGCCTACAAGGTCGCCGACTCGGTGACCACCCACGAACTGTGGGGCGGCGGCGCGTACATCTACACCAACGTCGACCCGACGATCCACCTGAGCCACGCCTTCGAGGTGCCGATCCGCAGCGGGGTCAAGCTGCACCACCTGCTGACCGTCCAGCTGCTGGCCGGGACCATCGATCACATCGTCAACGACACCGGCGAGGCCACCCCGTACCCGGAGACCGAGCCGGCCATGCTGATCGAGTACCCCACCGGCGACGTGCCCCCGACCACCACCACCCCGACCACCACCCCGGTCACCACGACGCCGACCACCCCGGTCACCACGACTCCGGTCACCACGACGCCGACCACCCCGACCACCCCGCCGGTCACCACCACCCCGACCACCCCGACGACGCCGACCGGCCCGTCCGGCACCGGGCCGACCAACCTGCGGATCACCACGACCGACGACAGCGCCACCCTGACCTGGGACGGTGACCCGTCGGCGACCTACGAGATCCTGCGCGGGGAGGCCGGCGTCCGCATCGCGACGAGCACCGGAAACACCTTCACCGACCGTGGTCTGGCCCGCAGCGTGCCCTACGTCTACTCGGTGCGGGGACCCGGTGGGGTGACCCGGCAGATCACCGTGATCCCCGGCAGCACGCCGGTCACCACCCCACCGACCACCCCGCCGACGACCAGCCCGACGACGGCGCCGACCACCGCGACCACGGCGCCGACCGGGGCCGCACCACGGAACCTGCGGTCGATCGGCACCACCTCCAGCACCATCACCCTGGGCTGGGACGGTGACCCGAACGCCACCTACGAGGTGCTGCGCGGCGAGGCGGGGGAGCGGATCGCGACGGTGAAGGGCACCAGCTTCACCGACATCGGGTTGTTGCCCCGGACGCCCTACGTCTATTCGGTCCGGGGCGCCGGACAGACCACCCCGCAGGTGACCCTCCGGATCCCCTGAGCCCGAGCCGCGGCCGGCGGGATCCACCCGGACGAATCGGGCTACCATCGAGGGGTGCCCGCTTCGTTCCGGGCGGGCAACCCGCATCAGCAGATCAGGTTCTGCCGGGCCGCCGACGGTGTGCGCATCGCCTATGCGGTGCATGGCACCGGCCCCCCGTTGCTGATCTCCACCTGCTGGCTCTCCCATCTGCAGCACGATTGGGAGAGCCCGGTCTGGCGGCACTTCCTGTCCGACCTCGGCGAGTTTGCGACCGTGATCCGGTTCGACGAGCGGGGCCACGGCCTGTCCGATTGGGACGTCACCGACTTCTCGCTTGAGGCTCGGCTCGGAGATCTGGCGGCCGTCGCCGACGACGCCGGCTTTCCCACGTTCGCGCTGATGGCGATGGCGCAAGGGGGTCCGGTGGCGATCACGTACGCGCACCGGTACCCGGGCCGGGTCACCCGGCTGGTGTTCTACGACAGCTACGCCGACCCGCTGCACGGCATGACCGACGACGACATCGAGCTGGAGGACGCGTTCGAGCACATCATCAAGGCGGGCTGGGGCCGGCCGGAGAGCACCTTCCGGCGAGTGTTCAGCACGCAGATGATCCCGGACGCGACCGAGGAGCAGCTCGGCTGGCTGGACGAGCTGCTCCGGGTGTCGGTGTCCCCGCGCACCGCTGTGCTCGCCCGGCAACAACGCAAGGGGGCCGACGCCAGTGCCCTGATGCCGCAGCTGACGGCACCCACCCTGGTCCTGCATTCGTTGCGGGACCGGATGAACAGCTTCGCGCACGCGCGCCATCTGTCGACCGGCATCCCCGGCGCCCGGCTGGTGCCGCTGGACAGCGGCAACCACATCCTGCTGGCCGACGAACCGGCCTGGCCACAGTTCGTCACCGCGGTGCGCGATTTCCTCGCCGACGACCGCGAGTCCGCCCCGGCCCCGGCGAGAGTGCCGCTGGCCCAGGTGCTCTCCGGTCGCGAACTGCAGGTGTTGGGCCTGGCGGCGCAGGGCCGGGACAACGACGAGATCGCCCGCCGCCTCACGCTGAGCGTGCGCACCGTCGAACGGCACCTGCAGAACATCTACGCGAAGCTGGAGGTGCAGGGAAAGTCGGCCCGCACGGCCGCGGTCGCCCGATTGCTGTCCGGCTGACTACGCGCCGGCACCCAGCCCGGTGCCGACCGGACCCCGCGGCTTTGAGCGGGTGCACCGATGCCGGCCGGGCTCGGGCCGTCCTACCGTTGTTCCCAACGCCGAAGACATCGGCGGACATGTTGCGGGACAGGGAGATTCGACATGACGCAGGCACCTGCGCAGAGCGCGGTCAAGCGCAAGCACCGGGCGATGTGGGCGTTCGGCAACTACGACGCCGTGGCCACCGAGGTCGTCGGTGGGCTGGGGCCGGTGCTCGTAGCGGCGGCCGGCATCGGACCCGGGCAGCGGGTGCTGGACGTCGCCGCGGGGTCGGGCAACGCGAGCATCCCGGCGGCCGAGACCGGGGCTGCGGTCACCGCCAGCGACCTGACGCCCGAGCTGCTGGACATTGGGGAGCGGCGGGCGGCCGAGCGGTCGCTGGAGCTGACCTGGGTGGAGGCCGACGCCGAGTTCCTGCCGTTCGGCGACAGCGAGTTCGACGTCGTCACCTCCTGCGTCGGGGTGATGTTCGCGCCCTTCCACCAGCCGGTCGCCGACGAGCTGCTGCGGGTGACCCGCCCGGGCGGCACCATCGCCCTGATCAACTGGACCCCGGAGGGCTTCATCGGGCAGATGTTCGGCGTCATGCGCGGATTCGTTCCGGCGCCGCCGCCCGGCGCGCAGCCCGGCCCGCTGTGGGGGACCGAGACCCACGTCCGCGTGCTGTTCGGCGATCTGGTCAGCGAGCTGACCGCCGAACGACGACGGCTCACCGTGGACCGGTTCGCCGATGCCGAGCAGTTCCGGGACTACTTCAAGCAGTACTACGGCCCGACCATCGCCGCCTACCGCACGGTCGCCGACGATCCCGCCCGGACCGCGGAGCTGGACCGGGCCCTGGCCGAACTGGCCCGGTCGGCCGGGGCCGACACCGGCCGCATGGAGTGGGAGTACCTGCTCGTCACGGCCCGTCGGGCCGGCTGAGCGTGGCCGTGGTCCCGGCGGCCAGGCGCTGCCGCGCCTGGTCCGACCGGGGACCCACCGGCACGCTCCGGGTCGCGGCCGCCAGCCCCATCGTCGGGGTGTCGACATAGATCGATTCGGCCCGATCGACCATGTAGGTCTCGTGGAAGACGCCGACCGCCCCGTTGGCCCGGCGGGCGCGCCGGTTGTAGGCGGCCCACGCCGGCCGGTGCTGCGCGGTGGGGTCACCGGCGTAGGCGTACAGCTTCTCGGTCGATTCCCAGTACTGGATCAGCGTCGGCCCACGCCGGCCGATCAGCATCCGGTACCCCAGCAGGCCGGAGTCCGGATCCTTGGCCAGCTCGGCCAGCATGCCCGGCATGGCCGCAAAGGTCGGCCACCACAGATCGGGTCGATGCCAGCGGTTGATCGTCATGCCGATGTGGAAGACGACCAGCGGGCCGTCGTGTCGGTGGGTCATCCGCCGGGTGTCCGGGTGGGCCATGGGAGTGCCTTTCGATAGGATAGTGACGCTCTCCAATAATGGGGAGTGACACTATCCAATGTCAAGGACGCCCTGTGCGCATCTCCGAGTTGTCCCGGGCCAGCGGGGTCCCGACGGCGACGATCAAGTACTACCTGCGCGAGAAGCTGCTGCACGAGGGAGTTCTCACCTCGGCGACGCAGGCCCGGTACGACCGGACGCACGTCGACCGGCTGCGCCTGATCCGGGCGCTGCTGGGACCGGGCGGGCTGTCGGTGGCCAAGGTGCGGCCGGTGCTCGAGGCCATCGACCACGCGGACGAGCCCAGCAACGAGCTGCTCGGGGTGGCCCACTGCGCCCTGGTGGCACCGGCCGACCCGGACCGGGACCTGTCCCGGGTGACCGCGATCCTGCAGCGCTGGGGGTGGGCGGCCGCGGCCAAGGACCGGGACAGCCAGGCGGCGCTGCTGGACGCGTTGGAGGCGATCGACGCCGCCGGCTTCACCATGCCGCCCGAGGCCCTGGACGGCTACGCGCAGGCGATGCTGCAGGTCGCCACCATGGAGCTCGCGCACCTGCCCACCGAGTCACCCGCGGAGGCCGTGCGGTACGTCGTGCTGGGCACCGTGCTCAACGAACCGCTGATCCTGGCCCTGCGCCGGTTGGCCGAACAGCACGTCTCGACCGAACGGTTCGCCGGCCCGGACCTGCCGGACGGTGACTGAGCGGTCAGCGCGCGCCGGCCAGCGACGCGCGCTGGGCGGCCACCAGGACCTCGAGCACGTCCCGGGCCGAGATCATCCCCAGGACCTCATGCCCGTCACCCACCGGCAGGTGCCGGATCTCGGCGTCCACCATCATCGACCCGGCCTGCGCGATCGAGGTGTCGGCCGGCGCCCAGATCAGGTCGAAGGTGGCGATCTCCTCGACCTGCCGGGTCTGGAGGTCGACCTCGCCCTGCGCGAGGGCATAGATCAGGTCGCGTTCGGAGACCAGCCCGATGCGCTCGTTGTCGTCGATCAGCACGACGGCACCGATCTGGTTGCCCACCAGCTCGGCCAACGCCTGCGCCCAACTGGCGCCGGCGTCGATGGTGGCCACCGACGTGGTCATGATCCGGGTGACCGGATCGGTGGGTTGCGCGGTGCGTGGACTGGTCATCGTCCGCTCCTGACCTGGTTGCTCCTGGCCGGCACCACATGTCGACGGTGCCGGTCAGAACCAGTTTTGGCGCGGGCGGCCAGAGGTGGCGAGGGCCATTGGTCCTGTCTCGGCGGTCCTGTCCCGGTGGCCTGTCCCGGCCGGGCGGCAACGGTCGGGGTCAGGCGGACTGCAGATCGCTGTCCTTGAGGCCGACCAGGGTCACGGTGGATCCGGGGTCGGGATTGAACTCGACGGTGTAGGTGGTCGTTCCCCAACCGGCCTGCCGGTTGACGATCCTTCCGGGGGCTCCGAGGGGGACTGCAGTCGTGACGCCATAGCGAATGTCGCGAGCCGCTCGCACCGTGGTGAGCGCCGGAAATGCCATCCGTCCTCCTTGAGGGTTGGTCTTCCAGCGGCACCCTACCCACCCCGAACGGGATCGGAATACCCGGATGGGATGAACAATGCGAAAACCCTCGGCGGGCGGTGTCCCCACACCGGGTTCCAGACGCGGGGCGCACCGGGCGCTGCTCTACTGTCGGTGATTGCCACCGGCCGCTCGGGTCGGACCCCGGCACACAGGCAGGAGGGACGTCCGTGACCGATTCGGGACAGGATGCCGCCGCACTCGCGGACCCCCAGATCCAGGACTCCACCGAATCGGACGAGTCGCCCACCGCCACCGAGATCTCCTTCGATGAACATTTCTATCCGGCCCGACCGCGGGCGCTGGGCCCGCGGGCGCGGCTGAATCACCTGAGCGAGGCGCCGCCGCCGTTCGCGGCCGACGCGCGCAACCACGCCTACGTCGAGTGGCTCGAGAACATGTCGATGCTGGGCGACGCGAACAACGTGGCCCGCCAGCTGTCCGGCCAGGCGGGCATGTGGCTCAACCCGTACGCGTACCCGAACCCACGGTCGGCCGTCGACCGGGCCTCGGTCTGGTTCACCGCCTACCCGCTGTCGCTGATCTCGGCGCCCGGCCAGTCCTACCTGGCCGCCCTCGGCGAGGAGGGACTGTGGACGGCGTTCGAGCAGATCGGCGTCGAGGCCGTGCACATCGGTCCGGTCAAGCGGGCCGGCGGCATCAGCGGGTGGGACTACACCGCCAGCGTGGACGGCCATTTCGACCGGATCAGCATGGCCCTGGACCCGTTGTTCGGGACCGAGAAGGATTTCCGGGTGATGTGCGCCGAGGCCCTGGCCCATGACGGGGTGATCATCGACGACATCGTGCCCGGCCACACCGGCAAGGGGGCCGACTTCCGGCTGGCCGAGATGAACCACAAGGACTACCCGGGGATCTACCACATGGTCGACATCCCCGAGGAGGACTGGCATCTGCTGCCCGACGTGCCGCCCGGTCAGGACTCGGTCAACATCGACCAGGCCACCGAGAAGGCGTTGCAGGAAACCGGGTACATCATCGGCCAGATGCAGCGGGTGATCTTCTACGAGCCGGGGGTCAAGGAGACCAACTGGAGCGCGACCCGGGCCGTCCGGGACACCACCGGCAAGTTCCGGCGGTGGGTGTACCTGCACTATTTCAAGTCCGGCCAACCGTCGATCAACTGGCTGGACCCGACCTGCTCGGGCATGCGGCTCGTGCTGGGCGATGCCATGCACTCGCTGGTCGACCTGGGCTCGGCCGGACTCCGCCTGGACGCCAACGGCTTCCTGGGCGTGGAGAAGAGCGCCGAGGAGCAGCCGGCCTGGTCCGAGGGGCACCCGCTCTCGCAGGCGGCGAACCAGCTCATCGGCAGCATGGTCCGCAAGGTCGGCGGGTTCACCTTCCAGGAACTGAACCTGACGATGGACGACATCAAGGCCACCTCCAAGGACGGCCCCGACCTGTCCTACGACTTCGTCACCCGGCCGGCGTACCACCACGCCTTCGTCACCGGCGACACCGGATTCCTGCGGCTGACCCTGCGGGAGGCCATGAAGATCGGCATCGATCAGGCCTCGCTGGTCCACGCCCTGCAGAATCACGACGAGATGACCTACGAGCTGGTTCATTTCGCCACCAAGCACAAGGACGAGACCTACACCCTGGGCGGTCGCGAGTTCCTGGGCTCCGATCTGGCCGAGCACATCCGGCAGACGCTGCGGGACAAGATCACCGAACCGGCGGCGTCCTACAACCTGGTGTTCACCCAGAACGGCATCGCCTGCACCACCGCGTCGATCATCGCCGCCACCCAGGGTCTGGCCGACCCGGCCGCGGCCACCGACGAGCAGGTCGAGCAGATCCGGCGCGGCCACCTGCTGCTGGCCATGTTCAACGCGCTGCAGCCCGGGGTCTTCGCCCTCTCCGGCTGGGACCTGGCCGGCAACGTCACGCTCGACCCGGCGCAGGTGCAGAGCCTGATCCGGGAGGGTGACACCCGCTGGATCCACCGCGGCGCGCACGATCTGATGGGGGCCAACCCCGCGGCCACGGCGTCCACCTCGGGCATGCCCAAGGCCCGCAGCCTCTATGGCAGCCTGCCCGACCAGCTCGCCGACCCGGCGTCCTTCGCCCGGCAGCTGGGCCGGGTCCTGGCGGTGCGCAAGCAGCTGGGCATCGCCACCGGGGCCCTGCTGGAGGTCATCGAGGCCGCCGATCCGGAGGTGTTGGCGATGGTCAACTGGACGGCCAGCGGCCTGATCCAGTTGACCGTCTTGAACTTCTCCGGCACCGATCTGGTGGCCGAGATCGCCTCCGACCACCTGGAACCGGGCTGCGCCGTGGTCGACGGCCTGGACGAGAGCTACCGGGCCGTGGTCGACGCCGACCGGCACCTGTCCGTCCCGCTGGCCGCGTACCAGGGCCGGGCCCTGGTGGTCGAGCCGGCCGCGGCCCCGAGCGAGTCCGCGCCCGTCAGCGGGTAGTTGCGGCGCGCGCCGGCGGCGGCCGGGTGGGCCAAGATGTCCCGATGACCATTGGGATCTCCTTCGCCGCCGCCGCCGACGGCACCCGCAGCACGACCACCGCCGGCCGCGGGATCGTGGCCGACGCGCTGCGGGCCGCCGACCCGGTGGGCGCCCGGGCGGTGGCGAACGAGACCGCGTGGCGCAGCCGCTACCTGCAGCACTTCCGGCGGCTGGTGGAGGCCGGCGTGGACAGCCCGGCGGCGTGGCTGGCGATCGCCGACGCCGGACTGCAGTCGGTGCACCAGCACCTGTCGGCCGACGACGCGCCACTGGCCGACGTCCTGACCGCGCCCGTCGGGCGCCAGTTGGCCACGGTCGAGGTGGCCGGGTCGGCCGAGCCCAGCACCGAGCTGGCGTTGCCCTACCACGGCCGGTCGCTGCGCGGTCAGCAGCTGCGCGATCATCTGGCCGGCTGGGTGGACCAGGGCGTGCTGGAGCCCTCGGCCGCCGTCGCCGTCGGC
Source organism: Nakamurella multipartita DSM 44233 (assembly GCF_000024365.1). Lineage (NCBI taxonomy): Bacteria > Bacillati > Actinomycetota > Actinomycetes > Nakamurellales > Nakamurellaceae > Nakamurella > Nakamurella multipartita. The sequence continues at coordinate 2,652,158 of NC_013235.1, forward strand.
GAGGTCATCGATCATCCCGAGTGGCTGGCCCTGGCCGGGCACACCGTGGTCGTCCTGGGCGCGGGGGCCGAGATGGGCCCGGTCGGGCCGCTGCTCGGCTGGGGTGCCCGGGTGGCCGCGGTCGACCTGCCCCGACCGGCCGTGTGGGAACGGCTGATCCGGCTGGCCCGGGCCGGAGCCGGCACCTTGCTGGTGCCGGCCGATTCGGCCGAGCCGACCGACCTGGCCGCCGCGGCCGGGGCCGATCTGCTCACTGAGGTCCCCGAGATCGCCGACTGGCTCGGTGGTCTGGACGGCCGGCTGGTCCTGGGCAACTACCTCTACGCCGACGGTGGCACCCACGTCCGGCTCTCGGTCGCCGCCGATCTGCTCGGTACCCGGGTGGCCGGCGATCGGCCGGACACCGCGCTGGCGTTCCTGGCCACCCCGACCGACGTGTTCGTGGTGCCGCGCGCCGCGGTCGAGCAGTCCACCCGGGCCTACACCGGCCGGTCCGGCACCGCCAAGGTGCTCGGCCGCCCGCTGCGCTGGGTCACCCGCGGGCGGCTCATGCACCGGGCCTACCCGCCGGACGCCGACCCCGGCATCGCCGACGCGCTGGTGCCCGCGCAGGGCCCGAACTACGTGCTGGCCAAACGGATCCAGCGCTGGCGGGCGGCCAGCGCGCGGGCGGACGGGCGGCTGGTCTCCTTCCACGTGGCCCCGTCCACCCGCACCCAGTCCGTGATCAAGAACCGGGCCCTGGCCGCCGCCTACGCCGGCGCCCGCCGGTTCGGGGTGGAGATCTTCGAACCGGACACCGCGAACACGCTGATGGCCGCCCTGCTGGTGCGGGACCTGGCCGGGCCGCCGAGCCGGCACGAGCACCCGTGGCAGGACGAGGCGCACGCCGCCGTGCACGGCGGGCTGTGGCGCTGCGCGTACGAGCCACGCAGCATGCTCGGGCTGGCCGCCGTGCTCGGCTACGCGGCCTCCCGCCGATGAGGGTGCTGATCACCGGCGGGGCCGGGTTCCTGGGCACCCTGCTGGCCCGCCGGCTGCTGGCCGATCCGCCCGCATTCGGCGGCGGTCCCGCCGGGCCGGTGGACGAGCTGATCCTGCTCGATCCGCTGCCCCCGGCGGCCGACCTGGCCGGTGATCCCCGGGTCCGCGTGGTCGCCGCCGGTCTGGACGCCATCGGTGAGCTGCGCCCGGTCGACGCGATCTTCCATCTGGCCGGGGTGGTCAGCGGCGCCGCCGAGGTGGACTTCGACCTGGGGCTGCGGACCAACCTGGACGGCACCCGGGCGGTCCTGGACTGGGCGCGGGCGCACCCGGTGCCACCGATCCTGGTCTTCACCAGCTCGCTGGCCGTGTTCGGCCAGGATCCGGCACTCGACACCCCGATCGACACCCCGATCGACACCCCGATCGACACCCCGATCGACACCCCGATCGACACCGTGATTGAGGACGACACGTTGCCCCGGCCGCAGTCGAGCTACGGGTTCCAGAAATTCATCGGCGAGCAGCTGGTGGCCGATTACACCCGTCGCGGCTACCTGCGGGGGCGCAGCGTCCGGCTGATGACCGTCGCGGTGCGCCCGGGCCGGCCGAACGCCGCGGCCTCCGGCTTCCTGTCCGGGCTGATCCGCGAGCCGGTGCACGGCCAGGCCACCACCTGCCCGGTGCCGCCGGACCTGCCGGTCGCACTGTCCTCACCCGGGCGCAGCATCGAGGGCATCGTGACCGCGGCGGCCGTCTCCGACGACCGGTGGGGCAGCACCACGGCGATGACCCTGCCCGGGCTGTCGACCACCCCGGCGCAGCTGGCCGCCGGGCTGGACCGGGTGGTCGGGCCGGGCACCAGCAAGCTGATCAGTTGGACGCCGGACCCGGCGATCGTGGCCATCGTCGGGCGGTGGCCGGCCCGGTTCCGGACCCGGCGGGCGGCCGCGCTGGGGCTTCGGGCCAACGAGGACGTGGACTCGGTGATCCGCGAATTCCTGGGCCGCAGCTGAGCCGTCCGGGCACCCGTGGCGCGAGCATCGAGCGCTCATCAGGCCACCTAGGCTGATGGCGTGGGGAGCCGGTGGAGCGTCGAGACGGTGATGGCCGCCGCCCCCGACTCGGCGTCCCAGGTGGCCGGGCGCAAGCTGGCCCGGCCCGGCCCGTGGAGTTCGATCGGCGGGTCGGACGGGCTGCTGTGGGGGGAGTGCCAGGGCTCCGGGAAGACCCCGTACCGGGTCACCGTGGACACCGGCACCCGCCGGTACCAGTGCAGCTGCCCGTCCCGGAAGTTCCCGTGCAAGCACGCGCTGGCCCTGCTGTTCCTGTGGGCCGAGGACCGCGTCGACGCATCGGGCGAGATCGCCGGCTACGCCCAAGACTTCGCCGATCGCGGGCGGCCGGCGGCCGGCGGGCCGGCCCCGCCGGCGCCGGCGGCCGTCAGGGAGCAGACCCCGGCGCAGCAGGCGGCCGCGGCGGCCCGGGCGGCGCAGCGCGACCAACGGGTCGAGGACGGGCTGGCCGAACTGGACCGCTGGCTGGCCGATCAGGTGGCCGGCGGGCTGGCCCGCGCCGCCCAGGACCCCTACGGCTGGGCCGAACCGACCGCGGCCCGGATGGTCGATGCGCAGGCGCCCGGCGTGGCCGCCCGGCTGCGCCGGCTGCCCGCGGTGATCGCCTCCGGGGCCGGCTGGCCCGGCCGGCTGCTGGACGAGCTGGCCCTGCTGCACCTGCTGGCCCGCGGCTACCGGCAGCGGGCCGGTCTGCCCGCCGACCTGGTGGCCACCGTCCGCGACCACGTCGGCTTCACGGTGCCCCGGGCCGACGTGCTCGCCGGGCCCGCTGTTCGCGATCACTGGGTCGTCGTCGGCTTTCGCGACCTGGACACCGAGACCGTGTCCACGCGTCGGGTGTGGTTGCACGGCCGGGTATCCGGACGCTGGGCCCAGGTGCTGTTCTTCGCCGCCGGCGGCGCCGCCCTGGACTCCTCGCTGGTGCCGGCCACCGTCCTGGACGCCGATCTGCACTTCTACCCCGGGCGGGCCGGGCTGCGGGCCGCCGTCGGGACCGGCCACGCCGAGCCGGTCGCGCTCACCGGCTGGCGACCGGCCACCGACACGGTGGCGACCGCCGCCGACGCCTGGGCCGCCGCCCTGGCCGCCGATCCGTGGCAGCACCAGATCCCGGTGGTCCTGCGCGGCCGGATCGATCACGACGGCCGTGGATGGAGCTGCACCGACCCGGCCGGCGCATCGGTGCGGGTGCACGGGACCGAGCTGGACCTGTGGCGGCTGTACGCGCTGACCGCCGAGGCAACGGCCCGTGGGCCGCTGGACGTGGTGGGGGAATGGAGCGCGGCCGGGTTCCGCCCGGCCTCGGTCGTGCTGGACGGTCAGCTGGTGGTGCTGTGACCGGGCCGGACCATTCCACCCTGGTCGTCGCGGCCACCGTCGGAACCGCCCATCGGGCCGTCGATTTCGAGGCGCTCGCGCCCGAGTTGCGGCCGGCGGCGCCGATCACCGACGCGGCCATGGCCCTGCTGGACGCGGCCGCGTTGACCGCCCTGGCCCGCCGCACCGAGCCGGCCGCCCCGCCGCGGCCGGCGACCGCGGTCACCCCCGATCCGTCGGCCGAGCCGCCCGCGGACCCACGACCCGTGGTGCCCGATGTCGTCCGGCAGGTGCTCAGCCGCGTGCACGACCAGCCGGAGATCCTGCTGGAGGCCCTGTCGTTGATCGACCGGGCCGGACTGCGGCTGCCGCCGGTGCTGCTGCCCGGGCTGCTGGAGGACCCCCGACCCGCGGTGGTGGCGGCCACCCGGGCGGTCGGCGGTCAGCTCGGCCGGCTGTTGATGATCAAGAATCCGCGCTGGGCACCCCCGGCCGACCCCGACCCGGCCGACCGGACGCCCTGGCAGGAGGGCACGGTGGCCGAACGCGCCGGCTGGCTGCAGGCCCTGCGCCGGCAGGACCCGGCCGCCGCCCGCGAGGTGCTGGCCGCCGATTTCGACCGGGACGGCGCCGCCGCCCGGGCCGACCTGCTGGCCGTGCTGGCCGACCGGCTCTCGCCCGCCGACCAGGACTTCCTGCTGGCCGCGGCGGGCGACCGCAGCCGGGTGGTGGTGGCCCGGGCGATCGAACTGCTGACCCGATTGCCGGATTCGCCGCTGCGCCGGGACATGCGCCGGCTGGCCGCCCGGCACCTGCAGATCGGCCGGAGGTTCCTGCGCCCCACGGTCACCGTCACCGTTCCGGTCGCGGCCGAGTTCGCGCCGTGGCCGGTTCCCGAGGGCGAGCCCTGGACGGCGGTGCTGGGCCGGATCGATCCGGCCGACTGGCCGGCCGTTTTCGGCGGTGACCTGCTGGCGCTGATCGCCGACGACGCGCCGGAACTGCAGCCGCTGACGCCGGGGTTCCGGGAGGCCGCCCTGACCTTCCGGCATCCGGATCTGGCCCGGGTGCTGGTGTACCGGCGGCTGGCCGCGGCGACCGCGAAGGCCCCGCCGACCGTCGACCCGCCGATGTGGTCGGTGCTGACCCCGGCCGATGCGACCGACCTGCTGGACCGGTTGCTGGCCGACCGCCGGGCCCGCGCCGACCAGGTGGCCACGGTCCTGGGCGCCGTGCCGGCGCCCTGGCCGCTGCCCTTCGCCCGCCGCCTGGCCGCCTGGTTGGCCGCCGGCGGGGTCGGCGCCGGCCCCGCCCCGCGGGCCCTGTGGGACCGTTGGGCCGCCGCGGCCGCCCGGCCCGACTGCCGGGCGCTGGCCGAGCTGGCTCGCACGCTGGCCGGCCAGGCCACCGGTGACCAGGCCTCCGCCCTGGTCACCCGGGCCGGGCGGGCCGCGAACCTGCTCACCCTGCGCGCCGTGCTGCACGAGACCCTTTGCCCCCCAGGAGGACACCAGTGACCGAGGCCCCCGCCGTGCTGCGCCCGCACGCCGAGCAGCAGTTCGCCGCGGAGTTGACGGCCCTGGCCGCCGCCGACGACCGGCCGCGCCCGACGAACTGGCGGCTCTCGCCGTGGGCCGTGGTCACCTACCTGCTCGGCGGCACCGCCGGAGACACCGTGATCACCCCCAAGTACGTCGGGTCCCGGCGGTTGATCGAGGTCGCGGTGGCCACCGTGGCCACCGACCGGGCCCTGCTGCTGCTCGGCGTGCCCGGCACGGCCAAATCGTGGGTGTCCGAGCATCTGGCCGCCGCCATCAGCGGCGATTCGACCCTGCTCATCCAGGGCACCGCCGGCACCGCGGAGGAGGCCATCCGCTACGGCTGGAACTACGCCCGGCTGCTGGCCCAAGGACCGTCCGAGGCGGCCCTGGTGCCGTCGCCGGTGATGACGGCCATGCGCACCGGGGCGCTCGCCCGGATCGAGGAGCTGACCCGGCTGCCCTCCGACGTCCAGGACGCGCTGATCACCGTGCTGAGCGAGAAGACGCTGCCGATCCCCGAACTGGGCATCGAGGTGCAGGCCCGCCCCGGGTTCAACGTCATCGCCACCGCCAACGATCGAGATCGCGGCGTCAACGAGCTCTCCTCGGCCCTGCGCCGCCGGTTCAACACCGTCGTCTTGCCGTTGCCGGCCGGGGTGGACGAGGAGGTGGGCATCGTCGCCACCCGGGTGGCCGATCTCGGTCGCACCCTGGACCTGCCATCGGCCACCGACGCGGTGGCCGAGATCCGGCGGGTGGTCACGGTTTTCCGGGAGCTGCGGTCCGGGCTGACCGAGGACGGGCGGACCTCGCTCAAGGTGCCCAGCGGCAGCCTGTCCACGGCCGAGGCGATCTCGGTGGTCACCGGCGGCCTGGCCCTGGCCGCCCATTTCGGCGACGGGGTGCTGCGGGCCGCCGATGTCGCCGGCGGCATCCAGGGCGCGGTGGTCAAGGACCCGGTCGCCGACCGCATCGCCTGGACCGAATACCTGGAGACCGTCGTGCGGCAGCGCACCGAATGGCACGACTTCTACCGGGCCTGCCGCGAGGTTGCCGGATGAGCGATCCGGTGGTGCGGGTGCTCGGCATCCGGCACCACGGGCCGGGTTCGGCCCGGGCCGTGCTGGCCACGTTGACGCAGTGGCAGCCGGACCGGGTGCTGATCGAAGGTCCGCCGGAGGCCGACGCGCTGGTCGGCTTCGCCGCCGACCCCGACCTGGTGCCGCCGGTGGCGTTGCTGGCCTACCGGCAGGACGATCCGGCCGCGTCCGCGTTCTGGCCGCTGGCCGTGTTCTCCCCGGAGTGGCAGGCGATGAGCTGGGCGGCGCGCCGGGGCGTGCCGGTCGCCTTCATGGATCTGCCCGCGGCGATGCTGCTGGCCCGGGACCGGCCCGATCCGGCCGCCGAATCCGCCGGCACCGGCGATCGGGACGACGGGACAGCCGGTCCTGATGAGGAGAGCGTCCCGACGGCCGACGAGCCGACCGGCGCGGCGCCGACCGTGCGCACCGACCCCATCGCGCTACTGGCCCGGGCCGCGGGGTACGACGACCCGGAACGGTGGTGGGAGGACGTGATCGAAAGTCGCCGGACCGTCGCCGGCGCGGACGGCCCGTTCGAGGCGGTCACCGAAGCGATGACCGCGGTGCGGGCGGACCGGCCCGAGACCGACGAGGTGACTTTGCGCCGAGAGGCGCACATGCGCAAGGTGCTTCGCGCCCAGCTCAAGACCGGGCCGCAGCGGGTGGCGGTGGTCTGCGGCGCCTGGCACGCGCCGGCGCTGGCCGGCACGCTGCCCGGCAAGGCCCCGACCGCCACCGCCGACGCGGCCCTGCTGCGGGGGCGGCCGACCGCGAAGGTCACTCTCACCTGGGTGCCCTGGACCCACTCCCGGCTGGTCGCCGCGTCCGGGTACGGCGCCGGCATCGACTCACCCGGCTGGTACCGGCACCTGTTCGTCACCGCCGAACACCCGCTGGAACGCTGGATGACGCTGACCGCCGGCGTGTTGCGCCGCCGCGACCTGCCCACCTCGACCGCGCACGTCATCGAGGCCGTCCGGCTGGCCCGGACCCTGGCCCACCTGCGGGACCGCCCGGAGCCCGGCCTGAGCGAAGTCATCGACGCCACCCGCGCGGTGCTGTGCGAGGGCAGCGAGCTGGCCGTGGATTTCGTCCTGCGGGACGCGGTGGTCGGCGAGGAGCTGGGCCGGGTCCCCGACGCGGCGCCGACGGTGCCGCTGGATGCGGACCTGCGAGCGACCGCGCGAGCGCTGCGGCTCAAGTTCGACGCCGTCGCGCGGGAGGTCACCCTCGACCTGCGCGCGGCCACCGACCTCCGCAAATCCCACCTGTGGTGGCGGCTGGGCATCCTGGGCGTCGACTGGGCCGACCCCGCGGAGGTCGCCGGCACCGGCACCTTCAAGGAGGCCTGGACCCTGGCCTGGCGGCCGGAGCTGGCGGTCCGGTTGATCGAGGCATCCGTCTGGGGCACCACCATCCCGGCGGCCGCCGCTCGCCGGCTGGTCGACCGGGCCACCACCCTGGCCGCGTGTACCGCGGCCATCGCCGACTGCATCACCGCCGATCTGCCGGCCGCGATGACCGACCTGCTGGACCGGCTGGATCGGCTGGCGGCCGGGACGGCAGACGTCAGCGCGCTGCTCGAGGCGCTGCCGGCGCTGGTCCGCGCCCAGCGGTACGGCACCGTCCGCGGCTCGGACACCGCCGCGGTGGCCACGGTCGCCCAGGCCGTGCTCATCCGGATCAGCGCGGGCCTGCCGGCGGCGCTGGGCGGGCTCGGCCCGGATGCGGCCCGGGAGATCCGCCAGCCACTGGAACGCACCCACGAGGTGGTGCCGCTGTTGCCCGAGGGACCGGCCCGGGACGGCTGGTACCGCGCCTTGGCCCAGGCCGGCGAACGGCACGACCTGCCGGCGCTGCTGGCCGGCCGCATCGTCCGGCTGCTCATGGACGCCGGCCTGATGCCCCGCCCCGAGGCCGCCGACCGGCTGCACGCGGCCCTGTCGGGCGGCCCGACCGCGGCCGAGAAGGCGGAATGGGCCGAGGGTTTCACCGCCGGCGGAGCCTTGCTGCTGATCCACGACGACGCCCTGCTGGCCGTGCTGGACCGTTGGGTGCGCAGCCTGACCGACGAGGAGTTCCTGCAGGTCCTGCCGTTGCTGCGGCGCGGCTTCGGCACCTTCGCGCCGGCCGAACGAGGCAACCTGCTGCTCGCCGCTCGCAGCCTGTCCGGGTCCGGCGGCGCCCCCACCCACGGCCCGGGCGTCGACCTGAGCCGGGCCGGGCCGGTGCTGGCGACGGCTCGACGGCTGCTGGGGACGAGCTGATGACCGGCATCGAGGAGGGGGAGCGGCTGCGCCGCTGGCGGCTGCTGGTCGGCGACGATCCCGCCACCGACCCCGGGTCCACGGTGAGCCTGTCGGCCGACGACCGCCGGATCGACGGCGCCTTGGCCGCGGTCTACGACGACCAGGGGCCGCCGGAGCCCGGCGCGAAGCGGTCGGCCGGCCTGGGCTCCTCGGCGCCCCGGGTGGTCGGGTGGCTGGGCGACATCCGCTCCTACTTCCCGTCCACCGTGGTCCAGGTGATGCAACGGGACGCGGTGGACCGGCTCCGGCTGCACCAGCTGCTGCTGGAACCGGAACTGCTGGACGCGGTCGAGCCGGACGTGAACCTGGTGGCCACGCTGATCGGGATGAGCCGGCTGCTGCCGGAGCGGTCCCGGGCCACCGCCCGCACGGTGGTCGCGCGGGTCGTCCGGCAGATCGAGGACCGGATCGCCGACCGCACCACCGCCGCGGTGCAGGGCGCGTTGAACCGGTCGGCCCGCACCCAGCGACCGCGCCGGGCCAGCGACATCGACTGGCCCCGAACCATTTCCGCGAATCTCAAACACTGGCTGCCGGAGCAGCGGACCGTCGTGCCGGAGCGGCTGGTCGGCTACGGGCGGCGGCAGAACATGGTGCAGCGCAGTGTCGTGGTGGCCATCGACCAATCCGGGTCGATGGCCGAGTCGGTCGTCTACGCCTCGATCTTCGGGGCGGTGATGGCCTCCCTGCGGGCGCTGCGAACCTCGCTGGTGGTCTTCGACACGGCCGTGGTCGACCTGACCGATCAACTGCACGACCCGGTCGAGGTGCTGTTCGGCACCCAACTGGGTGGCGGTACCGACATCAACGCCGCGGTGGCCTACTGCCAGGACCTGATCAGCACGCCGGCCGACACCATCTTCGTGCTCATTTCCGACCTGTACGAGGGTGGGATCGCCGGTGAGCTGGTCCGGCGGATGAACGCGATGAAGCTGGCCGGGGTGCAGGTCATCGCCCTGCTGGCCCTGTCCGACTCCGGCGCCCCGTCCTACGACCGGGAGCACGCGGCCGCGCTGGAGGCGATCGGCGTGCCCGCCTTCGCCTGCACTCCGGATGCCTTTCCCGACCTGCTGGCCTGCGCCATCCAGCGCGGTGACGTCGCCGCGTGGGCCCACCGGTACCGGGCGGAATCGGGCTGACCGGACCAGGATCGCAGCCGTGGCCGCACGGGTGGGGGCAGGATGGCCGCGACCGCCGCCACGGCCGGGACCGCCCCGGCGGCCGGCCCGTAGGTTGGGCTGATGGCACGCATCACGGTCCCGCATCGGCGGCGGATCCTGCTCGAACTGGACCTGTCCACCGCCCCCGTCGAGCTCGATCCGGCCGAGCCGCTGGCCCGGCTGCGGCAGCGGGGGCGCCGCGATCTGCGGGCCACCCTGCGCGCGCTGCACGAGGCGGCCGACGACCCCCGGGTCGTCGGCCTGGTCGCCCGGGTCGGCGGGCCGCTGCCCTGGTCGGTCATGCAGGAACTGCGCGCCGGGGTGCGGGCTTTCGCCGCCGGCGGCAAACCGACGCTGGCCTGGGCGCAGACCTTCGCCGAGCAGCCCGGTGCGATGGCCGGCTACGTGCTGGCCACCGCGTTCGATGAGCTGTGGCTGCAACCCGGCGGTGAGGTCGGCCTGCTGGGAGTGGCGCTGGAGACCACCTTCCTGCGCGGATCGCTGGACAAGCTGGGCCTGCAGCCCCAACTGGACCAGCGGCACGAGTACAAGAACGCGGCCGACACGATCATGCGGACCGAGTACACCCGGGCCCACCGGGAGGCGCTGGACCGGGTCGTGGGCTCGGTGTTCGACGACGCCGTCGAGGCCATCGCCCAGGGTCGCCGGCTGGATCCCGCGCAGGTCCGCACGCTCGTCGACGGCGGGCCGACGCTGGCCCCGGCCGCCCGGGACGCCGGCCTGGTCGACCGGCTCGGCTACCGCGACGAGGCGCTGGCGGCGATGCGGGTGCGGGTCGGTGACGAGCCCGAACTGCTCTTCGCCGACCGCTGGCGGCCCCGGCGGCGGCCCCTGCGGATCGTCGGCGGGACCCTGGGCCGGCCGGGTCGCCGTGGTCATGTCGCCCTGGTGACCATCCAGGGCACCATCGATTCCGGACGCTCCCGACGGGGACTGATGGGCCGGACGGCGGGCAGTGACACGGTCGGCGCCGCGCTGCGGGCGGCCGCCGCGGACGAGCGGGCCCGGGCCGTCGTCCTGCGGGTGGATTCCCCAGGCGGCTCCGCGGTGGCCTCCGAGACCATCTGGCGAGAGGTCTGCCTGCTCCAGCGGGCCAAGCCGGTCATCGTCGCCATGGGCGCCGTCGCGGCCTCCGGCGGGTACTACGTGGCCTGCCCGGCCGACCGGATCGTCGCCCTGCCGGCCACCCTGACCGGGTCCATCGGGGTGTTCGGCGGCAAGGTCGTGGTGCAGGAACTGATGACCCGGCTCGGGCTGTCCGCCGGGTCGGTCCAGCGCGGGGCGCACGCGCGGATGTTCTCCTCCCGGCGACCCTTCGACGAGGACGAGAAGACCAACCTGGCCGCCGGTCTGGATGCGATCTACGACGACTTCGTGGGCAAGGTGGCCCAGGGCCGCGGCCGGTCCACCGGCCAGATCGAGGCGGTCGCCCGGGGCCGGGTGTGGACCGGCCGGGACGCGGTTGCGGCCGGCCTGGTCGACGAGCTCGGCGGTCTGCGGGACGCGGTGCGGCTGGCCCGGGCGCGGGGTGGGCTGGCGCCGGACGCGCCGGTGCGACCGGCCATCCGGCTCGGCCCGCTCGCCCGGTTCGGCCGGCCCCGCAACTCGGCCGACCCGCGCGCGTCGACCGGTTCCGGGCTCCCCGGGATCCCCGACCGAACCGCCGATCTGGGTGCCGAATTGGGCGCGCTGCTCGGACTGCCCGCGGCGGCCACGCTGCGGATGCCGCCGCTACGGCTGTGCTGAAGCGGGTACGTCCGGCGACGGGTGGACCAGCGCGACCGTCAACGCCGCCACCTGGTCCGGATCGGTGAGCCGGTCCCCGAACAGTTCGCGCAGCTGCCCGACCCGGTAGCGGACCGTCTGCGGATGGACGTGCAGCGCCTGGGCGATCTCATCGCGCCGACCCTGATACAGCAGCCAGGCCCGCAGGGTCTCCACCAGCCGGTCGATCGATGCCGGCCGCTGGTCGGCCAGCGGGGCCAGCACCCGGCTGCGCAGGTCGGCCAGCGCGTCCGGATCGGCGGTCACCACCAGCGCGGTGAGCTGCTCCTCGGTGTCCACCAGCCCGCCGGCCGGGGTCAGCCCCAGCCGCCGGGCCCGCAGCACCCGTTGGTACGAGAGCTGAGCCAAGGCCCAGGGTTTGGCCGGGCCGAGGCAGGCGCCCAGGCCGCGCAGCACGCCCACGATCGCGGCCCGGCCGGGTCCGTCGGCGTCCGGCACCAGCAACACGGTCAGGTCGGACTGCTCGTCCGGCGGCACCCCCGGCAGCTCGTCCAGGCGCAGCGTCCGGTCGTCCAGGCTGGTCACCGCGCGCGGCGCGTGCCCGGTGGGCAGCAGGACGGCGGCCAGGGTGGCCGGCGGCCGCCAGCCGGCGCGTTCGGCGTGCTCGGTCAGCCGGCCGGCGGGCTCGCCCGCCAGTACCGCGCGGACCAGCAGGTTCAGGTACCGCTCGCGGACCCGCCCGGTGGTGGCCAGCTCGTCGGAGTGTCCGGCCGCGCTGGCCGCCGAGAGCTCGTCGATGTAGGCGAAGACGAGTTCGGCGAAGCGGGCCATGGTCGCCGCCTGCACCCCGGTCTCCACCGCGGTGCGAGAGAACTGGCGCCAGGACTCCCGCGCGCCGATCCGGTAGGCGGCCAGCAGCGCCTCCATCGACCGGCCGGCCCGGGCCTCCCCCCGGCCCAGGGCGTAGGCGCCCTCCAGGGCCGGGGCCAGCGGGCTCTCGGTGGACCGGGCGGCCGAGCGACCCGCCCACTTGAGGAAGCCGCCCAGGGCCAGCTCCACGGCCGAGCGGATGTTCACCCCGATCGGTCCGGACAGCGCGTCGGTGTAGGCCGGGACCTGCACGATGATGGACTGCACGGTCTGCTCGGCGACCTCCGGCAACCGGGAGCGCAGCAGGGACAGGGTCGGCAGGCCCAGATCCAGCTCGGCGGTCGCGATGGTCGCGCTGAGCGCCCCGGGAGGCGTGCTGCTGGTCGTCACTTGTTCGCTCCGAACAATGCAAAGGTCTTTTTTCACTTCACGGACTCATGAAATTAGCCGTCCCTGACAGGCACAGTAGACCCATGACCACAGTGACCGGGGGCGGGAACGGCAGACCCGGGGGAGTGGGCCGGCTGCGCAGCCGGCTGTGGGGCATCGCCGAGGCGATGGCCTCGCCGCGCCGACCCGAGGACTACCTGGACATGTTCCATCCGCTGCGGCGGGGGGCCGACCTGCGCGCCCGGGTGGCCGCGGTGCGCCCCGAATCCGGCTCGGCCGTCACCGTCGTGCTGCGCCCCGGGGCGGCCTGGCGCCCACACGTGCCCGGCCAGTACGTCCGGGTCGGCCTGGACGTGGACGGCATCCGCCGCTGGCGGTCCTACTCGATCACCAGCCCGCCGGTCACCGCCGACGGCACGATCTCCATCACCGCGCGGGCCGTGCCCGGCGGCCTGGTCAGCGCCCACCTGGCCCAGCGGCTGGCCGTCGGCGACGTGGTGCACATCGACCAGGCGTGCGGCGAATTCGTGCTGCCCGATCCGGCGCCGGCCAAGGTGCTGTTCATCACCGGCGGCAGTGGCATCACCCCGGTGATCGGCATGCTCCGGTCCGGGCGGGACCGGCTGCGCGACGTCGTGCTCGTGCATTCCGAAACCCGGGACAGCGACGTCATCTTCGGCGACGAGCTGCGCACCCTGGCCGCGGACGGGCACATCCGGCTGGTCGAGAAGCACACCGAACGGGCCGGCCGGCTGGGCATGGACGAACTGCGCGCCCTGGTGCCGGATCTGACTGAACGAGCTGCCTGGGCCTGTGGGCCTGCCGGACTGCTGGACGAGATCGAGGCCTACTGGGCCGATCTGGGCACCGGCGCGCCCCTGCACACCGAGCGGTTCCGCACTGCCCTGGCCGCCCCCGGGCAGGGCGGCACCGTCGAGTTCACCGGCCTGGGCCGCACCCTGGAGTGTGCCGGCGCGACGTCCATCCTGGACGCCGCCGAGTCGGCCGGGATGCTGATGCCGTCCGGGTGCCGGATGGGCATCTGCTTCTCCTGCGTGCTGCCGCTGCAGGAAGGCGCGGTCCGCGACCTGCGCACCGGCGAGGTGACCAGCGCGGTCCCCGGTGACGGCGTGCTGGTGCAGACCTGCATCTCCGCCGCGGCCGGACCCTGCCGCATCACGCATTGACCGAGCCCTGCCGATCGTTCTGACACCTTCACCGCACCAACCGATATCGCCCTCAAGGAGTACCGCCCCATGACCGTCTTGCAACGCAAGGACGTCAACCCCATCGCCCATCTGACCGCGCAGGACGTCGAGGACATCGGCCGCCGGTTGGAGCAGATCCGGGCCGAGGTCATCGCCACCCGCGGCGAGCGCGACGCCGCGTACATCCGGCGGGTCATCGACGTCCAGCGCAAGTTGGAGCTGGGCAGCCGGATCGTGCTGTTCGCCTCGCTGTTCCCGCCGGCCTGGCTGCTGGGCACGGCCGGGCTGTCGGTGGCCAAGATCCTGGAGAACATGGAGATCGGGCACAACGTCATGCACGGCCAGTGGGACTGGATGCGGGATCCGAAGATCCACTCCACCACCTGGGAATGGGACAACGCCTCCCCGGCCGAGCAGTGGAAGCACGCCCACAACGAACTGCACCACACCTACACCAATGTCGTCGGCCGGGACAACGACCTGGGCTACGGGATCATGCGGGTGGACGAGGACCAGCGCTGGCACCCGATCTACCTGCTGCAGCCGCTGTGGTGCTTCATCAACGCCTGCTTCTTCGAATTCGGCATCGCTGCCTACGATCTCGAGCTGGGCAAGAATCTGAGCTCCAAGAAGCGCCGCTCGGACCCCGAGTTCAAGGCCCGGGCCCGGCAGGTGCTGGGCAAGATCCGCAAGCAGGCGCTCAAGGACTACGTGGTGCACCCGCTGCTGACCGGTCCGGCGTTCCTGACCACGATGGCCGCCACCGCGACCGCGAACCTCGTGCGGAACCTGTGGACCAACTCGGTGATCCTGTGCGGTCACTTCCCCGAGGGCGTCGAGACGTTCGAGAAGCACTCGATCGACGGAGAATCCAAGGCGGAGTGGTACCTGCGGCAGATGCTGGGCTCGGCCAACATCTCCGGCGGCAAGGCCATGCACATCATGACGGGCAACCTGTCGTACCAGATCGAGCACCACCTGTTCCCGGACCTGCCCAGCAACCGCTACCAGGAGATCGCGCCCAAGGTGCGCCAGATCTTCGACGACTACGGGCTGCACTACGTCACCGGCCCGCTGCCCAAGCAGGTCGGATCCGCCTGGGGCAAGGTGCTGCGGCTGTCCCTGCCCAACCGCATGGCGCTGCGGCTCAAGCGACGGCCGGCCCGGGCCGTGGCCGCCGTCTCGGCTCTGCCCGGCCGGGCCGGGTTCGGCCGAACCGAATCGTTGCCGATCCCGGCCTGAGCCCGGGGACCGCTCACGGCCGGTCACCCGGCCGCGAGCAGCTCCCAGACCCGGCGCTGGTCGCCGTCGCCGACGATGATCGGCCGCGGCGACCAGCGCAGCCGCATGCCGGCTTCCAGCGGGGTCTGGTCGGCCTTGCGGTTGTTGCAGGCACGGCACGCGCAGACCAGGTTGTCCCAGTGGTCCGCGCCGCCCCGGGACCGCGGCAGCACGTGGTCCACGGTGTCGCCCGGGCCGCCGCAGTAGGCGCAGCGCCGGCCGTCCCGCAGCTGGATCTGCCGGTTCGAGGGCCGGCGCGATTCGACCGCCCGGAAGGTCACCGACCGGTACTCCCGCAGCCGCACGATGGTCGGCAGCGGGATCGACAGATGTTGCGAGCGAACCACATCGGTCGGGTGTGACTCGATCGGCTCGGCCTCACCGGTGACCACCAGCACCACCGCCCGCTGCCAGTCGATGCGCGAGAGCACCTGGTAGCTGGCGTTGGTCAGCAGGACGTCGGCCACCCTCGGTCCTCCCTCCGGTGTCGGCGCAATGGTGCCTCGACGCCCGGGACGGGCGAGTGCGCGGACCGAGGCTAGTGCGACACCTCCGCGCGGCCCAGTGGTTTTCCCGGGACACCGGCCGGATCGCCGTCAGCCCCCCGCGCCGGCCGCGACCTCGAAGTACAGGTGCCGGTGCAGCCGGCAGCGTTCGTTGAAGGGCGCCCGGCAGGCCGGGCAGGCCAGCACGTTCAGGTAGGTCCGGATCGGCAGCTCGGTCCGGCACACCCCGCACAGGATGGCCGGTTCGTCCCAGCTCGCCGGCGGCCACTGGCGGGCCGGATGGCCGGCGCACTCCTGGTGGCACTGGAAACAGGGGTAGTACGACCCGCAGCACGCGAACTTGATCGCGATGACATCGGTCGGGCCGGCGTAGTGGATGCACCGGGTCTGGTGATCGACCGTCCGGCCGAGCACCGGGATCGTGGGGGACGGGGTCGGATCGGCCGCAGGCACCGGGTGAACCTACCGCTGCTCCTTGCTGCACCACCAGGTCGTCCGGCCCCCGACGACGCCGGACACCATCGCGCCGCCGCAGCGCGGGCAGCGGGCCCCCGACTTCCGGGCGGCGATGACGTCGCCGGTGTGCACGCCGCCCCGGGCGATGGCATCGGTCAGGGCCGATTGCACCGCCCGCCCGAGCCGGTTCAGCTGGGCGGTCGACAGGGTGTCCACCCCGCGGCCCGGGTTGATCTTGGCCCGCCACAGTGCCTCGTCGGCCAGCAGGTTGCCCACCCCGGCCAGCACCGATTGATCCAGCAACCGGGCCTTGACCGGGGCCGTGGACACCCGGCGGCCGGCGGTCATCGCGGTCCGGAATGCCGTCGGCGACAACCCCAGGGCGTCCGGCCCCAGGGCCTGGATGTCCGGATCCAGCCGCACCCGGGACAACCGGCGCGGGTCCAGCAGCCGCATCCGTCCCCCGTCGGCGAAGGTCACCGCGAACCGCTGGTACGCGCCGCGATCCACGAACTGCTCGCGGTCCCGCCGGTAGTCACCGCCGACCAGGTCGGTGCCGCTCGCCTCGGGTGCGCTCGGCCCGGTGACGACCACGATGCCGCTCATGCCCAGGTGGATGCCCAGGTCGGGGTCGCCGGGCGAAGCATCGGGATCGGTGGGGTCGTCGCGGTCGCCGGAGACGGTCAACCACATCGATTTGCCGCGGCGGTGCGCGGCGGTGAAGGTCCGGCCGATCAGGGCCGAGCGCAGCGCCCCCGGCGTCAACGGGCGGGTGACGTAGTCGTCGTGATCGTCCACGTCGGCGATGCGGCGGTGCAGTGCGCCGTCGGCCAGCACCCGGCGCGCGGACTCGACCTCGGGCAGTTCGGGCACGCCCGCACGCTACGCGAGGGCCGGGGGTGCCCACCGGACCTGGGTCATGCTGGAGTGGTGAACTCGACGCCGCTGCCCGCCGTCCGCATCGCCGGTCCCGACGAGGCACGGGTCGTCGCGGCCCTGCTGGTCGAGTTCAACCGGGAGTACGGCACCCCGACTCCGGAGGTGGACGTGCTGACCCGCCGGCTCCGGCGGTTGCTGGCCGACCGGTCGACCTTCGCCCTGCTGGCCGGGCGCCCGGAGATCGGGGTGGCCTTGGTGAGCCTGCGGACGAGTGTCTGGTACGAGGGCCCCGTCGCGACCCTCGACGAGCTGTACGTCGGGCCGCAGCAGCGGAGCCGGGGCCTGGGCGCCCGGTTGCTGGCCGCGGTCGAGGCCGAGGTCCGCCGTCGCGGCGGCGAGGTCGTCGAGATCAACGTCGACGGGGACGGCGGGGGAGCGCCCCGGTTCTACGAACGGCACGGCTACCGCAACACCGAGGTCGGGGACGACACCCCGCTGCTGTACTACTTCCGGGAACTGACCTGACCTGGTCCGACTGCCCCGGGGTGCCGCCGAGCGGAGAATGAACCGATGCGCCCCTTCACCTTCCTGACCGATGCCCGGGCGATCGTGGGCGGAGCGGAACTGGCCGAACAGGCCCGCCGGGCCGAGGGACTGGGCTACCACGCGATGGTCGTGCCCGACCACCTGCTCGGCCAGCTCTCCCCGGTGGTGGCGATGACGGCGATCGCCGCGGCCACCACCACCCTGCGGGTCGGCGCGTTCGTGCTGAACAACGATCTGCGCCACCCGGCGGTACTGGCCCAGGACCTGGCCGCGATCGACGTGCTCTCCGGCGGCCGGCTGGACGTGGCGATCGGCGCCGGCTGGAACAAGCCGGAGTACGACGCCATCGGGCTGCCGTTCGACCCCACCCCGGTCCGTCAGGCCCGGTTGGCCGAGGCGGTCACGGTCATCAAGCAATGCCTGACCGGGCAACCGTTCTCGTTCACCGGCGAGTACTACCGGATCACCGACTACACCGGTGAGGCCGCCGTGCAGCGGCCGTGCCCGCCGGTGATGATCGGCGGTGGCGGCCGGCGCACGCTCGCGTTGGCCGGGCGCGAGGCCGACATCGTGGGGCTGGCCCCGCGGATCACCGCCGCCGGGCTGGACGCGCGATCGCTGACCCTGGAGGCGACCCGGGAGAAGCTGGACTGGGTGGCGCGGGCGGCCGGTGATCGGTACCCGGAGCTGGTCTTCAACGTCTACCCGTCCGGCTGGCCGCCGGTGCTCACCGACGACCTGGACGGCGAGGTGGCCACGGTGATCGCGGCCCTGGAGCAGGCCACCGGTACGCGGCTGACCGCACGTGAGGTGCTCGACTCACCCCACCTGTTCCTGGGATCCGCCGGGCGGTTGGCCGACAAGTTCGAACAGCTGCGGGCCGAGCTGGGGATCACCTCGTTCATGCTCGGCACCCCCGGCGAGCTCGACCCGGTACTGGCCCGGTTGGCCGGGACCTGAGCGCCGAGCCCGGGACGGCGGCCGACCGTCATGCCGGTCGGCGGCCCGCACGATCGGCGCGGGTGATCGGCACTGGCGATCAGCGCCGGACGATGACGCTGGTCCAGTTCGGCCGGCCGCGCAGCTCGACGATCGGGCCGCCCGGCACCGGCGGCGGGCCGGCCTTGTCCTTGAACGTCGACATCGAACCGCCCTGGAACCCGTCCGCCCGCGCCGCGATCGACGAGCCCAGCCGGATCTTCACGGTGCTCCAGGACGCCAGGACCTCGATGATGCAGCCGCCCGCCGGGACCGCGGCCTCCCGCAGATCGAGGTCGGCGTTGCCCATCGAGCCGGTAATGATCAGGTGCGCCGGGACTTCCCACCGGCCGCGACGTTTCACCGTGGTCCAGTCGATGTCCACGGTGTCGGGTCGCGCGGCGACCGCCGGCCCGCCCACCGGCGGCGCGACAAGAGCCGCCGCCGTGGGCAAGTCGATCAGCACGGGTCGCAGGTCGCCCCGGGTGCGCGCGGCATACACGGCGCGGGACCGTTCCTCGAACTCGCCGAGGTCCAGATAGCCGCGGCCGACCGCGTCATGCAGCAACGCGACGGCTTGCTCCCGTTCCCGGTCGCCGATACGCAGGGTGTCCGATGCGGCAGGATCTGTCACCGTTCCGATGCTACCGAGTCAGGCCAAGGCGTCCCGGGCGGTCCGGGTCAGCCGATGACGGCAGCCAGTTGCGGGGTGATGCCCTGCACCGCGATCGGAATGCTCAACGGGCTGGCCGCGCTGAATGCCTGGGACAGCTCGTCGTCGGCGCCCAGGAACACGGTGCGCCCGTCCTTGACCACGGCCAACGAGGCGATCAGCGGGTCGGCCTTGAGCTCGTCCAGGGTGTAGCCGATCGGGAACATCACGGCGACGTCGGCGTCGAAGGCGCTGACCTGCTCGCCGGACACCGGGACGTAGAAGCCCTGCGCAGGCAGCGCCAGCACGGCCGGGTTCGGTGCGAACCCCAAGGCGGCCAGCAGATCCCACCGCGCGTCCCCGGAGATGTAGGCGCCGTAGGCGTCCCCGAACTTGGTCGCCGCCACCGCGGTCCGGCCGGCGAATCCCGGATTGGCCTGCGCGGCCGCGGTGATGGTGTCCTGCACCGTGTCGACCAGCGCCGCGCCGGCCGCGCTCTGGCCGAGTGCGTCGGCCACCAGCTGGGTCTGGGTGGCCCAGGGTGTGCCGAAGGCGGCGGTCCCGGCGGGCGGCGAGACGGTGGGGGCGATGGTCGACAGCCGGTCGTACTGGGCCTGGTCGCCGGCCGATCGGGTGTTCAGGATCAGGTCCGGCTCGAGCACGGAGATCGCTTCGTAGTCCAGGGCGTCGCCGACGTTGGCCAGGATGGTCGGTTCGGCATCGCCGAACAGCTCGCTCGCCCACGGCCCGACGCCCTTGTGCGCCGCGCCGAAACTCTGCCAGTCGTACACGGCCACCGGCTTGACCCCGAGGGCCAACGCGACCTCCGCGTCCGACCAGCCCCAGCGCGACCACGGTCAGCTCGCCGTCCGCTGGGGCCGGGATCTGCACCGGGCCGAACATGGTGTCGACGGTGGCCGGGAGCTCGGCCGCCGCCCCCGGGCCGCTGGCGGCGGCACTGGTCGCCGGGGTGGTGCCGCTCGCGCTCGGAGCGGCCCCGGAACTGGCACCGCTGCAGGCACTCAGGACGAGCGCGGCGGCGGCCGCCGCCACGGCGGTGATCATTCGGGTCGGTCTCATGCGGGTCCTTCCGGTGGGGTGGGCCGAGCGTGGGGGGCGGGGGACGGGGCCGGGGCGTGCGGGACGATCAGCGGCCGGCCGGTCTCCGGGTCGGCGATGACGCGCACGCCCACGCCGAACACCTGCCGGATCAGCTCGGCGGTGACGACGTCGGCGGGGTGGCCGCGGGCGACGAGCCGGCCGTCCTGCATCACGATCAGGTGGGTGGCGTAACGGGCGGCCTGGTTCAGGTCGTGCAGCACGGCCACCAGGGTCCGGCCGGCCCGCTGCAGGCTCGTGCACAGGTCCAGCACGTCGATCTGGTGCGAGATGTCCAGGTAGGTCGTCGGTTCGTCGAGCAACAGCAGCGGGGTCTGCTGGGCCAGGGCCATCGCGATCCACACCCGTTGCCGCTGCCCGCCGGAGAGTTCGTCGACGACGCGGGTGGTCAGCTCGGTCAGCCGGGTCAGGGCCAGCGCGTCCTGCACGGCCTTCTCGTCCGCCTCGCTCCACCGCTTGAGGGCGCTCTGGTGGGGGTGCCGGCCGCGGCTGACCAGGTCGATCACGGTGATGCCCTCGGGAGCGGTCGAGGTCTGCGGCAGCAGTCCGATCTGCCGGGCCAGCAGCTTGGCCCGGGTGTGGGCTATGTCGGCTCCGTCGAGCAGGACGGCGCCACCGGCCGGCTTGATCAGCCGGGCCAGCGATCGCAGCAGGGTCGACTTGCCACACCCGTTCGGGCCGATGATCACGGTGAAACTGCCGTCGGGCACTGGAATGTCCAGATCGGTGATGATCGGGCGGCCGCCGTAACCGGTGGTCAGGCCGCGCGCCTGCAACCGAACCGCCCGCTCCGGGGTGGGGTCGGGGTTGGTCGTCATCCGCGGGCCCGCCGTCCGGATCGGCCCAGCAGCCAGACCAGGTACGCCCCACCCAGGCACAAGGTGACCACGCCGACCGGGAGCTGCGCCGGCGCAATGATCGTCCGGGCGATCAGGTCGCTGCTCACCAGCAGCAGCGCGCCGACCGCCGCCGCGGGAACGATGCGGATGCCCGGGGTACCGGTGATCCGCATGGCCAGCTGCGGGGCGGCCAGGGCGACGAAGGCGATCGGTCCGGCTGCGGCCGTCACCAGCGCGACCAGCAACACGCCCGAGCCCAGCAGGATCAACCGGACCGGTTCCGCGCGGACGCCCACCCCGCG
This sequence comes from Nakamurella multipartita DSM 44233, assembly GCF_000024365.1. NCBI lineage: Bacteria > Bacillati > Actinomycetota > Actinomycetes > Nakamurellales > Nakamurellaceae > Nakamurella > Nakamurella multipartita. The sequence continues at coordinate 2,673,399 of NC_013235.1, forward strand.
GCCAGCGTCGTCGCCCATTTCGAGCATCCGCATGTCGGCGGCGAACCACAGCACGATCGGGAGCGCGACCAGCAGTCCGATGGCCACCGGGACGGTGTGCCACCAGCCGATGTCGGCCAGCGATCCGGCCCCCCAACTGGCGGCCGAGATCGCCTGCTCCAGGCGCATCGTCGTCAGCAGCCAGGTGTTGAACGCGCTCAGGAACATGCTCAGCGCGATCCCGACGATCAGGATCCGGGACGCCGCGATGCCCTGCTTGACGGCGAGCAGGTAGACGGCCAGTCCGGTCAGCAGCGCCCCCGCCAGCGCCCCGAGCGAGGTGCCCATCGTGCTGCCGGCGGCCACCAGGCCGGCCAGCAGGGCGCCGGTGGAAGCGCCGGCACTGAACCCGATGAGGTCCGGGCTGCCCAACGGGTTGCGGGTCACCGACTGGAAGACCGCCCCGCTCACCGTCAGCGCCGCGCCGCCCAGCAGAGCCAGGACCACCCGAGGCAGTCGCCACTCGACCACGATCCGGGTCTGGCCCGCGGGTGCACTGCCGCCCAGGGCCGACATCACCTCGGGCACACCGATTCCGGCGCTGCCGACGGTCAGCGACCACACCCCGACGACCAGCGCCAGCAACAGTACGACGACGGTGACGGTGGCCGCGCGGACGCCGACCCGCAGGCTCCAGGGGCCGACCCGGACCGGGGCGATCGCCGCCGGCCACCGCGGCGCAGGAACGTCGAGGCCGCTCACAGCCCGCGGACCCCCTTGCGCCGGGTCAGGGCGATGAGCACGGGCGCCCCGAGGAACGCTGTGACGACGCCGACCGGCAGTTCGGCGGAGACCACGACCCGGCCGAGGATGTCCGCGGTGAGCAGGAGCACGGGGGCGGCCAGCAGGCTCAGCGGGATGATCCAGCGCTGGTCGGGACCCACGATGGCGCGCAGCACATGCGGCACCATCAGCCCGACGAACGCGATCGGCCCGGCCGCGGCGGTGGCCGCGCCGCAGAGCAGGGTGACGGCGAGGACTCCGGCCAGCTTGGTGGTCCCCGGACGGGACCCCAGGGACACGGCCAGGTCCTCACCCAGCGACAGCGCATTCAGGGCCCGGGGCAGCAGCAGCGCGATGATCGTGCCCAGCACGATGAACGGCAGGACGGCCCAGAGCGTGTCGAACTGACGTCCCTGCAACGACCCGGCGCTCCAGAATCGCACCCGATCGAAGACCTCGGGTTTGACCAGGGTGACGGCGAAGCTGATCCCGGTCAGCACCGCGCCGAGGGCGACACCGGTGAGTACGAGTCTGGTCGGGGTCCCGCCGGCCGGCCCGGTGGTGCCGACGCCGTAGACGATCACCGCCGCCACCAGGGCGCCGATCATCGCGAAGCCGACGAGGACGGTCGTCATCGAGGATCCGAGGATGGCGGCGGCCCCGACCACCGCGGCATAGGCGCCGGCGTTGACGCCGAGGATGCCCGGGTCGGCCAGCGGGTTGCGGGTGAGCGGTTGGATGATCGCGCCGGCGAGGCCGAGTGCAATGCCGACCACGATGGCCAGCAGGGTGCGAGGAATCCGGAACTGCCGCACGATCAAATCGGTGGAGCGGCCGGAATCCTGCTGCAGTGCGGCCCACACATCGGCGACCGGAATATCGCCCGACCCGATGAAGACGCTGGCCACCGTGAGCAGGGCCAGCAGGCCCACCCCGACCGCAACGGTGAGCACCCCGCGCCCACCGCCGATCCCGGTACCAGCCACGGCAGGCGTCGAGACGAGGGGACCGGCTGCCATTAGGTGAGCCTAACAACAATAGGTGCCTTCTCGTGACCATCTAGCCGTGACCCAAAAAGACCGGCCAATCAGCACTTATCGGTCGCCTGGCGCTTGCGACCAGGCTGGCACTCTGGCTAGGCTTGCCTTGGTTGGCAGGAGAACGTCCGTCCGGCTGGCCCTGGTGATGTCCCGCGGCGGGGACCGAGCACTGCTCCCAGGCCAGCCGGCGGGCGGACGGCCGATCCTCGTCCGGCCACCGTGAGCCCACCGCCGGTCCACCGCCCGATCGGTCGGCCGGGAATCGGCTGGCATCCCTGCGGCGTACAGTGGGGGTCAACCTGGGAGAATATTGTGTCGGTCGAAATCATGAGTCGCAGGATCAGTTTCATTGAGCGCACCTGGCAGGAAGCCGAGGTCGGGACGCGCAAGGGTTACGTCGACGAACTGGGCGTGATTTCCTCGGGCTTGGGCCGGATCACCGGAGCCGAGGCCGAGCGGGCCGAATGGTTGACCCGCCGAGCGGACCGGGTCGTTCGCAAGATGCAGGAGATCGACGTCGCGCGCGGTTCGGCCGGCCAGCGCCCTGCGCGCTGAGCCGCCGGTCGGCTCGTTCCGGAGGTCGCGTGGGACGCACCGATGAGGCCGCCCTGCTGGTTCACGCTCCGGCGGCCCGGGTGTGGGCGGCCTGCACCGATCCCCGCCAACTCGAGCTCTGGCTGCCTCCGGCGGCCATGACCGCGACCGTCGAGCATTTCGACGCCCGGCCCGGCGGCACCTATCGCATGGTGCTGACCTATCCGCCGGATGCGGCGGGAGCGGGCAAGTCGTCCGCCGCGACCGACGTCGTCGAGGGCCGTTTCCTGGACCTCGTCCCATCGCACCGGCTGGTGCAGGCGGTGGACTTCGAGTCCGCCGATCCGGATTTCGCCGGGACGATGGTGATGACCTGGGAGTTGATCCCGCGTGGCGAGGCCACCCTGGTCGTTTTCCGGGCGCAGGACGTCCCGCCGGGCATCGCCGCCGTCGATCATGCCCAGGGCCTGACCGAATCGCTGGTCGGTCTGGCCCGCCACCTGAGCGACAATGACGGCAAACCGGACGATCGCCCCGTTCATTGAGGGCCGGACGGCACCGTCGCGGGAATGGCATTGATTGGCCCGGACGGCATTGTCCGGCCGGTGCCGCCGCATTACGTTCCGACAAGGTTGTCGGTGATTCCCGGTCGTTGTTGGGCAGCACGACGCGACCATGGACTTGGCGCGCTGATGACGGCCGTTACCGTACGATCTACGTCATGGCTACGCAGACTGTGACGACTTTGGTCGACGATATTGATGGCACCACCGAAGACGTGGTGACCTGTGCTTTCGGTTTGGGTGACTCGCACTTCGAGATCGACCTGAATGCCGCGCACCGCGAGGAACTGGAGAGTGTGCTGGCCAAGTTCGTCGCAGCTGCGCGCCAGGTCCGGGGTGAGAAGTCCGCGCGCCAGCCCCGTCAGGCCAAGACCGAGCGCACGGACCGCGAACAGACCCACGCAATCCGCCAATGGGCGCGCGAGAACGGCTTCGAGGTTTCCGAGCGGGGTCGTATCTCCAAGACGCTCATCGAGGCGTTCGAAGCGGCCCACTGATTGCCGTGTGACGTCCGCGACGTCGAAACCCGAGCACCCCATTCATTCCGCTTCGCGGAATGGGCCGGGTGCTCGGGTTTTCTGTGCGCGGATTCACCGGACGTCGCCCGTTTCGCCGTGAACCACCGCCGGTCCCGGGGTGGCGGGCCGGCCTGGCAGACTGCCGGGCATGCCTGAAGGTCATGTGACCCACCGATTGGCGATCGGGTTCACCGAACGGCTCGCCGGCGCGCCGGTCCGATCGACCAGCCCGCAGGGTCGCTTTGCCGAGGAGGCCGGCGAGGTCGATGGGCACCTGCTGGACGCCGCCGAGGCCTACGGCAAGAACCTATTCGTGCATTTCGGCGATCGGGCGGTGCACGTGCACCTCGGCCTGGCCGGCAAGCTGGCCTTCGTCGGCGACGACGGGGGTGGTGCGGCCCGCCCGATCACCGGAGCGATCCGGTGGCGGGTGGAGAACGAGCGGGGTTACGCCGATCTGCGGGGGCCGCAGGCCTGCAAGCTCGTCGACGACGCCGGCATCCGGTCCATCACCGACCCGCTGGGGCCCGACCCGTTGCGCGAGGACGCCGACCCCGAGGTCGGGTGGGCTCGCGTCCGCCGGTCGGCGACGCCGATCGGGCTGTTGTTGATGGACCAGCGGATCAGTGCCGGGGTGGGCAACATCTTTCGCGCCGAGGTGCTCTACCGGCATCGGATCGACCCGATGATGCAGGGCCGGCTGCTACGCCGCAAGGAATGGGACGCGATCTGGACCGACCTGGTCGGGCTGATGCATGACGCGGTCCGGAAGGGCCGGATCGACACGGTCCGCCCCGAGCACGACCCGGTGGCGATGGGCCGGGCACCCCGGGTGGACCGGCACGGGGGCGAGGTCTACGTCTACCGGCGGGCCGATCAGGCCTGCCTGGTCTGCGCCACCCCGGTGCGCACCACGACGTTGGGTGGCCGGAACCTGTTCTGGTGCCCGAGCTGCCAACGGACGAGCCGGCGCCGGGTGCCGGCCGCCCGCGGCTGAGCCGCCCGGCACCCCGGACCGGTTCGGGGTGCCGCTCAGCGGTCGACCAGATCGCCGGTGTCCGGCACCAGCAGATCGGCCCGGGTCGGCATGGACTCCCAGTCCCCGGCCCCCAGGCAGGCATAGGCGCCGACCTGGGTGCCGGTGCGCAGCCGGACCGGCACCGGTGCGCCGGCCAGCAGTTCGCACAGGTAGCCGGCGACGAATCCGTCGCCGGCCCCGACGGTGTCGACCGGGTCGATGGCGACCGCGGCCCGACGGTGCACGCCGCCCGCGGTGCGGGCCAGCGCCCCTCGCTCGCCGAGCTTGATGACCGCCTCGGTCGGACCGAGCCCGCCGAGCGCGGCGGCCAGCTCGGCCGGGTCCTCGATGTCGGGAAACAGGATCCGGGCCTCGTCGTCACCGGCGAAGACGACGTCGGTCAGCGGCAGCATCCGCCGGTAGGTCTCGGCGGCCTGCGCCCGGTCCCACAGCCTGGCCCGGTGGTTGAGGTCGAACGAGACCAGGGCGCCGGCCCGCCGCGCACGGCGGGCGATGTCGAACACGGCGGACCGGGCGCCGGCCGAGATCGCGGTGGTGATCCCGGTCAGGTGCACCACCGCGGCCTGCGCCAGCTGCTCGGCGGTGACGTCGGCGCCGGCCAGCCGGGTGGCCGCACTGGTCGACCGGTAGTAGCGGACCCGGCTGCGGCCCATCGGCCGCCGCTCCTTGACCATCAGGCCGGTCGGGTCGGCGTCGCTGCGCTCGGCCCGGACGGCGACCCCTTCGGCGCGCAGCTCCCGCGCGATCAGGTCGCCGAACGGGTCATGGCCCAACCGGCTCACCCAGGTGACCGGCACCCCCAGGCGGCTCAGCGCGATCGCGACGTTCGACTCGGCACCACCGAAGCCGACGCGGGTCCGCTGCTCGTGCAGGGGGCCGTCGGTGACGACCAGGCCGAGGCTTTCGCCGGCGGTCAGCACCCCGCCCCGGGCGGTCCCGGCCCCGGTCACGACCGGGCCTTGCGGACGGCGTCGACCGCGTCGCGGCAACGACGGGCCAGGTCGGTCAGGCTGCCGCCGCGCAGGGCGTCGCCGATCAGCGAGGAGCCCATGCTCACGGCCACCGCACCGGCGCCGATCCACTCGGGAATCTCGGGGACACCGAAGCCGCCGGACGGCAGGATCGGGATCTGCGGGAAAGGACCACGCAGGTGCCCCAGGTAGGCCGGTCCCACGGTCGAGGCCGGGAACAGCTTGACGGCGGTGGCGCCGGCCCGCCACCCGGCGAGCACCTCGGTGGGGGTCAGCGCCCCCGGGTAGACGGCAATGCCCGCCTCGACCGCGATTCGGATGACCTCGGGATCGGTGGTGGGGGTCACGACGAACTCCCCGCCGACCTCGACCACCCGACGGGCGGTGTCGGCGTCGGTGACGGTGCCCACGCCCACCGCGGCGCCACTGCCCGAGATCCGGGCGCGCAGGACCTCGACCGCGTCCAGCGTGCCGGGCGTACTCATGGTCACTTCGATGGCGTGCACGCCGTTCTCGGCGAGCACCTCGACCACCGGGGGATAGCGGTCGGCGTGCGCCGCACGCAGCACGGCGACGACACCGGACGCGCTGACGGCAGGGGGTAGGTCCAGACGGGTGGGCATCAGGGTGTCCTCTGGGTGGGGGTGGTGGGATCGGCCGGCCGGGCGGTCGCCTCGGGCCGGTCAGATGATGGCGAACAGCGTTCCGGCGACGGCGAAGCTGACGACCGAGAGCACCGTCTCGAGCACGGTCCAGGTCTGCAGGGTCTGCTTGACCGTCATGTTGAAGTACTTCGCGATGATCCAGAAGCCGCCGTCGTTCACGTGGCTGCAGATGATCGAGCCGGCCGCGATGGCCATCGCGATCAGGGCGAGCTGGATCTGCGAGTAGCCGGCGGTGGCGACCAGCGGTCCGACGATGCCGCCGGTGGTGACGATGGCCACCGTGGCCGACCCCTGGGCGATCCGCAGGCCGCAGCTGATCACGTAGGCCAGCACGATCACCGGAAGGCCCCAGGCGGACAGGGTCTCGGCCAGCGCGCTACCGATGCCGGTCGCGGAGATCACCTTGCCGAAGAAGGCGCCGGCGCCGACCACCAGCAGGATCATGCCGATCGGCTTGAGCGACTCACCGGTCAGCTTGCCCAGCGCGGCCACCGACATGCCACGGCGCACGCCCAGGAAGTAGAACGAGAGCAGCACGGCGATGAGCAGGGCCACAGCCGGGTTGCCGAAGAAGGTCAGCCAGGGCAGCAGGCCGCTCTCGGCCGGCAGCAACATGGTGCCGAACGTCGCGCCCAGGATCAGCACCAGCGGCGCGGCGATGACGAACGCGACCAGCGGCATCTTCGGAGCGTCGACGCCCAGCTCGACCGCCGGCTTGGTCACCGTCCGGGCCGGAGCACCGCCGCCGCTCGGCGCCGGGCCCGAACCGGAGCCACCGGCCGAGCCGGTCGGGTCGGTCGAGTCGGTCGGGGCGGCGGAATCGTCGGCCCGCCCGTGTTCGGTCTCGCCGACGATGAAGTCGGAGGGCACCTCGACCATGACGCGCTTGCCGATCCAGGTGCCCCAGACCAGGCCGGCGGCCACGAACCCGGGCAGACCACAGACCAGGCCCATCATGATCAGGTAGCCCAGGTCCACGCCGAGCAGGCCGGCCAGGGCGACCGGGCCGGGGTGCGGCGGCAGGAACGCGTGCGTCATGGACAGACCGGCCAGCATCGGCAACGCGTAGAGCACCAGCGAACGGCGGGCGCGCAGGGCGGTGACGTACACCAGCGGCGCCAGGACGAAGATGCCGATGTCGAAAGAAGACCGGGATGCCGACGATCAGGCCGAGCAGGCCCATGGCGATCGGTGCCCGTTTCTCGCCGAACAGCCGCATCAGCACGTTGGTGAGCGTGTCGGCGCCCCCGGAGCGTTCCAGGATCGCGCCGAGCACGGTGCCCAGGCCGATGATCCCCGCGATGTGCCCGAGGATGCCGCCGAAGCCGGTCTCCAGCAGGGAATCCCCGGACTTGAGGGCGGTGCCGACCAGCTCGGTGACGGACAATCCGGCAGCCAGGCCCAGGCCCAGGCCGACCAGGACCAGGGCGATGAACGGTTCGAGTTTGACCTTGATGATCAGGAAGAGCAGGACGGCCACGGCGATGGCGCAGAGGGTCAGCAGGCCACCGGTGGTGTCCTGGAACCAGGAGACGACGGTCATTGTCGGTCCAATCGAATGAGTGGGTGGGTGGGCGACCGGGGCGGGTCAGGCGACGGAGTGGTGGTGCGTGCGGCGCAGGGCATGGCCGGCTCGCTGGCCGGTCGGCTGGCCGTGGTCGACGGCGAGGACGCCGTTGACCAGGACGTAGGGAATCCCAGTGGCCCGCTGCCGGGGATCGGTGAAGGTCGCCGTGTCGGCGACGGTGGCCGGGTCGAACAGCACCAGGTCGGCGGCGTAGCCCTCGCGGACGAACCCGCGGTCGGCCAGCCGCAGCCGGCTGGCCGGACGGCCGGTCAGGTGGGCGACGCAGTCCTCCAGGCCGAGCAGGCCGAGCTCGCGGCTGTACCGGGCCAGGTACCGCGGAAAGGTGCCCCACGCCCGCGGGTGGGGCCGGTCGCCGACGAGAATCCCGTCGCTGCCGCCCATGTGGGTCCGGTGCTGCATGATCGCCCGCACGTTGTCCTCGTGCCCGACGTGCTGCAGGATGGTGGTGGCCAGCTGGTCCTCGCGCAGCAGGTCGAAGAAGACCTCGGTGCCTGAACGACCCTGCCGCGCCGCGATTTCGGCGACGGTCGACCCGACCGTGCCGGCCAGTTCCGGGTTTCCGACGCCGCTGATCTGGATCGTGTCCCAGTCCACGGTGACGCCGTGACAGCCGTCGGAGCCCTTCTCCTCGACGTCGATCCGGATCCGCTCCCGGTCGTCCGGGTCCGCCAACCGGGCCAGCAGAGCGTCGGGACCGCCGGCAGCGGCCCAGCTGGGCAGCAGTGCGGACAGCGTGGTGCAGCCCGGCAGGTACGGGTAGGTGTCCAGGCTGATGTCGCAGCCGTCGGCCAACGCGGCGTCCACCAGGGTCAGGAATTCCCCGGCCCGGCCGGCGTTCTCGGCGAAGTTCATGGTGGCGTGGGTCAGGTGCACCGGGCATCCGGTCGACCGGGCCAAGTCGAGCATCTCGGTGTAGGCGGCCAGCGCGCCGGCGCCGTAGGACCGGGTGTGCGGGCAGTAGTACCCGCCGTGCGCGGCGACCACCTCACACAGCGCGGCCAGCTCGCCGGTGTCGGCGTACATGCCCGGGGTGTAGGTCAACCCGCTGGACAGGCCGCCGCTCCCGCGCGCAGGCTCTCGGCGAGAATCTCTTGCATGGTGGTGATCTCGCCGGCGGTGGCCGGCCGGTCGTCCGGGCCGACGACGAGCAGCCGCAGGGTGCCCTGCGGGACCAGGTAGGCGGCATTGGTCGCGATGCCCTCGTCGAGCCGGTCGAGGAACTGCGCGACCGTGCGCCAGCTGAAGTCGAAATCGGGCGGATTGCCGTTCCAGCCGGCGATCTGCCGGCGGACCTGGGCCAGCACGGTGTCGTCCACCGGCGCGTAGGACAGGCCGTCCTGGCCGAGCACCTCGGTGGTCACACCCTGGCTGATCTTGGCGATGTGGTCGGGGTTGAGCAGGATCTGCAGGTCGGAGTGGGCGTGCATGTCGATGAAGCCGGGCGCGACGACCAGGCCGGCGGCGTCGATCGTTCGCGCGGTCGCCGGATCGGTGATCAGGTCGGCGCAGTCACCGATCCGGGTGATCCGCGAGCCGCTGATCGCGACGTCGGCGCGGTAGCCCGGTTCGCCGGTGCCGTCGACGACGGTGCCGCCGGCCAGGACCAGATCGGCTTGGCGCGTGGGGGTGGTCATGGTGTCCTTCAGGTCGGGGCGGGCAGGCGCGAACCCGGGTCAGCAGCGGGTCAGAAGTAGGTGGGGACCAGGTCGAGGACGGCCGGGTCGGTCACGGTGTGGTCGTCGATCAACGGGATCAACCGCCACTTGTCGAAGGCGGTGCACGGATGGGACAGGCCCAACCGGAGCACGGTGCCGACGGTCAGCTCCCCGGCGGCCGCCGGCGGGAAGCGCAGGAAACCGTGCTGATCGTTGAGCGCGGTGACCTTGGCGCCGTCCAGCGCGCGGGCGCTGTCCCGGTCGGATCGACCGCGGATCAGCTGGGCCGTGGGCAGGCCCTCGTCGAACGGCAGGTCGCGCTTGCCGGCGTCGAACAGGGCCAGGCCGGGCTCCGGGGTGGACACGATGGTCACCCAGGCGCGCATGGCCGATTCCAGGTGCTCGGGTTCGTCCGATGCGGCGCCGTCCAACGGGGAGATCGAGCGGTAGAAGCCGTCGTCGTGGATCGGGTAGGCGCCGGACCGCAGCACCACCCGGGTGGCGATGCCGCGGGCCCCGTCGACGTCGACCAGCGCACCGAGCTCGTCGGCGACCAGGTCGAAGTACGCGCTGCCGCCGGCGGTGACGACGGCGAGGTCGGTCCCGTAGAGACCGTCACGATCCAGCCGGGCATGCAGCTGGGCCAGGTCCCGCAGGTAGCCCCGGACGGCGGCCAGCCCGGAGGCGGACCGGTCGTGGGCCAGCGCTCCCTCGTACCCGCCCGCCCCGACCAGCCGCAACTCCGGGGCGGCGGACACCGCGCGGGCGATGGCGATGGCCTCATCGACGGTGCGGGCGCCGGTGCGGCCGCCCGCGCCGCCGAGTTCCACGATGACCTCGAGCGGCCGGACCGCGCCGCGGGCGGCCAGCGCCTGCCGCAGGATGCGGACCGCATCCAGGCCGTCGACCCAGCTGCGGAATTCGAACGCCGGGTCGCCGTCGAGCTCCGCCGAGATCCAGTCGATGCCACCGGGGGAGACCAGGGTGTTGGCCAGCATGATCTTCTCGACCCCGAACGAGCGGGCCAGCTGAGCCTGCCAGGGCGTGGCCAGGGTGAGGGCGGCGGCGCCGTGGTCGAACAGCCGGGCCCACAACGCCGGCGCCATGGTGGTCTTGCCGTGCGGCGCGAGATCCAGCTGCCGCTCGGCCGTCCAGCGCGCCATGAGGGCCAGATTCCTTTCCAGGACGCCGTTGTCGATCGTGAGCAGGGGAGTGCCGAACTCGCTCAACCGGGGCGCACCGGCCACCGCCGGCCCGACCGCGCGGCCCCACAGGGCCGGCGGGATCGACTTGTGCTGGGGCCGAGCACCAGATCTGGGGTGGCCGAGCGAGGGGCAGGCATTCGATTCTCCAATGCGGGTCGGGTCCGGCGGAGCCAGGGCAGGTCAGGCGGCGGCGAGAATCGCGTCGATCTCGATCTCGAAGCCGGGCAGGTCCACCGGGATGGTGGTGCGCACCGGGGGCCGGTCCCCCATGTACTTGCCGAACAGGTCGTTCATCGCCGGGAAGTTCGCCATGTCCCGCAGGTAGACGGTGACCTTCAGGGCGTTGGCCAGGTCGGTCCCGGCCGCGACCGCCAGGGCCTGCAGGTTGTCGAAGGCGCGCCGGGCCTGCTCGTCGAAGTCGCCGTCGACGAGGTCGCCGGAGCCGGGCCGGTGCGGGGTGGAACCGGCCAGATAGACCAGGCCGTCGTGAATCACGATCTGGGAGTACGGCCCGCCGGGAGGCGAGGACAGCTCGGTGGACAGGCAGGTCTTGGACATCGATCGAACCAATCTTCTCGAGGAGGGAGCAAGGTGCTGCCTCGGATCAACGGGCGTCGACAGGCGTTTCGGGGACCGGGCGGACCGCGGTGCCTGAACAGACTGTCAACCGCTGAACAAAGAGTAAGGCAGAGGCGGACCATCTGTCCATACCCAAGACAAATTGTTAAGGTGGGTCGGGTGGCCGGCAGGGGCCGGCGAACGAGGAGCGACGAATGAGCCAGCAGAGCACGGCCGGACCGGGCGGCACCGTGGAGACGATCGAGGAGCTGCAGGCCCTGCTCGCTCCGGTGATGAAGGCCATCGCCACCGCCGTCGGCCCGCACTGCGAGGTCGTGCTGCACGACCTGTCCAGCCGGCACGTCGACCTGCGGCACACCATTCGGGCCATCGAGAACCCCCAGGTGACGGGCCGATCGGTCGGTGGCCCGTCCACCAACCTGGGCCTGCAGGTGCTGCGCGACGAGGCCGCCGAGCACAACGCCTTCGGGTACCGCGGGCAGACCGAGGACGGGCGCCAGCTGCACTCCTCGTCGGTGTACTACCGCAACGCGGCCGGCCACATCATCGGCGCGCTGTGCGTCAACGTCGACCTCACGCCGCTGCAGCACGCACAGGCGCTGATCGGATCGCTGCTGCCCGCGACCGGGTCCGACACCCGGGCCAAGGAGACCCACGCCCCCGACATCGCGACCGTCCTGGACACGCTGTTCGAATCCGCGGTCGACGCCGTGGGCAAGCCCGTGTCGATGATGGACCGGTCCGATCGCATGGACGTGCTGGCCACGCTCGACCAGCAGGGAGCGTTCGAGATCCGCCGCTCGGTCGAACTCGTCTCCCGCCGCCTGGGCATCTCGAAGGTGACCGCCTACGCCTATCTCGACGAGCTGCGCAAGGCGGCCTCCTGACGATCCGGGGTCCGCAGGCCCTACCGTCGTCAGGCAGGATCATCGCTCGTGAGTGAGCAGCGGATTCAGGTGTGGTCGGACGGAGCCTGCCGGGGCAACCCCGGGCCGGGCGGCTGGGGTGCGTTGATCCGGGTGCCCGGACAGCCGGACGTGGAACTGTCCGGCGGCGAGCCGGCCACCACCAACAACCGGATGGAGTTGCGTGCGGTGGTCGAGGCGCTGCGCAGCCTGCCGGCCGGCAGCCAGCTCACCGTGCACGCCGATTCCACCTACGTGCTCAACGGCATCACCAAATGGCTGGCCGGCTGGCGCCGCAACGGCTGGCTGACCGGCAGCAAGCAGCCGGTCAAGAACGTCGACCTGTGGCAGGACCTGGACGAGCAGGCGAATCGGCACACGGTCGACTGGCAATGGGTCAAGGGTCACGCCGGGGATCCCGGCAACGAGCGGGCGGACGCGCTGGCCAACGAGGGGGTGCCGGGCGGCATGGGGGCGGGCCCGGCCGGGGACGGGCGCCCCGGCCGCAGCCGGCGCGCGCCGGCCCGCAGCCAGAGTGCGCCCGCCGACAGCCCGGGCGTGACCGCCGGCGGCCAGGGTGCGCCGGCCGGCGGTGCGAAGAAGGCGAGCCGGCCCGGTGCCATGGCGGCCCGGTTCCCCGGCACCTGCCCGCAGTGCCGGGCCGCGATCAAGGTCGGGGACCGAATCCGGCAGGCCGGTGGACAGTGGGTCTGCGCGGGGTGCGCGGCGGCGGCCTGAGGACCCTGACGTCGAAGACGCCGTGCGGACAGGTCGGTCCCGGCGGGGCCGGCCCGCACGTACCGTGGGCCAGGTGACTGTCGCCCCCACCTCGTCCGTCGCGTTGGACGGCCGGTTCGCGCGCGAACTGCCCGAACTGGCCATCGCCTGGCCGGCCCAACCCGTCGACGACCCCACGTTGCTGGTGCTCAACGAACCGCTGGCCGGCCGGTTGGGTCTGGACCCGGACTGGTTGCGCACGCCGGACGGCCTGCGCCTGCTGACCGGCACCGTGCTGCCGGACGGCGCCACCCCGGTCGCCCAGGCCTACGCCGGGCATCAGTTCGGCGGCTTCTCGCCGCGGCTGGGTGACGGTCGGGCCCTGCTGCTGGGCGAGCTGGTCGATGTCGACGGGCGGCTGCGGGACCTGCACCTGAAGGGTTCGGGTCGCACCCCGTTCGCCCGGGGCGGTGACGGGCTGGCCGCGGTGGGGCCGATGCTGCGCGAGTACGTGATCAGTGAGTCGTTGCACGCGCTGGGCATCCCGGCCACCCGATCCCTGGCCGTGGTCGCCACCGGGCGTCCCGTGTATCGCGAAAGTACCTTGCCCGGAGCGGTTCTCGCTCGAGTCGCGAGCAGTCACCTGCGGGTCGGCACGTTCCAGTTCGCCCGGGGGACCGGCGACGGGCAGCTGCTGCGGCGGCTGGCCGACCATGCGATCGCCCGGCACTATCCGCAGGCGGCGGTCGCCGAGCAGCCCTACCTCGCCCTGTTCGATGCGGTGGTCGCGGCCCAGGCCGAGCTGATCGCCCGCTGGATGCTGGTCGGGTTCGTGCACGGGGTGATGAACACCGACAACATGACGATCTCCGGTGAGAGCATCGATTTCGGTCCGTGCGCGTTCCTGGACGCCTTCGACCCGGCGACGGTGTTCAGCTCGATCGACACCGGCGGCCGGTATGCCTACCGCAACCAACCCGTGGTCGCCCAGTGGAATCTGGCCCGGTTGGCCGAGGCGATGCTGCCGCTGTTCGCCGACGACCAGGAAGCCGCCGTCGACCTGGCCACGCAGGCCCTGGGCCGCTTCGGCGACCGCTACCAGGCGACCTGGACGCGGGGGATGCGGGCCAAGGTGGGCCTGCCCGATGGCCTGGACGACGGTGTGGACGATCACGTCGCGGCCGCCCTGATCGACGAGCTGCTCGACCAGCTGCAGGGCAGCCGCGTCGACTACACCGGCTTCTTCCGCGCGTTGGGCGTCGCCGCCCGCGGCGACACCGAGCCGGCCCGCAGCCTGGTCCTGGACATCGCCGCGTTCGACGAGTGGGCGCAGCGCTGGCGCGCGGTCGCGCCGGACGGCGAGCTGATGGACCGCACCAATCCGGTCTACATTCCCCGCAACCACCTGATCGAACAGGCGCTGGAGGCGGCCACCGGCGGCGATCTGGATCCGGTGGGCGAGCTACTGGCCGCGGTCTCGGCGCCCTACCAGCCGCGACCCGGCCTCGAGCGGTACGCCGAGCCGGCCCCCGACGACTTCGGCGCCTACCGGACCTTCTGCGGAACCTGAAGCATCAGGGCCCGCTCACCGATCTTCCGGCGGGTCCGACGGTTCGTCGTGCCGGTCGGTCGCCGCCAGTTCGGGCACCAGCTCGTAGCGCCGCCCGTAGGTCTGCACGACCGAGACCACCACCGCGGCGATCGGCACCCCGATGATGGCGCCGATCGGTCCCCAGATGGCCGCCCCGACAAAGACGGCGGCCAGTGCGATCGCCGGGTTGACCTCCATCGTTCGCCGGGAGATGCGCGGGGTGAGCACGTAGGTCTCGATCTGCTGATAGACGATGGCGAACAGCAGGATCCACACCGCGGTGATCGGCTGGTCGGCCAGGGCGACGATCATCGGGGCGGCCACGCCGATGTAGGTGCCGATGACCGGGACGAACTGGGCGGTGATGCCGGCCAGCAGCGCCAGCGGCAGCCACCCGGGGAGGCCGACGGCCCAGAAGAAGATGCCGTGGAAGACCGCGGACAGGGCGGCGAGCACGATCTTGGACGCCACGTAGCCACCGGTCTTCTGCTCGGCGATGTCCCAGATCGCGCCGAGGATCGGTTGGCGTTCCGGCGGCAGCCACACGGCCACCTCCTGGACCAGCCGCGGCCCGGCGGCGGCAATGTAGAAGGTGAACACCGCCACCGTGACCAGGTCGAACACCACCGAGGCCAGGGAACCGAGCCAGCCCAGCGCGCCGAGCGCCAGATCGTTGGCCACGCCTTGGATCTGGTCCGGTTCCAGGCGCAGCGTCACGATGATCTGCGAGGCCTGCAGGTTCAGGCCGAAGGTCGAGTTGAGCTGGTCGACGATGCTCTGCACCCGATCGGGGGCCGACCGGACCAGCGCCGCGGTCTGCTCGAACAGCATCTGTTCGAAGGTCACGACCAGGCCGACCGCGATGAGCACCACCGGGACGGCCACCGCGGCGGTGGCCCGCGTCCGGCGCACGCCGCGGCGCAGGAACCAGCGGATGGCCGGCTCCATGGCGATGGCGGCCAGCCAGGCGAGCAGGATCAGGAACAGGAAGTGCTGCACGACGCCGACTACCCAGGCGGCGATCAGCCAGGCCGAGACGATGACCAGGATCCTGATCGTGGCCGCCTGGATCTCGCGCTGGTCCAGCGAGATCCGGATCCGGCGGGCCGGGGGCGGCGCGTCCGCCGCGGGGCCGGGACCCGCCGTCGACTCCACCGCCGGGTGGTCGACGGCGATGGGGTCGGAGTTCGCGGCCGGTTCGTGACGCCGGCCCCGGTGCGGGATCATGACGCCGGCCGCGCGGCCGCCGTGGCCGGGACCGGGCCCGGATCCGGTGTCGACCGGTCACCAGGCGAACCCGGAGACCACGTGCCCGCAGGGGTCATGGCAGTGCTCCCATCCCAGTGGCGCGTCCTGGAGAGCGACGCTCGCCTCTCCAGTACACCGCGCCACCCCGATGCCCGCCCCTCGCGGGGCCGACCGTCGGGTCGATCCGGTGGGATCAGTGCGACGGGGGCGTGGCCGGGGCGCTCAGCTCGGCCGCGATGCCGTCGGCCCAGGTCCTGATCCGGTCGAAGTCCCGGAAATCGCCGGCCAGGTCGCCCTTGGCCATGCTCTTGGCCAGGAAGCCCTTCGCCGTGGCCGTTTCGATCCGGCCACCGAAGGTCGCCGGCTGTGCACAGCCGAGGGCGATCGCGGCGGCCGCGACATCACCGGGCGCGGGCACGACCCCGTCGGCGTGCTCTGGACCGGTCGGGCCGCTGTGGAACAGCCACACCCGGATCGGGTGCTCGATCGAGTTCGCCGCCACCAGACGCTTGAGCAGCCGGCGGGCCGGCCGGCGCCACCGCCCGGCGTACACGGCACTGCCCAGAATCACCGAGTCATAGGCATCGAAGCCGGACACGTCGTCGGCCGGACGTAGATCCACCTCGAGTCCGGCGCCGCGCAACTCCTCGGCCACGGCCTGGGCGATCCCCTCGGTGCCGCCCATCTTGCTGGCGTACGCCACCAGGGTCTTGGACATGATCCATCCACCTCTCAGCATCGAGTTGCGCCTGCGCGGCCCTCGAAGCCGCTCGGGCGCAGGCACTCTCAATTCCAGGGTGACTCGGTCGCGGCGGCCGCGGCAGGGCCGAAGGTCCCCCGACCGCGCGGTCGCGTGGTTTGACCGGGCGACGGTCGGGGCAACCTGGGGACCGTGAAGATCGGCTACTTTCTTTCGTCCGAGGAATACACCCCCGCCGAACTGCTCGACCAGGCCCGGCGAGCCGAACAGGCGGGCTTCGAGGCCCTGTGGATCTCCGACCACTTCCACCCCTGGAACGACGAACAGGGCCAGAGCCCGTTCGTCTGGTCGATGATCGGCGCCATCGCCCAGGTCTGCTCGTTGCCGTTGACCACGGCGGTGACCTGCCCGACCACCCGGATCCATCCGGTCATCACCGCCCAGGCCGCGGCCACCTCGTCGGTGTTGCTGGACGGCCGGTTCCGGCTCGGCGTGGGCACCGGGGAGGCACTCAACGAGCACGTCACCGGCGCCCGCTGGCCGTCCATCCACCAGCGCCTGGAGCAACTCGAGGAGGCCGTCGAGGTGATGCGGCGGCTGTGGACCGGGGAGTTCGTCACCTTCCACGGCAAGCACTACACGGTGGAAAACGCCCGCATCTACACCCTCCCTGACCAGCCCCCGCCGGTGTACGTGTCGGCGTTCGGACCGAACGCGGTCGAACTGGCCGGCCGGATCGGCGACGGCTTCATCTCCACCTCGCCGGACCGGGAGGGACTGGCCGGGTTCCGGGCCGCCGGCGGGGCCGGCAAGCCCGCCCAGGCGGGCTACAAGGTGTGCTGGGGCCGGGATCCGGAGCGCGCGATCGACACCGCGCACCGGCTGTGGGCCAACTCGGGGGTGCCCGGTGAGCTCTCCCAGGTGTTGCCCAGTCCCAAACACTTCGAGCAGGTCAGCGAGCTGGTCACCCGAGAGATGACCCGGGACGCCATCGCCTACGGGCCGGACGTGGAGCGGCACGTGGCCGCCTTCCGCCCGTTCGCGCAGGCCGGGTTCGACGAGGTCTACCTCTCGCAGATCGGCGGCCGGGACGCCAATAGCGACCTGGCCGGCTTCTTCGACTTCTACCGCGACGAGGTGCTGCCGGTGTTGCGGGCATGAGCGGCCGGGAGTGCGACGACAGGAGCGAAAGGCGAGGAGTGAGCGGCCAGCGGTGAGAGGATGGTGCCGACCATGAGCCGGCCCAGTTCACCCATCCGCATCGCCCTGGTCGACGACTACGACGTCGTCGTGATCGGGCTGGCGCACATGCTCGCGCCCTTCGGTGACCGGATCACCGTCGTCGAGCTCGACGTGCAGCAACCGGTCTCGGTCGACGTCGACATCGCGCTGTACGACACCTTCGCGCAGCCGGAGTCCGACCGCCACGACATCCACGCGTTGCTGGACAACGCGCACGCGGCCAGGGTCGTCATCTACACCTGGAGCTTCGACCCGGCCCTGATCGCGGCGGCGCGGCGGCGCGGGATCCATGGCTACCTGGCCAAGTCGTTGCCGGCGCGGCAACTGGTCGAGGCGCTCGAGGCGGTGCATGGCGGCGAGGTCGTCGTCAGCGTGCCGCCGCGGCGGGTGCACAGCGCGCCCGGACTCGACTGGCCCGGCCGGGCCGAGGGGCTGACCGACCGGGAGGCGGAGATCCTGGCCCTGATCACCCAGGGTCGCGGCAACGCCGAGATCGCGTCGATGACCTACCTGAGCCCGAACACCATCAAGTCCTACATCCGCTCGGTCTATCGCAAGATCGGGGTGTCCAGCCGGACCCAGGCCGTGTTGTGGGGCGTGCATCACGGGTTCGCGCCGACCAGCCACCGCCTCGACGACTGGCGCAGCCCCTGATGCCGACGCTCGGGCGGACCGCCCGGTGTGTGGGCCGGCCGCCGGGCGGGTACTGAACCACCGCAGCACCGCGTCGCACCCGGCTCACCGGGAGCGAAAAGTAGCGTGCGGCAACGTCTTTGCCGGAGCAACCCGGCGGGAATCCGGTGCCGGCCCAGTGCACCCGTGAGTCATTCACCGCATGAGGAGCCACGATGGCAGCAACGACGTATCGCGACATGGACTGCACCCCCGGTGATGTGTGGGACGTGCTGGCCGACGGGTGGCTGTACGGGCTGTGGGTGGTCGGCGCCTCGCGCATCCGGGACGTCGATGCGTCCTGGCCCGCGCCGGACAGCCGGATCCACCATTCGGTGGGCTCCTGGCCGCTGCTGATCAACGACACGACCAGCGTGCTGGTCTGCGAACCGGCCCGTTCGTTGCGGCTGCGTGCGCGGGCCTGGCCCAGCGGCGAGGCCGAGGTGCTCATCGAGATCGAACCGCTCGGCTCCGGTGCCCGGGTTCGGATCGTCGAGGACGCCGTGTCCGGTCCGGGCAAGCTCGTGCCGCCGCCGCTGCGTTCGGCCCTGCTGCGCCCCCGCAACGTCGAGGCGCTGCGGCGCCTGAGCTACCTGGCCGAACGGCGGGCGGCCGACCGGCCGGGCCGGTTGCGGCCGGCCACCAACACCGCCCCCGACCAGATCGCGGCCGACTGATCGGGCGGCCGCGACCTGGTCCACCCGGCCGTCGATCGGCCGGACGGCATCAGCCACCGAACGGCGGGACATCCTGCTGGCAGACCGTGCCCGCCGGGGGCAGCGTCCCGTCGATGAAATACGCGGACTCGTACTGCCCGCCGCAGCTGCTCGGATTGAGCAGCATGGTGTGGCCGTAGCCCTCGACGGTCAGCACGCTGGTGCGCGGTAGGACCGTGGACATGCCCTGGGTGTTGCTGAACGGGGTCGACGGGTCGTGGGTGTTGCCGATCAGCAGCACGGTGATGCCGGGGTCGGCGTTCCAGGGGCCGAGGTAGGGCTGCGCGGACCGGGTCGGCCAGTCGACGCAGACCGCCTCGCCCCAGATCAGCCCGGCCGCCGTCGGGCCGTAGTCGCGCAGCGCCTCCTCACCGATCGCCGGCCAGGCCGACGCCGGCGGGACGGCGGCATCCCCACACATCACCGCCCAGGTCTGCTCGGGGCCTTTGTAGCTCTCCGCGGCCGGGGCCGCGCCCGCCCCGGCCGATCCGGCCGGTCCGGTGGCTGATTCAGTCGCCGATGAGGCGGTGGTGCCGGGCGCGGTGGTGCTGGGGACCGGGCTGCTGGGCACCGGGCTGCTCGGGGCGGGGTTGTTCACTGCCTCCCACACTTCTTGCAGGACCGCGGCCGAGCCGCTCCAACCCTGGGCGCCGAACTGCGCCTGCACGATGTCCATGGCGTTGCCGAGGCTGTCGGTGAGTTCCCCGGCGGTGACGACGCGGCCGGACGGCAAGGTGGTCGGCTGCGCGGCCAGCGTCTGCAGCAGCTGCTGGTACTTGGCCTTGGTCGCCTCGGCGGACCCGGCGGAGAAGGCGCACGCCGACGTCGTCGCCTGCCCGCACAGGCTCATGAACGCGTCGAGATTGTCCGCGACGCCCCGGTCCGACCCGATGCGGTGGCTGATGCTGTGGGTGGCCGGCTGGCCGCCGTTGGTCCAGGCCTTCGGGTCCAGGTTGCCGTCGAGCACCATGGCCCGGATGTTCTCCGGGAACAGGTTCAGGTAGGTCGCGCCGAGGAAGGTGCCGTAGGACACGCCCAGATAGTTGAGCTTGTCCCCGCCCAGGGCCAGCCGCAGCGCCTCCAGGTCGCGCGCGGTGTCGGCGGTGGACACGTGGGCCAGCAGGTCACCGTTGCGCTGGGCGCAGGCCTGCCCGATCGCGGCCCAGGTCGGTAGCCAGGCCTGCTCGGCCGCGGGGTCGGTGGGGTAGCCGCTCACCGGCTCGATCGCCTCGCCCAGCTCGTCCGGGGTGTCGTAACACTGCACGGCCGTGCTGTTGCCGATGCCGCGGGGATCCCAGCTGATGATGTCGAACCGGTCCCGCAGGTCCTGGGGAAACCCGTCGATCCAGTTCGGGAAGTCGGTGCTGCCCGTGCCGCCGGGCCCGCCCGGGTTGAACATCAGCGAGCCGATCCGCTGCCCGGCGTCGGCCGCGGGGTGCTTGACCACGGCCAGCGAGATGGTCCGGCCGCCCGGATCGGACCAGTCCAGCGGCACCGTCGCCGTCGCGCACTCGAACCCGGTCATCTTCACCGCCGGGTTCGGATTGGCCGGGCAGGCCGCCCAGTCCAGCGGCGCGCCCGCGGTATAGGTCGCCGCCCCGCCCGCGCCCGGGCTGCTGGACGGGGCCGACCCGGCCGACGGGCCGGCCGGCGTCGACGAGGCCCGCCCGGAGGAGCTCGACCCGGAGGAGGCCGGCCCGGAGGTCGAACTCCCGCCGGAGGAGGCGGAACAGGCGGTGGTGGCGGTCAGCACCAGGGCGGCCACGGTCAGCAGGCAAGCGCCCACGGCGAGTCGGCGAGACATGATCATCACGCTCACCGTTCGCGCCCCGCGGCACCACCGTGCTGACCGCCGATCCTGGGGTGGCTGGCCGCACCGATCGGCCGCGGCTGACCCCGCTCGGGTTCGGATCGGGACCCGGACGCTCCGGTACATTTCCCGGGTGGCGCTGCGGGTGGTGCTGGCCGACGACAGTTTCCTGGTCCGCGAGGGCGTGACGGCCCTGCTCGGTGAGGCCGGGGTGTCCGTCCTGGCCGGGGTGGGTGACCCCGACGCGCTGCTGGCCGCGGTCGCCCGGCACCGGCCCGACGCGGTGCTCACCGACGTCCGGATGCCGCCGACGTTCACCACCGAGGCATCGATGCCGCCCACCGGATTCGGGCCGACCACCCGGCGGTCGGCGTGGTCGTGCTGTCCTCGTTCCTGGAGGCCGAGTGGTGCCTGCGGCTGCTGGCCAGGGGGGCGGCCGGACTGGGTTACCTGCTCAAGGACCGGGTGCACGACACCGACGAGCTGGTGCACGCGCTGCGCACCGTCGCCCGCGGCGGCTCGGCGATGGATCCGGTGGTCATCGAGGCGCTGATGCAGCAGCAGTCGGCGACCCGGTCCGGGCTGGCCGAGCTCACCGAGCGCGAGCAGCACGTGCTCGCCGAGATGGCGATGGGCCGCAGCAACGCGGCCATCGCCGGACGGCTGCACCTGAGCGAGCGGTCCGTGGAAAAGCACGTCGGAGCGGTCTTCGCCAAGCTGGGCCTGCCGGACGAGGGCCAGACCAACCGGCGGGTGGCGGCCGTCCTGACCTTCCTGCGGGTCGCGCCACCGTCTGCTGGGCCGTCTGCCGGGTCGGCCGGGCGGCCGGCGGAGGTGCGGCCGGCCGGGTATCGACCGGCATGACCGCGCGGTCGGTGCTGGCCCGGGTCGCGACCGCGGTCGCCGTGCTCGCCGGCGTGGTCGCGATCTACCTGGCGGTGTTGCTGGTCACCGGCGCCGACCGGCAGCAGCGTCCACCGGTCGGATCCCTGGTGCTCGCGACCACCGTGGTCGCCCTGGTCCTGCAGCCGCTGTACCGGAGCCTGGGGGTCTGGTTCCGCCGCCGCTTGGCGGTGCGCGATCCACCGCTGGACCTGCTGCGCCGGCTGCCGCGCAGCGTCGCTGCCCAGGTCCCGGCCGACGAGCTGCCCGCGCACCTGGTGCGGGTGCTCGCCCAGGGGCTACGGGCCCGGCGAGCCGAACTCTGGCTGGTGGTGCAGGGACACTCGCAGCTGGCCGCCGCCTGGCCGGCCGGCGACCCACCCTCGGGGCTGCGCGCGGAGGTGCATCCGATCCGGCATTCGGGGGTCGAGGTCGCCCGGCTGCATCTGTTCGACCCGGCCGCCGGGCGTCGCTCGACGGTCGAACAACGCCTGCTGGCCGCCGCCGCGAACCAGGCCGGCGAGGTCCTGGTCATGCTGGCCCGGCAGCAGGGCCTGCGGCGGCAGGAGGCCGACCTGGCCGAGCAGGCCGAGCGGCTGCGGGTGGCGCGGGCGGCGGCCGTGGCGGCCGAGCGGGCCGAGCGCCGCCGGATCGAACGGGACCTGCACGACGGAGCCCAGCAACAGCTGATCGCGCTCGGGCTGGCCCTGCAACTGGCCCGCCGGACGGCCGATCAGGCGCCCGACCGGTGCCGCCAGACCCTCAGCGCCGCGGCTGATCTCGCCCACCGGACGGCGCAGGAGCTGGGTCGCCTCTCCTGGTCGCTGTATTCGGCGGTGACGACCGCGTCCGACCTGGGGGCGGCCCTGCAGGCGGCCGCGGACCGGCTGCCGATCGCCATGACGGTGACCGCCGCCCCGCCGCAGGCCGGTCGGGATCTGGGCCCGCAATGCCGGATGGCGCTGTACTTCGTCGTGTTGGAGGCCGCCCAGAACGCGATCAAGCACGCCGCCGCCTGGTCGATCCAGGTCCGCATCGAGCAGGCCGGCGACGAGCTGCGGGTGTCGGTGACCGACGACGGCCGCGGGTTCGACCCGGGCGCGTCCACCGCGGGCACGGGCCTGCGGCAGGCGGCGATCCGGCTCGGCGAGGTCGGCGGACGGCTGCAGGTCACGTCCCGGCCCGGGGCCGGCAGCATGCTGACCGCGACCGTGCCGGCGGCCGTGCCGGGGGCCGTCTCCTCGGTCACGCCGTGACCGGCCCGGTCACCCGGACCGCCGACCCGCTCGAGGTCGACCGGGCAACCCCCGCAGCGGTGGCCTGGCCGCGGTGGGTGGCCGGTCTGTGCGTGGCGTTCGCGGTCACGGCCGCGTTGGTGGACACGGCCTGCATGGCCCTGCGGGGGCATCTGGTCACCGAGTTCGGCGTGATCGATCACGGCTGGCCGATCATCCCGCTGACCGAGGTGGTGTCGACCGTGATGGGCGCCCTGGTGGTCACCCGGGACCGGCGACAACCGATCGGTTGGCTGCTGCTGGTTCCTGGGGTCACCACCACCCTGGCGCTGGCCCTGGACGCCTACAGCGGGTGGGTGCTGCTCGATGCCGGCCCCGGCCCGATGGTGGTCGCGGTGGTCTGCAGCTGGCTGGCCTCGTTCCTGGGGGCGCAGATTCCGTTCGCGGCCAACGCCGTCATCCTGCTGCTCGCGCCGGACGGACGGCTGATCGGCCGCACCCGCGGCCTGGCGGTGGTGGCCGCGGTCGCCGGGTGCCTGTTGTGGTCGGCCCCGACGGTCCTGGAGGCGGCCGTCTACGCCCAGACCGAGCCCCGGCCCAGCGCGCTGGGCCAGATCCTGTTCGTCGCCGGCCTGGTGCTGGTCGATGCCGCCGTGCTGGCCGGCGTCGTCTCCCTGTTCGTGCGGCGCCGCCGCGAGCACGCCGTGGCCCGGGTGCAGATCCAGTGGTTCGTGGTGGCCGCCGTGCCGTTCGCCGGCAGCATCGTCTGGCTGCTGCTGACCGGGTATGTCCTGCACTGGCCGCGCAGCGCCGCCACCCACCTGCCGTTGTTCCTGGCCGAACTGGTGTTTCCGCTGGCCATCGCCGTGGCCGTGCTGCGCTACCGGCTCTACGACATCACGGTGGTGCTGAACCGGGCCTGGCTCCTGCTCGGCACCACCGCGGTGGTCGGCACGGCCTACGTCCTGCTGGTCGGCACGATCGGCGGCTCCCTGCCCGGCTTCTGGCCGGCGGTCCTGGCCAGCGCGGTGGTCGCGTGCCTGTTCCAGCCGATTCGGTCCCGGATCGTCGCGGTGGCCGACCGGTTGGCCTACGGCGACCGGCTCGAGCCGTACGAGGCGCTGGCCGAGCTGGTCCGGCGGCTGGGCGAGAGTGCCGGTGCCGACGCCACGCTGGCCGAGATTGCCGCCGCCGGCCGCCGCGCGACCGGCGCCGAGGCCGTCACCATCGAGCTGTACGGCGAATCCGGCGACCCGGTGGCCGTCGCCCGGGACGGCGCCGGCCCGGCCGGCTCGCCGCCCGCGCACCACCTGCGGATCACCGACGGGCGGACCACGCTCGGCCTCATCCGGGTCGTCCCCGCGCCCGGCCGGCCGCTGCGCCGGCGGGACCGGGTCGCGCTGGCCGACCTGAGCGCGCAGGCCGGCCTGGTCTTCCGCAACCTGCGGTTGGAGGCCGGCCGGCAGGCCCGGATCGAGGAGCTGGCGCGGATCGGTGAGCAGCTGCGGGCCTCGCACGATCGGCTGGCGGCCGCCCGCGCGGAGGAGCTGCGCCGGCTGGAACTCACTGTCCGTGAACGCATCTCACCCACCCTGCAGCGCCTCGGCGAGGAACTGGCCGCGCTGGCGGCCGCACCCCCGTCGAGTCGGAACGGGCGCTGGAACGAGCTTTCCGACCACATCGGGCACTGCCTGGCCGCGCTGCGAGCGCTGTCGCACGGCGTGCATTCCGACGTCCTGGACTCGCTGGGCCTGCCCGCCGCGCTGGCCGCCCGGCTCCGGCAGGCCGGATCCAGCGCCCGGCTGACCGTCTCCGGGGACCTGAGCCGGCGGCCGCCGTCCCCGGCCGTGGCGGCGGCGATGGAGCGGTGCGTGATGCAGGCCCTGGCCGCCGGGCCGCGCATCCTCCACATCGTTGTCGGCGTCGTCGACGACGCCCTTGAGGTCCGCCTGACCGGCCCGACTGGCACCGCGATACCGCTCACCATCGGCGATGTCGTGGACAGTGTGGGCGGCCGCACGGTGGTCGGCGAGAAGGGCTGGGTGCTGCACTTTCCCGTCCCGCCGGCTCACTAGGATGAATCGCCCTGGATTCGCTGGAGGCTCGGGGTTACGCAGCCTTCCCGGTCGGGGTGCTGGTCTGCTGACGGTACAGCTGCTCGTAGGTGACGGGTGGCAGGTAGTCGATCGAGGAGTGCAGTCGGCGGGTATTGAACCAGTGCACCCAGCCGGCGGTCGCGGTTTCGACCTGCTGCGGGCTGGGCCAGGACCGTTGATGCCGGTCGATCAGCTCTGTCTTGTACAGGCCGATGGTCGATTCCATGAGGGCGTTGTCCAGGGCATCCCCGACCGAACCGATCGACGGCGCGATCCCGGCATCGACCAGCGCGGTGGTGTAGGCGATTGACGTGTATTGCGACCCGGCATCCGAGTGATGAACCAGACCAGTTGAGGTGAAACGGGTATCGGTGCGGCGCCGGGTGAACAGGGCCTGATCGAGGGCGGCGGCGACCAGTGCGGTCGTCATCGACGAGGCGACCCGCCAGCCCAGGATCCGGCGGGAGTACACGTCCACCACGAAGGACACGTAGCAGAACCCGGCCGGGGTCCAGACGTAGGTGAAGTCCGCGACCCACCACTGGTCCGGCCGGGTCGGCGCCGCCCAGTCCCGGTTGATCAGGTCCGCCGGCCGGGGCCGGTCGTCGGCGGCGCGGCGGCGGGTCGTCGTGGTGCGGTGGTCGCCGCGGCGCACACCCCGCAGCCCGGCGATGGTCATCAATCGGGCGACCTGGTCCCGGCCGACCAAGTGCCCTTCCTGGGTCATCAGATGCCACATCTTGCGCACCCCGTACAGGCCGTGGTGCTCACGGTGCAGGTCGATGACGGTGTTGACCAGCTCCGCCTCGGCCCGCAGCGCAGGGCTGACCGGCCGGCGGCGGTGCGCGTAGTAGCTGCTCGGGGCGATCGGCATGGCGTGCTCGGACAACACCCGGCAGATCGGCTCGACCCCGAAACGATGCTTGTGCGCGTCGATGTAGGCGCAGATCACTTGAGTCGGCGGTCGAGCTCCGCCGCTGCGAAAAACGCCGAAGCGGTGCGCAGGATTTCGTTTGCACGGCGTAGTTCGGCCACCTCCCGGCGCAGCCGGACCAACTCGGTGTGCTCGTCGCTGGTGGTGCCCGGCCGCACGCCGGCGTCGATCTCGGACCGCTCGATCCACCCCCGGAGGGTCTCGGATTTCACGTCGATCAGCGCGCCAATCTGCCGGCGGGCCTCGATCGCCGACTCGGCCGGATGCGCGGATCGGCGTTCCCGGTACATCCGCACTGCACGGTCACGGGTCTCCTGGTCGTACTGGCGTGGTGCTGGCATGGCTCGATTCTCCTTGCGAGATCAGAGCCTGCAGCAGATCCAGGACATCTCAAGGACGCTCCTGAATAACGGTCACTTGTGGGTTCGGGAGTTCGCTTTGGGACAGTGGGAGCGTTCGCGCGTGATCGGGCTGTCAGGCGTGGTCCTGAGTCGTCGCCCGGCCCTGGATGATTCTCCTGACTGATCGGAGGGACGGGCCGTTGCTCACGGCCCGGTGAGGTCTCGTGCCGGCCGGTCAGGCCGGTGCAATGGTCCACGTCCCGCTCACCCGCGTCAGCCCGAGGGTGAGCATTCGCCTGAGGTTGATCGCAGCGGCGCGGTGGTGCCACCAGTGGTCGTTCTTGGCGACGCCGCGGTAGCGGACTTTGCGGTTGCCGCGGACCAGCCAGGAGATCGATCGTTCGACCATCGGCCGGTGCCGTCGGTAGACCTGTTGGAAGTCCTCGGTTTCCGCTTGTCGACGGGCCGCCCTGAGCAGGCTTTCGTACTCGGTCAGCTTCAGCGATCGACCGGCGTCGCTGGTCGTGCATTGGGCCCGGAGCGGGCAGCCGCGGCAAGCCGCTCCGAAGGTGACGGACCATTGCGCGGTGATCGACCGGGTCACCCCGTTCGGGCAGGTGGCCGTCCTGGCCTCGGGGTCGACGGTGAAGTCGTCCAGGGTGAACCCGCCCGGCACGGCCGACCGCAGCGGGAACGGCTTGATCAACGCGATGTGCCCGGCATGGTCCAGTTCGGCCCGCGCGGATCCCGATCCGTACGCCGAATCGGCCAGCACGTGCAGCTTTTCGGTCTCCTGTGCCAGCAAGGTGGGTCCAACCTCGGCGTCGCTGTTGCCGCGTCCGCTGGCCATGGTCACCGCGCAGGCGGTGACCAGACCGGTGTCGGGTTCGACCGCGATGTGTGCCTTGAACCCGTCCTGCCGCCGGTGGACGGTCTTGTGGGCGTGCCGCGCCTCCGGGTCCACGGTGGAGATCACCCGGTCCGGGGCGACCCGCTGCGCGATCCGCCACCGTCCGTCGGTGCCGTCCGAGCCCTCGACCGGTTCCACGTCCTGCCCGGCGACCAACGCCAAGAGGGCGACCGCGTCCGCCGCCTTCGGTCCGAGCTCCTGGTCGGGCAGGTGTCCCAGCACCCGATGCGCGTCGGTGACCAGCGCATCGACAAGGGCCTCGCGGGCCTGCTGATCGTTCCAGGCGATCGCCGGTTTGCCCGGGTCGTCATAGTCGTGAGCCGAGCAGTGCTCGCCGACGACCTCGGCGGCGCCGGGTACCTCGCGGCGGACCCGGCGGATCGCCGCGATCAACTGGGTGACCGTGTCCTGGGTGGCGACCGCGTCGTCCAGGATCGTGGAATCCAACGCTCGCCTGCTCTTTCCAGCCAGCACCCCGGTCTGGTCCACGACCTGGCGGACCGCGTCGAAGATCCGGTTCGGCGACTGCGAAGCGGCCAGCCGACGCCGCCAGTACGTCAATGTCGTGGCATGGAACGCCGCAGCGGTCACCGGTAACCCGCACGCTGCCTTCCACCGCAGATCGAACGTCACCGAGTCCACCGTGTCCGCGTCGGACAGGCCGTGCAGAGCCTGCAGCACAATCACCGACGCCATCACGTCGGCCGGCACTGACGGGCGGCCCCGACCCGACGGAAACAGATCCGCGAACATGCCGTCCGGGAACACCTCCCGACGGTGCGC
Source organism: Nakamurella multipartita DSM 44233 (assembly GCF_000024365.1). NCBI lineage: Bacteria > Bacillati > Actinomycetota > Actinomycetes > Nakamurellales > Nakamurellaceae > Nakamurella > Nakamurella multipartita. The sequence continues at coordinate 2,701,300 of NC_013235.1, forward strand.
GGCCAGAAACGCGAACACGCTGCCCGGCTTGAGCAGCCCACCGACTACCGACTCGGCATCCAACAACTCACGCTGATCCCGCGACCGACCCTGCACACCAAGATCATCCCGAACCCACAAGATCAACAGGGGCCGACATACGGATAATTCAGGAGCGTCCTAGACTCCGCGCCCGCAACGACGGGGAGCGTGCGAAGGGGATCGTGGGCCGGGCGGACCGGCGCTCGGCCCGCCCGCTCTGGTCTAGCCTGCGACGATGCACCGGATCTTCACCACCAGCGTCGCCTCGGTCTACCCGCACTATGTGGCCAAGGTGGAGCGCAAGGGGCGGACCAAGGCCGAACTGGACGAGGCGATCGGCTGGCTCACCGGCTTCGACGAGGCCCAGCTACAGCACCACCTGGACGCCGGGACAACGTTCCAGGAGTTCTTCGCCGGCGCCCGGCTCAACCCCCATGCCTCACTGATCACCGGAACGGTCTGCGGCGTGCGGGTCCAGGACGTGCCGGACCCGCTGATGCGCCAGATCCGGTACCTGGACAAGCTGGTGGACGAGATCGCCAAGGGCAAGGCGATGGACAAGGTGCTTCGCGGCGGCCCGTCCCGGGCCGGGTCGACCGGCTGATCGGCGCGGAGTGGGCCGAGCAGGACCTATGGCCGTGGTCGATCCGGCCGGTGCGGTCCACCCTGAGGGGCGGACGGCTTCGCGGCGGCCGACGGGGGTGATGCGGGATGGCTGGCTCACCGGCTCCCACCCGTCCGGGGTCCGACGGCCGGGTCGTCGCCGACGACATCGGTCCGGCGTCGCGGGAGACCCACAGCGGTGTGGTGCTGCTGCTGGGTGAGCGCGCCTACAAGTTCAAGAAGCCGATCGATCTGGGATTCCTGGACTTTCGCAGCGTCCCGGCGCGGGCCGAGTGCTGCCGGCGGGAGGTGGAGCTCAATCGACGGCTCGCGCCGGACGTCTATCTGGGTCTCGGGCGGCTGAGCGGCCCCACCGGCGGGCCCGACGAACCCACCGTCGTGATGCGCCGGATGCCCGAGCGCACCCGGCTGACGACACTGGTGCGCGACGGCGCCGAGCTGACCGCCGTCATGGACCGGATCGCCCGGATGATGGCCACCTTCCACGCCACCGCCCGGCGTGCGCCCGAGATCGACGCCGCGGCCCGGCCGCCGGCCATCCTGCGGCGTTGGGAGTCCACCTTCGCCGACGTGCGGCGGGACTCCACGACGGTGCTGGCGGCCGCCGACGTCGACCGGGCCGACCACCTCGTGCACGAGTTCCTGATCGGCCGCGACCGGTTGTTCCAGGACCGGATCCGGCAAGGCCGGATCGTCGACGGCCACGGGGACCTGTTGTGCGACGACATCTTCTGCCTGCCCGACGGGCCCCGGGTGCTGGACTGCCTGGAATTCGACGATCGGTTGCGCTTCGTCGACGGTCTGGACGATATCGCCTTCCTGGCCATGGATCTGGAGCATCTGGGAGCTCTGTCGCTGGCCCGGCTGCTCGTCGACCGGTACACCGATTACGCGGCCGACCCGGCACCGGGGTCACTGTGGCATCACTACCTCGCCTACCGGGCGTACGTCCGGGTCAAGGTGGCGTGCTGCGCCATCGACAGGGCGACCCGGACGCGGCGGCTCAGGCGCGATCGCTGGCCGCATTGGCCGGCGAGCACCTGCGTGCGGGCCGGGTCCACCTGATCCTGATCGGCGGCCTGCCGGGCAGCGGCAAGAGCACGGTGGCGGCCAGCACCGCGGACCTGCTCTCGGCGGTGTTGATCTCCAGCGACGTCACCCGGCAGGCCGCCGCTGCGGGGGAGGGGGTGCTGACCGCCGCCGCGTCGGCGGCGTACCGTCGCGGCCGCTACGACCGGCCGCATCTCGCGCGCACCTACGGCGAGCTCCTGCGGCGGGCCGAGCTGTGCCTGGGCGCGGGGGACACGGTGGTGGTGGACGCCTCGTTCACCCAGGCCGGCTACCGGGCCGCCGCCGCGGAGGTCGCCGCGCGCACCCACGCCGATCTGGTGCCGATGTCCTGCCAGGCGCCCACAGCCGTGCGCAACGACCGGCTCCGTCGACGCCCACCCGGCCCCTCCGAAGCCACCCCGGAGATCGCCGAGCGGATGGCCCGGGACGAAGATCCTTGGCCCGACGCCATCGTCGTGGACACGGCCGGATCCATCGACGACACGATGCGGCGGGTCCGGCAGATCGTCGGCCCCCCAGTCGGGACTTTCGACCATTCCCCGGGCCCGCCCGCCCGAGCAGGATCCAGGTCACAGGGCCGATGAAGGAGCCGAGGATGCGAGTCCGCGACGTGATGTCTCATCCGGTGATCACCGTGGCCCCGACGACCGAGGCGGCGATCGCGGCCAGAGTGCTGTACTCCCATGGCTTCACGGCCTTGCCGGTGGTCGACGACGGCCGGCTGGTCGGCATCGTCACCGAAGCCGATCTGATCACGGCCCCGCCCGAGGACGGGGCCCACCGGTGGCGTCGCGGCTCGGCCACCGGCCCGCTGCGAGTGGGCGAGGTGATGACCAGCCCGGTCGAGTCGCTGACCCCGGGGGCGGAGGCGGTCGACGCCGCCCGGATCATGGTCGACGAGCGGATCCGGTGCCTGCCGATCGTCGACGGCCGCCACGTGGTCGGCATTCTCACCCGCCGGGATCTGCTGGAGGCCGGGGTCGTCGACACCCGCCCGAGCGAACGCGAGCCCAATTACTGACCGTCGAGGTGCTTGGGGGTAGGACAATGTCGCCATTCGAACCGCCGCCCGAACCGGGTCGGTCCACCGAGATCCGCCGGGTGCGGCGCAGCCGTCGCGACCGGGTCCTCGGTGGAGTCTGCGGCGGGCTGGGTCGTTACCTGAACGTCGACCCGGTCCTGCTGCGCATCGCCGCCGTGGCCTTGGCCCTGTCCGGCGGGGTGGGTGTGCTGGCCTACCTGATTGCCTGGATCGTGATTCCGGAACAGACCGGTCCGGACGAGCAGCCGCTGCCGCCGCGGGCGGACCGGAACCAGATCGCCTTGGTCGTCGGGACCGTTCTGGTCGGCATCGGGGTGCTGCTGCTGGCGCAGCGGATCCTGCCGTGGCTGGGCGCGCCCATCCTGTGGCCGGTCGTGGTGGTGGGCATCGGTGTGGTCGTGCTGCTTTCGGCACGGCGCTGATTGCGGCTCCGGATGGCTCGCCAGACGGGTTCGGGGCTGTCCCCGGCCAGGGGCCCGGACGCCGTCAGCGCAGACGCCCGCACCGCGGACACCTTCACCGCCGACACCTTCACCGCGGACACCTTCACCGCGGACACCTTCACCGCGGACGCCCTCACCGTGGACGGTCGCATCGTGCGGCTACGCCCGGTGGGCCCCGGGGATGCGGACGCGCTGCGTGATCTGCATCGGGCCATCTCGGACGACTCGCTCTACCTGCGCTTTTTCGGCCTGAGCCGGAGCGCGGCGATGGACTACGTCGACCGCCTGGTCACACCGCAGGACGGCCGATTGACGGTGGCCGCCTGGCTGGCCGATCGGCTGGTCGCCGTGGCCTCGTGCGAACGCACCGATGCCAGCACGGCCGAGGTCGCGTTGCTGGTGGCCGACGACTGCCACCGGCTGGGCATCGGCACGCTGATGCTGGAACACCTGGCGGCGCGGGCCCGGGCGCACGGCCTGCGCCGGTTCACCGCGGAGATTCTCGCGCAGAACGAGTTGGCCCTGCGGACCCTGCGAGATCTCGGTCTGGGCATGTCCACGACCTGGGAGAGCGGGACGGCGCTGGTGGAAATGGATCTGCGACCCGACGACGACACGATCCGGTCGGTCCACCGGCGGGGTTGGTCGGCCGAGCGAGCCAGTGTGCGGCACCTATTGGCTCCGGCGTCGGTGGCCGTGATCGGGGCCGGCCAGGACCCGTCCGCGGTCGGACACCAGGTGCTGCGCAACCTCATCGACGGCGGCTTCACCGGATCGCTGGTGGCGGTCAATCCGCATCACGACGCAGTGCTCGGCGTACCGTGCGTGCCCTCGCCGGCCCAGCTGCCGTGCGGGATCGACCTGGCCATCGTGGCGATCCCGGCCGCGGGCGTCCTGGACGTGGTGCGGGGCTGCGGCGCCCGCCACACGCGGGCGATGGTGATCCTCACGGCCGGATTCGGCGAGGCCGGCGCGGCCGGACGGAGCCGTCAGGACGAGATCCTGGCGGCCGCCCGGCAGGACGGGATGCGCCTGGTCGGCCCGAATTGCCTCGGGTTGATCAACACCGACCCGGCCGTGCGGCTGAACGCGACCTTCACCGACCTGCCGGTGCCGGCGGGACCGCTGGGCCTGGTGTCGCAGTCCGGCGCCCTGGGCATCGGCGTACTGGACGCCGCCGGCCGGGCCGGACCGGGGGTGGCGCAATTCGTCTCGATCGGCAATCGCGCCGATGTGAGCAGCAACGACCTGCTGGCGGCCTGGGCGGACGAGGACCGGATCCGGGTGGTCGCCCTCTACCTGGAGTCGGTGGGCAACCCGCGCACGTTCGCCCGGGTCGCTCGCCGGGTGGCCGACCGCAAGCCGGTGATCGCGATCAAGTCGGGACGGTCGGCGGCCGGGCGGCGGGCCGGCCGCTCGCACACCGCGGCCGCCGCGACGGGCGATGTCGTGATCGACGCATTGTTCCGGCAGGCCGGCGTCCTGCGGGTGGACACGATGGAGCAGATGCTCGATGCCGCGCGGGTGCTGTGCGACCAGCCGGTCCCGAGCGGCTGCCGCCTGGCCGTCGTCGGCAATTCCGGCGGCCCCCAGATCCTGGCCGCGGATGCTGCGTCCGCGGCCGGGCTGGAGGTCGTCGAGTTGGCCCCGGGGACCCGGCGGGCCCTGCGCCAAGTGGTGCCCGACGCGGCATCGGCGGACAACCCGGTCGACCTCGGGTCGGCAGCCACCCCGGTCCAGGTCGGCGATGCCCTGTCCGTGCTGCTCGCCGCGGACGAGGTCGACGCCATCCTGGCCGTCGTCACCCGGACCGCGGTGACCGATCTGCCGGCCGTGCTGGACCGCATCGCGGCCGCGGCCGGCGGCGACAAACCCGTCGTGGCATGCTGTGTCGGCGAAACGGCGGAATCCGTTCGCGTCCCCGGTGCGGCGGACCGGCGCCTACCGGTGTTCGGCTTCCCCGAACCGGCCGCGGCCGCCCTGGCCGTGGCGGCGCGGTACGGGCGGATTCGGTCCGCCGACGGGCCCGGGCACCCGGCCCGCCCCGCCGGGATCGATCGGGAGCAGGCGGCCGCGATCGTCACCGGAGCGCTGGCCGCCGGCGCCGGGTGGCTGACCGCCGCCGAGGTCGAGCGGCTGCTGGCCGCCTATGGCTTGCCCACCTGCCCGCAGCGGCCGGCCACCGGCGTCGCGCAGGCCCTCATCGCGGCCGGGGAACTCGGCTACCCGGTCGTGGTCAAGCTCGCCGACCCGGGGCTGCACAAGACCGACGTCGGCGGGGTCCGGCTGGGCCTGGTCGACGAGCGGGCCCTGCGCGCCGCCGTCGCCGACCTGACCGGCGGCCGACCCCGGGCCCTGCTCCTGCAGCCGATGGTGCCGCCGGGGTTGGAGTTCATCGTCGGGGCGGTGCAGCACGACCACTTCGGGGCGGTGCTGATGGTGGGCGCCGGGGGCGTGTTCACCGACCTGGTGGCCGACCGCGCCTTCCGGCTGGCTCCGGTCGGCCCGGGCGACGCCGCCGCGATGCTGGACGAGCTGCGCATGGCGCCGATGCTCGACGGTTATCGCGGCGCCCCGGCCGTCTCCCGAGAACGGTTGGCCGACCTGCTGATCCGGGTTGGGTCGGTGGTCGAGGACCTCGGCGAGGTCGCCGAACTGGACCTGAACCCGGTCATCGGCCGAGGGACCGAGCTGATGATCGTCGATGCGCGGATCCGGGTCGCCGCGGTCCCACCCCGCCCCGACCCGCTGGTCCGGCGGCTGCCACTCTGACGACGCCGGCCATCACGCTCAGGCGAGCGGGTCGGTCGGCAACGGAGACTGGTGCACACCCTGCGGCAGCTGCCCGTGGCTGGTCCGGTACCAGGTCAGGTAACCCTCCACCGCCGTCGGCAAGGTGGGATAGATGCGCTGCGAGCCGATCTGGCCCACGAAGCCGATCGCGTCCAGGTCGGCGAGCAGGTCCTGCTTGACCCGAGCCATCGCGAAGACGATGCCGCGCCGGTCCAGTTCGGCGGCCAGCTGACCGAGCGTGTCCGCGGCCGTGATGTCGATCCCCACGTTCGCCTCGGCGTTCATGATGAACCACTGGACCCGTTCGCCACCGGCCCCGTTCCCGCCGACCTCGACGGCGGCCAGCGCCCGATGCCGGAAGTCCTCGGCGTTGGCGAAGCACAGCGGGGCGTCGTAGCGGTAGACGACCAGGCCCGGAACGCACTGCGCGGAGGGGTAGTCATCGACGTCGTGCATGCCGGCGACCCCGGGCACGTAGCCCAGGATCCCGTCATGGGGCCGAGCCACCCGGCGGAGCAGGTCGACGACCGACAGGGCGATGGCCACCACGACGCCGACGATGACGCCCAGGCCGATCACGGCGACCGTGGTGACCAACTCGCTCTTGCGGAACGCGGCAATCCGTCGCAACTCCGGACCGTCGATCAGTTTCACCGCGGCGTAGACGACCAGCGCACCCAGCGCCGGCCGAGGGAACACGGCCAGCAGGGGACCGGCGGCCAATAGGGTCACCAGCACCACGACCATGGCGACCAGCGAGTACAGCTGGGTCCGCGCGCCGACCGCGGCGGCGATCGCGGTCCGGCTGCCGCTCGAGCTCACCGGGAAGCCGTGGAACACCGACGACGAGGCATTGGCCAGGCCGAGGGCCAACCACTCCTGGTTGGCGTCGATCGACTGGTTCTGCTTGAGGGCGAAAGCACGCGCGGTCAGGACATTGTCGGTGTAACCGACGAAGGCCACGCCGACCGCCGGGATGGCCAGCACGGACAGGCTGTCCATGCCCAGGCCGGGCAGCGCCGGGGTCGGCAGGCCGACCGGGACCGCGCCCACCACGTCGATGCCGTGCTCGCCCAACGAGAACAGCGCGACGACCGCGGCGGCCAGGACGACGGTGATCAGCGGACCGGGTAGGCGGGGGGCGAAGTGCTGGAACGCGAACAGGGTCAGCACCAACGCCAGGGACAGAATGACTGTCGGCCAACGGATCTGGTCGATGCCGCGGACGAACGAGGCCATCTCGCCGAGGAGATCGTCACCGCTGACCGGCACCCCGGTGACCTTCGCCAGCTGGCCCACGATCATGATCACGGCAACGCCGGCCATGTAGCCGATCAGCACCGGTTTGGACAGCAGATCGGCCAGGAACCCCAGCCGCAGCAGTCGCCCGAGTAGGCAGATGGCGCCGGTGAGCAGGGCCAGGGTGGCGGCCAGCGAGGCGTACCGCACCGGGTCACCGGCCGCCAACGGCATGAGCACCACCGCTGTCATCAAAGCGGTGGTCGACTCCGGTCCGACCGAGAGCTGGCGCGAGGAACCGACGAACGCGTAGATCGCCAGCGGGCCGATGATCGCCCACAGCCCGACCACCGGCGGCAGGCCGGCGACCTCGGCGTAGGCCATCACCTGCGGGACCAGGTAGGCCGCGACGGTCAGTCCGGCCAGGACGTCCCGGGACAGCCAGCTCCGCCGATAGCTGCGGAACTGCCCGGCACCGCCCAGCAGCGGTGTCAGGCAGTTGACGCGTCGCCAGCCCTTCATGGGCCCGGCTCAATGCCCGAGGGGAATGATCAGCTCGCCGATCGTCATGGCCGACCCGTTCCGACGGCGTCCAGGGGGTCGCTCCCACCCGTTCGGTCACCGGCGGCACTGATCCGGACCTCGGTCGAGTCGTTGACCGTGCCGCTGGACACCGGGGCCCGCCGGGACACGGCGTAGATGCCCACCGATCCGAGGATCAGCAGCGCCAGCACGACCAGCACGCCCACCGGGCCGGACAGCGCCACCGCGGCCGCCAGCGCGCCGACCACGGCCGCCGCCGGCAGGGTCAGCAGCCACCCGTAGACGATGCGGCGGGCGGTCGACCAGCGCACCTCGACCGGCCGGCGGCCCACTCCGGTGCCCACGATCGAGCCGGAGCAGACCTGGGTGGTGGACAGGCCGAAGCCCAGGTGCGACGAGGCGAGAATAGCAGTGGCCGAGGCGGTCTCGGCGGCGAAGCCCTGGGGGGAGCGGATGTCGACGATGCCGCGGCCCATCGTCCGCATGATCCGCCAGCCGCCGGACAGGGTGCCCAGGCCGATCGCCACTCCGGCACTGGCGATCACCCACAACTGCGGGCCGGTACCCGACGCCTGGTAGCCGGCCGTGATCAGGACCAGGGTGATGACCCCCATGGTCTTCTGCCCGTCGCTGGTGCCGTGGGACAGGGCCACCAGGGACGCCGAGACGGTCTGGGCCCGCCGGAACCATCCGGCCGCCGGGCCGTCCTCGGTGTGCGCCACCAGCCGGTAGATCACCATCGTGGCCAGGCCGGCCGCGAGCGCGGCGATAACCGGGGCCGCGATCGCCGGCAGCAGGATCTTGGACACCACGACGGAGAAGTTGACCCCGGACAGGCCGGCGCCGACCAGCACGGCGCCGATCAACCCGCCGAACAACGCGTGCGAGGAACTGGACGGCAGCCCGAACAGCCAGGTCACCAGGTTCCACAGGATGGCGGCGGCCAGGCCCGCGAAGATCATCGTCGGGGTGACCAGGGCGTCGTCGACGATGCCGCCGGAGATGGTCTTGGCCACGGCGGTGGACAGAAAGGCCCCGGCGACGTTGAGCACCGCGGCGATCAGCACCGCGACCCGGGGTCGAAGCGCACCGGTAGCGACCGAGGTGGCCATGGCATTGGCGCTGTCGTGAAAGCCATTGGTGAAGTCGAAGAACAGCGCCGTTCCGACGACCAGCGCAACCAGCAACATCGTTGTTGTCATGGCTTGGGCAGCACCGCCTTTCGGGGTCCGGCTGAGCGTAGGGGGGTCCGATTTGCGGCATCCAGAGGCGAAGGTCCCTGCCCCTCCCGCGCACGTCGTCCCGGCTCGGCCGGTCGGGGACGTTGGTCCCGACCGGGGTGGACCAATGGCGCTGCCCCCGCCCGCGCGCGGGGTCTTCGATGGAGTCAAGAGTTCGCTGGGCTCACCCTGAGCCCGATCCGGACGGCAGCACAAGACAGGAGGGACGTCGACATGGCTGACACGCTCAACCAGTTCCACTCCGAGGAAGCGGCCCTGCGCCAGGTCGCGCTGGGCCGTTTGAAGAAGCAGTCGGACTTCTGGTTGCACCTGATGATCTACCTGATGGTGAACGGCTTCCTGGTCGTGATCTGGGCGATGACCGGGGTTCCCTTCTTCTGGCCAGTGTTCCCCATCTTCGGCTGGGGCATCGGCGTCGCGGCCAACGCCTGGGACGTCTTCCTGCGCCACGAACCGACCGAAGCCCAGCTGCAGCGGGAGATGGCCCGGTTGCGGGCGATGGACAGCGCCGCCTGACCGCGCGACCCCGACCGGGGACGGTGCCGCCCGACCGGCGCGGACCGCTACCGGTCGGTCGTCGTCCGGCCGATGGTGGCCTGCACCCGGTCGATCAACTCGGCCTCGGCCCGTGCGTGGGCCGCCTGCTCGGCCGGCGTCAGGATCTGCGAATCCGGTCCGGGGAAGAACAGCCCCTCGTGCTCGTCATCGGTCCAGCGCACGGTGAACGGCGGCTCGCCGTCGGGTCCGGTCGCCAGGATCTCGGCCCGGCGGTCGTGCCGTCCCTCGATGTGGCTGTGCACGACGAGCCAGTCGCCGGGTTGTGCCTTCATGTCCGTCTCCTTCGGGGTTGACTGCCGACATCGCGGTCGAGCAGGGAACTGTCGGTCGATCACGGGAAGTACAGCTCGCGGATGGAGGTCACCTGCCCGTCGGTGACGGTGATCTGGAAGATGCCGCTGGACTCGGACCCGGAAAGCCGTTGCCCGACCGTGGGCAGATCGCTGGGCACCGGCGTCGGGCTACCGCCGGCCAGGGTGACCACGGTGGCGTCCGGGCTCACCGTCACCACCCGCAGCTGGGGATTGCGATTGCGGTAGTAGTAGTCGGTGCACCAGCCGTTGTCTCGCTCCTGCACCCCGTCCTCGTCGCAGGCCTGACGCGCCGCGTCCCCGGTGAACCAATCGAACTTGTCCAGCGTGATCTGGGACTGGCCGGGATCGACCGCGACGATCTTGCCGTAGACGTCGCCGGTCAGGTCCGTGCCGGCCGCACCGGCCGTTGTGCCCGAGAGACGGTGCTGTCGGTGCTTGTGGTGGACCGGCCGGTCGTCGGCACCGTCGTTGGCTCCGTCGTCGTTGAGGTCGAATTCGTGACCGGCGGTGGGCTGGACATGGCGGTTGAATGCAGGACCGACACCGACGACGACGCCGAGGACGACCCGGGGGCCGAGGTGGTCGGTGCGGCCGCCGGGGTGCCGCCGGAGCCGCAACCGGCCAGGAGGAGGCCGGTCCCGATCACCGCCAGCAGCTGACCCCCGCGAGGTTTGGCCATCAATGCACGTTTCGTCCCCATGGTTGTCATCGTGCTCGGTCCGCCGGTCGCTGGCTCGGGTCGAAGGTCCCTGGGCCGCCCGGTCCGCCGGGACCAAGTCCTCTGGTTCGGTGTCGGCCGGCCGCCACAGGATTCGAGGATGGCGACCGCCCACGCCCGACCCCTTGCGGCTGGGCCATGACCGCCCGGACGCCGGCCCGGCGGCCGGTGGTTCAGCAGCCCTGGATCGACCCGGTGCGGGTGGTGGTCATCGGTGCCGTGATCGCCGTGCATGCCGCGACCGCCTACGTCGTGCCGATCTCCTGGTACTACAGGAGCGGACCACATCGACCTGGACGCCGGTGCTGACCAGTGGGGTTGTCGAGCTTCTGGCCGCATTCGGTCTGGCCCCGCTGTTCCTGGTCGCCGGGTTGCTGGCGGCCGGGTCGCTGGGCCGGCGCGGTCCGGGCCGATACGCCGCGGCCCGGCTGCTCAGGCTCGGTCTGCCGGCCGTCTTCTACGTGCTACTGGTGGACCCGATGCTGCGCTGGTGGGTGGCCAGCGGGCAGGGCGATGATCGCCCGCTGCTGGCCTGGCTGACCGACTGGACCGGCGGGCGAGGCTTGGGCCCGATGTGGTTCGTCGTTGCCCTGCTGGGCTTCTCGCTGATCTATGCCGGCTGGCGCCGGCTGCGGCCGGTCGGCCCCAGCCGGCCGAGTGAGCTGTCGATGAGCCGGCTGCTGACCCTCGCCGCCGGGATCGCCGCGCTCGATCTGCTCACCTGGCCCCGGGTGCCGGACACCGTCGCCCGTTACTGGGATTTCGAATGGCCGCACTGGCAGGCGGCCGCCGGCGTGTTCGTCCTGGGGGTGCTGGCCGGTGAGCGGCGCTGGTTTCGGGCGCCGTCCCGATTGCTGCTGCGGGTCTGCGGATGTCTGTCACTGGTCGCCCTGACCGGCCTGGCCGGGCTGCCAGCCCTGTCCGTGCAACCCGGGAACACCGAGATTCCGCCCGGCTCCTGGCAGGTCGTGATCATGGCCGGGCTGGACGGATTGACCGTGGTGCTGGCGATGGTCTGGCTGGTCGACCGGCTGCAGCGGCACCAGGTGGGCCGCTCGCCACTGCTGGCCGTCGGGGCGCGGAGCTCCTACGGGGCCTACCTGGTCCACCCGGTGGTGCTCGTCGGCCTGTCCCTGGCGCTGCGGTCGGCGACCTGGGCGCCGGAGGCCAAACTGGTCGTGGTGGTGGCGATCGGGGTGCCGGTCTCGTTCCTCATCGGTGGCCTGGGGAACCGGCTGGCCGCAACCGTGCGCGCTGGATCGGGCACCCACCGGCCGCGGGCCGGACGGCGCCCGGCCTCGACCGGCGGCCGCGGTCACGCTCTGCTCCCCGGCGATGGGCCCGGGGCCGGAGCGGCTTTGGGTTCCGGATCCTCCAAGAGCTCGCCGAAAAAATGGTTGTCCGGCAGATCGGGACCAAATGCTCTGTGGCTGGCCGGCTGTGACGGCCAGGATTCGACCATGACGACCTATCCCATCGTGGTGCGGGAGAGCGCACCTCACTACGCGGCGACCAGGACGGCGACGCTGGCCGTCACCGAGCTGCCGGGCTGGCTCGGTCAGACCTACCGCCAGGTCGCGATGTCCCTGGGCACGCACCGCCAGTACCCGGCGGACGGCCCGTTCGCCCGGTACCACCGGCTGCCGGACGGGCGCTTCCAGGTGACGGCCGGATTCCCGGTAGCCGAACGACCGGTCGGGGACGGCGACGTCATCGCCGAATGGGTTCCGGGTAGCCGGGTCGCGGTGCTGCAGTACGCCGGCGACTACGGCTCGATGGAGCCGGCCTACCGGGCCCTGTCGGAGTGGCTGAGCACGCACGACGCGGTCGCCGTCGGCGACCCGTACGAGGTCTACCGCAGCGACCCGCAGTCCGACCCGAACCCGGCGACCCGACGCACTGACATCGTGCAGCCGTTCGTGCCGGCCGCATCATCGGCGGCTGACCGCAACTGAGTCCTGGCCAAGCCGAACCCGCACCAGGCGGGTGACCAGTTCCGGCAGCGCCTCGACGCGGGTGGATCCACTCAGATCGCGCGCGGCATGGGTGGCCTCCTCGGCGATCCGCTGCCGGGAGTAGTGAGCGCCGAACTCCACCGTGAGCTCATCGATGGTGGCGCGCAGGCTGCTGGCCAGGTCCGGGCGATCCGACCGCACCGACTCGAGCGGGACCACGGCGCCGAGGATCCACCGAACCGGCAGGGCCGCTGAACCGGAACCGGTCACCACGCCGGCCCGGTGTTCGCCGCGCTGCGGGTCCGCGGGCGGGTGCGCCAGCCGAACGCCCGCAGTTCGCGGTTGATGATCAGCCGGGCGAAGGACTCGAAGCGCTCGGCGTGCGGGTCGTTCCAGTCCAGGATCGCCCGGGCCAGGGCCACCTCGGCGGCCTGCTCCGCGCCCTGCCGATCGAACCCGCCGCGCGCCCCGCTGTCGATTCCGTTGTCGATTCCGTTGTCGATTCCGTTGTCGATTCCGCTGTCGATTCCACTGCCACCGGTCGTGCGTGATCGGACCACGGCCCCCGCCAACGGCAGGTAATGCCGGAACAGGGCATCCTCGGCCCGGGCCCGCTCGATGGCCAACTGGTCCCGGGTGGCCCGGTGCAACGCATCCCACAGTGCCTGATCGGTGGCCGGCGGTCGGTGATCCAGGGCCGTCATGCCACCCGCCCCATCCGTGCCGGGCCGCCCGAACGAATTCCGGCCGCGATGCTTCTGACCCAGTGGGCGACCCTGGTCGTGGTGGGTGGGCGGGGCACCCGCACCGGAATGCCGGACGCCGGGTCGGAGGTCAGACGCGGCGGAAATGTGATCACGATTCCGGGTACGTCCCTTCAGGTCGAACAACACCGCATTCGACCGGTCGCAGGCACTCTGGGGACCGGCCGAGATCGTCCGCCGGCGGGAATGCCGGCGACTATCACCTCACTGTCCCGACGATGCCCACACTAGGGACTTTCGTCCTAATTGTCCAAGGGTCGTCGAGACGACCACGGTTGCTCGCGGGGCCGGCGCCCGCTCCGGCCGGCGCAACCCGGCGGGCCCAAAGGCCCTGACCCGCTGGTCGGCGAGGGAGCATCATGACCATCGGGTGGGTGGAGCAGCGGGGGCCCGGTCGGTCGGAGCCGACCGGGCCCTGTGGCGTCGGCCGCCTCGACGCCGGCCCGGTGTCCGTAGCGGACCGGGTGCCATACGACCCTGGTCGGCCCGCCCGGCAGCCGGTTGACTGGGCCGATGTCAGCTGCCATGGACAAGGTCCTGTTCCGGGACCGGTCCGAAGCCGGACGCCGGCTTGCCGAGCGCCTGCTGGGCCTTGCCGGTCCCCGGGTGGTCGTCGTCGGCCTGCCGCGCGGTGGGGTGCCGGTGGCCTACGAGGTGGCCGATGCCCTGGGCGCCCCGCTGGACGTGATCGTCGTCCGCAAACTCGGTGTGCCGCATCAGCCCGAACTGGCCATGGGCGCGATCGGGGAGGACGGCGCCCGGGTCGTCAACGAGCGGGTGCGGCGGCTCAGCGGGGTGGCCCCGGAACAGCTCGAAGAGGTGGAGCGGGGCGAACGCGCCGAACTGGTGCGGCGATGCCAGCAGCTCCGGGGCGGCCACCGGCCGGTCGCTCTCACCGGGCGCATCGTGCTGGTGATCGACGACGGCATCGCGACCGGAGCCACCGCCCGCGCCGCGTGTCAGGTCGCCCGCGCCCGAGGGGCGGCCAGAGTGGTCTTCGCCGCGCCGGTCGGCCCGGCCCGGGTCACTCCCGCCGATCTGGACGCCGACGAGGTGATCTGCCTGGCCCAGCCGGCGGCCTACCACTCGGTCGGCCAGGCCTACCTGGACTTTCGCCCCACCTCCGACCAGGAGGTCGCCCGGTTGCTGGCCCTGGCCGCCACCGGTTCCGCGGCCGGAGCCGCGCCAGGTGACCGGCCCACTCACGAGGCCGAGGTCGTCGTAACCGCCGGCCCGGTGCAGTTGCCCGGGCACCTGACCTTGCCGCAGCACAGTCCCGGCGTCGTGGTTTTCGCGCACGGCAGCGGCAGTTCGCGGCACAGTCCGCGCAATCGATTCGTCGCCGCCGCGCTCAACACGCACGGCATCGCAACGCTGCTGGTCGACCTGCTCACCCCGGACGAGGAAGCCGACCGGCGGCTCGTGTTCGACATCGACCTGCTCGCCGAGCGGCTCCTGGGCATCACCCGGTGGCTGGGTGAACAACCCGAGACCGCGGCCCTGCGCGTGGGCTACTTCGGCGCCAGTACCGGTGCGGCCGCCGCCCTGTGGGCGGCCGCCGAACCGTCGACCCGGATTGCCGCCGTCGTCTCCCGCGGCGGCCGGCCCGACCTGGCCGGGCCTCGGCTGACCGGGGTGAGGGCCCCGACCCTGTTGATCGTCGGCGGGCACGACACCCAGGTGCTCGGGCTCAACCGGGACGCCCAGGCCCAGATGACCTGTCCGACGCGCCTGGACATCGTGCCCGGCGCGACTCATCTGTTCGCGGAACCGGGGGCGCTGGCCGCGGTCGCGGAGCTGGCCGCCGGCTGGTTCGCCGACTACCTGATCAACGCGCCGGCGTGACCACGGAGGCGGGGCGCGCCGTCCCGCGGATCACCATCACGACGCTGACGATCATGGCGACGATCGTCCCGACGATGCCGATCACCAGCGCGACGCGGACCACCGTGGCCCACCCGCTCGACCCGGCGCCGAAGTCGAAGGGAAAGACCTGCCAGAGCCCGATCATGGCCACCAGCCCGATCACCTCGGTGATCAGGTCGCCGAAGCCCTTGACCCGCGGGGTGTCCCGGATCAGGTACACCGCGTTGACCACGATGCCGGCCACCATGGACGCGTTGATCCAGGGCAGCACGAGGGCCATGTCCGGCGTCAGGAACGGCAGGATCGACCACCCGGGCGTGACGTTGACCAGGAACAGCAGCACCGCGTTGACGACCACGGCCACGGTGTAGCCGGCTCGACGCGAGGCGACCCCGGGTGAACGACGACGGTTTGTTGCCCTGGTCATGGCGGCGCCCTCTTTCTGGCTCGCGTGCCGTCCCGCCGGTGACGGGCTCAACCCGGCGAAATGTCCAGCACAGCTCGACCACGTCTGGGTGGGCCAGTGACCTTGGTCCCGCCTTCGGGGGACCGACCGACCTGGCCGCCGGCCACCGGAGCGCGAGAGCCTGGAGGTCCGACCGCTCGGCCGCCGGGGAGGGGCACCACGTTATTGACCGGGCTGGTGGCCTATGCCTGGGCCCACGACATGGCCGTCCAGCGGACCGGTGGGCGTCGGTTCCAGCTGACCGGGTTCGGTCGTCCGCCGGTCTCGCCGGCCCTGTTGTCCGGGAGGTATCCATGAGGAGAACGTCGCGAGCCATCATCGCGGCCCTGCTGATCGGTCTCGCCGTCGTCGTCGTCGCACCGAGCGCCTGGGCCGGCCCGCCGACCGCGGCCGGTGAGCTCGTCGTCACGGTCTCGGCTACGCACCGGTCGGCCGTGCCGGCGGTCGGCACCTGGCCAGTGCTGTCCCACGGGGTCGCCAATTCCGCGGTGACCGTCCGTTCATTGCAGTACTTGCTCAACGCCCACGCCTCTTGCCTGGCCGTCGACGGCGTCTTCGGTCCCCGGACCACGGCCGCGGTGCGGAACTTCCAGGCCCGCCATGCCTTGGTGGTGGACGGCATTGTCGGCCCGCAAACCTGGACGGCCCTGTTGGTCACCATCCGCCGAGGCAGTGTCGGGCCGGCCGTGCAGGCGTTCCAGGATCAGATGAACGCGCGCGCGGTCGCGGCCGGCCAGGCGCCCTTCCTTGCGGTCGACGGCATTTTCGGTCCCAAGACCGAATCGGCCGTGTACTACTTCCAGAACCGGTTGGCCGACTACTGGGGAACGACTGTGGACGGCATCGTCGGCCCGCAGACCTGGCAGCCGACGATCAGCAACGTGTTGCCGCGCGGCTGACCGAGGGGTTGCCGAGGTGGTGAGGGCCCGGCACTGCTCGGCGATCCGCCCGGATCCGGTGGGCATCCGATCGTGCCCGTTCGGGCAGCCCGGCCCTGCCTACACTTCGATCACCAGTCCGGTGATCGGGGGGTGATCACGCTGTCGCAGCACAAGCGCCCACCGCGGCGCCGGCCCGCGCCCGCCGGACCGCCGGCCGAGGCGCCGGAGGCGGTGACCGCGCCGACGATCGCGGCCCTGCGGGCCGGCCGGCGCGATCTGGCGGCTCGCGAGGTGCAACGGGTGCAGGCGCAGGCCGGGAACCGGGCGGTTGCCGTCACCTTGCAGCGGGACCAATGGATTCGGGGCCGGCCGGTGCAGTACACCCGCCAGAACCGGCCGAGCAAGGGCGCCGACGTACGCGCGGCCCTCCGCTCCGAGCTGCCCGGCCTGTTGACCGGTCTGTCCGAGCAGCAGCTCGACCGGTGGCAGCAGGTGGTCGACTACTACGCGGTCAAGCGTCACATCGACCTCGAACTGGCCCAGCTGCGGGCCGACTACGACGCGCGCTATCCCGGGCTCAAGGTCGAGGGCCAGGGCATGTACGCGGGCTTGGGCCAGTACCACGACCAGGTACGCCAGATCACCCGGGACCAACCGCGCCACCCTCCGGGTGACGACCGGCTCGTCGTCGATCCGCAGGCCCTGCTGGCCGACGACGTCACCGCGCCGCCCGAATGGGATGTCAAGGCAGAGAAGGACTTCCGCCAGTGGGCGGTGGCGCGGCTGCGGGCGGATCCGCCGGTGTTCGACATGTACCCCGACCACGACGACGAGATCGTCTCCCGGCGCACGGCGCTGGGGACCTACACGACCAAAGGCATCATCACGCTGTCCGACCTGCGCCACCGGTTCGCTGCGGAGTACCAGACACGGGTGGTCGATCGTCCCGAATGGCGCACGCTCCACCAGGCCTACCGGGAGACCCTTGAGGCCTACTTCGACGCGACCCGGGTGCACCGGGAACGCAGTGACATCAACAAGGCGAACAAGGGCTGGTTCGGCGTCGACATCGTCCGCAACATCATCGAGGCGGTGGGGGAGGGCGACCAGGACTACCCGTCGATCCGGCAATGGGACGAGCCGAAACGGTTGATCGATCAGGCGGGCCCGGCATTGCGCGCCGGGCAGTTCGAGTTGGCCGTGCCGCTGCTGGCGATGGCCGAACTGGCGACGGCGCAAGCCGCGCAGCGGATCTTCGCCTACGACAACCGCGTCGAGACGGGCGCGGCTGTCGCGGTGAAATGGCTCAACCGGGTCAAGACGGCCGGCTCGGTAGCCGCGGGCATCGCGGCCGGGCCGCTGGGCATCACCGGCTCGGCGCTGGTCGCCGGCGGTTACACCTTTGTCCAGGAGGGCGCCCAGAACGCGTCGGCCCTGGCCCACGGGCAACGCACGGATCTCGGGCTGGCCGGCCTGGTCAAGCAGGCGGGGGTGGCGACCGTGCTCGGCCTGCTCGGCGGCGCGCTGCAGACCCGGTTCCAGGCCGCCCTGTCGGCGCGGCTCGCCCAGGCGACCGGCACCGCCGGCGGAGCCTTGCGCGAGTGGGGCACCAGTGCGGGCGCGGCCGGGCTGACGCAGGTCTACCAGACGGCCGCTGAACTAGCGTTGAACGCGGTGGTCAACGGACAGGCCGTGCCCACCAGCGCGGATCAACTCGCCGACCTGGTCATCGACAAGGTGCTCGAGGGTGCGGTGATGGACGTCGCGCTCAAAGGACCCTCGGCCCGGGTCGCCCGGGAGTACCAGGCTTGGCGGGCCGGCCGGAGCGCCCCGGTCATCACCGGTCCCGGCGCCGGTCCGGAAGTGAAACCGGCTGGTGGTCAGAGAAAGTCGACCGATCTGCCGGACGCCCGGACGATGCCCGATGACGTGGCCCGACGGTTGCTGCGCGAGGGTGGTGGCTGGGAGCGGCTGCACACCGAGCTGCGCACCGGCTCCGGTCTCGGCCAGGGCTTGACCGTGCCCGAACGGCAAGCCCTGATCAGCCGGTTCGAGACCACCCGGGAGCTGCTGGCTCGCGATGTCGCCGCGGTGTTCGACGGCACCGTGTCGATCACTGAGGGCGATGGTGGCCGCCGGCTCGAGGTCCGGTTCACCGGCGACGGGGCGGCGCAGCACGTGGCCGAGGCCAGGGCCTACCTGGACACCAAGCATCCAGGCTGGGCCACGGAGACCGGCGTCGTCCTGGACGCCGGACCCAAGGCCACCGGCGCCGGTCCCCGATCCGAGCGGCTGGCCGCCGCCCTGGAACATGTCTCCCCCCGGGCCCGCCGGCTGGCCGCCCGGCTCACCCCGCTGTACGAACGGTGGACCGGCCTGGATGCCGCGCAACGCCTGGAGCTGCTGGTCGGGGTGGTGAACGAACAACTGCGGGCGGCGGGGATCCCGGAGGTCAACGCCGGATTCGGCAGTCGCGGGGCCGCCGAGAACGGGCGGTTCGTGCCCAAGCACTGGGAGCTGCAGATCAACGCGGCCCTGCTCAAGGGCCACACCCAGACTCCGGAGCAGTTCGCCAAGGCCTGCGAGATCGCCATCCACGAGGGCCATCACGCGATCCAGACGTTCCGCGCGGCCCGGACCAATCCGGTCATGGCCGAGCAACACCTGGATGCCGTCGCCTTCAAGGCAGTGATGGACGCGAACCGTCCCGGGGCCAAGGCCGAACCGATCAAACTGTCGTCGTTGGAATGGGTCGAAGCCGCGCAGGTCCGCGAGAGCATGTGGGGCAGTGGAAAGGCCTACAACGAGCAGGTCTACGCGCGGATGGACGCCGCCGACGAGGCGCTCACCAAGGCCGGCGACCTGTGGCGGCTGTACACCAACCTGCCCAGCGGGTCGGCCGAAAAGCGCCTGGCCGCAGCCCGTTTCATCGAGGCTACGCGTGCCCGGGACGTCGCCCACGACGAGTACATGAACCTGCCCGAGGAGGTGGAAGCCTGGCGGTTGGGGCTGGAGACCAAGGCGGCGGTCGCCGAGCGGCTCCGGCTCGACGCGTCGATCACCCAGGCCCGCGCCCGCCTGGCCGCCGCGCACGACGCCGCCTCCGGCCTGGAAGATCCGTTCCTGCAGCAGATGCTGGACCCGCAGAACCCGCCGACGGCGGCGGCCCAGGAGGCCCTGCAACGGGCGCTCAAGGTCGAACGGGCCTCGCGCACCGCGCTGCGCATCCTGATCGAGCGGCGGGCGCGGCTGGCGCTGCGGGGGTGATCGTGGGTTCCGATCCGGTCGACGGGCCGGGCCCGGTTGCACGAACGACAGCCGCGCGTGACCATGATGGGCAATTCGGACAAATCTGGAGTCTTCATGACCGATCAACGGGCCGACTTCTCGAGCCTCACCGCGCTGTTCATCAACACGACGTTGACCAGATCCCCGGGCATCAGCCACACCCAACGGCTCATCGACATCAGCGCCGGCATCATGGCCAAGCAGGGGGTGACGGTAGACCAGTTCCGGGCCGTCGACCACCGGATCGCGACCGGGGTCTACCCGGACATGCGAGAGCACGGGTGGGAGGTCGATGAGTGGCCGGAGCTGTTCCCGCGTGTGCTGGCCGCCGACATCCTGGTGATCGGCGGACCGATCTGGTTGGGGGACAACAGCAGTGAAACCAAGAAGATCATCGAACGGCTCTATGCCCATTCGGGCGAGCTCAACGACAAGGGCCAGTGGCTGTACTACGGGCGGGTCGGTGGCTGCCTGATCACCGGGAACGAGGACGGCATCAAACACTGCGCGTCCAACGTCCTGTACAGCCTGCAGCACATCGGCTACAGCATCCCGCCGCAGGCTGACGCCGGATGGATCGGCGAGGCCGGCCCGGGACCCAGTTACGGCGACCTGCTCGAGGACGGCACCCGGGCCGGCGTCGAGAACGACTTCACCAACCGCAACACGACCTTCATGACCTGGAACCTGTTGCAGTTGGCCGCCGTGCTCCGGCAGGCCGGCGGGTTTCCGGCCTTTGGCAACCAACGCAAGGAGTGGGACGCCGGCACCCGCTTCGACTTCGAGAACCCCGAATATCGCTCCTAGCGGACACGCTGACCGTCCAGGCGTGCTCACGCGGACGGGTGCTCCCGCCCGGCTCATCGGGCGAGGGGCGCGACCCAGGCGAGCCAGGTCCTGGGTCCGCTCGTCGATCCCGACGGCGATGAACCGGCTCAGCATGCCGCTGGGATCCAGCACGCCGAGCGCGGCGTAGTCGGCATCGACCAGCTCGCGGGCGGCCGGATCAGACGCTGTGCGGATGGAGCTGCTCGCTGAGCCGGTGCGCGATCCGCACGGCGGCGCGCGCCTGGTCCATGCCGGCCGCGGCGGCCTGCAGATGGTTGGCCACCCGCGTGCAGACGAACTCCGGCGTCACCGAGCTGTCCTCCTGGTCCAGCCGGACCCCCTCGGCGCCGTCGGGCAAGTTCTCCGCGCTGGCGGACAAACGCCGGCTGTAGGCGCTGAGGGCGCCGATCAGCTCGTCGAGATGGCCCAGGGCTCGGTGCAACCCGGCAAGGTCGGTGGGCAGGTCGGTGCCGGCCTGCTGGATGCCGGTCGCGGCGGTGATCAGTGCTCGGCTGTTCATGTGGTGTTCGGGCTCCTCGGTGGGGTTTCTGATCCGTTGATGACCCTCCGACCGGTGGCCATCGCCAGCGAACCGGCTTCCGTTCCCGATTCCCCGCGGGACTGCTGGGTCGGACCGCCGTCCCGGGTGCAGTACGACTATCCATCGACCGGCCCGGCGGGGACAGGGTCGAAGGTCTCGGCTCCGGCGGGGCGTCCGGAACGGTGGCGCGGGCCGCGTCGGTCGAGCGAGCGTCGAGCGGTGGAGACGGGAGTGTTGTCGGGAGGTGGTTCCTGTGGCGAACCACCTCAGGTGGGGGCATCCTGAGCGCGCGGGCAGGACTGGCGCACCGCGAACGCGGCCTGATCCGGCGGGTCGCCGACAGATGGAGAGACCCCGTGGGCAATCGGCGCCAGATGAGCGGTCGGCAGGGCGGATCTCGGTCGGGGCTCGGCGATGACCGGATGACCGGTTCGCCGGACGTTCCGGGCCCGTCGGGGGGCGCACCAGCACCGGTGGCCATCCCTGGTCTGTCCGTGCCGACGCCCGATGGCCACGCGATCCGACGCCTGGCCCGGACGGACGATCCTCTGGGTGGATCACCGATCGACGCCGATCTGAGCGCGGCGCTCGGACGCCGCCGCGGCCGCGGACGGCCGTTGCCCGACGGCATCGCCCGTTCCATCAGCGACGCGGTGGGCGCCGATCCGGAGCGTGTCCGAATCCACACCGGCGCCGAGCCGGCTGCGCTCGCGCGATCGGTCCAGGCGGTTGCCTTCACCCAGGGCTCGGACATCTATTTCGGGTCCGGCGCCTTCTCCCCGCACACCGTTGCCGGACAACGCGTACTCGCGCACGAGTTGGCGCATACGGTCCAACCGGCCGCCGGCGCCGGCGGGATCGTCGGTCGGGCGGCCGACCCGGCCGAGGCCGACGCCGATCGGCGGGCCGACACCGCCCTGCGGCGGTTGCAGCGGCGGGCCGGCGTCGATGCCGAGGGCCGGGTGCCCGAGGCGGACCGGCCACGGGAGCGAGCCGGGTCAACCGCCGGTATCCGCCGCCTGGTCGGTTTCGAGGTCGAGATCAGTGTCCCGACAATCGCTGTCGGGACATCGACACCGGTGCTGGCGGCCGGGGTCAACCCACCGGCACCGGAGATCGGGAACTTCTTCGGGGGCGGGCTGACCTACAAGCAGGAACTCGGGTCCATCGACGGACCCGACCGAACCAAGATCACGCTGACGCCGGACCACAATCAGTTGGAGGGCAAGGGGGCGGAGGTCTTCGCCGCGCTCAAGGAGATGAGTCCGCGGGCTCTCGCCGGGGCCACGTACGTCCCCCTGAGCAACCTCGAGTACGGCACTCCGGCGCTCGACGAGCTGGCTCCAGGCTCCGATGCGCGCTTTCAGGCAATGGCGAGCGCCATCGACGCGCACACCAAGACGATCATGGACGCCGACCCGCAACACGTGCTGAGCGCGATCCCGAATGCGCGCGGGTTCCGGGCGGGTGCGCCGCAGAAGTTGATCGGCACCTGGCTGTCCGGGGTGCCCAAATCCGAACGCTTCAAGACGGCGTGGAACGAGATGGCCAAGCTGATCAAGTGGGAGATGTACGTGCAGGCGACGGTCGGCATCATGCCGACGGGGCTGGCCAGCCTGTACGCGCAGCAGGCCAAGGACATGCAGGCCGATCCGGATGCTCCGGACAGCGCGCTGGCCGCCATCAAGGACGGGATGGACGCGATCGCGGCGCTGTCGGCCACCTTCGATACCCAGCCGTTCGTGACCGACCTCAAGCTCAAGCCCGGCGATGTGCAGGCGTTGCGCGGGGTGCTGACCATGGCGGCCTCCTACGCGGTCGGAAACGCACTGGGCAGAACCAGCTTGATGAGCGATACGTCGAAGAACAGCGTCCAGATGCTGCTCAAGCTGGCGCGGACCGGCCTGGTGGTCGACGCGCTGCCCACCTACCTGAAGAAATTCAAGGGTGCGGGAGCCAATGAGAAGGTGGTGGCGCTCATCGACCGGGCCGCGACGTGGATCCATCAGATGCCGCAGACCTGGCTGGATCACTGGACCGACGAACCGTATGAGGCCGAGGTGACCAGGGAGCCCATCTACGGTCGTCCCACGATGGATCCGGTGGATGCGACCAAGGCTCTGATCACGGACATGCTCACCGGAACGGCCACCATTCCGGTGATCGGCCCGGGCGATGAAGGACGCCTGCCCAAGAACGATGCCGCGCCGGCGGCCGTGGCGGCCGCCTCGGGGGCCCAACAGGGGATCCCGCTCGAGTTCCGGTGGATCACCGAATTCCCGGACGGGCCCGGTGAACTCTGGAAGGTGTTCGCATCGGTCCTGCGGGACGTCCGCGCCGCCAATCTGGCGTTGATCCCCGAGTCGGACGCCGCGCCGATCCTGGCCGCGGTGAAGAAACCGTGACGGCCGGCGACCCGCTCGCGACCACCTACAACGCCACGATGATCTGCACCAGCAGCACCTTGGCGATCATCTGGATGGCGAACAGGGCGGTGAACCCGGCGTCCATCCGATCGTCGTCGACCTTGGCATTGCCGTAGGCCAGGATGGCCGGCTGGCTGATGAAGCCGGCCAGCAGGCCGGCGGCCCGCACCGGACTCGTGCCGAACATCCGGGCCACCACCACCATCAGCAGATCGGCCAGCACCACCACGATGACGCCGGTGACGACCACCCGCAGGCCCAGCCCGGTGAAGGCCTGCGAGGCGAACGCCTGCCCGGAGGCCAGCCCGGTCGCGGCCAGGAACAGCAGCAGGCCGAGCTGCCGGATGGTGAGGTTGGCCGAGTTCGGCAGTCCCCAGACGATCGGCCCGGTCCGCTCCAGCCGGCCCAGCACCATGCCGACGATCAGCGGGCCGGCCGCCGCGCCCAGGCTGAGCTTGATGCTGCCGGGCATCGGGATGGTGATCAACCCGATCAGCAGACCGAGAGCCAGGCCGATTCCCAGGCTCAGCGCGTCGACCTCGCTGACTTTGCGTTCGGAATCACCCAGGTAGTGCCCGACGTCGGACATGCACCGGCGGGGCACGACCACCCGCAACCGATCTCCCAACTCCACCACCAGGTCGTCGTAGGCGAGCAGTTCGGTGTCGCCCCGGCGCACCCGGGTGATGATGCCGTCGTAGCGCTGCGGGATGTCCAGGCTGCCGACGCTGCGCCCGGCGATCATCGGATTGGAGATCAGGATCCGCCGGTAGTCGACCTCCGAGCGGTCGTGCGCCAGATGGTGGCGGCATTTGCGCCCTAGGAAATCGCAGGCCGCGGCGGCCATCTCCGCCGGCGCGATCACCACCACCCGGTCGCCCGGCCGGAACTGCTCGTCCTCGTGGACGACCCGGGTCCGGTCGTCCCGCCGGAGGTAGGAGAACCGCACGAGATGCTGGGCGAACCCGGGCACCTCGCTCATCCGCACCGGCCGCTGCACCTCGATGGTGAAGTCGACCAGCGCCTGCGCGGCCAGCGGTGGCTGGTCCTTCGGACAGGGCCAACTGCGGTTCAGAATGACCGCCATCGCCACGATGGTGAGCACCACGCCGAACGGGTAGCTCAGTGCGTACCCGACCGCCGGTTCGTTGCTCGCCGCCTTGGCCGTCGCCGAGGCCAGCGCCGGAGTGCTGGTCAGGGCGCCGGCGAAGGTGCCGCCCTGGATCGCCGAACTCAGCCCCATCACCCGGCCGACGGCCATGATCACCGCGGTGGCGGCCGCGAGCACAACGATCGCGCTGAGCATCAGTGGCAGCTGCCGGCGCAGCGAGTGGAAGAACACCGAACCGGAGGCGAGACCGACGGTGTAGACGAACAGGGCCAGGCCGAGGGTGCGAACCAGATCCAGCCCCTGACCCAATCGCGGGTCGAGGGCACCGAACAGCAGGCCGACGAACAGCGCACCGGCCGGCCCGATCTTCACCGGGCCGAACGGGACGATGCCCAGCAGGGTGCCGAGCGCGACCACGACCATGATCGTCAGCAGGGGGCTGCCGGCCAGAACCTCGGTCATCGCGGCGACGCCAGCCCGTCGGCGCAGGGCACCTTTGCCATGATCGGGACGGTAGCGCCGGGACCGGCCGGGCGGAGGAGCCAAAGGTCCCGGGCCTGGTCAGGCCGGCGGCAGCCGGGTTCCGACGCGGAGCCGGCGCCGGTACTCGCGGGGCGTCAGGCCGGTCTCGGTCCGGAACTGACGGTTGAAGTTCGACAGGTTCTGATATCCGGCCTCGAAGCAGATGTCGGCGATCGGTCGGTCGGTCTGGAACAGCAGGGTGCAGGCCCGGATCACCCGCAGGCGGCGAACGGTGTCGGCGAAGCCGCGGCCGGCGGCGCGGGTGAAGAAGCGGGACAGGGCCGACGGAGTCATCCCGACGGTGCGGGCGGCCTCCTCGAGCCGGACCTCGCCCGCCAGGTTGTCGGTGATGTAGCGCAGCACGGCGTCGACCTTGCGCTGCCCGGGGGCATCGAGCGGGACGGCCGCGGTGGCTTGGGACAGTGGCCGCTGCTCGGCCCCAGGGGCCCGGGCGAGCAGGCTCAGCAGCCCGAAGATCCGTTGCAGCCGTTGCAGGCCACTGCTCTGGCCGACGCCTTCGAGTTCGACGGCCGCCTGCCGGGCAGTTGCCCCGGAGTATTCGATTCCGCGGTTGGCCGACTGGAACAGGTTGACTGCTTCCGCCGCCTCGGGCAGCACCAGGGCCAGCCGGCCAACCAGCTCGGGATGGATCTGCAGGACCACGTCGCGACCCGCGACCATTTCGTCGGGCTCGAGATCGGACAACCAATTGTGCGGCAATTGTGACCCGACCAGCACGAAATGCCCGGGACCGAACGGTCCGATGTAATCGCCCACGAAGGCGAGTCCGGTACTCCGACGGATCAGGTGCACTTCCACCTCGGGATGGGTGTGCCACCGCGCCAACGGGTGCGGGAAATCGTGCTGGTGCCATCGGACGCTGCTCTCCAGATCGGGCACCACGATTTCGCTGGCCGGGGAACGACCGGTCAACGGCGTGGCCGGATCGGGACCCGGTCGTCCCCGTGACGGCACCCGTACCTCCTCGCACGTCGGCCCGGCAATAGGCCGATCACTGGGCAGCTGATCGACCAGATGGTCTCCGACAGACTCTCTGCCGACAATTTAGTACCAGTTCTGCGGTTCTGACGCTATAGATCCAGGGGCGCACCAGCGCGACGATGGTCCTACTTCCGGCCCGGGTGAATGTCCGAAGTTTCGATCCCGGCCCGCCCCTTCGCGCACAATGAGGTGATTCCTGTGTCTTCCCGACTGCCCCGCTCCTTGATCTTCGGCTATGCCGCGATCGCGCTGTTCATGACCGGCGACGGATTCGAGCTGACATTCCTGGCCCGGTATCTGGTCGACCTGGGCTACACCCCGGTCGACGCCGCGCTGGCGTTCAGCGTGTACGGATTCGTGGCCGCGATCGCGGCCTGGTGTTCGGGCGTGATCGCCGAGATGTTCGGCGCCCGGCGAGTGATGGTGGTCGCCGGAATCGCCTGGCTGGTGTTGCAGGTCGTGCTGCTCAGCGTCGGTCTGAATTCGGGCAGCCTGCCGCTGATCCTGCTGATCTACGGCGCGCGGGCCGCGGCCTACCCGATGTTCATCTACTCCTTCGTGGTGCTGATCGCCCAGACCGTCGACCGGTCCCGGTTGGCCACCGCGATGGGCTGGTACTGGGCCGCCTACTCCCTGGGGATCGGCGTGCTGGGCACGTACTTGCCGAGCTGGCTGCTGCCCGTGCTGGGGGAGCAGCTGACGCTGTGGCTCGCGCTGCCCTGGGTGGCCTCCGGTGTGCTGCTGGCCGCCTGGAGCGCCCGCCGCTACGGCGGCACCGCCCAGACCGCCCAGACCGCGCCGACCGGCACCGAACCCGCGTCCCGGCTGCGCGAGTTGGCCCGGGGCGCCACCATTCTCGTCGAGAACCGGCCGATCCTGATCCTGGCCGTCGTCCGCGTCATCTGCAACCTCACCCTCTTCGGCTTCCCGGTGATCATGCCGCTGTACCTGTCGACGACCACCTACGACGGGGTCGGCGTGCTGGCCGTGACGCAGTGGATGCAGTTGTGGGGCCTGATGTTCGCCGTCACCATCGTGACCAACGTGCTGTGGGGCCGCATCGGTGACCGGTTCGGATGGATGCGCCAGATGCGCTGGTACGGCTGCGTGGGCTGCGCGGTCGCGACCCTGTCCTTCTACTACCTGCCGCAGTGGACCGGGCCGAACATGTGGGCGCTGTCGGCGGCCGCCGTCCTGCTCGCGGTGGCGGTGTCCGCGTTCGTGCCGATGGGGGCCGTCTTCCCGGCCCTGGCCCCCGGTCACACCGGAGCCGCGGTGTCCGCGCACAACCTGGCGGCCGGGGTGTCGACCTTCCTCGGCCCGGCCATCGCCATGGTGCTGCTGCCCATCGCCGGCATCGGCGGGGTCTGCTGGGCCTACGCAGTCCTGTACCTGATCGGTGCCGGCCTGACCGTCTTCGTCCGCCCCGATCAGCCCGGTATCAGGTCCCGGCGCCCGGTGCCGGCCACCGCCTCCGCCTCCGCCTCCGCCTCCGCCTCCGCCTCCGCATGACCCCGCACCCGTCCACCGATTACCTCCCCCCGATCCCGCCCTTGAAAGAAGCTTCGATGACCGCGACGACCAGCACCCAGCCCGCCCCGATCCCCACGACCGGATCAATGCGTCGGGCGGTGGCCGAGCCGAACGACGACGTACGGCTGGAAACGGCCGCGATTCCCACCCCGGCGCCGGGCGAGGTCCTCGTCCGCAGCACGCTGGTGGGGATCTGCGGATCCGACACCCATGCCCTGGCCGGCCACCACCCCTTCCTGACCAGCCGCTACCTGCCCGGCCACGAGGCAACCGGCACCGTCGTCGCGCTCGGCGACGGCATCGAGTCGCTGTTCGTCGGGCAGCGGGTCCTGCTCAAGCCCAACGTCGCCTGCGGCGACTGCGCGAACTGCGCCGCCGGCCGGTCCAATGCCTGTGCCCAGCTGTCCTGGATCGGCTGTGACCCCTCGCTGCATTGGGCCGGCGCGATGGCCGACTACTTCGTCGCGCCGGAGCGGAACCTGTTCCCGGTGCCGGACGGGGTCGACGACCGCACCGCGGTCCTCGTCGAATGCCTGGCCACACCCGTGCATGCGGTGCGCATCAGCGGCGACCTGACCGGCGCCCGGGTCGTGATCCTGGGCGCCGGCACCATCGGCGTGCTGTGTGTCGTCGCCGCCCGGCACGCCGGTGCCGGCGCCATGGTGGTCACCGACCTGGACCCGGGCAAGTTGGACCGGGCCAGGCGCGTCGGCGCCCACGGCGCGGTGCCGGCCGACGACCCGGCGGTGAACGAACGGGTCCTGGCCCAGTTGGGTGGCCCGGCGGACGTGGTGCTGGACTGCGTGACCAACGAACGATCGTTGAACCAGGCCGTGGCCCTGCTCCGGCGGGCCGGCACCCTGGCCGTGGTCGGGGTGCCGCCGCGGGACGCGACGCTGCCCATGCCGCTGATCCAGGACTGGGAGATTCGCGTTCAGGGATGCGCCGCCTACACCGAGGCCGATATCCGCACGGCCCTGCAGATCGCCACCGACGCAGGCCTGCCGACCGACGAGATCGTTGCGGCCACCTACGGTTTGGACGAGGTGGCGAGCGCCTTCGGGCAGGCCGCGGCCGACAGCTCCGGCAAGGTGCTCATCGCCCCGCCCCGGCGCGGTTGATCGACCCGCCCCCGGCCGGCCGGCGTCCCCTCGTGCTGCCGGCGAGGTGCGATTCCGGCCGGCGGCGGTGTCGGCGGCAAAGTGCCTGGCGGTGCCTGGGACTTTGCGTTTCACTAGAGGTCAGGCAGTACCGAGGTGTCGGGCACCCGACGGCCCGCGGCCCGACGGCAGAGATGAGGCGTCCGTGCGGCACGACGACGACGTCCCGAATCCGAATCCGGATCCGGATCCGGATCCGGCCGCGCGGCGGCCGGGCCGGCCCGGCCGGACGCGGCCATGACGCAGGAAGGTGGCGACGCGACCCCGGGCCCGCCGCATCATCTGCCGGCCGGAACGATGGTCGGCTCCTACCGGGTGGAGTCCCTGCTCGATCGCGGCGGCATGGCCTACGTCTACGAGGCCACCGACGTACGGCTCGACCGTCGGGTGGCGCTGAAGATCCTGGCCTGGCACGACCCGGACGGCTCGGACTTTCGCGAACGGTTCCTGCGTGAGTCCCGCTTCGCCGCCTCCCTGGACCATCCGAACATCGTGCCCATCTACGAGGCCGGCGAGACCGACGGGCTGCTCTACATCGCCATGCGGTTCGTGCGGGGCACCAACCTGTCCCGGCTGATCCGGCGCGACGGCCCGCTCGATCCGCAACGGGCCCTGGCCATTCTGGCGCCGGTGGCCGACGCCCTGGACCTGGCCCATGCCGCGGGACTGGTGCATCGGGACGTCAAGCCGGCCAACATCCTGCTGGCCGACTCCGGCGACGGACGGCAGCACGTCTACCTCAGCGATTTCGGCTTGACCAAGCGGGCCGCGGCCATGAGCCGGCTGACCGAAGCGGGCAGCTTCATCGGCACCATGGCCTACGTCTCCCCGGAACAGATCCGAGGTGAGCCGCTGGACGCGCGCAGCGACCTGTACGCGCTGGGCTGCGTCGCCTACGAGTGCTTGGCCGGCGCCCCGCCGTTCGTCCGCGACGACCAGGCCGCGCTGATGTGGGCCCACCTGAGCCAGTACCCCGCACCGCTCGCGGAGTCCCGCCGAGAACTGGCCGCGGCCGACCCGGTGATCATGAAGGCGGTGGCCAAGGATCCGGCCGACCGGTTCGCCACCGGCCGGGAGTTCACCACGGCGCTGGCGGCCGCCCTGACCGGCGTGGCTCCGGCGGCCCCGCCCGGCGACGACCTGCCGACCACGGTCGGCGTCCGCCCGGCGACCGGCACCGGTGGATCGGCCCCTTCGGCCGCCCCGTCCGGCCCGTCGGCCAGCCCTTCAGGCCCCTTCACCGGCCCGGGCTCGGCCCCGCACCACCCGTCCTCCCCGTCGGCCTTCGGGAACGCCGGACCGCCCGCCGGGCCGCCTCGGTCCGGGCCCCCGTCGGGTTCGCACCGGCGCCCGTCCGCCCCGAGCAACCGCAAGCCGGTGATCATCGCGCTGGTCGCCGCGGTGCTCGCGGTCGCCACCATCACCGGCGTCACCTGGGCGGTCCGGTCGAACAGTCAGGTCCAGGGTCAGGCGCAGGCCCAGCCGCCGAGCGCCGAGCACTCGCATGAGGCCGCGCTGGACGGCACCGGTTCGCCAGGCGGCAGCAGCGCATCCGCCGCGCCGGCCAACGTCTCGCCGAGCCCGGTGGAAAGCGCCGGCCCGCCGAGCACGGCGCCGCCGGAGACGGCGCCCACCGTCGCCGTTGCCCCGGCGCCGGCCGTGGCCATCCCCAGCATCGCCGGTGATCCGATTGCCGTCGGCGCGACCCCGGGGTACGTCGCGATCACTCCGGACGGCCGGTTCGCCTACATCGCCAACCGGGCGGCCAAGGTCGTCACCGTGCTGGACACCACGATCAACAAGGTGACGGCGACGATCCCGATCGACGCCGGACCGCCGCAGTTCATTGCCTTCTCGCCGGACGGCTCGCGCGCGTACGTCAGCGTGTACAACGACGACAAGACCATCAATCTGGTCGTCGTCATCAATACCCGGACCACCAAGGCGCTGACCGAGGTCCCGGTCGAGAAGAAGCCGTACGCGCTGGCCGTCACCCCGGACGGCACGTCGGTCTGGGTGCCCAGCCACGACGCCGGCGCCCTGGACATCATCGACGTGGCGACCGACACGGTCGTCCAGACCCTGCCGGTGGCCAAGAATCCGCACTGGGTGGCCTTCTCGCCGGACGGGCGGACCGCCTACCTGGCCAACCACGAGTCGAACGTGCTGTCGGTGATCGACGTGGCCTCGCGGGCCGTCCTCACCACGATCCCGGTCGGGACCAGCCCGCACAGCGTGGCCGTCTCGCCCGACGGCACCCAGGTGGTCGTCGTCTGCTTCGACAGCAACGACGTCTACTTCATCGATACCGCCACCGACCAGGTCCTGGGCACCATCCCGGTCGGCACCAATCCGCAGGACATCTCCTACAGCGCCGACGGCCAGTACCTCTACACCGCGAATGTGCAGAGCAACACGGTGTCGGTCATCGACGCGGCGACCCGCCAGGTCACCGCGACCATCCCGGTCGACTCGCCGACCAGCATCGGCGTCCTGCCCAACGGCCGGTTCGCCTACGTCACCAATCTGAACGCCGGCACCCTGACGGTGCTCAACACCACGTCCTGACCACCGCACCGTGGAGGTACACCGATGGTTGACCGCCCGACCGGGACGGGTCGATTCGCCGGCCGTACTGCGATCGTCACCGGCGCCAGCCGCGGGATCGGCCTGGCCGTGGCCCAGCGGCTGGTCGACGACGGCGCCCGGGTCGTGGTCACCGGTCGCCAGCAGCCCGCCCTCGATGAAGCAGTCGCCCAGCTGGGGGGATCGGCGCTCGCCCTGGGCGTGGCCGGGCGCGCCGACGACCCGGAGCACCAGGTCGACACGGTGACCCGGACCATCGACACCTTTGGCCGCATCGACTTTCTGGTGAACAACACGGGGATCAACCCGGTCTACGGGCCGCTGATGGACCTCGACCTGGCGGCTGCGCGCAAGGTCGTCGACGTGAACTGCCTGGCTGCGGTGGCCTGGCTGCAGCAGGTGCACCGGGCGTGGCTGGGGGAGCACGGTGGGGCGGTGGTCAACGTGGCCTCGGTGGCCGGTCTGCGCCCGGCCCCGGGCATCGCCCTCTACGGGGCGAGCAAGGCGATGCTGATCCACCTGACCGAGGAACTGGCCGTCGAACTCGGACCCGACATCCGCGTCAACGCCGTCGCTCCCGCCGTGGTCAAGACCCGCTTCGCCACCGCGCTGTACGAGGGTCGCGAGGAACAGGTCGCGGCGGACTACCCGCTGGGCCGGCTCGGCGTGCCGACGGATATCGCCGGCGTGGTCGCCTTCCTGCTCAGCCCGGACGCCGGCTGGATCACCGGGCAGACCGTCGCGGTGGACGGTGGCCTGCTGCTCGCCGGCGGGCTGGTGTGAGCGGGCCGCCCGGCCTCGACCTGGCGCGGCTGGCCGGCTGGTTGCCGGCGGTGCTGCCCGCGGCCGGTCCGCAGTTGCGGGCCGAGCTGATCGCCGGCGGCCGCTCGAATCTGACCTACACGCTCACCGACGGTGAGCAGACCTGGATCCTGCGGCGGCCGCCGCTGGGGGATGTCCTGGCCATCGCGCACGACATGGGCCGCGAGTACCGGGTGATGACGGCCCTGCGGGACACCCGGGTGCCCGTCCCGCGGACCATCGCGCTGTGCCTGGATACCGGTGTGTTGGGCGCGCCGTTCTACCTGATGCAGCGGGTCGCCGGCACCCCGTACCGGCGGGCCGCGGAGCTGGCCGCGCTCGGCCCCACCCGCACCCGACACATCGCCCAGGGCCTGGTCGACACCCTGACCCGGCTGCACGCCGTGGATCCGGATGCGGTGGGGCTGGCCGACTTCGGCCGACCCGAGGGGTTCCTGGCCCGTCAGGTGCAGCGGTGGCGCCGGCAGTTGGACGCGTCCCGGTCCCGGGAGCTGCCCGCGGCCGACGCCCTGCACGACGCGCTCGCCGCCGACGTCCCGGCCGCATCACCGATCGGCATCGTGCACGGGGACTACCGGCTGGACAACGTCCTGGTCGACCAGGACGACCGGCCGGCCGCCGTCATCGACTGGGAGATGGCGACGCTGGGCGACCCGCTCACCGACCTGGCCCTGCTGGTGGTCTACCAGCGGCTGGGCGGGCTGCTCGCACCCCTGGGCCTGGACGCCGCCGCGGCCCCCGGCTACCTCACCGAGGCGCAGGTCCGGGCGCGCTACGCCGCCGGCAGCGACCGGGACATGTCCCGATTCGGTTGGTATCTCGGCCTGGCCTCGTACAAGCTGGCCGGCATTCTGGAAGGCATTCACCTGCGGCACAGCCGCGGCCAGACCGTCGGCGCCGGCTTCGCCGGTATCGGCGAGGCGGTGCCGCCGTTGCTAGCTGCGGGCCTGCGCGCGCTGAGGGAGAACGGCTGATGGACTTCGCCTTTGATGCGCGGACCGAGGAGTTGCGGGCGAACCTGCTGGATTTCCTGACCGGGTCCGTCGAGCCGGCCGAAGCGGTGTTCCATCAGCAACTCGCCGCGGCGGACGACCGCTGGGCGTGGGATGCCGCCCCGGTGCTGGCGCAGTTGCGGGGGCAAGCCCGGCATCGTGGGCTGTGGAACCTGTTCCTGCCCGGCGCCCGTGGAGCCGGCCTGACCACCCTGCAATACGCGCCCCTGGCCGAGATCACCGGTCGGAGCCTGCTGCTGGCGCCGGCCGCGTTGAACTGCGCCGCCCCGGACACCGGAAACATGGAGGTGCTGGACTCCTTCGGCACCCCGGAGCAGCAGCGGGACTGGCTGGACCCGTTGCTGGACGGGAGGATCCGCTCGGCGTTCGCGATGACCGAACCCGAGGTGGCCTCCTCCGACGCCACGAACATCGCCACTCGGATCGAGCGGGACGGCGATCACTACGTGATCAACGGCCATAAGTGGTGGATCACCGGGGCGATGAACCCGAACTGCCGGATCTTCATCGTCATGGGCAAGACCGATCCGGACGCACCCCGGCACCGGCAGCAGTCGATGATCCTGGTCCCTCGGGATACCCCCGGTCTGCAGATCCGGCGGGGCATGGAGGTTTTCGGCTACGACGACCACGAGCACGGTGGTCATGCCGAGCTCACCCTCACCGACGTGCGGGTGCCGGCAAGCAATCTGATCGGTGCCCCGGGGGACGGCTTCGCCATCGCCCAGGCCCGCCTGGGACCCGGCCGGATCCACCACTGCATGCGGGCCATCGGCCTGGCCGAGCGGGCGATCGAGCGGATGTGCGCGCGGGCCGACGAGCGGGTGGCCTTCGGCCGGCCGCTGGCCCAGCAGGGGGTGATCCGGGACTGGATCGCTCAGTCGCGGGTTCGCATCGAGCAGCTGCGGCTGCTGGTGCTCAAGACGGCCTGGCTGATGGACACCGTCGGCAACAAGGGCGCCCACACCGAGATCCAGGCCATCAAGATCGCGACACCCGGGACAAGGCGATCCAGACCCACGGTGCGGCCGGGCTGTCCCAGGACTTCTGGCTGGCCAATGCCTACGCCGCGATTCGCACGCTGCGTTTTGCCGACGGCCCGGACGAGGTGCACCTCAATGCGTTGGCCCGGGCCGAGCTGGCCCGGCAGGCGGCGACCCGCAGTTGATCCGCTGACCCGGACCGGTTCCCCTTGACCCGCCGGGCCTTGGGGCTGCCGTGCCGGCGTTACAGTTCTGTCGTGGCGGATCCGACTCTGTTCGAATGGGCTGGTGGCCGCGAGGCCGTCGGCCGCATGATCAACGCTTTCTACGACCGCGTCGAAGCAGACGCGCTGCTCTCGCCATTCTTTCCGGGCGGGGTGACGGTGCAGCACCGCGAGCACGTCATCGACTGGTGGTCCGAGGTGTTCGGCGGGCCACCCACTTACACCGCCGAACACGGTGGCTACGAGGCGATGCTGAGCCATCACCTCAATCTGGGCATCACGGCCGAGCAGCGTTTCCGGTTCGCCTCCCTGATGTCGCGTGCCGCCGACGACGCCGGGTTGCCGGACGATCCCGAGTTCCGGGCCGCTCTGGTCGGTTATCTGGAATGGGGGACACGTCTGGCTATGGCCAACTCGCAGCCGGGCGCGCCCGTCGTCGAGCACGCTCCGGTCCCCCGGTGGGGCTGGGGAGTCGCTCCGCCCTATCAGCCGTGACCGATCAGCCGGGCTGAATCGAGCGCAGCGCCGTCAGCAGATCCGCGGCCGCGTCGAAGAAGTCGTGCTGTTGGTCGCCGCCGATCTGCACCAGCGCGAGGTCGGTGAACCCGGCGTCGAAGAAGGCCGATGCGGCCTCCACGATGGCGTCGATGTCGTTGCCGCACGGGATCTTCTCGGCGACGTCCGGCACCCGAACGGTGGCCGCGGCCGCGTCGAAGGCCGCGGTGCCGGGCAGTTCGGCATTGACCTTCCAGCCGCTCAGGCTCCAGCGGAAGAGCTGGTGGGCGCGGCGGGCGGCGGCCTCGCGATCGCTGTCCCAGGAGATCGGCAACTGCGCGACCTTGCGGGAGACAGCCTCCGCGGAGCCCGACGAGCTGTCGGTGCGGGCGGCGTCCCACCACTGCCCGAGGCGCGGATCCGGGTCGATGGCGATCATCACCTCGGCCAGCGAGGCGAACAAGGTGCAGGATTGGGCACCCGAGACCGCGATCCCGACCGGTACCCGCTTCTCGGGCAGATCCCACAGCTTGGCCGAGTCGATCCGGAAATGCCGGCCGTCGAAGTTCACGTATCCGCCGTCGAACAGGGCGGAGATGATGGTGGCTGCTTCGACCAGCCGGGCCTGCCGCACGTCGGCCGACGGCCAGCCGGTGCCCACGATGTGCTCGTTGAGGGCCTCACCCGACCCCAGGCCGAGGGTGAACCGGTTGTCCGACAGGATCTGCAGCGTGGCCGCCTGCTGCGCCACCACGGCGGGGTGGTACCGAAACGTCGGCGCGGTGACGTAGGTCATCAGGTCGATCCGCTCGGTCGCTTGGGCGACGGCGCCGAGCGTGACCCAGGCGTTGGGGGAGTGCCCCATCTCGTCGAGCCAGGGAAAGAAGTGGTCGCTGCAGACCGCGAAGTCGAAGCCCGCCCGCTCGGCCGCCACGGCGTGCCTGACCAGCTCGCGCGGGCCGGCCTGTTCCGTCATCAACGTGTAGCCCACCGACACCATGTGCATCCTCACGGTCGATCCGAGGCGGCCCCGCCGCTGTGTGTCCCTCGGACACGAGGTGCCCGGCCGAGCCGATCGACAAACCGGTCCGGCACGGGTGCCCGGGCCACCGTTCCGGTCGCCCTGGCGCTACTTCAGGACGTTGACGGCGCGGGCGATCACCAGCGCAGCCGTCACCAGGGAGACCGCCGACTGCAGCATCATCGCCAGTTTGGTCCACCTGGACATCGGCATGGTGTCGGTCGGGCTGAACGCCGTCGCGTTGGTGAACGAGACGTAGGCGTAGTCGGAGAATCGGGGTTCCCAGTCGCGGAAAGTGGCCGTCTGATCCGCCATCTGCGGAAAGAGGAAGTCCGGGGACTGGTGGGTGCCGGCCGCCCGAGCGGCCGGTCCGCCACGGTCGAACTCCCAGTACCAGAGCCCGAAGATGATCACATTGGTGATCCAGATGTTCGCGCCGGAGGCCAGCAGGGGCGCGGGGTCGTCCGCGCTGGTGCCCGAGATCAGGTCGTCGACCAGCAGCACCACCGCCAGCGCGTTGGCCAGGCTGGCCACCGCGATCAGACCCAGGCTCAGGCCCCGCAACACCGGCGAGGTTCGTTCGATCCGAAAAGGATTGGCCGCGATCAGGACGACCACGATCACCAGCTCGATGGCCGGCAGGGTCCACCGGCCGATCGGGGTCAGGTCACCGGGCAGCCGCAGTTGCAGCAGGATCATCGCCGCGACCGCAATGCTGACCTCCCACCGTTGCTCGCCGCGGGTCTGCTGGCGCCAGGCGGGCCGGTCGTCCGGCGGCGGCCCGCCGGCCGAGGCGCTGGGTCGTGGCGGGGACGGCGGATCGGTCACGGACCTCATTGTCCGCCCCCCGATCACGCCCCGGCCGAAGGCTCACCCGGCCCGAGTAGGGGCCGACCCAGGGAGCGGCTCCGACCGCGGAACTCGGCCACGAGCTCGCCGTCGGCACGGGTGATGGACACGTCGTACAGGCCGCTGCGGCCGAAACGGGCCCGCTCGAGGGCGGTCGCGGTCAGTTGATCGCCCAGCCGGGCGGGGGCGACGAAGACGATGTCGAAGCCCGCGGCCACCGTCACCTCGTCGTAGGTGTTGCAGGCGAACGCGAACGCGCTGTCGGCGAGCGTGGCCAGCACCCCGCCGTGGCAATTGCCCTGACCGTTGACCATGTCCTCGCGTACGCGCATCGTCAGGCTGGCCCGTCCGGGGCCGACGACCGGGGGGCTCATACCCAGCTGCTGGCTGGCCCGGTCCTGCGCCCACATCGCGGCGGCGCACCGCCCGGCCAGCTCATCCGGGCCGGCGGCCGACTCGATCGGCGGAAAGTCCGGCCTGGTCAAGGGTGTCGCCTCCGGTCGGACGAGTCGGCCGCCGGCCGCGACGGGTAGGCGTAGAAGCCCTGGCCGGTCTTTCGACCCAGCTCACCGGCGGCGACCTTGTCGCGGAGCAGTTGCGGCGGGGCGAAACGCTCACCCAGGGTGGCGTGCAGGTACTCGGCGATCGCCAGCCGGACGTCCAGCCCGACCAGGTCGGTGGAGCGCAGCGGCCCCATCGGGTGCCGGTAGCCCAGTTCCATGGCGGTGTCGATGGCCTCGGCGTCGGCGACACCCTCCTCCAGCATCCGGATCGCCTCCAGCCCGAGCAGGACACCCAGGCGGGACGAGGCGAAGCCGGGTCGGTCCTGGACCACGATTCCAGTCTTGCCCAGGGCGCCGACCCAGCCGTCGACCCGGTCGATCAATCCGGGATCGGTGCGGGCGGCAACGACGAGCTCGACCAGCCGGGACGCGGGCACCGGGTTGAAGAAGTGCATCCCGAGGAACCGGTCGGGCCGCCGCAGGGCACCGGCCAGGTCGGTGACCGACAGCGAGCTGGTGTTGGTGGCGATCACGGTGTCGGCGCCGACCGCCGCTTCGACGGCCGTCAGCACGGTGGCCTTGAGCTCGGCCCGCTCGGGCACCGCCTCCACCACCAGGGTGGTGTCCGAGGGCAGCTCGGCGGCCGAATCCAGCAGGGACAGCCGGCCCAGCATGTCCTCGACGCTCTCGGACAGCCGGCCCCGCAGCTGCGCCTGCGCCACCCCGTCGGCGATGCGCTGCCGGGCCGCCCGAGAGGCGTCCCGGCCGGCCTCGACCACCGCCACCCGGGCGCCGGCGGTCAAGAAGACCTGGGCGATCCCGGCGCCCATGCGGCCGCCGCCGATCACCGCCACCCGGACGGGAACCACAGCGGGAAGGGACATCTCACACCCTCTCGATCAACGGTCCCGGCCGGTGACGGCTCCGGCGGGCCGCCAAGGCGTGGCCGGTCAGCCGGTCCGGGGGCGTAACCCGTCGAGCGCGAGCCCGACGGCCCCGTCCACGATGCTCTGCCGCGAGTTGGTGCGGCTGCCCGGCCGGTACCACTCGTGGATGGAGTTGATCATCCCGAACAGCAGGCGGCTGACCAGCCGCGGTTCGATGTCGGGGCGGATCTGCCCGGCGTCGGCGGCCGCCCGGACCAGG
Source organism: Nakamurella multipartita DSM 44233 (assembly GCF_000024365.1). Classification (NCBI taxonomy): domain Bacteria; kingdom Bacillati; phylum Actinomycetota; class Actinomycetes; order Nakamurellales; family Nakamurellaceae; genus Nakamurella; species Nakamurella multipartita. The sequence goes on from NC_013235.1 coordinate 2,739,892, forward strand.
GCGGCCAGCCGATCGTCGATGGCGCGGCGACGGGTCAGCGCCGCGCGTTCGACCTCGGTGTTGCCGCGGATCCGCAGGAGCAGGGTCACGTAGGGCAGTTCGTCGATCAGGGTCTGCGCGGTCGAACGGACGGCCTGTTCCAACCGGTCGACCGGCGGGAGGTCGGCGGCCTGCATCGTGCGGTCCAATGCATCGGACAGGGCGGTCAGAGCCCGGTCCACCGCCATCGACAGCAGCTCTTCCTTGCTGGTGAAGTGATGGTAGAAGGCGGATTTCGTCAGACCGGTGGCGGCGGCCAGGTCGGCCATACTGGCCGCCTCGTAACCGTGCTGGTTGAACACCGCGACGATCAGCCCCAGCAGTTCCTCGCGGCTGTAGCGGGCCGGCCGTCCCCGGGGGACCCGGCGGGCGTCCGCGGCGCCCGCCGTCGGGTCCATCCGGTTTGGGCTGGCGGCCATACCGGGCAGTATGCCGCACCGGCTGACCGATCATTCGGTCAGTCGGCGCCGTCGAGATCGGGCCGCCCATGATCGGCGGGTCAATCCTTGGGCCGCAGGTCGACGATCCGGCGCATCTTGCCCACGGAACGTTCGATCCCACCGGGGGAGACCACGTCGACCGCCACGGTGACCCCGATCCGGTTCTTGATCAGCGTGCCCAGCACGTCGGCTGCCTGCTCGGCGGCGGCCGGATCGGCGTCGACCCGGTGCTCGACCCGGACGGTCAGCCGGTCCAGGCGACCGGGCCGGTCCAGCTGGCACTGGAAGTGCGGGGACAGCGCCGGTACCCGCAGGATCAGCTCCTCGATCTGGGTGGGGAACAGGTTCACCCCGCGCAGGATGATCATGTCGTCGCTGCGGCCGGTGATCTTCTCGATCCGGCGCATCGGCCGGGCGGTGCCCGGCCGCAGGCGGGTCAGGTCGCGGGTGCGGTACCGGACGACCGGCATCGCCTCCTTGGTCAGTGAGGTGAAGACCAACTCGCCGTACTCACCGTCGGGCAACACATCCCCGGTGACCGGGTCGACGATCTCCGGGTAGAAGTGGTCCTCCCAGATGGAAAGGCCGCCCTTGCTGTCGATGCACTCGACCCCCACGCCCGGGCCGATGACCTCGGACAGACCGTAGATGTCCAGGGCGTGCATGTCCAACCGCTGTTCCATTTCCCGGCGCATGTCGTGGTCCACGGTTCGGCCCCGAAGATGCCCAGTTTCAGCGATGTCGTGGCCGGATCGAGGCCCTGCCGCTGCATCTCGTCGATGATCGCGAGCATGTAGGAGGGGGTGACCATGATGAGGTCCGGTTCGAAGTCCCGGATCAGGCTCACCTGCCGCTCGGTCATCCCGCCGGAGACCGGGATCACCGCGCAACCCAACTTCTCGGCCCCGTAGTGGGCGCCCAGCCCGCCGGTGAAAAGTCCGTACCCGTAGGCGATGTGGGCCCGGTCGCCGGGGCGGCCGCCGGCCGCCCGGATCGATCGGGCCATCACCTCGGCCCACATGTCCAGATCGCCGGCGGTGTAACCGACGACGGTGGGTTGGCCCGTGGTCCCGGACGAGGCGTGGAGGCGGGCGATCCGTTCGCGGGGCACCGCGAACATGCCGAACGGGTAGTTGGCCCGCAGGTCCGCCTTGGTCGTGAACGGAAACCTGGCCAGATCGCTCAGGTCCCGGCAGTCGTCCGGGTGCACGCCGGCCGCGTCGAAGGCGGCCCGGTAATGCGGCACGTTGGCGTAGGCATGCCGCAGCGAGGCATGCAGGCGCCGCACCTGCAGGGCGCGGAGTTCGTCGACCGAGGCCCGCTCGATCGGGTCGAGGGAAGCTGGGTCGGGGGTGCGGTCTTGCACGGTGGTGTGCGCTCCTTACTCGGCCGGGGCCACGGGCCAGGTCTTGGCGACCGAGGTCAGCACGTCGTAGGTGGCCACGACCGCCTCGTTCTGGTTGGTGATGACGGCGTCCCAGGTGACGTCCCCCCAGTCGGAGTCGACCCGGGGCGAGATGGCCTTGGCGGTCAGGGCCACCGTCAACGCGTCCCCCGGGTAGACCGGGGTGGTGAAGACGAGGTTGTTCAGGCCCACATTGGCCAGCACCGGGCCGGGCTCGGGGGAGACGAACAGGCCCGCGGCCAGCGAGACGACGAAGTAGCCGTGGGCGACGCGGCCGTCGAAGAAGGGGTTGGCTGCGGCGGCCGCCTGGTCCATGTGTGCGTAGAAGGTGTCTCCGGACAGCTCGGCGAACGCCTCGATGTCGTCCAGGGTGATCACCCGGGGGCCGGCGACGACGGCGTCGCCGATCCGCAACTCGGCCAGGCTCTTGCGGAACGGGTGCACCCCGCCGGTGGTCCGCGGCGCGCCGGTCACCCACGTCCCGGTGATCGCCGAGACCGCCCGCGGCGAACCCTGAATCGCGGTGCGCTGCAGGTAGTGCTTCATGCCACGGATGCCGCCGAGCTCCTCGCCGTCGCCGGCGCGGCCCGGACCGCCGTGCACCAGCGTGGGCAGCGGCGATCCGTGCCCGGTGGACTCGGGGGCCGATTCCTGATCCAGGACCAGCAGCCGGCCGTGCCAGGGAGCCACCCCGAGCACGAGTTCCCGCACGACGTCGGGATCGGCCGACACCAGCGAACCGACCAGGCTGCCCCGGCCCCGGGCGGCCAGCTCGACGGCGTGGGCGGTGTCCCGGTAACCGATGACGGTGCTGACCGGGCCGAACACCTCGACCTCGTGCGGCTCGGAGCGGGCGGAGTCCGCGGCGTGCAACAGGATCGGCGGCAGGAACGCGCCGCGCCGCGGGTCCGCGTCGACCAGGTCGAACCGGTCCGGGTCGCCGACCACCATGCGGGCGGCCCCGGCCAGGGCATTCAGGCTCTTGCGGACCTCGTCACGCTGGGCCAGCCCGACCAGCGCCCCCATGGTGACCTCCGGGGCGGCCGGATTACCGACCCGGACCTTGTCGCGGATGCGGGCCTGCACGGCGTCGATCACCGCCGGCACCAACGGCTCCGGGACCAGGGCCCGCCGGATGGCGGTGCACTTCTGGCCCGCCTTCGCGGTCATCTCGGTCACCAGCTGGCGCACGTAGAGGTCGAACTCGACGCTGCCGGCGGCGATGTCGGCGCCCAGGACGGAGAAGTTCAGCGAGTCCGCCTCCGAGCTGAACCGGACTCCGGCGAGCACCCGCGGATGCGTGCGCAGCGCGGCGGCGGTGGCGGCCGAACCGGTGAAGGCGACGGTGTCCTGCTCGTCGAGCAGGTCGAGCAGGCCTCGGGAACCACCGGCCACCAGCTGCAGGCTGCCCTCGGGCAGCAGCCCGGACGCGATGATCTCGGCGACCACGGCCTGGGTCAGGTACGAGGTCTGGGACGCCGGTTTGACGACGGTGGGCACCCCGGCCAGGAACGCCGGGCCGAGCTTTTCCAGCATGCCCCAGACCGGGAAGTTGAATGCGTTGATCTGCAAGGCGATGCCGCGGCGCGGGGTGTAGATGTGCTGGCCGACGAATTGCCCGCCCCGGCCGAGCTTCTCGGCCGGGCCGTCGACCAGCACGCCGGTGTTCGGCAGTTCCCGGCGGCCCTTGCTGGCGTAGGTGAACAGCACACCGATGCCGCCGTCCACGTCGATCAGCGAGTCCCGCCTGGTCGCGCCGGTCCAGGCGGACAGGGCGTAGAACGCGTCCCGGCGGCCGTTCAGGTGCAGAGCCAGGTGTTTGAGGGCCAGCGCCCGTTCGTGGAAGGTCAGCTCCCGCAGCGCGGGTCCACCGACCGATCGGGCGTGATCGATCACCGGGGCCAGGTCGATGGGCGCGGTGCCGATCTCGGCGACCGGCGCGGAGGTCACCGCGTCGAGCAGGGCGACCCGGTCGCCGGCCGGGTCCTGCCAGCGTCCGGCGACGTAACTGGTGACGGCAACGGTCACTGCGGAACTCCTTTGTTCGGGACAGGTGGGCGGCACCGGCTCAGGCGGTGTGCTCGAAGACCTGGTAGTGCTGCTGGTGGTAGGCGCGGATCTCCAGCGGGGTGAACCCGGCCTGCCGGGCGGCGTACCGGCCCGGATCGTTCCAGTCGGGCACGGTCGTGCGCAGCCGCCGGTCCCGGGCGACCGAGCAGGCGTAGGCGGCGGCCCCCCGGCCCCGCAGGCTCACCGGTCCGCGACGCTGCAGGGTGATCAGCGCGGTGGCCGCGCCGGCCGACCTGCGGCCGGTGGTCGGGGCGGTCACTGGTCGAAGTCCACGACGACGCGGTCGGTGACCGGGTGCGCCTGGCAGGTCAGGACGAAACCGCGGGCCAGCTCGTCGGGTTCGAGGGCGTAGTTGCCGTCCATCTCCACCTTCCCCTCGGTCACCCGGGCGCGGCAGGTGCCGCACACCGCGTTCTTGCAGGCGAACGGGGCATCGGAGCGCACCTGCAGGGTCGCGTCCAGGATCGAGTCGCCGTCCGGGGGCAGGGTCATCTCGACCGAACGGCCGTCCAGGATGACGGTGACCCGGGCCCCGCTGGCCGGGACGTCGACCGGCCGGATCCGGCGCCGGGGCGGGGCGCCGACGTGGAACAGCTCGCGGTGCACGTGGTCACCGGGCACGCCGCGATCCAGCAGCACGCCACGGACGGTGTCGGTCATGGCCAGCGGTCCGCACAGGAACCAGTCGTCGACGTCCGCCACCGGCAGGATGGTGTCCAGGATGCGCTCGAACCGGTCGACATCGAGCCGCCCCGAGAGCATGTCGACCTCGGTCAGCTCGTGGCCGAGCACATGGATCAACTGGAACCGGGCCGGGAACCGGTTTTTCAGGTCTTCCAGTTCCTCCAGGAACATGATCGTGGACGTGCGCCGGTTGACGTAGATCAGCGCGGCCGTGCTGTCCGGCTCCACCTCCAGCGCGGTGGCCAGGATGGACAGCACCGGGGTGATGCCGGAGCCGGCGGCCACCGCGACGTAGCGCTTGGCCTGGTGGGGATCGAGCCGGGTGGAGAACGTTCCGGTCGGCGTCATCACCTCCAGTGTGTCGCCGGGCTGGAGCCGGTCCGCGACGAAGGCCGAGAACACCCCGTCGGGAATGCGTTTGACGCCGATCCGGAGCGGACCGCCGGTGGCCGGTGCGCAGATCGAGTAGTTGCGCCGCACGTCGTCGCCGAGCGCGGCGGCCTTGACCGACAGGTGCTGACCCGGGTTGAACCGGAACTCGTCCCGCAACTCGTCGGGCACCTCGAAGGTAACGGCCACCGCGTCCTCGGTCAGCCGCTCGACGGCAGCGACCCGCAGCGGGTGGAAGACGGCGTGCCGGCGGCCGGCGGCGGGTTCGGCGATCTCGGGGGTGATGGCCATCAGATCGCCTTGAACGAGTCGAAGGGTTCCAGGCAGTCCTGGCAGGTCCAGTGGGACTTGCAGGGGGTGGAGCCGAATCGGCTGACCTCGCGGGTGCGACCGGAGCCGCACCGTGGGCAGCGCACCGACAGGGTCAGACCGACCGGGCGCGCGGCCGAGCCGGCCGGCAGGCATGCCCCCGGGGGCGCGATGCCGTATTGGCGCAGCTTTTCCCGGCCGTCGGGGCTGATCCAGTCGGTGCTCCAGGCGGGGGCGAGCACGGTACGCACCAGCACCCGCTCGGCGCCGGCCGCGCGCAGGGCGGCCTCGACATCGGCGGCGATCACGGCGGTGGCCGGGCACCCGGTATAGGTCGGGGTCAGCGTGACCAGCACGGTGCCGTCTGCCTCGTCGACGGCGACGTCGCGCACGATGCCGAGGTCCTGCAGGGTGAGCACCGGAATCTCGGGGTCGCTGACGCCGCCGGCCACCGCGCGCCACCGGTCCGGCTCCGCCGCCCGGTCCGTCCCGATCGCGGTGTCGATCCGGCCGGCGGTCACCACCGCACCCCCGGGTGGGCGCGGTGCAGGCTCTGCATGTCGGCGAGCAGGTGGCCCAGATGCTCGGTGTGCAGGCCCCGGCGACCGCCGCGGGACCGCCGGATGGGTTGCGGCTCGGTCAGTGTCGCTTGCGCCAGGACGGGCCGCAGGTAGTCGGACCAGCCACCGCGCAGGGTGCCGGGGTCCACGGCGATGCCCGGAAGGGCCAGCAGGTCATCGGCGATCTCGGCCGGGTCGAATAGTTCCTCGACGTAGGGCCAGGTCGCCTCCAGCGCGGCCTGCATCCGGGCGTGCGAGAGCTCGGTGCCGTCACCGAGCCGCAGGGTCCACTGGGCGGCGTGATCCCGGTGGTAATCGACCTCTTTGACCGCCTTGGCGGCCAGCGCGGCCAGGGTCGCGTCCGGCGCGCCGGCCAGCGCGCTGTACAGCTCGAACTGGTAGGCGGAGAAGATCAGCTGGCGGGCGATGGTGACCGCGAAGTCGCCATTGGGGATCTCCACCAGCTGCACGTTGGTGAACTCACGCTCGCTGCGCAGGTAGGCCAGGTCGTCCTCGCTGCGGCCCTGGCCCTGCACCTGACCGGCGTAGGTGAGCAGGGTGCGGGCCTGACCGAGCAGGTCCAGGGAGATGTTGGCCAGGGCCATGTCCTCCTCGAGCTGCGGCGCCCGGGTGATCCATTCGGCCAGCCGGTGCGAGAGCACCAGGGCGTCATCGCCCAGCCCGATCACGTAGCGGGCCAGGGCGTCCGCCGGCACCGGGCCCGGCGCGGGCGTGGACGGGACGGTCGAGGCGGTGCTCACAGGTGCGACACCCCCTCGGGCACGTCGTAGAAGGTCGGATGGCGGTAGGCCTTGTCCAGGGCCGGGTCGAAGAACGCATCCTTCTCGTCGGGGCTGGACGCCGAGATCGATGCGGCCGGCACCACCCAGATCGAGACGCCCTCGCCCCGGCGGGTGTAGACGTCGCGGGCGTTACGCAGCGCCATCGCCGCATCGGGGGCGTGCAGGCTGCCGACGTGCTGATGGGACAGGCCCCGGCGGGCCCGGACGAACACCTCCCATAACGGCCAGCCCCGGCTCCGGGCCCGCGGACCCGCGGCGTCCACGGGTTCGCCGGTTCCGGGCCCGGTCACGCGGCCACCACCGACCGGTCGGCGTGCTTGGCGGCGTAGGCACTGGCCGCCTCCCGGACCCAGGCCCCGTCGGTGTGCGCACCCACCCGGCGGGCCATCCGGTCGGCGTTGCACGGACCGTCGCCCCGGATCACCCGGTTCAGCTCGGACCAGTCGATCGGGCCGAAGTCGTAGTGCTGCCGCTGCTCGTTCCAGGTCAGATCCGGGTCCGGCAGGCGCAGACCGAGGATGCGGGCCTGGTCGACGCACATGTCGACGAATCGCTGGCGCAACTCGTCATTGCTGAAGCGTTTGATCCCCCAGGCCGCCGATTGAACCGTGTGCGCGGACGACTCGTCCGGCGGGCCGAACATCATCAGCGATGGCCACCAGAACCGGTTCACCGCGTCCTGGGCCATCTCGTGCTGGGCCGGCGAGCCGTGGGACAGGGTGTGCAGGATCTCGAAACCCTGCCGCTGGTGGAACGATTCCTCCTTGCACACCCGGACCATCGCCCGCCCGTACGGTCCGTACGAGCAGCGGCACAGCGGCACCTGGTTCATGATCGCGGCGCCGTCCACCAGCCAGCCGATCGCCCCCATGTCGGCCCAGGACAGGGTGGGGTAGTTGAAGATCGAGGAATACTTCTGCCGGCCGGTGTGCAGCTGGTCCAGCAGATCCTCCCGGTCGACCCCCAGGGTCTCGGCGGCCGAGTACAGGTACAGGCCGTGTCCGGCCTCGTCCTGCACCTTGGCGATCAGGATCGCCTTGCGGCGCAGGCTGGGGGCCCGGGTGATCCAGTTGCCCTCCGGCTGCATCCCGATGATCTCCGAATGCGCGTGCTGCGCGATCTGCCGGATCAGCGTCTTGCGGTAGCCCTCGGGCATCCAGTCCCGGGGCTCGATGCGCTGGTCCTGCGCGATCAGCCGGTCGAACTCCGCCTGTCGGGCCGCGGCTTCCTCGGTGTCCCCGGTGTCCTCGGTGTCCTCGGTGGACTCGGTGGACTCGGTGGCGGACGCTTCGATCCGGTCGATATTGCCGTACATACGGCCTCCCTGCCACGCTGCAGACGGTCGGACGATCGAATGGCTGTAACTGACCGAACGGTCAGTAAGAATTTTGCCGGCAACCGGACGAGCTGTCAACCACGATTGAGCGCACCTCGATGGGGCACCTGAATCGTGGTCCCCAGTTCGTCGGGCGGCCGGCGCACAGGGACGCACAGGGAGATGTGGATGACGCGGATCGCGGTGACCGGGGGAAGCGGCAAGCTCGGGCGGGCGGTGGTGGCCAGACTGGTCGATGACGGCCACGAGGTCGTCAATCTGGACCAGGTCGCCTCGCCCGAGGCTCGCTGCCCCTTCGTGCGGGTCGACCTGTCGGACTACGGACAGACCGTGGCGGCGCTGCTCGGGGTCGACGACCGATACGACCACATCGACGCCGTCGTCCACCTCGCGGCCATCCCGGCGCCCGGTCTGACCACCAACGAGGCGACCTTCGGCAACAACATTCTCAGCACCTACCACGTTTTCGCGGCCGCTCGGGCGGCCGGGATCAAGACCGTGGTGTGGGCGTCCAGCGAGACGGTCCTCGGCCTGCCGTTCGACGCCCAGGCGCCGCCGCCCTACCTGCCCGTCGACGAGGAGTATCACCCGCGGCCGAACTCGTCCTACTCCCTGGCCAAGACCCTGGAGGAGGAGATGGCCGGGCAGTTCTGCCGATGGGATCCGGAGCTGTCGATGACCGGGCTGCGGTTCTCCAACGTGATGGAACCGGCCGACTACTCGGCCTTCCCGGGATACGACGACGACCCGAGTCACCGCATCTGGAACCTGTGGGGCTACATCGACGCCCGGGACGGGGCCCAGGCTGTCGCGCTGGCCCTGGCCGCCGCCCGGCCCGGGGTGGACGTGTTCATCATCGCGGCGGCCGACACCGTGATGAGCCGGTCCAGCGCGGACCTGGCCGAAAGCATGTTCCCGGATGTCCCGGTGACCCGGCCCCTGGGCACCCACGAGACCCTGCTGGGCATCGACAAGGCCCGTCGCATTCTGGGTTTCGAACCGGCTCACTCGTGGCGCGACCAGCCGTCCGAGGCGCGCTGACCGGGCGCCTCGGCCCGGCCGCCGGTCAGGCCGGCGACTCGAGCTGCTCGTCGGCCAGCTGCTCGGGACGGTGCGAGTCGTCCAGGGTCGCGGCCCCGAGGAAGGCCACCGTACCGACCAGCACCGTGAGCACCAGGTAGGCGATCCGCTCGCCGTGGAAGTACGAGTCGACCAGCTCCGGGCTCCACGCGCCGAGCGGCAGGACGGTGACCACGAGCGCGGCGATCAACGTGCCGACCAGGGCGGTGCCGATGCTGGAGCCGACCTCCTGAGCGGTGTCGTTGAGGGCGGCCCCCAACGACGTGCGGTTCTCCGGCATGGCGTCGACCAGGCCGACCGCGCAGATCGTCATGACGGTGCGCAGCCCGAAGGTCATCACCACCATGCCGGCGGCGATCGCCAGGTACCCGTGGTCGACCGCCCAGGCCAGCCAGGCCAGACCCACGGTCAGCGCACCCGCGCCGACCAGGCAGGCCATCCGGCGGCCGAACCGGGTGACCAGGTACTCGGTGAGCGGGGTGGCGGCCAGCATGGTGACGATGAACGGCAGGTTGGCCAGGCCGGCGACCATCGGGCTCCAGCCGTAGGCGAACTGGAAATGCAGGACCAGGCTGAACATCACGCCGGCCATGGCGATGGCCGTGCCCAGCTGGGCCACGGTCGCACCACGCACGACGGGGTGGCGCAGCAACCGCAGATCCAGCATGGGGAAGGCGGTGCGACGCTCGCGCACCACGAAGCCGATCACGGAAGCGATCGCCCCGGCGGCCGAGAGCAGGGTCGGCAGGGACACCCAACCGTGCTCGATACCGCTGGTCAGCGTGTAGCAGCCCAGCCCGATGGCCAGGATGGTCAGCGCCGCGCCCGGCAGGTCCAGGGGGTCGGCGATGAGATCGTCGGGGTGGTCCTTGGCCACGCCCAGCCGCACGCCGACGGCGGCGATCAGGGCGATCGGCGCGTTGACCAGCAGCAGCCACTGCCAGCCGACGTGAGCCAGGGCGGAGCCCCCGATGAGGGGCCCGAGGATGAAACCGCTCATCCCGACGACGATCATCACCGTCATCGCCCGCCGCCGGAGCGCGTCGTCGTCGAACAGCCGGAACACCAGCGAGTTGGTGATCGGCGCCATGGCGGCGGCGGCGATGCCCAGCCCGGCCCGCAGGGCGATGAGTTCGCCGGTGGTGGTCACCGCGACGACGGCCAGGCTCATCAGGCCGAACGCCGACAGGCCCAGGAGCAGGACCCGCCGGCGACCGAACCGGTCGGCGATCGAGCCGGCCGTCAGCAGCAGCCCGCCGAAGGTGAGCGAGTAGGCGCCGGTGATCCACTGCAGCGAGGTGGTGCTGCCCTGCAGGTCCCGGCCGATCGTCGGCAGGGCGACGGTCAGCAGGGTGTTGTCGACCATCTCCACGAAGAACGCCAGACACAGTGCGGCCAAGGGAATCCAGGCCGCGCGCAGCGATGGGTAGAACCGGCCGGCCGGCGGCCCGGCCGGCGCGCCGTCGGCGGGCGGCAGGGGGACGGGGGAGACCGGGGCGGTGGTGGCCGGCGAGCCGCCCACCGGTGGGGGTGTGGTCATGGGGTACCTCTCAGATCGAACCGCGTTCGATAACCGAACGTCGTTCGAACTATAGAACCGCGTTCGATAGAGTGCAAGGGTGATCCAGGACCCGCAGCTCCGCTCGCCCACCCGGCCGGCCCGCCGGCGTGCCTCGCACTCGATGGAAGCGGTGCTGACCGAGGCGATCCTGCTGCTCGACGAGGCCGGTGAGCCGGCCCTGACCTTCCGGGCCCTCGCGGCCCGGCTCGGTGGCGGCGTCGGCAGCATCTACTGGTACGTCCAGAGCAAGGACGAGTTGCTCGACCGCGCGGCCGATTACGCGTTGGAATCGGTGGTCGCCGACACCGAGCACTTCGTGCACGAGGACGACCCCATCGATGGCCTCCGGGGGATCGCGATCGCGCTGTTCACCGCGGCCGCCGCGCGACCCTGGCTGAGCAGCTACTTCCTGCGCAACACCGGCTTCCAGCCGAACTCGCTGCTGCTCTTCGAACGGGTGGGCGGCCAGGTCCTGCGCCTGCAGTTGACGGCCCGCCAGTCCTTCGACGCCGCCTCGGCCGTGATCGGGTTCGTCATCGGCCTGGCCGCCGACATGAGCCAGGAACCGCCGGCCGAGGTGGCCGCCGGAGCGATGACCCGCGAGCAGTACATGGACGACGTGGTGAACCAGTGGCGGCATCTGGACCAGGCCCAATTTCCTTTCCTGCACAGCATTCTGGACGTCTTCCGGGTCCATGACGACGTCGAGCAGTTCCGCGCCGGCCTGGATCTGCTGCTCGACGGGCTCCGCCGGCAGGCCGAACGCGCCCGCGACGAACGCGCCCACCCTGGTGCAAGGCCGGACGGGAGGGTGTCCACCGCCGGCGGATGAACCCTCGATGTCGGCCCGCGGCGGATCGGTGGGTACGTTGGCGGAGGTGTCAGTGAAAGCGGTGCGGCCCGACCGGCCACGGCCTTCGGCCCCGCCACGATCGGCGACCCGGTCGACCGTGCCCGCCGCCGTCACGGCGTTCTGCCTGGACCAGCTGGTCCGCCGGAACCTGCGCGGGGTGTGGGTCCGCGGCGAGCTGCCGGCCGGGCCGGCGATCTGGGCGGCCAACCACCACAGCTGGTGGGACTTTTTCGTGGCCCGGGCCGCGGTGCGCTCCATCGGCCGGACCGACATCGGCGTCCTGATGGACCCGGCGAACATCGGCTCCCGGCGGATGTTCGGCTGGGCCGGGGCGGTCGGGACGGACCGGCTACGGGCGGCACTGGACGTCTTGCGCTCGGGTGGGGTGCTCGTGCTGTTCCCGGAGGGCGAGCTGCGGGCGCCGGGCCCGCTCGGCCCCGTCCGGCCGGGCGCGGCCTGGTTGGCCCACCGGGGCCGGCGCCCGACGCGGGCCGTGGTGACCCGGGTCGTCCTGCGCGGGCACCAGGCACCGGAGGCCTATCTGGACATCAGTCCCGTCCCGGTCGTGGCCGAGCTGGCCGCCGTCCTGGCCAGCCGGATCGAGGCGGTCGATGCCGAGCTGGCCGGGGCCGATCCCTCGCATCCAGTGCCGGGGTACCGGCCGGTAGTCAAGGGCGTGCGCAGCTGGTCGGAACGGATGTCCCGGTGACGGGACGGCTCACCGGTCGGTCGCCGGCCCGGAGGGCCGCGGTCGACGGTCTCGCCGTGCCCGTGCTGGCCTTCCTGTCGATCAAGCTGGCCGTCCTGATCGCGAACCTGTGGTGGTTCCCGACCCTGCGCCGGCCCCCGGGGCCACGCCCCGACGCGGGTGAGTCGGTGCTGCTCGTGCCGTTGCGCGACGAGGCGGATCGGATACCGGAGGCGTTGCCGGGCATGCTGGCCGCCGGTTTCGGCGAGGTCGTGCTGCTCGACGACGGGTCGACCGACGGGACCGCGGAGTTGGTGGAGCAGCTGGTGCGCAGCGCCTGGTCCGGCTCGCCGGCCCGGTTGATCCCCGGTCGGCCGCGTCCGGCCGGCTGGGCCGGCAAGCCGTGGGCGTGCGCGCAACTCGCGCAGGCCAGCGACGCCGCCACCCTGGTGTTTTGCGACGCCGACGTGCAGCTGGCCCCAGGGGCCGCCGAAGCGATCCTGGCCGAGATGGAACATCAAGGCGCGCAGGTTTTCTCGGTCTTTCCCCGGCACCGGACCGGCAGCTGGAGCGAGCGATTATTGGCGCCGCTGATCGTCGACGTCCTGCTGTGCGGGTTGCCGTTCGGGCTGCTGCGCAGCCCGGTCCGGTCGGCCGCGGCGGCCCACGGCGCGCTGCTCGCCTTTCGCCGCGAGGCGTACACGGCGGTCGGCGGATTCGGCGGCGTCCGGGACGAGGTCGTCGAGGATGTCGCCCTGGCCCGGCTCGCCCGCCGCCGGGGTCTGCGGCTCGGGCTCGCGCTCGGCGGGTCCACCGCGCAGGTGCGGATGTACCGCAACCGGCGCGAGGTGACCGCGGGCCTGGGTCGCGGCCTGCTGCCGATGGCCGGCGGCCGCCGCTGGCTGGTGGTGCTGGCCTGGGTCTGGCACGTTCTGGCGTACACCGCGCCGGTGCTGCTGGCCGTCGCCCGGCCCCGGTGGCGGGTGGCCGCCGCGCTGGGGGTCACCGAGCGGGCGCTGCTGGAGCTCAAGACCGGTGGTCGGGATTGGCTGGCCGCGCTGACGATCGCCGCCGCGCCGGTGGCCGCCGGGCCGGTCGTGGGGCAGGGCCTGCGCCGCCGGCAGGTCTGGCGAGGCCGGAGCTACGTCACGTGAGCCGTCCGGTCATCACGACGGACGCCCGCGCGTCCGGTCGCGCCGCCGCCGGGCTGCCGCGGCCGCCGGTGCCGAAACCGGCGGGGGCCCGGCTCAGCGGCCATCTGCCGCGCTGGGGCCGCGACGCCATCGCCCTGCTGGAGGAAGGGGCGCGGCTGGGACCGGTGTTCCGGGTGCGGCTCTGGCGGCCGGCCCTGGTCGGCTACCAGCCGGGCTGGAACCGGACGATCCTGAGCGACCTGGACGGCTTTCGGAGCCGGGGAAGTATGAGCCAGCTCTCGCCGTTCCTGCGCGGGGGCGTCATCGCCCTGGACGCCCCGGCCCACCGGCCGCGGCGGGCCCAGCTCAACCCGACGTTCCACCGCCAGGCCATCGCCCCGCTGTTCACCGGCCGGTTCCAGGACATCGTCGATCGCTCGCGGCCGCAGGGCACCTTCGACGCGGTGACGTGGGCCTCGGCCGTCGTGCGCCGGCTGTTGACCGAGGCCTTCTTCGGCCCCGGCCGGTCGCCGGCGCTCGAGGAGTTCCTGGCGCCGCTGGACCGGTCGCTGCCCGCGCCGCTGTTGCCGCGGCCGCTGCGGATCCGGCGGATGCGCCGGGTCCTGCGCGCGGCGTTGGCCGATCCACCGCCCGGCACGCTGCTCGCCGCGTTCGCGGCGCTGCCCGGCCCGTCCGACGACGCGGTCGAGGAGGCCAGGGTCGCGCTGGCCGCGGGGTACGACACGACCGCCCACACGGTGGCGTTCGCGTTGTGGGAGATCGCCGCCCGGCCCGACCTGAACGACCCCGATCGGACCGGCGCCGTCGTCCGGGAGGCGCTGCGGCTCTACCCGGCCGGGTGGATCGGCAGCCGGGTGGCGGTGCGGGACGTCGACGTCGAGGGCGTGCGCGTCCCGGCCGGGCACCTGGTCCTGTACAGCCCCTACCTGACCCACCGGGATCCGCAGGTGTGGGACCAGCCCGATCGCTTCCGACCGGAGCGCTTCGACCGGCCGTTGCCGGCCTGGGGGTACCTGCCCTTCGGCGCCGGCGAACGCATCTGCCTGGGTGCCGCGCTGGCCACCGCCATGGTGCAGGCGGCGGTCCGGGCCTTCGCCGGCGGTCGCCTGCGCCGGGTCGGCGGTGACCCGCGCCCGACCGGGGTGCTGACCCTGACGCCGCGCGGACCCCTGATCCTGGACCACCGCCCGTGACCGAGACCGATCCGGAGGTTCACTCGTGCAGCACCTGACGTACCTGGCGGTGTTGCTGGCCTGCCTGCTGCTCACCGCGCCGCTGGAGCTCGTGCTGCGGGCCCGCGTCTACGGCCGCTGGCGGCGGGCCGCCGCCGCGATCCTGCCGGTCGCCGCCGTCTTCGTGCTCTGGGACTACCTGGCCACCGCCGCCGGCTGGTGGTGGTTCGACGAGCAGTTCGTGACGGGCGTGTTCATCGGGATCCTGCCGTGGGAGGAGTTGATGTTCTTCCTGGTCGTGCCGATCTGCGCGCTGCTGACCTTCGAGGCGGTGCGCCGGCTCCGGCCGGGCTGGGCGGACGCGGCCGCACCGGACCTGGAGGCGCGGCGGTGATCGGCGCCTACACCGCTGGCGCGATCGGGGCGATCGTGGCCGCCGTCCTGATGGACCTGGTGATCGTCCGGACCCGGCTGCTGCGCACCCGGCTGTTCTGGGCCAGCTACGCGATCGTGGTGTTCTTCCAGCTGATCGTGAACGGAATCCTGACCGGTCTGGGCATCGTGCAGTACGACCCGGAGGTGATCCTGGGCGTGCGGCTGGCCTACGCGCCGATCGAGGATCTCGGGTTCGGGTTCGGCCTGGTCACGCTGACCCTGGTGATGTGGACCCGGTCGGGCCGCACCGCGGCCCAGCGGGCGACGGAGGAGACGAGATGACCCAGCAGAACGAGCGTGGCCGGTGGCGGCCGGGTCGCGACCGGATGGCCGTGTGGCACCCGGTCGGTGACGGGTCCGCGCGGGTGCCGGCCCCGGCCCCCCGGGTGCTCGTGGTCGGTGGCGGCATCGCCGGCCTGGCCGCGGCCACCGGATTGGCCGAGCGCGGGGCCCGGGTCGTGCTGGCCGAACAGCATCCCCAGCTCGGCGGCCGGGTCCGCTCCTGGCCGGTGACCCACGGCGAGGACCGGGTCACGATGAGCCGTGGGTTCCACGCGTTCTTCCGCCAGTACTACAACCTGCGGACCCTGCTGCGGCGGGTCGACCCCACCCTGGCCGGGCTGACCCGCGTGGCGGACTACCCGGTGGCGATGGCCGACGGGGCGGCGGACTCGTTCGCCCGGGTGCCGCGGACGCCGCCGGTGAACCTGCTCTGGTACGCCCTGCGCAGCCCCAACTTCGGGCCGCGCGCGTTGCTCAAGGCGGACATCGCCGCCTCGTCCCGGATGCTCGACCTGGACTTCCCGCAGGCCTTCGACGACTTCGACCAGCTGAGCGCCGCGGCCTTCCTGGACGAGCTGAACTTCCCGCCGGCGGTCCGGCACCTGGCGTTGGAGGTGTTCACCCGGAGCTTTTTCGCCGACCCCACCGAGTACGCCGCGGGTGAGCTGCTGGCGATGTTCCACCTGTACTTCGTCGGCTCCTCCGAGGGCCTGCTCTTCGACGTCGCGACCGACGACTTCGGCACGGTGTTCTGGGATCCGCTGCAGCGACATCTGGTGGGCCGCGGGGTCGACGTGCGCACCGGGGTACGGGTCGAGGACCTGCGTTTCCGGGCGGAGGGTGGGGTGCGGGCCGCCTTTGACGACGCGAACGGCCGGGACCTGGAGGTCGATGCGGTGGTGCTGGCCGCCGATCCGCGCAGCACCCGCCGGCTCGTCGCCGAGGCCACCGGCCTGGCCGATGACCGGTGGCGGGCATCGCTGGCCACGACGGGCAACGCGCCGCGCTTCGTGGTGTGGCGGCTGTGGCTGGACCGGCCGGTCCGGGCCGACCGGCCGGCGTTCCTGGGCACGGGTGGGTTCGAGCTGCTGGACAACGTCTCGGTGCTGGAACGGTACGAGGCCGGCGCCCGGCGCTGGTCGACCGACCACGGGGGATCGGTGGTCGAGGTGCACGCCTACGCGATCGATCAGGCCCGCTCCGAGCAGTCGTTGCGAGAAGCGTTGCGGGACGAGCTGGCCGCGGTGTTCCCGGAGACCGGGGCGGCGACCGTGCTGGCCGACGAATGGCTGGTCTCCGACGACTGCCCCTCGTTCCGGCCCGGCGAGCGGCGGCACCGGCCCGGGGTCCGCACTCCCGACCACCGCCTGGTGCTGGCCGGCGACGGCGTGCGCTGCGATCTGCCGGTCGCGCTCATGGAACGCGCGGCCACCACCGGCTGGCTGGCGGCCAACGCGTTGCTGGCCGGGTGGGGCACCCGCGGTCACGACCTGTGGTCGGTCCCGATGTCCTCCCGGGTTCCCGCCCTGCGCCGGCTGCGCCGGCTGGTGGCCTGATCAGGGTCCGGTGACCAGGATCCGCGCCGCGGTGCCGGCCTTGCGCCAGGTGGGCACCCGGGCGCGGGTCCGGAAGACGTCGTAGTCGGCGGCTTCGATCCGGTCCAGGATCCGGGAGTAGAGCACTCGGGCGGTGCCCACGCAGCGCGCCGAGCGCGGCGGCAGGAAGGGCAGGCCGCGGTCCGCGGCCCGGTACAGCTCGCGCGCGCGGTCGATCTCGTGGGCCAGGAACGCGCGCCACTGCGGGGTGACCCGCCGACGTCCCAGATCGACGGGTTTGACGCCGAACCGGCGCAGCTGGTCCTGCGGCAGGTAGATGCGACCCCGGTCCAGATCCTCGGCGACGTCGCGCAGGAAGTTGGTGTACTGGAAGGCGAATCCGAGCGCCCGGGCCGGCGCGAACGCCTCGGGGCCCAGCGGTTGCAGCATCGGCAGCATCATCTCGCCGATCACCGCGGCC
This sequence comes from Nakamurella multipartita DSM 44233, assembly GCF_000024365.1. Taxonomy (NCBI): domain Bacteria; kingdom Bacillati; phylum Actinomycetota; class Actinomycetes; order Nakamurellales; family Nakamurellaceae; genus Nakamurella; species Nakamurella multipartita. The sequence continues at coordinate 2,757,169 of NC_013235.1, forward strand.
GAGCCCTCCATGTACCCCAGCAGGTCGTCCCACGTCTCGTACCGGGTGGTGGTCAGGTCCATGGCCATCGCCCCGTAGAAGCGGTCGAAGCACTCCGGCGCGATGCCCACGGTGCGGACCGTGTGGCCGACCGCGGCCAGCACCGGGTCGGCCGACCCGTCGGTCACGGCGCGCCGGAAGTCGGCGGCGAAATCGGCCAGTTGGCTGCCGATCTCGGCGGCTGACCGGCCCGCGGTGGCCGCCTGGTCGTCGACGATGTCGTCGGCCAGCCGGCACAGCGCGTAGACGGCGTGCACGTGCCGGCGCCGCTCCCGGGGCAGCAGCTGGACGCCCCAGTAGTACGTGGTGCCGTTGCGCCGGGTGATCTCGGCGCACCGGCGATAGCCGTCCTGCAGCAGCCGGTCCTGGACGGCGGAGGTCATCGCGGGCCCGTCCCCAGGTAGCTGCCGATGCGGTCGGCGGCCAGCTTTCCGGAGATCAACACCATCGGCACGCCGACACCGGGCACGGTCCCGGAGCCGGCGAAGAACACGCCGGGGACGCGCTTTTCGACGTTCGGTGGCCGGAACGGGCCGGTCTGGCCGAAGGTATGGGCGAGCGAGAACGGCGTGCCCAGGTGCAGGCCGCCGCGTTCCCAGTCCAGGGGCGTGACCATCTCTTCGGCGACGATGTCGGTCGGGTACCCGGCACCGTCCAGGAACTGCAGCAGCCGCTCCCGCATCGGGCCGGCTTCGGTCGACCAGTCCGGGCCGGCCGTCAGGTTCGGCACCGGCTCGAGCACGAACAGGGTGCTCGCGCCGGGCGGAGCCGCACCCGGGTCGGACCGGCTGGGCACCGTGACCAGCCGGGACGGGTCGGGCATCAGCCGCCCGTCGTGCAGCAGGGCGTCGAACGCGGACGCCCATTCGTGCCCGAAATGGATGTTGTGATGGGCGATGTCGTCGTGCACGCGGCCGCGCACGCCCAGGTGCCAGACCACCGCGGAGGGCGAGTACGTGCCCTTGCGCACGGCGCGCGGCGGGCGTAACTCGGGCAGCAACCGGCGGTAGGCGACCGGCAGATCGGGGGTGAGCACCACCGCGTCCGCCCGTTCGGTCTCGCCGCCGGACAACCGGACGCCGGCGACCGCACCGGTGTCGCCGCGGCGCAGGATCTCGGTGACGTCGGCGCCGTACCTGATTTGGCCGCCCGCCTTCTCGACGGCGGCGGCCAGGGCGGCCGGAATGGCATGCATCCCACCGTCGGGATACCAGACCCCTTGGACGGTGTCCATGTAGGTGATGACCGCGTAGAGAGCCAGCGCATCGTCGGGGGACAGGCCGGCGTACAACGCCTGGAAGCTGAACAGCCGGTGCAGGCGCGGATCGGCGAAGCGCCGCCGGACGGCCGGTCCCAACCGGCCGAACGCGCCGAGCCGCAGCAACCGGGCCGCGGCCCGCGGGGAGGACACGAGATCCAGGGCGGTATCGAAGTTGCGGTCGATGAACCGCGACCACTCGGCGTCGTAGAGCTGCTCGAGCCAGTCCACGAAGCGGTCGTAGGCGGCCGCGTCGACCGGTCCGCTGGCCGCGGCGATCTCGGCGCGCATGGCCGCCCGATCGGCCGGCACACGCAAGGTGCTGCCATCGGCGTACACGGCCCGGTAGGCCGGATCGAGCCGGCGCAGGGTCAGCACATCGCTCATCCGGACCCCGGCGGCGCCCAGGGTATCGGCGATGAGCTGCGGCATGGTCAGCACCGAGGGTCCGGTATCGAACACGAAGCCCGCCGACTCCAGGCGGCCCGCCCGCCCGCCGGGCAGGGACTCCCGCTCGGTGACCAGCACCTCGTGCCCGCGACCGGCCAGGTGACAGGCGGCGGCCAGGCCGGCCAGCCCGGCACCGACCACCACGACCCGGCTCATCGCTCACGCCAGGCGATGGCGCGGGCGAGCCGGCGGAGCTCGGCGACGGCGTCGGGGTCCAGCTCCGGGTCGTCCAGGGCCCGCAGGGCCGTCTCGGCCGCCTGCCCGATCATCCGCTCGACGCTCGAGCGGGTGCCGTTCGTCGACAACTCCTCCAGCAGCACCGCCAGATCTGCGCGGCCGAACGAGGGCGTGCCGACCCGGTCCAGCGCGCACCGGGCGGCGGGGGATCGGGTGCGGTCCACCGCGATCGACAGCAGGACAGTCGGTTTGCCGCTGATCAGGTCGTCCCCGGCGGGTTTGCCGGTGCGGGCCGGATCGCCCCACACCCCCAGGACGTCGTCGCGGAGGGCGAACGCCTCACCCAGGTGCTGGCCGTAGTTGCTCAACGCCAGTCGCGTGGAGTCCGGCGCGCCGGCGATGACGGCCCCCAGCTCGAGCGGGCGCTGCACCGTGTACCGCCCGGACTTCAGGATCGCCACCGAATGCGCGAAGGGCAGATCCCGGCGGCGGGCCGCGGTGCCGGTGAGGTCCTGACGCTGCCCGACCACGAGTTCGACGACCAGGTGACGCCAGAGCCGGCGGGTCGCCGGCGGTGTCTCGGCGATCATGCCCTCGGCCTCGGCCAGGGCCAGGTCGCCGGCCAGGATGGCGATACTGGTGCCGAACAGCTCGGGGTCGCCGACGGCTCCGGTCGCGGCGTGCCGGCGGCCGGCCTGCCGGTGCACCGTGGGCACCCCCCGGCGCGAGTCCGACTCGTCCATCACGTCGTCGTGCACGAGGGCGAACAGGTGCAGCAGCTCGAGCGCGGCGCTGACCGTGACGATCTGCCGGCGTTCCCCGGTGCGGTCCGGGCCGGCGCAGGCGGCCCAGCCCAGGTAGGTCATCGTCGGCCGGATCCGTTTGCCGCCGCTGCCCAGCAGGGCCAGCAGCAGCTGGGGCAGATCGGCGTCGCCGAGCACATCGGGCGGCTGGCCGCCCGCCAGGTCCGTCCAGTGCCGAGTCAGGGTGTCCATGGTCTGACCCAGCAGGGCGTCGACGGCCGCGAGATGGTCCCGGACTCCGCCCGGGCGATCGAGCAGGGAGTCGGGTCGGGCGACCGGCCGGCCGGGTGCGGCGGGCTGGTCCGGGATCAGGCTGGTGGGTCGGGTCACGTCACTTCCGGCCGTCGGTCGGGTGGGCAGGTGCTATCGGTACCTGCCGAACCCGCCCTTTGGAGGCGGAGAACGCGGATTGGTGTTCCTGGGTGTGTTCCGGCCTCATCTGCCGCGTGTTCCCGACCCGCACCGGATCGACACCGTTGTCGGAAAACCCGCCCCGCCGGCGGGGCCGTCGACGTGATACATCGCCGGGAACGTCACCGGTGGGCGGTCTTCCGGGGACCCCGCGAACCGGGTCCCGTCCTGGCCGGGGTCAGGAACCGGCCGCGGCGGTGCGGGCCCGGGCCATCCGCGGCCGCATCAGCAGGTACGCGATGACGGCCATCCCGATCATGACGAACAGGCGGTTCGGGTCGACCGCGGGCAGCCACTTCACCTTGCCGCCCTGGACGACGTACGCACCGGCCGGAGCGCCGGTCATTCCGAAGCCGCCGCCCTCACCTTCCTGGCCCTTCTCGTCGTGACCGGAGCCGCCGCCGGCACCGCCTCGGACCGACGCGGCGGGGATGACCGCCAGCCCGTCGCGTTCGAACGGCTCCCCGAAGACCCGCTTGACCGTCAGGGTGTCCCGGGTCGAGTTCACGAGTTCGTCCAGCTTCATGGCTCCTCCTCCCCGGTGCCACCGAGCCGGTCGGCACCGTTCAGTCAACCTTCGTCCGCATTTGTCCGGATCCCCCAGAGGAGAAGGTCCCGCCGCCCTCGGCTGGACGGGGTGAGAGGTCAGTCCGGGGGCGCCCACCCGGTCCGGCCTGGGCGGCCAGCCGGTCCGGGACCGTCCGCTTGCGTTGACCGGATCCGCGTCCGGCCGGACCCTCGATCCGAGGCGATCACTCGGAATTCTCGGTGCTCTGGGCGGACACGGCCGCCTTCAGAAACTCCCTGATGAGGTGCTCCTGCTGCTCATCGGGTTGGCCGGACAGCGTGAGCATCGAGTCACCGACCGAGATTTTCACTCGGCAGTCCTTGGTGGTGCGGGTGACCCATCCGCGGATGATGGTGACCGCCTGAGCGATCGCCAAGGTGGAGCTGGCGACGGCCACCAGCAGCGATCCGAGCGTGGCGGCATCCACACCTCGGGCCCCCTCGGGCGCGCGATCACCCGCGGTCCGGCCGACGTCCCCGACGTCCGCGACGAGCAGTTCCTGGCGCAGGGCCAGCGTGAGGTCCTCGATCCGTCCGGGATCGGCGTCGGTTTCGGCGACCTGAACTCGCAGTTCGAGACGGTCCATCGATCACCCCTGCGGTTCTCGTGGGGCACTCACGCCCACGCCACCGGTTCCCGGGCCGTCTGCCCGACCGGCGCTCCGGCCAGGACGGGGGAGCTGGCCGATGACGCAACCGATCGCCACCACGACCGGGGGTAGGGCGAGCCGCCACCAGTCGGTCGCACCGAGCCACGGATACGCGCCGGCCGCGACGACCCAAGGGGCATCGTCGATCCACAGAACTACGAACGACACGATCATGGTCAGCGCCATCCTCCGCTGGGAGCCGGACAGCCGCAGCAGCGGGACGGGCAGAGCCAGGATGGCCAGCTCAACCGGGGGGACCCACATCCACGGCTCGGACTCGCTCTGCTCGGACAGATCGATGACGGCGGCGAGCAGCCCGACCACGACGACGACCAGACCGACCGCGCCTCGCCAGTCCCAGCGCGCGGCGACCGAATCCGTCAGCCCGGGGGCAGATCGGAGTGCGATCAGGCCGCCGGTGCCCGTGAGCGCCACGCCGGCCGCCTGGGCCAGCACGCCGGGGTACCAGGTGGTCTGGTCAGAACTCGCGGTCGCGATCACGGTGACGAGCAACAGGCCGAGGCCGGCGAGGGCCGTGCCCAGAAGGCCACCCACCGCGATCCCGCTCCACCGACCGGCCACCAGTGCGGCCACCGCGGCGAACACGACCGCAGCGGGCAGGAGCAGGATGACGCCAGGCGCCCGGGTGACGCTCCAGTAGCTTTCGCCACCGAACGCGCTGCTGGCCCACGGGAAGAACGGCGCCATGGCCAGCAGGATCCCGCCCCCGACGGCCAGCAGTGGGGCTGTCCCGTATCGATCCCCGGACCGATGGTGGGTGGCCGGCTCGTCGGCCGGGATGTCCGTGACGTCGGTGGCTGCCGTGACGGCCGCAGCGGCTTGGGCACGCACCGGGTCGGCCGTGTCCGCGTCGTCGGGACGGGACACCGGGTCGGCGTCGCGGACCACGCCGGTGAGCGGCACCCGAACCTCCCCGGCCGGCGACCGGACGGCCAGGGTGCCGGCGAATCGTCCGGGCGTCGACACGTCCATCCGCACGCGAACAAGCCGACCCTGCACCGACACTCGGAAAGTCTCCGGTTCCGCGGAGATCTCGGCGAGCTCCACCAGGGGCGGTCCGCGGAGCTCGCAGGTCAGCCAGATCGGGCTCCGGTCCGACCGGGACCTCACCGAAGGACAGCGCTGCCGCCGACACCGACATCGCCGTCGCGTCCAGCGCGGCCGCGGCTGCGGTTGCGACGCTGCGGCTGTCGTCGTCGCACAGGGACTGCAGGGATTGCCGGGCCGCCCACGCGACCGGCAGCTCGCCGCTGTTGGCCAGGCGGGCCAATTCCTCCACGGCGCCCCGCCGAACCACCGGGTAGGCATGGTCGATCACCTCGATCAACGGCGCCGGCAGGTCGCCCGGCCGCAGGGTCCGGCGCGGTGACCGGGCGATCACCAGGTCACCCTCCAGCCCGTACTCCCATTTCGACGGGGTCTGGTGGGGTGTCTGCCCGAGCACGCGGTCGTAGACGTAGTCGTACAGTTCGCCCAGCGAGACCAGACCATCGCCGTCGCGATCGGCCTCGCCCGAGCGAATTCCCTGCACGACCGCTCCGGTGAACAGCGACGGCGCGGGCGGCCCCTGCTCCTCGCTGAGCCGGGTGCCTTCGAACGCGTACTGGACGGCACTGGAGGCCGTGATCACCACCCGCCCCCGGCCGCCGCCCAGCGGCTCCTGGGAGAACTGGTCGCGGACGGCCACGTTGCCGGCGGCGCGGGCCGTCATGCCCCGTTCGAATGCCCCGCCGTAGCAGCAGTCCAGCAGCAACACGACGCTGCGGGCGCGGCTGCGGCGAATCAAGTGATTGATCAGCCCGGCGTCGGTCGCGGTCGAGGCCAGGCGGGTCGGAATGGTGTTCCGGGCGGCGAGGTAGAGCCCTCCGGATTCGTCCTTCAAGCCGTGACAGGAAAAGTGCAGTAAGGCCAGGTCGCCCGGCCGGCATTCCATCAGGAAGTCTTCCAGTATTTCGGCCGTCTCCGCGGATGTCGCGTTGTGGCTGGTCCGAACGTCGAAACCACCCAACTTCGGGTCGCCCAAGGTGCCGGCCAGCGCGTCGGCGTCCGCGACCGGGGCGGACAACCGCTGCAGGTCCGGATGGTCGTAGACGTCCACGGCGAAGATCAACGCCATACGGCGTTCCATGGCCGAATTGCACCTCCCATCGCCAACGCCGACAGGAACTCTCGCGCTGCCAAGAAGTGTTCGCCGACCAGATGCGGAAGGCAACCGGTTTGCCGTTCCTGGTGGCGGCTTGAGCGGCCGCAGAAAGGCTGGACGGTCGCGTCGGCCGGCCTGCAACGGCCGAGAGCGTCGAGTGCCCGGGCAGCGACGGCATCGGGTGGCCGCCAGCAGCCTCCATCTCAATGGTGGCCGGAGCGGGAGGGTCTGATCCGTACCACTAGGAGCATGAGCAGAGCCAGTGCGGTGACCAGTCCCGACGCGACGAAGACGCCGCGGTAGCCCAGGGCGCTGGTGGAACCGAAGGCGATGATCGCCCCGGAGGCGATCGCCCCGATGCGGCGGGTGTTCGCGTAGATGCCGACGGCCAGGCCCGGCTGCGGGATCATGTCCTGGAACAGGGTCATGCCGATCCCGGCGACGGCCGCGACCAACCAGGCACTGAGCACCTGGACGGCCAGCAGGGCGATGGGGCCGGACAGCGCGGCCATGGCCGCGCAGTAGGCGATGCCGGCCAGGCAACCGGCGATGATCAGTCCCAGGCTGGTGAAACGGCGGCTCAGCCGGCCCATGATCAGCAGGGCAGGAATCTCCAGCCCCGCCGCGACGGCCAGCGCGGCGCCGGCCCACACGACGCCGAGCCCCAGCGATTCGGTCACGTACAGCGTCATCACCGCAACGGCGGCCGCGTTCCCGGCTTGCACGGCCACGAACGCGCCGATCACCACCGCGACGGTCGACCGCGACGGTCTCATCGTCGTCTGCTGTTCGACGACCGGTGGTCGGAGGCGGTCCGACGCCGCTCCTCGCATCATCAGCGCGGTGACGGCCACACTGAGCACGCCGATGACGCCGAGTGCGGCCAACAGTGAGCGGTCGCCGAACGCCCCGACCAGGAAGGTGGCGATGGGCGGCCCGGCGACCCAGGCGAACGAGACCACGGCGCGGGTGTTGACCACCTGATTCGGTGTCGCTCCGGAATGCCGCAGGTGCGCGAACAGCAGCGAAAACCCCGAGCTCGCCGGCCCGCCCAGCACGGCCAGCGCCACTGCGGCGATCGGCAAGGACGTGCTCAACGCCAGCGCGGCGGCCAGTGCCGCAGTGAGGGCCGCGCAGACCACCAGGGACGGCAGGTACCGGCGCGCTCGGTCGGCGCGGGCCGGGATGACCAGCGCAGCAAGGAACCCGCTGGCGTTGTAGACGGCGATGACCCAGCCGACCTGCACGGTGGTCGCGTCGTACAGCGAGACCAGCAGCAATGCCAGCACGGGCGTGAGGAACGCCGCCTGCAGACCCCACAGCAGCGCCGCCGACGGCACCAGCACGCTCGATCGCGCCGGTGGCATCATCGAAGCGGCTCCGTCCGTGGGTCGATCTGGTGCGGCTGATCTCGATCAGTGAACAGGACCCGCCGACAGTCCGTGCCATTGCACCGGAATCGGAGCGGGCCAGGGACGGCATCGTCAGTCCTGCGGATCGACGGCAGCCAGGGCATCCACCGACGACCCTTCACCCACGCCTTGGTGATCGGCGAATCCAGGACCGCTGGGTCTGCCCGGCCGGCCCATCAACCGGCCGAGTCAGCTTGAATGGAGGTGAGCCGGCGGCGGAAGGGACATCGGATGTCCATTGGATCGGTCGAGTCAGGCACCATCGACCCGTCATCGAGTTGGCGATCAGCGGCGGAACTGGCCGCGTCGGCGCTGCCGCGAGCTCGGTCCGGCGAACCGACAACCGTGGTCGTCACCGGCGAGCCCGGCATGGGGAAGTCGACGCTGTTGGACGAGGTTGCCCGCCGAGCAGAGGGTTTCCGCGTCCTGTCGGCCGAGGGACTGACCGGGGACATCGACCCGTATTCCAGCCTGGCCGGCTGGGGCGTGTCGATCGGCCGGGCGGACCCGAGGATGTCCTCGCCGTTTCTCATCGCCCAGGAGATTCGCTCGGTGCTGGACGAGATCGGATCGGATCAGCCGGTCCTGCTGCGACTGGACGATCTGCAGTGGGCCGATCCGGAGTCGGTCCGGGCGCTGATCGCCTTGATGCGGCGGATGTCCGGGGATCGTCTGCTGTTGGTGGTGGCCACCCGGCCGCTGGGTGACGTGCACCCGCAATGGCAACGGTGGGTGGACCGGTCCGATCGGGTCGTGCGGGTGGGACTTCAGGGGGTGAGTCTGGCCGAGGCGGAGGAACTGGCCCGGCCTCGGCAGCCCGGGCTGGACTCGTCGACCGTCCGGATGTTGTGGGAGCACACCGGACGCAATCCGCTTTACCTGACCGCACTGCTGTCCGAGTACGACCGGGCCACGTTGGTGGGCAGCCGGGTCGCGCCGGCACCGGAACAGTTCGCCCGCATCGTCCAGCAGCAGGTGGCCCGGCTCGGTGCCCCGGCCGCGCGCATGCTGTGGGCCGTGGTCGTGCTGGGGGCCGGATGGGTGCCGCTCGCCGATGCCGCGCAGGTCGCGGGTGTCGCCGATCCGGAGGCGACGGTCGATGCGCTGACCGCCGCGGGACTGGCCGTGGCCCGCGACCTGGCCGGCGGCGTCGAGGTGCGGGCGGCCCACGCCCTGCTCCGATCGGCCGTGTACCAGCAGATACCACGCCTGGATCGACGCGAGATGCACACCCGTGCAGCGCAAGTCGTCGTGCTGCCGGAGGCCGTCCTGGATCATCGGGTGGCGGCCACGTCGGGATCCGACGATGCCCTGGCCGAAGACCTGGCCCACTTCGCCTGGTTGTGCTACGACCAGCAACGGTATCGCGACGCCGCCCGATTGCTCCGTCAGTCGGCCGGTCTGACCGCGGACGTCGACCGGCGCGAGCGTCGGTGGCTGGACTCGCTGTACGTGGGGGCGGTGGCGGGTGATGTCGGCGCCGTGCGTGCGGAGTCCGACCGCGTGCGGCTGGCCCGGGATGCCATCCGGCGCGCGCTGGTGCTGGGCGCAACGGAGGTCTTGCAGGGCGCTGCCGTGCTCGGCGTGCAGATCCTGACGGCGGACCCCAGCCTGCTGAGCGAGCCCGTGGGCGATGATCCCGATCGCGCCCGGGTCCACTACCGCCTGCAGGTCTTGCTCGCCTGGGCCCGAACGACGTCCGGGGCCCCGACGGACCTCGTGCTGGCCGGGATCCGGCGGTGCACCGAACTTGGCATTGGTCACCCAGTTGCGGCGCGCCGCGGGCCTGGCCAAGTCCGCGTTCATCGCTGATCGGGCCGCCGCCTGGCTGACCGATCATGCCCAGGCCACGCCCGCCGCGGCGGACGGGTGCGACCGTCCACTGATCATCTGGACCTGGCACCAGCAGGTCGCCGAAGCCATCGCCGCGGCCCTGGCCCACCACCAGGTCGCCGCCGACCGGGTGGGTGTCATCACCGGCGCGACGCCCGGCGCGGATCGCACCCGGCTCTGTGACGCCTACCAGGCCGGCCGGCTTTCGCTGCTGGTCTGCTCGATCCCGACGATCGGCGTCGGGGTCACCCTCACCCGCGGATGTGACGCATGGATGGCCGAGACCAGTTGGACGCCATCCGAGATCAGCCAGGCGGAGGACCGGCAATGGCGGCGTGGTCAGTCCCGCGACGTGGTCGTGACGACGTTCATCGGCGTCGGCACGCTCGACGAACGGGTCCAGGACAGCCTGGCCCGCAAGGCCGACGACCTGGACCAGGTACTGACCGGCGGCGACAACCAGGTGGCGGTGCTGAACCGGTCGAACCGCGGGGAGCAGGCGGACCTGTTGTACAAGGTGGTCGCCGACCGGGTCGCCCACCTCGACGGGGCACGACGCCGGACGGCCTGAACCGCGGCGCCGATCAGCAGGTCCCGCTCGCTGACCACGTCTGTTCCCTGGCGGCGACCCGAGGGCGTGCGACGCACACGATGGTGGCATGGGGAGATCGGCGAATCCGCCCGGCGCGTTCCGTGAGCACATCTGCTACGCGGACTTCGCGTGGGCGACGAATCGGATCGGGCCGGGCGAGGACGTGTATCTGCGCCACATGTTCACCCCCGCCCGGTACTTGGTGGTGGGTGCCCTGTCAGACTCCGAGTTTCTGGCGCGGGGTGAACGGTCAGGCGCACCTGTGCTCGCACGGCTGGAGCCGTCCCGGTTTCGCAGCGAGAATTTCGTGATCTTCGCGGGCTTGGTCGACAACGGCAGGGACGCGCAGGACGTCATGCTCGACGTCGACCGATGCAACACCTGGTTCGGGTTGGCGCCCAACCCGGAGATTGCGGGCCTGCGGCGCCGGATCCGGCTGCGTCTGCTGCGTAACCCGGGATGACCGGCGGGTCGCCGTGCCGTGCCGCACACGACGACGGCATGAGTGAAGCCACCGGCATTGTCGGCGTTGACCATCTGGCTGATACCGAACGAGGCCGTTCGATCGACTACCTCACCTACCTGCTGGACGAGTCGGATGATCCGGATCTGCTGGTGTAGCAAGCTGTTCACCCCCAGCAACTCGCTCTTGCTGGGGCCGCTGTGCACCCGGACCGGGAACAGTAGTCCGCCGGCGTTGAACTCGGCCATGGTGGCCGCGCGGCGCCGGTTCGGCCGAACACGGTGACCACGTACCGCAGCGCGTCCTGCACCCCGGTGTCCGGGTCCAGCACGACCTTGCGGGCCGGGTCGTCGACCAGGCCGACCGGCAGCGGCATGGCCAGTTGCCCGCGGCTCGCCTTGAACAGTTGCCCGCCGCGGAGCCGGGCCTTGATGAAGTGCAGTTCGGCCTCGCTTATGGTGCCCTCCAGGCCGACCAGGAGTCGGTCGTTGAACTCGCCGGGGTCGTGAGGCCGTCCTCGTCGCAGATCAATGTGCCGTTAGCGTACGGACCAAAGAGCGGGGCCTCGGCATACTCTTGGCAATTGGTCGATCGCTGCCTGTACCGAGGGGAATATTTCGTCGCGATTCTTGTAGTTCAGCAGTGACTTCGGTCGAGGCCGATTGCTCTCGCAAGCCCGGAGATCGTCAACGGCCGCTGTTCCGTCATGATGTCCTGCTGTGCCCACGCCGTCTGTCCGCGCTCGTTGAAGCCGGTGGCTTCCATGTGCTTGATGATGTGCGGGTCTTGCTCGTCGAAGTAGGCCTGGATAGCCATGCGGAGTTCAGTCTCGGTCTTGAATTTGAGCGACCGACCGACCGGATTCTTGTCGTCCGACTGATTCTGTTCAGCTTGTTGGGTGGTGGATTCTGCCATACATTTTCAACATAATATCAACTCGGCGGATTTACTTCGTATAAGCCATCGCTATTCTTCGCGACAACCACTACGCTCGTGGAGCTACCATCGATATCCAGGGTGCACTTAAACGAGGTGCCGGCCTTCACTGGCTGGTTCTCCGGGCACTTGAGATTAGTGATACCGTTAAGCCCGTAGCCGGAGGGTGGCAATGCGGATAGGACATTCAGAACGCCCTGCTCAACCTGGGCTCGGTCGAATACTCTGCTCAGTTGAGAAGAACCTTGAGTCTCAGTGACCTTAACGAAACTGGTAACGGTCACTGTCGGCTGGGTTTGGACTATCGTCGTGATCGTCGCCGCCGGCAGTGCCGAGGCAGACTGAACGACTGCGGGCGAGCAGGCGACTATTGACGCCAGGGGGATGAACGCAGGGAGCCGGCGCCAGTTCAAAGCCATGGGACATGTTAACGGATGCGCTTGCCGCTTTCGGTGTGGCAGGATGCCGCGGGTATGGGGGCCGGTCTGTCCAGTATGGGGGAGCAGCAAGTGGCGAAGTTCGAGTACGGCCAGTGGACCGAGTACACCACTCGCAAAGGCGGCTTCGTTCGCGGCGAGCCGGTCATGGCTTACTTCTTCACGACGGAGACGTCCGAAGTTCTACTGGCGGCCACGTCCATCATCGCCGCCTTGAACGAAGTCGGGCGTGATGGGTGGGAAGAGTATCGGGTTGAGAACCAACCCGAGCCACCTGGCAAGCGTCCAGGCATGGAAATCGAACGGGCCAAGCGATTCCAAGAGCGGCACGATTACATGCCGGGTTCGATAGACCTGCATGCGACGCGATGGTTCCGACGTGTGGACATAGTTGGGTACGCCGTCAACCTTGGAAAGAATGAGCTATAACAACCACGGCCGGGGCTCGACAGGCGGCACACCCAGTCAAGTCCGGGCCGAGCCCCGGAACCGGCGGGCTGGATCTTCGCGCGATCGCTACGCCATCCGGCCGAATTTCCAAGTTGTCGGTTGTCGAAACGGCTCCGTTCGGCGGCATAACTAAGCGATTACTGGTCGTCTTGTCTTGGCGGTGTTTGCCGTCTAGGCTGATCAGCAACTTTGCGGAGAGTTTGCAGGCATCGACATGGGATGGCCAGCCGATCGCCCACGGATCCGACCTGGAAGGAATCTGCATGAAGCAGAGATGGAGAATCGCGACCATTCTCGGTGCCGTGTGTCTGGGTGTCGGCGTGGCCCAGCCGGTCAGTGCGGAGCCCATCGGCGATTTTGCGCTTCCACTGCCAGCCGGGCAGGCCTGCGAATTTGACATTGCGTGGCCGGTACAGGCGGTGACCTCACCGTGGTCGAGAACCGCGGTAAAAACAAGAAGCTGGTCTCATCGCTCCTGGAGGGAACCGGCTCGAATTTGACATTCACGAATCCGGCGAACACGAAATCGGTCTACCTGGCATCGGCGCCGGTTTCGAACAAGACTTTCTATTATCCCAATGGCAGGCCGGAGCTGATGATAAATTCCGGTGCTAACCTCGATCTTTCTTCCGGTGGTCGGGCGGCCTCGTAGCCGTTCCTCATGATCATTTTTGTCCTCCTCTGTTGATCGTGGGTTGGCTGCTGAACCCGTGGTCGCCTGGGTGGGCGCCGGGTTCCACTGCCCGGTTCGGGTCCTTGGTCGGAGATGGTGGTCGGGTCGGTGGGTCAGGTCAGTTGCGGCAGGTTCCGCAGCCGGGCCAGGCCGTGCAGGAGGAGGTCGCGGTGGGGTGCGTGCGCGGACAGGCGGAGCCAGGTACGGCGGGCTTTGCGGCCGATCCGGGCGGCGACGCTGAACAGTCGGTGCCGCAGCTTCTTGGGCTCCCAGGTCCGCGCCGGGGTGCCGGTGAAGGCGAGCATCTGCATCCATGCGGTCAGTTCGGTGGCCAGTTGCACGACCGCGATCCACACTTGATTCTGGGCAAAGTCGTTGAGGGGCAGGTTGTTCAGGCCGGTGTCCTTCGAGTTGCGGATCCGGTCCTCGCAGCGGGCGCGGCGCCGATGCCGCAGTTCCAGATCCGCGAGCTGTCCGCCTTTGGTGTTCGTGGCGAACGCGGTGAGCCGGTTGCCGTTCGAGTCGGTGAACTTCAGCTGGGCACCGGGATGGGGTCGTTCGGCGCGGACGATGACCCGCATGTCCTTGGGCCAGCCCTTGAGCTTGAGGACCCCGGTCAGTTCGGCCACCCAGGCCCCGTCCCGGGGCTCCTGGTCGGCGTTGTACGCGGGTGTCCACGCCGCCTCCGGCAGGGCGTCGACCTTGGCGGTGATGTCGGTGGTCAGGGTGAACCCGACCGAGTACTGGACCCGTTGCCGGGCCATCCAGTCCACGAACTCGTGGGTTCCGCCGGCCCCGTCGGTGCGGACCAGCACACCGCGGCCGGGCCGTCGGTCCGCCGTGGTGCAGGGCAGTTGCGCGAGCGCGGCCTTGACCACGCTGATGTGGTCGGCTGCGGTGTTGGAGCCGGCGTTGCCCGGCCTCAGCAGCATCGCCAGGGGTTCACCGGTGCCGTCCGGGCCGTGGTCGGCCCACGCGCCGATCGGGTGGAACCCGAAGCCCTTCTTGAATGTTGCTGCTGCCAGCTGCTTTTCGGAGTGCGCGGTGACCAGGGTGGCGTCCACGTCGACGACCAGCGGCGCCTTCGCCGACCGGTCATGGTTCGGTGCGGCGGGTCCGGCCAGCTTCCACGCCCGGGCGCGGGCTGCCGCCCGCGCGGTGTCGATCGCCTTCAGCGCTGCCGTCGCGTCCGAGGCGAGGGTGTCGATCAGCCGGGACACAGTCGGGTCGGACGCCACATGACCGAACACGGCGGGCTCGGCCCGCAGTTGGGCGATGTCGGCCAGGCAGTCACCGCCGATCGCCAGCGAGATCGCCAGGTCGAGCAGGATCTTGCCCGGGTCGTGCACCGCCATCGGCTTGCGCCACGGCCTCAACGCCGCCGACAACCCACGACCCAAACCGACCCTGTCCGCGGCCAAGGCCAGCAGCACCGACCCGCCGTGGGACACCACCCGCTTGCCGGTGGCATCGACTCGGAGCGACGGGTACAGCCCGGTAGACTTCCGCATCGGAAAGGTGCTCCTGGTTCTGGTTCGATTGGTCCCTCAGCAAGACCTATCTTCCCAGGTCAGAGCACCTTTCCTCATGATCAACACTCTGCCGATCAGAATTACGATGAAAGCGGCAGGCTAACGTGATACTGCTGGACGTCACCGATTTGGGTGGCCCGTGGACCACCCTCTATCAAGGAACGGTCGTTGTCTCCATTGACCACAAGGGCGACTGGGATGTCCTGCAGCACACGGGCAGCACTCGCGACATCTGCACCGAGCTTTCGTGACGTCGCCGGTCTGGCTTGTCACCACCCAGACGGGTTGGGCACGGGTCGGGCCAAGATCATCGACCGGCGCTCGGCGTAGCGCTTGTTGTGATTCCAGCAGCGGATCGCTGACGAAAGACGACTTGGAGCTGGGGGCGTACTGACGTCGTGAGATGTCCTGGATCTGCTGCAGGCTCTGATCTCGCAAGGAGAATCGAGCCATGCCAGCACCACGCCAGTACGACCAGGAGACCCGTGACCGTGCGGTGAGGATGTACCGGGAACGCCGATCCGCGCATCCGGGTGAGTCGGCGATCGAGGCCCGCCGGCAGATTGGCGCGCTGATCGACGTGAAATCCGAGACCCTCCGGGGGTGGATCGAGCGGGCCGAGATCGACGCCGGGCAGCGTCCGGGCACCAGCAGCGACGAACACACCGAGTTGGTCCGGCTGCGCCGGGAGGTGGCCGAACTACGCCGTGCGAACGAGATTCTGCGCACCGCTTCGGCTTATGTGGGTGATCGGTGTCAAGTAGCGGTGTCGGCGAGTCGCTGAAGGAGTCCGTCGTAGACCTTCTGACGGCCGCTTTGACCCTTGCGGGCGGCGTCGTCACGTTGAGCCTGCAGGGTGGGTCGGAATTCGATGGTGGTGACGAAGAAGGTGCAGGACTCGCAGATCGTTTCGTAGTGGCATTCGAGTTCGGCGGGTCGGGTGCAGAAGCCGTTGCCGAGCATGCGTTTGCTGTGTTCGGCGCGGAGTTTGCGCATCGGGGCTGGTTCGTCCGCGGCGGGTAGCATTGCGGGTTGCTGCTGTTGGTAGAGAGCTTGGACCTTCTCGGTGACGGTGAAGTACTGGTCGGCGACGGTGCGGTCGGCGATGCGCGCGTAGACCAGGGTCATGCTCATCGTCTTGTGGCCCAGCAGCGCGGCGATCGCTTCGAGGCTCATGCCGCGGTTGATTGCCTGGGTGGCTAGCGTGTGCCGGAGTTGGTGTGGGTGCACGTGACCGATACCGGCTGCGGTGGCGGCTGTTTGAACGGCGTGGTCGACTCGGGTGGGTGGGATCGGCCGGCCCCGGTCGGTAAACAGCAGGTGGCTGTTTTGCCAGTCGGGTCGCTGTTCGAGCCAGTTGTCGATCATGGTTTTCAGTTGCGGGTGGAGAGGAACGTAGCGGTCGTTGTGGAGTTTGCCGACAGGGATCCGCAGCCAGTAGGCGGAGCCGATCTGCACAACGGCGTCGGTGGTCAGACCGAGTAGCTCACCCTTGCGCATGCCGGTGCGGGCCAAGATCTCGATGGCGAGCCGACCGAACGGGTCGGGCAGCTCCCGTGCCGCGGCCATGAACTTGGCGGTAGCAGCGTCGTCGAGGAACCGGGGCAGCGGCTTGTCTTTGGCCGGCCGGTCGGAGGAGAAGACCGGTGGCCGAAGGGGTGCGTCGGGGTAGCCCCATTCGATGATCCGGCGGAAGAACGCGCCGAGGTGACACATCCGCATCCCGATGGTCGTTTTGCTGATTGTGCTGTTCTTGCGGTAGCCGCCACGCCCGGCCAGCCAGGTCCCGTAGGCCTCGATCTGCGGCCGGCCGATGTCGGCGACCGTCGTGACGCTGCTGGTGGAGATCAGGTGCCCGGCGATCTGCCGCAGGGTGATCTCGATGCTGGCGACCGATGAAGCGCGCAGGCTGACCCGCAGCTGGTCCAGGTAGCGGTGCATGGTGGCGGCCATCATCGGGGCGGCGGCGGTGATCTGGTCCCAGCTGGTCTCCGGCACCGACCGGGCAGCCCATGACTTGCGTGTCGTGGGTCGGGGCGCTTGGCCCCGGTGGAACATCACGGCGTCCAGGCCGAACAGGGGGGTCGCCAGTGTTGTCGGGATCGTGCCGCCGTGTTTGGCGACGACCGCGGCCCAGAACGCGGCCCGCCCGGCCACGTAGTTGTCGCTGCTCAGTTCGTCCGGGCGGCTGCCGGTGATGACGCAGATCTGGGCGAGCTTGGACCACATCTTGTCGATCTCCAACCGATTGAAACTCAACGACGCGGCCTGGCGCCGGAATTGGTTAGCCTGCTCCGGATCTCGGTTCGCGACGTGATGGCCCCACCTCGACGTCACGGCTGCGACGTACTCGGCCTCGACCGGGACCCGGTCGTGCACGACAGCGAAGTGCGCGAAGGCTCGCGCCTGGTCTCCGGCGGCGAGCCGTTCGGGCACCGAGCAGGCCCGCCAACCGCTCACGTCACCGAACTCGGTGACGAACCGCCCGATGCTCCGCGACCGGGACAGTCGTGCCGGCTGGGTGCCAGCGTCGGCCAGGTAGGCCGCCCGAGCCTGGCCGATCCCGGGTTCCTCGGCCCGGGCCGCGGTCGATTCGGCGGTCCCGCTCATCCTTGAGCTCCCGCGATGTCGTCGAGGATGTCCATCGCCTTTCGGTACTCGTCGACCAGCCAGTCCGGGGCCAGATGCAGGTAGATCTTGGTGGTCTCGATCGAGACGTGCCCAGCCTGGGCCTGGATCGCCTCCAACGCCATCCCGGATTCGCGGAGCCGGGTGAAGCAGGTATGGCGCAACTCATGGCAGGTGGCGTGGGCGAGCCCGGCCCGCCGGCGGGCGCCGGAGAGCACCTCGTCCACCCCGGCCGCGGACAGCGGCTGGCCTCGGCGTTGTCCCTTCAACACAACGAACACCTGATCGGTGTCGGTGTCTGGTCGCTCCGTGGCGTAATAGCCGGCCAGCTCGGCGAAGAACACCTTCCCGACCGGCACGACCCGCTCGTGGCCGCCCTTGCCGGTGACGAACACTCGCCGCTCGCCCGGTTGGACGTCACGATGCCGCAGGCCCAGGACCTCGCAGCGGCGAAGGCCGCCGAGCAGCATCAGCCACACCATGGCCCGGTCCCGGGCCGTCCGCAGCGCGCTGATCAGCGCGTTCACCTCGGCCGGGCTCAGGATCCGCGGCAGCCGGCGCGGCGCCCGGATCAACGGAGCACCTCGCACAGGTGCCCGGCCCGGCCGAGCAGACAGACTGCGCGGCACCGGGTTCCGTGCCACCAACCCGCGAATGGCCAGATACTCGAACAGGCCGGAGACCGTCGCGAGACGCCGCTTGATCGTCGTCAACGCCAACCCCGACTCGCCATCGGCGAGCCGGACCACGTTGCCGTTACGGGCTGCCCGCTGCCGCTCGATGAAGCGAAGGACGTCGGCCGTGGTCACCTCCACCGGCGGCCGCCCCACGACCGTGAAGAACACCTTCAGGTCGAACATCTGAGCCAGCAGCGTATTCGGCCGACACCGCGCCGCGACGAACCGCAGGTACTCGTCCAACAGCACCTCCCCGAGCCGCGGCACCTCCCCGGCCGGGCGCTGCAAACAGGGCACGAACTCCATCACGGGACCTCCTCGCCCGGCCCCAACCCGGGGCCGGGCACCAAGGCTGACACCCGACGTGTCAGATCACCCGCATATCAAGCCGTTTTTTGCAGCGGCGGAGCTCGACCGCCGACTCAAGTGATCTGCGCCTACATCGACGCGCACAAGCATCGGTTCGGGGTCGAGCCGATCTGCCGGGTGCTGTCCGAGCACGCCATGCCGATCGCCCCGAGCAGCTACTACGCGCACCGCCGCCGGCCGGTCAGCCCGGCGCTGCGGGCCGAGGCGGAGCTGGTCAACACCGTCATCGACCTGCACCGCGAGCACCACGGCGTGTACGGGGTGCGCAAGATGTGGCACCTGATGACCCAGGAAGGGCACCAGGTCGGCCGGGACCAGATCGCCCGGCTGATGAGCATCGCCGGCCTACAGGGCGTGCGCCGCGGCGATCACACAACCACGACGACCCGGCGCCGCACGACCGATGACCGGCCGCGACCGGCGGACCTGATCAACCGGGACTGGGCGGCGCCGACCCGGCCGGACCAGTGGTGGGTCGCGGATTTCACCTACGTGTGGACCCCGGCCGGGTTCTGCTACGTCTCGTTCGTGGTGGACGTGTACTCCCGTCGGATACTGGGCTGGCGGGTCGCCTCGTCGATGACGACCGCGCTGGTCACCGCGGCCTTGGAGCAGTCCCTGTTCACCCGGCGCCGCACCGATACCCGTTTCACGGCAACCGGTCTGGTGCATCATTCGGATGCCGGGTCGCAGTACACATCGATCGCCTACACCACCGCGCTGGTCGAGGCCGGGATCGCGCCCTCGATCGGTTCGGTGGGCGACGCCCTGGACAACGCGCTCATGGAGTCGACCATCGGCCTGTACAAGACCGAGCTGATCGACCGGTACCGGCGCTCTTGGGCCGGCCCGCAGCAGGTCGAGACCGCGACCGCCGGCTGGGTGCACTGGTTCAACACCCGCCGACTGCACTCCTCGATCGACTACCGGCCACCCGTCACCTACGAGCAGCTGTACCGTCAGCAGACCAGCGCCCCGACCGGGGAGGCTGCGTAACCCGAGCCTCCAGCAAATCCAGGGCGATTCATCGCGCAGGTGAGTCCTGGTCACCAAGCGGCCAACACATGTCGCTCGCCCGGTGGCGCGCGGCTCCGTCGTCGAGCTCGCCAATGGTTAGCCGTTCAGTACCCGAGATCGAGCCGGCCGTCGTCCTCGTGCACCCAGATTGGGTTCTTCCTCCAGGCCAGTTGCTTGAGTGTAATCAGGTACCAGGTGCCAGCTCTGTCGGGCTCGTTCGACGAGGCGGTCTCAGCGTCGACGTCGCGGTGGCCGATCGCGTGCACCCGACACTTCACGTCGAAGTCGCTGCCCACAGGCTCGCGGCCGTCCTGGATGTGGACCCGGTAGGTGCCCCGCAGGTTAGTCGTGCACGACACCATCACGAAGGCCGGATCGTTGTCCATGCACCCACCCTATAGAGGACGTGAATCGGTCACACGGGCCGATCGCAGCGCCCAGGGAGCCTGGTCGTGTCAACTCGGTTCTTGAGAGTCGATGGGGCTCCGGGCCTCCGACCTGCGGCGGCGTGTCGGGTGCCCGCGACCGCCGCCGGTCGGGTGATCGACTGCGGGCGCCGACCCGGCTTGGGCGCAGGAACGGTTGGCCCAGGTGTACGACGTCGCGGCGGCGGCGAAACGGCTTGGTGTTCGTGTGGTATGGGCCTGATCCGGCGGGCCAGCGGCGTACGCGCAGCAGGTCACCGCGGATTTCAGCTCAACCTACCTCGGGATCAGCGCTCCGGCCGCGCATGAAGGGCATGTCGCCGCGACCGTCGCGGTCGAGCGACCGGAGGTGACGAGGGATGGCGACCTACGACATCCGACCCGTCGACGCGGTGATGCCTCGGAACCCGGCGTTCGACGAGCGGGCCGCCTGCCGCGGGTTGGACACCGAACTGTGGTTCTCGCCGAATGCGGTGGCACGCGAGTTCGCCGTGGAGACCTGCGCGGAATGCCCGATCCGGAGCATGTGCCAGGAATGGGGGATCGCGTCGAGGCAGACGGGAATCTGGGGCGGTGCACTGCTGGACCGGGGCCGTCCCGAGGGGGCCACGCGTGGCTGGCGGAACCCATATCCGACCCGTCCGGCGGGCCCTCGGCGCCGTCGTCCCGTGCCCGCGTGAGCGCGGCCGGCCATTGGCTGCCAACCGGCCAGCATCGCGAGTACCCAAGCGCCATCCTGGTCCTCTCTGGCCAGGTGACGCGCGTGACTGGATCCGGCGAATCGACGAGGGGAAGCCGATCCTTGCCCGGCCATGCCACCCGGCCGATCCGCAGGACGGTGTTCTCCTGGCTCGGCTGCGGTATTGGTCGGGCTGCGGTGGCCGCAGGCCGTGCCGACCCTCAGCGAACTTCGCCGCCCGCGTCTGGTTCGCCGTCGAGGCCTGGACACCCCGTGAATCCTCGCAGGCAGGCGTGCGACTCGGGACGGGTCCGATGAAGCGGCTCACTTGACGATCAGGACGGGTCCCGCTCGACCACGGGATACGAACGGGCCTCCTCAGCGATCTCGCCACGCATCTGCCCCTGTCGGATGTTCGTCCCTGATGCTTGGAGCAGCATCCGCGCCGGCACGAGATGTTCCTGGTGCAGGTAGTCGCCGTGCTGGATCTTCACCTGGTACCGGACGGCGCCGAGCCAACCGACGCTCGACAACACCCAGGCGTCCAACATTCCGACGACCTGGACGGACAGTTCGGCCAGCACGGTGACGTTCGGCCTGCGGAAGTGCGGTGGCCGACCGTACAGGGCACCCAGGTCGATCAGGACCATTCGAGGCGGCTGAACCGGCCTGATGATCTCGGTCGTCGCCGGCGTGCCTGACCAGCGGGAGGGCTGGGCAGGATTCAGCACTGATCGATCATACGTTCGATGGTGCCTGCTGCCTGGTCTGGTCAACGGCCAAGCTCGAGGCGTCGAGTCCTGGTCCGAGCACTTCCGGATCGCGGCCCCCCAAGTCGTCGGCTCAGTTCTTGGTGTAGCCGGCGTCCCGGAGTGCGCGTTCTGCCTGACGTTGCGTCTTGCCGCGGGTCAGGAAGTCCGCGTCCTGACCGTCGCGGATCCGGTTGACGGTCTCCGTCAGGTCGGCCAACTGCTGCGAGACCCGGTCCAGCTTTCCGAATCCGTGGACGGCCGGGTCGAGCCACACCCAGTCGGGATAGAGGCTGCGACCGTAGTGGTAGCAGACGTTGTTCCAGGTCAGGTCGCGGCCTGCCCAGGAAATTCCGGATGGTTCCGCCCGCACTCGCTCGAATTCCTCGTCGGCGAGTTTGGAATCCCCAGCCTGGCGGACAGCTCGCATGGCTCGGACGATCGATCTGACTTGCCCTGCTGGCATCGGCGCCGGAGGGAAATGGGCTTCCGCTTCGACGGCTGCTTGATGGTGACCGGTGTCCCATTCGGCACATGCCTGCTTCGACTCGGAGCTGAAGGCGCGCTCTTGGGGTCTGGTTCCAGGATGGGCCTTCTCGATCCGATCCTTGACGAGTCGCTGCCGGACCGCTGCATGCGACCGTTGAACCTGCGAGAGGACAGAGTCCGGAATCGGGCAACGACGCCAGAACGCGACGAGCTGCTCGGCATTGATCGGTTCCGGGGGGTAGGAGTAGCTGCCATCAGCGTTGTATTCGTCCCACTCCGTTTCCGGCATGCACCCATCATGAGCGTCGTCGCCGAGGGTGGCACGCGTGGTTGTGTCAGGTTTGAGTGGCCCCGCCGGAGCAGGGAATCGCAGGTTTGAGTGGCCCCACCTGCGACTCTCCGGGCAGGTTCTGTCAGGTTTGGGTGGCCCCACCTGATCGTCGTCGGAGGCGACGACGTCAGGAGGAGACGTGAGGTCCAAGGTCATGCTGTTCGAACAGATTGAATCCCCCCGGCGTGTCCGGAGGCTGTCTCAAACGGTGAGTCCGGCGGTTTGCTGGGCTCGGTGGTGAGCGTAGAACGCGTCCTCGAGTTCGGCTGGTGGGATGTCGCCGCAGTACTCGTGCAGGCGTCGGTGGTTGTACCAGTCGATCCATTCGGCGGTGGCGAATTCGACGGAGTCGATGCTGCGCCAGGGGCCGCGGTGACGGATCACTTCGGCCTTGTACAGGCCGTTGATTGTTTCGGCCAGGGCGTTGTCGTAGGAGTCGCCGACGCTGCCGACCGATGCTGCGATGCCGACCTCGGCGAGGCGTTCGGAGTACCGGATGGATGTGTACTGGGACCCGCGGTCGCTGTGCGCCACGACGTGTTCCACAGTCCGGTCGGCCCGTTGACGGGTCCAGATGGCCTGCTCCAACGCGTCCAGGACGAGCTGTGTGGTCATCGTGGTCGCGACCCGCCAGCCCAGGATGCGGCGGGCGTAGGCATCGGTCACCAACGCCACGTACACCCATCCCGACCAGGTACTCACGTAGGTGATGTCGGCCACCCACAAACGATCCGGCACGAGCGCGCCGAACCGTCGTTGCACCAGGTCAGCGGGCCGCTGCGCACCCGGATCGGCGACCGTCGTCCGCTTGATCTTGCCCCGGCGGACACCGACCAGGCCGGCGGAGCGCATCAGCCGTTCCACGGTGCACCGGGCCACCGAGACGCCTTCCCGGTTCAGCTGCAGCCACACCTTCCGGGCACCATAGGTGCCGTGGTTGTTCTCTGTGTGGACCCGGCGGATCTGCTCGAGCAGGGCCGCATCCCGCACCGCGGCCGGCCGCGTCTGGGCGGGCCGGGCGGCGTGCTCGTAGTAGGTGGACGGGGCGATCCGCAGACCCAGGTGCTCGGACAGGACCTTGCAGATCGGCTCGACTCCCCACCGCAGACCGCCGGCCTCCCGGCGGCCTGCGTGGCGGCGGATGAACTCCGCGATCAGTGGGAAGGCCGGTCGAGCTCGGCCGCGAAGAAAGCCGAAGCTGCCTTCAGAATGGCGTTGGCGCGCTTGAGTTCTGCGTTCTCCCGACGCAGCCGGCGCAGCTCGGCCGACTCCTCCGAGGAGGTGCCGACCCGGGTCCCGGTGTCGACCTCGGCCTGCCGCACCCACTTACGGACCGTCTCGGCAGTACCGACGCCGAGCAGCTCAGCCACGCGGCTCATCGCCGCCCATTCGGACTCGTGCTCACCCGCGATCTCCGCGACCATCCGTACAGCCCGCTGCTTCAGCTCCAGCGGGTACCGCCTCGTTGAATCTCCCGGCATGACTCCAACCTTCCCAAGCTCTGGAGTCTCCGGACACGCCGGGGGGATTCAGATCCGGCGGGATTCCCGGGTGGAGGGCTTGTCGGTGCGGGCGTTGGCCAAGCGCCACCATGTGCACCGTCGAACGGTGCGGCAAGCGTTGGCGTCGGCGGCGCCGCCGGAGCCGGCCCGGCGCAGGTGGCAGTCCCGCAAGATCGACCCGTTCGTGACCGCGATCGACGCAATGTTGCGGTCGGATCTGACGGCCCCGCGCAAGCAGCGACACACCACGGTGCGGATCCTGGACCGGTTGGTCGAGGAGCATCAGGCGACCGGGTTGTCGTATTCGACGCTGCGGGCCTATGTCGCCCAGCGGCGGCGGGAGATCTGGGCTGAGGCGGGCCGGCCGTTGGCGGAGGTGTTCGTCCCGCAGACGCATCAGCCGGCCGCCGAGGGTGAGGTCGACTTCGCCGAACTGTGGGTGGATCTGCCCGCCGGTCGGACGAAGTGCTACCTGTTCACGATGTGGTTGTGCTTCTCGGGTCGGTCGGTGCATCGGGTGTTCCCGACTCAGTCGCAGGAGGCGTTCCTCGAGGGTCATATCGCCGCGTTCACCGAGCTGGGTGGTGTTCCAACGGTGCACGTGAAGTACGACAACCTCAAGTCCGCGGTCTCGGCCGTGCTGTTCGGCACCGACCGGCGGCGGACCGAGAACGAGCGGTGGGTGCTGTTCCGTTCGCACTACCAATTCGATGGGTTCTATTGCCTGCCCGGCGTCCACGGAGCCCACGAAAAGGGCGGTGTGGAGGGCGAAGGCGGCCGGTTCCGGCGCAACCATCTGGTCCCGGTGCCGAAGGTGAAATCGTTGGCCGAGCTGAATGTTCGGCTGGCCAAGGCGGACCGGGCCGATGACCACCGGCGGATCAACGGCCGGGTGCGCACCGTGGGCGAGATGTTCGCCATCGAGCAGCCCCTGCTCCGGCCGTTGCCGACCGAGGTGTTCGAACCGGGCCTGTCGTTGAACCCGCGGGTCGACCGGCACGCCCGGATCATGGTGCGTAACTGTCAGTACTCGGTGCCAGCCAAGTTCATCGGACGCCGGGTCCGGGTCCACCTCCGGGCGGGTGAGGTGATCGTGTTGGATGGCCGGACCGTCATCGCCACCCACGAGCGGTCGGGCCGTAAGGGCGCCCAGGTGTTGGACCTGGATCACTACCTGGAGGTGCTCAAGTACAAACCCGGCGCCCTGCCCGGGGCGACCGCCCTGGTCCAGGCTCGCGCCTGCGGGGCGTTCACCAGTGCGCACGAGGCGTTCTGGGCGGCGGCCCGCAAGGCTCACGGCGACGCCGCCGGCACCCGGGAACTGATCGACGTGCTGCTGCTGCATCGGCACATGCCGGCGGTCGACGTCGTCGCCGGGTTGACCGCCGCCCTGCGAGTCGGCGCGACCCAGGCCGATGTGGTGGCCGTGGAAGCCCGCAAACAGCAGCGTGGGGCCACGCAACCCGAGCATCCCGTCGGTCAGGACGACAGTGCCGGGCAGCGGGTGGTCAGTCTGACCGAGCGGCGGCTGTCCGACCCGACCGCGGTGATCGCCGGGCTGCCGCCGGATTCCCGGCCGTTGCCGTCGGTCGACCGTTACGACGAGCTGCTCACCCGCCGCAAGACCGCGCCGCCGGCGGCGGACCTGTCGAAAGGCAACGTGTCATGACCGCACCGATTCGCCGCCGCCGCGGCCTGACCGAGCAGGCCGCGTCCGCGGCGATCGACACGGCCTGCCGGCAACTACGCCTGCCGACCGTCCGCGGGCTGGTCACCGACATGGTCACCGTCGCGGAGAAGGAACAACTCACCTACCAGGGATTCCTCGCCGAGCTACTCCTGGCCGAATGCGACGACCGGGCCCGTCGCCGCTCTGTCCGCCGGGTCAAGGCGGCCGGCTTTCCACGAGAGAAGTGGCTGGCCGATTTCGACTTCGACGCGAACCCGAACATCAACTCGGCGACCATCCACACCCTGGCCGGATGCGGCTGGATCCGCGCCGGGCAACCGTTATGCCTGATCGGAGACTCCGGCACCGGCAAGTCGCATCTGCTGATCGGGTTGGGCACCGCCGCCGCGGAGAACGGGTTCCGGGTGAAATACACCCTGGCCACCAAGCTGGTGAACGAACTCGTGGAGGCCGCCGACGACAAGATCCTGGCCAAGACCATTGCCCGATACGGACGGGTTGATCTTCTCTGCATCGATGAACTCGGCTATATGGAACTCGACAAACGCGGCGCGGAGCTACTTTTCCAGGTTCTCACCGAACGGGAAGAGAAGAACTCCGTGGCCATCGCCTCCAACGATTCCTTCTCCGGCTGGACAAAAACGTTCACCGACGCCCGCCTCTGCGCCGCGATCGTCGACCGGCTCACCTTCGGCGGGAACATCATCGAGACCGGAACCGACTCCTACCGGCTGGCCCGGACCAAGGCCCAACAAGCCGCCAGCTAAGACCCATCAACGTCAAGCTCCAGGCGGGGATCCGCTAAACCAACCTCGCCCACGGGTGGAGCCAACCAAACCTGACATGGTGGGGCCAACCAACGTTGACAAACCCACACGCGCGGGTTCCTCCAGCTGCAATGAGGATGAGGGCGCCAGATTCATCCGGCGATCGAACCGGCCATCTGAGGTTCGAGGTTGGTCGTCCCTCCGTGTGATAATGACGCCTCGGCGCCTTGATCATCTTCGAAGGGGCTGGCGGCGTCAGCCAGGCGTCGCGGTCGCGGCGATGGCGGACCGGCAAAATGATTGGCGGCAGGGTCAGGCTGCCCAATGACCTCACCAGTGACCTCTTGGTCGTCGTCGCTCCATCTGCGTCCGTTCGGGCGGGCCTCAGCGGCTTGATCACTGAGAGTTGGTGGTTGCCCGGTCGAAGACGTCGGCGGACCCCGGGGAGGCTCGTTCCCGCCGCTGGTTGTCGCCGCGATGTTCTTGCGGTACTGGTGAACGCGGTTGCGCAGGGCCTGGCCGGCGGCCGCGGTCATGGCTGTCGCGACGGGCGAGGCGATCGCGGCCCCGCCGGCGCCGGCGACGGTCTGGGCGGCGGCGACTACGGACAGCCTGGAAGCCGTAGAGCTGCTTGACGACACTGAACCGGCCCGGATCGGGGTTCCGGATCGATGACCCGCCGGGTGACCAGCTGATCTGCCCGTTGTAGCCTTGCGCGGCTTGGTCGATCGCGTCGTCGTCAGGGTTGTCCTTGGCGCCGAGGTCGGCCATGTAGTGGGCGGCGCCGAAGACGGCGTCGGCGAACAGCAGGACGTTCGGGTGCTCGGGGGAGCGGTAGGTTCGCTCCCAGATGGGCCCGAACTGGAATGGGCCGCGGAACGTGCCGCCCGCTGGCCACAGTCCGGTGCTGCCGTAGGTGGCCAGTTTCCATTGCGGGCTGCTGGTGCTGAGCCGGAACGCGGATAGGTTCCGGCCGTTGTCGTAGTACTGGTTGGCGAAGCTGAAGCCGTTGTTCTCGGTCAGGTAGAGCGCGGCGACCACTGACGGTGGCACGTCGTAGGCCTGGCCGGCCCGGATCGTCTCGGAGCGCATCGGCTCGGGGATCATCGCCGATGACAGCCCACCGCCGACGATGCCGGCGGATCCAGTCGATGCGGTGGTGGCGCAGGCCGCTCGAGGGATCAACGACCATCGCAACGCGATGTCGTAGACGGCGCCGGCGAAGGAATCCGAGTTGCCGGCGATCGGCAGCCGGCCGATGGCCGCGACCCAGGCGGACCGTTGTTCCTGCACAAGGTCTTGCATCCGTGCGGGGAACGCCAGGACCGTCGGACCGCCGTTGGCCTTCACCGCGCCGTCGACCAGCGTGCTGATCCGGCCCGGACCGATGGTGGCGGCCATGTCCGCGGCCAACAGTGCGCCCAGGGCCTGCTCGGAGCCGGCAGCGTCGGTGGACGTGGCCGCCCCTGTCGGGGCATCGGGGTGGACGTCGAGTGTTGTGTGGCCGCTCGTCGCGCCGGTGGGTGCGCTCGATCGCGTGGATGTCGCGGTCAATGGGTCGGTCGCCGGCGGAGTGGAACCGGTGGTGGTGAGCGCGCTTTCCATCAGATCGGTGCGGTTACGGACGTCGACGTGCAGGTGGTCGCAGCTGTCGGCGAACGTGTAGACCAGGCTGCTGTCGGGTGGGAAGACTGGGTTGACACCGCACTGCTTCTGGCCGATGCCGCCGTGCACATGGCTGCCGTCGCCTTGGCGGGGGAGCGCGGCCAGGAAGTCGGTGGCGAAGTCGCTGGCGATCTGCGCGTCCGCACCGACGAAATCGAGGCCGGGGCTGGATGCCTGCCCGGTCTGCCGGTTCAGCAGACCTTGCAGGTCGACCGCATTGCCCTTCGGGTGCTGGAAGCTGCCGGTCTCGCAGTACTCGCGGTCGCCGGGGAACCCGAAGTCGTCGATGGTGATCTTCCACCTGGCCGTCGTGAGGCCGGCCAGTGCGCCGAGCAGGATCGGGGAGAGCACCATCGGCTCACCGCAGGAGTTTACCGTGGGTTCCCCCGCCGCGGTGGCCCGCAGACCCTCCCGGGTGGCGTCCTGCTGGAGGGTGACGGTCGGGTCGTCGCCGCTGCTTCGGTCCAGGAGCTGCTGGGCGTAGGTCTTGGCGTCTGCCGGGGTGGTCCCGGTGATCGGCGCGTTGGCCGGGTCGGTGGTCGCGGCCTGCTGGTCAGACACCGCGTAGAGGGCTCCAAGGATCTGCCAGGGAATGCCCTGGGACGCGGCGACCGCGCGGATGCTCGCGGCCCGATGCGCCGGCAGCCCATCGGCGACGGCTGCCTGTTCGCCTTGGGACTCGGCTCCGGCGTGGCTGCCGACGGCAGAGATGGTCGCGATGAAGACGACCGCCCCGATGCCGGCGGCGATCATCGCCAAGATCAGGATCGGCACCAGGTACGGGGTCAAGGCGATGATCAGCTTCGACTTCGCCTTCCGGGCCGCCGGCCTGGTGATGGTCGCGACCGGTCCGCTCTGCTCGGATTCCACGCTTGTCCCATGCGCGGACGCCGGTATCACCGGCGGCCAGGGATACGCGGGGATCCGGTCAGCTGCCGGCGGCGGCGTAGCTGCGCCGGGGTGGGACCGTGGTGCAAGCCGAGGCCGGTCAGCGCGCGAATCGCCGTCAGGTCGTCGGCCATCAGTCCGACGGCCGAGTGGACCTTTACAGGGCGCTGCCGGCCGGATGTCGGGTGGCCAGGTAGTCGGCGTCGTCGCTGGTGACCTGGAGGTAGAGATGATGCCATGAGATTCAGCGCCTTGAAGCCCACCTCAGGCCCGGGTCGAATGAGTGCACCGGTGACAAGGTGTTCATCTCGATCACTTCAGAACGTTTTAAGGCCGTGCGATCTGGCGGTGCTGGCGTGGTTCCTCGTCAACGGCGGGATGTCGGGCCCTGGTGACGCCCACCGCCGACCACCTGCAACCTCGAGGACCGCGTTCGGGTCGAACCGGTGGCGGATGATCAGCCCTTCAGTCTCGGCCTGTTGCCATTGCCGGGTCGGCTGGTGGGTGGCGTCGCTGAAGAAATCCGAGCCCATCAAACATGCGATGCCCTTGTCCCAGGTCAGGAGGGGCCGGAGGCCGCGGCCATGGGGCGGGAAGCGGAAGGGCCGGTCGAGCAGGTGGTTGCGCTGGTCGACTGCATCATGCGGATCAGGTGGCGAATCAACGGGGTCGACGAGGCCGATGATTTCGTCGTGCGCAGGATTCACAGGACAACGCGGGATCCGCAGGGTATGCAGAACTCTCAGAACCACGATCCGGCGTCCTTGGCCGCCAGCCAGGACGATGAAGGAGGGGCTGCGGCCACCGCCGCCGAGCTACGCCGACGCATCCGCGACGTTGAAGTGAAGATCGCCAACCTGGTTGCCTCGATCGAGGCTGGGATCGACCCCATGATGATCGCACCCCCGATCGCGGCTCGAACGGCCGAGCGCAACGAACTGCAGTCTCGGCTGCGCACACCCACCAGCGCGAAGCGCGCGTCTGGTCAGCAGATCCAGGACGAGGTCAACTTCTTCGGTGGAATCGCCCCGATGTTAGCCAGGGCGACGCCCGGTGAGCTGCTCGAGATCTAGAGCTCGATGCAGCTCCAGCTGATCTACCACCCTGGGTCCAGAACAGTAAAGGCCCAGGTCACGCCGGGGGTGTGTGAGAACGTGCGTGTCCGAGGGGGGACTTGAACCCGTCCACCGGACCAATCGCCCGGTGTCGCGACGTTCTTGACCTGGTGAAACGTCTGGAAGAACGTGGTCCGGCCCGGGCTGTAGGCCGGTCTGTTGGCCCACGATGGGCCAGGCTCCGCGTTCTGGCCTTCGGCCCTAGTAGTACTTTGTTAAGTTGGGTACTGAGCGTGGCATGTGGGGCAGACTCCGATCCAGTACGCGAGGAACCGCTGGAGTCTGTCCAGCAGGGCGTAGAGGGTCAGGCCTGCCCAGATGCTTTTGGGTTGGTCATTCGGAGCCGGGTCAGGAACACGTGCGCGGCGGTGACCAGGGTGGCGTGGTGGTGCCAGCCGGTCCAGCTTCGGCCTTCGAAATGGTCAAGGCCCACACCGGTTTTCAGTTCGCGGTAGTCGTGCTCGATCCGCCAGCGGATCTTGGCCAGACGGACCATGGTGGAGATCGGGGTGTCGGCGGGCAGGCTGGCGAGCCAGTAGTCGGTGGGCTCGGGCGCGCCCGCCGGCCATTCCGCGATGAGCCACTGTTCGGGCAGGGTGCCGTCGTCTGCGCGGGGGATGTCTCGGTTGGCCGGTCGGATCCGTAGAGCGGTGAACTCCGACCGCATCGCGGCGGTGCGGTTGGTCGGACCGGTCCTGGTTCCGCGCCGCCAGGTGACTTTGCGGCGGGCGCTGCGGCCAGCAGCCATGATCAGGTCCTTGCAGTTGCTGGGCGGGTCCGGGTAGGACGGTCCGGGTGGCCGGCCCCGCCCGGGCGTGCGGGCAGGGGTGACCGGTACGGCGTCGGCGGGATGGGCGCTGGTGGTGCCCTTGATCGCGAGGACGTAGTCCAGGTCCCGCTCGGTCAGGGCAAGCCGGAACGCGGTGGTGTCCCCGTAGCCGGCGTCCGCGACCACCACCGGGGGGCGGTGGCCCAGGGCCAGCAGGTCGTCGATCATCTCCAGCGCGAGCTGCCACTTCGGGCGGTGGTGCTGGGTGTCCGGGATCTGGCATCGACGCCGCCGGCGCCGCACCTCGGCGGCTGACTCTTCGGTCGATGCGGACCTATCGTCCCAGCTCACGGGCATGAACAGGCGCCAGTCCAGGGGCGCGGACGCCTTGTCGGTGACCGCGTGCACGCTGACCGCGACCTGGCAGTTCCCGATCTTGCCCAGGGTCCCCGAGTACTGCCGGGCCACGCACGCCGACTCGGTGCCCTCCTTGGCCTGACCGGTGTCGTCGACCACCCACGCCTGCGGCTCGATGGCCTGGATCGCCAGCCGGGCCAGCGTCCTGCGCACGGGAACCACGTCCCACGGCGAGTTCGTGATGAACTGCTGCAACCGCTGGTGGTCCACTCCCAGCCGCGCCGCCATCGGCTGCATCGACTTGCGTCGACCGTCCAGCATCAGCCCCCGCAGATACACCCCGGCGGTGGCCCGCTGATCCGATCGCAACAACGACGAGAACACCTGCCCGGCAAAGGCGTCCAGTTCCTCACCCACAGCAGCGAAACCAGCAGCATCCACACCCCAATTCTCTCCGAAAACCGGTGCAGCACAACGTAGACACGCCGACCTAACAAAGTACTACTAGTGTGCTGAGTCATTGATTCGCTGACAATATGCGGCGAGGGTGTCGAGGATGTCGTCTGCGGTCTTGGTCCAGACGTAGGGCTTGGGGTCGGAGTTCCAGTTCTCGGCCCAGTTGGTGATGTCCTTGGCGAGGTCTTTGACGCTGCAGTGGACTCCGCGGCGGATCAGTTTCATGGTGATTTCGGCGAACCAGCGTTCGACCAGGTTGAGCCAGGACGACCCGGTCGGGGTGAAGTGCAGGTGGAATCGGGGGTGCGCCAGGAGCCACTTGTGGATCGCCGCGGTCTTGTGGGTGGACAGGTTGTCCACGACCAGGTGGACGTCGTAGCCGGCCGGGACCGCCTTATCGATCGCGACCAGGAACTTACGGAACTCGATCGCGCGATGCTGCGGGTGCAGTTGAGTGATCACCCGCCCGGCGGTGGGGCCGGCAACCTCGAGGGCGGCGAACAGGTCCAGCGTGCCGGCCCGGATGTAGTCGTGGGTGAGGCGTTCCGGGGTGCCGGGCATCATCGGGATGACCGGCTGGGATCGGTCCAGGGCCTGCACTTGGGTCTTCTCATCCACGCAGAACACCAGCGCCTGCTCCGGCGGGTTCAGGTACAGGCCGACGACGTCGCGGACCTTCTCCACGAATTGAGGGTCCGTGGACAGCTTGAAGCTCTCCTGCCGGTGCGGTTTGAGCCCGAACGCCCGCCAGATCCGCGAGATCGCCGTCTGGCTCATCCCGGTGGCCGCGGCCATCGACCGCGTCGACCAGTGGGTCGCGTCGACCGGCTTGGACTCCAGGGTTTTAACGATCACCCGCTCCACCGCGTCGTCGATCACCGTGCGCGGCGCGCCCGGACGCGGCTCGTCCGTCAGCCCCTCCAGCCGGTGCCGCACGAACCGGGCCCGCCACTTGCCCACGGTCACCTTGTTGATGCCCAGCTGCTCGGCGACCGCGGTGTTCGTGTGCCCGTCCGCGCAGACCAACACGATGCGAGAACGCAACGCCAGCTGCTGCGACGAGGTGGGTCGACGGGCCCACCTCGTCAACGCTTCTCGCTCATCATCAGCGAGCTCGAGGGCAGCCTTCGGGCGACCGGGATGCGGCATACCGTAGTCTACCGAATTTGCTTGCCTTTTTCTGACTCACCACACTAGTAGTACTTTGTTAGGTCGGCGTGTCTACGTTGTGCTGCACCGGTTTTCGGAGAGAATTGGGGTGTGGATGCTGCTGGTTTCGCTGCTGTGGGTGAGGAACTGGACGCCTTTGCCGGGCAGGTGTTCTCGTCGTTGTTGCGATCGGATCAGCGGGCCACCGCCGGGGTGTATCTGCGGGGGCTGATGCTGGACGGTCGACGCAAGTCGATGCAGCCGATGGCGGCGCGGCTGGGAGTGGACCACCAGCGGTTGCAGCAGTTCATCACGAACTCGCCGTGGGACGTGGTTCCCGTGCGCAGGACGCTGGCCCGGCTGGCGATCCAGGCCATCGAGCCGCAGGCGTGGGTGGTCGACGACACCGGTCAGGCCAAGGAGGGCACCGAGTCGGCGTGCGTGGCCCGGCAGTACTCGGGGACCCTGGGCAAGATCGGGAACTGCCAGGTCGCGGTCAGCGTGCACGCGGTCACCGACAAGGCGTCCGCGCCCCTGGACTGGCGCCTGTTCATGCCCGTGAGCTGGGACGATAGGTCCGCATCGACCGAAGAGTCAGCCGCCGAGGTGCGGCGCCGGCGGCGTCGATGCCAGATCCCGGACACCCAGCACCACCGCCCGAAGTGGCAGCTCGCGCTGGAGATGATCGACGACCTGCTGGCCCTGGGCCACCGCCCCCCGGTGGTGGTCGCGGACGCCGGCTACGGGGACACCACCGCGTTCCGGCTTGCCCTGACCGAGCGGGACCTGGACTACGTCCTCGCGATCAAGGGCACCACCAGCGCCCATCCCGCCGACGCCGTACCGGTCACCCCTGCCCGCACGCCCGGGCGGGGCCGGCCACCCGGACCGTCCTACCCGGACCCGCCCAGCAACTGCAAGGACCTGATCATGGCTGCTGGCCGCAGCGCCCGCCGCAAAGTCACCTGGCGGCGCGGAACCAGGACCGGTCCGACCAACCGCACCGCCGCGATGCGGTCGGAGTTCACCGCTCTACGGATCCGACCGGCCAACCGAGACATCCCCCGCGCAGACGACGGCACCCTGCCCGAACAGTGGCTCATCGCGGAATGGCCGGCGGGCGCGCCCGAGCCCACCGACTACTGGCTCGCCAGCCTGCCCGCCGACACCCCGATCTCCACCATGGTCCGTCTGGCCAAGATCCGCTGGCGGATCGAGCACGACTACCGCGAACTGAAAACCGGTGTGGGCCTTGACCATTTCGAAGGCCGAAGCTGGACCGGCTGGCACCACCACGCCACCCTGGTCACCGCCGCGCACGTGTTCCTGACCCGGCTCCGAATGACCAACCCAAAAGCATCTGGGCAGGCCTGACCCTCTACGCCCTGCTGGACAGACTCCAGCGGTTCCTCGCGTACTGGATCGGAGTCTGCCCCACATGCCACGCTCAGTACCCAACTTAACAAAGTACTACTAGTTCTCCATGACCTCGCGACGAGACTACCGTCCGAGCGGTTTGGCTGTCGGTATGGCAGGGATTGAAAGTGATGGTGACACTTCCGGAGGAAGTCCGGGATGCGGATCGGGGAGATCGCCAACGGGGTCAGGCCATTGTCCGCATACCGGCGCAGGGCGCGCTCCAGGGCCAGGTTGTAGGCGGTGTGGTCGACCGCACCCTTCGCCGCGCCCTCGGCGGTCAGCTCGGGCCAGCGACGCAGAGCGTCCGGGTACTCGTCGACCGGGAACCAGGCCAGCGCGAGTGTCCGCACGGGCCGCCGGGCGTGGCTTCGTCCGGCGTCGTCGATCCGGGCGGTTCCCTGTCCGGCCGTTCGGTCGGGATGCGGGGCCGTCGGAACGGGGACGCCGCGGGCGGCCCGGGCATCGTTGAGTCCCGCGCCGCGGATCGGCGGGGTGGGGGAGCGCTCGATCGGTGGCGGGCCGGGGTGGGCTGGTCCAGGAACTGCCGGGCTCGGGTCTGCATCCGGTCGGCGGACCGGCCGAGACGGGACAGCACGCCGCCACGCAAGTCCAGCAGCTGGTCGACCAGGCGTTCCGGATCGCCGGTGGCCAGGGCAAGCTCGAGGCCGTCGGTCAGCCACATCAGCGCAGCGGCGTCATCGCCGAGGGCGGCGTATTCCAGGCCGGCGTTGTTGTACAGCCACACATCGTCGGGGGTTTCCGCCTTCACCTGATTCCACAGCGGTGTCGCCTCGGCGACGCGGCCGGCGCGCATCAGCAGCTCGGCGATCCGGCAACGGCCGTCCGGGCGTCCCCGACAGCCCGCGGCGATCGCCGACCGCATCGCCGCGTGCGCGTCGTCGGTGCGACCCAGCTGCTCGTAGACGTCGACGAGCTCATCCAACAGCTCCGGCTCGTGCCACCGGTCCGCGGCCGCCGGATCCGAGCGGCAGGCGGCGACCGCACGTTCCAAAACCGCGGCCGCGGCCACCGGATCCACCGGCCGCTCGGCCAGGACGCGGTCCAGCTCGCCGGCCAGGACGTCCAGGCTCTCCCCGGTCACTCGGCTCCTCTCGGGTCGACGACCAACCCCGGCTCATCGGTGGCCGACCTGCGCTCGGCCGCGGTGTGGGACTGGCCCGAGCATGACGAATGTATGGGTGATGGTCTGCGCCCGGCGTCGCCGGCCGAACGCGCCGAGGCACGCGCTGGGGAGGCAGGCCTAGTGGCGGCAGCCGGGATCCTGGCAGGTAGCCGCACGATCATGCCTGCCGGTTCATGTCCGACGACGACCGGCGGGTGCTAGGCCGCTGGCGGTTGGGCGGGTTGGGGCACCCGTGTCACCGGCCGGGAGGAACCGTTCGAGCCGACGGTGCGCGGGCTACGGTATCCGGTCGAAAGCCTGCTGGAGTTGCTGTCGTCGGGCATGTCGATTGATGACGTACTGCAGGATTATCCCGACCTCGAGCGAGATGATCTGCTGGCCCCCCTGGAGTTCGGGGCACTCACGGCCGGCGGCGGCCGGGTGGTTCCGCGCGGCGCTGCGCGAAGTTCCTCGTCGACGCCCAGCTTCCTGCTCGACGCGCCGGGTTCCTGCAGCAGGCCGGCCATGACGCCGTGCACACCTCCGCACTGCCGACGGGCAACCGCACGACCGACACGCGGATCACCCGGATCGCCGACGGTGAGTCCCGGGTCGTGGTGACCAAGGACCGAGACTTCCGGGACGGTCACCTGCTGTCGGGATCACCGCGCCGGCTGCTGGTCGTCGCGACCGGCAACATCACCGACACCGAACTGCTGGCACTGTTCCAGGACAACCTCCACACAATCGTCGATTCCTTCGGTGAAGCCGACTTCGTTGAGCTGGGACCGCACACGTTGGTGATCCATCAGCGGCGTGACCCCGGCCCGCCGGGCAGCGAGCCACCCTCCACCTGAGGCGGGCGCGCACATCGGCCGTCGCCGGTCGCCCGGACAAATGGCGGCATCACCCCCGCGATTGTCACGGCGGTCGGTTGGCGCAACAGACGCCACAACTTTCGAGGGGGGCTGACCCGGACTCAGGCCGACGACCATCAGACATGGCCGGTGCGACGCGCCGGATCGAGAGCGCCGGGCCGGAATCAACAGGGATGAGAGCGACCGAGCCCTGG
This sequence comes from Nakamurella multipartita DSM 44233, assembly GCF_000024365.1. NCBI lineage: Bacteria > Bacillati > Actinomycetota > Actinomycetes > Nakamurellales > Nakamurellaceae > Nakamurella > Nakamurella multipartita. The sequence continues at coordinate 2,793,352 of NC_013235.1, forward strand.
CAGATCCGCGTCGGGACATCCCCACCGGCATCGTGAGCCCGGCAACGGACCCTGGCCCGGGCCTGATGCACCGACCGCGACAGTCTTTCCGGCGGGCCCGGCCACCCGCGCCGGCACGTCGGCGATGTGGCCCGACGGGACGCCGCGGTCATCCCGTGGCCGCCGACCCGCAACCAGCACTCTGGTGCGGCTCGGGCCGCACGTCGAGCTGTGCTGCGGCCCCCGCCGGGTCACGGTGAGCCGGCCGGTTCGCGAGCAGGTTCGGCACCGTCCGACCCAGTACGACCAGAGTCAGGTCAGTTGATCGAGCAGGTGCTGCACGTTCGTCTCCAGCCAACCCTCCACCGCCTTGCCGTCCTGGATGCGGAAGATCTCAATCCAGGTGGTCGTCACCATCCGACCGCTGGGCGGTCGTCCCATGAACTCCCCGCGATGGGTGGCTTGGTCGATGCCGCGCACGGCCAACCGATCTCCGGCTGCGAAGACGTCGGCCAGCGTGGTGACCAGGTCCGGGAACGCTTCCCGCTACTGCAGGACGGCCCGGCCGTAGTCCAGGGGGCCGACGATGCTAACCTCGAACGAGTTGTGGCTGATGAACTCGGGGGCCAGGAAGTCGGCGGCCGCCTCGATGTCCGCCTCATTCCAGACCCGCTGAAAGACCCGGCGGACAGCCGTTTCCAGTTCCGACATGACAGCACCACCCTTTCGGCCACGGACCCGTCCGGCGCGTCGATCGGTTCGTCGCCGGACCACGGGTCTGAGCCTGCCGCTGATCCAGCGGAAAGGGAAGCCGTCCGACGACTCCGCGCCGCCCTGCCGTGATATGTGTCCAGTCCGTGCGACTCGCGTTCGGTGGATCGCCCCCGGGGGCGGGCTGGTGAATCGCGCCAGCAGGGCTCTGGCCGTCGACAGGCTCGGGCGCCCGATTCGGTCATCCCGGTGCGTGAGCCCGGTCCCAGCGACGGCGGTCACCAGCGATACTCGACCTGGTGGTGTCCGGTCGGGAAGGCGGGTTAAGCAGCGGGGGAGGAGGCCGGCCGAGTGTCCGAGGTGACGACTGCAGCGGTGCCGGTCCTGGGCCCGACCCAGCGGATCGAGGGCGGATGGCGGGTGCACTCGACCAGGCGGTTCCACGTCGACATCCTGCGGATGCTGGGTGCCAACCTCCGCTGGTGACCACTCCGGAGGATCAGCCGTTCACCTACACCCGGGCCTGGTGCTATCAACGCCCCCTGGTCGAGGTGGTGCTCGCCGCCGTTGCGCTGGACCCCGACGGTGACGGCGAGCCCGTGGGATGGATCAAACAGGTCGGGACCGAGCGCCGCGCCTGCGGCTGGCTTCGCCGGTCCCGGTTGCACAAGCATGCCGGCTTCGACCCGCAGTGCCCGGACTGCGGCAACGCCGCACTCGCGTAACCCGACGCCGGGGAGTGCTCGGGTTGCGCGATCCGATCGCCCGAGGCCAGCGGAGTAGCGCTCGTCGGGCGCAGAGTGATGGCCGCTTTCGGGTCACCACGGCGCTGTCGCTCTGGTCGAGCCACCGTCGGCGGGCACGCCGCCGACGTCACTGACCGCTCGGCGGACGAGGACGCCCAGCCTGAATCAATCACCGCGGTGGTGACCCTCTGCCGCAGCCATCAGGGTGTCTGGCAGTCCTGGGCGCGTGATTCGGTCATCCGGTGCGTGATCACCCGCCACGGGCTGCCTCGGATAATGAGCGATTATCAGTGGTAGCCGAACACCGGGTGAAGGTGACTACCCCCTAATCAGGGCGATCCTCCGCAAGATTCCGCCCACCGCCCGATACCTGTCCCGTGCCAGGGAAAATGGCACCTGTGCCAGGTTCTTGGCACCAACATGGCACCGGCGCCGGCTGCGATGGCACCGCTCTGCGGGCCACTGTCGGTGTCGTGGTGCAGGGTGCGGCTCGTGATCATCACCCGACCAGGGTCGCCGCGGCCCGCCGACCATCTCGAGCCATCGCCGTCGGCTTTGCCGTCGGATGTCGCGCTCGCCCACGTACCACCGGGCGGGCGCCGGACCGCGGTGACGCTGGCCGACGCCGGAAACGTCGCCTTCGAGTTGTCCGCGCCGGCCCGGCGAATTCCCGGCTTCCGGGGCCAGCGGAACCTGCCAGGCTGGTGGTGGTCGGCGACGACGCGAGGCCATGTCGTGTACGAGTCGTGGCTGGAGCGGCACCATCTGATGGTCTTCGACCGGTCGCCGCGGGTGGTCGGGATCAGCGCAGCCGTTCGTGCTGTCGTGGGCCGACGGGTTGCGCCGCGAGCGGCACGTCCCGGACCTGTTCGTGCGGTTCACCGACGGCAGGGGCCTGGTGGTCGACTGCCGACCGGTCGAGCGGGCCGACGAGAAGTTCCTCCGGGTCGCGGCCCTGACCAGCGCCGTCTGCGACGAGGTGGGCTGGGAGTACCGGTTGGCGGCGGAGCCGGACCCGGTGCTGGCGGCGAATCTGACCTGGTTGGCCGGGTACCGCCGGCCCTACGTGGCGGACGAGCGCACCCTCGGGTTGCTACTCGAGGCCACCGCGGACCCGGCGCCGCTGCTGCCGACCGCCGCGGCGGTCGGCGACCCGATGAGGGTGCTGCCGACCCTGTTCCACCTGCTGTGGACGGGCCGCCTGGTCTGCGACCTGGACCGTCCATTGACCGATCACACGACGATCTGGCAGGACTGTGGCTGACCGCGGGCCGACGATCGCCCTCGGACAGCGGCTCGTCTTCCAGGAGCGGACCTGGACGGTGGTCGCGGTGACCGGCTCCGGGGTGACGTTGCAGGGCCAGTCCGGGCAGGTGACCGCGGTACTGGTGACGCATCTGGTGGCGTCCGACGGGTTCGAGGTGCTGGACGAGCCCGCGCCGGTTCCGGTCCCACCGGATTCGCTGTTGGACGGTCTCGATCAGGGTGAGCGTGACCGGGTCCGGCGGCTGGAGCGCCACATCGGGCAGGTCGACACCGGGGTGCTGCCCGGCGACGAGGATCCGATCCGCGACGACCGCTACGACCTGCGCACCACGACGGTGAACGAGCGGGTCCACGCGAAGGTCGCCGAGTTGAAGGGGACGGATCTGGCCGTGAGCGTCCGGCAGTTGCACCGGCTGCGCGTCGCGTACCGCGCCGACGGCGCGATCGGACTGGTGGAGCGGCGGGTGCGGGATCGGTTGGCCGGTCGTGACCCGCTGGCCGCCGCGGACGGACGGGTGCTGACCGCGTTGGCGGAGGCGATGACCGGGCAGGCGGCGCAGTCGACGGTCTCCCGCAAGACGACGTTCACCCGGGTGCGGGCCGCGCTGACCGCCGAACACGGCGACGGGCTGATGATTCCGAGCGATCGGGAGTTGTACCGGTTGGCGGCAGCGCTGGACCGAGGCCGGCACACCTTCGGTGCGGCGACGACCCGACGCACCCGCGACAACCGGCCGGACCGGCCGTTCACCGCGTCGGTGCTGGTGCGGCCGGGGGAGCAGGTGCAGATCGACACGAACACGATCGACATCCTGTGCCGGTACCCCGACGGCGTCGCCCGACGAGCGGAGCTGACCATGGCGGTCGACGTCGCCACCCGCAGCATCCTGACCGGGGTGATCGCACCGTCCACGAAGGCGGTCGACGCGGTCGCCGTGCTGGCCCGCCTGCTGGTCCCGCAACCGCTGCGGCCGGGATGGCCAGAGACGCTGCTGCTGGCGCAGTCGGTGCTGCCGTTCGACCGGCTGGTGGGCATCGACGCCCGGTTCGAACTGGCCCAGGCGCTGCCGGTGATCCTGCCCGACACCCTGGTCTGCGACCGCGGCTCGGTGTACATGGCGGAGACATTCCGGCGGGCCTGCCGCCATCTGGGGATCTCGGTGCAGCCGGCCCGCCCCTACACGCCCACCGACAAGGCCACGGTGGAAAGAACATTCGGATCGATCAACACCCTGTTCTGCCGGCACATCCACGGGTATGTGGGGTCCAGCGTAGCCATGCGTGGGAAGGACCCGGCAGCCGAGGCGGTGTTCACCTTGGCGCAGCTGCAGGACCTGTTCGACGAGTGGGTAGTCGCGGTCTGGCAGAACCGCCCGCACGAATCACTCACGACGGTGTGGGGTGAGAACCGGCCGGTGTCCCCGAACGAGGCCTACGCAGCGATGGTCGCCCGCAGCGGCTACGTCCCGATCCCACGGTCTACCGCGGACTATGTCGAGCTGCTGCCGGGCGAGTGGCGGCGGATCAACGAGGAGGGCGTCACCCTGCACAACCGGGTCTACGACAGCGCCGAGCTGAACCCCTACCGGCGGGCCGATTCCGGGGTCACCGCGCAGAACGGCCGGTGGGAACTGCACCACGACCCGTACGACATCACCCAGATCTGGATCCGGAACCACCACAGCGCCGGGTGGATCACGCTACCTGGGTGCACCGGGACCTGGTCCGGCAACCGTTCAGCGCGACGATCTACGAAAACGTCCGGGCGCGCAGCGTCGCCGCCGGCGAACCTGTCCGGGACGACTACATCGCCCGCCGGGTCGCCGAGTTGCTCAGGAACCCGGACCGGACCGGCCAATCACCGGCGGACCGGCGGATCGTGGCGCAGGAGACGAACACGTCCCCGCGGTCGTCAATATCCACATCGTCGGAGGGCGCCGAGATTGCAGACGACGACCGGCCCGACCAGAGGATGGCCGGCGAGCACCCGGACACTGACGCGGCGGCCACCCTCAGCGAGGAAAGCGACAACGGCGGGGACCGTGTGCTGGCCGGGTTCGGAATGTTCGACCCGGCCGCCGGCGACTGGGGTCTGCGGTGACGGCGCCGCCGGTCGGCCCGCTGACCAGCCTGACCGGGTGGCGAGCGTTCGTGCACCGCACCATCAGCACTCCCACGCCGCTGCCCGCGGACCGGGCCAGCCTGGACCCCGGCGACCGAACCGCCGATGCAGAGGAACGGATCGGCTATCACGCCGAACTGCTGGCATTGCAGACACCGGACCTGCACAAGATCGTCTCCACCGGACGAAGCCTGCTGCTGCTGAACCACCGCCAGCCCGGTGCCCGCCGCGGGCTACTGGTCAGCGGGGCTCCCACCACCGGCAAGTCCACCGCGATCACCCAGCTGGGCCGGGCCGTCGAGCTGGCCCCGGCGCACCCGCCCCAACCCGGACGACGGCGCACCGGTCGTGTATCTGACGATGCCGCCGCGGGCCACCCCGAAGTCGTTGAGCATCGAGATCCTCAAGTTCCTCGGCGCCCCCTGGCTGGCCCGGGCCTCGCAGATCGAACTGACCCGGCAGGCCTGCCACCTGCTGGCCGATCTGGGCACCCGGCTGATCCTGGTCGACGAGATCCACAACCTGAACCACCATACCCGGGCAGGCGCGGACGCCAGCGACCACCTCAAGTACCTGGCCGAGAACGTCGCCGCCACCTTCGTCCATGCCGGTGTCGACGCCGCCCGCACCGGCCTGTTCAGCAACGTCCGCGGCCGGCAGCTCGCCGGCCGGTTCGTGCCGATCCACACCCAACCCTTCGCGTACACCAGCAAGGCGGATCGGGAGCAGTGGACCCGGCTAGTCGACGGGTTCGACAAGCTGCTGCGCCTGCACCGGCACCGTCCCGGTGCGGTCACCCGACTCGCCGGGCACTTGTACGGGCGGACCGCCGGGTCGATCTCGTCGCTGTCGATGGTGGTCCGGTCCGCGGCGATCACCGCGATTCTGGACGGCACTGAACACATTACCAAGACCGGCCTGGACGCCGTCCCCCTCGACCACGCGGCAGCCACCACCGCCGCCCAGAGCCGAAAAGACCGACCCGCCAAGGCACCCGCCGCCGGCGGCGCCGCATGAGTGGGGACCGGCGGGTCCGCCCGCACAATGTCGTGCCGCAGCTGCTTCCGTTCCGGGTGAGACCAAGGCACCGGGAACGAACCGGTTCGTTCCTGATCCGCCTCGCCGAGGCGAACCGCTGCCCACCCTGGTCGTTCCTGTGGCTACTCGGCACCGTCCGCGGCGGCCAACGAGCGGAACTCATCCCGCAGGCCCGCGTCACGCTCAACGGGGCGGCGCTGACCAGGCTGGTCGCCTACCTCGGCCGGCCGGTCGACCAGATCATCCGGGCCCTGCCCACCCTCCCGGCTACCGACCAAACCGGGGAACCCGCAGTGCGGATCCAACGACCCGGACGGAACTTCCTGCGCAGCTGCCCCGGGTGTGAGCTACGCGCCGGCGGCCTGTCCCTATTGCCCGGCTCGAACCCGCTGGACCTGACCTGCCGACGGCACCACGAGTGGCTGGTCGCCGGCGAGGACATCGCCCTAGACCAGGCGTCCGAGGTCCAGGCCGCGGTCAACCGTCTGCACCGTCTTCGTCGCCGCCACGGCGACCGGATCGTCAGCGGCGACTATCGAGGGATCCACCACTACCTGACCGACGACTGGCGGGGCACCCGCTGGCATCGGCTTCTCGCGCAACGCTGGTTGTTCCGCCAACGCATGATGTTCACGGCGGCACATCCGAACGATGAGTTCGTTCGCACGCACACCCACCACTGGTCCATGCTGCCCGAAGTCACCGCTCTGGTCTGGTCTCTTGCCAACTCGTCCTGCGCGGTGAGCTCGGCGGAGGGCATCAGCCGGGCACTTCGCCTCGAGGAGTACGGGTCGACCATCCGACTGGGCTCGGCGTGATTCGGCTGAACCGGTCGCCTTCTTCACGTCAGGGGTGGCCGTTGTCGACAGCCGTCTCGTGCCGGGCGGCTGCACGGGCCAGCGGTGGGGATGTCGTAGCCTTCGTGGGTTCCGGTCGCTCGCGGCGCCAGTAGTTTTCTGCGAGTGGGCACTGTAGGCAGCGCGGCAAGTCCGCCATCGTGGACGACACGTCAATCAGCGCCGAGTGCCGGTACCGGTTCAAGAAGCGTGAGTTGACCAAAAGGCTGCAGCGTCTACTACTTGAAGGTCGTTCCTCAAGTCGGCCGCCAAGGAGACACACGAGTGGACCTTGCCGGGGTTAACCTCCGTTTAGTCAACGCCTCGATCTTCAGGATGACCGTGAACGCACTGCCCCCCCGACGGGCGGCCACCGGCCGGCTTCTCATGTTGCTGGCCTCGTTCGGGCGGATCGTCTCCGACGCCCTCGCGGAGGTCGCCCCGGACGGTGAGTTCGCCTCGAACCTGCCCGTCCTGGTCCTGTGCCACCTCGAACTCGACGGGCCGGCCAGGCCCGCTGAACTGGCCGAACTGACCGGATTGTCCAGTGGCGGCATCAGCAAACTCATCGACCGGCTGGAGCTGGCCGAACTGATCAGTCGGCGCCGCCATGGCGTCGACAGCGACCACCGTGCGGTGATCGTCTCCCTGACCGCGCGGGGACGGCGCACTATCCGGCAGTTCATCGAGATCTTCGACCGGCACCTCGACGACGCGTCCGATCTGTTCGACCGGATGACTGACACGGTGCGCACCCGCCGGGAAACGTCCGGTTCACCAGGGGAGTGAGTGACGACCGGTGGTGGCCGATCCGTCGGACGCCGCCGCGCGAATGGTCGCCGCCATCCCCAGCAGCAACGTCCGCAGCATGCGTTCGGCCAACCGCTGTCCGGCCGCCGGGTCGGCAGCGGGGGGCGGCGGTCGGTAACTGGCCACCACCATCAACTCGACCGTGCCATGACCGGTGCTCACGACTTCCACGTTCGCGTCCAACAGCGGCTTCTCATCGGGTGGGGCGGTGCGGCGCAGCCACCGCACCGGCATCATCGTGGCTCCGGCGTGGTGCCGGACCGGAGCGCTCAACACCTCGATCGGCATGACAGACCCGGGCCTGCCGCCGACCGAGTCCAGAACAGTGTGCAACGCGACTTCGAGTCATGACGCAGCGCGGCCAGGTCCGCCGCGTAGGCGGCCAGGCCCCGCCGGGCCACCACCAACGGCGTCGCTCCCAACCCGACCTGTGCAGCCACGAACATCCGTCGATTAACCCGCCGCCCCCCGTCCGAGGACGGGGTCGAAGGTCACCGGCCTTCTGGGCCGGACCGCCTGGTCACCACCGGCACCGCATGAGGGGCGGCCGGCGGTCATGACCGCGTCGAGAATTGTCGTAGTTCGCGGTATTGACCGTGATCCGTCTGAAGCTGGGCCAGGAGTCGAGGATCTGCCAACCCGACCACCTGTCTACGACACGCTGACCCGTCCGCAGGGTCCGATCCGCGACGGGAGGCCAACAAGAGGAGCGGGTAGTGATCCGGCCGGTGCGGGGCGGTCGACCCGGCGGCACACGGGGGTAAGCCGACCCGTTCGGGCGGGTCGGGGCGCTCCGACCGCGGGTGTCACACCGACCACGCCGTCCGGATGAAACCGCGCCGGCACCGGACGGAAAACAGCCCGTCAGGCACGGTTACAAGGCGACGAGTATGGTCACCGCCAGGGATGAATCACTGATCCAGGAAGTCAGATCTCTCGTGCTGGCTCATTCAACGCTTCGAATTGACATGGGATGGTGGCCATGGTTCAGGCGAGGGGCAGCAGCGGACGACGGCGTGGACGGGATCCATTTCCGCGACGCTTGTCGACAACGCGTGAAAACTCGTGGCCATCAGCGGGCACTTTCGTGGCCGCCCATGGGCAGCTTCCCATGGCCGCCGTCACGCGTCCGCGGCTCCGAGGAGCATCGTGCGGATCGTGGGGATGCGCTGGTGCATGAGGGACCTCTTTCCTGGATGGATCCAGACTGACCTCGGTGGCTTGCCACGGCTTCGTTCCACCCCCGCTGTGTGCGTCGGCCTGAGGTCGACGACGACCACGGGGCCGCAGCGGCCGACGGGCTGCCAGTCGGGGTATGCGCGGCGCAGTCCGTCGCCCGCCTCGACGACCGTGGTCGAGCGGGCGGTGAGCAAGTCGAGGATCGCCACAGCGCTGCTCGCAGGATCTCGAAGGTGAACTGCCACGTAGACCGCCCGCCTGGGAGAGGGCCGGGCTCATGCATCTCCGGCTGTGCCTTGCTGCGCCTCGGATGACTCTCATGTGATGCCCCTCCAACACGACACGAGCGATCGAGCGACAAAGCCAGTTGAACATGAGCGCCGGCGTCGGCCTGCGCCGTGGAAGCGGAGTCGCCGCCCTGGGAACGGCGAAGGCGACGGTCAGCGTAAGAGCCGCGACGACCGCGGCGTGGCGCTCAGTCGCCGCCACAAAGGGCAGGGCTCATGCTTCTCCGGCTTAGCCGACATCGCGAACCTTGCCATTCACTCAGGCCAACTTGACGTCGTACTCGGTCAAGTGCGGCACTGTGATCGTGGCGCCGTTCAAATTCCGCAGTTCGAACTGCATGGTGTAACAAGCCGGCCCGTGGTCATCAACCTCGACGATGCGGCCCAGCGTTCCTGCTTCGATGATTCGCGTCCGGAAGCGCACAATGTCATGTACCGTGCGCGCCCTGCTTCCCGGGGTCATTCCGTCCTTCTCTCCGTCGACCGCAGAATTGCCCGTGCCCATGCTCGCGGGGCCTCGCGATGTCGGCAATGATCGGGCTGATCGAAGACTGCTATCAGCGTCTGCCTGGCGCCGGCCTCATTCCGGGCGGTACGACGACGGGTCGAAATCCGGCCAGCACGCGGCAAAGGCAAGGGCGTGGTCGCTGCGGCGGTTGATCACTATCTCGCGCGGTGAGTGAAAGGGGCGGTCCAAGGGTAGTTCGACACAACGCACTCCCGACGGCACCGGCAGGCCGGCCGGCCACAGCGCCACCCCACCGATCTGCATGAACCGGTTGACCAGGCTGTAGAGGTCGGAGTCGCTCGGGCCGTCACGCAGGACGGACAGCGACCTCGACGGAGCGGCGTCACGCATCTTTCGAAGCGTCCAATGCCTGCTGTATCGATCACCCAGTTCGATCGGCGTTTGAAACGTCATCCGCCGGGCCACTACTTCGAGTTCGACGGTTTCCTCCCGCGTCAGCGGGCTGTTCGCCGGGACGATCGCAGACATCTGGTCATCGCGAATCGGAATGACCTGCTGAAGCTCGGTATCGTTCGACGGCCCCATTTTCAGGACGACGTTCACCGTTCCGCGATCGATGGCCACGCTTCCCTCGATAAAACTCAGTGATCGAATGTCGAGGCGGACCTCCGGCCGCAACTGGTGAAACGCCTGGAGCAGCGGCCATGTGCCATCGCCGATTCCGTCGACCACCATGCCGACCCGCAGCACGGGTGACGACCGCTGAAGACCTGACGGCCTCATGGCGTGCGCGGCACTGATCAGGTCCTCAACCGATCCGACGGCATCGGAGGCCATCGGCAACAACCGGCGACCGGCCGGAGACAGCCGGGTCCCCGAACGGTCGCGACGGAACAGGGCGACCCTGAGCTCCCGTTCCAGTTGTCGTATCTGATCCGATAGCCCGGGTTGGGTCAGGGCCAACCTTTCTGCCGCCCGTCGAAAATTCAATTCCTGGGCGAGAACGAGGAACGCCTTTAAGTGATGCAGCTGCACGGTGCCCCCATCGTCCACGCCGGTCAAGCCAGTGGATCGGACGTTCGGCTCAGTTTACCCAAAACGGTCAATGTGGATGCCTGGGCATCAGAACTTTTCGGAGTGCCAGGAGTCGTGAGCGTCGGGTGTCACCACCGCCTTCCCCGCCGGGGTCGGTTCAGGTCGATGCCCCGACCCGGGTCGTCCCGATCTGCGGGGCGGTCGGGAGTTGGTCGAGGATCCCGTCGGGCAGGAAACCGACGTCGACGCAGTCGAGCATGCTGGTGAACCGGTCCACCATGCCGGCCAGTCGCTGTCGTTGTTCGCGATGGAAAAGTCCCCGCTGGTGGCCAGGTGAGGTCCCCGTTGGTGGCCAGGTAGAAGATCCCCACTGTGTCGCTCGTCGTGTCGGACGGGAGCTTTAGGCCCTGGGCGGTGACGGTGGCGGTGCCAACCAGTCACCGCACCGCCCAGGGGATTCCCATGCTGTCAGCGAGGGACCGAATGAATCATTGCCGCCTACCAGATGGTGGGCACGTATCGAGCCGCGGCCGAGATGTGCGGGGTGACGCACAAGACGGTGCGCCGGGTGATCGAACGCGCTCAGGCCGGTGGACCGGTCGCGGCGCCGCCGGTCAGGGCCCGGCCCCGGAACTTCGACGAGGTGACGGATCTGGTCTTCCAGCGGGTCGACAAGTCGCACGGGCGGGTTTCGGCGAAGCGGCTGCTGCCGGTGGCCGGGCGGCCGGCTACCAGGGGTCGGCGCGTAACTTTCGCCGGCTGGTCGCTGAGCAGAAGCAGCTGTGGCGGCGGGATCATCACCGGGGTCGGCGACCGGCGGTGTGGACACCGGGCGAGTACCTGGTGATCGACTGGACCCCCTTGGATCACGAGCTGCACCTGTTCTGCGCGGTGCTGGCTGGTCACGGTGGCGGTACGTGGCTTTCGCCACCGACGAACGGGCCACGACCACGATGGCCCTGGTCGCGGACACGCTCGCGGTGATCGGCGGGGTGCCGGGCAAGTTGTTGGCCGACCGGATGGCCTGCTTGAAGGGCGGGGTCGTCGCGAACGTGGTCGTGCCGACCGCCGCGTACGTCAGATTCGCATCCCACTATGGGTTCTCACCTGACTTCTGCCACGCCTCGGATCCCGAGTCGAAGGGAGTCGTGGAGAACCTGGTGTCGGGGATCATGGGGTGTGCCGGCTCTCCGGATGCGACGCGACGCAGGCTGTCGGTCAAGCGCGAGCCCCGGCGTCAACGGCCTCGATCGCGACGGCGGGGCCTGCGCACAGCGCGGTCAACACCGGGTGTGACCACCGGTCACACCTCAAACCGTACCCCGGCGCGACGCCGTAGGTCGCCGCCCTGCCTGTCCCTTTTGTCCGGTTCGGGGCGGACGTCGGGGATCCTTCGAGGTGGGGACTGAACGCAGCGTCCGAGCGGGTGAGTCCGACGGCGGTGGATATTTCGTCGTGCGCCGATCCGGTGATGTTCCGAATCGGCCGGCCGGTCCGGCGCCGACCGCCGGTATTGTCCAATTTGCCCCGCTTGTCGGGGGACGAGGCGGGAGCCGGTGTGGGCCACTCCGGGAGTGCACCGGCTCTGCCCGGGTAGCCCTCAAGCCGGCGAATGGTTCGACTCGCTCGTCGTGCCCGAAGCTTGATCGCGAGATCGGCCGCGACAACGCCATCAGGCTTCCTCACGCTGGGAAGGGCGACTGGGATGACCCGCGGCGCACCCGCGCGGACCACCCTTCCGCTCGTGCGCTAACGGCCGAGTCCCCGTCCGCGGGGTGATCAGACGGCCAGCGGGGTAAGGAGTTCGCGGACCTGGGCGGCCGTGGGGACGCGGCCGGACAGCACGAGTTTCTCGTCGACCACGAGGGCGGGGGTGGCCATCACGCCGTACCCGACAATGGTGGGGTAGTCGGTGACCTTCTCGATGGTGGCGTCCACGCCGAGCGCGTCGACGGCCTGCCGAGTGACGCGTTCGAGGTTGACGCAGTTGGTGCAGCCGGGGCCGAGCACCTTGATGATCATCAGGAGAGTCCTTTCGGGAGGTGGGTTTTGCGGGGTCAGGTAAGGATCGGGGTCAGGTAAGGATGAGGTTGAACAGGTAGCCGATGATCACGATGCCGGTGGCGGTGACGCCGATGAACGCGGCGAGCAGCGGCGGCTTGAGCACCCGGCGCAGCAGGATCAGTTCGGGCAGGCTGAGCGCGACTACGGCCATCATGAACGCGAGCAAGGTTCCCATCGGCAGGCCCTTGTCGTACAGGGCCTCCACCAGCGGCATGATCCCGGCGGCGTTCGAATACAACGGCACCCCGATGGCGACGGCGACCAGGACGCCGAAGGGGTTCCCGGGCCCGGCGTAGGTAGTGAAGAAGTCGGTGGGCACCCACCCGTGGATGACCGCGCCGAGCCCGATCCCGACCAGCAGGTAGGGCCAGATCTTGCGCAGGATGGTCACGACTTCCTCCATGCCCATCTGGATGCGCTGATCGAAAGTCAACCCGGCGGAGGAGTCGATGACCTGCCCGTTCAGCTTGGTTTCGAACACAAATGGTTCGACCCATTTCTGCACGCCGAGGCGACCCAGGACCCAGCCGGCGACGATCGCGACGATGAGTCCGGCGCCGATGTAGATGGCGGTGACCTGCCAGCCGAAAAGGCTGAACAGCATACCGATGGCGATCTCGTTGACCATCGGGCTGGCGATCAGGAAGCTCAACGTGACCCCGATCGGCACGCCCGCGGCGACGAACCCGATGAACGCCGGGACGGCGCTGCAGGAGCAGAACGGGGTGACCACCCCGAGCCCGGCGGCCATCACGTTGCCGACGCCTTGGCGTTTGCCGCCGAGCAGGGCGCGGGTGCGTTCGATGCTCATGTAGGACCGCAGCACGGTGACGATGAAGATGATCGCGACCAGCAGCAGCGCTATCTTGACCGTGTCGTACAGGAAGAAGTGCACGGTGCCGGTCAACCGGGCGTCCGGGTCCATGCCGAACCCGTTGTACAACAACGCATCCCATAGCCAGCCGTTCACCCAGTACGCCGTGACCCAGGCCGCCGCCGCGGCCGTCAGGGTGAGGACCTGACCGCGGTGGGTGGTGGGGACCCGTTCGGCCAGGCTCATCACGGCACCGGGCCCGGTGTGATGGCGCCGGGCAGCGCGGCGTGCAACCGGTCGAGGGCGTCCGGGGCCAGGGCGTAGTCGATCCACCGACCACGGCGGCTCGCGGTGACCAGGCCGGCCTCCCGCAGCACCTTCAGGTGGTAGCTGAGCAGGTTCGCCGCGATCGGCAGGCGTGTGTGCAGGTTGCACACACACGACGCGCTGACAGCCAGCTGGGTCAGCAGGGTCCACCGGATCGGGTCCGCCGCCACCGCCAACAGCTCGGCGCCCGTGAGATTCTTGGCGCGGGTGGGTGTCGTTTCAACCGCTATTGCACCAGTCATGATTGAATCATCGGCCCGATGCGATCCGTGCCACATGGCCGAAGGTCCTGTTCTGACTGAGCTGTGGATCACTGCCGGTTTGGCTGTGGTGGGCTTCGCGTTCATGGGCGGTAAAGCCCACGCAGGGGCTTGCCGGGCTCGCTTTGGCGGCGGCGCTGGTAGGTACCCGGCTCCCATCCCCGTCCCGTTACCCATCCCACGGGTGTCGCCGCTGGGTACCCGGGCGCTGGTGCCGAGCTGAGCGACGTCAACTGCCGTGGAGCACGCCGCCACAGCTCTCGGGGCGTATCGGGCGGATGGTGCTGCGCTTCGGCGAACCGGCCGGGCGCGGCCGCCCCCGACCTGAGATTCAGAAGTCTCCTACGAACCGGGTTCGGAGCAAGGCGGCCCGGGCTCGGGTAGCTCTGCCTGGATGAATGGCATAGGCGCGCGGGGCACGGTGAGCGTCACGGGAAAGGGCGGGACTCGGGCCTTTAGTCCATGGTGCGGCAGGCGTGGGCAGAATACCGTTGGGGGTATTCGTTGAGGGCGTGGCTGAGGCAGCGCAGGCCCGACGCGGCTGTCGAGAGGACCTCGGTCATGAGGGAAGAGTTGGCTGTCCGCCATCTGGATGGTGACCGCTTCGCGGTCGATGTGCGGGGCCACACCCTGCTGGTCGACCAGCCGGCGGAGGCCGGTGGGACGGACACGGCTCCGACGCCCACCGAATTGTTCGTCGCGGGACTGGCCAGCTGCGTCGCTTTCTATGCGCGCCGCTACCTGGCGCGGCATCAGATCGATGCTGCGGGCCTGACGGTGTCGGCGAGCTACGAGATCGGCGGGAGGCCGACCCGGGTCCTCCGCATCATCATCGTGGTGACTCCGCCCGCTGATCTGCCGGCCGAACGGCGCGACGCGTTCCTGGCGGTGGCGTCGCACTGCACGGTGCACAACACGCTGACCGAGCCGGCAGACATCGAGATCGCTCTCGCCGCTACGGCGGCGGCACTGAATTGACAGGCGCGCGGCCAATGCAGTCGATGCTGCCGACGGCCGGAAACGGGCCACCGACGGCCCACTGAGGAGATGTTGTGGTGAAGCGACTGTTGGTATTGGGCGGAGGTACCGCCGGAACGATGATCGTGAACAAGCTGCGGCGGGCGTTAGCCGCCGCGCAGTGCGAGATCACGATCGTCGACCAGGACGATGCGCACCATTACCAGCCCGGGTACCTGTTCCTGCCGTTCGGTACCTACACGCCTGATCAGGTCACCCGGTCGCGGCATGCCTTTCTGCCCGACGGGGTCGACTTCGTCGTCGGCGAGGTCGACGTCATCGATGCCGCCGCTGGAACTGTCTCATTGACCAACGGCCGATCGTTGCCGTACGACTATCTGGTCATCGCCACGGGCGTGGCGCCCCGCCCCGACCAGACACCGGTGTTTTGCTTCTGACTTCGTGTCAGAGATCGGCGTGTTGATCAGCCAACATCCGACGACTCCTTCGACCCGTCTCGGAGGATCCGAAGATGACCCAACCCGATCGTGGCAAGGACCGTGCCGGCCGGCGCACCAAGCGGTTCCTGACGCCCTCGGAGAAGTACGAGATCTGGCTGCAACTGGTCCGGCAGGAGGTGACGATCGCCGAGGCCGCCGAGCAGCAGCAGGTCGACCGATCAACGATCATGCGGATACGCACCGTCGCCAAGGAGGGTGCGTTGGCCGCGCTCGCTGCGTCCAAGCCCGGCGTCGCGGCGGCGCAGCGGGACTACGAGATGGAGGCCGCGAAAGCCGAGATCGCCCGGCTGTCCGAGGCGGTCAAGCAGATGGCGGTCAAGCTCACCCTGGTCGAGGGAAAAGGCGGCTGGGCCTAGATGGCCGGGTCCCGCGCCGCGTCGAGGCGGCCATCAAGGATCAGCTGCTCACGCTGCTGGACCAGGCGCTGGACGCCGGCTGGTCCCTACGCGACGCGTGCGGCGTACTGGAGCTGCCCGAGCGACGCGCGTACCGCTGGTTGGACCGCCGAGCCGAGGGACGGTTGGCCGACTCGCCGCCGGGCGGGTCGCCGATGCACGGCCTGCTCGACGATGAGGTGGCCGCGGTCCTGGCCTTGTTCGACGAGTGGGGCGAGACCGACCGCAGTCATCGCAAGCTGGCCCACCGGGGCTCCTACCTGGGCCGGGTATGGGTGTCACCATCAACGGTGCGGCGAGTGTTGTTCCTGGCGGACAAGCACTTCCGGCCGCTGCCCAAGCCCGGCCGCAGCTCCAAGCGGCCGTTCCCGGAATGGGCCGAGTACAAGCCGAACAGTCTGTGGATCTACGACACAACGCACTTCACCAGGGCCGGGATGGCGGTGCTGATCGTGGAGGACCTGGTCTCCCGCAAGTGGCTGAGCACGGTCGTGTCGGCCGAGGAGACCTCGACGCAGGTGCAGGTCGGCTTCACCCGCGCCCTGCACGCCGAGGGGCTGCTACAGCTGGTCGACGCCCGGCACGACGACGGCCGCGTCGACCTGGGCGTCGACGACGAGCACCGGCCGATCCTGCTGGCGATCTCGGACAACGGCCCGCAGATGACCTCCGGGTCGACCCGCGAGTTCATGGCGTTGTGCGCGATCGCCCAGCACTTCGGCCGGCCCGGCACACCGACCGACCAGGCGTGGATCGAGAGCCTCAACGGGCACCTCAAGGCCGAGTACCCGCACCTCCTGGCCATCCGCGACCCGGCTACGCTGCGTGCCGAACTGGACCAGGTGCGGGCGCACTATAACGGGGTCCGGCTGCACCAGGGCATCGGCTACGTCTGTCCCAACGACGAACACCAAGGACGAGGAGCCCAGATCCGCAAGGCCCGCCAGGCCGGCCTGGAAACCGCCCGCCAACGACGGCTAACCTGGCACCGCGAGCACCGGAACGACCAACACCAACCACCCGCCCCGGAGCCCGACGATGTTGGCTAATCAAACGCCGAAATGCGTCATTAAGTCAGACACACGTCACCGGGAATGCTCGGTGAACAATGGCGAAAGAGCATCTTCGACTTCTACAGCCTCGACGGTGCGCTGGCGCTCGCGAAGGCATTGGAAGGTTTCGACGGTGGCCGGTTCGTTGTGCACATCACCGATATGCCGATCAAATGCCCGGTCGCGCCGCTGGAGTTCACCTTCCTCGCCGACGATTACTTCCGCCGCCGGGGCATCCGGGATCGGGTCGAGATGGTGTATGTGACACCGCTGTCCGGCGCCTTCACCAAACCCATCTCCTCGGCGAGACTGGGCACGATGCTGGACGAGCGAAAGGTCACGGTCGAGACTGACTTCCTGGTCGAACGCATCGACTCGGACACGAAAAAGCTGGTTTCCTATGACGAACGGGAAATCCCGTTCGACCTGCTGGTCACGATTCCGCTGAACATGGGCGCCGATTTCATCGCTCGCTCCGGGCTGGGTGACGAACTGAACTATGTTCCGGTGAACAAGAAGACGCTGCGATCCACGGTCTATCCGAACATCTTCGCCGTCGGCGATGCCTCCGACATCCCGGCCTCGAAGGCCGGCTCCGTGGCGCACTTCTCGGTCGAGATCTTCTGCAACAACTTCCTGCAACTGGTTGCCGGTAAGCCGATGACCGGCGCGTTCGACGGGCACGCGAACTGCTTCATCGAATCGGGCAATGGCAAGGGCCTGCTGATCGACTTCAACTACGACACCGAACCGATGACCGGCAAGTACCCCGTGCCGGTCGTCGGCCCGTTCAGCCTGCTCGAGGAGACCAGGGCGAACCACCTTGGCAAGCTTGCGTTCCGGTGGATGTACTGGAATGTCCTGCTCCCGGGCCGGCCCATTCCGTTGCCGTCACACATGTCGATGGCCGGCAAGAACACCGAACACTAAGGAGCGAACACCATGCCTGTCACCACCCTGGACGGACGCCAGATCCACGTCAACGACGAGGGATTCCTCACCGACCCCACCGAATGGAACGAGCAGCTGGGCGACACGCTCGCCGCCCAGATCGGAATCACCCTCACCGAACCGCACTGGAAGGCAATTCACTTCCTGCGCGACGACTACGCGGTCAAGGGCGAAACACCGACCATCCGCCGAGTCTCGACCTCGGGCGGAATACCGGTGAAGGACCTGTTCAAGCTCTTCCCCGGCAAACCCGCCAAGAAGATGGCCTACATCGCGGGACTGCCCAAGCCACACGGCTGCGTCTGACGAACAGTGACGTCGACCCCTACAAGCCCGGAGAGATCCCCATGACTACCACCGAAACCGCACCCGCGATCGTTCCGCAATTCGACACCGAAAACAACGGCCGCAAGCTCGCCATCATCTGCTCCAAAGGCACCCTGGACATGGCCTACCCGGGACTGGTGCTCGCCAACGCCGCCCTCGGCGAGGGGATCGAAACCCATCTGTTCTTCACCTTCTGGGGCTTCGAGATGATCAACAAGAAGACGATGAACGATCTGCAGTTCACCCTGCTCGGTAACCCGGCAACGCACATGCCCCAGGGGCTCGGCGGCCTGCCATGGATGACCGCGATGGCCACCTCGAAGCTGAAGAAGTCCATCGCCGAGGTCGGCGTCCCGGAGATCCCCGAGTTCCTCGAACAGATCGTCGCCTCGGGCGGTCATCTCTGGGCCTGCCGGATGTCGGCCGACATGAACCACCTCACCGAGGACGACCTTTACGACCAGGTCGAGGGCATCATCAGCGCCTCCGACTTCATCGAGAAGACCGAAGGGGCCCAACTCCTGTTCATCTGACAGCCGGCCGTTGCGTCCGGTGCCCGGGGTTGGCCGAGCGTCGGGCCCCGCGGGCCCTGGAATGCCAGCGCCAGGTCAGCGGCCGCGGAGTCTGTCCATCAACGACTTGGTCGGTGCAGACCCCCACGCGTACACCGCTGCGCGGATCGAACCCGGCCGTAGCGTCTTGCACATGTTGTCCGCACCTGCGATCCGTTTGTGCACGTAAGGGAAGCTGGCGGCAGAACACGTCCACAACCCCCGATGAGAATCGGGGTTGATGACGAGTTGCTGCCGCGGCCAGTCACCAAGACGCGCACCCGCTCCGGTCCAGCGGTGCTCCGACCCTTGTCCTTGGCCGCGGCTCCTCGCTGCCTATTGAGGCTCTTCAGAGTTAGCAGGGCTTCGCGTGGCTGGTTGACGCCCGGGATTTCCGGGTGCAGGCGTAGCGTACCCGGCGCTTCTGGTTGTCCTGGTTGCGGAAGCCGAAGGCGATCCGGCCGATGTGTTTGACGATCCGGTTGTAGCCCTCGGTGCGGCCGTTGCTGATGCCGGTGTGCAGGCCGGCGATGATCGAGTTCTGCCAGGCATGCACCGTCCACGCGAGCCTGCGCAGCTGGGAGATCTCGGAGTCGGCGCAGTGCAGGTAGAACGCGGTCAGCGCGTTGAAGATCTGTCCGCGGTCGGGGTTGGTGCCGGCGAGCTTGAGCAGCTTGCGGAGCAGTTCCTTGCCCTGCCAGCATTTCTCGAGGCCGCCGGAGGGGTCGGCCCGGCGCATCGCTTCCCGCACCTTGGCCAGCTCGTCCGGAGTGAGAGTCTCCACGGCGCGCAGCAGCCGGTTCCGTTGCGCCCATTCCGGGTCGCTCTTGCGGCCCCGCCGGCCACGCAGCGCCCAGGCCAACTCCCGCCGGTAGTCGGTGACCGCCTTGTTGGCCAGGGCGACCAGGTGGAACCGGTCCACGACCACGACAGCGTTCGGCAGGGCCAGCCGGGCGGCCCGGGCGTACGTCGCGGACGTGTCCATCGAGATGTGGGTGATGTTGGCGAGCCAGTCCGGGTCCTGCGCCTGCAGCCACTCGATGAGGACCTTGCTGGTGCGGCCGTTGACCTGCGCGAACAGCCCGCCGTTGCCGCTCAGATCGACCAGGCCGGTGTCGAAGCGGTCCACCCAGGTCTTCGCCCCGGTGGTCGGGTCGGTCTCGTAGTGGGCCTTGCCGCGGCGGGTCTCGTCGACGCCCAGCACGGTGACCGGCGGCGGCGCGTCGGGGAGCACCGCGGCAGAGTGGGCGACGAACGCGTCGTGCGCGATGCGCCAGTCCATGCCGAACTCGGCCGCGACGCCGGACACCGGCCGGGTGTGGTCGCCGATCGCCTCGGCCGCCAGCCGGCGGGCGCGGGGTGGTGATCCGGGCCCGGGCGGGGATCTGCTCGGGTAGGCATTCGGTGAACACCTTCCGCTCGCAGCTGTCGACCTGGCAGCGCCATTTCCGTTTGCGCCACAACAGGATCGGCCGATCCTCGCCCAGCCGGACGTCCCGCGGGCGGGTCGTCACCCACGCCTTCGGCGACCTCGACTGCTCACCGCACTCCGGGCACCAGCCGGCCAGCTGCGGGTCGGTCGAGCAGTGCACGACCCGTCGGCCGACGTCGTCGCGGACGACCTGGTCGACGACCAGCCCGTCGATGTCCAACAGCAGCGAACTACTCTGGTCCATGCTCGTGGTCCTTCGGCAGGTTGCGTAGAGAACAACCAGTTTCGAAGGCCACGAGCCCTCATCTCACCCGACACGCCGCCGCAGGTCGGAGGCCCGGAGCCCTATCAAGTCCGAAGACCCCCTATTGAGGGACGGGGCGGCCGCTGGTGTTAGGGCTTGCCGCCCTGTCGAAGTCTTGGAAGGAACCGCGGAGTGTGAGCTGCGTACTCTGCGTAGCCGGGGAATCGTGCGGTGAGATGCCGCTCCTCGAACTGGGCCTTCCCGGTCAGCAACCCGGCCAATGCCATGAATGACACCAGCGCCCACCTGTTTCCCGAGATGGCCGCACGGGCGGCCGCGCCGATCAGCAGCCCGCTGTAGATCGGGTGCCGCACCCAACGGTAGAGACCCCCGGTGCGCAACTGTGCTCGATCGTTCGGTAGGGGCAACGCGGTCAGCCCCCGATCCAACGACGCCGCCCCGACCGCGGCGAGACAACCACCGGCGGCAATGCCCAGGTATCCGGCCCGGCGGAGGGCCGGAGGGACCGGCCAGTGGGTGCGCCCAGGCAGCGCGCTGATCACCGCCAACAGGATGACTTGCGCGAGAACCAGCAATAAGGCGAATCGGCGGTCGGCCATGCTGGGCTGCTTGAACGTCAACTCTTCCATCGACAAAGCCTCGAGGCGTAGTGAGGTGGCGCCGAGGCGAAGGTTCCTTGATGATCGCCTGGGGATGGACATGCTTCGGCTCGACGGTGGTGGTCATCAGCGTTGTCGGGTCGGGGGTCTCGGTGGTGAGGTTGAGCCGGTTGGCGCGACGACCTCCAGATGGGTAGCTCGGTTCTGGTGGCCGAGCTGCTGGTCTGTCGGGCATGCACCTGTCGACCTGGCGCGGTGGATCGTTGCGACATTTCGATCGGCTTACCGTTTCCCAGAGCCCGGCGAGCACATCGACCGAAGACCGGGAACTTCGGTCGATCTGCTGCCCGAGTACAGCGGTCAGCGGATCAGCGGCCGAACAGTCGTGACAGGAAAGAGCCGCCGCTGGTGGATCGCGCAGCGGGGGGACAGCTGCAGCGTTGGTGCGCGGGCACGCCGGCCAGCACCTGGTCGACATGCTGACCACATCCGGTGTAGCTGGCCTTGCCGCAGGAGGGGCAGGTGGCAGGACTGCACATCAGGTTTCGCCCTTTCGAGGTGGAGACTGTCGAATGCGGCTCTCGGAGGATGCGAGGGATGCCATCAGGTTACCTGATACCCAGGGGGGTATCAAGGGAGGGTGTGGTCCCGCGGATGGGTGGCCGGCTGACCACGCTGGCGGATCGGGCCGAAGGAGGGTCATGCGAAAGGTTCTGGTCGTCGACGACGAGCCGCACATCCGGACCGTGTTACGCGGGTATCTGGAGGCCGACGGGTTCGAGGTGGTCGACGCCGCGGACGGGGAGACCGCAGTGGATCTGGTCCGGCGTGATCCGCCGGACTTGGTGCTGCTGGACGTGATGCTGCCGGGGATCGACGGTCTGGAGGTTCTGCGTCGGTTGCGGGCCGTGAGCGATGCGTACGTCATTCTGGTCACCGCGCGGGCCGAGGAGGTCGACAAGCTCGTCGGGCTCGCGGTGGGGGCGGATGACTACGTGACCAAGCCGTTCAGCCCGCGGGAGGTCACTGCCCGGGTGAAGGCGGTGCTCCGGCGGGATCGCGGCGGGCGAACCGGAGAGGATGTGGTGCTGCGGTTCCGGGGCCTATCGATCGATCTGGCGGGTCGGGAGGTTCACGCCGACGGAGCGCCGGTGGCGTTGTCGAGTCTGGAGTTCGACCTGCTGGCCGCACTGGCCGGGGCGCCCGGACGGGTCTTCTCCCGCGCCCAACTGCTCGAGCGGGTGTGGGGGTACGACTTCTATGGCGACGAGCGGGTCGTCGATGTGCACATCCGGAGCCTGCGGTCGCGGTTGGGTGACCCGGCCGCCGACCCGCGTCTGATCGCCACCGTTCGGGGTGTGGGTTACAAGTTCGTGGGCAGCCCTCGATGACGATTCGGATGCCCCTGCGGTTGTTCTTGTCCTACGCCCTCGTGGCTTCCGTCGGAGCCGTCGTGGCGTACCTGACGGTGTGGCTGCTTGCGCCGGCCCTGTTCGATCGCCAGGTCGGCATGATGAACAACGGCGGCATGGGCTCGGGGTCGGGGGGCGGAGCGCAGGCCGGTTTGCGTGACGCGTTCCGGTTCGCCCTCACCACGGCCCTGGCCGTCGGGCTCACCGCCAGCGTGGTGGCCGCCGTCGTCGTGGCCTGGTTCGTCACGCGCCGGCTGATGCGCCCGCTGCACGCGGTGCGGGCGGCCACCCGGCGGATCGCGGCGGGTGACTACCGAGTCAGCGTGCCGGTGCCGAGGGAGCCGGAACTGGCCGCGCTGGCCACCGATGTGAACACCCTGGGCTCCGCGCTGGCCGACACCGAGGCCCGCCGCACTCGGCTGCTCGGCGATGTCGCGCACGAACTGCGCACGCCGTTGACCGCCCTGGACGGATATGTCGAGGGCCTGATCGATGGAGTGTTCGCGCCGACTCCGGACATCCTTGGGTCGCTCAGTGACGAGCTGCGCCGGCTGCACCGGTTGGCCGAGGACCTTTCCAGTCTGTCCCGGGCCCAGGAGCAGGGCCTGGATCTGCATCCGGTCGACGCGGACCTCGCCGACCTTGCTCGTCGTGCGGCCGCCCGGCTGGCCCCGCAGTTCCGGGACGCGCAGGTCACGTTGACCGTCCAGGCCGACCAGATGGTGCCGGTCACCGCCGATCCCGACCGGATCATCCAGGTGCTGACGAACCTGCTCGGCAACGCGCTGCTCGCCACCGCGGCGGGCGGGGCCGTGACGATTGCCGCCCGCGCCGGCGCCCGGAGCGGCGAGGTCTCGGTGACCGACACCGGGGTGGGTCTGGCCGAGGCGGACCTCGAACGGGTCTTCGAGCGCTTCTACCGGGCGCCGGGCCAGCCTCGCCGGTCGGCCGGGTCGGGCATCGGGCTGACCATCGCCCGGGACATCGCCCGCGGACACGGGGGAAACGTGACCGCCTCCTCACCCGGCCCCGGTCAGGGCGCCCGCTTCACGGTGACCATTCCGCTGCGTGCGCATCGGCGCTCCGAAATCGCCGAGCACCTTCAGAGCTGAGTGCCGTCAGATTTATTCCCCGTCGGGCGACAGGCGATCACCAGCATCGACGTCGAAGAAAGGACCTCGGGGGAGGGCCGGGTGCGGTCAGCGTGTCCGGATATTCCCGGGCGAGGGGAGGGCGGTGATGACGGCGGCGGTCAGGGTCAATCCGGCGAGGACGGCGGCGGTCACAGCCCCGCCCCGGGCGGCGTCCACAGCGGTGACCGTGGTGGGGTCACCCGATCCGGCGGCGGCCGTGAACGCAAGGGTTCCGGCCGCGACGCCGAGTGCGGTGCCTATCCCGCGGGTCATGTTCAGGATGCCCGCGGCGGTCCCGGCGCGGTCGGTCGGTGCCGAACTCATGATCGTGGCGTTGTTGGCCGGAGTGAACAGCGCCATACCGACACCGACCAGCGCGAAGGCCGCCATCAGTTCCGGTAGCGCCGGTTGGCGGGTGATCAGCAGCAGTCCGCCGGTGGCCAGCACCATGCCCGCGGTGGTGACCCATCGCGTTCCGATCCGGTCGGCCAGTCCGCCGGCCAGCGGCGCCGTGAGGGCCAGGGCCGCGGGTAGGCAGGTCAGCGTGAGTCCCGCTTGGCCATGCGAGAGGTCGTATGCCGTTTCCAACAGGCCGGGGGCGCTGAACAGCAGCCCGAACGTGGCGGTGTAGGACAGCAGACCGGTGGCCAGGCCCACGGTGAAGGGGACGCTGCGGAACAGGGTGATGTCCAGGGCTGGGCTGGGGTGGCGACCGGCGTGCCACACGAATCCCCCACCCAGCAGCAGCGCGGCCACGGCCAGGGCACCGAGCATCCAAGGTGCCGCGCCCTCGGCTGCCAGGGACAGGCCGAGCATGACGGCGGAGACGGCGGGCACGAACAGGGCAAGCCCGGTCCAGTCCATGCCGCGGTGAGGTGCCAGGAAGCGGCTGCGGGGCAGGAAGAACCATACGGTGATCAGGCCGAGGACCGAGGCGGGCAGGTTCACGACAAACAGCAGCCGCCAGCTGCCGAACTCGAGCAGCAGTCCGCCGACCGCCGGTCCAAGCGCGAGACCGACGGCCTGGGCGGCGCCCTGCACCCCGACGGCCCGGCCCAGCCGGGCCCGGGGGACGGCGAGACTGATCAAGGCGACGCTGTTGGCCTGCAGCATCGCTGCGCCGACCGCCTGCAGGACCCGGAAGGTGTCCAGCACGATCAGGTTGCCGGCCAGCGCGCAGCCAACGGAGGCGACGCCGAACACGGCGAACCCGTAGGTGTAGAGCAGTTTTCGGCCGACCGAGTCGGCCAGCTGGCCGATCGGGGCAACCAGCGCGACCAGGGTCAGCAGATAGGAAGGGCGACCCATTCGATCTGTCCGATAGTGCCGCCGAGGTCGCGGCCGATGGCGGGCAGTGCGATGGAGACGATGCTGGCGTCGAGCTGCCCGATGAATGCCCCGATACAGACGGTTGCGACGACCAGCGACGGCGCCCGCGGCGACGAGGCGACCCGCCGGGGCCGGGCCGGCTCGCGCAGCAGCCAGGGAGCCGATCCGCCGCCGAAACGGCGGCCGTCGGCCGGTCCGGGCTGAGCGGCCTCCGTCATCGGACCGGGGGGTCTTTCGGGGGCTTCGGTCCCGCGGCGGGGGCCGGCGGAGAGGGCGCGACGCCGGTGGCTGATGTCAGGTCAGTCTCTGCGGTCGGCCGGGGACGCCTCAGTATCAGGTAGGCCACTGCGCCGACGAACACGAGCAACGAGGTCCAGTCGTTGAGCCGCAGCCCGAGGAAGTGGTTCGCGTGGTCGACGCGGAGTGCCTCCACCCAGGCCCGGCCGACTGTGTATGAGGCGACGTACAGGGCGAACAATCGGCCGTCGCGCAGTGCGAACCGTTTGCTGGCCCAGACCAGCAGCACCGCCACCCCGACGTCCCAGAGCGACTCATACAAGAATGTCGGGTGGTACAGCGCGATGTCCGGGGTTTCCGGTGGTCGGTTGGCCGGGTCAATCCACAGCGCCCACGGCACGGTGGTGGGTGCGCCGTACAGCTCCTGGTTGAAGTAGTTGCCCCATCGCCCGATCGCCTGGGCGACGGCCAGCCCGGGCGCGAGGGCATCGGCGAAGTCCCGCAGCCGAATTCCGCGGCGGCGGCAACCGATCCACGCGCCGACGCCGCCGAGCGCCACCGCACCCCAGATGCCCAGCCCGCCGTCCCATATGTACAGCGCCCGGATGGGCTGCGCTCCGGCCGCGAAGTACAACTCGGGGTCGGTGACCACGTGATACAAGCGGCCGCCGACGATGCCGAACGGCACCGCCCACATCGCGACATCAACGATGTCCTCGGGATCGTGCCCGGCGGCCTGCCACCGGCGCCTGGTCCAGAACACCGCGACCAGAATCCCCGCGATGATGCACAGAGCATAGGCGCGGATCGGTACTGGTCCCACGTACCAGACGCCCTGCGACGGGCTCGGAATGAAGGACAGCAAACTCAGATCACCACCGCTTCCACGCTCCCCGCACCAATACCTCTGCAACAGAGCTACTCGATCGCCGATGAAGCGCCGGTTAAGATGACCCGCATGCCGGGCAGCGACGTCGATCGAGTCGACCCGGCGACCACCCGGGTGCTGACAGACGTCGTCAACCGTCTGCGGCGGACACTGCGGACCAGCATCCGTGCCGACTACCCATGGGAAATGCTGCCGATGGCGCAGGTCGAGCTCCTGATGGCCCTGCAGGACCAGCCCAGCAGGGTCGGAGACCTCGCCGCGAGGCTTCGATTGGCCGGCAACACCGTGAGCACCCTGGTGCAGCAGCTGGTCCATGCCGGCTTCGTCCACCGCAGTCCGGACGCCGCGGACCGGCGGGCCGCCGTGATCGCCCTGACCGACGCGGGCCGCAGTCAACTCGCCGGCTGGGATGCCGCCCACCAGCAGCGCATCGGTGATGCGCTCAGCGAGCTGTCCCCGGCGGACCGCACCGCCATCCAGGCGGCGTTGCCGGCGCTGGACCATCTCGTCGAGGAACTCGCCGGCCAAAAACGCCCATGACCACTGCTTGAGACCGCTCGGGAAGCGCCGCCGGCCGCGATGATCTGGCTGATTGAGTAGGCCGTCGCAGGCAGAGGCGGGTACCGGATTCGAACCGGTGTTCACGGCTTTGCAGGCCGCTGCCTCGCCTCTCGGCCAACCCGCCACCCGGGCACACACTAAGGCTGTGCCTCATCGTGCCGTGCCTGGTCGCACACTACTCGAACCTCGTCGCGCGTTTCGGCACAGGTTCACACCCGCCCCCGGGCGGGACATGCGAATCAGGTCGGCACAACGGGCCGATCGCTGCCGGGTCACTGCCGCGCCCGCCAAGGAACGTCACCCCGGCCTCAACCGGTGCCAAAGCCGATCGGCCCCGCTGGCCAGGGTGGGGCCGATCGACGATCTGCCACATCGGTCACCTATCGGTCACGCCCATCCCGTGGCCCGTTCCCATGCCCGACCCGCGAACGTCGGTGCCCGTCCGGTTCACGACACCCATGGCATCTCCAGTTCCGGAGCAGCGGGCACCGCTGGCGTTGCTGGTGAACGCGGCCAGGTGGTGCCGCGAGGCGGTGAGCAGATGAGTGAACACCTGCTGCACGTCCGTGTCCGTGTTCCGCGCGAGAAGCTTCTCCAGGTCAGCGATATCGGCCTGCTCGAGCGCGACGCCAACGGCGAATGCGGCGTCCTGGGATTCCAGGCCCTGCGCCTTCCACTGGTCGTACAGTGCCTGCACCTCCGCGTTGGCGTAGGTTCCCGCCGGTAGTCCGGCGGCCGGATCGGCCACGCCATAGGTGGTCAACAGAGCCCCGACCTCGTCGAAGTGCTGTTGTTCGCTGGCCGCGATCCGATCGAAGACCGGCGCGTCATACGTCTGCCCGAACAGCGTGTACAGATCCCTGGCCATCCGCTCCTCGTCCCGGCTGTAGGCGAGGTCGGCGTCCCGGCTCTCGTCCGACGCCACTGCCACGGTGGCCGTGGCCACGCTCGGTGCCGATGGCCCCGCGACCGCCGTCCCCACCAATCCGAAACCCACCAACAACGCCATGCCGCCGGCCACCGCAGCCTTCCCGAAGCTCCTCATCGTCCGCCACCTTTCGTTCGATCCGCCTCTGCGCGGACATCCCCAGTCAACGTCGGGGCGGTGAAGCCCCGACCGCGGCAACCATGAAGCTTGGGTGAAAGCTGCGGCCTACCGTGCCGCCCCGCCTCCGTCCTCCGGGCACTGGCCCGGCCTGGCCCGCCCCGTGGGCCGAAGGTCCCGAAATTCGCCGCGACCGGGGCGGAACCGGGTCCCGTCCCGTAGGGTGAGCTGATACCCCCTAAGGTATATTCGCCCTGCTTCGACGGCGGCCGGCACCGATGAGGAGTCCCATGAAGATCGTTGTTGTCGGCGGCGTGGCGGCGGGCATGTCATGCGCGGCGCGGGCCCGGCGGCTGGATGAGTCCGCCGAGATCGTGGTGTTCGAGCGGGCGAATCATGTGTCGTTCGCCAACTGCGGTTTGCCGTATCACATCGGCGAGGTGATCAAGGACCGCAGCCGGCTGCTGCTGCAGACCCCGCAGAGCTTGCACGAGTCGTTGGCGATCGACGTGCGCATCGCCACCGAGGTTCTCGCCATCCGCCCCGACCGCAAGTCCGTGACCGTCCGGGACCTCGACAGCGGGCGCGAGTACGAGGAGCCGTACGAACAGCTCGCGTTGTGCCCCGGGGCGTCGCCGATCACGCCGCCACTGCCCGGGGTCGACCATCCCGACATCCACGTGTTGCGCCGGATCGGCGACATGGACGTGATCAAGGCCGCGGTCGACGGGCGGAGCGCGTCGGGCCGGCCACCCATCACGCACGGGGTGGTGATCGGCGCGGGGTACATCGGCCTGGAAATGGCGGAGAACCTGCACGAGCGCGGCGTGCAGGTCGTGGTCGTCGAGATGGCCGACCAGATCATGCCGCCGCTGGACCGTGAACTGACCACCACCATGGAGAGCTACATCCGGGCCCACGGCGTCGAGCTGCGGCTGGGCACCCAGGCGGCCGCATTCAGCCGGTCTCCCGGCGGCTGGCTACGGGTCGAACTGACGAACGGCGAATTCGTCCAGACCGACCTGGTCCTGCTCGCCGCCGGGGTGCGGCCCAGCACCGAACTCGCGGTCGCGGCCGGCATCGACCTCGGACCGCGGGGCGGCATCAAGGTCGACGCGCACATGCGGACCAGTGTCCCCGGCATCTACGCCGCCGGCGATGCGATCGAGGTCGAACATCTGGTGCTGCCCGGGACCTGGCTGATCCCGCTGGCCGGGCCGGCGAACCGGCAGGGCCGGGTGGCCGCGGAGAACATGTGCGGCCGGGACACGGTGTTCGACCCGGTGCAGGGCACCTCGATCGTGAAGGTGTTCGACATGGTCGCCGGCGGCACCGGTGCGAACCAGCGGCAGCTGGATGCGGCCGGAGTGCCGTACGAGCGGGTGCAGATCCATCCGTCCGGGCACGCCGGCTATTACCCGGGCACCGCGAAGATGCAGCTCAAGGTGCTGTTCGAACCGGTGACCGGCAAGCTGCTGGGCGCCGGCATCGTGGGCTTCGACGGGGTCGACAAGCGGCTCGACGTGCTGGCCACGGCGCTGCGTGGCGGGATGACGGTGCACGACCTGGAGGGTCTCGAGCTGGCCTACGCGCCGCCGTTCGGGTCGGCCAAGGACCCGATCAACATGGCCGGGTTCGTGGCCGCCAACCTGCTGAAGAAGGACCTGCGGTTGTGGTACCCCAGTGAATACCCGGGGGCCACCGATGGTGCTCGGATCATCGACGTTCGGGGTCCTCAGGAGTACGCGATCTGGCATCTGCCCGGCGCGGAGAACGTCCCGCTGCCGACCCTGCGGGAGGCCCAGCAGGACTGGGACCGGAGCCGGCCGATCCGGCTCTATTGCGCGGTCGGGTTCCGCAGCTACCTGGCCTACCGGGCACTGGTGCAACGCGGCTTCACCGATGTGCGGACCCTGTCCGGCGGGATGACGACCTTCCGCTCCTACCATGATGTCCCGTCCGCGGAGAGCGTCGACACCATCGAGCCGGTGGTCAACTACGGCGAGGACCGCACCGGCATCAACGCCGTGCGGGTGACCGCCGCCGGGCCGGTCGCGGCCACCGGAGTATTGGTGGACCTGGACTGCACCGGCCTGGCCTGCCCCGGACCGATCATGGCGTTGCAGGCCAGGATGGCCGAGCTCGCCCCGGGCGACGAGGTGCTGGCCCACGTCTCCGACCCCGGGTTCCGGCTCGACGCCCCGGCGTGGGCGGCCAAGAACGGTCACTCGATGCTGGAGCTGGTGCCCGAGGGACCCGGCTACGCCGCCCGGTTCCGCAAGGGCGGTATCGGGATCGTCCCCGGCGGCCCGGCCGCCCGGCTGAAGGACAAGAAGTCGTTCGTGGTGTTCTCCGGCGAGTTCGACCGGGTGCTGGCCTCGTTCATCCTGGCCAACGCCGCCGCGTCGATGGGCGACGAGGTGTCGATGTTCTTCACCTTCTGGGGTCTCAACGCGCTGCGTCGGCTGGACCCGCCGACCCGCGAGAAGAATGCGCTGGACCGGGCGTTCTCGGCCGTCCTGCCGTCGGGGCCGGACAGCCTGCCGCTGTCCACGATGAACATGTTCGGGGGTGGACCGGCGCTGATCAAGAAGATCATGAAGGATCACCACGTGCCGAGCCTGCCCGAGCTGATCGCTTCCGCGCAGCAGACCGGGGTGCGGTTGATCGCCTGCACGATGACCATGGATCTGTTGGGCATCGCCCATGAGGACCTGATCGACGGCGTCGAACTGGGCGGGGCGGCGATGTTCTTCGGTGAGGCGAACGAGTCCAACGGGGCGTTCTTCATCTGAGCGACCCGGGACGCGATGGTAGGGAGATGCGTCTGATGACGGTTGGCACTGAGTACTCGTCGGGAGTAATCGGCCGGGCCGGCCGGGTGGAGCGCCCGGAACCGCGCCTGCGCAGCGCCGAGTTCCGGCTCGCCGGCGCGGCGTTGCCGGTGGTCAGCCCGGCCAGGATGTACGTGTGCGGGATCACCCCGTACGACGTGACGCACCTGGGGCACGCGGCGACGTTCGTCTGGGCCGATGCCGCGCAGGCGGTGCTGAGGTCGATCGGCGTGCACACGGTGTCGTGCCGCAACGTCACCGACGTGGACGACGTGCTGACCGCGGCCGCGGACGCGCATGGCCGGCACTACGACGAGCACGCGGTCTACCAGGAGTTCCTGTTCGAGCAGGACATGGCTGCCCTGCGGGTGGCGCGGCCGACGCATACGCCGCGGGCCCGGCACTTCGTCCCGCAGGTGCGGCAGCTGGCTGCCGCGCTGCTCGCCACCGGCCATGCCTATCAGCGGGACGGGTCGGTGTACTTCCGGGGCCGCGGCGCCGTGGCTGCCGCCGGGCTGTCCGGCGACCTGGCCGTGGAGTTGTCCGCGGAGTTCGGCGACGCCCCCGAGGATCCGGCGCGCGAGGACCCGTTCGATGTGCCGGTGTGGCGACCATCCACGGACCGGGACCCGGCGTGGCCCAGCCCGTGGGGGTGGGGCCGGCCGGGGTGGCACGCCGAGTGTGCGGCCATGTCGATGGCGACGCTCGGGGCCGGTGTGGACGTGCTGATCGGTGGTCAGGATCTGGTGTTCCCGCACCATGCCTATCAGGCCGCCCTGGTACAGGCGGCGTCAGGAGTGGCGCCGTTCGCCCGCCGCGCCATGCACGTCGGCGCGGTGCATTACCAGGGCCGGAAGATGGCGAAGTCGACCGGCAACCTCGTGCTGATCAGTGACTTGTTGCGTAGTTGCCCGCCGGCCGCGGTCCGGATGCTGTTGCTGAATCGGCCATGGGGGTCCGGGTGGGAGTACCACGAGGCGGATCTCGAGGCGGCGTCCGCCGACCTGGAGGCTCTGTACGTCGCGGCCGGGCGACCGAACCGGTCCGCGGGGGCCGCCGAGGCGGTCACCGCGGCCTTGTTGAATGACCTGGATGTCCCCGCCGCCGTGGCGGTCGCCCGGCAGGAGGGGGGCGACGCCGCTCGTGGACTGGTCAGCGTGCTGGCGCTGTCTTGACCCCGCCGGCGCCGGGGTCGGGGCCGGGGCCGGTCAGGCCAGCGACAGGAACAGCTTCTCCATGGTTTTGGTGTCCAGCGTGTCCTGTCCGTCGGACTCGACGAGGCATTGTTTGAGGCCGGCGGCGATGACGGCGAATCCGGCGCGGTCGACGGCCCGGCTGACTGCGGCGAGTTGGGTGACGATGTCCTGGCAGTCGCGCCCTTCCTCGATCATCCGTAGCACACCGCCGATCTGGCCCTGGGCGCGGCGCAGCCGGTTGATCACGGCGGTCATCGATTCCGGGGCGATCTCGACCATGGTGGCTCCTTCGGTGGTGGGGGCGGCGTGATGGTGTGCTCGGTGGTCAGGGCGTCGGAGGGGACTGGGTGAGCGAGCCCAGTGCGCTGGTGAGTCGGGCCCGCGCTTCGGTGGCCACCGCCTGCAGGTCGGGGTTGTCGGTGACGCTCACCATGATCGCCGGATCGATGGTCTCCACCCGGGTCCGGTCGCCGGCCACGCTGCGGACCACGACGTTGCAGGGCAGCAGGAGTCCGATGGACGGTTCGGCCAGCAGCGCGGCATGAGCCAGTGGTGGTCGGCATGCACCAAGGATCACCTGGGGTGCGATGTCGGCACCGATTTTCGCCTTCAGGGTGGCCTGCATGTCGATCTCGGTGAGCACGCCGAAACCCTCTGCGGCCAGCGCGTCCCGGGTGGCGCTGAGCACCTGGGCGAACGGCCGGTCGACGGTGACCGCGATCGCGTAGCCGGGCTGGGCCCCGGCGTCGGGGCCGGTCATGCCGACTTCGCCTTGGCTGCGGCGACCTGCGCCCGGACCTGGTCCATGTCCAGGTCACGCACGGCCGCGATGAGGTGGTCGAGGGACTTCGCCGGCAGGGCGCCGGGCTGGGAGAAGACCAGGATGCCGTCCCTGAAGGCCATGAGGGTGGGAATGGACCGGATACCGGCCGCGGCGGCCAGGTTCCGTTCGGTTTCGGTGTCGACCTTGCCGAACACGATGTCCGGGTGGGCCGTCGCGGCCTTCTCGAAGACGGGTGCGAACATCCGGCACGGCCCGCACCAGGAGGCCCAGAAGTCGACCAGGACGATGCCGCCGCCGCTCACCACACCTTCGAACGTGCGGTCGGTCAGCGTTGTCGTTGCCATGTCAGAACGATCCTCTCACGAGTGGAAGTATACCCACAGGGGTATCAACGGGCGTGTCATCCAGATTGTTCCCGGCGCCGAGCACGTGCCGGGTGGGGTATCTGTGGCGGGCCCGGGATACCCCCGGGCGGCGTAGGGTTGGTCGTAGCAACATACCCCGCCGGGTATCAGGTGAGAGGAACGTTGGGTGCTCGAGATGCGTGAGGTGTCGATGACAGAGGTCGAGAAGGCCCGCACAGCAGGGGCCGTGGTGATCGACGTGGGTGACGTCGAGGAGTACGACCGTGGTCATATCCCCGGTGCCGCGTCCCTTCCGTTGGGGGATCTGTCGCGGGACCTGAGCGTGGCCAGTTGCCAGATCCGTCGCGACGCGCCCGTCTTTGTGGTGTGCGCGGCCGGCAACCGCAGTCTGATCGCCGCCGGGATGCTCATGCACGCCGGCTATGACGCCTTCTCGGTGCGCGGCGGCACTCGTGCCTGGGTCAAGGCGGGCAACGCCGTGGTGGGTGGTGACCATGTCCGTTACTGATGTCCCTCGCGTCGGGATCACCGATCAGGACGGCGGCACCGGGGTGACTGTCGTGCCGATCGAGACCCCCACGTTGGGGGACCGCAGCTACCTGGTCCATGACGGGCGGGTCGCCGTGGTGATCGATCCGCAGCGTGACATCGACCGGGTGTTGGACGCCGCCGCCGCTGCCGCCGGCGTGCGGATCACCCACATCTTCGAGACCCATATCCACAACGACTATGTCACCGGCGGGTTGGCCCTGGCCCGGGCCACCGGCGCGGCCTATCACGTGAACGCCGCCGATCCCGTGACCTACGAACGGGTGGCAGTGCGCGACGGCGACGTCATCGGGATCGGGTCGGCCTGGCGGCTGCGGGTGCTGGCCACCCCGGGCCACACCTACACCCACCTGTCCTACGTGCTCGAGGACCACGGCACCGCCACCGCGGTCTTTTCCGGCGGGTCGCTGCTGTTCGGGTCGACCGGCCGGCCGGACCTGCTCGGCCCGGACCACACTCACGACCTGGTGCATCACCAGTACGCCTCGGCCCAACGGCTGGCCACGGAGCTGCCCGAGCAGGCGCAGGTGCTGCCGACCCACGGGTTCGGCAGCTTCTGCTCGTCCACCCAGACCGAGGCCACCGCCTCCACGATCGGGGCCGAGAAGGCCAGCAACCCGGTGCTCACCCTGGACGAAGATCGTTACGTCAGTGAGCTCCTCGCCGGTTTGGATGCCTTCCCGGCCTATTACGCGAAGATGGGTCCGGCGAACACGGCCGGTCCGGCCGCGCCGGATCTGTCCCCGCCGGAGCTTGCCGACGCCCGCCAGTTGCGCCGGCGGTTGGAGCGGGGCGAGTGGCTGGTCGATCTGCGGACCCGCACCGCGTTCGCCGCCGGCCACGCCCCCGGCACCCTGAACTTCGGGCTCGACGGATCCTTCGCGACCTACCTGGGGTGGCTCATCCCGTGGGGGACGCCGGTCACGCTGCTCGGCGAGACCGCCGATCAGGTCGCCCAGGCGCAACGGGAGATGGTCCGGATCGGCATCGACCGGCCCGCGGCCGCGGCCACCGGCGGACCACGGCGGTGGACCGACGGGCCGCTCGGCACCGTCGAGCGGGCGACGTTCGCCGACCTGGCTCAGGTCCGGCATCACCGCCGCGTCACCGTCCTGGACGTGCGGCGCAATCTGGAGCGGTCCGAATCGCACATCGACGGCGCCCTGCACATCCCTCTGCACGATTTGCTACGTCGGGTCGACGAGATCCCCGCCGGTGAGCTGTGGGTGCACTGCGCAGCCGGCTACCGGGCCTCGATCGCCGCCTCGATCCTGCTGGCCCGAGGACACCAGGTGGTCGCCGTCGACGACGACTACACCAACGCGGCGGGCGCCGGCCTGCCCGTCATTGTCGGTACGTGAGCGAGGCGTCCGATGGTGGTGCTCGTCGCGATCCTGGCCGGGGCGCTGATCGGCCTGAGCCTGGGCGCGCTCGGCGGCGGCGGATCGATTCTCACGGTCCCGGCCCTGGTGTACCTGGTCGGGATGGACACCCGCGCGGCGACGACGGGGTCGCTGGTCATCGTCGGGGTCACCGCGGTGGTCGGGATGCTCGCCCACCGCCGGGACGGGCACGTCCGCATGCTGCAGGGCGTGGTCTTCGGGCTGGTGGGTGCCGCGGGGGCGGTCGCCGGCACCCGACTGTCGCTGGCCGTGGCCCCGGAAGTGCTGCTTGCCGGGTTCTCCGTGCTGATGCTGGCCGTGGCGGGCATCATGCTCACCCGCCGTCGGGTGCCGGCCGGCAGCGGCGGCCCGAGTATGGCCGAGCGCATCCCGCTCGACGTGCCGATCATCACCTTCAAGCCCCGCTTCATCTGCGCCTGCCCCCGCGCCGCGAAGGTGGTCGTCGCCGCGCTGGCGGTCGGACTGATGACCGGGTTCTTCGGCGTGGGCGGCGGTTTCCTGGTGGTGCCGGCGCTCGTGCTGGCCCTGGACTTCCCGATGCCGGTGGCCGTGGGCACGTCGCTGCTGGTCATCGCGATGAACAGCGCCACGTCCCTGGTGGCCCGGGCGGGCTCCGGCCTCGAGATCGACTGGACCGTCATCGCCCTGTTCACCGGGGCCGCCGTCATCGGCAGCCTGCTCGGGGCCCGGATCGTGACGAAAGTCCGCCCGCAGACCCTGCAGATCGCGTTCGCCGGGCTGATCATCGCCGTCGGCCTCTACACCGCCGCCCGCAGCTTCCCCGCGCTGCTGGGCTGACGCCTCCGGACCCGCGGCCCTGAGCGGGGTCGGCTGGGGTCGAGCCGGGTCGTCAGTCTCCGACGGCTACGACGGTGTCCGGGGTCAGGGTGACGTCAATGGTCGGCGGTTGCACGAGGGTGTTGCACGGTGCAGTGCGAGGCCACCGCCAGAAACGCATCCCGGCGTTCGGCGGGCAGCGCCGCCGGGGGCGGCGTCACGACGATGGCGATCCGGCTGACGCGGGCGGGTCGGCCGCCCTGGTGGACCAGCCGGTCGGGGCGGGTGGTACCGACACCGACCGAGCTGTTCTTCGCCGGCCCGGCCAGTTGCGTCGCGTTCTACGCTCGCCGGTACGCCTCCCGGCACCAGTCCCCGGCCGACGGCCTGCAGGTCGCGGTGACGTACGAGCTCGGCACGGTGTGCTCCCTGATACCGACGGTGAACCGGTCACCGCCCACGTGGCGGACCCTGACCTCGTCAGTCATCGCATTCGTCCCTTTTAGATCGGCGTCGGTCGACGCGGCCCTCCCCAACGCGATGGACCGCGCGGACCACCGATACCCGGCACGGTATCGACGCCGCAACGGCCGCACCTCAGGCCGAAGTCCTGAACGAGCCCTCGCGTTGGATGAGCACCAGCCGGGAGGAAGGGGCGATGG
Source organism: Nakamurella multipartita DSM 44233 (assembly GCF_000024365.1). Lineage (NCBI taxonomy): Bacteria > Bacillati > Actinomycetota > Actinomycetes > Nakamurellales > Nakamurellaceae > Nakamurella > Nakamurella multipartita. The sequence goes on from NC_013235.1 coordinate 2,829,521, forward strand.
CATCAATTACGGTTCCCCGGGTTCGTGCGGAGGTTCCATCGGGTCCGTCGGCGGCGGGATGTCCCGTACCCTCGGCGGGAGCGAACCGTGACGAAGTTGATGCCAGTGCAGGTACGCGGCAACGGCTGTCGGGAGTGTGGGAAAGATCATGTCGGTACCGATTCGGTTCACCAGGCCGGCCCGGACGAGGTCACCACGCAGATCCTGTTTGACTCGGGCCATCGCGAAGGTCACCCCCCGTTGTTGGAGTTCGTCTCTCAGCTGGTCGAGGGCATCGGCTGAAGTGAGATCGATCTCCACGTTCGCCTCGGCGTTGAGCACGAACCACTCGACGCGGTGCGGCCGCTCGCCGTTCTCAGCGGTGATTCGAGCGGCCGCCTCATCAACGGTGATCGCGTTCAGGGCCCGCTGACGAAAGTCCTCCGCGTTCGCGAAGCACAGCGGCGCGTCGTACCGGTACACGACCAGGCCGGGAATCTGGCGACCCAACGGATAATCGTCGACATCATGCCTCCCGGCGATGCCGGGGACGTATCCCAGGATGCCGTCGTGCGGGTGAGCGAGTCGACGCAACAGATCGACCACCGACAGGGCAACGGCCACCAGCACGCCGAGGAGAATGCCGACCCCCAGCACCGCAATGGTCGTCGCCACGGCCAGCATCAGCTCGCTACGACGGAAACGACCGATCCGCCGCAACTCGCCGACATCGATCAGGCGCACCGCCGCGAAGATCACCAGGGCGCCGAGTGCCGCCTTCGGAAACGTCGCCAACAAAGGCCCGGCGACCAACAAAGTCAACAGCACCATCAGCAACGCGACCAGTGAGAACAGCTGAGTCCGACTACCGAGTGTGTTTTGCTTCTGACTTCGTGTCAGAGATCGGCGTGTTGATCAGCCAACATCCGACGACTCCTTCGACCCGTCTCGGAGGATCCGAAGATGACCCAACCCGATCGTGGCAAGGACCGTGCCGGCCGGCGCACCAAGCGGTTCCTGACGCCCTCGGAGAAGTACGAGATCTGGCTGCAACTGGTCCGGCAGGAGGTGACGATCGCCGAGGCCGCCGAGCAGCAGCAGGTCGACCGATCAACGATCATGCGGATACGCACCGTCGCCAAGGAGGGTGCGTTGGCCGCGCTCGCTGCGTCCAAGCCCGGCGTCGCGGCGGCGCAGCGGGACTACGAGATGGAGGCCGCGAAAGCCGAGATCGCCCGGCTGTCCGAGGCGGTCAAGCAGATGGCGGTCAAGCTCACCCTGGTCGAGGGAAAAGGCGGCTGGGCCTAGATGGCCGGGTCCCGCGCCGCGTCGAGGCGGCCATCAAGGATCAGCTGCTCACGCTGCTGGACCAGGCGCTGGACGCCGGCTGGTCCCTACGCGACGCGTGCGGCGTACTGGAGCTGCCCGAGCGACGCGCGTACCGCTGGTTGGACCGCCGAGCCGAGGGACGGTTGGCCGACTCGCCGCCGGGCGGGTCGCCGATGCACGGCCTGCTCGACGATGAGGTGGCCGCGGTCCTGGCCTTGTTCGACGAGTGGGGCGAGACCGACCGCAGTCATCGCAAGCTGGCCCACCGGGGCTCCTACCTGGGCCGGGTATGGGTGTCACCATCAACGGTGCGGCGAGTGTTGTTCCTGGCGGACAAGCACTTCCGGCCGCTGCCCAAGCCCGGCCGCAGCTCCAAGCGGCCGTTCCCGGAATGGGCCGAGTACAAGCCGAACAGTCTGTGGATCTACGACACAACGCACTTCACCAGGGCCGGGATGGCGGTGCTGATCGTGGAGGACCTGGTCTCCCGCAAGTGGCTGAGCACGGTCGTGTCGGCCGAGGAGACCTCGACGCAGGTGCAGGTCGGCTTCACCCGCGCCCTGCACGCCGAGGGGCTGCTACAGCTGGTCGACGCCCGGCACGACGACGGCCGCGTCGACCTGGGCGTCGACGACGAGCACCGGCCGATCCTGCTGGCGATCTCGGACAACGGCCCGCAGATGACCTCCGGGTCGACCCGCGAGTTCATGGCGTTGTGCGCGATCGCCCAGCACTTCGGCCGGCCCGGCACACCGACCGACCAGGCGTGGATCGAGAGCCTCAACGGGCACCTCAAGGCCGAGTACCCGCACCTCCTGGCCATCCGCGACCCGGCTACGCTGCGTGCCGAACTGGACCAGGTGCGGGCGCACTATAACGGGGTCCGGCTGCACCAGGGCATCGGCTACGTCTGTCCCAACGACGAACACCAAGGACGAGGAGCCCAGATCCGCAAGGCCCGCCAGGCCGGCCTGGAAACCGCCCGCCAACGACGGCTAACCTGGCACCGCGAGCACCGGAACGACCAACACCAACCACCCGCCCCGGAGCCCGACGATGTTGGCTAATCAAACGCCGAAATGCGTCATTAAGTCAGACACACGTCAAGTGCCGCGCCGAGCGCCGTTCGGCTACCGCTGGAGCTGACCGGGAAGCCGTGGAAAAGCGACGCGGAAATGTTTGCTCCCGCCAGCGCCGTCCACTCCTGGTTGGCATCCACCCGCTGCCCGGCCTTCAGTGCAAAGGCCCGACCGGTGAGGACATTGTCGGTGTAGCCGACGAACGAGATGCCGAGTGCCGGAATCATCAACACCGCCAGATCGGCGAAGTTCAGGGTCGGGAGCGACGGCGTGGGAAGGCCGGTCGGGACGGCTCCGACCACCAGGATTCCGTAGTCCTGTAACGAGAACTTGGCCTATGCCGAGGTGGCCGGCCTGCCGCCGGTCACCGGGCTGTGGGCCATCATCGGGCCTCTCGCGGTCTATGCCGTCCTCGGGACATCCCGGCAACTTTCGATCGGGCCGGAGTCGACGACCGCGCTGATGACCGCCTCGTTCTGATGCCCATCGCGGCCGGTGATCCGGCCCGGTACGCTTCACTGGCCTCGACTGCGGCCCTGCTGGTGGGTGGCCTCTGCCTGTTGGGACGGTTGGCCCGACTGGGCTTCCTGGCGGAACTGCTGTCCAAACCCGTCCTGGTTGGTTACATGGCCGGGGTCGCCGTCATCATGATCTCCGGGCAGTTGGGGAAGATCACCGGGGTGGCAGTGGAAGGTGACGAGTTCATCCCACAGATTTCGTCGTTCCTCGGCCGGCTCAACCAGTTGCATTGGCCGACGGTCACAATGGCGACAGTGCTGGTGGTGATGCTGTTCATCCTGCAGCACCTGCTACCGCGCGCGCCCGGACCACTGATGGTCGTTGCTTTCGCGGCCACCGTGGTCGCACTTGTCCTCCGGCGGCGGCACCCGGGTCGACGACACCGGGGTGGAACTCGCCCCCAGCGCGGCCGCCCGCGTCGCCGGGTACGCGTGCCTGGCCGTGTCCGGGACACTGGTGCTCTACGGGCTTTACCTGATCATCCCCCAGTTCCATTAACCAACCCCGCACCTGACAGACCCCACCCTCCCGGCACCCGATGCGGGTCTCTTTTCGTTCACGCGGCTCAGACACCCCTGGACGTTCCGGGCTGCCGGGCCTCCCGCGGTCGATATCCGGCCACCTCCGGGAGTCATGGGCAATCCCAAGGTGATGCTGGTCGCCGCGATCACCGGGTGGTACGCCGTTAGACCATGAACACCGATAGGAACAAGGCCGTCATCGCCCGGATCGACGCCCTCGGCAACGGTGACGCCGATCTCGCGGAACTGGATGAACTCTGCCAGCCCAACCTGGTCAATCATGCTCTTGCCCCGAACATGCCTGTGGGCCTTGAAGGCACCCGGCGGTTCCTGGAGCGGGCACGGCGCGAACAGAATCCAGCTCGCTGGACGTGGTCAGCGCTGGTCGCGGAGAACGACTACGTCGTCCAGTTCGGCGAGCGGGAGCAACATTGGCCCGGCGGCTCCTTCCGTGGCTTCGACACATCACCCGGGATGTTGCGGCGGGACTGCGCGTTCGCCTATCGGCTGGTCGACGGACGTCTGGCCGAACGATGGGCAATTCGAGACGACCTGGCCATGCTCATACAACTCGGCGCGATCACTCCGACCGGTGACAGGTAGCGCCGATGACGCGGACGTCGTCGGCGTCGGCGTCGATGATGGCCCGGCCCGGTCGGGTCGGCCGGGTCGGGTGAGTTCGAGGGCTCCGTCGGTTGGACGGCGGTTGCCGTACTCCGTTGCCCCGGCGGTCGCCCCGGCCATCCTCGCCGTGAGCGGCGGCCAGTACCCGGCGCTCTTCGCGTTCGCGGGTGCGTGCGCGCTGGCGTCGGCGCTGATGGTGAGCCGGGCGCGTTCGGTTCGCTCACTCACCCCGCACTGCACTGAGGCGGCGGGAAGCAGACGAGCGAACGCACCGCCCGGCGAGCGAAGGCGCGATTGTGTGCGACGAGGGCGACCCGGGGCACCGCGAGGAGTCAGTGGCCCGGGCGCTCCCGCCGCCGGCCCCAACCAAGCGTTCAGTGGCTGTCGGTCCGGGCACGCGGGTATGTGTCCTCGAGCCCGTGGTCATGAATCGCAGCGCCGAAAACCGGGCAGCGGCCGCGATCGGAATGGACATCTGGTCCCTCCTCGATGGTGGGCGTGCGGTGCGAGTCATATTCGGTCTCCTTCGGACGGCATCGGCGTCGCCGAGGTGACCTACGTCGGTGAGCGTCGTGGGTGCGCTCCTCCGGCCACAACGAACGTTGCCGTTTCCGGGACTGGAGGCGACTGATCATGGCCGGTGTCGGTCGCGGCGGGGGCCCGGTGCGTATACCGATCCGCGGCCGCGCACACCCACCGCGCCGGATCTGCCGCACGAGCGGCGAACGCTCGGGACCACCGACGACGCCGGGAGGCGGCGTGGGCGCGGCTGGGTGGCGGCTCCGGTCAGTGTGGAGTGCTGTCACCGATCGCTCGGGTGTGCGTTTCCTCTCCGTGCCGGCCGAACAGGCTGAGCACCTCGGCCGGCTCGTGCCCGGTGCTGCCGAACCAGTGCGGGATGCGGGTGTCAAACTCGACAACCTCACCCGGTTGCAGGGTGAGGTCACGGTCGCCCAAGACCAGCCGCATCCGGCCGGACAGCACGTACAGCCACTCGTGGCCCTCGTGGCTGCGCGGTTCCGGGTTCGACTTCGTCGTGGGGATGACGATCTTCCAGGCCTGGGTGGTGCCCGGCTGTTGGGTCAGTGGAATGACGGTGCGGCCCTTCACCCGTCGGGGCTTGAGCCGGACCCCGGGGTTCAGCTGCAGCCACACCCTTCCGGGCACCGTAGGTGCCCTGGTTGTTCTCGGTGTGAACCCGCCGAATCGCTTCGAGCAGGGACGCATCCCGCACCGCGGCCGGCCGCTGCTGGACCGGCGGGCGGCGTGCTCGTAGTAGGTGGACGGGGCGATCCGCAGACCAGGTGCTCGGACAGGACTTTGCAGATCGGCTCGACTCCCCACCGCAGACCGCCGGCCTCCCGATGGTCCGCGTGGCGGCGGATGAACTCCGCGATCAGTGGGACGGCCGGTCGAGCTCGGCCGCGAAGAAAGGCCGACGCCGCCTTCAGGATCGCATTGGCGCGCTTGAGTTCTGCGTTCTTCCGCCGCACACCGGGCGCAGCTCGGCCGACTCCTCGGAGGAGGTGCCGACCCGGGTCCCGGTGTCGACCTCGGCCTGCCGCACCCACTTACGGACCGTTTCCGCGGTGCCGACCCCGAGTAGCTCGGCCACCCGGCTCATCGCCGCCCACTCCGACTCGTGCTCACCCGCGATCTCCGCGACCATCCGCACCGCCCGCTGCTTGAGCTCCTGCGGGTACCGCCTCGTTGAAACTCCCGGCATGACTCCAACCTTCCCAAGCTCTGGAGTCTCCGGACATGCCGGGGGATTCACGCCGCGCCTTGAAGAGCTTATGGGTCTAGGTTGTCGACGCGCTGCATCGGTCGGCGTGCATGTACCGGTCCAGACCGGATGTTGTTGACTGTCAATGTCTCTCGCGCCGGGGTTGTCGCGCGGAGGTTCCGACGATCGGCGGAGGCATATCATTGGAGGTCGGGTCCTGGCCTGGGTTGTGCCCGTGGGGAAGGGGTGCGTCATGCCGTGGTGGGCGTGGGTGATCGTTGTGTTGGTGGTCGTCGTCGTGGCGGTGGGTGGCTTTCTGGTGGTTCAGGCCCGGCGTCGGGCGGGTGGGGTGATCATTAGTGATCCCGGACCCCGGGATACCCGATGAGTGTCCTGTTGCGATCCAGTGAGATCACCACGCTGCCGGTCGTCACCGTCGGCGGTGAGGACGTCGCGCAGATCAAGGACGTCGTGTACGCCGCGCACGGCGGCCGGGTGGGCGGGTTCACCCTCAACGGCCGCGGCGTGTTCGCCGGCCCGCTGAGGACGGCTCTGCCGTGGTCGAATGTGGTGGGGTTGGGCCCGGATGCGGTGATCATCCAGGACGAGGACGCGCTGGAGCCGATCGAGCGGGTGCTGTCGGCCCAGGGGTCGGGCGGATCGCCCGGTGACATCCTGGGTTCGCAGGTGCTGACCGAAGACGGGACCGCGTTGGGGGTGGTGGTCGACGTGGTTGTTCAGATCACCGGTGGCGGGACCAGTCAGGCCGATGTGGTGGGTTATGAGATCGACCCGTCGGAGGTGTCCGGCCCGGGCAGTAACCGGATGTTGATTCCGTTGCCGGACGCCCTGTCCGCGTCCGGTGAGCATCTGATGGTGCCGTCCGCGGCGCGGGCGTTCGTGACCGATGACCTGGCCGGGTTCGGTGCTGCGGTCGACGATTTCCGGGCGCAACTGAGAGGCCGACGGTGATGCTGTTCTCCGAGGCCACCGGCCGCAAGGTGGTCAGCACCGAAACCGCGACCAGCGTCGGGGTAGTCGCCGACTATGTGGTCGATCCGACCCTGCCGGGGGTGGTCGCGTTGACCCTGGCCAAGACGGCCGGCCAGGGCAGCACCCTGCCCTGGCCCGGTATCACCGCGTTCGGGGCGGACGCGGTCACGGTGAGCACCGCGGCGGCCGTCGTCGCGCCGGACGCCCGCTTGGTCGAACTCGCCGGTAAGTCCCATGCCCTGGTGGGTAAGCGGGTGCTGTCGACGGCGGGGGTTGCCCTGGGGTCGGTGCTGGACGTCGATTTCGATCCCGGTTCCGGCCGGCTGGCTGCTTTGCTTTTGGCGGGCGGTCCGATCGACGCGACCCGGCTCCTGGGCGTCGGCTCCTACGCGGCGATCGTCCGGGCCTAGTCATGTCCTTTGTCCTCGAGTGTTGCCAACGGTAAGGGGTGGCTGGAGGGGTCATGCCATTGTCCGAGGACGACCAACGCCGACTCGAACAGATCGAGCGTGCCTTGACCCGGGACGATCCCGGGTTCGCCGACCGGATCGGTGCGGTGACCTGGCGCCGGCGTCGACGGTTGATCACCTCGATCGTCGTGTTCGCTTTGGGTATGGTCGTGTTGATCACCGGGTTGGTGACCACTCATGCGTGGCTGGTCATCGGCGTGCTCGTCAGCGTCATCGGGGCGGCCGCGATGGCGGTTTCCGCGGTGCTACTGCTGCGTCGACCTTCCCGTGGTGGCCCGCCGCCCTGACCGGACCGGTCACGACCACATCGGGGGCAGCGCCGCCGACGCCGGCCCAGCCCCGCGCTCAACCAAACAGGGTCCGGGGGTACGGTCAGGGGGGTTGAGGAGCAGCCACGAGAAGAGTCACGCTAAGGCCGACCTCGCGCCGAAATGAGCTGCTCTGTCGGTGATTCCATAGCGGCGTAAGCGGGCGCGGCTGGTCGAGGCCTCGGTTCAGGTTGGTCGTGGGCGGAGTTGGAACGGTGCGGTCTTGGGGAGGCCGGCGGATCCCCGATGGTCGTGTGTCAAGTCCAGCGGATCGGCAGCGGGAGCGCACTGAAGGTGCCGATCAGTACGGCCACCCAGATCAGTTCCCGCAGGATTCCGGAGCGGGAACCCGACCGCCTCGACCAGCCACGATTTCCATTGTCGGGTCATGGGCACCGTGGCGACGACCACCGCCGCAGGCGAGTCCATTGACCAGCACTAGACCACCGGTCTAGACTGACGGTCTAACCACCAGTTTAAGGAGGCGGGATGCAAACTCTCATCGTCGGGGCCGGCATCGCCGGGCCGACGCTGGCGTACTGGCGGTCCGGGCATGAGGTCACGCTGGTCGAACGCGCGCCGGAGTTGCGCCGCGGTGGGTACATGGTCGATTTCTGGGGCGCCGGGTTCGACGTGGCCGAGCGGATGGGCATCGTTGCGGAGCTGCGTCGGCGTGGCTACGTGTTGAAGGAGGCGCGAGTCGTTGACGACGCCGGGCACCGCATCGCGTCGCTGCGGCCGGCAGCGATGCTGGGCAACACTGGGCGGTATGTGAGTATCGCGCGTTCGGACCTGGCCGCGGCGATCTACGACGCCCTCGACGGCGGCGCCGAGTTGATCCTGGACGACACCGTGCGGACGCTCACGGACGAGGGGGACCGGGTTCGGGTGACGTTCGAGAAGGGGGAGCCTCGGGTTTTCGATCTGGTTGTGGGGGCCGACGGCCTGCACTCCCGGGTGCGCAGGCTCGCCTTCGGGCCGGACGGACAGTTCGAGCGGTATCTGGGCATCGTCGTCGCGGCGTTCGAGGTGAAGGGATACCGGCCGCGCGAGGAACTGATCGGGATGATGCACGCCGAGGTCGGTTTCCAGGTGGTCCGAGTGCCCCTCCGCGACGACGTGACGTTGTTCCTGCTCAGTGTGCGCCATGACGGCCCGGCCCCGGTGGAGGATCGGGCTGCTGCGGAGGCCCTGCTGCGCCGGGCGCTGGCCGGCGGCGGCTGGGAGACACCGGCGATCCTGGATGTGATGCCACGGGCGGAGACCTTCTACTTCGACACGGTCAGCCAGATCCGCATGCCGTCGTGGTCCCGCGGGCGGGTGGCCCTGGTCGGCGACGCCGCGGCCTGCCCGTCGTTCCTGGCGGGTCAAGGATCCGCGCTGGCGATGGTGGAGTCCTACACCCTGGCCGCCGAGCTGTCCCGATGCGGCGATCACGTCGAGGCGTTCGCCCGCTACGAGCGGCGGCTCGCGCCGTTGCTGCGGTCCAAGCAGGACGCCGCGACAAACCTGGGCCTGGCCTTCGCGCCAAAGAACCGGTTCCAGTTGGTCACCCGGAACAGTGTGATGAAGCTGATGGGACTGCCTAAGGTGGCGGACATGGTGATGGGCCGGAGTTTCCGCGACAAGGTCGAGCTCCCCCCCGTCGCGGCCGCCTGAACACCCCGCCCAGCCCGTGGTTCGACCCCGATTCGCCAAACTGCCGGCCGAGCAGCAGCAGGCCATCGTGCGGGCCGCCCGCGACGAATTCGCCGGCCGAGGGTTCCACGACGCCTCGCTCAACCGGGTCATCGAGGCTGCGGGCATCTCCAAGGGCTCGATGTACTACTACTTCGACGGCAAGGAGGACCTGTATGCCTACATCGTCCGGACCGAACTGGAACAACTCTTCGTCCACCTGGGTCCATTCCATGTTCCGGACGACAAAACGGCGGACGGGTACTGGTCCACGCTGGAGGACTACTACCTGCGGCTGATGGCGGCATTGACCGCGACGCCGGAGCTGGCCGCGATGATCCGCGGCCTGCTCGCCGCGTCCACGACGCCGGTCCTTGCGCAGGCGCAGGCGGACCTGACCCAGGCGGTGCTGCCCTGGTTGGAGCAGGCGGTGGCGAACGGTCAGCGAGCGGGCGCCATCCGCACGGACGTGCCATCGGACCTGCTGATCTCCGTGGTCATGGGGATGGGTCAGGCCATGGACGTCTGGCTGATGACCAGCAAGCCCGCGGAGGATGAGCTGCCGCGCCTGGTGAGCGTCCTGATCGGGATGATGCGCGGCGCGGCCCAGCCGTAGCCCCGCCCACCCCGGGTGGGTCGAGCATCGGAGTTCGGAGCGGCCGCGCTGACGGCGTGCCGACATGCTGTCCCGACGAAAGGAACGAGCCCATGGACATGCCCGCCAGGCCGCGATCGGTTCGCCTTGCGGTGTCCCTGCTGCGCACGAGATGGCTAGTGCGGGCCCCGATCTGGATTTTCCGGTGCCGGCTGGGGTTCGTCTTCGGCGGGCGGTTCCTGCTCCTGGAACACACCGGTCGGCGCACCGGCCGCCCTCGCTACGTGGTGCTGGAAGTGGTGGACCGGCGGCCGCCCGGAGAGCTGTTCGTGGTGTCCGGGCTCGGGCGGCGGTCGGCCTGGTTCCGCAACATCCTGGCCGAACCCCGGGTGCGGGTGCAGACCGGCGTCGGTCCACCGCGGATCGCTGAGGCGCACGAGCTCGAACCCGCGGCGGCCCGGCATGCCCTGGCCAGGTATGCGGCGGCCCATCCGAGTGCGTGGCAGCAGTTCCAGCCGGTTCTCGAGGCGGCCAGCGGCGCAAGGGTCTCCGACGCCGGGTCAGCGCTGCCCGTCGTGGAGCTCTGCTTGGAACGCCCGGCTCGGTAGGCTGTCCCGACGCCTCACTGGATCGCGGGGGCCCGCGGCGGGAGTCAGGTCCCGCAACGCGGACTCGATGGCCACCATCGGATGGTAGGACTCGAATTCCGCGCTGATGCCGGCGACGCCGGCGTCGATCTCGGGGTCGTGCAACACCCGGTGGACGGCGGCCCGGATCCGGGCCGGCCGGGGTCGTTCGGTGCGCAGATCGATGCCGAGCTTGTTGTATCCGATGCGGGCGTTGATGTCGTTCTTGCCTTCCCGCTTGCCCGCTCCCACCACGCGGACGCCGTGCCGCAATGCGGCGACGGTGCTGCCGTAGCCGCCGCTGGTCACGAAGACGTCGGCGTGCGGGAACAGGTCCGTGTAGTTCACGAAGTCCTCGATCACGACATTTGGTGCCGGGAAACGCTTCCGCAGTCGTTCGGTGCCCACTCCGCCGGTGGTCGCGACGACGACGTACGGCTGATCGCTCAGTGCCGTCAAGGTCGGCACCAGCAGTTTGTCCTGGTCGGCGTTGTCGACGGTGCCCTGGGAGACGACCACGACGGGCGCACCGGGTTCGAGGACCTGGGGTGGCAATGTGGCTTCCGGTCCGGGTCCCAACGCCGCCCGGGCCGGGACCAGCGGTCCGACGAACTCGGCGTTGGCGGGCGACCGGTAGCCGGGGAATTCCAGGCCGGGTGTTCCGTCGAGCAACAGGCGCCGGGCACTGGCCATCGGCAGGTGCGGGAAACCGTCGGGAGGCAGGGGGGCGATGCCGTACCCGGCGAGAATCTCGTTGTAGGTCGTCACGCCCGGCCGCATGGTGCTGGTGAGCATGCGCCGGACGACCGCATGCGTCGTTCGACCGATCACGGTGCGCGCCGGCCGGAGACCGAAGAACGGCGGTGGACCGCCGTCGCCGGGCAGGACGGCGCTGATGCCCGTGGCCAGCACCGGGATCTGGAGCACCTCGGCGATCAACTTCTCGACATACATGGCACCGTCGCAGAAGAAGACGTCGAACGCGAACTCGGAGCGGATCTCGACGATGTCCTGGAAATGCTGGTCCACGTTGGTGACGAAGTACTTCTCCAGATCGAAGGCGATCAGCTTGGGACCCTTGAGCGCCGCGCGCTCCGGATAGAGGCGGTGGATGTTTCCGCCAGTGACTTCGGTCGCCCGCCGATAGGGGAAGTGGCGCATGCCCAGCCGGTCGAGCTTGGCGCCGTAGGCCGGACCGGCGTACCAGCGCACGTCGTGACCGGCCCGCGCGAGGTGTTCCGCGACACCGGTGAGGGGATTGAAGTGCCCGTCGGCGGGCATCGAGGCGAAGAGGATCTTCATCGCCACCTCCTGAGGTGTCGACCCGATCTCACTATAGTAGAACTATAGTGATTGACCGGCTACCATCGATCGGGTGCCGAGCACGGTCACCCGCGCCGAACGCACGCTCGCCACCCGGCGACGGATGGTGCAAGCGGCGTACGACCTGTTCTGCCGCGACGGGTACCTGGGAGCGACGATCTCCGCGATCGCCGATCGCGCGGGCGTCGCGGTGCCGACGATCTACTACACCTTCCACACCAAGTCCGCGCTGCTCGGTGATGTGCTCGGTGCTGCCATCATCGGTTTCGACCGCTGGCGGGAGCCCCCGCCCGAGCCGATCGTGATGGCCGAGGTGATGGGGTGGCACCGATGGTGGAGCGAGTTCCAGGCCGCGCCCACGTCGGAGATGGCGCTGTGGGTCTTCGTCCGCCACGGCGCCGCCATACTGCAGCGGGTCGCCCCGCTGGTGCCCGCACTCCACGTGGCGACCGGGGATCCGGAGGCCGGCCAGATCGTCCGTACCAGCGAGGAGAGGCGGGTCGAGTCCTACCGCGAGGTGGTGAACGTGCTCGCCGACAAGCCCGCCGGGCTACGCGAGGGCCTCACTAGGGCCAGCGCGACCGATGTCTTGGTCGCCCTGTTCAGCGCAGAGGCCTACCAATGCCTGGTGCTTCGCGGGTGGTCGCATCGCCGGTGTACAGCGTTCTTCGCCGAGTTGCTGTCCACGCAGCTGCTCGCCCCAGGCTGACGGGATGAAAAACGCCCGCGGGACGACTCCTGCTGCCCAGCCGACCGCCGGAAACGTGTTGCCTGCTGGTGATTCCATGTCGGCGTGAGTGATGAGGGTGTGGCCGGTTACGGCCGGTTCGGGTCGCTGTCGCGGGTGGAGCTGGAACGGTTCTTCCACCTCGACGACGAGGACCGCAGGATGATCGCCGCGCGGCGGCGCGACTACAACCGGCTGGGCTTCATTGTCTGCGGTAACACCTTAGCGTGACTTCTCTCGCGGATGTTCCCGGACCCCCTACTACGCCCCGGTGGCGCTGGGTATCTGGTTGGCGAACTGGGAGCCCGGATGCGCCGCCGAAGGCGTTCGTGGGCGCACCACCGTACGTCCCGATTCCACGCTCACCGGCTACGGCGCGACCTGGCAGCGGGCAGGCTGATTCAGGACGGCGGGAATCGGCTCCGGGTTTCCGGGGGGATCCGGAGGCACCCCGAACCTGACGATTTCCCGACAATTTGTCGGCACTGGATCCGGCGGGAACCGGATCGATGCCGGCCATCACCTCCCCGCATTCCGGCACCGACCTGTGGCGCCCCGATGTGCCGGTTCGTCACGGGCCGGTCGGGGGCCGGATCAACCGGGTTGAATCGAACTGAAGACCGATCGCCATCGAGTCGATCGCGGTCGGCTTCGAGCGACCGAGCCCTCTTGGACAGGTCCGAATGGGGGCGATCCCCACGAATGCGGGATCAAGGGGGCCAGCGGTCCGCGGATTGTCGAGTCGTCGGATACTTCCTATTCTCGGCGGATGGGGCGAATCGGGCGTGGGTGGCAGCTGACGAAGAAGAGCTGGTCGGTCGTTCGGGCCGATGGTTCCTTGCTCGGGTTCGCGGTCATCGCCGCGGTCTCCGGAGTGCTGTGTGCGGCGGTCTTCTTCGGCGCGGGCGCCGGACTGGTGCTGGCCACGACTGCCGATTGGCTCGCCGTCCCGGTCGCGCTCGTCGGGCTCTATGTGCTGGTGACCATCGGGATCTTCTGCAACGTCGCGCTCGCCTGTTGCGCCACCAGGGCACTGGACGGTGAGAGGACCACCGTCGGCCAGGGCCTGGCGGCGGCCGGATCGCGGCTGGGCCTGATCCTGAAATGGGCCGCGGTGCAACTGGTGGTTGGCACCGTCATCTCGCTGATCCAGTCGGCGCTGCGCCAAGGCGCTGGCCAGGTGATGGGTCTGATCGTCGGTGGGCTGGCCAACTTCGCCTGGATGGTGGCGACGTTCTTCGTCGTTCCCGGCATCGCGTTCGAGGGGCTGGGACCCAAGCAGGCGCTCAAACGCTCCACCGAACTGATCTGGGCCCGGTGGGGCGAGGGGTTGACGGGGACCACCGCGATCGGGCTGGTCGCCTTCCTGGTCGGATTCCTGCCGGGGGCGCTGCTCATCGGCATCGGCATCGGCATGGCGCAGCAGTCGGCCGGCGCCGGGGCGGTCACGATCTCGATCGGTGTCCTGCTGATGGCCCTGACGATGCTGCTGCAGACGACGATCACGACGGTGTTCAAGGTCGCGCTGTTCCGGTTCGCCACCCAGGGCGCGGTCCTGGGCCCGTTCGACCGGGCGGAGCTCGAGCATGCCTTCAGCAGTGCGCCGGGCGGCCTGCGGAACCCGCCCGGGCGGAAGCGATCCTGACCGGCGCCCGGCCGCTGCGGATCCGGCCATGACCGACCGATTGACCGCCGGCGAACGCCGCGCGTCGCTGGCGCTGGCGCTGGCCCGAATCCTCGCAGCGGTCGACGTCGGCGCCCTGTCGGTCGCCGTGCCGACCATCCAGGACGACCTCGGCGTCCCGCTGTCCGACCTGCAATGGGCGGCCGCGGTGTTTCCCATCTGACGTTCCGCACTTCTCGGAGCTGATATGGCCCCCCAACCGGCGGTGGAGGTCAGCTGGGGCGGTAGGCGGTGGCGGAGACGCCGAGCAGGTCGAGGATCTGCTGTTGTAGTGGGGTGAGTTCGGGTTCGAAGGCTTGCACGAGTTCTCCGTCGCGGTGCAGTTCGTGGCGGGTCAGGTCGGCGAGGACGGCGAAGATCCTTTCAGCGGTGGGTGCTTCGCAGGCGCGTAGCTCGGGGTAGAGCGGGATGTTGGTGGTGGCAGCGGCTTTCATGGCGGTGCGGATCTGTCGTTCGATGAGTGCGCCGACGAGCAGGGCCAGGAACTGGCAGCAGAAGATCGCCTCGATGCGGGCGGGGTCGCGCAGCCAGATCGGGTCGGCGTCCTGGACGCTCTTGAGCACGTGGTGGCGGCGTTCCAGGTTGGGTTGGTACCGGTACGCGGCGAGGACCTCCTGGTCGGTGAGGTGCCGGTCGTTGGTGATCATCGGGAAGCAGCCGTCGCTTGCTGTGTCGTGGGCGATGGCGTCGTCCCGGGATCGCCAGCTGACCGTGTAGCGGGTGCGGGTGGTGCGCCGGTAGCGGGTGTCGGCGCCGGGCCGACCACGCTTTTCCTGCCGGAAGCCCTCTTCGATGCTTTCGGTGACGGTGACCTGCAGCCAGCGGGCGGAACCGGTGTCGGTCAACACGGTGGTGATGGCCTGCTCGACGGCGGCGCGGGTCTTGAGCCGGGTCTTCGGCCCGGCCAGCCTGCCGGCGAGTTCGTCGACGGCGGCGGCGCCGGCCTCGATGCGGCTACGGCGGGCGTGCTCGTCGCGGGCGGCCTTGACAGTGGAGTGGACCCAGATGATCCGGTACCCCTCGGCCGAGGGCAGCGGCGCGGGGAAGGTGGACCAAACCCTGGGCAGGTCGCCGATCCGCTGCCCGGGCAGCCGGATCGCCTCGGTCCATGCCGGCTGGTTGGTCCCGATCCAGTCACGGAACCACTTGTCCTCGCCGCGGGTGCGGGGCAGCACGGTGACGAACCGGCCGCCCTGGCCGTCGATGTGCCGCATCGCCTGCCCGGAGCACAGCTTCGAATCGGCCACGTACAGGAAGTCCCGCCGGCCCACCACCTTGACCAGCCCGTCCCAGGTCGGGATGTGCGTCGGGTCGTCGCTGGTGTTGCCGTCGGCGAGGCGGTAGGCCATCGGCACCGACCCGTCCGCCGAGACGGTCAGGATCCACACCAACTGCTTCAGGTCCGGCCGGTGGTCCTTGGAATGTCCGAAGGTCACCGCCGGCGTCGGCTTGCCCCGCCGCGGGGTGCCGTCCGCCTGCTTGTACTGGCCGTGCACCGACACCGAGGTGGAATCGTTGTGCATCTCGGCGGTGTCCACGCCGAACTCGTCGACCACACCGACGATCAGTTCGGTGAGCAGGCTGGCCCGGTCCGCGTCGAACAGGGCGACCAACGCCCGCCCGATCCGGTCGTCGTTGAGCCAGGCGGTGTCCGGACCCGGCAGACCCAGCAGGGCCGGCGGGTACCCGGCGGCCCACTCACCCAACCCGTACAAGGGTGCCCGGCCCACCAGCAGGTTGACCACCAGCAGCCGGATCGCCGCCGCGGGCGTGAGCTTGAACCGGCGGTCCGGCTCCGGCAGCCACCGATCCAGCGCTGCGTCCAGGCCGATGCGGTCCAGGAAGTGGTTGATCAGCGGCAGCGGCCCCAACCGCTGACTGACCAGCCCGAAGCCGGCCTCCGCGCCGGACCCGCCGCCCGCCTCGCCCATTCCGGCCTCCCGCGTGTCATCCTCGACATCAGCTGTCCGCAGTACATATACTGTGGACAGTGGAGGCAGCGATGGATCTCGGAGGCGTGTCGTGCAGATCGATCCCGAGCACCGGGCCGGGGCCGACCAGATCAGCGCGCAGCTGGCCGCCCTCGGGTTCGTCCTGCCCGGCAGCGTGACCCACCGTCAGGCCCGATGTGGCAAGCCCAGCTGCCGATGCCACGCCGACCCGCCCGTGCTCCACCCACCGTTTTGGAGCTGGACCCGAAAGCTCGCGGGCAGGACCGTCACCCGGCGCCTGACCGAGGACCAACTACGCGATTACCAGCCCTGGTTCGACAACTCCCGCCGGCTCCGCGCCTTGGTCACCGAGCTTGAAGACCTGTCACTACGCGTGCTCGACCAGGACCCTCGGTGGGGGCACAAATAGCGGCCCAGATGTGCGGAAAGCGAGTCCCATTGGCTATGCCGCGACATCGATCCCCGGCGGTGCGCTGGCCGACCGGTTCGGACGACGGCGCATCTACCTCATCGGCATCGGCGTGTTCGCCGGCGGGGCGCTGCTCGGGTCGCTGGCGCAGGGTGCCGAGCTGCTGACCGCGGGCCGCGCCATCCAGGGCGTCGGATCCGGCCTGGCCCAGCCGTCGTCCCTCGCGCTGCTGGCCACGGTGGTGCATCGCGACCGGTTGTCCCGGGCGGTCGCCATGCGGTCCGGCGCCTCGGCCGCGGGCACGGCCGCGGGTCCGCTGGTCGGGGCCGTGCTGGTGGCCCTGCTCGGCTGGCGCAGCGTCCTCTGGACCTCGATCCCGGTGGCGGTGGTGGCCGCGGTGGCCGCGGTGCGGGTCGTCGGCGAATCACGGGCGAGGCAACGTCGAGCGGTGGACTGGTTCGGTGCGGTGCTGGTGGCCGCCGCCGTCACCCTGTTCTGCAAGGGCGCCATCGACCTCGGCGAGGACGGCGGCTGGGCCGCGGGACTGCTGGTCGGGCTCGGGCTGCTGGCCGGCGCGGGATTCGTCCTCAGACTGGCCACCGCGAGGGTTCCCCTGGTGGATCCGCGCGCACTGCGCCGCCGACCGGTGCCGTTGGCGCTCGCCGTCGGGCTCACCGTCACGCTCGCGCTGACCGGTGCGCTGTTCCTGCAACAGGTCGTCGCCCAGTCGGTGATCGGGTTGTCCCCGCTGACCGCCGGGCTGCTGTCGATCCCGATCACCGTGCTGTTCATCGTCGGCACCGCGGCCGCGCCCCGGTCGACCAAGCGCTTCGGCCTGGCCAGGGTGACCGCGACCGGCCTGTTCCTCGGCGCCGTCGGGCTCGGTGTGCTGGCCACGATCAGCGAGACCGGCGTGGTGCAGCTCGCCGTCGGCGATGTGGTGCTCGGCCTCGGGCTGGGTCTGGCGTTGCCGGGGCTTTGGGCTGCCGCGCTGGCCGGCGCCCCCGAGGACGACCGCGGCGCCGTATCGGGCGGTCTCGGACTCGCCCAGCACCTCGGCCAGGCGATCGGGGTGGCCGCCTTCGCCGCGCTGACCGCCGCGGTCACCACGCTGGCCTGGCGGGCCAGCTCGGTGCCGGCGGGCCAGCAGGACGCCTTGTTGACCGAGGTGCTCGCCGGCGATGTGGACGCGGTGAGCGCGCAGGCCGGGCCCGGCGTCGCGCAGATCGCCGGGGAGTCCTTTCTGCGCGGCAACACCGTGGCCTGCCTCGTCGGTGCCGTGGTGCTGGTCGTCGTGGCCATCGTCGCGCTACGCCGGGCGTCGGCGGGCACCGCGGGAGGCCAGCCACCGATCGGACCGATGGAGGGTGAAAAGGTATGACGGACAAGGCGATTCCGCACCCGAAGGCGTTGCCCATCATCGGCAACGCGCTGGTCTCGATCAACCCGGCGACGGCATTCACCGACCTGCAGCGCCTGGCCGACGAGCTCGGCCCGATCTACGCCCTGGACATGCCCGGCTACCACGACCAGGTCGTGCTGACCGGGCCCGACCTGTTCGGCGAGGCGTGCGACGACTCCCGATTCGACAAGTCGCCGGCGCAGCGGCTGCGTGCCGTGCTGGGCGACGGCCTGTTCACCGCCTTCACCGACAGCCGGGCGTGGCAGCGCGGTCATCGGATCATCGCCCCGGCGTTCACCGGTGCCGCCATCTCCCGGCTGTACCCGAGCATCGTCGACCCGATCCAGCAGCTGGCCGAACGGTTGGTCCGGATGGAGCCCGGGTCGGACGTGGACGTGCCCACGCTGACCAGCGCGATGACCCTGGACGTGGTCGGGCTGTGCCTGTTCTCGTACCGGTTCGGCAACGTGTACACCAACACCCCGACCCCGTTCCTGCAGGCCCTCGACCGCGCCCTCACGCTGCTCGCGGAGGGCGCGGGCAAGAAGGATCTCTACGCGGTCATGCATCCCAGGGCCACCCGTGACCTGCGGGAGTCCGCTGAGGTGCTCATCTCCTTCGTCGACGATTTCGTCAAACGGCGCCGGTCGATGCCGGACGGGAACGCGCCGGACGACCTGCTGCAGCACATGCTCACCGCCGCCGACCCGGACACCGGCGAGCGGCTGAGCGACATCGAGGTTCGCCAGCAGACCCTCACCCTGCTGATCGCCGGTCACGAGACCACCAGCGGCACCCTGGCCTTCGCCCTGCACCATCTGGC
Organism: Nakamurella multipartita DSM 44233; assembly: GCF_000024365.1. Classification (NCBI taxonomy): domain Bacteria; kingdom Bacillati; phylum Actinomycetota; class Actinomycetes; order Nakamurellales; family Nakamurellaceae; genus Nakamurella; species Nakamurella multipartita. The sequence continues at coordinate 2,848,287 of NC_013235.1, forward strand.
CGCCCAGCCGCAGGTCCAGGACTGGGCCCGGGAACAGGTGGACGAGGTGCTGGGGTCGGATCGCTCCGTCCTGCCGACCATGGAGCAGGTCGGGCAGCTCGACCGGATCCACCAGATCGTCGACGAGACCCTGCGCCTGCATCCCACCGCCCCGGTGCTGCTGCGACATCCGCGCCGGGCCACCACCATCGGCGGCGGGTACCACCTCGACGCCGGTGCCACCATCCTGATCCCGCTGCCGAAGGTGCACATCGACCCGGCGATCTGGGGCCCGGACGCCGAGGTCTTCCGGCCGCGCCGATGGGAGTCGGTCGGTCAGCTGCCGGCCGGCGCCTACCAGCCGTTCGGCGTCGGGGTCCGCGGGTGCATCGGCCGGTTGTTCGCGCTGGCCGAGGCCCGGGCCACGCTCGCGGTGTTGTTGCACCGGTTCGAGATCCGGGACCCGCACCCTGCGCCGTTGACGATCGCCCTGCACATCACGCTCAAGCCGCAGAACGTGACCCTGCGGTTCCTGGCCCGCCCCGGGGTGTCGGCGGGCACCGCGGCGGCGACGGCGTCCCCGGCGGACGTACGCCCGGCGGACGGCCGGACCGGCACCGACATGCCGGGCGCCACGGCTGCCGGCTCGGTCGCCGCCGGTTCGGTGCAGCCGCCCCCGAACTCCGACGGCCACCAGCAGCGGCTGGTCGTCGCCGCCTCCTCCGACGGTGGGACGGCTCGGCATCTGGGCTACGACCTGGCCCACGAGGCCGTCGACGCCGGCGACGCGGCGGACGGGGTGGAACTCAACGCGCTGGTCGACCGGCTGCCCGTCGACCGGCCGCTGGTGGTCATCACCGCGTCCTACAACGGTCAGCCGGCGGCGGGCGCCCGCGATTTCGTGTCCTGGCTGTCCGCCGCCCCGGACGGCGCCGCCCACGGTGTGCGGTTCGCGGTGTTCGGTTGCGGAGACCACAACTGGCCCACCACCTATCAGGCGGTTCCCGCGCTGATCGACCGGGAACTGGTGCGGATCGGCGGCGAGCGGCTGATCGACCGGGGCGAGGGCGACTCGTCCGGCGACCTGGACGGGGCGTTCACCCGGTGGAGCCGCTCCTTGTGGCAGGCGCTGGACGCGGGCCGTCCCGGCCCGCCCCGGGAAACCCGCAATCCGGTCGGTCGCTACGTGGCCTCCGAGGTCGGCCGGGCTTCCGCGGACGGCCCGGCCGACGCCTTCGGGATGGGCGAGGCGTGGGTGCGGTCGGTCACCGAACTGACCCGCCGACCGCCCGACCTGGGCAGCGATCTTGCGGACATCCCGGACGCCGGACCCGGGGCGGACGGCGAGCGGGTCACCATGCACCTGGATGTGGAGCTGGACCCGGCCGTCTCCTACCGGCCCGGTGACCACCTGCTGGTTCTTCCGCAGAACCGTCAGACGATCATCTGGCGGGCCGCCCGGACGCTGAAGTTCGACCCGTCCCTGGTGGTCGAGCTGCATGCGACGACGACGGTGGAGACCGGCGTCCCGCTGGGTCAGCCGACCATGATGTACGACCTGCTCGCCGGGTATTGCGACCTGCGCGCCCCCGCGACCCGGCGCGGCATCGACATCCTCGCTGCGCACGTCGACCGGGACCCGGCCCGGGCCGCGCTGCTCGCGCTGACCGCGGACGACGACGCGTTCGCCGGCGGAGTGCTGGCGCGGCGGGTGTCGCTGCTCGACCTGGCCACCGAGTACCCGCCCGACCAGCCGATCCCGCCGGCCCTGGTGGTCGAGGCCTTCCCGATGCTCAAGCCCCGGCCGTACTCGATCTCCTCCGCCCCGATCGGCGAGCCGAACCGGGTCGGCATCACCGTGGGACTGGTCTCCGGGCAGGCGCTCTCGGGTCACGGACGGTACTACGGAGTGACCTCCAGCTATCTGGTCACCCTGGGCGCGGGCCTACGGATCCTGGCCAGGGTGGCCGATCCGGGCCCGCAGTTCCACCCGCCGGCCGATCCGCGGACCCCGCTGGTCATGGTCTGTGCCGGCACCGGCGTCGCCCCGTTCCGCGGCTTCCTGCAGGAGCGGGCCGCCGAACGGGCCATCGGCCGGCCGGTCGGACCCACCCTGCTGTTCCGCGGATGCCGGCACCCCGACCTGGATCGGATCTACGGCCGCGAGCTGGACACCTGGGCCGGGCAGGGCTGGCTGGACCTGTACGAGGCGTACTCCCGGCCGGACGGCGGGTCCGGCCGTTACGTGCAGCAGGCCGTCCGCGACCACGGCGCCGACGTGCTCGACCTGCTGGATCGCGACGCGGTCGTGTACGTGTGCGGGAACCGGCACACGATGGCCCCGGAGGTCAGCTCGACGATCGCGGCCCTGCACGCGGATCGAACGGGTGAGGCCGGCGAGCCTTGGATCTCCGAACTCGCGGCCGCCGGCCGCTACGTCGAGGACAACTGGGGTGCCGGATGAACACCGACCGCAACGATCCGACCGGAGCCGACGACGGACCCGGACCGGCCGGCGCCGACCACCTACTGACCGCCACCGGCCTCGATGCCGTGCTGGCCAAGACGCTGCCCGCCGGCGCCCGGGTGGTCCGCGTCGACGTCCGGCCGCTGGGCGAGGCGCAGGGCCACGCCTCCCGGGTCGACCGGCTCGCGGTGAGCTACGAACCTCCCGGCGCGGGCCCGGCCTCGCTGATCATCAAGCGGTCACTGGGCGAGCCGGCCCTCGCGGCCGACTACGGTCGGCCGTTCGCCCGCGCCGCTGCCGCGCACCGGATGTTCGCCGGCCACGAGCCGCCGATCCGGGTCGCCCGCTGTTACCACGCCGAGGTGACCGGCGACGGCGACACCGGCACCCTGATCCTGGAGGACCTGGGGGACTGGGCACCCGCCGACGGCCTCGCCGGACTGTCCGACGCTCAGCTGGAGAGCGCCCTCCGGGCGGCCGCCCGACTGCACGCCTGGCACTGGGGCGACCCGGAAACCCTGGCGGCCGGCCTGCGGGACGGCGACTACCCCACGGTCACCGCGTTCGCCGAGCACTGGTCGCAGCTGCGGCCCTACGTGCTGCGGGGCGCGGGATCGCCGGCAGCGGCCGCGGGGGACGCCTTCGTCGCCGCGCTGCCGACCGCGCTGGCCTGGGCCCGGCGCCGGCCGGTCACCCTCACCCACGGCGACTACTACGCCGACAACCTGCGACTGCGCGGTGAGCGGGTCGCGGTGCTCGACTGGGGGCTGGCCTTCGCCGGGCTCGGCGCCTACGACACGGCCCGCCTGGCCGCGACCAGCGCCGCCCGGACCCCGACCGCGGAGTCCCTGCGCTGGGCCTGCGGCGTCTGGGCCGCCGAGCTCCGCGCGTGCGGTGTGCCGGACTATCCGGACACCGTGGCGTACGCCGACTTCCGCCTCGGGGTGGCGCTGGCGTTCCCGACCGTGCTGGCCGCGCTCGTCGACGAGAACGATCCCCGGCGGGCGGCCACTGCCGCGGCCAGGTCCGCACGGGTCCGGTCGTCCCTGGCGGCACTGGGCATCGAATCCCCGGCCTCGATCCTGCCCCCCGCATGACGGTGCGGTGGGCGCCCCCGCTTGCCCCGGGCCGATCGGCGCCGCGGACGACCCCGCCGGGAACGCTGCGACGATGTCGCGACGGGTCGCCGCCCGGTGCCGTCGTCGTCGGCGGGCATCGTCCGGGGCCCGGCCGCATCGTTGCGCGAACGCCGATCCGGCTGGCCGCGGTGCTGATGGTCGGCGCGTGGTGCTGCCTGCTGACGACGGTCGGGGCGCCGGTGGCGGCCGCAGAGGTCGATGCGCCCGGCTGCCGCACGGTGCCGGTCGATGCGGACGCACCGCTGCGGTCCGATCAGGCGCGCGAGGTATTCGGGGTCGACGGGACGGGCGTCACGGTGGGCGTCCTCTCGACGTCGTTCGCCACGGACCCGACGTCGCCGACGACACCGGATCAGGACATTGCGGCCGGATTGCTTCCCGGCCCCGGGAATCCGTGTGGGCGCACCCAGCCCGTCACCGTGCTGGTCGACGCGACCGGTGCCGGTAACGACGAGGGCCGGGCCATGCTCGAACTCGTGCATGGGATCGCCCCGGGAGCGGACCTGCTGTTCGCGTCCGCGGGGGACGATCAGTTCCAGATGGCCCAGCGCATCTTCGATCTGGCCGCGGCCGGCGCCGACATCATCGTCGATGACATCGGCCACCCGCAGGAACCGACCTATCAGCCCGGGCCGATCGAGGTGGCGATCCAGGACGTCCGCGCGCAGGGGGTGGTGTACCTGGCGGCGGTGGGCAACAACAACGTCATCGGAACCGATGACGGTCCCAGCGCGGGGCGGCCCATCGGGTCCTGGGAGACCCTGGAGTACCGGCCGACCCCGTGCCCGGACACGCTCGGCCTGGCACCCGGGTACGACTGCATGGACTTCGATCCCGGGCCCGATACGGATCCGACGATGGAATTCGGGGTCGGCGCCGGCATGTCGGCACAAGCCCGGCTGACCGGGGCGCTGAACTGGGGCGAACCCTGGTACGGGGTGCAGCAGCAGTTCCGGCTGTACGTCCTGCAGGACGATCAGGTCGTCGGCTGGAGTCCGGAACCGGACGGCGTCACCGCCTCCGTCGAATGGTCGGCCCAGGAGCTGGTCGCGGGGGCGGCCGCCGAGCTGTCCATCGTCATCGTTCGGCAGACACCCGGCGCCGACCTCCCGCCGCCGCGGGTCAAGGTGGATTTCCGCGGGGACGGGCGGCCCTACCCGACCTTCCTGGAGTACGACCAGACCACCGGCACCGACATCGTCGGCCCGAACGCCACCGGTCACAACGCCGGCGTCGGGGTGATCAGCGTCGCCGCGGCCGACTACCGGACGCCGACGATCCCCGAGAAGTTCTCCAACCACGGCCCGCGCACGCTGCTCTTCGGCCCCGTCGACGGCACCCTGCCCGCCGCGCCGTTGAGCCCCGTGCAGCCGGTGGCCGCCCCGAGCGTGATGGCCGTCGACGGTCTGCGCACCGACTTCTACGGCGTCCTCGAGCCGGACGGCGATCGGTTCTTCTACGGCACCTCGGCGGCCGCGCCCACCGTGGCGGCCGTCGTCGCGCTGGGCCGCCAGCTGCGCACGGACGCCGACCCGGACGAACTCACCCGGGCCCTGCTGGACAGCGCGACGCCCGTCGACAGCCCCTGGCCCGGGGTGCCCGCCGAGGACGTCGTCGGGGCCGGGCTCGTCGACGCGACGGGATTCCTGGAGGGCCTGCTGCGGGTACCCACCGCACCGCTGGACGTCCGGGCCGTCGCCGGGCCGGAGCCGGGCACGGCGACCGTCACCTTCGCCCCACCCGCGCTGCCCGGCACGTCACCGATCCTGAGCTACACGGTCCGCTGCGACGGCGGCGGGCGCGCCGGAACCCCGCTCTCCGTTCCCGACTCACCCGCCAAGGTGACCGGTCTGGTCCAGGGGGCGGTGACCACCTGCTCGGTGGCGGCGGTCAACGCGCAGGGGCCGGGCGCATCCGCCACCTCCGATCCGTTCGAGGTGACCGCGGCGCCGCCCGTGGTGACACCGACGACGACCACGCCCGCCCCGACGGTCCCGGCCGGGTCGGCCGCGGCCGGGCCCACCGGGCCGGAACAGGCCGCGACCGGCACCGCAACGACCGCCGCGGCCGGCGGTGCCGGCGCGGCCTACCGTCAGCCGCCGTCCGCCACCTTGGCCGCCACCGGGACCCATGCCGCCCCGCTCACCCTTGCCGGTGGCCTCCTGCTGACGGCCGGCACCATCGTGCTGACCGCATCCCGGTGGCGCAACGGGGTCGGACGGCCCGGTCTGCCGCCAGGAACCGGGGGAGCCGGCCGTCGACGGTCCGATCAACGGTGGTGGTGATCATCGGCTCCACGGGTGCCCTCGCGCTCACCGACCGGATGAGCGTTTGTCGACCGGGGGAGGTACGTAGGTGTTGTCCGCGACCGCGCTGCCCGGCACGGGCCCGTACACGCGGAGCATCACGTTGAAGTTGCCGTTACCGACCGGGAGCCAGTTCGCCTTCGGAACGCCGGCGGGTTTGGTCTTGGAGATGTAGATCGACAGGGATCCGTCCTTGGGATTGGTCTGCAGGCCGTGTGTGTCGCTGGCCACGACGTATTTGCCGGCGGTGTTGGGAATCAATTCGATCGCATCCGGCGTGTACGCGGTCAGTGACCAGAACCGTTTGCGTTGTGGCTGCCCGTCCGGCGGAAACGTCAAAACGTACCCATTCGCGGCGTTTCCCGTCAAGGCGGCGCCGTCGCCGTCTCGGAACGTGTCGTAGTACGCGGCTGTGCTGATCCCGTTGCCGTACTGGATGAACTCGGTGATCGATGCGCGGTCCAGCACCTGCCCACCCCAGGCCCCGATGTCGGTGAAATGGATCCAGTTGTTCGGGCCCAGATTGTTCAGGTAGTTGTCCAGGATCTCGTGATGGGCCGACCGCGTGGCCTGGCCGAACACGATCTTCTCGGCCGGGCCGAGCCCGGCCCCGCCGTGACCGAACAGCGCGTCGAAGTCGTCGGACAACGCCTGCTCTTGCGGGGTCAAGGGTGGCGTGTTGGTGGAGTGGACCGCCTCCTGCAGCTGCTGGAGGAACCGTATCGGCGCGATCCGGATCAGCGTGTCGGCGATCGTCTTGAACGGAATCGCGAATGCGATCTCCGGCAGGATCCGCGTCGCCCCACCGGTCGGGTCCAGGTTGTAGCCCGTCGAGGTCTGCAGCAGCAGCGACCGTCTGAAGGCATCGGCCTGGGCGGTCATCTCGGTGGTGCCGGTAGTACCGGTCGATGCGGAAGATCAGGAACGTGAAATCCGCCGGCATCACGATCTGGACCGCGCCCTTCGGAAGGTCCTCGACGGGCTCCAGTTGGCGAACCAATGCATACACGGTCGTCGGCAGATCCGTTCCCGCCGGTTTGGACGGAATCTCCGGCTGGAGATCGAGCACATTTCCGTACGGGTCCAACGCCAACACCGAATAGCTCAGGTTCGAATCGGTCTGCGGAACCGTCACGATCACCGGTTCGTACGGCCGGGTGGGCGTCGAGGTGAGATCGATCGGCGAACTGGCGTACAGCGTGTCGTCGTTGATCGCCACGACGGTCCGGTAGATCGGCGAGATCCGATTCGGCCCGATCAACTGATCGTGCGGCGCCAGTTGGGTCTGCCGATAGGTGAACCACAGTGGGTAGAACCCCTCGACGTAGTTCGTCGTGACCGACGCGGCATCGGCGGCGGCACCACGGGTCTGCGAGCCGGCGCCACGGGCCGGGGGTGCCACCACCCCGGCCAGGATTCAGACCACCAGCACCGGCAGCAGGATCCTCCACACCCTGACGACAGCCCGACCGCCTGTTCGCATCATGGCCTCCAGCAACTGTGTTCACGGTGAGGGTAGTCCTTTCGAGGCCGGCCGGCCACAGAGCGTGCTCTCACCAGGAGCGGCACCGGCGGGGTTCGGCGGCGAGGTCGGCACGAAGCGCGTCGATGCCTGGGTCCGGGTCCGGGTCAGCGAGTCCCGAATCGTGCGGCGGTCGGTCTGCCGTGGTAACAACCGATCGTGTAGGGGTACTCGAGGGTTGCCACGTAGTGATAGATCGTGCGCTGCTGGCCGTTCCAGGTGACCTGACTGGTCCGGCCGTGGCACGCATCCAGATCGGCGTTCGGGGGCAGATTGCCGGCCTGGTCTCGCTCGACGTAGATGCCGTATCCGTCCAGGGCGTAGCCCACCAGCGTGGACCGGCCGGTGGCGCGGTCGAGCAGGCACGCGGGGATGCTGTGGTCGTGATAGCGATCCTGGCCGTCCGGGTGCCCGTCGCAGCTGTCCTGGGTTTCGTGGGCGACTGCGTCGCGGCCGGCGTCATCGACGGCGCTGTACAACAGCACCCCGCTGTCGAGTAGACCGATCGGCCCGAGTCTGGTGCACGACGGCATGGCCGCTTCCGTCGGGTCGAGCGGAAGTCCGAACGTGATGTCCTGGGTCCCGATGTGGTTCGGGTTGGGATCGTACCGGTAGGCGGGATCCTCGGACCGAATGGGGAAGATCCCGGTGGTGAATTCGACCGGCAGGCCGTTGGTGTGCAGCGTCCGGGTGTTATCGGAGTCGGTCTCCGTGTGGTCCGCGGCCGGCCAGTGCACCGCGCCCTGCACGGCCACCTTGGCGGCCATGTTCCAGGTGCCCGCGGCGGTGTCGATCCAGTCGCCGCTGTGCGAGGCGCCGCCGCCGGGAAACGCGGTGGTGCACGTGTCCAGGTATCCGACATGGGGGGTGGTGGAGACCTTTCCGTCGCCCAGCGGCACGGCGGTCGGGTCGATGGTGCTGCTCCAGACGTTCGCCGAGGTGGCGGGTGGGTTCGTCGCCGCTGTCGAGCCGGTCGTGGCGGGAGGGCCGGCCACGGACGCGTCGGGTGCCGGCGAGGTCTGGACGGAACTCGCGGACCCGCGACCGGAATCGCAGCCGGTGCCGGCCGCGAGGAGAAGGGTGGCCAGGACCGCAAGCACCAGCCGAGCTCCACGTGCTGCCATCGCCGCACCTCCGGCCCGGACGCTACACTGATCAACTCGGCAAAACCCATCCGATGGTAGGGGTTTCGCGCCACGATGATCAGCGCACCGACGCGCTGCTGACGGACCCTATTGATCGACCCGGAGCGGGTGGCCTTCCGCCATTCGGATTCGAGCGCCGAGGATGATCGCGCAGACCGGCACCAGAACGATGGAGCTGAGCGCCAGCATGACGTCGGTCAATGGCTCGGCCCGAGCAAACGACGCGGCGACGAGAATGATCAGTCCCGCCGACAGGATCAGCGCCGCGGCGCGCCACCTGACGGTGTGGCGGTCATTGCTGGGCGTTCTGAGTAGCAGAAGTGCCACGGCCAGCAGCACGAGCCCGAGATTCTCCACGTAGTCGTCGGTGCGATCGATGACCTGGGTCCAAGTGCCCAGATTCCGAGCGTCGAAGTCGGGGATCGCGCTCGTCGTCAGGACTTCGGCGATTGCCCCGAGATACGCCAGTTGGGTGGCCGCGTACACCACCGACCCGGTGAAGGCGAGAAGTCCACCCACCCTGCCGGCCAAGTCGTTGCGTAGCGCGCCGATCCGCGGTGCGATCACCAGGAGGACGCCCAGGAGCAATGAACCCACCACCACGGCGACGTTCGCGATCTGCTCGGCGGCCATTGTTTCCCGCCGGAAAGTGAGATAGGCGTCCAGGTAGGCGTCGAGGTCCTGGTCGATCGCGAAGGTCGGTGGAGCGGGCCCGATCCAGGTGAGCGCGGTCGCAATGTAGGTGAGGCCGGCGATCAGGAACGCGACGACGCAGGACGGGACCAACCACCAGCAGAGCCCACGAGCGGTCATGGACGTTCTCCCGTCGGAAAGGTCGTTCAACCGAATCAGCGTGTGGAGTCACCGCACCCGGATGAGCATTGCCCCGACCTCCTCGGGATGAAGGCGCGGACCCGATGGCCTCGTCGGGCGGATTCCGGCGGCCGGAGGTCCGCCCCTCATCACCTTTGCCCGCAAGGTCGCCCAGCGCAAGCGGATTCGACGCCGGTCACACCGTCCAGCGCAGCGATGACCGCGTTGGCGCCGGCGTCATGCACCACGACGCACGGGAAGCGCGATCCGTTCGCCGTTGCCGCTAGATCCGGCCGAGGTAGTAGCTGTTCACGAAGTCGCCGTCCACGGCGCGCACGTCCACCGACCCGAAGCCGGCCGCGTGGAGCATCCGGATGGCCGTCTGTTCGCCCCAGGCCGCGCCGAGGCCCGTCCCGCCCTGGGCCAGCGACACGGTCATGCAGTGCAGCAGTGAGACACCGTAAAGGAACGCGGCGGCGGGCACCCCCACGTTCTCGTGCGGGTTGCTGGAGGCCCGGAGGTCCACCATCAGGAACACCCCGTCCGGAGCGAGTGCGCGGGCGACCCCGTCCAGCACCGCCGCCGGATGGGCCTGGTCGTGGATCGCGTCGAACGCGGTGACGAAATCGAATGGCCCGGTGCCGGTCAGGTCCGCGACATCCCTCAGTTCGAACCTGACGTTGGGAAGGCCCTTCGCCGTCGCGCCGGCCCGCGCCGCGGCGATCGCCTCCTCCGAGAAGTCATAGCCGACGAACCTGCTCCGCGGGAACGCAGCCGCCAGCACGGTGAGGTGATGACCGCTGCCGCAGCCGACGTCCGCGACCGAGATGCCGCGCTCCAGTCGCTCGGTCAGACCATCGACCAGCGGAAGGACCTCGTCGATCAGGATGCCCTCCGCCATGTCCTTGCTGTCCTCGGCCATCAGGGCGTGGAACTCGGTGTACGCGCTGTACGGAACCCCGCCACCGTCACGGAAACAGGCGGCGACGTCGCGTTCGGCTCCGGCCAGCAATCCGATGAGCTGGGCCAACTTCGCCAGATTGTCCTTGCCGGCGCGGCGGGTGAGCACCGCGGCATGCTCGGCCGGAAGGTGCCAGGTGCCTTCGGCCGGGTCGTGGTCGACAATGCCGCCGACCAGCATTGCGGCCAGCCACTCCCGCACGTACCGCTCCTGAAGTCCACCCGCGCGGGCGATCTCGGCACTCGTGGACGGGGGTAGCTCCTCCATCGTGTCGAAGAGCCCGGTGCGGTGGCCGATGCTGACGGTGAGGGCGGTCGCTCCGTCGGAGATGACGTCGAGAACGCGTCCGGCGAAGGCCTCGATGCGGGCACCGTCAGCGTCGGGTGCGGTCGTGACGTTGGTGTCGGCCTCGGTGTCGGCCTTCGTGTCGACGGCCGCCGGCGGTGCGGTCTGGGTCGTGGTCATGGCGCCTCCCGGTGCGATTGCCGGGTCGTTCCCGGCCTGCTCCGAATCTAGGAAGGTCGGCGACCCGCGCGCTTCCGCAGAAATGTGCACTTTCCGGGCCCGCTGTGCATGCTTCAGTGCAGGTCGGGCGGCCCGTCGTGCAGGCCGTTGCGCCGCGCCCAGGCGACGGCCGCGGTCCGGGTGGAGACGCCCAGCTTGCGGTGCACGTTCGCCAGGTGCCGGGCGACTGTCTTCTCGCTGATCACCAACGCCTGCGCGACCTGCCGGTTCGTATCGCCGCGGGCGACGAGCGCGAGGATCTCCGTCTCCCGTGCGGTCAACCCGCCGGGCGACGCCGTCGTTCCCGGGCCGCCGGCGAGCCTGCGCAGATCGACGACCGCCCCGAGGACCGTCAGGGTCCGCTCCGCGGCCTGACGCTCCAGTCGGGCCGAGGAGTTGTCGCCGAGTGCCGCGAGCGCCTCGGCGAGGACCGTCCGTGTCCTGGCGCAGTCGTACGGCGCCTCGAGCTCCCGCCACCGGGCCACCGCGTCGCGGAGCGGGGCCACCGCGTCGGCCGGCCGCCCGCCCGCGACCGCGACCACGCCGTCGGCCTGGGCGGCCGCGGCCAGCAGCCCGTCCGACCCCCAGCGCCGGGCGATCTGGGACAGCTCGGCGCACGCGCCCCGCGCCCTGTCCAGGTCGTGGGCCTCAACGGCAACATCGACAAGCGCACGGAGCACAGGCGCCCGCCCGTACGCGGGTCCACGGTGTCCCGCGAGAGACGAATTCAGCGCCGCGACGGCCGCACCGACCTGCCCCGACTGGGCCCTGAGCAGCGCCAGGCCGGGTTGCGGGTCCCGACCCAGCTCGTGAGCCTGCACGTAGGCGGCCTCCGCCTCGCCGATCCGCCCGCGCAGCCGGAGGAGGTCGGCCCGAAGGTAGTGACCCTCCGCCATCACCGCGACGTTCATGCCGATCAACTCGGTGCACACGATCCGGGCCTGCTCGGCGGCCACGTCCCACTCCCCGGCGACCTGCCGCAGCTGGACCTGATGCATGCGGCAGATCCCCGAGAACATGACGGCGCTGTCGAAACCCTCGCACCATCGGGCGACCGCCTCCGTCCACTCCCGGGCCCGGCGCAGGTCGGACAGCTCCCAGCAGATCGCGATCATCTGGCAGTACAGGTTCCCGGCGAAATCCGGCGGAACCGCGCCGGCCTGCACCGGCAGCATCGCCTCGTCGAGCAGGGACAGCCCCTCGGTCACCGCGCCCCCGCTCAGCCGCGCCGTCCCCTCGGTCATCAGGGCCAGCGAGAGCAGCGCGTGGTCGCCGACCCGCTGGGCGATCTCGCGGGCGTGGCGGGCGCGGTCGACCGCGCGGTCCAGGTCGCCGCCGCCCCGGAGCGCGTCCTCGGCGGCGAACTGTGCGGAGTAGCCGGCGGCCAGCTCGTCCGGGGATTGCTCGAGCAGGGAACGACCACGCTGGATCCAGCCCGAACCCTCAGCCAGATCCCCGCGCAGCATGAGCAGGAAACCCAGCCCGATGGCCTCCTGGGCGGCCCGGGTCATCGAGCCGTCGGCGAGCAGCCGCCGGTGCCCCAGCTCGGCCAGCCGGAGCGCCTCCTCGGTCCGGCCCAGCCACCACGCCGCGCCGCTCCACGCCATCAGGTCGTCGGCCGCCAGCCCGGCGACCGGGCCGGCGCGGCCGAACGCCTCCAGCGCCGCACCGAACCGGCGGTCGGCGGACGCCTGGCGGGCCTGGGCCAACGGCTCCGGCTGCACCGTCACGTCGGCGTCGTTCATTCTCCATGGATACAGCATTCATGCTGTCCCTGACCACTTTTCGCGGGCGGAGCGGCAGCCGGTCGCGTCGATGCAGGTCACGTGGACCTGGCGAGTCGTGGTGTTGACCGATGCGATTCGTGAGTGCAGCTGATTCCGAGTTCCTCCAGCGAACTCGAGCTGGACTCATCCTCGCCGACGCTTTGCGGGTGGATGCCCGGCCGCACCGGACTCGACGTCGCCGCCGAGGTCCGACGGCTGGGCCTGCCCACCCGGGTGGTCATCCTGACCACCTTTGCCCGGGCGGGCTACCTGCGCCGCGCGCTGGACGCGGGAGCCGGTGGTTACCTGCTCAAGGACGCACCGTCGGCCACCCTCGCGGCGGCGATCCGCACCGTCCACGCGGGCGGTCGCGCCGTCGACCCCGAACTCGCGGCCGACGCCTGGAGCGAGCCCGACCCGCTCGCCGACCGGGAACGCGAGGTCTTACGGCTGACCGAGGACGGGCTGTCCAACGCCGACATCGCCCGGCGCCTGCACCTGTCGGAGGGAACCGTCCGCAACTATCTATCCGAAGCCACCCACAAGCTCGGCGCCGGCAACCGCATCGCTGCTGCCCGGCAGGCCCGCGAACGCGGCTGGCTGTGACCGTCGCACACGACCACCAGTGCACGGTCGGGCCCCTGAGCGGAGTCCTGGCCGTGTGCCGGCCTGAGCGGGTGTCACATCGAAATCGAGCTCAGGCCCTCGATGCCCTTGCCGATCAGCACCGCGCTCAGAATGAGGATGAGGACCGCCATCATCCCGGCGTTGTTGGCCTGCAACCACACCTTCGCCCGGTCCAGCCAGGGTCGCATCCGCTGCCCGGCCACCAGGTAGCCGATCACCGGAATCGCCACCGTCAGGGATGCGATCGCGGTGAACACGATCAGCACGACCACCTCGGCGCCGATCGCCAGCCCGGCCGTCCCGATGGCCAGCCCGGCGGCAACCGCGAGAATGAGATTCTTGGGATTGACCGCGGACAGCAGCATCCCGACGACCAGGGACCGGCCGAAGGTGAAGTTGTCGATCGCCTTCATCCATTTCGGAGTGTCCCGCTGCTCGCCGCGGCGGCGCCACCGGCCGGCCCCCCGGAGCACCAGCAGAATGCCGAGGACGATCTTCGTCCACGAGGCCCAGGCCGGTGGCGGGCCGCCGGTGTGCAGGCTGCCGGACAGCCCGATCATGACGACGGTGACCACGACGACGCCGATGATCCAGCCGAGCAGGAAGCCCGACCCGTTCGTCGCGGCCCGTGGGGACAGCAGCATGAGGATCGCCGCGATGATCGGCAGGGGCGACAGGGCGATGCCGACGGCCAGCGGCAGGGTCTGCCCGATGACCGCTCCCATCAGCCGGCGCCCCAGATGTCCTCCAGGAAGCGTTTCTCGGACCGTAGACCGGCGAGCCAGGTGTCGGCGTCGTCGGCCGACTGCCCGGTCTTGCTCGCGGAGATCTGGGTGAGGGCGGCCCGGACCCCGGGCGCCAGGGTGCGCGCGTTCCCGCAGACGAAGATCGACGCGCCCTGCCCGATCAGGTCCCAGATCTCGTCCTGGTGGGCCAGCATCTCGTGCTGGGCGTACCGCCGGCCCTCCACGGGCTGCCGGGAGAAGGCGGTGTAGACCCGCACGTCGGCGGTCTTCTCGGAGTCGGCCAGCTCGTCGGCGTACAGGAACTGATCGGGGTAGCGGCAGCCGAAGAACAGCAGCGAGGGGGCCACCGGTTCGCCGCGCTCCTTCTGCACGGCCCGCTCCTGGAGGAAGCCGCGGAACGGGGCGAGCCCGGTGCCGGCCGCGATCATGATCATCGGGATGGTCGGGTCGGCGGGTGGCCGGAAGGGGATGGTCGGCTCCCGCCGGAAGGCGAAGATGGTGCTGTTGGGTGCCATGGAGGCCAGGTAGTTCGAGCACACCCCGGCGAACTCGTGGTCCCGGCCCGCCGCCGGTGCGCGCAGCACACCCGCGGTGATGGTGCATTCCGCCGGGCTGACCAGCGGCGAGGACGAGATCGAGTAGTAGCGAGGTTGCAGCGCCGGGAGCAGGTCCAGGTAGACCGCGAACGGGATCGCGCAGTCCGGGTAGCGCTCCAGCAGATCCAGCACCGACAGGTTCGGCCCGGACACCTGCTCGCGGTAGCGGGTGCGGGACTGCTCGTCGTCGCCCAGCAACGCCTGCAGCTCGGCCCGCTGCGCCGGGTCGTCGGTGTACTCGGCGAGCACCTCGATGTCGGCGCGGGTCGCCGTCGCCTGCAGTTCCACGCAACTGCCCAGGACGCCCAGTAGAGGAGTCTGTTCATCGGTGGGGAGGTGGGTGTGGGTGCCGCTGTTGGGAATGATCGTCAGGTACATGCCGGCGTCCAGGGCGAACCGGAACATCACCCGGCGGATCAGATCGATGCCGTTGCGCGGCAGCACGCCCAGGTGGTCACCCGCCCGGTACTCGACGCCCTCGGGCAACGTCACCTGCAGGTGCCGGGTCGAGCGGGCCCCGGGGCTCGCCGGATCGGTCAGGGTCAGCTCCCGGTTCTCGGTCACCCGGGCGGCTTGGGCCTCGTACGACAGCACGACCGGGTTCGCCAGCTGCCGGTTCACGATGGTGATCGAGAGCCGGGGGCCCGCGGCCGCCGGTTCGGCAGCGGTGGCCGGCAGGCCGAGCGCAGTCGCCAAGTCGGCCCACAGACCGGCGTGCCAGGACCGGTACTGGTCGTCGAAGTCGGCGTGCGCGTCGCCGGCGCCGCGGGGGTGCACCCGCGTCGCGCCGTGCCTTTCCAGCTCGGTGTCCAGCAGCGTGGGCACGGCCTGGTAGGTGGACGCCCAGTCGGTGTCGCCGCAGCCGAACACGGTGAAGGACAGGCCCGCGAAGGCGTCGGACGGCAGCGAAGGATCGCGCATCCAGGCGACGAAGTCCTCGGCGTTCTCCGGCGGCATGCCGTTGTAGGACGCGCTCACCACGATCAGCGCGCCGTTGGCGGGCACCTGCCCGACGTGCTCGTCCAGGGGCGCGAGGGTGACGTCGAAACCGCGCTCGGTGCCCTCCCGGGCCAGTTTGGTGGCGATCCCCTCCGCGGTGCCCAGGTTGGAGCCGAACAGGACGGTCAACGGGGTGCCATGACCGGCCACCGCCGGCCGCGCGACGGCCGCGGGGGCGGCGGTCGCCGCGGCGGCGGCCGTCTCGCGGTGCACCAGCGCCCGGCCGGGGCGCAGCTTAACCTTGATGAAGAACTCGTCGGGCTTGACGGTGAGGGTGGTCTTTGTGTGCAGCTGATAGTTGCGGTGGTCGACGAACTGGAACCGTTGCAACAGCATGCCCAACACCAGGGTTGCCTCCTGGAGGGCGAACTGCCGACCGATGCACGACCGCATCCCGGTGCCGAACGGCTTGTAGGCGTTCGGCGGCAGCGCAGCCTTGCGCTCGGCGGAGAAGTGATCGGGATCGAACTCGTCGGCGCTGTCCCCCCACACCGATCGGTCCCGGTGCAGGCTGGGGATCACCACCGACATGGCGGTGCCGGCCGGGATGGCGTACTTGCCGCCGAGCAGAGTGTCCTCGAAGGGTGCCCGGGTGAAGATCGGCGCGGTCGGCCACATCCGCAGGGTCTCGTCCAGCACCTGCGCGACGTAGGTCAGCCGCCGCACCTGGTCGTAGCTCGGTTCGGCGTCGTCGCCCAGGACCTCGTCGACCTCGGCGCGGGCCCGCTCGGCGAACTCGGGATGCTTTATCAGGTAGTAGATCGCGAAGGACAGCAGCCCGCTGGTGGTCTCGTGCCCGGCGACCAGGAACGTCAGGCACTGGGCGATGATGTTCTCGTCGGGCAGTCCTTCCCCGTTCTTGTCCCTTCCGGTGAGCATGCGGCCCAGCAGGTCGGTGTTGTCCGCCTGGTCGCCCTGCCGGCGGCGGTCCTCGACCAGGCCCTGGACCAGGTTCTTCATGAACTCCTGGTCCTCCTGGGTCTGCCGGTTGGCCTTGATCCGGAGCCGCTGCGCGATCTTGGGCTGGGTGGCCCGGCGCTGGGCCTCGGTCAGCACCCGCACCATCGCCTGCACGAACGGGTGCTGGGTGTCCCGGTAGTAGGAGTTGAAGCGGTAGTCGAACCCGCATAGTGCGATGGTGTCCAGGGTCAGGCTGGTCATGTCGACCGGGACGTTGACCTCCTCGTCGGGATTGAGCCGCGACCACTTGCCCATCAGCTGCCCGGCGATGTCCAGCATGCGTGGCATGTACTCCCGCATCGCCTGCTGGCTGAACGGGGCCATCAGGATGTTGTGCGCCCGGTGCCACATCGGATCGGCGGTGTCGCTGGTGAACAGCCCCGAACCGGCCACGCTCTTCTGCAGGGCCTTGAGCCCGGCGCCGATCTTCTTGTCGAACTTCTGGTCGTCGCACATCTGGTCGACCAGATCGGCACCCGAGACCATCACTCGCGAGCCGGCCGGAAGGGTCAGCCGATAGATGGGGCCGTACTCCTTGGCCATCGCGATGAAGCCGTCGACGGGGCTGTGCGTGTCGATGTCGAACAGGTTGCCCAGCAGCGGAAGACCGCGTGGGCCGGGGAGCTGGTCAAGGGTGATCGGTTCCGTCATTACTGGTTCTCCCCACGATCGTGACGGACAGGCGTCCGCGGTGGCGTGCACGCTGGACGCGGCCGGCGTCCATCGTGGCGCGCGCCCAAGCCCGGCAAACCTGACGATTTCCTGACAATTCTGTCGTGAGTTGACCACTGAGCGTCTGTCGTGAGTTGACCACTGAGCGCAATCGCAGAGCCCGCAATGACACGGAAAGTGATTCCTCTGGCCGGACGCGACCCCGGACGACAAGGCGCCGACCCGCACCACCACCATGGCGGGCATGGACGCTCTGTTGCTGGTCTTCGCGGTGACCCTGCTCGTCGCCGTGCTGGTGTCCGACCTCGCGCAACGGACCATCCTGTCCACCGCGGTCCTGTTCCTGCTGGTCGGCATCGTGTGCGGGGACGGCGTGCTCGGGCTGGTACCGCTGACCCCGGACAGTCCGATCGTGGCGACACTGGCCCAGCAGGCCCTGTTCTGGGTGCTGTTCACCGATGGGATGCGGGTCGGCTGGTCCGACCTGCGCGCCGCCTGGCGGCTCCCGGGACGGGCCCTGCTGCTCGGCCTGCCGCTCACGGTGGCCCTGACCGCGGCGCTGGCCGCCTGGCTGGTCGGCCTGTCCTGGCCCGAGGCACTGCTGATCGGCGCGGTGCTGGCCCCCACGGACCCGGTGTTCGCCGCGGCCCTGGTCGGCAACGAGCGGGTGCCAGGACGGCTGCGCCAGCTGCTGAACGTCGAGTCCGGCATCAACGACGGCCTGGCCCTGCCGCTCGTGCTGATCTTCCTGGCGATGTCCGGCGACGCGGATGCCCAGCCGGCGAGCGGGACCCTGCTGGCCGAGTTGGTCGGCGGGGTGGCGATCGGCGTCTTCGTGCCCTACCTGGCCGTGCGCCTGGAGGGCAGCCGGCTGTTCTCGGCATCGGCGCGGTACCAGCCGCTCACCGCGATCGCCATCGGTCTGTTGATCCTGGGGATCTGCCTGGCGACCGAGGCCAATCTGTACCTGGCCGCGTTCAGCGCCGGCATCACCATCGCCAGCTGCGGCCCCCATCAACGGGAATCGTTCGAGCCGATCGGCGAGCTGATCGCCGAACTGCTCAAGCTGGCCGCCTTGCTGGTCTTCGGCGCCCTCATCTCGCCCGCCTTCCTGGCGGAGATCCCCTTCGGCGGGTGGATCTTCGCGGCGCTGGCGATCATCCTCGCGCGACCGGCGGCGCTGGCGGTCTCCTTTCTCGGTTCGTCCCTGACCAGGAGGGAACGGTGGACCGCGTTCTGGTTCGGGCCCAAGGGGTTCGCCGCGGTGGTCTACGGGTTGCTCGTGCTGCAATCCGGTATCCCCGCGGCGGACACCATCTTCCATCTGGTCGCCCTGACGATCACCCTGTCGATTGTGGCCCACTCCTCCACGGACGTGATCATCGCCCGCCGGTTCGAGGAACCGGAAAGCAGCCGCCCCACCGCCGACGACGGCTGAGCCCCGGGCGGCCGTGCGTTGCCGGACCAGAAGCAGGACCGCCGCGCCGGGCAGTCACCCGGTGCGGTTTCGCCTGGCACAGCCCGGTGTGGCGGCACTGGCTGGTCGGGCTGTCCCGCCACCGCACGCTGATCCGGTACGACGAACGAGGCTGCTGACTGTCCGATCGGGACGTGCCGGAACCCTCGTTCGAGGACTGGGTCACCGACCTGGAAACCGTCGTGGACGCGATCGGGCTGGACGATTTCGATCTGTTGGGCATCTCGCAGGGTGGGGCCTTCGCCGTCGCCTACGCGGCCCGGCACCCCGCGCGGGTCCGGACCTGGTGCTCTACGGAGCGTCCGCCCAGAGCCGGCTGGTCCGAGCCGTCACCGAGCAGGACCGCGACCGGCACCGGTTGCAGGTTGACCTGGCCCGGCTGGGTTGGGGGAGCGACGACCCCGCGATCCGGCAGGTGTTCACGTCCCAGTTCATGCCCGGCGGGTCGAAGGAATTGTGGCAGGCGTTCAACGAACTGCAACGGGCGAGCACCTCGGCGGAGAACGCGGCCAGGGTGCTCGACGCCTGCGGGTCCATCGACGTGATGGACCAGGCCCGCCGGGTGCGGGCCCGCACGCTGGTCATGCACGCCCGGGGCGATCAGCGGCCGCCATTCGAACAGGGCCGGCTGCTTGCGTCGCTGATCCCCGACAGCCGGTTCGTGTCCCTGGACAGCGACAACCACATCCTCCTGGACGGCGAAGCCGCCTAGAGCGCCTTCCTGGCCGAGTTCGAGTCGTTCCTGGGCGGGATCGACCGGCCCGCCCGGCCCTGATCCGGCGGCGATCAGCCAAGGAGGGCAACGGCTCCGCCGGCGACGAGAAAGCCGACGGCTCCGGCCACCAGGGACCGGGTCATCGATCTCCCGCGGACGGCGACCACCGCGCAGGTCACCACCGCGACCAGTTGGGGCACCCGGTGACCGCCTCCGGCCGTCGCGGGTGGCGTCAGCGCGGACACCAGCAGTGCGGCCATACCGCCGATCCCGGCGTACCGGAGGATGAGTTGGGTCCGCTCACCCAGCCGCATTCGGCCCGCGATCAGCAGCGGCGTGACCCGCAGGGCATAACTGCCGATCCCGACCAGAGCGATGGCGATCCAGGTGCTCATCGCGATCGCCCCGCGGTCAGGCCGCCGGCCAGTGCAGAGGCACCCATCGCCCCGAGCACGCCGGTCCCGGCGGGCCACGAGGCCGACGCGAAGCTCACGGTCACGGCCGCCGCCACCGCCACGAAGCCGCTGCCGGTCCGCAGCTGCGGGGCCACGACGGCGGCCAGGCCGAGCGGGACCGCCGCGGCCAGGACGGTCGACCCGCTGTCGATCGAGCCGACCGCCACGCCCGCAGTGATCGCCAGGAGCCAACCCGGCGGTCAGTGTGACGGCGGCGCCCACGAAGTGCCGTCGCCGGTCGAGCAGGGTCCCCGGCTTCCCGCTCCGGTCGCGGTCCCGAGCCCGATGCACGGGCCGGGGAAGGGATCCAGGAAGGCCACCCGCACTGACCACGTGGACGAAGAACTGGACAAATCTCACCAAAAGCTGCACAGATGTGCTATAGTCTGCACATGCGTGCAGTCGCGGATCTGACCGGAGCGGCACTGATCCGGGAAAGTGCGATGCGGCTGACCGCCGACCGGGGCTGGGCGGCGGTGTCGATCCGGGACATCGCCGCGGACGCCGGCGTGTCGTCGTCGCTGGTGGTGCACCACTTCGGGACCAAGGCCCGGCTCCGGGAGGCGGTCGACGCCCGGGTGACCGAGGTCCTGGCCGACCTGCTCGGGCGGATGGGCGACTCGGACGCCCTGTCCGGGGAGTACATGTCGATTGCTGCCGCGTTCCACGACCAGGTCGGCGCCGACGGGGTGCTGCTGTCCTACCTGCGGCGGCTGCTGATCGACGGCGGTCCCGCGGCGACCGCGCTGTTCGGTTCACTGTACGACATGACACTGGCCAGCCTGGCCGGGCTGGAGTCGGCCGGGGTCGTGCGGCCGACCGCCGACCCGCCTGCTCGAGCGGCCTTCCTGCTGGTCAACGACCTTGCGGTGGTGCTGCTCCGTGGCGAGGTGTCCCGGGTGCTCGGAGTCGATCCGCTGAGCCGGGCGGGGCTGCAGCGCTGGGGGAACACCGTGATGGAGATCTACCGGGGCGGTGCTTTCACCATCGCCGACGACGCCGGACGGGGGACCGGGTGAAGCATCGGCTGAGATGTCGGCGCCGGCCGGGTCCGGATGAACCGACCGGTTCGGCCCGACCGAGCGGTGACCACGCCACCGACCCGGGGTCCGACGAAACCGCCTGCGGCCGGCCGTCGCGGGGCGGACCCAGCGGCGGCCTGAGGCCGGCCGTCGGACAGGCCTTCTGACGCCGAGGAAGGCCGCGCCCGCCGTGCCGGTGCCGCGTTTGCGCAGGCAAGCGGGGATCCGGGCATCCGGCCGACCCGTCGCGACGACCGCGTCCCCCCGTTCCATCGAGTACCCGAATCGCCTTGTCGCCCGCGTCCCGGTCACCGTCCCGGACCCGGCCGCCGGGCCGCACCACCACCCTCTCGATCAACCTGCCGGGCGCGTCGAGCGCGCCGGCGAAGGGAGCACCACCGGTGAGCACAACCCGATCCGTCATCCGCGCCGAGGGACTGATCAAGGCCTTCGGCTCCGTCCGTGCCCTCGACGGGCTCGATCTCGAGGTCACGCGCGGCGAGGTTCACGGCTTCCTCGGCCCGAATGGTGCCGGCAAGTCGACGACGATCCGGATCATCCTCGGCCTCATCCGGGCCGGCGGGGGCCGGGTCGAACTGTTCGGCGGCGACCCGTGGCGCGACGCGGCCACCCTGCACGCCCGGCTCGCCTACGTCGCCGGCGACGTCGCCCTCTGGCCCGGGCTGACCGGCGGGCAGTGCCTCGACGTCCTCGGGGCGACCCAGGGCGGGCTCGACGAGACCCGGCGCGCCGCCCTCATCGAGCGATTCGAGGTGGACCCGACGAAACGGGTCCGCGATTACTCCAAGGGCAACCGGCAGAAGGTCGCCCTCATCGCCGCCCTCGCCGCCGACGTGGACCTGCTCGTTCTCGACGAGCCCACCTCCGGGCTGGACCCGTTGATGGAGCAGGCCTTCCAGGACGTCGTGCGCGAGCGGCGCGCCGACGGCTGCACCGTCCTGTTGTCCAGCCACATCCTCGGTGAGGTGGAGGCCCTCGCCGATCGGGTGAGCATCATCCGCCGCGGCCGGACCGTGACCACCGGAACCCTCGCCGACCTGCGCCGGCACACCCGCACGCACGTGCACGCGGTCACCGTCGGCGCTCCCGGCGGCCTTGCCGAGGTCCCGGGCGTAGGGGACTATATCAGCGAGCGGGTCGACGGGCACATCGACAGCCGGTTCACCATCGATCCGGCGCACCTGGACGCCGCCGTCGGCCGGCTGCACGCCGCCCGGATCCACACCCTCACGGCCACCCCGCCGAGCCTGGACGCGCTGTTCCTGCGCAACTACGAGGGTCAGGCCGCCCTGGATGCCGCCGAGCTGGGCGAGCCGGAACAGGCCCGTCGATGAGGGCCACCGGATTGGGCATCATGCTGGGGGTCCAGTGGCGGACGCATCGCAGCGGCACCCTGGTCTGGATGGTCGCCCTCATCGCCGGGATGGTCGGGACGGCCATTGCGGTCGCCGCCCTCTACTCGACCCCCGACAAGATCCACACCTACGCCCAGGCCGTCACCGCCGGGAACGCGCTGGTCGCGATCAACGGGCGGGTCGAGGGCATCGACAGTCTCGGCGGGGTGATCCAGGACGAGTTCGGCTTCCTCGCCGCCTTCCTCCTGCCGCTGCTCGGGATCAGCCTCGTCGCCCGGGTCACCCGTCGCGACGAGGAGGCCGGGCGGCTCGAGGCGATTCTCGGCGGACGGGTCGCGCGGCACGTCCCGGTGCTGGCCGGGCTCGTCCTCGCCTCCGCCGCCATTGTTGTCACGGCCATCGCATTCACCCTCGGCCTGGTGCTGGCCGGGGTGCCCGCGGCCGGATCGCTGCTGTACGCCGGGTCCCTCGGTGCGCTCGCCCTCGTCTTCGCCGGGCTCGCCGCGCTGCTCGCCCAGATCACCCTGCACAGCCGAGGCGTCTACGGGTGGAGCCTGCTCGTCCTGGCCCTTTCGTACCTGTTGCGGGGCGTCGGTGACGTGACAGGCACGTGGGTGACGTGGCTCTCGCCGTTGGGCTGGGCCGAGAAGGCCGCGCCGTTCGGTTCGATGCGCTGGTGGACTCTGCTCATTCCCCTCGCTGTCGGCGGCCTGCTCGCCACCCTGGCCGTCGTCATCGCCGCCCGACGCGACCTCGGGAGTGCTCTGGTCCGTGGGGGCGCGGGACCGGCCCGGGCGACCACCTGGATGCGCCGGCCCGTCGGTTTGGCGGCCACGATCCACCGCCCGGCGGCCATCGGCTGGCTGGCCGGCGCGGTGGTGATCGCGGGGATGATGGGCGCGCTCGCCCAGCAGTTCCTCGACGCGGTCGCCGGGAACCCGGCCATGGCGGCGGCCATCGGCATGTCGGGTTCGCAACCCGAGGACGGTTTCGTCGCCGTCACCCAGCTCTACGTCGCCGTGATCGCTATGGGATACGCCGTGCAGGCCGTCGGCACCCTGCGCGGGGAGGAGACGGCCGGCCGGCTCGAGCCGCGGCTGGCCGGCACCCTGTCCCGCACGCGGTGGCTCACCGCGCACGGTCTGGTCATCGTCACGGGCCTGATCGGCATCGTTATCATCGCCTCGATCGTGTTGGCCACGGCGGCGGCCTGGTCGATGAGTGAGCCGGTGGACCCGGGTCCGGTCGTGGGTGCGGGCCTGGCCTACCTGCCGGCTGAGGTGCTCGTCGGCGGGATCGCCCTCGCCCTGTTCGGCATGCGGCCGCGCGCGTTCCCGGCGGCCTGGGCGGTCGTCGCGGTCGTCGCCGGCATCGCCCTGCTCGGCCCGGGCCTCCAGCTCGCCGGCTGGGTACTCGACCTGTCTCCGACGACCCACGTCGGCAATCCTCCGTTGGGCACCGTCCAGGTACTGCCGCTCGTGGTCATGGGCGCGCTCGCCACCGTCTTGGCCGCGGCCGCGGCGACGGGTTTCCGGCGTCGGGGCGTGCCGCAGGGCTGAGCCGGGGGCGAGGCCGGCGAGTTCCGGGAACTGGCCGACACCGTCGACTTTCCGATCCCGGGAACCTGATCGTCCGCGCCGCGCCGTGGCAATCCGGCGTGGCACGCACTCTGTGGCCTTCAGCCCGAGTTGCCGTCAATCGGTACCAGTACCGCGATGGGGATGGTGCGGCCGGCCTTGGTGGCGTACTTGGCGACCTCGGGTGCCGCCGCGAGAACGACGTCCCGCCACATCGCGTCCCGGTCCGGGCCGGTCACCTCGTGTGGCCACACCCGTAGGTGCCGGTCCCGGATCTGCACCTGGGCCGTCGGCGCGGCGCGCAGGTTCTTGAACCAGTCGGGGTCGTGAGGGGCACCGGAGCCGGTGCCCCAGACGACGAAGCCATCGGCCGTCTTCAGGTACCGCACGCAGGTCGAACGAGGTCGGCCGGTCCGCCGACCCGGCGACGTGAGGAGCAGGACCGTGACGGAGCGGCTCCCGCTGGACAACCGGCCGCCCAATGCGCGGTACATCCACACGCCGATCCGGTTGCCCGTCCGCGTCATGGCCCTCGAATGCGTTGACATGACCGACGCCTCCGCTGGTCGACATTACACGCCGGTTCGTCCAGGATCGTTGCAGCGAGTCCACCCGTGTGGCTCCTCCGCGCATCTCAAGCAAGAACTGGGCGAGCAGCGCCAGATGCATGTCACGAAACGGCCAGGATCGCTCAAGTGCTAACTACTTCACCCTGAAAAAGTCGGGTGCGTCGGAGCTGCCGGTATGTGCCCTGAGCTGCGAAGATGGTCCTGAACCCTTGGGCTAGAAGGGATCAGGACCATCGTGTTTCGTACTGTAGGCGATCAGATCTCGTTGTGGGAGGCCGTCCTTCCCGAAGAGTTGCTGCGGCTGCCCGAGGAGTTGGCTCGGGTGGACGCGCTGCTGGACGACGAGGCGTTCTTCGGACCGTTCGAGCCGTTCTTCGACCCGCGGATCGGCCGACCGTCCACACCGATGGAGGTCTACCTCCGGCTGATGTTCCTCAAGTTCCGGTACCGACTCGGGTACGAGGCGTTGTGCCGAGAAGTGAGCGACTCGTTCACCTGGCGGCGGTTCTGCCGGATCCCGTTCGACGGGGCCCCGTGCCGCACCCGACGACGCTGATCAAGCTCACGACCAGATGCGGATCGACCGCGGTTGACGGGTTGAACCGGGTGCTGCTGGCCCAAGGCGGTCGAGGCGAAAGTGGTCCGCACGAACCGGGTTCGCGCCGATACCACGGTCGTCCCGGCGAATGTGGCGTACCCGACCGACTCGGGGTTGCTGGCCAAAGCGATCCGCCGGATCGGCACCAGCGTGAAGCGGATCCACGCGGCCGGCGGCGCGGTCCGCACAAGGGTGCGGGACCGGTCCCGGTCCGCCGGAGCGAAGGCGCACGGGGTCGCTGCCAAGCTGCGGTCCCGCGCCCAACTGGGTCGAGACGAGGCCCGCGCCGGGGTGCAGAAGATCACCGGCGAGCTCGCTGACCTGGCCGAACAGGCGATCAAGGACACCCGCAAGCTGCTGGTCAACGCCCACCGCGCCGCGGACAGGGCCCTGGCCAGGGCCAAGGCGCTGGCCAAGACCGGGATCCGCGACGCGGCCGTCGGGCGACGCCGCGGCCGGTTGGTCCGCGCGGTCAACGACCTACAGAACCTGGTCGAGGCGACCGAACGGATCATCGAGCAGACCCGGACCCGGCTGACCGGCCGCACCCCGGACGGCGCCACCCGGGTGGTCAGCCTGCACGACACCCAGGCCCGGCCGATCGCCAAGGGCCGCCTCGGTAAGCCGGTCGAGTTCGGCTACAAGGGCCAGGTTGTCGACAACCAGGATGGCATCGTGCTGGACCACAACGTCGAACTGGGCAACCCGCCCGACGCACCACAACTGGCGCCGGCGATCGACCGGATCACCGCGCGAACCGGTCGGACGCCGCGCACGGTGACCGCGGACCGCGGCTACGGCGAGGCCAGTGTCGACCAGCAGCTGACCGACCGCGGCGTGCGGAACGTCGTCATCCCCCGCAAGGGCAGACCCGGCGCGGCCCGCCGAGCCGTCGAGCATCGGCCGGCGTTCCGGCGGACCGTGAAGTGGCGAACCGGCTGCGAAGGCCGGATCAGCACCCTCAAACGCGGCTACGGATGGGACCGCACGCGCCTGGACTCGCTCGAAGGAGCCCGGACCTGGACCGGACAAGGGATCCTGACCCACAACCTGGTCAAGATCGCCGCCCTGACCGCCTGAAACCCATCCGAACCAAGATCAACTACCCAAGCACCAGGAACTGCGGCCGACGAGCCGGGCCGATCAGACCGAATCGGCCTTCTTCATGGCGAAGTAACTAAGCCGTCTCCGAATTTCGGTCGCCTTGCGACTGCACCGGGGAAACCTTGAAGGGGTCCTGTCGAGAAGTGTGGGGACGAGCGGGCTCGGTTCGCCGCCTACGCCCTGTACCGACGGGCCGCCGAAGGAGCGACCGTGCGGGTCGTCGCCACCGCCATCCTGGACGACCACGGGCAGGACCGGCGACTGGTCGTGCTGGGCGACCTGAACGACACCGAACAGGCCGTCACCACCCAGCTGTTGTATGGGCCGCCCGGCTCCCAGGACGGGACCGGCGGCTTCAGCCGTCCTGTCTTGATGTGGCTGAAGAGGTCGGTAACGCTGTCGGCCTCTGTCAGCCGGTCGGGCAGTCCGGCAGCGGGAACTCTTTCAGTGCGCCGGAGGACGGGTTGCGCTTGACGATGGTTATCTGCGGCGGGTCCGCGTCGATCGACAGGCGGAAGTCCGCGGGGCACGTACGACCGGAGCAGCATGATCCGGAGGTCCTCGGAGATGTTCCCGGTGCCCACGGGGACTTTGACGGCGGACGCGGCACTCGCGGGCACCGCGCGCGTCGACGGATGGCGACGCCGCCGTCCGGCGGATTTCGCACCGGCGCCGACGGCGACCGTGCCGAGCACGAGGGCGGCAACGGCAGGTTGTGCAACACGACCTGCGGACATGAACTTCACGGGAATCATCTCTCGGCTCGGTCGTCACCGGGGCATGATGGCGGGTGGGATGTACTTGTCCTTCGCGATGTTGCTCTTGGGAACGACGCCGTAGACGCGGAGCATCAGGTTGAACTCGCGATCGCCGACCGGCAACCAGTTCGCCGTCGCGACGCCGTCGGGCTGGGTCCGTGAGATATAGATCGAGATCGAACCATCCGCGTTGGTCTGCAGCCCCTCGGTGTAGCTGGCGACGAGGTACTTGTCGATCGGGTTGGGGATTGGCTGGATCGCATCAGGGGTGTACGCGGTGAGCGACCAGAAGCGGGACGCTTCGGGGGTCGCGCCGGGAGGGAAGGTGAGCACGTAGCCGTCGGGGCGTGACCCGGTCAGCGCGGCGCCGCTGCCGTCGTAGAACGCGTGGTAGTAGGCCGCGGTTTCCTTCGTGTTGCAGTACTGGCAGAACTCCGTGATCGACGCCCGGTCGAGCACCTTCTTCTTCCACAGGCCGATGTTCGTGAAGTGGGTCCAATTGGTTGCGCCCCGGTTGTCGAGGTAGTTGTTGATGATCGCGTCGTGGGCGGACTTGGCGCCATCGGCGAACTGCTGCCGCTCCGAAGCTGTCAGCCCCATGCCGTCACCGAACAGCGCGTCGAAGTCGTCCGAGAGCTTCGCCTCCTGTTGCGTGAGCGCGGGTGTCCAGTCACTCGCGACGGCGGTCTGCAGCTGCGTCAGGAAATCGATCGGAGCGGTGCGGATGAGCAGGTCGGCGAGCGTCTTCACGGGTGCGCCGAACTCGGCGACAGGTTTCACTGCAGTCCCGACCCCGTCGATCGCCAGATCGTGACGGAACGTCGTCGCCTCGGTGGTCATGTTCATGCCCCCGCTGTACTTGTCGACACGGAAGATGAGGATCATCTGGTCCATCGGCAGCGGCACTGTGACCTCGCCGGTGATGGGGCCGGTGTAGCCGGGCCCGATCAGCGAGTAGGTGGTGTCGGGGGTGGGCACGTTCGCGCCTTTCGACGGAATGCCCACCGGATGCACGTTGCCCCAGGCGTCGAGCAGGAGCACCGAGTAGCCGGCCGAAGTGGCGGGCACATCGACCACGACCTCGTGGCCCCGCACGTCGATCGGGGTGCTCGCGTAAAGGGTGTCGTCGTTGATCGCGACGACCGCTTGGTACACGGGCGAGATCTTTTCGGGCCCGATGAACTCGTTGGCGGGCACCGGCAGCACCTGCGTCTGGAAGTGCGTGAACCAGATCGGATAGAAGGCGGTCACGTAGTTCTCCGTCGTCGAGACGATGTCCTTCCCGCCGTTGTTCCCGTTCGGTTCCTGAGCTGCGTCACTGGCGCTCACCGGCAGCGCCATCGCCATCACGGTCGCGAGGGTGAGCGCCGCAACACGTATGCGTGATCTCATCTGCTGATCTCCTTTTGCGTCGTCAACGCTTGTCGGCGTGCCCATTGGGCAAGTCTTGGTCGGCCATTCGGTCGCCCGCTGCCAGCGGCGCCCAGAACTGAGCCCACCGGTCGCGGTCGACAAAGCCGTAGTGGCCTGCGCCCCGCCAGACGTGGAGGGTCGCACGTGGAAGTCGTTCGGCGACGTGTATCGGCATCTGCGGTGAGATGATCTGGTCGGCGTCGCCGTAGAAGACGTCGAACGGCTGCAGCACGTCCTCGAGTTCGAAGCCCCAGTGCCACAGCGCCATCGTCATCTCGTACAGCCCTTCCTCGTCCTGAACCATTCCCGCGGTGAAGTTCGCTTCGAACATCTCCCGCTGGGCAGGATCCGAAAGAAAGGTCTGGGCATCTGACGGGTCGTCCTCGGCCATCGACTCGACGAAGGTCCCGATGTCCTGCTTCGCTTTCCTGACGTCGGACCGGTACGCCCAGCGGAGGACGTGATGCAGGTGACGCAGCTTCACGATCAGCTTGAGGTCGCGCATCACGAGCATCTTCGCGAATCCGTCCTCATCGAACGGGCCCACGGGGGACGCGAGAACGCCCCCCACAACGCGATCCGGCAGGTGGGCGGCGATCGCGAGAGCGTGCGGGCCTCCGCCGGAGTGCCCGGCGACCGCGAAGCGATCTAGCCCGACGTGGTCGGCGAGTTGCTCCATGTCGGGGCCCCAGTCGGCCATGGTCCGGCCCCGCTGGGGTGTGGACCCGCCCACCCCCGGCTGGTCGGCGACGAAGACGCGTACCCCGAGGGAGTCGTTGAGCACAGCGTCCGGGTTTCGGATCAATCGCGAGTCCGAGAGTCCGTGGCAGAAGATCACCGGTTCCCCGTCAGGATCACCGTACGAGTCGTAGGAGAGTTCGCGGCCATCGGCCAAGGTCATGGTCTGCATCAGATCTCCTTCGACGCGCGCCCGTGCCATCCCATGTGCAACCGACGATAGGGGGCACCGGTCAGACGGCCGTTGCACGTCAGTCCCAACTTTCCCTTGAGGCTTCGACTCGTCGGTCGCAGACTGTGACCATGCGCGGGGCGAGCGGAGCAGGGCTACCGGTCATCGTGTTCGATGCGCAGCCGACGTCCGCGGAGGAACAGTTCGAGCTGTTCCACGACACGACCGCGCCGGTGTTCGACACGCTCCCCTCGGGGAGCCCAGCCGACTTCTCTGCCCAAGCGACGGACTATCTCGTGGGTGACGTGGTCATCAGCCGGATCGCGCACGCACCGCAGAGCATGCGGCGCAGCATCCGCCATATCCGCTGCGGCAGCGAGGACGCGCTCGCAGTCCTCGTCTACCGCCGAGGGCGTGTCGACCTCAGCTTCGACCGCACCGAGATGACCCTGGACTCGCAGCACGTCGGCATCATCGACCTCGCTCGATCCTTCTACGCGGCCTGCACCGACATCGATTCGGTCTGGGCGGTCATCCCTCGTCGTCGCCTCCGTGCTTCCCTGGGGCGATCGCCGTGCGCGCGACTGCACAGGGACTCGCCCCGCGGGCGGGTGCTGCGCAGCACGGTCATATCCGTCTGGAACAGACTTCCGAACGCTTCCGCGGAAGACGCAACGACTCTGGCGCAGGAAATCATCGACGCCACCCAATCGGTGCTCACCGACGGCGACTTCGCGCCTTCCGACACCGCTCTAGCAGTGGCGATGAGCGACTTCGTCATCGCGCACCTGGAT
Organism: Nakamurella multipartita DSM 44233; assembly: GCF_000024365.1. Lineage (NCBI taxonomy): Bacteria > Bacillati > Actinomycetota > Actinomycetes > Nakamurellales > Nakamurellaceae > Nakamurella > Nakamurella multipartita. The sequence goes on from NC_013235.1 coordinate 2,878,257, forward strand.
GATCTGGACCTCGACGCGCGCATGCTCGCCCGCACGTTCCACTGCTCGCGGTCGACGCTTTTCCGGATCTTCGCACCGCATGGCGGTGTCGCCGCCTACATCCGCGACGCGCGGCTGGACCGTTGCCTCGACGAGCTGCTCGAACCGTACGAGTCAACCCGCACGGTCCACCAGATCGCGACCAGATGGGGATTTGAGAACCCGAGTCATTTCCACCGACTTTTCACCACGCGCTACGGAACTCCGCCATCCACAGCGCGCGGCACACGCCACGCACCGCCCGGTCGCGCCTACGACCAAGACACGAGCAAAAAGATCAACACGTTCCATCAATGGGCCACCCGGTGAAACAGCCCCTGCCCGGTAGCCCACGAGCATGTGTGGTGAGGCCCGTCCGACGACCCCCTCACTCGAAGAGTTTCACAACATGCCGTCCAGTGAGGCTTCGCCTCTGACCGCCGAGGTGCGAGGCTGGTCAGCGTAGTCGGGGTGCGGCCAGGGTGGCGGGTATGGCTGCGTCGGTCACGGTGAACGACCTTCTTGATAGTCACGTGGTGCTGGACCTGGAGTGCCTGGATCGGATCTACCTGAATGGGTACCTGCCGAACCTGCAGGTGGGCGGCCAGGTGGTGACGTGCATGAAGCAGCACTTGGGGTACTCGATTCCGTCAACGGCGATCCTGATGAAGATCGGCACCCGGTTCCGGCGAGACGTCAGGCAGTTCGCCGAGACCCACTCGATCCCGATCGTGCGGTTCGGTCGGGACGACCGCAAGATCGACGTGATGCAACGTCACCTGGATGCGCAGGCCGCGACGGGTCGATCCGGGGTGGCCGCGATCGGGTACGCGCAGGAGTTCCAGAAGGTGTTCGCCGCCGCCGAGCGACCCAATTCTTCCGGGGTGCCCTGGTACACGTTCCACAAGGCCGGCCGGCGGGTCACCTGCTTCTACTTCTACCTGTGGGACATCGATTTCGGGCCAGGAACAGGACCAGGGCGATCACACTGGCAAAGTCAACACGAAGGCCGTGGTCACCGAGACCTGCGGGTCGAAGACCGCCTCGGCATCAGAACCGGTGCGGACCGTCGAAACACGGTCACCGAGAACGTGAACGTGCCGAGGAACGGGGCCAGCGTCGACTGGACGAACCTGTCGCTGCTGAAGGCGGGCTGCAGGCGGGGCGAGAACTGGCTGCTGGCCAGCTGCAAGGTGACCACCATCAGCGAGAACGTCGACGGTGTTACGGTGATCAGGGAGCCGGCGATGGTGGCCAGCACGTTTCGGGCCGCGTCCCCGCCGCCGCCGAGCAGGTACGGCGTCAGCCAGCCGAGCAGGTCGTCGTGCATATACTCGTCGACCAGCGGCAGCGTGATGCCGATCCCGGTTCCCCGTCGGGCGCCGCGGAACACATCTGTCGGCGCTTGCTCGATGGGACGGCCGGGAGCGGCACGGATCGGCGCCGGCCCGGCGTCACGGTGCCGGCCGGAGTCGCCGATTTCTGCCGGATCGACCACGCCCCTCAGGACTGACCGTCGAGGAACTCCAGCACCACGCGATTCCACTGATCGGGTGCCTGGACATGCCCGCTGTGGCCGACGCCGGGCAGCAGCACCAGCCGGGATCCGGGAATGGCTGCGTGCAGGGCGTCCGCGACCCAGGGAGGAGCCCGTACGTCGTCACGGCCGTAGAGCAGCAGGGTGGGCGCGGTGATTCCGGGCAGCGCCGGGCGCAGGTCGACCCGGGCGAAGCGCTCGACCATGGCGCGAGTGGTGGCCGGCCGGGCCTGGCTGACCATCGCGACCTGTTCGTCGACGAGGGCCGCCGGGGCGTCCGCCGGCAGCAGGGTGGCGACCATGTCCCGGGCCGCGTCGGCCGCCGGACGATCCAGGTCCGCAAGGGCCAGGGTGACGCGACGATCGACCTCCGACGGTGGAAGTGATCCCGCCCATCCGGCATAGGCCGACGCGAGGACGAGCGAGCGGACGGCGTCCGGATGACGAGCTTGGAAAGCGATGGACAGGATGCTGCCCAGCGAGTGGCCGATCACATGTGCGCCGGTGATGCGCAGCGCTCGGCGAAATCCGTCGAGATCTTCCACCAGCTGATCCAGATCGTGGCCCGCGGGCAGATCGGCTGACCCGCCGCACCCGGGCGCGTCCCAAGCGATCGTGGTGAAAGTGGGCGCGAAAGCCTCGAGCTGGTGGTGCCAGTCGCGGCTGTCGGCCATCGCTCCGTGCACCAGCAGGACGGGTGGGCCGGTGCCGGCGCGTCGGAAGGCAATGCGCCGGCCACCCACGTCGACGTGGTCCACGGCGCCACCCCCTTCGGGCTACTTGGGAAGGTGTTGGTCGCTTCCCGACGCCGTCGCCTGCTCGATCTTCAAGGCCTCGATCTCCAACTTCCGCATCGTGCTGCGGTGCTGGGTCGCGATCAGGACGATAAGCAGCAGAACGCCCATGAAGACGGCCACACTGAGAAAGATCCAGAACATGTCATTCATCGATTCCTCCTTGGCGGGTATTGCGGCTGTGCGCCAGCAGGGTGAGCGCGATCCAGGTGAACCACACGATCAGGCCGAGACCGAAGACGGACGCCGAGATCTGCGCCGCGGCCGGAACCAGCGTCGCCAGACCGGCGAGCCCGAGGGCCAGGCCGAGTCCGGCCAACCCGACCGGTATGGCACGGATGCGCAGCGCGGCGAGGCAGACGGCCAGCAGCCATAGCGCCCCGACGAGTTCGATGCCGCCGCCGAGCGCATCCTGGACAGTGGAAATGGCATGCCAGGAAACGACGGCCGCCCCGCGGTCGACGTCGGCGAAGGCCAGGACCGCCTGCTGGCCGACGAGGGCGAGCATGCCCGCGCCGAGCAACAGACCGGCCCAGATGAGGCCGAAGACCGTGCCGACGCCGACGACGACCGGATCCGCCGCCCGCAGGCGCCGCCGGAGGGCGAGCACGACGACCGGCAACGCGGCGCCGCCGACGAGGTAGAGGACCGAGTACCACACGTACATGGCGGCGGGCTGAGCGGCCAGGAAGTCCAGCGAGGCGCCCGGCTCGGTCAGCGGGTCGGTGAATCCGCGCGGCTGCAGGTACGCCAGCATCGCCAGGAAACCGATGACGTAGGTGCCGGCGACCACGTGCGCCGCGATTCCTCCTGTGAGCTCCCGGCCGGGGGCGGCCCGGCCCGCATCGATGTCGACGGGTGCGCCGGTGGCGCCCTGGGTCGTCATGTCCTCACGTCCTCCTGGCTCAGGTTCGGTCGGCGGCGATCACGGTGCGGCGACCCGGGCCGGTTCGCCGCCGGTCGAGCGTTCCCGCCGCGTCCGGCCCGGATCATCAACCAGAGGGTGAACCAGAGCTCGCCGCAGATCGACGGGAGCGCCACCATGACCAGGAACATCGGGGCGAAGGTCGAGTAGTCGGCCAGCAACACGTGGGCGAAGGTGTCAACCAGGTAGGCGCCGCCGGAAACGATCAGGATCCATCCCAGGAGCACCGGAGCCGGACGCGCGGTGACGATGATCCGTCCGATGAGAACGAGATGGATCCCGAACGCGGCCAGGCCGATGAGCCACAGGTAGTCGAACGCCTCGATGGTCAGCATTACCGCGGCGGCATCGGCATCCGGACCGAACCCGTCGGCGAACGTGGAAGACGTCGCCAGGCGGAGGGCGAGGAACAGGAACACGCAGGCCGCTCCCAGCAGGATCGTGTACCCGAGGCGGAACCAGGCAGCGAGCAGCGCACGTCGCGGGCCGTAGGGACGGAACACGACGTACAGGGCCCAGGCGATGGCGATGTCCAACAGGAAGACGATGGTGAAGGCGGCGACAGCGAGCCGCACCTGCCCGTCGGACTGGGCCAGGTTCTGCGTCGTGGCGGCGGCGTCGGACGGGTCGACCAGCCGCATGCGCACCGCGAAATTGGCGTAGATGGCCAGGACGAAGATCGCCGCGTAGCAGATGCCCGCGAGGCGGGCGGCGCCGCGCGCCGAGATGTCCGGCCGGGGAATCGGCCTGCTGCTCATGCTCGCTGCCTCCGTCGCCGTCAGTCCGGGCCCTGTTCGCGTGTCGACCGGACCTCGATGACGCTCTTGCCCCGGATTCGTCCGGCTTCGAGATCCCGCAGCGCCCGGGGCACCTCCTTGAGCGAGTAGGTCTCGGTGACGACAGGCGTCAAACCCTGCTCGAGGGCCAGGCGAAGCCGTTCCAGGCGTTGCGGCGTGGGAGATGAGACGAAGGCGGTCAGCCGTTGCCGGGACACCGTCGAACGGAGGACGGCGCGCAACTGGCGGCCCACCCCGCCGGTCCACCGGCCACCGTTCTCGCCTCCGACGATGACCAGGGTTCCGTCGCGGGTCAAAGCCGTGCGCAGCGTGCCCAGCCGGCGGCGTCCGCCGATGTCCAGGATCAGGTCGTAGCGGATCGATCCGTCGCAGGGATCGTCCTGCGCGTAGTCGATGACCCGATCCGCACCCAGGGAACGCACCAGGTCCAGCTTCGCCCGGCCGGCCACGCCGGTCACCCGGGCGCCGGCGAGCGCGGCCAGCTGGACCGCGAGGCTGCCGACACCACCGGACGCCCCCAGCACGAGCACGTGCTGACCCGCCTCGACCCGGCCGACCTCATGGACGGCCTGCATCGCCGCCAGGCCTGACGTCGGGGCGGCTGCCGCCTGCCCGAAGGACAGTCGGGTGGGCTTGGGCACGAGGCGGTCGGCGCGGGCGACGGTGTACCGGGCGAAGGTCCCGGACCCGATCCCGACCACCGCATCGCCCACCCGTGGCCGGTCGACGTCCGGTCCCGACGCCACCACCCGGCCGGCCACATCGCTTCCGAGCACCGGCTGCCGGGGACGACGCAGCCCGAACCCCGTCAGCCGCATCAGGTAGGGCAGGCCCGTCACCACATGCCAGACGCCGCGGTCCAGTCCCGCGCTGCACACCTCGATCAGGACCTCGCCCGCTGCCGGCGCCGGGACCGGGACCTCCTGAACCGCCACTGCGGACACCGGCCCGTACCGGTCCCGAACTGCGGCGCGCATGCGCTCCGCCACCCCGGCCTCCGGGGCGGGGGACAGGGGTGTGCGATCGCTCGCGCTGCCATCAACCTCTCGCGACGGGGCCGCTTCGCGGCTTCTGCCACCGGGCATGGTCTACCTCCGGTGCGGACTCATCCGCTTGGGGACAACCACCGGCTGCGCGGCCGCATTCGACCCTCCGGTCGGAAACGTGCTCTGTCAGCGGCCATGGTGCTCGCCGGCGATCAGCTTCGCCCTCGAGTCTTGTCCATAGCACGGCGGCGACCAATGGGTGTCCATACCCAATTCCGGCCGCGCCCGGCGCGGAGGCGTGAACCCGATCGGCTGAAGATGGGTGTCGGACATCATTGCGCGGTGTGGCGGGTCGTGCATGCTTGCCAGACCGGCATTGGCCGTGCCGGTCCTGACCGGTCCTGACCGGTCCGTCCGTCGTCCGGCGGGCACCACCGAGGACGACGGATGCCGGGACGGAGGAGACGATGACCCTGACACGTCAAGATCTGTCGCCGGTGCGCGACGGCCGCCGACGGCGGCCCGCATCTCGCGGGTGGTCGTTGTACCTGCAGGTGGTGGCGGTGAATACGGCCATCATGCTGGCGGCGGCGTTGCTGCTGGTGTTGTCACCGATCACGGTCTCCTTCCCGGTCGCCGCGGAACAGGGAGTGTTCCTCGGTGTCGGCGTGATCGTGATCGCGATCGCGAACGCCGCCCTGCTGCGGCTGAGCTTCCATGGCCTGGCCGGACTCGTCCGCCGCATGGAGAACCTGGACCTGCTGCGGACCGGTGAACCGTTGCCCGTCCGAGGCGGCCTGGAGACCCGGGCATTGATCGCCGGCTACAACACGATGCTTGATCGTCTGGAGACCGAACGTCGAACCAGCACCCGCCGGTCCGTGTCGTCGCTGGAAGGCGAGCGACGCCGGATCGGGCAGGAACTCCACGACGAGATCGGTCAACGACTGACCGGCATCCTGCTTCAACTGCGCGGGCTCCGCGACGGTCTTCCGGAGCAGGCCCGGCCGCAACTCCATCAGATCCAGAGTGAAGTGCGGGCGACGCTCGACGAAGTCGGCGCGCTGGCCTGGCAGTTGCGCCCCGGCATCCTGGACGACCTGGGCCTACGACGCGCGTTGGAGGCCCTGTGCGACACCCTCCGCGCGCACGCCACGGCCCGCTTCGTGCTGCACCTGCCGGCCCGAACACCCTCGCTCCCTTCCGAGGTCGAGCTGGCCTTCTACCGGGTCGCCCAGGAGGCGCTCACGAACGCCGTCCGGCACGCCCACGCGTCGACCATCAGCGTGTCGCTGTCCGCCCGCGGACGTCGGGTGGCCCTCGACATCGTCGATGACGGAACGGGTCTGGCCGACGGGACCGAGGAAGGAGCGGGGATTCGGGGAATGCGCGAGCGTGCGCTGCTCATCGGCGCGCGCATCGCGGTCCGGTCGTTGCCGACCCACGGTGTGCAGGTGACACTGACGCTCGACCTACCTGGATCGGACGGCCGGTCGTGACCCGCTTCCCCGCGCTCATCCTGGTCGCGGACGACCACTCCGTGGTGCGTGAGGGCCTGAAAGCCGTGCTGAGCCGGCATTCCGATCTGCGGGTCGTGGCCGAAGCGGTCGACGGCATCCAGGCGGTCGAACTCGCCGGCGGCGACATCGACCTTGCGATCCTGGATGTGGCGATGCCGCGGATGACGGGACTGCAGGCGGCGCGGGAGATCAATCGCCGCGCACCGGACCTGCCGATCCTCATGCTGTCCATGTACGACCGCGAGGAGTACTTCTTCGAAGCCATCTCGGCCGGGGCCGCCGGCTATGTCCTGAAACGACAGGCAGATCAGGACATCGTGGAGGCCTGCCGGGCCGCCCTCCGCGGAGAGTCGTTCATCTACCCCGCCGCCCTCACCTCCCTGATGCGCACCTATCTCGACCGGCTGGCACGGGGAGAGCGGCCCGGCCGCGGCCCTCTCACACCCAGGGAGGCCGACGTCGTCAAACTCATCGCCGAGGGCCACTCCGCGCAGGAGATCGCCGATTGCCTGAGCATCAGCCCCAGGACCGTGGATCGGCACCGCGCGAACATCCTGGAGAAGCTGGATCTACGTGACCGCGTTGACCTCACCCGATACGCGATCCGGGCCGGTCTGATCGAGCCGTGACCTCCGGTCTGGCCACGTCGCCCGTGCCGGGTGCCGCCCGAAGGTGGAGAATCCAAGGAATGGCGCACGACGACGACCTGCTCGATCTGCTCGCCCGACACACCGACGCCTGGAATCGCCACGACATCGACGCGTTGATGAGCCTGTTCGCCGACGACTGCGTGTTCGAGGCGTCCGGCGGCCCTGAGGTCTGCGGCACTCGCTACGCGGGCGTCGCGGCCGTCCGGCAGGGTTTCCTTGAGGTGCTGACCTCGATGCCGGACGCCCAGTGGGGTGGCGGCCGGCACCGTGTCATCGGCCCGGACGACGGCGTGTCCGAGTGGACGCTGACCGGGACCCTGGCCGACGGCCGTCGGGTCGAGGTGAACGGGTGCGACTTCCTCACGGTCCGGGAGGGAAAGATCATCCGCAAGAACTCGTTTCGCAAGCAGCGACCCCCCTTTTAGCCGGTGGACGGACGGGGACCAGCGGATCGGCCACCGCCGTCGGGAGGATGCTCTCGGCCGGGTAGGTGAACTCCGTCCCCGTCTGGTCCGTCAGCGAGACCCGATTGCGCCTCCGGTGAATTTCGGTCACCGTGCGGGTGGAGCCGCGCGGGTCCGGCCGGAAGAGGTCACCCGGAGCGAGGTGTCCGATGTGGTGCGTGGTGAGAGTGATGCCGCGGCCGGAACCGGATGCGTGATGCTCGTGCACGGCGGCAGCGTTGGCGAGGGTGACCGACGCGGCTGTCTCCTATCCGTGAGCGCCTCGAGAAAGCATTCGAGCCTCCCCGACATCGACGATCTCATCGCCATTGATGCACAGCCTTCATCGATCGATCAAATGCGCGGGAAGGTGCGAACTGCGGTCCCTGACGGCCGAACCGGCGGCCGGTTCATTCGGCGACCGGGCTGGGCCGCCCGTCCCGGACGCTCCCGTCAAGAGCTCGGGCTGAGGTCACTGATCAGCGGAAACGGAGTTCTCTCCGGTACCTGAACAGGTCGGGGCAGGCGGCCCGGCGACCTTCGGGAACCGACCGCAGGCGAGCGACCAGAAAGCAGCATCTTCGCGCAAATGAGGACGTGGATCGTCAGCTGATTGTAAGGTGTCCCGGGACTTGAATGCGCCAGGTCGAGCCGTTCTCCCGGCATCAGGCTCCCGGCATCAGGAAAGTCAGGAAGCCGTCAGGTTCATTTGTTGGCGATGGTGCCACGGTATTCACATGACCGGAAGCAAGGAGTGCGCGATGTCGCTGATGAACCGCTGTGACCGGATAGTTCTCGATAACCGGCTTCCTGTGGCCCGTGTCGGGACCCAGCGGTGAACGGGTCCGTGCCGGCGTCGCGGAGCGACGCGTGCGCGTGCTGCGCGCGGGTGTACCCGGCCGGCACGCCGATCGCCTGGGACCGTTCGATCAGTGGTTGGGTGCTCAGCGCCCATCGCAGCGTGGCCAGCACGTACCTTTCAACGCCGTCCAGGGCGGTGCCGGCGTGAGCGCCCGACACCTGAGCGGCGCGATCGTCAGGTACTCGTCAGGTCGGCCCGCTTCAAGAGACAGTAAAGTCGGATGTGGTGTCGACACAGCGAGAGGGTTTCATGGCGCCGGTCGTGGTCGGAGGTCGCAGTCACCGAGGTGCAGCCGAACCGGGCCGCCGGGCGGATGCGGTTCGTCAGACCGCCAGGCTGCATGAGGTCGCCCAACGCCTCGCCGGTGAGTTCGCCCAGTTGCTGCCGCCGGACATCGTGCCGACCGTCGTGAATCAGGCCTACCGCGACCTGGTCGACGAGGTACCCGGCGAAGCGTTGCCGGAGTTCGTCTTCCATGCCGCCCGCCAACGGTTGGTCGAGGCGGTCGGGGCCGATTCGGTGGGCCCGGCCGACCGGCGTCTCCCGATGCGCCGGCGGGCGTCGTGACGGCCGCCACGGCTTCGGCGGTGGCCGAGGCCACCGCGGCGGCGTTCTCGTTCGGTTCGGCGACCACGCGCGAGTTGTTGACGGCCGCCGTGGCCGCCCGAGCCACCAACGTCGTCCTGGAGGAGCTGCTGGGCCTGTCGGACGGTCGGTACTCAAGCGCCGCGGAGCTGACCTACTGCCTCGGCGAGCGGTCCGGCTGAGCGACTTCCGCGAGGTGATACGCACGCGCGTCCTGCTCGTGGAGGACGACCAACGGATCCGGCAGGCCCTCGGCCTCGCTCTGGCCGACATCGGTTTCGAGGTGGTCGAGGCCGATTCAGGCGATCAGGCGCTCGATCGGCTCGATCATTTGGTCGTCGACGTCGTGCTGCTGGACCTGATGCTGCCCGGGGTCGACAACCTGACGGTATGCCGAATCCCGCGGTCCTGCGGTGATCTGCCGATCATCATCGACAGCGCGAGAACCGACACCGAGGGCGTCATCGAGGGTCTGGAGTCCGGCGCCGACGACTCCCGCCGTTCTCCGTCGCCGGTGCGGAACCAACCGTCCTGCAGCACCGCGGCGGTGGCCTCCGTCCTGTTCAGGTAGCGGGTACACGTTGTAGCCGCCGCGGATGATCATGTCCTTGGCCCGGTTGCCGCACCACTACCGGAGGGTCACCCCGCACCTGTTCACCGACACACAGATCACCGCGCTGCTGGAGGCGACCAGCACCTTGCAGCCGGCGTTGCGGGCCCGGATTTGGCATACCCTGATCGGCCTGCTCGCGGTGAGCGAACTGCGCGTCGGCGAAGCGTGCCGCCTGGACGACACCGGCCTCGGCGACGACTCCGGTAGCGACCCCGCGGACGGGGTCTGCGGTCTGCCGACCATCCGCAAGAGCAAGCACGGCAAGCATCGGCAAGTCCCGATCCATGCCAGCACGGTCGCGGCCCTGCGCCGACCGCGGCACCTCAATGACCAGCAACACCGTCGCCGACCTGTTCGCCGACCTGGAAGTGACCAGATCGCATTCCCGGCCGCACGTGTCGACAACCCATGCTCCGAGGCCTGGTTCACGACCCTGAAGTACGCACCGGTGTTCCCCGAGCGGTTCACCAGTCTGCAGCCGCGCGAACGTTCATGTCCGATTTCGTCGATTCTTCATCATCATCATCATCGGCACCTGGGCGTCGGGCTCCACACGCCCGCAGACGTGCACTACGGGCACGCCGACGACGTCCAGCAGCGCCGCCTCCAGGCGCTGGCCGCGGCCCGGCAGCAACACCCCACCCGATTCACCACCGCCACCCCGATCCAGCGGGAGATCGAGATGCGCAACCAGGCCGGGAACGCGGCGTGATGCCTGCCCTCGCCAGCCCCATCATGGTGCCGTCCTCATCGGCGTCAAGGCCAGGCCCTGCGGGTGGAGACCCGAGAGTGGGGTCGACGGCCCCACCGTTAGGTCCATCCCACGCCGACGGGTCGGTGGGAGGATGCTTGGGGAATGCTGCGATCACTGACTGTTGTCGCGATGGTGGCGTACGTTGTAGTGGTCTACGCCATCGTGGTGGTTGGCGGCGGCGCGCTGGTGGGAGAGACCGGAGCGCCCGAGCTGTGGTTGTCGGTCCTGGCGACGGCCGTCGTCGCCATCACATTCGAGCCCATGCGGGCCGATATTTCCCGATGGCTCGCGCGAGTGCTTCGTCGGGACCGGATGACGCCCTACCAGGTGCTCGCCCAGTTCCGGCAGACGGCGACCGATGCCTATCCCGCGGCGGAACTGCCCGTCCGGATGGCCAGGGTGTTGGCGGAGGGCACCGGCGCGGCCGCGGCGCAGGTCTGGTTGACCGTGCGGGGCCGGCTCGAGCTCGCGGCGATCTGGCCGGCGCACCATGCTGACGAGGGTGGGTTGGCGGCAACCTCGCTCGAGGCTGCGTCGGTCGGGGCGCCGGCCGTCGGGCCTATTGAAGCAGCGGACGCTCCGGCCGTGGTCGTCGAGGGATCCCGGCGGAGCGTGGCCGTCCGCGAGCGCGGCGAACTGCTGGGAGCGCTGGCCGTGGTGGTGCGCGACGGGCAGGAACTGACTCCGGTCGAGGAACGGCTGTTCGCCGGGTTGGCGGGGCAATCGGCCCTCATGTTCCGGGTGGCCGGGCTGCGGGCGGGGCTCGAGCAGGAGCTGGTCGCCGTGCGGCGGCGCACCGGGGAGCTGCGGGCGGCCCGGCGGGACCTGGTCGAACGGCAGGACGCCGAGCGACAACGGCTGGAGCGCAACATTCACGACGGTGCCCAGCAGCAGGTCATCGCCCTGCTGGTCAATCTGCGTCTGATCCAGACGCTGCTCGGGCGTTCCCCGGAGCGAGGTGCCCGGCTGCTGGGCCAGCAGGTGGCGGCCGCACGGGAGAGCGTCGACACCCTCACCGCACTGTCGAGCGGGCTGTACCCGCCGATGCTGACCCAAGCCGGGCCGGTGGCCGCCCTGTCCGCCGCAGTGACGGACGGACCGATCCCAGTGGAGTTGGTGTCGTCCCGACTCCCACGCTGCCCGTCCGATGTGGAGGCCGCGGTGTACTTCAGCTGTCTGGAGGCGGTGCAGAACGCGGGCAAGCATTCGGGTGCCGCCGCCGTCAGGATCGAGATCGACGGTCGGTTCGGTCCCGGCGGCGCCGGCGAGATCGACGTGACCGTCGCCGACGACGGACGAGGATTCGACGTCGACGAGCGGACGGGCAGCGGGCTGCTGAACATTCGCGATCGGATCGAAAGTGTTCGGGGCACCGTGTCGATCACCTCGGTGCCCGGCCGCGGAACCACCATCCGCAGTTGGATCCCCACCGCTTCGATCGACATCGTCGCCCACCGGACCTGACATGCGGGTTGTGGGCTGGGTGCTGTTCGCGGCCACCTGCGGGATGGTCGTCCTGCAGGGGCTGATCCTGGCGACCGCGGGCTACTCCATGACCTCGTACGAGGTCGTGGTCGATCACGTCTTCCCGCTGCTCGGCATCGGGGCCATCGTCGGCGCCGGGGTCGGCGCACTGGTCGTCTGGCGATATCCGGGGAACCCGCCCCGGTCGCCGGACGAATCGCGGGATATCTCGGACAGGTGTTCGGGACCGTCATTGCCGTCACCGTCCTGTCGGCGATCTTCATGATCGTGCCGGACGGGCGGCTGCTGTCCCGGCGATGGCGATTCGCCGTCGCCGTCCCGATCGCCGCGCAGGTGCTGTGGTGGGTCGGGGTCGTCACGACCTCCCTCGCGGTCGGCGACCCGGGCAACGATCTCGAATCGGGCGCCGGCGTCCAACCGGCGGCTTTCGCCGGCTTCGCCGGGACGCTGCTGTCGATCCTGCTCGGGGCTGTCGCTCTGGGCCTGCGCCTGCGACGATCCACCGGTCAACAGCGCCTGCAACTGCGTTGGATCACCTCGGGGGCTGTGGCGCTCGCGGCGACCTTCGTGCTGTTCGCGCTGAGCGACCTGATCCCGGAGCCGACGCCGTGGATCCTGCCGGTGGCGACATGCCTTGCCTACATTTATTTCTCGGTGACCGTGGGCGTGGCCATCTTCCGCTACCGTCTCTCTGACCTCGACGTGATCCTGAGCCGGGCAATCGTCCTGGGCGTTCTCGCCGTGTTCGTCACCGTCGGGTACATCGTGGTCGTGGTCGCCATCGGCGCCGTGCTGATGGCCGTCGGCGCGCCCGGATCGACCCTCTACTGGCCGTCGTTGGTGGCGACCGCGCTGGTCGCAGTCGCGTTCCAGCCCCTGCGCAGCCACGTCCTGCGGCTGGCGGATCGGCTGGTCTACGGCGACCGGGCCGTGCCCTACGAGGCTCTGGCCACCCTGAGCCGGCGGCTCGCGGACAGTCCATCACCCGACGTCCTGCCGGCCAGGGTCGCGGAGGCGACCGGCCGGGCCGTCGGCGCGGCCGGCGTGGTGGTCCGGCTCGGTAGGCGCGGAGAACCGGCATTGACACGTCGTGCGGTCTGGTCGGCCACTGGTTCCTCGCCCCGGTCGGGGCCGGTCGATGGGCCATCGCTGGCGCTGGCCGTGCTGGACTCGCGGGAGCAGGTCGGCGACATCGAGATCATCATGCCACCTGGCCGAGCGTTGCGGACCTTCGAGCGGCGCCTGCTGGAGGACGTTGTCGCGCAGACCGGCGTGGCCTTCCGAAACGCGCTGCTGGAGACGGAACTGGCGGCGAGGGTCCAGGAGGGCCGCGCCCAATCCGCGGAACTCGAGTCCTCCCGGCGCCGGTTGGTGGGAGTCTAGGATGAGGCGCGGGCCCGGCTGTCGGCGGCGATCCAACGCAGCGTGGTTCCGCATCTGCTGGCGGTCGCCCGTGGGTTGACGACCGGTCCGGACGCCCGTCAGGGCCAACCGCCGGGTCTGGAGCAGTTGATCGGCCGGACCGAGACCGCGCTGGACGAACTGCGCACCGTGTGCCGCGGATTGTTCCCCGCCCTGCTCGAACGGCGTGGCCTGGTGCCGGCACTGGCTGACCGGTTGGCCCACACCCATGCGCACACCCGGGTGGAAGTCGACGATTCCGCCGATCGACGCCTCCCCCGGGCGGTCGAGGCCGCAGCCTACCTGTTCTGTGTGGAAATGGCCCCGGCAGACCGGCCCGGCATGATCACATTGCGGGTGGAGAACGACCGTCTGGTCGCGGCGGTCGTCGCCGACGACGCCGGGGCGAACGAGAACGCCTGGTCCGACACGACGACCACGGCCGCCGCGTGGCAGCACTGCCGGGATCGGGTGGCCGCACTCGACGGTGCGGTGCACGTGCACAGTTCCGGCCGCCAGGCGACGATCACCGCGATCATTCCGGTGAAGCAGCGATGACGAAGCGACGGTGCCCGGACCATAGTGGTCCGGGCACCGTCGCTCAGGTCTCCGCTACCCGCCGTTCACGCGTCCCGTCGGCGCGCCGCCGCCAATGAGACGGCGAGCATGCCGGTTGCGACGAGCGCGAAGTACGCGAGGGAGGCCCAGGGACCGGCGCCGAAGGGTCCGGTCGCGGACGAGCCGTCCGCGATAATGAAGTCCTTGGCCGCATTGAACGGTAACCACGGCGCCACCGCCGCCCCGACGCCGGGGATCAGTTGCAGCAGCTGCTCGGCCATCAGGATCCAGACGAGCACGATCGAAACGGCGCCGGCCGTGTGCCGGACCAGAGTGCCGACCGACACCGCGATCACAGCGGCAATCAGGTACACCAGACCGACGCCGGTGACGTGCCGCCAGTCGTCCAGGCCCGACAAGGACAGGTCGAACTCGGGCAACAGCACCAGGCTGATCGCCCAGGCCCCGAAGGCCGCTACCAGACCGATGACGGCGGCCAGCGTGCCGACGACGACTGTCTTGGCGATCAACGCCGGGCTGCGGCGGGGGACCGCCATGAACGTCGTCCGCATCGTCCCGACCGCGTACTCGGTGGTGACCGCCAGGGTGGCCATCAGCATGACCACAGCCATTCCCAGCACGTACCCGAATTGCGTCGAGGCGACCGTGCCGATCTGGCCGTCCTTCGCGGTGGCCACCGCGATCAGGGCGCTCAGGCTCACCGACGCGAGGATCGCCGCGCCGGCCGACCACCACGGGGACCGGGTTGACACCAGTTTGATGCGCTCGGCGGCGATGAGAGTCATCGCATCCACCTCCCTGCGCCGGCCAGGGCCGGGATCCTGTCCGCACCATCGACGGAATCGCCGGCGGTGTATTCGATGTCGTGACCGGTGATGTGCATGAAGGCGTCCTCCAGCGAGGCTCGCTGGACGGAGAGTTCGGTGAGCACGACTCCGGCTGCGGCGGCGAGCGTGCCGACCCGGGCAATGTCGGTGCCAGTGACGATCAGCGAGAAATCGCTGTCGGCGTCGGGTTCGACGTGGACTCCGGCGCGTTTGAGGGCGGCGGTCAACTCGTCGATCTGCAGGGTGCCGACCCGAACGGTCGAGTGCGATGCGGATTCGACGAAGTCGGTCGTCGAGGCAGCCTTGATCAGCCGGCCTCGCCCGATGACGATCAGATCTGTTGCCGTTAGGGCTATTTCCGGCAGCAGGTGGCTTGAGACGAGGATCGTCCGACCCTCGCCGGCCAGTTGCTTCATGATCTGCCGGATCCAGACGATCCCCTCCGGGTCGAGGCCGTTCACCGGCTCGTCGAACAGCAGGATCTCCGGATCTCCGAGCAACGCGGCGGCGATCCCGAGTCGCTGGGACATACCCAGGGAGAACGCGCCGGCGCGGCGATCGGCCGCGCCAGTCAATCCCACCTGGTCGAGAACGGCGTCGATGCGCGCTTTGGGAATCTGGCCGGAGGCGGCCAGCCACCGCAGATGGGATCGAGCGGATCGGTTGGGGTGCACCCACTTCGCATCGAGCAAGGCACCGACCGTGCGTAGCGGGTACTTCAGGTCCTGGTACGGCTGGCCGTTGACCAGGGCAGCGCCGGCGGTCGGCCGGTCCAGCCCCAGGATCATGCGCATGGTGGTCGATTTCCCGGATCCGTTTGGTCCGAGGAAGCCGGTCACCCGGCCGGGCTCGACACGAAATGACAGGTCGTCGACGGCCGTAGTCCCTCCGTAACGTTTTGTCAGGCAGCGGGTTTCGATCACTGGTACCTCCGGATGGTGGACGGGGCGTTGGCTGTGTTCACCATCCCGCGCTGCCTCAGCGGCGCGAAGTGGGTTTTCCCCACGAATCGGGGTGGCTGCCCCCCGATGGACGCGGGTTGACCCTCCACCGGACGCCCAGGCCGTGGATCACGTCGGTTTCGACCCAGAACCGGACCACCAGGCCGGGCCGAGCCAGATCTGTCGACCTGCGAGTTGCAGGTTACCCGCCGGCGGTACGACCCGGTCGGACTCGATCGGCCCGTCCTTCCACGCCCTGTTCGTGGCCGAATCGTTGCCCGGTTCGGTCCGCTGGTCGCCCGCTGCCGCCGGTTGGTCCCTGGCGGCGCCGCAGCCGGCCAGCAGTCTCGTCGTTTACGACATCACGGAACAGGCGCTTACTGCGGCGTGCGCCGATGCATCGGCCACGGTCTGGCGAACTCCAGATCCAACTGTGGGACGTCGCCGACCTGACCGGCACCGGTCCGTCGACCCCTCATCACGGCTTTCGACGTGATCCATGACCAGGCCGACCCGGCAGCGGTGCTCGGCGCGATCCCCAGGGTCCTTGCCCCTGACGGTGTGTTCCTCACGGTGAATATCCGAGCGTCCAGCCACCCGCAGGAGAACCGAGACCTGCAAGGTACGCGTTCCTCTACGGGATCTCATTGCTCCACTGCATGACGGTTTCGTTGGCGCAGGACGGGCGCCGGACTCGGCGCAGCATGGGGCCGGCAGACCACCGCACGGATGCTCCACGAAGCCGGCTTCCAACGGGTCGACGTGTGCGCGGTGGAAGGGGACTTCGTCAATTGATTGCTACTTACCTGGCCCGCACCAAAACTGCCCGCGTCAATCGCGGGGGATCGATCCACGGCACGACCCCGCGCCGGCGACCCAAGTCACGGCGTCATCGACGCCCCGAATCCGGGCACAAAGGTTCCAGGACCGCACGGCCGTTCTGGCTACGTGGCGGCCGGTAGTCCTCGAGTCGTAGCAGGCGCTGCGTCAGCTCGTCCGCCTCGGCGAGGGTCGGCGGCGTGGCCGAGCCCAGGTCGCCCCGCACGACGACGGCCCCGACCGTCAACGACGCGTCGCAGGCGAAGTCGATCTGATTGAACAGTGCGGGCTGCGAAACCGATCGGACGCTGCCTTCCATGCTCACGGCGACCGAACACCCGTCGTACGGGCCGAAGGCGATCCTGGTCATCACGACCTGGTGGTACTCGCTGCCCATTCGAAGGCTTCCGTAGATGTCGTACACCGGGTGCGATTCGCCGTCGGCCTCGATCTGCCTGACGACGTTAGGAAAGGAGAAGGACTGACCGCCCAGCTGTCGCCAGCTTGCGACGCCAAATCTGATCGAGTTCAGCCGCAGGAGCGGGGCGTCGTCGGCCGTCTGCTCACCGAGACGCAGCGCGGCCAACGGCACCGTGATCGCGTGCACCAGTACCGGGTCGATGCCCACCTCCTCGCCCCACTGGATCGATCCGTCCAGCACCGCTTCGGCGCCGGACTGCTGCTTGAAAGTCAATTCGTCAGACATCGCTCTCGTACGCCTCCTTGACCTTGGCCTTTTGCTCCTCGGTCAGCCCACTCATGCCGGCCATCCGGACGTCGCTGATGATCTCACCGATGGCTGGCAGGACTTCGGAGACCTTGTAGCGCTTGGTGATCGCGCGATACTCCAGCGGAATCCCGCTCTGGTTGTAGAGCTCGAAGAACACATCGACGCCCCCGGAGTCGGTGGGCGGCTTGTCGGGTGCCGGCAACGCCTTCCCTACCACCACCTCGATCGCCCCTCCCGAGCCCAGGAGAACCTGCTCGACGAAGTCGGTGTAGTCGCCCTTGACCAGGCGCGTCGAGCTCGGGCGCGCCTCGAGCTTCGCGCCGAGTTTGCCCTCGCCGACCGCGGTCGGCCCTTCCTTTCGTGCCTCCTCGACCCAGTAGGCAACCTGCAGGTAGTTGGACTTCTTCAAGAAGCTGCCGATACTGCGCACGAATTCCCGTGGCGGCGGACTGTCCTTGAGCATGTGCGGTGCGGTACTGGCAAGCAGGCCGTACGGGCTCATCTTGATGAGGAAGGGAACGGCATTCTTGACCGTGGAGAGCGTTCCCCCGGAAGTCTGATGCAACGTGTCGCCCAGCAGGTAGCTGTAGATCAGGCCCAGAAGCCCCAGGAATGCATCCTTCGACACCTGGTCGAGCTTCTTGACCCAATGCTCCTCCGGGGCCGCCGTGAACTTCTTCTCCAGATCGGAGGTGACCTCCTGCACCAGGCCGAGAATCTGTTGGCGTGCCTGTGAGGGCGGGGCGAGTTCCACCTTCCCGCCGGGCAGCGCTGCCTGAGCAAAGAACTTTATCAAGGAGGAGGGGACGACCCCCACCGTCGCCTGCAGGTAAACATCGTCCTGAATCCCGTTCGTCAGATAGTCCTGGACCATGGCGTCCATTTCGCTGGACTCCTTGCCCATCAACCACCACCATTCGAGATCGGCGACGGGCACACCGGTCATGTAGCCGGCCTTCGCGGGCGCCCCGAGCTGCTTCATCTGCCCGCTCTTGGCTTGGGACAGGGCGTCAGTGAGCTGGCCCTTCAAAGCCAGTCCGACGGTCCTGAGCCTCTTGTTGGAGCCAGGCGCAAGTTCGTCCACCGCCTTGGTGACGAATTCGATCTTGGTCCTCGGTTCGGAGGGCTTGCCGGAGATCCAGCCCAGCTCGGCGAGCTTGCTCACGATCGGGGTGCGATCGATCGACCCCCCGTGATCGCTGTCCAGGCGCACGTCGACGTCCGCGGTCTTGCCGCCGATGTCGGTGCCGTAGGGAACGCCGCCGTCCAGGAACGACTTGATGGAATCGGTGACGTCGTCCGGATCCTTGGTGTACTTGAGTTGGTTGGCGCTCGGCCCAAGGCTGGGCACCATCAGTTCTGCCTCGAAACCGACCATGCGTCGCAGTTGACGACCGACGAGCCCAGACCGGGGCGCCTCACCGGGTGCCCGGCCCGGCGCGGTGTCGCCCGCTGACGGCTCCCGCAGCGCCGACAAAGGCGAGGTCGAACTGCCGTCACCGCGCGTGGCACCACCTGGATCCGCGGGATTATGGGTTTGCTGCCGCAGCACCCGCAGAACGTTGTCCGCGACCCGATCGGCCTGCTTCTCCGCGGGGTCGGCAGCGCGGCCGATGACCGGACCCGGTCCGGATGCGGCAGCACCCTGCTCAACGGTGTGGGCCAGCTCGTGGGCCAGCAACCGTCGCCCGGACGTGGTGTGCGGCGCGTAGCTACCCGCTCCGAAATAGATATCTCTTCCAAGCGTGAACGCCGTCGCCTGCACCGATCTCGCGAGATTGGCAGGTTCGCTGCCGGTATGGATCCGGACGTCGCTCAGGTCGGCGCCCATCGCCCCACCCATCCGCCCGGCAATGCTTGACGGTAGCGGCCGCCCCCGACCCTGCAGCCGCGCCAGCGCCTCGTTCATCTCCGGACTGACCCGTGAGCCGCCCAACGGGTCGTTGGGCTCGCTGCCCTGCCGACGGACCGGACCGATATTCGCCTCCTGAACCAGACCTGGAACCGGCGCCGGACGGCAGACCGCCGGCGCATCTGATCCTGCTGGCACCGCGAGCGTGACATCCGGGCCGGTCGAAGGACCGGCTCCGCTCTCCGGCCGATGCTCCCGTCGCCCAAACCTCATGCTCTGCCCCTTCGCGGTGGTTTTCAGCCATGCCAACTGGCTGATTCCCCACGGTCAGTAGTCGATCCCCACGGTCAGTAACATTCTGGGCCGACGCAGGTTCAAAATCCATGGTTCGGGCAACTTCGGCGACTCAAATTACTGGCCAACACCGGACTTCCCCACCTGCCGCCGATGCCATCACCGTCGCGGTCGAGACGGAATGCGTAGCCTGGTTCGCCGACGTAAAGAGAACTGCACCGGGGCCCAGTGCGGCCGGCGCCGCACCGCTATATGAACGACGCCGAACCCGATTCCGCTCGGGTGGTTGCCGGGGCAGCCAGCTGCTGATCGATTGTTGCCGGACCGGTGGCTGCCCGACGTGTCGCTGTGCCCCCGCCCCGGCAGCCATTACAGCCGCAGCGGTGCCCGTCAGCGTGGATGTCACGGTGACTGCGGACGGCGGTGCACTGACTGTGACCGTCGACGATGCCGGTGTGGTCATCCGGGCGACGGTCGATGTCATCATTGCTGGCCCGCCGGGCACCGAGGGCGACACTGCTGCCGCCCGATGCCCCGGCACGTGCTTGTTGGAGGCGTACTGGCCCACTGTCGATCGCGAGCCGGCGAAGCCAGCGTCGTTAGGCTCCCCAGCAGCCAGGGGACCAGGATTGCGAACACCGCAGCGACGGCAATCTCAGGGTAGTGGCCACGGCTTCCGCGGGTGCCTCCTCACGACAAGGCAACTCATTGAGCGGCGATGGATGATCGCCGAGGAGGCTTTGGTTTAGGCGCCCGACAATTATGGTTGGCCGGGTCGTGCTCGGCCGCGGCCGGCCCCACAGCGAGCCCGCTCGCGGATCCAGGCGCGACTGACCGTTACCGCACGACCTGGTTGGCCCGCGCCGGATGGCGAGCTCGGCGTCGTGTGGTCGATCGGCCCTCGGCCGGACCGGCGGCCCCCTGTCCAAATCGGGCCGTGTAGGCCACCCCGAGCCGGAAGACGGCCCAGAGCACGCCGGTCACCGCGGCGGCGACGAGGACGACCCCGAGGTCGGGCTGGAACAGGCTGATGGTACGAAGCGGCGATCCGACCAGTCTCGGCACCAGATCAAGGATGATCCACGCCGCGGCCAGTGTGGTGAACAGTGGGAACCAGAGACTGAACAGTCCTGCCGCACCGGATTTGGCGCGAAGTTCGACCCGGTGCCGCCAGGCCCAGATCATGCAGAGCAGGTAGGCGATCGGCAACAGCACCAGTGCGGCGAACAGGACCTGCCGCGGCAGGCGCGGTTCCTCATCGGCCTGATCGATGCCCAACGCGGCGGCCGTGATGCCGTCACGCAGGCGGGAAGTCTCCCCGAAGCCCATCCCGCTGCCCCCGTTGACCAGCACGACGACCCCGGTGTTGGCGGCGGGAACCATGGTCGCGAGCGATTCGTAGCCGGGGCTCGACCCCGAGTGCCAGACCGTCCCGTCACCGGAGTCCACGAACCAGCCCAGCCCGTAGAAGGGCGACGCCGCACTCGCGGGGCGCATCATCAGCGATTTCCCCTGGGCGCTGAGCACATCGTCGCGCCCGTTCATCATCATGGCCAGATACCGAGCGAGATCGGCGGCGCTGGCGACGACGCCGCCTTGCGGAGCCGTTCCGCGCGGCATTCTGTTGTCGGCAAGCGGCTGCATGCCGCCGAACCACGGTCGGTGCCCGGTCGCCATCGACTCATGGACCTGGCCGTCGGCGACGAAACTGTGCGTCATGCCGACCGGCTCGAGGATGTGCTCGGCGATGTAGGACTGGAATTCGTCCCCACCGACGACCTCGACCACCCGGCCGAGGATCTCGTAGTTCGCGTTCGAGTACTCCCACGTCGCACCGGGCGCGGCGGCCGGAGTGAGCCCGGCCAGCCGGTCGACCCGCCACGCCAGCTCGTCGGTCCCGCCGGTGTCGTCCGTGAAGGACGTGTTGCCCTGCAGGGTGGAGAAACCGCTCGTGTGGCTCAGCAACTCGCGTAGGGTGATGGCCCCCGCGGGCCGACCGGAGAACCCGTCGAGATAGACCTCGACGCCGGCGTCGAGGTCGACCGTGCCCGCCTCGACCAGTTGCATGATCGCGAGCGCGGTGAAGCTCTTGGAGATCGACCCGGTCAGGAATGGGGTGTCCGGAGTGACCTTCGTGTCGCCGCCCAGGGTCAGGACACCGCGCGCTCCGGCCGACTCCAGCCGGCCGTCGGCCACGACGGCGTAGGCCAGTCCGGGGACGCCGGAGGCTGGCATCTCGCTCTCGATCACGTCATCGATCGATCCCGCCGGCTCGCCCACCGCCAGCAGGGAGCCGGCACCGAGGGCGAGGATGGCCATCAGCCCGCGCACGGAGCATCAACTCCTCCTGGCCGGTCACACCGGGCCGGTCCGCCGGATCCTCATCGACGTGCTCGCTGGCTCCCGACTGGAGGTCGGCTCCGTCTCGGCAGCGGGGATCATCCGCACCTCCGGGCCGGGTCGGCGTCGGCCCGGAACGGGCCGGCAGCGTCTCCGCATCGTCGCAGTGCGGCACCGCCGCAAACCTTCCGATCAGCTGACGATCGTTCGACGGTGCCGTGGGGATCCACCACAACGGGCGGAACGTCGACCTGGCCCGACGGTCGCCGGGCTCGGAGTCGATGAAGGGGCCTGTCATAGATCAGACCTAACCGTCGCCGCCGCCGACGGATGCGCAATAATCGATTTCTGCACCCAACCGCGTTCGACGACTGACGGGTACTGTCAGTGAAGCCAACGTCGTTCCCGCCGGGTTGCGCACCGCAATGTCCGATACGCACGGTAGCTAGTCTTTTACTGAGCACCAATTCGTCGATTGGCCGGTTTCGCCCGCCCCTGCGCGACGTCCGTTTTCGAGTCAAATCCTCGTGTACCTCGGACCTGAATGTCCGGGTCGCCTGCTTCGCTAGTCGGGGCGCGGGCGGCCAGTTCAGCCCAGTAGAAAGCGAAAGAGTGACATCACACGAATTGGTCGACTCGGGCCATTTACGAGTGGGTGGTGATCAACGGTTGTACGCAATCAACGTGGGTCCAGCGACGGATCCCCGACTCATCCGCTCGATTCATTGAGGGTCGCGTGTGGTTTGTCGGTGACGATTTCCCTTCGCGGATTTCCTGGCTGCTGAGATGAGTCAGGTGAAGCGGACAATTACCGGCCCAACGGTCGCCACGATTAGTACATAGGCGGCCACCAGCGGTTCCAGGCGAGGGACTGCGGTCGCGGTGAGACCGACGATCACTAAGGAGAATTCGCCGCGCGGAATCAACGCAACGCCGGCCCGCAGCTGCCCGCGCCGGCCAACCCCATCTCGACTGGCGGCGTAGGCCCCGCTGAGGATCTTCGTGGCCATCGTGACCAGCGCGAGGCCGAGCGCTACGGGCCACACTGGCAGTAATGCGGCCGGGGCAATGGCGAACCCGATCGCCAGAAAGTAAATAGCCGCGAACAGGTCGCGCAACGGGCTCAACACGACCCGGGCACGGTCGGCCACCGGGCCGCTCAGGCACAACCCGACCAGGAACGCGCCGACCGCCGCAGATGCGCCGGCAAGCTCCGCCAACCCGGCCACGACCAGGGTGACGCCCAGGATGCGTAACAGCAGTTGTTCCGGTTCAGGATGCGATAAGGCCCGACCGATCACCCGGCTCCATCGGCGGGTGACCAGAAAGGCGCTGCCCACCGCTGCCGCGGCGAGCAGAGCACTCACCAGTGCCCGCCAACCGGCACCGCCGGCGGCCAGCACCGCGAGCGGCGGCAGGTAGACGGCCATCGCGAAATCCTCGAGCACCAGAACCGACAGCACGGCCGCCGTCTCTCGGTTACCGAGCCGGTCGAGGTCGCCGAGTAGGCGGGAAACGATCCCCGATGAGGACACCCAGGTCGCGCCGGCCAACGCGAGCATGCCCAGCGGGTCCAGTCCGAGCAGCCAGCCGACGAGGGCGCCCGGAGCTGCGTTCAGCAGACCGTCGAGTAGCGCCGAAGGTAGGTGGCGGCGCAGGCTCGCGGTCAACTCGACCACTGAGAACTCCAGGCCGAGGGTGAGCAGCAGCAGTACGACGCCGATCGACCCGCCGATCTCGACGAACTCAGCTGCCGCCGGAACGGTGGCGAGACCTCCCTCACCCAGAAGGAGTCCGGCCAGCAGGTACAGCGGAATCGGGGTCAACGCGAACCGGCGAGCTAACGCGCCCAGCGCGCTCAGCACAGCCAGGATGATGCCCAGCTCCAAGAGTAGGGCGATCGAGGTGTGCATCGGATCAGCCGCGCAGGATCCGTTCGACCCCAGCGATGCCCTCCGGGGTTCCGATGACGACCAGGACGTCACCGGCCGCGAGCACGTCGGACGGAGCGGGCGAGGCGATCACCTCGTCACCGCGGACGATGGCCACGATTGATGCTCCGGTCAGGGTCCGCGCCCGGGTGTCGCCGAGCAATCGCCCTGCATAGGGCGACCCTTCGTCGACCTCGACTTGGCCGGCGCTCAACCCGGGAACCTCGCGGGTCAGATCGGCGAATCGCTCCGCGATGCGCGGTGCGCCCAGGATCTCGGCGACCGCGTCCGCTTCCTCGGCCGTGAGTTTGAATAGCGTGACCGAGCGGTCGGGATCCCGCCGGTCATACCCGACGATCTCGAAGCCACCGTCTCGCCGGGCGATTATGCCGACCCGAGGGCCAGCGGCGGTAGCGAACTCGTACCGCAAACCCACACCAGGCAACAACACTTCGTTGACGTCCACCGAGCCATCATCGTACAGGGTGACCCGCCGCCATCGGTTCCCGGATCTGCGCACTCGGTACTTTCGGTTGACGATGCTTTGGAATGAGAACTAGAGGAGATCGTCGGTGGGATGAGTCGCCTACTGGTTCAATTGTGCTCCGATCTGATGCGTTGATTCTGGCTAGACACTTCGCCACGAAGAAGGCCGATCCGAGCTCGAGCAGGGCCTGTCAGACCGCGGACCGACGACGTACGCCTTCGAAGTGGGTCCGCTCGGTCATCCGGCGGCGGAGGTACTTGTCGGTGGCGACGACGAGCGAGGTGAGGGCGGCGACGCCCAGGATCCGAATCCATGCCTCCAGGGTGATCGGGGCGGTTTGGAACAGTTGGTTCATGCCGGGGAGGTAGGTCAGGGCCAGTTGGCCGACCAGTTGGGCGGCCACTCCGACGATGATCCAGCGGTTGCTCAGCGGACCGACGTGCCACATCGAGTGGGTCAGTGATCGGCAGCTGAACAGGTAGAACGTTTCTACGAGCACGAACAGGTTGACCGCCGCGGTCCTGGCCTGTTCTGGGGTTGCCCCGCTGGCCGATTCCCACGCGAACAGCCACCATGCGCCGCCGATCAGCAGGGCGGAGACCAGCAGGATGCGGGCCATCAGGGCACCGGTCAACAGCGGTTGCTGGGGATCCCGCGGGGGACGGGTCATGATTCCGGCCTCCTTGGGTTCGAAGGCCAGCATCAGACCCAGGGCGACCGCGGTGGTCATGTTGATCCACAGGATCTGGGTGGGCAGGATCGGCAGGGTCGCGCCGAGCAGGATCGCGGTCAGGATGACCAGTCCCTCGCCCATGTTCGTGGGCAGGGTCCACACGATGAATTTGGTGAGGTTGTCGAAGACGCCGCGACCCTCCTCGACGCCGGCTTCGATGGTGGCGAAGTCGTCGTCGGTGAGCACCATATCGGCGGCGTCCTTGGCGACCTCGGTTCCGCTGCACCCCATCGCGACGCCGATGTTCGCCTGGCGCAGGGCCGGGGCGTCGTTGACTCCGTCACCGGTCATGGCGACCACGTGACCGCGCGCCTGCAGCGCCTCGACCAGCCGAAGCTTCTGCTCGGGGGAGACCCTGGCGAACACCCGGGCGTTGTTCACGGCATCCGGGGATTCCTCCGCGGAGAGCCGGCGTAGGTCTTCACCGGTGAGTACCTGCCCGTCGGTGGGTTGATCGAGTAGACCGAGCTGGCCCGCGATGGCCGCCGCTGTCGCGGCGTGGTCGCCAGTGATCATCTTGACGTCGATTCCGGCGGTATGGCAGGCGCGTACCGCCGCGGCGGCCGCGGCGCGGGGCGGGTCGTGCATGGACTGCAAGCCGGTGAACACCAGATGGTCCACCCTGCCTTCCCGGAAGGCATCCGGGTCGGCCGACCGATGCACGGCGGTGGCCAGGACCCGCAGTCCGCGGTCGGCTAGGTCCTCGGCCGCGGTGAGGGCTGCGGCGGCGTCCAGGGGTTCGCTGGTCCCGGCCGCGCCCATCTGGGATGTGCACAGGGGTAGGACCCGTTCGATGGCGCCCTTGACCAGCATGATGTGGTCACCGCCCGGCCGCCGGCGGTGCAAGGTGGCCATGTACTGCCGGTCGGAGCTGAACGGGATCGTCGATTCCCGTGGGTAGGCCCGGGCGATCTCCACCGGGTCGATCCCGGCGTTGGCCGCGGAAACCAGCAACGCTCCCTCGGTGGGGTCCCCGGACCACTGCCAGGCCCCGTCCTGGCGGGTGATCGTGGCGTCGTTGCAGGCGGCGCCGGCGACCAGACACCACCGCAACGCCTCATCGGCCTGGCCGGTTACCGCGACACCGCCGGTGTCGATCAACACGCTGCCTTGGCCGGAGGCGGCTTCGGTGAGCTCGAAGGCGCGGGCCGGGGTCCACACCGTGCGGACCGTCATCCTGTTCTCCGTCAGGGTGCCGGTCTTGTCCGAGCAGATCACCGTGGTGCTGCCCAGTGTCTCCACCACCGGCAACCGACGGACCACTGCGCGCCGCTTGGCCATCCGGGCCACCCCGATGGCCAGGGTGATCGTCACGGCCGCCGGCAGCCCTTCGGGGATGGCCCCGACCGCGAGGGCGATCGCCGCGGTGAAGGTCTGTATCGCGTCCTGCCCCCGGATCAGTCCGATTCCGAAGGTCACCGCGGCCATGGCCAGAATGATCACTGTCAACACTTTGCTGAACCGGGCCAGCTTCACGGTCAGCGGGGTGTCCAGGGTCTCCGCGGAGCCGACCAGCCGGTGGATTTCGCCGAGTTCGGTCTCCGCGCCGGTGGCCACCGCGATGCCCGCCCCGTGACCGGCAGTCACCAACGTGCCGGAATACACCATGTTCCGCCGGTCGGCCACCGGGGTGGTCTCGGGCAGGACCACCTCGTCCTTCACCACCGGCACCGATTCGCCGGTCAGTGTCGATTCGTCCACGTGCAGATCGGATATCCGGATCAGCCGCAGGTCAGCCGGCACCATGTCACCGGCGTCCAGGAGCACCACGTCACCGGGCACGAGGTCTTCGGACGGCACCGTCAGCGGCTGCCCGCCGCGCATCACCCGGGCGCGGGTGTGTACCAGCGCCCGCAGACTATCCAGCGCGGCTTCGGCCTTGGACTCCTGAATCTCGCTTTCCGCACATCTGGGCCGCTATTTGTGCCCCCACCGAGGGTCCTGGTCGAGCACGCGTAGTGACAGGTCTTCAAGCTCGGTGACCAAGGCGCGGAGCCGGCGGGAGTTGTCGAACCAGGGCTGGTAATCGCGTAGTTGGTCCTCGGTCAGGCGCCGGGTGACGGTCCTGCCCGCGAGCTTTCGGGTCCAGCTCCAAAACGGTGGGTGGAGCACGGGCGGGTCGGCGTGGCATCGGCAGCTGGGCTTGCCACATCGGGCCTGACGGTGGGTCACGCTGCCGGGCAGGACGAACCCGAGGGCGGCCAGCTGCGCGCTGATCTGGTCGGCCCCGGCCCGGTGCTCGGGATCGATCTGCACGACACGCCTCCGAGATCCATCGCTGCCTCCACTGTCCACAGTATATGTACTGCGGACAGCTGATGTCGAGGATGACACGCGGGAGGCCGGAATGGGCGAGGCGGGCGGCGGGTCCGGCGCGGAGGCCGGCTTCGGGCTGGTCAGTCAGCGGTTGGGGCCGCTGCCGCTGATCAACCACTTCCTGGACCGCATCGGCCTGGACGCAGCGCTGGATCGGTGGCTGCCGGAGCCGGACCGCCGGTTCAAGCTCACGCCCGCGGCGGCGATCCGGCTGCTGGTGGTCAACCTGCTGGTGGGCCGGGCACCCTTGTACGGGTTGGGTGAGTGGGCCGCCGGGTACCCGCCGGCCCTGCTGGGTCTGCCGGGTCCGGACACCGCCTGGCTCAACGACGACCGGATCGGGCGGGCGTTGGTCGCCCTGTTCGACGCGGACCGGGCCAGCCTGCTCACCGAACTGATCGTCGGTGTGGTCGACGAGTTCGGCGTGGACACCGCCGAGATGCACAACGATTCCACCTCGGTGTCGGTGCACGGCCAGTACAAGCAGGCGGACGGCACCCCGCGGCGGGGCAAGCCGACGCCGGCGGTGACCTTCGGACATTCCAAGGACCACCGGCCGGACCTGAAGCAGTTGGTGTGGATCCTGACCGTCTCGGCGGACGGGTCGGTGCCGATGGCCTACCGCCTCGCCGACGGCAACACCAGCGACGACCCGACGCACATCCCGACCTGGGACGGGCTGGTCAAGGTGGTGGGCCGGCGGGACTTCCTGTACGTGGCCGATTCGAAGCTGTGCTCCGGGCAGGCGATGCGGCACATCGACGGCCAGGGCGGCCGGTTCGTCACCGTGCTGCCCCGCACCCGCGGCGAGGACAAGTGGTTCCGTGACTGGATCGGGACCAACCAGCCGGCATGGACCGAGGCGATCCGGCTGCCCGGGCAGCGGATCGGCGACCTGCCCAGGGTTTGGTCCACCTTCCCCGCGCCGCTGCCCTCGGCCGAGGGGTACCGGATCATCTGGGTCCACTCCACTGTCAAGGCCGCCCGCGACGAGCACGCCCGCCGTAGCCGCATCGAGGCCGGCGCCGCCGCCGTCGACGAACTCGCCGGCAGGCTGGCCGGGCCGAAGACCCGGCTCAAGACCCGCGCCGCCGTCGAGCAGGCCATCACCACCGTGTTGACCGACACCGGTTCCGCCCGCTGGCTGCAGGTCACCGTCACCGAAAGCATCGAAGAGGGCTTCCGGCAGGAAAAGCGTGGTCGGCCCGGCGCCGACACCCGCTACCGGCGCACCACCCGCACCCGCTACACGGTCAGCTGGCGATCCCGGGACGACGCCATCGCCCACGACACAGCAAGCGACGGCTGCTTCCCGATGATCACCAACGACCGGCACCTCACCGACCAGGAGGTCCTCGCCGCGTACCGGTACCAACCCAACCTGGAACGCCGCCACCACGTGCTCAAGAGCGTCCAGGACGCCGACCCGATCTGGCTGCGCGACCCCGCCCGCATCGAGGCGATCTTCTGCTGCCAGTTCCTGGCCCTGCTCGTCGGCGCACTCATCGAACGACAGATCCGCACCGCCATGAAAGCCGCTGCCACCACCAACATCCCGCTCTACCCCGAGCTACGCGCCTGCGAAGCACCCACCGCTGAAAGGATCTTCGCCGTCCTCGCCGACCTGACCCGCCACGAACTGCACCGCGACGGAGAACTCGTGCAAGCCTTCGAACCCGAACTCACCCCACTACAACAGCAGATCCTCGACCTGCTCGGCGTCTCCGCCACCGCCTACCGCCCCAGCTGACCTCCACCGCCGGTTGGGGGGCCATATCAGCTCCGAGAAGTGCGGAACGTCAGCTGAATGACACCGACCAGCACATTGACCAGCACCACCCCGAAGATCACGATGGAGTCGACATACTCGCCCAACGCCGCGGTGATCACGCCGGCCACGATCAACACGTAGATCAACGGATGGCGCACCTGCCCGCCGACGCGGGTCAGCAAGCCACGGCGCGCCGCGGCCGCGAAAGCATTTGGGCCGTATCGGTCCAGCCGGGCCGCCGCCTCGTCCGGGGTCAGCCCATTGTGGACGTCGGTCTCCAGCAACAACACAACCTGGTGACCGGCCAGCACGTGATGGGCGGTGACCGGCGGCGAAAGTTGGTTCGAGTTCACGGTTCAGCGTGTCGCATGAACCAACACGCGTGGCAGAGGAATAGGTCCCCAGTTGGTCCCTCCCGCCCCAGACGAGGTCCGGTCGCCGGGTGGCCCCTTCCCGGCCCCCCGGGGCCGACAGAGGTGCTGCAAGCGCGCAGGGGATCAGGATGCCCACACCGCTGACCTGGCCGGTCACGGCCGTCGGAGCGCGCGTCGATCCCGTCGATGCGTCGACGTCGAGGATCTGCAGTGCATAGAGGGGTCCCTCTAGAGAGGATGGCGGGCCGTCGGATGATCGCTTTGGCCAGGTCCGCCGTAGGGGCTGCGGGTGAACCCGCGGTAGGTGATCGGCACCGCCGCGCATGAGAAGCGTGTGCAGCTCGAACCAGACCCATCGCCCAACCCACTGGCCGACCTCGACGCGCTCATGGGCGTGACTCACGGTCCCGTGCCGGGCATCGCCGGCTCAGACCAGGCCGCTACAACCAGGACCCTGATGATCGATGCCGTCCGACAGGACGGCCGGTTCATCGGCGGGGCAGCGCCCTACGGTTACCGCCTGGTCCACGACCGGCAGCACCACAACCCCGGCAAGGCCATCCGGGGCCAACGGCGAGCCCACCTGGAACCCGACCGCGACCAGGCGCCGATCCTGCAAGAGATCTTCCACCGCATCCTGGCCGGCGACGGCCACACCACCCTGATCAACCACCTGACCCAGCGAGCCGCACCGCCGCCGATCCGACGCGGATCCGCCGGGTGGACCGTGAAGGCAATCTCCGCGATCCTGGACAACCCCCGGTGCACCGGCTACGAGTTCTGGCACCCCTACAGCGCCCGCCGCCATCCCTGCCTACCGCCCGAGGCCTACCAGATCCTCGTGCGCTCGGACCGCCCCGCGCACCCCGCCCTCGTGGCCATCCAGGACTTCCTCACGGTGGCCACGATGCGCGACCACCCGGTCAGACCCCGCCCCAGTCGCACCAGCCTCGCGGAGCCGATTCTGCTGCACCGGATCAGCTGCGCCATCTGCGGCCGCACCATGAGCGTCTCTTCCAAGGACGGCCGGGTCCGATACCGATGCCGCGCCACACCCGGTGACCCGGCGGCCGGTCACCGATCATCGGTCTACGTCGCCGAATCCCGGGTCCTGGCCGCCACCGCACCATGGCTGCGCCAACAGTCCGAGACGTGCCCATCATGGGCAGAAGACCGGCTCGCCCTCCACGCGATGATCGACGCCGTCAACCTACGGATCACCTACGACCACGGGACCGACAGCATCCATGCCACAACAGGTATCGGACGACAGATGGCGTTCAGACTCACCCGGGATTGATCGAACGAGGGGAGGCGTAAATGAGTGTCCGAGGGGGGACTTGAACCCGTCCATCGACCCAATCGCCCGATGTTGCGATGTCCTTGACCTGGTGAAACGTCTGGAACAACGT
This sequence comes from Nakamurella multipartita DSM 44233, assembly GCF_000024365.1. NCBI lineage: Bacteria > Bacillati > Actinomycetota > Actinomycetes > Nakamurellales > Nakamurellaceae > Nakamurella > Nakamurella multipartita. The sequence continues at coordinate 2,909,033 of NC_013235.1, forward strand.
GGTCCGGCCCGGGTCGCGGGCTGCTCTGTTGGCCCATGATGGGCCAGCCTCCGCGTTCTGGCCCTCGGTCCTCGTTGTCCGTCATCTTGCGACGAGGCTACCGTCCGAACGGTATGGCGATCGGTATGGCAGGGACGATGAAGGTGACGGTGGCTCTGCCCGTGGAATCCGTGGAGGCCATTCGCCGACTGGTCGCCGACGGTGGGGCCGACGTTCGTCCAGCACGCCATGCAGGTCTCGCTGGACGACGTGGCCGGGGGGCGCTGCTCCGGCAGGCGCTGGCGGACACCGAGGGAGCGATGACCGACCAGGAGCTTCAGTGGGCCGATCAGGTGCTTGGCAGGTCCGGTTCGGCCGGAATCGCGGCGTGAACCCGGGCGTCACGATGGACGCCGGCCCGCTGATCGCACTGGACCGGGCGGACCGTCGGGTGATCGTTCTGCTCGGCCGGGCCGACCCGACCGGGGCCGCCCGTCATCGTCCCCGGTGCCGCGCACTGCCCAAGCGATCCGCGACCCCGCCCGGCAGGCCCGGCTCGCCTGCTTGTTGCGACAGCCTCGAACCCGGGTCGCACCACTGGACCGCGTGGACGCGACCGACGTCGGGCGACTGCTCGCCGCCAGCGGCACCAGCGACCCCGACGACCTGCGCATGCTCGACTCCAACCTGGCACTCGACGGCACCTGAACGTCGGACAGTGCAACCAGCGCGAACTCCGCGCGGCCGGGTCGGGACAAGAACCGCCGCCCTGGGTCGGGAACTGGAGCGGCGGGGGAGTCAAGATATTTGGTGCTTCGTCCCTGTCCCCAAGACTTGGCGAGCCTTGGCGGCCGCGGTTCCCGTCGGACTGTTTCGCGTTTGAGGTAACCGATCGCTCCGTCACCCAACCGGCACTCACGCCCGTCGAACCGCGTAGGCGATTCTCTCCCGCACGCGGCTTCACCGACGTCGTTTACCGTCGGCATTCGATGGCACCCGCCAGGCCCGGAAAGGCCTGGATGCAGGACCGATTCCTCGGTCCAGCCGCCGACCGCCCGCTTCGCCCAGGACCAAGATCGAGTTCACTTTCGAAGATCAACTTCGGGTCATGGCATACGATCGATCGAGGCCGATTCGCCGGGGCGATCATGACGTGGGTCGGATCCGGACCAGCGAACGGATCTGGTCGAAAACCTGTGAGTACACATCGACGCCAATTGTTGGCGAAACCCAGATGGATGCGACCGCGGCGTAGTCGATCAACTCACCGAATAACCCACCGGCCTGCTCGTAGCACTTGACGCGGATCGTGATGGCCGAGCCTTGCCCGCTTGCCCAAGCCTTCTCGATGTCCCACCGGAGGTGCTGGACTGTTGCCGCGCCTGCCTTTGACGCGTCGGCCGAGATCCCTGAAGCTGCACCGAAGTCGGGAACAGGACCTTCCGGCTTCACGAAAGAGAGTGCAGCGCGACGGTACTGGCGGTGCCGCCAGTTCACCGGCGAAAGCCAAGCAAGGGTGGCGTCGATCCGCTTGGCTTCCCGAACACTGAGGCCGTCCGGTAGCGGGATGGTCAACTCTTGCTCGGTTGCCGGGCCGATCTGGCCGAGGAACAGCAATACTGCTTCGTTGGTGGCGCAGCCGGCAGAAAAATCACGGATGAGAATTCCGTTGCCGATCGCGCGTTCCAGAGGAAAAACCGAGGTGCTTAGGTCGTCGAATCCACCAACGCCGTGAACGAGCAGCGCCTTAATCGCCGCAGCACGCTGGCGGCGGGTGATCGGTCGGCCCTCTGTGACCGTGTCGACGATGTCGTGGAGGCGGGCAGCCTGGCGTGAGACGAGGGCGGCCGAGACGCTCGTCCCGATGGTATGAGTCTCTCGACCGGCTGTGGGCGCAGCTACCCTGATCCCAGGGCCGAGGGCTCCCGCCGGCCGAAACTTGATGATGTTGGTTGTGGTCCCGCCGCTGGCAAAACAGGCGCGGCCACCCGGAGCCGCGAGGTCAGGCTTGAGGCTTCGCCGATAGCCCGACCCGGTGGCCGATATTGGGCTGACACTTCTAAGCCCATCGTTGGGATCGACGCGGTAGCCAAGCTCCGCATCTGGCGCGGCATCTTCGTGGGTCGCGCCGATCGTCAACCCGTTGATTGATTCAGCGGGAGCGATCAGGCGTCTTAGGTTTTGTTGCCGCGCCAGCGCCGCGAGCGTCGCCTGGCGGCGCTCATCTCCCGTGAGCGACGCGAGTTGGCTGCTGTCATTCGGTGCGAGATCGAGCGACGTGTAGTTGCCGGCCGACACGATGACAAGGACGCCATAGTGGTAGCTGAGCCAATCGATCATGCGCGCCCACGACGACAACACAGTGTCGAAAGGAGTCGCAGGATCGCCAACGGAGAGATTGATAATCGTGACATCGGGGGCGGCGGCGGGAGTGCCGTCAACCTGCTCCTCAAACAGGTCGCGAAAGGCTCGCCGCATTAGGTCAGGTGCGAGAGCCTCAACTGGCAGTTCCTCGATGCGATCGATGGTCTCGTCGCAGGGGCGCAAGATGGGCCGAACGAGGACCGGCCGTGTCGCTGCTGGCTCGCCGGAACCGCGGTCGCCCCAGATCGCAGCCGATACCATGGCCGTCCCATGTCTACGCTCTTCCACCGTGTAATCGGACTGGAGATCGTCAGGATCGAGGATCGTCACGCGCCCGGCGAGCACCGGATGGTTCGAAGCGGGGACCCCGTCGAACAGGCACAGCACTGGTCTATCGATCGGCGGCGACGCGTCCACGGTGACGTCGTAGTCGTTGTCGTCACCTGTCGGTAAGGCAACCTGGCCGGTTGCTCGCAGGTACATGACGTTGGCGGACTGCACTGTCTGGACTGCCCCGAAATCACGCCGAGCGAGTCGTTCGACGAGCCGGTTCGGCAGCCTGGCCTTGAGCCCGTGGTAGCCAATGTCCTCGATGATCGCAGAGGACGTAACGGACCCTCCGTCGCGGTGGAGCAACGCGGTCACTTCTGTTTGAACGGCCGTACGGCGGTCGGCCGACGCGCGGAACCACAGCTCGATGTCAATGGGTACGAGCGCCTCGGGGTCGCGACCGGCGAAATGAGCTTCCCAGTCGATGAGCTTCAGTCGGTCTTGTGGTCCCCAAAGACGCACGTCCTTTAGATGTGCGAAGAAGTCCCGCAACGGTGTGCGTCCGCGAGGCAAGTTCTCGCCTCGCCGCCAAGCACGCCAAAGAGACAGCAGGTCGTCGAGCGAGGCCTGGTTGACGCAGATGGCATGCAGGCAGGATGTGACGAGCGGACTGCGAGCCTTCTTGGACACCAGTTCGAACTCGTCGTCGGGATCGACCCGTGACTCGGCCTGACTGATGATCTCGATACCGAGCTTGTCGGCCACACCGGTGAGGTCGATGTTCTCGTCGCGTGCTTCCAACACGAGTACGAGTTGCGGGTCGGCCGCTTGGATAGATTCGGAGAGCTGGATCTGTTCACCGAGTGCGGCTTCCAACGCGTCGAATTGATCCTCGAGACGCTGGACACGGGCCTCTACGTTGATGAGCTTGACACGGCCTCCACCACCGCTCGGGCGACGAATGTCTCTCGGTACGCTTACCGTGCCCACGATGATCGGCCGCTGCGGTGAGACGTCGCCGACGGCGGTCACGTCTGACTATTTCGATTGCGGGTCGCCCATTCCCTGAGGACGCGTTGCGTGACTTCGCGAGCCTTTGGTTCAGGGCCGGACAGGATGGAGCGGCGCTGCACGTCCAGCGCGAACTGTTCGAGTTCAGCGAAGCTGACGCCGTAGAGTCGTTCGGCGATAGTCTTGGGCGCAAGGCCGAGATCAATTCTTGTGCGCTGTGACCATGCGCCCAGAAACTCAACCGCGGCAGCTCGAGTTGGTCGGGGAAGCTCGATTCGCAGCTGCATCCGCCGCCAGACCGCGCGGTCGAGCAATTCAGCGTGGTTGGTGGCGGCGACAACCACGACGTAGCTCGGTAGCTTGTCAACCTGAAGAAGCAGCGAGCTGACGACTCGCTTAATCTCGCCAGTCTCATGAGTGTCGCCACGCTCCTTGGCGACCGCATCGAACTCGTCGAAGAACAGAACGCAGGGACGAATGCGCACGGCGGCAAACAGGGTCTCGAGCCGAGATGCCGTCTCGCCGAGAAAGCTTCCGATGAGACCTTCGTAACGAGCAGTCAGAAGCGGGACAGCCAGTTCAGTGGCCAGAGCTTCTGCGAGAGTGGTCTTGCCTCCGCCCGGAGGACCCACCAGGAGAATGCGATGACGTGGTTCGACCCCATGACTTCGCAGAAGGTCGCGGCGGTGGTGTTCTTCAACCAGATCGTTGATCGTTTGGCGTGCAGCTGGAGGTAGCACGAGGTCGGCGACACGCCTCGCGGGCTCGCCCTCATGAAGGAGGGCGCCTGCGTCGTTCCGCGCAAGCGGGGAGATGTTGGAGGTCGGCCGGCGCCTGGATAGCGCGTCTGTCAGTTGGGAAGCAAGGACGCTGTGCCTCTTACCCTCTTCTTCGGCGATAAGGGCCTCGGCTGCTCGGCGGAACGCCAGGTCGTCGCCACCTGCGCCAGAGCTGACTAGTGCCAGCAACAGGTCGGCGCGCGCCATGCTTCCTCCATTCAGACTCGCTTACCCACATCGTCCCAGACACTAGGCGGCTAGTCGGACACCGACTCGTAGGCCGATGTCTTGTCCGCAACGATCTGCGGTTGTAGCGCAGTGTCACCGGTGCAACCCGCCCTCGTGTTCACGCTGTCGCCCTCTTGGTACGGCGTCGAGGTGTAACCCCATGCTTCAAGGGTTCTGCGGGCGGTGGCCAGCGTCACGCCCGCGGAAGCTCGTCAAAGTACCTCCGCCGAACCGTTCAAACGCCAGAGTCGGGCGGTGTACGTTGACCACCCTGGCGCAGGGGAACGTCGCAACAACCGCATCGACCTTGGCCGTTGGAAGCGGAACCCGACCGCGGACCTTCGTCGGTGGTTGGGGCTACTTTGACCACCGTGGATGCCAAGAGAGCCGCCGAAGCGCTCCGGGACCTCAAGTCTTGGGCCGAGACTGACGACGCGATCCAGCGCGAGACGCCGCAGCACACTGCGTGGAAGGCGAAGGTCCAGGGCGTCCTCGATCGAAGCCTCGGGCATGAGGCTTCGACGACCAAGGAGTTCCGCGAGCTCCGCTACTTCGTTGGCGTCTGGTCCGGTGCAATCGGCGAGGCGGAGCGAGATGCCCAGTACTTTCGTGGCAGGGTGCATGACGCTATGGCGCTGATCGAGGCCGCAATATACGAACTCGAGGTCGGTCTTCACGACGAGACCATCGACAGCGGCAGCTTCGATGCGGGGCTCTGGGATCATGTCAAGCACAACGTCGAGGAAGAGCGCTGGGACCAGGTGGCCTCAGCTGCTGTGATCTACACGGAGGACAAGGTCCGCCGCTGGTCATGCTCGCCCACGGACAGGCAGGGCCGGAAGGTCACAGGCAAGGACCTCTTCGTCCGGGCGCTCGCCGCAGACGGACCGCTACCGCTCGGCTCCCAGCCGAATGAGCAGGACGGCTGGCGCAACCTCGGCACTGGCCTCGTAGCGGCGCTCGGCAACGTCGATCGGCACAACATCCAGGAGCGCGACGACCTCCGCCGGTACGCGATGGGCGTGGTGGGACTGGCGAGCTTGCTGCTGACGCAGATCCGGTATCAACACCCCGGTGCAGTGCGTTGACGCAGATTCGTTGCTCTGACGGTCAAGGGCAAGCCGATTGCGCGACTGCATCCCTTGAACAAGAGGCTTCGCACCCGACTTGAGGTGAGGTGGTCCGCGACGCCGCGCATGACCAGCATGTGCAGCGCCAACCAGACCCAACGACACGTCACCTGGCCGACCTCGACGCGCTCCTGGGCGTCATTCACGGTCCCATACCGAACGTGGCCGGCTCCGGCCCGGCGGCCGAAGCACGGTCACTGATGATCAACGCCGTCCGGTGGGGCGGCCGGTACATCGGCGGTGCAGCGCCCTACGGATACCGCCTGATCCACGACCAACCGCACCACAACCCCGGCAAGGCCATCCGGGGCGAACGGCGAGCGCACCTCGAACCCGACCGCGATCAGGCGCCGATCCTGCAGGAGATCTTCCACCGCATCGTGGCTGGCGACGGACACACCACCCTGATCAACCACCTGACACAGCGAGCCGTACCGCCACCGACCCGACGCGGATCCGCTGGGTGGAACGTGAATGCAATCTCCTCGATCCTGGACAACCCGCGGTGCACCGGCTTTGAGTATTGGCACTCCTACAGCGCCCGCCGTAACCCGGCCTGCCGCCGGAAGTTTACCGGATCCTGGTGCGATCGGACCGCCCCGCGCATCCCGCCCTCGTCACCATCCAGGACTTCCTCGCGGTGTCCACGATGCGCGCCCAACCGGTCAGACCCCGAGCTAGTCGCACCAGCGACGCGGGGCCGGTCCTACTCCACCGGATCAGCTGCGCCAACTGCGGCCGCATCATGGGGGTCTCGTCCAAGGACGGCCAGGTCCGATACCGATGCCGCCCAACACCGGGCGACCCGGCGGCCAGCCACCGATCGTCGGTCTACGTCGCCGAATCGCGGGTACTCGCTGCACTCGAACCATGGTTGCGCCAAACAGTCCAAGACGGGCCCATCATGGGCCACCGCAAACCCCCAACGCGCGCGATCATCGACGCCGTCAACCTCCGAGTCACCTACGACCCCGGGGCCGACAGCATCCACGCCGCAATAGGTGTCGGTCGAGAGGTGACGATCAACCTCACCCGCAATTGATCGAACAAGGGAGGTGTAATTGAGTGTCCGAGGGGGGACTTGAGCCGACCATCCAACCAATCGCCACCCAGTGGGATCCGCTTGGCCTGGTAAAACGTCTGAACCGGTGTGGTCCGACGGGACCCGCAAACCGGCCTTCGTGCCCATCATGGGCACGCTCGGCGATGCCGGCCTCCCGGCCCGCACGACATACGGTGACGAGGACACCGCCTCAACGGCATGGTGGTCGGTCTGGCGAAGGTCACCGTCACACTGCCGGTGGTCTCCGCGGAGGCTATCTGCCGACTGGTCGCCGATGGCAAGGCCGATAGCGTCTCCGTGTTCGTAGAGCACCGCCATGCAGGTGTCCCTGGACAATGTCGCCGGGTGGAGCGCCCGGACGCCGCGGTCGCCGATGCTCGGACAGGCACTGCTGGACACCGGGGAGGGATGTCGGCCCAGAGTGGATAATCCCGGCAGCTGCTGGTTTCCTACAATGATGTCGGCGTCTCCGGCGCGACCTACCGTTGCGCCGGTGATCGGATAAACCGGCGGGACCGGGACTGACCGTCACCGTGCGGGGGAGGGCCGAGAAGCATGATCACCATCGGTCAGCTCGCCCGGTACGCCGGCGTGACGGTCAAGGCGGTTCGGCACTACCACCGGTGGGGCCTGCTCGACGAACCACAGCGGGACTCGTCCGGCTACCGGCGATACACCGCGGCAGACGCGCTCCAGGTGGTGAAGATCAGGATCCTGGCACGGGGCCGGCGTGCCGCTTGCCGCATCAAGGACCTGCTGACCGCCCACCCCGACCAGTTCACCGCCGCCGTCGCCGACATCGACCGCAGCCTGCGGGAATGGGCCGAGGCGATCCGCGACGCCCGCCTGCGTCTGGCCCAATTGGCCGCCGGCGACGAAGCCTTCGTCCCGAGGACGTGGCCGGCTATCTCGGCCGGCTGCGGGAACTCGGCGTGAGCCGGCGCGCGATCCGGATGGAGCGGGACGGGTGGATCCTGGTGCACTCCGCCTCCACGGGCGCAAGCGGCCGGGTGGATCGCCGACAAACTCGCGGCGATCGAGGACCCGGCGTTCACCGCGATCTACATGCGATCTGACCGCCGAGCACGCGGCCGAGGCTGCAGGTGCCGCACCGGCAGGGAGGCTGGATGAACCAGATTGGCCGGCCGGATCCAGCCGCCGGACTTGGCGGAGCAGTGGTGGCCGGGCATCGATCTGGCAGAATCGACCAAGGAGGGCCACCGCAGAACGGTCGTGTCTCAGGCGAATCAACTGGCGTTGATCGCGACGACGAGCGGGCATTGGGGGTAGCCTCGCCCCCCAGGGTCGGAACGAGGTTAGGGGACATGGGCGGTTCATTGCGAGGCCGCGCGCTGTTCCTGGTCACGACGGTGTCAGTGCTATCCGCCTGCACATCGCACCCCAACTCCGAGACATCCCCCTCAGCGTCCGGACGTCCAACCATAGAAAGCTCGTCCGCAACGACGGCAAGCACCGTCGCAGGGGACCCGACAGCGCTTACGGCCGACAGCGCGGAGGTCACCACGTCCGCCGATGCGATCGCGCCCGGCGGCCATGTCGCGCTCGATACCGACCCGGACCTGCAACAAATAGCGGCCGGAAATTACGCCAGCCTCATGGGAACGTGGACCGAAGAGGCTTATGCTGCTAATCCTCACGACGGCACTGGCGAACAATGGCATCAAGGGCGTGACGGAAGAACGCTTGACGTTACCAGCAACGATATAGTTTATGGAAGCGTCACGATACACGGAGGTACCCTGACATACGACGCGGGTAACGGCCCGACATCTCTCCCCCTCTCCTTTCGAAATGAAGGGGAATATCTAGAGGCATCGCCCGTGGACCAGGATGTTGTTATTAACTGGCTTGTTAGGTTCTACCCTAACGGGACGGTCGACCTCAACTCCGATCTACTTCCCAACAATGGCGTGACCCTCGATAACTCGAAGAATACGATTTACATTTGGTCGAGCAATAACGGCATCTCCGAAGTATTCTTTCAGGTCTAGTTTCAGGCGGTGTTTGGGCGCGTCCGGCGCAGGTTGGCCAATCTGCCCATGATCCTAGCCACGCCGATCGCCGAATGACTGGCCAAGCGATATTTTGCTGACCTGCCGCAAGGTGGCCGTCTCGGTGTGGGATCGGAGTCGTCCGACGGGATCTGCACGGTCGTGTCGGCGACCTGCCAGGCGCGCCTGACCCCGTTCTCGTCGACGTGCGTGGCGGTGCTGAACGATTCGACGGCGACGTCGGGGCGGGTGCCTTGCGCCAGGTCAGCACATCGAACCCGGCCGCGAACAGGTCGGCGAACAGGGCCGGAGACCAGCCGCCCCGGTCGAAATCGACCAGCACCCGCCGGTCGTCGCCGACGATGCGGCGGATATCGGGGAGCCGGCGGCGGATCTCGGCGGCCAACGACGCGACGGACGGGTGGCCATCACCACCCACACCAGAGCCCCGTGGGCGTCGGCGATCCACGTTTCCACGGTGGCCGGCGCAGGGAACCGCAGCCGGGACACGTACGTCAAGTTGATCGCCGATACTGCCGACGACGAAGAGACCGATAACAAGTCGAAGTCGGCCGAGCTTGAAGCAGCGAAAGCTCGTCATGTCTTATACCGGCCGAACTTGCAACTCCTGACCGGGATCGCCGAGTTCGAGGCAGCGGTATTAGCGGTATGACAAATGACGACATTTTCTAGAACTGCGGATAACTCTCACAGAAATTGGGGTTGGACACATCGACTGGTGTATTCCAGTTAAGTGCACCCCAATGTACAACTGGCGGGGTAACCTGATTCAACATCACGCCGGGGTTGTCCATGTCGCATAAGGACGCCGTTAATCGAAACGGAGTAGCGCCATTCACACCCTGTAATCCAATCGTTTGAGTTCCATGTTGGCCACCCACTGCGTAATCGTACGAAATGTTGAATTCAAATGAGTTCGTCCGGCTGGCCCGAGCCAAGACGATCAGCTTCACCTTATCGGTACTTGTAATCTCTACGTCGTGCGAATTGTCAAACAAGGCCCCATCTGAACTGTGACCGTCGGGATCCGGCACATTCTCTAGCTGAATTGGCTGATCATCCTCGAAATTCAGAAAGCCTCTCAATGGAGGGCCGCCGCCCCCGCCCTCCCCCCAGTGGCCAATTCTTGGGCCAGCGGGCACTGGACCAGCGACCACATCGCTCGCGCGAATGTTGCTGATTGTGGTGCTGGCCGTGTTGGCACCTTCGAGTGTCATTGTGATATACAGGTATCCAACGGAATATGCGCCACCACGAAGCTCTCTCATGAAGAATGCATCGTCACCCGCGGATCTCATTTCGGTGAAATCCGTATTCACGAACTCGCTAGAGTCGGTGTCAAGGTTGTAGGCAGCAAGCCAGGCAATATCGCCACTACGTACCGTGAGGATATCGACATTCGGAGCCTGCGTTTCGTCGGGTGCCCCCCAACCAAATGGATGCTGGGTCATAACGAAATTGGTGGCGGCGATCGTCAGAGAAACTAGACCGATGACGATACCTATGACAGCGAGGCGATGCGCACGTATCCACGACTCTTTTGATCTTGGATCAGCGGCTATCTGGCTAGCAGTTGATTTGGCTTCCTGTGAAGGCTGTAGCATGTCCCCCTGAGATGTCATGGCTTCGACGATCTCATATCGGCATCGAGCACGTCCCTGCAGGGGTGCATTGCCTGCGCGGGTCACGGCTGACGGTCAAAGTTCGAGCCACAGGTAGACAGAGACCGTGGGGTGATGTCCGTGCAAAGGCGCCTGCCCAGCACCACTATCCAGGCCGTCGCCGCCAGGTCGCGTAATGGCTCTTCTCGAAAGTTCCCGTCCGCCGGGGTGAAGCGAGGATGGGGCCCTGCCGAAACCGGACGAAGCGGGCGGCGCGCACTGGTCACCCCGCGACGAGGCCGGCGACCGGTTGCCTGCCAAGCGGTGGATCTTGAGCGAGGTCAATGGTGGGCGGGCCATGGATGACACGCGCCGACTCCGGCAGCGTGGGCCACGGCAGCCAGCACGAGATCGGTTCGAATCACGTCCAGGGCGGCGACGGCAGTCACGAGGTCGACCCGTTCGCCGTTCCCCAGTGAGGCGATGATCGCGAGCAGTCCTCGTTCGCCACCGGAGAAGGCCGCCGTGTTGTCCTCGGTCAGTTGGGTCCAGTCGATCCAGGTGTCGCCGTCGTCGATCCGGACCCAGGGATACCCGTGGTTGGCGAACCGGCCGCCGAACGACCGGAGGAGCAGTTCGACGGCCGCCTCGGTGGGACGGTTACCTCGCGCCCAGTCGCGCAGCTCGGATGCTTGTGGCGTCGTCGACATCGCGTCGGCCCTTTCGGATTCGTCGTGGGTCTGCTCACGACCTATGCCGGTCCGGGCCTTTGGGGTGGCGTGACCGGACCAGGCGACGTGACAGATCGGATAGTGCTCGGTCCGCCCGCGATCGGTTGACCACGGGCGGACCGCGTCATGCAGCGACTGCCTCGTCGCCCGGGTTGTCGTCGACGTCATAGTCGTCGACCTCGCTGTCGCCATCGTCTGCGATGCCGACGATGGTCGTGGCATCGGGATCGCCCGAGGTGACGTCGACTTCCTTGGTTCGCCAGGTGGTTTCGGTGAGCTTGCCGGCGGCGGTGTCGAGCACGGTGTAGCGGCAGACGCGGATCTTGGCGTATCCGGCGTCGCGGGGGATCGCGACGACGTCGCGCGGGTTGAACGCGACGAGCAGCAGGCGGCCGTGGTCGCCGGCCCACCCGCTGGCGTAGTCGTGGGTGCCGACGTGCAGTCCCTGGGAGCAGGGGGCGTCGCGCTCGTTGTCGACCTCGGAGCGGGCCATGACCAGGGTTGCGCCGACCGGGTTGGGGATGTGACCGGTGTGCGGGACGCCGTCGACCCAGACGGTGTTGCTGCCGGCGGTGATGGAGGTGTTCTGCTCGTCGCGGTGCACTCCCTTGTAGCCGACGAGTAGGCCGTCCTCGGTGATGGTCATGCCGCGGTCGGAAATCCACCGGTACAGCCGCTTGCGGACGTGGCGGGCGGGGTTGGCGGCCAGGTTCTCCAGGAAGTTGACCGGCCCGGTCCAGCTGTCGTCGTTCTGCTCGACCTTGGCGACGATGTGGTCGGCCAGCGCACCGTGGATCGGGTCGCCGTCGAAGAACAGGGTGCCGCCGAGGTAGGTGACCCGGTCAGTCAGGGCGCGCATGGCCGCGATGGCGGTGTCGGCGAAGTCGATGAGCGCGAGCAGGTCGGATTCGACGGCGGCGAGGGCCTCGGGGGCAGCGTCGTACTCACGGGTGAGCAGGTCGCAGATCTGGTCGAACTTCGGGTGGTCGCCGGCGATGACGTGCGGGCGACCGGCGAGCGCGAGCATCAGGTTGCGCCCGGACTCGTTCTCGGTGCGGATGAAGGGGATTCGCATGGTGACCTCCCGGTCGGCTGGTGACTTGTGTTCGGTGTCTGGCTGTCTCATGTGCGGCCTGGGCGCGCCGCCCCGAACGGATTGGGGGCGATCGCGTTGGCGTAGAGCACCAGGTGATCGAGCGCGTTCTCGTCGTACTGGAAGTTGGCGGCCCTGACCAGCAGCGGAAGATCGCGGTGGAGGGCGGGAAGCCCGCGGTGGGGGACGCGGCCGGCGTGCCTCTGGATCAGTTCGCGGGTCTCGGGGTCCAGGGACGTGAACGAGGCGGCGGCGGTGACGGCGCGGTGGTAGGTCGGGTGCGTGATGCGGTCGGCCCGGCTCTTGCCGAGGGCGGAGATCGCGGCCTTGACGGCGTTGTGCTCGCGCATGGCGGCGACCAGATCATCGAGGCTGCCGAGTGCGGCGAACCGGTCGTCGACCCATCGGCGGGACAGGTCGTCGGCGCGGACCGCCCGGGGAACTCGGCGGCGCAGGGCGGCGGTGGATTGGCCGCTGCGCAGGTGGATCACCAGGTAGCCGTCCAGGGCGCGGCGGAATTCGATGGATCGGATGGCGTAGGTGGGCAGGTGATCGTCGGTGTAGGCCAGGGGGTGTTCGGCGGAGTTCACCTGGTCGGCGGTCATGGTGGCCTGCCCGTTCCCGCCCACGAGTTGCACGTCGTAGCTGGTCTGGGTGCGTGGCCGGTCCGGCTCGGACGGTAGCTCGATGTCCTCGAAGCGAACCGTGTCAAGGGGGCTGTCGTCGCCCCAGGTCAGCCAGTCGACCCGGCCGCTCAGGTCGTGACCGTCGCCGAACTGCACCAGCAATCGCACGCGATTGTCCGCGACCCAGGCCTTCGCGTGCCGCCTGGCGGACCGGCCCTTCGGGACGCCCACCAGCACGGTGACCTGATCGAGGGTGGCGACGCTGAGCTTGTCCAGCGTGTTGGTGCTCAACGCCCCACGGGAGGTCTTGCCGTAGAACGTGGCGTGCGACCCGAGTTCGGCCGGCCCGAGGTCACTGATCGGCCGACCACGCCACTGGGCGGTGGACAGTCCGTGAACGCCGGTCCATTCGGCCGCGCGGCGGAGCGGAATGGTGGACAGCACGGCCATCGCCGCGCAGGTGGCGGCCGCGGTGCGCCGGTGGGCCTCCCTCTCGAATCGTTCGGGCAGATTCCGCAGAGCCGCCGCGACCGTGTCGATGGACCGTGACGTGTCGCGAACGGCCTCCCGGGAGGGGGTGATGTCGACCGAACCGATCGGCAGGAACACCGTCAGGCCGGGCCGCCCGTCGTGGACGTGCCAGGTTCCGCCGGCCCGCTCGCGCACGGCGTGCACTGCCGACGCCGGGAGGGGGTAGGCGACGCTGCCCATCACGACGGTGATGCCGCCCCGGCGGGTGTGCAGCACGTCGTTGCCGAGCCACATTCCATCGGTGTAGAGGGATTCGGGTTCGGAGCCGTCGACCAGGACGGTGCCGGGCCGCCAGGAGCGGAAGAACTTCTCGGCGGCGTCCTGCATCTGCCGGTGGTCGCCGACCGCGATGGACACGGTGACGCCGTTGGCGTCGACCGTTTCGGTCTCGGCCAGGATGTTGACCGTCCCGACTCCGTGGTTGTCCAGCGCGAAGACTGCGACGGTGCGTCGTCCGTCCTTGGTGGCGGTCACGACGAACTGTCCGCCGATGGTGAACGCGGACTTGGCGCCCAACCCGAACGACCCGATCTGGGTGTTGGTGCCGCGCTTGGTGGATGCGCCGTACCGGGCGTAGACGTTGACGATCTCGTCCCGGGACAGGCCGACGCCGTGGTCGGTGATGACCAGGGTCGGGTTCAGCGCGGTGGGCAGGGTGACCTCGACGGGGGCGGTGGTGCCGGCCGCGACGTGCGAGTCGAGCGCGTTGGTCGAGTATTCGCGCAGCACCGCCAGGTGCTTGTCGGCGTACAGGTTGGTCAGCACCTGGGTCAGGTGCGCCATGCCCTCCGGGTCCAGGGTCATCGTGGTGGACGCCACGCCCAGCGAGTTGGTGACGGACACGGCGGCCGAGGTGTCGATCTGCATGACTGCGCTCCCGGATGATCGGCGGTTCGAGGTTCGCTGTGGTCGTGCGCGGCCACCCCGGACCACCCGACCGCAACACGACAGCGCTTGATGAATAGAGCTTTTCGGGTCGGTCAGGCGGCGCTGGACCAGCGACCGGATGCGGTGAACAGGTCGCTGAACACCCGACGGGCGGCGTCGGGAATCTTGCTGCCCTTGGGTCGACCGGCCAACAGGGTGCGGATGGTGGCGGCAGCCAGGTCGGCGCGATCCGCCCGCCCGGCGGCGACCATCACGGCGATGGCGTCGTCCCACCGCCCCGGGTGGGTGCCGTCCGCGCGGCCCATCACGCTGATGGACCCGAGCAGGGCATAGAGCACGTCCGGGCGGTGCCGCCAGTCCACGATGCCTGGGTCGTCCAGCACGGCGACCGGGTCATACAGGGAGGCGGTCTCCCGCCATCCGATGAACTGGATGGCCGCGCCCTCGCCGACGCAACCGGTGACGGCCAGGTCGGCGGCGTCGACGTCGTCACGGGGCAGCTCGCCCAGGACCCGGGCGGCGTTGTGCCAGGATCGCATCGACGGCCAGGGCTTGCCGGCGTCCACGACGGTCGCGGGCATCTGGTGGATCAGGCTGCGGTGGGCCCGGGTGAACGCGACCACCTCGGATCGGGCCCGCAGCGCGTCCTCGTCGCGGTGCCGGCCGATCAGGTCGTTCATCGTGGGTTGGCTGGCGGCGGCGAAGTCGGTGAACATGCCGTCCCACCAGGCCTGGTGGTCGCTGACCCAGGTCAGGTGCAGGAATCGGTTGGCGATTGGCGCGGACAGTTCCTGCCCGTTGACCGCCATGCTCGGCGGGTTCGCCGCGGCGACGATCGAGACGGAATCCGGCAGTTGCAGGTCGCCCACCACCCGCTCCTGGCAGACCCGCAGCAGGGCGTTCATCACCGTGGGTGGGCAGGTGGTGAGTTCGTCGAGGAAAAGCAGCGCCTGGTCGGCCTCGGCGCATCGGACGGCCCAGTCGACGGGCGCGTTGCGGACGATGCCGTCGACCTCGATGGGCAGGCCGGAGATGTCGGCGGCGTCGCGGATGGAGCCGACGACGGTTTCGACGTGCCGCCCCCAGGCGGCGCCGAGCTGGTGCATGGTGGCGCTCTTGCCGGCGCCGGGTTCGCCCCAGGCCAGCACCGGGACGTTGGCCCGGACGGCGGCGGCGAGGACACGGAGGTGGATCGGATGCTGGCTGCTCATGCCGGCCCTGTGTGCGGCCGACCTCGACGTCCCGAGGAATCGATGATGCAACGGAGCAGCGCGAGCGTGGACGACCTGCTTTGGCGGCGTGTCCGTTTCCGGTTCGGGTATTCACGCAACAACGCCGTGAAGTCATTGCCGAGTCCATGGACGCATCCCGTACGATGCGGATATGGCAAAGCAAACCGTCACCACCATGGTGGACGATATCGATGGTTCGACCGACGACGTGATCACCTGTGCGTTCGGGCTGGGCAATTCTCAATTCGAGATCGATCTGAACGCCGCTCACCGCGAGGAACTGGAATCGGTACTGGCCAAGTTCATCGACGCCGCGCGCGAGGTGGGTGGCGGCCGCACCCTGCGTTCGCGCCAGACGACCAAGCGCGTCGAGCGTTCCGACCGGGAGCAGACGCAGGCGATCCGTCAGTGGGCGAAGGACAACGGGTTCGAGGTGTCCGAGCGTGGGCGCATCTCCAAGAGCGTGGTCGATGCCTTCGAGGCCGCCCACTGATCCTCCACCACATATGCACCGGCCCGGCAGTAATGCCGGGCCGGTTTCGTGTCCAGGCAACAATGAACCCGTGCCGACGACAAAGGTTCACTGGCCATCGGTGCACACAGGGGCGATCGACGGTCCGTGAAATGGTCATCGAAGTTGAGCTGAGCCGCGGGAATCACTCGGCAGCCACTGCTATTGGCGCTGGGTTCGCCTGGCCGTCGAGTTGATCCGCACGGTCCGCACCCAGTTCGGTGGCTGGGTGGTGCGCTGGCCGACGATCGCTGCGATGACGGGCACCCGCGCCGGCTGGCCGGGCCAGGGGGTTTCGCCGTCGGTGAGCACGACCACCGCGCTCGGTGCCGGTCGCAGACTCAGGGCGGCGTCGATTCCGACGCGCATGTCGGTGCCACCGCGTCCACGGACCTGGCTGATCGACACCGCGCCCTGGTACTCGACCACTTCATGCACGGCCGCATCCACGTCCAGCACCCGCAGGTCGCGACCACGGATACCGAGAGCGGCGGCGATGCCGACGATCTCGGCGGTGACCGCGGCGAGGTCGGACGCCGACATGGACCCGGAGGTGTCGCGGACCGCGGCGATCCGCGGCTGCGGCGAGTACGTGCCCGGGTAGACGACGCGTCCGGCGCCGAGCCGGACGTTGCGGCGGCGGCGGGACCGGCGGGTCCAGTCGGCGTCCGTGTTGCCGCGGCGGCAGGCGGCGGCCGCGGCCAGGTCGGCGCGGAGCACCTGCTGCCAGGGCACGGTCGGCGGGGCGAGGGTTTCGGCGGCCCGTTCGTGAAGACCCGCCGGGATGCTGCCCCGCCCTCGAATCGCGGCGTGATCGCGGATGGATGCCGCGGTGGCGATCCGCACGCGTCGCCGTTCGACCGGGCCCACCCCGGCGCCGGCCGAGTCGTCGGCTTCGGTTTCGTCGTCTCCGGGTGCGCCGGGGATCGGCCCGCCGCCGGCGCCCGGCCCGCACCCTTGATACGGCTCACCGCTGGCTGCGCCGGGTTGACCCGCCGGGGCGCCGGCCCCGCGTGGGGTCGGCGGCGATGCCGGGGTGGCGGCGTAGTAGATCTCCGCGCACCGGTGGTCGGGCTGGCCCAGCGATGCGGGAAGGATGCCGTAGGCGGCCAGCTCGGCGCAGCCGGCGTCACGCAGGTCGTCGTTGATTTCCGCGTCGGCGGCGGTGTTCCACCGGTCGTGGTCGTTGGGCCCGACACCGGCGTCACCGGCTCGTTCGGCATGTTCGTGGAACAGATGGCAGCACTCGTGCAGCAGCGCCTGCGCGCACATGGTGTCCGTCCACATCACCGGCTCTCCGGCCAGCGCAGCGAAGTTGACATACAGCCGCATCCGCCGGTCCACCGCGAAAGAGTCGACCCCGCTGAAGTTGCTGCACTGCAACGCGAACAGCATGGACGCCATGTACGGCATCTGGTCCAGGGCCAGTGCCCGCCATCGGGACAGGGCGCGGTGCTGGTCCTCGGTCGGCGATACCGGTCCCCGGGTTGCCGGACGCTGGATGCTCATGCCTGGCTCGTGTGCGGCGGTCACGCGCCGGCCAGCAGCACGTCCAGGGGTACGTCGCGGGTCACCCGACGCTCGGTGGGCACCCGGCCCGCGCTCCACCGCGGGCCGAAGTAGGCCTTCGACGCCGATCGCAGGTAGGGCTTGGCCGACAGCAGAGCCGTACCGCCGTTCGCGGCCAGCCCGGCCAGCAGGGCAACACCAGACGTGTCCACGGTGTTCGCGCGGCGGCGGTCGGTCTGCTCGACCGGTTCGACCTGCGCGTGCAGGTCGCCGTCGATCATCCGGTAGCCGGCCAGACGAGCGAAGCCGTGCCTGAACCGGTCGTCGTCGGGCTGGATGTCGGTGATCAGCAGGTCGTCGTCGACCCGGAGTCGGGCCTGACCGGTGACCCGGACCAGGGCCGGGTCGTCCCGGCGCGGCCGCCCGGCCGAGCACAGCCCGGTGAGAAGGTTCCGTTCGGTCAGCAGCGGATCAAGCCGCTGCATGGCCGTCCAGGCGTCGTCGGCCGCTTCCGCAGCCGCCAGTTGGGTTGCCTGGAAGGCCATCCCGCCCCACTCCGCGGCCTTCATGACCGCGCGTTCGGAGGTCGTAATGAAGCTCAGCGGCGACGAGCGGCCGATGGTCCGGCTCGTGCCGTCGAGCAGGACCGCGGCCAGCGCGGTGAAGAAGGGGAGAGGGTCACGGGCGTCAGGGGCGGGCAGGTTCAACGCGGACGCCCACGGTTTGACCGGCGCACCCGCCAATGAGGTCGGTGCCCAGTACTTCTCGTGGATCAGTTCGGGGATGACGACGAGGCGGGCGGTGCGTTCGGCGCGGATCAGGTGGGTGAATCGGCGGCGCATCGCGGCCACCGGGTCCGGACGCTGGTCGGTGGCGGGGATCCGGTTGGCGATCGTCGACGCCTTGGTCACGACGGTCCGGTTCACCGCCCACACCGTCGTCTCCTCGGTTCCGCCGAGAATGGTCATGGCGTCGGCGTCGTTGAATGGTCGCGGGATCCCGGCGGCCGGGCCGGCGGTGTCCATCAGATGGGGAACGCCGTTGCGGGCGAACAGGAACGTTCCGGGCGTCGCGCCAGCGACCGGTTGGCTCATCCGCGGGATCGGCGCGCCCTTCTCGTCGGCGCGCTCGCGCATCGCCGAGTCGTACTCGGTCACGGTTCGGGCGGGTGCTGCGGGCATGCCCACCTCGTGTGCGGCGCGTCTGGGGTGCCCGCGCCCCGCCGTCGAGCGGATGGGGTGGGCATGGCCGCACACGAGGTCGGCATGCTCAAGCGCACCGATGCTCCGACGTCGGATGACCCGTCGCGGTCGCCGACCTCCCAACCCGCGCGAACCGGATCGACCAGTCGCGGACTGATCCCCGGGTCGACGACGGCGAAGGCGCTGTATCAGGTGTGGTCCGGCACGCCGGTGACGGTCGTGAAGTCGCCGCCCGGCGCCGGCAAGACCGCGCTGGTGGTCGACGTCGTCCGGCAGCTGCTGACCCGCGCCGCCCTCACCGTGTACGTCGTTGCGCCCAACAACAATCAGGTGGCCGCCCTGGCCGCTCGCCTCGCGGACGCCCTGCCCGCGGATTCGGTGCTGGTGCTGGCGAAGAAGATCAAGCCCGAGGAGGTGCCGGCCGCCGTCTTCGCGGGTGACTCGGAGCGAGCCAGACACCTCGCGGCCGCCCACGTCACCGTGTGCACGATCGCCCGGGCGATGGTCCAGCCGCCGCAGTGCGACGTGATGGTCGTCGACGAGTCCTACCAGTCCACGCACCAGCAGGTGCGGTCGGCGATGGCCAAGGCAGATCAGGTGCTGCTGGTGGGCGATCCCGGGCAGATCGGGCCGGTCGTCACGGTCCGCACGGATCTGTACACGGGGCCGACCGCGCCGCACCTGCGGGCACCGGACGTCTTCGACCGGCACCCGGATGCCGTCGTGTTGACTCTGCCGCACACCTACCGATTCGGCGCGGACACCGCGCAGGCGTTGGCGCCGCTGTATGACTTCGGTTTCGGCAGCGCCCGGCCGCCGCGGAGCATCATCGGCCTGCCCGAACTCGCCTCGATCCGAGTCGACGGCGTGGAGGAAGGGAACACCGACGAGGATCTGTTGCAGGCGGTGGTCCGCCGGGCGGTCGGCCTGGTCGGTCGGGTCGCGGACGTCGACGGCGAGCTCCTCCCGGTCACCGACGGGGACGTCGCCGTGGTCGCCTCGCACAACGCGCAGGTCGCGTTGCTGCGCGGCATGTTGGCCGAGCAGGGCCATCCCGACCTGTTGGTCGGCACCGCCGACAAGCTGCAGGGCGGCCAGTGGGAGGCGGTCGTCGCCGTCGACCCGCTCGCCGGGGGTGTGCAGGGCAGCCATGCCACCAGCCTGGGGCGCCTATGTGTCATGGCCAGCCGGCACAAGTCGCACCTGATGTGGGTGCACGACGGCCGCTGGGACCGGGCGGTCGGCGTCGACGCCAGTCTGTCCGCCGCCGATCGCCTTCGAGCGCGTGAGGTCCGCCAGCGACTGACCGAACCGTCCCCGGCAGCCCACCTGCCGGGTCACGGCGACCGGGATCCGGCGGCGGCCGAGTCGAACTGGAGCACACGATGAGCAACGACGACCCGGCGGTCACCCGGGTGATGATCGTGCCGGCCGGCGGCGAATGGCTGTGGTCACCGATGCCGTTGGACGATGCGGCCGGGGCGATCACCGCGGCCGTCGGACACGACTACCGTGCCTTGGCGCTGACCGACCAGCTGACCGTGCTCGTGGGCGAACGCGACGATCCCGGGATCGACGTCAACCCGTACCTGCCCGCGATCGGGCGCCTGTACGGCCGTCCGCTCACCGGACGGGGATCTGCGGTGTTCACCGGCGGCCTGGTGCGGGTCGGGCAGGACCTTCGGGTCATGCCGCTGTCCGCGGCGCACTGCCGCCGGCTCGTCGACGTCGTCGATGCGACCCAGTCGCGAATGCTGGCGATCAGGCCGCGGCGGATCGATCATCCGGCGGGCTGATCCGTGTCCGCCGGTGGCCGTCCGGTGATCGGCGGGACGTCCGGATCGTCGACCGCTTTCACCTGCCAGGGCGGCGAGAGCTGTTCGGCGTAGCCGGCGGCGGCCTCACGGGTTTCGAAGGCGACTCGACGATGCCGGCTGTCCGGGTGCATGGCGATCCACATGCCGGTGATGGTCGCACCCGCCCCCGACAGTGCGGGTGCGACCATCACGACTGCGCCCGATCAGGACCAGGCGAAGCGCCAGGCTCGTCGGCCGGTCCACGGTACGGTCACGACCTGGGCCTGGGCCGGATCCCCACCGGACAGCTGGTAGTCGCGGCTGACCCGTTCCCAGGCCTGGTCCGGTGTCTCGCCGTCTCGAACGTCGTACACGTGCGCGGACTCGGCCCGCAGCCGATCGCCGCCGAACATGTCCGGGTGCGTGGTGTACCCGCCGACCTCCACCAGATGGGTCTCGGCGGCGCGCAGCAGGTCGCCGGTGGTCGGCGCGCTGCGATGCCGGGTCGCCCGAACCGGTTCGGGCATCGCCGCGAGCAGCCGACCGGCGGCCGGCCCGCTGATTCCATCGAACCCGACGACGCCGTACTGTCCGTTGCCGACCTGGTTGCCGTACAGGTGGGGGACGTACCGGGAGCTGGTGTAGGGAGTTAGCGATCCGGTCACCTCAGGGTGGCGGCTCCACCCGGTCGTGGCACCGTCCCGGGTGGTCGCGCTCGGTCGCCCTCCCGGTCGAGCCTTCCGCAGCATCGCGGCCAGGTCGATGCGCCGGGTGTCGGCCGGATCCGCACCGTGAGGATGCGAAACCTGGCTCGTCGACGCGGGGTCGGCGTGCCGCGACGCGACCAGCGGGCCCAGCACTGCGCCACTCGGTGTCCGGTCGACCGAGAACAGTTGCACGGCCGGGGTTCCGTCGGCGCCGTCGGCCGGCTGCCCGGTCCCGTCGGTCAGCACGACGGCGACCACCCGCCGCCCGTCGTGGATGCCGCTGCGCACGGTGACGGTCCGGTCGCCCACCCGTTCCGGCGGCAGGGTGCGGGCGATCCGATCGGCGACCGGCACGTTCTCGTCCCCGGCCGGCGGTGTCGGCCCGGTGCCGCCGGCAGCCGCGTTCGGGTCAGGCTGGGCCCGGTCCGGTGGTGGCGGCGTGGGCCCGGCCGGGATCCGATTGGCTCGGGCATAGCGAGCGGCTGCACGCCGGGCGACGTCGTTGTGCGCGTAGCGGGCACCGGTACGGTCCCGGTGACCGAGCGGGCAGGTGTGGGTGGCGGCTCGGCTGGTGAACCGCCCGCACTGCTCGCATTTGTCGACCGCCATCCGGGGGCGTCCCTTGACCAGCTTGTTGTACGCGCGGCCGGGGCTCCGGTCGACCCGCACGGAATCGAAGGAGGTTTCGGGCACCTGGTAGCCGTAGGTCTTGCCGCGGATGGTCACGCCCATGATCCCGGAACTGCTGTCGTAGGCGATGGTGTCGATGAACGTGGAGGGAACCGGAACCACGGTGACCCCGTTGCTGGCGACCTTCTCGGCCCGCCTGCGGCGCAGGTCGCCGGCCTGGGCCAGCGCGCGGCTGGGCCGGCGGGCCTCCAGCACGCAGGACACCGCCTCGGACACCTCGACGCCGGACGGGCCGAAGTCCCCGAGTTCGGTTGCGGCCCAGTTGCTACCGGAACGGGTCACGCGCACCCAGCCGGACACCACCCGTCCGTCGGCGGACACCGCGGACACCGGGACGTCGAAGGTGGTGCCGGTCTGCCGCTCGAACGCCTTGATGCTGGTCGCCGACGGCATCCGCACCGCGAACGACCCGTCGGCCGACTTGTACGCCATCCGATGCGTGCGCCGCATGCCGACGATGGACCGGCCGGACGTGCGCCGGGGAGTGAAATCGTCCGGCATCTGGGCGTAGTCGCCGTCGGTGGCCCCGTACTCGGCGGTGACGAAGTGGGTGTCCCACCACGACCGGGGATCGCCGGCCTGACGGGGGTCCGTGCCGGCGCGGACGGCGGCCGCCTCGATGTAGCCGGTCTGCTCGGCGGCCAGCCGCTGCCGCCGGGCCCGCAGGACCTCGCGGGTCCGGCGGGTCGGGTCGTCGGATTCGGCATCCGTGGGCGCGAGGCTCACCCCGGGGGCGGCGTGCTGGTGCTGGGTCCACTGGCCCCCGGTGCGCACCCCGGGTTCGATTCGCGGCTGGGTCAGGTAGCGGGTGCTCATACCGGGTCCATGCGCGGGACCCCGGTGCGCCGATGCGGCTGCCAGGACGGTCAGGCGTTGGCGTGGACGAACAGCCGGATCAGCCCCAGCTCCGCGAGGCTGTCCAGGTAAGTGGTCTCGGTGTGCGGGTCGAGAAGGACCACGTTGCCGTGCGGCCTGGGCGCGCTCGTGTACGGGGCGTAGTCCGTGGCAACCAGGATCAGCGGCGGCAGGTCCGCCGGCCAGTCGAACGACACTGGGCCCTCGTCGGTGGAGTCGCCGCCGCCGGGTTCGTCTACCGGGCCGGGGATGGGCAGCCCGGTGAACGGCTGGTCCCGGTCGCCCAGCAGCGCGGTCAGAACGTCCTCGCCGACCGCGGCCGGGTCGAACTCCCCGGCGGCGGTCGCGCCGGCCACCAACCCGGCCTGCACAGCGGCGGCCGTCGCCACGGCCTGCTCCCACCGTTGGCCAAGCGCCTCGTCATGACCCACCTGAGTGTCGGGGAGATCCGCGTAGCCGGGGATCAGCGCACCCAGCAGTTCGGTGCGGGTCTCCGCGCCCGTCAGATCGGTGCCGTGTCGCATCAGGAACGGGAAAGGATCGCCGCCGGGCCCGGTGAGCACGGGCAGCGTCGCGGTATCGCCGGCGGGAACGGTGGTCAGCATCGGGCGCCTCCAACAGTGGGTTCGACACACGCCCTATGCCGCCGCGGCCGGACCGGTCGGTGCGTCGGCCGCACAATCCTGTTGCGGTCAGGTGGGCCTGGCCGCGCACACTGACGGCATGACCAGTCGCAAACCCTCGGCGGGGGTGAACCCGCGCGTCAAGCAAGTGCAGCTGCTCCGCCGCAGCGGCGCGGCCGGCCCCCACGCGTCGAAGGTGCGCCGCAACCGCGGTCACGACCGCCGTCGGGCGATCGACCGCAGCAGCCGCGGCGAATAGGCGTCAGTAGGATCCTGCGAACACGGGTTCTACAATCGGGGCTGATGAGGCGGCAACAGACCACCGCGGCAGGATTCGGGCCCCTGGCCGCCCGAAGTGCGTCCGATGCGGTGGATCTGGATCTGCTGCGGGCGATCTCCTGGAGCGACTATCCTGATCTGCCGGTCGGCGTGGTGCATCTGGAATCGTGGCGGTTGATCCGCGCGGGTCTCGTCGCGCGAACGCCGAACGGGCTGGTCGTCACGGCCCGCGGGCATCGGGTGCTCGACGAGGACGACTTCTAGTTCCGTCCCATCTGGCCTCCGCCGGCACATCCCTTCGACAAAACCCACAGCCGCCGTCACAACTGGCCGGTCCGGCAAGCTGTTCGATCCGGATTGTCCAGACACCGTCGGCCCGAATCAGGCACCAAGCGGTGTGGGAGGATCGAACGATGGGGCGACTGCACGTAACGCAGATCGAGCGCAGGCTCGACGATACCGTGAACAAGCACATCGACATGTCCGATGTCCCGTTCACCGGCGACCAGCTCCGAGCCTCATCGTTGAGTCGAGGTCTGGCTGCGTTCATCGTAATGAAGGTCGCCAACGTGGATCCTCTGACCGCAGCCAATAGCGTGACGGACGAGGGTGGCGATAATGGGATCGATGCGGTTATTGCGCTCGCTCTTGAACGCAGGATCGTAATGGTTCAGGCAAAGTGGGCTTCAGACAGTCGGGGGAGTGCAGAGAAAGCCGACATTCTGAAGTTCCGCAAAGGCGTGGACGATTTCGTATCAGGTGATTGGTCCAAGTTTGGCCCGAAGTTTAACGCAAAGAAGTCTGAACTTGAGCCGTTGCTCTACGACCCGTCTCTGAGAATTGAGATGATCTTCTGTCATTTGGGGACGGGCGTCCTCTCTGCCGAGTCGGCCCTTCTGATGGACGAATACCTGGACGACATGAACAATCCAACCGAGATCGGATCGTTCCTGTATCTGAACCAGGGGCAGGTACACCGAATGTTGGTTGACGATGTCGTCAAGACCAAAGTAAACCTCGACGTGGAACTATCTGACTGGGGAACGCTTGAACAGGAGCCGATTGCATTCTACGGTCACGTCAGTGGCGAGACAATCGCCGGGTGGTACATTGAGAACGGCAGCTCACTGCTATCGCAGAACGTTCGTGTGCTGATTCCAGATTCTGAAGTCAACGATGGACTCGTGGCGACCCTAACGGACACGCCCGGAAAGTTCTGGTACTTCAACAATGGCCTGACAGTTCTGTGTGATCGAATATCGAAGGCACCTCTTGGTGGCGCCGATCGTCGCTTAGGCCGCTTTACTGTCGAGGGTGCATCGATAGTCAACGGAGCGCAGACCGCGGGCTCGCTTGCACGGTTCTCCGCTGCCGCTGGCGACCTCGCCGAGGTGAGAGTTCTCGTCCGTTTTATCTCTCTCGAGAATTCTCCGGCTGACTTCGCGAAGGATGTTACTCGGGCGACGAACACTCAGAACCGCATCGGCGGCCGCGAATTTGTTGCGTTGGATCCAGAGCAGGCACGACTGCGAGACGAGTTTGCAGTCGCAGGTATGACTTACGCGTTTCGAACCGGTGAGGAGGCACCCTCTCCGTCCGATGGTTGCGACGTCGTGGAAGCCACGGTGGGGCTTGCTTGTTTGCATAGCGCTCAATTGGCGACGCAAGCCAAGAGGGAGATTAGTCGGTTGTGGGACGATATATCACGGGCGCCGTATCGGACTCTATTCAATCCGTCAACCAACTACGTGCGGGTTTGGCGGTCTATCCAGGTCCTTCGAATGACAGAGGATTTGCTCCGAAGGGCGCGAGAGAAACTCGATGGCCGCGAGAAGCTGATAGCCACCCACGGAAATCGGGTAGTTCTGCACTTGCTGTTCCGTCGATGCGACACTTCGTCAATAGGGGATCCCGACCACGACTGGGAATCAGAGCTGGAAAAGATCAAGGGAGAATTTGAGGGGATTCTTGAAAAGGTTTTCGCGATAGTTGAGGGGGAATTCCCGGGTTATCCTGCGAGCTTATTCAAGAACGCATCGAAGGTCCAGTCGTTGGTGTACCGAGTTCTCGAGAGCTGATCTGTGGGTCTGTCTCGGTTGCTGGCTTCGCGATGACGAACACGCCGGAACCGCGCATGCATGCGGTATGGACATCACGCTGTGGTTCCCGATCACGGGCGGCATCGTCGGATGGCTTATCGGCGCGGCTCTGTGCCTGGCGGCCGACGGGATCGGTGATCCGGCGATGATCACGCCGGAGGACCGTGACCTGTTGGCGCTTGCGATGGCGACGGGAGTCGCCGTCGATCCGGACGAGACGCACGCACCATGCACTCCTCGGCGCTTCAGGACCGGTTCTGTAGGCGGGAGCTGCGGGCGTTCGCGGCGGCGATTCCACGAAGCGGCCGCCCGTTCCTGTCGGTGACCGGCTCGCCGTCGGGATCGGCGTCCGCGCCCCGGCGAGCGCCGCGTGGGGCCAGGAGTGCCTCGTCGACGCGCAGCGAATCGGTGTGCTGAGCGATCTGCCGCGCGGTGGGCTCCGGCTGGCCAGTGGTCGGCACGCCCAGCCGCAGGAGGGCGGCCCGGTAGTCGTCGCTTGCGGCGTAGAAGCTTTTGAAGACGTACGGTGCGGTGCCCTCGAGTTCTGCGCAGCCGCTTCCCTTCGCGGCGTCGCAGTCTGCCCGGATCGTCGGCGGGACGTGTGGGACGGATGTCTCGTCGTTGAAGGCCTGGGTGCGGGCCTGTCTGGACGGATTGGAGCCGACGAGGATCTTGTGCCCGATCTTGGCTTTCAGGCTGGGTCCGATGCCGGTGGAGTTGTTCGCGACCTGGCTGGACAGGACGAGTCGGATGCCGACGAACCGGAGTTCGGCGACGATCTTGTTGATGAACCGGTCGAGAGCGGCTTTCGGGATGTTCTCCTGATCGACCTCCACCTTCAGCGGGTGGTCGCGTGGGATGCCGGCCGGGACGCGGCGCGGTACGAGCAGCGCCGTGACCTCGTCGACCACCACCAGGATCGGCGCGAACTGCCGCTCCTGCGGGAGTTCCAGCCAGTTCACGACTCCCTCTGCGGCCAGCACTCTGGCGCGTCGCTCACCCTCGGCGTACACCAACGCCAGTGCGGTGACTGCGGCCTCGGCGTTGTCGCATCCCCACCCGCCGGGGCGCACCATGTCTTTGCACCAGGCGAAGTCCAGCGACTTGGCCGGCAGGTCGATCACGCACAGCTCACTGCCGCTGGCCAGCGAGCCGGCGATGATCGCATTCAACGTCACCGACTTGCCCGAGCCGGGCAGGCCCGCCACGAGCGCGAAGGCCTGCGCCTTCCAGTCGATCTCGGCCACCGAGCCCAGACGGGCGCCGGCCGCGGGAAGTCGGCGACCGAACATCAGGCGGTCCCGGTCGGTCGTGGAAAGGTCGGCCAGAGGGTAGGGGATCAGGGCGGGGAAGGTGGGCGGTTCGGACGGAATGAGCGAGGCGGTCAGGGCGGCCGGGTCGACCGTCACGTACCAACCCGGGCGCCCCACCACTGCGGTCGCCACCTCGTCCAGCTTTCCGTCATGGCGGGACGGCATGTACCGGTTGGGCAGGCCCAGGTCGAACCCGCCGTCGGCGCGCGGACGGCACCGCACCTCCCATGGCTTGACGCCCAAAGCCTGTGCCACTGCCCCCCGGCAGCGGATCGTCGGGGCGTCCATCCTGGTCAGAGTTGCCAGCCCGAGGTGGACGTCGAACCGGCTCATCACGTGCCCCGGGTACTGGTCCTCCAGCTTGGCCGCCATCCGGTCGCCGTCCGTGGGCCTGGTGCCTCGGGCCAGCCGCACATCGAAGGACTCGCGTTCCGACTCGGACGCGGACACCTGGGTGATCGCCGCCTGCCGGGATGCCGTCGCCCGGCTCGCCCCCAGGTCGATGTTGTCGATCTCCCACCCGTCACCGTGCCGATCGCAGATCAGCTTCAGCAGGCCGGCCGAGTGTTTGCGAGGGTCGAAGCCCGTCGGCAGCGGAATGGCGATGCGTTCGATGGTGGCCATACCCGGATCAGTCGCCAAGCCACCCTGTCGTTGACGCCGCCATAGCGCGGTCAGCTTCCGCGGTAGACGCGTGCCTGCAGCGCCAGTCTGGCTGCCTGACCCATCCGGCTGGCGGTGGTGTCGATCGGTTCGCCCGTCTGGCGGGAGACGACGTGAGCGAGGCCGGCCTGGACGACCTCTCGGAGATGAGGTGGGACGTAGGGGGACCCCTCCGACACTCGGATGTCGAACTCGGGACCGGCACCCTGACGCTGCCTGTGGACCAGTTCGGCGTCGAACCCGTCGCAGGGGACCAGCAGTTCGGCGCGCACGGTCCCGCACGGTTCGGCGTGCACGGTGAATGCCTGGTCGTCGGGGAGTTCCTCCCCGGCTATCGCCTCCCAGGCGCGCTGGGCCGCGGTGTTGCGCACGGCCTGTTCCCCGTGCCGGCGAATCCATTCGGCGTCCTCGGCTGGGTCGTCGTCAACGCCATCCGCGGCTGGAACGATGGTGATGGACTCGAATCCCGCGGTGGGGTGCGGTGCGGTTATTCGCCGCAGGCCGGGCGACACGACTCCCGAGTAGTCGTCGCCGTCGGCGTCGCGGAACTCGAAAAGCACGCCTCCCCCTGACCGGTCGACACCGAGGCTGACCACCTGCACTCCCGGGATGTCCGTCAGCGCGTCGTGCACAAGACTCCGGGGTTCGTGAGCGGTGTCGCCGGGTCCACGGAGGGTCACTCCGGACGTGCTCCGCCGATCTGGAGCGAATCGCCCACCGTCGAGGGTGCCCGCGGGCCGGCGATTCGGCCGGAAAGCCCCGTTCATGCGTGCTCGATTTCGGGCCGGGAGTGTCCGGTGGGTGTCCACCGACCGGTGTAGGCAGGCTTGCGGAGCGTGTCGCGGACCGCAACCTCGATGACGCTGAACAGGATCCAGGTTGCCATGCCCATTCGGCGCTGCAGGATCAGCGGCGCAGCGACGTCGACGAACTCGGCGAGTTCCTCCGGAACCGCCTGCCCCAGGGGCGCAACTGTCGCGGAGAACCGGTCCAGGCCATCGGCGGTGCCGAGCCCGGTGACGACAACGTCGGCGTTGGGGGTCAGCGGATCGCATACCACCAGTTCCACGCGCACCATGCCTGCATCGTCGACGGCGACAGTGAACCGGCCGGTGTGCCCCACCTGGTCCGGGTGCGCTTCCGACCAGACCTGGTGGGCGGTGAGGTCGCGGAGAAGGCAGCCGATTTCGGTGCGCAACGAGTCGGCGAACTCCTTGGCGCTGCGCCAGCTGGCGCCCGGGCTGCACCCAACTCTGGCCAGGCGTTCGGGCATTCCCTGGCCGTTCATCTCGATGAACGCCGAGCCGAACCGACCAGCGCATTGGCGGCCGTCCTTGGTGGTGAACGTGAAGGATCCACTGTGTGCGTTGCCGGGGCAAACGTCGGTCACCTCGACGGCGTCGATGCCCGCCAGCACGGCCTGGACTGTGGACGGAAGATCCGTCATGGATTGAGGAGGGTCGATGGTCCGCATGTCTCGGTCATGCGCGGCCTTCAGCTCGCCACCGGTGGGAACGATTGGACCGCTCGCGTCTGCGGTCGCCGAGCAGCGAGAAGGCTCGCTTCGGTACGAAGCGAGAACTCGCCTACGCCCGCTCCAGGGTCAACTGAACAAGCTGGCGAGCTCACCGGTCGCCAGCTTGTGGACCGTCGACGTATGACAGTGCTACGCTGAGCGTCATACAAGACACCTGGAGGACAGCATGGCTGTACTGAACATCCGAGTCGACGATCGGGTCCGCGACCATCTCAAGCAGATGGCTGACGTCGACGGCCTCACGCTCAGCGAGTTTGTGCGAAACCTGCTGCTGGAGGCGGTAGTCCCCATTTACGAACAGGAGGTCGAACATGGCGACGAGCCTGCCCCGGAAAGCATGCGGATCTTCGAGAGGCAGGCGCTCTCGCTCTTGCACCGCATCCTCGCCCGGGTGCTGCCCGAAGATGCTAACGAAGACGATGGCGATCCCGATTACCAGCTCATGCGTGCGCGCCTTCTTGAAGCGGGTTTCGCTGGCTCGTATTGGTATGAAGTCGCCGGGTTTAGCACCGAACTGTCTAAGCGAGATTGCGGCCGCGTTTCGGACATTCTACAGATGTTCCGGATTATCACCTTCAGCATTGATCATCTGGCGAAGGCAGGGGTACTCGTCGATGATGAATTGTCGTACCACCTAGAGTTCGGGGGCTTCGATCACAACGACGCTCTCGAAGGTCAAATGGCAAGCTACGTAGACTTTCTCATGCGCGATAGTCGATGGACGGAGCTGAAGCCCCAGATTAATCGCCATGACAATGGGAACTCGCACACGCTGATGTTGGACACATACTTGCGCATGCTGTCCGAGTTCCGCCGGATCATGGACGGCCGTAAACGGGGATCGGGCCGGCTGGACTACCTCCTTTCCTGCGAGGAACTGAAGCGCATCGTCGACGCCCAAATCCACCCTTCGAACCGCAACTACGACCGGTGAACCACGACGACGCGAAGCGACGTTTGATCTGGCCGTCCTGGGGGTCATGGGTCCGGCCCCAGGCTTACGCATGAGCTTCTGATGCCGCGAAATCGAAAATCGCAGCATCACGAGATAGCATCGGAGGCAACGATGTAGCAGAGCCAACCGATGCGGCGCCGGTGATCAGGGTGCAAGCGGCGAGCAGGGCGACCTGTCGGGTCGCCCGGCGATTGCGAAAGCCATCGGTCGGCAACCTCAGGTAAGTGCACATCAGTCCGAACGCGCTGACGAAGAACAGCGGCCAGACAATAAGTACGGCAACCATTTCCATCCGTTCTCCCTCCATCGGCCAGTCGTGCAGGCCGGCTACCCAAAAGCACGGGCGGGCTGTTGTCGTCGGTCCTCGTCGGTGTCCTGCGCGAGCGTCAGCGGGTCGGAGTGCCCCGTAATTGGGTGC
The DNA here is from genome assembly GCF_000024365.1 of Nakamurella multipartita DSM 44233. Lineage (NCBI taxonomy): Bacteria > Bacillati > Actinomycetota > Actinomycetes > Nakamurellales > Nakamurellaceae > Nakamurella > Nakamurella multipartita. Next base: position 2,939,749 of record NC_013235.1, read on the forward strand.
GTAGGCGCGTCAGCTCGTCCCGCCGGGCGTCGTGCCAGGCTTGGTATTCGCGATCGACCACGTCGGGGGTGGTTGGGTGACCGAGGCGATCGCGCAGAGCGTCGTGGGCGGACAGGACGGCCGCCCGATGGAAGTCCCAGGCGTAGTCGTCCGGCTCGTCGCGTCCGTCGAGGTCGGCTCCGGCGTCGACAAGCATGGCCAGATCGGCCTCCAGCCGGGCCAGCGCATGGCTGACATCCGGATTGAGGGTGGCATCGGGCAGTGTCAGGGCGGTTTCGATGGTCGTCATGTCCGATTCATGCGCGGTCAGAGTAGATCGACCACGTGCGCTGCTCGGCCGGGCCGCGCATGACAATGCAGTACCTCGCGGTCGAACCGCGGTCAGACCCGGTTCGACGTCCGTGCCGAGAGTCCCGGTTCGCCTTCCACCGTGCGACAGGAGCAAGCAGTGACCAGGAATGCTGATGATGCTGCCGGTCTCGATCCGGCGCTGTTGCGGCTGGCCGACGTACCGGCCGGGCGGGTGCTGACCTGGTACAGCGATGACGTGACCGCAAGCGAGCCCTACGGTTACGGCTGGATCGACGTCCACATCGAAAAGGTCGAACGTGGCATCCGGTCACCGGCCTGGGCGCTCACCGTCGTGCCGCCAGGGGATCCCGACGACTGCGTGCACAACGTCGAGACCGAGCCCGACGTGGACCTGCACGTCGTGTTCGAGCAGGAAGGGTGCACTCGCCGACACGTGCTGCAATGCCCGGTCCCTCGGGGCGGCAACCTGGATACCGACGACGGAGACCGCCTTCGTGCGAGATTGGCCGCCGACCCTGCGCTGGGCTACTCCGTGGTCCCGGCCTGGACGGAGTCGGCGGTGACCAGCGCGCTGAACTCCTGGATCGCGGAGACCCTCGGCCGCCCGGACCTACGATTCTCCTGGAACAGCGCAGCCGGGCCCTCGCCGATGAGGCGACGCGTCGAACAGCAAGTGGTCGACGCGCGGAACGGACCGACCTACGACAGCGGCATCCCGGGCGTGCGGATCGCAGACGGCGTCATGGACACCCTGCTGGCGATACCCGCCGAGGATGCTGCCGCCGTGATGGAGGCCATCCGGGATGTGGCGAATGGCCCTGACAGCAAGGCGCGCTGAGCCGTACCCATCGGGGGTGCCCAGGGGCCAACCGTTCATGCGTCGGCGGGGCGACGGTCGAGTCCCACCCCTCGACCGCGCACCCGAGGGGACGAACCGCATGAAACTCGAATGGTCGTCGGGACGGATCAGGCCGGCCCCGGGTTGTCGCTCAACCGAGGTCGTCATCGATCAGGACGCGGCGCGGCAGCCTGAAGCCCGTCGAGACATCTCCGAACTCGTCATCGATCGCATGATGCAGCAGCGAAGGGCGGCTGGCAGAAATGGATTCCGCGTGGGTGCCTTCGACGTCCGCGTCCGGGTGGCCGGAACCGCCGGCTGTGCCCGACCGAAGCGTCGTCGTGGTGGCGGAATCGAACTCGTCTTCTGAGTCGGGGTCTCCCGCCGGGTCCCAGTCGAGATCCGGCAACTCGAACGCGCCGATCGGATCGGGGCCGCCGGTCGGTTGAAAACCCGCGGATGCCGCGGGAACTGGCATGCAGTCGATCGGCGCGCCGGGTTCGACGGTCGCCGGGTTCGACGGCCAGATCGACTCGGGCACGCTGGCGTCGTCGGAGCGGTCGGCGTCGATGTCCGGGATGGCGTCGAGGTCGTCGATGCTGAACTCGAACGTGCCCAGGTGCACGTTCAGGTCCGGTTCGTCGCGGGGGACGATGCTGCCGGGCAGTTCCTCGGAGCCCGGTGCCGGTAGGTATGGGCGGATGTCGATGCGGTCCTGCTCGCTGATCGGCGGCACCCCGGCCTGGAGGTGGACCCGGTAGTCGTCGGGGGTGGCGTACCAGAACTGGACGGCCTGCGCAGGCTCGGTTGTGGACTCCCAGATGCCGCGGCCCTTGGGGACGGTGTCGCCGAGCGTCGGCGCGTTCTCCGGATCGCGCAGGGCGGTCATCCGTTCACCGGGGTTGGCCTTGCCGAGCAGGATCCGGGCCAGGTTCGTCTTGAGGTCGCTCAGTCCGGCGGCGTCCAGGACGTCCTGCTTGAGCCGCTGGGTGGCCAGGATTAGGTGCACGTCGGCGCTGCGGGCTTCGGCGGCGATCCGTTCTGCGAGGAATGCGATGCGGCGCTTGGCGGTGTAGGCGGCCAGGTCGGCCAGTCGCCGCGCCTCCAGTTGGGGATCGTCCTCAGCCCGGGTAGAGGGTTTCGGGGCGTGGATGAGACCGACGAACTCGTCGAGGAACAGCACGATGGTGGGTGGGCGCAGGTTGTGCGGCAGGTCGCGCGCGGACCCGACGCCGTGGTTGGCGTTGACTTCTGCCCGTCGGCCGACCTCGGCGTGGATGGCCTCCATCAGCGCGGCGGCCTGGGGTAGTTCGGTGGCGAAGCCGATCAGGTGGTCCAGGGCGAACCGGAAGTCGGCGCCTTTCTTTCGGACGTCGACCAGGGCCACCCGGCATTCGGTGTCGAGCGCGGCGTAGATCAGTCCCTGGGCGGTCGAACTCTTTCCGGCGCCGGTGGTGCCGAACAGCGCCACATGCGGGGATTCGCGCAGGTCGACGACGGCGGTCGAGCCGTCCACCCGGGTGCCGATCGGCAGGGCGCCGTCGGGGTCGCGGAAGGCCCAGTCGAATGCCACCGTCGTGGGCATCGGGTCGACGGGGCAGGTCAGCAGGCGGATCGTGTCGGCACCGAGTGCCCCGGGCCGGGCCTCGACGAACTCGTTGACCGACGCGGTCTTCAGCTTGGCGATGTTGGCCTTGATCGACGCGAAGCTGACCGGCGACGGCAGCCGGAAGTCCAGCACCTGGATGGCCTGGTTGCCCGGCATCGACGCGGACTGCAGCAGGGCGGGTGGGTGCCCGTTCGCGCCTTTGACGCGGCAGTCCAGCCATATCTGCGCCCAGTCCAGGGCCAGCAGACGCAGCCGGTCCTGGTCCGGGTGGCTGAGCATGACGTCCGGGTTGGTGGGGGAGCCGCCCACGAAGACCTGGCAGGTGTCGGCGGTCGAGTCGTCGGCCTGGATCCGCAGCCATTCGGTGCGCAGCGCGGCCCGCAGCGCGTCGGAGCGGCGCATCACGTCGGCCGCGGTGCAGCCGTCGTAGGTGCGGATCTGTAGTTCCCACACCGCACGTTCGGAGCGGCCGGTGGTCAGTGCCTTGGCCCGCATCAGATCCGGACGGGGCAGTCGGACCGCGTCGAACGCCTGGTTCAGCTGGCCGGCCATGACCCATTTCGAGGCTACGGATGCCTTCAGCAGGTCCGGCCGGTCGGGGACCGGGCCGTGCGCCCAGGTGAGGGTGAACGCCTGCGGGTGCCGGTTGGTCTTCTGCCGGCCGGTGAACCAGCCGGTGATGGACACGAACCCGGCGCCGTCCATCGCCGTCCGTAGGCTCTTCTCGACTTTGCCGTCGTAGAGGGAAAGGTCGATGCCGCGGCGGACGACGAAGCCGATGAGCTTGACCTCGGTGCCGTTGGGGAGGTTCTCGGTCAGCCGGGTGGCGCCCTGCGGGACCGGTGGCGAGTTGCCCTGCTTGAGGGTTTCACCCCACACCCGATCCCAGTGGTCGGACATGTCGATCAGGTCGATCCAGGCGCCGTAGTCCGGGGTCGACTGATCGTCCGGCAGCGGCAGCGGTGCTTCTGGGTGGCCGATTGCGCCGAAGATGATCCCGTCGCCGCCGGGATCGGGGACTTGGTCGAACTCGACGAGGGCGGGCACCCCGAATGCCGAACTGAACGCCTCGGCGCCCAGGTGGGACCGGATCGTGCTCATCGACGGCCCGTTCGGCGCGACGAACACCGCCCGCCAGATCCCCGGTTGGGGACCGGGCTGCGGGTCCCGATCCGGTGGTTGGGAGATCAGGGTCGCCGATAGCAGCATCGGCCGCAGCATGCTGTTGGACTCGGCGACGTGGACCATCTGGCAGTGCGCGAACAGTTCCACGACGGGCACCGGCAGGGTCGCGTCGGTCAGGTCCGGGGTCTGGTCGGCCGCCCAGGTCACCACCCGGAAGTGCAGTGGGTGGGGACGGCCGGGTACCGGTTGGCCGCCCTGGTCTGTGTCCCAGCATTCTAGGATCCGGACCTGCATGCCGGCGCCGATCGCCGGCGCGAGCTTGCCCGCCAGCGGCAGGAAGGTCGCCGCGCCCTGCGCGGGTGGCGCGGTGAACGTCTCGATCCGGGCCGGCCCCAGGTCGGCCACGTCCAGCAGCATCGGGGTGGGATCGAACTTCAGCGACCGCCAGATGGCGTCCCACCGCGCGGCCTGCGCGCAGGCCAGCCGCCACCGGGACAGCGCGGCCCGCCGCCACGGCCGGCCCAGCACCAGCAGCGCCACCGTGAGCGCCACCAACGTGCACATACCTATGGTGGCACCCGGCACATCGGGTAGCACGAGGACGCGTGCCGGGTCGGGTTCGATGACCTCGTAGTCGACGACCACGGGCGACGGCGGCACTGGCAGCATCACGTAGGCCGCGACCCCGGCGGCCAGGCCCGTGACTCCGGCGACAACCCACACCAGGGGGCGGGTCTCCCGCAGGCTGTTCACCCGGACCCCCGGGTGCGGTGGCCCGACGTCCGGGTCGGCGCAACGGCGTCCGGCCGCGGACAGGGTCACCACGATCACGAACGACGAGTAGGCGTCCACGTGCCGCCAGGCCGTGTCGTTCACCGGGATCAGCCAACCGACGGCCGCGGCCAGCACGGCGGCCAGCCACGCCGCCAGCACCGGCCAGCCGGGGAGCCAGTCGCCGCCCGGCAGGATCAGGCGCCACCGGATGCCTGACCAGAACCGGTAGGCGGACAGTCGTTTCGCCTCGGCCGGGCCGGACGGGGTGGGGAGGCCGGACTGCCGGTCCTTCGGCCCGGTCAGGATCGGTGGCGGCTCCAGCCACGCGGCCAGCAGCGACGCCACCTGCAGCGCGGTGACCGGGGGATACCCCCGCCATCCGGCGATGCCCGCCGCCACCACACCCGACGCCAGCAGCAGCCGGCGGTGGCTCACCAGCGGGGACACCCCGGCGGCGGAGCGGCGTCCCACGGGTCGGCGAGCAGCCACCTCAGCGGATCCGTGTCGGCTGCCCGTTGCGCCCCACCAGTTCGGCCAGCGCGTTCAGCACCCGCGGATCGGCAGGCCGGTTGCCGATGATCCGGCGGATCCGGCGGGGCAGTGCGTCCGCGGCGATCGGTGTGCACCCCTGCATCCGCAGCCAGCGGACGCTGACCGTTCCGGTCGGGGACGACGGCCAGACGGCGACCAGCGGGGTGAGAACGGTCGCCGCGATGCCCCTCGAGTCCAGCATCCGGGCGATCCGGTCCCGCGCCATCGCCGGTGTTCGGGTGTCGGCGTGGCCGAACCGTTGCCGCCCTCGCCGGGTGACCCCCAGCAGGGTCCAGTACCGGCCGGACCGCCACGCCTTCGTGTCGATGAGCAGGACCTGGTTGTCGGAGACGACGGCGTGGTCGATGTTCGCGGTGTACCCGGCGGCCGGGACCGCCAGGTCGTGCAACACTGCCGTGTTGCTCGGGCGGTGATCGTCCAGCAGCCGGGCGGTTCGGATCTCGCCGTTGCGGCCGATCCGGGCGACCGCCGGGTTCGCAGCCCAGGTCGCGTCGACCAGGCCAGCTCCGGCGGTGCCGTGGACGTTGCGGGGGTCCGGCGTCCTGTGTCCCATGCCCAGGATCAGTCGCAACCTTGCGGCCCCGCCGGCCGGAATGTGCTGTGTCGCCGCCGCTACAGGAACATCGCGATCACGACGCCGGCGCCGATCAGCACCAACGCGACCGCCACCACGACGGCACCTACACCGGACAGCCAGTCGGTGATGTCGTCACGGGCGCGCTCCCGGGCGGAGGGGTCGTCGCGGTCCATGCCGGGATCAGTCGCCAACCATGGTTCAACGCAGCCGCCGGTCGAGCGTCCGCAGTTCGTCGACCCGGCCGTCGCCGATGGCGAGCATCGCCTTCTGCAATTCGCCCTGGCCTCGGGTGGCGGCCGAGCCGAGCACGGTGCCCCGGCTGTCGAACACGACGACTTCCCGCAGACCGAGGCCCAGATGCCGGACGGCGACGTCCACCCGGTGGTCACCGGATCGGCAACCCTGCAGCAGCATGCCGTGTGGGATGGTCATCACCTTACGGGCTTTCGCGTCCATGTTGCCCGCGACGACCGGGCCCATCTGCTCGTACATGTGCCGGGCGAGTTGTCGGTCGTCGTCGGTGACCGCCCGGTAGTTCATCCGATGCTCGAGCTTCTCCCGGTCGGTGAACTCGCGATCCCGGACGGTGGACTGGCCGGGCAGCACGCGGCGGCCGGTGAATCGTTCGTACTCGTGCGGGTAGTGGTCGCGCACCACCCGTTCGACGTGGGTGATGCCGTCCGCGTCGGCGCGGTCGTCGATGCCGCGCATGCGCTCGTTGATGCCGATGACACCGGGCTCGTCCGGGAATGCGATCGCCGCCTTCGCCCACGCGCAGTCCAGCTCGTACCAGCCGGACTCCTCCCGAAGGTCGTCGGGCACGGCCGCGTTCCGTTCGGGACTGAGTCGCCAGCCACCGTGCTCGGCGGTGCCGACCCGGCTGATCCCGGGTGCCACGACCGCGATCTCCTCCGCCGTCCCCCACGGTGTGTCGGTGCCGACACCGACCGCGGCCGTGGCCCATTGCCGGGTCTCGCGCAACCCCGGTTCGTCGACACCCGGGCCGCGCTCGCTCAAGCCCGGTCCGTCGGCGGTGGATCTGCTTTCTCGGTTGGCGGACTCCCAATCGGCGTCGAGCTGGTCGTCGTCGGTGAATCCGAGGTCGTCCAGTACGACCTGCGATGGGCTGCGCTCCTGGGCGGCGTACTGGCCCCCGACCCGAATCCCCTTGGGCTGCCGATGCTGCTGATCCGTCACGACGATCCTCCGCTGGTGCGGGTGCCGGTGGAGTTGCCCACCGCACGCTGGCGGCCGCGGGACGCGTCCACCCGGGCGACCCAGGCCAGCGAATCGGCGGCGGTCTGCTGGGTGATCGGGTGCTGCGCCACAACCTGCTCCCAAGCGGCCGTGCGCCGGCCAGGATCAGCGATGTCGTCAAGCAACAGGTCCTTCAGCCGCGACTCCCGTTGCGCCAGATCGTCCCGGGCGCGCTCATGCTCGACCCGGACACGGCCGATCTGCCCCTGCAGGGACCGAACTCGAAGCCGGTCGCCCGCGGCCTGTGCATCCGTGAGGTACTGCTCCAACCGGGCAAGACCGTCACGGCCAGCCGTCACGGCCACCCGGGAACCAAGCACGCTGTCCAGGACCATCGCCGGATGCTGGTCGATCCCATTGTCCAGCACCGTGACGTCGCGGCTGAAGCCGCGGTCGGTCCGGTACACCGACACGCTCACCGACGTCGCGCCGCCCAGCCCCCGCGCGCCGGGCGGACTGGTCAGCCTCGCGTCAGCCGGAGCAGCGACCTTGCCGATGAGGAAGCCCTTCGCGGCATTGTTGGCCCGACGCCGCTCCGGATCCGAATGCTTCGACGGATTGAACCATCCCGCCGCCCGCCCGTTCGGATCGTCGTCGCCCAGCAGCATCCACGACCGCCCGTACCGGGTGTCCACGAGCTTGGCCGCCACCAGATTCCCGTCCGTGTCGAACAGCGCCGGGAACGACGACGTTCCGCCGGCGTCGACGATCCGGGCCTTCGTGCGGTGCAGGTCCGCGGTCAACCCGCTCGCCCACTGCGACAGGAACCCGTCCGTGTCGCACCGCTCGAACGACTGGGCGGCCGACTGGGCTGATTCGTTGGCCCTCTGCCGGTGGTCCTCGGCGGAAAGACCGACAACCGCGGCCCGCTCGAGAGTGATCATCGCTGGCGCCTGGCCCGGTGACGTGAACTGGCCGCCGGTGGTTACGCCGGCCGGGACGCGGACTTGATGGCTCATGCCCAGCTCATGCGCGGCATTGCTGCCAGACCCGCCTAGTCTTAAAATTAAGACACATGAGAGGATCCTGGCATGCTGCTGGTGACCGGTCCGAGGCGAGTGAGCGTGCGCAGGATCGTCGGCGTACCACGTGCGCTTATGCGCTTGGTCGGTCTGGTGCCGCCGGTACAAGTGGCATTGTCCGAGGACACCCGTGCCCGCGAGACGATCCTGATTTCTGCAGTCGGGGATGGACAGGGCTTCCGGGCGAAGGTGTCGTCGGTCGGTCAGCTTGTTCTGCCTGCTCCAATGATCGCGGTCCTGAACCTCGACTCAGATCGGGCTGTATACCTGCGAGCTCGAGCGGACTTGACGGCCCTTCAGATGATGTCGCCGCGCCAAACCTTCGCGGTTGCGTCTGCGCGATCCTCGAAGGTGAGTTCATGACGGCGATCCACCGGCTCGCGATGGCACCGCTGACCTCGAAGTCTGCGCGCAGGTGGCGTTCGGTGGATCTCCTGGAGGCTTCACGCAGGGTCGTCTCAGGTGTGATCGGCGTCGGTGCCGCCCTCCCGCTGACGCGATTCGCCGGAGCGTTGGGCTTTCCGGTGGTTGAATGGCGGTGGGAGTCGCTGGCGATCCGTTCCAATCAGGCGTTCGAGTGCCTCTTGAACCCAGTGCAGGTTCGCGACGTGCTCGCCGACCCAGCTTGGTCGATGTCCTGCCCGCCGGCGCTGTCGGTCGTCGGCTTCATTGGGGTTGCGCCACTGCGGGAGTCTCGGGCAGAGCTTGCCGGATTGAGGTCGATGGGACGGACGGTCGCGTTGACTCCAGGACGTTCGGCGATTCCTCCGTTGACGCTGGCGGACTTCGACCTTCAGGGGACCGCTGTCGTTTCGGTCGAGGACGAGGTGGTGATCCTGGTCGGAGGTGACCCAGGCGTCCGCAAGGGTACTGAGATGTCCATAGTTTGGCAGCGATTCTATGAGGAGCAGCTGTTCGACTGGGCGATGCGGACCGATTCGCTTCCAGCACTCAGCGCGTTACCGCACCCCATGCACCAAGGAAACTCGGGTAGCTCCATTTAATACCGGTTGTCGACTCGATATCGATGTGAGTGAATTGTGCGTTTCTGCATAACGCACCCCACGACGACCGGCTGCAATTGCGATCGCCGCCCAGGACATGCCGGACGAGGTCTGTCAGTGACAGCAGGCTGTGAGTGAAGGCATGGGTGGCATCGATAACTGAGTCCAGGCGCAAGCCGCCGCATCGTTCACAGAAGCAGATCCAGTGAAGTTCGTCCGGGCTGAGTGCGATTGCCCTGCCGAGCGTGTCCGTGCGATGGAAACTGATCCCCTGGGGTAGGAAAGCCGATGGAAACGGCGAGGTGCCGAAACCGCCTCCATTTCGTGGCGGGTAGATGTGACGAAGGCTGGTGCTCGTGCCCATCGCGCCGAAGACGGCGTTTCCTGTGAGCGCTCCGATAGCAGCCTGATCTGTGCGCATGAGGGCCGATGGCACGGCGGAGTCGAGCAGATAGAGCAAGCCCTCGACCGCCTTCTTCGAGGCCAGCGGGTCACCTGTGGACCCGAAAAGGTAGATGACTGGGATACCATGACGCTCTACGACGGTGCGCAGGTCCGGTGCCCTGGTGGTGACCCAGTGATTGTCCGCGGGGACGGCGAGGAAGAACCGACCCGTGGCCTTGCGGGCGAGATCGTCTGCGTTCGCAAACAGCGACGCGAGGTCCTCGTCGGCGCCTCGGTCCAGGTATCCGCTGTCGGTGACGGCCCAGCTGGCACCGGCGTCCCACTGGCGCTGCAACCATTGCAGACTCAACGGCGCGCTGGCGGGCAGCCGGTTGGCACCGGAGTATCGGTTCGCGTCGGCGAGGGCAGTGGCGGCGCCGCCAGCGATCTCGCGATGAGTGGCCAGGACCCTCTCCAGTTGCGCCTCCCCGGACTTGCCACCGGGCATGGTGTACACCGCGCCGACAGACTCGGCCGCACACAGCTGCGCGATTGTCCGGACGCGGGTAGATGGCGCATGCGCGAAGAAGGATTCGCCTATCCCTGGGACCGGGCGCAGGGACGGGGGGATGGGACGACGGAGTATCCGGTTACTCATGGAGGTCCAATCTGAGCGGGGGCTGGCCGGAACTACCCGGGTCTGCGAGGAAGTACCGCTGGAACGCGGGTTCAGTCATCCCTGCGAGACGGGCGAGTTCGTCATCCGAGTATTCGTGCTCACGCCGCTGCAGCGCAATGATCTTGTTGACGATTGAAGGGCTCTCACGTGCAACGTCGCCTGGCTCGCTGGTGCGCCACCCGAGCTTCCCAAGCCGAACCTGAAACTCGCGGTACTGCCGGTCAGTGATCGTCTCCAGATCGTGCGCGCGCCGGATGAGCGCGGCCATTGACATTCCCCATTCGATCTTGAGGGCCATCAGCCGACGGAAGTCGCTGGTCCTGAGGCCCTCCAGTTCGTGACGGATCTCGTCCGCCGGAGCCAGGAACTCGCCGGCAAACGAATTCGCTTCAGCCTCCTGATTGTCAGTTGGCAGTCTGTGCATGACCAGATGGCCGAACTCGTGCGCCACCGTGAAGCGGAGGCGGTCGGAGGGCAGATCAGTATTAATGAGCATCATAGGTGGGCGGCCCGGATCCTCCGGCCATGTGCTCACTGCGTCCTGCCCGGTTGTGCCGAACGATCGGAAGACAATGACGACTCCCGCAGATTCCACGAGGCCGATCAGGTTTCTGATCGGGCCGTTTGGCGTGCTCCAGCGTCTTCGAAGTTCGCCCGCGATCGCGGCCGGTCCGCGGTCATCCATTATCTCGATACGCTCGAACGTCCTTGCGGGTGCGAGTTCGATGCCGGAGAGGAGCCCCTCTACGCTGATTCGTGAGAGGTGGGTAACGGCCTCAATGCGCTTCATCGTGTTCACAGTCATCGTGCTGGCCCGCCGGCGGTGCAGGCAGGTGATCTCGATCGACGGCAGGTCGGCGCTTCGCTCAAGAAAATCGGGAGGGCAGTCGAGGGCGTGGGCGAGGCGAGCCAGGCGCTCTGGATCGAGTTCCAAGGCTCCGGTCTCCACCTTGGAGATGACGGCCTGGCTCATGACCGCGTTCGCGGCGAGCTGCGTCTGCGTCCAACCACGAGCTTCGCGCATGAGGGTCACCATCGACTGTCTTGCGGCCATGTGCCCTCCCTTCGGAATAGAGCATACCTGATCTGCCGGGCGGTTTGCCGCCAGGAATGACGGCCTCTCCGACGGTACTTCGCGCGGTCGCGTTCCCTGTCTCGATTGCCGTTGTGAGGAACGCAAGCGGTCCAAGCGACGGGCTGTCCGAGCACTGAGTCCGGAGAGGATGCCTTGATCTCCTGTCCATCGCTCAACCATCGGCCGGCCAAGCAGCGGCAATCGGCCAGGTGCCGGATTGGACTCGGTCGGGCCGATCTCGGATGACTACCGCGGGTGTCATGCCGGGATCCTGCGCGGCGGAGTTCGGGCGTCTATGTCCGGTCACTCAGCCAGTTGACCGGCGGCGGATCGGCAATCTCGTCGCGCGGCGCGCACCGTCTCCCGCGGGGCCGGGTCGATAGGATCGGCCACCCCGCCGTGGGCCAGCAGCGCGGAACTGTAGAAGCCTGGTGGCGGGTTCTCGCGCATCCAGGCGGGTACGCCGAGCAGGTGGCGGCTGTTGCGGATCAGCGACTGTCCGGCGTCGGGGTCGGCAGGGGCGAATTCCAGGTCGAATGGGTCGAGCAGGTTCACCAGCTGCCACCTTTGGGTGTGCGGGCCGGTGGGTCGCGATGCCGCCAACGTCAGGAACGCGGTCGAGCAGGATCGGGCGGCGGGGAACCATTCCTGCCAGCGGGCGACGGCCATCCGCTGCGGCACTCCGCGGCGGACCGCGTCCGGCGTGCCCAGGGCGGCGCGACCGACCGCGGACCGCAGCGCTCGGTAGGCGGCAGTGACCTTCTTGCGGGGCCGGTCCGGGTTGACCGCTTCGACGAAGACGACGGACAGGCCGACGCGGCGGGTGTCCACTTCGGACAGGATTCGGGCCCACTTGTCGATCTTGCGGCCGGTGTTCTCGCCGTAGCTGGCGGTCAGCTCGATCGCGATCCGGTGCCCGTCGGGGCGAACCAAGACCGCGTCGGCGGTGCTGTGTTCGGTGCGTCGGGTGTCGGTTGACAGCAGGTCCAGGCGGCCCAGCAGTTCGCCCAGGACGGTGCCGACGTCGCAGTATTCGGCGACGCGCAGGGCGAGTTCGGTGGCCAGCACGTTGTGCCGGTCGTACTGGCCGCCGCCGGTCCAGGGTTGGCCGGCGGTGACGCCGATCCGTTCGTGGTAGTCCAGTTCGTCGGCGAACTTGTCGAACGCCTCGACGGTGCCGGGCCGGTAGAGCCGGTTGTGCCGGGCGGGCTGGGGGCCGGCGAGTTCGTGCATGAAGGTGCCGCGTTCGACCAGCCCGGCGTGGAAGGCCGGGGCCATGAAGTCCTCACGGGCGGTGGCCCGGTTCCCGGTGACCGCGGCGAGTTGCTGGGCGGTCAGGGTGCGCCACAGGTGGACGGCGCCAGCGGCGGCCAGCCGGGCGTCGCGTCGGTTGGTCCACAGCTCTTGGCGGGCGAGGGTCGGTCTGTAGCCGGTTTCCGCATTGGGCCGGACGCCGATGCCGTCGCGTTCCATCCGCCACATCGCGCCGCGGGTCAGCCAGGAGGTTTGGGCGCCGCCCATCCAGAGGCCGTGGTAGTACGGGTCAGCGCGGTGAGCGGCGGTGAAACCGGCCGCGGGACAGCGGGACCGCAGCGTGTCGAACGGGATGGGTGGCGGCAGGTCGGTGACGCCGCGCATCGGTGTGGCGACCGGCAGGTCGGTGCGGCGGGTCACCGACGTCCTCGCGTTGCGGGGACCAGCGGCGCGTCGACCGCGTCTGGCTGGAGTTCGGTTCGGTAGCCCTGGAGGTCGGCGAGCATGTCGGGCCGATCGCCGAAGAACTCCAGGCGGACGGGAACGGCCGGTTGCCGGCGGGCGTCGACGGTCGCCCGGACGATCGCGTGGTACTGGTCCAGGTTGATGATCTCGTCGGGAGTCCAGGAGCCCTCGCCGGAGCCGGCGGCCAGATCCTTGGCGGCGCGGGCGGCGGTGTCCGGGTTGTTCTGCGAGAACCACAGGACGGTGCCGTAGTCCAGCACGGAGGTGAGCAGCGCCGGCGGGAGTTGGTCGTCGCGTTGGGTGGCGAAAAGCTTGCGGACCCCGTAGTCGCGCCCCTGGTCGTGCAGCCAGGCGATGATGTCGGCGGAGTCGGCGGACAGCAGCTTCAGCTCGTCGGCGAAGATCGTGGTAGCCCGGCCCTGGTCGCGCCAGCCGACGCAGATCCGCTCGACCGTGTCGCGCAGCGCGAACATCAGGATCGCCGACAGGTACCCGGTCACCCGGCTGTCCAAGGTGATGCCGGAAGTGGTGGATCCGGTGTTGATCAGGACCGAATGATGGCCGGAAACGACCTGTTCCCAGGTGACCTTCGGCCGGTTCGGGGTCCACCAGGCCTCGGCGGCGAGCAGCTCACCCAGCCGGCGGCGGGCGGACTCGGTGGCGTCACGACGGCGGGCCTCGGTGACCCGGCCGGTGAACAGGAACGCCAATCGGGTGTCGGCCTCGGTCAGGTCGGCGGCCGCGGGGCGCCCCGCCTTCTCGGCGGTGACGGCGGCCGAGGTGATGGCCCGGGCCAGGTCGACGGCGGCGGTGTCACCCCGTCCGCCGCACAACACATGGGCGTAGAACACCGGCGAGTGCGCAACGGGGAGTCCCGCGTCGGCGGCGATGTCGCCGGTCACGGTCAGCGCAGCGGTGATCGTCGCGGACAGAGATTCGTAGGCGCGGCCCTGGATCTCTCCGTCGGCGAAGGCGTACACGAGCATGTTGGTGAAGACCCGGGCGCGCTCGGCGACCGACAGTGGTCGGCCGTCCCGGGTGGGGACGTGGAACACGTCGATGCCGTAGGTGGCCGGGTCGCCCGCCTCCACCAGCAGCGGCTGGTCGCCGGCGGCGTGGGCGTACCGCAGGTACGCGGTGGTGCCGGCGCCCTTGTTCTCGAAGGCGATCAGTCCGTTGCGCCGGCCGGGAAAGCCGGGCCGACCGGACGGTGTGACGCGCTCGAGGCAGTGCCAGCCGTACAGGGCGGCGAGCAGCGCGGACTTGCCCGAGCCGGGCTCGCCGAAGGCGGCGACACCGCGCCACATGTCGGCCGCGGACAGACGCACCCGGTCGCACTCCTGCGGGTCGTCCAGGCCATCCGGGTGACCGATCCACGGCCCCACACCCGGGTCGAGCAGCGCGGCCGGCGCGGTCCGCTGCCGGGTCGACACCTGCCCGGCGGCGGCCCCCGAATGCGGCGCGACCAGGCCGGCCAACAGACCTGGGCCCATCAGGAAAACCCGAAGGTGCAGCGGGTAGTCGCCCGGCGTCGCGGCCTTCTCGTTCCGGTTCTCGGTGGCCGGGTGTCCCCGGCTGGGCCGGGCTGGGACGGTTCGGCGCAGCGGGGGAGCGTCGAACCGACACCGGCGGGCCGCCCGGACAGTGCGGTGGCCGGTGCCGGGGATCCGACCCGTCACCAGGCAGCCCAGCAGCACGACGAGAGCTGCGGCGAGCAGCATGGCCGCGCGGATCGACCCGAGCGCGGCGACGGCGGCGACCGCCGCGCATGACAGCAGCACGCTGGCAGTCAGCGTGAGCGTCGGCCGCAGGATCCGGGTCCGGGTGGCGATGTCGAAACCGGGCAGCGCCGCCGCCACCTGGGACAGGACACCGCGGACCTGCTCGGCGCTGTCGCCGCCGGCGGTGACGGTGACCGCGACCGCGTTCGGGTCCCGGTAGTGGTGCACCGGCGCAGCGGAGCCAAGGCGGTGGGTGTACCAGCGGTCGGTGCGTCGCCGCTCACGTCGACGGGGTCGGCGCAGGGTGGCGGCTACCCAGGTGGTGTCGTCGGTCCGGTGCCGCAGCGCCGTTTCGACGCGCCGCGCGGTCTCGGCCGCGTCTCCGCCGCGGGTCGTCGCATGCACCGCGGGAGCGTGCACGTCGGCGCGCAGGAAGCCGACCACCCGGGTGCCCGACAGGTACGGCGGATCGTCCACCACGTCGATCTGGGCGCCCACCGCGTGCGCCAGGGACAACGCCGCGTTCGGGAAGTCCTGCCGGGCCGGGGTCAACAAGTGATGAGTCACCGCGTTACCGTCGGAGGTGGTCAGCAGGGTGACCGGGAACCGACCCAGGGCGGAGGCGAACCCGCGCATCCGGGTGTCGGTGTTGCCCGGGTTAGGCATCGAGGTGCCTGCCCGGGTCAGCCGCCGGAGGACCTGCTGCCTGCTCATGCGCGGGATCAGTCGCAAAGCCGGCGTGTGTCGGCAGGCTACGGTGGACCGGGCCAACCGAGTCCACGAATACCCCTGGGAAGCATCGGATCTCACGTCCGAATTGCCCGGTGCAGGTGCCCCTCGCCCGCCCCGGGGCCCACCGCCCTCCCAACTCTCCGGTGAACCGTCGGGGTTGGTCGATCAGCCGGGTCGGGGTCGAGGCGCGTGGCGCAGCGGCGCATCCGGTCGGTGGGCGGCTTCGCCGGTGACGGTGCGCATGCGCCCGCCCAGCCTGCGGCGCGCCCAAGGCTCCGACATGGTGCATCCCAGGGCCCGGCAGCAGCGGCAAAGCCGACCAGGATGAACAGGCCCAGCAGGTTGCCGTGGCGGCGGATGACCGCGACCAGGGCCGACCATCGGTGATCCGGCTGCGCCAGCCCCGAGATGCGCGGACCGCCATGTCACGTCGCCGACGGCCGCAGCTTGCCGTCCGCCCCGATGGGCAGATAGCCGAGCGTCGCCGTCGCCGGAGTGGAGCCGGAACGGGTCGGCACAGAGTTGGGGTCCGCACCGGCTGCTGGCCGATATCGGGAACATCGGATGGCAGCCGCGCGGGCGATGCGGCGATCGGCCCGCCGGGCCGACACGGCAAGGTGCACAGCCGAACCGCCACACCACCCCGAAGGGCCGGCACCGCAGGCGCACGAGGAACCGCCACGCACGACGACGCCCCGTCGCGCCCGCCCCGGAACCCGCCACGCAGTGGCTCCACCGCCGAAGGCGGTGTTCCTCATATCCGGCAAGGCCTGGCGGCCGGCTGACGGCGACGACTTCGCCGAGAGATGCGGGACGACGCAGATCGCCGCACACGAAGTGATCGGGAATGCTCGAGGGAGGCCGCGGATGACGATGACGATCGCCGACGGGCGGCGGTGATGGACTGGTTGTCGCAGCTGGGGCCGGTGGCCACCGGGTTGGTGGCGTTGGTGGCGTTGGTTGTCGGCACGCTGACGGTGCTGCAACGCAGCCGGGCGGATCGGCGCGATCAGTGGTGGAAGCGGGCGCAGTGGGCCATCGACCTGACCTTCGCCGGGGAGGCGGATCGGCAGAAGCTCGCGTTCCGGGTGCTCGGTGTGCTGGGCGAGTCGAAGCTGGCCGGAGCGGAAGAATTGCGGATCCTGGACTCGCTGGCCGCCGACGAGCTGCGACCGCTGGCGCTCGGCGCGGCCGAACACGACCCCGTCGACCCGGGTGATACTGGAGGTCGGAGCGGACAGGAGACCACGGAATGACGCAGCAGAGCGAGGTCGACCGAGACCGGTCCGGCGCGGTTCCGTCCGAGGTGCAGGTGGAGGCGGCCAAGCTGAAGCTGGTCACCGACCGCCGCCTGAAGCAGCCGACGCCGGAATGGGTGGTGCGGGTCGCACAGGGTCTGCCTGCCTGGTAATCCCCGCTCTCCGTGAGGCGACTTCTCTACCGGCGGAGCCCGTGTCACAGTAAGCGCGCAGGTTGCAGTGATGCCTGCAACGGGCGGAGCAAGACCCGGCCGACTGGCTCATCGCCGGTGCCGGGATTGCGCAAAGCACGGACAACCCTGGTGGCGTGCGCACCAGGCCGCCCTGATCAAGAGTGGGACGTAGTGGCCTGGGCCTGTCCGAGTGATCCATCCCGTTCGGGACGCCGCCGCCGATCGACTCCCGTGCGCGTTTCGGGCGAAGAGCCGCACGCGGCAGGCACCAATCCGACTCAGCTCATGGGGTCTCCCCCTAGCGCGTAAACCACCAACCCAGCCTGCGTCTTGATCGTCAGCGCGTCGATGGCACAGATGAACATGTCCTGCGAACCCTTCACCTCATCGACACAGGCAAACGTGTTGTACTCGTCGATCGATCCCGTGATCTTGGTCAGGTCGTCGTCCAGATCGATGAAGCGGGCACGGTCGATGTCATTGTCAATCATGTCCTGACGCAGCTCGGTGATCGCTTCCTTCGCGCGACCGACTTGCTGAACGCACGATTGACCGTCGCTGCACGCGGGTAGCTTGCTGATCTCGGTCAGCTCGGCACAGTGCCGCTCACAGAGATCAGCCAAGACGTCCTTTGTGGAGGACGTCGTGGTCCGCGCGGTTGTTGTCCGGGCCGTGGACGATGCGACTGTCGACGTCTTGGGTGCTGAAGTCGACACGGGTGTCGCCACCGGCGTGGGCTGGCTGCAACCTCCCAGAAGCAGAGCCGATCCGGCAAACACGACGACGGCAACACGAATCTTCATTCGTCCCCCCTGGACTGCGCAGTGTTGAGCTGCTTGCATAGCGGGACCTGCCCCGTCATTTCCCGCTGTGCGCCGATTGTGAGCCCGTCGGACGCCTAACGCCACCCGACCACCGCGCACGGCGACCTCACCGCCGTTTCGTTCAACCATCCGCCGCCGGCAATGAATGGCCTTGCAGACTTGAGACGGGCGCTCAAGGGCCCGATCTGAGGGGATGCTGAGGCATCCGACTGTCCGGGAAATCCCCTCCTCGAAGCGCCCGGGTGGTCAGGGCAGACGCCGTCAGGAGGCGGCGCCGGCGTCGCCCTCGTCGAGCAGCAGCCGGGTGGCGACGTCCCGGGCGATGGTGCGCACGTCGTGGATGGCGGAGACCAGCTCCGAGCGGCTGGTGAAGCCGAGTTGGCGGGCGGTGCGACGGTCCTGCTGGACGGTTAGGCCGTGCACCGAACAGTCCAACCATTCCCAGGCCAGGCGCAGAACTTGGTTGGGATGCCGGGCGGCGACCTGGGCGAGGATCTCCTCGCGGAGCAGGGCGATGTGGATGCCGGGCAGCATTTCGCCGGTCCCGAACAGCATGGCGGTGGCGGGGTTGTCGGGGTCGACGAGCAGCGGGTCACCGGACAGGTAGTCGGCGGCCGACAGGTATCCGCTGGTGGCGCGGAGCTTGCGGACGCCGATGTCGACGACCCGGTCGACGGTGTAGCCGGTGGCGGCGTCCAGGTCGCTGTAGGTGGAGTGGCGGTGCCGCCAGCATTCGACCCGCCGGCGGATCGCAGCCGATTCGTCCTCGCGGGCCGACCGCCCGTCCGGTTCGGCGATCAGGTCGGTGGGCCGGGCGAGCAGGCTCTCCTGGGCGCAGGTGAAAAGGCCGTGCCGGCTGACCATGTCCCGGTTGAACGCGACGAGCACGCGGCCGTCGCGGGCGGCGTCCGGGTGGGTGCTGGTGACCTCGTCGCGGATCCGCCGGGCCACCTTGTCCCGCCAGGCGCCGCGGGCGGGGTCGACGTCGGCGGCGCGGGCGATCGCGAGCTGGTCGGGGCGCCGGGTGGCCTCCGCGACCCCGTAGGTTTCCGCGCGGCGGTCGTTGGCCCAGGCAGCGGCCTGCGCCGGGGACGGGTCCAAGCCCCGCAGTTCGGACAGTTCGCTGATCGCCTTATACAGCTTGAGGGCTCGGCGGTGCGCGGTGACGTCGGCGACGGCATCCTCCAACGCCTGCCGGGTGACCGGCGCCGACCACTGCACCAGGTACTTGGGCACATTGGCTGGTCCGAGACGCCGCGGGTCAAGCTGCGGCGCCGGCCGGTCGGTAAGCAGCCCGGCGAGATCGTCGGCGGACAGTGCGGTCCGCCCCCACCCGGTGATCAGGTCGGTGCCGTGCAGGCGCAGCGCGTCCAGCAGTTTGACCAGCGACATCCAGGCCTCGGTGCGCAGGTCCTCCCGGGTCCAGGAGGCGGGTAGCCGGCCGCCGTGCAGCCGCAGTCCCTTGGCCGCGATCGTGTCGACGAGGTCGGGGCGCTGCTGGGTGAACCGGTTCCGCAGCAGCGTGTACCGGTGGCCGTGCGCGGCCATCACCGCGGTCAGGTCGGCCCAGTCCATCCTGTCTACATCCCCCTGGTCTGCGGCGTGAACGGGAACCCGGTCCACGGCGGTTCGCGTTGGATGCTCGGTTGCAGCGAGAACCAGCAGGCGAGCCGGCGTCCGCGGCAACGGCTGTCGAGCAGCCATCCGACGGTCAGTTGCCTCATAGAGATGCGGTCGGCGCCGCATCTGGCACGCAGCCGGGTCAATCTGGTGTGGATGGTCTTGCCGGACAGGCCGCCGGCGTGGGTCAGGATCTGCCGCAGGGTCAGGGCGAGCAGCGGACGCCCGTCGATGGTGGCGGCGTGCCGGAACAGGTCGACGGGGGTGACGAGTCCCTCGTGCAGGGCCTCGAGCCATTCGGCACGCAACCGCAGCGCGGCCCGCTGGCCCTGGCGAAGGGACCGCAACGGCACGAACGGTGGGGTGGTCATCGTTCGCCCCACGCGCCGATCGGGTTGCCGCAGATGTCGGCGCTGCCGTGGTCGCGTTGGTCGGACCGGCCGGCGCCGCCGGACGCGTCGGCCACGCGGAGCGGAGTGGACAGGGAACGCAGCAGGCGGTCAGGGCCGAGTTTGGACTGCGGGTAGGCGCGGCGGAACTCGACGAGCAACCGGTCGGGGTCGGTGATGCCGGTCTGCCGGGCGAACCGGCGCACCGTCGCCCCGACGCGGGGGTCGCCGATGTGCTGCAGCAAGGTGTCGGCGGCGTCCCGGCGCAGGGTGCGGCGGATGTGGTGCAGCAGGTCGACGTTGGTGACCTGCCCGGGGGTGATGAGCCGGTTGAGCAGGCGGAGGACGGGGGAGTCGGGGGCGCCGTCGTGGCCGAGGATCAGCCGGTCGGTCACCGTTTGCAGTTCGGTGTCGTCGAGCCGGGCGGCACCGTCGGTCAGCTCGAGGGTGAGGTTGGAGTGGGCGGTGCGCACCGCTGAGCGCACGTAGGGTTCCAGGTCGCGCAGCACCTCCCAGCGGGCGTGCTGGCCGTCGCGGACCAGCGCGGACAACCTCGCCCGGATGCGGCTGCGACCGGTGGGTCGGGCGGTCAGGCAGGTGACGTCGGGGTCGAAGCCGCGACCGTCCGCGTCGCCGCCGTCGGTGGTCCCGCTGCCCGTGGTCAACCGTCCGTCGTGGTCGAGCGGGGTGTGTTCGCAGTGCACGATCAGGCTGCCGGCCCGGTCAATGCCGAGACCGAGCGCGCGCCAGAGGACGTCGACGGCGGCGCCGCGGGGGATGACGAGCAGCGGTCCGGGGCTGTGTTCGACCTGGATGGGCAGCAGCAGCGCGCCTCCGTCGCCGGCGGCCTTGCGGCCGGTGTCGATGGCCGGGACCGACCACAGCCAGTCGGGCAGGTCGACCACCGCGCCGTCGGCGGGGAGGTCGGTGGCGAGCAGTGTCGCGGCGTGCTGCCCGGCGATGATCCGGGACAGGGATCGGGTCAGGGTGTCCAGCCAGCTGTGCCGGGATCCGGCCCGGTCGCGGCCGCCCATCAGCGGTGGCCCCGGCGGCGCCAGCTCAGGATGCTGCGCCGCGGGCGGGGGGCGGGCCGGAATTCGGGTCGGCCGGTGATGCGGTGCAGGATCCGGTCCAGGGCGGCGGCGTAGACGGCGTGGTCGGAGGGGATCCGCCCGTTGTTCATCATCTCGACGACGGTGTCGTCGTTGCCGATGCGTTCCAGGTCGCACACATAGGGGGAGAACCGTTGCCGCACGTCGTCTTCGGAGAAGTCGACGACGCTCTTGTTGATGACCATCAGCATGTGCTCGCGGCCGACGCCGGCGGCGGCCATCATGCTCAGCCGGTCGGCCAGGTTGCTGACGCCGACGCTGGAGGAGTCGGTGTTGGCGATGCCCCACACACCGGGTGTGGCCAGCAGCGGGACGGCGAGATTGTCGATCAGCCCGGACGTGTCGTGCGCCTCGACGATCTGGGTGTCAACGATGACCAGGTCCGAGTTCAGTTGGGCCTGTTCGATGACCTGCGCGTACACGTCGGACGTGACGACGGTGGGGTCGGCCTCGTCGGTGCTGCGGGGGCCCGGGATCAGGTGGAAGTGCAGCTCGTCGAACCACCGTCCCGGCCGCAGGTCGTTGGCCGCCTGCATCGTCAGGACGGCGCGGGCGGGGTCGCCGGTGACGGCGGCGTCGAAGATGCCGGGAATGGTGGGTCGGGCCAGCCGCAGGTACTTGGTGATGTCGGACTGGCCCCGGTTGGCGTCCACCACGGTGACCTGCAGGTCGGGGCAGCGTTGCCCGGCCCGCTGGGCCAGGGCCAGCGCGATGGAGGTCTTGGCGGCTCCGCCCCGGGCTGCCCAGCTGATCACCAGGTGGCCGAGCTGTCCGCGACGTCGGGTGCGGTCGCTGCCGGGCGTCGCCGCGGCGCGGGGGCCGGCCATCAGGTCCAGCAGGTCGTCGCCGGTGACCGGCGGCGCCGTGACGGTGGCAGGCCGGGCCGGCGCCGCGGCCAGGACCGGTAACGGGTCGGGTTCCGGGTCCAGGATGGCCGGCCCGCTGCGGGTGACCAGGTCGGACTGGCTGACAGGGGTCGGTGGGGCGGATTCGTCGCTGCCGACCGGCATCTCGGCCCAGGCGGGGACCGGCGCTGCCGACGGCCGCCCGGCCGGCGGCGGGTCGGCATCGATCGCCCAGGCCGGGATCGATGCGCCTGCGGCCGGCCCGCGGGCCGCAGGTGACGTCGGATCGGACGGGGAGTCGTCGAACTCGGGCTCCGGCCATGGCGGCTGCGTCCATTCCGGATCGTCGTCCAGATCCGGGATCTGGAAGTCGGCGGCGTTCTCGTGGACGGACCCGTCGCTGTGCAAGGTCTTGTCGGAGTAGGTCGGGTGGTCGTCGAAGCCGGCGGCCGTCACCAGCGCCGACAGGTTCGCCGGCAGGGGCAGGATCTCGGCGCCGGTGATGGTCGGCGGCTGGTCGTCCGGGTCGATTAGGACGACGGTGCGCTTACCCGGAGGGGTGTGTCCGGAGATCGAGTTGAGCCACGCGCCCATGCCGACGTGCTGCCGACGCCAGCGGGCGATGATCACCGGGACCTCGTCCGCTGACCGCGCCTGCTTGGACCGTTCCCGGATCGCCCGGACGGAATCGCGGAAGTCGCTGCCGGTGACCACGGGGATCCCGGCCGCGGTCAGGACCGAGACGAGGCCGGGGGAGTCGATGATCCCGACCGGCGTCGAACGGATGTCTGTCATACCGGGTCTATGCCGGCCGCGCGGGAACCGGTCACCCGGCGGACGTCGCCGGGTGCGGGTCCGCGTTCGTGACCGTCGGGGAGGTCGCCGGGTCTGGGCGATCGGCGTGAGCCGGTGCGAAGATCAACGTTCAAGTGACGGACGGGCGGGTGAACAAGGCGGTGCGGGTGACCAGACGGAAGGCTGCGCGAGCCGATACATCCGGCTGCCGGTGCCCGCGGCGTTTTTCTTGCCGGTTCGGAGTGGCGTGGTGACCCGCGCGGATCCTGACGCCGATGCGCTCTGGGCGTGGCTGCTCGGCCTGCGGGACCCCCTGCTGACGATCGAGCACCGTTTGGCCGCGCAGTCCGGTGTTCTGCGTTCCCTGCAGGAATCGCCCGGTTCCACCACCCACACCCTGGCCGGCGTGCTGGCCGCGATCGGGAGGGCGTTGACCGAGACGGCCGAGGCGATCGATTGGGGTCCCCTGCAGATCGACGGCCGACCCGCGGTTCGCCTGCTGACCGTTCAGGTGGGCCCGGTGCGGATCGGCGATTCGGCGGTGCCGTTGCCGCACGTCACTCGGATTCTGATGGCCCCGCCCCGCATCGGCCGCGTGTTCGCCGAGCCGCCACCGGCCGCCGCCTGGGGTGTCGTCGCGGCGGCCACCATTCCCGACGCGTCGGTAGCGCCGCCGATCGGGCCAGGGGATGGCCCGGACCCACAGACGCAGATCCGGGCGTTTCTGGTGTCCGCGCCCGGTCCAGGCGCCGGCGCGCTGGCGATCGCCGGGGCCGCGTTCGCCGCGGCTCGGTGGATGCTCGCCGCCAACGACGTCATCGGGCGGGAATGGGCTCCATCGGAGAGCATGCTGCGCACCGCCCTGGACGACGCGCTGGCGGCAGCCACAATACCCAGTTGGGACCGGCCCTGACACATCGGCGAGTCGTGATCCACGCGCTCCGCCGACCAACTTGCAGAAACCGATAGATGGAGAGACGTGACAGCTCAGAATTCCCCGCAGCGCGGCAATCGAATGGCCACAAATCGGTGGATTCTATCCAGACCGCATGGACACAAGCTTAATTCCTTGCCCCGACGCGGCATTCACTGCTTCAGCCGTGCTGAAGACGCAGCAAACTCACCTGCTTCGACTGGCAAGGGCCATTCTAGCGAAGAGCTGATGCCGTCCAGCGCTGCGCAGCGCTCCCAGCCTTCGATCACTAGCATGTGTGAGCTGCACGCTGGTTTCTTACTACGTCCCTGTGGGCGATATTCTGTGCGAAGTCCATCCGACACTGTTTCGTCCGCCAGCACAAGGCGCCGTCAACCGGGGACTCTCCACCAAAACGTGCAAGCCGTCGTGAGCTACTCGCCCCGTTCGTCGGCCTGTCGATCTGCATCACCGACTGTCATCGGATATAACAACATCCATGACGGTATGGGCGGAACAGGATGCGCCTCGAGTCGTGCAGGTGCAGCCGGATCAGGATCTCTTCAACGCTGTGTTCGAACTGGGCGAGTCGCACAAGAAGTCTGTGGGAATGTTGCCTATGGAAGCATGGAGGGACTACGCGTGCCGGGATGGTTTGATCGCAGCTATCCGAGGTACCGTTTCGAGCCCGACCTTGCTCGGCTTTGCCGCTTTCCGCGTTGGAGCCACGCGACCAGAGATCTCGCTTGCCCAGATGGTCGTATCACCGGGAGTTCGCGGCGGCGGAACGGCTCGCCGACTGATCGAGTTCATTTCTAGTAAACACTCAGAGATGCGTGGGATTCGACTTAAGTGCCGCCGGGACTTACCCGCTGCAACCTTGTGGCCGCGTCTGGGTTTCGTCGCGCGCGGTGACATACCGGGTCGAGGCAATGATGGTGCCTGGTTGACTGTCTGGTGGCGCGACCATGGTCACCCCGACCTTCTCACCTGGTCAGGGGTATCCGACTCGACCATTGCGGTCGTTCTCGACACAAACGTATTTATCGACCTTCACGGACCGGGCGAGGACGGCCGCTCGAAACATACGCGCACCGTCCTCGCTGCCAACGATGACCGAATCCAACTGTTGGTCACACCCGAACTCGGCAACGATCTCAACCGCTGCGCCGACGATCGCGTCCGGTTCAATCTGCAAAAACTGCAGTCCGCGCACCCGGGAATTAACGCTGCCACCGACTTGATCGATGAGACCTTCCAAGAGCTGGTTGCAGACGCTGGGACCGCACCGCGAAGCGATCAAGATCGCAGCGATCTACGTCACATCGCCTACACAGCTCGTACAGGCGTCCATGTCTTCCTCACATGGGACGAGGCGTCTATCCGGCGGTGGGGTAGATCAGCACGCGAACTTCACGACGTCGCTATGGTGACTCCCTCCGAACTCGGGGGCCTGCTCGACGAATTGGAATCTGCCCCAGGCTATACTCCGGTTGCCTTGCTCGGCACCGGGTACACAAGCCGGGAGGCCGGGACCGCCGACTCTGATACTATCCGAATGTTCCTAGATACCTCCCATGGCGAGAAAGCCCCAGAATTTGCCACCCGGCACCGCCAGCTTGCATCCGGCCCGCAGACTGGCGCTCACAGGATTCTATTCTTCGAGCCCGCTGGTGCTGCCGTTGCGATACTTGGATACACCGTTGATAGCGCTGTCGTGAATGTCAGCCTGATGAGAATGCATCAGTTTCCAATCGCGCAGACTATGGCTGCCCAACTTGTGGCAATGATGAGGGTCATCGCAACAGAGGCGGATGCTTCAGTAGTACGGGTGCGTGATCGACATATCAATCCGCTCTTCGCCGACGCGCTTATAGCCGACGGATTTCACCAAATCAACGAGACGTACGTAGGACTCAGCGTAAATGCTCGAAGCAGTATCCAAGAGCTGATTCCATCGCTCACGCCGACAATCTCGATGCTCGGATCACAAGAAGAGGCTGCGTTTGGAACTCTTCTCGATTCAGCTCAACGCCTGACATCAAACACAGCCGCAGAAGTGTGTTCAAACTTGGAGCGCCTGCTCCGGCCGCTGCGGATCGTCGACGCGCCACTTGAAACTTGGCTTGTTCCTATCAAGCCCCACTGGTCAGCGCAATTGTTCAACAGCCCGCCCGACCTATTCGGACAGATTCCAGAGCTTGGGATGAGCGTTGAGCACGTGTACTACCGCGGGGGACGCTCAGGCGAAACGGAACCGGCACGAATTATATGGTGGGTGTCGGGACCAAGTGCGGGCCATGCCATCGCGTGCAGCGAGCTGATCGAGGTTATTGATGGAACCCCTTCCGAGCTATTTCGGCGCTTCCGGCGGCTCGGTGTCTGGACCTGGTCGGAAGTGCAGGCCGCAGCGGCGACTAGTGGTCAGCTACGTGCTCTTCGGTTTATCAACACCGAGATGTTCGCTCATGAGGTTCCGCTCGAGCCACTCGAACGACAGCGTGGTCGGCGGCTACGCCTAGCTTTCCCGGTAAAGATCGACCCCGACACCTTCGATCAGATCATCACGGAGGCACGTGCGTGACTAGCCCTGAGCTCGGTCGGATCATGCTGATCTCGGTTCACCCACGTCATGTCGAGAGAATCCTCGACGGCACGAAGACCGTCGAGCTCCGTCGGACGAAACCCGCGATCGACCCAGGACAACCCGCTGTGATCTACGCGACCATGCCCTCAGGTGCGCTCGTTGCGACCTGCCGAATCGCAGCGGTCGAGGTATCTGCTCCATCACGACTCTGGCGGACCGTGGGTTCCGCTGCGCAAGTGAGCCGCGCCGAGTTTGATCGCTACTACTGCAACTCAACGATCGCGGTTGCACTGCACCTCAACGATGTCCGACCTCTAAGCGATCCAGTAACGCTCGGGCAGCTTCGCGCTCGCTCTCGATTTCACCCGCCGCAGACGTGGCACTTCGTCAATGAACGCGACCTGCGCTTCATGCTCGGAGGCCACCCTTCTGCCCATGTCATGGCCGAGCTCATCACCTGCTGACTGCTCACGACGCAGGCGAGGAGATCATTTGCTGTCCGGCGTGTCGCCTCGCAGATCCTGGGTTTGAGAATCAGGCTCAGGAAGTGCGTCCCGACAACCCCGTGCCTGATGTAAGGATCGCTCAATGGACCGACATCCAAGGACTGTTCCATGACGGAGACAGCGACGATGGAGCACTGCTTCTCGGCAACGGCTTCTCGACGAACATCTGGTCGAGATTTGCCTACTCCAGCCTTCTCGCTGAGTCCGAACTCACTGGCCAGGCGAGGGAGCTCTTCGGAAGGGGATGCAACTTCGAAGCCGTTCTCGCGAACCTTACGGTAGCCCAACAGATTTCGTTGGTCGTTGAACCGAACAACCTAAGGCTGCATAGCAAACTCGGGCAGCTGGCCGACGAAATCCGGGGAGGTCTTCGACAGGCCGTTCAACAGGTGCACCCTGAGCCTAGCGACCTTTGCGCAGGTTTGCTGCCCATGCCCGGGATGTGCCACACCGTCGGGTTACCCAGGAACGTCCTGGACGACGTAAAGATGCATCTCCCGCGATACTCGGTTGTATTCACCACCAACTACGACCTAATCACCTACTGGGTCGTCGTCTCGGCCGGAATGGCCGACCTCTTTCCCGGAGGAGATGCTTTCGATGTTGAACGCGCTGAAAGCTGGCGTCAAGATTCGACGCAGCCGAAGATCTTTTTTCTACATGGTGCGTTGCACCTTTGGCGGTCCCTAAGCTCGAACGCTGAAAGCAAGCTAACGACGAATCCAGGAGTAGCACTTCTCGACATGATCCGGTTGGCAACGGCCGACCCTGATCACGTTCCGCTGTTCATCAGCGAGGGCTCGTCGCCAGACAAAGTCGCTCGTATCGGCGCATCTCCGTACTTGTCATTTTGTGCCCGCAGCTTGGCTGCATCTCGTGCTCCGCTCACGGTGCTTGGTCAAGCCCTTGATGACGTCGATCTGCATATCCGGGAGTTAATTGAATGTCACCCGGACCGACCCGTCGCAATCGGAGTTTGGGTCGGGGACATCCCAGACCAAACAAATAGGCCGGATGTCCTTCGGGCCAGGGCAACAATGATTCGGGGCAGGCTTCCGCGGTCCCGAAATGTCACCTTCTTTGACTCCTCCGATCATCCACTAACCGATCCGGAAATGAATTGCGGCTAGGTTTCAAGTCGAGGTCTGGAAACGGCAAGCTGCGCCCAGGGTGTCTGGAGGCGTTCGGAACTCGACTTTCGCGCGTCAATACTGCCGACCGTCAAGTTGGTAAAGCAAGCGCGTGCTGGGTCATGCGGGGCCAGTTTCACGGCTTACCTACACAAAGGGTCAGATGGTTCCTTCACGATGGCGCGCGACACGGCCTTTCTCCATCGGTCGCGGCCTCCGGCCGGTGTCGGCTCGGCGCCGTCCCGGGGAGGGAGCCTGTGACCGTCGGGTTGGCGCCGAGCCGTGATCCTATCGGCCCCGCCAAGCACCGCATCGCGAGTCGGTCAGCCGGACCCGCCGGGTCCAGTTACTCTCCGGTGTGCGGCTCGCGGGCCTCCGCGGTAGGGAGCCTGTGACCGTCGGGGTGAGTTCGCGAGCCGAATCCTATTGCACAGGGCAAGAAATCAGCGAACCTCGGCGTGTCGCCTCGTCCGGTGCCGCGGATCTGCCGATGTCGAGCCGGCCCGGGCGGACTGTCTTCACTTCTGTCGGCGGGAAAGTGCCGCGGCAGGCGATGTCCGGTGCCCCTCGCGTGTACGCGCGCGAGGTCGGGCCCGCGGCCGGGCGGAGCCGGACGCCGCCGCCGGTGAGTCGCCGATGCGCCCGCTGCGCGGTCGTCGACACCGAGCCGCGTCCGGCACTCGCGGAACAGGGTTTTCGGCGGCGAGCGGCAAAATGAGCGGCTCCAAACGCCCGGTCACGAGTGGGTCCGACCCGGGCTGGCCGACCTTCTCGTCGGCGATCGCGCAGGCTCAGCAGCTGCGCCGTCTGGACGGCCGAGGCTTCTCCGCTAGGTCGGTGTACCGCCGCTGACCTGCGGTTCCAACGGATCGTCGCAGGTCAGCGGCCTTCGCTCGCGCGCACGTGCGCGACGTGGTCTCTATGGGAGGTGGGGACAGTGTGTGTGTCCGCCCCTTTCTTCTCTTCTCTTTCTCTTTCTCTTTCAATAAAGAAATAGATACATACATACATACAGAAGGGGTCGGAGAAGGTCGTGAGCTGCGACAACAAGTCGGAACCGGCCTGTAAGCCTCGTACAGCACAGCCGACGTGCGCCGCGGCGGCCGTCAACCGAGACCTCGGCACGGGCCGATCACCCCGCCCCCCTGGTCCGACGACGGCACGTCGGTCACCGGTCGGCTGGCCCATGGCATAGGAATCGGTGTGACCGACATTCCCACCGCGCACCACGCCGGCCCGACGACGCCCGGCGACCCCGGAACGGACCCGGTCGGCTCCTGGGAGCTGGACGTCTACCGGCAGGTCGTCGCCGGACCGGGCGCGGCCAAACTGCAGGACTCCCGGGTGGCGCCGCTGGTCGCCGCCGCTCGCGGCTACTGGCACGCCGACCAGGCCGCCGAGAAGGTCTGCGCCGACCTGGCCGGGGTGAACTTCCGCGGCCGCACCGGCGAACAGCTGCGGGCCGCGCTGCGCATGGGCTCGATGGTGATGCCCCGGTACCTGCCCGCGTCGGGCCGGGTCTGGGAGTCATCGAGTGACGGGTCGGATGGGCGGCTCCGCCCGTTCCTGATCGAACTGAAGCCGGCCCACCCGCGGACCGAGACCGACCGTGCCTCCGGCAAGGTCCGGGTGATCAAGTACGAGACCCTGCGGCCGACCGGGTCCACTGCCGGCTCCATCATCGACGTGCACCCGGCCACCCCACGCGACTGGGACGACGCGCCGGTCGCGCTCATCACCGAAGGAACCCTCAAGGGTGATGCCGCCCTCACCGCCCTGCTGCTGGCCGCCGGGATCACCCGCGACGACCTGTCGTTCCCCGCCTCGATGCCGCCGACCCAGCGGCAGGCGCTGGCCCGGCTGCGGGAACTGATGGACCGGGTGCCCGCGGACCGTCGCACCCTGATCCTGACCGTCACCGGGATCGCCAACTGGCACCACAACCCGGAATGGGCCGAGGTGAACCTGCGGGACAAGCGGGTCTGGCTCACGCCGGACGGCGACGTGCACCGCAACCCGCAGGTGTGGGACCAGGCCGACCAGGCGTGGACCTACCTGTCCAGCCGACGCCGCGCCCAGGTCAAGCTACTGGACCTGGGCGCGGCAACCGCGCCCGCCGCCCTGTCCGACGACGACAGCGCCAACATCGCCGTCACGCCCGAGGAAGAACCTGACGACACCGACGACGACGTTCCCGAACCCGACGGTCCGGCCGCCGGGCCGAAAGGGCTGGACGACTACCTCGGCCAGGCCGGCGGCTGGGATACCCTCCCGCCGTTGCTGCGGCAGCAACTGCCGCCCCGACCGCGCGGCAAACGTCGACCCACCGGCACCCTCGAGGTCGACGAGAAGCGTTGCGTCGTCAAGGAATGGCACGACTCCGACACGCGCAGCGGCAAACCCGCGGGCTGGCGGGTTAACAGCCACATCGCCGGCCGCGTCGTCGCCGTCAACGACCAGCGCAACGCCTCCGCCCTGGAGATCCGCACCGGACTGATCGACCAGAGCGCCGAGGCCGAAAGTTCCGTGCGGGCAACCGTCGTCATCGAGGTCTACTGGATCGACCAGGACGGCGACCGGGTCAGCCATCGGATCACCGGTCCCGACTCCCTGCTGGTCGACAACCCGGCCTCCTGGCACACCGAACGCGTCGGCGGAAACGTCCCCAGCGCTGTCAAGGCCCACCCATCCTGGCCGTGCGACATGAAATGGCTGGCCGCGATCAAGGCCCACCGCCCCCGCGAGACGACCCGCCAGTCCCGGTGGGGACACATGGGCTGGGTGCCCACCGACGACGGCCACCCGGTGTTCCTGGTCGGCGCCCAGGTGATCGGCGCCGACGGGCTCATGCCGGCCAAGGCCACCCCCGGCGTCAGCCCCGACATCCTGGCCAAGGCCAACCTGTTCGGCGTCATCGAACCCGCCGACGACGAGCACCTGCGGACCGCGCTGCGCAACGTCGTGCACGCCTACGACCGGGTCTGGACCAACCCCCGGTACACTGCGATCGCGCTGGCCACCGCGCTCCGCCCCATCGTCCCGCTGCCGTACAACACCCCGGTGATGTGCACAGGGGCGTCGGGCAAGGGCAAGAGTCACATGGCCAGCCTGATCATGAGTTTCTGGCAGCACGCCCCCGGCACCTGGAAGCCGTCGCTGCTGCCCGGGTCGATGCTCGACACGATGGCCAGCACGCAGTACTCGCTGTCTCGAACCCCGATCTGGGTGGTCGACGACCTCGCCCCTTCCTCCGACGATCGGCGGGCCAAGTCCAACGAGGCGCTGATGGAGGACCTGCTGCGCGCGGTGCACAACCAGGCCAACCGGGCCCGCATGATGATGACCGCCACCGACATGACCCAGCGCCGCGAACAACCACCCAGGGCCGTCATCGTCGGCACCGCCGAGAACGAGGTGTCCACTAACTCCGCCGCCAACCGGGCCGTCAACCTGACCTTCCAGGCCGGGTCGCTGCTCGGAAATGAGGTGGATGCCGCCGACGAGATCCGCGACGACACCGGCGAGGCCGCCATGGTGACCTTCGGCGCGATCCGCGCCATGGCCCGCGTCGCCGGCGACAACTGGGAACTCGCCGCCGGACTCTGGCAGACCCGCAAGGACGACCTGATGCGCGACGGCGTCGAACGGCTCGGCGCCGAGGGCAGCGCCCGCCGGCAGATGGACATGGCCGCCGACCTGGCCATCGGCCTGCTACCCCTGGGCTACCTGGCGCAGATGCTCGGGCTCGAAGAGATCCACCGACGGGTCGACGGCTGGATCGACGACATCTTCGACCACGTCTTCGCCGAGACCCTGCGGATCCACCAGAACACCCCGGGCCGGGCCCTGCTCGCCGCGGTCCGCGCCGCACTGCGCGCCGGAGCCGCCTACATCGAAGCCCGCGACACCCCCACCCAGCCGCCCCTGCAGGAAGGCAAGGGGACCGTGTCCGCGACCATGCTCGGCTGGCAGGCCGCCGGAGACGGAGCCCTCCGACCCGGCGGCACCCGCATCGGCAGCCTCGTCGCCAAGAACGACCACCTGTACGTCCTGCTCGACCCGGCCAACGCGTTCAAGATCGCCCAACGCCACCAACCCGACCTGATCCCCTACGGCTCCCGGCAAAACACCTCTTGGGCCGCCGTCTGGGCCGAAGGGCTCACCTGCCCCGACGGCGACCCGTGGAAGCGCCATCAGGTTGGTCAGCATCTGCGACCGGTCGTCCGGGCCTACGGCCTTGAAGCAGTGCCGTTCCCTCTTGATCAGATCGTGGGTGGCGAAGTCGGTCTGGAGCGATTGGGGGATCGCCAACCAAACTAACTAGTATGCGTATGGACACTCACACTGCGCGTGGCGGTCTAACCATCGCGGGTCACCCACGGATATGGTATCGCTTGAGGAGCGCATTCGTCTCCAACCCAGAAAATGCACTCTCGAAGAGCGGATGTCTTGGACCTTGATTCGCTCTGAGCCTGTCAAGCACTTCTTAGAGAAGTATGCGGCTCTTGCGTCCCCAGTTCCGAACCTCGTCGCGGATTGAATCGTAATTTTCCACGACGTCTGTCAGCGTAGGGGAACTCGCAGAATCGATCCCGGCCGCAACAAGCTCTTCGATCTCTCCTGGGCTCAGCGTAACGGCTGCGTATGCTTGCAGCAGGATTCGAAGCTCTGCGCCACGGTTGCTGCTTTTTTCGCTCGTTTCGGGCCATGACCATGGTGCTGATGAGCGCCATTTTGCCGGCAATAGCGATATCGTGCGAATCTGGTCTACGGATTCATCCAGCTGATCACTTTGCGCCAGCCACCAAACGTCCTCAATCGCGTCCGGAGATTGGTGATCATGATCTATGAGCGAACCGGTCTCAAGGATGGTTGCTATCCAGAGTTGAGCGTCAACGATCGCCTGCCTCCAAGTGATATCGCTTGCAAAGAAAATCATGCTCGCTTGGTTCAGTAGAGGCTGGCGGACGTCGTCTATAGAATCCTGTACTATTGTATAGAAGGGAAGATCTGGCTTTGCCCTGGCGTAAATCACCGGGTAATCATCATCGGAACTCTGCGTCATGATCCTCGCAAAGTCGCGCCTAAACGACTCGGTTGGCGATTTGCGGCCCGACGATGGCACTGTTGCAATGTTGAGCCCCACTAGGGTTTGTGTCGCCGATGGAATCGAAGCCTCAATCCAAGCCCTCTGAAACGGCAGGTCGGCCAATGGTCGTCCCCATGATTGGTGATAATCGGGAATGGAGGCGTAAAGCTCAAGTGCTCGGGCGGCTAATCCATAGGACATCGCATTTAGTTCAAAGAATCTAAGAGAGGCTCCCGTATCTAGCCAAGTCAACAGCTCGCGCATGTAGACTGCCAATGCCTGCTCGAGTTCTTGATCGGTGCGGTCTCGAAGGTGTCGCAATGACTCGATACGCTCTGTGATCGGTTCTACGATGTCGGCGCAAAACGCGTGGGAAGCCATCTCGGCTGCGCCGCGGGCGGGTTCGTTCCTCACGCTTGGTGCACCCTATCTCGCTCGACCCTAATCCTGGCTACATTAGCTTCAACCATGTACCAGGGTGCCCAGTATGACTGATTCGGCTTGCAGACCGAGGAGTGGCTTCTGCCATCCTGTGAGTCATGCTGTGTGTCATGCCAGTACGTGTCGTAATTGACCACATCGTCAGGATTCGCAAAAAGGACTGTTGGCCTGAGGGCCTGAAGACCTTCGTTACCAAACTCGTCGAGCAAGGTCCTGGTTCTAGTCCTGATTGAGTTCAGTGTCGCAGAGTTCACTGCCAGTTCAAGGTAGGCAGGCGCCATGTTCAATCGCAACTCGGCGAATCTCAAGAGTCCAAGCTCTCGCGCAAGCGCGACTTTGCCGGAAGGGCGGAATCCGCCAGTGGCAGGGCTGAACAGGAATACGCGTGCTGAAAGTACATCCGGAGGCGGGCTTTCCGCACCTGAATGCGGTTTGTGCCAGTTTTCAGCGATATATAGCAGTGCGCACCGAACCACAAGGCCACCCAGGGAGTGGCCCACGATGACCAACTCCTTATAAGGCATTTCGATATGAGGTCGGATTGGTGAGTTGTCAAGAAAAAGAGGGCCGGTCGGCGGGTGTGGGTAGAAGTCAAAGAGTAGCTGACGTAGTCGATTCGACGTAGCCGCGACGCTGTCGCTAAGGGAACTGTAGCCGAAAAATAGCATATCTGACTTGCGCCACCAGTCACTTACTCCGCCGCCAGCGTCGAATTGTCTCCACGTCTTTACCGATTTGCCCATGAAGCCGTGAACGAATATGACAAGCCGATCAGGTGGCTGGTGAGAAACGTAGAGCCAGGACTCCCGCCTAAATGTCGGTATTCTTCGCGCAGTGTGCCAATCCATGAGTACTCTCTCAGCCTTCCTGCCCTGGGGCTCCGATACTATCTCCTATACTACTTTCCAGACGGTCCGCGCGTAGTCCGTGCAGTATCCGTGACTTCCGTTGGGGATCCGTTCCAGACGTCTGGGGAGTGGCGAGCAAACCTCGCCGTGGGTAATAGCCGCGTACTTGATTCTGTGCGTGACGGTGTCTCCTACCTGCGGATGATGACCGGCTGCGCTATCCTGGGGAGCTTGCCCTTGCCCCGTTCCTCAACCGGCGCAGATGCTGACTCCAATTGTCCTTGCTGTTTCAGCGATCGATGCTCTCGTGCTTGCGCCACTCGCGCAGCGAGAAGTGACCCGTAGTCTTGCGGGAATGCCCTGCCGCGGCGCCTGCGTTGTTGAACTCGTCTCCATGGCTGCCCCTCCCCGGTGACTCCGAGTATCGGGTCAATCGATGAGCCGCGCCACCGGGCGCTTCCGTGCGCGGTCCAACTTGACGATCTTGCCGCCCGTGTCTTGCCGTGAAGTACGTACGGGGACGGATCCTCGGCTACTTGAGTCGGTCGCGCCGGTCCGGCTCGACAATCAGCGACGATCAGGCTCACCATCCGAGACGGACGGTCGCCGCGTCTCCAGCCGTGTCGGGTCTGGGCCGCGCATGTGCCGGGCATGAACCAGAATCGTGTGCCTGCCGGTGTCCGGTCCGGCGGCCAGTTCGCTGCCGACGAGCGGACGGTGCCGGCCCTCAGCCTCGGCGTCGCCCATGACGACGCGACTGATCCGCACCCTGATGGCGAGAGCGGCGCCTCCGAGATCCGCCGCGAGTTCGGGTCAGACGGGCAACTGCTCGGCGAGACGAACCTGGTGCTCGGCGTGGCCGCGGATTGGCCGGACGGAACTCCGGCGGCGGTGAGGTATCACCCCGACGGATCGATCGAGTCCTGGCGGCGAGCGGACGCGTCCGAGCGGACGTACTTCCCGCCAGGTGGGGCGCTGAGTCATGTCGACCCGCGGGACGGCAGTCATGTCGTGACTGCCGGCGACGATGGCGGAAGGTGGATCCGCCGTGGTGTCGTCGCGCGTCGCGAGTCGTGGGTGGTTCCGCCGGTCGGGCCGAACGGCACGTGGCAGGCGAACGTGCCGCGCTTCGAGGAGTTGCGGGATGGACCCGGGGGTGAGCCGGCGGTCAGCTACGTGCGTCCCGATGGCTCGGTCAGCTCGGCCACCCGGTACGCCGGTGGGGGATGGACGCATACGGTCGACTACTTCCCGGACGGGCAGGTCGCTGTCGTGTTCAGCAACTCCGAGAACCCGGTCGTGCGTGGTTTTCCGGCCAGGGACCCGGTCTGGAAGGACATCGGTATGGACGGCGAGCAGTGGCAGGGCATCCAGCCGAACGATGCCCTGCACTTCGCGGACGCCGGTGTCACACCCGAAGAAGCACAAACCTGGTCGCGTGACCGCACCGGCATGGACGCTCCGACCGCCCTGAAATGGCGTCGACAGGGGTACTCGCCCGATCGCGCCGCCGCGGAAATGGCCGCGCGTCGGGCCAGCAGCGGTCGGGTGAGCCGAAGCTGATCGCCCAGCGGCGTCCGGAGTCGCGCCCATGCCCCCGGCGAACCGACGCCGGCCGAGGCGGCATAGGACGGGCATGGGTTCCTTGGTGTCGCCTGCGCTCGCGCCGCCAGACGTGCTGGCGTGGGACGACGACCGGTTGCTGGTGACGTCGTCGTCGGTGAATACCGACGTCCGTCGTCCGCGGTTGTCGGCGTCGGTGGCCAAGTCGGTGTCCTCGTGCGCTGCCCGGTATGTGGGCGAGCGGGTGCTGCGCATGGGGGTGGAGTCCGAGGACCCCTTCGCTCCGGCCCCGGTCGGCACGGTCGCCCACACAGTGATGGAACGTTTGATGCAGCTGGCTCGCACCAAGCGGACCCCGCTGGCCGCCCGCCGGATCATGTACCAGCTGATGGTCGACCTGACCTCGCCCAATCCGGACAAGCATTGGCCCGGCCTGCCGGTGGAGCGGACCCCGGAATGGCTTGCCCTGGTGGACAGCGCCTTCATGGGTCTGTTCGGGATCGTCGACCCGCGCAAGATCGTGGTGCACAAGACCGAACTCCGGTTGGACGACGTCTTCATCGGCGGCGTGCCGTTCAAGGGCTTCATCGACATGGTCTCGCAGGCCGAGGACGACGACGGACGCTGGCTGGAGATCGTCGACTACAAGACCGGGGCTCGGTTGCCCTACACCCCGTTCGGCGCGGTGAACGATCATCACGACCAGATCCGCATGTACCGCATCGGGCTGGCGCAGAAGCTCGGCTCGGACAAGCGGTTCCGCGGATCGGTGTACTACACGCGAGACAAGCTCGCCAAGTCGGTACGCGTGCCGATGCGCGGCCCCGACTTGGACGCCACCACCCGACGCTTCCAGTCCGCGTGGCGGCGCATGAACTCCTACGCCGACGACGCCGCGTGGCCGGCGAAGGCGACCCCGCTGTGCGGCTGGTGCCCGCTGGTCGCCACCTGCCCCACGGCCGCCCGGGAGCGCAAGGTCGCCCGGATCGAGGGCCTGCCAACCGCGGTCGACCTGCCGATCCCCGTCCGCCGACACCGTCCGAGCTGCTCGCCGGCCGGTCGGTCGGGGGAGGACGACTGGGCCGCGCACGAATCCGATGCACGCCACGGGCTCGACCGGGAGGACCTCGACTACGACGCCCTGCACGCCGATCTGGCCGGGCAAGACGGGGACGGACGAACCGATTGCCAGGCCGTTGTCGGCCCGGGCGCCGGACTCGACGCGGGCGACCGCATCGGAACCACGACGAAGGAGACGAACATGGGTGCGCTGCTGTACGAGGACAAGCCGTTCCTGGAGGTGCCCGAAAGCCGGGACACCCTGAACCCCAACAGCTTCGCCGCGATCGGGGTGTTCGGGATCGTGTCGATGACGGTGGAGCAGCTGTCCAAGGCCGGCCTTCCGTTGACGGCGCGCCGGGTCCGGGGACTGGCTCGGCTGTTCGGCAGCATCGTCGCCGAGGTGCAGCGCGACTACACCGGGTCCACCAACTGGCAGCAGGGCATGAACACGCGGGCCCGTGGGGCGCTGCACACCACGGTCGACTCCCTGCCGGTGCCGCTGACCGGGACGGCGGACGACCTGCGGGGCTGGCACGAGGCGGCGCGCAAGCGGGTCGCGGCGATCTGCCGGTTCTCCGTCGAGCTGTGGGACGACGGCGAGGCCACCTTCGACGGTGACTACGCGGCCGTCGTCGGCGGCTGACCCCTCGCCCGGTCGGCGGGGTGGGCGATCCGCCGGCACCGCACACGAACTGGACGACCGAACAGTTCGATCCGTCGGGAGTCGCGTCATACCCGGTCCGGACGAATCAGATCGAAAACGAGCAGACAGGGAGCGATCCGATGACCGTTGTGCTGGACAACCAATCACGAGCCGCGGTGCTGGCCGCCGCGTACGCCGCGGCCGGCCCCAAGGGTGCGTCGCCCGAGGAGGCGGCTGTGCACGCGGCCCGGGTGCAGCTGCGCACGGTGGAGATCGCGGTCGAGCTCACCGACGAGAAGTCCTGGTTCAATAAGGCGATCGAGCAGGTGCTCGGGCCGAACACCCGCACGTTCACCGGCACCGTGCTGGCGGTCGACGAGCACATGGGGCAGTCCCGCAATGGCGGCGGCAAGGTCTCCACCACCCGCAAGCAGGTCACGTTCCGCACCCGGGTGCACGAGGAGTACGCCCCCGACGGCACCGAGCAGGCCCTGACCGAACGCACCGACAGCCTGGTCGGCAAGGCCATCGCGAAGCGCCTGGAACGGCTGCTCGGACACCGGGTGCTGGTGTGGGTGGAGACCGAGTCCTTCCAGGCCAAGTCGGGCGCCACCCGCAAGTCCCGGGTGATCCGGCACGTGGTCGATCTCGGCCTGCCCCACGACAACGACGACTGAGCGAGTCGACGATGGGCTTTCTGGTGGTGGAATCGGCCGAGCACCCGGCACGGGTGTTCGGCGGTGACTGCGCCTTCTGCGGAACCGGGTTCGCCGAATGCGCAACGAGCGGGCCCGATCGCGCAGCGGGCTGCTGCTCGCGATGTCATGGTTCGGCCGAGACCCACCGGGTCACGCCATCGGTTGACCAAGCCGAACCGTGGCGGTCGCGGGGTGAGCGATGACGCTCGGTGCCCGGCCGGCCGGGGCCCTCACGATATTCGCCGTCGCGGCTGCGACCGTTTCCGCGGGCCTGGCCGCCCGGGGGGTCTCGGTGGGCGGTGCTCCGGTCGCGGACCCGGTTGCGGTGGCCGAGTACACGTTCCCCTACCAGCACCTGACCATGACGCCGCAGGAAACCGGCGTGCTGGTCATCCTGGAGGACGGAACCGGCTACCCCGCCAGGACCTTTGTCACCGTGCCCGGCGACGGAAGCGAGGTGGTGACCAACCCATCGGCCGCGTCCTGCCGGGACGACGGCCTGTGCGGACCTCTGGTCGTGGCCGTGCGGCCGGGACTGGAGGGCACGGTGCGGGCCGATTGGCTGGGCACCCAGTGCGAGGTGTCGGCCGGGCCCGTCCAAAGGGTCCGGGTCTCCTGCGAGTCGGCTCCGCGCCGGTGACCCTCGAACCATCACCCGGATGGTCGCTCGCTCACCGCGCATGAACCCGGCAACTCGCCAATCGAGAACCACGACCGCTCGGACGAGCCGCCTTTTCCGGGCCGACCACCACATCGACAGCTGCACAATCGAGTTCCGGGAGTTCGACCATGGTCACCGCCCAGTACCCCGAATCGCTGGCCATCCGGCCCTTGACCACCTGGCCCGGCCGGCTGACTCCGGACGCGGCTCGGGTGGTCTCGCCGTTTACCGCGCCGCTGGCGTCGACGCTGCGGATCCTGGACCGCGAACTGGACGCGATCGGCGCTCGGCACCCGGTCCTGGAGGTGGCGATCGACCCGACCCAGTTCCGGATCGACGGCCGGCCAAGGGCCACCGCCCGGGCCGGCCATCCCGGCGTCGTGTTGTCCCTGCCGCACACCGGCCACGGCCCGCTCCGGTATGCCACCGACCGGTTCGTCACCTGGCAGGAGAACCTCAGGGCGGTCGCGCTGGGCCTGGAGGCGCTGCGGCGGGTCGAGCGGTACGGCATTACCCGGCGCGGCGAGCAGTACGTCGGCTTCGCCGCGCTCCCGCCCGGGCAGGGAGCGCCGGGCAACGATCCGATGACCCTCGCGCGGGCGCTGGCCTTTCTGACCGAGCACAGCGGCCAACTCCTCTCGGCCGCCACCCCGATCGACGACATCGACCGCGCCTACCGCCGAGTGGCTCGCGTCCTGCACCCCGACAGCGGTGGTGATCCGGCGCTGTTTCACATCCTGCAGGAGGCGATCTCGGTGCTCCGCGCCGCACGCTGACACCCGCCCGCCGGGCGGTCCAACCGACCCCGCCGGGCCCCGACGATGCGCTGCCCACGCTGGGCCGGCAGCGGGAATGCCGGACGGCAGGACGGTTTGCGACTGATCGACGGCATGACCAACGTCCTGATCGAGCCGTCGACGACGGTGGCCGTCGACGACCCGGGTGGATTCGACTTCCCTGACCTGGCGGCCGATCCGCCCGACGATCCGACGTCAACGACCCGGCACCCACGCGGCGACAACCGCGACGACGAGGGGAGCGACCCGCCTCGCGGTGGCGATGACGAGGAACGTCAGGACCGCCGGCCGAGCCGCCATCGGCAACGCGCCGAACGGGTGCTCATCCGCCGGGCGGTCCATCGGTCCCGGGCACTGGCCGCAGCGGATCCGGACGACCTGCGCCTGCTGGCCGCGGTTCTCGGTTCCGGGGTGGACCTTGCCACGCTGACCGTGGCCGCGCTGACCGCCCCGCGCACCGCGACCGCCGCCCTGGACGACGTGCTGGCCCTGCGAGGCATGGACCGCGCTGACCAGATGGCCGAGGTCGCGTTCATGGAACGACGCCGGACGCTGAGTCTGTGGACCATCCTGTCCGAACTGGGCGCGGTCGACGGCCGACGGCCGACGGTGGACATCGTGGCGACGAAGGCGACGGTGGCGGCTGTGGCCGCGTTGTCCGACGCCACCGTCGCCCGCGTCGAGCGGGTGGTCGACCTGGCCAGGGGAGCCTGAACCGCGATGCCACGGTGCCGTTCCTGGTTCCCGGCGCAACAGGACCGCCACCGGAACCTGCACGCACCCGGCCGCTGCCGAACCTGCTGGCGCCCCTGCCACAACCAGGTTCCGCCGGGGGTGGAGCGCTGCCCGGACTGCTCGGATGCGCTGGCGACCCACCCGTCCCCTCGGGTGCGCCGGTCGCTGGCCGAACAGACCAGCGACCTCGCCGTCCTGGAATTCCTGTCAACCGACCTGGCCGGTGACGTCGCGGCGGCCGCCCGAGCCGGCATCCGCCGACTCGGAACCACCCTGACCCGTTGACGGACAACACATCCGCCCCGCCCGCCCGCTCGCCCGACAGATCGTCGAGGAGGACCAGACCGGTGACGCGACGAACCAGACGCCGCCCGAACCCGCTGAGCGGGTGGGGAACGGCAACCGAGGTCCCGGCGGTCCGCCCACCCGACGAGGCGAAGGGCGCCCGCCGCTACCGGTGGTACCGGCGGGCCATCCTGGCCGGCGTCGTGCTCAACCCGATTTTGGCGTTGGCCCTGCTGGTAACCCTGGGGAC
Source organism: Nakamurella multipartita DSM 44233 (assembly GCF_000024365.1). NCBI lineage: Bacteria > Bacillati > Actinomycetota > Actinomycetes > Nakamurellales > Nakamurellaceae > Nakamurella > Nakamurella multipartita. The sequence goes on from NC_013235.1 coordinate 2,980,354, forward strand.
CTCGCCTTCCGCGGGGCGCTCGGCGGACACTGCCCAGCGGTCGTCCGCCGGGCAGGCCGTCGCGACAACCGAACTGTGGAGGTGGTTGCCGCAGGTGATGCCGGGCGCGCAGATCGTCCACTGGGAGGGTGCGGACGCCGGCCCGGTGCCCACCACCGGCGCCGGCGGCGCCGCGGCCGGGGCGCCGACCGAGCGGAACACGTTCGTGGTCGCCGACCGCAACGGCGGGCTGTACGAGGCCACCGTAATGGTGACCCTCGATCCACGCGAAGGGGTCTCGGCGGTCGGCACGCCGTCGTTGGTGCCGTTGCCCGGCGGCGCGGCGTCGTCCGTCGCCTCCCGTGCCGGCGGCACCACCGAATGGACCGGCCTGGTGATCGGCCGCCCGCCGCAACCGGTCGCCGACGCGGTGAACACCTGGGCGTCGGCGTTCACCGCCGGCGACCGGGCCAAGCTACGGCTGGCCGTCGCCGACCGGGACACCACGCACGCGTACTTGCCGTTGACCGGCGTCGAGTCGGTCGAGGTGACCACCGAGCAGGCGGCCACCTGGCCGGTCGCGGACGGCGAGGAACCCGACGGCCGGATGCTGGTCCGAGCCCGTCTCACCTTGGTCTGGCAGGGCACCCCAGCCTCGGCAGGGCCGACAGCCCCGGCGCAGGCGGCGATCTCCTACGACCTGCTCGTCATCGACGCCGACACCGGCGCACCCCGGGTGGTCGCCTGGGGCGGCCCGGGCGCCGGCCCGACACTGACCCCGTTCGTCAACGCGGTCCCCGCCGAACTCCCCGAGAACACCGCCGCCCCGGTCGCACCCGTCGACGGGCGGGACCCGTCAGCGACCGGCACGGCGACTCCCACCATCACGGCCACGACAACCACGACCCGCACGGTCATCTCGACGGGCGGTGCCGGATGACCGGCGACATCACGCCGGCGACCCGCACCGCGCCCCTCCGGTTCGACATCGCAGGGATCTGCGCTGCGGCGCGACGTCGGTGGGACGACCTGCATCCCGCCGGGATGGATCCACCGGCCCGGGCGCCCCAGACCAACCCCGACGAGGACCGACGGCCGGGGGGAAGGCGGGCATGAGAGGAAGGCCCAGGACGCTGGAATTGCCCAGCGCGCACACCCAACCCGACTGGCCGACGACCGTCCGCGGAACGCTGTCCGGCGGCCGCGTCCAGGGCACCGACGGCAGCCTGTGGCTGTACTACACCGTGCCGCTGGGCATCGTCGAGGACGCGAAATCCGTCGCCGAGTCCCTGCTTCCGGGGCACCCCTTGCGCAACGCGTTCGATCAGCTCGCGGCGATGGCCACCCCCAGGTTCAACCGGCGGCAGTCCGCGAAGTCGACCTACCGCCGGGTGCGGCTGCTGCTGGTGAACCTGCCCGGGGTGTACCGATCGAGCAACTCCGGTGCGTTGGGTACGTTCCAGAACACGGCCTTCGCGGGCGAGCCGGTCCCGCAGCGGATCCTGGTGCTGGGCGTGCGATTGGCGCCGCGGATGGGATCGGGTGGATTCCGCTCCGCACTCGACTCGATGGTCACGTTCATGTCCACCCAGGGCATCCCGCTGTCCGACTTCGACGAGGACTTCGCCCGGGTGTCCCAGACCCTGTCCCGGTGCGGGCTGTCCGTGCCCAGCGACGACGAACTGGACGTGCTGGCCTCCTGGTGGTCCACGCGCCGCAACCGCGGCACACCGATGCTCTCCCATCCGGCGCACCTGCATGTTTTCGACGACGTGAACAGCACCGAGGCCGCGGCCCGGATCGGCGTCAGCGACTGCGCCCAGTGGACCGATCTGCCCGGCCAGTACCAGCTGACCGTGGCCTCGGTCAGCCAGGTGTTGATCGGGCTGGGGTCCGCGGACGACCCCTGGACCCGGTGGGTGGCCCACCTGCGGCGGGAGAACCTTCTCGCGTTGTCCATCCAGGGGCTCGTGGAACCGGCAAAGGTGACGGCCGCGGAGCTGCGCCGCGTCCGAAAGCAGTATGAGGCGGACGTTTCCGAGCGCCTGGCCCAGGGCAAGATGAACCGCGGGGACCAGGACGAGATGCTCCACGAAGTCACCGAGTTCGAGCAGGCCTATCAGACCGGGGGACCGCCGAGCCTGATCGACAGCAGCGTGCTGGCTGCCTTGAATGGCGGTCGTCAGGATCTGTCCCGCCGAAGCACCTCTCAGCCCTACGAACTCGCCGAAATGGCTTAGCCCCAGACCGTCGGAATGGCGGAGATGTGGTTGGCCAGCCCCGTCCTGTCCAATCCGCACCTGCACGACCTGCCAGCACCCGCGATCGCCTACTCCGGCATCGCCGGCCTGTCGAGGGTCGGTGACACCGACGGCGCGCAGATCGGGCTGACGGTGACGGACCGGCAGCCCAGCTACGTCTCGCGGACCGAGGCGTCCCGCACCGACCGGGCGACCTGCATGCTGGTGATCGGCCAGACCGGCTCGGGCAAGTCCTTCGCGCTGCAGTGGCTGGCCTACCAGTTCGCCAAGGAACGCGACGACGGGCATCTGATTCCACAGGTGATCTTTGATCCGAAGGTGAATTCGGACTTCTCAGCGATGGTGCTGGCTGCCGGCGGGCGGGTGGTGTCCCTGGACGACCTGATCTCCACCGACGGCGTGCTGGACCCGATGCGGTCCGACGAGCCGGATCGGCACATCGACGAGGCCGCCGAAATGATCATGTTCGTGAACCCGTGGGGGTCGCGGGCGGACGACAACTACACGGCGCTGCTCAAGGCACTGAAGGTCGGCGCGAGCGCCGGCGCCCGCTGCACCGGTCAGGCGCTGCGGATCGCGGTGGAGCGGGGCGCTCCCCGCGAGGTGATCCAGCCGGTGTTCGACCTGGCCGAGTCGTCGCCGTTGTTCCGGTCCTGTATCGGGTTCGACCCGGCCGCGCCGGGCCTGGGCACGTTCGACGGGCTGACCTACATCAAGGTCGGCCGATCGGCGCTGTCGCTGCCGCCGGAGCAGAAGAATCCGGCGGACTACACCGCGCCGGAACGGGCCACGGTGAACCTGATCCGCCGCGTCACCCTCGGCTCCGTGCGGGCAATGGCCGGCCGCGGCGGGGTGCTGCACGTGGACGAGGCGTGGACGGTGCTGAGCACCGGCTCCGGCATCACCGAGGTCGGCAAGACGGCCCGGTCGATGGACGTGCTGGTGATCATGTACACGCAGAAGGGCATCGAGGGTGAGAACGCCGGCGTGGACTCCTACGTCAGCCGGGTCCTGCTGCTGCCGATGAATACCGACAGGGACGCCCGGCAGGGCCTGGCGATGATGGGCGTGGAGCCCACCGCGCACCGCCTGGAAGCGCTCACCGAGGGCCCCCACCTGGCCGACGGGAAACCCAACTGGCGCAGCAACCGCGCCCTGATTGACCCGACGACCAAGCAGGTCCTGCGTGGCACCGTCGGCATCTACTTCGACCTACGGGAACGCGCCGTCGAGGTCGAGATCAAGGTGCCACCTGCGCAGGCGAAGCTGTTCTCCACCACCCCGACGGGCTCCCGTCCCGCGTCGCCGACGGGGATTCCGTCCGAGAACTGACCGGTCGGCCGGGGTGACGGCTCGGGCCCGGGGTTGCCGGACCGTCTGCGGGCGCAGGGTTCGTGCCGCGCATGAACTGGGTGTGACGAGGACACTGCACTGCGCACCTGACCCGGTCGTGCTGGCCCGGCGGTCAGTGGAAGGCGCCGTCGACGAACGCTCGGCCAGGGCGGCGATCGGTCAGCTCATCTGGATGTCGCCGATTCTGCGTCAGGTCACCGGCACCGAGGTCGGATCGTGCCTGCATCTGTTCGACGACGCACTGGACCACCTGCGGGACACCATGCTCCGCAAGGCCCAGACTCCGCCGGAGAGTGGCGGCCTGGACTTGCGGGAGGTCGCCCGGTTGGGGGAGATCGACGGCTGGATCAGGCAGCTCGCCATCCGTGTGGTCAAGACCAGCGTCCGCACCGCGCGTCGCGCCCGCACCCGAACCGGGATGGACCTGCCTATTCCGATCGGACCGGCCGGCGCGACCCCGGACCCGGAACCGGCCGATCACCCGGCCGGCGCGGAGCCGGAACGCCCACCCTGGCAGGACGAACGGCTGGCAGTGTCCAAACCCGGTGCGGCGCTGCAATCGTGCGCTCGGTGGCGCGCCCACGAACTCGGACTGCCCTCGTTGGCGCACCGCTGCGGCCCGGACGCCGACCGGCTCGCGGCCGCGGTGATCGCCGACCCGGCGTTCGTGACCCGGACTATCAACCGGATTGTCGGCATGCGGGCCGACCTGGCTGTCGGCGCCGTCGAGCGGGCGCTGTCCGCCCATCTGACCTCGAGCTACCGGCGATCGGACCTGCTCGTCCTGCGAGCCGAGCCGCCGCTCATCGCGGCGATGCTGGTGTTGGCCAGCGTCACGCCGCGGCCGCGGATCGCGCATGTGGTCACCCAAACAGCGAAAGACCTCCTGTTCTCCCGCGCCCCGGGGGATCCCGGCTGGGAGCGGGTGGCGCGCGACCTGACGTCGGCCTATGTGGAAGCACTGGCGGACGTCCCGTCGGAATCCGCACCGGTGCAGTCCGGTCCGCGGGATGCCGGGACGGAGCGGGCCGCCCAGCAACGGCTGCACCGGATCCTGAACCTGGCCGCCCGCTATCCGGGCGCCCCAGTGGGAGACACCCCGGAGGCCGTGGCCGCGGCCCTGGCCCGGCTCATCATCGACGCCGAACGAGTGTCCGGTACGCGAGCGGCGGCCGCCGCATGAGCGGCCAGGACACTCCGCTCGGAGGCAAGCGATGCCCGATTGATCGATCGCCCGAGGACCTCACCGACGGCCGGGCGGCTCCGCGGCCGGTCGGCGTCCCGGCGTCGTGCCTGGTCGCCGGGTCCGTCACCGGCGCCCACGCGTGGGTGTTGACCGCCCTGGACGTGACGTCGTGGCCCGACCCGGCGCTCGTCCTGCTGGTGGCAGCGCCGATGCTGCTGGCGCTGGCCGGCCGCACCTGGTTCACCGTGACCCACCTGCACTGGTGGGTCGCCGTGCTGGGCACGACGATGCTGTCGCTCGTCCCGCCGTTGACCCTGGCCTGCGGCACGTTCTGGGTTCTGTTCCACACGGTGCGACAGTCGCGGCGTCCCGGGCCTGACCTGTCCGCCTGGGCGGGCCGCCGGTGGCTGCGTCCGCTCCGCAGTTGGGTCGCCCACCGCCTGACCCTGGGCCGGACGTTCCTGGCCGACCCACCGCCCGGCCCGCCCCGGAACGGGTCCGGTGAGCAGCGGTGATCGACGACGAGCATCGTCAGGTCCTGGATTGCGCGGTCGAGCTGGCCACCGGTGGCGCCGTGTTCCGTCCCCGCGCCGCCCAGCTCGATCTGTCGTGCCGGGTGCTGGCCGCGATGGAGCAGACCGGTCAGTGCGCGGTCGAGGCACCCACCGGTACGGGCAAGACCCTGGCATACCTGGCGTCGGCAGCGTTGCGGGCAGCCAGATGTGATGAGCGGACGGTGATCTCCACCGAATCACTGTCGCTGCAACAGCAGATCGCCGACAAGGACGCACCGGTGATCACCGAGGCCGTGGAATCGGTCACCGGGCAGTCGGTGTCGGTCGCCGTGTACAAGGGGTGGCAGAACACGGCATGTGCGATGAGCGCGGTCCGGGTCCTGCAGGCCCTGCTCGACGACTTTCACGCGCCGGTCCCGGTCACTCGGGACGGTCTGCTCGACCTGGCCGACGCGGCCGAGGAAGCCGTCTCCGGCATGCCGACGCGCACCAGGATCACCGTCGACGGACAGCTGACCGACCCCAGGGACGCCCTCGGCCCCGCCGCATGGGCGTTGCGGGCGTCGGCCACCGTCGGACCCGCGGACCGGCCCAGCTACCCGCACCCGATCACCGAACGCCAGTGGCAGTCGGTCTCGGTGTCCGCCACCGACTGCCTGCGGAACCGGTGCCCGCTGCTGGAGTTCTGCCGGCCGTTGGCCGCCAAACAGCGGGCCTCGACCGCCGATCTCGTGGTCACCAACCACACGCTGCTCGGCATCCAGGCCGCCAAGAAAGTTCCGGTCGTGCTGTCCAGCCGATCACTGGGCCGCTTCCACCACATCGTCGTCGACGAGGCCCACGGGCTGCCCGATGCGGTCCGCAAGCAGGGCGAGTCGACGATGTCCGGGCGCCGGCTGCTGAATCTGGTCCGAGACGTCGAACAGGGCGTCGACCAATGGTCGGACGGGAGCGGCAAGCTCGATAGCGACACCGCGGTTGCCCTCAAGGCCCGGTTGGGCGGCGCCGGCGCGCTGGCATCCCGCCTGGATGTCGCGCTCACGGCGGCCGCCGGGACCGCAAAGGAACAGGTACGCCTGGGCGACGGCGTCAGCCCCTTCGGTGACGCGGCGGACGACCTTGTCGCGTTCACCACCGGCGTCGGCGGAGTGATCCGCGCGCTGGGGCTGCCCGAAGATGGGGACACCGACAGGCAGCGGCTGCACCTGCGGCTCGTCAACCGCCTCAGCGCGTTCCGGTCCGCGGTCGATGCCGTGAGCACCCACCGGACCGGCGTCGCTCGGTGGCTGGAACAGCAGGAGGACCGGTCGTGGGTCGTCAAGGCGTCACCGGCGCAGGTCGCCGACGCCCTGCGACATCAGGTCTGGGTGACCGAACCGGTCGACCGGGCCGACCAACTCGCCCAGCAGAACCGAGGAACCGTCGACTTCGACCCCGACCCGGCCGACATCTCGGCATCCACCGGCGCCGCCGACGTGGCCGGATCCCGAGTGGTCGAACCCTTGTCGGTCTGCCTGGTGTCGGCGACGCTGCCGGTCGGGTTCGCGCGGGAGGTCGGTGTCTCCGCCCGGCCCGCCGTGTTGAAGTCCCCGCTGTTGGCGGCGTTCGGGGCCTCCGCCGTGCATGTGCCCACCCTCACCGACACGGACCTGCCGGCCCTGACCGAGCGGGGGCCGGGTGGCCGGGTGCGGCTGAACACGGCCGAGCATCCGCAGTGGGCGGCGCGCCGGATCACCGAGTTGGTCGACGCGAACGGCGGATCGGCGCTGATCCTGGTCGCGACCGCGCGGACCGGCCGGCTCTACGCCGACGCGCTGAGGCTCGCGGCGAAGGGCCGCTGGCGGGTCATGTCGCAGTGGGACGGCCGTCCGGCCGGGGCCACCGCGACCCTGTGGCGCGAGGACCACAGCGCGGTGCTCGTGGGCACCCGCTCGTTCATGACCGGGCTGGACGCCCCGGGCCTGACCTGCACCCTGGTGGTCCTGGACCGCATCCCCCGGGCCCCGCAGAACCCGCTCGGCCAGGCCCGCGTCGAACAGCTCGAGGCGGACGGTCTGAACCGCTGGCAGGCCGACCGGCGGGTCTACGCCGGCGATGCCGCCGTGCTCACCCATCAGGCCGTGGGTCGGCTGATCCGTCGGGAGACCGACATCGGCATGGTCGCGGTCCTCGACCCTCGGCTGCTCAAGAACAAGCCGTGGTCGTACCCGGAAGCCACGAGGAAGCTGTACGCGGAGGCGCTTGGGGACTTCGGGTTCCGCACCAGCCGACACGACCGCGCCGTCGAATGGTTGCGTGAACTGCGCGCGGCGCGCGCCCCGAAGGCCGGCTGAGCCCGTGGCCGCCCAAGATCGCACTACCGATGCCCGACACGGCCCGACCGCCCGCCCGGCCGGTTCACCCGTCGATCCGGTGATCCGGTTGACCGGGCTCCGCGGGCAACGCCACCCCGAAACCTGGGAGCCCCTGACAAGGTGGGTCCGCAGCCTGCCCAGGATTCGGCGTCGGGGGCGCACGTGGGAGGTGCTGGCGTTCGGCGGCGACCCGGCCGCGATCCTGGCCGCGGCCGGATTCCGGGTCGAACCCGATGCCGCAGAACTCGTCGGCGGGCCGCTGCTGGATGCCGATCCCGGTGACCCCAGCCTCGCGGTGATCCGGCCGTCGCTCACCGGCCTGGCCGGGTGCCTGGACCTGATCGGCGGGATGTCCGCCTACGCGGCGGCCGCCGCGACCGTCGACTCGGGAGTCGTCCGGGTGCCCTGGGAGCGGGCGCGGTCCCTGACGTTTCGGCGGAGCCGGGCGGCGCACGAGATCCTCGACCCGCCCACCCGGTGGTCGCTGCCCGCCCTGTCACCGGAACTGGCGGCCGCCGCCCGGCGCCTCGCGGCATCGACCGGACCGGACGGTTCGCCGCAGGTGGCCGTCGATGTGGCGGTGGTGTCCGAACGCTTCGGCGCGGTTCCGGACTGGTTCGCCGTGGAACTGGATCCGCACCAGGTCACCGGCGCCCTGGCCGCGGTCGCCGGTCACACCGCCATCGTCGACCCACCCGGAGTCGGGAAGACCCTCACTGTGCTGGCTGCGCTGGCGATCTCGGGGTCCGCCAGGACGGTGATCGTGACCCCACCGCAGCCGGTGATCGGCCACTGGCAGCGTGAGGTCACCCGCTGCGGGCTGGCGGACCACGCCGGCCGCAACGCACGGCTGGTCGCGCTCGACTCCGGCGCCCGCACACCGGTCTTACCCGATGCCGGCGTGGTTCTGGTGCCCGACACATTGCTCGCCGCCCGACCCGAACTCGTCGACCTGATCGCGGGGTGGCGGCCGGTCGGATTCGCCGTCGACGAGGTCCACCGGTGCAAGACCTGGACCAGTCTGCGGTCCCGCGCAGTGCGGCGGCTGGCCCGGCAGTGCAGCGGCATCCGGCTGGCCGCGTCCGGCACCCCGATGTTGGCGAACGTCGTCGAGATGGCGCCCATGCTGGCGATCACCGGCCACCTGGACGCCGTGTTCGGTGGACGGGCCGCGTTCCAGGCCAACTATGCCCGGGAGAACCGGTTCGGCGGGTGGGTGAACCGGCGCCGCGAGCTGCCCAAGCTGCGGGCCCTGCTCGATCAGCAGGTCTGGGTGCGCCGACCGAAGATCATGCCGACCACCAAGACCCGCCGCGTCCTATTCATCGACCCGGACCCCCGGATCGTCGCCGACGCCTACGACGACGTGCACCGGACGGTCGACGAATTCCTCCTGCGGCACCGACACCGAACCGGCACCTGGCCCGACCGGGGCAGCTGCCTGAAGTGGGCCTGTAGCCAGCTCGGCCTGGTCACCCAACTGCGACGGGCCGCCGGAATGGCCAAGGCCGCCGCGATCGCCGGCCGCGCCGCCGCCTGGATGGCCGGCCGCACCCGCCCTGCCCCGGACACGGCCGCGATCTGCGACCGGCCGTTGATCATCTGGACCTGGCATCGGCAGGTCGCCGCCGCCATCGCCGCCGCCGTTTCCTCCCGGCCGGGCCGGCCACGTCAGGTCGGCGTGATCACCGGAGCGACCCCCGGAGCCGAGCGCGTCCGGCTCTGCGACGAGTACCAGGCCGGCCGGCTGCCACTGCTGGTCTGCTCGATCCCCACCGTCGGCGTCGGCGTCACCCTGACCCGGGGATGCGACGCGTGGATGGCCGAGACCAGTTGGACCCCGGCCGAAATCAGCCAGGCCGAGGACCGGCAGTGGCGTCGCGGCCAGTCCCGCAATGTCGTCGTGACGACCTTCATCGGCCTCGGCACACTGGACGAGCGGGTCCAGGACAGCCTGGGACGCAAGGCCGACGACCTCGACCAGGTATTGACCGGCGGCGACAACCAGGTTGCGGTGCTGCACCGGTCGACCCGGGCGCAGCAGGCGGACCTGCTGTACACGGTGGTCGCCGACCGGATCGGCCACCTGAACCGGAACCATCGCCGGACTGCCTGACCGTCTCCGCTTCATATCGGCCGCCGTGGCCGATGATCGAGTGCCGCGCACGAAGGGGGCATGGGGACATCGGCGAAACCGCCCGGCGCGCTGCGCGAGTACATCACCTACGCGGATTTCGCGTGGGCGACGAATCGGTTCGGGCCCGGCGAGGACATCTACCTGCTCGGCATGTCCAGCACCGCCCGATACCGGGTGGTGGGTGCCTTGTCGGACAATGAGTTCCTGGCCCGCGGTGAACGGACCGGCGCGCTGGTGCTGGCCCGGCTGGAGCACTCCCGGCTGCAGAGCGAGGTCCTCGTGGTCTTCGCCGGCTTGGTCGACAACGGCAGGGACGCGCAGGATGTCATGCTCGACGTCGACCGGGCGAACACCTGGTTCGGCTGGGTCACCGACCCGCAGGTCCGGGCCATGCGCCGCCGGATCCGGCTGCGCCTGCTCCGCAATCCGGCATGACGGGATGGTCTGGCCTGGCCGCACACGGTGAGGGTATGAACGAAATCATCAGCATGACCGACAGCGGCCACGACGTGGTCGACCCGGAGCGCGACCGTGCGATCGACGACCTCACCTACCTGCTCGACGAGTCCGATGACCAGGATCTGCTGATGCGACACGCCCGGCACCCACATCCCTGGGTGCGGCAGGCCGTTGCCGGCAACCCGGCCACCCCGCAGGACACGGTCGCATGCTGGCCCAAGACGAGGCCCCGGTGGTCCGACGCAACGCCGCCGTCACCTGCGCCGAACCCGGCGTCCTGCGGATCCTCTCCCGCGACCCGGACCCGGCGACCACCCGCATCGCGAGAACCACCCTGCGCCGCCTGATGCGCCGGCCCAAGCCGCCGCGCGCGGGTCGGACCTGAGCAACCGGCACTGCTCCCCGCAGGAGCCGACTCGGGGCGACCGGTTCGCCGCCAACCCGGGTATCCCCGTGGCGCTCCCACCAACACGGCCGAACCGGCCGCCGGGCGACTGCCGCGCACGAACACTGCATGGCACACCGCACGGGCAGCACCGTCAGCAGGCTCGCCGACCGCCTTCGCGACGCGGCCGCTCGCCACGGCTGCGACGGGCCGGTGGCCATCCCGCTGGCCGCACTGGCCACCGGCATCCTGTTGCTGGGGGCGCCGCCGACACTCCGCACCACGTTCCTGCACCGACTGTCCGACCGAGCGCACACCCGCGACGCCCGAGCGATCTGGCGCGCCGCCGCCGCCGACTACCCCTACCTGTCCGGCAACCTCGATCCGCTGATCGGCTGGCTCACCAGTGAACCGCCTGACCATCAGATGAAAGCCCTCGCCGAATGTTTCGGCGCGCTGACCTTATTCGACCTGAAGGGTGCCGCGGAATCACCGGGTGTCGGCGGGGATCTGCTGGGCCCCGTGTACAGCGAGCTCCGCGGCGACCGCTCACGGCAGCGCACCGGAGCGTTCTACACACCCCCGGACCTGTCGGCACTGCTCGCCGCAATGACCGGACCCCGGCCCGGCGACCGGGTGTTCGAGCCGGCCTGCGGCACCGGCGGCATGGTCCTGGCCGCAGTCCGGTCCATGCGCGAGCGGGACCTGGACCCGAACAGCTGCACCTGGACGTTGAACGACCTCGATCCGGTCGCGGTGGCCCTGGCCTCGGTGAACATGGCCGCCCACGGCGTCCGGACCGTCCACCTCCGCTGTGGTGACGCCCTGGCGCAGCAAAGCGCAGCGGACGGGCGCGATGGATTGTCGGACGCATGGGCGGCATCGCACGCGGACGCGACATGATCGACAACCCCGGGGGCCCCACACCGCCGTGCGTCCGAGAGGCGGGAGATCAAGTCGGCACCATGCATTGCCAGAGAGGATCTGCGGAGGTCAGTCGTTCACTGGCTGGTGCATGGTCGCGTGCACGCCTTCGATCGGATCACCGACCCCCGGCAGGTCCACGTCAGCCTGGACGCCTGGAACCTGACCCCGACGCAGAATCCGAGATCGTCCGAATCATCGGCGCTCCCGAACCGTCCGACGTGACCGATCGGCAGACCCGGCACCTTGAGCAGGCAGTTCGGTGGAGGGCAGGTCTGCCTTCGCGTCAACGGTCGAGGTGCGGGTACCGCGCACGACCGCCGTGCGAGTGACAGCCGCCGAAGCGAACCCCGCTGCGGGCGGCGATCTCACGAAGGAGGCGCGGTCATGGGAATCACGATCGGATTGGAGATGCCGGACCAACCGCTGTCGTGGACCGTCGTCCACCGCGACGATGACTCGCCGTGGAGGGGCGGCTTCGCCGACGCGGCGGCCGCGGAGTCGGCGGCAAGGCGCCACGACCGCGTGTGCCACCACGAAGATTGCGTCGTTTACGGGTCACGGGTAGTCGCCGTGTTCGAGCCGGAATTCGACGCGGCACCGTCGGTGCAGATCTCGGCGTCCAACGCCCGGCACTTGGCCGACGTTCTCGGCCTGGGGACGGACATCTGGGAGGTCCCGGCGCTGGATCCGGACGCCTTGATGGGACGAGTGCTGCTCGCGCAGGCCATCAGCCCGGTCGACGTCGGCGTGCCCCCGGCCGTCGCTGGGCAGGTGATCGACTGCGGTCGGCGCGCCGGATGGACCGAGCACCGGCTTGCGCAAGTGCACCAAGTCGCGATGGCCGCAAGGAGGCTGGGCGTCAGGGTCATTTGGTCCTGACCCGAGCCGTTCGGTCGTCCTCCGAGTCGACTCTCCATCTCGTCGGTGTCTGCGTGGGCTGGCTGTTCGCGGGGGCGCGCACGATGGCCGCGCATGAAGGGGACGGACCGCGATCGTCGCGGGTGATCGACCGGAGGTGACCGGGATGGCGACCTACGACATCCGACCCGTCGATGGCGCGATGCCGAGCAACCCAGCGTTCGACGAGAGGGCCGCCTGTCGCGGCCTGGACACCGAGTTCTGGTTCTCGTCCAACGCCGCGGCCCGCGAGTTCGCCGTCGAGACCTGCATCGACTGCCCGATTCGGCGCGGGTGTGAGCAGTACGGCATCGCGTCGCGGCAAACCGGCATCTGGGGTGGATCGGTCCTGGACCGGGGGCGGCCGGAAGGTGCCGCCCGGGGTTGGCGAAATCCGTATCCGGTCGTGCCCGCAGGCCCTCGGCGACGCCAGCCGGTACCTGCATGAGTACCGACCTCCCAATCGGCAACGGCAACGTGGTCGAGCGGTCGGGTGACCTGTTCCGGTCCGGCGCCGACGCCATCGCTCACGGTGTCAACACCTTCGGGCTGATGGGCGCCGGAGTCGCGCTCGGTGCCCGAACCAGGTTCCCGCAGGCCTATCGCGAGTATCGGGGCTGGTGCCGCACCGGCCGCCTCCTTCCTGGCGGGGCGCACATCTGGGTGCCGCCGGCCGGTGCCGATCTGCCGATCCTGGTCAATCTCGCCTCGCAGGACCGGCCCGGCCCGCATGCCCGGCTGGACTGGATGACCGAGGCACTGCATGCAGCCGAGCGAACACTCGTAGAACTCTCCGATCGACGGCCGGGCTGGAGGCTTGCGCTCCCGCGGATAGGTTGCGGCATCGGTGGCCTGGACTGGTCGCAGGTCTGTCCGGTTCTCGACGCCTTCGCCGGCCGTGTCCCCTTCACTGTCGAGGTGTGGACACCGGGCTGAGCGCCTCGCCGGCATGGTCCCCGCATCGGGACTCCCGATGCGACATGGGCCCCTCCGTAACGGCCGAGGCGCTCTGCCTGGCATCGTGGCCAGGAACCGCGGTTGCGAGCAGGAACCGTCTCCCGAACGAGACCACCTGTTCTCCGCTCAGGACTTGGAGAGGTCGCCGCCGATCAGGACGAATCGGTTCGGCCCGTCGCGGTGGATGAGCGGATGGCTGCTGATCTTCCTCATGTTCGCGGACATCTCGGTGTATCCGGCGACGCGGAGCGCGTCGATCATCTCCTGGCGGGTGAGGTCGCGACCGGCGGCGACTGCGACCAAGGCACGGTATCGGGCCGGCGGGGCGAGGCCTTCTGGCGCACGCCATAGACCCCGATCGTCTCGGGTCGCACCGATAGCACGGAGCGCGCTGGCGAGCTGCTGGCTCGCGATGAGCGGACGGGATCGGGCGCGTCGGGCCCGCGTGACGGCTTGGTGCAGCGTGCTCATTCGGAGCGGGCCGACGGCGGCAAGAATTCGGCCGGCGACCCAGGCGGCCGCGCGATCGGATCGCGAGGACATGGGCGCCGCCGTGGCCGGAGGAAATGTCGGCTGGGCCCTTGGGGGGCGTGGAGCTGCCAAGCCGAATGTGCCCACGGCGCGGACTCGACCGAGGTGGTCCTCGCCCGTGCGGGTACGTCGGGCCAGCTCAGTGACCAACTCGATGGGAAGTGGGTGCCGCGACCCGGCGGCGGCGAGCATCTTCGACCAAATATTCAAGGTCACGGTGCTGACCCCGTGACGGGCGGCGACGACCGCCACGGGATCGGCGGGAAGCCCAGCGAGGCCGAGGCAATCGAGCATCGCACGGACTCGATCGGTGCGCAGGGGCCCGAAGACGCGGTAGGCGAGCTGCGACAAGACCACCGGCGGCGTCGTGCCGGGCAGCGGAACCCCGTCGCGCATGGGAGCCACCGTAGAGCCTTCGTTCGTTTGCGCGACCATTGGCCGGGAATCCGACTTGCTTGATCAGCTCGCTCGTCTTGGCCGGCCAGCTCTGCCAACGCTCAGGACGTCTGCTGCCGCATCGTTCGATAAGCCTCGGCGTCGTCGGCGATCTCGCCGCGCAACTGGCCCTGGCGCACGTCGGTCCAGGACGCCTTGCGGAGCATCCGGGCCGGCACGAGGTGCTCCTGATGCAGGAAGTCGCCGTATTGAAGCTTGACCTGGTACCGCACGGCGCCCAGCCACCCGACGCTGGAGAGCACCCAGGCGTCGAGCATGCCGACGACCTGAATGGACAGCTCGGCCAGAATCGTGACGTTCGGCCGTCGGAAGTGCGGTGGTCGCCCGTACAGTGCCGCCAGGTCGATCAGGACGAGTTCGGGTGGTTTCACCGGCCTGATGATGTCTGTGGTCGTCGGGGTGCCTGACCAACGTGAAGGTTGGGCAGGAGTCAACACTGATCGATCATACGTTCGACAGCACATGTGGGGCGCCGTTCGTGGTCACCCCCCGGCGAGTGGCCGCTCAAGCCCCGCGCGGATGATGCTGTTCCGAGTCGGCCGTGAGGTCGCGGAGGAACTCCATCGTGTCGGCCGCGCCGTCGGGACCCATCGCCAGGAGGTCGTCCATTGCGCCCGCCGAGATGCTCACGCCCGGGATGCCGCTGGGATAGTGCTCTTGACTCATCGCCTCCTTGGTCCGCTGCTCCGCCCATGCCATGAGGTGGGACGGCCCGGCGTCACTGTCCCATTCGAACACCAGGTCCGGGCGCTGGAGAACCGTGGAGGCCAGTGCGTGAGGCCGGCGTTGATCGCCTGCACCGACCACGCCGGCACCACCTCGGACTGCAGCAGGCAGTTGCCGGACAGGTGTGCCGCGAACTCGGCGGACTCCGTTTCGCAGAGGGTGTCCGCGGCCGGCGACAAGTATTCGGCGATGGTGCGCGGAAGCAGTGCCCGCGGCTCGATGACGCGATGGAGGCTCAGGTCCGGCGCCCACTCGAATGCACACAACGGATCGGCGTCACCGCTACGACCGTCACCACGATCGCTCGGCGGGTCCAGGGCCAACGTCCATGGCCGTGGGTCTTCGCCGCCCTCGACCTCATCGACGTTGATGGCCACCCAGTCCTGGGCCCACGGGTCAGATTGTGAAATCTGGTCGCAGTGCCATTTCACTCGGCCGTTGATGGGAAGCCCGGCGATCAGCAGGCTGGAAGGCATGGACTCGTCTTCGTTGTCTCGGTCATAACCTGCTCTATGCGCGGCCTCCCGAGTTCAGCCGCACGGCCGACGACCAACCGGACTGCGCGGTCGGTCAGCCACGCTTGTTTGGGCGCTGCCGGGGTCAGGTTTTGGTGAATCCGGCGTCGCGCAGGGCGCGCTCCGCCTGACGCGCGGACCTGCCCCGCGTGAGGAAGTCGGCGTCCTGCCCATCCCGGATCCGGTTGACGGTCTCCGTCAGGTCGGCCAGCTGCTGCGCCACCACCTCGAGCTTGCCGTCGTCGCGAATTGCCGGATCCTGCCAAACCCGGTTCGGGTAGTGGCCTTCGCCGTAGAAGTAGCAGACGTTTCCCCAGGTCATAGGCTGTCCCTCCCAAGTCATGCTGGAGGGTTCATCCTTCACCCGCTTGTACTCGTCCTCAGGCAACGAGGAGGAGTAAGCCTGGTCGACTGCTCGCATCACGCGAACGAGTTGTCGAACTTGTCCGGATGGCATCGGTGCCGGCGGAAAGTGCGCATCGGACGCTGCCGCGGCAGCTTCGTGAATCCGATCCCAATCGGCCGCAGACTGCCGGGATTCACCGCTGAAAACCCGCTCTCGTGGACGGCTGGAACTTGGGTGGGTCTTCTCCACATGTGCTTGGACCAGTTGCCGCCGGACGTCGGGGTGGGCACGCTGAACCTGCGCCAGGACCGCATCCGGTACCGGGCATCGCCGCCAGAAGGCGATCAGCTGTTCAGCGCACACGGGTTCCGGCGGGTAGGCATACGTGCCGTCTGCGTTGTACTCATCCCACTCCGACTCGGGCATGAGGCAATCATCGGCGCCACTGTCTAGGACTGCGCACTCGCCCCCCAGTAGTCGCAGCTCGCCGGGCGCTCGGGTGTTCTGGTCAAATCGGCCATCTGCGGTTCGGGGCTGATCAAAGTTGTTAGTTAGATGTCATACGGCCTCCGATCTGCTTCCGCCGTCGTTCTCGGCCAAAGGATCGGTCCCAAGCAATTGCATCTCGAAGGGCCCGTGACCCAAGTCAGTTCGCCGTCGAGGCGTGGGCGAGGTCGGGCTCCGATGGGTCGTACGTGCACGGCCCGGTTCGCTCGACGCTCCGGCAGCTCGACTCGCCCGTGCTTGGGAGCCGCCGCTAGGTTCTGATTCGGATCGTGGCCTTGCCTCGGGCTCGTCTGCTTTCGCTGCCCTCTGCCTCGACCCGGCATCCACACTCGCGCCATTCACGATCGCCTGAGCCGCACCCGAGGGCGTCGGCGGAACCTTCGGGGGTGCGCCACCGCCGGCGGTGCTGGAGGCGATGTTCTTGCGGTATTCGCGGACTCGGTTGCGCAGGGCGAAGCCGGCGGCGGCGGTCACGGCCGTCGCGACCGGTGAGGCGAGCGCGACCCCGCCCACGCCGGCGACCGCGGTGCCGAGGGTCTGGGCTGCGGCGACCACGGACAGCGCGGGTAGGCCGAGGACGGGCATGGCCGCCACGGTGCCGAGGGCAATCTTGCCCTTGTGCCGCCACGCGGTGCGTCCGACGGCGGCGGCGCGTCCGGCGATCGCGGACCAGGCGGCGGCGCGGCGTGCTGCCCGTACCGCCTGGGGTGTCGCGGTTGATTCGGTCGGTGGGTCGGCGCTGCGGCCGTTTTTCCCCGGAGCCGGCGTGTTCCCCGGCGTGGGCTGCTCGACGGCAACGCCGGGATCGGCCGGGTCAGGGCGCCCCGGGTCTGTCGGCGGTTCCGGGGCGGTGGCGGGCTGGGGGAGCGGCTGACCTTGGGGCTCGGGGTGCGGGTCACCGCCGACGGCCCCGGCCGAGGTCCCCGAGACGTCGGCGGGCCGGCTGGAGGATGCTTCGTCCGCCGATGGAGTGGTGCCGAGGGCACCCGATGGGCTGAGGTTGACCTTGTCGCTGGGTCCGCGCCGCTGGCCGTGCGACTCGGACTCCTCCTGCGGGCCGCGACCCGAGTGGCCGCGCCGACCACGCCGCCACGCTCCGGCGGCGAAGTCGCTGAGCAGGCCGCGACCGCGATGACCGAGCCGGTCGAACCCGACCGCGGCGGCGGCACCGATCCCGCCGATCGCCCCTGCCCACGCCAGCGCGCCGGACGGTTTGAACGGCGACGGCACCTTGAGCAGGTGCTTGAACAGCATGTGCAGGACGATCACGGCGATGATCGGCGACAGACCCGCCCAGACGATCGCCATGAACGAGCCCTGGCCGAAGATGCCGGACCCGACCGAGGACAGGAACAGGGTCACCAGGTTGATCAGGTTGAACAGCATGGTGATCCCAAAGACGAAGACCGTCAGGCCCAGGAAGTACTTAGCGAACTGGGTGAGCCGGCTCGCCCGCCCGGGGCTGCTGATCCACAGACTGAGCAGGGCGGCGAGGAACAGCAGGGCGAGCATCACCATCATGGCGACCTTCGCGACGATGATGCCCAAGGACATTCCGCCGTAGACGATCATCATGACCAGCGACGAGACCACGTAGGTCACGGTGGTGACCATCGCGTCCGCGGTCAGGTTGCCGTGCCAGGACAACAGGAAGTCGGAGATGCCGTGTTGCCCGGTGGCCGAGGCTTCGGCGTTGATGAACATCGGGTCGTCTTCGACGTTGAACGTGTCGTCGAGGCCGGAGGATCCGTAGTCGGCTGCGGTCCACCACTTTTGGCAGGCGTCCGGGGTGATCGGGTCGGTCCCGGCGGCGGTTGTGTTCGTGCTGTCGCTGTCGGTTCCGCCGGACTCACCGCCCAGCCTGAAGGTGGTCCAGTCGTTCGGCGCCTGGTTGTTGACGGTGAAGGCGCTGCCGTTCCAGTTGCATGCCGCCCAGGCGATCATCGTCTGGTCGAGCTGCCGGTCGGATGCGGCGGATCCGACGAAGACGGCGCCGCCCGGGGTGGGCATCCCGGCGCCGGCCAGCTGGGACAGGTACATCTGCCCGGGGAGCCGGTCACCGGGGTCGGTGTTGTTCAGGCGGGCTTCGAGCAGCCGGCAGAACACCCGGGCGGTGTTGGAGTTGGTCTCGTCCTGGCCGAACTGCACTCGGGCCCAGGCGGTGAGCCCGGTCTGTTCCCACATCTTGGACACGGTCAGTGGCACGGTCGCGGACAGTTGACGGATCCGGCTTGTGCCGAACGTCGCCGCGTACTCGTCGTGGAGCCGGCTCAGCATCTTGGCGCACGTCACGTTGACCCCGTCGTCGCTGAGCGCGGCCAGGTTCGACGGTGGGTCGGTGTCGGCGAAGCTGTTGGACAGGCTGCCGGCGACGGCGTTGACGCCCATGTTCACCTTGGTGGCCATCCACCAGGGGCTGCCGGTCCCTGGTGTGTTGTCGGTGGAGCGGGTGGCGCCCCACAGCATGACGGCGGTGAGGGAGAGCACCACGACGGGTCGGGCCATTGTCTTGAACGCGCCGGCGATGCTGCGCCGGCGGTAGGCCTGCCACAGGGTGGCCGCGATGGCCGCGGTGAAGATCGCCGGCAGCAATGCGCTGGCCGAGAAGATGGCGTTTCCGAACGACGCGGCCAGGCTGTCGGCCTTGAACCCGGCGTCGTCGAGGGGGCAGAACTCGGTGGCGGAGCTGGTCATGCTGGCCGCGACGTTCCACATCGAGTTGCCGGCGGAGAGCATGTTGGAGAAGACCAGGCGGCGCTGGATCTTGTCGTAGATGTCGGAGAAGAAATCGGCGTCCAGCCGGTCGTGGAGGGTGGACGCCACATCGGACCAACGGGACAGGGGCAGGTAGGACTGCGCCCTGACCGTTGTGGCAGCCGATCCACCGTTCACGTCCTGACCGCACGAGTCCTTCCCACCGTTCACCCAGGTACCGGCCGGGCTGTCCGGGACCACCGGCGCCTGCCGGGCCGCGGACGTTTGAGAACCGGGACTTCCGGCTGCTGCGGCTACGCCGGTTCCGAGGAGGGCGATGCCTACGCCGAGTAGGACGGCGACCAGCAGCCTGGCGATGACCGGGGCGTGGAGGCTTGTCGCCGGCGGATCGTCGGATGGCGGTTGTCGTGTCGGCACGAGAGTCCCGGTCGTCAGGGCAGATCGAAGAGGCTGAGGGACCGGCTGCGGTGGCGCAGTCGCTTCCGAAGTCGATTGGTCACTTGCCGCGGACGGTCTCGGCGGTCCCGCACCCGGCTCACCCGGCCCGCAGCCGGAGCGGCTTCCTCGGCTGCGCTGAGCGTCGCCGCCGGGCGATGGGGGTGCGGCAGCGGGGAGAAGACTTCCGCGGCATCCACTTCGGCTCGGACCACGTGTACTGAGGACGGGATGATCCGGAAGTAGCCGGTGGCCAACGGGTTGACGGGCCTTCCGCCGCAGAGGAACTGGTCGATGGGCTCCTCGTACCGATGCTTGATCGACTGCCACATCGGGACCCGCAGGCCGTCACGTGTCCGGTGCTCGACCAGCCACAGGGCCGCGGCCACACAAATCAAGGGGATCAGCATCGCCCAGTAGTCGACGAAGACGGCCGCGAAGACCGTGGGCACGATCGACACAGCCAGTCCCATCAGGATGATCACCAGTTTACGCAGCGGCATCTCGAAACCCTGGATGACAGTCTGCCGATTCCGGGAGCCGTCGCGGGTGTACTTGGTCAGGACGAACATCGGGGGTGCGTTGGTCTGCGGCGGCTCTCGGGTCACCTGTGTCTCCTCACACGCCGGTGCTGCGACGGATCAGCGAGATCGCCGCGTTGATCACCAGGTCGATCATCCAGAGCAGGATCGGGACGACGACTTTCGGCGCGGCCAGGAACGCGCCGATCATCAGAGGCGTGAAAATGGACGAGACGCCACCTCCGCCGCCGCGGCGCTTGTCCCACAGCAGCTTTAGGAGTGCCGCGACGACGACGATGACCCCGGCGGCGGTCAGCAGCACCCACAGTCCGCCCGGAACGTTGAGCGCGTTGATCAGGTCGTTCCAGCCGCCACGCAGATTGACGGTGTCCATAGCCTCCCGATCTCCTCGACGTCTGCCGCGGATCAGTCGCAAACGATGCCGTGCGCCGCCTCGGGCCGGGTTTCGTTCAGGACGCGGCCGAGATGCGTTGACGGCCAGCCAGACGCTGCACGGCCAGGTCTCGGCTCAGCGCGTAGCGCGCGGCCGCCGGTAGGTTGGGCGATCCGTGGGCGGCCACTCTGACCGCCGGGTTCGGGTCGGCGGCGGCGATGGTCAGCACTGTTCGACCGCCTCGGTTGACCGTGTCGTGGCGGACGCGGACCGGACGGTCGACGGACATCAACTCGGCGACAGCCGACGCGGGCAGGTCCGGATCTCGGCTCGCGTCGGCGACGGCCACCACATCCACCTCCTCGGCCGAACAAGAGTCGCCCGGTGAAGACGTGGGCTGCGCGAACTCCGTTCCGTGGCCGTCGGAGGACGGGGGCTGGTTGCTCAGGCTGAGCCGGGCGGTCGAACGGGTGGCCGGCGCGAACTGGCCGCCGGTCGGCTCACCCCGGGGACGCCGCGGCGGGCTCATCGGCCGCCGGCCGGGCGCCGGCGGGTGGCGTTGCTGACCACCTCGGAGAAGACGCGGTCGGTGTTCTCCGAGGTGCCGGCGAGCATGAACGTCTCCGCGACCTGATCCCTTCCGGTGTCGTCGATCTCGCCGAACGCGGCGAAGTAGGCGGCCGCGGCCTGCGGTGACGCGCGGCCCTCCCGCCAGGCCATCGCGACCGCTCGGGCGCCGCCCATTCTGGTGACCTGGCGCCGCAGTTCGGTGGCCTGCTGCTCGCTGAGCAGGTTGGGTTGTGGCAACGGGGCGGGTCGCAGCACGGTCATCGCCGCCCATCGGCCCTCCTGATGCCTGATCTGCTCGATCTCGGCCAGTCGGTAGGCGAACGCGGACTGCTCGATGTCCTCGGAATCGTCGGCGGCGGAGAGGTAGTCGACGTCGACGCCGAGGAGGCCGTCGGTCGGTTGGGCGTCGATCCGAACGTCCGTCCGGTCCCGGGACGGTCGGTGGTACCCGATCTTGGGGCGGCGCTTGGGTGGCATGCTCATCCTCACTCGGTCGGCGATACGGTCGGCCTCGGCGTCGCCGACGACTCGGTTCTCGGACTGTTCGATGCGGGCGACCTCGGCCCGGAACCGGCGGAATCCCTCGAAGTCCTCACCGGAATTCAGGCCCGACATCTTCCGGTAGGCGATCCGCGGGACGATCGTGTTGATCTCGCCCCGGGACATGGCGGTCCAGGGCCGGCCCCGGTTGTTCGACTCGACCATGGCCAGGATTGCGTCACCGGCGATGTCGTCGCTGTCCTGGCCGGTGCGGCGGGATGCGAAACGGGCCGCCGATCTCGCCTGGTCGACCACTCGCCGAACTTCGCCGTCGGCCTCGTCTGGCTGGCCGGCTGCGGTATCCGGGGCGAGGGTGACGGTGGAGGTGCTGCGGCGGTCCCGGGCGAACTGGCCTCCCGTGGTCACCCCGGCGGGTACCCGTGCCTGGTGCTGACTCATACGGTGTGCATGCGCGGGGGCGGCGTCGAACTGACGGCGACGGCTCAAGCGAATGCTTTGGCGTCCGCCGGGTCGGTTTCGGTCGGCTTGCGGCGCTTGGCCCGCCCGGCGCGGACCACCTGGCCGGCGCAACCCGTCGTCGCCCGGCAGGCGCGGATGCTGCTGCGGTACGAGGTCGACCAGCGCTCACAGGCCGGGCACCACTGGAGGGTGACCACGGTGCCGGTCGCACCCGGCGGGGACCGCAGGTAGGAAAGCGGCCCGGCGTGGGTTGGGTCTTTCAGCAGGGCCCACTGTTCCGGACTCATCCGGATCGCCTGCACCAGATCGATGGTGGGTCGGTCAGCGGCGCTCAGCCGTCGCGCCAGTTCGTCGACGGTGCCGGCGCGGGTCCATCCGAGCACCGACAACGCCAGGCTGGCCGTCTGAATCAGGGGTGGCGCGTCCGCGTCCTGCTCCCAAGCCACCACGACCGCCTTGCGCGCGCGGCGCCGTGGCGCCGGCTTCGCGACGGCCACGGGTCGCGGTCCGTGCTGGACCGCAACGGCATCGTCGTGGGAGCGTCCGCGGGGATCAGCATCCTTCGTCTGTGCGGGCGTTGATGGTTCGTCGACCGGTCCCGACTGGTGGCGATGATCGTCCATGGGCTCGGATCACCCCTCGCCCGGCAACGGCTGACCGGGGCAACCGGCGAGAACACCGGCGATCGCGTCGTGCTCGGTCGGCGTGACCCACAGGGCGTACTCGAGCTTGACGGCCACTTGGCGGCTGACGTACTCACACCGGTAGTCAGTGTCGGGCGGCAACCAGGTGGCCGCGTCCCCGTCGGACTTCCGTTCGTTGATCGGGCCGGACACTGCCAGCAGGTTCAGCGGGTCATTGGCCAGGTCGACCCGCTGGAGGTCGGACAGGTTCTGCGCCCCGGTCACCCAGGCGTCGCCGAGGGGCACCACATGATCGATCTGCACGGCGGCGGAGGTGTCCTGGCCGCGGGTGAACGCGATATCCGTTCCGGTGTAAGGGTCGTGCAGTGTTCCGGTGGCGACCAGGCAGGATCCGGACCGGTAGGTCACCTGGGTCAGGTCGCGTCCGAGGATGTCGTTGCGGGTATCGCACTGGTTTCCGCCGAGGTGCGCGGTGTTCTCGTCGGTCCAGGCCGGTCCGAATTGGTCGCGGCTGTACCCGGTCCTCAAGACCGGTTCCGCGACCGGCAGGGTGTTCAGTGCAGCGGCCGCGTCCATCCCAGGCCGAACCTCCGGAGTCGGTCCGCCTGCGGGGGCTGGGATGGTGTCGGTCGTTGGGGTGTCGGCGGACGACGATGGTGCATCCGAGGCGCCGCTGGGGGTCTCGGCGGCGGAGGCCTCGTTCAGCGCATCCAACAGGCCGGCCGCCAGTTGGTCGCCGACGGCTGCGGCATCGGGCAGCTGGGGCGGCTCGGACACCGCGAAGGTCCACCGAAAGGCCTGTTGGACCAACGGCACGAAACCGGGCAGATGAAAGTACCCGAAGGACAACAGGATGAAGACGACAATGACTGATCCGGCGAGACCGGCCGTGGGGCGTCGAGAGGCCATGTCCGGTTCATGCGCGGCATGCGGGCTCCGTTCAACCTGCGGCGGACCCGGCTGCGCCGAGGCCGCTGTCGCCGGTCACCCACCAACGATCGGGCTGTGCCGGTTCGACGGTCACGGAGGTGACCTCGTCGAACGCGGCCTCACCCATGGGGTCGCGGATGATCGTTCTGCGGTACGCGAGGGTGACCAGCCAGCCATGATCCGTGGGACGGAGCGCGATGTCGTTGATGCGCAAGCGAACCTGCAGGTGGTCGCGTTGCACGCGGGCCCAGTCCTGGGTGGTCGCAGCCTGTGCGACCAGCGCCCGGCCGAAGCTGGATTCGGTGTACCGAGCGGCGGCCTCGGCGCAGGCGGTCGGTCCGTCGTGGAAGCGGTCGCAGGTCAGTCGGGCACGCAGGTAGGCGGTGGCCACCATCGTCGGATCGTGATCGTCGATCGGCGGCATCAGGACGTTGGGGTCGAACGTCACCGGGGTGGGCTCCGCCAGGGGATGAGCGTTGTCGGTTGACGGACCTGCGTCGCCGGGGCGATCCGGCCCGGTCGAGGTGCCGTACGCGGTGACGGTTGCGGTCCGCGTCGTGGTGGCGGTCGTGACCGGACCGGTCAGGGTAGTCGAGGACCCTTGACCTGGAACCGTTGGCCTCGACCCGTCCGGTTCGATTCGCGTCGGCGCCGACACCTCGGCAACAGATGAATCGTCCGGACCTTCGTCGTGCCGACCATTGGAAACGAGAGCGGCCAACGCGATGGTGACCACCGCAGTCCCGGCAGCCACCGCGCGTCGGGTGTTGTTGCGACCACGCCGGGCGGGGCGGCGGACCGCCCGCCCGGCAGGCATCTCCCGCGGTCGAGGACGTCGGGTCTTTGACCGGCGCCGGTTCACCGCGGGGCCGTCCAGTATCGGTGGAGGACAGTGTCGGCGTCGGTACGGAAGACTGTGGTGACCCGGACGTTCAGGCCGACGTCAGGTGCCTCCAACTGGTACCGGACTCCGTCGATCGTGCCGAGATAGATTGCGACGTGACCCGGATATCCGATGATGTCGCCGGGTTGCGCCTGATCCCAAGGGATCCCGACGCCACCGGCCCGTTGTGCGCCCGAGGTGCCCGGGATGTCGGGGGCGCCGGAGCGGCCGAGAACGAACGCGGTGAGCCCGGAGCAGTCGAAGCCGATGATGCCCTGGCATGCGTTCTTCGCGCCGGCGGCGCGCACGCAGCCGTCGTCCGGACCTCGGGCGTTCCCGCCGCCCCACACGTAGGGCAGTCCGAGGGACCGCAGGCCGGCGGCCAGCCCCGAGGCGACGGCCGCCGACGGGGCGGTGATCGTCTTGCCCCGGGCTGCCTGCACGATGTTCGGGTCGTCGGGGAGGGAGACGTCCACGCCGTTGGTGGAGATGTCGACTCCGATGCTTTGGGCGGCCGCGGTCTCCGCGCAACTGGTGGTCGAGGGCTGATCCGCCCGACCGGTGGCAATGGGGTCTGTGCTCCGGCCGGCCGGGAGCGTGGTCGCGGGGGCTGCGTTTGGTTCGGCGCTGGTCGGTGAGGGTGGCGTTGCCGCGGTGGCGTCGTCGACGGACAGCGCCTTGGCCAGTTGGACCACCTGGAATGCGTAGAGCTGCTTGACGACGCTGAACTTGGCGGGGTCGGGGTTTCGGAT
Organism: Nakamurella multipartita DSM 44233; assembly: GCF_000024365.1. Taxonomy (NCBI): domain Bacteria; kingdom Bacillati; phylum Actinomycetota; class Actinomycetes; order Nakamurellales; family Nakamurellaceae; genus Nakamurella; species Nakamurella multipartita. The sequence continues at coordinate 3,005,649 of NC_013235.1, forward strand.
CTGCGACCCGCCGGGTGACCAGCTGATCTGCCCGTTGTAGCCCTGCGCGGCCGTATCGATCGCGTCGTCGCCCGGGTCGTCCTTGGCGCCGAGGTCGGCCATGTAATGGGCGGCGCCGAATGCTGCGTCGGCGAAAAGCAGGACGTCGGGGTGCTCGGGCGAGCGGTAGGTCCCCCAGATCGGCCCGAACTGGAAGGGGCCGCGGAATGTGCCGCCGGCCGGCCACAAGCCGGTCGTGCCGTACGTCGCGAGCTTCCACTCGGAGCTGGTCGTGGTGAGTGTGAACGCCGATGGGTTGCTGCCGCCGTCGTAATAGGCGTAGGCGAAGCTGAATCCGTTGTTCTCCGTCAGGTAGAGCGCGGCGATGACACCGGGCGGCACGCCGTACGCCTGAGCGGCCCGGATCATCTCCGAACGCATCGGTTCGGGCACCATCGTGGACGACAGCCCACCTTCGATGGCGCCGCCGACGACGGCTTGGCCGTTGCCGCCGCACGCCGAGCGGGGGATCAACGCCCACCGCAGAGCCAGGTCGTACACGGCGCCCGCGGACGAATCCGAGTTCCCGGCGACGGGCAGGCGGCCGATGGCCGCGACCCAGGCGCTGCGTTGCTGCTGGGCCTGCTCGTGCAGACGCGCGGGAAAAGTCAGGACGGTGGCGCCGCCGTCGGCCCGTACGGCACCGTCGACCAAAGTGCTGATCCGGCCCCGACCGTAGCTGGCGGCCATGTCGGTCGCCAGCAGCGCGGCCAGAACCTGGTCCGCCCGGGCCGGTTCGACGGACCCTGCCGAAACGCGGGGGTCGTCGGTGTTCAGGACGATCGGGTCACCCGATGACGTGGTCGAGCCGGGCGTGCCGACCGCCGACGTCGAGCCGGCGGCCTGACCGGTGCCACCCGATGATCCGGAGAATGCCTTGGTCAAGGCGCTTTCCATGAGGTCGGTGCGGTTGCGGACGTCGACGTGCAGGTGGTCGCAGCTGTCGTCGAAGGTGTAGACGAGCTGACTGTCGGCCGGGAAGGAGGGGTTGACGCCGCATTGCTTCTGGCCGATCCCGCCGTATGTGTGGCTGCCGTCGGGTTCGCCGGGCAGGGCGGCCAGGAAGTCGGTGGCGAAGTCGCTGGCGATCTGCGAGTCCGCGCCGACGAAGTCGAGTCCGGGGCTGGTGGACTGACCGGTCTGCAGGTTGACCAGGCCCTGCAGGTCGACCGCGTTGCCTTTCGGATGCTGGAAGGTCCCGGTCTCGCAGTAGCCGCGGTCGCCGGGGAAGCCGAAGTCGTCGATGGTGACCTTCCACTTGGTTGCGGTCAAGCCGACCAGGGCGCCGAGCAGCAGCGGCGAGAGGATCATCTGCTCGCCGCAGGAGTTGATGGTGGGCTCGCCGTCTGCGGTGGCCCGCAACCCGGCCCGGGTGGCGTCCTGCTGGATGGTGACGCGGGGGCCGTTGCCCTCGCTTCGGTCCAGCAGTTCCTGTGCGTACCGTCGTCCGTCGGCCGGGGTGACCCCGGCGACCGGGGCGTTGACGGGTGCCGAGGCGGCGGCCTGCTGGTCGTGCACGGCGTGGAGGGCGCCGAGGATTTGCCAGGGAATGCCCTGGGAGGACGCTGCCGCCCGGATGCGTGCGGCGCGGTCCGCCGGCAAGCCCTCGGCCATCGCCATCCGTTCGCCCTGCGCCTCCGCTCCGGCCTGGGTGGCGATCGCCGAGGTGATCGCGACGAGTACCACGGCACCCACCACGGAGATGATCAACACCAGGATCAGGACCGGGACCAGGTAGGGCGCCAGGGCGACCAGCGCCTTCGACTTCGCCTTCCGGGCGGCGGACCTGGTGGCCGACCTGCCTGGGCCCGGCTGAATCCGCATGCCTGCTCCATGCGCGGACGCGCCGGGCTTCCCCGGGAGGCGGTCCGGTCCCACCAGGGCGGGCCGGTCTCGCGCGACCACGGTCAGGTGATGGTCGGGCCGGTTGCGGAGTCTGGAATCGGTCCGGCTTGTCTGCGGCGTCGGCGCAGCTCGGAGGGGGTGGGGCCGCGGTACAGACCGGGTTTGGTGATGGCTCGGATGGCCGTCAGGTCCTCGGCGAGCAGCCCGACCGCCGGGTCGATCCGGTACACTGCTGCCCCGGCGGTATGCCGGGCGGCCAGGTAGGCGGCGTCCGCGTCGGTGGTCTCGTCGTCGATCCAGACGAAGAACCGACCGGCCATCGCCCGCGCCACCGTCGCCGTCTTCCAGTGGACGCCCGGTCCGGCGTGCGGGATGGTCGTCGGGGTCGGCGGCACTGGGTCGAACGTGATCACCGGCAGCTTCGGCAGTCCGATCCTCGGTCCGATCCAGTCGTTGGCCGCGTGCTGCCAGGTGGTCGCCCAGGTCAGGTCGAATCGGTCGGTCGACGCGAGCAGCATCTGCCCGTGGCCGGGGTTGAGCCAGACCCGCAGCGGCCGGCGGTGACCGGGCATCGGGTACCGGTGGGTGAGGTAGTCGCCCGGTCTCCGGTTGGCCGGGGCGGCGTAGGGGTTGAGGACGCCGTCGACGTCCAGCAGCAACGCGGGTCTGGTCATGCACTGTCCGTGCGCGGTCGGGAACGTCACCGCCAGGAATTGATTCAGCTGGCGCGGTGCCCCCGCCATTCGATCCGGCGGGCCGCGCCGGGTGGGAAGTAGCGCCGCCGCCGTCGACGCAGCCGCCACAGGTACAGCCTCGAAGGAGGCTTCGCGCCTTTGACCAGATTGTGCCGCTGACAGAGCATCTGGAGGTTCGACCGGGCGGTCCAGCCTCCCCTCGACCAGGGGTAGACATGGTCGGCGTGCGCGGCCAACTGCCGGCAGCGGCGCCACAGGGGGTGCTTGTATTCGCAGCGGCCGCCGGAACGGGCCAGGCCCTCCCGGCGTTCGGCGGCCGTGAAGGCCCGTCGGGGCGCCGTGATGACCGGCATCCTCTGTCGGGCCGAACGGACCAGCCGGATGAGCACCAGCGCGGCAACGGCGGCGCCCGCTGCGGTGACCGGTGGCGCCGTCACCGACTCCCACCCGGCATTGTCGAGAAAGGCGAGCATCACCAGGATCCGGTCATTACGGCGCGCCGACCAGTCCGGCCGAGTCGAGTCGGGCATCGGGCGTCGACCCGGCATGTTCGGATGCGAGGGCGGTGGCCGGGCCATGGTCGCCGTCGAGCGCCGCGAGGGTACCGGTCAGACAGAACACCATCGCCGACAGCGCCCCGGCCGCGACGCGGGGCAGGTAGTGACGCAGCGTCTGACCGCGAGATCGGCTCAATCGGAAATGGTTTCCATGGCTCCCAGGAGGCGCCAGGGCCGGGTCGATGAACGTCCGTGGTGGCTGAGCGGTTGCCGCGGCGGGAACGACTGGGTCGAACGCCTCGCGGCAGCGGGTGCAGTCGCTGTACCAGGGCATCGCCTGCTCGATTCCGTGGTCCAAAGTGTGGGTTCTCGGTCAGGCCCCCGGCGCAGGCGGGGGGGATGGCTGCGCCGGGGGCCGGCTCACCGGGACGACGGTCTAGAACTCGTCGTCGTCGACGGGCGCCTTGGCCCGAGACCGTGCGGTGGGCTTGCCGCTCCCGCTGCGGGCGGGCGGTTCCGGGTCGGCGTCGCCGTCCTCGGAGCGGTTGGTGTCGTTGGTGTCCGGGTCGTCGGCGGCGGCCTTGCCGCGCTTGGCCGTCTCGGGCTGCTCACCGGGGTCACGGTCGTCGTCGTCCGAGTTCTTCGGATTGCGGGCGACATCGGCGCTCGCGTAGTGCAGTTCGGGCCCGATCGCGGTCGCGGTGAACTCGGTGATCGTGATGTTGCGGTCCTCGCCGTTGACCTCCACTTCCTTGGCGTAGGTGTCGATCCGGGCGACGACGACCACCCGGTCACCCTTGCCGATCGACTTCACGGTGTTCTCCGCGGTCCGACCCAGGACGTTGACCCGAATGAAGTGGGCCTTCTCGGTGCCCTTCTCACGGTCGCCCTCGTTGATCGCGACGGACAGGGTCGTCTTGCTCAGGCCGCTCTTGGTCGCACGCAGTTCCGGGTCGCGGACCACGTTGCCGACGAAGACCTGGTAGTTCATGGCGGTACCTCTTTCTGCCCCGCAGGGCCCTTGGGGCGGGCCGTCTCGTGCGGCCCACGTCTGTCCTATGCCGTTGGCTGCCCGACCGGTCGAGGTGACCGGCCGGCCTCGGTTGCCGATCAGATGAGTTCGGAAGGATGGACCGCACGGGGTCCGAGCTCGCCGTCCTGAACGAGGACGCACTGTCCGGGCAGCACATCGGCGATCACCACAGTCCGCCGACCGGTCGACGCAGCGAACTCGACCCGTTCACCGACGAGGGCCGCGCACTCGTGCCAGCTCAGGTGTTCGGGCCGGTTGGTCATGCCGTCCTCGTGTGCGGCCCGGTCCGACCGCCCGAGGTGGCTGCGAGGACCCTGGCCTACGCGACCCCGCCGGCGGGCAGCCCGGTCGACGGCGCCTTGCCGAAGGCCTGTGAGAAGGCCGTCTCCGCGGCTCGGTCGACGGTGCCGACGGGCAGGTCGAAGACGGGGAGCAGACCGGGTGCTCGCAGCCGCGCGACGTCGATCGGGTCGGCCTGGACCGGTCGGGTGCAGGCGACGAGCGCCTGCACCCCGGGCAGGTGGGCTCCTCGGGCGGTCAGGGTGATGCCGGTGGCCAGCCCGGGCCGCCAGTCGCGGGGGACGACGACGATCGTGAGCCGGTCGGCGCCATCCCGAGAACGCAGCACAGCGGTGCGCGTCCAGGTGGGCGCGGCCGCGATCGCCATCTGCACACCCTTTTTCGCCGGCCCGGACACCAGATGGCCGAAGCTCTGTCCGGTGAGCAGGGCCATCGTGGCGAGGTCGTCGACGGGCAGTCCCCGGCCGCTGCGCACGCAGAGCACATCGACCCGCAGGTCCTGATCCGTTGCTGCTATGGACGGGCCCGGGGGGTCGTCCGGGCGGCCGCCGTCGACGACCACCACCAGGTGCGAATCGCGCCGGCCGACGGTGGATGCGTCGGGGCCGTCGCGGCGGCCGGTCACCGGGGTTGGGCAAGCGATGGCCCGGCCTGATGGTTCGTCCTGTGTTTCGTCGGCGGTGCCGGCATCGCTGTCCGCTCCGCGGTCTGCGGCGTCCGGAAGGGAATCGACGGCGGGCTCGGCGACGGTGATGGGTGCGGCCGTCAGGATGGACATCAGGGTCCGGGCCGGGGGCAGCGGTCTGGTGTCGTCCGGCATCTGCACCGTCCACAGGTCGTAGACGGTGAGTTCCTTGCGGAGGTCGGTGACCGCCGCATCGGCCGTGGGGTCGTCGGAGGTGGCGGTGTCTGACCGCGGGTCGGCGTGACGCTGCGCCTCGACCATGCGGACGCGTCCGCGGACTGCGACGATCGAGCCGATCGGCGGGATGCCGCGCCCCGAGGTGATCTGTGCGTACTGGGTGGGCCAGATGATGCCGGCGAGTTGGGATCGGCTGCCTTCGATCACGATCCCCGCGCGTTCGCGGCCGGCGGAGATCCTGACGTCAATGCTGGCCAGGACGCCCAGGGTGAGGATGTCAGCGCCGTCGGCGGCCGGGACCTTGTGCACGGGCGTCGGTCTGCGCTGGAAGTCGGGGGTGCGCCAGGCGTGCACGGTCTCCTTGGCGGCCCGTAGTGGATTGCTGGACAAGGCGGTGCCGAGGACCCTGCGCTCGCGGATGGACCGTTCGAGGGTGGGCCATTCCATGTCCGGGACGGGCACCGGGTCGGGTGACTTGACCGATCCGATCAGTGCGGCGAGTCCCATGCGGGGCCCGAACTGGTCCAGGGCGCCGGATTCGACGAGGGCCAGCAGCGTGGACGCGGACAGCGGCCGGGTGTCGCCGCTGCCGGCGGCGTCCGGCACCCGGACCCTCCGGTACAGGTTGTGCAGGTCGGTGTAGTCGCCGCCGTGCGTCCGTTCCCGGACGATCGCCGCACCCGCGGAGCCGACACCGGCGATCTCGGACAGACCCAGACGCACGACACCGTGACGATCGCAGGACGTCACGTCGGCACCGTGATTGACCGACGGGCCCAGGACGGTGACCTGCTCGGATCGCAGGTCCATGAGCGCGGCCGCCCGCTTGTCGGCGGAGTCGGTGCAGGCCAGCAGGGCGGCGGCGAACTGGGGCAGGTAGGACGCCTTGAGCCACGCGGTCTGCCAGGTCAGTTCGGCGTAGGCGCGGCTGTGGGACTTGTTGAACGAGTAGGCGCCGGCGCCCTTGATGCCGGCCCACAGGGCCCGGGCGGTGGACCGCGCGAACGGCTGTTTGGCGGCGCCGTCGTCGGTGACGTCGCGGGCGGCGCCGACCAGGAATCGCTCGCCGATCTCGGTCATCGCGGCCGCGTCCTTCTTGGACACGGCCTTGCGCAGCTTCGAGGTCAGGGTGGGGCCGAAACCAGCGACCAGGGCACCGATCTGCATGATCTGTTCTTGGTAGACGATCAGGCCCTGGGTGGTGTCCAGCACCGTCCGCAGCGCCCGTTCCTCGGCGGGATCGGTGGTGAAGATCGAGTAGTCGACGGTGTCCGCGCCGGTCTGCCTAGCGGCGAACAGGTCGGGGAAGCCGGCGCTGATCGGTCCGGGGCGCCAGAGGGCCAGGATCGCGGAGAGGTCGTCGATCGAGCGGGGGCGGGCCCGTTCGCACAGGCCGGCCATTGAGGCCGACTCGAGTTGGAACACCCCGGAGGTCCGCCCGGCGCCGAGCATGGTCCACACCGCTTCGGCCCGCGGGTCGCCCGGCTCGTCGGCGAGGTGTTCCGGGTCGATGTCGGTGCCGGTGGAGGCCCGGATCTGGGCGACGGCGGCGTCGATGACGTCGAGGGTGCGCAGCCCGAGAAAGTCGATCTTGACCAGGCCCAGGTCGGCCAGGTCGTGCACGTCCCAGTCGGTCACCCAGATGGGCTGGCCGTCGTCCGCGGTGACCTGCCGCAGCGGCACCAGCGGCGGGAGTGGTTCGGAGGAGACGACGACGCCGCAGGCGTGCACGCCGGCCTGCTTGACCAGGCCTTCGATGCCGACGGCGCTGTCGAGGACCGCTTGATGGTCCGGGTCCGTGGGCACGGCCGCCCGCAGAGCTTCGCCGTCGGGATTGGTGGGGTCGATCAGGCCGGCCAGGGTCGGCGCGGTCGGTGGGACCTTGGCGGCGAGCTGGTTGCCGACCTGGATCGCCGCGTGTCCGGGGACGATGGCGCGGGCCGCGTCCCGGATCGACGCGCGGGCCCGGGTGTAGCCGGGCGCGCCGATCCGTGCGACGCGGTCGGCGCCCCACCGTTCGGACAGGTACCGGAACACCCATTGCTGCCCGGCGCGGTCCAGATCCGAGTCGATGTCGGGCATCTCGGCCCGGGTAGGATCCAGGAATCGTTCGAAGAGCAGCCCGTTGGCCAACGGGTCGACGTCCACGATGCGCAGTGCGTAGCTGACGGCGGATCCTGCGGCCGAGCCGCGTCCGGGACCGGTGCGATACCCGGCGCCGCGGGCGGCGTACAGGGCCTCTCGGACGATGAGGAAGTAGTCGACGAAACCCAGCTGGTTGATGACGGCCAGTTCGTGGTCGATGCGGTTGGCGACGTCGGGGCGCGCGGCGCGCCAGTCGGCTCCCCACCGCTCACCGGCTCCGTCGTCGACCAGGGACCGGAGCAGTTCGGCGGCGCAGGTGAAGGCGCCGAGCCGGTCGTAGCGGGGCAGCCGGATCCTCGACTCGGGCAGCACCCGGTCCTCGATCATGTCGGCGACCAGCAGCGTGTTCCGCAGTGCCCGCACCGCCCGGTCGTCGCCGCCGGCCAGCGCGTACATCTCGGCGGTCGATCGCAGGTGGTATCCGGTGCCGGTGAACCGCCACCGGTTCGTGTCGGTGATCTTGAACGGTGGTTTGCCCGCTCCTTGTCGGGTGGTTTCGCCGATGCACAACCACAGGTCGTGCAGGGGCGCGTCGTCGGCGTTGGTGTAGTGGGAGTCGTTGGTGAACAAGGTCTTCAGGCCGGCGCGGCGGGCGAGGTCGAACAGCTGCTCGGTGACCCGTCGTTCGGCGGCGATGCCGTGGTCCATGACCTCGACGAACAGCCGGTCCCGGCCGAAGATGTCCCGCAGGGTGATGATGGCCTGCTTGGCGGCGGCCCGGCCGTCGAACACGGTGCCGTCGGGTTGGCGGGTGCCGTCCCGCAGCAGCGCCCCGGCGACCGGGCCCGACACACACCCGGTCAGCCCGATCAGACCCGCGGAATGCGCGGCCAGTGAGGTGTAGTCCATGCGCGGGCGGTGGTAGACGTGCCGGGATGCGTCGGCGGTGAGCCGGGACAGGTTGCCGAAACCCTCACCGGTGGCCGCCAGCACGGTGAGATGCTCGTAGGTCTGCTTCTTGAAACCCACTTCGGCGTCCGCGCCGGCTCCACCGCCGTCGGCGCCGAGCAGATCCCGGGGCACCGGCCGGGAGCCACGCAGGGCGCGGTCACCGATCGCCAGGTAGGCCTCGACGCCGATGATCGGTTTGATGCCGGCCTGCGCGGCGGCCTGGCCGAAGCGCCAGGCCCCGCCGATCGAACCGTGGTCGGTCAACGCCAGCGCCGGCTGCCCATGCCGGACCGCCGCTTCAACCAGGTCGTCGGCCCGCGAGATCCCGTCCTGGTGCGAGTGTTCACCATGCACGTGCAGGTGGACGAACTCGTCGCGAACGTCGGTCACCGGTCGGGATCCTCCCTGCTGAGCGAGTGCGACGCTGGCGCCGGCACATCGAGTTCATGCGCGGCGCCGACGGCGCCACCTGCGGGTCGGCGACGTCAGCCGACGCGGGCCGGTGGGGTGGCGGTTCGGATCGCCCGCCGGTAGGCGTGCAGCCACGCCTCGATCGGCGCGACGAACACGTCCGGGTGCCCGTGCCGGCAGGCCAGGGCCACCCGACTCTCGCGGGGCCCGGCCAACAGATCGTCCCGGGCGTGGCGGGCGGCGGCCATCGCCGACCCGGTGACGACGAACTCGTCGGGTTCCAACGGCATCGGCCAGCATCGGCAGGCCGCGAGCCAGCGCACCGACGGGCAACGAGCCCCCATCAGGGGCACCATGCCCAACGCGTGCGGAACCTGCCGGTTGGCCGCCTGCACCATTGCGTCGGCGGCGGCCGTGTGAATCGCCTGCCAGAGGTTGGCGCGGCGCCGGACCTGCACGGCCACATCGGGAAAGGCCTTCAGATCGCCGACGTCGACGGCCCGCCCGGCACCGAACTCGCGCCCGGCGCCCGGCATCAGCAGATCGGAGGCCAGCGCCTGCAGCACGGCGAAACCTTCCCGTTCGGCCTTGTCGCCCATGCGCTTGTGTCGGTTGGTCATGCCGTGTCTATGCCGGCCGCCGGTCAACCGGTGCTGCCGGTCCGCTCGACCGCCCCGGCATCGGCCGGCGGTCGGTTTGCGACTGTTCGCCGGCGACGGATCGACCCGACACCCTGGCGCAGCACGACGCGAGAATGCCCACCGGACAACGAGGATGAGAACCTGTGACCGCAACCGTTGAGCCGCTCCGGCGGCGTTTCCTGACCGACCCGGGCGAACCGTTGGTCGGCGGGACCGACCCGCTGCAGTCGGCTTTGCGGTACGGCCAGGCCCAGGGCTACTGGGGGATCCCGGACAGCCACCTGATCCAGCCGCCCGTCGCGGGATGTCCCTTGCCGGTGTATCCGGCGCAGGGTTTCACCCGGCGCCGATGGGAGGGGCTCAACCCGGCGGCGATGTGGCATCCGTTGCTGTGGCTGCCGCCGCGGCTGCAGGGCCGGTACATGATCACCGGCGAGCACGGCGAGGTTATGGAGGACGACGACCTGTACGCGGTCCGGGTCCTGGCCGAGATGACGGTGGCCGGGTTGTACGACGAGCACACCGGATGGCTCGACGTTCTCGCGCTGGTCGGCCTGGACGTCGACGATGCGGCCGACGTCGCCCGGGTGTCGGCCTGGCTGGCCGGCGGTCCCGACGATCTGCTCGACGGCATCGACCTGAGCGAGTTCCTGCTCGAGGCCGAGGTCGCCTACGGCAACCAGGACTGGGCGATCAACTACGCACTCACCGGGTTGGCCGCGATCCGGGCGATCTGTTGGGCCGACGCGTCCAGTTGCCTGCTGGCGGACTGCGACTCGATCGTCGACTGTGATTCCGACCGGTCCGCCTACCTGAGCGCATCCACGGTGGCGCAACTCGGCCGGCTGTACTTCCGGGCCTTGCCGCCCGACACCGAGCCGGAGATGTCGTGGTGGTCGGCCGTGCACGGACGGGTCGAGCGGGCGGGCGAGGACAAACAGGCGCTGATCCTCGGCCCGGTGGGGGAGATGGCGAATCGGCTCTCGGAGATCAGGGACACCTACTGGCCGATCCTGCGGCAGATCGCCGAGGCCCAGCCGCCCGTTCAGCCAACCTTCGGCCCGTCGTAGGCGAGGGTGGTGATCGCCCGGTCCAGGTCGGCGATGCGCCGGTCCAGGTCGTCCAGACGATCGTCGAGCCAATGCATGTCCCGCACGCTCGCGGCCCGATCCCAGGGCACAGGGCACGGCGGGTCGGTCGGCGGCCGCGGCGCAGCCGACGGGGTGCGGTGGTCGGCCTCCGCGAGGTTGATGCGGCGAGCGGTGGCGGTGATCGCCCGGCCGCTGATCGGCCCAGTGGCCTCGACGTTGCCGTGCCGGTCGATCGCCGGCAGCAACGGCATCCGCGGCCAGGTCTCGCGCAAAGGTCGCGTGCAGTCGTGCAGGGCTTCGGTGGCGGCGACGCCCGGGAACTGCCCGGCGAGTTGCCGGCGCACCTGCCCCCAACCGTGCCGCTGTGCCACGGCGAGCAGCCGCAGCCACCTGGTCAGGCCGCACCGCGGGCATTCACCCGGCTCCTCCCCCGGGACCGTGAGGGCCAGGGCCCGGCGCACACCGTCGCCGTCGAGGACGGCCAGCTCCGGCCGGGACATGCCGGTGTGCCAGCGCAGCACCGCCAGGAACGCGTCCCGACGACCCGACACGGCCGCCGGCCAGCCCCGCACCACCGCGTCGCGCAGGAACGCCGGTAGCCGGGGATCGGGCTCGGGCGCACTCGGCTCCTGCCGGATGGGGTCGGGATGGCCGCAGCGCCGGTGCGCTCGGCTGATGGCCTGCCGTCGCCGGGTCAGGGTGGCCGGTGCGGCCGGGAAACGGCGCAGGAACTCGGCGATCGTCGTCCGGTCGGCGGGCAGCGGGGTGCGGCCGGTGGCCAAGCACCAGTCCCGGAACAGCCGCCACCCGGGATCGTGTGACCACCGCTCGGCAGGCTGCGAGTCCGGCATCTGGCCGGTCACAACCCCACCGCGGTGACCGCATTCCCGGCCAACGGGTCGTTCTCGCGGATGTAGATCTCCACCACCCGGTCACTGCTCTGGCCGGTCTGGCGCCTGATCTCCCGGCCGGTCGCGCCGCGCCGGGCCGCCTCGGTGATGAACCCGGCCCGCAGTGAGTGCGCCCCGAACCGGGCGGGATCGAGGTCGTCGGGCAGCCGTCGTTTGACGACCAGGTTCACCGCGTGCCCGGTGACGGCGCCGGTCAGGTGCCCGCCGGCCCGGACACCGCGCAGCACGGGCCGGTCGGCGTCGAGGTCGTCGTCGGCCGGCAGGTCATGATCATGGTCGGTCGATGTGGCGTGTCGTTCCAGGGCGGCCAGCACCCCGACGCGTCCCCGGCGGTCGGCGGCGTCGCTCAGGCGGCGCCAGTCGCAGTACGCGCACACCGGACAGGTCAGGGGTGTCCGGCCGCATGGGAGGCCCTTGGTCAGGCCGCGGCCGCGCTGGTCGGTCTTGGAGCGGCGGATGCGGATCGCCAGGCCGCCGGCGGTCGGGGTGACGTCGGTGATGCGCAGGGCGGTCAGTTCGCCGCGGCGGCACGCCAGCGCCCACCCGAACAGCAGCAGGACCCGGTCGCGGCGGCCCAGTGCGCCCTGCGGGCTGGAGTCGGTGTCCAGCGCCGACAACATCCGAGTCAGGTCGGCCAGCAGCAGCGGCGCCATGCGCCGCACGGGACGTTCGTCGCTGCGCCGGAACCCTTCCATGACAAGGGTGACCGCCGGATTCACCCCCGGCCGCGGGAGCCCGGCCCACTGGTGAACCTTGTTGATCGCCGCGAGCCGACGCCCCAGGGTGGACGCCGAACTGCCGGCGCGGCCCAGGTGGGCCAGGTAGGCGCCGACCACATCCGGATCGGCGGGCAACGGCCGGTGCGCGGCGACGGCGCACCGGTCGGCGAAGTGTGACCAGTCGGTCCGGTAGGCGCTCATCGTGGCCCCGGACAGCGCGGCCCGCCGGTAGGCGTCGGCGACCGCGAAGGGGTCGTCGCCCGCGAGGACCGGCAACCGCATCTCGTTCGCGGCACTCGATCCGGCGGCGGGCTGCACGCATCGATCCTGCCAGTGCGGTCGGACACCCAGAGCGGTCCGCGTCGGCGGCCATCTCATCGTCCGCACGCCGTGGCCCACTTGGCGGGCGACCCGGGTCCCGCATGAACCAGGGCGTCGCGTAGCCCAATGCGCGCCCGATGCGCCAGGGAACGGAGCGCGTTGGGGCTGAGCTGCAGTTCCGACGCCAGCTCGTGGATCGGGTCGCCGGCCACGATCAGCCGGAACAGGACGAGTCGCCACCGCGGGGGCAGGGACCGGAAGGCGGCCCTGATCTCCTCCGTCGGCGCACCCGAGTCGTCGTCAGGCGTCGAAATGCCGCGTTCGAGGATCCGGGTGTCGGGGACGAACACCAGCGGCCTTTCCCGGGCGGACCGTTCGATCGCAACATTGCGGATGACCGTCCGCAGGTATCCGACCTGATGGTGAATGGAATCCCGGGTCGGCGACTTCAGAATTCGAAGGGCGGCCTCGGCGACGAGATCGTCCGCGGTCATTCCCGGAACCCGGAACGTCGCGGCATACCGACGCAATGTCCGATGGTGCCGGCGAAATGCCTCCGCCAGTTCGGTCGCCGAATCACCGATGTCCGCAGTCGCTGATTGGTGCTGCCCGTTGCGTGCCACGCCCGTCTCCATTCGCCATCCACCCGACGAAATGCAGGCTTTCCGTCCGGTGTCAGCAGGAGGTCAGTCAGCGCGACCCGCCGCGGCGCTGACGGTCCGCTGGCATGTCAGCGGCCGACCCGGGCCGGTGCCCCCGGAGGCTGTCAAAGTCCCAGGAGACTGACCGCCGGAGTCGGCCCAGCCCTTGCTCGTGGGGAATCCCAACCCGGAGGTGTCAGAACCAGAGGATGGCGACGGCTCCGCCGAAGATCGCCGGGCCCATGGGCACCTGCCCGGGTTCGGGCCACCGCTGCGTCGATCGGTACGCGGCTCAGGACGATCGCGGTGACGATGGTCAACAACAGGGTCATGACCTGCGCCTGGGCCACCGCTGTCCAGCCCAGCGGTCCCACCATCGACGCGGCGAGCGCGGCGGCCCGCACGTCACCCTGGCCGAGCGCCGAAGGCGTGACGAACCGGATCACCAGGTAGCCGCCGCCGACCACGACCGCAGCCGCCGCTGCGCTCAGCAACAGGCCGGGGTTCCGGTCGACCACGGCGGACACGGTCAACGCGACGGCGACGGCGTGGGGATAGGTCAGTCGGGCGGGCAGCCGGTGGATCTGACCGTCGACGACGCTCAGGACAGCCCCGCCCGCAGCGAACAACCACCACGCGAGCGCCGGCCGCCCCGCCGAGGCCAGGGCGGTCAGGGCGACGGCGGTGATCGTCACGATCAGCGACCGGCGTCGGGTCACCGATCGCAGGCGCCACCAGGCTGTCGTGGTCGGGCCGGTCAACGCCGCCGACCATGACGCCAGGACCGGGCTGACCGCGACGGCCGCGGCCGCGGCGGTCAGTGCGGAGGCCAGGCCCGAGGTCATGCGGCGGGCGGCAACCACTGACGGCGCAGCAGGACCTCGTAGGTGCGGGGCGGCAGGTCTTCTTCGACGTCCGCCCCGTGGTTGGCCATGATCCGTCGGATGTAGACGTCGGCCTGGGCGACCTGACCCTGGGCATGGCACACCGCCACCAGGTCGAGCAGCGGGGTGTCCTCGCTCGATCCGGCCCGCAGCGCGGTTTGCGCGGCGGCCGCGGCCTCCTCCGGTTCGCCGTGGGCGAGGTGGTGGGTTGCGACCAGGTGGGCCAGGTCGACGACCGCCGCCGACAGGTGGTGATCGATCGGGGTGTCGGCCAGCCACCCGTACCCGCCGGGGCGGCGCGCCGCCAGCGGCGGGCCGGTGACCAGTTCGAGGGCAGCGTGCAGGTCGGTCAGGCCGTTCGGGCCCCGGACCTGGCCGCGGACGCGGAGCCGGTCGAACAGGTCGACGTCCACCAGCACGGCCGGGCTCAGCCGGTACTCGGCGGCCGCCTTACCGGTGTTGCGGGGCAGGTAGTCCTCACCGGTGACCGGGTCCGTACCAAGAAGCTTGCGGAACTGGCTCAGACTGGTGCGGACCTTGGACCGGACGGTCGTCTGGCTGACGATGTCGGGCTCGGTCGGCCACAGGTCGCTGGCGTAGCGGTCGATACCGACGCCCGCGGTTCGGGTGGCCAGGTACGCCGCGATCTCGACGTTGAACGCCGAGAATCGCGCGTTGCCGACCCGCACCGTCGGGCCACCGAACAGGGCGATGCGGGGCCGTGGGGTGTCCGGGTCGTGCCAGGCAGCAAAGTCCGCGTCGAGGCTGGTGTCGGCGGCTTCGGCGCGTTTCCGATGCTGCGATGACACCGCCGGTGCCAGGCACTGTAGGTCCCGCGTAGTGGTCGCCGTCGTCGCCAGGTAGGTGGAGTCGGGCTCCGCCAGCAGCGAGCCGGGTCGCGCGATCTCCTTCGGGCCAGAGTTGCCGCGCAGGTGAACCCGGCCGTCCTCGTGTGGGTCGCCGACCGGGGTGGGATCGGCGGCGAAGGACAGCAGCCGGGCGAGCCGATCCGCTTCGGCCTCCGGGATCTGTTGTGCGATGAGGGTGGCGCCCAGTGCGGGAATGCTCAGCAGTCCGTCTTCGGTGACGCGCAGCTCCCATCGGGGGCGGGAGGCAGTTCCGGTGGCCTCGCCGACGGTCACGACGGCGACGGTCGATCGTGCGGGCTCCCGCCCCAGATCCACCGATTCGGCACCGGTGGCGGCGTCCGGTGCCGCGACCAGCAGGACCTGCGAGTTCCAGGCGTCGCCGGCGACGCCGCTGTTTCGCCCGGTGAGGACGTCCGTCCCCGTCGCCTGCATCGCGTCAGCCGTGGCGTCGCGGTGCCGACGCAGCCGGGCGAACGCCGTCGCCGCACTGTCCAGGTGGGTGAGACGTTCCGGGTGCATCGCGGCCAGTTCCCGACCGAAGCCCGTCATGGTCACCTCCACCGACTCGGACCACGAATTGTGGGCGAGTTCGGCGACCATCGAGCGGGCCAGCCCAAGCGCCGTTTTCCGGTCGCCCGACACGGTCAGGGCGCCGGCTCGTTCCAGGTCGATCAGCCAGTGCTCACCGGCCGGTGTGGAGCCGACGGTGACGAGCGTGGGGTAGGGCGGGGCGAGCCATCCGCGGCGCGCCGGCTGGTAGCCGGTCGGGTCGGTTCGCTGCAAGGTCCAGCGGTGGCCGTCATTGCTGCCGACCCATGCTCCGGCGGCATCGGCTCGTGGGGTGTGCAGCAGCAGCGTCAGGTCGCGGTCGGTCAGTACGGCGGCGGCGACGTCGGGCGGCGGTGAATCTCCGGCCGCGGACAGGTGGGCGATGCCGTGCAGCGCGTGGTGCAGGAATTCCGCGTCAGGTGCGGCGGCTGATCCGGCGGCGAGGAGTGCGCGTTCCATCGCGACCAGGTCGTCGGGTGTCGCGGAGGGCGCATGCCCGGGTCGCCGATGCCGGAACTGGCGTCGCCGGTAGCCGATCAGGGTGGCCAGGGCCAGTGCCGCGAGCACCCCGCCGGCTCCGGCGAACGCCGCGATCGGAACGGCCGGTGGGGTGGTGGTGGCCGAGTCGCCGTCAACCTCGCCGCGTTCGGGTTCCGCGGCCGGTGTTGCAGCTGGCTGCTCGGTGCTGGGGTCGGATGTCGGCGGAGCCGGAGGGATGTCAGCGGGCGCGGGTGCCGACGCTGACGGAGCGCCGGAGGTGGGGGGAGAGGTGTCAGTGGGCGGCTCATGGGTGTCAGCGGACGGGCCCTCGCCGCCGCCGGTCGGTCCGGCCGGCTCCGTTTGTGCAGGTGGAGGGACGTCTGCGGGATCGGGAAGGGCCAACTCCCAGCCGACGTGGATCAGGTCCGGGTCGGTGAGGGCATCCCCGTCCGGCTGGGCGACGCCGATGTTGGCAGCCAACAGTTTGTCGACGGTGATGCCATGGTCGGCGGCGATCCGCGAGAGGGTGTCCCCGGACCGAACGGTGACGGTCGGCCGGGTGACCCCGTCAGCAGTGCCGCTCGTCGGGATCGTGATGACCCAGCCGGGTTCGATCAGATCGGGGTCGGTGAAGACTTCGCCGCCGGGCTGGCTGCGTCCCTCGTTCGCCTGCCAGAGTTCGGTCCAGTCGCCACTGTCGTGCTCGGCGGCGATCCGGGTCAGCGTGTCGCCCGGTCGGACCACCACCTGAGTCGGGGCCGTCTCGGTCTCGTCGCCCGGAGGGGGCGGGAGCGGGGCGCCCGGATCGGCGGGGACGAGCACGGTCCAACCGGGGCGCAGCATGATGCGTTCGGATGTCAGCGTGGTTCCGTCGGGCTGCGTTCGTCCGGCGTTGAGCGTCCAGAGGTCCCGCCACGCCGCACCGTCGCCGAGGTGCCGTTCGGCGAGGTCCCACCAGGTCCGCGCACCGTCCGCGGCGACAACGACGGTGGCGACCGCCGACGATGGGGTCGTCGGCCCGCCCCGATCGGCCGGTGCGATGCTCGAAGCCGGCGTGGACGGCAGGGCCGCGGTCATCGCGAGCGCCTGCCCGGCGGGGGCGACGGAGCTGACGGTCACCGGCAGGAGCAGCAGGACACCGTTGACCAGGGCTCGGGCGAGCCACTGTTGCGAGGCCAGCACCGCGGGGATGCGGGCGGGCATCGGTGTTCGGCGGATCGCCGAGGCCAGCTCGACCAGGAACGCCACGGCGAACTGGGCCCACAGGATCCAGGCGAGGCACGCCAGGGCGGCCAGGATCACCTGGTTGCTGATGTCCCCGGCGACCAGGTCCGGCCAATGGCGCAGCGGGTTGCCGACGGCGGCCACCAGGAGCCACGGCAGGCCGCATAGCAGCGCCAGCGCGACCGTGGCTGAGATCACGGAACGTCCGATCCGCTGCAGCAGGTTCGGTGGGCGGGTCCGCCAGGAACTGACGGGTGCGGGCCGGTGTGATGTGCGCATCCTCAGGGTGCTCCAGTGGTCATGCCGTGCAGGGGGATGGCCGTGGCACTGGCTTCGCCGCCGACTTCGTCGATCCCGATCAGGGTCAGCACGGCGGTTCTGTCGGTGGCCCGGGCCGTCACCGTGACCTGCGCGCCGGAGATCTGGACCTCGCCGGACACCCCGGCCGCGGCCAGGACCCGGTTGGCCGCCGCGCGCGCCTGCGCCGGGTTCGCGGTGAAGCCGCTCGGGGACGTCGACCGCAGGGAGGACTGATCCAACGCGTCGGCGCCGGCCCGCGCGGCCTGGGCCGCGGAGTCGGCGGCGCGACCACGCGCCGCCAGGGCTGTCCCGCCGTCCAGCACCAGTCCGGCGAGCACCAGTAGCGCCACGACGGTGCCGAGCAGCCAGGCGGTCACCGAACCTCGGTCGGCATCGTCGGCATCGTCGGCGCCGGCGGCATCCAACGGCGTGTCGACCTTCCTCATGGCTCGGTTCCGGTGACGGTGTACTGCCGATAGGTCTCCAGGGGCGCGGTTGCGGCCCGGGTCAGCGTGATGTCGCCGGGGAGCCCGGGGATCGCCAACGACGATAGGTCGGCGGTGCACGAGACGGTGACGGTCACCTGCCCGCCGGCGCGGAACGCCGCGGTGTCGACGACCGTTTCCACCGACCCGCAGGACAGTCCGGCATCGGCGAGGGAAGCGGTTGCCGCCGCCTGGGCCCGGTCGGCGGCTCCGGCCGGTGATGCGGCCAATGAAGCGGACCTCGCGGCCGATCCGGCGGCCGCTTGAACGAGTTGACGCCCATGCCCGATCCGACCGAACGCGACGACCAACAGCACCAGCGCGACGAGCAGGGACGCAAGGACGCACAGTTCCAACGATGCCGAACCGCGGTCTCGATGCGGCGGCGCGCCGCCGCGCCAGCCGTCGGGCCGCAACCACCCGGTGCCGGTGGGGGTCATGGCGTCGCCGGGGTGAACGCCTCGACCGGACTGGTTGCTTGTTCGTCGACTGTGAAGGTGGCGAACGGCACGATGGTAAGCACCTCGGCGTGAACCGACGCGGCCGCCTGCGTGCCCCCGCGGTCCACGTGGACCGAAGCGCGGGGCAACAGTCGGGGCGCCACCACCGCGATGTACCCGGCTCCAGCCGACTGGCCCGCAGCTGCCGTGCTCTGGTACGCCGCGGCGGTCCGGGCAGCGGACTGGGCGGCCGCCTGGGCAAGGTGCCGGCCGTGCCAGACCATGACGAACTGGACCACGAGCAGGGTCAGAACGACCACCAGCGGGAGAATGACAACTGCATCCAGGGAGGCGGAGCCTCGGTCCCCGTCGTTGTGCCGACGTCCGGTTTGCGGTCGTGGCCCCCACGGGGATTTCACCGGCCGGATCACTGGAGAACGACGTCGTTGACCTTCCCGAAGACCCAGTCCTTCAGGAGCAGGCCGACGCCGACCGCAATCACCAATACGACTCCCCAGATCACCGCGGTCTCCATGGAAACGGCGCCTCGGTCGCGTTCCTCCGCGCTGTCCGCGCGCAGTGCCACCATGTGCGCGACGAGCCAGGCGTAGGCGCGATCGATTTTCTCTTGGACCATGGTGTTTCCCTTCGTCATGCCCTTCTGGATTTCTTGGTCGAGTCATGAATTGAGGATCACGGCGAATGCCGGATATCCGATGAAGATGATGAAGCCGAATGCGACGAGGATCTGCGCGAGTCGCATGCTCTGGTCTGCCTTGCCGGCGTTTCCCTGCAGATCGGCCAATTCCCGCCGCCGCATGGTCTGCGCGCGGGCGGCCAGGGTCGACCGCACCCGCGCGCCGTCGTGGGCGACCAGTTCGATCATGCCGCCCAGATCCCGCAGTTCCGGGACACCGATTCTGGAGCCGAGATCCGACAGTGCGACCCACGGTGAACGGCCGCCTCTGGCCGCCCGGTACAGGGTGTCCCGGATCAGCAGGAACGGCCAGCTGGCGCCGACCCGTGCGGCCGTGGGCAGGGCCTCGGCCGGCGCCGCTGATCCGGCCATCTCCAGGGACGTCAGGTCCAGATACGCGCCCAGCGCGTGACGGAACTCGACCCGGCGGCCATGCGCCTCCCGCCGGATCCGGAGGTCAGGGATGAAGAAGCCGATTGCCGCGCAGGCGATCGCGGCAGCGACCATTGACCCCGCCGGAATGTGGAATCCGGCCCAGCCGGAGGCCACCACCGTGAGGCCTACGCCCAGGACCGGGCCGGCCACCGCCAGGATCAGCTTTCGACCCAGCACCACCGGCAGGCTTCCGGCGGTGATCGCCAAGTCCTGCCGAAGGGCGGCGTAACCGACGCCCAGACGATCGGACCGCAAAGCGAACCACTCGCCGACACGACCCGCGAGGCTGTCCCACCCGCCGGCGAGCCGGTCGAAAGCAACGGGTTCGACATCGGCGCTGACGGCGTGCCGGGCGTCGAGCAGCGCGAGTTCGACGACCGGTGCGGTGCGGGGAGCGGCGAGCCGGAGCAGCAGGACGAACAGCGACGCGCCCATGACGGCGCCGACGAGCATCGCGGTGATCATCTGACCACCGCAGCCGTTGACCGGTCGGATTCCGACGTGTGGGCGGGCCCCGAGGGGCGCTGGAGGAACCGGGCAACCGGGCGTTGATCGGCAAGCCGGCGCAGCCACGCGAACGCCGCCGCGAAGATACCGACGACGATCGCCAACACCACCTGGCCGGACAGCGTCGAGTAGGGCCGGACATAATCGCCGCCGAACACCACCAGCAGCCCCGCGAAGACAACAGTGACCACCACGATGATCTGCGTCCCTCGGCGGATCTCGGCGCGGTCGGCAAAGATGCGGCGGCGCATCTCCAGCTCCTCGCGGGCGGTCGTCGCCAAGCTGCTCAACCGCTGCTGCAGCCCGTCGCCGCGCCGCTTGGCCGACAGCACCAGTTCGGCGATCACCAGGTCCGCCGACGGATCGTTCAGCTCGTCCGCCAACATCACCAGCGCCCGATCGACCGGGACCCGGGCCCGAATCTGACCGACCAACCGCAGCAGGGCCGGTCGGATGAGCGGCGATGCGTGCACCGCGCTGGACGGCAGAGCGTTCTCCAGACTGTGGTGACCGGCGATGGTGTCGCGCAACGATTCGGTCCACGCCACCAGTGCGTCCAGGCGGGCGATCTGCCGTTGTTCGGCCTGCACCCCGCCGACCAGCCGCGGCCAGGCCCAGATCAGTCCACCCGCCGCGGCCGCAGCCACCGGCCAACCCGTCAGCGCCAGCACGCCGATCGCCGCGAGGGCCCCGCCGACCACGCGGATGGACATGCTGGGCGACCGGATCGCCGCGAACAACCTGGACCACGACGTCGGATCGGACGACCGGACGGGCCGCCGCATCGAACCGGCGACCATCAGCAGGATGCCCGCCCCGATGCCCGCGCCGAGCAGCACCGGCAGCCATGCCTGCCCGATCATGCGGACCTCGCGCGGATCACCGGCGGATACGAGTGGTGTCCGGCGGTGTCGTCGTAGCCGGCGTCGGCGAGTTCGACGCCGCGGTCCAAACCGAGCGCGACGTCATCGACGCGGATCGCTCGACCGTCGAATGGTGAGGCCGCGAAGATCGTCGACGACGCGACCTGGCCGTCCGGTGCTCCCGCCACTTCCAGCACCTGGGTGACGCACCGTCGCCCGCCCAGCAGACGGTTCTTGCCGATGAACACGACGAAGTCGACGGCGCCGGCGATCAGGCTCTGCGCGACCGGGAAGTCCACTCGCTCGTACTGCCCGGCATACTGGGCGAGCTTGTTGAAAACGTCTGCGGCGCTGCGGGCGTGCAGGGTCGACAGGCTGCCGTTGTTGCCCTGGCTCATGGCCGAAAGCATCTCAACGACCTCAGGCCCCAGGACCTCGCCGACGATGACGCGGCTGGGATTGTGTCGCCTGGTACGCCGCACCAGTTCCCGGATGGTCAGTCCACCGGAGCCGTCCGGGTCGGGCAGAACCTCCTCGAGTTCGACGACGTCGGCGTGCAGGTCGGGATGGCGCCGCAACCCAAGTTCCAGCGCCCGCTCGACGGTGATGAGCCGCTCGTCCGGCTCGATGCAATTGATCAGCGCGCGCAGCAGGGTGGTCTTGCCGGCGTCCGTCGCCCCGCCGATCACGATGTTCATCCGGGCCCGCACGCAGGCTTCCAGGAAGCACGCCAACCGCTCGTCGATCGTGCCCAGGTCCACCAGGTCTGACAGGAACATCTGCGGGAACCGGTTGCGGCGGATACTGACGATCGGCCGTTCGGAGGCGGCCATGACCGCCGACAGGCGCGACCCGTCGGGCAGCCGCAGGTCCAGTTCCGGGCTGGCGCGGGTGAACGGGCGCGCGTTGATCCCGGCGTAGCTGGCCAGGTTCTGGATGATCCCGATCAGTTCGTCGTCCGACCCGGCGATGGGCGCGCCGCGGACCTTGCCCCGGGCGTCGCCGAAGGTGATGAAAACCTCGTCCGATCCGTTGATGTCGATGTTCTCGATGTCCGAGTCGTCCAACAGCTCCTGGAGTTCGCCCGCCCGGTACATCGCCGCGTCGACCGCCGCGATCAGCCGAAGATCGAATCCCTCGTCGGTCGGGAGCTCGTGGCCGGCGGAGAGCAGATCGGCCAGGTACCGCTGCACCTCGCTGGTGATCAGGCTGTGCGCCAACTGTTGCTCGTCGGCGCCCCGCAGTTCCGGGCTACCGTGCCGCTCCCGTTCCTGCTTGGTCCGGGTCATCCGGTCCGCGACCCGCTCCCGCAGCAGGCGCACCACGTCATAGTCGAACACCGATGTCGCCGTCATCCTCGCCCCACCTCTGCCCGCGGCCCCCACCGTCGGGTCAATTCGTCGTCGATTCCGCCGACCTCGGAGTCCGGCTCGGCCTCGTCCTGCGCGGAACGAGGCAGCAGCGACGGCCATTGCGCCAGAACGGATTCGGCCACGGAACGCGCCGACCGGATCAGGTCGCTGCCGGCCAACCGGCGCGTCCAGCGGCCCTCCCAGAGCCCCTGCGCACCGCCCGGATCCTGCGCGAAGAAGCCGATCACCTGCACCGGCGACCCGATCGACAGCAGCACCTGCCGAACCTGCTGAAGGGCGAACGAACGATGCCGCGGCGCGCCCGTCACCACCACCCCGACCGGGGTTCGGTCCCGTCGCGGGTCACCCACGGCGGCCGCCAACTCCGCGACCCGCTCACGCAGCCTGGCCAGCCCCTCGAGGTCCACCCTGGTCACCACGAGGACCGCCTCGGCCGCCGCGGCCATCGCGACCGAAGGATTGCCCGGCTGCAGGCGCCCCAAGTCGGCGATCACCGTCCCCGACCAGGCCGACGTTTCGGAGGCCAGCCTGGGCCAAAGCCCGCGCAGCGGAAGCGCCCGATCGGCCGACAACATCCCCGGCACCACCGGAAGACCCAACGAGCACAACTGGCTGAATGGCAGCGCACCGGCCGGCGACAATCCCAGCCGCGCGGCGGCGGCCAACTGAGCGATCGACGGCGACGGCGCCAGCCGGTGTTCCCGGTCCTGCGTCCACAGTCGGAACGGGGTGTCACCACCCGCGGTGTCCGCATCCACCAAGGCGCGGTCGCCGGGCCACACGGTGCCCAGCGCCGTCGCCAGGGTGGTCGCACCCGGCGACCCCTTGTCCGAACAGACCGCAACGATCATTCTCGGGGCACCTTCACCACGACAGCGGAATCCGAGCCGCTCGCTCCGGCCACCCCGGCTGCCTCGTCCGCCGGAACCAACACGGTCAGCAGGAAGCCACCCGCCCGGGTCGGGTCCTCCATCGCCGCGAAGATCTCCGCGTCCTTGGCCACCACCTTCGGTGCCGCCGTGCCGGTTCCCCCGGCCTCCGGCAGGGCCAGCACCTGCACACGGTCGCCCGTCGTGACGCCACCGGCGGGGAGGCGACCGCCGGTCACTGCGACCCCGACCTGTACCATCCCGTCCGGCATCGAGTGGTCCTGGGTGAGCATGGAACGCTGCAGGAGAGTGCCGGTCATCAGACCGACCGCCGCCCGCTGGCCGACGACGGAATCAAGATTCGCCCCGGCAATCGCGGTGACACCACCGGCCACCTCGACGGTCGACAGGTCCGCCCGTTCGATGACCTCGCCCATCGCGATATCCGACTTGACCACGACCACCGGCGTTTTCTGCCCGGCCTTCGTGTATAGCCACCCGGACACCAAAGCCAGACCCACCACCAGCAGCAGCCCCACTGCGACCCACGCCGGCCGACGCTGCCTCGTCGGCAGCGGGGTGCGCATCTGCGCCCGGTCCGCGGCGCCCAGGGCCGGCAGTGTGAACTCCCGCTCTTCGGTCGACGCCTTCATCGCACCACCACCTGAATCTGCTCCACCAATAGCTGGTCCGAGACCTGCGAGACACCGTCGGGGAAAGTGCCGTCGGCACCGCTGTTTGAGGTCCAATCAACCTGCCACTGAACGGATGTCGTCGCGGTCAACGGTCTGTCCGGCGACACCCGGGTGTACGTGTAGGCACACCCGCCATTCGTCGGAGCCGCGTTCCCGTCCGCCGGTGTCCACGCCCGACCCGGTCCCGCACAGGCGACAACGCTGTCACCGTTGCCCGGATCGAAATGAACCTCGACCGGAGTCGCCGTCAAAGTAACCGAAACGCCCTGCAGCTCAACGGTCCGCTGCAACGGCTGCCAGTCGCCCACCCAGAACCACGTTCTCAGGCCGACAATCGTAAACGGCAAGCCGCCGTGATCGGGATCCGAGTTCGACTCCGACGGTGAACGGTACGCATCCGGCGCAGGCAAAGACAACTCCGCGTAAGCCTGCTGCGCCAACACGGCCGGGTCCGGTGGAGGCGGCGGCGCCGGCGCGGCTGCGGCACCCGCTGCAGCCGGCGGAGTCGGCACATACAGGTACTCCGACGGTCCGTTGCACGTGCGGACCATCAAAGTCCCAGTCGTCGCGTCGTTCCCACCCCACGCCGGATCGGTCGCGGGCAGCAGCGCCTCCCTGTAAGCGCACTCGCCAGAATTCGCCGAAATAGTCACGGGGGCAGCAGATGTGGATTGATCAGAGGGAACACTCCCGCCAGCGGTCCGATCGGCCGCAGCAGCCTGTGCTTCGGCAACAATGATTGCGGCCTGCTCAGCCTCGAGCGCGCCAGCCGCCACTGCGCCGTCCACCGTGAGTGTTGCGGCGTATGTCGAAGAAGGGAGAAGACTGCCGTTTCCTGCGGTCACTTCGATAACCGGCACAGGATCATCCTGTGGCCCAGCGATAGTGAGCGACGAACCTATCGTTCCCAGCCATAGGGCGCCTCCGATTGCCGTTGCTCGGTAACGAATCCCGCTCAGCAAGGTTCATCTTTCAGGTAGAAGACGTCAGACACCCGCCAAACGCCGTCCCCGCCGCGCATCAGGTTCCCCTGATAGTGATCACGCGAAACCCCGACGGTGACCTTGTTTCCACTCGATACCTCTACTGCGCCAGAGGCACTGCGGTCCTGGCAGTCGTCGATCAGCGCGGAGTTGCCCCCGTTGATCGGTTGGGGCCAACTGATCCGATGCCCAAGCTGTCCGTACGTCTGAAGTCCCTGCCGGTCGAATTCGGCAGCATCAGTGAGCATTCGAGTCTTCGCCGGATCGACGGTGACGGCGGCTGCGACCGCGTCCCGCTCATCGACCGGGGTAGTCGCAATCGCGAGATAGACGTCCCAGGACTTGACCCACTGCGCTTCGGCCGCGGCCCGATCGGACTGTTCGGCGCTATCGGCGACCGAGGAAGGTGTCGACGATGCCGACAGCGCGGTCTCACCCGATCCCGGCAGGCTGGCGGTCGGTTAGGTTGCAGACGATGATGGGCTGACCGTGGACGAAGCGACGCTCTGCACAGCAACGCCCGAGCCGTCGCAGGCGACCGCAAGCACGGCGGCGCCCACCAGGATGCCGGCGCGCATCAGCTTTGAGCGGTATCGCATTGCGGGCACCCCCTTCGGTGAGCGCTGCCCCTCGGTCGTGAGAGCCGTGGTGACGGCGCGTGCACGATCCATCACTTCTCTGTGTTGGGTCAAGTTGACCACCACCCGAGGGACATTCCCAAGCCGGACCGACCGAGAAGCGGTCGACACGGTGGACTGGCGCGTGGACGAGCGACATCCAGACCGAAGCGGCTATCTAGGAACTCGCCATGCTTGCCATGCGCGGCTGTCGGCCCTTCGCGCGACGAACAACAACACCTGATTGACAGCACCTCATGATCATTCTTGCCACCTCGACCAGCGTCGATCACGAGATTCGCCCGGATCAACCGCTTCGCAGACCGCGGAGACCGTTGGCCGTCCAGCGCTGTCCACTCAGTGATGCGTCAGCGTCCGATGAGTGGCCATGGGCAGCGAATCACGTCGCCGGTGACGGGAACATTGTTACGACCCAAGATCAATCAATCGGTAACATTTCGCCCGTGCGAGTCGTGACCCGAATCACAACGCACATGGACGCCGAGAGCAGTCGGGTTGCGGCCTACCTTCAGCGGGTCGAACCGCCAGCCCTCGACGCCGCCTGGGCAGGCACCGTGTCTGGCTCTCACGCCACATCGGGATGCCCACCCTTGCCGCGCATGAACCTGACATGATCCTCAACGAGTCGACAAAGACGGAACGGCGGCCATGAACCCCCGACCGGCCGACAGCCCGATGCGGGATCTGGCCACCCTCGGTCCGGACGAGGTGGCGCAGCTCATCGGCGCCTCCGAATGGTGGGTCCGCGAGCAGGCCAGGAACCGCAAAGTCCCACACCTTCGGTTCGGCCGAGATCAGATCAAGTTCCGGCGCACAGACGTGGTCGCGCTGATGGATCTGGCCGCGATCGCCCCCGTGTCCCTCACCCGAGCCGAGCCAGAGGGGGTCGATGCCGAGAAGGCCGGCACCGCTGGACTCCGAGCTGAGGCGACCGCCGCATACCGGTTGGCGAAGGCCGCCGGCCGGCCCGAGCAGGCCGCGCGCCAGGCAGCCCGGAAGCTGCTACCCGGCTTCATGCCCGAACGAACGGCTGTCTGACGCCGGTCGACCGCTACCCGCGGGTCGCGCTGCCAATTCGGCCACCCGCGCTGCTTCGATGTGCTGGCTGGGCATCAGATGGCTGTATCTGTCGATCGTCGTCGTGACGGACTCGTGACCGAGCCTGCGCTGCAGCACCATCAGGTCGATGCCGGCGGCGATCATCCATGAAGCGTGGGTGTGGCGCAGATCGTGGATGCGCGGCGTCTTTGTCAACTTCTTGACGTTCCCGCGCCCACCCTTATTACCAGCTACTCGCCTCCCTGTGGCATTCGCGCGGCCGGTTCTGGCCGCATTGGCCTTCGGTTCAAGCGGATTCTGCGCGGCCTGAACCGCAGCGATCCAGTTCGTCTCCCAGAATGTGTTGTGCCGGATCTGGCTCCCGCGGGCGTTGACGAACAACAGCTCGTCGGGCGCCCTCCCTTCGGCGAGGGTGAGCAGGTCGCGGCCAAGCGTCTCGCCAACCGACACCGTCCGGCGGCTGCGGCTGGTCTTCGTCGAGCCGACGTAGTGCTGGTGCTCGCCGTCTCGCTTCCATGCCTTATTGACGCGAAGCGCGACCATCTCCGACGACTGCTGCACGTCCATCACCTGCAGCGCCGTGATCTCTCCCCAACGAAGTCCGGTCCCGACCATGGTGCGCAGCAGCAACTGGTACCGCGGCGTCATCGCGTCGTGCAGCAGGTCGAACTCTTCGTGGGTGAGTAGGCACATTTCGTCCCCGACTTCCTCCACGCGCGGCAACGACACCCCCCTGCAGGGATTGTCCGCTCGCAGGCCCCGCTGCACCGCCCATTCCATCGACGCGGAAAGTAGGCCGTGTAGATTCCGGATGGTCTTGGGCGACAGCAGACGAGCCTGATCGACGACGGGGGGGCGGGCGGCGCGGACCGGATGGACCGGGGTGCCTCGGGCTCGCGAGTTGGACTTGCCGACTTGCTTGGTGCGCATCCGAGCGACCCAGGCCTGGACCGCATCTGCGTCGACTCGGTCGATCGGCGTGTGGCCTAACGTGTCGTCGAAGTGGTCGCGGACCTGGTTGCGGTACTTGCGCAGCTGGCTCTCGGCCGCGCGGTGATTGGCCTCGATGTAGGCGAGCATGACCTCCCGCACCGTCTTGATGGCCAGGTTGGCGCCGGCGACGGCAGCGGAGGCCTTGCTTCCGTCGCCGCCGAAAACGTCCAGCATGCGAACGAAATGGTCGGCATCGCGGCGCTTCTCAAACGTGATTGATTGCCGTAGGACGCGGCCGTCCTGTCGCTGCCGCCAGCGCACACGCCACCGCACCTCGCCCACTGGGGTGCGGTACTCGTCGATGCCCGCCATGGGCCAAGACTAGGCGCCATGGGCCAAAATCTCGATTCCATGGGCCACACTGTCCTGTTTCCGCAGGTCAGATGAGTGTCCGAGGGGGGACTTGAACCCCCACGCCCTTGCGGGCACTAGCACCTCAAGCTAGCGCGTCTGCCATTCCGCCACCCGGACCGGGTCCGCCGTGCCATCTGAAGCACTGCGACGGTCAAGCTTACTCGATGGCCGGGTGCTTGGATGACACGATGACCCCATCGGACCCCACCGACTCCAGCCCGGCCGCGAACGCGGTGGCGGCGGCGCAGGCGGAAGTCGTTCAGCTGTGCAGCGAGCTCATCCAGTTCGAGTCGGTGAACACCGGCGACCCGGCCACGATCGGCGACGGGGAGGCCCGGGCCGCCCGCTACCTGCAGGACAAGCTGGAGGAAGTGGGGTACGAGACGACCTACCTGGAGGCGACGCCCGGCCGGGGCAACGTGATCTGCCGGCTCACCGGGGCGGATCCCGACCGGGGCGCACTGCTGCTGCACGGCCATGTGGACGTGGTGCCGGCCGACGCGGCGGAGTGGACGGTGCACCCGTTCTCCGGGGCGATCCAGGACGGCTACGTGTGGGGTCGTGGCGCGGTCGACATGAAGGGCATGGTCGCGATGACGGTCGCACTGGCCCGCCAGTACCGGGCGCACGGGTTCGTCCCGCCCCGCGACCTGGTTTTCTCGTTCATGTCCGACGAGGAGGCGGGTGGGGCCTTCGGCGCGCACTGGCTGGTCGACCATCATCCGGAGCTGTTCGCCGGCGTCACCGAGGCGATTTCCGAGGTCGGCGGATTCTCCATCTCGCTGGGGGACGACCGCCGCGCGTACCTGGTCGCCGCGGCCGAGAAGGGCGTGGCCTGGGCCACTCTCAAGGCCACCGGCACCGCCGGTCACGGCTCGATGATCAATCATGACAACGCGGTCAGCCGGGTTGCGGCGGCCGTCACCCGGTTAGGCACCCACCGGTTCCCGATCACGCACACGGTCACGGTGGACACCTTGTTGTCCCGGATCACCGAGCTGACGGGGCTGGAGTTTCCGGAGGACGACCTGGAGGGATCGGTCGACAAGATCGGTCCGGTGGCCCGCATCGTCAACGCCACACTGCGCAACACGGCGAACCCGACCATGCTGCGGGCCGGCTACAAGGCCAACGTCATCCCGTCGACGGCCGAGGCGACGGTGGACTGCCGAGTGCTCCCCGGGTCGCAGGACACCTTCCGGCAGGAGGTCACGGACATCGTCGGCGACGGCATCGAGATCGACTGGGTGTGGCAGCCACCGCTGGAGTACCCGTTCGAGGGCAACCTGGTCGACGCGATGACCGCCGCCGTGACCGCGGAAGATCCGCAGGGCACGGCGATCCCGTACATGCTCTCCGGCGGCACCGACAACAAGGCTTTCGACAAGCTCGGGGTGGCCGGGTACGGCTTCTCACCGATGCGGCTGCCGGCCGACCTGGACTTCACCGCGCTGTTCCACGGCGTGGACGAGCGGATCCCGGTCGACGCCCTCGCCTTCGGAGTGCGGGTCCTGGACCGGCTGATCCGTACCTGCTGAGCCGCGATGGCCCGCGCGGATGAAGTCGTTGACTCCCGTCACATCCGTCCCATCTGGCGTGAGTTGATCCGCGCCGGCGGAGTTGATCCGCGCGGGAGGCGGCGGTGACGGGGAGGTTGATCCGCGCGGGGGACGGCGGTGACGGTAAAGGTGACCGCGCGGGTCAGGAGCCGGGGAGGGCGAGGCGGACCAGGGCGGTGGTCAGGGCGGCCAGCCCGACGACGACCAGGAACGGGGCCCGGCGCCAGACGGCGACGCCGGCGACGGCCAGGCCGGCGGCCCGGGCGTCCAGCACCAGAGCGGAACCGGTGGAGAAGGTCTGCACGGCGACCAGGGCGGCCAGCAGCACGATCGGCAGCAGGGCCGAGATCCGATGCACCCGAGGCCGTTGCAGCACCGACTCGGGCACGGACACGCCGGCCAGCTTGAGCAGGTAGCAGCCCAGGCAGCCGACCAGCACCCCGATCCACAGCGTCATGACCGGCCGTCCGCGGGCGGGTCGATCTGCTCGACCACCTCATCCACCCCGGTGGCCGGTCCCGGCCCGGTGCGGCCGGGCAGGAAGCCGGCGACGATCCCGACCAGGGCGGCGATCAGCACCGGGAAGCCGACCGGCACGAACGGTACCGCCACCAGCGCCACCAGGGCGGCGGCCAGGGCGATCGTCCACGCCTCGCCGCCGCGCAGCCGGGGCGCGAGCAACGCCAGGAACGCGGCCGGGGCGGCCGCATCCAGGCCCAGCGCCCGCGGGTCGGCCAGCCAGGCCGCGCCGACCACCCCGACCAGCGTGCCCAGGTTCCACAGCGCGAACACCCCGAGCCCGGTCGAGTAAAAGCCCCACCGGGCCGCCCGCGGCGAGTCCCGGCCGATCGACATCGCGGTCGACTCGTCGATGATCAGCTGGGCCGCGGCGAACCGGCGCCAGCCGCGCAGGGCCAGCAGCTCGGCCAGCCGCAGCCCGTACAGCGCGTTGCGGGCGCCGAGCATGATCGCGGTGGCCGCCCCGGCCAGCGGAGCGCCGCCGCCAGCGACCACCCCGACCAGCCCGAACTGGCTGCCCCCGGTGAACATCAGCAGCGACAGGGCCATGGTCTGCCACACGTCCAGGCCGCCGACCAGCGAGATCGCGCCGAAGGAGATGCCGTAGGCGCCGGTCGCGACCGACACGCCGACGGCATCGCGCAGCACGGCCGACCGGGTCAGGCGCCAGGCGGGGTCGGTTCCGGCGCTCACCCCACCCTGCCCGTCACGGGATCAGGTCGGGCAGCAGGGCGGGGGAGCGCTTGCGGCGCAACCACACCCGGCGCGTGCCGTCCGGGAACTTGAGCACCCGGGCCAGTTCCCAGCCGGCGAACTCGGCCCGGATGGCGAGCATCGACGCGGCCGCGGATCGGGACACCCGGGGGTCGATCCGCAGCGGTTGGTACTCGTAGTCGTCGCTGGGCGCCCACCGCGGCCGCGCGGGCGCCGGGGAAGCGCCGGCCGCGCCGCCGTCGCCGGCGGACCCGTCGGCGACGGCCGCACCGGCATCGCCACCGCAGTCGCGGGATCCGAGCATCCCGCCATCATGCCGAATCGATGACCGGGAACGCGGCCTGGGCCACCGGGTCGGCCGGCGCCGGGGGCGCCAGCTCCTCGCGCAACAGTCGGGACAGCCGGGTGCGGCGGGGGAGCGAACCCACCTCGCGCACCCCACGGGCCACCGCCGGGCCGGCCGCGTGCACCACCGACAGGTGCCGCCGGGCCCGGGTCAGCGCGGTGTAGACCAGCGGCCGGGACAGCATGTTCCCGGCCTCGGGCGGCAGCACGGCGACGACCGCCTCCCACTCCGAGCCCTGGGCCCGGTGCACGGTGATCGCCCAGCCGTGCAGCAGATCGCCCAGGGCCTTGCCGCTGATCTCCGCCTCGCCGCCGGTGAACGAGACCCGGATGGTGTTGTCGCCGCAGGTCAGCACGGTGCCCACCTCACCGTTGGCGTAGCCGGTCGGTTCGGCGTCCAGGTGGTTGGCGGTGGCCACGACGCGGTCGCCCGGGTCGAACCCGCGGACGGTGCCGGTGCCCGGGTTCAGCGCCGCCTTCAGAGCCCGGTTGAGCGCCTGGGTACCGGCCGGCCCCCGGTGCACCGGGGTGACCACCTGGATCTGGTCGCGCTCGCAGTCGAACACCCGGGGGATGGAGTCGGTGACGACCTGCACCACCCGGTGGGCGGCCTCCTCGGACCCCCGCGCCGGCACGATGACCACCTCGTGGGTGGGGTCGGCCACGGCCGGCAATTCGCCGGCCCGCACCGCGATGGCCAGCCGGGCGATGGTGCCACCCTCGTCCTGCCGGTACAACTTGGTCAGCTCGGTGACCGGCAGCGCGCCGCTGTCGATCAGGTCGCCCAGCACCCGGCCGGGACCGATCGAGGGCAGCTGCGCCGGGTCGCCGACGATCACCAGGTGCGCGCCGTCGGCGATCGCCGAGATCAGCGCGGCGCCGAGTTCGACGTCGAGCATGGAGGTCTCGTCGACGACGATCATCTTGGCCTCGATCGGGTTGCCGGCGTCCCGATCGAAGACGTAGGACGTCGAGCCCTTGTCCGGCGGCCGGGCGTCCAGCAGCCGGTGCACGGTGGTCGCCGCGCTGCCGGCCAGCTCCTCCAGCCGTTTGGCGGCCCGGCCGGTCGGCGCGGCCAGCGCGATCGAGGCCTCGACCTCGGTGCACAGCTTGACGATGGCCTCGACCGTGCGGCTCTTGCCGGTGCCCGGCCCGCCGGTGAGCAGGCTCACGCCGTGCTTGGCGGCCAGCGCGACCGCCCCGGCCTGCACGTCGTCCAGGTCGGTGACGGCCCGCTTGACCGCCCGCTCCCCGGCCAGGGTCCGGGCCGTGCGGGTCAGCCGGGCCAGGCCCTCGGCGATCGTCGCCTCGGCGCCGGCCAGCGGGGCGCGGGCCAGCCACCGCTCGTCGCCGCGGCCGTCCGGGGCCGGCACCGAGACCACGTCGTCGGTCAGCAGCGCGGCGCCGATCGCCGGTTCCGGGTCGATGCCGAACGGGCGGATCCCGTCGGCGACCAGCCCGGCGGGCGAGATGGTGTGCCCGTCCCGGGCGTGCCGGGCCAGTGTCCACTGCACCAGGGCCCGGCCCCGCCGCGGATCGTCGCGGCGCACCCCGGGGTGCAGCTCCCGGGCCAACCGGTCGGCCTGGGCGACGGTCGCGTCGGGCAGCACCGCGATCAGCCGCCACGGGTCCTCGCGCAGCACGGCCGGGGCGTCCAGGCCGAGCGCGTCCGAGAGCCGGGTGGCCCAGCGGGCCGGGATCTCCACCGGGACCAGGATCTCGGCCAGGTCGTAGAGCTGGCCGGCCCCGATGAACCCGGTCAGCAGCCGGCTGGCCCGGCGGTCGGTCATCCGCGGCAAGGCGGCCAGGTTGGTGGCGGTCACGTCGGCGGGGGAGCCGATGCCGGCGGCGGCGAACTGTTTGATCAGGCCCGGCCCGACGCCCGGCCACAGGCCGGCGGCGCAGAATTCGGCGAACACGTCGGGCACGCCCGGCAGGCTACCCGCTCACCAGCACCGGTTTTCCCGCTTCGTGCCGGGCAGGGCCGGCGCGGATCAGTCGGCGGCGCTGACGTCGTCCAGCGCGCTACGGATCTCCGCCGGCAGCACGACCTGTTCGGCCCCGAGCGAACCGATCAGCTGGGCCCGGTCCCGGGCCCCGACCACCACCGAGGTGACCGCGGAGCGGCCCAGCACCCAGGCGCAGGCCACCGACAGCGGGGTGGTGCCCAGTCCTTCGGCGGCGGTGGCCACCGCCTCGACCACCCGGGCCGCCTGCTCGGTGCGGAACCGGCCGACGTAGCGGGTGAAATGCGGTGACGCCCCGCGCGAATCGGCCGGAGTGCTGTGCCGGTACTTGCCGGTCAGCACGCCCCGGCCCAGCGGCGCCCAGGCCAGCAGGCCCAACGAGTGCGCCGCGGCGGCCGGCAGGATCGACTCCTCGCAGGCCCGGTCCAGCAGCGAGTACTCGGTCTGCACGCTGATCAGCGGGGACGCCGGGCCGTCGGCCCGCAGCCAGGCGGCCAGGGTGGCCAGCTGCCAGCCCGTCATGCCCGACACCCCGACGTAGCGGCAGCGACCGGAAGAGACCGCCATCGACAGCGCCGAACAGGTCTCCTCGAACGGCACCGCAGCGTCGAAGCCGTGCACCTGCCAGAGGTCGACGTGATCGGTACCGAGCCGGCTCAGCGAGGCGTCGAGTGCGCAGAGCAACCGGCCCCGGCCGCCGCCGACGCCCACCGTGGTGGTCGACAGCACCACCGAGGAACGGGGGACCACGTCCGGCACCAGCTTGCCCAGGATCGATTCGGCCTCGCCGTCGCCGTAGACATTGGCGGTGTCGATCAACGTGCCGCCGGCCTCGACGAACGCCTCCAACTGGGCCGCGGCCGCGTCGGCGTCGGTGTCCCGGCCCCACGTCATCGTGCCCAGGGCGAGCCGGGAGACGTGCAGGCCGCTCCGCCCGAGGTAGCGCGAGTCCATGAATGTCAACCTAGCGACACCGCCCGGTGGCCGGGTCCGCGGGGCCGCTGCCGGTACCGTGGCCCTGCGGTGCCGTCGATCGGGACCGGTCAGAATGTCATCAACAACCACGCTCCGTGACCGCCGACCGGAGCATCTCACCGAGCAAGGGGCAACCGGTCATTGTGGGACGCAGAATGCGCATCGGCCTGAACCTGGGCTACGTGACAACCGCCGAGGAACTGGCGGACAACCTGGCGTTGGCCGTGGCCGCCGAGTCCTTGGGCTTCGACTGTGTGTGGGCGGCCGAGGCCTACGGCTCGGACGCGGTGACCGTGCTGTCGGCCGTCGCCGCCCGCACCCATCGGATCGGCGTGGGCTCGGCCGTTCTGCAGATCCCCGGGCGCACCCCGGCGATGACCGCGATGACGGCCGCCACCCTGGACGCACTGTCCACCGGGCGGTTCACCCTGGGCCTGGGCGTGTCCGGGCCGCAGGTCTCCGAGGGCTGGCACGGTGTCCGGTTCGCCGACCCGATTGGCCGCACCGAGGAGTACGTGCAGATCATCCGGCAGGCGATCAGCCGCCGCCGGGTCACCGCCGGCGGCGAGCACTTCACGCTGCCGCTGCCCGGCGGGCAGGGCAAGTCCCTGGTCCTGTCCCTGCAGCCGGTCCGCCCGCAGATCCCGATCTACCTGGCCGCGATCGGCCCGAAGAACCTGGACCTGACCGGACGCATCGCCGACGGCTGGCTGGGCATCTTCTTCGACCCGGACACCGCCGCCGATTCGGTCGACCGGATCGGCGCCGCGGCCACCGCCGCCGGCCGCAATCCGGCCGAGATCGACATCTGCGTCACCGTGCCCACCTCGGTCGACCCGGATCCGGTCCGGGCCGCCGACCTGGTGCGCCCCTACGCCGCGCTCTACATCGGCGGCATGGGCTCGCCGAAGACGAACTTCTACCACCGCACGGCCGCCGAGATGGGCTTTCGCGACGAGGCCGACGAGGTGCAGCGCCGCTTCCTGGGCCGCGACTACGCCGGCGCGGCGGCCGCCGTGCCGGCCGAATTCATCGACCGGACCAGCCTGCTCGGCGACGAGGAGCGGATCGCCCAGCGGCTGACCCGGCTGGCCGCGGCCGGAGTCACCTCGGTCGCCGTCAGCTGCTTCGACCCCGATCTGGACGGCAAGATCGCCACCCTGACCACGGTGGCCGCCGCCGCCCAGCGCGCGGAGGCCGCGAAGTGAACCTGCTCCAAGCCGTCATCCTCGGCATCGTCGAGGGGCTGACCGAGTTCCTGCCGGTCTCCTCGACCGGCCACCAGACCATCGTCGCCGGCCTGATGGGGCTGCAGATCGACGACCCGTCGATCACCGCCTTCATCGCGGTCATCCAGGTCGGTGCGATCGCCGCGCTGGTGCTGTACCTGCGCCGGGACATCGTGCGCCTGCTGACCGCCTGGGTCCGCGGCCTGCGGCACGCGGAGAACCGCAGCGACCCCAGTTACCGGGAGGCCTGGCTGGTCATCCTGGGTTCGCTGCCGATCGCGATCGTCGGCCTGCTGGCCAAGAACATCATCGAGGGTCCGCTGCGTTCGCTGTGGGTGGTGGCCATCGCGCTGATCGCCTGGGGCGTGGTGATGCTCGTCGCCGAGGCGATGGCCACCCAGCAGCGGCACGAGCAGGACCTCGGCCTGAAGGACGCGCTGATCATCGGCTGCACGCAGGCGCTGGCCCTGATCCCCGGGGTGTCCCGGTCCGGGGCCACCATCTCGGCCGGTCTGCTGCTCGGCCTGGACCGGGTGACCGCGGCCCGGTTCGGCTTCCTGCTGGGCATCCCGGCGATGGCCGGCGCGGCCGTGCTGGAGGTCCCGGCCGCGGTCAAGACCGGGGGCGTTGGCATCGTGCTGACCCTGGTCGGCACCGCCGTCGCATTCGTCGTCGCCTACGTCACGGTCGCCTGGATGCTGCGTTTCGTCAGCCGGCACACCATCCGGGTGTTCGTCTGGTACCGCTTCGCCCTGGCCGCGGTGCTCATCGTGATGCTCAGCACCGGCTTCCTGACGGCCACCGGGATCCGGGGATGACCCAACCCGCCAGCCGGCCGGACCAGGATTCCGCGAAGGCCGAACCGCCCGGACAGCCCGAACAGCCCGACCAGCCCGAACCGGCCCCGCCGATCGTCACCGTGGTGCTGGTCCGGCACGGCCGGTCCACCTCCAATGTGGCCGGCACGCTGGCCGGTCGCACCCCCGGGGTGGAGCTGGACGAGCAGGGCCGTGAGCAGGCCGACACCCTGGCCCGGCGGCTGCGGGAGATCCGCATCGACCGGCTGGTCAGCTCGCCGCTGCAGCGGTGCCGCCAGACCCTGGCCCCGCTGGCCGCCGCCCTGGACCTGCCGGTGGAGATCGACGAGCAGTTGCTGGAGGTCGACTACGGCGCCTGGTCCGGGCGCAAGCTCTCCGAACTGCTGCACGAGCCGCTCTGGCGGGTGGTGCAGGCCCACCCGTCGGCCGCGGTGTTCCCGCAGGGCGAGGGCCTGGCCGCGATGTCGACCCGGGCGGCCGACGCGATCCGCCGCATCCGGCAGTCGGCGACCCGTGACGTGACCGTGCTGGTGTGCTCGCACGGCGACGTGATCAAGGCGATCCTGGCCGACGCGCTGGGGCTGCACCTGGATGCGTTCCAGCGGATCGTCGTCGCGCCGGCCTCGGTGTCGGTGATCCGGTACACCCCGCTGCGCCCGTTCGTCGAGCGGATCAACGACACCGGCGACCCGATCCTGGCCAAACCCCCGCCCCCGACCGTGCCCACCGACGAAACCGCCAAGGCCCCCGGTACCGGACCCGCCGACGCCCCGGCCGAGCCCGGATCGGACACCTCGTCCGATGCCGTGCCCGGCGGCGTCACCGGCTGATCCGCCGGACGACTAAGCTCAGGACCGTCATGTCGCGCCAGATCCACGTCTTCCGCTCGCCCGAGCGGTTCCTCGCCGGGACCATCGGGCAACCCGGCGAACGCGAATTCTTCCTGCAGGTCGTCGACGGCCGCCGGGTGCTGTCCGTCAGCTGCGAGAAGCAGCAGGTCGCGGTGCTCGCCGACCGGCTCGGTTCGCTGATCACCGAGGTCGCCCGCCGCTTCGGCGCGCAGGCCGAACCCGAGCTCACCGCCACCACCGACCTGACCCTGTCCACTCCGGTGGACGCCGAGTTCCGGGTCGGCACCATGGGCCTGGCCTGGGACGGCGAGGGCGCGCAGGTGATCGTCGAGCTGCTCGCGCTGACCGAGGAAGAGGTCGGCGAGGACATCGTGCTCGAGGACCGCGAGGACGGCCCGGACGCGTTGCGGGTGTTCCTCTCGCTCGCCGCGGCCCGCGACTTCGCCAAGCACGCCGAACTGGTGGTCGCGGCGGGTCGCCCGCCGTGCCCGCTGTGCAGCAA
Source organism: Nakamurella multipartita DSM 44233 (assembly GCF_000024365.1). Taxonomy (NCBI): domain Bacteria; kingdom Bacillati; phylum Actinomycetota; class Actinomycetes; order Nakamurellales; family Nakamurellaceae; genus Nakamurella; species Nakamurella multipartita. The sequence continues at coordinate 3,042,867 of NC_013235.1, forward strand.
CCCGCTGGACCCCGAAGGGCACATCTGCCCGCGGCTGAACGGCTACCACCGCGGCGCCGTTGGCTGACCGGGACCCCGCGCCGACCGGGGACGACGCCGACACTGTCGGGCACGTCCTGCGGCACGGGGAGATCACCGTCACCGGGCGCCTCACCGACGCGTCCAACGTGACCCTGCTCGGCCAATCCACGGTCGACGGGGTGGCCGTCGAGTGCATCTACAAGCCGGTCCGCGGCGAGCGCCCGCTCTGGGACTTCCCCGACGGCACCCTGGCCGAGCGGGAACTGGCCGCCTACCTGGTCTCCGCGGCGGCCGGCTGGGACTGCGTCCCGCTGACGATCATCCGGGACGGTCCGCTGGGCCCGGGCATGGTCCAGCGCTGGATCGGAGACTGCGACCCGGATCTGATGGTCGATCTGGTGCCGGTGCGCCAGGTGCCGGCCGGTTGGCTGCCGGTGATGCGGGCGATCGACGCCGGCGGTGAGGACGTCGCCGTCGTGCACGCCGACAACCCGCAGCTGGCCGTGCTGGCCGGGTTCGACCTGGTCGTCAACAACGCCGACCGCAAGGGCTCGCACGTGCTGCCGACCCCGGACGGCCGGGTGCTGGGGGTCGACCACGGGCTGTGCTTCCACCAGGACGAGAAGCTGCGCACGATCCTGTGGGGTTGGGCCGGCACCCGGCTGCCGGCGGCCGTGCTGGAGGGCCTGGCCCGGCTCGAGGACGAGCTGGAGGCCACCCTGGGCGACCAGCTGGACGAGCTGATCACGACCACCGAGATGGCGGCGCTGCGGCGGCGCATCGACCGGTTGCGGGCCACCAAGAAGTACCCCAAGCCGCCCGGGCACCGCACCCCGATCCCGTGGCCGCCGCTGTGAACACCCCGGTGAGCGCGCGATGAGTGTGGTGACCAACCTGGGCCGGACCGCGGCCCGCGCGGTCGGCGGGCTGGCCCTGGACGCCTCGCACGGGGTGCTGACCGCGGCCGCCGGGGTGCGGGCGGCGGCCACCGGCCACACCATCGGGCCGGCCACCTTGCGGGTGCACGTGGTCATCCTGTCCGACGAGGCCGGCCGCCCGCTGTGCGCGCCCGAGGCGGTGCGGCCGGCGCTGCGGCGGGCCGACGAGGTGCTGCGGCGGGAGGCCGGGATCCGGGTCCGGGTGGCCCGCCTGCAGGTGATCGACGAGCCGGCCCCGCCGCGGGCGCTGGACCCCCGGGCCAACCAGCTGCTGCTGCTCGACGACGTGCTGGGCCGCACCGAGTTCTACCGGCGGCACGAGGCCCCGGTCGACGTGGCCACCCTGGCCGTGGGCACCCCGGTGACGGTGGTGGTGGTCCGACGGATCGCCGGCCGCACGACCGGCTGCTCGCTGGGCATCAGCGCCGACTGGGTGATCGTGCAGGCCGGCCTGTTCGACGCCGCCGATCCGGGCAGCTACGACGAGACGGTGCTGGTGCACGAGCTCGGCCACGCGCTCAACCTGCCGCACCGCCGGGACCGGCGGAACCTGATGTTCCCGGAGTCCTCGCCCCCGGACGGGCTGCGCGGCACCGCCCTGCACCCGTGGCAGGAAGCGATCCTGCACGCCAACCGGCACGTCGTGCCCGGGGTCGCCCAACCCCGCTGAGCCCGCCCCGCGGCCCCACTAAGGTGGAGCGGTGCAATCCTGGCCCTCCCCGCCCGTGCCCGGAATCCCCGGCACGGGCCGACCGCTTCGGCTCTACGACTCGGCCACGGGGGAGGTGCGGCCCACCGATCCGGGTCCGGTGGCCACCATGTACGTCTGCGGGATCACCCCGTACGACGCCACCCATCTCGGGCACGCGGCCACCTACCTGGCCTTCGACCTGGTGCACCGGATGTGGCTGGACGCCGGTCACCAGGTGCACTACGTGCAGAACATCACCGACATCGACGACCCGCTGCTGGAGCGGGCGCAGCGCGACGGGGTGTCCTGGCGCAAGCTCGCGGACCGGGAGATCGGCCTGTTCCGGGACGACATGACGGCGCTGCGGGTGATCCCACCGGCCGACTACATCGGCGCGGTCGAGGCGATGGACGAGGTCACCGCGGCGGTGCAGGAGTTGATCGACGCCGGCGCCGCCTACCGGGTACCCGACGAGCAGTACCCCGACGTGTACTTCGACGTCACCGCCTCCGGGCAGTTCGGCTACGAGTCGCGCTACGACGAGGCGACGATGCTGCGGCTGTCCGCCGAACGCGGCGGCGACCCCGACCGGCCCGGCAAGCGGCAGCGGCTGGATCCGCTGCTGTGGCGGGTCGAACGGCCGCAGGAGCCGTCCTGGTCCTCGCCGATGGGTCCCGGCCGGCCGGGCTGGCACATCGAGTGTGCGGTCATCGCCGGCAACCGGATCGGGCCGGTCATCGACCTGCAGGGCGGCGGCAGCGACCTGATCTTCCCGCATCACGAGTGTTCGGCCGCGCACGCCGAGGTGCTCTCCGGCAAGCGGCCGTTCGCCCGGCACTACACGCACGCCGGCATGATCGGGCTGGACGGCGAGAAGATGTCCAAGTCGCGGGGCAACCTGGTCTTCGTGTCCCGGCTGCTGCATCAGGGCGTGGATCCGATGGCCATGCGGCTGGGCCTGCTGGCCGGGCACTACCGGCAGGACCGGGCCTGGTCGGACGAGGTGCTCACGGCCGCGGAGGCCCGGCTGGCTCGCTGGCGGGCGGCGGCGGCCCGGACCGGGGTCGACGCGGATTCGGTGGTACAGGCCATCCGGGACGGCCTGGCCGACGATCTGGACACCCCGACGGTGATCGAGGCGCTGGACGCGTGGGCGGCCGACGAGACCCTGGACGGGTCGGCCGTGGCCGCGGCGGTGGATGCGCTGCTCGGGGTGCGGCTGGTCTGAGCCGGGCCCGCCGGCCCGGGCCGGGGGACGGGCTCAGATCTCCAGCAGGGCGTGCTGGCCGGCCAGGCTGACCGCGCCCAGCAGCTCGGCCCGCAGCCCCAGGGCGCCGACCTTGACCTCCAGGGAGGCCGCGGTGGCCGGCTGGGCGAACCGGTTGATGGACTCGCGCACGCCGTCGGCCAGCGGCTCGCCGGCGGTGCCCAGCTCGCCGCCGAGCACGATCAGCGACGGGTTCAGGCAGTTGCACAGGTCGGCCAGGACCCGGCCGAGGGTGCGGCCGGCCTCGGAGATGAAACGTCCGGTGACCGGGTGCTTGGCCGCGTCGGCCAGCGGGAAGGTCTCGTCCCGACCACGGGGAATGCCCAGTTCGGTCATCAGGCGGCGGACCAGGGTGCTGGACACCACCGTCTCCAGACAGCCCCGGTTGCCGCAGCGGCACCAGGTGCCCTGCTCGCCGAGCCGGGTGTGCCCGATCTCGCCGGCCGCGCCGGTCGCGCCGTGGTAAGCCGACCCGCCGAGCACCAGGCCGGCGCCGATGCCCTCGGAGGCCTTGACGTAGATGAAGTCCCGCGCGCCCTTGGCCGCGCCGTACCGCAGTTCGCCGACCGCGCCCAGGTCCGCGTCGTTACCGATCAGGACGGGCCGGCCCAGCCGGTTGGACAGCTCCTCGGCCGGGTCCAGGCCGACCCAGCCGGTGAGCACCGACGCGGAGTGGATGCGATTGGTGCGCATGTCCAGCGGTGCCGGCACCCCGGCCGCGATCGAGCGGATGTCGGACATGCTGGTGCCGGTCTGGCCCAGCAGCCGGTGCACCATGCCCACCGACACGTCCAGCGCCGCCGCGGCCTCGCTGTCCACATTCACCGCGGCGTGCTCCTCGCCGCGAATGCTGCCGTCACTGCCGGCGACGGCGACCGTCACCCGTTCGTGGTCGAAGTCGATGCCGACCACCGACCCCGTCCCGCCGGATGCGACCAGCAGAGCCGAGGGGCGACCCCGTCCGGCCCCCCGGCCGCCGGCGGCCAGCACGTCCTCGGCGATCAGGCGTTCGTTGAGCAGGTCCTGGACGGTCTCCGCAACCGCGCTCCGGGACAGGCCGGTGATCAGGCTTAAGTCGGCTCGGGTGACGCCGTTCTCGCGTCGGATCACCTCCAGCAGCTGCTGACGAGAGCGATGCCGCCGGGCTGAGGAGGGTTCTGGGAGGTTCATTAGGACTGAGCCTAGCATTTATTCCGGTAAGACGACAGAAGTCTGCTAGCTTTATGGGCATCTTCCGGAAATGGTCTTCAGGCCGTAGCTGGCTTGAACCGCCGACATCGTTGTCTAATCCGGCCGGGTATCACTGTGACTGCGCTCACCCGCGCATCGGGGAGGACCAAGAGTGGCTTTTATCGGACGACTGCCGGTACCGACGACCGAGGCTTGGGACTGGCAGGCGGAAGCGGCCTGCCGGGGCATGGCGAGCTCGTTCTTCTTCCATCCCTGGGGCGAGCGCGGCCCGTCCCGGGACGAACGGGTCCGACGCGCCAAGGAGGTGTGCGCCGACTGCCCGGTGATCGACGCCTGCCGCCAGCACGCCTTGGAGGTCCAGGAGCAGTACGGGGTGTGGGGCGGGCTGTCCGAGGAGGAACGCCTGGTCCTGCTGAACCGGGGACGCCGGAGCCTGCGCCGCAAGCTGATCTCGCAGTCGACCGAGCTGGCCGCCCTGGTCGCCGCGCAACCGGCGCCGGTCACCGCGGGCTCCGGCAACCCCGGCTGAGCACCCGGCCAAGGCGCGGGACCGCGCCCGGGACCAGTGAGCGGTTGAGCGGAATCTGAGCGGAATCCGGTCTGGGAACTGAGCAGCGCCCAGACCTACCGTCCTTCCTGTCAACGACCGGAACACCAAAGACAGACCGGTCTTTCGTCACAGGAGGAACCATGACCCGCACCCTCGCCGCCCGCATCGCCGGTGCCGTCCTGGCCACCGGCGCCGCCGGGGCCATCGCCCTGGCCGGCGCCGGCCCGGCCGCCGCGCAGTCGGTCGCGTCCACGGCGCTGGCCCCCGGCCAGGGGGTCTGCTCCACCGCCCAGTACGCCTCCTACCAGGTGCGGGCGGACGGGTGGGCGACCGGTCAGGGGGCCAAGTTCAAGCTGCTGCGCAACGGTGTGGTGATCACCAGCACGCCGAGCCGGGCGACCGGCTGGGCGGCCGAGTACCGCAGCGCCTACGGCACCTTCCCGGGGGCCGGCTTCTACAGCGTCTGCGCCCAGAACACCGGCACCACCAACACCGTCGTCACCCTGCAGCTGCGCACGGACGCCGAGTTCTAGGCCGCCCCGCCCGGGCGCCGGCGCGGCGCGGGTCATGCCGACCCGCGCTCTTGCCGAGCCGCGCGCCCTGGGCCAAGCTCGGGACGGGGCACCGCCACGCCGGCGGTGCGGTCGTCAGGAGCACCGCCGATGGGTCAGACGATGGCGGACCGGGTCGAGTCCGCGCGCCGGCGCCGGTTCGTCGGGCGCGAGGGGGAGCTCACCCGGCTGGAGGGCCTGCTCCGCTCGCCCGATCCGGGAATCGTCTTCGTCTCCGGCCCCTCGGGCGTGGGCAAGTCGACGCTGCTGCGCCGGTTCGCCGAGCGGGCCACGGAGTCCGGCGCCCGGGTCACCCTGCTCGACGCCCGTGATGTCCCCCCGACCGCCGAGGCCGTCGCCCTCCGGCTGGGCGGGGCGGCCGCCGGGACGAGCGCGGGCCGGCCGGTCATCATCGTGGACACCTACGAGCTGCTGGCCGAGGTCGACCCCGTGCTGCGCGAGCAGATCGCCCCGACCCTGCCGGCCGACGCGCTGCTGGTGATCGGCGGCCAGCACCCGCCGGCCGCCGGCTGGCGCACCGACCCGGGCTGGAGCGAGCTGCTGGTGAGCCTGCGGCTGCCGAACCTGAGCGAGGCCGACTCGGCCGCGTACCTGGCCGCTCGCGACGTCCCGGCCGCGGCGCACCCGGCCGCGATCGAGTTCACCCACGGGCATCCGCTGGCCCTGGCCCTGGTCGCCGAGGTGCTGCGGGAGCGGGGCAGCTTCGTGCCGGACCGCTCGGCCGACGTGATCGGGGTGCTGGTCGGCTCCCTGGTCCGGCACACCCCGTCGCCCACCCACCGCCGCGCGCTGGAGGCCGCCGCGCAGGTCCGCTTCGTCACCGAGCCGCTACTGGCCGCGCTGATCGAGGTCCCCGACGCGGCCGAGCACTTCGACTGGCTGCGGGCCCAGCCGTTCGTCGAGTCCGGGCCTTCCGGCCTGTACCTGCACGACCTGGCCCGCACCGTGCTGTCCACCGACCTGCGCTGGCGGCACCCGGAGCTGTCGGTGCGGATGCACGCCCGGGCCCGGGAGTACTACCTGGCCCGGCTGGACAGCCCGGACCCGATGACGCAGGCCGGCGTGCTGCTGGACCTGATGTACCTGCACACTGACCTGCGCCGGTTCCTGCAGCCGCCGGACCAGGCGGCCGGGCTGCGCCTGGACCGGGCCCGACCCGACGACGGTGCCGCTGTCGTCGAGCTGGTCGGCCGGCACGAGGGCGCGGTCTCGGCCGAGCTGGCCCGGGCCTGGTGGACCCACCCGGCCGCGGCCTGGTCGGTCGTGCGGGACGGCGGGGCCGACCCGCCGACGGTGGTCGGCGCGGTCTGCCTGCTCGCGGTGGACCGGGTGCCGGACCCAGCGGGCGACGACACCGCGCCGGCCGACCCGGCCGTGGACGCGGCCCGGCGGCAGCTGCGCACGATGCCGCCGGTCCGGCCGGGGGAGCGGGTCACCCTGGTCCGGTTCTGGCTGACCCGCGACGACGACCAGTCCGTGTCCCCGGGGCAGGCGCTGATCACCGCACACCTGGCCCGGCACTACCTGAGCACCCCCGGGCTGGCCGTGTCGATGATCCCGTTCCGGCAGCCCGAGCAGTGGGCCGACGCCTGCGCCTACACCGACCAGGTCCGGCTGCCGGCGGCCGACTTCGTCGTCGACGCCACGGCCAGCATCGTCTACGGGCACGACTGGCGGCTGCAGCCACCACCGGTCTGGATCGCCGCCCTGTCGGCCCGGGAGGTCGGCTCGCCGCCGGCCGAGCTTCCCGCCACCGGGGTGCCGTTGCTGGTGCTGGACGAGGCGGAGTTCGCGACCGCCGTCAAACGGGCGTTGCGCGAGCTGACCCGGCCCGACCGGCTGCGGGACAACCCGTTGCTGCGCTGCCGGGTGATCGGCGCGGCCACCGGCGAACACGCCAGCGCCGCCGATCGGGTGGCCGCGCTGCAGGCGATGCTGCGGGACACGGTCCGCGCGTTGGGCGCCGGCCCGCCGGCCGACCAGCGGCTGGCCCGGGTGCTGCACCGGGCCTACGTCTCGCCGGCACCGACCCTGGAACGGGCGGCCGAAGTGCTCGATCTACCGTCCAGCACCTTCCGCCGGCTGCTGGGCACCGCCCAGGGCCGGGTGGTCGACGCGCTGTGGGCCCGCGAGCTGGGCACCTGATCCGGGCTCAGCGCCAGGAGTCCCCGCCCGGCTTGGGCCCGCGCCGGCGCAGGTACCGCTCGAACTCCGCGGCGATCGACTCGCCGGAGGCCGGCTTGAGCGGCTCGTCCTGCTCCTCGCGTTCCTCCAGCGAGCGGATGTACTCGGAGATCTCCTCGTCCTCGGAGGCGATCTGGCTGACCTCGGCCTCCCACTCGTCGGCCTGGGCGGGCAGGTTGCCCAACGGCACCGCCACGTCCAGCACCTCCTCGACCCGGTGCAGCAGGGCCAGCGTGGCCTTCGGCGAGGGCGCCTGGGAGACGTAATGCGGCACGGACGCCCAGAACGACAGGGCCGGGATGCCGGCCTGCACGCAGGCGTCCTGGAAGACCCCGGAGATACCGGTCGGACCCTCGTACCGGGACCGGGTCAGGCCCAGGCTCACCGCGGTCTGCTCGTCGTGGGCGGACCCGGTCACCTGGATCGGCCGGGTGTGCGGCACGTCGGCCAGCAGCGCGCCGAGCCCGATCACCTTGCTCACCTGGTGGTCCACCGCGATCTTGAGCAGCTCGTCACAGAACGCCCGCCAGCGGAAGTTGGGCTCGATGCCGTGCACCAGGATGACGTCGCTGGGCGAGTCGGGCAGCCGGCACACCGACAGCCGGGTGGTCGGCCACTCGATGGTCCGGGTCACCCCGTCCACCAGCCGCACCGTCGGCCGGGTGACCTGGAAGTCGTAGAAGCCCTCGGGGTCCAGTTCAGTCAGCGGCACCGCGTCCCAGATCAGGCCGAGCTGCTCGACGGCCGCACTGGCCGCGTCGCCGGCGTCGTTCCAACCCTCGAAGGCGGCAATCATCACGGGGTTGCGCAGGGGCATGAACTCACTCATCCGTACCCCCCTGCCCGGTGCTCATGGTCCGCTCGCTGACGCACGCTCACGCTCGCTCACGCCGGTCAGCCTACGTGCGTCCGCCCCGGCGATGGCACCTCACACAGCCGACCCGCCCGGTGGACCCTGGCGGAGCACCGGCCGGTGTGCTATTCGACCTACTCTGTACCGGTGACTGCCGCCCCCCGCCACCCGTTGTTGACCGCCCTGAGCGAGCGCGTGCTCGTGGCCGACGGCGCCATGGGCACCATGCTGCAGGCGCAGGACCCGTCGCTGGACGACTTCGCCGGCCTGGAGGGTTGCAACGAGATCCTCAACGTGACCCGCCCGGACATCGTCCGGGCGGTGCACCGCGCCTACCTGGAGGTGGGGGTCGACGCGATCGAGACCAACACCTTCGGTGCCAACCTGGCCAATCTGGCCGAGTACGACATTCCCGACCGGATCTACGAGCTGAGCCGGGCCGGCGCGGCGCTGGCCCGGGCCGAGGCGGACGAGTTCTCCACGCCCGACCACCCGCGGTTCGTGCTCGGGTCGGTGGGCCCGGGCACCAAGCTGCCGACGCTGGGCCACGCCGGCTACGTGACGTTGCGCGACGCCTACCAGCAGGAGGTCGCCGGCCTGCTCGACGGCGGGTCGGACGCGATCATCGTGGAGACCTGTCAGGACCTGCTGCAGGCCAAGTCGGCGATCCTGGCCGCCAAGCGGGCGATGACCGCGTCCGGGATCGTCGTGCCGATCATCGTGCACGTCACCGTGGAGACCACCGGCACGATGCTCCTCGGCTCGGAGATCGGGGCCGCCCTGACCGCCCTGGAACCGCTGGGCGTGGACTACATCGGCCTGAACTGCGCCACCGGCCCGGCCGAGATGAGCGAGCACCTGCGGTACCTGTCCCGGCACGCCACCGTCGGGGTGTCGGTGATGCCCAACGCGGGGCTGCCCCAGCTCGGACCCAACGGGGCGGTCTACCCGCTCTCGCCGGCCGAGCTGGCCCAGGCGCTGTCCGGCTTCGTCACCGAGTTCGGGCTGGGCCTGGTCGGCGGCTGCTGCGGCACCACCCCCGAGCACCTGCGGCAGGTGGTCGAGGCGGTGCGCGACCTGCGGGCGGCCGGCCGGCGCCCGCGCCGCGAACCGGGCCTGTCCTCGCTCTACCAGGCGGTGCCGTTCCAGCAGGACGCGTCCGTGCTGATGGTCGGCGAACGGACCAACGCCAACGGCTCCAAGGCCTTCCGCGAGGCCATGCTGGCCCAGGACTGGCAGGCCTGCATCGAGATCGCCCGCGCGCAGACCCGCGACGGCGCGCACGTGCTCGACCTGAACGTCGATTACGTGGGCCGGGACGGGGCCGCCGACATGGCCTCGTTGGCCTCGCGGCTGGCCACCGCGTCCACCCTGCCGATCATGATCGACTCGACCGAGCCGGAGGTGATCGGCGCCGGGCTGGAGCACCTGGGCGGCCGGTCCATCGTCAACTCGGTGAACTTCGAGGACGGCGACGGCCCGACCTCCCGCTACACCCGGATCATGAACCTGGTCGCCGAGCACGGCGCCGCCGTCGTCGCGCTGACCATCGACGAGCAGGGGCAGGCGCGCACCCGCGAGCACAAGGTGGCCATCGCCGAGCGGCTGATCGCCGACCTGACCGGGACCTGGGGCATGGCCGAGAGCGACATCGTGGTCGACTGCCTGACCTTCCCGATCGCCACCGGGCAGGAGGAGACCCGGCGCGACGGCATCGAGACCATCGAAGCCATCAGGGAACTCAAGCGTCGGCACCCGGATCTGCATTTCACGCTGGGCATCTCGAACGTCTCCTTCGGCCTGAACCCGGCCGCCCGGCAGGTGCTCAACTCGGTGTTCCTGGCCGAATGCACCGCCGCCGGCCTGGATTCGGCGATCGTGCACCCGTCGAAGATCCTGCCGATGGCCCGGATCCCGGAGGAGCAGCGCACGGTCGCGCTCGATCTGGTCTGGGACCGGCGCCGCGAGGGCTACGACCCGCTGCAGCGGGTGCTGGAGATGTTCGAGGGCGCGACGACGGCCGCCGGCCGGGCCACCCGGGCGGCCGAGATGGCCGCGCTGCCGCTGGACGAGCGGTTGCAGCGGCGAATCATCGACGGCGAACGCAACGGCCTGGAGGCCGACCTGGACGAGGCGCTGACCATGCGGTCGGCCCTGGAGATCATCAACGACACCCTGCTGGAGGGCATGAAGACGGTCGGTGAGCTGTTCGGCTCCGGCGCGATGCAGCTGCCGTTCGTGCTCACCTCGGCCGAGGTGATGAAGACCGCGGTCGCCTACCTGGAACCGCACATGGAGAAAGCCGATTCGGGCGGTAAGGGCACCATCGTGCTGGCCACGGTCAAGGGCGACGTACACGACATCGGCAAGAACCTGGTCGACATCATCCTGTCCAACAACGGCTACTCGGTGGTCAATCTCGGCATCAAGCAGCCGATCGCGACGATCCTGTCGGCCGCCCAGGACAGTGGCGCGGACGCCATCGGAATGTCCGGCCTGCTGGTCAAGTCCACGGTGATCATGAAGGAGAACCTGGAGGAGATGAACGCCCGCGGCATCGCCGAGAAGTACCCGGTGCTGCTCGGCGGGGCCGCGCTGACCCGCTCGTACGTGGAGAACGACCTGTCCTCGGTGTTCAAGGGCGACGTCCGGTACGCCCGGGACGCGTTCGAGGGGCTGCGGCTGATGGACGGGGTGATGTCGCGCAAGCGGGGCCTGGACCCGGTTGCCGCGGCCGCCGAGACGGCCAAGATCGCCGAGCGCAAGGCCCGGCACGAACGCTCCAAGCGGATCGCCGAGAAGCGCAAGGCGGCCGCGGCCGAGGAGGAGCAGGTCGACGTCCCCGCCCGCAGCGACGTGGCCACCGACAACCCGGTGCCGACCCCGCCGTTCTGGGGTTCCCGGGTGATCAAGGGCATCGCGCTGGCCGACTACTCGACCATGCTCGACGAGCGGGCGACGTTCATGGGTCAGTGGGGCCTGCGCGGCAGCAAGGGCGGGCAGGGTCCCAGCTACGAGGAACTCGTGGAGAAGGAGGGCCGGCCCCGGCTGCGCTACTGGCTGGACCGGCTGCACACGGACAAGGTGCTGGAGGCGGCCGTGGTCTACGGCTACTTCCCGTGCGTGTCCGAGGGCGACGACGTCGTCGTGCTGGCGGAGCCCACGCCCGACGCCGCCGAGCTGTGCCGGTTCACCTTCCCGCGGCAACGCCGGGACCGGCACCTGTGCCTGAGCGACTTCTACCGCTCGCGGGAGTCCGCGCGGCAGACCGGCCAGGTCGACGTCATCGCGTTCACCGTGGTCACCATGGGCCAGCGCATCGCCGACTTCGCCAACGAGCTGTTCGCGGCCAACGCCTACCGGGACTACCTGGAGGTGCACGGCCTGTCGGTGCAGCTGACCGAGGCGCTAGCCGAGTTCTGGCACCAGCGGATCCGCAGCGAGCTGGTCTTCCCCGACGGGTCCAACGCGGCCGCCGAGGACTCCGCGGAGATCGAGAAGTTCTTCGATCTGGAGTACCGCGGGGCGCGCTACTCCTTCGGCTACCCGGCCTGCCCGGACCTGACCGACCAGACCAAGGTGATGGCGCTGCTGGAACCCGAACGGATCGGCGTCGAGCTGTCCGAGGAGTTCCAGTTGCATCCGGAACAGTCCACGTCGGCGCTGGTGGCCCACCACCCCGAGGCCAAGTACTTCGCGGCCCGATGAGCGCCCCCGACGGTCCGCCGCTGCGCGCGGTGCTGTTCGACATGGACGGCACCGTGGTCGATTCCGAGCACCTGTGGGCGCAGGCGATGACGCAGATCGCGGCCGAGCTGGGCGGCACCCTGTCGGCGGAGGTGCTGGCCCGGACCACCGGCCTGTCGGTGCCGGCGTCGGTGGACCTGATGTTGACCGAACTCGGCTCCGACCTGGCCCATCACGAGGCGACCGAGCAGTTGCTGGCCCGCACGGCCGAGGTGTTCGCGGCCGAGCTGATGTGGCAGCCGGGCGCCCAGGAACTGATCGACGCGCTGCGCGCCGAGGGGGTGGCCACCGCGCTGGTCACCAACTCGCCGCGGGTCGTCGTCGACGTCGCCCTGCAGCGGCTGGGTGGGCACCGGTTCGACCTGTCGGTCTGCGGCGACGAGGTGGCGGTGCACAAGCCCGACCCGGAGCCCTACCTGACCGCGATGCGAGGGCTCCAGCGGCCGGCCGCGCAGTGCCTGGCGGTGGAGGATTCCCCGTCCGGCACCGCGGCCGCGGTGACCGCCGGAATCCCGGTGCTGGTGGTGCCGTCCGAGGTGGACGTCCCCGAAGGCCCGGGCCGGGTGTTCGCCGCCTCGCTGCTGGACGCCACCGTCGACGAGCTGCGGCATCTGCATCACGCGTTCCACCGGAGTCGTTTCGGGGCATAGACACCCCGTGCGCAGCAGCCTGGCGGTCTCCGGAGCGGCCCCGCCCGACCTGGTCTGGGAGCGGTACGTCGACCCCGCCCGGTGGCCGGACTGGTCGCCGCAGATCCGCGCGGTCGACTACCCCGGCCCGCGGCTGGCCGCCGGCACGTCCGGGGTGGTCCGCGGGCCGTGCGCGCTGGCCGTGCCGTTCGAGATCCTGTCGGTGGACCCGCAGCGCCGGCGCTGGACCTGGCGGGTGCGGCCGCCGGTGGTCGGCGAGCTGATCCTGGACCACGCCGTGACGCCGGCCGCCGACGGCACCCGCACCACCCTGGACGTGCAGGGCCCGGCGGCCGTCGTGCTGGCCTACCTGCCGGTGGCCCGGCTGGCTCTGAGCCGGCTGGTCAGGCCGGCGGCCCCCGCCGCTGCGGCCATCGGCACCGCCTCGCCGCTGACCCGGATGCCGCCGGACGCCGGGATGTCGACGGTGAGCAGGCTCGGCCGGCCCACGTGCCGGCCCTGGTGGATCAGCACGGTGGCCGGCAGCCGGAGCCGGCCGAGGTGGCGCAGGTAGGCCCCCAGCGAGGCGGCCGCCGAGCCGGTGGCCGGGTCCTCGGTGATCGTCCCCACCGGAAACGGGTTGCGGGACTCGAACTCCATCGGGCCCCGGGGGACAGCGACGGTGACCGTGCCGGCCCAGTCCTCCCGGTCCATCAGGGCCCGCAGCAGGTCCGGGTCGAAGGTGAAGCGGTCCAGGCGGTCCTGGTCGGCCAGCACCAGGATGGGGTGCCGGTTGCCGGCGAAGGAAATGGCCGGCGGGTAGTCCGGGTGCAGGTCCTCGGCGGTGAGGCCGAGCAGGCCAGTCAGCTCGACCAGGATGCCGGCCGGCATGGCCACCACCCACGGTTCGACGCTGGTGAAGGCGGCCCGGATCCGGCCGTCGACCTCGGTGGTGTCGATGACGATGGGGCCGGCCGGGGTGCGGAACCGGAAGGGCCCCGGGCCGTGCCGCTGCGCCAGGGCCACCGCGGTGGCGATGGTGGCGTGGCCGCAGAACGGGATCTCGGCCACCGGGGTGAAGTACCGCAGCGTGAGCGCACGCTCGGCCGGATCCCCGCCGACCACGAAAGCCGTTTCCGAGAAGCCGATCTCGGCGGCGATGGCCAGCATGGCGGCGTCCGACAGGCGCTGCGCGGCCAGCACGATCCCGGCCGGGTTGCCCCCGTCCGGCGTGGAGGTGAACGCGGCGTACCGCAGGGCCGAGGACTCTCGCGGGCTGCTCATCTCGCCGTCCACGGTAGCTCGCCGGACGGCCGATCGGTACGCCCGATCGGGCCGTCCGGGGGCCGTAGGGTGCCTGTTCGTGAACGTACTGCTGCCTCCGTCGGAGACCAAGGCCCCCGGCGGCGACGGGCCCCCGCTGGCGCTGTCCGCGCTGGGCTTTCCCGAACTGAACCGGCGCCGCACCGAACTCATCGCCGCGGTGATCGCGCTGTGCGCGGATCCGGTGCTCGCCCGGTCCGCGCTGGGCGTCGCGGCCAGCAAGGACGGCGAGATCGTCGCGACCGCCCGGCTGCGCACCACCGGCACCCGGCCGGCCCTGCACCGCTACACCGGGGTGCTCTACGACCACCTGGAGGTGGCCGGGCTGCCGCCGGCGGCCCGGGCCCGCGCGGCCGAGCGGCTGCTGATCACCTCGGCCCTGTTCGGCCTGCTGCGCGGCGGCGACCCGGTGCCCGCCTACCGGTTCTCGGCCGGCTCCCGGCTGGCCGGCCAGCCCACGGTGGCCGCCGGATGGCGCCCGGTGCTGGCGCCGGTGCTGGCCGGGCTGGACGGATTGGTAGTGGATCTGCGGTCGGGGGCGTACGCGGCGTTCGCGCCGGTCCCGGCCGCGGTCACCGTGCGGGTGCTGTCCGAGGCGGTACCCGGTGACCCGAGCACCCGCAGCGTCGTCAGCCACTTCGCCAAGGCGGCCAAGGGCCGGCTGGCCCACGCCCTGGTCGCCACCCGGGCGCAGGTCGACGACGTGCCCGCGGTGATCCGGGTGGCCCGGCGGGCCGGCCTCCGGGCCGAGCGGACGGGGGAGCGCTCGATCGACCTGATCACCTGATCACCTGATCACCTGATCGCGCGGCCGCGGCCGTTGCTCAGGGCGGGTCGGTGCCGCGGCGGCGTTCCTGGTCCAGCAGCGCGTCCAGGTCGGCCAGCCGGTCCAGCCCGCGCAGCGGTTGGGCCATCCGGTGGTTGCCGGACAACTCGCCCCGGTGCCGGTGCAGGAAGTTCCAGTAGCCGGCGGTGAACGGGCAGGCCTGCTCACCGACCCGCACCGTCGGCCGGTAGGCGCACGGGCCGCAGTAGTCGCTCATCCGGTTGATGTAGGCGCCGCCGGCGGCGTAGGGCTTGGTGGTGATCCGGCCGCCGTCGGCGAACTGCGACATGCCGACGACGTTGGCCACCATCACCCACTCGTACCCGTCGACGAAGCAGCGGTGGAACCAGTCGGTCAGCTCGGCCGGATCCCATCCCTGCTGCAACGCGAAGTTGCCCAGCACCATCAGCCGCGGGATGTGGTGGACCCAGCCGTGGTCGCGCAGGTCGGCGAGCACTCCGGACAGGCAGCGGGCCTGCACCGCGTCCGCGTCCAGCTCGGCGAACCAGTCCGGAAGCCCGCGCCGGGCCCGTAACCCGTTGCCGGCCGGGTAGTCCGGCCCCAGGTACCAGTACAGGTGCCAGACGTAGTCCCGCCAGCCCAGGATCTGCCGCACCACCGCCTCGGCCGCGGCGATCGGCGCCTGCCCGCCCCGGTAGGCGTCCTCGACCCGGTGCACCACCTCCAGCGGGTCCAGCAGGCCCAGGTTCAACGGCGCGGACAGCAGCGAGTGCGCCATCCAGGCGTCGTCGGCCAGCATCGCGTCCTCGTAGCGGCCAAAGGCGGCCAGCCGGTGGGCCACGAAGTGCTCCAGCGCCTGTAGGGCCTCGTGCCGGGTGGCGGCGAACCGGCGCGGGCCGTCCCGGCCGACGAAGCGGACGTCGCCGTCGCGCTCCCACCGGTCCAGATCGCGGCGCACCTGCTCGTCGATCTCGTCCTCCTGCGGCCACCAGGGCTCGGGGACACCCAGCGTCGGCGGCCCGGACCGGCCGCGGCGGGGCTTGGGTGGCGGTTCGCGGTTGTCGGCGTCGAAATTCCACCGGCCGCCGGCCGGTTCGTCGCCGTCCATCAGCACCCCCTGCCGGCGGCGGGCGATGCGGTAGTGGTCCTCCATCAGCAGCCGGCCGCGGCCGTCGGCCCAGGCGGCGAAGTCGGCCATGCCGGTGACGAACCCACGAGCCGGCAGCACCTGCACCCCGGGCAGTCGCTGCACCAGGGCCAGCGCGCCCCGGGTGGTCGGGTGGCACACCGTCAGCGCCCGGTCGCCGGCCGCGTCGGTGTACCGGTCGACCGCCCGGAACTCACAGCGGTCGGACAACTCGGCGGCCCGGTGCCGCAGCGCGGACAGCACCAGATGCGCCTTCTGCCGGTGGAACCGGCGGCGGGCGAACGCCCGGCGCGACTGCACCAGCAGCACCGGCTGGTCGTCGGTGTCCAGGAAGTGCGGCCCGAGCTGGTCGGCGAAGAGCCACCGGCGTTCGGCTGGCGCGGATGCGTTCACCCGGGCAGGTTTCCCACCCCGGTCCCGCGGCAATCAACCGATCAGGACGGGTCGACCAGCACCAGGGTCAGGTCGTGGTTGCCGGCCAGCGCCCGGCTGTAGGGGCAGCGGCCGTGCGCGCCGTCCAGCACGCGTTGCCCGGTTTCCCGGTCCACGCCCGGCATCTCGGCCTCGATGGTGATGGCCAGCCGGAAGCCGTCGGTGGCGGTGCCGCCGATCTGCACGGTCACCGACACGGCCGAGTCGGTGACGTCGACCTTCTCCTTGCGGGCGACCGAGCGCAGCGCATTGTGAAAGCACGCCGCGTACCCGGCGGCGAACAGCTGCTCCGGGTTGGTGCCCTCACCACCTTCGCCGCCCATGCTCTCGGGCATGGACAGCTGGTAGTCCAGGGTGCCGTCGGACGTGGCCACCCGGCCCATCCGACCGCCCCAGGCCGTCGCGGTGGTGGTGTAGGACAGTGCGGCCATCGTCGGCCCCTTCTGCTCTGGTCGCGGGAGGTGTCCCGATCAGCTTGCCGGAGCCAGCACCGCGGCCGAATGCGGGGGCAGCGTCAGGGTGGCCCCCGGCTCGGACGCCCGGTCCACCCGCACCCCGTCCCGCGTGGCCAGCAGCAGCGCACCGGCCGGGCCGCCCAGCGGGATCCGGCGCTCCTGGTCGGACAGGTTGGCGGCGATGCGTACGCCGGACCGGTCGACCAGCAGCCAGCGGGCCTCGTCGTCCCCGGTCGCGGTCAGGTCACCGAACCAGGGGTCGGTCAGTTCCGGCCGCGCCCGGCGCAGCGCGATCAGGTCCCGGTGCAGGGCGAGTAACCGGGCGTGCGGTTCCCGGCCGAGTTCGGACCAGTCGAGCTTGGAGTCCAGGAAGGTCGACTCGGCCTGCGGGTCGGGGACCAGGTCCTTGTCCCAGCCCATCCGGGCGAACTCCTCCAGCCGGCCCTCCCGGGTGGCGTCGGCCAAGAACTGGTCGGTGTGCGAGGTGAAGAACTGCCACGGCGTGCCGGCCGCCCACTCCTCGCCCATGAACAGCATCGGGGTGAACGGGCTGGTCAGCACCAGCACCGCGGCGATGGCCAGGTCGTCCGGGGACAGCTGGGCGGTGAGCCGGTCGCCGACGGCCCGGTTGCCGACCTGGTCGTGGTTCTGCGCGTACCCCAGGAACCGCCAGGCCGGCGTGGTCAGGGTGTCCACCGGCCGGCCGTGATCGCGGCCGCGGAAGCTGGAGAACGTACCGTCGTGGAAGAAGGCCCGGCTCAGCACCTTCACGATGTCCGACATCTTGCCGAAATCGGCGTAGTAGCCGTCGGTCTCGCCGGTCAGGGCGACGTGCAGGACGTGGTGGAAGTCGTCGCTCCACTGCGCGGTCAGCCCGTAGCCGCCGGCCTCGCGCGGAGTGATCAGCTTCGGGTCGTTCAGATCGGACTCGGCGATCAGCGACAGCGGCCGCCGCGCGTGCGGGGCCAGCGCGTCGACCCGCTTGGCGATGTCCTCGAGCAGGTGGGTGGCGTGGCTGTCGTTGAGCGCGTGCACCGCGTCCAGCCGCAGCCCGTCCACGTGGTAGTCCTGCAGCCACATGACTACGTTGTCCAGGATGTAGCGGCGGACCTCGCCCGAGTCCGGCCCGTCCAGGTTGATGCTGTCGCCCCACGGGCTGCCGCCCGCGGTCGGGTTGAGATACGGCCCGAACAGCGGGATGTGGTTGCCGCCAGCGCCGAGGTGGTTGTAGACGACGTCCTGGATGACCCCGATGCCGCGCTGGTGGCAGGCGTCGACGAACCGCTGGTAGGCCCGCGGCCCGCCGTAGCTGTCCTGCACAGCGAACCAGAGCACCCCGTCGTAGCCCCAGTTGTGGGTGCCGGCGAAGGCGTTGACCGGCAGTAGCTCGACCATGTCCACGCCCAGGTCGACCAGGTGGTCGAGCTTGCCGATCGCCGCGTCCAGGGTGCCCTCGGGGGTGAAGGTGCCCAGGTGCAGTTCGTAGACGACGCTGCCGGCCAACCGCCGGCCCGTCCACGCCGCGTCGCCCCACTCGTACTCGGCCGGGTCGAACGGGCGGGTCGGCCCGTCGACGCCCGTCGGCTGCCAGCGCGATCGCGGGTCGGGGCGCACCGTGTCGTCGTCGTCGAGCCGAAACCCGTAGTCGCCCAGCTGGTCCGGCGTCGCGATGGTCCACCAGCCGCCCTCGGCCGCGGTCATCGGCGCGTCCGTGCCGGCGGTGACCAGGGCGACCCGCTCCGCGCGGGGGGCCCAGACACGGATGGTCTGCGACATCATCACTTCCTGGTTGACTCGTCGGTTCAGGTCGGTCGGATCAGCTCGGTCGGATCGTCTTGGCCGGATCGTCTCGGTCGCCCGGCGTTCAGGACACGGCGCGGACCAGCAGCGCCACCGGATAGCGGTCGAGCAGCTCCACCACGGGGACGTGCTGGCTCTCGACCGGCCGGCCGGTCAGCTCGTCGTGCCAGTCGCCCGGGGGCAGGTGCAGCACGGTGTCCCGCCACCCACCGGCGGCGGCCAGGCCGACCGGCAGCCGGGTGGCCACGGCCAGGGCGCCGCCCCGGTCGAAGGCGAACAGGTGCTCGGCGGCCGCGCCGTCCACGTCGACCGGCGCGTAACCGTCGAACAGGTCGGCCCGGTCCCGGCGCAGCCGCAGCGCGCGGCTGGTGACCAGCAGCTTGGCCGCGCCGCTCTCGTCCACCGGCGGCAGCCAGCCCTCGTCCAGCCGGGCCAGCAGCTCGATCCGCCGGGCGTAGTCCACCGGCCGCCGGTTGTCCGGGTCGACCAGCGACCGGTCCCACAACTCGGTGCCCTGGTAGACGTCCGGGACCCCGGGTGCGAGCAGCTGGATCAGCTTGGCCGACAACGAGTTCGACCAGCCCGGCCCGGTCAGCCGGGCGGCCATTGCCGAGACATCGGCGCTCAGCTCGGCGTCGTCGTAGACGGCGTCGACAAGCGCGTGCAGCCGCTGCTCGAACGCGGCATCCGGGTCGATCCAGGCGGTGGACACCCCGGCCTCGCGCGCCGCCTTCTCGGCGAACGCGTGCAGGCGGTCCCGCTCGATCGGCCAGGCGCCGACGATCGCCTGCCAGAGCAAGTTGGCCAGGGCGCCGTCGCCGAGCGGGGCGAACCGCTTCCAGCGGCGGACCGCGGCGCCCCACTCCTGCGGCAGTTCGGAGATGACCGAGATGCGGGCCCGCACGTCCTCGGCCCGCTTGGTGTCGTGGGTGGACAGCGCGGTCATCGTGGCGGGGGAGCGGACCAGCCGCCGGGCGTGCAGGTCGTGCAGATCCGCCGGGGTCAACGCGAAATCGCCCGGCTCGCCGCCCACCTCGGTCAGGCTGGTCAGCCGGCTCCAGCGGTAGAAGGCGCAGTCCTCGACCCCCTTGGCCATCACCATGCCGGAGGTCTGCTGGAACCGGGTGGAGAACTCGGTCCCGACGTCCCGGAGCCGGCGGTCCAGCTCGGCCAGCGTGTCGGCCAGTTCCGGACGGGCGGTGACGGCCCGCTGCACCGCCTCGGTGAGCTGGTCGCCGCCGATCGGCAGGTAGGTGCGGTAGACGCCCAGCGAGGCGAGCAACTCGGCGACCCCGTCGTCGGCGCCCGGCACGTCGGGCACCAGCCGGGCCAGCCGCAGCACCTCCGATCGCAACGGCCCGTCGGCGACCGCCCGCTTGGTCGACCGGGTCATCGCGTGCCAGTCCACGGTCAGGCCGCCCCGCAGCTGGGTGTCCAGCACGTCCAGGGCCGGTTCGCCGGCCGGATCGACCAGCAGCCGGTCGACGGCGGCGAGCGCGTCGTACCCGGTGGTGCCGGCGCACGCCCAGGACGCCGGCAGCGTCTCGTCGCCCTCGAGGATCTTTTCCACCAGCACGTACCGGCCGCCGGTCAGCTCGGCCAGATCGTCCAGGTACTTGCCCGGGTCGGCCAGCCCGTCCGGATGGTCGATGCGCAGCCCGTCGACCCAACCGCGCTCCAGCCACCGGCCGATCTCGGCGTGCGAGGCCGCGAACACCTCGGGCAGCTCCACCCGGATCGCCGCCAGGTCGTTGACCACGAAGAAGCGGCGGTAGTTCAGCTCGGTGTCGGCCCGCCGGTAGTTCATCAGCTCGTAGTGCTGCCGCGCCAGCACCTCGCGCGGGGTGCCCGAGCCGGTGCCCGGGGCGATCGGCAACCGGTGGTCGTAGTAGCGCAGCGTGCCGTCCTGCACGGTCACCGCGTCGAGTTCGTCGTCCCCGTCGCCCAGGATGGGCAGCCGGACCTTGCCCCCGGAGACCGCCCACTCGATGTCGAAGTACTGGGCGTAGGGGGAGTCCAGGCCATGGGTGAGCACGTCCCACCACCAGACCGAGGCCTCCGGGGTGGCCACCCCGACGTGGTTGGGCACGATGTCGACCAAGACCCCGTGCCCGGCCCCGTGCGCCGCCTCGGCGACCCGCCGCAGGCCGGTGTCGCCCCCGCGATCCGGGTCGACCTCGCCGTGGTCGACGACGTCGTACCCGTGCCCCGATCCCGGCTCGGCGGCCAGGATCGGGGACAGGTACACCCAGTCCGCGCCCAGCGCGGACAGGTAGGGCACCAGGTCGGCGGCGTCGGCCAGCGTCCAGTCCGCGGTGACCTGGAGCCGGTAGGTGGACACCGGAACGGCCGGATCACGATCGGTCACGCCGCCGCCTCACCCTCGTGTGTCGCTGCGCAGACCTGGCTCATGACGACTCCCTCGCTTACGACTTCTTCTTGCGCGGGCTGCGGGAAGGGCGCGGCGCCGGCGGCTCGACCGCCGGCGCCGGTGCCGTCTCGGGCTCCGGCGTCTCCGAGACCTGCTCGGTGGTGCGGGATTCGGCCGGACCGGTGGCGGACTCGCTACCGGTCAGGGCCTCCGACCGCATCGCCACCGGAACCGGCGCGATGGTCGGCACGGCCGCCGCCGCCTGCCCGAGGGTGGCCGGCTCCTCGGCCCCGGCCAGGGCCTGCAGCACGACCAGGCCCTTGCTGGCCACCGGCACCGACCCGCCGCCCGGAATCGCGTCCAGATGCTCGGGCACGCCGGAGGTGTCGACCACCAGCCGCCAGGCCGGCGCGAACTCCTCCGGCGGCAGCACCCAGTCCATGCCCTCGTCGTGGGCGTTGAACAGCAGCAGGAACGAGTCGTCGACGACCCGCTGCCCGCGGGTGTCGGTGCCGCGGATGCCGTTGCCGTTGAGGAACATCCCGACCGACCGGCCGAAGCCGGCGTCCCAGTCCTCGGGCTTCATCAGCGCGCCGCCGGGCGTGATCCACACGATGTCCGGCAGCGGCTCGCCGGCCGCATGCCCGACCGGGCGACCGTCGAAGAAGCGGCGCCGCCGGAACGTCGGGTGCTGGCGGCGCAGCCGGGCCACCGACGCGGTGAACTCGATCAGCGCCTCGTCCGACTCCAGCCAGTGGATCCAGGTCAGTTCCGAATCCTGGCAGTAGGTGTTGTTGTTGCCCAGCTGGGTGCGGCCGAGTTCGTCGCCGTGCGCGATCATCGGCACCCCCTGCGAGAGCAGCAGGGTGGCGATGAAGTTGCGCTGCTGGCGGGCCCGCAGGGCGAGCACGTGCTCGTCGTCGGTGGGGCCCTCGACGCCGCAGTTCCAGGACCGGTTGTGCGACTCGCCGTCGTTGTTGTCCTCGCCATTGGCCTCGTTGTGCTTCTCGTTGTAGGACACCAGGTCCCGCAGCGTGAAGCCGTCGTGGGCAACGACGAAGTTGATGGAGGCGACCGGGCGCCGTCCCGAGTACTCGTACAGGTCGGCCGATCCGGTGAGCCGGGAGGCGAATTCGCCCAGGGTGGCCGGCTCCCCGCGCCAGAAGTCGCGAACCGTGTCCCGGTACTTGCCGTTCCACTCGGTCCACTGCGGCGGGAAGTTGCCGACCTGGTAACCGCCGGGGCCGATGTCCCACGGCTCGGCGATCAGCTTGACCTGCGAGACCACCGGGTCCTGCTGCACGAGTTCGAAGAACGTGGACAGCCGGTCGACGTCGTAGAACTCGCGGGCCAGGGTCGCGGCCAGGTCGAAACGGAAACCGTCGACGTGCATCTCGGTCACCCAGTAGCGCAGCGAGTCCATGATCAGCTGCAGCGAGTGCGGGTGCCGCACGTTGAGCGAGTTCCCGGTGCCGGTGTAGTCCATGTAGTACTGCTTGTCGTCCTCGACCAGCCGGTAGTAGGCCCCGTTGTCGATGCCCTTGAACGACAGGGTCGGACCCAGGTGGTTGCCCTCGGCGGTGTGGTTGTAGACGACGTCGAGGATGACCTCGATGCCCGCGGAGTGCAGCGACTTGACCATCGCCTTGAACTCCTGCACCTGCTGGCCGCGTTCGCCGAACGCGCTGTAGGTGTTCTGCGGGGCGAAGAAGCCGATCGTGTTGTAACCCCAGTAGTTCGACAGTCCCTTGTCCATCAGGGTGCTGTCGTTGACGAACTGGTGCACCGGCATGAGCTCGATGGCGGTCACGCCGAGCCGGGTCAGGTGGTCGATGACGGCCGGATGGGCCACGCCCGCGTAGGTGCCGCGCTGGCTGGCCGGCACCTCGGGGTGCATGGCGGTCAGGCCCTTGACGTGCGCCTCGTAGATGATGCTGTCGGCGTAGGGGATCTTCAGCAGCCGGTCGCCGGTCCAGTCGAAGAACGGGTTGATGACGACGCCGTGCATCATGTGCGGCCCGGAATCGGCGTCGTTGCGGCTGTCCGGCTCGCCCATGTTGTAGCTGAACAGGGCCGGATCCCAGTCGATCGCGCCGGACACGGCCTTGGCGTAGGGGTCCAGCAGCAGCTTGTTGGGGTTGCACCGGCTGCCGTGATGCGGCTCGTACGGGCCGTGCACCCGGTAGCCGTAGCGCTGCCCGGGCTGGACCGTCGGCAGGTAGCAATGCCAGACGTATCCGTCCACCTCGGGCATCTTGATCCGGGTCTCGCCGCCGCGCTCGCCGATCAGGCACAGCTCGACCTCGGTTGCGGCCTCACTGAAGATCGCGAAGTTCGTCCCGGTTCCGTCGAAGGTCGCACCCAGTGGATAGGGTCGTCCCGGCCAAATCTCCATCGGTGCTCCTACCTGCAACTTTGTTCAGATGTCCGTCACCGTTGACCGGCTGGGCGGGCGCCGCGGACGGCGTCCCACGACCGGTAACCCTAGCCGGGACGGCCGCCGGAAGCCGTGTCGGACGACTGTCAGGATCGTCTCCGATTGGCCGCCCCGCCCCCGGGGTACCCGCCGACTTCGGCCTCGCGCGGGCCCGCGGCAGCCGCCCGGACGCCGGCCCCGACGCCGACCCCGACGGACTGTCGGCGGGTTCGATTACCCTCGCCGATGTGCCGGATCCAGCCGTCTATCGCCCCGCCCCCGGCACGATTCCGGAGTCGCCCGGCGTGTACAAGTTCCGCGACCCCAAGGGCCGCGTGATCTACGTCGGCAAGGCCAAGAGCCTGCGCCAGCGGTTGAACTCGTACTTCGCCGACATCGCCGCGCTGCACCCGCGGACCCGGCAGATGGTGACCAGCGCCGGCAGCGTGGAGTGGACCGTGGTGTCCACCGAGGTCGAGGCGCTGCAGCTGGAATACAACTGGATCAAGGAGTTCGACCCGCGGTTCAACGTCCGCTACCGCGACGACAAGTCCTACCCGTTCCTGGCCGTGACGGTCGGCGAGGAGTACCCGCGGCTGCAGGTGATGCGCGGTGCCCACCGCAAGGGGGTGCGCTACTTCGGGCCGTACGCCCACGCCTGGGCCATCCGGGAGACCCTGGACCTGCTGCTGCGGGTGTTCCCGGCCCGGACCTGCTCGGCCGGGGTGTTCCGCCGGTCGGCGCAGATCGGCCGGCCCTGCCTGCTCGGCTACATCGGCAAGTGCTCGGCGCCGTGCGTCGGCCGGGTCAGCGCGCAGGAGCACCGGGAGATCGTCGAGGGCTTCTGCGACTTCATGGCCGGCAAGGCCGACCCGCTGATCCGCCGGCTGGAGAAGCAGATGACGGCCGCGGCCGCCGATCTGGACTTCGAGCGGGCGGCCCGGCTGCGCGACGATCTGTCCGCGGTGCGTCGGGCGGTGGAGAAGCAGGCAGTGGTCTTCGGCGACGGCACCGACGCCGACGTGATCGGCATCGCGGCCGACGAACTGCTGGCCAGCGTGCAGCTGTTCCACGTCCGCGACGGCCGGGTCCGCGGCGAACGCGGCTGGATCGTCGACGTCGACGCCGACGTGGACGCCGACGGCAACGACCGGGACGGTCTGCCCTTGCTGGTGGAGAACTTCCTGCTGCAGTTCTACGGCGACCTGGCCGCGGACGGCGATGCCGGCGGGCCGACCTCGTCGGTGCCGCGGGAGATCCTGGTGCCGGTGCTGCCCAGCCAGGACGCCGGCACCCACGACGAGATGGTCGACTGGCTTTCCGCATTGCGGGGCTCGCGGGTGTCGCTACGGGTGGCCCAACGCGGGGACAAGCGGGCGCTGGCCGAGACCGTGGCCCGCAATGCCCAGGAGGCGCTGACCCGGCACCGGCTCAAGCGGGCCGGCGACCTGACCGCCCGCTCGGCCGCTCTGTCCGAGCTCGGCGAGACCCTGGGCATGGACGTGGCCCCGCTGCGCATCGAGTGCATCGACATCTCGCACGTGCAGGGCACCGACGTGGTCGCCTCCCTGGTCGTGTTCGAGGACGGGCTGGCCAAGCGCAGCGACTACCGCCGCTTCGCCATCCGGGACAAGCCCGGCGACGACGTCGCCTCGATCGCCGAGGTGGTCCGGCGCCGGTTCACCCACCAGGCCAGGGCCGAGGCGGGGGAGCGGGCCGAGGCCGACTCGACCCCGGCCCCGACCCCGACCCCGACACCGGCCGGCTCCGGGGTGCCGGCCGGGATCGACCCGACCACCGGCCGAGTCCGCCGGTTCGCCTACCCGCCGCAGCTGCTGGTGGTGGACGGCGGTGCGCCGCAGGTCAATGCGGCCGCCACCGTGCTGTCCGAGCTGGGCATCGTGGACATCACCGTCTGCGGCCTGGCCAAGCGGCTGGAGGAGGTCTGGTTGCCGTTCCAGGCCGACCCGGTCATCTTCCCGCGCACCAGCGAGGCCCTCTACCTGCTGCAACGGCTGCGCGACGAGGCCCACCGGTTCGCCATCACCTACCACCGGGCCAAGCGCTCCAAGTCGATGACGGTGTCCGCGCTGGACAATGTCCCCGGACTGGGTGAGGTGCGCCGCAAGGCGCTCGTGCGACATTTCGGGTCGGTCGCCGCGCTGCGCCGGGCCGACGTCGAGCAGATCCTGCAGGTGCCCGGGGTGGGCCGGCGCACCGCGGAGGCGGTCGTCGCCGCCCTCGCCGGTTCCGGTGGCGCCGGAACCGATACCGTGATCAGTTCGTGACGCAGGGACGGGCAG
This sequence comes from Nakamurella multipartita DSM 44233, assembly GCF_000024365.1. Lineage (NCBI taxonomy): Bacteria > Bacillati > Actinomycetota > Actinomycetes > Nakamurellales > Nakamurellaceae > Nakamurella > Nakamurella multipartita. The sequence continues at coordinate 3,068,544 of NC_013235.1, forward strand.
AAGGGGGGTCCCGGACATGAGCAGCACCGACGCGGCCACGACGGGCAGCGGCAAGGACGAGCCGGTCATCCAGGTCGCGATCGTCTCGGGCCTGTCCGGGGCCGGCCGCTCGACCGCGGCCAAGTGCCTGGAGGACATGGGCTGGTTCGTAGTCGACAACCTGCCGCCCGAGCTGATCAGCACGATGGTCGATCTGGGTTCGCGGACCAGCGGCGACGTCACCCGGATCGCCATCGTGCTGGACGTGCGCTCGCGTGCGTTCACCGAGGACCTGGCCGCGGTGATCAAGGACCTGGACGCCAAGGGCTACCGGCCGCGGGTGTTGTTCCTGGAGGCCGGGGACGCCGCCCTGATCCGCCGGTACGAGGCCAACCGGCGCAAGCATCCACTGCAGGGCAGCGGCCGGCTGGCCGACGGGGTCGCCGCCGAGCGGGCCGTGCTGGAACCGCTGCGGCAGGAGGCCGACGTCGTCGTCGACACCTCCGAGCTGTCGGTGCACCAGCTGCGGGCCGAGGTGGAGCGAGCGTTCGGCCATTCCTCGCCGGAACGCAAGGCGTCGATGACGGTGGTCTCCTTCGGCTTCAAGTACGGCCTGCCGCTGGACGCCGACCTGGTCATCGACATGCGCTTTCTGCCCAACCCGCACTGGATCCCCGAGTTGCGCGATCACACCGGCCTGGAGCAGGAGGTTTCGGACTACGTGCTCTCCCAGGAGGGTGCGACCGAGTTCCTGGACCGCTACGTCGAGCTGATCGACCTGATCAGCGGCGGCTACCGGCGGGAGGGCAAGCGCTACCTGACCCTGGCGGTGGGCTGCACCGGCGGCAAGCACCGCAGCGTCGCGGTGGCCGAGGAACTCAAGCGCCGCCTGAACGCCGACACCCTCACCGTGCAGGTCGTGCACCGCGACCTGGGTCGGGAGTGATGGCCGGGCCCGGCCGTGCGGACCGGCCGAAGGTGGTCGCCCTGGGGGGCGGCCACGGCCTGCACGTGATGCTCTCGGCGCTGGTCCAGCTGCCGGTGGAGATCACCGCGGTGGTGACCGTCGCCGACGACGGCGGCTCGTCGGGCCGGCTGCGCCGCGAGGTCCCGGGCATCGTGCCGCCCGGGGATCTGCGGATGGCGCTGACCGCCCTGGCCGAACCGGACGCCACCGGCACCCTGTGGAGCTCGACCTTCCAGCACCGGTTCCGCGGCGACGGCGCGCTGGCCGGACATCCGGTCGGCAACCTGGTGCTGGTCGGCCTGAGCCAGGTCCTCGGCGATCCGGTGGCCGCGCTGGACGCGGCCGGCGCGATCATGGGCGTGCGCGGCCGGGTGCTGCCGATGTCGGCCCAGCCGCTGGACATCGTCGCCGACGTGGCCGGCCTGGACGAGGATCCGATGGCGATCCGCCGGATCCGGGGTCAGGTCGCGGTGGCCAGCACCGTCGGTCAGGTCCGGTCGGTGGCGCTGGACCCGGTCGATGCGGCGGCCTGCCCGGAGGCACTCAAGGCGATCCAGGAGGCCGACCTGCTCACCCTGGGGCCCGGCTCGTGGTTCACCAGCGTGCTGCCGCACCTGATGCTGCCCGACCTGGCCGCCGCCATCATCGGCAGCCGCGCGCACCGGTTGGTGGTGCTGAACCTGGCCGCGCAAATGGGGGAGACCGAAGGATTCTCGCCGGAGCAGCACCTGGAAGTACTCTCTGACCACGCCCCCGAGCTCCGGATCGATTCGGTGCTGGCGGACCGCGCCCGGGTCGAGCTGCCGCAGCGTCTGGCCTCGGCCGCGCAGCGGTTGGGTGCGCAGCTGGATCTGCACGATATTGCGATTGCGGGCACCGCCCGGCACCATCCGGCCGCACTGGCCACGTCCCTGGCCACCGTGCTGGGCCGGGCGTCCCGGAGTGGGCGGCACCGGTGACCGGACCGGCGGCAGTGGGGGAACGAACGTGAATGACGACAGGGAGCGGCCCGTATGGCGATGACGGCCTCGGTCAAGGATGAACTGAGCCGGGTGGTGGTCAGCAAGGTCTCCGCCCGTAAGTCGGAGGTGTCGGCGCTGCTGCGCTTCGCCGGGGGTCTGCATATCGTGGCCGGCCGGGTGATCGTCGAGGCCGAACTGGACACCGGCGCGGTCGCCCGGCGGCTGCGCAAGGAGATCGCCGAGCTGTACGGGCATGCCGCCGAGGTGCAGGTGCTGGCCGCCTCCGGAATCCGCAAGAGCACCCGCTACGTGGTCCGGGTGGTCGGCGGCGGCGACTCGCTGGCCCGGCAGACCGGTCTGATCGACCAGCGGGGACGGCCGGTGCGCGGGCTGCCGCCGCAGATCGTGGCCGGCTCGGTGGGCGATGCGGAGGCGGCCTGGCGCGGCGCGTTCCTGGCCCACGGCTCGCTGACCGAACCGGGCCGCAGCGCGTCCCTGGAGATCACCTGCCCCGGCCCCGAGGCCGCCCTCGCCCTGGTCGGCGCGGCCCGGCGGATGGGCATCGGGGCCAAGGCGCGCGAGGTGCGGGGCGCCGACCGGGTACTGGTCCGGGACGGCGACGCGATCGCCGCGCTGCTGACCCGGCTGGGCGCGCACTCCTCGATGATGGCCTGGGAGGAGCGGCGGATGCGCCGGGAGGTCCGGGCCACCGCGAACCGGCTGGCCAACTTCGACGACGCCAACCTGCGCCGGTCGGCACGGGCCGCGGTGGCCGCCTCGGCCCGGGTCGAGCGGGCCCTGGAGATCCTCGGCGAGGACGCCCCCGATCATCTGAGCCAGGCCGGACGGCTGCGGATCGCGCACGGTCAGGCCTCGTTGGAGGAGCTCGGTCAGCTGGCCGACCCGCCGATGACCAAGGACGCCGTGGCCGGCCGGATCCGGCGTTTGCTGACCATGGCCGATCGTCGGGCCGCCGAACTGGGCATTCCCGACACCGAGTCCGCCGTCACCGCAGACATGCTCGACTCCTGATCGCGGCGGCCCAGCTAAACCCATTCATCGCAGGTCACGGGCCTGCGTCCAGCCGCCCGGGCGGCCTCGACCGGGCCGCGCGACCCGGTCACGGGGGGCCGAAAGACCCCAATTCGGCGCCAACGCGGGAGCCGACATGCCGGGCCGTTGCCATCCCGATACAGTGAGTCCGAGACACCCGCAAAGACGTGGGCGACGTCTCTTGATCGATCCCGCCGGGGTCAGCGCGACCCTGCTGGGGGAACCCCATAGAGGAGGGCGGACAGAACGTGACTGTGCGCGTAGGTGTGAATGGATTCGGCCGCATCGGCCGCAACTTCTGGCGAGCGGTGGACTCGCTGGATACGGATGTCGAGATCGTTGCCATCAACGACCTGACCGACACCAAGACGCTCGCCCACCTGTTGAAGTACGACTCGATCCTGGGCAAGCTGCCGTACGAGGTGAAGGCCGGCGACGGTGTGCTGTCGGTCGACGGCAAGGACATCAAGGCCCTGTCCGAGCGCGACCCGGGCGCTCTGCCCTGGGGCGACCTGGGCGTCGACATCGTCATCGAGTCGACCGGTTTCTTCACCAAGGCCGAGGCCGCGCGCAAGCACATCGATGCGGGCGCCAAGAAGGTCATCATCTCCGCGCCGGCCAGCGGCGAGGACCTGACCGTCGTCGTCGGCGTGAACGATGACAAGTACGACGGCTCGCAGACGATCCTGTCCAACGCCTCCTGCACCACCAACTGCGTGGCGCCGATGGCCAAGGTGCTGCACGAGAACTTCGGTCTCGTCCAGGGTCTGATGACCACGATCCACGCGTACACCAACGACCAGGTCATCCTGGACTTCCCGCACTCGGACCTGCGCCGGGCGCGGGCCGCGGCCATCAACATCATCCCGACCACCACCGGTGCCGCCAAGGCCACCGCCCTGGTGCTGCCGGAGCTCAAGGGCAAGCTGCACGGGTATGCGCTGCGCGTCCCGGTGCCCACCGGCTCGGTCACCGACCTGACCGTCGAGCTGGACAAGAGCACCACCGTCGACGAGGTCAACGCCGCGTTCAAGGCGGCGGCCGCGGACGGCCCGCTGGCCGGCCGGCTGTTCTACTCCGAGGACCCGATCGTCTCCAGCGACATCCAGGGTTCGCCGGCCTCGTGCACCTTCGATTCGCCGCTGACCATCGCCCTGGGCGGCAACTTCTTCAAGATCGTCGGTTGGTACGACAACGAGTGGGGCTACTCGAACCGTCTGGTCGACTTCACCTCGATCGTCGCCAGCAAGCTGTAGGACCTTTCCGCGGGTGCTGTCCGTCCGGCTCGACCGGCCGGGCGGCACCCGCGTGCTGTCTGCGGGCCGCCCGCCGGCCCGACCCCGGACTCAACAGCTGTGGACTCACCAGCGACATCCCGAACAGTCTTAGGAGTTTCGCGTGCACACCCTCGATGACCTGCTGGCCACCGGCGTCGCCGGCCGGACCGTGCTCGTCCGCGCCGACCTGAACGTGCCCCTGGACGGCGACGTCATCACCGACGACGGCCGCATCCGCGCCTGCCTGCCCACCGTGCGGGCGCTGATCGCCGGCGGGGCGAAGGTGGTGGTGACCGCGCACCTGGGCCGGCCCAAGGGCGCACCCGAGCCGAAGTACTCCCTGGCCCCGGCCGCGGCCCGGATGGCCGAGCTGCTGGAGACCGACATCCCGCTGGCCAAGGACTTCGTCGGCCCGTCGGCCGCCGAGACCGTCGCCGCCCTGGGCAACGGCCAGGTCGCCATCCTGGAGAACGTGCGCTTCGACGCCCGCGAGACCAGCAAGGACGCCGCCGAGCGCGGTGCGCTGGCCGATGACCTGGTCGCCGTGGTCGGCTCGGACGCCGCGTTCGTCTCCGATGGCTTCGGCGTCGTGCACCGCAAGCAGGCCTCGGTCTACGAGATCGCGCAGCGGCTGCCGCACTACGCCGGTTACCTGGTCTCCACCGAGACGGCCGTGCTCAAGAAGCTGACCGTGGACCCCGACCGCCCGTACGCGGTGATCCTGGGCGGGTCCAAGGTGTCGGACAAGCTCGGCGTCATCACCGCCCTGCTGCCCCAGGTGGACAAGCTGCTGATCGGCGGCGGCATGGCCTTCACCTTCCTGGCCGCGCAGGGCTTCGGGGTCGGCAGCTCGCTGCTGCAGGAGGACCAGATCCAGACCTGCAAGGACCTGCTGGCCCACGCCGGCGACAAGATCGTGCTGCCCACCGACGTGGTCGTGGCCGACGCCTTCTCCGCGGACGCGGCGGTCAAGACCGTCGGCGTCGACGGCATCGAGGACGGCTGGATGGGCCTGGACATCGGCCCGTCCAGTGCCGCCAACTTCGCCGAGGTCGTCTCCGGCGCGGCCACCGTCTTCTGGAACGGCCCGATGGGCGTGTTCGAGCTCGCGCCGTTCGCCGCCGGCACCAAGGCCGTGGCCGAGGCCATCGCCGCCTCGCCGTCCTTCTCCGTGGTCGGTGGCGGCGACTCGGCCGCCGCGGTCCGCACGCTCTGCGTGGACGAGGCCGGATTCACCCACATCTCCACCGGCGGTGGCGCCTCGTTGGAGTATCTCGAGGGCAAGGAACTGCCCGGTATCGCCGTCCTGGAGGACTGAACACACATGGCTACCCGTACCCCGCTCATCGCCGGCAACTGGAAGATGAACCTGACTCATCTGGAGGGCATCGCCCTGGTCCAGAAGATCTCGTTCACCCTGCCGGAGAAGTACCTCAAGCACGTCGAGGTGGCGGTCTTCCCGCCGTTCACCGCGCTGCGCTCGGTGCAGACCCTGATCGAGGCCGACAAGATCGACTTCAAGTACGGCGCCCAGGACGTCTCGGCGCACGACTCGGGCGCCTACACCGGCGAGATCTCCGGCATCCAGCTGTCCAAGCTCGGCTGCACCTATGTGCTGGTCGGGCACTCGGAGCGGCGTGAGTACCACCACGAGACCGACGAGCAACTGGCCAAGAAGGTCAACGCCGCCTACAAGCACGGGCTGATCCCGATGTTGTGCGTCGGCGAGGGCCTGGAGATCCGGGAAGCCGGCAACCAGGTCGCGTACTCGGTCAACCAGCTGCTGGCCGGGATTGCCGACGTCACCCCTGAGCAGGCCGAATCCCTCGTGCTGGCCTACGAGCCGGTGTGGGCCATCGGCACCGGCCGGGTGGCCACCCCGGCCGACGCCCAGGAGGTCTGTGCCGCGCTGCGGGTCGCGCTGGCCGGCAAGTACGGGCAGGAGACCGCGGACAAGATCCGCATCCTGTACGGCGGATCGGTCAAGTCCGGCAACGTCGCGGAGATCTGCGCGCAGACCGACGTGGACGGTGCCCTGGTCGGCGGCGCGTCGCTGGACGGGACCGAATTCGCCACGCTGGCCGCGAACGCGGTCGGGGTCCTGCCCTGACCCGGCGGGTTAGACTCGGCGGACCCCTGACCCCGCACGCAAGGCAGTCATGATTCTCTTCCTGCAGATCCTGCTCGTCATCACCAGCCTCACGCTGATGGCGTTGATCCTGTTGCACCGCGGCAAGGGTGGCGGGCTGTCGTCGCTGTTCGGCGGGACGATGCAGTCGTCCCTGTCTGGATCGTCGGTGGTGGAGAAGAACCTGGACCGGCTGACCCTGTTCGTCGCGGCCGTCTGGGCGATCTCCATCGTCGGCGTCGGGTTGCTGCTCAAGGTCGGTGCCTGACTCCAGCGGTATCGGCCACAGTCCAAGACGAGGCGGTTGGCATGGCAGCTGGCAATCCGATCCGGGGGTCCCGGGTCGGCGCGGGCCGGATGGGCGAATCTGATCGCGGGGAGTCCGCGCCCCGGCAACGCTTCGAGTTCTACTGCGCGAACGGGCACGCCACGGCGTTGGCGTTCGCGATGGACGCCGAGATCCCCGACCTGTGGGACTGCCCGCGCTGCGGGTCGCCCGCCGGTCGGGATCGAGCGGCTCCGCCGCCGGCCACCAAGGTCGAGCCGTACAAATCGCACCTGGCCTACGTCAAGGAGCGGCGCAGCGACGAGGACGGCGAGGCCCTGCTCGCCGAGGCCCTGGCCCGGATCGAGGACAAGCGGACCCCGCGCAGCTGACGGGTTGCCGGGCATTCGATCACTCGATCGTGGTGTCCGGTGACCCGAACAGGTCAAAGCACCGATCACCCGTTGTTGATGTGAATCAGCTGAGCGATGATTCGCTGATCGCCGCGTCGGGCGGCGCACGTCCTGCGGGGGTGGACCAGTGATCTCGATCAGGCGAATGTTCGCGATGTCCGGCGCAGTCCTGGCCGGTGCGGTGCTGGTGGTGGGGTGCGGGTCGGCCGGCAGCGGCAGCACCACCGTCGCGGCCGCACCGTCCACGGTCACCGCCACCACCACCGTGGTCAAGACGGTGCGCAGCACCACCGAGGAGACGGTCACCACCACCGTCACCGCCGGGGCCGGCAGCTCGGACTATCCGCCGGCGGACTTCTTCGACAATGGCAACGGCGTCTACAGCGCGTTCGAGACCAACCACGACGCGTTCGACTGCGACGCCGAGTTCAACCGGTGCTGGGGGGTCAAGGTGACCGCGCCGGCCGGCTGTCCAAATGGCGTCGCGCTCAAGCTCACGATCTTCCCGGAGGGCAGCAACGACGCCGCGGCCACGGTGGAGCAGACCACCGGGACGGCGCTGGCCCCGCAGGAGATCGCCACCGTCGTGGTCGGCTCCAGCAAGCTGCCGGATGAGCAGAAGTACGAGGCCGAGATCACCGAAGCCGGCTGCGCCTGAGCCTGCGCGGGCGCGCTACAGGTGCTTGAGCATCCGGGTGTTGCCCAGGGTGTTCGGCTTGACGTAGGGCAGGTCCAGGAACTCGGCCACCCCGCGGTCGTAGGACGAGCGCAGCTCGGCGTGCGCCTGCGGGGACAGGTCCAGCTCGTGGATGGTCTCGAAGCCCAGCGACCGGAAGAACGGCACCTCGAAGGTCAGCACGAACAGCCGGTGCAGGCCCAGTTCCACCGCGTGCGCGATGATCTCCTCGCAGACCAGCCGGCCGACGCCGCGGCGCCGGGCCCGCGGGTCGGTGGCCACGGTGCGGATCTCGCCCAGGTCCTCCCAGAACACGTGCAGCGCACCGCAGCCGACCACCGTCTCGCCCAGCCGGGCCACCCAGAACTCGGTGACGTCCTCGTACAGGTTGGCCAGCGTCTTCTCCAGCAGGATCGGCCCGGCGTAGGCATCGACCAGCCGTTTGATCTCCCGGACGTCGCCGACCCGGGCCCGCTGCACGGTCACCGATCCGGTTGCCGACCCGGCGACCGGGCCCACCGGGTGGCCGTCCGCGTCGGCGCTCGGCCCGAGCCCCGGAGGCGGGCGGTGATCGGCAGTCACGACGCATCACCCTAGTTGGCCGAGCTGGCGAGGCCACCATCCGGACAGCGTTGGCCGAGCTGACGAGGCCACCATCCGGACAGCGTTGGCCGAGCTGGCGAGGCCACCATCCGGACAGCGTCGGCCGAGCCCGCGAGGCCACCATCCGGCCACCGTCGGCCGAGCCCGCGAGGCCAGGTCCGTCGCGTGACCGGCGAGCGGTCGGTGAGCGACTAAGGTGAGCCGGTGTCCACAGGTTCCACGGCAGCCACCCGCGTCGGTCTGGTGACCCTGGGCTGTGCCCGCAACGACGTGGATTCCTCCGAGCTGGCCGGCCGGCTGCAGGCCGACGGCTACCAGTTGGTGACCGACGAGGCCGAACCGGCCGACGTGATCGTGGTCAACACCTGCGCGTTCGTCGACGCGGCCAAGAAGGACTCGATCGACGCCGTGCTCGCGGCGGCCGACACCGGCGCGAAGGTCGTCGCGGTCGGGTGCATGGCCGAGCGGTACGGCGCCGAGCTGGCCCAGGCGCTGCCCGAGGCGGACGCGGTGCTCGGCTTCGACGCCTACCCGCGGCTGGGCTCGTTGCTCGGCGACGTGCTCGACGGGCACCGACCCGCGGCGCACACCCCGGTGGACCGGCGGACCCTGCTGCCGATCAGCCCGGTGGCCCGGGCGGGTGCGGTGTCCGGGGTCAGCGTGCCCGGTCACGCCGCCGGTCCGGTCGTGCCGCGCACGCTGCTCGACGAGGGGCCGGTGGCCCCGCTCAAGATCGCCTCGGGCTGCGACCGGCGCTGCACGTTCTGCGCCATCCCCTCGTTCCGGGGCGCGTTCGTGTCCCGGCCGCCGGCCGAGATCCTGCAGGAGGCGGCCTGGCTGGTCGATCAGGGCGTGCGGGAGGTCGTGCTGGTCAGCGAGAACACCACGTCCTACGGCAAGGATCTGCCCGGCGATCGGCAACTGGCCGACCTGCTGGCCGGCCTGGCCCAGGTGCCCGGGCTGACCCGGGTGCGGCTGTCCTACCTGCAGCCGGCCGAGACCCGACCCTGGCTGATCCAGGCCATCGCCGAGATCCCGGCCGTGGCCGACTACTTCGACATGTCGTTTCAACACTCCTCGCCGGCGGTGCTGCGCCGGATGCGCCGGTACGGCTCGACCGACTCCTTCCTGCAGCTGGTCGAGCAGATCCGGGTCGCGGCCCCGGACGCCGGGATCCGGTCCAACGTGATCGTCGGGTTCCCGGGGGAGACCGAGGAGGACCTGGCCGAGCTGGAGCGGTTCCTGGTCGGGGCCCGCCTGGATGCGGTCGGTGTGTTCGGCTACTCCGACGAGGACGGCACCGAGGCGCTCGGGCTGGCCGGCAAGCATGACGAGGACGTCATCGCCGAGCGGGTCGAGCGGATCACCGAACTGGTCGAGGAGCTCAGCGCGCAGCGGGCCGAGGACCGCATCGGCTCGCAGCTGCTGGTGATGGTCGATCGAGCGGCCGGTGACCCGGACGGCGACGGGATGGCCGTCGGTCGCGGCGACCATCAGGCCCCCGACGTCGACGGCGAGGTCCGGTTGATCGCCGACCGGGTGCTGCGGCCCGGCGAACTCGTCCGCTGCACGGTGACCGACAGCGACGGGATCGACCTGGTCGCCACGGTGGAGCCGGCCGCGGATCCGGCGGAGCCGGCGCTCCGGGTCGCGCCGCGATGACCGATCGGCCGCCCCCGCCGGTCTCGCTGGTCAACCTGCCCAACGCGCTGACCGTCCTGCGGCTCATCCTGGTCCCGGTCTTCCTGCTGGCGTTGTTCGCCGAAGGCGGCCACGACACCACCTGGCGGTGGATTGCCTGGGCGGTGTTCGCGTTGGCCGCCATCACCGACCGCTACGACGGCCACATCGCCCGCAAACGCGGGCAGGTGACCGACTTCGGCAAGATCGCCGATCCCATCGCGGACAAGGCCCTGACCGGCTCCGCCCTGATCGGCCTGTCCATGCTGGGCGATCTGGCCTGGTGGATCACCGTGTTGATCCTGGTCCGGGAGATCGGCATCACGCTGCTGCGACTGGCGGTGATCCGTTACGGGGTCATCGCGGCCAGCCCCGGCGGCAAGGCCAAGACGTTCGTGCAGATCATCGCCATCGGCCTGTACATCCTGCCGCTGCCGGCCGCGCTGGAGTGGGTCGCCGAGGGCGCCATGGGCCTGGCCGTGGTGCTGACCGTGGTCACCGGCGTCGACTACGTGGTGCGGGCCGCGCTGCTGTACTCGCGGGCCCACCGGCCGGCCGGCCAGGCCTGATCGAGCCGCGGTGCCCTCCACCCCCGCCGGGCCCACCCTGGCCGACCTGCTCGGCGTCCCCGGGGCCGCATTGACCCGGCTGATCGGCGCGCTGACCGACCGCGGTCTGACCGTGGCCACCGCGGAGTCGCTCACCGGCGGCCTGCTCGCCGCCTGCCTGACCGAGGTGCCCGGCTCCAGCGCGGTCGTCCGCGGGGGCCTCGTGGTGTACGCCACCGACCTCAAATCGACCCTGGCCGGGGTGGACCCGCAGTTGCTGGCCGAGCGGGGACCGGTCGACCCGGACGTGGCCGCGGCCCTGGCCGCCGGTGCCCGCGCCCGCTGCGGCGCCGACATCGGCGTCGGCCTCACCGGCGTCGCCGGACCCGATCCGCAGGACGGGGTGCCGGTGGGGACCTGGTACGTGGCGATCAGCGGCCCGGGGCCGGCCATGGCCCGGCGGACCGCCGATCCGGACGACGCCGGACGGAGCCGGGCCGCCATCCGGGCCCGAGCCGTTCGCGCGGCCCTGGACCTGCTCGCGGACGCGGCGCACGGCCGCGCAACGGTTTCGTAACCCGGCGGTGATGGACTTCGTGGAACATCGTGACCAGGATCGACGTTGTGGTGGTGAGAGCAAGCGCGCGGGCGCGGATTGCCGTGGTCCTCACCAACCCGGCGGCCCAGATCTTCAGCGCGGTACCGTAGCAACCGACCGCAGAGAGGAGGTGCGACATGCTCCTGCGTGACGCCGTGGGGGAGACCCTGCGTGACGCCCGGAACCGGCAGAACCGGACGTTGCGCGACGTGTCGACCGCCGCAAACGTCTCACTCGGCTATCTCTCGGAGGTCGAGCGAGGACGCAAGGAAGCCTCCAGTGAGCTGCTCGCCTCCATCTGCGACGCCCTGGATCTGGAGCTGTCGGATTTCCTCGATTCGGTGAGCCGGACGATGCGAACTGTCAGCGTGGCCGACAAGCGGGCCGTGGTGACGAACTCGATCAAGGCCGGCATGGGTTCCTCGAACCGGGAGCGCCGGATCGACGGGTCGATCAAGGAGTCCATGAAGGACACCCGGATCGAGCCCGAATTCCGGATCGTGGTGCCGTACGACGGCACCCGCCCGGGCGCGCCGGTCGCCTGAGCGCCCGCCCGAACCCAACCCGGGCCGCGGTCAGCCCGTTCGGGTGTGCACCAGCGCCTGCAGGGCCGACACGGCCCGCAGCGCGTCGTCGGCGGGCACGAACACGTGGTCGTGGTGCCGGCCGGCGATCACGTTGGCCGCGATCCCATCGGTGGCCAATGCCGTCGCGACCGCGGCGGTCAGCCCGACCGCGTCCAGCGCGGAGTGCACCCGCAGGGTGATCTGCCGGCACCGGAAGGTGCCGGCCAGGCCGGCGTCGGCCGCCTGCTCGGCCGCCAGTACCAGGGTCAGACCCTCGTCCTCCCGCACCGTGGCCACCGGCGCCAGCCCGTCGGGCACCCGGTCGCCGGGCACCGAGCAGTAGACGAACTCGCCGTCGCGCAACTCGGGCTGCAGCGATCGCAGCAGCTCGTCAAGATCGGTGACCGGTCGGCGTCGCCGGTAGGTGACGAAGGCGTACCCGTCGGCCTCCTCCCGGTCGGTGACCGCCCAGAGCGCTGGATCGATGGCCGGGAAGACCGTGTCGCCGGGCGCCGAGAGGTCCAGATGGGTGATCTCCAGCCGGTCGGCCCGCGGCAGGGCCTGGGCGTAGATCTCGCCGCCGCCGACCACCATCACCACCGGGTCGGTCTGCGCGCCCAGCGCGATCGCGCGGTCCAGCGAGTCGGCGACCTCGGCGCCGGGGGCCCGCCAGTGCGGGTCCCGGGTGATCACGATGCTGCGCCGGCCGGGCAGCAGGCCCATGGACTCGAAGGTCTTGCGGCCCATCACCATCGGATGACCCATGGTCAGCCGCTTGAACCGTTTGAGGTCGGCCGGGATGTGCCAGGGCATCGTGCCGGCCGCCCCGATGACCCCGTTACGGGCCACCGCCGCAACCAGCACCACCGTCGGCGCTGCGTCGATCATGGTGGCGTCGATCATGGTGGCGTCGATCATGGTGGCGTCGATCATGGTGGCGTCGATCATGGTGGCGTTCACACCGCGATGGGGGCCTTGATCGCCGGATGCGGGTCGTAGTTCCGGATCACGATGTCGTCCACGGTGAACGCGTCGATCTCGGTGACGTCCGGCTTGAGTTCAAGTTCGGGCAGCGGCCGCGGGGCGCGGGTGAGCTGCAGCCGGGCCTGATCCAGGTGATTGGCGTACAGGTGGGCATCGCCCAACGTGTGGATGAACTCGCCCGGCCGCAGGCCGACGACCTGGGCCATCATGCCGGTCAGCAACGCGTAGGAGGCGATGTTGAACGGCACACCCAGGAACACGTCGGCCGAACGCTGGTAGAGCTGGCAGGACAACGCACCGTCGGCGACGTAGAACTGGAACATCGTGTGGCAGGGCGGCAGAGCCATCTGGTCCACCTCGGCCACGTTCCAGGCCGAGACGATGTGCCGCCGCGAGTCCGGGTTGCTGCGCAACGAACGAACCAGACCGGCGATCTGGTCGATGTGCCGCCCGTCCGGGGCCGGCCAGGACCGCCACTGATGGCCGTAGACGGGTCCGAGTTCACCGTCGGCGTCGGCCCATTCGTCCCAGATCGTGACGCCGCGTTCCTGCAGCCAGTGCACGTTGGTCGAACCCTGCAGGAACCACAGCAGCTCGACGATCACCGAGCGCGTGTGCACCTTCTTGGTGGTGACCAACGGAAAGCCGGCCGACAGGTCGAAGCGCATCTGATGTCCGAAGATGCTGCGGGTGCCGGTCCCGGTTCGGTCGGACTTGACGGCGCCGGTGGTCAGGATGCGGTCCATCAGGTCCAGATACTGCTGCATGACGCAAGCCTATCGGCCGGTCCGGCCGGACACGCCCATCGCGCACCGTCAGCGGCGCGGCTTGTCCCCGGGGGCGCGGCCGGTGGCCAACTTGTAGACGCCGGCGACCACGATGGCCCCGATGATCGACCCGATCAGCCCGGAGGGGCGGATCTGCAGGCCGTCACCGGCGATGAGGCTGAAGATCAGGCCGCCGACGAACGACCCGATCAGGCCGACGACGATCGCCGCGGTCCAGTCGATCGGCCGTTTGCGGCTGCGGAACACCAGCTGCGCCGCGGCGCCGGCCAGCATCCCCACCAGGATGATCGCGATGATGAGCACGGGGCCACACGTTACGCGATGGGCCAGCTGATCATGGTGCGCCCGGCCGAGTCCCGTAGCTCCACTGCGCCCGGTCCGGGCGCCGCGTCGAAGAACGCGCGCACGGGGGCGCTGCTGCCCGCCGACACCGATGCGAACGAGGCGGCCGAGGACACGACATTCGGTGGTGGCACCCCGATCGGGTCGCCGCCGGCCGGCACGAAGACGAACGAGCTGTCCTGGACCCACTGGCTGGTGTCGGTGCCGGTGCCGGTGATGGTGAAGTCGGCGGCCAGGAAGGTGCCGCTGGCCGGCGGCCGGGACGCGCCGGCCTGGGCCTGATCGACCCAGCCGACCCCGGTGAGGGTGACGGTGAACGCCGGTCGCCCGATCTGCGCGGTAACCGGCTCGCCGGCCGCGCCGGTGACGGCCACCGCCGGCACCGCGGTCAGCGCCCACGTGGCCAACGGCGGGTCGCCGTACCGGTTGCCGGCCAGCCGCAGCTGCCCGGTGGTGGCCGCGGTGTCGAACGCCAGGTAACCGCCGACCGACTGGCCGGCGGTCAGGCTCACGCTGGTCAGGTCCGGCTCGAACCCGCTGATGATGTCCACGTCGGCCGGCGCGGCGCCGTCGGCCGGGACGAACGACCAGTCGAAGAACGGCACGTGCACGGAGCTCGATCCGTCATCGACCCGCTGGATCGTCATCGCCACCAGCAGGGTGGGGGCGTCGTCGGGATGATCCCAGCCGCTGCCGGGCTGGGACTGGACCCCGGACACCGACACCCGCAGCTGGGCGTCGTCGACCTGGACGGTCACCGGGACGTCGACGGCACCGACCTGGGTGGCCGGCGCATCGCGGCCCGGGATCGACGACCGCACCGCCCCGACCACCGCCAGCACGCCCACCACGATCGCTCCGACGGTGACCAGGATGACGATCAGGGCGACCAGCCCGCAGCCGGCGCCCGGGCCCCGGCGCCGGGCGGGCGAGGCCACCCCGGTGCCCGGCGGGATCGGCGCGAACGCCGGCCGGGACGGGGGAGCCGACGCCGGGGCCGGGTCGGCCGGCCAGGCGGGAGCCGGTCGGCCGGCCTGGTAGGCCCGGGGCGCGTCGTCGCCGGCGCCCGGCTGGTAGACCGGCGCGTCGCCCCGATACAGGCCGTCCTCGGATCCGTCCGATCGGCGCTGCCCCCCGAACCAGCCCATGTCCAGCCCCTCACGCCACCCGGCCGGCTACGCCAGTCGCATCCGGACGATCTCCCGCAGGCTCGGCTGCTCGCCGTCCGGACCGGCCTGATCGAGCCGGATGCTCGCCCGCGACCCGTCCAGGGTCAAGGACATCACGTCGTTGCCGAACAACGGGCCGGCCAGCCGGTGCCAGCGCACGGGCGGACGCGGGATCCGCGCGATGGTGCCGATCAGCGTGCGCACCGACCGTTCGGCGACCGAGCTCCAGCCGGCCCGGAAGGCCAGCTTCATCGCCGGCGGGACCCGGTTGTGCAGCGGCGAGCAGGTCAGCTGGTACACCGCCGAGCGGGTGCCGCCGGGCAGGGTGGCGGAGGCGATGTAGGCGTGGTGCACATCCCCGGACAGCACGCACACGGTGTCCGGGGCCGTCCCGCCGCCGGCGTGCTCGCCGCGACCGACCGCCCCGATCAGCGCGGCCAGCTTCTCGAAAGAGGCCCCGAACGAGGCCCAGTGCTCCAGGTCGGCCGCCCGGCGCAGCTTCTCCGAGGCGGCGGCGAGCAGCCGGCCGCGCCGGCCGGCGCACAGGACCTCGTTCCACGCCTCGATGTCGTGCAGGGCGGGAGCCATCAGCCAGGGCAGCGAGGTGCCGATCAGCAGGTGCCGGTAGTCGCCGTCGACCTGCTCGGTGATCCAATCCATCTCGCGTTCGCCGACCATGCCCCGGCGGCCGTCCAGCACCCGTCCGCACCGCGAGTCGATGACCAGCAGCCGGACCGGGCCGAAGTCGCGGCGGTAGGACCAGCGGGCCCCCTTGGCCCCGTCGGCCTCGGCGTCGGCGGCCTCGGCGAAGGCCCGCAGCAGCGGTTCGGCGTCCCCGCCGCCGGTGCGCACCCGTTGGTACAGCTCGTTGTCGGCCAGTTCGCGGGGGCCCAGGTTGCCCAGGTGCTGATACACCCAGTAGGAGGACAGGGCGCCGACGATGCGTTCGTGCCACCAGGGCTGCGCGGCCATGTCCTGCCGCCAGGACTGGGAGGTGTTCCAGTCGTCTCGCACGTCGTGGTCGTCGAAGATCATCGATGACGGGACGGTGGACAGCAGCCAGCGCACATCCGGGTCGGTCCACGACTCGTGATAGAGCCAGGTGTATTCCTCGAAGTCGGCGACCTGTTCCTTGGCGCCGGTGGTGATGTCGCGGCGTTGCCGGATCTTGTCCTGGGTGCCGCTGGTGGTCTCGTCGGCGTAGACCTGATCGCCGAGCAGGATCAGCGCCTGCGGCCACTGCTGGGGGTCCTGCTCGATCAGCCGCCGGGACAACCCGGCCAGGGCGTCGGCGTCGTAGCGCGGGTCGCGCACGGCCGCGGAACTGGCGTACCGGCAGGAGCCGAACGCGATCGTCACCGGGCGGGACTCGTCGACGGTGCGGATCACCGACGCCGGGCGGTCCCGGTCGGTCCGCGCCGGCGGCCAGACCCGGTCGCCGTCGAGCTCGACCTCGTAGGCCGTGGTGGTTCCCGGGGTCAACCCGGTGATCTGGACCAGCGCGTAGTGGTGCCCGGCCACCGTCCAGGTCTGCTCGACGGCGTCCAGGATCCGGACCTGGGCGGGCTGGTCGGTCTCCACCCAGATCGTCGCGTCGGTCGGCCCGACGTGTCGCAGCAACGGGCCGAGCAGCAGTCGGGTCACCCGGCATGTGTACCAGCCCACACCCGCTGATGTGCAGGGTCCGTTCGAGCGCAACGGCCACCCCCCGTTCACCGCGACTGGCTACGGTGAAGCACGTGTCCCCTTCCACCCCTGCATACCCGACCGAACTTTCCCCGACCGAGAACGAGCTGCCGGACCTGCGCGCCGCATCGCCGGACGCCGAGATCGCCGCGGCCCTGGTCCGCACCGCCGGCCGGTTGGCCGCCCGGATGCGCTCGTCCGGACTGCTGGTCGAGGAGAAGACCAGCATCAGCGACGTCGTCTCGGACGCGGACAAGGCCGCCGAGGCGCTGATCGTCGACCGGCTGACCGGCATCCGGCCCGACGACGGCGTGCTCGGCGAGGAGGGCGCGGCGGCGCCGGGTCGGCGCACCTGGGTGATCGACCCGGTCGACGGCACCTACAACTTCGTCTCCGGTCTGCCCGCCTGGTGCTCGGCCCTGGCCCTGACCGACGGCCCGGAGGGCGCCGGGGCCACCGTCCTGGGGGCCATCTACCAGGCCACGACCGACGAGCTGTGGCTCGGCGGGCCGCACCTGCCGCCCTCGCTCAACGGGGTGCCGCTGCCGGCGCTGGCCGATCGGGAGCTGCACGAGATCGCGATCACCACCTACCTGCACCCGCCCCGGCTGCTGGACCCCCGGCTGCGCGACGGGCTGGTCCGGGCGATCGCCGGCGCCGCCTCGGTGCGGATCATCGGCTCCGGATCCATCGAACTCGCCGCGGTGGCGGCCGGCCGGCTCGGCGTCTGGCTGCACGCCGACCCGCCGCTGTGGGACTGGCTGCCCGGGTCGGCCCTGGTCCTGGGCGTCGGCGGGGTCACCGACATCTTCGAGTACGGCGGCCACCGCTGGCACGTGGCCGGGCCGCCCACCGCCCTGGCCCAGGCCAAGGCGGCGGTGCTCGGCCTGGGCTGACCCGTCACATCGCGGGCGGCTGCTCGAAGCTGACCTGCTCGGTCGGCACGGTGCCGGCGGTGCGGCCCGGCGCCGTCTGGAACGACCAGTACAGGTTGGTGTGGGCGATGACCGACTCGGGCGGCGGAGCACCGTAGGCGGTCAGGTCCTCGGTGGTGTGGGCGTCGCCGACCAGCGTGGTGTCGTACCCGCGGACGAAGGCTCCGTGCAGGGTGGACCGGACACAGGCGTCGGTCTGCGCGCCGGTCACCACCACCCGACCCACGCCCAGGCCGGCCAGAATCTCCTCCAGCGGCGTGGCCTCGAAGGAATCGCCGTGCCGTTTGTGCACCAGCGGCTCGCCCTCGGCCCGGACCAGTTCGGGCACGTACTCCCAGGCCGGGCTGCCGGGGGTGAGTTCCTCGCTGGCGTGCTGGACCCACACGACGGGCACCTGCTCGCGGCGGGCCTTGTCCAGCAGCCGGTTGATGTTGGCCACCACCTCGTCGCGGCGGGGGCTGCCGTCGACGACGCCGTTCTGGACGTCGATGACCAGCAGAGCGGTGTGGGGGCGATCGGTCAGTGTCGTCATACCCGCACGATAGGACCGTGGTCCGACAGTGACCCCGAAGGTGCGACCATCGGCGGGTGGACACCGCGCTGTTGATTCTCGGGTTGATCGCGGCGGTGACCGCAGCCAGCGTCATCGCCAACCGCGTGGGCGTGCCCGCGCCACTGCTGTTGGTGGTGATCGGCATCGGCGCCTCGTTCCTGCCGTTCCTCGAACCGATCGAGCTCAGTCCCGAACTGGTACTGGTCGGGTTGTTGCCCCCGCTGCTGTACGCGGCCTCGATCCGCACCTCGCTGGTGGACATACGGGCGAACCGGCAGGCGATCGCCTGGCTGGCGGTTGGCCTGGTCATCGCGACCACGGTCATCGTCGGGTTCGTGGCCTGGTTGCTGATCCCGATCCCGCTGGCCGCCGCCTTCGCCTTCGGTGCCGTCGTTGCCCCCCCGGACGCGGTGGCGGCCACCGCGATCGCCCGCCGGATCGGGTTGCCCCGGCGCGTGGTGACCGTGCTGGAGGGCGAGTCGCTGCTCAACGACGCGACCGCGTTGGTCGCCCTGCGCACCGCGATCGTGGCCATCGGCGCGACGGTCAGCGTGTGGAGCATCAGCCTGGACTTCCTGTGGGCGGCGGCCGGGGGAGCGGCGATCGGGGTGCTGGTCGCGCTGGTCCTGGCCCTGATCCGGCGCAAGATCAAGGACCCGTTGATCGACACCACGGTCTCGTTGATGGCCCCGTTCCTGGCCTACCTGCCGGCCGAGGAGGCGCACGCCTCCGGCGTGATCTCGGTGGTCACCGCCGGCCTGGTGCTCGGCCACAAGGCGCCGATCATCCAGGACGCCACGTCCCGGATGAACGAGCGGATCAACTGGGACACCATCCAGTTCCTGCTGGAGAACACGGTGTTCCTGCTGATCGGCCTGCAGGTGCGACGGATCGTGGAGGGCATCGGCGGCTCGTCGCTGTCCGGCTGGACGATCACGCTGTTCTGCGCCGGCGTGCTGGCCGCCGTCATCCTGGCCCGGCCGCTGTGGGTGTTCCCGATCGGACTGCTGCTGATCCGGCCCCGCCGCTCGGACAGCCCGGACTTCTCCTGGCGGACCACCGCGGTCGTGTCGTGGGCCGGGATGCGCGGGGTGGTCACCCTGGCCGCCGTGTTCGTCATCCCCGACACCGTGCCCAACGTGCAGGTGCTGGTGCTCGGCGCGTTCGTGGTGACCGCCGGCACGCTGCTCATCCAGGGGCTGTCCCTGCCCTGGCTGGCCCGCCGGTTGCGGATCCGCGGACCCGACGAACGGGAGGACGCGCTGAGCGAGGCCACGGTGCTGCGGGCCGCGGTCGAGGCGGGCCGCCGCGAACTCGACCGGATCATCACCCCGGACGACGACGAGGAGGTCATCCGGATCCTGCGGGCCCGCGGCGAATCGCGCCTGAACGCCTCCTGGGAGCGGCTGGGCAGCGTCGAGGCCGACGAGACCCCCAGCGAGCTGTACCGGCGGTTGCGCACGGCCATGCTCGCCGCCGAACGGGCCGAGGTGCTGCGCATCCGCACCACCGGCGAGTTCGACTCCGAGGTGCTGGCCGAGGTGATGGACGACCTGGACGTCGAGGAGTCGATGATCGACCGGCGGGAGGCGCGGGCCGCGCCGTCCTCCGAGACCACCCTGGTGACCCCGGAGCGCACCGCGAGCACGTGCGTCGACCTGGACAACGCCCCGGCCGACGCCACCCCGCAGACCCCCGACGCGTGCGGGGACTGCCTGCGCGAGGGCACCCGGTGGGTGCACCTGCGGCTGTGCCTGACCTGCGGCGCCGTCGGCTGCTGCGACTCCTCGGTCGGCCGGCACGCCGAGCGGCACTTCCACCAGTCGGGCCACCCGGTGATGCGCAGCTTCGAACCGGGCGAGGCCTGGCGCTGGTGCTACGTGCACGAACTCCTGGGCTGATCACCGCCGGCCGATCACTGGTCGGGGATCGGCACCGGCGGTTCGGCGGCCTCCGGCAGGGCGTCCAGCGGGTGGGCCAGCTCGTCCGGGCCGAGCTTGGCGATGAGCAGGGTGCCCACCGCGAGCAGCCCCGGCACCAGGCCGGCGACCAGGAAGGTCGGCCCGATCCCGACCAGATCGCCGACCGGCCCGGCCAGCGCCATCGAGATCGGCATCAGCGCGAGCGAGACGAAGAAGTCCAGGCTGGAGACCCGGCCGAGCAGGGCCGGCGGCACCCGCCGTTGCAGCAGGGTGCCCCAGAGCACCTGGGCGGCGGAGAAGACGAACCCGGTGACGAACAACGCCACCACCATCACCGCCAGCGAGCTGGTCAGGCCGACGACCACCAACGGCAGCGAGCCGAAGCCCCACCCCAGGATCATCAGGGTCAGGTAACGCCGGGGCATCCGGATGCTGGCCGCGGCCAGCGACCCGGCCGCCCCGCCGATGCCGAACGCGGCCAGCGCCACCGCGAACGCGCCCGGACCCCCGCCCGTCTGGTCCTTGACCGCGAAAGGCAACAGCACCTCGACCGGTCCGACCACCATCAGCACCAACAGGGTGGCGAACAGCAGGGTGGTCAGCAGCCAGCGCGTGCGCACCATGTACGAGAAGCCGTCCCGCACGTCGATCAGCGCGCTGCGCAACGGGTGCACATCCGGATCCAGCTCGCGGCGCACCGCGGTGGTCCGCATGGTCCACAGCGCGGCCGCCGTCCCGATCTGCAGGATCGCGACCGCGGCGAACGCGGCGCCAGGCGACCACACCGCGATGATCACGCCGGCGGCGGCCGGGCCCAGGCCCTGCATCACCGCGGGCCGCAGCATGCCCTCGATCCCGTTGGCGGCCAGCAACTGGTCGGCGTCGACGATCGCCGGCAACCAGGCCGAGTACGCCGGGTAGAAGAACCCGTCGGCCAGTCCCAGGACCAGACCGAGGACGGCCAGATGCCAGATCTGGATCGCGCCGGTCAGCGCCAGCACCCCGGCCAGGGCGAAGCAGACCCCGCGGACCGCCTCCACCACCAGCAGGATCTTGCGTTGCGGCACCCGGTCGGCGACCACGCCGCCGATCAGCACCGACAGGGTCAGTCCCAGACTCGATCCGAAGGCCACCAGGGACAGATCGGAGGCGCTGCCGCCGAGCTGGATGACCTGCCACACCGAGGCCACCAGCCAGATGCCGACGCTGAACAGCGAACAGGCCAGGGCGGTGGTCAACCAGCGGTACTGGGGGTTGCCGAACGGACGCAGCGCCCGCGGCAGGGACAGCGCCCGCGGCAGGGACAGCGCCCGGGGCACGGACCGGGGTCGCCACAGCCGCTTCCGCCGCGGTTCGCGGTTCGGCGCTCGACGCTCGGTCATGATCTTCGACTCCTGACGGTGGTGCTCACGGGTGCCGGCCGGCGGGCGGTCGCGGCCGGGGCGCAACCCGTCGGGGACGACGGGCGTCCACGATGCTGCCCGATCAACCACGGTCGGGGCCAGCAATTTGCCGGTCCGGCCGCCGTGCCGGGGGGCACCGGAGATCCCGGTCACAGCGCGGCGACGCGCCGGGGCGCGGCCACCGCGTGCGCCGGCCCTCGGTGGCTAGCATCGATGCTGCCGGACAGTGATCCACCGTGCGCCCCGCGAGGTCGCGAAAACCATATCCGCACAGCAGGGTTGCGGCGGCCGAAATGCCAGATGGGTGGACAGGGATGCTCCGCACGGGACCGCAGTGGCTGCTGCCGAAGCTGCGACGGATGGCCGAGTCCGCCGCGCCGGACGCCTCGCTCGGCCGGCCGCAGCGTCCCGCGCCGCCCCGTCCGACCGGCCCCGGCCGGTGGATCCACCGCCAGTTTCGCAACGAGCAGGGCGCCCGCGAGTACGACGTGTACCTTCCGTCCGGATTGACGGTTCATGATCGAACTCCGATGCTGTTGCTGCTGCACGGGTGTCAGCAGCGCTCGGTCGACTTCGCCATCGAGTCGGGCTTTGTCGCCGCGGCCGACGCGCACGGCCTGCTGATCGTCGCGCCCCGCCAGGATCGCCAGCACCAGCTGCAGCGGTGCTGGCGCTGGTACGAGTCCGAGCACCAGGGCCGAGACCGGGGCGAGCCGGCGATCCTGGCCGGGCTGGTACGGGAGGTGAGCGCCGAACGCGAGCTGTGGCGGGTCGATCGGCGCCGGGTCTACGCGGCCGGCCTGTCCGCCGGCGGGGCGATGTCGCTCATCCTGGCCACCACCTACCCGGACCTGATCGCGGCGGCCGGCGTGCACTCGGCCACCGCCTACCGCAGCGCCACCCAGGGCTTGGGCGCGCTGGGCGCGATGGCCGCGCACGGCTCGCTGCCCTCGCACGACCGGATCGGCGGCGAAATGGCCCCGGTGGTGCTCATCCACGGCACCAACGACCCGGTGGTGCGAGCGCCGAACGCGGACCGCATCGTCGACCAGTGGCTGGCCTCGCGCGACGCGCAGCGGCTCACCGGGCTGGATCGGGTGCGGCCGCTGGCCACGACCCGCGCCCTGGTGGTGGACGGGCGGCGCTGCATCCGCACCCGCTGGTACACCGCCCGCGGGCGCCGGGTGCTGGAGTACTGGCGCGTGGACGGGCTGCGCCACGCCTGGTCCGGCGGACATCGTCGAGGCTCGTTCATCGACCTCACCGGCCCCCGGGCGGCCGAGGTGATGGTGGCGTTCTTCCAGCGGCACAAGCTGGCCCACACGATGGTGCCGGTTGTCGCCGACGAGAGTGGCCGGCCCGCCGCCCGTTGATCCGGGGTCGCGACTGATCCGGGGCACGACCCCGACCGATCCAAGTCAAAGATTCTTGACATCGTGTCGGTGACGCTTTACATTCGATGATGTCAAAGATTCTGTACATCAGGAGTCCGGATGCCGATCGGCCAGAAGCGTGCCTGGGTCATGATGGTGGCCAGTGCGCTGGCGTACACGGTGTACGTCGTTGTCCTGCTCACCCGCCGCGACGGCGGGCCGCTCGCCGAGACCGCCTACGTCGCACCGCTGTTGTGGACGGTCGGCGGCAGCGTCGCCGCCACGGTGCTGGCCGAGATCGTCATCGCGGTCTCGTCCCGACGAGAAGGCAAGTCCGCCTGGCGCACCGACGAACGCGATCGCGAGATCGACCGGTTCGGTGAGCATGTCGGGCAGGCCTTTGTCGTGATCGGCGGCCTGGCCGCCCTCGGCCTGGCCATGCTTGAGGCCGGCTACTTCTGGATCGCCAACGTGATCTACCTGGCCTTCGTGCTCTCGGCCGTGCTCGGCTCGGCCGCCCGGCTGTCGGCCTACCGGCAGAACTTCCAGCCATGGTGAAACCCACCCGGGTGACGAACTCCATTCGCGCCCTTCGGTTTGCGGCCGGCGAGATGACCCAGGCCGACCTGGCCGACCGGATCGGCGTCACCCGCCAGACGGTGATCGCCATCGAGCAGGGCCGGTACTCGCCGTCGCTGGAGATGGCCTTCCGCATCGCCCACGTCTTCGGCGTCGGCCTCGACGCCGTCTTCCAGTACCAACCCGATTCCTGACCCGATTCCTGACCCGAACCCGACCCATCCCCAACCCGAGGAGCGCGCCATGAAGGCGATCGTGCAACACCGCTACGGCGGCCCGGAGACCCTGGAGTACGCCGACATCGACCCGCCCACCCTCGGCCCCGACGACGTGCTGGTCCGGGTCCGGGCCGCGGCCGTGGACGCCGGTGTCCGGCACCTGATGAGCGGTGTCCCCTGGTTGATCCGGCCGGTGATGGGGCTGCGCCGCCCCCGCCAGCCGGTGCCGGGCATCGACGCCGCCGGGGTGGTCGAGTCCGTCGGCTCCGCCGTCACCGACCTGCGCCCGGGGGACCCGGTGGTCGGCGCGGTCCGGGGCGCCTACGCCGAACTGGCCCGGGCCCGACGCCAGCGCTGGGTCCGCATCCCCGACGGGATCTCGTTCGACACCGCGGCCGCGATCCCGACGTCGGGCACGACCGCCCTGCTCGCGGTCCGGGACACCGGCCGCGTGCGGCCCGGCCAGCGCGTGCTGGTCACCGGCGCCGGCAGCGGGGTGGGCAGCTACGTGGTGCCCCTGGCGGTCCGCGCCGGAGCCCGGGTCACCGGGATGTGCCGGCCCGAGAAGGCCGACCTGGTGGCCTCTCTCGGCGCGCAGGAGGTCGTCGGGTACGACCAGCTGACCGGGTCGCGGGATCGCTGGGACGTGATCATCGACATCGCCGGCAACACCGGCCTGACCGGGCTGCGGCGCCTGCTCACGCCGCGGGGGACCGCCGTCCTGGTCGGGGGGGAGGGCAAGGGTGGCCTGTTCGCCGGCTTCGATCGGCAGCTGCGGGCCCTGCTCGTCTCGCCGTTCGTTCCGGAAAAGCTCAAGCCGCTGACCGCAGTCACCCGGGCCACCGACCTGGCCGAGCTGCTCACCCTGGTCCAGCAGGGCGAGCTGCGGCCGGTCGTCGACCGCACCTTCGGCATCGGCGAGGTGGCCGACGCGCTGGCCTACACCTGGTCGGGCAGCGCGGCCGGCAAGGTCGTCATCACGTTCTGACCCGTCAGGGCCGACCGTCGCGCCCGCCCGATCCTCGGTCCGAGGATTCCCGGGCAGTCGGCCGGGCCGCGCTGCCGGACGATGGGCCGATGCAGATCTCCGCGCGGAGCCGGGTGGTCACCGGCCTGCTGACCCTGGCCGAGCTGGCCGTTCTCGGCGGGTGCAGCGTATGGGCAGTCACGCCGCCGCCACCCAAGGCCGCCGATGCCCCGGCCGAGACGTTCAGTGCGAGCCGGGCCTTCACCCACGTCGACCGGATCGGCCGGCAGCTGCACCCGGCCGGGTCGGCCGCCGCCGCCGACGTCCGTGACTACCTGGTCGACACCCTGGCCGGGCTGGGCCTGGACCCGCAGGTGCGGGCGGGGATCGGGGCGACCAGCGAACTGGGCGGCCAGTATGCGATGGCCGACACCCGCAACGTCGTCGCCCGGATTCCGGGCTCGGCGTCCACCGGGACGCTGATCCTGATGGCCCACTACGACTCGGTGCAGGTCTCGCACGGCGGCAACGACGACGGGGCCGGGGTGTCCACCCTGCTGGAGATCGCCCGGGCGCTGACCACCGGGCCGGCCCCGGCCAACGACGTGGTGCTGCTGTTCACCGACGCCGAGGAGGCCTGCCTGTGCGGGGCCGAATCCTT
The DNA here is from genome assembly GCF_000024365.1 of Nakamurella multipartita DSM 44233. NCBI lineage: Bacteria > Bacillati > Actinomycetota > Actinomycetes > Nakamurellales > Nakamurellaceae > Nakamurella > Nakamurella multipartita. Next base: position 3,093,839 of record NC_013235.1, read on the forward strand.
CGTCGCCCACGATCCGCTGGCCGCCGGCCGGGCCGTGGTTCTCAACGTCGAATCCCGGGGGTCGACCGGCCCGTCGGTGATGTTCGAGACCAGCCCGGGCAACGCCGATCTCGTGTCGGTGTACGGGTCGGCGGTGGACCGGCCGGTGGCCACCAGCCTGGCCGTCGAGGTGTACCGGATCCTGCCCAACAACACCGATTTCACCCCGTTCCTGGACGCCGGCCGGTTCACCGGGCTCAACTCGGCCTACATCGACGGGTCGGGGGTGTACCACGCGCCGCAGGACACCCCCGCGTCGATGGACCAGGCGAGCCTGCAGCATGAGGGGGACAACGCGCTGGCCCTGACCCGCGCCCTGGGCGGCGCCGACCTGACCGAGCTGTCCGCGCCGGCGGCCGGTGACGCCAGCTACTTCCCGGCGCTCGGGCTCCTGGTCCGGTACCCGGGTGGGTGGGTGTGGCCGCTGGCGATCCTGGCCCTCGGGGCGGTGCTGGCCTCCGCCGCGGTGGCGATCCGGCGCGGCGTGGCTGGCGCCGGTCGGCTGCTGGCCGGTCTGGGCCTGGCGGTGATCCCGCTGGTCCTGGCTCCGCTGGCGGCCCAGGGGTTCTGGGCGTTGCTGGTGGTGCTGCGGCCCGGTTACGCGAACATGCTCGATCCGTGGTGGCCGGGCTGGTTCCGGGCGGCGGTGGTGGCCCTGGTCGCCCTGGTCGTGCTGACCTGGTTCGGCCTGCTGCGCCGCCGGATCGGCCCAAGGCCGCTGGTGATCGGCGCGCTCGGTGTCCTGGCCCTGCTCGCTCTGCTGATGGCCGGGACCGTGCCGGGCGGCTCGTACCTGGCGGCCTGGCCGGCCCTGGCCGGTGGACTCGGGGCGCTGGCCACGATGCTCTGGCCGGCCTTCTGGGTCCGGGTCGGGGCCGCGCTGGTGGCCGGCGCGGTGGCGGTGGTCATCCTGGCGCCGACGGTCTACCTGTTCTTCCCGGCCCTGGGCCTGGCCACCGGCGCGGCCGCGGCCCTGTTCGCGGTCATGCTCGGCCTGGCCCTGCTGCCCGTGCTCGACCTGCTCTATCCGGCCCCGGACGGCCCCGGTCACCGCCGATGGTCGGCGGCGCCGGCCCTGGCCGCCGGGCTGGCGGTCCTGATCTGCACCGGAATCGGGTTGCGGGTCGACCATTTCGACCCCGACCATCCCGAACCCGCCGAACTCGCCTACGTTCTGGATGCCGGCTCCGGGCGAGCCACCTGGGTCAGCACCGACACCCGGCCGGGCGAGTGGGTGAGCCGGTACGTGACGCAACCGGGGTCCGCGGCCGACACCTTCGGCCTGGTGCGCGGTCCGGTGACGGTCGGCCCGGCCCAGGCCGCCGACCTGCCGGCGCCCCAGGTCAGCGTGCTCACCGACACCAGCTCCGGAGACCGGCGCACCCTGACCCTGCGGATCACCCCGCAACGCGCGGCCACGCAGCCGGCCCGGCTGATCTACCTCGGACTCTCCGGCGTCCCGGTGCTCGGGGCCAGCCTGCAGGGTCGGGCGGTCCCGGCCGACGAGCTGACCGGGGGACTGTCGGTGGTGTTCCACGCCCCGCCGCCGGACGGTGTCGAGGTGACCCTCGAGCTCGGCACGAGCGGCCCGGCCACCCTGCGGGTGCTCGACGGCTCGGACGGACTCACCGGGCTGCCCGGGTACACGCCGCGGCCGGAGGGGGTGGGCATCGCCGGCTCCCACACCTCGGAGATGGTCGTGGTGGCCCGCACCGTCACGCTGTGACCGCCGAGCCGGTCCGTACAGTCGTGGGGTCGTCGGCGCGCCGGTGCGTCGACCCCCGCGAACGGAGCCGACATGCGCATCCCGGGACCTGGCGACGTGCTCCGGGTGGCCGCCCAGTCGTTCGAGGCGGCCCAGGTCGCGATCGGCCTGGTGCCCCGCCTGGTGACCATGGTCGCCGACGTGGAGGCGCTGATCCGGCGGGTTCAGGTGCTGGTCGGCCAGATCGAGGCGATCCCGGTGCGGGTCAACGCGACGATCGATCGGGTGCACGAGATCCAGGCCGGCGTGGACGATGTCCGTCGCAACGCCGCGGTCCTGGTCGGGCGTACCGCCGACGTGGTCGAGGACGCGGCGGCGCTCACCGCCCGGGTGCAGCCGATCCTGGCCGCCTACGAGCCGGTCCTGCAGACGCTGCAGCCGGTGGTCGCCCGGCTGGCCGCGACCACCAGCCCGCAGGAGATCGACGCCGTCGTCTCGTTGATCGACATGCTGCCGACGATCGTCGGCAAGCTGGACCGTGACATCCTGCCCGTGCTGGACACGCTGGCCACGGTGGCGCCGGACCTGCGCGATCTGCTGGATGTGTCCAAGGAGCTCAACGAGTTGATCGGCGCGGTGCCGGGTCTGGGCCGGGTGAAAAAGCGCATCGAGGAACGCCAGCAGGACCAGGACGACTACCGGGCCGACGAGGAGCCGCCGGCCGCCCCGGACCGGGGCTCGGACCATCCGGTCGACGGGGTGCCCGCGGATGCCGACGCGACACCCACCGAGGTCGGTGCGGCCGATCCGTCGGCGGTGCGCTGATCGCGACGGTGCACCACCACCCCGGCTTGCAGGACCAGATCCAGGTGCCGGTCGGGGTCCACCAGCACGTCGACGTCCAGAAGCGGATCGGCGTTGAGGACCAGCAGGTCGGCGGCGGCGCCGGGAGCGAGCACACCCAGCGTGCCGGCCCGGCCGACCAACTCGGCGGCGACCACGGTCGCCGATCGGATGACATCGATGACCGGTTGCACCTGCGCGCGCAGCGCGAACTCCTGCAGCTGATGCCGGTGCATGCCGCCGAGCAGATCCGACCCGTAGACCAGGTTGACCCCGGCCTGGTGCGCCCGGCCGAGGGCGGCCAGGCCGTGATCGAGGACGTCGTCCACCTTCGCCCAGCTCGCGGCGGACAGGCCGTGGTCGGGGCCCTCCCGCTTGAGCGCCCAGTAGGTGACCAGAGTCGGCACCAGGAACGCATCGTGCTCGCCGAGCAGGTCCAGGCTCTCCTGGTCGAGCAGGTTGCCGTGTTCGATGCTGCGGACGCCGGCCCGTAGGGCCCGGTTGATCGCCCGCGCGGTGTAGGCGTGGGCCGCGACGTACCGGTTGGCGGCCTGAGCTTCCTGCACCACCGCGGTGATCTCCGGCACCGAGTACTGGGTGGAGTCGATTCGGTCGGTGGGCGAGGCCACGCCGCCGGAGGCCATGATCTTGATGTGGTCGGCGCCCTTGCGCAGTTCCGTGCGCGCCGCGACCCGGACCGCGTCCACCCCGTCGGCGACCACCCCGATGCCGCAACTGGTTCCGGACGCCGCCGGTTGGTCCTCGCCGGGCAGGCGCATGTCGCTGTGCCCCCCGGTCTGGCTCAGGGCGTGCCCGCAGATGAACAGCCGTGGTCCCGGCAGCAGACCCTCGCGGTGGGCGCGCGCGTGCCCGTGATCGGCGCCGGACATGTCGCGGACGCTGGTGAAGCCCCGGCTCAGCATGCCGCGCATGATCCGGGCGGTGTGCGCATGGACGTAGGAAGCGGGTAGCCGCTCCAGGTCGCGCAGCTCGGCCGACAGGGCGGTGACATGCACGTGCCCGTCGATCAAGCCGGGCACCAGATACCGGCCGGTCACGTCGATCACCGCGGCTGATCGGACCGTCCCGCCGGGTTCGGCCGGCCGGTCGTCGACCCGGGTGATCACATCGGTGATCACGCCGTCGGCGATGCCGATGTCGGCCCGGCGCCAGGTCCCGGCGACGACGTCGAGCACCTGACCACCGCGCAGGACGGTGCCGGGCCGCTCGGCCGGCATCAGGCGACGAACAGACAGAACGGGTGCCCGGCCGGATCGGCCAGCACGAACAGCGGTTCGGCCGGACCGGTCGAGCGATCGGCCAGCTCGCGGGCGCCCAGGGCCAGCGCCCGTTCCCGGTGCCGGCGCAACTGCGCCACCGTGGGCACGGTGGTGTCCAAGTGCAGCATCTGCGGCCGGGGCCCGTCCGGCCAGGTCGGCGGCGCGAAGTCCGAGACCTGTTGGAAGGCCAGGGCTCGGGTGCCGTCGGGATGCAGCAGCACCAACCAGTCGGGGTCCGGGTCCGCGCCGCCGGGCTCGTCGCCCGGGCGGTAGCGCAGGCCGAACAGCTCCCGGTAGAACTCGGCCGACGCCCGGACGTCCGGGCAATCGAGCACGGTCTGCCGGATCTGCGGGTAGGTCCCGGTCGGGGAGCCGGTCATCCGAAGATCCCCGAGTAGGCGTTGAGGGCCGGCTGCCCGCCCAGGTGGGCGTAGAGCACCGTCGACCCGGCGTCGATCTCGCCCTGGCGGACCAGGTCGATCAGCCCGGCCATCGACTTGCCCTCGTACACCGGGTCGATGATCATCCCCTCCAGCCGTCCGGTGAGGGTGATCGCGTCGACGGTCGACGGCACCGGGATGCCGTACTTGTCGCCGGCCCAGCCCGCCAAGACGGTGATCTCGTCCTCGCGCAGCTCGCGTCCCAAGCCGATCAACGCGGCCGTGCTGCGGGCGATCCGGGCCACCTGGTCGCGGGTCTGGTCGATCGTGGCCGACGCATCGATGCCCAGCACCCGGCGGGGACGGTCCTGGCCGGCGAAGCCGGCGATCATCCCGGCCTGGGTGGAGCCGGTCACGCTGCAGACGACGACGGTGTCGAAGAAAACCCCCAACTCGGCCTCCTGCCGGGCCACCTCGTCGGCCCAGTTGGCGAACCCGAGCCCGCCCAACCGGTGGTCGGAGGCTCCGGCCGGGATCGCATAGGGCACCCCACCGGCGCGCCGTACATCGTCCAACGCCCGCTGCCAGCTGTCCTTGAACTCGATGCCGAACCCGGACGGATCGAGTCGGACGTCGGCGCCCATGATCCGCGAGAGCAGGATGTTGCCGACCCGGTCGTTGACCGGGTCGTCCCAGTCGACCCACTTCTCCTGGACCAGAACAGCTTTGAGCCCCAACTTAGCCGCGACCGCGGCGACCTGGCGGGTGTGGTTGGACTGCACACCGCCGATGGAGACCAGGGTGTCGGCGCCCTGGGCGAGGGCGTCGGGGACCAGGTACTCGAGCTTGCGCGTCTTGTTGCCGCCGTAGGCCAGCCCGGAGTTGACGTCCTCGCGTTTGGCCCAGATCGAGGGACCGCCGAGGTGCTCGGAGAGCCGGTCCAGCCGGTGCACCGGGCTGGGGCCGAACAGCAGCGGATACCGGGGGAAGTCGTCCAGCGCCATCGGCGCACTCTATGTCCGGTGACCCCGGACGCACGACCCCCAGACCCGCCCGCGGTCAGGCCTGGGCGCCGGCGATGTTGACCAGCCAGCTGACGCCGAACTTGTCGGTGAGCATGCCGAAGGTGTCCCCCCAGGGCGCCTTGTCCAGCGGGGCGGTGACCGTCGCCCCGTCGCTCAGGCCCTGCCAGAAACCCGTGAGCTGGTCCTCGTCCTCCGCGCCGCCGGACAGCGAGATCGAGCCGTTGGCGTTCTCGGTGAACGGCATCTCCGCGGGCACGTCGGCCCCCATCAAGGTCAGGATCGGCGAGACCAGCTGGCTGTGCATGATCAGGTTCTCCTCCTCGGGGGCAACCGGCATGCCGAACTCCTTGAAGGTGCTTGCGGTCAGCTCGCCGCCGAAGACCGACTGGTAGAACTCCATGGCCGAGCGGGCCGAGCCACGCCAGTTCAGGTAGGGGTTGAGGGTGATCGTCATCGGTGTTCCTTCCGTCGCGGGTGCGGTCGCGGGGGTGGACCGTCGCCGGGGACGGTACTCATCGGGTCCGACAATGCGAATTTTCCGGCGTTCGTCCGGTATGACGCGGGCCCGGACCGGGTCCGGCCGCCCGTACCCTCGTCGGGTGCTCCGGGTTGCGGTGGGAATCGTCGGCTACGCGGCGGTGGCCGCGCTGTTCCTGCCGTTCACCTGGCCGGCCCTGCTGGCGACGGTGCTGCCGCTGGTCGTCGCCGGCGGGTACGCGCTGCGCCGCCCCGCCCGGCCACCGGCGCCGGCGCCGTCCTGGCGACGGATCGCCCCGTGGGCCGTCGTCCTGGCCGCCGGCATCGGCTGGGAGCTGATGGCCCTGTTCCGCTCGCCGCGGGCGGACTACCCGACGATCAGCTCGATCGTCAGCCCGCTGGCCGCCGGCCAGTGGTGGTTCCGGTTCCTCGGCTACCTGCTCTGGCTCGCTGCCGGCACGGCACTGGTCCGGCGATGGGCGTGAAGCAGGTGTTCCTGGCCGGCTACCTGCTGATCGGGATCGCGCTGGCGTTGCTGATGCTGCTCTCGCACCGCCGGCCCACGGCCGTGGCCCGCGTCTCCGAGATGGCGGATGCGGCGACCCGGCGACGCCTGGGCCGGGTCATCGTGCTCGTCGTCTGGTGGTGGATGGGGTGGCATTTCCTGGTCCGATCAGCGTGATCCGGCGACCGGGTGAGTGGCTTCACAGTTGTTTCGGGCATCTTTCGCACGGGTCACGACGTCGTTACTAGTGGGTCGAAAAACGACTCGTGCATTCGAAGGAGCAACACGATGAGGACGAACCGGAAGTCGATGGCGCAGCGCTACGAGGAGCGCCGGTCGCGCCGTTTGATCAACAAGGCGATCGCCGAGGCGCCGTCGGACAGCATGCGCACCGAGCTGCTGGTCGCCGCCCAGCGCCAGCTGGGTTCCCTGCGCTGATCGCGCGCACCCCGACCCGGGCGGGTGCTTGACGCCCGGATCGGGAAGACTCCTCCCATCGCGCGCCGGAAGCGGCCGCGGGGGAGGCGATCCGATGACGCAACCATGGCCGGAACTGCCGGTGGCCGCCTGGGCCCCGACCCGGGACACGGTGCACCTGTGGACCCAGATCGTCGGCAAGGTCCGCCTGGCGCTGGCCGCACCGGAGAACCACTGGTGGCAGGTCCCGTTCTACGTGAACGCCACCGGCCTGACGACGAGCCTGATGCCCTACCAGAACCTCGGGGTCGAGATCGAATTCGACTTCGTCGGGCACGAGCTCGTCGTGCGCACCACGCTGGGCCGCACCGAACGGTTCGCGCTAGAGCCGATGAGTGTGGCCGAGTTCTACCGGCGCTTCACCGCAGTGCTGGCCGACCTGGGCATCCGGGTGGCCATCATGCCGCGGCCGGTCGAGTTGCCGGTGGCCATCCCGTTCGCCGACGACTCCGTGCACCGCAGCTACGATCCTGACGCGATGCACCGCTTCTGGGTGTCCCTGGTCAGCACCCAGCGGGTCCTGCAACAGTTCCGCGGTGAATTCACCGGCAAATGCAGCCCGGTCCACTTCTTTTGGGGCGCCTTCGATCTCGCCGTTACCCGGTTCTCCGGACGGCCCGCGCCCGAGCATCCCGGCGGTGTTCCGAACTGTCCCGACCGGGTCATGCACGAGGCCTACAACCGTGAATTGGCCTCCTGCGGGTACTGGCCGGGTGGCGCCGACGAGGGCGCCTTCTACGCCTACGCCTACCCGGAACCCCCCGGGTACCGGGACTACCCGATCCGACCGGACCAGGCCCGCTTCGACCCAGACCTCGGTGAGTTCGTCCTGCCCTATGCGGCGGTGCGGCAGGCCGACGACCCGGACGCCGTGCTGCTGGAGTTCCTGCGGTCGGCCTTCACCGCGTCGGTCCAGCTCGGTCGATGGCCCGATGCCTGAGGGCACCCTCGAGCTGGTCGTGGTGGCCGACACCCACGTTCCGAACCGGGCCCGTGATCTGCCCGCCCCGCTCTGGGCGGCCATCGAGGCGGCCGACGTGGTGATCCACGCCGGGGACTGGGTCACCCCGGCCCTGCTGAACCAGGTCGAGGCCCGCAGCCGTCGGCTGGTCGGGGTGTGGGGCAACAACGACGGCCCGGAGCTGCGCCGGCGGTTGCCCGAGGTCGCGCGGGTGAGCCTGGGCGGCCTGCGGGTGGCGGTCGTGCACGAGACCGGCGGCCGGGACGGACGGGAACGCCGGGCCGAGCAGGCCTTCCCCGACACCGATCTGCTGATCTTCGGCCACAGCCACATTCCGTGGGACACGGTCTCGCCCAGCGGGCTGCGGCTGCTCAATCCGGGTTCGCCGACCGACCGCCGGCGGCAACCGTTCTGCACGTACCTGACCGCCCGGGTCGGGGACGCCGCCCTGACCGAGGTCACCCTGCACCGGCTCCCGCCCCGACCGGCGTCCGGCCACCGGTCGGGGTGACGGACGCCCGTGCCTCAGGCCCGGCCGCGCGCCGAGACGACGGCGACCACCGCCGTCACCACGACCAGACCGGCGCAGCCGAGCATGGCCACGGTCAGACTCGACCCGGCGGCCACGGCCCCGATCAGCAGGGCGCCGATCGCCGTCCCGGCGTCGTACGTCGCGTTCCAGGCGGCACTCGCCGGGGTTCGCCGGTCGGGGCCGGCCAGATCGAAACTCAGCAGCAGGGTCAGGTTCTGGGCGCCGCCGTAGGCCAGTCCGAAGATCGCCGCGCCGAGCACGACCAGGGCACCCGGCCCAGCGCCGGTCCCGGCGGCCCCCCAGCCCAACAACCCCAACCCGAGGACGCCGACCACCGCGCACGCCGGCAGCAGCCGGGCCGGGCCGGCCCGGTCGGCCAGGCTGCCGGCCCGCCAGCGGGCCAGCGCGGAGGTCACCCCCAGCAGCAGCAAGGCCCAGGTCACCACCGCCCCCGACTCGTTCAGCTGCACCGGCACGATCGCGAAAATGCCGCCGCCGGACAGGGTCAGGGCCAGCAGCAGGCCCAGGATGCCGGCCAACGAGGCCACCGGCAGCCGGGCCCGGCCGGCCTGGCGGGGCCGGGCGGGCGGCGGCGGCGGAAACCGGCGCACCAGCGGGATCGCCAGCACCGGCACCGCCCCCAGCCCGGCGACCACCGGGAAATGTCCGGCGTCGGTGAGCGCCACCGCCAACGGCACCGCGGCCACGTTCGGCACCGCGACGGCCAGCCCGTACAGCCCGATGGCCCGGCCGTGACTGCCGGGCGGGGCGATCTGGGTGGCCACCAGCGGGGTGAGCACGGTCAGGATCGCAAAGCCCAGCCCGCGCACCGCCGAGACGGCCAGCAACCAGCCGAGCTGGTCGCTGAGCAGCAGCAGGGGAGTGGGCGCACCCAGGGCGAACAGGCCGACCGCCAGGGTGGCCGGCTGACCGATCAGCCGTACCGCGGCCGGGACCAGCACCTGGCAGCCGACGGTGGCGACCAGCATCACCGTGGTGACGAGCCCGGCCAGCGCCTCCGGCACGCCCTGATCCACCGCCCACAGCGGCAACGCGGACAGGGTGAGGAAGAAGGACGTGAACCCCAGCAGGCTCATGGCGATGAGCGCGGGCATTCCAGGACTGCGCAGCATCAACCCTCCCGACGGCAAGAGGCTACGGCGCTCCCGGCGCGAGCGCCCGAGCGGTCCCGCCCCGGCCCGCCGAGTCAGCCGGGCGTCAGCCGGACGCGGACGGCGGGTCGCCGGGCAACAGGTCGGGCGCGATCCGCTGGTCCTGGACCTGAATCTGAATCCGGGCCCGGTGCGCGGCCGGATGCCAGATCTCCTCGAACGGACCGCTGACGGCACCGCCGGCCGCGCGGCCCCGAGACCGGCGGCCGATCGCCCACAGCCCGGCCGGCACCAGGACGAACAGCAGCACCGTCAGGACCGCGACCCAGACGATGGCCATGCACCCACGGTACCCACGGCCGCCCGGTCCGGGCACAATCGACCGATCCTGCGCCGACATCGCCAGAGACGGGAGTGCGCATGCAGCGTCGCCGACCGAGAACGGCACCGGCCGGTGGCCTTGCCCTGGGCGCGGTGGTCCTGCTCGCCCTGACCGCCTGCTCCGGCGGTTCCGGCGGTTCCGCCTCCAGTTCGCCGCCCCCGTCGTCGGTCTCGCCCTCGGCCACCGCCGGGGCCGACGCCCCGACCCGGACCGATGCCCCCGAGCAGTTCACCCCGGTGGTGATGGACGTGATGTCCACCCCCCGCTGGTTCCGCGGCACCGACGGTCAGGTTCACCTGGTCTACGAACTCCGGCTGACCAACGCCTTCCCCATCCCGGCCACGGTGACCCGGGCGGTCGTTCGCGACGCCGATTCCGGGACGGTCCTGCAGACCCTGTCCGGCGATCCGCTCACCGCGTCGATGTCGTTGCTGACCAGCGGGTCCCAGCCGACCACCGAGCTGGCCACGGCCACCACCGGGGTCATCTGGTTCGACGTGCCCCTGGCCGACCCGTCCGCGGTGCCGGCCCGGATCGACCATGAGCTCACGGTCACCGTGCCGCCCGGGCTCCCGGTGCCCGAGACGATCACCTCGACCGGGGCGCCGGCCGACGTCGACGTCGATGCGCCGACGGTGATCGGTGCCCCGCTGGCGGGCACCGGCTGGTTCGCCGTCGGTAGCTGCTGCGACGGACCGCACCGGCGGACGGCCCAGCCGATCACCAACCAGCTATGGGTCTCCCAACGGTTCGCCATCGACTTCAACAAGATCAACGACCAGGGTTACCTGGCCGTCGGCGACCGGTCCAAGAACGAGAGCTGGCCGACCTATGACCAGCCGGTGCTGGCCGTCGCCGACGCCAAGGTGACGATCGCCCAGGACGGACTGCCCGACCAGACGCCGCAGGCGCCGACGCCGGTCACCATCGAGGAGGCCGACGGCAACCACGTCATCCTCCAGCTGGCCGACGGCGTCTACGCCTTCTACGCCCACCTCAAACCGGGCTCGGTGAGCGTGCAGGCCGGGGACCGGGTCACCAAGGGCCAGGTGATCGGCCGAACCGGCAACTCGGGCAGCTCGACCGGGTCGCACCTGCACTTCCAGCTGATGGACCGGCCTTCGGCGTTGGCCGCGGACGGACTGCCATACGTGTTCGACAGCTTCACCGTCACCGGTCGCGGTCCGGCCCTGGACGAGCTGATGGCCACCGATCCGGCCACCACCCCGGTCGTCCTCGACCCGGCCACCGCCGGGCCGCGGACCGACGAGCTGCCGCTGGGCCGGGACGTGGTCACGTTCCCGAGCCCCTGATCGTCGACGGCACGAGTTCCGCCCGCAGCTGCAGGAACCGGAAGACGCCGGGCTCGCCGACCTGCTGCTGGTACGCCTCGACCACCGCCTGCACCCAGTCGGCCACCCGATCCGGCGGCAACCGCCCGGTCCAGTCGGCGAAACCGACGGTGCACCAGTCGGTAAACGCCGCCCGCGAGCCGAAATCCCACCGGATGTCCTCCACCTGTTGATCGGTCACCCGCAGTCCGGCGGCTGCCGCGAGATCGGCGTACCGCCGCGGGTCGACATGCACGAACGGCGCCCCGAAGCCGGAGAAGAAGGCCGACCACGCCTGGGTGTGGCACACCGCCATCGCGGTCGCCTCCAGGCTGCGGCGCGGGCCGGCGCAGACCTGCTGGACGACCACCCGCCCGGCCGGCCGGGTGGCCCGGCCGATCGCGGTGAGGGCCGCGACCTGGTCGGCCACCCAGTGCAGGGCGTTGAACGAGACCACCACGTCGAACTCGTCGACGGCGGTCAATCCGAGCACGTCGCCGACCTCGAACGCGACCCGGGCGCCGGGCGGGTCGGCGTGCGAGCGGGCGGCCGCGATCATCCGCGGCGAGGCATCCAGCCCGAGCACCGAGCCGCCGGGGAGCCGGGCCGCGATCGCCCGGGTGATGTACCCGTCTCCGCAGCCCACGTCGAGCACCCGCTCGTCGCCGGCCAACGACAGCTGCCCGAGCGTGGCCCGGGCCAGCCGGCGCTGCAGGCCGCTGATCCGCTCGTAGCCGGCCCCGTCCCAATCGGTCACTGGTGAACACTCCTTGATGCGGGCCCTGAGAGGGTGCTCGTTGTAGGGACTCGGCGGGAGCCGGGGTGACGGCCTTCGTCGGTCGCCGTTCGACGGCCACGATGACACTGCCGCCCCCGGTTCTCGCGGGGCTGTAAACCGGCAACAGAGGGACGCGCCGCAGAGCGCCAGTCAGTGACCGCCCGGTAATCGGCCTCCTCGCCGAGTCGTCGCTGCCGCTGTGAGGAGTTCTTGAGTTGTCCCTGCCTGAATGCGATTTCTACGTCGGTATCGACTGGGCCGCCGAAACGCACGCCGTCTGCGTGCAGAACGCCACCGGAAGGATCACCGCCGAGTTCACGATCGAGCACACCGCCGACGGTTTCGCGACCCTGCTCGCGCGTCTGGGCCGGTTGGCCGACGACCCGATGCAGGTCACGGTCGCGATCGAACGGCCCGACGGCCGGCTTGTCGACGCGCTGCTCGAGGCCGGCTACCCGGTGGTGCCGGTCAGCCCGAACGCGATCAAGACCTGGCGGGACGGTGAGGTGCTCTCCGGCGCCAAGTCCGACGCCGGCGACGCCGCCGTCATCGCCGAGTACCTGCGGTTGCGGTCGCACCGGCTGCGGCCGGCCACCCCGTTCACCGCGCAGACCAAGGCGGTTCGGACGGTCGTGCGCACCCGAGACGACATCGTGGCCATGCGGACCGCCGCGACGAACCAGCTGACCGCCCTGCTCGATGCCCACTGGCCCGGCGCCACCAAGGTTTTCGCCGATATCGAGTCGCCGATCGCGTTGGAGTTCCTGACCCGGTACCCGACCGCCAAACACGCCGCCGGCCTCGGCGAGAAGCGCATGGCCGCGTTCTGCGTCAAGCACGGCTACTCCGGTCGCCGCCCGGCCGCGGAGCTGCTGACCCGGCTGCGGGCTGCGCCGGCCGGCACCACCGACCCCGACCTGGTCGAGGCCGTCCGGGACGCCGTGCTCGCGCTGGTGGCCGTGCTGCGCACCCTCGGCGCGGTCCGCAAGGACCTGGACCGGTCGGTGACCGCCCACCTCGGGGAGCACCCGGACGCCGCGATCTTCACGTCGCTGCCAAGGTCGGGTCAGATCAACGCCGCCCAGGTGCTCGCCGAGTGGGGCGACTCCCGCCAAGCCTACGACTCGCCCGACGCCGTCGCGGCGTTGGCCGGCCTGACCCCGGTCACCAAAGCGTCCGGTAAATATCATGCCGTGCATTTCCGCTGGGCCTGCAACAAAAGGTTCCGCAAAGCGATGACCACGTTCGCCGACAACAGTCGCCACCAAAGCCCGTGGGCCGCCGAGGTCTACCGCAGAGCTATCCAACGCGGGCACGACCACCCGCACGCCGTCCGGGTCCTGGCCCGCGCCTGGGTGCGCGTGATCTACCGCTGCTGGCTCGACCGGCAGCCTTACGACCCGGCCAGGCACGGCAACGCGAACAAGATCAACAGCGGGCAACTTGCGGCCTGAGGTTGACACAGAGGGTGTCATCGGTTCTCCTCCGGCCGGTCCGCTCCGTCACTGATCAGTCGCTTGCCCAGCACCACCGTCCGGTCGTCGGCGTACCCCAGCGACCGGTAGAACCCGAGCGCCTGCTCGTTGCCCGCCCGTACCTGCAACGAGAGCTTGGGGCACCCCCGCGCGCGCAGGTCGGCCTCGATGACGGCCATCAGCGTGCCGGCCAGCCCGGCGCGCCGGCGGTCCGGATCGACGGCCAGATAGTTGACCCAGCCGCGGTGGCCGTCGTACCCGGCCATCGCACTGGCCACGATCCGGTCGTCGAGCTCGCCGACCAGGAACAGCTCCGGCTGCACGGTCAGCTTGCGGGCGATGTCGCGGTGCGGATCGTTCCAGGGCCGGGTCAGGCCGCACCGGTGCCACAGGTCGATCACCGGGTCGGTGTCGGCGATCGCGAACGGACGGATCTGCATGCGGTTGGGCATGCTGACAGCATCGGGCATGACCGGGTTCCCTTTCGGGCAGCATTGCCGCTCGGCCGGTGCGCCGGTCACCCGAGCGGACCTACCGTGGACCGATGGTCGACCGGGCCCGCGGCGCCCCCCACTCGCGCTCCTCCGACCCCCGCCGCGCCGATTCGCCGGCGGCTGGGCGACCGCGGGCGCCGGAGCACCGGATCGCCCAACTGCAACGGCAGGTCGGCAACCGGGTGGTCACCGAGTACGTGCGGGCCCTGAACGTGCAGCGGGTCAAGGAGGGCGATGGGCCGACCAACGACATCGGCATCATCCAGCAGCAGCTCAACCACGTCGGGGCCAGTCCGCGGCTGGCCATCACCGGCCGCTTCGACGCGGCCACCACCACGGCGACCAAGGCGTTCCAGAAGAAACTGATCGCCGAGGGCGTCGCCGGGGTGACCGAGGACGGGATCGTCGACGGGATCACCCACACCCAGCTCAAGACCCGGGCCCCTTCGGTGGTCATCAGCGCCACCGAGACGGTCGTCGACGGCCCCGGCGCCACCCAGGTCCCGTCGAACCCGGCCGCCGGCACGCACGCCCAGCTGCAGGTGGGGGCCAAGGGCGTCGCGGTCAAGGAGCTGCAGGAACGCCTGAACAACAGTGGGGTGGCCGGCGCGAAACTCCTGGTGGACGGCATCTTCGGACCCAAGACCGACGCCGGCCTCAAGACCTTCCAGGGCACCATCCCGGTCGCGGCCACCGGCATCGCCGACCCGGCCACCTGGACCAAGTTGGAGACGGCCGGGGCGGCCAGCCAGGGGCACGTCGAGTTCGACTGGCTGGAGGAGGTTGAGGGGGTCAAGAACGTCGGCCTGCGGGCCGGCTACGACTGGAAGCTGTCCAAGACCGCACTGGCCATCACCCTGGGCATCACCTTCCACAAGAAGCACAAGAACGTCGACACCCGGATCGGCCAATGGCTGGCCGACATCAAGGAGATCTGGAGCACCTTCAAGGCGGTCAACGACAGCGACCCCAAGAAGAAGTCGATGGACCTCAATTTCGAGGCCAAACGCGGTCCCGGGCACGACGTCGACGTGTTCCAGTTCGACCCGAAGCTGCCCAAGAAGGACCGCGGGCAGAGCCGATCGGACTCCGGCACCTGGTACACCGTGGACAAGCGCCGCTCGATGGCGCCGCACGAGTTCGGCCACCTGATCGGCTTGGCCGACGAGTACAACCGGATCGAAGAGCACTATCTGCAGGTGACCGGTGAGGAACCAGCCGTGGGCAACACCGCAGGGCTGGCCGCCGACGCCACCAAGCTGGCCGGCGACATCAAGGCTCAGCTCCCGTTGACCGACAAGATCGCCGCCCCGGCTGCGACCGACGACCCGGGTTGGGGCACCAGTCTGGCCGCGGTCATCACGCCCAAGCTGGGCACCAAACAGGGCGGTTTCTCCCGCTTCGTCGCCCAGGAGTACGGCAAGGCCAACGCCGGCGCCTCGGTCTACACCGACATCCAGAAGGCTTTCAGCGACAAGGGTGTCACGGGCTTTCAGGCCAACCTGTCGGCCTGCGTCACCCCGTTCCTGTACTCGAACAAGAGCCTGATGGGCACCATGGAGACCACCCCGGCCAAGGGGGGCGGGGGCAAGGCCGCGCCGGCGCACGAGCACCCGATCGAACCCCGGCACATCCAGCCCTTCGTCGATCTGCTGGCCCGGGAATGGGCGATGCAGACCGGCAAGGCCGACAAGTGGAGGCCGGAGCGCCGATGAGGCTCACCTACAGCAGCACCGCCCCCGGCCGCTTCGCCGGAGTCGAGATCGCCGCCGACGGCACCGCATCGGCCTGGCAGACGGCCGGGCACCGGGTGGGCCGGTTCCGGCGGACCCTGTCGGCCGCCGAGCGCGCCGACCTGACGGCGGCGCTGCAGGCCGCCCGCGACGCGGGCGCACCACCCCCGGCGAGCGGACCCCGCCGGCCCGGCCGGGTCGTCGAGCGGATCTCGGCCGACGACCTGCCCGATGTGACGGTGAGCGACGACCCGCCGGCCGCGGTCGCGGCGTTGGCCGAGCTGGTGCGCGCGCTGCTGGAGGATCTGGCCCAGAGCCCGGTGGCCGCCATCGAACTGACGGTGACCGGCCACCCGTCGCAGGTGCGGTTGGGGCACGTCGGCGACGACCCGATGACCCTGCGGTCCGCCGAATTGACCGTGGAGGCCGCGGTGTTCGACGAGGACGGCGGGTTGGCCGACACCGCGTCCCGGACGGTGCCGTCGGGTCAGGACGCCGGCGAGGCCGGGGCCGAGATCGGCCCGGGTTGGGCGCTGCCGCTGACCGAGGACCTGGGTGTGCCCGGCGTGCCCGACGGCGGCTATCTGACCGTGAGCGTCGGGGGAGCCGAACTGGATGTCCGGGGCGACGGGGTGCTCCGCCCGGTCGAGTGGGGATGGATGAGCGAATGACCGTGACCATGACGACACCAACCCCGGCCGCGGCCCCGGCCGGCAAGTCGATCGCCTCGCTGCTGGGGGGCGGTTCGCCCGGCTCGGCCCGCCGGCTGGCCGACTCGGGTCTGTGGGATCGTCAGCGGCAGTTCTACCAGCAGCAGGCCCAAACCCTGTGGGGCACCGCGATGGTGCCGCACGGCATCACCGGCAATCCCCGTATCGCCGCCACCTACGCCCGGCTCGTCGTCGAGTTCCTGCGCAGCGTGCCGGCCGGCTCGGGCCGGCCCCACCTGGTCGAATTCGGTGCCGGCTCGGGGCGTTTCGCCTTCCTACTGGTGCGGGCGCTGCGCGCGCTCGCCCCTGGGCTGGATTTCACCTATGTGGCCACCGATTTCTGCGCCGACCGGGTCGCCGGGTGGGCCGCGCACCCCTCGTTCCATCCGTTGGTGGACCAGGGCCTGATCGACTTCGCCGTCCTGGACGCGGACCGGCCGGGCCCGTTGGAGCTGCTGGCCTCCGGGCGCACCCTGGACGCCGGGTCGCTGGACGGGCCGGTCGTCGGTATCGCCAACTACGTCTTCGACACGCTGCGCCACGACAGCTACGCGGTCTGCGGTGGCGAGCTGCACGAATGCCGGGTCACCCTTCCCGACCTGCCCCCAGGCGCCCCGGCGTCCGCCCTGGGCGAGTTGACCTGGGACCTCGCGGACGGCCCGGTGGTTCCCCCGGAGCTGTCCGGCGTCCTGCAGTTCTACGCCGACACCCTGGATGACACCGCCGTTCTCGTGCCGACCGGCGGGTTGCGTTGCCTGGACTTCGTGTCCGAGCTGACGACGGGGGCGACCTGCATGCTGGTCGCCGACAAGGGCCATTGCCGCCCGGTGGAGCTGTGTTCGCAGCCGGCCCCCTCCGTGGTACCGCACGGGAACGGGTTTTCGCTGATGGTCAACTTCGACCTGCTGGCCCGCGTGGTCCGCGAGAGGGGCGGGGTGGCGGTGCTGCCCCGGGAGCCGGCCCGCAGCCTGGTGGTGGCGGCCTTCGTCCGCGCCGGTCGCGACGGCGGACTGGACGATCCGGAACGGTTCACCGCCTGGGTGCAGGACCAGCTGGTGGACACCGGCCCGGACAACTACTTCACCGTCCGGTCGCTGCTCGGCGGCGGCGCGGCCGCCGATCTGGACACGATGCTGGCCGGCCTGCGACTGTCCCGGTTCGAGCCGGGCCTGCTGATCGAGCTGCTGCCGCGCCTGCTGGATGTGCTGCCGACCACGCCCGACGCGACCCGCGGCGAGGTCGAACGATCCCTGCTGCAGCTGTGGGACAACTGGTTCCCGATCGGCGAACCCATCGACATGGCGCTGTGTTTGGGCCTGGCGTTCTCGGCGATGGACCGGTTCGCCCGCGCGGTGGATTTCCTGGAGCTCTCGGTCAAGGAGCATCCGGACAGCGCCCCGGCGGCGTTCGCCATGGGCGTGGCCCGGCGCGGGTTGCGGGACCTGCGGGCGGCCCGGGAGTGGGCCCAGCGGGCGGTGACCCTGGAACCGGGATTCGGGCAGGCCAGGGTCTTGCGAGCGGTCCTGGACGAGGAGCTCGACACCCCACTCGACTCCTCACTCGTCACCCCACTTGACACCCCACTGGTCACTGGACGGGGACGCTGATGTACCGGGAGATGCTGTCCTTCCTGTCCGGTGACGACTGGCCGGTCGCACCCGGCGAGTACGACGGGCTGCCCTGCATCGACACCCGTTTCATCGGCACCGATGCCGCCTGGGACTGCCGGGCCCACCCGTACGACCCGTTCGGGCAGCTGGCGTTCGAGTCGATCCTGCCGCTCACGGTGGCCGCGGAGCACCGGGCGGCCGTGCTGGAGCTGGTGGCCCGGACGAACTGGCGGCTGCTGACCGGGGCGTTCCAGGTCGACCTGAACACCGGCGCGGTGCTGTTCCGGACGATGATCTTCCTCTCGCACGGGGGTGAGCTGACCCCCGAGCTGTGCCGTGGGCTGGTCTACAGCAACGTGCTCACCGTTGACCGGTGTCTGGCCGAGTTCACCGCGGTCGCCGGTGGGGCCTTGGTGGACGGGGCCTTCGAACGGCTGGCTCTTTAGGGGTTCAGGCCGCGGCGTCCCACCAGGCCAGGACCCGCAGTGCGCGCAGGGTGATCCACCGGGAGGGCTGTCCGGGCCCGTCGTCCAGCTCGAACCAGACCCGGCCGGGCAGCCGGCGGTCCGGGGCCCAGCGGCCGTCCGGGCGGCGGCGGGCGCGCACGTGTTGCACCGCCTCACCCAGCCGCGGGTCGGGCGAGTCCCCGGACACCGCGGCGCCGGCTCGGAAGTAGTCCAGGCCGCGGAGCACGTCGTAGTGCCACCGATTCGGGTAGGTCAGCTCCAGATACGTCTCGTCCGCCGGCATCCCCGTGCTCAACCGGCGAAACAAGTGCCTTTCCAGCAGGTATCGCTCGCCGGCGGCGCGGGCCCAGCGCGACTGCGCGGTGCCGCCGGTCGCGATCTGATGCTGCAGCAAGCCCTCGAGCACGTTGATCGTGGTGTCGAAGGAGGACCGGGTCGAGCCGTTGGCGCGTTCGCAGTTCCAGCCGCCGTCGGGCTGCTGTTCGCCGAGCAGCCGATCGACCAGCGCACCGACGTCGACGCCGAAGTACGCGCCGTCGGCGACGGTCCGGCCGTTGATGCATTCCTCGACCTCACCGGTCCAGAACGGCTGACCGTCGTGATCCCACCGGGAGTGCCGGCCGATCAGCTCGACCGTGCGTCGCGCCCGGTCGCTGGTCGGATCGAGCCCGAACTCGCGCAGCTGGGTGAGCGCGTACGTCGTCGCGGTCCAGGGTTGGCCCTCCGAGTCCCAGAGCTCTCGGGTGAAGTCGGCGGGCATGAACGAGCCGCCGGCCCATTGGCCGTCCGCGTCCTGGTGGGCGAGCAGCCGCGCCCCCCAGCCGTCGTTCTCGACCCGGGCCCGTTCGCCCTGCCAGACGGCGGCCGGCGCGTGGAGCAGGTCCCGGAGCACCGGCCAGCGGATCGCCGGGTCGCCGGCGAGCAGCCACGTGATGACCGGGTCGTTCGAGTCCGTCATGACCGCCCAGGGTAGGCCGGTCAGCCGACGACGGGCTCGCCCGTCAGTCCGAGCTCGGCGAAGGCCACGGCCAGGCCCGCCTGCTGGGGTCCGGCCGCGACGTGGGTGGCCGCGGCCAGCACCCGGGGGTCGCTGCCCTCGATGGCCACGCCGACACCGGCGTACTCGAGCATCTCCAGGTCGTTGAGACCGTCGCCCGCCGCGATGACCTGCTCGCGGGTCAGCCCCAGGTGCGCGACGACGACTTCAATGCCGACCGCCTTGTGCACCCAGGTCAGATACAGCTCACCGGCCGACTCGCCCATGTCCGGGATCGAACTGGGTAGCGCACCGATCTCCGGACCGGCCTGCGCGGCCAGCGAGGCGACCGGCTCGGGCGAGTCGAAGCAGGTGACCTTGCCGAACCGGACCTCGGTCAGCTCGGGCGCCATGCGCAGCGCGTCGAGGATGTCCCGGGGACCCTCATGGCCGGAGGCCCGCAGGTGCCGGCGCAACAGGTCGGCCAGCCGGCGATCCACGCCGGGCGGCCCGTACACGGCCTCCGGCGTCTCCAGCAGGTACGCGACGTCGTGCTCGTCGAGCAGGCGCACCAGCCGGGCGCCGAGTTCGGGCGGGAACCGCTGGTCGCTGAGCACCGCCCCGTCGATCTCGACGTAGCCGCCGGCCGCCGCCACCAGGCCGTCGAATTCGACCAGCACCTCGGGCGCCACCATCGACCGCGGCCGGCCGGTGCACAGGAACACCAGGTGCCCGGTCGCGCGGGCGGCGCGAACGGCCGCGACGTGCGCGTCCGGGACCACTCCGTGGTCGGCGTAGGTGCCGTCGAAGTCCAGAAAGACCGCTCGGCGCGTTGTCGATGACCCGGTTCCCACCCCGCGAACCTACCCCGGCGATCCAATTCGCAACCAATGGTTGCGAGAAGTCGGCCGCGCCGCTAGCCTCATGTGCAACCACTAGTTGCAGGAGGCAGTCATGGAGCACGAGCGCATCGAGCGAGAGATCTTCATCGAAGCATCGCCGGAGATCGTCTTCGACGTGCTCAGCAGCCCGGAGCACCTGCGGCAGTGGTGGCCCGACGACGCCGAGTACGAGCCCACGCCCGGATCCAACGGCCGGATAGTGTTCGGTGACGCCGACGCCGGCGGCGCGACCGGGTTCGCCGTCATGGACGCCCAGCCGCCCCGGCTGTTCTCGTTCCGCTGGACGCAGCCGGTCGGCACCGCTGCCGAGGTCGGCAACTCCCTGCTGGTCACCTTCGAACTGACCCCCACCACCGGCGGCACCAGGCTCCGGATGACCGAGACCGGCTTCCGCGACATGAGTTGGGACGCGGCGACTCTGGAGACGCAGTACGCGGAGCACCAGCATGGGTGGGACTACTTCCTGCCCCGGCTGGCCCCGTACGTCGCCCGCCTGGCGGCCCGGTCGTGACCGCCGCGGTCGTCGAACCGGTGGACGACGAGCTCTGGTCGGCCATCGGTGATCCGACCCGTCGGCGGATGCTCGACCTCCTCCTGCTCGACGGGGTCGGTACGGCCACCAGCCTGGGTCAGCAACTTCCGGTCACCCGGCAGGCGGTGGCCAAGCATCTGACCGTTCTCGAACGGGCCGGACTGGTCCACGCCAGCCCGGCCGGCCGGGAGCGGCGGTATCGGGTGGACGAGGCGCAGCTCGCGCGCGCGGTCGCCTCATTGGCGTCGGTCGGATCGGCCTGGGACGCCCGCCTGCAACGCATCAAGCGGATCGCCGAGACGATCCAACGCCAGCAGAACCACGAAGACTGAAAGGAATCGACATGGTGGACATCCGGCATCGGATCGGGGTCAAGGACGCGACTGCGGAGCAGGTCTACGCGGCGTTGACCACGGTGCCCGGCCTGGCCGGCTGGTGGACCGACGACACGACCGGCGACGCGGACGTCGGTGGCGTGCTGGCCTTCCGATTCCCGCCCGTCGGCGGGTTCGACATGAAGGTGCTCGAGGCGCAGCCGGCGCACCGGGTGTCCTGGCGGGTGGTCGACGGCCCGCCAGAGTGGGTCGGCACCACCGTCGACTGGGAACTGCGCCAGGACGGCGACTACACGATCGTGCTGTTCACCCACCGCGACTGGAAGGAACCGGGGGAGTTCATGCACCATTGCAGCACCAAGTGGGGAACGTTCCTGCTGAGCTTGAAGTCGCTGATGGAGACCGGGGCGGGCGCCCCGGCACCGCGGGACGTGGAGATCAGCGACTGGCACTGACGGACGTGCGCCTGCGGGTCCGGAATACGACCAGAAAGTTGAGCGTTCAACTAGCCGTGAAGAAGAAGATCGGATTTCTCTCGTTCGGGCACTGGTCCCACTCGCCGCACTCGCAGACGCGCACGGCCGGTGACGTGCTGTTGCAGTCCATCGACCTGGCTATGGCGGCCGAGGATCTAGGCGTCGACGGCGCCTATTTCCGCGTGCATCACTTCGCCCGGCAGCTCGGTTCGCCGTTCCCCCTGCTCGCCGCCGTGGGGGCGCGGACCAGCCGGATCGAGATCGGCACCGGGGTGATCGACATGCGCTATGAGAACCCGATGTACATGGCCGAGGATTCCGGCGCGGCCGACCTGATCTCCGGTGGGCGGCTGCAGCTGGGCATCAGTCGCGGATCACCCGAGCAGGTCATCGACGGGTTCCGTTACTTCGGGTATGGCCCGCCGGAGGGTCAGACGATGGCCGACATCGCCCGCCAGAACACCGAGGTGTACCTGCAGGTGATCGACGGCGCCCGATTTGCCGAGCCCAACCCGCGACCGATGTTCGCCAACCCGCACCCCGGTCCACTGCCCATCGAGCCGCAGTCACCGGGCCTGCGGGAGCGGATCTGGTGGGGTTCGGGATCGAACGCCACCGGCGAGTGGGCGGCCAAGCTCGGGATGAACCTGATGAGCTCGACCCTGAAGGAGGATGAGAGCGGCAAGCCGTTCCACATCCAGCAGGCCGAGCAGATCGAGGCCTATCGGGCCGCCTGGACCGCGGCGGGACATGAACGGGAGCCGCGCATTTCGGTGAGCCGGTCAATCTTCCCGCTGGTCACCGCGCAGGACCGCGCCTATTTCGGCGCGGACCGCAGCAGCTCGGATTCGCTGGGCAACATCGACGGCTACCGCGCCGTGTTCGGCCGCTCCTACGCCGCCGAGCCGGACGTGCTGATCAAGGAGCTGGCCGACGATGAGGCCATCGCCGCGGCCGACACCCTGCTGCTGACCATCCCGAACCAGCTCGGCGTCGATTACAACGCCCGCGTACTGGAGTCGATCCTGACCCACGTCGCGCCGGGACTGGGCTGGCGCTGACCGGTCGGGCCCGCCTGCGGGAGCGCCGCCATCACGAGCAAGCCTTTCCGGCGACCGACGCGGACTCGGCCTTCAATCGTAATGAACACCCGTACGACTTAACCGGTCTGACTTGTTGATTCACTCCTCACGGCAGTAGAATCAAGAGATGTCGAACCCGGATCGATGGACCGAGCTGCTGGCGGAACTCGCCGCGCTCGACATCACCGTGAGCGATGAGGGACTGATTGATCATCTGACCGGATTGGAGCGGGCCAAGTCGGCCGTCGCCGCGGCGCAAGCTCGGGTGACCGATGCCTTCGCGACCTCGCAGCGAGCGAAGCTGACTGCGGCAGGAACGAATTCGGCCGATGCCCGACGGTCCGTCGGCGCGCAGGTGGCGTTGGCTCGGCGGGACAGCCCGCACCGGGGCAGCCGGCACGTCGGGCTGGCCGCGACGCTGGTCCACGAGATGCCCGGCGTGCTGCGGGCTTTGGAGCGCGGTGACACCAGCGAGTGGCGGGTGACAGTTGTTGCGCGGGAGACCGCGCACCTCAGCAAGGAGCAACGGGCCGAGATCGACGCCGCCATCGCCGACCAGCTGCGCGGGTGGGGAGACGCCCGTACCGAGCGTGAGGTCAAGGCGTGGGCGCAGCGACTGGATCCGCACGATGCGACCGAGCGGGCGATCAAAGCCGTGAACGATCGTCGGGTCTCGATCCGTCCGGCGCCGGACTGCATGACGTATGTGACCGCGCTGCTCCCGGTGAAGGACGGCTGCGCGGTCTACGGAGCGCTGCACCGGCACGCGATGGCGCGTGCCGTCGACCCGGACGAGCACCGAGGCAAGGGCCAGATCATGGCCGACGAGTTCGCCCGACGGATCCTGACGCCCGGCGAGGGCGAGCCCCAGGATCCGGGCATCGAGCTGCATCTGGTGATGACGGATCGCACGCTGGCGGACGCGGACAACGAACCGGCGCAGCTGGTTGGTTACGGCCCGATCCCGGCGCCGCTGGCCCGGGATCTAGTCCGCGCCGACGAGAAGACCCGGGTCTGGGTCCGTCGGCTGTACACCAACACCGCCGGCGATCTGATCAGTACCGACGCCCGGCGGCGGGACTTCCCACACGTCGCCCGTTCGTTTCTGACCGCCCGGGACCAGCTGTGCCGCACGCCCTGGTGCGGGGCGCCGATCCGGCACACCGATCACGCGCTGGCGGTGGCCAAGGGCGGCCAGACCGCGCTGAACAATGGCAACGGCCGCTGCGCCCGGTGCAACCTCACCAAGGACGTGATCGGCTGGGCAACCCTGGTCGAGGACGGCACGATCACCACGACGACCCCGACCGGTCACCGCCATGCAAGCCGCCCGCCCAGTCCACCGACATCGGTTCCCTGGGCGAAGAGACCGGCTCCCCGGCGACCAAAGATTCAGATTGACCTTTTTTGGCCGGCCGAACTGGCGCGCAGCCGGCGGTGAGCGTCTTCGCGTAGAGGCAGTTCTCTCCGTCCCGACGCTGTATCGCGAATCCCGCGGCTTCATACAGGCGCCGGGCACGAACCTGTCGTTCACTCGTATCGAGCTCGATCCGCCGGCAACCGTTGCTCGCCGCCGCTTGAATGGCGGTGTTCAGGAGCAGGCGACCCCAGCCTTGACCGCGGAGCTGAGGCCGCAGGTACATCCGCTTCAGCGTGGTGACGCCGCCCCGCGCAGCGGTGAGCGCTGCGGATCCGACGACGAGGCCGTCGGACTTGAGCACCCATACGTGTGAGTAGAAGGCAGCAGGGTCAGCCAGCTCAACTGCGGGCACGTCAGCGGACGATCGGCAACGGCAGTTCGTCGGCCAGCACGGTGAAGCTCGCATCGATGACCCCGGCGGCCGTGACGTCGAACAGGTTGCGTTGCACCCGCTGGCCGACGATCAGGGTCAGTTCGACGTGAAAACCGCCGTCCTGCGCGACCGCCCGCGGTTCAGGGACCGGGGGACCGCCGAGAAACTCGGCCCGGCGGCGTTCCTCCTCCGGCGAGCCCGGACGCCAGGGCAGCTCGTCGGCCGCGGTGATCTCCCGAACGGGCACCCCGGCACCCCGGGTGCATTCCAGGAACGCCCGCACATAGCCCAGAGCCGTTGCCACCGTGTCGATGTGCGCACCGACGTCGCGCACGAGATCGGCCCAGGCGTCCTGGTCGTCGCTGAGCACCCGCACCTGCCCATCGGGCCAATGTCCGACGTAGGCCTGCAACGGATGGTCCAGGCTGTCGTCGCATACCAGCCAGACGACCGTTCCGGGCAGGCCCGGGACCGGGGTCGGCTCGATCGTCGCCGATCCGCTCTGCACCGCCTCGCCCAGACCGGGACCGACGGCGGCCGCGAGCGCGTCGAGCGGCAACCCGCTCATCCGGCACCGCCGGCGGGGGCGGGCGACGGGGGAGTGCGGGCGTCGTCCCAGGTCTTTCCGTAATGCTGCGAATACGTCACGTTGGCGGCCCCTCCGGTCGAGGTGACGAACGTACCGTCGGTGAACCAGGAGGTAACCTCGGTGTCCCGCGCATGGATGCGGCAGAGGCGGTTGATCTCGGCCCGGCTCATCGTCGGATCCGCCGCCTCCAGCTGGTCCCGCTTGGCGTAGAAGGCCGCCCGGTACCGGTCGATCAGGCCCTGGGTGATCCCCGATCCCGCGAGGCTCGCCCCGCGGGCCGTCATCGGCACCGAGCCCTCGATCTGCCGGACCACCGCCTCTGCCTCGTCCGCGATCTTCTTGGCGATGTAGTCGGCGCGGGGCAGCGAGCTGACGTCGGCCGCGCGTCCGGACTTGAAGGTGTCGGCGTGCTGGGCCTCGTGCATGGTGACCAGCGTGGCCGCATCGATGGACAGCGAACGGTTGACGAAGATCTTGCCGGCCTGGTGGAACGAGCCGACGCCGGCGAAGTTGTAGTCGACCGGGATCTTCCACTTGTCGATGACGCCGAGCGCCCACCGACCGGTGTCGGTCGTGTTCAGCTTGGCGTAGACCTGCGCCTGCCGGCTGGGAGTGGCCGGTGCGGTTCCCCCGGTGCCTGTGCCGGTGCCGGTGCCGGGCTCGACCGCATTGGTGGTGGTGGGTTCGGCCAGGCTCGGGTCGGTCGTCTCGGTCGACTGGCCGACCTCGGCCGGCATGGTCGGCTCCAGGTGCCGCTGCACGACACGGTCCAGATGCGCGGCCACGGCCCTGTTTCCGGCTGCTCGCTGGAGCCGGGCCAGGTCGGCCGGCAGCCCGGCGGCCGGTTCGGGGGTGCGCACCGTCGACCGTCGCACCGCGATCTCGGTGCGCGCTGCGTCCTCGTGCGCAACCCGCCGCATGCTCGGACTGTGCCAGTGCCGCCCGGCCCGGACAACGACCCGGGGCCAGGGCTGCCCGGTCGACCGGCAGTGGTGCCCGAAAGGGCAGGGCATGCGTGAGTAGGGTCGGCTGATGGACAAGCAGTCCCTGGTGGCCCGTCAGGCCCCGTTCAAACAGCAGTATCGCGACGACCCGACCAGCGCGATGATCACGCTGCGGGCCGACGCCCAACTCGGCGAAGGCGTGTCCTGCTCGGTGTCGACCGGTCGTGCGCTGGCCGAGGCCGGGCTGCATCCGGCGGCCGGCGGCGACGGAACGCAGCTGTGCTCCGGCGACATGCTGCTGGAGGCGCTCGTCGCGTGCGCGGGCGTCACCATGAAGGCGGTCGCCATCTCGCTCGGCATCGAATTGCGCGGCGGCACCGTGCGGGCCGAAGGCGACCTGGACTTCCGGGGCACCCTGGCCGTCGCCAAGGACGCCCCTGTCGGCTTCACGACGATCCGGCTCGGTTTCGAGGTCGATTCCGACGCCGACGAGGAGCAACTCGCGGCTCTGCTGAAACTGACCGAGCGCTACTGCGTCGTCTGGCAGACCCTGCGCCAGCCGCCGGCCGGCTCGGTCACCCTGACCACCACCGGCTGAGTAACCACCGGGGTCAAGCGGCCAGGTGGAAGGTCC
Source organism: Nakamurella multipartita DSM 44233 (assembly GCF_000024365.1). Lineage (NCBI taxonomy): Bacteria > Bacillati > Actinomycetota > Actinomycetes > Nakamurellales > Nakamurellaceae > Nakamurella > Nakamurella multipartita. The sequence continues at coordinate 3,120,418 of NC_013235.1, forward strand.
TGGCGAAGCGGTCGAGCAGATCGGCGGGCCCACGCAACACGTCGACGACCCCGGTCGCGATCGCGCGGTCCGGACCGAGCTCCCCGGAGATCAGCCGGCGGATCTGTGGGCCGGCGCTGAAGGCAAGATCGACCGGCCCGTCTCCTCGCGTCACGTCCAACGTGGGGCCGTCCACCCGGATGAGCAACTCGGCCGGACCGAGGTGGGCGCCGTAGGCGGTCGGCGGCAACGTTGACGCCACCTGCGGCCGGAACGCGGTCCGCAGGGCCATGGTCATCGAGTCGGACGTGATGATCTGGTCCTCCCGCGGGTCGCCCATCGCCTTGAAACCCCAGGCCCCCAACGCCAGCACGATCGGCTCGAGTTCGCGGCCGTACGGCGTGAGCTCGTAGATGATGACCCGCGACCGGGGCACCCGACGGATGACCCCGGCCGCCTGCAACTCCTTGAGCCGCGCCGCCAGGATGTTGCTCGGGATCCGGGGCAGGCCCGCGGCCAGTTCACCGTAGCGGCGCGGGCCCACGAGCAGGTCCCGCACGATGAGCAGGGCCCAGCGTTCGCCCACGAGTTCCAGACCTCGGGTGACGCCGCAATACTGCCCGTAGTCCCGCGCGGCCATCGACGAAACCTTTGGTCAGGCCTGCTGATTCGCGACGGCGCCGGGGCCCTGGGCGGCGGCGACCGGGTCCATCCAGCCGAATTCCAGCACGTTGCCGTCGGGATCGGTGAGCTGGCGCTGGTACATGAAGCCGTAGTCGGTGGCCGGGCGCGCCTCCGAACCGCCGGCGGCCAGTCCCTCGGTGACGGTCGCGTCGACGGCCTCCCGGCTGTCGAGGAAGATCGCGGTGGCCGAGGACGGGCTCACCGCGGGGTCGCCGAGCGGGAGATCGGTGAAGGTCTGGAAGAACTCGCGGACCAGGATCATGAAGTAGCTGTGGTCCTCCTCGACGATGACGCAGGCCGCGTTGTGATCGGTGAAAGCCGGATTGATGGTGAAGCCGAGCGAGGTGTAGAACGCCTTCGACCGATCCAGATCGGTGACGGGCAGGTTGACGAACATCGCGGTCATCGTGGGCTCCCTGGACGGGTCGGTCGGCGGACGCGTTGATACTTGCAAAAAACAAGTGAGCTCGTCAACACCCGGGATCAGCGGATGTCGGTGCTCAGGACCGACATCAGGATCGAGTCGATCCACACCCCGTCCCAGCACAGCGTGTGTCGCCGCCGGCCCTCCACCCGGAAACCGGCCTTGAGGTGGGACCACCGCCCGCCCGGTCGATGATCGCCCAGTCCGCCCGATCGGCGCGGGCTCCGATCGACTCGAGATGATCCGCGACCGCCCGACGGGTAAAGGTCGAGCGGGTCCCGGTGAGCCGCCGCGTCTGCGGATCGTGCAACCCCGCCCACAGGGTGTCCAAGTGCGCAGGACCGAGAGGCGGCAGCCGAAGCCGTTCGGTACTCAGGCTTTCCGGACTCGTGAGGGCAGTGCCGTCGACGGCCGGTGCCGTCATCGATCGCCGTAGGCGGTGATGGCCAGGAACCGGACCGGCAGCTTGTGCAGTTCCTTGGGACCGTGCGGGCCCTCCCCGTCGAACTGCAGGGCGTCGCCGGGCCGCATCGTGTAGCGGGCGTCGCCGTGGCCGTAGACCATCTGCCCGTCCAGCATGAACAGCAGTTCGGTGCCCGGATGCTGGAACAGCGGAAAGACCTCGGAGGCCTCGGTCAGGGTGACCAGCACCGCTTCCATCCGCTTGTGCGGGCCGCGCAAGGCACCCAGCAGCTCGTACAAATGACCCTGGCGCGAACCCCGCCGGACGATCTGCGCGCCGTGACCGGCCGGCACGAACACCGCTTCGCGCTCGACGTCCACGCCTCGGAACAGGGCGGTGACCGGGATGTCCAGCCCGGCCGCCAGCCGGGCCAAAGTGGTCAGGCTGCAGGAGGTCTGGGCATTCTCGATCTTGGACAGCATCGCCTTGGAGATGCCGACCCGTTCGGCCATGTCGGCCAGGGTCACCCCGGCCGCCTGCCGGTAGGACCGCACCTGGGCGGCGATGGCCCGTTCCAGGTCGCCCTCGGTGAGGCCGACGCTCTCGCGGGAGATCTCCCGCTCCGGTGATCCGCTCCCGATGGGGCCCTCGCCGACAGTGCTCATGAGGGCAATTGTGCCTTCCCCCGAAGGACCTGTCGGGACGGCGGATCAGCCGGTTAGCAATCCGGCCAGGACGTCGGCCAACGCCACCGCCCCCCGGTCGGCGTCGGCGTCCTCCACGTGCTCCTCGGGGGAGTGCGAGACCCCGGTGGGATTGCGGACAAAGACCATCGCGCTGGGCACGTGGGCGGCCAGCACTCCGGCGTCATGACCGGCCCCGGTGTCGAGCCGGGGCGCCCCGGGAAGCGACCGGACGAGGCGGTCGGTCAGACCGGCATGGAAGGAGACGGTCGGACTGACCGACTCGGGCACCACCTGCAGTTCACAGCCCTCGGCCGCGGCCGCCACGGTGGCCCGGCGGGTGATGTCGGCGACCACGGCGGCGGTGACGTCGTCGTCCGGGTGACGCACGTCGAGTGGGCATGGGAGCAAACCAGATCAGCCGGCCGACCCGAGCGGGCCGAGCGGGCGATCGCCGACGCGCTGCGCCGACCAGCCGGCGCCGGGTCGATAATCGGCGCATGGCAAAACCTTCCGGACGGCGTGCGGTTGCGGGGCCGTGTCCCTGCGGTCTGGGCGCCCAGTATCCAGACTGCTGTGGCCTGCTGCATCGGGGGCAGGCCACAGCGGCCACCGCCGAGCAGCTCATGCGGTCGCGGTACAGCGCCTTCGTGGTGCAGGACCGCGACTACCTGCTGCGAACCTGGTCGGCGGCGCACCGGCCGCGGGTGCTCACCTTCGAGCGGGGGACCCGGTGGACCGGGCTGCAGATCCTTGGCCGCACGGGTGGCAGCGCCTTCCACACCACCGGGACCGTCGAATTCGTGGCCCGGTTCGAGCACGACGGGACACCGGGTGAGCTCCACGAGAACAGCGCGTTCGCCCGCGAGAACGGCGACTGGGTCTACCAGCAGCCCATCGACTCCGGGCCGACCGTAGGACGATGATCTTGCGGTCGGCCCGGACCCCACGGACCGCAGACCGATTCGTGCGGTGCGCCGGCCGACCATGACGCCAACCGAGTACCGGGCAGATCGCTCAGCTGCCAGGGGCGTCGGCCGGGTCGACGGCGGGCAGCAGGTCGCCGTAGCCGAGTTCCACCAGCGCGGCGACGTCGTCGGGCTCCACCGGCGCACGCGGGGAGGCCGCCAACTGATGGCGAAAGGTCGTCGCAGCGTCGGCGCGAGCTCCGGGCCCGTCGAGCCGATAGCGAGGCGGCAGCATCGGACCGAGCAGCAGTGGCTCGGCCAGGTCGACCCGCGACCGGACGTCCGGCGCCACCCCCGCCGCCTCGGCCAGGGCAACGGCCAGGACGTTGTGCGAGTCGACAACCGGCGGGGGAGAGGCGATGCCGGCTCGGGCCGCGACGTCGTCCAGCCCGGGGCCGACACCCGTCCAGGTATTCACGATCCAGCGGGCCTGCAGTTCGAGCAGCGGGAAGTACGGCCCCTGCAGATTGAACTCACCGACGACCCCGAAGAACGGCAGATCGGGATGCATCGTGCGCAGATGCAGCCGCAGGTCGGGTCCGAGCACCGACCACAGATCCGGGGACAGGAAGGGGATATCCAGGCGATAGCCGGTGGTGCACACGATCGCGTCGATCCGCTCGTGACTGCCGTCGGCGAAGGTCACCTGGTCGCCGCGAGCCTCGACGATGACGGGCCGGCACACGATGGCCCCGGCCCGCACCTGCTCGAGGTAATCCTGGCACAGCGAATGACCGGCGGTCAGAAAATCCCGACCGGGCTCGAGCGCGCCGAAGTCGGCCGGATTTCCGGCGACGCGCAGCACTCGTTCGCGCAGCAGCTCGCCGTAGTCGGCCGGCGGCATCGCGGCGCGACGCAATGCGCCGACGTGCGTGTACCACTGCCAGTCGGACGACACACCGTCCACGTTCTTCTGCAGGATGTACCGCGGTTTGCGGTACGCCGATACGACATCGGTGACCGTCGCCAGGTCCGAGGCGATCTCGTGCCCGCTCACCCCGTTGCCGTAGACCAGCACGCGCCGGCCGCGGAAGTGGTCGGCGCCGGGGTAGTCGAACGCGTGCAGGACCTCTCCGGTGAAGCCGCTCAGGCCGGCCGGCAGCACTGGGCGGCGGAATCGCCCGGTGGCCACGATCACCGCGTTGAACGGCTCCCCGTCCACCAGCCAGGCCGGCCGCACGTCATCGACCCGGGTGTGGAAACGGATGCGTTCGGCGACCCCGAACGCGTCGGCGTAGCTGCGGAGATAGTCGTGGACCTGCTCGGCGAAGGGGTGCAGTTCGTGAGTCGGCGGTGGCGGGAAATCCGAGAAGGCGGTCATCGCCCGGCTGGTGTTGGTGCGCATGCCCGGCCAGATCCCGCTGTGCGCCGCCGCGGTGTTCCACTGCCCGCCGAGATCGTCACTGGCCTCGAACACGGTGACCTCGAACCCAGCCTCGATCGCTTCCTTGGCCGCGACCAGACCACCCGGGCCGGCCCCGATCACCGCCACCCGTGCGCCAGCGTCGAGACGCTCCATGGGCCCCTCCGGATCATTCGAGGGCCTGCGCGGCCCGGGCCTGTCTTCAGCAGATCAACTCCCCGATGATCCGTCAATTCGATCGACGACATTCGGTCACAGGCCAGGACGATCACAGCAGCCGGCTCGTTCTCAGGTGGCCGATCGTGCGGTCAGCCCGGACCATTGGGCCGGGGGAGTCGGGGCCGGTCAATCGTTGGCTTGGCTCGACGGTTCCCGGACGTAGCCGTCCGGCGGCTAGATCTGGTCATAGTCCCAGTAGGGTTCGAGCACGACGGAAGCCGGGCGAGCACCGCGAGAAAGCGCGTTCATTCGCGACAAGGGCAATCGGGGTCTACCAACAACCGGTCGAGTCGGTTGTGCGGTCAGAACATTGATACCCGTTTCAGTTAGCTCACTCTTTGCCACTAGCCCTCCATCGCCACAACGTCCAGGGCGCGCAGCAGGTGCGGTTCGAAGCGGCTCGGATCCGCGTCAATCAGCTCGTCCTGGCTCCACCACCGCACCTCGACGATTTCTCGTTCATCGGGCTCAAGCCGCTGGTCACGCCGCCCGGCGAGCGCGAACCACAGACTGACGTCGGTGTGCCGCTCATCTGGTGGGCCGACCGTGTCCGAAACAGTCAGAAAGAACGGTCTGCCACCGTAGTGCGCGTCGAAGCGGGCCTCTATCCCGAGTTCCTCCCTTGCCTCTCGGCGGACGGTGTCCACCGGATCTTCACCCGGCTCGACGTGACCGCCAGTCGGCAACCACAAGCCGGACATGCGGTGATCGCAGAGTAGAACCTCCCGAGCGTGCCGGTCGATCACCAAGAAGTAGGAAACAAGGTGTGGCGACGGGGTCCGCGGCCTTTCGCGCCTATAGATGTCATTGGTCCGACTGAGCCACTCTAGCGCTCGAGCCTTGTGTTGGCTGGCCTGCTCGTCATGAGCACGCACGCCGGCGACCAGCGTCACGACGGCACTGTCAATTCCGGCATCCACGGGCCGATCTTGCCAATGTCGCCAGATCACCGGCAAGTTGACGAACCCTTCGGTCATGGGGTTTCTCTCCCTCGGGGGGGGTGGACAGGGACAACACTTGCAAGAACAAGTCCCACGTCAAGACGCCGATCCGCCACCCATCGGGCGAGGGCTGCGCAACGAGGACTCGGCCTGCTTGACCATCTGGGTGAAGCGCCGCAGGCGGTCGTCAGCATGTAGTGCCTGCGCTATTCCGCGCTCCGGGCCCCGTCCGCTGAACTGCATCCGAGGTCTCGTTCGGCCTCTCGCATTCGCGGTCGACCGGCCACCACCGTATCCGGCTGCCCGGCCGGGTGCTATCCGCCGGCGGGCGGCGCACGTCATGGAGGAAGTATGAAGTTCGCCTACTGGGGCCTGCTGGCCATCGCGGTCATCGTCGGGATCTTCGGCTACCTCCGGGATATGCAGTGGTTGATCTTCGTGGCCGTCGGGATCCTCCTGGTGGCGGTGGCCACCGACCCGAAGCGGGGCTTCTTCGGGCGGCGCAAGAAGTCATGACCGGCTCCACACCCAGCGGCGGAGCCGATGCCGCAGTGGTTCTCGAGGGCCTGACCAAACGGTTCGGCGACCACACGGCCGTCGACGGGATCAGCCTGTCGGTGCCCCGCGGTTCCTTCGTCGGCGTGGTCGGCCGGAACGGCGCCGGCAAGACCACGACGATGAAGATGTGCACGGCCTTGTTGCCGCCGACGGCCGGCTCGGTGTCGGTGATGGGCATCGACGTCTGGGCGAACCCGGTCGCCGCCAAGGAACAGTTCGGGGTCCTCCCGGAGACCATGGCGTTGTTCGACCGGCTGACCGGTGCCGAAATGCTCCTGTACAACGGCCTGATTCGTGGTCTGGATCGCGATCTGGTCGTCCAGCGCTCCCGCCGATTGCTGCACGTGCTCGGCCTGGACGAGGCCGCGGACCGGATGGTCGTGGACTACAGCCACGGCATGACGAAGAAGGTGGCCCTGGCCGCGGCACTGCTGCATGGCCCGCAGGTGCTGTTCCTGGACGAGCCGTTCGAGGCGATCGACCCGGTGTCGACCCGCTCGATCGAGGCCGTCCTGCACCGTCATGTGGAAGACGGCGGCACGGTGGTCTTCTCCAGCCACGTGCTCGACGTGGTCGAGCGGCTCTGTGATCACGTCGTGGTCATCGATCTCGGCCGGATCAGGACCACCGGCACCATCGAGCAGGTGCGTCACGGCGCCCGACTGGAGGATGCGTTCCTCGAACTGATCGGCGAGCAGGACCAGAACACGGAGGGACTGTCGTGGCTGGGATCATCCTGAGCCTGAAGCTCCGGTTGATGCGCAGCCGCGTGGCCGCTTTCCGCAACGATTCCCGCCGGGTACAGACGGCGGTCGTGGCGGCCCTGGTGCTGGGCTACCTGATCTACCGCTACGGGGGGACCGTCTACGAGAGTGTGGCCCGGTCCGGCACTATGCCCGAACCCGGCCCGCTGTTCGCGCAACTGAGCTTCTCCATCGTGTTCCTGTGGGTCGTGCTGCCGCTGGCCTACGGCGGACGGCGTGATCTGGACGTTCGGAAATTCCAACTTCTGCCGGTGCGGCCCCTCGCGCTCGCCGGCGGCCTTTCGAGCACGTTCATCCTCTCGCCCGGCGTCTGGTTGACGGCAGCCACGGCGATCGTCCTGGCCCTGAGCTTCCCGGACGCGGCCGCGAACCTCCCCTTGCTGGGAGTGTCCGCCCTGGTGCTGGTGGTGATGTGCGCCGTCACCGGGCAGGTCATCTCGACCGGGGCTGACCTGCTCGGCCGGCAACGGCACGCCCGAGACCTCCTGACGCTGGTGACGTTTGCCCTGACGTCGGTGCCGGTCGTGATGTTCTTCCTGCTCAAGGCCCAGTACGCCGATCCGGCCGCCGCCACCGGTACGGCCGGCGTCTTCGCCTGGGTGCCACCGGCCTGGCCGGGCGTCGCCATGGCCGCGGCTGGGCAGGGTCAGACCAGCGTGGCCCTGGCCTGGCTGGGCGGATCGGTCGTCGTCATCGGCCTGGAGGTGTGGCTGTGGACCCTGATCATCGCGCGGGCCATGCTCGCGCAGGACAGTTCCACCATCCGGTCCCGCGGCAAGACGGACCCCTTCGCCCGATTCGCCACGTGGTTGCCCGGCAATCGACGGGGGGCCGTCGCCGCACTGGAACTGCGACTGCTGTGGCGCGAACCCGCCCGGCTGCCCGGTGTGATCGTCACGACCCTGGTCTTCGGCGGCATCTTCACCGTCGTCGCGGCCGCGCTGTTCGATCTCGGCGGGCCGGGCATGGCCGTCTTCGGAGTCTGCTCCGTCTCGTTCATCGTCGTCGGCCGCCGGTTGAACGAGATCGGCCTGCACTCATCGGCCCTGTGGACGAACGTGGTCGCCCGGGGCCGGGCGTCGGACGACCTGATCGGACGCGATCTGGGCAGCGTCCTGGTCGACGTACCGATCCTGCTGACGGCGTTGGCCGTCATCGCGATCTACCGCGCCGAGCTGACCTACGTCCTGCCGGCGTTGATCTTCGGCCTGGCGAGCCTGGCCGCCGCCTACGCCGGAATGCGGGTCTTCAACGTCAAACTGGCCCAGGGCGAGCCCCGTTCGAAGGACACCGCGACGGGTCCCAACCGACCGAACCCGTTCCTCAACGCGATCGCGCTGGCGACCTGGATCGTCTCCACCGCACCGGTTTTCGCGTTGGCCGCGCTGCCGGCCGCACAGGGTGCCGGGTGGCTGTATCTGACCGTACCCGCGGCGGTCGTCTACGCCGCCGGCGCCTGGTACGCCAGCCTGCGCTGGATCGGTCGCTGGCTCGATCTCCATCAGGCCGAACTTCTCATCCGCATCGAAAAGGTATGACACGCTTGGCGATTCAGGCGCGATCGTGCAGCGTGACCTGGTAGCCATCCGGGTCGGCAAAGGTGAAGGTTCGACCGAAGGGACCGTCGATCGGTGCCGAGACAATGGGGTGACCGTCGGCCACGAGTGCGTCGTGAATGTCCTGAACGTCGGTCGCGCGCAACCAGATCGCAGCCCCGATGCCGGGCTGCGCAACGGATGTCAGATCGGTGCCGGGCACGACATCGCGCAAGGCGAAGGCGATCGGCGTCGTGTCGAACACGACGGCGTGCGGCGGTCCGACCGGCGAGCGGACGAGGCCGAGGTACCGCTCGTAGAACGCTCGGGACGCATCGAGGTCTCGCGATTGAAGCGAGATGAAATCGGGACCGATGGCGGGCATGGTTCTCCTTTCGACGTGTCAGTTAATTGACACGTGCCGAGGCTATGTCAGAATGCTGACATGAGTCAAGACGGGGTCGGCATCGATCTGCAAACGTCACTGGGCTACCTGCTGAAAGAGGCGTCCAGCGCGCTTCGGGTGGCCATGGAGCAAGTCCTGCGACCGCTCGGCATGAGCGTGACGCACTACTCGTGCCTCGAGCTGCTGGCGCAACGTCCGGGCCTGTCCGGTTCCGAGCTCGCGCGCGGGGCATTCGTCACCCGGCAATCGATGAACGTGCTGCTCCAGGCTCTGGAGCGAGAGGGTTCCATCACCCGGCCGGCGGCGGCACCCGTCGGCAAGGTTCTGCCCACGCAACTCACGCCGCAGGGCCGGCGCAACCTGGCGAAGGCAACCGCGGCAGTCCGGTCCGTCGAAGTCAGGATGCTGGAGGGTCTGACCAGCGCCGAGCAGGCGGACATGTCCCGGATGCTGCGGAGCATGATCCAGGCGCTGAACAGTGGCCACGATCAACTATGAACCGGGCCGGCAGGTGGGAGGGGCCCGCTGTCATCAAGACCGCACTGTCGTCCGAAAGCCCACGAACTTTGACCAGTCTGAACACAGCGACAGGGTCGGTCAAAGGGTCACCCGGGCAGAACCTCATCGGTCTTATCAAGAATCAGTCGGGTCGCTTCGAGCGGTACGTCCCATTGTGGAAAATGACCGCATCGGTCGAACCAGTGCAGCACCGCGTCGGGGAATAGCTCTGTTGCACGTGCGGCCTGTCTCGGCAGGGTCACCAGGTCACGACGACCCCAACCGATGGTGACCCGGCCGGGCACCGAGCCCGCCGGGGCGCCCTGCTGCTTGGGACCCTTGACCAGGGCGGCCAAAGCAGCCCCAGTCGCCGGGGAGTCGGCCAGCCCGCGCACGTCGGGCAGCACGGTTTCTCGCGAGAGCGCCCACGGCCGTGCCGACAGTTGCGCCAGAAGTAACGTCCTCCCCACGCGGCTGCCGAGCAGCGTCGGCAGCACGCCTCGCAGGACTCGGACCAGAGCGATCGACGGCCGCAGCGTGGCACCGAAGACCGCGACTTCGCGGTCGCTCCAGAAGCCGCCCGGGTCCAACGCCACGGTGTCGCCGCCCACTCCACGCCGCGCGAGCTCGAGCACGATGCGGCCACCCATCGACTGGCCGACGGTCGAAACCCCGTCCAGGCCCTGCTCACGGATGAAGTCGGCGACGGAGTCGGTCAGGCTGGCGATCGAGACCTCGCCGGTCAACGGTGGCGTCTCACCGAACCCGGGGAGGTCGACGGCGATGACCTCGCGGCGTTCGGCCAACGCGTCAAGGATGGGGGACCACGATCGCCACCCGGCACCGAGGCCGTGCACGAGTAGCAGCGGGCTGCCGCTACCTCGCCTTACGTGATTCAATGCCATACCGTCACGCTACTCACGCTGAGGGCGGCATCGGTCATTGCCGAGAGAAGTGGGTTTAGTTGACATAATGTGCCTTATCGGCAGTGGGACCGACGTGTAAGGCCTTAGAGCGTTGCCGTTCTGCCCATCGGGCGACTCGGTAATTCCTCCCATCATTTGCCTCGTCTGAGGGGTCAGCTTTGCGGCCGGATCGAAATCCTTCGAGGGCCAATCGACTTGGGTGCTGGTGTGGTTCCAGGCGAGCTGGCCGACTTTGTGGTCGGCGAGGGCAAGGTCATCCGGAACGACTGTGACTCGCGGTGCTGTTTCGTCTTGGCAGGTCAACCCACAACCGGGACAGCTCTCCAGGGCTTGTTCCCATCGATCGACCCAACCGAGATCGACGACCCACCTGCGACCACATTGCCCGCATAGCATGTAACGCTTGCGGGAGAAGTCAACTGGCCTTTCCACGTCTCATTCTCTCCGGCTGGACGGGGGCTCCGCGGGCGTCTCGTGAGCGCGACCACGATTGCGGGCACCGCAATGGTCAGCGGGTAGTCTTCGCTGTTCTCGATGTCCTGGACGGGTTCTGGGGTTTGCGGCTGACGGCACCAGGTCGGCCGTCAGCCGGCCAGCCGACTACCCCTTACCGAGGGTCTTCCCTGCTTGGGACTTCGCCGTCGCGCTCGACTAGTTCTTCGCCAGCGTTGAGCCGGCCTTCGACAGTTGCCCCTTGGATGGCTTGGCCATGACATCACCCCCTCCCGCGTGTTGTGTGTCATCTCAAGGTGTACAGCGCCGCACCGACAGAGCTCCTCAGGCGCGGCGCGTACGTACGCGCCGCGCCCTTGTCGCGCCGGTTTGTGAGCCTCGATATTACCCGCGATAATGCATGGAATCGTGGGTAATAGCGTTGTGTCGAGGTAGTCTGAGCCCTGATCTGCAGCCCGCGGATCGCATCCCGTCGTGCTCGTGGACGAGGCCTTGTGACGTCGGTGGTGCGAGAGGGTTACTGCGATCTCGTCGGCCTGATCGGCGCCGAGGTCCGCACGACGCGCCTTCGGGCGGCAAATGCCGAGCTGGTCCGAATGAACTGGCGCATCGGCCGGCTGATCCTTGAGCGTCAGCAGATCCAGCCGTGTGGCTCGGCGGTCATTCGACAGCTGGCCGCCGATCTGCGCCGCGAGTTCCCCGACAGGACCGGGCTATCGGCCACCAACCTGCAGTACACGCGCGCCTTCGCTGCCGCCTGGACCACCGAACCAATCCCCCCACGTCGTGTGGGAAAGTGCGGGGGGCCGCCGACGATGGCACGGACGGCCAGCGGTCGTGACCACCTCAGCGCGGTCGAGCCGTGCCGTGAACGCTGGGCGCCCCGCCGGCGGCGCCCAGGACCTGGCCGACACGGTGCGCCGGCATGGATCTAGTGGACTGCGGGCCCGGCGTGAGGTGCCGCACAACATGCTGCCGTTCCATCGGCCGATCGACCCGTGACCACTTCGCTGCCGGCGGTGCCGGACGAGGTGGGGCAGCCGGACCTGATGGCGATCGCTGAACACGACGAGCTGTCCGCGGACGAGCGCCGCTATATTGGCGCCGCCCGCGCCGCGAACACCGTCCGTGGCTACCGCTCCGACTGCACCGAGTTCGCCACCTGGTGCATCGAGCAAGGCGTCACTCCCCTACCCGCCGCCCCGCGCACCGTCTCCGGATACCTGACCCTGCTGGCCGGCCACGGGGCGAAGGTCGGCACCATGAGCCGCCGGCTGTCAGCGATCAAGTTCGTCCAAAATTTTCAGAACCACCCCGACCCCACCGCCAACGCCCTCGTCGTCGGCGTCTGGGAGGGCATCCGCCGCGAACATAACGCAGACCCCGACCAGGCTCGACCTTTGATGCCGCCCCAGCTGTGGGACGTACTGGCCACCTTTCCCACTCGACACAGCTGGAAAACCCGCGGCCGCCCCCCTGAGCCGGATCTTGCCGGTGCCCGCAACCGCGCGATCATTCTTGTTGGGTTCGTCGCCGCACTGCGCCGTTCCGAGATCACCGGCATCGACGTCCACCACATCACCGACCACGAAAGCGGTCTCGTCCTTCAGCTCCCCCGGTCCAAGACCAACCAGCGCGGGGACACCCACGAGCTCGTCGTCCTCCCCCGCGCTACCAACCCGGCCCGCTGCCCCGTCACGATCCTGCAGACCTGGCTGCAGCTTGCCGGCATCACCGACGGTCCGGCGTTCCGGGCCGTGTCAAAGGGCAACCGGGCACTTGACCGTCGGCTCACCCTCGCTGCGGTCAACGACATCCTGGCAGACCGCCGTCGGTGCCGCAGACCTCGACGCCCCCGAGACGTATTCGGCGCACAGCCTCCGCGCCGGGTTCGTCACGTACACCCACACCCGCGGCGCCACCGATCACGCTATTGCCCACCAGACCCGGCACCGCTCACTCACTAGCGTCGGAACCTACATCCGCACCGACACCGCCTGGGACGACAACGCTGCCACGCAACTCGGCCTATGACAGCCCCGTTGCGTTGGAGCGCTTGACGGACCTTCGATTGTTGGTGAGGCATAGGAAGGCTAAAGCCGCTGCGGTGCATGGTCCCTTGTCGTCAAGGGTGCCGGGAATAACGCACCGTCGTGACCCGGTTGTGCTTCGTGATGGTCCCCGTTGGCTTCCGAATTCAGAAAGTCATGCGGCGACGGATCATTGCACTGAGGGAGCATCATTGGATGCCGATAAGGATGGCTGGCGGCGACCCGTCGCACAGTCGTACACCCACTCGGGCGGCAGATCCACAACGTACGAAACGAGATTGGCTGCCCCCCTGAGACCTGTATGTTCCCCAGCCAACAGAACGACCTCGTCATGAGGCAGCTGGCTCAGGTGCTGCACACGCGCGAGCGCGGTGGTTTCGCTGATGCCGCCCAGTTCAGCGAGCACCCGGATCGGACCGCGTTCTGCAAGGTCTGTGACCGGCAGCTTGTTCACCGCGTGCACTGCGTTGCTCGCCGCGTTCCGCAGTCGCACCCTCAACGACTCCTTGCGGCTTCGTAGCATCGCGGCACCCACGGAGACCAGAATGATTGCGAGACAGAGCGCGACTAACTCGATCCAAGATGGAACGGCTGCAGTGCCTGTAACGGCATAGCCAATGTGCGCCGACGCGTTGAACACGCCGAACAGCCAGAGCCCGATCGATGCGGTGTACACGGTCGCCACACCCATTCGGTGGTCCACTCGCCACCGAAGTTTCCCGGACCCCAGGATCCGCCACGCACGGGGGCGATTCGAGAATGCGCCGTCGAAGTCACCGAGCTGACGCTCTATTGATGCGGCGCGGCCGATGAGGGTGTCGTACAGCTGGTCGTTTCGCGAATTGTAGGTGACCAGCCCTAAAGTCACGACGAGTCCGAAGAGCGAGAAGATGAGTCCTGCTTCTGCGGTTCGCGCGTTGTCCAGCACAATGGCGGTCGCTGCCGCGGCCAGCGGCAGGACGGCCAAGAGTTTGAATCGAATGTCGGTCAGCAGGCGGAAACTGCTGGCAACCTCGCCGTACTCCTTCATCAACATGTCTCGTCGGTCGTTCTCGGACACGTGTTCACCCGTTCGTAGGTCGGAGAGGGCCTAGTCAGCTCTAAGCACACCGGGACAAGGGGGCGAAGCTGAAATCGGGGGCGGAGCAGGCGCTTTGGGGGCGCCTGCCCCGCGCGGGCCATTTTCAACCCTTCGGAGCGCCACGGCCAGCCGGTTTCCTCAGAGCCAAGCCCATCTGCGCCTGCGTCCCCGGTTTCGGCAACCGGTGATCAGTACACCCTCGGTGCCTGATCGCGCATCGCTTCGGGCCGCTTCGGTCCATTGCTGCCAAGCCTCTTCAGGCCCGCATATTTGCCTATTGGATGGTAGCACTCGTTTCATAGGGAGTGATACTGCGGCTGAGTATTTCCTCGGGAGATCTTCAGCTGTAGGTGGTGGCTACGCCACACCAGCGCAACCTTGAAACTGGACGAGAGGTCCAAGGGGAGGGCAATTTCGACGTCCGCCGTCGATTCCGAGAACCCGAGCGGGATCTTCGCCCTTACATTGTCGTCGGTTACCCCGCCAATATTCCAGGCGTCCCAGCGGAAACCGAGAATTGGCCCGATGACCGAGTCCACAACTGCGATCTCCACTGGTGGTGGATCGTCGTAGTTCGGTGTGAACTGCGGTATCGGCACCGTTAGGCCGGACATCTGACGCAGAGGCAGGAGCGAGAAGCCCCCGATGGAGATCAGCTCTTTGTCGAGCTGACCGGTATCAGTCCCGATCTCGATTCGCTGGGCAGCAAGCGGGAAGATCTGCCCCGTTCCAGGAGCGCTTGCTCCCAGTGACCAGCTGCCGTCGATCGTGAAACCTACTAGTCCGCCGGCAGGGTCGAGGCGGAAGGTCGCACCCACGTCCAGTTTGAAGAACAGGTTCGCCAGCTCAATGCCGGCCAGGTTGCTCGGGGTGAGTGCGAGACCGAGCGAGGCGTGTCCGCTGAGCGTGATACCGGCGGTGCCCAACTCCACCCGCCCGCGCAGCCACTGGCGGTCATACCATCGCAGCGAGCCGTCGACGTATGTCATGAATGAATCGTTGCCCATCGTCACACCGCCGCGCCCCACGATCTGCGCACCGTAGACACTGATGCTGCCCGCGCCCTCAAGGAAGGCGGTCGGCTTGTGGCGCTTGGCGAGGTTGATTTCGCCGGCGATGGCCATATCGACGCTGCAGGGTATCCTTGCGCCCCCGATCCTCCACTCCTTAGTGTCGATGCGGGCGCGCACCGATGCACCTCGGTGACTGACCACGCCTCGGACGTCAAGTAGTTCGTTGCCCAAAACCGTGAGCGTGCCGGCTCCGCCGAGTTCGAAGGTGCTGCTCGGACCGACACGTCCGCGCACCGCAAGCCCGAGTGCAAGGATCGGCCGCCCGGCGACCTGGGAGGTCGTGTTCCAGTTGAACCTCCCGTCGACAAAGCAGTGGGTGTCACTGATGTCGATGCTGCCCTCGATCCGGACTGCGCCATTGAAGAGCAGTATCCGACCCGCGCCTCGCAATGCGAACGTGCCAGCGCTGTGGATCTCGGCGTGCACGGGTTTGCCTGCGAGGCCCAGTTCCACTCGGAGCACACCGGGCGCGATCGTCCAGGTACCTGAACCGTCGGCCGACACGAAGCCGTAGAACCCACCGCGTCGATGACGGCCGGCCAAGGTGAGGCGACCGCTCACTGAGAACGGCAGTTCGACTCCGATGCCAGCCACGGAGAGTCGAATGTGTCCGACGTCGACCGCGCTGACCAGACCGAATGAACCGTCCTCGAACAGGTAGCCCATGAAGCGGAACCGCTGTCGTCCGAACACGCTCACCCGAGCACCTATGACGACACCCGCCGGTACCGGCCGCAGCGGATCACCGGAGTTGCGGTGCGCCGGGATGGCAGCAATATCGGCGGCGGCGAAAGCGGCGAATTCGATGCCGCTGAACAGGCTGTTGGCGGGGTCGTCGAGATCGAAGCGCCTGGTCCGATCAGCCGGCATCGCCGGTCGGTACCGCGCCAGCTCGGACGCTGACGGCTGCTGCCCAAGCTGCATCGCTGGGGGCGCAGCAGGTGCGGGCGGATCGTCCCGGAGACTAAATTCTGCAGCAAGCCGCTCGGGAGCACCTGCTTCGATCAACAGTACGACGACGCGCGCGTCGAAACCGGCCAACGAACCGCCGACGCGGGTCTTCCGCAGTTCTGGAGGCAGCATGGCGAGCACGTCACCGAGTGCGATCCTCGGCGGGTCCGCCATGACCTGGCGGATGGCCCGCTCGACATCGGCAGGTTCGGCCGAGGTGATCGCGTCGACAACGATGCCGACCGTCGAAGCGGTCGCCTGCACGGCGGTCATTAGCTGCCCGACGTTGATCTCTGCATTCAATGGCTTCCGGATCTCGCCGAGAGCGTCGGGAAGTATCGCCCGTACCGATTCCGGCAGAGTGATGAAGGCATCACTGATGCTGGCCCGCATCAATCCGGCGAGTTCGCCGGCGGGGTCGATCGGCATCATAGGGTCGTTGATGAGACCGATGAGCTCGAAGAGAATCATTGGAGAGGGTTTCGGGAACGGGCGGGTCAGGTGGACGTTGATGCCGAAACCCGCGAGCCGCACGTTGACGCAAACATTGTCGAAATAGGGCGTCGACGGATCCGCTAGTAGCGGTATCGGAATCGGCGGCCATCCTTGGACGAGGAGTCCGGCCAGGACGAACATTTCGTCCACGATCACCGTGATGCCGGCGCTGTCGTTCCCAACTTCCACGTCGCCACCGAACCGGATGTTGGGGATTGGCAGGATGCCGAACATCGGTGCAAAAGCCAGGTGCTTCAGACCGACGCGGACGACGCCGGGGATATTCATTTCGAGGCCATCCCAGGACGGCTCGCAGCGCCCTCCGGTCGCCACTGCCGGCAAGATGTCGGAACGCATGTCGAGGTCGAATTCGAACAGCGGAACCACCGGTATCGGACCGGGAATGGGAATGATGTCGAACCGGAAGCCGAGCTTGGTGTCCCGGGGGAGCCGGACGCCGGCCCCGATCGTGTCCGCCGTGTCAAGGTCTTCTCTGAGCTGCTCGGGGAGCCGCAGCGCGCCGCGGAATGACATGGACAGGGAATTGCGGGTGAAGCCGTACCCCAGTGTCAGCCGGCTCAGGTCCACCGAGCCGCCGGGGTAGGGGTCTGCCCCCGGTCTGGTTGACACTCGGGGTTTGCAGTAGTCAGGCCGCTTCTGCGGCCTTGTAGATCATCTCAAACTCGACCGGGGTGAGCTTGCCGAGGGCCCGCTGGCGGCGTCGTCGGTTGTACTTGGTTTCGATCCAGGTGACGATCGCGAGGCGGAGGTCGTCGCGGGTGTCCCAACGGCGGGTGTTCAGGACGTTCTTCTGCAGCAGGGAAAAGAAGCTCTCCATGCTGGCGTTGTCGCCGGCGCCGTGGGAGCGGCCCATCGACCCCACCAGGTCGTTGTTCGCCAGCAGCCGCTGGGTCCGCTTGGCACGAAACTGACCGCCTCGGTCGGAGTGACAGACTGTCCCGGCCGGGCTGCGGAGCGCGATCGCGTTGCGCATCGCGGCCCGCGCCAGGGACGACTTCATCCGGGAGTCGATGGAGTAGCCCACGATCTTGTTCGACCACACGTCCTTGATCGCGCAGATGTAGAGCTTGCCTTCGCGGGTGGGGTGCTCGGAAATGTCCCACAGCCACACCTTGTTCGGGGCGTCGGCGAGGAACTCGTGACGTACGACGCCGTGCTCGTCGACGACCGCGAGGAGGTCGTCGTGTGGCGCGGGGCCGGTCGAGCCGGTCTTGGAGCGCTTCTTGTGGTGGCTGGCAGTGATGCCGGCGATGCGGCACAGGCGGTGCACCCGGTTCTCCCCGACCTGGATGCCGTGCTCGTCTTCGAGTTCGTCGGTGAGGAACCTGTAGCCCAACGTCGCATCGTCGCCATGGAGGTCGTAGAGCTTGTCGATGAGGTGGGCGTCGTCGTAGTCCCGCTGGCATACGGGGTCGCTGAGCCACTTGTAGTACCCGGCCCGCGAAAGGCCGAGCACCCGCAACGTCACCGCGACCGGCACCCTGATCGGGGCGCCGGTCGCAGCCATCTCTCGGACGAGCGGGAAGACTATTTTCCCGGCAGGTTCGCCTGCGACAGGTAGGCCGCTGCCCTACGCAGGACCTCGTTCTCCTGCTCGAGGAGGCGGTTGCGCTTCTTCAACTCGCGAAGCTCAGCACGGTCGACGTCGGTGAGACCGGGACGGCGACCGTCCTCGATGTCGGCCTGCTTCATCCAGTTCGCGAGCGAGCCTTCGGAGATGCCGAAGTCCTTCGCGATCTGCGTCAGCGTCGCCTGGCCCTTGCGGGCCACGGCCACGACGTCGTCGCGGAACTCCTTGGGATAGGGCTTAGCCACGAAAGACATCCTTCCGTCTGAGGCCGAAACCTCAGAGGTCAGGTGTCAACTGAACTCGGGGCAGACCCTAGCGACCAAGGTCAGGGATCTGAATTAGCGAGCTGATCGTCTGCAGGGAAAAGAAGATCGTGTCCGCAGAGATGCCCAACCCCAACTGCAGGCCCTCCAGCGCCTTCAGCGGGTCGTCGGCAGCAAAGCCGGTCAGGCTGGCGCCACCTTCGACACGAACGTCACGAGGGTCGGCGAACGGGATCACGATCCGAATTGCACGAAGCGCGAGAGAGATGTCACTGGCCGGCGTCATGACTCCGCTGGCTGCGTCCAGCACGCCGATGACGACTCCGGCTCCGTCCTCGAAACCCCCGCGGCTACCCGGTTCCATGGCTTGGCGGATCGCGAAAAGCGCCTGCAGAAGGGTCAACTGAGCAGCGATTCGGGTTGCCTCCGCCGCTCCGGCCGAGGTCATCGGTTGGCTGACGGCGGCCGACGCCAGCCCGTCAATCCTGCTCTGCCAGGCTGCATCGGTGGTCAGGCCAGCAAGGTCTGAAGGGCTCAGGGGGAACCGGGGGGGTCGCAGCGGGATGTCGATCGCGTCCAGTCCGAGCGCCAGTTCGAGGTTCGACAGTCGCAACAGCAACGGAACGGCGAGGTCTGCCAGCCGCAGGTCAGCGCGCAGCTCCAAGGACGCCGTCTCGCCGGCTCCGCCGGCGACCAGTGAGCCCAGCTGAAATCGCAGGCCGCGCAGCCCGACACCAACGGCGATGTCCAGCGCGGCTGCCCCCCGGGGCGGGTCGGCGTCCGGGGGGACGCCCAGCGCGCCAGCCACTCCGCCGAGCATTTCGAACACATTGACGTCGATGGCCCCCGCGGAGAACGTGCAGTCCAGGACTACAGCAGCCCTGTCGTCACGGAATCGGAGGCTCAGCTCGGTCGTGCCGGTCAGGTCACCGACGTCCACTGACTCGAACAGCCCCTGCAAATGCGAGGTGAGGGGAGCAGGCAGCGGCGGGTTGATGGGACGCACCGAGAAGGTGCCCAACATGGTGAATCCGCCCTCCGCGACGGAACCCGCGGCGAGATCGAAGTCGATGGAGGTGATCTCGGCGTGCAGGAAGGGTTCCGGTTGCGGCATGCCCGGCAGATCGAAGTCAATGGCGACCGGGTCGGACACGGTCACGCGCAGATAGCCGGTGCCCGCCTGGTCGATCCCTGCACGTATCGTGCCCTCGACGAGCCCGTCATCCCCGCCGGTGTGGACTGTGACGAGATTGACGGCCAAATGAGGCAGTGCCGGCAGCCGCACGGTCACCTTCGCCGATAGCTCGGCCTTGAACTCGCTTCCCGATGGTTCACCGGCGAAGGCAGCCGCGTGTGCATATCGCACCTCGGCGGTGAACACCAACGTGTGCACTTCCGGCCGGAAGTCGGACGGAATGAACTGCCACAGCGAGTCCGGGTGCTCGACTGACGCGTCGAAGCGCACGACGATCTCGAAACCGCCGTTCCCGTCGTCCTCCCATGACAGGAAGGCGGTGATCAGACCGTCGTCAGGTGGCAGCGGGAACTGTGCGGGGAGGGTGGTGAGGTCGAAGCGCTGGACGAGGTCGGCCCACCGATAGGTCCCCTCGATTACGACGGAGTTCGTCCTGACGTCGGCGTCGTCGACCCTGCTGATGATCCGCAGTTTCGCCGACTCGACCTCGCCGAGCGGGCCGAGGTCGAGCCCGTTCAGTTCGATCTCGAGGGAATCGTGGTCGGCGTCGTGCCGGAGACTGACCTGTGCGCGATCGATCAGGACGTCCAACGGATCGAGACTTAGGGCACCGCTCACGCTGCCGGTGACGGTGAATCCTGTTTCGTCTACGACGCCGTCGATGTGAAGCCTCTCGACAGTCAGGCTCCCGGCGCCGAGATCGAGGTCGATCGTGGAGGAGGACTGCGTGAGCGACACGGCGATCGCGTGGCCCTCCTCCTCTGGGCGCACGCCGAACTCCACTGCGAATAGCGCGTCGAGGAACGGCACCCGCAAAAGGCCGCTGACGCCGAACGCCGTCGGCACATTCGTGCGCACCTGCCCGGTGACTTCCCGCAGCCCGAGCTCGAAGCCGGTGTCGAACAGGTGGCCCGCGCGCTCGGACGTTGGTAGGATGTGCCGGCCGTCGTCGTCCAGCGTGAACGTTTGCGCGATGTCGAACGAGACGCCTTCGGTCCCGATCGCGAGGTCGACGAGATCCAGCCGCAGGCCGGGCAGCCCGTTAAACACGGTCTGCGGCAACCACATCAGCGTGGCGGTGGCGGCATGGATCCCGCGGAACTCCGGACCGAAGCCCAGCGCGGTGATCGCGTCGGGCGTGGTGTCGTCGGCCAGGTCGAGGACGCACTGGGAGGCGCTGACCAGCAGGCCGGTGTTGCCGATCATGACCTGAGGCAGGCTGAAGCCCGCGAGGGATGCCCTGATGTTGACGCCGCGGTCCATCGAGAAGGACCCCTGGACAGTGACCTCCAACGGACCGGGGGGATCGACGGTTCGTAATAGCGGCGTGTCCAGGCGCAGGGTTGCCCGGATGTCCGGAAACGTTAGGTCGGACGTCTCGCCGACGGTGACCACCCCGCGTATTGCGGTGTACGCGTCGTCGGTCGCCCCGATGGTGATCGAGAGCGCCGGGAACCCGGGAACCTTGAGCTCGATGGTTCCGTCGACCAGCAGCGCCAGGTTGATCTCGGTACCGGAGAACACGTCCTCGACACGAAGGTCCTGAAGGTGGATGCGACGTAACGGGGTCGCGTCGACGATCGTGCCGATGGACGACAGTAGGTCGGCCCCGCCCGGGAGGCGAGAGACGAACTCTTCAACGGTGCCCAATGAGCGATACATTGTTTGCCTTACCCCAACGGTCGTTCGTCCGGACGGATCAACCAGAGAACTGCGGCTATCTTCGAGTTCCAGACGGACGCGCCGGTGGCCGGATCGCCGATCGCGGTGTATAGCGCGTCATTGGCTTGAGGCGTCAACGCCGACGCGATCTGCTCCAGTCGTGGATCGAAAGATTCAGGATTCGCCAAGAGGGTGTGCTCGCCTCGGAACAGCGCGGCGAGCGCCGCTCGCAGATGGAAGTACACCGGCGATGTCACGCATCCGTCGGATCCGGTGCCTCCACCGCCGTAATTGCCTCTGTGCAACCGGATCAAGCCTTTGCCAATCGTGCCGGGGACAGTCCCTGGTGCCGCCGTGTCCTCTTCGACCTGGGATTCGAAGTAGTGTCGGTTCTCCCGGACGCCGTCGTAACCGAACACCCACCCGCCGGTGCTGAAAGTCATCGACCCGGTATCCACGAGTTTGAAACTGAAGTTCTTGTAGGCATTCCCTGAGCGATAGCTTTCGATGAAGTACCGCGCGTTGCCGCGGATTGACGACCGATGTTCCGTGTGCGGCTCGTGCGCATGGGACGTGTAGCTCGAGAAGCGGAACCGCCCGAGGACGTCGCCGTCGTAGACGAGGAATATCACCCCGTCGTAGTGATCCCAGCCGCGAGCCTCGTTCTTGCCCAGGCTGTAGGCGAGGCGGGGTAGTTGGCCACCCACTCCAGCTGGTATAGACCATTCCGAGGTGCCGTCGGGAAAGAGTGGTGTGCCGTCCAGCACGACGGTGTTGTTGGCCGGCTCGACCCCGGTGATCCGGTAGATGTGACTGCGTGCGGCCGAAGACGTGTCCTGATGAAATTCGATGGTCTCGAATCCGTACTTGTTCACCTTGGCGAGAGTGCCGGCAGGTGGATCGAGCCTGACTCGCGACGGCGGTCCGGCCGTGACGACGGTTGCGCTCTCCCCCGCTATCCGACCGCCCATGGGGTCGATCAGCACAAGAGTGGGCCGGCCAATGATGCGCCACGCCGTCGTCGCGGCGCCGCCGAGATCGGGATGGGCGTCCAAGGTGAGTTGATTGTTCGCCGGATCGACCCCCGTGATTCGGTACGTCTTGCCTTCTCGGCCAGCGTCTGCATCTACGGACACGAGGTCCCGGCCCGGCCAGATTCGGCCAAAGTCCGGTGCGCCGTCGAGGGTCAACCTATTTCCGGTGGCCGTCGCGCCCGCGCCCTGGATGGGGAGGAGCTCGATCGGTTGGTAGGCCGGGTCGCCGACGTCGAGCGGTGCGGCCCCGGCGCGCCAGGGATCGGTGAAGTTGGCGTAGTACTCGGCAACCGCCTCTAACTGGAACAGGTTCTCCCAGTCCGGATCATTGAACTGGAAGGGCGGCACTGGATCGGTTCCCGAGTGCTGACCCGTGCGGCGCAGCAGGCGCTTGCGATACTGCGCTTTTTGGTTGTTTCCGACCTCGCGCCACTGGGCCGGAGTCAATGCGCGATCAAAAGCGAACTGGGTCAGGGCGCTGTAGGGGTAGATGAATTCTCGGGTCCGTTGGATCAAGTCCGCGACCGGGACGTTGCCACCCAACAACGGCCAGCGCTGCGGTACTAGGCCGAGCCAGTCGTCGAGTGTCGCGCTCTCCTCGACGAAATCGCGGACGTGGTCGTAGAAGCGGGCCGGGTCCATCGTGCCCTGGCGGCTGAGTACGGAGAATCCGACCTGTCGACGACCGGCGGCCGTTGGCGCCATGACGGCGGCACCGGCGCGCCCGATCACATCGCCTGCTCTGACATGGATGTCGGCGTCTCCCTGCAGGAAAAGGCGCCAGCGCGTATCGCGCTCCATCGCCGTCGTCGCCGGTGGCACGGTCAGCGCGTCCAGTGCCGGCGTCAGCGCCGTGCGCAGCGATGCGGTATCGACGTTCAGGTAGATGAAGCTCCTGAGGAAGCCGGGTGGCACGGTGAACCGATTGGCCATCGCCGGCGTGGCCGTCGGCGCGTCCGAGTTCAGTTGCCCCAGGAGCAAGCTGAGCGCCGGGTCCAGATCCACAAATGGTCGCGGGTTCAGGTAGATCAGCACCGTGGCGGGTTCGTCCTGGGTCGGATCGGTCGCCAGCGCCCGGTTCGGGTCGGCTACCCGATCATCTGGGAAGCGGGTGGACAGATACCCGCTGGCGGCCGCGTGTAGCGGGGTGTTCGGTGAGGTCGTTTCCAACAGGACGAACTCAGCCAGCTCGCCGGGCCAGGCGCGCAGTTCGGGCGGCTGCGGGTCACCAAATGCCAACCGAAGACTCCACGGCCCGGGTTGCGGATCTGTAGCCCGGAACGGTGCATGGACGAACAGGCTGATCGGCTTCGGCATCTGACACTCCTCTGGGCGATAGTGCGGATGGCTATGACTCGACCCGCGCGCCCGGTTCTGGCACCGTCCCGTCAGAACGCGTGCGCTGGTCTTCTGGCCACTGCGCGTACGCCGTGTCCGGCAGCCGCGAGTTCAGGTACCGCAGGTAGCCCGTGACGTCCTGCCCGAGCCAGGTCGGCTGTACCTTTGGCTGCCAGTGAGCACCGTCGTCGGTGAGCTCGGCCGCCGGCTTCTCAACCTCAGCGGTGATCAGGCCTTCCAGGTGACCGTGGAACTCGTCGATCTCGAAGATGTATTCCGCGACTTCCCTGCGATAGCGCGTCTTCTCCAGCACCGGCGGTAGCGCGGCCGCATCGAGAATCGTCTCCGCAGCGGATAGCGGGATCGCGTCCTCCCACTCCGATCGGGACGCTCCGACCGATGGGCCCTTGATCGTGAGGAAGGCGTCGTCGCCGTACACACGCACGCGAACGGTGAGCGCGGGATCCTTGTTCAGGTAGCCCTGCCGAATGCGCTTTCCTGGAGTGCCCTCGCGCCAGTCGTCGTTGTCGCCTCGGACGAGGTACTTCCGTTCGATTTCCTTGCCGTCTCCGGAGCTCATGGCGTTTCCTTCCTTTAGTTGTCGTCGAGGTCGATTCGGTCGCCGGGACGACCGGCGGTGTAGTCACTGCCTATGGACTTTCAGGTGGCCCGATCCACCACGAAGGCGTAGGCATTGCCGCCAATGACGTACGTCACCACGACCTTCCGTCCACTCCCGTCGGCCCATTTATTGTGGACGGTGTCGCCGAGAGTGCCGTCGGGATGGAACCTGAGCACACGCACCGCGCCGGTGCTCAATCCGACGAATACGACATCCCCGTCCACCGCGGGAACCACCTGAATCGCATCAATTGATTCGAGCAAGAACGTCATCGAGTTGTCCTGCCAGGTCACCGCATCGACCGTGCCGTCGGCCTTCATCCTGCGGACGGAAATGGCGTGGTGTCCGGTGAGCAGGTAGGCGCGGCCGGCGGTCTGGTGGAATGCCAGCGCGGTGATATCACCCAGGCTCAGCAGGCCGAACAAACCGAAGCTCGTGGGGTCGGCGACGGCGGTCAGCGAACCGGCCGCGCTGACCTCGACGACTTTGAGTTCGCCGTTCGTAGATGCCACCGCCAAGAACTGACGGCCGTTGATTTGGAATGACCCGGCGAAGTCCCAGGCTCCGCGCAGCGGCCCGGAAGTCTGTTCGGCCTGGTTTTGCGGATAGTGCCGGGTTGAGATCGCGCCGTTCGCGTCCAGTTTGAAGATGATCGACCGGTCGTTGTCGAATGACAAACCCGTCAGCTGTTGTACGAGCAGCAGATACGTGTCGGCACCGACCTGGCAGCTGGCGGCCGACCGATAACCGCCTGCCAACGGCCGCTCATCGATGAGTGCGCCGATGAGGCCGTGCTCGGTGATCCGCCGAATCTGGAGGACATCGTCGGAGCGGGGAATGAGGCACAGAACCGGTCCGCTCGCGGTAGGAGCCGCGTGTGCGAGATGGCAAGGTCCGATGCGCAACGATTCGATGCGCTCGATCGGGGCGCCCGCAGCGGTCAGCCGAAACGTGGCGCTGTCGCCGTTGCGCTGTCGCCGCCGGATGTTCGACACGGCGTCGCGGATGAACGTCACCGTCTTGTCGTGGACGAACTGGCTCCGCGGGATCGCGTTGTGACTGAACAGGTGGGTGAGGTTGTGCTCCTCAGTGGCTTCCACGATGTGGTTGCCGTTCTGCATCGGCAATATGTCCGCCCGCTGGTAGAAGGCCAGCACAGTCTGCGGGCGGTCGCCGACGCTGGACACCCCGCCAAACAGGTCGGCGCTGTCCCAGGAGACGAACAACTCAACATTCAGGTCGTTGCCCCAACGCCAGTGCCCGTCCGATTCCCGAGTTAGGCCGGCGAACTTGGCGCCGCCATGACTCTGGCCGACCATGATGACCTCACGTCCACCCGCAATTCGATGGCCGTCCAAAATCTGTTCCCAGGTCGTAATCCCCGGGGGACGAATGGCTTCGAGTTCCGAGTTCTCCCATTTTCCAATGATGACGGTGTTGTTCATGGCGTCGATGCTGGTCCGGTCGCTACAGGAGCCGTTAATGCTGCGGACCACGTCAGCCAGCTTCTCGTCTTCGTGCAGCCGCAGTGCGAGATGCTCGATGAAATTTATGCAGCTATCGCTGCACAGGTCGTTGCACTGGACATTTTGATTGGTGACCAACGTCTGGATGAGACCCGACGGGATTCCCCGGAGCCGGCACCGATCAGGGTCGACCCGGATTCCGTGACGCTCCTCGAGCTGAGCCGCCTCAGCGTTGGCCGGCCCATCCGGCTGTGGTGGACTCCCGCCCCACCAGCCGCCCATCGACAGCAGGATAAGAACTGGCGGCGCTGCGCGGACATCCACCGGCAGTGACGGTGTCGCCGACTGCGAACCGGATACAGTTGCCCTGCAACGGATTTCGGTGGCACCGGAGTCGAGCCGGACGGTCCCGACGGTATCGGCGGCCGCCCCGCGCCGCCATACCGTCTGCACCGTCCGCCAGCCCGTGCGCGTCAGTTGCTCCAGGTTCACCACTGCAATGGTGGCGACCTCGACGCTGCTCAGTCTCAGGTGGTACCGCACCGACTCGTCTGTTAGCACGATCCGGCGGGAGTCTGCACGCAGAGCATTGAAGACGCCGGTTGGCCGGCGTTCGTGCTCGGCCGTGAATCTCATGGCAGGGCCTCGTCCCAGGCGGGCATCACAGCCCCCAGGTATTGGCGACGGCGACAATGTCGGCGTCGAAATCGGTCTCGCTGATCAGCAGGTTGCGGAAGTCGTCGAACCCCAGGACGCTGTCGTCGGAGCTACCGATGTACTGCCCGACCGCCTCCCGGAGGCCGGGCCGCCGCGCGAGGTCGACGAAGATCGAACCGTACACGGCTCCCTCCACGTCGTCCCCGGTGAGCATCGGCACGACGCCGTTGCCGTTCAGGGTGCCTATCTGCGTGTACCCGGTGAGATTCGTGGTCTGCAACAGCGGCGCGGCGGACAGCTCATCGCGGAAGAACGACCGCCGGAGGTCGGCGCCGGTGAGTGGCGGGGTGTGACGCTTCGCGAAGAAGAACAGTCGCTCTGAGAAGATGCCGAGCGCCTCGATCCACGCGACGAACTCGGTCGTCGCGGTGGTCGTGTTGTGGAAGGGCGGCAGGCCAGCGGCCACCTGGCTGGTGATCCAGGCCAGGTAACCGGTCTCCACCGAAGCCCGGGTGGACAGCGGCATGAGCGCGAAGTACAGGGCGTGGGCAATTTCGTGCGGAATCAGAGTGGCGTCGACGTTCTGTGCGGTGGATCCGAACAGCCGGGCGTCCTGCGACTTGTGTTTGATGTGGATCAGCGGGTGACCGGTGCCGAGCGAGACAGGTTCGGTGAAGGCCACTTGGGCGGGGCTGTTGTCGGGGTAGACGACCTCGATGCGAGGGAGCCGTCCTCGGTCCTGCGCGATGGTGCCGCCGGTACCGAACGGAAAGGCGCCCCGGCCGGATCGGTTGAACGGTCGGAATTGGCGCCAGACTGTGTCGTAAGCGTCCAGACAGTGCTCGATGATCCGAAAGTGATCCTGCTGCTCCGCATCCGTATTGATGTTGATCGTTCCCTGGTTGGACACCGTGAATTCCTGCGAGACCTCCACCGGTATCGGAAAGTTGCCGTCCAGCGACCGGACGACTGCGTTCTGGGCGTGCACCCGAACCTGGATCTGCGCGGTGGAGACGACGCTTCCGATCGTGGCTCGACCTGCTTCGTCGGTGCGCACGAACACGGTCTGCGGATTGCGGAAGAAGTCAAAGTGGGAAAGGTATGTCCGCTTCAGCGGCCGCCCTTGCACCGTGACGGTAAACGTGATTGCCATGCTCCAAGACTCCCCACCCCAGCCGTTCCCGACATCCGTGTGTGCACGGAGATTTCAGGCCCCGATGCCATGGCGCAGCGCGATTCGCGCCATCGCCACTCGGGAGTTGACCCCGAGCTTGCGGTAGGCAGCGGAGACGTGTGACTCCACCGTTCGCCGTGAAATCCCTAGCAGGGCGGCGATGTCGGAATTCGCCTTGCCGCTGGCGACCAGCCCGACAACGCGTCGCTCGGTGCCGGTGAGCGAGGTGATGCCGAAATGCGCGCGGGGGGTCAGGGGTCGGGCGGTGCGGCTCATCGCAGCACTGTTGGCGGCGTCGGCGTCGGCGCCCATCGCCGACCATCGGCTCGCTGCCGAGGCGGCAACCAGGTCGGCCTCGGCTGCTCGGCCTCGCAGGCGCAGAAGGGCCGCCGCGTCGGTGTGCGTCGCGGCCGCCAGTGGTTTTAACGGGGTGCCGGCGGCTAGTTTGGCAGCCCGGAGCGCTCGGTCGGCGTCACCGTCTCGCCACGCGGCGGCGATCTCAGCAACGACCCGAACCCTGGGCGTGTCCGCTATGGGCGCGAGTTCGGTCAGGACGGCGGCTACCTCGACACCGCGGTCGGCATGGCCGGTCCGGCTGGCTAGCCGCGCCAGTTGCCCCGCGAAGGACGGTAGCGCGGAACGGACGCCGGTGCCGACGAAGAGGTCCCAAACCTCCGACAACACGGAATAGGCCAGATCGAGATCACCGCGATGCTCGGACAGGCCCGCGGCGGCCAGGCACAGTTGCTCGAAACCCAACTGGGCACGCCCACGTGCCAGCCACTGCTCGGCAGCTGCAATCCGCTCGGCAGCGACGTCGTCCGCGCCTCGATGCAGCGCAATCTGAGCGAGGAACGAGTTGCACCAAACCGCGACCCCGAATCCATCGACTCCATCGGCATAGCTGAGTGCCGCCTCCGCCGTGGCGGCCGCATCGTCGATTTCGCCGACCCGGAGCCAGCCGAAGGCGGTGATCGCGTCGTAGGCCGGAACGGCCCACGCCGAGCCGTATCGAACAGCATTCTCGCGACCGCGCCGGGCGCAGTCGGCCAGTAGGTCGAACCGGTCCGCCTCCAGCCAGACGACCGAGGCGATGAACCAGGGCTGGAAGACGTGAGCGTCCACTGTCTCGGGTCGGTCCGCAAGCTGCACGATCTCCCGGGCGCGGCCACCGGCCTCGTCGAGCCGCATCTGGAACAGATCGAGGAAACACAGAACGCCCCCGCCGGCGACCTGTGCTGCTCCGTCATTAGCGTCAAGCCCGTCGGCGATGGCCCGCTCACCGGCTTCGCGGGCGCCGGGGTGATCGATCTGCAGAAATCGAGCGAAGGCAATCTCGCCCTGCACCCGGGCTCGCAGCGCCGGATCGTCGGTCAGAACCCCGCAACGCTCCATCTCGATCGCCGCCACATCGGCACGTCCCTGCATGAAAGCTGCGAACGCCAGCTCCCGGCGCAGGCGCGCCTCGACGGCAGGAGCCAGCCCTACCTGCAGCAGAGTGCGACCGAGCGCCTCGGCCTCTGCCGCCCGGCCGGCGCCGGCCAAGGCCCGAACCCGCGCCACCACGAGCTCGGCCGGCGGCCGCCCACGATCGCACGCGGCGATCGCGATGTCGCACAACCGCAGAGCTGCCGCGGGTGCTGTCCCGACGATCTCCTGCGCCGCGTATCGCAGCCACGTGGCGGCCTCATAGTCGCCCGGGCCAGCGCCTCGGGCATACTGCTCGGCAACCGCAAGAACGCCGGCGCCGCTCGTCGCAAGTACCTGCGCCGCATCACGGTGCAGTGCAGCGCGTGCCTGCGGCGACAGCTCCGCCAACACGGCTTCGCGGAGCAACTCGTGGCGAAAGGTGAAGCCGGCACCCCTGGGTACGACCACGCCGGCCGCGGCGGCAGCCTCCAAGTCTACGAGGAGATTGGTCGTGCGTATGCCCGCTATCGCAGCGACCGCCACGGGGTCGATCTCGGTGCCAACCACCGCGGCGATCTGGAGCGTCCGCAGCGCCTGTCGATCTAGCTCCCTGACCAAAGCTGATATTCCGTCGACAGCGCTATCGGCACCGATACTCAGTGCGTCGAGGATCGCCAGCAACAGGAGCGGGTTTCCACCGGCCTGGTCGACCGCCGCCCTGGCCAGCGCAGTTGGCTCCTGGCCCAGGACTGCGGCCGTCAGCGCCGAGGAGTCCTCAGACGGCAGCGGACCCAGATCGAGTCGCTCCAGCGGAAGGCCGGAGAGCGCCCGGTATAGGTCTGTGCCGGGGACCGGTGGACGAGTGGTCAGCACCACCAGTAAGGGCAGTTCGCGGGCGCGCCGAATTACGCATCGCAACCAGACCAGCGTCGTTGTGTCGGACCAGTGCAGATCCTCGATGGCGAGGACTAGCGGCGAGCGCGCACATTCGAGTTCGAGTTCCTCGAGCAGGCGATCGACCAGGAGTGATCCGGCCGCCGCGGCCGCACCGGCCGCCAGTAGGGTCCGAACTGTGGACAATCCCATCAGGGACTCAATCCCGCCGCCGAACGCCCGCAGCGGCGCGCCGAGGGTCCGCTCGACCTCAAGCTGGTCGCATGAGCCGTATCGAACGGCGAGCGCGGCCTCAACTGCAATGCTGGATGCCGCCTGAATCAAGCGGGTTTTGCCGATGCCGGGCTCACCGGTGATTAGCACGGCGCCGCCGGCGCCCCGTCCGGCGCGGGAAATGAGCCGCCGGAGCTGTCCGATTTCCGCCGCCCGGCCCACCATCGGCGCCATCTCAAGCTCCATATCCGGTGGAGCCTACTACTGCAGCTTAAACTAAATACCCGCAGGTCAAACGGCCAAGCTCAGGAACTCCATCAGGACCACTGCGCGAAGACCACTACACGAGCGGCCCACCACCACCGAACCAATCACCGCGGCTCAAAGGACGCTCCACGGTACGAGTGGAACCCAGCCGGACACATGGCAGAAGTTGGCCGAGTGGGCAATGGCTGGTGCATCTGATGCAATAATGCTCCTATTGACTGACATAATTAGCCTATCGGCGATACGCTCTAGGACGCTCCTGAATAACGGTCACTTGTGGGTTCGGGAGTTCGCTTTGGGACAGTGGGAGCGTTCGCGCGTGATCGGGCTGTCAGGCGTGGTCCTGAGTCGTCGCCCGGCCCTGGATGATTCTCCTGACTGATCGGAGGGACGGGCCGTTGCTCACGGCCCGGTGAGGTCTCGTGCCGGCCGGTCAGGCCGGTGCAATGGTCCACGTCCCGCTCACCCGCGTCAGCCCGAGGGTGAGCATTCGCCTGAGGTTGATCGCAGCGGCGCGGTGGTGCCACCAGTGGTCGTTCTTGGCGACGCCGCGGTAGCGGACTTTGCGGTTGCCGCGGACCAGCCAGGAGATCGATCGTTCGACCATCGGCCGGTGCCGTCGGTAGACCTGTTGGAAGTCCTCGGTTTCCGCTTGTCGACGGGCCGCCCTGAGCAGGCTTTCGTACTCGGTCAGCTTCAGCGATCGACCGGCGTCGCTGGTCGTGCATTGGGCCCGGAGCGGGCAGCCGCGGCAAGCCGCTCCGAAGGTGACGGACCATTGCGCGGTGATCGACCGGGTCACCCCGTTCGGGCAGGTGGCCGTCCTGGCCTCGGGGTCGACGGTGAAGTCGTCCAGGGTGAACCCGCCCGGCACGGCCGACCGCAGCGGGAACGGCTTGATCAACGCGATGTGCCCGGCATGGTCCAGTTCGGCCCGCGCGGATCCCGATCCGTACGCCGAATCGGCCAGCACGTGCAGCTTTTCGGTCTCCTGTGCCAGCAAGGTGGGTCCAACCTCGGCGTCGCTGTTGCCGCGTCCGCTGGCCATGGTCACCGCGCAGGCGGTGACCAGACCGGTGTCGGGTTCGACCGCGATGTGTGCCTTGAACCCGTCCTGCCGCCGGTGGACGGTCTTGTGGGCGTGCCGCGCCTCCGGGTCCACGGTGGAGATCACCCGGTCCGGGGCGACCCGCTGCGCGATCCGCCACCGTCCGTCGGTGCCGTCCGAGCCCTCGACCGGTTCCACGTCCTGCCCGGCGACCAACGCCAAGAGGGCGACCGCGTCCGCCGCCTTCGGTCCGAGCTCCTGGTCGGGCAGGTGTCCCAGCACCCGATGCGCGTCGGTGACCAGCGCATCGACAAGGGCCTCGCGGGCCTGCTGATCGTTCCAGGCGATCGCCGGTTTGCCCGGGTCGTCATAGTCGTGAGCCGAGCAGTGCTCGCCGACGACCTCGGCGGCGCCGGGTACCTCGCGGCGGACCCGGCGGATCGCCGCGATCAACTGGGTGACCGTGTCCTGGGTGGCGACCGCGTCGTCCAGGATCGTGGAATCCAACGCTCGCCTGCTCTTTCCAGCCAGCACCCCGGTCTGGTCCACGACCTGGCGGACCGCGTCGAAGATCCGGTTCGGCGACTGCGAAGCGGCCAGCCGACGCCGCCAGTACGTCAATGTCGTGGCATGGAACGCCGCAGCGGTCACCGGTAACCCGCACGCTGCCTTCCACCGCAGATCGAACGTCACCGAGTCCACCGTGTCCGCGTCGGACAGGCCGTGCAGAGCCTGCAGCACAATCACCGACGCCATCACGTCGGCCGGCACTGACGGGCGGCCCCGACCCGACGGAAACAGATCCGCGAACATGCCGTCCGGGAACACCTCCCGACGGTGCGCGGCCAGAAACGCGAACACGCTGCCCGGCTTGAGCAGCCCACCGACTACCGACTCGGCATCCAACAACTCACGCTGATCCCGCGACCGACCCTGCACACCAAGATCATCCCGAACCCACAAGATCAACAGGGGCCGACATACGGATAATTCAGGAGCGTCCTAGAACCGCCCCAGGAGCGCCGGACGGCCTCAGCCCGGGATTATCCGATGCGCGTACACCGTGCTCCGGGCGTACCAGCCGGTGCGTCGGTACGGCCGGATCCGGACGCCGGCCGGAATCTCGTTGTGGTTGGCGTCGATCCGCCCGCCGCCGCCGGAATCGATCACCAACGGCACGGACCCGCCGACGCCGCAGTCGCCGAGCCACAGCACGGCGTGCGAGACGACGCCGGCATCGGAATGCATGTACAAGATGTCCGCCGGCTCCAATGTCGCGACGAACGCGTCGTAGTCACCGGCCGGCAGGACCTGCACCCGGCGCGAGAACAACGAGCCCTCGCTGGTGCTCCGGTGCAGTTCGGATTGCGCGCCGACGCCCGTCGGCAGATCGACGCCCAGGGCGTACGAATAGACGAACCCGATGAAGTTGCTGCAATCCATGCCCGGTCCGCGCCGGCCGGACCGCACGGGTTTGTGCGGCCAATCGGCCGGCGGCGCCCAGGACGGCACGTGATGGTGCTGGTAGTCCAGCCCAATCAGCGCGGCGGCGACGGTGACGACTCGTTCGCGGGCCAGCCGACCATGTGGCCGGTCGACCGGCGGCGGATACCGCATCGCCGGCGGGCCCCAGGATCCCCACCGCGCCCGCGTCGACTCCGTGTACCAATGTTCGAACGGCACGCGTGCTTGCGCCCGCGGATCGCACCACGGCGCCTGGTCGAAGTTCGCCGTGCGCTCGTGGGCCGGCCGGCTGAACTGCACCGAATACGGTGAGCGGTAGTCCGGAACGGCGTTCGTGGGGCGCAACGCCGCCCGAGGACTGTCACTGTCAGCGATACTCACTCACGGATTGTGACACCGGTAGTTGAGTCCACCAGAGTGGTGTACGACCACTGATCGACCTTGACCCCCTGACCAGGCAGGTCGGGGCGTGTCGGTCCCGGGACGAGGACGGCCACCGCGTGAGGCTTCGAAGGACCTCTCACAGTCTGTCGAAGGAGACATCACGCGATGACCACTGCCCAGCCTAACGACCCGACGACCGCCGTCGGTGACATGCTCGCGTCGGCGAGCCCGGACCTGCTCCGCTCGATGCTGTCCACGTTCATTCAGACGCTGATGGGCGCCGAGGCCGACGCCCTGTGCGGCGCCGGCTACGGCGAACGCAGCCCGGACCGGGTCAACTCCCGCAACGGGTACCGGCACCGGGACTGCGACACCCGGGTCGGCACCCTGGACGTGGCAGTGCCGAAACTGCGGTCCGGGTCGTACTTCCCGGACTGGCTGCTCGAACGGCGGACCCGCGCCGAACGCGCCCTGGTCTCCGTCGTCGCGACCTCGTACCTGCTGGGAGTCTCGACCCGGCGGGTGGAGAAACTGGTCCAAGCATTGGGCGTGACGTCGCTGTCCAAGTCGCAGGTGTCGATCATGGCCCGCGACCTGGACGAGCAGGTCGAGGCGTTCCGCACCCGCCCGCTGGACCAGGGCCCGTACACGTTCCTCGCGGCCGACGCGCTGGTCCTCAAGGTCCGCGAGGGCGGCCGGGTCGTGCAGGTCCACGCCCTGCTCGCGACCGGGGTCAACGGTGACGGGCATCGCGAGATCCTGGGCCTGGACGTGACCAGCCGCGAGGACGGCGCCGGCTGGTTGGCGTTCCTGCGTGGCCTGGTCGCCCGGCGCTTGTCCGGGGTCCGGCTGGTCACCAGCGACGCGCACAGCGGCCTGGTCGCCGCGATCGGCGCGACCCTGCCGGGTGCCTCGTGGCAGCGATGCCGCACGCATTACGCGGTGAACCTGATGTCGATCACCCCGAAGAGCAGCTGGCCGTGGGTGCGGACCATGCTGCACTCGATCTACGACCAGGTCGACGCGAAAGCCGTGGCTGCCCAGTTCGACCGGGTGATCGACACGCTCGCCGAGAAGCTGCCCGCGGTCGCCGATCACCTCGACCAGGCCCGGGCCGACCTGCTCGCGTTCACCCCGTTCCCGAAGGAGATCTGGCGGCAGATCTGGTCCAACAACCCGCAGGAACGGCTCAACAAAGAGATCCGCCGCCGGACCGACGTCGTCGGGATCTTCCCCGACCGGGGCGCTCTGATCCGCCTCGTCGGCGCCGTCCTGGCCGAGCAACACGACGAATGGACCGAGGGCCGCCGCTACCTTGGCATCGACGTCCTGGCCCGCTCCCAGACCGCCAACGGACCCGACGCGAAGGAGGACACCAGCACCACGCCCGCGATCACCACCGCCGCCTGACCAACGAAGATCACCGGCGGCCGGACCTCGTCACGTACACCACTCAGCTGGGCTTGACCACACCGGTCAACCGGCACCCGGCCACTGGATGTCGTACTCCCTGGCGGGTATCCACGTGCCTGACTTGGGTGGTCGGGGTGCAAACCCGCTACACGCCGTCACCAAATTCCCGCCAGTCGAGGTCGTCCGCACGGCAGGTACCCGGCTCATACTGTTCAGCCATGGGGGCAAGATCCGTAACCGCTGTGGGTGTGTTGTTGCTCGGGCCCGTCGAAGGAGGACGCTCGTCGCAGTGGATAGTCGCGCATAGCGCGGCGTTGGTATCGAATCCCCTTCCTAACGGCCCTGCCTGGCACCCGCGAGCCACGGCACGACCGCTGCGGCGATTTTTTTCTGCCTTGACCACCGCCGCTGCTGTGATCGGCCTAAGCTCGTGCAGCGCTCCCTCTGCCACAAGCACGTCGACCGACGATCCCAACGTCCGGCGCGTTACCTACGAAATCACGGGCCGATGGAACGGGTGGGATCCGGCCATCGCAAAGGCTTGTGATTATCCCGGCGACTGTCCTAAGGACTCCACGGGAGCCGGGAAGGTCACGTTTGTTGACGGCTCGGGAGTCAACCGCACCTTCAATGCCTGGTTCCCCGACACGCAGAACGTGAGCATTAGCCCAGGCGACCGAGCCGCGATCCACATCGAAAGCCTCGCCGAGACGGCGGGTTACGTTGAGTGCGTAATCCGGGTCGACGGGCGAGAGGTCGCTCGACAGCGCGATGACGCGGTAAACCGGGCACCCGAAGTATCCTGCGATATTTCGGTCACGTAGCGAAAAGCAAAGAGCGTTTCAAGATCAACAAACGTTCAGGACCGAACAGAAGATGATCATGAACCGCGAAAGCCACCGCGTCGGAGGCCACTCCCTGACGCATTTCGGGATGCCGCCTTGGAACCCGGCAAGATTTCCGACCGAATTGAACGCCTGACCGGCGACGACCGATTCAGCCGCAACACCGACGGTATCGCCGTGCATCGCGGCGCACTCATCCGCGCCCGCAACGCGGTAGACCGCGAGATTGCCGAGATGACACCCTCCACCGGCGATGAGGAACCGCTGACCCAGGAGGAATGCGAGTGGCTGGAAGCATCTGATCTCGAGGTTTTGACGGCGACGATTTCGACCCGGTCGCGGCTGGGCATCCGAATCCCGCGATTGTCAGCGGTCATGAAATTCCCCAGGTCGGGGTGGGTGTCCGTCACGTAATTCCCCACCCTGGTGCGTCACGTAATTCCCCATGGGGACGACGGCGTGCCGTCGGCTGGTGGGTCCTGCTCGCAGTTCACGCTCACCGCCGGCCGTCAGGTGGCCCGGACGGGAGCGGTGATGGGCAGGAGGAGCTTCGACGTGGTGGATCTGCTGGAGTTGTTCACGCACTGGGAGGCGGGCCGGTCTCAGTCGCAGATCGCGGACAGCCTCAACCTCGATCGGAAGACAGTGCGCAAGTACACGGCGCCGCTGGTGCAGCGGGGCCTGGTGCCCGGCGGCCCGCCGGTCGGCGAGCAGGTATGGGAGCAGCGGATCGCGCAGTGGTTTCCTCAGGTGGTCGACCGAAGGTTGCGGCAGGTGACTTGGCCGCAGATTGAGGCGCATCGGGATTACATCGTCGAGCAACTCGGCGAGGGCGTGACGGTGGCGACGATCAGCCAGCGGCTGACCGATGAGCATGGGCTGATCGCGTCGGAGTCGTCGGTGCGGCGATGGATGAACGCGAACCTGACCGAGCAGGTCGCCCGTCACCGGGCGTCGCCGCCGCGGCCGCCGGTGGAACCGGGCAGCGAAGCACAGATCGACTACGGCGCTCTGGGGTCGTGGGTCGACCCGGCCACCGACCGGCGGCGGACGTTGTGGGCGTTCGTGATGGTGCTGGCATGTTCCCGGCTGATGTTCGTGCACCCGGTGCTCCGGTTGGACCAGACATCCTGGTGTGCAAGCCATGTGCTCGCGTTCGAGTACTTCCAGGGTTGCGTGGCCCGGCTGGTGCCGGACAATCTGAAGACCGGAGTCGACCGGCCGGACCTGTACGACCCGAGGATGAACCGGGCCTACGCCGAGCTGGCCAGCCATTACGGTGTGCTGCCCGACCCGGCGCGGGTCCGAAAGCCCAAGGACAAGGCCCGGGTAGAACGGGCCATGCCTTACGTGCGTGACTCGTTCTGGCGGGGCCGCACTTTCACCAGCCTGCAACAGATCCAGCAGGCCGCCGTGGTCTGGTGTGACGAGGTCGCGAACGTCCGCAAACACCGCAGCCTGGACGGCGCAACGCCCCGGTCGGTCTTCGACGCCGTCGAGGCCCCGGCTCTGCAACCGTTGCCGCGCAACGAGTTCGTCCTCGCGACCTGGTCGGTCGGCAAAGTAGGGGTTGATTGCCACCTCAAAGTAGGCCCCGCTCTCTACTCGGTGCCGTGGCGGCTGATCGGACAGCAGTTGCACGCTCGGACGGCCGGCGGCACGGTGCAGATCCTGCACGAGAACAAGGTCGTGGCCACCCACATCAGGCTGCCCAGGGGACGGGCGACCGACTTCGAGCACTACCCGCCGGAGAAGATCGCGTTCCACATGCGCAACCCGACCTGGTGCCGCAACGAGGCAAGCAAGATCGGTCCGGCGACCGCCGCCGTCATCGACGAGCTGATGGAGCACACCGCGATCCACCGGCTCCGCTCGGCCCAAGGCATCATCGGCCTGGCCGGCCGTCCCGGCATCGGCCCGGACCGGCTGGAAGCGGCTTGCGCCCGCGCGTTGGCCGTCGGCGATCCCCGCTACCGGACGATCAAGGGGATCCTCGCGGTGCACGCCGAAGCCCCACCGGCCGAACCCACCGCCGGCGCTGCCGCGGACACACCCGCGTTCCTGCGCGGACCCGAGCAACTCCTCGGCTAACTCCGCTCCGACGGGCCCCGCTCGGGTGGCCGGTCCAGCCCCGGGCCAGCTTCGGCGGTTGGCCCGCCCCACGCTCACCGGACTTCGTTTCCTTTGTCTTCCTTCTACTCTCATCGAGAGGAAACACCACACAATGACGATCCTGGACCCATCGCTGCGGGACGCGTTACGCACCCTCAAGCTCACCGGGATGCTGCAGACCCTGGACGCCCGGCTGACCCAGACCCGCGACGGCACCCTGGGCCACCTGGAGTTCCTGCAGGTCCTGTGCGAGGACGAGATCGCCCGCCGGGAGACCGCTGCCCTGGCCCGCCGCGTCCGCCGCGCCCGGTTCGAAGAACAGGTCACCCTCGAAGGCTTTGACTTCGCCGCGAACCCGAAGATCCCCGCCCCGCAGATCCGGGACCTGGCCGCCCTACGCTGGCTGGGCGCCGGCGAATCGGTCATCCTGTTCGGCCCGGTCGGGGTCGGCAAGACCCACGTCGCCCAAGCCCTCGGGCACCTCGTCGCCCGGCGGGGCGGCGAGGTCCGCTTCGCCAAGACCAGCCGGGTGCTGGCCGACCTCGCCGGCGGGCACGCAGACCGCACCTGGGGTGCCCGGGTCCGCGAGTACACCCGACCCGCCGTCCTGATCCTGGACGACTTCGCCCTCCGGGAGCACACCGCCGCCCAGGCCGACGACCTCTACGAGCTCATCTCGGAGCGGGCCGTGCACCACCGGCCGCTGGTGCTGACCAGCAACCGCAAGCCAATCGACTGGTACCCGCTGTTCCCGAACCCCGTCGTCGCCGAGAGCCTGCTCGACCGACTGATCAACACCAGCCACCAGGTCCTCATGGACGGACCGTCCTACCGGCCCCGCAAGCGGCCCGGGCGAGCCGACTCGACACCACCGCCCGCCGACCGGTAGAACCAGACCAGCAGGGCCGACCTGGGGAATTACGTGACAGCAGCCCTGGGGAATTTCGTGACTGATGACACCGCGATCAATGATCAGCTAGAAGTAATCAAGGCAGGTCAGTTCGCCAGCAACGTCAATAGTGTTTTCGGTCAGTTCTACCGTGGACGCGCCGATTTCAGAATTAAACGGATCGCGGAAGTGGTCCGGATCGATCGGCAATTCGACGACGAACTACGTCGGGCCATTGCCGACACGCGTGAGTGGTGCGACCAGATCGAGGCGGCCATCGGTGCCCCATACCAAGGGCTGAGGAGGATCAAGTAGCGCTGACCTGTGGCCGAACCGGCATCACGACGGGGCCGCTCACGGTGTGCTCAGCCCAGCGAGAGGGCGACTCCGCTTCGCAGCTCCTCTTCGGTATAGGTCAGCCCACCTCGATGGCTCACCTGGATCTCGTAGAAGTCATGCCCACCCGGAATGTCGGCAATCGAAAACGGGTACCGACACGTCCCCGCGCCTTGCTGAATATCGTCAACGTCCACGTCACTCAGATCCTCGATTTCCTGACCTTCGCCGAGTTGACCGACCGCGACCGTATTGCCGCCGACCTTGACCGTGACCTGCGCGCCTTGTCGGATGTCGTTGTATCCACTGCTGACGGTGTAGCAGTTATGGTCCAAGGTCAGCGATCCCACGGCGGTGAAACCATTGGTCAATCGCGAAATGACGAGGCCGGCGCCAACCGTAACGGCAATGACCGCGCTCGCAATGAGCAGTGCAGCCAGTGTCGACATCGGCTGCTTCGGCGCCGCCGGAGTAGCCTGCCAGCCCGACTGTCCAGAGTTGGGTTGTCCGTAGGTCATTGCGCCCCCCAGCGATCCCTTGCGGGGAAGTCAACCACGAATGCGGCCAAGTGGCATCACAGGACGCCGAGGAAGACTCGAAGTCAACACCATTGGGTCTTTCTGCCCCAGGGGCCGGACCCCCTACCCCCGCTCGCGCCGGTCCCCGTGGCATAGGTCATTTTCACACACAGAGCGCGTTATGCCTGAATACCCCCCCAGTTCGCCCACACCCGGCAGGCGGCGAGTGCGGCGGCCGGGTCTACCCGGGAATGGATGGGCCGGCGTGTTGCGGGGGCGACTCTCCTGGGCGGTAATGGTGCGCGACGTCGTGCTCCTGGTCTCGACCGTTGACAACCCACCGATTCCCGTGGGAGTCCGACCACAGGATCCGCCACGTGATAAATCTGTTGCCCAAGGTGTGGGAGATCGCTCCGTACTCAGTCGAGATGGTCTGGGCCGCGCCCGCCGGAAGAACGGGCAGTAGTTCCTGCCAAGTTGGAATTAATTGCTGCTGGTCGGTGCTTCGATCTGGCCGAAGCCAAAGCGTTTCTCGATCTGGTCCAGTGCCGCGCGGAGCCGTCCAAGTTGATTCTCATGGATGCCGAGCCAGATCATCTCGGGCCCACGTCCCTTGTCCACATTCAGGCCGATCCGGGCGTAGCGCTGGCCGTTCCACGGTGTCCCGCCGGCACGCACGACGTCAGTGCTGCCGATGAGAACGGGCAGATGCTCATCGGCGTCGGATACCAATAGGCACGTTCCATCGGCAAAGACATCGGCGCCCATCACAACAGCATCGGCGTTGCTTCCGAGTTCGTAATCGGAGACGCGGCGGTACGGCGCTCCGCTGGTCATCTCGCGCCAGTGCTCGGCGCAATAGACTTCATCGATCAACGGGCCGCCCGGCCCGCCGGGCACGTACCGGTAAAGCGGCTCTTCGCTTTGAAGCTGGGTGGGGGTTTGATCCCGGGGCGACACGCCGGGGCTGAGATGCGCTGATGTGGGGCCTGGGGTCCTCACGATCCGTGTTCACCGCCAAGTGAATGCGACCCGTGAGGAAGGCCCCAGGTGAGCGATGACGTTACCGGTGTGTTCGTGCTGCCCGGATTCCGGGTGGTGTCCAGCGACGTGCTCGACGACGAATGGCACCTGCTTGTGGAAACGCGGCGGGAGCCGACGGGCTGCCCGACCTGCGGCGCGGTCGCCCGAGTCAAGGACCGGCGCACGGTGACCGTGCGGGACCTGCCGGCCGGCGGTGTGCCGGTCGTTCTCCGTTGGTGCAAGCGGATTTTCGAGTGTCGATACGGGTTGTGCGAGAAGAAGACCTGGACCGAGCAACACGACGCGATCGCCCCGCGTGTGGTGCTCACCGACCGTGCGCAGCAGTGGGCGTTCGAGCAGGTCGGCCACCACGACCGGGCCGTGTCCCGGGTCGCGGCCCAACTCGGCGTGTCCTGGCACACGATCATGACCCAGGTCGTTGACCGCGGCACCCCGCTGGTCGAGGACCCGGACCGGCTGGCCGGGGTGAGCGCGGTCGGGGTCGACGAGACCTCGTTCCTGCGGGCCACCGGCACCCGGCACACCCAGTACGCCACCGGCGTCGCCGACCTGACCCCGGGCCGCCCACCGCGGCTGCTGGACGTCGTACCGGGCCGCTCCGGCCGAGTCCTGGGCGACTGGCTGACCGACCGCGACGAGGCCTGGCGGTCCGCCGTTCTGACCGCGTCGCTGGACCCGTTCCGCGGTTATGCCACCGCGCTCTCGGCGCATCTACCTGCGACGACGCGCGTGCTGGACGCCTTCCACATCGTCAAGATCGTGCTTCTCGCGGTCGACCAGGTCCGCCGCCGCGTGCAGCAGGACACCACCGGGCACCGCGGCCGGGCCGGCGACCCGCTGTACCGGGTACGACGGATCCTGCGGCGCCGCTACGACCGGCTCACCGACCGGCAACTGGTCCGACTGCGGGCCGCACTGACCGACGCGGACACGCACGAGGAGATCACCGCCGCCTGGCTCGTCGCGCAGAACGTCATGCAGGCCTACGCCAACCCCGACCGGGCCGCCGGACGCGCCGCGGCCGAGCAGGTCATCACCCTGGCCAAGACCTGCCCGGTTCCCGAGATCGCCCGCTTCGGGCGCACTCTGGTCGCGTGGCGGACCGAGTACCTGGCCCGGTTCGACAACCCCGCCCTATCCAACGGACCCACCGAGAACCTCAACCTGAAGATCAAGAACACCAAACGGATCGCCCGCGGCTACCGATCGTTCGCCAACTACCGTCTGCGACTACTTCTCAACCACGGCCTCATCAGGCAAGATCAACAACCGGCACGGATCCGACCACACCGACCCAGGTTGATTGCGTAGAGCCGGTAAAGCTCGGTCCCCGGCTGGGCGCAACGTAGCACCATGCATTCGGTCGCGGTCATCTCGAAGCCGCCGCCCAGTCCGAGGGCTTCGACGGTGCAGCGAGGTGATCGGCGGCGACCGGCCGGCCGTCGAGCATCGATGCGGCGTAAAACGTCATCCAGGCGCCGGGCGCAAA
Organism: Nakamurella multipartita DSM 44233; assembly: GCF_000024365.1. Taxonomy (NCBI): domain Bacteria; kingdom Bacillati; phylum Actinomycetota; class Actinomycetes; order Nakamurellales; family Nakamurellaceae; genus Nakamurella; species Nakamurella multipartita. The sequence continues at coordinate 3,162,201 of NC_013235.1, forward strand.
GGCCATCGTCGCGTACGGCTCGTCCCGCGGAATGCGCCTGACTCTGTCATCGTCGGCCGGGTCGATGCGACTGTAAGTCCACGCTGTCAGTACGCCGTCCGTGATTTCCATTCGGTCGGCTCTAAGCATGACTTCCCGGCCATCAGGTAGACCCACCGACCAATACATTGACCCGTATTGGTCGCAGTACTTATCGCCGGATAGCGCGAACTGAAGCACGCGTGATTCTGTCATCGCCATGGCCCCCCTTGTCGAGGCGCCCATCATCCGGCGCGCGGGGACCATCCGCATCTGACCCAGGTGTCAATTTCCGCGGCCAATGCGACGCGTTGCTACCGAGAGTTGCGGTATTCCGACTCCATCGGCGTTTCCCCGCCGCGCCCGCCTTGCCGACGTGACCATCGGTGAGCGAGTGACGAGGGGCGCATCTTGACGCGGGCCTCGATACTCGGCACCGTGACCTCCCTGGCCAGGCCTGACCATGACGAGCTGGACGACAACACTGCGCGGGTCGCGACCATCATCGCCATGGCCGTCCGCAACGCGCTCGAGGAGATCCACGGCGGTGGGATCGAGGACAGCCTGACCGACCGTCAGATGGCCAAGATCAACCCCATCGTCCGCAACGCGGTGGCCACCACCGTGCACGCCTACTTCGCGCCCGAGGACGATGTCAAGGCGGCGCGATGGCTGCGCTTTCAAGCCATGCTCGTGCCGGACTACTGGGAACGGCCGCGCATCGTCGATGACTACTACGACTGACAAGAGCCGCGTTTCCGCAGGTCAGGTGCCTATCCGGCAACGAGCCGAGTCCTGCCGGTCGCGGGCTCCGGGTGAAGGACGGCATTACGGCCCGTCACCCGAACGTGCATATTTTGCGTATCCGCAGGTTGCACCGGGCACACCGACCGTTCCCGTTCCGCAGATCCGTCACCCCACCCTTGGCCACCGCCACCGCATGATCAACATGACGGATCGGCGCCCCACACCACGGGGTACGACACAGCTGATCCCGAAGCGTGAGGAAGGTGCGGGCCACCTCGGGGAAATCCCGTTTGCGGGCGTCGGTCCCGGCCAACTCCCCCGTCTCCGGGTTCGTATACAACCGCCGCACCCACACCTTGGTCTTGCTGTCGGCCCGGACCAGGTCCCGGGCCACCGGCGCCGGGACCGGCCCGTACCCGACGACCTGCGCCGGCTCATCATCACCGTCGAGCAGGGTCCGGTCGGTCATCACCACATGCAATTCGATACCCGGCACCTCCGCTGCACCCTCGCCCGGAGTCAGCACCCGCCGCACCAGCTCATCAGCCATGATCTGACCCTTGCTCCGATGCTCGTCCGGGTCGACCGCCCCGGCCAGCGCCGCCCGATGCAACGCCCCGAACACCGCCACCCCCTGCACCGTCGGCAGCAACGCCGTCACATACGCCATACAGTCCGGCGCCGGCCGGATACTCACCCGCCGATCCACCGCCAGCAACCGGGCCCGCTGCGAGACCGCGAACGCATCAGTCAACCGGGCCTGCGCCGCCGCCACAGCCCCCTTCACTCGCTCCAATGCGGACAGCAGCTCGATCCGCTCAGGGTCGGACGCCGCATTCAGGGCAGCCAGTTCCGCAACCATCGCGGAGATCTGCTGGCAGCTCGACATGTGTTTGATTTTAGTCGATTCACCTCAGGTTATATACGATATCGACCATCTCAACTGCCTCGACATCACCGGTCGTTCGCGGAAACCGCCCTGGGCCAGCATTTCTCGGACGCCGCTGGCCATTTACCCCGCGGTCGGCGAATCCAGTTTGGCCGCGCCGAAGAACGGCGCCCAGCCACGGATCTGGCGGTCGGCGATCAGACCGAGCGACCAGAACGGATCCTGGTCCAGCAGGCGGGCGACGTGGTCGGCGTCGTCCGCGTCCAGGATGAGCAGGGCGCCGGGTCCGCCGGAGGTCAGCGGTCCGCTGATCACGATCCGGCCCTGCTCGAACAGCGAGGCCAGGTAGTCCTTGTGCCGGGGACGGTGCTCGTCCAGCCGGGCCGGATCGTCGGCGTAGCGGTAGATGACGGCGTGCAGTGACATATGAGGCCTTTCGACGTTGGAGGGGTTCAGAGAGTGTCGGCCAGCGTCCGGCCGACGGCGAAGGCGCGGGTGATGGCCGAGCCCAGGGTGGCGCCGCCGCCCGGATAGGCGTCGGCGAACACGGTGGCGGCGACATTGCCGGCCGCGTAGAGGTTTCCGACCGGCTCCCCCCGCCGGTTGAGCACCCGCCCGTCCTCGTCGGTGACCAGACCGCCGCAGGTGCCCAGGGTGCCGGGCCTGATCGGGATCGCATGGAACGGTCCCTGGGTCAGCGGAGCGAGGCACGGATGCGGTTGCCGGGCATCGCCCAGATACCGGTCCGCGGCGGATTCACCGCGGTGGAACAGCGGGTCGTGCCCGTCGGCGGCGTACTTGTTGAACTCGGCGACCGTCTGGGCCAACGTGAACGCGTCGATCGCCAGCGCCGCGGCCAATTCCTCAACGGTGGATCCGCTGATCGCCCAGCCGGGCACCTGGCCGACCGGGGTGCCGCCGATCGAGTACCGCGAGACGTACCCGCTGTCCACCACCAGCCAGGCCGGAATGTGCTCGTGCTGACCGGTGTTCGGGTCGATCGTCCGGAACACCTTGTTCAGGTCGTGGTAGTTCACCGCCTCGTTGACGAACCGGCGTCCGGCGGCGTTGACCATGATCGACCCGGGCAGGGTCAATTCGACGTTGGCCATCCGGCCGGACGGCCGGCCGTCGTAACGGTGATCGGGATCCTGCAGCACCGGCACCCCCCACACCGCGCGCATGGTGCCCACGCTGCCGCCGGCGGCCAGTCCCAGCTCCAGCCCGTCGCCGGTGTTGCTGGGCGCGCTGATCGGGGTGACCGGGTTGGGCAGGAATGCCGCCTGCAGCCGCGGATTCCACTCGAAGCCGCCGGAGGCCAGGACCACCGCGCGGGCTCGGACGGTGCCCGCCGCCGAGGTCAGCCGCCAGCCGTCCCCGTCCGGACGGAGCTCGTCGACCCCGGCCCCGGTCACGATCTGCACACCCCGCTCTTCGGCCGAGACCACCAGCGACGCGACCAGGGCGCCGCCCATCGTCCGGGTGCCCGCAGCATTCCGGTGGGCGATCAACTCCGCGTCGAACCCGCTGGCCGCCATGGCGTCTCGCTCGGTCATGGTGATCGGTGGGAAGTAGGTCGGCGGCCGGATCCGGGCGGTGACCCCGGGATACTCGGTGCCGTCGAACGGCTGCACGTCCAATCCGCGTCCGCGGGCGGCGCCGGCCCAGTCCGGGTGATAGTCCGGTCGGGGCAGCGCGACCAGCCGCACCCGGGTGCGCTCGTCGAGCCAGCGCACGGCCTCCCCCGCCGTCCGGATGTACCAGCGCAACGTCTGCGCCGGCACCTGGCCGCCGGTGGCGGTGGTCAGGTAGGTCAGCGCGGCCTCGGTCGAGTCGGGGTAGTCCGGCCCCATCAGGTGGTGGTTGGGCATCCAGGCCACCCCGCCGGAGACGGCGGAGGTCCCGCCGAGCAGATCGGCCTTTTCCAGCACGACGACGGTGCGTCCGCCGTCGGCGGCCCGGCATGCGGCGACCAGACCGGCCGCCCCGCTGCCGATCACCGCCACGTCCACGTCCAGATCCAGGTCGAGGGTCATGGTCATCACCGTCCCGCCAGCGGGCCGTCGGCCAGCAGGAAGTCGACGATCAGCTGGGCGACGGCGGTGAACATGTCGCCGCCCGTCGAGGTGCCGCAGCCCAGCGCCCGGGCCGCCTCGATGAGCGGCGGGACGGCCGGTTGGGTGACCACATCGGCGACGAAGGTGTCCGGCGTGAGCTGCTCGATCAGGATCGGCAAGGGGTCGCCGGGGCGCATACCCATCGGAGTGGCGTGCGCGACGAGGTCGAATCCGGTCGGGTCAGGGGTGCCGACGCCGACCACGCGGTCCGGGAACCGGGACTGCAGCCGGGCGATGAGGCTGTCCCGGCGGACCGGGTCGGCATCGTGCAGTGCCAGTTCCGCCGCGCCCTTGGCCAACAGCTCGAGAGCGATCGCGGTGCCCGCCCCGCCGGCGCCGATCTGCAGCACCCGCCGGCCGGCCGGGTCACCGCCGTTCGCGCGCACCGCCGACACGTAGGCCGCTCCGTCGACTTGGTCGCCGTGCCAGGTGCCGTCGGCGTTGCGCCGGGCCACGTTCACCGAGCCGAGGAACGCCGCCCGGTCGGTCAGGGTGCCGCAGTGCCGGGCCACGCCGAACTTGTGCGGCACGGTGGCGATCAGGCCGCCGATGCTGCCCGAGGGGGTCAATCCGGCGATGAGCGCGTCCAGGTGGTCGCCGCTGATCTGCATCGGGACGACAACGCCGGCACACCCACGGGCGGCGAACTCGCGGGTGATGCCGTCCGGGGATTTCACCTGGGCGATCGGGTCGCCCACGATCGGCACGACCAGCGTCTGGCCGGACAGGGCTGGATAGGGGTTCATCGGATCTCCTGAGTTGCGGGGGTGGAGGTGATGTCGGTGGCCGCGCGGGCGGCGTGCCGGGCCGCGACGTAGCCGAAGATGAGGCCGCCGCCGACCTGGCAGCCGGCGCCGGGGTATTCCGCGGCGCTCATCGAGGCGGCGTCGTTCCCGCAGGCGTACAGGCCCACGATCGGATCGCCGGCGGCGTTCAGGACCTGGCTGTCGGCGTTGGTGCGCAGTCCGAGCGAGGTGCCCAGCGGGGTCGGCACCAGCGCGATCGCGTAGAAGGGCGCCTGGTCGATCGGCCCGAGGCAGGGGTTGGGTGTGTGCTCCGGGTCGCCGTACTGCCGGCCGAACGGGCTGGTGCCCTTGCCGAACTCGTCGTCGACGCCGGTCGCGGCGAACCGGTTGTGGTCGGCGACGGTGCGGGCCAGCCCGGCGGCGTCCACGCCGATCGAGACGGCCAGCTCACCGATACTCGGCGCGCGGTGCAGGTACCCCGACTGCAGGTACTTGCGCAGGTACGCCTGGGGCAGCTTGGGCCGGATCAGGCCCAAGCCGTAGCGATGCAGCGCCCGCGAATCGATGATCAACCAGGCCGGCACGGTACCGCTGGCGTACATGGCCCGGACGAACCGGTGGTAGGACACCGACTCGTCGACGAACCGGCGGCCGTCCGCGCCCACCGCGACGATGCCCGGCTTACTGCGGTCCCAGATGTGCGGGAACACCGCGGTCGAGCCGTCCTTGCGCCGCCCGACGGAGCTGGGGAACCAGAACGCGTTGTCGTCCTGCGGTGCGCTCAGCACACCCCCGACATCCATGCCCAGGGAAAGGGTGTCGCCGGTGGATCCCTCACTCGCCCGGGTGTACTGCGGGGTCGGTTCGGGCAGGAACTCGCGCCGCCACCGGGTGCTGGCCGAGAACCCGCCCCCGGCCAGCACGACGCCGCGGCGCACCTGGATCCGCCGCTCCTGACCTTGGTAGGCGACGATCGCCGCGGTGACCCGGCCGGTCTCGTCGGTCACCAGCCGGGTCGCGGTGGCGGTGAACCACACCCGCCCGCCGTGCTGCTTGAGCTGGTGGAAAAGGTTGGCGACCAGAGCGTTTCCCATCGCCAGCCGGGTGCCGCGGCGGTACCGCAGCCGATCGGTGGCCCACCGGGCGCCCAGCCGGCCGGCCAGCGGCAGCGCTCGGGGCGAGCCCTTGAGTAAGGTCAGCAGCCGGTTGACCTCGGCCCGGCGCACCATCATGGTGCCGCCGAAGAGCGCGAACTCGGGCACCGGCGGCCGGACCCGGCTGAAGTCGTCCGGGCCGAGCAGGCGCCCGTCGAAGGTCTGCGGTTCCAGCGCGCGACCGCCCAGGCTGGCGCCTTCGATCTCGGGGTGGTAATCGACGACGGTCGCGGAATGCCAGAACTTCACGCCGAGCGCGTCGAAGTAGTCGATGGCCTCGCCGCCGTGAGCCAGGTAGGACTCGCGGACCTCGCGCGGCGCCTTGTCCCCGACCAGCCGATCCAGGTAGCCGCTGGCCACCTGGGCGTCGTCGGTGATCCCGGCGGCCCGCTGGTAGTGGTTGCCCGGGACCCAGCAGGTGCCGGCCGAGTAGGCAGTGGTGCCGCCCAGGAACTCGGTCTTTTCCAGCACCAGGACGGACAGGCCCTCGTGGGCGCCGGTCACGGCCGCGGACAGGCCGCCCGCTCCGCTGCCCAGGATCAGCAGGTCGACCTGCTCGTCGGGCTCGCGGTGACTGTCACGGTGAACGTCGCTGGGCATCGGTGGCATGCGTCAAGGCTCGCAGCCAGAGTATGTCCTGTCCAACACTGAATAGATCAATCACTTTGTCATGCAGGGTCTTAATGAGGGATCGGCATCACGTCGTCGGCCACGGCCAGCACCGCGCGCAGCACGGTCGACGGGTTGTCCGCCGACCAGGCCAGGGCGTGATCGAGGTAGGTGGGCGCGCCGCGCAACGGCACGAACACCGAGCCGGACGGCATGATCTGGGCAACCCCGTCGGAGATCAGCGCGACCCCGACCCCGGCCGCGACCAGGGTCAGGATCATGAACGGGTCGGTGATCTCCTGCACCACCCGCGGGCGGAACCCGGCGCCGATGCAGGCCCGCACCCCGGCCTCGCGCAGGCCGGACCCGGACGCCGCCGGCGTGGTGATGAAGTCCTCGTCGGCCAGGTCGGCCAGGTCGACCTCCGGATCCTCGGCCAACGGATGGTCGATCGGCAGGGCCACGCCCAGGGGTTCCCGGGCGATCAGCCGGCTGCGCACCGCCGGCGAGGCATCCAGCGGAAGCGCCACGAAACACAGGTCCAGCGAACCCCTTTCGATCTGGAGCACGCCGTCCCGGGTCAGCATCCCGGCCACCAGGTTGAGCGTGACCTGCGGGTACCGCCGGCGCACGGCCCGAGTCAGCGGCGGCAGCGTGCGGTGGTTCAGCGCGCCGGAGAAACCGACCGTGACGGTGCCGTAGACCGCCCCGGACACCGCCCGGGTGGCCTGCCGGCCCAGCTCGAGCTCCTCGAACACGCGGTGCGCGTGCGGCAGCAGGGCCGCCCCGGCCGGAGTCAGGGCGACGCTGCGGGTGCTGCGGTCGAACAGCGTCACCCCGAGTTCGCGTTCGAGCTTGCGGATCGTCTGGCTCAGCGGCGATTGCGCCAGCCGCAGTCGGGCCGCGGCCCGGCCGAAATGCAGCTCTTCGGCGACCGCGACGAACGCCTCCAGCTGGCGAATCTCCACTACCGGCCGCGCAGGCCGAAGGGGTTTCCGTTGGGTCGGCCAGCACGCACACCCGAGCCCCCGGAGCGACCTCGCGGGCGGCGCTGCGTTCGGTCGCGCCGGCCGCCAGCAGCGTGGCAATGGCGGCGTCCAGATCGTCCACGTCGGTGTAGAAGACCGGCCCGCCCGCCTCGGCCGGGGTCAGGCTCACCTCGAAGCCGTCGACGTTGTAGCCCACGTAGTACGGGGTGTCGGTGTGCGGGTCGCCGTACAGCGCCGTGTAGACGGCCTTCGCGGCGTCCAGATCGGCGGCGGGCAGGACCACGCTGCGGATGGCAGTACTCATGACGGACTCCTTGTCGTGGGGCGACGCGGCGCGTCACCGGATGGATGGAACGGGTCGCGGTCAGCGACCCACGTAGTCGGCCAGGTGTTGGCCGGTGAGCGTCGACCGGTCGGCGACCAGGTCGGCGGGAGTGCCTTCGAAGACGATCCGGCCGCCGTCGTGTCCGGCCCCCGGACCCAGGTCGATGATCCAGTCGGCGTGCGCCATCACGGCCTGATGGTGCTCGATGACGATGACCGACTTGCCGGTGTCGACGAGCCGGTCCAGCAGACCGAGCAGGTTCTCCACGTCGGCCAGGTGCAGGCCGGTCGTCGGCTCGTCCAGGATGTAGACCCCGCCCTTCTCCCCCATGTGGGTGGCCAGCTTGATCCGTTGCCGCTCCCCGCCGGACAGGGTGGTCAGCGGTTGCCCGAGGGACAGGTAGCCCAGCCCGACGTCGACCAGGGCGGCCAGGATCTTGTGTGCCGCCGGCAGTTTCGCCTCGCCGACGCTGAAGAACTGCTCGGCCTGGGCGACGGACATGGCCAGCACCTGACTGATGTCCTGGCCGCCGAAGGTGTACTCGAGCACCTCGGCCTGAAAGCGCTTGCCCTCGCACACCTCGCACGGGGTGGCCACCCCAGCCATGATGGCCAGGTCGCTGTAGATCACCCCGGCGCCCTTGCAGTTCGGGCAGGCACCCTCCGAGTTCGCGCTGAACAGGGCGGGTTTGACTCCGTTGGCCTTGGCGAAGGCCTTGCGGATCGGTTCGAGCAGCCCGGTGTAGGTGGCCGGGTTGCTGCGCCGGGATCCCTTGATCGCGCCCTGGTCGACGGTGACGACACCGTCGACTCGGGACAGCGACCCGTGGATGAGCGAGCTCTTGCCGGACCCGGCGACGCCGGTCACCACGACGAGCACACCCAGCGGCACGTCGACATCGACCCGGCGCAGGTTGTTGGTGTCCGCACCGCGCACCTCCAGCGCGCCCGTCGACGTGCGCACCGAGGGTTTGAGCGCGGCCCGGTCGTCCAGGTGCTGCCCGGTCAGGGTGCCGCTGGTCCGCAGCCCGGCCACGGTGCCCTCGTAGACGATCTCGCCCCCGCCGGCGCCGGCCCCGGGACCGAGGTCGACCGCGTGGTCGCCGATGGCGATCGCCTCCGGCTTGTGCTCGACCACCAGCACCGTGTTGCCCTTGTCCCGCAACTGCAGCAGCAGGCTGTTCATCCGGGCGATGTCGTGCGGGTGCAGGCCGATGGTGGGCTCGTCGAAGACGTAGGTGACGTCGGTCAGCGACGACCCCAGGTGCCGGATCATCTTGGTGCGCTGCGCCTCGCCGCCGGACAGCGTGCCCGAGGACCGTTCCAGGGACAGGTACCCCAGGCCGATCTCGACGAAGGAGTCGAGCGTCTGGCTCAACGCGGTGATCAGCGGCCCCATCGACGGTTCGTCGAGTTCCCGGACCCAGTCGGCCAGGTCGCTGATCTGCATGGCGCACAGGTCCGCGATGTTCTTGCCGTTGATCTTCGACGAGCGGGCCCCCTCGCTCAGCCGGGTGCCCTGGCACTCGGGGCACACGGTGAAGGTCACCACCCGCTCCACGAACGCCCGGATGTGCGGCTGCATCGCCTCGACATCCTTGGACAGCATGGACTTCTGGATCTTAGGGATCAAACCCTCGTAGGTCAGGTTGATGCCCTCGACCTTGATCTTGGTCGGCTCCCGGTAGAGCAGGTCGTGCATTTCCTTCTTGGTGAAGCGGCGAATCGGCTTGTCCGGATCGAAGTAGCCGCAGCCACGGAAGATCCGGCCGAACCAGCCGTCCATGCTGTAGCCGGGGATGATCAGGGCGCCCTCATTGAGCGACTTGTTCTCGTCGTACAGGGCGGTCAGGTCGAAATCGTTGACCCGGCCAATGCCTTCGCAGCGCGGGCACATCCCGCCGGTGATGGAGAACTCGCGGCGTTCCTTGGTCGTCTGCCCGGCCCGTTCGAAGGTCACCGCGCCGGCGCCGCTGATCGAGGCCACGTTGAACGAAAAGGCTTGCGGTGAGCCGATGTGCGGCTGGCCCAGGCGGCTGAACAGGATCCGCAGCATCGCGTTGGCGTCGGTCGCGGTGCCCACGGTGGAACGAGGGTTGGCGCCCATCCGCTCCTGGTCGACGATGATCGCGGTGGTCAGCCCGTCGAGCACATCGACGTCCGGCCGGGCCAGCGTAGGCATGAAGCCCTGCACGAAGGCGCTGTAGGTCTCGTTGATCAGCCGCTGGGACTCGGCCGCGATGGTGCCGAAGACCAGCGAGCTCTTGCCCGACCCGGAGACCCCGGTGAACACGGTCAGCCGGCGCTTGGGGATCTCGACGCTGATGTCCTTGAGATTGTTCACCCGAGCACCGTGCACACGGATCATGTCGTGCCGGTCCGCGGCGGGCGGATCGGCCGGCGAGGTCCCTGTGGTGGTGGCGGTGCTCATGCTGTCTCCATCCGTGCAGTCGACGTCCGTGCGGCCGAGGTCCACGCAGTCGGTCCCGGCCCCCCTGTGTCTACCAGCCAGCGACCGGCCCGCATCAGCTCGCGTCCGGGCAGTTCGTCGGCCTCCCGCCAGGCCTGGATGCGGTGCGGGACGACCCGGAACCAGCAGTACCGGATCGCTTCGGCCCGGGGGTCGAAGCCGGCCCGGGCCGCGAACCGGTCGGCCGCCGGCGCGGGCAGCTCGTCCATCTCGAGGACCTGGACGTCACCGTCGATCATGGTCACGTCCCGGGTGCCGCCCAGGCCGAGCCGGACCCGGCCGGTGGCGGCCAGGTTCCGGCCGGTCGGGCTGTCCGCCGGAGTGGCCAGCAGCAGGGCCCGCCCGTCCCAGTCGAAGGACAGCGGCACCAGGTAGGGCGAGCCGTCGGTTCCGGCGCTGGCCACCCACACGTCCACGTCCCGGCTGAGCCGACGCTCGGTGTCGCGGCGGCGCCAGATCGGTGAACGGGGGTCGGCACACATCGCGGGGACCTTTCGACAGTCGTTGCCGCTCAGGGCAGTTCGTTGATGCGGATCATGTTGCCGGCCGGGTCCCGGACCGCGCAGTCGCGGACCCCCCAGGGCTGCGCCATCGGCTCCTGCACGACGTCGGCCCCGCTGGCCTGCAGCGTGTCGAACAGGCCGTCCAAGTCCTTGGTGGCCAAGGTGATGGCGCCGTAGCTGCCCTTGGCGATCAGTTCCAGGACCACCTGCCGCTCGGCCTCGGTGATGCCGGGGTCGACGGCCGGCGGGTGCAGCACGATCGCCGTCTGCGGCTGGTTCGGCGGCCCGACGGTCAGCCAGCGCAGCCCGTCGTAGCCGACGTCGTTGCGCAGCTCGAACCCGAGGGTGCCCTGGTAGAAGGCCAGCGCGGCGTCCGGGTCGGTCTGCGGGAGGAAGGCGTAGTGAATCGTGATCTCCATGCCGCTCACGCTAGTTCCGGCGGCACCGCCCGTGCTTCTCGATTCCTGATCGGTCGGGTGACCTGCTTGGCCAGGCAGGAGGGCATCTCGGGCGCCGGCTGGGCGTGGCGCGCCCGGTAGGCACTGGGTGGTTCGCCGACCAGCTCGGTGAACCGGGTGCTGAACGTGCCCAGGGACGAGCAGCCGACGGCGAAGCAGACGTCGGTGACGCTCATGTCGCCCCGCCGGAGCAACGCCATCGCCCGCTCGATCCGGCGCGTCATCAGGTACCCGTAGGGCGATTCGCCGTAGGCGAGCTTGAACTGGCGGCTCAGGTGCCCGGCCGACATGTTGGCGCCCCGGGCCAGCGCTTCGACGTTGAGCGGCCGGGCGTACTCGCGGTCGATCCGGTCGCGGACCCGGCGCAACCGGGCCAGGTCCCGCAGGCGATCCTCGGCCGACGTACTGGTCACCGGGCGATGGTGCCACGTCGGCCCCTCTTCAAGGTATAGCGGCCCCGGGGGCTTGCGGCAAGACCCCGGTCCGGCCCCAGAATCGCTGCCCGACGACCTGCCCTTCGGGTCGCGAACCGGATCGGAGCGGCCGTGGACTTCCCGACCAGCAGCGTGTTCGACCTGCCCGATCGCCTGGCGGCCAAGGCCGACCCGGCGTTGATCGCCGACGACGAAAGGCATTTCGCCGCCGTCGCGCAGAATCTGGAACAGTCGATCGCCGAGTTGTCCGACCGGCTGGCCGCCGCGCGCCGGTCACCGGGCGGGCCCGGGCAGATCGCGCTGGAACGCGATCAGCAGATCCATCGGCTCACCGCCCGCCGGCGCACCCTGCGGCGCTACGGGGTGGATCTGTGCCTGGCCCGGATCGTCGCCGCCGACCACGGCGAGCCGGTCTACATCGGACGGCTGGGCCTGCGGGACGACGCCGGCCGCCCGTTGCTGCTCGACTGGCGCTCGCCGGCCGCCGAACCGTTCTTCGCGGCCACCCACGCCCACCCGATGGGCCTGGTCAGCCGGCGCCGGTACCGGTGGACGCGGGGCCGGATCACCGACTACTGGGACGAGGTCTTCACCGAGATCCCGACGGCGGACGGCCCGGCCGCACGGGCCGCGCTGGACGATCAGTCCGCCTTCATCGCCAGCCTGGGCGGCAGCCGGTCGGAACGGATGCGCGACGTGCTCGGCACCATCCAGGCCGATCAGGACGCCATCATCCGGGCCGGATCGCGCGGCGCGCTGGTCGTGGACGGCGGTCCGGGCACCGGCAAGACCGTGGTCGCGTTGCATCGCACCGCCTACCTGCTCTACGCCGATCCAAGGTTGGGCCATCACCGTGGGGGTGTGCTGTTCGTCGGGCCGCATCAGCCCTACCTGGCCTACGTCGCCGACGTGTTGCCGAGCCTGGGCGAGGAGGGCGTGCGGACCTGCACGCTGCGGGACCTGGTGGCGGAGGGATCGGCGGCCACCGTCGAGATCGACCCGGCGGTGGCCGGCCTGAAGTCGTCGATGGCGATGGTGGACGCGATCGAGGCGGCCGTGCGGTTCTACGAGGAGCCGCCCACCGAGGGGCTGTCGGTGAGCACCCCGTGGGCCGACCTGTGGCTCGACCCGGACGACTGGCAGCGGGCGTTCGCCGCGCCGGAACCGGGCACCCCGCACAACCACGCGCGGGCGGCGATCCTGGCCGAGCTGGTCACCATCCTGCTCGACTCGCTGATCGACACGGCCGGGGTCGACGTGCCGGCCGAGCAATTGGCGGCCGCGCTGCGCCGCCACCGCGACCTGCTCACCGCCCTGTACCGGGCCTGGCCGCTGATCGAGGCGGCCGACCTGGTCGGGGACCTGTGGTCGGTGCCGGCGTACCTGCGGCGGTGCGCACCCTGGCTCACGGCCGAGCAGGCGCGGCGGCTGCACCGCGCGGACGCACAGGCCTGGACCGAGTCCGACCTGCCGCTGCTGGATGCGGCCCGGCACCGGCTAGGCGACCCGGCGGCCGCCGACCGGGACCGGCGCCGCGCCGCCGCGGTCGCCGCCCGCCAGGAGTCGATGACGCAAGTGGTCGAGCACCTGATCGAGTCCGACGACTCGGAGATGGCGGTCATGTCGATGCTGCGCGGCCAGGATCTGCGCGAGGCGTTGGTCGACGAGGCCGAGCTACCGGCCGCCGATCCGGACGTGCTGGCCGGCCCGTTCGCCCATGTCGTGGTGGACGAGGCCCAGGAGCTGACCGACGCGCAGTGGCAGATGCTGGTGCGCCGCTGCCCGTCCCGCAGCCTGACGATCGTCGGCGACCGCGCCCAGGCCCGGCACGGGTTCGCCGAGTCCTGGGCGCAACGGTTGGACCGGGTCGGACTCGGCTCGATCGCTGGCTCGATCAGGGTGGCGTCGTTGACCATCAACTACCGGACCCCGATCGAGGTGATGACGCGCGCCGAGCCGGTGATCCGGGCCGTCCGGCCGGATGCCAACGTGCCCACCTCGGTCCGGCACGGCCGGCCCGTCGTCGACGGGTCGACGGCCGAGCTGGCGACGATCGTGGACGCCTGGTTGGCCGCCGAGGTCGACGGAATCGGTTGCGTCATCGGCGATCCCACGTTCCGGCCGCGTCCCCGGATCCGGTCGCTGACTCCCGAGCTGGCCAAGGGGCTGGAGTTCGACCTGGTCGTGTTGGTCGATCCGGACCGGTTCGGCCCGGCCGGCGCCATCGAGACGGCGGTCGACCGCTATGTCGCGATGACCCGGGCGACCGCGCAGCTGGTGATCCTCACCTCGCCCGGGAGTAGATGCTGACCTCGGTCGCCTTGACCGCGAAGAACACCGGATCGCCGGGTTGCAGGTGCAGGTCGGCCGCGGCGGCGACGGTGACGTCGGCCAGCAGCGCGCCGACCGCGGGGATCGGCGCGGTGTGCAGCCGGACGACGTCGCCGCGCGGTTCGAGTTCGGTGATGGTGACCGGCAGGTGGTTGCGGGGGCTGCCGGACGGCTCGGTCAGATGCACGGCGACCGCGGACGGCCGGAACATGGCGACCGCGGGTTCCCCGACCGGGCAGCTCGGATCGAGCCGACCGCTGACGATCGTGCCGGTGTCGGTGACCAGGTGGGTGGTCTGGGCGGTCCCGGTGATCAGGTTGATGCCGGCGATGCGCGCGGTGAACGCCGACCGGGGTTCGGTGAGCACGGTCCGGGTGGGGCCGTCCTCGACGACGTGCCCGGCCTCGATCACCACCACCCGGTCGGCCAGCGACAGCGCGTCGATCAGGTCGTGGGTAACCAGCAGCGCGGTGCGGCCGCTGCCGCGCAGGACGCGGCGCAGCAGCTGCCGCACGGCGGGGGCGACGGCCACATCCAGGGCGGCCATCGGTTCGTCGAGCAGCAACACCGCGGGGTCGGCGGCCAGCGCCCGGGCGATCGCGATGCGCTGGGCCTGGCCGCCGGAGAGCTGGGCGGGTTTGCGGTCGGCCAGCTCGGTCGCGTCCACCGCGGCCAGCCACCGGTCGGCGACGTCCCGGGCGGCCCGCCGGCCCTGCCCCTGGCTGCGCGGGCCGAACGCCACGTTGGCGGCGGCGGACAGGTGCGGGAACAGCAGCGCCTGCTGGGCGAGCAACACCACCCGGCGCCGGTGCGGTGGCATCCAGGCGCCGGTGGCGGCGTCGGCCAGGACCTGGCCGTCCAGGGTGATCCGGCCGGTGTCCGGCCGCAGCAGGCCGGCCAGCAGCGACAGCAGGGTGGACTTGCCCGCCCCGTTGGCGCCCAGGACGGCGACCACCTGGCCGGCGTCGACGGACAGGCTCAGGTCGGTCCCCCGGTCGGCGACCGTGGCGGTCACCTCCAGTGCGCCGCCCGGCGGCCGGGTGCCCAGGACGAGGGATTTGCTCGTCACCGGACGCCCTCGCCGCCGCGCCCACGGGTGGCCAGCACGATCAGTACCGCGACGACGACGAGCACCAGGGACAGCGCGACGGCAGCGTCGGCGTCGCTCTCGCGCTGCAGGTAGATCTCCAGCGGCAGAGTGCGGGTGACGCCCTGCAGGCTGCCGGCGAAGGTGAGGGTGGCGCCGAACTCGCCCAGGGCCCGGGCGAACGCCAGCACCGCGCCGGAGAACAGGCCGGGCAGCACCAGCGGCAGGCTGACCCGGCGCAGCACCGTGGTCGGGGTGGCCCCCAGAGTGGCCGCCACCGCCTCGTACCGACGGCCGGCCGAGCGCAGCGAACCCTCCAGGCTGAGTACGAGAAACGGCAGGGCGACGAAGGTCTGGGCGATGACCACGGCGGTGGTGGTGAACGCGACCCGGATGCCCAGCACCTCCAACGAGCTGCCCAGCAGTCCCTGCCGGCCGAAGGTGTAGATCAGGGCGATGCCGCCGACCACCGGGGGCAGCACGAGCGGGAGCAGGACCAGGGAGCGGGCCAGCCGCAGCCCGGGGAACCGGGCCCGGGCCAGCACCAGGGCCATCGGCGTGCCCAGGAGCACGCACAGCACGGTGCTGGCGGTCGAGGTCTTCAGGCTCAGCCACAGGGCGTCAACCGAGGAATCGGAGGTGATCAGGGCCGCGAACTGTGACCACTGCACCCGGGCCAGCATCGCCACCAGCGGCAGCACGATGAACAGGCCGCCCAGCCCGGCGGGCAGGAACACCCACCCGGGCAGGCCGGACGCGGACGCGGTCCGACCTCGCCGCCGGACCGCGTCCGGCACGGTGGTCATCCCCGGCTCCCGATCGGCCCGGTCAGGGCGCCGGCGCGAAGCCGGCGTCCTGCAGGACCTGCTGACCGTCCGGACCGGTGACCAGCGCGATGAACTGGGCGGCCAGCTCCGGCTGGGTGGCCTGGGTCAGCACGGCGATGGGGTACACGCTGACCACCGTGGCGGCCTCCGTGAACGAGACCGCGGTGACCTTGTCGCCGGCGCCCTTGGCGTCGGTGACGTACACCAGGCCGGCGTCGGCCTGCCCGGTTTGCACCTTGTTGAGCACGTCGGTGACCGAGGATTCCTCGCTGACCGGGGCCAGCGTGACGCCGGTGCTCTGCTCGACCTTGGTGGTGGCCGACCCGCAGGGCACCTGGGGCGCGCACACCACCACCTGCAGGTCGGACGCGGTCAGATCGGCGAACCCGGTGATGCCCTTCGGGTTTCCGGGCTGGGTGACGATGGTCAGCGTGTTGCTGGCGAAGTCGACCGGCTGGCCCGAGATCACCCCGGCGGTCTGCGCCTTGCCCATGTTGTTCTCGTCCGCCGAGGCGAACACGTCGGCCGGGGCCCCCGCGGTGATCTGGGTGACCAGATCGGAGGAGCCGGCGAAGTTGAACGTCACCGCCGCGCCGGGGTGCTGAGCCTGGAAGGTCTCCCCCAGCGCGGTGAACGACTTCTTCAGCGACGCGGCGGCGAAAACAGTGACCGTGCCGGTGCTGCTCGGGGACGAACCGGCCGTCCCCGTCGCCGGCACCGCGGCCGATGCGCCGGTCCCGGCGCTGGACCCGCAGGCGGTCAGCAGCGCCGCCGCCAGGCCGGCCGCCAGGGCGGCCGCCCGAGCCCGCCCGAATCGCCGACTCATGACGAACCTCCGGGGGTTTCGACGATCACCGTGGTCGCCTTGACCACGGCCACGGCCAACGTGCCGGGTTGCAGGTTCAGGTCCCGGGCGGCCTCGCTGCTCATGAGCGAGACCACGGTGTGCGGGCCGCACTGCATCTCCACCTGCGCCATCACCCCGTCCATCACCACCCGGGTGACCAGCCCGACGAACCGGTTGCGGGCCGACCGGGCCACCCCGGAGGGGTCGGCCGGTAGGGCGGCCGCGTGCTGGCGGGAGAACTCGGCCAACGCGACCCCGTCGATGACCTTGCGGCCGGCCTCGTTCGTGGTCACCGGGAGGGAGCCGGCGTCGATCCACCGGCGCACGGTGTCATCGCTGACGGCGAGCAACTCAGCCGCCTCGCGAATCAGGAACTGCGTCATGGAGTGAACAATAGAGCCGCACATGCGGGGATCCAAACGACTGCGCACCGTATCTGCGTTGGTCTTGCGCTGGCACGGTCGTCACCGACGGGGCATGCGGCGCCCCGGACGGCCGCGGTCGAGTTGACCGTGCGTCACCGGGCGTCGAGGATGAAGGGCGGTGTCCGGATTGTCCGGCCCGTCAGTCCCCGGGAGACCGCGATGGCCCCAGTCACTCCCCCATTGCCCGCCGACACCCCGGCCGAGGTGGCCGCCCTGGCCGGCCGCGAGCCCCGCCCGCCGGCCACCGATCCGACGCTGGGGATCGCGGTCGACCCCGACCCCGGGGCCGAGCCCGCGCACCGCATCGTCACCATCGGCGATTCGCTCACGCATGGCTTCCAGAGCGCCGCGATCTACAACACCGACCTGTCCTACGGGGCGATCATCGCCACCGAACTCGGCTGGTTCGAGCAGTTCCGGTACCCGCGTTACCCGGCTCTCGGCGGGCTGCCGCTGAATCTGGAGTACCTGCTGCGCGAGCTGGAACTACGCTTCGGGCCGACGTTCTCGCCCTGGGAGGTGCCGCTGGCCGCGCTGCGCACCCGCAGCCTGATGAACGACATCGAGGAGTACTGGGAACGCGGACCGGGTGCGCTGGTGCCGACCATCGCCGGGTACAACCATGCACTGGCGGTGTTCTCCTGGGACCTGTACGACGCGCTGCACCACACCTTCGACTCGTGCCGCCGTTACGCCGCGGAGCCCACCAACAACCTGCTCATCCCGTTCGTCGACAACGCCCCGGCCCGGGCCGCGCTGCGGGTCTACCCGCACGGCGACCCGGCCACCGAGCGGCTGACCCTGCTCGACGTGGCCGAAAAGCTCGGCCAGCAAGGCGGTATCGAGACTCTGGTGGTGTGGCTGGGGGCCAACAACGTACTCGGCAGCGTGCTGCAGCTCCAGCTGCGCTGGAGCCAGGACCCGGGTTTTCGGGATCCGCGCACCAAGGCCGAGTACACCGTGTGGGACCCGGCCCATTTCCGGCTCGAGTACGACGAACTGGTCGCCCGGCTCACCCGGATCGAGGCGAAAAACGTCATCCTGTGCACGGTTCCGCACGTCACTATCCCCCCGGCGACCCGCGGGGTGTTCACCCGGCCCGACAAGTCGGCCTACTTCCCGTACTACGCCCGCCCCTGGGTGACCGACGAGGACTTCCAGCCGACCGGCGACAAGCATCTGACCGCCGGCCAGGCCTGCGCCATCGACTACGCGATCGACCTGTACAACGCGCACATCGAGCAGGCGGTGCGGGCGGCCCGGCAGGCCGGACGGAACTGGTTCCTGTGCGACATCGCCGGGGTGCTGGACCGGCTGGCCTACCGCCGGTACCGGCAGAACGACGATGCCCGCCCGAGCTGGTGGACGCCCTACCCGCTGCCCCCGGCGCTGGCCGCCGTGCAGCCCGAGCCGGACACCCAGTTCCTGACCGGGGACGGCCAGGGCGGCCGGGCCAAGGGCGGGCTGTTCTCCCTGGACGGGGTGCACCCGACGACCGTTGCCTACGGCATCGTCGCCCAGGAACTGATCACGATCATGCAGTCAGCCGGAGTCACCTTCCGCACGCCGACCGGCGCGGTGCGCACCGGGCCGATCGAGGTCGACTTCGACCGGCTGATCCGGCGCGACACCCTGCTCACCGCGCCGCCCCAGCTCATCGACTCGACCCTGGGCGTCATCGGCTGGTTGGACGAGACGATCGACGTGTTCTCCCAGCTGATCCGGGGGCGCCTGTAGCGCTCAGCCCGCGCCGCAGGTCGGCGCGTAGGGACGGGGGTCGAGCACCTGATGCCACTCGGTCGGCGTCAGATTGCGTCCGGCGACCTGGCAGGCAAAGCTCAGCCAGTCGTCCGGGTGGGTGCTCCAGCGGTAGACGCCCTGGTCCCGGGTAGCGATGAGCGCGTCCTCGCCACCGGGCAGGATGACCGCACGCGCCGGCGATCCGACCGTCCCGGCGTTGATCCGGCCGATCATCTCGCCCGACCCGCCGTCCCAGAGGGTCACCGAGCTGTCCACCGTCGACGCGACGAAAGTTCCTCCGTCGGCGGCGAACTGGATGCCTGAGACGTAGAGCTGACGACCCTCGGCCGGCGGGGCCAGCCAGGCGCCGCGGGTCAGGTCGAACAGGCCGACCTGGCCGGTCGAGCCGCCCACGGCCAGCCGACGGCCGTCCGGCGACACCGCAGCGGCGGTGGCCACGAACCCCAGGTCGCGGTTGGAGATCACCCGGCCGGTGGTCAGATCCACCTCCGCCGCCTGCTGATCGTCGAGCAGCACGATCGCCGTCCGGTCGTCGGCCCGGCCGGCCACGGCGGTGACCCGATGGCGCAGATCGACCGCCGGTCCGGTCGGGTCCAGGCTGCCGGGATCGAGTCGCACGACGGTGCCGTCGGCATCGGCAACGATCAGGTCGCTCGCCGTCGGGGCCGAGAACGCGGTGACCGTGCTGTCGCCGACGGCCCGGGCGAGCAGCCGTCGACCGCTGGCCCGGTCCCAGATCCGCACCTCGGAATCGGCGACGGTGGCCACCCGGTCGTACCCCGGGGGCAGCCAGACCGCCAGCGCCGATCCATTCGGGTCGGCCAGAGCCGGGCCGACGGCGCCCGCGGCGACATCGAGAAATCGCAGCCCCGGTTCCTGGCCGACGCCCTGACCGAGGGTGAGCACCGTGGACCCGTCCGGTGCGGGAATCGCGGCCGCGGCGCGGCGAATGGGCTCCGGATCGGCCAGCACGGTGAGGAACCGGCGCTCGCCGTCAAGGTCCCAGACATGCAGCAGCTGATCGTCGCCGCCGCTGTACAGGGTGCGTCCGTCCGGGGCGAACGCGACCGCTCGCACCGGGCCGGAGCCGCCGCTCTCCACGGCGATCGGCACCTTCCGGGCCACATCCCAGACCACGGCCAGGCCGTCGTCGGCACCCGAGGCCAGCCGGCGGCCGTCGGCGGAGAACCGCAGGTCCCGGACGAGGCCGTGGTGCCAGGACAACTCGCCGATCCGGGCCAGGGTCGCACTCGCGTAGAGCCCGATGACCGTGCCCTCGGCGACGGCGATGGTCGACCCGTCCGGGCTGACCTGGATCCCGTTGACGACCACGGTCCAACCGTCTGCGGGATGCTCCGGGCCGGGGGCCAGCAGCCGGGCCCGCGGGACCGGGGTGGACTGCAGGGTCTGTCCGGTCGCGACGTCGACGACCGCCAAGGTCGGTTGATCCTCGGCGGTGCCGACGTAGAGCCGGGTCCCGTCGGGGCTCAGGGCCAGCGCCCAGCACTGGCGATGCAGGACCATCGTCGGGGTGCCGGGTTCGGAGGAGTCCCAGACCGCGAGGGCGGCGTCCTGGAAGGACGTGTCGGCGCCATCCCCGATCCCGCTGCCCACGGCATAGGGGCTCTTCAGAGTTAGCAGGGCTTCGCGTGGCTGGTTGACGCCCGGGATTTCCGGGTGCAGGCGTAGCGTACCCGGCGCTTCTGGTTGTCCTGGTTGCGGAAGCCGAAGGCGATCCGGCCGATGTGTTTGACGATCCGGTTGTAGCCCTCGGTGCGGCCGTTGCTGATCCCGGTGTGCAGCCCGGCGATGATCGAGTTCTGCCAGGCGTGCACCGTCCACGCCAGCCGCCGCAGCTGCGCGACCCCGGAGTCGGCGCAATGCAGATAGAACGCGGTCAGCGCGTTGAAGATCCGTCCGCGGTCCGGGTTCGTGCCAGCCAGCTTGAGCAGCTTGCGGAGCAGTTCCTTGCCCTGCCAGCACTTCTCAAGGCCGCCGGACGGGTCCGCCCGACGCATCGCATCCTGCACCTTGGCCAGCTCGTCGTCGGTCAGGGACTCCGCGGCCCGCAGCAGCCGGTTCCGTTGCGCCCACTCCGGGTCGCTCTTGCGGCCCCGCCGGCCACGCAGCGCCCAGGCCAACTCCCGCCGGTAGTCGGTGACCGCCTTGTTGGCCAGGGCGGACAGATGGAACCGGTCCACGACCACGACAGCATCGGGCAGGGCCAGCCGGGCGGCCCGGGCGTAGGTCGCGCTGGTGTCCATCGAGATGTGGGTGATGTTGGCGAGCCAGTCCGGGTCCTGCGCCTGCAGCCACTCGATGAGGACCTTGCTGGTGCGGCCGTTGACCTGCGCGAACAGCCCGCCGTTGCCGCTCAGATCGACCAGGCCGGTGTCGAAGCGGTCCACCCAGGTCTTCGCCCCGGTGGTGGGGTCGGTCTCGTAGTGGGCCTTGCCGCGGCGGGTCTCGTCGACGCCCAGCACGGTCACCGGCGGCGGCTGCTCGGGCAACACCTGCGCGGCGTGCGCGACGAACGCGTCGTGCGCAACGCGCCAGTCCATGCCGAATTCGGCCGCCACACCGGACACCGGCCGGGTGTGGTCGCCGATCGCCTCGGCCGCCAGTCGGCGGGCCCGGGTGGTGATCCGGGCCCGGGCGGGGATCTGCTCGGGCAGGCACTCGGTGAACACCTTCCGCTCGCAGCCGTCGACCTGGCAGCGCCATTTGCGTTTGCGCCACAACAGGATCGGCCGATCCTCGCCCAGCCGGACGTCCCGCGGGCGGGTCGTCACCCACGCCTTCGGCGACCTCGACTGCTCACCGCACTCCGGGCACCAGCCGGCCAGCTGCGGGTCGGTCGAGCAGTGCACGACCCGTCGGCCGACGTCGTCGCGGACGACCTGGTCGACGACCAGCCCGTCGATGTCCAACAGCAGCGAACTACTCTGGTCCATGCTCGTGGTCCTTCGGCAGGTTGCGTAGAGAACAACCAGTTTCGAAGGCCACGAGCCCTCATCTCACCCGACACGCCGCCGCAGGTCGGAGGCCCGGAGCCCTATCAAGTCCGAAGACCCGGCATAGGCGGCCAGCCGGCGCCCGTCGCCGCTGTAGCTGACATCGGCCCCGTAGACCCAGTGCCCGGCGACCCCGGGCAGGGTGAGTGGCTCGTCGGCGCCGGTCGCGGCGTCCACCACCTTGGCGCTGAGCGCGGCACTGGCCTCGGCGAAGCCGGAGGACGAGCTGGCGACCAGGACGATCTTCCGGTTGTCCGGGCTGACCTCGGCGGCCGAGCTCCCGGCGGCCAGATGGTGGTAGTGGTCCAACCGGTCTCCGGCCACGTCATACACGTCGGTGCTGGTGTCGGTACCGACAACGATGCCAGTCCCGTCCGGGGTAGTTTCCAGGGATTGCACCGGCCCGGTTCGCACCGACCGGATCAGGTCCGGGTGCTGGCTCAACAGAGCCAGCAGGGTGTTGCGCGTCTCTGGGGCGTCGTGGACACGCACCGCCTGGACCGCGTAGAGCAGGGCCTGATCCAGGCCGGTGGCGGATCGCGACGCGTCGTCCACCCGGTTGGCGTCCGAGATCAAGGCGGCCAGGTCGGCGGCGTCCCGGGCCTGTTGTTGCCGCACGGCGACGAAGGCCGCGACCAGCGCGACGACGAGCAGTGCGGTGGTCGCGCCGGCGATCAGCCGGCCGCGGCGGCGGTTGCGAGCGCGGGCGTGGGCCGCCTGCTCGGCGGCGCGGATGTCGGCCTCCCGGGCCCTTCCGGCGGCCGCGAGGAAGTCCCGCTCGGTGGCGGTCAGGTCGGGGTCGTTGTTCTCGGCCCAGGCCAGAGCCTGCGACAGCCGGACCCCGCGATACAACTCGCTGTCCACCCGGCCCATCCCGTCCCAGGTCTGGGCGGCGCCGGCCAGATGCCGCAGGATGCGGCGGCCTTCGACGTCGTCGTCGAGCCAACCCCGCAGTCGAGGCCAGACCCGGGCCAGGCATTCGTGGGACAGCTCCACGCTGTCCCGATCGATGGTGACCAGGCGCGCATCCGTGAGTACCTCGAGCAACCGCTCGCGATCCCGATCGCCGGCCAGCATGGGCCGCGGCACGCGGATCCGGACCGCGTCATTGTCGTCGGTCGTGCTGACCAGCCGTAGGAGCAAGTGCCGGAGCTGCCCCTGCTGGGTGGGCGCGAGCGATTGGTACAGCTGCTCGGCGGCCTGGGCCACCGAACCCCGGATCCCGCCGCTGGCCCGGTAGCCGGCGACCGTGAGGATGCGGCCCTCCCGGCTCTGCCAGGTGCGTTGCAGGACGTGGGAGAGCAACGGCAGCGCGCCGGGTTCCCCTTCCACGTCGCGGACCAGCAGATCGACCAGCCCGGGTTCCAGCAGCAGGCCGGCCTGCCGGGCCGGACCTTCGATCGCCGCGCGCAACCCGGCGTCGGTCAGCGGCCCGAGCAGGTACAGCTCGCGCTCGGCCAGCCGGGCGAAATCGGGGAAGGCGGCCAGGTCGCCGACACGGTCGGCGCGCAGCACCATCACCAGCGGACCCCGGTCGTGGTGGCGAATCAAACGGGCAAGGAATTGCGACCGAGCGTCGGGGTCGGTGGTGAGCGTGAACAGTTCCTCGGCCTGGTCGACGACCAGGAGTTCCCCGGCCGGCAGTGGTTCGGGGCCGACCGCGGCCAGCGGGTCCGCGCCCGGAGTGATGACCACCGGATGACCGCCGCGGGCGAAGCGGGCCGCCAGCCCGGCGCGAACCAGCGACGACTTGCCCGAGCCGGACGGTCCGGTGATCACCAGAATCCTGGTCGTGGCCAGCCGGTCCAGACACTCGGTGATCTCCCTGTCCCGGCCGAAGAACGAATCGACGTCGGAGATCCCGTACGGCACCAGACCCGGCCAGGGACAGTCCGCCGCCGCGGTGACGTCCGCCGACCGGATGTCCAGCGCCGGGTCCTGGCGCAGGATCGCCGCCTCCAACGCCAGCAGATCGGCTCCCGGGTCCAGCCCCAGCTCGCTGGCCAGCACCGACCGTGCGCGACGGAGCGTGCGCAGCGCCTGCGCCTGTTGACCGGCCTGGTACTGGGCCTGAGCGAGCAGGGCCCAGCGGCGCTCCCGCAACGGGGCCTCGGCCACCCGGCGGTGCGCGTCGGCGATCATCTCGACGGCCCGTCCGGACCGCAGGGCCGCCTCGATACGGCACTCCTGCGCCTGAAGATGCAACTCGTCGAGGCGGTCGGCTTCGATCCGACCGGGTTCCCAGTCGCCCAGGTCGCTCAGCGGCGCACCACGCCACAGTCCCAGCGCCTCGTCCAGGGCGTACCCGGCCCGCTCCGGTTCACCCAGGAGCAGCAGTTCGCGACCCCGGCCCAGCAGACGTTCGAAGCGGAAGAGGTCGATGTCCTCGGGCACCACCGTGAGCCGGTAGCCAGGCGTCATGGTCTCGATCGCCTCGGTTCCCAGCAGCCGACGCAGCCGCATCACGCAGCCGGGCACGACCTTGTGCCAGGAGGGAGGTGCCGATTCGCCCCACAAGGCGTCGGCCAGTCGCTCGGCGGACATCACGTGGCCGGCGGTCAGGGCAAGCGCGCACAGCACCGTGCGATCTCGTGGGCTCAGGGTGGCCGCTTGCCCGCGGATCTCCAACGGCCCGAGGGCGGCGATCTCGACCACGACCATGATCGGAGTCTGCGCTGAACCGACAAATCGGTCAATAAGCCTGATACCGCGCTGATACCGCAGGCCAGCGGGCTCGATACCGCCCTGATCAACGCTCGGGACGACCCGAGGAGGCCCCGATGCAGTACCCGACCCGACCACCGATCGCCATGATTCCGATCCCGCCACCGCCAGCCACCCGCTCCGCGCGTGCGCAGGTCCTCGGCCTGCTGGCCATCGCCGCCGGCATCCTGATCGTGGTCGGCGCCGCCCCGGCCCGCCCGACCACGCCAGGGACGGCCTCCATCGTCCCCGGCATCTTTCCCTCGGTCGGCTCCGGACGGGTCCCCGTGTCGGTCGAACACCTGCACGGCGCCTGGTTCATGCCGGCCCTGGCCGACGGGTCGGTCACCCCGGTGATCGCGCGATTCTCGGCCGACGGTTCGTTCGTCCTGGGCGGGGTACGAGACGACCGGGGCGGGCTCGAGGATTCGTGGTCCACCGGCGATTTCCAGGTCCGACCGACCGGCATCACCTTCCATCCCACCGGCGGTTGGTGTGGGGCCACCGAAAACTTCGCCTGGCACGTCACGATCAGCCCGGAGGGGCGGATGCAGGCCCTTCAGCTCGGGTCGACGGGACCCGACCGGGACAAGATCGGCCATTGCACCGTCCTCGTCGGCGCGACATTCGAGCTGAGCCGGGTGTCGCCGTGGTCGCCGGCCGCGGCCGGGGTCACCGGGGAATACCTCAAGCCCGACCGGCCGATCCGGGCAAAGGACGCGGCCCACCTCGATGGGTACTGGCTGGTGGCCGGCACCGGCCTGCTGATGCACGTCCGGCGCGGCGCCTACGTGATGGACGGCGGCGGTGAGCTGGCGACCGGCGCACTGGACGCCGGAACGATCACCGTGGCGGACGGCCGGCTGCGCCTGGCCAGCGGTCCGGCGGGCTGCCGGCCCGGCAACGAGATGACCGTCACCGACGCCCGGATCGAAGCCGGCGGGCTGCGCGGCACCGTCGCCGACGACACCTGCAACCGGGGACTGCCCGCATCGATCGAGCTCCTGCACCTCGACCCGACCCGTCCCTGATCGGGACCTGCTGGCTGGACTCGCCGGCGCTGACCGTGTCGTCAGCCGGCGTCCCCGCCCCCGCCGGCGAACCAGCCCGACGGACCGATCTCGACCGACGGGCTCATCCGCGGCGCGTACTGATCGAAGAAGACCCGCGCGGTCAGATCCCGGCGGCTGCGGACGCCGGCCTTCTCGAAGATCGATTTCAGGTGGTCCTGGACGGTGTACGCGGACAGGTGCAGGGCGGCCGCGATCTGCGCCGTGCTCACCCCGCGCAGCACCAGCTGCACGACCGCCTGTTCCCGGGACGTCAGGCCGTAGGCCGCGACGATCAGGGGGATGACATCCGGCGGGCGGGCCTCCTCGATGGTCACCACGACGTTGACCGCCGACCCGTCCAGGGCGGCCAGCGGCGACGCGTGCGCCACCACCCACCCGCCGGTCCGGGTCCGCAGCCGCATCCGCGGGATCTGGCGGTGCCGGCCGGCGGCGTAGGTGCGGGCCGAACCGACCAGGTTGCGCAGCCCCAGCGGCAACGGGGATCGACCCAGCGGGCCACCGCCCAACTCCGTGACCCACTCGGCGGCACCGACACTGGCCTGCACGACCTCGCCCGCGGTGTCGATGACGATCACCGCCGGGCCGGCCCCGGTGTCGATGCCGTTGGTCGCACCGGTCACGAGGGCGGTGCGAAAGCCCCGGGCGAAGATCG
This sequence comes from Nakamurella multipartita DSM 44233, assembly GCF_000024365.1. Taxonomy (NCBI): domain Bacteria; kingdom Bacillati; phylum Actinomycetota; class Actinomycetes; order Nakamurellales; family Nakamurellaceae; genus Nakamurella; species Nakamurella multipartita. Next base: position 3,188,379 of record NC_013235.1, read on the forward strand.
GCGCCACCTCGCTCACGAAGGCCTGCTCGGCCGGGGTGAACGCCGACCCCGAGCCGTCCCGGAACAACGCGACGAATCCCCAGGTGGTGCCGTCCACCCGCAGGGCGGCCCGCAACTCGTCGGTGAAGCCGTAGTTGCGCTCGAAGAACTCGACCATCCGCCGGGAATCCTTGGGCCGCCCACCGGTTTCGGTGAACGAGGAGGTGACGCCGCCCGGACGGTGCACCACCGCCCGAAAGTCGTACGGCTCGTCCGCCTCGTACTCCCAGAACGCCCACTCGTCGTCCTGGTCGTCGGTGAGCCCGCCCCACTTGACCGTGGTGGTCACGAGCTCGGTGGCCGGGTCCGCCGGCGCCAGGCAGGCCGCGGCCAGCCCGTCCAATCGGGCTCGCACCCGGTCGGTCGCCATCATCGCCATCGCGAAAGTATGGAGGCCGGCAGCCGGCTCCGGTATCCCAGATATCTGGGAACGAGGTCACCAGAGCTCTGGGATGGTTGCCGGACAGCGCCCGACCGCATCGTTGCCGTCATGAACGACACGATCACCACCACCGCCGCCACCACCACCACGGTCCGGGTGAACCCGACGACCTGGAGCACGGCCTACGGGTTCGACCAGGGGCAGCTGCGGCCGATGCCGCAACGCTGGTTGACCGTGGCCGGGCAGGGTCCGGTCGACGAGGCTGGCGCGCTGCTGCACGAGGGCGACGTGTGCGCCCAGCTCTCCCTGACCATGCGCAACGTGGAGTCGGTGCTGACGGCCGCGGGGATGGGGTACCCCGACGTCCTGCGGATGACCGTCTACACCACCGATGTGGACGCCACCCTGGCGTCGTACGCCGCGATCACTGAGCGGCTCGAGCTGTCCGGGGCCACCCCACCGACCACCTTGATCGGCGTCTCCCGGCTCGCCCAGCCCGGGATGGCGGTGGAGATCGAGGTCACCGCCGCGCGCTGATCGCCCCGCACGTCACCACCATCACCAGAAAAGGAACGACCATGACCAGCACCATCACCGAGACCGTCGCCGACCTGGCCCGGATCATCACCGGCCCGGTCCTCACGCCCGATGATCCCGGGTACGCCGACGAGGTCACCGGCTTCAACCTGGCTCACTCGCCCCGGCCGGACATCGTCGTCGGGGCCGCCGATGCCGGCGACGTCGCGGCCGCGGTGGCCTGGGCCACCGCGGCGGGGCTGCCGATCGCCGTCCAGGCCACCGGACACGGCCTGGTCGCCGACGTCTCGGGCGGCCTGCTGATCAGCACCCGCCGGCTGCAAGCGCTTCGAATCGACCCCGACGCGCGAACCGCGACCATCGGGGCCGGGGTCCGGTGGCGGGCCGTCATCGACGCGGCCGCCCCACACGGCCTCGCCCCGCTGAACGGCTCCTCGTCCAGTGTCGGCGCGGTCGGCTACACCCTCGGTGGCGGGCTGGGCCTGCTGGCCCGCCGGTACGGCTTCGCCGCCGACCATGTCCGGGCGCTGACCCTGGTCACCGCCGACGGGATCGTCCGGACGATCGACGAGCAGCGGGAACCGGACCTGTTCTGGGCCATCCGGGGCGGCAAGGTCGGCTTCGGGATCGTCACCGAGATGCAGATCGACCTGGTGCCGGTCACCCGGTTCTTCGGCGGTGGGTTGTTCTTCTCCGGCGCCGACGCCGCGCCGGTCCTGCACGCCTGGCGAACCTGGGCCTCGCGGCTGCCCGAGGAGGTCACTACTTCCGTGGCGCTGCTGCGCCTTCCGCCGGATCCGCAGTTGCCGCCGCCGCTGGCGGGGCAGTTCGTCGTCCACCTGCGCTACACCCATCTCGGGGACGCGGCGGCGGCCGCCGAGCTGCTCGAGCCGATGCGCGTCGTGGCCCCGGTCGTGTTCGACACTGTTGCCGAGATGCCCTACCCGGCCTGCGATGCCGTGCACATGGACCCGCCGACGCCGCTGCCGGCGTTCGACCACGGCATCGCCCTGGGGGCACTGCCTGCGGCGGCGGTGGACGCCTTGGTCGGGTGCGCCGGGGCCGAGTCGGGATCGGCGGTGACCCTCACCGAGGTGCGGTTGCTCGGTGGTCGATTGGCCGCCGCACCCGCCTGCCCGAACGCGGTCGCGGGACGGGACGCCGCGTTCGGGGTCTACGTGCTCGGCGTGCCGGCCGGTCCGGCCGCCGGGCTGATTCCGGCCCAGGTCCAGGCGGTGGCGCAGGCGCTGCAACCGTGGCGGTCGGGGGCGCTGCCCAATTTCCTGGGCCACGCCAGCGCAGCCGAGTTCCGCGACCAATGGACGCCGGCGATCCGGGCGCGGTTGGCGGGCATTGCCGCGCGGTTCGACCCGGAGGGGGTCCTCGGCGGACGCGTGTTCACCGGTTGACCGATCCGCGTCGTGCGACCCGGGCGGCCCCGTCCGACGCCGAGCGATGGGCAGGAGCCGTCAGAACTCCCGGATGCCCAGGGCGTCCGCCAGCTCGGCGCTGATCTCGATTCCATCGTTGGGCCGGGCGTGGGACAGCTTGTCCATCAGGTGGCGTACGTCGTCGGGCAGCACGCCCGGCGCGGTCGCCGGCAGCGGCTGATCTCCGAGCGCCTTGGTGGTCGTGCCCGCGTCCCCCCATCCGCCGAAGAGCGACTCGCACGTCGTGCATGTCGCCCCGTTCCTGCGGGACCTGCCGGATCAGCTTGTTGACGTTTCCGTACCCGTCCTTGACGAACGTTCCGCCGCCGGGAACGGGTTCGGTTCGTCGACGTAGTCCGCTCCGATCCAGTGGTTGGGTGCGGTCGCCGTGATCGCCCGCACCATCTCGTCGACGTAGGCCCGCAGCTTGTCGTTGGTGGCGAAGCTGTGCGGGTGGCCCTGATCGAGCATCCACCGGGCGAGTCGGCGGGCCAGCGGCTTGTTCGCGCTGGTGGCCAGGTTGGCGGCCTGATCACCGATCTTCGTTCGATCGCCGCCGTCGCCGGTCTTGTAGGTCTTGCCGGTCGGTGCGACGCCGGTGCCGACGACGATGTTCCGACGAATGACCGCCGACGGCCGCCGCCCACCGGCCATGGTTGCCGGCTCAGCCCGCAGCAGACCCGGCACCGGTCCGGGCGTGAAAACGGCGGCCGGGCCGGCGTCTGTCGGGCCGCCCGGTTCATCGATTCTCGGACGGAGCCTGCGGCTCGGATCGCGCTGGACGACAGGCGTGGTCATGGCGGCCCCATCGCAGTGATCGGCAAATCCCCACGATAGACCTACCGGGCAATTCGGACACAGCGATCTCGGCTACCAGCGTCGTCGCACGGACGCCTTCACGCCGGTCACCAGGCTGGCCGGGGGCACGTCCTCGGCGACGATCGCCCCGGCCGCGACGACCGCGTCGCGGCCGATGCTGACCCCCGGCAGAATCGTGGCCCCGGCCCCGATCCACACGTTGTCCGCCACATCGATCGGCGCGCCCGTCAGGTACAGCTTGCGGTCGGCCGGATCGACCGGGTGTCCGCTGGTGATGAAGGTGGCCTTCGGACCGACCATGACCCGCTCGCCGAGCCGGATCCCGGCGTAGTCCAGGAACGTGCAGCCCTGGTTGATGAACACCCGCTCGGCCAGGTCCAGGTGGAGTCCGTGATCGGTGTAAAACGGCGGGTAGATCGTGCAACCGGCCGGCAGCGGCCGGCCCAGGATCTGCTCGAACAGCGCCGCTTTTGCCCGCTTCGTCGTCGAAGGGCAGAACATTTAAACGGGACGTGAGCTCCGTTGCCCGCAGCACCCGGACCGCCATCGCCTGGAACTCCGGGCTGTGGATGCGCATGAGCCGGTCATTGGGCATCCGGCGATCTTCCCGCATGCCGGTCAGCAGTTGGACGGTGCCGGGAGTCAGCTAGACCCGAGGCGTCCGGCCGCCAAACGAGCCGGGTCGGTCCGAGCCTGATCGCAACCTGTGTCCGGTCGGACGCGTCCTCCCCGTCGTGCCGCGCCCCCGATGGAGACCGATCCTGCGTCGAGCGCTGCGGTGGGTCAGCTGGACAGCGATCGGTGTGGCGGCCGCGCTGGCGGTCGGCCGGCATTGGGCCTTCGACTCCTGGCTCGGGGTGAGTGCGGTCGCCCTGGCGCCCTGGAGTGTGCTGCCGGCCGGCGTGGCGGTGCTGGGTCTGCTGGCCCTGAGTGGCTGGCGCGCGGCAGTACCGGCCACGGTGCTGGTGGCGCTGGCCAGTTGGCCGCTGATCGTCACCGCTGTCCCCGGATCGCAGTCGGCATCGGCCCCGATCGTCACCGTGATGACGGCCAACACCGAGCACGGACAAGCCGATCCGAACGCGCTGGTCGCCACCGTCACCACCCGGGGTGTCGACGTGCTGGCGCTCCAGGAGTTGACGGCCGGCTCCATCGACGCCCTGTCGTCCGCGGGCCTGGACCGGGTGCTGCCCTACCGTTCGATCGCGGTGCAACCCGGCGGCACGGACGTCGGGCTGTGGAGCCGCTATCCGCTGACCGACACGCACATGCCGACCGGCTTCACCGTCAATCCGGTGCAGGCGCGGATCACCGTGGGCGGGCACCAGGTCAGCGTGATCGCGTTCCACAGTCAGGCGCCGGTGAGCGAGCGGACCACCCAGGCATGGCAGTCCGACCTGCGCCGGCTGGCCGACATCATGCGCACCGCCGGCGCTTCCACCATCGTGGCCGGCGACTTCAACGCCACCCGAGACCATCTCCAGTTCCGCGATCTGCTGGCGGCCGGCTACACCGATAGCGGCAGCGACGCGGGCGCCGGGCTGCTGAGAACGTATCCGACCGACCGATTCTGGGGGCCACTGGTCGGCATCGATCACGTGCTGGTCGGTGCCGATCTGGTCGGCGTCGCGGTCGGCACGGTGGCGCAGCCGGGATCCGATCACCGGGCCGTGGTCGCCGCGGTGGCACCCCGGGACGCAGCCGCGGCGATGCTCGGCTCCGGCGGCCGACCGTCTGGCTGACCACCCCCAAGGGCGCACCTCGACCTGATGCCCCGCTGACGACGCACAATCGGTGTATGTCCCGACACCACCCCCGCGGAATCACACCCATCGAGCCCGGACCCGGCCAGGAATCCGCGTGGGACTACCCGCGGCCGCCGGCTTTGCTGCCGTCGACCAAACGCGTGGTCGTCGCGATCGGCGATGCCGTGGCGCCCGTCGTGATCGCCGACACCACCGGTGCGTACCGGGTGCTGGAGACCAGTCACCCGCCGACGTGGTACCTGCCGCGGGCCGACATCAGGCCGGAGGCCTTGCGGCCGTCGCGCCGGCGATCGACCGTGTGCGAGTGGAAGGGCGCGGCCACGTACTGGGATGTCGTCGGGCCGGCCGGCGAGCTCATCGAGGCGGCCGGCTGGAGCTACCAGCGGCCGACCGAAAGATTCGTGCCGATGACGGGTTTCGTCGCCTTCATGCCGGCCCTTGTGCAGTGCTGGGTCGACGGTGAGCGGGTGCGGCCGCAGGCCGGGGGCTTCTACGGTGGGTGGATCACCGACGACGTCGTCGGCCCGTTCAAGGGTGAGGCCGGCACCTGGGGCTGGTGAGACGGCCTGAATCGTCGGGCAGGACGCGGTGGTGCGCAGAACGGAGAAATGTCATGTCGGTTGATGTGTCCGGGGATGTCGCCCGCCGCCCGTCGGCGGCGAATCCGGGCCGGCCGGACTGGCTCACCGGCCCACTCGCCCAACGCCTCGCCGGCCTGATCACCGCGTCGGGGGCCACCCGGGAGGCGGCGTCGGCGCCGTACACGCTGACCCCGACGGTGGAGCTGCCGCGGTCGACGAGCGCCGATGTGCAGGCCGCGTTCACCCGGGCCCGCGCCGCGCAGCGGGACTGGGCGCAGCGACCCGCCGGCGAGCGGTCGGCGGTGGTGCTGCGGTTCCACGACCTGCTGCTCGACCGGCAGGACCAGGTGCTGGACCTGATCCAGTGGGAGAACGGCAAGTGCCGCCAGGACGCCTTCCTCGAGGTGGCCGACATCGCGTTGACCGCCCGGTACTACGGGCGGCGCGCGCCGGGTCTGCTCAAGCAGCAACGCCGGCGGGGCGCCTTTCCGGTCCTGACCCGGACAGCGGAACTGCGCCACCCCAAGGGGGTGGTCGGGGTGATCTCCCCGTGGAACTACCCTCTGTCCCTGGCCGCCGGGGATGTCATCGCGGCCCTGCTCGCCGGCAACGCCGTCGTGCACAAGCCCGACAGCCAAACCGCTCTCACCGCGTTGTGGGCGGTGGCGCTGATGATCGAGGCCGGGTTGCCGGCCGACCTGTGGCCGGTGGTGGTGGGATCCGGGACGGAGCTGGGCGAGCCGTTGCTGGCCGGCGCCGACTATCTGATGTTCACCGGTTCGACCGAGACCGGGCGGTGGATGGCCAGCCGCGCCGGGCAGCGGTTGATCGGCAGTTCCCTGGAACTGGGCGGCAAGAACGCGCTGCTGCTGCTCGACGATGCCGACCTGGATCGGGCCGCCGCGGGCGCGGCCCGCGCCTGCTTCGCCTCCTCCGGTCAGCTGTGCATCTCGATGGAACGCATCTACCTGCCGGTCTCACGGCAGCAGGCTTTCCTGGACCGGTTCCTGGACCGGGTCGGCGCGATGCGGTTGGGCTCGAGCTACGACTACGAGCCGGACATGGGTTCGCTGACCACCGCAGCTCAACTGGACACGGTCACCGCGCACGTGGCGGACGCCCGCGCCCACGGCGCCACGGTGCTGACCGGCGGCCGAGCCCGCCCCGATCTCGGGCCGCTGTTCTACGAGCCGACGGTGCTGAGCGGGGTCACCGATCAAATGATGTGTTTCGCCGGTGAAACCTTCGGCCCGGTGGTCGCGGTGTACCCGTACCAGAACCTGCCGGACGCCATCGAGTCGGCCAACGCGACCCCCTACGGGCTCAATGCCAGCGTGTGGACCGGCAACCCAGCGCGGGGCCGGGCGGTGGCCGCGCGGCTGCACGCCGGCACGGTGAACGTCAATGACGGCTACGCGGCCGCCTGGGCCAGCCTCGACGCGCCGATGGGCGGCATGGGCGACTCCGGGCTCGGCCGCCGCCACGGTGCGGAAGGGCTGCTCAAGTACACCGAGGCCCAGACCATCGCCGAGCAGCGAATTCTCGGGTTCACGCCACCGCCCGGAGTGTCCTACCGGGCCTGGGCCAAGGGCCTGACCATGACGCTGAAAGCGATGAAGAAGGCGGGACTGTCATGACCGCCGACGACTACGACGTCGTGGTCATCGGATCCGGCTTCGGCGGCGCCGTCAGTGCCCTGCGACTGGCCGAAAAGGGTTACCGCGTCGGTGTTCTGGAGGCCGGCCAGCGATTCACCGAGACGAGCCTGCCGGCCACCTCGTGGGACATCCGGCGGTTCCTGTGGGCCCCCCGGCTCGGCTGCTACGGCATTCAACGGATCAATCTGCTCAAGGACGTGGTCGTTCTCGGCGGTGCCGGAGTCGGCGGCGGCTCCCTGAACTACGCCAACACCCTGTACGAACCACTCGCGGCGTTCTTCCAGGACCGGCAGTGGGCGCACATCACGGACTGGCAGGCCGAACTCGCCCCGCACTACGACCAGGCCCGACGAATGCTCGGCGTGACCCAGAACCGCGAGGTCAGCGCGGCCGATGTGGTCATCAAGGAGGTCGCCGCGGACATGGGGGTCGGCGATTCGTTCCGGCTGACCCCGGTCGGGGTGTTCTTCGGGGAGCCGGGCATGCGCAAGGGAGCCGCGGTCCGCGACCCGTTCTTCGGCGGCGCCGGACCCGACCGCCGCACGTGCATCGGCTGCGGGTCCTGCATGACCGGGTGCCGGCACAACGCCAAGAACACCCTGGACAAGAACTACCTGTACCTGGCCGAGAAGATGGGGGCGCAGATCATCCCGTTGACCACGGTGACCGACGTCCGCCCGCGACGCGAGGGCGGCTACGAGGTCAGGTCCGTTCGAACCGGGACGTCGGCGCGGTGGCGGAGGAACCGGCGGACCGACACGGCCGGTCAGGTGATCTTCGCCGCCGGCACGTACCACACCCAGAAGCTGCTGCACCGGCTGCGCGACACGGGCACGCTGCCCCGGATCTCAGCCCGCCTGGGCGAGCTGACCAGGACCAACTCCGAGTCGATCCTGGGGGCCAAGTCCTTCCGCAAGGACGCCGACTACACCCAGGGCGTGGCCATCACCTCCTCGTTCCACCCCGACGAGCACACCCACATCGAACCGGTGCGGTACGGCAAGGGCAGCAACGCGATGGGCTTGCTGGCCACCGCGTTGACCGACGGCGACACCGGGCGCCCCCGGTGGATCAGCTGGCTGACGGCATTCGGCACCGATCCGCGGAATCTGACCTGGTTCTCACCGCGGCACTGGTCCGAGCGCACCATCATCCTGTTGGTGATGCAGACCCTGGACAACTCGATCACCGTGTCCGGCCGGCGCACCGCCCTGGGCCGGTACACGCTCACCTCCGCTGCGGGGCACGGAGCGCCCAACCCGACGTGGATCCCGGCGGCGCACGACGCGACCCGCCGGGTGGCCGGCAAGATCGACGGCATCGCCGGCGGATCGGTGGGCGACATCGCGAACATTCCGATGACCGCCCATTTCCTGGGCGGGTGCGTCATCGGTGACTCGGCCGAGACCGGGGTGATCGACCCCTATCACCGGCTCTACGGCCACCCCGGCCTGCATGTGATCGACGGGTCGACGGTGTCGGCCAACCTCGGCGTGAACCCGTCGCTGACCATCGCCGCGCAGGCCGAACGGGCCATCGCGCTCTGGCCCAACAAGGATGAGCCGGACCCCCGGCCGGCGATCGGTGCCCCCTACCGACGGCTCGACCCGGTGACGCCCCGGTCCCCGGCCGTCCCGGCCGGCGCCCCCGCGGCCTTGCGGGATCCGCGGGCCGGAGCCGGCGCTGGGTACAGTTCCGCCCAGTTCTGAGTTCCCCGGCGCCTGACCTCCCCGGACGCCTGACCTCCCCAGCCCGACCTCCCCGACGAAGGTGCACCCGTGACGCAGGCCCGGCGTTGGCATCCCGCGCTCACGGTGCTCGTCGTGTCCTTCCTGGCGTTGATCGCGGCCGCCGGTTTCCGGGCCGCCCCTGGTCCGCTGCTGCCGGCGTTGCAGGAGGAATTCGGCTGGTCGACGGCGGCCATCTCGGCCGCGATCAGCCTGAACCTGCTGCTCTACGGGCTCACCGCGCCATTCGCGGCCGCCCTGATGGACCGGTTCGGCATCCGGCTGGTGACGACCTGCGCACTGGGTCTGGTCGCCGCCGGCAGCGCGCTGTCGATCTTCGTCACCGCGCCGTGGCAACTCCTGCTCACCTGGGGGGTGCTGATCGGGCTGGGCACCGGGTCGATGGCCCTGGCGTTCGCCGCCACGATCAGCCAGCGCTGGTTCATCCGGCACCGCGGCCTGGCCATGGGCGTGCTGACCGCCGGCGGTGCGGCCGGCCAGTTGCTGTTCCTGCCGGTGATCGCCGAGGTCGCGACCCGGGTCGGTTGGCGCACCGCGTCGCTGGTGGTGGCCGCGGCCGCGCTGGTGATCGTGCCGCTGCTGTGGGCGGTGCTGCGGGACTACCCCGAGCAGCGCGGCGTGGCCCCGTTGGGCGCCGACCCGGACTGGGTGCCGCCGTCCCGCGAGCACGGCCGGCCGGGGCGACGCAGCGTGCTGGCCCTGCGCCGGGCCGCCCGGGTGCCCTCGTTCTGGGCGCTGGCCGCCGCCTTCGCGATCTGCGGGGCGACGACCAACGGCCTGATCGGCATCCACTTCATCCCCTCGGCCCACGACCACGGCATGTCCCCCACCGTCGCGGCCGGGTTGCTGGCGGTGGTCGGCATCTTCGACATCGCCGGCACCATCGGTTCGGGGGCGTTGACCGACCGGGTCGATCCGCGGTTGCTGCTGGTCGGTTACTACGCGTTCCGCGGGGTGGGCCTGGCCCTGCTGCCCTATCTGCTCTCGGACACCATCCAGCCGAGCATCGTGGTCTTCGTGGTGATCTACGGGCTGGACTGGGTGGCCACCGTGCCACCGACGGTTGCCCTGTGCCAGCGGATCTTCGGCGTGGACGGCACGGTCGTGTTCGGCTGGGTCTTCGCCGCGCATCAGGTCGGGGCGGCCGGGGCCGCGCTGGCCGCCGGGGTGATCCGCGATCAGACCGGTTCCTACACGCTGGCCTGGTTCGCCGGGGCCGCGCTGTGCGTGCTGGCCGCCGTGCTGTCGGTGCTCACCCGCGGACACCACCGGGCCGAGCGGGCGAGCACCGCGGCCGACGCCACCCCGGACGCCACCCCGGACGCCGCCTCATCCGGGCGGCCCTGACCGGTCGGATCAGACCAGCCGAAACGGCCCGGAACGGGTCAGGACCGGCGGCGCCGGGCCCAGGCGGTGAGCGCGGCCCGCCAGCCCAGCAGGAACACGGCCAGGACGATGCCGGCGACGATGATGAAGCTGATGGCGGTGCCCTGTCCGGACACGACGCGGGCGAGCATGCCGACGACCAGCGTGCCGATCCAGATGAGCACGCCGGCCGGGACCAGCCGGGTCGGGGCGAAGGCGCCGCGGGCACCCAGGCCCGCCCCGACCCACCCGACGAGCAGGCCCAACAGGAACGGCCAGGCGGTACCGGCCAACCCGCCGAGCACGCTCTCTCCGTGACTGCCCCGCCCGATGGCGGCGAAGGTCAGCACCAAGACCACGTCGATCAGGGCGGCCACGGGTGCGGCGACCGGAGTGGCAGCGGAGCGGGTACGGCGAGCGGAATCGGGGCGGGTCACCGCTCGATCATGCCCAATCGTCCGAGCCGGTCACTGTCTCGGGTACAGCTGGTGGCACTGAAACCGAAGAACCGCCCGACGCGGGAGGCATCGGGCGGTTCGTCGTGACGATCCCCGGACGTGCGCCTCTCGGCACGTGGTCGCACTCGGCGACAAAAGGGGTGGAGCCCGGGGCATGTTCGCGAGGACCGTCGATGGTGACAACGGGCGAGCCGACCGGATCCTTCCGGCCGGCACTGTGACCTGCGTCACGTCCGCCGGATTCGGTGCCGGACCGGCTTCATGATCGCCGGCGCCCGCGGCTGATAGGTTCGCGGGCGGCCGGTGAGAGCCGGTGGGCCGGCATCGATGTGGCAGGTGGCAGGCATGGCGCGCGGGATCGTCGACTGGGTGGGCAAGCACGATCCCGACGGCACCGCCCTGCGCAACGCGGCCAAGGTTGCGGTCGCGGTCACCGTCGGGCTGGCCATCGGCACCCTGCTGGGCAACGCCCAGATGAGCCTGTTCGCCTCGTTCGGCGGCGTCGCCCTGCTGCTGTTCGCCGACTTCCCCGGCGGGCGCACCGCCCGCCTGGGCGCCTATCTCGGGCTGTACCTGGCCGGGCTCGTCCTGATCGCGCTGGGCACCCTGGCCTCCCCCGTCCCCTGGGTGGCCACGGCCGGCATGTTCGCCATCGGGTTCGCGATCCTGCTCTCCGGCGTGCTCAGCGCGGCCATCGCGGGCGCCGCCCGCGCGGCGCTGCTGGCCTTCATCCTGCCGGTGATGGTGCCCGTCCCGATCGCCGAGATCGGGTCCCGGTGGGCCGGTTGGACACTGGCGGCGGTGCTGTCGATCCCGGCCGCGGTGTTCCTGTGGCCGCCGAGGGAGCACGACCGCCTGCGCGCCCACGCCGGAACCGCCTGCGTCGCGCTGGCCGACCAGCTGGCCGCCTGGGCCGCGGTGGCCGACCGGACCACGCGCGACGCCGCGCACCAGGCCACCGGCGAGGCCATCGCCGCGCTGCAGAACCAGTTCCGGCGCACCAACGTGCGCCCAGTGGGCCTGACGTCGGGCAGCCGGCAACTGATCCGGCTGGCCGACCGGCTGGAGTGGCTGCGCACGGTGATCGACCACCTGCCGGACACCCCCGACCGCACCCCGGGACAGCTCGCGGTGACCGAGGCCGCCGAGCGCACCTTGCGGTCGGCCGCCGCCGTGCTCGCCGAGGCGACCCGGCGTCCGTCCTTCGCCACCCGGCAGGCGCTCTCGGTCGATCTGCGCGCCCTGCACCAGCTGCACGTCGCCACCGACACCTTCGGCGCCCTGGTCGAACGCGGCCCCGTCGACCCGGTCCTGCATCCCTCGACGATGCTCGAGGTCGCCTACACGACCCGGCTGACCGGCCTGACGGTTGCCGCGGCGGCCGCCGCCGACGCCCGGCCGCTGGTGGATCGCCTGCTCGGCCGGCAGGCGCCCGCAGCGGCCGGCCGGGTGCTGCCGGTCTACCGGGTGCTCGGCGGGCACCTGACGGTGCGCTCGGTGTGGTTCCAGAACAGTCTGCGGGGCGCCCTGGGGCTGGCCATCGCCGTCGCGATCGCCGAGATCACCGACGTCGCGCACGGGTTCTGGGTGGTGCTCGGGGCGATGTCGGTCCTGCGCACCACCGCGATGAACACCGGGTCGACGGCGCTGCGGGCCATCGGCGGCACCGTGGTGGGGTTCGCGGTCGGCGCGGTGATCATGCTCGCCGTGGGCACCACGCCCTGGCACCTGTGGTTGTTGCTGCCGGTGACCGTCCTGATCGCCGCCTACCTGCCCGCGGCGGTCTCCTTCGCCGCCGGCCAGGCCGCCTTCACCGTGATGGTCGTGGTGCTCTTCAACATCGTCTCGCCGTCCGGCTGGCTGGTCGGGCTGGTCCGGGTCGAGGACATCCTGTTCGGGTGCGTGTCCGCGCTGGTCTCGGGACTGCTGCTGTGGCCGCACGGGGCGGCGGCGGCCATCCGGACCGCGCTGGCCGAGTACTACCGGCGCACGGCCGATGCGGTGGCCGTGGCCACCGACCGGCTGGCCGGTGCCGCGGGAGCCGACCAGGACACCCTGCGGGCAGCCCTGCTGGGCGCGGCGACCGCGTCCCTGCGGTTCGACGACGCGCTGCGCGAGTACCTGTTCGAACGCGGCACTCGCAACGTTCCGCTGCCGGCCCTGACCCGGTTGTCCAACGGCGCCGGCCGGATCCGGATGACCGCCGAGGCGATCGCCGACCTGCCCACGACGACCGGGCCACCGGCCCACGCGCCGGGTGCGCTGATCGGGTCCGCGCACGCCGTCCAGGACTGGTTCGCGCACCTGGCCGACCAGCTCGAACCGGGACACCGCGACGGCGCGCCGCTGCCCGATCCGGTCGGCCCGGTGGCCGAGCCGGCCGTGCTCGCCGACACCAAGCGGGCGATCGGCGAGCGGCCCGAGGCGGCCGATGAGTTGCTGGCCGCCGGCCGCACGCTGTGGGTGGCCGCGCTGTACCTGGACAACCTGGGCTCGGTGCAAGGCCGGCTGCGCGCTCCGGCGGACGAGATCGCCGGCCGCGCCCCGACCCCCGGCCACGGCGCGCAGCTGGCCGGCGCCGAACCGGCCGGATGAGCGCGCCGGCCCAACGCCGCGGACCGGTTCCGGGTCCGTTCGCGCTGGTCGCGGCCACGGTGCTGCTCCTGCTCTACGCCGTGCCCTGGTGGGTGCTGGTGCTCGCCCCGGGTTGGCCGTCCTGGCTGTTCTGGGCCGGCACCGCGCTGACCGTCGGCGCGCTGGCCCTGCTGCCGCTGGCGATGGTGCGGGGGCACGGCCGGCGCGCCCAGGACGGTTGGGCGGTCGTCGGCGACACCGGGCTGGGTGTGCTCTGGCTGCTGTTCAGCTGGTCGGTCATCGGCGGCGTGCTCGACCTCGCCCTGGCCGTTGCCGGCGTGCCGATCGGCCCGCGATGGGTGGCGCCGGCCGTGCTGATCTGGGTGCTGGCCCTGGGCAGCTGGGGGATGGTCCAGGCCCGGCGAGTGCCGCGGGTGCGGCGGACCGAGATCCGCCTGGACCGGCTGGACCCGGCCTTCGACGGGGTGCGCATCGTGCTGCTGGCCGACACCCACTACGGCCCGATCGACCGGGCCCGGTGGTCGGCCCGGATGGTCGAGGCGGTGAACCGGTTGCACCCGGACGTCGTCGCGCACGCCGGCGATCTGGCCGACGGATCAGTGGCCCGGCGCGCGGTCCAGGTCGCTCCGCTGGGCGAGGTGCAGGCGGCGCTGGCCCGGGTCTACATCACCGGCAACCACGAGTACTTCTCCGGGGCGCAGCCCTGGGTCGAGCACATGGCCGGCCTGGGCTGGAGCGTGCTGCACAACCGGCACCTGACCCTGACCCGCGGGTCGGCCCACCTGGTCCTGGCCGGGATCGACGACCGGACCGCCGCCGGGTCGGGCGTGCCCGGGCACGGCGCCGATCTGCCCGCCGCCCTGGCCGGCGCGCCGCCGCAGGCCCCGGTGGTGTTGCTGGCCCACCAGCCCAAACAGGTCTCCGCCGCGGTCGCCGCGGGCGTGGACCTGCAGCTGTCCGGGCACACCCACGGCGGCCAGATCTGGCCGTTCCACCTGATCGTGCGGGTCGAGCAGGGCGCGCTGCAGGGGCTGTCCCGGGCCGGCGGGCGCACCCAGCTCTACACGACCCGCGGGGCCGGCTTCTGGGGTCCGCCGTTCCGGGTGTTCGCGCCCAGCGAGATCAGCCTGCTGATCCTGCGGGCCGGCGCCCCGGCCTGACGGGACCGGGCCCTGTGACGAAGGGGGGCTTATCCCTACTCCCCCGGGCCCGTCGCCGGACCACAATGACGGGCATGACCGAGACCGCCCGCCTGCCCGACCCGAGGCCGGCCGACCGCTGGTCCCTGTTCGGCATCGCTCTCGCCCTCGTCGCGTTGCGCATCGTCGGCTTCCTGCTGATCGCCGCGTTGGTGGTGACGGTGGCGCTGCTGGTGATCTGGGTCGGCCTGCCGCTGCTGCTGGGGCTGCTGGTCGTGCTGCGCCGGTTCGCCCGGCTGCACCGGCGGCTGGCCGCCCGGGTGCTCGGAGTACCGGTCCTGGACCCCTACCAGCCGGTGGTCACCGGTGGGCTGTTCGTCCGGCTGCGGGTGCGGCTGACCGACGGCGCCACCTGGCGCGACCTGGCCTGGCTGCTCGAGGTGCAGACGATCGGCTTCGCGCTGCAGCTGGCCGCGTTGATCTCGTTTCCGTTCCTGCCGGTGGGCTGGTGGGGTTCGCCGTTGTTGCTGCGGCTGGACGCCGCCATCTCCCGGTTGCTGCTGCTGGCCCCGGATGAGCGCCTGCACCAGCGGATCGACGAGCTCGAATCGTCGCGGCAGGACACCGTCGATCACTCCTCGGCCGAGCTGCGGCGGATCGAACGGGACCTGCACGACGGCGCGCAGGCCCAACTGGTCGCGCTGGGCATGAACCTGGGCCTGGCCCAGGAGCTGGTCACCCGGGACCCGGCGGCCGCCGCCGAGCTGATCGAGCAGGCCCGGGCGTCGTCCACCACGGCGTTGGCCGACCTGCGCTCCCTGGTCCGCGGCATCCACCCGCCGGTGCTCGCCGATCGTGGCCTGGCCGGCGCCGTCGAGGCGCTGGCCCTGGCCCATCCGCGGCCGGTGGAGACCGACATCGTCCTGGACGGACGGCCCCCGGCCCCGGTCGAATCGGCGGTGTACTTCGCGGTGGCCGAGCTGCTCACCAACAGCGCCAAGCACGCGTCCGCGCGCCACACCTGGGTGTGGATCCGGCACGACGCCGGGGTGCTGACCGCGATGGTCGGCGACGACGGGGTGGGCGGCGCCGAGCCCACCCCGAACGGCGGGCTGGCCGGGGTGCAGCGCCGCCTGGCCGCCTTCGACGGCACCCTCTCGGTGGCCAGCCCGCTGGGCGGTGGAACCATCGTCACGGTCAAGGTGCCCTGCGTGCTGCAGGTGTGCACCGCCGCCTGAACCGGGAGCCGTGATGCGGGTCGTGCTGGCCGAGGACCTGGCCCTGTTGCGGGACGGGATCGTGCGCATCCTGACCGCCCACGACATCGAGGTGGTGCAGGCCGTCGACAACGGACCGTCCCTGCTCAAGGCGATCACCGAGCACCGCCCGGACATCGCGGTCGTCGACGTCCGGTTGCCGCCCGGTTTCACCGACGAGGGACTGCGGGCGGCCCTGGCCGCGCGGGAACGGATCCCCGGGCTGCCGGTCCTGGTGGTCAGCCAGTACGTCGAGCAGCTCTACGCCCGGGAGCTGCTCTCGCAGGGCACCGGCGGCGTCGGCTACCTGCTCAAGGACCGGATCTCCGACGTCGCCCAATTCATCGACGCGGTGCACCGGGTGGCCGGCGGCGGCACCGCGATGGATTCCGAGGTGATCGCGGCGCTGCTGTCCCGCCATCGCGACAGCACCCCCGTCGCCGCGCTCACCCCGCGCGAGCACGAGGTGCTCACGCACATGGCCCAGGGGCGGTCCAACGCCGCCATCGCCGCGGCGATGTTCATCACCGAGAAGGCGGTGGGCAAGCACACCAACGCGATCTTCGGCAAGCTCGGGCTCGAACAGAGCGAGGACGACAACCGGCGGGTGTTGGCCGTGCTGGCCTACCTGGAGAGCGCCCCGCGATCGCGATCAAACCCTCAACCTCCAGTTGAGGATGAAGGATGTGAAGCGGGTCGCGCGGGCATGCCAGACTGTCCGCCGTGACGGGCTACCTGGACGGACCACCACCCCGGGCGTTCGCCCACCGCGGCTGGCACGTCGACGACCTGTCCGGGCTGGAGAACTCGATGCCGGCCTTCCGCCGGGCCTACGACGAGGGCTTCCGGTACCTGGAGACCGATGTGCACGCCACCGCCGACGGGCGGCTGGTCGCCTTCCACGACCTGTCCCTGGACCGGGTGACCGACCGGGTCGGGCCGATCGCGACGCTGCCCTGGTCGGAGGTCAGCCGGGCCCGGATCGCCGGTACCGAGCCGATCCCGTTGCTGGCCGACCTGCTCGAGGAGTTCCCGGACGCCCGCTTCAACATCGACGCCAAGGCCGACCCGGCGGTCGGGCCGCTGGCCGAGCTGATCCGGCGCACCGGCACCGGCGACCGGGTCTGCCTGGGTTCGTTCTCCGACCGGCGGATCGCCTCGCTGCGGGCGCTGCTCGGGCCGGCGGTGGCCACCTCGCTCGGCCCCCGGGAGGTCTTCCGGCTGCTCCGAGCGGCCACCCTGGGCCGGTCCTTCCGGACGTCGGCGGTCGCCGCGCAGGTGCCCGTCTCCTTCTCCCGGGTCACCATCGTCAACCGCCGGTTCCTGCGGACCGCGCACCGGGCCGGACTGGAGGTCCACGTGTGGACCATCGACGAGCCGGCGCAGATGCGGCGGCTGCTCGACCTGGGCGTGGACGGGCTGATGACCGATCGCCCGGACCTGCTGCGATCGGTGCTGACCGAGCGGGGTCACTGGTGACCGGCCCCGGCGTCGTCCGGTTCTTCTACGGCCCGATGGACTGCGGCAAGTCGACCCTGGCCCTGCAGATCCACGAGAACCAGGTCCGGCAGGGCCGTCGCGGGGTGCTGATGACCCGTCTCGACCGGTCCGGGCCGGCCCGGATCAGCTCCCGGATCGGGCTGAGCAGCCCGGCGATCGAGCTGACCGACGAGCTGGACCTGGTGGCCACGATCACCGCCGGCGGCGCGGTGGACTACGTGGTGGTGGACGAGGCCCAGTTCCTGACCCCGGCCCAGGTCGATCAGCTGGGCGTGGTCGCTGACGAGTACGGCGCGCACGTGTTCGCGTTCGGCATCGCCACCGACTTCCGCAGCATCCTGTTCGCCGGCTCGGCCCGGTTGTTCGAGATCGCCGACCAGGTCAGCCCGGTGCAGGTCGAGGTGCTGTGCTGGTGCGGCCGGACGGCCCGGTTCAACGGCCGGGTGGTCGACGAGCAGTTGGCCCGGCAGGGTCCGACCGTGCTGGTCGCGGACACCGAACCGGACCCGGCGGCGGGCGATGGCCGGGCCCGGTACCAGGTGCTGTGCCGGCGCCACTATCGTTCGGGTCAGTTGGCCCCGAACCCCACGGCGCCCGCGGACGTGTGAATAAAGAAAAGTTCCGCAATCCGCGTCACGACACGCACCGTCGCGCGTCTTGATCAATGAAAGGCCTCTCGCCCGATGGGACCACTTCGGTGAATCCGATCGGGCCGGGGTACAAGTAGTACTCGGCAGTAGTTCTGACCACAGCCCGCGACAGTGCACTCTGTTGCGGCGGCGGGAACGAATCTCCGCCGACCAGCGTTACCCACCGGTAGACCGCCCGGATCCCCGGGCTCGTCGTCGGTGTGACGACCAGTGGCCGCCGTGGCCACGACCGTGCCAGCACCATGGCAACGCACCACCAGCTAGGAAGGAACACCATGGCCGACCGTGTCCTGCGCGGAAGCCGCCTGGGCTCGACAAGCTACGAGGCCGATCGCAACCACGATCTGGCGCCTCGTCGCACGGCGACCTACCGCTGCCCGCGCGATCATGAATTCACCGTGCCGATGGCCGACGACGCCGAGGTTCCCTCGGTGTGGGACTGCCGGATGCACGGGCTGTCCTCGACTTTGGTCGACGGCTCGGTGCCGGAGGGCAAGGCGGCCAAGCCGCCGCGCACCCATTGGGACATGCTGCTCGAGCGCCGCTCCATCGAGGAGCTGGAAGAGATTCTCAACGAGCGGCTCGCCGAGCTCAAGGCCCGCCGCACGGCCTCCTGAGCGCCGACGCCGACAACGGACGCCGCCGACCCCATCTCGGGGTCGGCGGCGTTTCTCGTCGGCGGGTCCCGCGGTCGGTCAGGCCGGCTTGCGGCGGAACACCCCGGTCAGCTGACGCCAACGATGCGCCGCGCCCCACTGGGTGACCTTGAGCAGCGCCTCGCGCACGATGCTGCCGCTCATCTTCGACTCGCCGATCTGCCGCTCGGTAAAGGTGATCGGCACCTCGGTCACCCGGAACCCGGCCCGGACGGTGCGCCAGGCCAGGTCGACCTGGAAGCAGTAGCCGGTGGAGGCGACCTCGTCCAGGGCCAGCGCCTTGAGCACCTCGGCCCGATAGGCCCGGTAGCCGCCGGTGATGTCGTAGATCCGCACGCCCAGCGCGAACCGGGAGTACAGGTTGCCGCCCCGGGAGAGCCACTCACGGTGCTTGGGCCAGTTGACCACCTGACCGCCGGAGACGTACCGCGAGCCCAGCACCAGGTCGGCGTGCTGCAGTGCGTCGAGCAGCCGGGGCAGCTGCTCCGGCGGGTGGGAGCCGTCGGCGTCCATCTCCACCAGCACGTCGTACCCGTGGTCCAGGCCCCAGCCGAAGCCGGCGATGTAGGCCGCGCCCAGGCCGGCCTTCTCGGTGCGATGCATCACATGCACCCGCTCGTCCCGGGCCGCCCATTCGTCGGCGACCTGCCCGGTGCCGTCGGGGCTGCCGTCGTCGGCGACCAGCACGTGCACCGAGGGCACCGCGGCCAGCAGCCGCTGCAGGATCAGCGGCAGGTTCTCCCGCTCGTCGTAGGTCGGGATGATGACCAGGACGCGATCGCCGTGCGGCTCGTCGAGTTCGAAGCGCGGCGACTGGGCGCCTTTCGGGCTCACGGTGTGGGGTCCTCCGTCGTGGTCGCGGCGGTCGGACCGCCGGTGGTGATGGTGCTGCCGGGTGCGGTGGGGCTGGCCGTGGCGGCGGGGGCACCGTCCGCCCCGGCCCGGCGGCGTCGGCGGGCCAGCAGGATCGAGATGGCCAGGGCCACTGGGGTGGCCAGCGCCAGCAGCCACTCCAACGGGCCACCGAGCACCGTACCCGGTGTGGTGACCTGGATGAGCGGCACTTGCGGGGTGAGATAACCGGGAGTGAACAGCGGGATCGAGGACTCGATGGAGCCGTCCGGCCGGATCACCGTGGACACCCCACTGGTCGACGAGATCAGCACGCTGCGTCCGTGCTCGACCGCCCGGACCCGGCTCATCGCCTGCTGCTGGTAGGTCTCGTCGGTGTAACCGAAGGTGGCGTTGTTGGTCTGCACGACCAGCACCTGCGCGCCGCCGTTCACCACGTCCCGGACCAGCTCGTCGTAGACCACCTCGAAGCAGATCACGTCGCCGACCGGGACGCCGGCGATGTCGAAGTTGCCGGGCCGGTCGCCGGGCAGGAAGGTGCCCCGCTGCAGGTCCACCTTGTCCGAGAACAGCCGGAAGAACGACCGGTAGGGCATGTACTCGCCGAACGGCAGCGGGTGCCGCTTGGTGTAGGTGTCGCCCGGGCCGGTGACCGGGTCCCAGACGATGCCCATGTTGTAGCCCTCGCCGGCGTTCGCACCCTGCACGACCGCCCCGACCAGGATGGGCACGCCGATGTCGGCGGCGGCCGCGGAGATCACCGCGTTGGCGTCGGCGTTGCGGTAGGGGTCGATGTCGGTCGAGTTCTCCGGCCAGATCACCAACGTCGGTGCGGGGGTGCGTCCGGCCCGCACCTCGGCGGCCAGCTGGTGGGTCTGCTGGGCGTGCAGGTCGAGCACCGCGCGGCGCTCGGCATTGAAGTCCAGGCCCGGCCGGGGCACGTTGCCCTGGATGACCGCGATCGTCTCGGTCGGCGCGTCCGTGCCACGTTGCATGGTGCTCAGGCCGAGCACGCCCAGAACGAACGGGACGAGCAGCAACGCCCCCGAGCCCAGGACGGCCACCGACCGCCAGGGCGGTCGAGGGCGGGCGCCCAGCGCCCCGATCAGCTCCCCAATCAGCTCCCCAATCAGCGCCGCCAGGGCGAAGCCGGCCAGCGCGGTGAGGAAGGCCAACCCGACCGAGCCGACCAGTGAGGCGGCCGGCAGCAGCGGGCCGTCGGGCTGGGAGAAGGCGATGCCGCCCCACGGGAAGCCGCCGAACGGGATCCGGCCGCGCAGCGCCTCGCCGGTGATCCAGGCCGCCGCCGCCCAGGCCGGCCACAGCGGCAGCCGCCGGGACGCGGCGGCCACCAGCGCCCCGACCGGCGCGGTGAGCACCGCTTCGGCCACCGACAGCGCGTACCAGGGGAAGTCGCCGACGTAGATGTTGGTGAACGAGAGCAACGGGATGTAGAAGGTGAGCCCGAACACGAACGCCAGGCCCAGGCCGGCCCGCCAGCCGCGCCGGTCCAGGGCCAGCCCGAGCAGGGTGAACCCGACGATGGCCAGCCACCACCGGGTGGACGGCGCGAATGCCTGGTACAGCGCGTAGCCACCGGCCGCGGCGGCCAGGATGCGCAGGCCGCCGGGACCGAGCAGGTCGCGGCGCCAGCGGGTCAGCCGCCCGCGCCGATGGGGCCGCGACGGCTGTCCCGATTGGGTCGGGTGGTCGACGGTCGGTAAAGGCACGGCGTCACTGTAATGGCGTGGCCGGTGAATTCCGGCTGTGTTCCGGTCAGGGGGCGCTGGCCCAGTCCAGCAGCTCGAGTACGTGCTGGTAGGGGTGCCCGGTGGCCCGGGTCAGGCCCAGCTCGCAGGTCCGGTTGCAGGAGGCGTAGGCGTCGAACTCGCCGGCCGCCCGGAGCTCGGCCGCCTCGGCCCGCGTCGCCGACGCGGTCAGCTCCGGGTGCAGCAGGCCGCGGTCGCCGGCGAAGGCGCAGCATCCCCATGTGTCGGGCACGGTGACCGATTCGGCCACGGCCGCGGCGACCGCGGTCAGCGAGTCGTTGATGCCCAGCTGGGTCGACGAGCACGTCGGGTGCACGGCCATCGTCGCCACGGTGCGCGCAATCGGCAGCCGGGGCAGCACCCGCTGCGCGACGAAGGCGGTCGCGTCCACGATCCGCAGCCCCGGGAAGTGACCCTGGGCCAGCTCGTGCTCGAGCATGTGCCGCAGTCCCTCGGTGCACGAGGAGGCGTCACACACGACCGGCAGCCGGCCCTGCTGGGAGGCCGCCCACAACCGGGGCAGGACCTTGCGAACCATCACCTGGTAGCCGTCCTTGAGTCCCTTGGACTTCCAGGGCGTGCCGCAGCACAGGCCGGGCAGGTCGTCCGGGTAGGCGATCGTCACCCCGGCCCGCTCGCACAGCCGCACGAACGACTCCCGGGCCCCCGGCGCGCCCTCGGTCGGGCCGAACATGGTGCCGACGCAGGCACTGAAGAAGACGATCTCGGGCTCCCCCGGCGTCGTCGGGGCCGATGCCCGGCGTGGGCGGCCGCCGCCGGGCAGCTCCGCGGAGTACAGCGGCAGCAGGTCCGGGTCGACCACCCGGCGAGCCAGCTCGTTCGGCCCGGTGATCAGGGTCGGAGGCAGCACCGACGCGGCCTTCTCGGCCACCGTCAGGGCGGCCCCGGCCAGCCGGGTGGTGCCGGCCCAGTGCTTGGCCGCGGTGGACCAGCCGGCGGCGGTGGCCGGGCCGATCCGTTCGGCCCGCAGCCGCCGGACCAGGTCGCCGGTGTTGATCAACACCGGGCAGGAGGTCTGGCACATGCCGTCGACGGCGCAGGTCTGCACCCCGTCGTACTCGTACTCGGTCTCCAGCTCGGCCAGCAGGGCGGTGTCGCCGGCCTCCCGGGCCCGCTGCATCTCCCGGCGCAGCACGATCCGCTGCCGGGGGGTGGTGGTCAGGTCCCGGCTGGGGCAGACCGGCTCGCAGTAGCCGCACTCGACGCAGCGGTCCACCTCCGGCTCGACCGTCGGGGTGACCTTCAGGTCGCGCAGGTGGGCCCGGTCGTCGTCGGTGACGATGACACCGGGGTTGAGCAGCCCGGCCGGGTCGCACAGCTGCTTGATCCGCACGGTCACCTCGTACAGCTCGTCGCCGTACTGGCGGCGGACGAACGGGGCCATGATCCGGCCGGTGCCGTGCTCGGCCTTGAGGTTGCCGCCGTTGGCCAGCACCAGCTCGACCATGTCCTCGGTGAACGCGGCGAACCGGTCCAGGTCGCCCCCGCCGCCGAGGCGCTCGGTGAGCATGAAGTGGATGTTGCCGTCCTTGGCGTGGCCGAAGATCACGCTGTCGGTGTAGCGGTGCTTGGCGAACAGCTCGATCAGCTGCTCGCAGGTGTCCAGCAGCTGCGGCACCGGCACGACGATGTCCTCCAGGAGCGCGGTGGTGCCGGAGGGCCGGGCCTCGTTCACGGTCGTGTACAGACCCTTGCGGGTGTGCCAGAGCCGGGCGCGGGCCCGGGGGTCGGCGGTCAGCTCGGCCGGGCCGGCCACCGGAATGGACCGCAGCACCGGGCCGGCCGCCGCGCTGGCCTCGGCGACCGCGTCGGCCGAGTCGGCCTGGTATTCGACCAGTAGCGCCGCGTGCCGGTCGACGGTGATGCGGCTGATGATCTCGTCGCAAGCCGGGTCGGACTGGGCCACCCGCAGCGAGGTGGCGTCCAGCAGCTCAATGGTGGCCGGACCGGTGGAGACCAGCGCGGGCAGCGACCCGGTGGCCGCCGACAGGTCCGGAAAGACCAGCAGGCCGGTCATCGCGTGCCGCAGCAGCGGCACCGTGCGGAACACCGCGGCGGCGACGAAGGCCAGCGTGCCCTCGCTGCCGATGATCAGGTGGGTCAGGATGTCCACCGGCCGGGTGTGGTCGACCAGCGCGTTGAGCCCGTACCCCATCGTGTTCTTCATGGCGAACTGGGCGGTGATGATCCGCATCGACTCGACGTTGCCGCGAACCCGGTCGCGCAGCCCGGCCAACCCCTGGTACAGGGCCGGTTCGGTCAGCCGCAGCTTGTCGTCCGCGTCGGCCGCGCCGGTGTCGATCACCGTGCCACTGGGCAGCACCAGCACCATCGACTCCAGCGTCCGGTAGGTGTTGCCGGTGGTGCCGCAGGCCATACCGCTGGAGTTGTTGGCCACGACACCGCCCAGCGTGCAGGCGATCTCGCTGGCCGGGTCGGGTCCGAGCTTGCGGCCGTAGCGGGCCAGGCGGGCGTTGACGGCGCGGACCGTCGCCCCGGGGCCGACCCGCACCCGGGCGCCGTCGTCGAGGATGTCGATGTCCCGGAAGTGCTTGCGGGTGTCGGCCAGCACCCCGGCGGTGCTGGCCTGCCCGGACAGGCTGGTGCCGCCGGAGCGGAAGGTCAGCGGGACGCCCTGGGCGGCGCAGACGGCGAACAGCCGGCCCACGTCGTCGGCATCGTGCGGGGTGACGACCGCCGTCGGGGTGAGGAAGTAGTGCGAGGCGTCGTGGCCCAGCGCCAACCGGTCGACCGCGCGGGTACGCAGCTGGCCGGGGCCGGGCAGGGCCCGGCCGAGCGCGTCCAGCAGGGCCGGGTCGGCCGGCGGCAGCAGGGTCGAGGACCCCGGGTCCCCGCTCCCGGTCCCCCGCGACGCCTTCGTTGCCATCGACATCCAGCCACCACCATTCACTCGAGCACCTCGCGTCCGACCGGTCGCACGTCCGACGGGAGCCACAGGCTCCCTGACCCCACTATGCGGAACAAGGCGCTTTCTCGCCCCTCGAGACTCGGGCGCTCCGCGTCGGTCCAGGTCTGTCCTCATTTTGTATTACAAGTACACATGTGTGTCAATGACTCTGTCGGACAGCCTGACGGAGAGACGGACGAGCCGGTAGATTCCGGCCCGGACGCAGCCATGACGCGTAGCTGGAGGCAGATCGATGAAGGGGTTGCGGACCGTCTCGGTGGTGGACGCCCTGACGGCCTCGTTGCGGGCCAAGGTGCTGGACGGCCGGATCGACCCGGGGTCCGGGCTCGGCGAGACCGAGGTGGCCGCCGAGTACGAGGTGTCCCGGCCGACCGCGAAGGCGGCGATCGCCGCCCTGGTGACCGAGGGGCTGTTGCGGCGGGAGGCCCATCGCTCGGCCCAGGTGCCGACGCTGTCCCGGGCCGATGTGGACGACCTGTTCCTGGTGCGGATGCCGCTGGAGCTGGAGGTGATGCGGCTGCTGGCCGAGCGGGGGGTGCCCGAGTCCGCGGCCACGGCCGTGACGGACCTGGCCCACGTGCCGCCCGACGCCGCGCACAGCACGTTCGTCGAGGCCGACCTGCGGTTCCACCGGGTGCTGGTGGACGCGGTCGGCAGCCCCCGGCTCAACCGGCTGTACCAGGGGCTCAGCGGGGAGATCCACCTGTCGATGGTGCAGTCCCGCTACGCCCTGGGCCGGGATCGGATCGTGGCCGAGCACGACGCCGTGCTGGCCGCCCTGGCCGTCGGCGACGTCGAGAGAGCCACGTCGTTGATGCGCGAGCACCTGGCCGGCGCCCGGGACGCGCTGGCCGCGCACCTGGACCGGCCCTCACCGGGTCAGCCAAACACCCCGGTGTCGTAGACGATCCGGCCACCGACCAGGGTGGCCAGGGTCCGGGGCAGCGTCACCCCCGGGGACAGGTCGGGCAGCAGCGGCACCCGGGAGCGCGGATCGGTGGACCAGCGGGCCACTCCCGCGTCGGCTGCCGGCCGCACCAGCTCGCCGGCCTCGACGATGGCCAGATGGGCCGGCGCACCCAGGTTGATGGTGCCGATCTCCCGGTCCATCCGGCCGGCGGCCCGGTGCCCGCCGCGGGTGTGCGCGGTGAACGCGGCCCGCGGGGACAGCCCGCTGTCCGGCGTGCGGTGATGCACCGCGGCCTGGACCGCGGCCCACGGTCCGATCGGGGTGACCGGCGCGTCCGAGCCGAAGGCCAGCGCGACCCCGGCCGCGGCCAGGCCGGCGAAATCGTTCATCGGCGCGGCCCGGTCCGGGCCCAGCCGTCGGGTGTACAGCCCGTCCTCGCCGCCCCAGGCCGCGTCGAACAGGGGTTGCATGCTGGCCACCACCCCGGTCCGGGCGAACGCGGCGATGGCCGCCCGGTCGGCCATCTCGGCGTGCTCGATCCGGTGCGCGCAGCCGGCCAGCCGGACCGTGGCGAGCTCCCCCAGGCGCTCGGCGGCGATCGTCAACGCCCGACCGACGGCCGACACCGCGTCGTCGCCGATGGCGTGGAAGCCGGCCTGCACACCGGCCTGCGTGCAGGCCACCAGGTGCTCGACGATCTGCTCGTCGCTCAGGTACCGGACCCCGCGGCTGCTCGGGCAGTCCAGGTAGGGGCTGGTCAGGGCGGCGGTGCGGGACCCGATGGCCCCGTCGACCACCAAATCGCCACCGAGGGCGTGCGCGCCCGTCTGCGCCAGCAGGTCCCGGGCCTGCGCCGGATCGGTGGCCACCGCGGCCAGGTAGCCGCGGACCGGGATCGGCCCGTCCAGCGCCAGCAGGGCCCGCAGGTCGGTCCGGCCGGACTCGTCACCGGCCGCACACTCGTGCACCTCGACGATGCCCTGCGCCGCGCAGGCCCGCAGGAAAGCCAGATGGGCGTCCCGGCGCTGGTCGGCGGTGAGCAGGTCACGGGCGGCCGCCCGGACGGCGGCGTGCGCCTGCTGGGTGACCGGGTCGGTGTCCGACCAGCCGTCCGGGCGCTCGGCGACGCGGTCGAGGATCAGGAAAGCCAGGGCGCTGGACAGCTGCGCCGAGTGCACGTCGATCCGGGACAGGTAGGCCGGGCGGTGGCCGACCGCGTCGTCGATCTCGGCCCGGGTCGGCGGCCGCTGCTCGGGCCAGCGGGAGTCCTCCCAGCCGTGGCCCCAGAGGATCCCGGGCGTCCCGGGCCGGGTGTCCAGCTCGGCGGCGTGCGCCCGGATCGCGTCCAGGCACTGGGCCAACGACCGGGTCCCGGACAGATCCAGCCCGGTCAGGGCCAGCCCGGCGTCCAGGCTGTGCACGTGCGCGTCGACGAAACCGGGCACCACCAGCGCGCCGGCCAGGTCGATCACCCGATCCGGCGGGCCGGCGTTGCCGACCGCGTGTTCGCCGCCGATCCAGCCGATCGTGCCGTCGGTGATGGCCAGCGCGGTGGCCTCCGGGTCGGCCGCGGTGTGCACCCGGCCGTTGCGCAGAACTGTGAGCGTCATCGGGGACCAGTCAACACCAGCCGGCGGGTCGGGCAACTGAGCTGACCAGGGTGGGAGCAATCTGTCACAGTGATCACGTGAGTGTGCACCCCGAAGACTCCGGTGGCGTCGGCGTCGACACCCAGGCCGATCTCACCCGCGGGCTGACCGCCGACCAGGTGGCCCAGCGGGTCGCCGCCGGCCAGGTCAACCACACCGATCAGGCCTCGTCCCGGTCGTTGTGGCTGATCGTCAAGACCAACGTGTTCACCCGGTTCAACGCGATCCTGGGTGGCCTGTTCGTGCTGATCCTGATCACCGGATCGCTGGCCGACGGGCTGTTCGGCGTGGTGCTGGTGGTGAACTCGGCCATCGGCATCGGGCAGGAGTACCTGGCCAAACGCAAGCTCGACCGGCTGGCCCTGCTCAACGCGCCCACCACCCGGGTCATCCGGGACGGCGCGCTGATCGAGATCCCCACCGGCCAGGTCGTGCTCGACGACCTGATCGAGCTGCGCACCGGGGACCAGGTACCGGCCGACGGGGTCATGGTCAGCACCTCGGGCCTGGAGATCGACGAGTCCAACCTGACCGGCGAGGCCGACGCGATCCCCAAGGCGGCCGGCGACGAGGTCCGCTCGGGCACGACCGTGGTGGCCGGCACCGGACGCTTCCCGGCCGCCGCCGTCGGCCACGACGCCTACATCAACAAGATCGCCGCGGAGGCCAAGAAGTTCACCAAGACCCGCTCGGAGATCCAGGAGTCGGTCAACCAGCTGCTCAAGTACATCACCTGGATCATCGTCATCGCGTTGCCGCTGCAGCTGTGGTCGCAGTGGCGGGCGATCGGCGACCAGGGCTGGCAGCAGGTGGTCATCCGGTCCACCGGCGGCCTGGTCGGCCTGGTCCCCGAGGGGCTGGTGCTGCTGACCTCGGTCGCGTTCCTGCTGGCCGCCGTGCAGCTGACCCGCCAGCAGGTGCTGGTGCAGGAACTGCCCGCGGTCGAGGGGCTGGCCCGGGTCGACGTGGTCTGCCTGGACAAGACCGGCACCCTGACCGTCGGCGACATCGCCTACGAGGACTGCGAACCGGTGCCGGCGGCGAACCTGTCCGCGGACGAGGTGCGGGCGGCGCTCGGCGCCCTGGCCGACGACCCGAACGCCAACGGCACCCTCAAGGCGCTGGCCGCCGCGCTGCCGGTGCCGCCGGACTGGCAGCGCGAGGACACCATCGCGTTCAACTCGGCCCGCAAGTGGAGTGCCGCGTCGTTCGCCGGCCGCGGCTGCCTGGTCTTCGGCGCGCCGGACGTGCTGCTGGCCGCGGACGACCCGCTGCGCGAGCGGGTGGCCGAACTGGCCGCCACCGGCCGCCGGGTGCTGCTGCTGGGTCGCTCCCCGGCCGCGCTGCAGGGGCAGGAGCTGCCCGCCGGGATGACGCCGGCCGCGCTGGTGACGCTGACCGAGCAGGTCCGCCCGGACGCCCAGGAGACCCTGGAGTACTTCGCCGACCAGGGCGTGAGCATCAAGGTCATCTCCGGCGACAACCCGACGACGGTGGCCGCGATCGCCCGCCGGGTCGGCCTGGACGTGCCGCCCGAGGCGCTGGTCGACGCCCGCACCATCGGCGAGGACCCCGAGGAGCTGCGCGAGATCGTCGAGCGCACCACCGTCTTCGGCCGGGTCTCACCGGAACAGAAGCGGGCCCTGGTGCAGGCGTTGCAGCGCAACGGGCACGTGGCCGCGATGACCGGCGACGGGGTGAACGACGCGCTGGCCCTCAAGGACGCCGACATCGGCGTGGCCATGGGCAACGGGGCGCAGGCGACCAAGGCAGTGGCCCAGCTGGTCCTGCTGGACGGGCGCTTCTCGCACCTGCCGTCGGTGCTGGCCGAGGGCCGGCGGGTGATCGGCAACGTCGAGCGGGTGGCCAACCTGTTCGTCGCCAAGAACGTGATGAGCCTGATCGCGATCATCACCGCGGCCCTGTTCACGCTGCCGTTCCCGTTCCTGCCCCGGCATCTGACCCTGGTCTCGGCGGTGACCATCGGCATCCCGGCGTTCTTCCTGGCCCTGGGCCCGAACAAGCGGCGCTACGTGCCCGGGTTCCTCAAGCGGGTGCTGCGCTTCGCCGTCCCGGCTGGCGTGGTCTCCGGCATCGTCGTGTTCGTCTCGTACCTGCTGGCCCGGGCCGAGGTGGGCGCCCCGCCGGCCTCCGAGTGCCTGGTGCAGACCGAGGGCAGCAAGGTCACCGACAACGTGGTCTGCTGGCAGCCCTCCACCGCGGCGACGATCGCGTTGCTGTTTACCGCGTTCTGGATCCTGGTCGTGCTGTCCCGGCCGTTCCGGCTGTGGAAGGCGGCCCTGGTCGCCTCGATGGTGGCGATCGCCGCTCTGGCCTTTATCACCCCGCTGGGCCAGCAGTTCTTCAACTTCTCGCTCACCCCGACCACCCTGTGGACCTCACTGGCGGTGGGGGCGGTCGGCGCCCTGGCCATCGAGATCATCTACCGCACCGAACCGGGGATGCGCTCGGCCGCCGGGATCTGACCGATCCGGGCCGCGGCCGGGTCCTCGACCCGGCCGCGCCGCCGGGAAACACCTCAGCGCAGGCTGCGCGCCTTGCCGCGGGAGATGAAGCCCATCACCAGACCCGCGACCAGCAGCACCGCGGCGATGATGAGCAACCACTTGAGGGCGGTGAACAGCAGCCCGCCCAGTCCCAGCAGGATGGCCAGGACGACCAGCACGATGGCCACAACCATGTCGCCACACCCTTTCTCCGGACGATTGCCGACAATCGGCATTCGGACTTGGGGTACCCCGGCGACGGATGAGTCAATCGGCCACGGAGCGGGCAGTGTGATCACCGGCCGGCGCGGTGCCGGCGCGGTCGGCCGACGGGTCCGCCGAGGCGGCCTGCGCGGTGGGCCGGCCGGCCGGCAGGAGCCAGGCGGCGGCGAACAGGCCGGCGGCCAGCACGGCGATGGCCACGAACACGTCATGGGTCGCGGCGGCCACCCCGGCCGGGTTGTCGGCCGCATTGGCGGTCGCGCCCAGGCTCACGTTGGCCAGGGCGCCGAAGAACGCGACGCCGACCGCACTGCCGAGGGATCGGGCGAACATATTGGTCCCGGTCACCACCCCGCGCTCGGCCCAGCCGACGCTGGACTGCGCGGCGATCAGGCTGGGGCTGGCGATCAGGCCCATGCCCAACCCGATCAGGAAGCAGCAGGCGCCGACCTGCCAGACCGCGGACGCGGCGGTCAGCCGCACGGTCAGCAGCGCACCGGCGATGGCCAGGGTGGCGCCGATCAGGGCGGTGGTGCGAAAGCCCAAGCGCAGATAGAGCCGGCCGGACAGGGTCGCCGAGATCGGCCAGCCGATGGTCAGGGCGGCCAGCGCGAATCCGGCGACCAGCGGGCCCGTGCCCAGCACCGTCTGCGCGAACGTCGGGACGTAGGTGGTCAGGCCGAGCAGCACGGCGCCGACCAGGACGCCGATCACCGCGCTGGCCACCAGCACCCGCCGGGAGAACACCCACAGCGGCAGCACGGGTTCGGCGGCCCACCGCTGCGCGATCAGGAACACCGCCAGCAGCAGGACCCCGCCACCCAGCACGGCGATGCTGGGCACCGAGTTCCAGGCCCAGGCCTGGCCGCCCTCCAGCAGGCCCAGGATCAGCAGGGTCGCGCCGACGGTGAGGGTGACGCTGCCCAGGTAGTCGATGCGGTGGTGGACCCGGTGCACCTTCTCCTGGAACCGGCCGGCCAACATCCAGGCGGCGAGCAGGCACAGCGGGATGTTGACGATGAACAGCCACCGCCAGGTCAGCCATTCGGAGAACACGCCGCCCAGGGTCGGCCCGACCACTGCCGAGATGGCCCACACGCTGGCCAGGTAGCCCTGCGCCTTGGCCCGCTCGGCCAGGGTGTAGATGTCGCCGGCGATGGTGACGCTCATCGGTTGCACGGCGCCGGCGCCCAGCCCCTGCAACGCCCGGAAGATGATCAGCGGGACCATCCCCCAGGCCGCCGCGCACAGGATGGAGCCGAGCAGGAACAGCCCGATGCCGAACAGCATGACCGGTTTGCGACCGACGATGTCGGCGAGCTTGCCGTAGATCGGCACCGAGACCGCTTGGGCCAGCAGGTAGACCGAGAACAGCCAGGGGAACTCGGCGAAGCCGCCCAGGTCGGCCACGATCGAGGGCACCGCGGTGGCCACGATGGTCGAGTCCAGCGCGACCAGCGAGGTCGAGAGCATCAGCGCGGCCAGGATGGGCCCACGTTCGGACCGGAATCCGACCGCGCCCACCGGCCCCGCCGCCGCTGCCGTCACCGGCCACCTCCCCGTCCGTCCGCGCGTCCTCGCCAAACATTACCCAGGCTAATCTTCGCGCAGGGGGCTAGCCGAGTCAGACCGGTGCCAACCCGGTGTGCGCCGCGGCGAACGCCAGCTGGTCGGCGTACTCCAGCGCCAACGCGCGGGCCGGCTTGCCCATTCCGTGACCGGCCCGGGTGTCCACCCGCAGCAGCACCGGGGCGGGCCCGGCCTGACAGTGCTGCAGCTGCGCGCCGAACTTGAGCGAGTGCGCCGGGACCACCCGGTCGTCGTGGTCCCCGGTGCAGATCAGAGTGGCCGGGTAGCGGGTGCTCGGGGTCAGCCGGTGCAGCGGTGAGTAGGCCAGCAGCGCGGCGAAATCGTCGGCGTCCTCGGGCGAGCCGTAGTCGGTGGTCCACGCCCAGCCGATGGTGAACAGGTGGAAGCGCAGCATGTCCAGCACGCCGACGGTGGGCAGGGCGGCCGCGAACAGCTCCGGTCGTTGCGTCAGCACCGCGCCGACCAGCAGCCCGCCGTTGGATCGGCCGTGCACGGCCAGCTGCGCCGGGGTCGTGTCGCCCGAGTCGATCAGCGCCTGGGCGCAGGCGATCAGATCGTCGAACACCTGCTGCTTGCGGTGGCCCATCCCGGCCCGGTGCCAGTCGGCGCCGAACTCGCCGCCGCCGCGCAGGTTGGTCACCACCAGCACCCCGCCGGCGGCGACCCAGGCCGCGAACATCGCCGAGAACGACGGCAGTAGCGCGATGTCGAACCCGCCGTACCCGTACAGCAGGGTCGGGGCCGGACCCGGGGCCAGGTCGGCCCGGCGGAGCACGGTCATCGGGACCTCGACGCCGTCGCTGGAGACGGTCCGCCGGCGCTGCGTGACCAGCTCCGGCAGCGGCACGTCGCCACCCGGCCCGGGCAGCGCCGTCAGGGTGATCGACGGGCCGGTCTCGAGCCGGAACGAGCGGGTCCGCGCGGTGAACGAGCCGACCCCGAGCAGGATCTCCGGCGAGCCGGCCCGGGTGTTCACCGCGATCAGCGAGATCGGCGCGGGCAACGCCGGCCAGTCCCGGTGAGCGCCGGTCCGGTCGACCACCTGCAGCCGGTGGGCGGCGTCGGTGGACCAGACCAGGGCGAAGCAGTCGCGCGCCGGATGGGCGCTGACCAGGACGTCCTGCTCGTGCTGGGGCACCACGGTCCGCCAGGAAGCCGCCGTCGGGGCGTCCGTGGCCAGCTCCACCGCGACCAGCCGGCCGCGCGGCGCGTCCCGCTCGGTGCGCAGGTAGAGCGTGTCGCCGTCGCTGCCGACGACGTGGTGGGCGTCGGCGAGTTCGCCGACCACCGGCACCGCGGCGGGGTCGATGACCACCCGCCCCTGGTCGGTGCGCAGCCGGTGGGCGCAGATCAGGCTGCGGGAATCGGTGCCCGGGCTGCTGGTCAGCACCAGCCACCGGCCGTCGGGGGCGACCCACGGATCGGCCAGCCAGTCCCGATCCGGCGGCGTCCAGATCACCTCGTCCGGTCCCGGGTTGGCCGCCCGATCGGCCGCCTGCGGTGGCCCGGAGCCGGCGACCAACCGGTGCAGCACGAGTTCACCAGCGCCCATCGCGTCGGTCAGCGCGCCGCCGCGGCCGGCGCCCGCCGGCTCCGGATAGCGCCAGTACAGGAACCCCGAGGCGTCCGGCAGCCAGGTCGGGTCGACCCACTTGGTCCAGCGCAGCTCGTCCGGCCGATCGACCCCGCCGGCCACCTCGCGGACCCGGATGGTCCGCCAGTCCGAGCCACCCTCGGACACCGCGTAGGCCAGCAGCCGCCCGTCCGGGCTGACCCGGGCCGCGGTGAGCGCGACGGTGCCGTCGGCGGACAGGTCGTTGGGGTCCAGCAGCAGGGTCGGCGCGTCGAGCAGCTCGTCCAGGCTCGGCGCCCAGAACAGCTGGTCCTGGTCCAGCTCGCCGGGGTTGGCCACCACGAAGTACCGGCCGCCCCGCTCCCAGGGAACCCCGCGCCGGGGCGCGGTGAGCAGCGCGGTGGTCATCGCCAGCAGCGGCTCGCGCGCCGGCAGCGCATCGAGAATGGGCCGGGACAGGGCGTTCTGGGCGTCGACGAAGGCCCGGGTCCGGTCCGCGTCGGGATCCTCCAGGTACCGGTACGGGTCGGCCACCCGATGGCCGTGGAGCACCTGCACGACCTCGTCCCGATCGGCGGGCGGGTAGCGGAGGGGCTGGCTCACTCGGCCGGGCCGGGCGCGTCCGGATCCAGCGGCGGGGCGACCGGCCGGCCCTCGAACGGGGTGGACAGCACGACGGTGGTGCGGGTGGTCATGCCCGCCGTGCCCCGGATCCGGGCCAGCAGGGCCTCCAGCGCGGCCGGCGACTGCACCCGCACCTTGACGATGTACGACTCGACGCCGGCCACCGAGTGGCAGGCCTCGATCTCGGGCATCTGGGCCAGCCGGTGCGGGTAGTCGTCGGGCGCCGCCGGGTCGATCGGGGTGAGCGAGACGAACGCGGTCAGCGGCAGGCCGATCTGCTCGCTGTCGATCTGCGCGGTGTACCCGCGGATGACCCCGCGCTTTTCCAGCCGGCGCACCCGCTGGTGCACGGCGGAGACGGACAGGCCCACCTTCTCGGCGAGATCGGTGTAGCTGCAGCGGCCGTCGGCGGCCAGCACGGCGGCGATGCGGGCATCGAGGTCTTCGAGCACGGCCGGTCCCTCAGCCATCGACGGTGGAACGGGCGTCGAGGACGATCAGCTCGGTGGGGGCGAGGTTCATCAGCCGAGGGCCGGACTCCCCCACCACCACGATGTCCTCGATGCGGACCCCGAACTCGCCGGGCAGGTAGATCCCCGGCTCCACCGAGAACGCCATACCTTCCTCCAGGGTGATCGTGTTGCCGGACACCATGTAGGGGTGTTCGTGAACTTCCAGGCCGATGCCGTGACCGGTCCGAGTGATGAAGTATTCCCCGAATCCCGCTGACTCAATCACGCTGCGTGAGGCGGCGTCGATCGACTCCGCCGTCACCCCCGGACGGACCGCGGCCACCCCGGCGGCCTGGGCCCGCCGGACCACCTCGTAGACCTCGCGCACGCGCTCCGGAACCGGCCGGCCGCCCACCACGTACGTGCGGGTGCAGTCGGAGAAGTAGCCCGACGGCATCGGGCCGCCGATGTCGATCACCACCACGTCGCCCGGCTCGATCACCCGGTCCGAGGCCTCGTGGTGCGGGCTGGCCCCGTTGGCCGCCGAGCCGACGATGACGAAATCGGGTCGCTCATGGCCTTCGGCGACGATCGCGGCGGCGATGTCGGCGGCCACCTCGTTCTCGGTGCGACCGGCTCGCAACCACTGCCCGATCCTCCGCTGCACCCGGTCGATCGCCGCTCCGGCGTCGGCCAGCGCGGCGACCTCCTCGGCGCTCTTGCGCATCCGCAGCTCGGCGATCAGCTCACCGGCCAGGGTCAGCTCCGCGCCGGGCACCGCGGCCTGCGCATTCAGGGCGTGCACCGCGGGCATGTGGTAGTCCACCGAGAGGACCCGGGCGTCGGCCGGCAGCAGCTCGACCAGCGCGGCGTAGGGGTCCTGCCCGTCGGTCCAGGTGCTGATCGCGATGTCCATGGCCTCGACCGGGGTGTTCGCCCAGCCCGGCCGTTCCAGGGTCGGCACGAGCAGCGCCGGGCGCCCGTCGGCCGGCACCACCAGGCAGGTCAGCCGCTCGTGGGAGCCGACCGAGTGGCCGATGAAGTACGCCAGGTCCGGCCCGGGAGTGATCAGCACGACGTCCGCACCGCGCCCGTTGGCCAGCTCGGCCAGCCGGGTGAGCCGGTCGGTGAAGGTGGGGATCAGCGTCGACTCCGTGGTTTCGGCGGCCATACCCGGAGCCTAATGTCGGCCGCGTCCCCAGGCGTGCGCGCCCGGCCGAGCGAGGGCGCACGGCGTAGCGTCGGCGCCGTGCGGACGATCCCCGTTCCCGGCCCCGGCCCGCAGCAGCGCCGCCAGGCCTACCTGGCCACGCCGGTGTCGACCAGGCCCGACCCGGGTCCGTGGCCCGGCGTCGTCGTGGTGCACGAGGCCACCGGGCCGACCGACGACATGCAGGAACAGTGCGACTGGTTCGCCGCCGCCGGGTACCTGGCGCTGATGCCCGACCTGTACCACGGGCGCTCGATGGTCCGCTGCGTCAAGGGCACCGTGCGGCAGCTCTTCGCGCAACGCGGACCGGTCTTCGACCAGCTGGAATCGGCCCGGGCCTACCTGGCCGGCCGCGACGACTGCACGGGCGCGGTCGGCGTGGCCGGGTACTGCCTGGGCGGCGGGTTCGCGCTGCTGCTGGCCGGCCGCGGTGGTTACGACGCCGGCGCGGTCAACTACGGCCCGTTGCCGCCGAACCTGGACGAGGTGCTGGCCGGGAGCTGCCCGCTGGTGGCCAGCTTCGGCGGCCGGGATCGTTCGCTGCGCGGGGCGAGGGCCACCCTGACCGCGGCGGCCGAGCGGGCCGGCGTGCCGCTGGACGTTCGGGAGTACCCGGCCGCACGGCACGCCTTCATCAGCCGCAACGTGGTGCCCTCCCCGCTGACCACGATCGGCAAGGTGTTCGGGGTCGGCTACGACCACGACAGTGCCGCCGAGGCCAAGCGACGGATCCTGGCCTTCTTCGACGAGCATTTGCGGGCGTCCCCCGGCCCTCCGGCCGGGACCGACCAAGCGGACTGAATGGGCCCGGGTCAGCCGCCGGCGGCCGCGAGCCGGTCGGCGATCTCGGTCTGCCCACGCGATCGGGCGTGCTGCAGCGGGGTGATGCCCTGGGCGTCGGCGATCCGCGGGTCGGCCCCGGCGGCCAGCAGGATGTCCACGATCTGCTGGTAGGGCGCCGATCCGTCGCCATAGACGATGGCCTCGAGCAGGGCGGTCCAGCCCGGGTCGTTGACGTGGTTGACGTCGATGCCGGTGGTCACGACGCGGCGGACGTAGTCGACGTGCCCGCGTTCGCTGGCCGGGATGACCGAGACGCCGCCGAACCGGTTGCGCAGGGTCAGGTCGGGATGGGCCGGCAGCAGCGTCTCCAGCATGGCCACGCTGCCGGTCACCCCGGTGACCAGCCAGGGGCTGTCCCAGCGGTCGTCCTGGGCGTCGGGGTCGGCGCCCAGCACGACGAGCAGCCGGGCCGTGTCGACGCGGTCGGCCAACGCGGCCAGCAGCAGCGGGGTCCGCCCGTGCTCGTCCCGGGTCTCGATGGGGGCCCCGGCGCGCAACGCGACCGCCACCCCGTCGGCGTCCCCGGCATCGGCGGCGGCCAGCAGCGCGGCGGCCGGATCGGCCGGCGGGGCCTGCCCGGCCCGGTCCAGCGTGGCGGTCACCGCGTCCTGACCCTGGCGCTGCGCGTTCTGCAGCGGGGTGCGGCCGTCGGAGGCAACCCGGTCCACGTCGGCGCCGCCCGCCACCAGTGCGCGCACGGTGTCGACATAGGTCGGACCGCCGTCGCCGTAGACGATGGCCTCGTCCAGGGCGGTCCACCCGGGCCGGTTGACATGGTTCACCTCGATGCCGGCCCGCAGCAGCCGGCCGACGATGTCGGCGTGGCCGCGTTCACCGGCCCGGATCAGCCCCGTGCCCTGGTAGGAGTCCAGGCTGGTCAGGTCGGCGCCGTGGGCCAACGTCAACTCCAACAGGTCCAGGTAGCCCTCGCTGGTGGCGATCAGGTAGGCGCTCTGCTGCGTCTCGTCCTTGGCGTTGACGTCGGCGCCGGCGGCGATCAGAGCGGCCGCGGTGGGCACGTCATTGGCCCAGGCGGCGTCGCGCAGCGGCTGGTCCAGCGCGGGGTTCGGGGCGGGCGGCGGGACATCGATTCCCGCGGGCGGACCGGCGGGTTCGGCCGGCGGTCCGGACGGCTCGATCGAGGTCGTGATGGCGGTCTCCGGAGTGGGGGTGGCGGTGGTGGCGGTGGTGGTAGTGGTGGCTGGCGGGCTGGACGGCGAGGTCACCGGCGGCGAGCTCGGGGCCGGCGAGGACGCGGTGGTCCCGGCCACTGGGGCGCAGGCGGTCACCACCACCGCCAGCAGGCCCAGCGCGGCGAGCGGGCGGGTGGAGCTCACGACCGCACCCCCGGATCGTTCGTCCGGCGCACCTCGTGGCGCCGCTCCAGCTCGGCCCGGCTGGTCGACAAGTGCTGAGCACCAAGTCGTTCCACCGCCGGCAGGTCACCGGCCAGGAGCGCGTCGAGCAGGGCGACGTGTTCGAGATGGATCGCGGCGGGGTCGCCGTGCTGGGTCAACAGCCACTGCATCCGCTCCCCCAGCCCATCCAGCAGACTCCGCAGCTGCGGGCCGGCGGCCACGTCGGTGAGCACCTCGTGGAACCGCGCGTTGCCGGCGACGGCGGCGGCCCGGTCACCGGCCGCGAGGTCCGCCGCCGTCTCGGCCAGGCATGCCCGCAGCCGCTCGGCCGCGCCGGGCGACACCCCACCGGTCGCCCGGCGCAGCAGGATCGTCTCCAGCGCGGCCCGGATCTCGAACAGCTCGTCCACCTCGGCGGCCGAGTACTCGCGCACCTGGATGCCGCGGGTGGGCCGGGTGACCGCATACCCCTGGGCCTCCAGGTCGCGCAGCGCCTCCCGGACCGGAACCCGGGACACGCCGAGCCGGTCGGCCAGCGTCCGCTCGACCAGGCGCGCCCCCGGCGGGAGCTCGCCGCGCACGATCAGGCCGCGCAGCGCCTCGCCCACCGCCGTGCGCAGGGCCGGGCCGGGTTCGGCCGCGGACGGTCGCGGGCTCGTCGTTCTCTGGTCGGTCACGCCAAATGGTATACCAAAATCTCGTGGAGGGCGGGAGCCGGTCCCCAGGCTCAATATCCGCCGACCGACGGATGTCTGGACCGGGAGCGACGGGTAGACAGCAGGCATGATCAGCACCCGCTCGGCGCCCCCGCCGGTTGACCCAACCACCAATCCGCACCTGCAGGGCGTCTTCGCGCCCACCACCACGGAGATCGACGTCGACGGCCTGCGCATCGACGGCGAGCTGCCGGCCGGGATCGACGGTGACTACGTGCGTAACGGCCCCAACCCCCGGTTCACCCCCATCGGCGGCTACCTGTACCCGATCGACGGCGACGGCATGCTGCACCGCGTCCGGTTCCGGGACGGCCGGGCCGGCTACACCAACCGGTTCGTCCGCACCCCGGCGGTGGTGGCCGAGGAGGCCGCGGGCCGGGCGCTGTGGCCGGGGTTGATGCGGATGGACTACCAGCCCGGCGCGGATCAGGTCGGGCCCGACCTGGCCGGCACCGTCAAGGACCTGCCGGGCATCAACGTGGTCCGCCACGCCGGGCGGCTGCTGGCCCTGGCCGAGTCGGCCAATCCGTTCCTCATGTCACCCGAGTTGGCCACCATCGGTCGGGAGACCTTCTGCGGCACGATTCCGGTCGGCATCACCGCGCATCCGAAGGTGGATCCGGCCACCAGCGACATGGTCGTGTTCTGCTACCAGCTCGAAGCACCATTTCTCACCTGGGCGGTGATCGGCCCGGACGGCTCCACTGTTCGCCCGCCGACACCGGTGGCCGGACTGGACCGGCCCGCGATGATCCACGACATGGCGATCACCGATCGCTACGTCGTCGTGGTGGTGGCGCCGTTCTACTTCGACCCGGCCGGCGCGGCGACCGGCGGATCGCTGCTGTCCTGGCGACCCGACGACGGCACCCGCATCGCCCTGATCCCGCGGGACGGCGGGCCGGTGCGGTGGGCGGCGACCGAGTCGTTCTGGTTGTGGCACACCGCGAACGCGCATGATCGGGCCGACGGTCAGGTGGTGCTGGACTACGCGCGGTGGTCCGCGCCGGGCGGGCTGGTGCCGGGTGTGCGACCGGCCGGTGGTCTGGCCCGGATGGTGATCGACCCCGGCACCGGGCGGGTGCGGCACGAGACCCTGGTCGACCGGTCCATGGAGTTCCCCCGGATCGACGACCGGACGATCGCCGCCGACCATCGGCAGATTGCCACCTCGCTCAAGGGCGGAGCCCGTTCGCTGCCGTCCGGGGACGCGGACACCCTCGGCTGGTTCGACGCGGGCACCGGGTCCTTCGCCACCTGGGACGCCGGCGACCTGTCCGTCGGTGAGCAATGCTTCGTGCCCACGCCGGGTGATGCCGACGCCTCCCACGGCTGGTGGTTGTGCCTCGCCACCGATCGCACCGATCTGACCAGCCGCCTGCTGGTGATTCCGGCGGCCGATCCCCGGTCCGGTCCCGTGGCCACCGTGCACCTGCCGCAGCGAGTGCCGGCCGGCCTGCACGGCGCGTGGCTGCCGACGCAGGAGTGAGCCTTCACCGGGCAGCCCCGGCCGCCGGCCGGCGGGCCGCCCGGTAGCGTCGGGCGCCATGCTGCAATTGCTTGATCTGGCCGGCATCTATTTCCGCGCGTTCTACGCGGTGCCGACGTCGACGACCGCGCCGGACGGCCGGCCGATGAACGCGGTGCGCGGATCGCTGGACATCATCGCCCGGGTGATGGCCGACGCCCGGCCGACCCGGGTGATCGCCTGCCTGGACCTGGATTGGCGGCCGGCCTGGCGGGTCGAGCTGATCGAGTCCTACAAGACCCACCGCGTACTGGAACCCGGTTCGGCCCAGGCGGCCTCGCTGGCCGCAGCCGCCGACGCGCTGGCCGCAGCCACCCCGCACAGCGGCACCGCGGGACCCTCGGCCGACATCGAGGTGGTGCCCGACGAACTGTCCCCGCAGGTGCCGATCCTGCTGGACACGCTGGCCGCGATCGGCATCACCGTCGCCGGCGCCCCCGGATTCGAGGCCGACGACGTCATCGGCACCCTGGCCCACGCCGAGTCGGTGGACCCGGTCGAGGTGGTGACCGGCGACCGGGACCTGTTCCAGGTCGCCCGGGACGACGCCCCGCCGGTGACGGTTCGCTACATCGGGGCCGGGATGAGCAAGGCCAAGGTCTACTCGGCCGCCGACGTGGCCGCCCGCTACGGCATTCCCGCCGACAGCTACGCCGACTTCGCCGCCCTGCGGGGCGACCCCTCCGACGGCCTGCCCGGCGTGGCCGGGGTCGGGGAAAAGACCGCGGCCACCCTGATCGGCCGGTTCGGCTCCATCGAGGGCCTGATCGAGGCGCTGGACGCCCGGTCCACCGGCCTGGCCCCCGGGGTGCGCAGCAAACTGGCCGCCGCCCGCGACTACCTGCTGGTCGCCCCGCGGGTGGTGCGGGTCGCCCAGGACGCTCCGGTCTCCGTCGAACCCGCCGGCGACGGCCGCCTGCCGGCCGAACCCGTCGACCCCCAGGCTCTGTCCGACCTGATCCGGGCCCACGGCATCGGCGGCCCGGTCAACCGCCTGCTCCAGACCCTCACCGCCGGCTGATCCTCCTGCGAGGCCCACCCCACCAGCCGCACCACTCGACCTTCCGGCTCACCCCCGGCCCCTCTGACCGCGCGGCTCGCGCCCCGGCCCCTCTGACCGCGCGGATCAACTTCCCTTGCGCGGATCAAACTCCCCCCAATGTGACTGAAGGGGCCCGAGTCAACGACTTCGGCCGCGCCGGGCTTGTTGATCCGCGCGGGAT
This sequence comes from Nakamurella multipartita DSM 44233, assembly GCF_000024365.1. NCBI lineage: Bacteria > Bacillati > Actinomycetota > Actinomycetes > Nakamurellales > Nakamurellaceae > Nakamurella > Nakamurella multipartita. The sequence continues at coordinate 3,228,934 of NC_013235.1, forward strand.
AGTTGGTCGGCGCGGGACAGTTGGTCCGCGCGGCTACTTGATCCGCGCGGCGTAGGCGGCGCGGGAGGGATGGGCGGGCGCGGGTGGCGCGGCGCCGGCGGGCTCGGCGGTCTTGGAGGCCGGATCGGCCAGGGCCGGGCACAGCACCCACAGCACGGTGGTGAGCTCGTCGACCGCCTCGGCGCGGAAGGTGTGGTTGACGGTGGCGTCGAAGGTGAACGCGTCGCCGGGGCCCAGCTCGACGGTCCGGTCGGCGAAGCCGATGGCCAGCCGGCCGGTGACGACGTAGGCGAACTCCACCTCGGCCGGCAGGCTGTAGGCCTCCGGCCCGCTGCCGCCACCGGGCCGGATGTCCGAGCGCAGCACCTGCACCCGGCGTTCGGCAAACGGGGTCAGCTGGTATTCCTCCAGGTCCTGCCCGCCGAAGTCGATCCGCGGGTACTGCCCGGCGCGCACCACCTCTCCGGTGGAATCGCTCTCGAACAGGGACGACAGCGGAATGCCCAGGGTGGCGCAGATGCGCAGCAGCGCGGCGACCGAGGCCGACGCCAGGTCCCGCTCGATCTTGGACAGGAAACCCTTGGTCAGCCCGCTGGCCTCGGCCACCTCCTCCAGCGTGCGCCGCTGCGCCCGCCGGATGGCCTTGAGTTTCGCGCCGATTCGCGCGGTCTCCTCGTTCGGCGCTGGTTCGGTCGCCACAGCGCCGGTCATCGTGCCCCCTTCGTGCGGTATCCCTGCAGGCAACCTGAGTATTTCATAAGCGACAAGGGTTGACGTGAAGGAAACTTCTGTTGCATGCTGAGGGCACCCCGGGATCAGCGCACGTCGTCCTCCGTCCCTTCTCAGCGTCAGGGAACCCCATGGATCTCGTCATCATCGCCGTCTATATCGGCGCCATGATCGGCATCGGCTTCTACGCCAAGGGCAAGGCCACCAGCGAGTCGGACTTCCTGGTCGCCGGACGCCGGCTCGGCCCGATGCTCTACGCCGGCACGATGGCCGCCGTGGTCATCGGCGGCGCCTCCACCATCGGTGGCGTCGGCCTGGGCTACGAGTACGGCCTGTCCGGACTCTGGCTGGTCTTCTCCATCGGCTGCGACATCCTGTTCCTGAGCCTGGTCTTCGCCGGCCGGATCAACCGGGCCGGCGTCTACACGGTCAGCCAGCTGCTCGAACTGCGATACGGGCGCGGCGCCAGCCTGCTGTCCGGGATCGTCATGTGGGCCTACACCCTCATGCTGGCGGTTACCTCCACCATCGCCTACGGCACCGTCTTCGGCGTGCTGTTCGACATCGGCAAGGTCCCGTCGATCATCATCGGCGGCGCCGTCGTGGTCACCTACTCGGTGCTCGGCGGCATGTGGTCGATCACGCTCACCGACTTCGTGCAGTTCATCATCAAGACCATCGGCATCTTCGTCCTGCTGCTGCCGGCCGCCCTGATCAAGGCCGGCGGCTTTGCCGGGCTGGCCGAGAAGCTGCCGGACACGGCGTTCTCGTTGACCACCATCGGCGGCGGCACGATCGTGACCTACTTCGTCATCTACTTCTTCGGCCTGGTCATCGGCCAGGACATCTGGCAGCGGGTCTTCACCGCCCGCAGCGACAGCGTCGCCAAATGGGCCGGCACCGCCTCCGGCGTCTACTGCCTGCTCTACGCGGTGGCCGGGGCGCTGATCGGGATGAGCGCCAAGGCGATCCTGCCGAACCTGGCCGAGCGGGACGACGCCTATCCCGCGGTCGTCCAGGCCGTGCTGCCGGTCGGCGTGGCCGGCCTGGTCATCGCCGCCGCCCTGGCCGCCATCATGTCCACCTCCAGCGGCGCCCTGATCGCCACCGCGACGGTGGCCAAGGAGGACATCGTGGCCTCCTTCCGGCGGCGCCGGCACCCGGCCGCCACCGGCGCCTCGGCCGGCACCGCCGACGAGTCCGCGACGCCCGCCCAGGAGCACGACGAGGTCTCCGGCAGCCGTTGGTACATCTTTGGTTTCGGCCTGCTGACGATCGGCATGGCCTGCGTCATCAGCGACGTCATCGCCGCGCTGACCATCGCCTACGACATCCTCGTCGGCGGCCTGCTGGTGGCCATCCTGGGCGGCCTGATCTGGAAGCGCGGCACCATCACCGGCGCGCTGGCCTCCATCGGCGCCGGCGTGGTGGTCACCCTGGGCACCATGGCGTACTACGGCGACATCTACGCCAACGAGCCGATCTTCGCCGGCCTGATCGTCAGCCTGCTCGCCTATGTGGTGGTCAGCCTGATCACCCCGGCCACCCCGGAACCGATCCGGGCCGAATGGGACCGCCGGGTCAACCGCAAGCGCACCGCCGCCACCTCCCCCGCCGCGACCCAGCAGGCCTGAGGACGAACGATGAACCACCCGCACACCGTCTCCGCCTCGGGCATGGTCGGCCCGGTCGACGCCACCCGGGTCCCCCGGTACGCCGGCCCGGCGACCTTCGCCCGGCTCCCCCGCCTGGACGAGGTCTCCCGCGCCGACGTCGCCATCCTGGGCGTCCCGTTCGACACCGGGGTGAGCTACCGCCCCGGCGCCCGGTTCGGCCCCGGCCACATCCGGCAGTCCAGCAAGTTGCTGCGCCCGTACCACCCCGGTCAGGACGTGCACCCCTTCGGCGTCCAGCAGGTCGCCGACGCCGGGGACGTCGCGGTCAATCCGTTCGACCTGACCGAGGCGGTGCAGCAGATCGACGACGCGGTGACCGCGGTCCGCGCCGACGGGGCCTCACTGCTCACCCTGGGCGGCGACCACACCATCGCGCTGCCGATCCTGCGCTCGCTGTACCGGGATCACGGGCCGATCGCGGTGCTGCACTTCGACGCCCACCTGGACACCTGGGACACCTACTTCGGCGCGCCATACACCCACGGCACCCCGTTCCGCCGGGCGTCCGAGGAAGGCCTGCTGGACCTGGAACGCTGCCAGCACATGGGCATCCGGGGACCGCTGTACGCGGCCACCGATCTGGAGGACGATGCCGCGCTGGGCTTCCAGATCGTCCGCGCCGACGACTACGAGACCGACGGTGTGGCCGGGGCGGTCGACCGAATGCGGCGACGGCTCGGTGACGGCCCGGTCTACGTCTCGATCGACATCGACGTGCTCGACCCGGCCCACGCCCCGGGCACCGGCACCCCGGAGGCGGGTGGGCTGACCAGCCGCGAGCTGCTGCACACACTGCGCGGGCTGACCGGCCTGAACGTGGTCGGCGCCGACATCGTCGAGGTCGCGCCGGCCTACGACCACGCCGAGATCACCGGCATCGCCGCCGCGCACGTGGCCTACGAGCTGCTGGCCGTGCTGGCCAAGAACCGGATCGCGGCATGACGCAGCGCAGCACACCGCACCGGGTGCGCAGTCACCGCAACGGCGGCGCCGCCGTCATCGAATCGCTGGCCGCGCACGGCGTGGACACTGTGTTCGGCATCCCGGGCACCCACAACCTGGAGCTGTTCCGGCACCTGCCGGCGGCCGGCATCCGCTGCATCACCACCCGGCACGAGCAGGGCGCCGGGTACGCCGCCGACGGCTACCACCAGGTGTCCGGCCGGCCCGGCGTCGTCGTTACCACCAGCGGGCCGGCCCTGTTCAACGTGGCCGCGGCGGCCGGCACCGCGTGGGCCGAATCCCGCCCCCTACTGATCATCTCGCCCGGCCTGCCGACCGGCACCGACGGCGGCGACGCCGGGCAGCTGCACGAGACGAAGAACTCCTCCGGGGCGCTGAACGAGATCGTCGCCTGGAGCCGCCGGGTCGCCTCGCCGGCCCAGGCGGCCGCGGCGGTGACCGATGCGTTCGCGTTCTTCGCCGGCGGCCGGCCCCGGCCGGTGCACGTGGAAATTCCGCTGGACGTGTTGGAGCAGCCGTGGACCGGTGACCCGGTGGTCGCCGCGCCCTCGGCCCCGGCCGTCCCGGAGCCGACGGCGATCAGCGCCGCCGCCACCGTGCTGGCCGGCGCGGCCCGCCCGGTCATCGTCGCCGGCGGCGGCGCCCGCGGCGCGGCCACCGAGATCCGCGGGCTGGCCGAAGAACTGGGCGCCCCGGTGATCACCACGACCAACGGCAAGGGCGTGCTGCCCGAGGACCATCCGTTGGCCATTGGCGCGTCGATCCGGCTCCGGGCGGCCCAGAAGTACCTGGCCGCCGCCGATGTCGCGCTGGTGGTGGGCAGCGAGCTGGGCGACTCGGAGCTGTGGGAGGGCCGGGTCGACACGGCGACGGTGATCCGGCTGGACATCGACCCGGGTCAGCTGGACAAGAACCGGACCGGCGAGCGGCACCTGCTGGGCGACGCGGCGGCCACCCTGCGCCAGTTGCGGGCCGAGCTTCCGGGCCGGGATCTTCCGGCCGCGGACCGGACCGCGGCGGCCGAACTGCGCGAGCAGTGCCGGGCCGAGGCCGTCACCGACGGCGGCGCCCCCTGGCAGCCGGTCGTGCAGGCCGTCCGGCGGGCCCTGCCGGCCGGCTCGACCCTGGTCGGCGACTCCTCGCAGGTCACCTACTTCGGCGCGGCCCACTTCTTCGACGCGGCCGCCCCGGGTGAATTTCTGTACATGGCCGGCTTCGCCACCCTGGGTTACGGCCTGCCGGCGGCGATCGGCGCGCAGCTGGCCGACCCGGACCGGGCGGTGGCGGTACTGCTGGGCGACGGCGCGCTGATGTTCTCGGTGCAGGAGATCGTCACCGCCGTCGAGCAGCGGCTGCCCATTGCCATCGTGGTGGTGGACAACGGCGGGTACGCCGAGATCAAGGACCAGCAGGCCCGGCGGGGCATCGCCCCGATCGGCGTCGACCTGTGCACCCCGGACCTGCCTGCGCTGGCCCGGGCCTGCGGCGCGTACGGGGTCGAGGCGGCGGACGCCGCCGCGGTCACCGACCTGGTCCGCGCGGCGCTGACCGCCGACCGGCCGACGCTGATCCGGCTGGCCTGCTGATCGACAGCGGGCCGGCCGGATCGGCGGCGGTGCCGGACGAGGATCAGCTGGGCGGGTTCACCTGGTACAGGCCGTTGTTGTCCTGCACGTTGACGGTGACCTTGGTGGACTTCCCGTCGACCTTGAGGTCGCACTGGAAGCTGGTCCCGGCCTGCACCGGCTGGCCCGACGGGCAGGTCACGTCGGTGACGCCGGTCAGCCCGTAGCCCGAGGGCGGGTTGCCGGTCAGCACGCTGGTGACGCCCTGCGCGACCTGCTTCTCGTCGAAGACCTTCTTGTTCAAGAATCCCGGCCACAGGAACAGGGCGACGGCGGCCAGCGCGGCGATCACGACCACCACGATGATCGCGATGATCAGGCCCTGGTTGGACTTTTTGGGCGCCTCGGTGGCGGGGAAGCCGCCGGAAGGGGTGCCCGTGTAGCCGCCGTACCCGGGCTGCTGGGCGTAGCCGGGTGGCTGGCCGTAACCGGGCTGCTGGCCGTAGGACTGGCCGTAACCCTGACCGGCGTTCGGATCGGACTGGCCGTAGCCGGGCTGCTGGTAGTAGCCCTGACCGGCGTTCGGGTCCGACTGGCCGTAGCCGGGCTGCTGGTAGTAGCCCTGACCGGCGTTCGGGTCCGACTGGCCGTAGCCGGGCTGCTGGTAGTACCCCTGCTGGCCGCCGGGCTGACCGTAGGAACCCTGGTCGTAGCCGGACTGACCGCCGTAGGGGGCCTGCTGGCCGTACCCGGGCTGCACGCTGGTCGGCTGCGCGTACGACGGACCGGTCGACGGGCCCGATGATCCCGACGAGTACGGGGATCCGGCGCCCGGGTCAGCGGAACCGCCCGACGGTGGGGTGCTGGCGCCGGACGAACCGGAGCCGCCCGATGACCCGCCGACCCCGTAGTCACCGGGCCGGTAGACGGTGGTGGCGTCCGCGTCGGCGGGCTGGTCGGATGCGGGCTGCTGCCCCGACCACGAAGAACCGTCCTGGCCGCCGCCGGACTGATTGCCCGACTGATTGCCCGGCTGATTGCCCGATTGACCGCCCTGGGGGGTACTCATCGCTTCCTCCTCGATGACGCCGCTCGATCACGCAAGCCCGGCGTGTGGTGATGATCCAACCACGATGAGGCTCAGGCGGCGCCGAGGGATACCACGCCGCGCCGCAAAGATCCGACCGCCGACCGGGCGATCGCGGCCACCGGCGCCGGCGCGACGCCCGCGATCTGGTCGAGCAGATCGACCACCTGCCGGCACCAGCGCACGAAATCCCCGGCGGAGATGTCGGTTCCGCCACTGACCGCCACCGTCAGGGTCTCGGCCAGCGACGCCCCCCGGCACCAGGCGGCGACCGCGGCGGCAAACCCGGGGTCGACGTCGCGGGTCGCCGGCAGGCCGATCTCCCGCTCCGCACCGGCGATCCGGGCCCACACGTCCACGGTCGCCGACACCAGGTCGCCGATCTCGCCGACGGCGATCCGGCTCATGCCCGGGTTGTCGCGGCGCGATTCGAAGATCAGGCAGGACACCGCCGCGGCCAGCGCCGGCGGGGACGCGCCGGTCCAGGTGCCGCGGCGCAGGCACTCGGCCACCACCAGGTCGCTCTCGCACCAGATCCGGGCCAGCATCCGGCCGTCGTCGGTCAGCGCGTCGCCGTCCAGGTACCCCTCGTCGGTCAGCAGGCGCACGATCCGGTCCAGCGCCTGACCCAGGGATCCGGTCGCCGCCGCAACCTTGGCGGCCAGGGCCTCGTTCTCGGCGATCAGCCGGCGCCACCGGCGGGCCCACTGCAGGTGCTCCTCGCGGTCGCTGCAGCCGTGCACCGGATGCGCCCGGATCGCCTTGCGCAGCACGGTCAGGTCCATCTCGTCGGCCGAGGCGGCGTCGTGCCCGCGGGCCGCCCGCCGGTCCCGGCCGGGCGCGCGGATACCGGAGGAGGCGATCGCCGAGGACAGGTCCCGCCGGACCTTGGGTGAACGGTGGTCGGTGAACTTGCCCAGCTTGACCCGGCCCAAGGCGGGCACCCGGCCGCGGAAGTCGGCGGCGGACAGCCGGCCGGCCCAGCGGCCGGCGGTGACCACCAGGGGCCGGGCCGAACCGTCCGGATCGACCCCGGGATCGAGCACGACGGCCAGGCCGGACCGCCGCCCGGTCGGCACCTCGATCACGTCGCCGCGCCGCAGTTCGGCCAGGTCCTGGGCGGTGGCGTCGCGCCGGCGGGCGGCCCCGGCCCGGGCGATCTCCCGTTCCGCATCGGCCAGCTCGGTCAGCAGGCCCAGGTATTCGGCGGTGTCGCCCAGATGGCACTGCATGGTTCGCTGATGCGCGGCGATGGCCTCGGTGTTGCGGGAGACCTGACGGGCCATGCCGACCACCGCGCCGTTGGCCTGGTACTGGGCGAAGGATTGCTCGATCAGTGCCCGGGCCGCCTGCCGGCCGAGCCGGTCGACCAGGTTGACCGCCATGTTGTAGCTGGGCCGGAACGAGGAGCGCAGCGGGTAGGTGCGCCGCGAGGCCAGCCCGCCCACCACCCGCGGGTCCATTCCCGGCGACCACAGCACCACCGCGTGGCCTTCGACGTCGATGCCCCGGCGGCCGGCCCGGCCGGTCAGCTGCGTGTATTCCCCGGCGGTCAGATCCGCGTGGCTCTCCCCGTTGAACTTGCCCAGCTTCTCCAGCACTACCGTGCGGGCCGGCATGTTGATGCCCAGGGCCAGCGTCTCGGTGGCGAAGACGGCCTTGACCAGGCCGGCGACGAACAACTCCTCGACGGTTTCCTTGAACACCGGCAGCAGGCCGGCGTGGTGCGCGGCCACCCCTCGTTCCAGGCCCTCGCGCCACTCCCAGTAGCCCAGCACCCCGAGGTCGGCGTCCAGCAGCTCCACTGTGCGCCGGTCGACGATCTGCCGGATCTCGTCCCGCTCGTGCTCGGTGGTCAGCCGCAGCCCGGAGCGGACGCACTGGGCGACCGCGGCGTCGCACCCGGCCCGGGAGAAGATGAAGGTGATGGCCGGCAGCAGCCCGGCCATGTCCAGCCGCTCGATGACGTCGACCCGGTTCGGCGGACGCCAGCGCGGGCCGCCCGGCGGCCGTCCCCGCTCCCCCCGGCGGCCCACCCGTGACCCGCCGCCGCCGAAACGGTCGGCCAGCGCCTCGGCGTCGTGGATGGCCCGGGTCAGGGCCGGGTCGATCCGCAGCTGCCCCGAGCCGGGCGGGTCGGACGGGCCGGCCTCCTGGTCGCGCACGCTGAACAGGTCGAACAGCCGTCGCCCGACCATCATGTGCGGCCACAGCGGAACCGGCCGCACCTCGTCGACGACGACGGCCAGCTCGCCGCGCACCTCGGCCAACCAGGCGCCGAACTCCTCGGCGTTGGATACCGTGGCCGACAGGCCGACGACGGCCACGTCGGCGGCCAGGTGCAGGATGACCTCCTCCCACACCGGCCCGCGGAACTTGTCGGCCAGGTAGTGCACCTCGTCGAGCACCACGTGGGTGAGCTCGGCCAGGTCCGGGGATCCGGCGTAGAGCATGTTGCGCAGCACTTCGGTGGTCATCACCACCACCGGCGCATGGGAATTGACCGAGGTGTCGCCGGTCAGCAGGCCCACCCGGTCCGGTCCGTACTGGGCGATCAGATCGACGAACTTCTGGTTGGACAGCGCCTTGATCGGGGTCGTGTAGAAGCACTTGCCGCCCGAGGCCAGCGCCAGGTGCACCGCGAACTCACCGACGACCGTCTTGCCGGCACCGGTCGGCGCGCACACCAGCACGCCCCGGCCGTCCTCCAGCGCCTGGCACCCCTGTACCTGGAAGGGATCGAGCGCGAACGGCCGGGTCAGCACGAACTCGGCCAGCTTCGGGTACTGGCGGCGGGCCGCCTGCGCCACCTGGGCGCGGGCGTACCGATCCGCCGGTGACCCGTCCTCGTGCGGTGTTCGACTGTCCTGGGTCACCCGTCCAGGGTGTCACAGGCCGTCAGGACTTGGCGTCGGCCTCGACCTCGTCGTCCAGCTCGCCGGCGTCCGCTTCGAGCTCGGCCTCCAGTTCGGCCTCCAGCTCGGCTTCCAGGGAAGCCAGCAGCTGCTGGACCGGGATCCGGCCGCTGGCCACCAGCTGCCCACCCGAGCGCCGGACCGCCGCGGCCAGCGGGGCCGCCCAGAGGTTCTCGTACACCAGCAGGGCCGCGGTGCTGCCCGGCTCGAGCGCCGCGGCGGTGGCCGCCACGTCGTCGTCGGTGAGCAGGTCGGCCAGGTCCCGCTCGATCTCCCGCAGCTCGGCCAGCGGCCCGTCGGACAGCTCGGCGAACTCGAACGCCTCGAACGAGCCGTCCTCGCTCTTGCGGATCACGGCCAGGTCCAGGATCCGCACGACGCCGTGCCGGACCAGCGCCAGCAGCTCGGGCAGGATCTCGCCGTTGAACTGGCTGCCGGGGAACTCGACCACCAGGTAATCGACCGGGCCGAGTTCGTCGATGGGTTCGGTCATGACGTGCCTTTCGACTTCAGTTCGGTGACCGCCGGTGCGCGGTCACGGGGCATGCGGACAGCAGTGTCACACGGCCCCTACAGGCCACGCAGCACCGGCAGCCGGCCGGAGTCGATGGCGGCGGTGAAGGCCTGGTAGTCCTGCTCGTTCTGGTCGGCGTAGCGCACCGCGAAATCGGTGATCGCCTTCTCGAACGTGTCACTCTCGCCCAGGTAAGAGGCCAGGGCGACCACATCGCCGGACCGGGCGTGCGCGCGAGCCAGGGTCCACCCGCACAGCCCGGCGTAGAAGTTCAGCGCGTTCGGGTTCATCAGTTCCACGTCGGCCGAGGTCTTCATGTCCCGCAGCTGCCGCCAGTAGTAGTACCGGTCGGCCTGGATCCCCTTGGTCCAGCCCAGGAAGATGTCGCTGGCCGCCTGCATCATGCGCTGGCCGCGCACCACTCGCTCCCCCGGGTTGGTGTACCGGCTGGCCGGCAGGTGATCCTCCAGCACGGACCTGGTCGCCTCTTTGACCTGCAGGAACAACGGATCCTGCTCGTCCCGGCCCTCGAGCAGCACGATGAACGCGCGGGTGCCCACGCTGCCGACGCCGACCACCTTGCGGGCCATGTCGACGAAGCTGAACCGCTCCAGGACGTGCCGGCGGTCGGCCTCCAGCGTGGCCCGGTAGTCCCGGAACTGGTTGCGCAGAACCTCGACGACGTTGTCGGCGTTGAGCCCGTCGATGGCGTCCAGCTCGCGCATGGGCACCACGATCGGCGGCTGGCTCTTGATCCGGTAGGTCCCGTCGACCAGCTCACCGAGCTTGGACAGGGCCTGCAGCGAGTCCCGGGTGCGGGCCTTGTCCAGGTTCTTCTGCGCCCGCCGGGCCACCCGAGCCAGGTCGTCGTCGGCCGCGACGGCCGCCTTGTCGACCTTGCCCTTGCTCTTGGCCGAACCCTTTCCCTTGCCCGATCCCTTCGCCGCGGCCTTGCCCTTGGCCGCACTCTCGGCCGCCTTGGCCGCGTCGGCCAGTTGGCTCAGCGCCGTCTTGAGGGTGTCCTCGGACAGGTGGGTGTACCAGAGCTCCATCGTGCCCATGGTGGCGAACTCGGCCATCGCCGTGCGGTACCGGTTGGCCGCCGTCATGGCCGCCGCCGCGCTCTGTTCGGGGGTGAATCCGTTGTTGCGGCCGGCGATCACGAAGCTGGCGGTCAGCCGCTTGACGTCGTACTCGACCGGGCCGGGCAGGGTCTCGTCGAAGTCGTTGAGGTCGAACATCAATCGCCGCTCGGGCGAGGCGTACCCGCCGAAGTTGGACAGGTGGGCGTCCCCGCAGAGCTGGGAGTTCAGGCCGGCGGTGGGGGTGTCGGCCAGGTCGGCGGCCATGATCTTGGCCGCGCCCCGGTAGAAGGTGAATGGGGAGACCGCCATCCGACCGTGCCGCACCGGCACCAGGTCGGGTTCACGGGTCTTGTTCTGTTCCTCCAGCAACGCGACCGGATCGAACCGGTCGGCGACCGGCGTCCACCCCAGGTGCTTCTCCAACGGAGTCGCGATCCGGGCGTCGGCGCCCTTGGCCTGCCGATCGGCGACGGACAGATGGGTGAGGATCTTGGGGGTGGCCACGGAGAACTCCTGACGGTCGAATCACGGGCGCCAACGGATAGTGAAGCCCATCACACCGCCGATCCGACAGGGCCGGCATCATCCCAAACGAGTGGAAAAGGTCAGGTCACGTCGCCGAGGTCGTCGTAGGGCCGGCGGGCTGTGGGAGCCGCTCGCCCGGGCATCGGCTGCGGAGCCGGCACCGGGGCGGGCGCGGGCACCGGCGCGACCACAGTGTCGGTGGCGGCAGCCGGGTTCGCGGCGACGCCGACCGGCAAGTCGGACAGCGGGGTGGCCTCGTCGTCGGACAGCTCGCGCCGCTCCTCCTGGCGCCGAGCCCGGCGGTCGTGCACCTTGGCCACCTGCACGGACAGCTCATAGAGCAGGGCCAGCGAGACGGCCAGCGCCAGCATGGTGATCGGGTCGTTGCCCGGCACGACGAGCCCGGCGAACACGGTCAGCCCGAACAGCGCGTACCGGCGCCAGGCGGCCAGCTTGGCCCCGGAGACCACGCCGATGCGGTTGAGCATGATCAGCAGCAGCGGCAGCTCGAAGGACACGCCGAAGATGATCAGCATGGCGATCAGGAATGAGAAGTAGCTGTCCGGGGTCAACGCGGTGATGGTGGCCTCGCCACCGAAGCTCAGCAGCACGGTCAGGCCCTCGCGGATCACCACGTAGGCCAGCACGGCGCCGGCGACGAACAGGACCGCGCCGGCGCTGACGAAGATGATCGCGTACTTGCGTTCCTTGCTGTACAGGGCCGGGGTGACGAACGCCCACAGCTGGTAGAGCCAGATCGGTACCGAGAGCACCACCCCGGCGATCAGCGCCGACTTGAGCTGCAGCTCCAACGCCGAGAATGGACCGGTGGCCAGCAGCTTGCACTGGTCGGCGCTGCCGAAGTCGTACCGCTCGGTGGACGGGACGGCGCAGTAGGGCCCGGTCAGGATCTCCGACAGGCTGGGCAGCCCGATGGCCGGGATGCCGTGCCCGAACCAGATGAAGCCGACGACGGTGCCCAGCAGGATGCCCAGGGTGGCCACGAACAGCCGGCGGCGCAGCTCGTGCAGGTGCGACATCAGCGGCATGGTGCCGTCGGGCGACTTCGGCGGTCGGCCCCGGCGCAGCCGAAGACTGGGCACCGTCCGTCCGAACACGCGCACGCATCGCTCCTTGCCCGGATCATCCGGGCGGCCCGTCGTCGGGTCCGCCCATCGGGGTCCGTGGATGTGCTGGTCGCCTCGATCTTACGGAGCGGTGGACTCCGGATCGCTCGGCGCGGCGGCCGGGGCCCGTCGGCGCAGGTTCATCTCCACCGCACCGAAGATCAGTTTGGCGACCAGGCCGAACACCGCCAGGTTCAGCAGCATCTGCAGGCTGACCAGGATCCGGGGCAGGTTGCCGACCGGGGTGATGTCGCCGAAGCCGACGGTGGAGAACACGGTGATGGTGAAGTACAGCGCGCCGACCCGGTCCAGCGGCTGGGAGAAGGTGCTCGGATCGCCCTGCGAGATCAGGAAGTAGCCGGTGGCGAAGATGATCAGCAGCAACGGCACCCCGATCGTCAACGTCTCGAACGCCCGCAACCGGGGAAACGGCGAGCCGACGATGGCCCGGATCTGCCAGGCCAGCACCAGGGCCAGGGCCAGGACCCCGACGACCAGCACGATCAGACCGGTGCCGGCGGGTTCCTTGAGCGGCAGCAGGAAGTACGCGGCGACCAGGACGATCGCCCACAGCAGGGAACGGGCGATCAGCATGATCGCGATCCGCTTCCGCTGCCGGGGGGTGAGGTCCTCATAGCGGGCAGGCGTGCGCATACCGGTCACGCTGCCCGGCGGCGCCGGCCCGGGACAACATCCGGACCGGGCGATCACGGGTGTCGCCGTCCGGCCGCCCTGGTCTCAGTCGCTCTGGTAGGCGGCCAGGGCCTGTTCGGCCCGCCGGGCGACCAGCTCGGTCACCTCGGGCCGGTTGGTCACCACCGCGTCCCCACCGAGCGAGAGGACCAGCCGGGTCAGCCAGTCGTCGTTGCCGGCGTGCAGGGTGACCCGGACGCCGGCCTGCGACGCCGGCAACGGGGTGACCGTCTCGACCGGGTAGTACTCGGCCACCCAACGCGCTCCTCCGGTCAGGACCAGCTCGACCGGCGGCACGGCCGGGTCGGGGTGGAAGATCCGGTCGGGCACCTGCGAGTCGACCCACAGGCTGCCCTGGGCCGGTTCGTCCAGCACCTGGGCCGCCTCGATCCGGTCGATGCGGAAGTGCCGGATGGCCCGGGCCAGGTGGCAGTAGGCCTCCAGGTAGGCGTGCCCGTCGGTGACCAGGATGCGCAACGGGTCGACGGTGCGTTCGGTGACGGTGTCCCGGGAGGCGGTGTAGTACCGCATCCACAACCGCCGGGACCGGTCCAGGGCGTCGCGCACGGTGCCCAGCTGCGGGGCCGGGTCGGCCGCCACCACCCGGACGGCGCCGGTCGATTCGGCCGCCTGCCGGTCCAGCTGCTCGAGCTTGGCCAGCGCCGAGTCGACGGCGTCGGTCTCCACCAGGCCGGGGGTCTCGGCCAGCGCCCGCAGCGCCACCAGCAGGGCCTGGGCCTCGTCGGCGGTGAGCCGGACCGGCCGCTCGATGCCGGCGTCGAAGGTGATGGAGACTGTGCCGCCGTCGTCGTCCAGGACGACGTCGATCAGGTCGTCGGGGTAGTAGCCGGGCAGCCCGCAGACCATCAGCAGGTCCAGGTCGGCGCTGATCTGCGCGCGGCTGACCGCGAACTCGCGGGCCAGCTCGGCGATGCTCACCCCGGGCCGGCGGGAGATGTAGGGCACCAGTGACAGCATCCGGGCCAGCCGGTCCTGGGCGTTCTCGTTGGCGGTGCCGGCGCTCATTCGCTGTCCCGCTCGTCGAACAGCGGCGCCTCGTCCGGCGTCGGGCCCGGGGCCTGCCCGGTGCGCGCCCGCATCGCCCGCAGGCTGCCGGTCAGCAGGGTGACGGTCGCCTCGACGAGATCGGCCGGGCTCTCGACCACGACGTCCGGTCCGTGCCCGGCGAGGAGCCGGGCGGTGTCCCACAGCGGCCCCAGCGGCACCTGGACCCGATCCCAGCCCGGCGCCTGGTCGATCGGCGTGACCGTCACGGCGGTGCGCCGCAAACCGGCCGCGACGCCGGCCCGCACCCGCAGCACGGCCTGCCGGTCGGCGACCGGCCGGCGGACGGTCGCGGCGACCGCGGCGAGCAGGTCCAGCCCGGCCGGTGGCCGGACCGCCGGCCCCCGCCGGACCGGCCGCAGCTCGCCGGCGATCCGGGACAGCCGGAACGTGCGTCGCTCACCGCGGATCTCGTCGTGCCCGATCACGTACCAGCGGCCGCGGAAGGAGACCAGGCCCCACGGCTGCAGCCGGCGCGGTTCGGCCGGGCCGCCCGGGTCCTTGCGGTAGTCGAACTCGACCGCGCGCTGGGCCCGGACCGCGGCCAGCATGGGCTCGAAGGAGGGGTCGGAGGTGCGCACCCGCGGTTGCAGCAGGGTCTGCACGGCGCCGTCCGGGCCGCCCTCGCCCGGATCCTCGGACGATGCGTCGGTCCCGGTCTCGACCGAGCCGTCGCCCGCGTCGGCGTCCCGGATCTTGCGCAGCGCCCCGGACCCGGCAGCCCCCAGCGCGGTCGTCTCCCACAGCCGGCCGGCCAGGGCCAGGGCGGCGGTCTCGGCCGGGGTGAAGGACAGCGGCGGCAACGCGAACTCGCTGCGGGGAATCCGGTACCCGTCGGCGCCGTTGGGCGGCGTCTGCAGCGGGATGCCCAGCTCGCGCAGCTCCTTCTTGTCCCGTTCGAAGGTGCGCAGGAACGCTTCCTCGGTCGGCGCGTCACCGTAGCCGGCCACCTTCTGCCGGATCCAGGCCGCCGTCCGGAAGCTGGGTGCGTTGAGGAGGGCGATCACCAGGTTGAGCAGGCGCTCCGCCTTCGCCGCCTTCACCGTCACCACGCCGACAAGCCTGTCACACGCCCACCCCCACCCGCCCGCGCGGATCATCTACGCCGGCGCGGCTCAACTCGTTGACTGCCGTCACACCAGTCACATTCGGTACGACTTCATCCGCGCAGGTATCCACCGCGGGGGGTGTGCACACCTGCGCGGCGCAAGTCGTCGACTCCGGTCCCACCAGTCACATTCGGTGGGGTTTGGGCCGCGCAGGCGTAGATGATCCGCGCGGGCGGGTGGGGGACGGCTACATGGCCTCGATCAGCTTGGTGACGCGGTCGTCGGTGGACCGGAACGGGTCCTTGAGCAGGACCGTCCGCTGGGCCTGGTCGTTGAGCTTGAGGTGGACCCAGTCGACGGTGTAGTCGCGGCCGGCGTCCTGGGCGGCGGCGACGAACTCGCCCCGCAGCCGGGCGCGGGTGGTCTGCGGCGGCACCGTCATCGCGGTCGTGATCTGCCCGTCGGTGACGACCCGCGCGGCCCGGCCGCGGGCGGCCAGCAGGGAGTGCAGGCCCCGGCCGGGGCGCACGTCGTGATAGGTCAGGTCGAGCTGGGCGATCCGGGGATGGGTCAGGTCCAGGCCGTGCTTGGCCGCGTAGGCATCGATCAGCTTCTTCTTGATGATCCAGTCGATCTCGGTGTCGACCTTGGTGAAGTCCTGGGTCTGCACCGCCTCCAGGGTGCGCCGCCACAGGTCCAGCACCTGGTGGGTGACCGGGTCGGTGCCCCGGTTGGCGACGAACGCGGCCGCCTTCTCGTAGTACTCGGTCTGCGCGTCCAGGGCGCTGATGTCGCCGCCGCCGGCCAGCCGGACGGCCTTGCGGCCGGTGGTGTCGTGGGAGATCTCCCGGATGGCCCGGATGGGGTTCTCGAAGGTGAAGTCGCGCATCGGCACGCCGGACTCGATCATCTCCAGCACCAGCGCGGCGGTGCCGACCTTCAGCAGGGTGGTCGTCTCGCTCATGTTGGAGTCGCCCACGATCACGTGCAGCCGCCGGTACCGCTCGGCGTCGGCGTGCGGCTCGTCGCGGGTATTGATGATGGGCCGGGACCGGGTGGTCGCCGAGGAGACGCCCTCCCAGATGTGGTCGGCCCGCTGGGACAGGCAGTACGAGGCACCGCGCGGCGACTGCAGCACCTTGCCGGCGCCGGCGATCAGCTGCCGGGTGACCAGGAACGGGATGAGCCCGTCGGCGATCTTGGCGAACTCGCCGCCCCGGGCGATCAGGAAGTTCTCGTGGCAGCCGTAGGAGTTGCCGGCCGAGTCGGTGTTGTTCTTGAACAGGTAGATGTCCCCGCCGATGCCCTCTTCGGCCAGCCGGGTCTCGGCGTCGACGACCAGGTCCTGCAGGATCCGTTCGCCGGCCTTGTCGTGCGCGATCAGCACCGGCAGCTCGTCGCATTCGGCGGTCGCGTACTCCGGGTGCGAGCCCACGTCCAGGTACAGCCGTGAGCCGTTGCGCAGGAACACGTTGGACGAGCGGCCCCACGACACCACCCGCCGGAACAGGTATCTGGCCACCTCGTCCGGGCTCAACCGGCGTTGCCCGTGGAAGGTACAGGTGATGCCGAACTCGGTCTCGATGCCCATGATCCGACGCTGCATGCGCCCGACCTTATGCCTCGGACCGCTCGCCCGGTGGCGCCGACCGCCCGGGGGTGCGGCGGGTCGCGTCCTGGACCTCGCCGATCAGGGCCTCGATGACGTCTTCGAGCATCACCACGCCCAGGACCGGACGCTCGGCGTCGGCCACCAGGTCCGGCCCGTCGCCGGCCCCGGGCACGGGTGCGACGACCTGCGCGAGGTGCGCGCCGATGCGCCGCATCCGGTCAAGCGCGGTCCGCAGGTCGGTGCCGGGCGCCACCGCGGGCAGCTCCCGGATGCGTTCCGGCGGCACCGGCTCGTCCCGCCGGTCGGCCGGGATGTCGACGACGTCGCGGATGTGCAGGTACCCGGCGAAGCCCCGGGCCGAGTCGTCGACCCGGTCGATCGGGAAGCGGGAGAAACCGGTCCGGGCGCACATCCGCTCGATCTCGGCCGGGGTGACCTGCTCGTCCACCGATTCGACCTCGGTGACCGGCACCATCACCGAGGAGACCAGCGAGGTGTCGAAGCCCAGCGCGGACGTGATCAGCTGGTGCTCGTCGGCGTCCAGCAGCCCCTCGCGCCGGGACTCGGCGACCAGCTCGGCGACCTCCTCGCGGGTGAACGCCGAGGCCACCTCGTCCTTGGGTTCGCGGCCGGTCAGCTTGACCACCGAGTTGGCGAACCAGTTCAGCGTCCGGATGATCGGCCCGATGCCGGTGGCGATCGCCCGCAGCGCCGGGGCAAGGGCCAGCGCGGTGCGCTCCGGATCGGCGATGGCGATGTTCTTGGGCACCATCTCGCCGAAGGCCACGTGCGCGGAGACCACCAGCAGCAGGGCGATCACCAGGGAGACCGGGTGCAGCCAGGCCTCGGGCACGCCCAGGGCATGGAACACCGGTTCCAGCAGCGCGGCCACGGCCGGTTCGCCCAGGGCGCCGAGCAGCACCCCGCACAGGGTGATGCCCAGCTGCGCGCAGGCCATCATCAGCGACACGTGCTCCATCGCCTTGAGCGTGGAGCGGGCCCGGGCGCTGTTCACCGCCATCGGCTCGACGACGGTCCGCCGGGCCGCGATCAGGGCGAATTCGGCGGCGACGAAGAACGCGCTGGCCGCGAGCAGCACGACGACCAGCCCGAGCAGCAACCATTCGGTGGTCATCGGCCGTCTCCGCGGCGTTCGTCGGACTCGTTCTCGTCCTCGTCGCCGGTGTTCAGGCTGACCGCGGACAGCAGCACGGCCTCGATCCGGCGCCGGGCCAGCCCGTGCACGGTCAGCCGGACGGTCACCGCCCGCGGCAGGTCGTCCTCGGTCTCCGGCTCGATCCGGCGGTCGTCGGAGTGCACGACCTGCCGGTCGGGCACGCCCAGATGGGCGGAGGCATCCATGGTCGCGTCCACCTCGACGGCGTCGAACTCCTTGGGCATCCGGCCCAGCCGGGCGATGAGCAGGCCGGCCACCGTCTCGTAGGCGCTGGATTCGGGCAGCCGCACCCCGGTGATGTCGACGATCTCGTCCGGCCGCAGGGTGCCCGGCAGCAGCCAGGTGTCGTCGGCCCGCCGTTCGGCCCGGCTGTCCACCGGGTCGTGCTCGTCCTTGATCTCGCCGACCAGCTCCTCGACGACGTCCTCCAGGGTGAGCAGCCCGGCCGTGCCGCCGTACTCGTCGGCCACCACCGCCATCTGCAGCCCGCTGCGCAGCTCGTCCATCAGGTCGTCCAGCGGGATCGACCCCGGGACCACCGGCACCGGCACCATCAGCTGCTCGACCCGCACGCCGGCGCGTTCGTCGGGCGGGATGGCCACCGCGCGTTTGAGGTGCACCAGCCCGACGACGTCGTCGGAGTCCTCCCCGAACACCGGGAACCGGGAATGCCCGGTCTCGACGGCCGCGGTGAGTACCGCGTTCGCGGTGTCGGTGGCCTTGACGAACCGGACCCGCACCCGGGGGGTGAGCACGTCGTCGGCGGTCTTGCCGGAGAACGAGATCGACCGGGCCAGCAGGCCGGCGGTGGGCTGTTCCAGGGTGCCCTGGGCGGCCGAACGGCGGACCAGGGAATCGAGCTCCACCGCGGACCGGGCCGAGCGCAGCTCCTCCTGGGGTTCCACCCCGATGGCCCGCAGCACCGCGTTGGCAGTGCCGTTGAGCACGATGATCAGCGGCTTGAACAGCATGGTGGACACCCGCATGGGGGTGATCACCGTCTTGGCCGTGTCCAGCGGTTCGGCGATGGCGATGTTCTTGGGCACCAGCTCGCCGAACACCATCGACAGCACCGTCGCCACGACCAGCCCGAACAGGGCGCCGACGGTCTGCGAGACGCCCGCGCCGAGGCCGATCGCGTCCAGTAGCGGCGCGACCAGGTCGGCCAGCGCCGGCTGCATGACGAAGCCCAACGCCAGGGTGGTGATGGTGATGCCGATCTGCGCCCCGGACAGCTGGGTGGACAGCGAGCGCAGCCCGATCATCAGGGAGCGGGCGCCGCGATCGCCCTGCGCGGCCTGCTTGGCCACGGCCGCCCGGTCCGCCGTGACCAGGCTGAACTCGGCGGCGACGTAGAGCGCGGTGCCGGCGATCAGGACGAGGCCGACGCCAACCATGATCCACTGCGCGATCATCTGGGGCTTGCTCCCGGCGGAACTCGTGGCTGGTCGATATCAAGGTGGGTGAATCGGGTCGTGGGCACGGGTGGGGTGCTCGGCGACCGATGGGAATGACGGTAACGGATCGCGCGACCCACCCTGGCCGGTCCGGGTTCCCGGCCGGCGCACAGACGAATCACAACCGCATCGGGAGCGTTTGGACGGCCTGGTGCGTTGACCTTGACATGACCGTGTTGCTGTTCGTTTTCCTGGAGATCGCCAGCCTGCTGATCGTGGGTTCCTGGATCGGCGTGGGCTGGACGCTGCTGTTGCTGCTGGGTGGCTTCGTGCTGGGCCTGGCCCTGATCGGCCGCGGCGGTCGGGAGGCGATGGCCGCCGTCAACCAGGCGGCCCGGTCCCGGGGCGTGGCCGACGGCACCGTCTCCGGCGGGTTCCTCACGGTCGTCGCCGGCGCGTTGTTCATGATTCCGGGCTTCTTGAGCGATCTGGTCGCGCTGTCCCTGTTGCTGCCCCCGGTCCGCGCGCTGGCCCGGCGCCGGATGTCGGCCTGGGCCCAGCGGCGGGCGGCCACCGTGCAGGTGGTCGACCTGGGCGGGCTGACCGTCGGCACCTGGCCGGGCGGGCCCGGTGGCCCCGCCGGCCCGCGGGTGGATCCTCGATTCGCGAACAGCACGGTCGTCGACGGCTCCGTGGTCGACGGCACGGTGGTCGACAGCACCGTGGTCGACAGCACCGTGGTCGACAGCACGGTCGTGGCGGACACCGGGACGCAGCAGGACCGCCTGCCGGTGC
This sequence comes from Nakamurella multipartita DSM 44233, assembly GCF_000024365.1. NCBI lineage: Bacteria > Bacillati > Actinomycetota > Actinomycetes > Nakamurellales > Nakamurellaceae > Nakamurella > Nakamurella multipartita. The sequence continues at coordinate 3,248,908 of NC_013235.1, forward strand.
GGCGACCGCAGTGAACGACCGGACCATCTGGCTGACCGACCGCTACGGCGCCCAGCAGAAAGACGACGCCCGGGACGACGACGCCACGCTCGCCCAGCTGTCCGTGCTGCTGGACACCATCGCCGTCGACGACGGGGACGAGGAGCACCGCACCGTCTCGCTGACCGACGAGCACGAGTGGAACCTCGAGTTCCGGCCGGACCGGGTGCTGCTGGAGAACGTCGGCGACGAGGGTGACGAGGTCGGCGTGCTGCGCGACCTGGATCGCGCGGAGCAACTCGCTATCGCCCGCGACTTCCTGACCGGCGGCGCAGACGCGCTGCGCGGCCGCGACTGGAGCTGAGGCGCGGGCGCAGAGCGGGCTCCGCGCGAGCTACAGCCCGGCCCCGAAGCAGGTGAAGGGGGCCGGGTCGTCCTCGGTCTCGGCGGCCGTCTTGATCGCCCCGGCCAACGCGATGGCCGGGCTCTCGCCCTTGTACAGGCGCTGGTGGTAGGCGGTCATCACGGCGGCGGCGACCCGGTCGGAGATGCGGCTGGTGCCGGCCACCACCGTGCTCACGCCACTGCGCAGCAGGGCCGCGACCAGCCCGAGCGGCTCACCCCCGGGCCGGTCGTCGGTGCGGCCGACATCGCAGCTGGAGAGCACCACCTGGGACGGCAGCGCCGGATTGGGCGCGACGTCATAGCCGTAGAGCAAGCCGTCGGCCAGCAGCACCCCGGAGAACAGCGGGTTGTCCGGTTCGTGGTGGCCGTGCGCGGCGATGTGCACCAGTCCCCCGTGCGGGATGGCGTCGAGCACCGCGCGGCCGGTCGCCGCCTCGCCGACGAGCAGCTCGGTGGGCCCGTCCGACGGGCAGGACGAGTACACCTCGGAGACCACCTGGGCCTCCTGGATCCCGTGCGGCACCTCGGGTCCGGCGACGGCGAGCACCCCGTGCCGGAATTCCTCGGCCGTGCGGCCCATGCCGGCCACTGCGGCAGTCACCGACGGGCTCACCGAGATGGCCCGGCCGGACAGCCCGGGCAGCAACGCCCAGGGCACGATGGCGGCCGACCCGGCCGCGGCCACGATCACCGGGCCGTCGTCGACCAGCGGTTCGACCGGCGCCGCGATGTACTCCGCCACCCGGTTCAGGCCGGACTCTAGGGACGTCCGGGCGACCCGGCGCAATGGGGCCAGCACGCGGTGGTCGGCCAGGATGTTCAGGTCGCCGATGATCCGGTTGAGGGTGGACTCCAGCCCGAAATCGGGTCCGAGCTGCAGGTACCGGGCGCTGCGGGCGGTGATCACCAGGGCGTGGAAGCGGCCGGCGCCCCGGAACGGCGCGACGATGCTCACGCCGCCGGGCCCGCCGTGATGGCCACCGGCCGTCGCCAGCCGCCGCTGCACGGCCGCCAGGGTCAGCGGCCGGTTGACCGCGCCGCTGCCGCCGACCAGCCACGACCGGGATCGGACCCGGCGGCGTAGCTGGTCGACCTCGTTCTCCAGATCCGGGTCGGGTTCGCCGGCCAGCTGGGCCTGCCGCGCCCGGAAGGTGGCCACCCGCAGCTGGGACAGCTCCTGAGCCAGCACCCCGTCGGCGGACGGGCGGACGGCGGCCAGCCGGGTGCTCGCCGCCCGGGACCGTTCCAGCCACTGCAGGATCGCGGCCGGCGACCGGGTCTGCAGGGCGGTGCGCAGGCCCAGCCGGGTCAGTTCCAGGCCGTGCACGGCCGACGCCGACTGCAGGTCCTGGGAGCCGAACCGGGCCTGATAGGCGGCCAGCTCGTCCAGCCCGCGCCGGATGTGCAACAGCCCGGCCGACCGGTTGCCCTGGGCGAACTCGACCCGGGCGTTGACCACCCGGGTGTGCAGTTCGGTGGCGATCAGCGGCAGCCGCGGGGCTCGCGACCGGGACCGTCCCACCCGGGTGGTCGCCCGGCCCAGTTCGGCGGCCAGGCCGGCGGCCTGCTCGGCCCCGGCCAGGTCCCCCACCTCCAGCAGCGCCTGCGCCTGCAGCAGCCGAACCGCCCGCGCGTCCTCGACCATGCCGTTGTCCAGCAGGGTGCGAGCCAGCGCGTCGGCGAGCTCGGCGTCGGCGCGGGCCCGCCGCGGCGACGGCGGTCGCCGGCCGGCCCGGACCTGCGCCTGCGCCCGGGTCTCCATCACCCGGGCGGTGAGCACCCCTCGCGCGTGATGGGCGGCGGCGAAGGTTCGCGCGGCCCGGCGGGCCGCCGACCGGGCGGCGTCCGCGTCGCCGGCGAGCAGGTCGATCTCGGCGGTGACCAGCAGGGTGTCGGCCAGCTCGACCCGGGAGCGCTCCGCGGCGAAGTGCCGTTCGGCCTGCTCGGCGACCTCCTGGGCCTCGGCCAGCAGCCCGGCCGCGAGCAGGACCCGGGCCCGATCGAGGGCGCGGACGCCGGGGCGGACCTGCGCGCTCAGCTCCTGCGCCCGGGTCATCTCCTGCAGCGCGCCGGGCAGATCGCCCGAGACGTACTTGACCAGGCCGAGATTGTGGGTGGCGATGACGACGGCTGCGTCCAGACCGGCCTGCCGGCCCAGGTCGGCGGCGGCCTGGCAGTCGATCTCGGCGGCGTCCAGGCGGGCCTCGGCCAGGTGCAGCATCCCGCGCCACAACCGGGCCCGGATCAGGTTGTGCCGCGATCCGCCGGCCCGCGCCAACGCCTCGACGGCGGCATCGAACTGTTCGCCGGCGGCGGCCAGCCGCCCGGTGCGGGCCAGGAGCACTCCCCGGGACGCCTGCACCACCGGCAGGGTCGACGGGCTGGCCGCGACCGCGGCGTCCAGCAGGGAGGTGGCCGGCTCGATCTGGCCCAGTTCGACCTGGGCGTCGGCCATGGTGATCAGGATGCGGGCCCGCAGCGCCCCGGCGACGTCGGCCGGGAGCCGCTCGTGGCCGAGCCGGGCCAACGCCCGGCCGCCGAGCCGGTAGCCGGTGTCGGGCCGGCCCAGATCGACGTGTCCGCGCGCCTGGGCCCACAGCTCGGCGGCGGTCGGTGCCGCTGGTGAGCCGCTCGTCGTCACCCCACCAGCATCCACGGGTGCCGCGGAACCGACATCTCGGGGGTCACCGGGCGCCCCGGGCGGGTGAATCCGGCCGGTTCGCGGTCCTTACAGGTGCACGGCCGGGGTGACCACGGGCAGGGTCAGCGACGGGTCGGAATCCAGCGTCGGGTGCAGCACGAGCTGGGCCGGGCCGGTCGGCACGGCGTCGAAGACGAACCGGCCGGACTCGTCGCATTCGGCGGTCATGGTCGCCTCGCCGACCCGCAGTTCCGCGTGCAGCCGGCCGCCCGGTGCGGCCCAGCCGTCGAGCCGGACCTTGCCGTCCCGCTGCGGATTGACCACGACCATGACGGTCAGGTTGTCGCTGGCGAAGGTCACCCGGCGGGCATGCTCGACCGATCGGGTGCCGGCCGCCCCGGCCACCGCGAGCTCGGATTCGACCAGGCGGGCGAACTCGGCCTCCAGGTCGTGCCCGTCCAGTCCGAAGAGCACGAGGTCGGGCAGCATCGGCGGCATCGGGTCGACCGCGTCGTAGATCGCCTGCAGGTCGGCCAGGATGCGCAGGTCGGCCCGGTCCATCGGGGCGACCGCGGCCTCCTCCTCGGGCGTGTCGTCCCAGTCGAAGCCGGCGTCCAGGTCCAGGCCACCGAGCAGGTCCGGGAGCCGCACGCTGCCGTCGAACGGAACCGGGTGGCGCTCGTTGTCGGCCGCACCGGCCGTATTGGCACTGGTTGCGCTCATGTCCAGTCTCCCCCGTCGAGTCGGGCCCGCAGCTTCGCCAGACAGCGGCCTCGTGTCGGACCGATGGAACCCACCGGTATGCCCAGATCCACCGCGATGGTGGCGTAATCAGGTCGTGGTGCGAAGGCGATGACCGCCAGCAGGCGCCGGCAGCGTTCGGACATCTCGGAGACCAGCGCCCACAGTCGTCGTTGCTGGTCGGTCAGCACGGCGGCGTGTTCGGCGGACGGCGCCCGGGGCAGGTCCTCGTCGGTGGGTTCCTCACCGGAACGCTTGGCACTGTTCGCGCGTTCCCGCCAGGCCAGCCGGCGCAGGCTCACGGTCAGCCAGCGGACCACGGCCAACGGGTCGCTGATGCTGTCCTTGCTGCGGACCAGGGACATGAACGTCTGCTGGACGACGTCCTCGGCCTCGGCGGCGGACAGGCCGCACTGCCGGGCGGTGTGCCAGAGCATGGGGCTGACCAGGCGGACCAGGGTGTCGATGGCCCCGGGCACCCCGTTGCGGTACTCCTCGAAGGCGGTGCCGGCGCGGACTACGAGATCGCCGACATCCCGGCGCCGCAGTCCCTCCGGAGTGGTCCCCCGGGTGGCCGGTGGGGCTGTGGGCGCTGCCGGTCCGGTCGGCCCGGTCGGCCCGGTCGGCGCTGTCGCCCCCTGGCCCTCGGCAGACTCGGCGGTCTCAGCGGAGACAGACGTCGCGGTGGTCACGGTGTCCTGGTCAGAGCCGATCACGGTCGAACTCCCCTTTCCGGTCGACGACCGACCACATCCGGGGACGCGGAACGCGACGGACGCTGGAGCGCACGGTTCCTCCCGGATGTGACGGGTCGACGCAAGCTGCTGGCGACCATGGTGTCGGGTTCAAGCAGGCGTCAACAGCAGCTTAGGGGCGGTTCTTTCGATCGGGATAGGACCTGCACCCCTCAGCCAGGCCCTACCTGAACATGCACAGGACGGGGCCGCCGGGCCGGGTGATACGCGTCCGGGCAACTCGTCGGCCGACGCGGACGTGATGTGGGTCACAGTGCAGTGACCCCTGGACGGAGGGGTCGGTCAGCCCTGGTCGGGTTCGGCCGGGTCCGCCTCGGCGGCCGGGGCGTCGGCGACGTCGGCGGCCGCGGGCGGCGCGAGCAGGGTGGCCAGCAGCGCGGCCGGGATGCGGCGGAACGTGCGGCCGACCGCGGAGCGGTCGAGCACGGCGACTTCCAGCTGGGTGGGCAGCAGCTCGCGGGGCGGGTTGTCGCCGGTGGAACCGAGCGCGGTCACCGCGGCCCGCAGCGCCGTCGGCAGGTCCCAGCCGGCCCGGAAGGAGGCGTTGAGCGCGGTGATGACCGGCTCGTTGACCCCGCCCATGACGACGAACTTGCGCTCCTCGACGATGGAACCGTCATAGGAGATGCGGTAGAGCTGGTCACCGGTGCCGGGCGAGCCGTCCGCCGCGGGCGGCGCCCCGGCCGGCCGGGGCGGGCGCGGCGGGCCGACCTCGGCCACGCAGATCTCCACCTCGAACGGCTTCTGGTGCTCGGAGAAGATCGAGCCGATGGTCTGGGCGTAGGCGTTGGCCAACCAGCGGCCGGTGACGTCCTTGCGGTCGTAGGAGAAGCCCCGCACGTCGGCCAGCCGGATGCCGGCGGTCCGCAGGTTCTCGAACTCGTTGTACCGGCCGGCCGCGGCGAAGCCGATCCGGTCGTAGATCTCGCTGACCTTGTGCAGCGCCGGCGAGTGGTTCTCCGCGACGAACAGCACACCGCCCTCGAACAGGGTGACCACCACGCTGCGGCCGCGGGCGATGCCCTTGCGGGCGTACTCCGAGCGGTCCCGCATGAACTGTTCGGGAGAGGCGTAGATCGTCGGCATGCTCACGGCGGGTGGTTCTCCTCGAACGATGTAGTGGTCGGGCGGCCATCAGGGGTCGGGCGGGCCGTCGAGTGGGCCGGGTGGACTCAGCCGCCCGGGTTGACCATGCGGCCGGCCACCACGGCCTCGGCCACCACGCCCACCTCGTCGTCGGACCAGCGGACGGCCCCCTGCGCGGTGATCGCAACCACCACCGGGAAGATCCGCCGGGTCAGGTCGGGACCGCCGGTGGCGCTGTCGTCGTCGGCCGCGTCGTACAGGGCCTCGACCGCGGTCCGCACCGCACCGGGCAGGTCGGCCGCCGCGTTGTACCGCTTCTTGAGCGCCGACCGGGCGAAGGTGGAGCCGGAACCGACCGCGTAGTAGTCGTGCTCCTCGTACTTCCCGCCGGCGACGTCGTAGGAGAAGATGCGGCCCCCACCGGGGCCGCGCTTGACCGGGTCGACCTCGGGATCCTCCTCGACCCCGGCGAACAGCGGCACCACGGCCAGGCCCTGCATGGCCATGCCCAGGTTGCCGCGGATCATCGTGGCCAGCCGGTTGGCCTTGCCGTCCAGGGACAGCCGGACGCCCTCGATCTTCTCGTAGTGCTCCAGCTCCAGCCGGAACAGCCGCACCATCTCCACGGCCAGCCCGGCGGTGCCGGCGATGCCGATGGCCGAATGGGAGTCGGCGACGAAGACCTTCTCGATGTCCCGCTGGGCGATGATGTTGCCCATGGTGGCCCGCCGGTCGCCGGCCACCACCACGCCCTGCTCGCAGGTCAGCGCGACGATCGTGGTGCCGTGCGGGACGGCCGGAGCGGCCCCGGCCGGCTGAGCGCCCGCGCGGCCGGGCAACAGATGCGGCTCCGCCCCGGCCAGGAACTCGGTGAACGACCCGCTGCCGGGCCGCATGTATGCCGCCGGGATGGCCGAGACCGGCCAGCGCCCGACCTGACCGTCAACGGTCACTGGCCACCCTTCTGCACATACGACCGGACGAAGTCCTCGGCGTTGGACTCCAGGACGTCGTCGATCTCGTCGAGGATGTCGTCGGTTTCCGCGGCCAGCTTCTCGCGTCGTTCCTGACCGGCTGCATCGGCGCCGGCGGCGTCGTCGTCGCCGTCCCCGCCGCCTTGCCGAGTGGTCCGCTCCTGGGCCATTTCTGGTCTCCGATCTGTTGCACTACGCGCGAGGATACCGACGAGCTCCGACCGTGCGCCGCAGGCACCCGGTCGGCCGAGCACGCCTCACCGGCGGGTGAGTGCGTCGACCAGTTCGGTCGCGTCCGCGGCGGCGTCCAGCAGGGCCCCCACGTGCGCCTTGGTGCCCCGGGTGGGCTCCATGGTCGGGATGCGCACCAGCGATTCCCGGCCGATGTCGAAGATGACCGAGTCCCAGGACGCCGCGGCCAGGCGGTCGGCGTACTTGGACACGCAGCGGCCGCGGAAGTAGGCGCGGGTGTCCTCGGGCGGATCGGTCATCGCCGCGGTCACCTGCTCCTCGGTGACCAGCCGCTGCATCGACCCGCGGGAGACCAGCCGGTTGTACAGACCCTTGTCCATCCGCACGTCGGAGTACTGCAGGTCGATCAGGGCCAGCCGGCCGGCGCCCCAGGCCAGCCCGTCGCGGCTGCGATAGCCCTCCAGCAGCCGCAGCTTGGCCGGCCAGTCCAGCTCGGAGGCCAGGTCCATCGGGTCGTGGGCCAGCCGGTCCAGCACGCTGATCCAGCGGTCCAGCACGTCCCGGGTCTGCTCGTCGACGTCATCGCCGTACTCGGCCTCGACGTACTTGGCCGCCGCCTCGTGGTAGGCCCGCTGCACGTCCACCCCGGTCAGCCGGCGGCCGTCGGTGAGCGGGACGGTGACCTTGAGCGTCGGGTCGTGCGAGATCTGGTGCACCGCCGCCACCGGGTGGGCCAGCTCGACCGACGGCAGCGCCCAGCCGGACTCGATCATGGCCAGCACCAGGGCTGCCGTGCCGACCTTGAGGTAGGTGGCGATCTCAGCCAGGTTCGCGTCCCCGATGATCACGTGCAGGCGGCGGTGCTTGTCGGCGTCGGCGTGCGGCTCGTCGCGGGTGTTGATGATGCCGCGCTTGAGAGTGGTCTCCAGGCCGACCTCGACCTCGATGTAGTCGCTGCGCTGGCCGAGCTGGAAGCCCTCGGTCTGCCCGGCCGGCCCAATGCCCACCCGCCCGGCGCCGGCGAAGACCTGCCGGGTGGTAAAGAACGGGGTGAGGCCGGCGATGATCGCCGGGAACGGGGTGTCCCGGCTGCACAGGTAGTTCTCGTGGGTGCCGTAGGAGGCGCCCTTGCCGTCGACGTTGTTCTTGTACATCTGGATCGGCTTGGACCCGGGCAGCGAGGCGGCCAGCCGGGCCGCCGTCTCCATCACCCGCTCGCCGGCCTTGTCGTAGAGCACGGCGTCCAGCGGGTTGGTCACCTCGGGGGCGGAGAACTCCGGGTGGGCGTGGTCGACGTACAGGCGGGCCCCGTTGGACAGGATCACATTGGCCGCACCGATGTCGTCCACGTCCGGTTCGGCCGCCCCGAACAGCGAGGACAGGTCGTACCCGCGGGCGTCCCGCAGCGGCGATTCCACCTCGTAGTCCCACCGGGGCCGGCGGGCCCGGGGCGCGGCCACCGAGGCGGCGTAGGCCAGGACCACCTGGGTGGAGGAGATCACCGGGTTCACGCCCGGCTCGCCCGGCACCGAAATGCCGTACTCGACTTCGGTGCCCATGATGCGACGCACACTCATACGAAGAATCTAGCCGCCGGTTCCTGGGGCAGGATCGGGTGCATGGATCCCGCACCGTCTTCCACCGCCCGGGACGGGACCGACGCGACCTCGCTGGAAGTGATCCGTCGCCGCTGGGACGCCCTGCGCACCGGCCGCCAGCGGCGGCACCGCTCGATCGGCGAGCTGCTGGAGATCGACCGGGGCGTCATCGTGCAGACCGTCAAGGTGGCCGTCTCAGCCGGTCTGTCCTGGGCACTGGCCCAGTGGTGGCTGGATTCGCCGGCGCCCATCTGGGCCCCGATCACCGCGTCCCTGATCGCCCTGCTGACCGTCCGCGCGTCGATCCGGGACGCCGCCGAGAAGGTGCTGGCGGTCACCCTGGGCATCCTGGTGGCGATCTGGTTGGGCAGCATCATCGGCCTGCACGCCTGGTCGATCGCGCTGATCGTGGCCATCGGCTTCCTGGCCGGCAAAGTGCTGCGCCTGGGCCCGGGCGCGGCCGCGCAGATCCCGATCAACGGGCTGTTCGTGCTGGCCCTGGGCAGCTCCGGGATCGAGCAGCGGTTCCTGGACACACTGATCGGCGCGGGCGTCGCGGTCGTCGTCAACTTCGTCATCATCCCGCCCAACCACGTCGCCGCGGCCACCCGGGCGGTAGCCACTCTGGCCGACGGCGTGGTCGACGCGATGAGCACCATGGCCACCGGGATCGGTCGGCCCTGGCCCTCCCGGGACGCGATGGCCTGGCTGCTCGACGCCCGGGCGCTGGGCCGGCTGTCGGCCGGCGCCGAGGGTGAGGTGGGCAAGGCCGCCCAGTCGTTGTCGCTGCATCCGACCCGCGCGTCCTGGGCGGCGTCGATGACCCGGCTGCGGCAGGCCAACGAGACCCTGCAGGTCGTCGAGCTGCAGTGCCGCACCATTGCCCGGACCGTGCGGGACCTGTCGGTGAAGATTCCCGAGCGGGACGGCCGGCAATTGCCGATGCCGATGGCCTCGGCCATGCTGCTGGCCACCGCCGACGCGGTGGAGGCGTTTGCCCACACCGTGCTGCGGGCCGAACGCGGCGCATCCGTCGAGGTCATCGCCGGCCCGGCGCACCGCGCCATCACCATCGCCCGGGAGCGGATCGAGGCGATCAACACCGATCTGGGCGACATGCTGGCCGCCAACCTGTCCCGCGGGGTGTTCCTGAGCGCGCTGGTCGTCGAGACCGGCCGCGTCCTGGACGAGCTGGACGCGGGGCTGGCCGCCCTGGACAGCGACTGACCCCCGGCCGCTCCCCCGGATGCTTCGCTGATCTTTCCCGCGCCGAACCGGACACGCACCCCCCGACGGCGCGGCTTTGATCAGTCACCCTGTCCCTTCCGGTGACGCCACGACGGCGTGAAAATGGGTGGTGGGTTGCCTGTCGACGCCGATTCGTTCGCTTGAGCTTCGAGCCCGTTGATCAGTCTGGCGCCGGGGCCCGACCTTGACGGGTCACGCACTGTTGCTTCGAGCACGCCGGTCAGATTTTCGGTTCCCGACCGAGGCCCCCGGGCAGCCCGCCGTGGCGGTGGTGCACCTCAGGGAAGGAGCGACGCGGTGTGATGACCAAACAGGTCGAGGAGATCCTCGACGAACCCCATGAACAGATCGTGCAGCGGGTCTGCGCGATCGACGTGGGCAAGGACTCGGGCACAGTCTGCGTTCGCGTACCAGCCGCGTCCGGGACGGGTCGGCGAGTGAGCAAAGTCTGGGACGTCCCGGCCCGAACCAGAGCGGTCCTGGGCCTGGCCGCACAGCTGTCAGACCAGGGCATCGAGAAGGTGACCCTGGAATCGACCTCGGACTACTGGCGGATCTGGTTCTATCTGCTGGAAGCTCATGGCCTGGACGTGCAGTTGGTCAATGCCCGCGATGTCAAGAACGTCCCCGGTCGCCCCAAAACGGACAAGCTGGACAGTGTGTGGTTGGCCAAGCTCACCGAGAAGGGGCTGTTGCGTCCATCGTTCGTGCCATCAGCGCAGGTCCGGCAGTTGCGCGACTACACCCGGATGCGGGCCGATCTGACCGGCGACCGGACCAGGTACTGGCAACGGCTGGAGAAGCTGCTGGAGGACGCCCTGATCAAGGTCACCTCCGTGGCGAGCAGGATCGACACCCTGTCCGTCCGGGACATGATTGAGGCCCTGATCGCGGGCCAGCGGGACCCGCGGGTTCTGGCCGGCATGGCCCGCGGCCGGATGCGGCTCAAGCACGCCGACCTGGTCGAGTCGCTGACCGGTCAGTTCGACGATCATCACGCCGAGCTGGCCCGGATGCTGCTGCATCAGATCGACACGCTGACCGATCAGATCGACGTCCTGACCGCACGCATCGAGGCACTCCTGGCCAGGTTGCCGGCCGGTAACACCCCCGATCCGGACCGCCCCGCACCGGATGGCCAAACTCGGCCCGGTACGAGGGCGAACGCACCCGCCGACGAGGCGGCCCAGCGCCGGACACCGCCGACGGCCGCAGACATGATCAAGATCCTGGACCAGATACCCGGGATCGGCCCAAGCAACGCACAGGTCATCATCGCCGAGATCGGGCTGGACATGAGCCGGTTCCCGACCGCTGGCCATCTGGTGTCCTGGACCCGGCTGTGCCCCCGCACGATCCAGTCCGGGAAACGATCAACAACCGGTAAGACCGGCAAGGGCAACCGTTACCTGCGCGCCGTGCTCGGTGAAGCGGCCGCGACCGGCGGCAAGACCCAAACCTTCCTGGGAGAACGCTATCGACGCCTGATCAAACGCCGCGGCAAACTCAAAACGATCGTCGCCATCGCCCGATCCATCCTTGTCATCATCTGGCACCTGCTCGCCAACCCCGGCACGACCTTCCACGACCTCGGCGTCGACTTCAACGACCAACGCATCGACATCGGACGCCGAACCCGTAACCACGTCCGGCAACTCGAAGCCCTCGGCTTCAACGTCACCCTGACCGCGGCCGCCTAAACCCGACACCCACTCAACCCGATGGTCACCACCACGGGTCACCCTTGGCTGCCCAACGGCACGTTGATTTTCCGGTCAGCGAACCGGTGGTGGGGGCGCCGGGTTGGTCTGGGGTCAGTGCCAGGCCAGGTCCGAGCGCTGGGCCCAGTAGCCGGCCGGGGCCATGGCCGCCGGGGCCAGCTCGGCCAGGTCCTGCTCGGTCAGCGTGACCGCGTCGGCCCGCAGATTGGCGTGCAGCTGGTCGACGCCGGCCGCGCCGAGCAGCACCCGGTCGGCCCAGGGCTGCTGGGCCACCGCGGCCAGGGCGACCGCGTCGATGCCGGCGTCGTGCCGCCGGGCCACCGCCTGCAGCGCCGGTGGCGGGTTGAACACCAGCCGGCCGTTGGCCAGCGATTCCTTGACGACCACGGTCAGCTCCCGCCGGGACGCCTCGCGCAGCGCCGGCCCGGCGCTGGGTTCGAGCAGGTTCCAGGTGGCCTGCACCGCGGAGAACAGCCGCGCCCCGTCGACGTCGATCTCCATCGCCCGCCGGATGATCTCGGCCTGCTGCGGGCCGGAGGACGAGAAGCCGATCGCCACCCCGTGGTCGCGCAGCTCGCCCAACGCCGCCAGCAGCGGGCGGTCGTCGAACAGCGGCGAATCCAGGGTCAGCGAATGCACCTGGTAGAGGTTCAGCCGGGGCAGGCACGCGCGGGTCAGGGCCAGCTGGGCCCGGAAGTGAGCCAGCGAATGGTCCTTGACCTCGTGCACGGCGGCCTGCATGTCCCAGTCGCCGACGTACCGGTAGCCCCACTTGCTGGAGATCGTCGGGGCCCGGTCGGCCCACCGCGGGTCGGCGGCCGCGCGGGCCCGCCACCAGTCGCCGACGAACTCCTCGGCCCGGCCGTAGGAGCGGGCGGTGTCGATCCAGTCGACGCCGGCGGCCACCGCGGCGTCGAGCATGACGGCGGTGTGCGCCCGGTAGGACTCCACCGACCGGTCGGCTGGCAGTTCGGACCCGCTGCCGGTGTTGATGTAGGCCGGCCGGCCGAGCACGGCGGTACCCAGGGCCCAGCGGGCCCGGCGCGGGCGACCCCGGCGATGGGCGGTGGGGGGCGAGCTGAAGATCGGGTCGGGCACGGGCCCGAACTTACCCGGGCGCCGTGCGCGCTCCCCAGCCGGAAAGAGACGGAAACCGCCGGAGACCGACCGGCCGCGCCGTCCGGGGACGGCGCGGCCGGTGTGGGCCTGGCTCGGCGAGAGGGCTTACAGGTACTGCCCCGTATTCGATGCGGTGTCGATGGCCCGCGAGCCCTCGGACTGCTTGCCGGAGACCAGCGTGCGGATGTAGACGATCCGCTCGCCCTTCTTACCGGAGATGCGCGCCCAGTCGTCGGGATTGGTGGTGTTCGGCAGGTCCTCGTTCTCGGCGAACTCGTCGGTGATCGCCTCGAGCAGTTGGGACACCCGCAACCCGTTGACGCCGGTCTCGATCCGCGACTTGATCGCCGACTTCTTGGCCCGGTCGACGATGTTCTGGATCATGGCCCCGGAGTTGAAATCCTTGAAGTACAGGACCTCCTTGTCCCCGTTGGCGTAGGTGACCTCCAGGAAGCGGTTCTCGTCGGTCTCGGTGTACATCCGCTCCACGGTGTGCTGGATCATCCCGCTCAGGCAGGCCTGACGGTCCCCGCCGAACTCGGCGAGATCCTCCGGGTGGATCGGCAGCTCGGTGACCAGGTACTTGGTGAAGATGTCCCGGGCCGCCTCGGCGTCCGGCCGCTCGATCTTGATCTTCACGTCCAGCCGGCCGGGCCGCAGGATGGCCGGGTCGATCATGTCCTCGCGGTTCGACGCGCCGATCACGATGACGTTCTCCAGGCCCTCCACGCCGTCGATCTCGCTGAGCAGCTGGGGCACGATCGTGGTCTCCACGTCGGAGGAGACGCCGGTGCCGCGGGTGCGGAACACCGAATCCATCTCGTCGAAGAACACGATCACCGGGGTGCCGTCGGACGCCTTCTCCCGGGCCCGCTGGAAGATCAGCCGGATGGTCCGCTCGGTCTCGCCGACGTACTTGTTGAGCAGCTCGGGACCCTTGATGTTGAGGAAGTAGCTGGTGTGCGTCTCCTCGCCGCGCAACGCGGCCACCTTCTTGGCCAGCGAGTTGGCCACCGCCTTGGCGATCAGCGTCTTGCCACAGCCGGGCGGGCCGTAGAGCAGGACGCCCTTGGGTGGGCGCAGCTTGTACTCGCGGTACAGGTCGGCGTGCAGGAACGGCAGCTCCACGGCGTCGCGGATCTGCTCGATCTGCCGGGTCAGGCCGCCGATGTCCTCGTAGGCGACGTCCGGCACCTCTTCCAGCACCAGGTCCTCGACCTCGGACTTGGGCACCCGTTCGTAGGCGTAGCCGGCCTTGGAGTCGATCAGCAGCGAATCGCCGGGCTTGAGCGCGATGTCCATCAGCGGGGCGGCCAGGTGCACCACCCGCTCCTCGTCGGCGTGCCCGACGACCAGTGCCCGATCGCCGTCCAGCACCTCGCGCAGCGAGCAGACCTCGCCGATGACGTCGAACTGGGCCGCCTCCACCACCGTCAGCGCCTCGTTCAGCCGCAGCTGCTGACCGCGCTTGAGCTGCTCGACCTCGACCGTCGGCGAGACGGCCAGGCGCATCCGGCGGCCGCCGGTGAACACCTCGGCGGTGCCCTCGGGCCCGGCGGACAGGAACACCCCATAGCCGCTGGGCGGCTGGGCGAGCCGGTCCACCTCCTCCTTGAGCTGGAGCAACTGGGCCCGGGCATCACGCAAGGTGACGACGAGCTTTTCGTTGCGTTCGGACAGCGCGTTGATCCGGTTCGCCGACTCGGTGAGTTGGCGTTCCAGCGGACGCGTGTCCGTGGGGGTGATGGCCAGCCGGCGGCGCAGCTGGGCGATCTCATCGTTGAGGACCCGAATCTGGGCAGACAGTTGCGCGGGGGTCTGGCGGTAACCATCGGCGGGACTGGAATCCCGTTCTGCCTCTTCCGAGGAGTCGTAGCCGGTCACATTGCCCTCCCTCAAGACGGACGCTGCAAAAAGCAAGCCTACCTGCGACTTCCGCGCCCGGGACGGAGGTCGACGGCGACGTGGCTCACGGGCCGGTTGCGGGCCCGTCACCGACACAGAGGCGCGACGCGCCGACCGTGATGCCGTTGAGCAGGCAGTTTCGCATGCGAAAAGATCCACTCGACCGGGCGGGTCGGGAACCCGATCGGTGCCACCCGCCGCGGGATTGTTACCGGCCCGTCATCGGCCGACAATGTGCCCGGCCGGACCGGACCGGTTCAGCGACCGCTGGTGGTGGGTCGCCGCTGCGGGCGCGGGGTGGTCACCCCGGGGGCCAGCCGGCGGGCGGTCAGCAGGAACGCGGTGTGCCCGGTCATCCGGGCCGGACCGCGAGCCCGACCAGGTGCCACGAGCGGTGCATCGTCTCCCACCCGTAGGGCTCGGTGAAGCCGCCGTGCAGCCGGATGTCCTCGGCAATCCGGGACAGCTGGGTGGTGGTCGGCACGTAGACCGTCAGCACCCCGCCGGGGACCAGGCAGTCCGCGACGGTCGGTAGCACCGCCCAGGGTTCGAGCATGTCCAGCACCACCCGGTCGACCGGTTCCCGGTGCTCGGCCAGGTCGGCGACGGTCAGGAACCAGTTGTCCGGGCGGCCACCGAAGAACCGCTCGACGTTACGGATGGCGTGATCGGCGTGGTCCTGCCGGACCTCGTAGGAGATCACCCGGCCCTGCTCGCCCACGGCGCGCAACAGCGAGCAGGTCAACGCGCCGGACCCGGCGCCGGCCTCCAGCACGGTCGCCCCCGGATGGATGTCCCCCCAGTGCACGATCTGGGCGGCGTCCTTGGGGTAGATCACCGCGGCACCCCGCGGCATCGACATGACGTAGTCGGTCAGCAGCGGACGCAGCGCCAGGTAGGCACTGCCCCCGGCCGAGGTGACCACGCTGCCCTCGGGTTGCCCGATCAGGTTGTCGTGGGCCAGCGCGCCGCGGTGGGTGTGGTAGGTCGCCCCCTGCTCCAGGACGACCGTGTACTTGCGTCCCTTGGAATCGGTGAGCTGCACCCGATCCCCCGGCCGGAAGGCCCCCCGCACGTCAGACTCGCTCAACCGCTCTTCCTTCCGATGGTTCGGTTGTGATGGGCCCGGGGCACGGCCAGCAGGTCCGCGGCGCGGACGATCCCCGTCGGCGTGCCGGACGCGTCGACCAGCACGAACGGATCGATCGGCGCGCGGCGCGCCCGTGCCAGCACCTCGTCGGGGTCTTCGCCGGCGAAGACGATCGCGGCCGGGGTGATGGGCCGGGTGACCAGGGATGCGGGCGCCGCCGGGTCCCGTCCGGCCAGCTCGCGGGCGGCCGGCTCGTCCAGTACGCCCCGGGCGATGCCGTCGGCCTGGACCAGGATGACCGCGCCCGCGGCCGCGGCCGCCAGCGCGGCGTGCACCGGTACGTCGGTCCCGAGCCGGACCACCGGCCGGGAGATCGAGGCGAGCGCGACGCCGGCCGGCCACGAGGTCGAGATCGGCTCGCCGGTCTCGGAGTCATCGGAGCCCACATCGCCGCCCTCGGCGATCACCCCGACGACCACGAAAGCGGCCATGACTACGGCGATCCCGGCCGGCAGCAGCGCCGTCGACCCCTCCCGGACCAGTTGCCAGACGGCCCAGCCGGCCAGCGCGGCGGCCAGCAGGTACCCGCCGACCACGGCGGCGACGGTGCCGGCCCGGCGGCTGCCGGAGGCGCCCCAGATGCCCGCGCGGATCACCCGCCCGCCGTCCAGCGGCAGCGCCGGGAGCAGGTTGAACAGGGCGATGATCAGGTTCGACAGGGCGAGCAGCAACAGGACCAGCCAGCCCAGGGTGCCCGCCTGGGTGGGCTGCAGGGCCAGCCAGAAGACGCCGGCGAGCAACCCGGAGACGGCCGGCCCGGCCGCCGCGACCAGCGCCTCGGCCCGCGCGGTCCGTGGCCCGGCGGCCAGCTCGCTGACCCCGCCGAGCAGGTAGAGCCGCACCGCGATCACCTCGATGCCGACCCACCGGGCGACCACGCAGTGGCCGAGTTCGTGGGCCAGCACGCTGACCCCGACCAGCACCCCCAACAGCGAGGCGACCAGCACCGCGAGCGGGGTGCCGGTCTGCGGGACGACCCGCTCGACGACCGGGACGCCGAGGACGGCAATGACCACGACCGAGGCGATCCAGGACGGGGTGAGCAGGATCTGGACCCCGGCGATGCGGCCCACCGGCCAGCCGCGGGCCGCGGAGAACCGGGGCCGGTCGGCGCCGCGAGGACCGGATGTCACCAGCGCAGGGTAGTGCCGCAGGCCGCCCCGGTTGCGCGCCCGGCTGGATGATCGACCGCGCGGCGGGACGTGAGCCCGGCCGGGCGACCACTGCTGCGGCGCGCTGCCCCGGCACTGTCGGAGCCTCGCCCTACCGTGATGGGCATGACGGTGACCATGGCCCAGCCGGTCGGCACGGACCCGGCCGAGGCGTCCGAGGCGTTCGGGGAGGCGGCCCGGCCGCGCCGGCCGCTGGCCCTGTCGCCGTCCCGGGCCAGCGACTTCAAGTCCTGCCCGCTGCTGTACCGGCTGCGGGCGGTGGACCGGTTGCCCGAGCCGCCCAGCCCGGCCGCGGTGCGCGGCACGCTCGTGCACACCGTGCTGGAGGAGATGTTCGGCCGGCCCGGGCCGGAACGCACGCCCCGCCGGACGGCCGAGGCGGTCGGCCCGGCCTGGGAGCGGATGGCCGAGCAGTGCCCGGAGCTGGTCGGGATGCTGCCCGACGAGGCGATGGCCGGCTGGCTGGACTCGGCCCGGGACCTGGTGCGCAGCTACTTCCGGCTGGAGGATCCGCGCCGGTTCGAGCCGCAGGCCTGCGAGTACGCGGTGGAGATCGACACCGTGGACGGGGTGCCGCTGCGCGGGTTCATCGACCGGCTCGACCTGGCGCCGACCGGCGAGCTGCGCATCGTCGACTACAAGACCGGGCGCTCCCCCGGCCCGGACTTCGAGGGCCGGGCGCTGTACCAGCTCAAGTTCTACGCCCTGATGATCTACCGGCTGCGCGGCGTGGTGCCGGCCCAGCTCAAGTTGATCTACCTGGCCGACGGCCTGTCCCTGCAGTACGCGCCGAGCGAGTCCGAGCTGATCGGCTTCTCGCACGCGGTCGGCGCCTTGTGGCGCGCGGTCACCGCGGCCCTGGAATCGGGCAACTTCCCGGCCCGCCGGGGCCCCATGTGTCGCTGGTGCACCCATCAGGCGCTGTGCCCGGAGTACGGCGGCACGCCCCCGCCGTATCCCGGAGCACCGTCTCCCGGAGCATTGTCTCCCGGACCGCCGGCGGCTGGAGCGCCGATGACGGTCGTCGGTGCGGACCCGATCGGGCCAGGGGTCACAGCCGGCACGTTCTGATGTCCGAAGCCAGGATCGCCTTGGCGCCCAGCTCGAACAGCGCATCCATCACCGGGTTGACCTCGTTGCGGCGGACCATCGCGCGCACCGCCCGCCAGGCCGGGTCGGCCATCGGCGAGACCGTCGGGGACTCCAGGCCGGGGGTGATCGCGGTGGCCCGGTCCAGCAGCTCGACCGGGCAGTCGTAGTCCAGCATCAGGTACTGCTGGGCGAAGACCACGCCCTGCAGCCGCTTGCTGACCTGGCGGGCGGCGGCCGACGGCTCGGTGTCCATCCGGGCCAGCAGCACCGCCTCGGACTTGAGGATCGGATCGCCGAACGCGACCAGCCCGTGCTGGCGCAGCGAGCGACCCGAGTCGACGACGTCGGCGATGGCGTCGGCCACGCCCAGCTGCACGGAGATCTCGACGGCGCCGTCCAACCGGATGACGTCGGCGGCGATGCCGTGCGCGGCCAGGTCGTTGCGGGTCAGGTTCGGGTAGGAGGTGGCGATCCGGGCGCCGGCCAGGTCGGCGATGTGCCAGTCCTTGTGCTCGGGGCCGGCGTAGCGGAACGTCGAGTAGCCGAAGCCCAGACCGACCAGTTCCTGCACCGGGGCGCCGGAGTCGGCGGCCAGGTCGCGGCCGGTGATGCCCAGGTCCAGCTTCCCGGACCCGACGTACACGGCGATGTCCTTGGGCCGCAGGAAGTAGAACTCGACGTCGTTGGCGACGTCGAGCACGGACAGGTCACGGGACTCGTGCCGTCCCCGGTACCCCGCCTCCCGGAGCATCGAGGCGGCCGGTTCCGACAGCGTGCCCTTGTTGGGCACGGCGACTTTCAACATTGCTGCGCTTTCTGCTTCAGGAGCGACCAGACCCACCGCGGGGGCCGGCTCACAGGTACCGGTAGACCTGCTCGAGGGTGACGCCGCGCCCGATCATGATCACCTGGGCCCGGTACAGCAGCTGGGAGATCTCCAGGGCGAGGCTGTCGTCGTCCTCGTGCTCGGCGGCCAGCCACACCTCGCCGGCCTCCTCGAGCAGCTTCTTGCCCTGGGCGTGCACTCCGGCGTCCAGGGCCTGCACGGTGCCCGAACCCTCCGGACGGGTGCGGGCCCGGTCGGTGAGCTCGGCGTACAGGGCATCGAACGTCTTCACGGTGCTCGATTGTGGCAGAGGTCCGGGGTCGCGCCGACCGCCCGCCCGCCAACCCGGCGGGCGGCCGGGGCCGGATCAGCCGGCCAGGAACCACGCGGCGGTGTTGCCGCCGAGCTCTGCCAACCCCTGATCGGCGGTCGCCGAACTGCTCAGCAGCAGGGTCGCGCCGGCGCAGGACGGCGGCAGCGGCAGCGGCTCGTCGGTGAAGTTGATCGCGCACCGGAACTGGCCGCGGGCCAGCACGAGCATGCCGTCGGGGGCGTCCAGCCACTGCATGGGACCGTCGCCGAGCTCAGGCCGCTCGCGGCGGATGCGCAGGGCCCGCCGGTAGAACTCCAGGGTCGACGCCGGGTCGCCGGTCTGGGCCTGCACGGACAGCTCGCCGAAGACCGGCCGCTGCGGCAGCCATGGGGTGCCGGCCGGGCCGAACCCGTACGGCGCCTGCGTGTCCGACCAGGGCAGCGGCACCCGGCAGCCGTCGCGGCCCAGCCGCTCCCCGCCGGAGCGGAAGAAGATCGGGTCCTGGCGCCACTGCGCGGGGATATCCAGAACCTCGGGCAGGCCGAGCTCCTCGCCCTGGTAGACGTAGGCCCCGCCGGGCAGGGCGAACATCAGCAGGGTGCCGGCGCGGGCCCGGTCCAGGCCGAGCTGGCCGCCGCCGAAGCGGGTCGGGTGCCGGACCACGTCGTGGTTGGACAGCACCCAGGTGGCCGGCGCGCCGACCGCCCGCAGGTTGGCCATCGTCTCGTCGATGACCCGGCGGTAGTCGGCGGCGTCCCAGGTGGCCTGCAGGAAGTCGAAGTTGAAGGCGGTGTGCAGCTCGTCGGGCCGCACGTAGTCGGCGAAGCGCTGCGGGTTGGGCACGTACGCCTCGGCGCAGAACACCCGGTCCCCGCCGAACTCGTCGACGACCGCGCGCCAGCCGCGGTAGACCTCATGGATCTCGTCGCGGTCCCAGTGCGGGTGGTCGTTGGTGTTGGCCGGGGTCAGCAGGTGCCCCTCGGCCCCGCCCGGCAGGTCGGCCAGGTCGGCGTCCTTGGCCAGCCCGTGCGCGACGTCGATGCGGAAGCCGTCGACGCCCAGCTTCATCCAGAAGCGCAGGATGTCGTGGAACTCGGCCACGACCTCCGGGTTGGTCCAGTCCAGGTCGGGCTGCTGCGGGGCGAACAGGTGCAGGTACCACTGCCCGTCCGGCACCCGGGTCCAGGCCGGGCCGCCGAAGTTGGACACCCAGTTGTTGGGCGGCAGCTCGCCGTTGGCGCCGCGACCCTCCCGGAACAGGTACCGAGCGCGCTCCGGGCTGCCCGGGCCGGCGGCCAGCGCGGCCTGGAACCAGGCGTGCTGGTCCGAGGTGTGGTTGGGCACCAGATCGACGATCACCCGCACGTTCGCGCGGTGACATTCGGCGACCAGGTCGGAGAACTCCGGCAGGGTGCCGAAGACCGGGTCGATGTCGCGGTAGTCGGCGACGTCGTACCCGGCGTCGGCCTGCGGCGAGGGATAGAACGGGCTGATCCAGATCGCGTCGACCCCCAGGTCGACCAGGTACGGCAGCCGGGATCGGATGCCGGCCAGGTCGCCGATGCCGTCACCGTTGCCGTCGGCGAAGCTGCGCGGGTAGATCTGATAGATCACGGCCGACCGCCACCACGACGGCTCGGCGGCGGTGACGGGCACGGGCTGGCTGTTTGCGGACATCGACGACCTCGGGCAAGTGGAAACGGATGGGGTGACCGGATTCGGCTCGGTCAAGTTAACCGCTTCACCAGCCCTCGGGTCAAGGATCGATCTCAGCTGTGCGGTGAGTCACGGGTTGTCCTGCACTCTGGTTATTTGTTAACCGCGTGATTAGGCTGGACCGATGCCCCGACGCCGACCCGATCGGCCGACCCTGGCCACCGTGGCCCAGGCGGTCGGCGTGTCCACGGCCACCGTCTCCTACAGCTTCAACCGCCCGGACAAGGTCTCGACCGCGGTCCGCGCCCAGGTGCTGGCCGAGGCCCGGCGGCAGGGTTATTCGGGGCCGGATCCGGCCGCCCGGCAGCTCAGCCGCGGCCGCACAGACACCCTGGGCCTGCTGTTCACCGACGAGTTGCCTTATGCCTTCACCGATCCGGCCGCGATCGCCTTCATCCAGGGCCTGGCCACCAGCTGTCGCAGCGCCGGCCTGAACCTGCTGCTGGTCTCCACCGACTCCTCCGGCGGCCGGGCCAGCGCGGTCGACCACGCGATCGTCGACGGGTTCGTCGTGTACTCGGTGACCCCGGACGACCCGCACCTGGCCCGGATCCTGGAACGCCGGCTGCCCACCGTCGTGGTCGATTCGCCCGCCGACGTCCCCGGGGTGGACTGGGTCGGTCCGGACGATCACGCCGGCGGCCGGGCCATGGGCGAGCTGGTGACCGGGCTGGGCCACCGGCGCATCGGCATCCTGACGGCCGGGGCCCGCCCGTTCTACTCGGGACCAACCGGCCTGGCCACGATCGAACGGGCCGTGCCGACCCTGGAGCGCTCGCGCATCCTGGGCTTCGCGCAGGCCCTGGCCGCGGCCGGCATCGAGGACCTGCCGATCGAGCAGCGACCGACGAACACCCCGGAGTCCGGCGCGGACGCCCTGCACGCCCTGCTGGATCGCCGCCCGGACCTGACCGCGGTCTGCGCGATGATGGACCTGCTCGCCCTCGGCGCGCTGGCCGCCGCCCGTGAGCGCGGCCTGGAGGTGCCCGGCGAGCTGACCGTGACCGGCTACGACGACATCCCCGAGGCGGCTGCGGCCGGCCTGACCACGGTCAGCCAGCCCCTGCTGGACAAGGGACGGATCGCCGGTGAGCTGTACCTGAGCCGGCGACCGGGCATGGCGCCACGCCGCCGGGTACTGCCGCTGCACCTCCAGGCCCGCCAGTCCAGCGGACCGCCGCGCTAGCCGCCGCCCCCCGCTCGCCCACCCCGCGGCCACCGCGCGCAGCCGGTCTCGGTGTGGCGGCCGCCACAGCCCGTATCTCCTCACCGGCCTGATATTCTTCAGCAGTTGCAAAACTTCGCAATTGCCTAGGAGTCCAGTTGGCTACGCCGCTCTACCAATTGAAGGCGGAGTTCTTCAAGACGCTCGGCCATCCGGTCCGGATCCGGGTGCTGGAGCTGCTTGGCCAACGTGAACACGCGGTGTCCGAAATGCTCCCGGAGGTCGGCGTCGAGGCGGCCAACCTGTCCCAGCAACTGGCCGTGCTCCGCCGGGCCGGATTGGTCGCCAACCGCAAGGAGGGCTCGGCGGTGTACTACTCGCTGACCACCCCGCAGCTGGCCGATCTGCTGGCCGTGGCCCGCGCCATCCTCACCGAGGTGCTCACCGAGCAGGTCGGGCTGATCCAGGACCTGCAGGCGCCGATGGGCCCGCCGGCCGCCACCGAAACCGCGAACCAGACCCCGGCCAGCCGGTGACCGCGCCGTAGTGGTTGCCCCGCACCGTTTGTCGCGCCGCCCGTCGGCGCTCCCCGACCGTCCAGGAGTTCGTCATGCTCGCCTTGTGGCGCAAGATCCGGGTCACCGGCCGGGTCGCCGAGCCCGCCCCGCCGGCCCCGCCGGTCGAGCAACAGCCGCCGCGGGCCCGGGAACTGGGCGGTTCGGTCCAGCTCCGGCACGTCGACGCCGGCTCATGCAACGGCTGCGAGGTGGAGATCGGCGCCGCCTTCGGCCCGGTCTATGACGCCGAGCGGTACGGCGCCCGGTTGGTGGCCTCACCGCGGCACGCGGACGCGCTGCTGGTCACCGGCGTGGTCACCCGCAACATGGCGCAGCCGCTGCGCCGCACCTACCAGGCCGTGCCCGATCCCAAGCTGGTCGTCGCCGTCGGCGACTGTGCTCGCACCTGCGGGGTGTTCCGGGGCGCGCCGGGGGTGGCCGGGGCGGTCGGCGACATCGTGCCCGTCGACCTGGAGATCCCCGGCTGCCCGCCGCGCCCGGAGGACATCGTCGCCGGGTTGCGGAAGCTGACCGGACGATGACCGGGCTGACCGCCGGCCTGATCACCGCGCTGCTGGCCGGCGCCCTGGCCGCGCTGGCCGGGCTGATCGCTCCACGCCCGTACCGGCCCACCCTGGTCGGGATCGGTCTGGCCGTCGGCGGCCTCGCGGCGCTGGTCGCCGGCATCGCCGCGATGCAGGGGCAGACCGTCACCTGGGCCGCGCCGCACCTGCTGCCGCTGTTCGGGCTGCTGTTCACGGTCGACCCGCTGGGCGGGGTGTTCCTGGCCGTCACCGGTGGGGTGAGCGCCGCGGTCGGCCTCTACGGCATCGGCTACTGCCGCGAGCACGGGTTGGACGCCCGGGGCGTGCAGGCCGTGCTGCCGCTGTTCGTGCTGGCCATGATGCTGGTGCCGCTGGCCGCCAGCGTGGGCACGCTGCTGCTGGTCTGGGAGCTGATGGCGCTGACCTCGCTGCTGCTGGTGGTCGCCGAGCACCGCCGCCGGCCGGAGGTGGCCAGCGCCGGCCGCTGGTATGCGGTGATGACCCACCTGGGCCTGGTGGCCATCCTCATCGGCCTGCTGGTGTTCGCCGCGCACGCCGCCGACGGCTCGTTCGCGGCGCTGCGGGCGGCCGCGCCCGGCCTGTCCCCCGCCGTCGCCGGCCTGGTCTTCGTGGCCACCGGCATCGGGTTCGGCTCCAAGGCCGGCATCGTGCCGTTGCACGCCTGGCTGCCGCGGGCCCATCCCGAGGCGCCCAGCAATGTCTCGGCGCTGATGTCGGCGGCCATGGTCAACCTGGGCATCTACGGCATCGTCCGGGTCGGCTTCGACCTGCTGGCCGGCGCGGACACCGGCTGGTGGTGGCTGCTGGTGCTGGGCCTGGGCGCGGGGTCGGCCATCTACGGCATCCTGCAGGCCGCCGTCGGCACGAATCTCAAGCGTCTGCTGGGCAATTCGACGACCGAGAACATGGGGCTGGTGCTGATCGGGGTCGGCGCGGCCGGTTTCTTCGGCACCACCGGCAACCCGCCGCTGGCCGGCCTGGCCCTGGCCGCCGCCCTGCTGCACCTGGTCAACCACGCCGCGTTCAAGACGGTGCTGTTCCAGGCGGCCGGGGCCGTGGTGGCCGCCACCGGCCGGCGCGACCTGGACGACCTGGGTGGCCTGAACACCCGGATGCCGGCCACCACGACGGCCTTCGGGATCGGCGCGCTGGCCGCCTCGGCGCTGCCGCCGGGAGCCGCGTTCGTCAGCGAGTGGCTGTTGTTGCAGGCCCTGATCCACGGGTTGCCGGCGGCCGGGGTGGCGGGCGCGATCGTGCTGCCGCTGGCCGTGGCTGCGGTCGCGCTGACCGCCGGCCTGGCCGTGGCCACCTTCGTCAAGGCGTTCGGCATCGGCTTTCTGGCCAAGCCGCGCACCGTCGAGGCCGAGCGGGCCACCGAACGACCGGCCACCATGCTGGCCGGGATGGGGCTGGCCGCGACCGCCTGCGTGGCCCTGGCTCTGGCCCCCACCCTGGTGCTGCCCACCCTCGGCGCGGTTGCCGGGGCAACCGTCGGCGCCCCCGATCCGGTGCAGGTGCAGGGGTTGACCATCGAGCTGGTCGGGGTGGCCGGTTCGCTGTCCCCGCTGATGCTCACCCTGGCCCTGCTGCTGGGCATGGTGGTGGCCCTGGCCGGTGTGCGCGCCCTGGCCACCCGGCGGCAGGCCCGGGCGGCCCGGCTGTGGGATTGCGGCGGCGGCCCGCTGTCCGCCCGGATGGAGTACACGGCCACCTCGTTCGCCGAACCGTTGCAGCGGGTCTTCGACGACGTGGTCCGGGCCGAGCACGACATCGATGTCACCCACCACGATGAGGCCCGATACCTGGTGCAGCAGATCGAGTACCGACGGCGGGTGCCGGACCGGATCGAGCGGCGGCTCTACCAGCCGGTGCTGCAGGCGGTCGCCGCCTGGGGCCGGGCCGGGCGCCGGCTGTCCACCGGCAGCGTGCACCGCAGCCTCGGCTACGGCTTCGCCACACTGTGCGGCCTGCTGATCCTGCTGGTGGTGACCCGATGACGGGACTGATGGCCGGGCTGGGCTCGCTGCTGCAGGTGCTGATCGTGCTGGCCCTGTCCCCGCTGCTGATCGGGCTGATGCGCCAGGTCCGGGCCCGGCTGGAGGGCCGGGCCGGGGCCGGGGTCGGCCAGCCCTGGCGGGACCTGCGCAAGCTGATGCGCAAGCGCCCGGTGGCCCCGCAGGGCACGTCGGTGGTGTTCCGGACAGCCCCGCTGGTGCTGGTCGCCACCTGCCTGGTGGTGGCCGTGGTCGCCCCGTTCGTCACCGCCACACCGGCCCTGAGCCCGGTGTCGGACCTGTTCGCCGTGGTCGCCCTGCTCACCCTGGGCACGGTGGCGCTGGCCCTGGCCGGCATCGACACCGGGACCGCGTTCGGCGGTCTGGGGGCCAGCCGGGAGTCGACCATCATCGCGCTGGTCGAGCCGACGCTGCTGGTGGCGATCTTCGCGCTGTCGGTGCCGGTCGGGTCGACCAACCTGGGCGCGATCGTCGCATCGACGCTGGCCGATCCGGCCGGAGTGCTGTCCCCGGTGAGCCTGCTGGCGGCGGCCGCGCTGGTCGTCGTCATCATCGCCGAGACGGGCCGGCTGCCGGTCGACAACCCGTCCACGCACCTGGAACTGACGATGGTGCACGAGGCGATGATCCTGGAGTACTCGGGCCCGGACCTGGCGCTGGTCGAGCTGGCCGCGGCGATGCGGCTGACCGTCTTCCTGGGCCTGCTGGCCAACCTGTTCCTGCCCTGGGGCATCGCCACCGGCAGCGGCCCGCTGGACCTCGGGGTGGGCGTGGTCGCGTTCGTCGCCAAGGTGGCCGTGTTGGGCACGCTGCTCGCCGCCGGCGAGGTGTTCCTGGCCAAGCTGCGGCTGTTCCGGGTGCCCGAGTTGCTGGCCGGTTCCTTCGTCATGGGGCTGCTGGCCGTCGGCGCCTCGTTCTTCCTGGCGTGAGGGGTCAACGATGAACGAGAGCCTGTTCACCCAGCTGCTGAACGTCACCGTCGGCGCGATGCTGCTGTGCGCGGTGATCATCCTGTGGCGCCGGGAGCTGGCCGCCATCATCTCCGTCTTCCTGGTCCAGGGCCTGGCGCTGGCGGCGACGGTGGCGTTGCTGGCCGTCCAGCAGGCATCGGCCCAGCTCGGGGTGGTGGCGGTGCTCGTGCTGGTGCTGCGCGTCGGGGTGCTGCCCGCGCTGCTGCGCCGCACCCTGGCCCACGCCGGGCCGGGCCAGCGGGAGACCCGACCGCTGGTCAACGAGATTGCCTCGCTGCTGGTGGCCGCCGCCCTCACCATGCTGGCCTACGCGGTGGCCCAGCCGCTGGTCGCGCTGGACCCGTCACCGGCCACGCACGCCATCCCGGCCGCCCTGGCGGTGGCCCTGATCGGCTTTTTCGTCCTGGTCACCCGCCGGCTGGCGCTGTCCCAGCTCGTCGGATTCCTGTTGCTGGACAACGGCATCACCGCCGTCGGGGTGCTGACCACGGCCGAGCTCGGACTGGTGGTCGAGCTGGGCATCTCGCTGGACGTGCTGCTGGTGGTGCTGGTGCTGCAGGTGCTCAAGACCCGCATCCGGCAGGCCTTCGGTCGCACCGACATCGACGAGCTGCGGGAGTTGCACGACTGATGACCGAGTTGCTCAACGCTGCCCTGGTGCTGGCCCCGATCGTCGTCCCGTTGCTGGCCGCGGGGGCCGGCCTGCTGGTGCGCGGGCGGCCCGGCGCCGCCTGGGTGGCCACGGCCGGGGCGGCCGGGATGCTGGCGGCCGCACTCGCCCTGGCCGTGACGGTGACGGCAGCCACGACGGCGACGGCGACGACACAGGCGGGTCCCGTCACCGCGCTCGGCGGGCTGCTCGCGGCGGACGCGCTGAGCGCGTTCATGCTCGTCGTGATCGGCGCGGTCGCGCTGATCGCGGCCCTGGCCACCCCCGGACACCTGCGGGTGGAGCTGGCCGCCGGACGCATCGACGCGACCACCCGCACCCGGCATCTGGCCCTGGTCCAGCTGTTCCTGGCGGCCATGGCGCTGGCGGTGCTGGCCGCCGGGCTCGGCCTGCTGTGGGTGGCCGTCGAGCTGACCACGGTGGTGACGGCCTTCCTGGTCGGACAGGGCCGGGGCCGGCGCGCGGCCGAGGCGGCCTGGAAGTACGTGATCATCTGTTCTACCGGCATCGCCCTGGCCCTGCTGGGCACCTTCCTGCTCAACGCGGCCGCCGAACGGGCCGGGGCGAGCCTGGACTGGCTCAGCCTGACCGCGGCCGGACCCGACCTGGATCCCGGCGTCACCCGGATCGCGGTGGTGCTGCTGGTGCTCGGGTTCGGCACCAAGGCCGGCCTGGCGCCGATGCACGCCTGGCTGCCGGACGCGCACTCGCAGGCGCCGGCTCCGGTGTCGGCATTGATGTCGGGGGTGCTGATCAGCGTCGCGTTCTACGCCGTGCTGCGGGTCAAGGTGGTCGCCGACCTGGCCCTGGGACCCGACTTCACCCGCGCGCTGCTGATCGTGCTCGCCCTGGCCTCGATCGCGCTGGCAGCGTCGCTGCTGATCGCGCAGCGCGATTACAAGCGGATGCTGGCCTACTCGAGCATCGAGAACATGGCCCTGCTGGCCCTGGGCGCGGCCATCGGCAGCCCGCTGGCCATCGCCGCGGTGCTGCTGCACATCCTCGGGCACGGGCTGGTCAAGAGCGGCCTGTTCGTCGCCGCCGGCCGGATCCTGCAGCTGACCGGCACCAGCCGGATCGACCACGTCCGCGGCCTGGTCGCCCGGGAACCGGTGCTGGGCTGGTGTTTCGGGCTCGGCATCCTGGCCATCGTCGCGTTCCCGCCGTTCAGCCTGTTCGCCAGCGAGCTGGGCATCGCCCGCGCCGGGTTCGCCGCCGGGCTGGGCTGGGTCACCGCGGCCGCGCTGCTGCTGGTGCTGGTCTGCGCGGCTGCGCTGATCGGGCACACCAGCCGGATGCTGCTGGGCGCGCCGGCCGCCACCGCCAACGGGGCTCCGGCCACCACCGCCGACGGCGCGCCGTCCGTCCCGTCGGCGGCCACCCCGGTGGCCAGCCCCGGGGCCGAGAGTGCCCTGGTCACGGCGGTGCCCGTGCGGGCGAACCGGCGGCTGGGGGCCGACCGCTGGGTGCTGATCGGCGCCCTGGCCGCGGCCGCCGTCGTGGGCATCACCCTGGGACCCCTGGACACCCTGCTCGCGCAGGCCGCCGCGATCGTCGCCGGGAGCACGCCATGACCAGCACCCACCACCCCGGACCGGTCGAACTGAGCGCCGGCGAGCTGATCCCGACCGCACAGTCCCTGCTCGGCCAGGGCTACCGGATCGCGCTGATGGCCGGGCACGACGACCCGGCCGAACGGGGCGGCACGCTGCGGGTGGTCTACGTGTTCACCCGGGCCGGCACCGATCAGCGCGTCGAGCTGACCCTGCGCTGCGACCCGGCCGACCCGCACCTGCCCAGCCTGGCCGGGCTCTCGTTCCCGGCCGGCCGCTTCGAACGGGAGATCCGTGATCTGTTCGGCATCGTCCCGGACGGTCACCCGATGCCCAGCCGGCTGGTCCGGCACTTCCATTGGCCCCGCGGCTGGCATCCCATGCGCCGCGACGCCGGGCCGCCGCCGCCGTTCGGCGACGTCGACGGGCCGTACCCGTTCCGCACCGTCGAGGGGCCCGGGGTCTACGAGATCCCGGTCGGGCCGGTCCACGCCGGGATGATCGGGCCCGGTCACTTCCGGTTCTCCGTGGTCGGCGAGACGGTGCTGAACCTCAAGGCGCGGCTGTGGTTCGTGCACCGCGGCCTCGAGAAGCTGTTCGCCGGCCGTGCGGTCGCGGCCGGCGTCGAACTGGCCGAGCGGGTCAGCGGCGACACCACGGTCGGGCACGCGCTGGCCTACGTCCGCGCGGTCGAGGACGCGTCCGGCGTGACCCTGGATCCGGCCGCCCAACGGATCCGGGCGATCCTGCTGGAACTGGAACGGCTCTACAACCACATCGGCGACATCGGCGCCCTGGCCAACGATGTCGGCCACGGCATCCTGAACAACCACGCGCTGCGGATCCGCGAGCGGCTGCTGCGGATCAACGATGCCGTCACCGGGCACCGGCTGATGCGCGGGGCGATCGTGGTCGGCGGCGTCCGGGTCCGCGTCCTGCCCGACGCCGGCGAGCTCGCGGCGGTCGCGGCCGACTGCGCCGAGGTCGTCGACCTGGCCCTGGGGCACAGCGTGGTGCGCGACCGGTTCACCGGGACGGCCATGCTCAGCCATCGGCAGGCCGTCGACCTGGGCACCCTCGGGTATGTGGCCCGGGCCAGCGGGGTGGCGGTCGATGCCCGCTTCGACCATCCGGTGCCCGGCCTGGTCTACGACCCGGCCGAGCGCCTGAGCACCCACCCGACCGACGGAGACGTGGCGTCCCGCTTCCTGGTCCGGGCCCAGGAGATCCAGTCGTCGGTCCGGATGATCGCCGCGCTGGCCGGCCAGGTGGACACCACCGCCCCACGTGAGGTGGGCGGCTCGACCAGCAGCGCCGCCGGCGTGCGCGCCGGGGTGGGCATCGTCGAGGGGTGGCGCGGGACGATCGTGCACCGCGTCGAACTGGACGCCGACGGCCGGCTGACCCGGGTCCGGATCGTCGACCCGTCGTTCTTCAACTGGCCGGCCCTGCCGCTGGCCATGGCGGACACGATCGTCCCCGACTTCCCGCTGGCCAACAAGAGTTTCAACCTGTCCTACGCCGGCAACGACCTGTAGCGATTGCATCGTTGCTGCAACCCTGCTCCGCCCGTCCACCGGCGGGCAGGCTGACCGGGTCGGAACCGGAAAACGCGCCCCGGGGGGCGCGAGTGGGAGAGGTGGTTGCCATGACAGGCGCGAACGCACCGTCATCGGCCGAGTCGTCGGGTTCGGCCAGCGAGATGGCGGCGGCCGCCCAGCAGTACGGGCTCGGCCGCGGCCGGGTGCGGGCCAACGGCCTGGAGTTCGAGTACCTGGAAGCCGGCAGCGGCCCCCTGGCCCTGTGCCTGCACGGCTTCCCGGACAGCCCGTTCACCTACCGGCATCTGCTCACCGACCTGGCCGACGCGGGCTTTCATGCCGTCGCGCCATTCATCCGTGGCTTCGCCCCGACCGAGTTGCCGCCGCTGCGGACCTGGGTGCACACCTCGGTGATGGTGGCCGATCAGATCGCCCTGGCCCAGGCCCTCGGCGGCGGACCGGATGCCCTGCTGGTCGCCCACGACTGGAACGCCGTCGCGGCCTGGGGCGCGCTGGGCCGGGCGCCGGAGCTGTGGGGCCGCGCGGTCATCATCAACATCCCGCCGTTCGACATCTTCGCCGAGAACCTGGGCACCTACGCGCAGATCAAGAAGAGCTTCTACTTCTGGTACTTCCAGATGCAGTCGGTCATCGAGGACCGCATCCGGCAGGACGACTTCCGGTTCATCCAGGACATCTGGGGTGACTGGTCCCCCGGCTATCAGGCCGACGAGGACATGGTGCACATCCGCCGGGCCCTGGGCGACCCCGATCACCTGCGCGCGGCTCTGGGCTACTACTGGGGCCAGTTCGACCCGCCCCGCTTCGGCTCCCCCGCCTGGGCGGCCGAGCAGGAAGCGGCCTGGGGCGGCGGCGCCCCGCAGCCGGTGCTGTACCTGCACGGCACCAACGACGGCTGCCACGGGGTGACCCAGGAGCAGGTCGAGCGGGTGCTGCAGTACGCCGGGCCGGGTTCGGATTCGGAGCTGATCGACGGTGTCGGCCACTTCATGCTGGTGGAGCGGCCGGCCGAGATCAACCAGCGCATCCTGGACTGGCTCAAGCGGACCGGCTGACCCGGCCGGACTTCTGCCCTCGCCGGCAACGAGGCAGGATGGATGCCGTCCCCTCACCGTGGAGCAAAGGACGGCCCACCCGATGACCTCGGCGAACCGCGGCGACCCGGCGGTCTGCGCCGTCCGCCGGGACACCGATCTGCGCCGCCACGCCCGGCTGCTGCATGGCGTGCACGAGGCCATGCTCGACGGCTCCGCCCCACCCGGCGCGGCCCGGGGCGTCGTGCAGCGGTCGTGGCGGCGGATGCGCGCGGCCGGCCGGGACGCCGACCGGATCGGCCGGGTCGAGCACGCCGACGGGTCGGTGGTCGAACAGCGCCGGCAGGACTCGCCGCTGGCCCTGGTGATCGACGTGCTGCGGGACAGCCTGGTCTCGGTGGCCGAGGAGGCCGGTTACCTGATGGTGGTCACCGACGCCGACGGCATGGTGCTCTGGCGGGCCGGCAGCCCGGTGATCCGGCGCCGCGCCGACGCGGTCGGGTTCGCCGACGGGGCGCTGTGGACCGAGCGGACCGTCGGCACCAACGCCATCGGCACGGCCTTGGTCGAGCAGTCGGCGGTGCAGCTGTTCTCGGCCGAGCACTACGCCCGAACGCTGCATTCCTGGACCTGCACGGCCAGCCCGCTGCACGATCCGCGGTCCGGGGCGCTGCTCGGCGTGGTCAACCTCTCCGGCGACGCCGCCGACACCCATCCGGAGACGGTCGCCCTGGTTCGGACCGCGGTTCGGTTCGCTCAGGCCGAGCTCTGGCGGCACCGGGAGGCGCGGCTCAATGCGCTGCGGACGATCGCCGGTTCGACGCTGGCCCGGGTGCGCGGCCCGGCGATGCTGGTCGATCCGGACGGGTGGATCGCGGCGGTGAACGGGATCGCCGCCACCGGGCGGGTGGCGGTTCCCGAGTCCGGGCTGCCGTCCGTGGTCGCCGGCCTCGGTCGGTGCACACCCGAACCGGTCTCCGGGGGCTGGTTGCTGCGCGCCGATCCGCAGGGCGCCGAACCGATGGTCCGCCTTCGGCTCGACCGGTCACGGACCCCGGTCGAGGCCGTGCTGCAGGGCATCGATGCCAGCCAACCCTGGCGGTACCCGCTGACCCCGCGGCACGCCCAGTTACTCACGCTGCTCATCGAATCGGGGGCCGGCGGTCTGACGGCCGCCCAGTTGTCGGCGGCGGTCTACGGCGACGTCCAGCACGAGGTGGCCGTGCGCGCCGAGGTGTCGCGGCTCCGGCGCCGGCTGGGCGGCGTGCTGATCACGGGCCCCTACCGGATCGCCCCTAATGTGGCCGTCCAGATGGTCGGCTGATCGGCCGGAACACCCGCGTGGCGGGTGGGCGATGACCACCGCGACGATCACCCGCGACCGCCACGCCGGGGCGATCCCGGCCGCGCGCTGACCAGTGCAGCAGGTCCTGGGCGGTCCCGCCGGCGGACGCCGGACGAGCGGCTCGGGCCGGACCGGCCTCCGGGTCCGGCTCGTCGAGACCGGCCCGGATCAGCCCGATCACCGACCCGCACCGCCGGCGCCCGCGCCGGTCCGGTCGTGCCGTGGACCAGTCGTTCGCGTCAGACCAGCCGGGCCGCCTTGCGCCGGGCCTTCGCCGCGGCGGCCGCCGTGTCCGGGTCGGCCGTCGCCGCTCGCGGCGTCCGACCGTTCGTCCCGGCCGTCGCTCCCGCGCCCTTGACCGCGGCCGCGCCCTTGACCGCGGATGCGGTCTTCGCGGCCGGTGCGGTCTTGACCGCCGACGGGGTCGCGGTGAGCGCCTTGGCCCCGGCCTTCCCGGTGGCCCGTCCGTTCGTACCGCCGTTCGTGCTGCTGCCGGTGCCGTCGACCGCATGCAACCGGCGGCGCCGGGTCACCGCGGCCCGGCCTTCCAGGATCGGCGCCAGGAACTGCCCGGTGAACGACTCGGGGTTCGCCGCCACCTGCTCCGGAGTGCCCTCGGCGATGACCAGCCCGCCGCCGGACCCGCCCTCGGGTCCCATGTCGATCAGATGGTCGGCCGACTTGATCACGTCGAGGTTGTGCTCGATGACGATCACCGTGTTGCCCTTGTCGACCAGCCCGTTGATCACCCCCAGCAACTTCTCGACGTCGGCGAAGTGCAGGCCGGTGGTCGGCTCGTCCAACACGTAGACGGTCCGCCCGGTGGACCGCTTCTGCAGCTCGGCGGCCAGCTTGACCCGCTGCGCCTCGCCGCCGGACAGCGTCGGCGCCGGTTGACCGAGCCGGACGTAGCCCAGCCCCACGTCGACCAGCGTCTTGAGGTGCCGGTGGATCGGGCCGATGGCCTGGAAGAACTCCTCGGCCTCCTCGATGGTGGTGTCCAGCACCTCGGCGATGTTCTTGCCCTTGTAGTGCACCTCGAGGGTCTCCCGGTTGAACCGGGCGCCCTTGCACACCTCGCACGGCACGTAGATGTCGGGCAGGAAGTTCATCTCGATCTTGAGGGTGCCGTCGCCGGCGCACGCCTCGCAGCGACCACCCTTGACGTTGAACGAGAACCGTCCCGGCTGGTACCCGCGGACCTTGGCCTCGGTGGTCGAGGCGAACAACTTGCGGATGTGGTCGAACATGCCGGTGTAGGTGGCCGGGTTGGACCGCGGGGTGCGGCCGATCGGCGACTGGTCGACGCCGACCACCTTGTCCACCTGGTCGACCCCGGTGACCCGGGTGTGCCGGCCGGGCACCATCCGGGCGCCGTTGATCCGGTTGGCCAGCACCGCGTGCAGGATGTCGTTGACCAGCGTCGATTTGCCCGAGCCGGACACCCCGGTGACCGCGATCAGCGTGCCCAGCGGGAAGTCGACGGTGACCTCGCGCAGGTTGTTCTCCCGCGCCCCGACCACGGTCAGCTTGCGTTTGCGGTCGACCGCCCGCCGCACCAGCGGCACCTCGATCTCCCGGCGCCCGGAGATGAACGCCCCGGTGATCGACTCGGTGGACTTCTCCATCTCCTCCACCGTGCCGGAGACCACGACCTTGCCGCCGTGCTCACCCGCGCCCGGCCCGATGTCGACGACCCAGTCGGCGGTGCGGATGGTGTCCTCGTCGTGCTCGACCACGATCAGGGTGTTGCCCAGATCGCGCAGCCGGGTCAGCGTCTGGATCAACCGGTGGTTGTCCCGCTGGTGCAGGCCGATGGACGGCTCGTCCAGCACGTACAGCACGCCGACCAGGCCGGACCCGATCTGGGTGGCCAGCCGGATCCGCTGCGCCTCCCCACCGGAGAGGGTGGCGGCGGGCCGATCCAGGGACAGGTAGTCCAGACCGACGTCGAGCAGGAAGCCGAGCCGGGCGTTGACCTCCTTGAGCACCCGCTCGGCGATCATCGTGTCCCGCTCGGACAGCACCAGCCCGGGGAAGAACGCGGCCGCGTCCTTGATCGACAGGGCGGCCAGCTCGGCGATGTTGAGCCGGCCCCGGTCGCCGTGTTGCAGGGTGACGGCCAGGATCTCGGGCTTGAGCCGGGTGCCGTGGCAGACCGGGCACGGCACCTCCCGCATGTAGCCCTCGTACTTCTCCCGGGCGAAGTCCGAATCGGTCTGCGCGGCCCGCCGCTCCAGGAACGGGATGACGCCCTCGAACTCGGCGTAATACGAGCGCTGCCGGTTGTACCGGTTGCGGTAGGTGACGTGCACCTGCTGGTCCGAGCCGTGCAGGATCGCCTTGCGGGCGACCGCCGGCAGCCGGTCCCACGGGGTGTCCATGGAAAAGCCCAGCCCGGTGGCCAGTCCCTGCAGCAGCCGACCGAAGTACTCGCTCGTGGTCCCGCCGGCCCAGGGCGCGATCGCCCCCTCGGCCAGGCTGGCCGCGCCGTCGGGCACGACCAGCTCGGGGTCGACCTCCTTGCGGGTGCCCAGTCCGGTGCACTCGGGGCAGGCCCCGAACGGCGAGTTGAACGAGAACGACCGCGGTTCCAACTCGTCGATGGCCAGGGGATGGTCGTTCGGGCAGGCCAGCCGCTCGGAGTAACGGCGCTCGCGGTGCTCGTCGCCCTCGTCCAGGTCGACGAACTCCAGGATGACCACACCGTCGGCCAGGCCCAGCCCGGTCTCCACCGAGTCGGTGATCCGCTGCTTGGCCGTGGGGCGGTTGACCAACCGGTCGATGACCACCTCGATGGAGTGCTTCTCCTGCTTCTTGAGCTTGGGCGGCTCGGCCAGCGCATGCACCACGCCGTCGATCCGGGCCCGGGCATAGCCCTTGGCCTGCAGTTCGGCGAACAGGTCCGCGTACTCGCCCTTGCGCTCGCGGACCACCGGGGCAAGCACCTGGAACCGGGTGCCCTCGGCCATCTCCAGCACCCGGTCGACGATCTGCTGCGGGGTCTGCTTGGAGATCGGCTCACCGCAGATCGGGCAGTGCGGGTGACCGATCCGCGCGTACAACAGCCGCAGGTAGTCGTAGATCTCGGTGATCGTGCCGACGGTGGACCGCGGGTTGCGGGAGGTCGACTTCTGGTCGATGGACACCGCCGGGGACAGGCCCTCGATGAAGTCCACGTCCGGCTTGTCCATCTGGCCCAGGAACTGGCGGGCGTAGGAGGACAGCGATTCGACGTAGCGGCGTTGACCCTCCGCGAAGATCGTGTCGAAGGCGAGCGACGACTTGCCCGACCCCGAGAGGCCGGTGAAGACGACGAGGGAGTCCCGGGGTAGGGAGATATCGACGTTCCGCAAGTTGTGCTCGCGGGCGCCGCGCACGATGAGGTGGTCAATCACGCAGTTCATGCTAGGCGTGGTGTCCGACAGTCCTGATTGCCTCACTGTTTGCGCAGGTCGGCGCACTTCGGCGGGCTGGCGTCGGACCCGGCTGGCAGGGTGTGGCCCATGAACTCCGACGAACCCGTCCGCTGGGCCCTGGCCGGCTACGGCGCCGGTGGCCGCACCTTTCATGCCCCGTTGATCCGATCGGCGGCCGGGTTGGACCTGGTCGCGGTGGTGACCGGGTCACCGGATCGGCAGGCGCAGGTGCGCGCCGACGACCCGGCCGCGACCACCGTGCCCGCCCTCGAGGAGCTGCCGGCTCTTGGGGTCGTGGGCGTCACCATCACCACGCCCAGCGCCACCCACGCGCCACTGGCCCACCAGGCCCTGGACCTGGGGTTGCACGTCGTGGTGGACAAACCGTTCGCGTTGAACGGCGCGGCCGCGGCCGAGTTGGTGGCGCACGCCGAGCGGGCCGGCCGGGTCCTGGTGCCCTACCAGAACCGCCGCTGGGACAGCGACCTGCTCACCCTGCTCCGGTTGCTGGAGGACGGCGAACTCGGCCGGGTGCACCGCTTCGTCTCTCGCATCGATCGGTTCCGGCCGGTCAAGTCCAGCTGGCACGGGGCCGGCGCCGAGCAGGGCGGCGGGGTCCTGCTGGACCTCGGTCCGCACCTGGTCGATCAGGCCACCCACCTGTTCGGCCCGGTCCGCTCGGTGCACGCCGAATTGCAGACCATCCGTCCCGGCGCGGGTGCCGAGGACGAAGTCGAACTGCATCTGGAGCACGTCGGCGGCGTGCACTCGACCCTGGCGGCCGGTCTGGCCAGTGCCGCCCCGGGCCCGCGGCTGCAGGTCAACGGCGACCGGGGCGGGTTCGTCATCGACGGGTTCGACATCCAGGAGGAGCAGCTCAAGGCCGGGCACACCCCGGCCGGCCTGGGTCAGGAGTGGGGCGTGGAGCCGGAATCGGCGTGGGGCCGGCTCTACACCGCGGACGGCCATCGGGTGGTGCCCAGCGAACGTGGCGCCTGGGACAGCTACTACCCGGCCGTGGCCCGATCGGTGCGGGGCCAGGCTCCCCCGCCGGTGGACGCCCGCGACGCCGTGCGCACCGCCCGCATCCTCGACGCCGCGCGGGAGTCGGCAGCCCGGGGCGCGGTCGTGCCGATCCCCGAGACCGGCTGAGGGCGGACCGTGGCCGTGGCCGACCCCCGGATCGGCGACCGCGGGAGCCGGGGGTGGCCTGCGGCGCAGCCGGTACCCCGGGTCGATCGGGAGCAAGCGGGCAGGGGCGAGAATCAGCGACATGACTTCTGACGTGCAAGCGGCTATCGGCGCACTCCGGGACGCGACCGGCCGGCTCGAGGCGGCGGTGGCGCGGTACCGGCAGCAGCAGGGCCTGGAGGCCTTCGCGGCTCCCTCCCGCCTGCCCGGGTGGACGATCGGGCACGTCGTGACCCACCTGGCCCGCAACGCGGACGGCCTGCGGCGGGTGCTGGTCGCCGCCCGGATCGGCCAGTTGATGACCCCGTACGACTCCCCGCAGGCCCGTGAGCAGGACATCGAGCGGGGCGCGACCCGCAGCACCGACACCATCGCCGTCGACCTCGTCACCGCGGACCAGCATCTGGCCGAGACGATCGACGCGTTCCCGCACACCGCCTGGGCGGCCACGGTCGATCTGGGCCGGGGCGGACCGGCCGCCGCCGAGTTCGTGCTGGCCCACCGGCTGGCCGAGGTCGAGTTCCATCACGACGACCTGGGCATCGATCCGGGACTGGATCTGCTCACCGCGCCGCAGGCGGCCGGCCTGCTGGTCGCGTTACAGGGCTCCTACGTCCGCACCCGGGACGTGCCGCCGCTGACCCTGGCCCCGGACGACGCCGCGCGGATCGAGATCGGTGGGGGCGGACCGGTCATCGCCGGGCCGGCGCTGGATCTGGTGCGCTGGTTGGCCGGCCGGGGCCAGGCGGAGGTGCGGGGTGACGAGCCGCTGCCGGTCCTACCGCCCTGGTGACCACCGATCGAGCCGGGTGTTCCCTTCGCGAGGCGTGGCCGGGTTGCCTACGGTGGCGGCATGACTGCACCCGACTACACCGGACATGTCGACGCCAAGGGCGATCCGTCGACCCGCGACCTGCCGGACATCACCGTCACCAAGCTGTCCGTCGGTCCGATCGACAACAACGCCTATCTGCTGGTGTGCAAGCACACCGGTGAGGGCGTGCTGATCGACGCCGCCAACGATGCCGACCGGATCCTGACCCTGCTGACGGCGACCAGTGCCCCCACCCCGTTGCGCACGGTGATCACTACCCATCAGCATTGGGATCACCACGTGGCCCTGCCCGTGGTGGTCACGGCGACCGGTGCCCGCACCGCGGCCGGCGTGCCGGACGCGCCGGCCCTGCCCGTCACCGTCGATCAGCCGTTGGACCACGGGGACACCGTGGCCCTGGGCGACTGCACGCTGGAGATCATCGCGCTGCGGGGGCACACCCCCGGCTCGGTGGCCGTGCTGTACCGGGATCCGAAGGGTCACGGCCACCTGTTCACGGGTGACTCGCTCTTTCCGGGCGGGCCCGGAAAGACGAACAGCCCGCAGGACTTCACCTCGTTGATGGACGATCTGGAGAGCCGGGTGTTCGGCCAGTTGCCCGACGACACCTGGGTCTACCCCGGTCACGGCGACGACACCACGCTGGGCCGCGAGCGGGCCAGCCTGCCGCAGTGGCGGGCCCGCGGCTGGTAGCGCCCGGCTGACCGAACCGGCCCGCCTCACCCGGCGAGGACGGCCGGTTCGGTCGGCAACTCCACCGGCCGGGCGCCGGCCCGGCGGGCGGTCGCCCGCAACCCGACGAACGCGGCCACGGCACCGGCCGCGACCAGCGCGGCGGCCAGGAACAGACCGGTCCGGTAGCCGCCCAGGAACGCGTCGACCGGCGCCTGCCCGGCCGCCAGCAGGGTGGCCTGCCGCGCGGTCAGCACGGCCCCGATCACCGTGATGCCGAGCAGCCCGGCGACCTCGCGGCTGGCGTTGAAGATCCCGGAGGCCACGCCCGCCTCGCCGCGGGGCATCGCGTCGAGCACGCTGGCGGTCAGCGGGACGGTCAGCCCGCCGCCGATCCCGATCACCGCGAAGGCCGGCATCAACGACCAGAATCCGGCGTCCGCACCGAGCAGGCTGACCGAGGCGATGCCCGCGGCCATCATCAGCATGGCCACCGGGACCACCCGACCCGCGCCGATCCGGTGCGAGACCCGTTCGGAGATCACGGCTCCCGCGGCCATCAGCAGGGCCATCGGCACGAACGCGGCGCCGGCCTCGGTCGGGCTGAAACCCAGCACCCCCTGCAGGTACAGGGAGGTGAAGAAGTAGATGCCGAACAGGCCGAAGGCCCACATCATCAGGGCCACGATGCCCCCGGTGAACACCCGCTCGCGGAACAGCGACATCGCCACCATCGGCTCGGTGGAGCGGCGCTCCACCAGCACGAACGCCACCCCGAGGGCGGCGGCCACCGCGAAGCAGCCCAGGATCATCGGCGAGGTCCAGCCGCGGTCGTGGCCTTCGATCAGCGCGAAGGTCAGTGCGAACAGGGCGGCCGAGGACGTCAGCATGCCGGGCACGTCGAAGCGTCGCGGCGAGGTCGCATCCCGCGACTCGGCGATGACGGTGGCGCCGAGCACCAGGGTCACCACGCCGACCGGCACGTTGACCAGGAAGATCCAGCCCCAGCTCAGGTACTCCGAGAGCACCCCGCCCAGGAGCGGACCGACGGCCAGCGCCAGGGCGCCGACGGCGCTCCACAACCCGACCGCGGCGGCCCGCGGCCGACCTTCGGCGAACGTGGCGGAGATGATCGCCAGGGTGGTCGGCGTCAGCAGGGCGGCGCCCAGTCCCTGGACGGTGCGGGCGCCGACCAGCACGTCGACCGAGCCGGCCAGCCCGGCGGCCAGCGAGGCCACGGTGAAGATCGACAGGCCGATCAGGAACACCCGCTTGCGGCCCCAGACGTCGGCCAGCCGGCCCCCGGCCAGCAGCAACCCGGCGAAGACCAGGATGTACGAGCTGACGATCCACTCCATCCCCGAGGTCGTCAGGTGCAGGTCACGCTCGATCGCCGGGATGGCGACGTTGACGATGTTGTTGTCCAGATAGCTCATGAACGTGGCCAGCGAGACCGCCAGCAACGTCAGTCGAGATCGATTCATCGCTCCTCCTTTACGCCGTACATCTACGCTGTATAGGTAACCCTTTACGGTGTAGAGTTGTCAACATGGTGTTGCCGACGAAATCCCGGACCGCCGGTCCCCGGGCCGCTTCGACCGAGTCGGGACCGGCGCTGTCCCGGGAGGCGGTCATCGATCACGCGCTCGACCTGGCCGACCGCGAGGGATTGGCCGCCGTGTCCATCCGGCGGATCGCGCAGGACTTCGGCGTGACCCCGATGGCCCTGTACTGGCACGTCAAGAACAAGGACGAACTGCTGGCCGCGATGGGCGAACGCATCGTGGACTCGGTCGAGCTGCCCGAGCTGGCCGGCGACGGCGGATTGCAGCGGTTGCGTCCGCTGCTCGAGCGCCTGGTCGGCGCGCTGGCC
Organism: Nakamurella multipartita DSM 44233; assembly: GCF_000024365.1. Taxonomy (NCBI): domain Bacteria; kingdom Bacillati; phylum Actinomycetota; class Actinomycetes; order Nakamurellales; family Nakamurellaceae; genus Nakamurella; species Nakamurella multipartita. The sequence continues at coordinate 3,288,969 of NC_013235.1, forward strand.
CGGCACCCGGCGAGCACACCCCTGGTGCAGGCCCGGATCCTGCACTGCGACACCGGCCGGACACTGACCGAGCAGGCGTTGACGATCCTGGCCGACGCCGGTTTCGACACCCGGCGGCGCGCGGAACTGTCCCGGGCCGCGCTGCAGTCGGTGGTCATGCTGGTGGTCGGCGCGCCGGGTGCGGAGATCGACGTCCCCGAGGTGGAACGCCAGGCCATGCGGGAGCGCAAGCAGCAGATGCTGGCCGGCCTGCCGGTGGACCGCTATCCCCTGCTCATCGACAGCGCCGCGGCCATGTTCGACTGCGACCCGGCGACGTACTACGCCGACGGCATCGAGCTGTTTCTGGCCGGCGTCACCGCCCTGGCCGCTCGCCGGGAGCACCGGCCGGCCTGAGCCGGCCCGCCCGACCGGCGGTGTGACCCATCCCGCCTGGACATCGTCGGCGGCTGCTCCTAATGTAGTTAGCGTCGTTAACTACTTGGAAGGCCCACCATGGATTACCCCTCCGGTGCGGGCACCGTCCCCGCCGTCACCGATACCCCCGCACCCACCGACCCGGCGCCGGCCCCGGCCAGGACCGGCCAGCCGATCGCCGTCTGGGTGCTGGCCTTCGCGGCCATGGTCTCGTTCATGGGCATCGGGCTGGTCGATCCGATCCTCAAGTCGATCGCGGCCAACCTGGACGCCACCCCCAGTGAGGTCTCGCTGCTGTTCACCAGCTACCTGCTGGTCACCGCGATCGCGATGCTGATCACCTCGTTCGTCTCCAGCCGCTTCGGTGGCCGGACCACGCTGATGGCCGGGCTCGTCATCATCATCGTGTTCACCACCCTGGCCGGAACGTCCGATTCGGTCGCCGCGCTCGTCGGCTGGCGGGCCGGCTGGGGTCTGGGCAATGCCCTGTTCATCGCCACCGCACTGGCCGCGATCATCGCCGTCGCCCGGGGCGGCGCCGAGAAGGCCGTCACGCTCTACGAAGCCGCGCTGGGCGTCGGCATCTCGGTCGGGCCGCTGGTCGGCGCGCTGCTGGGCACCGTCAACTGGCGGGCCCCGTTCTTCGGCGTGGCCGTGTTGATGGGCATCGCCCTGCTGGCCATCTCGCTGTTCCTGAAGGACAAGGTCACGGTCACCCACCGAATCCGGCCGGCCGACCCATTGCGCGCGCTGGGGCACGGTGGCCTGCTGGTATTGGGCATTGCCGCCCTGCTCTACAACGGCGGCTTCTTCGCGGTGCTGGCCTTCACCCCGTTCACGTTGCCCTACAGCGCTTTCGGGATCGGCTTCCTGTTCTTCGGGTGGGGCGTCCTGCTGGGCCTGTGCGCCGTCTGGGGCGCACCGTGGATGCACCGCCGGTTCGGGCTGACCAACGCGTTCATCATCACCCTGGGCGTGTTCACCGCGATCCTGGTCGCATTGGCCTTGACCGTCGACAACCACGTCGCCGTCACCGTGTTGGTGATCGCGTGCGGCGCCCCGCTGGGCGTGCTGAACACGCTGTTCACCGAGTCGGCGATGAACGTCTCCCCCGTCCCGCGCCCGGTCGCCTCGGCCGGTTACAACTTCGTCCGGTTCCTGGGGGCGGCCGCCTCGCCGTGGATCTGCGGCAAGCTCGGCGAGGAGGTCGGCCTGTCGGCCCCGTTCTGGTTCGGTGGCGCCTGCGTCATCGGCGGACTGCTGATGATCGCGGTCTTCGGCCGCCGGCACCTGGCCGCGATCAACGCCCGGCACTGACCGCACCCGGTCAACGGCGACCGGTCACCGCGCCCCCGGCGGAGGCGGGCATCAGCACCGCTTCGACGAACGGGACCAGCAAGATCGCCCCCAGCAGCACGAACGCCACCCGGTACGGGGTGCCCGGATCGTCGGCCAGGCCCAGTGCCTGGCCGACCGGGTCGCCGAGCCGGACCAGCAGCGCGCCCACCGCGATGCCCAGCCCCGCGCCGAGTTCCTGCAGCGTGGCGTGCAGCGTGTTGGCGTGGGTCATCCGGTCCGCCGGCACGTCGGCGAAGGCCACGCTGTTGTAGGCCGAGAAACCGACCGACCGGAAGACACCGCTGACCGCGAGCACGACGACGATGACGGTCAGCGGCGTCGTCGCCTGCAGCAGGCCCATCGCCAGCAGGCAGGCGATGGACAGGGCCAGCGCGATCAGCAGCACCGTGCGGATGCCCAATGCCCGCATCAGCGGCGTGGTCAGCGGTTTGATGCCCACGTTGCCGGCGAACAGGGCGATGACAATGCCGCCGGCCTGCGCGGCCGACCAGCCGAAGCCGACCTGGAAGAACAGTGGCAGCAGGAACGGGATCGCACTGATCACCAGCCGGAAGACGGTGCCGCCGGCCACCGCCGCGCGCAAGCTGTGGATCTTCAGGGTGCGCAGGTCCAGCAACGGGTGCCGGGCGCGCAGCAGGTAGCCGACGTCGGCGGCCAGCACCAGGAGCGCGGTGCCCAGCGCGATGGCGACGAATGCGATGTTCGGCCCGGTACCGATCTGTCCGGTGCCGATGCCTTCCAAGCCGATGACCAGCGCGGCCACCCCGGCGGCGGTGAGCAGGAAGCCCCGCCAGTCCAACCGGCGCGGTTGGTCGGCCCGCACGTCCGGCACCAGCCGCAGGGCCAGGAACAGCCCGACCAGCCCGAGCGGCACGTTGATCAGGAAGATCCAGTGCCAGGATGCGAACTCCGACAGCAGCCCGCCCAGCGGTGGCGCCAGCACCGGCGCGACCAGGGCCGGCCAGGTCAGGTAGGCGATCGCCTTGATCAGCTCGGACTTGTCGGTGCTGCGCAGCACGACCAGCCGGCCGACCGGCACCATCATCGCCCCGCCGATGCCCTGGAACACCCGGGCCACGGTCAGCACGCCCAGGGTGGGCGCGGCGGCGCAGCCCACCGAGGCGATCGTGAAGATGGTGATGGCCAGGCAGAAGACGGCCCGGGCGCCGAACCGGTCGGCCAGCCACCCGCTGGCCGGGATCAGGATCGCCACGGTCAGCAGGTAGGCCGTCATCGCGACGTTGATCTGCACCGGGGTGACGCCGAAGTCGGCGGCGATCGACGGCGCGGCCGGCGCGATGATCGTCGCGTCCAGGTTCTCCATGAAGAACGCGCCGGCCACCAGGACGGCCAACGCCCGGGAGAAGCCCGGCCCGGACCGGCCCGCAGGCGGGGGCCCGTTCTGCCGACCTGTCACCCGGATACCTTGCCCGGGGCATCGCAGCGGACCAAATCCGGCCGTCCGGTTCCGCCGTACGATGAACTGATCGGGCGCCACGCGTCGACGGAGACTGCATCCGCCGGCCGACCCCGGATTCGGGGAGTGGACATGGCATTGTCGGACGGCGAACAGCGCCGGTTGGACGAAATTGCGCGCGGGCTGGCCCTGGAAGATCCCACGTTCGCCCAACGGGTCACCAACAGTGGCCTGCGCCGCCCGCGGCTGGTGGCCGCGCTCGCGATCTTCGTGATGGGCATGGTCGCGCTCATCACCGGACTCGTCCTGACCGACGCGAACCTGGTCTTCGGCCTGGTCATCGTCGGCGCCGGGTTGGCGGCAATGGGCACCGCGGTGGTCCTCGTCGTGCGCGAACGCGCCCGACTGTAAAGCAAGGCCACCAGCCACGGCGGTCATGGAAGAGCGCCTGCGCCCCACCCCTGACCGCCCGGAGGGGTCGGCACTGAGTGGTAGGCGAGGCGCTCATTCCCGCCGCTTCAGCTGGCCCCGGCGATGACCGACGACCTCTGCAGCGGAAGGTTTTCATCGTGTCGCGTTGTCGACCGCGGCCGCTACACCCCTGAGGGGGTGCAGATCGGGACCGTCACCGCCCTCACTGCTGCGGGCGGCCCCAGATGGAGGCGCCCTGCCAGTCGACGGCGACGACCGGCTCGTCGCCGACGACCCAGGCATCGTGACCCGGCGGCAGCGTGGTCACCTCACCAGCGGCCGTATCGAGCTCGGTGCCGTCCTGCATGATCACGTGCATCCGCCCGGACAGCTGATATTGCTGGTGGGGAGCCAGGCACAGGTCGGTGCCGGCCACCGGCTTGACATCGACGGACCATTTCCAGCCCGGCTGGATGGTCAGCCGCCCGACCTGGGCCCCGCGGGCCAGATTCAGCAGTTCCAGTCGCCACCGGTCGCCGCCACGCACCTCGTCCGGTCGGTCAAAACTCAGGTGCTCCAGCGGCTGCGTCATGGCCGGCTCCCGCCGCGACCGGCGCCGGCCGGCGAGACCAGCCAGGGCTGGTGCAGGTCCAGGAACGAGACGTTGTCCATCAGCTCGCCGTTCAAGGCCCGAGCCATCTCTTCGGGGGGTGGCGCGCTCTCCCCCTTCCTTGCCTCGGCCTCCGAGGTGAAGTACACCGTCTCGACGAATGCCCCGTCACCGTGCAGCGCAACGGTTGCCCCGATGATCTCCGGACGCAGCCGATGCATCTCGTCGGTGTAGCGCTGCATCAGCTCACGCATCCGGTCGGCATCGCTCGTGTGACCCTCCATCACCTGCACGAATCCGGCGTCGTCCGAGCCACCCTGCATCCACACGTCGACCTGCGGGCAGTCGAAGAACGTCACCGGCCCGTCGAAGCACGTCTCGGTCTGCGACCACCAGGCCGCCTGCTCGGGGCGCGCACTGTTGCGCCGAGCGGCCTCGGCCGAGTCGAACCGCACGGTCGCGACGAACATGCCGTCGTCGGTGATCCCCCCGGTGGTGCCCAGCCAGCCGGTGGCACCGGGCTGCAGGTCGCGGCCCCATCGGTCCATCGCCGCCCGCACACCCTCGGCGTCGGCCACCTTGCCCTGAATCACCTGGATGAACACTTCCGCTTCCTCCCAACGCATCGCTTCGGAGGGCGGGGACCGATCGGCCTCGTCCGGCAACCTCCCGCCGGAGGCGTCATTCATCACTTTTGTCCATATTTGCCGCACGGGCAAGAGGCTCGCCGGCCGACCCATGACAGGTGTCATGCCGGATCGATGACAGCCGCCGCATCCGCCGGCCCCCCGCCCGGCCGAAGCTTGGCTCATGTCCACCACCACCCCCCAGGCGCCGGACGGCGCCGCGGTCCGGCTGACCGGGCTGCACAAGCATTTCGGGGACGTCCACGCCGTGCGCGGGGTCGACCTGCTGATCGCCCCGGGCGAGGTCGTCGCGTTCCTGGGCCCGAACGGCGCCGGCAAGTCCACCACCATCGACATGCTGCTCGGGCTGACCCGACCCGACGCCGGCACCGTGCGGATCTTCGGTTCCGACCCGGTCGCCGCGGTCCAGGCCGGACGGGTCGGCGCCATGCTGCAGGCCGGTGCGCTGCTGCCGGACGTCACCGTCCGCGAACTGGTCACCATGTTCGCCGGTTTGCACCGGAACCCGATGCCGCCGGCACGGGCGATAGAGATGGCCGGCGTCACCGACATCGCCGGGCAGAAGACGCAGAAACTCTCCGGCGGGCAGGCGCAGCGGGTGCGCTTCGCCCTGGCCCTGGTGCCCGACCCGGACCTGCTGGTGCTCGACGAGCCCACCGCGGCGATGGATGTCGAGGTACGGCGGGCGTTCTGGGCGTCGATGCGGGAGTTCACCGCCGGTGGCCGCACGGTGCTGTTCGCCACGCACTACCTGCAGGAGGCCGACCAGTTCGCCGACCGGGTGGTCGTGCTGGCCCGCGGGGTCCTCGTCGCCGACGGCACCGGCGCCCAGATCAAGTCGACGGTGGCCGGCCGCACCATCTCGGCCGTCGTCGACGGGTCCGCTACCGAGTCACTCGGCGCGCTCCCGGGAGTGCTCGGCACCGAGCGGCAGGGCGCCCGGACCTTGTTGCACTGCAACGACTCCGACACTGCCCTGCGGGCCTTGCTGGCGGCCTATCCGCAGGCCCACGACATCGAGATCGCCGCCGGCAATCTCGAGGACGCCTTCCTCGAACTCGTCGCCACATCCCGGCAGGAGGCCGCCCGATGAGCACCGCTACCACCACCCCCCGCGCCCCCCGGACCGGGGCGATGACCGCCCGCTACGCCCTGATGTCCACCCGGTTGGCGTTCCGCAACGTCCGCTTCCTGGTGCTGACCGTCGCCCTGCCGCTGTTGCTGTTCCTGCTGTACGCCAACCTGTATCAGGGTCAGGACGCCGGTGACGGGCTCAGCGTCGTGGCCTACCTGATGGTCTCGATGGCCTCGTTCGGCTGCATCGGCGCCGCGATCAACACCGGCGCCCGGATCGCGATCGAACGCCAGGTCGGCTGGAACCGACAGCTGCGGCTGACCGCGCTGCCCGCCCATTCGTACCTGGTGGCCAAGGCGGTCGTGTCGATGCTGGTCACGCTGCCGGCCCTGCTGCTGGTGTTCCTGGCCGGCGCGACGATCGGCGGCGTGCAGCTCAGTGCCGCCCAGTGGGTGGAAACCGGGGTGGCGGTGTGGCTGGGGCTGATCCCGTTCGCCGTGCTCGGACTGGTCATCGGCTTCGCCGGCACCGTCGATACGGTGCAGCCCATCTCGATGATCACCTACCTTGGCCTGTCCATCCTGGGCGGCCTGTGGTTCCCGGTCGACCAGTTCCCCACCTTCCTGCAGGACGTCGCCAAGGTGACCCCGTCCTACTGGCTGGGCGAGCTTGGCCGCACCGTGCTGGCCGGGCAGGGCGTCCCGATGACCGCGGTCGCCGTGCTGGCCGCGTGGACCGTGGTGCTAAGCCTGGTCGGGATCTGGTCCTACCGGCGCAGCGGCGCGAAGGTCTGACCGTGCCCCCGACCGCCCTGCGGCAGGATGGGCCGATGACCGATCCCCGTCCCGAGCTGCCCGACGGGTATCTGACCCGGGGGCATCCGTCGGGTGGTCGGCGGTGGACGATGGGCGCGCTGATCGCCCAGCTGTTCCTGGTCTCGGCCTACGTCGAGATCATCGACTCCGACCTGCCGGTCAGCACCAAGATCTGGTCCGTCGGCACCCTGCTGGCCTTCTCGGCCTTCTACATCCTCGTGCCCGGCCGGTGCCTGTTCGCCTCGTTGCGGATCAAGATCGCGGTGGTCGCCGTCCTGCTGCTGCTGAGCCTGCCGATGTTCGTGGTGCTGGGCTCGTCGGCGACCGCGCTGTGGATCTTCACCGCCGTCGCCGGCGGCCTGCTGTTCGCGGACTGGGCGGCGATGGGCCTGGGTCTGGGCCTGGCCGTCGGGATGCTGCTGATCGATCAGCTCGCCGGTGACCCGCTGGGCTGGGAACTCGCCCTGACCACGGTGGCGATGACCGCGTTCATGGTCGGCTTCGTCGGCAACGTGCGGCTCAACGTCGAACTGCGGCAGACCCGCGAGGAGCTGGCCACGATGGCCGTCGCCGCCGAGCGGGAACGGATCGGCCGGGACCTGCACGACATCCTGGGTCACTCGCTCACGGCCATCGCGATCAAGGCCGGGTTGGCCCGCCGGCTGATCGGCCGGGACGACGACGCGGCCGCCGCGCAGGTCGCCGAGGTCGAGACCTTGGCCCGGGAGGCGCTGGCCGATGTGCGGGCCACCGCCTCCGGCTTTCGTCAGATGTCGCTGGCCGGTCAGCTGGCCGTCGCCGCGAGCGTGCTGCGGGCGGCCGGCGTGACCGCCCAGGTGCCCGGCGCCGTCGACGACGTGGATCCGTCGGTCCGCGAGCTGTTCGGCTACGTCGTCCGGGAGGCGGTGACCAACGTGGTCCGGCACGCCCACGCCACCACCTGCACCATCACCGTCGGTCCCGGCTGGGTGCAGATCGTCAACGACGACCGGGCGGACGCCCCCCGGGAACCCGCGCCGGCCGGCAACGGGCTGACCGGGCTGGACGAACGGGTCCGGGCGGCCGGCGGCACCCTGCTGGCCGGACCCCTGGCCGGCGGCTTCTCGGTCCGGGTCAGCGTGCCGCTGCCCCGCCCGGCGGCCGCCGGGCTGCCCGCCCGGGCGCGGCAGCGATGAGCGAACCCATCCGGGTGCTGGTGGCCGACGACCAGGCCCTGATCCGCGGGGCGTTCGCCAGCCTGATCAACCTGGAACCCGATATGACGGTGGTCGCCCAGGTCGGGCGCGGCGACGAGGTGCTGCCGGCCGCGCTGGCCCACCGACCCGACGTGGCCCTGCTGGACGTGCAGATGCCCGGGATGGACGGGCTGGCCGCCGCGGCCGTGCTGGCCGAGCAGGTGCCGGCCTGCCGGGTGGTCATCCTGACCACCTTCGGCCGCCCGGGGTACCTGCGCCGGGCCATGGAGGCGCACGCGGCCGGGTTCATGGTCAAGGACGCGCCCCCGGAGACCCTGCTGGACGCGATCCGCCGGGTGCATCAAGGGCTGCGGGTGGTCGACCCGGACCTGGCCGCGGAGAGCCTGGCCCTGGGCGAATCCCCTTTGACCGGCCGGGAACGGGACGTGCTGCTGGCCACCGCGGACGGCGGAACGGTCAGCCAGATCGCCGGCCGGCTGTTCCTGTCCGAGGGCACGGTCCGCAACCACCTCTCGTCGGTGATCGGCAAGACCGGCGCGGCGACCCGGGCGGATGCGTTGCGGATCGCCACCGACCGCGGCTGGATCTGAGCCGATCAGTCGGCCCGGGCCCGGGCGCTGGCCCGGTCGTTCGCCTTCTGCAGGGCCTGCACCAGCTCGTCCTTGGTCATCGACGAGCGGCCCTTGACGTCGAGCCGACGGGCCAACTCGTACAGGTGCTCCTTGCTGGCGTTCGCGTCCACCCCGCCGGCGGTCGGGTGCGGGTCGTCCCGTCCGCGTTCGGCGTGGGCGTCGGACGGGCCCCACTCCTGTTTGGGCTCCCAGTGGTCGCCGACCTTCTCGTGGGTGTGCTTGAGCGCGGCGAACGCCGTCTGATTGGCCCGTCGCTCGTCGCCGTCGTACTGCTCCATCGCCGAGTCGTAGGTGTGCGCGTACGTGCGTTGGGCCTTCTCATCCGAGCGTTGCAGGGTGCTGGGCAGCTCGCTGTGCTTGGCCGCCCCGCTCTTCGTGGACTTGGGCATTGCGGTCACCTCCTGACCCGAGAAGTACCCGGCCGCCGGCACCCTCACGCCGCTGTCCGTCTCCGGGCCGGCCGGTCGAGCAGGGCGGTGACCCAGCAGGGCGCCGCCCAGGGGCCCGCACCCTGGACCGCACTGTCGGACCGCCTTCGTAACCTGTGACCCATGGCATACACATTTCAGGTCGCGGTGGACTGTGCGGACCCTCACGGGCTCGCGGACTGGTGGGCCGAGGCGCTGGGCTGGCAGGTCGAACCCAGTGACGAGGCCTTCATCCGCAAGATGGTCGATGCCGGGTACGCCACCGACGCCGACACCACCACCCACCACGGGGTGCTGGTGTGGAGGGAGGGGCAAGCGATCAACCATCCGGAAGGCTCGGCCCCGCGGATGCTGTTCCAGCTGGTCCCGGAGGCCAAGACGGTGAAGAACCGGATGCACCTGGACATCCGGGTCGGCGAGGAGCACATCGAGCAGGAGGTGGCGCGGCTGACCGCGGCCGGGGCCCGCGAGCTTCACCGGGGCCGGCAGGGGCCGCACTGGTGGGTGACCATGGCCGACCCCGAGGGCAACGAGTTCTGCGTCAGTTGAGCCGCCACCTGGGACCCGGGACCACCGGATGAGGCGCCTGCCGACCGCCGCCGTGATCGTGCTCGCCGTCGCCGGCACTGTGGCCATCATGTGGGCGGTGGCCGTGGCGTCCTCGACCACGCTGCTGGAGACCGTCGCCCAGCTCGGACCGGTGGCCACCGCGCTGACCGCGATCGTCGCGCTGATCGTCGGCATCGGCACCATCCGGCAGCGGCAGCAGGCCGATGCCCTGGACGCGCAGGCGCAGCGGCGGGATCAGTGGTGGCAGCGCGCGCAGTGGGCGATCGACCGGCTCTACGAGCCGCCCGAGGACCGTCAGCTGGTGTCCTGGCGGATCCTGGGCACGCTGGCGGAGTCCGAGCTGGCCGGGCCGGAGGAACTGGCGATCCTGCGGGCGGTGGCCGTGCGCCGGTTGCGCCCGGACGATCCGGCGCGCCCGTCCGCGCAGCTGACCGAACCGAGCGGGCCGGTCGCGCCGTCGGCCGTCGATGCGGCCGCGGCCCAGCTGTGGACGGCCGCCGAACGGCGATTGGGCGGCACCGCGCCGGAATGGGTGCGCCGGCTCACGCCGGGACCGTCCCCAACCGGGTAGGTCGGCAACTTAGGCGGCGGCCAGCCGTTCGGCGAACCAGCGGACGATCTCCTCGCCCGCGTGCACGCCGATGTTCGCCGTCACCCGGACACCCGGGGCCTGCCAACCGGTCTCGTACAGCTCGCCGTGGGCCGGGCGGATCGCGTCGTCGGCCATGGTCAGCAGGCCGGCGTCCAGGGCGCCGTCCCCGGCGGCCAGCATCCGGGTGGCGCCCACCCGGCCGCGCACCTCGGCGATCGCCGCTTCCTTGGTCAACCCGACGGGCAGGGCGTAGATCTTGCGGCCCTGCATCGAGACCACCCAGCCGCGGTCGGCGCACCAGGCCGTCCAGTCGGCCAGGAAATGGTGCGGCAGGGCGGCGAGATCCACCACCAGGTAGCAGAACAGGTCGTCGGCGATGCGCCGGTTGAGCACCCACGGCCCGGCGGCGACCACGTCCAGCCGGGCCACGACCGCCGTCAGCGGCACCCCGTCGGCGGCGATCCGGTCCTGCACGCCGGCCCGCCACGACGCGTCGGGCACCCCGTCGACCAGCAGCTGACCACCGTTGCTGACCACCGCGAACCGGGCCGGTGGGCCCGGCAGCTCGACCCGCGCGAACTGGGCCGGGGTGCGGGTGGTGGTCGGCACTAGCACCGCGGCGCGCCCGACGTCGGCGAGCAGCCGGTGCGCGGCCGTCGTCATGAACGACTGCGGCCGCCCGTCCAGCAGCTCGACGCAGATCAGCCCGGGGTCGGCGGCGCCCGGGGCCAGTCCGGCGGCCGCCGCCGAGTAGATCAGCGTGCGGTCCAGGTCGCTGGCCACCAGGGTGGCGCCGGCCGGCCCGGCGCTCATCCCTCCCCCGATTCGCCGTGCACCTGCCGGACCAGTCCGACGCACGAGTAGGCCAGATCGGGCACGACCTCGACCGGCACCCCGCGGTCGGCGGCCAGCAGCCGCAGATGCTGGTGATCGGGGTGGTCGGCCTCGCGGACCAGGATCTTCCACGGCACCCGGCGCAGCAGTACCCGGGTGGCCTCGCCGACGCCGGGCTTGACGAAGTTGACCGAGGCGATGCCGTACTGCTGCCGGATCCGTTCGACCGCGGCCCAGCCGGCGAACGTCACCGCCCGGTCGGCGGCGGCCAACGCCGGCTGCTCGGCCCGGACCTGGTCGACGACGCCGTCGAATCGATCGGCGACCGCGTCCAGGAACACCCCGGACACATCCCGGTCGGCGAACTCGGCGTAGAACCTCGCGCCGTGGAAATCGTCCGGGCCGATCAGGTCCCGGTTCAGCACGGTTCGCGAGACCAGGCCGGACACCGTCGAGTTCAGGCAGGCCGAGGCGATGAGGAAATCGTCCCGGGTGCCGAAGGTGCGCACGCAGTGACCGGGATCGGCCAGCACCGCGAGGTCGTCGGAGAACGCCGGGCCGCCGGCCGCCCGCACTCCGGCCAGCGCCTCGGACAGCTCCCGGGCGATGGCGCCCTTGCCGGTCCAGCCGTCGACGAACACCACTGACGCCGCGTCGTGACGGGTGGCCAGGTAGCGCAGCGCAACCTCGTCGATCCCCCGCGCCCGCACGATCGACACCGCGTAGTGCGGCAGGTCCAGACCGTGGAACCGCTGGGCCCACCGCCGCATCAGAATGCCGATCGGGGTGCCGGCCCGGGCCAGCGACGCCAGCACGACGTCGGGGCCGCGCTCGGCCAGCACCAGCTCGGTGACCGCGCCGACCGCGTGCGCGAGCCGGGCCGCGGTGTCGGCCAGGATGCGGTCGAACAACGCCTGGTAGGCCGGGTCGGGCTGGTACTCCACCGGCAGCGACTCGGCGTAGTGGGCCCGCCCGGCCTGGATCGCCGACTCCCGCAGGGCCGCGTCGGCCTCCAGGTCGGCCGCCGACAGGTCGGTGAGCAGCCACGCGACCTCGTCCGGCCGGTAGCTGCCGAAGGCGGGGCCGGTCAGGGGGGCCGGCAGCTGGACCGGCAGTGGGACGGGCAGTGGGACCGGCCCGGTCGGGGCGGTCGTCATCGGGCCACGGCCAATCGAGCCAGCACGACCGGGGCGCCGGTCGCCGCGGCCACCGCCTGGGCGACCCCGTCCGGGCCGTCGACGGCGTGCCCGTCGTCGACCACGACCACCAGGTCGGCCTCCTCCGGACCCACGGAGTCGATCGGGTCCGGCCAGCGCACGTTGTACACGTGCCGGACGGCCAGTTCGTCGGTCGCCGGATGCACCCGCGCCCGGAAATCGATCCGCCGCCGGATCGGGTAACCGGGCTCGTCGATCGCGTGCACCGGGGACCGGGTGGTCGACTGGAACGCGGTGGCCCGCCCGGGCCCGCGCAGCGCGAGGGCCAGCCGCAGCGGCAGGTACATCAGCTCCTCGGTGCCGACCACCAGCACCCGGCGGGCATCCCCGCAGGCGACCGCGAGCGGGCCGGCCGCAGCCAGGATCGCCGCGTCGAACGCGGGCCGGTCGGCGTCGGCGAACCCGTGCCGGCCACCCTGCGGCACCTCCGACGGCCAGGGCAATTGCACCGTGCGCACGTCGCCCGACCCGGCCGGAGCCGCCGGGTCGAGGCCGGCGAGGTCGGCCGCGACCCGATCGACGGTGCCGTCGGGCACCCCAACGGCCCCGCCGACCAACGCGACGACGTCGATCCGGCAGCCGAGCCGGGCGGCCACCGACCGGCGCACCGCGTCGGATTCGGGACTCCGGGCGTCCACCAGACCGGCCAGCACATAACGGTCGCGCGGGTGCGTGGCGTGCAGCGACTCGATGACGTTGAGCGCGGTTCGCCCGGTGGACAGCTCGTCGTCGACCAGCACCACCGGGCCGGCGCCGGCCAGCGACACCGCCGGCCCCGGCCGCAGCAGGTGGTCGGTCGCGTGCGAGTGCGACTCGACGAAGTCGGCGGCCACCGGCACCGGACCGTCCGGCCGGCGGGTCGAATGCAGGTAACCCGAGCCGAGCTGGTCGGCGACCAGGTGCCCCAGGCTGGTCGCGGTCTCGGCGAAGCCCACCGTGAGCACGTCCGGCGCCGGGGCCCGGCGTTCGGCGGCCACCAGGGCCATCAACCGGTCGGGGTCGCCGCCACGCACACTCGCCCGTGCGGCGTCGCGCCAGTCGGCCGGCACCGGCGACCCGTCGTCGGCCAGGGCGCGGGCGACCAGCGCCCCCAGCAGCCGGCCGGCCCCGTCGACCACCCGTGGATCCACCGGCAGGTGCTTGCCCAGCACGGTCGAGACCAGCAGCTGGGCCCGCTTGGGGTTGCGACGCAGGGCGATCCGGGTCAGATCGACCATGGCCAGGCCGACCGGCGAGCACCGATCGGCGACCTCGATGCCGTAGCGCCGCCCCACCCAGGAACCGTCGGCGACCGCGGTCACGCGGCTTCCTGCAACGCGGTGAGGATGTCGATGTGCGAGATCCCGGCGGCCGCGGATCCGAAGACCTGCGCCCGCTGCAGGGTCCGTTCGGCCCAGATCCGGTGCGGTCGCATCTCGTTCATCTTGTTGCGGTACTCGGAGGCCCGCACCCCGCCGGCCACCGACTCGGGCTCGACGATGTCCAGCGCATCCTGGTACTCCTCGTGCGGCACCACGGCCAGCGCGTGCACGGGCGGGATGTGCGAGGGATGGATGACCGACTTGCCGGTCAGCCCGTTGGCCCGGTCCAGGATCGCCTCCCGCATCAACCCGTCCAGGTCGCGGCTCATCAGCGTGCGCCGCAGCTCGTCGGCGTGCCGCTCGGCGAACGGGGTCTGCCGCAGTTGCGGCCGCAGGATCCGCTCGTGGTTGGCGAAGTACTCCCAGACCGGACCGGTGATGGCGAAGCCGGTGCCGTCGGTGCGGCCCAGGTGGTTGACCACCTGGGTGATCAGGTCGGCGGCCACCCCGACGTCGTAGATGGACAGGTCGCGGTCCCGGCGGATGCCGAACAGCCCGCACAGGTCGGTGGCGCCGATGCGGACGGCCAGCACCCGCGGCCGGTAGCGGTCCAGCAGCTCCCGGATGCCGATCAGCTCGGCCTCCCGGGCCTCCCGGTAGAGCACCTCCGGGGTCTCCAGGACCGGCATCGCGTAGACCGGGTGGACCGAGCGGGCTTCCATCTCGGCGACGGCCTGCAGGTATTCCTCGCCGGTCTTGGCCCCGAACTTGGGCAGCACGAACCCGCTGACGATCTGCTGGCCCGGGCCCAGGGCCAGGGTCAGCTCCCGGATCTGCGCCGCCGTGCGCACCCGGACGAAGATCAGGCTGTCCGGCGGGTCCTGGTCGAGCTGGCCCAGCACCGCCGAGGTCGACGCGACCGCCGAATCCACCGAGTGGTCGGTGATGGCGTCCTCCAGGTCGATCACCATCGACCTGGCGCCGGCCGCCGCCCGCCGGCGCACCGTGGTGGCCAGGTCGGATCGGGTCGCCGGCACGTACAGGGTCGCCCCCAGCGCGTGGGCCAGCACCGACCGGTCGCTGTCCCGGTCGAAGGACTCCGGCTGGGCGTGGAACAGATCGCGACGCACGTCCTCGGCCAGGTGGTCGAAGTGCCGCATCGTTCTCCTTCTGGGCGGCCCGACCGGTCTGGCGAACGGTCGGGAACTCTGACTGGAATCGGGGAGTTCGGTCATCGGATGACCACGGTCTGGGCCGTGGCGATCGATAGGGTTCCCGGAGAGCTTGCGGCCGACACCCCCAACTTCGATCGACCAGCGCAGGTTACTGGCCCGGACGTGGTGATCGGTGAACACAGGACGAACAGACGATCGGGCACCGCAGCTCGGTCGACCATCGAAGGGGAGAAAACATGGGTGTGAGCCTGACCAAGGGCGGCAACGTCTCGCTGACGAAGGCCGCTCCCGGCCTGAAGGCAGTGGCCGTCGGCCTGGGCTGGGACGTCCGATCCACCACCGGTGACGATTTCGACCTGGACGCGAGCGCGTTGGGCCTGGATCCGAACCACCGGGTGGTCTCCGACGAGTACTTCATCTTCTTCAACAACAAGACCTCGCCCGACGGGTCGATCGTGCATCAGGGCGATAACCTGACCGGTGAGGGCGAGGGCGACGACGAGGTCATCAACGTGGACCTGTCGACCGTGCCGGCCACCGTGGATTCCATCGTCTTCCCGGTCTCGATCTACGACGCGGATACCCGCGGGCAGTCCTTCGGCCAGGTCCGCAACGCCTTCATCCGGGTCGTGGACCAGTCCAACGGCAGCGAACTGGCCCGCTACGACCTGTCCGAGGACGCGTCGACCGAGACCGCCATGGTGTTCGGTGAGCTGTATCGCAACGGCGCGGAGTGGAAGTTCCGCGCAATCGGTCAGGGCTACGCTTCGGGGCTGGCGGGGATTGCCCGCGACTTCGGAGTGAACATCTGATCAGTGCCCTGACGCGGAGGAACGGGCGGTGGTCGGTCACTTCTCCGAAGTGACCTGACCACCGCGCCCACCGCGCCCCTTGTTACGGGAAAGGCCTCCGTGCACGTCAAGATCTTCATGTGGTCGTACATCGTCACCGCCGTGTCACTGGTGGTGGCCTTCGTCTACGGCAGCTGGTCCGCCGTCGTCCTCTGCGCCATTCTGGGCGTTCTCGAGGTGTCGCTCTCGTTCGACAATGCCGTCATCAACGCCACCATCCTGGAACGGATGAGTGAGTTCTGGCAGAAGATGTTCCTCACCGTCGGCATCGTCATCGCGGTGTTCGGCATGCGGCTGCTGCTGCCCCTGCTGATCGTCTATTTCGCCGCCGGCCTGCCGCCGGTGGAGGCGTTCCAGCTGGCCATGAACCCGCCCGCGGACGGCGCCGCCTACTTCCCCGACGGATCCCCCAGCTACGAGACGTTGCTGACCGACGCGCACCCGATCATCGCCGCGTTCGGTGGCATGTTCCTGCTGATGCTGTTCCTGAACTGGCTGTTCGAGGAGAAGGAACACACCTGGTTGACCTGGCTGGAGCGGCCGCTGGCCAAGGCCGGCCGGCTGGACTCGATGGCCATCCTGGTCGCCTGCTTGCTGCTGCTGGTGGTGTCCGAGACCCTGGCCGAGGATGCCGAAACGGTGCTGTTCGCCGGGCTGCTGGGGTTGGTCGTCTACCTCGCGGTCAACGGCCTGGGCACGTTCTTCGAGAACGCCGAACACATCGGCGAGGACGACGGCGAGGCCCGCGAGACCAACGTCGACCACGAACCGTCGGTGGCCGGGCGCAACACCAAGCTGGTCAAGGCGGCCGGCAAGGCCGGGTTCTTCCTGTTCCTGTACCTGGAGGTGCTGGACGCCTCGTTCTCCTTCGACGGCGTCATCGGCGCGTTCGCCATCACCTCCGACCCGATCCTGATCGCGCTGGGCCTCGGCCTGATCGGCGCGATGTTCGTCCGGTCGCTGACCGTCTACCTGGTCCGCAAGGGCACGCTGTCCGAGTACGTGTACCTCGAGCACGGCGCGCACTGGGCGATCGGCGCGCTGGCGGTCATCCTGATGATCTCCATCGGGGTGCACATCAGCGAGTTCATCACCGGCCTGCTGGGCGTGGCGTTCATCGGCGCGGCCTTCATCAGCAGCATCCAACGCAACAAGCGACTTCGCGCCAAGGGCGAGGAAGTCGGCACCGTCCACGCCTGACCGTCGGTCGGGCAGCCACGAACCGGAAGGGACGTCGCGGTCCACCATGGCCATCGACTACACCAAACGACCGCAGCAGCCGCCCGCCGCTCCCCCGGCCCCCGCCGGGGGCGGCCGGGTCACCCTGACCAAGGGTGCGCCCAAGGTGTCGCTGACCAAGTCCGGCGCGGTCGGCGGCACCGCGCGGGTCAACCTGAACTGGTCGACCGGGGCCCCGCCGCCCCCGCCGGCGAGCGGCGGCTTCTTCTCCAAGCTCAAGAACGCGGCCGCCGGCGCGACGTCCGGCGGGATCGACCTGGACCTGGGCTGCCTGTACGAGCTGGGCGACGGCCGCAAGGGCGTCATCCAGGCGATGGGCAACGCCTTCGGCGCGCTCGACCGGCCGCCGTACATCCTGCTCGACGGGGACGACCGGACCGGCAGCGTGGCCGGCGGCGAGAACATGTCGATCAACCTCGGCGCGCCGGGCCGGTTCCGCCGGGTGTTGATCTTCGCGATGATCTACGAGGGCGCGCCGAACTGGGCCGCCGTCGACGGGGTGGTCACCCTGACCTCGGCCAACGGCCAGTCCTTCGAGGTGCGGCTGGACGAGTCGGACACCGGTTCGCGCATGTGCGCCGTCGCGCAACTGGTGGAATCCGGCGGCGACCTGGTGTTCCAGCGCGAGGTCAAGTACATCCAGGGCGGGCAGATGGCCCTGGACCGGGCCTACGGGTGGGGCATGAACTGGCAGGCCGGGCGCAAGTAGCGCGCCCGGCCCGCGCGTCCCGATCGACTACAGATCGAACTCGGCGGCGGGGATGCCGACGGCGTTGCACGCATCGCGCACGGCCCCCCGCTCCCGGGTGTCGAAGTTGCCGTCGGCGCCGCCGATGATGATGCCCAGCTGGATAACCGCGCGGGCCTGATCCGGCTTGTTGCGCAGCTTGCCGATGGTGGCGATCGCCTCGATCTTGCCGAACTCGAAGTCACCGGCCAGCTTGCTGCAGTACCAGTCGAACTTCTGCTGCAGCTCGTCCGGCGGGAACACCGCCAGCACCGAGTTGGTGCGGATGAAACCGGCCGTCTTGGCCTGCTCGGCCGGGTCGATCGACCCGTCCGCCGCCGCGATCAACGCGCACATCGCCATGCTGCCGTTGGCGAATTCCTTGTTCTTGAACTGACCGGCCTTGGTGGTCAGCTGGGTGTTCATCTCCTTGGTCTTGGACTTGAGCGAATCCCAGAACGCCATGTGGCTCTCCCTGATAGCGATACGACAGGGGCCGACCATCCGGACGGCCCACAGGGGTAACGAGCCGGTGCGCCAACGGGTTCCGCCCGGCCCGCGGTCCGACCGGGCTCGGCCTCACACCCGGGGTTTTTCGGGGCCGTTTCGGCACCTCGATCAGGTGGGGGGCGCCGGTTCCCCCGCCGACTCGGGCAGCGGCGGGGCCGGCGGCGCCCACGGCCGCACCCGCTCGACCACGTCGGCGTAGAAGCCGTCCACCGCCTCGTTGACCGAGGTCACGAAGCTGCCCCGGGCGCCGGAGCGCTTGCTGCCCATCGGCTGGCTCCGGGACACCACGAAACTGGACGGCTCCCAGTCCTTGCCGGGCAGCAGCAGCTGCGGACGGCTGCGCACGTCGACCAGCCGTTCGCAGGTCGTCTCGGCCCGGGGCGCGAAGCGGGCCTCGACCAGCAGATCGTCCGGGGCGTCCTTGAGCTGCCGGGTCAGCCAGGTGACCCGCCGGCTGAGCGAATTCTCCTGCGGCGCCCCGATCTCGATGCTCACCGTCACCCGGCTGGTCCGCAGGTCGGCCGACACCGTGATCGGTCCGGCCGCGTCCGGCACCCGCAGCGTGGAGGCGAGTACGCCGTGGTCGGCCAGCCGGTGCGTGCCTTCGTCCAGGCGTAGCCCGGGGTCGGTCTGCCAGCGCCGCGGCACGACCTGCTTGACCGGGACCCCCAACCGGGCGGTCAACCCCAGGCACAGTTGGCGGGCCAGCTTCTGCCAGGCGTTGACGATTGGGATCGCCTTCTGATCCCCGGGCCGCAGGGTGCCGTCCGCGATCGATTCCCGCACCGACACCCAGGACGGCCCCATGTCGGTGAACGGCATGGCGCCGGACCGGGGATGTTCCAGGTAGCGGCTCAGCTCGGACAGGATCCACAACGACACCGGGTCGGTGAACCGGTGGTGCGCCAGCAGCATGCGGATCTCGTGCATCACCTCGGACCACGAGATGTGGAACAGGGACACCGCATTGGTCGCGTGGGCGGGCAGGTCGACCGGATGCACGTCGGGGTCGGTGCTGACCTGGTTGGAGATCGTGATCACCGCGTCGTACTTGCGACGTTTGGCCAGCCGCAGGTACTTCTCGACCTGCTCGCGGCCGAGCAGGCCGTCGCCGGTCTTGACCTCGACCAACGCCGTCCACACCTTCTGTCCGCGGGCAATGCGGATGACCCCGTCGGGGATCACCCGCAATTCCCCCAGCGAGAAGCCGACCTCCAGGAAGGTCTCCAGCGCGCCGGCCGGGGCTCCGGCCCGGGCGGTCAGCGACCGGCCGAGCGGGCGCACCGCGGCCATGGTCCACAGCAGGGCCGACGTGGCCCGCTTCTCCTGCTCGTCGGCACCGCCGATGCCCGAGATGGAGAACAGGCGGGCCGTCTGCCAGGTGCCGTCCTCGGCCAGCTTGATCGGCGGGAGGGTGACCGGCTTGTCCGCGGCGATGCGGACCTTGCGCGGCTGGGGCGGGGTGGGCGTGCTCGGGGCGCTCGGTCCGGTCGACCCGGTCGGGTCGACGGGCTCGGGCTTCTCGGGGTGATCGACCGGCTCAGCCGTCTCGACGGGCCCGGCCGGCTCGGTCGTGGTGGCGGTCGCGATCGCCGCGTCGTCGCCGAGCACCCCACCCGGCTCGACGACCTCGGCGACGGCTTCGGCTTCGGCTTCGCGGTCGGCTTCGAGGTCGGCTTCGAGTTCGGCTTCGAGTTCGGACTCACCGGCGCCGTCGAGCTCGCCCGGCTCGTCCGAACCGTCCACGGTCACGCCGTAGTCGGTGGCCAGTCCGGCCAGCCCACCGGCCCAGCCCTGGCCGACGGCCCGCAGCCGCCAGTGCCCGTCCCGCCGGTACACCTCGCCGAGCACCAGGGCCCGCTCGCTGGTGAGGCCGCTCACCGGGAACCGGGCGACCGGCTCGGCCCGCTCGCCGGCCACCCACCATTCCAGGTGGTCCACCTCGCCGAAGGCCGCGCCGTCGGTGCTGGCGGCCACGGTCAGCGAGTGCACGTCGGCGTCGACGGCAGTCAGGTCGACCAGGACGTCGTCGGAGCCGCCGGCATCCGCGGTCACCTTGCCGGCGTGCACCACCGACCCGTCGGCGGTGGCCGTGTGGTTGTAGAAGATCATGTCCGCGTCGGTCCGGACCCGCCGATCGGGGCCGAGAATGAGCGCCACCAGATCGACATCGACCGGGTTCGACCCGCAGCCCCACCGCACACTCAGGCGCAGGCTCGAGAGGTCGGAATCGAGCGGAACATTCTGACCCTTGACCAGTACCGTTTCATCCCCCATCGGGTCACGATAAGGGGGCCCGCCCGGTTTGTCCTGGGCTGGCGCCGCGCCGAGTGTGCAGAAACGGCCCTCAAACCCGGGGTTTGGGGGCCGATTCTGCACACTCGGCGCGGTTGTTGCTGGGGAAAGCCGCCGTCAGAAGGTCTGCGCGGCCAGCGGGACGAGCTGGTCGGCGGTCCGGGCATTCCCCGGGTTGCCGATCGCGGTGAACGTCCAGCCGGCGCCCTGACGGGAGAGCCGGGCCATGATCACCGCGGTGTGCGTCCCCGAGCCGGTGAGCTGGTAGCGCACGAGTTCCTTGTCTCGGTCGGCCGAGTCGACGACCCGGGCGAACGCGTTCTCGATCTGGGAGAAGTTCTGCCCGCTGTAGGAGCTCACGACGAACACGATGTGCGCCACCTGCGGCGAGACCCGCGGCAGGTCAACCATGATCGATTCGTCGTCGCCGTCGCCGGCCCCGGTCAGGTTGTCGCCGGTGTGGATGAGCGAGTTGTCGGCCGAGCGCAGGTTCCCGTAGTAGACGACATCCAGGACTCGCTTGTCGGCGGCGAACAGCAACGCCGAGGCGTCCAGGTCGACCGAGACCTCCTTGGTGCCGCCGAACAGACCCTTCTTCTTGATCGCGTCCCAGCCCAGCCCCATCCGGACCTGGGAGAGTTCTCCGCCGCCCTGCTTGACCAGGCTGACCGTCTGACCTTTGGTCAGGTTGACACCCACGTTGCTGCCTTTCCCGTTCGTCGTCTTGCGGATGAAACGTGAATCGACGCCTGGGAGATCGACTCCCTGGAGATTGGCCTAAAGATTGACGCCGTAGTCCTTCGCGATCCCGGCCAACCCGCTGGAATAGCCCTGACCGATCGCCCGGAATTTCCATTCGGCGCCGTGCCGGTACAGCTCGCCGAACACCATGGCGGTTTCCACCGACGCGTCCTCGGACAGGTCGAACCGGGCCAATTCGCTGTTGTCGGCGGAATTGACCACCCGTATGTAGGCGTTGCGGACCTGACCGAAGGTGGTGCCGGTGGTCTCGGCGTCGTAGATCGACGCGACGAAGACGACCTTGTCCAGCGCGGCCGGGGTGGCGGTCAGGTCGATGGCCACCACCTCGTCGTCGCCGGCGCCCTCACCGGTGCGGTTGTCGCCCAGGTGCTCGATCGCCCCCTCGGGCGAGCGCGCCTGGTTGAAAAAGATGAAGTAGTCGTTGGACAGGACGGTCCCGTTCTCCCCGCAGCCCAGCGCGCTGGCGTCCAGGTCGAACTTGTCGCCCGTGGTGGTCCGGGCATCCCACCCCAGGCCCACCATGATCTTGGACAGTCCGGGTGCCGCCTTGGTCAGCGACAGGTTGCCACCCTTGACCAGACTGATGCCCATGCTTCGCAACTCCTTCGAGGCAATTGACGCCGGCCCGACCGGCGCACATCCGACGACCCTACTGGGCCGCCGCCGGCCGGGGGTGGATCGTCAGCCGACGTTGACCCCGAAATCCTTGGCGATCCCGGCCAGGCCGCTTGCGTAGCCCTGCCCGATCGCCCGGAACTTCCATTCGCCGCTGTGCCGGTAGACCTCGCCGAACACCATCGCGGTTTCCACCGACGCGTCCTCGGTCAGGTCGTAACGGGCCAGCTCGACGTCGTTGGCCAGGTTGACCACCCGGATGTAGGCGTTGCGGACCTGTCCGAACGACTGCCGCCGGGCCTCGGCGTCGTAGATCGACACCGTGATCACGATCGACACGGCCTGCGGCGGAACGGATTTCAGGTCGATGTTGATGACTTCGTCGTCACCGTCGCCTTCACCGGTCAGGTTGTCGCCCTGGTGCTCGATGGATCCGTCCGGCGACTTGAGATTGTTGAAGAAGACGAACCACTCGTCGGACAGGATCTTGTGGTTCTCGCCCAGCGCCAGCGCGCTGGCGTCCAGATCGAAATCGTCACCGGCGGTCGACCGCACGTCCCAGCCCAGCCCGACCGCAATGGCGGCCAGATTGGGCGCCGCCTTGGTCAGGCTGACATTTCCGCCCTTGCTCAAACTCACGCCCATGGTCGACGTCGCTCCTCGCTGAATTCGGCCGCAACACGTTCCCGCGTTCTTGACAAGCCCCCGGCCAGCCAGCCTACCGATCACCGGGACGGGGGCGCAGGACCGGCGACGGGCACGACCCGAGGTCAGTCGATCGGGGTGGTGTCGTCCACCCAGCTGATCCGATCGAACCCGTACCCGCGGCAGGCCTCCCGCACGGTGCTGCCGATCAGGTCCATTTCCGACCGGATGATCAGTTCGCCGCCGATGTTGTAGACCGAGGCCAGGACGGCGACCGCCGGAGCCGGGGCCAGTTCGATGGGCATCTCGATGCGATCGCCGCCGAAGGTGGTCGCGATCAGCGTGCCGCCCCACTGCAGCGGCTGCCCGTTGCCGCTGAACGCGTAGACGACGAGGCGTTCCAGGTCGGTGACCTGACGCAGGTCGACGGCGATCCGCTCGTAGTCCTGCCGGCTGGCCACGATCAGCGGGCGGCGGGTCTGCCCGGGCGGCGCGTACCGCCGGCCCGTGTGGTGCGCCACCGTCGAGGCCAGGCCCGACCGGAATTGGTAGGCGCAGCCCAGTCTCAGGTCCCCGGCCGCGGCGGTGATGATCGCCTCGAACGTCAAGGTGCCCACGCCGGACTGCACCCGGGTGAGGGTGACGGTCGGCCGGCGCGGGTTCAGGGTGGTCGGCACCCCGGGCGTGGTGCGGGGTTCCTGCCAGGTGCTGGCCGGTCGCCGCATCGACGGCGCGGCCGTGGCCGGCGCCGCGGGGGGTGCCGGCGCACCGGACAGGTCGAGCGAGGTCGCCGAGCCGGCGGCGGGCCCGGTGTTCGACGAGCTGCTCGACGGGGTGCTCGACGGGGTCCGGAGCGGGGTCGGGCCCAGGTCCAGCGAGGTGCTGCCGGTCGGCCGGGCGGGGGGCGGTGCCGCCGGCCCGCCCAGATCCAACGAGGTCGACCCGGACGGCGCCCGGGCCGGGACCGCGGGCGGCGTCAGCGGTTCCGACAGGTCCAACGAGCTCGATCCGGTGCCGGGCGGCGCGGGGGGCGGCGGGCTTGCCGCCGGGGCACTGGGACCGAACAGGTCCAACGAGCCCGAACTCGGCGGCGCGGCCGGGGCCGACAGGTCCAACGGCGAGGACAGGTCCAGCGAGGACGAGGCCGCCGCCGCCGGCGCGGGCGCCGGTCTCGCGGGCGCCGGCGTCGAGGGCGCGGGCACCGCCGCCGCCGGCGCAGGCGCGGGCGCCGGTGCCGGTCGGCTCGCGGCCGCCGGTCGGCGCGCGGTGGACCGCCCGGCGACGAAATCGGCCAGCGCCGAGCCGGATCGGCCCGGCCCGGCCGAACCGGACCGGCTCCCCGATCCCGCGCCGGCGGTCACCCGCGACCGGTGCCGCAGCCAGGTCAGGTCGGTACGGGTGGGCGCCCGCTCCGGCGCCCGGGGATCCACGGTCATCGGCGGTCCGCCCCCGCGCTCACAACGGCACCCCGTAATCGGCGGCGATGCCGGCGATCCCGTTGTCGTAGCCCTGCCCGATCACCTTGAACTTCCAGCCGGTGGTGTGCCGGTACAGCTCGCCGAGCAGGATCGCGGTCTCCGAGCGCAGGGCCGGCGCCAGGTTCTCCGAGCGGACGAGCTCCTGGCCACCCCGCTGATCGAGCACCCGGATGAAGCAGTCCCGCAACTGGCCCAGCGTGCGGCGCGCCCCCGGCCCGTCGTTGACGTACAGGGCCACCACGATCCGCTGGATCTCGGCCGGCACGTCGCCCAGGTCGACCTCGATCTGCTCCCGGTCGTCGCCGAGCAGTTCGGATCGGCGGGTCACCGATTCCTCGGGCGAGGCGATCTGGTTGAAGAACACGAAGTAGCGGTCCGAGGGGGCCCGGTTGTCGCGGTCGCACAGGATCGTCGCGGCCACCAGATTGTCCGACAGCGCCTGCTCGGCACCGGCATTCCAGCGGACGCCGAGGACGACCCCGGTCAGCGACGGGATCTCCTGGGTGAGCGCCACATTGGCGCCGCGTTGCAGGGCGGGGGTCACAGGTCGAGCTCCGATTGGCCGAACTTGGTGCGCAGGAAATTGCCCTGCGCGACGAGGGCGTTGGCGTCGTCGTGCTGGACGGCGGCCAGCACCTCCGACGCCGAGGACAGCAGGAAGTCCAACTGTTCGGTGAGCGCCGCGGTCGGCGTGAGGCCGTTGGGCCGCGGCCGGTCCCGCACCGCCGGGTCCAGCGCGAGGTAGGTCTTGAGCGTGGTCGGCAGGTAGTCCCGCAGGATCCCGTTGATCGACACCCGCGCATGGATGTCCAGGTCGCGGTCCCGGGTGGTGAACAGCACGGTGTCGATCACGTCAGTGATCCGGCGCGCCGCGACCACCGCCGCGCCGGGCAACTGCCCGGCCGAGGCGTTGACGAACCGGTTGGCCTGGAACCGCAGGGCGGCCAACGCGGCCGGGCTGTCCTCCTCGGGCGTCGGCGGCTGCACGATCGGATCGGACGGCCGGCGCTCCTCCGGCCGTCCGAACAACCAGTTCATCACCACGCTGCGCGAAACCCCCGGTCAGGAACCGGCGTTCAGTTCGCCACGCCGCACCCTCTCCAGATACGGCTGCGCCCGGTCGATCTGACCCTGCAGGGCGTTCACGGTCTGGGCCATGCTGTCCACGGCCTGGGCCCGGAAGGTGTCGACCGCGTCCATCGCCTGGAAGACGTTGTCGAACGCCTGCTGCAGCTTCTCCACCGAGACGGTCGCGCTGGCCGCCTGCTCATGGATCTGCGCACCCTGGATCTTGAGCTGCTCGGAGGTGCGGGCGATCAGGTCGCCGGTGGCCGCGTTCAGGCCGGTGATCTGGTCCAGCACCAGCTTCTGCCGGGCCAGCGCCTGGGACACGATGACGGCGGTGCGCAGGGCGGCGATCGTCGTGGTCTGGGCCCGGTCGACGCCGCGCATCAGTTCCAGGTTGTTCTTGCGGACCAGGTCCAGCGCCATGTAACCCTGCACGGCCACGGCCATCTGGGTCATGATGTCCTGCTTGCGCTGGCGGATCGGGAACAGCGCGTCCGAGCGCAGCGTGTTGGCGTCCTCGGTACGGCCCTGGGACTCCAGCACCCGCACCTGGTCCTCCACCGCGACGTCCAGCGCGGTGGCCAGCTCGTTGTACTCGGTGAGCTTGCCCATCAGGGTCCACATGTTGGACTTCTCGACCTCGATCGAGGCGTTGTCCTTGCCCAGCTCGTCCTTGCCCGAGGCCAGCGCGCGCACGATCGCATCCAGGTGGCTCTGCGCGGACTGGTACTTGGCGAAGTAGCGGTCGATCTTGTCGCCGCCCGGGATCCACTTGAGGACCTTCTTGATGCCGGTCAGGTCGGCCCGGTTCGGGTCCAACTCGGTGATGGTCACCCGCAGGTCGGACAGCGTCTTGGCGACCCGGGTCTGCGCGTCGCCGCCACCGCCGCCCTTGGCGCCGCTGAGCACCGCGGCCGGCCGGTCCAGCATCCGGCTGGACACGTTGGCCGACTCCCGCATCTCCCGGTCGCCCAGGGCGGTGATCGCCTCGATCTTCTTGGCGAACTCGGGCGAGCGCACGTCCATCGCGGCCAGTTCCATCGCGAACGAGCTGGCCCGGGTCTGCAGCTCGGCCTTGCGCGGGTCGGCCACCGAGACGGCCCCGACGGCCTGCTCCGGCTTGACGACCTGCACCGGGGCCGGCGGGGTGAGCACGAGCCCACCACCGGAGGCTCCTGCAGTCGATCCGGAACCGGATCCAAGATCGAGGTCGGTCATCGACATGCGCTCCTTCGGGCTGGGTGGACGGGGTCGAACGTGCGGATCGATCGAGCGTGCCGACCCGGTGGGCTCACCGTCACCCCCGAGGCCAACAATGCCCATGGTAGGGCGAAGGTCCGACGACGATGCCGACCCGCTCCCGACCCGCGCCCACCAGCGTTCGCTCGCTCGTGTCCGACTATCCGCCGGAGGCCACCCCATGCCCGCAGTCGAGCCGTTGATCTTCCTGGTGATCGGGGTCGTCGCGGTCAACGGCATCGCCGGCCGGATCGGGGTGCCCGCGCCGATCCTGCTGCTGGTGGCCGGGGTCGGGGTGTCGTTCATCCCCGGGGTGCCCGAGGTGCAGGTGGAGCCCGAGGTCGTGCTCACCGTGCTGATTCCGCCGCTGCTGTTCGCCGCGGCCACCGAGGCCTCGGTGGTGGCGCTGCGCGGCCTGCTGCGCTCGATCACCCAACTGGCCGTCGGCATGGTGCTGGTGACGG
This sequence comes from Nakamurella multipartita DSM 44233, assembly GCF_000024365.1. NCBI lineage: Bacteria > Bacillati > Actinomycetota > Actinomycetes > Nakamurellales > Nakamurellaceae > Nakamurella > Nakamurella multipartita. The sequence continues at coordinate 3,315,558 of NC_013235.1, forward strand.
CGTTCGCCGTCGCCGCGGTGGCCTACCTGCTCATCCCGGGCATCCCGTTCGCGGCCGCCCTGGCCCTGGGCGCGATCGTCGCGCCGCCGGACGCGGTGGCGGCGATCGCGGTGGCCCGCCGGGCCGGGCTGCCCCGCCGGGTGGTCACCGTGCTGGAGGGCGAGTCGCTGTTCAACGACGCGACCTCCCTGGTCCTGCTCCGGGTGGCCCTGGTCGGGCTGGCTGTCGGCACCATGTCCTGGGGCGAGGCCGTGCTGGAGTTCGCCTGGGCGACGGCGGGCGGGATCCTGGTCGGCGGCGTCGTCGGCGTCGTGCTGTCCTGGGCCCGCCGGCACACCGGTTCCACGCTGGCCACCACCGCGCTGTCGCTGGTCGCTCCGTTCGTCGCCGATCAGCTGGGCGAGGCCGCGCAGGCTTCCGGCATCCTGGCCGTCGTGGTGGCCGGTCTGGTGCTCGGCTACCGGGCCCCCTACGACCTCAAGCCCCAGGTCCGGCTGACCCTGACGGCGACCTGGAGCACCGTGCAGTACGTGCTCGAGGGCACCGTGTTCGCGCTGATCGGGCTGCAGCTGTGGGCCATCGTGACCGCCCCCGACATCGGCCGCCGGCCGGTCGTGCTGATCTCCGGGGCGATCCTGCTGACGGTCATCCTGATCCGGCCGGTCTGGATCTTCCTGCTCAACTGGGCCGGCCGGCTGCTGCGCCGGCCGGGCTCGTTCGACGACTGGCGCCCGCTGGCCGCGGTGTCCTGGGCCGGCATGCGCGGGGTCGTGTCCCTGGCCGCCGCGCAGACGCTGCCGCTGGACACGCCCTACCGGTCGCTGCTGCTGACCTGCACCATCGCGGTCATCCTGGGCACCCTGGTGGTCCAGGGGCTGACCCTGCCGACGGTCATCAAGTGGCTGCACTTCCCCGGCGATCCGGCCGCCGAGATCGACGCCGAGCGGATGGCCGCCCGGGACGAGGCCAATCGCGCCATCGCCGCCGCGGTGGAGCGGGAGATCGCCGAGAACGATGTTCCCGCCGACCGGGCCCGCCGGATGCGGCTGTGGGTGGAGACCCGGGACTGGCGGACGCTGGCCGAGGATCCGCGTTCGGCCTCGGACACCGGCCGCAGCCGGCTGCACCGGTTGGCCGACTGGAACCGGGACATGATGAACATCGAACGCGACGTGTTCGTCGGCCTGCGCAATTCCGGGCGCATCTCCGAGGAGGTCATGCGGGAGATCGAGTACGGGCTGGACCTGGAGGAGGCCCTGCTCGACCAGCGGTTGGACGTGGCCACCGGCCATCTGGACCAGCTGCGCAGCACTCGGGACGACCCGGCCGACGATCCGCCCGGCAGCCCGCCGGACCGGGCGACCGGACCGGCCTGACGGCCAGGCCGTTCGGGCGGGCGGTCCCGCGGGCGCCGTCTGGCACGCTGGTGGGATGACGCATCAGGTCGCAGCCTTCCTCCATCCGGCGAGGGACGGCCGGTGAAGGCACGCCTGACCCGGTTGTTGAACACCCGAACCCGCAAGATCACGGCCGTCGCGGTCGTCGTGCTCCTGGTCGCCGGCATCGCCTGGGTGGCCTGGCCGGCGCCCGCGCCCACCCCGGTGGCCAGCCGGGACGTCACCATCACCGCGCCGGGCGGACCGGGTGTGGACGAGCCGGTGAAGCTGGACGCGACGCTGTACCTGCCGACGACCACCCCGGCCCCGGCGATCATCATGGCCCACGGCTTCGGCGGGTCGAAGGACTCGGTGGCCGCCGACGCCGAGCAGTCCGCCCGGGACGGGTTCGTGGTGCTGGCCTATTCGGCCCGCGGTTTCGGCGCTTCCACCGGTCAGATCGGGCTCGATTCGCTGGACTACGAGATCCCCGACGCCCGCGCGCTGATCGACTGGTTGGCCACCCAGCCGGAGGTGCAGCTGGACGGACCCGACGACCCCCGGGTCGGGGTCACCGGCGGGTCCTACGGCGGCGCGCTGTCGCTGATGCTGGCCGGCACCGACCCCCGGGTCGATGCCGTCGTCCCGCTGATCACCTGGAACGACCTGGAACAGTCCCTGTTCCCCAACGCGCAGGCCACCGACGCCGACCTGGCCGCGGGCACCCCGGCCGCCGCCGAAGGGGTCTCCGACGGGGTGTTCAAGAAGTTCTGGACCTCCACCCTGATGGCCTCGGTGACCACCGGGTCGGCCCTGTCGGCCACCGGAACCGCCCAGGGCGACACCGGCGACAGCAACTTCGTCCGCCGCGGCACCACCTCGACCAGCCCCAGCGCGGCAGCCGATTCGGGGTCATCGACCACCGGGGTGAGCCCGCAGGCGGCGGCCGCTGCCCTTTCCGGCAGCTGCGGCCGGATGATGGTGCAGCTGTGCGCCGGCTACGCGCAGGCCGCGCAGACCGGCCGCATCGGGCCCGAGTTCTCGGCCTTGCTGGCCCGGTCCAGCCCGGCGGCGGTGGTCGGCGACATCACCGCGCCGACGCTGCTGGTGCAGGGCGAGAAGGACACCCTGTTCCCGCTCAGCGAGGCCGACGCCAACGCCCGGGCGATCGCCGCCAACGGCGCCACGGTGGCCGTGACCTGGTACAACGGTGGCCACGACGGCGGCACCAGCCCGGACACCGCGACCCGGGATCGGATCACCCAGTGGTTCGACTACTACCTGGCCGGCCGCGGCCCGGCCCCTTCGCAGGCGTTCCGGTACACCGTGGATGGCCCGATCAGCGACACCGGCAGCGCCCGCAGCCGGACCCTGGAGGTGCCCGAGTATCCGGGGCTGGCGGCCGGCTCGACCACCAACCGGGTGTCGATCCCGTTGTCCGGCGACGCCCAGTTCGTGGTCAACCCGCCCGGGGCGACCCCCGCGTCGATCTCCAGCCTGCCGGGCATCTCGGGGTTGGCCTCGACCGCGCTGTCCACCTTCGCCGGCGGCCTGCCCGGGCAGACGGCCCGCTTCGAATCCGCCCCGTTCGACGTGCTGACCGTGCTGGCCGGCACCCCGCGGATCAACCTGACGGTGACCAAGTTGCCGATCCCCGGCACCGTCGAGCAGGCCGGCACCCAGACCGACGAGGGCATGGTGCTGTACGGGTCGATCGCCAAGGTCTCCGCCGGCGGCACCCGGTCCACCGTGGGCGGGGTGGCGCCGATGCGGCTGCCCGAGGCCGCCAACGGCACGCCCGTCCCGGTCACCCTGAGCCTGCCGGCCGCCGCGTTGCAGATCGAGGCCGGCTCGACCCTCGAGGTCAGCCTGTCCACCACCGACCAGGCCTACGCCGGGCCGACCGCGCCGGCCGCCTACCGGGTGGCCCTGAGCACCGACCCGGCCCTGGACGGGATTACCGGGGTCAGCGCCCCGGAGGTCGGCGGCGAGCGCGTCTCCGGCCCCGACATCCCGCTGTTCCAGCTGATCGGGCTCATCGTGCTGGCCCTGCTGGTGGTGCTCGCGCTGGTCATCGGCGGCCGGGTGCGCTCCGGCCGGGCCGACGTCGACCCGTCGCTGGTCGATGTGCCGCTGTCGATCAAGAACCTGGGCAAGTCCTACCCGGGCGGGGTCAAGGCCGTCACCGACGTCAGCCTGCAGGTCAAGGCCGGTCAGGTGCTCGGCCTGCTCGGGCCCAACGGGGCCGGCAAGACGACCACCCTGCGCATGGTGATGGGCCTGATCACCCCGACCGAGGGTGAGATCCGGGTCTTCGGGCACCTGGTCAAGCCCGGCTCGCCGATCCTTTCCCGGATCGGCAGCTTCGTCGAGGGTTCCGGCTTCCTGCCGCACCTGTCCGGCCGGGCCAACCTGGAGCTGTACTGGAAGGCCACCGGCCGCCCGGCCCAGGACGCCAACCTGGCCGAGGCGATGGAGATCGCCAACCTGGGCAAGGCGGTGGACCGCAAGGTCCGCACCTACTCGCAGGGCATGCGGCAGCGGCTGGCCATCGCCCAGGCGATGCTCGGACTGCCCGAGCTGCTGCTGATGGACGAGCCCACCAACGGGCTCGACCCGCCCCAGATCCACGCCATGCGCGAGGTGCTGCGCCGGTATGCGGCGACCGGCCGCACCGTGTTGGTCTCCAGCCACCTGCTGTCCGAGGTGGAACAGACCTGCACCCATGTGGTGGTCGTGCACCTGGGACGGACCATCGCCGCCGGCACGGTCGCCGAACTGGTCGCCACCTCCGGCGAGGTGGTCTTCGACGTGGACGACCAGGACACCGCCGAGCGGGTGCTGCGCACCCTGGCCACTGACATCGAGCGGACCGAGGCCGGGGTGCAGGTCGACCTGGGCTCGGTGCCGCCGTCCCAGGCGGTGTCCGCGCTGGTCGCGGCGGGCGTCGCGGTCAACGGGGCCGCGCCGCGGAACCGGCTCGAGGACGTGTTCCTGGACATGGTCGGGGCCTCCGGCGCGGCCGGGTCCTCCTCCGACCATCCGGTGACCGGCACCCGGCCCGAGCGGTCGACGCGGCCGCCGGACCCCGGCCCCCGGACCCCCGTCGGCACCCAACAGGGAGGGTCGGCATGAGCCCGACGCATCACGACCATTCGGCCGACACCGCGGTCGCGGTCATGCAGAACGTCCGCCACGCGGTGCCGGTCAGCGCCGACGGCACCCCGGTCGGGTTCAACCCGAACCGGACGCTACGGGTGCGGGTCGAGTTGAGCCGGCAGCTGCGGCGCCGGCGGACCCAGCTGGCCCTGGGCTTCATGGCCCTGCTGCCGGTGATCCTGGTGATCGCGTTCGCCTTCGGCTCCAATTCCGGCGCCCGCGGCGCGGTCAACCTGGTCGACCTGGCCACCTCCGGGTCGATCAACTTCGCGCTGGTCTCGCTGTTTTTCTCGGCCAGCTTCCTGCTGATCGTGGTGATCTCGCTGTTCTTCGGCGACACCATCGCCTCCGAGGCGTCGTGGTCCTCGCTGCGCTACCTGCTGGCCATGCCGGTCCCCCGGGTCCGGCTGATCCGGCAGAAAGTGCTGGTGGCCGGCCTGCTGTCGCTGTCCGCGCTGCTCGTCCTGCCGATCAGCGCGCTGATCGTCGGCGGGTTCGCCTACGGGTGGAACCCGCTGTCCACCCCGGTCGGTGAGCAGTTCACCTTCGCCGACGGGCTGCTGCGGATCGCGCTGATCGTCAGCTACGTGGCCATCCAGCTGACCTGGGTGGCCGGGCTGGCGCTGATGCTCTCGGTTCTCACCGACGCCCCGCTCGGAGCGGTCGGTGGCGCCGTGCTGATCTCGATCCTGTCCCAGATCCTCAACCAGATCGACGCCTTGGGCGACCTGCGCAACTACCTGCCGACCAAGTACGCGTTCGCCTGGACCGGGGCCCTGGTCGACCCGATCCGCTGGGACGATATGGTCCGCGGCGGTTTCCTGAGCCTGGCTTACGCGGTGGTGTTCGCGACCATCGCGGTCCTGCACTTCCGGCGCAAGGACGTGACCAGCTAGACGCGATGGACCCAGCCCCGGACCGGAAGGCGGCCGCCCATGTCGGTGTCCCGGCCGGACCGGGGCGGTGCCGCCCGGGCGGACCCGGCCCGACCCCGGCACCTGCTGCTCGCCCTCGGCGCGTTCTGTGCGGTGTTGGTGCTGACCCACACGGCCATGCTGGCCGCGGCCCAGTGGGACGCCGCGACGATCGTGCTGTGGGAGTCGACCCTCGCGCTCTTCTTCGCCTCCGGCCTGATCGCGCTGTGGCGTCAGCCGCACAACCCGTTCGGTGCGCTGCTGCTGCTGGCCGGACTCGCGCAGTGGTGTGCGGGCCTGCAGACCGTGCCGGTGGCCGGGCTGGCCGCCATCGGGTCGCTGACCAAGACGCTGCCGTTGGCGGTGACCGTCCACGTCATCCTGGCGTTCCCGACCGGCCGGGTGGCCCCCGGCCTGGCCCGGTTCACGGTGGTCCTGGCCTACGTCACCTCCACGGTGCTGGAAGTGCCGAGCATGGTGCTCGCCGGGAGCAGCTCGCTGCGCCTGGTTCAGACCGAACCGACCGCGGTGCTCGATGCCGCCGTCCTGGGCCAACGGCTGACCGGGCTGACCTGCCTGGGGCTGGCCATGAGCGTGCTGGCGATCCGGCTGGTCCGGATGAAACGCACCGGGCAGACCCAGCTGGGACCGTTCGTCCTGTACGCGTTCGCCTGCCTGGTCGGGCTGACGGTGACCCTGATCGCCCGGCTGATCGGCCCGCTGGCCGGCACCGGCCTGCTGGAGCGGACCGGCCCGGTCCAGGCGCTGCTGGTCGCCGCCCTGCCCGTGGTGTTCCTGTTCGGTGTGCTGACCGGCTCGTTCGGCCGCACCGGGGAGCTGCGCGAATTCCTGGAGGGCATGAGCGACCGGACGATGACGCCGGAGGAACTCGACGGTGCGGTGTCCCGGGCCATCGGGGTCCCGGGGAGCCGGGTCGTCTACCGCGCCGACGGGGTCGGGGACGGCGGGTTCGGGGACGGCGAGGCCGAGTACGTCGATGCCACCGGCACTCCGGTGCCGCCGGATCCGGCGCACGAGGCACTGTTCCCGATCCGACACGACGGCGCCGCGGTCGGCGCCGTCGGCTACCGGCCGGGCGCCCAGGTCGATCCGCGGCTGCTGGAGGCGGTGGCCGATGCCTCGGCCCTGGTCATCAGCCACCAGCGCACCCTGGCCAGCCTGCGGGCCGTGCTGCTGGACCTGCGCCGGACCGAGCGGGCGCTGCGGCTGTCCCGGCGCCGGATCGCGGTGGCCGGTGACCCGGGAACGGCGCCGCATCGCCCGCGACCTGCACGACGGGGTGCAGCAGCACGCGATCAACCTCGGCCTGCTCGCCCAGCAGATCCAGCTCGCGCCGGACCCGGCCGGGACGGCCGCCTCGGCCGCGGCCCTGCACACCGGGGTGATCACCCTGCTGGCCGAGGTGCGCAACCTGATCGGGGGCATCATGCCGGCCCCGCTGGTCGAGCGGGGCATCGTCTCCGCGGTGCGGGCCCTGGCCGGCCGCAGCACCGTGCCGGTCGACGTGCAGGTGCACGGCCCGCCGCGTCGGCTGCCCGCCGAGCTCGAGAGCACCGTCTACTTCGTCGTCAGCGAGGCGATCGCCAACACCGGCAAGTACGCGCAGGCATCGACGATCCGGATCGTGCTCACCATGACCGAGCAGGACGTGGTCGCCGAGATCTCCGACGACGGCATCGGCGGAGCCGTGCCCGGGTCGGGCACCGGACTGGTCGGGCTGCGCGACCGGGTGGCCGCGTTCGGCGGCACCCTGAGCGTGACCTCGCCGCCGGGCGCCGGCACGCAAGTGCGGATGATGATCCCATGCGGATAGCCCTGGCTGAGGACGAAGGTCTGTTCCGGCAGGGCCTGAGCAGCCTGCTCACCGCCGGCGGGCATCAGGTCGTGCTGTCCGCGGCGGACGCCCAGCAGCTGGCCGAGCAGGTCCAACAGACGGCCCCCGACCTGGTCATCACCGACATCCGGATGCCGCCGACCTACACCGGCGAGGGCTTCCAGGCGGCCAAGGACATCCGCCGGCGGATGCCGGACGTGGCCATCGTGCTGCTGTCCCACCACGTCGACGCCCAGGGCACCATCGAGCTGCTGGCCGCCGGCCGGCACCGCATCGGCTACCTGCTCAAGCAGCGGGTGCTGGACTTCGGCATGTTCAACGGGGTGCTGGAACGGGTGCAGGCCGGCGAGTCCGTCATCGACCCCGAGGTGGTCTCCGAGGCGCTCGCCGTCCGCCGACGGCGTCACCCGGTCGACAGCCTCACCCCGCGCCGGCTCGACGTGCTGAGCCTGATGGCTCAGGGCTACAGCAACGCCCGGATCGCCCGCGAGCTGGTGGTCACCGAGGCGGCGGTGGCCCGCAACATCGGGCTGATCTTCGACACCCTCGACCTGCCGCCCGACCCGAACATCCATCGCCGGGTGCAGGCCGTCCTGGAGTACCTCAACCAGTAGCCGCGGCGTCGGCCGGCCGCCGGCTCGGGCTCACTTCACCACGTGCAGCGTGGCCTTGCGGGAATCCTTCGCGGTGGTCACCCCCGAGGCGTCCATGTCCCGGATCTCCCGCTTGAGCTCGGAGATCTCGTCCCGCAGCCGGCCGGCCAGCTCGAACTTCAGGTCCCGGGCCGCCGCCATCATCTGATCGGTCAGCTGCTGGACCAAGTCGGCCAGCTCGCTGCGGGCCATGCCCGCGGTGTTGTGCCCGGCGAACACGCCGGAGGTCTTGGATGCCTTGCCGCCCGGCTCGCCCTGCGCCTTGCGGCCGCGGGAAGAGTTCCGGCCGGACCCGCCGACCTTCACCGGTGACCCGCCGTCGACGGTGTTGTCCGCCTCCGCGTAGACCAGTGCCAGGATGTCGTTGATCTTCTTGCGCAGCGGCATCGGGTCGATGCCGTGGGCACGGTTGTACTCCTGCTGCTTCTCCCGGCGGCGGTTCGTCTCGTCGATCGCCCGTTCCATCGACGGGGTGATCTTGTCCGCGTACATGTGGACCTCGCCGTTGACGTTGCGCGCGGCCCGGCCGATCGTCTGGATGAGCGAGGTCTCCGAGCGCAGGAAACCCTCCTTGTCGGCGTCCAGGATGGCCACCAGGGACACCTCGGGCAGATCCAGGCCCTCCCGCAGCAGGTTGATGCCGACGAGCACGTCGAACTCGCCCAGCCGCAGTTCGCGCAGCAGCTCGACCCGGCGCAGGGTGTCCACCTCCGAGTGCAGGTAGCGCACCCGGATGCCCAGCTCCAGCAGGTAATCGGTCAGGTCCTCGGACATCTTCTTGGTCAGCGTGGTGACCAGGACTCGCTCGTCCCGGATGGTGCGGGCGCGGATCTCCCCGATCAGGTCGTCGATCTGGCCGCGGGTCGGCTTGATGACCACCTCCGGGTCGACCAGCCCGGTCGGCCGGATGACCTGCTCGACGAACTCGCCCTGGGCCTGGCCCAGCTCGTACGGGCCGGGTGTGGCCGACAGGTACACCGTCTGCCCGATCCGGCCGGCGAACTCCTCCCAGGTCAGCGGCCGGTTGTCCATGGCCGACGGGAGCCGGAACCCGTGGTCGACCAGCACCCGCTTGCGCGAGGCGTCGCCCTCGTACATGGCGCCGATCTGCGGCACGGTGACGTGCGACTCGTCGATGACCAGCAGGAAGTCGTCCGGGAAGTAGTCGATCAGGGTGGCCGGCGCGGACCCGCCGGGCCGGCCGTCGATGTGCCGGGAGTAGTTCTCGATGCCCGAGCAGAACCCGACCTGGCGCATCATCTCGACGTCGTAGCTGGTCCGCATCCGCAGCCGCTGCGCCTCCAGCAGCTTGCCCTGCTTCTCCAGCTCGGCCAGCCGCTGGGCCAGCTCGGTCTCGATCGCGGCGATCGCCTTGGCCATCCGCTCGGGTCCGGCCACGTAGTGGGTCGCCGGGAAGATCCGCAGCGAGTCGACCTCGCGGACCACGTCGCCGGTGAGCGGGTGCAGGTAGTACAGCCGCTCCACCTCGTCACCGAAGAACTCGATCCGCACGGCCAACTCCTCGTAGGCCGGGATGATCTCGACGGTGTCGCCGCGCACCCGGAACGAGCCACGGGTGAACGAGACGTCGTTGCGCGAGTACTGGATCTCCACCAGCGCCCGAAGCAGGGCATCGCGTTCGATCTGCTGGCCGATCGCCACCGGTAGCGAGCGGTCCAGGTAGGACTGCGGGGTGCCCAGGCCGTAGATGCAGGACACCGAGGCGACCACGATCACGTCCCGCCGGGACAGCAGCGACATGGTCGCCGAGTGCCGGAGGCGCTCCACGTCGTTGTTGATCGACGAGTCCTTCTCGATGTAGGTGTCCGTCTGCGGGACGTACGCCTCCGGCTGGTAGTAGTCGTAGTAGGAGACGAAGTACTCGACCGCGTTCTCCGGGAACAGCTCGCGCAGCTCGTTGGCCAGCTGCGCGGCCAGGGTCTTGTTCGGCGCCATCACCAGGGTCGGCCGCTGCACCTGTTCGATCAGCCAGGCGGTGGTCGCGGACTTTCCGGTGCCGGTGGCCCCGAGCAGGACCACGTCCTTCTCCCCCGCGTCCAGCCGCTTGCGCAGCTCGGCGATGGCCTGCGGCTGGTCGCCGGAGGGTTGGTAGTCGCTGACCACCTCGAAGCGGCCCGAGGTGCGCGGAATATCGCCGACCGGGCGGTGCTCGGAGACGGCCAGGATGGGGTGTTCGGTTGCGAAGGCCACGAGAAAAAGGCTACGCGGACGGTCCGACAGTGCCGGTTTCCGCAGGTCGCCACCCGGTGCTCGTGGCCCATTGCTGGGCCCGGCCGTAGGCGTCGGCCAGCCAGGGCTCCTTCGCCTGGGCGTAGCGATCCGCGTCCGGGTCGCCGGCGAAGCGCCGGGCCAGGCCCTGCTTGAGCGCCCGGTACTCGGCGATGGCGGCCGGATCGGCGATCAGCCAGTCCCGCAGGAGCAGGGCGCATCGCCAATTCGGCCAATCTCTCACCCTCACGTGGAGGTTGAGACTTTGCCCGGGATCAGCGTTCGCGTGGTACCGCTTGACCCACCCGGCCGGGTCGGCGCTCTCCGGGTGCGGGGTGTCCGCGCGGATGCCGGGAACGGCCGGGAAGCCGGCGGCGGCCAGGGCCGGCGCCAGGGCGTCGGCCTGATCCAGGGAGTCCACGGTCAGTTGCAGGTCCAGGACGTCCTTGGCCGGCAGGCCCGGGATCGCCGTCGAGCCGATGTGGTCGACGCGAGCCCCACCCGCGGCCGCGGAGATCCGGGCGGCCAGGCGCCGGGCGTCGTCGGCCCAGCTCGCGCGGGGGGCGACCAGCCGCGGCGCCCCGCGCTCGGCCCGCCGGCCGGCCCGCACGTTGCTCTCGAACGGGATCAGCCGCTGCGTCCACAGCCCGTCGACCGCGCCGGCCAGCTCCGTCCGGGGGCCGTGATTGGCCAGCATGACGTCGCACAGCGGGGCCCGCTGCTCGTCGGAGAGCTGGGCGGCGATGCGGGCCCGGGCGTCGGCCTCGGTCAGCCCGCGGCCGATCAGCCGCTCGACCCGGATCTCGGCCTCCGCCCGCACCCCGATGACCAGGTGGAACGACGCCGCCTGGGCCAGCGTGGTCAGCAGCGGGATGTCGTTGACCACGATCGCCTCGGCCGGCGCGGCGGCCCGGATCTGCTCGAAGCGGCCCCGCACGCGCGGGTGGGTGATCTGTTCCAGCTGCCGGCGGGCGGCCGGGTCGGCGAACACCACGGCGGCCAGCGCGGCCCGATCCAGCGCGCCGTCGGCGGTCAGCATCGCCGGTCCGAAGGCCTGCGCGATGGCGGCCAGCCCCGGGCTGCCCGGGGCGACCACCTCGCGGGCCAGCTGGTCGGAGTCGACGACCACCGCGCCGTGCTCGCGCAGGACCGTGGACACGGTGGACTTGCCGGAGCCGATGCCTCCGGTGACCGCGACAGTGATCATCGACCGATCATCCCCCGCCCCCGGACCGGGTGATCGGTCGCATCCCGACACGCGTGTCCGGTTACCGTCCGTCGCGCGCTGCTGGACGTAGCGTCAGGCGCGAGACCCGCCCGCCCCACTCTCGATCCGCCAACCGACAGGAGTCCGTCGTGACGATCACGCTGGCGCGTCCCTCGACGAACGCCCAGGACTCCGGCCGGCACCGGCGCGGGCGGCCCGGCCTGGTGTCGGTGAACTCGTTGGTCGTGGTCGTCTACCGCGGTTGGCTGAGCCATCTGTTGCGGCCCGGGCGGCACCTGGTGCGCGCTCCGCACGCCCGGCGCCGGACCGCCGGGCTGGCCGCCGTCCCCGCCACGTCCTGACGGCAATCTGATTGCGCCCTGACGGCTGACGGCGTCCCGACGGCGAGCCGAGGGCGGGTCAGGACTTGATGATGCGGGTGAGCGCGGCGCCGGCCAGCTGAGGCAGGCCCGTGGTCAGCGTGGCGGCATCCACCGAGGCCGGGGCGGCGATCGCCAGGGTCCAGTTGTCGTAGGACATCACGATCAGCCCGCCGTCGCGCAGCGCGATGGTGGCCGGGTAACCGTTGACGGTGGTCTGGCTGATCTGGCCGCCGTTGTCGGTCTCGTTCTGTACCGTCACGCCGACCTGCTTCTGCGCGGCCGCGGCGTCGGTGTAGCTGGTCAGCCGGAGCGTGATCTGGCCGGTCTTCTTGTCGGCGGACAGCCCGTACAGGCAGCGGACCGAGCCCGTCTGCCCGGCGTCGGTGTTCACCTCGGCCACGTTGACCTTGAGCCGGTCGTTGGGGATGTCCGCGTTCAGGCTCTTCTTGACGTCGTCGGCGCTGATGATCGCGCCACAATCCACCTTGAGCGGGTCGATGCCGGTGACGATCGGGGCGGCCGACACGGCCGGGCTGGACGAGGCGGCCGCGGACGACTCGGGGCTGGGCGAGGCGGAATCCGTGGGCGGGGCCGATTCGCTGGCCGCGGGCTGTTCCGACCCGGAGGCGGCGGCGTCGCCACTGGACACGGTCACCACCGCGGTGACGGTCCGACGGGTGCCCGTATCGGAGGAGCAGGCCGAGACGGCCAGCACCCCGGTCAGGGCGGCGGCCAACACCAGGTGACGACGCATGAGTTCACCGTAACGGTCGGCCCGCGCCGAATCGGGCAGGGCCAACGCCGACTTCACCGGCGTGTCAACCCTTTCGCGCTGATCAGGAGCCTGGGCCGGGACGAGCCGGACAAGCCCGAAGGGCCGCCACCGAAACGGTGACGGCCCTTCGAGGACTGCTGGGTGACTGATCGCTCAGTTACCGGCCAGACGCTCCCGCAGCGCAGCGAGCTGCTCGTCGTTGACCAGCGAACCGGCCGGGACCTGCTCGCCGGCGGCCGCAGCCGTGTCGGACGAGTAGTTGCTCGGCTCGGCCGACTCCGCGTCCGCCACCTGGGCGGCCGCGATCTGCTTGAGGTGCGACTCGTACACCGCGTGCGCGTCGGCGTACTGCTTCTCCCACGCCTCGCGCTGCGTGTCGAAGCCCTCGAGCCACTCGCCGGTCTCGACGTCGAAGCCCTCCGGCGGCACGAAGTTGCCCTGCTCGTCGTAGTGGTCGACCACGCCGTACTGGGCCCGCACGTCGTCGAACTCGGTCTCGGCGGTGATGCCCTCGTTGGCCTGCTTGAGCGACAGCGAGATCCGACGACGCTCCAGGTCGATGTCGATGACGCGGACGAAGATCTCGTCGTCGACGGTCACGACCTGCTCGGGGACCTCCACGTGGCGGCCGGCCAGCTCCGAGATGTGCACCAGGCCCTCGATGCCGTCGTAGACGCGCACGAACGCGCCGAACGGAACCAGCTTGGTGACCTTGCCGGGGACGACCTGGCCGATGGCGTGGGTCCGGGCGAAGTGCCGCCACGGATCCTCCTGGGTCGCCTTGAGCGACAGCGAGACGCGCTCGCGGTCCATGTCGACGTCCAGGACCTCGACGGTGACCTCCTGGCCGACCTCGACGACCTCGGACGGGTGGTCGATGTGCTTCCAGGACAGCTCGGAGACGTGCACCAGGCCGTCCACGCCACCCAGGTCGACGAACGCACCGAAGTTGACGATGGAGGACACGACGCCCTTGCGGACCTGGCCCTTGCCCAGCTGGTTGAGGAACTCGCTGCGCACCTCGGACTGGGTCTGCTCGAGCCACTGCCGGCGGGACAGCACCACGTTGTTGCGGTTCTTGTCCAGCTCGATGATCTTGGCGTCCAGCTGGCGGCCCACGTAGGGCTGCAGGTCGCGGACACGGCGCATCTCGACCAGGGACGCGGGCAGGAAGCCGCGCAGGCCGATGTCCAGGATCAGGCCGCCCTTGACGACCTCGATGACGGTGCCGGAGACGACGCCGTCCTCTTCCTTGATCTTCTCGATCGTGCCCCAGGCGCGCTCGTACTGAGCTCGCTTCTTGGACAGGATGAGGCGGCCTTCCTTGTCCTCCTTCTGCAGGACGAGGGCCTCGACGTGCTCGCCGATCTCGACGACCTCGCTGGGGTCGACATCGTGCTTGATGGACAGCTCACGCGAGGGGATGACGCCCTCGGTCTTGTAGCCGATGTCGAGCAGGACCTCATCGCGATCGACCTTGACGATGGTGCCTTCGACGATGTCGCCATCGTTGAAGTACTTGATCGTGGAATCGATGGCGGCGAGGAAGTCCTCAGCCGACCCGATGTCGTTGATGGCGACCTGTGGGGCGGCGACGGTAGAGATGGACATGTGGTGGGGTGCTCCGGACGGGGTGGTGTCGGGATCGCGACGTCGACGGGGTCGGGCCGGATCTGGGCTGGCGGCACGCAGCGGGGCTGGTTCGTCCGGGCGACCTGGAACGACGCCCCCGGGACTCGAGCCCCCTACTGCAAGGCGATGCTTCGGTGATGACCTGACGAGTGCGGTCTGCTCCATTCCGAGACAGCACAGACCCACAACGCACAAACCAGCGTACGCCATGATCACCCATCCGGGCACATCGGGACCCCGGACGACAGGGATGATCGGCCGTCACCGGCCCTGGTCGATGCTGGCACCATAACCCGGTGACCACTGACGTGCCGGTGCCGTTCGTCTCCCCCGGGGCTGCCGGCATCCTCGCCGAGCCGGTCGGACCGACCCGGCCCCGTATCCGGCCCGCCGATCAGGCGGCCAGTCGCGCCGCCAACCGCCGCTGGTGGGATGCCGACGCCGACGACTACCACCGCGAGCACGGCGACTTCCTCGGTGCGGCCGACCTGGTGTGGTGCCCGGAGAACCTGCGCGAGGCCGACGCCGGCCTGCTCGGCGAGGTGGCCGGTCGCCGGATCCTGGAGGTGGGCTGCGGATCGGCGCCCTGCGCCCGGTACCTGGCCGGCCGCGGGGCGCAGGTCGTCGCCTTCGACCTGTCGGCCGGGATGCTGGCCCACGCCCGGGCGGCGGCCGCGCGGACCGGCATCGCGGTGCCGCTGGTGCAGGCCGACGCCTGCGAGCTGCCGTTCCGCTCGGGCTCGTTCGACATCGCCTTCTCGGCGTTCGGCGCGATCCCGTTCGTGGCCGACTCGGCCGGCGCGATGCGGGAGGTGGCGCGGGTGCTGCGGCCGGGCGGCCGCTGGGTGTTCGCGGTCAACCACCCGATGCGCTGGGCCTTTCCGGACGACCCCGGACCGGCCGGGCTGACGGTGATCCAGTCCTACTTCGACCGATCGCCCTACGTCGAGGTCGACGCCGACGACGTGCCCGCCTACGTCGAGCACCACCGGACCATGGGCGACCGGATCCGCGAACTGGTGGCCGCCGGCTTCCAGGTGCTGGACGTGGTCGAGCCGGAGTGGCCGGAGGGTTTCGCGCAGGAGTGGGGCCAGTGGTCGCCACTGCGCGGCGAGTACTTCCCCGGCACCGCCATCTTCGTCACCCGGCTCGGCTGAAGGCGACGCGCGCCGGCGTGGCCGGCGGGCCGGCTACCGCTGCTGGTACGGGTTCTGCGGGCCGCCGGGCTGGCCGCCGCCGTACGGCTGCGGACCGCCGGGCTGGCCCCCGCCGAACTGCTGCGAGTTGCCGAACTGCTGCGGGCCGGGGCCGCGCTGGATCTGGTTGGCCCAGGAGCGCAGTTCGGCCAGCTCCCGCTCAATCGGCCATTCCTTGTAGGCGAAGATCAACAACATGACCACGTTGACGATCGGCACGAACATGATCAGCACCCACCAGCCGGAGTAGCCGGCCTTGCTGATGATCTTGATGTAGGCGATCAGGAAGACCACCCAGATCACCAACCCGAGCAGGCTGGCGCCGACGATGGCCCCGACGCCCCAGGTGGACAGGTCGTACGTGTTGTTGTTCATGGGCGGACCTTCGCTCCCGGGACACTGCTGCCGATTGTCGACATGGAGCGTAGGTGAGTCCGGGCCCGGCCGCGGGTCGACGCACCCCAATGACCAGCAACATCGCCCGAATGTGCGCTGGCCACCCCCGTCCGGGGGCGGCCCGGCTGCGCCCGGTACGGGTCAGTGCGCGGCCGCGTCCCAGTTGGCTCCCGACCCGACGGAGACCTCCAGCGGCACCGCCAGCGGGTAGGCGCCGCCCATCTCCTGCTTGAGCAGCTCGGTCATCACCGCCAGCTCGTCGGCGACCACTTCGCAGACCAACTCGTCGTGCACCTGCAGCAGCATCCGCGACCGCAGACCCTCGGCCCGGATGCGGCGCTGCACGTTGACCATGGCCACCTTGATCACGTCGGCGGCGCTGCCCTGGATGGGCGCGTTCAACGCGA
This sequence comes from Nakamurella multipartita DSM 44233, assembly GCF_000024365.1. Taxonomy (NCBI): domain Bacteria; kingdom Bacillati; phylum Actinomycetota; class Actinomycetes; order Nakamurellales; family Nakamurellaceae; genus Nakamurella; species Nakamurella multipartita. Next base: position 3,331,740 of record NC_013235.1, read on the forward strand.
TCCGCTCGGCCATCGCCCGCTTCTGCCGGTTGTCGCTGTTCAGGTCGGGCACGTACCGGCGGCGCCCGAAGATGGTCTCGGTGTAGCCGTCCTTGCGGGCCCGGGCCACGGTGTCGCGCAGGTAGTCGCGCACACCGCCGAAGCGGGAGAAGTAGGCCTCCATCTGTTCCTTGGCCTCGTCGACCGAGATCTTCAACTGCCCGGACAGGCCGTAGGCGGACAGCCCGTACGCCAGACCGTAGGACATCGCCTTGATCCGCCGGCGCAACTCCGGGGTGACCTGTTCGGCCGGCAGCCCGAACGCCTTCATGGCCACGAAGGTGTGCAGGTCCTCGCCCGATCGGAACGCCTCGATCAGGCCCTCGTCCTCGGACAGGGTGGCCATGATCCGCATCTCGATCTGCGAGTAGTCCGCGGTGAGCAGCAGGTCGGCCTGCGGGCCGGGGACGAAGGCGCGGCGGATCAACCGACCCTCGTCGGTGCGGATCGGGATGTTCTGCAGGTTGGGTTCGGTGCTGGAGAGCCGTCCGGTCGCGGCCACCGTCTGCTGGAAGGTGGTGTGGATGCGGCCGTCGTCGCCGACCGACTTGCGCAGGCCCTCCACGGTCACCTTGAGCCGGGTGACGTCCCGGTGCCGCAGCAGGTGGGTGAGGAAGGGGTGCCCGGTCTGCTCGTGCAGGCTGACCAGCGCGTCCGCGTCGGTGGTGTAGCCGGTCTTGGTCCGCTTGGTCTTGGGCATGCCCAGCTCGTCGAACAGCACCACCTGCAGCTGCTTGGGCGAGCCCAGGTTGACCTCGCGTCCGATCTCGGCGTAGCAGGCCTTGGCCGCGCTGGTCACCTCGGCGGCGAAGGTCGACTGCAGGTCGTCCAGGTAGTCGACGTCGACGGCGATGCCGTCGCGTTCCATCTCCCCGAGCACCGTCATCACCGGCAGCTCGATGTCGGCCAGCAGCGACTTCTGACCCAGCGAGTCCAGGTGCTGCTCGAGCGCCTCGGCCAGGTCGATGATGGCGCGGGCCCTGACCATGTCCCGCGAATCCTGCTCGGTCTGCGCGCCCTCGTTCTCCTCCGGGATCAAGGAGAGCTGCTGACCGGCGTTGGTGCTGTGCTCCGGATCCAGCGTGCGGTGCAGGTAGCGCTGGACCAGATCGCCCAGGTCGAAGGTCTGCTGCCCCGGCAGGGCCAGGTAGGCGGCCAGGGCGGTGTCGCAGGCGACGCCGCCGACCGGCCAGCCGCGGGCGGTCAGCGCGTTGACCGCCGTCTTGAGGTCGTGCCCGACCTTCGTCGGGGTGGGGTCGGCGAACCAGGCGGCCAGGGCCGCCTCGTCGTCCGGGTCGGTGTCGACCACGTCGACCACCGCGGCCTCACCGTCGGCGGCGGCCAAGGCCAGCGTGTGCACGTCGCCGCCACCGGGCGCCCAGGTGCCGCGGACCACCAGGCCGACCCGGCCGGTGCCGTGCTCGGCCAGCCAGGCCCGCACGGTGCCCGGGGCCAGCCGGTTGCCGGCCACCTCGAACCCCTCGGTGCTGGTCTCGTCGGACTGCTCGAAGTAATCCAGCAGGCGCTCGCGCAGCACCCGGAACTGCAGGTCGTCGAAGATGTGGTGCACGGCCTCGCGGTCGTAGGGCAGCCGCTCCAGGTCGGTGGCCGGATCGGCGTCCACCGGCACCTCGCGGACCAGTTCGGTGAGCCGCCGGTTGGTCAGCACGTGCGGCAGGGCCTCCCGCAACGCGTCGCCCGCCTTGCCCCGGACCTCGTCCACCCGATCGACCAGCGCGGTGAGGCTGCCGAACTCGCGGATCCACTTGGTCGCGGTCTTCTCCCCCACGCCGGGGATGCCGGGCAGGTTGTCCGACGGGTCGCCGCGCAGGGCGGCGAAGTCCGGGTACTGCAGCGGGGTCAGCCCGTACTTGGCCTCGACCGCGGCCGGGGTGTACCGGGCCATCTCGGAGACGCCGCGCTGCAGGTAGAGCAGGGTCACCTGGTCGGAGACCAGCTGCAGCGCGTCCCGGTCGCCGGTGCAGATGCGGACGTTGAGCCCCTCGGCGACCGCGCGGGTGGCCAGGGTGGCGATGATGTCGTCGGCCTCGTAGTTCTCCGCGGTCAGATACGGGATCCGCATCGCCGTCAGGACTTCCTTGATCAGGTCGATCTGCCCGGCGAACTCCGACGGCGACGCGCTGCGGTTGGCCTTGTAATCGACGAACTCCTCGCGCCGCCAGGTCTGCCGGGACAGGTCGAACGCGACCGCGACGTGGGTGGGCTGCTCGTCGCGGAGCAGGTTGATCAGCATCGAGGTGAAGCCGTACACGGCGTTGGTGGTCTGGCCGGTGGTGGTGGAGAAGTTCTCCGGGGGCAGCGCGTAGAACGCGCGGTAGGCCAACGAATGCCCGTCCATCAACAGCAGCACCCGCTCCGTCGCATCGGCGTCGTCGGCGGGCACGGTGGGCAGACCTGTCGTCGCCCCTGTCGTCACGGTGGTCACGGGGGCGAGTCTAGATTCAGGGTCCGACAGACCCCCTTGGAGCGTTGATGACCGACTTCCCCGGCCCCGCCGGCACCCAGGCCCTGGCCGCCCTCGGACCGTCCGCCGACCCCGACCACGTGCTGTCCATCCTGCGCGAGATGCGCGGCGAGCTGGCCGAGCGGCTGGGCATCGAGATCACCGAGTTCACCCGGGACCGGGTGGTCGCCACCATGCCGGTCGCCGGCAACCGGCAGCCGTTCGGCCTGCTGCACGGCGGGGCCAGCGCCGCCCTGGCCGAGACGATGGGCTCGTTCCACGGATCGCTGGTCGGGGGCGGCCGCGCCCCGCTGGGCATCGACCTGAACTGCACCCACCACCGCTCGGCCACCGACGGCCTGGTCACCGCGGTGTCCACGCCGATCCACGTCGGCCGCACCATCTGCACCTTCGACATCGTGATCAGCGACGAGCAGCAACGCCGGATCTGCTCCGCCCGGCTGACCGTGATGCTGCGCGACCTGTCCCGCTAGGAGCGCTCCTCCGCCCCGGCGCCGGCCGCCGGCCCTCAAATCTGAAGTTGATCATGGCGTTGTCTGCTCGACACGCCGGCGACACGCCGATGGCGGAGCAGAGAACGCCATGATCAACAGCGGTCCGGGGTGGGCCCGGCGCGGGCCCCCACCGAGTTGTCCCCGTGTCCGAATTTCGTCCACATCGGTCGATCGACCCTTGGCCGATTCGGGCGCCGGCCACAGCCTGAACGCATGCACCCATGGATCCCGCCCGACCCGACCGGCGCATGGTCGACCGGCCAGATCCGGGCGGATTCGCACTGGCGGCGGGCGCGTCGGCACGTCGAGGACGAGCTGCTGACCCACCCGTGGCGCGGGGCCTACTGCATCCCGGACGCCGATCTGGTGACCCGACTCAGGGCGCTCCAGCTGGCGGTGCGCGCTCCGCTCGTGGCCTGTCACCAGACCGCCGCCGCGCTGCACGGATTCGGAGTGCTCGACGACGGGCTGCTGCACGTGACCACTCCGGACGGGCAGTCGGTCCGCCGGCGCGCGGGCGTCCTTGTGCACCAGTGGGTGCCGCGGGCGGCCACCCAGCTCGCGGACGGTTTTCGGGCCACCGCCGCCGCCGACACCGCGGTGGACGTCGCCGCCGGGGCCGCGGAGATTGACGTGCTGCCCGTCCTGGATGCAGCGCTGACCCACTGCATCACCGCCGACGAACTGCACGAGGCGGTCGACCGGGCCAAGCGGCGCCGCGGGATCGCCGCCGTGCGCCGGTGGAGCGAGTTCGCCGACGGCCGGGCCCAGTCACCGATGGAATCCCGCGCCCGGTACCGGTTGATCTCGGCCCGGCTTCCGGCGCCCGACCTGCAGATCCGCGTCGTCGTGCCCGGCAATATCCGCTGGATCGACATGGGCTGGGAGGACGCCAAAGTCGGCCTGGAATACGACGGCGAGGACTTCCACAGCGGTGACGGCAAGCTCGCACGCGACCGGCAGCGGCACAATCAGTTGAGCCGCGCCGGCTGGACCATCGTGTACGCGACCGCCGCCGACATCTGGCGGCACCCGGATCCGTTGATCGATCAGCTGCGCGGTTTGCTCGCCCGGACCGCGTGATTCCGGGTGGCGCTCCCCCGCTCCCGGAGTTGATCATGGCGTTGTCTGCTGCGGTTTCGGCGTGTCGGCGGGGTGTCGAGCAGGGTCAGTGGTGTGCCGGAGTCGCCAGCCGTCGCAATGCGCCGGCGCGTGCGGGTGCGGCCGGTCCCGCGGCTCGGCGGGGCGCGGAAGAGGGTGCCCCCGGTCGCCGCGGTGCCCGGCGCGCTGGACTACGCCCCGCGGGTAAGGGAACGGACGGTGCTGGCCGTGGGGGCCGCGGTCGGCTCGTTCACGGTGATTTTCCAGGCCATCACCGACAACCGGATCCTGACCTCTCGCGATCATTGGGGTCGACAGCCTGTACAACCTCGTCCCGCCGGTCGTCGTCGCCTTCGGCTCATCCCCGCGGTTGCCTGAAGCACGGCACTACCTACGGGGTCGCTCTGACGGACTCATCCCTGCGAGCGCGGGGAGCACCGCCGAGTCCCGGCGGCCTTTGCCTCAAGCCAGGGCTCATCCCCGCGGGCGCGAGGAGCACGAGTACTGGTGCGACGGGGTGAAGTGGGTTCCGGGCTCATCCCCGCGGGCGCGGGGAGCACCCTCGGGCAGCTCAGCGGGCACGACGACGAAGGGGCTCATCCCCGCGGGCGCGGGGAGCACGAGGACAGGCGGACGCACGCCTCGGAGAACCCGGGCTCATCCCCGCGGGCGCGGGGAGCACTACACGAGGTTGTTCACCTACCAGTCGCGGCAGGGCTCATCCCCGCGGGCGCGGGGAGCACCTTGCTGCGTGGCAGGTTCTACTATCCGCGGGGGGCTCATCCCCGCGGGCGCGGGGAGCACCAAGCCCTCCTGAACATCGACCTGGAGCGGGAGGGCTCATCCCCGCTGGCGGGGAGCACCCAGCCGGAGCCGTCGAGGGTGACCGGGATGAACGCTCATCCCGGTCCGCGCGGGGAGCACCCGGTGTGGGTCACCGTGTTCGGCGTGAACTCGGGCTCATCCCCGCGGGCGCGGGGAGCACGGCGGCGTTCGAATCGGAACGGATCGGCGATGGGGCTCATCCCCGCGGGCGCGGGGAGCACCAACCTGATCGAGAAGAACCTGTTTAGGGAAACGGCTCATCCCCGCGGGCGCGGGGAGCACCACCCGGGCCGCCTCGGCGTCCGATGCGCCGTGCAGCAGCAGCTCGGGCTCATCCCCGCGGGCGCGGGGAGCACGCCAGCAGATTGCACGCGCGGGTTGTCGGTTCGGGCTCATCCCCGCGGGCGCGGGGAGCACAACCTCGGCACCAGTCCGGTCACCATCCAGGAGGGCTCATCCCCACGGGCGCGGGGAGCACCTGTGCGCCCGCACCGCCGCCGTGCTGTTCGGGGGCTCATCCCCGCGGGCGCGGGGAGCACCTATCTGGGTCTTCGTGGACTCCAGGGAGGCGGGGCTCATCCCCGCGGGCGCGGGGAGCACATCGCCAAGGAAGAGCCAGCCAGCCAAGACGAGGGCTCATCCCCGCGGGCGCGGGGAGCACGCCGACGCGGCGAACCAGCTGAACTCCTGGCAGGGCTCATCCCCGCGGGCGCGGGGAGCACAGAATCCCGATTTGGTAGGCCAATACCGTGTAGGGCTCACCCCCGCGGGCGCGGGAGCGCGCCAGCCGTACCGCCGGCTCGGGTACGGACGTGGGCTCATCCCCGCAGGCGCGGGGAGCACGACGGCACCGCCGGTGAGCGCACCCAGGAACCGGGCTCATCCCCGCAGGCACGGGGAGCACAACCCGCGGGCGTGTGCGGCCCACGAGTTCAGGGGCTCATCCCCGCGGGCGCGGGGAGCACACCCTCCAGGAGCGGGGGCGTGCGTGTGGCGCGGGCTCATCCCCGCGGGCGCGGGGAGCACGAGTCATGTACCCAGTTGACCGGCCTGCGGCCGGGCTCATCCCCGCGGGCGCGGGGAGCACACGAACGAGGAGTCGACGAGCCAGTTCTGAGTAGGCTCATCCCCGCGGGTGCGGGGAGCACATGGGTGGGCTCGAATGCCGACCTGATCCGACACGGCTCATCCCCGCGGGCGCGGGGAGCACCTGTTCGTCGGTCAGTCGCGTGGCTTCGGCTCGGGCTCATCCCCGCGGGCGCGGGGAGCACGGTCGAGGCTCTGGCCGAGTTGGGCGCGGGCGGGGCTCATCCCCGCGGGCGCGGGGAGCACGGTCGAGGCTCTGGCCGAGTTGGGCGCGGGCGGGGCTCATCCCCGCGGGCGCGGGGAGCACCAGGTCGCCAAGTCACGGCAGTTGCCGATGCGGGGCCCATCCCCGCGGGCGCGGGGAGCACCTGATCGGTGCGTAACGGGTCGATCCGCGGACGCGGCTCATCCCCGCGGGCGCGGGGAGCACTTCTCGCTGTCCTGGCCCATGAGCCCGGACTCGGGCTCATCCCCGCGGGCGCGGGGAGCACGCGGTCAGGTAGACGCCGGGCTTGACGATCACGGGCTCATCCCCGCGGGCGCGGGGAGCACTCTTGGCCGATCAGGTCACCGCTCTGCTCGCCGGGCTCATCCCCGCGGGCGCGGGGAGCACCGGACGAGTTGCACGACCAGGTGCACATGATCGGGCTCATCCCCGCGGGCGCGGGGAGCACGCGCTGTTCGTCGCGGCGTGCTTGCCGGCGATGGGCTCATCCCCGCGGGCGCGGGGAGCACTAACTGCCGTCCGTCTTCGTGGAGGCTGTCGGTTCCGGGTGAATCCTGACCCAGCTGGTCCGGTTGAAAACTGACCCACCTCGCAACGATCGTGGGGTGCTGATTGTGGATGACTGGGCGGAGATCCGTCGGTTGCATCGGGCGGAGGGGATGCCGATCCGGGCGATCGCTCGGCGTCTGGGGTGTTCGAAGAACACTGTGAAGCGGGCGTTGGCCGCGCAGGGTCCGCCGAGGTATGAGCGGGCGACGGTCGGGTCGGCCGTTGATGCGTTCGAGCCGGCCATCCGGGCGTTGTTGGCGGAGTTTCCGTCGATGCCGACGTCGGTGATCATGGAGCGGGTTGGGTGGTCGCGGGGCCGCACGGTGTTCTTCGAGCGGGTCGCGGTGTTGCGGCCGTTGTTCGTGCCGCCGGATCCGGCGTCGCGGACGGAGTATGGGCCGGGGCAGTTGGCGCAGTGCGATCTGTGGTTTCCGCCGGTGGACGTGCCGGTGGGGTTCGATCAGGTCGCCCGTCCACCGGTGCTAGTGATGGTGTCGGGGTTCTCACGGGTCATCACGGCCAGGATGCTGCCGTCGCGGCAGTCTGCGGATCTACTGGCTGGGCATTGGGAGCTGCTGTTGGGGTGGGGTCGCTTGCCCAGAGCCCTGGTCTGGGACAACGAGGCCGCGGTCGGCCGGTGGCGCGGCGGCCGACCGGAACTGACCGAACCGATGAACGCCTTCCGTGGAACGTTGGGTATCAAGGTCGTGCTCTGCGCGCCGCGCGACCCTGAGTCCAAGGGCCTGGTCGAGCGGGCGAACGGCTATCTGGAGACCTCATTCCTGCCCGGCCGCACGTTCACCTCCCCGGCTGACTTCAACGCCCAGCTGGCTGCGTGGCTGGTCCGGGCGAACCAGCGGCAACACCGCCGGCTCGGGTGCCGGCCCATCGACCGGTGGGCGGCGGACCTGGCCGCGATGATGGCGATGCCACCGGTTGCGCCGGTGGTGGGCTGGACCGCGTCGCCGCTGCTGCCTCGTGATCATTACGTCCGCGTCGATTCCAACGACTATTCGGTGCATCCCGGTGTGGTCGGTCGACGGGTGCAGGTGCTGGCCGATCTGGATCAGGTCGTGGTGACCTGCGCCGGCACGGTCGTGGCCGCGCACGAACGGTGCTGGGCGCGGCGGCAGACCATCACCGATGCCGACCATGCCCAGGCCGCGGCGGCGTTACGCGCCGCCCACCGCGAACGGGTGCGACGGCCGGTAGAGACCGACGTCGCGGTCCGCGAACTCGCCGATTACGACCGCATCTTCGGCCTGCAGGACGACCTCGACGATCATCCCAGCGTCGACGTGGCCGACGGTGAGGTCGCCTGATGGCCACCCGCGCCGCGGCGTCCGGGCCGGCGGGTGGTCGGGACGTCGCTTCGGAGGTCGCGTTCTTGGCCCGCGCGTTGAAGGCGCCGACCCTGGCTGGTGTCGTGCCGCGGCTGGCCGAACGGGCCCGCGCCGAGTCCTGGACTCACGAGGAGTTCCTGGTCGCTTGCCTGCAACGCGAGGTCTCCGCGCGGGAATCACACGGCGGCGAGGGCCGGATCCGGGCCGCCCGGTTCCCGGCCCGCAAGTCGCTGGAGGACTTCGACTACGACCACGCCCGCGGCCTGAAACGCGACCAGATCGCGCACCTGGGCACCCTGGACTTCGTCACCGGCAAACAGAACATCGTGTTCCTCGGACCGACCGTTATCGACGGTTTGGGCTCCTGCGAGCGACATTTGCGCTGGTCATGACGTTTCTGCGATCGATGCAACGTGAGCGGTGTGGTGCCGGGCGCAGCTGCCCTTGCGGGCGAGTTCGCGGCGAAGTTCAAGGTTCTCCCCGTGGGCTTGCGCGAGCGCGTCTTTGAGGGTCTGGATCTCTTGCCGGTGCCGCTTCTTGAGCTGGGTGATCTGGGCGGTCAGGCTCAGGACGAGCGTGCTTTCCGAGTCCGGTGGGTTGGCTGGCGTCGGTCCCGGGCGGCCGCGGGAACGTAGGTGCTCGATCCGCGCGCGGAGGTCCGGGCTGCCGTAGAGGAAGGCGTGCGAGACGCCGGCTTCCCGTTGAACGGCCTGGAAGGTGACGGACTCGCCCCGTTTGACCAGCGCGCGGATGCCTTGCTCGGCGGCCTGGGTCTTCGCGGCTGATTTCGCTTTGGCTGCGGCGGTCAGCGTCGCGGCGCGTTTCGCGTTCGCGTCGGTCATGGCCGGGTCCTGCGCCTGGGTCCGGTGAGTGCCAGGGGCACCGGGCCTGTCGGAGGTGCGCCGCATCCGCCTCCTTGCACCGCCCGTTCGGGGTGGTCGGCCATCGTGTCCAACAGCCGGGTGAGCGCCGCTTGCTCGGCTCGACGCTGCGCGAGCCAAACATTGTCCTCGGGCATGGCGCGACCGTGCTTCTCCCGAAACGCGTTGGTTGTGCGTGTGATCAACGCTTCGGTCTCGGCCTGTTGGCGTCGTAGTGTCGGCTCGTGGGTCGCGTCGGTGACGAAGACCGAGCAGCTCAAACATGCGTTGCCCTTGTCGCAGGATTGGAGCGGGGGCAGCAGGCACCAGCCGTTGGGCAGGAACCGGTCGGCCCGGTCGAGCAGGTGCAGGCCGTCGTGGTCCTCACGGGAGAACTGGACCCGGCTGCCGTCGGCCCGCAGCTTGACGGTGGCCAGGAACGCCTGCTCGGCGTGTTCCTCGCGCTGCGCCACGTAGTGCATCGACATGGTCGGTGTGGCGTGCCCGGCGTACCGCTGCAGGACGTGGATGGGCAGGCCGAGTTCGGCGAGCCGAGTGAGCTTGGTGTGTCGGAACCGGTGCGTGTTGCTCAGTTGCAGTTGCCGGCCCTGGCCGTCGGTGATCCGCGCGACGTTGCTGAGCTCCCGGAGCATCCAGTTGTAGGTTCCCGGCGGGTAGGGCTTGTCGCCGTTGCGGTTCCCGGTCCGCTGCACGAACAGATGCCGCGGTTCGAACTCCGGCAGGTGTTCGCGGACCCAACGCTGCTGCTCCTCGATGACCGCGGAGACCTCGCGGTCGACCAGGATGGTGTCCGGCGCGGTGTCGATCTTGCTTTGGGCGTAGCGGAACCGGACGACTTCCTGGTCCTGCCCGGACTGCACCGAGATATCGGGAGCCGGTGACAGGCAATCGAACTCGCACGTGCGGATCTCGCTGGACCGACGCCCGGTCAGGATCTGCAGCAGGATCATCCGCATCGCCTGCGGATCGTCGAAGCCGGCGGCGAGAACCTGGGTGCCGTCGCCCCGGGTGATCGTCATCTGTTGGTCCCGGGGCAAGCCCAGCAACGGCAGCGCACCCGGAATCTGGGCGAGCGCGTGGTCGTCGACGTAGTGCCGGTCGTTCAGGGTGGGTGTCCGCGGGATGCGGGAGACCTGGCGGAACCATCCGGCCACGTGGGTGTCGGTGACCCGATCCCAGACGGCGTATCCGGTGACGATGTGGGCCCGGTCTCGGTTGGCCACCATGAAGGTGAACAGATCTGCCACTGCCCGGATGTCGTCGTTGATCAGGCGCGGGTGGGCCGGCTTCGGGGGCGTCCGACGGTCGAACGTGCCGGTCTTCCGGTGGCCCGGTTCCATGGCCCAACGTCGATATCTGTCCGCCTGCCCGGCGGCCGCCGCTGGATCGCCGAGCACCTCGATGGGATCGTCCAGGCAACTGGTCAGCCAGACGTCGAACCGGCGCAGGCAATTCATCCGGTCCTGGCTCACGGTCGTCCAGCGCAGCGCCCCGGACTCCAGTTGGGTCCCCAGGTACCACTTGACGGCTTCCCGGAGCCAGGGCTGGGTGATCTGCCCGGGCGAGCACCCGTAGTTGGCCTGTGGTTCCCGGGTCGACAGCGGTATCCGCGGATCACAACGTGGATGCCACTCGTCGAGCGTCCACCACGGGCCATCGTGGCAGCGGGCGATCAACGCCTGCCGGGCGAACCGGAACAGCACCCGCAGCCGGCTACGGCTGTCCTTGGGTGGGAGCCGCCCCCAGCGGTGCGCGTAGAACCACCCCTGCAACGCCGAGGCCGTCTCCCAGTCCAAGGCCAGCATCGAGGTGGGGAACGGGTGCCCCTCGCGGATGGCGCGGCGCAGGATGTTGGCCAGCTGGTTCATCGCCAGCACCGTCGATCGGGTCCCGTCGACGGACTGCCAGTGCGCCATCCACGCGAGTTCGGCCGGGAACGGGTCAGGCAGCCCAGTCAGATCGATTCGCCTGTCGCCGTTTTCGGTGATCCGGTCCCAGTTCGCGATGCCGGGTCCGATCACCGGACCCCGCCACTGCTCGGGCAGCTCCAGCCAGAGCCGATGAACGGGATCCAGGTCCTCGGCGGGCCGAAGGCCCCCGCCCGGTTCACGGCGCATCGGTCACCCGCCAATTGGACGCGTACGACGTCCAGTTCGCCGCCGCCCGCAGCGCCTCGTCCTCGCGGACCCAGCCGTAGAGGTCCAGCGTGGTCTGGACGTGGGCGTGCCCCAGCCGACGGGACACCACCCACTCCGCCGTGCCGGCCAGCAGCAACGCGGTCGCGTGGCTATGCCTGAACCAGTGCGGGGTCCACCCGGGCGGGCCGATCCCCTTCTTCCGCAGCGCGGCCGTCTTGTCGCGGACGGTGCCCTCGTGCAGCGCAGCCAGCAGCGGCGGCCGTTGCAGGTTGACCAGCAGCGGCGAGTCCGCCGCCACCGCGATGCCCATATCGGCTGCTGTGCAGGCCAGGAGGGTCAGGTAGTCGGCGAACAGCCGCTCGAGATCGGCGCCGACGTAGACCCGGCGGGGACGCATCATCTTCACCCGCGCCCCATTGGTGTTGTCCGCGCGAGGCACGATCTCGATGAACGGGGTGCCGCCGCGACCCATCACGAAGTCGCTGATCCGCAAACCCAACGCCTCGCCGATCCGCATGCCGCTCTCCGCAAGAACGGCGAAAAGCAGCCGGTCACGCAGGTTTCCGACCCATTCACCGGTGTCTGGATCGTAGGTGGCGCAGCCATCCAGGATCGCCTGGATCTGCTGGGGCATCAGCAACGGCGGACGATGCCGCCGGCTGCGGCGCACCCGGACCAGCGACGTCGGAGCGGGCCCCGAGCGGGCATCCAGATGGGACAGCAGCCCCCGGGCCACTGCCCGCCGCGGCGCTCCACGCATCAACCGGCCGGCCACCGGAACGCCGGACACGGCTTCGTGCCACGTGTAGAAGGAGATGACCGCGGCCAGCCGCGCCTGCATCGTCTCCGGCGACGGCCCGTCCTCCGGCACCAGGGAACGCTCGACCCGGCGCCCGTTGCGCATCCAGGACACGAACGCCGACACCGTCGGCACGCCGATCTCGTTCCACCGCCCGGACTCGGCCCGCTGTTCAAGGAACGTCCACCACTGGCTCAGCGCGGTCGCGTACCCGCGGACCGTGTTCGGCGACCAAAGATGCCGGTGGGCCTCCAGCCACTCCTCGACCGGTCCGACCGTCCGGTATCCCTGATCGATCACCGTCCACGTGCGAGGCCCGCCGTCGGGTCGGGCCATCACGCTCTGCGCCATCGTTGCCGTTCCATCTCGTCGAAGAAGACCCGCTGATTGCGAGGAAACGACGATGGCAGGACGTCAGGACAGGGCTCGGTGATGACAGTGATGAGGGCGCGTCAGGAACCGGGGATAACGCCCGGTACCGGCAAGACCCACCTCGCGACGGGCATCTCGATCCGCGCCTGCCAAGCCGGCCATCGCGTCCTGTTCGCGACCGCCGCCGAGTGGGTCGCTCGCCTGGCCGAGGCCCACCACGCCGGCCGGCTGCAACCAGAACTCGTTCGTCTGGGCCGCTACCCGTTGCTCGTGATCGACGAGGTCGGCTACATCCCGTTCGAAGCCGAGGCCGCGAACCTGTTCTTCCAACTCGTGTCCAACCGCTACGAACGGGCCTCGCTCATCGTCACCAGCAACAAGCCCTTCGGCCGGTGGGGCGAAGTCTTCGGCGACGACGTCGTCGCTGCCGCGATGATCGACCGCCTGGTCCACCACGCTGACGTCATCGCCCTCAAAGGCGACAGCTACCGACTCAAAGACCGCGACCTGGGCCGCCCACCAGCGGCCAACACCGACCAATGACCACCAGGTGGGTCAGTTTTCAACCGGACAAGGAGGGTCCAAGTTCAACCGGAGTTGACAGAGGCGATCACGGGCATATCCCCGCGGGCGCGGGGAGCACAGGGCGTCGACTACGGATATCGCTGTCCGATCGGGCTCATCCCCGCGGGCGCGGGGAGCACGCCGCGTTGAGGTCCCCAATCGCGGGTGCCGCGGGCTCATCCCCGCGGGCGCGGGGAGCACGTAGCTACGTCGGCACGGCCATCCCGGCCACGAGGCTCATCCCCGCGGGCGCGGGGAGCACATGCGCGAGTTCGGCGGCACCATTACCGCCGAGGGCTCATCCCCGCGGGCGCGGGGAGCACGCTGTCGTCCACCACATCTCGACCCGGTGCCGGGGCTCATCCCCGCGGGCGCGGGGAGCACACGGCTTTCGACCGGATCGGCGGGTCGGAGCCGGGCTCATCCCCGCGGGCGCGGGGAGCACTCACCCAGCGAGCGGATCTGCCCGGCCTGCACGGGCTCATCCCCGCGGGCGCGGGGAGCACGACCACACCCCCATCGCTAGCCTCAATGCGCCGGGCTCATCCCCGCGGGCGCGGGGAGCACCCCCACCCCTTGCTGGCGGCGGTCAAGCCGTAGGGCTCATCCCCGCGGGCGCGGGGAGCACCCCGAGATTGTGCCCGTGGCGTACTCGGCAGGGGGCTCATCCCCGCGGGCGCGGGGAGCACCCCGTTTCCGCAGATCGGAGCCGGTCCGCGCGGGGCTCATCCCCGCGGGCGCGGGGAGCACGACGTTGCGGCACGGCAGCGAGCACGGGCACGGGGCTCATCCCCGCGGGCGCGGGGAGCACCGGAGCGGGAACGGCATGCCCTCGCTGGCTACGGGCTCATCCCCGCGGGCGCGGGGAGCACTCGCCCAACCGTCCGACGGTTCACCTTTCGCGGGGCTCATCCCCGCGGGCGCGGGGAGCTCCGTCGCAGCGACCACGACGACACCGAGATGCGGGGCTCATCCCCGCGGGCGCGGGGAGCACTGCCGCCTGACGCGCCTCTCTCGCCTTCGACCGGGGCTCATCCCCGCGGGCGCGGGGAGCACTACTGCACCGATAGCAACGACTACCCACTGGCGGGCTCATCCCCGCGGGCGCGGGGAGCACCTCTGGCCCTGACAGTCTGATCTGGCCCCGGGTTGGCGGTTCGACTTGGCCCCACCACCGGTGTCGGCAGGTCGAGGCGTGACGGTTTGAAGTGGCCCCACCTTCGACACGCCGGGCGCGTTGTGACGGTTTGATCTGGCCCCACCCCGACGGTGAATCCGAGTTGTTCGGTGTTCTCGGGTGAAGGGGCAGGGATGGGGTCGAGGGTGGAGTTGTTCGCTGTCATCCGGCGCGACGCCCGGGTCGAGGGATTGTCGATCCGCGAGCTCGCTGATCGGCATCACGTGCACCGCAGAACCGTTCGGCAGGCGATGGCCAGTGCGTTACCGCCGCCGCGGAAGACACCGGTGCGGGTCTCCCGGAAGCTCGAACCGTTCAAGGTCACGATCGACGACTGGCTGCGGGCGGACCTGGACGCGCCGAGGAAGCAACGCCACACCGCGAAGCGGGTGCTGGACCGGCTCCTCGACGAACACGGCGCCGCCGATGTGTCGTACTCGACGGTGCGGGATTACGTCGCCCGGCGACGCCCGGAGATCGCCGCCGCGGCCGGCCGGACCTTGTCGCAGGGTTTCGTCCCGCAGACCCATGAGCCGGGTGGTGAGGCCGAGGTCGACTTTGCCGATCTGTGGGTCGTGCTGCGCGGGGTGAAGACCAAGACGTTCCTGTTCACCCTGCGCCTGTCGTATTCCGGGAAGGCGGTGCACCGGGCGTTCGCCACCCAGGGCCAGGAGGCGTTCCTGGAAGGTCATGTGCACGCGTTCACCGAACTGGGCGGCACCCCGATCGACAAGATCCGCTACGACAACCTCAAAGCCGCGGTGTCCCGGGTGCTGTTCGGTCGTGGCCGGGAGGAATCCGGCCGGTGGGTGGCGTTCCGATCCCATTTCGGGTTCGATGCGTTCTACTGCCACCCCGGGCAGGAAGGTGCCCACGAGAAGGGCGGCGTCGAAGGCGAGGGCGGCCGGTTCCGCCGCAACCACTGCGTCCCGATGCCGGTCGTGGACTCCATCGAGCAGCTCAATGAGCTGCTCGTCGCGGCGGACGCGAAGGATAACTACCGGCGGATCGCGAGCCGCACCAACACCGTCGCCCAGGACTGGGCGTTCGAACGGGACACGCTGCGGCCGTTGCCGTCCGAGGTGTTCCCGACCTGGCTGACTCTGACCCCCAGGGTTGACCGGTATGCCCGGGTGACCGTCCGGCAACGGCACTACTCGGTGCCGGCCCGGTTCATCGGCCGCCGGGTCCGGGTGCAGCTCGGCGCTTCATCGGTGACCGCGTTCGACGGTCGCACCGTCATCGCCACCCATGAACGGGTCATGCTCAAGGGCGGCCAGTCCCTGGTCCTGGACCACTACCTCGAGGTGCTGCAACGCAAACCCGGCGCACTGCCCAACGCGACCGCGTTGGTGCAGGCCCGCGCGTCCGGAATGTTCACCGCGGCGCATGAGGCGTTCTGGGCCGCCGCCCGCAAGGCTCATGGTGACTCCGGCGGCACCCGAGCGTTGATCGAGGTGCTGCTGCTGCACCGGCACCTGGCCGCCTCCGATGTGATCGCGGGGATCACCGCCGCTCTCACGGTGGGCTCGGTCAGCCCGGACGTCGTCGCTGTCCAGGCCCGCAAAACCGCGCACCAGTGCAGCGCAGACGCAGTGATCGCATCACCGAACACCACACCGGCCGGGGATCGGGTGGTCAGCCTGACCGAGCGGCGCCTGGCGGAGCTGCCCGCCGACTCGCGCCCGTTGCCGTCGGTGTCGCAGTACGACGAGCTGCTGACCAGGGAATCGTCATGACCGCGACCCGACGGGGCGTCACCGAGGAAGCCGCCGTCGCTGCGGTCGATTCCGCCTGCCGGCTGCTGCGATTGCCGACGATCCGGTCCCGGTTCGGCGAGATCGCATCCGCGGCGGAACGAGAACAACTGACCTACCTCGGATTCCTCGCCGAACTGGTCATGGCCGAGTGCGATGACCGGGACAAACGACGATCCATCCGGCAGATCACCGCGGCCGGATTCCCTCGCCCGAAACGGATCGAGGAGTTCGACTTCGCCGCCAACACCTCCATCACGCCGGCGGTCATCAACCAGCTCGCGACCTGCGCATGGGTCAAGACCGGTCAACCGCTGTGCCTGATCGGCGACTCCGGCACCGGCAAAACCCACCTGCTGATCGCGCTCGGCACCGCCGCCGCCGAGAAGGGCTACCGGGTCCGCTACACCCTGGCGTCCAAGCTCGTGAACGAACTCGTCGAAGCTGCCGACGAGAAACAACTGTCGAAGACGATCGCCCGCTACGGCCGAGTCGACCTCCTCTGCATCGACGAACTTGGCTACATGGAACTCGACCGCCGCGGCGCCGAACTGCTGTTCCAGGTCCTCACCGAACGAGAAGAGAAGTCCGCCATCGCCATCGCCTCCAACGAAGCATTCTCAGGTTGGACGAAGACCTTCACCGACCCCCGGCTCTGCGCCGCCATCGTCGACCGACTCACCTTCGCCGGTCAAATCATCGAAACCGGGACCACCAGCTACCGGCTCGCCCACGCCCGAGCCGCAAAGAGCAAGTAGCACGGCCGAGCAACCAATCCGAACGGGGCCAGATCAAACCGTCACCCCGGGGCCAGCTCAAGTTGACATAGCCACACCTCAACCTGCGCCAGCGGAATCAGTCCCGTTGGGGCTCATCCCCGCGGGCGCGGGGGAGCACGCATAGAGGGACTCCAGCCCAAGCTCAATGTTGGGCTCATCCCCGCGGGCGCGGGGAGCACTGACCCATGATCGCGGCCAACAGATCAGCCAAGGGCTCATCCCCGCGGGCGCGGGGAGCACGTCGTGACCCTCACCGGCCCTGAAAACGCGGCCGGCTCATCCCCGCGGGCGCGGGGAGCACTTCAACTCGATCAGCGACAGTGACCATGGCGCGGGCTCATCCCCGCGGGCGCGGGGAGCACTGCACGCCTTGCGCTTCGTACGTGGTGCGGACGGGCTCATCCCCGCGGGCGCGGGGAGCACCGCAGGCGTTCGACGTGGACATGTCCAGGTCGGGGCTCATCCCCGCGGGCGCGGGGAGCACGAACGTGGCGAGGACACGGGCGCGGCGGGTGGTGGCTCATCCCCGCGGGCGCGGGGAGCACATGGCCAGGCTGCTTCGGCGACGAACCTTGTGAGGCTCATCCCCGCGGGCGCGGGGAGCACCTGACCCTCCAGGAGCGGGCGCGTGCGTGTGGCGCGGGCTCATCCCCGCGGGCGCGGGGAGCACATGGTCACCGGTGATGCTCACCGCGCCGAGTCGGGCTCATCCCCGCGGGCGCGGGGAGCACGCCGATGGCCATGGTCAGGTCCTTGGTGGCCTGGGCTCATCCCCGCGGGCGCGGGGAGCACTCCATCGCGTCCGCCTCGAACCCGATGATCTGGGGCTCATCCCCGCGGGCGCGGGGAGCACTCCATCGCGTCCGCCTCGAACCCGATGATCTGGGGCTCATCCCCGCGGGCGCGGGGAGCACGCGGCGGTCTGGACGACGGCGTTGCGCTCGGGGGGCTCATCCCCGCGGGCGCGGGGAGCACCAGGTGTCGTACTTTCCGACACCTGAGAGATCGGGCTCATCCCCGCGGGCGCGGGGAGCACCGAAACTGCCTGGCCGCACTGGCGCCTGGGTGGGGCTCATCCCCGCGGGCGCGGGGAGCACAGGGACGACACCGTTGCCGAGGGCCTTGAGCTGGGCTCATCCCCGCGGGCGCGGGGAGCACTCGTCCACCTGGACGGCCGAGCAGTGCGAACGGGGCTCATCCCCGCGGGCGCGGGGAGCACTGGCCCTGCCGCAGGTGAGCCAGGTAGCCGCCGGGCTCATCCCCGCGGGCGCCGGGAGCACCGCCGTGCCCGCTTCACGGCCTGCTTCGTCGCCGGCTCATCCCCGCGGGCGCGGGGAGCACCCAGGCACACGATGCGACGGCCCCGGTCGTCCAGGGCTCATCCCCGCGGGCGCGGGGAGCACGCCCGAGTACGAGTTCCATCACCGCCAGAAGCGGGCTCATCCCCGCGGGCGCGGGGAGCACTGTTGTCGCCATGGATCCGAAATCGATCGAGCTGGCTCATCCCCGCGGGCGCGGGGAGCACTGGGTGGTCACGATGAACGCCGTCATCGTGGCGGGCTCATCCCCGCGGGCGCGGGGAGCACGAACTCAGCCTGGGTCAGGTGACGGGCGCGGAGGGCTCATCCCCGCGGGCGCGGGGAGCACTCCCGGACGAGTGCTGGACGTGGCAGGGCGCGGGGCTCATCCCCGCGGGCGCGGGGAGCACGACACCGGGGACGACTACCTGATCGGGGCGCCGGGCTCATCCCCGCGGGCGCGGGGAGCACTCCCCACCGGTGGGTGCATCTCGCCTCGCCGGGGGCTCATCCCCGCGGGCGCGGGGAGCACCTTTCGTAAGCATCGCGCGCGAGCCAGCAGGGAGGCTCATCCCCGCGGGCGCGGGGAGCACGTGTCGCTGGCGTTCCACAAGACCGCGCTGGCGGGCTCATCCCCGCGGGCGCGGGGAGCACGGAGGGCGAGACGATCCGTGTCGAGGTCACCGGGGCTCATCCCCGCGGGCGCGGGGAGCACTCGTACAGGTCCGACCACGGATCGATGTCCAGGGGCTCATCCCCGCGGGCGCGGGGAGCACCTATCTTGCGCTTTGGCGCAACTTCGCCAACTGGGCTCATCCCCGCGGGCGCGGGGAGCACCGCCGAGCAGCAAAGCGCAAGCGCTGCAGGTCGGGCTCATCCCCGCGGGCGCGGGGAGCACTGAATGACGCTTTCGACGCGTTGATCCCCCTCAGGCTCATCCCCGCGGGCGCGGGGAGCACGCCGACATCGCCCGGGCCGCCGCCGACCTGGTGGGCTCATCCCCGCGGGCGCGGGGAGCACCCTTCCGGGCCACCTTGAGCGACGGGGACGCGGGGCTCATCCCCGCGGGCGCGGGGAGCACTACTCCTTCAACCCGTTCGGCCGGTCGCCGCTGGGCTCATCCCCGCGGGCGCGGGGAGCACACGCCGCAGGTCTACGCCAACGTCAGCATGCGGGGCTCATCCCCGCGGGCGCGGGGAGCACCAGTCGTCCAGCTCGGGCACTTTCACCGCGCCGGGCTCATCCCCGCGGGCGCGGGGAGCACACCCTCGGCCCGAACCCGCCCCGGTTCGACCCGGGCTCATCCCCGCGGGCGCGGGGAGCACAGACGGTGACGCCGAAACCCCACTGCCCACCGGGGCTCATCCCCGCGGGCGCGGGGAGCACGACCTGGACGTCCGAGAGCAGCGGATCATCGACGGCTCATCCCCGCGGGCGCGGGGAGCACGGTGTCGACGGAGTCTCGTATCAGGTTGCGTTGGGCTCATCCCCGCGGGCGCGGGGAGCACAAGCAGGAAGTCGACGCCACGGTGGAGAACAGGGGCTCATCCCCGCGGGCGCGGGGAGCACTCGCCGTCAACGAGTCCGATCCGGTCGCCCTCGGGCTCATCCCCGCGGGCGCGGGGAGCACTCCCGCACCCGGCCGACCATCCACGAGTTCCGGGGCTCATCCCCGCGGGCGCGGGGAGCACCTACTGGCCGGAACCTGGCTCGCCTGCGCGAGGGGCTCATCCCCGCGGGCGCGGGGAGCACAAGGTGACCGTGAGAATGTCCGCGCCAGTGGGGGGCTCATCCCCGCGGGCGCGGGGAGCACATCATCCTGTGCGGCATCATCTTCGGCGTCCTGGCTCATCCCCGCGGGCGCGGGGAGCACGCCTGCTCATCGCAGGAGACGAAGTGCGACAGGGGCTCATCCCCGCGGGCGCGGGGAGCACGGTCAGCCACTCCTGTCCGGCCGACTCGCGGGCGGCTCATCCCCGCGGGCGCGGGGAGCACAGTCCCGGAGAGGCTGACCGGGGCGGCGGAGAGGGCTCATCCCCGCGGGCGCGGGGAGCACTCGCCCAACCGTCCGACGGTTCACCTTTCGCGGGGCTCATCCCCGCGGGCGCGGGGAGCACAAGCGGTTCGTCGTCGGCCGGTCCGGCAGGCAGGGCTCATCCCCGCGGGCGCGGGGAGCACCCGCTGGTGTACAAGCCGCGTGCCGGCCGGCCGGGCTCATCCCCGCGGGCGCGGGGAGCACGTCGCGGTGAGGGTGATCGTCGGCGAGGTCGGGGGCTCATCCCCGCGGGCGCGGGGAGCACCGCATTGGACAACATCGCGACCAGCGCGAAGGGGGCTCATCCCCGCGGGCGCGGGGAGCACCCGGCGGTGACCGGCCTGACGCTGATGTCCCGGGGCTCATCCCCGCGGGCGCGGGGAGCACGCGACGTACGCCAGGATGTCGAACGAGGCGTCGGGCTCATCCCCGCGGGCGCGGGGAGCACCCATGTGCGCCCTGGTTTCGTCGTCGTAGGTGGGGCTCATCCCCGCGGGCGCGGGGAGCACCGGCTCGCTGCCCGATGCCGACCCGGTGATCCGGGCTCATCCCCGCGGGCGCGGGGAGCACCTGACCTGCCGGCCGGAGGCCCGGTCCATCGCGGGCTCATCCCCGCGGGCGCGGGGAGCACAGGGCGAACCCGGCACTGAGCGAGCCGTCCGGGGGCTCATCCCCGCGGGCGCGGGGAGCACCATCTCTCACCAGCCAATTCATGGCCGGCCAGAGGCTCATCCCCGCGGGCGCGGGGAGCACCCGGTGGTGACCGGCCTGACGCTGATGTCCCGGGGCTCATCCCCGCGGGCGCGGGGAGCACGGCAGCAGCAGGTGGCCGACGTCGCGGGCGAGGGGCTCATCCCCGCGGGCGCGGGGAGCACGAGGGTGGGACGTCGGCCACGGCATCGCTAAAGGGCTCATCCCCGCGGGCGCGGGGAGCACAGCCGCGTCACCAGACTGGTCTGCCTGTCCGAGGGCTCATCCCCGCGGGCGCGGGGAGCACCAGGGGTGAGCCCGTCGCGGCCGCGGACCCGGGGGCTCATCCCCGCGGGCGCGGGGAGCACGTGGGCTGGGTCGGGATCGACTGCAAGGCTCGGGGCTCATCCCCGCGGGCGCGGGGAGCACTCGGCGGCCAGGTCCGGCAGGAGGTCGCCGGAGGGCTCATCCCCGCGGGCGCGGGGAGCACTCCGGCGGCAGCAGCTTCGACGCCGCGAGGACCGGCTCATCCCCGCGGGCGCGGGGAGCACAAGCAGGATCTGCCGACCGCCCTGTCCCGGGCGGGCTCATCCCCGCGGGCGCGGGGAGCACAGGAACGGCAGCAGGGGCGGATGACGTGACCGTGGCTCATCCCCGCGGGCGCGGGGAGCACGGTGGCGCAGGCTGCGCCGGTTCACTCGGCGCGGCGGCGGGCGGCTCATCCCCGCGGGCGCGGGGAGCACCCTTCGCCGCGGCGGTCCTTGCGGACCTCGACGGGCTCATCCCCGCGGGCGCGGGGAGCACAGCAGCGGCCGGCCGTCGACGAGCTTCGTGCCGGGCTCATCCCCGCGGGCGCGGGGAGCACGCGCCTGGCCGTCACGGTCGACCTGGGCGCCGGGCTCATCCCCGCGGGCGCGGGGAGCACGTCTACATGTGGAACTCGGAGAACTCGGCCAAGGGCTCATCCCCGCGGGCGCGGGGAGCACTACTCGCCGCCGACCCCCACGGCCTCCGGATCGGGCTCATCCCCGCGGGCGCGGGGAGCACGCCGGCAACCAGGTCACCCTGACCGGTTCCCGGGGCTCATCCCCGCGGGCGCGGGGAGCACGTTCACGCGCGCCGGCTAGGTATCGCACGTATGGGCTCATCCCCGCGGGCGCGGGGAGCACTACGTCTCGTATTCGGTCGGGGTGAGCTGCGAGGGCTCATCCCCGCGGGCGCGGGGAGCACAGCAGCTTGTCCTTGACCGCCAGCAGGGCATCGGGCTCATCCCCGCGGGCGCGGGGAGCACTAGGGCACCAGGCGCTCGGGGACGTCGACCTCCGGCTCATCCCCGCGGGCGCGGGGAGCACCTACCTCGTCACCAACAACACCTACACGGTCAGCGGGCTCATCCCCGCGGGCGCGGGGAGCACTGCTGGAACTCGAACCGGTAGGTGCCGTCGTCGGGCTCATCCCCGCGGGCGCGGGGAGCACCGGGAGACGGTCCCCAGCTTCATCGCTGCCTCGGGCTCATCCCCGCGGGCGCGGGGAGCACACCTGGGCCGGCGGCACCGGGACCAGCGTCACGGGCTCATCCCCGCGGGCGCGGGGAGCACTGACCGCTGTTGCGCCCCTGTTCCAGGCCCTCGGGCTCATCCCCGCGGGCGCGGGGAGCACTGTTCCGCGGCGACCCTGACCGGTGCTGCCTGGGGCTCATCCCCGCGGGCGCGGGGAGCACGAACTCATCGCATTCGCAGTAGCGATGCACTCGGGCTCATCCCCGCGGGCGCGGGGAGCACGGCCCGTATCCGGTTCCGTACCACTTGACCGCGGGCTCATCCCCGCGGGCGCGGGGAGCACACGTTCCCACCGGCCGGCCTGGAGTGGGTGAGGGGCTCATCCCCGCGGGCGCGGGGAGCACCATGTCCGTGGCATGGCATCCGACGAACCGGTGGGCTCATCCCCGCGGGCGCGGGGAGCACGATGGTTCTACGGCTCGGACGAGCAGGCGGTCGGGCTCATCCCCGCGGGCGCGGGGAGCACTCTGGCGTGCTTCTTTTGGTGCCGTGCTGGTCAGGCTCATCCCCGCGGGCGCGGGGAGCACCCAGACAACCTCGATCTCGTCGCCCTCGCGCAGGGCTCATCCCCGCGGGCGCGGGGAGCACATCCAGACAACCGCGGGAAGTGTTGCGGCGACGGGCTCATCCCCGCGGGCGCGGGGAGCACCCACCTTTTGGCAGTCGCCTCGCTACCAAGGCGGGCTCATCCCCGCGGGCGCGGGGAGCACCCAGACAACCTCGATCTCGTCGCCCTCGCGCAGGGCTCATCCCCGCGGGCGCGGGGAGCACTGTCGGCTGCCTTCCTCCCTGTGATCGGGCCCAGGCTCATCCCCGCGGGCGCGGGGAGCACTCAACCAGGACATCCCACAGGGTGCCGAAGATGGGCTCATCCCCGCGGGCGCGGGGAGCACTGCCACGACGGATTGCTGAGCAGCCCAGCGGACGGCTCATCCCCGCGGGCGCGGGGAGCACACCACCATCAGCGCCGGTGCTGCTGACGTCACGGGCTCATCCCCGCGGGCGCGGGGAGCACTCGACGTTGAACACGACCAGACCCTCGGCGCCGGGCTCATCCCCGCGGGCGCGGGGAGCACTTGATCGTGTCGGTGTCCCAGTCGATTTCCTTGGGCTCATCCCCGCGGGCGCGGGGAGCACGCTTGTTTCGGACACCTTCACCGGGACAAACGGGCTCTTCGCTTTGAAGCTGGGTGGGGGTTTGATCCCGGGGCGACACGCCGGGGCTGAGATGCGCTGATGTGGGGCCTGGGGTCCTCACGATCCGTGTTCACCGCCAAGTGAATGCGACCCGTGAGGAAGGCCCCAGGTGAGCGATGACGTTACCGGTGTGTTCGTGCTGCCCGGATTCCGGGTGGTGTCCAGCGACGTGCTCGACGACGAATGGCACCTGCTTGTGGAAACGCGGCGGGAGCCGACGGGCTGCCCGACCTGCGGCGCGGTCGCCCGAGTCAAGGACCGGCGCACGGTGACCGTGCGGGACCTGCCGGCCGGCGGTGTGCCGGTCGTTCTCCGTTGGTGCAAGCGGATTTTCGAGTGTCGATACGGGTTGTGCGAGAAGAAGACCTGGACCGAGCAACACGACGCGATCGCCCCGCGTGTGGTGCTCACCGACCGTGCGCAGCAGTGGGCGTTCGAGCAGGTCGGCCACCACGACCGGGCCGTGTCCCGGGTCGCGGCCCAACTCGGCGTGTCCTGGCACACGATCATGACCCAGGTCGTTGACCGCGGCACCCCGCTGGTCGAGGACCCGGACCGGCTGGCCGGGGTGAGCGCGGTCGGGGTCGACGAGACCTCGTTCCTGCGGGCCACCGGCACCCGGCACACCCAGTACGCCACCGGCGTCGCCGACCTGACCCCGGGCCGCCCACCGCGGCTGCTGGACGTCGTACCGGGCCGCTCCGGCCGAGTCCTGGGCGACTGGCTGACCGACCGCGACGAGGCCTGGCGGTCCGCCGTTCTGACCGCGTCGCTGGACCCGTTCCGCGGTTATGCCACCGCGCTCTCGGCGCATCTACCTGCGACGACGCGCGTGCTGGACGCCTTCCACATCGTCAAGATCGTGCTTCTCGCGGTCGACCAGGTCCGCCGCCGCGTGCAGCAGGACACCACCGGGCACCGCGGCCGGGCCGGCGACCCGCTGTACCGGGTACGACGGATCCTGCGGCGCCGCTACGACCGGCTCACCGACCGGCAACTGGTCCGACTGCGGGCCGCACTGACCGACGCGGACACGCACGAGGAGATCACCGCCGCCTGGCTCGTCGCGCAGAACGTCATGCAGGCCTACGCCAACCCCGACCGGGCCGCCGGACGCGCCGCGGCCGAGCAGGTCATCACCCTGGCCAAGACCTGCCCGGTTCCCGAGATCGCCCGCTTCGGGCGCACTCTGGTCGCGTGGCGGACCGAGTACCTGGCCCGGTTCGACAACCCCGCCCTATCCAACGGACCCACCGAGAACCTCAACCTGAAGATCAAGAACACCAAACGGATCGCCCGCGGCTACCGATCGTTCGCCAACTACCGTCTGCGACTACTTCTCAACCACGGCCTCATCAGGCAAGATCAACAACCGGCACGGATCCGACCACACCGACCCAGGTTGATTGCGTAGAGCCGACAAACGGGGCTCATCCCCGCGGGCGCGGGGAGCACCTCCAGGATGACCGCGCTCAGGATCCGGTCCAGGGCTCATCCCCGCGGGCGCGGGGAGCACCAACCATGGTTTCCCTTTCCGTGGGCAGTGGGTGGCTCATCCCCGCGGGCGCGGGGAGCACCCGTACACCGCAACCACCACGCAGTGCCAAACGGGCTCATCCCCGCGGGCGCGGGGAGCACGCTGAGCATGATCCGTGCGGCGCCGACAAGCAGGGCTCATCCCCGCGGGCGCGGGGAGCACGTCACCGTCCACGGCATCGGCAGCACCAGCGGCGGCTCATCCCCGCGGGCGCGGGGAGCACCCCTTGTTGACCCGGTGACCCATCAGCAGGCGGTGGCTCATCCCCGCGGGCGCGGGGAGCACGCTGGCGAGCGTGCCGGTCGTGGGCGGCCAGGCGGCTCATCCCCGCGGGCGCGGGGAGCACGGCTCGCAGGCTGGCCGGGCGTGGTGCGTCGGGGGCTCATCCCCGCGGGCGCGGGGAGCACGTTCCTTCCCTTTCGCGGGTGGGTCGGTGCCGCGGCTCATCCCCGCGGGCGCGGGGAGCACTTCCCGCTGAACACCCTCCCGGTCGGGACGGAGGGCTCATCCCCGCGGGCGCGGGGAGCACACCACGAACGCGGCCGGGGACCGCGACTGGCTGGGCTCATCCCCGCGGGCGCGGGGAGCACCTCGCCGCGAACTCTGCGCACGGTGCGGTGAGGGGCTCATCCCCGCGGGCGCGGGGAGCACGTTCGTGGCGAGCGGCAGTACCTGCACTACCCGGGCTCATCCCCGCGGGCGCGGGGAGCACCCGCTCACCCAGCAGGCCAAGATCACGGCCCTGGGCTCATCCCCGCGGGCGCGGGGAGCACTGGCCATGTTCTGGCGGTGAACGTCGCGGAACGGGCTCATCCCCGCGGGCGCGGGGAGCACTGGGGGACGATGAACGTCTGCGATGAACGGGTGGGCTCATCCCCGCGGGCGCGGGGAGCACCACGGTGACGGACAACGTTTTTGCCCGTGGCGGGGCTCATCCCCGCGGGCGCGGGGAGCACCACACCGGTCCGAGCCAGCGGAGACAGCCCGAGGGCTCATCCCCGCGGGCGCGGGGAGCACGGTTCCGTGGGTGGGTTGTAAACCTGAAGCGAGGGCTCATCCCCGCGGGCGCGGGGAGCACGCTGTGTAGCTCTCGTCCTCCTCGACCCGCAAGGGCTCATCCCCGCGGGCGCGGGGAGCACCTGACGATCCCGAACATCTCGACCACGAACAAGGGCTCATCCCCGCGGGCGCGGGGAGCACCTACCTCACCGAGTCCATGGCCGGCCAGTCCTGGGCTCATCCCCGCGGGCGCGGGGAGCACTGGTCGTTCGATGACTGGACTTCGGGCGATGCGGGCTCATCCCCGCGGGCGCGGGGAGCACGCCACCAAGCGGGCGCTCTCGTTTTCGCAGGCGGGCTCATCCCCGCGGGCGCGGGGAGCACATTGCCAACCTGCGGGCCTACGACGACTGCCGGGGCTCATCCCCGCGGGCGCGGGGAGCACCTTCTTGATCGTCCACAGCTCTTCGCCCAACTGGGCTCATCCCCGCGGGCGCGGGGAGCACTTCATCGTGCCCCTGGACGACGCACCCAACGTGGGCTCATCCCCGCGGGCGCGGGGAGCACGCGGATGGTGTTCACTGCTGCTGCTCCGTTCGGGGCTCATCCCCGCGGGCGCGGGGAGCACGTCATGCAGACCGGCGAAGCCCTGACCCGGTTCGGCTCATCCCCGCGGGCGCGGGGAGCACTTCGGCGGGGTGCTCGTCGCGCTGGGCGTTCCGGGCTCATCCCCGCGGGCGCGGGGAGCACCCTGACCGGGACGGGCGGGACCCGGTCCTACCGGGCTCATCCCCGCGGGCGCGGGGAGCACCTGGCGCCGTTCACGCCGGAGCCGTGGCGCGCGGGCTCATCCCCGCGGGCGCGGGGAGCACCCATTCGGCGAGGCGTTGACGGATCGGGATGAGGGCTCATCCCCGCGGGCGCGGGGAGCACCTGGCGAAGTCCGCGAGCACCGTCAAGGTCTCGGGCTCATCCCCGCGGGCGCGGGGAGCACGGAGTTCCCGAGCATTTGTACGTGATAGCGATGGGCTCATCCCCGCGGGCGCGGGGAGCACGACGGCCTGCCGTACGGCCGGCAGGCCGCCGGGGGCTCATCCCCGCGGGCGCGGGGAGCACTTCGGATCCCCACCGGACTCAGTGCGAATCTGGGGCTCATCCCCGCGGGCGCGGGGAGCACACTTGCGGACCTGCAAGGACGGGATCCACGAGCGCGAATCTACTTCGGTTTTTTCGTCGCCGCGCGACGCATCCGAGAGGCTTTGCTCCAGCCCGGGCGGATATCGGCGACGGGCGCCGCGCCGCGCTCAGGCGCACGATCGAGGTCCGGTCGGAGCATGAGAGTGAGTCCGTCGACATCGATCGGCTTCCACGAGCTGCGATGGACGCGGTATTCCAGTCCCTGTTCGTTCCGCGCCGGGTAGACCATGACGGCCCGTCCGTCCTTCGCGAGTTCGAGCACTCTGTCCCACAGCAGATCTCGGACCCTGTGGGAGACACGACCGACGAAAACACCCGGGCCAATCTCCATCAGCCAGCGGGTGAGGTGACCACGGAGGCCGGCCGGACACGCTGTCAACATCAGAACGACCATGTGTCCGACTCCACGTAGCCGGTCCCTCCGGACACGACCCGATCATCGCCGTCCCAGAGATTGATGACGTCGGCGTCCACGTCGTCCTCGACCGGATCCTGGTCCGGCAAGAGGAGTTGACGGATGTCTCGGGCGCAACGGGCGAGGATCTTGCCGTCGTGCACGGCGTCGCGAACCGCCCGTCGCGTCTCCGCGCCCACGTCCTCGGGTTCAGTGGCTGCAACTCGGAAGGCCACCGGGATGGAAATTTCGGCCTTGTAGAGATCGGCGATGTCAAAGACGAATGACCGAACGTGTCCGGTGTGGACCACCCCGAGGCCCGGCGAGCAACCGAGGGCGACGATCACCGCGTGCACAATCCCGTACAAGCAGGTGTGGGCCGCCGAGAGCGCCTGATTGATGAGCGTCCCGGACGCAAAATCCTCGCTGTTGTAGTCCCGTTTGTCCCAAACCACACCGGTCTCGGCGGACATCGATCGGTACACGCGCCGGACACGGGCACCCTCGCGACCCCGAAGCTGTTGCATCGTTTGGCCTTCGACATCCTCACCGGGAAATCGCATGGCATACATGGCCCGGGCGACGGCCAATCGGCGCTGCTGATTGCTCACGATCGCGGCCTGCGCCTCCAGCAGCCGCGACGAGCGAGCCAGGCTGCGACCATGCGCGTAGTAGCGGACGCCCCGCTCGCCGACCCACACTGCCGTGGAACCGGACTCGGCCAGCAGCACCATCGCTTGGTGACTGACCCGGGTTCCTGGACCTAGGAGCAGGGCGCCGAGGGTGGCCGCCGGCAGATGGACGGTCCCTCGTTCGTCCGTCGCCGTGATCGCGTTGTCCTGGCGGTGGACGATGCATCGTTCGAGGTAGACGAAGGAGATCCGGTCCTGCGCGCGGACGAGCTCGGGAAGTTCGGGCGGACGAGTGCCGGGGATCTTCCTCATGTCGGCGGGCGAACGATGGTAAGCAGTCCGCAGCCGTATCCCTTCGCCCGGCCGATCCCGGCGACGAGCGCCAGCCGAAGGGCAGCAACGTCTTCGACATCGAGGACTCCGTCGAACTGAGCGGTCGACAGCGTGACCCGGCTACCGTTGCGGCCGAAGGACACAACGCCTCGCTCAGTCACGGTCACGGCCGGACCGGTCTCACCGACGGGAACGACAAAGCCGTGATTCTCGGACCGGGCCAACAGCCAGTTGATCTGCTGAGCAACGGTCACATGCGCGACTCGCTTGCCGATGTCTTTGGCCGCCTTGACCGGGTTGCCGCGCAGCCGGAACGCCCAGCGCTGCCCCTCTTGGAGTCGGTCGAGAAGACCATCATAGGAACGTGTCTCCCACGGTTCGAGGTCAGAAATCGGCCACCCCGCCTGCTCGACAAGGTGTGTCAGATCAGGCCGGTCGGGGCTGAGAATGTAGAGCAAAGTCGCCGGACCATCGCGGTCGACCCGCCACAGCACGCGGCCCTCGGATGGCCCGTTTGCGGGCGGGAAGCCACTGAGAACCGCCGCGTGCATGGCCTGCGGGGAGCCCAGAAGCTTCTGCGCCCCGCGCCGGGCTCGGTTGATCGGGAACCTCGTCAGGTACATCTCACCAACTCCCCAGCTCATCCATCGGCGAATGGGCAGGAACCCCGGAATGGCTGACCGCCCGTTGCCCGTCAGGATTGTCGACGACAACCGCGCCGCGGATAACGGAACGCAGGCCGTACGTGCGTGCCCGTGGATCAAAACTCACGGGATGATCACGCACCAATTGCGGCACTTCGGGATCAGTGAGTCGCTCGGCCAGCTGAGCGGGCACCTCCGTCGCCGCCGCGTCGACCGCGATACTCAGCCGCGCCGGGTCGGCCACTCGCCGGCGGTAGGACTTCGTGGCGTGCCACGGCTCGTCGAAAAGCGCAGCCAGCAGCGGACCCGAGCGGATGCAGTCCTGTTGCGCGATCGGCTCGGACGGCGGGCAGCTGCGCCGGCCCAGGTACAGCGGGAAGGTCGGGTCACGCAGCGCACCCGCCAGCCCGGCGATGAGCGACTCGGGACCTTCAACCGCAGCGAGAAACCGCGCGTCCGAAAGGTAGTACCGCTCGGACAGCGGCATCGTGCGGGCGCCGTCAAGACTCCGCGCCGTCTGGAAGTCGCGCAGCAATGTCCCGGGCTGATCGACACGAACCCCGAAGATGAGGCCGGCCAAGTCTTCGATCGCATCCGTTCGGCGGCGCCCCAACGCTGCCGCCAGCAATCCCACGATGGCACTTTTGCTCGGCTCGGCAGCAGTCTCCCGGCGGGCGTACCGGCTGCGCTCACCCCAGGACTGCATGGGACCGGTGAGTCGCAGGACCAGCACGCTCACGCCCGGACCGCGGAGGCGACCAAAGCGTCGGCGACCGCCTCCCCCACCGCTGCGATCATGTCGTCGAGCGCGATCGACTCCCCCAGGGCCGCGAGGGTCCCGACGGTGGGCGACGCCAGCACTGTCATCGATCGGGTGGGCGCGGTGCCGTAGGCGTGGTCGACGCTCTGCGCGTGAGCGACGAGCCGGTCCGCGGCTTCCCGCAGCCGGGATCCGCCGGCCGGGACCTCGACGGGTTCCTCGAAGGCACCGACCAAGTTGATCGGCTGGGAGTCGCGGACCTGCACCACGACGGCGTCGGGCAGGGTGCGATTGGCGAAAGTGTTTTGCTTTCCGGTGGGCATTGAAGTCACGAAGGCACGAACGAATTCCTGAGCCGCGCGGATCGTGGCAGCATCGTCACCGAGGTTGACCCGCAGCCCGTCGATGTTCACCGTCGCGTAGCGGTAGAGCGTGGAAGAGTTGAACTCCACCGTTCCGATCATGCCGGCCCCGGTCTCCTCCTCATTTTCTTTACGGTCGTCAACGGCGGTGAAATAGTCGAATTCGTTGCGGACGGCATGTACGGAGAGTGCGTGGGCAACCTGCGCCGCGGCGTCGACGTTCAGGTCGGCGGCGTCGGCGACCATCCGACCGAACAGCGCGACGTCCACGCTCTGGCTGGAGTCAGCGGCGGCCTTGGCCTGCTTCTTGTCGATCGTCGTTTCCTCGGCGGCGCCGATGGCGAGTTCGGCGAGTCGCTCGACCTGATGCCGGGCCAGGAACAGCAGGTACCCGGACTCGTCGAGACCAGGCGCTTCCCCCTTCTTTTTCGGCTTCGGCGCGCTCAACGTGATGCCAGCAGCCACCAGGACCTTCTTGGCCAGTTCGACCGCGCCCTCGGCGCCGACCCCCGGTGATTGGCGGAGGATCTCTTCACTGACCAACTCGACGACCCGTTTGGTGCGCACCCCGAGGTCCGCCGGCTTGATTCGACCATCGAATGCCTTGCGGGTAGCCCGTTTCCATGCCTGGCTCGACACGCGGGCGCGCTGAACGCCGCCGTAGATTGCCGTCTTCGGGCTGCCGGTGTCGTCACGGTTGAGGTTGCTCGGCGGGACGGTCTGCAGGATGTGGATGTCGATGCACTTCATGACGCGGTCTCCTGAATCTCGAGGGGGATGGCGGTGGAGTCGACCTTGGCGGGAGTCCTGCCCGTCTGGTAGTAGTCACGACCCCACCGAAGCCGGACGGTTGTGGCACTAGCCGGGTACTGCAGTTTGCGCAGATGGCTGGCCAACAGGCCGTAGTCGAGCGGGATGCCCGGATCGGCACCTCGCAGCTGGGTGACCAGACCCCTCGCGTGGTAGACGATTTCGTCGATGGACTGGGCCGTAGCGATCATGTCGAAGCGCCGCCGCACGTTGTCGCCCGTTCCGGAGCGACGACTGAGCTCACCCACGGCCCACCCCAGGGAACGGCCTGACTTGTGCATGCCGTCCCGGCGTTTGGACTGTTGGTGGACCGCATACAAGGTCACAGCAGTGAACGCCGCCCGCTCTGCAGGGGTGGGGGCATCGCCGTAGACGGGCAACGACGCGGGCCACCCGCCGAAAATGGGCGCCCAGACCGCCGGGTCATCACCGGGTTCTCGGCCGACCGCTCGGCGAAGCCGGGCCAATAGGGCCGAAGACTTCGCGAAGCGAGTCCGGTCGTCACTGAGGTAGTCCGCCTGGATCCGGCCGACGATACCGGCCACGTGATCATCGAGTTCGTCGTCCGGATGGCGGTCCTTCATGGGCGTGCTCCTGACTCTGCGGTTGGCTCGGAGACGGGCGGGGCGGTTGGCAGGGCGGCGGCCAGGTTCCAATGGAAGCGTCGCTCCGCGGAGACGACATCAAGGCGTCGGTCGGGTCTTCGGGGGTCGGGTCGACCGGTCCAGGCCTCGGGCGGGGCGGCGTCGATCAGGGCTAGACCGATGCTCACGAGATCGCGCCGAGCGACGACGAACCACTGCGTGACGGCGGCATCGAGATTGGAACCGGAGACCAGCGTCCCCATCCAGCGACGGAACGGCTCGTCCAACCGATGGAAGCCCAACTGCCGTGCCCGCCCGCGTAGCGCGTCACCGACACCACCAGCGGCCTGTTCGAGGTCGCGGCCGAGATCGCCCAACGCCTGAACCGCCTTATCCGTGTGCGCGATCGCGTCGATCAAGCCCTGCTGCAGATCCGGATGGTCCAGCACCGCCGCAGGAACGACCATCGTGTCGTCGTAGACCGCGTCGATCACGGAGCTGTTGGATCCATAGATGACGCTGATCGCCCGAGCGCGCAAGACAAAGTTCGGACCAAGAACGTCGTCGACCGCTCCCTGAAGCCAGCGCAGAGACGCGGCGGGCAGACCGGTTTCCCCGTCGACGGTGTGGTGACTTCGGTCGGCTCGCGGCAGCACCGCCCCGGCGCCGCGCCAGAAGCTGCGGTCGGCATCGTGCTGGCGCGGCATGTAGACGGTGGTCTTATACTTCTTGGACTGCGGATCGCTTCGCCGCCAGGCCGTCATGGGCTCCCAGGCATGCCGATTCTGCGGCCACAGGACGTCCCCGTTGGCGATGAGCACTCCGGTGACCCGGTCGGCCTCCACCCGCAACCGCATCCGCCGACTCGGCCAGGTCAATAGATCGGCCGGCCCCCGGGGCGCTCGACCGGGGATATCTCCGGTCGTCTCCCCGGGGAATTCCTCGGCGGCGGTCAGCGGCTCGCGTTCCCAGACCGGCTGATCCTCCTCGCCTGACCACGGCCGATCGTCATCGTTCGGAGAGCCGAGAGTCAGGTTGAGCAGCAAAGTCTCCTTGAGCGTGCGCCCCTGGACCAGGACGCCACCCAGGTTGCCGGCCCAGGCGGTGCCGATCGGATAACCCTTGCCCCCCTTCACCCGCGGGTCCCCCACGGCCCCCGACTTGATGCCCGAGGGGTCGAAAGCCTGCGCGTGGATGAGATATCGCGCAGCCTCCGCCAGCGAAATGGACCGAGCCGCCAGACCGGCTCGCACCGTGAAGAACTGCTCACCGTTGGGAATATCGGGAATCAGCTTTTCGAGCTCACTGAATTCACTGCGCGTCGTATGCAGTCCGGCCACCTGCAGCCAGGGCTGCGCCGGATCGAGCAGGTCGAAGCGTTGGTACCAATCGTCGAGGTAGGAATTGAGATCCTCGGCGGGCAGTTCCGGCGCGTCCCAGAGCTCTCGCCATTCCTGCCGCGGGCGTTCCACCGGCAGCGCCCGGTAGACGATCGCTAGCAGCAAGCGGTGCAGCGCGAACGTCATAGACGCCGGCTCACCTTCGATTGCCGCGATCCGATGCGCATCGATGAGCGCCTGGCGGATCGATATGTCAGCGGAGGTCCCGTCGAGCCAAACAGCCGGCAGGACCGGTTCGTCAATCACGTTGAAGGTGCGCGTCATCGCGGCGGCTCCGATCCTTAAAGGGGCTTGGCACTTGCAGGGGAGGGTGCCCGGCCGGGCGGAACGGTGACGGGCCTTGACCCCTCGGTCGCAACGCCCGTTCCGTGTGAACCAAGGACTTCCTGTTGCTTCATAGCCACATCACGTGTTCCCCGCCTCTGCGGGGTTCGAGCGGCTTCGTGGGCGTCCCGCCCGCGAAGCCGCTCATTCTGCCTCCTCGACGACGAGCCCGTCCCGACGTGAGTAGCGCAGCCGGAATCCAGCAAGCTCCGCGGTCAGGTCCTCACTCAGCGGCAGGACCAACTCTCCGCGCACCCAGGGAGATTGCTGCCAGGACGCCCGACCTTGGCGTTCAAGTTCGCCGATGACCTGGTCAATTCGCCAGACCGACAGCTGTCGGGGTAGCCGCAACGAGCATTGAGCCACGGCCCGAGCCAGCCGCGGTTCCGGGGCTGCGTCCCGGGGCAATTCCGCACCGCCGCAATCGCTCAACCAGGGAAGCACGAACCAGCCGTCACCCCGCTGTTGGACGACAAGCACCTCCAACCCGTCCTCGCCGTCCCGCACCTTCGCCCGACCATCGTGTCCCTCCGCGTCACCGGCATTGGCATGCGACCAGCCGAACAGGTCCAGCACCGGGACCTTCCCGATGCTGAACATCTCGGCCCCAGTGGTGCGACCGGCGCTCTCCTGCTGAGCCTTCTGTTCGGCGTCATCGAAGGTCGCGCACCACGCTTCGGGTACCTCGACCTCCGCGGCGTAGGCCTGATCGACCAGCCGCGGGATATCCGCTGGAAGCTCAATATCCCTGCCTGGCGATCCGTCCGATCTGAGGACGACCGCAGCCCGCAACAGGGCTGCCAATCCATAAACTGCCACCGATCCACGATCAGGTTCGACGGGGTCGGCATCCCAATTCGCCCCGACCACGACGCACCGGGGCTTGGTCATTAATCCTCGCTCGTGAGCGTGGCGTCGATGGCGGTGCAAGCGACCCATTCGCTGCAGGATCAGGTCAGCCGGGGCCAGATCGGTGACCAACAGATCGAAGTCGATATCGAGGGATTGCTCGAGTACCTGGGTGCCGACCACGATACGAGGGCCGGGCATCCGGCGGGCCTGGCCGGGAGCCCCCAGCTCGGCAAGCAGGTCACGGTCCCTGCGCATCCGATCCGTGGCCAGGTAACGCGAGTGCGTTAACGTCACCACCTCCTCACCCAATTCCGCCCGAAGGACCGCGGCCGAGCGCTGGGCACGCCCGACGGTGTTCCGGATGATCCCGACAACTCCGCCGCCCTGGGAAGCTGCGCGGACGAGGTCGACCAGCTCGGACTCGTCGTCGGAGGCGAATTCGACCCGCACCGTGCGGGCCAGCCCGGCTGCCGCCGGCGCCACCTGAACCATGCTGCCGGCCCCGGCGATCGTGATCAGGGGGTACGGCAAAGGGCCCGCCCCCGCCAGGCCTTCACCAGATGCTGTCGCCTCGTCGCAGGATGGGGGTGGCGGGCCAGCCGACGTGAGTGCCCGCGGCCGACGGCGTCGAGAAGCCCGAGCCGTCGGGGAGGCTGGCGTCGCCGGCCGGGCCCCGGTGCTGTAGGCGTTCAGAAGTTCCTGCCGGCGAGCCGCTGGCAGGGTGGCGCTCAGCAGGATGACCGGGACACCGTAGGCACCGAGCCAACGCAGGACATCCCGCAGGAAGACTGCCATGTACACATCGGCGGCGTGGACCTCGTCGATGACGACGACCTTCCCGGCCAGGGCCAGGTGCCGCAACGCCACGTGACGGCCACGCAAGGCTGCATACAAGACCTGGTCGATCGTCCCGATCACGAAGTTCGCCAGCATGCCCTTCTTGCGTCCGGTCAGCCACTCAAGCGCAACTGCCACCCCGGCTCCGCATCCATCGACCCCGCCATCCCCCGTCGTGGGCGACAGCGTGCGCATGGCGGCGAATGTCGGGTTCAGGGGTGCCTTGCTGTGGGCGAGGAAGAAGGGCTGTGCCGACTGCGCAGCACCGCGAAGCCACCCGGTGAACCGGTCGACCATCGCATCGGAAGTGGCCATCGTCGGCAGCGCAAAGATCAGTCCGCCGCAGCCGAACCGTTCAGCGAGCACCTCACCGGCGGCCAGCGCCGCCTCCGTCTTGCCCTCCCCCATCGGCGCCTCGATGATCATCAGACCAGGACCCGTGATCGCCTGGGCGGCGCGGATGGCCTCTTCTTGCGCCGGTCTCGCCTCCCGGCCGAAGCGACGTCCGAACAGCGTCTCCACCGCTCCCGCATCGGCCGACCAGGCGGGGAGAAGGCCGACGTCGCGCCAACCGCTCCGAACTCGCTCTGCCGTCGACCTGGTATCGAAACAGGGGAACCGAGCGGTGTCGCTGGCGATCCAGTCGGCAACGATCACCACCGCCGTGATCACCACCTGTGCCGTCGGCGCGAGCGCTGCGGTGCGGAGCGAATCCAGATGCGCGGTGATGCCGGAGTTCCGGGCTACCCAGTCAGTCAGCTCCTGCTGGACGCCGCGCCATGGCCCGGTGCCGGCCTGGGCCGCCACACCCGCGTGCGTGATGTCGTCCCGGCCCGGCGCGACGCCATGATGACCACCGGGCACAATGGCCCATGAGTCAGCCGTGTCCCGATCGAACCCATTGCTCTCCAACCACTGTCGCAGAATCCGGTGGGACTGCTGAGCATGCGGCGTCCTTGGCGGATGCTCCACCAACGGGCTGAACGGAAGACCCGCGTCGCGCATCGGCTCCGTGAGTGGACGAACTTGGGCAGCGAATGCCGGGCTGGCCTTGCCCAGATCGTGCGAGCCGGCCAGCCAGACGAGCACGGTCCGCGCGACGTCGTCCGGTCTTCCATCGGCGATGATCCGACGGACGGACGGTGCCATCCATCGGTCCCACAGCAGGCCGGCGACTTCAGCGGTGTCGCTCAGGTGCCGCCACAGCGGCATCGGTCCATCGCCGTCCGGACCTGACTTTCCCCAACACGACCGCACCGCGGCCGACAGCGATCCAGAATCCCATGTGGCCACTCCGCCCCCAGAACCCACACGCCCCACTGCGCGCCCCACCGCAGCCTATCCCCGCGCACGGACATATGCCTCCGGAGCGCCAAAGACGTCAAACTACGTAGCCCAACCTGGCCGAGTGTGCAGAAACCGCCCCCAACAACGTTGGTGAGGGCGGTTTCTGCACACTCGGCGCACCAGGCGCGCGGCGCGGGTCAGGCCACGCCGAGGTAGGCCTCCTTGATCGCCGGGTCGGCCAGCAACTCCTTGCCCGGACCGGTCTTGACGACCTCACCGGTTTCCAGGATGTAGGCCCGGCTGGACCGGGACAGCGCCTGCTGGGCGTTCTGCTCGACCAGCAGGATGGTCACGCCGGTGGCGTTGATCTCCGAGATGATGCGGAAGATCTGCTGGATGACCATGGGCGCCAGACCCATGGACGGCTCGTCGAGCAGCAGCACCCGGGGGCGGGCCATCAGCGCGCGGCCGATCGCCACCATCTGCTGCTCGCCGCCGGACATGGTGCCGCCGACCTGGGAGCGCCGTTCGGCCAGTCTCGGGAACAGTTCGAAGACCTTGTCCAGGGTCTCCTGGTAGGCCGCCTTGGACTCGAACTTGCGCCCGTAATGGCCCATGTCCAGGTTCTCCTGGACGGTCATCCCGGGGAATACACCGCGACCCTCGGGCGACTGCACGATGCCGGCGATCACCCGCTTGTAGGCCTTCATCTTGGTGATGTCCTGGCCGTCGAAGATGATCGACCCTCGGGACAGCGGCCGGACCCCGGAAATGGCCCGCATGGTGGTGGTCTTGCCGGCGCCGTTGGCGCCGATCAGGGTGACCAGCTCGCCCTTCTCCACCGAGATGGAGATCCCGTGCAGCGCCTCGATCCGGCCGTAGGCAACGGCCATGTCCTTGATCTCAAGCAGTGGCATCGTCGGGCACCCCCAGGTAGGCGGCGACGACCGCCGGATTGTCCCGGATCTCGGCGGGCAGGCCTTCGGCGATCTTCTTGCCGAACTCCAGCACCACGATCCGGTCGGTCACGCCCATGACCAGGCGCATGTCGTGCTCGATCAGCAACACCGTGTACCCGTCCGCGCGGATCTTGCGGATCAGGTCCATCAGCGCGACCTTCTCCGCCGGATTGAACCCAGCAGCCGGTTCATCAAGGCAGAGCAGCTTGGGTTCGGTGGCCAGCGCGCGGGCGATCTCCAACCGCCGCTGGTCGCCGTAGGACAGGTTGCGGGCCTTCTCGGTGGCCCGAGCGCCGATCCCGACGAATTCCAGCAGCGCCAAGCCGCGGTCGATGGCGTCGCGCTCCTCGTGCCGGTGCCGGGGCAGCCGGAATGTCGCGCCGGGCACGGAGGTCCGGTGCCGGGCGTCGGTGCCCACCACCACGTTCTCCAGCGCGGTCATCTCGCCGAACAGCCGAACGTTCTGAAAGGTGCGGGCGATGCCGAGCCGGGTGATCTGGTTGCGCTTGAGCTTGGCCATCACCTGGCCGTCGAAGGTGACCGTGCCCGACGTCGGCCGGTAGACGCCGGTCATCGCGTTGAAGCAGGTGGTCTTGCCGGCCCCGTTCGGGCCGATCAGGCCGAGGATCTCGCCCCGCCGGATGGTGAAGGTCACCGAGTCCAGCGCGGTCAGGCCGCCGAACTTGACGGTGACCCCTTCCAGCTTGACCAGCGGTTCGCCGACCTCGGTCTCGATCTCCCGGGTGGGCGCGACGATCTCGGCGACCACCTCCGGGTTGGCCAGTTCGGGCGCGACGTCGGTGACATCGACCTCCACCGCGTCGTCGACGATCATCGGGCCGACCGGCTGATCGAAGGCGTCCTCGGACGAGGAGCGGTACTCCTCGCCGACCTCCGCGCCGGCCTCGATACCGCCCGGGTCGTGCGGGGATTCGGAGTCGCGGCTCACTTGGTCACCTCCACCGGGGCGTCGACGTGGTCCTCGTGCTGCCGCCGGCGGGCCGCCACGTACAGCTCGCGACCGTAGGTCAGCAGCTTCTGCCGGACCGGGATCAAACCCTGCGGCCGGAAGATCATCAGCACCATCAGCGCGAGGCCGAAGAACAGGTACTTGTACTGGGCGATCGCGTCACCGTCGATCGGGATCCCCAAGATCTCGTCCCGGCCGAGGAAGAAGTTCGGGAGGTACACGATGATGAAGGCCCCGAGGATGACCCCGAGTTTGTTGCCCTGCCCGCCGAGCACGACCGCGCACAGGAACAGCACCGAGTTGATGACATTGAAGTTGGTCGGAACCACGAACTGGACCTGGCCGGCGTACAACGCCCCGGACATGCCGCCGATGCCGGCCCCGATCACGAACGCCCAGAGCTTGAACTTGAACGTGGGCACACCCATGATCTCGGCGGCGTCCTCGTCCTCGCGGATGGCTACCCACGCCCGGCCGACCCGGGAACGCTCGAGGTTGCCGACGAAGATCAGCACGATGACGATCAGCACGATCGAGAGCCAGAACCACCAGACGCCGGAGTTGAGCGTGCCACTGACGTTGCCGGCGGAGAACACCCCGAGGGGGTTGGACTCCGAGGTGCCGAACCGGGGATAGGCGACCTGGGCCAGGCCGCGCCCACCGCCGGTGATCTCGATGAGGTTGTCGGCCAGCAGCCGGACGATCTCACCGAAGCCCAGGGTCACGATGGCCAGGTAGTCGCCGCGCAGCCGGAGCGTGGGCGAACCCAGGATGAGGCCGGAGATCGCGGTGATCATGATCGCGATCGGCAGGCAGGCCAGCCAGGCCCAGTCGGTGGACAGCCACCCGCCCGGTCCGGTCTGGTTCCACGGGCTGGCCGGGCTGGTCAGCAGGGCCACGGTGTAGGCGCCGACCGCGTAGAAGCCGACGTAGCCCAGGTCGAGCAGGCCGGCCTGGCCGACCACCACGTTCAGGCCGATGGCGATCAGCGCGTACATGCCGAACTGGGCCATCACCGCGCCGAAGTTGGTGCCCTGGGTGGTCAGCAACGGGATGTTCAGCAGTGGCAGCACCGCGATGAGCAGGATGAACGGAACCCCGAAGGCCCATTGGGTCACCCGCGCCTGCGCGTTCCACCAGCTGCGGAAGCTGTCGCCGACGCCGCCCTTGGGCCGGGCATCGAAGGAGGGATTGGTGCTCATACCCGTGCCCTCCCGAGAGACTCGCCGAGAATGCCGGTCGGCCGGAACATCAGGATCAGGATCAGCAGGACGAAGGCGACCACGTCACGCCAGCCGGTGCCGAACAGCACCTGACCATAGTTCTCCATGACGCCCAGAATCAGGCCACCGAGCAGGGCGCCGCGCAAGTTGCCGATGCCGCCGAGGACGGCCGCACAGAAGGCCTTGATGCCGAGGATGAAGCCGCCCGAGTAGACGATCCCGTTGGGGATCTTCAGGGTGTAGAGCAGCGCGGCGGCACCGGCCAGGATGCCGCCGATCAGGAAGGTCAGCATGATGACCCGCTCGCGGCTCACGCCCATCAACGTCGCCGTGGTCGGATCCTGGGCCACTGCGCGGATCCCCCGGCCGAACTTGGTCCGGTTGACGAAGGTGTCGGTGCCCAGGGACAGCACGAACGCGGCCACGAGGATGATCAGGGTGATGTTGGTGACGTCGGCGCCGAAGAGGGTGAACTGAGTCTCCGGCTCGACCAGTCGGATGGGCACCTGGGCGTTGACCCCGCCCAGCTCACCGCCGGTCAAGACGGGCAGGACGTAGTGCACGAACTCCTGCAAAACAAAAGACGCCCCGATCGCGGTGATCAGAAAGACCAGCGAGGGGGCGTTGCGCTTGCGCAGGGGCCGGTAGGCGAGTCGTTCCAGGCCCACCGCGGCGCCACCGGAAACGGCCATGCCACCGAGCATGGCGATCCCGAGATACATGATCGTCAGGAACGTACCTTCGCTGTAGACATTCCCGCTGGGCGTGAACCCCAGCAACATCAGCGTCGCGTACTGCCCGAACATGCCGAGCATGAAGATCTCGGAGTGCGCGAAGTTGATCAATCGCAGCACGCCGTAGACCAGCGTGTAACCGACCGCGACCAGCGCGTAGATCGCACCGTAGGCCAATCCGTCGATGGTGAGCTGCCAGAACAGATTGCCCAGCGCCTCGACGTTGAAGTTGATCGGCGCCGCAGACAGCGACACCGCCGCTACCGCCAAACCCGTCATCGCACTCCTTCTCCACGCTCGCGCATCGGCACGATAAGGACCCGAACGGCCGCGTGGCCGGAGGCCCTGCTCAGGGTTCCTCCGGCCACGCGACGGACGGCTCTGGTGCTGCTGTGGTGCTACTGGACCTTGTAGATCCAGATCAGGGACGACGCCAGCTCACCGGTGGAGTCCCACTTGTACTGCCGGGCCAGACCCTGCCCGTCGTAATTCTTGACGAAGTTGACCAGGCCTGCCCGATCGGTGATGCCGGAGTCGATTCCGGTCAGCATGATCGTGGTCAGGTCGTAACCCTCGACCGAGTAGACGCCGGGCTCGGCCCCGTTGTTGACCTGCGCGTACGTCGCCGCAAATTCCTCGGGAGCCGGACCGCACGGGCACGACAGCACCGCGTCCTTGGTGGCCTGGCCACCCTGGGAGACGAACTGCGGATCGTTGGTGCCGTCGGCCGAGACGAAGGTCGCGGTCACGCCGGCGTCCCGCAGCTGCTGGACGAACGGCGCAGCCTCGGCGTAGTACCCGGCGTAGAACACCGCATCCGGAGCCGCACCCTTGACCAGCTGAACGGTCGCCGAGAAGTCCTTGTCGCCCACCTTGACCTGACCGGTGCAACCACCGTCGACCGCCGATCCGAGAGCCGGAGTGACTTCGGCCGCCAGTCCGGCACCGTAGGAGGAGCTGTCGTCGATGACGCAGACCTTCTTGTAGCCGAGGGTGTTGACCAAGTACTTGCCCACCGAGGGGCCCTGCACGCCGTCATTGGCCAGACCACGGAAGAAGTTGGTCCAGCCATTGGTGGTCAGCGAGACGCGGGTGGCCGACGCGGTCAGCGACAGCAGGTTGG
Source organism: Nakamurella multipartita DSM 44233 (assembly GCF_000024365.1). NCBI lineage: Bacteria > Bacillati > Actinomycetota > Actinomycetes > Nakamurellales > Nakamurellaceae > Nakamurella > Nakamurella multipartita. Next base: position 3,373,095 of record NC_013235.1, read on the forward strand.
CCTGGTTGAAGATCGGACCGGTGGCCTCGGTCTCACCGGAGAACGCCGGGCCGAGCAGCCCGATGACGCTGGTGTCGCCGACGATCTGCGGCGCGACCTGGGTGGCCTTCTGCGGATCACCCTCGGTGTCGAACTGCTTGATGGTGACGGTGCAGTTCGGGTTGGCCTTGTTGTGCTCCTCAATGGCCACGTTCGCGCCATAGAGGATGTTCAGGCCCAGAGCCGCGTTCGGCCCGGTGAGAGCGCCGGCCATGGCGATCGAGGTCGCCGGGCAGGTCGCCCCACCCTTGCCGGCCGCGGTGACCGGGGTCCCGCCGCTCGAGGCAGAGACTTCCTTGCCGTCCTTGTCGATCTGCAGCTGGGGCTGGATGGACAGGCCACCGGCCCCCGCACCGCCCGAGGCCGCGGCCGATCCCGAAGCGGCCGCCGAGCCCGACGCCGCCGCACTGGTCGTGGACCCGCTGTCGGTTGACTTCGATCCACAGGCTGCCAGCGTCAGTGCCGCAACCGCGGCCAACCCGACGACGGCGGTTCGCACCGAACGTCGATGCACGTGCCACCTCCGAAGATTTTGTTCACCGGTCGCGATCCGGCTGTGCCCAACTGGTGTCGACGTCGCCGACACGCGGGGAACCTATCCCACGGATGGCTCGCGGCACCGCATCTACGAGCCCTCGTAACCAAAATGCGACTCGCGGTTCACAAAAAACCCCCAAGCAGGTCACACGGGGTGATCAAAGTGACAGGTTATTCTCACCCGCTCGGTCCATCGGATGCGCCGTTCGTGCGTTGCCCGGAGACACAAACAGGGTCGGCGGGCGAACCCGCCGACCCTGGTCGGACAATCGTGGTGGAGCTCAGCTCTTGGCCGCGAGCCCTTCGAGCACCGCGTTGGCCACGGCCTGCATCGAGGTGCGCCGGTCCATCGCCGTGCGTTGGATCCAGCGGAAGGCCTCCGGCTCGGTCATCTTCTGATGCGTCATCAGCAGGCCCTTGGCCCGGTCGATGATCTTGCGGGCCTCCAGTCGCTGGCTGATGTCGGCCACTTCCTTGCGCAATGCGGCGGTCTCGGCGTACCGGGCAACGGCCAGTTCGATGGCCGGTAGCAGGTCGCCCTTGGAGAACGGCTTGACCAGGTAGGCCATGGCCCCGGCGTCCCGGGCCCGTTCGATGAGGTCCCGCTGTGAGAAGGCGGTCAGGATCACCACCGGGGCGATCTGCTCACCGACGATCTCCGCGGCCGCGTCGATGCCGTCCTTCTTGGGCATCTTGACGTCCATGATGACCAGGTCCGGGCGCAGTTCGGTGGCCATGGTGACGGCCTGTTCGCCGTCCACCGCCTGTCCGACGACCTCGAAGCCCTCTTCGGCCAGCATTTCCGACAGATCAAGCCTGATCAGCGCCTCGTCCTCGGCGATGAGCACCCTTTTCGGCGCAGTCATCGGCCACCTCCCCTACCATGCCGGCGGCCCCCGATCGGACGCCGGTCCGGTCAAGCGTATCGGCCCAATGTGACGAACGCGCGTACGGAAGGCTCGTGGCGGTGTGACACACACGCCTTTCCGCCCGGGCAACCGACATCGTTGTCAGGCGTCGGGGGGGCCGACCCGGGTCGGCCGCCCGGCCGGGCACCATTACGATGGTGCTGCCCCGGGCTGCCGGAGCCTGCCCCCGTATCCCAATTGGCAGAGGAAGCGGATTCAAATCCCGCACAGTGTGAGTTCGAGTCTCACCGGGGGCACCCAGCCGGCCTACGCGCGTCATCGAATGCGCCGGGCCGCATCACACCCGGTCAGTCGACGGTCAACACGGTCTTGCCGGGGCCGGAGCGGGTGGACTGCGCGGCGCCCGCCTGCCCGAGCGGATAGGTGGCCGCCACCGTCGGCGTGAGCAGTCCGTCCTCGACGAGCCGGACGAGTTCGGTCAGGCCCAGCCGATCCGACTCCACCAGCAACGCCGCGGTCCGCACCCCGCGCCGGGCGGCCGGCTCGGCGACCGGCTCGGCGACCGGGGGCAGGCTCTGGGCCAGGGTCGCCACCAGCGTCCCCCCGGGCCGCAGGGCCGCGACGGCCTGGCCCGCGTAGGCCCCGACCGTCTCGAACACGATGTCCAGGTCGCCGGCCACCGAGCTGAAGTCGGGCGTGGTGGTGTAGTCGATCACCTCGTCGGCGCCGAGCCCGCGCACGAAGGCGGCGTTGACCGCGGCGCCCGGCCAGCGGCAACGCGGCGGCCTGGGGTCAGCCGAATTCGTTCTGGCTGACGGCCAGCATGGTGTCGGTCATGGCGTCCACCCTCCGGGCGTGCACCGGGCCCGCCAGAGCGAACACGGCAGGCTTCGATGGGATCACGCCACGATGGGGGCCGTCCGCGGGTCGACCGGATCGGCGGCCCGGAATGTCCGCCGGTAGGCCAGCGGCGAGACGCTCAATTCGGCGTTTATGTGCTGACGCAACGAATCACGACGCATCGCCGGGCGGCCCGGTTGGCGACCTTTGCGGAAACCAGCGACGGAACAGCGGCGCGCATTCCCAGTGCGTCGTGGCCGGACGCCCGTCCAGCAGGCCCGCCGCGGCCAGCACGAAACCCCGGTGCAGATCGAGGCGATCCGGCTGCCGGGCCGACAGCGACCGAGCACAGCACGACCTCGTACCGCTCGTCCGCGGCGCCGAAGATGCGCGCGGGGATACCCAGCTCGAAGGGGTAGACGCCGTCCCGCACCAGGACCGCCACCACCCGGTGCCGGCGCCCGGTGATCATGGCCCGATTCTATCGGTGAGCACGAAAAGGGCGGCCGGCGTCAGGAGCCCGGACCGACCGTGTCGGCCGCGAACGCCTTCCGCAGGTCCTGGGCCGCCTCGGCGACGGCGGCCCGGGAACGCGCCGACAGGCCGATCATGTTGACGAACCCGTGGACCAGGTCGGGTTCGCGGCGCAGCAACACCGGCACCCCGGCCCGGGCCAGCCGCTCCCCGAACTGTTCCCCCTCGTCCCGCAGCGGGTCGAAGCCGGCGGTGATCAGCTGGGTCGGTGGCATCCCGGTCAGGTCGTCGGCCAGCAGGATCGACGCCCGGGGGTCGTCGTAGGCGCTGGTCGAGGGCAGGTAGTGGTCGCGGAACCAGACGATGTCGGCGTCGGTGAGCAGGAAGCCCTCGCCGAACTGCTCCCGCGAGGCGGTCCGGCCGATCACCGCGCACGGCGGGTAGAACAGCAGCAGCCGATCCGGGCCGGGTTCGCCGCCCCGAACGGCCAGGTGGGCCGCGACGGCGGCCAGATTGGCCCCGGCGCTGTCCCCGCCCAGGGCGATCGCACCGGGATCGGCGCCCAGGCTCGCCGCCCGGGCCCGGGCGAACCGCAGGCCGTCGACGGCGTCGATGACGGCGGCCGGGAACCGATGCTCGGGGGCCAGCCGGTAGGCCACGGCCAGGACCCGCAGTTGGGCGGTGACGGCCAGGAACCGGCACACCGTGTCGTGGCTGTTCAGGCTGCCGGTCACCCATCCCCCGCCGTGCAGGTAGACCAGCAGCGGCGAGCCGGCGGGCAGGCCGGCCGGTTCGTAGAGGCGGGCGGGCAGGGCCGGCCCGTCGCCGGCCCGGTCGATGATCAGGGCGCGGGTGTCGACGCCGGCCGGGGGTGGGCCGCCGACCAGGGCGGTCGCGACGTCCAGGTGCTCGCGGCGCCGGTCCACCGCCGCGGCCGGGGTGCCGGCACTGCTCATCCGCTCCAACCGCAGCAGCAGCTGCAGGTCGGGATCCAGGCGCGCGCCGTCGACGACGACCGGTGGGCCGGCCAGCTTCTCCCGGGCGGCGGGGGGCAGGGTGCCGAAGACGAGGCGGATCGCCTGCTCCAGCGCCAGGGTCGACCGCACCGCCGGAGCATAGGCCCTGACCGGGGGCGGGAGCGCCGGTGCGGGCCGACGAGTCAGGCGGGCAGCAGGGTCGGCGCGTAGACCATGGCCCGGCCCGGGGCCCCGGCCTGGCAGGTGAGCCACTGCGGCGGCGCCTGCGACGCGTGCACCTGCACCCGCACCTCGGTGCCGGCCACGCGCAGGGCGACCACGATCCGATGCGGGTCGCTGCGGTCGGCACCGGTGACGCGCACGTCGCGCCACCCGGCCGCCGGGAACCGTTGATGGGCCAGCACCATCGCCGCCTGCTCGGCCGAACCGAAGCCGACCCGGCCGCGCAGGCCGCCGGCGTCGACGACGCCGCGATCGGTGATCTCGACCAGCCCGGCGACCTGCTCGGGCTGCACCCGGCCGTAGAGCAGGCCGGCCGGCAGCACCAGCAGGTTGGCCGCGAACCGGTCGCCGCCGACATGGCTGCACTCCCAGACCCGTCCCGGCCGCAGGGCCTCCAGCGCGGCGGCCACCGGCCGGCCGCGGATGGCGCAGCAGGCGTCGTGGGTGCCGTGGGCGCAGACCAGATACTCGGGCTGGTCGGATGCTGTGTCGCCGGTTCCGGCCTCGCCGGACCGGCCGGCCGGCCGCTCCAGCACGGCGGCCACGTCCAACTCGAGCAGATCGCGGTCCTGGTCGAAGCGACCCCAGGTGACCTGCTCCCGGTCCGGGCGGCAATCGACGGCGGCCCACCGGCGGGCACCGTCGGCGACGTGCCGGCCCGGCCGGCGGATGGCCACCACCCGGATCCCGGCGGCTTCCAGCCGGGCGACCAGCCGGTGCGCCACGGCGGTGTCGAATCGGGACGCGAGCAGCCCGGTGCGGCCCCACGGGCCCGGCTGCTCCACCAGCAGCAGCCGGGACGCCGGAAAGGCGCTGCCGACCATCGGATCCCCGCGCCCCGTCGCCTGCACCGAGCAACGGTCGAACCGGTCGGCCGGCTCAGCCACCGTCGTCGGTCGCCGGTCCGGCCGCGCCGCCGTCCGGGCCGGGGGCCACAGCCGGGATCACAGTCGGGATCACAGCCGGAATCACGGCCGGGATCACGATGCCTTCGCGCAGCAACCGGCGGGCGACCACCAGCTGCTCGGCGTCGTCCAGGTTCGGCAGCTCGTCGGCGGTGAATGCCTTGCCGGACAACACGATCAGCAGCGCGGCGTGCACCTGTTCGGGCCAGCTGACGGTGGAGTCGATCAGGCTGAGCACCCATTTCTCACCCTGTTGCCGCAGCCGCGGCCGCAGGCCGGGGCGCAGCACCAGCGGGGTCTGCGGGTCCAGCGTCGCGGCCGCGCGCAGCTGGGCCAGCGGCGCGATCGGCGCCGGCCGGGTCTGCCCGACCTGCTGGGGCCCGACCCGTCGGGCCGCGGCCCGGTAGAGCTCGGGCCCGGCCTGACCGAGCCGGTCGACCAGCCGTTGCGCCGCCTGGCGCAGGTGGGTGGCCATGGCGTCGACGTCGGTGACGTCCACGCCCATGGGCAGGGATCGGCGCAGCTCGGGGTCGTCCTCGGCGGCGGCGATCAGTTCGCGGGCCAGGTCGTAACCGGTCAGCGGGTGCACGCCGATGGTCAGGTGGATCGACAGCTCACCCTGGGCGACGGCGGAATGCAGGTAGCCGCGGGGCAGGTACAGCGCGTCGCCCGGTCGCAGCAGGGCGTCGATGGCCGGCGCCTGGGCCGCGCGGTCCTGCACCTGGGCCCGGCGCCCGTCCCACGTCTGGTGCGGGAGCGGATCGGGCAGCACCGGCTCGTGGATGCGCCAGTGCTTGGTGCCGGCGATCTGCAGGACGAACACATCGTGGGTGTCGTAGTGCGACGCGAAGCCTTGATTCTGCGGCGGCGTGATGTAGGCGTTGATCTGGACCGGGTGCCCGAGCTCGGCGGCCAGCTCGCTGCCGAACCGGACCAGTGGCGGCCAGGTGCGGTGCAGTGCTTGCAGCACCAGCGTCGCCCCGCCGGCCAGTTGGGCCAGCACCTTGTCGTCGGCGACCTGGTCGGTGATGGTCGCGCCGGCGCCGCCGCCGCGGGTGAAGCTCGCGCTGGAGAGCACCGAGCCGTTCTTGGCCATCCGCAGGAACGGGGTACGCAGCCCTCGCTCGGAGACCAGTTCGTCGACGGAGTCGGCCGAGAACAGGTCGCTGAAGTCGTCGTTCAGCTCGGCCGCCGTGGTCAGCAGGGGGGCCTGCGCCCAGTAGCGCTGGGCGAAATCGTCCGCGTCGATGGCGATGCACCGCTGCACGGGTGACCAGTGACGCGGGGGGCGCCCGGCCGAGCCGGACGCCCCCGTCGAATCAAGGGCTGGCATCAGCCGGCGCCACCATCAGCGCCACCGTCGGCCCCGCCGTCCGCGCCACCGTCAGCGCCACCATCGGCCCCGCCGTCCGCGCCACCATCGGCGCCACCGTCGGCGCCCCCATCAGCACCGCCGTCGTGCACCCCGGGAACGCCACCGGCGCCACCGTCGGCCGGGCCCTCGGCCCCGCTGTCCGCGCCACCGTCCGCGCCACCATCAGCGCCACCGTCGGCACCACCATCAGCACCGCCGTCGTGCACCCCGGGAACGCCACCGGCGCCACCGTCGGCCGGGCCCTCGGCCCCGCTGTCCGCGCCACCATCAGCGCCACCGTCGGCTCCCCCGTCATGCACGCCGGGCACGCCGCTTGCCCCACCGTCGGCCGGACCCTCGGTCGCCGCGCCGCCGGTCGTGATGTCCTCGTCGCTCAAACCCATCGGAAACCCTCCATCGATGAACGTCTGGCGAACCCCCGCGGCCCGCAGACTCGCCGGTCCAGTACCCGAAACCGTGCCCGGGTAACGCTACTGAGTGGGTACGACGACGGCGACTCGAGGGTCCGACGGGGTGGTCAGCCGACGGGGTGGTCAGCCGACGGCGGCCCGCACCCGGGCCGCGACGGCCCGCAGGTCGGACTCGTCCGCGGCGGGGTCGACCGCGGTGGGCACGTCCAGGACGGCCGGGTCGATGGGCAGCTGCACCCAGCTGCGGCAGCCGCCGTACTCGGGCCGCACCGGAATCTCGATCGGGGCGGGCAGCGGCCGGGCCGAGACCACGATCGCGGCCAGCCGGTGCTTGGGCCGAAAGTCGATGCGGTTGGTCCGGACCGACTCGGTGGTCCAGATGTGCAGCGGCGCCAGCTCGGCGATCCGGTCCGGCCGGGCCACCTCGACGACCTCGACCACCGACAGCACGGCCCGCACGACGACGGTCCCCTCGGTGACGTCGGCGGTGCCCAGCGGCAGCAGGTCGGCGTGTTCGGGACGGGTCGATGCGGCGTGGCTGTGCGCCACCGTCGGGTACAGCAGGAACCGCGAATCCTCGAGCGTGAAACGCTTTTCGTGGATGCCGCCCTTGCGCAGCAGTACCCGCTGCCGCCCCTGCAGCAGGGCGTGCGCCGCCGCGCCCCATTCCTTGAGGGCGATCAACGCAGCCGGACCAGACCCTCCTGGACCACGGTGGCCAGCATCCGGCCCTCCCGGTCGAAGAAGTGGCCGGTGCCCAGCCCGCGGGCGCCCGAGGCACTGGGCGAGCGGGTGTCGTAGAGCAGCCACTCGTCGGCCCGGAAGGGGCGGTGGAACCACATGGCGTGATCCAACGAGGCGGCCTGCATGTTGTCGTACTCGAAGGAGAGCGCGTGCGTCTTGAGCACCGAGTACAGCAACGTCAGGTCGGACAGGTAGGCCAACAGGCACACGTGCAGCAGGTCGTCGTCGGGCAGAACGCCGTCGGTGCGGAACCAAACCCGGCTGTGCGCACCGATTTCCGGCCCGGTGAGCCGCGATTCCCAGGGCGGGTCGTCGATGTAGCGCACGTCGAAGGGCCGCGGGATCTGACCCCAGACCGCCATCCGGTCCTTGAACGGGGCGATCCGCTCGGCGTAGGTGGGCAGCGACTCGGGCGGGGGCACCGAGGGCATCGGCTCCGCGTGATCGACCCCGGGTTCGTCGACCTGGAACGAGGCCGACATGGTGAAGATCGGCTTGCCGTGCTGGATCGCGACGACCCGCCGGGTGGTGAACGAGACCCCGTCCCGGGCCCGGTCCACCTGGTAGACGATCGGCTGCCGCGGGTTGCCCGGCCGCAGGAAGTAAGCGTGCAGCGAATGCACCCGCCGTTCGCTGGGCACCGTGCGACCGGCGGCGGTCAACGCCTGCGCGGCGACCTGCCCGCCGAAGACGCGCTGCGGCGACATCTCGGGTGAGACGCCCCGGTAGAGGTTGTCCTCGATCCGCTCCAGATCGAGCAAGGCGACCAGGGAGTCGACGACGCCCTGCCCGCGCAGCACCCCGTCGGTGTCCCGGACCTCAGCCGGTCCGGCAGCCGATTCGGGCGCCGCCGGACTCGGAACCGCCGATGCGCCGGCCACCGCATCGTTCGCGGTGGCCGGCGCAGCCGACGACTCCGGATCACCGTGGCCCCGGTGCCCGAAGATCGCCATCAGTCTTTGTGGCTCAGCCGGTGCACCCGAATGAGGTTGGTGGAACCGGAGGTGTTCGGCGGCGCGCCGGCCACGATGACCACGGTGTCGCCGGATTCGAACCCGGGGATCTCCAACATGGCCTGGTCGACCTGCTCGACCATCTCGTCGGTGGTGTCCACCGGCGGGGTGACGAAGGTCCGCACGCCCCAGGTCAGGGCGAGCTGGTTGCGCACCTCTTCCTTCGGCGTGAACGCGATGACCGGCAGCCCGGTGTGCAGGCGGGCCATCCGGCGCACGGTGTCACCGGTGAAGGTGAACGCGATGACGGCCTTGGCGTCGATCCGCTCGGCGATGTCGCGGGCCGCGAAAGACAGCACGCCACCACGGGTTCGCGGGGTGTGGGTCAGCGCGGGGGCGGCGACCGACTCGGTCTCGACGGCCTCGATGATCCGGGCCATGGTCTTGACGGCGATGATCGGGTACTTGCCGACGGAGGTCTCCCCGGACAGCATGACCGCGTCGGCCCCGTCCAGGATGGCGTTGGCGACGTCCGAGGCCTCGGCCCGGGTCGGCCGGGAGTGCTCGATCATCGAGTCGAGCATCTGGGTGGCGACGATGACCGGGCGGGCGTTCTCCCGGGCCACCTGCACGGCGCGCTTCTGGACCAGCGGCACCTGCTGCAGCGGCAGCTCGACGCCCAGATCGCCGCGGGCGACCATGATTCCGTCGAACGCGCGCACGATCGCTTCGAGATTGGCGACGGCCTCGGGCTTTTCCAGCTTGGCGATGACCGGGCGGCGATCGGCCCCGACCTCGTCCATCACGTTGCGGACCAGGTCGACGTCGGTCGGCGAGCGGACGAAGGACAGCGCGATCACGTCGACACCCAGGGACAGCGCGAACTTCAGGTCGGCGATGTCCTTCTCGGACATGGCCGGCACCGAGACGTTCATGCCGGGTAGCGAGATGCCCTTGTTGTTGGAGACGGGGCCGCCCTCGGTGACCGAGCAGGTCACGTCGTCGCCGTCGACGGCGGTGACGACCAGGCCGACCTTGCCGTCGTCGATCAGCAGACGGTCACCCGGGCGGGCGTCCCGGGCCAGGCCCTTGTAGGTGGTGGACACCCGGTCCTTGGAGCCGACGACATCCTGCACCGTGATGGTCACCGTGTCGCCGGTGTTCCAGTCGTGCGGGCCGTCGGCGAACCGGCCGAGGCGGATCTTGGGGCCCTGCAGGTCGGCCATGATGGCCAGCGCCTTGCCGGAAGACCTGGCCGCATCCCGCAGCCGGTGGTAGATCACTTCGTGGTCCGCGTAATCACCGTGCGAGAAATTCATCCGGGCCACGTTCATCCCGGCGTCCAGCAGAGCGGCGATCGCCTCCTCCGACGAGGTGGCCGGACCCAAGGTGCAGACGATCTTTGCGCGACGAGTCATGCCTGTACCCTAGCGGACTTCTGAACCGATACAGAAGACAGGGTCACATGATCATAATGTGATCGCTGTCGCACCCTGGGGTCCCGCCACCGCGTCCCCCGCCCCCCGAAAATCAGCGAGGGCGGGGGGCGCGGTCCCGGTCAGCGCAGGGCGGTGGCGGTCGGTTCCAGCGGGTCCGGCAGGAAGCTCTGGCCGGCCAGGTAGGCATCGACACCTGCGGCCGCGGAACGACCTTCGGCGATCGCCCAGACGATCAGGGACTGGCCGCGGCCGGCATCGCCGGCGACGAAGACGCCCGGCACCGAGGTCATGTAGTTCTCGTCGCGCACGATGGTGCCGCGCGAGGAGATCTCCACGCCGAGCGCGTCCAGCAGGCCCGGCCGCTCGGGGCCGACGAAGCCCAGGGCGATCAGGATCATGTCGGCGTCGATGTGGAACTCGGTGCCCTCGGTCGGGATGAAGCCGCCCGGAATCCGCTTGCCCTCGACCAGGTTCAGGCCGGTGACCTTGCCGTCCTGGCCCTCGATGGAGGTCGAGTTGACGCCGAAGACCCGCTCGCCACCCTCCTCGTGGGCGGCCGAGATCCGCAGCATCAGCGGGTAGGTCGGCCACGGGGTGGACTGATCACGGGTGGGCGGCGGCATCACGTGGATGTCCAGCTGGGTCACCGAGGCCGCGTTCTGCCGCAGCGCGGTGCCGTAGCAGTCGGCCCCGGTGTCGCCGCCGCCGATGATCACCACCCGCTTGCCCTCGGCGCTGATCTCGACCTGCTCGCGGTTGCCCTCGCAGACCTCGTTCTGCTGAATCAGGTACGGCATCGCCAGGTGCACGCCGTCCAGATCCCGGCCGTCCACCGTCAGCTCCCGGGGAACGGTGGACCCGGTGGCGATGATGGTGGCGTCGAAATCGGACTGCAGCTTGTCGACGGTGACGTCGCCGTCGCCGTCACCGCCGACGGCACAGCCGGCGACGAACGTGACGCCCTCGGCCTCCATCTGGGCCAGCCGGCGGTCCAGCACGTCCCGGGCCATCTTGAACTCGGGGATGCCGTAGCGCATCAGACCGCCGATGCGGCCGTCCCGCTCGAAGACGGTCACCGCATGCCCGGCCCGGGCCAGCTGCTGGGCGGCGGCCAGGCCGGCCGGACCGGACCCGATCACCGCGACCGAACGGCCGGTGGACAGTTCGGCCGGCCGGGGCTCCAGGCCGTCGCCGTCGGCGATGGCCCGGTCGGCGATTTCCTGCTCGACCAGCTTGATCGAGACCGGGTCGTCGGCGATGCCCAGCACGCAGGCACCCTCGCAGGGCGCCGGGCACAACCGCCCGGTGAACTCCGGGAAGTTGTTGGTCGCGTGCAGCCGGTCGGAGGCCTCGGCCCACTTGCCGGTGCGGACCAGGTCGTTCCACTCCGGGATGATGTTGCCCAGCGGGCAACCCTGGTGGCAGAACGGGATGCCGCAGTCCATGCACCGGGCGGCCTGGTTGCGGGTGGCCTGCTCGTCGTAGGGCTCGTAGACCTCGCGCCAGTCCTTCAGGCGCAGCGGGATGGGCCGGCGCGCCGGCCCGCCCCGGGTGTGCTTGAGGAATCCACTCGGATCAGCCATGACTGGCCTCCATGATCATCTCGTCGGCGTCGACCCCGAGCGCGGCGGCCTCGGCGCGCAACCCCAGCACCCGTCGGTAGTCGCGGGGCATCACCCGGGAGAACCGGACCGCGGCGATCGGCCAGTCGGCCAGCAGCGCGGCCGCTACCCGGGAACCGGTCAGCTTGGCGTGCGAACCGATGACCTCACCCAGCCAGGCCACCTCGTCGACGTCCAGCGCCTCCAGGTCGACCAGCTCCGGGTTCACCTTGGCCGGTTCCGGGTCGAGCAGGTAGGCGATGCCACCGCTCATGCCAGCCCCGACGTTGCGTCCGGTGCGGCCCAGGATGACCACCCGGCCACCGGTCATGTACTCGCAGGCATGGTCGCCCGTGCCCTCGACCACCATCAGCGCACCCGAGTTGCGGACGGCGAACCGCTCGCCCACCCGGCCGCGCAGGTAGATCTCGCCGGAGGTGGCGCCGTAACCGATGGTGTTGCCGGCGATCACCTGGGTCTTGACCCCGGGCGCCTGGGACGGCGAGTTCTCGTCCGGCCGGACCACGATCCGGCCCCCGGACAGGCCCTTGCCCACGTAGTCGTTGGCGTCGCCGAGCAGATCGATGGACACCCCGCGAGGCAGGAACGCGCCCAGCGACTGGCCGGCGGTGCCGGTCAGGTTGACCTCGATCGTGTGGTCGGGCAGCCCCTCCGGGCCGTGCACCCGGGTGACCTCGGAGCCGAGCATGGTGCCGGCGGTGCGGTCGACGTTGCGGATGGGCAGGTCGATGCGCACCCCCCGGGCATCCTGCAGGGCCGGGGCGGCCAGCTTGATCAACTGGGCGTCCAGGGTCTTGGACAGGTCGTGCCGGGCCGGGTTGGTGCACGAGTACTCGCTGGCCACCTGCGGGATCTCCAGCAGCGGGGCCAGATCCAGCCCGCGGGCCCGGTGGTGCTCCACCGCGGCCGAGACGTCCAGCATCTCGGCATGCCCGACGGCCTCGTTCACCGAGCGGAACCCGAGCGCGGCCAGGTACTCCCGGACCATCTCGGCCACGTAGAGGAAGAAGGTCTCCACGAACTCGGGGGTGCCGGTGTAGCGCTCGCGCAGCACCGGATTCTGGGTGGCGATGCCCACCGGGCAGGTGTCCAGGTGACAGACCCGCATCATCACGCAGCCGGCGACCACCAGCGGCGCGGTGGAGAAGCCGAACTCCTCCCCGCCCAGCAGCATGGCCACGACGACGTCCCGCGGGGTGCGCAGGCCGCCGTCGACCTGCACCCGCACCTGCTCGCGCAGCTGGTTGATGCGCAGCGTCTGCTGGGTCTCGGCGATGCCGAGCTCCCACGGCTGGCCCGCGTGCTTGAGCGAGGTCAGGGGCGCCGCGCCGGTGCCGCCGTCGTAGCCGGCGATGATCACCTTGTCGGCGTGCGCCTTGGTGACGCCGGCCGCGACCGTGCCCACGCCGGGCTCGGAGACCAGCTTGACCGACACGTCGGCCGCCGGGTTGGCGTTGCGCAGGTCGTGGATGAGCTGCTTGAGGTCCTCGATCGAGTAGATGTCGTGGTGCGGCGGCGGCGAGATCAGCCCGACGCCGGCGGTGGCGTGCCGGGTCGAGGCGATCCACGGGTAGACCTTGCTGCCGGGCAGCTGACCACCCTCACCGGGCTTGGCCCCCTGGGCCATCTTGATCTGGATCTCGGCCGCGTTGACCAGGTACGGGCTGGTCACGCCGAACCGGCCGGAGGCGACCTGCTTGATCGCCGACCGGCGCACCGGGTCGAGCAGCCGGTCGACGTCCTCGCCGCCCTCGCCGGTGTTGGACTTGCCGCCCAGCCGGTTCATCGCGATGGCCAGCGTCTGGTGCGCCTCGATCGAGATCGAGCCGTAGGACATGGCCCCGGTGACGAACCGCTTGACGATCTCGCTGGCCGGCTCGACCTCCTCCAGCGGCACGGGGGTGGCGTCGGCGGTGCGCAGCTCGAACAGCCCGCGCAGCGTGCCGCCCTGCTTGGTCAGCTTGTCGACCGTCTCGGCGTAGCGGCGGAAGATCTTCTGCTGCTTGCTCCGGGTGGAGTGCTGCAGCAGGTAGACCGTCTCCGGGTTGAACAGGTGGATCTCGCCCTCACGGCGCCACTGGTACTGGCCGCCGATCTCCAGCCCCCGGTGCTCCAGGGTCTGCGGGTTCGGCACGAAGGCCAGCGCGTGCCGGGCGGCCACGTCGTTGGCGATGGTGTCCAGGCCGCTGCCGCCGGTGCGGGTGGTGCTGCCGGTGAAGTACTCGTCGAGCACGTCCTGGTTCAGGCCGAAGACGGCGAACACCTGCGCGGCCCGGTACGAGCCGACGGTGGAGATGCCCATCTTGCTCATCACCTTGAGCACGCCCTTGCCCAGCGCGTAGACGGTGTTCTTGACCGCCTTCTCCGGGGTGACGTCGCCCAGCTGGCCGTGCCGGGACAGGTCCTCGGCGGTCTCGATGGCCAGGTAGGGGTTGACCGCGCCGGCGCCGTAGCCCAGCAGGGTCGCGATGTGGTGGACCTCGCGGGCATCGCCGGACTCGACGACCAGCGCGACCTTGGTCCGCGACTTCTGCCGGACCAGGTGCTGGTGCACCGCCGAGGTCAGCAGCAGCGACGGGATCGGCGCCTTGTCGGCGGTGGAGTGCCGGTCCGAGAGCATGATCACCCGCGCGCCGCGGGCGATGGCCTCGTCGGTCTCCAGCCGACATCGCTCGATCGCGGCGGCGAGCGCTTCCCCACCGCCGTGCACGTCGTACAGGCCCGAGATGGTGGCCGAGGCGAAGCCGGGCAGGTTGCCGTCGGCATTCATGCCCATCAGCTTGGCCAGGTCGTCGTTGTCCAGGACCGGGAACGGCAGCACCACCTGGCGACACGACCACGGCCCGGGTTCGAGCAGGTTGGCCTCCGGCCCGATCACCGAGGACAGCGAGGTGACCACGGCCTCCCGGATCGCGTCCAGCGGCGGGTTGGTGACCTGCGCGAACAGCTGGGTGAAGTAGTCGAAGATCTGCCGCGGCCGCTGCGAGAGCACGGCCTCGGGGGTGTCGGTGCCCATCGAGCCGATGCCCTCGGCGCCGGTGGCCGCCATCGGGGTCAGGATGATCCGCAGCTCTTCCTCGGTGTAGCCGAAGATGCGCTGGCGGGCCAGCACGCTGCGGTGCGAGACGGTGACGTGCTCCCGCGGCGGCAGCTCGGTCAGCCGCATCAGACCGGCGTGCACCCAGTCCCGGTACGGGTGCTCGGCGGCCAGCGAGGTCTTCACATCGGTGTCGTTGAGGATCTTGCCCTGGTCGGTGTCGACCAGGAACATCCGGCCCGGCTGCAGCCGGCCGCGCTCGATGACCTTCTCCGGGGCGATCGGCAGCACGCCCGCCTCGGAGGCCAGCACCACGATGTCGTCGCTGGTCAGCCACCAGCGGCCGGGGCGCAGCCCGTTGCGGTCGAGCACCGCGCCGAGCAGGGTGCCGTCGGTGAAGGTGACACAAGCCGGACCGTCCCACGGCTCGATCAGCGAGGCGTGGAACTCGGCGAACCCGCGGATGGCCGGGTCCAGGGTGGCGTTGTTCTCCCAGGCCTCCGGGATCATCATCATCACCGCGTGCGGCAGGCTCCGGCCGCCCAGGTGCAGCAGCTCGAGCACCTCGTCCAGCGACGCCGAGTCCGACGCCGCCCCCGGGGTGACGATCGGGAACGCCCGGGACAGGTCGCCCGGGATCAGCTTGGAGGACAGCATGGCCTCGCGGGCCCGCATCCGGTTGCGGTTGCCGCGGACGGTGTTGATCTCACCGTTGTGCGCCAGGTACCGGAACGGGTGGGCCAGCGGCCACGCCGGGAACGTGTTGGTGGAGAACCGGGAGTGCACGATGGCGATCGCGCTCATCGTCCGCTTGTCGGTGATGTCGGCGTAGAACGCCGGCAGCTGCTCGGTGGTGAGCATGCCCTTGTAGACGATGGTGCGGCTGGACAGCGACGGGAAGTAAACCCCGTCCCCGCCGATCTCGGCCTGCGACTCGTGTTCGATCCGCTTGCGGGCCGGGTAGACCATCCGGTCCAGCTCCAGCCCGTAGGGCAGGTCGCCGTCCTCGCCGACCGGGCCGGCGACGAACAGCTGCTCGAACGCGGGCATGACGTCCAGCGCCATCTGCCCGACGCCGGCGCCCTGCGCGTCGGTCGGCACAGTGCGCCAGCCCAGCAGGGTCAGGTTCTCCCCGCCGAGCACGCGGTTGACGATGGCCTTGGCCTTGGCCCGCTCGGCCGGGTCGACCGGCAGCATGGCGATGCCGACCGCGTACGCCTGGCCGTGCCGGGGGTCGGGGCTGACCGGCAGCTCGAAGTCCACCTCGGCCCGCAGCAGCTCGTCGGGCACCTGGATCAGGATGCCGGCGCCGTCACCGACCGCCGGATCGGCGCCGGCGGCGCCGCGGTGGTCCAGGTTGATCAGCGCGGTCACGCCGTTGCTGACGATCGAGTGGCTGCGTCGGCCCTTGATGTCGGCCACCGCGGCCACGCCGCAGGCGTCGCGTTCGTATTGTGGGTCGTACAGCCCCTGGGGGGCGGGTGTTGCCGAGAACTTCACGGCAGACCTCCCGTCGTCGGCAAGGCGACCGCACCGGCGGCAGCCGGCACGGTGGACAGAAGAAAAGCGGTGCACACAACGGTCCCGGTCAGGCTGCGGCGTGCGTGCTGACCGGTGGGGCGGCGGGCCGTCTGCGGCGGAGGAGACCAGCCACCGGGCCCATGCGCGACTTCGGGAGGATGGGGCGGGATCGCCGCCGGTCGCCTCCGTTGTCCACGCACACGTCCTGATCACGGGGACACCGGGACGACGATGGCCCAGTAGGGCCAAAACTACCGCACCGGTCCCGCCTGCCGGTAATCGAAACCGGTCCCGACGAGCCCGGAGCCAAGCAGTAACCCGGCCGTCATATTCGGTGCTGACGGCGCCTCGCCGGCCGGCCTCGACGGCGGCCGGTCAGCCGGTGCCGGGCCCCTTGTCGGCCGGGTGCGGCTCGTCCGCCGGGGCCGTCGGGGCTGCGGCCGGGCCGTCGGCGGACTCGCCGCTCGGTGCGCCGGCCGGGGCGCCCGGCTCGTCCGCGCGGCCCCGCTGGCCCGGCCGGTCCGGCCCCCAGACCAGGGCCGGGTCCTCCCGGGTGACGTGGCGCCGCAGGTACAGGAACAGCACCGCCCCCAGGAACACCACGATCGAGGTGAACACGTTGATCCGCAGGCCGAAGAAGTGGTTGGCCGGGTCGATGCGCAGCATCTCGATCCACACCCGGCCCAGGGTGTAGGCGGCGACGTAGAGCGCGAACGCCCGCCCGCCGCCGAGGCGGAACCGCTTGTCCGCCCAGATGACCAGCGCGGCCACGCCCAGGCACCACAGCAGCTCGTACAGGAACGTCGGCTGGTAGGTGCCGCACAGCACCTCGGGCGCGGCCTTGACGTAGTCGGTCGGGAACTCGCAGTTGCCGTCGGCCGGGATGACGCCGGGTACCCCGCCCGGGGTCCGGACGAAGACGTCCAGGCCCCACGGCAGGGTGGTCGGCGCGCCGAACAGCTCCTGGTTGAAGTAGTTGCCCAGCCGGCCGATGGCCTGGGCGACGGCGATGCCCGGGGCCACCGAGTCGGCGAACGAGGCCAGCGGGACCTTGTAGTGGCGGCAGCCGATCCAGGCGCCGACCGCGCCCAGGGCGATCGCTCCCCAGATGCCCAACCCGCCGTTCCAGATGGCGAACGCGTTCCAGGGGTTGCGGCCCTCGCCGAAATACAGCTGGTTGTCGGTGATGACGTGGTAGAGCCGGCCACCGATGATCCCGAACGGGACGGCGAACACCGCGATGTCGGTGACCCGGCCCGGGCGGCCGCCGCGGGCGACGAACCGCTTGTTGCCGATCCAGACCGCCACGACGATGCCGACGATGATGCAGATCGCGTAGGCCCGCAGCGCGATCGGACCGACGTACCAGACGCCCTGGGACGGCGACGGGATGGACGCCAGCTGGGCCGCGCTGATCATTGCGCCACGGAACCGGACGAAACGGGCGCAGAATCGGCACTTCGATCAGCGCGGGCGGTTCCGTCGGCGCGGGCGGTTCCATCGGCGCGAGCGGCCCGGATGCCGGCGGCGAACTCGCCGGCCAGCGCGGCGGCGGCGTCCCGGCCACCGCGGGCGTAGGCGTCCAGGAACGCGCTGCCGACGATCACCGCGTCGGCGTACTCGGCGATCTGCCGGGCCTGCTCGCCGGTGCGTACGCCCAGCCCGACGCCGATCGGCAGGTCGGTCACGGTGCGGCAGCGGGCGACCAGATCGGGCGCCGCGCTGGACACCTGGTCCCGGGCCCCGGTCACGCCCATCACCGAGGCGGCGTAGACGAAGCCCCCGCCGGAGGCCGCGGTGAGCGCGATCCGCTCCGCCGACGACGACGGGGCGACCAGGAAGATCGGGTCGATGCCGTGCGCATGGACCGCGTCCAGCCAGGGGCCGGCCTCGTCGACGATCAGGTCGGGGGTGATCACGCCCGCTCCCCCGGCCGCGGCCAGGTCCCGGGCGAACGCGTCGACCCCGTAGGCCAGCACCGGGTTGAAGTAGGTCATCACGACGGCGCGGCCACCGCGGGCGGTGATCGACTCAACGATCTCGAAGGTGTCGCGGACCCGGAAGCCGCCGGCCAGGGCCTGCTGGGCGGCGTGCTGGATGACCGGGCCGTCCAGGACCGGGTCGGAGAACGGCAGGCCGACCTCGACCAGGTCGCAGCCCCCCTCGATGATCGCGGCGTACAGGTCCTTGGACGCGGCCAGGTCCGGGTAGCCGGCCGGCAGGTAGCCCACCAGGGCGGCCCGGTTCTGCGCCCGCAGGCCGGCGAACAGCTCGGCCAGGACTGTCGGCTGGCTGGGCGGCTGGCTGGTCGGCTGGCTGGTCACTGGACGGCTCCCGTCGGTTCGGCCAGCTTGAACCACTGCATGGCCGTCTCCATGTCCTTGTCCCCCCGGCCGGAGACGTTGATCAACACGATGCCCTCGGGGCCGATCTCCCGGGCCAGGTCCAGCGCCCCGGCCACGGCGTGCGCGGACTCGATGGCCGGGATGATGCCCTCGGTCCGGGCCAGCAGCGCGAACGCATCCATGGCCTGGGTGTCGGTGATCGAGCGGTACTCGGCCCGGCCGATCTCGGCCAGGTGCGAGTGCTCGGGGCCGACGCCGGGGTAGTCCAGTCCGGCGCTGATCGAGTGCGACTCGATGATCTGGCCGTCGGCGTCCTGCAGCAGGAAGGAGCGGGCGCCGTGCAGCACCCCGACCGAGCCGCCGCTGATGGTGGAGGCGTGCCGTCCGGTCTCGATGCCGTCGCCGCCGGCCTCCAGGCCGACCAGCCGCACGTCCGGGTCGTCCAGGAAGGCGTGGAAGATGCCCATCGCGTTGGAGCCGCCGCCGACGCAGGCGGCGACCGCGTCGGGCAACCGGCCGGTGCGGTCGAGCACCTGGGCCCGGGCCTCCAGGCCGATGATCCGCTGGAAGTCGCGGACGATCACCGGGAACGGATGCGGGCCGGCCACCGTGCCGAACAGGTAGAAGGTGTGGTCGACGGTGGCCACCCAGTCCCGGAACGCCTCGTTGATGGCGTCCTTGAGGGTGGCCGAGCCGGCCTCGACGGCGACGACCTCGGCGCCCAGCAGCCGCATCCGGGCCACGTTCAGGGCCTGCCGTTCGGTGTCGACCCGGCCCATGTAGATGCAGCACTCCAGGCCGAGCAGGGCCGCGGCGGTGGCGGTGGCCACCCCGTGCTGGCCGGCCCCGGTCTCGGCGATCAGCCGGGTCTTGCCCATGCGCTGGGCCAGCAAGGCCTGCCCGAGCACGTTGTTGATCTTGTGGCTGCCGGTGTGGTTCAGGTCCTCGCGCTTGAGCAGGATCCGAGCGCCGCCGACCTCGGCGGTCAGCCGGGGGGCGTCGGACAGCGGGCTCGGGCGGCCGGCGTAGTTGGCCGCCAGGTCGTCCAGCCGGGCCAGGAAATCGGGGTCCCGGCGGGCCTTGCGGTAGTAGTCGGCGACCTCGTCCAGGGCCCCGACCAGGGCCTCGGGCAACCACCGGCCGCCCATGGTGCCGAAGTAGCCGCGGTCGTCGGGATCGTGGTCGGTGCCGGCCAGCCCGTCGGACGGGCGTGGCAGATCGACGGCCGCTCGCGCGGGCACACTCATGGTGATTGCTCCAGAAGGACGGTGCGCGCGCCCGCTCAGCGGGACGGGCGCGGACAGGACGGGTGCGAACCGGCGGTCACCAGGTCGGCCAGCGCCGCCCGGGGGTCACCGCTGGTGACCAGTCCCTCGCCCACCAGTACGGCGTCCGCGCCGGCGCCGGCGTAGGCCAGCAGATCGGACGGACCACGCACCCCGGACTCGGCCACGGTGACCACGCCCGAGGGTAGCCCGGGAGCGATCCGGGCAAACACGTCCCGGTCGATGGTCAGGGTGGTCAGGTCGCGGGCGTTGACCCCGATCACCTTGGCCCCGGCGGCCAGCGCCCGGTCGGCCTCGGCCTCGGTGTGGATCTCGACCAGCGCGGTCATGCCGAGCGATTCGACCCGCTCGAGCAGCCCGATCAGCACGTTCTGGTCCAGCGCGGCGACGATCAGCAGGACCAGGTCGGCGCCGTGCGCCCGGGCCTCGTGCACCTGGTACGGGCTGACGATGAAGTCCTTGCGCAGCACCGGGATGTCGACCGCGGCGCGCACCGCGTCCAGGTCGGCCAGGCTGCCGTTGAAGCGGCGCTGCTCGGTGAGCACCGAGATCACCCGGGCCCCGGCCTCGGCATAGGTGCGGGCCAGCGCGGCCGGGTCGGCGATGGTGGCCAGCGCCCCCTTGGAGGGGCTGGCCCGCTTCACCTCGGCGATGACGCCGACGCCCGGTTCGAGCAGCACCGGCAGGACGGGCTTGGGGGGCGGCGCGTTGCGGGCCATGGCCCGAACGTCGGCCATGGGCACCTGTGCCTCGCGGACGGCGAGATCCTCACGAACACCGGCCAGGATCCCGTCCAGCACATTCACGCGAAGGTCTCCTCGTCCGGGGTCTGCAGGTGTGTCCCTGCGCCGCCACTGGAAAACTGCCGTCAACGTCACACTTACGTCTCTCGCCCTTATGTAGCGCGATTGTTGTGGTCATGGTAGCCGCCCGGCGGGGTCGGTTTGGCCACGGGCGGGTCGGTGGGATCGGTGCCCGCATCGAGAGCTTTCCACCAGTCCGCCGGATCGGTGGCGGCGGCCTCGTCCGGCTCGGCCGCCCCCGCCGACGAGGCCGCGACCGCCGCTTGGGCGGCCACCGCGGGCGCCTCGTAGCGGGAGCCGAGCCGGCGCCGGCCGCCCAGCCCGGCCGCGATCAGCCCCCCGGCCAGGGTCAGCAGCGCCCCGCCGGCCAGGGCCAGCAGGGGCCCGACCGGATGCAGCTGCGCCGCGCCCACCGGGGTGGCCGGCCGGACCAGCGAGCCGGTCAGGCCGGCCGGGGCACCGCCGAGGGCGAGCCCGGCCCGCACCGCCACCAGCAGTCCGCCGGCCAGCAGGATCACCCCGACCAGCCGGCGCAGCCAGCCCTGGGTGGCCAGCGCGGCGCCGAACCCGGCCAGTGCCACCAGCGCCACCGGCACCAGCTCGGGCAGGCAGTCCGACCCGGTGGCGGTCAGGGTGAGCGGCCCGGTCAGCGGATCGTCGTAGTCGGCCGTCCACCAGGTCATCGCCGCCGCCCCGGCGCAGGCCGCCGCGCCGCCCAGGACCAGGGCGGCCAGCACGGCGACCGGTCGGCGGCCGGCCCGGGGTTCAGTCACCGATCACCTGCGTGGCCCCGACCACCTGCATGGTCGCGGCGGCGCCGACGGCGGCGATGACGGCGGCGGCCTTGTTCCGGCACTCCGCGTCCTCGTTCTCGGGTACCGAGTCGGCCACCACCCCGGCGCCGGCCTGCACGTAGGCGGTGCCGTCGACCACCAGCGCGGTACGGATGGTGATCGCGGTGTCGGCGTCCCCGGCGAAGTCCAGGTAGCCCACGACTCCCCCGTACACGCCGCGGCGCAGCGGTTCGAGCTCGTTGATGATCTGCATGGCCCGCGGCTTGGGCGCCCCGGACAGGGTGCCCGCGGGGAAGCAGGCGGCCAGTGCGTCGTAGGCGGTGCGGTCGGCGGCCAGCTGCCCGGTGACCGTCGAGACGATGTGCATGACGTGGCTGTACCGCTCGATGGTGAAGAAGTCGACCACCTTGACCGTGCCCGGGGCGCAGACCCGGCCCAGGTCGTTGCGGCCCAGGTCGACCAGCATCACGTGCTCGCTGCGTTCCTTCTCGTCGGCCAACAGGTCCTTGGCCAGCCAGACGTCGTCCTCCTCGGTGTGCCCGCGGGGCCGGGTGCCGGCGATCGGGTGCATCGTCACCAGGCCCTCGCGCACGGTGACCAGCGCCTCGGGCGAGGAGCCGACCACCGAGAAGGAGCCGCCGTCGGGGGTGGGCAGGCGCAGCAGGTACATGTACGGGCTCGGGTTGGTGGCCCGCAGCACCCGGTAGATGTCCAGCGGGTCGGCCTCGGTGGGCACGTCGAACCGTTGCGACAGCACGATCTGGAAGGCGTCCCCGGCCCGGATGTGCTCCTTGGCCACGTCCACGTTGGCTTGGTACTCGGCGGACTCGGTGCGCCGGCGCACCGGCGGGGTGCGGGCGGTGAAGTGGGCGGCCGGCAGCGACCGCGGCTGGGCCAGCGTGCGGCTCATCTCGTGCAGCCGGGCCACCGCGTGGTCATAGGTCTGGTCGACCCGGGCGTCGGTGCCGTCCCAGTTCACCGCGTTGGCGATCAGGGTGACGGTGCCGGCGTGGTGGTCCAGGGCGGCCAGGTCGGTGGCCAGCAGCATGACCAGCTCGGGAATCTCCGGGTCGGCCGGCGCCGGCGGGCGGGTCGCGCTGGCCGCGGTGTCGATCTTCTCCCAGCGGCGGACCACGTCGTAGCCGAGGTAGCCGACCAGGCCGCCGGTCAGCGGGGGCAGCCCGGCCAGCGGCTCGGTGTGCAGGAAGCGCAGCGACTCGTCCAGGACCCGCAGCGGGTCGCCGCTGGTCGGCAGGCCGGCCGGCGGGGTGCCCAGCCAGGTCGCCTGCCCGTCGCGTTCGGTCAGCACGGCCGGGGCGGACACCCCGACGAACGACCAGCGCGACCAGGACCGCCCGTTCTCGGCCGATTCCAGCAGGAAGGTGCCGGGCCGGTCGCCGGCCAGGGTCGCGTACAGGCTGACCGGGGTGATGGTGTCGGCGAGCAGGCGCCGGGTCACCGGGATCACCCGCCGATCCCGGGCGAGCTCGCGGAACTCCTCCCGGCTGGGGCTGATCTCCCCGAGCCCGGGCTGGGCCGCGCGCGGCGGGGCGGGGGTGCTGACGGACATGCCGGTCATTGTGCCGGTCGGCCCACCGGTCGACGGCCGCACCCCGAACCACCCGCCCGGACGTCGGACGACGGTCGTACGGTGAGCCGGTGATCGACTCCCTGGACCTGGCCGCTCGGACGGACGCGCTGACCATCGAGGATCTGCGGGCCCGGGGCGGGCTCAAATGGACGTCGGTGCCGCCCGGAGCGATCGGCGCCGGGGTGGCCGAGATGGACATGCCGCTGGCCCCGGCGATCGTGGCCGCCCTGCACGACGCGATCGACCACGGCACCACCGGCTACCTGCCCCCGGCGTTGGCCGCCGGGGTGTCCGAGTCGACCGCCCAGTGGCAGGCCCGCTACGGCTGGGCGGTGGATCCGGCCGACGTGCACCCGGTCGGCTCGGTGGTGACCGGGTTCCGGATCCTGCTGGAATACCTGACCGACCCGCGGGCCCCCGTCGTGCTCCCGGTGCCGGCCTACATGCCGTTCCTGACCGTGCCGGCCACCGCCGGCCGGGAGCTGGTCACGGTGCCGATGAAAATCGTGCCGGACGGCCCCGACGGTCGGGACCGGCGCTACGAGTTCGACCTGCCGGCGATCGCCGCCGCGCTGCGCCCGCGGTCGGTGTTCGTGCTGACCAATCCGCACAACCCGACCGGCCGGGTGTTCACCGACGACGAGCTGCTGGCCCTGGCCGAGGTCGTCGACAACGCCGAGGCGATGGTGTTCGCCGACGAGATCCACGCCCCGCTGACCATGCCCGGGTTCACCCACCGGCCCTACGCGTCGCTGTCGGCGATCACCGCCGGCCACACCATCGGCGGCACGTCGGCGTCCAAGGGCTGGAACATCCCCGGGCTCGGCTGCGGGCAGCTGATCCTGACCGCGGACGACGCGCGGGCCGCCTGGGACGGGCTGGATCCGTTCACCAAGCACGGCGGTGGGGTCACCCCGCTCGGCGCGGTGGCCACGATCGCGGCGTACACCCGCGGCGCCGATCACCTGGCCGCGGTCGTGGACTACCTGGCCGCGGGGCGGGATCTGTTCCGCGCGGAATTGGCCGACGCCCTGCCCGGGGCCCACCTGTTCCCGGTGCAGGGCACCTACCTCGGCTGGCTGGATCTGCAGGGTGTGCCGGTCGACCCGGCCACCGTGGCCGAGCGCGTCGGCGTGCACGGGGTGGACGGCGCGCACTGCGGGATGCCCGGGTTCCTGCGGGTCAACCTGGCGATGCCGCATCCACTGCTGCGCCAGGCCGCCCGCCGGTTGGGTTTGCTCGCCGCGTCCTGAATTCGCCCGTCGGTCAGCGACCGGTCCCCCTTATCGGGCCGTCCGCCGGAAATCGGCCGGGCTCTGTCCGGGCAACGGACCGGCCATGCGCAGAATGTCGGCGTGGGCATTGGTCGTCCACAACCCGATGCCGGCGAGAATGAGAATCGCACCACCGGCACACACCGCCGACCAGAACGTGGAATCGACCAGGACGGCCAGCGTGACCAGCAACCCTGCGGTCAGCAGCGCGGCGAACAGCCGGCCCAGGAAGACACGGAACTTGGGCCAGAATGGCGCCGACAATCGCGAACCGGACGATGCGACATTTTCATCACCCACTCGGTCTTTTTCCATACCGAATGATCCCGAATTCCGGTCCGGGAATGCATCGACCATATTCGTGAAATTTCGATGACGCGCAGTCAACCCCGGGACGGGGTCAGGTCGGGTCCCGGCGGGCGATCAACCCCGCGTCGAAGCAGGTCCGGTCGCCGGTGTGGCAGGCCCCGTCGGTCTGGTCGACCAGCACCAGCAGGGTGTCGCCGTCGCAGTCGCGGCGCAGCTCGACCACCCGCTGGGTGTGGCCCGAGGTGGCGCCCTTGACCCAGTACTCCTGCCGGGACCGCGACCAGTAGGTGCCGGCCCCGGTGGTCACGGTGCGGCGCAATGCCTCGGCGTCCATCCAGGCCACCATCAGCACCTCGCGGGTGTCGTACTGCTGCACCACCGCGCAGACCAGGCCGGCCTCGTTGAACCGGACGCCCAGCGTCGGGTCGAGCTGCTCACCGATCAGGGTCACGACGCCGCCACGGGAGTGCGCCGCACCGGGTAGCCGGCGCGGGAGAGTTGTTCCTTGACCGCGTCGATGCGCAGTTCACCGAAATGGAACACCGAGGCGGCCAGCACCGCGTCGGCGCCGGCCGCGATCGCCTCGGGGAAGTGGTCGAGCGTGCCCGCCCCGCCGGAGGCGATCAGCGGCACCCCGACGGCCGACCGGACGGCGGTGAGCATCGTGGTGTCGAAGCCGTTCTTGGTGCCGTCGGCGTCCATCGAGGTGAGCAGGATCTCCCCGGCGCCGGCCTCCTCGGCCCGGCGCACCCAGTCGATCGCGTCGATGCCGGTGCCCCGCCGGCCGCCGTGCGTGGTCACCTCGAAACCGGAGGGGCACTGCACATCGGTGCGGTCGCGGACCCGGCGGGCGTCGACCGCGATGACCACGCACTGCGAACCGAACCGGGCGGCCGCTTCGGCCAGGAACTCGGGGCGGGCCACCGCGGCCGAGTTCACCGACACCTTGTCCGCCCCGGCCCGCAGCAGGCCGTCGATGTCGGCCAGGGTGCGCACCCCACCGCCCACGGTCAGCGGGATGAACACCTGCTCGGCGGTGCGCCGGATCATCTCGTAGGCGTACCGGCGGTTGTCGCTGGTCGCGGTGATGTCCAGGAAGGTCAGCTCGTCCGCGCCCTCCTGGTCGTACCGGTGGGCCAGTTCGACCGGATCGCCGGCGTCGACCAGGTCGACGAAGTTGACCCCCTTGACGACGCGCCCCTCGGCGACGTCCAGGCAGGGAATGACGCGAACGGCAACCGACATGCGCTCCAGCCTAGGTGTTGCATCCAGGGACATTGGTGACACGCCGGGTCGGCTGGTTGCGGGCATGAGGGAGGGTCCCCTTGGTGAGGTGTGAAGCGACCAAGCAAACACGCCGAACCAGGAGGACCCTCGTGGCCCACCGTAACGCCCCGCTGACCCCCGAGGGACGCCGACGCCTGTGCCAGCGCGTCGACGCCGGTCGGCCGATCTGTCACGTCGCCGCCGAGGCCGGCGTGGCCCGGCAAACCCTGGCCAAGTGGCACGCCCGCTGGAAGGCCGACGGTCCGGCCGGCCTGCAGGACCGCTCGTCGCGCCCGGTGTCCTCACCCGGCCAGGTCGACGCGCAGGTCGAGGACGTCGTGGAGTATCTGCGGCGGCACCTCAAGCTCGGTCCGGTGATGCTGGCCGCGGAGCTGCGCGAGTTCGGGATCACGCTGGCGCCGTCGACGATCCACCGGGTCCTGGTGCGCCGGGGCATCTCTCGCCTGCGGGACCTGGACGTCACCGGCCAGCAGCTGCGGGAACCGGTCCGCCGGTACGAGTGGGCCGCGCCCGGTGACCTGATCCACGTCGATGTGAAGAAGATTGGCCGCATCCCCGACGGCGGCGGCTGGCGGATCCACGGCCGGGGCAACGACGCCCACCGAGCCTCCCAGCGGGGTCAGCGACCCGGGTACGCGTTCCTGCACACCGCGATCGATGACCGGTCCCGGCTGGCCTACACCGAAGAACTGGCCGACGAGAAGTCCGTGACCGCGGCCGGTTTCTGGGCCCGCGCGGTCGAGTTCTTCGCCGCGCACGGCATCGAGAGGATCCACCGGGTGCTGACCGACAACGGTTCCTGCTACCGCGGCAAGGACTTCAACACCGCGCTGGGGGCCACGGTCCACAAGTACACCCGACCGTACCGACCGCAGACCAACGGAAAGGTCGAGCGGTACCACCGGACCCTGGCCCGGGAATGGGCCTACCGCCAGGCCTGGTCCTGCAACGACGAACGAGCCGCCGCCCTGGCCGGGTTCGTGCACCGCTACAACTACCATCGGCCGCACACCGCGCTGAAGGGCAAACCGCCCGCCTACCGCACGCCAGCCGTTACCAACCTGTCCGGGCTCAACACCTAGGCGGCCGCCGGCCCGTCACCGGCCCGTCACGGGTCCGTTCCCGCGGGAACGCCCTTTACTGTGGAGCCATGCCAGGACGACTCGATGCCATCCACCGTCGCCTGACCGCCGACCACGTGCCCGCGGTGCTGGAGTACCAACCGGGCCTGGGCACGGTCGTGGTGGCCGGGATCGACCGGGAGCACCCGTCGGGCCGCTCGGGCGTGCTGCTGCACGAGGCCGGCGGCCAGTACTGGCTCCGGCAGGGCGGCGAGACGTTCCGGCTGCCCCGGGACGCCGACGACGCCACGGTGGTCAACTCGGTCAAGCTGCGGGTCGTGCACGCCTGGGCCCAGCAGGGTGACCCGGAGGCGGCCGCGGTGCTGGCCAAGGTCGCGCAGATGACGCCGCCGGCCCGGCCGCGAGCCCAGCCGGTCGCCTACGCCGATCCGTTCACCCTCGCCGCCGAGCTGTTCACCAGCGCGTTCCGGTTCGGCTGGACCATGACGGTGCCCAGCCCCTGGGGCATGTACCGCAGCTCGTTCACGGTGCGCTGAGTCGATCCGGGTGCTGGGTCGAACCGGGCCGGTCAGCCGGCCCAGGCGGTGAGCTCGACCTCCACCCGCATGGCCGGGTCGATCAGGCCGGCCACCACCACCATCGTGGCCGCCGGCCGGACGTCGGCGAACACCCGACCGTGGGCCCGGCCCACCGCCTCGGCGTCGGCCCGATCCACGATCGAGAGCCGGGTGGCCACCACCTGCGCGGGGGCCACGCCGACCTGGGCCAACGCAGCCAGCCCGGCGCGCAGCGCGATCCGGGTCTGCTCCCCCGCATCCCCGGGCGCGGCCACCACCCCGTCCACCACCGCGGTGCAGCCGGCGGTCAGGGCCAGCGGTCCGACCCGGACCACCCGGGAGTAGCCGAACCGGTCCTCCCAGGGTCCGCCGGAGCCGAGGCGCTCACCCACCCCGGGCACGGCGCTCAGCCGGCCGGGTCGTGCACGGCCGCCAGCGCCTGCGGCAGCGTGAACGCCCCGGCGTAGAGCGCCTTGCCGACGATCGCGCCCTCGACCCCGATCGAGCGCAGGCCGGCCAGCGCGATCAGATCGTCGAGCGAGGACACCCCGCCGGAGGCCACGACCGGGGCGCTGGTGACGGCGCAGACCTCTCGCAGCAGGTCCAGGTTGGGCCCGCGCAGGGTGCCGTCCTTGGTGACGTCGGTCACCACGTACCGGGAGCAGCCCTGGGCGTCCAGCCGGGCCAGCGCCTGCCACAGGTCGCCGCCGTCCTGGGTCCAACCGCGGGCGGCCAGCGTGGTGCCCCGCACGTCCAGGCCGACCGCGACCTGATCGCCGTAGCGGGCGATCGCCGAGGCGCACCAGTCCGGCTGCTCCAGTGCGGCGGTGCCGATGTTCACCCGGGTGCAGCCGGTGGCCAGGGCCGCGGCCAGCGACTCGTCATCCCGGATGCCGCCGGACAGCTCCACCTTGATGTCCAGCCGGCCGACGACCTCGGCCAGCAGGGCCGCGTTGGAGCCGCGCCCGAAGGCGGCGTCCAGGTCGACCAGGTGGATCCATTCGGCGCCGTCGGACTGCCAGGCCAGGGCCGCGTCCAACGGTGCGCCGTAATGGGTTTCGCTACCGGCCCGGCCCTGGACCAGGCGCACGGCCTGGCCGTCGGCGACGTCAACGGCGGGGAGAAGTTCGAAGCTCACGGCAGATCACCTTACGGGCCGCCGGCCGGCCCGCCGGCCGGGGACGGCTGGGTCGCCCGGCACCAGAACGCCTCGGCCCGCCGGCCGACCCGGGCCACCACCAGGGTGGCCGCCTCCCGGGTCGGCCCGGTCAGCGCCGACCGCAGCCGGCGGCGCAGCTCGTCGGGCACGATCGGGGTGCCGCGCTGCTTGATCTCCAGGGTGCCCACGCCGTCCCGGCGGATCCAGCGGGCCACGGTCTTCTCCGCGTACGGCGCCCGGTCCAGGATCCGGAAGCCGCGGACGCCGGCCGGCACGGCCGGGCCGGTCAGGTAGGCCAGGTGCGGGTCCAACTGCCCGAGGCCGTGCCGGGCCGCGTACTGGCGCACCAGGTGCGCGCGGACCACCGCCGGATCCGGATCGATGAGAAACTCCCCGATCGGACCGACCGGGACGTCGTCGGGTTCGTCGCTGGTCACCGTCCAGCCGTCCCCGGCGGAACTGAGCACGGTGGAGCTGAGCACGGTGGAGCTGAGGACGGTGGCCCGCCGGGCCGGGCCGGCCAGCTCCGGCGGCCACAGCACGGCCTCGCGGGCGACCCCGTCCAGGCTGACCAGCTCCACCTCCCCCGGCCGGGCCAGGGCGTCGTAGTCCAGGCCCGGCGGCACCCGCAGCACCGGGGGCCGGTCGGCGTGGGCGGCGTCGAGCTCGTCCACGGCCGGCACGGTGGACGTGGAGGTGATGCGCCGGCCCCCGTCCCGGCGGGCCGGGTCGGCGTAGCCGAGCAGGCCGCGGGTGGTGCGGGTGAGCGCGTCGGCCACCAGCACCCGAGGCGGCAGGCCCACCGCGGCCACGTTGTGCCGGGCCATTAGCACCCGGACCGGGTCCAGGTCGGAGCCGACCGTGACCGGCCCGCCTCGAGCGGCACCGGCCGCCAGCGCGGCCAGATCGGCCCCGATCGAGCAGGTCAGGTCGTGCACGCCGAGCCCGGCCAGCCGCCGGGCCCGGTGCCGGGCCACCGGCTCCGGGGTGGCCTGCTGCAGCGCCTCGTCGGTGAACAGCCAGCCGGCCGCGGCCGGGCCGAGCTTGCCCACCGCCCGCCGGCGCAACCGCACGGTCTCCACCACGGCGCCCGCCCGGGTCGCGGCCACCGCGCGGACCCGGCCCAGGTCGGCCAGCAGGCTGTCCTCGGTCAACGGCAGCGCCTGGGCCACGGCCAGGGCGTCGGCCCCGGCCGGCCCGGTCAGGTACCGGACGTCGTCCGGGTCGAAGCGGTAGGCCACCGCGCGGTCAGTTCGCGGCGAACGCGAAGTACCGCTCGCCGCGCCGCTCCAGGGCCAGCGTCATGCCGAAAGTCTCCGAGAGCGCGTCCGCGGTCAGGGTGTCGGCCAGCGGACCGGCGGCGACGACCCGTCCGCCGCGCAGCAGCAGCACGTGGCTGAAGGCCGGTGGGATCTCCTCCACGTGGTGGGTGACCAGCACGGTGGTCGGCGCGGACGGGTCCACCGCGAGCCGGGTCAGCCGGGCCAGCAGGTCCTCGCGGCCACCCAGGTCCAGCCCGGCGGCCGGCTCGTCGAGCAGCAGCAACTCCGGGTCGGCCATCAGGGCGCGGGCGGCCAGGGTCCGCTTGCGCTCCCCCTCGGACAGGGTGCCGTAGGTCCGGTCGGCCAGGGCGGCCACCCCCATGGCGTCCAGCAACTCCCGGCCGCGGGCGAAGTCCAGCTCGTCGTAGGCCTCGCGCCAGCGGCCGACCACCCCGTAGCCGGCCGAGACGACCACGTCCAGGACCCGCTCGTGCGGCGGCACCCGGCCGGCCAGCGCCGCCGACGACAGGCCGATCCGCGGCCGCAGTTCGGCCACGTCGACCGCGCCCAGCCGCTCGCCCAGGATGTGCACCCGGCCGCTGGTCGGGAACATCAGGCCGGCCGCGATCTGCAGCAGGGTCGTCTTGCCGGCGCCGTTGGGACCCAGGATCACCCACCGCTGGTCGACCTCGACGTTCCAGTGCACGGCGTCGAGCAAGGTCGCCGGGCTGCGTCGCACGGTCACCTCGGTCAGGTGCAGGACCGAGTCGGGGCCGGGAAGGATGGACACGGGGGGCGTGGGGCGGGGGCTCACGCGGGTCATTGTTGCGTACCGGCGATTTCATCCGTGGCCTACCGGTCGGTGACAATGACCGGCATGCTGCGCCCCGGCCGCGACCCCAAGCCCACCAAGATCAAACGTGGCTGGCGGGTGCGGCCGGGTGAGACGGACCCGCAGGCGCTACCTCGCGTCGGATCGGCCCCTTACCCCGGACTGCCGCACCCGCTGGGCGCGACCCCCTACGCCGGCGGCACCAACTTCGCGGTGGTCGCCGACGGGGTGCCCGGGATCTCGGACGTGCAGCTGTGCCTGCTGGACCCGAAGGATCCCGCGGTCACCCTGCGCACGGTCACCATGGCCGAGCGCACCTATGGCATCTGGCACACCTTCGTGCCCGGTGTCGGCCCCGGCCAGGTCTACGGGTTCCGGGTGCCGGCCCGCGACCCGGCCAAGCTGCTGCTCGATCCGTACGCCCGCCAGGTCACCGGCACCGGCTACGACCTGGTCGCGGCCGCCTCGTTCGGGGTGCCGACGGCGGGCAAGGTGCCGGCCGGCATCGTGGTGGACAGCGCGGCCCCGGGCCACCATTCGACGACCAACCGGCCCTGGGTGCCGTGGGAGCAGACGGTGGTCTACGAGGCCCACGTCAAGGGCCTGACCATGCGGCATCCCGGGGTGCCGGCCAAGCTGCGCGGCACCTACCTGGGGGTCGCCCATCCGGCGGTCATCGACCATCTGCGCAAGCTCACCGTCACCACGCTCGAGCTGCTGCCGGTCTACGCCAGCGCGGCCGAGCCCGGGCTCAAGGCCACCCACCGGCGCAACTACTGGGGTTACTCGACCCTGAACTACTTCGCCCCGCACCCGGACTACGCCTCCGTGCCCGGGCGGGAGGTGGCCGAGTTCGCCGCCATGGTCGACGCGTTGCACGCCGCCGGCATCGAGGTGGTGCTGGACGTGGTCTACAACCACACCTGCGAGGGCGGACCGGGTCTGTCGGTGGATCTGTCCACCCGCGGGCTGGCCCCGGACTCGTACTACCTGCCGGACGGGCGGGACCTGACCGGCACCGGCAACACCGTCAATGCCCGCACCCTGCCGGTCATCCGGCTGGTGACCGATTCCCTGCGCTACTGGTCGGAGACCTTCGGCGTGGACGGGTTCCGGTTCGACCTGGCCTCGGTGCACGCCCGACCGGACGGCGGCCCGTTCGACGCCGGTTCGGCGCTGCTGTCGGCGATCGCGGCCGACCCGGTGCTGGCCACCCGCAAGCTGATCGCCGAACCGTGGGACGCCACCGGTGACGGGTACGCGGTCGGCCGGTTCGGCCCGAACTGGACCGAGTGGAACGACCGGTTCCGGGACACCGGCCGGGACTTCTGGCGGGGCGTGCCCGGCGTGCGCGACCTGGGCTACCGGCTGTCCGGCTCGTCGGACCTGTACGCGCCGAGCCGCCGGCCCTGGGCCTCGATCAACTTCGTCACCGCCCACGACGGGTTCACCCTGCGCGACCTGGTCTCCTACGACCACAAGCACAACGAGGCCAACGGCGAGAACAACCGGGACGGCGGCGAGCACAACCGGTCCTGGAACCACGGCGTGGAGGGCGAGACCGACGACCCGGCGATCCGGGCATTGCGCCTGCGCACGGCCCGCAACCTGGCCGCCACCCTGCTGCTGTCCACCGGCACCCCGATGATCACCATGGGCGACGAGCTGTGGCGCAGCCAGGGCGGCAACAACAACGCCTACTGCCAGGACAACGAGATCAGCTGGGTGAACTGGGATCTGACCGATCCGGAGGTGGCGGCCACGCTGGCGTTCTGGCGCCGCACGCTGGCCATCCGGCGCAGTGCGCCGGCCCTGCACCAGGGCGAGTTCTTCGAGGGCCGCGCTCCCGGCGGCGGCGACGGGGTGCCGGACCTGGTCTGGTTCAACGCGTCCGGTCAGCCGATGAGCGACCCCGACTGGTTCGACGAGGGCCGCCAGGTCATCGGCATGTGGGTCAACGGGCACGACGTGCGCGGGCACACGGTGGCCGGCGAACCGCTCTCCGACCGCTCCTGGCTGCTGCTGCTGCACGCGGGCGCCGACCCGGTCGAGCTGACCTTGCCCGGCGCGCCCTACAGCACCAGTTACGTGCCGACCATCGACACCGACCGGCCCACCGGTGAACCCGCGTCGACGGCCGAGATCGCCGGCGGCGCCACCGTTGTCATGCCCGGCCGGACGGTCTGGCTGCTGCAGGCCCGGCGACCGTCGGCCAGCTGATCACGCGGTGCTGACCAGCCCCAGTTCGGCCGGAGCGGCCAGCAGGTCGTGCCGGGGCAGGATCCGCACCGTGTAGCCGACCGGCCCGGAGCGGGTCAGCGGCACCGCGATCTCGTACCGGTCCACCCCGTCCAGCCGGTCCAGGAAAGCCATGTCGGTGGCCTCGATCTCGTGCAGCTGCTCGTTCATGTCGACCCGCCCGATGACCGCCTGCACGCTGACGTCGGCCGGGTCCAGCCCGCCGAGCTGGCAGTGCGCGCGCACGGTCAGCCGGTTGCCCAGGCTGGGTTCGGACCCGATGCCCGAGGTGTCCACGGTCAGGACCCGCACCTGCGGCCAGGCCGCCCGGACCCGGCCGGTCCACGCGGCCAGCTCCTTGGCCACCCGCAGGTCGGCGGTGACGGCGCGGGAGAACGTCGCCGCCGGCGCGTAATAGCCGGTGACGTAGTCCCGGACCATCCGGGTGGCCTGCACCCGCGGACCCAGGTAGGCCAGGGTGTGCCGGACGGTGTCCACCCAGCCCTCGGGCAGTCCGGCCGGGTTGCGCCGGTAGAACAGCGGCGCCACCCGCTTCTCGATCAGGTCGTACAGGGCGGCCGCCTCCAGGTCGTCGCGCCGGCGTTCGTCCCCGACGCCGTCCGCGGTCGGGATCGTCCAGCCGTCGTGCCCGTCGTACAGCTCGTCCCACCAGCCGTCGGAGATGGACAGGTTGAGCACCCCGTTGAGGGCGGCCTTCATGCCCGAGGTGCCCGATGCCTCCTGCGGGCGGATGGGGTTGTTGAGCCAGACGTCGGCGCCGGCGCACAGCACCGCGGCCATGCCCATGTCGTAGTCGGGCAGGAACACGATCCGGTGCCGGATGCTCGGGTCGTCGGTGAAGCGGACCATCTCCTGCATGTACCGCTTGCCGCCGTCGTCGGCCGGGTGGGCCTTGCCGGCCACCACGATCTGCACGGGCCGCTGCGGGTCGAGCAGGATGGCCCGCAGCCGGTCCGGGTCGCGCAGCATCAGGGTCAGCCGCTTGTAGGTCGAGACCCGGCGGGCGAAGCCGATGGTCAGGATGTCCGGGTCCAGGACCGACTCGGTCCATTCCAGTTCGGCGCCGGTCGCCCCCCGCTGCAGCTGGGAGCGGCGGGTGGTGGACCGGGCCAGCGCGACCAGCCGCCGGCGCAAGGTGGTCCGCAGCTGCCACAGCCGCTCCCGGGACACCTTTTCGGCCGACGGCCAGATGTCGGCCGAGGCCAGGTCCTGCCAGTCGGCCATGTCCCCGGCCACGTCGTACATCTCCCGGGCCGCCCAGGTCGGCAGGTGCACCCCGTTGGTCACCGAGCCGATCGGCACCTCCTGCGGCTCGAACCCCGGGTAGAGCCCGGCGAACATGCTGCGGGAGACCGCCCCGTGCAGCTTGGCCACCCCGTTGGCCCGCTGGGCCAGCCGCAGCCCCATGTGGGCCATGTTGAACCGGCCGGGATCGTCCTCGGCGCCCAGGGCGAGCACCTGCTCGACCCCCAGCCCGGGCAGCAGGCCGGACTCTCCGGACCCGTCGCCGTTCAGGTAATGCCGGACCATGTCGATCGGGAACCGGTCGATGCCGGCCGGGACCGGGGTATGGGTGGTGAACACGGTGCCGGCGCGGACCGCGGCGAGGGCCTCGGCGAAGGTGAGCCCCTCGCCGGCGACCAGCGAGCGGATGCGTTCCAGGCCCAGGAAGCCGGCATGCCCCTCGTTCATGTGGAAGACCTCGGGCCGGGGATGCCCGGTGCGGGCGACGTAGGCCTCGACCGCCCGGACCCCGCCGATGCCCAGCAGCAGCTCCTGCTTGATCCGGTGATCCTGGTCGCCGCCGTAGAGCCGGTCGGTGGTGGCCCGCAGCGCGTCCTCGTTGTCCTCGTGGTCGGCGTCCAGCAGCAGTAGCGGCACCCGGCCGACCTGGGCCAGCCAGATCCGGGCGGTCAGCGTCCGGCCGCCCGGCATCGGCACGGTGACGGCCAACGGGGCTCCATCCGGGCCGAGCACCCGATCGATGGGCAGGCCCTGCGGGTCGTGCGCCGGGTAGTGCTCCTGCTGCCAGCCGTCCGGCGAGAGCGACTGCCAGAAGTAGCCGTACCGGTAGAGCAGACCCACGCCGACGATCGGCACGCCCAGGTCGGACGCGGACTTGAGGTGATCGCCGGCCAGGATGCCCAGGCCGCCGGAGTAGTTGGGCAGCGCCTCGGTGACCCCGAACTCCATCGAGAAGTAGGCGATGGCCGCGGGATAGCTCGCCCCGGCCGCGATCTGGTGCTGGTACCAGCGGGGATCGGTCAGGTAGTGGTCGAGATCGGCGGCCAGGCCGTGCATCCGGGCCAGGAACGACTCGTCGGCGGCCAGCTCGTCCAACCGGGCCACCGACACCGCGCCGAGCAGCTTGACCGGGTCGCCCTCCAGGCGGGCCCACAGGGTCCGGTCGATGTCGGCGAACAGGTCCTGACTGGCCGGGTGCCAGGCCCAGCGCAGGTTCCGGATCAGCGGCCCGAGCGGCTGCAATGCCGGGGGGAGCTGGGGCCGGACGGTGAAACGACGCAGAGCCTTCACCTTCGGTATTGAACCCCAGCACCTGCACTGCGGCCCGTCGGGCGGACCGGTAGGTTGACCGCGTGGCGGACCGACCGGGTGACATCGACGCGGCACGCTTCGGTAGTGCCCGCCCGATCGCCGGTGGCGACCAGGATCGGCAGTGGTACAAACGGGCCGTCTTCTACGAGGTGCTGGTGCGGGCGTTCGCCGACTCCAACGGCGACGGCACCGGCGATCTGCGCGGCCTGATCGACAAGCTGGACTACCTGTCCTGGCTGGGCGTGGACTGCCTGTGGCTGCCGCCGTTCTACGACTCGCCGCTGCGCGACGGCGGGTACGACATCTCCGACTACCGCAAGGTGCTGCCCGAGTTCGGCACGGTCGAGGACTTCGTCGCCCTGCTCGACGCCGCCCACGGCCGGGGCATCCGGGTGATCACCGACCTGGTCATGAACCACACCTCGGACCAGCACCATTGGTTCACCGAGTCCCGGCGCAATCCGGACGGGCCCTACGGCGACTACTACGTGTGGGCCGACGACGACACAGGCTACCCGGACGCGCGGATCATCTTCGTCGACACCGAGCCCAGCAACTGGACCTTCGATCCGGTGCGCAAGCAGTACTTCTGGCACCGCTTCTTCTCCCACCAGCCGGACCTGAACTACGAGAGCCCGGCCGTCGGTGAGGAGATGCTGGACATCCTGCGGTTCTGGCTCGACCTGGGCATCGACGGGTTCCGGCTGGACGCCGTGCCCTACCTGTACGTCCGGGAGGGCACCAACGGGGAGAACCTGCCGCAGACCCACGACTTCCTCAAGCGGTGCCGCAAGGTGATCGACACCGAGTACCCCAACGCGGTGCTGCTGGCCGAGGCCAACCAGTGGCCGGCCGACGTCGTCGACTACTTCGGTGACCCCAGCGTCGGCGGCGACGAGTGCCACATGTGCTTCCACTTCCCCCTGATGCCACGCATTTTCATGGCCGCGCGGCGCGAGCAGCGGTTCCCGATCTCGGAGATCCTGGCCCAGACGCCGGCCATCCCGGAGAGCGGTCAGTGGGGCATCTTCCTGCGCAACCACGACGAGCTGACCCTGGAGATGGTCAGCGACGAAGACCGCGACTACATGTGGAACGAGTACGCCAAGGACCCGCGGATGAAGGCCAACATCGGCATCCGCCGGCGGCTGTCCACCCTTTTGGAGAACGACACCAACCAGCAGGAACTGTTCACCGCGATGCTGCTGTCGCTGCCCGGCTCCCCCGTCCTGTACTACGGCGACGAGATCGGCATGGGCGACAACATCTGGCTGGGCGATCGGGACGGCGTGCGCACCCCGATGCAGTGGTCGCCGGACCGCAACGCCGGGTTCTCCCGCTGTGATCCGGCCCGGCTCTACCTTCCGGCGATTATGGATCCGGTGTACGGGTACCAGACGGTCAACGTCGAGGCCCAAATGAACTCGACGTCGTCCCTGTTGCATTGGACCAGACGAATGATCGAGATCCGCAAGCGTTACGCGGCGTTCGCTCTGGGCAACTTCACCGATCTCGGAGGTTCCAACCCGTCCGTGCTGTCCTACACGCTGCACTTCGACGGAAACACCGGTGGCGTCACCGCTCCCGCACACACGATGCTGTGCGTGAACAACCTGTCCCGGTTCCCCCAGCCGGTGGAACTGGACCTGCGCGAACACTTCGGTGCGGTGCCGATCGAGCTCACCGGTGGAACCAGATTCCCCCGGATCGGCGAGTTGCCCTACCTGCTGACGTTGCCCGGACACGGCTTCTACTGGTTCGACATCACCGGTGAGAACCAGGAGAACTGAATGACTCAGCAGCCCGACCATGTCGGCGCGCCCGATAGCGACCTCATTTCCCTGCTCGCGTACTACCTGCCGGCCCAGCGCTGGTTCGCCGCCAAGGGCCAGACCCTGACGGACGAGAACTACCGGATCGTGCGCCGCACGGTCATCGCCCGTGACGTGTCCGCGGCGGACGTCGAACAGGTGCTGCTGGAGGTCACCACCCCCACCCGGCAGGACCTGTACCAGCTGTGGGTGGCCTGGACCGATCACGTGCCGGACCGGGTGGCGCACGCCGTCATCGGCACCTACGACGGCCGGACTGCCTACGACGCGCTGGCCGACGTCAACGTCACCGCCCAGATGCTGTCCGCGGTCGACGAGGGCCGCGACTTCGGGTCCGGGGTCAGCGCCCGCCGCGAGCCGGACGCCGTGATCGACATCGGCGCGATGGGCCTGGTGATCGGCGCCGAGCAGTCCAACACCTCGATCGTGTACGGACACTCGGCCATCCTGAAGGTGTTTCGCCGGCTGGATCCGGGGCCGAACCCGGACGCCGAGGTGCACCGGGCCCTGCACGCGGTCGGCTCCTCGCACATCGCGCAGCCGTTCGGCGAGATCGTCGGCCGGCTGGCCGAGGGGGCCGGGGAGGCGGAGACGACGCTGGCCCTGCTCACCGAGTTCTTCGCCAACAGCGCCGACGGCTGGGCGATGGCCACCGCCTCGGTGCGCGACCTGATGAGCGAGGGCGACCTGCGGGCCGACGAGGTGGGCGGTGACTTCGCCGCCGAGTCCTACCGGCTGGGCGAGGCGGTCGCCGCGGTGCACGCCGACCTGGTCCGGGCGTTCGGCAGCACCGTGGCCACCGGGGCGGAACTGGGCCAGATCCTGGACGCGATGCGGGCCGAGGCCGACGCCGCGGCCGATCAGGTGCCCGCGCTGGCCGAGCACCGCGAGGCGATCCAGGCCGCGTTCGACCGGGCCGGCGACCACGCGGCCGGGCTGAACCTGCAGCGCATCCACGGCGACCTGCACCTGGGTCAGGTGCTGCGCACCCTGGACGGCTGGAAGATCATCGACTTCGAGGGTGAACCGGCCAAGCCGCTGGCCTTCCGCCGGGGCATGCACAGCCCGCTCAGGGACGTCGCCGGCATGTTGCGCTCGTTCGACTACGCCGCCCGCGGCCAGACGATCAACCCGCACACCGACGCGCAGCACCGCTACCGGGCGGCCGAGTGGGCGACCCGCAACCGTCGGTCGTTCTGCGACGGCTATGCCGCCGCCGCGGGCACCGACCCCCGACACGCCGACAGCCTGCTGCGCGTGTTCGAGCTCGACAAGGCGATTTACGAAGTTGTCTACGAACATGGACACCGGCCGCTGTGGGAAGCCATTCCGCTGCAGGCCGTTGTCGCCCTCATCAACCCCGGAGGAACCGCGTGACCACCAACAACACCCCGGATTCAGGCGCGGCGCCCGCCGCTGCCGCTGAGGGACAGGAGCCGGCGGCGCCGGCCAAGACCACCCGGCGCCGAGCGGCCGCGCCCAGGGCCACCGCGGACAAGGCCGCCGCGGCCAAGGCGGCTCCCAAGGCGGCCCCGAAGGCTGCGGCGGCCAAGGCCGCCCCGAAGGCCGCGGCCGCCAAGGCCGCTCCGAAGGCGGCGGCCAAGGCCCCGGCCGACAAGGCGCCCACCGCCAAGGCCCCGGCCAAGCGCGCGCCGCGCAAGAAGGCGGAGCCGGCCGAGACCCCCGTGACCGGCGCCGTCGTCGAGACCCCGTTGGCCCCCGACGAGCCGACCAGCACCGAGGCCGTCGCCGCGACCCCCGATCCCGCTCCGGCGACGGTGGCCGAGCCGTCGGTCGAGGACTACGAGCGCCTGATCGGCGGCGACACCCACGATCCGCACGGCATCCTGGGCGCCCACCCGCGCGGCGACGGGCACACCGTCATCCGCACCCTGCGGCACAACGCGCAGTCGGTCACCCTGCTGCACGAAGGGACCGAGACCCCGTTCGAGCACGCCCACGGCGGCGTGTTCACCGCGGTGATCGAGGGACCGGTCACCGACTACCGGATCCGGGTCGACTACGGCCAGGACTCGGTCTACGAGGTCGACGACCCGTACCGCTGGCTGCCCACCCTGGGCGACATCGACCTGCACCTGATCGGCGAGGGCCGGCACGAGAACCTGTGGGAGGTGCTCGGCGCGCACGTGCGCAGCTACGACACCCCCGGCGGCACCGTCACCGGCACCTCGTTCGCGGTGTGGGCGCCCAACGCCCGCGGCGTGCGCGTCACCGGCGACTTCGACTACTGGTCGGGCGCCGGCACCCCGATGCGCTCGCTGGGCTCCTCCGGCGTCTGGGAGCTGTTCGTGCCCGGCATCGGCGAGGGAACCCGGTACAAGTACCAGATCCTGGGCCAGGACGGGGTGTGGCGGGAGAAGGCCGACCCGTTCGCGTTCGCCATCGAGGTGCCGCCGGCCACCGCGTCGATCGTCACCACGGCCACGCACGAGTGGGGCGACGAGGACTGGATCGCCCGCCGGGCCGAGACCGACCAGCTGGCCAGCCCGATCTCCATCTACGAGATCCACGCCGGCTCCTGGCGGGAGGGCCTGAGCTACCGGGAGATGGCCGACGCACTGATCGAGGATCTGGCCGACACCCAGTTCACCCACGTCGAGTTCCTGCCGCTGGCCGGTCACCCGTTCGCCCCGTCCTGGGGCTATCAGGTCACCTCCTACTACGCCTCGGACTCGCGGTTCGGCTCCCCCGACGATCTGCGGTACCTGATCGACCGGCTGCACCAGGCCGGCATCGGCGTCATCCTGGACTGGGTGCCGGCGCACTTCCCCAAGGACGAGTGGGCGCTGGGCCGCTTCGACGGCACCTCGCTGTACGAGCACGCCGACCCGCGCCGCGGCGAGCAGCCCGACTGGGGCACCTTCGTGTTCGACTTCGGCCGGCGCGAGGTCCGCAACTTCCTGGTCGCCAACGCGCTGTACTGGCTCGAGGAGTTCCACGTCGACGGCCTGCGGGTGGATGCGGTCGCCTCGATGCTGTACCTGGACTACTCGCGCGAGGATGGGCAGTGGCTGCCCAACATCTACGGCGGCAACGAGAACCTGGACGCGGTGGCGTTCCTGCAGGAGACCAACGCCACGGTCGGCAAGCGCGTCCCCGGCGCGTTGATGATCGCCGAGGAGTCGACCGCGTGGCCGGGCGTCACCCGGCCCACCCATCTGGGCGGCCTGGGCTTCCACCTGAAGTGGAACATGGGCTGGATGCACGACAGCCTGGGCTACGTCTCGCGGGACCCGATCTATCGGTCCTGGCACCACAACGAGATGACCTTCTCGCTGATGTACGCGTTCTCCGAGCAGTTCGTGCTGCCCATCTCGCACGACGAGGTGGTGCACGGCAAGGGCTCGCTGTGGTCGAAGATCCCCGGCGACGAGTGGCAGAAGGCGGCCACCCTGCGCACCTTCCTGGCCCACCAGTGGGCGCACCCGGGCAAGCAGCTGCTGTTCATGGGTCAGGAGCTGGGCAACCCCTGGGAGTGGAACCAGGCCATCCAGCTGCCGTGGCAGCTCAAGGACTACCCGCTGCATGCCGGCATCCGGTCCCTGGTCGGTGACCTGAACCGGGTCTACCGGTCCAGCCCGGCGCTGTACACCCAGGACTTCACCCCGGCCGGCTTCACCTGGCTGGACGCCAACGACCGGGAGGGCAACGTCCTGGCCTACCTGCGGTGGGGCAGCGACGGGTCGGTGCTGGCCTGCGTGCTCAACTTCTCGCCGATGCCGCACAGCGGTTACCGGATCGGGCTGCCGTTCGCGGGCGTCTGGAAGGAAGCGGTCAACACCGACTCCGAGCTCTACGGCGGATCCGGCGCCGGCAACATGGGCGCGGTGATGGCCACCGAGCACGCCTCGCACGGACAGCCGGCGTCGGCGACGATCACCGTCCCGCCGCTGGGTGCGCTGTGGTTGGTGCCCGAATCCGAGGGGTGAGCGGCGGCGCCGCCCGGTGGGCGGCGCTGCTGTTGTCCGGCCTGGTGATGCTGCTGGCGGTGGCCCTGGTGGTCGTCGTCGCCGGCTCGGCGGGCCGGGAGGGCGATCCGGTGGCCGCGGAGCGGATCGACGTGACGGCCGGCGGGGTGCCGATCCGGACGGCCGGCTCGTTCGGCACTCCGGCGACCGCCGCCGACGCCCTCGATCCTTTGCGCAGTTCGGCCGACGGCGACCGGGTGGTCGCCGCCGTCTTCGCCGACCTCGAGCAGTTCTGGTCGGCCGCGTTGTCCGCCGCCGGTCGGACGGCCCTGGTGCCGCCGGCCGGCGGGTTCGTCTCGATGGACTCGCTCGGCCCGGCCGGTACCCGCGCGTTGTGCATCAGCCAGCCGAGCCAGATCGCCGGGAACGCGTTCTACTGCCCCACCCAGGACGGCATCGTCTTCGACTCGGCCGGGCTGGTCCCGGTGCTGCTCGGGTCCTACGGCAGCGCCGGCCTGGCGGCCGCCTTCGCGCACGAGTTCGGCCATGCCGTGCAGGTGCGGGTGGGCCCGACGCCGGCGGTGCGCCAGGCCGATCCGGACCGGTATCCGGCGATCCTGATCGAGGCCCAGGCGGACTGCGCGGCCGGCGCCTATCTGGCCGGCGCGGTGGCGGCGGTGGATCAGCCCGGCACCCGGGTGCACATCCCGCCCGCGTCGCTGGTGCGGGCGGTCGCGCCGCTGCTGGACTTCCGGGACCAACCGAGCGTGGCGCCCACCGCGCCGACCGCGCACGGGCTCGGCCTGGACCGGCTCGGGTTCGTGCTGCACGGTTACCGCCAGGGCCCGATGTCGTGCTGGGACCTGACCACCGATGATCTGAGCACCGATCTGGCGCTGACCCTGGGCCGGTCCGGGGTGCTCGTCGACCCGCCGGCCACCCCGCGCTACCCCTCGACCGACGCCGCGGTGGCCGCCGCGGCCGCGTCGGTCGCCGCGTTCGCCGGCCGTCCGGCCGCCGATCCGGACCCGGCCGAGCTGGACCGGACCGCCACCATCGGCCAGTTCGCCGCCGGGTCCGCCGTAGCCTGGGCCACCGGACGGCAGCTGACCGGAACCGACACGGGGGCGGCCTGTTTCACCGGG
The DNA here is from genome assembly GCF_000024365.1 of Nakamurella multipartita DSM 44233. Lineage (NCBI taxonomy): Bacteria > Bacillati > Actinomycetota > Actinomycetes > Nakamurellales > Nakamurellaceae > Nakamurella > Nakamurella multipartita. The sequence goes on from NC_013235.1 coordinate 3,415,361, forward strand.
GCCTGGACCGCGTCGGTGTTCGGCACGGCCCCCATCGGCGAGCTGGGATCGTGGGCCGGCGACGCGGACGAGGCCCTGGACCAGCTGCGCAGCTGGCCGGGCGTGACCTTCGACGAGCTGGCCGCCTTCGCCGACGGCTTCCACGGCGGCCGCGCCGCCTGCGGGTGAGCCGGCCAGCCACCCCGCCCTGTCGGACCGCCGTGAGAAGGTGGCGGCATGCGGCGATGGTGGGCGAGAACTCCGGCCGGTGACGGTTCGGACGCTCCGGGGCACCCCCGGGGTGGGTTCACCGCAGTTGGCACCACCGAGCAGGCACATCGACGCGCTCCGCGCATGCAGGTGCCCGCCCAGCAGGGACAGGTCGCCCACCGTCGCCGCCGCCTGACCGGCGAGAGCCGTTGACCGGACCCGCCGATCGGCTGGCCACGGCCCTGGCCGACGCCATGCTGGCCGGATCCTGGGATTACCAATCAATTCTCGACCGGACCCGACAGGTGATCGCCCGGCGCCCACCGTGGCTCGATTCGCTGGCCCGGGAAGTGCTGGCCGCCTACCAGCGCGCGCCGGCCGACCGGCCGCGGGAACTGGCGGCATTCGTGGTGAGCAGCGCCGCGATGGCTCGGGCCAGGCGGTCGCCGCCCCGGCTCCCGACGCCGGTAGTCAGGTTCAGCAGTCCGACCCGGATGATCCGCCGGCCCTTCGCCACCCCGGTTCTCCATCACGCCGGCGACCTGGCCGATCATCTCGGCATCACGCTGGAGGCGCTCGACGCCTTCGCCGACACGCGGCTGCGGGCCCGCCGGGCGCGCGCGGAACGGATCGCGCACTACCGCTACCGCTGGATGCACCGGCCCGGCGGCGCCCGGCTGCTGGAGGCACCGAAACGGAATCTGCGAGCGCTGCAGCGCACCGTTCTGGACGACATCCTCGCGCCCATCCCGACCCATCCGGCTGCGCACGGCTTCGTCGCCGGCCGCTCGGCGATCACCGGCGCGGCCGAACATGTCGGGGCCGAAGTCGTCATCACCCTGGACCTGGAGCACTTCTTCGCCTCCGTCACGCCCGGCCGGATCTGGGGCCTGTTGCGGGCGGCCGGATACCCCGAGCCGGTGGCCCACCTGCTCGTCGGTCTCACCACCCATGCCACACCGGTCGCCACCCTGGCGTCGATGCCGGCCAGTGCCGATCCCGGACGCGATTTCCGGCTCCGTCGGCGGTTGGCGGGGCCGCACCTTCCCCAGGGCGCACCCACCTCACCGGCGCTGGCCAACCTGGTGGCCTTCTCCCTCGACCGGAGGCTGGATTCGTATGCCCGGGCCGCGGGCAGTCGCTACACCCGGTACGCCGACGACCTCACCTTCTCCGGCGATGCGGCCCTCGCTCGGCGCTCGGCGGCATTGATCGCGGCCGTCAAGCGGATGATCCGGCAGGAGGGATTCACCGTGCACCCCGGCAAGACCCGCGAGCACCATCGGAGCCGCCGGCAGGTGGTGACCGGGATCGTGGTCAACGACCGGACCAACATTCCGCGCGCGGATTACGACCGGCTCAAGGCGGTATTGCATGACTGCCGCCGCAACGGTCCCCTCGCGGCCAACCGCGACGCCCACCCCGACTTTCGAGCCCACCTGCTGGGCCGGCTGTCCTGGGTCAGCGCCCTCAATCCCGATCGAGGCGCCCGCCTGCGGGCGATCTTCGACGAGATCCGGTGGACCAGCTGATTGGATGTCGACGTCCAGGGCGCGGGGCCACGAGTGGGACCTCGGTGGTCGGGGTGGGCGGCTGGCGTACTGCAGCCCGGTCGGGGTGCTGGTGACGATCGCCCCGTCCCGCAGCACACTCACCCACCCCGGTAGGTCCTTGGTCAGGTTGCACCGGGCACACCGCCCGTTCCCGTTCCGCAGATCGCTCGCCCCACCCTTGGCGACCGCCACCGCATGATCGACATGACGGATCGGCGCCCCACACCACGGGGTACGGCACCACTGATCCCGCACCAAGAAAAACTGGCGAACCACGTCGGGGAAATCCCGTTTCCGGGCGTCGGTCCCGGCCAACTCCCCCGTCTTCGGGTTCGTATACAACCGCCGCACCCACACCCTGGTCGTACTGTCGGCGCGGACCAGATCCCGGGCCACCGGCGCCGGCACCGGCCCGTACCCGACGACCTGCGCCGGCTCCTCATCACCATCGAGCAGGGTCCGGTCGGTCATCACCACATGCAGCTCGATACCCGGCACCTCCGCTGCGCCCGCACCCGGAGTCAGCACCCGCCGCACCAGCTCATCAGCCATGATCTGACCCTTGCTCCGATGCTCCTCGGGGTCGACCGCCCCGGCCAGCGCCGCCCGATGCAACGCCCCGAACACCGCCACCCCCTGCGCCATCGGCAGCAGCGCCGTCACATACGCCATACAGTCCGGCGCCGGCCGGATACTGACCCGCCGATCCACCGCCGTCTTCGCCGCCCGCGCCGCCGCACCCTGCGCGTCCAACCGATGCACCCACGCCCGCACCTCCCGCTCCGTGCGGGCATCACCCCACCCCGGCAACTCCCCCGCGATCGCCTCGTCGATCCGCGCGCGGTCCGCCGGCGACAGATGCGCCGTTTCCCGCGCGATCACCGTGCACCGCCACTCACTGGTCTCCCCCCGACCCAACACCTCCAGCACCCGAGGCATCTCCCGCACCAACGCCGCCGCCAACCCCACATGCCGGCTGCCCTTGTGCGAACTGTCCCGCCGGGCCAACCCCACCTGCCCGGTGATCGACCGGCCCGCCTCCCCCGACGTGCACCCCGCCTTGAGCAGCCAGGCCCGCTGCGAGACCGCAAACGCATCAGTGAACCGGGCCTGCGCCGCCGCCGCGACCGCCTTGAGCCCCTCCAGCTCCCCCACCAAAACGATCCGCTCGTCATCGGACACCGACTCCATCACCGCCAGCATCGCGACCACCGCGGCGATCTGCTCCTGGTTCGACATACGTTCGATTCTAGCCGATCACCAGGCCACAGTCCAGACTGTATCCGCAGGTCAAGAACGGTTTTCGAACGCGTAGCTGGATCAGGACCTGGCCGCGACGGCCTGGGCCGCGGTGCCGATACCCAGCGCGGCCAGCACCGCTCCGCAGACCCGCTCGATGCGGGCCAGCACCCCGACCACCTTGGCGGTGATCAGCACGACCCCTGACAGATAGGCCAGGGCGACCGCGGCGTCGATCGCCCCCAGCATCAGCGCCGCCGGCCCGACCGATCCGCCGGCGGGTAGGAACTGCGGCACCACGGCCAGGAAGAACAGACCGACCTTGGGATTGAGCAGGCACGATCCGAGGCCGGCCAGGAACGGCCCGGCCCGCCGCCGCTCGCGGTCCGACCGGACGGGCTGGGGCTGGACCGGCCGACGGCGAGAGGCCATCAGCTGGGTGACCCCCAGGTACAGCAGGTAGCACCCCCCGGCGAAGCGAACCACCCGGTAGGCCTCGGCGGACTGCTCGATCACGGCCGCCAGGCCGACGGCCACCAGCACGGCCCAGCCGATGCCGCCCGCGGCGGAGCCCAGCGCCACGGCCAGACCGTCGCGCCGGCGGCGGGCGCCGTACCGGATCGAGAGCAGCACGTCCGGTCCGGGCGTGAGCGCCAGTAGCAGGCACAGACCGCCGAAGGCGATCAGGGAGCCGGGATTCACCCGGGCAGTCTGGCAGCCCGGCGACCGGCGGCGCGCACTCTTTGATCAGGACGGCACTGGGTCAGGACCGCGCGGCGCTGTCAGTACAGGGCGGCGGCCAGTGCGCGCCGGGCCTTGATCACTTCGGGATCGTCCGGCGCGAACAGGCCGAACAGCTCGACCAGGTGCTCGCGGGCGGCGGTCCGCTCGTCCCCGGCGGTCCGGCGAACCGTGGCGATCAGTCGAGCGAAGGCCGCCCCGGCCTGCCCCGCGGCCAACTCGGCGTCGGCGGCGCCCTTCTGCAGCTCGACGTCGTCGGGCGCGGCATCCGCGGCGGCGATCGCATCCGGCGGCAGGCTGTCCACCCGGGCGAGCAGACCGACCTGGGCCAGCGCCGCCTTGGCCTCGGCGTTGGCCGGCTCCACCGCCAGGATCTGCTGGTAGGCCAGTTCGGCGGCCGCGTAGTCCCCTTCGGCCAGCGCCTCCTCCGCGGCGACGAACCGCGGATCCTCGGGCTCCGGCTCCTCCTGCGCGCCGCCACCCTCGGCGGCCAGCCGGGCCTCGGCCTGGGCGATGCCCGGCAGGTGCTCGCGCAGCTGATCGAGCAGCGAGGCGATCCACTGCCGCAGCTGCGGTTCGGACGCGACCCCGGGCACCTCGGCGGCCGGCTGACCCTGCACCAGGACGACCGCCAACGGCAGCGTCTGCACCTGCAGGGCCTGGGCGATCCGCGGGTTGGCGTCGACATCGACCCGACCCAGGATCCAGGCCCCGCCGCCGGCCGCCGCCAGCTTGCTCAGGGCGGCCGAGAGCGCCAGGCTCGGTTCGGCCCAGGCGGCCTCGAAGTTCAGGATGATCGGCAGCTGGGTGGAGGCCTGGACCAGGCTGCCGAACGTGGGCTCGTCGACGTCGACGATGTAGGGCGAGGGCTCCCCCGTCCCGGCCGCGGGGGCACCGGCAGGTGCCCCGGGAGCCGCGGGTCCGGCGGCGCCGGGTCCGGCCGGGCCGGCCGCCCGGCTCTTGAGGGCGGACAGGTCGACCGCGCCGGCGAACGCGGCGCTCATCGCCGCCGGCGGCTGCGGTCGGGGGGTGGGGCGGGTCATGGATCCATCTTCACACGCCGGCCCCGGCCAGCTGGCCCGGCCCGGCCTGGTCCGGTCAGATCCGCGCCGGCTCGGTGTGCACGCCCCATTCGGCGCGCAGCACGTCGCAGATCTCGCCCAGGGTGGCCTCGGCCCGGACCGCGTCCAGCATCAGCGGCACCATGTTCTGCGTGCCGCGGGCGGCCGCGACCAGGCGATCCAGCGCCTGCTGCACCGCGGCGCCGTCCCGGGCACTGCGCCGCCGCCGTAGCAGCGCGTTCTGCTGCTGCTCGACCTCGGCCGAGATCCGCAGGATCTTCAGCTCGTCCCCGACGCCGCCGGTCAGGGTATTGACCCCGACCACCTTCTTGTCGCCCTTCTCCACCGCGTTGGAGTAGGCGAACGCGGCGTCGGCGATCTCGCCGGTGAAGTAGCCGTCGTCGATGCCGCGCAGGATGCCGCTGGTCATCTCACCGATGGGGTGCTGCCCGGAGGGCACGGCCAGCGCGGCCAGGTCACGGATCCGGGTGAAGATCCGTTCGGCCTCGGCCTCCATCCGGTCGGTGAGCGCCTCGACGTACCAGCTGCCCCCGAGCGGGTCGGCCACGTTGACCACCCCGGTCTCGTCCATGATCACCTGCTGGGTGCGCAGCGCGATCTGCGCGGAGTGTTCGGTGGGCAGGGCCAGCACCTCGTCCAACGCGTTGGTGTGCAACGAGTTCGTCCCGCCCAGCACCGCGGCCAGGGCCTCGATCGCGGTCCGGGTCACGTTGTTGTCCGGCTGCTGCGCGGTCAGCGACACCCCGGCCGTCTGGGTGTGGAACCGCAGCCACTGGGCCCGAGGATCGGTGGCGCCATAAACATCCCGCATCCAACGGGCCCAGATCCGCCGGGCCGCCCGGAACTTGGCGATCTCCTCGAAGAAGTCGATGTGGGCGTCGAAGAAGAAGCTCAGCCCGGGTGCGAACGCGTTCACGTCCAACCCCCGGGAGCGGCCCAGTTCGACGTAGCCGAACCCGTCGGCCAGGGTGTACGCCAGCTCCTGCGCGGCCGTGGAGCCGGCCTCGCGGATGTGGTAGCCGGACACCGACAGCGGTTTGTAGTCGGGCATCTGCTCGGTGCAGAACTCCATCAGATCGCCGATCAGCCGCAGATGCGGGGCCGGCGGGAAGATCCACTCCTTCTGCGCGATGTACTCCTTGAAGATGTCGGTCTGCAGGGTGCCGTTGAGCTTGTCGACGCTCGTGCCTTGCCTTTCTGCGGCGACCAGGTACATGCAGAAGACCGGCACCGCGGGTCCGGAGATGGTCATCGACGTGGTGACCGAACCCAGGTCGATGCCGTCGAAGAGCACGTCCATATCGGCGGCCGAGTCGATCGCGACGCCGCAGTGGCCGACCTCACCCAGCGCCCGCGGGTCGTCGGAGTCCCGGCCCATCAGGGTGGGCATGTCGAAGGCCACCGACAGGCCGTTGCCGCCCTCGGCCAGGATCATCTGGTACCGGCGGTTGGTGTCCATGGCGTTGCCGAAGCCGGCGAACTGCCGGATCGTCCACGGCTTGCCGCGGTAGCCGGTGGCGTGCAGGCCACGGGTGAACGGGAACTCGCCGGGCCAGCCGATCCGCTCGAAGTCCTGCACCACGTCACCCGGGGCCGGCCCGTAGACCGGGTCGACACTCATCCCGGACAGCGTCGTGTAGTCCGCGTCCCGCACCCGCCCGGCCTCCTGCGCGGCGGCGAACCGCTGCGCCCACCGCTGCCGACCCTGCTGCTTGTCCATACAAGACAGGATATCCAATAGTCGGACTCCCTACCATTCACCGCGCGCGGCAGGTTGCTACGGTGCAAGCCATGAGCTCCAACGTGACGGCCCCGGCACTGCCCTTCGACCCGATCGCCAAGGCGGCGCAGACGTGGTCCGAACGGATCGGGCCGAGCACGGCGATGTCCGCGGTCACCAACATCATGCGGGTGCAGCAGATCCTGCAGGCCTCCGTCGACGACGCCCTCAAGCCGCATGGCCTGACCTTCGCCCGCTACGAGGCGCTGGTGCTGCTGTCCTTCTCCCGCCGCGGATCGCTGCCGATGCGGATGATGGGCGAACGCCTGCAGCTGCACCCGACCTCGATCACCAACATCGTGGACCGGCTGGAGGCCGACGGCCTGGCCCGCCGGCTGCCGCACCCGTCGGACCGGCGGACGACCCTGGTCGAGCTGACCGACGCCGGCCGCACCCGGCTGACCGCGGCGACCGAGGCGGTCACCCACGCCGAGTTCGGCTTCGTCGGACTGGACGCGCCGGAACTGGAACAGCTGTCGGTGCTGTTGACCAAGGTCCGCCAGGCGGCCGGCGACTTCGCCTGAGCCGGCCGCCCGACGCGCCGGCTTCCGGTCAGGCCGCGTCCCAGCGGAAGAACCGGGTGGCGATGAACGTCACGACGGCCGCAAACAGCAGCAGGATGCCGATCGGCAGCAGGGCCGCCTGCGGTCCCTCACCGCGTACCATGACGTCCTTCATGCCCTCGACCAGGTAGGTCATCGGCAGGAAGCGCCCGATGGTGGCCAGCCAGGCCGGCGCCGACTCCAACGGCACGAACGCGCCGGACAGGAACGCCATCGGCAGGGTGATCAGGTTGGCCAGGCCGCTGCCACCCTCGACCGTCTTGGCCACCGAGCCGACGAACAGGCCGATGGCCAGGAACGCCAGAGTGCCGGCGATCACCAGCGGGAACGCCATGTACCAGGCGCCGGAGAGCTGCAGGCCCAGGAACGGCAGCACCGAGATCCCCACGAACAGCACCAGCTGGGCCAGGGCCACCGCCACCGAGACCACCACCCGGGAGGTCACCACGGTCGCCGTGGACACCGGCGCCAGCCGCAGCCGCCGCAGCAGCTTCTTCTCCCGCCAGGTGATCAGCGTCATGGCCGCGCCGAACACCGCGCCGATGGCGATGCCGTAGCCGATCATGCCCGGGGCGATGAACTGGATGGGTTTGAGTGATTCGTCCTCGACCTGCTGGGTCTGCAGCGTGTAGGTCGGCGGCACCCCGGACGCGCTGATGTTGGCCTCGTTGACGAAGGCGTTGAAGATGCCCTGCACCGAGGCGGCGGTGACCTGGTCGGCCGAGGAGTAGTGCACGATCAGCGTGTCGCCCTGCTGTTCGATGGCCGCGCCGGCGTCGCCCTTGCGGACCTCGTCGAGCGCGGCGGCCAGGTCGGTGCCCGGAGTGATGGCCACGGCCTGCTCCAGGGCGGCCCGGGCCGGCTCGGGCAGCGAATCGATCACCGCGACGTCGCCGACCTCGATGACCTTGGGCGCCGACGACGAACCGCCGCTGAAGACCGTGCCGAAGATGACGATGAAGAACAGCGGGAACAGCACCGAGAAGCTGACGCTGAGCCAGTCCCGGTAGAAGCCCTTGAACATCGCCGTGGACAGGCTGACGAAACCGCCCCAGCCGGAGGGCCGCGCGGCGACCGCGGGCGCGGCGGAGGGCTGCGGCGCGGCGGTCTTGGTGGTGTTGGTCTGGCTCATGCGCGGTACTCCCGTCCGGTGAGCTGCAGGAAGACGTCCTCCAGGGTGGCGCCGCGGACCTGCAGGCCGGCCAGCGCGTCCATCCCGGCCAGGGCCTGCAGCACCGGGGCCGGCCGCCGGGTGGAGATGACGGTGGAGCCGGTGTCGCCGGACACCGACTCGACTCCCTCCAGGCCCGCCGCCTGCTGCTGACCCAACGCCGCGGCCTCCACCGAGATGCGGACCGGCGCGTCCAGGTCGCGGACCAGGTCGGCCGGCGGGCCCAGCTGCAGCACCTTGCCGCCGTCCATGATCGCCACCCGGTCGCAGAGGATCTCCGCCTCGTCCATGTAGTGGGTGGTCAGCACGACCGTCTTGCCGCGCTCGTTGATCGCCCGCAGCACGTCCCACAGGTTGCGCCGGGCCTGCGGGTCCAGGGCCGCCGACGGCTCGTCCAGGAAGACCACGTCCGGGTCGTGCACCAGCGAGCAGGCGATGGACAGCCGTTGGGCCTGCCCGCCGGAGAGCTTCTCGGCCCGGGTCGAGGCCTTGTCGGTCAGGCCGACCAGCTCGAGCATCTCGTCGACCCGGGCCGCCGGCATGCCGTACAGCGAGCCGAAGGTGGCCAGCTGCTCCCGGGCGGTCAGCCGCTCGAAGAAGGCCGAACCCTGCAGCTGCACCCCCATCCGGCCCAGCAACGCGGTGTTGCGGGGCCAGACCGGCTGGCCGAGCAGGGTGATCGTGCCCGAATCGGGTTGCCGCAGCCCCTCCATCATCTCGACCAGGGTGGTCTTGCCCGCCCCGTTCGGCCCGAGGATGCCGAAGAACTCGCCCTCCCCCACCGCGAGCGAGACGTCGTCGACCGCCGCGACCGACCCATAGCGTTTGACCACGTGCTCCGTGGTGATCGTGTGCGCCATGCCGCCGACGGTACAGCGGCCGGGCGATCGAGTCAGCCGCCGGTGGTCAGCATCCGCAATACCCGGGCGGCGGCCGCGTGCGGGTCGACCGTTCCGTCGGCCACCTGCGCGGCCGCCGCGGCCAGCAGATCGCGGCCGGCCGGGGCGTGCAACGACTCCTGCAGCCGGCGCAGCGCGATCGCCTCGACCGCGGCCTGGGCCCGGCGCACCGCCCGCCGCTGCGGGCCGGGATGCTCCGCCAGATGCTCGCGGTGGGCGTCGACCGCGGCGACCAGCTCGTCCAACCCGACCGGGCCGCCTCCCGCCGGCGAGCCGGCGGCGATGGTGGTCAGCACCGGCACTCGCCAGGCGGCGCCGCCGGCCTGACCCGACCGGCCCAGGGCGATCATCGACCTCAGATCGCGCACGGTGGTGGCCACCCCGTCCCGATCGGCCTTGTTCACCACCAGCACGTCGGCAATCTCCAGGATGCCGGCCTTGGCCGCCTGCACCCCGTCGCCCAGGCCGGGCGCCAACACCAGCAGCACGGTGTCGGCCAGGCGCAGCACGGCGACCTCGTTCTGCCCGACCCCGACGGTCTCGACGATGACGACGTCGAACCCGACGGCCGCGAGCAGGTCGGCCGCCCCGGCGGTCGCCGCCGACAGCCCCCCGAGCTCGCCGCGGCTGGACATCGAGCGGATGTAGACGCCCGGGTCGGTGCTGTGCTCGCCCATCCGGACCCGGTCGCCGAGCAGCGCACCGCCGGAGAACGGGCTGGACGGATCGACGGCCAGCACCGCGACCCGGGCCCCGCGGGCCCGGTAGCGGCCGATGAACGCGGTGACCAGGGTGGATTTGCCCACCCCCGGCGGCCCGGTGACGCCCAGCAACCGGGCCCGGCGCGGCCGTCCGACCAGCGCCGCGGACACCGCGGCGGCCCGATCCTCGCCCGACTCGATCAGGGTGATCAGCCGGGCCGTGGCGCGCACCGAGCCGCGGGCGGCAGCGGCGATCAGTTCCTCGATCCGACCCGCGCCGGAAGCGGGCCCGTCATGCATGGGAGCTACCGTAGGGCATGCCTGTGCAGCCGTCCGCGATCGACCACGTCGGCATCGCCGTCCCCGACCTGGACGCGGCCATCGCCTTCTACACCGACACCCTCGGCGGCCGGCTCGCCCACCGGGAGACCAACCCGGCCCAGGGGGTGCAGGAGGCGATGATCGAGTTCGGCCCCGGCGCCCAGGTGCAGCTGCTCGCCCCGCTGGGCCCGGACTCCACGATCGCGAAATTCCTGGACCGCAACGGGCCCGGACTGCAGCAGCTCGCGCTGCGGGTGCCTGATGTGCAGGTGGCGGCGCAGGCGGCCCGCGCGGCCGGGGTCCGCACCCTGTACGACGAGCCGCGGGTGGGCACCGCGGGGTCGGCGATCAATTTCCTACATCCCAAGGACACCGGCGGGGTACTGGTGGAGCTGGTGCAACCGGCCCCGGTCATGCATTCCGGCCACGACGCACCGGGCGCTGCTTCCGCGGAGTCGGCGCACCCGAGTGGAACGATGGTGAAATGAGCACGAACGAGTGGCTGCCGGCCCAGATTCCTTTTGACCTCGTCCGGCGCGGCTTCGCCCCCGACCAGGTGACCGCGCATCTGGAGCGACTCGAGTACGACCTCCGGATCGCGACCGCCAACAGCGACGCGACCAACCAGCGCCTGTCCGAGGTGTCGGCGCAGCTGGAGGCGACCACCCGGCAGGCCGACGAGCTGCGCGCCCAGCTGGACAACATGGCCCGGGAACCCGTCTCGATGACCGGCCTGTCCAACCGGATGCAGCGCATGATCCGGCTGGCCGAGGAGGAAGCGGCCGAGATCCGGGCGCGGGCCAACACCGACGCGGACAAGATGCGGGCCGCGGCCGCCGACATGAGCGCCCAGACCTCGGCCGAGCGGGAGGCGTTCGACCTCGAGCGCGAACGCACCCGCCGCCAGCTGGCCGACCAGGTGCGCGACCTGCTGGCCGAGGCGACCAACGAGGCCGAACAGACCCGCTCCAGCGCCCGCCAGGAATCGCAGGCCGCCCTGTCCTCGGCCACCGCCGAGGCCGAACGGCTGGTCAGCGAGGCGTCGGCGGAATCCCGGGCGACGCTGACCGCGGCCCGGGACGAGTCCCTGGCCACCCTGACCGCGGCCCGGACCGAGTCCGAGCAGACCCTGCTGGCCGCCCGGACCGAGGCCGCGCAGACCCTCGGCGCGGCCCGGGACGAGGCCGAGCGGCTGACCGCGACGGCCAAGGCCGAGCGCGAGCGGCTGGACGCCGAGAGTTCCGCCCGCCGCGCCGCGGTCGAGGAGGACTTCGAGATCGCGATCAGCTCCCGCCGGGCCGAGGCGCATCAGCGGCTCACCGAACGTGAGGAACTGTCGGTCGCCGACGCCAAGCAGCGGATCGCCGATGCCACCGCCGAGTCCGAGCGCCTGGTCGCCGAGGCGACCGCGCACGCCGCGGAGCTGGTGCGGCGGGCGGCCGCGCAGTCCCACCAGCGGGTGGCCGAGGCCGATCAGGCGGTCGGCGACCTGACCTCGCTGCGTGAGCACGTCCTGGACCAGCTCGCGTCGCTGCGCGAGCACCTGAGCCAGGTGGACAAGCTGGCGGCCTCCGGGCCGGCCCTGCTCGATCCGCCGGCCGCCGAGGCCAACCGCCCGGTGACCGCCGACTTCCCGGCCGATCCCGATCAGCGACCGACCGGACTCCCGGCCGGTTACGACCAGGAATCCGGACCGTGGGACGAGGTGACCGTCGAGTCACTGCGGGCGCAGCAGCGTGAGGTCACCGTGCCCGCCCCGGCCGAGGACCGGGCCGAGTCCGGCTCCGCCGACGGGCCCGATGCCGCCGCCGGGTCGGTGGCCGAGTCGACCGACGACAAGCTGTCCGCGCTGGCGGCCGACTTCGACCGCCCCGAGCCCTCGCCGCAGTTCCACGACTCCGACACCGACACCTTCGCCCGGGTGGAGGCCGGCACCGTGGACGACGAGTCCGGTGAGGCGGGCCAGCCGCAGCGGACGGGCCTGCGGGCCTTCGCCGACCGGGCCATGGGCCGCTGACCCGCTGCGTCGATCAGCACCGACACCACTGCCCCGGAGCCATTGGCTCCGGGGCAGTGGTGTTGGTGTGCCGGTGTTGGTGTGCCGGTGTTGGTGTGCCGGTGTTGGTGTACCGGAAACGGAACTACTAGACCCGGTCCCCCGCCCGAACGATCTCGAAGATCTCCGGGGCGCTGACGAGGAACTTGTCGGCGGTCAGCCGCACCGAGATCAGCAAGGCGAGCCCGCCGACCAGCGGGCCGACGACCAGCGCGACCCATCCCCACACCGGCGCGACCAGCAGGGACAGCACCAGGCAGATCACCGCCGGCAGCGCGACCACGATCCCGCCGAGCAGGAAGCCGAAGCTGGCCGCCGCGGTGCGACCCTTCTGCCCCGGCACGCTGGAGGCGAACATTGACTTGCGGCTCTGCGGCTGGGCGTACGGCATGGCCGCGGACATGTAGCAGGAGACCGCGACCGCCCCGAGCAGGGCGGCCAGACACACCCCGACCGCGGCCGGCACCTGGGCGAGATCGTCGTGGGCAATCGCCTGCACGGCGATGCCGACGAGCACGATGAGCACCCCGGGCACGATCGCGACCAGCGCGTGGCCGAGCACCTCACCGCGGGCCCGCATCCGGTCGGTCACCGTCTGCAGGTGCAGCCACAGCCCGGAACCTTCGACGCCGTACTGGTTTCCGGCCTGCGCACCACACAGCAGGGCGCCCAGCGCCACCGCGAAGATGGCCCCCGACCCGCGGACCACGACGAACGGCCAGGCGATGGTCAGGATGATCACCATCAGCCAGGGCATCCGGCGCATCGGGTCGCGCCACGCGAGCAGCCGGTCGCGCCCGGCGACCACCTTCATCGTGCCGATCACCCCGACCGCGACCGCAGTGCCCTCGGCCCCGTGCGACGGCGCGGACCCTTCGGTCGAGGACGGCACGGTGGTCAGATTGCGCCGCAGCGCCACCGCCCACCACCACCAGGCCAGACCCAGTCCGGCCAGCGCGATCACCGCGGCCAGCGCGGCTCGGCCCCACTGGCCGGCGTCGACCAACGCCGGCAGCGTGGCCAGGGCGCCGGGCGGGGTCCATTGCAGGATCTCGGCAACTCCGAGTACCCCGCCGCGGATGGCGTTGCCGTTGGCCGAGGAACTCGCGGTCGGGTTGTTCACGAACACCACGAACAGCATGTAGAGCACGAAGACGCCCAGCCCGACGGCCATCCCCAGATCCCGGCCGCGGCGGCTGCTCATCAGCGCCGACATCGAGGTGGAGGCGGCTCTGGACAGCACCACGCACAGCAGCAGCTGCACGACCATGCAGGCCAGCGCCACCGGCAACAGGGACCACGGCACGCTCAGGGCCACCGCCACCCCCAGCAGGACGATGATGTTGGCCAGCGGCAGGTACCCGATCAACGAGGTGACCAGCAGGCCCACCTGCAGGGTCTGCGGGCGCAGCGGCAGCAGCGCGAATCGCTGCGGGTCCACCGTTTCGTCCACACCGAAGGCCACCAGCGGGGTGAGCATCCAGCCGACCAGCTGCAACGTCAGCAGGGTCACCATCACCGGGACGGCGTCCACCGGCACCAGCCGGAGCGTGCCCAGGCCGAACGCGATCAGCAGCAGCAGGATGCCCAGCACGGCGAACCCGATGGCCATCCAGACCTTCTTGGCGCCGCTGGCGGCGCGCAACCGGCTGGTGACCAGGTGCCATTTCAGGCTTGCGAAGACCCCAACCACGACAGACCCCCCTCCTGCATCTCGGGCGCACCGACCAGATGCATGAAGGCGTCGTCCAGGCTGGCCGCGTCCCCGCGGACCGCGGCGATCTCCCCGGCGGCGATGATGCGCCCGCCGCCCATCACCGCGACGTGCGTGCACAACCCCTCGACCAGAGCCATCACGTGCGAGGAGAACACCACCGTGCCACCGGCGTGGGTGTACTGGGTCAGCACGGTGCGGATGATCCGCGCCGACACCGGATCAACGGCCTCCAGCGGCTCGTCCAGCAGCAGCAGGGCCGGCGAGTGCAGCAGCGCGGCGGCCAGGGTGATCTTCTTGCGCATCCCGGTGGAGTAGTCGGCGACCAGCTTGTTGCCGGCATCGTCCAGGTCGAGCACCCGGATCAGCTCGGCCGAGCGCTGCTTGACCACCTCCAACGGCATGCCGCGCAGCCGCCCCAGGTAGCTGAGCAGCTCGGGCCCGGACAGCCGCTCGAACAGTCGCAGCCCGTCGGGCAGCACACCCATCCGGGCCTTGGCCGCGGCCGGATCGGTCCACACGTCCACGCCGGAGACCAGGACCCGGCCCGAGTCCGGTCGCAGCAGCCCGGTGACCATCGACAGCGTGGTGGTCTTGCCGGCGCCGTTCGGGCCGACCAGGCCGAAGAACGATCCGACCGGGACGTCCAGGTCGATGTGATCGACGGCGACGCGCGGCCCGAATGCCTTGGTCAGCCCGCGCAGCACCAGGGCCTGGCCGCGGGTGGCGGCCGCCAGCTCCTGGGCCCCCGGATAGGCCGGGAGCGCCCCCGGCGTCAACGGCGGTTGTGGTGTCAATGTCGTCGCAGGCGGCCATGATTCGTCACCGACGGTGTTCGGATTCCCCATGCCGTCCACCCTGCCACAGGCCCGCGACAGTTCCGGCTGCGCCGCCGGCGGCCAGGCGCGCAGAATCGTTCAGAACCGCCGGCTCAGCCACCCGATCAGGGCGTCGGCGAAACCGACCGCATCCTCGGCCGGGGTCAGGTGCCCGGAACCGGCCAGTTCGACCAGTTCGGCCTCCGGCGCGGTCGCCGCCAGCTGCCGGGCCACCTCCGGCGGGGTGACCGCGTCCTGGTCGCCGACCACGACCAGCACGGGAACGGTGATCACGGCCAGGGCCGCGGTCGAGTCCGGCCGGGCGGCCATGGCCCGCTGGCCCCAGGCGATGGTGGCCGCCGGCACCGCCCCGGCGATCGCCGCCAGTTGCACCCGGATCAGGTCGGAGGTGCCCGCGGCCACCAGCGGCGCGATCGCGTCCGGCCCGGCGGCGATCTCGCCCCGGTCGGCGCGCTCGGCGGCCGTGCGGCGGCGTTGCCGGGCGGCGTCGTCGTCGGCCCCGCTGCGGGTGTCGGCCAGCACCAGCCCGGCGATCCGATCGGGATGCCGCCGCAGCAGGTTCAACGCGATGTACCCACCCATGGACACGCCCCCGACGATCGCCCGGTCGATGCCGGCCGCGTCCAGCTCGGCCAGCACGTCATCGGCGAGGACGGTGAGATCGGGGGCGGCCGCGCCGAGCGGGGGGCCGGCGCCGAAGCCACGCAGATCGGGCGTCAGCAGGCGGGTACGGGCGGCCACCGCCGGCCGGATTGCGTCGAACATCCGGGAGTCGAGCGGGAAGGCGTGCAACAACACCACCGGCGGGGTCACGCCCCCGATCATGCCAGGGTCGGCACCAGCACGGTCAGCAACGCCCAGGTCACCACGGCGGAGGGCAGCAGCGAATCCATCCGGTCCATCAGGCCGCCGTGCCCGGGTAGCAGGGTGCCCATGTCCTTGACCCCGAGGTCCCGCTTGATCAGCGACTCGGTCAGGTCGCCGACGGTGGCGGTGACGGCGATGGCGACGCCGAGCAGCAGCCCGACCCACCAGTGCCCACCCAGCAGCAGCCAGACGCACAGCGCACCGGCCAGCATGCAGGCGGCCAGCGACCCGCCGAAGCCCTCCCAAGACTTCTTGGGCGAGATGGTCGGCGCCATCGGGTGTTTACCGGCCAGCACGCCGGCGGCGTAGCCGCCGACATCATTGGCCACCACCAGGATCAGGAAGGTCAGGATGCGCTGGGCGCCGTCGGCGGGCACCAGCATCAGGGTGGCGAAGCCGGCGAACAGGCCGATGTAGACGGTGACGAACACCGACGCCGACAGGTCGGCCAGATAGCCATCGGCGCCCAGCCGGAACCGCCACACCATGCACAGCAGGGTGGTGGCGGCGATCCCGATGCCCAGGGCGGCCGGACCGTAAGGCCAGGCCAGGGCCATCGTGGCCACCGACCCGGCGGCCACCGGGATCCAGCTGATCCGCAGACCGCGGGCCCGCAACAAGGTGCCCTGCAGCTCCCACACCGACACCGCGACCGCCGCGGCGATCACGATCAGGAAGGTGATCCGGTAGGTCAGCAGCGACAGCAGGGCGATGCCGCCCAGACCGACACCCACGCCGATCGCCATCGGCAGGTTGCGGCCGGCGCGCGATCCACTCTGGGCTGCCATCAGACTTCGAGCAGCTCGGCTTCCTTGTGCTTGACCATCTCATCCACCTGGCTGGTGTAGCGGTCGGTGATCTGCTGCAGTTCCTTCTCGGCGCGGGTGACGTCGTCCTCGCCGACCTCGCCGTCCTTGACCAGCTTGTCCAGCACCTGCGTGCACTTGCGCCGGATGTTGCGGATCGAGACCTTGGCGTCCTCGCCCTTGGACCGGGCGGTCTTGCCCAGTTCGCGCCGCCGCTGCTCGGTGAGCTGCGGGAACACGACGCGGATGACGATGCCGTCGGTGGTCGGGTTGACGCCCAGGTCCGAGTCCCGGATCGCCTTCTCGACGGCGTGCAGCTGGCTGGAGTCGTACGGCTTGATGACCGCCATCCGCGCCTCCGGGATGTTGATCGCCGCCATCTGGGTGATCGGCGTCGGCGCGCCGTAGTAGTCGACCTGGATGCGGCCGAACATATTGGGGTTGGCCCGGCCGGTGCGGAGCGTGGCCAGGTCGTCCTTGGCCACGCTCACCGCCTTCTCCATCTTCTCTTCGGCGTCGAAGAGTTCCTCGTCGATCATTCGCCGTGCCCTTCCCGCTGCGTCCGGTTCTCCTGGCGAGGGGGTGTGTACACCAGGGTGCCGATGGTTGCCCCACGCACAGCTTTACCGATATTGCCGTCGGTCAGCAGGTTGAACACGATGATCGGCATGTCGTTGTCCATGCAGAGGCTGAAAGCGGTCGCGTCGGCGACCTGCAGGCCCTTTTCCAGCACCTCGCGGTGCGTGATCTCGTGGAACATGGTCGCGTCCGGGAACCGGCGCGGATCCATGTCGTAGACGCCGTCGACGGCCTTGGCCATCAGCACCGCCTCGGCGCCGATCTCCAGCGCCCGCTGGGCGGCGGTGGTGTCGGTGGAGAAGTAGGGCATGCCCACTCCGGCCCCGAAGATGACCACCCGACCCTTTTCCAGGTGCCGTTCGGCCCGCCGCGGGATGTAGGGCTCGGCGACCTGCCCCATGGTGATGGCGGTCTGCACCCGGGTGTCCAGGTGGTGCTCGCGCTCCAGGAAGTCCTGCAGCGCGAGGCAGTTCATCACCGTGCCGAGCATGCCCATGTAGTCGGCGCGAGCCCGGTCCATCCCGCGTTCGTGCAGCTGGGCGCCCCGGAAGAAGTTGCCGCCGCCGATGACGACGGCCACCTGGATGCCCTCGGCGACGACCTCGGCGATCTGTTCGGCCACGGTGGAGACGACGTCGGGGTCGACCCCGACGTCGCCGCCGCCGAACATCTCGCCGCCCAGCTTGAGCACGACCCGACGGAACGGGCGCCGCGGCTGCACCTGCGGCATCAGGCGGTGCCGACCTCGAAGCGGGTGAACGCGGTCACCGTGACCCCGGCCGCGGACAGCAGCGCTCCGACGGTCTTCTTGGAGTCCAGCACGGACGCCTGCTCGGTGAGCACGGCCTCCTTGAAGAAGCCGTTGACCCGACCCTCGACGATCTTGGGCAGGGCCGCCTCCGGCTTGCCCTCCTCGCGGGCGGTGGCCTCGGCGATGCGCCGCTCGCTGTCGATCACGTCGGCCGGGATGGCGTCGCGGGAGACGTAGCGGGCCTTGAGCGAGGCGATCTGCATCGCGGCACCCCGGGCGGCCTCCGCGGCCTCCTCCGACGAGCCTTCGTAGGCGACCAGCACGCCGATGGCCGGCGGCAGGTCGGCCGACCGCTTGTGCAGGTAGACGGTGGTGGCGCCGTCGTACTTGACGACGCGGCGCAGCTCGACCTTCTCGCCCATCTTGGCCGAGAGCGCGTTGATCTCGTCCTCGACCGTGCCGGTGCCCAGCGCGGCGGCCAGGACGGCGTCGACGGTGATGCCGGCGTCCAGGGTGGCGGCGACGTTGACGATCCGCTCCCCCAGGTCCTGGAACTCGGCGTTCTTGGCGACGAAGTCGGTCTCGCAGTCGAGCTCGATCAGCGCGCCGCCGACCGCGGCCACCAGGCCGTTGGCCGTCGTGCGCTCGGCCCGCTTGCCGATGTCCTTCGCACCCTTGATGCGCAGGAATTCGACAGCCTTGTCGAAGTCGCCGTCGGACTCCTCCAGAGCCTTCTTGCAGTCCATCATGCCGGCGCCGGTGAGCTCCCGGAGCCGCTTGACATCAGCCGCGCTGATAGCCATGTCGGCGGTGTTCCTTGTCTGTGCTGGTCGCGAGGTACTGGTCGCGACGGGATGTACTCGAATGCGTCGAGGGACGGGGACGGGTCGGGCCCGGGCGCGGACGATGAGGGTCCGCGCCCCGGCCCGGCTCGATCAGGCTTCGGCGGTCGCCGGCTCGTCGGCCGGGGCGGCCTCGACGGTCGGCGCGGCCTCGGCGGCCGGCGCAACCTCAGCGGCCGGCACAGCCTCGGGGGCGGCGGCGTCAGCGGTGGTGGCGACCGGCTGCTCACTGGCAGCCAGCAGCTCGCGCTCCCACTCGGCCAGCGGCTCCTCCTGGGTGCCACCGGCGGCGCCACCGCTGCGGGCGATCAGACCGGCAGCGACCGCCTCGGCGATCACCTTGGTCAGCAGCGCGGCCGAGCGGATCGCGTCGTCGTTACCCGGGACCGGGTAGTCGACCTCGTCCGGGTCGCAGTTGGTGTCCAGCACCGCGACGACGGGGATGTTGAGCTTGCGCGCCTCGCCGACGGCGATGTGCTCCTTCTTGGTGTCCACGATCCACACGGCCGAGGGGACCTTGGCCATGTCGCGGATGCCGCCCAGGGTCTTGGCCAGCTTGTCCTTCTCGCGGGTGAGCAGCAGCACCTCTTTCTTGGTGCGCCCCTCGAACTCGCCGCTGGTCTCCATGGCCTCGAGATCCTTGAGGCGCTGCAGCCGCTTGTGCACGGTCTGGAAGTTGGTGAGCATGCCACCGAGCCAACGCTGGTTGACGTACGGCATGTTGACCCGGGTCGCCTGCTCGGCGATGGCCTCCTGGGCCTGCCGCTTGGTGCCGACGAACAGGATGGTGCCGCCGTGGGCGACGGTCTCCTTCACGAACTCGAACGCGCGGTCGACGTACTGCAGGGTCTGCTGCAGGTCGATGATGTAGATGCCGTTGCGCTCGGTGAAGATGAACCGCTTCATCTTCGGGTTCCAGCGCCGGGTCTGGTGTCCGAAGTGGACACCAGCGTCCAGCATCTGGCGCATGGTCACGACAGCCATGGGCCGTCCTTCCTGAGGCGGCGTTCGCGCCCGATTCCGGGCACGCGAACGCGGGGTTCGGTTGTCGCCGCGAGTCGGGTGACTCGAGGCCCTGACGCCTTCCGGACGCACCGCCCTGGACCCGGCGTCAGCCGTGACCGAGGACCTCGATGCGCCGCGGGCCGAGTGGGATGGACTGCGTCCCGATTGGCAGCAAGGCGTGCGAAGTCAGCCCACCGGTGGCGGGCTGCCTGACCAGGGTAGCCGATCGAGGGGGCCGCCGGGGCCACCCACACCGGCACCAGTTCCTACCCGGCTACGGGTTATCCCCATGCCACCAGCTGTCCACATTCGCGCGGTTCGTGACCCGGCCGCCGGCCCGAGCCGCCAGGCTGGCCGGATGGGTGGACTGCGGTTGTTCGCGCTGGTCGTGCTGCTGGCCGGGGTCGGCCCGGCCCCGCCGGCCGTCCCGGTCCCCGCTGCCGTGCCCGCTGCCACCGGGTTCGTGCTGCCGATCCCCGGGCCGCCGCTGGTGCTCACCGCGTTCGCGCCGCCCCCCACCCGGTACGGCGCCGGCCATCGCGGGGTCGACCTGGGTGCCGCCGCCGGCGTGGTGGTCGCCGCGGCCGGGGCCGGGCGGGTGGTGTTCGCCGGCGAGCTGGCCGGCCGCGGGGTGATCTCGGTCGAGCACGAGGGCGGTCTGCGCACCACCTACGAGCCGGTGACGGCCTCGGTCGCCGCCGGATCGCCGGTCGCCGCGGGGCAGCCGATCGGCACCCTGCAGGCCGGTCACCCCGGCTGCGCCCCGGCGAGTTGCCTGCACTGGGGCGCCCGGCTGCCGGACGGGACCTACCTGGACCCGCTGGCCCTGCTGCGGCCCTGGGCGGTGCGGTTGTGGCCGTGGGACGGCTGACTCACGCCCGCGGATGAGCCTGCCGGTAGATCGCGGCCAGCCGCTCGGTGGACACGTGGGTGTAGATCTGCGTGGTGGCCAGGCTGGCGTGGCCGAGCAGCTCCTGCACGGTCCGCAGGTCCGCGCCGCCCTCCAGCAGGTGGGTGGCCGCGGTGTGCCGCAGGCCGTGCGGGGCGATCTCCGGAGCCCCGTCGACGGCGGCGGTGCGCCGGTGCACGAGGGTGCGCACCGCCCGCGGGTCGATCCGCCGGCCCCGCCGGCCCAGGAACACCGCGGCGCCCGACTCGTCGTCGGCCAGCACCGGTCGCCCCCGATCCAGCCAGTCCCCCAGGGCCCGGTCGGCGGGCAGCCCGAATGGCACGGTCCGCTGCTTGTTGCCCTTGCCCAGCACCCGGATGACCCGTCGGTGCCGATCGATCGCGTCCAGGTTCAGCCCGGTCAGCTCGGACACCCGGATCCCGGAGGCGTAGAGCAGTTCCAGGATCGCCTGGTCGCGCCGGGCCATGGCCTGCTCGACGGCGCTGGTGCCAGTGCCAGTGCCGGTGCCGGTGCCGGTGTCCGGCGACTGGTCCGGGGCGGAGACCGCCGGAGCGTCGAGCATCTGGTGGGCCTGATCGGCGCGCAGCACCGCCGGCAGCGTCTTGTCCGCCCGCGGCGCGGCCAGCCGGGCGCCGACGTCCTGCGGCAGCCGGCCGGTGCGATGGGCCCAGGCGCAGAACGAGCGGGCCGCGGCGGCCCGCCGGGCCAGCGTCGCGCGGGCGGCGCCGGTGGTCCGCTGCCGGGCCAGCCAGCTGCGCAGCACCGGCAGGGTGAGGTCGGTCAGCTCCGCCGGCCGGTCCCCGGTCATCCGGCCCAGGTGGTCCAGCAGCGAGACCAGGTCGGCCAGGTAGGCGGTGACGGTGGCGGGCGACCGGTTGCGTTCGGCCGACAGGAACGTCCGGTAGCGCTCGAGATCGCGGACCAACGGCGCGGGCAACCCGTCCCGGAGCTCGGCGGTCGAGGTGCGCACCACCGCATCGTCCCATGCGTGGCGGCTTCTGGGCCGGCGCACGGCCGGCACACAGCTTCGGGCGTTTGCATCGACGTCATCACCCGTTCACCTGGAGGATTCCGTGTCGCAGCTTGCGATTTTCGCCGCCGACTGGCTGGCCATCAGCCTGCTCGTCTTTGCCCTGTATTTCCCGCGACACCGGCGCCGCGACCTGGTGGTCGCGTTCCTGGTCGTCAATATCGGCGTGCTGGCGGTGGCCAGCGTGCTGTCCACGACCGCGGTCGCGGCCGGCGTCGGGCTGGGCCTGTTCGGCGTGCTCTCGATCATCCGGCTGCGCTCCACCGAGTTGGAGCAGCACGAAGTTGCCTACTATTTCTCGGCTCTCGCGCTCGGCCTGCTGGCCGGCCTGTCCCCCACCCCGGACTGGGTGACGCTCACGCTGATGGCGATGATCGTCGTGGTGATGGTCGTCGGCGACCATCCGCGCCTGCTGCGGCGCTACCGGCACCAGCTGATCGTGCTGGATCAGGCCTACCCCGACGAGACCGTGCTGATCGCCCACCTGGAGCAGACCCTGGGCGCCCGGGTGCACCGGATCGTCGTGCAGCGGCTGGACCTGGTCAACGACACCACCACGGTCGAGGTCCGCTACCAGCTGGCGGCCGAGCGGACCAGCCCGGTCGGGGCGGCCGGCCGCACCCTGGTCGCCCGATGACGATCACCGAGATCCGCCCCGCGGCAAGCACTGTGGAGCCCGAGTTCGACGTCATCGAGCTGCCCGAACTGCTCGAACGAGCCGCGCTGCAGGACCGGGTGGACCGCAAGTACCTCCTGCCGGCGGCGGCGTTGGACCCGGTCCTGATCGACCTGGCCGCGCAGGCCCGGATGTTGCAGATCGACGGCCGTCGCGACTTCGGGTACGAGTCGGTCTACTTCGACACCCCGGACCTGGCCTGCTACACGCTGGCCGCGCGTCGCCGGCGCCGCCGGTTCAAGATCCGCACCCGGTCCTACCTGAACCCGGCGCCCGGGTCGGCGGCCTGCTGGTTGGAGGTCAAGACCCGGGACCGGCGCGGCCACACGGTCAAACAGCGCCAACCGCACCAGGGTTCGCCGGACACCCTGGATCGGGCCGGGCGGGAGTTCACCGATCACGTGGTGGTCGGCGCGCAGCTGCCCGGGACCTGGGGTGTGCCCCTGCAGCCCACGTTGATCACCCGGTACCGCCGGCGCACCCTGTTCCTGCCGGCCAGCCGGAGCCGGGTCACCGTGGACACCGACCTGCGGTGGAGCCTGCCGGACGGCCGCGAGATCGCGGTGCCCGGCCTGTCGATCGTCGAGACCAAGACCGTCGGGCCGGCCTGTGCCGCCGACAAGCTGCTCTGGCGCAACGGATCCCGCCCCAGCCTGGTGTCCAAGTACGGCACCGGCCTGGCCGCGCTGCGCCCCGAATTGCCCGCCCACAAATGGCACCGCGTCCTGAACCGCTACTTCTGGAGTCCGTCGTGAAATTCCTCAATCGCAAGACCCTGCTGCCCGTGGTGCTGTCCCTGGCCCTGGTCACCGGCGCCTGCTCGACCGCCGCAACCACGGCCGGCACCACCTCGAGCACCGCATCGAGCACCGCGTCGAGCACCGCCGGCAGCACGACCTCGAGCGCCGCCCAGACGCTGGCCGAGAACGCCGCCGTCGAGCCGGTGGCCGACACCTCCGGGCAGACCCAGGAGACGATCACCCTGTCCGGGACGGGCGCCAGCAGCAGCTCCGCCGCGGTCACCGTGGCCGAGGGCACGGTCACCATCACCGCGGCCGGGACCTACCGGATCAGCGGCACCCTGACCGACGGCCAGCTGGTCGTCGAGGTGCCCGGCGACGGCGTGGTCACCCTGATCCTGGACGGCGCCGAGATCACCAGCTCGACCGGTCCCGCGCTGCTGGTCAGCGACGCCCAGTCCGTGGTGGTGCAGCTGGCCGACGGCACCCAGAACACCCTGTCCGACGCCAGCACCTATGCCCAGACCGGCACCAGCACCGACACCGACACCCCGAACGCGGCCCTGTACAGCACGGCCGACCTGACCATCACCGGAGGCGGCGCGTTGACGGTGCACGGCAACGCCGCCGACGGCATCACCAGCAAGGACGGGCTGGCCATCACCGCCGGCACGATCGCGGTGAGCGCGGTCGACGACGGTATCCGCGGCAAGGATTACCTGGTGGTCTCCGGCGGCACGGTCACCGTGACCGCCGGCGGCGACGGCCTCAAGTCCGACAACGACGAGGACGCCACCAAGGGCTACATCGCGGTCGAGGGCGGCTCGCTCACCGTGACCGCGGCCGGGGACGGCCTGGATGCGGTCACCGACGTGGTGGTCTCCGCCGGCACCCTGGCCGTGACCGCGGGCGGCGGCCACTCGGCCGGCGTCGCCGACGACACCTCGGCCAAGGGCCTCAAGGGCGCGGTCAGTGTGGTGGTGGACGGCGGCACCGTCACCGTCGACGCCGCCGACGACGCCGTGCATGCCAACGGGTCGGTCACCGTCAACGGCGGCACGCTGAGCCTGGCCTCCGGTGACGACGGCGTGCACGCCGACGGGGAGGTGGCCATCGCCGGCGGCACGCTGGGCGTCACCGAGTCCTACGAGGGCATCGAGGGCGCGACCATCACCATCTCGGCCGGCGAGACAACGGTGACCAGCGCGGACGACGGCATCAACGCCGGCTCGCAGCTGACCATCGGCGGCGGGACCATCGTGGTCGACGCCGACGGCGACGGCCTGGACTCCAACGGGTCGATCGCCATCAGCGGCGGCACCACCGTGGTCAACGGACCGACCGAGAACATGAACGGGGCGCTGGACACCGACGGCAGCTTCACCATCACCGGCGGCGTGCTGCTGGCCGCGGGCAGTTCCGGCATGGCCGAGGCACCGGACGCCTCGTCCGCGCAGGGTTGGGTCGCGGTGTCCTTCAGCGCGGCGCAACCGGCCGGCACGGTGGTGCACATCGCCGCCGCGGACGGCACCGTGCTGGCCTCGTTCACGGCCAGCAAGGCGTTCTCGTCGCTGGTCTACTCCTCGGCCCAGATCACCAGCGGGGCCAGCTACACGGCCTTCACCGGCGGATCGGTCCAGGGCGAGTCGATCGGCGGTCTGACCACCGGCGGCGGCATCGACGGTGCGACCTCGGTCGGCACCTTCACCGCCGGCCAGGCCCCGGCCGGGGGCATGGGCGGGATGGGCGGCGGGATGGGCAGCGGAATGCCCGGCGGGCAGCGGCCGGGCGGCTGACCCGCCTTCCGGCCGCCACGGCGGCCGGGCATCGGCCGCCGACTCCCCGTTGGGGCTGGAAGGCGGGGTGCTCCACCCTGATCGGTCGGGCGTCGGCCGGGGACATCGGGTGGAGCATCCTGTCGTCATCTAGGAGCACTCCGCCCGGGGATACGTACATCGAGCGCGAACGGTTCAGCGGCGCAGCCGGCTCATTCCCGGTAGCTCGGCGACCTGGTGGGCCAGCCGCAGGCCGACGTCACGCTGCAGGTCCAGCAGGGCCTGCAGCATCGCGAAGTAGCGCTCGGCCAGGGCGACCGGATCGAACAGCCCAACCGGCTCCGGAGCGGGCGCTCGCGGCGCCGGCGGAACCGGCGCGATCGGGGCGGCCTGCTGGGTCGGGGCGGCTTGCGGGGTCGGGGCGGCCGGTGTGCTGGGCGCGGCCGGCTCCGGCTCGGCGGCCGGGGCGCCGAGCCAGCTCAGCTTCGGCTCGGCGGTGTCGCTGCCGTTGAACAGTCCCTCCAGTTTCGGGCGCGGGGCGTTCATACGGCGACCTCCAACCGGCGCGATGCGCCACCTTTACGAGCCTTCATCGCGGCCAGCACTTCGTCGGCCAGGGCCGCGTAGTCGCCGGCCAGGCCGGCGGCCGAGGAGTCCCGGCTGAGCAAGGTGTCCCCGGCGTCCGCGGGCGTGCCCTCGCGGAGGCGGGACAGCCGCTTGCGGGTGTCCGAACGGTGCAGCTCGGTCAGCTCGTGCGGCAGCACGCCACGGCTGCGCATGTCGACCGCGGCGCTCTCCAGGTAGCGGATCGAGGTGGGAAACACCGGGGCCGCGTCGCCCAGGGTCTCCTGCAGCGCGCTGCGCACCCGGGCCTGCATGCGGGTGCTGCCCGCGCGGACCCCGAACAGGACGACGCCCAGCAGGGTCAGCTTGGGGTTGACCGCGCGGGCGGCGGCGAACCGCTGCGCGACGACGACCAGGCCGTCCAGGCTGGCCTCGTCCGACCGGGTGGGGATGATCAGGAAATCGGCGGCGGCGAAGACCAGCTCCTGCAGGATCGGCTCCCCGGGCGGGGTGTCGACCAGCACGACGTCGTAGTCGGCGCCCTTCTTCTCCGGGGCAACCTTGGCCAGGGCCGGCTTGAGTCCGGGCAGGGTGGCGCCGCGAGCGCCGCGCGCGGTGAAGGCCGGGCCCACGTCCCACAGGGCGGGCCCGCCGGCGACCACGTCGAGTCGATCCCGGACGCCGCGGATGACCTCGAGCGGCAGGCCGTGGGTGATGGCCAGGGACAGGTTGCTGCCGTCACCGGCGGCGTAGCCGAGGTCGCGGGCCAGGTTGGCCTGCGGATCGGTGTCCACCACCAGCACCCGGGAGCCGCCCGACGCCAGTTGACCGGCCAGTCCGGCGGTCAGGGTGGTCTTGCCGACCCCGCCCTTGCCGTTGGCGATCGCCACGACTCGTCGCATGGGCGCACATCCCTTCGTCGCGTGTACGAGCGAATCGTCCCGTCCGGAGGGGACCGGGCGGAAGTGCCACGCCGAGACGTACGGAAGATGCCGGCCCACGCGGCGGCCCGAGACACCATCAGCCTATCTGCCGCGGCGGTGTCCCGCGGTCGGGTCGCACCCGGCGCCACTGCGGTCCGTCCTGGTCGGCCAGACCGTGCAGTTGCAGCACGGCCAGCGCCCCCATCACGGTGGCCGCCGGCAGCCCGGACTCGACGACCAGTTCGTGTACCGACGTCGACCCGCGGGTGGGGAACGCGTCGTAGACCCGGGCGTTGGTCGGCTCCAGGCCGTCGGTGGGATGCCGTGGGTCCTCCCCCGGCACCGCCCCGTCGTGCGGTCCGGGCACGGCTCTGCTCTCCAGCCGCCCGGTCCGGCCCGTCCGGCCCAGCGCGGTCAGCACGTCGTCGGCCCCGGTGACCAACTGCGCGAACCGGTCGGCCAGCAGTAGGTGGCAGCCCACCGACATGGCCGAGGTCACCGGCCCCGGCACGGCCATCACCATCCGTCCCAACTGTTCGGCGGCGGCCGCGGTGGACAAGGTCCCGGAGCGCCGCCCGGCTTCGACCACCACGGTGGCCGCTCCGAACGCCGCGATCAGCCGGTTGCGCACCAGGAACCGGTGCCGGGCCGGCACAGTGCCCGGCGGGTATTCACTGACCACCGAGCCGTGCCGGGCGATCAGGTCGAGCAGGTCGCGGTTGGCCTCCGGATAGGCCCGGTCGATGCCGCAGGCCAGCACGGCAACGGTGACCGACCGCGGCTCGTCCGGGGCCGACCGCACCACCTGCAGCGCCGAGCGGTGGGCCGCCGTGTCGATCCCGAACGCGGCGCCGGAGACCACCACCGACCCGGCCCGGGCCAGCTCATAGGCCATCTCGCCGGCCACCCGCGTCCCGTACGGGCTCGACGCCCGCGACCCGACCACCGTCACGGCCCGGTCGGGCAACCCGGTCAGCGGCCGGCCTCGCACGTACAGGGCCAGCGGCGGGCCGGCCCCGCGCACCCCTCGGGCCATCGCCCCGGCGAACGCCGACACCGCGGCGCCCGGCCACTGGTCGTCCGGCGGCCCGATCAGCCGCGCCCCGACCCGAGCGGCCGCGACCAGGTCCGCCTCGGCCCGGGCCACCAGCACGGCCGGGTCCACCCCGTCCACCCGGGCGGCGGTCGCCGACAGCACCGCCCGGGGCGCCCGCCGGGCCAGCACCGCCTGCCAGGCCGCCTCCGGCCCGTGCCCCTGGACGTAGCGGACCAGGGCCGCGCTGGGTGGCTCGCAGGCCCGCAGCAACCCGGCCAGGGCCACCCGTTCCGGCTCGAGCTCCCCGCTCGATTCCGCGGACAGGATGCTCATGACGCCTCCGCGCAGCGCAACGCCAACGCCGAGGCCACGTCGGCGACCGTGGGCACGTCCCGCCCGGCCAGGTCGGCCACCGTCAACGACAACCGCAGCACCCGGTCGTAGCCCCGGCCGGTTAACCGGCCCGTCCGCACCGCCCGATCCAGCAGGTGCGCCGAGCCGTCATCGGGTGACCACATCCGGCGCACCACCGCACCCGGCACCTGCGCGGTGCACCGCCACGGCGTCTCCCGCCACCGGAACGACGCCCGGTCCCGCGCCGCCCGCACCCGCTGCGCCACCACCGCACTGGACTCTCCCTGTCCCCCGGCCGCCGTCAGGATCGATGGGGGTAGCGCCGGCAGGTCGATCCGGATGTCCACCCGATCCATCAGCGGACCCGACAGCCGGTTGAGGTACGAGCGCCGCTCGTGCGAACCGCACCGGCAGTCGGCGTCCTTGGCCGCCGCGCACGGACAGGGGTTCGCGGCCAGCACCAGCTGGAACCGGGCGGGGAACCGCACCACCCCGGACGCCCGGGCCAGCACCACCGAACCCTCCTCCAGCGGCTGCCGCAGCGCGTCCAGGGCCCGGCGACCGAACTCGGGTGCCTCGTCCAGGAACAGCACCCCGCAGTGGGCCAGGCTGACGCTGCCGGGACGGATGGGGGCCGACCCGCCGCCGATGATCGCCGCCTGCGACGCGCTGTGGTGAGGGTCGACGAACGGCGGCCGGGTGATCAACGGCATGCCCTCGTCGAGCAGGCCGGCCACCGAGTGCACCGCGGTGACCTCGAGCGACTGCTCGTCGTCCAACGGCGGCAACACTCCCGGAAGGCGCGAGGCCAGCATGGTTTTCCCGGCCCCGGGCGGCCCGATCATGGCCAGGTGGTGGCCACCGGCGGCGGCCACCTCCAGGGCCAGGCGCGCCTCGGGCTGGCCGAGCACGTCGGCCAGGTCGGGCGCATCACGATCCGATCCCGCCGGCCCGGGCGCGACACCCTTGACCATGGCGTGGTTGCGGCCCATCAGGCTGGCGATCAGGTCGGCCAGGGTCGGGGCGCCCCAGACGGCCATCCCGGTGACCAGCGCGGCCTCAGCCAGATTGCCCAGCGGCACCACGGCCCGGGTCCGGCCGGCCGCGCGGGCGGCCAGCAGCGCCGGCAGCACGCCGCGGACCGGCCGCATCGCACCGTCCAGACCGAGCTCGCCGATCAGCACGCACTCGCCGGCCGCTCCCGCCGGCACCACTCCGGCGGCCGCGAGAACGGCGACGGCCAGGGCGATGTCGTAGCCGGCGCCGCTCTTGCGCAGGCCGGCCGGGGACAGCGCCAAGGTGATCCGCCGGTCCGGCCACTTGTGCCCGGAGTTCACGATCGCCGCCCGGATCCGGTCCCGCGACTGGATGATCGCCGGGTCGGGCATGCCGATCACCGCGGTCCCCGGGAGCCCGGCCGACAGATCGGCCTCGACCGTCACCAGATGACCGGTGACCCCGGTCAGACCGATCGACCAGGTGCGCGCCAGCGTCATCAGAACGCCTGCTCGCGATGCTCGATCCGGGGCGACTGCCCGGCCGGCCAGAGCACACCGATGACGTCGAACCGCATCGTCGGGAAGGCGGTGACGCGGTTCTGGGACAGCCACAGCAACCCGAGCCGGCGCAGCTTGCGCCGCTTGCCCTGGGTGACCGCCTCGAACGGGGACCCGAAGCCGACCCCGCTGCGGGTCTTGACCTCGCAGAACACCACCGTGGTGGCGGCCTGGTCGGTCGCCACGATGTCCAGCTCGCCCTCGGTGCACCGCCAGTTGCGGTCGAGGACCCTGAGCCCGGTCTCCTCCAGATGCCGGGCGGCCAGTTCCTCGCCCCGCCGTCCAAGTTCGTCTTTCGCAGCCACCGGCTCACTGTGCGGGACGCATCACCGGCCCCACCGCGCAATGGGCGAGAATGTGGACAACTTCAAGCATGGGGACAACTCCCGCGGGGCGAACTGAACGCCTGGCCGGATGGTCGGCACGGCGACCGGCGACCCGCGGTGGCCACATCCACGATTTCCCGCGATCGATTTCCGGTCGGGTTCGCCGGCGGACAAGTCGTGCCGGGCAATGCGTCCCACGACGGAGCTAGTTCACCGCCCGCTCCTGCTTTTGCGCGGACCCGGCCGATGCCGGGGCAATCTGGAGCAGCGGTCGACGCGATTG
The DNA here is from genome assembly GCF_000024365.1 of Nakamurella multipartita DSM 44233. NCBI lineage: Bacteria > Bacillati > Actinomycetota > Actinomycetes > Nakamurellales > Nakamurellaceae > Nakamurella > Nakamurella multipartita. The sequence goes on from NC_013235.1 coordinate 3,445,232, forward strand.
TTGATGGCGTCACAAAGTCGCATCAATGATTGGAGTCGACCGGTCGCGGCGGGGATGGCGGCCTTCTTCACGCCAATCCGCGCGTTCTGCCGGGTCCTTCCGATGAACGGGTCGGAAGGTGAACCCGGCGTCACCAACCGGCTCTCTGCCGCGACCAGGCCGCCGGATGAGCCGCATCGGGCCGGCGGGCGCCCGGATCACCAGGACCCGGGCGCCGGCCCGTCGGTACGGGAAACTCAGGCCTTGACCAGAGTGCCTTCGTGCGTGACGACCTCGGCATCCGGGTCGTCGAACCAGACCCCGCCGTCGCCCAGGTAGCGGAAGCAGATCTCCTGTCCCGCAGGAACTTCCACGCTGACACTGCGAGTTCCGTTGCTGCGCTTGACCAACTTGTGCGCGCCCGGCTGCCAATCGTTGAAGGTACCGACGGCCGAGACGACGCCCGGATGAATCTCGTCGGGGAGAACGAACATCACCTTGGTGGTGGTCGCGGACTTCTTCTGTATGCGGATTGCCACTTTTCTTCCATCGGGTACGTCAGGCGCCGGTCGGCGCGGGAACGGACGGCTTAAGAATACCGGGCCAGGAGGGCTCCGACGACCAGGGACACGACCCGGCAACCAACTCGAAACCTGCTCGACGCCGGGGCTCGCCAAACACATGATCATTAAGGTTCCGACGCCATTCCGCCGGGCCGGAAAGACCATTGTTGACCAAGCCGGAATCGAAAGAGGAAGCGGTGCAGCATCTCTCCGGCCACCACCGATCGGCCCATGGACAAACCGGACGAAACGGAGCAGGCTCACCACCCGTGAGACACCGTCGGCTGGTCCGGATCCTTGTCGCGTTCGTCGTCGCCGCGATCACCGCGGGGGTGATGGCGACCTCGGCGGCCGCAGCCGGCCCGCACCGGTACCAGCCGCCGGACCTGGTCGCCATCGGCGACTCGTTCGCCGCGGGCACCGGCAATGTGCCCTACCAGCCGGACGACGGCGAGTGCGATCGGTCCGCCTCAGCGGCGTCCAGCGAACTGCTGGCCCGGCTGCGGTTGGTGACCTTGCAAGCCTTCAGGGCCTGCCAGGGGGCCAAGACCACCGATGTCATCGCGCAAGGCCAACTCACGGCGATCACGGCCGATACCGATGTGGTGACCGTCCAGGCCCTGGGCAACGACCTGGGGTTCGGCGCTCTGGTCGCGTATTGCCTCGACGCCGTGCCGCAGAACCCCGGCGTGACCTGCCACCGGAACCAGGTCATGCTCCCCCTCGGCGGGATCACCGTGCAGCAACTGCTCGACAGCATCCCGAATCGTGCTCCGGCTGCGCTCGACGGCCTGTACGACGCGATCGACACCCGGATCGACGCGGTCCACGCCAAGGCGAAGGTCATCGCGGTCGATTACGGCAATCCCTTCCCGGATCCGTCGGGATGGGTCGGGCCACTGTGCCCGTACATGGACGCCGAGGAACTGGGCGTCGCCACCGACTTCGCCAACGGCCTGAACGTGGCCCTCCAACAGGCCGCCGCCCGCCACGGATTCGCCTTCGCCAACGCGGCGCCGCGGTTCCGCGGCCTGGACGTGTGCGGCTTCGCTTCGGCCTTCTACCGACCACCGGGCTTTCCTGGTGCCCCCTCGCTTCCCGAGGGCGCCCGAGGGGTGCTACACCCCAACAAGGCCGGTCAGGGCATCTACGCCGCTGTGCTGGCCGGACGCCTGTCGTTCTGAGCTGCCAGACTGGCCGGGTGAATCCCCGGAGCCGCTGGATCGCTGCGCTGGCCACCGCCGGCCTGCTGCTGGGCGGCTGCGCGCAGTCGACCGACTCCCGGTTGGAGCAGGGGGCGCTGGAGGAGGCGACCGAGCAGTCGTTCTACGCGCTGCCCGACCCGATCCCGGCTGGCGGTCCGGGTGAGGTGGTCCGCACCGAACAGCTGCAGTCGGCCCCGGCCGGCACCATCGCCTGGCGGGTCATGTACCACTCCACCGACGTCACCGGGGCGTCGATCCTGACCTCGGCGGTGGTGATCGCACCGACCGCGCCGTGGCCCGGCGGGGGTCCGCGGCCGGTGGTGGCCTGGGGTCATCCGACGACCGGGATGGCCGGCCACTGCGCGCCCTCGACCGGCGTCGATCCGTTCGACCTGATCGAGGGCATGACCGATCTGCTGAACGCCGGCTACGCGGTCGCCGCGGCCGACTACCCGGGGATGGGGGTGGCCGGTCCCGACGCCTACCTGGTGGGGGTCAGCGAGGGCAACAGCGTGCTGGATGCGGTCCGCGCCGCGCAGCACATCGAGCAGACGGGCGCCACCGCGGCCGGTGACGTGCTGCTGTGGGGGCATTCGCAGGGCGGCCATGCGGTGCTGTTCGCCGCGCAGCAGGCGGCCGGCTACGCCCCGGAGTTGAAGGTGCGGGCGGCCGCGGTGGCCGCGCCCGCGACCGAGCTCGGCGCCCTGCTCAACGACGACATCGGCGACGTCTCCGGGGTGTCCCTTGGCTCCTATGCGTTCCAGACCTACCAGAGCGTCTACGGGCCGAGCATCCCCGGGATGAGCCTGACCCAGGTGCTCACCGATGCCGGCGCCGCGGCCACGCCGCAGATGGCGGCGCTGTGCCTGATCGGCCAGAACAGCGAGCTGCACGCGATCGCCGGGCCGCTGGTCGGCCAGTACCTGCGCAGCGACCCGACCACGACGGCGCCGTGGTCGGACATCCTCGCGCAGAACACCCCGGGCGGCGTGCCGATCACCGTGCCGCTGCTGGTCGCCCAGGGCGAGGCCGACGAGTTGGTGCATCCGGCAGCGACGCAGCAGTTCGTGACGCAGCAGTGCGCCAAGGCCGCGCACGTGATCTTCAAGCAGTTCCCGGGCATCGGGCACGGCGAGATCGCGCTCACCGCCCTGCCGGACGTGCTGAGCTTCTTCGCCGCGGTGCGGGCCGGCTCGACCCCGGCCAGCACCTGTTAGGCCGGCGGCTCCCGCAGCCAGCGTTCGAAGGCCGGATTGCACAGGCAGGCGGGCGAGCGCTTCTCCCGGATCAGGGTGATCGCCTCATCAGCGCTCATCCCCTCGAGCACCAGGGCCCGCGCCGCGACCAGGCTGGACCGGTTGAGCCCGGCCTGGCAGTGCACCAGGGTCGGGGCGCCGCGCCGGCAGGTGTTCACCCAGGAGGCGATCGCGTCCACCTGATCCATCGCCTGATTGGTCTGGTCGTACATCCGGACCTCGAGCCGCGAGTCCAGGTCGTGCTTGACCGTGTACTGCTCCCACGGATAGAGCGAGACCAGGTGCCCGATGAACTCGGGCAGCACCAGACCGTCCTCGCAGCCGCCGAGCCACAGGTTGTCGGTGATCTCGCTGATGAACGGCACGTCGAAGGACATCAGCCCGTGCGCCGAGATCCCGGCCATTCGCTGCCGCCGCGGGTCGAACGCGATCTCGATGCGGGACGGGTCGATGCTCACGACAGGAACTCTGCCAGTCCGGCCAGCAGCCGGTCCACGTCGTCGTCGTCCACGTACGGCGCCAACCCCACCCGCAACCCGCCGCCGTCACCCAGGCCCAGCGCCCGGGACGCCTCGATCGCGTAGAACGAGCCGGCCGGCGCGTTGATCCCGCGTTCGGCCAGGAAGTGGTACGCCGCCGTCGGGGCGTGCTCGGCGAAGGTCAGCAGCAGGGTCGGGGTGCGCCGGGCCGCCCGCGAGTGCACGGTCACGCCCGGCAGTTCGGCCAGCCCGGCCTCGATGCGCCGGCGCAGCCGCTGCTCGTGCTCGTCCACCGCTGTCAACGCCGCGACCAACTGCTGGCGGCGGTCGCCGGCCACCCGGTGCGCCTGGCCGGCCAACGTGGCCAGGAAGTCCACCGCGGCGGTGGTGCCGGCCAGCAGCTCGTACGGCAGGGTGCCCAGCTCGCAGCGTTCGGGTACCGCGTCGGAGGAGGGCAGCAGCTTGTCCGGGTGCAGCGTCTGGAGCAGGTCGACCCGGCCGGCCAGCACCCCGCAGTGCGGCCCCAGGAACTTGTACGGCGAGCAGACCAGCAGGTCGGCGCCCAGGGCGACCGCGTCGAGCGGAACGTGCGCGGCGGCGTGCACGGCGTCGACGTAGGTCAGCGCGCCGACCTCATGCGCCGCCCGGGTGATGGCCGGGACGTCCGGCCGGGTGCCGAGCAGGTTGGAGGCCGCGGTGACGGCCACCAGCCGGGTCCGTGGGGTGATCACCGCCTGCACCGCCTCGGCCGGCAGCTCGCCGGTGGCCGGATCGAACTCGGCCCAGCGGACGCTCACCCCGGCCCGGTCCGCGGCGATCAGCCACGGCCGGATGTTCGCGTCGTGGTCCAGCCGGGTCACCACGATCTCGTCACCGGGCGCCCAGCCGGCGGCCAGCGTGCGGGCGACGTCGAAGGTCAGCGCGGTCATGCTGCGGCCGAAGACGATGCCGTCGGGGTCGGCGCCCAGCAGGTCGGCCATCGCCGCCCGGGCGGCCAGCACCGTGTCGTCGGCCACCCGCTCGGCCGCGGTCACCCGGCCCCGGTTGGCCACGCCGGCGGTCAGCGTCCCGGCCACCGCCCGGGCGACCACGTCGGGCACCTGGGAGCCACCGGGCCCGTCGAAGTAGGCCACGCCCAGCTCCAGGGCGGGAAAGTGCGCGCGCAGGGCTGCTGTATCGATCGGGGTATCGATCGGGGTATCGATCGGGGTCTCGGTCATGGTCAGAACTGCGGATCTTCGGGCAGCCGCAGGTCCGGCTTGTCCAGCTCCTCGACGTTGACGTCCTTGAAGGTGACCACCCGGACGTTCTTGACGAACCGGGCCGGCCGGTACATGTCCCACACCCAGGCGTCGGACATCCGTAGCTCGAAGTACATGTCGCCCTCGGGGTTGCGGACCTGCAGATCGACCGCGTTGCACAGGTAGAACCGGCGTTCGGTCTCCACGACGAAGGAGAACTGGCCGACGATGTCGCGATACTCCCGGTAGAGCTGCAACTCCATCTCGGTCTCGTACTGCTCGAGATCCTCGGCACTCACGCGCGCACCCCGTTCACGAGAACATCATCCCTTCGGCCACCTGTTCCCCGCACGGTAGCCGCCAGCTGCGCCGGTGCACGGCACATGGCCCGTGTTCGCGCAGCGCGGCCAGGTGTTCGGGGGTGCCGTACCCCTTGTTGACCGCGAACCCGTAGGCCGGGTAGTCGGGTCCGAGCCCGGTCAGGATCGCGTCCCGTTCGGTCTTGGCCAGCACGCTGGCCCCGGCCACCGCGGCACAGGTCATGTCCGCCTTGATCCGCACGTGCACGGCCGGCTCCGGGTCGGCCGGCGCGACCGCCTCGGCGGCAACCTCGAACAACGGCGCGGCCAGCGGGTCGGGGGCGGCGGCCGGAGCGGCCGGCTCCCGCAGGTAGTTGTGGTTGCCGTCGAGCAGGATGGCGTCCACCGGCCCGGACAGCTCGGCCAACGCCCGCCGGCCGGCGGTGCGCAGGGCGGCGATGATGCCGATCGCGTCGATCTCGTCGGCGCTGGCGTGGCCGACCGCGTACTCCTGCACCCACCGGCGCACCGGCGCGACCAGCCGTTGCCGGGCCTCCGGGGTGAGCAGTTTGGAGTCGGCCAGCCCGGGCGGCACCCGCCTGACCTCGGGGGTGACCACGACCACCCCGACGCTGACCGGACCGGCCAGCGCGCCGCGGCCGACCTCGTCCATCGCGGCCAGCCGGGTCACGCCGTCGCGCATGAGCTGCTTTTCCACCCGCAGGTGCGGGCGCCGGACCGTCACCATCGAGCCGTCACCACCCGGCGTCCAGATCGGGGGACGAGATGGTGCCCCAGCGGGACGGTGGCATGACGATGAACACCGCCTTGCCGATGACGTTGTCGACCGGGATGGGCCCCTGGCACTGGGCGCCGCTGCCCGCGGGCAACCCCTGGCACTGGTAGGAGGAGTCGGCCGAGTCGGACCGGTGATCGCCCATCACCCACAACTGCCCGTCGGGCACGGTGATCGGGCCGAAGCAGCGCCGGGACATCTGCGTGGTGGTGCAGTCCAGCTGGCCGGGGATGAACTCGATCGGCTCGTAGATGTAGGGCTCGTCGAGCGAATGGCCGTTGACGACGACGTTGCCGGTGCTGTCGCAGCACATGACGGTCTGCCCGCCGGTGGCGATGACCCGCTTGACGTAGTCCTTCTCGTTCGGCGGGGCGATGCCGACCACCGAACCCAGGGACTGCACGACCTGACCGAACCAGTTGGACGGACCCGGGATGCGGGCCTCCGGCGCCCAGGTGGGCGGGCCGGAGAACACGATCACGTCACCGGGCTGCGGATCGCCGAAGTCGTAGACGACCTTGTTGGCCAGGATCCGGTCCCCGCCCGAGGTCGTGCCGTGCAGCGTCTGCTCCATCGACCCGGACGGGACGTAGTAGACCTTCGCGATGAAGGTCTGGATCAGAAACGTCAACCCGAACGCGATCACGATCAGGATCGGTAGCTCGACCCAGAACGGCCGCTTCTTCTTCGGCGGCTTGCCGGCCTTCGCCGGCTCATCGGCCGGCGTCGCCCGTTCGGTCAGGGTCGGCTCGTCGTCCTCGGAGCCGGATTCGCTCATTCGGTCGTCAACCGGACCCGGGGCAGGTCAGCGGCCTTCGCGCTTTTCCTTGATCTTGGCGGCCTTGCCGCGCAGATCGCGCAGGTAGTACAGCTTGGCCCGACGCACGTCACCGCGGGTGACCAGCTCGATCCGGTCCAGGTTCGGCGAGTGCACCGGGAAGGTGCGCTCCACGCCGACGCCGAAGCTGATCTTGCGCACGGTGAAGGTCTCGCGCACGCCGCCGCCCTGGCGGCGGATGACGTGGCCGGCGAAGACCTGGATCCGGGAGCGGTTGCCCTCGATGACCTTGACGTGGACCTTGACGGTGTCGCCGGGCCGGAAGTCAGGAATGTCGGACCGCAGCGAGGCAGCGTCGAGTTCGTCCAGCGTGTTCATGGAAATCCTTAATCACAAGTCGTCAGGGCAACCGCTCCATTGTGCCAGAGCGGACACCGGTTCATTGAATCAGCAGGTCCGGGCGGTTCTCGGTGGTTCGCCGCCGCGATTGTTCCGCTCGCCACGCGGCCACCGCCGCGTGGTCGCCACTGGTGAGCACCGCCGGCACGGGCAGTCCCCGATACACCGGCGGCCGGGTGTAGGACGGCGCCTCGACCAGGTCGGCCAGGTCCCCGGCGAACGAGTCCTGCACCGCCGACTCCGGGTTGCCCAGCACGCCGGGCAGCAGCCGGGTGACCGCCTCGACGATCACCATGGTCGCCACCTCGCCGCCGGCCAGCACGTAGTCGCCGATGCTCAGTTCCCGCACCGGCATCCTGCTCGCCGCGTCCTGCACGAAGCGCTGGTCGATCCCCTCGTACCGGCCACAGGCGAACACCAGGTGCGCGCAGCCGGCCAGTTCGGCGGCCACCGGCTGGGTGAACCGGCGCCCGGCCGGTGTGGGCACCACCAGCGTGCTGCTCGGCTGCGCCACCGCGTCGAGCGCCCGCCCCCACACGTCCGGCTTCATCACCATGCCCGGTCCCCCGCCGTACGGGGCGTCGTCCACCGTGCGATGCCGGTCGGTGGCCCAGTCCCGCAGGTCGTGCACGGCCAGGTCGACCCGCCCGTCGGCGATGGCCTTGCCCAGCAGCGATTCCCGCAGCGGCGCCAGGTAGGCCGGGAAGATCGTGATGACGTCCAGGCGCATGATCAGGCGAACATTCCCTCGGGCGGATCGACGACCAGGTAGGACTGCGCCAGGTCGACGGTGGGCACCAGCGCCCGCACGAACGGCACCGCTTCGTCCGATCCGTCCGGGCGTCGGACCAGCAGCACCGGCGAGGCCGGCGGGTGCCAGACCTCCACCACTTTGCCCAGGTCCTGCCCGGACGGATCCCGGACCGCCAGCCCGATCAGCTGGTGGTCGTAGAACTCGTCCGGGTCGTCGGACTCGGGCAACGTTTCCGCGGGAACGGTCAGGGACGTGCCCCGCAACGCCTCGGCGGCGTCGCGGTCCTCGATCCCCTCGAACCGCAGCAGCAGCACCCCGCCGGAGCGCCGGCGGGTCACCACGGTCAACGGACCCCGGTCGGGATCCGTGCCCAGCACCGACCCGGCCGCGAACCGCGCGTCCGGATCATCGGTGTTGACCGCGATCGTGACGTCGCCGCGCAGCCCGTGCGGGCGGCCGATCCGGCCGACCACGACCTCCATCGCGGGGTCGCGGTCGCTAGCGATCGGTGTCGACGACGTCGACCCGAATGCCGCGACCACCGATGGCGGTCATCACGGTGCGCAGTGCGGTGGCCGTGCGGCCGCCGCGGCCGATGACCTTGCCCAGGTCGTCGGGGTGCACCCGGATCTGCAGGGTGCGCCCGCGACGACCGGTGGTCATCTCGACGCTGACGTCGTCATCGTGGTCGACGATGCCCCGGACCAGGTGCTCCAGGGCGTCCTCGAGCATCGTCACGACGCGTCGGTGCTCTCGGCCGCCGGGGCCTCGTCGGCCGCCGCCTTGGCCTTGCGCCGCGGGGTGGTCGCCGAGTTGTCCGCGTCGCCGCCGATGGCCGCGATGGCCGCCTCGTACAGCGCGCGCTTGTCGGCCTTGACCGGCTGCGGCTTGAGGGTGCCCTCGGCGCCCGGCAGGCCCTTGAACTTCTGCCAGTCGCCGGTCACCTTGAGCAGGCCGAGCACCGGCTCGGTCGGCTGCGCGCCGACGCCCAACCAGTACTGGACCCGCTCGGAGTCGACCTCGATGAGGCTGGGCTCGGACTTCGGCTGGTACAGGCCGATGTTCTCGATGGTCCGGCCGGCGCGACGGGTCCGCGAATCGGCGACGACGATGCGGTAGTGCGGCTCGCGGATCTTTCCGAAGCGAGCGAGCTTGATCTTGACAGCCACTGTGGTGCAGTGCTCCTTGCGGTGTTGACAGGGCGGCGGGGCCGGGCCGCGTGGGGGCAGCAGTCCGAACACACCAATGGCGGCCGCGAGTGGTGAGAGGGTCCGCTCGGCGACCGTAACCGAATCAGTGTAGTCGATGCTTCCAGAATCCCGAGAACGTGATCCGCGCGGCGGGCAGTCCGGCGGCGCGCAGCGCCCGTCGACCACCGGTGGCCAGGGCGGCCTCGCCGACCACGAAGCCGTAGTCCTGCGGCGCCGGGGCGCCGCCGTTGACCACCGCGGCCCGCAACCGGGCCAGGGCGGCGGCGCCCGGTCCCTCGACGGTCCGGGTCACCCAGCTGACCCGCATCCCACCGGGGGCGGCCAGGTCCTCGACGTCGTCGGCGTGCGGCACCTCGACGATCGCGGTCCCCCGGGTGTGTTCGGGCAGGTCGCGCAGGATGCCGCGCAGACCGGGCAGGCCGGTCTCGTCGGCGGCCAGGTGCACGGCGGTCGCGTCCGCGGGCGGATCGAACAGCGGCCCCTGGTCTAGGATCGCCAGTTCGCTGCCCGGGGCGGTGCTGGCGGCCCACTGGGCGACGGGTCCGGCCAGCTCGCCGGTCCCCTCGTCCCAGTGCAGCACGACGTCGATGTCCAGCTCGGTGTGCTCGCCGCGGCGGCGGACATCGACCACCGTGTAGTTGCTGCAATGGGGTCGCCGATCCTCGGGGATATCCAGGTAGGGCTGCCACCAGACCCGGCCGCGGACCTGCGGCAGCACCAGCGGCGCCCCCGGCCGGGGCGGCAGGAACAGCCGGAACCAGTGGTCGAAACCGGCGTAGGAGAAGCCCGCCAGCTCCGGCCCGCCGATGGTCACGCGCTGGAAGGAGGGCGAGCGGCGCACGCTGCGCACCACCCGGGCGCGCAGCAGCTGGGGGTGGGTGGGCATGAGGCGGGGATATCGGGCCATGCGACCGAGGGTAAGGGCTGACGTTAGGCGAGGCTACGCTTGGTCGGTGCTTCGTTCCTCCACCCGGCGACGTCCACTGCTGGCGCTGCTGCTCGCCCTGGCCGCGGCCGGCGCGCTGAGCCTGCTGCTGGGCAGCAACCTGCTCGACGCCGGCACCGTGCTCGAGCGGCTGGTCGACCCCACCCTGGACACCGATGCCGTCGTCTGGGGCTCCCGGGTGCCGCGAACCGTGCTCGGCGTGCTCGTCGGGTGCTGCCTGGGCGTGGCCGGTGCGGTGATGCAGGGCCAGACCCGCAACCCGCTGGCCGACCCGGGCATCTTCGGTGTCTCGGCCGGGGCGAGCCTGGCCGTGGTGATCGGCGTCTACCTGTTGGGGGCCAGCTCGGTGCTGACCACGCTGTGGCTGGCCTTGGCCGGCGCCGTCGTGGCCAGCGTGGTGGTCTTCGCGGTCGCGGCGATGGGGCGGGGCCTGTCCAGCCCGGTCCCGCTGGCCATCGCCGGTACCGCGGTGACCGCGCTGCTGATCGCGCTGACCTCGTACCTGGTGCTCAGCGACCAGAAGACGCTGGCCGCCTACCGGATCTGGGTCGTCGGGTCGCTGTCCGGCCGCACCCTGACCGGCATCTGGGCGGCCGTCGCGTTCGCCGGCGTCGGGCTGGTGCTCGCGCTGGCCAACGCCCGGGCGCTGAATTCGCTGGCTCTGGGCACCGAGCTGGCCCACGGGCTGGGCGAGAACCTGGTGCGGGCCCGGGTGGTCGGGCTGGCGGCGATCACCCTGCTCACCGCGGCCGCGGTGGCGCTCACCGGTCCGATCGGATTCGTCGGCCTGACCGCCCCGCACCTGGCCCGCTCCCTGGTCGGCTCCGACCACCGCTGGCTGCTGCCCGCCTCCGGGCTGATCGGTGGGATCGTGCTGCTGGCCTGCGACGTGGTCGGCCGGCTGATCGGCGGCAACGGCGAGGTGCCGGTCGGAGTGGTGCTCTCGGTGCTCGGCGGCATCTGTTTCGTGCTGATCGTGCGGCGCGGCCGGATGGCGGTGCTGTAGATGCTGGCTCCCGCCCGATCCCGCCGCGACACCCGCGTACTGGTGGTGACGGTGGCCACTCTGGCGGCCCTGCTGCCGGTGCTGGTACTGGCCATCGCGGCCGGCTCGTCCCAGCTGGGCCTGGGCGACGTGGTGCGCACGCTGATCGGCGCCGGCACCCCGTCGCAGGAGCTGATCGTGCTCGAACTGCGGTTGCCCCGGGTGCTGTGCGGGGCGCTGGTCGGCGCCGCCCTTGGGCTGGCCGGGGCCCTGACCCAGACGTTCGCGCGCAACCCGCTGGCCACCCCGGACATTCTCGGCGTGACCTCCGGCGCCGCATTGGGCGCGGTCGCGGCGATCGTGCTGGCCGGGGGCAGCTATTCGGTCGGCGCCGGGGCGCTCACCCTGGGGTTGCCCGCGGCCGCCGCGATTGGCGCCCTGGGCACCGCCGCGGTGGTGTACGGGCTGTCCTGGCGCAGCGGCGTGGACAGTTACCGGCTGATCCTGGTCGGCATCGGCGCCACCGCGGCGCTCACCGGCGTGACCAGCTTCCTGATCGCCCGGGCCCAGCTCACCGAGGCCTCGACCGCCGCCCAGTGGCTGGTCGGCAGCCTGTCCGGAGTGTCCTGGGCCAGCGTCTGGCCGGTCCTGGTGGCGGTAGCGGTGCTCACCCCGATCGCGCTGACCCAGTCGTCGACCCTGTCGGTGAGCCTGCTCGGCGACGACGTGTCGACCGGGCTCGGCGTGGCCGTGCAGCGCCACCGGCTGGTGATCGTCGCCTGCGCCGTGCTGCTCACCGCGGCGGCGGTGTCGGCCGCCGGGCCCATCGAGTTCGTGGCCTTCGTGTCCCCGCAGATCGTCCGCCGGCTGGCCGGCACCGCCCGGCCCCCGCTGCTCGCCTCGGCGGTGGTGGGTGCGCTGGTCGTGGTCGGCGCCGACACGTTGTCCCGCACCGTGCTGCCCGGCGAGGTGCCGGTCGGCATCGTCACCGCCGTCATCGGCGCGCCGTATCTGATCTGGCTGCTCACGCGGCGCAAGGACCGGGAGATGCTCACATGACCGTCACCACCACCCCGGCGCTGGCCGCGCGCGGCGTCACCCTGGCCTACGACCAGGCCGTGGTGTTCCGCGAGCTGGACCTGAGTATCGAGCCGGGTCGGGTCACCACCCTGATCGGCGCGAACGGCAGCGGCAAGTCCACCCTGCTCAAGGCCTTCGGCCGGTTGCTGACCCCGAGCGCCGGCGGCATCGAGCTGGACGGGGCACCGGCGCGCTCGCTGCCGACCCGGCAGATCGCCCGGCGGCTGGCGATCCTGCCGCAGAAGCCGCTCACCCCGTCGGCGACCAGCGTGCGGGATCTGGTCTCGCGAGGCCGGCATCCGCACCAGAGCCTGCTGCGGCCCTGGACCGAGCAGGACGCGGCCGCGGTCGCCGACGCGCTGGCCGCGACCGGGATGACCGAGCTCGCCGATCGGGACGCCGCCTCGCTGTCCGGCGGGCAGCTGCAGCGGGCCTGGATCGCGCTGGTGCTGGCCCAACAGACGCCGATCATCCTGCTGGACGAGCCGACCACGTTCCTGGATCTGAGCCACCAGCTCGATGTGCTGCACCTGATCCGGTCGATCAACGCCGAGCGGGGCGCGACGGTGGTGATGGTGCTGCACGACCTGTCGCTGGCCGGCCGGTTCTCCGACCGGCTGGTGGCCGTGGGCCGCGGCCGGGTGCTGGCCGACGGACCGCCGTGGGAGGTACTGACCCCCACGGTGCTGCGGGACGCGTTCGACCTGGACGCGCGGGTGATCGCCGATCCCTGCACCGGGTCGCCGCTGGTTGTGCCTGAGGATAGGCTAACCTACCTTTCGTGAAGGATCTCTCTCTGCGCGGCACCGCCCGCCTCCTGACTGCCCTGCTCGCCGCCGTCCTCGGCGTGACCGCGCTCGCCTCGTGTTCCTCGGGCGCCGCCGCTGCCGATGCCACCACTGGCGCCCCGGCCGGCTCCGGCGCCGCGGCCGCCGAATGGAGCTACACCGACGCCACCGGCACCACCGTGACGCTCCCGCAGCGTCCCGAGCGGATCGCCAGCTACGCCGACTACGCGATCGGCATGTTCGCCTACGGGCTGCGGCCGACCGCGGTCTTCGGCCGGGTCGACGTCGCGACCGATCCCCGCTTCGCCGGCTACGACCTGTCGCAGACCACCGTCGTGGGCAACAGCTACGGCGAGATCGACCTGGAGGCGCTGGCCGCGTCCAAGCCGGACCTGATCGTCACCGGCATCTACCCCACCGACCGCAACGGCACGATCGACAGCACCCAGCCCTACTACGCGTTCGCCGATCTGGAGCAGCAGGCGCAGCTGGCCAAGATCGCCCCGATCGTCGCGATCAAGGTCGGCGGCAACGGCCTGGACGTGATCAAGAGCCTGACCGCGCTGACCGAGGCGCTGGGCGCCTCGCCCGACACCGTCGCGGCCGCCCGGGCCGACTTCGACCGGGCCTCGACCGAGCTGACCGCCGCGGCCACCCAGTCCACTCTCGAGGTCACCCAGATGTACGCCGACGCCGACGGCATCTACGTGGTCAAGCCGGACGACGAGCCGGAGACCCAGCTCTACCAGAGCCTGGGGGTGACCTACACCGACCTGCATCCGGACGGCACCTACTACTGGGACATCTTCAGCTGGGAGAACGTCGGCCAGATGATGACCGGTGACGTGCTGCTGGCCAATGTCGAGGGCTTCCAGCAGGCCGAGCTGGCGGCCCAGCCGACGTTCGCCGCTTCACCCGCGCTGGTCGCCGGCCAGGTCCACACCTGGAACGGCGCCGCCCTGGACTACGCCTCGCAGGCCGTGCAGATGGGCAAGCTGACCGAGATCCTGCGCAGTTCGCAGCAGGTGGCCTGACCCCTACAGCTGTCCCCGCACCACCCGGCCGGCCCTGATGATCAGGGCCGGCCGTTTCAACACGGTCGGATCCTGCGTCGGGTCCTCGTCGAAGACGACCAGGTCGGCCGGGTCGCCCACCTCGGTGCCCGGCACGCCCAGCCACTGCCGGGCCTCGTGCGCGGCCGCGGCCAGGGCCCGGCGCATGCCCAGCACCTGGCCAAGAGCGATCACCTCGTCGGCGATCCGGCCGTGCTCGATGTAACCGCCCGCGTCGGTGCCGGCGTGCACCGCGACCCCGGCATCGACCGCGTCGCGGACCCGGTCCAGGTGCCGCCGGTGCAGGTCCAGCATGTGCGCGGCGTAGGTCGGGAACCGGTTCGCCTGGGCCGCGAACGACGGGAAGTTCTCGATGTTGATCAACGTCGGCACCAGGTGGGTGCCCTGCGCGGCGGCGGTGGCGATGGTCTGCTCGGTCAGCCCGGTGCCGTGCTCGATGCAGTCGACCCCGGCGGCCAGCAGCCCGGGCAGTGCGTCCTCGCCGAAGACGTGCGTGGTCACCCGGCAGCCGGCCGCGTGCGCGACGGCGACCGCCCGGGCCAGCACGTCGTCCGGCCACAGCGGGGCCAGGTCGCCGATGTCCCGGTCGATCCAGTCGCCGACGATCTTGACCCACTGCCCGCTGCCGTACGCGATCTGGCGGGCCACCTCGGCCGGCAGGTCCGCCGGATCATCCAGATCGACGCCCAGGTCCCGGATGTAGCGCTTGACGAAGGCGACATGCCGGCCGGACCGGATCAGCACCGGCAGGTCGTCGCGATCGACCAGCTCGCGGGTGTCCACCGGCGAGCCGCAGTCACGCAGGGCCAGCGCCCCGGCCCGCAGGTTGGCCAGGGCCTGCTGCTCGGCCTCGGCGGGCGTGGCCGGCCCGTGCGGGGAGTACCCGACATGGCAGTGCGCGTCGACGAAGCCGGGCACCACGAAGCCGGTGACGGTCACCGCCTCGGCCGCCGCGCCGTCCACGATCCGGCCGCCGGAGACGGCCAGGTCGACCGGCTCTCCGGTCGTCGGGTCGGTTCCCCGGACCCGCAGGTCCGGGCTCACTGCTTGGGGAACTTGAGCTTCGTCGGATCGAAGTCACCGGGGAACTGATCCAGCCCCGGCATCGCGCCGGGTGCCCCCATCCCCGGCGCGCCCATTCCCGGCGGCAGGGCGCCCATCCCGGGGAAACCGCCCGGCATGCCCTTGACCTTGGGCTGGGTCGGGCCGCGGCCGGTCGTGCGCTTGCCCGACTTGCGCCGGCCCTTGGCCGCCTTGCGGTTGGACGGGCGGGCGCCCGGGAAGCCGAACCGGCCGGCCATTGAGGACATCATCTTGCGCGCCTCGAAGAAGCGTTCCACCAGCGCGTTGACCTGGGACACGGTCGAGCCCGAGCCCCGGGCGATGCGCTGCCGGCGGGAGGCGTTGATGATCTTCGGGTCCTGCCGCTCGGCCGGCGTCATGGACTGGATGATGGCCGCGGTGCGGTCGATGTCGCGGTCGTCGACGTTGGCCAGGGCGTCCTTCATCTGGCCGGCCCCGGGCAGCATGCCCAGCAGCCCGCCGATGGGGCCCATCTTGCGGATCATCATCATCTGCTCGAGGAAGTCCTCGAGGGTGAACTCGTTGCCCGCCATCTTGGCGGCCATCGCCTCGGCCTGGTCGGCCTCGAAGTGCTGCTCGGCCTGCTCGATCAGGGTCAGCATGTCGCCCATGCCCAGGATCCGGGAGGCCATCCGGTCCGGGTGGAAGACGTCGAAATCGGCCAGCTTCTCGCCGGTGGAGGCGAACATGATCGGCTGCCCGGTGACGTGCCGCACGGACAGCGCGGCACCACCGCGGGCGTCGCCGTCGAGCTTGGTCAGCACCACGCCGTTGAAGCCGACGCCGTCGCGGAAGGCCTCCGCGGTGGTGACCGCGTCCTGGCCGACCATCGCGTCGAGCACGAACAGGATCTCCTGCGGCTGGACGGCGTCGCGGATGTCCACGGCCTGCTGCATCATGTCGGCGTCCACGCCCAGCCGGCCGGCGGTGTCCACGATGACGATGTCGTGCAGCCGCACCTTGGCGTGGGCGACACCGGCCCGGGCCACCGCGACCGGGTCGCCCACCCCGTTGCCGGGCTCGGGCGCGAAGACCTGCACGCCGGCCTGCTCGCCGACGATCTGCAGCTGGGTGACCGCGTTGGGGCGCTGCAGGTCGGAGGCGACCAGCAGCGGGGTGTGCCCCTGCCCCTTGAGCCAGAGCGCGAGCTTGCCGGCCAGGGTGGTCTTGCCGGCGCCCTGCAGGCCGGCCAGCATGATCACCGTCGGCGGATTCTTGGCGTAGGTCAGCCGCCGAGTCTCGCCGCCGAGGATCGCGACGAGTTCCTCGTTGACGATTTTGATGATCTGCTGCGCCGGGTTCAGGGCCGCCGAGACGATCACCCCGTTGGCCCGCTCCTTGATCCGCGCGATGAACGCACGGACCACCGGGAGCGCAACGTCGGCCTCCAGCAGCGCGACCCGGATCTCCCGGCACGTGCGGTCGACGTCGGCCGGGGTCAGCCGACCCTTGCCGCGCAGATTGGTGAAGACACCGGACAGCCGGTCAGACAGCGTTTCGAACACTTGGGAATCCTATCGGCCCGGAAAGACTGTTGCGGGTGCGCTCAGTTCGATAGTAGAACTGCTACATGTCGTCCTCCATTTCCGTCGAGGTGTCCGGTCTGACGATGAGCTACGGCACCACCAAGGTGCTGCACGGGGTGGACTTCACGATCGCCCGGGGCGAGGTCCTGGTCCTGCTCGGACCCAACGGCGCCGGCAAGACGACCACCATCGAGATCCTGGAGGGCTTCCGCCTGCCCTCGGCCGGCACCGTCCGGGTGCTGGGCGAGGACCCGGCCAAGGCGGACGAGCTCTGGCGGTCCCGGATCGGCGTGGTGCTGCAGTCCTGGCGCGATCACGGGCGATGGCGGGTCCGGGACCTGCTCGATCACCTGGCCGCCTTCTACCGGCCCTATGCGACCCGCGCCGGCGGCCCGCCCCGGCCGCCGTATCCCACCGACGAGCTCATCGAAATGGTCGGGCTGGGCGAGCACCGCCGGGCCAAGGTGGCCACCCTGTCCGGCGGCCAGCGGCGCCGGCTCGACGTGGCCATCGGCATCGTCGGACGGCCCGAGCTGCTCTTCCTGGACGAACCGACGGCCGGCTTCGATCCCGCCGCCCGCCGCGACTTCCACGACCTGGTGCACCGGCTGTCCGATCTGCAGGACACCACGATCCTGCTCACCACTCACGACCTGGACGAGGCGGAGAAGCTGGCCGACCGGATCCTGATCCTGCATCACGGCCGGATCGCGGCCGACGGCACCGCCGACGCGCTGGCCCGGCAGGTGGCCGGCACGGCCGAGGTCCGCTGGAGCCAGGACGGTCAGCGGCACGTGCACGCCACCGACGACGCCACTGGATTCGTCCGGGACCTGTTCGCCCAGGAACGGATGGACCGGGGCCGCGTCGAGGACCTGGAGGTCCGCCGGCCCAGTCTGGAGAGCACGTATCTGTCCATGGTCGCCGACGAGCGGCCGTCCCTGGAGGTGGTCCGATGAGCACCCACGGCCAGGCGGTCGCCTGCGGCCTGCGACGCGGCCGGATCGAGTTCGGCAACAGCGTCCGGGCCGGTCAGGACATCGCCTACTACGTGATCGTGTCGTTGATCGTGCTGGTGGTGCTGTGGCTGAACCGCGACAGCACCCTGCCCGGCACCGACGTCCCGGTGGCCCTGTTCATGCTGCCCGGTCTGCTGGCCCTGCAGATCGTGTTCTCCGGGGCCTACGGGATGGCCACCCAGCTGGCCACCGAACGCGAGGACGGCACATTGCTGCGCCTGAAGTCGGTGCCGGGCGGGATGACCGGCTACGTCGTCGGGCAGATGCTGCGCACCACTGTGGAGATCGCGTTCAGCATGACGATCCTGCTGATCCCGGCGTTCTTCTTCGTGCCGGGGCTGACCGCGAACGGTCTCACCGGCTGGATGGAGGCCTTCGGCTTCCTGCTACTGGGTTTGCTGGCGGTGCTGCCGCTGGGCTTCGTCATCGGGTCGGTGTTCAAGAGCCCGCGCATGGTCGGCGGCTGGGGCATGCTCGTGATGGGCGCCATCATCTGGGTGTCCGGCATCTTCTACCCGTTGGCCCAGATGGCCGGCTGGGCGCAGGTGCTCGGACAGCTGACCCCGACCTACTGGCTGGGTCTGGGGGTCCGGTCGGCGTTGCTGCCCGAGTCGGCCGCCGCGGTGGAGATCGACGGCAGCTGGCGGACCCTGCTCACCCTGGGAGTGCTGCTGCTCTGGGCCGTCGTCGGCTTCCTGCTGGCCCCCCCGCTGCTGCGACGGATGGCCCGGCGGGAGTCGGGCTCGTCGGTGGCGGCCCGGCGGGAGAAGGCCCTGCAGCGTGTCTGACGTCCTGTTCAACCGGCTGGCCGTATTACGGGCCGAGCGCGGCATCACCCGCCGGCAACTGGCCGAGGCGGTCGGCGTGCACTACCAGACCGTCGGGTACCTCGAACGAGGCGAGTACAGCCCGAGCCTGGTGCTCGCGTTGCGCATCGCCGAGTACTTCGAGATGCCGGTCGAGCAGGTCTTTTCCACCCGGGCGTTCCCGCGGATCGGGCAGACCGGTTCGGCGGTCAGCTGACCAGCGCCTGGGTGATGCCGTCGGCGACCTCGCGGGCCCGGGACCCGGACAGCGGGGCACCGTCCGGCGTCTGCACGTAGAACACGTCGACGGCGTCGGCGCCCAGCGTGTCCACCCGGGCGCTGACCACGCTGACCCCGGCCGCGGTCAGCGCCGAGGACACCGTGTACAGCAGGCCGGGCAGGTCGTGCGCCCGCACCTCCAGCACCGTGGACAGGTCGGAGGCGGATTCCACCACCCGCACCTCGGGCGGCACCGCGGGGCCGCGGCGGGGCGGGGCGGTGCGCCGGGCCAGCCGGGCCGCGACGTCCAGGCTGCCGTCCAGCGCCCGGACCAGGTCGGCTCGCAGGGTGGCCGCGGCCGGGGCCTCGCCGAACTGAGGCGCGGCGATCCAGGTCTGCAGCGCGTGGCCGTCGATGGTGCGGATCGCTGCCGAACGCACGGTGAGCCGGTGCATGGTCAGCACCGCCGCGGCGGCGGCCAGCAGCCCGGGCCGGTCGGGCGCGCAGATGGTGATGCGCACGGCGGCCGGGATGGACTCGATGACGATGCCGACCGACCCGGTGCCGGACTCGATCAGTTCCCGCTCGACCTGGGTGATCGCCGGCGGCTCGGCCGGGCGTTCCCCGTCCAGGGCCCGGCGGACCCGGCCGACCAGGTGCCGGATCTGCCCGGCCCGCCAGGTGGTCCAGGCCGCGGGGCCGGCCGCGCGGGCGTCGGACTCGGTCAACGCCGCCAGCAGGTCCAGGGTCGCCGCATCCCCGACCGCCTCGACGATCGCGGCGATGGTGGCCGGGTCGTCCGGGTCGCGGCGGGCGGCGAAGTCGCCGAGCAGCAGGTGGTGCCGGATCAGCCGCTCGACCGTCCGGACGTCCGGCTCGCTCAGGCCCATCCGGCGCAGCCAGGGCACGCACAGGTCGGCCCCGACCACGGCGTGGTCGGCGTGGTCGCGTTCGTCCTCGCGGGGTCCCTTGCCGATGTCGTGCAGGATCGCGGCCAGCAGCAGCAGGTCCGGTCGGGCCACCCGGCGGACCAGGCCGGCGGCGTTCACCGCGGTCTGCATCAGGTGCCGGTCGACCGTGTAGAGGTGGATCGGGTCGCGCTGCGGCAGCGAGCGCAGCCGCTCCCAGCCGGGCAGCAGGGTGGAGATCAAACCGGCCTGGTCCAGGTCCTCCCAGGCGGCGAGCATCGGCTCGCCCGCTCCGAGCAGGGACAGGAACGCATCGAGCGCGACCGGCGGCCACGGGTCGGGCAGCGGCGGGCAGGTGCGGGCCAGCCGCAGCACGGTGGCCGGCGACACCGGCAGCCCGGACTGCGCAGCGGCGGCCGCCGCCCGCACCACCAGCGTGGGGTCGTTGGCCGGGTTGACCGCCCGGGCCAGCACCGCCTCGCCCTCCTGCTCGACGATGCCGTCGGCCAGCGGGGTGCGTTCGATGCGGCGGGTGATCCGGCCGCCCAGGTCGGTGATGGTGCCCGACGGCCGGGACAGCGCCCGGTCCACCCGGTGCCAGGTCAGGTCGCTGGCGTGGTCGACGGTGCGGGCGATGCCGGCGACGTGCTTGAGCAGGGCGTCCCGGTCGTCCAGCCCGAGCTGGGCGGCGACCGCGTCCTGGTCCTGCACCTGCAGCCGGTCGGTGGCCCGGCCGGCGACGGTCTGCACGACGTCGCGCACGTCCAGCAACGCCGAGCGGGCCTCCTCCAGTCCCTGGTGCGGGCAGTCGGCCACCCAGGAGGCGGCCACCGCGCGCATCACGACCAGGTCGCGCAGGCCGCCGCGGGACTCCTTGAGATCGGGGGTGGTGGCGAAGGCCAGCTGCCCCGAGCGGTCGGCGCGTTCCTGGCAGGACGCGCGCAGGTCGGCCAGCCGGTTCTTGGCATCCGAGCGCCAGTCGGCCAGCACCCGGCGGTGCAGGGTGACGGCCAGGTCCGGGTCACCGGCGATGTGCCGCAGGTCGAGCATGCCCAGCATGGCCGGCAGGTCGGTACGGGCGACCTGCCGGGCTCCGCCGACGCTGCGCACCGAATGATCCAGGCGGATCTTGGAGTCCCAGATCGGGTACCACAGCCGCTCGGCCAGCATGCCGGCGTAGGAGGCCGGCGTCTCCGTGGAATGCAACAGGACCAGATCCAGGTCCGAGAAGGGGGACAGTTCGCCGCGGCCGAATCCGCCGACCGCGACCAGGGCCACGCCGCCGACGTTGACCCCGGCGTCCTGGGCCAGCTCGCCGAGCCAGCCGTCGGTCAGCCGGGCGAGAGCCTTCCGCCGAGCCGGACCGGGAACCCCGGTCCGGCTCAGCAGTTGGGCTCGCAACTCCGCGAAACCGCCCGCCATCCCCACAGGCGAATTCCGCATGGACTACAGCGCTTCCGGACCGCGCTCGCCGGTGCGGACGCGGATGACCGTCTCCACGGGCTGGGTCCACACCTTCCCGTCACCGATCTTGCCGGTGCGGGCCGCCCGCACGATCACGTCGACCACGTCCTCGGCGTCCTCGTCGTCGACCAGGATCTCCACGCGCACCTTGGGCAGCAGCTCCACGGTGTACTCCGCGCCCCGGTAGACCTCGGTGTGCCCGCGCTGGCGGCCATACCCGGAGGACTCCGAGACGGTCATTCCCTGAACCCCGAAGGCAAGCAACGCTGCACGCACCTCGTCGAGCTTGAACGGCTTGATGACGGCGGTGACAACCTTCATGCCTTGACCTCCTGGGCCCGGTGCGCGGGGATGTGAGAAAGGGAACCGGACGCGTGGCTCGCGCCAGAAGACGGCTCCAGGTCGTACGCGGCCTCACCGTGGGTGGTGACGTCGACGCCCTCGACCTCGTGCTCGTCGGGGATGCGCCAGCCCATGGTGAACTTCAGCGCGTAGCCGATGATCAGGGTCATCACACCCGAGATCACCACGGCGATCAGCGCGACCAGCGTCTGGGTGCCCAGCTGGGTCCAGCCGCCGCCGTAGAACAGGCCGTTGAGGGCACCGTCGGGGGCCCAGGTGTACGAGGTGACGACCCCGTCGGCGTCCCGGGTGACGTTGGCGAACAGGCCGATCAGCACGGTGCCGACGATGCCGCCGACCAGGTGCACGCCGACCACGTCCAGCGAGTCGTCGTAGCCGAACCGGTACTTGAGTCCGACGGCCAGCGCGCAGACGGCACCGGCGATGACGCCGATGAACATGGCGCCGACGATGTCGACCGCACCCGCGGCCGGGGTGATGGCGACCAGGCCGGCCACGATGCCGGAGGCGGCGCCCAGGCTGGTGGCGTGCTTGTCGCGGATCCGCTCCACGATCAGCCAGCCCAACGCGGCGACGCAGGTGGCCACGCAGGTGTTCAGCCAGGCCTGACCGGCGGTGCCGTCGGCCGCGAACTCGGACCCGGCGTTGAAGCCGAACCAGCCGAACCACAGCAGACCGGCGCCGAGCATGACGAACGGCAGGTTGTGCGGCTTCATCGGCTCCTTTGCGAAGCCGCGCCGCTTACCGATGATCAGGGCCAGCATGAAGCCGGCCATACCGGCGTTGATGTGCACCACGGTGCCGCCGGCGAAGTCGATCGGGGTGGACAGCCAGTCGGCCACGAAACCGCCGCCGCTCAGGGCGCCGCCGCCCCACACCATGTGCGCGAGCGGGCCGTAGACCAGCGTGACCCACAGGCCGCTGAACACCAGCCAGGTGCCGAAGCGGGCCCGGTCGGCGATGGCGCCGGAGATCAGCGCGACGGTGATGATGGCGAAGGTCGCCTGGTAGCCGACGGCCACGGTGGCCGGCACGCCGGTCGCGGCCATCAGGCCGTTCTCGTCGTTGAGGCCGTGCAGGGCGAAGTACTCGAAGGGATCGCCGATGATGCCGCCCATGTTGGTTCCGAAGGCCTCGGAGTAACCCCAGAGCATCCAGATCGGCCCGACGATCGCCATCGCGCCGAAGCTCATCATCATCATGTTCAGCACGGACTTGGACCGCGTCATGCCGCCGTAGAAGAACGCCAGCGCGGGGGTCATCAACAGGACCAGCGATGCCGCGGCCAGCATCCAGGCGGTATTGCCTGCGTCCAGTTCGAAGGTGGAGTCCATCAAGCCTCCAGGCTCTAGGAGTGGGATGGTCAGGCCGGCCGCCAGCGAGCAGGGCGGCGTGGCCCAGTGACCCACGAAGGTTCGCCCGTGCGTGTTGCGGGCGGCGCTCCCGGAGGTTTCACCGATGTGAACTCGGCTCGGAATGTGTTTCCGACCCGTTTCGTCGGCGAAGACAACGTGTGACGCTCAGTCACCCAACAGAGCGTCGACGAAGGCGGCCGGCTCGAACGGCGCCAGATCGTCGGGTCCCTCACCCAGGCCGACCAGCTTGACCGGCACGCCCAGGGTGCGCTGCACCGCGACCACGATGCCGCCCTTGGCAGTGCCGTCGAGCTTGGTCAGCACGATCCCGGAGATGTCCACCACGTCGGCGAACACGGTCGCCTGAACCAGGCCGTTCTGCCCGGTGGTGGCGTCCAGCACGAGCAGGACCTCGTCCACCTCGGCTTGTTTCTCGACCACCCGCTTGACCTTGCCCAGCTCGTCCATCAAGCCGGTCTTGGTGTGCAGCCGGCCGGCGGTGTCGATCAGCACCGCGTCGGCGCCGTCGGCGATGCCCCGCTTGACCGCGTCGAACGCGACCGAGGCGGGGTCGGTGCCGGCGTCGGCCCGGACCACCGCCGCCCCGGCCCGCTCGCCCCAGGTCTGCAGCTGGTCGGCGGCGGCCGCGCGGAACGTGTCGGCCGCGCCGAGCACCACGTGCCGGCCGTCGGCGACCAGCACCCGGGCCAGCTTGCCGGTGGTGGTGGTCTTGCCGGTGCCGTTGACCCCGACGATGAGCAGCACCGACGGACGCCCGTCGTGCGGCAGCGCGCGGACGGCCCGGTCCATCGTCGGGTCGACCGCCTCGATCAGCACCCGGCGCAGCAAAGCCCGGGCGCTGGCCGCGTCGGTGACCCCGTGCGCGGCGACCGCGCCCCGCAGCTTCTCGGTGATCTCGGCCGCGGCCGCCGCCCCCAGGTCGGCCATCAGCAGCGTGTCCTCGACCTCTTCCCACGAGTCGTCGTCCAGCGTGCCGGCGCCCAGCAGACCCAGCAGGGACCGGCCGAACGCGTTCTGCGAGCGGGACAGCCGGCCGCGCAGCTTGGACAGCCGGCCCGCGGTGGGCGCGATCTCCTCGACCGCCGGCGGGGTCTCCAGCTCGGCGATCACCGGTTCCGGCTGCGGCTGCGGCTCCGGCTCCGGTTGCGGTTCGGGTTCCGGTTCCGGCGCCGGCGTGGCCTCGGGCAGCGGCACCTCGACGATGCTGCGGCTGGGCGAGTCCCGCGGCACCGCGGTGTCCTCCCCGACCAGCGGTCCGGCCGGCGGTTCGTCGTCCAGCGGCACCACCGGCATCGGCTTGGTGGGGGGCGGAGCCGTCGCCGCGCCGGCGGCGAACGAGATCGACCCGCCGGCCTTGTAGCCGCCCTTGGCCGGCGGCCCCTCGGTCGGCGCGACCGGCGGCGGCGGGGCGTCCTTGAGCGAGATGCGGCGACCGCGCGCGCGGACGGTCCCCAGGACCAGCGCGAGGGCCAGCACGACGACAACAGCGATGACGATCCAGATCCAGGTTGGCACCGAGCCATCCTCGCAGAACCGGCCGCGAGCGCTAACCGTTGTCGAAGACCCGGTCCACCACCTTGCGGGCGCGTCGGGTCGCCCGGCGGTAGTCGTCGACGAACTCGCCGGGATCGCCGCCCGGCGGGTACCCGCAGGCCCGGGCGATGGCGGCCAGCTCCCGACCCTGCCGCGGGATCTGGTCGTCCGGCTTGCCGCGGACCAGCATGATCGCGTTGCGGGTGCGGGAGGCGACCAGCCAGCCGTTGGTCAGCGACTCGGCGTCCTCGTCGCTGATCAACCCGGCCTGGGCGGCGGCGGCGATGGCCGGCAGGGTGTGCGGAGTGCGCAGGCCGGGCACCGCGTAGGCGTGCTGCAGCTGCAGCAGCTGGATGGTCCACTCGATGTCGGCCAGGCCGCCCCGGCCGAGCTTGGTGTGGGTGGTCCGGTCGGCGGTGCGCGGCATCCGTTCGGTGTCCACCCGCGCCTTGATCCGGCGGATCTCGACCACGTCCCGGGCGGACAGCCCGCCGTCGGGGGTAGCGGAACTCGTCGGCCGCGGCGGCGAAGGCCGCCCCCAGTTCGCGGTCACCGGCGATCGGCCGGGCCCGCAGCAGGGCCTGCCGCTCCCAGGCCACTCCGGACCGGGCCCAGTACGCGCGGTACCCGGCCAGCGGCCGCACCAGCGGCCCGTTCTTGCCCTCGGGTCGCAGGTTGGCGTCGATCTCCAGGGGCGGGTCCGGGGTCGGCCGGCCGAGCAGCCGGGCCATCAGGTCGGCCACCGCGTGCGCGTCGGCCCGGGCCTCCGACTCGTCCTCGTCGGGCCGCGTCTCCATGACGAACACCACGTCGGCGTCCGAGGAGTACCCCAGCTCACCGCCGCCCAGGCGACCCATGCCGATCACCGCGAACCGGGCCCGGAACCCGCCCCGCGTCTTGGTCACCTGCTTGACCGCCGCCTGGTAGGCCGCCTCGATGGTGGTCTCGGCCACGCTGGTCAGCCCGCGGGCGATGTTGGTCACCGAAATCAGGCCGAGCATGTCGCCGCAGGCCAGCCGCAGCATCTCCTGCCGGCGGCCGGAGCGGGCCACGTCGACCGCCTCCTGCGCGGTGCCGGCCCGGCCGGCCCGGGCCATCAACGCCCGGGCGACCGTCTCCGGTTCGGGGGCCAGCAGCGCGGCGTCGTCGACCAGCAGCTTGAGCACCTCGGGCGCCCGCGGCAGCAGGTCGGCGACCAGCCGGGATCCGCCGAGCAGGCTGGCCAGCCGGTTGGCCACCGACCCCTCGTCGCGCAGCAGGCGCAGGTACCAGGGGGTGTCGGCCAGCGCCTCGGACACCTGCCGGTAGGCCAGCAGGCCGGCGTCCGGGTCCGGGCTGGTGGCGAAGTAGTCCAGCAGCACCGGCAGCAGATGCCGCTGGATGGCCGCCCGCCGGCTCACCCCCTGGGTGAGCGCGGCGATGTGCCGCAGCGCCGAATCCGGGCGCAGGAAGCCCAGCGCGGCGAGCCGCTCGTGGGCCGCCTCCGGGGACAGCCGGGACTCGTCCATGTCCACCGCGGCCACCGCGTGCAGCAGCGGCCGGTAGAACAACTTCTCGTGCAGCCGCCGGACGGTCGTGGCGTGCCGTTGCCGTTCGGCGACGAACACCTCGGCGGCGCTGGAGGTGCCGGTGGCCAAGTAGCCGTCGGCCCGGGCCAGCCACTCCATGTCGGCGCCGTCGTCGGGCAGCAGGTGGGTGCGGCGCAGCCGTTGCAGTTGCAGCCGGTGCTCGGCCCGGCGCAGGAAGGTGTAGGCGGCGGCCATCTCGGCGCCGTCGGTGCGGCCGACGTAACCGCCGCGGATGAGCGAGCGCAGGCCCATCAACGTGCCGGGCAGCCGCAGGTCCGGATCGGATCGGCCGTGCACCAGCTGCAGCAGCTGGACCGCGAACTCCACGTCGCGCAGTCCCCCGGCGCCCAGCTTGAGCTCGCGGTCCCGGTGCTTGTCCGGGATGTTGTCCTCGACCCGCCGGCGCATCGCCTGCACGTCGTCGACGAAGGAGTCCCGGCCGGCCGCCGACCACACGCCCGGCCGAGTGATGTCCATGAACACCTCGCCCAGGGCCGGGTCGCCGGCCGCCGGGCGCGCCTTGAGCAGGGCCTGGAACTCCCAGGTCTGGGCCCACCGCTGGTAGTAGCTGGCGAACCCGGCCGGGGTGCGCACCAGCGCCCCGGCCTTGCCCTCCGGCCGCAGTGCGGCGTCGACCTCCCAGGCGGCGCCGCCGCAGATCCACATCAACCGGCTGGCCAGCTGGGTGGCGGTGGCCAGCGCCGCCCCCTCGTCGGGATCCTCCGCGGCGGCGATGAACATCACGTCGACGTCGGAGAGGTAGTTCAGCTCCTTGGCCCCGGTCTTGCCCATCGCGATCACCCCGAGGCGCACCGCCGGCGCCCCGGCCGGCAACTCGCCCGCGGCCGCGGCCAGGCCCACCTGCAACGTCGCGTCGGCCAACGCAGTCAGCGCGTGGCAGACCGCCGGCAACGCCGTCGTCGGCAGGGAGGTCTCGATCGAGGGCGCCAGGTCGTGCGCGGCGATGATCAGCAGCTGCGAGCGGTAGGCCCGGCGCAGCGCGCTGATCGCCTTGGGCCCGGTGACGCTGGCCCGCGCCCCGTCCGTGCCGGTGCACGGCGGCGCGTCCGGATCGATGCCGAGCGCCTCGCACAGCACCTTGCGCATGCTCTCGGCCGAGACCAGTTCCTCGGCCGGGGCCTCGGGCAACAGGTTGTGCCAGTCCTCCGGCCAGGCGGCCAGGTGCTCGGAGAGCACGGTGGAGGCGCCGAGCAGTCCGATCAGCCGGCCCCGGAATCGCGGCTGGGTCCGCAGCGCCTCCATGATCTGGGCCGGGTTGCTGTCCGCCTCGTACAGCCGGGCCAGGCCGTAGACCGCCAGCTCCGGCCGCCCGGTCCGGGAGATCGCGGCCAGGATGTCCTCGTTGCCGGGGACCGGTCCGTCCGCCCCCCACAGCCCGACCAGGGCCAGGTCGGCCCGGATCCGGTCGGTGTCGGGCAGGCTGTAGCGCGCCGGGGTGCGCAGGCCCGGGCGGCTCATCGGGGCACCGCCGAGATCGGCAGGCCCGTGCGGGCGGCCGGCGGCCGGTCCACGAACGCGACGAACCGGTGCGCGAAGTCTCGCCAGACTTCGGTGGCGGCCTGGTCGGCCTCGTCCAGCATCGGACCGAGCCGGGGGCCGCCGGTGACGCCGTGGCCGGCCGCCCACTCCCGCACGGTCGCCGCAGTGGTCTCCGGGTGGAACTGCACCGCCCACGCGGCGTCGCCCTGCCGCCAGGCCTGGTGCGGGTACCCGGTCCCGGACAGCAGCAGGGTGGACCCGGGGGGCAAGGCGGTGACGACGTCGTCGTGGCACTGCATGACGTCCGGGGTCATCGGCAGGTCGGCGAACAGCGGATCCTGCCCGGCGGCGTCCCGCTTGGCCGCCAGGTAGGCGCCGACCTCCGGCCCGTTCGCGCCGACGGTGACCGTGCCGCCGCCGGCGACGGCCATCAGCTGCGCACCCAGGCAGACCCCGAGGGTGGGGGTGCGCGCGGCGATCGCTCGCCGCAGCAGCGCCTTGGTGGCCGCCAGCCAGGGGGTCGCGGCGTCGTCGGTGGCGTTCATCCGCCCGCCCAGGCAGACCACGGCGTCGAACTCGGCCGGGATCTGTTCGCCGGCGTGCAGCCGGCAGATGAGCAGGGTCGCCCCGGCCTCGGTCAACCAGTCCCCCAACCGCTGGACCGGGTCGTCGGGGTCGTGCTCCAGGACCAGGATCGTGGCCATCAGGCGTCCTTGAACTCGACGATCACCGGGGCATGGTCCGAGGACCCCTTGCCCTTGCGTTCCTCGCGGTCGATCTGCGCGTCGGTGACCCGGGCCGCCAGCGCCGGGCTGGCCAGGGCGAAGTCGATGCGCATGCCGCGCCGCTTGGGGAAGCTGAGCCGGGTGTAGTCCCAATAGGTGTAGACCCCGGGCCCCGGGTGGAACGGGCGGACCACATCGGTGAAGCCGGCGTCGGTGAGGTTGGCGAATGCCTGCCGCTCCGGGCCGGTGACGTGGGTGGAGCCCTGGTAGTACTCGACGCTCCAGATGTCGTCGTCGGTCGGCGCGATGTTGAAGTCGCCGCACAGCAGCATCGGCAGGTGCGGCTCGTCGGCCAGTTGCTTGGCCGCGTAGTCGCGCAGCACCGCCAGCCAGTGCAGCTTGTAGTGGTAGTGCGGGTCGTCGACGGCGCGTCCGTTGGGCACGTACAGGCTCCAGACCCGCACGCCGCCGCAGAGCGCGCCGAGGGAGCGGGCCTCGACCGCCGGGTCCTCGCCGAAGGCCGGCAGGTCGGGCACGCCGACCTGCACGTCGTCCAGGCCGACCCGGGAGGCGATGGCGACGCCGTTCCACTGGTTGGTGCCGTGATGGGCGACCCGGTAGCCCAGCCGCTCGAACGACTCGACCGGGAACCGGGCGTCGTCGATCTTGGTCTCCTGGATGGCGAGCACGTCGACGTCACTGCGCTCGAGCCAGGCCAGCACCCGGTCGTGCCGGGCGCGGATGGAGTTGATGTTCCAGGTGGCGATGCGCATGAGTTCAGCCAAGCACAGGCGCGGGGGGCGGGCCGGGCACGAAGAACGAGACGACCCAGTCCGGTTTGGATTCGCCGTCGATCCGGGCCCGCCAGACCAGGACCCGGCCGGGAGGCAGCGGCAACCCGGTGTTGAAGTACAGGACGACGTGGGTGCGGGTGGGCAGGGCCCGGCGGGGCACGCCGCTGCCGCGGAAGTTGGGTTCCTCGATCTGCAGCGTCTGCCCGAACCGCATCACCCGGGTACCCGGTCCGGCCGCCGACTCGGCCAGCTCCAGCGGGTTGCCCGCGGTGTCCTCCAGCACGACCTCGAACGCGTACTGCTCGTTGAACAGCTCCGGCGGGAACGTCAGGCTCACCACCAGCGCGAACGCCGCCGACGCCCCGCTGGCGTGGTCCCGGCCGATCAGTTGCAGCCCACCGCCGACCATCTGCAGCTTGCCCAGCTGATCGGCGACCGCAAAGTCGGCCAGGATGAGCGACACCGCCGCCTTCTCGTACACCTCGCTCATGGGTTCGATCGTGCCAGGCAGGCTCAGCGGAAGTCGCGGGAGGGGGTGGCCGCGATCAGGTTCACCCGGGCGATCCGGTCGGCGACGATCGAGATCGCCCCACCGGCGCGTTCGACCACCCCGCGCACCAGCAGCGCCGGTGAGCCGCGGGCGATTTGCTTGTACTTGGCCCACAGGCCGACCGAGCAGATGACGTTGAGCATCCCGGTCTCGTCCTCCAGGTTGATGAAGATGACGCCGGAGGCGGTGGCCGGGCGCTGCCGGTGGGTGACCACCCCGGCGACCAGCACCCGGGTGCCGTGCGCCGTGTCCTTGAGGGCGGCGGCGGTCTTGACCCCCCAGGCGTCGAGCTGGTCCCGGGAGAACTCGGTCGGGTAGGTCTGCGGCGAGATGCCGGTGGCCCAGATGTCGGCGACGGTCAGCTCGATGTCGCTCATTCCGGGCAGCGCGGGCGCGTCCAGCCCGACGACGCTGCCGGCCAGGGTGCCGGCCCGGTCCCCGGCCGCGGCGCCGGCCGCCCACAACGCGTGTCGCCGGGTGCCGACCAGCGTGTCCAGCGCCCCGGCGGTGGCCAACGCCTCGGCCTGCGGCGCGGTCAGGGTCACCGTCCGGGTCAGCTCGTCCAGGCTGCGATACCCCTCGGTCGGGCGGCGGGCGACGATGCGGGCGGCCAGCTCGTCGCCGATCGTGCGCACCTCGTCCAGGCCCAGCCGGACCGCGGGCCGGCCGTCGGGCCCGGGTTCCAGGTCGGCATGGGCCCGGGAGGCATTGATGTCCGGGCGGCGGATGCTCACCCCGTGCCGCCGGGCGTCGGCGACCAGCGACTGCGGCGAGTAGAAGCCCATCGGCTGGGCCCGCAGCAGCGCGGCGCAGAAGGCGGCCGGGTGGTGCAGCTTGAGCCAGGCCGAGTAGAAGACCAGCGCCGCGAACGAGAGCGCGTGCGACTCGGCGAACCCGAAGTTGGCGAACGCCAGCAGCCGTTCGTAGATGCGGTCGGCGACCGGGCCGGTGATGCCGTGCCGCTCCCGCATCCCGTCGTACAGGCGGGCCTTGAGCTTTTCCATCTTTCCCTTGGACCGCTTGGCCCCCATCGCCCGGCGCAGCTGGTCGGCCTCCCCGGCGTCGAACCCGGCGACGTCCACCGCCAGCTGCATCAGCTGCTCCTGGAACAGCGGGATGCCCAGGGTCTTGGCCAGCGACTTCTCCATCACCGGGTGGTCGTAGGTGACCTCCTCCTGACCGTTGCGGCGGCGGATGTAGGGGTGCACCGCGTTGCCCTGGATCGGCCCGGGGCGGATCAGCGCGACCTCGACCACCAGGTCGTAGAAGGTGCGCGGCTTGAGCCGGGGCAGGGTGGCCATCTGGGCGCGGGACTCCACCTGGAACACCCCGACCGAGTCGGCCCGCTGCAGCATCTCGTAGACCGCCGGCTCCTCCAGGTCGAGCTGGGCGAAGTCGATCTCCAGGCCCTCGTGTTCCCGGATCAGGTCGACCGCGTAGTGCAGGGCCGAGAGCATGCCCAGGCCCAGCAGGTCGAACTTGACCAGGCCCATCGCGGCGCAGTCGTCCTTGTCCCACTGCAGCACCGACCGGTTCTCCATCCGGGCCCACTCCACCGGGCACACCGAGGCGACCGGCCGGTCGCAGATGACCATGCCGCCGGAGTGGATGCTCAGGTGCCGGGGGTAGTCCTGGATCCGGTGGGCCAGGGCCAGCACGTCCGCCGGGATGCCGCTGGCGTCCTGCCCGGCCAGCGGCACCCAGCCGTCCAGCTGCTTGGAGTAGGCGTCCTGCTGGCCGGGTGAATGGCCCAGCGCCTTGGCCATGTCCCGCACCGCCATCCGCGGCCGGTAGGTGTTGACGTTGGCGACCTGGGCCGCCTTGTCCCGGCCGTAGGTGGCGAACACGTACTGGATCACCTCCTCCCGCCGGTCGGACTCGATGTCCACGTCGATGTCCGGCGGGCCGTCCCGCTCGGGGGCCAGGAACCGTTCGAACAGCAGCTCGTAGCGCACCGCGTCCACCGCGGTGATGCCCAGCGCGTAACAGACCGCGGAGTTGGCGGCCGACCCGCGGCCCTGGCACAGGATGTCGCTGCGGCGGCAGAAGTCGACGATGTCGTTGACGATCAGGAAGTAGCCGGGGAAGTCGAGCCGGGCGATGATCCCCAGCTCCTTCTCGATCTGCGCGTACGCGTCCGGCCGGTCGTCGGGCGAGCCGTAGCGGCGGGCCGCGCCGGCCAGGGTGAGCTGGCGCAGGTGCGAGTTCTCGTCGTGGCCGGGGGGCACGTCGTAGGGCGGCAGCTTGGGCGCGAGCAGCCGCAGGTCGAACGAGCACTCCCGGCCGATCGCGGCGGCGGTGGGCACCGCGGCCGGGTACCGGGCGAACAGGGCGGCCATCTCGGCGCCCGAGCGCAGGTGCGACCCCGGGCCGGCGGGCAGGTAGGGGTCGGCCTCCTCCAGGCTGCGGCGGGCCCGGACCGCGGCCATCGCCGCGGCGATCCGCCCCTCGGCCGGGGTGGCGTAGTGGGCGGCCGTGGTCGCGACGATCGGCAGGTCCAGCTCGGCGGCCAGCGCGGCCAGGGCGTCGTTGTCCTCGTCGTCGGTCGGCGCCAGGCTGGTGGTCAGTTCGACGACGACGTTGTCCCGGCCGAACCGGTCCATCAGCGCGCGCAGCTCCTCGGCGGCGCGGGCCGGGCCGTGCCGCTGCAGGGCGCGGCGGACGCTGCCCTTGCGGCAGCCGGTGAGGATCAGCCAGTGCCCACCGGCGGCGTCGGCCAGCTCGTCCAGGTCGTAGACCGGCCGGCCCTTCGCGCCGCCGGCCAGCTGAGCCCGGCTGATCTGGGTGGACAGCCGGTGGTAGCCCTCCTGGCCGCGGGCCAGCACCAGCAGGTGCTCGCCGACCGGGTCGGGCACGCCCAGCTGCGGTTCGGGCAGGCCCAGGGACAGCTCGGCGCCGTACAGGGTGCGCAGGCCGGCCTCGCGAGCCGCCTCGGCGAACCGGACGATGCCGTACAGGCCGTCGTGGTCGGTGATCGCCAGCGCCTCCAGCCCCAGCCGCACCGCCTCGGCGACCAGCTGCTCGGGGGTGGACGCGCCGTCCAGGAAGCTGAACGCGGAGTGGCAGTGCAGCTCGGCGTAGGGCACCGCGGTCGGCGGCCCGGTCGGGATCGGCGGCGGGTCGGGCCGGTCCTGCTGCCAGTGCCGGATCGCCTGCAGCGGCCCGCGGCCGGGCGCGGGTGGGCGGCCGGACAGGGCCCGTTCCAGCTCGCTCCACGGCACGTTCGGGTTGGTCCAGCCCATCAGTCGTACGTCCCCTCGACCTGCCAGCCGTCCCCGGCCGAACGCACCAGCAGCGCCGCGCCGGCGGCGGTGACCAGCTGCAACCGGGCGGTGGGCACGATGTCCCGGCCCGAGGCCCACCAGTGCTCGTCCAGCAGCCAGGGCCCGGCCCAGGCGTCGATGCGGGTGCCGCTGAGCCAGGCCGGCGGGCCGGTCAGCCGGCCGCGGTCGGTGAGCCGCACCGGGTCACCGGCGGCGTCCAGCACGGCGATCGGCTCGGTATCGCTCACCCGGGCCGGCGAGGGGGACGGGATCGCCCCGGGCCAGGGCGCGGCCGGGTCCCGGGGGCTCACCTTCTCGTCCCCCCAGGGCACCAGCACCACCCGGTCCGCGGTGCTCCGGCCGCCGGCCGGCACCGGGGACAGCACCGAATCGGGCCCCAGCAGGCCCTGTACCCGGGCGAAGGCCCAGCCGGCCCGCTGGTCGTCCTGCCCGTCGGAGCCCCACAACCCGTACTGGATGTGCCCGGAGCCGACCGCCTCGACCGGTTCCAGGGCGAGCCGGGTGATCGCGCCGGGCTGCTGACGGTGGGTGAGCCAGCCGTCCAGCTGCCAGCGCAGCCGGTCCGCGGTGGCCGCGGCGGTCAGCGGCGCGGCGCAGCGCCAGGTGCGGGACAGAGTGGCGCCCCGGTCGGTGGCGGCGGTGATGACCAGCCGGGTGCAGGCCAGGCCGGCGTCGGCGAGCCGCGCGTGGAACCGCTCGGCCAGGGCCCGGGCGGCGAAGGCGGCGGTGTCCACCCGGTCCAGCGGCGGGTCGCACTCCTGCTCGACGACCAGATCCTCGGGGATCTGCCGGCGGGACAGGCCGCGCTCGGGCCGGCCCAGGGCCAACCGGTGCGCGCACACCCCGTCGGCGCCGAACCGGGTGGCCACCTTTTCCGGTGGGAGCGCCGCGAATGCCCCGGCGGTGGTGATGCCCAGGCGGATCAGCAGGTCGGTGAGCGCGACCCGGTCGGGCGGGCCGATCGCCGGGTCCCGGGACAGGTCGGTGATCGGCAGCCCGGCGCAGAAGGCGGCCGACTCCCCCGGCGGGACCAGCACCGACCGGTGGGCGGCCAGCACCGCGATCTCCAGGTCGTCGGCGATCCCGATGCAGCACTCGACGTCCAGCGCCTCGACCGCGTCCACGATCCGTTCCGCGGCGGCGGCCTCCGAGCCGAAGTAGCGGGCCGGTCCGCGGGCCGGACAGGCCACCACTCCGCAGCGCAGCACCTCCACCCCGGGGGCCAGGGACTCCACCGCCGCGGCCACCGGCTCGAACATCCGGGCGTCCCGGTCCTGGTCGACGCCGGTGATCAGCAGGTCCGGGCAGCGGGACTGGGCGTCGCGGCGCCGCTGGCCGACGTGCACCCCCTGCGCCCGGGCGGCGGCGGTGCAGGCCCGCACCCGGTTGGCGTGCAGCACCGCCACCGGGTCGCTGGCCGGCCGGTTCGCCTGCCGGGCGGCCGCCACCGCTGGCCAGTCCGGGCACCAGACGACGATGGTCCGGCTCATGGCCGCGGGTTCCGGCAGAACACGTCGACCGAGTCGCGCAGGCTGAACGGCTCGCCGTGCTGGTCGGGACGCAGGGCGTCCGGGTCGTACTCCGTTTCCGCGGGAACGTCCGGGGGCGGCGTCAGGGGCAGGGGCGGCGCGGCGGGGATCGTGGTCCCGTCGGGCCGGCGGACCGACCAGCGTTGTGGCCCATCCTGGACCAGGGTGAATCCCTCCTCGTGCATCGACCGGTGGTGCCGCCCGCACAGCAGGATCAGGTTCTCCAGATCCGTCGGGCCTCCGTCGGCCCAGTGGATAACGTGGTGTGCGTCCAGGAACCGCATCCGCGGGCAGCCGGGAAACCGGCAGCCGCCGTCGCGCAGCCGCAACGCCCGGCGCAGCGCCGGCGGGATCTTGCGGGTCTTGCGGCCCAGCCGCAGGTTCTTGCCCGGCGAGACCGCCGAGGACACCCAGGCGATCAGCGCCGCGTCACAGGCCAGCCGGCGGGCCGCGTCGGCGGTCAGGCCGGGGCCGTGCTCGATCCGGCAGATCGCATCGGGCGACTGGTCGGCGCCGATCAGCACGTCGGCGTCGGCGTGCACCACCACCAGGTGCCGGTCGTCCCCCGAGGAGTCCACCGCGCCAGCGGCCTGCGCGGTCTGCGCCAGCGCGACCAGCGCGTCGGCGTCGCCGGGCAGCGGATCGTCCTTGCCCAGCCCGGTGCCCCGGGCCTGCTCCAGCGCGGCGACCAGCAACGCCCCCTCGTCCGCGGTCAACCGCGCGGACAGCACCAGCATCCCGTCCTCGTCGTAGAACCAGCGCGCCTTGCGGCGCTGCTCGACCGGCCGGTCCGGCCGCTGCGCCTTGCGGTAGCCGCGGATCACCTTCTCCAGCTGGGCCGCGGAATGCACCTTGGCCTGCTCCAGCAGCGTGGTCTGGTCCACCTGGTCGGCGACCCGGGTCACCGCCCGCACCTTGGAATACGACAGCTGCCCCTGCGCGAACGCCTCGTCCACCAGCGGCAACTCGGTCAGCGCGGTCGCGACCCGCACGTACTCCCGGGCCACCCCCGGCCCGACCGAACATGACCAGGACAGCCAGTGCGCCATCGACCGCATCCCCCACTGCACCCACCCCTTGCGCCGGTTGAACTCGGCGACCAGGGCCAGCCACTCCCGGGTCTGCGCGGCCAACCGTGCCGCCATCGAGGTGATCCGGCTCTCCAGCTCGGCCAACGCCTCATCCGGGGGATCACTCTCAACTAGAGGTTGAGGGTTGATCGGAGCGTTTGCCCACATCGCCAGCATGTCCGCGTCCGTCAGCTCGCCCGCCAGGTCCGTCATCACGACACCCCTCACTCCGACCGATCCCCCGTTCCGAACGGGTGTCCACACGCTAGATCGACCGTCTGACAGTGCCCATGAGGCGGCGGAGAAGGGTCAGGACACCCGGGCAACAGCCGCCGGACGGACGGCCGGGACAGCGGTCGGGACAGCCGGCGCGATCCGCACCGCATCCCGTTCGGCCCGCAGCAGCAGGTCCACGACGGCTCCCGGACCGGCCGCCCGGCGGCCGCCGATCTGCACGGCCAACTCCCGGTCCCGCAGCCGACCGTGGCCGCGATCCAGGCCGTGCCAGCCGGTCCAGCGGGCGGTGAGCACCAGGTCGGCGCCCGGCCACGGCCCGGCGACCAGCAGCACCGCGCCGCGTTGCCGCAACCGGCCACCGAGCACCCGCTGCCGGGCCGGGGCGGGGCGAACCGCCGGGGGCAGGGCGACGGCGATCAGGTCCACCCCGTCGATCAGGATCGAGACGACCTGCAGCGCGTCGGATCCGGGGTCGGGGATGAGCACCACCCGGTCCAGGTCAACGCCCAGTTCGGCGGCGGCCCGCAGGCCCAGGCCGGGCATCCCGACCAGCGCCGCCCAGTGCCCCGTCCCGGACCCGGCGAGCAGCGTGAACAGCAGGCTGGTCGCGCCCTGGCCGAGCACGCTGACCACCGACCCCCGGGTCAGCCCGCCCCGCGGCAACGCGGCCGCCAGGGGTGCGGCAACCGGAAAGACCGCTGAGCTCTCGAACACGTGTTCGATGTTAGATCGAGGCCACCCAGCGCCGCAACACCTCGGCCCCGGCATCACCCGACTTCTCCGGGTGGAACTGGGTCGCCGACAACGGGCCGTTCTCCACCGCCGCGACGAACCGGTCGCCGCCGTGCTCGGCCCAGGTCACCACCGGCGGGGTGAACGGCTCGGTGACCTCGAGTTCCCACCGACGAACCGCATAGGAGTGCACGAAATAGAACCGGGTCGCGGGGTCCAGATCGGCGAACAGCACCGACCCGGCACCGGGCGAGACGGTGTTCCAACCCATGTGCGGCACGATCGGCGCCTGCAGCCGTTCCACCGTGCCCGGCCACTCCCCGACCCCGTCGGTCTGCACCCCGTGCTCGACGCCGCGTTCGAACAGGATCTGCATGCCCACGCAGATCCCCAGCACCGGCCGGTTGCCGGCGACGCGCCGATCGATGATCCGTTGCCCGCGGACCGCGGTCAGCCCCTGCATGCACGCCTCGTACGCGCCCACGCCCGGCACCACCAGGCCGTCGCAATTCAACGCCGCGTCGAAGTCGGAGGTCACGGTGACCGACGCGCCGGTCCGACGCAACGCCCGCTCGGCGGAGGCCAGATTGCCCGAGCCGTAGTCGAGCACCACCAGGTCGGTCATGACACCAGCCACGCAATCCCGCCGACGATGCAGGCGGCGGCGAACACCCCGACGATCACCGCGGCCGGCACCGATTTGCGCGACAGCGAGATCACCCCACCGATCAGAAACCCACCGAGCCCGATCAGCACGATCGGCAGCACAGTGGTCACAGCACGCCCTTGGTCGACGGCACGCCCGACACCCGCGGGTCCGGCTCCACCGCCTGCCGCAACGCCCGGGCGATCGCCTTGTACTGGGCCTCGCAGATGTGGTGCGGATCGCGGCCGTAGAGCACCCGGACGTGCAGGTTCATCCGCGCGTGGAAGGCCAGCGAGTCGAACACGTGCGTGTTGAGCACCACCGGGTAGTTGTTGCCCACGACCGCACCGAAGATGTTCTCCGGCTCCCCCAGGTGCACGCTGTACGGCCGGCCGGACAGGTCGACCGCGGCGTGCGCCAGCGTCTCGTCCATCGGCACGAACGCGTCCCCGAACCGGCGGATGCCCTTCTTGTCACCGACCGCCTGGCCGATCGCCTGGCCGAGCACGATCGCGGTGTCCTCGACGGTGTGGTGCGCGTCGATGTCGACGTCGCCGACCGACCGGACGGTCAGATCGAAGCTGCCGTGCACGCCGAACGAGATCAGCATGTGGTCGTAGAACCGCACACCGGTGGAGATCTCCACCTGCCCGGTGCCATCCAGGTCCAGATCGACCAACACGGACGATTCACTCGTGGTGCGCTCGATGCGCGCCCGCCGACTCATTGATTCTCCTTGCGCAGGGTGGCGCTCACCGCGATGAGCACGTCGTTCTCGGCGTCGGTGCCGATGGTGGTCCGCAGGTAGCCCGAGATGCCCATGTCCCGCACGAGCACGCCGGCGTCCAGGTACTGCTGCCAGGTGGCCTTGGCGTCGGCGAACTCCCCGAACAGCAGGAAGTTGGCGTCGGACTCGATCACCCGCAGGCCCAGTTCGGTCAGCGCCGCCGCCACCCGGTTCCGTTCGGCGACCAGGTGAGCCACCGAGGCCAGCGTGTCGTCGGCGTGCCGCAACGCGGCCAGCGCGGCCGCCTGGGTCAGCGTGGACAGGTGATACGGCAGCCGGACCAGCAGCAACGCGTCGATGACGGCCGGCGCGGCGGCCAGGTAACCCAGCCGGCCCCCGGCGAACGCGAACGCCTTGGACATGGTGCGGACGACGACCAGTTTCCGCGGGAACGTCTCGATGAGCTCGATCGCCGACGGCCGGTCGGAGAACTCCGCGTAGGCCTCGTCGACCACCACCATGCCGGGGGTCGCCGCGGCCAGCCGGGCCACGTCCGGCGGCGGCAGCGACCCGCCGGTCGGGTTGTTCGGGCTGGTGATGAACAGCACGTCCGGCGCCCGCTGCGCGACCAGGTCGACGGCCGCGTCCACATCCACGGTGAAGTCGTCCCGCCGGGGGCAGGACAGCCAGGTGGTCCGGGTGCCGGAGGCGATGATCGGGTGCATCGAGTACGACGGCTCGAACCCCAACGCGGACCGGCCGGGGCCGGCGAAGGCCTGCAGCAATTGCAGCAAGATCTCGTTGGACCCGTTGGCCGCCCACACGTTCGCGCTGGTCAGCGGCACGCCGGTGGATCGGGACAGGTACTGCGCCAACGACTGCCGCAACGCCACCGCGTCCCGGTCCGGGTACCGGTTCAGCTCGACCGCGGCGGCCGCGACCGAGGCGGCCAGGTCGGCGACCAGCGCATCCGAGGGCGGGTAGGGGTTCTCGTTGGTGTTCACCCGGACCGGCACGTCCAGCTGCGGGGCGCCGTAGGGGGACTTGCCGACGAGGTCCGCGCGCAGCGGCAGGTCGGCCAGGGTCACCTCGATCATGAGCCGTCCCGCGCCGTCAGCCGCACGGCGACCGCCTCGCCGTGCGCGGGCAGGTCCTCCGCGGCCGACAGGGCGGCGACGTGTGGACCCACCTCGCGCAGCGCATCGGCGGAGTAGTCGATCACCTGCTGCTGCCGCAGGAACGTGGTGGCGGCCAGGCCGGCGGAGAACCGGGCCGACCCGCCGGTGGGCAGCACGTGGTTGGACCCGGCGCAGTAGTCGCCCAGCGATACCGGTGAGTACGCGCCGACGAACACCGCGCCGGCATTGCGCACCCGGGCGGCCACGGCGGCGGCGTCCCGGGTCTGGATCTCCAGGTGCTCGGCGGCGTATGCGTCGGCCACGGCCAGCGCGTCGTCGATGCCGGCGACCAGCACCACGCCGGACTGCGGGCCGGTCAGCGCCTCGGTGATCCGCTCGCTGTGCTTGGTCGCGGCCACCCGGGCCGGCAGCACGGCGTCGACCGCGTCGGCCAGCTCGGTCGAGGTGGTGATCAGCACCGAGGCGGCCAGCGGGTCGTGCTCGGCCTGCGAGATCAGGTCGGCGGCGACGTACTCGGGGTCGGCGGAGTCGTCAGCGACCACGGCGATCTCGGTGGGGCCGGCCTCCGAGTCGATGCCGACGACACCGCGCAGCAGCCGCTTGGCCGCGGTGACGTAGACGTTGCCCGGTCCGGTGATCACGTCGACCGGTTCGACGCCATCGGCACCCAGAGCCAGCAGCGCGATGCCCTGGGCCCCGCCGGCGGCGTAGACCTCATCGATGTCCAGCAGGGCGCAGGCGGCCAGCACGTTGCGGTCCGGCCAGCCGTCGTTGTCCTTCTGCGGCGGCGAGGTGACGGCGATCGCGTCGACGCCCGCGACCTGCGCGGGCACCACGTTCATCACCACACTCGACGGGTACAGCGCGCGCCCGCCCGGCACGTACAGCCCGACCCGGCGCACCGGCACCCACCGCTGCCGCACCAGGGCACCGGAGGCCAGCGTGGTCACCGTCTCGGCCGGCAGCTGCGCGGCGTGCCCGACCCGGGCGCGGGCGATGGACTCCACCAGCGCGGCCCGCAGCGAACCGGTCAGCGCGCCGGAGGCCGCCTCGATCACCTCGACCGGGACCCGAACCGCGGCCGGGCGCACGCCGTCGAACCGCTGCGCCGCGTCCAGCACGGCCGCCGCGCCACGATGACGGACGTCCTCGATGATCGGGGCGACCGTCGCGGTCGCCGAACCGATGTCGACGGCCGCCCGGGGCAGCACGTCGCCGAGCACCCGGGGCAGGCCGGCACGTAGGTCGATCCGTTGAAGCATGGATCAAGCCTAGGGTGTCAGCCGACCAGGTCGAGACCGAGATCCAGGGCGGGAGCCGAGTGGGTGAGCGCGCCCACCGCGAGATAGTCCACGCCGGTCCGGGCGACGGCCCGGGCGCGGTCCAGGGTGAGCCCGCCCGAGGCCTCCAGGTACACCCGCCGCGGAAGGGCCCGGGCCCGCAGCACCGCCTCGGCCGTGTCGGCCAGCGAGAAGTTGTCCAGCAGGACCAGTTCGGCGCCGGCGCCGATCGCCTCGTCGAACTGCTCGAGGGTGTCGACCTCGACCTCCAGCGTGATGTCCGGGTCGAGCGCGCGGACCGCCTTGATCGCCGCGGTCACCGAACCGGCCGCGGCGACGTGGTTGTCCTTGATCAGCGCGGCGTCGCCCAGGCTCATCCGATGGTTCACCCCGCCGCCGCAGCGCACCGCGTACTTCTCCAGCGCGCGCAGCCCGGGCAGCGTCTTGCGGGTGTCCCGGATCCGGGCCCCGGTGCCGGCCACGGCGTCCACCCAGGTCCGGGTGGCCGAGGCGATGCCGGACAGGTGGGTCAGCAGATTCAGCGCGGTCCGCTCGGCGGTCAGGATCCCCGCGGTCGGGCCGTGCACGATCAGCGCCGGCTCCCCCGGGACGAGGGTCCCGCCGTCGGGCACCAGCTGCTCGACCCGGACGGCCGAGCCGATCACGGTCCGGAACACCTGCGCGGCGATCGGGCCGCCGGCCAGCACCCCGGCCTGCCGCGGGGTGAGCTGCGCCCGCACCGACTGGTCGGCCGGGACGGTGGCCAGGGTGGTGACGTCCGCGCCGTCGGCCAGGTCCTCGGCCAGGGCCCGATCGATGACCGCCTGATCGCTCACTGCATCGATCATCGGGCCACCTCCGGTTCCAGGACCTCGATCGCGGCGCCGCGGGCCCGCACCAGCACCGGGCGTTCCCACTCAGCGGAGCGGTTCGGGTGGTCGGTGCGCACGTGGCAGCCGCGGGATTCGGTGCGCACCTCGGCGGCGGCCAGCAGGGCGCCGGCGGCCAGCGCCAGGTTGGCCGTCTCCACCGCGGGACGATCCGGCGTGGCGCGGTGCAGACCGGCGGGATCATCGCCCAGCGACGCGATCGCCGACTGCGCGGCCAGCAGCCCGGGCAGGTCGCGGCCGATGCCGGCCGAACTGCTCATGGTCGCCTGCAGCTCCAGCCGGCCGGCCGGGTCGGCCGCCGGTGGGTCGGTGAGGATCAGTTCGGCCGGCCGCGACGTTGCCGCGGAAACGTCCGCGCGCACCGCGAGGGCCGCCCGCTCCCCCATCACCAGGCCCTCGAGCAACGAGTTCGAGGCCAGCCGGTTGGCGCCGTGCAGCCCGGTGCGGGCCACCTCGCCGATGGCCAGCAGGCCGGGCACGGTGGTGCGCCCGTCCAGATCAGTGAGCACCCCACCGCAGTGGTAATGCGCCGCCGGGGCAACCGGGATCGGCTGCCGGGTCGGGTCGATGCCGGCCCGCAGGCAGGCTGCGGACACGGTCGGGAACCGGCGCCGGAAGACGGCCGGCGGGATCGCGGTGGCGTCCAGGTACACGTGGTCGGACACCCCGCCCGGGGCCGTGGCCAGGCGGCGGGTGATGGCCAGCGAGACCACGTCCCGGGGGGCCAGATCGGCCAGCGGGTGCACGCCGCGCATGACGCTGGCACCGGTCGCGTCGATCAGCACCGCGCCCTCGCCACGGACCGCCTCGGTGACCAGGGCCCGGTGCCCGAGCTCGCCCGGCCCGGTCCACAGCACGGTCGGATGGAACTGCATGAATTCGACGTCGGCCAGCGCGGCGCCGGCCCGCAGCGCCATGGCCAAGCCGTCCGCGGTGGCCACGCCCGGATTGGTGGTGGCCGCGTACAGGTGGCCGGCGCCGCCGGTGGCCAGCACGACCGCGGCAGCGCGGATCAGCCCGATCCGTCCGTCGGGGCCCAGCACGGACAGCCCGCGGGCCCGCCCGTGCCCGTCCAGCAGCACGTCCAGCGCGAGGTGATCGGCCAGCATCGTGGGCAGCCCGGGCGCGGCCAGCAGGGCCCGCTCGATCTCGGCCCCGGTGGCGTCGCCCCCGGCGTGGATCACCCGGTTCGCGGTGTGCCCGCCCTCCCGGGTGCGCAGCAGCCCGTCCGGGCCGGCGTCGAAGGCGGCGCCGCGGGCGATCAGCCGGGCGACGGCCCCCGGGCCCGCGCCCAGGATCAGCTCGACCGCGGTCGGGTCGCTGAGCCCGGCCCCGGCGACCAGGGTGTCGGTGACGTGGTCGGCGACGCTGTCCCCCGGGTCGTGCTCGTCGCGGACGACGGCGACGCCGCCCTGCGCCCAGGAGGTGTTCGCCTCGTCCGGCGCGCCCTTGGTGACGACCAGCACCCGCATCGTGGGCGCCGCGTCCAGGGCGAAGGTCAGGCCGGCCACCCCGGTGCCGACGACGACCACGTCCGTGGTCGCCTCCCAGTCGGGCAGCGAGACGGTCATTCCCCGCCTCCGCTCATCCCGATCCCGATCATTCGCTCGACCGCACCGCGGGCCCGGGCGGCGATGTCGGGGTCGACGACGACCTCGTCGCGCATCTGCTCGAGCGAGCGCAGCAGCTTGGCCGGGGTGATCATCTTCATGTACTTGCAGGACGCCCGGTCGTTGACGGCCAGGAACTCCACCCCCGGGGCGGCCCGGCGCAGCTGGTGGATCATGCCGATCTCGGTGGCCACCAGCACCTGCTTGGTGCGCCCGACCTTGGCCGCGTCCACCATCTCGCCGGTGGACAGGATCTTCACCCGCTCGGCCGGCACCGCCCCCGCGGTGGCCAGATACAGCGCGCTGGTCGCGCAGCCGCACTCCGGGTGGATGTAGAGGTCGGCGTCCGGGTGGGCGGTGGCCTGGGCGGTCAGCTGGCCGCCGTTGATGCCGGCGTGCACGTGGCACTCGCCGCCCCAGACCTGAATGTTGTCGCGACCCAGGATCCGGCGCACGTGCGCACCCAGGAACTGGTCCGGACCGAACAGCACCGGGGTGTCGGCCGGGATGGAGCGGACCACCTCGACGGCGTTGGAGGACGTGCAGCAGATGTCGGTCTCGGCCTTCACCTCGGCGGTGGTGTTCACGTAGGACACCA
Organism: Nakamurella multipartita DSM 44233; assembly: GCF_000024365.1. NCBI lineage: Bacteria > Bacillati > Actinomycetota > Actinomycetes > Nakamurellales > Nakamurellaceae > Nakamurella > Nakamurella multipartita. Next base: position 3,488,240 of record NC_013235.1, read on the forward strand.
CGACCGCCCCGGGGTTGGCCGCTTTCCACTCGCGCAGCTGGTCGGCGGTGATCGAGTCGGCCAGCGAGCAGCCGGCGTCGGCGTCCGGGATCAGCACCGTCTTGTCCGGCGAGAGGATCTTGGCGGTCTCGGCCATGAAGTGCACGCCGCAGAACACGATGGTCTGCTGCGGGGCGGTCGCCGCGATCCGGGACAGGGCGAGCGAGTCGCCAACGTGGTGGGCGATGTCCTGGATGGCCCCCACCTGGTAGTTGTGGGCCAGGATGACGGCGTCACGCTGTTCGGCCAGCGCCCGCACCCGCTCGGCCCAGTCGGCCGGCAGGTCCTCGTGCAGGTCACTGTTCGTGGCCAGGCTCGCTGTCATGTGTCCTCCACCTTCACCGGGGTTTTCGACTACTGATCGAAAACGCCCTGAGTGTATCAGTTGGGTTATCGACTTACAATCGCGAACATGCATCCCGCCGGGTCGGGCTCACCGACGGGCCGCAAGACCGCCAGCCTCCTGGAGGTCCTGGCCGCCGTCTTCACCGTGCACCGCAATGCCTCCGCCGACGGCCGGCCGCACCTGCAACTCTTGCTGTGGCGCCGGGCCCGGGAACCGGACGCCGGGCGCTGGGCGCTGCCGGGCGGCGTGATGTGGGACACCGAGGACGTCGACGCCTCCGCCCGCCGGCAGCTGGCCGAGAAGGTCGACCTGCAGCAGGTCTCGCACCTGGAGCAGACCGGGGTGTTCTCCGACCCGGGCCGGATGCCCGATATCCGGATGGTCGCGACCGGGTTCCTGGGCCTGGTGCCGATGGACGCTGACCCGACGCTGCCGGCGGACACCGCCTGGCACCCGGTGGACAACCTGCCCGACCTGGCCTTCGACCACGCGATCATCGCCGACCGGGCGTTGCAGCGGCTGCGGGCCAAGCTGTCCTACACCAACATCGGCTTCGCGTTGGCCCCGGAGAGTTTCACGCTGGCCGAACTGGGCCGGATCTACGCCGCCGCGCTGGGCCACGACGTGGACGTCACCAACCTGCAGCGCATCCTGACCCGTCGCGGCATGCTCGAGCCGACCGGCTCGACCGCTCCCCCGGGCCCGACCGGCGGCCGGCCGGCGGCGATGTACCGCTTCAGCGTCGGCGAGTACCGGGTCACGGACCCGTTCGCGGCCTTTCGCCCACCCGGCGGCTGAGGTCGGCCGCCCGCCGGTACAGCGCGGTGGACCAGCCCAGCACCAGCACGGCCAGCACGCCGAACCACAGCCAGGTCACCGCGGCCGACAGCGGACCGGTGACCAGCAGCCCGGACAGCAGGGCCGCGGCCCAGCTCAGGACGGCGACCACCAGCAGCACCAGCAATCCGGCCACGGCTCGCGCGGGTATCACCCGGAAGGCCCGGAAGGCGGTCCGCACCGGGCGCGGCGCGCCATCGGCCACCGGGGGCAGTACCAGCGCGCCGACCAGCAGCAGCGGCGGCGCCAGCCACGGCGAGAGCACCGCGGCCGCGCCGATCACCAGCCCGAGGCCGGCCACCCAGACCGGCAGCGCCGGCCGCACCCGACCGGCACCGGCCGCCGCGATCACCGTGATCGCCGCCACCACCAGCGCGAACGAGGCCAGGGCCAGCTCGGCGAACGACCACGACCGGGCCGGGACCGGGTCGGCGAACACCAGCAGGGCCTGGGCCGCCGCGGTGAGCAGGACGGCCGGCAGGTACACCCGCCACCCGGCCAGCACGACCCGCACCGTGGTCATGACGTGGACCGCGCGCTGGCGTCCAGCACGTCGCGGACCGACCCCTGGTAGATCGTCGTGCTGTTGACGCTGACCGTCAGGGTGTCCGCCGTCGCCGCCGGGCCGGATGCGCTCACCGCGATCGGCTCGCCCGCGACGGTCGTGCCCGCGCAGGTGATCGTCGGCCCGTCCTGGTCGCAGACCGGGGCCACGGCCAGTGCGATCGCCCGGTCGAGCAGGACGTCGTTAGCGGCGAACCGGACCTCGGTGATCCGGTTGCCGCTGACCGGGGCCAGCGCGGCGACCTGCGAGCAGCCGGCGAGCACGAGGGCCGCGCCGGCCAGCATTGCGGTCCGGGTGGCGTTCCGGACCGGAGGGCGGATCATCGCGGGCTCCGCTGCTCGTAGGCGACCAGCCGGGCCCGCTGGGCCAGGCTCTGCGCCTCCAGGGCGGCGTCGGAGATGCCGGACAGGTCGAACGGGGCCGGCAGCAGCAGTTCGGTGTTCCGGTCCAGCGCCGAACCCCGTAGCATCAGCGGGTTCTCGGCCCAGTCGTTGGCGGCCAGCTCCCGGCTGCGGGAGGCCAGATCGGCCAGCGATCCGCTGTTGCCCGGAATGATCGGCGAGGCGTGGTCGAGCACCGTGGTGAAGATCGACATCGTGCCGTCGCGGTTGTCGAGAAGTTCCAGCACCTGCTGCTGCTGCGGGAAGTCGATGCAGGAGGCGGTGGTGATCTCCCAGAACCCGCCCCCGCCGGGGCGCCGGTGGGCCAGGATCTGATTGAGGTGGGTGTGCCCGTTGAGCCAGCCGACGGCCACCGGGTACTGCAGCAGCAGGTCGATGAACTCGTCGGCTCCGTGCAGGAGCTGGTCCTGGCCCGGCCGCTGGGCCCGGTTCTCCAGGGTCAGGCTGTTGTGGTGGCTGACCACCAGGACCAGCCGCTGCTGCGCCTGCGCGGCGGCGAGTTCGGTTCGCAGCCACTGGAACTGATCGTCCGGGACGGCCCCGTCCGGGCCGGCGACCTGGTTGCAGGTGTCCAGGCCGAGCATCCGGACCTGGTCGCTCAGATCGGCCTTCCACCAGGTCTGGCCGGTGTCCAGGTTGTGCTGGGTGAAGCCGTGCCCGACCGGCCCGGGTGTCGTGGTCGTCCGGAAGTGTTCGGCCATGAAGTCGCGTTGCTCGAACAGCCGGCGCTGCGCGTCGGCCGGCACCGACCGGAGCCCCGGCCGCCACCCGCTCTGCACGCCGAGCGCATCGATCATCCGCTGCAGCGGGCTGCCGGTGGCCGCATACCCGGCCAACGCGGTGGTGGCGGTGGCCTCGAGGGTGAAGGACTTCTGGCCGCCGACGGCCTGGGCCCGCCACTGCGAGCTGACGTCGAAGGTGCCGAGCATCAGGGTGTCGTGGTTGCCGTAGACGGCGTACCAGGGCACCGGCAGGCCGACCGAGTGGACCGGCCGGGCGATGGCCTGGGTCAGCAGGTCCGGCAGCGTCGGGAACCCGTAGTCACCGAAGTCGTCACCGCCGGGATCGGCCGGCCGGTAGGCCCACCGGGCCTCCGGCCAGGCCTGCACCCCGTTGTACCGGGTGTTCCCGCCACTGCTGGGCAGCACCGGGACGCCGTCGAGAATGTCGATGTACCACCGAAGTTCCAGCGCCGAATGCATGTCGGCGCTGTCCCCGGTGACGATCGCGGCGGCCATCGGCGCGCCGGTCAGCGGGCTGTACCGCAGATCCGCGAACGACTGGACCATGGCCGCGGTGACGTGCACGGTCAGCGGGTCCTGCGGGTGGAAGGCCGAACCCCAGGCGGCGTGGTCCTGCACGATCATCGGCTCGATCCGGCCGGGCGACTGCGCATCGATCACGTGCATGTCCGACAGGTGGCCCAGGTAGAGCAGCGACCGCGAGCGGCGGCCCGGCCGGCGTCGGGGGCGCGGCCGAGCACGTCCAGTCGCGGGACATAGGGCTCCCCCGGTCCGGCGACCAGGGTGCGGTAGCTGCCGGTGCCCGACGTCCGGGTCGCCTCGCTGCCCTGCCGGACGGTGACCAGCAGCGTGCTCGAGGCCATCGAGGGCACGGCCGCGGCGGCCAGCCGGCCCCCGAGCACGGCCGGGTCCAGGGCCAGCACGGCGGCCAGACCGGCCACCGAGGCGGCAAACCGACGACCGGACAACCCAGGCACGGGCCGGACGCTAACAGCGAATCAGGCAGATTGTCGACAATCTGCGGGCGGCGGCGTGGCGGGGACCGACAGGTCCGGGCGACCGTTCCAGGCGACCAGGAAGGTGTACACCAGGGCCGCGGCCACCGGCTGGGCCAGCACGGCCAGGATGGTGCCGGTGGACGGCGCGGAGACCACGATCGAATCGGCCGCCGAGGCCCCGACCGATGCGGGATCGGTGCCGGGGGCGATCAACCGGCCTAACCCCCAGGCGATCAGGGACCCGGCGAACGAGGCGCCGACCACGGTCAGCAGCATCGGCCAGCCCCGGCTCGTGCGCGCACGCCAGGCCAGCACCGCGGTCAGCACGCCGACGATGATGCCCAGCCAGCAGAACAGGGCCAGGGCGACGAAGTGGTAGCTGGTGGTGCTGGGCAACGCGCCGTACCGGCCGTCGGCGAGCACCTTGTAGGGCACCCCGGGGGCCAGGAACGCCCACAGCAGGCCCTGCAGCACCCCGGCGGCGCCGGCCCCGATCAGCACGACCCGCGCGGCCCGCGTCACGAGGCGATGCAGTCCGCGCCGAGCAGCGCCTTGAGGTCGCCGATCAGCGCCGACGTGCGGGTCACCCGCAGCCCGTCGTCGAGCTTGAGGGTGGTGATCCGGGAGCCGTTGAGCAGCTTGAGGTGCACGGCGGTGGTGCCCGGATGGGCCTGCAGCACGTCCTTGAGCCGGTCCACCACCGGCGGGGTGCACCGCTGCGCGGCGATGGAGACCTGCACCGGACCCTTGCCCGGGTCGTTGGACAGGTCGGGCACCACGACCGACTGCGCGTGCAGCGAGAGCCGGTCCTCCGAACGGGCCACCCGCGCCTTGACCAGCACGATGGCGTCCTCGGCCAGCAGCATCGCGGTCTCCAGGTAGACCTTGGGGAAGAAGGCGACCTCGACGCCACCGGCCAGGTCCTCCAGGGTGGCCGAGGCCCAGGGGTCGCCCTTCTTGGTCAGCCGGCGCTGCAGGTTGGTCAGGATCCCGCCGACGGTGATCAGCGCCCGGTCCGGGATAGTGCCGTCGAGCACGTCGGGGATGGACGCGTCCGACTGGGCCGACAGGATGTGCTCGACACCGGCCAGCGGATGGCCGGAGACGTACAGGCCCAGCATCTCCCGCTCGAAACCGAGCCGCAGCTTGGTGTCCCACTCGGTGTCCGGGACGTTGCCGCGGAAGGTGTCGCCCTTCTCCTCCTGGCTCATCTCGCCGAACAGGTCGAACTGACCGATCGCCTCGGCCTTCTTCAGGCCCAGCACCTCGTCGATGGCCCGGACATGGTCCATCAGCAGGCCCTTGCGCGGGTGACCCATCGAGTCGAAGGCGCCGGCCTTGATCAGCGACTCGACCACCTTCTTGTTGCAGGCGGTGGCGTCGACCTTGTCCAGGAAGTCGTAGAAGTCGGTGTAGGCGCCCTTGTCCTTGCGGCAGGCCACGATGGAGGCCACCACCCCGGTGCCCACGTTGCGGATCGCGGACAGACCGAACCGGATGTCGGTGCCGACCGGGGCGAAGTTCTGCACGCTGGCGTTGACGTCCGGCGCCATCACCTTGATCCCCATGGAGCGACATTCGGCCAGGTAGATGGCCATCTTGTCCTTGTCGTCGCCGACCGAGGTGAGCAGCGCGGCCATGTACTCGGCCGGGTAGTTGGCCTTGAGGTAGGCGGTCCAGTAGGACAGCATCCCGTAGGCCGCCGAGTGCGCCTTGTTGAACGCGTAGTCCGAGAACGGCAGCAGGATGTCCCAGAGCGTCTTGATCGCGTGCGGCGAGTAGCCGCGACCGGCCATCCCGCCGGAGAAGGTCTCGTACTGGGCGTCCAGTTCGGCCTTCTTCTTCTTGCCCATGGCCCGGCGCAGCAGATCGGCGGCGCCCAGGGTGTACCCGGCCAGGTGCTGGGCGATCGCCATCACCTGCTCCTGGTAGACGATCAGCCCGTAGGTGTCGCCCAACAGGTCCTGCAGCGCGTCGGCCAGCTCGGGGTGGATGGGCGTGACCGGCTTGCGGCCGGTCTTGCGGTCCGCGTACTCGTTGTGCGAGTTGGCCCCCATCGGGCCCGGCCGGTACAGGGCGATGACCGCCGAGATGTCCTCGAAGTTGTCCGGCCGCATCGACCGCAGCAGGGCGCGCATCGGACCGCCGTCGAGCTGGAACACGCCCAGGGTGTCACCCCGGGACAGCAGCTCGTAGGTCGCCTTGTCGTCCAGCGGCAGGTCTTCCAGGACCAGGTCGATCTCCCGGTTGGCCCGGATGTTGCCGACTGCGTCGTCCAAAATGGTCAGGTTGCGCAGCCCCAGGAAGTCCATCTTGATGAGGCCGAGCTTTTCGCAGGTCGGGTAGTCGAACTGGGTGATGATCGCCCCGTCCTGCTCCCGCTTCATGATCGGGATCAGGTCCAGCAGCGGCGCCGAGGACATGATGACGCCGGCCGCGTGCACCCCCCACTGCCGCTTGAGCCCCTCCAGCCCGCGGGCGGTGTCCACCACCTTGCGCACGTCCGGGTCGGTGTCGACCAGGGTGCGGAACTCGGTGCCCTCGTTGTACCGGGGGTCGGACGGCTCGAAGATCTTCGACAGCGGCACGTCCTTGCCCATGACCGGCGGCGGCATCACCTTGGTGATCCGGTCGCCGACCGAGAACGGCATGCCCAGCACCCGGGCCGAGTCCTTGACCGCCTGCTTGGCCTTGATGGTGCCGTAGGTGACGATCTGGGCGACCCGGTCGTCGCCGTAGCGCTCGGTGACGTAACGGATGACGTCACCGCGCCGGCGTTCGTCGAAGTCCACGTCGAAGTCGGGCATGGACACCCGGTCCGGGTTCAGGAACCGTTCGAAGATCAGCCCGTGCACCAGCGGGTTCAGGTCGGTGATCCGCATCGCGTAGGCCACCATCGACCCGGCGCCCGAGCCACGACCCGGGCCGACCCGGATGCCGTGGTCCTTGGCCCAGTTGATGAAGTCGGCCACGACCAGGAAGTAGCCGGGGAAGTTCATCGCGGTGATGACGCCGACCTCGTAGTCGGCCTGCTTGCGCACCTCGGGCGGGATGCCGCCGGGGAACCGGATGGCCAGCCCCTTGTCGACCTCCTTGACGAACCAGGTCTGCTCGGTCTCCCCCGCCGGCACCGGGAAGCGCGGCATGTAGGAGGACGCCTCGTCGAAGGCGACCGAACACCGCTCGGCGATCAGCAGGGTGTTGTCGCAGGCCTCCCGCAGGTCGTATTTGTCCGCCCACAGGGCCCGCATCTCGGCCGGCGACTTGAGGTAGAAGTCGTCCGCGTCAAACTTGAACCGGTTCGGGTCGTCCAGGGTCTTGCCGGACTGCACGCACAGCAGCGCCTCGTGCGCGCTCGCGTCGGCCTTGTTCGTGTAATGCAGGTCGTTGGTGGCGATCATCGGCAGCTGCAGGTCGCGGGCCAGCCGGATCAACCCGTCGCGCACCCGGGTTTCGATGGACAACCCGTGGTCCATCAGCTCGACGAAGTAGTTCTCCTTGCCCAGGATGTCCCGGAACTCGGCCGCCGAGGCCAGCGCCTTGTCGTAGTTGCCGATCCGCAGCCAGGTCTGCACCTCGCCGGACGGGCAGCCGGTGGTGCCGATCAGTCCGGCCGAATATTCCGACAGCAGCTCGCGGTCGGCGCGCGGCTTGTAGAAGAAGCCCTCCAGCGAGGCCCGCGAGGCCAGCCGGAACAGGTTGTGCATGCCCTGCGTGGTTTCCGAGAGCAGGGTGATGTGGGTGTAGGCACCGGCGCCGGACACGTCGTCGTCGCCGCCGTCGGCCCACCGGACCCGGGTCTTGTCGAACCGCGAGGTGTTCGGGGTGAGGTAGGCCTCCATGCCGATGATGGGGTTCACCCCGGCCGCCCGGGCCTGCCGGTAGAAGTCGTGCGCCCCGAAGACGTTGCCGTGGTCGGTCATGGCCAGCGCGGGCATGCCCAGTTCGGCGGTCCGCGCGAACAGCTCCCCCAGCCTGGCCGCACCGTCGAGCATCGAGTACTCGGTGTGCACGTGCAGGTGGACGAAGGAGTCGGTGTTGCTCACGCCCTAGTTCTTAGCACGAGGGGTCCGACAGTGGGTCCAGGCGCGATCACCGGTAGCGGCAGTAGGTCTCGATGTAGATCTCCACCTCGGCCGCGGTGTGCGTGTCCGGGTCGATCCGCACCGCCAGGGCCTGGATCCGGTGCTTGTATTGCTGCAGCTCGGGGGCGTTCTCCCCGATCAGATGCTCGGCCAGCCGGTCGAGTTCCAGGGCCAGCTTCCGCTCGCTGGCCCGGTTGGCCGCCATCGCGGCCTCCACGGCGTCGACCCGACGCTGCAATTCCGACACATCCACCGTCAAAGCGTAGAGGAGCCGCCGCGCCGGGCGTTCCACAGCCAGGCGATGCTGTTGGCGATCGGCCGGATCACCGCCGCGTCGTTCCAGTAGGCGACGTGCGAGACCGGTGACATGCCCAGCAGCAGCGCCCCGACCGAGACCGAACGGTCCCCGTCCACCGCCCGGTCCCACTCCGGCGAGAGTCCCTTGAGCGGGAAGGCGAGCACGTCGTCGGCGTCGTAGAAGTTGATCCACTCGGCGGCGCTGGCCAGCACCGGGTCCGGGCTGGTGCGGGCCGGGATCTGCAACGGGGAGGCGAAGTCGCCGTCGCGTTGGGTCCACAGGGCGATCGGGCTGCCCAGGGTGTAGAAGCCGGTCAGCGTCTGCCCGGCCTGCAGCGCCGTGGCCGCGGCCCGCCGACCCTTGCCCAGGTCGTAGAAGTGGTCGGCGGCGATCACGCTGCCCAGGCTGTGCGCGACCACGAACAGCGGCGCGTCCGGCGCCCGCTCGGCCAGCCGGGCCAGCGCCTTGGCCACCTCGGCATGGACCGCGTCGTAGACCTCACGGCTGTGCGGCGAGACCTGGTAGGCGACCACGTCGCCGACGAAGCTGGTGACCGCCCACCGCAGGGTCGGCCAGTGGATCTTGGGGATCCCGGGGACGTGCCGGACCAGCCCGGACAAGGCCAGCGGCAGCAGCGACAGGGTGGAACCGGTCGCCACCTTCTGGGTCAGCCGGTCCATCGCCCCGAACCAGCCCGAGGCGAAGCCGGGCACCGTCCGCTCGGAGAGCCGGTCCTGCCGGGCCAGCACCGCCGGCGCCCAGTAGGCCGATTCGATGATCAGGTCGTCGTCGGCCCGCTCGTCGTTGGTCGCGGCCCGGAACTGGGCCCGCAACTGGGCGACCGCGGTGCGCGCGTAGTCGGGCTCGCGGATCCCCACGCCGTGCACGAACAGCACGGCGATCCTGGCGTCGGCCAACTCAGCGCTTGTACTTCTTGCGACCGATCAGGAACCCGGCCAGCAGGCCGCCGGCGCCGGCGATGCTCAGGGCGATCCACAGCGGCATGGTGACGCTGGTGAACAGGAACGAGACGTTCGCCGGATCCCGGTTGATCGCGATGAACACGATCACCAGGACGGCGATGACGATCCCGCCGATGGCGCGGCCGGACAGCCCGCCGCCCTTCTTCGCCGGCGCCCCGCTGTACTCGGACATGAGCTCAGTATCTCCCCACCTGGACAATGTGCACGGGCTCGTTCTCCGGCCCGAGCCAACTCCAGTTGTGCTGCGACCAGTGCCATGTCGCGCCGGTGACCAGATCATGGGCCGGGAACGAGTCGTCCCAGTGCAGGCCGAGCTCGGGCATGTTCAGGTGGAACCAGGTGGACTGGTTGTGGTGCGGATCGAGGTTGGCCACCACGATGATGGTGTCGTCGCGCCCGTCGGGCAGGACCCGGCGCTTGGAGAACACCATCACGCTGGAGTTCTCGGCGTTGTGGAAACGCAGGTTGCGCAGCCAGTGCAGGGACGGGTGCTCGCGCCGGATCCGGTTGATCATCGCCAGCCACCAGCCGATCGACTGGCCGGACTTGGACCCGTACTGCTCGTAGTCCTCCCAGTGCCGGTTCTTGAACTGGTACTTCTCGTTGTCGATCTGTTCCTGCGCACCCGGCCGCGGCTGCGCCTCCATCAGCTCGTACCCGGCGTAGATGCCGTAGGTGGGCACCAGCGTCGCGGCCAGCGCGGCCCGCAGCTTCCAGGCCGCCGGGCCACCATTGGTCATGTACGGGGTGAGGATGTCGTGCGTGGTCGGCCAGAAGCTCGGCCGCATGTAGTGCGCCGAGTCGCGGGCCAGTTCCTGGCAGTAGCTCTCCAGGTCCCACTTCTCGTTGCGCCACGCGTAGTAGGTGTAGGACTGCTGGAAGCCGACCTTGCCCAGTCCGTGCATCATCGCCGGCCGGGTGAAAGCCTCGGCCAGCCAGATGGTCTCGGGGTAGTCCAGGGCGACGTCGCCGATCAACCACTCCCAGAACTCGACCGGCTTGGTGTGCGGGTTGTCCACCCGGAAGATGCGGACGCCGTGATCGAGCCAGACCTGGATCACCCGGCGCACCTCGGCGTAGATGCCCTTGGGGTCGTTGTCGAAGTTGAGCGGGTAGATGTCCTGGTACTTCTTGGGCGGGTTCTCGGCGTAGGCGATGGTGCCGTCGTTGCGCGTGGTGAACCACTCCGGGTGCTCGGTGACCCAGGGATGGTCGGGCGCACACTGCAGCGCGATGTCCAGGGCCACCTCCAGGCCCAGCTCGCGGGCCCGGGCTACGAACGCGTCGAAATCGTCGAACGTGCCCAGCTCGGGATGGATCGCGTCGTGCCCGCCCTCGGCCGCGCCGATCGCGTAGGGCGACCCGGGATCGTGCTCATCGACGATCAGGGTGTTGTTCGGGCCCTTGCGGTTCACCCGGCCGATCGGGTGGATCGGGGTGAGGTAGATGACGTCGAAGCCCATCTCGGCCACCGCCGGCAACCGCTCGGCGGCGGTCGCGAAGGTACCGCTGTGCCACAGGCCGGTTTCCTCGTTGAACCAGCACCCCTCCGAGCGGGGGAAGAACTCGTACCACGCTCCGTACAGCGCCCGTTCCCGCTCGACCAGCCACGGGTAGTCGGGGCTGGGCGAGACGAACTCACGCAGCGGGCGGGCCGCCAGTTCCTGCTCCACCGCGGCCGAAACGCCTGCCCCCAACCGGTTCCCGGGCGAGTGGGCGGTGTCGCGCAGCTTGCCGATGGCGTCCTGCAGCACCGCCGCCTGCTCCGGGGTGCGCTCCACGGCGGCCAGCGCCCGCTCCAGCACGCGGGCGCCCTCCTCCAGCATCACCTCGGTGTCCACGTCCGCGGCGACCTTGATCGTCGCGTCGTGGTGCCAGGTCCCGTACGGGTCCGACCAGCCCTCCACCCGGTAGGTCCACAGGCCGGTGGTCGGCGCGCTGACCGTCACCGACCACTGGTCCAACCCGGGATTGATGCAGGTCATCGGCAGCACCGTGGTCGCGCCGGCCGGGTCGGTCAGGACAACGTTGGCGTTGACCGCGTCATGACCCTCCCGGTACACGCTGGCGGTGATGTCGAACTCCTCCCCCACCACCGACTTCGACGGGCGGGTGCCGTCGTCGACGATGGGGAAGACGTCGGCCACCGGGATCCGGCCCAGGGGCCGGGTACCGACGGTCGGAGGGATGCGCTGGACCGGCTTCTTGCGGGTACGGGTAGCCACGGGCCGAACCTACCGGGATGTGTCGCGGGCTGCGCGATACCGCCGGATCAGCTCGTTGGTCGAGCTGTCGTGGCCCAGTTCGGGTTCACCGTCGGACTGCAGCTCGGGGATCACCCGCTGCGCCAACTGCTTGCCCAGCTCCACGCCCCACTGGTCGAACGAACCGATCGACCACACCGCGCCCTGGGTGAACACGCTGTGCTCGTAGAGCGCGACCAGCTGACCCAGCACGTACGGGGTCAGCTTCTCGATCAGGAAGGTCGAGGACGGCCGGTTGCCCTCGAACACCTTGAACGGCACCAGCTCCTCGGCCACGCCCTCGGCCCGCACCTGCTCGGCGGTCTTGCCGAAGGCCAGCGCCTCGCCCTGGGCGAACACGTTCGAGGTCAGGTAGTCGTGGTGGTCGCCCAGCGGGTTGAGCGAGTGCGCGAAGGCGATGAAGTCGACCGGGATCAGCAGCGTGCCCTGGTGGATCAGCTGGTAGAAGGAGTGCTGCCCGTTGGTGCCGGGCTCGCCCCAGTAGACCGGGCAGGTGCTGTAGTCGACCTTGACCCCGCCGAGGGTGACGTACTTGCCGTTGGACTCCATGGTCAGCTGCTGCAGGTAGGCCGGGAAGCGCAGCAGGTACTGGTCGTAGGGCAGGACCGCCTGGGTCTGCGCGCCGAAGAACTCCGAGTACCAGAAGGTGAGCAGGCCCATCAGCACCGGCAGGTTCTCCCGCAGCGGGGTGCTGCGGAAGTGCTCGTCCACGGCGTGCGAGCCGGCCAGCAGCTGGGCGTAGTTCTCCGGTCCGATGGCGATCATCGTGGACAGGCCGATGGCCGATTCCATGGAGTAGCGGCCGCCGACCCAGTTCCAGAAGCCGAACATGTTGGCGGTGTCGATGCCGAACGCGCTGACCGCCTCGGCGTTGGTGGACACCGCGACGAAGTGCTTGGCCACCGCGGCCTCGTCACCCAGCGCGGCCAGTGACCAGTCCCGCGCGGTGTGCGCGTTGGTCATCGTCTCCAGCGTGGTGAACGTCTTGGACGAGACGATGAACAGCGTCTGTTCCGGGTCCAGGTCGTGGGTCTTCTCGGCGAAGTCGGTGCCGTCGACGTTGGAGACGAACCGGAAGGTCAGGTCCCGGTCGGAGTAGTGCCGCAGGGCCTCGTAGGCCATGACCGGGCCCAGGTCGCTGCCCCCGATCCCGATGTTGACGATCGCCCGGATCGGCTTGCCGGTGTGCCCGGTCCACTGGCCGGACCGGATCTGGTCGGCGAACGCACCCATCCGGTCGAGCACCTCGTGCACACCCGGCACGACGTCGTGGCCGTCGGTGCTGATGACCTGATCGCGCGGCGCGCGCAACGCGACGTGCAGCACGGCCCGATCCTCGGTGATGTTGATGTGCTCACCGCCGAACATGTCGGCCCGCAGGTCGGCCAGCCCGGACTCCTCGGCCAACTCGACCAGCAGGTCGATGGTCTCGGCCGTCACCCGGTGCTTGGAGTAGTCGAAGTAGATCCCCTCGGCCTCCAGCGTCAGGCTGGTGCCGCGGGCGGCGTCGGCGGCGAACATCTCGGTCAGGGTGGTCTCGCGGAGCCGCTCGAAGTGCTGCTGCAGCGCCTGAAACGCCGGTCGTTGACGAAGGGGTGCCGGGACGGTGTAGGTCATGGGGGAAATCTATCGGGGCGTGCCGACCGCGGCACGGCGCGTCACCCCGGCGTGCCGGTCATGGTGATGAGCTGGATCAGATTGCCACACGTGTCGTCCAGGATCGCCATGGTCACCGGACCCATCTCGACCGGCGGCTGGGTGAACACCACACCTCGTTCCACCAGTTCGGCGTGGGCCGCATGCACGTCCGGCACGGCGAACTGGGTGTACGGGATGCCGTCGGCGACCAGCGCCGCCTTGAACGCCTTCGCGGCCGGATGGGCGTCCGGCTCCAGCAGCAGCTGGACGTCGGAATGGTCGTCGCCGACGGTCAGCCAGCGGTAGTCGCCGGCCGGCACGTCGTAGCCCGGCCGGAAGCCGAGCTTGTCGGTGTAGAACGCCAGCGCCTTGGCCTGGTCGTCGACCAGCACGCTGGTCACGGTGATCCTGAGCATCAGCTTTCTCCTTCGCTGGGCCAACGGCGGGCGATCTCCCGCAGCGGCGCGGTGGTCAGGTGGTGCAATTTGGTGCGGCCGGCCTTTTCGGTGCTGACCAGCCCGGCCTGCTCCAGCAGGGCCAGGTGCTGCGAAATCGCCTGGCGGGAGGACCCGATGCCGTGCCGCAGACCCAGCCGGGCACAGATCTCGAACAACGACTGCCCGTCCCGTTCGACCAGTTCGTCCAGGATGATCCGTCGGGTCGGGTCGGCCAACGCCCGGAACAGGGCCTCGGAACCTGGGGTCTCCGCCACACCACGCCACAATAGGCAAGTGATCGCTTGCCTGTCCAGTCCTTCGTGACGCGGATATGAATCCAGCGCGGCCGGACCCGTCCCGATACACTCTTTCGGCGGCCACAACTGGGGGAATTCGTCGCTTAGAGTAGTCAGCAGCGGGATGCAGCAACCCGGGGGAAGGACTCACACATGACGCTGAGGTTGGTCTACCGACTGTATGGCGGGCAGAACCGCAAGAACCGACCCGACTATTTCGACAAGGGGACCTGCCTCGCCTCGTTTCTCGTCGCCGCCCGAGCGGCCGACGCCGAGGCCGTCGTGCTGGCCGACGGTCCCCTGCCCGCGCCCTGGCGGGAACTGGCCGAGCGCGGCGCCCGGGTAATCGACATTCCTGGCGGGCCGGTCGGCCTGCGCGGCAGCTACTGGTCCGCCCTACGCCTGCCCGATCGATTGGGATGGCCCGACGACGACGTCGTCTATTTCTGCGAGGACGACTACCTTCATCGGCCTGAAGCCTTCGTGGCCCTGCGTTCGGCCACCGAGGCGATCCCCGCCGCGGGCTACTTCGCCCTGTACGCGTCGACTCCCGACAACCCGACCGCGGACGGCTCGACGCCCTGGGGATGGCGCCCGGCGCCCGATGCGATGATGGACGGGCAACGCTGGGTCAACGTACCCAGCACGACGAGCACCCACGGGGTGCGGCTGGGCGCGCTGCGGGCCGACCTTGGCATCATCCGGCAGGGCATGATCCCTTACCCGGAGCGCTTTCTCGATCATGAGATCCTGATGGTCTGCCAGGGCGCGCTGCCCTACAGCCCGGCCGAGATCGTGCTCGGCCGAGCGGCCACGCGTTTTCGGACCGGATACCGAGCCGTGGCGGCCAATTGCGTGCTGACCCCCTTCCGTCTGGCCTTCGAGCTGCGGGCCCTGACCCGGCGCCGGCAGCCCCATCTGCTCTACGCCGCCGATCCCAATCTCGCCTGCCATCTGGAGACCCCGATGCTCGCCCCGCAGGTGGATTGGCCCGCGGTGGCCCGGGACGGCGAGGCGGCCATGCAGGCGGCATTGGCCGACGCCTAGCCGACCGGACCGGCCGGATCGGTTACGACAGCCGGGCGGCCGCCGGCCGGCCGGAACGCGGCGCGCGGTGCCGGCCGGGTGCGGATCGCCGTGACCGGCGCAGAAATCGCTGCTCGACGCAGCGGTACGACAGTTCGGCGGCGGCCAGCGTGGCCACCACGTTGACCGGAATCCACCAGAAGGAATCACGGAACCAGGGCGTCAACGCCCAGGCCAGGAAGTTCTGCCACAGATAGATCGAGTACGAGCGCTTGCCGATCGCGACCATCGGTCGGCAGCCGAACACGCGGGTGCCGAGGTCCTGGCCCGTCCCGACCGTCTCTCGCGCAGCCAGGCCGAACACCAGCACGCCGGACGCCCCCACGGCCAGAGCCATCCCGCCGGTGTAGGTGAACAAGGCGTCGACCCCGGTGGTCAGGGCCAGCGCGAGCAGAACGACCAGCGCGGCCGGCAGCGGCCACCACCAGCCGGCCAGCCGGGCCAGCGCCCGCTCCCCCCGCCGCCAGGTGTACAGCTGCCCCAGGAACGACCCGAGCAGGATCCCGTGCGCGTGCAAAGGACTTGCCAGATAGCTGATCTCGGTCGAGTGCCAGAGCACGAAGGAGGCCCCCTGGGCCAGCATCGAGACCAGGGCCGCGACCGCGGTGATCCGCAGGATGGCGGTCCGGCTCAGCCACCGCATTCCGGCGATGAGCAGCAGCGGCCACAGCAGGTAGAACTGCTCCTCCACCGACAACGACCAGATGTGGTCGACCTGCCACGGCGGGTGATGGCCGAAAACCGGCGCCCAGTTGGCCGTGTACGTCAAGATCCCCGCGTCGACCACCCCGGTGACCACGATGTCGCGCCGCGATGCCGAGATGACCAGCGAGACAACGGAAAAGACGAGCATCAGGACCAGCACCGCCGGCAGCAGGCGCCGGGCGCGACGGATGTAGAAGCGAAGGATGTCGATACGGCCGCTGCGATCGAACTCGCCCAGCAGCAGGCTGGTGATGAGGAACCCGCTGAGAACGAAGAAGACATCAACACCCAGAAAGCCGCCCGGAACATACTCGGGCACCAGATGCACCAGCGAGGTCAGGACGACCGCGAGGGTGCGCAGCCCGTCGAGCGAGGCCAGGCGCGGCAGTTCTCTGAATTCCTGATTCTCGGACACCAAGCCCCCTGCGCGATACTTCTCCTCACCCTTTTTCGGGCGGCCCAAGTATAGCGCCCAGAATGGCGCAAGAGCATCGAGATGGCCGGTCGAATCGACCCGAATGCCACGGCCGGGACAGGTAGCCTGGGATCATGCGATCGAGGAGCGAGGGCGGATGACCTCGACCACCGGCGAGGGGCGAGCGATCAGCAGGCGGCATGCGATCTCCGTGCTGGGGATGCTCGCCGGCGGGTTGGCGACCGGAACCGTGGCCGCCTGTTCCGGACCTGGCACCAGCGACGGAATCGCGACACCCGCAACAGAACAAGCTGTTTCACCGCCGTCCAGCACCGCACCGCGCCCGCCCCGGCCCGACCGGATCGTGTCGATGTGGATGTTCGACTGGCAGCCACCGACGATCGACGAACTCCCCGCCGACGTGCTGGACACGCTGAGCATGCTGGTCGTGGCGATGGCGCAGTCCGCTCGTTCGGGCAGCGGACTCCTGCATTTTCGCCCCAATCGGACCACGGCCGAGGAAATGGCTTCGCATATCGACACAGTCGTGCGCAGTGGCCGACCCGTCCTCATTGGAATCGGTGGTCAGAATGACGGCGGGATCACCGTGACAAACGACACGCAGGTCGAGGAGTTTTGTGACTCGGTGAGCCAGCTCGTCACCAATTACGGATTCACCGGAATCGACCTGGACCTGGAGCCCTCGGGCAGCACCTGGACCCAGGAAGCTCTGGTCGCCGCGGTCCGCCGGCTGAAGTCCGAATTCGGGCCCGACTTTCTCGTCGGGATCACCGCGGCGCTCTACGGCGAGCACACCGCACGATGGCTCACGCTCGCCGATGCGCTCGCCGACTCCTACGACTTCTTCGCCCACATGCTCTACGACTACGTCGAAGCGACCGATGGCCGCCTCGAACAGGATGCCCTGCGCAAGGTCGGCATTGCGGTGGCCGGCGGGATCCCCGCGGCCAAGCAGGTGCTCGGCTTCATGTGCAACACCTCCACCTACAGCAGTCCGGTGACGCTCACCGGATCGACCTGGTCCACCACCGTGGCCCGGTACCCCGACCTGCTCGGCGCCTTCATCTGGGAGTCCTCCATCGAGGCACGGGTGGACTACGAATGGACCCGCTCGGTGGGGGCGGCCATCGCTGATCGGTGAGGATCGACCGTCCGCGGATCGCGCGCCGTGGAGGCGGCCGGCGGCCGGCCCAGCACCAGGCCTTCGAGAAACCCGAATCCCCAGGTCACGTGCATGGTGGCGAACGCCGCGACCAGCCGGGTGATCGCCGGCCCGCCGCCCGCCGGATTCGACTTCGCGGTGCGCACCGCCGCATAGGTGAGCCCACCGACATACGGTGCGGCGACCGCCAATCCGACGCGCGGCCGGCCGACCGCGGACGCCGCCGTAGCCACCCCGAGGGCCCCGACCAGCAGCGGAGCGGCCAGGTGCCGCGCGCGAACCGCCGATCGGCCGTTCTTGCGAATCATGCCGGCCTTGCCCCGCCCGTACCGTCGGTACTGCCGGGCGAACGCGGGCAGGTCCTCGCGGACCCGCCACAGAATCTGCATGTTCGGGTGGAACCGGATGCGGTGACCCCGTTGCAGAATGCGATGGTCGAAGTCGACATCCTCGTTCACCAGCAGGTTCTCGTCCCACCCGCCGACCGACCGGGCCACCTCGGTGCGGTAGACCCCGATCGAGGCATGATCGGTGTCCTGCGGGGTCGTCGCATAGTGGTTGATCGAGTTGCCGACGCCGAACGGACTGCCCAGCGCACCGGCGATGGCCTGGCCGGTCGCCGAGGTCGCCTGCGCGATGCGGATCCCGCCGACGGCGGCCACCTCCGGATCGACGAGTTCGTCCAGGGCCGTGCGGAAGTAGCCCGGGCCGATGGTCATGTGCCCGTCCACCCGGGCCACGAACTGCCCTCGCGCATCGGCCAGTCCGACGTTCAGCGCGGCCGGGATGATGCGCCGCGGGTTGTCCAGGACCCGAATCCGGGGATCGGCCAGACTCTGGACGATCCCGCGCGTGCGGTCGGTCGACCGCCCGTCGACGACCAGAATCTCCATGGGGACCGTCTGCGCCAGAACGGATCGAAGGGCTCCCTCGATGTGAGCCGCCTCGTTGCGCACGGGCATGATCACCGAGATGACGGGCGCGGTCGGGCGATCGGAAATCTGGGTCATCGGCTTTCTACCAATCGTGGGGTTTCGTCGGCGGCACGCCCGGCCAGATCAAGGGTTTCCAGGGGCGGGCCCCACCGGGGCGAGAACAGGGTGACCAGAACGAGCAGGGGAAGGGTGATGGTCAAGGTCGTCGATCCCGGCTGCAGGACCCACAAGGAGACCAGCAGCGTCACGGAGAAGGTGCGGCTCGGTCCCCCCCAATAACACACGAGCAGGAAGACGGCCAGGACGAATCCGGCGATCAGCCCGTACTCGAAGAAGATCTTCAGCGGGGTCGGCACCAGCAGTCCCAGGACGTTGGTCGCCTCGACCGCTCGCTGGGAGGAGCCCGGCCCGTAGCCGATGAGCATCCCCAGCGGGTCGGTCGTCCATTGCGGGATCAGCACGTCGTAGGGCTGCAGGGCGCGCAACGAGGTCGACGTGTTCTCCCCCTGGAACTCGGTCGACCGCTCGAGCAGCATCGCTCCGAACGGCGTGAGCAGGCTGGTCCCGACCGCGGCCACCGCGATGACCGCGTAGCGCACCAGCAGCACCCGGGAACGGTGCACCACCATCACCAACAGTCCGACCAGCACAATCACGATCCCGGATCCGGAGACGGTCGCGATGAGCCCGAGGATCAGGACCAGGATCATCCACATCCGCGCCCGCACGAAGACCGCCGCCAGCAGACCGACGCCCAACTGGGCGGAGACGAACGAGGGCTCCAGGCCGATCCAGGCGTTGGCCTTGAAGATCGGCGATCCCCAGGTGATCGGGTAGCTGATCACGAAGCCCTCGAGCTGCAGGTTCGCCGGAACGAAGGAGGCCACGTAGTCCCGGTAGCCGACGCCCAGCAATTGCAGGCCGACCATGATCACCGCCAGCAGGGCCAGGCCCGAGCAGATCCAGCTCACGTACCGCAGCAGGCACAGGTAGGTGGCGGTGCTGCGGTCGACCGCACGCATGGTGAACGGAAGCCAGACCACCACGATCAGCATCCACGCGGTCAGGCTGATGACCGCCCGGTCGACCAGTTGCTGTTGCACCAGCATGCCCAGCGCGCTGATCCCGGCGAACCCGAGCCACCAGCACAGCCGGGTGCGGTCGATCTCCAGGATCCCGGCCAACCTGGCCAGGACCATCCAGCCGATCACCGCCGGCACCAGCATCGAGACATTGGTCAGGCCGGGCACGGACAAGCGTTGCAGGACAACCAGAAGCCCGAACAGGACAGCGATCCAGGCAGCGACCCGGCGCTGCGAGGATGTCGCGTTCACCTGGCCAGAACCAGGCGAGGAGCGGCCCGATCGAACGCTTCCATGGCTGCGGCCACCGCGGCGACCGTGGTCCGGCTGCGCCGGGCGACGACCACGGCCACGAAGTCGGACTGTCCTTCGAGCAGGTGTGCCGCCTCGGAATCGGCGTCGACGACTGCGATCATCATGTCCGCATTCATGATCCCGGGGACGTCGCGACGCGCGTCGCGGCCCAGCGTGGCCAGGGCCATGGCCCGGTCGTCGACCAGCCCGAGGTTGCGGACCAGGTGCCCGTGCGCGCCGGCGAAGGCGCTCAGGTCGTCGGCCAGCGCGAGCCCGGCCTCCCGTGCGCCGGCCGGGCACACGACGGCGATGCATTCACGACCGGACTCCAGCACCTCCCCGACCAGCCGGGCGGCTTCCCCCGTGCGGCTGATCCGGTAGCCGGGGAACAACGCCCGCAGGGACCGGACACTGGAAATGCGCATGCCCCGGACGCCGAGCAGGACGGCGGCCAGACCGCCCAGCAGCAGGCCGGCGACGAGGCCGACCACCGAACCCATCAGCGGGGTGATCCCGGCGTGCGAGGCCTGCGCGGCCGGATCGATCACCACGACCGATCCGGAGCGGGCGGTGATGGCATCCTGGCGATTGGCCAGCGACTGCCCCACCTGGGCTTCCCGGGCGTCCTCGGCCGCCGGCGAGGGCAGGCCCTCCGCGTTCAGCAGGTCGGACGAATTCGCGTGCGCCTGCTGCAGTTGGGCCTGGATCTGTGATTCGTTGAGGCTGACGACGGCCCCGGCGACCGCGTTGGCCGCGGCGATCGCGCCGGCCTCGGTGGATGCGTGGGCCGACACCTCGACCAGGTTGCTGTCCTGCTCCCAACCGGCCGCGATCTGGCCGGTGAGCGACCCGGCCGGCAGGCCGGCCTGCCGCTCGGCCTCGCTGACCACGTCGGCCGACAGGACCCGTCGAGCCAGCGTCTGGCCGGTCTGC
Source organism: Nakamurella multipartita DSM 44233 (assembly GCF_000024365.1). Classification (NCBI taxonomy): domain Bacteria; kingdom Bacillati; phylum Actinomycetota; class Actinomycetes; order Nakamurellales; family Nakamurellaceae; genus Nakamurella; species Nakamurella multipartita. Next base: position 3,508,803 of record NC_013235.1, read on the forward strand.
TTGACCACGAGGCTGTCCAGGCTCGCAGTGCTGAACTGCAGCATCGACTGGGCCTGGTAGCCCGAGTTGCCGGTCAGCAGGAACCCTCCCAACGCGCCGAGCAGGGCGGCGATGGCCAGCAGCAACGGCCGGGCCATGATCAAGCCGAACGGCGGGAGTTCGCCGGTTCCGGTCGGCCGCTCGGACGGAAATCCCTGGGCCTGGAACGCCGCCGACTCCGCTGCGCGATGGCGACGCCGGCTCGGCGTCGGCGGCGATTCGGTCAGAACATCACGCCCGGGCTGCATCCGAACCGCTCGCCGGCTCCGCTGGTCACTGGTAGTCATGTTCCTCACTCATTCTTGGCGACCGGGCCTGTTCGAAGGCCCGGGTGATCATGGCGATGTTGCGGGTCGGATCGGTCAGCCGTCGGATCGTCGCCCGACCGTTCGCGGCCATCGCCGCAGCGGATTCGCGGTCGGCCAGCAGCCGGATGACCGCCTGCGCGAATGCCCCCGGATCGTCGTGGACCTCGAGGTCGACGCCCGAGCGCAGGTCGAGCCCGCGGGTGGCCAGCGACGTGCTCACCGTCGGGCGTCCGGCCTGCAGATACTCGACGAGTTTGATGTTGACCCCGGACCCGGCCACCGCGGGGTTGACCGTGACCCAGGCCCGCTCCAGGTACGGCTCGACCGAGGGGACGTCGGCCTGGATCTCGCTGCCCGGGACCGTCCCCAGCCGTTCCCGCAGCGCCGCGGACGGCCGCGCGCCGACGACCTCGAACACCGCATCGGGCACTGCGGCCCGAACCTGGGGCCAGACCCGGTCGACGAACCAGTCGAGGCCGACGAGGTTGGTCACCACGTCCAACGCGCCCAGGAAGACCACTCGCGGCCGGTCCCCGCGACCGGCCTGCCGGGGCAATGCACCGGCCCGGTCCGCCCCGCCGCGGCCGAACACGAAGGGCGGCACGTGCATCACCTGCCGGGCCCCCGCGGCCCGCCGGCGTTGCGCGTCCTCCGCGGCGATGTCGGCGAACGCGGTGACCAGGTCGGACCGGTCGTGCCGGGCCTCGTCTCGCGCGATCCGGGCACTCTCCCAGCGCATCACCAGCCGCCGGGGACCGTGCGAGCCCTCGACCAGGCTGCGGTGGTAGTCGGACTCGCGATTGTGCTGTCGGACGACCATCGGCAGCCCCAGGTCGCGCGCCAACCGGTCCCCGATCCCGTGCGACTTGTAGGACAGCACAAAGATTCCCGTGGCGTCCGGCACGAGCGACCGGAGCCGGTTCGCCAGGCCCGGTGGGGTCGGCCGCGAGGCCACGACAAACGGGTGCCGCGGATGCAGCAGCATCAACGGCGAGCGGCGCCGGTGCACCGGAAGCACACAGATGTCGCCGACCAGCTCACGGTAGGCCCGCAGGTCGAGCTCCTGCTTGGCCGGGATGACCAGGGCGCGCAGGGCATTCGCGGCCAGCGTGGCCTCGACCAGGCCCTGCTGTTCGCGCTCGCCACCGTCTCGGGCCGGAAGGAACTCCGAATCCGCGACGACGATCCATCGGTGGGCTTCGGTCGACATCAGTCCTTCCAGACCTTCCACGGGGCGTCGCCGGAGTCCCACCGGCGGTTGAGATCGGTCCAGTCGCGGAAGGTGTCCATGCCGGCCCAGAAGCCCTCGTGGCCGAAGATCCCGAGCTGACCATCGCGGGCCACCCGCTGCAGCGGCGCCTGCTCGAGCAGCAGGTCGGGAGTGTCGTCCAGGTACCGCTGGGCGAACTCGCGCTGGAACAGGAAGAACCCGCCGCTGACCCAGCCGGTGGCCAGGGTCGGCTTCTCGTTGAACTCCACCACCTGGGTGTTCGCGTCGTTGACCAGGATCTCGCCGAAGCGGCTGGTGGGGTGGACGCCGGTCACGGTGGCCAGCAGCCCCGACTCACGATGCCGGGCCAGCTGCGCGGTCAGATTGACATCGCCGATGCCGTCGCCGTAGGTCAACGCGAAGACATCGGTGTCGATGTACTTCAGGGCCCGGCGGATCCGCCCACCGGTGCCGGTCTCCAGGCCCGTCTCGGCGAAGGTGATCTCCCAGCCTTCGTCACGGGAGTCGGTCAGAAAGCGCGGCTGGTGATCGCCGGCGAGGTCGAGGCTGAAGTCGTTGACCTGCTCGCGCAGATCCAAGAAGTAGCGCTTGATCAGTTCGCTCTTGTAGCCCAGGCACAACACGAAGCGGCGGAAGCCATGCGCCTCATAGGTTTTCATGATGTGCCAGAGGATCGGCTTGCCACCGATGTCGACCAGCGGCTTGGGCAGTTTCTCGCTGGCTTCACGGAGCCGGGTGCCCATCCCGCCGCACAGGATGACCACCGGGATGTCCGCGACATCCGGGTTGATCTTCAGTTCTTCGTCGGCCATCGGCGAGGCGAATGTCGTCATCGGTCGTTTCCCTTCGTCGGTTCAGTGATGCAGCAGGCTGCGGTTGATCTGGTCCAGACCGGCGACGCCGGTCAGCGCCATGGCGTGGCGCAGGTCGTCGGTCATGGCGCTGAGCGTGTCGGCGACCGCCTGGCAGCCGCCCGCGGCCAGCGCCCACAGCACCGGTCGCCCGATGAGCACCCCGTGGGCGCCCAGGGCGAGGGCGGTCAGAACGTCTAGGCCGCAGGAGATTCCGCCGTCGACGTAGACCGGGGCGCGTCCGGCCACCGCGTCGACGACGTCGCCCAGGGCGTGCGCGCTGGGCACCGCGCGATCCAGCTGCCGGCCGCCGTGATTGGACACGATCACCCCGGCGGCACCGGCGCGCAGGCACTCGTCCGCAGCGTCGCCGCGCAGCACGCCCTTGACCAGCACCGGCAGGCCGAACTCCCGGCGCAGCCAGTCGATCGTCTCCAGACCGATCGACGGATCCTGGGCGGCGGCCGCGCGCCCGTCGACCCCGGGGGCCAGGTGGGGGGCGATGTTGACCAGGAAGTGGTCGTCGGGCAACGGGATGCGGGTGCCACGAACCTGCCGTTTGCGTCCGACGTACGGGGTGTCGCCGGTGAGCACCAGCGCGCGGGCGCCCGCGGTCACCGCATCGGCCACCACGCGCCGGGTGAGTTCGCGGTCACGCATCACGTAGACCTGGAACCACCATGGCCCGGTGGCGGCGGCCGCCACCTCGGCGATCGGCAACGACGCCCGGGTCGAGAGCACGAACAGCGATCCGGCCTGGCCGGCGGCGGCGGCGGTGGCCCGTTCACCGTCGGGATGGGCCAGTCGCTGGAACGCGGACGGAGCAATGGCGATCGGCGTGGCGACCGGCACACCCAGCGCGGTCGAGGCGGTGTCCACGGCGCTGACGTCCCGCAACGGGAACGGCCGGAAGCGGTAGTCGGCCCACGCCGCCCCGGACTCGGCCCGGGTGAGCTGGTCGCCGGAACCCGCGTCGTAGTAGTCGAAGACCTCGGGAGTCAGGACCGAGCGCGCCTTCTCGGCCTGCTCTTCCAGTACGGCCAGCATGTCAGTCCTCCACCGTGAGCCGGGTCAGAGCGCGCCGCAGTTGCAGGAACCAGATCGGCAGCAGCGCGGCCTCGACCAGCGCGAGCGTCCAGGCCGCCCCGACGGCGTCCCAGAGCGGGATGGCCACGGCCAGACCGACCACGAGCATCGGCGCCCGCAGCAGGTTCACCCGCAGGGTGAGCTTGGCCAGCCCCATCCCGTACAGGACGGCGACCGGACCGGTCGCCGCCGCCGCCACCACCGCGAGCAGGCACAGCGGCAGCAGCACCATCTGGGCGCCGCTCCACGAATCGCCGAGCAGTTGCTGCCCCCAGGCGGACGGGAGGAGCAGCAGGACAGAGGCGTAGAGCACCCCGGCCAGGCCCAGGACGGACGAGACCACCAGCGCGAAGCGCATCCGACCGGCCGGCGAGAAGGCCACCCGCCGAGCGACTTCGGGCACGGCAAACATGAACGCGGCCGTGCCCAGGATGTTCATCGGGCCGAGCAGGACCTGACCGGCCCGCAGCGCACCCACGCCGGCGGCGGTGCCCCACACCCCGACCGCCAGGATCCCCCACTGCGCCAATCCCTGACTCAGGACGTATTCGACCAGCAGGTACCCGGTGAGCTTGCGCTGCCCGACCACCCAGCGGACCGACCCCCGCAGCCGGGGAACCGTGTCCAGCAGATATAGGCCGTACAGGGCCGACATCAGCCCGGTGGCACCCCAGATCAGCACCGGCAACCAGACATCGGCCCGGTCGCTCTGGGCGAAGATCAGGCCGACGAGCATCGCCACCGTCCACAGGGCGTCGATCGCCGTCGCCCGGGCCGGCTGGCCGGCGGCGAAGAACGCCATGCGGCAGATGTCCTGCACCATCAGGCCGGGCAGCACGACGCCGAGCGCGACCAACGCCTGACCGGTCTGCCCACCGAGCAGCAAACCGGTTGCCGCGGTGAGGATTCCGGCCACCACGCCGAGCGCGATGGTCGCCCCGAGAGCGGAGCGGACGGCGGACCGGAACTGCCGGCGACCCTCGGCCGCGAAGGTGATCTGCAGCGGCTGTCCCACCGCCGCCCGGTTGACCGCCACCACGATCGAATAGACCAGGAACGCCACCGAGAAGGCGCCGAACGCCTCGGCGTCGACGGCGCGAGCGACCAGGACCGCGAGCAGGAAGTTCGACGCGGCCGACAAACCCTGATCGACCACGGTCCAACTGACCCGACCGGCGACCCGACCGGGCACCGGCAGCCGTCGACGAACCGTCCGATCGTCGTCGACCCGGTCATTGCTCAGGACCATGCGGCTATCCGGCCCGGTAGGGGGATCGTTGGGTCGCGATACCCCGCACGTACGCCCAGTGCTGACGCACGGTGGACCAGCGACCGCGTCCGGCCCCGATCAGGATGCGCGGCGCCATGCCGGCGGCGAAGGCCGCGCGCATCACCCGGGCGGCCGCCGGGCGGTGATGATCATGCAGATAGGCGGCCATCGACGCGCCTCGCTGCTGCGGCATGGCGGTGCCACCGCCCCCCGAACTGGCCGTGGCGTGGGGCACCAGCAGATCGGTGCGCAGCACCATGCGCCGGCCCGACCGCCGGACGGCCCGACCGAAGGCCATGTCCTCGTTGTAGACGAAGTAGCGCTCGTCGAAGCCGCCGAGGTCGAGGAATTCGCGCCGGCGAACGGCCAGGCAGGCGCCCGAGATCCACTCCAGGTCGACGTCCTGCCCTGTCCTCGGCTTGGCGAAGACGCCGGCCGTCGGCCACCGCCGATGCAGACCCAGGGCGTGTACCCACGCGCGCCGCGGGGTGGGGTCCCAGCCACCGACGCCCAGCTCGATGGAGCCGTCCGGGCCGGTGGTCGCCGCGCCGACCGCGATGAGCTCGGGCTCGTCGCGCAGGTGCCCGACCAGCGCCCGCCAGACGTCCACGGTCGGCCGGCTGTCCGGATTGGCGAAGACGAGGAACTCGGCCGTGCTGGTGCGGGCACCCAGGTTGGCGGCCCGGGCGAAGCCGCCGTTGCGGCCGTCCAGCCAGCGGCCGCGGGGCAGCGCCCGGACCACGTCCGGCACCCCGTCCGCGCCCGATGCGTTGTCCACCACCACGACCGGGCCGGTGGCTCCGACGTGCGTCAGCAGGCCGGTGAGCTGCTCCCGGCTGTGATAGGTCACCAGCACGACCTCGTAGCTGGTGTCGGCGACCGGCACCGGCCGCTCGCCGGCGACGACCGAGCGCTCGGTGACGCTCATCCGAACACCGCCGTCTGCTCGTCGCGCAGCTTGTCGATCAACCGGCCCTGCGGCACGGCGACGTCGTCGTAGGTCAATGTGGCGTCCTTGGCCACCGGACGCACCACGGTGCACCCGGCCGCGACGCCCATCGGCAGCAGCCGCTGGGCAGCCGTCACATCGGCCCGCTCCGCCTCGCCGTAGGTCAGATAGCCGCCCAGGTCGTCGATCACCTGGCCCGGGGACAGGTCGGTCTTGGCGGTCGCGACCACCTCGACCATGGGCCGACCGGCGGCCGCGATGGCCGCGTCGCCGAAGTCGACCGCCCGGGCCAGGCTGGCCGGCACCTCGAAGTGGCACAGGTGATACGGCGTGTAGAAGCTGTAGAGCGGTCCGGCGCCCAGCTTGTACAGGTTCAGGTAGTGGGCCTGGACCGGATCGTCGATGGTGGCCAGGCAAAAGACCCCGGGGCCGGGCTTGGCGCCGACGACGTAGTCGACGACTCCACCCAGCTCCCGCAGCTGCTCGACGTCATAGGCACCGGTCAGCTCATCGACGTGGCCGCGGTGATCGGCTCCGCGCATGCCCCGTCGCTCGACCGTCATCCCGGTCGCGTTGGCCACGATGGCCTGTTCGAACGAGACCTTGGTGCCATCGGCAAAGCTGGTGACCATGTGCGGGTCCTGGCCCCACTGGGCCGCGAACCCGGCCTGCGTGGTCGGGTTGCGGAACCGATCCTGCAGACCCTTGATGTTGCCCAGCACCAGCGGGGTCAGCCCCCGGCCGGTGACGAACCGGAACAGGTTGATCTCCACGCCCGGCTGGTCGCCGTCGACGCCGCTGAACACCAGACCGGCGGCGGCCGCGCGGTGGGCCAGCAGTGGACCCACGGTGCCGTCCAGCTCGGCGTTCATCGTCACCACCGGCTTGCCGGCCTCGAACGCGGCCAGGGTGATCGCCGCGCCGAACTCGACCGCGCCGGTCACGTCGCAGATCACGTCGATGCCGTCGGCCGCGCAGACGGCCATCGGGTCGTCGGTCACCACCGGCCGACCGGCCGCCACCGCGGCACTGACCCCGGCCGCCGAATCGACCACGTCGACGTCGTCGATACCGGCCTCGCGGTAGGCCCGCTGGGCCCCGGCCAGGTTGCGGTTGGAGACTGCGGCCAGGGTCATGCCGGGCGTGTACCGGATGATCTGCCGGGCTACTCCACGACCCATGAAGCCGGCCCCGATCATGCCGACCCGGATCGGTTCGCCGCGCTCCTGACGTCGACCCAGGGCGGTGTCGACCAGGATCATGCCGGCGCTCCGACCGGCTCGAGCAGCGGCCAGCTCGCGTCCTTGTCGCTGATGGCGGAGACCGGTAGCGGCCAGGACAGCCCGAGCGCCGGATCGTCGTAGCGAAGACCGCGTTCCTGACCCGGCGTATAGCGTTCGCTGACCTGGTAGAGCACTTCGGTGTTGTCGACCAAGGTCTGGAATCCGTGCGCGAACATCGGCGGGACATAGAACGAACGACGATTAGCCGCGCTCAATTCCACCGCGACATGCTGCCGATAGGTCGGCGAGCCGGGACGCAGGTCCACGATGATGTCGACGATGGCGCCGGAGATGCAGCGAACCAGCTTGGCCTCGGTGGCCGGCTCGAGCTGAAAGTGCATGCCGCGCAACGTGCCGGCCCGGTGGTTGTAGGACAGGTTGCACTGCACCACTTCCGGCAGCAGGCCGTGGGCCGCGAACTCGTCCTGGCAGAAGCTGCGGGCGAAGAACCCGCGGTCGTCGCGACGCTCCTCCAGCTCCACGATGGCCACCCCGTCGATCGGCGTGTCGATGAACTTCATCGGGCCGCCGTCCAGAGAAGTTCGGCGTCAATCTGTTTCGTGCGCAGCAGGTACTCGAGCTGCTTGAGCCGGGTGTGCCCGCGACCGGTGAAGGTTTCGGCATCCAGGTCGATCGAGGAGAAGATCCGCGCCAGTTGCTCGGCCCCGCGGGAGGCATTCCAGTCGCACTCGAAGCCGGGGAGCTGGGCGTGGATCTTGTCGAAATTGACCCGGTAGCTCCGGTTGTCCGGTCCGGGCGGGCCGAACTCGGTCACGCATCCGGGGAACGCGGCGGCCACCTGCTCGGCGATCTCACGCACCTGGTAGTTCTGCTCGTTGCTGCCGACGTTGAAAACCTCGTTGTGCACGACGTCTCGCGGCGCCTCCAACGCGCAGCGAATCGCCTTGCCGATGTCCATGGCGTGCACCAGCGGCCGCCACGGAGTTCCGTCCGAGGTCATGGAGATCCGGCCGGTGGTGTGGGCCAACCCGGCCAGGTTGTTCAGCACGATGTCGAAGCGCATCCTCGGGGATGCGCCGAACGCGGTGGCGTTGCGCATGAAAGTGGGCGAAAAGGCATCATCCGCCAGCGCGGAGACGTCTCGTTCCACCAATGCCTTGCAGTCGGCGTACGCCGTCTGGGGGTTGATCGGCGAGCTCTCGTCGACGACGCCGTCCGCCACCCCATAGACACTGCACGAGGACATGTGGATGAACCGTTGTACCCCGGCCGATTTCGCCAGCGTGGCGAGCCGGAGCGTGCCCTTGTGATTGACGTCGTAGGTCACGTCCCCGAGCAGGTCGCCGAGCGGATCATTCGACAGCTCCGCCATGTGCACGATCGCGTCGAATCCGACAAGGTCCTCGGCCTGCACACTCCGGACATCTTTATCAAGAGTCAAGACCGTGCGGTCGGTGCCCCGATACAGCCATCCGGACTTGAAGAATCCGGTGTCCAGCCCGACCACGTCATGGCCACGCCGGGCCAGTTCCGGAGCCAGCAGGCACCCGAGGTACCCCTCGGTACCGGTCACCAAGATGCGCATGATCCTCCCCAAATTTCGCCACAGCTGCTGCAGCACAAGTATTTTCACGACGAGTGCATCGACCGAGGCCTGGATGCGGCGGCCTCGTTGCCTCCCGCTGGCACCGCGCCGTCCCGACGCTACCGAGAGAAGAGTAGGTCACCAAATGGTCCAGCGCCACCCATTCAGCTTAACTTGGCCAGAACCTCATCACCACCTGTTAGCGTAGGGCGGTCTACCGTTCCACGATCTGGACATTTCAGCCATCCGAGCTTCCATGAGCTCACGGAGAGGCATCTCAGGCATGGGGGTCTGAAGCGTGATCGAAGGGCATTCGCCGTCAACCCGGTCCGAGCACGGGGTTGCCGCCAGTGCCGTGCGTGCGCGCGGCGAGTCGCCGACGGCCGGGGAATCTGCTGGTCCGACGCCTTCGTGGACGGGTCGTCCCTTGCCGACCGAGGCTCTGGCCCCCTACGCCGATCAGGTGGCCCGACGCCGGCTAAACATTCCGGTGGCACTTCTGGGACAGGGGATCTGGCCGCTGGTCCTGGCCGCCGACTTATTCGCTCTGATCGGCGCCAAGGCGATGCTCGGGCAGCTCACGGTGCGCTCGCTGGTGACCTTCACGATCTGCGTGGTGATCTTCGCGCTGGCCGGCCTGTACCGGTCCCGACTGACCCTGTCGGCCCTGGATGATCTGCCCCGGGTCGCCCTGGGCATGCTGGGGACTGTAGGACTGTCGACAATTGCTTTGAGCCTGCTTGATCGCCCGTCCGATCAGCAGCACCAGGAATCCCAATTGCTCTTCGCCGTGCTGACTGTGGCGATTGTCACGATCTTGCGCTCACTGGCCTACCTGGCCATCCGCTCCTTGCGTCGGCACGGAATCGCCCACCGCACAGTTGTTGTCGGTGCCGGGCTGGTCGGCCAGTCGGTCGCCCGCACGCTGCACGAACATCCGGAATACGGATTGGCACCGGTCGGATTCGTCGATTCCGACCCGCTGAGCCAGCTGGGCGACTACGAGTTCCCGATCCTCGGGCACACCGACACGCTGCCGAAAGTGTTGCAGCTGACGGGCGTTCGCACGGTGATCATTGCCTTCTCGACCGCGCCGGAGGAGCAGATGATCGACGTGATCCGGCAGTGCGACCGGCTCAACTGCGAGATCTTCATCCTGCCAAGACTCTTCGAGGTGCACCATGTCAGCACCGACATGGACTACATCTGGGGCGTTCCACTCACCCGTTTGCGCCGTGGCGCCTATCGAGCCAGCTCCTGGCCGATCAAACGGATGATGGATATTGCCGCATCCGGTCTTGCGCTGGCACTCTTGTCACCGGTGATGGCCCTGATCGCGCTGGCCGTGCGGATCGAGGGCGGTCCCGGGGTCCTGTTCAAGCAGATTCGGGTGGGGGTGGACGGCCGGCATTTCGAGTTGCTCAAATTCCGCTCGCTCCGGCCGGTCGACGAGACCGAGTCGGCCACCAACTGGAACATCTCGCACGACGACCGGCTCGGGCCGGTGGGTCGGATCCTGCGCACATCGAGCCTGGACGAACTGCCCCAGTTGCTCAACATCCTGCGCGGCGACATGAGCATCGTGGGTCCACGACCCGAGCGCCCGCACTTCGTCGATCAGTTCCGGCAGACCTACCCCCGGTACTGGGCCCGGCATCGCGTGCCCTGCGGCCTGACCGGGTGGGCGCAGATCCACGGGCTGCGCGGGGACACCTCAATCGCCGACCGTGCCCGCTTCGACAACTATTACGTCGAGAACTGGTCGCTCTGGCTGGACGTGAAGATCATCATCCGGACCGCCGGGGCCGTCTTCACCCGGGCCGGATCCTGATCGTCAGGTTCCGGCCAGCACCTCGAGCGCATGCGCCAGGTCGGCCGGGTAGGGGCTGGTGAACTCCACCCAGCGCCCGTCGTCGGGATGGGCGAAGCCGAGGGTGCGCGCGTGCAGCCATTGCCGTTGCAGTCCCAGCCGGTCGGCCAGGGTCGGGTCGGCCCCGTAGGTCCGGTCCCCCACGCACGGATGCCGGACCGCGGCGAAGTGCACCCGGATCTGATGGGTGCGCCCGGTCTCCAGGTGCACCTGCAGCAGGCTGGCCGCCCGGAACGCCTCCAGCGTCTCGTAGTGCGTGACGCTGTCCTTGCCGCCGGCGACGACCGCGAACTTCCAGTCCGAGGACGGGTGCCGTCCGATGGGCGCGTCGATGGTGCCGGCGCTCGGATCCGGGTGGCCCTGCACGAGCGCGTGGTAGATCTTGTCGACCGTGCGCTCCTTGAACGCGGCCTTGAGCGTGGTGTAGGCCCGTTCGGACAACGCCACCACCATCACCCCGGTGGTGCCCACGTCCAGCCGGTGCACGATCCCCTGCCGTTCGGCGGACCCGGAGGTGCTGACGGCGATGCCCAGGCCGGCCAGTGCGCCCAGGACGGTCGGCCCGGTCCAGCCCGGGCTGGGGTGGGCGGCCACCCCGACCGGCTTGTCGACCACGACGATGTCGGCGTCCCGGTAGAGCACGCTCAGCCCGTCCACGACCTGGGCCTGGACGGCCGGCGGCCGGTCCGGTTCGGGCAGGGTGATCTCCAACCAGGTGTCCAGGGCCATTCGGCTCGATCGGGCCACCGGCACGCCGTCCACCAGCACGTCACCGGCGTCGATCATCTCCGCCACCGTGGTCCGGCTCAGCCCGAGCAGGCGCGCCACCCCGGCGTCGAGGCGCATTCCGGCCAGCCCGTCGGGGACCGGCAACCGGCGTACGTCAGGCACTGTCGTCCTTGCGCGAGCGGGTGCGGGTGCCGTCGAAGTCGATGCCCAGCAGCGCGGTGATGACCAGGCTGATCCCGCCGATGGTGATGGCCGAGTCGGCCACGTTGAACACCGGGAAGTACTCGGCGTTGGGTCCGAACACCGAGACGAAATCCACCACGTGGCCCTGCAGGAAGCCGGGGGCCCGGAAGATCCGGTCGATCAGGTTGCCGATCGCCCCACCCAGCACCAGGCCCAGCGAGATCGCCCATGGGGTCGAGCGCAGCCGTGGAGCCATCCGGATGATCACCACGACCACCCCGATCGCGATCAACGCGAGCAGCCAGGTCATCCCGGTGGCCATGGAGAAGGCCGCCCCCGGGTTGCGGATCAGCGACAGGTAGACCAGGCCGCCCAGCACCCGCACGGGCTGGTTCGGCTGGATCGTGGCGACCACGATCACCTTGCTGATGACGTCCAGGACGATCACCGTCGCGGCGATCGCGGCGAGCAGGCCGACCTTGCGCGGCTTGAGCGGCGTGGAATCGGTGGACGCCGGATCGGCCGGAGTGCTCTGCGCCGGGGTCGGATCGGCGGGAGTCTGGTCCGTCGCCGGCGGGGCGTCCTCGGGCTGATCCGTCACGCCCACCATTGTCCCAGAGACGGCCGCTCAGTCGGACCGTTCGCCCCGCTCGCCGAACCAGTTGGCCAGCGCGCCGCCGCGGCCCACCGCGCGCAGCCGGCGTTCGGTGGCCGCCCGGACCCGTTCCGGGGCGATGACCAGGAGCTGGTCGCCGGACTGCAGCCGGATGTTCGGGTTCAGGTGCACCGGCTCGCCGTTGCGCATCAGCAGCGAAATGGTGGCCGGCATCGGCAGCCGCAGCTGAGCCACGTAGACGCCGTGCATCTTGGACTTCTCCGGGATCGTCACCTGCAGCACGTGCGCGTTCATCTCGTCCAGCGGCGCGGCTTCCATCTCGATCTCGAAGGCCTGCCCGGACTGCACCACGCCGAGCTTGCGGGCCAGCCAGGGCAGCGTCGTGCCCTGCAGCAATGTGTAGGTGACGACCACCACGACGATGACGTCCAGCAGCAGGCTGGAGTATTCGACGCCGTTCATCAACGGGATCATCGCCAGCACGATGGGCACCGCACCGCGCAGTCCGGACCAGGACAGGAAGATCTGCTCGCGCCAGGGCAGCCGGAACGGCAGGGCGGCGGCCACCACCGAGACCGGGCGGGCGACCAGCAGGACGAACAGGCCGATCAGCAGGCCGGGCACCAGGGCGGCCGGCAACCCGGTGGGGTCCACGTACAGCCCGAGCATGACGAACAGCCCGATCTGGGCGAGCCAGCCCAGGCCCTCGGCGAAGGACAGGGTGGCCGAGCGGTGCGGGATCCGGGAGTTGCCCAGCACCACTGCGGCCACGTAGCAGGCCAGGAAGCCCGAGGCGTGGGTGAAGACGCCGACCGCGTAGGCGCCGCCGATCAGGGCGATCGTGGCCAGCGGGTACAGGCCGGCCGCCGGCAACGCCTCCCGGCGCATCAGCCAGGCCCCGCCCCACCCGATCCCGGCGCCGATCAGCGCACCCACGACGAGCTCGTAGACCACCAGCAGCGGGTCCAGCCAGGTGATCTCGGCGGTGCCGGCGAGCAGCACCACGGCGATCACCACCGGGGCATCGTTGAGACCGGACTCCAGTTCCAGCGCGGCCGAGAGCCGCGGCTTGACCCCGACCCCGCGCAGCACGGAGAACACCGCGGCGGCGTCGGTGCTGGAGAGCACCGCGCCCCACAGCAACGAGGTCCGCCAGTCGAAACCCATCAGTAGGAACACCCCGGCGCCGGCGATCGCGACGGAGACCACGACCGACACGGTGGCCAGCGAGATGCCCAGGCCCAGGGCGGGCCGGACGTTGGACCAGCGGGTGGTCAACCCACCTTCGGCCAGGATGAAGACCAGCGCGACGAACCCGAGATGCTCGGTGAGCAGAGTGTTGTCCAGGTCGATGCCGAACGTGTCCACGCCCAGCACCAGGCCGATGCCCAGGTACAGCAGCAGCGAGGGCATGCCCAACCGGCGGGACAGCCGCACCGCGATGATGGACAGCAGCAGGACCAGCGCCGCGATCGCGAAGATGGCCTCGGGGGTGCCCAGGTTCATGGGTGGCGGTCGATCAGCGACGCATCGCGGGCGTCATGCCCAGTGCGGAAAGGACCTCGATGGTCGCCTTCGACCGGTTGAACGTATAGAAGTGCAGGCATGGGGCACCCGCGTCGAGCAGGTCCTGACTCATCCGGACCGCGTGCTCCATGCCGATCGCCCGGCCGGCCTCCGGATCCTCGCGCACCGCGTACAGCTCGTCGGCCAGTTGTTCGGGCACCCGCTGACCGGACAGCTCGACGATGCGCATCAACCGGCCGTGCGAGGTGACCGGCATGATGCCCGGCAGCACCGGCACCCGCGCCCCGGCCCGCTCCATCCGCTCCCGCAGCCGCTCGTAGTCCGCGGCCGAGAACAGCATCTGGGTGATCACGAAGTCGGCCCCGGCATTGATCTTGTCGACCAGGAACCGGGTGTCCGAGGCCAGATCGGCCGAGCGCGGGTGCTTGTCCGGGTAGGCGGCGACGCCGACACTGAAGCTGCCCAGCGATCGGGCCAGGGCGACCAGCTGCCCGGTGTACTCGAAGCCCTGCGGGTGCGCGATCCATTCGCCGTTCGGATCGCCGGGCGGGTCGCCGCGCAGGGCCAGGATGTTGTTCACACCCACCGCGGCGTAGGAGCCGATGATCTGCCGGAGCTCGGCGACCGAGTGACCGACCGCGGTCAGGTGGGCCACCGGCAACAGCGTGGTCTCCTCGGCGATGCGCTGCGTGACGCGGATTGTGCGCTCGCGCCGCGATCCCCCGGCGCCATAGGTGACCGCCACGAAGGCCGGACGCAGCGGTTCCAGCCGGCGCACCGACCGCCACAGCACGTCCTCGTCGGCGTCACTGCGAGGCGGCATGAACTCCACGGAGAAATGCGGCCCCGCGGTCGCGAGTCGTTCGGGCACCGTGGGCATGGCCTGAGCCTATCGGGGCCCGATCACGAGGGGATGAACCGACCCGAGCCCGGTTTGCCGCACACTGGGCGGGTGATCGATGCCGACCGGCTGCACGCCGTCATCACCGCCGAACTGGCCCGGCGACGCGCCGACGTTGCGGCCGTCGACCCGCGGTTGGTCGCGGATGTCGAGCTGCTGGTCGAGTTCGTCACCGACGGCGGCAAGCGGCTGCGGCCGCAGTTTCTGTGGTGCGGCTGGCTGGCCGGCGGCGGCGCGGCCACCGGCCCGGACGCCGATGCGGTGCTGCAGGTGGCGGCGGCGTTGGAACTGTTGCAGGCCTGCGCGCTGCTGCACGACGACATCATCGATCGCTCGCAGCGCCGCCGGGGGCGGCCGTCCACGCACCGGGCGGTCGCCAAACGGGCGGCCGACGCGGGCGTGGCCGCCGACCCGGAGCACCACGGGGTGTCGGTCGCGATCCTGCTCGGCGACCTCGCGTTGGCCTGGTGCGACGACCTGTTCCTGGCCGGCGCCCTGCCGCTCGGCGCAGCCCACCGGGCCGCCCCGGTCTGGCGGGCCATGCGCACCGAGGTGCTCGCCGGCCAGCTGCTGGACCTGGCCGTCACGGTGTCCGCCGAGGCCGACCCGGCCACGCAGGAACGCGACGCCATGCGGGTCAACCGGTACAAGACCGCCGCCTACACGATCGAACGGCCGCTGCATCTGGGCGCCGCGCTGGCCGGAGCGGCGCCGGCGACCATCGCGGCGCTGCGCACCTACGGCACCGACATCGGCGTCGCCTTCCAGTTGCGCGACGACCTGCTCGGGGTGTTCGGCGACCCGGCGGTCACCGGCAAGCCGGCCGGCGACGACCTGGTCGAGGGCAAGCAGACGGTGTTGCTGGCGCTGGCCCGGGCCGAGCTGGGCCGCGCGCCGGACCGGGTGGGCGAGTTGGCCGACCTCGATGCCGGAGTGGGACGGGCCGACGCGGACACCGAGAAGCTGACGGCCATCATCGCCGGCACCGGCGCCGTCGGGGCGGTGGAGCGCCGGATCGCCGAGCTGGTGGGTACCGGTCTGGCGGCGCTGAGCTCGATCGGTCCGGACGGCCGGTCGGCCGTGCCCGATCCCGTCCACGAACGGCTGGCCGACATGGCCGTGGCCGCGACCGCCCGCCGGCGCTGACGGACGAAACACTCCTGGCTACTACCCACAGTCACCAGATGAATTCGTCGCGTTTTTAAGTCCACCAAATCGGGCCGGATGCGAACAATGGCGCTACGCTGCGTGGCAGCAGATTCCTGTGCAGGTGGTCGACACGGCCGGTCGCCACCATTTTGGGGGGGCCAAATGTCGCAGCGTCAACCGCAGTTCCACCACCGGGCCGCCGGGTTCGTCATCGCCCTCGGCTTCCTGATCGGCGCGGCCATCCTGATCGCGCCCATCGCGAATGCCGCCGACACCACGGTCGACGATGCGGTGACCAGTGGCGCCAACTACTTCACCTACACCGGCTCGTCCTGGACCAGCTGCGGCGGCTGCAACAGCACCGCCACCAACAACAGCTACCGCTACGCCTACACCACCGGCAACAAAGCCGTCCTGACCTTCACCGGCACCCAAGCCACCATCTACGGCTTCAAAGAACCCCCCGGCGGCATCGGCAGTTTCGCCGTCGACAACGGCCCCACCACCGACATCGACTTCTACGCCGCCACCCAAACCCTCACCGCCGTCTACACCACCCCCACCCTCACCAACACCACCCACACCATCACCATCACCGTCACCGGCCGCAAGACCAACGGCGCCTCCCCCACCATCAACATCGACAAGGCCGTCATCGCAACAACAACCGGCGCCGGTACCACCACCCCCACCAGCACCACCACCCCCACCAGCACGGCCACCACCACCCGAACCACCACCCCCACCAGCACCACCACCCAGCCGACGGTCACCCCGCCGACCACTCCCCCGGCGACCGGGGTGACCGTTGATGATGCGGTGACCAGTGGCGCCAACTACTTCACCTACACCGGCTCGTCCTGGACCAGCTGCGGCGGCTGCAACAGCACCGCCACGAACAACAGCTACCGCTACGCCTACACCACCGGCAACAAAGCCGTCCTGACCTTCACCGGCACCCAAGCCACCATCTACGGCTTCAAAGAACCCCCCGGCGGCATCGGCAGTTTCGCCGTCGACAACGGCCCCACCACCGACATCGACTTCTACGCCGCCACCCAAACCCTCACCGCCGTCTACACCACCCCCACCCTCACCAACACCACCCACACCATCACCATCACCGTCACCGGCCGCAAGACCAACGGCGCCTCCCCCACCATCAACATCGACAAGGCCGTCATCGCAACAACAACCGGCACCGGTACCCCCACCCCGACCAGCACCACCACCCCCACCAGCACGGGCACCACCACCCGAACCACCACCCCCACCACCACCCAGCCGGGCGGGACGGGCATCGCCAGCATCACCTTCGATGACGGCACGATCGGCCAATACACCTATGCGCGGCCACTTCTCGTGCAACGCTCGCTTCCGGCGACCTTCTTCATCATCTCGGACGCGCTCGGCTGGACAGGCACCAACATGAACGCGACCCAGGTCCGGCAACTCGTCGCCGACGGCGACGAGATCGGCAATCACACCCGTGACCACACGAACCTGGCCACGCTGTCGGCGAGTCAGGTCAGCGCGGAGTTCACCCATTCACAAACGGTCATCGCCAACCAGATCGGGGTGACCCCCACGACGTGCGCCTATCCGTACGGCAGTCACAACTCCACCGTCGATTCGGTTGCCGGGAATTTCTTTCGTGGGTGCCGGGAAACGGGTGGAGGATTGAACACGTCGGGCTCGTTGCGGCCGTACGCGCTCACCAATTACTACGTCGGCCAGACCACCACGGCCGCCGACATCCGCAACGCCGCCGAACAGGCGAAGGCGCAGAATGCCTGGGTCATCTTCACCTATCACGGCGTCGACCCGAGCGGGACCGGCTCGGAGGACGTCACCCCGACGAACCTGGCCGCGCAACTGGACGCCCTCCGGTCCACCGGGATCCCCGTCGTCACGGTGAGCGCGGCACTGTCGGCCTATGGCCGCTGACCGGCCGCGACGCGGGTGGGCCGGGTCGCCACGAACGGTCGTGCTCATCCTTTCCGTGGTCCTGCTGGTGTGCGGATGCAGCCCGCCTTCGATCGATGGGCGACCGACCGCGGGCAGCAGTGCACCCACCCCGATGACGGGATGGCTGTCCGGGGCCGCCGGCGAAGGGGTCGCCGACGGGGCGTTCGCCGCCTGGCGGGAGAACCCGGTGCCGATCGCCGGAACCTGGGCCGACACGTCCGGCGAGATCCAGAGCGCCCTGCCGCAGCTGGCTCCGGGCGGGGAGTACGCCGACTGGAGCGGATCCCTGGATCTGGCCGTCGGGGCGATCTTCGAGGACGAGGGAGAAACTTGGGCGGCCGCGGCCGCCGGCGCCTACGACCAACGCTGGTCGAGGATGCTCACCGACCTGTCGTCACTGTGGTCGGCTCAGCCCCGCGGGACGCTCTACCTTCGGTTCGCCCACGAGTGGAACGGATCCTGGTCGCCGTGGACCGTCCGGCCCGACGAGATCGCCGATTTCATCACGGCCTGGCGGCGGTTCTCGGCCATCAAGGCGGCCGTCATGCCGCAGGCCAAGCTGGTCTTCTGCACCAACGGCGACACCTCCGGCTTCACCTACGACTGGCGGGAGGGCTGGCCGGGTGACGACGCCGTCGATGTCTATGCGACCGACTGGTACTCCGATCTGCTGACCGGATCGGTCGGCGTCGACGCCGCCGGTGGCCCGGTCGGGCTGGAGGCGCATCGCCAGTTCGCCGCCGACCGCGGCAAGCCGTTCGCCTTGGCCGAATGGGGCAACCGCTACAGCGCGACCGGCGACCAGCCGGACTACATCGACTTCATCCACCAGTTCGCCGCCCGTCACGCGGGCAGTGGGCCCGGTCAGCTGCTCTACGACATCTACTTCAACGTCATCGAGTCGCCCAATGACTTCGCGATCTACCCGCGTCAGGGCTCGCTCGCGCCGTTGGCCTCCGACACCTACCAGCAGTTGTTCTGAGGTCGCGGCTAGCGCACCGGCACGGCGGCCGGGGTCCAGGCGTCGCCCTGCTCCCGATCGAGTGCGGTGACCGCGCGGTTGCGCATGAAGAAGATGTAGACGACCAGGCTGACGGCGATGACGGCGGTGACGTAGACGATGAACAGGGTGGTCCGGCCGGAGGTGGAGAACGCCTGGTAGATGACCGGCGCCGTGCCGCCGAAGATCGAATTGGCCAGCGCGTACCCCAGCCCGACGCCCAGTGCCCGCACCCGGGCCGGGAAGACCTCGGCCTTGACGATCGCGTTGACCGACGTGTAGCCGGTGAGGATGACGTAGCCCACCGCGGTCAGCAGGAACGCGGTCACCGCCGAGGTGGTCTGGGGCAGGTAGGTGATCAGCACCCAGGTGTAGAGCACGCCGCCGATCCCGAAGAACACCAGCAGCGGCTTGCGGCCGACCCGGTCGCTGATCAGCCCGCCGATCGGCTGGATGGCCATCAGGAAGATCAGCGCGAGCAGGTTGACCCAGGTGGCCGCGGTCGCGCCGTCCTCGCCGAATGCCTTCTTCACGATGGCCGGGGCGTTCACGCTGTAGGTGTAGAACGCGATGGTGCCGCCCGCGGTGACCAGGAAGACCCACAGCAGTGGCCGCCAGTAGGTGGTCAGCAACGCCTTCATCGAGCCCGACGAGCCGTCCTGACCGGACTTGACCGCCGCGAGGTGCTCCGCCGACAACGACTCGTCCATGGTGCGGCGCATCCACAGCACCACCAGGGCCGCGATCGCGCCGATGAGGAACCCGATCCGCCAGCCCCAGTCCTTGATCGCTGATGACGCTCGTTTGAATCTCCCCAGACCTGCTCGCTGAATCTCCCCACCCCTGTGACCCCGCTTCATCGCTCACATGGGAGGAACGAAATGCACGCACCCGCATCACCCCAGGGTGGCTGGTCGATCCCGGCGGCTGGCCGCCACCTCGCGACGACCGACCGGCGACCCCGCGCAGACTCGGACGGCGGGCGGACCGCCAGCGCCTGCCCGCCGTGCGGCACCCGGCCGCGATCGCATCGCTCGTGCCTGCGTTCCTGCCGGCGGTCTGTGAGCGCGGCATGACGGGCGACGGGCACGTCCTGGAGTTGGCCGAGCGGGCGGCCGAGGACGTGCGAGAGCTCAACCACCGCACCCGCGACCCACGCGTGTTCACCGCTCCGGCCGAGATGTACCGGTTAGTCGGCGAGCTCGCCGTGCTGGCCGGCGGGCTGCCGCAGCTGCTGGGCCAGCTCGACCGGTGGCTGCGCGCGGAACACGACCACGGCCGGATCCGGGCCGACACCGGCACCGGGCCCGGCCGGATCGTCGCGGCCGCGGGCGCCGATCTGGCCGGCGCCGGCGACGCCGCGGACGAGTTGGCCAATGCGTTGGACGCCGCACTTGCGCACCTGGCCCACCTGGGCGCCGCGGATTCCGGCCATGCCGTTTCGAAGCGCGGTTGACGCGCGTGGCTCCGCGGAAGACGGCGGGGCTCCCTCGACGCTGGCGGTCTCTGACCACCGGCCAGCTGTTCGAGGGAGCCCGTTTCATGCTCACACAGGAGGAAGACGTGGACGCGCACGCCCTGCGCCGCAGGGGGTGGTCGATCTCCGCGATCGCCCGCCACCTGGGCAAAGACCGAAAAACGATCAGGGCGTACTTGAACGGTGAGCGGACCGCCGGAGTCCGCTCACCGGCCGGCCCGGACGTGTTCGAACCGTTCGTGACCTACTGCCGGGAACGGCTGGTCGAGGACCCGCACCTATGGGCGACCGCCTTGTACGACGAGTTGCTGCAGCTGGGTTACGACCGGTCCTACCCGCGGCTGACGCACAACCTGCGCACTCGTGGGCTGCGGCCGGTGTGCCACGCCTGCCGGCCGGCCGGCGGCCGCCCCGCAGCGGTCATCGACCACCCGCCGGCCGAGGAAACCCAATGGGACTGGCTCGAGCTGCCCGACCCACCCAGGAGTTGGGACGGCTACGGAGCCAAGGCGTTCCTGCTGGTCGGCGCGCTGGCCCACTCGAGCAAGTGGCGGGGGGTGCTGGCCGAGGCGATGGACCAGCCGCAGCTGATCGACGCGCAGCACCAGGTCGTGGTCCGGCTCGGCGGGCTGACCCGGGTCTGGCGGTTCGACCGGATGGCCACCGTCGTGCACCCGGGCACCGGCAAGGTCACCGCCTCTTACGCCGCGGTCGCCAAGCACTATGGGGTACAGGTCAAACCGTGCCCACCGCGGCGGGGCAACCGCAAGGGTGTGGTCGAGAAGGCCAACCACACCGCGGCGCAACGATGGTGGCGCACCCTGCCCGACGACATCACCGTCGCCGACGCGCAGGCCCGGCTCGACCAGTTCTGCGCCACCGTCGGCGACACCCGCGACCGCGTCGATGTCGACGGGAACCGGTGCACCGTCGCGGACCTGGCCGCCCGGGAACGGCTCGCCCCGCTACCCGCCACGGCGTTCCCCGCCGAGCTGGCCGTCGAGCGGGTCGTATCAGCGCAGGCGTTGGTCTCGTTCCGCGGGAACCGGTACTCCGTGCCGCCCGAGCTGGCCAACGGGCCGGTCACCGTGACCCACCGCCTCGGCTCCCCGGTGCTGGCGTTCGTCACCGACCGCGGCGTGACAGTAGCCCTGCATCACCGGGGCCGGCGACGGCACCGGCGCCACTATCCGCAGCGAGCACCACGTCACCGCACTGAACAAAGCCGCGCTGGCCGCGTTCACCACCGCCAAACCGCACCGCCGCAAACAGCGCATCCCACCCGGCCCGGCCGCCCGGCACGCCGCACAGGTGTTGCGCGGCGCCACCACCACACCCGACCCCGTCGTCGATCTGACCGTCTACGCGGCCGCGGCCGCCCGCCGGAGGAACCTGCCATGACCACCACCACCACGGACGACGCGCCGCCGCCGGCCACCCCGGCCGAGAACAGCCGCTACCAACAGCTCCGCGCCCACCTGACCACGCTGAAGCTGCTCGACGCGGCCGCGGCCCTGCCGGCCGTCCTGGACCAGGCCCGCGCCGAGAACCTCACCATGACCGCGGCTCTGGAACGGCTGCTGCGGATCGAGGTCACTGCGACCGAGGCCCGGCGGCTCGCCGGCCGGCTCCGGTTCGCCTGCCTGCCCACCGACGCGACCCTGGAGGAGTTCGACTACGACGCCCAACCCGGCGTCGACCCCCGGCTGGTCAACGACCTCGCGTCGTGCCGCTACCTCGAGTCCGCCACCAACGTGCTGATGATCGGACCGCCCGGTGTCGGCAAAACCATGCTCGCCACCGGCCTAGCCCGCAAAGCCGCCGAGGCCGGCTACCGCACCTACTTCACCACCGCCGCCGACCTCGCAGCCCGCTGCCACCGGGCCGCGATCGAAGGTCGGTGGGCCACCACCATGCGCTTCTACGCCGGCCCCACCCTGCTCGCGATCGACGAACTGGGCTATTTGCCGTTGCCGGCAGAGGCCGCGTCCGCGTTGTTCCAGGTCGTGGCCCAGCGGTACCTCAAGACCTCGATCATTCTGACCACAAATAGGCCGGTGACGTCCTGGGGAGAAGTCCTGGGCGACAACATGGTCGCGGCCGCACTACTCGATCGCCTCTTGCACAGATCGGTCGTCCTCGACATCGCCGGGGATTCGTACAGACTCCGCGATCACCACGCCCGAACCGACAAAATCCGCGCCGGCACCCGCACCGGCACGCTACGCTGACCCCGCCACAGGGTGGGGAATTTCGACGAGCACCTCTGGGGATCTTCGACGAGCGTCGTCATCGCGTCCAACGGCAGCACGCTGATCATGATCAGCAGGGTGAACTGGGCCAACACGTGCCCGCCGACCAGGGTGACGTACTGGAACGAGGAGAAGAACCCGCGCCGGTTCGCGGTGGCCGCCTCCGACATGTAGGTGGCGGAGGTGCCGTACTCGCCGCCGGTCGCGAAGCCCTGCACCAACCGGGCGACGATGAGGATGACCGCGGCCCAGGCTCCGATCGACTCCCGGGTCGGCATCACCGCCACCACCAGCGAGCAGGCCGACATCAGGGTGATGCTGACGGTGAGGGCGGCGCGCCGGCCCCGCCGGTCGGCGAACCGCCCGAAGAACCAGGACCCGACCGGTCGCATGACGAAGGTGATGGCGAAGATCCCGTAGACGTAGATCGTCGAGTTCTTGTCCGCGGAATCGAAGAAGGCGTTCTCGAAGTACACCGCGAACACCGTGTAGATGTAGACGTCGTACCACTCGACCAGATTGCCGGCCGAACCCTTGATGGTGTTCAGCACCGCCCGGTGCGTGCTGACCGGTGCCTGCGTAGGTGGGGTCTGCGACATGTCACACCATTGCCCGATCGGCGCACCGGTCAATCAGGACGATTCACTGGCGGCGTAGGGGTCGGTGACCTCCCGCAGGCGCACCAGGGCGTCATGCAGCGCGGTCCACGCCGGCGCTCCGAGATGGGCCGCCCACTCCCCCTGGATCCGGTCCAGTTCGGCCGTGGCCACCGCCCAGGCCTGCGCCCCACGATCGCTGATGCACACCCGTCGCGCCCGCGCGTCGTGCGGATCCGGTCGCCGCTGCACGTAGCCGGCCGCTTCCAGCTGGTCGACCAGAGCCCCGGCGGTCTGCTTGGTCACCTGGGCCTGTTCGGCCAGGTCGGTCAGCCGGGTGCCCAGCGGGCCGATCCGCTGGAAGATCCGGGCCTGGGCCAGCGTGATCGGGTAGCCGGCGTCCACAACCGCGGCCAGCACGCGGTTCTCCGCATGCCGGAACGCGACGAACAGCAGGGTCGGCACGTTGGGTTCGGCCATCGATCCTCTTGACAGTGGTCAGCTTTCCGAACTACTTTTGGTCAGATAACCTTACTACCTTGGACGGGGCAGGGCGATGAACGAGGACGAACTGTGGCCGATCATCCACCGGGAACGGGGACGGCTGGCCGACCTGTTGGCCACCCTGACCCCGGACGAGTGGGACGCGCCCTCGTTGTGCGACGGCTGGCGGGTCCGTGACGTAGCCGCCCATGCGATCACCTCGGCGGACTACTCCACGCCGGCGATGCTGCTGGGGGCCCTGCGGGTACGCGGTGATTTCAACCGGCTGATGGACCGGATGGCCCGGGAGCAGGGTTCCCGGCCGACCACCGAGATCCTCGAGCGCTACCGCCGCAACGCGACCTCCCGACGCCGGCCACCGGTCACCCAACCGTTGGACCCGCTGGTCGACGTGCTGGTGCACAGCCAGGACATCGCCATCCCCCTGGGCCGCGAGCACCCGATGCCGGCCGAACCGGCCCGCCTGGCCGCCCGCTTCGTCGTCGACCGCGGCTTCCCGTACGAGGCGCTGCGCAAGAACCCCGGGATCCGTTTCCAGGCCACCGATGTCGAGTTCGAGGCGGGGGACGGTGAGCCGGCCCGGGGCCCGATCAGCGCGATCCTGCTGGCCCTGACCGGGCGCTCGGCCGGGTTGGATCGGCTCAGTAGACGGTGAGGCCCCGGGCCCGGAACTGGCCGCGCACCCGTTCGGTCAGCTCCGCCGACGGCGGCTCGGTGTCCTCCAGTTGGTAGGCCAGGCCCAGCTGGTGCCACTTGTCCCGGCCCATCTGGTGGAACGGCAGCACTTCGACCCGCTCGATCACACCGCCGGGCCCGCGCTGCTGCAGCTCGGCGACGTAGTCGGCGACCGCATCGACGTTGTCGACCGCGTCGGTCAGGCCCGGCACCAGCACATACCGGACCCAGATCGCGGCGGTGCCCCGATCGGCCAGCCGGCGCCCGAAGGCCAAGGTGGGGGCCAGGTCTCGGCCGGTGACCCGCCGGTAGGTCTCCGGCAGACCGGATTTGACGTCCAACAGGACCAGGTCCACGTCGTCGAGGAAGGCATCGGACACCCGCGCCCCGAGGAAGCCGGAGGTGTCGATCGCGGTATGCAGGCCCAGCTCCTTGGCGTAACGCAGCATCCGACCCAGAAAGGCGGTCTGCAGCAACGGTTCTCCGCCGGAGACGGTCAGTCCGCCACCGGTCGCCCGCAGCACCGGTGCGTAGCGGAAGATGCGGGCCTTGACCTCGTCGATGCCGGTCGGCATCCCGTCCGGCAGCCGCCAGGTGTCCGGGTTCTGGCAGTACAGGCATCGCAGCGCGCAGCCGGACAGGAAGTAGGTCAGCCGGGTGCCCGGGCCGTCGACCGCGGTGACCAGCTCCCAGGAGTGCACGCTGCCCAGCATCCCCTCCCGCACCGCGACCAGCCGGGCATCCCGGGCCGGGTCCAGGACGACGGGCATCTCACAACGCCCCGTGGAAGGTCCGCGAGAGCACATCGAGCTGCTGCTCGCGGGTCAGCCGGACGAAGTTCACCGCGTACCCCGACACCCGGATCGTCAGCTGTGGGTAGTTCTCCGGATGCTCCATCGCGTCCTGCAGCGTCTCCCGGTTGAGCACGTTGACGTTCATGTGGAAGCCGCGGGCGATCATGTAGGCATCCAGCAGACCGACCAGATTGAGCGCCTGCTCGTCCTTGGTGCGGCCCAAGCTGCTGGGCACCACGGTCGAGGTCAGCGAGATGCCGTCCTGCGCCTGCTCGTACGGCAGCTTGGCCACCGACAACGCGCTGGTCAGCATGCCGTGCCGGTCCCGCCCGTTCATCGGGTTGGCGCCCGGGGCGAACGGTTCGCCCTTGCGCCGGCCGTCCGGGGTGTTGCCGGTCGCCTTGCCGTAGACCACGTTCGAGGTGATGGTCAGCACCGACTGGGTGTGCACGGCTCCGCGGTAGCTGGGCTGCTGGCGGACCTTGTCCATAAATTCGCGGACCAACGCCACGGCGATCTCATCCACCCGGTCGTCGTCGTTGCCGAAGGTCGGGAACTCGCCGTCCACCAGATAGTCGGTGACCAGTCCACTCTCGTCGCGCACGGGATGCACCCGGGCGTACTTGATGGCCGCCAGCGAGTCGGCCACCACGCTCAGGCCGGCGATGCCGCAGGCCAGGGTGCGCAGGATGGTCTGGTCGTGCAGGGCCATTTCCAGCCGCTCGTAGGCGTACTTGTCGTGCATGTAGTGCACGCAGTTGAGCGCGTCGACGTAGGTCGCGGCCAGCCAGTCGAGCATGGTGTCGAACCGGGCCTGCACGTCGTCGTAGTCAAGCGTGTCGCCGACCACCGGACCGGCCGGCAGCGCGGTCGCCGGCACCACCTGAACGCCCGAGACCTCGTCCCGGCCACCGTTGATCGCATACAGCAGAGCCTTGGCCAGGTTGACCCGGGCGCCGAAGAACTGCATCTGCTTGCCCACCCGCATCGCCGAGACGCAGCAGGCGATGGCCGCGTCGTCGCCCCAGTCGCCGCGGATCAGGTCGTCGGATTCGTACTGGATGGCCGAGGTGTCGATCGAGACCCGCGCGCAGAACTCCTTGAACCCGTGCGGGAGCCGGTCGGTCCACAGCACGGTCAGGTTCGGCTCGGGCGCCGGGCCCAGGTTGTACAGGGTCTGCAGCATCCGGAACGAGTTGCGGGTGACCAGCGGCCGGCCGTCCTCGCCGACGCCGCCGATGGTCTCGGTGACCCAGGTCGGGTCGCCGGAGAACAGCGCGTCGTACTCCGGGGTGCGCAGGAAGCGCACGATACGCAGCTTGATCACCAGGTCGTCGATCATCTCCTGGGCGTCGGACTCGGTGATCAGGCCGGACTCCAGATCCCGCTGCAGGTAGACGTCCAGGAAGGTCGAGGTCCGGCCCAGCGACATGGCCGCGCCGTTCTGCTCCTTCACCGCACCCAGGTAGGCCAGGTACAGCCACTGGATGGCCTCCCGGGCGGTGGCCGCCGGGCGACGCACGTCGAAGCCGTAGCTGTCGGCCATCTGCACCAGTTCCTGCAGGGCCCGGACCTGCTCGGCGTTCTCCTCGCGATCGCGGATGACGTCCTCGACGGAGGCCCGGGCGTCCAGCTCGGCCCGGTCGGCCTGCTTGGCCGCGATCAGCCGGTCCACGCCGTACAGGGCCACGCGCCGGTAGTCGCCGATGATGCGGCCGCGGCCGTAGGCATCGGGCAGGCCGGTGATGATGTGCGACCGGCGGGCCGCCCGCACGTCCGGCGGGTAGACGTCGAAGACGCCCTGATTGTGGGTCTTGCGATAGCTGGTGAAGATCTTCTTGACGATCGGGTCGGGTTCGTAACCGTAGGTCTTGAGTGCGTCCTCGACCATCCGCCAGCCACCGTTGGGCATGATCGCCCGCTTGAGCGGGGCGTCGGTCTGCAGGCCGACGATGATCTCGTTGTCCTTGTCGATGTAGCCCGGGGCGTGGGCCGTGATCGACGACGGGGTGTGCGCATCCACGTCGTAGATGCCCTTGGCCCGCTCCTGCGGAAACATGCCGGCCAAGGTCTGCCAGATGGCCGTGGTCCGCGGGGTGGGACCGGTCAGGAAGCTGTCGTCGCCGGTGTAGGGCGTGTAGTTGCGCTGGATGAAGTCCCGCACGTCGACGCCGTCGGCCCAGGGGCCGGGCGCGAAACCCGTCCAGGCGTCCAGGGTCGCGCCGGGACCGGTCGGACGGGTGGCTGTGGTGACCGGATAGCTGGTCATGGTTGCTCGGCTCCTTGTGGGATCGGCCGTTCTCGGTTCTCACCTTTGGTTTGACCATAGGCACGAGAAGGGCCGGCCGACACGGTACAAAGTCCCTAGTTGGGCTGTCGCCGTTGGCCGAGCGAGGCTAGTTCGGCTGGGTGATCAGCTCCCACGGCGACGGCTTGTCCGGGCTGGTCGGCGGGGCGCCCGGCACGTCGCCCTGCGACCAGAAGCGGGCCTGCCAGCCGATGCCGTCGTGCAGCACGCGACTGCCGGCGACGTAGACGTCGGTCGGACTCCATTCCGGGTACGTGCCGGCCGGCAGGGTCGGCGTGGGGACCGGGGTGTCGCCAGGCAGGACCGGACCGATCAGGCTCCAGGGCGACTGGTTGGCGCTGGCCACCGGCAGGTCGGGCTGATCGCCCTGGGTGTACCACTTGGCCTGGTAGACGTTCTTGTGCCAGACCACCTTCGTGCCCTTGGGATACCCCTGGTTCTCGTTCCAGATCTGGTACGGCGAGCTGGCCGGATCGTCGACGATCTCGCTGGTGGTGGCCCGGGCCGGCTGGCCGGCGCCGGTCGAGGTGGGCGCCGGAGCCGTCGTCCCGGTCGTCGGCGCGTCGGTGGTGCTCGCCCGCGCCTGCCCGCTGCCGAACTGGACGAAGATCGCGCCGAACGCCCCGGGCTGCTGCTCGATCCCGCTGCAGACGTCGGAGACGACCTTCACGTCGGGATAGTTGGGCCCGCACGACTGGTCCCGGTTGGCCGACCACATGGACAGCCGGGACAGCTTGTGCTGCTGGGCGAACGCCACCGTCTGGTTGGCGTCGTCCAGGGAGAACACCTCGGCGGGGATGTCGTTCTGGCCGATCATCGGGGTCGCCCCGATCAGGTTCCAGGCCTGCGAGTCGCTCAGGTCCAGTCCGGCCGCGGACCACGCGTCCTGGATCTGCTGCTGCAGCGCCGTCAGCGCCAACTCCCCCTGCTGGGCCATGGTGCGGCCCTCGGGGAACGGCTCGCCGTAGTCCATCGTCATGGCGTTGATGCCGGCCGGCCGTGCGCCGCCGGCCAGCATCGAGGAGACCACGGCCTGCCCCTCGGTGGTCAGCCCGGTCGAGATCACCGGCAGGGTGAGCCAGACGTCGAGGTTCTTGCCGGCGGCCTGGCGCTGCGCCACCAGGGCGGCGATCGCCTGCGCGCGACGCTGGTTGACCTCGTTGGTCATCGACGCCTGGCCCTCGATGTCCAGGTCGATGTCGGTCAGGTCGTAGCGGTCGACGACGGAGGCGTAGGCGGCGGTCAACGCGGCCACGTCGGTGCAGCCGATGGCCAGCTCCGAGTTGGCGGCCCCGCCGAACGAGACGGAGACCGTGCCGCCGAGCTGCCGCAGCCGGGCCACCCGGCGGTCCAGGTCGAGCTGGTCGGCCGCCTGGTCCATCGAGTACACCCCGCCCCAGCTCGGGTCACAGGGGGTGTCCTTGGCGCTGACGATGAAGGCCAGCACCGCCGAGGCGCTGGTGGCGTCCTCGAAGGCGTAGCTCGGGGTCGAGGTGACGTCGACGTAGGGCGCGAACCACGACGGGGGTCCGATCGCCGCCACGGCTGCCTCTTCCTGTTGCCGGAACCAGTACCATCCGCCACCGGCCGCCGCCGCGACCACCGCGACGACCAGGAAGACGCGGAACCACGACAGGTGGCGGCCCTCCTCGTTCGCCGGGGCCACGGTGGCTTCGGTGTCGAGCACATCCCCTTCGTTCACGACTGATCGACCGCCCGTTCCCCGTCCGTCCGTTCCCGCCGGTCGCCTGCCCGCCGCGCCGCGCCGTCACCGGCGCGATCGCCGGCTCGCCGCTCGAACCCGTCGCCGTTGCGGTCACCCGCCCGACGGTCCAACCCGGCCTGGTCGCTGGCCCGCCGGCCGTAACTGAGCTGGTCGCTGGCCCGGCGGCCGAAGGCGACCTGATCGCCCTCCCGCCGGGCAGCCGCCGGATCGCCCGGGCCGTCGACCCGGTCGGTCGCCCGCCGCCCGTAACCCTGCGGCGCACGGTCGGTGGACCGCCGCCCGTAGAGCACCGGCGCCTCCGGCACGTCGGCCAGGATCCGGAACATGCCGGCGCTCTCAGAGACGTAGTCGCCGTTCGCGGTGCCCGCGGCGCCCTGGTACAGCACGTCCCGCCAGCCCGGGGCGGCCGGTTCCGGCGCCGCCCGGCGCCGGCGGACTCGCACGACCTCCCGCGGCTTGTCGTCCACGTACAGCCGCTCGACGAAGCCCAACCACACATCGACCAGAGCGAACTGCACGCCGACCAGCGCGACCAGGGCGTAGGCGGCGGTCGTGGCGTTGAACGCGCCGAAGATGAAGTTGCCCCAGAACCCGTTGACCCAGCCGCGCCAGGCGGTCCAGACCGACCAGCCGATGATCACGAACGGGCTGAACGCGAACAGCAGCGGGGTCGCGGTCCGGTTGGCCACCTTGGGGGTCCGGGCGAACGGGATCCGGCGGCCGGTGATGGCCTGCTGGATGGACTTGAACACCCCGGCCAGGTTGACCGGCAACAGGATCAGGTTGAAGCCGTAGACCCGGAAGATGTCCATCCGCTTGTAGCCGCACCGCTTGAGATCCGAGGACATCGCGGCGAAATAGGGCAGCGCGGCCAGCAGCACCAGCGGGCTGAGCAGCCGGTTGTTGAACGGGTACACCAGCAGCAGCACCAGCGCGAAACTGCTCCAGCAGGTCGAGGCGAGATAGTTGACCCGCAGCAGCGTCTCCAGCGCCCGGTTGTTCTGCGCCCGCTTGCTCCGCGTCTGCCGCAGCGTCCAGAGTTTGGGCATGATGATCAGCCCGCCGTTGGCCCAGCGGCGGCGCTGGATGCACAGGGAGCCGAAGTCCGGCGGGGTCGCCGAGTAGCTCAGCCGTTCCGGGTAGTTCAGCAGCCACCAGCCGTGGATGGCCATGTCGACGCTCGACTCGGTGTCCTCGATGACGGTGCGGTCCATGACGTACCGGCGGATCTCGAACCCGCCCTGGTGCTCGATCTCGACGATGTCGTCCAGGGCCCGCTTGCGGATGACCGCGTTGGCCCCGACCCAGAAAGTGGCCCCGTAGTAGCTCATCCCCTGGTGCACGATGTGCTGCAGGTCGGTGGTCGCGCCGGACAGCCGCTCCATCCGGGTCGGCGAGCCGGGGAAGGCCGAGTACGGGGTCTGGATGACGGCCAGCTTGGCGTTCTCCGGCTGGCACATCACGTACACCAGGCGCAGGCAGTACTCGGGCAGCACGATGCTGTCCGCGTCCAGGGTGAGGATGAAGTCGGCGTCCGGGATCATCAGCGATCCGGAGGCGCCGGCGGTCGAGAGCACCTTGCCCTGCGGCGTTTCCTTGACCTCGTAGCTGTGGCCCATCAGGCCGATGTAGCTGTTGAGGTTCATCGCCTTGTTCGCCTCCTGGGACAGCGAGCTGTACAGCTTGCGCTCGAAGGAGGTCACCTCCCCGCGGAAGGTCCAGGCCAGCCGGCGGTGCAGCTGCAGCATCCGGGCCCGGGGCAGCGGGCTCTGATCGTCGGCCCCGGCGACCAGCGCGGCGCCGACCGCCGCGAAGTCGTCGGCCAGGGCGCCCAGGACCTGCTCGGCGAAGAACTTGTCGACGTGGTCGGCGATCGGCTCCTGCGCCTGACGCATCCGCAGCCAGTTCACGGCCCAGGTGAACTCGGTGGCCAGCTCGCGCATCTGGGCGATGACCTGCTCCGGCTCCGGGTCCTCCAGCTCGGACATCTCGAACTGCTCGAGGGTGCGAGCGAATCGTTCGCGCGGCTCGGACAGCCACTCCTCCAACTCCCCCGGCAACGCCCGGGCCCCCTCCAGCAGCGCTTGGTTGGCCGCCGACCCCGGGTTGGGCGGGTCGTCCAGCAGCAGCACCACGCGCAGGAACGGGTACTCCTGCATCAGCGCCGAGAGCAGCGTCTTGCGCACCACCGCGATCTCCTCGCGGTAGGAGGGCACGAGCACGGTCATCGTCGGCAGGGTCGTGTCGAAGAAGCCGTCGATGACGGCCCGCGGCACCCGCCGGTGGGCCCGGCTGCGGTACAGCGCACCCTGCCGGGCGACCAGGTAGAGCAGCGCGGACAGCGCCAGCACCGAGGTGATGCCGACGTAGACGATCGTCTCGACCAGGAAGTCGATGTTGTTCTGGTACGAGCTGTTGATGATGCCGGTGATGAAGTAGCCGAAGACGTAGGCCAGCCAGGCCAGGATCGTGAAGATGATCGCGATCCGGCCGACGGCGATCAGCCCGTCGCTGGCCGGCGGGGCCACCGGGGGCAACGGCTTGACCCGCAGGTCCGATCCGCGCTGTCGCTTGGGCCCGGCCGGGTTCGTCGGAATCGCGGTCGGCGCGGGCGCGTCAACGTCACCGGTCATCTGCTCTCCTGCCCCCGCTTACCTGGAGTCACATCCGTTGACACTCGTCCGAGTGATGTCATTCGAACGGGTCAAACGGGTGATTTACACCCATTCAGGGTATCGCAGAAGATCAAGAGATCGCGCAACGGGCCGATGCCTCACCCGAGTGAGCCATCGGTCCGTTGTCGGCGGATCGCCGGTCAGCTGACTGCGACCGCGTCCAGCCGCGCCTTGGCCGGCTGGTAGCCGATGCCGTAGTAGGCGGCCGTCATGATCACCTTCATGTCGGCCAGCATCGGCATCCGCGGGTTGGCCGGCGCGCACTGGTCGCGGTAGGCCCCCATGGCCAGCAGGTCGAGCTCGCCGAGGAAGACCTGCTCGTCCACCCCCTGGGCCTGGAACGAGGCCGGGATGCCGACCATCGCCCGCAGCTGCTCGACCGCGGTGGCGTAGGACTCGACACCTTCGGCCGGGGTGGCCGCCGGCAGCCCGAGCATGGCCGCGATCTGCTGGAACCGCTCCGGCGCGACATAGCTCTCGTACTTGGGCCAGCTGGTCAGCTTGGTCGGCACGGTGCCGTTGTAGCGGATCACGTGCGGGAGCAGCGTGGCGTTGGTCCGGCCGTGCACCAGGTGGTAGCGCCCGCCGATGGTGTGGGCCATGGCGTGCACGATGCCCAGGAAGGCGTTGCCGAAGGCCATGCCGGCGATGGTGCCGGCGTTGTGCATCTTCTCCCGGGCCTTGACCGTGGCCGGGTCCTTCGGGTCACCGTTCACCGAAGTGGCCAGGTTCGCGAAGATCAGCCGGATGGCCTGCAGGGCCATGCCGTCGGTGAAGTCGTTCGCGTACACCGACACGAACGCCTCGGTGGCGTGGGTCAGCGCGTCGAAGCCCGAGTCGGCGGCCAGCGAGGCCGGCATCTTGCCGGTCAGCACCGGGTCGATGATGGCCACGGTCGGGGTCAGCGCGTAGTCGGCCAGCGGGTACTTCACCCCGGTGGTCGGGTCGGTGATCACCGCGAACGGGGTCACTTCGGCGCCGGTGCCGGACGTGGTCGGCACGCAGACCAGCTTGGCCAGGGCGCCCAGCCGGGGGAAGCGGAACGCGCGCTTGCGCACGTCGAAGAACTTCTCCTTCAGGTCGGCGAAGACGGTGTCCGGGTGCTCGTAGAGCAGCCACATCACCTTGGCCGCGTCCATCGGCGAACCGCCGCCGAGGGCGATGATGGTGTCGGGCTTGAAGTCCCGCATCAGATCCGCCCCCTTGTAGACGGTCTGCACGCTCGGTTCGGGCTCCACGCCGTCGATGATCTGCAGCGAGACCGGCTGCTGCCGGCGGCGCAGCACGTCGATGATCCGGTCGGCGAAGCCGAGCTTGGTCATCGTCGAGTCAGTGACGATGGTGACCCGGTGCACGTCGGGCATGTCGATCAGGTACCGGACCGCGTTCGGCTCGAAGTAGGTCTTGGCCGGCACCTTGAACCACTGCAGGTTGTTGTTGCGCCGGGCCACCCGCTTGATGTTGACCAGGTTGATCGCCGAGACGTTGCCCGAAACCGAGTTGTGCCCGTACGAACCGCAGGACAGGGTCAGCGACGGCGCCAGCGCGTTGTAGATGTCGCCGATGCCGCCCATCGAGGTGGGCGAATCGCGGATGATCCGCACGGCCTTGACCCGCCGGCCGAACTCGACCGCGAGTGCCTCGTCACCGGTGTGGATGGCGGCGCTGTGGCCCAAGCCGTCCAACTCGACCATCTGCTCGGCCAGCTCGATCCCGTGCTGCGCGTCGCGGGCGGCCAGCACGGCCAGCACCGGGCACAGCTTCTCCCGGGTCAGTGGCTGACCCGGTCCGACGAACGGCACCTCGACCAGGATGATCGAGGTCTCCTCGGGCACCTCGAAGCCGGCCCCGCGGGCGATCCATTGCGGGCTCTGCCCGACCGCCGCGGCGTTGAGCTTGGCTCCGCCGCAGGCGGTCCCGTCGGCCCGGACCCCGAAGAGGAACTCCTCGAGCCGCGCCTTCTCCTGCGCGTTGGCGCGGTAGGCGTGCAGCCGGTCGAACTCGGCCATCGCTTGTTCGTAGATCGGCTCGTCCAGGATGACCGCCTGCTCCGAGGCACAGATCATCCCGTTGTCGAACGACTTGGACACGACCACGTCGTTGACCGCGCGGGCCAGTTGGGCGGTGCGCTCGATGAAGGCGGGCACGTTGCCGGCGCCGACGCCCAGGGCCGGCTTGCCGCAGCTGTAGGCGGCCTTGACCATGGCGTTGCCGCCGGTGGCCAGGATGGTGGCGACGTCCGGGTGGTTCATCAGCGCGCCGGTGGCCTCGATCGAGGGGTGCTCGATCCACTGGATGCAGTGCTCGGGGGCGCCGGCGGCGACCGCCGCGTCGCGGACGATCCGGGCGGCCAGGGCCGAGGACTGCTGGGCGGCCGGGTGGAACCCGAAGACGATCGGGTTGCGGGTCTTGAGGGCCAGCAGGCTCTTGAAGATGGTGGTCGAGGTCGGGTTGGTGACCGGGGTGATGCCGGCGACGACGCCGACCGGCTCGGCGATCTCGGTGATGCCGGTGATCTCGTCGGTGCTGATCACGCCCACGGTGCCCAGGTACTTCATGGAGTTGGTGACGTGCTCGCAGGCGAAGATGTTCTTGACGGCCTTGTCCTCGAACACGCCGCGCCCGGTCTCGGCGACGGCGGCCTGGGCCAGCTGGCCGTGCTGATCCAGCGCGGCGACGGCGGCCTTCTTGACGATGTAGTCGATCTTCTCCTGGTCGAAGTCGGCGTACTCGTCGAGCGCGGTCAGGGCGCGCGCGACCAGCATGTCGATCTCATTGACCGGCGGCCGGTCGAGCCGGTCACCCTCGGTCAGCTCCTGCGGGGTACGAACGGCGGGCAGGGTGGGTGCAGCCATGTTCTCTGGTCTCCCTCGGCGGTTCAGATGTGTCACCTCTGAACCTAGGGAGAGTCCTATGGTCAGACCAAGGTCGAAGGTCCCGATCTGACGCAACTCCACCTCCGCCGACACGACTCCGCCAGCGTGCACTCAACTCCCCATCGACCCGGAGTTCAGAACACCACGGTGGAGTTCACCCGCCCCAACGGGAGTAGAGCCGCCCCGAACCGGCCCGGCGCAGGTGCGTCGGCCCGGCGTAGGTGCGTCGGCGGGGCCCCGGTTCGGGGAACGCAGGGCAGGCGCGGCAGCGGAGCGCAGGTACGGCGACGCGAGCGACCCAGGCGCCACCCCACTCCACCCCGACCGACACAACTCCACCGGCGTGCACTCAACTCCCCATCGACCCGGAGTTCAGAACACCACGGTGGAGTTCACCCGACCCAACCGGAGTAGACCCGCCGCGAACCGGCCCACCCACGACGAGGCGGCCCGGCGCAGGTGCGGCGGCCGGGCGCGCAGGTGCGGGCAACGCAGAGCAGCTGCGGTGGCGGAGCCCAGATACGGAGACGCGAGCGACCCAGGCGCCACCCCACTCCACCCCGACCGACACAACTCCACCAGCGTGCACTCAACTCCCCATCGACCCGGAGTTCAGAACACCACGGTGGAGTTCACCCGCCCCAGCCGGAGTAGGGCCGCCCCGAACCGGCCCGGCGCAGGTACGGCGGCGGGGGCGCGGTCACGCCCAGGTGGGGCGACACCGCCCAGGTGCGACCGCGAGAGCGACCCCGGCGCCACCCCACTCCACGTCGAGCTAGAAGCCGGCGACCTGGGCCCGGCGGTGCACCTCACGTCCACGGTTCTCCCGCAGCGCGGCGATCGGAGTGCCCGGCAGCGAGTCGTCGCCGGTGAACAGCCAGGTGATGATCTCGTCGTCACGGTAGCCGGCGTCGCGGAGCAGGGTGAACGTCGCCGGCAGTCCCTTGACGACCAGGCCGTCGGCGACGAACTCGGCCGGGATGCGCAGGATGCCGTCCAGTCGCACCGCCACCAGCTGCCCGTCCCGGATCAGCTGGTGCACCTTGGTCACCGGCAGGTTCAACTCGTCGGCGATGGCGGGGACGGAGGCGTAGGTGGGAGTGTCGGTCACGGGCGTAAGCCTGCCAGGCCGGGTCCGCCTCCGGTGGACCGCCACTGCCGGTTGGCCCGCGCCGCCTCGTCCAGGGTCCGAGCGGGGCCGGACCAGGTGAAGAACTCACTCCTCGGGTCGTCGATCGCGACGACCGGCGAGCACTCGACGCCCTCGACCTCGGTCGGCCGGCGAGAACGGTTCGCGCCGGGACGAAGCAGGTCGAGGACACTCGCCGCCCGGCCGGGGCGGGTCAGCACCGGGATCACCGGCCCGGGCACATAGAACGAGTCGGCGCGAAAATAGGGGAAAATCCAGCCGGTGGCGCCGTCGTAAAGGCGCGCCGGCGACCCGTCGAGAAAATCGACACGATACCGGGGCCCCATGACGGTGATGCGGCTGTCGACGCGAATCAAGCTGCTGCCGGCAGCGCGACGCAGGATACGAATCCGCGGCGGGAAATCACTCACGTCGCCGTCGTACCAGGTGATCCGAGCGTGCGTCCACATGCGGGAGCCGCTCTCAGCGCTGAACACCGACTTCCCGGCGCGAGCGCAGCGCCCGCACGACCAGTCCGGCCGCGATCAGGATCGCGCCAACCATCTGCATCATCCACAGCACCGGCGAAAGGTACTGGTAGGCAACCATCATGGTGTTGTATTCATCGGCGCCGAACGGACCGGAATTTGCAATGCCGAAGTAGCCCCAGGTGATCACCAGCTGCCCCAGGAACAATCCGATCCCCGACCACCACAAGGTGGTCGCGCTCAGCGTCGGTGGTGGCGGTAGTTTCATGATTCGAGAGTACAAGCACCACCGGGACCGTCACCGGTGCACGGACTGACCGGGATACAGCTGATCGATGAGCTCGTTGGCGATCGCACCCGACGCATTCTCGGAATTCGTCGACAGATTGACCAGGACCACGAATGTCGCGTCCTGCTCGGGCAGTCGCAGCATGGTCCCGCCACCGCCGTTGATGTCGCCGTTGTGCCCGATCAGGTCGTTCATGTTCAGCAGGCCGAGCCCGTACCCGACGTTGAGGTCGATGCCGGTGAACTGAGCGGTCTGCAGCCGCTGCGCCTGCAACTGCGGTGAGAGCAGGGAGCCGTCGGTCAGCTCTCGCGCGAATCGGGCCAGGTCGCCGACGGTGGAGGTGGCCGCGCCTGCGGTCCAGGCGAAGTCCGGATTCAAGTCCGGTTCGGCGACCAGCTGACCGTTGACCGGCAGGTAGCTGCCCAGGCTCGGATCGGGCACGCCGGGCTCGTCGTCGGCGGGCATCCGCGTGCCGGTCAGGCCCAACGGCTCGGTGACCAGGGTGCGGACGACCTCGCTGATGGGCTTTCCGGTCACCAACTCGGCGATCCGGCCGAGCAGCACGTAGTTGGAGTCGCAGTAGGCGACCTTGCTGCCCGGCTCGAAGGCCGCGGGCTGGGCCCGGATGAGGTCGATGGTCCGGT
Source organism: Nakamurella multipartita DSM 44233 (assembly GCF_000024365.1). Lineage (NCBI taxonomy): Bacteria > Bacillati > Actinomycetota > Actinomycetes > Nakamurellales > Nakamurellaceae > Nakamurella > Nakamurella multipartita. Next base: position 3,545,742 of record NC_013235.1, read on the forward strand.
CGACCGTCCACGCCGCCATCGGGTCGGCCTCGAAGGTGTCCAGCAGCGACTGGTCGGTGGTGTAGTTCCAGACCCCGGACGACATCGAGAGCAACTGCCGCACGGTGATGCGATCGCCGTTGGCGATGCCCGGAATGTAGGTGCCCAGGGTGTCATCCAGCGACAGCGAACCCTGGTCGACCAGCCGCAGCACCGCGGTGGCGACGATCGGCTTGGTGATGCTGCCGATGCGGCCGTGGCCGGCCGGATCGATGGGCGTCTGCGTCGCGACGTCGGAGACGCCCAATGCGCTGGTCCACACCTGATCGCCGACGGAGACATACGCGACCGCCCCCGGTGTCGCCACGCCGCCGACGGTGCCGCCGGCGAACGTCTGCGCGAACCCGGCCTGCAGCCGGCTCCTGGTGGCCTCGTCGAGCTGGACGGCGGCCGCCGTAGAGGCCGACACGGACGCAGACGCGGCCGCCGAGGCAGATGGTGAGACCGATGGCGAGACCGCGGGTGCCGCGCTTGAGCAGGCCGCCAGCAGGAGCGGGCCGGCCATGGCAGCCACCATCACCCCTCGACGCGAGCGTCGGACCATCGAGAACCTCCGTTGCGTCAAAGAATTGTCGACAATACGTCACGCTTGGTCTCCGTCACACTGCGACAACCGGTCCCCGGCGGGTGACGTCCTCGTGATGGACAACCAGTGCACAAGCCGAAGGATATGAAGCCTTGCCGCTCGCCGAGCTCGATACCGTTGCGATCCCCGTCTTCGACCCCACCCCCGACATCCGGTTGATCGTGGCCGACATGGACGGGACGCTGCTGGACGACCGCAAGCAGCTGCACGAGCAGTTCTGGCCCTTGGTCGAGCAGTTGCGTCGGCGGGACATCCTGTTCGCCCCGGCCAGCGGCCGGCAGTACTACACGCTGCTGCGCGAGTTCGCCGACATCGCCGACGACATGGTGTTCATCGCCGAGAACGGCTCCCTGGTGATGCGTGCGGGACACGAGGTCAGCTCCGACTGCCTGACCCGGTCCGACGCACTGGCGCTGGTGCACACCTTGCGAGCGGCCGCCGAGCAGGGTGTCGACGGCGGGGTCGTCGTCTGCGGCAAGCAGTCCGCCTACATCGAACGGTCCGACGCGGCCTTCTTCGACCAGGTCGACCGGTACTACGCGCGGCTCCAGGTGGTCGACGACCTGACCAAGGTGATCGACGACGACGTGCTCAAGATCGCCGTCTACGACTTCGCCTCGGCCGAGCACAGCACCCTGCCCCACCTGACCGCTTTCCTGGACAGCCACAAGGTCACGGTGTCCAGCGAGCACTGGCTGGACGTGAACACCCGGTCGTCGAACAAGGGCCGCGCGATCACCGCCCTGCAGACCGCGTTCGGCATCGGCCCCGCGCAGACGATGGCCTTCGGTGACTTCCTGAACGATCTGGAGATGATGGACACCGCCGACTACGCGTTCGCCATGCACAACGCGCATCCGCAGCTGCACGCGCGGGCCAAGTTCGTCGCGCCTTCGAACAACGACAACGGCGTGGTCCGCACAATCGCCTCGGTGTTGGACATCCCCCTGGCCTGAACAGGTTTCACCCGGCGCAAGTACGACGGCCCTGATCCGCCGAGACTCCGGCCGGATCGGGGCCGTCGTCGCGTCCTGGTCCAGCTCCCGTCCAGTCTGCGGCCTGTCCCGGGCGGATTCCCGACCGAGTCTTGACAACGCCCGCTTGCCTATCGATGATAGTTGGCATGAACCTATCAACGATAGGAACCACCGCGGCGGACCCCCCGGCCCCACGTCGCTCCCCCCGCCGAGACCAGATCCTTGCGGCCGCATGGGATATCGCCGAAGAATCCGGCCTGGGCGCGGTGACGCTGCACGAGGTCGCCCGCCGGGTCGGGATCAAGCAACCGTCGTTGTACGGCCACGTGGGTTCCAAGCTGGATCTGTACGACGCGATGTTCCACCAGGCCTACGAGCAGCTCTTCGCCCGGATCGACGCCGCCGAATGGACGGGAACGGCCCGCGAGCAGGTGCTCGGGCTGTCCCGGATCGTCGTCGACTTCGTCGTGGAGAACCCGCCCCGCCAGCAGCTGTTGTTCCAGCGGACCATCCCCGGGTTCGAACCCTCGCCCGAGTCGTACGGGCTGGCCCGACGGCTGATCGACCGGAGCGTGGCCCTGCTCTCGGAACTCGGCGCGGGCGACCCCGCCCAGGTGGATGTCTACACCGTGCTGATCGCCGGCATCGGCAGCCAGCAGATCGCCAACGACCCCGGCGGCGACCGCTACACCCGGCACCTGGAGGACCTGCTCGACCTGTTCCTGGATCACTGTGCTGTGCCAAAGGAGGCACCATGATCGACACCCCGCGCCGGGTCGAGGCGATCCCGAGCATCGGGCATGCGGAGGCGATGCAGCTCACGGCCACCGAGAACGACCGCCTGCTCGGCCAGCTGCGGAGCCTGACCGCCGTGCAGTGGCAGGCACCGACCGACTGCACCGGGTGGTCCGTGCGGGACATCGCCGTGCACCTCATCGGTTCGGCCCAGGGGCAGGCCAACCCGGTCGAGTTTGTCCGTCAGGTGGTCGCCGGCCGGCGGCTGATGCCGCAGATCGACGGTCAGCACTGGGTCGACGGCCTCAACGAGGCCCAGCTGCGGGCCCGCGCCGACTGGACCCCGCCGATGCTGCCGGATCTGTGGGAACGGCACGCGGCGTCCGCGCTCCGGGCCCGGTCGCGGATGCCCGCACCGATCCGAGCCCTACGGGTATTGCCGATCGGCACCGGCTTGGGCGTCGACATCGGCTGGCAGCCCGTCCGCTACCTGTTCGACATGGGATTCACCCGCGACGTCTGGATGCACCGGCTGGACATCGCCCGGGCGGCCGGGGTGGAGCCCGAGCTCACCCCCGACCACGACGGACGGATCCTGGCCGACATCGTCGCCGAGTGGTCCCACCGGCACGCCCAGCCGTTCACCCTCACCCTGACCGGACCGGCGGGCGGCACCTTCCAGGCCGGTGACGACCCGGCCCGCCCGGCGCAGACCGTCGACGCGGTCGAGTTCGCCGCGATCATCTCCGGCCGGGCCGACGGCCCCGGCGTACTGCGCCACAAGCTCCCCCTCTGACCTTCCCGCTGACCTTCCCGACGACAGCGGTTCCACCCCCTCCCGAAAAGGAGCACCACCATGCTCGCCACCACCGCCCAGGCCACCGACCTCAAGGTCCTCGCCCAACGCTTCATCGACGACGTCATCAACGCCCGGGACCTCGATGGCGCGCTCACCGAGATGGTCGTCGAGGACTTCGTCGAGCAGAACCCGCTGCCCGGCCAGGGTCCGGGCCGCGCCGGCCTGGCCGACGTCCTGGCCGGGATGTTCGCCGCGTTCCCGGACCTGCACTGGACACTGCGCGACACGGTCGTCGAGAACGACCGGGTGATGAGCCTGTCCACCTGGACCGGTACCCACCGGGGCGACTTCATGGGGATCCCCGCGACCGGCCGCAGTGTCGAGGTCGAGGCGTGGACGATCGATTGGTATCGGGACGACCGGATGGTGCAGAGCCGGATCATCATGGACGTCGCCGGCCTGCTCATGCAGCTCGGCGTGATCCCCGCACCGGCCGCCGACTGACGCTCATGCCCGAGCTCGTCTGCTACAGCGACATCGTCTGCCCGTGGGCCACCGTGATGGTGATCCGGCTGATCGATGCGCGGGACCGGGCCGGTGCCCAGAACGACCTGGTCATCACCCACCGGGCCTGGCCGCTGGAGCTGCAACACCAGCGGCCGATCCCCCGGCGGGTCGTCGACGCCGAGATCCCGCTGTGCGCCACGCTGACCCCGCAGTTCAACTGGTCGTTGTGGCAGGGCCGGCCCGAGGAGTACCCGGTCACGGTGCTCCTGGCCCTGGAGGCCGTGCAGGCCGCCGCCGCCCAAAGTCCCACCAGCGCCGAGCAACTCGACCTCGCCCTGCGGCGGGCCTTCTTCGTGCACTCGCGGTGCATCGCGATGCGACACGAGATCCTGGCCGCCGCCCGCACGTGCGACACCGTCGACGTGGACCGGCTCGCGGCCGATCTGGACGCGGGGACCTACCGGTCCGTGCTCTCCGCGCACGTCGCGCAGGCCCGCGCCGACAACGTCACGTGCAGCGGCACCCTGGTCCGCGCCGATGGCACCATGGTCTGCAATCCGGCTACCGAAACCGCTTGGATCGGTGGCACTTTCCCCCGGGGCACGCCGATCGTGGTGGCCGACGACCCGGCGGTGTTCGATCGGATCATCGCCGAGTCCCTGGTGCCGGCGTGGTCATAGCCCGGCCGGGGCGAACCGACCACCGAGCATGACCTGACGCACCTGCGCCAGCGGCGCCAGGTCGGAATCGAAGCGTCCGTCGACGACGACCAGATCGGCGTCGAAACCCTGACGCAGGAACCCTTTTCGGGTCAGCCCGCAAGCGGCAGCGGCCAGCGAGGTGCCGGCGGCCAGGGTCTGACTGACCGACGCCCCGGCGGAGAGCAGAAAGCCCAGACCCGAGCGCATCAGGCCGTGGGCCATGAACGGCTCGATCCCGGCGTCCGAACCGCCGACGAACCGGACCCCGGCCGCGTGCATCCGGCCCACCATCGACCGCCGGCTTTCCAGCATCGTCTCCGGGGTCATGCCCATCTGGGCCATCACCTTCTTGATATTGGGCGGAGCGTGCTCGAACGCTTCCGGTGGTGGGGCCATCAGAGCCGCCCCGATCGGCACCTGACGTTCGGCCAGCACCGCGAGCAGTTCGTCGGACACCCGTGGCCCCTGCGGGGTCAGGCAACTGCAGTGCTCGAGCCCGTCGACCCCGGCGGCGAGCGCGATCTCCACCGCGGGCAGGGCATGCGCGTGCGCGGTCACGGCGATCCCGGCGGCATGCGCCAGGTCGACGATCAGCCGCATCTCGGCCAGGGAGAACTGCGGCATCATCACGTCGGTGCCGGTAGTGGCCATCCCGCCACTGGCCATCACCTTGACCACGTCCACCTCGCGGTCGATCCGCTCCTGCACCGCGGCCTCGATCTCCACCGGACCGGACACCTCGCCGCCCAGGTAGTGACAATGGCCCCGGGGCGTGGTCAGCGGTGGTCCGGCGGCCAGGATGGTCGGTGTCCACGGCCGGGCAGTGGTCAGCGGGCGGGCATGCTGGTCGTCCCGGCGATTGACCACCACGAACCGCCGGTCCCCCAGGTCGCGGACCGTCGTCACCCCGGCCGCCAGGTGCGCGGCCAGGGACCGGGTGACCACGGCCTCGATCTCCTGGTCCGAGTAGCCCTCCACCAGATCCAGGGCGCGCACCCCGCTGCCGGCGACCAGATGGACATGGGTGTCGATGAGACCGGGCAGCACGGTGGCCTCGCCCAACTCGATCACCTCGACGTCCGACCCGAGGTCGGGATGCCCGCGGAGCACGCCGGCGATCGACTCGCCGTCGACGACGACGGTCACTCCGTCGTCGAAGAACACCGAGCCGTCGAACAGCGAGGACGAACGAAGTGCGATCATCCGAGGCGTCATGGTGATTGCCTACTCCGGGCAAATCGGACAGTCAACGGATCAACGCGGCCAGCCGGGATAATCATCAATTGTGGATGTGGTCACCGGTCCGGCGAGCGGCACCGTGCTCGACGGTCGCTACCGGTTGGGCGCGATGATCGCGCGTGGCGGAATGTCCACGGTGTACCGCGGATTGGACACCCGGCTGGACCGGCCGGTGGCCGTGAAGGTGATGAGCCCGCAGTATGTCGCGGACCCGACCTTCCTGAGCCGGTTCGAACGCGAGGCCCGGCTGGCCGCCTCGCTCGGGCATCCCGGGGTGGTCGCCATGTACGACCAGGGCCAGGACGGCGACCTGGTCTTCCTGGTGATGGAACTGGTCGACGGCGGCACCCTGCGCGACCTGATCCGGGAACGGGGTCCGCTGCCGGTTCCGGTGGTATTGGCCGTCCTCGACCCGCTGCTGGACGCCCTGGCCGCGGCGCACGCCGCCGGCCTGGTGCATCGCGACGTCAAACCGGAGAACGTGCTGATCTCGGCCCGCGGGTCGGTCAAGATCGCCGACTTCGGCCTGGTCCGCGCGGTCGGCTCGCAGACCGTGGCCACCGGCGACGTCATCCTGGGCACGGTGGCGTACCTGTCGCCCGAACAGGTCGCCACCGGCGTCAGCGACGCCCGGACCGATGTCTACGCGGCCGGCATCGTGGCGTTCGAGATGCTCACCGGCCGGCCGCCGTTCGAGGGCGACAACCCGATGTCGGTGGCCTACCAGCACGTGCATTCGGACGTGCCGGCCCCGTCGACCCGGGTCGACGACGTGCCGGCCCAGCTGGACGAGCTGATCGTGGCGGCCACCGCGCGCAACCCGGACGACCGGCCGCGCGATGCCAGCGCGTTCCTGGCCGAGCTGCGGGACGTGCGCACGGCCCTGCACCTGCCGATCGTCCCGGTACCGATCCCGGTGCGGCCCCGACCGTCCCCCACCCCACCGGTCCCGGTCCCGATCGATCACCCGGCCGGTCAGACCGGCACCCGCATGCTGCCGGCCGACGCGGCGAGCACGGCATACACGGCCGACACGGCTAAGACGGCAGAGGGTGCGGCGACCACTCCGCCGACCCGCGTGCAGAAGCGCCCACCGCCCGTCGCCCGCACCCGCACCGCCGCCGCGCGGCGCCGTCGCCGCTGGCTCATCGCGCTGCTGGTGGTGCTGCTGCTGGGCCTGATCTCGGCCGCCGGCGGCTGGTGGCTGGGCGGCCGCTGGGCGGCCACCCCGGCGGCCGCGGGACTGACCCAGTCGCAGGCCGAGGCGGCCGTGCGCGAGGCCGGGCTGGTGCCCCGCGTCACCACCGGCCACTCGGACACCGTGCCCGACGGCGTGGTCATCGGCACCGATCCCGATTCCGGGGTCGAACAGCTTCGCGGGTCCGAGGTGTCCGTGCTGGTCTCCGCCGGCCGCCCGCGGGTGCCGGACATCAAGGCCGGCACCGACACCGCGACCGCCACCGCCGCGCTCACCGCCGCCGACCTCACCGTCGTCACCGGCACCGGTCAGGAGTTCGACGACGCGGTCCCGGTCGGCGCCGTCCTGCGGACCGACCCGGTCGGCGGGACCGAGCTGTCCGTGGACGCGCCGGTCACCCTGATCCTGTCCGCCGGCCCAAGGCCGATCGTCGTGCCCCAGGTGGTCGGTCAGTCCCAGGCCGACGCGACCAAGTCGCTGACCGACGCCGGTTTCACCATCGGGACGGTGACCAAGACCTTCGACGCCCGGGTCGAACCCGGCCGGGTGTTGCGCACGGACCCCACGGTGGGCAGCACCGCCGCCCGGGGCAGCGCGGTGGCCCTGACCGTCGCCGACTCGATCACCGTTCCGGACGTGCGCGGCCGGTCGACCAAGGACGCGATCGCGGCCATGCGCGACGCCGGGTTCTCGGTCACCGTCGGCGATCCCGCGTTCGATGCCGGGGTGGACGCAGGCGACATCCTGCGCAGCGACCCGGGACCGGGCACCCGGGTCGACCGCACCGGGGCCTCGGTCTTCCTGGTGCCCTCCAATGCGGTCACCGTGCCCGATCTGACCGACCAGAAGGTCAAGGACGCCGAGCGCACCCTGGCCGACCTGGGCCTCAAGATCGACGTGACCTCGTTCTTCGGCGGCGACAACGGAACGGTGTGGAACCAGTCACCGGCGGCCGGCGGACGGGTCCGGCCGGGTGACACGGTCAGCGTCTACGTGCTTCGCTGATCGGATGGACCTGCGCATCGACGCCGGAGCCCGGCGCACGGCCCGGTTGGAGCTGCGTCCGTGGCGGGCCGAGGAGGCCGATCGCCTGCTCGACATCGTCGGCCGGCCGCAGGTCACCGGATGGCTGGGCGACCCGCAACCGTGGACCCGGGCCGACGTCGACGGCTTCATCGCCGGCAATCAAGGGAGCGACCGGATCCCGGTCAGATGGGCGATCGTGCCGCTGGCGACCGGGGTGCCGGTCGGCACCGTCATGATCGAGTTGTTGGGCAACGGCGACCCGCACCTGGGCTGGTATCTGCACCCGGACGCGCAGGGCAACGGCTGGGCCACCGAGGCCGCGGCGGTGATGCTCGCGCTGGCCGTGCGCACGGGCGCCCCGCGGGTGTGGGCCGGCATGTGGCCGCACAACGCGGGCTCGGCGGCGATCTGCCGGCGCATCGGCATGGTCGACCTGGGCCGCCACGACGATCCCTGGTACGGCACGATCGAATACCCGCTCAGTCGCGAGTTCTGCGTGTGGCGGGCGGACGCCGAGCATCCGCTGGACGTCCTGGCCCGGCTCAACGCGGCGGTGCAGCGACCGCACGCCACCGCCGAGCCCCCGGTCGGGCCCGACGGCGTCACCTACCCGGGACCGGCCTGACGGCCTAGCCGCGCAGCATCTCCGCGACCAGGAAGGCCAGCTCCAGCGACTGCTGGGTGTTCAGCCGCGGGTCGCACGCCGTCTCGTAGCGGCCGGCCAGGTCGTCGTCGGAGATCTCCTGGGCCCCGCCCAGGCACTCGGTGACGTCCTCGCCGGTCAGCTCCACGTGGATGCCACCCGGGTGGGTGCCCAGCTCGTTGTGCACCTCGAAGAAGCCCTGCACCTCGTCCACGATGCGGTCGAAGTGGCGGGTCTTGTAGCCGGTCGGCGACTCGTGGGTGTTGCCGTGCATCGGGTCGCACTGCCAGATGACCTGGTGCCCGGACGCCTCCACCTTTTCGATGATCGGCGGCAGCACGTCGCGGATCTTGGTGTTGCTCATCCGGCTGATCAGCGTGAGCCGGCCGGCCTGATTGCGCGGGTCGAGCCGCTCGACGTACTCGACGGCCATCTCCGGGGTGGTGCTCGGGCCGATCTTGAGCCCGATCGGGTTGGACAGCAGCTGGGCAAACGCGATGTGCGCGCCGTCCAGCTGCCGGGTCCGCTCGCCCACCCACAGGAAGTGCCCGGACAGGTCGTAGAGCCGGGGCTCGTCGTGGCTGGTGTCCATCCGCAGCATGGCCCGCTCGTAGTCCAGCAGCAGCGCCTCGTGCGAGGAGAAGATGTCGACCTGGTGCAGTGAATGCGAGGTCACGCCGCACGCACTCATGAACCGCATGGCCCGGTCGATCTCCTTGGCCACCCGCTCGTACCGCTCGCCGGCGCGCGAGGTCAGGACGAATTCCTGGTTCCACTCGTGGACCCGGGCCAGGTCGCCCATGCCGGTGGCGGTGACCGCGCGGACCAGGTTCATCGCCGCGGAGGAGTTCGCGTAGGCGCGCACCATCCGGGACGGATCGGGGATCCGCGCTTCCGGGGTGGTGGACAGCGAGTTGATGATGTCGCCGCGGTAGGACGGCAGGCCCAGCGCGTCGATGTTGGAGGAACGGGGCTTGGCGTACTGGCCGGCGATGCGGGCCACCTTGACCACCGGCAGTGAGGCGCCGTAGGTCAGCACGACGGCCATCTGCAGCAGGGTGCGGATGTTGCCGCGGATGTGCGGCTCGGTGTTGTCGACGTAGGTCTCGGCGCAGTCGCCGCCCTGCAGCAGGAAGGCCTCACCGCGGGCCACCGCGGCCAGCTGGTCGGCGAGCTTGTCGACCTCGCCGGGCACCGTCACCGGGGGCACCGCCTCCAGGACGGCCCGGACGGCGAGCACCTGCTCGGGGTCGGGCCACTCCGGTTGCTGCGCGGCGGGCCGGGACAGCGCGTCGTCCAGCCGGGCCCGCAGCTCCGGCGGCAGCGGGGGCAGACTCGGCAGGATGTCCGCCGGGATGTCGATCGTCCAGTTCACGCCGGACAGCCTAGTTGGCCGAGCGGGCGAGGCCACCATTGAGACAGTTGGCCGAGCGAGCGAGGCCACCATTGAGACAGTTGGCCGAGCGGGCGAGGCCACCATTGAGACAGTTGGCCGAGCGGGCGAGGCCACCATTGAGACAGTTGGCCGAGAAAGCACAACGGCCGCCCGACCCGGATGTCCGGGTGGGGCGGCCGTGATGATGCGGGTGCAGCGTGCTGGTGAAGACCGATCAGACGGCCGGCACCAGGGCGACCAGCTTGTCGGCGGCCGCGCGGTTCTGGGCCAGCGCCTTCTCGGCGAAGTCGAACGTCGCGGCGGTGATGTCCTCGACCTTGGGCAGGTCGACGGCGGGCAGCTCGACGGCCGGCTTGGGCAGCTCGGGCAGGTTCTTGACGAACGCCTCGACGGCCTGGACGAACTGGTCCTGGACCTGCGCCACGGCGGCGAGGTACTGGTCGGCGGCCTTGTTGGTCTCAGCGATGAAGTCGGTCATGGTGTTTCCTCCTGGGTTTTGGCTGTGCTCTCAACGTGCTGCGCTTAGTCTGCCAAGCATTGCGTGGTCTGTCAAGCACTTCTGCTTGATAGACCACGCATTTTTTCCGGCCGGTTCCGCGACATCGGGATCCACACCGGGCGGCCCCTACCGCGGTGGGCGTGGATCTGCCTTGCGCGATCCGCCGCGGGTCAGCACGTCCTGCGCCACCTGCCAACGGGCGTAGGCCAGACGAGCGTCGGCCAGCGCGTCGTGCCGGTCGGTGCCCGGGCCGGGGATCGGCGGGCAGCCGGCCGCCTCCCAGTGCTGCCGGATCTCCCGGGTCAACCGGGGCACGTCCCGGGGCAGGTCGGGCATGGTGCCCCACAACTGGGCGAGCACGACGTGGTCGTAGGCGGCGAACCAGGCCCACAGTTCGACCGGCAGGCCGGGCGCGGTCAGAAAGGCGTAGAGCTCCTCGCGGATCGCAGTACGCGAGCGCCAGGCCTTGTCGGCCGGCGACGGCAGCTTGTCCAGCACGTGCGTGCGCACCCAGGTGCTGGCCCGGCCGGGATCGAAGTCGGTGGACACGGCGTAGAACTCGCGGCCGTCCTGGGCGATCACCCCGATCGAGATCAGCTCGATCGTGCGGCCGTCCTCGATGAACTCGCAGTCGTAGAAGTAACGCGCGACCGGACCCGGCCGGCTCGGGGCGGACAAGAGCGGCTCAGCCGGCCTTGGTTCCGGGCAGGCGGGTGACGGTGCCGGGGCCGCGGCCCTCGACCGGCCGGACCGGACGGCCGGCGGTGCCCGCCGCTGCGGCGGCGGCCAGGTCTTCCTTCACCTTCGCGGCGTACTTGTCCACGTACTGCTGCCCGGACAGCTCCATGATCCGGTACATGATCTCGTCGGTCATCGACCGCTCGACGAAGCGGTCCCCGGCCATCCCCTCGTAGCGGGAGAAGTCCAACGGACGGCCGACGATCATCTTGATGCGGCCCGGACGCCAGACCTTCGAGCCGATCGGGTTGACCTTCTCGGTGCCGATCATCACCACCGGGACGACCGGAACGTTGGCCTCCAGGGCCATCCGCGCCACCCCGGTCTTGCCCTTGTAGAGCTTGGCGTCGGGCGAGCGGGTGCCCTCGGGGTAGATGCCCAGGATGTGGCCCTGCTTGAGCAGCCGGATGCCGGTGTCCAGCGCCGCGCGGGCGGCGTTGGCGCCGCTGCGATCGATCGGCACCTGGCCGACGCCACTGAAGAACCAGCGCTTGATGGTGCCCTTGACGCCCTTTTCGGTGAAGTACTCGCTCTTGGCCAGGTAGGTGACCCGGCGCTTGATGTACAGCGGGGTGAAGAACGAGTCGGCGACCGAGATGTGGTTGCCGGCCAGGATCGCGCCGCCCTCGGCCGGGATGTACTCGGCCCCGATGACCTTGCACGGGAACAGCAACCGGAGCCACGGCCCCAGAAACACGTACTTCATGAGCTTGTAGACCACGCGCGAAAGCCCCTCACCGCCGATTCGGACTGCGGACAACCGTACGCCGCCCCGCAAGTCGGTGCCGATCCGCGAGCCCGGGAGGGCTCGGGCAAGCGCACCGGGCCCGGTGCCGGGCATGATTGAGGCAGCACACCACAGTTCGCCGCCGGGAGCATGGATGACGCGCAGCACGACCGACCGGGACTTCGGCCCGTTCCGTCACGACGGTTCGGACGTCGGCGTGCTGCTGTGCCACGGGTTTCCCGGCGCCCCCGGGTCGATGCGGCCGTGGGCGGATCATCTGGCCGCGGCCGGGTACTCGGTCCGGCTGCCGCTGCTGCCGGGCCACGGCACCCGCTGGCAGGACGCTAACCGCACCACCTTCGACGACTGGCTGGCCGCGGTCACCCGGGAGTTCCAGGAGCTCAGCGCCACCTGCCGGTCCGTCGTGGTCTGCGGCCTGTCCATGGGCGGCACGCTGACCTTGCGGCTGGCCGAGCTGTACCCGGACCAGCCGGCCGGGATCGTGCTGGTCAACCCGTCGGTGCTGACCCAGCGCTGGGACGCCAAGCTCCTGCTGCCCTGGTTGCAGCGGGTACTGCCGGCCTACCCCGGCATCATCGGCGACATCGCCATGCCCGGGGTCACCGAGCCCGGCTACAAGTACATCCCGACCCGCGCGGCCTACTCCCTGTCCAAGGCGTGGCCCATCGTCCGCCGGGACCTGCCCAGGATCACCGCTCCGGTGTTGCTACTGCACTCGACGGTGGACCACATCGTCGAGCCGGTCAACGCGCAGGTCGTCCGGGACGAGGTGGGTTCGGCCGACGTCACCGTGATCGAGCTCACTCGCAGCTTTCACGTCGCGACCATGGACTACGACGCCCCGCTGATCTTCGACGCGTCGGTGGAGTTCATCGAGAAAGTCACCGCGAGCCTGCCGTGACGGTGGCCCCGGGAGACGACGACCGGCCCGATCGGGTGGAGACGGGGGGCTTGAGCGAGCCCGCCGGGTCCTCGGACGCAGTCGAGCCGGCAGCATCCCGGGATCGTTCCTGGCGGGCCAATCCCAGTGACCTCGACGTCGACGCCGCCTTCGCCGACATCGTGTCCGGGATGATCACCGACAGCGTGCGCCGGCACCCATCGGGTGGCCCGCCCATCGGTCTGGAGCCCCCGACACCGCCGGCCCCCGAGGCCACCCCGGCCCCGGAGCCCGCACCGGCTCCGGATACCGCCTCCGAACGGGCCCGGCGGCGCGAGCTGCGGCGCCTGGAACGGGCCGCCGAAGTGGCCGCCTTCGCCGAGAGCGAGGCCCGCGAGCAGGCCGAACGCGACGCCGACCAGGAGCACTTCACCCCGCCCGAGCCTCCGCCACTACCCCGCCCCACGCTGCGCACGATCGGCTCGGTGCTGCTGATCGTGGCCGGGATCCTGCTGCTCACCCGGCCCGGGCTGCTGGCCGTCTCCCCCGACCTGGCGATGATCTTGGCCGTGCTGGGCATCGTCGGCGGGTCGGTGCTGCTGCTCACCGGGATCTGGCGGCGCCGGGGCGGAGACAGCGGCGACGGCTGGGACGACGGCGCGGCAGTCTGACCGGCTCGGCGTGGTCCGCCCGGATCAGGCGGTGCCGGCGGCCTCGGCCGCCAGCAGCGCGGCCCCAATGATGCCGGCCCGGTCGCCGAACCGGGCCAGTTCGACCCGTGGCAACGGCCGGTGGCCGGCGCCGGTGATGGACCGGCCGAACTCGGACACGGCCAGCGGCAGGAACATGCCGGCCGCGGCCGACACCCCACCGCCGATCACGATCATCTCCGGGTCGAGCACGTCGGTGACCAGCGCCAGGCCGGCGGCCAGCCAATGGCCGAGCTCGTCCATCGCGCCCAGGGCGACCGGGTCGCCCTCGGTGGCGGCCACCGCGACCATGGTCCCGGTGACGGCGGCCGGGTCGTCCCCGGACAGTCGGCGCAGCACCGGCGCGTCATGGTCGGCCATCTGCAGCCGGGCAGTCTGGGCCAACGCGGTGCCCGAGCAGTAACGCTCCCAGCACCCTTGCTTGCCGCACGGGCAGGGCCGGCCGCCGGGGACGACGGTCAGGTGACCGAGCTCGGGCGCCACGCCGTGCGCCCCGCGGTAGATCTGGCCGTCGACGAGCAGCCCGGCACCGATCCCCGTGCCCAGGGCGACCAGCAGGGCGATGGAGGATCCCGCGGACACGCCCAGGCGGTACTCGGCCCAGGCCGCGGAGTTCACGTCGTGGTCCATCACTACCGGCAGGCCCACCCGGGCGGACACCCGCTCGGGCACCGGAGCGTCCCGCCAGGCCAGGTGCGGGGCGAACATGACCCGCTGCCGGTCGGCGCTGACGAACCCGGCCACGGCCAGCCCGACCGCGGACACCGGCTGGCTGGCCGCCAACTTGGTGATCAGCGTGACCAGCAGGTCCTCGGTCTCCCGTTCGGTGTGCGGGGTGGCCTCACGCAGGGACGGGCCGATGGAGATGCCGTCGATGACGGCCGCGCGCACCGAGGTACCGCCGATGTCGATGCCGATGGTCTTGCTCATCCGATGTCGATCCGCTCGAAGCCACCCCGACGCGCAGGTGGCGGTGGCGGTGGGTCGCCGGGGCCGGCCGAGCCACCGGCCGGCGCGGGCGCGTCCGGGATCATCGTGCGCAGCGCGCGGACGATCAGCAGGGCGCCGTCGACCAGCTTGGCCGTGGTCTCGGGTCGCTCACCGCGCAGGATGGCCAGGAACCGGCACAGCGGGCACGCGGTGCACGACGCGCCCGGGACCGATCCGCATTCGGGGCAGCGACCGTCAGGGCCCAGCGGGCGGCCGGCGGTGCTCTCGTGGGTGGCGTCCGCGCCCTCCGGCCCGGTCGAGCCCGTCGTCGGGCCGGCCGACTCGGCGCCGGAGGTCTCCGGCTTGAGCGCGGTCAACCGATCGGCGACCACGTCCAGCAGCAGCGCGGCCTCGACCGCCAGCGGTCCCACCGCCGGCGACGACGGTCCCTGCTGCCCGTGCTCGCCCTCCCCGCTCACCCGGCACCGGCCAGCGCCGCCCCGGTCAGGCCGGAGGTGAGGGCGGCCGGCCACAGCGCGGGATCGGCGGCAAAGTCGATGATCAGGCGGCCGGCCTCGAAGTTGGCGCCCTCGGTCGTGCACCGCTGCAGCACCGACGGCAGGGCGATCCGCCGGCGGACGTCGCCGACGGTGACCACCAGGTCGGCGCCGGACCGGGAAAGCGCGATGTCGCCGCGCTGGACCAGCGGCAGCGGCAGCGACAGGCGGTACCACCCGTCGGACCCGCTGACCTCGATCGCCGGACCGGGTGGCGCGACGGCGAGGGGGTCGACCGAGCCGAAGATGTCGGTCGCCAGCTCGGACAGCTGGTCGACGCCGATGGGCTCCTCGGGCTTTTGCCGGACCCGGTGGATGGGCAGGCCCTGGAACGATTCCTCGACCTGGACCATCGCCTCACGCTGGCTCTCCCGCTGACGGCGCAGGAAATCACCGCCCACCCCGCGGGGCAGCAGCCGGTTGACGGTGACCGCCTCGACGGCGAATCCGTGCAGGGACAGCGCGGTGAACAGCCGGCGGGCCTCGGCCACCACCATCCGTTCGGGAGTCAGCACCAGCCGGACCCCGGTGATCTCCGGGTCGGCCAGCAACGCCCGCGCGGCCATCAGGTCGGAGAGCAGCTCCCCCACCGCGTCCCGCACGGTGGCGCTGGGCCCGCCGGGCATGCCGGTGAAGGACGCGGCGATGCTGCGCAGGACCCGCTGCGGCGCGCCGAGCAGGCGCTGGGCGTAGAAACCGATGGTCTCGGGCAGCGCCAGCAGCCGCAGCGTCTCGCCGGTCGGCGCGCAGTCGACCACGATCGAATCGAAGTCACCGGAGGCGGCCAGCCGGCGCAGCTCCAGCAGCGCGACGATCTCCTCGGCGCCGGGCAGCACGACCAGTTCCTCGGCCTGCACCTCGGCCATGCCGCGGGCGGCCAGCACCCCGACCAGATAGTCGCGGATGTGCGACCAGCTCTGCTCGAAGCGGCCGCGGGTGTCGACCTGGGCGGCCCACAGCCCGGGGACGCCCACGACCGGGGTCGGGTCGCCGCTGACCGGGGTGCCGAGCACGTCGGCGATGGAGTGTGCGGGGTCGGTGGAGACCAGCAGCGTGCGCGCCCCGCCGGCGGCACACGCGATCGCGGTGGCCGCCGAGATGGTCGTCTTGCCGACCCCGCCCTTGCCGGTGTGCAGGGCAATTCTCATCCGGCTTCGACCCGCTTTTTCAGCTCCTTCAGCGCGGTGTCCAGGATGACCCGCTCGGCCTTGCGACGCAGCACCCCGATCATCGGCACGGCCAGATCGACCGCCAGCGTGTAGGTGACCTCGGTGCCCTTGGGCGTGGTGGCCAGGACGTACGAGCCCTGCTGGGACTTCTGCAACTGCCCGGACACCAGGGTCCAGGACACGCTCATGCCGTCGGCGGCCCACGTGTACGCGAGCTCGTAGGTGTCCTTGAGCAGGCCCGCATCCATGCTGAACTTCACCTGCTTGGCCCGACCGTCCTCGCCGGGAACGGTGACCTCGACGCTTTTCACCGCACCCGCCCATTCGGGATAGGCGGCGAAGTCGGCGATCACGTCCATGATCACCGACGGTTCGGCAGTCATCGTGATCGACTGCGAGGATCCATTGGCCATGCAGGAAGGCTACCCAGGTCGATGACGTTCGGCTGCAGATGGCTGCCTTGGGCGGGTGTCCTTCGTCTCTCCCGGGTGGTCCGGTCAGCGCAGGTCGACCTCGAACGGGGTCGGGTAGCGCTGGAAGTGGCCGACGTTGACACATTCGGTGCGCCCCCGCCGCAGCCGGCGGGCGATCGGTTGGTGCACGTGACCGTGCACGGACATGGCCGGGCGGTGGGCGTCGATCGCCTCGACCAGGCCCGGTCCACACATCTCCATCCGGCCCGGGACCACGTCGTAGCGCAGCAGCGGGATCGCCGGCGGCACGTGCGAGCACAGGATGTCGACCGGCCCCAGGGCCGCGACGGCGGCTCGGTAGTCCTGGTGGGTGCGCATGAACGGCCGCCAGACCGGCGACGGGCCGCCGAAGACACTCCCGATCCGGCGGCTGGCCCCACCGGCCACGAAGCCCAACCGGCGCCCGGCGATCTCGACGACCTCACCGTCCAGATAGGGCAGCTGCCCGCCGGCCACCTCGGTCCACAGGTCGGCGACGTCCACGTTGCCCAGGGTGAGCAGGGCGTCCGGCCCGATCGCCTCCAGCACGTCCCGGTACAGGGCCGTGACCACGTCGGTCAGGGTGCCCATGGGGTCCGGGATGCTGTCCCACAGGTCGTGGTTGAGCTGCCGGAGCCGGTCGAACTCGCCGGCCAGCCGCAGATCGATGAACGGCTGGACCCGGGTCGCACCGAAGATGCGCCCGAGGATGCCGCCGGCCGCGTCGTGATAGTCGACGTAGTCGATCAGGTCGCCCAGCACCACGAGCTGGCCCGGCTGGCGAGCCACCTCGCGCAGGCCGGCGATATTGCCGTGGACATCGGAGACGAACTTCAGGCGCACCCGACCACGGTAGGGGTCAGCGGTTGACCGCGTGCCCGGTGGGGTTCGGGCCGGCCGCCGCCAGGTCGACCACCTTGATCGGCACCCCCGGCATCGAGGCGTGCAGCACCTTGCCGTCGCCGACGTACATGCCGACGTGGCTGACCGGCGAGTAGTAGGTGACCAGGTCCCCGGGCTGCAGCTGATCGAGCGGGATCTGCGGCAGTTCGGCCTGCGCGGCGCTGTTGCGGGGGATCTCGATCCCCGCCTGCTGCCAGGCCCACAGCATCAGGCCGGAGCAGTCGAAGGTGTCCGGTCCAACCGCACCCCAGACGTAGGGCAGACCCTGCCGGGACAGCGCGGCCTCGACGGCGATGCCGGCCTGCACGCTCGGCGCGTGCGCGGCCGCCCAGGCAGCGAAGGCCGGGCCGGTGTCGCCCACCGGCGCGGCGTCGCTGGCCAGCCCGGCGCGATCGCGCTGGGCCGCCTGCTGGGCCTGCCGGGCGACCGAGGCCGCGTCCAGGTTGGCCGCCTCCTGGCTGGCCACGGCGGCGTCGACGTCGGACGAGGAGAGCTGCGCGAAGGCCAGCTGGTAGACGGCGATCTCCCCGTCCAGCTGGGCGCGGCCGGTGTCCAGGGCGTCGCGGGCGGCCTGGGCGTCCGCGGTGGCCTGATCGGCGGCCTGCTTGGCCGCGCGGGCCTGGTTCTCGGCCGCCTGGGCCGAGGTCCGGGCGTCGGCCGCGATCTGGCGGGCGGCCAGCGCCCCGCTCAGGGTGGCTTGCTGGTCGGTGGCGATCTGGTCGAGCGATCCGGCCTTGTCCAGGTAGTCGTCCGGGCTGCCGGCGGTCAACAGGGCGGAGATGTCACTGAGCCGGGCGCCGCGGAAGCTGGCGTTGGCGAACGCGTCCACCTTGGCCTGGTACTGGGCGACGACCGCGTCGGCGGCGGCGACCTTCTGCTGCTCGGCCGAGGTGCGGTCGGCGGCGGCGGCCAGCTCGGCGGCGGCGGCATCGGACTTGGCCTTGGCGGCGTCGACGGCGGCCTGCGCGGTGAGGACCTGCTCGTTGTAGGTCTCGGCCCGGCGGGCGGCGTCCAGCCAGGCCTGCTTGGCCTCCTCGGCCGTGGTCGGCACGGCGACGGCGGCCTGGCCGGCGGCCGGCTGCTCGGCGGCGGGCTGGTCGGCCACGATCACGGGCTGGTCGGCGGCGGCCGGAAGCGCGGCCGCGATGGACAGCAGGGTGCAGGCCACGGCGATGCCGCCGGCGAGCCGGTAGACGCGAGCGCGTCGAGGGGTGCGAGCGATATGGCCGACGGCCCCGGCGGTGGGTCTGGTGCGACCGGCGGCTGCGGAGCGCAGCGGGTATCCACGATTCGACATGACGGTTACGGCAAGCCCTTCTTCCTTGCCGCCGACCGAGTTAGCTGACGGGTTCGGGCCAGGAAGTAGCCCTACCCGGCGCGCGGTGGCGATCGGTCGCCGGCCTCGCGCCTGGGATTCACCCCAACGAACCTGGGTCCCCGGTTCGATGCATCCGCATCGATTAGGCGGTGACCAGGAGGGGCGCCGAGCGGCAACCGCTGCTCAAGGTCACGATCAGATTACGAGTACAACACGAACGGTCGCAATCCATTCGAGCATGACGAACCTCTCAAAGTTCGCCGACAACGTTGTCGACCAGCGCAAAGTGCCCACTCGATGTGATTGATGTCACCAACGTAGGGACGGCGCTCACCCGACCGGGCGGCAGGCCCGGCCACCGAGCGCGGTCAGCCCGACAGCAGCTCGGCCAACCGATCCGCCGACGCCTGCCAGGTCCACTCCCGGGTGACCCAGTCCCGCCCGTGCGCACCCCAGGCCGCGGCCCGGGCCGGATCGGCCAGCAACTCCCCCACCGCGTCGGCCAGTTCGGCGACGTTGCGGCCGTCGACGACCGTTCCGGTCCGTCCCGGCAGCACCGTCTCGGGCGCGCCCCCGGAACGGCCGGCCACCACGGGCAGCCCGCTGGCCGAGGCCTCCAGGAACACCAGGCCCAGGCCTTCCACATCCAGCCCGAGGCCCCGCGTCCGGCAGGGCATGGCGAACACGTCGGCGGACGCGTAGTGGGCCGGCAGATCGGCCCATGGAACCGACCCGGCCAGCCGCACCTGGTCCCGGACCTGCAGCCGGTCGATGAGCGACTCCAACCGCCCGCGGTCGGGGCCGTCGCCGACGATCAGGACTCGCACGTCGGGCACCCGGTCACGCAGCCGCGGCACCGCCCGGATCAGGGCGTCCTGGCCCTTGCGGGCCACCAGACGGGACACCGAGAGCACCAGCGGCGCATCGCCGAGGCA
Source organism: Nakamurella multipartita DSM 44233 (assembly GCF_000024365.1). Taxonomy (NCBI): domain Bacteria; kingdom Bacillati; phylum Actinomycetota; class Actinomycetes; order Nakamurellales; family Nakamurellaceae; genus Nakamurella; species Nakamurella multipartita. Next base: position 3,565,427 of record NC_013235.1, read on the forward strand.
ATAGTCCTGGCGCACCGTGCGTCGCGCCGCCGGATCGGGCCGGTAGGTCTGGGTGAGCACACCCGGCGGCAGGTATTCCAGGGCCGCCATCGGACCCAACGCGGCCGAGATGCGGCGCCGCGCATAGCGGCTGACGAAGGTGAGCACGTCGTTGTCCCGGCCGATCCGGCGCAGAGCCTGGCGCGCACCGGGCAGCATCGACCACCCGACCTCGTGCCCGTGGGTACAGGCGACGGTGCGCACGATGCCGTCCGCGCGCAGCCCTGGGGTGAGCAGCCCCAGCGGGGCCGCGGCGCCGTACCAGACGGCCCCGATCCGATGGGTCCGGATCAGTTCGAGGGCGCGGCGCCGGACCGAGTCCCCCGGCAGCATCAACGAACCGGGGTGCCGATAGACCGAGAACGGCTGAGCGGCATCGAATTCCGCCGCGCCCGGCCAGTCGGGCGCGTAGACCACCAGAGCGTCGGCCGGCAGCCGCTGGGCCAATGCCAGTAGGTAGGACTGAATTCCACCGGCGCGAGGCGGAAAGTCGTTGGTGACCAACAGTGTTCGCCGCACGTGGGGAGCACCGGGCCCTTCTGGCCGGTTCCGGCCGACGCGCCGATCGGGCCGACGACGCCGGCGGGAAAGCGCCGCGCCGCCGACCCGGTGGTTGGTTCCGCCGAGCCTAATGCCCGGCGGAACCCGGAACCGCGATGGCCGTCACGGCCGACTCGATGATCAGCCGGTGACGCGATGCCCGGTCGCGTTCGGGCCGGCCCCGCTGACCGTGGTGACGTACACCGGACGGGTCTCGGTGGAGGCGTGCACGACCTGGCCGTTGCCGATGTACATGGCCACGTGCGAGACCGGCGAGTAGTAGGTGACCAGGTCACCGGGCTGCAGCTCGCTCAGCGGGACCGACGGCAGGCCGGCCTGGCCGCCGGAGGTCCGCGGGATGCTGACGCCGGCCTGGGCCCACGCCCACGAGGTCAGACCCGAGCAGTCGAAGGCGTTCGGGCCGGCAGCGCCGTAGACGTAGGGCGAGCCGACCTTGGACAGAGCGGCGGCGACCGCGGCCGCCGCGGCTCCGCTGCCGGCCGGCGCGCTGGCGGCCGCCGCGGCCGAGCTGGTCGCGGCGGACGAGTCGCTGGTGGTGCTGCGATCGGACCGGCTTGCGGCCTGCGGCGCCGCGGCTGGCTCGGCGGCGGCATTGGCCGCGGCGTTGGCCTGCTCCTCGGCGGCAGCGGCGGCCTGCCGCTCCTGCTCGGACAGGGAGTCGTACAGCGCCTTGTACCGGGCGGCCTCGGCATCCAGATCGGCCTTGCGGGAGGTCACGTCGGCGGTCGCCTGCGCGGCGGCGGCGGCCGCGGCGTCGGCGTCGGCCTTGGCCTGCGCCGCGGCGGCCGCGGCGGCGTCAGCCTGCGCCTTGGCCTGGGTGGCGGCATCGCGGGCGGCGATGGCCTCGTCCAGGGTCTGCTGCGTATCGGCGGCGACCCGGTCCAGCGAGGTCGCCTGGTCCAGGAAGTCCTCGGCCGAGCCGGCGGTCAGCAGGACGGACATGCCGTCCAACCGGGCGCCCCGGAAGCTGGCGTTGGCGAAGGCGTTGACCTTGCCCTGGTAGCTGGCGGCGGCCGCATCGGCCTGCTCGGCCTGGGCGCGCGCGGCTTCGGCGGCCACACCGGCGGCCGTGACCTGGTCGCCCGCGGCAGCCGCGGCCGCGTTGGCCGCGTCCTGCTTTTCCTGCGCGACCAGAACTTCTTCGTTGAGTACCCCGGCGCGGTGGGAACTGTCCAGGTAGGCGCGTTGGGCTTCGTCGGCGGTGGCCGGGTTCTCCGGATCGGCCAGAGCCGAACCGGTCCACATCAGGCTCGCGGACAACATCGCAATGACGCCGATGGCGACACCACGGCTCCGGCGACGAAGACTGTGCGTCATGGCCGGGCGCGGACGGGCGTGCAGGGTCGCCAAGGCAGGCGTACCTTCCTCCTCGCCGCCTACCGAGTTAGCTGACGGGTTCGGGCCAGGAAGTTAGCCCTACCCCTTGCCGATTGCGGGCAGCATGCAGCTGCGCGCGCTCGACCAGGGGATTCACCCCAGACAAACCTGGTTCCCCGGTTCGACGTCACGCGCTGATAAGCACGCTGGCCGATTCGGCGGGACCTCTGGGACCACCCGATTGGTGGATACGGCCAGAAGGTCTCGGTCAGGTTACGAGACCGACCCGAAAGAGTCCAGTCGAGTCTGCGAATTTGGGGATAAAGCCATGCGAGTGCATAGGTCAACACCCCTTTACCACGGCCTGACCTGGGACAATGGAGCAGGGACGAGGCCATTTCGCGGTTGTGACCGAAATGAGATCACCGTCACACCCGGTAACCGGGCGAGCCTACCTCACCACCGGGGGTCACCCTGCTGCCCGATGGGTCGATCGGGTGACCGGCACCAGGCGCAGCGGCGGGACCAGCCCCGATTCGGCCAGGACACCGAGCGCCGCCCGTTCGGACTCATCCCAGTCGATACCCTCCGGCGTCGACCCGAGCAGGACCGTGACCACGCAGCCGCTGCAGGCTGGGCCCTTGACCGCGCAGTGGTCGCAATCGATGTGCATGACGCGCTCCGTTCCGTGATATCCGCCGTATCCGGCTGTCCACCCGGACGCTAGAGACGACCTCTGACAGTGGGCCTTCGAACGGGGCCTCCTCCGCGGCCTGCCACGGCCCTCGAGCGGCACCTGGAGCGGCGCCTCCGACCGGAACTTGCCCGGCGCGGCGACGTGGTTCACTGGGCCCGAGCCGAGGCGGGCCCGGCACAGGAAGGAACCGGTGGACACCTCAGTGAACGGGATCGCCGATTCGGCCGGGGAGCTGCGCGACGACCGCAGCGTGCCGCGGTACCAGATCGGGACGGTGGCCGAGCGGACCGCGCTGTCGCACAACACGCTGCGGCACTGGCACGAGGCGGGCCTGGTCTCGCCCTCCGGACGTAGCGAGGGCGGGTTCCGGCTCTACAGCGACGCCGACATCGAACGCATCCTGGTGATCCGTCGGATGAAGCCGATCGGCTTCACGCTCGAGCAGATGCAGCAATTGCTCGACGTCCTGGACGTCCTGCAGTCCGACGAGTCCGGCCCCGAGGACCGCGCCACCGCCCGGGCCACCCTGCAGGAGTTCGCCCAGCAGACCCGGCAGAGTGTGGACCGGATTCGCCGGCACCTGGCCTACGGCACCGAGTTCGCGGCCTTGTTGGCCGACCTGCTGCGTGCGTCCGAACCCGGAGACCCCCCGACGAGCTGATGGGCCGGACAGCCCTCGACGCCCGCCCGGCCACGGTCATACTCTACTCTCGGGTGAGAGTAGGGTTCCGGCCGCACCAATGTCTCGGGGGACGGATGGCACCACGGATGGCACCACGGATCACGCCCCGGCCAACGGCGCCGACGGGGTCACCGGCGCGGTGGACGACCCTGCACGAACGGTTCGGTCCACGGCGCAACAACTTCGACCTGATCCGGCTCGGCCTGGCCGCGACCGTCGGAGTCGCGCACGGGATCGTCATTCGGACCGGCGACCAGCCGACCTTCGGCATCTCTACCTTGGGCGACTACGCCCTGGACGGCTTCTTCATCCTCAGCGGCTTCCTGGTCACCCGGAGCTGGGTCACGCTGAACGATTTCTGGCGCTACGCCTGGCACCGGTTCCTGCGCATCATGCCGGCGTTCTGGGTCTGCCTGCTGGTGCTGGCCTTCGTGGTCGCACCGATCGCCTTGTTGTTGGAGGGGCGCCCGCTGTCCGAACTGTTCACCTCACCTGACTCCGGACCCCGGTTCGTCCTGGTCAACGCCGGGCTGATGATCTTCACCTACGGGATCGCGTCCATCTTCGCGAACAACCCCGAACCGCTGGTGGTCGACGGATCGCTGTGGACCCTGATCCTGGAGGCCGGCTGCTATGTCGTGCTGGCCGTCCTGGGCGTCCTCGGCCTGCTGCGTCGACGCCGCTGGGTGGTCCCGGCCCTGGCGGTGACGCTGTGGGCGATGGCCACTCTCTACGACCTCGGGGTGCCCGTCGGCATCGGAGACACCACGCTGCGGATGCTGATGCTGTTCATGATCGGGGCCAGCTTCTACCTCTATGCCCACCGGGTGCCCCTCAACGCCTGGTTCGCTCTCGCCGCCGCCGTGGTGTTCCTCGCCAGTGCCGGGCTGCTGGAGAACTACCGGATGGTCGGGGCCGTCCCCCTGGCGTACGTGCTCATCTACCTGGCCGCCGGGCTACCCAGGAACCTGCGCCTGAAGGTCGACCTGTCCTATGGCGTGTACATCTATCACTACCCGCTGCAGCAGTTGCTCATGCTGACGGTGCTGGCGACGCTGCCCACCCCGGCCTTCGTGACCGTCAGCCTGGTGCTGGTGATCCCACTGGCCCTGGCTTCCTGGTACGGCATCGAGCGACGCGCCCTGCGGCGTAAGAATGCGACCCTGCCTCGGTGGTTGCCCGGCGCTGGCGACCGGTCGGCCGGCGTCTGACCGACCGGGGATCGTGCGTGATGGGTCAGTCGAGGTGGTGCCCGAGCGCGGTCAGGAACTCCTGATGCTCGGCCGCGGGGGCGTCCGCGGCCCCCGGGACGAGCATCGCCGGTCCACCGGCCAACGCATCACCCGACCGGTGCGGGGCCAGGTTGACGTGAAAATGGGCGACCCGGTCGCCGAACACCGCGGCATAGACCAGATCCGCGCCGGCCGCCGCCCGGAGGGCGCGGGTGACCCTGGCCAGCACCGACCCGAACGTCGCGGCTTCGGCCCCGTCGAGGTCGGTGACGAAGGGGATGTGCCGCACCGGCTCCAGGTGGGCGAAGCCGACCACCGGACCGCGCCCGACCACCGACAACCGCCAGGTGCCGTCCGTCCACACCCGGGTGCGGCCGAAGAAGCGGTCCGCGTCGTCGGGCCGGCACAGCAGGCAGTCGGGGTCGCGATCAGGCATGAATCACCCACCGCCCAGGACGGCCAGGAACACCGACGACGGTGCCGCCCGCGCCCCCGTGCGCGTCGCGTGGTCGGCGACCCGCCGGTCCGAGCTGATCACCACCATCGGCCGGCCGGTCGGCTCGGCCCGGACCAGGTCGGCGATGACGTCGTCGGCCTGGATCCCCGGGGCCGAGAACAGCACCCGGACCCCGCGGGCGAAGGGCCGCGAGGTGGTGACCGCAGCGCCGTCGAAGACCACGGTGACCTCGGCCGACGTGCGCGCCGCCAGCGCCGAGAGCTGGCGGACCAGGCGTTCGCGCTGATCGGCCAGGGACAGTTCGGCAAACCCGGTCTTGGTGACGTTGTAGCCGTCGATGATCAGGTGGGTGCCCGGCAGAGCGATCCAGGCCCCGAGCCGGACCGGATCGTGGGTGCGTCGATCGGTCGCCGGTTCGGCCATCCCGGACGCCACCACCTCGGCCGGCGCCGGGCCGCCGCCGATCAGGTCCCATTCACGCCGCAGACCCAGGGCGGCCGATTCGAGCACCTGCAGCAGCAGATCGAGGCGCCGGTCGTCGGCCGCCCGCCGGTCGTCGGTGGTCTCCCGCAGCTTGCGCACGCTCTCGGCGGCCGCGTCGGCCCGGCCGGTGGCGGCCTCGGCCTGTCGCCGCCACGCCTGCGCCTGCTCGCGCACGCGGTCCAGCTCCTGCGCCAGCGCCCGGCGCCCGGCGTCGGCCTGGGACCGCTCGGCCGCCAGCTGATCCTGCAGCTCCCGCACCCGGGTGCCCTGGTCGCGCAGCCGCTTCTTGAGCCGTTCGACCTCGACGCTCGCGTCGGCCGGTGGGGCCGCCGCCCGGACCGCGAGCTGCTGCTCGGCCCGCTCCAGGCGCGCGGTGGTGGAGCGCAGTTCGTGTTCGAGCTCGGCGATCCGGGATCTCGCGTCCACCTGATCCTGGGCGGCGGCCGCCCGGGCCACCAGCTCGTCGACGTCGGGCGAGCCGAGCAGCACGGCGCGGGCCGCCGCCGCCGGTCCGTCCGGCCCGGCGGCGCCGTCAACGTCCATCCGGGCCACGTGCTCGGCCAGGGTCGCCCGGAACACCTCGTCCCGCTGCACGGCGTCGGCCAGCACGGTCGCGGCCAGCCGCGCCCGCTTGGCCGGCGCGAACCGGGCCACCTTCTGCAGGGCCGGCGACAGGTCCCGGGCGGGCACCCGGCCAGCCACCTCGGCGGCCCATTCCACGATGCGGACGCGGACCGCCGCCGGGAGCGCGTCGATCGGGTGCCGCTCCCGGACCCGCTCGACGTCGTTCCCCGCTCCGGTCATCCCGCCATCCTGACACCGCCGCCGCCCCGAGCCGTGCCGTTGGCCGATGCCGGGCGCGAGTCGTGCCGGGGCTGTGTCGTACCTACGTTCTACGGTCGGGCGCATGCCGTTGTTCCTCGACGATGGGGTCGTCCCGGACCCCGCACCGACCTGGTCGGCGACCGGTCCGCGCGATCCCGTGGTGACGCCGGCGGTCGGTGGTCAGCGCAGTTTCGACGAGCTCGGCGAACCGCTGCGCGAGGTGACGTTCGTGGTGGTCGATCTGGAGACCACCGGTGGTTCGCCGGCCACCGAGGCGATCACCGAGATCGGTGCGGTCAAGGTGCGCGGCGGCCAGGTGCTCGGCGAGTTCGCCACACTGGTCGACCCGGGCCGGACCATCCCGCCGCAGATCACCATGTTGACCGGCATCACCAACGCGATGGTCTACGACGCCCCCCGGATCTCCTCGGTGCTGCCGGCGTTCCTGGAATTCGCCCGCGGCTCGGTGCTGGTCGCCCACAACGCCCGCTTCGACGTGGGATTCCTGCGGGCCGCGTGCGCCCGCCAGCAGGTGCCCTGGCCCGGGCCGGCCGTGGTGGACACGGTCCGGCTGGCCCGCAAGGTGCTGCCCCGGGCCGAGGCGCCGAGCGTGCGGCTGTCCGCGCTGGCCGCCCTGCTCGGAGCCCGGACCCGCCCCGACCACCGGGCGCTGACCGACGCCCGGGCGACCGTGGACGTGCTGCACGCCCTGTTCGAACGGCTCGGTTCCCTCGGGGTGCACAGCCTGGCCGAGCTGCAGGACGCCAGCCGGGACGTCGCCCCGCAGCGGCGGCGCAAGCGGTGGCTGGCCGATCGGCTGCCCGCGGCCCCCGGCGTCTATCTGTTCCGCGGTCCGCGCGAGGAGGTGCTTTACGTCGGTACCTCCCGCAACCTGGCCCAGCGGGTGCGTTCGTATTTCACGGCGGCCGAGAACCGGCCCCGGATCAACCAGATGGTGGCCCTGGCCGAACGGGTCGACCATGTCGAGTGCGCCCACGCCCTGGAGGCGCACATCCGCGAGCAGCGGCTGATCGCGGTCCATCAGCCGCCCTACAACCGGCGCTCGCGCCGGCCCGGCGGGGTGTGCTGGGTGACGCTGACCGACGAGGCCTTTCCCCGGCTCTCGATCGTGCGGCAACCGCCTCGCGGATCGCCGGCCTGCCTGGGACCGTTCCCCAATCGGGTCGCCGCCCAGGTGGCCGTCGAGGCCCTGCAGGACGTGGTGCCGATCCGGCAGTGCACCACCCGGATCCGCCGTCACTCCCCCGACGGAACGCCGTGCGTGCTGGCCGAACTGGGTCGCTGCGGGTCGCCGTGCGACGGCCGGCAGGACGAGCTGAGCTACGCCCGGGAGGTGGCCCGGATCGTCGAGCTGGTCGACGGCCGGTCCGATCAGCTGCTGCAGCTGCTGCGGACCCGGCTGCTCGGGTTGTCCGCCGACGGCCGCTTCGACCAGGCCGCGGTCGCCCGGGACCGGTTGTCGGCGCTGGCCGCGGCGCTCGACCGGCGGCAGCGGCTCGGCGCCCTGGCCGCCATCCGGGAGCTGGTGGTGGCCCGACCCGACGAGCGGGGCGGCTGGGAGCTCACGGTCGTCCGGCACGGCCGATTCGCCGCGGCCGCGCACGCCCGGCGCGGGGTCGACCCGATGCCGGTGGTCGAGGCGATGGTGGCCTCGGCCGAGACGGTGCACCCGGGTCCGGGTCCGCTGCCGGCCGCCTCGGCCGAGGAGACCAGCACCCTGCTGCGTTGGATCGAGCGTCCCGGCAGCCGGCTCGTCCGGGCCTCGGCGCCCTGGTCGAGCCCGGCCGCCGGGGCCGGCCGGTGGCGACCGTTCATGAAGGTCGCCGACATCGCCCGCAGCACCCGGATCGCGCCGCAACACCCGGACCCGCCGGCCCGCCGGTTGTCGCTGACCGTCGGTTGAGCGCGCCGTGGCGGGTGCCGCTGAGCGTGCGGCGGCCCGGGGCGACATAGCATCGGTCCATGGTGACGGCGATCGTGCTCATCGACATCGAGGCAGACCGGATTCCGGAGGCGGCGCAGGAGATCGCGAACCTGCCCGGGGTCGAGCAGGTGTACTCGTGCGCCGGCGACGTCGACGTGGTTGCCGTCGTCCGCGCCAGCACCCACGAGGCCATCGCCGATCTGGTGCCCGGCCACATCTCCAAGGTGCCCGGGGTGCTACGCACGATCACGCACATCGCGTTCCGCGAATACTCCAGCCGGGATGCCGACGACGCCTTCTCGATCGGCATGCAGGCCTGACCTCGGGCCGGCTGCAGCAGTCCTTCAGTCGGCCTTAAGCGCTCGGCGATCAGATGAACGGGTCACCACGAGATCGACCCATCGGAGACCCGAGATGATCACCGCAAGCCTGCTGAGCACCACCGACCTGCTCGTCGCCCTGCGCGCATCCATCCGCGGCGACCTGGTCACCCCGGCCGAGCCGAGCTTCCCGGCCGCGACCTTCGGGGTCGGCGGCCGCGCCCCCGAGCTCGTGGTCGTCGCCGCCGACGTCACCGACGTCGCCCGCACCATCGCCCTGGCCGGGCGGACCGGCCGGCGAGTCGTCGCCCAGGTCACCGGGCGGCCCACCGTCGTCACCGCGGCGCGGACCATCCTGATCGTCACTCGGTTGCTGGCCACCGTCCGGGTGGACGCCGACCGGAAGCTGGCGACCGTCGGCATCGGGGCCAGCTGGCGGCAGGTGCTCGACGCCGCCGAACCGTTCGGGCTGACCGCTCTGTCCGGCGCCGCCACGGTCCCGCCTGCGCACCGGCCCGGCCCCTACCCGTTCGCCGCCGACCGCATCCGCTCGTTCGAGGTGGTCACGGCCACCGGCGAGCGGCGGCGGGTGGACGCGAACGAGCCGGACTTCGCGGCGTTGCGCCGGGGCCAGGGCACGGTCGGCCTGGTGGTCGGCATGACGCTGGAGCTGGTCCGCCATCCGCTGCTGGTCGCGGCCGAGTTGATCTTCGCCGCGGCCGACGCCCCCGCGGCCCTGGCCGGATGGCGGCAATGGGCCGCGACGGTGTCCGGCCCGATCGTGACCGCGTCCCGGCCCGGCCCGGCTGCCCAGGACCACCCCGACCACGACAACCACGGAGCCGACGACAACCAAGCCCACCGACAAGACACCGACGGCCGGTCGAGCCTGACGATCCGGGTGGGGCAGCTGGGCGATCCGGACCGGGCCGGGCGGCGGCTGGCCGCCCTGGAGGAGCTGATCGGCGCGGCCCCGGTGGCCCGGCGGGTCGGCCCGACGACGATGGCCGCCCTGGTCCGCGGCTCGGCGACCCGGCGCGCCGGCTCCCTTGCCGGTCGCGGGGCGTGATCGCCCGGGCCGAGCCTGCTGCCGGGCTGAGGCAGCGGGGGTCGGCGTCGATCGTGCAGTGACCCTGCGGCCGTTAGCCGGCGAGTTCGCGGCCCAGCGCGACCCACCGGTCCAGCACGTCCGCGGCGGCCCCGGTGTCCAGCGCGTCCTGCGCCCGGCGCACGCCGTCGGCCAGATCCGCGGTCAGATCGCTGGTCAGCCCGGCGTGCGCGGCCAGGCCGGCGGCGGCGTTGAGCACGACGGCGTCCCGCACCGCCGAACGGCGCCCGGCGAACAGGTCGCGGGCCACCTGGACGTTCTCGGCGACGTCGCCGCCCCGCAGGTCGGCCGGGGCGGCCGCCGCGATGCCCAGATCGGCCGGGTCCAGGCTGACCGTGCGCACCTGGCCGCCGCGGACCTGCCACACGGTGGAGGTGGTCGTGGTGGTCAGCTCGTCCAACCCGTCGTCGCCGCGGAACAGCAGCACGTCCGCCCCCCGGGCGGCGAACACTTGCGCCATCACCGGGGCCATGGCGGCATTGCCGCAGCCGATCGCCCCGGCCGCCGGCTGCGCCGGGTTGGTCAACGGCCCGAGGAAGTTGAAGACGGTCGGCACGCCCAGCTCCCGACGGACCGCGCCGGCATGCCGGAACGAGGGGTGGTAGACGGGGGCGAAGCAGAACCCGATGCCGACCTCGGCGGCGGTCCGGGCGACCGCCGGCGCGGGCAGCGAGATGGACACGCCCAGGCCCTCGAGCAGGTCAGCGGCGCCGCACTTGCTGGTCGCGGCCCGGTTGCCGTGCTTGACCACGGTCGCCCCGGCCCCGGCGATGACGACGGCCGCCATGGTCGAGATGTTGACGGTGTTGGCGCGGTCGCCGCCCGTGCCGACGATGTCCACCGCTCGCCCGGACACCTGCACCCGGACGGCGTGCGCGAGCATGGCCGAGACCAGCCCGGCCACCTCGTCGGGGGTCTCCCCCTTGGCCCGCAGGGCGATCGTGAACGCGGCCAGTTGCACATCGCTGGCCTCACCGGCCATGACCCGATTCATCACCCATTCGGTGTCGGCCCGATCCAGGTGCTCGGCCGACAGCAACCGGTTCAGCAGCGCCGACCAGGTCCGCGGCGGATCGACCGGAGCGGCGGCGGAACTCACGGGGTGTCGGTGACCGCGGTCACCAGGCCGGCCGACCGGCGGCGCAGCACGGCGGCCACCGTTTCCGCGGCCGTCACCGGGTCCAGCGGGTACACCAGGATCTCGTCCGCGCCGGCCCAGGTGGCCAGCCACCGGTCGTCGGCCCGCCGCACCACCAGGATGACCGGCGGGATGACCTGCGCCTCCTGATGGATCTGCCGGCTGATCCCGATGCCGCCGCTGGGCTGCGCCTCGCCGTCCAGGATGAGCACGTCGGCCTGCCGGCCCTGGGTGGCGGTCATCACCTCATGGACGGCCGCACATTCCAGGTAATCGACCCGGCCCACATCCGGGGCCGGCCGGCGCCCGATCGCGGTGATGATCCGCTCACGGATCTCCGGGCGGTTGCTGTAGACCAGCAGCACGGGATTGCTCACGGGCTCGATGGTAGTGCCCGGCCCCACGCGCTCCGCCGAGCCCGCCCACCCGCGTTCCCAGCCGCCTCCCATGACCCTGCAAGACGCCCCCGAACTGGGCCGACGATCCTGGCGGCGGGGCCACGACCCGCCGGGTGGTGGGCCGCAGGGGCATGATCGCCGGGCACAGTCCATAATCGTCGTGTGACGACTGCGACCAGCCCCGCCGCCGGGCCCTCCGCGTTCAGCGCACGCGTGCACACCCTCAACCGGCCGAACATGGTCAGCGTCGGGGTGATCGTGTGGCTGGCCAGCGAGTTGATGTTCTTCGCCGGCCTGTTCGGCGTGTACTTCACCATCCGCGCGCAGTACGAGGGTGAGTTCCCGCCGGCGCCGACCGAGCTCGACATCACCTACGCGACGTTCTTCACCGTGATCCTGGTGGCCTCGTCGTTCACCTGCCAGTGGGGGGTGTTCGCCGCCGAGCGCGGCGATGTGTTCGCCCTGCGTCGCTGGTACGTCCTGACCCTGGTGATGGGCCTGATCTTCGTGCTCGGGCAGGCCAACGAGTACCACACGCTGGTCACCCACCACGACACGACGCTGGCGTCCTCGCCGTACGGGACCGCCTTCTACCTGACGACGGGCTTCCACGGCCTGCACGTCATCGGTGGGCTGATCGCGTTCGTCCTGCTCATCGGCAAGACGAAGATCTCCAAGTTCACCCCGGCGCAGGCCACCGGGGCGATCGTCGTCTCCTACTACTGGCACTTCGTCGACGTCGTGTGGATCGGCCTGTTCCTGACGATCTACATCATTCGCTGACCTGCGGGTGCATCTGCGCCCGGAGCTTCTACAGTACTTAGAACCAACCGACTCAGAAGCAACACAGCCACCGGCCAGCACCGGCAGTTGTCTCTCGTCAAGCCGCCGCCAAAACGAGCACGAGGTGTCCACCAGAATGTCGGTCAACGACACACCGCCGGCCGCCGAGCCCCGTCGATTCCGACGCGGCTCGAGCCGCCGCGGCCGCCTCACGGGGCGCCGATCGAAGTCGATGCGCCGGATCACCGGCACCCTGGCCCTGCTGCTGGGGCTGACTGCGATGGGCTTCGCCTTCGCCGCGTTCACCGCGTCGGCCAACGAGGCGAACGTGGCCACCGCCGCCAGCGTCGACGCCGCCCAGATCGAACGGGGCGCGTCGATCTACCAGACCTCCTGCATCACCTGCCACGGGGCGAACCTGCAGGGCGTGCTCGACCGCGGCCCCTCGCTGGTCGGGGTCGGCCAGGCGGCCGTCTACTTCCAGGTGGCCACCGGCCGTATGCCGGCCGCGGAGAACCAGGCCCAGATGCCGCGCAAGGCGCCGTTCTTCAGCCCCGAGGAGATCGACGACCTGGGCGCCTTCATCCAGGCCAATGGCGGCGGTCCGGAGATCCCGGCGTCGGGCCTGCGCGACGACGCCCAGATCGCCATGGGTGGCGAGCTGTTCCGGCTCAACTGCGCGTCCTGCCACAACTTCACCGGCCAGGGCGGCGCCCTGTCCCAGGGCAAGTACGCGCCCAACCTGGACCCGGCCACCGACGAGGAGATCTGGGGCGCCATGCTCTCCGGCCCGGAGAACATGCCCAAGTTCGGTGACGGCCAGCTGACCCCGGAGGAGAAGGCGGCCATCGTCTCCTTCATCCAGAACAACAAGGCGACGATCGATCCGGGCGGGCTGCCGCTGGGCGGCTTCGGCCCGGCCCCTGAAGGTCTGATCGCGTTCCTGGTCGGTATGGGCGCCATCGTGGCGGCCACCTTGTGGATGGGATCGCGCGCATGAGCACCGATCAGCACGCCGTTCCCGGCGAGGCCGAACTGGCCCGGATGTCGCCGGAGGAGAAGGCGGCCGCGGGCATGGCCGCCGACCACGTCGAACTCGAGGAGTACGGCCCGGTCGCGGTCCACGGCTCGCCGGCCGACAAGCGCAACGAGCGCAGCGTGGCGATGTGGTTCCTGCTCGCCGGCCTGCTCGGTCTGCTGTTCGCGGTGGCCTTCATCTGGTGGCCGCACGAGTACGTCCCGGCCTACGAAGAGGGCCAGCTGGCCTACGCGCTCTACACCCCGATCATCGGCGCCACCATGGGCGGCGCGATCCTGTGCTTCGGCATCGGCGTCGTGCAGATGGCGCGCAAGATCTTCGCCCACGAGGTGGCCATCCAGCAGCGCCACATCGGCATGTCGACCGAATTCGACCGGCAGTCGCTGGCCGCCCAGGTCATGGACACGGTCGACAAGGCCGGCCTCAAGCGCCGGGGCATGATCAAGGGCTCGCTCGCCCTGGCCGGCGGTGCCCTTGGCCTGGTCGCGGCCATCCCGATCCTGGGTGCGTTGATCAAGAACCCGTGGGCCGAGCGGGCCGACTCGCCGCTGTGGGTGACCCCGTGGGCCCCGCTGGCCGACGGGACCAAGATCCGGCTGACCCAGATCGACGGCACCCCGGTTCGCCCCGAGGACCTCGCCGCGGGCTCGATGGCCACGGTGTTCCCCGGCGTGCCCGGTGGCTCCAAGGCCTCCGACGCCGCGGTGATGCTCTTCCGGGTCCGCTCGGACACGGTGATCCGGATCCGCGACGGTCAGCAGGGCTTCCAGTTCGGCGACTACTACGCCTACTCGAAGATCTGCACGCACGTCGGCTGCCCGGTGTCGCTCTACGAGCAGCAGACCGGCCGGGTCCTGTGCCCGTGCCACCAGTCCCAGTTCAACCTGTACGAGGGCATGTTCCCGGTCTTTGGACCGGCGACCCGGCCGCTGCCGCAGCTGCCGATCGAGCTCGATGACGAGGGTTACTTCGTCGCCGCGCGCGACTTCGTCGAAGCGGTCGGGCCCGGATTCTGGGAGAACGGCAAGTTCCCGGCGTGGTATTCGGAGCCCAAGGAGGCCACAGGATGAGCCGGCTGACCACCCCCCGCAAGGCTGCTGCCGGCACGTCGCACGTGCAGAAGGCGCTGGACAACGTCGACGTCCGGTACCACGGTGCCCGGCCGCTGCGCACGCAGCTGAACAAGGTCTTCCCCAGCCACTGGTCGTTCATGCTGGGCGAAGCCGCGATGTACTCGTTCATCGTGCTGCTGCTGTCCGGTGTGTACCTGACGCTGTTCTTCGACCCGTCCATGGCCGAGACCGTCTACCAGGGCGTGTACGAGAAGCTGCGGGGCGTGCCGATGTCGATGGCCTACGCCTCCACGTTGGACATCTCGTTCGAGGTCCGGGGCGGTCTGCTGATCCGGCAGATCCACCACTGGGCGGCGTTGATCTTCCTGTTCTCGATGATGCTGCACATGATGCGCGTCTTCTTCACCGGCGCGTTCCGCAAGCCGCGTGAGGTGAACTGGATCATCGGCGTGCTGCTGCTCATCCTGGGCATGGCCGAGGGCTTCCTGGGCTACTCGCTGCCGGACGACCTGCTCTCCGGCACCGGCCTGCGGGCGGTCAGCGCGTTCATCCTGTCCATCCCGGTGATCGGGACCTGGATGCACTGGGCCGTCTTCGGCGGCGACTACCCGGGCGAGATCATCATTCCGCGGTTCTACTCGCTGCACATCCTGCTGATCCCGGGCATCATCCTGGCCCTGATCGCGGCCCACGTGGCCCTGGTCTGGTTCCAGAAGCACACCCACTTCGCGGCCCCCAAGGCGACCGAGAACAACGTCGTCGGCATCCGCATCCTGCCCAAGTTCGCGGCCAAGGGCGGCGGGTTCTTCGGCATCGTCTTCGGCGTCATCGCGATCATGGGCGGCCTGTTCCAGATCAACCCGATCTGGAATCTGGGCCCGTACAACCCGGCGCAGGTCTCGGCCGGTGTGCAGCCGGACTTCTACATGGGCTTCTTGGACGGCATGGTCCGTATCTGGCCCAACTGGGAAGTGCGCAACCTGTTCGGGCACTACATGATCCCGGCGGTGTTCTTCCCGTCGATCCTGGCGGCGACGATCCTGATGATCCTGGTGATCGCCTACCCGTTCATCGAGAAGGCGTTCACCAAGGACGACGCGATGCACAACATCCTGCAGCGCCCGCGGGACGTGCCGGTGCGCACCGCCCTGGGCGTCGCGTTCATCACCTTCTACCTGGTCAACCTGATCAACGGCGCCAACGACCTGTTCGCCTTCAAGCTGGACATCTCGCTGAACGTGATGACCTGGGTCGGCCGGGTGCTCTCGATCATCGGCCCGGTCATCGCCTACGTGATCACCTACAAGCTGTGCCTGGGCCTGCAGCACTCGGACCGGGCGGTGCTGGAGCACGGCATCGAGACCGGCATCATCCGGCGGCTGCCCAGCGGTGAGTTCATCGAGATCCACCAGCCGCTCGGCCCGGTGGACGATCACGGCCACCCGGTCCCCCTGGCCTACCAGGGCGCTCCAGTACCCAAGCGGATGAACCAGCTCGGTTCCGCCGGGGCCGCCGTCCCGGGCTTCCTGCGACCGGCCGACACCACCGGTGAGCTGCACTACGGCGACGAGCCGATCGAAGAGATGAAGCGCGACGAGCTCGAGGCGCGGTCGGATCACTGATCGCTCGTCGAGCCCACGAAGGCCCCGTCCGCTCTCCTGCGGCCGGGGCCTTCGTGCATTCCCGGCCCCTGTCCCCCGTCCCCCGGCCCAGTGTCCCCGGTCCCGCTGTCCTCCGGTCGCGACCCCCAGCCTGCGCGCCCGGGGACCATCGCGAGTGAAGGATCGGCGCCGCTCAGCGACACCCACCCTTCACTCGCGGCCGGCCTCAGCAGTCGGCGGGGTCGGCGCCGGGGAGCGCGGCGCGCCGCGCGGCCCGACGCTCCACCCGCTGCCGGTCGGCGAGGTGTGCGTGCCGTAGGGCTGCCACCACGCGCGCGGACGTCCGTGGGCCGGGGTTGACCACCGCCACCCAGCCGTAGGCGCCGTAGACGGGGTGGGGCACGAAGACGTCGGCCGCGCCGAAGTCCACGGCGGACGCATTGATCTCCTCCGGCGGATAGCCGACGAGATCGGCGAACCACTGTGGCCCCACATGGATGTTCAGGCGCCACCGGTCGGGATCGTCCAGGCGCGACTGGACGTCGTCCGGGTAGTTCTTGGTGACGATCGTCGCGTAGGGCTGCCGATTCCGCGGAACCAGGCCATCCGGCGCGTAGTAGAAGAAGTGGTCCGACCACGAGATCTCCGGGTGCTCGCTGCCCGGTCGGGGAGCGAGCTCCAGGATACCGACGTAGCTTCGGATCTCGGCAAGCAGCTGGTCCAGGGTCATGCTTCAAGTCTGACCTTGAAGTGCTAGTGGAGGGTTGGATGGCCGAGACCGACGCTCCCCCACCGCCGGCATTCACGACTGCCGCTCTGGCCGCGGCCACCGGCTACTCGGTCGGGCTGGTGCGAGATCTGGAGGGCCTCGCCGTCATTCCACCGGCCGCGCGGCACACCAACGGGTACCGCCGCTTCGGGCCGGCCCATGCCGTCGCGCTGCGGGCCTACCGTGCCCTCGCGATCGCCCTCGGGCCCGTGACGGCCCGGATCACCCTGCGCGAGGTACAGGCGCTGCCCTACGACGAGGCGATCGCCCGGATCGTCGCCCTCCATGTCGCGCTGGCTCGGGGCCGGGCGGACGCCCTGGCCGCGCTGGATGCGTTGACCGGCATCGTCGACGAGGATCGTCATGACACCCCCGACGCCGACGCCGACGGGATGAGCATCTCGGAGTTGGCCGCCGCGCTCGGCGTGCGCACGTCGACGCTGCGCTTCTGGGAACAGCAAGGCCTGCTGACCCCGGAGCGAACCGGCCCGCTGCAGTCGCGCTGGTACCCCCTCGCCGCGATCCGGGACGCGCGGATCGTGGCCGTCCTGCGGGCCGGTGGGCACCGCATTCCGGCCGTGCAGGCCGTCATGCGATCCCTGCGGGAGGTCGGCGACACCCGGGACCTGCACACGGCGCTCAGCGACCGCCTCCGGACGATCGGCCGCCAGTCCGAGGCCCTGCTGCGCGCGGGTACCGACATCGCCGACCTGATCGCCCTTGGGCCGGCCGATCACCAGGAGCCCTGACGCCGCGAGTCCGTCCAGGCGCGCCCAGCCGAATTACCGAGGAACCCCCGGACGGCTTCGGGCTCAGCGACGGACTGCGCTGCTCGGCCGACCCGGCGATACTCACCACAAGTTGGCGCGAGCGCGGCTGGGACCCAGACGGCCGGCCATCGTTGACCCTGGTGCGGCCCCAGGGACTGCGTCCCGACACTAGGACCTCCAGGAGATGATCCAGGCGCTCACCCGACGGTTTGGTCTCCCACCCGCTCCGCCACTGGAGGCCACCGGTCCGTAGCCGGCGGGTCCACCAACGTCGAGAGGCGCACCACCCGGGGGTGGTGCGCCTCTGGACAGCGGACGTCGGTCAGTGGCTGACCGGCCGCCGGTGGTACTCGTAGACCAGGCCGCAGACGACCCAGAGCAGCATGCCGGCGGCGATGACCATCAGCCAGACCAGCAGGTACGCGGCGGCCACGGCGAACAGGGCGATTACCGACGCCAGGAAGAACGGGTAGTAGGAGCCGGGCGAGAAGAAGCCCAGGTCCCCCGCGCCGTCGGCGATCTCGGCGTCGTCGTTGTCCTCGGGGCGGGCACCCTCGAGCCGCCGGGAGACGAACAGCAGGAACGTCCCGATGATCAGGGTCAGCCCGGTGGACAGGACCAGCGCCGTGATGCCGACCACCTCGTGCGGCGCCAGGACGCCGTACACGATGGCGGCCAGGGCGAAGAAGCCGGTCAGCCCGATGAACAACCAGGTCTCCACCCGCATGCCGCCCTTGGCGGCCTCCGGCTTGTCGGCCTTGGTCGAATGAGCGGCATTCATCAGCTGCCCCCAGGGACGGGCTCGTTGGCACCCTTGGCGGTGCGGTCGGTGTTCATCGGCGCCGTGGTGGTAGCCAGCGGTGCGCACAGCTCACCGCAGGAGGAGATCTTCTCCCCCGTCGCGGTCAGCGCCTCGGCCGCCGTGTACGGCGCACGGGTCTGCGGGTTCACGGTCTGCCGGTAGTCCAGGTAGGTGTCGTAGACGTCCTGCGGGACCGCCCGGACCTCGAAGTTCATCGAGCCGTGGTAGGTGCCGCAGAGCTCGGCGCACCGGCCGACGAAGGCACCGGTCTGCTCGATGGTGTTCTGGAACTTGTTGTCCGTCTGGTTCTGCTCCGGATACGGGAACACGTCGCGCTTGAACAGGAAGTCGATGGTCCAGAACGAGTGGATGACGTCCTTGGAGCGCAGGTCGTACTGGATGACCTTGTTCACCGGCAGCACCAGGATCGGGATCTCGTTGCTGGTGCCGACCGTGTGCACCTCGCCACCGCCGCCCGGCAGCGACGTGCCCGGGTAGCCGAAGTCCCAGTTCCACTTGAAGGCGACCACGTCGACCGTGACGTCCGGGTTCGGCTGCTTCTCCAGGGCGACGTTCTCGGTGGTCACCGTGAAGTAGAACAGGACGAACACCATCAGGAACGGGACGGCGGTGTACACCAGCTCCAAGGGCAGGTTCTCCTTGGTCTGCTTCGGGTACAGCGGGCCGTTCTTGCGCTTGTGGTAGACGATGAACGCCCAGAACATCAAGCCCCAGACGACCACGCCGATGGCCAGGGCCGCGATGGTGGCGCCCTGCCAGAACTCGCGCATGCGGGTGGCCTGCGGGGTCACGCCCATGGGCCAGCCCCAGGTCGGCAGATCGGCGAACGAACAGCCGCTGACCAGCACCGAAAGCACGCCGAGCATGCCGGCGAGGAAGATCCGCCGTCGCGCGCGGGACCGTGTCACGTGCGTCCTTCCTCTCGATCATCTGTGGTTCACGTGGGAGATTACCGTCCCGCCTCGCGATCCACTCGGCCGGGGACCCGCGAGTTCTACGGGATGTCGAGTTCCTGGTGGCCGGGGGCGCGCGGGGGGCGGGTCACACGCTCCTGATGACGCGGACGGGATACTGGCCCGGTGTGCGGACTGATGGGTTTTGTCTCCGGATCGGGCCATGCGGCGACCCGGGTCGCGGCGGTGGACGCGGGAATGCGCTGCGCCCGCCATCGCGGACCCGACGAGCAGGGCACCTGGCATGACGACGACGTCGTCTTCGGGTTCAACCGGCTCTCGATCATCGACCTGGAGCATTCGCACCAGCCGCTGCGCTGGGGGCCGCCCGAGGCGCCCGAGCGGTACGCGCTGGTGTTCAACGGCGAGATCTACAACTACCTGGAGCTGCGGGCCGAGCTGACGGCCGAGTTCGGCACGCAGTTCGCCACCCAGGGCGACGGCGAGGCCATCGTGGCCGCTTACCACCATTGGGGCCAGGCGGCCGTGGCCCGGTTGCGCGGCATGTTCGCCTTCCTGATCTGGGACACCCAGGACCGGGTGCTCTTCGGCGCCCGGGACCCATTCGGCGTCAAGCCGCTGTTCGTGGCCCAGTTGCCCGACGGCATCGCCTTCTCCTCCGAGGCCAAGGGGCTGCGCGAGCTCACCGGGGCGGCCCGGGTGAACGTCCCGGCCCTGCAGCACTACCTGGTCCTGCAGTACGTGCCCGAGCCCGCCACCATGGACCCCGCCATCCGCAAGATCGAGTCCGGCACCCATCTGACCGTCCGGCCGGGCCGGCCGATGGCCACCAAGCGCTACTTCCACCCGGTGTTCGCATCCCGGCCGGCGATCTCCGACGCCGAGCGCAGCGCGCTGTACCAGCGGATCGCCGAGGTGATGGACGACTCGGTGGCCAAGCACATGCGCGCGGACGTGACCGTCGGCGCGTTCCTGTCCGGCGGCATCGACTCGACCGCGATCGCCGCACTGGCCAAGCGCTACAACCCGGACCTGCTGACCTTCACCACCGGCTTCGAGCGGGAGGGCTTCTCCGAGGTCGACGTGGCCGCCGAGTCGGCCGCCGCGATCGGCGTCGAGCACATCGTGCGGACCGTGTCCGAGCAGGAGCTGACCAGCACGCTGCCGCTGATCGTCTGGTACCTGGACGACCCGGTCGCCGACCCGGCCCTGGTCCCCCTCTATTTCGTGGCCAACGAGGCCCGCAAGCACGTCAAGGTGGTGCTCTCCGGCGAGGGCGCCGACGAGCTGTTCGGCGGCTACAACATCTACCGCGAGCCGATGAGCCTGCGGAGCATCACCGGGCTGCCCGGCGGGCTGCGCAAGGGCCTGGCCGCGGTCGGACGGGCCATGCCGGAGGGCTTCCGGGGCCAGGACATGCTGCGGCGCGGCTCGCTGGAGCTGGAGGACCGCTATTACGGCAACGCCCGGATCTTCCGCGAGGAGCACCTGTCCGGGGGTCTGCTGCGGACCTACGACCCGGCCCGCTCGTTCCGGGACATCACCGACCCGATCTACGCGCAGACCAAGGAGGTCGACCCGATCGCCCGGATGCAGCACGTCGACCTGTTCACCTGGCTGCGCGGGGACATCCTGGTCAAGGCCGACAAGATGACCATGGCCAACTCGCTCGAGCTTCGGGTGCCGTTCCTGGACAAGGAGGTCTTCGAGGTTGCGCGGACGGTGCCGGCCGACCAGAAGGTGACCAAGAACACGACCAAGCTCGCCCTGCGCCGGGCCATGGAACTGGTCGTGCCGCCGCACGTGCTGCACCGGCGCAAGCTCGGCTTCCCGGTGCCGATCCGGCACTACCTGGCCGAGGGGTCCTACGAGTGGGCCCGCGAGGTCATCACCTCGGCGCACACCGACGAGTATCTGGATCCGGCGGCGGTGCTGGCCATGCTGGACGCGCACCGGGCCGGCGAGGCCGACCATTCCCGCCGGCTCTGGACGATCCTGGTCTTTCAGATCTGGCACGGGATCTTCGTCACCGGCCAGATCACCCCGCAGATCCCGGAACCGGTGTACCCGGTCCGGCTCTAGCTACCAGGCGAGCGCGACCGCGATCTCGGCGGCCGCGTCCTCGCCGTAGGCGTCGGCCAGGCGGACCCGGGCCACCGCGGTGTCCAGCTGGTACTCCTGGGTGCCGACCGTCTCCAGCGTGAGGGTGGCCATCAGCGAGCCGAGCTGGGCGGCCCGCTCGAACGACAGGGCCAGGGACCGGCCGGCCAGGAACCCGGCCCGGAAGGCATCGCCGACCCCGGTCGGGTCGACCTTGGACTTCTCCGGCAACGCCGGCACGGCCAGCCGGCTGCCGTCGGCGGCCACGATCTCCACGCCCTGCGAGCCCAGCGTGGTCACCCGATGACCCACCACGTCCAGCACGGCCCGGTCCGACCAGCCGGTCTTGGACTTGAGCAGGCCCAGCTCGTAGTCGTTGGTCAGCAGCAGATCGGCTCCGCGGACCAGCTCGGCGACGTCGTCGCCCTCCATCCGGGCCAGCTGCTGGGACGGGTCGGCGGCGAACCGGTACCCCCGCTCGCGACACTCCTGGGAGTGCCGGACCATCGCCGCCGGGTCGTCCGCGGCGATCACCACCAGGTCCAGCCCGCCGTAGGCGGCGGCGATCGGACCCAGTTCGATCTCCCGTGCGCGGGCCATCGCGCCCGCGTAGAAGGACGCGATCTGGTTCATGTCCTCGTCGGTGGTGCAGACGAACCGGGCCGTCTGCACGTCCTCGCACCGGTGGACCTTGGAGCAGTCCACGCCGTGCCGGGTCAGCCAGGAGTCGTAGTCGCCGAAGTCGGCGCCGGCCGCGCCGACCAGGACCGGGTTGAGCCCCAGGGCCGCCATCCCGAAGCAGATGTTGGGCGCCACCCCGCCGCGGCGCACCACCAGGTCGTCGACCAGGAACGACAACGACACCCGGTGCAGCTGATCGGGCAGCAGCGACTCGGAGAACCGGCCCGGGAAATGCATCAGGTGGTCGGTGGCGATGGATCCGCAGACGGCGATCGGCACGGCAAACACTCCAGGGCGAGCTAGCGGGTGGGACGGGCGACGGTGCAGGTCCGGGCGCGGACAGCACAAAACCCCCGGCCTGGGGCCGGGGGTTGGCCGGACGAGCCGGTCGGGATCAGTGGAAGGAGTCGCCGCAGGCGCAGGAGTTCTGCGCGTTCGGGTTGTCGATCGTGAAACCCTGCTTCTCGATGGTGTCGACGAAGTCGATCACCGCACCGTCCAGGTACGGCTTGGACATCCGGTCGACGGCCAGCCCGATGCCGCCGAACTCGACCAGCGCGTCGCCGTCCAGCGCGCGATCGTCGAAGAACAGCTCGTAGCGCAGGCCCGAGCAGCCGCCGGGCTGCACGGCGATTCGCAGCACCATCTCGGCGGTGCCGTCCCGGTCGAGCAGTTCCTTGGCCTTGGCCGCGGCCGCATCGGACAGCGTCACACCGTGGGCCTTGGCCACGCCGGTGGCAGCGGTGGTGTCAGCAACGGTCATTTTGTTACTCCCTGGTCGTGGGGGGACAACTCCAGTGACTGCGATCGGGCCGATCGAACCGGCCGTCACCCTGCAGTGCGGCGTGTTGTCGCACTGACCATGATGCCACGCGGGCCGGGGCATCAGACAGGTTCCCGCCCCGGACGTGAGCAAAAACCCGTTCGCGGCGCCTTTCATTCCCGCGGCTGGCTCGATGTCGCCAATGGCGGGTCCGGCGGGTCCGACCCGACTAGGCTGGGCCGGTGAGTTTCCTGCGCCGCAAACCCGCCGACGAACCCGCTGCGGAACCTGTCGTCGAGCCCACCCCCGAGCCACCGGCCGACGGCAAGAAGGGCCGTCCCACGCCGAAGCGCCGGGAGGCCGAGGGCCGCACCCGGGGTCCGGTCGCACCGCCGCCGAAGACCCAGCGCGAGGCGATGAAGCGGTCCAAGGAACAGCGCTCGTCGATGTCCAAGGACGAGCGCCGGGCCGCCGCCCGGACCAACCGCGAGCGGATGATGGCCGGCGACGAGCGCTACCTGCTGCCGCGCGACCGGGGCAAGGTCCGCGCCTACGTCCGCGACCTGGTCGACGCCCGGCGCAACGTGGCCGGGATCCTGCTGCCGATCGCCGTGCTGTCCTTCGTCATCCTGCTGGTGCCGGTGCAGCTCATCCAGGCCTACGGGCCGCTGGTGCTGCTGGTGGCCATCGCCGCCGCCGTGATCGACTCGATCATCTTCGGCCGGCAGATCAGCAAGAAGGTCGCGGCCAAGTTCCCCCAGGGCGACAGCTCCGGCCAGTCCACCAAGGGCTACTCCCTGGGTTTCTATGCCTTCAACCGAGCGTGCCTGATCCGCCGGTGGCGTGCGCCGCGCCCCCGGGTCGAGACCGGCCAGCAGATCGACTGAGCCGGGCACCTCGTGGACGATCTCCAACAGGCCGCGGCGCAGAACAGCGAGCTGGTCCTGCGGCGCTACTTCGACGCCGACGGCCGGCTCAAGCAGATGCCGGCCAAGCAGTCCCGCCAGCTGGCCGTGTTCGACCTGATCGCCCAGCGGTTCACCCCGGGAGTGCGCTACAGCGAGATCGAGGTCAACCGCGAGTTGATGGCGGTCTACGACGACTACGTGAGCCTGCGCCGGGGTTTGGTCGACTTCGGCCTGCTGGATCGGGCGAACGGCGAGTACTGGCGCAGCGGCGGCACCGTGCCGGTGGGTGGCCCGACGTCGGCCGCCGACGACCCCGTGCGCCCGCCCACCTCGGCCAGTGCCCCCTCGGCGCGCGGCGCGGCCCGGCGCGAGGCGATCCTGAGCGCCGCCGCCCAGCTGTTCGCCGATCGTGGTTATGCGGCCGTCGGCATGGACGACATCGGGGCGGCCGCCGGGGTGACCGGGCCGGCCATCTACCGGCACTTCGGCGCCAAGGCCTCCGTGCTGACGGCAGTCTTCGACCGGGTCATCCACGCCGTGGCCGACGACCGGGTGGACGATCGGCCCGATGCCGGCACCCCGGCCGCCGACGCGGCCCAACTGCGCGAGCTGATCCTCGAGTACGCCGAGGCCGTGTGCAGCCGCCGCCGGCTGATGGCCGTGTTCGTGCGGGAGGTGCACCACCTGCCCACCGACGACCGGACGCTGCTCGACGAGCGGCAGCGGCTGCTGGTGCGCAAGTGGCGCACCCTGCTGGGCCACGCCCATCCCGACTGGGACGTCGAACGGGTGCGGACCGCGGTGCACGGCGCGTTCGGCATGCTCAACGCGGTCGGCACGTTCGAGTCGCCGCTGCCCGACGACGAGCTGGCCCACCAGATGAGCGAGCTGGCGATCAATGCCCTGCAGGTGCAGGCGTGAGGTCGATCTCGGCGAACCGGCGATCGGCCGGAACCCCAGCGAGCGGTAGAGCTCGTTGGCCGGCAGGTAGTTCTCGTCGGTGAACAGCGTCACCTCGTCGGCGCCCAGCGCCCAGGCGGAATGGACCGCGGCGGCCGTGACCGCCGCGCCGAACCGTTCGCGACGCCGCTGCGCCGGGGTGTAGACCGGCGCGATCCGGCAGATCCCGTCGGCCCGCACCGGGGAATGCCCGGCTACCGCGACCGGCTCCTCGCCGGCCCACCACAGGACGAACCGATCGCCCCGGTCGATCATCCGGGCGACCAGTTCCGGGTCGGGCGCGACCGGTTCGCGGCTCACCCCGGTCTCGACCTGGAACCGGGCGAACCATCGGGCGGCCAGGGCGACCTGCTCGGGATCCTGCGGGTCCAGCGGCCGCGCCGCCCCGGGCACGGCCGCCGGCTCGATCAGGGCCGCCAGCCGGTAGTACAGCAGCCACAGGTGCGGCGTGGCGGTCGTCCCGGTGCACTGCGACCAGGCCTGGGCCAGCTCCAGGGCCACCTCCCGGCGGCCGTGCACGGCCTTGATCGGGGCGCCGGTCTCGTGCAGCGCGGCGGCGAACTGGTGCAGGGTGGCCGGCCGGTCCCGAACCTGCGGGTCGATGACGGTCAGCAGCGGGAAGCCGGGCATCCGCAGCGCGGCCACCGACAGCCCGTCCAGATCGCGCAGCGCGACCAGCAGCGGCGGCCCGGCCGGCCCGGGCCGGTCGAGCTGGTTGGCCAGGACGGCGGTCAGCATCGTGGCGCCGACCCGGTCCCGGTCGACCAGTTCCGCGACGGCGACCCGGAACCGGTCCGCTTCGGCGAACACCTCGAATTCGGGCATGCCCGACTGTAGGCGGGCCGGCCCGGCCGGTCGGAGCGACCCGGCGGTCAGAGCGACCCGGCGGTCAGAGCGAGAGGTAGCGGCGCAGCTCCTGCGGGGTGACCTGGCGGCGGTAGGCCTCCCACTCGCTGCGCTTGTTGCGCAGGAAGAAGTCGAAGACGTGCTCGCCGAGCGCCTCGGCGACCAGCTCCGAGCCCTCCATCACGGCCAGTGCCGACTCCAGCGACGAGGGCAGCTTCTGGTACCCCATCGCCCGCCGCTCCACCTCCGAGAGCGACCAGACGTTGTCCTCGGCGGGCGGCGGCAGCTCGTAGCCCTCGCGGATGCCCTTGAGGCCGGCCGCGATGACCACCGTGTACATCAGGTACGGGTTGCAGGCCGAGTCGGGCAGGCGGAACTCCAGCCGCTGGCTGGACGCCTTGCCCGGCGAGTAGTTCGGCACCCGGACCAGGGCCGAGCGGTTCGAGGTCCCCCAGGAGGCGGTGGTGGGCGCCTCGTCGCCGACGACGAGCCGCTTGTAGGAGTTCACCCACTGGCAGGACACCGCGGTGATCTCCCGGGCGTGCCGGACCACCCCGGCCAGGAACGCCTTGCCGGTGTCGGACAGCTGGTATTCGTCGTCCGGGTCGTGGAAGGCGTTGCGCTCCCCGTCGAACAGCGAGAAATGCGTGTGCATCGCCGAGCCCGGGTGCTCCACGTACGGCTTGGGCATGAACGAGGCGCGCACCCCCTGGGTGATCGCCACCTCCTTGACCACGTACCGGAACGACATGACGTTGTCGGCCATGGTCAACGCGTCCGCGTAGCGCAGGTCGATCTCCTGCTGCCCGGGCGCGCCCTCGTGGTGGCTGAACTCCACCGAGATGCCCATCGCCTCCAGGGTCTCGATGGCCCGCCGCCGGAAGTGCGGCGCGGCGTCGTGCGAGGACTGGTCGAAAAAGCCGCCCTGGTCGGCCGGTTCGGGCGGGGTACCGTCGTTGGGCAGGTCCTTGAGCAGGAAGAACTCGATCTCCGGGTGCACGTAACAGGTGAAGCCGAGCGAGGCGGCATCGCCCATCGCCCGGCGCAGCACGTGCCGGGGGTCGGCCCAGGACGGGGACCCGTCGGGCATGGTGATGTCGCAGAACATCCGGGCCGAGTAGACCCGGCCACCGTCGGCCTCCCAGGGCAGCACCTGGAAGGTCGAGGGGTCGGGCCGGGCCACCATGTCGGACTCGAAGACCCGGGAGAAGCCCTCGATGGCCGAGCCGTCGAACCCGATGCCCTCGTTGAAGGCACCTTCCAGTTCGGCCGGGGCCACCGCGACGTTCTTGAGGAAGCCGAGCACGTCGGTGAACCAGAGCCGGACGAAGCGGATGTCCCGCTCTTCCAGGGTGCGTAGGACGAACTGCTGCTGGCGATCCATGACGCACACCTTATGTAGACGCCGCCGCGGCGTCGTCGTCGCATCGCCGGTGGGGCGGCCGGCAAGCCCGGCCGATCGCGCGGATGCAGCCGATCGATGACGTACGGTGACCGGATGTCAGCCAGGCACCGGCGACCGGACGACTCCGACCCGAGCGATCCGGGGGCCGATCCGACCCGCACCGGTCCCGTGGTCGGCCCGGACGGGGTGGTGCTGCGGGTCGGCGATCCCGAGCACCTGCTCGACGGAGTCCGGCTCGAGGTCGACTGGATGCTCGGCGAGCAGAACCGCGAATTCAGCTGGGCCGACGGTCGCTGGACCCTGGAGCTGTCCCGGCCCGCCGCATGGCGGATCGAGTACCAGCTGACGCTCCGGCGCGACGGTGACACGGTGTGGACCCCCGATCCCGACAATCCGCGGCGGGTGCCCAACCCGTTCGGCGACAAGTCCGAGATCCGGTTCCCGGAGTACCGGGAGCCCAACTGGCTGCTCACCCCGGCCGACGGGCCGGTCACCGAGATCCGCACCCCGAACGGCCGGCTGACCCAGCCGGTGCCGGTCAAGCTCTGGTCACCGGCCGGCCTGCCCGCCGCCACCGCGGCGCCGCTGCTGCTGGTGCACGACGGGTCCGACATGGCCGACCGCGGCCACCTGCTGTCCTGGGCGGCCGAGCACGCCAGGACCCGGCCGCTGCGCGTGGCCCTGCTCGATCCGCCGCACGGGCTGCGCGATCAGTGGTACTCCGCGGACCCCGACTACAGCGCGCACATGGCCGAGGTGGTCCTGCCGGCGCTGACCTCCCGGGTGCTCACCGGACCGATCGTCGGCCTGGGGGCCAGCCTGGGCGCGCTGGCCATGCTGACCCTGCAGCGCCGCCATCCCGGGTCGGTCTCCGGCCTGGCCCTGCAGTCGGGCTCGTTCTTCACCGCGACACTGGACCCGCAGGAGAGCGGCTACAGCCACTTCGACCGGATCTGCGCGGCCGTCCGGCAGGTGGCCGCCGGACCGGACCTGTCCGTTGACGCACCGCCGCGGTCGGTGCCGACCCTGATCACCTGCGGGGCGATCGAGGAGAACCGTTTCAACAACGAGGCGATGGCGGACGCGCTGCGGGCCCAGCAGTACCCGCTCACGTTCCGGCTGGTGCCCGACGCGCACACGATGATCGGCTGGCGGGATGCCTGGTACCCGGCGCTGAACGAGCTGCTGCGCGGCCTGCGCTAGCCAGTAGGGTCAGAGCCCATGACCCGCACCGAGTATCACCGGCTGGACGCCCCCTCCCTCGGCGGGTCCGCCGAGATCGCGGTGCACGGCCACTTCGGGCGGCCGGTGCTCTGGTTTCCCAGCGAGGGGGGCGCGCCCTGGGACTTCGAGAACAACGGCATGCTCGACGCCGTTCGCCCGGCCGTGGACGAGGGCCGGATCACCGTGTTCTGCGTGTCCTCCTTCGACCACGACTCGTGGTCGGCGTCCTGGATGCCACTGGGTGACCGGGCCCGCAACCATCGCCGGTACGAGGACTGGATCATCTGGCAGGTGCTCCCGTTCATCCGGGACCGGATGGGCGGCCGGGACGACGTGGCCACCGCCGGGCCGTCGATGGGCGCCTTCCACGCGGTGCTGTTCGCCCTGCGGCACCCGCACGTGTTCGGCCGCGCGGTGGCCCTGTCCGGCAACTACGACCCGTGGAGCTGGCGGGCCTGGGGTGAGTCCGACGAGGACACCTACCTGACCAGCCCGCTGCAGTTCCTGCCGGGCACCCACGGCGGTCACCTGGACTATCTGCGGTCGCGGCTGGCGATCACCCTGGTCGTCGGCAGCGGCCAGTGGGAGGACACCACCGGCGCGAATCATTCGACGCGGGCGCTGGCGCACGTGCTGGCCGACAAGCAGATCCCGCACGAGCTGTTCGTCTGGGGTCACGAGTGGCCGCACGACTGGCCGAGCTGGCGGGCCCAGGCGGCCATCTACCTGCCGGCCCTGGGCTGAACGACCGCCCGCACCTGCGGCCTCGCTGCACCACCTAGGCTGACCGACCGTGACCACCGACCTGCTGGCCGATTTCGTCCGCGCGAACACCGAGGCGGACCTGGGGGTCTACGGCGTCCAGGCGCAGCGCGACGGGGGGCCGCCGATCGCCCACCGGTTCCGGTCCGACGACCGGGTGAACCTCTATTCGGTGTCCAAGGGCTTCACCGCGGTCGCCCTGGGCCTGGCCGAGGCGGAGGGCCGGCTGAGCCTGGACGACCGGCTGCTGGACCACTTTCCCGAGCTGGCCCCGGTGGCCGCCGACGGCGTCGAGCGGATCACCCTGTACCAGCTGCTCACCATGAGCAGTGGCAGCAGCCACGAATGGTTCGCCGACCATCCGATCCACGCGCCCGACCTGCTGGCCGAGATCGTCGCCGCACCGCTGGTCGCCGAACCCGGGACCCGGTTCAACTACACCGGTTCCGGGCCCTACGCGGCGGCCCGCGCGTTGGCCCGGGCGACCGGGGCGACCGTGCGGGACTACCTGCTGCCCCGGCTGTTCACCCCGCTGGGCCTGCACAATCCGCAATGGCTGCGCTGCCCGCTGGGCTACCCCACCGCGGAAAGCGACCTGCTCCTGCGGACCGAGGAGCTGGGCCGGTTCGCCCTGCTGCTGGTCCGCGAGGGCACCTGGACCGACGGGCGGCAGCTCATCCCGGCCGAGTTCGTCCGGCGGATGGGCACCGACGTGGTGGACTGCTCGACCGGCCCGGCCCGCCCGTCCGGTGAACCGGACGAGCGGACCTACGGGCTGGGCGTCTGGCCGCGGCCGGGCGGGCGCTACCAGCTGCACGGCCGGTACGGCCAGTTCGCGATCATCGATCGGCAACGCGGCGCCGCGGTCACCTGCACCGCGCACACCGAGCGCGAGGACGCGCTGATGGACGCGCTGCACGGCCTGGTGCTGGACCGAATGGGGTGAACCGGGCGGCGTGACCGGGGCCGGTCAGGGTGCCGATCAGGATCGTGCGCGGCGCGCCGGGTGTCCGTCTTGCCGACCATGATCGCGCCGACAAGGATCGCGGCATGACCCTCCCCCGCCGGGACTCGACCACGCATCTGATCGGCCTGCTGCTGGGCACCGAGAACGACTGGCCGACGGCATTCCAGACCCTGACCAAGCGGCTCGACCCGATCAGTTACCGCGGTGAGGCGCACCACGTGGACACCGAGCGGATCACCATCGAGCCGTTCGACCTGCGCGCGCCGGTCCGGCACGACGTCGTCATCGACCGGCTGGCCTGGTGGTACTACCACCCGCGGGAATGGCTGAAGAAGGCAGCGCTGGTCAACGACACCTACCTGCTCAACAACCCGTTCACGTTCCAGGCGATGGAGAAGCACTCCGCGTACTGCGCGATGATCCGGCTGGGCTTCGACATCCCGGACACCGTGCTGGTGCCCTACAAGAACCCGGTCGATCACGAGAAGTGGGCCTACACCGCCGAGCGGTACAACCTGCCGTTCGACCTGGACGAGGTGGCCTCCCGGGTCGGGTATCCGATGTTCATGAAGCCGTTCGACGGCGGCGCCTGGCGCGGTGTCTCCCGGATCGACGATCAGGAGGCCCTGCACAAGGCCTACAACGAATCCGGGCAGATGCTGATGCACCTGCAGGCGGCGGCCCCGTACGAGTCGTTCGCCCGGTCCCTGACCATCGGACCGGAGACCAAGATCATGCGGTTCCGGCCCGAACTGCCGATGCACGACCGGTACGAGGTCTCACACAACTTCCTGCAGCCCGAGGCCGGGATGGAGATCCTCGCCCTGTCCCGGACGATCAACGCGTTCTTCCGGTGGGAGTTCAACTCCTGCGAGGCGCTGGTCACCGGCACCTCGGTCAAACCCATCGACTACGCCAACGCCTGCCCGGACATCGCGATCACCTCGCTGCACTACTACTTCCCGTGGGCCATCACCCAGCTCGTCGCCTGGTCCGTGTTCTGCGCGGTCACCGAGCGAAAGCCGCAGGTGGACACCAACTCCCGGGCCTGGTATGACGTCGCGGACGATCCCGAGCTGAACTGGGCGGCCAAGCTCGGCCGGTACGCGCTGATGGCCGACCAGTACTTCGAGGCCGACCGGTACCGGGAGTTCTGCGCGACCTCCCTGGCCTCGCTGCCGGAGATCGTCTACGACTGGATCACCTCGGCCGAGTTCGACGCGCTGCTGGTCGACACCGTGCGGACCACCTATCCCGCGCACGAGCACGAGCGGTTCCTGGCCCACTTCCGCGGGCTGATCGGGCTGTGGGTGGCCGACCAGCGCTAAGGCTCAGCAGGTCGCGTCGTCGGCCGGCAGGGTCAGGTTCAGCAGGTAGTCGTTGCCGATCTGGTCGGCACAGTCATTGCCGGTGCCCAGGTAGGCGGTGTGGTTGGTGCCGTCCACGGTCAGCAGCCGGGCGTCCAGGGTCGAGGCCAGGTTCACCCCGGCCTGGTAGGGCGTGGCCGGGTCGTGGGTGGTGGAGATGACCAGCACCTGGGGCAGGCCGGGCACGCTGGCCACCGGCTGCAGCGGCACCGGAGGGGCGGCCCAGTAGTCGCACGCATCCTTGACCGCGACCGGCGGGTCCCCGCTGGCCAGGAACGGCGCCGCGGCGGCCACCTTCTCGGCGATCTGCTGAGCCTGGGCCGGGTCGACCGTGCGCGAACCGTCGATGCAACCGATCGCCACGAAGGCGTCCTGCAGGTTGTTGTAGTGGCCCTGCGCGTCCCGTCCCAGGTAGGAGTCGGCCGAGGCCATCAGCTCGGTGCCGTCCCCGGCGGCCAGCGCGGTCAACGCCTTGGTCAGGGTCGGCCAGCCGGCCTCGCTGTACAGGGCGCTGAAGGTGCCGGTGGTGGCGTCGCTGAAGGTCAGCACGCGCCCGTCGGCCAGCGGCAGCGGCTTGTCCAGCAGCGGACGGACCAGCGCCTGATACGCGGCGGTGGCCCCGTCGGCGTCCTGACCCAGGGGGCACTGGCCCTGCTCGACGCACGAGGCCGCGAAGTCGTCGAAGGCCTGCTGGAAGCCCTCGGACTGGCCGACCGCGGAGGCGGCCGGGTCCTCGTTCGGATCCACCGCGCCGTCCAGGATCATCGCTCGGACGTTCTCCGGGAACTGCCGGGCGTACTCGGTGCCGATCGAGGTGCCGTAGGACCAGCCGATGTAGGTCAGCTGTCGATCGCCGAGCGCGGCCCGCAGCACGTCCATGTCCTTGGCCACGTTGGCGGTCCCGACACTGCCCAGGAAGGCGGCCCCGTCGATCCCGTCGGCCGGGCCGGACAGCGCCGCGCACCCCTGGGCGAACTGCTGGGTCAGCGCGTCGGCCGCCTGCACCTCGTCCGGGGTGCGGGTCCGGACGGTGGTGGCCCGGGTGGCGTCGCGTTCGGCGTCGGTCTGGCAGCGGATCTCCGGCGTGGACGCGCCGACGCCCCGCGGGTCGAAGCCGACGAAGTCCAGTTGGGCGTTGATGTCTTTGGCCAGCCCGTAGGACCCGTAGACGCCGGCGATCTCAACCCCGGAGGCCCCGGGCCCACCCGGGTTGACCACCACCGAACCGATGCGGTTGGCCTGGTCGGTGGCCGGCTTGCGCAGCACCTTAAGGGTGATGGTCTGGCCGTCGGGGTCGTCGTAGGACAACGGCACCGTCAGGTCCGCGCACTGCAGCGACGGCGCCCGGTAGAACTTGGTCTCGTCGGAGACGGCCAGCGAGGCGCAGGAACCCCAGTCCAGGTCCTGCTCGTAGAACCTCTCCAGCCCGGCGGGCACCACCGCGGTGCCGGTCGCGGTCGAGGGCGCCCCCGACCCGGCCGGTGCTGATCCCGATGCCGATGCGGACGTTCCCGCCGTCGGCACCCCCGTGCCCAAGCTCGCGGTGCCGGCCACCGAGGTGGAGCAGGCGGCCAGCGCCACACCGACGAGGACAAGGGCGGCGGGCCGGAGCCGACGTGATCGGGGATTCACCCGACGATCATGCCATCGGGCCCGGTGCGGCCCGGTGAAGCGGGATGCTCCCGGGTTTCACCGCGCGGCAGCGCCGGTGCCGGGCCGGGGTCAGCCCTGCCCGCGCCGCCACTGCGCGTCTTCGGCTTCCTTGCGCTGCTCGCGCTCCCGAATGATGTCCAGGGCCTGGGCCGCCTCCTCGGCGGTGTCGAACGGGCCGAGAAGATCCTTGGCCTTGCTCTGGCCCTCGGGTTCGACCTGGCCGGTCGTGATGTTGTAGTAGTAGCCCTTGCTCTGGCCGATTTCGTCACCCATGGTGATCAGCCTGCCATGTCGGGCCGGGCCGCGCCGGGATGGGCTCGCGTGGCCGGTCCGCGGCCGGATCAGACCGGCTTCACGACGAACCGGTGGGCCGCGGGATCGGCCGAGACCAACTGCACGGTGATCACCGACCCCTCGGTCAGGCCGTCCGGTGGGCAGTGGGCCCGCACCGGGGGCTCGCGCAGCAGGACGATCGCCCGGTTCTTCTGCGGTTCCAGCTGCAGCACGGTCGCGGCGAACTGCTCGCCCTCCCGACCGTGCAGCACGAACGCCGACACCGCCCCGGCGCAGGCCCGGTTCAGATCGGCCGCCTTGCGGTCGGCCGCGGTCATCGTCGCCGGCAGGTCCGGCAGCGCGGTGCGCGCCCAGTCCGGAACCGGCCGACCCGCGTGCAGGGCCAGGCACACCTCGGTGGCGTAGCGGTCGGCCAGCCGGCGCAGGGGCGCGGTGACGTGCGCATAGGGGCCGCCGACGCCCCCGTGCTCGGCCTGGGCCGGGGGCGCCCCGTCGAATGCGGTGTACCCGGCCCCGCGCAGCAGGCGGACCGCGTCCTCCAGGAACGCGGCGTCCCGCGGCCGGTCGCCGTCCAACCCGGCGATCACCTCGGCGACCGGCATGGACGGCGGCCAGGCAATGCCCAGCACCGCGGTCGCCCGGCGCAGCAACTCGACCTGCTCGGGGGTGGGCGGCGGCAGGGTCCGCAGCAGTCCGACCCCGCCGTCGAGCATGATCCGGGCCGCGCAGATCCCGGTGAGCAGGCTGATCTCGGCGTTGTGCTGTTCGATCGGCAGCACCGCCCGCCGGACCAGGGTCCACCGGCCGTCCGGCCCGCGCACCACCTCGGTATCCGGGATGTCCAGATTGATCGCGCCGCGGGCCCGGCCCAGCAACCGCCGCAGGGCGCCGATCTGCGGCAGCAGCTCGATGGAGGGGTGCAGCCGGCCGGCGTCGGCGTCGACCTGGGTCGAGGGATAGTCCAACTGGGCGACCGAGCGCACGGCGCTGCGGCGCACATCGGCCGCGGTCGGCTCGCCGGCGCTGTCCAGCTCGATCGTCCAGACCACCGCCGGCCGGTGCGCTCCGGGCAGCAGGCTGGCCGCACCCTCGGACAGCTCGGTGGGATGCAGCGGCGTCGACCGGTCCGGGCTGTACAGGGTTGCGCCGCGCCGCCAGGTCTCGGCGGCCAGCGGGCCCTGCGGTTCGACGAAGCCGGCCACGTCGGCGATCGCGTACCGGACCAGGAAGCCGGTCCCCCGGCGGGACAGGTGCACCGCCTGATCCAGGTCGCGCGACCCGGGCGGATCCAGCGTCACGAACGGCACGTCCAACGGGTCGGCCAGCGGGGGCGGCTCGGCGGCCGCCTCCTGCGCCTGCGCCACCGCGGCCGCCGGGTACCCGTCGGGGATCCCCAGCTCGTCGCGGATCGCGTCGAAGTCGATGGCCTTGGGCGGGGCGAGGATCGTCCGGGCCAGCATGCAGGCCAGGTTAACCGGCTCGGCCACCGCAGACCTGGTCGTCAGGCCGGGAAGCCCTCGACCACCGTGTCCGGGGTGGCGCTGAGCTGCCGCAGGTAGCCGGCCAGCCCGGCCGGGGCCCGGCCGTCCAGGCGCGCGCTGGTCACCACCGGGCCGGCGCCGGTCCGCTCGAACACCCCACCGGCGGCGCTCACCGCCGCGGCCAGCGCGACGTCCTCGTCGCCGGTGACGTCGGCGAAACCGCCGACCGCCAGGTACCAGTCGGCCCGCACCCCCAGGTTGGCGCCGTGCACGTGCAGATGCCCGTCGGAGAGCTGGTGCCGCCGGTACCACCGGGCCGCCACCTCGTCGTCCAGCTCCCCCGGGTCGGGTCGGACGGTGCCCAGCAGCAGCCCGGCGCCCCGTTCGGCGGCCGCCCGGTGCGTGGCCAGCCAGTGCACCGGCACGACCGAATCCGCGTCCGTGTTGGCGATCCAGCTCCGCTCGGGCCGCACCCCGTCGGCGGCCCACTCGGCGAGCGCGCTGCGCACCCCGGCGGCGCGGGCCGCGCCCACCCGGCCGGCGTGGCTGAGCACCGTGCGCACGTCGCGCCAGCCGGCGAGCAGGTCGACGGTGTGGTCGGTGCAGCGGTCGGCCACCACCACGATCTTGACGTCCACCGCCGGGGCGACGCGCCGCAGGTGCGCCACCGAGGCAGTCACCGCGGCCAGGCAGCGGTCGATGCGTCCCGATTCGTTCCGGGCCGGGATGACCACCCCGATCGCCGCCGGACCAAGAAGATTCACGCCAGCACGCCGGCCCACCGGGCCACCGAGGGCGTCCCCGGGGGCGCCAGCACATCCAGCCGGAAGTCCTCCTCCAGATGGCTGACGATCACATCCAGACCCGATTCGGCGATCAGCGCGGCGTGCACCTGGTCCCCGGTCAGCGGGTATCCCAACGGCGGGTGGCGCCAGTGGCAGGCCAGCACGACGCCGTCCGGCTCGAGCGAGCCGACCGTGCGCCGGATCAGCCGGGACAGATCCGTGCGGTCGCAGTAGTAGCCCAGCTCCGACAGCACGATCAGGTCGAACCGCTCCGACGGCCACTGCTCGGGCACGGCGATCCGCCGCACCTGGACGTGCGGCTGGTCGGCCACCCGCCGGCGGGTGGCCGCAACGGCCGAGTCGGCCAGGTCGGCGGCCAGCAACCTCGCGCAGCGCGGGGCCAGCAGCTCGGTCAACAGTCCGATCGCACAGCCCGGCTCGAACGCCGAGCGGAATCGGGGCCGGGTCAGCGATGACTCGGTGATGGCCCGCTTGCGCTGCTCGTACCAGTTGGCGCCCAGGCCCCAGGGGTCGTCCTTGACCTCGTACAGCGCCTCGAAATAGTCGGTGGGCAGGGTTCGCTCGACCGGCAGGAAGATCTCGTACGGGCGGCGGAAGTGGGCCAGGAACGCCTCGTGCAGCACCGGCCGGTCGGCCGGGTCCGGGCTCAGCGCGCTGACCTGGCTGCGGTGCTCGGCAATGGCCGCCCGCTTGGCGGCCAGTTCGTCGTCGGCCAGGGCCAGCACGGCCAGGCGCGAATCGTGCAGGCGGGCGTCGTCCGGACCGGCCCAGTGCCAGGCCCAGATCGGGAACTGCAGCACCCGGGCGCCGGTCGCCGCGGCGGCCTGCTCGCCGGCCCGCGCCACCGCCTCGTGGTCCGGGTGCGCGTCGTCCCGCCAGGGGGTGAGCAGCAGGGTGCCCGGCGCCGCCGGCTCCAGCGCCTCGAGCGCGGCGGCGACCAGGCGCTCGTGCTCGGTGGCCAGGGTGCCGTCGGGCAGGCCCAGCCGGCGCACCGTCGCGGACGGCGCCAATCGGTGCAGCGCCCGATCCAGTTCGGCGCGGCGCAGGGCCGCGAGCCGCTCCGGCGGATGGGTGGGCGAGCCCGGATGCGAGCCCTCACCGTCGCTGGCCACGATCACCTGGATCGGCCGCCCCCGGGCCTGCAGGCGGGCCAGCAGGCCGCCGGCGCCGAGGGTTTCGTCGTCCGGATGGGCGGACAGCACCAGCACCCGGTCGATTCCGTCCAGGTTCAGCGGCGCGGCCCGCTCGTCGATCCGCGACGCCCGCCACCGGTCCTCCGGGGTGCCGGTGTCGTTGCGATCGAAGACCGGCACGGTCGGGACCGCCGCCGTCCCCGTGGTCACGGCCATTCCTTGCGGTCGCGGACGAGCGCGCCGAGCGCCGCGTCGTCCCGCTCGGCGTGCTGCTGGCGCACGTACAGCTGCAGGTCGGCGACCCGTCGGGCGTGGTCGTCGTCGAACGCCAGCGGCGCCGGGCCGAGCGCGTGCCCGACCCGGGTGAGCACGGTGTCGACCGTGCCGGCGACCACGGCGCGAACCCGGGCCGCCCACAGGGCGCCGGCCGGGCCGTCGGCCCGCCCGTCGTCGACGGCCGCCGCGGCCGCGTCGAGCAGGTGCTGACCCGCGGTCAGCGCGGCATCGATCGCGCCCAGGTGCATCAGGCCGATCTGGTCCGGCTCGCGGGCGCGCACCGCGCGGTGCAGGGCCCGGGCGACGCCGATGGCGCCGCCGAGCCAGCAGGCCGCCACCCCCATCCCGCCCCAGGCGAACCCGGACCGGGTCAGGTACCAGCCGTCGGCCCCGACCGGCTCGGCCGGGCAGCGGTCCAGGTGCACCGCGGTCGAGCTCACCTGCACCAGCCCGCGGGCGTACCAGCCGGTCGGTGGATCGACCCGCACGTGCGGGCCGGTCAGATCGATGGCGAACAGGCGGCGGCCGCCGCCGGGCAGGTGCGCGGTGATCAGCGCCCGGTCCAGCCGGTCGGCCAGCGAGCACCACGGCTTGGTGCCGGACAGGACCCAGCCGTCGCCGGCCGGCTGGGCGTCGACCCGCACCCCGGGACCCTCCGCGGCGAAGACACCCCACAGCTGCGCGGCGGCCCGGTCGGCGTCCAGGCTGGTCCGGCCGCCGACCGCCTGGTCTTCGGCCAGGATGGCCAGGGCGTCGGTGTGCGCCTCGGCCACCCGGGCGGCAGTCAGATCGGCCGCGGCCAGATCCCGCAGCAGGGCCCACCGCCGGGCCGTCCGCCCGCGGCCGGGCACCGCAAGCCGGGGGCCGACCTGCCGGGCCAGGGCCAGCGCGCGGCCGGCGTCGCCGGCGACCGCGGCGGCCAGCGCGACGAGGTCGCCGGGCGTGGGGTCGTCGGGACGGGCCGCCGCAGCGGCGGCGGTCTCGGCGAGGGGGGTCGCAGTCACGCCCGGCGAGTGCCCGACGCGGCCGCGCACCAAACGGGGCCGGACGGGCGGCGGGCGGGCGGCGGGCGGGCGGTGGGCGGCGCTGGGTCGGCGAAGGGCGAGGGATGAGTCCGCCATGTAAGCCGGGTTCTGTTCACGGGCGCCTCGCGGCGATCCCGTTCGGCGACCATCCATCTCGACGTACCGTTGCCGGCACGCTCCAGCGGTCCACCCGCAGGCTCGGGCGGGCTGCCCTCGAACGCCTGCGCACCCCGTCCGTTCCGGACGTGGCTTTTCGACCTTGCTCCGGGTGGGGTTTACCGAGCCGCCCCGGTCACCCGGGGCGCTGGTGGTCTCTTACACCACCGTTTCACCCTCACCGGGCACCCGAGGGTGCCTGGCGGTCTGTTCTCTGTGGCACTATCCCGCGGCTCACGCCGGGTTGCCGTTAGCAACCACCCTGCCCTGTGGAGCCCGGACTTTCCTCGACCGGTTCACCCCGGTCAGACCGGGGATGGCCGACCGCGGTCGCCCGGCGGACTCATCCGCGATGATCGTACGTGAGCGCCGACCCACCCTGGTGCCGCCGCCGGGCGACCCGCAGGATGAGCTCATGGGTTGGTACCGGGAACGCGTCCTGCCCGGGATTCACAACCGTGTCCTGGACACCGAGGCCATCGGCCGCATCCGGGATCGGGTCTGCGCCCCGCTGCACGGCCGGGTGGTGGAGATCGGATTCGGGTCCGGTCTGAACGTGCCGCACTACCCACCCGCGGTCACCCGGGTGCACGCCATCGAACCCTCGGCCCGGGCCCGGGACCCCGACGTGCGGCGCTGGCAGCAGCGGCTCAACCCGCTGAATCGGCGGCTCAGCGGCTGCCGGCTGGACACCGGCGTGCCGGCCGTGCTGCGGGACGGCGGGCTGCACGTGGGCGCCGGCCGCGAGTACTACCTGCCGGGTGCGGCCCGCTGGGCCGCGTATCTCTACGAAGGGACGGCCCGGACACCGCAGTGAGGGGTCAGTCCAGGTGCCCGGTTTCGTTGACCGCCCAGACGACGACGCCGCCGTCCTGGTCGACGGTGAAGGCGGACATCGAGCCGGTGTCGACCCGGAGCCGGTAGGCCGTCGACGGATCCACCTGCAGTGCGGTGGTCAGGATCATCTTGGCCACCGCCGCGTGGGTGACCAGCACGACGGTGTGACCCCGGTAGGTGCGCAGCAGCTCGGTCAGCAGCGACCGCACCCGGTCCCGGACCTGGGTGAACGACTCGCCGCCCGGCGGGGCCGCCGCCGGATCGCGGCGCCAATCGGCGACGACATCCGGCCAGTCCACCTCGATCTCGGCCATCCGCCGCCCGGTCCACTCGCCGAGTGCCTCGTCGACCAGGCGATCGTCGAGAACCACCGGGACCCGCGCCCGACCGGCGACGACCGCCGCGGTGTCCCGGCACCGCAGCAGCGGCGAGGTCAGCACCACCGCGGGCGCCAACGGGGCCACCCGGTCGGCGGCGGCGGTGGCCTGCCGCCCCCCGCGGTCGGTCAACGGGACGTCCTCCCGGCCGGTGAACCGGCCCTGGGCCCCGAAGGTGGTCTCGCCGTGCCGGATCACCAGGAACCGGGTGGGGTGCCCGTCGCGCGGGTGGGGCAACGCCGCCGCCGGATCCGGTTCGGCCGGGGTGTCGGTGGTGGCGACCGTCCAGACCCGGCCCTCGGCGGCCGCGTCCATCGCCTCGTTGGCCAGCCGGTCGGCGTGGGCGTTGCGGGCCCGGGGCAGCCAGTCGAAGGTGACCCGCTCGAACTGCGCGACCAGGCCCGCGGCCCGGCTGGCCAGCGGCTTGATGTCCGGGTGCTTGACCTTCCACCGGCCGGACATCTGCTCGACGACCAGCTTGGAATCCATCTGCACGGCCACGGTGACGGCGCCCAGCTCCAGCGCGGCCTCCAGACCGGCGATCAGCCCGCCGTACTCGGCGACGTTGTTGGTGGCCCGGCCGATGGACGCGGCCCGTTCGGCCAGCACCGCACCCTGGTCGTCGAACACGACGGCGCCGTACCCGGCCGGCCCGGGGTTGCCGCGGGAACCACCGTCGGCCTGGACCACCACATGGTTCGCTTGCTGCGGCGCGCTCACGATCGAATGAGGATGGCGCCACATTCGGTACAGCGGACGACCTGGTCGACCCCGGCCGCCCAGATGTCGTTCAGCGCGCTGCGGTCCAGGTCCATCCGGCAGGCCTCGCACCGCGGACCGTTGAGCGCGGCCGCCGCGGTCCGCCCACGGGCCCGGATCTGCTCGTACAGCGCGAGCAGGTCGGCCGGCATCCCGTCGGTCAGGCCGGCCCGTTCCGCGGTGACCCGGGCGATCTCGTCGTCGATGTCGGCGAAGGCGTCGTCCCGGCGCTGCTCGGCCGCCTGCAGGTCGGCCCGCGCGGTGGCCAGCTCGGCGTCGACCTGGGTGACCTGCGCGTCGGCGGTCTCCCGCCGTTCCATCAGCTCCAGCGCTTCGTCCTCCAGGGTCGACTGGCGACGGGCCAGCGAGACCAGCTCGTGCTGCATGTTTTCCAGGTCCCGCGCCGGCGCCACGCCGGCGGCCAGCCGGTCGCTGTCGCGCTTGGCCCGGGCCCGCACGGCGTCGATCTCCTGGTCGAGCTTGCGCGATTCGCGGTCCAGATCGCCGATCTCGGCCTGCCCGCGGACCAGGGCGCCGCGCAGCCGCTCGACGGTCGCGGTGCCGTCGGCGATCTGGGCCAACTCGGGCAGGGTGCGACGGCGATGCTCGGCGGCGGCCACGGCCTGATCGATGCGCGCGAGGTCCAGCAACCGTCGCTGGATGAACGGATCGGCTTTGGCAGGCACCGGCTACATCACCCCGTCGGACATTTCGGCTCGGCTGGCGACGCTACCCGACGGCGCCGGTCTCGGCGTGCACGGTCCAGGGATCGGTCCTGGTCGTGGACACCGTCACGGTGAGCTCGGGATGGGCGGCGCGCAGCAGGTCGGCGGCCACCGGCAACCAGGGCCACTCGCCGGCCCAGTGGGCGACGTCGACGACCGCCGGGTTCCCGGGGACGTCGACGAATTCGGCGACCACGTGATGACGCAGGTCGGAGGTCAGGTACACGTCCGCGCCGGCGTCGGCGGCCGCGCTCAGGTAGGAATCGCCGGCCCCGCCGCACACCGCGACGGTGCGGATGGGCCGGTCGGGTCGGCCGGCGGCCCGGACGCCGCCCACCGTCGCCGGCAGCCGCCGCGCCGCGTGCGCGGCGAACTCGGTCAGCGTCATCGGTTGCGGCAGCACCCCGACCCGCCCGCTGCCGGTCACCCCGTGCTGTTCCGATCCCCGGTCCGATCCCTGTTCCGGTCCCCCGTCATGGGGCACCAGCGGCCGCGTCCCGCCCAGCCCGAGCACGGCGGCCAGCGCGTCGTTGACCCCGCCGACCGCGGTGTCGGCGTTGGTGTGCGCGGCCACGTGGGCCACCCCGGCCCGGATCATCCGATGCACCAGGGCGCCCTTGGCCGAGTCGGCGGCCACCGACTGCAGCGGCCGGAACAACAGCGGGTGGTGGGTCAGCAGCAGTTGGGCGCCGGCGTCGATCGTCTCCTGCACGGTGGCCGGGTCGACGTCGACGGCCAGCCGGATGCCGGTCACCGGCTCGTCGGGATCGCCGCAGGTCAGCCCGATCCCCGTGTCCCAGTGCTCGGCCAGCGCGGCCGGGTAGGCCGTTTCCAGGGTGTGCAGGACATCACGCAGCCGGGTCACGCCCGCAGTGTCTCAGGCCCGGCCGTCCCGTGCGGTCGGCGACCTGAGGAACAATGGCCCGGTGACATCGGAGCTTCGGATCGCCGCCGACCCCCGGCTGCACGTCTGCGTGGTCTGCACCGGCAACATCTGCCGCTCCCCCATCGGCGAGCAGGTGCTGCGGCGCGCCCTGCAGGAGGCCGGGCTCGACGACCAGGTCCGGGTGAGCAGCGCCGGCACCGGCGACTGGCACGTGGGCGCCGGCGCGCACCGCGGTTCGGTCCGGGTGCTGGCCGAGGCCGGCTATCCGACCGAGCACACCGCACGGCAGTTGACCCGGGCCGATCTGGCCGAGATCGACCTGGTGCTGGCGGCCGATCGGGATCACCGCGCCCTGGTCAAGCGGATGCTGAGCGAGCCGGAGCGGGACAAGGTCCGGCTGCTGCGGGATTTCGACCCGGACGCCGACGGCGACGAGGTCCCCGACCCGTACTACGGCCCGCACCAGGGGTTCGTCGAGGTGTTGACGATGACGCAGGCGGCGGTGCCCGGCGTTATCGCCGAGATCCGGCGGCTGCTGGCCGAGCAGGACCGATGAACCAGCGGTCACGATGACCGGCCCGCGGACGGCTCCGGCCCCCGAGCGGCCCGGCGGCCTGCGGCGGCTGGCGTTCCTGCTGCGGCCCGGCTGGATCGCGGTCATCCTGGCCGGTCTGGCCTTCGCCGGGGCCTGCTTCTTCCTGCTCGCGCCCTGGCAGTTCAATCGCAACGCCGAGCGCACCGCCCAGAACGCGGCCATCACCGCCGCCCTGACCTCGCCGGCGGTGCCGGTGCTGGACCTGATGTCCACCACCGGCCAGCCGCCGGAGTCCGCGACCTGGCACGTGGTCACCGCGACCGGCACCTTCGACCCGGCCCGGCAGGTCCTGGTCCGGCTGCGCCAGAACGCCGCCGGCCACCCCATTTCTGAGGTGGTGCTGCCGTTCCGGCTGACCACCGGGCAGACCCTGCTGGTCGACCGCGGTTCGATCACCTTCATCGAGCTGAGCCAGGGAGTGACCGTCCCCGACGTGCCCACGGGCCAGGTCACCATCAGCGGCCGCGTCCAGGACGACCAGCTCGACCCGTCCCAGCGGCCGCCGACCACCGAGAACGGTCAGGTGCAGGTCACCGAGATCAGCGCGGCCATGATCGGTCAGGCGTTCGGCACCCAGCCGGGCGAGGCGTTCCTGGGCGGCTTCGTCCAGCTGACCGAGCAGAGCCCGGGCGTGCTCACCCCGATCGAGGTGCCGCAGACCGACGCCGGACCGTTCCTGTCCTACGCCCTGCAGTGGGAGGCCTTCGGGGTCATCGCCCTGATCGGGCTGGGGGTGTTCGTGGTCCGCGAGATCCGCGACCCCCGCGCCGACGACGACGAACCGGACCCGCGGGTCCGCGCAGCGGCCACCGCACCCACCGCCGCCCCGACCTCCGCCTCGACCACCGCCTCGACCACCGCCTCGACCTCGGTCCCGGCCTCGGCTCCAGCCGCTGGACCGAGCAAGGCCCCGGCGGCCGCCGAGCCGGTGGTGGCCGGGCGCGAATCGCGGCGCCGCTCCCGCGACGGGTTCGACCGCAGCCAACTCTGGGACGACGAGGGCACCCCCTGACGCCGGCCGAGGCCGCGGAGCGGGCCGCCGCGGCGCAGGACGCCGTGCTCACCGGGAACGTGCGGCGGCTCTGGGCGCTGCCCGGGACCGCGCTGGGCGTCAACTCCCGCCCCGCGCGGCTGCGCCACCGCACCTTCCTGGCCTGGAACTACTGGTGGCAGGCGCACCTGCTGGACTGCCTCATCGACGCCGAGCTCCGGGCCCCGGACGATCGCCGCCGAGCCCTGATCCGGCGGGTCATCCGGTCGGTCCGGGTCCGCAACGCGGGCCGGTGGACCAACGCCTACTACGACGACATGGCCTGGCTGGGGCTGGCCCTGCACCGGGCCGACCAGATGCTCGGCCTCGGCCGGCCGCCGGTGGTGCGGCTGCTGACCGGCCGGCTGCTCGATGCCTGGTCGGCCGAGCTGGGCGGCGGCATCCCGTGGCGGCGCGGCGACGAGTTCAAGAACGCCCCGGCCAACGCACCGGCCGCGATCCTGTTGGCCCGCACCGGTTTCCTGGACCGGGCGGTGTCCACGGCCGGCTGGATCGACACCGTGCTGCGCGACCCGGAGACCAATCTGATCCGGGACGGCGCCCGACCCGACGGCGCCGGCGGCATCCGGATCGAGACGCCGATCTACACCTACAACCAGGGCGCGGTCCTGGGGGCCGAGGTGGAGCTGGCCGCCCGGTCCGTGGCCGGGGCGCGGCACGCGGAACGGGTAGCCCGCACCGTGGACGCCGTCGCCGACCGGCTCTCGGTCGGCGGCGTGCTGACCGGGCACGCGGGCGGCGATTCCGGCCTGTTCA
Source organism: Nakamurella multipartita DSM 44233 (assembly GCF_000024365.1). Taxonomy (NCBI): domain Bacteria; kingdom Bacillati; phylum Actinomycetota; class Actinomycetes; order Nakamurellales; family Nakamurellaceae; genus Nakamurella; species Nakamurella multipartita. Next base: position 3,609,194 of record NC_013235.1, read on the forward strand.
CCGGCATTCTGGCCCGCTACCTGGCCCGGGTGGCCACCGATCTGCCCGGTGACGACGCCCGGGCGGCGCGGGTCCGGACCCGCGCCGCCGACCTGGTGCGCACCTCGGCCGAGGCGGCCTGGGTGCACGCGAGCACGGCCGGCGGACGCCTGACGTTCGGCCCGGACTGGACCCGCCCGGCTCAGCCCCCGGGGGTGGCGGCCGGCGGACCGGAACGCGACCTGTCGGTGCAGCTGTCCGGCTGGATGCTGCTGGAGGCCGCCGCCGCGCTTGACCGGGTCGCCCACAGGCCCAGCACCGGCAGCAGCAACGGCAGGTAGCCGTACCCGACGCCGAAGCCGGACCAGACCGCCGCCCGGCCGAAGCCGCCGACCGCGATCTCGGCCAACGACACCGCGACCACGCCGACCAGCTCGACCAGGCAGCACCAGCGACTCACCCGCAGGCTGCGGTCGGTCCCCCGGCGCAAACCGGCCGCCGCCAGCAGGTACACCACCCCGGCGACCCCGCTCAGCGCGACCGCGGCCGCGGTCCGGCCGTCCACGACGGCCCCGGTCAACGCCTGGTAGCCGCTGCGGGCCAGCGCGGCGATGGCCAGCACCGTGTAGGCCACCCCCAACCCGACGACCAACGCCCCCGCCCTAGCCACCGCTGCGCCAGGTCGCGACCAGCCGCCACTGCACGACCAACCCCGCGATCGCCGCGACCGCCAGCCGGATGTCCTGACCGGTGCGCACCCGGTCCCCGGTGCTCATCGCCCCGCAGACCGGCAACAACACGACGGCGACCGCCGCGTAGGCCAGGAACAGGCCGGGCTCGGCCGGTCCCCGCCCGGTCACGATGGCCAACCCGGCCAGGCCGGCCTGCACCAGCAGCAGGAGCTGCAACATCCAGGCCGCCGCCTGCAGCCACCGCGGCCGGGGCACCCGGCGGGCCACGACCACCACCGCCAGGACGGCGATGACCAGGCTGTCGATCGCGATCGCCAGGACCAGCGGCGCCGTCACGCTCGCGCCCTGCGGTTGCGGCGGGTCCGACGCCGGACCAGCCAGGTGGACACCCCGGTGACGGCCAGGGCCAGCGGGGCCAGGCCCAGGACCAGCCAGATCGACCGCCACCAGCCGTTGACCACGAACCCGGCGTGCACCGGGAAGTTCCACATCTGCCACAGATGCTGGGACAGCGGCTCGTCCGGGCCGCCGCTGGTCAGGGTCGCCTGCGCGGTCCGCCGGTCGACGGCGACGCTGAGATCGCCCGGGAAGTCGGTCAGCTCGTAGGGGTCGATGCCGTCGGCCAGCCACACCGTGTACGTCGCCGTCGGGTCGTCCGCGTCCGGCAGCACCACGGCGGCCAGGCCGGCCGCGGGGACGAGGGCGAGCGCGGCGTTCGCGGCGGCGTCGACCCCGACGTCGGCCCCCTCGCCCTCGGCCGAGACCACCTCGGGCGCCTCGACCGGGGTACCGGGGGTCAGCGCATTCCACACGGTCTCCACCGGGGTCAGCTCGAAGCCGGCCCCGGTCAGCCCCCAGATCAGCAGCAGCGGCAGCGAGATCATGCCGATCACCTTGTGCAGGTCGGTGTCCCGGGCGAACCGGCCCTTGCCCCGCCGCACGGTCAACGACGCCTTGAGCCGGCTCGGTCGGGGCCACCACAGCCACAGCCCGGAGACGGCCAGGAACAGCAGCACCAGGCCGAGCAGGCCCAGGATCAGCGCCCCGACGGTGATCGGCGCCCCCTCGTAGCCCAGCCAGCCGGTGCCCGGCACCTCGGCGGTCAGCGCCTCGACGTACCCGGGCTCATTCTCGCAGGTCAGCAGGCACTCGTGCAGGTTGGCGGTCCAGGCCAGCCAGGTCGGCTCGGGCGCCACCTCCCCCAGCAGGGCGCCGGTGGCCGGGTCGACGGTGAACGACCGCTCGAAGTCGGTGACCCGCAGCACGCCGTTCTCGGCGATGACCGCGGTGGGCGCGAAGTCCGGGTGCGCGGCGGCGACCGTGGCCTGCGCCTGGCCCAGGGTCACCGTCGCCGGTCCGCCGGCAGCGGCGTAGGCCTCGGAATTGAGCCATCGCTGGATCTCCGGCGCGTAGACCAGGATCGCGCCCGAGGTGGTGATGAGGACGAGCACCAGACCCAGGATCAGCGAGAGCCAGCGGTGGGTGACGATCAACGTGCGGCGCACCGGCCGGCGGCGGCGCCGAGCCTTGGGCCGCGGTGCCGGCCGGCTGGCGGGCGGCCGCGCCGCGGACACGGGTGCGGTGGCGGGAACGGGAGCGGGAGTGGCCGGCGGGGGCTCGTCCGGCTGGTCGTCGGAACCGGCCCCGTGGGCACCGGTCAATGATCCTGCAGTCATGCGCGTATGGTCTAGGTAAGCCTTACCTATGTCAATTCATGATCGACATACGACTGACGTGCCGTTGATCACGCAAAACAGCAGGAAACTGACATCGTGTCCGCCTTGTGATGCAGGTTAGGCTCAGCTATATCGCCTTGGTTCGGCGCCCCGAGCCGGTCTAGATTGAGCCGGTGACCCCCGCGCGTCCGCCGACCCGCCCCTTCCTCGGGGCTCTCGGATTCGCCGCCGGCGTCGGCGCCGCCGCCGGGGCCGCATTGGCCGCCCCCGGCGGCCTCAGGCGCGCGGTGGCCGGAGCGGGAATCGGGGCGGTCGCGCTCGCCACGACCGAGACGGTCTCCCGGCACCGGCAACGACCCGGCGAGCTCCCGCCGCTGTTCCAGCGCATCGCGGTCAGTGCGGCGCTGGTCGCACCGCTGGGCTGGGCCGCCGAGCGGTGCGGCGCCGGGCCGCGCACGATCGCGACGGCCACCGGCGGACTGGGCGGACTGCTCGGCGTCCGGCCGCAGAAGATCGCCTTCGGCCCGGCGCTCGGCCTGGCCGCCGGTGCGCTGCTCGGCCGCACCCGGATGTCCGGCGCCGGGGTCGCGGCGGCCACCATGCTCGTCTACCGGGTGTCGTCGGCCCTGCTGTTCCGCGACGCCCAGGTCCGTCTGCTGGCCGAGCGGGTCCCGGCCGCCGAACTCCCGTTCGTAGTCCCGCGGGCGGCCCGATCCACCTATGTCGGCACGAGCTACCTGAAGGACCTGGCCGAGCAGCTGGGCGCCCGCTACGACCCGGACGTCGCCGACATCGGCATCGTGCCGTCGCTGGACGAGCTGGCCGGACCGGACTTCGACCCGGCCGCGGCCGACCCGCTGGTCCGCGAGTTCTACGAACACACCACCCGGTTCCGGCTGGACATCGACCCGCAGTGGCGGACCTGGATCCGCCCGGGCTACCTGCTCTATCGCAGCGTGGTCGCCCGGCCCCTGGGCCAGGCGAACGTCCCGATGAACCAGCGGGACATCGAACGCGGCGTGCGCAGCCGGATCGACACGATCACCCAGGCCGGCCGCGGCGGCGACCCGGAGACGATCCGCTGCTGGATCCGGTCCTACGCCGACACCGACGACCCCATTTACGTCGGCATCTACACCACCTACCGGGACGCCGACCGCGGGTACGTGAGCGTCGGCTTCCCGGTACCGCAGGGCAGCTTCACCGCCACCCTGCTGCCCCGGGCCCGGCCGGGTGGCGGGCTGATCCTGACCAGCAGCAGCGACCTGCCGCACCCCGGTCACTACCTGGCCGTCATCGAACCGGACGGCGGCGCGGACCCGGCCGGGAGCGAGCTGACCGTGCTGGCCGTGCCCGGCTTCGGCGAGCGGCTGGACGTGCACGTGCGTGACGGGCAGCTGCGCGCCGAGCACGCATTCACGCTGTTCGGCCGGCCGTTCCTGGTGCTGCACTACCGGATGCACCGCAAACCGGCCGCCGGCGCGGAGTAGCGTGCCGACGATGCGTGTCGGTGTCGTCATCCTGCCCCAGTTCAGCTGGCCCGAGGCCCGCGCCCGATGGGCGTCGTTGCAGGAGCGGGGCTTTGCCCACGGCTGGACCTACGACCACCTGTCCTGGCGGGATCTGAAGGACGAGCCCTGGTTCGGCACCCTGCCCACCCTGGTCGCCGCGGCGACCGCGACCAGCACGCTGCGGTTGGGCACCTGGGTGATGTCGCCGAACTACCGGCACCCGGTCACCACGGCCAAGGACCTGATGACCCTGGACGACGTGTCCGGCGGGCGGCTCATCGCGGCGGTCGGCGCGGGCGGCACCTGCTGGGACGCCACCGTGCTCGGCCAGCCGCCGCTGACGCCCCGGCAGCGGGTCGCCCGGCTGGCGGAGTTCGTCACGCTGACCGACCTGCTGCTCACCCAGGCCGACACCACCTGGGACGGCGAGTATTTTCACGCGGCGCAGGCCAAGATGATCCCGGCCGGCAGCCGATCCCGGATCGAGCTGGTGGTGGCCGGCAACGGCCCGAAGACGATCGGCCTGGCCGCCCGCACCGGCGACGGCTGGGCGACCACCGGTCCCGAATCGTCGGATCTGGCCCAGGATCAGTGGTGGGCCCGGGTGGCCGGACTGGCCCGGACGTTCGAGGACGCCGCCGCCGCGGCCGGCCGCGACCCGGCTGCCCTGCGCCGGTACCTGAACCTGGATTCGGCCCCGGAGCTGTCAATCGGCAGCCTGGACGCGTTCACCGACGCTGCCGGCCGGGCGGCCGAGCTGGGCTTCACCGACGTCGTCGTGCACTGGCCGCGGCCGGACGGCGTCTACGCCGGCGACGACGCGGTGCTGGATCGGATCGCGGCGTCATTGACCGGCGGGACGTGGACGGGCCGCTGAGTCCTGGCCTCGCCCGATCCGCGAGAGGAGGCAAACCCTCGACATGTGCGTGTGTCACACATACAGTCGGGTCATGACCACGACCACAGAGCTGAAACTGCAGATCGGTTCCTGGGACGAAAACCCCTACCGGGAGTTCGACGACGGCCGAAAGTTCACCCGCGCCGAGGTGGCCCTGGCCGATGCGGACGCCGGCCTGCAGGCCTCCTACGAGGGGTTGATGTTCTACGCGGCCGACGGCACCAGCAGCTACGTCACGCTGATGCAGATCACCGGCACCCTGGACGGTCGGTCGGGCAGCTTCGTGCTCACCGGCTCGGGCAACTACGACGGCACCACCGCCGCCGGCGAGTCCCGGATCGTCCCCGGCTCCGGCACCGGCGAGCTGGCCGGGATCAGCGGGTCGGCCAGCAGCAGCTCCACCCACGAGGACTACCCGGTCATGCCGTTGACCCTGCAGTACGACCTCGGTTGACCCAGCTGGACCGGACCGCCAACGTGCTGGGCGCGTTGGCGGCCACCGTCACCGACCAGGCGACCGCCGCGATGCTGGCCGCCGCCGACCTGCCGGCCACCGGCTCGTCGTCGGCGCTGGCCACGTTGTCGGCGATCGCGGAATTCCTGGACGCCCCGACGGTCGATCAGGTCCGCCGGGTCATGGGCCTGACCCCCTCCGGCGCGGTGCGGCTGATCGACCGGCTGGAGTCCGAGGGGTTGGTCGTCCGCGGTCCCGGCACCGACGGCCGGACCCGGGCGATCACGCTGACCGACCGGGGCGCCGCCGCCGCGGCCGCGCTGGCCCGGGCTCGCCGGCAGGTGCTGACCACGATGCTCGACGGGCTGGCCCCGGACGAGCTGGACACCCTGGGCGAACTGCTCGGCCGGATGATGGGCAACGCCGTGCGGGCCAAGACGGGCGGCGCCTGGATCTGCCGGCTGTGCGATCTGACCGCGTGCGAGCGGGCCGACGGCCGCTGCCCGGCGGCGACGGCCGCGCTGGCGCACTACGGGGTCCGGGCCGCCGACGCGGGCATCGCCCCGGCCCCGGGACCCGACCAGCCGTGACTCACCTACCGATGTGGACGTGCCCGCACTGCGGCCGCACCTTCGCGAACCGGAACCAGACCCACCGGTGCGCCGCCCTGGGCGATCTGGACGCCCATTTCGCCGGCTGCGACCCCGCGGTGCGGGCCACGCGCCGGCACGCCCTGGACGGCCACCTGGTCCTGGCCGAACGGATCGACAGTCCCCGCTTCACCCGGATCCACACGTTCTCGCCCCACAACGTGCTGCACGCGTTCCGGCTCACCGGCCCCGAGCAGGTCGACGACGAGTTCGCCGGCTGGCTGCGGCGGGCCTACGCGGCCGGCGAGCAGCGCCACCGGGGACCCGGCTGAATCAGCGCGGCTGGATGCCGCGCCGCGCCGCGCTCGTCACCGGCGGGTCGAGCCGGCCGGCGAAGACCAGCACCGCGCCGGCCAGGATCAGCACCCCGGCGATCGCGGTCAGCCAGGGTCCGAATCCGGCGCTGGCCTCCCCCGCGTCGAACACCGAGGCATCCCCCGGGTGGAGGCCGCGCCACCCGCCGAACCCGAGGCACACCAGTCCGCACACCGTGAGCACCGCCGCGGTGATCCGGTGCGGACGCCGCCCCGGCGGCTGGTAGACCATGATCACGAACCCGGCGACGGCCGCGATTACCCCGAAGATCAAGCCGACCAGCCCGGGCCGGTAGGTGCCGGATCCGTTGAGCACGTCGTTGAGGTTGGTGCCGGCGATCTGGCTGCTCCCGGTGATGCCGCCCCAGCCGGTGATCGATGTCGTGCCGCCGTCCTCGGTGTCGGTGGAGATCCAGGGCAGGAAGGTGGCCACGAAGGCCAGCAACCCGCCGACCAGGGCCAGCGCCCCCACGAGGACCCGCCGGCCGGGTTCCGCCTCGGTCACCGCTTCGCTCCGATCGGTTGGGGTTCGCCACCCGGACCGGGATGGTCGATCGCACGCACCCCCGCACGGTAATCGCCCGGCCGGGCCGCCCACCTATCCTGACAGTGAGGATGTAGGGGTGGATCGCCGTCGAGCTTCGGCTTGACTCGTGCCCTGACTGACCGTGGTGTCCTGAACGGGATGTGTCGGCCGGGGTTCGGCGGCGATCTCGGCACCTGCCGGACGGGCGTCGTGACCTTATAGGAGCCTGGCCAGAGGCCCCGTCACTGTCTTGTCCGCCCGCCCGACCGGCGCGTGCCGCCCTTCCCGGTTCAGCGACAGGACGGCAGGTCAACGATGACAGCAGTACAAGCGGAGCGACAAGCAGACTCATCGGCGGTCGAGGTGGTCGGCGGTGTGGACACCCATAAGGACACCCACACCGCGGCAGCGGTGGACACCGCGGGGCGGGTGTTGGGGTCGGCCCAGTTCCCCACCGACGCCGCCGGCTACCGGGCGTTGCTACGGTGGCTGCGCGGGTTCGGGACGCTGCTGCTGGTCGGTGTCGAGGGCACCGGTGTCTACGGGGCCGGCCTGGCCCGATTGCTGGCCGCCCAGGGCGTGGCCATGGTCGAGGTCGACCGGCCCGACCGCAAGGCCCGCCGGTGGCAGGGCAAATCCGATCCCGTCGATGCCGAGGCTGCGGCCCGGGCCGCGTTGGCCCGGGTGCGCACCGGGCTGCCCAAGCATCGAGACGGTCGTGTCGAGGCGCTGCGGGCATTGCGGGTGGCGCGCCGTTCGGCCGTCGGGCAACGCGCTGACGTGCAGCGACAGATCAAGGCGCTGATCGTCACCGCACCGGAATCGCTGCGCGCCCAGCTGCGGGCGTTGCCCGACCGAGAACTGATCAAGGTCTGCGCCGACCAGCGGCCGGACCGTGCCGGTGCCGGCGATCCGGGCACGGCCACCAAGATCGCGCTGCGCTCTCTTGCTCGGCGCCACCGGGCGCTCAGCGTCGAGATCGCCGATCTCGACGAGCTGCTCGGTCCGCTCGTGGCCCAGATCAACCCCGGGCTGCTCGCACTCAAAGGCATCGGTCCCGACGTGGCCGGGCAGATGCTCGTCACGGCCGGCGAGAATGCCGACCGCCTCACCAACGAGGCCGCCTTCGCGATGCTGTGCGGCGTGGCGCCCTTGCCTGCTTCGTCGGGCAGGACGACCCGGCACCGGCTCAACCGCGGCGGAGACCGAGCCGCCAATAGCGCACTCTGGCGCATCGTCATCACCCGCATGGGCACCGATGATCGAACCAAGAACTACATCGCCCGACGCACCGCCCAGGGGCTGACCAAGCCCGAGATCATCCGCTGCCTCAAGCGATATGTCGCCCGAGAAGTCTTCCTCGCGCTTACGTCCGCGTCCGCAGAAAAACGACCCGCCAAAGCAGCTTGACAACCATAGGAGCATCCCGCGTGAGCAACGCGCCGCCGGCCGGCCGCCCGGTCCTGGCCTTCACGCTGCCCGGGGTCGCCTACGACGACGACATCGCCGTCCAGGCGTTCGCCCGGCACCTGACCGCGGCCGTCGAGGCCGGCGGCGGGAACGGCCGGCGGATCGTGGCCGGCATGCGGGCCTTCCTGGAGGGCAAACCGGACCTGCTGCCCGACCCGCCCTGGTCGGTGCCGCCGGCGACCGGCGAGCGGGCGGTCGAACACCTCGCGGTCGCTGCCGGGTGCCCGCCGGACCTGGTGGTCCGGGCGCGAACCGCTGCCCGGCAGGACCTGGCCCGTACGGCCTGGCTGCTGGACCCGGCCGACGGCCTGAGCGATCTGCTGGACGCGGCGGCCGGCCGGGCCCGGGTCGTGGCCGTCGCCGACCCGGCCGACCCGGCGGCCGTGCCGATCCTGGACGCGCTCGAGCTCACCGGGCGGGTGGCGCTCGTCGCACCGGCGGACCTGGACGCGCTGTCGGCGGGCTCGATGGTGCTGATCGACGCGACCTGGGCACCGCATCTGGCCCGGGCGCAGGCGAACGGGCAGCGCACCGTGCTGATCGACCGGTTCGGCGCCGGCGACGGCCGGCCGGACCGGCGCACCAAGGACCTGCGCGGTGCCGTCCCCGACATCGCCGCCTGGCTGGAAGGAACCGCCGCATGAGCTGGACGACCCCGGACGGGTCGGCGCCGCTGCGTCCGACGCACGTGCTGGCCCACCTGTCCGATTCCCACCTGACCTCGGCGGGCGTGCGCTACAACCAGGTCCTGGACGCCGATGCCGCCCTGGACCGCGCGGTGGCCGTGCTGCGCAGCGCGGTGGCCGACGGGCGGCCGCTGGACGCGGTCATCCTGTCCGGCGACCTCACCGACACCGGCGACCCGGACGCCTACCGGCGACTGCGGGCGGCCGTCGAGCCGTTGGGCGTCCCGGTGCTGTACGCGACGGGCAACCACGACGTACGCACCGAGTTCCACCGCAGCCTGCTCGGCCGCGGCGACGAGGGCCCCGTCCTGCAATCGGTGCAGGTGGGCGGGCTGCGGATGCTCGCGCTGGACTCGACCATTCCCGGCGCCGGCCACGGGCGGCTGACCGCCGAGCACCTGGCCGAGCTGACCGCGGCCCTGGCCGATCCGGCGCCGGAGGGCACCATCGTCGTGCTGCACCACGCGCCGCTGCCGCCGCCGTCGCCGCTGCTGAGCTACTTCGCGTTGGAGGCGGCGTCCCGCATCGCCCTGCGGGACGCGATCGCCGGCACCGATGTACGCCTCGTGCTGGCCGGTCATCACCATCTGGCCCAGTCGGGCACGCTCGGCGCGATCCCGGTCGCGGTGGCCGGCTCGACCGCGATCCGCACCGATCCGCTGGCGCCCAACGGGCACGAGCGGACCTGGGCCAGCGGTTCGTTCAACCTGGTCCAGGTCTACCCGGACACGATCACGGTCTCGGTCATCCCGGTCGACGGGGCCGCGCCAGTGTTCGACCTGGACGCGGCGGGCTGCCAGGCGGTGATCGACGCCCATCCGACCCGGCCGTGAGGTTCAACGGGCCGGGTGCACCGTCTCCCGGCCGGTCACCGAGTAGCAGGCGATCCGGATCCAGTACGTGCGCTCCACCAGGTCGGCCCAGGGCCAGACGCCGATCCGGTTGAGGCGGCGGATCTCACCGACGTCCTCGACGGTGCTCGCGGTGCCGCGCACCAGCACGCTCCAGCCCGATCGCCGGTCGACGTCGTACCCGTCGACCTCGAACGCCACCCGCAGCTCCGAGTCACCGGCCAGCAGCTTGGACCCGGGTGCCGTCCGGAACACGATCGACTCCCCGTCCACGCCGTGATTGACCGGCAGGATCACCGGGTCGCCGTCGCTGACGAACGCCAGCCGGCCGACCCGCGCGCTGCGCAACCGGTCGTAACACTCGTCGCGGCTCAACACACCCATGCCCGAATGGTCCAGCGGCAGGCTCGTCGTCATACCCGCGAGCCTGCCGCGGTCCGGGCGACCCGAGTAGAGCCCTTCGTCCCGACAACCCTCAACCTCACGTTGAGCTTGAGGTCGTCAGGTCAGGACGAGGCCCGGCCACGCGAGCACGATCCAGCACCCGGCGAGCAGGCACGGCCCGAACGGGATGGCCGATTGCAGGGACAACCGCCGGGTCGCCAGGCCGGCCAGCGAGACGACCGCGCCCAGCCCGAACGCGATCATCACCCACCACAGCACGGCGCCGACCGAGACGAATCCGGTCAGCAGCGCGAGCGAAAGGCACCAGCTTGACATCGCCCCACCCCATCGCCCGCGGCGCCAGGGCCGCCGCCGCCGCGAAGATCCCGGTCACGACCACGGCCGCGACCAGCGCCGTCAGCAGCGCCGCCGGCAGGCCGCCGGGCGGCGGCGCCAGCAGTCCGGTCAGCAGCACCAGCGCCGCGGTGACCGGGAGCGCGGGCAGCGTCAGTGCGTCCGGCAGCCGGTGGGCGGCGATGTCCACCGCCCCCAGGATCACCATCAGCAGACCGGCCCAGACGACGAGCACGACGATGACCGTCGGCCAGGCCAAGGCCACGCCGGCGGCGGTGACCAGCCCGGCCGCCACCTCGAGCAGCGGCGGCCGCACGGCGACACCGCGCCGCAACCGGCCGAGCAGCACCCGACCGGCCCCGCCGGCCAGGGCGCCGACCAGCGCCCCCAGGGCGACCGCGAGCAGCATGCCGAGCACGGTCTCACGTTTCCGCGGGAACGTCGGGGAGTTGTCCACACTCGCCCTGACGGCCCGGGTCGATCGCCGGCTGGACGGGCAGCGGGGTCAGACGGGCAGCAGGGTCAGACGGGCAGCGGCAGGTCGGTGCCGGAGCCGGCCTTGAGGCCGGCCCGCATCGCATGCACCGGCGCGGGCACCCCGGTGATCAGCTCGAACTGGCGGAACGCCTGGTGCAGCAACATGTCCAGACCGGTGACGGTGATCCGGCCGGGCACGCCACCGGCGGCCAGCGGGGTCGGCCACGGGTGGTAGATGACATCGAACAGCACGGGCACCGCGCGCAGCGCGGACGCGAGGTGGTCGGCCCCGCCGGCCGGCACGGTGGACACGACCAGGTCGACCCCGGCGGCCGCCTCGGCGACGACGTCGGTGTCCCAGCCGATGACCCGCAGCGGGATGCCCAGGGTGGCGGCGACCTCGACGGCCCCCGCGGTGGACGACGGTCGGCGGCCGGCAATGGCCACGGTCGCGGTGCCCAACTCGGACAGCGCGGCCAGCACCGCGGCCGCCGTTCCCCCGCCGCCCAGGACCAGCGCGGAGCGGATCGGCGGCGCGCCGGCCGCGCGCAACGCCCCGACCAGGCCGTCCACGTCGGTGTTGTCGGCGAACCAGCCGCCGTCGCGGCGGACCAGGGTGTTGGCCACGCCGAGCGCCTGCACCCGCGGTGAGCACTCGTCGGCGACGGCCGCGGCGGCCGACTTGCCCGGCATGGTGACCGAGAAGCCGGCCCACTCCGGACCGCGGGATCGCACCAGGTCCGGCAGCGCCTGCGCGTCACATTCGATCGGTTCGTACTGCCACTGGGTGAGTCCGGCCGCGGCGTAGCCGGCGCGGTGCAGGGCGGGCGAGAGGGAGTGGGTCACCGGCGAGCCGACAACGGCCGCCCGATGGGCAGAACTCACCCGAAGACTCCATTCGCTCGCGCCTGGGCCACGCAGGCGTCGTGCTGCTCGACCGTGATGGAGAAGCAGGACGCGCCGGTGTTGTCGATCTTGACGAAGAACAGCCAGGAGCCGGCGGCCGGGTCGAGGGTTGCGGCGATGGCGTTCGGACCCGGCGAGGAGATCGGGGTGGGCGGCAGACCGGCGGCGTAATAGGTGTTCCACGGGCTGGGATTGGCCCGGTCGTCCGCGCTGGTGGCGATGGAGGCCCGGTCCAGTGCGTAGTTGACGGTGGAGTCCATCTCCAGCTTCATCCCGGTGGCCAGCCGGTTGTCGATCACCCGGGCCACCTTGGGCATGTCCGCGGTGATGCCCTCCCGCTCCACGATCGAGGCGATGGTCGCGGCCTGGTACGGGGTCATGCCCAGCTGGGCGGCGTCGGCGATGATGTCGGTGCCGTTCCACATCGCGGCGGACGCGCTGACCACCGCCTTGAGCGCCTGCTCGGGGGTGGAGCCGGGCGGGATGTCGAAATCACCCGGCAGGATGGTGCCCTCGAGGCGTTTGCGCGGGTCCGGAGCGGCGCGCACGGCGTCGGCGGCCCATTCCACGACGCCCAGGGTGGCCGGGTCGGCGGTCGTGGCGACCTGCCAGAGCTCGTCGGCGGTGAAGCAGTCCTGCTGTCCGTTGAGCGGCACACAGGCCGCGGCGGCGATGTCGGAGATGTAGCCGGGCACGGTCGCCGCGGGCTGGTTGGGATCGGTGGAGACGGTGGTGACGTCGGCCAGCTGCCGGCCGGGGATCAGCCGCAGGTGCCCGACGTGGTTCTCCTTGGCCACCAGGGCATCGGCCGCGGCCTGGGCCGAGGAGTTCAGCCGCACCTTGTAGTAGCCCGGCTTGAGGGCCTGCACGTCGCCGTCACGGGCGGCCTGTTGGACGAACGCCTCGGTGCTGGCCACCACGCCGGCCTGCTGGAGCGTCGCGGCGATGTCGTTGATCCCGTCGCCGCCCTGGATCCGGACGACCACCTCGGCGTCGCCGGTGCCGGCGTGGTCGGGCACCTGATCGGTGCCGGACCGCCACACGACGAACCCGGCGATCAGACCGGCCACGATCACCAGCAGCACGACGATGGCGAACACCAGCCAGGTACGGTGCCGGCGCCGGGCGCTGATGGCCCGTTCCTCCGGCGAGGGCTCCGGCTCGGCCACGACGGTCTCGTCGACGGGATCGGGATTGGCGGCCAGCGCGGCCTTGAGCTCGTCGACGTCCACGTCGCCGGTCTCCCCCGGCTCGCGGCCGAAGATCAGATGGTCGTTCACGATCGTCGTCCCGCCGCCAGCAGATCCAACCGGTTCTGCAGGATCCGGGTGGCGGCGACCTGATCGACCACGGCGCGCCTGGCCTTTCCCTTGATTCCGGCCTGGGCGAGCACCCGGTCCGCGGTGACGGTGGTCAGCCGCTCGTCGACGTAGACGACCGGTACCGGGGCGATCAATGCCGCCAGTGCCTGTCCGTAGGCCCGCGCTGCCGTCACCGCCGAGCCCTCCATGCCGCGCAGGGTGGTGGGCAGACCCACCACCACTTCCACTACGTCGTGTTCGACGACCAGGTCACGCAGTGCCGACAGATCCGCAGTCGGTTCGGCCCGGTCACCCGACTTCCCCGATGACGGGGCCGCCGACCGCTGCAGGGTCGTCACCGGAGTCGCCAGAATTCCTGCGGGATCGCTGCGTGCGACCCCCACGCGAACGGTACCCACGTCGACCCCCAGACGCACGCCTTTCGCGGGTGCGTCACCGGACGGATTCTGCTGTGTTCCAGTCATATGGATGCGTGGGTATCGATTCGGATCGGGTGCCGGGCGGCACGGGAACGGACCGAGAGCAGGACGTATCGGACTCGATCCGGTTGTCCGTCGACCGGGCCAGATCAGCCGGCCGCCGTGAGCAGGGCGGCGCGCAGGGCGTCGATCGCCTCCGGGATCCGGTCCGGACGGGTCCCGGCCCCCTGGGCCAGGTCCTTCTTGCCGCCGCCCCGTCCCTCGATCAGCGGCAGCACCGCCTTCGCCAGCTCGCCGGCAGCCAACCCGCGGGCGATGCCGCCCTGGTTCACGGCGACCGCGAACGGCACCGACGCGTGGGCCGGCGCGAACAGGGCGACCACCCCGGGCCGGTCCCCGAGCCGGCCGCGGACGTCGGAGGCCAGCGTGCGCAGGTCACCGGCCGCGGTGCCCTCCGGCGCGGTGGCCGCCACCAGCGCCACCCCGGCCACGTCGATCGCGCCGCCAGCCAGCGTGCCGGCGACGTTGCCCAGCGCGGCCGCGCGCAGCCCGGCCAGCTCCTTCTCCGCGGACTTGAGCTTGTCCAGCAGGGTCTCGATGCGCCCGGGCAGCTCGGCCGGCTGCACCTTCAGGGTGCTGGCCAGCTGGCTGACCAGGGTGCGCTCGGCGACCAGCCGGTGGAAGGCCTCGATGCCGACCGCGGCCTCGACCCGGCGCAGGCCGGATCCGACCGAGGATTCGGCGGTGATGGCGACGGGACCGATCTGCGAGGAGTGCTCGACGTGCGTGCCGCCGCACAGCTCGACCGACCACGGCCCGCCGATCTCCACGATCCGCACGGTGTCGTCGTAGGTCTCGCCGAACAGCGCGATGGCGCCCATCGCCTGGGCCTCCTGCATCGAGCCGTAGAGCACGCGCACTGGCAGGTCCTGACGAACGGCCCGATTGGCGACCTCTTCCAGTTCGCTGCGGGTGGCCGCCGACAACGCCTGGTCCCAGGCGAAGTCCAGGCGCAGGTAGCCGGGCTTGTTGTAGGACCCGGACTGCAGCGCCTCCGGCCCGAGCACCTGCCGCAGCGCGGCGTGCACGACGTGGGTGCCCGAGTGCGCCTGCCGGGCACCGAGCCGCCATTCCGGGTCGACCTTGGCCAGCACCTGCGCACCGGTGGTGAACTCGCCGTCGGTGATCCGGACCCGGTGCACGACCAGCTTGCGGTCCACCTTCTGCACGTCCAGCACCTCGGCGGCGCCGTGCGCCCCGACGATGGTGCCCGCGTCGGAGTCCTGCCCGCCGGATTCGGCGTACAGCGGGGTGCGGTCGAGCACGAGCTCGATCTCCTCACCCTCGTGCGCCGCCGGCACCGGCACCCCGTCGCGCAGCAGGCCGCGGATGCGCGCCTCGGTCTGCAGCTCGCTGTAGCCGGTGAACTCGGTCGCGCCCTGGTCCAGCAGCCGCCGGTACTCGGACAGGTCGGCGAAGCCGCCCTTGCGGGCCTTGGCGTCGGCCCGGGCCCGGTCCTTCTGCTCCTTCATCAGCCGCTCGAACCCGGCGACGTCGACGGTCAGGCCGGCCTCGGCGGCCATCTCCAGGGTCAGGTCGATCGGGAAACCCTGGGTGTCGTGCAGGGTGAAGGCGGTGGCCCCGGGCAGCGTGGTGACGTGCTGGGTGGCCAGGTCGGCCGCGGCCACGTCGAACAGCTTGGAGCCGGATGCGATGGTGCGCAGGAACGCCTTCTCCTCCGTCGCGGCGACCTTCTCGATCCGCTCGTAGTCGGTGGCCAGCTCCGGGTAGGACGGGCTCATCAGGTCGCGCACGATGCTCATCAGCGTCGGCATGACCGGCTCGGTGACGCCGAGCAGCCGGGCCGAGCGCACCGCCCGGCGCAGCAGCCGGCGCAGCACGTAACCGCGGCCCTCGTTGCCGGGGGTGACCCCGTCGCCGATCAGCATCATGCCGCTGCGGGAATGGTCGGCGATGACCCGGAAGCGGACGTCGGCCTGGTGGTCGCCGCCGCCGTACTTCTTGCCGGACAGCTGCTCCATCGAGGCGATGATCGGGCGCAGCAGATCGGTCTCGTAGACGTTGTCGACGCCCTGCAGCAGGAACGCCAGCCGCTCGACGCCCAGCCCGGTGTCGATGTTCTGCTGGGGCAGCGGGCCCAGGATCGGGAAGTCCCCCTTACCGGACCCGTCGGACTCGCCCCGCATGTCCTGCATGAAGACCAGATTCCAGACCTCCAGGTACCGGTCCTCGTCGGCGACCGGACCGCCCTCGATGCCGTACTCCGGGCCGCGGTCGTAGTAGATCTCCGAGCACGGGCCGCACGGGCCGGGCACGCCCATCGACCAGAAGTTGTCGGCCATGCCACGCCGCTGGATGCGCTCGGCCGGCAGGCCGGCGATCTCCTGCCAGAGCCGCTCGGCCTCGTCGTCGGACTCGTACACGGTGACCCACAGCCGGTCCGGGTCCAGGCCGTAGCCGCCGTCGGCCAGCGAGGAGGTCAGCAGGGTCCAGGCGTGCTCGATGGCGCCGGCCTTGAAGTAGTCGCCGAAGGAGAAGTTGCCGGCCATCTGGAAGAAGGTGTTGTGCCGGGTGGTGACGCCGACGTTGTCGATGTCACCGGTGCGCACGCACTTCTGCACGCTGGTCGCCCGCGGGAACGGCGGGGTGCTCTGGCCCAGGAAGTAAGGCTTGAACGGGGCCATCCCGGCGATGGTGAACAGCACGGTGGCGTCCTGGCTGATCAGCGACGCCGAGGGCACGACGGTGTGGCCGGCGCGCTCGAAGTGGTCCAGGAAACGGCGCCGGATCTCGTGGGTCTGCACTCTGTGGTTCCTCGCTCGGGCAGGTGGGTCAGGCGCGCGGGTGGCGCAGGGTCGGGCGGTGGTGCTGGGGCTCGGGTTCCCGGGTCAGGCGCGGTGCCCGACGCGTCGCGCGGCGGACCGGGACGATCCGGCCGGGTCCGGGTCGACGGTGTGGGCGCGGGTCGGGGTGGGCCGGGTCGGCGGGAGGCCGCCGGGGATCCGCGGCTCGACCGGCTCGGGGGCCGGGCCCAACGCCTCCGGCGGAACCATCACCACCGCACCGGTGGAGTTGTCCACCAGGGGCCGGTAGCTGGCCCGGCGGTTGATCGCCCCCTGCCGGACGTCGGAGGCGAAGGCGCCGACGGCGTTGCCCAGCTCGGCGATGGCGTCGGCCAGGTCCGCGGCGATCGCCGAGGGGGTGAGCTTGGCCTTCATCGCTGCGGCGGCGGCTTCCTTGGCCCGTCGGGTGCGGCGGGTCGCCGCCACTCCGAGGGCGACACCGGCGCCGAAGACATAGACGCGTTTCATCGCGGCCGTCTCCCCTCCTGGTCAGGGCGTGCTCCGCCCGGGCGGGCACGGGCGGCTCGTGGCACCACCGCTGGGAAGGTTACCCGCCACCTCGGACACCGAGCGGGCACGGCGCTGCCATCGGCGGACCCGGTCCGGCCGCGACGGAGCTGAACCCCTGCGCCGGCCGCCGCGTTGTCCTCCTAGTCGCCGACCCCGGCGACCTGCTGCCTCCGGGGAAAGAGATGATCACGCCATGATCAATGAGGTCAACGGACTGCCCGCCCACATCCTGCTGGTGCATGCGGTGGTGGTGCTGATCCCGATCGCGGCGCTGCTCACCGTGCTGGCCGCGATCTGGCCGGCGGCACGCCGCCGGCTCGGCATCATCACTCCCCTGGTCGCGCTCGTCGCGCTCATCCTGGTGCCGGTCACCACCGAGGCCGGCGAGTGGCTGGGCGACCGCGTCTACCCGACCGAACTGATCCGCGAGCACATGGCGCTGGGCGACACGGTGCTCTGGTTCGCCGGCGGTCTGTTCGTCGCCGCACTGCTGGCCTGGGGCGTGCCGACGCTGATCGTCCGGCGCACCAAGAAGGCGCCGGCGCCGTGGATCGGGGTGGTCGTCGCGGTGGTGGCGGTGGTGCTGGCCGGAGCCGCCGTGTTCCAGGTGTTCCGGGTCGGCGAGTCCGGCTCCAAGGCGGTCTGGACGGGCTCGTTCTGCCCGGTCCCGGTGAATGCCGACGGAACCTGCCCGACCACCTGAGCGGCGCCCGGACGCGCGGGCGCGATCACCGGCCGCTGTCGGGCCCCGTGGGTATCGTCTGCGCTGGACCTGGGGTCATCGGCGGCCCGGGCCGGGTGAGGGAGCGAGCTACGGATGAGCGGGACCCGAAAGCGTGAGGTCGTCGTCGGCGTCGACGGCTCGGACACCTCGACGGCGGCGGCGGTGTGGGCGGCCGGCGAGGCCCACGCCCGCGGCGCGACCCTGGTCGTTCTGTATTCCTACGAGCTCTACGCCTACGGGTCCAAGGACGCCGCCCTGCCCGGGTCCATCCCGTACGAGGAGGCGCAGATCGCGGCCGCCGAACTCGTCGACGGGGTGGTCACCGCCGTGCACCACGCCCGGCCGGCCGCCACGGTGCAGCCGCGGATCCTGCACGAATCGGCCGGCACGGCGCTGCTGGAGGCCAGCGGTGAAGCGCTGTTGACCGTGGTGTCCTCGCACGGCCACTCCCCGCGGGCCGAGGAACTGATCGGTTCGTTCGCCGTGCACACCGCCGAGCACGGGCACGGCCCGGTGGCGGTGGTGCGCGGCGCCGTCCCGGATCCGGCCGGCGCGACCGGACCGATCGTGGTCGGCACCGACGGGTCGGAGGTCTCCGAGGAGGCCGTCACCTACGCGGTCGAGGCGGCGGCCGCGCACGGAGTACCGCTGCACGTCGTGCACTGCGCGCGGGGCTCGGACGAGGACCGCGAGCAGGCCGACCTGGAGGCCGCGCTGGCCGGCCGGAGCCAAGCGGTCGCCGGCGTCTCGGTGGTGCCGGTGGTGATCCCGGGCAAACCGCAGGAGGCCCTGCGGGCCTACTGCGCCGAGCACGGCGCGTCCCAGCTCGTGGTCGGCACCCGCGGGGTCAGCGGCTTCGCCGGCATCGTGCTCGGTTCGGTGAGCCGGTCGCTGCTCGCCCACGCCGAGCTGCCGGTGGTGGTCGTCCGTCCGCAGGACGCGTCATGACGTTGCGCGAGCGGGTCGCCGAGCTGATGCCGCGGGCCCAGGCCGACCTGGCCCAGATGGTCACCTTCCGGTCCGTGCACGACGCCGCCCAGTTCCCGGTGTCCGGGTGCGACGACATGGTCGACTGGCTGATCGGCGCGTTCACCGAGGCCGGCCTGTCCGACGTCGCCGCGCACGTCACCGCGGACGGTTCCAAGGCGGTGACCGGCGTCCGGCCGGGACCCCCCGGTGCGCCGACGGTGCTGCTGTACTTCCATCACGACGTGCAGCCGCCCTTGGGCGAGGACGCCTGGCACAGCTCACCGTGGCAGCTGGTCGAGCGGGACGGCCGGTGGTTCGGTCGCGGCACCGCCGACGACAAGGGCAGCATCGCCGTCGTGCTGACCGCCCTGCGCGCGCTGGGTTCCGCGGACGGCGCGCAGCTGCCGGTCACGGTCAAGATCGTCGGCGAGGGCTCGGAGGAGCAGGGCACCGCCGGCCTGGAGGACTTCGTGCCCAAACATCCCGACCTGCTGCGGGCCGATGCGATCCTGGTCCTGGACAGCGGCAACATCGCGGTCGGGCGGCCCACCCTGACCACCTCGCTACGCGGGGTGGCCGACCTGGTGGTCACCGTCCGGACCGCCCAGACGGTGCTGCACTCGGGCATGTTCGGCGGACCGGCGCCGGACGCGTTGGCCGCCCTGGTCGCGATGCTGGCCACCCTGCGCGACGCCGCCGGCAACACCACCATCGACGGGCTGGACGCCGACGGGCACTGGGCCGGCGCGGACTACCCGCCCGATCGGTTCCGCACCGACGCGCAGGTGCTGGACGGGGTCGATCTGCTCGGCGACGGGTCGGTCTCCGACATGCTGTGGGCCCGGCCGACGGTCACCATCCTGGGCATCGACTGCCCGCCGGTGGTCGGCTCGTCGGCGGCGATCCAGCCGCAGGCGCGGGCGCGACTGAACCTGCGGGTGCCGCCGGGCATGGATCCGGCGGCCGCCCGGGACAAGCTGATCGCGCACCTGACGGCCGCCACCCCCTGGCACGCCCAAGTCACGTTCGAGCCGGGCGGCCTGGGCGCGCCGTTCGCCGGCAGCCTGGGCGGGCCGGCCTTCGACGCGATGGGCCGGGCGATGCACGCGGCCTACGGTCGCGACCTGGAGACGCAGGGTCAGGGCGGGTCGATCCCGCTGTGCCCGGTCTTCCAGGAGACCTTCCCGGACGCGGAGATCATGCTGCTCGGGGTGTGCGAGCCCGAATGCCGGATCCACGCCCCCAATGAGAGTGTCGACCCGTCCGAGGTGCAGAACATGGCCCTGGTGCTGGCCACCTTCCTGGGCGAGTACGCAGCGGGTTGAGCGGCTGGATCGTGATCCCGGTCACACTGATCTGAATCGATCAACCTGACCGTGGGGGCGGCGTCCATCCCCGTATTACCCGCCCACCACCGCCCGTAGAAAGGTGCCGTCGATGACGATCGAGGAAACCGTGGCCTTCAGCGACATCACGGCCGACCTGGAGTCGACCCCCGGCCAGGACTGGCGCCGCACCGCGGTCGTCTACCAGATCTACCCGCGCTCGTTCGCCGACTCCAACGGTGACGGGATCGGCGACCTGCCCGGGATCAACCATCGCCTGCCGGCCCTGGCCGAGCTGGGCGTGGACGCCATCTGGCTGTCCCCCTTCTACAAGTCCCCGCAGGCCGACGCCGGGTACGACGTGGCCGACTACCGCGACGTCGACCCCGTTTTCGGCACCCTGGCGGACTTCGACGCGATGCTCGAGCGGGCCCACGGGCTGGGTCTGAAGGTGATCGTCGACCTGGTGCCCAACCATTCCTCCGACGAGCACGTCTGGTTCCAGCAGGCCCTGGCCGCGGCCCCCGGCTCCCCCGAGCGGGACCGCTACGTCTTCCGCGAGGGACGCGGCGAGCACGGCGAGCTGCCGCCGAACAACTGGGAATCCTGCTTCCGCGGGCCGGCCTGGACCCGGACCACCAACCCCGACGGCACCCCCGGCCAGTGGTACCTGCACCTGTTCGACACCAAGCAGCCCGACTGGAACTGGGAGAACCCGCAGGTTCGGGCCGAGTTCCTGGACGTGTTGCGGTTCTGGCTGGACCGCGGCGTGGACGGCTTCCGGGTGGACGTGGCCCACGCGCTGATCAAGGCCCCGGGCCTGCCCGACATGAAGGCCTCCGACGAGGTCGTCGAGGACAGTGAGGGCTACTTCCACACCGGCCCCATGTGGGACCAGGACCGGGTGCACGAGGTCTACCGGGAGTGGCGGGCCCTGCTGGACACCTACTCCCCCGACCGGATCCTGTGCGCCGAGGCGTGGGTGCCCTCGCTGTCCCGGCTGGCCCGCTACGTCCGCGAGGACGAGATGCACCAGGCGTTCAACTTCGACTACCTGGAGAGCGAGTGGGACGCCACCCACCTGCGCTCGGTGATCGATTCCTCGGTCGCCGCCAACGACGAGGTCGGCGCGCCCACCACCTGGGTGCTGTCCAACCACGATGTGGTCCGCCATGTCTCGCGGCTGGGCCTGCCGGCCGGTCCGCGGCCCAACGGCATCCGGGCCCAGGATCAGCAACCCGACTACCAGCTCGGCCTGCGCCGGGCCCGGGCGTCGACCCTGTTGATGCTGGCCCTGCCCGGTTCGGCCTATATCTACCAGGGCGAGGAGCTCGGGCTGCCCGACCACACCGAGCTCGACGACGACCTGCGTCAGGACCCGACCTGGTGGCGCTCCGGTTACACCGAGGCCGGCCGCGACGGCTGCCGCGTGCCGCTGCCCTGGGAGGCCGGCGAGCCCGGCCTGGGCTTCGGACCGGGCGGCGCGACCTGGCTGCCGCAGCCCGCGTCCTACGCGGAGCTGGCTCGTGACAAGCAGGAGGACGTCGAGGGTTCGACCCTGGAGATGTACCGCACCGCGCTGGCGTTCCGGCGCGCGTTCGCGCTCGCCGTCGGCGACCTGGAGTGGGTCGACGCCGAGCCGGGCGTCGTGCGGTTCGTCAACGGTGAACTGACCATCGCCGCCAACACCGGGACCGAAGCGGTTCCGATGCCGGTCGGCGAGCTGCTGATGGCCTCCGGCGAGCTGACCGATCACTCGGTGCTCCCGCCCGACACCACGGTCTGGTTGCTCACCGAGGTCTTCAGCGAGTAGGTGCCCCGGGCCGGTCCGGCAGCTGCCGGACCGGCATCCGGCGACTGTCGGACCCGTCGCGCATGATGGGCGACATGAAGGCAGCAGTCCTGTACGGCCCCCGCGACATCCGCGTCGACGAGGTGCCCGCGCCGCGCATCCTGACCCCGACCGACGCCCTGGTCCGGATCACCACGAGCTGCATCTGTGGCTCCGACCTGTGGCACTACCGCGGGGCGACCAGCAAACGCGGCCGGATCGGGCACGAGCTCGTCGGCGTGGTCGAGGACGTCGGTGACCAGGTGGCCACCGTGCGGGCCGGCGATCTGGTCATCGCGCCGTTCGTGTGCTCCTGCGGGGTGTGCGGACCCTGCCGGTCCGGTTGGCCGACCTCGTGCGTCCGGTCCGCCGGGTGGGCCGGGACCGACCGCGACGGGCACCCGGTCGACGGCGGCCAGGGCGAGTTCGCCCGGGTCCCGCTCGCCGACGGCACCCTGGTCACCGCACCGGTCGCCCCGGACGACCCGCGGATCCCCGCCCTGCTCTCGCTGTCCGACGTGATGGGCACCGGCCACCACGCGGCCCACTCCGCCGGGGCCGCCCCGGGCCGGACGATCGCGGTGATCGGCGACGGTGCGGTCGGTCTGTGCGCCGTGCTGGCCGCATCCCGGCTCGGCGCGGAACGCGTCATCCTGCTGTCCACCCATCAGGACCGCAGCGAACTCGGCACGGCCTTCGGCGCCACCGACGTGGTCGCCGCCCGCGGGGCGGACGCGGTCGCCGCCGTCCGCGAGCTGACCGACGGCGCGGGGGTGGACGGCGCCGCGGAATGTGTGGGCACCGCCGGGTCCTGGGACACGGCACTGGATCTGGTCCGGCCCGGCCCGGGGGCACGGTCGGCTGGGTCGGTGTCCCGCACGAGGTCAAGGAGGGTCTGCCGATCTGGAAGATGTTCGGCGGCAACATCTCCGTCCGTGGCGGCATCGCACCGGCCCGCGCCTACCTGCCCGAGCTGCTGCCCGAGGTGCTCGCCGGCACCCTGGATCCGGGACCCGTGTTCACCGCCACGGTCACGCTGGACGAGATCGCCGACGGGTACCGGGCGATGGACGAGCGGCGCGCGATCAAGGTGCTGGTCCAACCGTGACCGGCCGCCGATTCCGCAACCGGTCCGGGAAATCCACGCTCCGACGTCTCTGACCGCCGGTCCGCGCCTCTGTGCAGGTAGGCCCGCATCACCCAACCCGAAGGCGGCACATCATGGAATTCAGCATTCCGGCCCTGCCCGACCCTGATCCCAGCACGGTCCCGCTGGGCGGCACCCCGGTACAGACCACCGGCCGCTTCATCGTTGTGTTCGCCCGAGGCACCGACGCCAAGGCGACCCTGGCCCGGACCGCCGGCGTCGGCACCGTGGCCGATTCGCGCGACTTCACCGCCCAGGCCGTCGATTTCAGTCAGACCGAGGGGTCGGACGCGGTCTGGTTCGACACCCTGGGCGTCGCCGTCGTCACGGCCGAACCGGCTCAACTCGGGGCGCTGCGGACCGCCGAGGCCGGTGAGGACGCGATCATCTCGGTCTCGCCGGAGCTGATTCACCACATCCTGGACGGCGACTACCTGCAGGGTTACCGGGACGGGGTCAGTGACCTGGCCGGGCGGCTCGGCGCGGTCGAGCGGCCGGCAGGCTCCGGAGTGTCCGCGGCCGCCGCCAATCCCTCGTTCGCCGACAACGCCCAATTCACCTGGGGCCTGCAGGCGACCGGAGTGTCGACCTCACCCCAGTCCGGCGCCGGCATCAAGGTCGCCGTCCTGGACACCGGGTTCGACGTGGGCCATCCCGACTTCGTCGGCCGTTCGGTGACCACCCAGTCCTTCGTTGCCGGGGAGACCGTCCAGGACGGGCACGGCCACGGCACCCACTGCATCGGTACCTCCTGCGGGTCGAAGGCGCCGGAGACCGGACCGAGGTACGGCGTCGCCTACGGCGCGTCGATCTACGCCGGAAAGGTGCTGGGCGACAGCGGCTCCGGCTCCGACGGGGGCATCATCGCCGGCATCAACTGGGCCGTGGAGAACGGCTGCCACGTGATCTCCATGTCCCTGGGGGCGGACGTGGCCTCGGTGCACCCGCCCTACACGGTGGTGGGCCAGCGCGCTCTGGACGCCGGTTCGCTGATCGTCGCTGCGGCCGGCAACAACGCCGACCGCCGGGTCGGCAACTTCGGCTTCGTGGGCACCCCGGCCAACAGCCCGTTCATCATGGCCGTCGGCGCCCTGGACCAGAAGCTGGACATGGCCTACTTCTCGGCCCGCACCCTGGCCGGCACCCGCGGCGGGCAGGTCGACATCGCTGGGCCCGGCTACCAGGTCTACTCGTCGTGGCTGATGCCGACCCGGTACAAGACGATCAGTGGCACCAGCATGGCCACTCCGCACGTGGCCGGCGTCGCCGCGCTCTGGGCCGAGCTCACCGGCTACCGCGGCCGCGATCTGTGGGCCACCCTGGCCCAGGACTCGCAGCGCCTGCTGCAGCCGTCGGTGGACGTCGGCGGCGGATTGGTCCTCGCCCCGCAATGACCGGCGCTTTTCGCTGGGTCGGCACCTACAGTGAAGTCATGACTCGGGTCACGGTGACCGTCGACGACGCCCATCGGCGGTCGATCAGCACGCTTGCCCGTTCGCTGGCCGACAAGGGCATGCAGGTGGACCGGGTGATGGAAACCATGGGGTGCATCACCGGGTCCATCCCGTCCGGCACCGCCACCGCCGTCGCCACTACCCTGCGCAACGTCCCCGGCGTGCTCTCGGTCGACCCGGACGTTGCCTACCGAGTGGCCCCCCCGGATTCGGACGTGCAGTAGGTCGAGGCGGGTCCACCCGGGCTGATCAACTCGGCGAAAATGGGTCCATTTATACGGTTTCGCGCCGAGTTCATCAGCCCGCTTGCCCGACCGCGCCGAGTTCATCAGCCCGCTTGCCCGACCGCGCCGAGTTGATCAGCCCGTCAGGTGCGCCAGCGCCCGGGCAACCAGGCCCGGTTAGCGGCCGGCCGTGGCCACGACTCGGACCGGACAGCTTGCCCTCGTGCGCGACCGTGGTCGGTCACGACGGCGCACTCCTAGAGCTTCCGGTTCACCCGCTGCCCGTCGTCCCGCACGATGTAGGCGGGATACACGCCCACGACCGTGCACCGGGCCGGGACGTCTTTGACGATCACCGCATTCGCCCCCACGGTGGCCCCTTCCCCGATGGTGACCGCGCCGAAGATTCGGGCGCCGGGTCCCACCCGGACATGGTCGAGCAGGACGGGCCGGTCCGTCTTGTTGCTGTATCCGATCGTGACCTGCTGATTGACCCAGCAGTACGCTCCGATCCGCTCCCCGTTGATCCTCGATCCTTCGCCGTGCTGGATGAACAGGCCCGGCCCGATCTCTTTGGCGCTCAGCCGCAGCGTCGGCAGCGGGGAGTAGATCACCCGCAGCAGGTAGGACCAGGGTTTCACCCGGTAGTAAAAGAGGTTCCGGAACTCCCGATGCTCGATCAGCAGGGTGTGCAGGCCCAGCAAGGTCGACCCGTGCAGCTCGTGCTCCCGCATCCACACGCCCAGGTCGACGTCGATGGCCGCCCGGCTGGGCGTCAAGGCGTAGGTCAACAGATGCAGGGACGAGGCCGGCAACGAGACGTGGCGCCCGACCCACTTCAGCAGCCGCTTCACGGAGCCTCCCCTCGTCGCCGCATCGGTGACTCGGCTCGTGACCACGCTCACGGCTGACGCCCCATCAACCCTGGTCGTGTCCTGCCCGAGGTCGCAACTGCCGTGGGACGAAATCACCCTATCCGGTGCCCGCCCCGCGGGAGGCGGGGCGGGGTGGACCCGGCAGGGAGGACCGCGGCCCCTTGGGCCAGGTCCGTAGCGATCAGTACTCGGTCAGGTCGTTGCCCATGTAGCAGAAGGACTCGGCCTGGTGGTCGGAGTAGGTGTAGTACTGCTCGTAGGTGTCGATGTACTCACCGCTGAAGTCGAAGTCGTAGCCGTTCCACTGGGCGTACTGCACGTAGACCATGTAGTAGCCGGGGTCGAACGTCAGGTCCGAGATGTTGTACGAGGCGTAGTAGTCGGCCTCGACCCAGTAGCCGTCGGTCACCCACTGCTCGGTGTAAAAGTCCCAGACCCAGATCTTGGCGAAGCTGCCCGAGTCGGCGTCCGAGGTGCTGGTGAACACCAGCGATTCGCCCCCGCATTCCACAGTGGTGCCGAACACGGTGCTACCGGCGACGGTATCGGCGTTCGCGGCGCCGACCGAACCGACGATCGCGAAGCCGAGAAACATCGCGGCGGTGGCCACGACGAGTCCGGCGAGGCGGCGGATCAGGGTGCGGGCGATGGTGGCCATGGTGTCCTCCTGGGGGCTGGATCCTGGTTGTTCGACCTGCTGAACAAAGGATCGGCCGCCCCGCTGAAGGCTCACCGAAGAACGACTGAAGGCCCCACCGCCCGCGCCACCGGCATCGTTAGGGCTGCAGCACCAGCTTGCCGGTGGTCCGGCGGGCGGCCAGATCCTCCTGCGCCCGGGCGGCCTGCGCCAGCGGGTACGTCCCGCCGATGCGCACCCGCAGGCTGCCGTCGGCCACCCACCCGAACAGCTCGGCGGACCGGGCCAGCAGCTCCTCCCGGTCGGCGACGAAGTGATCGACGTTGGGCCGGGTGAGCTTGAGCGATCCGCCGCGGTTGAGCCGCTGGATGTCGAACGGCGGCACCTGCCCGCTCGCGCCGCCGAAGAGCACCATGGTGCCGCGCGGTCGCAGCGCCTCCAGCGACCCGTCGAAGGTGGCTGCCCCGACGCCGTCGTAGACCACGTCCGCGCCCTTGCCCGCGGCGAACTCACGCACCCGGGCCGGGAAGTCGTCGTAGCCGACCAGCACCTCGTCGGCACCGGCCGCGCGGGACAGCTCGGCCTTGTCCGCGGTCGACACCGTGGTGATCACCCGCGCCCCCTTGGCCTTGGCGATCTGGGTGAGCAGCAGGCCCACGCCACCGGCGCCGGCGTGGATCAGCACCGCATCGCCGGCCTGGATCCGGTAGACGTCCGTGGCCAGCGCGTGCGCGGTCAGGCCTTGCAGGCAGACGGCGGCCGCCTGCTCGTCGGAGACACCATCGGGCACCGGGATGAACCGGCCCGCCGGCCCGACCGTCACCTCGGCGTAGGACCCCGGCACCATCAGCCAGGCCACCCGGTCACCGATCGAGACCCCGTCCACGCCGTCGCCGACGGCGATGACCCGGCCGGCACCCTCCCGGCCGGGCACGAACGGCAGGTCCATCGGGTAGACGCCCTCCCGGTGATAGATGTCGATGAAGTTCACCCCGGCCGCCGCCACCTGCACCGCGAGCTGACCGGGACCTGCCTCGGGCACCGGAATCTCGCGGTAGTCGAGCACCTCCGGCCCGCCGGTGGTGGTGATCTGGATCGCGTGCATCAGGCCCTCGCCCATGTCTGCTCAGCCTTTCCCCCGGTCCCCGGGACCGGATGTGGTGGTCGGGTCGGTCGTGTCGTCATTGGCTTGCCCGCGGATGGTGCGGCGCAGCTTGGGTACCCGCTCGGCGAGCACCCGCTCGGCCCCGAACCCGGTGGGGCGGTAGTAGTCCCGGCCGACCAGCTCGTCCGGCGGATACTGCTGGGCGACCACGGCACCGGGTCGCCCGTGCGGGTAGACGTAGCGCTGGGCGTGGCCCAGTCGCTGCGCACCCGGGTAGTGCCCGTCGCGCAGGGCCGGCGGCACCGATCCGGCCCGGCCCTCGCGCACGTCGGCCATGGCCGCGTCGATCGCAGTGATCACCGCGTTGGATTTGGGCGCGGTGGACAGGTGAATGGTGACCTGGGCCAGCGCGATGCGCGCCTCGGGCAGGCCGACCAGCTGCACCACCTGGGCGGCGGCGACGGCGGCCGGCAGCGCGGTCGGGTCGGCCATCCCCACGTCCTCGGACGCGTGGACCATCAGTCGCCGGGCGATGAACCGCGGGTCCTCCCCCGCCTCGATCATCCGGGCCAGGTAGTGCAGCGCCGCGTCGACGTCGCTACCGCGGATCGACTTGATAAAGGCACTGGTCACGTCGTAGTGCTGGTCGCCCGACCGGTCGTAGCGGACGGCGGCCCGGTTGACCGCCCGTTCCACCGCATCGAGGTCGATCTCCAGCACGCCGGCCGGATCGTCATCGGAGTCGGGTGCGTCGAGCTCCCGCACGGATTCGGCCGAGGCCTCCAGTGCGGTCAGCGCGCGCCGGGCGTCGCCACCGGCCAGGGCAACCAGGTGCGCCCGGGCCGGCTCGGCCAGGGTGAATGCGCCGGCCAGGCCCCGCTCGTCGGCCACCGCGCGGTCGATCAGCTCGCTGATGTCGGTGTCGGTCAGCGGCTGCAGTTGCAGGATCAGCGACCGCGACAGCAACGGGGACACGACCGAGAAGAACGGGTTCTCGGTGGTCGCGGCGACCAGCACGATGGTGCGGTCCTCGACGGCGCCCAGCAGCGAGTCCTGCTGGGTCCGGGAGAAGCGGTGCACCTCGTCGATGAACAGCACGGTCTGCTCGCCGGTGCGGCGCAGCCGGGTGGTGGCCTCGGCGATGACCGCCCGCACCTCCTTGACCCCGGCCGACACCGCCGACAGTTGCGCGAAGAAGCGGCCGGTGCTGCCGGCGACCAGGGTGGCCAGGGTGGTCTTGCCGGTGCCGGGCGGACCGTAGAGCAGCATCGAGGACGGCGCGCCACCCTGAACCAGCCGACGCAGTGGGGCACCCGGTCCGAGCAGGTGCTGCTGGCCGACCACCTCGTCCAACGTCCGCGGCCGCATCCGGGCGGCCAACGGTGCGTGCGGGTCGACGGGTCGGTCCGGACGAGCGGCGCCGGGCAGGTCGTGGTCACCGGATCCGGAGACCGAGCCGGCCTGCTCGCCACCGACGGCGAACAGGCCGGGCTCGTTCACACTCACGTCATGCGACGCTACCGTCCGGGCCGGCGGCGCACGACCGCCGGTCCTCAGACGGTGGCGTTGACCTCGGCCGGGGTGTTGGACGCGGCCACCAGCTTGTGCACCAGGCGCATCTTGTCCAGCACGGTCGGCGGCAGCACGAACGGGTAGAGGTCCTTGTGCCCCATCGACCGGTTCAGCATGTTCAGCGACCAGGCCAGCGGCAGCCACAGCGCGATCATCCGGTCGAAGCCGACGTCGCCGGCCAGCGGCTGGGTGGCCGCGGCGCCGGCCGGGGCGAACCCGAAGGCGGCCGCGGTGTCGATGGTGTCCCGGATGTGCAGGTAGTGGGCGAAGGTCTCGGCCCAGTCCTCGGCCGGGTGCATGGTGGCGTAGGAGGAGACGTAGTTGTCCTCCCAACCCTCGGGCGCACCCTGCGAGTAGTGCCGGTCCAGCGCCTCCTGGTAGTCCAGGTCGGGATCGCCGAACAGCTTCTCGAACTCCTGCCGGGCCGGGCCCGTCTCGGCGAGCACGAAGAAGAAGTAGTGCCCGGTCTCGTGCCGGAAATGCCCCAGCAGGGTCCGGTACGGCTCGTCCATCGAGATGCGCAGCTGCTCGCGGTGCACGTCGTCACCCTCGGCCAGGTCCAGGGTGATGACCCCGGAGTCGTGACCGGTGATGACGTTCTCGTGCTCGCTGGAGAGCAGGTCGAAGGTCAGACCCTTCTCCGGGTCGGCGGTGCGGTCGTTGATCGGCAGGCTGAGCTCGACCAGCTCCACCACCAGACGACGCTTGGCCGCCTCGGCCTCGGCGAAGGCCGGCAGCGCCGGGTCACCATCGGCGGGGCGGGTGCGGGTCAGCGAGCAGGATCGGCACAGCGGCTCGCCGTCGACCGGCACCAGCCAGTTGCAGGCGGCCACGTGCAGGTTCGCGCACATCTTGCGCGCGGGCTCCAGGACGGTGGTGCCGCCTTCGCCCAGGACGGCGAAGTCCCGCGCGGCCAGATCGAAGCCAATGGCATTGCCGCAGTTCAGGCACACCGAGTTCTCGAAGGCCAGCTGCTGACCGCAGTGAGGGCAGACGAAGTCGCGCATGAGGTAGTTCTCCAGGTCTTGTCCGGATCGCGTGTCCCGTCGCCGATGAGGGGAAGACGCCGTGGCGGGCAGCCTCACTGTAGTGGGCTGCGTACGATGCCAATTCCCACGCGCCGAACAAGGTAAACCGACCGAACGGGACTCAACCCACCCTGGTGCCGACCTGCCGGAGGACCTCTTCCAGGAACTCCGCCGCGCCATCCTCGTCGTGCCGGCCGATCACGGCCGCCGCGACGGCCCGCGCCTCGGGGCGGGCGTTGCCCATGGCCACCGGCGCCCCGATCCGGGCCAGCCAGATCGCGTCGTTGCCGCCGTCACCCGCCCCGGCGGCCCGGGCCGGGTCCACGCCCAACCGGTCGAAGACGTACTCGATGGCCGACCACTTGCTGGCGTCGGGCGCCGAGAGCTCCCAGAATTCGTTCATCGAGCGCATCGCCCGGGGCACCAGCCGGCCGACCGCGGGGGCCGCGTCGTCCAGTTCCTGACGCGTCCCGAAGATCATCGTCTTGAGCACCGTGCCCGGCTCGATGTCTTCGGGGGTGGCCAGCACGACGGTGGCCTCGTTGATCTCCTCCATCGCCCGGGCCAGCGGTTGCGAGGTGGCGAAGACCTGGTCGATGGTCCACCAGGTCAGCGGCTGACCGGTGACGTGGTGCAGTTCGACCATCGCCGTCATGTCCGCGTCGGGCACCGGGCGCACCCACAGGTCCTGCGCGGTCAGCGGGTCGGTGATCAGCCCGCCGTTGCAGCTGATCTGCGGCGAGCGCAGGCCGGCGTCGCGGGCGATGTCCAGCACCTGGGACCGGGTCCGACCGGTGGCCAGCACCACCGGCACGCCGGCCTCGTCCAGCGCTCGCATGGCCGCCGACGTCCGGGCCGAGATCCGGTGGTCGCTCCCGGCGATCGTGCCGTCGACGTCCAGCAGCACCGCGGCGGTGGCGGACAGGTCCAGGTCGATGCGATGCATGAATCCCTCTCGGTGCGGTGCGGTGCGGTGCGGTGCGGTGCGGTGCGGTGCGGTGCGCGGGGCCGGTCGGCGCCGTGACGCGAAAGAGGCGTGACCCGGGAGGCGCGGTGTCGTCGACGACACCGCCCGGGTCACGCCCCTGCGCGGGCGAACTGACAGATCAGCTCAGGACGGCGGCCAGCCCCAGCACGATCGTGGTGGCCGGCCAGATGGCGGCGGCCGGCGGATCAATGTGGGTGTTGCCGTGGTCATGCAGCAGCCGGGCGAAGAACTCGGCGAACCACGCCGACATCATGCCGAAGAGCGCACCGATGATCAGCGCGACGACGGTGTTGCCACCGACGATCGGCAGGAACGCGAACGCCCCGACGCCGCCGATGATCGTGATGTGGTGGGTCACCGGGAAGCTCAGGCCCAGGCTCAGGAACAGCAGGGACACCGCGGACAGGCCGAACACGAAGTACTGCACGGCCGGGATGCCCGGGTACAGCTCGTTGAGCTTGAGCGTCACACCGGCCGCGAACAGACCGGCGCCCAGACCGAGAACGGTGTTCGGAACGAACTTCTCGTGGTAACGAACCCACGCGGTCTCGTCCTTGGGGGCGAATCGTCCCCACCCGGCACCCTCGGGCAGGTTGCCGAAGATGCTGGCCCGCCCGATGAACAGCCGCACGATCAAGGCCGAGATCACCACGGTGACCGCCACGGTGTCGGTGTGGGTGCCGAACCACGGAATCTTGGCGATGCCCAGCTGGACGAGATAACCGCCCATGCCGAAAAGTGCACCGACGATGAGGACGTCGGGCTTCTCGATCGAGATCAGCGGCACGGCAATGTCCTTGCCCCCCACCTTGTCGGAGCGTCGGGCGGCGTACGCGGCCGCCGCGACGCCGCCGGCGAAGGCGACGTGGGGTCCGAAGACCGGGCCGAACGCCACGGTGCCCAGGAAGTCACCGGTGCCCCCGGCCAGCAGGATGCCCACCCCGGACACGACCATCAGGCCGGTGAAGATGAAAGCGTGGAGCGCGCCGATCGCGGCGGCGAAGAAGCCACCGCCGGCGGCCAGGAGCAGGGACAGTAGTTCGAAGTTCATCGGTGGCCTTCCGTACGCGATACCTCGATGTAGGGGACGGAGCGAGACCCAGGTCACTGTGGATCAGGCGCTTCGGGAACAGTACAGGTACATACAAGTCTGTACAAGATCTGCCAGCAGCGGATCCGGCCGAGTCGTTTCGGTGATGTCGACCGCCCACCTCACCTCGCCGCCGGCCGCCGCACCAGGGCCGGACCACCTGGTCGAACGCCACCTCGTCGGGACCTTCTCCGGACTCCCGAGAATGGCGGCCGCGCACCAGGCCGTCAAGCCCGGCGCAACCCCGCTGCAACCCTGCGCACCTGATCTTGGCTCGCCAAATCCATTCACCTGGAACGGATTCCAGCGGGTCGGCGACGACCGGGTCGATCTGGACTGTACAAGTCCGTACAGGTCTTGACCAGATCGGATGACCGGATTGCGTTGAGCCCACTCACCCCCCGCGGACCGTCAGCCAGCGGGAATTCCCTTCTGGCTCGGCCACTGTCGCTCGACTGAGAGGTTTCTACGTGAGCAGGTACATCCTGGGCATTGACGAGGGCACCACCGGTGCCCGCGCCTTCGTGATCAACGAGGAATGCGAGGTGCTCGGCCTGGCTGCGGCCGAGCTGACCCAGCACTACCCACGGCCGGGCTGGATCGAGCACGATCCGACCGAGATCCTCACCGTCCAGCTGGAGGTCATCCGGGCCGCGCTGCGGCAGGCCAAGCTCCAGCCGTCGGACCTGTCCGCGGTCGGCCTGACCAACCAGCGCGAGACCGGCATCGTCTGGGAGAAGGACACCGGCCGGCCGATCCACAACGCGATCGTCTGGGCCTCGCGGCAGACCGTCGAAGTCGTCGAGCGGTGGGTCGAGCAGGGCCACGGCGAGATGATCCAGGAGCGCACCGGCCTGATCCCGGACGCCTACTACACCGCCTCCAAGATCCGCTTCATCCTCGACGCCGTGCCCGGCGCCCAGGAGCGGGCCGAGAACGGCGAGCTGCTGGCCGGCACCGTGGACACCTGGCTGATCTGGAACCTGACCGGGCGGCAGTCGTTCGTCACCGACTACTCCAACGCCTCGCGCACCATGATGTTCAACCTGGAGACCCTCAAGTGGGACCAGGACCTGCTGGCGGCCTACAACATCCCGGTCCAGATGCTGGCCGAGATCGTGCCCTCGGACGCGATCGTCGGCACCATCGGGGCCACCTTCGGCGCCGAGGTGCCGATCGCCGCGAACATGGGTGACCAGCAGGCCGGCCTGTTCGGGCAGGCCGCCTTCGCGCCCGGCCAGTCCAAGATGACCTACGGCACCGCGGGCGTGCTGAACATCAACTGCGGCACCACCCCGCAACGGGTGGCCGGCCTCACCCCGAGCATGGCCTGGGGGGTGCAGGGCACGCACGCGTACGAGATCGAGGGCGTGCTGTTCGCCATGGGCAAGACCATGCAGTGGCTGCGCGACGACCTCAAGCTGATCCATGCCGCCCCGGACTCGGAGTGGTACGCCGGGCAGGTCCCCAGCACCAACGGCGTCTACCTGATCCCGGCCTTCACCGGCCTGTCCGCACCGGACTGGGACCCGTACGCGCGGGCCGCGATCATCGGCATCAGCAACGCCACGACCCGGCTGCACATCATCCGGGCCGCGGTCGAGTCGATGGTCTTCCAGACCCGGGACGTCGTCGACGCCGCGCTGTCGGGGGGCGGCGGCACGATCTCCATCCCCGAACTGCGGGTCGACGGCGGCGCGGTGAAGAACAACTTCCTGTGCCAGCTGCAGGCCGACGTGCTGGGCATCCCGGTGCTGCGTCCGGTCATCTCCGAGGCCACCGTCTTCGGCGCCATGCTGATGGCCGGCCTGTCCACCGGCATCTACTCCAGCCTGGACGACGTGGCCGGAAAGTGGAAGCTGGACCGGCGTTTCGAGCCGTCGATGAGCCTGGATCAGGCCGACTCGATGTACGCCGGCTGGCGCGAGGCGCGTGACCTGACCCGCGGCTGGGCGCAGAAGGTCAACACCGACTGACGCTCCCGTCGAGATCGCCGAGGCCGGGCCCGCTGATGCGGGCCCGGCCTTGTGCTTTCGGATCAGCGCGCCGGGCGCCGCCGATCACCTCGTCCGTCAGCGCCATCGGTGCGCCGATGCCGAACCGCCCCGGGAGCGATGGTCCCGGGGCGGTTCGGCGATGACGGCTCAGCCGGCGGTCGCGACCTCCGGCACCCGCCGCTGCACCCCGCCGAGCAACCGGGTGCGCACGTAGTCGCGGTGCCGGCGCACCTGCTCGTGGACGTCCGCGTCCGCCCAACCCAGCAACGGTGCGGCCACCGCGGCCACCTCGCGGTCCACGTCCAGGCCCAGGGCCGGCGACAGGCCCACCATGGTGCGCCGGTGCAGGATGTCGGCCAGTTGCACGGCGCCCTCGGCCCGCACGGCCAGGGTGATCTCGGCGACCACCACGGCCCCCTCCCCCGACCCGATGACCCGGGCCTGGGCCGGGTCCCCGGCGATCAGCTCCAGCAGGTCCTGGCAACGGGCGCCGTAGACCGACACCAGCCGATCGGCGATCGGCCCGGCGAACGGCAGCCGGCTGCGCACCTGCCGGCTCCGGGCCGGCCAGTCGGCGGCCCCGCCGGGCAGCGTCTCCCGGCCGGTGCGCGAGGCCGGCAACGAGCGACCGATCAACTTGGCGGCCAGGTCGACGGTCTCCCGGCCCAGGCTCAGGTGCGGGGTGAGCTTGCCACCGACCACGCTGATCAGGTTGGGCACCGTGTCGTGGGTGAGGATCAGGTGGCTGCGCGGGATGTTGCCGCTCTTGACCCCCGGCCGGTACGGCAGCGGCCGCACCCCCGCGTAGCTGAACAGCACCGAGTCCGCGGTGAGCCCGGCCTCCGGGATCAACGTGTTGGTTTCCTTGATCAGGTAGTCGATCTCGTCCTCGGTGCCGGACACGGTGTCCAGATCGCCGTCGAACCGGTCGTCGGTGGTGCCGATCAGGTACCGGCCGTTCCACGGGATAACGAGCACGGCCCGGTTGTCCGAGCGCGCCTCGTAGTAGATGGCCACGTCCGGAGCACCGGGGAACGGGTCGACGATGATGTGCGTGCCCTTGGTGCCACCGATCATCCGGTCCAGACCCAGCCCGGCATCGGCATCGTCGACCCAGGGGCCGGCCGCGTTGATCACGACCTTGGCCCGGACGTCGTGGTCGAGGCCGGTCAGCTCGTCGTGCACGGCGAGGCCGACCGCGGCCCCGTCCCGCACGGTGATCGACGCGGTGGCGTAGGTCAGCACCCGGGCGCCCGCGGCGGCCGCGGACAGCAGCGTCTCCAGCACCAGTCGCTCGGCGAACACGACCTGCCCGTCGTAATAGCGCAGGCCGGCGGACAACCCGTCGGGGTTGAGCGAGCCCAGCTCGACGGCGACGGCCTTACGACCCAGGCGGCGGTGCCGCGGGACGGACTTGCGCAGCGACAGCGCGTCGTACAGGACCATGCCGGCCCGGAACATCCAGCCGGGCTTGTGATTGTGCTGGTACACCGGCACCACGAACGGCAACGGAGTGACCAGGTGAGGGGCGATGTGCAGCAACCGTTCCCGGTCGTGCAGCGACTCGCGGACCAGGGCCAGCTCGCCGTGCTCGAGATAGCGCAGGCCGCCGTGGATGAGCCGGCTGGACCACGACGAGGTGCCCGATCCCACGTCGGCCTTGTCCGCGACGAATACCGACAGCCCCCGACTCGCGGCGTCCCGGGCGATCGCGGCACCGTTGATGCCGGCGCCGATCACCGCCAGGTCGAACTCGGTGGTGGCCAGGTCGGCCGCCGACGCCCGGACGAAATTCTGCATCTGTCAGGCCTTTCCGCCGCTGCACGCGGCCGTGTCGGCCAGCCGGGGTCCGTCGCGGGCGACGCCAACCGGAGGCCAGGGGCTTGCTTGTATGTACAGGATTGAACAAGATAGGAGGACTGCTTGTCGAGCCCCCACCAGAAAGGGACACCCTCCCGTGCTGCCCCCCACCCTGATCGGATGCAGTTCCAAGAGCTATTTCTCGGCGGCCCAGGCCCGGGCCTGGGGCCCGGAGGTGATGGCCGGAGTGGCCGACGACGCCGCCGGCACCAGCGGGTTGTTCTGCTGCCCGTCGTTCCCGCTGATCCCCACGCTGCTGGATTCCCTGGGCGCGGCCGGCGGTCTGGTCGGCGCCCAGGACGTCTCGGTGTACGGCCCGGGGTCCTACACCGGCGAGGTGAGCGCGGCCGTGCTGGCCGAACTGGGCTGCCGGTTCGTGATGGCCGGGCACCCCGAGCGGCGGCGGATCTTCGGTGAGGACGACCAGACGGTTCATCGCAAGGTGCTGGCCACCGCCGAGGCCGGGATGGCCCCGATCATCGTGGTCGGCGAGGACGTGGAGGGGGCCAGTGCCGCCGACGCGCTCAACGCGCAGTTCGACCGCTGGCTGGACGGCTTCCCGGCCGGCGCGGAGCTCCTGGTCGCCTACGAGCCGGCCTGGGCCATCGGTCGCCCGCAGCCCGCCCCGCCCGCGCATGTGGCCGAAACGATCGCCACCGTGCGCGACCTGATCGCGCAGCGGGACACCGCCGCCCGGGTCGTCTACGGCGGCAGTGCCCAGCCCGGCACGTACCGCGCGATCGCGGCTGCGGCCGGCGAGGATGTCACGGGCGTCCCGGACGGTCTGTTCATGGCCCGATTCGGCCTCGACGTGGCCAACTTCCTGTCGATCGTGCGCGAGGTACGCGAGGTCGCCGGCCAAATTGGTCGGTAGGTTGACTATACAAGTCCGTACATGTCGGTTACCATCAGACGACCACCGATGACCACCCTGTGCATCATCGGCACACTCAGAATAAACAGCTCGACGTTTCCGTGTCCAGCCGGGACGGGCCGCCCGGTCCGCCCCCGACCAAAGGATCGACATGACCATTGCCAAGACCGTTGACCTCGTGAGGGCCGCCCGTCAGGCCGGTTACGCGGTCCCCGCGGTCAACATCGTCGACGACCTGTCCATGCGGGCGATCATCGCCGCGGCCGAGCAGGCGCAGTCGCCGATCATCATCCAGACCTCGGTCAAGACGGTGAAAAGCATGGGCGCCGAGATCATCTCCGGCATCTTCCAGCACGCCGCGAGCAACGTCTCGGTCCCGGTCGCGCTGCACCTGGATCACTGCCCGGACCGCGCGGTGATCACCCAGGTGATCCGGCACGGCTGGTCCTCGGTGCTGTTCGACGCCTCCGACCGCCCGCTGCAGCAGGCCTGGGACGAGACCCGCGAGGTCGTCGCCGAGTGCCACGCGGCCGGCGTCGGGGTGGAGAGCGAGATCGAAAACATCGTCGGCGTCGAGGACGGGGTGGGCTCGGACGAGGCCACGCACTCCTACAGCAACGCCAAGCTCGTCGAGGTCGCGCAGGACACCGGCACCGACCTGCTCGCGCCGGCCCTGGGCACGGCGCACGGCCTGTACAAGGCCTCCCCGGTGCTGCAGTACGACCGGGTCGCGGAACTGGGCCGGCTGACCGACAAGCCGGTCGTCCTGCACGGCGGGACCGGCCTGTCCCCCGAGGACTTCCAGCGCTTCATCGACAACGGCGTGGCCAAGATCAACATCTCGACCACGGTCAAGCTCGCCTACATGCACGCGGCGCGCGATCACATCGCCAAGGCCGAGCAGACCGGCAAGTGGGAGCCGGTCAAGATGTTCGACGACATCAACGCGGCCGTCCAGGCCACCGTCATCGAGCACATCGGCGAGTTCGGCAGCAAGGGAGCCGCGGCATGACCCCGGCCCTGATCCTGGACTGTGACGGCGTTCTGGCCGACACCGAGCGCGACGGTCACCTGGTCGCGTTCAACCAGACCTTCCGCGAACTCGGCCTGCCCTTCCAGTGGTCGCAGGAGGAGTACGCCGAGCTGCTCAAGATCGGCGGCGGCAAGGAGCGGATGCTGGGCTACCTGCGCCAGCACCCGGAGCTGGACTTCGGCACCCCCGAGGAGGTGGCGGCCAAGGTCGCCGCCGCGCACAAGCGCAAGAGCGAGGTCTACGTCGAGCTGGTCGAGCAGGGCGCGCTGCCCGGGCGCCCCGGCGTCAAGCGGCTGATCGAGTCCGCGCTGGACGCCGGCTGGGTGGTGGCCGTCGCCTCCACCTCGGCCACCAAGAGCGTCGAGGCCGTGCTCACCTCGGTCGTCGGGCCGCAGACCCGGGCCCGGATGGCCGGCGTGTGGGCCGGCGACATCGTGCCGGCCAAGAAGCCGGCCCCGGACATCTACCTGCTCACCCTGCGGGAGTTGGGCCTGTCGGCCGACGATGCCGTGGTCATCGAGGACTCCGAGTCGGGCGCGAAGGCGGCCGCGGCGGCCGGCCTGCGGCACGTGGTGACGGTCAGTTCCTTCACCGCCCAGGACCCGTTCCCGGCGGCCGGCATCGTTGTCTCCGACCTGGGTGAGCCCGGCGCGCCGGGTGCCTACCGGGCCGGCCTGGACGTGCGCCACGACGGCGTCATCGATGTCGCCTCGCTGGAACGCCTGCTGGCGCAGACCACCGCGCCGGCCCCGGCGACGGTCTGAGCTACAGCTCGTACTGGAATTCCAGTCTGATCTTGTCCCCACGGAACAGGATTCGGGAGTACTCGAACTCCTGTCCCGTGGGGTCCGAGATCTCCTGGCGCAGCAACAACAACGGCGTCGTCCGCCGGATGCGCAGCAGCTTGGCCTCGTCGGCCGACGGCAGGGTCGACTCCAGGCTTTCGTTCACCCGGCTCATTCGCAACCCGTGCTCGTTCTCCAGGACGACGCACAACTGGCGATTGACCAGATCGTCGGCATCCAGATCCTGGGCCAGCGCCTTGGGCACGAAAGACGTATGCAGGCTGATCGGCTCGTCCTCCACCAACCGGACCCGACTGAGCCGGTACACCAGGCTGCCCGGTGAGATCCGCAGGTGCTCGGCCACTCTCACGTCGGCCGGGATGACCTCGCTGGAGAGCACCTTGGTGGTGGTCTCGTATCCCATGCGCTCGAGCTGTTCCCGGATGCCCATGTAGGCCGGCGACCGGGTGCCGATCTTGCGGTGAGCCACGAAGGTGCCCTTGCCCTGCACCCGGAACAGCAGTTCCTCGTTCACCAGTTGCGCGAGCACCTGGCGGGCGGTCATCCGGCTGATCCCGTACATCCGGTTGAGTTCGTTCTCGGAGGGGATCTTCTGATCCGGCTTCCATTCACCGCGCTCGATCCTTTCGCGCAGCACGTTGGCCAATTGGATGTACAGGGGCGTCGATCCGCTGCGGTCCAACGAACCGACCGGCTCGGCGACAGGTGAGACGGTCATGACCGGACAACCTTCGAGTGAGTCACCGTGTTCCCCCTTTGAGCGCGGAGCCGTGCGCGGCAGTCGGCGGAGCAGCACAGCGTGTCGATAGACGCGCTGATTGTACGTCTTTACCTGCGTCTAAGGCGCGCGTCACGTTCGGTGGCCCGGATAGGCACCACGGGCCGGCGCCGGGACCGAACGCAAACTGCATCTTGCCAGCCAAGCTATACATGTATAGGGTTGTATAGCAACACCGTGGCCAGTCCGGCCGCTCCGTCAGGTCAGGATCTCGACGAGGAGAGGGTGCGTTGATCGTCGCCCCACACGCATCTCGGAGATCCATTCCCACCCGACCAACCGAAGGATTCTCCTGATGCCCAAGACGACTGAACTCAAGCCTCTCGCCCCCTGGGTGGAGCTGTCCTCCACCCAGGCCGACTGGGACGCCCTGGACCCGGCCGTCCTGGACACCATGCTGGCTCAGCTGCACCTGATCCGCGCCTTCGAGGAGGAGGTGCTGGTCCTGGCCGGCCAGAAACTGATCAACGGGCCGGCCCACTCCTCGATCGGCCAGGAGGGCGGAGCGGTCGGTTCGGTGCTGCCGCTGGGCGCCGGCGACCAGGTCAACGGCTCGCACCGCGGGCACCACCAGTTCCTGGCCAAGGCGCTGGGCTTCGTCGCCCCCGATGGCCTGAACCCGCGTGAGCCGCTCTCGGACAAGGTCCGAGAGGTCCTGCACCGCAGCATGTCCGAGATTGCCGGGCTGTCCGACGGCTACTGCCGCGGGCGCGGCGGCTCCATGCACCTGCAGTGGATCGAGGCCGGCGGGATGGGCACCAACGCCATCGTCGGTGGCGCGGTGCCGTTCGCCGCGGGCTTCGCCTTCGCCGACAAGCACGCCGACACCACCAACGTCTCGGTCACCTACTTCGGCGACGGCGCGGTCAACATCGGCTCCGTGCTGGAGACCATGAACCTGGCCGCCGCGTGGAAGCTGCCGGTCTGCTTCTTCATCGAGAACAACCAGTACGCCGTGTCCACCACCGTGCAGGAGGCCACCGGCGACGATCGCCTCTCGGCCCGCGGGCTGGGCTTCGGCATCCCCAGCTGGAAGGTCGACGGGATGGACACCGTCGCGGTCTACCTGGCGATGCAGCAGGCCCTGGAGGTCATGCGGCACGGCAACGGGCCGACCGTGATCGAGGTCGACACCTACCGTTACTTCCACCAGAACGGTCCGTTCCCGGGCAGCGCGTTCGGCTACCGCAGCAAGGACGAGGAGCAGAGCTGGCGCGACCGGGACCCGATCGCCAAGCTCGAGGGTCACCTGCTGCGCCGCGGCCTGTACACCGAGGCCGAGCTGACCGGGGTGCGCAAGTCCATCAAGGCGGCCCTGGGCGAGATCGGCGCCCAGCTGGTCGAGCAGGACCCGAACGGCAAGCCCGGCCAGCAGCGGATCCGGCCCGAGCTGTGGCCGGACCCGGCCTTCCTGGACGTCGGCATCCGGGGCGACCTGTCCAGCCTCAAGGAGCTCACGGTCCGGGAGAACGACAGCTTCGCCGCCGACGAGCTGGAGGATCGCAAGTTCGTCGACGTCATCGCCGAGGTCATGCAGATCCGGATGGACGAGAACCAGCGGGTCGTCGTGATGGGCGAGGACGTGCACCGGCTCAACGGCGGTTCCCGGGGCGCCACCAAGGGCCTGCGGGAGAAGTTCGACGACCGGGTGCTGGGCACCCCCATCTCCGAGGCCGCCTTCACCGGCCTGGGTGGCGGGCTGGCCCTGGACGGGCGCTTCTACCCGGTGGT
Organism: Nakamurella multipartita DSM 44233; assembly: GCF_000024365.1. Classification (NCBI taxonomy): domain Bacteria; kingdom Bacillati; phylum Actinomycetota; class Actinomycetes; order Nakamurellales; family Nakamurellaceae; genus Nakamurella; species Nakamurella multipartita. The sequence goes on from NC_013235.1 coordinate 3,650,185, forward strand.
CGAGCTGATGTACGCCGACTTCATCTGGGTGGCCGCCGACCAGATCTTCAACCAGATCGGCAAGGCCCGGCACATGTTCGGCGGCGACCACGACATGCCGCTGCTGATGCGCATCAAGATCGGTACCGGCACCGGTTACGGCTCGCAGCACTCGATGGATCCGGCCGGCATCATGGCCACCTCGGTGGGCTGGCGGATCATCGCCCCGTCCTCGCCGATGGACTACGTCGGTCTGATCAACGCCGCGATGCACCTCAAGGACCCGGTCGTGGTTCTGGAGCACGACGCCGACCTGTACAAGATCACCGGCCCGGCGCCGAAGAAGGACTGGAACTACATCCTGCCCCCCGGCCAGGCGGCCGTCCGCCGCGAGGGCAAGGACGTCACCGTCCTGACCTACCTGTCGATGGTGACCAAGTCGCTGCAGGCGGCCGAGAAGTCCGGCGTCGACGCCGAGGTCATCGACCTGCGGTGGCTGGACCGGGCCAGCCTGGACTGGGACGCGATCGAGCGGAGCATCAAGAAGACCAACAAGGTGCTCATCGTCGAGCAGGGTTCGCTGGGCACCTCCTACGGCGGGTGGCTGGCCGACGAGCTCCAGAACCGTTTCTTCGACTGGCTGGACGCGCCGGTGGGCCGGGTCACCGGCAGCGAGTCCTCGCCGAGCATCTCCAAGGTGCTCGAGGCGGCCGCCCTGGCCGGGGTCGACGACATCGTCGACGCGCTCAAGAACATCTGACCTGCTCGTTGATGACCAGCTTGATGAACCAGTAAGGACGACTGACTCATGGCAACACTGTTCCGGATGCCCGGCGTCTCGGCCGACGCCGACGAAGCGGTGCTGGAGGCCTGGACCGTCCAGCAGGGCGCGACCATCTCCAGCGGGCAGACGATCGCCTCCGTGGAGACCGAAAAGGCCGTCGTGGACGTGGAATCCGACATCGACGCGGTCGTGCACGCGCTGCTCGTGCCGGGTGGGGCGACGGTGCCGGTCGGCGACCCGATCGCCGTCCTGCTCGAGATCGACGAGGACCCGGCCGAGGGCGAGAAGCTGCTGGCCCAACTCGGCCTGGGTGGCGATCAGGCCGCCGAGACGGCCACCGCGATCGCCTCCGCCCCCGAGGAGGCCCAGGCTCCGCCGGCTCCGGCTCCGGATGCCCCGGCTCCGTCGGCGACCGTCGTCGCCGCGCCGGCCGCCAGCAGCAACGGCGGCCGGGTGTTCGCCAGCCCGATCGCCCGAAAGTTGGCCCGCGAGAAGGGTATCGACTTCGCGACGCTGACCGGCACCGGGCCCGGAGGCCGGATCGTGCGCGACGACGTGCTCGCCGCCGCATCGGCCGGCACCGCGCCGGTGACCGCCGCCGCCCCGCCGGCGGCCTCAGCGGCCGCCGCCCCGCAGCCCGCCGCCCAGCCGGTCGCCCCGGTGGTCCGGCCGGGATGGGAGGCGACCCCGCACTCCAAGCTGCGCAAGCTGGTGGCCTCGCGGCTGCAGGCCTCCAAGCAGCAGGCGCCGCACTTCTACCTGCGCACCTCGCTGCGGGTCGATGCCCTGCTCGCGCTGCGGGCCCAGCTCAATGCCGCGGGCAGCGACCGCATCTCGGTGAACGACTTCATCGTCAAGGCCGCGGCCAAGGCGCTGATCGACGTGCCCGAGATGAACGTGGTGTGGTCGGAGGAGGCGGTCCTGCACGCACCGCAGGCCGACGTGGCGGTGGCCGTGGCCAGCGACCGCGGCCTGGTCACCCCGGTGATCAGCGGCGTCGAAGGATTGTCCCTGTCGGCGCTGTCGCGCCGGATCAAGGACGCGGTGGCCCGGGCCAACGACGGCAAGCTGCAGCAGTCCGAGCTCGAAGGGGGCACGCTGACCATCTCCAACCTGGCCATGTTCGGCGTGGAGGAGTTCGACGCGATCATCAACCCGCCGCAGGCCGGCATCCTGGCCGTGGGAGCCGCCGTCAAGCAGCCGGTGGTCGGCGACGACGGCGAGATCGCGGTGGCCGGCGTGGTCAAGGTGGTGCTCTCGGTCGATCACCGTCCGGTGGACGGGGTGGTCGGGGCCAAGTGGCTGGCCCGGTTCAAGGAGCTGATCGAGAACCCGCTGCAGATCATCGTCTGATCCGGCATCCGCCCAGCCCATTCAGGAAGGACCTTTTCGTGCAGTCCGTCGACTCGTTCGACCTCAACGACATCGATACGGCGATCTTCGATCTGGACGGAACGATCTACCTGGGTGATGCGCTGTTGCCCGGGGCGGCGCGGCTGGTCGGGTCGTTGCGGGAACGCGGTGTGCGCACCGTGTTCTGCAGCAACAACCCGACCAAGTCACCGACCACCTACGCCGACAAGCTCACCGCTCTGGGCATCGGCACCGACGTGGACGATGTGTTCACCAGCCTGAACTCGACGGTTCGCTGGGTCACCACGACCATGCCGGGAGCGACCGTCTTCCCCATCGGCGAGCAGCCGTTGATCGAGGCACTCACTGCGGCCGGTGTGCCCATCAGCGACGATCCGACCCGGATCGATCTGGTGATCAGCTCCTACGACCGCACCTTCGACTATCGCAAGCTGCAGATCGCCTTCGACGCCCTGTGGTTCCACCGCCGGGCCCGGTTGGTGGCCACCAATCCGGATCGCTTCTGCCCCTTCCCGGGCGGCCGGGGTGAGCCGGACGCGGCCTGCATCACCGCCGCCATCACCGCTGGCACCGGCGTGCCCTGCGAGGCCGTATTCGGCAAGCCGGAACGAGGACTGTTCGACATCATCGCCCAGGCAACGGGTTTGGTTCCGGAGCGGACGCTGATGTTCGGCGACCGGCTGTCCACCGACATCAGTTTCGCCCGCCGGCACGGGATGCGCAGCGCCCTGGTGCTCACCGGTGAGACCGACACCGCCATGCTGGCCGCCGCCCCGGAGGACATCCGGCCGGACGTGGTCCTGCCCCGCATCGACGACCTGCTGGCCGCCCACGACGACCGGAGGTCGGCATGAGCACCTCGAGACCCTCGACGACCCCCCGGACGCCACAGGACTTCGCCACCGCCTGGGCTCTGCCGCTGCGCACCATCGTGTCCGCGCCCGGCGCGCTGGACCGGCTGCCCGGGCTGGTCGGCCAACTGCCGGCGACCGGCGACCTGGGCCTTTTGCACGACGGCACGCCCAAGGCGGTCGGCGAGGCCGATCTGCTGACCCGCGTCCAGGACAGTCTGGCCGGCCGGGCGCTGCGCCCGGTGCAGACTCCCCCGGGCGCCCACGGCACCGTGCTGGACGAGGCGACCGTGCAGTTCACGGTCGACGCGGCCCGCGGCATCACCGGCCTGGTGTCGGTGGGTTCGGGCACCATCAGCGATCTGGCCAAGGCGGTGGCCGCCGAACTCGACGTGCCGTTGGTGGCCGTGCAGACGGCCGCGTCGGTCAACGGCTACGCCGATTCGCTCTCGGTGCTGGTCCGCAACGGCGCGAAGCGAACCGTGCCGACCGCCTGGCCGCAGGCCCTGCTGATCGACCACGACGTCCTGGCCCAGGCGCCGGACGCGCTGACCCGGTCCGGCGTCGGCGATGCGGTCGCGGTCTGGGTCGCGCCGGCCGACTGGTACCTGGCCAACGCCCTCGGGCTGGACCGGGGATTCGACGAGAGCTCGGTCGCCCCGGTGTCCACGGCGGCCCACGCGCTGGTCGAACTCGACCCGGCCGAGCCGGCGGCGCTGGCCGCGCTGATCGACACGCTGACCATCGGCGGGCTGGGGATCGGGTTCACCGGCACCACCGCCGGCCTGTCCGGCTGCGAGCACCTGATCAGCCACCTGCTGGACATGGCCGCGATGGCCGCCGGGACCGAGCACGACCTGCACGGGGCCCAGGTCGGCGTGGCCACCGTGGTCTCCTGCGCGCTGTGGGAGATCGCCCTGCAGGAAATGGATCTGGGCCGCCTGGAGCCGGCCGCGCTGGCGCCGCCGGCCGACCTGGAACAGCGCGTGCTGGCCAGCTGGCGCGACCTGGACCCCAGTGGCCGCGTCGGGGGCGAATGCTGGACCGCGGTTCAACGCAAGTTCGCCGCCTGGGCCGAGCACGGCGCGGACGTGCGCCGCTTTTTTGACCGCTGGCCGGAGCACGAGGACACCCTGCGCCGGTTGGCCGCACCGCCGCGGTTGCCGGCCACCGCCCTGCAGCGGTGGGGTGCCGCCGTCACCTTCTCCGCGCTCACCCCGGCCGTGGACGCCGACCGGGCCCGCTGGGCCCTGCGCACCCTGCCCTACATGCGCGACCGGTTCACCCTGGCCGACCTGCTGCTGCTGGCCGGCCGCTGGGACGACGCCTTGATCGACCGGGTGCTGGCCCGGGCCGCCGAGGTCGGCGGCGGGTTGTAAACAACGACGGCCTGCGAAAATATCTGCCAGACATGTATGTACAAGTATAGAGATGTGACCTAGACTACGGGCCAGAGTTCTTCACCGCCGTTGTTCACCCCGCCTGCACACTGTCCGTCAGGCACGGCCCAACTCACCCAAAGGACTTTCATGAGCTCGATCCAGGCATTCGTCGGCATCGACGCCGGCACCACCGGCTGCACCGTGATGATCTTCGACCAGCACGGCAACCGGCTCGGCGAGGGGTACCAGGAGTACCCGTGCACCTCCCCGCGAGCGGGCTGGATCGAACAGGACGTCGACGACGTCTGGCGCGGCATCTGCGCGGCCAGCAAGCAGGCGGTGGCCGCCGCCAACCTGCCGCCCGAGGCGTACAAGTCGGTCGGTTTCTCCAGCCAGCGCGGCACTTTCATCCTGCTCGACGAGGAGAAGAACCCGCTGGCCCCGTCCCTGGTCTGGAACGACGGCCGCGCGCTGAAGTACCAGGAGATCTTCGCCGAGACCATCTCCGCCGAGGACTACCAGACGCACACCGGTATGCAGCTCTCGCCGTTGTGGTCGGCCGCCAAGTTCGCCTGGTTGCGGGACAACGAGCCCGAGCTGTTCAACAAGACCCGCTGGTTCGCCAACGGCCAGGAGTACTTCCTGTTCAAGATGGGCGCCGACGAGTGGGTCACCGACCCGGCCTCGCTGACCCTCAATGGCATGCTCGACATCGAAAAGCTCGACTGGAGCGACCAGATCCTCGAGCTGTGCGGCGTCACCCGCGACAAGCTGCCGCCCGTCGGCATCCCCACCGGCCAGGCCGGAGTGGTCTCGGCCGCGGCCGCGTTCGCGACCGGCATCCCCGAGGGCACCCCGCTGTGCCGCGGGGCCGGCGACCAGCAGTGCGCCGCCATGGGTGCCGGGGTCGTCGAGCAGGGCCAGGCCGAGTTCACCGTCGGCACCGCCGGCGTCATGGTCGCCCACCTGGACAGCCTGGACCGCGTGCAGGGCCGCAACCTGTGGTGGGGCGGGCACGCCGTCCCCGGCGCGTGGGACATCGAGGGTGGCGCGTTCTCCCTGGGCGCGAACCTGAAGTGGTGGCGCGACAACATGGGCCTGGAGGAGCAGGTCGAGGCGGACAAGACCGGCCGCAGCGTCTACGCCGTCATGGTCGAGAAGGCCCTGACCTCGCCCCCCGGGGCCAACGGCCTGATGTTCCACTCGTTCCTGGTCTCCCAGGTCACCCCGTACTACGACGCCGCCTCCCGCGGTGGCTGGATCGGGCTGGGCCTCAACCACACCCGGGCCGACATGCTGCGGGCTCTGCTCGAGGGCTGCGCACACGAGATGCGCATGGTGGTCGACGCTTTCAACTCCGACATCAAGGGCGGCATCACCGACCTGCGGCTGACCGGCGGCGGCACCAAGTCCGACGGCTTCGCCCAGATCATGACCGACATCATCGGCCAGCCGACCAAGGTGACCAAGGAGCGCGAGTGCACCGTGCTCGGCGCCGCCATCCTCGGTGCCTTCGGCTCGGGTTCGTTCTCCTCCATCGATGAGGCCGTCGGTGCCATGGTCAACGTCGAGTCCGAGTTCACGCCGAACGAGAAGACCCGCGCCCTGTACGACGAGGCCAACAAGGTCTACCGCGGCCTGTACGAGGCCATCGCCAATGCCGGCCAATACCAGGCCCTCTCGGACTTCTCCACCCGTAACTTCTAGGCCCGTCACCTTCCGGACCCGGGTGCGGCACGCCGCCGCACCCGCCACCTAGGCCCGCTCCCGGGTCGCCTTCCCGCCGCCGCGACGGAAGGCGCACCCGGGGGCGGGCCTTCGGCGTTCGCCCGGCCCGGCCGCACCGACAGCAAGGGCCCGATCCGCGCCCGCCGGATCGGGCCCTTCGTCGAGGCGACCGTGGCCTATTCGGGCCGCACCTCCAGCACGACCTTGACCCCGCGACCGACCAGCTCGATTCCCTTGTCCCATTCGTCCAGCGGCAGCTTGGCCCCGACGATGGCCTCGACGTCCACCTGGCCCTGGGCCATCAGACGCAGCGCGGTCCGGTAGCTGGAGGCCCGCTTGCCCCGGGAGCCCACCAATTCCAACTCGTGGTTGAGCAGGCGGTCCACGTCCACCGCCGGCGGCGTGCGGAAAAAGGCCAGCAGCACGATCCGCCCGCCCCGCCGCAGCCACGGCATGACCCCCTCCAGCACACCGGCGCCGCCGCTGCATTCGAACACGGTGTGGGCGCCGTAACCGTCGGTCAATCCCTTGACATAGTCGGCCACATCGATGGTCTCGGAATCGACGGTGTGGGTGACGCCCATTCGCCGGGCCAGGGCGAGCTGTTCGGTGTGCCGGGACCGGCCGACCATGACCACCGTGGCCCCGGCCGCCAGCGCGACCTGGGCACAGAGCTGGCCGATCGCCCCCGGCCCGATCACCACCACCACCTCACCGGCCAGCACCGGGCTCTGCTCGATCACCGCGTGCACCGAGACGGCCAGCGGTTCGGTCAGTGCACCGGCCAGCAGCGAGACATTGTCCGGCAGCTTGTGCACGGCCAACGCCGGCATCGCCAGCTGATCGGCCAGACCGCCGTCGGCGGTGGTGCCGATGCCCAGCCGGTAGGGGCAGCGGTTGTATTCCTCACGGCGGCAGTAGGCGCAGCGCCCGCACAGGTAGGCATCGGTCTCCACCGTCACCCGATCCCCCACCTGCAGGTCGGACTCGACGTCGGGCCCGATTGCGCTGATGGTGCCGCTGACCTCGTGTCCGAGCACCCGCGGCAGCTTGCCGTGGTCGTGCCCACCCTCGATGGCCAGCCGGTCGGTTCCGCAGATGGCCACCGCGGCCACGTCGATGAGGATCTGGCCCGCTCCCAGTTCGGGCGCGGGCACCTGCCGCAGCTCGACGTTGCCGGGCCCGGAGTCGAATTTCACCAATCCACGCATGCGCCGATGCTAACGACCGCACCCCCATGTTGGCTAGACATGTATGCACCTGTACTAAATCGGTTAGACAAGATCGGTCATGTCTATTGCGCTGGGCCGCGATGGCCGTCACACTTGACGGACCGCTGTTGATGCGCGGAATCCCCGGAACACACCTCACTGCAGAGGAGCAGCATGGACGGCTACATCATCGGGTTGGACGCTGGCACATCGGTCGTCAAGGCCGCCATCTTCGACACCAACGGCAACGAGCTCAGCCGCGGCGCGCGCAGTGTGCCGATCACCAACCCGCAGGCGCACCTGGCCGAAGAGAACATGGACGAGGTCTGGGTCGCCGCCACCGAAGCCATCCAGCACGCGCTGCAGAGCAGTTCGGTCAAGGCCGAGGAGATCATCGCGCTGTCGGCCACCGGGCAGGGCGACGGCACCTGGCTGATCGGCGAGGACGGCAAGCCCAAGGGCCCCGCGTACCTGTGGACCGACGGCCGGGCCGGCGACATCATCGACGGCTGGTACGCCGACGGCACGGTCAGCAAGCAGTTCAACATCTCCGGCACCGGCCCCTACGCCGGCACCACCTCGGCGCTGCTGCGCTGGCGTCAGGACAACGAGGGCGAGATCCTCGAGGGCGGCACCAACCTGTGGTGCAAGGACTGGATCGAGTACAACCTCACCGGCGACGCCTCCACCGACGCCTCCGACGCCTCGCTGGCCGGCATCGACGTCCGCAACCGGCAGTGGTCGGACGAGGTCAACGCGGCCTGGGGCTTCGACGAGCGGACCAAGCGCGCACTGCCCCCGATCAAGAGCCCGATCGACCAGATCGGCACCGTCACCAAGCACGCCGCCGGGGTCACCGGCCTGGCCGAGGGCACCCGGGTGTTCAAGGGCCAGATGGACATCACCGCATCGTCTCTCGGAGTCGGCGTGGCCCGCCCCGGTGACTGCATGGCGGTCATCGGGACCGCCGGCATCGTCACCGTCGCCACCGACAACCTGGGTTCGGAGATCCTGCCGACCGACGTCGGCTGGGTCATCCCGCACAGCCCGGACACCTGGATCCGCGCCCTGGGCATGAACTGCTGCACCCCGAACCTGGACTGGTTCCTGCGCGAGTTCGGCGATCCGTTCCGTCGCGAGGCCTCGGCCCAGCCGGGCGAGGTCGGTCTGTTCGACTACCTTGACGCCAACATCAAGGACGTGCCGATCGGCTGCGGCGGCGTGATCTTCCACGGCTACCTGGCCCCCGGTGGCGAGCGCGCTCCGTTCGTCAAGCCCAGCGCCCGCGGCTCGTTCAACGGGATCACCGGCAGCCACGACCGCTGGCACCTGCTGCGCGCGGTCTACGAGGGCGTGGCCTTCGGCATCCGGGACTGCCTGGACGCCATCCCCACCCAGGTCGACACCGTCCGGATGGCCGGCGGCGGCGCGAACAGCGCCGTCTGGGCGCAGATCTTCGCCGACGTGCTGGGTCGCCGGATCATCATCCCGGCCGGCACCGAGTTCGGCGCCAAGGGTGCGGCCATCGTCGCCGGCGTCGGCGCCGGCAGCTTCAACAGCTACGCCGAGGGCGCCGACGCGACGGTCAACATCGTCCGCGAGTACGAGCCGGACCTGCGCCGCACGGCCGTCTACGACGACTTCTTCGGCGTCTACCGGGACATCCGCCAGGCCACCCTGAACTCCTGGGATGCCCTGCAGGGCGCGGTGCGCAAGTCCGCCGCCCTGGTCTGATCCACCCACCTCGCGAGCCCGCGGTCGCCGAAGCTGTGTTCGGCGCCGCGGGCTCGCGGCGTCCGGCCGTCAGGCCGCCACCGGGTACCGGGCGCCGATCGCACTGGCCGCCCGGCGCAGTTCGGGTACGACTCGGTGGATTCGTTCGCCGTCGAGCTCATCCGACGGGCCCGTCAATCCCAGGGCTCCCTGTACGGTCCCCGCGGCGTCCAGGATGGGCGCCGCGACCGCGGTGATGCCCAGCGCGCGTTCACCGGTGGACTCGGCGAAGCTCTGCTGGCGCACGGTCTCCAGTTCGGCCAGGAACGCGCCGATCGGTGTGGCGGAGCCGTCGGCGTGCTCGATCGTGGCCACCGAGACCAGCGCGTCCTGCCGGTCCTGCTCGGGTAGGAAGGCCAGGATGGTCTTTCCGGCCGCCCCCAAGTACAGCGGGAAACGCTCGCCGATCGGAAGGGTGTAGCGGAGCGGGTTGGCCCCCTCGACCCGGGCGACCAGCACGCGGGTGCCGGCGAGCGGGACATACAGCGACGAGGTGAGTCCGCATTCCGCCGACAGGGCCTGCATGATCGGCTGGGCGATCATGTTCAGCGGGCTGGCTACCAGGTAGGCATGCGCGATCGACAACGCGGCCGGTCCGGCGGTGTAGCCGCTGGCGTAGCGTGTGGCAAAGCCATTGTCCACCAGGACGTTCAGCAGGCGTTGCGCGGTGGCGATGTGCAGATCGGCGTGCCGCGCGAGATCGCTGAGCCGCACCGGATGCTGGTAGGTCTGCAACACGTTGAGCAGGTCCAGGGCCCGCTGCACCGAACGCATCGTGGTGGCCGACGGTGCCGTCACGGTGGGGTCCTTTCACTCGGATATCAGGCCATGAGTCCTGACTATCATAGAGTGAGACAGGTTGGCGTCAGCGGATGGCCAGGGCATTCGCCGGCGAGCCGACACCACCGGTGAGGTGGAGCGGCTTGACGGTGACCAGAGCCTCCCATCGCCCGGTCCGGCGGCTGTGTGATGTCAAGTCGGTGAGATTCCAGAGTTCCCCCAGGGGGACGCCGAGCTTGGCGATGAGTTCCTGGTGCATCATCCCGTGATCCTCCGGCGCTGAATCCAGGAACGCACTGTCGTCAACCACCGGAAGCACTTCAACTGCGAAGGTGTCGGTGGCAAACAATGCAATCTTGTTGTCCCACAGCCATTCCGGCAGCTCTCGGTGTTGCCGGAAGCCGGTGCTGCGCCGGGCGGCCCGAACCCCGGCCCGGGTGTCCGGGTCGGTGCTGAGAAACCAATTGGCCCAGCCGGTATGCACCAGCACCAGGTCGCCCGTCCGCAGCGTGACACCCTGAGCGTGCAACGCCTGGTCCAGGTCTCCGACCGACAGGGCCGGGCCTTGCGCATGGTCGAGCGGCCGGCCGGTCGCCGCGGCCCAACCCTCGATGTCGACGAGCACCCCGCGACCCACAATGGGCTTCTCAGCCCACCGTTGGACCCCCAGTTCGGGAGTGCCCGCGGCGATGCACTCGTCGGGGACACCGTTGTAGAAGCCAAAGCCCGATGCCCTCCGGTGCCGCAGTCCGTCCACCTGCGTGGTGGCTTGCAGGAAGAAGTCGCGCAGCACGTCGTCGCGGGCCTGCGGGTGGCTGCGCAGGATCTCGTGCCGGGGCACCCCGCGGCTGCGAGCCATGGGCGGGTTGAACGCGTCGAGCGCGTAATCCAGGGAGAAGACCTCGCCGGTGCCGACCAGGTCCGCGGCCGCGCGGACCTGGTCGGCGCCGGCGAAGTTGGCCGTGCCCCGCTCCGGATCGGTGTCGAAGAGGTACCAGCTCGAACCGGGCGGACCGTCGGTCCGGGTGGTCAGATGCGCATACGCGGGAAGGGTCACGGCCGGTCCTCCTAGTCGTGCTCGTGATGCTCGGCGCCGAGGGCATCGACGTCCTGGCGGTAGGACAGGAGGAAGGCCAAAATGCCGGCAACGGAGGCACCGCCGAAGGCGTACGGGGCCAGCACCGTCTTGATGGTGCGGGCCAGCGTGGCGTCGGCGGCGATGAGCGCTCCCGCCTGGCCCAGGACGATGCACAGCCCGGCCAGCAAGAAGAAGATCAGACTGATCTTGAACAGCACGAGCGCGAACCGGGAGGCCGGTCCGTGCGGGTCGCGGGCGGTGATCTTGTTGTCCGTGGCTTCTTCGGTCATCGGGGGGTCCGTTCTCGACGTTGTGAACGTGGGTGGGGTTCGGGCGGGCATGGCGGGCTCACACGGGTAGCAGGCCGAGGGCGATGAGCACGCCGATACCGAGAATGGGGATGCAGTAGTACTTCAGCAGCGGGATGAACGTCTTGACCGGGTCGACCTGCGCGATGCCGCTGGCCACGTAGATCGGGGCGCCGGACGGCGGGGAGGCCCCCTCCGTCGAGGCGAAGATCAGGACAGCGGCCGCGGCGATCGGAATCGGCACGCCGACTCCGGCCAGAGCCAGCACGGCGACGGGACCGACGGCGGCCATGGTGGCACTCGCGGTCAACGGGATGGCGATCGCGACGACAATGACCCCGATGGCAATGGCCATGATCCAGGCGGGGGCCTGCAGGCCACTGAGGATGGCGGTGAGTTGCTTGGCCAGGCCGAGGTCGGCGAGCACGTTCGAGGCCGAGAACGCGGCGACGATGGTGATGCCGATGACGCCGAACGCCGGGGCAACCTTGCCCAAGGTGCTCCACCAGCTCTTGGCCGTGCGGGGCAGGTTCTTGCGGCCGAGCAACAGAACCAGGCCGATCATCAGCACCGGAATCCAGGTGATCAGGCTGATCACGTCGGACATGGCGTACGGGACGGGGTCGAGCTTGGTGCCGTCGGCCAGTTTGACCGGCGCCTTGAGGGTCTCGCCCACACCGGAGTAGTTGCCGACCTGGGTGGCGATCCAACCGCTGGTCAGCAGCAATGGGATGGCAATGGGGATGAACAGGGTCAGGGCCTGCCAGCCGCGGGACAGGCTGGTCTTGAGCGGCATGCGGTGTTCGGCGTCGATCGCCTGGATCTTGTTGCGACGGACCAGGTAGAAGCACAGGGCGATGCGGTAGCCCAGGCACCACAGTCCGGCCAGGGCCAGCGGCAGCACGATCTCGTCGGCGGTCATGGCGCCGATCGCGACCAGGCCGCCGACCAGGATGAACATGGTGGCGCTGAACGGGAAGGTGACACCCATTCCGGCGCACCCGGCGACGACGGTCGCGGCGAGTTCGGGCTTGACCCCGGTGCGCTTCATCCACGGCACCGTGACAGTCCCGACGGCGGCGGTCACCGCAGCGCCGACGTGGGCAATCGAGCCGAAGATCCCCGCGGCCACCGTCGAGGTGTAGAGCGGGCCGCCGCGCAGCCGGCCCAGGATCGAGTTCAGCACGTCGATGAGTTTGTCCAGCACGGGCGTCTTGACCAGCAGGAAACTCATGAAGACGAAGGCCAGGCCGGCGAAGGTGACCTCCTCCTGCATGGCGTCCAGCACGCCGTCGGAGATCGAGTGCCAGGCCTGCGCCGGGCCGTCGGCCACGACGGCGAAGACGCCGACCACGAGGAACCCGGCGATCATGGACTCGCCGATGTTGCGCTTGAGCAGCGCGTTCCAGGCCACGATGGTGGCAATGAAGGCGCCCAGCGCCCAGACGGCGATCATGCGGTCACCTCGATCCGGTTCGCGGTGGCCTGGATCGCGGCGCGGCGTCGGGCCTCATCGGCCTCGACCGCACGGCCCGCCAACAACGAGGTCACCGCCTCGGCGGCCGGGATGACGATGACGCCGTCACTGTCGGCGGCGACGATGTCGCCGGGGTTGACCACGACCCCGCCGACGGCGACCGGAATGTTGATCCGCCCCGGGCCGTCCTTGTACGGACCGGCCGGGCTGACCGCGCGGGCCCACACGCCGAAGCCCATCTCCTCCAGGACATCGACGTCACGGGCGGCGCCGTCGATGACCATGCCGACCGCGCCGCGCACCCGCAGCTTCTCGGTGATCAGCTCCCCGATCAGGGCGCGATTGGTCGCGCCCTGGCCGTTGATGACGATGATGTCGCCGGGCTGCACGTGATCGATGACCTCATGGATGGCCTTATTGTCCCCCTCCCGGACCCAGACGGTGCGGGCTCGGCCGACCGCCCGGGCGCCCTTCCAGAGGGCGTGGATGCCGGAATCGACCATGCCCATCCGGCTGCGGGCATCGCCGATGTTCGCCACCGCAGCCCTCGGTACGCCTCGAGCAGGTCGGCGGACACGGAATCGAGGCCGGCATGATCGGCCTTGGCCTGGTCGGCCAGCGAGTGGTGGATCTCGGCGGTGGCCCGGCTCGATACGGGCCGGACGCCCAGCTCATCGGCCAGCGACACCGCGGCATCGGCCTCGGCGGCTCGCCGTTCCGCGTGTTTGACGGTCCCGTTGTGCAGGCGATCCACGGCGGGGTGGCCGGCGGCCAGTTCGCTCGCGATCTGTTCGCGCACCCACTCCTCCGCGCCGGCCGCGCGGCCGATGGCCACCGATTCGACGATCAGCGCGCCGAGTCCCTTCATGAAGCTGCTGCGCAGCAGCTTGCGGCGGGAGGCGTCGCCAGGCGCCCCGGCAATGTTCTCCACCGGCGTGCCGATGGAGGCGAAGTAGCCGGCCGCCCGGTCGGCCCCGGCCCCGCTGACCACCAACGGCGTCTGCGCACCGTGGGTGGGCACGGACCCCACCACCGAGACGTCGGCGAACGCGGCGCCGGATTCGGAGGCGATGACCTGCGCGATCTTCTTCTTCAACGCCGCCGAACCGGCGTTCAGATCGGCAAACAGGGCGCTGGCCGGAAGGGCCGGCGCCAGCGCGGCAGCGGCCGGCAACGCAGCCTTACCCCCGGTCAGGCTGAGCACCAGATCGGCACCGGCCACCGCGTCGGCAACGTTGGCGAACCGAGTCACCCCCGGCGGGGTGATGTTGTCGGCCGGATCGAATCCGGCAACCTCCCACCCACGAGCCGCGAACCCGGACGCGTAGAGCGTCCCGGCCTCCCCCAGACCAATCACTGCCACCCGCATCGTCTGCCTCCTTGCAGTATCACTGTGTGATAGTTCCTATCGGATAGCAGTAAGTGTGTTCATACAATGGGACTCTGTCAACCCCCTACCCCGTATTCCGGATAGGCCAGGTATCGGGCATGGTTCGGTGGCCGGTCCGCGGAGACAGGCCGTTCCCGCGCCCGGATCAGAGAGACGACTCCCGCGCCCCACGGTTCGCTGATCAAAGCCGCGACTACCCCAGCGACTGGTCCGGTTTCACGCGGGAAAGATCAGCGAAGCGCAGCAGCACCCGCAGGTTCGCTGATCAAAGCCGCGACTACCCCAGCGACTGACCCGGTTTCACGCGGGAAAGATCAGCGAAGCGCAGCAGCACCCGCAGGTTCGCTGATCAAAGCCGCGACTTCCCCAGCGATTGATCCGGTTTCGCGCGGGATAGATCAGCGAACCGCACCCCGGCCCGAGCGTCAGCGGGCGGGCAGGGGGGCGACGTCGACCGAGACGTCCAGTTCGTTGCTCTCGGCGTCGGTGTAAATGACGCCGCGCAGCGGGGGCACGTCGTCGTAGTCGCGGCCCCAGGCGACGATGGTGTAGCGCTCGTCGGCGAACGCGTCGTTGGTCGGGTCGAAGCCGAGCCAGCGGCCGTCGGCCAGCCGGACGGCGGCCCAGGCGTGACTGGCGTCGACCCCGATCATGCGTTCCTTGCCGGGGGGCGGGTCGGTAGCCAGGTAGCCCGAGACGTACCGGCAGGCCAGCCCGACCGACCGCAGGCAGGCCACCGCGAGGTGCGCGAAGTCCTGGCACACCCCGGATCTCGCCTCCAGCACGTCGATCACCGTGGAGGACACCGACGTCGAGCCGGGGTGGTACTTGAAGCCGGTGAAGATGCGATGGGTCAGATCGCGCACGGCGTCGATGATCGGCCGGTGCGGGGTGAAGGTCTCCAGCGCGTACTCGTGGACCTGCAACGGCATCCGCACCAGCGGCGAGGCCAGGGTGAACTCGACCGCGCGCGGGTCGACGAACCCGGACGGCCGGGCCTGCTCCCACGGCAGGTCCAGCACCGCCTGGTCGAAGGCCGGCCGCTGCACCTCGACCTCGGACAGGCCGGTGACCACCAGTTCGGTGTGCCCGGTGGTCACGTGGAAGTAGGTGTTCGGATTGCCGTAGACGTCGATGTCGTGGGTCAGGTCCGAGGGCTCGGGCTCGATGGCCAACGAGTAGGACAGGCAGCGCTGCCCGTCCGGGATCTCCCGCGGGCGCAGGTACCCGCGACCGAACGAGGTGGACACCTCGTCGCTGTAGCGGTACACGGTCCGATGCTGGATCCGGTACCGGCGGGTCGGGGCCCCGGTCGTCGTCCCCGTCATCCCGGCATCCCTTCCAACGTGACGACGCCAACCGCCTGCATCGGGCTCGGATGCCAGAAGTGTTGGGCGGCGATGGAATCGGCGATCCCGCGAAGCGCGTCGTGCAGGCCTTCGAGCAACGCGAGCAGCTCGCGTCGCGCGCCGTCGTCGTCGATGACGTCCAGATCCTCCGGCCGGGTCCGGCGCAGGGTGGCGTCGACCTCCTCCAGCTTGCGGACCGGCCGCGAGGTGCCCGACGAGTCGGGCAGGGCGCGCAGGTCGGCCCGGGCGGCGGCCACCTGGTAGGCCAGCGACCGGGGGTTGCCCACGTCCAGCAGCAGCAGCTCGAGCATGGTCGCCACCTGGATCCGGCCCCGGTAGCGGCGGCGGTAGGTGACGCCGGACTCGCTGGCCGCCAGCACCGACTCGACCACCAGCGAGTCGGTGGCCGAACTGTGGGAGCGGGTCAGCGTGGCCCGCAGCAGCGCGACCACCTGCTGGGCCCGTTCGATCCGCCGGCCCAGATCCAGGAAATACCAGCCGGGGTCGCGGATCATGTTCTCGCTGATCAGCCCGGACAGCGCGAGCATGCCCGAGAGCACGTCGGATTGCTTAGAGGCCAGCACCACCCCGGCATCCGGGGGCGCGTCGGCCAGTTCCCCGAGGGCCCGGTCGGTGGCCGCCAGCACCATCCAGGTATCGCCGGAGAGCTGATCGCGCACCGAGCGCGCGGCCTCCCGCAGCCCGGCCAGCGACTGGGCCACCGAGCCGTTCTCCCCCGCGTCCAGCATCAGGTCGCGGATCCGCCGGGTCGGGTCCTCCTCGGCCGCGAACGCCCGGGTGCCCGACACCGAGGACACCGCGGACAGCAGCACCGGGACGCAGCCGGCTCCGAGATGCTCGGGCCGGAAACGGAAGTCGTCCACCCGGTACCGGGCTGCGGTGAGCAGCCGGACCAGGTCCTCGGTGCGCTCGGCGTACCGGCCGAGCCAGAACATGTCCTCCAGCACGCGCGGCGACGCGGTCGACTCGACGGGTTTGGGGGCCACCAGCGGACCCTCGTAGAGCCAGACCCGACCCTCGCGCCGGTCCGGCGCCTCGATCCGGGTCGACCGGACCCACACGTCCTTGGCCACGCTGGTCCGGCCGCGGCCGGCGGAGGTCAGTTCGCCGTCCTGAACACGACCCAACGAACCGGGCATGGCCACGTAACCGGAGCCGTGGGCGACGGTGAACAGCCGCATGCTGACCTGGCCGGCGGTCAGCCCGTCCGCGGTGGCCATCGGCGCCTCCGAGAACGGGGCCACGTCCTGGCCCACCCAGGCGGTCGGCTCGGCCTCGATCCGGGCCCGCCAACTCTCCAGCTCGCCGCGGCTCATCATGGCCGGGAACTTCGAGCGACCGCGGGTGGTCGAGCGCAGCACCATCCGGTCCAGGTTGGCCAGCACGTGACTGCGGCCGGCGTCGTCCCCGCACCAGAACGTCGGCACCGCTTCGATTTTCAGGCTCTCGCCGAGCACCGTGCGGGCCAGCTTGGGCAGGAACGGGATCAGTCCCGGGTTCTCCAGCACGCCGCTGCCCAGGGTGTTGACCACGGTCACGGTGCCGCGCCGACAGGCCTCGGCGAGCCCGACGACGCCCAGCCGGGAGTCCGGACGCAGGTCCAGCGGGTCGGACCAGGCGGCGTCGACCCGGCGGACCACCACGTCGACCGGCTCGAACCGGCCCATGGACAGCATCCACAAGCGGCCCCGCCGGATGGTCAGGTCGGCGCTTTCCACCAGCGGCACACCCAGCAGGGAGGCCAGCATGGCCTGGTCGAAGGCCGTCTCCGAGTGCGTGCCCGGGGTGAGCACGACGACCCGCGGATCCTCGGCCTCGCTCGGCGCGACCGAGGCCAGCGCGGAGCGCATGGTGTGGAAGAACGCGGACAGGCCGCGAGGGGCGGCGCGCCGGAACAACCCGGGCAGCACCTTGGACACCGCCCGTCGGTCGGCCATCGCATAACCCGCGCCGGACGGAGCCTGGGTCCGATCGCCCAAGGCCAGGAACTCGCCGGTGACGTCCCGGCACACGTCCAGGGCGTGGAAGAACAGTTGGTGCGCACCGGGAATGGTGATGCCGTGAGCCGGCCGCAGGTAGTCCGGGTACTGGTAGACCAGTTCGGCCGGCAGCAGGCCGTTCTCGACGAGCTTGCCGGGTCCGTACAGGTCGGTGAGCATCGCGTCCAGCAGGGTCGAACGCTGGATCAGCCCGGCCTCCAGGCCGGTCCAGTCGCTGTCCCCGACCACCAGCGGCAGCGGGTCCAGCCGCCACCGCTCGGGCCCGGCCGGCGCACTGTCCGCCGGCCCCCCGGTCGGATCGACCGGGGTGTAGGTGACCCCGTCGTCCTCCAGCAGCCGATCGACCTGGCCGGCGAGGGCGGCCAGGCCGACCTCGCCGACGGCGTCGATCTCGGCCGCCAGTTCGGCCCAGCCGGGCAGCAGAGCACCGTCCCGGCCGGTCATCTCGTCGTACCGGCGCGGGTCCTCGACCCCTGGGGTGAACATGCCGCTGCGCCCCAGGTAGGCCTCGACCACGGAGGTCGGGCCGGCTGGCGGCGGGGGCAGCGGCAGGTTCGCGGGGCCGGTCATGGTCACCGGCAGATGGCCCTGGCCCGGCGCAGATCGAGCATGCCCGGGGCGTTGTGGTCGACGGCGAGCAGGCCCGCCCGTTCCCGCAACTGGTTGATGTCGATCTCGCCCGGGCTGTGCCCGGCCGCGTCGAACCGGCGGGTCCGCCGCGACTCGGCTTCCATCGCGTTCACCGGCGGGGTCTCGTAGCTGCGACCGCCCGGATGCGAGACGTGATAGGTGGCCCCGCCCAACGAGACTCCGCTGACCGCGTCGACCACGTCGAAGACCAGCGGCGAATCCGACGGGATGGTCGGGTGCAGCGAGCTCGGCGGCTGCCAGGCCCGGTAGCGGACGCCGGCGACCAGCAGGCCCGGCACGTGGGTCGGCTGCAGCGGGACCGGATAGCCGTTGCAGGTCACCCACACCTGCCCGGGACCGGAGGCCCCGGTCAGGCTGACCTGCAGCCGCTCCACCGAGGAGTCGACGTAGCGGGCGGTGCCGCCGGCGGTGGCCTCCTCCCCCAGCACGTGCCAGGGCTCGATCGCCCAACGCAGCTCCAGGCCCATGCCGCCGACCGTCACCGTGCCCAGCCGGGGGAACCGGAACTCGAAGAACGGGTCCAGCCAACTGGTCTGGAAGTCGATGCCGTGCGCCCGCAGATCCGCGGCCACCTCGGCGATGTCGGAGATCACATAGTGCGGCAACAGGTATCGGCCGTGCAGGTTGTCCCCGTGCCGGATCAGCGGGGCCCGCAGCGGCTCGTCCCAGAACCGGGACACCAGCGATCGCACCAGCAGGGCCTGCACCAGCGCCATCTGGGCGTGCGGCGGCATCTCGAAGCCGCGCAGTTCCAGCAGCCCGAGCCGGCCGCGGGCCGAGTCCGGGCTGTAGAGCTTGTCGATGCAGAACTCGGCGCGGTGGGTGTTGCCGGTCAGGTCGGTCAGCAGGTGCCGCAGCGCCCGGTCCACCACCCACGGCGCGGCCGACCCGTCGGGCCGGCCACCCGCCCGGGCGATCGCCCGCTCGATCTCCGAGAACGCGATCTCCATCTCGTACAGCGACTCGGGCCGGCCCTCGTCGGCCCGCGGGGCCTGCGAGGTCGGGCCGATGAACTGACCGGAGAACAGGTAGGACAGGGCCGGGTGCCGCTGCCAGTGGGTCAGCAGCGAGACCAGCAGGTCCGGTCGGCGCAGCAACGGCGACTCGGCCGGGGTCGCGCCACCGACGGTGATGTGGTTGCCGCCGCCGGTCCCCCGATGGCTGCCGTCGACCGCGAACGTCTCGGTGCCCAGCCGGCTCAGCCGGGCCTGCTCGTACAGCGTGGTGGTCAGCGCGACCTGCTCGTCCCAGCCGGCCACCGGCTGGACGTTGACCTCGATGACGCCCGGATCCGGCGTCACCGACAGGGTTTTCAGGCGCGGGTCGTTGGGCGGCGGGTAACCCTCCAGCACCAGCGGCAGGCCCAGGCTGGACGCGGCGTGGTCGATGGCGCCGATCAGTTCGACCCACGGGTCGAGCTCCTGGATCGGCGGCAGGAACACGTGGATCAGGCCGCCGCGGGCCTCGATCACCAGGGCGGTGGTCGGCGCGCCGGTCGCCTCGACCACGATCGCCCGCGGCCGGTGCAGCTGGGTGGCCGGCAGCTCCGGCTTGGCCTCCAGCGGATCCGGGTCGACCGGCGGTTCCGGCTCCTGCCAGGAGATGGCGTCCAGCGGCAGCCGCAGCCCGGCCGGAGAATCGCCGGGCACCAGCACGATCCGGCCGCGGCGCAGCCGCCAGTCGGCGCTGGCCCAGCCGACGGTGGCCGGCTCGGCCGCCGCGTCGTCGGGATCGCCCCGGTCCTCGGCCGGGGCGGCCAGTCGATGCAGCGGCAGCACGAACGCGGTCGGCGTCTCCACCGATTCATCGAGCGTGGTCAGCAATTCGGCCCGGGCGTCCGGTGAGTCGTCGGTCAGGTCCTGGCTGACCGGCTCCCCGGCCGGCAGCCGGACCAGCGCGGCCAGCTTGGCCAGCGGGTCCTCGAAGGCCGGTCGCACCTGGGACTGGGGCAGTCCGAAGTAGGCGGCGATGGACTCGGCGAAGGCGCCGGCCTCCGCGACGCCCGCGTCCCGCCGCTGGTCGCCGGCGTCCGGCGCCGCCCCCGACGCCAAGCTGTCCGACGGCTCGGCCCACGGATCGGCGAACAGGCTCGGATCGGACCACAGCGGCTGGCCGTCGGCCCGCCAGTGCAGCACGATCTGCCAACGCGGCAGCGGCTCGCCCGGGTACCACTTGCCCTGCCCACGATGCACGATGCCGTTCGCCGCGTAGATGCCACGCAGCCGCTGGGCCAGCACGCCGGCCCGTTCCCGCTTCTGCGGGCCGTCCGCGGCGATCGTCCATTCCGGCGCGGTCAGGTCGTCGATGGAGACGAAGGTGGGTTCGCCGCCCATGGTCAGCCGCACGTCCGCCTCGGTCAGCCGGCGGTCGACCTCCTGGCCGACCTTCTGCACGGCCACCCACTGTTCGGAGATGTAGGGCAGGGTGACCCGCGGGTCCTCGTGCACCCGCCGGACGACGTTGGAGTACTCCAGCGTGGTCTGCGCGATCCCGGTCGACCCGCTGATCGCCGCGGCCGTGGAGGGGTGCGGCGTGGCCGACAGCGGGATGTGGCCCTCGCCGGCGAACAGCCCCGAGGTGGGGTCCATGCCGATCCAGCCGGCGCCCGGGATGTAGACCTCGGCCCAGGCGTGCAGGTCGGTGAAGTCGGCGGCCGGGCCGGACGGGCCGTCCAGCGACGGCACGTCGGAGGTCAGCTGCACCAGGTAGCCGGAGACGAAACGCGCGGCCAGGCCCAGCTCGCGCAGCAGCGAGACCAGCAACCAGGCCGAGTCCCGGCAGGACCCGATCGCCGTGGACAGGGTGTGGTCCGGGGTCTGCACGCCCGGCTCCATCCGCACCGAGTAACCCACCGAGCGCTGCACCGCGGCGTTGATCTGGACCAGGAAGTCCACGATCCGGGTCTGGTCGGCGACCGTGAAGTCCTTGAGCCAGCCGCGAACCAGTGGCCCCGGCCCGCTGCCCGGGCCGCCCTCGTCGACCGGCCGCAGGTACGGCTCCAGGTCGGCGGCCAGCTCGGCCGGGTAGGTGAAGCCGTAGTGCTCGGCGTAGTCCTCGATGAAGAAGTCGAACGGGTTGACCACGGCCAGGTCGGCGACCAGGCCGACGGTGATGGTCAGCTCGCGGGCCCGCTCCGGGAACACCAGCCGGGCCATGAAGTTGCCGAACGGATCCTGCTGCCAGTTCACGAAGTGGTTGGCCGGCTCGACGGTCAGCGAGTACGACTCGATCGTGGTCCGCGAATGCGGCGCCGGCCGCAGCCGGACCACGTGCGGGTGGATCGTCACCAAACGGTCGAAGCGGTAGGACGTGCGGTGCTCGAGCGCCACCTTGATGCCCACGCTGCTCCCTTCTCCATGTCGCCGGGCCCCAGGCCTGGTCGGTCGCACACTCTAGGCACGGTGTGTTTCGACCGTGTGTTGACGCCGAGCCGGGCGCCGCCGGTCAGCTGGGCGTGCTCGACTCGGTCGCCTTGGCCGGCTTGGGCGGCACGTAGTCCACCCCGGCCTCCTTGCGCTGCTCCGGGGTGATCGGCGCGGGGGCCGCGGTCAGCGGATCGAAGCCGCCGCCGGACTTGGGGAAGGCGATGACCTCGCGCAGCGACGTCGCCTTGGCCAGCAGCATGACGATCCGGTCCCAGCCGAAGGCGATGCCGCCGTGCGGCGGGGCGCCGAAGCTGAACGCCTCCAGCAGGAACCCGAACTTGGTCTGGGCGTCCTCGGGGGTCAGCCCCATCACGGCGAAGACGCGTTCCTGCACGTCGGCCCGATGGATACGGATCGAGCCGCCGCCGATCTCGTTGCCGTTGCAGACGATGTCGTAGGCGTAGGCCAGCGCCGAGCCCGGGTCGGTGTCGAAGGTGTCCAGGCACTCGGGCTTGGGCGAGGTGAACGCGTGGTGCACGGCGGTCCAGGTGCTGCCGGCGCCGCCGACCGTCACATCGTCGGTCTCGTCGGTGCGCTCGAACAGGGGCGCGTCGACCACCCACACGAACGACCAGGCGTCCTCGTCGATCAGCCCGCCGCGCCGGCCGATCTCCAGCCGGGCCGCGCCGAGCAGCTCCTGGGTGGACCTGCGGGTGCCGGCGCCGAAGAACACCGCGTCGCCCGGCTCGGCGCCGACCGCCGCGGCCAGCCCGGCCCGCTCGTCCTCGGAGATGTTCTTGGCCACCGGGCCGCCCAGGGTTCCATCGGCGGCGATGGTGACGTAGGCCAGACCGCGGGCGCCGCGCTGCTTGGCCCACTCCTGCCAGGCGTCGAAGCCGCGGCGGGGCGTGCTGGCGCCGCCCTTCTGCACGACGGCCCCGACGTAGGGCGCCTGGAAGACCCGGAACGGGGTGCTGGCGAAGTAGTCGGTCAGTTCGGTGAGCTGCAGGTCGAACCGCAGGTCGGGCTTGTCCGAACCGTACTTGTCCATCGCCTCGCGGAAGCTGATCCGCGGGATGGGCGTGCTGATCTCGTGCCCGATCAGCCGCCACAGGCTGGCGATCACCTGCTCGCCGATGGCGATCACGTCGTCCTGCTCGACGAAGGACATCTCGATGTCGAGCTGGGTGAACTCGGGCTGCCGGTCGGCGCGGAAGTCCTCGTCCCGGTAGCAGCGGGCGATCTGGTAGTACCGCTCCATCCCGGCCACCATCAGCAGCTGCTTGAACAGCTGCGGCGACTGCGGCAGCGCGTACCAGGAACCGGGCCGCAGGCGGGCCGGAACCAGGAAGTCGCGGGCCCCTTCGGGGGTGCTGCGGGTCAGCGTCGGGGTCTCGATCTCCACGAAGCCGGCGTCGTCGAGCACGTCCCGGGCCGCCCGGCTGACCTTGGCCCGCAGCCGCAGCGCGTGCGCCGGGGCCGCCCGGCGCAGGTCCAGGTAGCGGTACTTGAGCCGGGTCTCCTCGCCGACCGAGATCGTGTCGTCGATCTGGAAGGGCAGCGGCGCGGACTCCGAGAGCACCTCCAGGGTGAGGGCCTCGACCTCGATCGCGCCGGTGGGCAGGTCGGGGTTCTCGTTGCCGGCCGGCCGGATGGCCACGGTCCCGGTCACCCGCACGCAGTACTCGCTGCGCAGCTGGTGCGCGGCGGCCAGTACCTCGCCCGAGTGGAACACTACCTGGGCCACCCCGGAGGCGTCCCGCAGGTCGATGAAGATGACGCCGCCGTGATCGCGTCGACGAGCCACCCAACCGGCCAGGGTGACGGTGGTGCCGTCGTCGGTGGGGCGCAGGGAACCGGCGTTGCGATCGCGGAGCACAGAGGATTCCTTCGGGCTGGTGTCGAGGACCCGCTGATCCTACGGCCGGAGCCGGTCCGGCCCGTGCGACCGGTCAGCCCGCGGCACCCACCCGGGAGTAGGCCTGGGCGATCAGGTCCATCGAGGCGAGCTTGGCCGGCAGGCTGTAGGCCCGGGTGGAGATGATCATCTCGCGCACGCCGTAGCGCTGGGCGAGCTCGTCCAGCCCGGCCGCCACCTGCTCGGCCGAGCCCACCACCTCGGTGCGCCCCATCGCCCGCAGCAGGTCCAACTCGGCCGGCGAGTAGGGGTAGGCGGCAGCCTGCTCCGGCGACGGAATCTCCTGCAGCCGGCCCGAGCGCAACAGCAGCATCGACAGGGCGCCGGCTCGCGCTTCGTAGCGGGCCCGCTCCTCGGTGTCGGCGGCCAGCGCGCTGACGCCGATCATCGGGTAGGGCTCGGCCAGCACGTCCGAGGGCCGGAACTGGGACCGGTACAGATCCAGCGCGGCCCCGGTGTTGCCCCCGGCGCCGGCGAAGTGGTGGGCGAAGGCGTAGGGCAGGCCGAGCCGGGCGGCCAACCGGGCGCCGTAGTCCGAGGAGCCCAGGATGTACAGCGGCACCGGGATCGCCGGGGTGGTCCGGATCGCCGCGAACGGGTGGTCGGCCGGGAAGTCGCGCCGCATGAAGTGCACCAGCTCGTCGATCTGGTCGGCGAAGTCGTCCGGTCCCGACGGGTCCATCCGGCGGCGCAACGCGTAGGCGGTCAGCTGATCCGATCCGGGCGCCCGGCCCAGCCCCAGATCGATGCGTCCGGGATGCAGCGCGGCCAACGTGCCGAACTGCTCGGCGATCACCATCGGCGCGTGGTTGGGCAGCATCACCCCGCCCGAGCCGAGCCGGATGGTCGAGGTGTGCGCGCCCAGGTGGGCCAGCAGGACGGCCGGTGCGGCGGAGGCCACGGCCGGCATCCCGTGGTGCTCGGCGACCCAGAAGCGGTGATAGCCCAGCTCTTCGGCCCGGACGGCGAGCGCGGTGGTGGCGGCCAGTGCGTCGCCGACCGAGGTGCCGACGCCGACGCCGGCCAGGTCCAGGACGGACAGCCGAACGCCGGCGGTCGTGGTCAAGGCGCTGGCGAGCTCAGGAGTATTCACGCTCAGTGGCAACCACGGCCGGGGCGCGACTGTTCCCGGCCCGCTCGGTGAAATACGCCCGTTCCGCGTCGGTGCGCCCGGTCGCGGCCGCCGCCTGCCAGGCCCGCACGGCGTCCTCGGGCCGGCCGGCCCGCTCGAGCAGCTGGGCGCGGGCGGCATGGGCGTACGGGTAGCGGTTCAGGACCCCGTCCGCCATCACCCCGTCGAGGTCGGCCAGCCCGACCTGCGGACCGTAGAGGTAGGACACCGCCACGCACCGGCCCAGCGCGTGCGTGTGGCTGGGCTCGGCCGTCAGCAGCAGGCCGTAGAGCTGCACGATCAGCCGCCAGTCGGTGTCGGCGAACGAGGACGCCCGGGTGTGCGCCGCCGAGATCGCCGCCTGCAACGCCAGCGGCCCGGGCCGGGCGCCGGCCACGATGCCCTGGGCCAGGGCCAGCTCGGACAGGGCCAGGCCCTCGTCCGCCAGCGCTCGGTCCCAGGCCGTGCGGTCCGCGTCGGCCAGCAGCACCTGCCGGCCGTCGACGATGCGGCTGCTCGACCGGGCCTGGCCGAGCAGCACCAGCGCGAGCAGACCGGTGATCTCGGCGTCCTTGGGGCGCTGCCGGTGCAACGTGCGGGTCAGGTGCACGGCCCGGCCGGTCAGGTCCTCGTCGGTCAGCTCGGCGCCGTCGGCCGCCGTGTGACCCAGGGTGTAGGCCAAGTGCAGCACGCGGCAGACCGCCGGCAGCCGCGCGTCGACCGTCGCGTCGTCCGGCAGGTCCAGCCGCGGACCGGCCGCGGCCAGCTTCTTGCGGGCCCGGGTCAGCCGGGCCGCCATCGTCGGCGTGCTGACCAGGTGGGCCGCCGCGATGGCCGCCGTGCTGGCCCCGCACGCCCATTTGAGGGTGAGCGCGATCTGATCGGACTCGGGCAGCCGGGGATCGGCGCACAGCACCACCAGGCGCAGTTCCTCGTCCCCGATGACCCCGACGTCGATGCCGCTGTCCGCGGCCGGGTGCGGTTGCGGCGGCAGCATCCGCAGGGCCAGCCGGCGACCCAGTGAGTCGCGGCGCAGCCGATCCAGGGCCTTGCGCCGGGCGACGGTGATCAGCCAGGCCTCCGGCGACTCGGGAACGCCGGTCCGCGGCCAGGTCTCGACCGCCGACAGGAAAGCCTCGGCGGTCGCCTCCTCGGCGATGTCGGCGTCGGCCACCGCCCGCAGGGTAACGGCCAGGACCCGGCCGGACAGTTCCGTCCGGGCCCTGGCCACCGCGACCCCGGCCGCAGCGGCCGCGCCGGTGCTCACCGGACCACGAGCCCTCACTGCGGGTTGCTGAACTCCCACACCGGCCGGACCTCGACGTACCCGTGGGGTGCCGGGCACAGTTTGGCCAGCTCCAACGCCTGCTCGTCGTCGGCCGCCTCGACCAGGTAGTAGCCGCCGAGGACCTCCTTGAGCTCCGGATTGGGTGCATCGACCACGGCCACCCCGTCGGTCCGGGTGCCCCGCAGGTAGCGGGCCGTCGGCGTGGGCTGCAGCGCCTCCCCGCCGTGCAAGGTCGCCCCGGAGGACGCCACCGCGGTGGCGAAGTCCTGGTGCATGGCCATCACCTTCTCCATCTCGGCCGGGTGGGCGTCGGCGTACCCGCCCTCGTTCTCGACGATCAGGAACACGTACCGGGGCATGAGACCCTCCACTGGGTGTCCGGACGGCACTGCGTGCACCGTCATCACAGCACCAGACGAACGGGATCGGCCAGAATCGACAGCGGGCCGGGATCAGATTTCCAGGACCAGCGGCCGGTGGTCGGACACCTCGGGATGGGCCGGGATGGTGAAGGTCCGGGCCGCGTCGGGTTCGGAGATCAGCAGGTAGCTCGCATGCCGGGTCGGCTTGGGGTAGCGCGAGGTGCGGGTGTCGGCGGTGCCGACCAGGTCGGTCAGCCCGATCCCGGCCAGCACCTGGAAGGTGTGGCTGGTCGGCAGCAGGTTCAGATCGCCGCACACCACGGTGAGATCGCCGGGACCGCGAGCGTGGGTGACCAGGTCGGCGAGCCGGTGCGCCTGCCCCTCCCGGGCCGGGGTGTCCTGCTTGCCGGCGGGATCGCGCAGCCCGTGCAGCTGCACGACGGTGATGAAACGGGTGGCCTCGACGGCGAGCCGGACGGCCAGCGCCGCGCGCGGTCGATCGCCCCGCGGCCACTGCCGGTGCGCGACGTACCGGCCGTGCACGAAGGCGGATTCGACGCCGACCAGCGGCACCGCATCGGAGACGAAGGTGGCGACCCCGAACTGCTGCTGGCGGGGTCGACCGTCCGCATCGGTCACCGGGCCGCTGTCGCTGGCCACGAACAGCCCCTGGTGATGCGGCAAGGCCGACGACACATCGGCGAACAGATCGGCGCGCTGCGGCAACGTGCGCTCGCCGTCGGCGAACTGCGTCCAGCCCGAACCGCCGGGGATGCGCGGGACTTCCTGCAGGCACAGCACGTCGGCCGGGTCGTCGGCGATCCAGCTGAGCAGGTCATCCGCGAGGGCGCCGCCCCAGGCGTTGACCGACACGATCCGCACGCCTGCGCACCTTAGCGGCGGTCAGTTCGGCGAGTACGTCCCCCGCGACAGTTCCTCGCCGGCTCGCAGCGACATCTGCCCGACCATGGCGATCTCCCGGCGCAGCAGCTCCAGGGCCAGGGTCAGCCGGTCGTCGACGGTGGCGGCCTGCAGCAGGCGCTGGCGGTCGGTCAGGTCCAGCACCATGGTCGCGGCGATGGCGTAGGAGCAGTCGACCGGATCCGTCGGCAGGGTGAACGGGCCGTCGGCATCCAGTCCTTGCGCCTCCAGCAGGGCGCGCCGGTAGCGGTGGAAGGTGCGGGCCGCCGTGCGGGCCAGGTCGTCGCTGCGCGCCGATGGGGCCTCGGCCAGGAACTCGATCTCGGCCTCGTCGGCGGTGTCGGGCATCGGCGGATGGACGCCGCGGATGGCGAACCGGCGGGCGCCGACGGTCAGGATGTCGAAGCTGCCGTCGGTGAACGGCTGGACGCGCTGCACCGCCGCGGTGCAGCCGACCGGGTAGAGGCTCTCGACGCCGTGCTCACCGACCTCCAGGCCGGCCCGGATCGCGACGACGCCGAACTCGGCGAACCCGTCGGTACGGGCCAGGATGTCGGCGATCAGCGTGCGGTAGCGCCGCTCGAAGATGTGCAGCGGCAGCCGGGCACCGGGGAACAGCACGGTCCCGAGCGGGAACAGCGGCAGGGTGATGACGCTCACCCGACCCAATCTACGACCGGGCCGGGCGGGCCATCCTGGGTCCGAGCCAGCCTCCTGAGTCAGACGTCCTGGAGCGGGTGCGGAGACCCGTGCTCCTCGGCCGGGCGGCGCTGGTAGGACTTCACGTGCTCGCCCAGGCCGGCCAGCCGCTCCTTGCGGGCGTCGGCGCCGTGGCCCGCCCCGACCCACTTGACGTAGACCTGCTGGTCATCCGGTCGCAGCGACTGGAACGCCGCCAGCGCTCCCTGGTCTGCTTCGAGCACCGTCGCCATGTCGTCGGGCACGGCCACGCCCTTGTCCGTGATCATCATTGACCCCTCTCACTGTTGATCATCCGCCGACCGATCCTGATGGTGATCATCGACAGCTCAAGTCTGCCCCTCCGGCGCCGTGCCTGCCATCAATCACCCGGCCCGTCGCTCCCGGGTTTCACGTTCGGGCCGGCCCGGGGCACCGTCAGCGGCCGGATCGGCCGTCCGCTATCATGGGATCGTTACGCGGAGTGAGTCGCGCCTTCTCGACGACGGATTTGTTCATCATTCGGGAACTGCGACCGGGCCAGCCACCGTGGCCGGCTTCCCAGGCTCCAGTTCTTTCGAGTGATTGGGTTCTTTTTCGATGACCATGCAGGCTGCCCTCCTTTCCGATACCCCTGATTCTGAATCGATCCAGGAGACCGCTCCGGTACCCACCGGGCCCGGTTTCGACGAGCTGGGTCTGCCCGGCACGCTGCTGCGCGCCGTCAAGGACCTGGGCTTCGCCACCCCCACCGCAATCCAGGCGGCGGCCATCCCGGCGCTGCTCGCCGGCCGGGACATCACCGGTGTCGCGCAGACCGGCACCGGCAAGACGGCCGCCTTCGGCCTGCCGCTGCTGGCCGCGATCGATCCGACCCCCGGCGTGCAGGCCCTGGTCCTGTGCCCGACGCGTGAGCTCGCCGTCCAGGTGGCCGACGCCATCTCCTCGTTCGCGACCGCGCTGCCCGACGTGTCGGTGATCGCCATCTACGGCGGCACCGGCTTCCTGCCCCAGCGGGCCGCGCTGCGGGCCGGCGCCCAGGTCGTCGTCGGCACTCCCGGACGGATCATCGACCACCTCGAGCGGGGCACCCTGGACCTGTCCGGGCTGCGCTTCCTGGTGCTCGACGAGGCCGACGAGATGCTGCGGATGGGCTTCGCCGAGGACGTGGATCGCATCCTGTCCGACGCCCCGAACTCCCGTCAGGCCGCCTTGTTCTCGGCCACCATGCCGCCGGCGATCCGGTCGATCGCGGCCAAGCACATGACCAACCCGGTGGATATCGCCGTGAGCCGGCAGTCCTCGACTGTCGACTCGGTCCGGCAGATCTACGCGGTCGTGCCGTTCCGCGACAAGGTCGACGCGCTGACCCGCTTCCTGCAGGTCACCGAGGGCGATGCGGCGATCGTGTTCGTCCGCACCAAGGAGGCCTGCGACCAGGTCGGCACCGACCTGCTCGCCCGCGGCGTCTCGGCCGCGGTGATGAACGGCGACGTCCCGCAGAAGGAGCGCGAGAAGATCATCGAGCGGCTCCGCGACGGGCGCCTGGACGTGCTGGTGGCCACCGACGTCGCCGCCCGCGGCCTGGATGTCGACCGGATCGACCTGGTGGTCAACTTCGACGCCCCCGGCGAGCCGGAGGCCTACGTCCACCGCATCGGCCGCACCGGCCGGGCCGGCCGCACCGGTACCGCGCTGACGTTCTTCACCCCTCGGGAGATGGGCCGGCTGCGGGCCATCGAACGGGCCACCCGCGGCACCCTGGAGCAGATCGTCCCGCCCAGCCCGGACGAGGTGACCGCGCACAAGGCGGCCATGGTGCTGCGCAAGGCTCTGACCCGTCTGGACGTGGGCCGGTTGGGCCGGCAGAACCGGCTGATCCGCGACCTGCTCGCGGAGTCCGAGATCACCGCCGAGGAACTGGCCGCCGCGCTGCTGGCGCTGGCCGCCGGCGACGACGGCGTCGAGCGGACCCCGGCCGTGGAGCCGGCGTCGTTCGAGAAGGACCGCAAGACCAAGGTGCGCTCAGCCGCCGGTGACCGGCCCGGCCGCGCGGCCCGCCCGCCGTTCGGTCGGCGCTACCGCGTCGCCGTCGGTCATCGGGACGGGGTGCGCCCGGCCGGCATCGTCGGCGCCATCGCCGGCGAGGGTGGGGTCAGCGGCAAGGATCTGGGCCGCATCGAGATCTTCGACACCTTCTCCACGGTCGAGATCGCCGCGGAGCTGTCCCCGGCCGCGCTCGGCCGGATCGCCAACGCCAAGGTCAGCGGCCGCACCCTGCGGATCGAGCCCGACCGCGAGGACGCGGCCGGTCGCCGGCCCTGGGCCGGACAGCGCGATTCGCACGGTCCGCGCCGGGACGGCCAGGGCTTCGAGCACGGCCACGATCACCGTCCGGTCCGGGCCGGACGCGGCGGTCGCTAACCTGATCGACTGACGGTCGACGGTGGGAGGGCCGATGCCCGGGGATCGCGTCTATGCCAAGGAAGGCATGGAGTTCGCCCGTGCTGTGACCTTCTTCGACGCGATCTTCGCGTTCGCGGTGACGCTGCTGATCACCACCGTCGACGACTTCAGTCCGCAGGCCTGGTCGAGCCCGGCCGCCCTGTGGGCGGCCAACGGCCCGTCGCTGATCAGCTTCACCATCAGCTTCCTGGTGGTCGTCTCGTTCTGGCGGGCCAATCACCGGGTCGTCGCCGAGATGACCGCCCTGAACTCCCGGGTCATCACGCTCAACTGCGTCGTGATGTTCGGCGTGGTGCTCATCCCGTTCACCACCGAGGCGCTGGGCAAGGTCGGCCTGCCGCTGTCGGTCGCGGTGTACGCCGCGGTGATCGCCGTGACGGCGATCCTGCACCACCTGGTGCAGGACCAGGCCGATCGGGCCCAGCTGGTCGACCGGCAGCGCACGCCGGCCCAGCGCCGGTGGGACTGGATCAGCGCATCGGTGTTGCCGGCAGTATTCCTGGCCTCGATCCCGGTCGCCTACCTGGTCAGCCCGGCGGCCGCCGAGTACTGCTGGATCTCACTCGTCGTGCTCAACCCGCTGGTCGGCCGATGGGCCGAGACCCGCAGCCGATCCGCCGACGCCGGTGGCCCGCATGCCCCGACCCGTTAGAACAGGGTTGGTGCGGCCGTCGCCGGGGCCGGCTCATCGGCGGAACGGGCCGGCAGGCTGCCGGCCGGGAACGAGGCCTCTCGATCCCCCGGCACCCCCCGCACCGGATTGCGCCCGGCGAGCTGGCTGTCCGCCCCCGCCCCGAGCGCGAACTCGGCACTGATCCGCCGGACCCGTCCGGCCAGCTCCTTGCGGTAGTCGGCGGGCAGGTTCGCGCCCCCGGCATAGAGCTTGTGGTAGCGGTCCACCAGGTCGGGCCGGGTCCGGCCGAGCCAGCCGAAGAACCACTCCCGCGCCCCCGGCCGCAGATGCAGGCCGATGCCGCTGACCCCGGTCGCGCCGGCGTCGGCCAGCTGACGCACCAG
This sequence comes from Nakamurella multipartita DSM 44233, assembly GCF_000024365.1. Classification (NCBI taxonomy): domain Bacteria; kingdom Bacillati; phylum Actinomycetota; class Actinomycetes; order Nakamurellales; family Nakamurellaceae; genus Nakamurella; species Nakamurella multipartita. Next base: position 3,681,447 of record NC_013235.1, read on the forward strand.
CGCCCGGATCTGGTCCGGGCCATCGGTCAGGAACGGCAGGATCGGCGCGACGAACACCCCGCACGGCAGGCCCGCGTCCCGGATCCGCCGCACCAGGTCGAGCCGCGCCTTCGGGCTGGGCGTGCCCGGTTCCAGGGTCGCCTGCAGCTCGGGATCCAGCAGGGCTAACGACACCCCCACCCCGACCGGCACCGACCGGCCGGCCGCGGCCAGCAGCGGCAGGTCCCGGGAGAGCACGGTGCCCTTGGTCAGGATGGAGAACGGGGTTCCACTGTCGGCCAGCGCGCCGATGATCTCCGGCATCAACCGGTACCGGCCCTCGGCCCGCTGATAGGGGTCGGTGTTGGTGCCCATCGCCACGTGCTCGCGCCGCCAGCGCGGCGAGCCGACCTCCTTGCGCAGCACCGAACCCACGTTGGTCTTGACCACGATCTGCTGATCGAAATCCGCCCCGGAGTCGAAATCCAGGTAGGTGTGCGACTTTCGGGCGAAACAGTAGACGCACCCGTGGGTGCAGCCCCGATAGGGATTGACCGTCCAGGCGAACGGCATCGGCGAGCCGCCGGGCACCCGGTTCAGCGCCGACTTGGCGTGCACCTCGTGGAAGGTCACCCCCGCGAATTCGGGAGTGCGGACCGAGCGCACCAACCCGGCCAACCGGCTCATCCCGGGCAACGCGGACGGGTCGTCGGTTGCCAGCACCTGCTCCTGCCACCTCACCGAATCATCCGAACACATGTTCGTCGGGGTGGTCAACTCCGCCACGCCAAGGGGCATCTGGTCGGATGGGGGGCATGGGGACCGATGTGCGGGTGTGTTTCGTCGGTGACTCGTTCGTCGCGGGCGTCGGCGACCCCGACCATCTCGGCTGGGTCGGGCGGCTGGCCGCCGACAGCCATGCCCTGGGCCGGCCGCTGACCACCTACAACCTGGGCGTGCGCCGGGAGACCACCGCCGACGTGCTGGCCCGGATGAACGCCGAATGCACGGCCCGGCTGCCCGCGGACTGCGCGGCCGGGGTCGTGCTGTCCCTGGGCGTCAACGACACCACCTTGCTCGGCGGGCGCACCCGGGTCGCCGGGCCGTATTCGGTGGCCAACCTGGACATGCTGATGCGGCAGGCCCACGGGGCACGCTGGCCGACGCTGGTCGTCGGCCCACCGGCCGTCGACGACGAGTACCAGAACGACCGCATCGCCGGCCTGGACGAGCTCTTCGCCGCGTTGTGCCAGCGCCGCCGGGTGCCCTACGTCAGCGTGCAGTTCGACCTGCGACGGGAGGCGACCTGGCGGCAGGAAGTGCGCGATGGCGACGGCGCCCATCCGGGGCGCGCCGGGTACCAGATCCTGGCCGACCTGGTCCGGCCGGCCTGGGAGTCCTGGCTGGTCGGGCTGGCCGGCGGCGGCCCGGTCTGGTAGGTCAGCCGACCGGGGTCAGCGGGGGCCGGCCGGCCAGCACGGCCGCCACGTTGTCCAGCGCGAGGATGCCCATCGCGTCGCGGGTGGCCTCGCCGGCGCTGGCCGTGTGCGGGGTGAGCACGAGCCCGGGCGCGTCGAGCAGGTCCGGGTTCACCGCCGGCTCCCCCTCGAAGACGTCCAGGGCCGCCCCGCGCAGATGTCCGCGGCGCAGGGCCTGGATCAGCGCCCGTTCGTCGACCACGCCGCCCCGGGCAGTGTTGACGAGGTACGCACCCGGCCGCATGGCGGCCAGCGCGGCCGCGTCGATCAGGTGCCGGGTCTGCGGGGTGAGCGGGGTGTGCACGCTGACCACGTCACTCTCGGCGAGCAGCGTCGCGGTGTCCACGAACCGCACCGCGCCGTCGGTGCGGCCCGGGGTGGCGCTCCGGGAGGTGGCCAGCACCCGCATGTCGAAGGCCAGCGCCCGCCGGGCGACGGCCGCACCGATCCGCCCGTACCCCAGGATGCCCAGCGTCGCGCCGGCGCTCACGTCCAGCCCGACCAGCATTCGCGGGCCCCAGACCCAGGGCTGCCCGCTGCGGATGAGGCGGTCGCCCTCGGCGATGCGCCGGGTGGCGGCCAGCACCAGCGCGAAGGCGTGGTCGGCACTGGCCCGGTCGAGCACCCCCGGGGTGTTGGTGACGACGACGCCGGCGGCCCGCGCCGCGGCCAGATCGACATTGTCGAACCCGACCGCGACGTTGGCCACGATCTGCAGCTGCGGACCGGCGGCGGCCAGCAGGTCGGCGTCGATCCGCTCGGTCAGGGTCACCACCGCCGCGCCGGCCCCGGCCAGCCCGGCCATCAGCTCCGCCCGGGTCGGCGGTTCCTCCCGACCGACCCGGACCGGGTGCCCCAAGGCGTGCAGGCGGTCCATCGCCCGGTCGGTCAGCAGCCGGGACAGGTAGATCATCGGGTCAGGCTAGCCCGTCCAGGACCGTGGCCACGATGCTGTCGACATCCAGCCCGTACCGGCGGTGCAGGGTGGGCAGGGCGCCGGCGTCCAGGAACGCGTCGGGCAGCGCCACCGGGATCACCCGCTTGGCCACGCCGGCGAGAACCGCGGCGGAGGCAACGGTTTCGAACAGGCCGCCGCGGATGGTGTGGTTCTCCAGGGTCACCGCGAGCCGGTCGGTATTCAGCTCGGCCAGCACCGTTTCGGCGTCGAACGGCTTGATCGTCGGGGTGTGCACGACCGCGACGTCGACCTTGTGCGCCGCCAGGGCGGTGGCCGCCTGCAGCGCTCGCATGGTCATCAGCCCGCTGGAAATCAGCACCACGTCGTGGCCGCCGCGCAGCACCGAGGCCTTGCCGAGTTCGAAGGTGTAGTCGTACTCGTCCAGCACGGTGGGCACGTGGCCGCGCAGCAGCCGCAGGTAGGTCGGGCCGGCCGCGGCGGCCAGCTGCGGGACGGCCTGTTCGATGTCGACCGAGTCGCACGGGTCGACGATGGTCAGGTTGGGCATGCCCCGGAAGATCGCCATGTCCTCGGTCGCCTGATGGCTGGGCCCGTAACCGGTGGTCAGGCCGGGCAGCCCGCCGACCACGTTCACGTTCAGGTTGGGTTCGGCGATGTCCAGGCACAGGAAGTCGTAGGCGCGGCGGGCGGCGAACACCGAGTAGGTGGAGACGAACGGGACCAGGCCGGTCTCGGCCATCCCGGCGGCCGCGCCGAGCAGCACCTGCTCGGCCATGCCGACCTGGAAGAACCGCTCCGGAAAGCGGTCCCGGAAAATGTGCATGTCGGTGTACTTGGCCAGATCGGCCGACAGCCCGACGACGGTCGGGTCCTGTTCGGCCAGCGCGACCAGGGCATGCCCGAACGGCGCCGATGCGGTCTTCTGGCCGGGCTCGGCGATGCTGGCGATCATCGCGGAGGTCTTGGCCCGGGATGGTGTGACGGTGTTCGTCATGATCAGTTGCTCCCAGCGGGGTTGGCGGCGCGCAGCGCCTGGCGGGCGAGGTCCCATTCGTGCTCGTCGATGCGGATGAAGTGCGCCTTTTCCCGGGTCTCCAGGAACGGCACCCCCCGCCCGATGCGGGTGTCACACAGCACCACCGCGGGTGTGTCACCGGGTGGCACCGACTCGAAAGCGGTGACCAGGGCGTCGATGTCGTTGCCGTCCACGCGGACGGTGCGCCAGCCGAAGGCCTGCCACTTGTCGATCAGGGGTTCGGTGCGCAGCACTCCGGCGGTCGGACCGTCGGCCTGCAGCTGGTTGACATCGACCACGCACAGCAGGTTGCCCAGGCCGTGGTGGGCGGCGGCCATCGCCGCCTCCCAGGTCGAGCCCTCGTCCAGTTCGCCGTCGCTCATCATGTTGATGACCCGGGCGGGGTTGCCCTGGAACCGCAGTCCCAGGGCCATGCCAACGGCGACGCCCAGGCCGTGGCCCAGGGAGCCGCCGGAGATTTCCATGCCGGGGGTGTAGGTGGACATGCCGGACATCGGCAGCCGCGAGTCGTCCGAGCCATAGGTCTCGAGTTCGTCGACTGACAGGGTGCCGGCCTCGGCCAGTGCGGCGTACTCGGCGATGGCGTAGTGGCCCATGGACAGCAGGACCCGATCCCGGTCGAACCACTCCGGGTCCTGCGGGCGCAGGTTGGCGAGGTCTTTGTAGATCACGGCGAGGACGTCGGCGAAGCCCAGTCCCTGGCCGACGTAGCCCTGGCCCTGGACTTCGCCCATGTCCAGGATGTGGTGCCGGATCCGGTCGGCGGCGGCGGCCAGGTCGGCCACCCGGGTGCCCCGGTCAACGGTTTGCGTCATTGCGAATGCCCTTCGGTTGGTTGGGGTCTGGGTCGGGTCAGGAGAAGTAGGAGCCGCCGTTGACGTTCTGGGTGGTGCCGGTCAGGTAACCGGCCTCCTCGGAAGCCAGGAACGCGAACAGGCTGGTGACGTCGTCCACCGAGGCCTGCCGACCCAGCGGGATCGACTTGACGATGGCCTCCTCGATCTCGGGGGTGGTGCCGTGGACCCGGATGTCGGTGTCGACCGCGCCCGGCGTGAGGGCGTTGACGGTGATGCCGGTGGGGCCGAGTTCGCGGGCCAGCGCCTTGGTGAAGCCCAGGACCGCGGCCTTGGCCGAGGAGTAGGGGGTCTTGCCGAAGACGCCGCCGCCCTGTTGCGCGGACACCGAGGACATGTTCAACACCCGGCCGTAGCCGCCGGCGATCATGTCCGGCAGGAACGCCTTGGTCACCAGGTAGGTGCCGGTGACGTTGACCGCGAAGATCCGGTTCCACAGCTCGACGGTGGTGTCCAGGAACGGCACGGGTGAGGTGATACCGGCGATGTTGAGCACGGCCCCAACCGTGGGCAGGTTCGCCGCGGCGACCGCGTCCCGCACCGCCAGGACCGACGCTTCGTCGGCAACGTCCACCGCAGCGCCGAACGCGGGCACGCCGTAGCGCTCGGTCAACTCGGCGGCCAGCTTTTCCGCGGCGTCGCCGTCCAGGTCGAGGCCGACGATGGCCCAGCCGTCCCGGGCGAAGCGGTGCGCGGTGGCCCGGCCGATGCCGCGCTCGGCGCCCACTCCGGTGATCACGGCGGTGCGTTGCGGCGGGCGGGAGATGGTCATCAATGACTCCGATCGTCGGGTGGTGCGCTGATGACCTCGATACTGACAGGTTGACTGTCAACAGTCAACAGTTATCAGTTGCCCGTTATGCTGAGCCCGACGATAGGAGACCCGATGACCACATCGACCACCTCGCGGGACGGTTCCCGGCTGGGCGGGTTGGCCAAGACCAGCCTGCGTGAGCAGGCCCTGGCCGCCCTGCGGACGGCGATCACCTCGGGTGAGATCGCACCCGGGACCCATCTGGTCGAGACCGAGCTCTCCTCGACCCTCGGCATCTCGCGGGGCACGTTGCGCGAGGCGATGCGGCAACTGCAGCAGGAAGGATTGGTCGAAGCCGGCGATCGCGGGCGGCTGAGCGTGCGCACTCTCTCGGTCGGCGAAATCGAGGAGATGTTCCTGGTCCGAGCCGCCCTCGAGGGGCTGGCGGCATCCCTTCTCGCCGCCTCCCCCGACCGAGAAGCCCAGCTCCCGACGCTGCAACGGGCGCTGGACGACTTGGCGGCGGCGACCGGATCGGTGAACGAGATGGTCGAGATCGACCTGGAGTTTCACCGGACGATGTGCGCGCTGACCGGTAACAGCACGCTGGTGCACGCCTGGGAGTCGGTGGCCGGCTCGATCCGGATGTCGATCATGTTCGCCGGCCCCGACTCCGCAATCACCAACATGTCCGTGCGCCGGCATCAGAACATCGTGGACGCCATCGCCGGCGGCGACCCCGGGTTGGCCCGCCAGGTGGTCGAGCGCCACATGCAGGAGGCCATGACCAACCTGTCCCAGGGGCTGATGCGGAACCGGGGCGCCGCGTCGGCCTGACCACCCGTCGGCGGGCAGTCTATTTTCGGTTGACTGTTGACAGTCAACTCCCATGCGGTCATAGTTCTCTCTAGTCGCTGTTGACTGTTAACAGTCACCGAGTCGCGGGACGACAGCCAGCGAACAAGGATCCGTCACAGATGTGATCGGTGCGGATCAGATAGGGAGCCTCGACGGTGAGCACCTCGCATTCGCATTCACTGGAAGGCAACGCCCACGGGACCACCAGCACACGCAAGGTGGCCGTCAGCTCGGGAATCGGGGCCACGATCGAGGCCTACGACTTCATCGGGTATGGCACCGCGGCGGCGTTGTACTTCAGCCATGACTTCTTCCCCTCCAGTGACCCGCTCACCGGAACGCTGCTGTCCTTCGCCACCCTGGGGGTCGGTTTCGCGGTCCGCCCGCTGGGTGGCGTGATCGGCGGGTACCTGGGCGACAAGGTTGGCCGCAAGCCGGTTCTCGTGGCCAGCCTGATCCTGATGGGACTGGCCACGTTCTTCATCGGGCTCCTGCCGACCTATGAGACGGTGGGTATCTGGGCCGGCATCCTGCTCGTGCTCGTCCGGGTCGTCCAAGGGTTGGCCTACGGCGCCGAATGGGGCGGGGCGATCCTGATGACCTACGAACACGCGCCCTGGCGGTCGAAGGGCAAGTACACCGGCATCGTCCAGTCCGGCTTCCCGGTCGGTCTGCTGCTGGCCAACCTGGTCTTCCTGGTCTCGGTTCACCTGCCCGGAACCTGGGCCTGGCGCGTGCCGTTCCTGCTGTCCATCATCCTGGTCATCGTCGGCCTGGTCATCCGCTCCAAGGTGCCCGAGTCCCCGGTCTTCGAGGAGGTCAAGGCCCGCGGCGAGATCGTCAAGAACCCGATCACCCAGGTCCTGCGGGACGACTGGCGCAACATCCTGCGCGGCATCGGCCTGCGTGTGGCCGAGACCGCCGGCTACGCCGTGGCCATCACTTTCATGTTGTCGTACCTCAAGACCGAGCACCTGGCCGACAACACTTTGACCCTGACGGCCATCTGCGTGGCCTCCGCGATCGGCATTTTCGCCACTTACAACTGGGGCAAGGCCACCGACAAGGTGGGGCGCCGACCGATCTACCTGTTCGGCACCTTGGTCATGGTCGTCTTCGCGTTCCCGATGTTCCTGCTGGTCAACACGGGCGTCGCGGTGCTGATCGTGATCGCCGTGGTCATCGCCTATGCCGTCTGCCAGAACTCGCTGGCGGGCGCCCAGGGGTCCTGGTTCCCCGAGCTGTTCAACGCCAACACCCGCTCCTCGGGCGCCTCGATGGCCTACCAGTTCTCGGCCGTCGTCTCCGGGTTCACCCCGTTCGTGGTCACCCTGCTCTACTCGGCCTGGGGCTGGATGGGCGCCGCCGCCCTGTTCGGCTTCTACGGACTGGTCGGGCTGATCGCCACGCTCGTGACGAAGGAGACCTTCGGACCGGTCGAGCGGGCCGCCGCGCTCGCCGAGGACGAGACCATGCGGGTCGCCGCCTGAACCACCGCCCGACCCAGATCCACACCAGCCGTCACCTTCGGCGGTTGGTGTGGATCTCGTCGTCGCTCAAGGACCGAGGAGCGGATCAGCCGAGCAGGCTGCGCACGTAGTCGGCGCTGGTGCGCACGTCGCCCACCGGCCCCTCGAAGGTCGGCTCCGCGGTCAGGATGGTGTCCTGCTCCAACACGAACCAGCCCTGATAGTCGTTGCGTCGCAACGTGGTCAGGATCGACTCGACGTCCACGTCGCCGGTGCCCAGGGGCCGGTACATACCCGCCCGCACCGCGTCGGTGTAGGTGAGCCGGCCGGAGCGGACCTTCTCGGCGATCGAGTTGTCGACGTCCTTGAGGTGGGTGTGGGCGACCCGTTCGGGGGCCTGCCGGGTGAGCTCGGCCGGGTCGGTGCCGCCGATCAGCAGGTGCCCGGTGTCCAGACACAGCGAGATGCTCGAGCCCTCCAGCACGCGCCGGACGTCGGCCGGGTTCTCGACCATGGTGCCCACGTGCGGGTGCAGGACGGCGGTGATGCCGTGCTCGGCGGCCAGGGCGGTGACCCGGTCCAGGTTGCCCAGCAGGGTGGCCCAGCCCTGCTCGTCCAGCTCGGGCCGGCTGTCGTAGCCGGTCAGGCCGGAGTCGGCGGACAGCACCATGGTCGAGCCGTGGGCGGCCAGGAAGCCGGGGATGAGCCGCTCGATGTCGGGCACCGGGTCGTGGTCGGGCCGGTACATCACGACCGGGACGAAGCCGCCGACCGCGGTCAGGTGGTGGTCGGCCAGCACGGTGGCCATCTGCTGCGGGTCGGCCGGCAGGAACCCGTCCGGGCCGAACTCGGTGGCCGACAGGCCCACCTCACGCATCTCGGCGAGCACGCGCTCGGGCGTGAGCTGGTACCCCCACCCGGGCACCTCGCACACGCCCCAGGAGATCGGGGCGCCGGCGATCCGGTCGACGGCGGAACGGGGTTCGGTGGTGGTCATCAGCAATTCCTCACGTGGACGGACAGTGGCGGGATCAGAGACGGACGTCGTCGATGCGGACGGGGCGGTGTTCCTTGACCGACCGGGTGGCCGCCTCGGCCATCCACGTCACGGCCAGCGCGTCGTCCACGGTGCACGGTGAGACCCGTTGCCCGGCCACCACTTCGGTGAAGGCGGCGAGCTCGGCGCGGAACGCCTCGGCCAGCCGGTCCATGAAGAAGGTGGCCGGCGGCCCGGCCGGCCAGCTGTACCCGGGTTCCAGGTTGCGCAGCGGGGTGTTGTCCGCCCAACCGGCGGCCACGCTGTCCTGCACCCCGTGCACCTCCAGCCGCACGTCGTAGCCGCGGGCGTTGTACCGGGTGTTGGTGACCACGGCGGTGGCGCCGTCGTCGAAGGTGATCAGTGTGGTGGCGGTGGCGACATCGCCGAACTCGGCGAAGAAGTCGGCGCCGTGCGCGGTGCCGGCCGCATACACCTCGACCGGCTCGCGGCCGGTCAGCCAGCGGACGGTGTCGAAGTCGTGCACGCTGCAGTCGCGGAAGATGCCGCCGGAGACCTCGATGTACTCCCGGGGCGCGGGCGCCGGGTCCAGCGTGGTCGAGCGGACGGTGTGCACCCACCCGAGTTCGCCGGCCGCCACCGCCCGGCGGGCGGCCGCGAACGCCGGGTCGAACCGGCGCGGGTAGCCGATCTGCACGGGCACCCCGGACTCGTTGACGAACCGGGCGATCTCCACCGCCTCGGCCGGATCCGCGGACAGCGGCTTCTCGCAGAACACCGGCACCCCGGCCAGCACCCCGGCCCGGATCAACGCGGTGTGCGCGGGGGTGGCCGCGGCGATGACGATCCCGTCCACCCCGGACCGCAGCAGCGCCTCCGGGGAGTCCGCGGGCTCGGCGCCGACCTGTTCGGCGACCGCGGCGATGGTCGCCGGGACCGCGTCGGTGACCACCAGCGACTCGACCACCGGCAGGGCGGACAGCGTCCGGGCGTGGAAGGCGCCGATCCGGCCGAGACCGATCAAGCCGATGCGCATGGGGTTCTCCTCGTCGTTGACAGACCCGGTTGCCGTCTCAGCTTGTCCTGACAAAGTCGGGTCGGTCAATGCCGATCGTCCATCAAAATCACCTCATTGCGCCGGCCGGCGCGACCGGCGGCCGGTTGCCGGCACCTCAGCGTCACCTCACACTGGAACGGTGACGACGCACCCGTACCCGATCCGGGAGATCGCCGGGCAGGCCGGGGTGAGCGCCGCGACGGTCGACCGGGTGCTGCACGAGCGGCCCGGGGTACGGGCCAGCACCGTGTTCAAGGTGCGGCAGGCGATCGTCGACCTGGACCGGCAGCAGGCCCAGCTGCGCCTGTCCGGCCGAACCTTCATGGTCGACGTGGTGATGCAGACGCCCGACCGGTTCTCCTCGGCGATCAAGGCCGCGTTGGAGACCCAGCTGCCGACGCTGCTGCCGGCGGTGGTGCGGGCCCGGTTCGACTTCCGGGAGACCGCCCGGCCGGCCGAGATCGTCAAGACCCTGCGCGATCTGCGGCACCGCGGTTCGTCCGGGGTGATCCTCAAGGCCCCCGACCTGCCCGAGGTGGTGGCCGAGGTCGACCAGCTGCGGGCGGCCGGGATCCCGGTCGTCACCCTGGTCACCGACCTGCCGCTGTCCAGCCGGATCGGCTACGTCGGGATCGACAACCGGTCGGCCGGGGCGACCGCGGCGTACCTGATCGAGCGCTGGCTGGGCGAGCGGCCTGGTTCGGTGCTGATCGCCATCAGTCGCAGCGTGTTCCGCAACGAGGAGGAGCGGGAGATCGGCTTCCGGTCCACCCTGCGGGCCGCGTCGGAGCGGCCCCTGGTCGAGATGACCGACACCGACGGGCTCGACGACTCGGTCCGGGCCCGGACCGTGGCGCGGTTGACCGAGCACCCGTCGATCGTCGGGGTGTACTCGATCGGCGGCGGCAACCGGGCCATCCTGGAGGCGTTCGCCGGCCTGGACCGGCCGTGCCTGGTCTTCATCGGCCACGACGTGGACCGCGACAACCGGGAACTGCTTGCCCAACAACGGATCTCGGCGGTACTGCACCACGATCTGGCCGGCGACGCGCGCCGCGCCTGCCAGTTGATCATGCAATTCCACGGGGCGATCTCCGGAGCGGCGACCACGGCACCGTCCCCGGTGCAGGTGATCACCCCGTTCAACATCCCGCCGCCGGGGCCGACCTGACGCGGCGGGTCCACCGCGCCGCCGGCGTCCCGGCATGTTGAAATCGTCGTCATGTTCGGGGTGGTGCACGCGTGCCGGGGGACGTTGGACGACGAGCTGTTCGCGCAGTGGCAGGCCCATCTGTGCGGCCTGTGCCTGCAGCTGCGGGACAGTCGCGGGCAGCTGTCCCGGGCGTTGACCAACACCGACGCGATCGCGTTGTCGGTGCTGACCGAGGCCCAGCAGAGCTCTCCGGCCGGGCGCCGCACCGCCGGGCCGTGCCCGCTGCGGGGCATGCGGACGGCGCAGGTGGTGCGGCCCGGTTCGGCCGCCACCCGGCTCGGCGCGGCCGCGTCGCTGACCCTGGCCGCGGCCAAGGCCCAGGATCTACGGGCCGAGCGGGTGCATCATCTGGGCCTGCCGACGCTGCGGACCCGGGCCGGGTCGGCGCTGGCCGAACCGTTGCGCCGGCGGGCCCTGGCCGACGCGCCGATGGCCCGGGTCATGCACGCGACCCGGGCCCTGGACGGGTTGGCCCGGCAGGGGGCGGTGGAGGCCGCGGTCCGGCCCGGCGACGACCTGCTCGCCGTCACCGCGCCCACCGCGCAGGCCACCGCGGAGATCTTCGCCGCCTCGGCCACCGTGGCCGGCCGCCCCGAGAACGAACCGCTGCTGCGCGAGCTGGGGTCGGACTTCGGCACGCTGGCCCACCTGCTGGATGCGGTGACCGACCTGCCGGCCGACCGCCGCAACGGCTCGTTCAACCCGATCGCCGCCACCGGTACCCCGCTGGCCCAGGTCCGCGAGCACTGCCGGCGGCTGGTCCGCCGGATCCGGGTGAGCTTCGACCAACTGGCTCTGACCGACGGCCGGCTAGCCCGGGCCCTGCTGGTCGACGGGACGCACGCGGCCCTGCACCGGGCGTTCGACCCGCCCGCCGGGACGACCCCTCCCCCACCGAACTGGCCGGGTGTACCGACGCAGGTCCCGGACAAGCCGGCCCCGGACTCACCCCAGGGGCCCCAGTCACCACCCCCGCCGGAGCCGCCCCGGCCGCCGTTCTGGCCCAATGTGCTGCCCTGGATCGGGGTGTACTGCACCGGCTACGCCTGCTGTGCCGCCCACGAGAACCCGTGCACCGGACGCCAGCACTCGGCCGGGTGCAGCGGCTGCGACGGCAGCTGCTGCGACTGCGGGGACTGCTGCGACTGCGACTGCGGGGACGGCTGCTGCTGCGACTGCGGCTGCAACTGATCCCGGTTCGCCGACCGGCCGTCAGACGACCGGTACCGCCGTCAGCAGCGGGCCCACCACCTGCACCAGATCGCCCATCGGGTAAGCGTTCTGCTCGCCCGAACGCAGGTCGCGCACGACCACCGTGCCGTCGACGATCTCCCGATCACCGAGCACCAGGGCCAGCGCCGCCCCGGACGCGTCGGCCATCTTCATCGCGGTCTTGAGCGCGCGCCCGCCGTAGGCCATGTCGACCCGGTAGCCGGCCCGCCGCAGCTCCCCGGCCAGGGTGGCCAGCCGCAGGGAGGAGTCCGGACCCATGGGCACGCCGAAGATCTCGCAGCGGGCCGGGTGGCCGACGGTCAGGCCTTCGGCCTGGGCGGCCAGCAGCGTGCGGTCCACCCCCAGGCCGAACCCGATGCCGGACAACGACTGTCCGCCCAGCTCGGCCATCAGCCCGTCGTAGCGCCCACCGCCGCCCATCCCCGACTGCGCGCCCAGCAATGGGTGCACGAACTCGAAGGTGGTGCGGGTGTAGTAATCCAGGCCGCGAACCATCCGCGGGTTGAGCTCGTAGGGCACCGACAGCGCGTCCAGCACCTGCCGGACCCGGTCGAAGTGCTCGCGGCAGGCGTCGCACAGGTGGTCGAGCATCAGCGGAGCCCCGGCCAGCTGCTCCTGCATGGCCGGCCGTTTGTCGTCCAGCACCCGCAACGGGTTGAGCCGGGCCCGCTCGCGGGTGGGCTCGTCCAGGTCCAGGCCGTCCAGGAAGGCGATGAGCCGCTCCCGGTAGGCGGGCCGGCAGACCGCATCACCCAGCGAGGTCAGGTCCAGCCGGAACTGGGACAGCCCGACGTCGCGGAACCCCTCGTCGGCGATGGCGATCACCTCGGCGTCCAGGGCCGGATCGTCGCTGCCGATGGCCTCCACGCCGACCTGCTGCAACTGCCGGTACCGCCCGGCCTGCGGCCGCTCGTAGCGGAAGAACGGGCCGGCGTAGACCAGTTTGACCGGCAGCGGACCGCGATCCAGGCTGTGCTCGATCACCGCCCGCATGACGCCGGCGGTGCCCTCCGGGCGCAGGGTGACCGAGCGGCCACCGCGGTCGGCGAAGGTGTACATCTCCTTGGAGACCACGTCGGTGGACTCGCCGACACCGCGGGCGAACAGCCCGGTGTCCTCGAACACCGGCAGCTCGATGGGTCCGTACCCGGCCCGGTCGGCCGCGGCCAGCAACGTCCGGCGGATCGCCTCGAAGGTGCGGGAGACGGGCGGGTAGTACTCGGGGATGCCCTTGGGGGCGACAAAATCGGGCATGGCTCAGTCCTCCGACCCGGCCAGGGCCTGGGCCAGCGCGTGCTCGGTCAGAAACGGGTTGCTGCGGCGTTGGTCGCCGACGGTGGTAGCCGGTCCGTGCCCGGCCAACACCACCGTGTCGTCGGCACGGGTCAGGATGCGGTCGCGGATCGAGGTCAGCTCCTGGGCCAGGTTGCCGCCGGTCAGGTCAGTCCGCCCGATGGAGCCGGCGAACAGGGTGTCCCCGGTGAAGACGATCTCCGGTCGTTCGCCGTCGCGGGCGAGCCGGTAGACCACCGACCCGGGGGTGTGGCCGGGGACGTGGTCGACGGTCAGCGGCAGGCCGGCCAGGCCCGGGGTCAACCCGTCGACGGCCGGCACGACGGTCGGCGGGCGCAGGCCGGCCATGGAAATGCCGTCCAGGGCGCTCTGCAGCTCCGGCGACAGCGCGGCCAGCGGATCGTCGAGCATGTACTCGTCGCCCGGATGGATGTAGCCGGGAATGTCGTACTCGCGGGTCAACTCGCCGATGGCGGCGGTGTGGTCCAGGTGTCCGTGGGTGACCAGGGCGGCGACCGGGGTCAGCCGGTGTTCGGCGAACAACTGCCGCAGACCGGCGACGGCGCCCTCACCCGGATCGATCACCACGCAATCGGCGCCGGCCTCGGTGGCCAAGACGTAGCAGTTGGCCTGGAAGGAGCCGGCCGGAAATCCCGCGATCAACACGCCGTCACCCTATCGACCGGGCGGGTGCCGCCTGAGCACCCCTTTTCGTCGCGCACACAGCGCGTTCACATCGGTTCCACCCGAGTCGGGCCCGGCCCTCACCTAGACTCCCGGTCCGGGTGGTCCACCTTTCTTGCCGGCCACCCGAGCGAATGCGGGAGGACCAGGGCGTGCCCACCAATCAGCAGCGTCGAGACGCGGCCAAGCGCAAGCTCGAGCGACAGCTCGCCCGGCGCGAGGCGGCCGAGCGGGCCCGCCGGCAGCGACTGGTCATCATCGGCGTGGTCGCCGCCGTCGTCGTGGTCGCCGGCGGGGTCTGGTTGTGGACCTCCCGCAGCTCGTCGAGCACCGCGGCCAGCGACTCGTCGACCACCGCACCGACCTCGTCCACCGCCCCCAGCACCCCGTGCTCGTACCCGGCGTCCGGCACCGCGGCCAAGGAGGTCTCGCCGCCGAGCAACCTCTCCCCGCTGAACACCGGCACGGTCGACGCCACCCTGGTGCTCAACGGCAAGGACGTGCCGATGACGCTGAACCGGGCGACCGCGCCGTGCGGGGTCAACGCGTTCCTGTCACTGGCGTCCCAGGGCTTCTACAACGACACCAACTGCCACCGGCTGACCAAGAGCGACCAGCTCAACGTCCTGCAGTGCGGCGACCCGACCGGACAGGGCAACGGCGGCCCCGGTTATTCGTTCGCCAGCGAGACCACCGGTTCGGAGACCTACCCGGTGGGCACAGTCGCGCTGGCCAACGCCGGCCCGAGCACCACCGGCTCGCAGTTCTTCATCGTCTACGGCACGACCACCATCGATCCGTCCTACACGATCCTGGGCACGGTGACCGGCGACGGGATGAGCGTCATCCAGGACATCGCCAGCCAGGGTGTGCAGAACAACCGGCAGGACGGCGCCCCGGTGGCCGCCGCGACCATCAATTCGGTGAACGTGCCCGAGGGGTCACTGGACGGCACCGGCACCTACGCCACCGCCTCGCCCTCGCCCGACGCCGGTTCGATCGACACCGGTGCGGTGCCGACGGGGTCGGTCGACACCGGTTCGGTCGACACCGGTTCGGTCGACACCGGAGCGGCCACGACCGAAGCGGCTCCGACCGAGACGGCCGCGAGCACCGGCGGGGCCGGCTGAGCTTGACCCCGGATCCGGGCACGGCGGCCGTGCTGAGCGCGGAGCAGATCCGCGCGCACCGGCTGCTGTCCTCCGGGCTGGACCGGTCGGCCACGTCGGCCGAGGCGCTGCCGTTGTGGGGCCTGGGCCTGCAGGACCGCGACGGCTCGTCCCGATTGGCCCTGGCCGCCCGGCTGCCCGATCCCGCGTCGATCCCGCCGCTGCCGGATCCGGCCGAGGCGTCCGGGTTGGCTCTGGTCTGGTCGTTGCGCGGGGCGCCGCACCTGCACCGACGCGCCGACCTGCCCGCCCTGGTCCACGCGTTGTGGCCGGTGGACGAGGCCGATGCGGCCGCCCGACTCTCCGGCGACACCGGGCGATTGGCCGAATCCGGCGCGAAACCGGCCGACGCCTACCGGGCCGCGGTCAAGGCGATGCGACTGGCCGTGACCGAACCCATGGTCAAGGGGGCGGCCAGCGCGGCGGTGACGAAGCTGCTGCCGCGCAAGTACTCCGGCCACTGCGCCGTCTGCCGCAGCACGCACGTGCGGGAGCTGCTGTTCCGGCTGGCCGCACTGCCGGCCGGCATCGGCCTGGTGCCGGCCACCAAACCGGTCGTGCTGGCCCCGCTGAGCGACGCCGACGCGATCACGGCCGGACCCGCGCAAGGTATCGAGGGGCTGGTGGCCGAGTACTACCGGCGGCACGGTGTGGCCACCACCGGGGAGATTGCGGCGCATCTGGGTACGACGGCCGGCTGCCTGAAGCCGGCCCTGCCCGACGACCTGGTGCCCGTGCTGGTGGGTGGCACCCGGACGTACACCCGGGCCGGGCTGCTGGCCGCGCTGGCCGGGGTCGACCTGGACGCGGCGAGCCGGTTGGTGCGGTTGGTGCCGGGCTCCGATCCGGTGCTCCAGCCGCGGGACCGGGCCGTGCTCACCGGGGACAAGGAGCGGCAGAAGGCGCTGTGGCCGGTGGTCGGTCAACCGGGGGCGGTGCTGGCCGCGGGCGGCGTGGCCGGCCTCTGGCGGGCCCGGGCGGCCGGCTCGACGCTGACCATCACGCTGACCGCTTGGCACCGGTTCACCGCCCGGGAACGGGCCGCGCTGGCCGACGAGGCGCAACTGGTCGGCACGATCCGCGGCGCGGGCACGACCGTGCTGGAGTTCAGCTAGCCGGCTCGCGACAGCCCTGAATCCGGACATGCCGGGACTAGCCCCCGGTCGTTGCCGGTAGATCGTCGGCGGACTCCCAGGAGTCCGATCTTGGTGGTCGGGGTGGGCGGCTGGCGTACTGCTGTCCGGTCGGGGTGCTGGTGACGATCGCCCCGTCCCGCAGCACGCTCACCCACCCCGGTAGATCCTTGGTCAGGTTGCACCGGGCGCAGCGCCCGTTTCCGTTCCGCAGATCCGTGACCCCGCCCTTGGCGACCGCCACCGCATGATCGACATGCCGGATCGGCGCCCCACACCACGGGGTACGACACACCTGATCCCGCACCAAGAAAAACTGACGAACCACGTCGGGGAAATCCCGCTTCCGGGCGTCGGTCCCGGCCAACTCCCCCGTCTCCGGGTTCGTATACAACCGCCGCACCCACACCCTGGTCTTACTGTCGGCGCGGACCAGCTCCCGGGCCACCGGCGCCGGGACCGGGCCGTACCCGACGACCTGCGCCGGCTCATTATCACCGTCGAGCAGGGCGCGGTCGGTCATCACCACGTGCAGCTCGATACCCGGCACCTCCGGTTGACCCGCACCCGGAGTCAACACCCGCCGCACCAGCTCATCGGCCATGATCTGACCCTTGCTCCGACGCTCCCCCGGGTCGACCGCCCCGGCCAGCGCCGCCCGATGCAACGCCCCGAACACCGCCACCCCCTGCGCCATCGGCAGCAGCGCCGTCACATACGCCATGCAATCCGGCGCCGGGCGGATACTGACCCGCCGATCCACCGCCGCCTTCGCCGCCCGCGCCGCCGCACCCTGCGCATCCAACCGATGCACCCACGCCCGCACCTCCCGCTCCGTGCGGGCATCACCCCACCCCGGCAGGACCGGCGCGATCGCCTCGTCGATCCGCGCACGGTCCGCCGGCGACAGATGCGCCGTCTCCCGCGCGATCACCGTGCACCGCCACTCACTGGTCTGCCCCCGACCCAACACCGCCAGCACCCGAGGCATCTCCCGCACCAACGCCGCCGCCAGCCCCACATGCCGGCTGCCCTTGTGCGAACTGTCCCGCCGCGCCAACCCCACCTGCCCGGTGATCGACCGAGCGGCCTCCCCCGACGTCGATCCCGCCTCGAGCAGCCGAGCCCGTTGCGAGACCGCGAACGCATCAGTGAACCGGGCCTGCGCCGCCGCCGCGACCGACTTCAGCCCCTCCAACTCCCCCACCAGCACGATCCGCTCGTCATCGGACACCGACTCCATCGCCGCCAGCGCCGATACCATCGCGGCGATCTGCTCTTGGTTCGACATACGTTCGATTTTAGTCGATGACCAGGCCTTAGTCCAGACTGTATCCGCAGGTCAGACACGGTTTTCGAACGCGTAGCTGGGTGAGTGATCGGCCGCCAGCTGGGCTCGGCCACCCGCTGCCGGGTGCTGCCCGCCGCGACCGAGAGGACCGCAACATCACCACACTGCCCCACCGACCGGTCGGCGGATCCCAGCTCGACGCGAATGAGCCAGCGCCGCGTCAGTGAGGGTCCTCGACCTCTGATGCCGGGCAGGATGCCTCGTCGGCGATCGTGGCCCAGGCGAATGGCTGGCACCCGGGCGGGTACTGCCACCCCGTGACCAATCCCGCTGCCCACGCGACCACCCTGCTGGAGCTGCTCGCGCCGGCCACCGACGGGGCGCCCGGCCGGCCCCCGGTCGAGGTCGTCGACATCGGCGCCAACCCGATCGACGGCGACCCGCCCTACCGGCCGTTGCTGGACGCGGGTGGGTGCCGGGTCACCGGGTTCGAGCCGCAGCCGCCGGCGCTGGCCGACCTAATCCGCCGGGCCGGCCCGCACGAGCGCTACCTGCCCTACGCGGTCGGTGACGGGCGTGCGCACAGCCTGCAGCTGTGCGCCACCTCGGGTTTCGCCAGCCTGCTCGAACCCGACGAGCGACAACTGGAGCTGCTCATCGATTTCCCCGAGCTGGCCCGGGTGACCGGCCGGGAACCGGTGCAGACCAGCCGGTTGGACGATATCGCCGAGATCGAGGCGATCGACTTCCTCAAGATCGACATCCAGGGCGGCGAGCTGGCGGTCTTCCAGGCCGGGCGGCGCAGCCTGGCCCGGGCCGTCGCGATCCAGACCGAGGTCGGCTTCCATCGCCTGTATCGGGACCAACCGACCTTCGCCGACGTCGACCTCGAGCTGCGGGCGCAGGGTTTCGTCCCGCACCGGTTCGTCAGCACCCGCACCTGGCCGCTGGCGCCGGTGGTCTGGGCCGACCCGCTGGAGCAGGACGCCCGGCACCTGGTCGAGGCCGACCTGCTCTACGTGCGCGACCCGGTCACGCTGGACCGGTTCACCGACGGCCAGCTCGGCCGGCTCGCCCTGATCGCCGACATCTGTTACCGCAGCGCCGGTCTGGCCCTGCGGTGCGTGCTGGAGCTGAGCGCCCGCGGCGCACTGGACCCGGCCGCGCCGGAGCGCTATCGCGCGCTGGCCCGGACCCGGCTGGCCGGCTGATGGGATAGGACCGGCTCACCAACCGCCCCACCAACGCTCCAGCGACACGTCATCCGGGATCGGACGGACCAGCGGGTCGGGGCCCGGCCGCGCGATCGGCCGGCGGGGCGGGGGTGGCTCGCCCCGGTTCAGCGACCGCGTCCGGCGGATGCTCACCCGGCCGGGCACCTCCCATTCTCCGGCCGCGCAGCACCGGTCCAGCGGCGCCGACAACGTCAGCGGCCGGGTCACCGACACCTGAAACCGGGCCCGCCGCAGCACATCCGCCGGCACCTGCCCGGCCCGCACCCGCGGGTCCTGGGCCAGCAGCGGCGGCAGTCGGTCCGGACCGTCGGCCGAGCACCGCGGGAACCAGACGCCGGCATCGACCCCGGCCAGCAGGTCGACGACGCCGGCCACCACCGCGGCGTCCGCGGCGGTGCCGGTCGTCGGACCCAGGTACCGCACGACGATGTCGGGCTGGGCGAGCACCAGCGCCCGACCCCGCACCGACGGCAGCGGAATCGTCCGGGCCAGGCGCAGGGATTCGGTGTTCTTGCCGGTGTTCGCGGCGGACCCGGACGACGACGCGGCCCGGCCGGCCGCATCCGGGCCGTCGTGCCAGGCCAGGGCGGCCGGCTCATGGGCCCACCGGGCGCCGGCCAGCCAGGCCCGCCAGCCCAGATCCCAGTCCTCGCCGCCATACCCGACGAAGGAGGCGTCGAACCCACCGATCGCCGACCACAACCGCCGGTCGACCCCCAGCACCGCGGAGATGATCAGCCGGAAGTCCTCCTCCCCGGCCCGGCCCAGGTCGTCGGTGCGCGCGTACCCGTCCCGCAGCCAGGACGGCTCGTCCAGCACGGTGATGCCCGAAACGGTGTCACCGCACAGGAAGCGGAGCACCTCGTCGGCCGGGACCGACCCGAGATCGGCGTGCCGGCGCCGGCCGACGACCAGCGCCCCGGACCCGTCGTCCAGCGCGCACAGCCGGTCGACCATGGCCTGCACGTACCCGGGGGTGGGCAGGGTGTCCCCGTCCAGGAACAGCAGCAGGTCGGCGGCCGTGTGCGTCGCGCCCAGGTTGCGGGCGGCGGCGGCCCGAAATCCTTGGTCCGGCTGGCTGACCACGGTGACGGGCCGGCCCAGTCCCGGCGGGATGACCGGCCGCGCCGGCGATCCGTCGTCGGCCACGACGATCTCGAACGGCACGGTCGTGCGTTGCTGGGCCAGGGCCCGCAGCAGCAGCGTCAGCCGGGGTTGGTCGTCGTAGTACGGCACGACGACGCCGACCGGCGGGGGCGGATGGGTCACGTTCCGGCGGGGACGGCATCGGGCGCCGCCGTGAGCACCTGCCAGCGATCGCGGTCCTGGTCATAGTGGGCCAGACCCAGGTCGGCGAACGCCTGCAGCCAGCCCAGCATCGGCCAGAATCCCCAGCGGCGGTGGAAAACCGTTGCGTTGCGGACGATGTCGGCCAGATGCGCGACCGGCGGGGACGGCGACTCGTGGTACTGGTGGAAGGCGTCGGCCCCGCCCAGCCAGCGCAGGGTGATGCCGGCGCGGAACGCCCGGTAGCCCAGATCGGTGTCCTCGCCGCCGTAACCGACGTACTCCTCGCAGAACCCGCCCAGCTGCGCCCAGGTGCGGGCCGAGACCGCGAACGACAGCGACCAGAACAGCGGCCAGTCCGCCGATTCCAACGACTCACCCGGCCCGGGCTGCGGCCGGGCCGGGTGGGCCCGGCCGGCCAGGTCGGCGGGATGAATGCCGGCGGCGTCGACCCCGTCGGCCAGGTACTGCACCACGCCGCAGTGCAAGGCCGGCCCCGACTCGTGGTGCACGGCGTCGGTGTAGGCGGCCACCAATGCCGGCGCGGGCACACAGTCCACGTCCAGGAAGATCAGCACATCGGCGCCCGCGGCCAGCGCCGCGGCGGCGCCGGCGTTGCGGGCGGCGGCCAGCGGCAGCGGCCCACCCGCGGCCAGCTCGACCGGCAGCACGAGGGCGCCGGTGCCGGTCAGCGGCCCGTCGACGGTTCGGGGACCGACCTGCGGGTCGCCCATGGCCACGGCCACGTAGACGTCCGGTCGCCGATCGCCCAGGGCCAGCCCCCGCTGCTGGGCCCACAGGTGCTGGTGCCGGCCGGCGGCGATGGTGATGACGGCGGTCGTCATGCGACCGGCGCGATCCGGCGGCGCACCTCGAGGGTGCTCGCGTGCAGGAAGTCCGCGGCCCGGCGGGCGGCGTCCGGCGGTGCCCAGCGGGCCCACCCGTGACCGCCGATGGCCAGCGCGGCCACCAGCAGCTCCGGCCATTGCTCCGGCGCGGGCAAGGAGTCCAGGCCGACGGCCAGCCCGGCCCGGTCCAGGGTCCGGGCGGTGGCCCGCTGCTCGCCGTGCGGACGGTCCTCGGCGATGACGACGGCCGGGCGGCCGGCGGCGGCGACCTCGGCGACGGCGTTCTGGCCGGCGTGGGTGACCACGACATCGGCCCAGCACAGCAGATCCCACACCGGCACCCCGGCGTCGGCGCCCACCCCGGCCTGCCGCCACCGGTAGTGCGTGGTGGCCCGGGACGCCGCGGCCAGCGCGGCCGCCGACCGGCCGTCGCCGCCCTTGCCCCAGAGCACCAGCACCCGCAGCGGTCCGTCGTGCGTACCGGCGGGGGGTGGCCGGCGGCCGGCGTACCGGGAGATGGCACCGGCATGAAAGGTCTTGTCCGGCCAGCGATCCGTCCACTGCGCGGCGGAGAACTCGGCCGCCCAGGGGGCCAGGATGGCGTGCGCGGAGTCGTAGGCCGACCGGTGCGCACGGTCGGACCGGTCCCCCGGCATGGCCATCACCACCGTGGGCACGCCCATCAGCCGGCACAGCAGGGCGACCTCGACGGAGACGTCGACGACCATCAGATCGGGGTCGGCGGCATCGATCCAGTCGGCCAGGATCGCCATCCGCCGCCGCAGGCCCTGATCGTGCCGCGGCACCCAGTGCAGGGTGCCGTGGGCGGTGTGATCGGCCGGGCTGGTCAGGTTGTCCAGCGGCAGCGTGACCCGGGGCAGCTCGTCGCCGAGTGCGTCCGCGGGCGGGGGCAGGGAGCTGAGCAGGGTCGGCGGGTCGGCCAGATGACGGGCGATCGAGCGCGCACGCTGCCAGTGACCGAGCCCCTGATGGTGCACGTAGTAGCCGATCACGACCGGGTCCAGCGCCGAACGGCCCGCTGATAGACCTGCTCGTAGCCGCGGATCATCGCCGCCGCGCTGCCCCGGGCCAGCGCCCGCTGCCGGACCGCGCCGCGATCCAGGGTGGCCGCCTGCGCCATCGCCCGGACCGCCGCGGCCAGGTCGTCGGGGGCGAACCCGGTGGCCTCGGTGGGCGGGATCAGCCGTCCGGACCGGCGGTCCACGATCTCCGGCAGGCCGCCGCGGGCCAGCGCGACGACCGGCGTCCCGCAGGCCATCGCCTCGACCGCGACCAGCCCGAACGGCTCGTTCCAGACCGGGGTGACCAGCGCGAGCGCACTGTGCCCGACCAGCTCGGCCAGGCGCTGTTGATCCAGGTGGCCGGCGTAGCGGACGCCCGGTCCCAAGCGGGGCGCGACCGCGGCGGCGTAGTAGGGCTCGTCGACGATCGGGCCGGCGATGGTCAGCTCGATCCCGGCCGCCCGGGCCAGGTCGATGGCCAGGTGCGGGGCCTTCTCCGCGGCGATGCGCCCGGACCAGACCGCACCGGGCCCGCCGGGACCCGGACGCCACAGGTCGGTGTCCACCCCGTTGCGGACGACCTGGGGCCGGATCAGCGGGCGCCAGGCGTCGGCGGTGGCCCGGCTGACGGCCACGAAGTGCTGGCTGTGCTGGGGCACGGCCGATTCCCCCAGCACCCGCTGCGCCCAGGGCAGCACCGGCGTGTGCAGGGTGGTGACCATCGGGACGTCCAGGGTGTGCGCCTGCTCGACCGGGTACGGGTGCAGGGCGTTGTTGTGGATCAGGTCGAACGAGCCCAGCAGGCCGTCCCGGACCTGCGCGATCAGGTCGGTGAAGCCCTGCCGTTCGGCCCGGCTGACGTCCGGATGATTGGTGATGTCGGCGCGTTCGGACCCGTCGCCGGTGGGCAGGCGGCCGAATTCGTAGCCGACCACACTCGGGTCGCTGCCGGTGGCCCCGGCCACCAGCACGGAGTGCCCGCGGGCCCGCAACCCCGTGGCCAGCGACCAGGTGTGCGCCTCGAGCCCGCCGGCGAACGGCTGCGCGATCGGATACCGGAGCGAGGCGATGACCAGGATCTTGAAACTTGACGTCGGCGCGTTGGTTCGCGCGGAAGCGTTGGGCCGCAACGACTCACCTCCTCGGATGGGCACGCGGCCGGCTCGAAACCCCTGCGGGACGGGGCGGCGCCGCGGCTCTGATCACCGGTACCCCGCCCGCCCGCGGGCCAATCGTCGGCGAGGGGTGCGCCGCGTCTCACTGCCGCTGGGCCAGCGCCGCCCGGTAAATCCGCTCGTGCGCGGCCGCGATGTCCCGTCGCTGCGCGCGCCGGTCCGGCCGGGGCGGCCGGGCCACCGACGGATCGCGCCGCACCCGCGCCAGGACGGCCGCGAACGGCCCGGCGTCGACCCCGTCGGCGGTCCGGGCAAAGGACGGATGGCCGTGCTGCTGCGCGTAGTAGCCGATGTCGGGCACCAGGACCGCGGTGCCGACGTCGACGCAGGCCTCCAGCCACCCGGAGTGGGTGCCGAACCCGTAGGGCAGCACCGACAGGTCCAGCTCGTGCAGGTGGTCGAGCAGTTGCTCGTCGGTGTACCGCGGGTGGGTGCGGATCTGCCAGCCCGGCTCCGTCCGCCGGGCGTCCAACCAGCGCAGCAGGGCGCGCGCCCGGTCGTCGGTCCGCTCCCGGATGCCCGGGTGCAGGTCGACCCGGACGGTGGTGCCCGGCAGGCCCGGCCGGGCGGCGTCCAGGGCCTGTAGCACCGGCAGCGGGTCGACGTTGGCCCGCAGATCGCGGACGCTGACCCCGATCACGAACTCGTCGGGTCGTTCCGACCGATCGGGGCGGTCCGGCGGGGTCCAGTCCAGCGGGGCGATGTGCGGGTGCCCAATCACCTCGGCGGGCCGTTGCCAGCGCCGCTCGATCTCGGCGGCCGCGCCCGGGGTCAGCGTGATGAGCCGGTCGGCCCGCGGGATCAGCACGTCCAGCAGGCGCCGGTGCTCGCGCTGGTCGGCGAAGTGCGGGTTGACCAGGTCGTGCACCGTCACCACCAGGGGCCGGCGACGGCGGGCCAGGTCGGCGCACCACTGCCGCAGGGTTGTCGGGTCGGTCGACTCGAAGCCGAAATGCACGTGCATGACGTCGAAGTCGTCGTGATGCCGGTCGACCCAGTCCCGGCCGAGCATGACCGGCGGCCACCACTGGCCGGGCAACGGGTCGGCCACCGGCGGGATCGGATCGGCCAGCCGCCGCACCCGGTGCGGCGGCTCCGGCGCGGCCAGGTTGCGCACGTAGGGATGGCCGGCCGGGATCGAGGCCACC
Organism: Nakamurella multipartita DSM 44233; assembly: GCF_000024365.1. Taxonomy (NCBI): domain Bacteria; kingdom Bacillati; phylum Actinomycetota; class Actinomycetes; order Nakamurellales; family Nakamurellaceae; genus Nakamurella; species Nakamurella multipartita. The sequence continues at coordinate 3,705,579 of NC_013235.1, forward strand.
CGCAGCGGCGATTGATCGATCATCGGTTCCGTCCGGTGCACATAGTGGGTCCAGTACCCACCGGCCGGGCGACTGCCTCGCCTAGAGCCGGTCGCGTTCGGCCCGGGCGTCCGGGATCAGAGGGGTGGCCAGGACGGGCGCCACCGCCGACGCGGCGAACGCCAGCGGGTAGCCCAGGACCGTGATCAGGACGCCGACGACCGGCCCCACCGCCGCGGCGGCCACGAACTGCCCGGTGTTCTGCACGCCCAGGGCCCGGCCGGCCCAGACCGGCCCGGCCACCTCGGCCACCGAGGTGAAGGCCAGACCGTTGTCGGCGACGGAGATGGTGGTGGCCACGACCAGCACCAGCGGCGCCAGGCTCCACTGGGTGGCCGCCGCCGCGGCCAGCGCGAGCATCGACGCGGCGGCGGCCAGCGAGATCCACCGCAGCGGCCGCACCCGGCTGCCGATCCGATCGCTGAGCACGCCGGCTCCGATGCGGCCGAGCGCGCCGACGAACTGCGCCGCGCCGATCACCAGCCCGGCCCCGATCGGATCCCAGCCCTGGCCCGCGATCAACCACAGCAGCCCGAACAACGCCAGGGTGTACTGCGGCACCACCAGCAGCACCGAGACCAGATGGATCCGCCACAGGAACCCCGAGCCGCGGTAGGGATTGGCGGTGGCCAGGGCCGGGGCCGACGCCGGCCGCGGCGGGTTCCGGATGCCGATCGCGCAGATCACCGCCAACGGGGCCACCGCGATCAACGGGACGGCCAGCGCGGCGTCGATCCCCGACTCGGCGGCGGTCGGCACGATGACCGCGGCCAGGGTGGTGCCCAGGGGCTGGGCGATCTGCCGGACCCCCATCGCCAGGCCGCGTCGATCCTTGGCGAACCAGCCCACCACGACGCGCCCGCTGGCCGCGTTCGTGCTGGCCGCGCCGACCCCGCCGAGCACGAAGAACAGGCCAAGGGCCACGTAACCGGTCGAGAACATGGCGCCGACCGTGGCCACCGCGGTCAGCGCGAGACCGCTGGCGATGACCAGGCGCTCGCCCCGACGATCGGCCAGCGCTCCCCAGGCGATCAACGAGAGCACCAGACCCACCAGCGGTGCGGAGGCCACCAGACCGGCCTGCGCCAGCGAGAGCGAGCGCTGCTCGTGCAACAGCGGGATGAGGAAGGCCGGGGTCGAGACGAAGACCGTGCCCGCGGTCTGCGCCGCGGTGCCCAGCGCCAGCATGGTCCACGCGCGCGCCGGGGACGCGGTCGCGGGCGTGGGACCCACTCCTCCAGTCGGCATGCCGCGATGGTATGCCATACTGGCATGGCACTGGGCCACGAAGGAGGGGCGATGAGCACCACGCAGACCGCCCGGCTGTACGAGCAGGTTCGGGAGGCGATCCTGAGCCTGGAGATCACCCCGGGCGAGCGGCTATCCGAGCGCGGGCTGGAGGCGCGGTTCGGCGCCTCCCGCACCCCGGCCCACGCCGCGCTGATGCGGTTGGAGGCCGACGGCCTGGTCCAGCGCGAGGGGCGGGGCTGGATGGTCTCGCCCATCGACATCGGCGAGATCGAGGCGGTCGCCGAGTTTCGGGAGACGATCGAGGTCGCGGCGGTGCGGCTGGCCGCCGAGCGTGCCACCGACGCCGATCTGGCCGGCCTGGACGAGCTGCTGCAGGCCGCCCGTCCGGTCCGCACCGAGGAGGACGGCGTGCGCTCCGGCGGCGACTTCCACGTCGAACTGGTCGCGCTGGCCGGCAACGCGTTCATGGTCGAGGCGGTGCGCGGCTGCCTGGTGCGGCTGGCCCGCACCCGCTGGCTGGAGGTGCGCACGCCACAGGCCCGCGAGGCGGCCTGGGCGCAGCACCACGCCATCGTCGCGGCGTTGCGAGCCCGGGACGCCGACCGCGCGGCCGAGCTGGTCCGCACCCACATCCGGTCGACCAATGCGCGGCTGGTCGAGCGCCTCACCGCCCAGGTCCAGCCGCTGCGGCTGCGCGGCCTGACCGTGGTCAGGGACGCCGATGCCGGCTGACCCCGCAGCGCCGGCGTCCCGACGGATCGCCGCCCGGTTGGCCGGCGTGCGCAGCTCGCCGGTGCGCGACCTGCTCGCGCTGGCCGACCGCCCCGAGATCATCTCCTTCGCCGGGGGCCTACCCGCGCCGGAACTGTTCGACCTCAACGGGTTTCGCGATGCCTTCGGCCAGGCCCTGGCGGCCGCGCCGGGCCCGGGGAACCTGCAGTACGCGGCCACCGAGGGCAATCCGCGGCTGCGGCAGCAGGTGGCCGACCGGCTGACCGGCCGCGGCGTACCGACCGGCGCGTCCGACGTGTTGATCACCAGCGGCTCGCAGCAGGCGCTGACCCTGATCACCACCGCCCTGCTGGATCCGGGTGGCGTCGTGGCCGTGGAGAGCCCCACCTACCTGGCCGCGCTCCAGGCGTTCCGGCTCGCCGACGCGCGGGTCGTGCCCGTGCCCGGCGACGACGACGGCCTGGATCCCGACGCGCTGCAGGCGACGATCCGCGAGCACCGGCCGACCCTGCTGTACCTGGTGCCGACCTTCGCCAACCCGACCGGCCGGACGATGAGCCGGGCCCGCCGGCAGGCCGTGGTCGACATCGCCGCCGCCCACGGCCTGTGGGTGATCGAGGACGACCCGTACGGCGAGCTGCGTTACGACGGGCCGGCGGTCCCCCTGATGGCCGGCCTGCCCGACGCGCGCGAATGCGTGCTGCATCTGGGTTCGTTCTCCAAGATCGGCGCCCCGGGCCTGCGCTTGGGCTGGGTGCGCGCGCCGCAGTCGCTGCGCCCGTCCCTGGTGGTGGCCAAGCAGGCCGCGGACCTGCACTCCTCGACGATCGATCAGGCCGCCGCGGCGATCTATCTGGATACCGGTGCCCTGGACGAGCACGTCACCGGCCTGCGCCGGGTCTACGGGCAACGCCGCGACGCGATGCTGGCCCGGCTGCCCAGCGCCCTGCCGGCCGGCGCAACCTGGACCCGACCGGCCGGCGGCATGTTCGTCTGGGTCACCCTGCCCGGCGGCCGGGACGCGGCCGCCGATCTGCCGGCCGCCCTGGACGGTGGGGTCGCCTTCGTCCCGGGTGCCGCGTTCTTCGCCGCCGACCCCGATCCCGCCACCCTGCGCCTGTCGTTCACCACCCACGCACCGGCGGTGATCGAGGAGGGTCTGGGCCGGCTGGCCGGCGTTCTGCGCAGCCGCTCCTGAGGGGCCGGGATTGGCGGTCCGGTCGCCGGGGAACCGGCTGCTGGTGCCCCACTCCCCCGACCACCGCGTCGCCCTGGGCTGGTTCGGGCCGCCCGAGCACGGCGTCACCGACATGGCGCGCCGGATCGCTGCGGCGGCCACCGATCTCGGATTCGCCGGGCCGGTGGTCGGCGAACTCGACGCGGCCCGGGTGGCCGAGCTGGTCGGCCGGTTGCCGGCGCCGGTGCGGCTGCTGCACCTGCACGTCAGTGACTGGCTGATCGCCGATGCGACGGCCGACCCGGACCGGGTGATCGACGGGCTGGCCGGCGCGGCCGCCGCCCGCGGGCTCGCGCTGTCGGTCACCCTGCACGACCTGCCCGGCCCCGGTGATCCGCCCGAGCTGGGCGCCCGGCGGGCGGCGACCTACCGGCGCCTGGTCGACGCCGCCGCCGGCGTCGCCGTCTGCAGCGAGCACGAACGGTCGCTGCTGCACGAGCGGGTGGCGCCGGGCCGGGCCGTCACGGTGATCCCCCTGCCCATCGACCCGCTCGCCACCCACCCGGCGCCACCGGCCGGCGGCGGTGACGGCGGCGAGCCGACGGTGGCGATCTTCGGGTTCCTGTACCCGGGCAAGGGCCACCGCGACGTGATCGAGGAGCTCGCCGAATTCGGCCCGCCGGTCACGGTGCTGGCCATCGGCCGGCCGTCGGCGCGGCACCCGGACCTGGTCGACGAGTTGGCCGAGGCGGCCCGGGCCCGCGGCCTCTCGTTCCGCTGTACCGGGTACGTGCCCGAGGAACAGGTGCTCGACCGGTTGCGGGCGCCGGTGATCCCGGTCGCCCCGCAGACGAACATCTCGGCCTCCGGCTCGATCAACTCGTGGCTGACGGCCGGCCGGCGACCGCTGGTCCGGGCCGGGCGCTACGCCGCCGAGCTGGGCCGCCGGCTACCGGGATCGGTGCAGCTGTACCCGCCGGGGGCGTTGGCGGACGCGGTGCGTCGTGCGCAGGCGGAGCCGGCCACCACCTGGCTGCCGGCCGGCCTCGAACTGGGGCCGACGACCCCGACGGTGGCCCGCCGCTACCTGGACTGGCTCACCGGCCTGGCCGGGCGTGCTCACCGGCCGGCCGGCGGGTCCGGGACCGGCCCGGGATCCGTCGCGTAGTCCGGCAGTTCGATCACCATGCCCGCGCTGGTCCAGGTCGGCGCCGCGCCGAAGGCCCGGAACAGGCCGAGCACCCGCCGGTTCTCCGAGTCGACGGCCGTGACGATGCGTCGGGCCGGCCGGGGTCGATGCTCCGCCAGCAGCTGACCGAGGACCTGACCGAGCCCGGCCCCCTGGTAATCGTCGGCGACGACCATGCCGACGTCCAGGATGTCCGGGTCGTCCGGGTACCGCAGGATGCGGCCGACACCGACCAGCTGCTCGGCCCCGTCGACGGTGTCGAAGGCGGCGAAGGCGACGTGGTCGACCCCGTCCACCGAATCGATCAGATGGCGCAGGGCCGCGGCGCTGAGGGTCTGCGGGGCCGAGCCGAACCGCAGTTGCTTGGACCGGGCCGACAGGTGCCCGAAGGCCGCCGCCAGGGCGGCGCTGTCACCGGCCCGGACCGGCCGGATCTGCACCTGGCGGCCGTCCCGCAGGGTCAGCGGTGCGCCGTCCCGGTCGGTCATCCGGTCGACCACGCGCGGACCGTCCCTTCCTCGGAGCGGCCGGCGGCAACGCCGGCCCCTCCTACAGAATGGACCAGGCCGGCCCGGCGGTGCTCAGGCGGCGACCAACGCGCGCGGGGCGACCTCGCGCAGGTGGGTCAGGATCAGCCGGGCGACCGTGTCCGGCGCGTCCGAGATCGGCACGTGGTTCAGGCCGGCCAGCCAGACCAGCCGGGCCCCGGGGATGAGCAGCTGGTAGCGCGAGATCTGCTGTGTCATCAGCGGATCGGCGGTGCCCTGGAGCAGCAGGGTGGGGGCGGTGATGCTGTCCAGCCGGGTCGGCCAGTCGAACATGGAGGCCCAGTTGGTGCTCTCGTAGGCGGGCGCGCCGGCGTAGCCGGTCAGCAGCTCGCGGGCGTCGGCCGGCGCCAGCTGCCAGGGCAGGCTGCGGCTGCCGGCGAAGAACACCGAGCGGCCGGCCGGGGTCATGCTCAGCAACCCGGCAGCGGGGGCCAGCGTCATCGCCGCCCCGCGGCCGGCGACCAGCGCGACGAACCCCAGGACCCGCTCCAGCGGGGTGCCCAGGCCGTCGGGAGCGATCGCGACGACGGAGCGCACGCGGCTGGACTCGGCCAGCTGGATCGCCACCCGGGCGCCCAGGGAGTAGCCGGCCACGTGGTACTCGTCGATGCCCAGCTGATCCAGCGTGGCGGTCACCGCGTCGGCCAGGTTTGCCGCCGTCGGCAGCACGGTCCACGGCAGCGCCGGCGATCCGCCGAAACCGGGCAGGTCGATCGCGATTACGTCGTACTCGGCGGCCAGGGCGGCCATCACCGGACGCCAGCCGACCGAGGACTCGCCCAGGCCGTGCAGCAGCACCAGCGGCTCTCCGGCGCCGCTGCGGTGCACCTGCAGCTCGCCGGGCGCCACCGGATCGGTGGGGTCGACGGGGGTGCTGGGGATCGCGGTGATGCTCATGTGGGCCTTCCGGTTGGTTCCGCAGACCGCCGGCCACCGGTGACCGGGGCGGTGCGGGCGGGAGCCCACCTGGCGGTGAAACACGAACGATGCGCAGCATTCACCGGCGGACGCAGTCAGGTCCTCGGTCGAATCGCGGCATTCGATGAGGACGGCAGTGACCTCGCTACGGTTCACGCTAACGCCTGCGACCACCCGCGCGATGCCGATCCGGGTGTGAGATGACTCCGCTCACGGGCCGTTTGACCTGGTGAACGCCGGGAACCGCCGGCAGGGCGTAGCGTCGGGTCCCTGATGAGAGTCGCGATGCTGGCCCCGGTGGCCTGGCGTACCCCGCCCCTGCACTACGGGCCCTGGGAGCTGGTGAGCAGTCTGCTGACCGAGGGACTGGTCGCCGCCGGGGTCCCGGTCACGCTGTTCGCCACCCTGGACTCGGTGACCACGGCCGAGCTGGACGGGGTGTGCCCGCACGGGTACGCCCAGGATCCGGACATGGACGGCCGGATCTGGGAGGCCTTGCACGTCGCCCACGCGCTGGGGCGCTCCGGCGAGTTCGACCTGGTGCACAACCAGCTGGACTGGCTGCCGCTAGCCTTCGACCGGCACTGCCGGGCCCCGATGGTCACCACCATCCACGGCTTCTCCGGGGCGGCCATCCTGCCGGCCTACCGCCGGTCCAGCTCGGCGTTCGTGGCGATCTCGGCGGCCGATCGCGCGCCGGAGCTGGACTACATCGCCACCGTGCATCACGGCATCGACCTGGACGCGCTGCCGCTGCGGTCCACGGCCGGGCCGGAGCTGGTCGCGTTCGGCCGGATCCACCCGGACAAGGGCACCGCGCAGGCCATCGCGATCGCCCGGGCCGCCGGCCGGCGGCTGATCATCTGCGGGATCGTCCAGGACGAGGCGTATTTCGCCGAGCAAGTACAGCCGCACCTCGACGGCGACCAGGTGCGCTACCTGGGCTCGATCGGTCCCGAGCAACGGGCGCAGGTGCTCGGCGGGGCGGCCGTGCTGCTGCACCCGATCGGGTTCGACGAGCCGTTCGGCCTGTCCGTGGTGGAGGCCATGGCCTGCGGCACCCCGGTGGTCGCCTACCGCCGCGGGTCCATGGCCGAGGTGGTCGACGAGGGCGTCACCGGCTATCTCGCGCACGACGTGCCCTCCGCGGTCGCCGCGGTGACCGCGGCGACCCGGCTGGACCGGGACCGGGTCGGGGCCCGGGCCCGGGAACGGTTCGGCGTGGCCCGGATGGTGCAGGACTACCTGCGGGTGTACGAGCAGATCCTCGCCCGCCGCTGACGGTCCGGATCTGATGCCAAAGAATGGTTCTCGCCGTCAGAGCGCGGAGATGACCCCACCGTCAAGGAGTTCGTCGAGCAGCTCGTCCAGATCGAGCCAGGCGACGCCGATCCGCGCGTCGTCGATGCCGAACGGTACCCACAGCCGGCCGTCGTGCCGGACCGGGCCGCAGGAGTAGACCACGTTGGGCACGTACCCGTCCCGCTCGCCGTCAATCGGCTCCAGCAGGGGGTGGCGCAGCGAGCCGATCACCCGGGACGGGTCGTCCAGGTCGAGCAGGATGGCGCCGATCGCGTAGGTGCGCATCGGACCCACCCCGTGGGTGAGCACCAGCCAGCCGCGCTCGGTCTCGACCGGCGGGCCGCAGTTGCCCACCTGCACCACTTCCCAGGCCCGGCTCGGCCCGTACAGCAGGGTCGGCTCGGACCAGCGGAATCCGTCCGTGGAGTAGGCCAGGCTGATGTTCTCGCCGTCGGTGCGGCACAACGCCAGGTGCCGCCCGCCGACCAGCCGCGGGAACAGGGCCATGCCCTTGTTCCGGGCGGCCGACCCAGCCAGCCGGTAGGCGTTGAACTCGCGCAGATCCGAGCTGATCAGCAGCCGCGGGGCGATCTGGTGGCCGTCGTAGGCGGTGTAGGTCGCCCGGTACTCCACCACCCCGTCCGGGTCGACGAAGCGGGTGAACCGCGCGTCCTCCAGTCCGTTGCTCTCCTCGGCCGCATTGGGCTGCAGGATCCGTTGGGCCAGCGCAGTGTCGGCGTCGAACTCGACCCGGTAGGCCGAGGACACCACCCGGCGGACCAGGTCGATGGTGGCCGGTCCACCTAGGCGGGCCAGCAGGTCGCCGGGGGCATGGGCCAGCACCCGCTCCAGATCGACGACGTCGAACAGGTCGGGCAGCTCGTGCAGCAGGGTCGCGCCCAGGGTGTCCACGACGCCGTGGTCGGCCAGCACCGCGGCCAACTGGCTGTTGCGCCACTGGGCCGGCGAGCTGCGGCCGGTGACCAGCGGTCGTTCCCGGTCCTGGAACTCCCACTGCGCACCGGGCCCGATGACGGCGGTGCCGAAGGCGATCGCGGAGATGTGTCCCTCCCCGATGGCCCGCAGGCTCACCGCCACCCGCAGCTGCCCGTCCAACAGGCCGGACTGATCGGGGTGCGGCACGGCGCTCGGGTTGCACAGCGCGGCGGACTCGGTGGCGTACTCGGCGGTGACGCTGGCCCCCAGCACCAGCATGCGCGCCGCCGAGACCGGGGTGTCCCCGATCCGGGAGGCGATGATCACGGCGTGCCCGTCCAGGATGGCCGGCAGGTCACGGTGCCGCGCGGAGAAGTCCCGCAGCACCTGCTCGGCCAGCACCTGCACGTCCGCCTCGGGAAGGGCCAGCACCCGGTCGGCGATGCCCCCGACCCGCGAGCGTTCGTGCTGGGTCTGCTCGCCGGGCAGGAACAGGCGGGCCACCACCCGCGCCGGATCCGGCTCGAGCCGGACGGACAGCCGATGCGCGAGAACCTGTTTCACCGGAGCTCGGCGGCCTGCCGCGCCAGCTGCGCGGTCGCCAGCAGGGCCAGAGTCGATTCCGCGCCCTGGTTCTCGTTGCGACCGGCCGGTTCCAGGCCGTCGTACCCGGCCCCGGTGGCCGGGTCGTACATGACCGTCGCGGCATCGTTGTCGCCCAGGAACCAGCGTTGGGCCAGTTCGACCCCGGTGAGCCACGCCGGATCTCCGGTCACCCGGTGGGCCGTCGCGCAGGCCTGCGCGATGGCGGCGATCTCGATCGGCTGCTGGTCGAACCCGCCGCCGACCTCGCCCGGACCGCGACCGGCCACCGGGGTCACCGACAGCCGGCCGTCCTGCACCTCGGTGCGCATCAGGAACGTCAGCAGCTCCAGGCCGCGGGCCAGCACGTCGTCGTCGGGCAGCACGGCCCCGGCGACCAGCAGGGCCTCGGCCAGGGTGGCGTTCGCGTAGGTCAGCCGCGGTTCGGGCCACACCCATCCGGGTGCCGCCGGCTGCCGGCCGAGGGTGTGCGCGAGGTGCTCGAGCAGGGCCCGGGCGGCCGGCTCGGCCGGCCGGACCCGCAGCAGCTCGGCCGCGCCGAGCGCGGCGAACGCCGACGCGCGGTGATCCGGGGACCGCCGCTGGGCGGCGATCCGGAACCCGGCCAAGGCGCGGGCTCGCCGGCCCGCGGTGGGCGACGACGCGGCCGCCACGCCCAGGCTCCACAGGGCCCGGCCCCACCAGTCACCCAGTCCGGCGTCGTCGGCCCACCGCCCCTGCGGGTCCATCCGGTTGTGGCAGGCCCCGTCGGGACTCAGCGCGGACAGCACGAACGCGAGGTAGCCCTCGTGCAGGCGCTGCACCACCGGTCCGGGATGCGGTTCCTGGCTGGTGACGACCAGGGCCCGGGCCACGTCGTCGACGCAGTAGCCGTGCTCGACCCGCGGCGTGGCCAGCCGCGCGTGCTCGAACAGGCCACGCTCGTCGGTCAGTGCTTCCAGGTGGTCGAAGACCGGCCGGATCCGGTCGGCCGGAACCACCGGGGCCGTCGGGCCGGCGTCCACCGGCCTCACGCGGCCACCACGCCGGCCTGGGCGATCAGCCGTTCGGCCAGGAAGCGGTACTGCTTGGCCACCGCGGACCACCGCAGGTCGGGCGCCGCGGCCGCGGCCGCCCGGGACATGCTCGCGGCCAGCTCCGGGCTGGTGATCACCCGGCGCAGACCCTCGGCGATGGAGACCGGGTCGCGGTGCGGGACCACGATGCCGGCGCCCCCCGAGAGCAGCTCGACGGCGTGCGGGAAGCGGGTCGCCACCACGGGTTTGCCGGCGGCGACCGCTTCGATGAGCACCCCGGAGGTGACCTGTTCGGTCGAGTCGTAGGGCAGCAGCACCACGTCGGCGGCGGCGACCAGGGACGCCAGGGTGGGCGTGTCCAGGTACCGGCCCTCCAGGTGCACCGACCCGGTCAGCGACCGGCGTTCGATCCGCCGCTGCAGGCCCTCGCGGTACTGCTCGCCCTGGTGCAGCAGCACCTTCGGGTGGGTCTGCCCGGCGACCACGTAGTGGATCGACGGGCGCAGGTCCTTGAGGTGGGCCATTGCCTCGATGCCCCACTCGATGCCCTTGCCGGGGCCGAGCAGGCCCCAGGTCAGCACGGTCGGCGTGTCGGTCTCGGTGTCGGTACCTGCGGTGCCGATCGTCGGGGTCGCGGCCGGCACGGGCACCGGGAAGGTCGACTCGGGCGCGCCGTGGGCGATCACGCCGACCTTGGCCGGGTCGACCCGGTAGCCGGTCAGCAGCCGGCGGTGCGCGGTCTCGGACATGGTGACGACGGCGCCGGCGGCGGCCAGCACACCGTCCAGCACGATCCGCTGGTGGGCGGTCGGCTCGGTCAGCACGGTGTGCAGCACGACGATGGTGGGCACGGTCAGGCCGGCCAGCAGGGCGAGGACCTCGTCGCCGTCCGGTCCGCCGTAGATGCCGAACTCGTGCTGGACGATGACCACGTCGCACCGGTTCAGACGGTCGATCGAGCGGGCTGCGGTCCGCGGGTCACCGGCGACAATGTCGACACCGCCGACACCGCCGACACCGTCGCCGACGGCCTCGCGACCGCGGTGCGCGGCCGGCGCGCTCTCCAGCAGCCGGGCGATCCGGGACTCGGCCGTGCCGCCGGCCGTCAGGGCGCCGGACAACGAAGCGGTGAAGGTAGCCAGACCGCACTGGGTCGGCGGATAGGTGCTGATGAAACCGAAGCGCATGGGCATGAATAGAACGCCTTCCCGTACGACCGCCGGGTCAGAGGTGACGGCCAGCGGTCTTCACGCGATGATCAGGACCGCCGGCAGCGTGGAAGCCAGGCAATCGGGGACACGGCGATCGGACTGCCGCGGGCCGCAGTTCCGGCCGCCGCCCACGTCGAAAGGGTCTCGATCCAGGCGAACACACGCCACGGACTGGCGCTTCGATCACCAGTCTACAGGCGCTCGGCCCCGCCCCCGCGCGTCGCGAGTCCCGGCCGCGCTACCGTGGCGGGCTTTGGCACGATGACGGCATGACTATCATCAAGATCAATGCGATCACCGTGCCCGCGGACAGCGGCGACGAACTGGCCCGGCGCTTCGCCGCCCGGGCCGGCGCGGTGGACAACCAGGACGGCTTCGAGGGCTTCGAACTGTTGCAGCCGACCGATGAGCGGACCACCTGGCTGGTGCTGACCCGCTGGCGGGACGAGGAGTCCTTCCAGGCCTGGCTGAACTCCCCCGCGTTCGGGCACGGGCATCGCTCGGCCGCGGAGCGCTCGGGGGGCGCGGCGCCGCAGCCGGTCGCGGTGCACAGCGAGCTCTGGTCCTATCAGGTCGCCGACCTGGCCACCGGGGCGGTCTGACGGCGGATCGGCCCGGCCGGTCCGGCAGACTGTGACACCGTGAACAGGATCGCGCTGCAGGAGTCCACCGCGCCGGGCGTGGCGCCGCACACCTTGGTCGACATCGCCCACCGCGCCGCCTTCGACTCGATCGGCCTGAAGGTCACCCACTCGGCCGGGGCCGACGCCTGGTGGCACAAGGGCGCCGGCTCGGCCGAGCTCGTCTCCGTGGTGGAACACCTGCTGGCCAACCGGGTCTCGGTGCTCGACGTGGGCCGGGTCGAGCTCGGCGGGCCGCCAAACGACGAGTCGTACCGCAAGGTGCTCGACCTGGCCTCCCGGCTGGGCGCCCGGTACGTGACCGCCAGCCCGGTGCCGGTCGCCGAGCAGGTCAGCTCCCCCACCGAGGAGTTCGCCCGGCTGGTCCGCGACTGCGAGGACTACCTGCTGGTGCCGTTGCTGCTGCCGGCGCCGGCCAGCAGCGTGCCGACCGACGCGCAGGCGTTGCGGATCGTCCGGGAGGTCGGCGGGGCGGTGATCGTCACCGCCACCACCGACCGGTCCGCGTTCGAGATCGAGGCGCAGGTGCTGGAGGCCGGCAACCAGCTCGGCTACGTGCGCCTGCTCGCCGAACAGCTCGACGCGACCACCGAGGAGCAGTCGGCCGGCTTGTTGGCCACGGTGCCGGTGCACGTGCCGATCGCCGTCGGATCCGCGGCGCCGGCCGAGCGGCACGATCTGGAGACCCGGGCGCACCGGTGGAGCGTGCTGGTGGACCGGATGCTGGAGCATCCGCTGGCCCGGGACCGGCGCCTGTCGCTCGGCCTGGAAGGTGCCCGCGACTGAACCGGCGGTCGATCGCGGTCGGGGTCAGCCGTAGGCCTGGATGGCCAGGTGGACGGCCAGGCCCAGCCCGGCGGCGCCGATCAGGTAGCGCAGCAGCGTGACCGGCGCCCACCGGACCACCTTGGGCCCCAGCCAGGCGCCGATCAGGCAACCGATGCTCATCGGCACCACCGCCGCCCAGTCGACCGGGGCCAGGAAAATGAAGATCAGCGCGGCGATTCCGTTCGCGCAGCCCAGCACCGTGTTCTTCAGGGCGTTCGCCCGGGGCAGCGTGTCGTGCGTGGTGTGCAGCAGCATGGCGAGCAGCAGCACGCCGGCGGCCGCCCCGAAGTAGCCGCCGTAGATGCAGATCACGGCCATCCCGAGCGCCTCGACCAAGCGCGTGCGAGGGGTGGCGGACCCGGCGATGTGCCCCTCCGGCGGCGGGCGTCGCGGCACCAGGATGGTCAGCGAGGCGAACCCGATCAGCGCGGGCACGATCTTCTCGAACCCCTCCGCCGGGGTGGACAGCAGCAAGGCCGCGCCGATGACGCCGCCGAGCACGGCCATCGGGGCCAGCCGGCGGATCCGGGGCCCCTGCCCGACCAGTTCGGGCCGGGAGCTGAGTACCGAGCCGATCCCGGTGAACACCAGGGCCACCGTGTTGGTGACGTTGGCGCTGACCGGCGACAGGCCGACGGCCAGCAGCGCCGGGTAGGTGGCCAGCGAGGCCAGGCCGGCGATGGTGCCGAACAGCCCGCCGGCGATACCGGCCACCAGCAGCAGGGCGAACTCGACGACCGTCACCGGCTGATCGTCGCAGACCCCGGCCTCGGGTCAGCGGTCAGGCGCTGGTCACCCGGTACACGTCGTACACGCCGTCCACGTTCTTGACCGCGTGCACCAGGTGCCCCAGGTGCGTCGGGTCGGCCATCTCGAAGGAGAACCGGGAGATGGCCATCCCGTCCTTGGACATCGACAGGTTGGCCGACAGGATGTTGACCTTGAGGTCGGCCAGGGTCTTGGTGATGTCCGAGAGCAGCCGGGCCCGGTCCAGCGCCTCGACCTGGATGGTCACCAGGAACACCGTGGCCGAGCTGGGGTCCCAGCTGACCTCGACCAGCCGGGCCTGTTCCTTCTGCAGCGCCGAGGCGTTGGTGCAGTCGATCCGGTGGACCGAGACCGCCCCGCCCTTGGTGATGAAGCCGAGGATCTCATCGCCCGGCACCGGGGTGCAGCAGCGGGCGAGCTTGACCTGGATGTCGGAGATGCCCTTGACCAGCACCCCGCCGTCGCCGGTGGCGCGGTGCCGGCGCCGGGTGACCGACGGCACCGAGCGGTCGGTGACCTCGTCGACCGCGTCCTCCTCGCCGCCGACGTAGGAGACCACCTTGGCCACCAACGTGGAGGCGGCGACGTGGTTCTCCCCCACCGCGGCGTACAGGCTGGCGATGTCCTTGTAGCCGAGCTCGTGCCCGACGACGGCCAGCGCGTCATGGGTGACCAGCCGCTGCACCGGCAGGCCGGCCCGGCGGGCCGCCTTGGCCAGGGCTTCCTTGCCGAGTTCGACCGCCTCCTCGCGGCGGGACTTGGCGAAGTACTGCCGGATCTTGCTCTTGGCCCGGGACGAGGCGACGAACGAGAGCCAGTCCCGGCTCGGGCCCTGGTTGGGCGCCTTGGAGGTGAAGATCTCCACGAACTGCCCGTTGGACAGCCGCCGCTCCAGCGGAACCAGCCGGCCGTCCACCTTGGCGCCGATACATCGGTGCCCGACCTCGGTGTGCACCGAGTAGGCGAAGTCGACCGGCGTCGAACCGACCGGCAGCGTGTGGATGTCGCCCTTGGGGGTGAAGACGAAGATCTCGCTGTGCGCCATCTCGTAGCGCAGGTTGTCCAGGAACTCGCCGGCGTCGCCGGTCTCCCGCTGCCAGTCCAGCAGCTGCCGCATCCAGGCCATCTCGTCGACGGTCGCGCTGGCCCCGGCGTGGGTGCCCCGGGTCTCCTTGTAGCGCCAGTGCGCGGCGATGCCGTACTCGGCGGTGTGGTGCATGTCGAAGGTGCGGATCTGCACTTCCAGCGGCTTGCCCTCGGGCCCGATCACCGTGGTGTGCAGCGACTGGTACACCCCGTACCGGGGCTGGGCGATGTAGTCCTTGAACCGGCCCGGCATCGGCGCCCACAGCGCGTGCACCACGCCCATCGCCGCGTAACACTCGCGCACGCTGCCGACCAGGATGCGGACCGCGACCAGGTCGTGGATCTCGTCGAACTCGCGGCCGCGGGCCTTCATCTTCTGGTAGATCGAGTAGTAGTGCTTGCCCCGGCCGACCACCTGGCCGGGGATCTTCGCGGCGGTGAGCTCGGCCTCCAACTGCTGGGTGACCGCCGCCAGGTAGGTGTCCCGGGACGGGGCCCGGTCGGCCACCAGCCGCACGATCTCGTCGTAGCGCTTGGAATGCAGGATGGAGAACGCCAGGTCCTCCAGCTCCCACTTGATGGTCGCCATGCCCAGCCGGTGGGCCAGCGGCGCCAGCACCTCCAGGGTCTCGCGGGCCTTGCGGGCCTGCTTGTCCGGCGGCAGGAACCGCATGGTGCGCATGTTGTGCAGCCGGTCGGCCAGCTTGACCACCAGCACCCGCGGGTCCTCGGCCATCGCGATGATCATCTTGCGGATGGTCTCGGCCTCGGTCGCGTCGCCGAAGCGGACCTTGTCCAGCTTGGTGACCCCGTCGACCAGGTGCGCGACCTCGTCGCCGAAGTCGGCGGTGACCTTCTCCAGGGTGTATTCGGTGTCCTCCACCGTGTCGTGCAGCAGGGCGGCGACCAGCGTGGTGGTGTCCATGCCCAGGTCGGCCAGGATGGTGGCGACCGCCAGCGGGTGGGTGATGTACGGGTCCCCGGAGCGGCGGAACTGGCCGGCGTGGGCCTGCTCGGCGACCTCGTAGGCCCGCTGCAACTCCTTCAGGTCGGCCTTGGGATGCAGGCTGCGGTGCACCGCGAACAGCGGCTCAAGCACGGTGCGGGTGGGCGACGCGGTCGGCCGCTGCCCGCTCATCCGGCGGGCGATGCGGGCCCGGACCCGTCGGGTGGCCGAAGGAATCGGTACCTCGGGGGCGAGATCGGCCTCGGCCGGCACGGTGCCGACGACGGCGGCGCCGGCCGGCGGGCGGGCCGGCGTGAGCGGCTCGGTCAGGGTGGCCAGGGGGCGGGCGGCGGCCTCACCGGTGGCGCCGGTGTGCGCAGATCCGGCGTCGGGCACCCCGGTGCTCGGGACGACGGCCTGCGTCGTGCGGCTGTCGGCGTCCGGACTCATGGCACCCCCCTTGCGGCGGTGAGGCTGTCGATGACCTGGTGGATGACCTCATGGATGACCTGGTCACTGAGCATAACGCCGGAGCCGGAGCGGACCTTCCGCCGCGGGCCGCCGCCGGCCGCGGGGGCCCGCGCCTTACCATCGCACTTCGGCCGTCCCGCTGGACGGTTTCGCGCAACGAGGAGGCAACCGTGAGCTCGAATGTGTACGGCGTGACGGAGATCGTCGGAACCTCGACCAACGGGATCGAGGACGCCATCGACAACGGCATCGCCCGCGCGTCGACGACGCTGCGGGGGCTCAACTGGTTCGAGGTGACCGAGGTCCGCGGCCACATCGCCGACGGGCAGGTGGCGCACTACCAGGTCGGCATGAAGGTCGGCTTCCGGATGGACGCCTGAACCGGCGCGCGGGTCCCACTGTCGGACCCGCGTCCTACCCTGCTGCCATGACGATGACCCTGGCTATGGTGACCACCGATTCCACCGACCCCGGGCCGCTGGCGGCCTGGTGGGCCGAGCAGCTCGGCGGCACGATCGTGGCGGACAATGACGGCTTCTACTACATGGTGCAGGTGCCGGCCGGGCCGATGCTGGCCTTCCAGCAGGTCGAGGCGACCAGCCCCGGCAAGAACCGGCTGCACCTGGATCTGGTCTCCGCCGACCGGCCGGCCCAGGTCGAGCAGTTGGTGGCGGCCGGGGCCAGCAAGATCGCCGACCGCGACGGCGGCGGGTTCTGGTGGACGACCCTGGCCGATCCACAGGGCAACGAGTTCTGTGTGGCCGACAGCGGTGCCGACGGAACCGGCCACTAACGATCGAGCAGGCGGGCCCGGATCGCCTCCTGGACGTCCGGGCCCACGCCGATCGCCGCCAGGTAGCCGTCGAAGGAACCGAAGTTGCGCTCCACCGACGACCATCCGGCGTGCAGGAAGCTGGGGTCGACCCCGAGCAACGCGTCGTCGCTGTCGAAGTCGTCGCCGTACTTGACCCGCAGCCAGTCCCGCAGGCTGCCGATGGCGGCGTTACTGAGCAGGTACTCGGCCATGATCGAGTCCCGGTCGGCGCCCAGGATGCTCAGCAGGGTGGCGATGGTCCAGCCGGTGCGGTCCTTGCCGGCCGCACAGTGCACCAGCACGCTGCCGTCGGTGTCGGCCACCGCCCGCAGGATGGTGGCCACCGAGCGCTGAGCCGGTCCGAAGACCGGGATCGCCGCGTAGTAGCGACGGCTGCGCTCCAGCGGGGTGGCCGCGTCGGCGTGGTCGGCGGCCGCCGCGTGCACCGGCATGGTGCCGTCCTCGGGGTGGAACGGGGTCACCGAGACCGAGATGGACGCGGGCACCCGGTCGCGCCCTTCCCGCTCGATCTCCAGCTCGCCGCGCAGGTCGAACACGTCGGTGACGCCCAGCTTGACCAGCGCCTCCTGCCCGGCCGGGTCCAGCCCCGACAGCACCGCGCAGCGGTACACCAGGCCGTGGCGGACCGGTCCGTCCGGCGTCGGCGTGCCGCCGATGTCACGGAAGTTCCAGGTGCCGGACACGACGTCGGCGTGGGTCGGAATCACAATCGGTCCTTTCGGTGGGGGGCGGGCCCAGCACCGATCATGCCCTGACCGATCTCCCTGCGGTGCCTGCCGGGTAGATGCCGGGTGGACGGCCGGCGTCCACGAGCCGTCGAACACGGCCCTGCCGACCTCGGCTCGAAGTTCCACCTTCTGAAGCGGGACCGCGGGCCCGACCGGGTAGCGGCCGAGTAGCGATGGCCTGCTGATCGGACGGGCGGCCCCAGCCGGGCCCGAGCCCATCCCGGTGATCGCGCCGGTTGACCGGATCCGCTCCGAAGTTTCGGCGCGCTGATCGCCATGACGATCACGGCCGCCCTGTTCGGGCTCCCGCGGCACCACCGATGTCCTGGCCAACGTGCTGGCCTCGGAGTGCGACGGGTTCGGTCTGGCCGCCTTCCACTACTGGTTCGCGTGGATGAGCCCGCTCATCGTGCTGCACGGGCTCGCCGACTTCCCCACGCTGCTGGCCAGCAACTCCTTCGGCGACCCGGTGGTCGCCGCCACCTCGATCATGTACGTCGGCTAGGGCCTGCTGACCGTCCGTCCCCTGATCCGGGACCGGCTCAGGCGTCCCGGCGAACCAGCGTCACGACCGCCCCGACCACGGCCAGCACCACCCAGCCAGTGAAGACCGCGAAGCCCTGCCACGGAGTCAGCACGTCACCGGTGGTGGTCAACGCGCTGAACGCGTTGCCGGCGTTCGACGGCAGGTATTTGAGCACCGCGCTCCAGTCCGACGGCAGCAGGGCGGTGGCCAGCGCCGGCAGGAACAGCACCGCGCCGATGGTGGTGCCGATCGCGGCGGCCGTGCCGCGCAGCATCACGCCCAGCGCCAGACCGATGACGCCCAGCCCGACCAGGTAGTAGGCGTGCCCGAAGAGGGTGCGCACCACCCCGTCGTCCGACCACGTCAAGGTCGCGGCGCCGGCCCGGTCCAGGACGGCCATCCCGGCGAAGAACACCGCGATCAGGCCGACGAGCGTCACCGGCAGCACGACCGCGACGAACGTCAGCAGCTTGCTCCACAGCACCGGCAGCCGGCGCGGGACGGCGGCGAAGGTGGTGCGGATCATTCCGGAGGCGAACTCACGGGCGCCGACCACCGAGCCGTAGACGGCCACCAGCAGCACCGCGACATTGGCCCCGGCCAGGACGGTGTTCATCGGGCCGCCACGGCCGGCCACCGCGGGCGGGCCGCCGGTGGGTGTGGTGATGTCGCCGCCGGCGGCCATCGCGGCCAACACCCCGAACCCGACGATGACCACCGCCAGGGCGGCCAGGGTGAACCAGGTCGAGCGCAGCGAGCGGGTCTTGATCCACTCGGTGGACAGCACCCGCCCCAGGCTCGTCCGCTTCGCCGGGACCGCCTGCCGGTGATCCCCGGCAGGCGTGCGGGTGGTGGTGGACGTCGTGGTCGACGCAGTGGTGGTCCCGGTGGTTGCCATCAGGCGGCCCTCCTCTCGGGTTGGGCGACCGAACCGTGGTAGCTGACGGTGTCGCGGGTCAGTTCCATGAACGCCTCCTCCAGGGAGGGGACGACGTCGACGAGCTCGTACAGGACGACCCCGTTCGCGGCGGCCAGAATGCCGACGTCACGCGCGGACGCGCCCTCGATCTCCAGCCGCTGCGGGTCGTCGGAGGTGATGGCCACCTCGGGCCCGGCGAGCAGGTCCCGCAACCGGGTCGCGTCCGGTGTGACGACCCGCACCCGGTGCTGCGAGGACTGCCTGATGAAGTCGGCCATCGGCAGGTCGACCATGATCCGGCCCTGCCCGATCACGATGAGATGCTCCGCGGTGAGCTGCATCTCGCTCATCAGGTGGGACGACACGAAAACGGTCCGGCCCTGCGCCGCGAGCTCCTTGAGCAGGTTGCGGATCCACAGGATGCCGTCCGGGTCGAGGCCGTTCACCGGCTCGTCGAGCATGATCGTCTGCGGGTCGCCGAGCAGCGAGCCGGCGATGCCGAGCCGCTGGCCCATGCCGAGGGAGAACCCGCCGGCCCGTTTGCGGGCCACGTCGGTGAGCCCGACCAGGTCGAGCACCTCGTCGACCCGGCGCCCGCCGACCCCGATCGTGGCGGCGAGGGCGAGCAGGTGGTTGCGGGCGGACCGACCCTTGTCGATCGCCTTGGCCTCGAGCAACGCACCCAGCTCGGACAGCGGGGCCGGGGCGTCGCGGAACAGGTGCCCGTTGACGGTGGCCGTCCCGGACGTCGGCTTGTCCAGACCGAGGATCGACCGCATGGTGGTCGACTTGCCCGCCCCGTTCGGGCCCAGGAACCCGGTCACCACACCGGGCCGGACGGTGAAGGAGACGTGGTCGACGGCCGTGACCGTCTTGTCCCCCGACCCGTACTTCTTGGTCAGCTCATGTACTTCGATCATGCTGACCAGCCTTCCGCCGACCGGCCCGCCGCACATCGTCCGGGCGCAGGCTCCTGGGATACCGCGGATGCAGCAGGGCCCGCTCCCGCGGGGTCTCCCCCACCCCCACTCGGAGTTGATCATGGCGTTGGCTGCCGCGGATTCGGCGTGTCGTCGGCGTGTCGCGCAGCGTTCGCCATGATCAACTCGAGGCGGGCGAGGTGGCGTCGGGGTGCGGCGCGGGGTCGGCCCGGCTCAGCGGGGCCGGACCAGGCCGGCGCGGTAGGCCAGGACGACGAGCTGGGCGCGGTCTCGGGCGCCGAGCTTGGTCATCGCCCGGTTGACGTGGGTCTTGGCGGTCAGCGGCGACAGGTAGAGCCGGGCGGCGATCTCGTCGTTGGACAGGCCCTGCGCGACCAGTCCGACGATCTCCCGCTCCCGCTCGGTCAGCACGGACAGGTCCGGGCCGGCGGCCTCGTCCGGCGTGGCCGCCCCCGGTGCGGCCAGCGCCCGCTCGATCACCACCCGGGTCGCCCGCGGGGACAGTAGCGACTCGCCGCGGGCGATCACCCGGATCGCGTCGAGCAGCTGGGTCGGCGAGGCGCCCTTGCCCAGGAAGCCGCTGGCCCCGGCCTGCAGCGCGGCCAGGATGTAGTCGTCCTGCTCGAACGTGGTCAGCACCAACACCTTGACCTGCGCCAGCGCCGGGTCCCCGGTGATCTGCGCGCACGCGGCGACCCCGTCCAGGCCGGGCATCCGCACGTCCATCAGCACGACGTCGGGCCGCAGGGCGCGGGCCTGCCGGACCGCGTCCGCGCCGTCGATGGCCTCCCCGGCGACGGCCAGGTCGTCGGCACTGTCGATCAGCGCGGCGAACCCGCCCCGGATCAACGCCTGGTCGTCGGCCAACAGGACCCGGACGGTCACGACGGCACCGCCTCGACCGCCGGCCCGGTGACGGCCGGCCGGCCCGCGGCGGGCAGCTCCGCGCGGACGGTGAACCGGTCGCGGCCGGCCGGCCCGGCCCGGAGGCCGCCGCCGATGGCGGCGACCCGCTCGTACATGCCAGCCAGCCCCCGCCCGGAACCGGCGGCCCGGGAAAGGCCGGGCTCGACCGGGTTGTCCACCTCGACGACCAGCCCGGGCGGCCGGAAGGCAAACAGCAGGCGCGCAGTGCCGGCCCCGTGCTTGTGGGCGTTGGTCAGTGCCTCCTCGACGATCCGGTACGCGGTGACGTCGACCAACGGGCCCAGCGGAACGGGCGTTCCCTCCTGCCGGAAGACGATCTGCAGTCCGGTGCGGCGCAGCGACGCCACCAGCTGATCCAGCTCGGCCAGCCCGCGCGCTGGCTCCCGATCCGCCTCGTCGGAATCGGCACCGCGGAGCACGCCCAGCAGCGTGCCCATCTCGGTCAGCACCTGGGAGCTGGCCTCCCGGACGTGCCGCAGGGCCTCCGCGGCCCGCTCGGGATTCACCGGCAGCAGGTGTTCGGCGACCCCGGACTGCACGTTGATCACCGCGATCTGGTGGGCCACCACGTCGTGCAGCTCGCGGGCGATCCGCAGCCGTTCCTCGGTCACCCGGCGCTGCGCCTCCTCCTCACGGGACTCCTCGGCCACCCGGGCCCGCTCGCGCGCCTGGGCCAGGGCCAGTCGCTGTTGCCGCACTGAGATACCGACCACGGCCGACAGGACGCACCAGGTCGCAACGACGTAGGTCGTCGGCCGATCCCAGCGGTCGGCCGTGGCGAAACCCTGGGCGAGCAGCAGCAGTCCGGCCGACCCCGCGGCCGCCAGCAGCGCCCGCGCCACCGGCCAGCGGGTCGCCACCGTGTACAGGGCGACGAGCAGCGGCAGCAGGGCCGGCGACGGGCCCTGCTGCAGCAGGATCACCGCGACACCCGCCGTCAGGGTGACCAGCCAGACCGGCACCGGCCAGCGCCGGCGGACCGTCAGGGCCAGGCAGGCGACGACCACCAGCACCTGGGACACCGCGGTCGGGGTGATCGGCGTTCCGGGGAGCACGTTCACCCGGCCGGCGAAGGCCGGCCCCATGACCAGCAGCGCCAGCAACCCGTCCAGCAGGGTGGGGTGGGCGCGCAGCCAGCTGCCTGCCCTCGGCCACCACGTCATGCCAGCGACTGTAGGGCGACGGCCGGGCCCGCGTCGTGCGCCCCGCGCAGGCACCGACTCTCGCCGTCTACCGCGTCCGCAGTACCCCGCGGCCGACGTGCCCCGGCCGGACCTCGTGTGGCTTTGCGGGTCACCAGCTCCGCAGCGCGGTGACCGGCAGGCCGGGCAACGCGGCCCGGCCGCCCAGGGCGAGCAGCTCGGCGGCCACGGCGACCCCGACCACCTGCGCGCCGGCCCGGCGGAGCAGCCGGGTGGCCGCGGCCGCGGTGCCACCGGTGGCCAGCACGTCGTCGATCACCAGCACCCGGGCGCCCGGCGGCACGTCGTCCGGGTGCAGGTCGAGCCGGGCGGTGCCGTATTCGAGGGCGTACTCCTCGGACAGGATCCGGCCGGGCAGCTTGCCGGGCTTGCGGATGGCCAGCACGCCGGTGCCGGCCACCATCGCGGCGGCCGCGCCGAGCAGGAACCCGCGAGAGTCCAGGCCGGCGATCAGCGTCGCCTCCGGGGCGGCGCCGGCCAGCGCGACGGCGACCGCCCGCAGCGCGGGCCCGTCGGCCAGCACCGGGGTCAGGTCCCGGAACAGCACCCCCGGTTGCGGGAAGTCGGGCTGGATCCGGACCAGCCGATCCAGCGCGGCACCGGCCGCGCGGAGCGCCGCCGGATCCGCGGAGTCGGCGGGCACCCGGTTCAGCGGCTGCGCTTGCCGGACGGCTTGGGCCCGGAGCCCGATTTGCCGCGCGGACCGGTCTTGCCGGTGGGCCGCACCGGCTTGACCCCGGGCTTGGGCGCCGCCCCCGGCTTCGCATCCGGCCGGACGGCGGTGGCCGTCGAGGTGGCCGTCGAGCTGGCTGTCGCGGTGGCGACCGGCGAGCTCGCGGCCGCGGCGGCCACACGGGCCGGCCCTCCGGTCCGGGCGATCGGGTCGCCGTCGGCGTCCACGACCAACCCCTCGGCCTTGCGCTTGGCCAGCACCCGCGCGGTGTGGGCCTTGATCGCCGGATCGCGCAGCTTGAGGTCCACCGCGAACGGCACCGCGACGAACACCGACGAGTAGGCGCCGATGAGCATGCCGATCAGCATGACCAGCGAGAGGTCCTTGAGGGTGCCCGAGCCCAGGATGACCACGCCGGCGACCAGCAGCCCGGCCACCGGCAGCAGCGCGATCAGCGAGGTGTTGATCGAGCGCATCAGCGTCTGGTTGATCGCCAGGTTCGCCGCTTCCGGGTAGGTGCGCCGGTTGAGCGAGGTCAGGCCCTTGGTGTTCTCCTGCACCTTGTCGTAGACCACGACGGTGTCGTAGAGGGAGAAACCCAGGATCGTCAGCAGGCCGATCACGGTCGCCGGGGTCACCTCGAACCCGACCAGCGAGTAGATGCCGGCCGTGATGATCAGGTCGTGCAGCACCGAGACCACCGCGCCGGCGGCCATCCGTTTTTCGTACCGGATCCACAGGAACGCGGCCACCGCGACCAGGAAGACCAGCACCGCGAGCAGCGCCCGCTGGGAGATCTCCGATCCCCAGGTCTCGGACACCGCCGAGTCGGACACGCCGCCGGGCGGCGAGTAGGCCTGGTTGATCGCCGCCTTGGCCGCGACCACCTGGTCCACGCTCAGCGACGAGGAGGTCACCTGGATCTGGTTGCCGACCGTCTGCACCGACTCGGTCTCCACCCCGGTGGCCGAGGTGACCGTCTGCGCGATCTGCGAGTTGGACACGGACGCACTGTCGACCGGCTGGAAGGTCAGCGTGGTGCCGCCGGCGAAGTCGATCCCGTAGTGGAAGCCGCGGAACACGATCAGCAGGATCGAGGCGACCACCAGCGCCGAGGAGACGATGTAGTAGACCTTGCGCCGGCCCAGGATGTTGAAGGCGCCGGTGCCGGTGGACAGCCGGCTCAGGAACCCGGCCTGCCGGCCGTAGAGCTTGTCGCCGGTCGCGGCCGCGCTGACCGCGGCGGGCGTGTCCAGGCCGTCGTCGACACTCATACCGACACCTCCTTGGCGTCGAGCCGGGCGGCCGCCGCCCGTTGTCGGGCGCCGGCCTTGGCCACGCCACCCAGACCCGACCAGGTCGGCGACTGGAACAGCCGGGAGCCGGCGGCCAGGTGGACCAGCGGGTGGGTCACCAGGAACACCACGACCAGGTCCAGCACGGTGGACAGGCCCAGGGTGAAGGCGAAGCCCTTGACCTCACCGACGGCCAGGATGTACAGGATGAACGCGGACAGGAACGAGACCGCGTCGGCCGACAGGATGGTCCGTTTGGCCCGGGACCACCCGCGCGGCACCGCCGAGCGGAAGGTGCGGCCCTCGCGCACCTCGTCCTTGATGCGTTCGAAGTAGATGACGAACGAGTCGGCGGTGATGCCGATGGCGATGATCAGACCGGCGACGCCGGCCATGTCCAGCGAGTAGCCGATCCACCGGCCCAGCAGCACCAGCACCGGGTAGACCAGGCCGAAGGACAGGATCAGCGACAGGATCGTGATCAGGCCGAGCAGCCGGTAGTAGATCAGGCAGTAGACGACCACCAGCAGCAGGCCGATACCGCCGGCGATGATGCCGGCGATCAGGTACTGGTAGCCCAGCTCGGCGCTGACGTTGACCGACTCGGCCCGGTCGAAGGCCAGTGGCAGCGCGCCG
The DNA here is from genome assembly GCF_000024365.1 of Nakamurella multipartita DSM 44233. Classification (NCBI taxonomy): domain Bacteria; kingdom Bacillati; phylum Actinomycetota; class Actinomycetes; order Nakamurellales; family Nakamurellaceae; genus Nakamurella; species Nakamurella multipartita. Next base: position 3,729,923 of record NC_013235.1, read on the forward strand.
AACTTGAGCGAGTTGGCCAGCGACGCCGCCGAGGCCTGGCTGAACGAGCCGGAGATCTCGGTGCCGGGGGTGGTGATGGCGCCGTCGATCCGGGGGGCGGAGATGACCTGGCCGTCCAGGGTCATCGCGGTCAGGGTCCCGACGTGCGCGGCGGTGTAGGACGACCAGGTCGAGTAGCCGTCGGACTTGAACGTCATGTTGACCACCCAGCCGGCGCCCTGGGTGCTCTGCCCGGAGCTGGCGGTCTCGATCTGGGTGCCGGAGATGATGGTCGGTTCGAGCAGGTAGATCGCGTCGCCGGTGTCCGAGCAGGCGATCAGCGGCTTGCTCGGGTCGTCCAGGCCGCGGTAGGGCTCCAGGTCGGCGCAGCTGATGGTCGGCATGACCGTCTGCGCGGAGGTCTGCCAGGCGGTGAATGCGGCCTGGTCGGTGCCCAGCGGCTGGGTCGGGTTCTCCGGGTTGCTGCCGGTCGGCCAGGTGACGGTGGACGCCGCGGTCGTGGCCGCTGTCGTGGCCGCAGTGGTGGGCGCCGCCGTCCCGGTGGCGGTCGCGGCGGCCGTATCGCTGGCCGCGGGCGTCGCGGCCGGGTCGGTCGCGTCGGTTTGGGCGGCGGCCAGGGCCGCGTCGTCGCCGCGCAACCCGGCCGGGGACGTCGCGGCCGGCGTCTCGGCGGCGGGGGTCGTCGCGGCCGCGCTGGGGGCCGCGGTGGCGGTGTCGCCGATGGCCGGCACGACCGCGGACGTCGGCGCCGGGGTGTCCCCGATGGCCGGGACGGTGGTCTGGGCCGAACCGGGGGCCGACGAGCCGGAGGCGCCGGTCTCGGTGCCGCTGGTGGCCGGGGTGGCGGTGCTGGGGGTGGTAGCCGTGCTCGCCTGCGGCGGGGTGTACCCGGCCGGGTACATCACGATCGGGTTGCCGCTGCTGTCGGCGACCACCGGCCGGATGTTCAGTTGCGCGGTCCGGGTCAGGCCGGACAGGTCCTCGTTGCCCGGAACGGTGACGACGAGTTGGTTGGCCCCGTCGATCTGCACCTGGGCGCCGACCACACCGGAGCCGTTGACCCGGCCCTCCATGATCGTGCGGGCCTGCTGCATCTGTTCGCGGGTTGGGTCGCTGCCGTCCACCGTGCGTGCGGTCAGGGTGATGCGGGTGCCGCCCTGCAGGTCGATACCGAGCTTGGGGGTGTTGCTTCCCGGAGTCAGGAACACCAACCCGTACAGCACGATGACGATGCCGACAAAGGTCCCGATCAATCTCCAGGGCCGCAAGTGCCCGGGGGGTGTTGCCACGTCGCGCCAATCCTCGTCCGTGCGGCGTCCCGACCATGAGCGTGGACTGACCTGGGCGCGGTCAGGGCCAGTCACGGGCGGGCCGTCAGCGATGGCGGGCGATCCTCACGCCCACACGATGATGCCCCGTCCCCTTGCGGGGCCGGGGCATCGCGAGCTTAGTTCAGGTCGTTGGACTTGCGGATGTTGATCCCGCCGTTGGTGCTGCCCGTGTCCGGGTCGGCGTCCACGATCTCGGTCGACTCGTCGGTGTAGGAGTCCTCGTAGCTCTCCTCAACCGGCCCGGGCACGACGACCTCGCGCACGGCGGCCCGCACCCAGGTGGTCCGCATGCCCGGCGCCACCTCGAGCTCGATGGTGTCGTCGGCGACGGCGGTCACCGTGCCGTGCAGGCCGGAGGTGGTCATCACCCGGGAACCGGGGACCAACTGGTTCTGCATCTCCTTGACCGCGGCGGCCTGGCGCTTCTGCTTCTTCATGCTGAAGTACATGAGGGCGCCGAGAGCGGCGAACATCAGGATCGGTAGCAGCATGCTTTCCATGACTTTGGTTCTCCTCGGTCCCGGTCTCCCGGCACTCATCTCGTCGGCGTGACCCGCGGGTGGCTCGTTGTCGCGTCGGCCGGGTCACAACCGGGCGCGGTCAGGCGTCGTCCGCGCAGTGAACGGGTCGCGGCGACCATTGGTTCCCAGGCCAAGGACCGGACGAGTCGCGGCCCGGTCGGTAGCGCCACGATACCGGACCGGGCAAGCCCGATCGGGGCCGAAACGCACGGTCGAGGGACCCGGCTCGGGCCCGCCCGGGCACGGTCAGTGGCGCGGCTCGCCCGGAGCCGGCGGCCGGGCGGCGAACGTCGCGGCCTGCGCGAGGTGCTCGGCCCCGGTCATCGCGGCCCGCCGCCAGGGCGGCATGCCCTCGATCTCGATCTCCAGGGAGAAGCTGAGCACGGTCCGGATGATCACGATCAGGCCCAGCACGCCGACGTTGGTCAGGGTGGGCTCGACCGCGACGGTGTGCACCAGGTCCGCGGCGACCAGCACCTCCAGCCCGAGCAGCAGCACGGCCCCGATCGAGCGGCGCAGCGTGCGGTAGGCGTGCTCGCCACCGGCCCGCCGCCACACCCGAGCCGACAGCACGGCGCACCAGATCAGGCCGACGACCAGCACCAGGGCGCCGACGACCTCGAACCCGCGGGCGACCTGCTCCATGATCTCGGCGAAGTGCACCCCTCGATCCTGACCGGTTCACCGGCCCGGCCCCACCTCCGAGTCGGACGAGATGACGGGCGGATCGGACGAGATCACGGGCCCGGTGAGAGCCCGTCGAACAGGCTGGCCTCGGCGGTCCGGGACTCCGCCTGCAGCTGGGCCAGGCCCAGGTGGTCCCAGGCGGCCGGGGTGGCTACCCGGCCGCGAGCGGTCCGGGCCAGCATGCCGATGCGCACCAGGAACGGCTCGCACACCTCCTCGACGGTGCTGGGTTCCTCCCCCACCGCGACGGCCAGCGTGGTCAGGCCGACCGGGCCGCCGCCGAACGACCGGCACAGCACGCTCAGTACGGCCCGGTCCAGTCGGTCCAGACCCATTTCGTCGACGTCGTAGACGGCCAGTGCGGCCCGGGCGACGTCGAGGGTGATCGCCCCGTCCGCCCGGACCTGGGCGTAGTCGCGCACCCGGCGCAGCAGCCGGTTGGCGATCCGCGGGGTGCCGCGGGAGCGACGGGCGATCTCGGCCGCGCCGTCCGGCCGCAGCTCGATGCCCAGGATTGCCGCGCTGCGGCTGATCACGATGGTCAGCTCGTCGGCCGAGTAGAACTCCATGTGCGCGGTGAAGCCGAACCGGTCGCGCAGCGGTCCGGTCAGCTGCCCGGACCGGGTGGTCGCGCCGACCAGCGTGAACGGGGCAATGTCCAGCGGGATGGAGGTCGCTCCCGGTCCCTTGCCGACCATCACGTCGACCCGGAAGTCCTCCATGGCCAGGTACAGCATCTCCTCGGCCGGGCGGGCGATGCGGTGGATCTCGTCGATGAACAGCACGTCGCCCTCGACCAGGTTGGACAGGATCGCGGCCAGGTCCCCGGCCCGCTCCAGCGCCGGACCCGAGGTCAACCGCAGCGCGGCGCCCAGCTCGGCGGCGATGATCATCGACAACGACGTCTTGCCCAGCCCGGGTGGGCCGGCCAGCAGCACGTGATCGGGCGGGGTGCCGCGCAGCTTGGCCCCGGCCAGCACCAGCTGCAGCTGCTCGCGCACCTTCTCCTGGCCGACGAACTCGTCCATCGAGCGGGGCCGCAGGGAGGCCTCGACGTCCGAATCGCCCGGCACCTGGCCGGGCGTGACGACCCCCTCCACCGACAGGTCCGGCAGTCCGTCCAGGTCCGGGTCGTGTTCGCCGCCCGGCGGCCGGCCGGTCATCGGTTGCGTCCCAGCAGGGCCAGCGCCCGGCGCAGCAACACGGCGACGTCACCGTTGGCCACCGCCGGATCCTCGTGCGCGGCCACTGCGACGACCGCGTCCTCGGCCTGCTTGGCGGTGAAGCCCAACCCGACCAGCGCATCGGTCACCTGCGGCCGCCAGGCCAGCGACCCGCTGGCCGCGCCGGCCACCGGGGCGACGCCGGCGGCCGGCGAGCCGACCGGGCCCACCTTGTCCCGCAGCTCCAGCACCAGCCGTTCGGCACTCTTCTTGCCGATGCCGGGGGCCCGGCACAGGGTGGCGGTGTCCCCGGCGGACAGGGCCCGGCGCAGCTCGTCCGGGTCGAGCACGGCCAGCAGGGCCAGGGCGATCTTGGGCCCGACCCCGGACACCGACTGGACCAGCTCGAACAGTTCCTTGCCGGCGGTGGTGGTGAACCCGAACAGGGTCAGCGAGTCCTCCCGAACCACCAGGGTCGTCCACAACCGGGCCGATTCGCCGCGGCGCAGCTCGGCCAGCGCGGCCGGGGTCGTGCGCACGGCCAGGCCGACGCCGCCCACCTCGATGACCGCATGGTCCAGATGGATGGCCAGCACCTCGCCGCGTACCGAACTGATCACCGGGACATCCTGCCCCGCGGCACCGACACTGCCGGCGCCGCCGCGGCCGCGGCGGCCAACCGGGACTGCATGGGCGAGCGCCACAGATGACACAGAGCCAGCGCCAACGCGTCGGCGGCGTCCGCCGGCTTGGGCGCCTCGGGCAGCTTGAGCAGCCGGGTGATCATGGCGGTGACCTGCGCCTTGTCGGCGTTGCCGTGCCCGGAGACGGCGGCCTTGACCTCGCTCGGGGTGTGCCAGGCGACCGGGATTCCGCGGCGCGCGGCGGCCAGCGCGACCACCCCGGAGGCCTGGGCGGTGCCCATCACCGTGCGCACGTTGTGCTGGCTGAACACCCGCTCGATCGCCACGGTGTCCGGCTGGTGCCGATCCATCATCGCCTCGACCCGGACCGCAATCTGCAGCAACCGCTCGGCCAGCGGCGCGTCGGCCGGGGTCCGCACGACCATCACCTCGACGGCCCGCGGCGGCAGACCGGGCCCGCCGTCGACCACGCCGATGCCGCACCGGGTGAGCCCGGGATCGACCCCCAGCACCCGCACCCGGACCTCCCCCACCGTCGAACCGGACCTGCCTGGAATCAGGAACGCCGGCCGGCCCGCAGCCGGCCGGCGAACACCTGTCCAGGACGCTACCCGGTCCGCAGCCGGATCAGCCGGCGGCGCGCTCCAGGGTGGGGCCCCACAGATCGGGCCCGAACACCTCGTAGCGGATGTTCTCCGGAGCGACGCCGCGGGCCAGCAGGGTGGAGCGGACGTGCCGCATGAACGGCAGCGGGCCGCAGGTGAACACCTGCAGGTCCGCGGGCAGGTCCAGCGTGGACAGGTCCATGTACCCGACCTGCGCACCGGTGTCGTCCGGGTCGACCTGCTCGTACCACGTGTAGGCGCTGAAGTTGTCGATGTGCCGGGCGACGTGCAGCACCGTCTCGCGCAGCGCATGGTCGCCGGCCGTCCGGTCGGCGTGCGCGATGATCACCTGGCGTTCGGGCTGGGTGCGGGCCAGGTGCTCGACGATGGGCAGCACGGTGGTGATGCCCGCGCCCGCGCTGGCCAGCAGCAGCGGCGAGTCCTCGTCGCCGATGACGAAATCACCGGCCGGGGCGCTGATGTCCAGCACGTCGCCGACCTTGGCCTGGTCGTTGAGGTAGGCCGAGACCTGGCCGTCGGGCGCGCCGTCGACCCCCTTGACCCGGCTGACCGTGATCTGCAGGCGGGTGCCGAAGGCGGTGGAGGACACGGTGTACTGGCGCGGCTGCCGGGAGCCGTCGGGCAGGTCGACGAACACCGACACGTACTGGCCCGGCTGCATCGTCGGCAGCGGCCCGCCGTCGGCCGGTTCCAGGACCAGGGACACCACGTCCTGGGTCTCCTCGATCCGCCGGGCGATCCGGTACGGCCGCAGCGGGCGCGTCGGGTCGACCCCGGCCTGCTGGTAGAGCTTGGCCTCCTCGGCGATCAGGATGACCGCGAAGAGCCAGTAGACCTCGGTCCAGGCGGCCGCGATCTCCGGCGTCACCGCGTCACCGAGCACCTCGGCGACCGCCCCGATCAGGAACTTGCCGACGATCAGATACTGCTCCGGGGTGATGCCCAACGACACGTGCTTGTAGGCGATGCGGGTCTTGACGTGGTCGAAGGAGGGCGCATCCGGGTCGATCAGGCTGACCGCGAAGGCGACGACCGAGGCGGCCAGCGCCTGGCTCTGCTCCCCCGAGGCCTGGTTGCCCTTGTTGAACACCCGCAGCAGCTCCGGGTGCGCGGCGAACATGTTCGGGTAGAACACCGCGGTGATGGCCTCCGCGTTCGCCGCGACCACCGCGGCGGTCGCCTTGACCACGGCTTCCGATTCGGGCGAGAGCAGCGGCGGGGCGGGGTGGATCGGGGCAGCGGCCGGCGAATCAGACAGAACGGACAACGGTGGCCTCCAGAAGGCGATTACGAGCCGGCGGCGCGGCGAGCCGGACCCGACAGGCGTGAGCACAAACCCGGTCACTCTTGTCGGCGCATCGTACCGGACGGCAGGGCATTAAGTCCCGACCGGCCGAGCCAGTGCCGGCGGCCTACTCGTTGTCGAGCTGCTCGGCGATCTCGTCGGAGATGTCCGCATTGGTGTAGACGTTCTGCACGTCGTCCAGGTCCTCGATCGCGTCCACCAGCTTGATCACCTTGCGGGCGCCCTCCACGTCCAGGGGCACGTCGACCGAGGCGATGAAGGTGGCGTCGGCCGAGTCGTACTCCAGCCCGGCCTCGGTCACCGCGGTCCGCACGGCGACCAGGTCGGTGGCCTCGGAGACGACCTCGAACGTCTCGCCCAGGTCGTTGATCTCCTCCGCCCCGGCGTCCAGGACGGCCAGCATCAAATCGTCCTCGGTGACGGTCGAGCCGTTGGACTGCTGCGGCACCAGCACGACGCCCTTGCGGCTGAACAGGTACGAGACGCTGCCCGGGTCGGCCATGGTGCCGCCGTTGCGGGTGACCGCCACCCGCACCTCGGAGGCGGCCCGGTTCCGGTTGTCGGTCAGGCACTCGATCATGATCGCGACGCCGTTGGGGCCGTAGCCCTCGTAGGTGATCGACTGGTAGTCGACCCCGCCGGCCTCGGCCCCGGACCCCCGCTTGAGCGCACGGTCGATGTTCTCGTTGGGGACCGAGGACTTCTTGGCCTTCTGGATCGCGTCGTAGAGGGTGGGGTTGCCGTCCGGGTCACCGCCCCCGGTGCGGGCCGCGACCTCGATGTTCTTGATCAGCTTGGCGAACAGCTTGCCCCGCTTGGCGTCCTTGGCCGCCTTCTGGTGCTTGGTCGTCGCCCATTTGGAGTGGCCACTCATCGCTCGCCCGGAACCCCTCGATACGTCGTCGTCATGCCGTCCGGGCAGCCGTTCGGCCACTGCCCGACAGACGATCCTACGTCCCCGGCCGGCGCTCGCCGGACGTCACCATGGACAGGAACAGCTCGTGCAGCCGGTCGTCGCCGGCGACCTCGGGGTGGAAGGACGTGACCAGCACCCGGCCCTGGCGCACCGCGACCGGGTGCTCGCCCACCCGGGCGAGCACCTGCACGTCCGGTCCGGTCCGCTCCACCCAGGGGGCGCGGATGAACACCGCACGCACCGGCCCGCCGTCGATGCCGGCGATGGCCAGGTCGGATTCGAAGGAGTCCACCTGACGGCCGAAGGCGTTGCGCCGCACCACGATGTCGATCGCGCCCAGCGGCACCTGATCGGGCCGGCCGTCCAGAATCTGAGAGGCCAGCACGATCATCCCGGCGCACGAGCCGAACGCCGGCAGCCCCGCGCGCAGCCGCGCGGTCAGTGGCTCGCGCAGCTCGAAGACGTCCAGCAGCCGGCAGATGGTGGTCGATTCCCCGCCCGGGATGACGATGCCGTCCAGCTCGGCCAGTTCGCGGGCCCGGCGGATCGGCCGGGCCGTCACCCCCAGGCCGGCCAGCGCGATCAGGTGTTCGCGCACGTCGCCCTGCAGGGCAAGCACCCCGATGACCGGGTCGGCCGGGCTCATCCGGGCTTCCAGGTCATCAGCACGACGATGACCACCAGCAGCAGCGAGGTGATCCCCGAGAACATCGCGACCCGCCGCCGGGCCGCGGCGACACCATCAGCGGCGCCAGCGGCGGCACCAGCGGCGGCACCAGCAGTCGACCCCGAACCGGCGCCGGCCCCGGTGAGCTGCGCGGCCGCGGTGCGCAGCGCCGGCACCACCCCGAACAGGCTCAGCCCCAGCGCGATCACATAAAGGATCAGCGAGCTGAGCACCCAACCGGTGGTGATCGTGGTGCCGTGGGTGGAAAAGCCCAGGATGCCGAAGCCGAAGATGACCACGAGCAGCGACAGCAGCGAGAGCAGGAAGGTGGACCGGGCCAGCACGTCGACCTGCTGACCCTGGCCGGCGCGAATCGCCCGCATCGCCGTCATCGGCAGGATGGCCAGTGGCCCGACGATGAACACCGCGGCGACGACATGCAAAGTGGCGAAGAGCGTTTCCATGCCCAGAGCGTAACGGCGGCCCGGTCAGCGCCGGGCCGGCGCCGGCGGGGCCAGGCGGTCGCCGGTGACCAGCGCGCCCGCCGGCTCAGCGACCCTCGGCCTCGGTGAACGGCGCGTCGGCGACCGGGCGGGTCGGAGCGACCGGCGCGGCCGGCCCGCCGGAGGGCACGGCCACCCGCTCGGGCAGCGCCGCGGAGCGGACCTGAACCCGGGGCAGCAGCAGGTGCAGCAGCGGGCCGATGGCCACCGCGTAGACCACGGTGCCGACGCCGACCACCCCGCCGAGCAGCCAGCCGATGCCGAGCACGGACAGCTCGATCACGGTGCGGACCACCCGGACCGAGCCGACGCCGCGGGCGACCAGACCGGTCATCAGACCGTCCCGCGGGCCGGGGCCCAGGCCGGCCCCGATGTACAGGGCGCCGGCCAGCGCGTTGCCGACCACCGAGACGACCAGCAGGCCGATCCGCACGGCCAGGTTGTCCACCGGCGGGATCAACCACAGGGTGGCGTCCACGGCAAACCCGATGATCGCGGCGTTGGCGATGGTGCCGACGCCCGGCCGTTGCCGCAGCGGGATCCACAGCAGCAGGACCAGCACCGAGACGATGGTGATCACCGCACCGTAGGACAGCGGCACCCACCGGTTGACCAGCTCGGTCAGCCCGAGGTGGAACACGTCCCACGGATCCAGGCCGAGCACGGCGCGGACCATCAGCCCCATGGTGAAGCCGTAGAGCAGTAACCCGCCCAGCAGCTGGCTGAACCGGCGGACCCGGCGGTCGGGCGGAATGGGGGTCAACACGCGCATGCCGGCCACTGTGCGCCAATGTGGTCTGGCTTTCCAGTACCAGTTGCGCAAAACTGGTCTGATGACCCAGACCACTCGTGTGTCGGCGGCCACCCTGGCCAAGCGGCTCGGCCCCGAGCCGGACGGCCGGGAGCAGCCGGCCTACCGCTCGCTGGCCGACCGCATCCGGGCCGCGGTGCTGGACGGGCGGCTGGCCGTGGGCACCGGCCTGCCGTCCGAACGGGAGCTGTCGACCGCGTTGGGCCTGTCCCGGACGACGGTCAACGCGGCCTACGCCCAGCTGCGGGACCAGGGCTGGTTGGTCTCCCGGCGCGGCTCCGGCAGCACGGTGCGGTTGCCGGAGGATCCGGCCGCCCCGCTGCGCGCGGCCGGCGCGTCACCGGCCGGCGCGACCTACGCCGCCGGCGGGATCTTCGGCTGGCGGGACGGAGTCGGCTGGCACGACGAGCTCGAGCGGGCGGCCGGGATGATCGACCTGACCACCGCCTGCCTGCCGGCCCCGGCCGCGCTGGCCGGCGCGGTGGCCACCGCCGCCGGCGAGCTGCTCCCCCGCTACCTGGGCACCGATGGCTACCTGCCGTTCGGCCTGCCCGAGCTGCGTGACGTCGTGGCCGCCCGCTACCGCGCGGCCGGCGTGCCGACCACCGCCGAGCAGATCCTGATCACCTCCGGCGCCCAGCACGCGTTCACCCTGGTGCTGGACACGCTGTCCGGACCGGCCGACCGGGTGGTGATGGAGTGCCCGACCTACCCGGTGGCGCTGGACGCCGTCCGCGACCGGCGGCGCACCCCGGTGCCGATCGGGCTGGGCGAGCCACCCGACGCGGCCTGGGACATCGAGCTGATGGCCGCCACCCTGCGCCAGTCGGCGGCCCGGCTGGCCTACCTGATGCCCGACTTCCAGAACCCGACCGGGGCGTTGATGGATGCCGCCACCCGGGAGGCGGTGGTGGTGGCGGCCCGGACGGCCCGCACGCTGGTCCTGGCCGACGAGTCGTTCCGGGACATGCCGTTCGCCGGCACCGCCGCGCTGCCGCCGCCGATGGCCGCGTTCGACATCGGGGCCGACGCGGCGGCCGGCTCGACCGTGCTCTCCCTCGGGTCGGTCTCCAAGTCGTTCTGGGGCGGGTTGCGGGTGGGCTGGGTGCGCGCCGCGCCGAGCCTGATCCAGCGACTGGCCGCGACCCGCGCGTTGGGCGACATGGCCGGCCCGGTGCTCGACCAGCTGGTGGTGGCCAGCCTGCTGGCCGATCCGGCCACGGCGCTGGCCGAGCAGCGGGGCCGGCTGGCCGCCGGCGCCGCCGCCCTGACCCAGGCGCTGGCCGTGCACCTGCCGGACTGGCAGCCGTCCCGGCCGACCGGGGGCACCTTCCTGTGGGTGCGGTTGCCCGGCCCGTTCGCCACCGACCTGGCCCTGCTCGCGCCCTCGGTCGGCGTCCGGATCGCCCCGGGACCCCGGTTCGGCCCGGACGGGACGATGGAGTCGTTCGTCCGGCTGCCCTTCACCGTGCCGCCCGAGCAGCTGGTCACGGCGATGCGCCGGCTGGCCTCGATCGCCGGCCGGGCCGCCGCCGGTTCGCGCACCGGCTTGCCCGGTTGGGTCGCCTGACCGGGCCGGCGCCGGGTGGGCCGGATCAGGCGGCCGGGCCCGATCAGCCGGTGGCCGGTCGCGCCTCGTGCCGGCGCAGCAGCCACCAGCCCAGGCCGCCGACGATCAGGGTGACCAGGGCAGCCAGCAGGGTCGTCAGCGCGAACGCCTGGCCGTAGGACTGGGCCGCCTCGGCCAGCGCCTGCTGGCCCAGGGCGGTGCTGGGGCGGGTGCCGTCGGCGGCGAAGGCGGTGACCGCGTCCAGCCCCTGCCCGGTGTCGGTCGGCGGCACGCCGGCCTGCTCCAGTCGGCGGACCACCCCGCCGGTGGTCATCGTGTTCACCAGCACCGTGGACAGGGCCAGCCCGGCCGCGTAGAAGAACTGGCCGATGGTCGTCCGCGACGAGGTGACCGGCCCGAAGTAGCGGGCCGGGGCCTGCGCGATGATCAGCGTCCCGTACGGCAGCGAGGCGATGATGACGCCCGCGCCGAGCAGGATCGAGCCGGGCAGAAAGCCCCACAGCGAGGTCGACGAATGCAGCACGGCGAGCAGGACGAACCCGGCCGCCGCGGCCAGCGACCCGATGGCCACCGTGCTGGCCGCGGTCAGCCCCCTGGTCATCAGCCGGCCGAACAGCACCGCGGCGGCGATGCCGGCCAGCAGGAACGGCATCTGCCACAGCGAGACCCGCAGCGTGGACAGGCCGACCACGTACTGCCACAGGTCGGTGAGCTGCAGGAAGCCGACGGCGGTGCCGAAGTTGTAGACGAAGCCGGCGCAGATGGCGGCCAGGAACAGCGGCTTGGTCAGCAGCTCCACCGGGAAGAAGCGGGCCGACGTGTGCCGCTCGCGGACCACGAACAAGGCCAGCAGCACCAGCCCGCCCAGCAGCGGGCCGAAGGTCAGCGGCGAGGTCAACCCGTCGGCGGCGTGGCTGAACCCGTAGAGCACGCCGACCACGCCCAGGGCCAGTAGCACCTGGCCCGGATAGTCCCGCGGGCCGTCGGCGACCCGCGGCTGGGCCGGCAGCACCGCCCGCACCGCCGGCACGCACAGCAGGGCGGCCACCGGCACCACCAGGAAGGCCAGCCGCCAGTGCACCGAGGCCAGGGCCCCGCCCAGGAACGTCATCAGCACCGTGACGCCGCCCGAGACGGCGCCGAAAATGCCGATGGCACCGGCGATCCGATCGGGCGGGGTGATCGCCCGGATGTAGGCGAAGGCCGCCCCGTACACCGCGCCCAGGCCGATCCCGGCCACCGCCCGGCCGATCAGGAACAGCCCTGCGGTCGGGGCCAGGGCGGCGATCAGGTCGCCCGCGGCCGAGAGCGCCAACGCGGCCATCAGCACGCCGCGCCGGCCGAACCGGTCGGCCAGCAACCCGGTGGAGATGACCGTGGCGGCCAGCGCCAGGGTGGACACGCTGGCGGCCAGGGCCAGCAGGCCACCGGTCATCTGCAGGCCGCGGCTGGCGCCGACCAGGGCGGTGCTGGCGATGTTGGGATCCGAGCCCTGGACCGCCGCCATCACCCCCAGCAGCGCGATCCCGGCGCCGCCGGCTCCGGCCCGCGGCCCGGCCGGATCGGCCCGCGGGTTCAGCAGCATTTCTGGTGCGGCACGCCCAGGTGGGCGTGCTGGCTGGGGTCGACGGCGACGATCTCGGCCAGGAAGGCGTCCAGGTCGATCCGGCGACCGCCCCGCCAGGTGCCCAGCACCTGCACGTCCTGGGTCAGCCGGGTCGGGTCGACCGCGTAGGGGTCGGCGGACAGCTCGACGAAGTCGGCCAGCTTGCCCGGCTCGATCGAGCCGATCTCCTGCTCGCGGTGCAACGTGCGGGCGGCGTCGATGGTGTGCGCGGCCAGCGCCTGATCCAGGGTGATCGCCTGCTCGGGTCCGTGCACGGCCCCGGACGGGGTGCGCCGGGTGATCGCCGCCTGCAGGTTCAGCAGCGGCAGCGGCGGGCTGACCGAACCGTCGTTGTGGAACGACACGCACGCCCCCGATCGGACGGCGTCGCCGAAGCGCATCCACTGCGACCCGATCTCCGGGGCGAACAGGGTGCCGTCGAGCAGGTCACCCCAGTAGATGAACTGGAACGGGCCGAGCGAGGGGTGCACGCCCAGCGCGGCCACCCGGGCGAACTGCTCGGCCCGGGCCCCGCCGCAGTGCTCGACCCGCCAGCGGTGATCGCTGCCGGCCAGGCCGTGCTCGCGCAGCGCCCGCTCGTAGGCGTCGAGCACGACGTCCAGACCGCAGTCGCCGTTGACGTGGAAGGACATCTGCCAGCCCTCGGGGGCGAACCGGTCCAGCAGGGCGTCCAGCTGGGCCCGGGTGTAGTTCATCGCCGACTCGCCGGCCGGGCCGAGCGCGATCCCGGCGTCGCGGACCCGCGGGGTGTCCAGGTACGGGTAGGACAGCGCGGCGGTGCCCACCCAGGGCGAACCGTCGGCCCACAGCTTGATGCCCTGCTTGCGCAGCATGGTGTCCGGGATCGGGGTGGACAGCGGCTTGTCCGCGTCCGGCTCGGTGGACATGTGGTAGAGCGAGATCCGCAGCGGACAGTCCGGGACCGAGGCCAGCGCCTCGTAGCCCTTGAGGTACGCGGTGGAGTAGGTCATCTCGGACGTGCTGGTGATGCCGGCGCGGGCCATCGTGGCGTACCACTGCGCGGCCGAGTAGAGCGGGTGGGTGATGGTCGCCGCCATCAGCGGCTGCAGCACGGTCATCACCGCGGGCAGCTCGGAGGCCCGGCCGGTCGACGTGCCGTCGGCGCCGCGCCCGAAGCTGCCGCCCACCGGGTCCGGCGGGGCCTGGCGATCCGGCCAGCCGATCAGGTCGATGGCGGCGGAGTTGACGTACGCCTCGTGGCCGGAGTTGTCCAGGATGCCCACCGGCCGGTCCGGGAAGAACCCGTCGAGCACGGTGCGGTCCAGATCGCCGACCTCCTGCAGCAGCCGGTCCAGGCCGTTGAACAGCAGCGGCGCGCCGGCCGGTTCCTGCGCCTGCAGCCGGGTGAACAACGCGGCCACGTCGTCCCAGGTCGGATACCCGACGTAGGGCGCGATCCAGTGGGCCGGCGGCTGGGTGGCCACCCCGGACAGGAACGGGTGACTGTGCGGCTCGATGAAGCCGGGGGCCAGCACCACCCCACTCAGATCGCGTTCCTCGACGGGAGCCGGGGCCGATTCGCCCGCCCGGACCGGCCGAGCCGACTCGGCCGCCCGACGGCACTCGTCGGCGGTGCCCACGGCCAGGATCGTGCCCCGGTCGTTGTCCACCGCCACCGCTTCGGCCCGCGGCCGATCGGGTGACATTGTGAGGACGATGGCCCCGGTCAGCACCAACACACCACCCATGTGGCCTCCCCCAAGTGACAGTAAGAAGCCGGAGCGTAATCCTCCGTGCACGTACTGTCATCCGGGGCGCGCTCAGCTCAGCAATTCCTCCGTCGCCGGGTCGGGCCGGCCGGCGTAGAAGCGGTCGAGGACCTGACCGAACACCGGTTCGCCCGGGTCGGCCCGGGCGAACAGGGTCACGCTGGAGCGCAGCTTGAGCGCGTCGATCGAGCCGAGGATCGACTCCGGCCGGGCCGCGTCGGTGGCCAGCACCGCCCGGCAGCAGTCGACCAGCCGCGGCCCGAGTACCGGGTGCTCCAGGTAGGCCCGAGCCTCGGTCAACGAGGCCAGGGCGTAGCGCTGGGCCATCGGACTCGACCCCAGGCCGGCGAGCTGCGGGAAGACGAACCACATCCAGTGCGAGGTCTTGCGGCCCCGGTGCAACTCGGCCAGCGCCTGGTCGTAGGTGCCCCCGTCGTCCTGGGCCTGCACGAACCGCTCCAGGTCGAACCGATCCTGCGCCTGGCTCATCGCGGCCTCCCCGGGGTGTCCGACCTTCCCCACGATAGGCCGGTCAGAACCAGCCCAGCCCGTCCCCGAGGATCTTCACGCCGATCAGGATCAGGATGACCCCGCCGGCGATCTCGGCGGGCTTGCCGAACCGGCGGCCCACCTTGTGCCCGATCAGTACGCCGGCGAAGCTGATCACGAACGTGGTGATGCCGATGAGCAGCACGGTCCAGCCGATCGACAGATCGGGCAGGAAGGCGAACGAGATGCCGACGGCCAGCGCGTCCAGGCTGGTCGCGACGGCCAGCACCAGCAGTTCGCGGTAGTTGATGGTGTCGACGTCGACCTCGTCGTCCTCGTCCCCCTCGGAGAACGCCTCCCAGAGCATCTTGCCGCCGACCAGCAGCAGCAGCGCGAAGGCGATCCAGTGGTCGAAACTCTCGATGGAGGAGGCGAAGGCCGAGCCCACGTAATAGCCGATCAACGGCATCAGCGCCTGGAACAGGCCGAAGGCGACCGCAATGATGGTGGCGTTGACCAGATTGAACCGGCGCAGGTGCAGGCCCTTGCCCAGGGCGACGGCGAACGCGTCGGCGGACAGGCCGACCGCGATCAGCAGCAGCGGAAAGAACGTCATGACGGCACCGCCGCAGGCGGGGTGCTGGGCATGGTGAACATGGGATGGATTCCTCTCGGTCGAAGCCGGCCGAGACGCTTCCTTTTCGGGGACGACGACCTCGGCCAGCGGGTACTTCACTGACCGAAGGTCTCGCTCGCCGGCGTGAACCGGTGGATGACCGGGCGCCGCGGCGCCAGTATGTCGACCATCCGCACCCGGCGGTCGGTGACCGCGGGCGGAACTACTCCCCTTCAGTGCTGATGATCATCCCAACCCCGGGCCGCGCCGGTCAATCGGACCGGACGTGAGGCTGCTGACACCCGAACCGGGCGTCCGCGACGCAACCCGGACACACGACACGGCCCAGCGCCCCGCCCGGTCGATCCGGGCGGGGCGCTGGTCCTTGCTATGCGGGCTGCCGAAGCAGAGTGGCGGGAACTCCAGACGGGCGGGTCGGGCGGCGGATCAGGCGGTCTTGCGGGCGACCAGCACCCCCAGCACCGTGTAGCCGATCAGCAGGTGGGCGGCGGCCACGTACGGGGCGACCTGGTCGCCGAGCAGCCCGTTGACCGGCAGCACGACCACGGCCCAGCTCTCGGCGACCAGCGGCCAGAACCGGGTCAGGCCGGTCCACCGGCCGGCGATGGCGATCCGCACGCCGATGAAGAACATGCCCAGCATGGACAGCGGCCAGAACGCGTCCAGCGCCGCCCAGGCCGGCTGGTTCAGGTCGGAGAGTTGCAGGGCGTCGGCCAGGGTGGAGCCAATCGCGACGGTCACCAGCACGCTCTCCACGATCAGCGCGGCCCGGGCGATCCGGCCGGGGCCCAGCGCCCGGGTTCGCCAGAGCACCCGCAGCAGGGCCAGCAGGCCCAGTTGGAAGGTGCCCGAGCCGACGCCGAAGACGAGCTGCTCGGTTCCGCCGGACGGCGGGTCGATGCCGATCAGCACGATCGAGATCGCCCACAGCAGCGCGCCGATGGTCAGCAGGGCGCCGTGGACCAGAAACGGGTGCCGGGCCGCGCCGGTGGGCTGGTCAGTGGGCTGGTTGGTGGGCTGGTCAGGGTGCTGGTGGCCGGTGCGATCGGGTCCCGCGGCCAGGTCGGAACGGGCGGGGGCGGGGCTGGAGTGCAGGGTCATCTGGAGGCTCCTGGGTCGGGGTCCGGCCGGTGGTCCGGGCCGGTTCTCGGTGCTGGGATCAATCTGCTGGTCCCGGCGCCCCGGCCGGCAGGGAGCGGCGTCCCGCGCCGCGTCCCGAAAGTTGTCCCGGCCGCGACGGGACATCTGCCTCGCGACGACGGGACGGGCGGCCGGAGATACTGAGTCGCATGGCGCGCACCGGCGACCCCGACCGCCGGCCCCGGTCGGCCAGTGGGACCGCGGGGGCCGTCGCCGTCGTCGTGAACGTCGTGCTGCTGGTGGGCTGCGCGTGGCTGGACCTGAGCACCCCGGCCGCCGTCCGGGACGAGGCCGGACTGGATCCCGGGGTGCTGGGCGCGTTGGTCGGCCTGGTGGTGACCACGTTCGGCGCGATCATCCTGAGCCGGGCGCCCGGTCATCGGATCGGCCGGGTGCTGATCGGCTTCGGCACGCTGTGGGCGGTCGACGGGTTCGCCGAGTCGTGGGCCGCGCACGGGTGGACCGGCGGCGTTCCCGGCACCGGCGCCGCGCTGTGGTTCTACGAGTGGGTCGGCGCCTTCCTGCTGCTGGGGCTGCCGTTGCTACTCACGCTCTACCCGGACGGTCGGTTCCTGACCGGCCGTTGGGGGGTGATCAGCCGAGTCGGCCTGGGCCTGGCCGCACTGCTGCCGGTCGCGCTCCTGCTGGCCCCGGTTGCGGCGCTCTACCCGGACCCGGCCGACGTGCCGCCCGCGGTCGACGTCGACGCCCCGGCCCTGCCGCTGCCGGCCGGCGTCTGGATCGTCGTGCTCACCGTCGCCCGGGCGCTGACCTTCGTCGCCCTGCTGATCCCGGTGGCCGTCGTGGTCGTGCGTCAGCACCGGGCCGACGGCCAGGACCGGACCCGGCTGCGCTGGCTGTGGTGGGCCGCGCTGATCTGCGTGCTGGTGGTCGTGGTCAGCCTGCTGGTGCCCGGCAGCACCATGGCCTACCTCGCCCTGGTGCTCGCGGTGACGGTGACCGCCGCGTCGGTCACCGTCGGGATCGTCCGGCCGGACCTGGTCGACATCGACGCCCTGCTGGCCGGCACCCTGGTCTCGGCGGCCGTCGCGGCGGTGGTCATCGCGCTGGACCTGGCCCTGCTGGCCGCCGGGACCGCGCTGCTGGGCGAGCAGCTGGACCAGCGCAGCGTCACCGTCGTCGTGTTGATTGTCGCCGTGGTGCTCTACGGCCCGCTGCGGCACTGGCTCGGCGGCTGGGTGCGGCGGCTGCTGGTCGGCCGGCGCGCCGACCGGTACACGGTGGTCTCCTCCCTGGCCCAGCGGCTGGAGTCCTCCGGCGGCGTCGACGACCAGCTGCCGGCGCTGGCCGCGGCCGTGGCCGAGGCGTTCAAGGTGACCTACGTCGGGGTGGAGGTGATCCGGCCGGGCGGGGAGAGCCTGCTGGCCGAGCACGGCCGGGCCCCGGCCGCCACCACCGAGCTGCCGATCACCTACCAGGGCGCCCGGATCGGCCGGCTGTTGTTGCCGGCGCAGGGTTTTCGCGCCCTGATGTCGCGGCGCGATCAGGCCCTGCTGCTGGATGTGGTGCGGCAGGCGGCGATCGCGGTGCGCACCGCCACCCTGGCCCGGGAGCTGCAGCTGTCCCGGGAACGGCTGGTGCTGGGCCGCGAGGAGGACCGACGGCGGATCCGCCGGGACCTGCACGACGGCCTGGGGCCGGTGCTCGGCGGGGTGGCGCTGCGGTTGGATGCCGCCGGCAACGCGATCGCCGCCGACCCGGACCGCGGCCGCCGGCTGGTCGCGCAGTCCCGGCAGGACGTCACCGACGCGTTGGCCGATGTGCGCCGCCTCGTGCACGGCCTGCGGCCGCCGGCGCTGGACGACTTCGGCCTGGTGGCCGCCCTGGAGCACCAGGTCGAGGCGGCGTCCTCGGCGCTGGAGGTCGACCTGTCCGCCGGCGACCTGGGCGCCCTGCCGGCCGCGGTCGAGGTGGCCGCCTTCCGGATCGTCGCCGAGGCCCTGACCAACGTGGTCCGGCACGCCGGCGCCCAGCACTGCCGGGTCACCCTGACCCGGGACGAGCAGGCGCTGCGGATCGAGGTGGCCGACGATGGGCACGGCATCGATCCGGACGTGGTCGCCGGCGTCGGGCTGCGCTCGCTGCGGGAACGGGCCGACGAGCTGGGCGGGCAGTGCGAGGTGCGGTGCCCGCCGGCGGGCGGCACGGTGGTCCGGGCGTTGCTGCCCATCGGTGAGGAGGGGCCGTGACGGAGCCGATTCGGGTGCTGATCGTCGACGATCACCCGGTGTTCCGGGACGGCCTGGCCGCCCTGCTCGACCCGCTGGAGGGCATCACGGTGACCGGCCGGGTGGCCGACGGCGCGCAGGCGGTGGCCGCGACCGTCTCGGTGCCCGCCGACCAGCGGCCGCACGTGGTGATCATGGACATCCAGATGCCGGTGCTCAACGGCATCGAGGCCACCCGCCGGATCGTGCAGGCCACCCCGGAGGTCGGCGTGCTGGTGGTGACCATGGGCGAGGACGACGCCACCGTGTTCAGTGCGGTGCGGGCCGGCGCCCGCGGCTACCTGCTCAAGGGCGCCGGGCAGGACGAGGTGGTGCGGGCGATCGGCACCGTGCACGCCGGCGGGGTGGTGTTCGGCGCGTCGCTGGCCGCGCGGGTGACCCGTGCGTTCGCGGCGCCGGACAACCCGCGGGCGGCCGCGTTCCCCCAGCTGACCGACCGGGAGCGGGAGGTGCTGGACCTGATCGCGGCCGGCCGGACGAACGCCCAGATCGCCGCCGAGCTGTTCCTGTCCGGCAAGACGGTCCGCAACAACGTCTCCACCATCCTGAGCAAGCTGCAGGCCGGCGACCGGGCCAACGTGATCATCCGGGCCCGCGACGCGGGCTTCGGCCACCCGTCCTGACCCGGGCGGCCGCGGCCCGGGGATCACAGATCGCGGCGCCCGAAGGCCAGGCCGGCCAATCCCAGGATCGCCAGCACCCACACCAGCGTCCAGGTCAGGTACAGCGACGAGAGCCCGGCCGGACTCAGGAACGGGAAGCCCTCGAACGCGCGCCCGAGCTGGGCCAGCACGCCCGGGTCCTGGAACGCGTGCATGGCCCCGCGCCAGAGCCCGTCGGTCGGCAGCAGCACCTGGGCGACGGTGCCGACCCGGGCGACGCCCTCGTTGCCCAGCGCCGCCCCCACTCCCCCGACCACCCCGGCGATCCAGGCCGCCCCGAACAACCCGACCGCCACGATGCCCGACGCCATCGGCGAGATGAGCGTGGACAGCAGCAGTCCCAGCGTCAGCAGGACGGTGGTCTGGGCGGCCAGCAGGGCCAGCCCGAGCACCGGTTGCGGCGGCCAGTACCCGACCGTCACCCACACGATGACGAACTGGGCCAGCCCGGCCACGGCCACGAACCCGGAGCCGAACACCACCAGCCCGGCCCACTTGCCCAGCAGCACGGCGAACCGGCGGACCGGCCGGGCCAGCACCGCCAGCGCCATCCCCGACTCGATCTCGCCGGCCAGGGTCGGGCCGGCCAGGAACGCGGTGCCCAGCGCGGCGATCATGCTCAGGCCGAACATGACCAGGTTCAGCAACTGGGACGCGACCAGCCGAGCTTCCCCGCTGGTCAGCTCGCCGGTGTCCGACTCGAACCCGGCCAGTTTGGCGAAGCCCCAGGCGCTCAGGCCCAGCAGCACGACGGTCAGCACGGCCAGTGCCCGCAGCACCCGGCGGCGGGCCGCCTCCTGCAGGGTGAGCGCGCCGACCACCAGCACGGTCCGCCCGATGCCGACCGCCCGGCCCGCCGGGGCGCGCGTCGGCGTTACCGACCCGCTCATGGCCGCGGCCCGCCGTCCCGGGCGCGCAGGATCCCCAGCAACCGTTCCTCCAGACTGATCCGCGCGGGTTCGACCGCGTGCACCCGCACGCCCAGCCGGACCAGGTCCTCGACCAGGGCGGGCACCTCGTCCGGACGGTCGCCGGCCAGGGCCACCGTGTACGACTCGTCGCCGTCCCGGGTGAGCCCGCCGGCCGCGGCCAACCGGGCCTGCGCGGCCGGGCCGACGCCGGTCAGCCGCAACCGCAGCTCCCGTTGCCCGAGCAGCTCGCTCAGGCTGCCGGCCGCGGCGACCCGCCCCCGGTCCAGGATGACCACCCGGTCGCAGACCCGTTCCACCTCGCCGATCAGGTGCGAGTTGAGCAGCACGGCGACCCGGCGAGCCTTGAGCTCCAGCAGCAGGTCGCGGACGTCGGCCCGGCCGACCGGGTCCAGGGCGCTGGTCGGCTCGTCCAGCACGACCAGCTCGGGCCGGGCGACCAGGGCGACGGCCAGACCCAGGCGCTGCTGCATGCCCTTGGAGAACCCGCCGACCCGGTCGCGGGCCCGGTCGGCCAGGCCGACCGCGGCCAGGCAGGCCCGGCGCTCGCCGTCGGGCACCGACGCCCCGGACAGCCGCACGTGCAGGGCCAGCACCTCGGCCGCGGTCAGCCACGGCTGGTAGCGGAACAGCTCGGGCAGGTAGCCGACCCGGGCCCGGGCGGCCGGGTCGCGGGCCGGACGGCCGAGCAACAGCACCTCACCGGCGTCCGGGCGGACCAGGCTGAGCAGCATCTTGATCACGCTGGTCTTGCCGGCCCCGTTGGGCCCCAGCAGGCCGACGACTTCACCGCGGCCCACGGTGAACGACACCCCGGCCACCGCGGTCCGCTTGCCGTACCGCTTGTGCAGGTCGGCGCACCAGACCGCCGGCGACTCGGGTCGGGCGGCCAACCGCCGGGCGATCTCCTCCTCGGCCGGGTCGACCGCCGGGGCGGCGGCCGCATCGACCTCCGGGGCCGCGCCCGGGCCGGCCGGCCCGGTCACCGCAGCCCGCCGGCGACGGCCAGCACCTCGTCCGCGTCGAGCGTGCCGCCCGCCGCGGTCACCAGCCCGTCCTGCACCCAGACCACGGCGGTCATCGCGCCGTCCCGGGAGGTGAGCAGCTGACCGGCGACGCCGTCGACCTGCACGTCCGTGCTGGTGACCTGGTCGGCCGGCAGGGGCAGCGGCAGGGTCGTGCCCAGCGTGGTTCCGTCGCCGGCGAAACCACGGAGCTGGGCGACCAGGTCCGGCGGCAGGCCGGGCAGGGCCAGCAGGTAGTCCCGGGCGGTGCCGAAGTCGACCCCGGTCGAGTAACCGGTCGGGGCGACCGCGCGGGCCACCACCAGCGCCGGCAGCCCGCTGTCGGCCGGCCACAGCTGGGCCAGCCCGGGGCCGGCGACCAGCCGGAACTGGGCGCCGTCCATCCCCGGCGGGGGCGCCGGCAGCGTCGCCGGGGCGACGGCCTGCCCGGCCCGCGCAGCCGAGAAGGTGAACACCGCCTCGGCCTGGCCGCCGACCTCGAGCACCGGGGTGGCGCTGACCCCCCGCGGCAGCTCGGCCACCTGGGGCACGGTCAACCCGGTCGCCGCCTGGGCGGCCGCCGCATCGGCGACCTGATGCACGTCCGGCTCGCGGACCACCGTCAGCTCGCCGTAGGCCGACAGGTCCGGCAGCGCGACCAGGTCGGCGTCGGTGATCGCCAGCGGGGCGACCTGCTCGGTGCGGAAGATCGGCCACCAGTCGGCCGCCGCGGCGACGCCGGCCCCGGCCAGCAGCACCACGACCCCGGCCACCGCGACCACCGGGCTGCGCAGCCGCGCCGCCCACCGCGACGGGGGCGAGGTCACCGCGGTGGCCGGCGGGCGAGCCGGCTCGGCGGCGGCCAGCGCCGCGGTCAGTCGGCGCCATCCGGCGTCCACATCCGGCTCGGCCGGTCCGGCCAGGGCGGCCGCCGCGGCGGCCGCGTCCCGGTGGGCGCCGATCAGCGTGGCCCGGCAGGTCGGGCAGGTGGCGACGTGCTCGGCGTCGGCGTCGGCAACGCCGGCGGGCTCGTCGAGCAGCCGGCGCAGGGTGCCGTCAGTCGGATGACGCATCGTGGTTCAACTCCTTGCGCAGGGCGGATTCGGCGCGGCGCACGGTGGTGCCGACGCTGCCGAGCGACAGGCCAAGGGCGGCCGCGACCTCGGCGTAGCTCAGGCCGCTGTGCCGCAGCACCAGGGCGATCGCCTGTTTGCGGGGAAGCCGGGCGAGCGCGTCCCGGACCCGGCGGCGTTCCTCGCGGGCCAGGACGGCCTCGGCCGCGTCCGGGGCGGCGCCGCCGCGGGCGGGGTCGGTCCGCACATGGGCGACCTCCCGGGCCACCCGCCGGCGCCGCGTGCGCTGCTGATTCAGCGCGGTGTGGGCGGCGGCGACACAGAGCCACCCGTCGGCCTCACCGGCGGGCACCGTGGAGCGTCCGAAGCTCAGGAACACCTCCTGGGCGACGTCCTCGGCTTCGTCCCGGGAGCCGAGCACGCGCGCGGCCACCCCGACGACCCGGGGGTAGCTGGCCCGGAAGACCGGTTCCAGGTCGGCCCGGACACCCGGCGGCGGGGGCGGCATGGGCACGGCCACCGCCCTTCGTGCTCGACTGCGGTCGACGGGCCGGTCGTCGCGCACCGCCACGACCGACCCGGCCCGCCCGTTCCCGATGAACTCCACACTCCCCCAAGCACCGCCGCGACCGGAATTGTGACGCCAGGCGGCCGCGATTCGTGCCGACGGCTGATCCCGATCATGTGCCAGGCTCACCGCCGTGGACTGGAGCCTGCGCACCTGCGGCCGTCGGGGGCACGAGACCTTCGCGCCGGACGAGCCGGACCTGCGGGCCCGGCTGACCGCGCCGACCCCGGCCGGGACCGCCTGGCGCTGCCTGCGCTGTGGGGACTTCGTCGTCGGCGCGCCCCGGCGGTCGGGGCCGGCCGGCCAGGCCCCGGAGGTGCCGCGCGGCCGGCTGCTGCGGGACCGGGTGATCATGCGGCTGCTGGCCGCCGAGCGGGTCGCCCGGGCCCTGCTGATCGTGCTGGTCGGGGTGCTCGCCCTGCACCTGCGCGACTCGCGCGCCGAACTGCGACGAGCCTTCGACAACGAGCTCACCCTGCTGCGCCCGGTCGCCGACCAGCTCGGCTGGGACATCGAGGGCTCGGAGCTGACCCGCGGCATCAACCGCATCCTGGGCCTGTCCGGCACGACGATCAACTGGGTGGCAGTCGCCCTGTTCGCCTACGCCGTGCTGCTGCTGATCGAGTCCTACGGCCTGTGGCGGATCCGGCGCTGGGGCGAGTACTTCTCGGTCGTGGTCACCAGCGTGTTCCTGCCGCTGGAGATCTGGGAGCTGACCGAGAAGTTCACCTGGTTCAAGGTCGTGCTGACCGCCGTGAACGTCGCCGCCGTGGCCTGGCTGGTCTGGTCCAAGCGCCTGTTCGGCGTCCGCGGCGGTGACGCCGCCTACCGGGCCGAGCACAGCGAGGAGAGCCTGCTCACGGTCGAGCGAGCGGCCCTGACCACGGCCGCGGGGGCCGGCGCACCGCCGGCCCCGGCGCCGTGAACCCGCCGGCCCCGGCGCCGTGAACCCGCCGGCCCCGGCGCCGTGACCCGGCGGTCTACCAGCCGCGTTCGGCCAGCCGGTGCGGGACGGGAATGTCGTCGACGTTGATGCCGACCATGGCCTCGCCCAGACCGCGGGAGACCTTGGCGATGACGTCGGGGTCGTCGTAGAACGTGGTGGCCTTGACGATGGCCTCGGCCCGGGCCGCCGGGTTGCCGGACTTGAAGATGCCCGAGCCGACGAACACGCCCTCGGCGCCCAGCTGCATCATCATGGCCGCGTCGGCGGGGGTGGCGATGCCGCCCGCGGTGAACAGGACCACCGGCAGCTTGCCGGCCGCGGCCACCTCGGCGACCAGGTCGTAGGGCGCCTGCAGCTCCTTGGCCTCGGTGAACAGCTCGTCCGGGGACAGCGAGGTGAGCCGGCGGATCTGCCCGCCGATGGTGCGCATGTGGGTCACCGCGTTGGACACGTCGCCGGTGCCGGCCTCGCCCTTGGAGCGGATCATCGCCGCGCCCTCGGTGATCCGGCGCAGCGCCTCGCCCAGGTTGGTCGCCCCGCACACGAACGGCACGGTGAAGGCCCACTTGTCGATGTGGTTGCGGTAGTCGGCCGGGGTGAGCACCTCGGACTCGTCGATGTAGTCGACGCCGAGCGACTGCAGCACCTGGGCCTCGACGAAGTGCCCGATCCGGGCCTTGGCCATCACCGGAATGGACACCGCGGAGATGATGCTCTCGATCATGTCCGGATCGCTCATCCGGGAGACGCCGCCCTGCGCGCGGATGTCGGCCGGCACCCGTTCCAGCGCCATCACCGCGACCGCGCCGGCGTCCTCGGCGATCTTGGCCTGCTCGGCGGTGACCACGTCCATGATCACGCCGCCCTTGAGCATCTCGGCCATGCCCCGCTTGACCCGCGCCGTGCCGGTGGCGGTCAGCGAGTCGGCGGCGGTGGACTCGGCGGCGAAGTCGGGGGAAGAAGGGGCGGACACAGCAAGACTCCTACCTGCGGGGAGAGACCGGGCACCGGTGAGCAGGCGCCCGAATCCGGACGGGGCCGATCCTACTGCGCGCCCGCGAAGATCAGGACTGCTCGACGCTGGCCGACCCCGGCACCAGGGCGACCCAGGTCTGCCCGGGCTTGAACGGCACCGGCTGCCCGGCCCCGTCCAGGAACTGGAACGGCTGGTCCAGCGCGGGCCGGCTCCAGGTCCCGGTGAGCGCCTTGCCGTCCCGGAACAGGGTGAACGAGCCGGAACCGATGGTGTGCGAGATGTAGGACGGCGAGCCGACCGAGTCGAACTCCCCGTCCGGCTCGAAGTCCACGTTCTGGATCAGCACGTTGTCGGCGACCACCGGGGTCCCGCCGGCGTCCTCGAGCGGGGTGCCCTGCCGGATCACCCGGTAGTTCGAGCCGGTCCAGGAAAAGCCCATCCGGGCGGCCTGGAACTGCACGTCCACCCCGCCGGCCGACGGCGCGGCGTCGACCCGGGGGTCGGTGGCGGCAAAGGCGAAGCCGATGCTGCGGGCCGGGCTCAGGCCCGAGGTGTTGGCCAGCACCTGGGTCAGGTTGCTGTGCAGGTTGAACGGGGCGTTGCTGCCCGACCGCCAGAACCCGCCGGCCCCCTGCTCCTCGGCGACCTGGATCACCGGGGTGTTGGCGATCGCCTCCAGCGGGACCCCGCCGCCGCCGGAGAAGACCAGGGCGGGCACCCCGAACGCGGGCAACAGCTCGGCGTCGGTGGTGCGCACGCTGCGCACCGGGCCCACGTTGTCCGGCAGGGTGGTGTGGAACACCGGCATCAACCGGGTCAGGCCGCCCTCGACCTGCTCGACGTAGGTGATGTCGGCGCTGGCGATGCCGTACTGGGGCAGCCCGGCCGAGGTGTTGTCGATCTTGACGGCGATCACCGGGCCCTCGTTGACCGCGCCGCCGGTCAGCGCGTCGACCGGCGGCGGGGCCGGCGGTGGCTCCGGGGTCGGCGTGGGCGTCGGCGTCGGGGTCGGGCTGGGGGTCGGCGACGGGCTGGGGCTCGGCGACGCGGACGAACTCGGGGGCGAGGAGCTGGGTTCGGCCAGCGACCCGGTCGAGCAACCGGCCAGCACGGCGGCGCTGAGCAGCGCCGCCGACGCCAGGGCAATGATCCGCGTCGATCGGCCCACAGTCTTCCTTCCGGTTCGTCCCGGTCTGCGCCGCGCGCGTGCCCCCATCGGCCCGGTGGTCACGTCGTCGGCCAGCCTGGCTCACGGTAGGACCCGACGACCCCGAACGGCGGACGGACCCGCCGACGCAGCGAAATTCCCGCGCCGCCCCGGCCCACCCCGGCCCACCCCCGGCCGGGCTGATCATCTCGGCGATTCTATGCCCGATTTGCCCGGTTGACCGCCGAGTTCATCCGCCCGTGCGGGAGGAGCGGCCCGGTTCAGTCGACGTCGACGGTCCCGACGTCGTCGCAGCCCTGCAGCGCCGCGACGACGTCGGGCAGGCGGGTGGCCAGCTGGCGGGGGTAGACGTCCTCGCCGGTGCTGCGCAGCTCCTCGCCGGTCCACCAGCGCTGGCCGGTCAGGGTGAGCCGCTCGTCGTTGGTGTGGCCGGACGCGTCGAACGCGGGCGGGGATCGGTCGGCCCCACCCGGCGCGGCGGTGACAAAGGACGCCGCGAAGTAGAACTCGGTCTGCTCGTAGTCCACGCCGGTGAAGTGGAACCGGGCGACCCGCCGCCACACCGGTCCGATCAGCTCGGCCGGCTGCAGCTGCAGGCCGGTCTCCTCGGCCAGTTCACGGACCGCCGTCTGCACCAACGGTTCCTGACCCTCGACGCCGCCGCCGGGGGTGATCCACCAGCGGGAGCCGACCTTGGGGTCGGTGCCCGAGAGCAGCAGCACCCGCGCCCGGTCGTCGACCAGCAGCACCCGCGCGGCCGTGCGCCGCACCGGGGCGGCGACCGCGCCGGGTTCGGCCTTGGCGCTGGACTCGGTGATCTCGAAGTAGTCGGGCAGCGCGGCCCGGCCGGCCAGCCCGAAGATCCGGGTGAACCAGACCGAGCGCAGCGCCCGGGTGTCGCGGACCGCGTCGTTGTAGAAACGGCGGGCCAGCAGCACCCGCTCGTTGGCGTCGGCCAGCTCGGCGGCCAGATGTTCCTCGTTCGGCGGCGGGAGCAGGCTGAGCACCCGGGCCAGATCGTTCTCCGCGTCCGCCCGGTGCGCGCGATCGGCGCGGTCGGCGGCGTCGGCGACCCGGCGCAGCTCGTCGGCCTGTGCGGGCGGCAGTCCCCCGGTCGCGGCGACCGCGCGGGCGGCCACCACCCGCCGGGACAGCGCCCCCTCCAGGGCCGACCAGGCGGCCTCGGTGCGCACGTGCAGGCGGTCCAGCCGGTTCGCGGTGAGCCACAGGCGCAGCGCGGCGATGAGCAGCAGCACCACCAGCAACACCACGATCGTGGTCGTCACCGCACCTCCCTTCACCAGATCCGGCCGGGTCGCCGCTGCGGTCCGGCCGCATCACATCGGCTCACAGGGTCCCATGCGGGCCGGGCGCCATCGGACCGATGCCCCGGGGTCGGACTGTGAAATCGGTCGGGCTCAGTCGGCCTCGACGACCGCCCGCGGGTCGGCGGCGATCACCGTCTCGTAGACCTTGACCACGGTCGCGGCGACCACCGGCCAGTCGTAGGAGGCCACCACCCGGCGGCCCTGGGCGGCCAGCACGGCCCGCCGGCCCGGGTCGTCGAGCACCCGGGACAGCGCCCCGGCCAGCGCGACCGGGTCGCCGACCGGGCTGAGCACGCCGGCGATCCCGCCGTCCAGAACCCGTTCGAACGCGTCCAGGTCGCTGGCCACCACCGGGGTGCCGGCGCTCATCGCCTCGGTCAGGATGATGCCGAAGCTCTCGCCGCCGATGTTGGGCGCGCAGTAGATGTCCAGCGACCGCAGCATGGCCGCCTTGTCCGGGTCGCTGACCCGGCCGAGCAACCGCAGGTGCGGGGCCAGCTCGGGGCCGGCGTCCTGGAGCAGCTCCTTCTCGTCGCCGCCGCCGGCCACCAGCAGCTGCAGGTCGGGCCGGGTCGGCACCATCAGCCGCAGTGCCTCCAGCAGCACCGGCATGCCCTTGCGCGGCTCGTCGTACCGGCCGACGAACCCGATCGTGCCGCCGGCCCGCGGGTACCCCGGCAGCGGCTCCGACTGGGCGAAGAACTGCACGTCGACGCCGTTGGGGATGATCACCGCGTCCCCGCCCAGGTGCTCGACCTGCACCTGCCGGGCCGGTTCGCTGACCGCGATCCGCCCGGTGATCTTCTCCAGGAACGGCTGCAGCACCCCCTGGAACGCGACCAGCATCCGCGAGCGCGGGTTCGCGGTGTGGAAGGTGGCCACGATCGGGCCGTCGGCGACCATCAGCGCCAGCATGGACAGGCTGGGGGCGACCGGCTCGTGCACGTGCAGCACGTCGAAGTGGCCGGCCCGGATCCAGCGCCGGACCCGGGTGTAGGACATCGGCCCGAAGGACAGCCGGGCGACCGAGCCGTTGTACTTGATCGGCATGCTGCGCCCGGCCGGGACCAGGAACTCGGGCAGCTCGGTCGGCGCGTCGTCATCCCCGGGGGCCAGCACGCTGACCTGGTGCCCCAGGCCGATCAGGGTCCGGGCCAGGTCGGCCACGTGGGCCTGCACCCCGCCGGGGATGTCGAAGGAGTAGGGGCAGACCAGGCCGACCT
This sequence comes from Nakamurella multipartita DSM 44233, assembly GCF_000024365.1. Lineage (NCBI taxonomy): Bacteria > Bacillati > Actinomycetota > Actinomycetes > Nakamurellales > Nakamurellaceae > Nakamurella > Nakamurella multipartita. The sequence continues at coordinate 3,758,417 of NC_013235.1, forward strand.
TCATCGGCGCGCCGCCGTCGGCACCGATGCGGTCGCGGGCGGGTTCTTGATCGGGACGCCGGCCGGGTGACCGGCCGGGAAGTCGCCCGGCCAGAACGGCTGCAGCATGTGCCAGTCGGTCGGGTGGGCGCCGATCCCGCGTTCGAAGACGTCGGCGATCTGCTGGGCTCCCGAGCGCACCTGGGCGGCCAGCCGGGTGCCGGCCAGCTCCAGCGGCGGATGAATGTGCTGGGCCCAGCCGTCGGCGGTGAATCGCAGGTCGGTCGGGCACAGGTAGGAGTCGGTCAGGGCGGCCAGCATGGCCGGCCCGGCCGGAAACCGGGCCGGCTCGCCGAAGAAGGTGACCGGAATGCCGTTGGCCGACAGGTCCCGGTCGCCGACGAGCGCGATGATGCCGCCCGCGGTGAGCCGTTCCCGCAGCGTGGCCGACGGCGGGGCACCCCCGGTCAACGGCAGGATCTCCATGCCCAGCGATTCCCGGTAGGCGACGAACTTGTCGTAGAGGGACTCGGGCCGCAGCCGTTCGACGACGGTGGTCATCCGGCCGAAATGGTGGGTCACCCACAGCCCGGCGATGTCCCAGTTGCCGGCGTGCGGGACGGTCAGCACGATGCCCCGTCCCTCGCGTTGGGCCCGTTCGATGTGCTCGCGGCCCACGGTCGCGGCGTCCACCTGCGCGGCGACGGCGTCCCGGTCCATCGCCGGCAGCCGGAAGGTCTCCTGCCAGTAGCGGGCATACGAGCGCATCCCCGCCTGCACCGTCGCGGCCAGCAGTTCGGGGGTGGACCGCGGACCCAGCACCCGGTGCAGGTTGCGGGCCAGCTGGCGCACCGCCGGCCCGCGCCGGCGGAACGCGGTGTCCGCGGCCACCCGGAACGCCCCGTCGGCGGCCCATTGCGGGACGGCCTTGACCAGCGACCACCCGGCCGCGAAGCCCAGGTCGGTCAGCCGGTCCAGGGTCCCGGGAGCGGCGTCCGGCTCCCGGGCGGGCTCTCCGGCTGGCGGCGGGGCGGCGGGCGGCTGGCTCACAGCGCGGGACGCCCGGTGCTGCGGTGCCCCGGCTCGGCGGCCGCCTTGACCGCGGCCCGCCGGACCTGGACCAGCCGCTGCACGACCGTGACCAGCCCGGCGACGGCCAGCAGCCACAGGGCCACGTCCAATGCGTAGGGCACGCCGAGCCCGGCCAGCCCGGCACCGACCAGGCCGAGCACGTTGCGTTCGGCCCGCTCGGCCAGGGCGCCGCCGATGGCCAGCGCGACGCTGTCCGCCCGGGCCTTGACGTAGGAGATGACCTGCCCGGCAACCAGGCAGATCAGCGCGGCGATGCCCAGCAGCCGCTGGTCGGTGGCAAAGGCGTAGTAGGCCAGGGCGCCGAACAGGGCGCCGTCGGCGATGCGGTCGCAGGACGCGTCGAGCACGACCCCGAAGTCGGTGCCGTAGCCCCGGGCCCGGGCCATCGCCCCGTCGACCAGATCGCACAGCACGAAGAAGGTGACGACCATGGTGCCGGCGAACAGGTACCCGGTGGCCAGCAGGCCGACCGAGCCGGCCACCACGCCGGCCGTGCCGACGACGGTGACCAGGTCCGGACTGAGGCCGGCCTTGAGCAGCCCGCGCCCGATCGGGTCCATCACCTTGGACACCGAGGACCGCGCCAGGGAGTTCAGCATCAGGGTCCGTTCAGCAGCTGGGTCGATCCGGTGAGAATGTCGGGCGGGTCCCCACGATAGCGGGGTCCGGGCGCGGGCCAACCGCAAGCGCGGTGCCGCGTCCTGTCCAGGACGGTAGGGACGGGCCCGACCGGTGTGTGAGATTCGCCGCCACCGGCGCACGGACCCGGCGACGATGGCGGGAGAATGGAGCGCGTGGCCGTGCCAGTCCTTCCCCACGCGGACGACCCCCACGCGAACGACCCCGAAGCCGGGGCCGGCGAGCCGGTCGGCCCGCCCGATCCGGCCCCGCCCGCCGACCCGGCCGCCCCCGACGCCGCGGCGCGCCCCGGTCCGGACATGGTCGCCGGCCGCTACATGCTGGACACGATGATCGGCCACGGCGCCACCGGCAGCATCTGGGCGGCCACCGACCAGCTGCTGCGCCGCCGGGTCGCCCTGAAGAAGATCGATATCCCGCGCGGCATGCCCCCGGCCGACGCCGAGGAACTGCGCGAGCGCACCCTGCGCGAGGCCCGCGCGGTCGCCGCGCTGTCCAACCCGCACATCGTGACCGTCTACGACATCCTGTCGGCCACCGACACCGGCCCGGTGATCGTGATGGAGCTGCTGGAGGGCCGCTCGCTGGCCCGGTTGCTCACCGAGAACGGCCGGATGCCGCCCGAGCAGGCCGCCACCATCGGCGTCGCGGTGGCCTCGGCGCTGGCCGCCGCGCACACCCGCGGCATCGTGCACCGCGACGTCAAGCCGGCCAACATCCTGATCTGCCGCGACGGCATGGTGAAGCTGACCGACTTCGGCACCGCCCGCGGACGGCTGGACACGACCCTGACCGGGATCGGGCTGGTGATCGGCTCCCCCGCCTACATCGCTCCCGAGCTGGCCACCGGGGCGACGGCCGGTCCGGCCGCCGACGCCTGGAGCCTGGGTTGCACGCTCTACGCCTGCGTGGAGGGGCACCCGCCGTTCCACGCGGACTCGCCGCTGGAGACGGTGGCCGCGGCGGTCAACGACCCGGTGCCGCCGCACCCGCACGCCGGGGAGCTGTCCATCGCCATCGCCGCGCTGCTGGAGAAGTCGCCCGAGGAACGGGCCCCGGTGGAGGCCATGCTGCCGGTGCTGCGGGAGATCGCCGCCGACCCGTCGGGCATCCGGGTGGATCTGTCCTTCGCCGGCGACGGCCCGCCGGCGGCCGACCCGGCCGGCGAGGACCCCGACCCGACGGTGGCCACGCCGAGCGCGGTGACCCAGACGATGTCCTCGACGTTGACCGCCTGGCGCCGCCGGCTGCGGCTGCGCCGGGGGCACACGGCCAGCCCGGCCACCGACACCGGCCCGGCGATCGGCGAGTTCACCGACTGACGGCCGCCGCCTCGCCCGGTCCGGCCGCGACCAGCCAATCGGCCGTCGCCGTGTCCACCACCAGCGTGTCCACCCAGTGGCCGAGCAGGGCCGCCCGGATCACCCGGTACTTGGCCGGCCCGCCGGCGGCCGCGCACCGGTGGGCGGCGACCCGCAGCTGATCCAGGCTCACCCCGATCACCAGGTCGTCGAACTCGGTAGCCACCTCGTGGCCGTGCTCGTCCAGGAACCGTAGGCAGATCTGCCCGACCGCGCCCAGCTCCCGGGCCCGGTCGAACTGCTCCTGGGTGAAGAAGTTGTCGCCGGGGCGCAGCGGGGCCACCACGTCGCACTCGCCGACGCCGACCAGGGCGACGTCCATCCGGTCCAGCAGGGCCAGCGTCTCCCGGGCGTGCCGGTCCTGGTCGAGGATGGCCGCGCGCATCTGCGGCGTCGAGCTCACCCCGGGCGTGCGCAGGTAGACCGGCTCGGCCCCGGTCAGCGCGGCCAGCCGCTGGGTGGACCGGGCCGCCTCGTGCTGCAGCGCGGGCGGCCCGATGTCGCCGAGCATCTCGACCACCCGGCCGGCGCCGCCGCGGATCGGTTGCAGCGCGGCCACCATCGCCTGCAGGGTGCGGCTCCACGAGTTGTAGCCGACGACCGAGGTCGAGGAGGTCAGGATGCCGCCGCCACCGACGATGGCGGCCATCGCCTGGCCGAGGTCCTCGGCCAGCTCGTCCTCGCCCTCGGCCACCGCGTCGACCACGTGGCACTGGCGGACCCCGTAGAGGTGCTCGATCTCGTCTTCCAGCTCGCTGTTCAGGCCGGGCGGCAGGACCACGACGGTCCGCACGATGCCCAGGTCCTCGGCCTGCTGCAGCAAACGGGACACCCGGGCCTGCGAGATGCGCAGCCGTTCGGCGATCTCACTTTGCCGAAGTCCCCGCCCGTGGTAGAGCCGCGCGACCTTGACCAGCAGCCGAGGCGGGTCGGCACGATCCGGCATCGCTCCTGGCCCTCCTGCCTGCACCCGCCCCCCGCGGCACGAACGTGCGGCGCACATCGTAAGACGCCGGCGCCGGCCGCCGTGCGCAAGGGCGGGCAAACCGGGCATCGGAACCGGTTTGCGTCAAGTCCTTGACAGCACCCGAGGCGGTACGCCAACCTAGTCCCGCATGGCGATCCAGTCCTCGCATAAATATGCTGAGAGACTCGCCCCTCATTCCAACGGTGCAATGCAAGGAGAGCTCCATGAGTCAGCTCGTCCGTCGCGGTCTGGCTATCGCCGGTGTCGCGGCGCTGGGTTTTGGTCTGGTCGCCTGCGGGTCCGGCACGTCCGCCTCCGGTGGCACGACCGGCGGCTCGGCGGGCGGTTCGGCCTCCGGCTCGGCCGCGGCCGGCGCCGGTTGTCAGAAGCCGATCGGGGTGTCGGTGGCCGACCAGAAGTCGCTGTTCTACGTGGCCGCCGTCCAGGGCATGCAGGCCGCGGCCGACAAGGCCGGCTGCCAGCTCAAGATCACCTCGGCCAACAACAACTCCTCCCAGCAGGTCGAGCAGGTCAACGACCTGCTCAGCCAGGACATCGGTGCCCTGGTCTTCATCTCGCAGGACTCGACCGCCGCGGCGGCCGGGGTGCGCGCGGCCAACCAGTCCGACGTCCCGGTGATCGCGGTCGATCAGCGGCCGGAGTCCGGTAGCGGCGAGCTGGCCACCTACATCGCCACCGACAGCGTCAAGGCGGCCCACCAGCTGTGCACCTGGCTGTTCGAGCAGATGGGCGGCTCGGGCGAGTTGGCCATCCTGCACGGCGTTCTCGGCTCCACCGCGGAGATCCAGCGGACCCAGGCCGCGGCATGGCTGGGCCGAACAGAACCCGCAGGACTGGTGGACGGCCACCCGGGAGGCGGTCCGCCGGGCTGCCCAGGGCGTGGATTCCCGGCGCCTGGTGGCCATCTCGATCACCCACCAGCGGGAGACGTTCGCCTGCCTGACCGAGGACGGCCATTCGCTGCGCCCGGCCATGCTCTGGCTGGACACCCGCGCCGTGGCCGAGGTGGCCGAGTTCGGCACTCCGGAGGTCCATGAGATCACCGGCAAGCCGCCGAACCCGACGCCCGCCTGGTACAAGCTGCTCTGGCTCAAGGAGCACGAGCCGGACACCCTGGTGCGGACCGGCCGGATCGCCGACGTGCAGGCCTACCTGGTGCACCAGCTCACCGGCAGCTGGCACACCAGCTGGGCCAGCGCCGATCCGCTCGGCCTGGTCGACATGCGGACCTTCGACTACAGCGACGATCTGGTCAAGCAGGCCGGCCTGCAACCCAGCCAGCTGCCCACCCTGTTCGCCCCCGGCGCGGTGCTCGGCCACATCCGGGCCGACGTCGCCGCCGACCTGAACCTGCCGCCCGATCTGCCGGTGGTGGCCGGCGTCGGCGACGGCCAGTCCGCCGGCCTGGGCTGCGGGGTGGTCCGGCCCGGCACCGCCTACCTGAACCTGGGCACCGGCATGATCTCGGGCAGTTACAGCGACGAGTACTCGTTCGCCAAGGAGTTCCGGGTGCTGGCCGGGGCGATCCCCCGCTCGTACGCGTTCGAGACCTTCATCGGCGGCGGCACCTACAACATCAGCTGGTTCGTGGAGAAGTTCGCCGGCGTCGACTCCCGCGCGCTGGGCCTGGACCTGACCGCCGAACAAATCCTGGAGACGGCGGCGGCGCAGATCCCGCCGGGCGCGGAGGGGCTGCTCTGCCTGCCCTACTGGGCCGGCGCGCTCACCCCGTACTGGGACCCGCACGCCCGCGGCTCGCTGGTCGGGCTGACCGGCCGGCACGGCAAATCCCACGTCTACCGGGCGATTCTGGAGGGCCTGGCCTTCGAGCAGCGACTGCTCACCGACGGCCAGGCGCGGGTGCTCGGCGAGCCGATCACCGACATCATCGCCCTGGGCGGCGGGTCCCGCAGCGCGCTGTGGTGCTCGATCCTGGCCGACGTGCTGCAACGACCGGTGCGGTTGGCCGGCGAGGCCGAGAGCACCTGCCTGGGCTCGGGCATGCTGGCCGCCGCCGCCGTCGGCCTGCAGCCGGGCATTCGCCAGGCCGGCGAGTCGATGAGCTCGACCACCCGGGTCTACGAGCCCGACGACGCCCGGCGCACCACCTACGACGGGCTGTACCGCACCTACCGGCAGCTCTACCCCCGACTGCGTGAGGTGTTCCACGAGCTCAGCACGGCCGGTGCGCCGTGACCACCGCCCCGGCGACCCGGCCGGCCGACCTGATCCGGGCCCCGGATCGCTGGTACCGCAACTACATCTTCGACCTGGACGGGACGGTCTACCTGGGCGATGAGCTGCTGCCCGGGGCCGCCGAGGTGATCACCGCCATCCGGGCGGCCGGCGCGCGCACCGTGTTCCTGTCCAACAACCAGACCCGGGACCGGCAGATGTACGCCGACAAGCTGGCCAAGCTGGGCCTGCCCACCCCGGTGCAGGACATCGTCAACCCGGTGATCACCATGCGGGACTGGCTGCTCCGGCACCACCGGCAGGCCGGCATCTTCGTCATCGGCGAACCGCCACTGGTCGACGAGCTGGCCCGGGCCGGCCTGCGCCTGACCACCGACCCGTCCGAGATCGACGTGGTGGTCGCCAGTTTCGACCGGACCTTCGAGTACTGGAAGCTGCAGACGGCGTTCGACGCGCTCTGGCGCCGGGACCGGGCGATCCTGGTCACCACCAACCCGGACGCCTACTGCCCGATGCCGGGCGAGCGTGGCCAACCCGACGCGGCCGCGATCGTGGCCGCCATCGAGGCCAGCACCGGGGCCCGCTGCCAGCACAACGCCGGCAAACCCGGGCCGATCATGATCGAGGCCCTGCTGCACATCCTGCAGGCCGGGGTCCAGGATTGCCTGATGATCGGGGATCGGGTGGGCACCGACATCGCCATGGCCCGGGCAGCCGGCATGGACTCGGCCCTGGTGCTGACCGGCGACACGACCGTGGCCGCGGCCACCGCGCTGGGGCCGGCGGACGAGCCGACCTGGCTGATCGCCGGCATCGACGCCCTGCTGCCGGCCGGCGCGCACCCGCGGCCCGATCGGGCCGACCGGCCATGACCAGCCCGGTCGGCCAGCGGCGCCCCGCCGGCGCCTCGACCCAGCTCCGGCTGGTCTCCCAGGTGGCCCGGCTCTACCACGGCCGGCACCTGCGCCAGCGGGAGATCGCCGAGCGGTTGCACATGTCGCAGGCCAGGGTCTCCCGCCTGCTGGCGATGGCCCAGGACGAGGGCATCGTGCGCACCGTGGTCGCGGTGCCCGAGGGCCTGTACCCCGAACTGGAGACCGCCGTCGAGCTGGCCTACGGGGTGGCCGAGGTGCACGTGGTCGAGGTGACCGAGGACAAGGCGATCCCGTACGAGCTGGGATCGGTGGCCGCCCAGTACTTCTCGGACTCACCGCTGGACGGCCGGGTGATCGGCTTCACCTCCTGGTCGAGCACGCTGCGGGTGATGGCGCGCGAGCTGGCCACCGGCCGCGGGGTCCGCGGCCGCACCGTGGTCGAGATGCTCGGCGATCTGGGCTCTCCCGATCTGCAGCACGACGCCGCCCGGGCCACCCAACGGCTCTCCGCCGCGCTGGGCGCCGACCCGGTGTACCTGCGCACGCCCGGGGTCGTCCCCGACGCGGCCCGGCGCGCGGCCGTGCTGCACGACCCGTACGTGGCCCGCACCATCGAGCTGCTGGGCCGGTTGGACGTGGCCTTCGTCGGGGTCGGCCCGGCCGACACCCACGGCCCGCTGCGCGCGGGCGACAACTTCTTCAGCGCCGACCAGCTGCGCGCGGTGCGGGCGGCCGGCGCGGCCGGCCAGCTGCTCCAGCGGTTCGTGGACGCGGACGGCCGGGCGGTGCGGACCGACCTGGACGAGCTCGTCGTGGGCATCACCCTGCCCCAGCTGCGGGCCGCCGGCCGGCGCATCGTGGTGGCCGGTGGGGCCAGCAAGCACGCCGCCCTGGCCGCCTGCCTGCGCGGCGGCTGGATCGACCTGCTGATCACCGATCTGGCCAGCGCCCGGCACCTGGCGGCCACCGCCGGCCAGCCTGATGAATCACGATTCGCATACTGATTGGTCATGCAAGGGTCTTGACAGGCCCCCTCGCCGTGCACCATCAGTATGAATGTAGATGCGAGCCACGAATTTTTACTCGCAAGGCCGCGAGGCCACTACCCCGACAGTGCGGCAACCGGACAAGGAGGTCTTTGTGCCCGCGACTTCGAGTGGCGAGGTGAAGGATTTCACCATCGCGATCGACGACGATGCCCTCAAGGACATGAACGAGCGGCTGCGCCGCACCCGCTTTCCCCAGGATTTCGGCAACGACGACTGGCGGTACGGCTACAACACCGCCTACCACCGCCAGCTGATCGACTACTGGATCAACGAGTACGACTGGCGTGACGTCGAGCGCCGGATGAACGAGCTGCCCCATTACAAGATCGACCTGATGGGCGTGCCGCTGCACTTCATCCACGTCCGGGGCAAGCAGGTGCCCGGCGGCCCCGCCCCGATGCCGCTGCTGATCCACCATGGCTGGCCGTGGACGTTCTGGGACCTGCGCAAGGTGATCGGCCCGCTGACCGACCCGGCCGCCTACGGCGGGAACGCCGCGGATTCCTTCGACGTCGTGCTGATCTCGCTGCCCGGATACGGCTTCTCCTCACCGCTGACCGAGACCGGCTGGAACTGGTGGCACACCGCCGACCTCGAGAACACCCTGATGAAGCAGGTTCTGGGGTACGAGAAGTACGCCGTCGCCGGCGGCGACTGGGGCGCTCTGGTCACCCAGCAGCACGGTCACAAGTACGAGGAAGATGTCTTCGGGATCTACACCCACTTCCCGGCCCAGATGAGCCACTACCTGTTCGAGCACCCGGACAAGCCGGCCGACGTCGACTTCGACCCGGTGCTCGGGCTGCCGGCCGCCGACCAGTACGGCGAGGGCGAGGAGGGCTGGTTCGAGCGCGGCAAGCTGTTCGTGGGGAACGAGTCCGGGTACGGCGAGATGCAGCTGACCAAGCCGCAGACGCTGGCCTCGTTGTTCGCCGACTCACCGGCCGGGCAGCTGGCCTGGATCACCGAGAAGCGCTACTTCTGGGGTCTGGCCGAGCGCGGGGTGGGCACGGCGGCCTTCGAGCAGGTCTGGCCGAAGGAGGACCTGGTCACCACCGCGGCGGTGTACTTCCTGACCAACACCGGCGGCACCTCGTCCCGGTACTACTGGGAGTGCCGCAACAACCCCTGGAAGCCCTCGCACAGCAACTTCCCCGTGGTCGGCGCCCCCACCGCGGTGGCCATCTACCCCGGTGAGATCTACAAGCCGCCGATCAAGTGGACCAAGCAGTACTTCAACCTCCAGCAGTACCGGGTGCACGACCAGGGCGGGCATTTCGCCCCGCTGGAAGTGCCGTCCATCTACGTCGACGACGTGGCCACGTTCTTCCGCCAGTTCCGCTGAGCCATCCCCGCCGCGGTACCGGGCGCGGCACACGACATGTCGCCGCGCCCGGTCCACCGGCGGCCCGCCACGAGTGCGGCCGCCGGGCCTGATGCGCATCGCCGCATCCTGTCCTGCCTGACGTCTTGACACCCCCTCCCCATCCCCCTGCCGGGGGACCCGCCCGCTGGCGCGCCCGCATCCGCCCCAGCACGGTTCCGCCGGCGCGCACAGAAGGTAGTCACATGATCAGAAAGCGCAAGACCAAGGTCCTGGCCGCCTTGGTCGCCGCCGCCGCCATCGCGCTGAGCGGCTGCACCTCCACCGCCGCCGGCGGTGGGTCCGGCAGCCAGGAGGCGATCGACCCGAACAACCTGGTTCTGGTCGCCTCGGTCATCAACACCACCAACCCCTACATGGCCTCGATGATCGAGGGCGCCCAGGCGCTGGGCAAGAAGCTCGGCGTCGAGGTCCAGATCGTCGACTCCGCCGGCAGCAGCCAGACCGAGATCTCCAAGATCCAGGCCATTCTCGCCCAGGGCAAGAAGGTCGCGCTGATGGTGAACACGGTCGCCAGCTCGGACGCCCCGACCATCGTCGATGCGGTCAAGCAGGCCGGCGGCTACGTGGTGGTCTGGTGGAACAAGCCGGACAACCTCGAGCCGTGGGACGTCGGCAACAACTTCGTCGCCTTCCAGAAGTACTCCGGCGTCGAGAGCGGGGAGTGCACGGGCAAGGCGTTGGCCGAAAGTCTCGGCGGCAAGGGCAATGTCATCGGTCTGGCGGGCGTCGAGGACAGCACCACCTCGCAGACCCGGGTGGCCGGCTTCAAGGAGGCCCTCAAGGCCTACCCGGACATCAAGCTGCTGGACGTGCAGTCGGCCAACTGGGATCCGCAGCAGGGACTCTCGGTCACCCAGAGCCTGCTGACCAAGTACCCGGACCAGGTCGACGGCATCTGGGCGGCGGACGACGCCATGATCATCGGCGCCACCAACGCGGCCAAGAACGCCGGCCAGTACAACGACATCAAGTTCGTCTCGGACGGGCTGTACCCGCCGGTGGTGGACATGATGAAGGAGCCGAACTCCCCGGTCGTGGGTGAGACCTTCCACCGCGGCTTCATGGCCTCCTCCATCGGCCTGTACACCGCCTACCTGGCTGCCACCGGGAAGATCGACCCGTCGACGCTGCCGCAGGAGAAGCGGGACAGCCTGTTCAAGCTGCAGTGCGTCGGCCCGAACGATTTCGAGCAGTACACCAAGTGGGACAACGACGTCGACGGCTGGGTGAGCCAGCTGGTGGACGGCGGCGACCCGTGGAACGTGCAGCCCACCCCGCTGGTCGGCCAGGGCCCGGAGCAGCTGCCCGCCGGCTGACGCACGGCCCCGCTTTCCCGCCCGTCGGTCTCGCGCCCAGGTCTGACCCAGGCCACGCGCGCAGGCGTCCGGCTGCGGGCCGGTGATGCACTCACCGGCCCGCGGCCGGGCCGAACACCGCTGACCTGTCAACAGATTCGGAGAGTTCCGTGGCGAACCCGGTCACCCAACAGCCGCCCGGCAGCAGCCTGGGCACCCCTTCGCCGGCCGCGACCAGACACCGCCGGTTCGAGCTACGCAGCCTGGGCGAGGTCGGCGCCCTGGTCGTCCTGATCGTCGTGTTCGCCGCGCTGAACCCCAGCACGTTCCTGACTATCGACAACGTCCGCACGATCCTGGATCAGTCGGCGACCCCGCTGATCGTCGGCGTCGGCGCCACCCTGGTCATCCTGATGGGATCGATCGACCTGTCGGTGGAAGGCCTGATGGGGGCCGGCGGCATGGCCTTCATCCTGGCCACCGAGAACAGCCGCGGCTCCACCGATCTGGGCGCCGCCGCGTTCGTGATCGGCATCCTGGTCGGCGCGCTGCTGGGCATGCTGGCCGGCCTGATCCACACCCGGCTCAAGGTGCCCACGTTCATCGTGACCATCGGTTTCTGGTTCATCGGGCTGGGCATCGCCACCGTGCTCTTCGGCACCGACAGCATCCCGCTGCTGCCCGACGGCGGCCTCAAGACCTGGCCCAACACCGTCTTCCTGGGCCTGCCGTTCTCGTTCTGGCTCGCGGGGCTGATCGTCGCGCTCGGCTGGGTGATCACCCGCTACACCAAGTTGGGCCGGTTCACCTACGCCATCGGCAACAACGAGGAAGTCGCCCGCAGCAACGGGGTCTCGGTGAGCCGGATCAAGGTGTTCGTGTTCGCCTTCGCCGGTGCCTGCAGCGGCCTGGCCGGCATCCTGGCCACCCTGCGGCTGGGCGCCGGCTCCCCCACCGTCGGCGGCGGCATCCTGTTCGTCACCGTGGCCGCGGTCGTCATCGGCGGCACCTCGCTGTCCGGCGGCAAGGGCGGCGTCCTGCGCACCATGCTCGGCGTGATGATCCTGACCGTGCTCAACAACGGGCTGATCCTGAGCGGGGTCAGCTCCAGCATCCAGTCCGGCGTCTCCGGCGCCATCCTGATCGTGGCCATCATCGTGGCGGCCTGGCCGCTGCGCAGTCGTCTGAGGATCACGAAATGACCAAGGCCGTCTCGCGGACCGACCCCGCCCCGGCGGGCACCCCCGCCCTCAAGCTCACCGGTATCACCAAGACCTTCGGGTCGGTGACCGCCGTGAAGAACGTCTCGCTGGAGATCCCCCGCAACCAGGTGATCGGCCTGATCGGGGAGAACGGCGCCGGCAAGTCCACCCTGCTCAAGATCCTGTCCGGGCTGCACGAGCCGGACGCCGGGGTGATGGAGGTGCACGGCGCGGCGGTGAAGTTCCGCCGCCCGCAGGACGCGGTCGCCGCCGGCTTCGGGGTGGTGCACCAGGAGCAGTCGTTGCTGACCAACCTCTCGGTCGCCGAGAACATCGCGATGAACGCCCTGTCCTCCAAGGACAATGCCACCCGCGGCGGCTGGTACCGGTGGGGCCAGCTGAACAAGGAGGCCGAAAAGATCCTGGCCAAGGTCGGCGCCACGGTCGACCCGCGGGCCATCATCGGGGATCTGTCGTTCGTCGACCGGCAGATGGTGGAGATCGCCCGGGCCCTGCGGGTGGACGAGATGACCCACACCGCCCCGATCGTCATCCTCGACGAGCCGACCTCGGTGCTCGAGCGCAACGAGACCGCCATCCTGGAGCGGGAGATCGCCGAGCTCAAGCATGTCGGCTCGGTCATCTTCGTCTCGCACCGGCTGGACGAGGTGCGCCGGATCTGTGACCGCATCATCGTCATGCGCAGCGGCGAGATCGTCGCCGACCGCGCGACCGAGGGCGTCACCGAGGACGAGCTGTTCCAGCTGATGATCGGACACGCGGCCAAGGCCCGCAAACACGAGGTGCAGAACCGGCAGGGCGGTGAACCGCTGCTCGAGGTCTCCGGGCTGAGCGCCAAGGGGCAGTTCAAGGACGTGTCCTTCGCGGTGCCGCCCGGCCATTGCCTGGCCATCGTCGGCACCATCGGCTCCGGCCGGGAAGAGTTGGTCCGGGCGTTGTTCGGCGCCGAGCCGTTCGATGCCGGCACCATCACCTACCAGGGCAGCCGCCTGCAGTCCTGGTCCGCGGCCCGGGCCACCCGGGCCGGCATCGGCTACGTGCCGGCCGAGCGCAAGACCGAGGGCATGGTCGGCGGGTTCAACGGGCCGGAGAACATGGCCATCGCCCGCACCGGTACCCGCAAGCTGTTCGTCAACCCCTGGCGCGAGCGCAAGGACGGCGCGCAGTGGTTCGAGACCATGGACGTGCGCCCGCGTGACGTCAAGCTGCACCTGAGCCGGTTCTCCGGCGGCAACCAGCAGAAGGTCGTCATGGCCAAGTGGCTCAAGTCGGAAACGCTCAAGCTGCTGATCCTGGACCATCCGCTGCGCGGCCTGGACCCGGGCGCCGCGGAGACGGTCAACGAGAAGATCCGCGAGGCCCGGGATTCGGGGACCGCGATCGTGCTGCTGGCCGACACGCTGGAGGAAGCCCTGGACATGGGCGACACCGTCCTGGTGATGCGTGACGGCGAGATCACCGCGCACTTCGACCTGACCGTCGACACCCCCACGACCCTCGACCTGCTCGAAAAGATGGTGTGACATGTCCGATCGAACCGCGACCGATCAATCCGCCCGCCCCGAGAACTCCGTCCGCAGCGTCGATGTGGCTCCGGCGCCGGCCGCCGACCGCCGACGCTGGCGGGTCATCGACCTGTGGGCCACCGTCGGCCCGCTGACCGTGTTCGTCATCCTGTTCGCGCTGGTGGCGATCCTGCGGCCGGCCTTCCTCGGCGGCGGCGGCCTGTCCATCGTGGCCACCCAGTGCACCGCGATCCTGCTGGTCGCCCTGGGCCAGTGCCTGGTGCTCAACGTGGGCTCGATCGACCTGTCCAACGCGGCGATCGCGCTGTTCTCGGCGATCCTGCTGGCCAAGACGATCGGCCCGGCCGGGGCCGGCGGGCTGGTCCTGGTGATCGTGCTCGGCGCGGCCATCGGTGCGCTCAACGGGTTCCTGGTCTCGTTCTTCCAGGTGCCCAGCTTCGCCCTGACCCTGGGCACGCTGGGCATCCTGCAGACCGCGTCGCTGATCATCAGCGACAAGACCACCGTCTACGCGGCCAAGAGCGCCCTGCTCACCCCGATGTTCGGCTCGGCGATCGGCGGGCTGGTCACCGCCTTCTGGACCGCGGTGATCATCGCCATCGTGCTCTGGGCGATGCTGCGTTTCACCACCCTGGGCCAGAGCATGACGGCGGTCGGGCTGAACGAGACCGGCGCCCTGTTCTCGGGCATCCGGACCCGGGCCACCAAGATCATCGCCTTCATGTTCTCCGGACTGCTGGCCTCCATCGCCGGCGTCATGATCATCGCCCAGGCGGGATCGGCGTCCAGCACCGGCCTGGGCAGCGACCTGCTGTTGCCCGGGATCACCGCGGCGATCGTGGGCGGCACGGCGATCACCGGCGGCATCACCAATCCCATCAACGTCGTCTTCGGCGCCCTGACGGTCACCCTGATTCCCGTCGGCACCGCGGCGATCGGCATCCCGTCCGAGGCGCAGAGCCTGGTCTACGGCCTGGTGATCATCATCGCCGTGGCCCTGACCATCAGCCGCAAGCGCGTCGGCGTCGTGAAGTAAGTCCCGAACGATCCCCCACTTCCTCATTTCGACAGTCCAAGGAGCACAAGCATGGCCGTCCTCGAAGCACTGGAACCCCAGGAAGTACTGGGCTACTTCGAGAAACTGTGCAGTTACCCGCGCGGCTCGGAGAACGAGAAGCAGGTGGCCGACTGGGTGATCGCGTTCGCCCGGGAACGCGGCCTGGAGGCGTTCCAGGACGAGCGGCACTGCGTCGTGGTGCGCAAGCCCGGCCAGGGCGGCCTGGAGAACGCGCCCGGCCTGATCCTGCACGGTCACCTGGACATGGTCTGCGCCAAGCAGGAAGGCGTGAAGATCGACTTCCTGAACGAGCCGATCACCCTCGTCGTCGACGGTGACTTCATCAAGGCCGACGGCACGTCGCTGGGCGCCGACAACGGCATCGGCTGCTCCTACATCCTGGCCCTGCTGGCCTCCACCGACATCCCGCACCCCCCGCTGGAAGCGGTGATGACCGCGATGGAGGAAAAGGGCAAGGTCGGGGCCGGGCACTTCGACACCTCGGTGCTCACCGGCACCCGGATGATCGACTTCAACTGGATCACCGACCACGAGATCCTGGCCGGCTGCAGCGGTGACGTCACCTTCCTGGTCGACGTGCCGGGCGAGTTCGAGCCGGTCCCCGCCGAATTGTCGGTCACCCGGTCGCTGCGGGTGCGGGGCCTGATGGGCGGGCACTGCGAGTTCGACATCCACCTGGAGCGGGCCAACGCGATCCTGGTGCTGGCCCGGGTGCTCAACGCCGTGCTGGATGCGTACGACGTGCGGATCAGCGGGCTGACCGGCGGCACCCAGAACAGTGCCATTCCGGCCGACGCCGAGGTGGTGCTGTCGGTCCGCCCGCAGGACGTCGCCGGCATCGAGGCCCTGGTCGCCGACCTGGCGCAGACCGTGCACGAGGAGTACCGGCGCGCCGGCGACACCATCCGGCTCGAGGTCGACGAGGCCCCGGCGCCGCAGCGGGCGTTCTCCAAGGCGGCCGGCGAGCGGTTCGCCCGGCTCACCGCGCTGATCCCCAACGGCGTGCTGAGCTGGAGCCTGCTGACCCGCGGCGTGGTCGAGAGCTCCAACAACCTGGGCACCCTGCGCCCGACCGAGGACGGGGTGCGGCTGGCCTCCACCATCACCGCCCAGGTCACCTCCCGCAAGCACGAGATCCTGGACCGGGTCAGGGCGCTCGCCGCGCTGGCCGGGGGCGGCGTCACCGTGCAGCAGTACGGGCTGGACGCCCCGGAGTTCCCCTACCAGGAGAACTCCGTCCTGCTCAAGACCGCCGCCGAGGCCTACCGCGACGTCATCGGTGCGGAGCCGGACATCCACGTGTCGCAGTGCAGCCTCGAGTTGGGCATGTTCAGCCGCAAGATCCCGGGGCTGGAGATCATCTCGATCGGCACCGAGCTGCATGCCCTGCACTCGCCGCTGGAATCGGTCAACCACACATCGGTGGCCAAGGTGTGGCCCCTGGTCAAGGAGGTCGTCGGCCGGCTCAGCTGACCGATCCCTCCCCCACCCCACGGGCCCACCGCCCACCCCCATTTCGAAGGAGTGAGATGAACCAGAAACTGGATCCCGAGTTCCTGGTGGAGATGCAGCGGCGCATGCTGCGGATCCGCCGGTTCGACGAGCGGGCGTCGAAAATGGTGAAGCGGGGCGCGATCCCGGGCACCGTGCACACCAGCATCGGCCAGGAGGCGCAGGTCGTGGGCGCGACCATGGCCCTGGGCGAGCACGACTACATGACCGGCAACCACCGCAGCCACGGCCACCCGATCGGCAAGGGCTCGCCACTGGGCCCGCTGATGGCCGAGCTGGTCGGCAAGGCCGGCGGCGTCTGCGGCGGCAAGGGCGGTTCGCTGCACCTGGCCGACTTCAACGTCGGCAGCCTGGGCGAGTCCGGCATCGTCGGTAGCTCCATCCCGATCGCCACCGGCGCCGCGCTGTCGTCGAAGGTGCTGGGCAACGGCAAGGTCTCGCTGGCCTTCTTCGGTGACGGGGCCGCCAACCAGGGCTGCCTGTACGAGTCGCTGAACATCGCCGGCGTGTGGAAGCTGCCGGTCATCTTCCTGTGCGAGAACAACCAGTACGCCCTGTCCACCCAGGCCTGGACCGTGACCTCCGGCGTGATCGCCGACCGGGCCGCCGGTTTCGGCATCCCCGGGGTCCGGGTGGAGAACGGGCAGGACATCATGGCCGTCTACGACGCGGTCAGCACCGCCGTCGATCGGGCCCGGGCGGGCGAGGGGCCGACCCTGGTCGAGGTCGTCACCTACCGGTACAACGAGCATTCCGAGGGCCTGCGGCTGGCCACCGACTACCGCAACGCGGACGAGAAGGCGGACTGGCTGGCCCGCGACCCCATCGTCTTGCACCGGCAGTACCTGATCGACAACTGGATCGCCACCACCGAGGAGCTCGACCAGCTGGAGGCCGACGTCCTGGCCGAGGTCGAGGACGCGGTGACCTTCACCAACGACAGTCCCTTCCCCGAGCCGTCGATCGCGTTCGCCGATCTGTACACCGAACCAATCACCCCGTCCAAGTACCTGGATCCGATCGGAGCACGACCGTGAGCGTGATGAGCTACCTGGGCGCGATCGGCGCCGCCCAGCTGGAGGCGATGGAGGCCGACGAGCGCGTCGTCATCATCGGCGAGGACGTCGAGGCCAACGTCTACGGCACCACCGGCGGCAAGTCCCGCTCCGACAAGGGCGACTTCCTGCAGAAGTTCGGCGCCAACCGGATCCGCAACACCCCGATCTCCGAGGAGATCATCGTGGGCGCCGCCGCCGGCGCGGCGATGACCGGGCTGCGCCCGATCGTCGACCTGTCCTACTCCAGCTTCATGTACATGGCCATGGACCAGTTCGTGAACCAGGTCGCCAAGAACCGCTACATGTTCGGCGGCCAGGCCTCCATGCCGGTGGTCTTCCGCTCGGCCATGTTCTACGGCCTGAACACCGGTGCGCACCACAGCGACCGCCCGTACCCGATGTTCATGAACGTGCCCGGCATCAAGATCATGGCCCCGGCCTCCCCCGCCGACGCCAAGGGTCTGCTGCGCACCGCGATCGACATGGACGACCCGGTCCTGAGTTTCGAGGCCTGCCTGCTCTGGGGCCGCAAGGAGGAGGTGCCCGACGAGGAGTACCGCATCCCCTTCGGCGTGGCCCGAACCCTGCGCACCGGCAGCGATGTCACCGTCGTCGCCATCTCCAGCGCCGTGCCGGAGGCCGAGGCGGCCGCCGACGCGCTGGCCGAGGAGGGTCTGTCGGTCGAGGTGATCGACCCGCGCACGCTGGTGCCGCTGGACATCGACACCGTCATCGAGTCCGTCCGCAAGACCGGCCGGCTGGTCGTCGCCGATCCGGCCCACCGCACCTGCTCGGCCGCCGCGGAGATCTCCGCGCTGGTGGTCGAGGAGGCGTTCGAATCGCTGCAGGCGCCGATCGTCCGGGTCACCACCCCGGACACCCAGATCCCGTTCAGCCCGGCCCTGGAGAAGCAGCTCTACCCCAACCGGGCCACCATCACCGAGGCGATTTGCCGGGTGACCGGCGAGCGGGGACCCGTCCCCGCGGCCCCGGATCCGGCCGCCCACAACGGCGCCCGGGTCGGCGCCCCGCGCTAGTCGACATCAACTCCCTGCACAACATTTCGGAAAGGCATACAGATGGCACGCATTGAGGTCCTGCTTCCCCAGTGGGGCATGGGCATGAGCGAGGGCACCATCATCGAGTGGCACAAGGCGGTCGGCGACAGCGTCACCGAGGACGAGCCGCTGGCCGAGGTGGAGGCCGAGAAGGTCGAGGAGACCCTGGAGGCCCCGGCCACCGGCACCCTCACCGAGATCCTGATCCCGGCCGACCAGACGGTCGAGGTGCGCACCGTCGTCGCCATCATCGAAACGACGGACTGACATGTTGGACGCGCTGTCGTCGACCTTCGACGTCGTGGTGATCGGGGCAGGCATCAACGGCGTCGCCATCGCCCGCGACGCCGCCCTGCGCGGCCTGCGCGTCGTCCTGCTCGAGCAGGACGACATCTGCAGCGGCGTGTCCGCCTGGTCCGGCCGGCTCATCCACGGCGGCCTGCGCTACCTGGAACACCGCGACTTCGCGCTGGTGCGCGAGTCGCTGCGGGAGCGGGAGCGGCTGTTCGTGCAGGCGCCGCACCTGGTCAAGCCGGTCCGGCTGCTGATGCCGTTCTACGCGCACAACCGCCGGCCCGGCTGGATGATCCGTTTCGGCATGATCGCCTACGACGTGCTCTCGTTCGACAAGAAGTCGGCCCGGCACGAGATCCTGTCCGAACCCGAGACCCGGCAACGCTTCACCGGGATCGGCACGGACGGCCTGTCCGGCGCGGCGGTCTTCACCGACGGGCAGGTCGAGTACGCCGAGCGGCTCTGCGTGGAGCTCGCGGTGGCCGCCGCCGGCGACGGCGCGGTCATCCGCACGCACGCCCGGGTGGAGGAGCCCATCGTCGAGCACGGTCGGCTGGTGGGCGTGCGATTCCGGGACACCGACAGCGGCCAGCTGCAGGAGGTCCGCGGCTCGGTGATCATGAACGTGGCCGGTCCGTGGATCGACCGCATCTTCACCACCGGGGCCGCGGGTCAGCCGCGACTCAACGGCGGCACCAAGGGCAGCCACCTGGTCGTGGACCCGTTCCCGGGTGCGCCGACCGACGTCGTGTACTACGAGTCCCGGCGGGACGGCCGGCTGGTCCTGGTGATTCCCTGGATGGGCCGGTACATGTTGGGCACCACCGATATCCGCTTCGATGACGACCCGGATGACGCCCGCTGCGACGCGGACGAGATGCAGTACATCCTGGACGAGGTCAACGGCCTGGTGCCGGAGGCGAACCTGACCAAGGACGACGTGCTGTACACGCTGTCCGGGGTGCGGCCGCTGCCCTACGCCCCGGGCGTGGCCGAGTCCTCGGTCCCCCGCACCCACGTGCTGCACGAGCACGAGGGGACGGTGAACGGGCTGATCACGGTGGTCGGCGGCAAGCTGACCACGCACCGGCAGTTGGCCCAGGACGCGGTCGATCTGGCCTTCGACAAGCTCGGCCGCCCGGCCCCCAAGTGCGTCACCAAGTACCTGCCCTTCCCGGGCGCGGTCGGCGACGTCGCGGAGGTGGGCCGGGAGCTGGCCGGCGCCGGGCTCTCGCCGGCGTCGGTGCAGCGGCTGGTCGGCATCTACGGGGGCCGGGCCCTGGACGTGGCCGCCCTGGCCGCGCAGGACCCCGAACTGCTCGCGGTGGTGCACGAACCGACCGGCGCGATCGGCGCCGAGCTGGTGTTCGCGGTCCGGGTCGAGTTCGCCCGCACCCTGGCCGATGTGCTGGCCCGGCGCACCCTGCTCGCGTTC
This sequence comes from Nakamurella multipartita DSM 44233, assembly GCF_000024365.1. NCBI lineage: Bacteria > Bacillati > Actinomycetota > Actinomycetes > Nakamurellales > Nakamurellaceae > Nakamurella > Nakamurella multipartita. The sequence continues at coordinate 3,778,462 of NC_013235.1, forward strand.
GAACCCGGGCACGCCCTGGAATCGGTGGACAAGATCGCCGCCGTGCTGGGCGATCGGCTCGGCTGGGACGAGGACCGGCGCGAGGCCGAGATCGCCGGCTACAAGCACTGGTTGGACCACCTGGCGGTACCGACTGAGGAGCCGGCATGACCAGCTACGTGCTGACCCTGGACGAGGGCACCTCCAGCGCGCGGGCCGTGCTGATCGATCCCGATGGCCAGATCGTCAGCGAGGCCCGGCGGCCGGTGGTGCCGGTGTTCCCGCACCCCGGCTGGGTCGAGCTGGACCCGGTCCGGGTCTGGCAGTCCCAGCGGGACGCCATGCTGGAGGCCATGTCCCGGGTCGGCGCCACCGCCCGGGACCTGGTCGCGATCGGCATCACGACCTCCCGGGAGACGGTCGTGCTCTGGGACCGGCGCACCGGTGAGCCGATCCACCGGGCCATTTCCTGGATGTCGAACCAGACCGAGCCGATCGTCACCCGCTGGCGGGAAGCCGGCTGGGACGACGACATCCGGGCCCGGACCGGCGTCTACAACAACCCGTTCTTCAGCGCCTCCAAGCTCACCTGGCTGCTGGAGAACGTGCCTGGCGCCCGCGAGCGCGCCGAGCGCGGGGAGCTGGCCGCCGGCACCCTGGACACCTGGTTGCTCTGGCAGCTGACCGCCGGCCGCTCGCACCGCACCGACCACAGCGAGGCGTCCCGGACCGGGCTGTTCAACCTGCACACCCTGGCCTGGGACGAGCAGCTGTGCGCCCGGGCCGGCGTGCCGCTGGCCCTGCTGCCGGAGGCGGTGCCGTCCGACGCCGCGTTCGGCGACGCCGACCCCACTGTGTTCGGTGACCTGGCCGCCGGCTCCCGGGGCGTGCCGGTGACCGCGATCCTGGGCGACCAGCAGGCCGGCATGTTCGGCCAGGCCTGCTTCGAGCCCGGCTCGGCCAAGAACACCTACGGCACGGCCGGGGTCCTCACCGTGAACAGCGGCGCGGACCCGATGCTGGTGGATGGCCAGATCGCCAGCGTGGCCTGGACGGTGGCCGGCCGCACCGCCTTCGAGGTCGAGGGCACGGTCTTCTCCAGCGGCCAGACCCTGGGCTGGCTGCGCGACCGGATGAAGATGTTCAGCACCGGGAACGACATCGAGCGGCTGGCCCGGCTGGCCGACGACAACGGCGGCGTCTACTTCGTGCCCGCCTTCAACGGTCTCGGCTCGCCCTACTGGGATCGCGGGGCCACCGCGACGATCTCCGGGCTCACCCTGGAATCCGGGGCCGAGCACGTGGTCCGGGCCGCCGTCGAGGCCATGGCCTACCAGACCCGGGACAACATCGACCGGCTCGGCGCGGCCGGCCTGGCCGTGGCCTCGCTCAAGGTGGACGGCGGCGCGGCCGGCAACGACCTGCTCTGCCAGTTCCAGGCCGACCTGTGCGGCATTCCCGTCCTGCGGGCCAGCCAGCGCGAGATGACCGCACTGGGCGTCGGTTTCCTGGCCGGTATCGGCGTCGGGGTGTGGAAGTCGCCCGACGACCTGGCCGCCGGCTGGACCGCGGACCTCACGTTCGAACCCGGCCCGGACGCCGCCCGCGCCGACCACCTGTACGAGGGCTGGCGCCGCGCGGTCGCGGCCGCCCGCGCCGCCTGATCAAGCTTGCCGATTCACCCACCTTGCTGTCCCCGCCCGTCGCTTCGCAGATGAGGAGTTCGCCATGCCCTACGTCGATCCGGCCAAGCTGGTCGCCGACGCCCGCTCCGGCGGTTACGCCGTCGGTGCCTTCAACATGCACAACGTGGAGACCACCCAGGCCCTGGTGCTGGCCGCCGAGGAGGCCAAGGCACCGGTCTTCCTGCAGGTCGGCCGGGCCATCGTGCCGCACATGGGCCTGCGAGCGGCCTACGAGATGACCAAGCGGGTCGCCGAGGAGTCCGGCGCCGACGTCGTCATCCACCTGGACCACGGCCCCGAGGACGAGGTGCTGGAAGCGATCAAGCTCGGCTTCGGCTCCGTCATGTACGACGGCGCGCACCTGCCGTTCGAGGAGAACATCCGCAGCACCCGCCGGCTGGTCGAGATCGCCCACGCCTTCGGCCTTCCCGTGGAGGCCGAGCTGGGCAAGATCCCCGACGCCGACGAGGACGTCGACTGGTCCGCCTACTACACCGATGTCGCCGAGGCCGAGCGCTTCGTCAAGGAGACCGGCGTGGACTGGCTGGCCATCTCGGTGGGCATCATGCACGGCGTGCCGATGACCACGCCGGCCCCGCTGGACATCGATCGGATCGCCCAGATCCGGGACGCCACCGGGATCCCGCTGGTCCTGCACGGCGCCTCCGGCGTGCCCGAGGACGAGATCCGGGCCGCGGTGGAGAACGGCGTGCACAAGTTCAACGCCGACACCGACCTGCGGCACGCCTTCCGCTCCGGCATCGAGGCCGTCTGGTCGCAGGGCGACCGGCAGCTGGAGACCGCGATGGCCGAGGGTCGCAAGCGGATGGTCGCCGCCACCATCGGCAAGATGGAGCTCTACGGCTGCTCCGGCAAGGCCGGGCTGTGACCACCACCGCTCCCCCCAGCACGGACGCGCCGGCCGGCAGCACCCAGACCAAGCTCACCGGCATCCGGCGCACCGCCGCCCGCCGGATGATCGCCGCCTGGGCCGCCCCGGTGTTCCACCTCACCGTCGAGGTGGACATGAGCAACGCGTTGCGCACCAAGGAGTTCGAGCCCAGCGCCACCGTCACCGACGCCCTGCTGGCCGCCTGCGCCACCGCGCTGCGGGCCCATCCGGCGCTCAACGCCCACTACGCCGACGAGGTCGTCACCACCTTCGACGCGGTGCACCTGGGGGTGGCCGTGGCCACCGACGCCGGGCTGATGGTGCCGGTGATCCACGGCGCCGACGGCCTGGGCCTGCCCGAGTTGGCGGCCGCCCGCAAGGACGTGGTCGCCCGGGCCCGGGCCGGCAAGCTGGCCATGGCCGACGTCAGCGGCGGCACGTTCACCGTGTCCAACCTGGGCATGATGGGCATCGACCGGTTCGACGCCATCCTCAACGTGCCGCAGGTGGCCATCCTGGCCGTCGGCAGCACCCGGCAACGGCAGGTCTGGGTCGGCGACACGCAGACCGGCGAACCCGCGTGGCGGCCGATCGCCGAGTTCACCCTGACCTGCGACCACCGGGCCATCGACGGCGCCACCGGCGCCGCGTTCCTGGCCCGCATCCGGGACGAGGTCCAGGCCCCCCGCTAGGCCCACCCTCCCCCCGGCCGCGCCGCCCTCCCCCGGCCGCGCCGCCCTCACCCCGGTCGAGTGTGCAGAAACGGTCCCTATCCCGCGGGATGAGGGCGGTTTCTGCACGCTCGGCGGCCTTGCCACGCCCGCCTCGCCGAAACCCCGACCCGAACCCGAACCGAAGGAGGCCTCCATGGCCACCGCGCTGGACAAGTACGCCGACGCCGAACCGCACTGGGACTACCCGGTCGTCATCGAATCGCACATCAACGGTGTGCGCAGCAAGGAGATGAACCCGAACACGCCGGTCGGCTACGACGAGATCGCCGAGGACGCGATCCGGTGCTGGGAGGCCGGGGCCGGCGCGATCCACGCCCACAACACCAGCTTCGACCTGCTGGGCGAGAACGCGTTCAAGGACTACATGCGCACGTGGGAGAAGGTGCTGGACAAGCACCCGGACATCACCTGGTATCCGACCACCTGCAACAACCTGCGGCTGATCGGCGACGAGCACGGGCTGGAGCACGTGGCCCTGCTCAACGAGCACGCGCACGCCGAGATCGCCTGCGTGGATACCGGTCTGACCCTGTTCGCGACCCACACCGACGACGAGGGGTACCTGGTCGGGCCCGAGTTCGGGTTCAACTACGCCCGGGTCGGCCGGCAGTGGCGGATGCTGCGCGAACGCAATGTGCCGATGGTCTACGGCGTCTACGAGCCCGGTCACCTGCGGCACGCGATGTACTACGTCAACCAGGGCATGTCCACGCCCGGCTCGATGTGGGACTTCTACCTGATCGGCGACTACGGCCTGACCGCCACCGAGCCGATCGGCACCAACGGCATGAAGCCGAGCCTGGAGAGCCTGTACTACTACCTGCACATGATCGAGGAGGCGAAAGTCAAGCACCCCTGGTACATCTCGATCTGGGGCCAGGGCGCGCTGGACGACACGCACATCCTGCGCCGGGCGATCGAGCTGGGCGGGCACATCAAGACCGGCCTGGAACTGTTCTACGACCCGGCCCGCAATCCGACCAACCTGGAGCTGCTGCAGCAGGCCCAGGAGATCGCCCGCGAGGTGGGCCGGCCGATCGCCACCCACGAGCAGGCCCGCGCCCTGTACCAGCTCCGCTGACCCCGGCCCCGCACACCACCCACCCGCGCCCCCACCCGCGCCCGCCTACCCCCGTCGAGTGTGCAGAAACGGCCCTTATTCCCGGGAATAAGGGCCGTTTCTGCACACTCGGCGCCCTTGGGGGCGGGGGCGGGCGGGGTTTACCAGGCTGCGGCGAGCAGGCCCCGGGTGTCGGCCAGCAGCTGCGGCAGCACCTTGGTCTGCCCGATGACGGGCATGAAGTTGGCGTCGCCGCCCCACCGAGGCACCAGGTGCTGGTGCAGGTGCGGGGCGATGCCGGCCCCGCCGGCCGCGCCGGCGTTGATGCCGATGTTGAAGCCGTGCGGGGCGCTGACCGTCCGGATCACCGTGAGGGCGTGCCGGGTGAACTCGCTGAACTCGGCCAGCTCGGCCGGATCCAGGTCGGTGTAGTCCGGGATGTGCCGGTAGGGCACCACCATCAGGTGGCCCGGGTTGTACGGGTACAGGTTCAGCACCGCGTACACCCGCTCGCCGCGGTCCACGATCAGCCCGTCCTCGTCGGACAGCGACGGGATGTGGCAGAACGGGCAGCCGGGGTCGGCCGGCTTGGGCGCCCCGGAACCGCCGCTGACGTAGGCCATCCGGTGCGGCGTCCACAGCCGGGCGAGCTGGTCGGGCACGCCGACACCGGCCTGCTCGACCAGCTCGGGCCCGCCGGTCTCAGCCATCCGCGCCGTCGGCCGGCGCGGCCGGGGCCGGCCGCAGCGCCTCGAATGCGGCGGCGGTCGGCGCGTCGTTGCGCCGCTGGCCGACCCAGTCCACGATGGCCTGCACCGCGGCCGCGGCCGGCACCCCGTTGATCTGGGTGCCGTCCCGGAACCGGAACGAGACCGCACCGGCGGCCACGTCCTTCTCCCCGGCCAGCAGCAGGAACGGGACCTTGGCGGTGGTGTGGGTGCGGATCTTCTTCTGCATCCGGTCGTCGGAATGGTCGGCTTCGGCCCGGATCCCGCGGGCCACCAGCTGGTCGACCACGTCCTGCAGGTAATCGCCGAACGCGTCGGCGACCGGGATGCCGACCACCTGCACCGGCGAGAGCCAGGCCGGGAAGGCGCCCGCGTAGTGCTCGGTGAGCACGCCGAAGAACCGTTCCACCGAGCCGAACAGCGCCCGGTGGATCATCACCGGCCGCTGCTTGCTGCCGTCCGGCCCGGTGTATTCCAGCTCGAACCGCTCCGGCAGGTTGAAATCGAGCTGGATGGTGGACATCTGCCAGGTCCGGCCGAGCGCATCCCGGGCCTGCACCGAGATCTTGGGCCCGTAGAACGCGGCCCCGCCCGGGTCGTCGACCAGGTCCAGACCGGACTCCCGAGCGACCTCGGCGAGGGTCTCGGTAGCCACCGCCCAGTTCTCGTCGGTGCCGACGTACTTGTCCTCGTTGCGGGTGGACAGCTCCAGGTAGTAGTCGTCCAGCCCGTAGTCGGCCAGCAGCTCCAGCACGAACCGCAGCAGGCTGGTCAGCTCGTCGCGCATCTGCTCGCGGGTGCAGAAGATGTGCGCGTCGTCCTGGGTCATCCCCCGCACCCGGGTCAGACCGTGGATGACGCCGGACTTCTCGTACCGGTAGACGGCGCCGAACTCGAACATCCGCAGCGGCAGCTCCCGGTAGGAGCGCCCGCGCGAGCGGAAGATCAGGTCGTGCATCGGGCAGTTCATCGGCTTGAGGTAGTAGTCCTGGCCGGGCTTGCGGACCTCACCGTCCGGGCCGAGCTCGGCATCCAGGTGCATCGCCGGGAACATGCCGTCGGCGTACCAGTCCAGGTGCCCGGAGATCTCGTACAGCTTGGCCTTGGTGATGTGCGGGGTGTAGACGAACGAGTACCCGGCGGCGATGTGCTTGGCCCGCGAGTAGTCCTCGAGCTCCTTGCGGATGATGCCGCCCTTGGGGTGGAACACCGGTAGCCCCGAGCCGAGCTCGTCCGGGAACGAGAACAGGTCCAGCTCGACGCCCAACTTGCGGTGGTCTCGGCGCTCGGCCTCGGCGTGCCACTGCTGGTAGGCCTCCAGCGCCTCCGCCGATTCCCAGGCGGTGCCGTAGATGCGCTGCAGCTGCGGGTTCTTCTCGCTGCCCCGCCAGTAGGCGGCGGCGCTGCGCAGCAGCTGGAAAGCCGGGATGGCCCGGGTGGTCGGCACGTGCGGACCGCGACACAGATCGCCCCACACCCGGTCCCCGGTGTGCGCGTGCAGGTTGTCGTAGATGGTCAGCTCGCCGGCGCCGACCTCGACCGCCTCGTCGGCCGAACCATCAACCGCGGCATCGGATTTCAGATCGATCAGCTCGAGCTTGTAGGGCTCGGCGGCCAGTTCGGCGCGGGCCGCCGCGGGCGAGTCGACCACCCGCCGGGCGAACCGCTGCCCGGACTTGATGATCTTGCGCATCCGCTTTTCCAGGTCGGCCAGATCGTCCGGGGTGAACGGCCGGTCGACGTCGAAGTCGTAGTAGAAGCCGTCCTTGATGGGCGGGCCGATGCCCAGCTTGGCGTCCGGGAACTTGTCCTGGACGGCCTGGGCCAGCACGTGGGCGGCCGAGTGCCGGATGACCGAGCGGCCGTCCTCGGTGTCGGCGCCAACCGGCTCGACGTCGACGTCCCCGTCGGGGCTCCAGGACAGGTCGCGCAGCCGGCCGTCGGCGTCCCGGACCACGACCACCGCCTGCGGCCCGGAGCTGGGCAGGCCGGCCGCGCGGACCGCCGAGCCGGCAGTCGTGCCCGCCGGGACCCTCACGCTCGGGGCGGGTGGGGCGGTGGGTGCGCTGGACACGGTGGCTCCTGGGTGGGGCTGACGGCCGAGGCCGGGATGAACACGGGCACCGCGATGCTAGCCCGCGGCGCCGCGGCCCCTCGCCCGGATATCCCGCGGGCCGGCCGGGATGGGGCCGGCGGCTACCGGCCCAGCGCCAGCGCGACCAGCCGCTGCCAGTCGATCGGCTCCGGCGAGACCGGCACCCCGGGCCGAACCCGCGGGATCCGCACCCGCAGGGCCTTGGGCCGGATCGAGCACCGGACCGGGGCGGGCACGGTCAGCGCCTCGCCGTCCACCCCCACCGGGATCTCCGCGACCGCCGGCGTCCCGTCCGAACGGTCGACGTCGATGACCACGTCGCCGTCACCGACGAGCGTGGTGACCGTGCGGTACTGCGACCGGCGCAGCAGGGCCGCGGCCTCGGCGGCACTGGCCACGTGCCCGGCGACCACGCCGAGCTCGCCCTGGTCGATCCGCTCCCGCCGGCCCAGGTCGCGCAGCCGGCCCGAACCGTAGGGGTTGTTGCTGACCAGCACGGCCTGCTGGTCGGTGATCGTCCGCGCGCCGGTCCGGACGGTCAGCCGGCTGCCCTGGGTGGGATCGAGCAGGTCCGGCAGCATGGCCAGGATGGTGCGGTTCTTGTTGTCGCGGTACTCGGGGCTCTGCACGATCTGCGCGTAGGCGCCGAAGGATGCGTTGTTGACGAACGGCCGGTCGGCGATCATGCCCAGGTCGACCTTGACCTCCTCGCCGTCGGTCAGCGCGGCCAGGCACGTCGACGGGTCGTCCCGGTCCAGGCCCAGGTCGAGCGCGAAGTGGTTGCGGGTGCCGGCACTGATCACCAGCAGCGGGACGTCATGCTCGGCGCAGATCCCGGCGACCAGCGCCTGGGTGCCGTCACCGCCGGCGACGCCGAGCAGGTCGGCGCCCCGGTCGACGGCGTCGCGCACGATCGCGGCGACGTCCACGTGACCCGGCCCCTCCAGCAGCACCACCTCGGCGCCCATCGCCTGCGCCTTGCGCTGGAGGTCGAACTTGACGACCTTGCCACCGCCCGAGCGCGGGTTCATCACGATGAACGGCCGGCGCGGCGGCGGGGTGCGCACGCTCGGCATCCACGGCGGGATCCGGGTGCGCAGGGCCGCGTGGGCGGCCGCGCCGCCGACGACCAGCAGGGCGATGGCGATGAGCGCGACGACAATCGCGTTCTGCCGGATGAAGACGACCAGCACGGCGACGACCGTGGCCATGGCCAGGAACATGCCCAGCCCGCGCAGCAGGCCGCGCCGGGCCAGGAACAGGTACCCGCCGACGATCACCAGCAGCGAGCCGAGCAGCCCGATCACCAGCAGGGTCAGCCCGATCGCGCCCTCGGTGGCGATGAGCACGATCAGCGCGGCGATCCAGGCGGCGAAGGCCCCCCGGGCCTGCCACCGCTGGGCGGGGGTCGAACGGCTGGGCGAGTGGTCTGGCATTCGTTCTCCGTCGAGGCGGTCAGGCGAGGGGACGAACCGCACCCCGCTGCCGGCATCGGCCGGCGTCCGGTTCGCGCCCGTCATCATGCTGCCTGCGGACACGGTCGCCGGCATCACCCGGCTCGAATGACCGGTGCACGCCATCCGATCCGGATGATCCACGCCGCGCCACCCTGTGGCAGGCTGCCCGCGACCGTCGGGAATGGAGTGTGCCGTGGGCGCCGTCACTGCCATCGAACGCGCCGTCCCCGGCGTCGGGATGTTGCGCACCTACCGGCCGGCCTGGCTGGGCAAGGACGTCACCGCCGGCCTGGTGCTCACCGCGCTGCTGGTGCCGCAGGGCATGGCCTACGCCGAACTGGCTGGGCTGCCGCCGATCACCGGCCTATACACGACCGTGCTGTGCCTGCTCGGGTACGCGGCGTTCGGCCCGTCCAAGGTGCTGGTGCTCGGGCCCGATTCCTCGCTGGGGCCGATGATCGCGGCCACCGTCATCCCGCTGGTCACGGCCAACGGCGACCCCGGCAAGGCGGTGGCCTACGCCTCGATGCTGGCCCTGATGGTCGGCGCGATCACCATCGCCGCGGGCGCCTTCCGGCTCGGCTTCATCGCCGACCTGCTGTCCAAGCCGACGCAGGTCGGGTACATGAACGGCCTGGCCCTGACCATCGTCATCGGGCAGCTCCCCAAGCTGTTCGGCTTCTCGGTGGATGGGGACGGGCTGATCGAGGAGGCGACCGAGTTCGTCCGCGGGGTCGCCGATGGGCGGACCGTGCCGGCCGCGCTGGCCATCGGGGTGGGCTCGCTGGCGGTCATCCTGCTGCTCAACCGGTTCCTGCCGCGCATCCCCGGGGTGCTGGTCGCGGTGGTGCTGGCGATCGCCGCGGTGGCCGTGTTCGACCTGGCCGCGCGCGGGGTCAAGCTCGTCGGCACGCTGCCCGAAGGCTTCCCGCCGCTGACCATCCCGACGGTGCCGCTGACCGATCTGGGGCTGCTGTTCGCCGGGGCACTGGGCATCGCGCTGGTCTCGCTGACCGACACCATCTCCACGGCCAGCGCGTTCGCCGGCCGGCGCGGCGAGGACGTCAACGGCAACCGGGAGATGATCGGCATCGGCGCCGCCAACATCGCGGCCGGCCTGTTCCAGGGGTTCCCGGTGTCCACCAGCGGCTCGCGGACCGCGGTGGCCGAGCAGAACGGGGCCCGCTCGCAGGTCACCGGCCTGGTCGGCGCGGGGGCGGTGACGCTGATGCTGGTGTTCTTCCCCGGGCTGCTGCGCAACCTGCCGCAGCCCACCCTGGCCGCCATCGTCATCGCCGCGTCGATCTCACTGGCCGACCTGCCGGCCCTGCGCCGGCTGTGGCGGCAGCGCAAGTCGGACTTCGCGCTGGCCATGGCCGCGTTCCTGGGGGTGGCACTGCTCGGCGTGCTGCCCGGCATCGCGATCGCCGTGGCCCTGTCGGTGCTCAACGTGTTCAGCCGGGTCTGGCGTCCCTACCGGACCATGCTGGGCAAGGTCGAGGACCTCAAGGGCTACCACGACATCCGGCGCTACCCCGCCGCGGATGCGCTGCCCGGGCTGGTGCTGTACCGGTTCGACGGGCCGCTCATCTTCGCCAACGCCAACACCTTCCGCGACGACCTGCGCCGGTTCGCCGAGGCGACTCCCCCGCCGCGGTGGATCGTGGTGACCGCCGAGCCGATCACCGACGTGGACACCACCGCCGCGGACATGCTGGTCGAGCTGGACCTGTGGCTCAACGCGCGCGGGATCAACCTGGTGTTCGCCGAGATGAAGGACCCCGTGAAGACCAAGATCGAGCGCTACGAGCTGACCGACACGATCGACCCGAACCACTTCTTCCCGACGATCGGGTCGGCCGTGCGCGCGTACCGGGACATAACCGGCCTGGACTGGCCGGACCGCGATCTGCCCGACTGAGCCCTTCCGGTCCGGCCACACTGGTCCGGTGAGCCTCGCCGACCCCGCCCCGACCGAGCCCGACTGGCCGGCCGGGTTGCCCCGCCCGGTGCGCGAGCGGGCCCTGCCGGGCGGGTTCATCGGCCGCACCGCGCAGGCCGAGCTGGCCGACGGCCGGACGGTGGTGATCAAGCGCTGCCCCTACCCGGCGGCCCAGGAGGCCGACGGGCTGCGGGCACTGGCGCAGGCCGGGGTTCCGGTGCCGGCGGTGCTGGGGGTCGGTGAACGGGTACTGGTGCTCGACCGGGTGCAGGGTGAGCCGGACTGGGCGGGCCTGGGCCGGGCGGTGGCCCGGATGCATCGCTGCACCGCCGACCGGTTCGGCTGGCCGATCGAGAACTTCCACGGCCGCTTCCCGCAGGACAACACGTGGACGACGCACTGGCCCACGTTCTACGTGCGGCACCGGGTGGCGCCGCAGCTGGCCCGCGCCGACCTGCCGGGGCAGCTGCGGGAGCGGATCGAGCGGGCCTGCGCCGGACCGTTGCCGGACTTGCTGCGACCGGATCCGCCCGCGTCGCTGACCCACGGCGACCTGTGGCCGGGCAACATGATCGACGGCCGGTGGCTGGTCGACCCGGCCGTCAGCTACGCCGACCGCGAGCTGGATCTGGCCTACCTGAGCCTGTCCAGCGAGGTGCCGGCGGAGTTCACCGCCGCCTACCGGGCCGAGTACCCGCCCGACCCCGGCTTCGAGGAGCGCCGCCCGGCGTTGCTGCTGCACAAGCATCTGGTCAACGTGCGGCACTTCGGCGACCGCGCCCTGCCCCGGTTGTGGTCGCTGCTGGAGCACTACGACTGGTAGGCCCGGCCGGACGTGCGGCGGGGCCGGCGGTTGGCCGCGGTTCGGCAGGAAGGGGCGGTTCGCGGACGAAACCCGCGCGGAACCGGACAAACCGCCGGCCCCGGCGCGGGAAAGATCAGCGAACCCCGTCGGGCAAAGGCGGTTCGCGGACGAAACCCGCGCGGAACCGGACGATCCGCCCGCCCCGGCGCGGGAAAGATCAGCGAACCCGAGCGGGCGGCGGCGGTCAGTGGGCGGACAGGGCCCGGGTGATGCCGGAACGCACGGTGCGCTCCCCGAGCAGCGGGATCATCGCGCCGACCAGGTGGCCGAGCAGGCCCTTGGCGTGCCGCTCGAGCCGGACCTGGACCTCGGTGCCGGTGCCGGCCGGGGTGAGCCGGTAGTCCCACCGGGAGCCGGCCGCCCACAGGTTCGAGTCGGTCGTCACGGCGGTGATGGTGCCGGCCTGGGCGTCCCATTCGTAGCGTTCGCGTTCCCAGCCGAGCTTGTTGCCCTCGGTGACGTCGGCCCAGGTGTCACCGACCTCGTGCACGATCAGCGTCGACTGGTCGACGTTGGGGAAGGCCTCCGCCCGCCCTGGACCGAAGTCGGTGAGGATCCGCAGCACGTCGGCCGGGGCGAGGTCGGTGGTCACGCTGGTGGTGATGACAGGCATGGTTCGACGGTACGGATACCGGCCGCGGTCAGCGACGCTTACGCCGCCGGCGGGTGGCGCCGCCGGTCATCATGTCGGTCCAGGCGTTCATCATGCTGGTCTGCTCACGCTTGGCCGCGCGCTTGACCTCGTTGGTCGCCTTGCCGCGGGCGGTGTTGGCCACCCGGTTCGCCGCGCTCAGATAAGCGCTCATGAACGGATTCTTGGCCATGCCGGTCTCCTGTCGTGTCGGTGGCGGCGGTCGACCGTCGGGTCGATCACCGTGGTGCCAACCCCGTCACCATCGTCGGGACCTCGGACTGGGAGTTCCCCAAGCCCGAGGTCCCGACGCAAACCGTGGTGTGCCGCAGGTCACGTCCCCGCAGGCGGTGCGGTTCGGACCGGTTCACCCGGAGCCGCCGAGCGCGACGCCTCGGCCGGGACCGGTTCGCCCGCCTCGATCGAGCCGTGGCCGGTGGCCGGCTCGGCCGACACCAGCTCGCCCGACTCGTCGTCGGACTCCGGCGGCAGTGGCCGCAGCAGCGACATCACGATCGCGACGGTCAGGGCCACCACGATGACGCCCAGCGAGACCAGCGACGGGATCTCCGGGATGGCCGGGTTGATGACCTTGTGACCGGCCTGCAGGAACAGCTTCACGCCGATGAAGGCGAGGATGAACGCCAGACCCTTGCCCAGGTAGTGGAACTTCTTGAGCATGCCGGCGAGCAGGAAGTACAGGGCGCGCAGGCCCAGGATGGCGAACGCGTTGCTGGAGTAGATGATGAAGGTGTTGTCGCTGACCGCCAGCACGGCCGGCACGCTGTCCACCGCGAAGATCAGGTCGGCGGCCTCGATGGCGACGACCACGGCCAGCAGCGGGGTGGCGATGCGCTTGCCCGCCTCCTTGTAGAAGAACTTGGTGCCGCGGTACTCGTCGGAGACCGGCACCAGCTTGCGCAGCAACCGCACGGCGAAGCTCTTGCCCGGGTCGATGCTCTCGTCGTCATCCTTGAGCAGCTTGATGGCGCTGTAGATCAGGATGGCGCCGAAGACGAACAGCACGGCGGTGAAGGTGGAGACGATCGCGACGCCCAGGGCCAGGAAGATGCCGCGGAAGACCAGCGCACCGATGACGCCGTAGAACAGCACCCGGTGCTGGTACTCACGAGGCACCTTGAAGTAGGCGAAGATCAGCGCGAAGACGAACAGGTTGTCGACGCTGAGGGACTTCTCGAGCAACCAGGCGGTGGTGAAGTCGACGGCGGGGTCGGCGCCCAGGGTGAAGAAGATGACGACCGCGAAGATCAGTGAGAGGCCGACCCAGACGGCGCTCCAGATCGCGGCTTCCTTGAACTTGATGATGTGCGCGCCTCGATGGGCGAGCAGATCGATAGTGAGCATGATCAGGACCACGGCGCCGAAGGCGGCCCAGCCCCAAAGCGGAACGGTCACGGCAGGACTCCGATCGGAAGGGTGGATGGCGGCGGTGGGTGCCGACCTGTCCAGCCTGCCGTGCGAAAGATTGCCGTGCCACGGCAAAATCTCGCCAAGACATGGCGCCTTCACTGCCGAATATCGGCAATCAAAACGGTCAAGACGTCATGTTCCGGTCATCCCGAGCAGACGCGCCCCGACCAGGGCGGTCTGCAGCTCCAGCCGGTGCCGGGGGTCGACCGGGTCGCGCCCGGTCAGATCGGCGATCTTGGCCAGCCGGTAGGTCAGGGCCCGCACCGACAGGTGCAACGAGCGCGCGGCCAGGGTCGCGTTGCCGCCGGCGCCGAAGTAGGCGTCCAGAGTCTGCAGCAGCGGCTCGGCCCCGCCGCGGGCCCCGACCAGCGGGGCCAGCACGGCGTCGACGAGTTCCCGCATGGCCGCCTCGTCACGCACCAGCACCCGGTACAGCAACAGGTCGGCGGCGTCGACCACCGGTTCCGGCAGGCCCAGCCGCTGACCCAGGGCCAGCGCGTCGATCGCCTCGGCGTAGGACTGGCCGACCCCGGCCGGCCCCGGGTGGGCGCGGCCGACGCCCATTCGCCAGGCGCCGACGGCGGCCACCCGGTGCAGCCGGACACCGGCCTCGGCCTCGGGCGCCGGCAGGTTGGCGGTCAGGGCGCTCACCACCTGGTCGACCGCGGCCCGGTCGGGCGCGGCGAACACCACGACCAGGGCATCGTCCTTGGTGGTGACCAGCGCGTCGGCGTCGGCTTTGGCGCCCATCAGGGATCGCTCCAGCATCGAGGTCAGCGGCGAGGACTCGACGAACGGCCGCTGCGCCCGGACGACGACGACCGCGTGCGGACCGGCCAGATTCAGCCCGAACTCGCCGGCCCGTTCGGCCAGCCCGACGGCGGCCTGGGCGCCGCCGAGCAGCAGGTCGTCGACGAACTCCCGGCGGGCCGCGGCCTGCTCGGCCACCACCTGACGCCGGGCCAGCTGGTAGCCCTCGGTCAGCGCGGCGACCGCGTCGTCGATGGCCCGCAGCATCACCTCGCCGGCCCGGACGACCGACTGCACGGGGTCCTGCGGATCGTCGGCCGGGGCGACGTGCCGCCAGAGCCGCCAGGCGACCGACAGGTGCAGATCCAGCAGCGCCCGCAGCGGCACCCCGGAGACCGCGGCCCGCCGGCCGCTGTCCGCGCACCGGCGCCGGGCCGCCCGGGGCAGCCGTTCACCGGCGGCCACGGTGGCCGCCAGGGTGGCGATGAAGTCCCCGAGCAGCTCCTCGTCGGCCACCCCGGCATCGCGCACCGCGGCCGCGGCGATGGCCCGCCTGGGGTCGGGCGACGTCGTCGGCATCCCCGCAGGCTAGGGCACGGGCCCGGTGGACCCGGTTCAGTGCAGGGCCGCGACCAGGGGCGAGTCGCCGGTGGCCGGCCGGTCCAGGTCGGGCCGGACGGGCCGGTAGTCGCCGCCCAGCAGCGGGGAGGAGATCAACATGTCCGCGGTGGCCGTGTTGGTGGCGACCGGGATGTTCCACAGGGCGGCCAGCCGGAGCAGCGCCTTGACGTCGGGATCGTGCGGCTGCGGCTCGAGCGGGTCCCAGAAGAAGATCAGCATGTCGATCTGCCCCTCGGCGATCTTGGCGCCGATCTGCTGGTCGCCGCCGAGCGGGCCGGACAGGTACCGGTGCACCCGCAGGCCCAGCTCGTACTCCAGCAGCGTGCCGGTGGTCCCGGTGGCGAACAGCTCGTGCCGGGCCAGGGTGAGCCGGTTGAACTCGGCCCAGCGCAGCAGGTCGACCTTCTTGTTGTCGTGGGCGACCATGGCGATCCGTCGCACGATCGGGGTGGTGATGACGCTCATGGAGCACTCGCTTCCGTCCGGGATGACTGATCGGTCACCCGGACAGACGTACCGGCGACCCATCCGTGGGCCGGCCGCGGCGGCTCACAGCCGATGCACACGGAGGGTCCGCGCTCCGGCCGCCCGTGCCGGACGCGCACGACGCGCGCCGGCCGGACCGGCCGGCTCAGGCCCGGGCCGGCTCCGACGACCCGGTGACCGTCCGCCGGCACACCTGCGCCCACGGGGTCGGCGCCAGGGCGAGCACCTGCTGGGTGTGCGCGGAGTCCATGACGTACGGCCGGGTGAAGATGTAGGACAGCTGCGCCAGCTCGCGCATCAGCGGCGAGAACAGGCCGGCCGCGCGCAGCGCCGGCGCCGGCACCCCGTGCACCGGAACCGGCCCGTGGCCGGCCGCGGCCAGCACCTCGGTCAGGGCCTGCCGCTGGCTGCGCGGCTCGTTGCTGGGCGCGTGCCACACCTGACCCCAGACGTCCGGCCGGTCGGCCACCGCGACCAGGGTCCGGGCCATGTCGGCCACGTCGGTCCAGGTGTGCGGCACGTCCGTCCGGCCGATCATCCAGGCCGCCCGGCCGGCCAGCGCGCCCGGCACCTGCCGCGGCACGTGCCCGTTGGCCCCGACACCCTCGCCCACGTAGTCCGACCCGCGGACCTCCACGGCGTGCAGCCGGCCGGCCTCGTGCCGGGCCCTGGCCTGCGCCCACATGCCGGCCCGCAGCCGCCCCTTGTGATCGGTCGCCCGGTCCGGCTGCCCCTCGACCATCGGGCCGTCAACCGGTCCGTAGCCGTAGAGGCTGGACGCGGTGACCAGGGTCGCGCCGGTGCGCTCGGCCGCCTGCAACAGGCTCTCGGCCAGCGGCGGCCAGACCTGGTCCCAGGTCGTGTAGTCGGCCGGGTTGGCGCAGTTGAACAGCGCGCGGGCCCCGGCGGTCAGCCCGGTCAGCGCTTCGGCGTCGGACGCGTCGGCGGCCACCCGGCGCACCCCGTCGAGCTCCGGCCCACGGCCGGAACGGGTCACCACGACCACCTCGTCGCCCCGCTCGGCCAGCAGCTGGGCGGTGTGCCGGCCGACCGGGCCGGCCCCGACGATCACCATCGTTGCGGTCATTGTGCGTCTCCTGTTCTCCGTTGCGAGCACTGCTCTCGTTCTGGATTCAGCATGGCACCGGGGTCGCCACTTTGCAAGAGCACTGCTCACTTCTGTTGTCAGCGCTCTCGGTTGCTGGCACACTCGGCCCATGACGTCCGCACCGCTGACCGCCCGGGCCGTGGCCCGCCGCGAGCTGACCCAGGCCATCGTCGACGGCGCCCGGGGGCAGCTCGCGCAGGTCGGACCGGCTCAGCTGTCGGTGCGCGCGGTGGCCCGCGAGCTGGGCATGGCCTCCTCGGCCGTCTACCGCTATTTCCCCAGCCGGGACGAGCTGCTGACCGAGCTGCTGGTGGTGATCTACGGCGAGCTGGCCGACCGGCTGACGGCGGCCGACGCCGCCGTGGACCGCGCCGACCTGTCCGGACGCTGGCGCACGCTGGCCCGCACGCTGCGATCCTGGGCCCGGGCCGCGCCGCACGAGTACGGGCTGCTCTACGGCTCACCGGTCCCCGGGTACGCCGCCCCGCAGGCCACCGTCGCCCCGGCCGCCCGGGTCACCCTGGTGCTGCTCACCCTGATGCGGGTCACCGACGTGCACGGACCGCTGACCCCGCGGCGGCCGCTGCCGGCGGGCACCCACGAGCAGCTGGCCGACTTCCGGGCGGCCGCGGGGCTGGAGCTCTCCGACGAGGCGACCCTGCGCGGCCTGACCGCGTGGGGCGGCCTGCTCGGCGCGCTCACGCTGGAGCTGTTCGGCCACCTGCACCGGGCGGTCACCGACTACGACGCCCACTTCGAGCTGATCATCGATCGACTCGACCCGACCGTCTGAGCTGTGCGCCGGCCGTGACCGCCGGGCCGGAGTTCACCGGGCGTTCGCCGGCGTCAGGCACCATGGAACGAGCGTGACCGTTTCGTGATCTTGGTCGGGAGGCCATGGTGTCGCTGTCCGAGGATGAGAAGAGCCGCCTGGGCGAGATCGAGGCCCATGTCCGGGCGACCGACCCGGGCTTCGTCCGGCGCCTGGACCTGGCGCTGGCCCACCGCCGGCAGGGCCGCACCATCGTCATCCTGTGGTGCCTGCTGTTCCTCGGGGTGTCGATGCTGGCCAACGGCCTGACCGCGGCCCAGGGTGTGATCTCGCTGGGCATGCTGGTGGCGATCATCGGCGGCGGGCTGACCATCTGGTCGACCGTGATGGTGATTCGCTGCCGGGCCTGGCGCAGCCGCCCGCCGCACTGACCGGCGGGGCGCGGACCATACTCACCGGGTGTCCGCGCTCGCGAAGCTCAGCCTGAGGAACCGGGCGCTGGTCGCCCTGGTGACCATCGTCATCGCCGTGTTCGGGCTGGTCGCCATGCGCGGCCTGCAGCAGGAACTGGCGCCCTCGATCTCGTTCCCGCAGGCCGCCGTCGTCACCTCCTACCCCGGAGCGGCCCCGGCGGTGGTGGCCAACGACGTGTCCAACCCGATCGAGGCGGCCATCCAGTCGGTCCCCGGCCTGGAGCAGACCTCGTCGACGTCGAACACGAACTCCTCGGTAGTCACCGCGCAGTTCACCTACGGCACCGACATGGCCGCGGCCGAGCAGAAGATGTCGCAGGCGATCAACCGGATCAAGAGCACCCTGCCGGACGGGGTCGATCCGCAGGTCGTCACCGGCTCGTTCGACGACCTGCCGATCATCCAGTTCGCGGTGACCACCACCGACCCCAGCCCGGGGCTGACCGACGCCGTGCGCACCACCGTGCTGCCCGAACTGACCAAGTTGCCCGGCGTGCGGGACGCCAGCCTGGTCGGCGCGGTCGGGCAGCGGGTGACGATCACCCCCGACCCGGTGGCCCTGGCTCAGGCCGGACTGCCGGCCAGCGCCATCCGAACGGCGTTGGCGCAGAACGGAATCCTGCTGCCCGGCGGGGAGATCACCCAGGACGAGCAGACGCTGACGGTGAGCACCGGCAGCAAGCTGGCCTCGACCCAGGACATCGAGGCGCTGCCCCTGCTGCCGGCGACCGGCACCGGGGGCACCGGCTCGACGGCCGGCCCGACCGCCGGACCGACCGCCGGCCAAACGACGACCGGCGCCACCGCCGCGCCGGCGGCCGTGCGCACGATCGGCGACGTGGCCACCGTCGAGCTGGCCGACAACCCGGTCACCTCGATCTCCTACGTCAACGGCGAGCCGGCCCTGACCGTGGCGGTGACCAAGCTCCCGGACGCCAACACCGTCGACGTCTCCACCGCGGTCCGGGATGCGCTGCCCGCCCTGCAGGCCACCCTGTCCGGCACCGTCGGAGAGCCGGTCACCTTCACCACCGTGTTCGACCAGGCCCCGTTCATCACCCAGTCGATCGAGTCCCTGGCCACCGAGGGCCTGCTCGGGCTGGTGTTCGCGGTGCTGGTCATCCTGGTGTTCCTGCTGTCGGTGCGGGCCACCCTGGTCACCGCCATCTCCATCCCGACGTCGGTGCTGATCACCTTCATCGGGTTGCAGGTGGCCGACTACAGCCTGAACATCCTGACCCTGGGCGCGTTGACCATTGCCATCGGGCGGGTGGTGGACGACTCGATCGTGGTCATCGAGAACATCAAGCGGCACCTGGACACCGGGCAGGACAAGAACACGGCGGTGCTGGCCGGGGTCAAGGAGGTGGCCGGCGCGGTGACCGCGTCGACCATCACCACGGTGGCGGTGTTCCTGCCGATCGCCTTCGTCGGCGGGATCGCCGGCGAGCTGTTCCGGCCGTTCGCGCTGACCGTCACCATCGCCCTGCTGGCCTCGCTGCTGGTGGCGCTGACCATCATCCCGGTGCTGGCCTACTGGTTTCTGCGGCCCCAGCAGCGACGCGGCCGGCACGAACAGAACGCGCCGGCGGCCGCGCCGGCGACCGGCACCGAGGACCAGGACGGGCCGCCGACCGCGCTGCAGCGCGGCTACCTGCCGATCATCGGCTGGACCCTGCGGCATTCGGTGGTCACGCTGGTGCTGGCCGGCCTGGTGCTGATCGGCACGTTCGCGCTGGCCCCGCTGATGAAGACCAACTTCCTGGGTCAGAGCGGGCAGAACACGTTCACCGTCACCCAGCAGGTGGCCGACGGGTTGAGCCTGGACGCGCAGCGGGACATCGGGCTGCGCTCCAGCTCGGCGATCGCCGGGGTGCCCGGGGTGCAGACGGTGCAGATGTCGGCGGGCCGTTCGGGCAACGCGCTGCAGGCGGCGTTCCTGGGTGGCGGCGGGGCCACCACGATCCGGTATTCGGTCACCACCGACGAGGCCGCCGACCAGGACGCGGTGCATCAGCAGGTCCGCGACGAGCTGGCCACGATCAGCGACCCGGACGGGATCACCATCGGCGCGGGCGGCGGGTTCGGCGGGAACACGGCGATCGCGGTGAACATCAAGTCGGGCAGCGAGCAGGACCTGGCCGCGGCCAACGACACGATCGTCGCGGCGCTGACCGCCCTGCCGCAGGCCGCCCAGGTCTCCAGCAACCTGTCCGCGTCGCAGCCCTACATCGCCGTCACCGTCGACCGGGACAAGGCCGCCCAGGCCGGGTTGTCCGAGGTCGCGGTCGGCACCCTGGTCGGCGCGGCGATCCAGCCGACCGCCATCGGCACCGTGGCCATCGACGACCAGACCGTGACGATCTACCAGGCGGTGGCCGATCCCCCGGCGACCGTCGACGAGCTGTCCCAGCTGCCCGTCCCGACCGCCCGCGGCACCGTGCCGCTGTCCGAGCTGGCCACCGTCGCGCAGGCCCAGGGCCCGGTGTCGGTGACCGCCGAACGCGGGCAACGGACGGCGACGATCACCGTCACCCCGGCCGGGGACAACCTGGGGGCCGCCAACACTGCGGTGCAGGGGGCGCTGGACGGGGCCACGCTGCCGTCCGGAGTGACCGCGGACCTGGGCGGGGTCAGTGCCGACCAGGCGGAGGCGTTCTCCCAGCTCGGCCTGGCCCTGCTGGTGGCCATCCTGGTGGTCTACGTGGTGATGGTGGCGACGTTCCGCTCGCTGCTGCAACCGTTGCTGCTGCTGGTGTCGATCCCGTTCGCGGCGACCGGCGCGATCCTGCTGCAGATCGTGACCGGGGTGCCGTTGGGGGTGCCGTCGCTGATCGGCGTGCTGATGCTGATCGGCATCGTGGTGACCAACGCGATCGTGCTGGTCGACCTGATCAACCAGTACCGCGAGGGTGGGCAAACGGTGCGAGACGCCGTGACCCACGGCGCGTCCCGCCGGCTGCGGCCGATCCTGATGACCGCGCTGGCCACCATCTTCGCGCTGCTGCCGATGGCGCTGGGCATCACCGGCCACGGCGGGTTCATCTCGCAGCCGCTGGCCATCGTGGTGATCGGCGGCCTGCTGTCCTCGACGGTGCTGACCCTGGTGGTGCTGCCGACGCTCTACCACCTGGTCGAGCAGCGCCGGGAGCGCCGGCGGGAGCGCCGCCGGGCCCAGGCCGACCGCCCCGTCCTCCAGCCGGCGCCCCAATCGGCGCCCCAATCGGCGCCCCAATCTGCAGAGCCGGTCGGCTGAGCCGGCGGGTCACTCCCCGGTTAGGCCGTCGATCGACTCGCGCAGCAGGTCGGCGTGACCGTTGTGCCGGGCGTACTCCTCGATCATGTGCACCAGGATCCAGCGCAGGCTCGGCGTGGTGCCGTCCGGCCAGGGCACCCGGGCCAGGAAGTCCAGACCGCCGAGCGAGATGGCCTCGGACACCGCCGCCCGGGACCGGTCCTTGGCCTGCGCCCACAGCTCGTGCAGGTCCTGCGGGACCGCGTCGTCGGCCAGCCGCCAGTCCCAGTCCGGGTCGGCGTCCCAGTCCACGCCCGACCAGGGCCGCGGCATGGGCCGGTCCAGCAGCCGGCGGCCGAACCAGTAGTCCTCCACCCAGGCCAGGTGGGTGAGCATGCCGCCGAGCGTCATCGTCGAGGTCGGGATCCGGGCCTGCATCGCCGCGGCGTCCAGCCCGGCGCACTTCCAGGCCAGCGTGGACCGCTGGTACTCCAGAAATCCCAGCAGGGTGGCGATCTCCCCCGCCGCCACCGGTGGTTCGGGCCGGCCGTGCTCGTCGATCACGCTCATGATCACCGAATCTACGGTCCTTCAGTCCTTACGGAATGCTGACAGGCGGAATCCCCACTCGCGTCATCGTGTTGTGATCGATGGCGCACCGAAGGCAGCCACGCTGCCCCGCGCCGCGGACCGCACCACCAGCGCACCAACGACAGACCGGAGGAGCCCACCATGGCCTCGGCACAGACGGCGACCCAGACCGCGATCCTCGCCGGCGGATGTTTCTGGGGAATGCAGGACCTGATCCGCCGCCAGCCCGGCGTGATCAGCACTCGGGTCGGCTATTCGGGCGGCGAGGTGCCCAACGCCACCTACTACAACCACGGTTCGCACGCCGAGGCGGTCGAGATTGTCTTCGACCCGTCGGTCACGAGCTTTCGCAACCTGCTGGAGTTCTTCTTCCAGATCCACGACCCGACCACCCGCAACCGGCAGGGCAACGACATCGGCATGAGCTACCGGTCGGCCATCTTCTACCTCGACGACGAGCAGCAGCGGGTCGCTCAGGACACCATCGCCGACGTGGAGGCTTCGGGTCTGTGGCCGGGCAAGGTGGTCACCGAGGTGAGTCCGGCCGGGCCGTTCTGGGAGGCCGAGCCGGAGCACCAGGACTACCTGCTGCGCTACCCGAACGGCTACACCTGCCACTTCCCGCGTCCGGGCTGGAAGCTGCCCCGGCGGGCGACCGTCTGATCGGTTCGATCGACCGACGCCCGACCGGGGTCCGGGTCAGAGCTCGACGCGCTCGTTCTCGCCGCCGTCGTAGCGCTGACCGGTCACCTTGGACTTGACCAGGCTGATCACGGAGGCGATGCGGCCGCCGGGGGTGTCCCAGTACTCGGCGGAGTTGCCGGTCACCTTGATCAGCACGACGGAGCTGTCGTCGGGGCCTTGCGGAAGCCAGGCCTCGACCCAGCTGTTCCACAGATCGTGCTTCTTGGCGTTGTCGTCGACGATTTCGGCGGTGCCGTCGATCGAGATCCAGGTCGATCCCGAGCTCAGGGTGACGCCGACGTGCGAGTTGGCCTGGATGTGGCGCACCTTGCGCGAGTCCCGCTCGGCGAAATACCACATGTCGCCGTCGAACTCGAACTCCTGCTGACCCATCGGGCGGCTGGTGTAGGTGCCGTCCGCCTCGGTGGTGGTCAGCATGCCGATGCGGATGTCCTTGACCAGTTCGGCCACCTTGCGGACGTCGTCGCCGACGACATCGTTGTCTGCTTTGGTCATTGATGCATCCTTCCTGCCGTAGGCGGCGCGTCGCGCGCCGCCAGCAGGCAGGTACCCGCAGACATCAGGGCCGACACACCCTTGGTGAAACCGCTTTGCCGTGCGGCGATTCCAGCGGGGTTCCGGCCGGCGTTCGATCAGTGCTGGGCACCGCCGGTGACGACATCGCCGACCAGTTGATCCAGCAACTCCCCCAGCTCGGCCGGGGTGTCCACGCTCCAGCGGGCGCCGGCCCGCTCCTGCGGGGTGCCGTAGCCCCAGCTGACCAGGACGGTCGGGATGCCGTACCGGGCCGCCCCCTCGACGTCGTGCTTGCGGTCGCCGACCAGCAGCACGCCCAGGGTGCCGCCGTCCTCGGCCCGGTGCACCGGCAGGCCCAGTCCACCCAGGCTGTGCACGATGACGTCGGCCTTTTCGATCCGGGTGTCGTCGTCGCTGGCCCCGCCGATGAACGCGAACGGCTCGGCCAGCCCGAAATGACGCAGGATGTGCCGGGCCATCCGCTCGTTCTTCGAGGTCGCCACGCCCAGCGGGATCCCGCTGCGGCCCAGGCGTTCCAGCAGCTCGGCCATCCCCGGGAAGACGGAATTCTCGGCCCAACCCCGCTCGTCGTAGCGGGCCCGGTACGCGGCCCGCGCGGTCCGGATCTGTTCCTGGTCCATCCCCAGCCGCTCGAAGGTGTGCACGATCGGCGGGCCGACCACCCCGCGCAGCACATCCTGGTCCGCCGGCGGGAAGCCCACCGCGGCCAGCGCATGCTGGAAGCAGTCGATGATGCCGGGCGCGGAGTCGGTGATGGTGCCGTCGAGGTCGAACAGGATCGCGTTCACCCGCCGACGGTAACCGGGGCGCGCGCATCCCTCGTGCTCGCGCCGCCGCGGCTGTGACGCAGCCAACCTCCGCCGGCTCCTCCCCGGCTCCGCTGCTGGTTCCCGCCGGTTCCGCCGGTTCGCTGGTTCCGCCGGTTCGCTGGTTCCGCCGGTTCGCTGATTCCGCCGGTTCGCTGATCTTTCCCGCGCCGAACCGGATATCCACCGGCCCCACTCGCGGCTTTGATCAGCGAACCCACCGGGCCCCAGCAGGTCCGCTGATCTTTCCCGCGCCGAACCGGACATCCACCACCCCCACCCGCGGCTTTGATCAGCGAACCCACCCGGCCCCAGCAGCTCCGCTGATCTTTCCCGCGCCGAACCGGACACCCACCACCCCCACCCGCGGCTTTGATCAGCGAACCCCGCCGGCCCGAGCCCCGCCGGCCCGAGCCCGGCCGAACCCAGCCGTGCGAGCGGCGAACTCAGACCGGCAGGCCCTCACGCCGGGCGATGGCGGTGGCCTCGGTGCGGTTGGTGGCGCCGAGCTTGGTGTAGATGTTCTTGAGGTACCACTTGACGGTGTTCACGGTGACCGTCAGCGACGTGGCGATCTGCTGGTTGGTGCGGCCGCTGCCCACCATCCGCAGGATGTCGAGCTCGCGCGCGGTCAGGCCGCTGCTCGGCGTCTCGGGGTCGTCGCCGGCCTGCGCGACCAGAGCGGCCAACCAGTCCCGCGGCACGTCGGGATGGGCCCTGGCCCAGGCGCGGGTGCCGGCCTGGGCGAGCAGCCGGTCGAGCACGGTCACGATGTCGGGTCCGCCGTCGAGCACGGTGCGGCGCAGCCCGGTGGCCACGACCTGCCCCAGCAGGTCGGCCAGGGCACGTTCGGCGGCCATCCGGTGGGCGGCCTGTTCGAGCACGACGACGCGCTGCACGGCGGCGGCCAGCCGGGCCCGGAACTGGCCGCGGCGCTGCAGGTCGTCGATCAGTTCGTCCAGCAGGGCCACCGCGCCGTCCCGGTCGCCCTCCGCGGACATGACGGCGGCCAGGGCCCCGGTGCGGATCTGGTCGATGGTGATCCCCAGGCCGCCCTCGGTGCTCGACCCGTCCGGCATGGCCTCGGCGACGCGGCGGGCCTCGGCGATCCGGCGGGCCAGCAGCAGCTGCCGGATCCGTTCGCTGGCCACCGCCGCGTGCAGCCGGGGCAGGGCCAGCCGCTCGGCCACCTTGACCCCCTCGGCCAGCAGCTCGGCGGCGTCGACGGCGGCGCCCCGGTTGGCCCGGATCCGGGCCAGCACGGCGTAGCTGGCGATCATGAAGTCGACCACCCCGCTCTCCGCGCCGAGCTCCCGGCTCTCTTCGAGAAGGCGCTCGGCCTGGTCGATCTCGCCCAGCTCGTAGAGCAGCTCGCCCAGCAGCGCGCTGGCCAGCTGAGCCGCGTGCGAGCGCCGGCCGGCCGAGGTCCGGGCCAGTTCGACGGCGCCGGCCAGGTGCCCCTGGGCGGCCGGCAGGTCGAGCTGGGCGAAGGCGGCGATGCCGGCGAAGCACCGCCCGTAGACGGCGGCGAACGGGCCGACGGTGCGCTGGTGGATGCGCGCGGCCCAGCGCTGGCGGGCCAGCGCCGTCTCGAACCGCATGGAGTGGATGTCGCAGAAGCTCTGGATGTTGGCGGCGACGGCGACCACCCACGGCCGGTACACGTCGCGGCGTTGCAGGCTCAGCGCGACCAGGCCCTCGGCCCGGTCGATGCGGTCGCCGTAGATGTCGATGCACGCCTGCACGACGTCGGCCTCGCTGTGCATGTCCTGCTGCTCGGGGGCGGGCGGCAGCACCCGGCGCAGGTCCTCCAGGGCCAGCTCGGCCGCGGTCGAGCGTTGCAGCAGGCAGTTCGCCCAGGCCAGGGCCATCAGCAGGCGCGGTCGCTCGCTGACCGCGGCGGCCGGCAGCCGCCCGATCAGGCCGAGCAGGCTGACCATCCGGCTGTGCTCGACCTGGGCCATGGCGTGCCGTTCGACCAGGTCGGTGGCCATGGCGACGTCGCCGGCGGCCAGCGCGTGGCTGACCGCCTCGGACACCAGGTCGTGCGCGGCGAACCACTGGGCGGCCCGCCGGTGCAGCCCGGCCACCCGGTCCCGCTGGTCGCGCTCGAGCCGGCGGCGCAGGTAGTCGGCGAACAGGTGGTGGTAGCGGAACCACTGCCGCTCGGGGTCCAGCGGGCGCAGGAACAGATCGCGCCGCTCCAGTTCCTCCAGCATCGCCTGGCCGTCGGTGCGCCCGCTCAGCGCGTCGGCCAGCTCGCCGCAGAGCCGGTCCCCCACGCAGGTGTCGAGCAGGAAGGCCAGGATGTCGCCGGGCAGCGCGTCGAGCACGTTCTCGGCCAGGTACTCGCCGATCGAGTGGTCCCGCCCGGAGAAGCCGCCGATCAGGTCGGTCGGATCGGCGCAGTCCCGCAGGGACAACGAGACCAGTTGCAGCGCCGCGACCCAGCCGTCGGTACTGACCGAGACCCGGGCGATGTCCTCGGGCTCGAGCCGCAGCCCGTTCAAATCGACCAGGAAGGAACGGGTTTCGGCCAGATCGAAACGCAAGGTGTCGGCGTCGATCTCGATCAACTGGCCGCGCACCCGCAGCCGGCTCAGCGGCAGCCGCGGCCGGACCCGGCTGGTCAGCACGACCGAGAGGTTGGGCGGGGCGAAGTCGAGCAGGTGCACCAGGGCGCGGTGCACCTGGGCGTCCTCGATCAGGTGCCAGTCGTCGAAGGTCAGCACCAGCCGCCCGTCGTGCCGGCCGATCTGTTCCAGCAGCACCGACAGGGCGTAGGTCTGGGTGTCCTCGACGTTCTGCTCCAACAGGTCCCGCAGGTCGCCCAGGACGTCCCCGGCGGCCGGCACGGCCCGGCGCACGGCCTCCAGCAGGTGGAAAAGGAACCAGTGCGGGTCGTTGTCGTCCCGGTGCAGACCCAGCCAGGCCGGCACCGCGCCGCCGTCGGCCAGCACCCGCAACCACTGCACGGCCAGTGTGGTCTTGCCGTAGCCGGCCGGGGCGTGGATGACCACCAGGGCCCGGCCACCCCCCTCGCCCAGCGCGTCGAGCAGCCGCTCGCGCTCGATCACGTTGCGCACGTAGGTGGGCGCGCGGAATCGGGTGGAGGCGTGCAGCGACCCGGACGGTGCGGAGGTGGACGGCATCGTCGGCCTTCCGTCGAGCGGTGGCGCAGGCAGCGGGATCGCGACCGCGCCGCGGTCGCGATCCCAGGATCTGCTTGTCGGCCGCCGGTCCACTACCCGTTCGGGTAGTGAATCACCGACTCAGAAGGTGATCAAGGGCTTGATGATGTTGTCCTGCTTGGTCGTCATCAGGTCGAAGGCCAACTCGATCTCATCGAAGCCGAAGGTGTGGGTGGTCATCGGGGTCGGGTCGACCCGGCCGGACTGCATCAGCCGCAGCAGGCGCGCCATCCGTTCGCTGCCGCCCGGGCACAGACCGGTGTGGATGGCCTTGTCGTTCATGCCCAGGCCGAACGCGTCCAGCGGCAGTTGCAGCGGGTTGGGGTTCTCTCCGTGGTAACCGATGTTGGAGACCCGGCCGCCCGCCTTGGTGACCCGGACGCAGGCCTCGAACGTCTGCGGGAAGCCGAACGCCTCGATGGCCGCGTCCACGCCGACCCCGTCGGTCAGGTCCATGATCTGCTCGACCGGGTCGCCCTGGGTGAAGTCGACGATCAGGTCGGCCCCGAACTGCTTGGCCAGGGCCTGCCGTTCCGGCCGCGACTCCACCGCGATCACCTGCCCGGCGCCCATCAGGTGCGCGCCGATGGTCGCGGACAGCCCGACCGGGCCCTGCGCGAAGATCGCCACCGTCTCGCCGAACTGCAGGTAGGAGTGCTCGACGCCCATGAAGCCGGTGGAGAGCATGTCGCAGGCGTAGACGGCCTTGGCATCGGGCACGTCGTCGGGGATCGGGGTGAGGTTGGCGGCGGCGGCCGGCACCACGAAGTACTCGGCCATGTTGCCGTCCATCTGGGTCGTGTACTTATAGCCGCCCAGCGCGCCGCCGCACTGGCTGGTGAAGCCGCGCTGACAGTAGGTGCAGCGGTAGCAGGGGGTCACCGCCCCGACCAGCACCCGCTGGCCCTCGGTGAACCCGGTGACCGCGGAGCCGAGCCGGTGCACCACCCCGACCGACTCGTGGCCCAGGGTGCGGCCACCGGGGACGGGCAGGGCGCCCTTGACGGTGTGCACGTCCGAGGTGCAGATCAGGGCGGCCGTGGTGCGCACGATCGCCTCTTCCGGCCCGGGCTCGGGGATGGGCTTGTCGACAACTGCGGTGCGGCCGACCTCTTCGATCACGAAGGCGCGCATCGACTCACTCATGGCTCACTCCATTGTTCGCCGTGGGGTGCTGCTGGTCGTCTCCCATGGTTCGCGGCCGCGCGGGGCGGGCCACCACCCGAATGGGTGGGGGAACTGACCGGGCCGACCGGCCGGTCACGCCCGATCTGCGGGGTCGGCGCACTGCCCGCACCGACCACCCGCCCGGGTGGGCGGGTGGTGGCTGGCCCGTCCGCACGATGTGAGCACCCCCACACCCGGCCCGGGCCCGCTGGCCGCCGGGTGTCCCTCCCCCGATCGATGTGAAGGAATGGTGGTCACAACCATGACGTCGACCCTGCCCGCAGCTTCCGACCAGGCCGAGACCGACCGCGGCCCAGACGAATTCGACGCGGTGATCCTGGGCGCCGGGGTGGCCGGGCTGTACCAGCTGCACCAGTTGCGCGCCCAGGGACTTCGGGTCCGGGTGATCGACCAGGCCACCGACGTCGGCGGCACCTGGTTCTGGAATCGTTACCCGGGCGCACGTTTCGACAGCGAGGCGTACATCTACCAGTACCTGTTCGACGAGGACCTGTACAAGGACTGGAGCTGGAGCGAGAAGTTCCCCGGGCAGCCGGAGATCGAGCGCTGGATGCACTACGTGGCCGACCGGCTCGACCTGCGCCGCGACATCCAGTTCGGAACCGCCATCACCAGCGCGCATTTCGACGAAGATCGGGACCGCTGGACGATCCGCACCGACCGCGGGGACACCCTGGACGCCCAGTTCTTCATCAGCTGCGCGGGCATGCTCTCGGCGCCGTTGGCCGACATGTTTCCCGGCCAGGGCGATTTCCGCGGCCAGCTGTTCCACACCTCGCGGTGGCCGGCGTCGGGAGTCGACCTGGCCGGAAAGCGGGTCGGCGTCATCGGGGTCGGCGCCACCGGCATCCAGGTGATCCAGACCATCGCCGATCAGGTCGCCCACCTGACCGTGTTCGCCCGCACCCCGCAGTACGTGCTGCCGATGAAGAGCCCGCAGTACGGCCCGGCCGAGCAAGCCGCCTACAAGGCCCGGTTCGAGGAGCTGCGGGCGACCCTGCCGCACACCTTCACCGGGTTCGAGTACGACTTCGAGCACGTGTGGGCCGACTGCTCCCCCGAGCGCCGGCGGGAGCTGCTGGAGGAGATCTACCAGGACGGTTCGCTCAAGCTGTGGCTGGCCGGGTTCGGCGAGATGTTCTTCGACCAGGCGGTCAGCGACGAGATCTCCGAGTTCGTCCGGGAGAAGATGCGGGCCCGGCTGCGCGACCAGCGGCTGATCGACATCCTGGTGCCGACCGACTACGGCTTCGGCACCCACCGGGTGCCGTTGGAGCGCGGCTACCTGGAGGTCTACCACCGCGACAACGTCGAGCTGGTCGGGGTGCGGGACAACCCGATCGCCCGGATCGTGCCCGAGGGCATCGAGCTGGCCGACGGCACCGTGCACGAGCTCGACATCATCGTCATGGCCACCGGTTTCGACGCCGGCACGGGGTCGCTGACCCGGATCGACGTGCGCGGCCGGGACGGCCGGCGGCTGGCGCAGGACTGGGGCAACGACATCCGCAGCATGATGGGTCTGCAGGTGTACGGGTACCCGAACCTGCTGACCACGGCGATCCCGCTGGCCCCGTCGGCCGCCCTGTGCAACATGGCGACCTGCCTGCAGCAGCAGACCGAGTGGATCACCGACGCCATCGCCGCGGTGCGCGCCCGCGGAGCGTCGACGATCGAGCCGACCGCCGCCGGCGAGCAGGCCTGGGTCGATCACCACGAGGAGGTGGTGAGCACCAACCTGATCTCCAAGACCTCCGGCTGGTACCTGGGCACCAACGTGCCCGGCAAGCCGCGCCGGGTGCTGTCCTACACCGGCGGGGTGGGCACGTATCGGCAGAAGTGTGCCGACGAGGCCGCCGCCGACTACCCCGGCTTCCTGATCAAGTGACGACCCCGACTCGCGAGGTCGCCGTCCCGACCCGTTCCGCCCGACCAATGGAGGTCACTCGGTGAGTACTCAGCTCGACGGCACCAGGATCGACAGCACCACGATCGACACCGCTTCGATCGACGCAGCTTCGATCGACAAGGTGTTGCAGGACGCGGTCAGTTCCGGCGCGGTGCCGCACGTCGCGGCGATCGCGGCCGACCGCGACGGCATCATCTACGAGGGCGGCGCGGGGGTGCGCATCGCCGGGGAAAGTCAGGACCCGGTGACGACCAGCACCCAGTTCCGGCTGATGTCGATGACCAAGATGGTCTGCACGACGGTCGCTCTGCAGCAGCTGGAACGGGGCGAGCTGGACCTGGACGCACCGGTGGACAGCTACGTGCCGGCGTTCGCCGACGTGGCCGTGCTCGAAGGGTTCGACGGCGAGACCCCGCGGCTGCGGCCGCCGGCCAGCCGGGCGACCGTGCGGCAGTTGCTCACCCACACCACCGGGCTGGGCTACTGGTTCTGGAGCCCGGAGCTGCGGGAGTTCGAGCGGGTGACCGGGGTGCCCAACGTGGTGCCCGGGTCGGCGGAGGCGTTCCAGGCGCCGATGCTGTTCGACCCGGGGGCCCGGTTCAACTACGGCATCAACACCGACTGGCTGGGCCGGGTGGTGGAGGCGATCGCCGGCACCACCCTGGACGTGGTGATCCGGGACGGGGTGACCGGGCCGCTGGGCATGGCCGACACGATGTTCCGGCTCGACCCGCCGCGGACCGCGAACTGCGTCACCGTGCACGTCAAGGGCGAGGACTCGGCCTGGGTGTCGGCCGGCGAGATCCTCAACCAGGAGCCCGACTGGTGGGCCGGCGGGCACGGCCTGTACTCGACGCCCCGGGACTACATCCGGTTCGAGCGGGCGCTGCTGCGCAGCGGCGAGCTGGACGGGGTGCGCATCTTGCGGCCGGAGACGGTGGACGCGGCGTTCACCAACCAGATCGGCGAGCTGGACGTGCCGGCGGACATCCCCACCGCCGACCCGCCGATCAGCGACGACATCCACTTCGGCCCCGGCTGGAAGTGGGGCTTCGGGTTGCTGCTGAACACCGATGACGTCCCCGGCGGCCGCCGAGCTGGCACCGGGGCCTGGGCCGGGCTGTTCAACACGCACTTCTTCATCGACCGGACGACGGGCATCTGCGCGTCGATCTACACCAACTCGCTGCCGTTCGCGTCCCGGCACGAGGCGTGGCAGACCTACGCCGATTTCGAGGCCGCCCTGTACGCGGCACTCTGAGTCCGTCGCTGGGCGGCTCGACCCGGGCGCTCGCGGTGCAACCATCCGCGGCGCCCGGGCCGTCCTGCTGTCGAGGGCAGGATGGGCGACCGAGCGAGAGGGGCGAACGTGACCGGGCAGCGGATGCGGGTGGGCGTGGCGGCGGCGGCCCTGGCGGCGGTGGGCATCGTCGGGGTGACGGCCTGCGGGTCACCGGCCGCCTCGGCGCCCGGGTCCACGACCGCGGGGGGCTCGGCCAGCTCGGTGGCCGCCAGCGCCGGCGTCCCGGCGGACGGCGATCCCAATGCCGCCGGCCGGAACGCGGCGGCGGCCACCCGGTCGGCGTCGGCTCCCCCGCCGGACGCCGGTTCGGCGGGCGCGGCGATCTGCGCGAACGAGACGCTGGCCGATTCGATGGCCCGCGCCGTCCAGGCGGGCAGTTCGGTCGTGCTAGCCACGGGTGGGTTCACCGGCAGCACGTTCGTCGGTGACGGCGAGATCGGTGTGCCGTTCAGCGAGGTGGCGCTCACGGTCGAGGACACCCTGGCCGGACCCGACCAGCCGTCGACCTTGTCCGGCTGGGTCTACGGCGACCTGGGCGCCGACGGGCAGACCGCCGTCACCGGGGAGGCCTCATCGTTGTGGGCCCGCGGCGGGCGGATGATCGCCGTTGTCGACGGCAGCGGTGCGGCCGGGCTACCCGGCCCGGTGCTGCGGGTCGCCCCGGTGATCGGCGACGATGTGATCTTCAGCTGGGTGGGCTGCTGGTCGACCAACGGGGTCGCATCGCGGGACTACGAGGGATCCGTCGACATCTTCGACGACCGCGGGCTGCATCCGGCCGACCTGCAGTTGCAGGCGGTGCGCCTGGCGGATTTCCGGGCGCAACTGCCGGGATAAGGGGTGAAGCTGATTGTGGTTCCTTCTGCGGGTACGGGGTTCATCCGGCCGACCCGGCCGCATCACGCGGATTTCAGTTCGACGGGTGCGGCGAGTGGCTGACTGCGAATTTCAGCCTCGACTGGCGGCCGTCACCCAATTAGCTCACACTCACGCGAGGGGGAACTGACGGGGCGGATCTCACCTGGTTGCAGCTCAATGCCGAGCAGTCCTGGGGGGACCAATGAGATTTCGCGCTACCGTCATCACGCTGTTTGGGTCAGCACTCCTAATTGCGGGTTGCGGTTCGCAGCAGCAGGCAGGCGCCCCGACGCCGGGGACCACAACGTCGTCGACATCCAGCTCGCCCACCTCGAGTTCGTCGTCGACGGTGACGAGCACGACGACGCGTACTACTGCGACGACGACCAGTCCTTCGAGGACATCGACCAGATCGTCGGCCCCGACCACCACGTCCGCTGCGTACGAACCGATCGCCAGCCAGCACTTTGAGGGCGCAGGCGACGACGTCGTGGTCGTCACCAAGCCAGCCGACAAGGCAGCACTGCTGACGTTTAGCTGTTCCGACTGCCAACACAACGTCGCGGTCAAGACCG
Organism: Nakamurella multipartita DSM 44233; assembly: GCF_000024365.1. Classification (NCBI taxonomy): domain Bacteria; kingdom Bacillati; phylum Actinomycetota; class Actinomycetes; order Nakamurellales; family Nakamurellaceae; genus Nakamurella; species Nakamurella multipartita. The sequence goes on from NC_013235.1 coordinate 3,811,069, forward strand.
ACTACGACCTTCTCGTCAACGAGATTGGCTCCTACTCCGGGACGCACCTGATCGATATCCACAACGACGAGAACACCACGACGGTGGAAGTCACGGCCGATGGCTCTTGGACGATTGACATCACCGATATCACCAACGCCCCGGAAGCCACATCTGGGACCGGCGACAGCGTTATTTGGGTGAACAGCGGCAACAAGGTGGCCATCACCCACGACGGTGAACACAATTTTGCGATCATCGCGGCCAGTTCGTCCGGGATCGATCTGTTGGTCAACGAGATCGGCTCCTATACCGGGACGAAAGCGATCGACACACCCGCGATCTTGGACATCGACGCGGACGGCAACTGGACCATCACACCGTCATGAGCAGGGACCACCGATGACAGACACGCACCTCCTGCTTCGACGAAGTCCCAGAGGGGTCTATCGCATGAACGGTGTTTCCGGCGGTTTCCATTAGTAGGTCTCTGCTGCTGGGAATCGGTCGCTGAAGGTGATCGCGAAGGCGTTCAGGGCCGGTTTCCACCGCATCGTCCATCGTGCCCGGCCGGCGCCGGTGGGGTCCAGTGATCTGGTGACCAGGTACAGGCACTTCATCGCTGCTTGTTCGGACGGGAAGTGTCCGCGGGCCTTGATCGCTCGCCGGTAGCGGGGGTTCAAGCTCTCGATCGCGTTGGTGCTGCACAGCACCTTGCGGATCTCGACGTCGTAGTCCAAGAACGGGATGAACTCGGCCCAGGCGTTGTCCCACAGCCGGATCACCGCCGGGTACAGGGCACCCCATTTTTCGGTCAGGTCATCGAACGCAGCCCGCGCCGCCGTGGCATTCACCGCGGCGTAGATCGGTGTGACGTCGCGTTTGAGCTCATCCCAGTACCTGCGGGAAGTCAGCCGGAACGTGTTGCGGATCAGATGGATGATGCACGTCTGCACGATGGCCTGGGGCCAGACGTTGGTCACCACCTCGGGCAGTCCCTTGAGCCCGTCGCAGACTACGAAGAAGGTGTCTTTCACACCCCGGTTCCGCAGATCGGTGAGCACGCTCATCCAGAACTTGGCGCCCTCACCGCCGGTCCCGGCCCACAACCCCAGGATGTCCCGTTCCCCGTCCAGGCTGACCCCGATCGCGGCGTAGAACGGGCGGTTCCCGACCTGCCCGTCCCGAACCTTGACCACGATGGCGTCGATGAACACCGCGGCGTAGATCTCGTCCAGGGGCCGCACCGCCCATTCGTTCATCTCCTCGATGACCTTGTCGGTGATCCGGCTGATGGTCTCTTTGGACACCGACGCCCCGTAGATCTCGGCGAAGTGGGCGCTGATCTCCCCGGTGGTCAAACCCTTGGCGTACAACGACAACACCACCTCATCGACACCGGACAACCGGCGCTGTCGCTTGCGCACGATCTGCGGCTCGAACGTGCCGGCCCGATCGCACGGCACGTCGATCTCAACCGTGCCGACGGCCTCGGTCAGGACCGTCTTGGCCCGGGTTCCGTTGCGGATGTTGCCCGACCCGGCACCGGCCGGGTCGTGCTTTTCATACCCGAGGTGCTCGGTCATCTCCTCGTTCAGAGCGGTCTGCAGGACCGCCTTGGTCAGCTGCTTGAGCAACCCGTCCGGGCCCGTCAACGACAAACCCTGTTCCTTGGCCAGCCGCACCAGCTCCGCAGCCGCCCGCTGTTCGGCCGACTCCTTGTCATCAGTCACGAAATTCCCCAGGGCTGCTGTCACGTAATTCCCCAGGTCGGCCCTGCTGGTCTGGTTCTACCGGTCGGCGGGCGGTGGTGTCGAGTCGGCTCGCCCGGGCCGCTTGCGGGGCCGGTAGGACGGTCCGTCCATGAGGACCTGGTGGCTGGTGTTGATCAGTCGGTCGAGCAGGCTCTCGGCGACGACGGGGTTCGGGAACAGCGGGTACCAGTCGATTGGCTTGCGGTTGCTGGTCAGCACCAGCGGCCGGTGGTGCACGGCCCGCTCCGAGATGAGCTCGTAGAGGTCGTCGGCCTGGGCGGCGGTGTGCTCCCGGAGGGCGAAGTCGTCCAGGATCAGGACGGCGGGTCGGGTGTACTCGCGGACCCGGGCACCCCAGGTGCGGTCTGCGTGCCCGCCGGCGAGGTCGGCCAGCACCCGGCTGGTCTTGGCGAAGCGGACCTCGCCGCCCCGCCGGGCGACGAGGTGCCCGAGGGCTTGGGCGACGTGGGTCTTGCCGACCCCGACCGTTATCGACGGTTTGGGCTCCTGCGAGCGACATTTGCGCTGGTCATGACGTTTCTGCGATCGATGCAACGTGAGCGGTGTGGTGCCGGGCGCAGCTGCCCTTGCGGGCGAGTTCGCGGCGAAGTTCAAGGTTCTCCCCGTGGGCTTGCGCGAGCGCGTCTTTGAGGGTCTGGATCTCTTGCCGGTGCCGCTTCTTGAGCTGGGTGATCTGGGCGGTCAGGCTCAGGACGAGCGTGCTTTCCGAGTCCGGTGGGTTGGCTGGCGTCGGTCCCGGGCGGCCGCGGGAACGTAGGTGCTCGATCCGCGCGCGGAGGTCCGGGCTGCCGTAGAGGAAGGCGTGCGAGACGCCGGCTTCCCGTTGAACGGCCTGGAAGGTGACGGACTCGCCCCGTTTGACCAGCGCGCGGATGCCTTGCTCGGCGGCCTGGGTCTTCGCGGCTGATTTCGCTTTGGCTGCGGCGGTCAGCGTCGCGGCGCGTTTCGCGTTCGCGTCGGTCATGGCCGGGTCCTGCGCCTGGGTCCGGTGAGTGCCAGGGGCACCGGGCCTGTCGGAGGTGCGCCGCATCCGCCTCCTTGCACCGCCCGTTCGGGGTGGTCGGCCATCGTGTCCAACAGCCGGGTGAGCGCCGCTTGCTCGGCTCGACGCTGCGCGAGCCAAACATTGTCCTCGGGCATGGCGCGACCGTGCTTCTCCCGAAACGCGTTGGTTGTGCGTGTGATCAACGCTTCGGTCTCGGCCTGTTGGCGTCGTAGTGTCGGCTCGTGGGTCGCGTCGGTGACGAAGACCGAGCAGCTCAAACATGCGTTGCCCTTGTCGCAGGATTGGAGCGGGGGCAGCAGGCACCAGCCGTTGGGCAGGAACCGGTCGGCCCGGTCGAGCAGGTGCAGGCCGTCGTGGTCCTCACGGGAGAACTGGACCCGGCTGCCGTCGGCCCGCAGCTTGACGGTGGCCAGGAACGCCTGCTCGGCGTGTTCCTCGCGCTGCGCCACGTAGTGCATCGACATGGTCGGTGTGGCGTGCCCGGCGTACCGCTGCAGGACGTGGATGGGCAGGCCGAGTTCGGCGAGCCGAGTGAGCTTGGTGTGTCGGAACCGGTGCGTGTTGCTCAGTTGCAGTTGCCGGCCCTGGCCGTCGGTGATCCGCGCGACGTTGCTGAGCTCCCGGAGCATCCAGTTGTAGGTTCCCGGCGGGTAGGGCTTGTCGCCGTTGCGGTTCCCGGTCCGCTGCACGAACAGATGCCGCGGTTCGAACTCCGGCAGGTGTTCGCGGACCCAACGCTGCTGCTCCTCGATGACCGCGGAGACCTCGCGGTCGACCAGGATGGTGTCCGGCGCGGTGTCGATCTTGCTTTGGGCGTAGCGGAACCGGACGACTTCCTGGTCCTGCCCGGACTGCACCGAGATATCGGGAGCCGGTGACAGGCAATCGAACTCGCACGTGCGGATCTCGCTGGACCGACGCCCGGTCAGGATCTGCAGCAGGATCATCCGCATCGCCTGCGGATCGTCGAAGCCGGCGGCGAGAACCTGGGTGCCGTCGCCCCGGGTGATCGTCATCTGTTGGTCCCGGGGCAAGCCCAGCAACGGCAGCGCACCCGGAATCTGGGCGAGCGCGTGGTCGTCGACGTAGTGCCGGTCGTTCAGGGTGGGTGTCCGCGGGATGCGGGAGACCTGGCGGAACCATCCGGCCACGTGGGTGTCGGTGACCCGATCCCAGACGGCGTATCCGGTGACGATGTGGGCCCGGTCTCGGTTGGCCACCATGAAGGTGAACAGATCTGCCACTGCCCGGATGTCGTCGTTGATCAGGCGCGGGTGGGCCGGCTTCGGGGGCGTCCGACGGTCGAACGTGCCGGTCTTCCGGTGGCCCGGTTCCATGGCCCAACGTCGATATCTGTCCGCCTGCCCGGCGGCCGCCGCTGGATCGCCGAGCACCTCGATGGGATCGTCCAGGCAACTGGTCAGCCAGACGTCGAACCGGCGCAGGCAATTCATCCGGTCCTGGCTCACGGTCGTCCAGCGCAGCGCCCCGGACTCCAGTTGGGTCCCCAGGTACCACTTGACGGCTTCCCGGAGCCAGGGCTGGGTGATCTGCCCGGGCGAGCACCCGTAGTTGGCCTGTGGTTCCCGGGTCGACAGCGGTATCCGCGGATCACAACGTGGATGCCACTCGTCGAGCGTCCACCACGGGCCATCGTGGCAGCGGGCGATCAACGCCTGCCGGGCGAACCGGAACAGCACCCGCAGCCGGCTACGGCTGTCCTTGGGTGGGAGCCGCCCCCAGCGGTGCGCGTAGAACCACCCCTGCAACGCCGAGGCCGTCTCCCAGTCCAAGGCCAGCATCGAGGTGGGGAACGGGTGCCCCTCGCGGATGGCGCGGCGCAGGATGTTGGCCAGCTGGTTCATCGCCAGCACCGTCGATCGGGTCCCGTCGACGGACTGCCAGTGCGCCATCCACGCGAGTTCGGCCGGGAACGGGTCAGGCAGCCCAGTCAGATCGATTCGCCTGTCGCCGTTTTCGGTGATCCGGTCCCAGTTCGCGATGCCGGGTCCGATCACCGGACCCCGCCACTGCTCGGGCAGCTCCAGCCAGAGCCGATGAACGGGATCCAGGTCCTCGGCGGGCCGAAGGCCCCCGCCCGGTTCACGGCGCATCGGTCACCCGCCAATTGGACGCGTACGACGTCCAGTTCGCCGCCGCCCGCAGCGCCTCGTCCTCGCGGACCCAGCCGTAGAGGTCCAGCGTGGTCTGGACGTGGGCGTGCCCCAGCCGACGGGACACCACCCACTCCGCCGTGCCGGCCAGCAGCAACGCGGTCGCGTGGCTATGCCTGAACCAGTGCGGGGTCCACCCGGGCGGGCCGATCCCCTTCTTCCGCAGCGCGGCCGTCTTGTCGCGGACGGTGCCCTCGTGCAGCGCAGCCAGCAGCGGCGGCCGTTGCAGGTTGACCAGCAGCGGCGAGTCCGCCGCCACCGCGATGCCCATATCGGCTGCTGTGCAGGCCAGGAGGGTCAGGTAGTCGGCGAACAGCCGCTCGAGATCGGCGCCGACGTAGACCCGGCGGGGACGCATCATCTTCACCCGCGCCCCATTGGTGTTGTCCGCGCGAGGCACGATCTCGATGAACGGGGTGCCGCCGCGACCCATCACGAAGTCGCTGATCCGCAAACCCAACGCCTCGCCGATCCGCATGCCGCTCTCCGCAAGAACGGCGAAAAGCAGCCGGTCACGCAGGTTTCCGACCCATTCACCGGTGTCTGGATCGTAGGTGGCGCAGCCATCCAGGATCGCCTGGATCTGCTGGGGCATCAGCAACGGCGGACGATGCCGCCGGCTGCGGCGCACCCGGACCAGCGACGTCGGAGCGGGCCCCGAGCGGGCATCCAGATGGGACAGCAGCCCCCGGGCCACTGCCCGCCGCGGCGCTCCACGCATCAACCGGCCGGCCACCGGAACGCCGGACACGGCTTCGTGCCACGTGTAGAAGGAGATGACCGCGGCCAGCCGCGCCTGCATCGTCTCCGGCGACGGCCCGTCCTCCGGCACCAGGGAACGCTCGACCCGGCGCCCGTTGCGCATCCAGGACACGAACGCCGACACCGTCGGCACGCCGATCTCGTTCCACCGCCCGGACTCGGCCCGCTGTTCAAGGAACGTCCACCACTGGCTCAGCGCGGTCGCGTACCCGCGGACCGTGTTCGGCGACCAAAGATGCCGGTGGGCCTCCAGCCACTCCTCGACCGGTCCGACCGTCCGGTATCCCTGATCGATCACCGTCCACGTGCGAGGCCCGCCGTCGGGTCGGGCCATCACGCTCTGCGCCATCGTTGCCGTTCCATCTCGTCGAAGAAGACCCGCTGATTGCGAGGAAACGACGATGGCAGGACGTCAGGACAGGGCTCGGTGATGACAGTGATGAGGGCGCGTCAGGAACCGGGGATAACGACCGGGCCGAACAGGATGACCGATTCGCCGGCGCCCAGCCAGCGTAGGGCGGCCAGGCCCCGGATCTGCGGGGCGGGGATCTTCGGGTTCGCGGCGAAGTCAAAGCCTTCGAGGGTGACCTGTTCTTCGAACCGGGCGCGGCGGACGCGGCGGGCCAGGGCAGCGGTCTCCCGGCGGGCGATCTCGTCCTCGCACAGGACCTGCAGGAACTCCAGGTGGCCCAGGGTGCCGTCGCGGGTCTGGGTCAGCCGGGCGTCCAGGGTCTGCAGCATCCCGGTGAGCTTGAGGGTGCGTAACGCGTCCCGCAGCGATGGGTCCAGGATCGTCATTGTGTGGTGTTTCCTCTCGATGAGAGTAGAAGGAAGACAAAGGAAACGAAGTCCGGTGAGCGTGGGGCGGGCCAACCGCCGAAGCTGGCCCGGGGCTGGACCGGCCACCCGAGCGGGGCCCGTCGGAGCGGAGTTAGCCGAGGAGTTGCTCGGGTCCGCGCAGGAACGCGGGTGTGTCCGCGGCAGCGCCGGCGGTGGGTTCGGCCGGTGGGGCTTCGGCGTGCACCGCGAGGATCCCCTTGATCGTCCGGTAGCGGGGATCGCCGACGGCCAACGCGCGGGCGCAAGCCGCTTCCAGCCGGTCCGGGCCGATGCCGGGACGGCCGGCCAGGCCGATGATGCCTTGGGCCGAGCGGAGCCGGTGGATCGCGGTGTGCTCCATCAGCTCGTCGATGACGGCGGCGGTCGCCGGACCGATCTTGCTTGCCTCGTTGCGGCACCAGGTCGGGTTGCGCATGTGGAACGCGATCTTCTCCGGCGGGTAGTGCTCGAAGTCGGTCGCCCGTCCCCTGGGCAGCCTGATGTGGGTGGCCACGACCTTGTTCTCGTGCAGGATCTGCACCGTGCCGCCGGCCGTCCGAGCGTGCAACTGCTGTCCGATCAGCCGCCACGGCACCGAGTAGAGAGCGGGGCCTACTTTGAGGTGGCAATCAACCCCTACTTTGCCGACCGACCAGGTCGCGAGGACGAACTCGTTGCGCGGCAACGGTTGCAGAGCCGGGGCCTCGACGGCGTCGAAGACCGACCGGGGCGTTGCGCCGTCCAGGCTGCGGTGTTTGCGGACGTTCGCGACCTCGTCACACCAGACCACGGCGGCCTGCTGGATCTGTTGCAGGCTGGTGAAAGTGCGGCCCCGCCAGAACGAGTCACGCACGTAAGGCATGGCCCGTTCTACCCGGGCCTTGTCCTTGGGCTTTCGGACCCGCGCCGGGTCGGGCAGCACACCGTAATGGCTGGCCAGCTCGGCGTAGGCCCGGTTCATCCTCGGGTCGTACAGGTCCGGCCGGTCGACTCCGGTCTTCAGATTGTCCGGCACCAGCCGGGCCACGCAACCCTGGAAGTACTCGAACGCGAGCACATGGCTTGCACACCAGGATGTCTGGTCCAACCGGAGCACCGGGTGCACGAACATCAGCCGGGAACATGCCAGCACCATCACGAACGCCCACAACGTCCGCCGCCGGTCGGTGGCCGGGTCGACCCACGACCCCAGAGCGCCGTAGTCGATCTGTGCTTCGCTGCCCGGTTCCACCGGCGGCCGCGGCGGCGACGCCCGGTGACGGGCGACCTGCTCGGTCAGGTTCGCGTTCATCCATCGCCGCACCGACGACTCCGACGCGATCAGCCCATGCTCATCGGTCAGCCGCTGGCTGATCGTCGCCACCGTCACGCCCTCGCCGAGTTGCTCGACGATGTAATCCCGATGCGCCTCAATCTGCGGCCAAGTCACCTGCCGCAACCTTCGGTCGACCACCTGAGGAAACCACTGCGCGATCCGCTGCTCCCATACCTGCTCGCCGACCGGCGGGCCGCCGGGCACCAGGCCCTGGCTATGTCAACTTGAGCTGGCCCCGGGGTGACGGTTTGATCTGGCCCCGTTCGGATTGGTTGCTCGGCCGTGCTACTTGCTCTTTGCGGCTCGGGCGTGGGCGAGCCGGTAGCTGGTGGTCCCGGTTTCGATGATTTGACCGGCGAAGGTGAGTCGGTCGACGATGGCGGCGCAGAGCCGGGGGTCGGTGAAGGTCTTCGTCCAACCTGAGAATGCTTCGTTGGAGGCGATGGCGATGGCGGACTTCTCTTCTCGTTCGGTGAGGACCTGGAACAGCAGTTCGGCGCCGCGGCGGTCGAGTTCCATGTAGCCAAGTTCGTCGATGCAGAGGAGGTCGACTCGGCCGTAGCGGGCGATCGTCTTCGACAGTTGTTTCTCGTCGGCAGCTTCGACGAGTTCGTTCACGAGCTTGGACGCCAGGGTGTAGCGGACCCGGTAGCCCTTCTCGGCGGCGGCGGTGCCGAGCGCGATCAGCAGGTGGGTTTTGCCGGTGCCGGAGTCGCCGATCAGGCACAGCGGTTGACCGGTCTTGACCCATGCGCAGGTCGCGAGCTGGTTGATGACCGCCGGCGTGATGGAGGTGTTGGCGGCGAAGTCGAACTCCTCGATCCGTTTCGGGCGAGGGAATCCGGCCGCGGTGATCTGCCGGATGGATCGTCGTTTGTCCCGGTCATCGCACTCGGCCATGACCAGTTCGGCGAGGAATCCGAGGTAGGTCAGTTGTTCTCGTTCCGCCGCGGATGCGATCTCGCCGAACCGGGACCGGATCGTCGGCAATCGCAGCAGCCGGCAGGCGGAATCGACCGCAGCGACGGCGGCTTCCTCGGTGACGCCCCGTCGGGTCGCGGTCATGACGATTCCCTGGTCAGCAGCTCGTCGTACTGCGACACCGACGGCAACGGGCGCGAGTCGGCGGGCAGCTCCGCCAGGCGCCGCTCGGTCAGGCTGACCACCCGATCCCCGGCCGGTGTGGTGTTCGGTGATGCGATCACTGCGTCTGCGCTGCACTGGTGCGCGGTTTTGCGGGCCTGGACAGCGACGACGTCCGGGCTGACCGAGCCCACCGTGAGAGCGGCGGTGATCCCCGCGATCACATCGGAGGCGGCCAGGTGCCGGTGCAGCAGCAGCACCTCGATCAACGCTCGGGTGCCGCCGGAGTCACCATGAGCCTTGCGGGCGGCGGCCCAGAACGCCTCATGCGCCGCGGTGAACATTCCGGACGCGCGGGCCTGCACCAACGCGGTCGCGTTGGGCAGTGCGCCGGGTTTGCGTTGCAGCACCTCGAGGTAGTGGTCCAGGACCAGGGACTGGCCGCCCTTGAGCATGACCCGTTCATGGGTGGCGATGACGGTGCGACCGTCGAACGCGGTCACCGATGAAGCGCCGAGCTGCACCCGGACCCGGCGGCCGATGAACCGGGCCGGCACCGAGTAGTGCCGTTGCCGGACGGTCACCCGGGCATACCGGTCAACCCTGGGGGTCAGAGTCAGCCAGGTCGGGAACACCTCGGACGGCAACGGCCGCAGCGTGTCCCGTTCGAACGCCCAGTCCTGGGCGACGGTGTTGGTGCGGCTCGCGATCCGCCGGTAGTTATCCTTCGCGTCCGCCGCGACGAGCAGCTCATTGAGCTGCTCGATGGAGTCCAGAGGCTGTCAAGTTTTCTGTGTAAGTCGCGATGTTGATCTTGGGTTGGGGTTGGTCAGCTGATCCTGGGGGTGATGCGGTCGGGGTATTGGATGGCCAGTGCACCGAGCGCGGGTTTCCAACCGGTGGTGACCTGGCCCTCGACGAGCCGGCCCTCGGCGGTGCGTCCGACTCGTTTGCCCTTCTCCGCGGCCCGGTCCCGGGCGCGTTTGTCCTCGATATCGCGGATGGCCAGCCACAGCAGCTTGACCACTGCGTCGTCGTTGGGGAAGTGCCCGCGGTTCTTGATGATCTTGCGGAGCTGGTAGTTCAACGACTCGATCGCGTTCGTGGTGTAGATGATCTTGCGGACCGGCCATGGGAACGCCAGGAACGGGATGAACCGGTCCCAGGCGTCCTGCCAGGTCCGCAGGCAGGCCGGGTAGCGGCGGGCCAGATCGGTCTCGGCGAACGTCAACAGCGCCGTCTCGGCGGCGTCCACGGTCGGGGCGGTGTAGATCGTCTTGAGCTGGGCCACGACAGCCCGCCGGTCGGTGTAGGACACGAACCGCATCGAGGCCCGGATCAGGTGGACCACACACGTTTGGACGGTCGTCCGCGGCCAGGTCGCCTCGATCGCCTCGGGTAGCCCGGTCAGCCCGTCGCAACACACGATCAGCACGTCCTTGACGCCCCGGTTGGCCAGCTCGGCGCAGACCCCGGCCCAGAACTTGGCGCCCTCGGTGGACTGCACCCAGATCCCCAGCACGTGCTTGATCCCGGCCATATCGACGCCGACGGCGATGTACGCGCTCTTGTTCCGAACCTGGTGCCCGTCGCGGACCTTCACCACGATCGCGTCCAGGTACATGATCGGGTAGAGCTCTTCCAACGGCCGGGACTGCCAGGCCTTGACCTCTTCCAGGACCGCGTCGGTGATCTTGCTGATCGTGTCGTGGGACAGCTCGGTGCCCAGTGTCCGGGCCAGATGGGCCTGGATATCGCGGACGGTCATGCCGCCGGCGTAGAGGCTGATGATCTGCTCGTCCAACCCGCCCAGGCGGCGTTGGCCCTTGGGCACCAGCCGCGGCTCGAACGTCGACTTGCGGTCCCGCGGCACGCTCAACGGAACCGGACCGACCTCGGTCGAGAGCGTTTTCGGGGTGTGCCCGTTCCGACTGTTCGGCGAGCCCCGACCAGCCGGGTCGCCCGCTTCGTAGCCCAGGTGCCCGGTCAATTCCGCGGCCAGGCCTCGTTCGAGCACAGCCTTGATCATCTCCGGCAAGAACCCGCCCTCGCCGGTCAACCTGACCCCGCCGGCCTCGGCGCGGTCGATCAACTCATCCAGCCACACGTCGTCGGCCAGCAACTCCCGCAGCTGCCGACCAGTCGACCGGGCCGGACCCGGCACCTCATCATCGACCGGCGACGACGGCACCGATGAGGACTGCTCGGTCATGGTCATGATCCGCTCCTTCGCGAGGCACCCGCCTCAGCATCCGATCGCGGTTCCTACACAGACCATCTGACACGCCCGGAGTCCACGACCGGCATCGGGACGCAGTGGTTGCGGCGGAACCGGCCGCCCTCGCCTTCGACGCCGCCCTTCTCGTGGGCACCTTCCTGCCCGGGGTGGCAGTAGAACGCATCGAACCCGAAATGGGATCGGAACGCCACCCACCGGCCGGATTCCTCCCGGCCACGACCGAACAGCACCCGGGACACCGCGGCTTTGAGGTTGTCGTAGCGGATCTTGTCGATCGGGGTGCCGCCCAGTTCGGTGAACGCGTGCACATGACCTTCCAGGAACGCCTCCTGGCCCTGGGTGGCGAACGCCCGGTGCACCGCCTTCCCGGAATACGACAGGCGCAGGGTGAACAGGAACGTCTTGGTCTTCACCCCGCGCAGCACGACCCACAGATCGGCAAAGTCGACCTCGGCCTCACCACCCGGCTCATGGGTCTGCGGGACGAAACCCTGCGACAAGGTCCGGCCGGCCGCGGCGGCGATCTCCGGGCGTCGCCGGGCGACGTAATCCCGCACCGTCGAGTACGACACATCGGCGGCGCCGTGTTCGTCGAGGAGCCGGTCCAGCACCCGCTTCGCGGTGTGGCGTTGCTTCCTCGGCGCGTCCAGGTCCGCCCGCAGCCAGTCGTCGATCGTGACCTTGAACGGTTCGAGCTTCCGGGAGACCCGCACCGGTGTCTTCCGCGGCGGCGGTAACGCACTGGCCATCGCCTGCCGAACGGTTCTGCGGTGCACGTGATGCCGATCAGCGAGCTCGCGGATCGACAATCCCTCGACCCGGGCGTCGCGCCGGATGACAGCGAACAACTCCACCCTCGACCCCATCCCTGCCCCTTCACCCGAGAACACCGAACAACTCGGATTCACCGTCGGGGTGGGGCCAGATCAAACCGTCACAACGCGCCCGGCGTGTCGAAGGTGGGGCCACTTCAAACCGTCACGCCTCGACCTGCCGACACCGGTGGTGGGGCCAAGTCGAACCGCCAACCCGGGGCCAGATCAGACTGTCAGGGCCAAGGCCCCGCTGCACCAGCGGCGCCGTGTACTTGCGCACTGTCTTCCGATCGAGGTTGAGGCTGTCCGCGATCTGCGACTGAGACCGGCCCGCCTCCCAGTGCGTGAACAACTCCAGCAGATCCACCACGTCGAAGCTCCTCCTGCCCATCACCGCTCCCGTCCGGGCCACCTGACGGCCGGCGGTGAGCGTGAACTGCGAGCAGGACCCACCAGCCGACGGCACGCCGTCGTCCCCATGGGGAATTACGTGACGCACCAGGGTGGGGAATTACGTGACGGACACCCACCCCGACCTGGGGAATTTCATGACCGCTGACAACTCCTCGACCGGCTTCTTCCTAGGCACACCATTGAGTGTCGCGGTCATCACGGCACCTTCCCCGCCGAGCAACGCCCAGCGTGTCAGGCCAGAAACACCGTTTGTGGGACAGTCCCTCCCAGAGAGCGCAGCGGCGGCTGACGAGTCGCAGTCGGCGGTACTCGCCCGCCGCGGGTGGCACGTCGGTGACTAGAAGCCTGGAAGCGAGCCCCGGAGGACGTCCAGTCGTCCCTGGTTGCCGAATCGCCGACGCAGCCACTGCGCCCTTGAAGGGCAGCCGCACAGCGGCAAGGCAACCGTCGACCTGCGTGACGACCCCCGGGGACGATCGAACGGCTCTAGCAATGAGGAGGTCGTCATCACGAGGAGCATGCGGTCGGCGCGCAGGTCCGCTGTGGTGCTCCTGCTGGGCCTAGTGGCCTGCGGGAGCAACGGTGATGCCACGGTCGAACGGACTTCCTTCAATGGCGAATGGCCGCTCACCGTCGATTCCGCGATCGTGACGTGCGGCAGCAAGAACAAGCAGTCCGTGGGTGTCATCGTGAACGGCACCACCTACGCGCTGAACGGCACAGCCAGGACATCAGAGAACTGGCCCGCGCTCGATCCGGTCTGGGCACCGAACCCGGCGACCGGGGCGAGTGTCAGCGTCGGGGACCTCATCGAATACGCACATCAGCACTGTGCATCGAAGTAGCCTCGCCGCCGCTGGCCGGCGGGATCCTCAGAGAAACCGTTGAGTTGGATTCCGGGGCTGGCTTGGCTTCTAGCGAGTATGACCAAAACCCCATCAACCCGAAATGGGAAGGAAAGTGTGGGCGATACAGGGATTGAACCTGTGACCTCTTCCGTGTCAGGGAAGCGCTCTCCCGCTGAGCTAATCGCCCGGGACCGTCTGGGGACGGGTTGTACGAGGTGGGAACGGGATTCGAACCCGTGTACACGGCTTTGCAGGCCGTTGCCTCGCCTCTCGGCCATCCCACCGCGGAGGCGGTCCGAGTTACTGCCCGGCACCTCTTCCGAGCGGACGACGGGATTCGAACCCGCGACCCTCACCTTGGCAAGGTGATGCGCTACCAACTGCGCTACGTCCGCACTCACTCTCGCTTCCGTTCCCGGCTGCGCGAGCCCGGCAACTCTATCCGACGTAGTGCGCCCAATCCAAACCAGGCACCACTCCTGTGTTGTCGACACCACGTCGGACCGGTCAACCGCCCGCGCCGAGCCATCCCCATGGCTGCCCAACCCCTCGGTGGGCCCGGTCCGAAACGGCTCTCGCCCATCGGGTCCGGCTGGCGCAGGCGGTTACGGCCTGCTCGCTCCGACCAGGGATCGGAGCCGGTGGTGGCTCACGCCTCGAAGGCGTCGTGGATCGGCAGGTCCCGCAGATCCGCCTCGATCTCGAAGTAGGCCGACTCGGATCCGGACGGCACGATCTCGATGCTGTGGTCCAGGAAGGCCGCCAGGTCCTGGGTGTGGGCCAGCAGGCTGGCCACCTGCTCGCCCGAGCGCAGCTCGATGACCGTGCCGTCGAGCACCGGGAAGACCTGCACGTCGCCGATGCCGGCCGGCGCCTGCACACCCTCGACCAGCAGGTCGCGGCCGAACACCCAGGTGATGGCCGGGCTCTGGTCGATGGACAGCAGCAGCTGGACCGCGAACGGGTCGTCGCTGCGATAGCGAAGCTCGGCGTGCACCGGGGGCATCGTCGGGTCCGAGATGAGAACCATCTCGGTCACCGTGGCCGTCATCCGGTACTCCACCGTGTTGAAGTCGTACATCTTTGTCGTCCCCGCCGTCCGGTGGCCTGTGCTCAGGAGTGCTTTCCCTTGCAGTGGTGTCCAGGCCGTTCCTCTCGCAAGGGGGACGGGGCTCCCCCGGGCCCATCACGCGGACTTTTCAAGTTCACCCATTCGGCCCAACAAGACTTCAGAACGCCCGGTTTGGGCGGCCTCCACACTCGACCTCCTTGCGCCGAACGTGGACCGGAGGGGTGGTCACCGCGAGCCTCAGGATCGGGTACAGTCTTCCCTGCTCGTCACGCACGAGATTCCCGGGCGATTAGCTCAGCGGGAGAGCGCTTCGTTCACACCGAAGAGGTCACTGGTTCGATCCCAGTATCGCCCACCAGCATTACCGCAGGTCAGAGCAGGTATTCAGACACTTTCCAAGATCAAGTGTCGGATACGTGTCGGATCTCAAGGCGACGGTTCTCATGGCGCAGACCCCAACGAAGGGGAGTGCCCGTGACCATCACATCCACCGTCCCATCCATCACCCCGTGCCCGGTCAACTGGTGCCCGACCGACGGCTCCCACCAGTGGGTGGCGGATCGCCCCGAGATCGGGATCGAGCGGTGGCACACCCTGAGCGTCCAGGACTTCACCAGCATTGACGGGGATGTCACTTCGGAGGTCGCCGTCGAATGCTTCGAGACGTCGGACGGTGTGCAGCAGACGACCGTGGAGTTGTTCAGCGGGCGGGCCCAGCTCCTCAACCGTGCCGAGGCCAACGAGCTGATGGATTCGATCCGTCGGGCGGCTGACCTGGCGTTCGACCCCCAGCCGGATGCCGACCTCGACGAGTTCGAGGCGGCCACGGCCGAGCTGGTGCAGCGGGCCGCGAACCCGGCGGACGTGAACAGGCTGGTCGCGGCGGCGATCCGGTTCCGCAACGCCTACCTGGGAGCGTGACGACGATGACCACCACTATCCCGACGCCGATCGCACTGGACGCCCACTGCCCGGCCTGGTGTACCGAGCACACCCGGGTGGCACCGGACGAAGTCCGCCATCAGGCGCCGGCACTCTTGGACTACGCCCTGGCCGCCGAGATCCCGGGCCGGCGGCGTCGAGTCTTCGTGACGCCGGAGCAGTACGTTCGCGCGGACGGCTCCATCGAGCGCAACGTCTACCTCCAGGATGAGACCGAAGGCATCCTCAACAGTGCCACGGAGGTCGCGCAACTGGTCGACGCGCTAATGCGAGCCGCTCATCAGGCATTCGGAGACGGCGCGGTCGCCGACAAGGGCCGATGAAGCGACACCGTCGCGTGACCCGCCGTGCCCTGCGGCGGGAGGTGAACCGGGTGTTGGCCGAGCTGGATCAGGCCAACCCCGGCACCCTGGATCGGCGGGACCGGGAACGCTGGACACCGGACGCGCTCGATCGGCTGTGGAGGGAGCTGGAGAGCTGAGATCCTCGGCAGGTGATCAGTTGATCACTTGCCGAGGATCGTCCACCGCACGGAAACTTTGCGCTCCTACCGACCGCCTGAGAACTAGGTTGCCCCGCCAGAGCGAGGAGCCTTCGCGTCAGCGATGGCCTTGATTGAATCTGCCAGGGACACGTTGACCGTGAGCGGTTCCCCAGGCCTTTCCCCCACGAGAGCAGTGGTGTAGACCAAAGCCTTATCTGCGCCAAAGCCGGTCACTGCAACGATGTGATCGAGGTTGATGTAGAAATCGCCAATCTTCGCGAACCTCGGCACTTCACTCATCTATTCACTCTCGACTCCCCCTGCGGATCCCACATCTCAGGACTCCTCATCCTGGTCGAGGATCTCGATGATCCGATTTGTATCGACCGACGTTGTGCCAACGTCAGAGACAGCCCATGCTTTCCAGATACCGCCACGCTTGACCATGACCAGCAGTCGGTAGTTGCTCAAGGTCGCCTCGGCGTAGGCCCTGACGGCCGGCGCAGATATGGGCAACAACTTCACGTATGCGATTCGGTCCGGATAGTTCGACTCGATAACCTCCGAAGCGATTCCCCAGGAGTAGATCGCAGGCGCGACGTCATCCAACTGCCACAGATCGGGTCTGTAGGTGAGGCGTAGCACCTCCTGGCGGTTACCGTCTGGGGAACACAGTTCGCGCTTCCAGATAAAGGCCGAGCCGAGTGGATCGTGGTCGGTGGGTCCGTCCGGGAATACCTGCCGCATCATGTCATCGATTGATGTTTCAACCACGGGCAACTGCGGATCCGGTTCTAGGGTCACATAAGGATTGTCTCACCAGAATCGAAAGTGGACTATGGATTGATCCTTCTTCACCCGATCGTGTCCCCGCTGGTCGTTGAAATCGACACTGTCATCGACGCATACCCGCTTCCTCAAGCTCGACGGTGGCGCGTTCGAGGCTGTTCTCAATCATCTGACCAACAGCAACCTGCAACGGATCCGACGAATCCAGGTTGATGACCAGCGTCGGTGCCTGCCCGGAGTAGCCAGCCTGCACAGCCTTCGCGTGGGTGATGTACGCATCCGACTGCGCCGGCGTCAGTACAGCTTCCGGCTTGTTCAGCAGGTTCACACCCTGCCCGCCCGGCTGAAGCCATCCACCCTGGTCATACGCCACCCCACGCCACGCCTTGTCAAGGCTGCCGTACGTGGCCAGGCTGTACCGGATCGAGGCTATGATGTTGGACAGCGGATCGAAGATGTCCTTGTTCCAGGGCGCAATGGCGTACTGGCGGAACGTCGGGTCGATGACCTGCATCAGGCCCTTGGACCCGCCGTACAGCGGGAAGTTGCGGTCCCAGGTGTTCACGGCCCGCTCGTTGCCGCTGGACTCTGAGTCCATCTGCATCAGGCCCCGGTCGGCGTAGGACGCCGGCTGACCGGTGATGCCCAGCGCCCGGAGCATGGTGCTGCGCCAACGCTCGACCCCGCTGCCGCCGGTCACGGGGGTGATCCCGCCGACCTTGGCCATGAACCCAGAGGTCAGCGCCGAGGCCAAGCTACCCAGGAGGCCCGTGGGCTTATCGTCGGCCGCGACCGGTGCCCCGCCGGAGAACTGCCCGGTGCCCGTGAGGAAGCTCAGGTGGACGTGGTCCCGGTGTTGCAGGGTGTCGTTGCTGCCGGACGGATGCTGATACGGGGCCCACGAGCCGCCCTGGTTGATCCGATCCCGCCAGATCACGTACTTGGTACCGAAGGCGTTCGGGTTGCCCACGAACCAGTCGGCGACGCTGGTGCCTTGGGCGATGCCGGCCGCGGACAGGTAGTTCGCGATCATCACGTCCAGGGCCTTGCCGATGGGGTGATCGGATCCTGGCACCGAGCCGCCGTAGACCCCGCCGATGTCGGTGATGCCCCACTTCTGCGTGATGAACGCCTTGGCCGCCGCGGTGTTCGCCGCGAGGCTGGATCCGTCGGTGGCCGGACCCCACTGCCCGTTCCCGATGAACGCACTGCCGGCTGCCGCGTTGGCCGTGCTGTCGGCCACCCGTTCGGTCAGGCTCGGCAGGATCGCCTTGACCAGAGAGGCACCGAGCAGCATGCCCATGCTGCCGATCAGGCCGCCGTTGGCGAACCCGGGGAGCCGGCCGAAGAAGTCCGCCGGGTTGCCGCCGGCGTTGATGTGCCACAGCAGCGGCAGGTTCTGTGCGGTGGCCTTCTCGTTGACCATGAACTCGTTGCGGGATCCTCGGATCAGGACGTCGTCGGCGGTGCCGTGGGTGCCGACCGCGATCTGGCCCCCCGTACGTCCGTCGTACGGACCGAACAGGCCACCGGTGGCCCGTCCCGGCACCAGGCTTAGACCGGCCGAGAGCGCAGCGTTCGCGGCGTTGCGGCTGAAGCTCAGGCTCGACAGGTAGTCGTTGATGTTCTTGTCCACGTCGACGCCGGTCAGGTCGATCAGGCCGCCCAGCCCGGGCACGACAGCCTCCGCTGCCTTGATCAGGGTTCGCGACAGCTCGGCGGCGATGTACGGATCAGATCCGGAGATCCCGTCGATGATGTACTTGATCAGTTGGCCGCCCCATTGCGTGGCCGTAGACCAGGCGCCCTGGATCGCCCCCCACAGGGCCGATGGCAGGTTCAGGAACCACTGCTGGACCTCGCCGAACTTGGCCGTGATCCCGTCCCAGATCCACTGGATGAAGTCCTTGCCTCGGTCGACCAACCACCCGGCGCCGGCCTGCACCTGTTCCCACAGCGAACCTGGCAGGGCCGTGAACCACGTCCAGACCTCCACGGCCTTGGTGGTGATGCCGTCCCAGATCCACTGGAGGAACTGCGCTCCCTTCTCCACCAGGAAGCTGCCGAAGGCGGAGATCTTCTCCCACGCCCACGGGGCGAGCTGACCAAGCCAGTCCAGGATCCTGCCGCCGATCCCGGTCACGACATCCCAGGCCGCCGACACGATGTTCTGGATCTGGTCCCAGATCCCCGAGAAGATGGTCTTGATCCCGTCCCAGGCCCGGGACCAGTCGCCGGTGAACACACCCGCCAGGAAGTCGATCACCCCGCCCAGGACCGTGAACAGGTTCCCGAAGGTGTTGGAGATGAACTCGCCCACCCGCTGGATCGTCGGGAGAAGGTTCTCCTCGAACCACGCCCAAGCCTGCTGACCGGCCGGCACCAACACGTCGGTGAAGAACGCCGCCACCTTCTGGATTGAATCCCCCCGGCGTGTCCGGAGACTCCAGAGCTTGGGAAGGTTGGAGTCATGCCGGGAGATTCAACGAGGCGGTACCCGCTGGAGCTGAAGCAGCGGGCTGTACGGATGGTCGCGGAGATCGCGGGTGAGCACGAGTCCGAATGGGCGGCGATGAGCCGCGTGGCTGAGCTGCTCGGCGTCGGTACTGCCGAGACGGTCCGTAAGTGGGTGCGGCAGGCCGAGGTCGACACCGGGACCCGGGTCGGCACCTCCTCGGAGGAGTCGGCCGAGCTGCGCCGGCTGCGTCGGGAGAACGCAGAACTCAAGCGCGCCAACGCCATTCTGAAGGCAGCTTCGGCTTTCTTCGCGGCCGAGCTCGACCGGCCTTCCCACTGATCGCGGAGTTCATCCGCCGCCACGCAGGCCGCCGGGAGGCCGGCGGTCTGCGGTGGGGAGTCGAGCCGATCTGCAAGGTCCTGTCCGAGCACCTGGGTCTGCGGATCGCCCCGTCCACCTACTACGAGCACGCCGCCCGGCCCGCCCAGACGCGGCCGGCCGCGGTGCGGGATGCGGCCCTGCTCGAGCAGATCCGCCGGGTCCACACAGAGAACAACCACGGCACCTATGGTGCCCGGAAGGTGTGGCTGCAGCTGAACCGGGAAGGCGTCTCGGTGGCCCGGTGCACCGTGGAACGGCTGATGCGCTCCGCCGGCCTGGTCGGTGTCCGCCGGGGCAAGATCAAGCGGACGACGGTCGCCGATCCGGGTGCGCAGCGGCCCGCTGACCTGGTGCAACGACGGTTCGGCGCGCTCGTGCCGGATCGTTTGTGGGTGGCCGACATCACCTACGTGAGTACCTGGTCGGGATGGGTGTACGTGGCGTTGGTGACCGATGCCTACGCCCGCCGCATCCTGGGCTGGCGGGTCGCGACCACGATGACCACACAGCTCGTCCTGGACGCGTTGGAGCAGGCCATCTGGACCCGTCAACGGGCCGACCGGACTGTGGAACACGTCGTGGCGCACAGCGACCGCGGGTCCCAGTACACATCCATCCGGTACTCCGAACGCCTCGCCGAGGTCGGCATCGCAGCATCGGTCGGCAGCGTCGGCGACTCCTACGACAACGCCCTGGCCGAAACAATCAACGGCCTGTACAAGGCCGAAGTGATCCGTCACCGCGGCCCCTGGCGCAGCATCGACTCCGTCGAATTCGCCACCGCCGAATGGATCGACTGGTACAACCACCGACGCCTGCACGAGTACTGCGGCGACATCCCACCAGCCGAACTCGAGGACGCGTTCTACGCTCACCACCGAGCCCAGCAAACCGCCGGACTCACCGTTTGAGACAGCCTCCGGACACGCCGGGGGGATTCAGATCACCGGTCCGAGGTGCTCGCCCAGCCAGGCGACAACCTCACTGATGACCGGCGTCAACTTCTCCGCGAGCCATGACGTGAACTCGCTGACCGCGGGGATCACTTGATCGGTGATGAACCCGACGAGGTTCGATTTCAGGTTCCGCCACAGCAGCTCGATCCCGCTGGTGGTCGAACCCATTGCCTGGTCCATGGCGTCGGCGGCACCCGCGGCGTCGCCCATCCCGCCCGACATGCCCTTGAGGCCCTTGAGGAACTCCGGGATGTCCTGCACGTTCATGTCTTCCAGCGGCGTCCCGAACAGGGCCAGCGCGGCCTGAGACTGCGCGGCCGGGTCCTGGATCGCCAAGATCCCGTCGGTGATCTGGTCGAACGCACCCTTCGCGTCGTCCCCACCGGCGAGGATCTTGTTCGCCATGGTCTGCGCGTCCAGGCCGATCGCCTGGAATGCACCGACCGACGATGCGCTCATGTCGGTGGATCGGATCGTGAATTCCTTGATCGCGTCGCCGGTCTTGTCAATTCCGAAAGTGCCCTTGTCGGCGCCCTTCACCAGGGCGTCGAAAGCCTGATCCCCGGAAAAACCTAAGGTGCGGAAGAACTGCGAGTACTCATCGGAGGCGTCGGAGATATCACCCCGCAGCGCAGCCGGCACCTTCTGGGAGGACTTGGTCAACAGGTCGAACGCCTCGTCTGCACTCTTGACCAGACCGGAACCGAGCAGGGTGTTCACGTTCTGCGACACGGTCTCGACGTCGCCGCCGAACGCCTGCGAGAACGACAGTGCTTTCCCGGTCAGTCGCTCCAACTGGGAGTCGGGAAGCTTGAGGTTCTGGAACGCCGATTGCACCGAGGCGACCGAGTCGGTCAGCTCACTGATCGAGTCGCCGTACCCCTGCGCGTACAGATTGCCCGCCGACTTCCCCAGGTTCTTCGCCTGATCCGCCGTCAACCCAAGCGAGGCTTGAGCTTTCGCCTGCATCTTCCGCACGTCCAGGGCCTCGGTGTACGAGTCCACGAACGCCGCACCGACCGCAGCCGCAATGCCGGCAATGCCAGCCATCGCGGCGCCCTTGAATCCACCGAGGAAGGATCCGCCGGAATCCGAGCCGGACTGATCCGAGGCCTTGTTCAGCGGCTTGAACAGTTGCTTGTCCATCGCCGCGTCGAAGCCCTTGAGCGACGGAATGATGCTCAGAACGCCTACACCGACTTCGTACGCCATGAACTACCTCTTCAGGTCCAGTGCGGAGGGACCAATTTGAAGAAGGTGTAGTCGCCTATACCAATTCTAGTTCATCACTACTATTTCAGGGAGCCGCTGTGTGGACAGCTACCCAATATCTGTTTGTGCACACGGCATTTCAGCCACGGCTCAAGAATTTGCATTCCCCACTGGTCGAAGAAGAATCCACATCCACTGCACCAACCCCGAGGGCGAGCAACCAGACCCCTGTTCGTGAGATCGGGTCCGCAACGTCCACAGCGTTCCTGAGCGCCAGTGGTCACTGGACCCCACCTAGACCGCCGCGACGGCCCGCGCTGACCCGGCGCGGCTCCCCGGGCTGCTTCCGCCGAGGCTTACGAACCTCACCATCCACACCCCAGACCGCCAGGGACGCAGCCAGCAACGCCGATGAGCCGGGTGCCTTCCGATCCCACCCGAAGCCTTGTCCACCGGCCATCGGCCGCTGAACCGCACCGAGAATGCCGCGGGTCAACTCGACCTGGCCACGGTGCCGCGCCTTCCCATCGCTGACCGCGTCGAACAGGGCACCCGCCGCCGCGACAACCTCCCGGGTTCCGATCAGCGTCGGTCGCACACCGGCCAACGCCCAATCCAGTTCGGCACACGGATTCCGTGAATCCACCACCACTGCGCGCACCTGCGGGTTCAGTCTGGCTGCCACCCACTCGGGCAGCCATCCCAATCCGCTCGCGGTCTCGTACCACTCGATGTGCAGTCGATCATCTGCCCGGCGGCCGGCAATGCAGACCGTCACCGCATCCCGCGACGGCGGCGCATCCACACCTATCGAGATGTCCCGCAGCGGAGCAGAACCCTCGTCCGTCAGCTCGTCCCACCGCCTCGGGTCGAACACCACAGGCCCCGATGAGCGCGGCAGGAACATCGACAACCGCTCCGCTCGGAACTGATCCGGTGGGAGGATGGACCGGTCGTCCTGGATCGCCTGCAACGGCACCCGACCCGATGCCACCGCAGGGTTGACCCGCACCCACAGCTTCTGGTCGTCGATGTCATCACCCCACTGGGCGCACCACTCCCACCACGCCAACCGAGGATTCAGGCCATGATGCGCGGCGCGGCGCATCGTCGTGAACGCCTCGGCGTCATGCATCGGACCAGGCGCCGTCCCCACGTACAGGGACTGAGCACGGGGCCGCGCGAACACCGTCGGCGCCAACGCACCCACCTCGGCCGCCGGCAGATCCTCGGCCTCGTCCACCACCAGCCGGTCGATCGACAACCCGCGGCCCGCCGATGCCGACCTTGTCGTGAATGACACCCGCGAGCCTGAGGCCAACTCCAGGAACTCTTGGCCCACTTGATGACTCCGACGACGCACCAGGCGGGTCAGATCGTCGTGCCCGTCGACCACCGCGACCAGGCGCCGGAACGCGTCGCTGGAGGTCTTGACCGCGTGCGCCGTGTGCAACACCGATTCCCGCAGCAGCAACAACCCCGCCAGTTCCAGCGCCAGCAGAATCTGACCCTTGCCGTTCTGTCGGCCCACCACCAGGCCGGCCTGCGACGCTGACCAGCCACTGCCCGATTCCCGCAGCACTCCGCAGATCACGGCGGCCTGCCATTCGTCCAACCCGACCCCGTAGCGCCGAGCCAGCTCGACTGCCTCCCGGCCCGTCGTGTCATCACCATCAGGCACCCGGCTGAAGGTCGGGTCCGTAGCCAAGACAGTCATCACGACGCGCCACGCTTCCGACGCCGGGCCGTGATCTCGTCCAGCGGGGACCCTTCGGCCGCCGGAGTCAGCTCCGCGATCGCTGAGAGGGTCTGCCGGTACTCCCGGGAGACAGAGGCTAGGTCGCGCGGGGAGGTGTCCGGGTCGGCCAGTACGTCCTCTAGCCGGCCGCGCAGGACTTCGAGACGAGATAGGTCAGACACTGCGACCGCCCCCTGCCCCTCGGGGAATTGGGGCCCCAGATGTACGCCTATGCCGCCGAGCGGCTGCCCCTGGGTACCCCCAGGGGGTAGGTGCCCAGGGGTCAAGCGCTCCCGAGTTCGTACCCACAGTGCCATCGGGCAGGTTGCCCCGTTGCCGGTTGCAACTGTTATGGGCGGGCCGATAGTTCTCGATGGTGTCGGTCCCGCCCAGGCTGGTCGGGATGCTGTGATCGACCACTGACGTGTGTCTGACTTAATGACGCATTTCGGCGTTTGATTAGCCAACATCGTCGGGCTCCGGGGCGGGTGGTTGGTGTTGGTCGTTCCGGTGCTCGCGGTGCCAGGTTAGCCGTCGTTGGCGGGCGGTTTCCAGGCCGGCCTGGCGGGCCTTGCGGATCTGGGCTCCTCGTCCTTGGTGTTCGTCGTTGGGACAGACGTAGCCGATGCCCTGGTGCAGCCGGACCCCGTTATAGTGCGCCCGCACCTGGTCCAGTTCGGCACGCAGCGTAGCCGGGTCGCGGATGGCCAGGAGGTGCGGGTACTCGGCCTTGAGGTGCCCGTTGAGGCTCTCGATCCACGCCTGGTCGGTCGGTGTGCCGGGCCGGCCGAAGTGCTGGGCGATCGCGCACAACGCCATGAACTCGCGGGTCGACCCGGAGGTCATCTGCGGGCCGTTGTCCGAGATCGCCAGCAGGATCGGCCGGTGCTCGTCGTCGACGCCCAGGTCGACGCGGCCGTCGTCGTGCCGGGCGTCGACCAGCTGTAGCAGCCCCTCGGCGTGCAGGGCGCGGGTGAAGCCGACCTGCACCTGCGTCGAGGTCTCCTCGGCCGACACGACCGTGCTCAGCCACTTGCGGGAGACCAGGTCCTCCACGATCAGCACCGCCATCCCGGCCCTGGTGAAGTGCGTTGTGTCGTAGATCCACAGACTGTTCGGCTTGTACTCGGCCCATTCCGGGAACGGCCGCTTGGAGCTGCGGCCGGGCTTGGGCAGCGGCCGGAAGTGCTTGTCCGCCAGGAACAACACTCGCCGCACCGTTGATGGTGACACCCATACCCGGCCCAGGTAGGAGCCCCGGTGGGCCAGCTTGCGATGACTGCGGTCGGTCTCGCCCCACTCGTCGAACAAGGCCAGGACCGCGGCCACCTCATCGTCGAGCAGGCCGTGCATCGGCGACCCGCCCGGCGGCGAGTCGGCCAACCGTCCCTCGGCTCGGCGGTCCAACCAGCGGTACGCGCGTCGCTCGGGCAGCTCCAGTACGCCGCACGCGTCGCGTAGGGACCAGCCGGCGTCCAGCGCCTGGTCCAGCAGCGTGAGCAGCTGATCCTTGATGGCCGCCTCGACGCGGCGCGGGACCCGGCCATCTAGGCCCAGCCGCCTTTTCCCTCGACCAGGGTGAGCTTGACCGCCATCTGCTTGACCGCCTCGGACAGCCGGGCGATCTCGGCTTTCGCGGCCTCCATCTCGTAGTCCCGCTGCGCCGCCGCGACGCCGGGCTTGGACGCAGCGAGCGCGGCCAACGCACCCTCCTTGGCGACGGTGCGTATCCGCATGATCGTTGATCGGTCGACCTGCTGCTGCTCGGCGGCCTCGGCGATCGTCACCTCCTGCCGGACCAGTTGCAGCCAGATCTCGTACTTCTCCGAGGGCGTCAGGAACCGCTTGGTGCGCCGGCCGGCACGGTCCTTGCCACGATCGGGTTGGGTCATCTTCGGATCCTCCGAGACGGGTCGAAGGAGTCGTCGGATGTTGGCTGATCAACACGCCGATCTCTGACACGAAGTCAGAAGCAAAACACCACGAAGGCCATCGGGTCCGGGTACTTGATCGACAACTCGATCGGTCGCCCGCAGAACACGCAGCCCTCGCCGGCCCGAACGCGTTGGGCGACACGGCGTCGGGCGCGGGCGCGGATGCTGCTGCTGGCGAACGGCACGGCGGCTCAGCCAATCGGGCCGGAGTTGTAGGTGAAGCTGTACGGGTTGGCTGTTGGCTCTGTCGGTTGCGCGGGCTGGGGTTCGGTGGCCTCAGCGGCACGCTCAAGCTCGTGTAGTGAGGCGCCGAGCAGTTCGGCGGGGCGCAGAGCGGCGAGCTGCATCTCCAAGTCGAACGATTCGGTGTCGGCCCGGTTGGCGTTCCACAGGCGTTCCACCGCACTGTCGAGCTGGGGGCGGGTAGCCAGAAACTGGTGGAGGGGGGCGGGTTCCTGGATGTCCAAGGCGCGGGCGGCGATGGCTCGGGCAAGCACTTCGTCTCCGGTTCGGTCTGCGCGGCGCAGTAGGTCGTTCAGCTCGCCAGCATTGTTGATCTCGGCCACCCGGTCGGTGGCGTCGCGCATGGAGATGGCCAGGCTGGCGGGGTCACCCTTGAGCCCGTAGACGCCCAGGACACTGCTGGCGTCGCTACGATCCTGCTGGGCGCAGGTGTCCGCAAGACGCTGGAGTTCACGCTCAACGCGATCCCGCCGACCGAGGTAGGAGCTGGCGAGTTGGCGGCGGCGTCCGATGTCGCTCAGGGTGTCGTTGCCTTCGATCGCCTTGTAGGCGCGTGCGGCATCCTCGTCTTCCTTGGCCAGCAGCGCCCGGACATCAGACCGCTTGCCCGCAGCGAGCAGGGTCTTGATCGCGTCCAGCGTCGGGTTGTCCTTCTGTCGTGCCACTTCGCTCTCCTTCACGCGGCCCGGTTGGCCCGGGCCCGCTCGACATCGTTGCGGTTGATGCGGTACCGACCATCGACTTGTGTTGCTTCCAATCGACCTTCGGCGATCGCCTTGCGGACTGCGCGATCACTGATGCCGAGAATGCTTGCGGCGGTTGCGGTGCTGACCGTCTCACTTGACTGTTGCATCGGTTCCGCTTGTGGTGCAACGCTAGTTCCGCTCCCGGACTCGGCCCAGCGCAATCCGGCGTAGCTGATCGCCTGGAGGATCTGATCCAACTGAGGGTCCGCCCCCCGAACCTTGGGCCGGATCGAGTCGAGGCAGCTCCGCTTGAGCCAGTACGCGTACCGAGCCGGGATGATGACCTGATCGCCGTGGATGAATTCTGTGAATTGACGGATCATTTCAGCCCCAAAGAGTCGATCAGGCCGTCATTCATGCCGTCTCGGAATTCGACCCGAAACCCGGGGGCGAACAGGTCGATCGAACCGACCGCTTGGCCCAGCTTGGTTGCCAGTTCCACAAGTGCTGCGTCAAGAGCAAGGACCTGTTGATCCTTCGGAACCAGCCGCAGGGCGGCCTGGATCCTGCGGGTGAACGTCTCCGGGTCGGATTCGTTCACCGCCAGCACCGCCAGGGATCGCCCCATAGCGATGCCGGCATTGCGCGCGGACTGCTTGCTCATGCCGCGTCACCCCCACGGGTGCGGATCCGCCGAGACGGCTCCTGACTTCCGCGGTGGATGGCCACGGCACCGCACCCGCGGCACCGGCCACGCTGGGGCAGTCCGTCGAGGATGGGTGCCTGCCATTCGAACCCGGGTTGGGTGCAGTGCGGGCTGTGCTCGGTTGCTGACAGGGGACGGCTCATGACATCTCCAGGTAGGTGCTGGCGACGATCTCCACGTCGCTGAGGTGGTGGATCCCGGCCCGGCGGGCGTCGATCAGGGCATCGAGGTGGACATGAAGGAGGAGGCCGTGGTGGTGGCCTTGGCACTGACAGGTGCAGCGCTTGGCGGTGGTCGCGGCGAGCAGGCACCGAGGGCCGCACGCTGAGGCGCGGATCAGTTCGGCGGGGGTCATGACGCGGTCCGCTGTGCCGAGATCCGGTCTGCGATGCAGATGCCGCACTTGCCGTTGGCGGAGAGCGGGCCGTGACCGCAGGCCTTCAGTACCCCGGTTACGGGTGTTACGGGTGTTACGCCGAGGCTGTGACCTGCGGATACCGGCGGCGGCGCCGTAACAGTGGGCGTAACACCTACGTCAGCGGGTGTTACGCCTAGCCTAGGGCCCTGACCTGCGTCGTTGTCCCCCGCCGTAACAGTCGTAACACCCGTAACTGGGGTGTAGAGGCCCGTGCTCGGCTTCAAGATGCGACCGGACTTCTCCAGCCGCTGGAGGTAGGGCCGGACCTTGTCCTGGTCGATCGCCAGGTGGTCGGCCACCGCAGCAGCCCGGACGCCATCCGGGTGCTGGGCGATGAAGTCGATGATCTCCGTGGAGCGATCTCCGAGGCCGATCGTGATCTCGGCTCGTCTGGCGGCGGCCTGCGCTTCAGCCAGACCATTGCCGTCGAGATCCCACCGCCCGGCATCAGGACGCCAGATCATGGCGTACTTGGTCTCTTCTACATCGCGGCCGGTGATGTCCAGCTCGCCGTGAACCTCACCGCGGGTTCGGCTCAGGACGATGGTGCAGTCGGCCGCACCCGCGATGCCGTTGGTTCCGGAGACCTGCTCAAGGAAGTCGGCGGAGGCCATCTTCCGGACGTGCGTGACCACCAGGACTGCTACGCCGTGCTTGTCCGCGACCATCTTCAACTGGTTCATGACCGCGTAGTCCTCGGCGTACTGGTTGCCGTTCGCGGAGCTGATTCCACGGATCTTCGCGAGCACGTCAACCACGACCAGGCGAGCTGCTGGATGATCGCGGAGCCACCGATCGAGCTGATCCGCACCTCCGTCCTGGAGGCCCGGCCATTCGGTTGCGATGTGCAGGTTCTCGGGCGCCGGATGCTCACCCAGCACCTTCCGCAACCGGCCCTGGAGGCGACGGGCCGTGTCCTCCAACGCCAGGTACAGAACATCCCCCTGCTGGACGTCGATGCCGCCGAGGGCGACTCCGAGGTCCGACGCGACATCCACCGCGAGGTTCAGGGCCAACCACGACTTGCCGACCTTGGGCGGGCCGGCGAGCAGGGTGACGCCCTCGGCAATGACCCCGGAGACCGCCCACTTCGGGATCGGCAGAACGGTCGCGAGCAATTCGGCCGCGTTCCAATAGTTCTTGGTCATCCGGACACCACCGGCGAGATCAGCGGCAGGAGGTGCTCTGCGGCGGCGTCAACGTCGTCTTGATCCAGGTGCGGATCCCGAGCTGCGCGGGCCAGCACATCCGCTGCGTGGGCGACGGCCCGGCGATGACCGGTCCCGCTGTACTGAAGCGCCAGCACCATCGCGCCGTGCTCTCCGAGCGGTATTGCGTCTCTGAACGCGGTGGCCAACCAGACCTTCGGCCCGCCCGGATACTGCGCCGTCAGTCGATCCCCCGGGCAATGGTTGCGCCGGCGATCAGCTACCCGGTCGGCGAACTGCTCGCAGAGGTCGGCGCGATGGGTCACTCCGTCGGCATGGAGAGACCGGAGGATTTCGAGCGCATCGGCCGCAACCGGAGTGTCCAGATCATCTGGGGCGAGGACCCGGAACAGTCGATCCCGAACGTCGGCAGGGGCGCAGATGATGGAGCCGACCAGTTGTCGGTGATCGTCCACAAGCTGATCCGGGTTGATAGAATCGGACGCAGACCCGCCGCCCAGCAGGTTGTTGTTTGACGAGGCCGCCCACATGCCGGGGCGGCCTTTGTCATCTCGGTCAGGCTGCATGACCACCACCGGTGGCGATCGGCCGGAGTAGCTTGTTTTCGACCTCGTTCAGGTCGACTCGCAAGATCCGCGGCCCAACCCTGTAGGCAGTGATGGTGCCGTCAGAGATGCGCCGCCGAATTGTCCGCGGGTTGACCGCTGCGAACTCGGCGGCGGCAGCGATAGTTACCAGATGGCGCGCCACAGGAAGCCCTTTCTTGTGCTTCCCGGGGCGGAGTGTTGCTTCCCAGCAGGGATTCTATGAAACCCTGTTCAGGCCCAAGCCTGACCGCTCTAATGGGTCTACTGTACACCAGCGCGGACACAACGTGACAGCAGTGCAGCAGGTCATCGTCCAGGAAGCCTGAAGTCCTGAACCTTCGTCGCGCCATTCATGTATCGAATCCAGGCACGATCGGCGAACTTCCTCAGTGCCCTGCCTTGCGCTGTTTGTCTCCCATGGGAGCCGGGGTCTGCCCCCGGTCTGGTTGACACTCGGGGTTTGCAGTAGTCAGGCCGCTTCTGCGGCCTTGTAGATCATCTCAAACTCGACCGGGGTGAGCTTGCCGAGGGCCCGCTGGCGGCGTCGTCGGTTGTACTTGGTTTCGATCCAGGTGACGATCGCGAGGCGGAGGTCGTCGCGGGTGTCCCAACGGCGGGTGTTCAGGACGTTCTTCTGCAGCAGGGAAAAGAAGCTCTCCATGCTGGCGTTGTCGCCGGCGCCGTGGGAGCGGCCCATCGACCCCACCAGGTCGTTGTTCGCCAGCAGCCGCTGGGTCCGCTTGGCACGAAACTGACCGCCTCGGTCGGAGTGACAGACTGTCCCGGCCGGGCTGCGGAGCGCGATCGCGTTGCGCATCGCGGCCCGCGCCAGGGACGACTTCATCCGGGAGTCGATGGAGTAGCCCACGATCTTGTTCGACCACACGTCCTTGATCGCGCAGATGTAGAGCTTGCCTTCGCGGGTGGGGTGCTCGGAAATGTCCCACAGCCACACCTTGTTCGGGGCGTCGGCGAGGAACTCGTGACGTACGACGCCGTGCTCGTCGACGACCGCGAGGAGGTCGTCGTGTGGCGCGGGGCCGGTCGAGCCGGTCTTGGAGCGCTTCTTGTGGTGGCTGGCAGTGATGCCGGCGATGCGGCACAGGCGGTGCACCCGGTTCTCCCCGACCTGGATGCCGTGCTCGTCTTCGAGTTCGTCGGTGAGGAACCTGTAGCCCAACGTCGCATCGTCGCCATGGAGGTCGTAGAGCTTGTCGATGAGGTGGGCGTCGTCGTAGTCCCGCTGGCATACGGGGTCGCTGAGCCACTTGTAGTACCCGGCCCGCGAAAGGCCGAGCACCCGCAACGTCACCGCGACCGGCACCCTGATCGGGGCGCCGGTCGCAGCCATCTCTCGGACGAGCGGGAAGACTATTTTCCCGGCAGGTTCGCCTGCGACAGGTAGGCCGCTGCCCTACGCAGGACCTCGTTCTCCTGCTCGAGGAGGCGGTTGCGCTTCTTCAACTCGCGAAGCTCAGCACGGTCGACGTCGGTGAGACCGGGACGGCGACCGTCCTTGATGTCGGCCTGCTTCATCCAGTTCGCGAGCGAGCCTTCGGAGATGCCGAAGTCCTTCGCGATCTGCGTCAGCGTCGCCTGGCCCTTGCGGGCCACGGCCACGACGTCGTCGCGGAACTCCTTGGGATAGGGCTTAGCCACGAAAGACATCCTTCCGTCTGAGGCCGAAACCTCAGAGGTCAGGTGTCAACTGAACTCGGGGCAGACCCACGCAGTCCATCTGCATCTCTTGATCGGTCAGTAACTCCTGCTGGACGTTCATGACGACCGGACGTTGGTCAAGGTCACCTACCCTCTGGAGGGCGAGATAGAACATCGGTACTTCTTGGCGATGACGCCGGTCACTGGCCCAGATCTGTGCCAGAACCCGATCAGACACGCTGGATTGATGTCCAATGCAACCGCACAGAACACGGCCTATCTTGACCTGCGGGTCGCCCTGGTTCGCCTCCGTTTGCGTCCGGATCGACAGAAGGCCGTTAATTGACAGGCCCGGTACAAGCCGGGGATCACCTGTCGACGTCTCAAGATCATGTTCATATGGACGCGAAGCTTCGGCGGCTGCCCGCTCGGCATCTAGCTGCCGCTGTACCGCCTCTGCCCACCGCTGCGGGAACTCATCCACCGGGACGCCACCACGGCCGAGCGTGATCGGCTGCACTGTGCGGTCTGCCTTGCGTGTCATCAATTCACCTCTACGAGTTGGCTTAGCCTGCGGGCGATCTCAGCATCCCGGCCCTGCGCGGCATGTTGGTATCTGAGGGCCGCACCGGGTGTTGAATGTCCGAGTCGACCCATGAGTTCGGCCAGGCTGGCGCCGGTCGCTGCGGCGAGAACTGCGCCAGTGTGCCGCAGGTCGTGCCAGCGCAGGTCCGGGCGTCCGGCCTTCTTCCGCGCGGGGTAGAACACCCGGTACAGGCTTGATGGGGCAAGGTGAGAAACACCATCGGCGGCGGGGAATAGGAGTCCGTCGCGACCGTTCACGTTGGCCTTGAGGTAGTCGCGGACCGCGGGCAGCAGATGCGGCGGGATGTTGACGTCCCTGTGTCCAGCAGCAGACTTCGGGGTGCCCACGATCACCTCGCCGTCGGTGCGGACGACACCGCGGCGCACGTGGATCACGCCGTTCTTCGCGTCTATGTCGGATCGCCGAAGCTCCGTGAGTTCGCCGAATCGGAGCCCGCACCAAGCAGCCAACAGGGTCATCAACTGGTACTTCGCGTCCGGCATCGCACCGACGAGGACACCCAACTCCGCCAGCGATGCGGGTTTGATCTTGTGGACGCGCTTGGCGTTGCCGGCGCCCCGGATGTGCGCCGGGTTGGCCGGGATGATTCCGTCGTGGACAGCGTCCGTGAGGATCGCCCGCAGCAGGCTGTAGGCGTGCGCTCGCAGGGTAGGAGTCGAGTCACCGAGTCGGGTGTGCCAAGCCCGGACCTGATCGGGGGTAATCGTCTTGAGTGGTGAGGACTCGAATCCGGGCAGGATCAACTTGTCCAGCAGCATGGCGTAATGGGATCGGGTCCGCGGCTTGATCGGTCGGGCGGTGAGCCAGTCAGTGGCGTAGTCGCCAAAGGTCCGGTGCTCGATCGTCTTGGTCCGGTGCGCGGGCGGCGCCCAGGTCCCGGCGGCGATCAACCGGCGTTCATCGGTGAGCCATGCCTCGGCGTCTTCCCGGGTCTCGAAGGTGGATGGGGCGTTGTGTAGCTGAGTATCCGGGCCGGTGTACCGGGCGCGATACCGCTTCGAGGGGAGCCGAAGGATCTGCCCGAAGCCCCGTTTCTTGGCCACTAATGCTCCCGATCGTGTCGGATACGTGTCGGATCAGAGTCTACCGATGTCCTCTTGTGTCCGCGCCTGTCCCGCGCTACTGTTGACTGTATCAGCAGGTCAGCGCCATGAACACCGAGGTAGAGGCCAGTATCAAGATCAGGCTTGGTCACTGGTTCGATCCCAGTTTTGTCAACGCAGTTAATAGGCCCTGATTCGAACATCGGGCCAGGGCGTTTGGCACAGGTGACAGCGGTCCCGGCCGTCGAGTGTGCAGAAGGTGCCTTCACCTTTGCGAGATGAGCAGAGCTGGCTCGTGCTTCGAACAACATTCACACTCAAGCAGCCAGAAGCGCCGCCCCAGTTGATCTTGTCCTCGTCGCAGGTCCGATTCACTTCATCCGGGTCACTGCGGATTGGCACCTACGTCGCAGGGTCGCCTTCGGCGTGATCCTGGGCATGGGCCGCGTCGTGGTGATGACCAGCCGGAAGGGTGCCGTCTGATTGGCGACGGAGGATCTTCTGACCGCATATCGCCTCGTGAGCGGAGTACTGCTGGCGGCAAACGACGATGGTTCATGCGTGACGAACGGCGGCGCGCGGTCGGTTAGGTGGTGAACCCCTCGCGAGCGGTGACCGTGGTGACCGGAATCTTGAACTTGCGCTGGATGCGATGCGGAACGTCCTGGAGCAACCAGCGGGACACGGTCTTCGGGAGCGTCGAGACGATGATCTCCTCGTAGGTCCCGGCGGCAAGGCAGTGGCCGACAGCCTTGACCGGGTCCTGCACGCCGATGTCGCCGTCTACCGAGGCACCCAACTCCGATAGGGCCTGGATGCCGGCACTCAAGCGATGAACGGCCTGGATGCGGGCCGATTCGTAGGTCGTGGAGGGCAGCCCCCAATGCGCCCCAATGTCAGCAGCAGCCTCGACCGCACCGACTTTCCCGATGACATCGCCCGCGTCTAGCCTGCCGCTTTCATCGTAATTCTGATCGGCAGAGTGTTGATCATGAGGAAAGGTGCTCTGACCTGGGAAGATAGGTCTTGCTGAGGGACCAATCGAACCAGAACCAGGAGCACCTTTCCGATGCGGAAGTCTACCGGGCTGTACCCGTCGCTCCGAGTCGATGCCACCGGCAAGCGGGTGGTGTCCCACGGCGGGTCGGTGCTGCTGGCCTTGGCCGCGGACAGGGTCGGTTTGGGTCGTGGGTTGTCGGCGGCGTTGAGGCCGTGGCGCAAGCCGATGGCGGTGCACGACCCGGGCAAGATCCTGCTCGACCTGGCGATCTCGCTGGCGATCGGCGGTGACTGCCTGGCCGACATCGCCCAACTGCGGGCCGAGCCCGCCGTGTTCGGTCATGTGGCGTCCGACCCGACTGTGTCCCGGCTGATCGACACCCTCGCCTCGGACGCGACGGCAGCGCTGAAGGCGATCGACACCGCGCGGGCGGCAGCCCGCGCCCGGGCGTGGAAGCTGGCCGGACCCGCCGCACCGAACCATGACCGGTCGGCGAAGGCGCCGCTGGTCGTCGACGTGGACGCCACCCTGGTCACCGCGCACTCCGAAAAGCAGCTGGCAGCAGCAACATTCAAGAAGGGCTTCGGGTTCCACCCGATCGGCGCGTGGGCCGACCACGGCCCGGACGGCACCGGTGAACCCCTGGCGATGCTGCTGAGGCCGGGCAACGCCGGCTCCAACACCGCAGCCGACCACATCAGCGTGGTCAAGGCCGCGCTCGCGCAACTGCCCTGCACCACGGCGGACCGACGGCCCGGCCGCGGTGTGCTGGTCCGCACCGACGGGGCCGGCGGAACCCACGAGTTCGTGGACTGGATGGCCCGGCAACGGGTCCAGTACTCGGTCGGGTTCACCCTGACCACCGACATCACCGCCAAGGTCGACGCCCTGCCGGAGGCGGCGTGGACACCCGCGTACAACGCCGACCAGGAGCCCCGGGACGGGGCCTGGGTGGCCGAACTGACCGGGGTCCTCAAGCTCAAGGGCTGGCCCAAGGACATGCGGGTCATCGTCCGCGCCGAACGACCCCATCCCGGTGCCCAGCTGAAGTTCACCGACTCGAACGGCAACCGGCTCACCGCGTTCGCCACGAACACCAAAGGCGGACAGCTCGCGGATCTGGAACTGCGGCATCGGCGCCGCGCCCGCTGCGAGGACCGGATCCGCAACTCGAAGGACACCGGCCTGAACAACCTGCCCCTCAACGACTTTGCCCAGAATCAAGTGTGGATCGCGGTCGTGCAACTGGCCACCGAACTGACCGCATGGATGCAGATGCTCGCCTTCACCGGCACCCCGGCGCGGACCTGGGAGCCCAAGAAGCTGCGGCACCGACTGTTCAGCGTCGCCGCCCGGATCGGCCGCAAAGCCCGCCGTACCTGGCTCCGCCTGTCCGCGCACGCACCCCACCGCGACCTCCTCCTGCACGGCCTGGCCCGGCTGCGGAACCTGCCGCAACTGACCTGACCCACCGACCCGACCACCATCTCCGACCAAGGACCCGAACCGGGCAGTGGAACCCGGCGCCCACCCAGGCGACCACGGGTTCAGCAGCCAACCCATGATCAACAGAGGAGGACAAAAATGATCATGAGGAACGGCTACGAGGCCGCCCGACCACCGGAAGAAAGATCGAGGCTAGTACGACCGGGACCACCAGAGTGAAAGTGCAGGGTCCTTGGCCGATCCGTTCGCGAACCACCTCCTTGAGCCGTTCGCCGCCGAGCGTCTGGTTCGCCACCACCAGGATCTGCCGCATCGCGTCTCGCCCGCCGAGTCCGTGGAGAAGGGATAGGGAACTACACTCTCCCGTAGGCGATATGTCCGGTCAATCCCATTCTTCTGATTCGCTGCGATCGACTCGCCCGATCGGCGGTCATCGCCCACTGACCTCTCCGGCTGCGCTTCGGTCAGGATGCCCGGTGCGACCACAGACGACTGGTTCCTGCAAAACGCTGGCGCCGGCCTCCAAGAAGCGCGGAGCCCAGCCGGTGAAGAGCGACGCGCACAGCACAGGGCATCGCCGTCGGGACGGGCGGCGACGGGGTCGTGACGGGTTCCTTGCTTCGCCATGCTCGCAAGTTGCGAGCCCCATATCCGGTGCCGAAGGCCGCGGGGCGGGCGAGGCCGAGTAGTGGCACCGTCGCCTTCTGAACAGTCCGCGGAGAGCCATCGCGCGTGACTCCGGCCTCGGCGGGTTGACGGGCGATGGCGCACCCTTGACGAGCCGAGGACCATTGATCGCAGACTTTGCCGCATAGCCGCGAAGGGACGGATGACTCGATGGGAACCTTCGAGAACCTGGTGTCCGGCGACAACGAGACGGCCATCCTCGGGATCAGCGAGCGGTACACCGGCGTCTGGGGGGAATCCCGGGGCGGGGCGTCGGGGGTGTACGGCCGCAGCCCCGGCTGGCATGGGGTCTACGGCGAAAGTGACACGAATACCGGCGTCCTCGGGCAGAGCAAGACGCTGTACGGGGTGCACGGGGTCAGCACCAGTTCGACGGGCACCATCGGGGAGAGTTCGTCGGGTTTCGGCGTCCACGGCACGAGCGGCTCGAACACGGGCGTCGTGGGCCAGAGCACGTCAGGAGTGGGCATCGAGGGAAGCAGCCAACGGGGGGACGGTGTCGTCGGCCGAGGCCGCCGTGGTGTCGTCGGTACCAGCGAGACGTACCAGGGCGTGTTCGGCTCGAGCCGGGACAACGCGGGCGTGGTCGGTGAGAGCGAGGCGTTCCACGCGGTGTTCGGCGTCAGCCGCAGCATCAACAACGCGGGCCTGTTCGGTGGCAACACCGGCGGCGGCTGGGCGGGCATGTTCGACGGCCGGGTCTCGGTGTCCGGGAACCTGTACGTCGGCGGGGACGTACGCCCGCTCGGCGCCGATGTCGCCGAAGAGTTCGACGTGGAAGAGGGTGCGACGGTGCTCCCCGGGATGGTGGTCAGGCTCGGGGAGGGCGGCGGACTCGAGCCCGCGGACCAGCCCTACGAGACAGCCGTGATCGGGATCGTCTCCGGCGCACCAGGTTTCCGTCCCGGAATGGTGCTGGACACCGGCGGAGGCGGGCGCCGGATGCCGGTGGCCCTGGTGGGCAAGGTGATGTGCTGGGTCGACGCCGACCGAGGGGCGGTGCGCCGCGGCGACCTGCTCACCGCGTCGCCCACCCCGGGTCACGCGATGTGCGCGGACGCCGACCGGGCAACCGGGTCGCTCGTGGGAAAGGCGCTGGCCGTGTTGCACCAGGGCAAGGCGCTGGTGCCCGTCCTGACGATGCTGCGCTGATGGACGCCGCGCTGGTCAACTCCACCCTGGTCCGCCCGGGACAACGGGACTGGAGCCTGCGGGCGATCGCGGCCGAACATGGCACCCCGGAGTACTCGCTGCGCGCGCTGCTGGCGCAGCGCGACCGCACCATCGTGAAGTCGTGGGCGGTCTGCCTGTTGACGTTCTCGCCGGTCACACCGCGCCTGACGATGCCGATGGACTGGTTCGACCGGATGTTCTTCGAACCGGAAGGGGTGGCCGCGTTCTTCCGGACGATGAGCGGCGGCCGGCTGCTGGTGGAGTGGCAGGTTTTCGGCCCGCTGCCCCTGATGACCTTTCAGCAAAAGCAGCAATCGGCGAAGGCGGGGACCGAGGACGCCGACTACACCAGGCTGGCCAAGGCCCAAGGGGTGCCGTTGGACCAGTTCGACCACGTGATGTGGATGCCCGACGACGGTGTCTCCACGGCCGGGACGGCGGCCGGGCAGAACAACCGGTTTGTGGGTGCGCAGGACGTCGCCCCGCAGCTGGCCTGCCATGAGATGACCCACACGTTCGGCGTCTGCTCGCACGCCGACCGGTACACCCTCGACGACTACGCCGACCCGTTCTGCATGATGGGTCGACCGGGGGTTGCCCGCACCTGGGAGAGCCCCACGCTCGCCTGGCCCGGTCGGTTCCAGCACGGCATGGTCGGGCCCGGCCTGATTGCCCCCTACCTCTTCGTGGCCGGGTGGTTGGACTACGGCCGCAACGTCACCCACTTCCAGGTGGCGGACCTGGCCGACGCGGTCGGCCTGTCCTACCCGCTGTCGTGCAACGCCGGCGCCCCGCCGATCGGGGACGGAAGGCGCATCGCCATCACCGTCGGAGAACTCCCTCGACGGCCCATGGACAACGCCCAGA
The DNA here is from genome assembly GCF_000024365.1 of Nakamurella multipartita DSM 44233. Classification (NCBI taxonomy): domain Bacteria; kingdom Bacillati; phylum Actinomycetota; class Actinomycetes; order Nakamurellales; family Nakamurellaceae; genus Nakamurella; species Nakamurella multipartita. The sequence continues at coordinate 3,848,555 of NC_013235.1, forward strand.
TCTGGGTGGAGTACCGCAGGCCGGAGGGCTTCGACCGTGGCATTGCCGCACCGCCGGGAGGAGCGGCGGACCTGCCCGCCTCCGGCGGGCTCGTAGTTCACCGCGTCGGATTCGGGTCGGCCCGGTGTCAAAACGCCCTCCGCGCCGCGGTCACCTCGTGGCACCCGGCCGTCGTGGGTCAGACCATCCCGTTGCCCGGGTACGGCCAGACCCTGCAAGTCACGTCCGTCGACGACGCGCGTCGTGAGGTCATGGTGACCGTGCGGTAGATGGTGCCCCGGTGTGTGCCGGACGGCCCGGCCATCGGGCAGCTCACCACCGTCGAGGGCGCCACTCCAGCATCAGCCTGTCGCGGGACCCGACACGCTGGACGGACAAGACGAGAGTGCCGTGGAGCCGAGAAGGCAAGGCCGACCGTCCTAAGGTGTGGCGACAGCCACGACGTCAGGAGATGACATGTCCCTGGTCAGAGTCCACAACTTCTCGGTGTCGCTGGACGGTTTCGGCACCGGCGAAGGTCAGCAACTCGACGCTCCGTTCGGGCATGCGGGCAGCCGGTTGATGGAGTGGGCGTTCGAGACGCGCACGTTCCGCGAGATGGGGCTGCACGGAACGACGGCGGGATCTCGCGGCGTCGACGAGGCGTTTGCCAGCCAATGGGCTCCGGGCATCGGTGTGGAGATCATGGGGCGCAACAAGTTCGGCCCGATCCGCGGGCCCTGGGCGGACGAGGAGTGGAAGGGCTGGTGGGGTGACGACCCGGTCTTTCACACCCCGGTCATCGTGCTGACCCACCATCCGCGGCCGCCGCTGGAGATGGCCGGCGGGACCACGTTCCATTTCGTCGACGCCGACCCGGTCGCCGCGCTGGCGCAGGCCCGGGCCCTGGCCGGCGGCCTGGACGTCCGGATCGGCGGCGGGGTCAGCACGGTGCGCCAGTTCCTCGAGGCCGACCTGATCGACCACCTGCACATCGTCGTCGTGCCGATCATTCTGGGCCGGGGCGAGCGGCTCTGGGACGGCCTTGAGGGCCTCGAGGAGCGTTTCGCCATCGAGGTGACTCCGTCGCCGTCCGGCGTCATCCATCTGATCTTGACCCGACGCGCCTCCGAGTAGACGAGGCCATCGATTCCCGCCGAGCCCGCGGATCGTCACAAACCACCGAAACCACCCAGCCGGCGCCGCCCACCGCGCGCACGATGAACGCCATGGAGGTCTGGTCGCTGGCGGTCGTGGTGGCTCTCGCGCTGGCCTTCGACCTGACCAACGGCTTCCACGACTCGTCGAACTCGCTGGCCGCCCCGGTCGCGACCCGGGCGATGACCCCCGGCCAGGCGCTGACCGTCACCACGGTCTTCACCGTGCTCGGGCCGATCATCGCCGGCACCGCGGTCGCCGACACCGTCGGCGGGCTGGTCGAGATCGACACCGGTGACGTGCTGCAGATCCTGGTCGCCGCGCTGCTCGCGGCGGTCGGCTGGAACCTGCTGACCTGGTGGTTCGGGCTGCCCTCGTCGTCCTCGCACGCGCTGGTCGGCGGCCTGGTCGGGGCGGGCATGGCGACCGCGGGGGTGGCCGCGGTGAACTGGGGCGGCTTCGACGGCTGGCGGCCGGTCGGGGTGCTCGGGGTCCTGGTCGCGCTGGCCGCGTCCCCGCTGATCGGCGGGTTTGCCGGGTGGGCGATGGACGCCTCGGCCCGGCGGGCGCTGCGCCGGGCCGATCGCCGGGTGACCGGGCCGCTCAAGGCCGGGCAGTGGTTCACGTCGGCGGCGCTGGCGTTCGCGCACGGGACCAACGACGCGCAGAAGACCATGGGCCTGATCACGCTGGCCCTGGTCGCGGCGGGTGCGCTGCCGGCGTTCGTGGTGCCGACCTGGGTCAAGGTCGCCTGCGCGGTGGCGATGACGCTGGGCACGGCGCTGGGCGGGTGGCGCATCGTGCGCACCGTCGGCCGGGGCATCTACCGGATCCGACCCCTGGACGGGCTGGCCAGCCAGGGAGCGAGCACCCTGGTGATCGGCGGCGCGGCCGCGTTGGGCGCGCCGGTCAGCACGACGCACGTGGTGGCCTCGTCGGTGGTCGGCGTGGGTGCCGCGCGGCGCAAGCGACACGTCCGCTGGCGGGTGGTCCGGGAGATTCTGCTGGCCTGGATCGTCACGCTGCCCGGTTGCGCGGTGTTGGGCGCGGCGATCGCGTGGGTGGAGGGAGCGTGGCGATGAGGCTGCACTGGTTCCTGCCGGAGACCCCGGACGTGCTGGGCACGCTGGCCACCCAGGCCGACGTGACCGTGCGGGGCCTGACCGCCTTCGCCGCCTGGGCCGGCGGCGCCGCCGACCAGGGGCCGGTGGTCCGGGCCACCGAACACGAGGCGGACGGGATCCGCCGGACCCTGCAGGCCCAGTTGCGGCAGGCGTTCAGCACACCGATCGACCAGGAGGACCTCTACAGCCTGTCCGAGCTGCTGGACGACGTGCTCAACGCGGCCAAGAACATCGTCCGCGAGGCCGAGGTGCTGGCCGTCGAGCCGGACGAGCGGGCCGCCGAACTGGCCGCCGACCTGCTCGAGGGCATGACCCACATCCGCGCCGCCTTCGCCCAGCTGACCGGCAAGAACGACGTGGCCACCACCGAGGCCGACGCGGCGCTGGCCGCCGAGCGGCGCATGGAGAAGGTGTACCGGCGGGCCATGCAGGAGCTGTTGTCCGACGAGGACCTGCGCCAGGTGGTGGCCCGGCGTGAGCTGTACCGGCGGCTGCTGGAGGCCGGGGAGCGGCTGGCCGCGGTGGCCGAGCGGATCTGGTACGCCGTGGTGAAAGAGGGGTAGGGGGTGAGCGCGGTATCGGGATGGGGTGGCCTGCGGACGGCGTTGACGGCCGCCGCGATGCACCCCGCCGACACCGACCTCGATGCCGTCCGCACGCTGGCCCGCGACGCCGGCCTGCGGTGCGTCGTGCTCGTCGAGGGGGTCAGCGACGCGCAGGCGGTGACCGCGGCGGCCGAGCGGCGGCGCCTGGACCTGCGGGCCGAGCGGGTCTGCGTGGTCCCGATGGGCGGGGCCACCAACATCGCCCACTACGTCGACCTGCTGGGACCGGACCGGCTCGAGGTCCGGGTGGCCGGCCTGTACGACGTCGCCGAGGAGACCTACTTTCGTCGCGCGTTGCGGGTGGCCGACGGGCCGGGCCCGGTCCGCCGCGCGCTGGCCGCGCACGACTTCTTCGCCTGCGTCGAGGATCTGGAGGCCGAGTTGATCCGGGCGGCCGGCATCGCCGGGGTCGAACAGGTCATCCGGGCCAACGGTGACGGACGCGCCCTGGACACGTTCCGGCGCCAACCCGACCAGCGGGACCGGGCCCCCGAGCGGCAGGTGCGCCGGTTTCTGGGCACGATGAGCGGCCGCAAGTCCCACTACGGGCGGGCCATCGTCGAGGCGCTGCCCCCCTCGGCGCTCCCGGCGCCGCTGGAGGCGTTGCTGACGGCCGTCACCGATCCGATGACGGGTTGATCCACGCTCCGTGGGGGAACTGCGCCCCCATGGTGTCTCCCCCACTCCGCGTGACCCTTTCGATCGCCGCCGCGCTGGCCTGCGGTGTCGTCGCGACGCCAGCCCAGGCCGCCGAGCCGGTGCTCCGGCAGGCCGTGTCCGGCTCCTTCGGCACGACGGCCACCGGCATCAGCTTCGAGCCGGCCCCCGGCCGGGGTTGCTGGCTGACCGTCACCGGGACCATCGTCTTCCCCGGCCCGGCCGATCCGACCCCGGACGCCGGCATCGTCGGCACCGCCGACGGCGTGACCACCGCGCTGGTCGACGCCTCCTGCGACCAGGCCCAGGCCGCTCCCCCCGGCACCTACGCCGACGTGTTCCGCTCCACCGGCACGTTCGTGGGCACCATCGGCGGCGAACCGGTGACCGGCACCCGGTCTACCGGGGCCGCACCGCGCCCGGCGGGCAGATCGACGCCGAGATCTCCATCCGCGACGGCCGGGTCAGCGCCACCCTGACCGCCGACGCCGCCGTCCTGCGCGGCGGCAGCTACGCGGGCACCATCCGGAGCTGACCGCCGGCGCCGGCGAGATCGGGCGGAGGCCATGGTGACCCGGCGGGCCGCCCGGACTGCCGGAAATCGTTGCGCTCGGTGGCTGCCTTTGGCACTACGACGGGACGAGGGTTCCGGTGTCTGCCCTTGGCGGACAAGGGCTTCCCGCCCGCAGCGACGCTCACCTCCTCGCCAGTGATCGTTCGGCTCGATCGGTTGATCGGGAGGACTTGCACGGTTCGGAACGGTTCACGACAGGTCGTTCGGGTAGATTGCCCGTGTGGTCTCCCGCCTCAACGACATCGCGGCGATGGCCGGGGTGAGTCCGGCGACCGCGTCACGCGTTCTCAACGGGCGGCCGGGAGTCGCCGCCGCGACCCGCAAGAACGTGCTGACCGCGGTCGACATCCTCGGCTTCGAGCGGCCCACCAATCTGCGTCCGCAGCGGGCCGGCCTGGTCGGCGTGGTGATCGCCGAGCTGGAGAATCCGATCTTCGCGCTGTTCGCCCAGGACATCGACCGCGCCCTGCGCGCGGCCGGCTTCGGCGCTTTGATCGCCTCCCGCCAGCTGGGCATGCCGGCCGAGAAGGCCTCCATCGAGTTGCTCCGCGAACACGGCGTGGCCGGCATCATTTTCGTCTCCGGCTATCACGCGGACACCACCGCCGACCACGGCCACTACCGAGAACTGCGCCGCGGCGGGGTGCCGCTGGCTTTCATCAACGGGCTCATGCCCGGCTTCGACGCCAGCTTCGTGGCCGACGACGACGAGGCGGCCGCCGAAGCGGCCGTGCGCCACCTGATCTCGTTGGGGCATCGCCGCATCGGGCTGGCCACCGGCCCGGCCCGGTTCACCCCGTCGGAACGCAAGATCGCCGGCTTCACCCAGGCCGCGAGCCGGTGGCAGGCCGAGCAGGCGCCGGTATCGATCGGCGAGTTCACCGTCGAGAGCGGCGCGGCGGCCGCCGTCGACCTGGTCGGCCGCGGGTGCACCGGGATCGTCGCCGCCTCGGATTTCCTTGCCCTGGGGGCGATCCGGGGCGTCCGCAGCCTGGGATTGGAGGTGCCGGCGGATGTCTCGGTCGTCGGCTTCGGCGGTTCGCCGATCACCGCGTTCACCGACCCGCCGTTGACCACGTTGCTGCAGTCGACCGACATCATCGCCACCGCAGCCGTTCGCTACCTGCTGGAGGAGATCGAGCGCACCCCGCAGCCTCGGCAGGAATTGCTGTTCGAGGCCGAGCTGATCGTTCGTGAGTCGACCGGACCGGCGCCGCGGACCGAGGGTGGTGCGCAACCGTGAGCGTCACCCTGAGCGAGATCGCCGCGCACGCCGGGGTCAGCCCGGCCACCGCGTCCCGGGTGCTCAACGAACGTCCGGGCGTGAACGCGCAGACCCGGCGCCGGGTGCTGGATGCGGCCGAGCTCCTCGGCTATGCCCGGCCGACCACCCTGCAGGCCCGCCGGGTCGGCCTGATCGGCGTGGTGATCGCCGAACTGGGCAATCCGATCTTCCCGGTCTTCGCGCAGGCCATCGAGCGGGCCCTGCCGCCCTTCGGCTACAACGCGCTGCTCTCGACCCGGCACCTGGGGGCGCCCGGCGAGACGGCGTCGATCCAGTTGCTGCAGGACAACGGTGTCGCCGGCATCATGTTCCTCTCCGGCATCCATTCCGATGCGCTGGCCGACACTTCGCACTACGCCGAACTGCGCGAGCAGGGCGTGCCGTTGGCCTTCATCAACGGCCTGATCCCCGATTTCGACGCGACCTTCGTGGCCGACGACGACGCCGCCGGCATGGATCTGGCCGTGCGCCACCTGCTGGCGTTGGGCCACCGGCACATCGGCATCACGACCGGCTCCACCCGGTACACGCCGTCGGCCCGCAAACTCGCCGGCTTCCAGCGCGCGATGCGGCGGCACAACCCGCAGGCCAAGGCCGAGGTCCACATCGGCGACTACTCGGTCGAGGCCGGCCGGGTCGCCGCGACGGACCTGATCGGTCGCGGGTGCACCGGCATCCTCGCCGCGTCCGACTTCACCGCGCTGGGCGTGATCCGCGGCGCCCGACGGCTCGGACTCCGCGTGCCGCAGGACATCTCGGTGATCGGCTACGACGGCTCCCCCGTCATGGCGTTCACCGGTCCGCCGCTGACCACCATCAAGCAGCCGGTGGATGCTCTGGCCGGCGCGGCCGTGCAGTCGCTGGTCCGGGACATCGAGGGCCGGCCCGGCCCGCGCACCGAGGTGCTCTTCCAGCCGGAGCTGGTGGTGCGCAGCTCCACCGACGCCGCGCCGACCCGGCCGGGACGCGCGACCCACTGACCGGTGCCGGGCTCGGCTCCTCGTCGGAGAGCCGGGGTGCTCCCCCGGCCGCTCACCCGCTGCGACGGTGGTCCAGCTCGAATGGCTGGTCGGTGATCAGGTTGGACAACGCCCCGCCCACCAGGTCCTCACCCTTGGGAGTCAGGTACATGCCGATCGCCGGGCGGTCGGCATGGCCCGACCGGCACGCGCGCAGCACCTCATCGATCTCGGTCCGCTTCACATCCGGGTAGCCGTCGGCGACCCGGTACAGGCAGATGAGATCGTCGCCCAGCAGGCGCCACACGGCGGTCAGGATCGCATCGAGTTCCGGCCCCGCCCGCAGCGGGCCGGGCGCGCCGATCTCGTGCAGCACGCCTTCGGCGGCCGCTCGAGTCAGCAGTCCCTGTTCGATCACGTTCAGGCCGTCCCAGAAGGGCGGCTTGCGGTAGGACCTGTTCATCGAGCCCCTCGCCTCGGGCGGTTTTCGGATCTGAAGGTAGCAATCCCTTCCATGCAGTGCAAGCCCTCTCAATCACGTCTCGCCCAATCTAAAGCGGACAAATCGTCCATCTGTACTCGCTACGTCGACTACCCGGACGTTTCGCAAACTCTTGCAGCCACTGCAAGGCACTGCTAGCTTTCGATCCGCACGTGCGGGCCGACTCGGTGTGGAGGAGATCTGATGGAAGCGTCTGGCGGGGTCCATGTCCGAGGGCATCGGCGGCACCGAACACGGCCGCGGCGGATGCTGACCGCGCTGCTGACGGCAATACTGGCCGCGATGGGGATCATCGCCGTGCCGCCGGCCACCGCGGCCGCCGCCGATCTGGTGGTGACCGCCGCCGGGTCGTTCAACTCCGAGATCGGCTGCCCGGGTGACTGGCAGCCCGATTGCCAGGCCGCGCAGCTGAGCAAGCGGGCCAACGACGGCATCTACTCGGCCACCTTCACCATCCCGGCCGGCAGCTACGAGTACAAGATCGCCGTCGGTGGCTCCTGGGACGAGAACTACGGCCAGGGCGGCGTTCCCGGCGGGGCCAACGCCGCGCTCACGCTGGCCGCCGACACCGCGGTGACCTTCTACTACAACCCGGTCACCCACGTGTTCGGCACGTCGGCCGACGGCCCGATCATCACCGTCCCGGGCAGCTTCCAGAGCGAACTGGGCTGCCCCGGCGACTGGTCCCCCGACTGCATGGTGTCCTGGCTGACCGACCCCGACGGCGACGGCGTCTACACCTACGCCACCTCCGCGATCCCCACCGGCTCGTACGAGGCGAAGGTCGCGCACGGCCTGTCCTGGGACGAGAACTACGGCGTGGACGGGGCTCCCGGCGGCGCGAACTACTCCTTCAGCACCACCTCGGGTAAGCAGGTCACCTTCAGCTACGTGCTGGCGACCCATGTCCTGACCATCGTCGCGAACGATCCGCCGCTGCCGGGAACCGGCCAGCAGCAGGCGTTCTGGGTGGACCGGCAGACGCTGGCCTGGCCGAAGTCGTTGCTGCTCAACGGCGCCGCGGTGACCGAGGAGTCGTGGAAGCTCTATCACTCACCGACCGCCGGGATCACCGCGCAGGACGGCGTCGTGACCGGCGGCACCAGCGTCGATCTGACGCTCGACCCGGCCGGGCTCAGCGCGGCCCAGCTGGCCGCGCATCCCGAGCTGGCCGGCTACCTGGCGTTGCGCCCGACCGGGCTGGACGCCGGCGCGATCGACGCCCTGGTGCGTGAGCAGCTGATGGTGGCCCAGTTCCGGGCCGACGGCACCGCCGCCGCCCTCACCGGGGTCCAGCTGCCCGGCGTGCTGGACGACCTGTACGCCACCGCCGCCGGGCAGCGCACGCTCGGCGTCTCCTGGGCCGGCGGCACCCCCACCCTCACCGTGTGGGCCCCGACCGCGCAGCAGGTCTCGGTGCAACTGAGCGGTTCGACCGACGGCAGCGCCCCCACCGGGGTCAGCGTGCCGGCCACCCGCAACGACGACGGCACCTGGTCGGTGACCGGCGATCCGTCGTGGAAGAACGTGCGGTACCTGTTCCAGATCCAGGTCTACGTGCCCAGCCTGGCGCAGGTCGTCACCAACACGGTGACCGATCCCTACTCGGTGGCGCTGACCGTCAACTCCACCCACTCGGTGGCCATCGACCTGAACGACCCCGCCTACCGCCCGCAACTGTGGACCGACACCCCGGCGCCGATCGTGGCCAACCCGGTCGACCGGGCCATCTACGAGCTGCACATTCGCGACTTCTCCATCAACGACCAGAGCGTCCCGGCGGCCGCCCGCGGCACCTACAGCGCCTTCACCTACGACAGCGACGGCACCGAGCACCTGCGCAAGCTGGCCCAAGCCGGCATGAACACCGTGCACCTGCTGCCCAGCTTCGACATCGCCAGCATCCCCGAGCTGCGCAGCGAGCAGAGCACCCCGCAGTGCGATCTGCCGTCGCTGCCCGCGGATTCGCCGCAGCAGCAGGCCTGCGTCGGCGCGGCCGCCGGATCGGACGGCTACAACTGGGGCTACGACCCGTGGCACTACTCGACCCCGGACGGCTCCTACGCGGTCAACGCCGACGGCGGCGACCGGGTCGCCGAGTTCCGCAGCATGGTCGGCGCCCTGCACCAGGACGGGCTGCAGGTCGTGCTGGACCAGGTGTTCAACCACACCGCGGCCAGCGGCCAGGACCCGAAATCGGTGCTGGACCAGGTGGTTCCCGGCTACTACCAGCGGCTGGACAAGATCGGCACCGTCTACACCTCGACCTGCTGCCAGAACGTGGCCACCGAGCACGCCATGGCGCAGAAGCTGATGGTCGATTCGGTGGTGCTGTGGGCCAAGGACTACAAGGTGGACGGATTCCGCTTCGACCTGATGGGCCATGCGTCCAAGGCCAACATGCTGGCCATCCGCTCCGCGCTGGACGCCCTGACCCTGGCCAAGGACGGCGTCGACGGCCAGGCGATCTACCTCTACGGCGAGGGCTGGAACTTCGGCGAGGTCGCCAACAACGCCCTGTTCGAGCAGGCCACCCAGGGCCAGCTCGGCGGCACCGGCATCGGCACCTTCACCGACCGGCTCCGCGACGCCGTCAACGGCGGGTCCCCGGTGTCCGCGGACACCCTGCAGGATCAGGGCTTCGGCAACGGTCTGGGCACCGACCCCAGCGGCAAGGGCACCATCCCGGCCGACCAGCAACTTGCCATCCTGGCCAAGGACAGTGACCTGGTCCGGCTCGGGCTGGCCGGGAACCTGCGCAGCTTCTCGTTCCTGACCGCCGGCGGGCAGACCCTGAGGGGTGATCAGCTCGACTACAACGGCTCCCCGGCCGGGTACGCCGACCAGCCCGACGAGGTCGTCAACTACGTCGACGCCCACGACAACGCCACCCTGTTCGACATGCTCACGCTCAAGCTCCCGGAGGCCACCTCGATGGCCGACCGGGTGCGGATGAACACCCTGTCGCTGGCCACGGTCACGCTGGCCCAGGGCGTCTCGTTCTGGCACGCGGGCACCGACCTGCTGCGCAGTAAATCGTTGGACCACAACAGCTACGACTCGGGCGACTGGTTCAACTCGCTCGACTGGACGGGCCAGGACAACGGTTTCGGCCGCGGTCTGCCGCCGGCGCGGGACAACTCCAGCGAGTGGCCGGTGCAGGGACCGTTGCTGGCCAACCCCGCGCTCAAGCCGGCGCCCGCGGACATCGCGACGGCCAGCGACCAGGCGGACGTCCTGCTGCGCCTGCGGTCCTCGACCCCGCTGTTCCGGCTGGGCGATGCCGAGCTGATCAAGCAGAAGCTGACCTTCCCGGGCAGCGGACCGGACGCCACCCCCGGCGTCATCGTGATGAGCATCGACGACACGGTCGGGGCCGACGTCGATCCGGCCCTGAGCGGCGTGCTGGTCGTCTACAACGCCAGCCCGACCAGCACCACCCAGACGGTGTCCGCGCTGGCCGGCCGGAACTACGCGCTGGCCGACATCCAGGCCCAGGGCACCGATCCGGTGGTCAAGACCACCAGTTGGGACGCGGCGACCGGGGCGGTCACCGTGCCGGCCCGCACCGTGGCCGTGCTGGTCTCCCCGACCACGGCGGTGCCGACCTCATCGGTGAGCCTGACCGCGAATCCGGCCAGCCAGGTCTACGGATCGGGCCAGCGGGTCACCCTGACCGCGACCGTGTCCTCCTCGGTCACCCCGGTGACCGGGACGGTCCAGTTCCGCGCCGGCGACACCGTCTTGGGCTCCGCCGCCGTCACCAACGGCACGGCGACGTTCACGCTGCCGGCCAAGACCCCGGCCGGGGCCCTGGATGTCGTGGCCCACTACAGCGGGGGCGGCGGTGCGCCGGCCGCCGATTCCACCCCGGTCCACGTCACCATCGACCAGGCCACCACCAGCACCCGGCTCGTCGGCGCCGGCGGCTTCTTCGGGCTGCCCACGCTGCTGCTGGCCACGGTGCACGTGAACAACGGGCAGCTGGCCCGGGGCACGATCGAGATCCGGGACAACGGCACCCTGATCGCCACCGTGCCGGTGCGGGCGGGCATCGCGACGTACCTGACCAAGCGGTCCAATCCGCGCGGCAAGCACTCCTACACGGCCACCTTCGTCCCGGCCGACCCGGCCAACATCAGCGGGAGCACCAGCAACACGCTCACGATCCCGCGCTAGTCCCGGACCGGTGAGGTCGGCGATCCGGCGTCCGGGGGTTCACTCCGGCGCCGGGTCGCCGGCCTCATCGGGCCGGAACGGGCCCGAGTCGTCGCCCTCCCCCGGCTCGCGTTCCTTGCGGCGCAGCAGCAGCGCCGTGGCGCCGAGCAGGATCACCAGCACACCGAGCACGGCCACTTCCCACATCGCGTCGGAAAACGAGGTGCCGGTGCCGATCTCGTCCGCGGCCTTGACCGACAACACCACGATCTCCTTGATCGAGGCGATGATGCCGACGAGCAGGAACGGCTCGGCGATCAGCTCGCGCCGGGCGATGGTGATCCGCACGGCGAACAGCAACTCGACCACGATGAACACCAGCAGCAGGGTGTCCAGGATCTCCAGCGCCGACTTCGCGGCGCTGTCCTCGCCGAACAGGGAAGGGACATACCGGGCGGCGATGACGAACGCGCCGAGCGCCAGGATCACAGGAAGATCGCGATCCCGGCGTAGACGATGCCCTCGGCGACTTCCAGGGCCCGGTTGCCGGCCCGGACCAACGGCGGGACATCGTCCCCGGTCGTCTCGTCCGACGATCGGGAGGGTGAGTCGGCGTTCGTGGCAACCTCCGTCGGTCGGCCGTCGGGCCTGCCCCGAGGGTCGGTGCTGAACCGCGATCCGGGGGTTCAGGACCTGCAGTAAACACCGACGCCGATGCTCCGGCGACCCGGCCACGCGAACCGGACCGGTGCATTCACTTCAACTGATCGGGCGACGGACCGACCGGTGCGCCGCTGCGCCGGTGCTGCTGGCCGCTGAGCTCGGCGTCCAGCGTTTCTTGCGCCACCCGCATCTGCGTGGCGTATCCCGGCTCCTGGAACCGTTGCCACATCACCGCCTCCGGAACGAGTTCGACCTGAGTGACCACCCACCAGATGTTCCCGAACGGATCTCGGACTCGCCCGCCCCGCTGCCCGAACGCGCTCGTCGAAGCCTGCGTCACCACCCGGGCCCCGGCGGCGACCGCGTTGGCCATGGCCTGGTCCGCGTCCGGGACGAACACCCGCAGCAGGCTCGGCATGTCCGGCCATTCCGGGCGGCGGTCGAAGGCCAGAACGACGGTGTCACCCACCTTGATCTCGCCGTGTCCGATGGTCCCGTCCGCGGTGCGAACCCGGGCGAGTTCCACCCCCGCGAAGGCGGCCGCGACAAAGTCGAGAAACGCTCCGGTGTCGGCGGTCACCACCCACGGCGCGACAGCCGTATAGCCGTCCGGAACCCAGGACACGGGGGCGGCGCTCGGGTGGCCGGTCATCGTCGTTCCTCTCCTCGATGGGCAGGCGTCGGACGTGACGATAGGAGCCGCAGAGGACAGTTGCTGTCCTCTCTTGCGGATGCTCGGCTACCTAGGGCAGTTCGACATCCGGCCCGGCCCAGGACTGGGCGAGCCAGACCGATGCGGCGGATGCGGCGCCGTTGACGACTCCGATGCGCAGCGCACTGACCTGGTACTCGGTCGATCGGGCGGTCGGGGTCGCCGGCGCGTTGGCTTGGTCGGGTTGGACGTTGACCTTGATCGACAGCACGGCCTGCAGCCCGGTGAGCAGGCTGCCGAGCATGGTGACGACCGGGGCCGTGGCGGTGCTCAGCGATGCGCCGAAGGTGGTCAGAGCCGTGGTGACCACCGGGTTCACGGCCGCGGCCACCCCGCTGAGCACGGTGGTCTTGCCGGCCGCGTTGAACGCGGTATTCAGGATGGCGGTCAGCACGGTGTCGACGGTCGTCTTGACCCCGGGCAGCAGCCCCGAGACGGCCGCGGCGGTCACCGACAGTGTCGCCGTCCCCGCCCGGACCTGGCCGAGGGTGCCGCTGAGCGCCACATGCACGTCGGCGACATGCGCGCCGAGCAGGGTGAGCGCGATGTCGACGGTGGAGGTGACGGCGGCACCGTCCACCGCGGTGGTCGCGGCGGTCACCAGCTGGGTGCGCCACCCGGCCAGCAGCGCCGTCGCCCGGGCGGTGATGTCGTTGATCACCGTGCTGTCCAGCACCAGGTCGGTGTTCGGCGACAGCCCGTTGAGGCCGTTGGCCCCGCCGAGCAAGCCGTCCAGCCGGACCGTCAGGGTGCCGGCGGCCAGGTTGATGGTGACCACGCCGTCGGTGAGGGTCTGCGTGAGCAGCGCGGAGACCGGGGCCAGGTTCAGGGTGACGGTCGTGGTCGCGGTGGTGGTGCCCAGCTGCAGGGTGCCCAGCACCGGGGTGATGGCCGCCTTGGTCAGGGTGGTCAGGGTGGTGCTGATGGTGCCGCTCGGACCGGCCAGGCCGTTGATGGTCGTCGACAACGCGGAGATCGCCGCAGCGCCCTGGGTGGACACGGCGCCGATCACCGCCGAGGTGGAGTTCAGGTCGAGCCGGGCGATGCCGTAGCTGCGGGTGACCACCGCCGGCGCGGCCGGTGTGGTGACCCGGTTCTCCAGGGTTCGGCACCAGTCGAGCCGGCTGGACGAGGCGATCGCGCCGACCCGCAGGGTTGCGTCGGCCAGGGCGGCCACCCCCGGAACCAGCACGCTCGGGGTGATGACCGCCGCGTCCGGCAGGGTGGCGTCGGCCGGGCCGCCGGCCAGCCCGACGGCGCCGGTGTTGCTGACCAGTCCGGCCGCCCCGGCCGATTGTCCCTGGCTGGTGGCCTGTCCCCACTGGTTGTACAGACCGGCGGCACCGGCCGGCAGACCCAGTTGCACACCGTTGCCCAGGGCCAGGTTGATCGCGCTGATGGCAGTGGCCTCCAACGGGTTGGCGTAGGTGTCGGCCGCCACCGCGGTGCGCGAGGGGGCGGACGACGACACGCTGCCGGTGTGCTGCGCGGTGATCCCGGCCAGCTGGGCGACGCTGTCCAGGCTCAGGCTGAGCACGGTCCCGCCGAGAAACTTCCCGCCACCCTCGGTGGCGTAGAGGCCGGCGGTCACGCAGTCCCGCGGCACCCGCATCGCCGCCGCCCCGCGCACCCATTCGGTGTCGTGCCAGGCGGCGCGGGTGACGGACAGCACGCCGCCGGTCGCGCCGGTCGCCACCCCGGCCCCGATCAACGACCAGCACAGCACCAGCACGACGGCGATCCGGCGACCGGATCTCATCGTCGCGCTCGTTGCCGGGCCCGGCCGGCGGTCGCCAGCAGCAGCCCGACGACGACCGCCCCGACCCCCCAGCCGACCATCGACCACACATCCAGCCCGGTCCAGCCCAGGACGCCGGCGGCGCCGGCACCGGGGTCGCTCCCGGTGCCGATACCCGACCCGCCCAGCGGGGTGCCGTCGTCGCCCATCGCCATGACCTGCAGTCCGATCACCAGGCTTCCGGTCCGCGGGTCCTGCCGGCTGCTGTTGGCCAGGGCCAGGGTGACCGAGAGGTACCAGGGCTGCTCCGGACTCATCGTGCCGATCGGCGAGGCCAGGTCGGCGGGCAGCTGGGCGAGGGGTTGCCGGGCCAGCACCGGGGTGCCGCCGTCCGGGCAGGTGGGCGTCGTCCCCATCCCGTCCGCCGAGCCCCACGGGTGCGGGCAGGCCTGGACGTCGATGAGGTACCCGTCCGGGTCGGTCGCGCGGCTGCCCCCGGAGACGACCCCCAGCGACAGCTCGCCCCGATCGACCCCGGTCAGCGCGGCCCCCAGCTGCCAGGAGAAGGACTCCCCCGGGGCCAGCGACGGGATCACCAACGGCCACACCGACGTGCGCAGCGACAGCGGGCCCGATGCTCCGGTGGTCGGCACCGGTGTCATCGGCAGGCTGTCCGCGGCCGCCGGGGGCGCGCTCCACCCGGTCAGCACCGCGGCCATCAGCACCGCCGCCATCGTCATCGTCATCGCAATCGTCACGATTGCCGACCGGCCGGCTCCCGCGGATCCGGCGCCGACCGTGGGCGCCCGGCCCGGCCGCCGGATCCACCGGCAGGCCGGCGTCACCGGCGTTCCTTTTCGTTCACCAGTTCCGGCGGGTTCGGGTCCGCGGTCCGGCGGACGGGCCAGAACGTCCAGGTGACGAGAACCGTGACCAGCAGGGTCATCCCGATCAGGACCCAAGGCGCCCGCATCCGCACCAGGGCCGTGCCGATGCCGGGCGCGGACCACAGCACCTTCCGGGCGCTGGTCACCGGGTAGGTGACCGGGTCGGGTTCCGGGTTGGCGTCACCCTTCAAGGTCAGGATCACCCCGCCCGGGGTCGTGGGGTCGACGGCGATCGCCACCACCCGGTGCGTGATCGGCAGGGCCACCCCCGGCCGGTACACGCTGGCCACGTCGCCGACCCGGAGCTCACCGGCCGGAATCTCCCGGGTGACGGCGGCCGCCCCCGCCGGAATGGACGGGGACATGGATCCGGTTTTGAAGACCAGCACCGAAAGATTCAGCGTGAAGGACGCGATGATCGCCACCACACTGATCGCCCCAAGAATTGCAGCCAGGGTCAGCAGCGTTTCCCGCGCCATCCCATGCCATCGACGCGGCCTGCCCGACGCCATTGATCCCCCTCACCATCGGGCCGGCGGCACGGACCCATCAAGAATGGCGGGCGCCCGCCGATGCTCACACCGAATCGGCGGTGAAGTCCCACGCCGGGGACACCTGAAGACCTTGAAGGGCGTCCGAGGCATCGGCCGGAAGGCTCAGCACGAAACACAGATCCATGGTCCACCCGGCGTTGGCGGCCAACGTGAAGGTCGCGGCACCGGGCTGGGACAACGGCGATCCGGGAGGAACCAGCACCGTTCCGCCGCCGGTGATCTGGGCCTGGCAGTCCGCCTGACTCACATCCTCGTAGGCGGCGTACGTCATGGCGGTGAACAGGTCGGCATCGGAGCCGTTGGTCACGGCTCCCTGCAGCGAAACCTCCGCTGCATCAGAACCATTCGCCGTCCGCAGCTGCATCGCGGCGGTGATGGTGTCCCCCGGGGTCAGCGCGGTCGCGTTGGGCTGGAACCGCAACTGCCCACCCGGGATCGCCTCCCGATCGACGAAATTGGCGGTCCCGCCGACACCGTCCCACACGTTCTGTTGCACGTCGAATTGAGACGTCCCGATATTGTCACCGTCGCCGGACCCACCGCCCCAGACCCATTCACTGTCGGTCCAGGCGGCCAAGGTCACGGCGGCGCCGACCCCCAGCACCGCACATCCGGCCAGGATGGCGCGAACTTTTCCGCGACGTTGCCGAGTTGCAGAATTTCGAAACGAGCGGTCGACAACCATGTCCGTACCCCCTTATTGCCCCCAATAATTGCCGGAACACTAACACCCACGGATCGGCGATGACGTTCCCGAGCCACCCTCATTTCGACCCCGGGCCAAACCCCGGGGGCCTTTTCAGCACACCAGTGGGTGGCCGCACACGCCATTTCCCGGCCGCCTCGATCCGGAGGGTGACCACCCGGGTGCGGCAATCCCGAACGTCGACTGCCGCAATCACTCGAAAGATAATTCGGTGACCGGGCGTCCGGGCAGGTGGGTCGGTATCTCCTGCGCTGACCGGTTTCGTCGATGCCGGCGGGCCACCCGACCGCCAGCCAACCGTCAGCCGGCCGGCTCCAGGACCGCTACCCCCTTGCGTTCCTGCGGCGGCCGATAGTCCTCCAGGCGCAGCAGCTGGCCGGCCAGCCGCTGCGCCTCGGCCGCCGATGGCGGCGTGGTCGAGGCCAGATCACCCCGTACGGTCACGGGACCGACCGTCAGCCGCGCTTCGCAGGTGAAGTCGGTCGGGTCGAACTCGGGTGACGGAGCCACCGATTCGACGCGACCGTCGACGGTGGCGGTCACCCGGGCGCCGTCGTACCGGCCGAAGGCGATACCGCTGACGACGACCCGGTGGTAGTCGTTGCCCAGCCGCAGGCTGCCGTAGATGTCGTAGACCGGGTGCGTTTCCCCCTCGGCCTCGATCTCGCGGACCACGTTCGGGAAAGTGAAACTGCGGCCGGCCAGTTCCCGCCAGCTGTGCACGTCGAAGCGGATCGAGTGCAGGCGCAGCACCGGCTCGTCGTCGGCCTGCCCACCCAACCGCACCGGACCCAACGGGATGGTGATGCCGTGCACCAGCATCGGGTCCGGGCCCTCCTCCTCGCCCCACTGGATCGACGCGTCGAGCGTGCCGCCGGTGTCGGCCGGCTTGAGCTGCAGCACCATTGCTATTTGAACGCCTCCGTCACGGTGGCCCGCTGTTCCTCGGTGAGACCGGACAGGTTGATCACGCGGAGCTCGGCGAGGATCTCGCCGAGGGCCGCCGTGACCTCGGACACCGTATAGCGCTTGGAGATGGCCCGGTACTCCAGCGGGATGCCCTGCTGGTTGTAGAGCTCGTGGAAAACATTCACCCCGCCCGTATCGGTCGGCGGCTTGTCCGGCCCCGGCAGCATCTTGCCGACCACGACCGGTACCGCGCCGCCCGTTCCCAGCAGCACCTTCTCGACGAAATCGGTGTAGTCGCCGGTGATCAGCCGCTCGGCGCGCGGGCGCGCGTCGAGCTTGGCCGGGAGCTTGCCGTCACTCACGGCGGTGCCGTCCTTGCGGGACTCCTCGACCCAGTAGGCCAGCTGGAGGTACTTGGTCTTCTTCATCAGGTCACCGATGCTCCGGACGAACTCGCGCGGTGGCGGGTTGTCCTTGAGCGCGTGCGGGGCGGTCTTGGCCACCAGCCCGTACGGGCTCATCTTGATCAGGAACGGCACCGCGTTCTTGACGGTGGACTCTGTCCCGTCGGACGTCTGGTGCAACGTGTCACCCAGCAGGTAGCTGTAGATCAGACCCAACAAGCCCAGGAACGCATGGCTGGAGGTGGCGCCGAGCTGGCGCACCCAGTGGTCCTCGGGAGCCGTCGAGAATTTGGTCTCGAACGCGGCCACCACCTCGGCGACCATGCCCAGGATCTGCTGGCGGGCCGCCGACGGCGGCGCGACCTGGACCTTGCCCGGCAGGGACGCCCGAGCGAAGAAGGTCATCAGCGAGGACGGGATCACCCCCACGGTCGCCTGCAGGTACACCTCGTCCTTGACCCCAGCGGTCAGGTACTCCTTGACCACCGTATCCAGTTCGGCGTAGTCCGCGCCCAGCCAGGCCTTCAGATCGGCGACGGGCACTCCCGTCTTGTACCCGGCCTTCGCCGGCGCCCCGAGCTGGTGGAGTTCCCCACTTTGCGCCTGGGTCAGGGCCGCGCTCAGCTGGCCGCGCAGCTTGCCCACGACCTCCTTGACCCGGCGCGTGGACCCCGGGGCCAGTTCGTCCATGGCGGTGGTGACGAATTCGATCTTCGTCCGCGGCTCGGACGGTGTCCCGGTGACGTAGCCCAGTTCGATGAGCTTGTTCACGATCGGCCGCCGGTCGACCGATGCGCCGTGATCGCTGTCCAGCCGGACGTCGGCACCGCTGTCCTTGCCGCCGATGTCGGTGCCGTAGGCCACCCCGCCGTCCAGGAACGACTTGATCGAGTCGGTGACCTTGCCGGGTTCCTTGGCGTAGGTGAGCTGGTTGGCGCTCGGGCCCAGACTCGGCACCATCAGCTCGGCCTCGAAGCCCACCTTGCGCCGCAATCGATCACCGCCGGCCGACCGGCTGCGCAGCAGCGACAGCGGCGCCGGTGCCGCCGGGTGCTCGTCCGGCGCCGCCGGCGCGGCGGGCTGGCGGCGCAGGACCCGCAGGGCGTCGTCGGCGACCCGATCGGCCTGGGCCTCCACGGGATCGGCGGCGCGCCCGATGATCGGACCCGATGCCGATGCCGACCCGCCGCCCGGCGCGATCGTGTGGGCCAGCTCGTGGGCCAGCAGCCGTTGGCCGGCGGAGGTCTGGGGCGCGTAATGGCCGGCGCCGAAAAAGATGTCGCGGCCCAGGGTGAACGCGGTGGCCTGCACCGACCGGGCGAGCCGGGCCGGCTCGGCCCCGGTGTGGATCCGGACGCCGCCCAGGTCGGCGCCCATGGCCCGGCTCATCGGCCCGGCGACGCTCTCGGGCAGCGGGCGGCCGCGACCCTGCAGCCGGGCCAACGCCCCGTTGACCTCCGGGCTGACCGGCGATCCGCCGAGCGGGTCGTGGAGCTCCCCACCGTGGCGGCGCAGCGCACCGGCGGAGCCCGGTCCCGCGACCGGCCCGATGCCCGGCATCGCCGGCGGGGCAAGGACACTCGGCGGCGCGGCCGCTGCATCAACGGTCTCGTCGGCAGCGGGAGCCGCAGCGGGCTCCCGGCCGACGGCGGCCCGGCCGACCTGAACTGCCCGCATGATGAGTCCCTTCGGGAATCCCGCCCTGGCACCACGACGTTCCAGCCCCACCCACCCGTGGCTGCGGTGCGGTTCCAGCCTATTCCCCGTGGGCCGAATCCACCCGGTCACGCGGCCGGTCGCCCGGCCGAGCTGATTGACGCGGACGACATCCGGGTACCCTCGGCCGACTCACCGGCCGGCCCACCCACCGACGGCCGGGCCCGAACCGGATGGAAGGCGACGATGCGAGCAGGCCGACGCGGGAGCTGGAGCGTCCTTCGCGATGCCGTCCGCACCCAGCTGTGGCCGTTCCCGGCGCTGGCCATCACGATCGCCGTCATCGCCGGCGTGCTGCTGCCCAGGCTGGACGCGCAGATCGACGACCAGCTCCCGCCGCAGATCACCTACTACCTGTTCGGCGGCGGCGCGGACGCCGCCCGCGCGGTGCTGGCCGGCATCGCCGGATCCCTGATCACCGTGACGTCCCTGACCTTTTCGCTCACGGTGGTCACCCTGCAGCTGGCCAGCAGCCAGTTCTCGCCGCGGTTGCTGCGCACGTTCAGCAGTGATCGGTTCGTCCAGCTCACCCTCGGACTGTTCCTGGGCACGTTCGCGTACGCGCTGACGGTGCTGCGCACGGTCCGCACCGCCGCCGACGACCAGGCCCTGTTCGTGCCCCAGATCGCCGTCACCGTGGCCTTCGTGCTGGCGGTGGCCAGCGTCTTCGCCCTGGTGATCTTCCTGGCCCACCTGGCCCGGGAGATCCGGGTCGAGACGATGCTGGCCACCGTGCACGGGGACGCCACCACCACGCTGCGCCGGGTCCTGCCCGAGCACGACCCCGACCGGACACCCGTCGCCGGGCCCGACATCCCGGCGGACGCCGAGATGGTGCCGGCGCCGTCCTCGGGCTTTTTGGTCTGGCTCGACGAGCCCGGCCTGCTGCGGGCGGCCGTGCAGGCCGACGCGATCGTGACCATTACCGAGCAGCCGGGCAGTTCCCTGATCGAAGGGGTGCCGGCCGGCGCGTGCTGGCCCCGCGGCGGTGGGCGCTTCGAGCCGGACGTTCTGCGCACGCTGCGCGAGCGGGTCGCCCCGACCATCCACACCGGACCCGAACGCACCGCCGCCCAGGACGCCGCCTTCGGGCTTCGCCAGCTCGCCGACGTCACCGTCAAGGCCCTGTCCCCCGGCATCAACGATCCGACCACGGCGATCCACGCGCTCGGGCACCTGTCCGCGTTGCTGGGCGAGCTGGCCGCCCGCGACCTGGGCCCGCACGTACTCACCGACGACGGCGGCCAGCTGCGGGTGGTCCTGGCCCGGCCCACCTTCGCCGAGCTGCTGGAACTCGCGGTGGCCCCCACCCGCCGGTACGGCGCCGCCGACCCGGACGTGCTCGCCCGGCTCTTCCAGCTGCTGCGCGAGATCGCCTGGACCGCACCCGACGCCGAGCATCACCGGGCCATCGCCGGCCAGCTCGAGCGGCTGCGGACCACGGCCCAGGCCCAGTCGTTCGACCCGACCGAGCGGGCCTACCTCAGCCGGCTGGCCGATCAGGTCGACCAGACCCTGGACGGCCGCTGGGTGCTGCGAACCTGACCGCCCGGCCGGACCGCCGGACCTGACCGCCCGGCCGGGCCGGCTGACGGACCCGGACTGCGATACTGGCCCGATGGCACCGCACGGGCAGCCGCCGGGACCGGTCCGCCCGCCCCGGTCGCTGGACGATCCGGCCTGGTTCGGCGCGGTGATGGGCCGTGCGGCCACGGCCACCGTCGCCTCCCTGCACCCCGGCCGGATCGGCCCGCTCAGCCGCTTCGCCGACGTCACCGCCGCGATCCTGCTCGTGGCCAGCATCCTCGCCTTCGCCGGGCTGTTCGTGCGCGACTTCCTGGTCCGCCGCCTGGGCGCCGACCTGGCCGGCAAGCTCCGCTCGCCCCGCACCGGACCGGCCTACGCCACCATCCCCGGCGCGATCAACGTGCTCGCCGTCGCCGTCCTGCACGTGTGGCCGGCCAGTGCCAACTCGGCGGTCGGCTGGTGGCTGCTCATCGGGCTGGCCGGCCTGGGCACCACGCTGGGCCTGATGCTGACGGTGGTCTTCTTCGTCAGCGCGTTCGAGCACGAACAGTTTCCGGCGCAGGACATCTCGGGCATCTGGTTCATTCCGGAGACCGTGGTCCTGCTGGGTTCGTTGCTGTTCGCCGAGCTGGCGCCGGCCGGACCGGAGGCCGCTCAGCGCGGGCTGGCCGTGCTGGCGGTCGCCCTGCTCGGGGCCGGCGGGTTGCTGTTCGGGATCACCGCGGTGATCTTCGTGAACCGGCTGGTGCTGCACGCCGGGGTGCACCGCACCGGCGCCCCGGCCATGTGGATCATGATCAGCCCGCTGGCCGTCACCTCGCTCGCACTCCAGTCGGTGGCCGGCGGCGACCCGATGCTTGGCGGGACCTGGACGCCGGCCGTGGCCGAGGTCGCCACCTTCGCGGCCGGCGCGCTCTGGGGGTTCGCCCTCTGGTGGATCGCCGCTGCCGCCGTGGTCACCCGGCACGCCGGGCGGGCCGCGTTCACCCGGACCGCGGCGGACTGGGGCTTCGTCTTCCCGTCCGCGGCGATGGTCATCGCCACCCTGACCCTGGCCCGGCGATGGCAGTCCGGCCTGGTCGAGGCGGCCGGCCTGGCTCTGGGCGTGCTGCTGGCCCTGGTCTGGGTGGCCGTGCTGTCCGGCGCCGTCGTCGGGTACCGGCGCGAGCAACGCACCCGCCGCGGCCGGTGACCCGGGTTCACCGGCCGCGGGCGAAGACGACCTCGAAGAACGTCCGGATGATGATCTTGACGTCGAGCCAGAGCGACCAGTTCTCGATGTAGTAGTTGTCGTACCGGGCCCGGTCGGCGATCGAGGTGTCCCCGCGCAGCCCGCTGACCTGGGCCAGCCCGGTCAGCCCGACCTTGACCCGGTGCCGGTAGGCGTAGCGGTCGTACTTGTCGGAGAACTGCTCGACGAAGTGCGGCCGCTCGGGACGCGGCCCGACCAGAGACATGTCGCCGCGCAGAATGTTCCACAGCTGCGGCAATTCGTCCAGCGAGGTGCGGCGCAGGAACCGGCCGACCTTGCTGACCCGGTTGTCGGTGGCGATCGACCAGTTGGTGGCCGATTCGGCACTGGTGGCCGGCCGCATCGACCGCAGCTTGAGGCAGTCGAACAGCTCCCCGTTCCGGCCGACCCGGGGTTGGCGGAAGATCACGCCCGGCCCGCCGTCGATGCGCACGGCCAGCGCGCAGACGGCCAGGATCGGCGAGACCAGAATCAGCGCGGTGCCGGAGACGAGGATGTCGAAGACCCGCTTGACGGTGATGGCCGGCCCGCTCAGTCGCGGGTTGCCGATGCGCATGATCGGGATCGAACCGATGTGGTCCGACCCGCCGGACACGGTGCGGAACTGGTGCATCCGGGGCACCACCAGCAGGTCGCAGGTGGAACTGGCCGGGGCCCGGACCTCCTCCACCAGCGTGCGCTCGGGCACCGCGGAATCGGCCACCAGCAGCACGTCCACCCGGTAGCGGGTGACCACCGAGTCCAGATCGCTGATGTTGCCCAGCCGTTCGCTGACCATGCTGGCCGCGGCGTCCTTGTCGTCGACGAAGCCGACGACCGACAGTCCGTACCGCTGATGCTGTTTGAGGATCCGGATGAGCTCGGCGGCGGTCTGGCCGCCCCCGATCACCACCGTCCGGTGGTGGCTGTAACGGCGGCGGCGGCTGAAGATGATCAGCTGCGAGGTGATGATCCGGCCGATGACCACCAACACGATGGCGATCGCCGCGTTCTTCATGAACGCGGTGACCATGGGACCCTCGGGCAGCAGGGCGATCCCGGTCGCCACGATGGCCGCCGCGGTCAGCAGGCTGGCGACCAGGCTGGGCAGCTCGTCCAGCACGCTGACGTGCAACCGCGCGTGATAGCGACCGCGGTCGACGATCAGGAACAGCGACAACGCCGTCATCGAGATGATCGCGACGTACTCGTCCGGCGCCCACAGCAGGGGCATGAGCAGCATGATCGCGTCGACCGGCAGGACGATCATCCAGGCTCGGATCAACCAGAGGAAGCGACGCGTGCGCGACCCTCGTCGTTCCGACGGTTTCTTGCTGGCATTCGTGTCACGCGTGACCGGTGCCGGGCGCAATGCGGTCATTGGTCGCTCCCTTGAGATGACGAAACGAGTGCGAATATCCTGCAGCTCGCCCCTATGCACCCATATGGCTCTGCAGCTTTCACCCTATAGGCCTATCGCTCGCGGCGTCCAGAAGGAGCCGGTGGTCGGCGCGCGTCGTCACCCGCACGGGGTGAGGCGCCGGGCCGGGCCGGCGTTGCCAGCGGTCCTTGAGCCCGACGCAGGGCCGCTCGACGAGGCGATGGATACCCAGGCTGAGCAGCAGGGCCAGCGCCAGGCTCAGGCCGGCCCGCGGCCAGGTGGTCAGGTCGGTGTGCTGCTCCAGCAGCAACTGGATCAGCCGGTGCACCATGTACAGCGCGTAGGACAGCACGCCGATCCAGACCAGCGGGCGCAGCTGCAGCAGCCGGGTGAGGGGCATCCGAGGTGCCGCCACGACCACCCCGACCAGGACGAACAGCCCGATGCCCTGCACGGTCGGGCCGACCGCGGCCGACCAGAGACCCGGCAGGTGCTCGCCGGCCACCACCAGCAGGGTCCCGCCGACCGCGGCGGCCAGCGCGGTCGCCGGCCGGGCGGCCAGCCGGCTCAGTCCCGCGACCGGGGCGACGGCGAGCAGGCAGCCGAACAGCAGCGAGTCGATCCGGGTGTCCGTGCCGACGTAGACCAGGGCCGGATCCCGGCCGATGCCGAACAGCAGGACCACTCGCCAGATCAGCACCAGCAGGCAACCGGCGGCGAAGACGGGCGCGCCGGCCCAGCCCGGCAACCAGCGCCGCACCGCGAGATAGCAGAACGGGAAGATCAGGTAGAAGTGCTCCTCGACGGCCAACGACCAGAGCACACCCAGGCCCGGCACGATGGTCGTCGGGTCGCCGACCACCTCGATCACGTTGGTGAAATGCAGGACGGCGCCGCCGACGCCGAGCCAGGTCAGGGCCCCGGCCAGCGCGCCGGTCAGGGTCAGCCCGATGGCGATCAGCACGACCAGGTACAGCGGCGGCAGGATGCGCAGGCTGCGGCGCAGGTAGAAGTTCCGGATGCTGATCCGGCCGTCTCGGTCGAACTCGCGGCGCAGCAGCGTGGTGATCAGGTAACCGGAGAGGAAGAAGAACACGGTGACCCCGGTGCCCGCGCCGACCGGCAGCGGGATCGCGGCATGGGCGGCGAAGACGATCAGCACCGACACCGCCCGCAGCCCGTCCAGCCCGGGGATGCGCCCGGATCCGGCGTCCGGAACGGGCCCCGCAGCGGGCAACGGAGCGGGCACCGGCCCGGGGCTCGATCGGGCCGGGGCGGCCGGGTCCACCGCGGACATCACCGGGCCGCCAGGGCCGGGACGCGGGTCTGCTCGGCCCGATCGGCGGTTCCGGCCGGCCCGCGGTCCGGGTCGGCCGGTCGAAGGGCCCGGCGCCGCCGGCCGGTGATCACGGCGAGCGCGGCACAGCCGATCGTGGACAACGCCAGCGCCGGCAGCCACCACCACTCCGGCGACGAGACCGGTTGCGGCTGGGCGGGATCGCCGATCAGCTGGTAGCCGGTGTCCAGGTCGGCGATCCGAGCCTTGCTCGCCGCGACCGCCGCGGCGGTCAGTTCGGTGGCCGCGTCGCTGTCGTCGGCGGTGACCGTGAGCACCACCCCACCGCCCAGTCGCGACTGGGCGAAAGCGATCTCGACATCCGCACGGTCAGCCCCGTCAGCACTGTCAGCACTGTCAGCGCCGCCGGGGCCGGCCCGCTGGGTGACCGCGGTGGCGTCGACCGACCGGCTGAGCACCTCGGTGAACGTCGGGCCGATCAGCCCCCGGGTGATGAGGTCCAGCGAGTAGGCACTGGCCGGATTCACCGCCCCCGACGGCACGATGCCCAGGGCGGTCGTGCTGGTGTAGACCGTCGTGCGATTGGTGAGGACGGCGACCGTGCCCAGCAGGCTCAGCGCGGCCATCACAGCGAGCCCGGCGACCACGCCGCGGCCGGGGCGCCACGGGCCCGGCTCAGGCTCGGGGGCGATCCCGCGACGGTCGATCGCGGCCCGGCTTTGCACGTCGACGGCCGCGGCGATGACCGCGATCAGCAGCAGGGCCCGGAAGTCCGACAGGTGCAGGAAGACGCTGGCGATCAGCCAGCCGATCAGCCCGCCGATCACCCCCAGGGCCAGGAACCGGCGGGTGTCGTCACCGGTTCGTCCGGCCCCGATCATGGTGCGCAGGGCGACGAACAGGATCGTGCCGAAGAAGAACGCCCAGCAGATCAGCAGGACCACCCCGCCGTCGGCGGCCTGCTCCAGGTAGAAATTGTGCGCGGCGACGACGATGTTGACTGGTTCATAGAAGTTGGCCAGCCGGTCGTACTCCGCGAATAGCCCGCCGTAGCTGCCGATCCCGTGGCCGGTGATCGGTCGGTCCAGGAACATGTGCCAGGCGTCGAGCTGAAAGCGCTTACGGGTCACCACCGACGGGTCCGCGGTGGTCGTGGAGCCGGAGACGACCGCGGTCAGCGTGCCCAGCCGGCTGCCGATCCCGGTCAACGGGACGATGACGATCAGCGCGACCGGCAGGTACAGCAACGCCTTTCGGTAGGCCCCGCCGGCCAGCACGGCCCACATCACCAGGCCGATGAACAACGCGATGAAGCCGCCGCGGGACTGGGTCAGGTACACCCCCAGCATCAGCGACACGGTCGCCCCACCCCACAGCACGCGGTCCCGCCAGGACTTGCTCATGGCCAGCAGCGAGAGCGACATGGGCGTGAACAGGATCAGCAGCCGGCCCCAGAAATTCACGTCCGAGGACGTGCCCGCGTGCCGGGGGGTCAGCGCCCCGTCCTCCTGGACCAGCGGCACCCGGCTCAGGCCGCCCAGGCTGCCCTGGTTGTGCAGCACGAACTCGTGCACCACGGTCAGCCCGGCCAACGCGGCCAGCACCAGGACGGCGACCGCGGCGGTCGGTTTGACCTGGTCGGTGGACAGCACCAGGGCGTAGACGACCACGAAATACAGCAGGTCGCGGGCCTGGGAGGACAGCAGATCCAGCGAGGTCACCGGGTCGGCCGCGGCCACGAAGCTCACGCAGAACCCGGCGAACAGCACCATCGCCCCCAGCAGCACCGGCGACCAGGCGAACCGGAACATCCTGCGGCGCATCATCACCAGCACCACGACGACGGCCAGCGCCAGCTGCGGCTTGTACGGGCTGGTGCCCAGCTGGTCGGCGATGACCCCGTTGATGTTGGAGACGTCCAGCGCCACCAGGGTCAGCAGCGACACCCGGGGGTAGGTGATGGCGAGCACGACGAAGGCGACCACGATCAGGCCGCCGCCCGCCATCAGGACGTCCTTCATCGGGGGCTCACCGGGTCCGGGTCACTGGGTCACTGGGTTTCAGTCCCTGCGCGGTGTCAGCCCGCGTCCCGGACCGGGGCCAGGCCGAACGCGTCGTCGTAGGCCGGGCCGACCACGGCCGGCGAGTAGTTGCGCCCCCAGCTGTCCCGGGCGGCCGCCGACAGGGCGGCGTTCGTGTCCGGCTGGACCGCGCGGGCCAGCAGCCCGACCAGCTCGGAGTCGGTCGGCGCGACCAGGCAGCCGTCGGACTCGTCGACCGCCAACCCCATCACGCCGGCCCGGGTGGCCACCACCGGCAGCCCGCGGGCCAGCGCCTCGAGCACCTTGATCTTGGTGCCGCTGCCCATCCGCAGCGGGGACAACAGCGCCGCGCACGAGCCCAGCACCTCGTCCAGATCGTCGACCCAGCCCAGCACCTGGACGTGCTCGCCCCAGGCGGCCGCCTCGGGCAGCGGCCGCGACGACCCCCGGCCCACCACCAGCAGCCGGAAGTCCGGGATGGCCGCCAGCACCTGCTCCCGGAAGGTGGCCAGGAACCAGGTCAGGCCGTCGCGGTTGGGCGCGAAGTCCAGGCCGCCGAGGAAGACGAAGACCGGCTGCCCGTCCCAGCCGCGCACGTGTCGCGCCGGCTCGCGCAGCATCGGCAGCAGGGTGCTGATCGTCGGGTTGCCGGTCCGCTCGTAGAGCTCGTCGGACTCCTGGGCGTTGACCAGCAGGGTGGCGTCGAACAGCTCGGGCGCCTGGTCCTCGGAGCGCGCCGTGGAGGCCTGCTCGAGTTGCAGCAGCCGGCGGTAGACGAACTTGCGCTCGACCACCCGGCCGACGGCCCGCGGCAGCAACTTGCCGAACTCGCCGAGCGGATCGGTGACCTCGGACTGGTCCTGATCGATCCGGTCGAGCATGCTGGCGTAGCGCTTGGAGAACAGGTCGTCGGCGTACAGCGCCCGTGGTTTGCGCCCCATGTACCGGGCGTACTGCCCGGTCCGCATGGTGTCCCAGATCTGCAGGTCGGCGCGGATCTCGGCCAGTTGCTCGGCGATCGCCGCCAGCACCCGGGCCGACCACAGGGCGGCCTCCTGCAGGGAGGTGTGCGGCGGCCGGACCACCCGTTGCAGGACCGCGCCGGCCTGCTCCACGGCGGTCGGCTTGGCGATGACGTGCCGCTGGTAGCGCACCGGCGGGCGGTCGATGCTGGTCCGGCCGACGATGATGACGTGCACCTGGTCGGGACCGAGCCGGTGGCACAGGTGGTCCAGGATGCCGCCGAGCACCACCTGCTTGCCGAACGAACGGGGCTCGGGCTCGGTGGCGGTGATCAGCACGACCCGGTGGATGGGGGCGCCGGTGGCCATGGTCATGGGGTCCTCCTGCGGGACGGTGGGCACAGTCGGGACGAAGCGCCAGGTGGGCGCGAGATGCCGGGCGGCGCAGCGGTGTTCATCGGGCCCCGACTCCGCGCCGGCGCAGCAGGCCGACCATGTCGA
Organism: Nakamurella multipartita DSM 44233; assembly: GCF_000024365.1. NCBI lineage: Bacteria > Bacillati > Actinomycetota > Actinomycetes > Nakamurellales > Nakamurellaceae > Nakamurella > Nakamurella multipartita. Next base: position 3,876,786 of record NC_013235.1, read on the forward strand.
GCACCGTGGACCGGGCGAACAGCAGGCTGGCCCCGACGGCCGCGGCCGCGCAGGCCAGCCCGACCACGAGCAGGGTCAGGAACTGGCCGGCCGGCAGCACCGAGCGGACCAGCAGCCCGACCCCACCGGTGGTCGCGGCGATGGCCACCGCGGGGGCGACCGCGCCCAGCAGCCGCGGCCACGGGGTGCCGTGGGCGTAGCGGACCAGGGCGAGCCGGGCCAGGCAGTAGAGCACGTTGAAGATCAGCAGGGCGACGGCGACGCCGACCAGACCGTGCCCGGCGGCCACGACGAACCCGACGATCAGCGCGATGGTGGCCGGAATGTCCAGCGCGACCAGCGTTCCCGGCCGGCCGTTGGCGGTGAACACGTCGCCGCTGGCCCAGCCGACGGCCATGAAGCCCAGGGCCAGGGAGATGAACACCATCGGCGCGACGGCCGGCTCCCACTGCGGGGAGAACAGGACCGGGACCGCCTCGGGGGCCAGCACCGCCAGCGCGGCGCCGGCGGTCAGCCCGTAGATGGACAGCAGTCGGGTGGCCCGCAGCATGCCGGCGGTCAGCACGTCCTGGCTGATCACCCGGGCCTTCGAGTAGGCCGACAGGGCGACCGCGGAGAAGATCCACAGCACGTTCTCGATGACGAGTTCGGGCAGTTTGTAGGCCATCCCGTAATAGCCCAGGGCGGTCGTGCCGACCATCGCGCCGACCACCAGGTAGTCGGCCGACGCCCGGATCGACCCGAGCACCCGGATGACGGTGACCAGGCCGCCGAACCGCAGCAGCCCGGAGATCAGGTCCCGATGGGCCCAGAAGGCGGGCCGGATCGGGACCAGGATCCACAGCAGCAGCATCGCCACCAGCTCGCTGCCGACGATGCCGGCGGCGATGCTGATCGCCCCGCCGACGGTCAACGCCATCGGCACCGAGACGGCGACCCGCACCGCCGCCCGGGTCAGGTCGATGGCGGTTCGCCGGCGGAACAACAGGTCTCGCTTGAGCACCGCATCGCTGACCTGACCGGCGCCGCGGAACAGCGGGTACAGGAACAGCAGGGCGAACAGGCCCGCCTGCGAGCTGGAGTCGAACAGGGCGGCGATCCACGGCGAGGCGATCACGCCGGCCACGCAGATCGCCGCGCTGATCCCCAGGTTCAGCGTCATGGCCATCCGTACGGCCGGGGTGATGCCGGTCTCCTGCCGGGCCACCACGGCCGCGCCCACGCCCAGATCCAGCGCCGCGTCCAGCATCGCGATGATCGTCACCGCCGCGGTGACCACGCCGAAGTCCTCGGGGGTGAGCAACCGGGCCAGCAGCAGGGTCAGCCCGAGGATCACGATGCGGTTGGAGCCCCAGGCCAGGGTGGTCCACAGGAACCCGCCGATGGACCGGCGGGCCAGGGCCTGGGTCGATTCGGGCTCCGGCCGGCCGTAGGGGTCGGCGTCGGGCTCCAGATCCCCGCTGTCGATGGCGTGAATGGTGCATCTCCTCCCGAACCGGCACTGGACGGACGATGTGTTGCACTGCTCGACCCGTCCGATTGGCCTCGTCAGCCCTCCGGGTCCGGGTTCGGTCTCGACTGCCACAGGCTGTGAGCAAAAGAGACATTGTTTAACCCGAATGCACGGATCAATCTTCCTGCTGGACACGCTGTGTCGACTTGACCGAACAAGAGGTCCCGAGTGTAGTCTGAATGGGTGCAATCTGGAGGATCAGATGCGCGCTTCGCGGACCGGTCTCGCCCGATAGGCCCATCCTGACCGAAGGAGAGAGCGTGCGAGTGCTCACCGTGGTGGACGCCCTGCGATTGGGTGGGGCGGAGACGCTCATCGCCCAGCTCGCCCGGGTCAGCGCCGGGGCCGACATCGAACTGTCGGTGCTGAGCCTGCACGGCCGCTCGCCGGAGCTGTCCAAACTCGAGCCCCTGCTGCGCGAGTCCGGCGTGGTGCCCGAGTATCTGGACGTTCGCCGGACTCTGGACGTGCCCCGGTTCCGCCGCCTGGTCAGCCATCTCAAGACGACCAAACCCGACATCGTGCACGCCCACCTGGAAATGGCGATGACGATGGCGATCCCGGCCGCCCGGCTGGCCGGCATCCCCGCGGTCGGCACCTTCCACCACGTGCACCGGCCCCTGTCCGGTCGCGCCTCGGCCCGCGAACGGCTCGCCCTGGAGATCGCGACCCGCAGCGCGGCAACGATTTTCGTCTCCCAGGCGTCGCTGACCTCGTTCGCCGACCGCTACCGCAAGGGCCGCCCGGTCCCGGCGTCCTGGACGGTGGTGCACAACGGGATCGACCTGGACTACTTCACTCCCGGCCCCGGCCCGGGCCTGTCGCCGCTGCCGGCCGACCTCGATCTGACCGGCCATCCGGTGGTGACCGTGCTGGCCGCCCTGCGCGACTTCAAGGGCATCACCCACGCGATCGACGCCTGGCCGGCCGTGCTGGCCCGGCACCCGGACGCGCGGCTGTTGCTGGTCGGGTCGGGTTCGGAGGAGCAGGACCTGCGCGCCCAGGTGGCCCGGCTGCAGCTCACCGATTCGGTGATCTTCGCCGGCATGCGCAGCGACATCCCCGACGTGCTGCGCGGTTCCGATCTGACCGTGCTGCCCTCGATCTACGGCGAGAACCTGCCCACGGTCCTGATGGAGGCCGGCGGCTGCGGCCGGCCGGTGGTCGCCAGCGACGTCGGCGGGATCAGCGACATCGTGGCCGACGGCGAGACCGGACTGCTGGTGACGCCCGGCGACGCGGCCGGCATCGCCGCCGCCATCACCAGCCTGCTCGACGACCCCGAGCGGGGCCACCGGATGGGCCAGGCCGGACGCCGCCGGATGGAACGGCTCTTCGACGCCCGGCTGTGGGCCGGCGCGCTGCACACCGTCTACCAGAAGGCCATCGACACCGATGGGCGCGTGGAGGTTTCGACATGAGCGAGCAACGACCACGGGTGGTGGTGGTGGCCGAGGCCGCACCGATGCGCGGGGGGATCGCCACCTTCGCCGAGACCATCACCGCCGATCCCCTGCTGGCCCGCGACTACGACGTCGAGTTGCTCAACACGGCCCGGGTGGCCACTCGGGAGGGCGGCCGGTTCAACCTGGACAACGTCCGCTACGCGCTGGCCGATGCCTGGCGGGTGTTCAAGGCCGCCCGCCAGGCCGACATCGTGCACCTGCAACTGGTGGCCGACCCGGGCCTGCCCGCGCTGCGCGCCGCCGCGCTGAACCTGGCCGCCTCGGCCGGCCGGGCCAAGCTCATCGCGCACGTGCATTCCGCCGTGGGCAATGCCGGGCGCCCCGAGATCGCCGGCTACGGACGGGTCGACCGGATGGCCCTGCGCACGCTGCGGCGAGCCCGCCTGGTGTGCACCGTGTCCACCGTCGGCACCGCCACCATGCAGGCCCTGGCCCCTCGCACCTGGGTCGAGACCGTCGACAACGCGGTCAATCTCGACGACTTCCCGGCCGGCACGGCCGACACCGAGCCGCCCACCGTGCTGTTCGTCGGCGTCATCTGCCAGCGCAAGGGCCTGTTCGAACTGGCCCGGGCGGCCCGGCTGCTGCACGAGCGCGGCATCCACGACTGGAACCTGGTGGTGGTCGGCGGCCAGGGCCCGACCCCGCAGGCCGAGTACGACCAGATCGTGGCCGAGTTCGACGCCGCCGGATTGCGCGCGGCGATGGTCGGCCCGGAATACGGCGACCAGATCAAGGCCCGGCTGGCCTCGGCCGACATCTTCGTGCTCCCCTCGTTTCTGGAGGGTCAACCGATCGCGATCATCGAGGCCATGGCCTCCGGGCTGGCCGTCGTGGGCACCTCCATCGGCGCGGTGCCCGACCTGATCCGCGACGGCGTCGAGGGCCGGGTGGTCGAGCCCGGGGACGCGCCGGCCCTGGCCGACGCGCTGGCCCAGGTCATCGGCGATCAGGACGCCCGCCGGCAGATGGGCCACGCGGCCCGTGAGCGGGCCGAACGCTCGCACGGGCTCGAGCAACTGTCCGCGCGGCTGAACTCCCTGTACCGGGCGGTGCTCTCGGGCCGGCGCAGCGCTGCGGTCGAGCGGTCGGTGACCGTCCCGCAATGATCAAGCCCAGCAGCTTCTCGCGGCGCGAGGTCAAGGTCAGCGTGCTGGCCGGGGCCCTGGCCGCGCTGCTGGTGGTGCTCGCCGGCGCGGCCATCGCGTTCACCTCGACGACCAAGTGGACCGCGGAATCGGTGCTGGTCGTGCTGCCCAACGCCGACCTGAGCGCCTCCGACTCGGCGGCTTATTACGAAACCCTGAGCCGCGGGCAGATTGTCGCCACTTTCGCGGAAGTGGCCGACAACCAGCGGTTCCAGGATCAGGCCGAGGCCAGCCTGCAGCTGACCGACGCCCAGCGGGCCGGCGTCACCACCGCCGTGACCGTGGTCCCCGACACCTCGGTGATCCTGGTCCGCACCACCGCCGGCACGGCGCAGGTCGCCGAGCAGCTCGCCGACGAGACCACCACGCTGGCCACCGCCTACCTGGCCGGGCTCTCCGAGCCCTACCGCACCGACCTGGTGCACAGCGCGGCCGGCTCGGCGGTGGCCTCCGGTACCTCGCGGGTGGTCCTGCTGGCCCTGGCCGTCATCGTCGCGCTGATCGCCGGCGTGGCCATCCAGCAGGCGGTCTACCACCTGATGCGGATGGCCCGGACGTCGCGGGCCAAGAACGACCCGGACCAGGCCGCAGAACCGGCGGCGGATCCACCAGCGCCGGGCCGGACGCCCAAGCACACCGCCAAGAAGCGAGCCGCCCCGGAACCCGGGCCGGCCGACCCGACCGGGGTGACGAACGGCGCGGCGCCGGAGAGCGACCCGGCCGACCCGTTCGACCCGCCCGAGCAGATCCGGATCCAGGAAAGCGTGGTGCACACCCATGGCAGTTGATTCCTCGCCCCTGGCCCCGATCGCGGTGCCGATCACGCCGCCGGCGACGCTGGACCTGTCCCTGGACTCCCCGGCCGCCGAGCCCCGGCTCAAGATCGTGCTGGTCGAGTTCCTGCCCAGCGGCGGCATGTTCCAGTTCACCTTCCTGTTCGGCGAGGCGCTGGCCCGGCAGGGCCACGAGGTGCTGCTGCTCACCGGTCCTGACCCCGAACTGCGGTCGAACACCCCGGGCTTCGAGGTCGTCGAGCTCTTCCCGACCTGGCACCCCAACGTCGATCCCGGGGGGTCGGCGCTGCGACGCAAGGCCCGCCGGCTGGGCCGGGCCGCCCTGCTGGTCGAGTCGTGGCGGCGGGCCATCGCGTTCTTTCGCCGGGTGCATCCCGACCTCGCCCAATTCGGCGAGCTGCGTTATCCGCTGGACAGCGCGATGCTGCTGCTGCTGGCCCGGCGCAGTCCGGAGACCGGGCTGGTCGACGTGGCCCACAACCCGCTGCCCTACGACGTGAACGGCCGGGCGACCGCGGTGGAGAAGACCGGGCGGCTGACCCGTTCGCTGTTGGCCGCGGCCTACCGGGCCTGCGACCTGATCCTGGTGCTCGGCGAGGGCCCGCGGACCAGCCTGCTGACGGCGTTCCCGCGGCTGGGCCGGGTGGCCGTCTGCGGGCACGGGGACTACTCCGCGGTGCTGGCCACCGAGCAGGCACCGCCGCCGTCGTCGGCGCCGGCGAATGCCCTGTTCTTCGGGGCCTGGACCAAGTACAAGAACCTGCCGCTGCTGCTGGACTCCTTCGAACTGGTCCGCCTGCAGTTGCCGCAGGCCCGGTTGACCATCGCCGGTCCGGTCATGCCGGACGTCGACCTGGAATCGATCACCCGGCGGGCCGAGCAGATCGGGAACGTGGACCTACGCCCCGGGTACGTCCCGATGGACGAGGTCGCCGCCCTTTTTGCGGCTCACCGGACCGTCGTGTTCACCTACACGACGGTCAACATCAGCGGCAGCGTGCACATGGCCTACACCTTCGGCCGGCCGGTGGTGGCCACCGACGTCGGCTCGATGCGCGACGCGGTCGCCGACCACGTGACCGGCCGGCTGGCCGCGGCTGACCCGGCCGCGGTGGCCGCCGCGATGGTCGAGGTCCTGGGTGACCCGGCCGCGGCCGACCGGATGGGCGCGCAGGCCCAGCAGCACGCCCGCAGCAGCGCCTCCTGGGCCTCGGTGGTCGACAAGGCGGTGCCGGCCTACCGCGCCGCGGTGGCCGCGGTCCGCCGCTGAACCCGCCGGTTCAGCTGCCCGGGGCCAGCACCCGCAGCCGATCCCAGGGGATGTGCGGCATCCCGTAGTAGTCCCAGGCCAGGCCGGCCTGCGTGTACACCTCACCGGGGCTGCTCGGCGAGGCGTCCGGGGCGACCTCGAAGGCGATGGCCAGCGACGTGTCGGCCCGGTCGATCAGGTAGCCGCCGTAGGACTGCAGCGCCCGCGCGACCGCCACCTCGCCCGGCGTGATGTCCGGGATCGCGGCGACGTCGATCGTCGGGTCGAGCTGCAGGCGGGCACCCTCCGGGATGCAGTCGGCCCGGTCGGACTCGCCGTCGGTCTTGAGTGCGGGCGCCCGGAAGGAGCGGGCGCAGGCCGTGTCGCTCTCCAGCACGAGCGCGTGCGGGATCTCGCCGGCCCGGATCTCGGCGACCCGGATCACCCCACCCAGACGGGAGGCGCCCGCCCCGGTGGTGCCGCCGCCCCAGCCCGACCCGGTCAGCGAGGTGATCTCCCCCCAGCCGGTGGTCCAGCCGGCGTCGGTCGGTGCGGCCTGGAAGTACTCGTCGGCGGTGCCGGCGGCGCGGTCGACCACCACCATCGCCCCGTCCCGGCCGGCGTCGGGCACGGCGTCGTCCGGGATCAAGCGCGGGCTCCCCTGCTCCAGCGGGCAGACGCCCCATTCGGTGATCGTGCACCGGACCATCCGGCGCGGGGTGTCGGCCGTCGCGGCGTAGATCGGGATGCCGAACTCGACCAGGTTGGCGTGGCCGAGGCCGGCCCGGCTGATCCGGGCCACCATCGCCGCGGTGTCCGGGTCGAGGGCGGCGCCGGCGGCCACCGGCACATTGAACGGGCTGTCGGCGTTGAACGGGCGTTCGGCGGAGCCGGTGGCCCCTTCCAGGACCGGTGACGAGCCGGGCGGATCAAGCGGATCCACCGACGGGGACGCCGCGGCCGACCCTCCCGCCGGGTCCGACCCCGATCCGGCCGCCGTCGCTGATGCCGCTGTCGTCGCTGAGGCTGTCGCTGTTGCCGCTGATGGTGACGGCCCGTCCGCGGGCCCGGGTGGCGGCGCCGAGCAGGCGACGACCGCCCCCGCCGTCAGCAGCAGCGTCACCGCGCGAATGGCGGAGCATCTCATCGGTCATCCCCCAGGCTCCCGGCGGGTCGAACCCGCACCCCAGCACCACCCAGAGTAGTGCCCCGCTACCCTGCGTAGCTCGCTGACGGGCCGGGTCAGCGATCCCAGGCCTGCAGCACCCGCAGCCGGTCCCAGGGGACGTTCGGCATGCCGAAGTAGTCCCAGCCGAAACCGGCCTGCTGGTAGACCGCGCCCGGGCCCGCCGCACTCGCGTCCGGCGCCACCTCGAAGCTGACGGCCAGCGGGGCACCGGCGCGATCGATCAGGTACGCGCCGTAGACCTGGAGCGCGCGGGCCACCGTCACCTCGCCGGGGGTGATGCCGGGGATCGCGGCCACGTCGATCGCCGGATCGAGCTGGAGCCGGGCGCCCTCCGGGATGCAGTCCGGCCGGGTGGAATCGCCGTCGGTCTTCAGCGCCGGCGCTCGCACCGTGCCGGCACAGACGGTGTCGCTCTGCACCACCAACGCATGCGGGATCACTCCGGCCTGGATCTCGGCGACCCGGACGACCCCGGCCAGCCGGGAGGCGCCGGCGCCGGTGCTCCCGCCGCCCCAGCCGGAGCCGGCGACCTGGTTGACGGCCCCCCAGCTGGCGGTCCAGCCGCCGGTGGCCGGCGCGGCCTGCCAGTACTCGTCGATGGTGCCGGCCGTCCGGTCGACCACCACCATCGCGCCGTCGCTGCCGACGCTGGGTCGCGCGGTGGTCGGGATCGGCCGCGGGGCGGTGCCGAACGGGCAGGGTCCCCAGTCGGTGATCGTGCAGCGGACCGTCTGCCGCGGCGTCGACGAGGTCGCGTCGTAGATCGGAATGCCGAATTCGACCAGATTGGCGTAGCCCAGGCCGTCGCGGGCGACCCGAGCCACCATCGCGGCACTGCGCGGATCCAGCGCCGGTGCGCCCGTGACCGGCACGTTGAACGGGCTCGTCGCGGCGAACGGCCGCCCGGACGGCAGGGGCGCCGCCGCGGATGTGGTCGCGGTCGCGGCGGCCGGGACCCCGGCCGGCGCGAGCACGGCACCGGCCACCGCCAGCGCGGCTGAGGCGAGCAAGCCGACGATTCCGGGCACGGCCAGTCCCTCCCTCGGACGACAATCCGTGACCAAGACTATCCGGATTGCGACCAGATGCCCCGTCCGCCCAGGAAAAATTCGCGTAACGGCAGCAAGGAGGGTGGGTAAGACGACCTACCCAACCCGTTCAGCGCATCATCGCCCCGGTTACATCCGGCCGCCGGCCAGGATCTTGCGCTGCACCTGCTTCTCGGCCACGAACGAGACGAACGGGATGGTCCCGGCGACCAGCACCCACAGGGTGCCCAGGGGCGACCACCGGTCCTTGTAGGCCAGGTCGAACGCGAGGATGACGTAGCCCACGAACAGCGCGCCGTGAATGGGGCCCCAGATCACCACGAACTGCGGCAGGTCGAACAGGTACTTGGCCACCATCGCGGCGCACAGCAGCAGCAGGCCCCAGCCGACGATGAACGCGGCGATTTTGTACCGCTTGAACGCGGCCATGACCTTCGCGGATTTTGGGGGCGCCGATTTTGGGGGCGCCGATGTCGGGGCCGCCGATGTCGGTGCGGCCGGGCGGCCGGAGGCGGGTGCGGTGCTGTCGGTGATCTCACCGGCGGGGTCGACGGGCACGTCGGCGGTCCTCCTCGGCCAGGGCAGCCAGCGCCTGGTTGTACAGGGTCAGTTCGGGATCGTCCGGATCTTCCTCGTCCACGGTAGCGACGCTGAGCACCGGGGCCTCGCTCGGCCGGCCCGGCTCGTCGGGGTTCGGTCGATCGGCGGGCAGTTCGGCCGGCCGGTCCTCGACGGTGGCGACCGGTTCGGGCGCCGGATCCAGCTCGTCGAGCAGTTCGGCCAGTTGCTGATCGGTCTGCTCGTCCTCTTCCTGCTGCTTGATCTTCTCCAGCCGCAGGAACCGGATCCACATGTAGATGAACGCAACCGCGAACGCCGGCCACAGCATCGAGTAACCCAGGTTCTGCGCGGTACCGGAGGCCTCGTGGGCTCGTTCCCACTGCCACCAGCCCAGGCGCAGGCAGGTCAGCGCCGCCGCGAGCACCAGCAGATGCCCGGCGATCCAGCCGGGCTGCAGCAGGCGACGATCCACCCCATGACGGTACCGCTCGGCGGGCCGGTCGAGGCCCCCGTCCCCGCTCAGCCGGCCAGTCCCGGCCGGTCCACGCCCAACCGGCCGAGCACGGCCAGGGTGTGCGGACCGGTGACCGAGGCCAGGTCGTCCACCCGGTCGACGTCGCGGCGCAGCCCGCTGCGGCCGGGCAGGCGCAGCGGCCACGCCCCGTGCTCCACGTGCGCCCGGAACGAGCCGAGACCGTACCGCGGGTGCAGCAGGGCGGGTGTCTGCGCGGTGAGCAGGGTGGTTCCGGTGCCGGCCCGGTCGGGCACGACGCAGGACCGGTGGCCGGCCGCCCGTCCCAACGCCTGCGCCAGCTCGTCCGGCGTGAGCGACGGCAGGTCGGCCGGCAGCACGGCGACCGGGTCGTCCGGGCCCAGGCCGGGCGCGGTCAGCCCGTCCCGGATGGCGTCGTTGAGTTCGGCGGTGCGGGTGAGGAACACCTCGATCCCGGGACCCGTGGCCAGGCTCACCCCGTCCGCGGCCTCCTCCACGACCAGCACGGTCCGGCCCACCACGGCCGCCCCGGACACCGCGGACACCGTGTCCCGGGCCATGGCCACGGCCAGGCGACGCCGATCGGCCGGGTCCAGCCGCAGCCGGCTCTTGGCCCGGGCCGTCGACTTGACCGGCACGATCACGGTCCACGGCCGGGACGGTCTGCGGGTCACCGGGCCATTGTCACCGGGCCGGCGCCGCCAGCGGCGCCGGGGTGGCCCCGGGGGCGCTCAGCTGTCCCGGACCCGACGGCGCTCGGTCTCGATGTCGAACGCGGCCGGCGGGTAGCTCAGCTCCAGGTGCTCGAGCTGTTCGAGCAACAACGCCGCCACCGCCCAGTTGCGGTACCACTTGCGGTCCGACGGGATGACGTACCAGGGGGCGGCGTCGGTGCTGCAGCGGCCGATCGCCGCCGAGTACGCCTGCTGGTAGTCGTCCCAGCGACCGCGCTCGTCGACGTCGCCCGGGTTGTACTTCCAGTACTTGGTCGGGTCGTCCAGCCGGGCCAGCAGCCGCTCGGTCTGCTCGTCCTTGGAGATGTGCAAGAAGCACTTGATGACGGTGGTGTGCGCGTCGACCAGGCCCTGCTCGAACTCGTTGATCCGCTCGTAGCGCGGTTCCCAGACGCTGGGCGGGACCAGGTCGTGCACCCGCACGACCAGCACGTCCTCGTACTGGGAACGGTTGAACACCCCGATCCGGCCGGCCGCGGGCACCTGCCGCTCGATCCGCCACAGGAAGTCGTGGGCCAGCTCCTCGGCGGTCGGCTTCTTGAACGAGACCAGGTTGATCCCACCCGGATCAAGCAGCCCGACGACGTGGTTGATCACGCCGTCCTTGCCGGCGGTGTCCATGCCCTGTAGCACCAGCAGCACCCGGCGGGGATCGCCGGCACTGCCCTGCGCCACCAGCATTTCCTGCTGCGCGGCCAGCCGCGGGCCCAGCTCGGCCAGCGCCGCCTCGGCGTCCTCGCGGGACTGCGGCCCGGCGGGTGTCGCCTTGGTGCTGATCGCGGTCACATCGAGCTGCTCGCCGAGCGGGGCGCGGAACGTGGACGCCAGCGCCTGGGACTTGCTCGCCGAATTCTTCTTGCCCGACTTCTTGTCTGAGTTGGCCACGGACCCACCGTCGCACGCGCCGCGCGCCCGGACCACGCGGCGGTCCGGATTTGGCCGGCAGATTCACCCGAGCCGGTGGCCGCGGTCCGGGGCCGGCCGACCGCGGCGTGGATAGGCTGATTCTCCGGCGCCCGGTCCGGCGACGGCGTGGTCGGCACCCTGGACAGGCACCGAGAAAGGCGCGGCGATGACATCCCTGCAGTCCGGCGATCCGCAGACCTACCTGACGCTGGACGACACCTGGTGCGCGCACAACTACCACCCGCTGCCGGTGGTGATCACCGCCGCCGAGGGCGCCTGGGTGACCGACGTGACCGGCCGCCGCTACCTGGACATGCTGGCCGGCTACTCGGCCCTGAACTTCGGGCACCGGCACCCCGATCTGATCGCGGCCGCGGTCGAGCAGCTGGGACGGGTCACCCTCACCTCCCGCGCCTTCCACCACGACCAGCTGGGCCCGTTCTGCGCCGAGCTGGCCGAGCTGACCGGCACCGAGATGGTGCTGCCGATGAATTCCGGCGCCGAGGCCGTCGAGTCGGCGGTCAAGGTCGCCCGCAAGTGGGCCTACGAGATCAAGGGGGTGCCGGAGAACCGCGCGCAGATCATCACCGCCGGCGGCAACTTCCACGGCCGCACCCTGACCATCGTCTCGTTCTCCGACGACCCGACGGCCCGCGAGCACTACGGCCCCTACACCCCCGGGTTCGTCTCGGTGAAGTACGGCGACCTGGACGCGCTGCGCGATGCGATCACCCCGGACACCGCCGCCGTGCTGCTGGAACCGATCCAGGGTGAGGCGGGCGTGCTGGTGCCCCCGGCCGGGTACCTGGCCGGGGTGCGGGCCGCCTGCGACGAGCACGACGTGCTGTTCATCGCCGACGAGATCCAGTCCGGCCTCGGCCGCACCGGCAGCACCCTGGCCCTGGACCAGGAAGGCGTGCGGGCCGACCTGTACACCCTGGGCAAGGCGCTGGGCGGCGGCATCATGCCGGTCTCGGCGGTGGTCGGCCGGCGCGACGTGCTCGGCGTGCTGCGGCCCGGCCAGCACGGCTCGACCTTCGGCGGCAACCCCTTGGCCTGCGCGATCGGCCGGGCGGTCATCACCCTGCTGCGGACCGGCGAGATGCAGGCCCGCTCGGCCGAACTGGGTGCGCACTTGCACGCCCGGCTCGGCGAGCTGGTCGGCCGCGGCCTGGCCGAGGTGCGCGGCCGCGGCCTGTGGGCCGGCGCCGAGCTCGCCCCGCACGTCGGCCTGGGCCGCCCCATCAGCGAGCAGCTGGCCCACCGCGGCGTCCTGGTCAAGGAGACCCACGACACGACGCTGCGGTTCGCCCCGCCGATCGTGATCACCCGCGCCGAGATCGACCAGGCCGTCGACGCTCTCGTGGACGTCCTGCCCTGACTCCCCCGTCCCTGCCCCGTCCCGCCGCCCGCCGACCCCCAGGGGCCGCCGAGTGTGCAGAAACGGCCCTTATTCACGGCGATAGGGGCCGTTTCTGCACACTCGGCGGGGTCGTGGCGCGAGGCCGGCGCGCCGGGGCGGGTTGGGGCCGGCGCCACCCGCCGGCGGTGAGGGCCTGCTCGATGCGGGCCAGGCAGGTCGCCCGGTCCGCGAAGAACGCGCGGCCGGTCAGCCGCACCACCCGCCACCCGTCCGCGGCGAACCGATCGAGCCGGTCGATATCGGTGTCGTACTGCCGGGTGTCGGTGCGGTGCTGCTCGCCGTCGTACTCGACGACCACGCGGTACCGCCGGTAGAGCATGTCGGCCCGGCCGAGGAACGTCCCGTCGGCGGCGAACAGGTCGACGTTGAGCTCGGGCTCGGGCAACCCGATATCCACGGCCGCCAGCCGGACCAGCGTTTCCGGTCGGGACTCGGCCCCGGGGCGGATCAGCCCGACCGCGCGCCGAGCCGCGACCTTGCCCCGACCGCGGCACCGATCGACCCGCTCGACCAGGTCGGACAGCGACAGGTAGGGGCGATCGTCCAGGGCGTCGGCGAATCGGGGCGTCAGGATCAGCGCGTCGCCGACCGCCACCAGGTCGGGCACCGGCAGCACCGCAGCCACCTGGCAGAACAGGGTGGCCGGATCGATCAGCCGCTGCCCGCCACGATTCACGGTGAAGATCAGTGGATCGCTGAGCCGGTGCCCGACGAGGCCGGGCCGCCGGGGTGACATCGCCGGTTCGAAGACCGACACGTGCACCGCCTCGTCCTGCACCGCCCAGCCGGGCAGCGGCAGCGGCCACAGCCGGGCCGCTGTCAGATGTGAGAAGAACGCCCCCTCCGGCACCGCCAGCGTGACCGCGGCGCAGCGGTCGCGCAGCCGGGCCTCGGCCGCGGCCCACGCGTCCGGCCAGGCCCCGGCGCCGTCGGCCGGCTGACGGACTCCGCGGACCGGACGCTGCAGGTCGCTCCCGCGCATCCGCTTGTCGCCCAGCCCGATCGAGCGCCCCTGGGCCAAGGTGAACGCCGCGGCCTTGACCTCGCGGGGCAACGGAGTGGGTCGGCGGGGCACCCGCTCAGCGTCGCCGATCCGGCGGCGGGCACCCCGAGTTGTCCACAATCGGCCCCGCCCCCGCCCGTCGAGTGTGCAGAAACGGCCCTTATCCGGGCGGATAAGGGCCGTTTCTGCACACTCGACGCCTTAGGCGGGGCGGCCTTGGGCGGGGCGGCCCTGGGCGGGGCGCGGGCTAGGAGACGGCGTCGCGGGCCAGCGCGAGGATGCGGGAGGTGGCCCGCTTGTACTTCTTGCGGTACCCGCCGGCCAGCATCTCCGGGGTGAAGATCTCGTCCAGCGGCACCCCGGAGGCGCGCACCGGGATGGAGCGGTCGTAGAGCCGGTCGATCAGCACCACCCAGCGCAGCGCGGCGGACTGGTTGTCCAGCGGCTGCACGTCGCGCAACTGCACCGAGCTGACCCCGTCCACCAGCTGGCCGTACCGGGAGGGGTGCAGGGTCTCCAGCTTGGCGGTCAGGTCCGCGTAGGAGTCCAGGCTCGCGCCCGGCGCCTGGGCCGCGGCGACCAGCTCGGCGTCGCCCAGCGGCGGCGGGGCCGGGGCCAGCCCCTGGTGCCGGTAGTCCGGCCCGTCGACCCGCAGCGTCTGGAACCGCGAGGCCAGCGCGTGGATCTCGCGGCGGAAGTCCTCCGCGGCGAACCGGCCCTCGCCGAGCTTGTCCGGCAAGGTGTTCGACGTCGCGGTCAGGTGCACTCCGGCGTCGCAGAGCTGGCCCAACAGCCGGGTCATCAGCATGGTGTCGCCCGGGTCGTCCAGCTCGAACTCGTCGACGGCGACCAGCTTGTGGCCGGAGAGCCGGCTCACCGTCTCGGCGAATCCGAGCGCGCCGACCAGGTGCGTGTACTCGACGAACGTGCCGTACGCCTTCGGCCCGGGGACGGCGTGCCACAGCGAGGCCAGCAGGTGGGTCTTGCCGACCCCGAACCCGCCGTCGAGGTAGTAGCCGCCGGCCGGGGTCGAGCCGGACCGGCGGAACAGGCCCTTCTTGGGCGGCCGCGCGATCGTCTCGGCGAACGCGGACAACGCCGTCACCGCCGCCTGCTGGCTGGGCTGGTCGGGCGCCGGCCGGTAGGTGGAGAAGCGCACGTCGTTGAACCGCGGCGGCGGCACCAGCCCCTCGATCAATTCGTCCGCGTCCACGACGGGATCGCGGTCGACCAGGTGCAGGGCAGGCATGAGGCAGGAGCGTATCCGGACCGCACGAGCCGTCTGGTACGGATGGGGTGTGCGAGCGGACACATCCCGGACCCCCCAGGCGAGCGGTCGCGGCGTCGATCGGCTGCCGGACGGTCCCGATCGGGACGACGAGCTCGCCGCCCTGTACGCCTGGCCCACCGCCACCCCGCACGTGCGGGCCAACATGATCACCTCGTTGGACGGCGGAGCCGCCCTCGACGGGCGGTCAGGGGGCCTGGGCAACGAGGCCGACCGCGAGCTGTTCGCGGTGTTGCGTGACCTGGCCGACGTCATCCTGGTCGGCGCGGGCACCGTGCGGACCGAGCAGTACGGCGGCATCCGGTTCGACCCGGACCGGCTCGCCCGCCGCCGGCGCTGGGGCCGATCCAAGCAGCCACCGCCGATCGCCGTGGTCACCCGCCGCGGCCTGGACGCCGACCTGCCGCTGTTCACCGACACCCAGACCCGGCCGATCGTGATCACCCCGCAGGCCGCGGCCGAGCGGGTCCCGCCGACCGCCGACGCGCTGATCGCCGGGACCGACGAGGTCGACCTGGCCGCCGCCGTGCGCGGGTTGGCCGACCGGGGCCTGGGCCGGATCCACTGCGAGGGCGGGCCGGCCCTGCTCGGCGACCTGATCGCCCGCGACCTGCTCGACGAATGCTGCCTGACCATCGCGCCGGTCCTGCTCGGCTCGGCCGCGACCCGGCTGCTGCCCATCGACCTGGCCGCTCCGGTGGCCTGGACGCCGGCCCTGCTGCGGATCGGCGGGGCGCACCTGTTCGCCCGTTACCTGCGCGAGCCGGCATGAGCGGCGCGCGCCGGATCGGCCCGCTCGCCGCCGGGTTGGCCGCGCTGACCATGGTGCTGCTGGCCGGCTGCACCCTGGGCCCGTCCCAACGGCCGGCGTTGGCCACCTACGGCCCCGGGCCGGCCGCCACCGTGACCACCACCGCCCCGGCCAGCGGCACCGTCGGACCCGGTGGTCCCGGGCAGCGGGCCGACCCGATCCGCTGGCAGGGCTGCGCGGACGTCGCCGACACCGACCCGACGACCGGCCAGCAGTTCGACGTCGACTGCGCCACCGTGGTCACCGAGGGGTCGGCGGTCGGGTCGGCCGGGCGGCGGAGCATCGAGGTGGCCCGTGCCCGCGCCGCCGGCGTCGCCGACGACGCCCCGGTCCTGGTGGTGCTGGACGGTTCCCCTGGCCAGCACGGTCGCAGCGACGTGGCCGCCGTCGCCGCCGGCCTGTCCCCGGCCGTGCGCCAGCACTTCGCGGTGGTCACCGTCGATCTGGCCGGCAGCGGTGACGCCGACCCGATCGACTGCATCTCCCGTACCGACCTGGGCGCGCTGGCCACCCTGGGGGCCGATCCGACCCAACCCGAGGGGGCCAAGGCCCTGGCCGAGGTGACCCGCTCGATCACCTTCGAGTGCACCGACCAGGGCGGTCCTGACCTGCCGCTGGTGAACACCACCGAAGCCGCCGACGACCTGGACCATCTACGGGCCGCGCTGGGCACCGACCGGCTGACCGTGCTCGGCCGCGGCGCCGGGGCGACCCTGGGCACCGTCTACGCCGACCGGTATCCGGGCCGGGTGCAGGCCGCGGTCCTGGATGCGCCGGCCAACCCGATGGATGCCGCGGACGCCAGGGCCGCGGCCGTCGGGGTGGCCGCGGAGAAGGCATTGGACGCGTTCGCGGCCGCCTGCCCGACCTTCAGCGGCGGCTGCCCGCTGGGCGCCGATCCGCGCGGCACCGTGGAGAAGACGGTTGCCCAGCTCGACGCGGCCGCGACCCCGGGCACCGGCCGGGTGACCGGCGGGTCGGTGCTGCTGAGCCTGCTGCTGGGACTGGGCGACCCGGCCGTCTGGCCCGGGCTGGCCGGCGACATCGCCAAGGCCGGGCAGGGCGACACCACCGCCCTGGCCAGCCGCCTGAGCACCGCGCTCGGCCTGTCCGACAGCCGGTCGTGGGTGACCCCGGCCCTGATCTACGCCTGCAACGACACCGCGGTCCGGCTCGGCCCGGACCAGCTGGCCACCGCGGTCCAGGACGTCCGGGCGCAGGCCCCGCTGTTCGGGCCCTACGCCCTGGGCCTGCTCGGGGTGTGCGGGTCGTGGCCGGCACCGGAGAACGCGCTCGGCGCGGTCAAGGCCAACGGCGCGCCCCCGATCCTGGTGCTCGGCGCGGTCGACGACCCCGTCGCCCCGTACGAATCGGTGCGGGCCCTGGCCGGTCAGCTGGCCTCGGCCGTCCTGGTCAGCTGGCAGTCCGGCACCCACGGCAGCTATCCGGCGAGCGCGTGCGCCGCCGGGGCCGTCGACGGCTACCTGCTGCAGGGTCAGTTGCCCGCCGTCGGCACCCTCTGCCCGCCCTGAGCCGTCCCCGCCGAGCCCCGCGGACCCGGGCGGCGGCCAGCCCGTCGCGGTGCCCCGGCGTGGTTTCGGTGCACTGTCGGTGCCCGGTCGTAGGGTCGCGGACATGACGGGGTCGATGACCGCGGCCGGACCGGCCGCCTTCCGCCGGGCGGTGACTCGGCTGGACGTCGCCCGGCTGCGGAGCGAGATCGAGATCGGACCGCTGCCGGCGCCCGCCCGCCTCGCGCCCTACAGCCACGCGGTCTCCGCGGCGGTCTACCCGCCCGGGGCGGCGGAGGAAACGGCCTCCGGCCGACTGGTGCTGCTCTTCGATCCGGACGGGGTTCCGGCCTGGGGCGGGGAGTTGCGAATTGTGGCGTTCGCCACGTGCGAGCTCGATCCGGAGATCGCGCAGGACCCGCTGCTGCCGGAGGTGGCCTGGAGCTGGTTGACCGAATCGCTGGAGGCCAGCGGGGCGGGTTACGCCGCGCTGGGCGGCACCGTCACCGCCACTTCTTCCACCCGATTCGGTGACATTGCCGGCCCGCAGCGGGCCGATGACCTGGAAATGCGCGCTTCGTGGACCGCCGATGAGCAGACCGACCTCCATTTGCAGGCTTTCGCGGGCTTCCTCGCCGCGGCCGCCGGCCTTCCCCCCGAAGGTGTCACGCTCCTTCAAAGAGCCGATCCGTTCGCGGCACGTTCGGACCGATACGATCACTGATCGTTGGTCGGAACGGGTGCTTGACCACGGACGGCGGAAGAGCGGACACTATGGGTAACAACGGGCTGACACGCTGACAACGACCAGGGTCGAGCATCTGACTCGACGGTTTGATGTCGAACCCGGACAATTCGAATGACGGGGGATTCGCGTGACAGGGGTGGGAGGAAGTCCGGTGAGTGACGAGACAGGCATCTTCGGTGCAGGACCCGTCGGGGTCGTGGCCGGACGCCGTGGACCCGGCACCAGTCAGGTCGACGCGGGGGTCATGCTGCCCAGCCAGCGGGCGCCGGCCGCGGCCGTCCCGCGCTCCAATCTCCGCGTCACCACCGTGCTGCTGGTCGACCCCGATCGCGCCACCCGGGAGCCGCTCAAGGCCAGCCTCACCGACGTCGGCATCGGCCGGATCGTGGAAGCGCCCTCGGTCGCCGCGGCCGAGGAGATCATCGGCCGCCAGCTGGTGGGCGACCTGGCCCTGGTCAGCCTGCAGCTGGGCACCGACACCGCGCGGCTGGTGCACCTGCTCCGCGAGGCCGGCTGGCCGCGCATCATCGCGCTCGCCCCGACCGCCGAGATCGGACCGGTGATCGACGCGGTCGGCTCCGGTGTGAGCGGCGTGCTCATCGGCCGGCGGGCCAACCCGTCCGCGGCCGCGATCCCGGCCACCATCCACGACCTGTCCAGCCGGGAGATCGAGGTCATCCGCCTGGTCGCCGACGGCCGGTCCAACAAGTGGATCGGTGACCAGCTCTCGCTGTCCGCCCTCACCGTCAAGAGCCACCTCGCCCGCATCGGCCGCAAGCTGGGCACCGGGGATCGCGCCCACATGGTCGCCCTGGCCATGCGCGCCGGCGTGATCGCCTGAGTCGTACCTCCTGGTTCCCACCGCTGGTTCCCACCGCTGGATCCCACCCCTTCACCCCACCCCTGGATCCCGCCCCGGTTCGCACCCCGGTTTGCGCAGAACCCGACGGAACCGGACGGCACCGGACGCCAATGGCCACACAACCGGTCACGGCGCGATAGGTTCCGCTGATGAGTTCCGCCCCCGGGCATCGACGACGATGCCGTCGTCGACGGCCCGGCCGCACCCCCGAGCACGCCCGAGGACGCCGGCCCACCGGCCGTCCCGCTGCTCGCCCCCCGCGACCCCATCGTCGGCCCGCTGACCCAGATCCCCGACCTGCTGGAATGGGCCCGGCGGTTCGCCACCGAACCGGCCGGCCCGGTCGCCATCGACGCCGAACGCGCCTCCGGCTTCCGCTACGGCGGCCGCGCCTACCTGGTCCAGCTGCGCCGCCCCGATCTGGGCACCGCCCTGCTGGACCCG
Source organism: Nakamurella multipartita DSM 44233 (assembly GCF_000024365.1). Lineage (NCBI taxonomy): Bacteria > Bacillati > Actinomycetota > Actinomycetes > Nakamurellales > Nakamurellaceae > Nakamurella > Nakamurella multipartita. Next base: position 3,895,978 of record NC_013235.1, read on the forward strand.
ATCGCGCTGGGCGATCTGGCCGTGCTCGACCAGCCGCTGGCCCATTCCGAATGGGTGCTGCACGCGGCCACCCAGGACCTGCCCTGCCTGGCCGAAGCCGGCATCCGGCCGCGCCGGCTGTTCGACACCGAACTGGCCGGCCGGCTGGCCGGGTTCCCGCGGGTCGGTCTGGCCCCGCTGGTGGAACAGGTACTGGGCCTGCAGTTGCGCAAGGGTCACGGCGCGGCCGATTGGTCCACCCGCCCGCTGCCGCACGATTGGCTGGTCTACGCGGCCCTGGACGTCGAGGTGCTGGTCGACCTGCGCGATGCCATGGAGCAGGAACTGAGCCGGCAGAACAAGCTCGAATGGGCTCAGCAGGAGTTCGCCGCGCTGGTGGCCGCGCCGCCGCCGGCGCCCCGGCCGGATCCCTGGCGCCGTACCTCCGGGGTGCACAAGATCAGCGACCGGCGGGCGCTGGCCGTGGTCCGCGAGATGTGGTTGGCCCGGGACGGGCTGGCCCGCCGGCGCGACGTCGCCCCGCACCGGGTGCTGCCCGACTCGGCGATCATCGCGGCGGCCACCGCCCGACCGACCACCATCACCGCCCTGGTGGCCCTGCCGGTGTTCTCCGGCCGGATGCAGCGCCGCAACGCCGAGCTGTGGTTGGCCGCCATCAACCGGGCGCTGACCGCGCCGGCCGACGAGCTGCCCCCGCCGCGTTTCCAGGGCGACGGGCCGCCGGCGCCGGCCAAGTGGGCCTCCCGGGACGCGGCGGCCGCCGCCCGGCTCCAGGCGACCAAGGCCGCGCTGGCCGAACTGTCCGAACGGGTCCGCACCCCGGTGGAGAACCTGCTGTCCCCCGACCTGGTCCGCCGGGTGCTGTGGACGCCGCCGGACGAGCAGGGCAGCGGCCTGGACGCCGCGCTGGCCCAGGAGCTGGCCGGTCGTGGGGCCCGTCCCTGGCAGATCGAGCTGGTCGGGCCGGTGCTGCGCGAGGCCATCGTCACCACCCAGGGGTGACGGTCGACAGATAAGTTACCCACGGGTAACTTGGTGGGCAGAGCGACCCGAGACGGTGCTCCGATCGCTGACGACCCCCGAGAAAGAGTGATCCATGGCTGTGTCATCTCCGGAATCGACCTCGTCCCCGCGCCCGCCGGCCCCCCGGACGCTGCGCGACGTGGTGTTCGTCGAGGGGGTGCGCACCCCGTTCGGCAAGGCCGGCGACAAGGGTCAGTACGCGCAGACCCGCGCCGACGACATGGTGGCCAAGGTGATCCGCGAGCTGCTGCGGCGCCGCCCCGAACTGCCGCCCGAGCGCATCGACGAGGTCGCCGTGGCCGCCGCCACCCAGACCGGCGACCAGGGCCTGACCATCGGCCGGACCTCGGCCCTGCTGGCCGGGCTGCCCAAGACGGTGCCCGGCTTCGCCATCGACCGGATGTGTGCCGGCGCGATGACCGCCGTCACCACCGTCGCGTCCGGCATCGCCGTGGGCGCCTACGACGTGGCCATCGCCGGCGGCGTCGAGCACATGGGCCACCACCCGATGGCGCAGGGCGCCGACCCCAACCCCCGCTTCCTGGCCGACAAGCTGGTCGACCCGTCCGCGCTGAACATGGGCTCGACGGCCGAGAACCTGCACGACCGCTACCCGCAGCTGACCAAGGCCCGGGCCGACGCGTTCGCGGTGGCCAGCCAGGACAAGTACGCCAAGGCGCTGGCCAACGGCCAGATCGGGCCCGACCTGGTGCCCGTGGCCACCCGCTCCGAGCAGGGCTGGGGGCTGGCCGTCGCCGACGAGCTGCCTCGTCCCGGTACCACCCTGGAGGCTCTGGGCAGCCTGCGCACCCCGTTCCGGCCGCACGGCCGGGTCAGCGCCGGCAACGCCTCGGGCCTGACCGACGGGGCCACCGGCTGCCTGCTGGTCGCCGCCGACGTCGCCGCGGAGCTCGGCCTGCCGGTGCGGATGCGGATGGTCGGCTACGCCTTCGCCGGCGTCGAGCCCGAGACGATGGGGGTCGGTCCCATCCCGGCCACCGAGAAGGCCTTGGCCAAGGCCGGTCTGAGCATCGACGACATCGGCCTGATCGAGATCAACGAGGCCTTCGCCGTGCAGGTGCTGGCCTTCACCGACCACTTCGGCCTGGCCGACGACGACGAGCGGATCAACCAGTACGGCGGCGCGATCGCGATGGGCCACCCACTGGCCTCCTCGGGCGTGCGGCTGATGACCCAGCTGGCCCGGCAGTTCGACGAACGCCCCGACGTCCGGTACGGCCTGACCACGATGTGCGTCGGCCTGGGCATGGGCGGCACCGTCATCTGGGAGAACCCGCACTGGACCGGCTCGCCGACCTCCGACCCCGCAGCGAACGAGACCGCAGCGACCGACACCGAGACCACCGGGAGCGCCCAGTGAGCACCCTGGAGAAGACCCAGGACCTGACCGCCCTGGCGGCCGACGAGGTCATCACCACCGCCCTGACCCGGGTGGTCGAGGTCCCCGCCCCGGGCGGCGCCGGCAGCCCGGTGCGGATCGCCCTGATCACCCTGGACAACAAACGTGACCACACCCGGCCGAACACGCTGGGCCCCGGCGGGCTGGCCAGCCTGGACGCGGCCATCAGCACCGCGCTGGCGGCCTCGCCGGACGCGATCGCGGTGACCGGCAAGCCGTTCGTTTTCGCCGTCGGCGCCGACCTGTCCCAGATCGGCAAGCTCACCGATCGCGACACCGCCCTGGCCATCGGGGAATTCGGCCAGCGGGTGTTCCGCCGGCTGGGCACCTCCGGCATCCCCTCGTTCGCCTTCGTCAACGGCGCGGCCATGGGCGGGGGCACCGAGCTCGCGTTGCACTGCGACTACCGGACCATGGCCAGCAACGCCGCGTTCGTCGCGCTGCCCGAGGTGTTCCTGGGCCTGCTGCCCGGTTGGGGCGGCACCCAGCTGCTGCCCCGCCTGATCGGGCCGGAGAACGCGGTCACGGTGATCATCGAAAACCCGCTCAACCAGAACCGGATGCTCAAGCCCAAGGACGCGCTGCGGCTGGGCGTGGTCGACACCGTGCTGGACGCCGCCGACTACCTGGAGCAGTCCCTGGCCTGGGCCGCCGGCATCGTCGCCGGGTCCACCTCGGTGCCGCGCACCGCGTTCGCCGGCGCCACCGACGAGGACTGGGCGGCCGCCCTGGAGCGCGGGAAGGTCATCGCCGACATGCGCACGCACGGCGCCGCGCCGGCGCCCTACCGGGCCCTGGAGATGATCGAGCTGTCCCGGACCGCGCCGCTGGGCGAGGGCCTGCGCGACGAACGGGAGGCGCTGGCCGACCTGGTGATGAGCCAGGAGTTCCGGGCCGGGATCTACGCCTTCAACCTGGTGCAGAAGCGGGCCCGCAAGCCGGTCGGCGCCCCCGATCCGAAGCTGGCCCGGCCGGTCACCAAGGTCGGGGTGGTCGGTGCCGGACTGATGGCCGGGCAGATCGCCCTGCTCTTCGCCCGCAACCTCAAGGTGCCGGTGGTGCTCACCGACGTCGACCAGACCCGCCTGGACAAGGGACTGGCCGCGATCGGCCGCGACATCGAGGGACTGAAGGGCAAGAAGCGGATCACCGCCGACGAGGCGAACCGGCTGACCGCGTCCATCACCGGTTCGCTGGACTACGACGCCTTCGCCGACGCCGAGTTCGTCATCGAAGCGGTGTTCGAGGAGCTCGAGGTCAAAAAGCAGGTGTTCGCCACGCTGGAGAAGCACGTGGCCGCCGACGCGGTGCTGGCCACCAACACCTCCTCGCTGTCGGTGACCGCCATGGCGCAGGATCTGGACCACCCGGAGCGCGTGGTCGGATTCCACTTCTTCACGCCGGTGGCCGTGCTGCCGATGCTGGAGATCATGAAGGCGGCCAAGACCGATGACGTCACCTTGGCCACCGCGTTCGCGCTGGCCAAGGGACTGCGCAAGGGACCGATCCTGACCGCGGACGCGGCCGGGTTCGTGGTCAACCGGCTGCTGCTGCGCAGCATGGGCGAGGTGCTCGCGGCGATCGACGAGGGCACCCCGGCCGACGTCGCCGACGAGGCCCTGGCCCCGCTGGGCATGCCGATGTCGCCGCTGATGCTGCTGCAGCTGTCCGGCCCGGGGGTGGCCGCGCACGTGCAGCAGAGCCTGCACGCCGCGTTCGGCGACCGGTTCCCGGTGTCGCAAAGCCTGCAGCGGATCGCCGAGGCCGGTCACCGGACGCTGCTGACCTGGGACGAGCAGGGCCGTCAGGTGCTCGACCCGGAGGTCGCCGCCCTGCTGGTGCAGGGCGACCGGCCCTCGACCGCGGAGCAGGTCCGCGAGCGGGTCCTACTCGCGCTGGCCCAGGAGGCCCGGCTGATGCTCGACGAGGGTGTCGCGGCCGATGCCGCCGATCTGGACCTAGGCCTGATCACCGGCGCGGGGTGGCCGTTCTGGCTGGGCGGGATCACCCCGTACCTGGACCGAGAGGGCTATTCCGAGCGGGCCACCGGCCGCCGGTTCGCCCCGCCCGGGGTGGCCACCCTGCCGGCCTGACCCGCCCCTGTCGATCACCGCAACCCCCGCCCACCGGGCGGGGGTTGCGTCGTCTTCCCGTGAGGCGCATCACGGATGGCCGTCACCTGCCGGCAACACGGTTGTCGGAGCGGGGTCACATTTCGTGATTCCCGCAAAAATATTCACCCATTCGGCCCCCTTTGCTGTACAGTCACGTGAAGAAGACCACACTCGGTGATCCCACAGCGGCTTCAGGCGTCGGTCACAATGAAGACGCGACCACAGTCGTTCGCGGTCAGCGAGACCTACCGCTACGAGCGAACAGAAGGTGATTGTGATGAGCGTTTCCGTCGTTCCCACGTCGACCACCGGCATGGTGGGCAACCCCCGGCGCACCCGCGGCCTCAGCGCCGCCATGCTGGCCCAGCCGAAGCCGGCGCCGACCTCCGCGATGGTCGGCAACCCGCGCCGCACCCGCGGCCTGCAGGCCGAGGATTTCCGGGCCGCCTGAGCTCGACCCCGGTGGACGGCGGTCCGACGTCAGTCGGCCACCACGGCGACCGGCGTGCCACCGGTGATGGTGAGCAGTTCGGCGTAGGTGGTCGGGAAAACGGTGTGCGGCGTGCCGCCGGCCGCCCAGATCACCGGGAAGGGTTGCAGGGCCACGTCGACCAGGGTGCGCACGGGCGCCGGGTGGCCCACCGGGGCGACCCCGCCGATCGGTTGGCCGGTGGCCGCCCGCACCTGGTCCGGAGTGGCCCGGCGCAGCCGGTCGACGCCCAGCAACCCGGCCACGTGCGCGGTGTCGACCTTGTGCCCGCCGCTGGTCAGGATCAACACGGGCTGCTCGTCGGCCATGAAGATCAAGCTGTTGGCGATGGCCGCCGGGGAGCAACCCAGGGCGGCCGCGGCGTCCTGCGCGGTGCGCACGGCATCGGCCAGCTCGCGGACCTGCCCGCCGGCCCCGGCGGCCGCCAGCGCCTGGGCCACCAGCTGCACGTTGGGATGCATTGCCTGCTCCGTTCGATCGCTGCCCTCGCCGCCGAATCCGTCGCGGCCGATTCCCTCGCGGCCGATTCCCTCGCGGCCGATTCCCTCGCCGCCGGGCACCTTACGACGCGGCCGGCGTAGCGTCGCGGCCGGCACCGCACCCACGCCTGGCGAAGGGAATGACCGATGACGACGACCGCAGAGCTGCTGCAGGACGGGTACGCCCGGATCGCGCAGGAGACCAACGCCGTGCTCGACGGCTTGTCCCCCACCCTGCTGACCTACCGGCTCGATCCGGCGGCCAACACCATCGCCTGGCTGATCTGGCACCTCACCCGGGTGCAGGACGATCACCTGGCCGACGCGTTCGATCGCCCGCAGGTGTGGATCGCCGACGGCTGGGCGACCCGATTCGCGCTGCCCTTCGCCGACGAGGTGATCGGCTACGGCCAGAGCTCGGCCGACGTCGCGCAGGTGCAGCCGTCGATCGAGAACCTGCAGGGTTACGCCGACGGGGTGCAGGCCCGCACGGTGGAGCTGCTGACCGGCCTCGACGATGCCGCGCTGGACCGGGTCGTGGACACCCGGTGGGACCCGCCGGTCACGCTGGCCGTGCGGCTGATCAGCGTGCTGTCCGACGGCCTGCAGCACGTCGGGCAGGCCGCCTATGTGCGTGGGGCGGCCGAGCGGCTCACCCGCAGCTGAGGCCCGTCGATCGGGGGGCCGGCGAATGAGGATGCTGGTCAGCTTCGCCGGCGGCACCGGGCACTTCCTGCCGCTGGTTCCGCTGGCCCGGGCGGCCCGCGCCGAGGGCGACGCGGTCCTGGTCACCGGCCAGGCGGCGCTGCTGCCCACCGTGACGGCGGCCGGGTTCACCGCGGTCGACAGCGGCGGCACCACCCTGGCCGACCCGGCGGCCCGGCGCGACCTCGCGCGCGTGGACCGGGCGGCCGAGGCGGCCGTGATCCTCGACGTCTTCGCCGGCTCTCTGGCCCGGTCCCGCGCCGCGCGACTCATGGCCATCGCCCGGCACTGGCGTCCGGACGTAATCGTGCACGACGAGATGGACTTCGGCGCCGCCCTGACCGCCGAGAGCCTGGGCCGGCCGCGGGTCGAGATGACCGTGTTGCTGGCCGGCGGAACCGTCGATCGGCGGCACTTGACGACTCGGATCGAGCGCACCCGCCGATCCATGGGCCTGACGGCGCGGCCGGGCTCCCGGCGGCTCACCCTGGTGCCGGCGCCGCCCGGATTCCGCGATCCGGCCGATCCGCTGCCGCCGCCCGTGCTCTGGATCCGCCCCGACGTGCTGGAACCGGTCCCGAATGAACAGGATCCGGCGACCCGACGCACGCTGGCCTGGCTCGCCCGCCAACCGGCGCGGCCGCGAATCCTGTTCACGCTGGGCACGATCTTCCATCAGGAATCCGGCGACCTGTTCAGCCGGGCGGTGGCCGGATTGAGCCAATTGGACGCCTCGATCGTGGTGACGGTGGGGCGCGAAATCGACCCGACCGAGCTGGGTCCGATGCCCCCGCACGTGCACGTGGAGCGCTTCGTTCCGCAGGCGTCCGTGCTCCCGCACTGCGATCTGGTGGTCTGCCACGCCGGCTCGGGCAGCGTCATGGGCGCCCTGGCGTTCGGCCGGCCGATGCTGCTGCTGCCGATGGGCGCCGACCAGCCGGCCAACGCGGACCGCTGCGCGGACCTGGGCGTCGCGACGGTGCTCGATCCCCTGCTCGCCACCGTCGACGACGTGACCACGGCGGCGCGAGAGCTGTTGCTCGATCCGACATTCCGCCGGCGCGCCGCGTCGTGGCGATCGGCCGCTGCCGGCCTCCCCACGGCGGCGCAGGCTCTGGACCGGGTTCGTCGCCTGGTCGACTTCACACCGTCCTCTTGACGTTTGCTCATCGTTCGCCCATGTTCATGGTGGCTCACTACTTTTCGTTTGGCGAAGAAACGGTCGTATCACTCGTACCGGACAAACAAACAGAAGGCGGACCCATGCGGCGATGGAACCGACGGGCAGCGGCAGTCGGGACGGCATTCACCCTGGCCCTTGGCCAGTTGATCATCAGCTCCCCGGCGGCCCAGGCAGCGGACCCGGTCACCCTGAACCTGTTGACCATCAACGACTTTCACGGGCGTATCGACACCAACACGGTCAAGTTCGCGGGGACCGTCGAGGGATTGCGGCAGGGCGACGGAGCATCCGGTGCGAACACCCTGCTCATCGGCGCCGGTGACTTCATCGGGGCGTCCCTGTTCGCGTCGTCCGTGCAGCAGGACCAGCCGACGATCGACGTGATGAACGAGCTGGGCCTGGACGTCTCCGCGGTCGGCAACCACGAGTTCGACCAGGGCTGGGCCGACCTGCGCGACCGGGTCATCGGCCCGGCCGGCACCCCGAACGCGCAGTGGGACTACCTGGGCGCCAACGTGTACGACTCGACGACCGGTCAACCGGTGCTGCCCGAGTACGCCACCTACCAGGTCGGTGGGGTCACCGTCGGCGTGATCGGCGCGGTCACGGTGGAGACCCCGACCCTGGTCTCCCCGGACGGGGTGTCGTCCTTGAAGTTCGGCGATCCGGTGACGGCGATCAACCGGGTGGCCGACCAGCTGACCGACGGCGACCCGGCCAATGGCGAGGCCCAGATCCTGGTGGCCTCCTTCCACGAGGGCGCACCCCAGGGCGGCCAGACCCTCGATCAGAACGTCGCCGCCAGCCCGGCCTTCGCCGAGATCGTCAACGACGTCTCGCCCAAGGTGGCGGCCATCGTGACCGGCCACACCCACCAGGCCTACGCCTTCCAGGCGCCGGTCCCGGGCGACCCCTCGCGCACCCGGCCGATCGTCCAGACCGGCAGCTACGGCGCCAATGTCGGGCAGATCAAGCTCACCGTGGACCGCGACACCGACACGGTGACCGGCTCCACCGTGGCCAACGTGCCCCGGGTCGGCACCGCCGACGCGACCCTGCTCGCCCAGTACCCGGCCCGGTTGACCCCGATCAAGGCCACCGTCGACGCGGCCCTGGCGGTCGCCAACCAGCGCGGCAACGTGCCGGTCGGCTCGATCACCGCCGACATCACCACCGCGTACACCCCGGCCACGCCGCCCGACGGCGTCAATCGGTGCGTCGCCGGGGCCGGCCGGGACGACCGGGCCTCCGAGTCCACGCTGGGCAACCTGGTGGCCAACGCCCTGCTCGCCCAGCTCAAGGATCGTGATCGTGGCGGCGCCGAGATCGCGGTGGTCAACCCTGGCGGCCTGCGGTCCGACCTGTGCTTCGCCGCGAACACCGCCAGCTGGTCCGAGGACGGGCCGGGTCTGGTGATGTACGGCGAGGCCAATGCTGTGCTGCCCTTCGCCAACGACCTGTTCGTGACCAGCCTGACCGGCGCCCAGTTCAAGACGGCCCTGGAACAGCAGTGGCAGCGCGACGCCGCCGGCAACATCCCCACCCGGCCGTACCTGCAGCTGGGGCTGTCCGACAACGTCACCTACACCTTCGACCCGAGCGCGCCGGAAGGCTCCCGCATCACGTCGGTCACCATCGACGACCGGCCGCTGGATCCGGCCAAGACCTACCGCATCGGCAGCTTCTCGTTCCTGCTGCAGGGCGGCGACAACTTCCGCATCTTCACCGCCGGCACGGACACGAAGGATTCCGGACTGGTGGACCGGGACGCCTGGATCGACTACCTGAAGGCAAACCCCGGGCTGGCGCCCGACTTCGCCCGGCACGCGGTGAAGGTGACCAACCAGCCGACTATCGCGGCTGCCGGTGCGACCGTGACCTTCGACGTGGCCGGTCTGGACCTGACCAGCCTAGGTGCGCCGGCCAACAGCAGCCTGGAGGCGGCGTTGCTGCCGATCGGCGGCGGCGCACCGGCGGCCAAGGAGGCGTTCGCCGTGTCCGGGGGCGCGGCCCGGGTCGAGTTCGACGTACCGGCCCAGATCGCCGCGGGCGCCTGGAACCTGGTGCTCACCGCCACCCCCTCCGGCACCACGGTCACCATCCCGCTGACCATCACCGCCACCTCGTCGGTGACCCTGACCGCCGATCGCAGCTCACAGGTCTACGGCGCGGCCAACCCGCTCACCCTGACCGCGACGGTGGTCACCTCGGACGCCGGCGCGGCCGGCTCGGTCGAGTTCCGCACCGGCAGCACGGTGCTGGCGAGCGTGCCGGTCGTGGGCGGCCAGGCCGCCTTCACGCTGCCGTCCAGCACGCCCGCCGGCCCGTATCCGATCGTGGCGCACTACACCGGCGCGGGCGGGGTGCCGCCGGCCGACTCGGCGGCGGTCACCGTCACGGTCACCCCGGCCGGGTCGGTGACGGTGCTGGCACCGGCCCTGGTGGTGCCGTTCCTGGGCACGATCCTGGTCGGCGCGGTCGGCCTGAACAACGGCCAGCCCGCCCGTGGCAGCGTCGAGATCCGCGACAACGGCGGCGTGGTCGGGTCGACCGCGGTGCAGAGCCACGGGTTGTTCGTCTTCCTGGCCCCGCGGCCGGCCAGGGGCCAGCACAGCTATACGGCCACCTTCGTGCCGGGCGATCCGGCCAACATCACCGGCAGCACCAGCAACCCGGTGGTGGTGCGCCGCTGACGCCCGGCCGGCGGGCGCACGGCCGCCCGACCTGGAGTTGATCATGGGAAGAGGGCCGTTCTGGCGCAGGCCTCGTCAAGGGGTCGTTGCAACACGGGGTTTCGTTAGGCGGCCTGGGCCAGGAACTGGGCCATGGCTTGGGCTGGGGTCCTGAGGCCCAGCGTCGGGCGGGGGCGTTGGTTGAGCGAGTCCTGGACTCGTTTGAGGTCGGCGGCGGTGTGCACGGACAGGTCAGTGCCTTTGGCGAACCAGTGCCGCAGCAGCCGGTTGGTGTTCTCGTTCGTGCCGCGTTGCCACGGTGAACGCGGATCGCAGAAATACAGGGTGGTGTCCAGGGCCAGCTGGATGTCCCGGTAGGCGGCGAGCTCGACGCCGCGGTCCCAGGTGACCGACCGGCGCAGGTGTTCGGGCAGGCGACGCATCTGGGCGATCATCGCGGCGGCGACCTCGTCGGCGGTGTGCCGGCCGGGCAGGTGCAACAAGATGGTGAACCGGGACGACCGCTCGACCAGTGTGCCGATCGCCGATCCGTTGTTCTTGCCCACGATCAGGTCGCCCTCCCAGTGGCCGGGCACGGCCCGGTCGTCCGCCTCGGCCGGCCGGTCGCTGATCGTGTACGCCTGCTTGAACGGGCTCGGGTCGCGCCGGGTGCCGGTCCGGGAGACCCGCGCCGACCGTTTGAGGCTGAGCTGTTGGTGCAGGTCAGCGCGTAACAGGCCGCGGGTCTGCACGTACAGGCACTGGTAGATCGTCTCGTGGGACACCCGCCAAGCCTGGTTGCTGGCATGGTCGATCGCCAACACCTGGGCGATCAACCCCGGGCTCCACCCCTGGTCCATGTAGAGCTCGATCTGCCGGCACAACCGGGGATTGCTCCGCAGCTTGAACGATTTGGGTCGGCGGCGCCGGTTCGCGGCCTTGACGTGTGCGATCGAGGCGTAATACGTCCCGTCCGGCCCCTGGTTACGAGCCAGTTCCCGACACACCGTGGCCCGGTGCCGGCCGATCTGCCGAGCGATCTGGGCAGGGATGAGCCCGGCGTGACCGGCCTGGATCACGTCCCGTTCCAACGCGGTCAGGCCCCGACCGACCTGCGCCTGCGGTGCCGGCGCATCGAGCCTGTCAAGTCCTTTGTGTAAGGGGTGTGACGGGGGTTACAGGTGGGGTTCGATTCGGTCGGGATAGACCAGGGCGAGTTGGGCCAGCGCTGCTTTCCAGTTGGTGGTGACGGCGCCTTGGATGAGGCGTCCGGACGCTCGTCGGTCGGCGGCGGGTAGTCCGCGCTCTTTCTCCCGGTCGCGGGCTCGTTTGTCCTCGATGTTGCAGATCGCCAACCACAGCAGCTTGACCGCGGCTGCGTCGTTGGGGAAGTGGCCGCGGTTCTTGGTGACCTTGCGCAACTGATAGTTCAGCGACTCGATCGCGTTGGTGGTGTAGATGACCCGGCGCAGGGCCGGCGGGAACGCCAGGAACGGGGTGAACCGGTCCCACGCCGCCTGGAACGAGCGGACCGCCGACGGGTACTTCGACCCCCAGGGCCCGTCCCGGAACGCCTCCAAGGCGGCGAGGGCGTCCTCTTCGGAGCTGGCGGTGTAGATCGGTTTGACCGCGGCAGCGACGGCTTTGCGGTCGCCGTAGGACACGAACCGCATCGACGCGCGGATCAGGTGGACCACGCAGGTTTGCACGGTCGCGGCCGGCCAGGTCGCCGCGATGGCCTCGGGGAACCCTGTGAGCCCGTCACAGCACACGATCAGCACGTCTTGCACGCCGCGGTTGGCCAGGTCGGCGCACACCCCGGCCCAGAACTTGGCGCCCTCATGGGTTTGCACCCAGATCCCGAGAACGTGCTTGATACCTTCCATGTCGACCCCGACGGCCAGGTTCGCGGCCTTGTTCACCACGTGTCCGCCGTCTTTGATCTTGACGGTGATGGCGTCCAGATAGATCACCGGGTAGATCGGCTCCAACGGACGGCGCTGCCAGGCCAGGACCTCGTCGGCGACCGCGTCCACGATCTTGCTGATCGTCTCGTGGGACAGGTCCACCCCGACCGTGGTCGCCAGGTGGTGGGCGATGTCCCGCAACGTCATCCCGCCCGCGTACAGCGAGATGATCATCCCGTCGATGCCGTCCAGCCGGCGCTGCCCCTTGCCGACCAGCATCGGGGTGAACGTCCCGGCCCGGTCCCGAGGGACCCGCAATTCGATGTCACCGATCTCGCTGGACACCGTCTTGGCGTAGTGACCGTTGCGGGAATTGTCGTACTCGGCCGCGTCCACGGCGCCCTTGTCGTAGCCGACGTGGTCGGTCAGCTCCGCTTCCAGACCGCGTTCCAACGCAGCCTTGAGCATCCCGCCCAGCACCCCGCTGTCGCCGGTCAGCGGCTCCCCGGCATCGATGCGGGCGAACACCCCGTCCAGCGCACCCGAGGCCTTCAGATCCGCAGCCAACTCAGCCTGCACCCGACGACGCTCGGCCCGCTCCTGCGGGGTCAATCTCGGCATGCCATCAATCGTCACAGCTACTCCTCAGACGCTAGATGCCACACCCCTTACACAGTCCATCTGACAGGTCCGGCGCATCGACCAGACCAAAATGACGGCCACCGATCTTCAGCTTCATACCGGCAGAATCCCGCCACCACCGATGACCACAGTCCAGCGACGCGCCGATCGGCGAGTTGAGTCCACCAGAGTGGTGTACGACCACTGATCGACCTTGACCCCCTGACCAGGCAGGTCGGGGCGTGTCGGTCCCGGGACGAGGACGGCCACCGCGTGAGGCTTCGAAGGACCTCTCACAGTCTGTCGAAGGAGACATCACGCGATGACCACTGCACAGCCTAACGACCCCACGACCATGGTCGGCGACATGCTCGCGTCGGCGAGCCCGGACCTGCTCCGCTCGATGCTGTCCACGTTCATTCAGACGCTGATGGGCGCCGAGGCCGACGCCCTGTGCGGCGCCGGCTACGGCGAACGCAGCCCGGACCGGGTGAACTCCCGCAACGGCTACCGACACCGGGACTTCGACACCCGGGTCGGCACCCTGGACGTCGCGGTGCCGAAACTGCGGTCCGGGTCGTACTTCCCGGACTGGCTGCTGGAACGGCGGACCCGCGCCGAACGCGCCCTGGTCTCCGTCGTCGCGACCTCGTACCTGCTCGGGGTCTCGACCCGGCGGGTGGAGAAACTGGTCCAGGCGCTGGGCGTGACGTCGCTGTCCAAGTCGCAGGTGTCGGTGATGGCCCGCGACCTGGACGAGCAGGTCGAGGCGTTCCGCACCCGGCCGCTGGACCAGGGCCCGTACACGTTCCTCGCGGCCGACGCGCTGGTCCTGGAAGGTCCGCGAGGGCGGCCGGGTCGTGCAGGTCCACGCCCTGCTCGCGACCGGGGTCAACGGTGACGGGCATCGCGAGATCCTGGGCCTGGACGTGACCAGCCGCGAGGACGGCGCCGGCTGGTTGGCGTTCCTGCGTGGCCTGGTCGCCCGGCGCTTGTCCGGGGTCCGGCTGGTCACCAGCGACGCGCACAGCGGCCTGGTCGCCGCGATCGGCGCGACCCTGCCGGGTGCCTCGTGGCAGCGATGCCGCACGCATTACGCGGTGAACCTGATGTCGATCACCCCGAAGAGCAGCTGGCCGTGGGTGCGGACCATGCTGCACTCGATCTACGACCAGGTCGACGCGAAAGCCGTGGCTGCCCAGTTCGACCGGGTGATCGACACGCTCGCCGAGAAGCTGCCCGCGGTCGCCGATCACCTCGACCAGGCCCGGGCCGACCTGCTCGCGTTCACCCCGTTCCCGAAGCAGATCTGGCGGCAGATCTGGTCCAACAATCCTCAGGAACGGCTCAACAAAGAGATCCGCCGCCGGACCGACGTCGTCGGGATCTTCCCCGACCGGGGCGCTCTGATCCGCCTCGTCGGCGCCGTCCTGGCCGAACAGCACGACGAATGGACCGAGGGCCGCCGCTACCTTGGCATCGACGTCCTGGCCCGCTCCCAGACCGCCAACGGACCCGACGCGAAGGAGGACACCAGCACCACGCCCGCGATCACCACCGCCGCCTGACCAACGAAGATCACCGGCGGCCGGACCTCGTCACGTACACCACTCAGCTGGGCTTGACCGCACACCCGCGCACGTTCGTCGGCAGCACCCATGACGAAAGACAGGTCAGCGGCCATCATCCAGAGCGGTGGTCAACACCGGGTCACCAGGTCGGCCCGGTCGGTGAGCGCCTTGACGCCCCGCTTCCAGGTGTCCACCGACTGCTCGGTGGCCTGCCGGGCCCGCGCGGCCCCGTTCGTGTACGGCTCGGTGTTGACGCTCATGACACTCCCTCAAACTCGACGATTCTCGGAGGTGGGAACCCCGGCGGTGCAACGCTGGCTTCTGCACCGCCGGGAATCGTCGACCCATCGCTCGGACGACGCGGATCCCCACGACGCGGCTTCACGAAGCGCCTGTTGAGTCGCCGCACCACCCGCAATCCCCACCTGTTAGCAGGTTAGCCAGCTGCAACAAATAACACCCCAATGGGTGTAGCGGCAGTGACCAACAAACTCCGCAGTTTCACCCCACCGTCGGGCTGTCCCGCACGGTGGCATTGCCGCCGAAACCGGGGCCTTGGTCGCAGCCAGATTTGGGCCCGAGGTTGCCTTCTACGCTGGGGCGGGCTCGCCCGCCCGGCGACCGGTGCTTGACCGAGGGAGTAGGCCATGGATCCATCAGGAGCAAGCGGACGACCGGCTGGAGGCCGCCGGGGTTAACGAGTTCGCCGAGTTGGTGGCCCAGACCGCGCTGTCGTTCCTGAACGAGACCCGCTCCGGGCCGGTGCCGACGTTGGTCGAGCAGATCGTGGCCGGCGCCGTTCTGGTGATCCCCGGCACGGCCGCCGCCGCGGTGGAGAACCTCGACCGGCAGGGTCTGCTGCACGCTCCGATCGCCGAAGGTGACGCGGTGGCCCGGTCCGTGATGGATGCCCAGAACACCAGCGGCGAAGGCCCTTGCCTGGACGCGCTGCGGGACAACAAGCAGGTCATGACCGGCGACCTGCAGACCGATCCACGATGGCCGGAGTTCGCCGCCCGGGCCACCGAGCTGGGTGTTCGGGTGATCATCTGCACCCCGATGGAAGCGGCCGGGCGGCGGCTGGGCGTGTTGAGCCTGATGAGCCGGACCCTGGACTTCGTCCAGGACGAGGAAGCCCCTACCATGGCCGCGGTGTTCGCCGCGCACGCCGCGGTCGCGCTGACCGGAGCCCGCCGCGTGGAAGACATCAACCGGGCATTGACTCACCGTGACGTCATCGGTCAGGCCAAGGGCATCCTGATGGAACGGTTCCAGGTGACCCCCGACGTCGCGTTCGCGATGTTGGTCCGCACCTCGTCGGTGACCAACCTGAAACTGCGCGACGTGTGCGACCAGCTCTGCTTGACCGGCGTACTGCTACCCGATCCGCCCCGCTCGCGGCGCCTCCGGTCCGGAACCTGAAGCCCCTCGCGGACGACCCCGGAACGACGCGCACGGCTCGTAGCGGCCGGGGGTCTCCCGCGGCGACGCTCTTGTAACGGATGCCTTCTCCGCCAGCAGCCTCAAAAGGGCCGATTGTGAAACCGATTGGCTACTAGACATCCCGTTCGGGACATGTGCCAGATGCCGAGCCCTGGGATGACTCTCGACGGCGGCTAGGAGGTCCATCCGAATCCATCGTGAAGGTTCCTGCGGAAGGGTCGAGATCACGAATCCCGCGTAGCCGGGATTCGCGGCGACCTCCTCGCCGATCGCGTCGATGGGCGTCTCGGAACCAACGCGTGTGTCGACCAGGTTGATGCGGTTCTTGGCGAACATTCTGCGCCTTGATGGTCAGCTTGCTTGCAGCGGCTGTGGCGGCGTGTTCGTTGCCGTGCAGGGACAGCAGGTGCCGTATTGGCGCACCACGACCTGCATCCGGCCCAACTCATGCAGTACTCGCGGATTCGGGTCTGCGGGCGGGCGGTGACGCCAGGTAATGGGGCGGCGCGGCGATCGGCTCGAGCGCCGAGTATTTTTGGTGTCGTGGGGCCGGGTATCGCAGGTTCCCTACTCCGAGGATCTCTGCGCGTTCTTCCTCGGACAGACCGCCCCAGATTCCGTATGGTTCGCGGGTTCGCAGGGCGTGCCGGCGGCAGTCCTGGAGAACCGGGCAGTCATGGCAGATTGCCTTTGCCTGGTCGATCCGTCGCTGTTTCTGGCGTTTTCGTTCGCTCGCGGGGTGGAAGAATATCTCCACATCCATACCCCGACATGTGGCGTCCAACTGCCAGTTCCATTGTTCGGAGACTGGGAGCAGGGGTGCGGGTTCCATCAGAGCGTGATCCCGACTGAGTCCACGCGACGATCGTGTGAGGCGGGCAGTAAGCCTCGTTCCTGACGCTGGATTCGTCCGGACTTGCCATTTCTGGTGTTGGCGGCGTAGATGGCGGCGTGGGCGCGGCGGGTCACGCCGAGGGCGGCCAGGATCAGCGTGACAGAGTTCTTGATCGTCTGTTCGGCCAGTCCCAGTCGTTGCCCTATCTCCCGGTTGGTCATGCCCTCGCCGATGTAGGCCAGAATCTGTGCTTGCCGGGGTGTCAGCAAGGGTGTCGTCGCTGCTTCGGGCTCCCTCATCACGGTCTCCTGTTGTCACTTCAGTTGGATGGGTGTTGGTGGTGGTTCAGGCGTCTGCTCTCCTAGCTGGGGTGGCCCGGAGGCCCGGAACGGTCGGGCTGAACCGCCCGCCGGTCGACACCAAGAAATGCATGACACGAGGGATGCCCACCGCTCGTCGCTGCATGTGGATCGAGGCCTTGGGGAAGGCTTAGCGCGACTACACCCCTCCTGCGGCCTCCCGATTGCCCCCTACACACACGCCCCTCGATCACGGTGTCGCCGGTCGACTAGCCGACGATGAGCACGTACAGGGTGCGCGGTCCGTGCACCCCCTCGACGCGTTCCAGTTCGATGTCGCTGGTCGCGGACGGCCCGGCGATCATGGTCAGCGGCCGGAGAGGGTCGAGCCGGGCGATGGCCTCGGGGACGGTCTGCACGATCTGGTCCGCGTGCAGCACGATCAGGTGGAAGTCCGGGACCAGGGTGATGGCGCGGCGTCCTTGGCCGGGGCCGCCGTCCAGGGTGATGGTGCCGGACAGGGCGATGCCGACCTTGGCGGTGGTGATGACCGCGTCGATCGAGTCGAGTTCGGCGGGGGTCAGCACGGCGGGGTTGCCGTCGATGGTGACGGTCCGGTTCGAGCGGGCGGCAGCAGCGGCCAGGTCCGGGTCCAGGTCCTGAGCGATGACCACCGAACGCGAGCCGGTCAGGGCATCGTCGATGGCGTCCGCGAGTTGGTCGGGGGTGACTTCGCGGACCACGGCCTTGTAGTCGATGAGCCGGTCGACCATGAGTTCGAGCACGGGCGGGCTGCCGGGCGGGTTGTCGCCGACGCGGATGTAGTCGCGGGGGATCGGCGGTGGCGGGGCCGTATCGGCGGCCAGGGCGGCGCGGATGCGGTTCAGCACGGCGTCACGGCTGCTCATGCCGGGCCCCCCGGCTGATCGGTGTCCGGATGGGTTTGTTTCCACCATTGCCGGAACGTCTGCTTCGGGGGTGCGGGCATGTCCTTGCTGTGAGTCCAGGCGGACCCGGGGAACGGCAGGTGTTTGATCTTCTGATCCTTCCCCGCGACGAGACGGCCGGCGGCCAGGCCCTTTTCGACGGCGGCGAACCGGGTGGGGTTGCTCATGATCCAGGATGCGGCCTTCATCGCGGCGTCCCACCCGCCGGGAATGGTGCGACCGCGATCGGCATCGACGGCGCGGCCGCGCAGTTCGACCAGCAGGTCGGGGATGGGGATCTTGACCGGGCACACGTCGTAGCAGGCGCCGCAGAGGGATGAGGCGTAGGGCAGGGTCGAGTTGACGTCACCATGACCGTGCATTCCGGTCAGCTGCGGGGTCAGGACGGCGCCGATCGGACCCGGGTAGACCGAGCCGTAGGCGTGGCCGCCGGTGCGTTCGTAGACCGGGCAGACATTCAGGCAGGCCGAGCAGCGGATGCAGTGCAGCGCGGCCCGGCCGACCTGGTCGGCCAGGGCGTTGGTGCGGCCGTTGTCGAGCAGGATGAGATGGAAGTTCTGTGGGCCGTCGCCGGGGGTGACGCCGGTCCACAGCGAGGTGTACGGGTTCATCCGTTCCCCGGTCGAGGAGCGGGGCAGCAGTTGCAGGAACACTTCCAGGTCGGTGAACGTGGGCAGGATCTTTTCGATGCCCATCACGGTGATCAACGTGTCGGGCAGGGTCACGCACATCCGGCCGTTGCCCTCGGACTCCACGACGCCGATGGTGCCGGTCTCGGCAATGCCGAAGTTCGTGCCGGAGATCGCAACCTTGCTGCGCAGGAACTTACGGCGCAGGTGTTCCCGGGCGGCCATCGCCAGGCGGCGCGGCTCGTCGGTCAGATCGGCGGGTGCGTCTGCCATCTCGGCGAGGAAGATGTCGCGGACCTCGGTGCGGTTGCGGTGGATGGCCGGGACCAGGATGTGGGAGGGCTTGTCGTGGCCGAGTTGGACGATCAGTTCGGCCAGGTCGGTCTCGACCGCGGCGATGCCGTTGTCCTCGAGGTACTCGTTGAGGCCGATTTCCTGGGTGGCCATCGATTTGACCTTGATGACCTCGTCGACGCCCTGCGCGCGGACCAGGTCGGTGACGATCCGGTTGGCCTCCTGGGCGTCGGTGGCCCAGTGCACGACGCCGCCGCGGGCGATGACGTTGGCCTCGAACTGTTCCAGCAGCGCGGGCAGGTTCGACATCACCTGGGTCTTGGTCGCCGCGCCGGCATCGCGCAGCGCTTCCCAGTCGGGCATCTCGTCCACGACCTGCGCCCGCTTGGTCCGGATCACCGAGGTGGCGTGGGCCAGGTTGCGCCGCAGCTGACCGTTGGCGAGTTCCTTGCGGGCCGCCTTCGGGAACGGCAGGGTGCCGCGCAGCGGTGATTCCTCCTGCGCCGCGTGCTTTCTCGGGATGCCCAGGAAGGTGCTCATGCCGTCGCCTTTCCAACTCGCCTCGCGGGCTCGGCGACCTGGACGCGGCGCCGGCAACTGTGTCGATGATTCGTTCGGCACGCCTGCATCATGCGGCGACCTGCTCACGGGTCGAGGCCAGGATCTGGGCCAGGTGGATGGTGCGGATGCCGGTGTCCTGGCGGGACAGGCCGCCGCCGATGTTCATCAGGCAGGACGCGTCGCCGGCGGTGCACCGGTCGGCGCCGGTGCCGACGATGTTGCCGACCTTGTCGGCCAGCATCGCCGAGCTGGTGTCGGCGTTCTTGATGGAGAAGGTGCCGCCGAATCCGCAGCACTGGTCGGCGCCGGGCAGCTCGACCAGGTCGATGCCCTGGACCGCGCGCAGCAGCTGCAGCGGCTTGTCGCCGACCCGCAGCATCCGCAGCGAGTGGCAGGTGGGGTGGTAGGTGACCCGGTGCGGGTAGTAGGCGCCGACGTCGGTCACCTTCAGCACGTCGACGAGCAGCTCGGACAGTTCGTAGGTGCGGCCGGCCAGGGCGGTGGCCCGGTCGGCCAGCGCGGTGTCCCCGACGCGGCGGGCGACCATCGCCTGCTGGTGCCGGACCGACCCGACGCACGATCCGGACGGGGCGACCGCCACGTCGAACGACGCCGCCTCGAACACCTCGACGTGGTGCCGGACCACCGGCACCGCCTCTTTCAGGTACCCGGTGTTGACGTGCATCTGCCCGCAGCAGACCTGATCGGGCGGGAAGACCACCTCGTGGCCCAACCGCTCCAGCAGCACGGTGGTGGCCTTGGCCACCTCGGGGAACAACGCGTCACCCAGACAGGTGGCGATCAACGCGATACGCATGACGAAACTCCGGTCAACTCAGTGCGGCGGTGGAAAGAGTTGCAGTGCGGCGTACAACGATTCTGCGACGGACGCGTCAGGGGATCATCCAGGCGAGCACGTTGCTCTGCAGGTAGACCAGGACGCACATGGCCAGCAGCAGGCCGACGCTCCATTTCAGCACCCGGCGCAGGATGTCGGACTCGCGGCCGAGCAGGCCGACCGCGGTGGCGGCGATGGTCAGGTTCTGCGGGCTGATCATCTTGCCGACGACGCCGCCGGAGGTGTTCGCGGCGACCAGCAGCGTCGGGTCCAGGCCGGCCTTTTCGGCGGCGGACTGCTGCAGGGTGGCGAACAGGGCGTTGGCGCTGGTGTCCGAGCCGGTGACGGCGGTGCCGACCCAGCCCAGGATCGGGGACAGGAAGGCGAAGAACGCGCCGGTGCCGGCGGCCAGCCACTGGCCGATGGTGATGGTCTGCCCGGACATGTTCATCACGTAGGCCAGGCCCAGCACGCTGCCCACGGTCAGCAGCGCGAACCGCAGCTTGTAGACGGTCTTGCCGAACTCCTTGACGGCCAGGCCGGGCTTGATCCGGTAGGCGATCATCACGATGACGCCGGAGATGATCAGCAGGGTGCCGGCGTTGGACAGGTAGCCCAGGGTGTACTGGGTGGCGGTGGACGGCTTGCCGGCCAGGGTCAGGATGTTGCCGTCCGAGCCGGGCCAGCCGAACTTGATGTCGGTGCTGGCCAGCCAGTTCTTGAGCGGGGTGAACAGTTTGGCCAGGGAGAACACGACGATGACCACGATGTAGGGCAGGAACGCCATCACGGTGCGGCCGGCGGTCAGTTTCTCGGTGGAGACCTCGGTGACGACCGGGGTGCTGCCGCCGGTGCCACCGTTCGGGCCGCCGGTGGGCTCGACGTGCTCGGCCTTGGCGGCCAGCGCCAGCCGTTCGCGGGCCTCGACCGTGCCCTTCGGCTTCCAGAACTTGAGCATCGCGACGACGGCGATCAGCGCGGCCAGCGAGGCGATGATGTCGGTCAGCTCGACGGAGATGTAGTTGGAGCTGATGAACTGGGCGATGGAGAACGCGACGCCGGAGACCAGGGCGATGGGCCAGGTCTGCTTCAGGCCCCGCTTGCCGTCGACGATCATCACCAGCAGCAGCGGGACGAACATGGCCAGGATCGGGGTCTGCCGGCCGACGACGGCGCCGATCTCGTGGTAGTCGATGCCGGTGAGGTTGCCGGCGGTGATGATCGGGATGCCGATCGCGCCGAACGCGACGGGGGCGGTGTTGGCCAGCAGCACGGTGGCGGCGGCGCGCATCGGGGAGAAGCCGAGGGAGACGAGCATGACGCCGGTGATGGCGACGGGGGCGCCGAAGCCGGCGAGGGCCTCGAGGAGGCCACCGAAGCAGAACGCGATGATGATGCCCTGGATGCGGGGGTCGTCGGAGATCCGGTTGAACGAGGTTCGTAGGTCTTCGAACCGGCCGCTGATGACGGTCAGTTCGTAGAGCCAGATCGCGGCCAGGACGATCCACATGATCGGGAACAGGCCGTACAGGATGCCCTGGGAGGCACCCAACAGGGTCAGGTCGACCGGCATCCCGAACGCCAGGATCGCGACCAGGATCGCGGAGGCGAGGCCGGCGAGGCCGGCCCAGTGGGCTTTGGTCTTCAGGATGCCGAGGAAGACGAACACGACCAGCAACGGGATGATCGACACCATCGCCGTCAAGAACAGGCTGTCACCGACAGCGGTGACATCGGGTGTGTACGGGGTCGCCATTGAACCTCCATGTACTTGAGTAGAGCGTTGGTCTTACCGAGACGTGTCACGACGGCGGCGTGGCGGCGTCGCCTGACCGCTGCTCATCGTGGCCGGTGATCGGGTCGCGGTCTACCTGAGATGTCCTCCGTTCCTATACCGATTTGGCATGCCGGACATACCGCAGTTGATTGGGGTCGAGGCGGTGGTTCTCAGTGCAGGGAACGAGTTCTCAATGCAGGGACCGAGTGGCGCGTCTCGGGTGCCACCCAGGGCCCGTGCCGGTCGATCAGGTACGCGGTCAGCTCGCCGGCGAGGCCGGCGAGGGTCGATGGGGCGTGATGGTCGACCCGCCAGGCCGCGAACAACGGCTCCATCATCGGTCCCTGTGCCGTGATGATGGGAAGCGGAACGAGGCCGAAGGCCGGGTCGCCGGATGCGACAGCGACGCCCCGGCCGGCGGCCGCGTTGGCCAGCGCGACAGGGGCGGATTCGAACCCTCCCGCCGTGCGGTAAACCAGCCCTGCCTCCGCGGTGGCCACGTCAAGGACCTGCCGAATGTGATGCTGCCGATCGGGCAGGAGCAGGTCATGATCGATGAGTTCGGTCAAGGTCACCGACCCGTTGATGGCGAGTCCATGATTGGCCGGCACATACGCGCGAACGGGCAGCCGGGCCAGAACCCTGGCCGACAGATGTGCCGGCGGCGCGTGCGCCCCCACGGCCAGGTCCGCGTCGCCGTCGACTGCGTCATAGAGTTTCTCGGTGTCCATCGGGCGGACCGTGAGCGGCGGAAGGTTCGGCGGGGCGGCCGCGATAAGGGGAGCCAGCACGTCGTGCAGGATGGCGGTGGGAGCCGCAACGTGGACGGCCCCGATCGCGCCGGCCGCGATTTCGCGGGCGAAGGCGCGCACCGCCGCCGCACCGGCCAACAGCGTCCGTGCCCGCGGGAGAAGCTCCCGACCCGCCGAGGTGATCACCAGCCGGCCGTCCAAGGGGCGGAACAGCACCAGACCGATCTCACGCTCCAACCGGTGAAGTTGCCGAGACAAGGTGGGCTGACTGACGTAGAGCTCCTGAGCAGCGGCAGTCACCGATCCGGCGTCGGCGACGGCCACGAAGCAGCGCAGCAGCCGCAGGTCCATCCCCTCCCCCAACTGGGGTAGACGCGGAGGCTGGCTACCGGAAACACTCTCTACCATAACCACCTTCGAAAATGAGCGCGCCGGGATGGGAGGCGCTGTCGAGAATTTGGATAGCGGCGTTCGAGCGACCAACGAGGTCCGCAAGGCAAGCCCTCCTGCGAGGCGGTGGTCAAGAGTGATCACTGGCGGTCAACCTGGGCCGCCGTAATGAGCGTCAAGGCGGACCGATCGGCGGCCACTCGCGGCCCGCGGGGGCGTCATGCAACCTCTCGGAATCTTTGAATGCGTTGCGGAACGTGTCGAGCAAGTGGGGGGAGATCAGGTATGTACTGTGGTCTGACCAAGCATTGGTATCATCATAGGGCACACAACCGACACTGTCTAGTGATCGTGACCACTGGAAAATTGCGCCCAACCCCCCGTAGAAGGTGTTGACGGTGGACATCCATGCGACGTCGCCGTCGGAGCCGTTGGCGAATCTCATCACCGAGCAGCTGTTCGTCTCCGGCGTCGGAACCGACAACATCGAATCGGTCTGACCAACTCCCCCGGCCGGCACCGACAACTTGGCCATCGCCGATTCCGCTAGTCCACACGTGTCGCCCGCACCTCATTCCGGCACGGGCGCAACCAAGGATGTCAGGGCCGAGGTCGAATTCGTCAGCGGCCGCCGGGGAACGGCCTGGCAGCGTCCTACCTCGATAGATCGGTGCTCAGGTTCGGACGGGATGGACTCGGGCCATGACTGCCACTCCGGGCCCGGTAACCCGGACAAGGGCCGGCGCCGAGCAATCCCTGGCCCAAGCACCATCGCCGCCAACCGCTTCGGCGGCGGCGGCCGCGTAGCCATCACACCGGTCAAGCCAACCGTTGGTCATCGAGGTGGACGCCGACGTTGCCCTCATTCAACCGGTCCGGACGATCGGACCGATCCCCTACTCGTCGTCCCGGCCATCGTCGACGACGTGGAGACCGTTATGTGGCTCCACATAGGCGAGATATAGCCGGCTCAGTTTGGACTGCGCCTGGTCTGCGGGCTCGCGGGCGGCGCTGGTGACGATGCTGCCCACCCTGGTCAGGTGCTCGACCGCATCGTCGATCAGGGCGGCCGGACGAACTCGGTCGCCGAGCTCGTCGACGCCGAGCCGGTCTGCGGGCAGGGCACGGATGCGGTTGCTCAGCTCGCGGCTGATGTGCTCGACGCGGCCGAGGATGTCGACAAGGTCGCCGGCTGCGGCGTAGATGCCGCTGATGTCGCTGGGCAGCTCGTAGGCGGCGGTGGCCAATTGTTCGGCCGCAGCCTGCGTCGGTGCGCTCATCGTGGCTTCCTCCTTGGGCTTGGATTGTTTGTACGCGGTGCCACCGACAGCGGCCGCTGTGCGTGAGTGCCAGGAGTCAGTACTGATGACTCTATTAGGGATTTTGCCGGTAAACGTTCGTTCAGCTGATGCGCGGGCCGCGGCGCAGCCGTTCGTCCTTGCGGGCCGGGAAGGGCTTGCCGCCGTTGTGTTCCTTCTGCAGCCGGGCTAGGGCGAGCTCGATGCCCTCCTCGAGGAGGGCGCCGGTGGTCCAGGCTCCGCCGAGCCAGGACAGGGCGTCGCGGGCGCGTTCGGCGATCTCGGGGTCGATGTAGCCGCCGAACTTGACCTTGCCGGCGCTACTGGGTGTCGCTGGTTGAGATGCCGGCTTCGTCGCCGATCTCGCCGCCGGCTTCGCGGCTGTGACGGCGGCCGTCGGCGCCGGCGCTGACTGGGTCGGTGCGGTGGCGGCCGCGGGGATGACCGCGTCCAGACCGCTGCTGGACAGGCCGCGTCGCTGTTTGCCTGTCATGCCCGGACTCCTTCGGTGATCAGCGCGTGGGTGACGGCGCGATAGTCCTCGGTGACCTTTTCGCGGGGCGCGTACAGGGTGAGCGGCTCGTGCGCCGATGGGGCTTCCCGGACCCGCACGGAGGTCCGGATGGGCGGCAGCACGGCATCGCCGAACCGTTTGGTGATTTCGGCGAGGACGTCCCGGCTCAGGTTCTGCCGGGCGTCGTACTCGACCGGCAGCACGCCGCTGATTCGCAGGTTGGGGTTGAGACGGGTGGTGACCAGCTCGACTGTGCGCAGCAGGGCGGCGACCCCGTCCAGCTCCATCGAACCCATGGTGACCGGGATGACGATCTCCCGGGCGGCGACCAGGGCGCTGACGGTGAGCACCCCGAGCCCGGGTGGGCAGTCGAGCAGGACCAGGTCGTAACCCTCCAGCTGGCTCAGGGCGGCCCCGAGGATGGTTTCCGCGCCTGGTTGCCCGCCGATGGCCCGTTCGGCGGCCAGAAGGGGCTCTCCGCCCGGTAGGACGTGGACTCCGGGCACGCCGGCCGCGGGGGTGGTGGCGGCGGCGGCGGCGATGTCGCCAATCAGGACGTCCATGACGGTGGCCGTGCCGGTGGCGCCCAGCCACTTGGTGGCGTTTCCTTGCGGATCCAGGTCGACGACGAGGGTGCGCTGGCCGGCCTCGGCCGCGCAGGCGGCGACGTTCACGGCGGTGGTCGTCTTGCCGACGCCGCCCTTCTGGTTGACGACGGCGATGGTTCTGCTCATGGCAAGGGTTCTCCCTTCCGCCTATTGGCGGGTCGGGCCGATGGTAGGGCTCCAATGGCGGCATTCGTGGTAGTGACACTGTTAGAACTGATTGACACTTTTAGAACTGATAGATCCCTGGGCACCGGTGCGTCCAGCCCGGACGCGCAGATCCCCCGGTCGGTCAAGGGAGCCGAGGATCTGCGCACGAACGGGGGTCAGATGTCGTCCTGTTCGCCGTCTTGATGCGTGGTCGACTCCCCCGCCTCGGACTCCGCCAGGCTTTCGGCGCCGATCCTCAGGCCGCAGGCGCGGCGTTCGACGTCGGCGAGGGTGTAGCCCTGGGCGGCCATGAACGTCAGGTACCGGTGGGTGGCGGGGTTGACCCGACGCCAGGAGTGCACGTCGGTGGCGGCCTCCTGGGCACCCAGCACGACAGCCAGGACGACGACCAGGGCGCGGGCGTCGCCGGCATCGCCGAGCAGGCCGATGATCTTAGCGGCGCCGGCGTGGTAGCCCCACATCGGCTGGTCGTCGGTCGGGATCCCGAGCAGGGTGCGGGCCTGTTCGTGGCCGCGTTCCATGGCCGTGCGTAGCACATGGCCGCCCTCGGCGAGCTCGCGGGCGATGTACCCGATGGTGCCCTTGGGCGCGCTCTTGCGGGTGAGCAGGGTGCTGACGAATTTGCGGCGGACCGGTTCGGCCGAGCGCCTTCTCTGCAGTTGTCAACCGTCGGTGGGCGTCCGGCCGGTCATGATGTCGATGTGAGTTGTAGCCCCGTCGATGGTCGGGGTCGCCGTAGCTTTCGCCGAGGATCGGGCGGATATACGCATAGCAGCGACTCTGGGATTCGGAACTCGCCTTTCCTCGCTTGCCCACCCCACCTTTCGCAGGGCCTTGTCGGCAGGGGCGCAGCTCGGAGAGCAATAGCGTCGGACCACTGTCTCACTGGGGAAATAGAAGACGAATCTGCCCTAGGGCAGTCGCCAATCCACTCCCGCTGTGACAAGGGCAGTCCACTTCTCCTTGCAGTAAGACCAGACCAGCGGCAATCAATCGATCGGAGATAGCTATTCAACCGTTTGGAGGGGTCGGCTCATCGCCAACAGGAAGAGCCTCGGGTCTAGTGGGCCAATCTCTACCCCGATCGTTCATCAGTAAGCCCCGAGTGGCCCAATCCTCTCCCGGACGTTCAATACTGTTCGTAACCACTCGATAGACCTGCATGGGCGCGCTCCTATCGCACGTGCCCGTTGGGCTCTTGCCCTCGGAAGGGTGGCCAGTAGACGCTTCGACAGGCTGGGTTCACCGACCCAGCGGGACACCTGCCAGGGGAGGACAGAGGGAATGAGCACTCGAAACGCGAGGGGCAGATCTGCGCCGAGGTTCAAGACGGCCTTGGTTTTGATGGTTTTGGCGTCCTTCGCGACACTCTTCGCTGTGCCAACTGCATCGGCCGGGACACCCGCGCCTACAATTCCTGAGGTTCCTGGGCCTAGTCAGGACGACGGCCGAGGGACCACCGGACCTGAATCGCAACTGACGCTAAACTTCCCGGAACACGTCGGCACAGACGGCAAGGTCGTCCCAATGCACGCAGTGACCTGTACCTACACTGCAAGAGTACCTGGCAAGTCGTTTTCGTACATCTCTTACGGCGTGGGCTGGACTTGCAACGACGCGGTCGATATCCGTTCGATTACAATCAAATTGTGGAAGTGGACCGGATCGGGGTATCAGAACGTGGCAAGCTTGAGTGGCAGCAACACGAGCGCCAACGGCAGTCTAATGGGGCTCTCGCCGTGTTCCAACAATGTTGGAACATACGTGTACCACACGTACTTCTACGTGGAAGCCTTCCATGGCAATTGGGGCACTAATGAGGGAAACAGTTCGACTAGGACCCTCACCTGCTGAACCGGAGTATTCGGGTTCCTGGAGTCGGAATGACCACTGATCCCTCACACGGGTTCGAAGCGATGGCCCTGCGACGGGTCGGTGATAGCGGGCGTATTCGAGGCGTCGCATCGCGGTCGGATACTGTCGCAGTCGCGGTCGATACTGACGACCGTCGAAGGTTCCTGGTCATATTTCAGTGGGACGGGAGTGATTGGCAGTCGCCGGAACTTCTTGATGGTCAGTCAATTCCTGTCTCGCCGTCCGTAGCGCCATCACCAGGTTTCATTCCCGACTTGATGATCACCCAGGTCGCGCTACCTGGCCCCAAAAGGCCAGGTAGCGCGTGGAGCGCGGCCGCTGGGACAATCGCGAGCGACGCCCGGCGAGTCATAGCTGTCAGTGATCTAGATTCGGCTGAGGCGTTTGCGGGATCCGATGGATTCTTTCTGCTACTTCTTCGCTGTCGGTGGAGCGCGCGCCCGCACCTCACGCTCTCAACCCAGAGTGGGGCAGAAATCGACATTCAACCCTAACGGCGTGGGCAACTGCCGGCTGGGCGTAGTGCGTTCTTGAAACCCGACTCTCGCCTCGCGGAGGCGGGAGATGGCGCGTACCGCAGTGCACGAGTGGGCTACCCCCGCCGCCAGTGCTCTAACGACTCCGGCAAAGCAGAGGCCGCCGGTCAGGAGGGTTCAAGGTCGGCTGACCACTGATCGCCGCCGGAGGGCCTCGTGACGTGTGATGGGGTCGGCTTAGCAGCGGAACGATTCCGGGTGCTTTCGTGATCATGTGACCCGGGCACAGCCGGCTCGGCGTGGATTGGCTTCGGTGGTTGATGGTCAGCTCGCAGGCGCTCGACGGGCTCGGACCTGTTTCGGCTTGCCCTTCACCGGCGGCGACGTTTGCGCATCGGCGCGTGCGACTGCTCGGTAGATCGTGGAACGGGTGACAGGGAACAGTTCCTCGAGTTCGCCAATGGTGTGCTCGCCGCCGCGGTACAGCTCGACCAAATGGGCTTCCTGCTTCGGGCTGAGCTTGGGCTGCTTGCCGCGCAGCCGGCCCTTGGCGCGGGCGACGGCCATGCCCTCGCGTGTTCGAGCACGGGCCAGATCGGCCTCGAACTCGGCGATCATGGACAGGGTCGTGAACAGGAGCCGCCCGACCGGATCGGTGGGATCGTGCAGCGAGCCGCCGATGTTCAGCCGCACTCCGCCGGCGGTGAGCTCGTCGACGATGTCGCGGGCGTCGGGCACGGAGCGGGCTAGCAGCCGGTCGAGCTTGGTGACGACAAGCGTGTCGCCGCGGCGGCAGGCCACGAGGGCTTGGCGCAGGCCGGGTCGATCGCGGTTGGTGCCGGTCAGGCCGTGGTCGACGTAGATGCGTTTCGGGTCGACATCCAACGCGACGAGCGCGTCGTGCTGTGCGGTGAGGTCTTGATCGACGGTGGAGACCCGGGCGTAGCCGATCTTGAGTTCGGTCACGGGACCAGTGTGCCGGTTGGCCTCCCTGCACCGGGACGATTCACCGAACCAGTCTTACGGGACGCCGGCGGCGCGGCCCGCTCGGTCGGCGTCTGTCGATTTCCGAGTTCGTCTGCACGGCTGCGCGAGTCTGTCTTCACACGTCAGCCATCTGCCAACTGTCCCAGGGAGCCGGCTGACCGCACGGAGGATTGCATTCGCCTGCACGGCGCTACAGGTCGCGGCGACGCAGAGTCTGCGCGCCGGCGGCCAGCAGTGCTACCGCGATGATGAGGTTGAATCCGCTGATGATGAGCATCATCTGGGGGTATTCGGAGTCGGGCACGTAGATCTCGACGCGGTCGACAACCCCCGCTTCTTGCAGGCACTCGATGAACTTTGCGCTTTCAGGGCAATTCAGGGTTGATATGTCGATGTCGAGGCCTTCGGAGTCTGCGTAACCGCTCCAGTTGTAGGCCGAGCCCATTCCCCCAGGGCTTTCGGTGGCGATGCCGGTGCTGTCGTTCCACCAGGTCTGGATGGGGATGAGTTCGCGTGTGTGTTGCACGACCAGTGGTTGCAGCAGGGTGGTACCGGCGATCAGGATACCGGCGGCGACCAGCCCGGTGACCACACCGCCGACGGTGCGCCAGAGCAGAGCGGCTGCCGCCGCTGCGGCGTAGACGACGAGGAATCGGGTGGCCGGGATCAGGCCGAGTATGTCGAAGCCTGGCGAGGTGAGTCTGGGCGCCCAGATGATCGAGTCGGAAGCACTATCAACAACCCACAGGGTTGCTGTCCCCAGCAGCGCTACGGCGGTGAAGACTGGTGCGGCGACGATGAGGACTTTGATCGTCCACCATCGGATCCGGGTCACGCTCTGGGTAAGGGCGTAGACCTGTGTTCGGTGTTCTTTATCTGGGCCGAAGGTGACCGCGCCGAGTACCGCACCGGCAACGACCGGGAGGACCAAGAGGGCTATCTGGTATAGCCCCCACAGCGTCCTCGCGGGCTCTAACTCGCAGGTTGCACCGGGTGTTTCCCACCAGGTCGTCGAGGCACATGACGGGATCAAGAGCACGATCACCGCGAGCGCCAACCCCCCGCTGGCAACCAGGGCAACGGTGCCGACCACCCCAGAACCGATGTTGTCGCCACGCCGCCTGCCACATACGCGGCGTGGAGGTGCGAATGGCGGGTTCGCTGTTGTTGAACGCTGGCATGGTGTCCGTTCGGTCGGTCATCATGCTCCTACCGTGTCGGGGGTGGCAATTTCTGCGCTGCGCAATCTGGCTATGACGATTTCGTCGAGGTCGGCCGGCTCATTAATCCAGTGCGCCGGCAGGATCGACGGGGCGAGCGACACCAACACGCTCGTCTGCTGCCCGGTGGTTCGCACTTCCACTCGATCGGCCGGCGGTAGCCAGTCCAGCGAGTCAGCGGAGGGGCCGGTCAGGATTCGGTGCTGCAGCACCAGGTCGTCCATCGGCCCGTGGAGTGCGACGCGCCCGTCCTGCAGCAGTAGCAACGCGTCGCAGGCGTCGCGGACCTCGGTCAAGATGTGTGAGGACATCACCACTGTCATGCCGGTGTCGGCAACCTCAGCCATCAGGGTCTGCTGGACGCGTAGCCGGGCCAGTGGATCGAGGTCTGCCATCGGCTCGTCGAGCAGCACCAGGGCGGGGCGTCGACCTAGCACCAGGATCAGCGCAAGTCGGGCCCGCTGTCCACCGGACAGCGTCCCGACCCTGTCTTCGAGGGAAAGGGAGGCCTCATCGAGTAGACGGTGCGCGTGGCGATCGTCCCAATCCGTGTTGAGATCTGCGGTTTGGGCCAGCATGTCCGCAACCCGCCATCGGCGGTACAGCGGCTTTTCCTGCGCGAGGTAACCGACCGCCAGGTCCATTCGCCGGTCGACGAGCCGCCCACCTATGGCAATGTCGCCCTCGGTCAACGAGATGAGCCCGGCAGCTGCACCCAGCAGGGTCGACTTCCCAGCACCGTTAGGCCCGACAAGAGCGGTGATCGAAGACGCCTCGATCGCCGCGTCGCAGTGGTGCAACGCCCAGCCGCGGTTGTAACGCTTGCTCGCGTTGTGGGCCTCCAACGAAATGCTCATCTGGCCACCTCTCGCTCCCGCTCGTCCAACATGGTGGTCACCAAAGCCATGACGTCGTGCCGCTCCAGCCCGGATGCGGCTGCCGCAGCCAGCCAGCTCCGCAGTTCCACGGCCAGCGGTGACGCCAGGTCCGACTGAAGCCTGACCAGGTCAGCGGTGACGAAAGTGCCTGTACCAATCCGACCTTCGACTAGACCCTGCCGCTCCAACTCCCGGTACGCCTTCAAGACTGTGTTGGGGTTGATACCCGTCGCTGAGACAACTTCCCGTGCCGGCGGAAGTTGATCGCCAACACTGAGCCACCCGTTCTCCAAGGCTCGCCTGGTCTGCTCCACGATCTGCAGATAGGCCGGTACCGTCCCCCGGCGGACGATCCGGAACTCGATCACGAGAGAAGACTAGTTAACTAGTGTACCGATCGCAACGTCGAGTGCTCATCCGGTTCGCCGGTGGAGGCGAGGGCACGATACACGGATGCGACCGACGGGTGCTGGCCGGCGTTCTTGCCGGTTTTGATGGTCAGCTTCTTGGCGATATCCGGGACTGGTGTTCCAGCGGCGTGCAGGGCGTTGGCGTAGATGAGGGAGTCGGGATCAATGACCGGGGGTCGACCGCCGTGCCGGCCGCGGGCGGCGGCGGCCTTCTGCCCTTCCAGGGTCTTTTCTCGGATGTAGTCGCGGTCGAGTTGGGCGGCCACGGCCAGGACGGCGAACAGCATCGATCCCATCCCGGTGGGGTCGTAGATTCCGGTGAGCGGGCCGGTGAGCAGTTCGAGTTGAATGCCATCGCTCTGCAGGGCTGCGGTCAGGGTCATCAGTTCGGCGGCGTTGCGGGCCAGCCGCTTCATCTCGGCGACGGTCAGGATCACGACCTGGTCGGGCGCGGCCTGCTTAATCTCCCGGGCCAACACCAGGGCGTTCTCCAGCTCGGGTCGCACCCGGACCCTGGTGCTGATCTTTTCGCTGAACACCCGCCGGCACCCGGACCGCTCGAGCAGGTCGAGTTGGCCGGCCAGCTCCTGGCCGCTGGTCGAGCAGCGTGCGTACCCGATCCGAATAGGGCCCGTCTGCTGCGTCGTCGAGCCGGCGGTGCCGAGGCCGTTGTCGATCGGCGTCCAGGGCTGCCCGGGTCGGCGGCTCGCCGGGGTCGGCACGGCCAGCTCGTCTCGCAGCGCCGGCACGAGCACGAACCGGGCGGTGTGGTATTTCGCCGCCGTGGTGCCCGACCGCGTGCGGCACGGACTGCCGGCCGGGGCCTGACATTGCGGGCAGTCGTGCCGCTCGACCGAGTCGGCCGCCGCCGGCGCACCTTGGGGTCTGTGGCTCACGCCCGAAGTCTCGCACAACACCCTCTCAAAAAAGCGCGATTGTGCGAGGGATTCTGAGAATCTTCACCAGGGCAAACACCAGCCGCCGAGGACACATCGCGGGTCTCTCACAATTGACCGTTTGTGAGAGGCGCAGTCACCCACTACGAGCGGCCTGATCCCGGGTGGGGAGAAGCTCGGAAGGAATACCAGTCTCGATCAGCTCTCCGCGGATACGGCTGTAGGCAAGTTCGTTTGGGGTGTAGCAGGTCAGTAGGGAGAGCAGTTGCCGGGCGGTCCCGGCGTCTTGGCGGGCGATGCCGATGACGTCGCGGATGCTGGTCATCGCGGCCTGCCAGACGGTGGTCGCCGGGGCCGGGTCTATCCGGTGGTGCGGTGGGTCACCGTCATAGACGGCGGGATGCTGTTGAGCGTGGAGCAGCGGGGCCAGGGTTCCGGCCGCGGGGATCCGGCCGGTCTCGATGAGGTCGACCGCCGCCGCGGCGGCATGCAGCATCGCCTGCTGGGCCGGCCAGTCGAGACACTCGTAGGGCCGCCACCGGATCTGGCCGGCGCGGGGCGAACGTCCGATCGTCTGCCAGACCAGCTGCAAGTTGCTGCGGTAGGACGGTCGGACCGTTGAGGTAGGGGTGTTGACCTCGTCGAGCAGGGTGCGCAGCAGACGCAGCCACGCGCCGACATGAACCGCTCGGCCGGGCAGGGACACTGTCCCGGTGGCCAGACCCTCGTGGGTGCGGCGGTCCATCGCCGTCACGCGGGGATCCGTGGGCGTCGGCACCATGTCCTTGTCCTCCCAGGCGATGAAGGCCCCCAGGGATCCGAACATGGCCTCCAGCCGGTAGCCGTGCTTCGGACAACCGATCGTCAGCGGGATCCGCGAAGCCAGCGCGAAGACAGCCGACTCGCCGTCCGCGTCGTCGATGCAGCGTGGGCAGGCCCGGCGCATCATCGGCCGGTCCGGCAGCCAGGCGCGCCAGATCGGCAGATCACGCTTGATGGCCCGGCCCGGTGGGAGGATGACCGAGTCCTGCTGCACGTAGGTTTCGAACGCCGCAGTCCCTTGGGTGGGGTCGAGGGTGTCCAGCAGCCAGGGCACCCATCCGGCGATCGTCATGCTGGCCAACTGGTCTCGCGGCACCCCGGTGCGTTCGTGCAGTGCCTCGAGCATGCCGGGCGGCGGCTCCATGTCCAGGTCGCTCAGGTTCTGGTCTCCGAGTTCGAACGATGCCGGCCCGAGGTTGTGGCGCACCAATTGGCCCGGGGTCATCCCGTAGGCGTCGGCGACCCGGATCAGCCAGGACGACAGCGCTTCCCCCGCTTCGGGTTGCGGGTGCAGCGGCCACCGGGCGGCGCCGGTCATGCGAGTTCTCGTTCGAACTGTCGGCGCCGTTCGGACGGGCCGGCGTAGGTCGACAGCCGCAGGGTGCGCTGGTTGATCGCCTCCTCGCCTGACTCGATCGCCGCGACCGCCGCCTGGGTCAGCAGGTGGGCGAGTTCGCCTATCGTGCCCTCGCTGCGGGTCAGCAGGTACCGGGCCATCGCCTCGGTGGCGATGCTCGACGGCCGGCGCAGCGGGAACGCGGTGGCGAAGCTGGCCAGCAGCGAACACGATTCCTGGTCGGGTTCCCACCGCGGCAGCGGGAACGGCTGGAAGCGGTTCTCGAGTTGATCGTCGGAGCGGATCGCCAGATAAGCCTCGCGGGTGCCCACGCCGACCAGTGGTATCCGCAGCTCGTTGCCCAGGAACCGGATCAGGTTAAGGAACTCGCGTCGACGATCGCTGCTGCCGGCCAGCACGTTGTGCAGCTCGTCGATCACCAGCATCCGCACCCCGACCGCCCGCAGCAGCGTCAGCGTGGCCTGTTCGAGTTCGGCCAGCCGTTGCCGCGGCCGCAACGGCGCACCCATCGCGGCCAGCACCGCGACATAGAACCGGGTCACCGAGGGCTCGGACGGCATTTGCACGACCAGCACCGGGATCTCCTCCCTGTCCGGGTGGGAGATCGGCGGGTGGCCGCGTCGGAACTTCTCGACGATCATCGACTTGCCGTTGTTCGTCGGCCCGATCAGCAGCATGTTCGGCATCCGCTGCCGGCCCGGCCAGCCGTACAACTCCTCCAGCCGCTCCAACGACGCCGCCGCCCGGCTGTAGCCGATCCACCGGTCCGCGCGCACGAACCGGAGCCGTTCCTCGCCCGGAAGGCAGGCTATCGGCCGGATCTCCGGACGCAGGTGCTCAAGATCCGGATCGCCCTCGACTCCGCTACCCGTGCTGCTTCCCATGACCGTCCTGCCTCCTTCGTCACCATTGCTCGATCACGTCGAATGGGGCCGCCGGCGTCGCCACGGCGTCGTCGGGTGGACATTCCGGCGTAGTGCTGCTGGGCCGCTGGGCGCTCGTGCCGCCGCTGGCTGCTCGACGGGCGGTGTCGCGGCGGGCCTTGCGGGTAGTCGCCGCGGCTGACTCGGTGATGGACCGCATCTGCTCCACCGTCCGGAACAGGGCGTCCTCGTCGACCTGGTCACGGCCAAGGGTGCGGAGTCGTTCCACCGCCGCCCGGTGTTCCCACACGCTCACCGCCGGATGGGACATGGTCCGGTACGGCACCTCGAGGTAGGTCCCGTCGTCCGGGTCCAGGACCCAGACCCGGCTGATGTCTCTCGGGTCCCGTCGGATCACGAACCGGCCCAGTCGATCCCGGCGGGCGATCCAGGGCTTGAGCGCGTCGCAGAAGTAGTGCACGTGGTCGATCACGAACCCGGTTCTGGTCAGGGTCCGGCGGATCACCGGCAGGAAGTCGACCAGGAACGCCGCCTCGTGGGTGACGACCGCCGGCGCGCCGGTGGTGGCGATCCCGTCGACCCATCGGGCCGCGGGTGGCTGGCGCAGGGTGCCGTGGACCTGTCCGTGATAGGCGGCCACCGCCAGGGCCAGCCACCGCTGCAGCTCCGTCATCGTCAGGCAGGCCGTCGCGTCGGCGTCGTACCCCGATCGCTGCCCGGGATTGGAGAACGTCGTCCCGGGCAGCTCGTGGATCAGCCGCATCATCGTGCCGATCACCCGCTCGACGATGCCGCCGTAGTGCGGCCGCCCGGGTGGCCGGTACCGCAGCGCGATCCCGTGCTGCTCACATCCGCGACGCAACGCCTCGCTCCTGAATTCCGCGGCGTTGTCCAGGTACAGCTCGACCGGTTTGCCGCTCATCGGCCAGGACGCCTCCACCCCGAGGTGCTCCAGCCAGGGCCGCTTGTCGGTGACCATGTGCGCCAGGCACAACCCGACCGTGGTCGCCGACGGCGCCTCCAACGTGACCACCAATCCGGGGACCGCCCGGCTGAACACGTCGATCCCGGCCGTCAGATACGGGCGGCCGATCGGCAGCCGGTGCCGCTCGTCGACCACGATCAGGTCGACCACCGTATGGTCGATCTGGATCTGTTCCAGCACCGCGGTGACCGACGGAGGCACCCCGCCGGCCGACGCCCGGGCCCGCGCCGCGTCGGATCCCTCCCGCCGACGCGTGGCCTGCGCCGGGTCGAGCTTCGCGATCCGCCGCACCACCGAACCCCGCGACGGCGGCCGCAGTCCCTGGGTGCGGCATTGCCGGACGATCTCCCGGTGCACCGTCGCGACCGTCTTCCGCTGCCGAGTCAGGTATTGCCGGCGCAGCACCTCCCGGATAACCACCTCGACCTCCTCCGGGAGCTGGTCGCGACCACGACCGCCGCTGGACCAGCCCGGAATCAGATCCGACACCACCCCCTCGCCCTGCCGCCAGCGGCGAAGCAGCACGTAGACCTGACGAACGGACACCCGCAGCTCCGCCGCGGCTGCCTCCACCGACGCCCGACCCACGACATCCCGCTCAGCCAGCGGGCCGATCACAGCTGCCCGACGAACCGCCAGATTCCAAACCTCGTCCGGAACCGACAGCGCCCGCTCCTGGACCACCGCCTCGTCGACCATCGCCGACCCTCACCCGCCGTGAACACGAATCCGGACAGAACGGACCATAGTGCACACGAACTCGGACAGCGCGATGACCGCGTAACCCTGCACACCACTCCGAGCTACACAGGTCGCCGTGCAGGCGAACTCGGACATCGACAGGCGTCGTCGCGTCGTCGGTGTGCCGTAGAAGGTTGGTCCTGCGGAACGGCGACGGCCGGCGTCCGCACTCCAGCGCTGTTGGGCGCTAATCAGCTAGCTAGGGCGCGGATGATCTTCAGCTGGCCAGCAGGGTCCACCTCCAAGGCTGGATTCCGGCCCCCGAGACAATTGATGATTTCCAGCACCAAGGAATGCGAATAGAACCAGCTTTGCAATTCGTATCGCGAGGAATACTGCTGCTGCCAGCGCAGTCAGGCTGTGCTTCGTCGTCGCGCCGGAGCAGGCCGCCCAGATCCTGGTCAACGAGGCGGCGGACGCCGGCAGTACAACCGCGCGCAGCAGCGCCGGTGACGGGGCTCAGACTAGTAGTCCGAACAGGGTGGACGCGCGCTCCCAGTGCCCGGTGTTCGGGTTGCTCACCTCCGGGTCGACAATCCGGAAGGACCTGGCCAGCCCGACACTGAGGCCGCCGAATACCTCGGTGAGGACGTCCTCGGTCTCCTCGCCGAACGTCACGTCGCCCGGAGGGCGGCGCAGCGTCTGGCCGATCCAGTCGCGCATGTCGCCGGCCGTCTCGAGCTTGCCGAACTCGCGCATCCGCTCCTGCAGGCCTTTGGTGATCGGCAGGTCCTGCGGGGCGATGACGTCCCGGTTGTTCCAGTGGGCGTTGTCGCGCGCGGAGACGGCGATGTCGTCGATCTTCTGGTCGACGAACGCCCGGAAGCGGGCGATGTCGGACTTGTCGACGTTGATGTCCCCAGCCTCGCGGAAGAACTTCTTTACCTCGGGTATCCCGGCCATGAGCCCTCCTCTGGATCGCCTGTTCTGCTCATCGATTTCTGCGTGGGGTGGTTGTTCGTGTCGGGACCAGGTGCGAGCCGGGGAGTCCTCCGGGTCCCGGGAGCGTGCGTGATCCGCCGGTGGTCGTTGCTACTGCCGTCATTCGTTGCCAGAAGGCTCGCCTGTCGCGTCCTCGTTCGGCTGTTGTGGGCGTGGCAGGACAGTCAGGACCATGCCGATGTAGGTGCGGAACTCCGCCATGTAGGCGCGGAGAAATTCTCGAGTGGAGTCGTTGGTGACCTCGCCGTCGTCCCTGAAGACATCGGGGGAGAACTGGATGTAGGCCTCGGGCGAGGTCATCTGCCGGGCGTTGCAGAAGCTGAGCACACCGCGCAGGCTTTGCTGGCCGATGGCGGTGCCGATCTGGCCGATGGAGGCGCCGATCACCGCTGCCGGGATGTGGTCGAAGGAGTTCTCTCCCCATGGTCGAGACGCCCAGTCGATCGCGTTCTTCAACGCTCCGGGGATCGACCGGTTGTACTCCGGGGTGACGAACAGGACCGCGTCCACGGCAGCGATCGACGCCTTGAGCGCCCTGGCTTCCGGCGGGTAGTCGTTGTCGAAGTCCGGGCTGTACAACGGCAGGTTGCCGATCGGAATCTCGCTGAACTCCAGGTCGTTCGGCGCCACCCGGATGAGGGCCTTGGACAGGACGCGGTTGATCGACGTCGACGACAGGCTGCCGACGAAGTAGCCGACCTTGTAGGTACTCATGTGTTCCTCCTGATTTCGCGCCCTCTTGGCGGGCAGTGGCTCTTCACCGACGTCCCTCGGCGGCCAGGAACTCGTGGACCTGGCGGATCACGACCGAACCTTCGCCGACGGCGGAGGCCACGCGCTTCACCGAGCCACTGCGGACATCGCCGACGGCAAACACTCCATGGCGACGAGTCCCGAACATCCCGTCCTGGCCGTCGGCGGCGGGTCCGGTGAGCACGAAACCCTTCGCGTCCAAAGGGATCTCCCCTTGGAGCCAGCCGGTGTGCGGGGCCGAACCGATCAGCACGAACAGTGCTGACGTCGCGATGCGCTGCTTCTTGTGTGTGTGGAGGTCTCGCACGAGCACCTCGGAGAGTTCGTCATCACCGATGAGCTCGCAAACCTCGCTGTTGCGCCAGACCTTGATGCGTGGCGACTGCTCGACGCGGTCGGCCAGGTAGTGGGACATGTCCCTGCCCAGGTCGTCGTGCCGGATGACCAGGTTGACCACCGGCGACCGTCGGGCCAGGAAGCAGGCCGCCTGGCCGGCGGAGTTGCCGCCGCCCACCACGGTGACGGGGTCCTGTCGGCACAGCTGGGCCTCGAATTCCGTGGCGGCGTAGTAGACGCTGCTGCCCTCGAGACGGTCCGTCCCCGGGATGTCGAGGCGTCGGTAGCGCACGCCGGTGGCGACGAGCACGGCGTGTGCGATCAGGTCGTCCCCCTCGGCCAGCCCCACCACGTGGTAGCCGTCGGCCTGTCTGAGCGAGGTGGCCTCGCCCGGGATGGTGAAAACGGCGCCGAACTTGCGGGCCTGGACGACGGCGCGGTCGGCCAGCTCACCGCCGGTGATGCCGGCGGGGAACCCCAGGTAGTTCTCTATCTGGGAGGACGTGGCCGCCTGGCCGCCGGTGGCGAACGCGTCCAGGACGATCGTCGAGAGCCCCTCGGACGCGGCATAGACCGCCGCGGCCAGACCGCCCGGGCCCGCGCCCACCACGACCAGGTCGTGGGCCGCCCGGTTCGGCGCCGCTCGCAGCCCGATCAGGTCGGCCAACTCGGTGTTGCTCGGGTTCTGCAGGACTCGCTGGCCCTTCCAGACGACGACCGGTTTCACGGCGACCGTGATGCCCAGGGCCCGCAACAGGTCCTCGGCCTGCGGATCCTCCTCCACATCGACCCACTGGTGAGGGATCCGGTTGCGACTGGCGAAGTCCCGGAGCCGCCGGGCGTCCCGGTCGTACTTCGACCCGATGATCCGCAGGCCGACCCCGATCGTGGCCTGGAGTGTGCGGCGCAGGATGAAGGCCCGCAGGATGAGATCGCCCAACGCCTGGTCATCGGCCACGAGAGTCTTGAGCCGATCGACGCGGACCTCGAGAACGTCGACGTCGGTGACGGCCACGGCGGTCACGAGAACCTTCTGCCCGGTCAGCAGCGCCAGATCCCCCAGGAACCGGCCGGGGCCGTGGACGGCGATCAGCCGCGGCTCCGCTGCGGTCTCCTGGACCACGGCGACCTTCCCCTCCAGCACCACGAAGAACCCGCAGTCCTGGTCGCCCTCGCAGTACAAGACGGTCCCTTCAGGCACGCTCCGGCGGTCGCCGTACCGCGACAACGTCATCAGCTGCTCGTCGGTGAGTCGCGGGTAGGCGCCGCTGACGTCGGGTGTCTCCGGCTGGTCGGCGGGAACCCTCAGGTCAGACGAACTGCTCGTCGGCATAGCACCACCTCCAGGTCTCCCCGGGCTCGATCGACCGAACGACGACGTGCCCGGTCGACGCCGCGTGCCCCCTTGCATGTCGCATGGGGGACGAGTCGCAGCAACCCACCTGGCCGCAGGTCAAGCACTGGCGCAGGTGCACCCACGGGGTGCCGAGCGCCACACACTCCGCGCACACCCGCCGGGCGGGCGGCGGCACGGGCCGGATGATGCCAGGTGTGGGTCGGCGCCCGTGCGGGTCGGGAAGGCGGCCATCACGCCTTCCTTGGGAGCTTGGACTCGAGCCACGAGCGCAGCTGGGGCTCCGGCCGGGCGCCGATCTGCTTGTCGATCACCTGGCCGTGGTCGAGGATGACCAGGGTCGGGATCGACCGGACCTCGAACTGCCGGCTCACCTCCGGGTTGGCGTCGGCGTTGACCTTGACCAGCTTGAGCCTGCCGGCCAGCTCCCCGGCCAGCTTCTCCAGGGCCGGACTCACCATCCGGCACGGCCCGCACCACGGAGCCCACACGTCGACCAGCACGGGCAGGCTCGACTCGTCGACGACGG
Source organism: Nakamurella multipartita DSM 44233 (assembly GCF_000024365.1). Classification (NCBI taxonomy): domain Bacteria; kingdom Bacillati; phylum Actinomycetota; class Actinomycetes; order Nakamurellales; family Nakamurellaceae; genus Nakamurella; species Nakamurella multipartita. Next base: position 3,936,181 of record NC_013235.1, read on the forward strand.
CGTGGAACTCGTCGTCGGTCGCGTCCACCACCCAGCGCAGCGGAGTGCTGCACTTCCCGCAGCGGGGGATGCCGTTGGCGACCGCCGGAACACGGTTCGTGGCTCCGCAGTTGCCGCACGCCACCTTCGTCGATTTCTGCGCGGCCGCGGTCATGCCACTGCCCGTCCCGCTGACGGGCCGCCGGCCGCGGTCACGGTGATCTCTCCGTCGACGACGTCGACCGAGATCGTGCTCCCGTCGGCCGCGTCGCCGCGCAGCAGCGCCCGGCCGACCCGGGTTTCCACCTCGCGGGAGATGTACCGCCGCAGCGGGCGGGCACCGTACGCCGGGTCGAAGCCCTGGTCCGCGATGAAGCGGCGCGCCTTGGCCGTGACGGCGAGGTTGATTCGCATGTCGGCCAGCCGTTCGCGGAGCTCCTCGAGCTGGAGGTCGACGATGCGCTCGATCTCGGCGAGGGTCAGCGGCTTGAACATCACGATCTCGTCGACGCGGTTGAGGAACTCCGGGCGGAAGTGCGACTGCAAGGTGCGCATCACCGTCGAGCGCGCCTCGTCCTTCACCTCGCCGCCCGCGGTGACTCCCTCGAGCAGGTATTCCGAGCCGATGTTGGAGGTCATGATCAGCACGGTGTTGCGGAAGTCGACGGTGCGGCCGTGGGAGTCGGTCAACCGTCCGTCGTCGAGGACCTGCAGCAGTGTGTTGAAGACGTCGACGTGGGCCTTCTCGATCTCGTCGAGCAGGACCACCGCGTAGGGCTTGCGGCGTACCGCCTCGGTGAGCTGGCCGCCCTCCTCGTATCCGACGTAGCCCGGGGGTGCCCCGACCAGCCGGCTGACGGTGTGCCGTTCCTGGTACTCGCTCATGTCGATCCGGATCATGTTCTCCGCGGTGTCGAACAGCGCGGCAGCCAGCGTCTTGGCCAGTTCCGTCTTGCCGACGCCGGTGGTTATCCCCGGTTCCTGACGCGCCCTCATCACTGTCATCACCGAGCCCTGTCCTGACGTCCTGCCATCGTCGTTTCCTCGCAATCAGCGGGTCTTCTTCGACGAGATGGAACGGCAACGATGGCGCAGAGCGTGATGGCCCGACCCGACGGCGGGCCTCGCACGTGGACGGTGATCGATCAGGGATACCGGACGGTCGGACCGGTCGAGGAGTGGCTGGAGGCCCACCGGCATCTTTGGTCGCCGAACACGGTCCGCGGGTACGCGACCGCGCTGAGCCAGTGGTGGACGTTCCTTGAACAGCGGGCCGAGTCCGGGCGGTGGAACGAGATCGGCGTGCCGACGGTGTCGGCGTTCGTGTCCTGGATGCGCAACGGGCGCCGGGTCGAGCGTTCCCTGGTGCCGGAGGACGGGCCGTCGCCGGAGACGATGCAGGCGCGGCTGGCCGCGGTCATCTCCTTCTACACGTGGCACGAAGCCGTGTCCGGCGTTCCGGTGGCCGGCCGGTTGATGCGTGGAGCGCCGCGGCGGGCAGTGGCCCGGGGGCTGCTGTCCCATCTGGATGCCCGCTCGGGGCCCGCTCCGACGTCGCTGGTCCGGGTGCGCCGCAGCCGGCGGCATCGTCCGCCGTTGCTGATGCCCCAGCAGATCCAGGCGATCCTGGATGGCTGCGCCACCTACGATCCAGACACCGGTGAATGGGTCGGAAACCTGCGTGACCGGCTGCTTTTCGCCGTTCTTGCGGAGAGCGGCATGCGGATCGGCGAGGCGTTGGGTTTGCGGATCAGCGACTTCGTGATGGGTCGCGGCGGCACCCCGTTCATCGAGATCGTGCCTCGCGCGGACAACACCAATGGGGCGCGGGTGAAGATGATGCGTCCCCGCCGGGTCTACGTCGGCGCCGATCTCGAGCGGCTGTTCGCCGACTACCTGACCCTCCTGGCCTGCACAGCAGCCGATATGGGCATCGCGGTGGCGGCGGACTCGCCGCTGCTGGTCAACCTGCAACGGCCGCCGCTGCTGGCTGCGCTGCACGAGGGCACCGTCCGCGACAAGACGGCCGCGCTGCGGAAGAAGGGGATCGGCCCGCCCGGGTGGACCCCGCACTGGTTCAGGCATAGCCACGCGACCGCGTTGCTGCTGGCCGGCACGGCGGAGTGGGTGGTGTCCCGTCGGCTGGGGCACGCCCACGTCCAGACCACGCTGGACCTCTACGGCTGGGTCCGCGAGGACGAGGCGCTGCGGGCGGCGGCGAACTGGACGTCGTACGCGTCCAATTGGCGGGTGACCGATGCGCCGTGAACCGGGCGGGGGCCTTCGGCCCGCCGAGGACCTGGATCCCGTTCATCGGCTCTGGCTGGAGCTGCCCGAGCAGTGGCGGGGTCCGGTGATCGGACCCGGCATCGCGAACTGGGACCGGATCACCGAAAACGGCGACAGGCGAATCGATCTGACTGGGCTGCCTGACCCGTTCCCGGCCGAACTCGCGTGGATGGCGCACTGGCAGTCCGTCGACGGGACCCGATCGACGGTGCTGGCGATGAACCAGCTGGCCAACATCCTGCGCCGCGCCATCCGCGAGGGGCACCCGTTCCCCACCTCGATGCTGGCCTTGGACTGGGAGACGGCCTCGGCGTTGCAGGGGTGGTTCTACGCGCACCGCTGGGGGCGGCTCCCACCCAAGGACAGCCGTAGCCGGCTGCGGGTGCTGTTCCGGTTCGCCCGGCAGGCGTTGATCGCCCGCTGCCACGATGGCCCGTGGTGGACGCTCGACGAGTGGCATCCACGTTGTGATCCGCGGATACCGCTGTCGACCCGGGAACCACAGGCCAACTACGGGTGCTCGCCCGGGCAGATCACCCAGCCCTGGCTCCGGGAAGCCGTCAAGTGGTACCTGGGGACCCAACTGGAGTCCGGGGCGCTGCGCTGGACGACCGTGAGCCAGGACCGGATGAATTGCCTGCGCCGGTTCGACGTCTGGCTGACCAGTTGCCTGGACGATCCCATCGAGGTGCTCGGCGATCCAGCGGCGGCCGCCGGGCAGGCGGACAGATATCGACGTTGGGCCATGGAACCGGGCCACCGGAAGACCGGCACGTTCGACCGTCGGACGCCCCCGAAGCCGGCCCACCCGCGCCTGATCAACGACGACATCCGGGCAGTGGCAGATCTGTTCACCTTCATGGTGGCCAACCGAGACCGGGCCCACATCGTCACCGGATACGCCGTCTGGGATCGGGTCACCGACACCCACGTGGCCGGATGGTTCCGCCAGGTCTCCCGCATCCCGCGGACACCCACCCTGAACGACCGGCACTACGTCGACGACCACGCGCTCGCCCAGATTCCGGGTGCGCTGCCGTTGCTGGGCTTGCCCCGGGACCAACAGATGACGATCACCCGGGGCGACGGCACCCAGGTTCTCGCCGCCGGCTTCGACGATCCGCAGGCGATGCGGATGATCCTGCTGCAGATCCTGACCGGGCGTCGGTCCAGCGAGATCCGCACGTGCGAGTTCGATTGCCTGTCACCGGCTCCCGATATCTCGGTGCAGTCCGGGCAGGACCAGGAAGTCGTCCGGTTCCGCTACGCCCAAAGCAAGATCGACACCGCGCCGGACACCATCCTGGTCGACCGCGAGGTCTCCGCGGTCATCGAGGAGCAGCAGCGTTGGGTCCGCGAACACCTGCCGGAGTTCGAACCGCGGCATCTGTTCGTGCAGCGGACCGGGAACCGCAACGGCGACAAGCCCTACCCGCCGGGAACCTACAACTGGATGCTCCGGGAGCTCAGCAACGTCGCGCGGATCACCGACGGCCAGGGCCGGCAACTGCAACTGAGCAACACGCACCGGTTCCGACACACCAAGCTCACTCGGCTCGCCGAACTCGGCCTGCCCATCCACGTCCTGCAGCGGTACGCCGGGCACGCCACACCGACCATGTCGATGCACTACGTGGCGCAGCGCGAGGAACACGCCGAGCAGGCGTTCCTGGCCACCGTCAAGCTGCGGGCCGACGGCAGCCGGGTCCAGTTCTCCCGTGAGGACCACGACGGCCTGCACCTGCTCGACCGGGCCGACCGGTTCCTGCCCAACGGCTGGTGCCTGCTGCCCCCGCTCCAATCCTGCGACAAGGGCAACGCATGTTTGAGCTGCTCGGTCTTCGTCACCGACGCGACCCACGAGCCGACACTACGACGCCAACAGGCCGAGACCGAAGCGTTGATCACACGCACAACCAACGCGTTTCGGGAGAAGCACGGTCGCGCCATGCCCGAGGACAATGTTTGGCTCGCGCAGCGTCGAGCCGAGCAAGCGGCGCTCACCCGGCTGTTGGACACGATGGCCGACCACCCCGAACGGGCGGTGCAAGGAGGCGGATGCGGCGCACCTCCGACAGGCCCGGTGCCCCTGGCACTCACCGGACCCAGGCGCAGGACCCGGCCATGACCGACGCGAACGCGAAACGCGCCGCGACGCTGACCGCCGCAGCCAAAGCGAAATCAGCCGCGAAGACCCAGGCCGCCGAGCAAGGCATCCGCGCGCTGGTCAAACGGGGCGAGTCCGTCACCTTCCAGGCCGTTCAACGGGAAGCCGGCGTCTCGCACGCCTTCCTCTACGGCAGCCCGGACCTCCGCGCGCGGATCGAGCACCTACGTTCCCGCGGCCGCCCGGGACCGACGCCAGCCAACCCACCGGACTCGGAAAGCACGCTCGTCCTGAGCCTGACCGCCCAGATCACCCAGCTCAAGAAGCGGCACCGGCAAGAGATCCAGACCCTCAAAGACGCGCTCGCGCAAGCCCACGGGGAGAACCTTGAACTTCGCCGCGAACTCGCCCGCAAGGGCAGCTGCGCCCGGCACCACACCGCTCACGTTGCATCGATCGCAGAAACGTCATGACCAGCGCAAATGTCGCTCGCAGGAGCCCAAACCGTCGATAACGGTCGGGCCGAGGAAGATGAACGACCCGATGGGCCGCTGGGGGTTCTTGATGCCCGAGCGGGCGCGGACGACGGCGTCGGCCACCAATTGGACTGCCTCGTCCTGGCCGATGACCCGCTCGTGGAGCACCTCGTCGAGGCGGAGCAGCTTGTCCCGCTCGCCTTCCTGGAGTCGCGTGACGGGGATGCCGGTCCAGCGCGACACGATGTCGGCGATCTCCTCGGCGGTCACCACCTCGCGCAGCAGCCGACGGCGGCCCTGCTTTCCCGCGAGCCGGGACTCGGCCGCCTCCAGTCGCCGTTGGATCTCCGGTAGCTTGCCGTGTCGCAGGGACGCCGCCCGGTTGAGGTCGTATTCGCGCTCGGCCCGCTCGCTCTCCAGCCGTACCTGTTCCAGCTCCTGGCGTAAAGACTGCACCTCGCGCAGTGCCGACCGTTCGGCCTCCCACTGCGCGCGCAGGGCATCGGCCTCGGCGCGCGCGTCGGCCAGTTCCTTGCGTAGCTCCTCGAGGCGGGCCATGCTCGCGGCGTCCTCCTCCTGCGAGAGTGCCGCCTCCTCGATCTCCATCCGGGTCACGCGCCTGGTGAGCTCGTCGAGCTCGGTCGGCATCGAGTCGATCTCGGTGCGCAGCATCGCGCAGGCCTCGTCGACGAGGTCGATGGCCTTGTCGGGCAGGAATCGGTCGGAGATGTAACGGTGGCTCAGGGTCACCGCGGCCACCAGGGCGCCGTCGTGGATCTTCACGCCGTGGAACACTTCGAGCCGCTCGCGGAGCCCACGCAGGATCGACAGGGCGTCCTCCTCGTCGGGCTCGTCGACGAGGACGGGCTGGAACCGGCGCTCGAGGGCAGCGTCCTTTTCGATGTGTGTGCGGTACTCGTCGAGGGTGGTCGCGCCGATCATGTGGAGCTCGCCGCGGGCGAGCAGAGGCTTGAGCATGTTGCCGGCGTCCATCGCACCCTCGGCGGCTCCGGCGCCGACGACGGTGTGCAGCTCGTCGACGAACAGCAGGATGCGGCCCTCGGCGCTCTGCACCTCGTTCAGCACGGCCTTGAGCCTTTCCTCGAACTCGCCGCGGTACTTCGCACCAGCGATGAGGGCCCCCATGTCCAGGGCGAAGACAGTCTTGTTCCGCAGACCCTCGGGCACGTCGCCGTCGGCGATGCGCTGGGCCAGACCCTCGACGATCGCGGTCTTGCCGACCCCGGGCTCGCCGATCAGGACCGGGTTGTTCTTGCTCTTGCGGGAAAGGATCTGGATCGTCCGGCGGATCTCCGAATCCCGGCCGATCACCGGCTCGAGCTTGCCGGAGGCCGCTGCCGCGACGAGGTCGCGGCCGTACTTGTCCAGCGCCTCGTAGGTCCCCTCGGGGGTCGCCGACGTCACCCGCTGGTGACCGCGCACCTCGGTCAGGGCAGCCAGGAAGGTGTCGCGGGTCAGCCCGTGAGCGTGGAGGAGCCGCCCGGCCGCCGAGCCCGAGCCCTCATCCACCAGGGCGATCACGAGGTGCTCGACCGAGACGTACTCGTCTTTGAGCCGGCGGGCCTCGCGGTCGGCAGTGTCGAGCAGCCGCGAGAGCCGCTGGGTGACGTGCACCTGCCCGGGGGTCACACCGGGCCCGCTGACCCGTGGGCGGCGGCCGAGCTCGGCCTCCAGGTCCTCGCGGATCCGGTCCGGATCGGCTCCAGCCCGGGCAAGCAGCGGCGCGACCAAACCCTCCCCCTGGTCAAGCAGTGCCAAGAGCAGGTGCTCCCCGTCCACCTCGACGTGGCCGAAGCGCAGCGCCTTGGTCTGGGCGTCGTGCAGAGCCTCCTGCGACTTCTGGGTCAGTCTGTTCATGTCCATGGAACGCCTCCTCGTCGTGACATTCGCCGTTGCTCCTTCTCCAGCACCGCGATCCGGTCGAGCAGCTCGACGACCAGCCCGATGGCGGAGTAGCCGAGGTTCAGGCTCATCCGCAGCCGCTGGATCCTGGCCATCTCCCTCACCTGGGAGGGGTCGAACCACAAGCGCCCCTGGGCGTCGCGGGTGACTTCCAGCAGTCCGAGGGCAACCAGGCGGCGGACCAGCTCGGGATGGACGCCGGTGGCCTGCGCAAAGCTGTCGAGGCTGAGCCGGTACGGGCGAGCGAGGGCGAAGTGCGTGACCGCGGTCATCGTCTGCTCCTCGCGTCGAAGCTGGACACCCGCGCGAGCTCCTCGAAGAGCCGCTGCTCGTCGTCGGTGAGCCTGGTGGGCACGCGGATCTGCAATTCGGCGTAGAAGTTCCCCGGCTTCCCTCGCCTGTCGGGAAGCCCGCGGCCCTGGAGCCGCAAGCGGCGGTGGCTGGACGAGCCGGCCGGGACCTTCACCGTGGCGGCGCCTCCGGGAGTGTCGACGGAGACCGAAGCGCCCAGGGCCGCCTCCCACGGAGCGACCGGCAGGAGCGCGTGCAGGTCGCGACCCTCGACCCGGTAACGCGGGTGGTCGGCGATCCGGACCACCAGGTAGAGGTCTCCGGCGGCCGCCGAACCGCCGCCCGATCCGCCCTGGCCGCGCAGCCGGATCCGCTGACCGTCGACCACGCCCGCCGGGATGGTGACGTCGAGCGTGCGAGGGCCGTCGGGGCCACTGATCGTCACACTGCGCTCCGTGCCGTGGTAGGCCTCCTCGACCGACACCTCCACCTCGGCCTCGTGGTCGGAGCCCGGGACCGGGCCCGGTCCCCAGCCGGCCCGGCCCCGACCGCCTCGCCCCCGGCCGCCGAAGATTCCCCCGAGCAGGTCCTCAATGTCGACGTCGCCGAAGTCGCCCGCTCCGAATCCTCCGGACGGACCCGCCCCCGATGACCAGCGGCCGCGCGTCCCTGCACCGGCGTCGGCGTACGTCCGGGCTTGGCGCCAGGCGGCCGGATCTGTGTCGGGAGGGACGCGTCGGAAGTCCTCGCCGAAGGCGTCGTAGCGGCGACGCAGTTCGGGATCGGACAGCACGTCGTAGGCCTCGGCGATGTCCTTGAACCGCTCCTCGGCCCCGGAGTGCTTGTTGACGTCGGGGTGATGCTGGCGCGCCAGCCTGCGGTAGGCCCGCTGGATGTCGGCCGGATCGGCATCGCGGTTGACTCCGAGAACCTCGTAAAAGTCCTGGGCCATCAGCTTGCCCTGGTCGCCACCACGACCGCGGCCGGTCGCAGGATCTTGTCATCGGGCCCGTAGCCGGGTCGCACGACCTGGGCCACGGTGCCCGGCACCAGCCCCTCACCGGACACAGTGCCGACCGCCTCGTGCACGGCCGGGTCGAAAGCCCTGCCGTCGTCGTCGCGACGCGGGTAGCCGAGGTCGGCAAGGACGCCGACCGCTTGCGCCAGCACGGCACGGACACCCTCGACGACGGTGTCGGGGTCGGGGTCGGACGACGCGTGCTCGAGCGCCCGCTCCAGGTTGTCCAGGACGGGTAGCCAACTGGTTGCCACGGCCGCCCGTTCCTGCTCGCGGCCGCGGACCATGTCCCGCGCGCAACGCTTGCGGAAGTTCTCCAGCTCGGCAGCCGTGCGCCGCCACGCGTCCTCCAGCTCCGCGATCTGGAGCGCCTGGTCGACGCGCTCGGGGGTCTCGTTCGCCGGAGCCTCGTCGCTTCCTGTCCTGTTGGATGCGGTCTGGGTCCTGGGTGCCTCGGGGTCGGACATGGCCGTCAGTGAGCGGTGAACTCGGCGTCGATGACGTCTTCGTCATCGCTGTCAGTCGTCCTGTCGGAGGCGTTGGCCGACCCATCCGAAGATCCGCCGCCGCCGGTCCGGGCGGCGGTGCTCAGCACCTGGCCCATCTGGTGGAGCTCCCCGGTCAGAGCGCGGAGGCGGTCGACCGGTTCGTCGCCGCTCTCGACGGCCTGCCGGGCCTCCTCGACCAGCATCTCGGCGCGGGCGCGGTCGTGCTGGGGCACCGACGCGCCGGCCTCTTCCAGGGCCCTGCGTACCCGGTAGGCCACGGAGTCGAGCTCGTTGCGAGCGTCAATCCGTTCGCGTAGGGCGGCGTCCTCACTGCGGTGAGTCTCGGCGTCCTTGATCATCCGGTCGACCTCCTCCTGGCTGAGCCGGGAGGTCTCGCTGATGGTCACCTGCTGCTCGGCACCGGTGTCCTTGTCGCGCGCCGAGACGTGCAGGATGCCGTTGGCGTCGATGTCGAAGGTCACCTCGATCTGGGGCACCCCGCGGGGGGCGGGACGGATCTTCTCCAGCCGGAACCGGGCCAGCACCCGGTTGTCGGCCGCCCTCTCCCGCTCGCCCTGGAGGACGACGACGTCGACCGCGGACTGGTTGTCCTCCGCGGTGCTGAAGATTTCGGTCCGCCGAGCCGGGATGGTGGTGTTGCGCTCGATGACCTTGGTCATCACCCCGCCCATCGTCTCGAGCCCCAGCGACAGTGGGGTGACGTCGAGCAGCAGCACATCCTTGACATCGCCCTTGATGATCGCCGCCTGGACGGCCGCGCCGATGGCGACGACCTCGTCCGGGTTGACGGTCATGTTGGGGTCCTTGCCACCGGTCAGGCGGCGTACCAGGGCCTGCACGGCCGGGATCCGCGTCGAGCCGCCCACGAGGATGACCTCGTCGATGTCATCGGCAGTGACCTTGGCGTCCTGCATGGCCTGCTTGACCGGGCCCAGGCAGCGCTCGACGAGGTCGGCGGTCAGCTGATCGAACGTCGATCTCATCAGGTTGACGTTGAGGTGCTTGGGCCCGGAGGCGTCGGCGGTGACGAACGGGAGGTTGACGGCGGTTTGGGTGACCGCCGATAGCTCCACCTTGGCCTTCTCGGCAGCCTCGAACAGACGCTGCAACGCCTGGGAGTCGCCTCGAAGGTCGATGCCGTTGGACTTCTTGAAGTCGTCGGCCAGGTAGTCGACGATGCGCCGGTCGAAGTCGTCGCCGCCCAGATGCGTGTCCCCGGCCGTCGACCGGACCTCGACCACGCCCTCACCCACGGTCAGAATGCTCACGTCGAACGTGCCACCGCCCAGGTCGAAGACCAGCACGGTCTCGTTCTCGAGCTTGTCCATCCCGTAGGCGAGGGCGGCCGCCGTCGGCTCGTTGATGATCCGGAGCACGTCGAGTCCGGCGATCTTGCCGGCGTCCTTGGTGGCCTGTCGCTGCGCGTCGCTGAAGTGCGCGGGGACCGTGATGACCGCCTCGGTGACCCGTTCGCCCAGGAACTTCCCGGCGTCGTCGACCAGCTTGCGGAGCACCTGCGCCGAGATCTCCTCGGGCGCATAAGGTTTGCCATTGATTTGGAAGCGCGCCGCGCCGTCGGGACCGGCGACCACGTCGAACGAGACGGTTCCCAGTTCGCTGCTGATCTCGTCGTACTTGCGGCCGATGAAACGCTTCGCGGAAGAGATCGTCCCCTTCGGATTCAGGATCGCCTGGCGTCGGGCCATCTGGCCGACCAGACGCTCGCCATTCTCCAGGAAGGCGACCACCGACGGCGTCGTCCGATTGCCCTCGGCGTTGGGAATCACCTGCGGCTGGCCACCATCCATCGCCGCGATCACCGAGTTCGTCGTTCCCAGGTCGATGCCGACTGCCCTGCCCATGACCACTCCATTCACCGGAAGCACTTGTCACCGCCATGCTCTACGGCGCGCAGGTCACCCACATCCCGTGAACGGGTGCACTTGACGGGTCGGATCGCCTCGGGCTGTGGGCTAGCCCACGTGGGCGCGGTGCTGCATAGCCAGCACGGTCAGCTCCACTCGAGAGTGGATGTCGAGCTTGACGTAGACGTGCTTGAGATGGGCGTCCACAGTGTGGCGGGAAAGGTGGAGCTCCTCCGCGATCCTGCGGTTGGTCATCCCCCCAGCCACCCAGGAGACGACGCGCCGCTCGGCGTCGGTGAGCGACGCCCACCCGCGGCCCGCGCCATCCTCGCCGTCCGCGCGTACCTTGACCAAGGGATACCGGGTGCCGGAGGTGGCACTGGCGGGGGGCGGGTACTCGGTCGGGCGCACGTAGTGGGGGTTGTCGATGACCGTGCGGTCCAGCAGAACCGTGGGGTGGGTGCGGAGCACCTCGACGAGCATCTGGGCCCCGAACTTCTGCAGGTCGTAGAGGCACATCAGGATGGCGGGCATCTGTTCGACGGCGTGGTTGAGCGCCGACTCATAGCGGAACAGGTCCTCCCAGCCCGGGGGCCCGGGCAGCACCCACGACATCTCACCGGCGGCCCGGAGAAGGTCGAAGTCGTCTGCGATCGCCGCGTCCGCGCTCTCGCAGAGGAAGCTCATCATGTCCGCGACGCTGAACTCCCCCGAGCGGAGGTAGGCGTCCGATGTCCGTTCGACGTCGAGCTGTGCCGATCGTCGGGAGTAATCCCGGCTGGGCTGTCCCAAGGCGAGATCCCGGACCAGCGCCGGCTCCACATCGTCGATCAGGCACAGGCACAGGCACTTGTCACCGCACCGCAGCCCCTCCTCGAGAAACGGGAACAACAGCCGGTCGCGCTCGGCCGGGCCCGAGTAGAGCGCGCAGAAGTGCGTTCCCGGGCTGACAGCTCGCACCCCGGGGATCCCGAGGCTCAAACCGTTCATGGTGGACACCGCTCACCGATCGAGAACCCCGAATTTGACACTACGCGCATTGCGGCACAATAGCGTCCATGCGCCCGGTTGGCCCGCCAGGTGGACAGGTTGGCCGAGTCGATTGCCGCGGCGCAGCGGGCCGGCGGACCATCCGGAACCGCACCGGAGGCTTTCCACACCGCCAGGCAGCTCCACGTCGCCCTCAGTGGTCGTCTCCACGACCCCTACACAGGGCGGTAGATCCAGTTCGTCCGAGGACCGGAATCGAGTGCCGTGCAGATCGATCATGTGGGTGGCGCTCGGGCTGACCGCGGCGAGCTTCGCTGCCGACGAGCTGGCCAAGTCGGCCATTGAACGCCAGCTGGAGATCACTGCGAGGCACTGATCTGGCTGCGCAAGGCGGACCCGAAGTCGCGCAGCGCATTCCCGACACCCCCGGATTATCGGCCTGCGCACTATCCTCGCGCACGGTTACGGGCTCATCCCAATCGGGGGTGTAGGAGTTGGGGTCTGAAGCCGCCGGTCTCGAGCAGGCTTCGGGCGATGTAGTTGGTCAGGTTGCGGAACCCGAGTGCGGAGCCGCGCAGGTGTTCGAGCCGTCCGTTGAGCGCCTCGGTCGGCCCGTTGCTGGTGCCGGGTCGTTCGAAGTAGGCGAGCACGTCAGCGGCTCGCTTCTTCAGGGTCCGGCCCAGGGTGGTGAGCTCGGTGAGCACCTTGGGGACGCCGGCGCTGAGGTCGGTGATCAGCTTCTCCATGAGCTCGCGGCCACGTTGCCGGTCCTCGTGGCGATAGGCGGCGATCATGCGCTGGTAGACACCCCAGGTCGCCTCGACCTCGACGTGAGCGTCATCAACGAACAGCGCGCGTAGCCTGTCGCTCTGCTTGTCGGTGAGCAGGTCCGCGCCGGTGTGCAGCGTGCGCCGCGACTTGTAGAGCGGGTCGTCCCTGAACCCACGGTGCCCGTGGATCGCGAGTTGGACCCGGCGCCGGCACCTGTCGAGGGCGTCACCGGCCAGGCGCACGACGTGGAAGGGATCCATCACCGTGACCGCGTCCGGGATCTCCTCTGCAGCGGCGGTCTTGAACCCGGTGAAGCCGTCCATCGCGACCACCTCGACCGCGTCACGGAAGGCGTCGTCGCGGTCGGCGAGCCAGGTCTTGAACGCCGCCTTCGACCGGCCCTCGACCATGTCCAGCAGCCTTGCTGGGCCGGCGCCATCGCGGACCGGGGTGAGGTCGATGATCACGGTGACGTACTTGTCGCCACGCCTGGTGTGGCGCCAGACGTGCTCATCGACGCCAATGACCTTCACGCCCTCAAACCGCGTGGGGTCGTTGATCAGCAGCCGATTGCCTTCAGCCAGGACCGCGTTGTTGGCGGTGTCCCACGCGACCCCGAGTCCCCCGGCGACACGGGCGACGGTGAGGTGTGCGACCACGATCCCTTCCAGCGCCCACCGCAGCCCGGTGCGCGAGAGCTTCGCGCGTGGCTCCGCCGCGGCGCTGGTGTCTTGGCGCCACACGTGTCCGCAGTCGGCACAGCGGTAGCGGCGCACTACAACTTCCAGCACGGTCGGTCGCCAGCCCAGCGGCTCGTGGGCCAACCGCCGGATCACGGTGTCACGAGCAACGCCTTTGCTGCCGCACCGTCGGCACCACTGATCTGGTTCCACCACGCGGCACGCGAGGACCGCACGATCCGGTTCAAGTCGTTGTCCGGTCACGCTCAGACCGAGGCCGTCGAGTCGAGCGAAGGCGGTCAGGTCAGGGCGGCCGAAGCCGGCCGGCGGGGTAGCGTCGAACACGTCGAGGTCTTTCGGATGGAGGGCGTAGGAACCTCCGTCGTCTGGAGACCTCGACGTCTATCTGCGGACCGACGCGCCCGGCCGACCTACACCGTCATCTGAGAAGACCCCTGAAACGTCTTCGACGACGACGGGACCGGCGAGGAGGGGGGCGCGGTGAGCTAAAGGAATGGAGCTTGCTCGGCTTCGACGCCGCCGCAAGCTCCGGTGAAACGGTCGGTACTGGTCGGTCGTCGTCGGTCACCACCGGATGGCGGCGTCCCCCAAGCTCGGCGTTTGCGCAGGTCAGCGGCTCGTTCGCCCAGTGGGCGCATCAAGCGATAGACGCAAAGCCGACGTGATTAGGTCGTCGGTTCGATTCCGACAGGCAGCTCCGGCGAACAGCCCCTGCCCTGCGCAAACGCAGGGCAGGGGCGGTTCGGTCCTGGTGGTCGCGCGATGCGCTGGCCTCACGGCTCTGCCCGACACCGACGTCGCTCTCCTCTGCGACGGACCCCTCGCCGGCTGAGCGCTCGCGGCCGGCTCTCTGTCCGTGTGCCGATAGGCCTCACACCGCTCGGCAACGCAGCGTGGCGTTGCGTCGCGACCTGGCGACGGCTCGGCGGGGCGCGATCGTCTCGTGCGTTGGCGGACTACGGGAGCTTGGACGCGAGGACGTCGGCCGCCAGGATCTCGGGTGCTGCGCCGAGGAGGTGCTGGTTGGCCATCAGGGCTGCGACGATGGCGCCGTTGGCGTGGGCGTCGCGAGCGGCCTCGTCGGGGAATGCATCGAAGATCCAGAAGGTGTCGGCGTGGGTCCTGACCGCGAACCAGACAATCGTTCCTTCTTCTTCGTTGGCGAGCGCGACAGCGCCGGCGAGCAGATCGGCGAGCGCGTCGTGCTGTCCATCGGCCGCGACGATCTTGGCGACGAAGGCATACGGAAGTGATGCGGGTGTGGACATGAGGGGTTCTCCTAGGTGTCGAGGTTTCTTGGTGAAGCGAGTTCAGCGTATGACGAGCAAGGGCATGTGAGAAGTGGCGTATACGGCAGTATTGCTATTGTTCGCGCCATGCGTATCGGACTGATCGCGATCGACGGCTGCTTCGGTTCGGCTGTCGCGTCGGTCATCGACATCGTGCGGGTGGCCGACGGAGCCCGCGGCGATGTCGACCCGCGGATCGACCCGATCGAACTCGCCATCCTCGGACCGAAACGGCGAGTGACCACGACGGCATCGATGACCCTGTCGGTGGACCACCCGCTGTCGGAGTCCGCAGAGTTCGACGTGGTCGTCGTCCCTGCGCTTGGAACCCTCACGGCCGCCGCGACCCACGACGCCCTCCAGAGCCGAGATGCTCGTTCGGTCATCGCCTCGCTCGGGCGCCTCGACGACGCGACCACCCGGATCGCCGCGGCGTGCACCGGCGTGTTCGCCGTCGCCGAGACCGGACGGATGCATCATCGGCGGGCGACGACCAGCTGGTTCCTGGGGCCGGAGTTCCTGAAGCGCTATCCGACCGTCGCCCTCGATCTCGACACCATGGTCGTGGTCGACGGGAACCTCGTCACCGCCGGCGCCGCGTTCGCCCACATCGACCTCGCGCTCTCACTCGTGCGATCGATCAGCCCCGACCTGGCCCAACATGTCGCCAAGCTCCTCATCATCGACGAGCGTCCGTCGCAGGCGGCCTTCGTCGCCTACGAACATCTCCGGCACGAGGACCCGATCGTCGTCGAGTTCGAACGCTTCGTGCGCGCCCGCCTGGACGAACCGTTCAACGTCGCCTTCGTCGCGCAGTCGCTCGGCACCAGCCGGCGCACCCTCGAACGACGAGTCCGTGCGGCGCTCAACCTCACTCCGCTCGGCTTCGTCCAACGGCTTCGCATCGAACGAGCTCGGCACCTCTTAGCAACCACGGACCTCACCTCCGCCGAGATCGCGCTACGGGTCGGCTACGCGAACGCCGAGACTCTGCGCTCCCTCCTGCGCAGGGAGCGACGCCGTTCCTGACCTATCGTCATGCCTGTAGCCGGTGTCCTAGTGCTCGACTGGAACCACCTCTCAGCACGTCGCGTCGACGTTCCTGCGTCGCCCCTGGACGACCCGCTCGACACGCCCGCAGCACAGGCCATGAGACGTGCCCCGGCTTCCCAGACGGTCGGGGTTGGGTGGCTGTGATGTCGCTGCGTTCTCGTCGAGGGGGTCAGCAGACTCGATCAGGGTCGATTGGGATGAGCCGCGAAGGCGGTCAGGTCAGGGCGGCCGAAGCCGGCCGGCGGGGTAGCGTCGGTCACGTCGAGGTCTTTCGGATGGATGGCGTAGGAACCTCCATCGTCGGGAGACCTCGACGTCTATCTGCGGACCGACGCGCCCGGCCGACCTACACCCTCATGTTTTGCTTCTGACTTCGTGTCAGAGATCGGCGTGTTGATCAGCCAACATCCGACGACTCCTTCGACCCGTCTCGGAGGATCCGAAGATGACCCAACCCGATCGTGGCAAGGACCGTGCCGGCCGGCGCACCAAGCGGTTCCTGACGCCCTCGGAGAAGTACGAGATCTGGCTGCAACTGGTCCGGCAGGAGGTGACGATCGCCGAGGCCGCCGAGCAGCAGCAGGTCGACCGATCAACGATCATGCGGATACGCACCGTCGCCAAGGAGGGTGCGTTGGCCGCGCTCGCTGCGTCCAAGCCCGGCGTCGCGGCGGCGCAGCGGGACTACGAGATGGAGGCCGCGAAAGCCGAGATCGCCCGGCTGTCCGAGGCGGTCAAGCAGATGGCGGTCAAGCTCACCCTGGTCGAGGGAAAAGGCGGCTGGGCCTAGATGGCCGGGTCCCGCGCCGCGTCGAGGCGGCCATCAAGGATCAGCTGCTCACGCTGCTGGACCAGGCGCTGGACGCCGGCTGGTCCCTACGCGACGCGTGCGGCGTACTGGAGCTGCCCGAGCGACGCGCGTACCGCTGGTTGGACCGCCGAGCCGAGGGACGGTTGGCCGACTCGCCGCCGGGCGGGTCGCCGATGCACGGCCTGCTCGACGATGAGGTGGCCGCGGTCCTGGCCTTGTTCGACGAGTGGGGCGAGACCGACCGCAGTCATCGCAAGCTGGCCCACCGGGGCTCCTACCTGGGCCGGGTATGGGTGTCACCATCAACGGTGCGGCGAGTGTTGTTCCTGGCGGACAAGCACTTCCGGCCGCTGCCCAAGCCCGGCCGCAGCTCCAAGCGGCCGTTCCCGGAATGGGCCGAGTACAAGCCGAACAGTCTGTGGATCTACGACACAACGCACTTCACCAGGGCCGGGATGGCGGTGCTGATCGTGGAGGACCTGGTCTCCCGCAAGTGGCTGAGCACGGTCGTGTCGGCCGAGGAGACCTCGACGCAGGTGCAGGTCGGCTTCACCCGCGCCCTGCACGCCGAGGGGCTGCTACAGCTGGTCGACGCCCGGCACGACGACGGCCGCGTCGACCTGGGCGTCGACGACGAGCACCGGCCGATCCTGCTGGCGATCTCGGACAACGGCCCGCAGATGACCTCCGGGTCGACCCGCGAGTTCATGGCGTTGTGCGCGATCGCCCAGCACTTCGGCCGGCCCGGCACACCGACCGACCAGGCGTGGATCGAGAGCCTCAACGGGCACCTCAAGGCCGAGTACCCGCACCTCCTGGCCATCCGCGACCCGGCTACGCTGCGTGCCGAACTGGACCAGGTGCGGGCGCACTATAACGGGGTCCGGCTGCACCAGGGCATCGGCTACGTCTGTCCCAACGACGAACACCAAGGACGAGGAGCCCAGATCCGCAAGGCCCGCCAGGCCGGCCTGGAAACCGCCCGCCAACGACGGCTAACCTGGCACCGCGAGCACCGGAACGACCAACACCAACCACCCGCCCCGGAGCCCGACGATGTTGGCTAATCAAACGCCGAAATGCGTCATTAAGTCAGACACACGTCACTCATCTGGGAAGAGCCCGGTTACGCCCGTAGTCGATGAAGCCGTCGTCTGGAGCGTCGACGACGCGTGAAAAGCATATTGCTCCCACCGAAGACACCCGTGCTGCTGAGTCCGGCTCCTATGAGTTGCGCGGCGAAGCTGTCGACGACGCTTGAAAACGAGGCCAAAGCGACGGCCGAAAACGAGGCCACCCAGACAGATTGGATGGGTGATCTCTGTGGAGGATTGGGCTCTGATCCGGCGGCTGGTGGCGGACGGTGTTCCGCAGCGCCAGGTCGCACGGGACCTGGGCATCGGGCGGGCGACGGTGGCGCGGGCGTTGGCTTCGGACCGGCAACCGAAGTACGAGCGGCCAGTGGTGCCGACCTCGTTCACACCGTTCGAACCGGCGGTGCGTCAACTGCTGGCCACGACGCCGGACATGCCGGCCACCGTCATTGCCGAGCGGGTCGGTTGGACCGGGTCGATCACCTGGTTCCGCGACAACGTGCGGCAGCTGCGGCCTGAACACCGGCCGGCCGATCCTTCGGACCGGTTGATCTGGCTGCCCGGCGATGCGGCCCAGTGCGACCTGTGGTTCCCGCCGAAGAAGATTCGGCTCGAGGACGGCAGCAAGACGCTGCTCCCGGTCATGGTGATCACCGCAGCCCACTCGCGGTTCATGGTCGCCAAGATGATCCCCACCCGCCACACCGCCGACCTCCTGCTGGCGATGTGGCTGTTGCTGCAACTCCTGGGCAGGGTCCCGCGCAGGCTGATCTGGGACAACGAGTCCGGCATCGGCCGCGGCAAGCGCCACGCTGAAGGTGTGGGCGCGTTCACCGGCGCCCTGGCCACCACCCTGATCCGGCTCAAGCCCTACGACCCCGAATCGAAAGGCGTCGTGGAACGCAGGAACGGTTACTTCGAGACCTCCTTCATGCCCGGCCGCGACTTCACGTCGCCGGCCGACTTCGACGCCCAGTTCACCGACTGGCTCACGATCGCCAACGCCCGAGTGGTGCGCACCATCAAGGCCCGACCCATCGACCGGCTCGATGCAGACCGGGCGGCGATGCTGCCCCTGCCACCAGTGCCGCCAGCGGTGGGTTGGATCAACCGAGTCCGGCTGGGACGCGACTACTACGTCCGCGTCGACAGCAACGACTACTCCGTCGACCCGGCAGTGATCGGCCGGTTCGTCGACGTCACCGCCGACCTGGCACGAGTCCAGGTCCGCCACGAAGGACGCCTCGTCGCAGCCCATGAACGAGTGTGGGCCCGCGGACAGGTCGTCACCGACCCCGCCCACGTCGCGGCCGCGAAGGCGCTGCGCGAGCAGCTCCAACTGCCCCGACCAGCACCCGGCCACCACGACGAACTTGCCCGGGACCTGGCCGACTACGACCGCGCCTTCGGGCTCATCACCGGCGGCCTGACCGACGGCGAGGAGGTGGCGTAATGGCTTCGGCGAAGACGAACAGCGGCACGACCGAGGCGCTCAAGCAGCTGACCTACCTGGCGTCGGCGTTGAAGGCGCCACGGATCACCGAAGCAGCAGCCCGGTTGGCCGACCACGCCCGCGACGCCGGCTGGACCCACGAGGAGTACCTCGCCGCGGTCCTGGACCGGGAGGTCGCCGCCCGCAACGCATCCGGCGCCCAGCTACGGATCCGCGCGGCCGGGTTCGCCGCACGCAAGACGATCGAGGAGTTCGATTGGGACGCCCAACCCGCCACGCGCCAACAGATCGCCGCCCTGGCATCGGGTGGCTTCCTCACCGAAGCCCGCAACGTCGTCCTACTCGGCCCGCCCGTTATCCCCGGTTCCTGACGCGCCCTCATCACTGTCATCACCGAGCCCTGTCCTGACGTCCTGCCATCGTCGTTTCCTCGCAATCAGCGGGTCTTCTTCGACGAGATGGAACGGCAACGATGGCGCAGAGCGTGATGGCCCGACCCGACGGCGGGCCTCGCACGTGGACGGTGATCGATCAGGGATACCGGACGGTCGGACCGGTCGAGGAGTGGCTGGAGGCCCACCGGCATCTTTGGTCGCCGAACACGGTCCGCGGGTACGCGACCGCGCTGAGCCAGTGGTGGACGTTCCTTGAACAGCGGGCCGAGTCCGGGCGGTGGAACGAGATCGGCGTGCCGACGGTGTCGGCGTTCGTGTCCTGGATGCGCAACGGGCGCCGGGTCGAGCGTTCCCTGGTGCCGGAGGACGGGCCGTCGCCGGAGACGATGCAGGCGCGGCTGGCCGCGGTCATCTCCTTCTACACGTGGCACGAAGCCGTGTCCGGCGTTCCGGTGGCCGGCCGGTTGATGCGTGGAGCGCCGCGGCGGGCAGTGGCCCGGGGGCTGCTGTCCCATCTGGATGCCCGCTCGGGGCCCGCTCCGACGTCGCTGGTCCGGGTGCGCCGCAGCCGGCGGCATCGTCCGCCGTTGCTGATGCCCCAGCAGATCCAGGCGATCCTGGATGGCTGCGCCACCTACGATCCAGACACCGGTGAATGGGTCGGAAACCTGCGTGACCGGCTGCTTTTCGCCGTTCTTGCGGAGAGCGGCATGCGGATCGGCGAGGCGTTGGGTTTGCGGATCAGCGACTTCGTGATGGGTCGCGGCGGCACCCCGTTCATCGAGATCGTGCCTCGCGCGGACAACACCAATGGGGCGCGGGTGAAGATGATGCGTCCCCGCCGGGTCTACGTCGGCGCCGATCTCGAGCGGCTGTTCGCCGACTACCTGACCCTCCTGGCCTGCACAGCAGCCGATATGGGCATCGCGGTGGCGGCGGACTCGCCGCTGCTGGTCAACCTGCAACGGCCGCCGCTGCTGGCTGCGCTGCACGAGGGCACCGTCCGCGACAAGACGGCCGCGCTGCGGAAGAAGGGGATCGGCCCGCCCGGGTGGACCCCGCACTGGTTCAGGCATAGCCACGCGACCGCGTTGCTGCTGGCCGGCACGGCGGAGTGGGTGGTGTCCCGTCGGCTGGGGCACGCCCACGTCCAGACCACGCTGGACCTCTACGGCTGGGTCCGCGAGGACGAGGCGCTGCGGGCGGCGGCGAACTGGACGTCGTACGCGTCCAATTGGCGGGTGACCGATGCGCCGTGAACCGGGCGGGGGCCTTCGGCCCGCCGAGGACCTGGATCCCGTTCATCGGCTCTGGCTGGAGCTGCCCGAGCAGTGGCGGGGTCCGGTGATCGGACCCGGCATCGCGAACTGGGACCGGATCACCGAAAACGGCGACAGGCGAATCGATCTGACTGGGCTGCCTGACCCGTTCCCGGCCGAACTCGCGTGGATGGCGCACTGGCAGTCCGTCGACGGGACCCGATCGACGGTGCTGGCGATGAACCAGCTGGCCAACATCCTGCGCCGCGCCATCCGCGAGGGGCACCCGTTCCCCACCTCGATGCTGGCCTTGGACTGGGAGACGGCCTCGGCGTTGCAGGGGTGGTTCTACGCGCACCGCTGGGGGCGGCTCCCACCCAAGGACAGCCGTAGCCGGCTGCGGGTGCTGTTCCGGTTCGCCCGGCAGGCGTTGATCGCCCGCTGCCACGATGGCCCGTGGTGGACGCTCGACGAGTGGCATCCACGTTGTGATCCGCGGATACCGCTGTCGACCCGGGAACCACAGGCCAACTACGGGTGCTCGCCCGGGCAGATCACCCAGCCCTGGCTCCGGGAAGCCGTCAAGTGGTACCTGGGGACCCAACTGGAGTCCGGGGCGCTGCGCTGGACGACCGTGAGCCAGGACCGGATGAATTGCCTGCGCCGGTTCGACGTCTGGCTGACCAGTTGCCTGGACGATCCCATCGAGGTGCTCGGCGATCCAGCGGCGGCCGCCGGGCAGGCGGACAGATATCGACGTTGGGCCATGGAACCGGGCCACCGGAAGACCGGCACGTTCGACCGTCGGACGCCCCCGAAGCCGGCCCACCCGCGCCTGATCAACGACGACATCCGGGCAGTGGCAGATCTGTTCACCTTCATGGTGGCCAACCGAGACCGGGCCCACATCGTCACCGGATACGCCGTCTGGGATCGGGTCACCGACACCCACGTGGCCGGATGGTTCCGCCAGGTCTCCCGCATCCCGCGGACACCCACCCTGAACGACCGGCACTACGTCGACGACCACGCGCTCGCCCAGATTCCGGGTGCGCTGCCGTTGCTGGGCTTGCCCCGGGACCAACAGATGACGATCACCCGGGGCGACGGCACCCAGGTTCTCGCCGCCGGCTTCGACGATCCGCAGGCGATGCGGATGATCCTGCTGCAGATCCTGACCGGGCGTCGGTCCAGCGAGATCCGCACGTGCGAGTTCGATTGCCTGTCACCGGCTCCCGATATCTCGGTGCAGTCCGGGCAGGACCAGGAAGTCGTCCGGTTCCGCTACGCCCAAAGCAAGATCGACACCGCGCCGGACACCATCCTGGTCGACCGCGAGGTCTCCGCGGTCATCGAGGAGCAGCAGCGTTGGGTCCGCGAACACCTGCCGGAGTTCGAACCGCGGCATCTGTTCGTGCAGCGGACCGGGAACCGCAACGGCGACAAGCCCTACCCGCCGGGAACCTACAACTGGATGCTCCGGGAGCTCAGCAACGTCGCGCGGATCACCGACGGCCAGGGCCGGCAACTGCAACTGAGCAACACGCACCGGTTCCGACACACCAAGCTCACTCGGCTCGCCGAACTCGGCCTGCCCATCCACGTCCTGCAGCGGTACGCCGGGCACGCCACACCGACCATGTCGATGCACTACGTGGCGCAGCGCGAGGAACACGCCGAGCAGGCGTTCCTGGCCACCGTCAAGCTGCGGGCCGACGGCAGCCGGGTCCAGTTCTCCCGTGAGGACCACGACGGCCTGCACCTGCTCGACCGGGCCGACCGGTTCCTGCCCAACGGCTGGTGCCTGCTGCCCCCGCTCCAATCCTGCGACAAGGGCAACGCATGTTTGAGCTGCTCGGTCTTCGTCACCGACGCGACCCACGAGCCGACACTACGACGCCAACAGGCCGAGACCGAAGCGTTGATCACACGCACAACCAACGCGTTTCGGGAGAAGCACGGTCGCGCCATGCCCGAGGACAATGTTTGGCTCGCGCAGCGTCGAGCCGAGCAAGCGGCGCTCACCCGGCTGTTGGACACGATGGCCGACCACCCCGAACGGGCGGTGCAAGGAGGCGGATGCGGCGCACCTCCGACAGGCCCGGTGCCCCTGGCACTCACCGGACCCAGGCGCAGGACCCGGCCATGACCGACGCGAACGCGAAACGCGCCGCGACGCTGACCGCCGCAGCCAAAGCGAAATCAGCCGCGAAGACCCAGGCCGCCGAGCAAGGCATCCGCGCGCTGGTCAAACGGGGCGAGTCCGTCACCTTCCAGGCCGTTCAACGGGAAGCCGGCGTCTCGCACGCCTTCCTCTACGGCAGCCCGGACCTCCGCGCGCGGATCGAGCACCTACGTTCCCGCGGCCGCCCGGGACCGACGCCAGCCAACCCACCGGACTCGGAAAGCACGCTCGTCCTGAGCCTGACCGCCCAGATCACCCAGCTCAAGAAGCGGCACCGGCAAGAGATCCAGACCCTCAAAGACGCGCTCGCGCAAGCCCACGGGGAGAACCTTGAACTTCGCCGCGAACTCGCCCGCAAGGGCAGCTGCGCCCGGCACCACACCGCTCACGTTGCATCGATCGCAGAAACGTCATGACCAGCGCAAATGTCGCTCGCAGGAGCCCAAACCGTCGATAACGGTCGGCACCGGCAAGACCCACCTGGCCACCGGGCTCGGCATCGCCGCAGCGAACCACGGCCACCGCGTCTTGTTCGCGACCGCGACCGAATGGGTCACCCGGCTCACCGACGCCCACCGCGCCGGACGACTACCGCAAGAGCTGGCCAGGCTGCGGCGCTACGGGCTGATCATCGTCGACGAGGTCGGCTACCTGCCCTTCGAGCAAGACGCGGCGAACCTATTCTTCCAACTCGTCTCATCGCGATACGAGCACGCCTCGCTGATCCTCACATCGAACCTGCCGTTCAGCGGCTGGGGCGGCGTCTTCGGCGACCAGGCCGTGGCCGCCGCGATGATCGACCGAGTCGTCCACCACGCCGACGTTCTCACCCTGAAGGGCGCCAGCTACCGGCTACGCAACCGCGGAATCGACACCCTGCCCAGCATCAGAACCCACGACACCGCAGACTGAAGCCACGAACCGGTGGCCTCGTTTTCGATCGTCGGATCGGCCTCACTTTGGAGCGTTGCCGACAGAAGCACGCACGTTGGCGATCCTCGAGGCCGCCCTCGAACTTTTTCTTTCACGGCCGCGGACATTTCCGGAGCTGGGCGCGGCCCAGAGAATGAAAGGTCGCTGTCCTGTCGATGCTGCGACGAGACACACAATCGGCGTCCCGCAACGGGATCCCCATACGGGCACCTTGCCCGTGCCGGTGGCCGCTGGCTAGCGTGCGTGCGGTGACGGCCATCCGAGCCGGCTGGAGGCGAGATGCCGGTTCGCTACCCGTCCGACCCTGAGCTTGCCCGGCTCAGCAGTTGGCCGGACGAGATCGACGTCGCCGACGCGGTCACCTACTTCACGTTGTGAATCCCCCCGGCGTGTCCGGAGACTCCAGAGCTTGGGAAGGTTGGAGTCATGCCGGGAGATTCAACGAGGCGGTACCCGCTGGAGCTGAAGCAGCGGGCTGTACGGATGGTCGCGGAGATCGCGGGTGAGCACGAGTCCGAATGGGCGGCGATGAGCCGCGTGGCTGAGCTGCTCGGCGTCGGTACTGCCGAGACGGTCCGTAAGTGGGTGCGGCAGGCCGAGGTCGACACCGGGACCCGGGTCGGCACCTCCTCGGAGGAGTCGGCCGAGCTGCGCCGGCTGCGTCGGGAGAACGCAGAACTCAAGCGCGCCAACGCCATTCTGAAGGCAGCTTCGGCTTTCTTCGCGGCCGAGCTCGACCGGCCTTCCCACTGATCGCGGAGTTCATCCGCCGCCACGCAGGCCGCCGGGAGGCCGGCGGTCTGCGGTGGGGAGTCGAGCCGATCTGCAAGGTCCTGTCCGAGCACCTGGGTCTGCGGATCGCCCCGTCCACCTACTACGAGCACGCCGCCCGGCCCGCCCAGACGCGGCCGGCCGCGGTGCGGGATGCGGCCCTGCTCGAGCAGATCCGCCGGGTCCACACAGAGAACAACCACGGCACCTATGGTGCCCGGAAGGTGTGGCTGCAGCTGAACCGGGAAGGCGTCTCGGTGGCCCGGTGCACCGTGGAACGGCTGATGCGCTCCGCCGGCCTGGTCGGTGTCCGCCGGGGCAAGATCAAGCGGACGACGGTCGCCGATCCGGGTGCGCAGCGGCCCGCTGACCTGGTGCAACGACGGTTCGGCGCGCTCGTGCCGGATCGTTTGTGGGTGGCCGACATCACCTACGTGAGTACCTGGTCGGGATGGGTGTACGTGGCGTTGGTGACCGATGCCTACGCCCGCCGCATCCTGGGCTGGCGGGTCGCGACCACGATGACCACACAGCTCGTCCTGGACGCGTTGGAGCAGGCCATCTGGACCCGTCAACGGGCCGACCGGACTGTGGAACACGTCGTGGCGCACAGCGACCGCGGGTCCCAGTACACATCCATCCGGTACTCCGAACGCCTCGCCGAGGTCGGCATCGCAGCATCGGTCGGCAGCGTCGGCGACTCCTACGACAACGCCCTGGCCGAAACAATCAACGGCCTGTACAAGGCCGAAGTGATCCGTCACCGCGGCCCCTGGCGCAGCATCGACTCCGTCGAATTCGCCACCGCCGAATGGATCGACTGGTACAACCACCGACGCCTGCACGAGTACTGCGGCGACATCCCACCAGCCGAACTCGAGGACGCGTTCTACGCTCACCACCGAGCCCAGCAAACCGCCGGACTCACCGTTTGAGACAGCCTCCGGACACGCCGGGGGGATTCATTGTCCAGCGATGACCTGTCCTGGGTCGCGGGCTTCAACCGGGTCGAGAACCGGTTGGGTGTGATGGTGCAGCTGTGCGCCTTGCCGTGGCTGGGCTGGATCCCGGACGACCTGAGCGCGTGCCCGGCAGCCGCCCTGGACCGCTTGGCCGCCGCATTGGCGGTCGCCCCTGATCAGGCGGCCGGCTTGCTGGTGGCCTATGGCGGCTGGCGGGGAGAGACCCGACGCACCCACCGGGCCCAGGTGCTGGCCCGGCTCGGCTGGCGCTGGTGTGCCGCCGGCGAGCGCAAGCAGCTCGATGAATTCCTGCTCGCCCGCGCGTTGGAGCACGACGCGCCCACGCTGCTGCTGCAGATGGCCTGCGACTGGCTACGCGGGGAACACATCGTCCGGCCGGCGGCCGACGCGCTGACGAGGCGGATCGCGTCCGCGCGTGATGCCGCCCGCGCGGAGACCTATCACCGGCTCCGACCGTTGCTGTCCCCGCCTCGGCCACGCCAGCTCGACGGGCTGCTCGACGTCGACCCGGATCTGGGGATCACCCGGCTGACCTGGCTGCGCCGCGGCGCGACGGCCGCGACCCCGGAGGTGCTCAAGGCCGAGATCGACAAGCTGGAATTCCTGCGTGGGCACGGCGCCGACACCCTGGACCTGTCCCGGCTGCCGGCCGGCCGGCGCCGGCTGCTGGCCGAGATCGGCCGGCGTTCCACCAACCAAGCCCTGCAGCGTGCCGATGTCGACCGCCGGCATCCGGTGCTGCTGGCCACGCTCGCCGAGACCTACGTCGAGGTGCTCGACGAGCTGGTCCAACTGCTCGACCAGGCCCTGGCCGGCGCGGAGTCCCGCGCCCGGCACGAGCTGTCGCAGCGGCTGGTCGACCGCGCGAAGGCCGAAGCCGACCGCGCCCGGCTGCTCGATGAGATCCTCGACGTGCTGGCCGATCCGAGCGTCGCCGACGCCGCCGCCGGCCGCCTGGTGCGCCAACGGGTCGGTATGCCGCGTCTGGTCGCTGCGCGCCGGCCCGCCGGGGAACGCGAGCAGCGCGACCACGGCCACTTCGATCTGCTCGCCGCCCGCTACAAATACCTGCGCACCTTCACCCCAGCCGTGATTGCGTCGCTGCCGCTGACCGGCAACACCGCCAGCCCGGCCGTCAGGTCCCTGCTCGACGCAGTCGCCGTGCTGCGGGAGCTGAACACGGCCGGACGAAGCATGGTGCCCGACGACGCGGCCACGGCGGAGGCGACGTCATTCGTCCCGGCCCGCTGGCGCGACTACCTGGACGCGACCCGCGGACAGGGCCGCGGCGCGGCCTACCGGCACTACTGGGAACTCGCCGTGCTGTACGGGGTGCAGGCCGGGCTGCGTTCGGGTGACCTGTGGGTGCCCGGCTCACGCCGGTACACCGACCCCGCCGCCCTGCTGTTGCCGGTCGAGCGGTGGGCCGTCCAACGCGACGACTTCTGCACCCTCACCGGAGCCGACGCGAACCCGCACCGGCAACTCGACCGACTCGACGGCGAACTGCACTCGGCGATCGCCTCTCTGGAGGCCGTGCTGGCCGACCCCTCGGCCGAAGGCCTGGCCCGCCTCGGCGACGACGGTGATCTGATCGTGTCGCCGCTCGCCGCTGAGCAGGTCCCGGCCGCAGCGGACGAACTCGCCGCGGCGTGTGCCACCCGGCTACCGCGCGTGCAGCTGCCGGCACTGCTGATCGAGGTCGACCAGATGACCGGGTTCAGCCAGGAGTTCACCCATGCCGGCGGCGCCCAGCCCCGCAACCCTGATCTGCGCCGCAACCTGTACGCGGCGTTGATCACCTACGCCTGCAACCTCGGCTACGCCGGGATGGCCGACGCCTCCGGCATCTCCGAAGACCAACT
The DNA here is from genome assembly GCF_000024365.1 of Nakamurella multipartita DSM 44233. Taxonomy (NCBI): domain Bacteria; kingdom Bacillati; phylum Actinomycetota; class Actinomycetes; order Nakamurellales; family Nakamurellaceae; genus Nakamurella; species Nakamurella multipartita. Next base: position 3,963,191 of record NC_013235.1, read on the forward strand.
GGCCTGGACCTCCCAGTGGTACCTGCGGCAAGACACGCTGCGCGCAGCAAACACCCGGCTGGTCAACGCCCACCACGCGAATCCACTCGCTGCCCTGTGGGGCGGCGGCACCCTGTCCTCGTCCGACGGGCAACGGTTCCCGCAGCGCGGCCGCAGCCTCACCGCCCGCGCCCTGTCCCGGTACTTCCTCGACGAGGGCACCACCACTTACACCCACGTCTCCGATCAACACTCCACGTACGGCACCAAGGTCATCCCGACGACCTGGCGCGAAGCCGTCGCCGTGCTGGACGAGATCTTCGGCAACCCCACCGATCTGCCGCTCGGCGAGCACACCGTCGACACCGCCGGCCAAACGCTGGCGACGTTCGCGATCTTCCACCTCGCCGGGTTGCAGTTCTCCCCACGCATCCGCGACATCGGCCGCCTACAGCTCTACCGCCTCGGCGCAGCATCGACCTGGCGCGCCCGCTACCCGCACGCCGGACCGCTGCTCGGCCAACCGATCCAGACCCAGCTGATCGCCGAGCACTGGAACGACATGCTCCGCCTGGTGGGCTCGATGAAGTTCGGGCACACCACCGCCAGCCTGCTCATCGCCAAGCTGCACGCCAGCAGTCGGCAATCCAGCCTGGCCAGGGCGCTGCACGAGTACGGCCGGCTGATCCGCACGATCTACGTCTGCCGTTACGTCGCCGACGAAGAACTCCGTCGCCGGGTGCGGCGTCAGCTGAACAAGGGCGAGAGCCTGCACGCGCTGCGCCGCGACCTGTTCTTCGCCCACCAAGGCCACGTCCGCCGACGGCACCTCGACGACCAGATCGACCAGGCCCTGTGCCTGACCCTGGTGACCAACGCCTGCGTGCTGTGGACCACCACCTACCTCGCCGACGCGCTCGATGCCCTCCGCATGGAAGGACATGACGTCGACGACGAGATCGCCGCCCACCTCACCCCGCGCAGCACGACCACATCAACTTCTACGGCACGTATTCCTTCGATCTCGACGCCGAACTACGCCGCGAAGGACACCGGCCACTCCACGTGACCGCCTGACTAACCCAGCAAGATCACCAAAACACCCAGATCCGTTCCGTTGCTACGGCGACCCGGTGATGGTGGCGCGCTCAGTTTCTTCGACCGGCGGCCGCGAGGCTTGTTGATCAACTCCGGCGCCTTCAGGCGACGCCGTGATGATTGAGCACTGCCGGTCCGGCACATCCGCCCGATCCTCGTCGAGAAGCTACGGCAACCCCTGGTTGTCCGGTTGGGATCGTCATCGGTGGTGCGGTGAGCAGCAAGTCGATCGGCAAGCCGTCGCTGCCTGGGGACAGCGCCACCTGTTCCTTCTTGGCCTTGAGATGTTCCAAAGTGACCCGGAGCTGGTCGAGGTCGCCGAACCACTGTTGCTGCTGTGCTCGGTCGACTCGTTTGTGCAGGTCCTGTTCGATGGCGTCCAGGCGGCCGGCCTGGTCGGCGCTGACGTGCAGGTAGTCGCAGCGGATGCAGGCGTGTTCGTGGCTGCATCCGGTGCCGTAGGGGCGGGCGCAGTTGCCGAGCTCGACCCGGCGCCGGCCGAAGTGTTCGGCGAACTCCTGCAGTTCCTCCGGTGTTGTAGAGCGGTATTCGTCGGCGGGGCGTTGCGCGCGGCGCCGGGCGAGGTAGGAGTCGTAGGCGGCGAACACCTCCGTCGGGTAGGTCGCGACGTAGCCGCGGGTGGTGTTGATGTCGTCGTGACCGGCCAGTTGGGCGGCGATGTGGATGGGCAGCCCGTTGGTCACGGCGTCGGTGAGGAACAGGCGCCGGAAATCGTGCGGGGTGAACCGGATCGGGGCGCCGTCGGTGTCGCGCAGTCCCGCGGCGACGGCGGCCTTGTCGAGTCGGTTGCGGACGAACGCCCCGCTCATCACGGTGCGGCGGCCGCTGCCCAGTCGGCGTTGGAACAGGAACGGCAACGGTGTGCTGTAGGTGAGTTCGTACTCGTCCCGTCGGGAGACCAGGGGCAGCATCGGCCCGCGGTCGTCGACCGGCGCAGCCTGTTGGTGCGCCAGCTGCCGGGCCACGATCCGGCTCAACGCGTGGGTGAGTTGCGGGCTGGCCGGCAGGACCCGTTCCATGTTGGTCTTCGACGGCGCGATCTGGATCAGCGGCACGACCTGCCCGTCGGGTTTGCGGAACGCCCGGATCGACAGGTGAGTGAGCTCGAGCATCTCCTCGATCCGGATACCGCTGTGCCGTAGCACTTCCACCGCCGCCCACGTCCAGAACGCGGCATCTTCCTCGGCGGTCAGATCAAGCTGCCGGCCATCCGGGGACAGCACGAACACCTGCGTTCGGGTGTAGCCGCCGGTGTGCGTGTTCGGCGCGACCCGCCAGGCCTGGCCGTCGAGTAGGAACTCTTCCCCGGCCGGGATCCCGGTCGCCGCCCGCAGCCGCTTCTCGGCGATTCGCAGGGTCTCGGCGATGCTGCTGACCAGTTGCGGCACCACCATCGTCAGGCTGCGGGTGCGGGCGGCCATCGCGGCGGTTTGCCGCTGCGTGTTCTGCCGTTGCATCCGGCTGGTCTCGCGGCCGTTGAACGGGCAGGGACGCGCCCATGGCGCCCAGCGTGCCGGGTCGTCGTGGGCCCAGGACGCGATGTCCAGGTAGAGCGCGCGGGCCGCGCTCACCACATGGCCGAGGTCCCGGCGGGGTTTCCCGTTGGGCAGCGTCGCGATCCGCTGCCGCCACTGGGTGGCCTCGCTGACCGTGAGCGCCAGGTCGGCCTTCCCCGGGTAGTGCCGCTGCAGGTCGCCCCAGAACAGCTTCAGCAACATCCTGGCCAGGCCCGCGATAGTGCTGTAATCGCAGGAGGTCTGCCGCTCGGTGAGGTAGTCGACGAACATCGCCGCGACCGCGGGATTCTCGACCCCGTGGTGGGCGACCAGCTGCGCCGGCGTCCGCTGTCGGACTCGCAGCACCTCACCCAGCTCGAACGGTTCCCCTGCCAACAGCCCGGCCCGCCGCGCGTACGTCCAGGCCACGTACATCGCGCCGCGCATCCCGGCCTCGATCAGCACCTCCCGTTCGGCCAGGAAATCAGCCGCCCGCAACTCCGCCAGGGATCGGCCGGAGCTGATCGACATCCGGGACAGCTCGATCAACGTGACGACCCGGACCCGGATCGCTGGTGTGCCCGCCTCGAGCAGGTTCCGGATCCGGTCGAACAGGTCGGCGTCGTGATACGTCGTCCACAGACTCCACAACCGCGCCCGGCTCATCGACAACATCCACCGGGAGGTTGGTCGGATCGCCTGCAGGACAATGAGAGCGTCGATCGCCATCCGAGACACGTTGCGGGTCGTGCCGCTCATCGCCTGCAGCCACGCATTCCACCCGGACCCGTTGGGGCCACCGCCGGCGTCCCACCGCTGTCTCCACGTCACGCCGTCCTGTTGCTCCAGCCAGTCCAACACGCGGCGGGCTCCCCGGGCGCCTAACCCTCGACCGGCGGCGACCTGCGACGGTGGGAGGACCTCGGAGATCAACGCCCGGATAAGCGGCTCGAGCTGTTCGCGGTCCAAGCGGTCAAGACCGCCGGCGGCCAGCGCCGCCTGCACCGCCGGGACCGGCCGGCCGGGCCGCCACGTCTGCACCCGGCCGGTGTCCGGCGAGCCGGTCACGGTGTCAAACCCGGGAACAGGACCTGCATGTCGTCCTGGTCGTAGCCCACGGCCACGGTGGGCGCCGGCGCCGGCCGGGCCAGGTGCTCGTGCAAGCGGGTCACCAACTCGTCCAACCTGGCCGCGGAGTAGTCCGTCAACGTCGTCAGGCTGCGGTGCCGCATCAGCGTCTGCACATCCGTCAGTGACAACCGGTCGTCGGCCAACAGCCGATGCGCGAACGTGTGACGGAAGTCGTGCCAGGTGATGTTCGTGCCGAGCTCCTGGTTGACCCGCTCCAGGACCTGACGCATCGCGAAATACGTCAACGGATGAGCCGGCCGACGGATCGTCATCCACACCGGGTCGTCGGGTAACCCCAGTGGTTGCGCCGCGAGGTAACGGCCAATCAACACCAGCGCCTCCGGCGCCAGCGGTATCCACACCCGACCCGGTCGACCCTTCGGAACCACCGACACCACACCCAAGCCGACGTCGATCCCGTTGCGGACCATCGACAACAACTCGCTCGCCCGCGCCCCCGAACTCAACGCCACCGCGATCAGGGCACGGTCCCGGTCATGCCGCAGAGCCGCGAACACACGCTGCAGCAACGGCTCGGACAGCGCGCGGGGTTGAGCGACCGGTTCCCGCTGCCGATAGGCCGGGCCGCCGACAGCCGCTCGTGCCGTGGACTGGCCGGGGAACCGGGTCACGCTCCGCCGCAGCGGCACCGGGCTCCGCAACGGGCCGAGATCGGCGTCGACGGCGTGCCGATAGAACTCGCTGAGCACCGACAACGCATGGTTGATGGTCCTGGGCGCATACCCCGCCGCTAGGTAGGCCTTGCCCGTCGCGGTGTTCACCGTCCCGGCCGGTGGCCGGCCACCCGCCGCTGTGCGCCGGTCGCGGGCTGGGTTGGCCGCCGTGCGCAGCCACCGCACGTAGTCGCGCACCTCGACCCTGCCGGCCTGCTGCCACGAAACGCCCACCGCGGCAAGGAAACGCAGCCACCGCAGAATGTCGTGGGCGTAGGAACGGCACGTCGCGGCGGAACACCCGCCGGCGACAAGCTCGCCCCGGAAACTCACCCACGCCAGCACCGGCTCGCCGTCTGCGCCCAGCACCTCCCACGGACCCCGACCAGTCCGGTGGACCCGGCCGATCGTTGGAACACGAAGCATCGCGACATCGCGCGGCGCGGGCAACGAATCCACCGGACCACCTCCCGCCACAGCATGCGCCGCCGACCCGCCCCAAGGCCGACAACGCGCCCACGTTCGTGCAGTCAACAAGCGAGGCCTTGTTGGAGTCGATGGTGTCGCGGCGTTCGGCCCGCTTGGCTTCCCGCTGCGCGTCGGTCATCTCGCTCGGGTCGGGACGGCCGGCGCCGCTGCCCCAGCGGGTGTGGTGGCCGTGCTCCCGGAAGTTCTGGCAGACGACGTCGGTGGTCAAGCCCCGGGCAAGCACCTCAGCGACCGCTCCTCCATCGCTCCGATCCACGTCGTCGTCATGGTCGTCCGGCTCGGGGTCGTCTGGGTCGTCGTCGGCTACGGTCCAGCCGGCGGGCACCTGGTCGGCCGGGAAGTAGTCGACGTCCTCCCGGACGACGACGGCGTGGCCGGGGCAACTGATGTGGTCCTGGTCCTGGATGCGGCGACCGGCCTAGTCGAGTAGGTGTTGCACGTACTCGGTGTGGTCGTGGTGCACTTCGGCCTCCTGCAGCACGGTGATGCCGGCAGCGTCGAGTTCAGCGGCGTAGGCATCGATCCGGGCCTGCTCGTCGCGGCGGTCTCGCAGCTGCTGGGCGACATGGTCGAATCGGCCGGTCTTAGCCGCCGCGACCAGCGCCTTGACCGCCTCGGTGTCGGACTCGATTATGTGGACAACAGCGGGTGGCGGTCGGGTGTCGTACCAGCATGCTGTGGTGCCTGGATGCGAGTCCAGGTGCATCGACAAGACGGTGTCGTGGCTGCGGTCGCCGTTGTCACGGCCGATGGTCTCGAGGTCGATTGCGCCGCCCGGTTCCTGCGGCACGTCCTTGATTCTGGGTGCAGCCCGAACACCGCGGCCGCCTACGGGTACGACTTGAAGTATCTGTTCGAGTTCCTCGCTGAACGTGGGCTCGATTGGCGGGACTTCCGACCTGCGGTGGCGTTGGAGTTCCTGGGCTGGCTTCGTCGGCGGCCTTCCCGACGGCCGGCGCAGCGGTTGGGGATCTCGGCGACAGTGCCCGCGGGCCGGCTGTTGGCGCCGGCGACGGTGGCCCGGGCATTGGCCACCGTGTCGAGCTTCTACGGGTGGGCCGTGATCGCCGAGGAGTTCGCGGGTGAGAACCCGATGCGTCGGCAGTCGGATCTGGCCTCGCTGATGCACCTGCCCGGCGGCAACCGTTCACGGGTGGAGCGAGCCGGCAACGACCGGTGTCCCGAGAGGTCCGGATCCGGCTGCCGATGCGGCTGCCCCGGCCGATGAGCGAGGCCGATGTGACCGCCCTGCTCGGCAGCCTGAAGAACCTGCGGGATCTGTCGATGGTGCTGTTGATGCTCGACGGTGGCCTCCGGCCGGGTGAGGTGCTTGGGTTGCAGCTGACCGACATCGCTTACGGGCGGCGGCGGGTGACCGTGCGCAAACGCGACGACCACCCCCGCGGCGCGCGGGGAAAGTCCCGCCAGGAACGGGTCGTTGATCTGGCCGAACCGCGCACATTGGACGCGGTCAGCCGATACGTACTCCACGAGCGGCCCCTCGATGCCGACAGCCCGTTCGTGTTCCTGGTCGGCGGCCGCGGCAGCCGCCGGGACGTGCCGTTGTCGTATGACGCGTTGGTGAGAATGTTCGCCCGCCGGCTCGACGCCCTGGGTCTGCGGTCACCGGACAAGACACCACACGCGCTGCGGCACACCCATGCCACCGCGATGTGGGAGGCGGGCATGCGAGAGATGGCTCTCCAGGCCCGGTTGGGACACGCATCGCCGGAATCGACCCGGGTCTCTGATCACCAGGTCAGGGCCGAATACATCGCCGCGCTGGGCATGGACCGATGAGTTCGCCGTCGATCGCTGCGCTCACTGTTGAACCACCCGGAACCGGACGGTGGCGGATTCATGCCCGGATCGAGGACTACCGGTCCTGGGTGCGCGAGTACATCCCGCACGAGGCCGTCCGGTGGGAGCGGATACGCGCCTACCGGCGATTCACCGAGACCTGGCCCGACCTGGAGGAATGGTTCACCGCACCGCTACCGGTCCGACTGGGATTCACCGGCGGGGAGCTCCGGCCGACGGGTCGCACCGAGATGCACCGGGCGAACGGCTACCTGATCTACCTGTCGCTCGTCGGTGGCGTGGGATTGGATTTCGACCTCCTGTTGGGCCGCAAGTACACCCGCCCCTTCAGCGTTCCCGGCGGCGGGAACGGCCTGGGCGTCGACCTGGCCATGTTCGACCGCTGGGTGGCCAGGATGGTCGAGCTCGGATACCCGCAAGCGGGGGCCCGCGGATACCTGATGTGGGCGCTCGGCCGGCTGGTCCTGCACCGGGGAGACCCGGACCTGACCGCGATCACCGCAGATGACCTGTTCGCGTTGGGGAACGCGGTCCGCGACTTCGGCGCCCGACCGGACTACCAGCAATTGCGCCGCGCCCTGTTCACGGTTAGCGGAGCAGCGGACACCGGTCACACCGGTGACCAGTTCATCCGCACGCACCTGGCGAAGCTGCACGCCGCCCACGTGCTGCTGTTCAACGAGGGCCAGGTGGGCCAGGCCCCGCAGGTCGGCACCCGTCAGCGGATCGGCTGGGCGGACCGGCTGCTCCCGGAACCATGCCCGCCGGCGATCCGCGCCGTCGTCGAGCGCTATCTACGGCTGCGGTTGGAAGCCAAGTTCGACCGGCCCCAGACCGTCCGGTTGACCCGAGAAGGGCTCCGCCGCCTGGTCAACTGGCTCGCCAAGGTGCACCCGGAGATCACCAACCTGCGCCAGCTGGATCGGTCGCTGATCGAGGACTACCTGCAATGGTTGCCGGGCTGCCTCAGTCAACAGACCGGGCAACCGCTCACTCCGAGCACCGTCGCGTCGGCGATCAGTGCGGTCGGGGCGTTCTGCCGGGACACCGCGGTCTGGGGCTGGACCGACGTCCCCGGCCGACCGCTGGTCACGACCCGAGACACTCCGAAACAACCCAAACCACTACCCAGGTTCCTCCCTGCGGACGAACTGGCGGCGATCATGACCGCCATCGATGCCCTGGCCGATCCCGCGCAGCGCGCCGCCCTGCTGTTGCTGCGGTGGTCAGGGGCCCGGCGTGACGAGATCCGCCGGCTCACCTGGGACTGCCTGGACCACGACCTCCACGGCAACCCGCGGCTGCGGATCCCGGTCGGCAAGTCCTACACGGAAAGGATCGTCCCACTGCATCCGGACGCCGCAGCGGCGTTGCGCGGCGCGATCACCGCGGCGAAAGCACAGAACGCGATCGCCCGGCACGATCAGCACGCCAGCCGCGCGGTCAACTACGTGTTCATGCGCCACGGGAAGCTCCTGTCCAAGACAACCCTGTTCGACGACGCGTTCCGCACGGTGTGTGGCGCCGCCGGTCTGCTCGACGCGCACGGCGTCCCCAAGGTCAGCGCGCACCGGTTCCGGCACACCCTGGGCACCCAGCTCGCCGAGGGCGGCGCCCGGATCCAAACGATCATGGCAATCCTCGGGCACCGCAGCGCTGAGATGTCCCTCGTGTATTCGCGGATCTCTGACCCGGAGATTCGCCGGCAATACGAAACCGCGCTCGCCGGCGGCGGCCGGATAGCCGGCCCTGCGGCCGACGCGCTGCTCCACGACAAGCTCGACTACCAGGCAGTTCACTGGTTGCAGACCAACTTCCTCAAGACCGAACTCGAACTGGGGCACTGTCTCGGCTGCCCGCCGAAGGGCCCTGCGAATGCGATCTCGTGCTGACCTGCCCGAAGTTCCTGACCAGCACCGAGTACGTCCCCCGGCTACAGGCCCGGATGGTCCGCGAGGACGAATTGATCGCCGACGCAGAACACCGAGGCTGGGAACGTGAAGCAGAACGGCACCGCTGCACCCAACAACGCATCGCGGCGTTGCTCAAGGACCTGTCCCTCGGCACGGAATGAACCGGCCGAACCGCGAACCAGCTGCGCGACACGATCAAGAGTCCGGCTCGATGGCGATCTCGTGGAGCATCGCGACCACCGCCGTTGACGGATCCACCAACTCCATCCGACCACCACCGTCGACGATGCGCTGCCGCACGTCGAGCAGCACGTCCAGCCCGGCTCGGTCGATCAGCGTCACGCCGTTCAAGTCGAGCATCACCCACATCGGGCCACTGTCCGAGCCGATGGCCTGGGCAAACCGGAACTCCATGACGCGGACATCTGTCGCCGTCACCGATCCGGCCACCAGCCGCCAACCCCGACGTCCAGGTCCTTTCCCGGACCAACGCGTTCGGGGTGTACGACGACGGCGCGGTCCGCGCCGTGCAGCGCCGCACCGACCACCTCGACCGGGCCCCGGCCGGCGTCGCCCGGCACCGGGTCTGGCGGATCCGGGCCCGCCAGATCATTCTCGCCACCGGCGCCCACGAACGTCCGATCGTCTTCGCCGACAACGACCGCCCCGGCATCCTGCTGGCCGGCGCCGCCCGCAGCTACCTGCACCGCTACGGGGTGCTCGTGGGCCACCGGGTCGTCGTGTTCACCACCAACGACAGCGCCTACGCCGCCGCCGCCGACCTCGCCGACGCCGGCGTCCAGGTCGCCGCCGTCGTCGACACCCGCCCGCAGTCCCCCGACGTCGCGACCGGCATGTGCCGGGACCGGGGCATCCCGGTGCGAACCGGCAGCGTCGTCAGCGGCACCGACGGCACCGACCGGGTCACCGCCGTGCACATCACGTCGGCCACCGGCGACGGCACGGACGAGGTGGTGCAGTGCGACGCGCTGCTCGTCTCCGGCGGCTGGAACCCCGCCGCGCAGCTGTTCAGTCATTCCGGCGGGAAGCTGCGCTACTCCGCCGAGCTCGGCGCGTTCCTGCCCGCGTCGTCCCTGCCCGCGGTCCGGGTCGCCGGCGCCGCGGCCGGCGACCTGGATTTCGACGGCTGCGTGGCCGGCGGCCGGGACGCCGCCACCGCGGCGTTGCTCGCGCTCGGCATGGCCGCCGGACCGGCCGCGGACCTGCCGCGCAGCTCCGCCCTGCCGGGCGAGAACCCGCCCGCCGTCCTGTGGTCCGTGCCGGCCCCCGCCGACGCCCCCGGCCGGGTGCCGGCCGTCGCCGGCGCCCGGGTCCCCGACGACACCCGGTTCGTGGACCTGCAACGGGACGCCACCGTCGCCGACGTCCTGCGCGCGACCGGCGCGGGACTGCGCTCGGTGGAGCACGTCAAGCGGTACACCACCATCGGCACCGCCCACGACCAGGGCAAGACCTCCGGCGTCCTCGCCTCCGGGATCATCGCCGACGCCCTCGGCGTCGACATCGCCGACCTGGGCACCACCACCTTCCGTCCCCCGTACGCGCCGGTGCTGTTCGCCGCCCTCGCCGGCCGGGACCGGGGAGACCTGTTCGACCCGATCCGGACCACCGCCATCCACCCGTGGCACGTCGAGAACGGCGCCGAGTTCGAGGATGTCGGGCAGTGGAAACGACCCTGGTACTTCCCCCGCGGCGGTGAGGACATGTCCGCCGCGGTGCGCCGGGAATGCCGCGCGGCCCGCACCGGGGTCGCCATCATGGACGGTTCCACCCTGGGCAAGATCGACGTGCAGGGACCGGACGCCGGATGGTTCCTGGACATGCTCTACACGAACCTGATGAGCTCGCTGAAGGTCGGTTTCATCCGGTACGGCGTGATGTGCGGACCCGACGGCATGGTCATCGACGACGGCACCGTCATCCGGGTCGCCCAGGACCGCTTCCTGGTCACCACCACCACCGGCAACGCCGCGAAGATCCTGGATTGGATGCAGGAATGGCTGCAAACCGAATGGCCGCAGCGCAAGGTCACCGCGACGTCGGTGACCGAGCACTGGGTCACCATCCCGCTGGTCGGCCCCCGCTCCCGGGATGTGCTCGCCGCGGTCACCACCGACCTGGATGTGTCCAATGACGCGTTCGGGTTCATGACCTGGCGGGACACCAGCATCGCCGGGGCGCCGGTGCGGGTCTGCCGGATCAGCTTCTCCGGCGAGCTGGCCTACGAGGTCAACGTCCGCGCGTGGGAGGGTTTGGAGGTCTGGCAGGCCCTGATCGCCGCCGGTGAACCGTTCGGCATCACCCCCTACGGCACCGAGACGATGCACGTGCTGCGCGCCGAAAAGGGTTTCCCCATCATCGGTCAGGAAACCGACGGCACCGTCACCCCGCAGGACCTCGGCATGTCGTGGGCCGTGTCCAAGAAGAAGGTCGACTTCCTGGGCAAACGGTCCTTCGCCCGGCCGGAGAACCAACGGGCCGACCGCAAACAACTGATCGGCATCCTGCCCGACGACCCCACGATCGTGTTGCCGGAGGGCAGCCAGATCGTGGAGACCGCAACCCTCACCGTCCCGGTGACCACCCCGGTGCCGATGCTCGGGCACGTCACCTCCAGCTACCACAGCGAGGCGCTGGGCCGCGGGTTCGCGCTCGCCATGATCCGCGCCGGCCGGGACCGCATCGGGCAGCACCTGCACGCCTACGCCGGGGCCGACCTCATCCCGGTCACCGTGACCGAATCCGTGCTCTACGACAAGGAAGGTGCCCGCCGTGACGGCTGACCTGAGCATCCGACCCGGCCCCAGTATCCGACGCAGTCCCCTGCGCGACTGGGCGAGCACCCTGACCGAGCTGGCCCCGGCGGTCACCCTCACCGAACGGCCCTACCTCACCCACACCACGGTCTGGGTCGACCCGACCTCCGATGCCGGGCAGGCCATCTCCACCGGCCTGGGTGTCCCGTTCCCCGCCGCCGGCGCCTTCACCCAGGGCCGCACCCGGTTCGGCGACGTGCAGGTGCTGTGGATGGGCCCGGCCGAGTTCCTGATCATCAGCCCGGACGGCACCGACATCGACGTCCAGGTCGCCATCGATTCCTGGCTCGGCGGCCGGTGGGCCGCGGTCGTCGACGTGTCCGCGCAACGCACGATCGTCACCCTGTCCGGCCGGCACGCCCGGGACGTGCTCGCCCACGGCTGCTCGGCCGACCTGCACCCGCGGATCGCCCCCACCGGCACGTGCATCGCCACCCTGCTGGCGCAGACCGGGATCGTCCTGCAGGTGCTGGACGCCGAGGCCGGCGACTTCCAGCTGCTGGTCCGGTCCTCCTTCGCCGGGTACTTCGCGGCGTGGGTCGCCGACGCCGCCGCCGAGTACGCCGACCCGGTTCAGCTCGCGGAATCGCTGTGACCATCAGCGTGTTCGACCTGTTCAAGATCGGTATCGGGCCGTCCAGCTCACACACCGTCGGGCCGATGAAGGCCGCCGGCATGTTCGTGCAGGAGCTGACCGACACCGGGACCGCGGCCGCGGTGGCCGGGCTGCGGGTCGAGCTGTTCGGCTCGCTCGGCGCGACCGGGCACGGCCACGGCAGCGTCGGCGCGGTCGTCCTCGGGCTGCTCGGCCACGCGCCGGACCAGGTCGACCCGGCCGCCGTGCAGGGCGAGATCCAGGCCGTCCGGGAGACCGGGAAGCTGGAGCTGCCCGGCGGCCGGCCGATCCGGTTCTCGGTGGACGAGGACATCGTGCTGCACCGCCGCAAACGGTTGGACTTCCACACCAACGGCATGCGATTCCACGCCGTGGACGATGCCGGCCGCACGGTGGGCCGGCGCGAGTACTTCTCGGTCGGTGGCGGGTTCGTCCTCGGCGAGGATGAGATCGGTGCCGCCGCCGTCGTGGTCGACCCCACCCCGGTGCCCTACCCGTTCCGGACCGGGGCGCAGCTGCTCGCCCACGTCACCGCGACCGGGCTGCCGATCAGCGCCATCGTGCTCGCCAACGAGAACGCCCGGCGGCCCGAACAGGACACCCGGGAAGGACTGTTGCGGATCTGGCAGGTCATGCAGGACTGCGTGACCCGCGGCTGCCGGACCGGCGGGGTGCTACCCGGCGGACTCAAGGTCCGCCGCCGCGCCGAAGCGCTGCACCAGCAGCTGCTGTCCGGCCAGAACCACGCCGACCCGCTGCGGGCGATGGAATGGATCACCCTGTGGGCCCTGGCGGTCAACGAGGAGAACGCCGCGGGCGGCCGGGTCGTCACCGCGCCGACGAACGGGGCCGCCGGAATCATCCCCGCCGTGCTGCACTACTACACCCGGTTCGTGCCCGGCGCCGATGACGACGGGGTGATCCGGTTCCTGCTGACCGCCGCCGCGATCGGAATCCTGTTCAAGGAGGGCGCATCCATCTCCGGGGCCGAGGTCGGCTGCCAGGGCGAGGTCGGATCGGCCTGCGCCATGGCCTCGGCCGGGCTGGCCGAGGTCCTCGGCGGCACCCCGCAGCAGGTCGAGAACGCCGCCGAGATCGGCATCGAGCACAACCTCGGGCTGACCTGCGACCCTGTCGGCGGACTGGTCCAGATCCCCTGCATCGAACGGAACGCGGTCGCCTCCGTCAAGGCCATCACCGCAGCCCGGATGTCCATTGCCGGCGACGGTCAGCACCACGTATCGCTGGACAAGGCGATCAAGACCATGCGGGAGACGGGCGCCGACATGAGCGTCAAGTACAAGGAAACCGCCCGTGGCGGCTTGGCCCTCAACGTCATCGCCCCGAGCCCCGTCACCCTGAACATCGTCGAATGCTGAGACCGCCATGACCGGATCCTTCGTGCTCACCTTGAGCTGCCCGGAACAACCGGGCATCGTGCACGCCGTCACCACCGTGCTGAACGACCACGGCTGCGACATCACCGAACACCAACAGTTCGACGACCCGATGAACGGCAAACTCTTCCTGCGCACCGCCTTCACCGCGCCGGCCGGCGGCTGCGTCGCGGACGCCCTGCGCACCGGGTTCGCCTCGATCGCCGACGCCTTCGCCATGACCTGGCAGCTGCACGACGCCACCCACCGCACCCGCATCCTGATCATGGCGTCCAAATTCGACCACTGCCTGACCGACCTGCTCTACCGGTGGCGCACCGGATCCCTCGGCGGCCAGGTCGCCGCGGTCGTGTCCAACCACCAAGACCTGGCCCACCTCGCCGACACCGCCCGCGTGCCGTTCGTGCACATCCCGGTCACCGCCGACAGCAAACCCGCCGCCGAACACCACCTGCTGCAGGTGATCGACCAGCAGGACATCGACCTGGTCGTGCTGGCCCGCTACATGCAGGTGCTGTCCGACCCACTGTGCCGAACCCTGCACGGCCGGGCGATCAACATCCACCACTCGTTCCTGCCCAGCTTCACCGGCGCCAAGCCCTACCACCAGGCCTACGAACGGGGCGTCAAGTACGTCGGCGCCACCGCGCATTACGTCACCGCCGAACTCGACGAAGGACCGATCATCGAGCAGGAGCTCACCCGCGTCGACCACCGCCGCGCTCCCGAGGACCTGATCGCCGTCGGCCGGGACGCCGAACGACTCGCCCTCGCCCGGGCGGTCACCTGGCACTGCCAACACCGCATCCTGCTCAACGGCAACCGCACCATCGTGTTCAACTGATCGTCCGCCCGGGCCACCCGGAATCACCCGACCGCCGCAGCTCGATCACCAGGGATCCCGGACCCACACCGGTGGCACGCCGCCCGACCACCAGGGAGATCCGCATGAGGAGCACAGAGCTCGGCCGGCGCGGCCCCGGACACCGGGAAGGCGCACGGCTGAACATGGACGTGCTGCCCGGCCCAGCACCCACACGAACCCACCGCACAACCAGGTCCGACCCTCGGATCGAACCGGACCCAACGGCCGGATCCGCACCGCCCCGATCAACGGCCATGGCCTACTTCGACGGCCTGCTGGCCACCGACCTGATCGAGACCGCCGACCTGACCCTCGACCCCGGCGTGCTCGACCGTGGCGGGTGGTGGGCCGTGCTGATCACCTTCGAGGGCGCGATGACCGGCTACCGATTCCGCACGGTGACCCGAACATCCCTCCCGTCGCCCAGGACCGCGTGGACCGGGCCGACGCCAGGACGCTGGCGCACGTCGCTGAACCGCGGCGCCTATCAGGCCGGCGTCCGTCGCATCCACCGGCTCATCGAGGCCGGTGAGGTCTACCAGGTCAACCTCTGCCGGATGCTGTCCGCTCCCCTGGCCGACCAGGCCGACCCCATCGCCCTGGCGCACCGGCTGGCCCGCGGCAACCCCGCCCCCTACCAGGGAATGCTCCGCCTGGGTGACGGACCGCGATCGGACTGGGTGGTGACCGCCTCCCCGGAACTGTTCCTGTCCCGCCACGGTAACCTGCTCACCTCCTCGCCGATCAAGGGCACCACCGGACCCGGAGAGCCGTTCCTGGACAAGGACTACCCGGAGAACGTCATGATCACCGACCTGGTCCGCAACGACCTCGGCCGGATCAGCCGGCCAGGAACGGTCAGGGTCACCGAACTCCTGCAACGACAGGAACATCCAGGGCTGGCCCACCTGGTCTCCACCGTCCAGGCACGCATCCTCCCCACCACCGGCTGGGGTGACATCCTGGCCGCCACCCTGCCCCCCGGATCCGTCACCGGCGCGCCGAAACTCAGCGCCCAGCAGATCATCTCAGAACTGGAACCCATCCCACGCGGTCCGTACTGCGGCGCCATCGGGTACGTCGACGCCGACACCGGCCACGCACAACTCGCGGGCGGCATCCGCACCTTCTTCACCCGCCACGACGCGCACGGGCGCCGCAGCCTGCACTTCGGCACCGGCGCCGGCATCACCTACGCATCGGACCCGGCCGCCGAGTGGGCCGAAACCGAACTGAAGGCCGCCCGGCTCATCGCACTGACCGACCAAAGGTGAACAACCGCCGACGCTGCCAACTCCCACCGACGGCAGGGATCCGGCAGCGGACGGGCGAACCCACCCGTTATCGCCGAGTCTCACAACGGATCAGGCATCCATCCGGAAACCGACCTTCATTCGGACCTGATAGTGACCGACCTGGTTATTCACGATATGACCGCGGATCTCGCTCACTTCGAACCAGTCCAACCCACGTAATGTGCTGGACGCCCGCGCAATACCGGCCTCGATCGCGGCCTCTACACCATCCGGCGACGTTCCTACGACCTCCGTCACGCCGTACACGTGAGCGCTCATGGACTCTCCTTCGTCGCGAATGCCGAACCCCAACCTGCTGAGTGAACCACGCCCAGCAGGTTCCGGTCTCCGGCGCGACCTATGGCACCCAACGGTGCAGGCGGTCGCCCTCTATCGGGCCTTGCCGCATCGGCGGCTTCACCCGCCCTGCCAATGCGGCGGGGCGGGTGAAGCTGACGGTACTACTTCTTGCCCTTCTTGACCTTCTTCGCCTTCTTGCCCTTCGCCATGGAACCCTCCCTCCGGCCGGTCGACCCAACTGGCGTCGGCCGGCATCTTGCGTGCGTCGTGGTCAACTATGCGTTGACGACACGGTCAACTTTCTGTTGACCCTGCCGTCAACATAGTATTGACACCGACGAAAAGCAAGTTAGCCTCACGACGTGACGGACGCCCTGCACACCAGACGATTCGACCGTGCATTGGAGTCATTGCGGGGAGTTCCTGATCCACTCCTGCGGTTGGAGGCGATACGTCGCTCACGCAAGGCACTGGACGACCTGGAAACCGCCACGGTGATCGCCGCCCGGGCACAGGGCGCCAGTTGGCGCGACATCGGTGCGGTGTACGGGCTGAGCAAACAAGGAGCTCAACAGCGATTTCGAGCAGCAATTCCTGGCGGCTGATTGCCGGTCGCCCACAGGTCCCCCACCTCGGGAGGTTGTCATCCGCTCTTGGGGTCGTGATTCTCGGTTGGATCGGCATTTCGGTGCGACCGACGTGCCCCTCACCGTTGGTGAGGGGCACGGGTGACGACGGTCCAGCAGCGGCACTGCTCGATGCGAGGAATTTCCGTGTCAAGATCGGGGGAGCTGCGCCTTTCCCGTCGCCTTCACCTTGCCGCGCAGCGCGAGGAAGAGCAGCACCAGGCCGATGGTGAGCAGGATGTGCCCCAGTCCGGCGATGCCGGCGATGGCACTTCCTGCGGACACGCCGAGAACCGTCATACTGCCGTGCACGGTCAACATCGTCGCAGTCAGGACAAGGCCGGCGTTGTAGATCCAGAAGAATGGCGTGAACAATCGACTGTCGGACAGGGTGAAAGCCTTCTCCAGGGTGAGGATGACGAGGAAGAACAGCATGCCCAACGCCAACAGGTGAGTGTGCACGGTGGATAGCTGGGTGTCCCCGACGAAGTCCTGCGCCTTGGTCAGTTCCCGGTAGTACAGACGGAGGCCAGGCCCAGGACTGTGTAGAGGGCGGCGGAGTAGTAGAGCCTGATCATTTCAAATGTTCCTTCGGTGGCTAGATCTCGGCAATGGGTGGCGGTCGGTCGGTGCGGTTGATCCCTCTGGTGATCGCGCCTGGGGCTAGTGGGCGGCGCTGAACTCGGGGCGGGTGGGAGCGAGACTGAGGCGGCCGTCGGTCATCGCGGCTGTCCGGTCGGCCAGCGGCAGGTATTGCAGGTCGTGGGTAACCACGATGGTGGCGGTGCGCTGTTCGACGGTCACCTCGCGCAGCATCTGCATCACGGCGTGGCCGCGGTCGTGGTCCAGCGCGGAGGTCGGTTCGTCCACCAGCAACAAGGCGGGCTCCCCCATCAACGCCCGGGCGATGCCGACGCGCTGCCGCTCACCGCCGGACAGTTGGTGCGGCCGTTTTCCGGACTTGGTGGTCAGGCCGACCCGATCGAGCAACCACCGGGCCCGGTCCAAGGCTGCCTCGCGGGGACTGCGCGTGAGGTGGCTGACCAGCAGCAGCTGATCAAGGACGGTCAGCGACGGCAGCAGGTTGGCCTGCTGGAAGACGAAACCGATGCGTTCCCGGCGGACCCGATCCAGAGCTGCCCGGTCCAGGCCGGCCAGCAGGATGCCGTCGATGCTGACGGTCCCGGAGTCCGGGGCGATCAACGCGCCGGCCACCGCGAGGAGGCTGGACTTGCCGGAGCCGGATGGTCCCGTGACGGCAAATATTTCGCCGGGGCCGACCTGCAGGCTCACCCGGTCCAGCGCGGTCAGCCGCTGTTCCCCATCGGGGTAGGTGAGATGGACGGTGTCAAGGATGAGAGTCATCGGGATGCTCCAAGGGCGGTGAGGGGGTCGACCTGGCTGACGTTGCGGACGGCGACGGCGGCGCCGAGCAGACCAACCGCAATCATGATCAACAGCGGGAGGGCGACGGTGGCGGGTTGCAGGACGAACGGGACGACCGTGGCGGCCAAGGCGCCTAGGCCGGTAGCCACCAGGGCGCCGAGGCCGGCGCCGACGAGCAGCACGAGTGCGGCTTGTCCCAGAGCGTCGCGCAGCAGATACCCACGGGTGCCACCGATGGCGCGGACGACAGCCAGGTCGTGGGCCCGTTGCATGGTCCAGACCGTGAAGAAGCTGCCCACGACCAGCACCGAGATCCCGACCAGTAGCCAGCGCATCAGATTGAGCGAACTCTGTTCGGAGGTGAATCCACCGACGGCATCAAAAGCCGCCTCCCGGGTGACGGTGGTGGTGCCGCCGGCCAGGTCGATGGCGACGGTCTCCGCGGTGCCGGGGTCAACGGCGACCGCGGTGATGGTGTCGGCGTGAGCGATCTGCTGCCAGGTGTCGATGTCGGTATAGAGAACGGGCAGGTGAGCCAGCGACGTATCGGTGACAATGCTGGCCACCACGACCTGCTGACCGGCGACGGTCACGGTCTCGCCGGTCTGCAGGTCCGCATCCTCGGCCAGGGCGCGGGTGAGTGCGATCTGGCCCGCACCGGGGACATGGCCGGCCAGCAATGGCGGGAACAGGGTGGGGTCGGTGCCGATCACCGTGACTGCCGCGGCGGCGTCCGCGGACTGCAGCCGAGTGGTGGAGATCCCCACCGGATGAGCGGCACGAACACCGGGCACTGTCGCGATACGGCGTGCGGTGTCGGCGGGCAATGAACTAGTGGCGAACGCGACGGACTGTCCCGCGGTGGGCGGTGCCAGGCTGATGTCGGTGGTTGGTAGAGCCGCGACCGCGGAGACGCTGGCCGCGGAAAGGCCGGCGGTCAGGCCGGTGAGCAGGACGACCATCAAGGTCATCAGGCCGATGACGGCACTGATCAGAGTGAACCGTCCTCGGGCGAATCGAAGATCACGCAGGGCTATGAACATGCCTCCATGCTGGTCTACCGGCCGCGCTGCGACATCGGGCTGGCGATGGGGTTTTCCAGGTCGAAGGACTTGCCCGAATGCCGATCGAAAGTTGCAGGTCACCACGGGCTTGCCCGGACTAGGGTGGCCAGACGATGAGCGAGGCAACTATCGACCCGCCGGCTGCCCTCGCCCTGCTCCGGCGTGCCGAGCACGTGCTGTTCGTTGTCCTGTTGCTGGTCGGCGCCGGTCGCTGCGTCACCGAAAAGGACCACGCCGTCGCCGCCGTGGTCGGCGCTTCGGCGCTGCTCGGTTGGTACGTGTTGGGATTGGTGTTGGCGCGACGTTCGGCAGGGCATGCCGTCGCGCTGGTCTGGCTGCTGATCCTGACGGTCGGGTGGGGCGCCCTGATCGCGCTGTCGGCGAACTTTGTGTGGTTGGCGTTTCCGCTGATGCTGCTGTACCTGCAGCTGACGCCGCTGCGGTTCGCGATGCCAGCCGTTCTGGTGCTCACCGCGGCCACCATTGCGGGCCTCGGTGCGCACCGCGGTCAGCTCGACACGGCCGCGGTGATCGGGCCGATCTTGGGCGCGGGAGTCGCTACCGTCATCACCCTGGTGTATCAGGGGTTGCGGCGGGAAAGCGAAACCCGGAGGCTGTCAAGTTTTCTGTGTAAGTCGCGATGTTGATCTTGGGTTGGGGTTGGTCAGCTGATCCTGGGGGTGATGCGGTCGGGGTATTGGATGGCCAGTGCACCGAGCGCGGGTTTCCAACCGGTGGTGACCTGGCCCTCGACGAGCCGGCCCTCGGCGGTGCGTCCGACTCGTTTGCCCTTCTCCGCGGCCCGGTCCCGGGCGCGTTTGTCCTCGATATCGCGGATGGCCAGCCACAGCAGCTTGACCACTGCGTCGTCGTTGGGGAAGTGCCCGCGGTTCTTGATGATCTTGCGGAGCTGGTAGTTCAACGACTCGATCGCGTTCGTGGTGTAGATGATCTTGCGGACCGGCCATGGGAACGCCAGGAACGGGATGAACCGGTCCCAGGCGTCCTGCCAGGTCCGCAGGCAGGCCGGGTAGCGGCGGGCCAGATCGGTCTCGGCGAACGTCAACAGCGCCGTCTCGGCGGCGTCCACGGTCGGGGCGGTGTAGATCGTCTTGAGCTGGGCCACGACAGCCCGCCGGTCGGTGTAGGACACGAACCGCATCGAGGCCCGGATCAGGTGGACCACACACGTTTGGACGGTCGTCCGCGGCCAGGTCGCCTCGATCGCCTCGGGTAGCCCGGTCAGCCCGTCGCAACACACGATCAGCACGTCCTTGACGCCCCGGTTGGCCAGCTCGGCGCAGACCCCGGCCCAGAACTTGGCGCCCTCGGTGGACTGCACCCAGATCCCCAGCACGTGCTTGATCCCGGCCATATCGACGCCGACGGCGATGTACGCGCTCTTGTTCCGAACCTGGTGCCCGTCGCGGACCTTCACCACGATCGCGTCCAGGTACATGATCGGGTAGAGCTCTTCCAACGGCCGGGACTGCCAGGCCTTGACCTCTTCCAGGACCGCGTCGGTGATCTTGCTGATCGTGTCGTGGGACAGCTCGGTGCCCAGTGTCCGGGCCAGATGGGCCTGGATATCGCGGACGGTCATGCCGCCGGCGTAGAGGCTGATGATCTGCTCGTCCAACCCGCCCAGGCGGCGTTGGCCCTTGGGCACCAGCCGCGGCTCGAACGTCGACTTGCGGTCCCGCGGCACGCTCAACGGAACCGGACCGACCTCGGTCGAGAGCGTTTTCGGGGTGTGCCCGTTCCGACTGTTCGGCGAGCCCCGACCAGCCGGGTCGCCCGCTTCGTAGCCCAGGTGCCCGGTCAATTCCGCGGCCAGGCCTCGTTCGAGCACAGCCTTGATCATCTCCGGCAAGAACCCGCCCTCGCCGGTCAACCTGACCCCGCCGGCCTCGGCGCGGTCGATCAACTCATCCAGCCACACGTCGTCGGCCAGCAACTCCCGCAGCTGCCGACCAGTCGACCGGGCCGGACCCGGCACCTCATCATCGACCGGCGACGACGGCACCGATGAGGACTGCTCGGTCATGGTCATGTTTTGCTTCTGACTTCGTGTCAGAGATCGGCGTGTTGATCAGCCAACATCCGACGACTCCTTCGACCCGTCTCGGAGGATCCGAAGATGACCCAACCCGATCGTGGCAAGGACCGTGCCGGCCGGCGCACCAAGCGGTTCCTGACGCCCTCGGAGAAGTACGAGATCTGGCTGCAACTGGTCCGGCAGGAGGTGACGATCGCCGAGGCCGCCGAGCAGCAGCAGGTCGACCGATCAACGATCATGCGGATACGCACCGTCGCCAAGGAGGGTGCGTTGGCCGCGCTCGCTGCGTCCAAGCCCGGCGTCGCGGCGGCGCAGCGGGACTACGAGATGGAGGCCGCGAAAGCCGAGATCGCCCGGCTGTCCGAGGCGGTCAAGCAGATGGCGGTCAAGCTCACCCTGGTCGAGGGAAAAGGCGGCTGGGCCTAGATGGCCGGGTCCCGCGCCGCGTCGAGGCGGCCATCAAGGATCAGCTGCTCACGCTGCTGGACCAGGCGCTGGACGCCGGCTGGTCCCTACGCGACGCGTGCGGCGTACTGGAGCTGCCCGAGCGACGCGCGTACCGCTGGTTGGACCGCCGAGCCGAGGGACGGTTGGCCGACTCGCCGCCGGGCGGGTCGCCGATGCACGGCCTGCTCGACGATGAGGTGGCCGCGGTCCTGGCCTTGTTCGACGAGTGGGGCGAGACCGACCGCAGTCATCGCAAGCTGGCCCACCGGGGCTCCTACCTGGGCCGGGTATGGGTGTCACCATCAACGGTGCGGCGAGTGTTGTTCCTGGCGGACAAGCACTTCCGGCCGCTGCCCAAGCCCGGCCGCAGCTCCAAGCGGCCGTTCCCGGAATGGGCCGAGTACAAGCCGAACAGTCTGTGGATCTACGACACAACGCACTTCACCAGGGCCGGGATGGCGGTGCTGATCGTGGAGGACCTGGTCTCCCGCAAGTGGCTGAGCACGGTCGTGTCGGCCGAGGAGACCTCGACGCAGGTGCAGGTCGGCTTCACCCGCGCCCTGCACGCCGAGGGGCTGCTACAGCTGGTCGACGCCCGGCACGACGACGGCCGCGTCGACCTGGGCGTCGACGACGAGCACCGGCCGATCCTGCTGGCGATCTCGGACAACGGCCCGCAGATGACCTCCGGGTCGACCCGCGAGTTCATGGCGTTGTGCGCGATCGCCCAGCACTTCGGCCGGCCCGGCACACCGACCGACCAGGCGTGGATCGAGAGCCTCAACGGGCACCTCAAGGCCGAGTACCCGCACCTCCTGGCCATCCGCGACCCGGCTACGCTGCGTGCCGAACTGGACCAGGTGCGGGCGCACTATAACGGGGTCCGGCTGCACCAGGGCATCGGCTACGTCTGTCCCAACGACGAACACCAAGGACGAGGAGCCCAGATCCGCAAGGCCCGCCAGGCCGGCCTGGAAACCGCCCGCCAACGACGGCTAACCTGGCACCGCGAGCACCGGAACGACCAACACCAACCACCCGCCCCGGAGCCCGACGATGTTGGCTAATCAAACGCCGAAATGCGTCATTAAGTCAGACACACGTCAGTCATGATCCGCTCCTTCGCGAGGCACCCGCCTCAGCATCCGATCGCGGTTCCTACACAGACCATCTGACACGCCCGAAACCCGCGCCCGGCTGGTCACCGAACTCACCGCGGCCCAGCAGCGGCTCGCCGCGACCGAGCGGCGGGCCGGGACTCTCGTCGAGCGGGACCGGCTGGCCCGTGAGCTCCACGACACCGTCGCCCAGAGTCTGGCCAGCATCGTCCTGCTGCTCCGATCAGCCAGTCGCAGCTACATCGATGCGCCCGAGCCTGCCCGGCGACAGGTGGACACCGCGTTGGAAGCGGCCCGGTCCGCGCTGGACGACACCCGTCGCATGGTCCGCGCCCTCGCCCCCGCCGAGCTGGTCGACCGGCCACTGGACAAGGCCCTGCAGCGGATCCTGCACACCAGCAGCCAACTCGGATTGCACACGTCGTTCGTGGTGGACGGCGAACCCACGCCATTGCCCACACCGGTCACGGTGGCGTTGTTGCGCGTCGCGCAGGGCGCCGTGGCGAACGTCACGGCACACGCGGCAGCGACCAGGGTCGGTGTCACCCTCACCTTTCAGCCGGACGCGGTGAGCCTGGACATCGTCGATGACGGAAGCGGTTTCGACCCCGATGACATCACACCGTCGGCCACCGCCGGGACCGGGTTCGGGCTGCGCGCCATGCGTAGCCGGCTCGCCGAGGTCGGTGGAACCCTTGTCGTGGAGTCGAGCCCGGACAACGGCACCGCCATCAGCGCCATCATCCCGATCGAAGGAGTCACCTGATGACCACCCGCGTCCTGCTCGTCGATGACCACCCCGTGGTCCGTCGCGGGGTTCGCGCGACCATTGAGGTCGACGAGACGATCACCGTCGCCGGGGAGGCCGGCAGCGGTGAACAGGCCCTGGCCCTGCTCGCCGAGGTCGAACTGGCCGTTGATGTGGTTCTGCTGGACCTGCAGCTGGGGGCCGGTATCGACGGGGCGGAAACCACCCGACGGATACAACGGCTGCCCCGGCCGCCCCGGGTTCTGGTGCTCACCACCTACGACACCGATGCGGACATTCTGCCCGCCATCGAGGCCGGCGCGACCGGCTACCTGCTCAAGGACACTGACCCCGCCGAGCTGATCGCGGCCATCCACGCCGCAGCCGCGGGCGACACAGTCCTTGCGCCGTCCGTGGCGACCAGGCTGGTATCCCGGGTCCGCGCACCCGGGATCATGCTCACCCCCCGGGAAACCCAGGTCCTGCAGATGGTCGCCGATGGGCTGAGCAACCAAGGCATCGCCAAGGAACTGTTCATCACCGAAGCCACCGTCAAGTCTCACCTCGTGCAGGTCTTCACCAAACTCGGCGTCGACAGCCGCACCGCGGCGACCGCGGCCGCGAGGCAGCGGGGCCTGATCCGCTGATCGCAGGAATCGAATCCTCGTCTCCCAACAGTTCAGGCGAGGTCCAGGCCGGAACGAGCCCAGCGCGTTGAGCGGAGCGCGGCCACCGGCCAATAGGCCGGGCTCCATGCTGGACTCACCGCACGAGGTGTCACACCTCGCCGCGCACAATCCGGTTGCTGGGAGTCGAGCTGAGATTGTCCAGAATGGACAGGGTTCGGGGCTAGCCGCGGATCCTCAGTCCGTCGTCGGATGGCTCCACCCCGGTGCCTCGAAAGGCGAACCTGCCGGTGGCGCTCGGTCACGCCGGAGATCGCACTGCAGGTGGACCCGGTCACGCCTGTCTGGGTCCCGGCCGCGTCCCGTCGTCGCCCAGTCGTTCAGCCTCATCTGGTGCTGTCCCGGTTTCGGCACCGACCACGGATGACCGCACGTTTCGGTGCGCGGGCACCCCGGACCGGTAACCGCCGGATGCGGTCCGGGTGCGAACCTTTCCGGCGGACACCCGGTGGCCGAGTTGCCTACCGGTGACGCAGAACAGACAAGAACAAGCCGACCGGGATGCTCACCGCCAGCAGAGCGGCCAACCCGCGGTACAGCATCAACTGCCACCGCCGATGGCTCCGCGACCGGCGAACGTGGTACAGGAAAAGGCCCAACGCAGCGGCCAGTCCTGCCCCTCCGACGCCGACGACGAGTGCCGAGCCGGTCAGCGTTCCGGTGACCACCGCTGCCGAGCCCGCGTTCCACGCGAAAAGTTCCACGACCACCATCGACGGGCTCGGTGCCCGGACGGCGAGCAGCCACTGACCCACTCCGAGGCCTATCTGGGCGACACCGGCGACGAGCACGAGGTAGGCGGCCACCCAGGACCCGGCGCGGAATCCCGTTGGGCCGGTCACTGCGGCCACCAGGCCGCCGGCGATGACGCAGCCGAAACCAACAGCGACGAATCCCTCCATCGAGTCCCACCGCGTCCGCCGATCCTGGGTGGCGAGCCGCTCTGGGCTCACGTCCAAGTCCCTGATTCCGGATCCGCCATCACCGTCACGCGATGTCCCGGTGGATTGGCATCGAATGCGCCGACACGTCGGCATGGCGGATTGCCGGATCTCGGACGGCGCGGAACGCAACGGGCCGAGCACGGTTGCGGCTGCAGACAGCCTTAGCACAAGTGTCGTTGTCGTCAGCGGTCGGTGCCCGCACGCCCAGGACGCACCCACCAACCGTGACCCGGCCCAGGTCGATTATCGGAGTGATCAAACCGCGGTCCGGTCGGGAGTCTGACGCTGCGGTGGTCGCCCCTCGAGAATGCACGGTGGCCTTCGACTCTCGTTGGTCGCCACCGACTTGCGGCCAGACGCCCTTCAACGGCACTGACCGCCTCGCGGCCACGGATGCCACCGACGCCTCGAGCCGAGTTGGATGCGGGGTCGCGAGTACGCCCTGGCCCTCCCGCATAGTCACGCCCGATATCGTGAAGAGCCTTGACGTCCAGATGGTTTGATCGCGGCCGTGCTTCGATGATCGAATGCTAGTGCCGCCCATGCGCTGCTCCCTCTCTTGCCCGCAGGGGTTTCGTCAGCATCACCACAATTACTACAATAACCACCGTGAAAACGAGTGGTTCCGGCCCCCTCGGCCCCATCCCGGTACGGGGACCCGACCCTCACGGTCGGCTCTCCGGCCAACGCGCTGCGGTCCTCGAGCTCCTCCAACAGCAGGACGTGCCGATGACCATCACTGAGGTCGCCGGAGAGTTCGGCGTGCATCAGAACACCGCACGCGAACATCTCGAAGCCCTGGCGGGCCGCGGGCTGGCGGTGCGGGCTCAGCAGACAGGCCGCAGCCGCGGCCGGCCAGCCTGGGCCTATGCGGCCGCTGTCGACAACGTCGAGCCCGACCAACGGCTCCGCGACTACGCCGGCTTGGCCACGGCGTTGGCTGCGCACCTGAGCCTGACCAGCAACGACCCGGTGCCCGAGGCCGTGCAAGCCGGACGGGTCTGGGGTCGCGAACTCATCGGTGACGCTCCGATCGCGGCGCCGCGGACATCTGCGGCCAAGGCGAGGCGGCGGATCGTCGAGCTCTTGCGTGACCTAGGCTTCGATCCTGTGGCGGACCAGTCCGCCCGCTCGGTGAGATTGCGGCGCTGCCCTCTGCTTGATGCCGCCAAGCGATACCCGCAGGTCGTCTGCCAGGTGCACCTGGGCATCGTTCGCGGGGCCATGGACGTGCTAGGCGGCAGCCCGGAGCGCACTGCGATCACGCCGTTCGCCGAGCCGGGCGCATGTCGACTACAACTATTGACCCCGCAACTGCCCACCCGGCCCACGATCGTCGGCGTTCGTGGCGAGACGTGCTGATCGGACAGCTTTGACTACTTGCGCTTGGCAACGGTCAACAAGACCACGGCGTCTTCGAGTGCTACCAGGTCGTGGCGGCGGTCGGGAACGATGAGCAGATCCCCCGGCGAGCCCTCCCAGGCTTCACCCGCGGAGGCGAGTCGGACCCGACCTTGCAGGACGTGCACTGTTGCCTCGCCTGGGTTCTCGTGCTCGCTGAGCTTGTTTCCGGCGACGAGTGCGATCATGGTTTGCCGCAGCACGTTCTCGTGTCCGCCAAAGACCGTGGACGCGCTGCGCCCGCTGGAGACCGATGTCGCGATCGCGAGCTGGTGGCGGGCGAGGGCGGTCAGGGAGGATTTGAGCATGTCGGCCTTCGCAGGTTGTGGTTGACCGATCGATTCGGTCTGGACCGTTGGGTCGTCGGGTCGTTGGTCCGGCCAGGTCGGCGGGGCAAGACTGGCGTCAAGTCGGCGCAGCTCGTCGCGGTGCAGCGCGCTGAGGTGAGCCAATGTCTGCTCGCCGTCCTCGGTCAGTTGAATGCGGACCATGCGCGCATCGTCCGGATGCGGGCCACGGTCCACCAGTCCACGGGCCTGGGCTCGGTTGACCAGCTCCACGACGCTGTGATGGCGCAGCTGAAGCCGGTCCGCGAGCTCTCGGACCGTCGCCCATTCCCGGTCGGGGAATCCTTTCAGCGCGAGCAGCAGCTGGTACTGCTGGGGGGTGACCCCGTGAGCACGCACCGTTTCCTCGCTGAAACGCAGGTAGCGGCGGATCCCCGAACGGAACCGGGCGAGCGCCTCGAAGTCGTGCTTCGTCAGCGCCCCCGGGCGGGGCGCCTGAGCGGGTGCCGCAGCTCTCTTCACCCACCAACTCTATCGTATCACGACAATATCGTGATACGATAGACCTTGGGTGTTGCGGTGTGATCCTCGACCCCTCGTCGGAGGTGCGGTGTGCTCAGCGATCACGAGCGGGAGGCGTGGCGCGAACTCGAGCGCCAGTTCACTGCCGGCGAACCGGATCCCGGTGTGCCCTCCTCTCCTGGCCGCGCGAGTCGTGGGCAGTCAGGGGTTCTCGGCTCGTTACTGATCATGACTGTGCTTTTCCTCGCGGTGATCGAGTTGATGGCCGGTTCGCTCCCTGGTGCGCTCATGTTCGGCTCCGTGGGCTGGCTGATCCGGTGGGTTGGGTTGCCCTCCCGTGACGACTCGCCGCCGCCGTGACAGATCGCGGCTTCGGGGATTCGTTACTCGCGACAAGGCGGAAAGTGGAGAGGCAAACCAATGACAATCGGATACATATTCTTGGCAATTGCGGCGGTGGCCGTGGTGCTCCTGGGGTCGAGCGTTCGCGTGATCACCCAGTTCGAACGAGGCGTCGTGTTCCGCTTCGGACAGCTCCGTTCGGAGATTCGTGGACCGGGGCTGGCCCTGATCGTTCCGTTCGTTGATCGTCTGCAGAAGGTCAACATGCAGATCATCACGCAACCGGTGCCCGCCCAGGACGGCATCACCAGGGACAACGTCACCGTCCGGGTGGACGCGGTCCTGTACTACCGGGTGGTCGACCCGGGACGGGTGGCCGTCGATGTCCAGGACTACGGTTCGGCGATCCTGCAGGTTGCACAGGCCTCGCTCCGCTCGATCATCGGGAAAAGTGAGCTTGACGACCTTCTTTCCAACCGGGAAAAGCTCAACCAGGGGCTGGAGCTGATGATCGACAACCCGGCCGTCGGGTGGGGGGTGCACATCGACCGCGTCGAAATCAAGGACGTCGCGCTGCCCGAGTCGATGAAGCGGTCCATGTCACGGCAGGCGGAAGCCGAACGTGAGCGTCGCTCACGCGTCATCATCGCCGAGGGCGAGCTGCAGGCGTCGCAGAAGCTGGCAGAGGCGGCGGAGGTCATGGCCGAGCATCCCGCCGCGCTCCAGCTGCGGCTGCTGCAAACCGTGGTGGAGGTGGCCGCGGAGAAGAACTCCACCCTGGTTCTGCCGTTCCCGGTTGAGCTGCTCCGCTTCCTTGAACGCGCGACTCCCCCGGACACCAGTAGTCGCGCGCTGAGCACCACGGAATCGTCAGCTTCCGCGAGCAACGGCAAGGACCCAGACATGCTGGATCGAATCTGGACCCGAACGTGAGACCTCACCTCACCGTGATCGGCGCCGATTCGTGCACGGTGGGAGCGGCTGTTCCGACGTGGTCGGGGTTGCTCGGCTGGAGACCGTAAGATGCGCATCGCAACGGTTGTCCTCGTATTCGCCAGCCTCGCCGTGATCCTCTCGCTCCTCGGGATCATGTTGGTGCACTGGCACCGGTTCCGCGCCGAGACCGACCGTTACCGCGCCTGGCAGTCGGTGTTCGGGCCGCGCGGAGCGAAGGTGGCCCTCACCGTCGGGTTCGTTGCGCTCGCCGTCCTGACCGGGGCCCTCGGTGCCTTCCAGGTGCAACCGACGTGATGACACAGGACTGTCTTGCCGAACACGCTCCGCGGCCGGACATCTTCATCATTCCAAGGGGCCAGATTGGAAGAGCAGCTTCCTCGGTCCAGGCTTGTGGACAAGGTCCGATCGGCTCCGCCCGACGCGGACTCGGAGTCAACGGCACTCGCAGGAAACGGGGATCGGGGCCATGAAGGCGGCGTTGGGATTGTCGGAATCGGCGACGCGACGGGTGGTGGCGGCAGCGGGCCAGGCACCGTCGCTGTTCAACACCCAGCCGTGGCGGTTCCGGCTCGCCCCCGACCGCATCGAGATCCACCCCGACCGGGGTCGCCGGCTGATCGCCCACGACCCCGACGACCGGGAACTACGGATCGCCTGCGGCGCCGCGCTGTTCAACCTCCGGTTGGCCCTGCACGCGCACGGCGTGACCCCGGTGGTGACCATCCAACCCGGCGAGACCCCGGACGCCCTGGCCGTCATCCGGCCCGGCCCGGTGACCGTGCAATCCCGCGACGACGCCGCCCTGTACGCGATGATCGAACGGCGCCGAACCAACCGACAACCCTTCCTGGACGCCGGCGTTCCGGCCAGTGATCGGCGTCTGCTGATCCGGGCGGCCGCCGACGAGCACACGGTGTTGCACGCCATCGATCACGCAGAACGGACCGGACTCCGGAGCATCGTCGCCGCGGCCGACCGGCGACAACGTGACGACCCGGCCTGCCGGGCCGAACTGCAGGCCTGGACCGGGTTCGGGCACCGCCGGCCGGACGGAGTGCCGCTGTCCGCGGCCGGACCCAGACCCGAACCCCACGACCCGTGGGCGTACCGGGACCTCGGACGCAGGTTCTCCGGGGTTCGGGTCAGTGACAGTCCGTCCAGAGCCGAACCATTCGTCGTCGTTCTGGCCACCGTCAGCGACCGGCCTGCCGAGCAGATACAGGCTGGACAGGCGCTACAGCGGGTGCTTTTGAACGCGACCTCGCTCGGGCTCACCGCGTCCTTCCTGTCCCAGCCCATCGAGGTCACCGAGAACCGCCGGCAACTGCGCCAGCTCCTACCGTGCCGGTTGCACCCGCAGACCGTTCTGCGTCTGGGGTTCAGCTCGCCTGTCACGACGTCAACGCCACGACGCGATCCGGCAGACCTCATCGCACGGACTTCGCTGAGCAGTCCTGGCAGGTGACCGTCCGGGGTGCAGGAACTCGGCGGGTGGGTGCGACACCTGTCCTCGACGGGAAATGGGGTGCTGACCTTCCCGCCGACGCCGCCCCCTGATATGGAGACCGATCTGCGCCGTACGGGTGCTGGGTCGGCACGAATGCTGCTACCCATGGGTGATTCGGTGGCCGCCGCCAGTACCGTTCCGTCGAGATCCTCGGCTAGTTCGACCCTTCCGGACGCTGTCGTATCGCGGGCAGGAGCCCACCGGCCAGGACCATGCCGACCTGCCGACCCGACAGCCGATGACTGGTGATGTAGTCCCGTCCGCGGGTGGCATTGTGGATCTGGACGACCGCGGAGCCCCTGCGCAGCGTGGTCCGCAGATCCTCCAGGATCAGCACGTCGCCCTGCTCGATGCTCCGGTAGTCGTCCGGGTCGGTGAACTCCAGGGCCAGGACCCCGAAATTCGCCAGGTTCTGCCAATGAATTCGAGCGAACGACACCGCCAGGACGGCCCGCAGACCGAGATAGCGGGGGGCGATCACCGCGTGTTCCCGGGACGAGCCCTGCCCGTAGTTCGCGCCGGCGACCACAAGGTGTCCGCTGCCGTCCCGGCCGGCCAGCACCCGGTGCGAGTAGCTGTCATCGAGCTGCCCGAAGGTGAATTCGGCCAGCCTGGGGATGTTGCTGCGATACGGCAGCACCCGGGCGCCGGCCGGCAGGATTTCGTCGGTGGACACGTCATCGCCGACCTTGAGCGCGACCGGCGCCTCGATCCGACTCGGCAACGGACCGAAATCGGGTAGCGAGGAGATGTTCGGCCCTTTCACCAGCACGATCTGACCGGCCCGCGGGGCCGGCAGAGGTGGTTCGAGCATGGCGGTGTTCACGCTGGACCGGCTCGGCAGCTCGATCCGCGGGTAGTCGATTCCGAGCAACCCCGGCAAGTCACGGGGATCGGTGATCCGGCCGGTCAGCGCGGCCGCCGCCGCGGTTTCCGGGGAACACAGATAGACGGAGTCGTCGGTGGTTCCGGATCGCCCCGGAAAGTTGCGGGGGAAGGTCCGCAGGCTGTTACCGCCGACCGCGGGGGCCTGACCCATCCCGATGCAGCCCATGCAGCCGGATTGGTGCAGCCTGGCCCCCGCCGCGATCAGGTCGAGGGTGCCGCCCATCTTCGTGAGATCCTGCAGGATCTGCCGGGAGGTCGGGTTGATATCGAAGGACACCCCGGGGTGGGTCTGCCGGCCGCGCACGATTGCGGCGACGACGGCGAAGTCGCGCAGCCCCGGGTTGGCCGACGACCCGACCACGACCTGCTGCACATCCCGGCCGGCCACCTCGTGCACGGGGTGCACGTTGCCCGGTGAACTGGGCAGTGCGATCAACGGTTCCAGGGTGGAAAGATCGATGGTCTCGGCGATGTCATACGTGGCGTCGTCGTCGGCGACCAGCTCGACGAAGTCGTCCTCCCGCCGCTCCGCCCGCAGGAACGTCCGGACCTGGTCGTCCGCCGGGAACACCGTGGTGGTGGCGCCGAGTTCCGCGCCCATGTTCGCGATGACATGTCGGTCCATCGCGGTCAGCCGGGCCAGCCCCGGACCGTGATACTCGATGATCCGGTTCACGCCGCCCTTGACGCCGTGTCGGCGGAGCATCTCCAGGATGACGTCCTTCGCGCTCACCCAGGCCGGCAGCGCACCGGTCAGCCGGACACCCCAGATCTGCGGCATCCGCAGGTAGACCGGTTCACCGGCGATGGCCGTGGCCACCTCGATGCCGCCGAGCCCGATCGCCAGCATGCCCAGCGAGCCGGCGGCCGGGGTGTGACTGTCCGAGCCGACCATCGTCTTCCCCGGGATCCCGAATCGCTGCATGTGGGTGGGGTGCGAAACCCCGTTGCCGGCCTTGGAGTACCACAGCCCGAACCGTTGGCAGGCCGACCGCAGGAAGGCGTGGTCCTCGGCGTTCTTGCTGTCGGTCTGTAGCAGGTTGTGGTCGACGTACTGCACGGAAACCTCGGTGCGGGCCCGGTCGAGCCCGAGGGCTTCCAGCTCCAGCATCACCATGGTGCCGGTGGCGTCCTGGGTGAGGGTCTGGTCGATCCGGATCCCGACCTCCCGTCCGGGGGTCATCTCCCCGGACACCAGATGGGTGGCGATCAGCTTCTGGGCGACGTTGCGTCCCATGGGTTTACTCCTCGTCATCCCCGGGCGCACAAGGGATTCGTTTCGGCACCGCGGTTCTGCCATCGGATGGCGTGATGCAAGAACCGCCGGCCGTTTCGGGTGGGCGGATCGGCGGTCAGGACTCGAGGAGGGCCTCCAACGGGGTCCGGGGATCGGTGAGTCGGCCGACGTCGATCGTCTCGCCGGTCTTGATCAGCGCCGCGATGGTATCGGTGACGTCCCAGGTGTTGACATTCATTCCGGCCAGTAGCCGGCCGCGCTGAAGCCAGAATGCGATGAACTCGCCGCTGCCGACCTCGCCACGGAGGACGACCTGGTCGTAGCCGCCGGGTTGGGTGTATCCGGTGTATTCCATGCTCAGGTCGTACTGGTCGGTGAAGAAGTACGGCAACCGGTCGTACGCGGCGTCCTGGCCGAGCATCGATCGGGCGGCGACCGGGCTCTGGTGCAGGGCGTTGGCCCAGTGCTCCACCCGCAGGTGACGGCGCAGCAGCGGGTGGTAAGCGTTCGCGACATCCCCTGCGGCATAAACATCGTCGTGGGAAGTGTGCAGGTGCTCATCGACCCAGATGCCGTTGTCGATCTTCAATCCGGCCTGCTCGGCCAGGTGCGTGTTGGGGGTGATGCCGGCTCCGATGATGACGTCGTCCGCGGGGATGTGACTGCCGTCGGTCAGTTGTACGCCGGTCGCGTGGTCGCCCTCGCCGGTGATCTCGGCGGTCTGCACACCACACCGCAGGTGTACCCCGTTCCGACGGTGCAGGTCGGTGAGGATCTGCGCGACCTGGACGCCCAGCACCCGCAGCAGCGGCAGCCCCCCTGCTTCCAGGACGGTGACCTCGATCCCCGCGGCCCGGGCCGCAGCCGCGGTTTCCAGGCCGATCCAACCGCCGCCGATGATCGCGACGCGGGAGGCGGTGCGGAACATCACCTTGATCCGATCGCTGTCATCGAGTCGCCGCAGGTACCGTCCGCGGCCCGAAACGGCGCCGGGTATGTCGAGTCGCCGCGGCGAGGACCCGGTGGTCAGCAGCAACTTTCGGTAGCCGAGTTGACTTCCGTCGGCGAGGGTCACCTCGTGCCCGGCCGGGTCGATCCCGCTGACCGCGACGCCGGTGCGCAAATCGATGCCCTGGTCGGCATACCAGTGCCGGGGATGCACGAACGTGGCGTCCCGGTCGGCCCGGCCCATCAGATAGTCCTTGGACAGCGGCGGCCGCTCATACGGGGGGTCGGTTTCCTCCCCGATCAACACCACCCGGCCGGTGAAGCCCTCCTCGCGCAGCGTCTGCGCGGCGGTGGCCCCGGCCAGACCGGCTCCGACGATGACGAACGGGTCATCAGGCATGAGGCACGGTCCTTCCGAAGGCGGGGACCGGGTCGTGCAGGGCGGCGGCCACCTGGTGACTCAGCCGGTCCCAGCTGGCCGTGAACGCCGTGACGGCCTGGTCTTCCAGGGTTTGCACGACGTCCCGGTAGTCGACGCCCACGGCGGCCAGCCGGACCAGCACCCGCTGGGCACCGGCGTAGTAGCCGCGGATCGAATCCTCGGGAATCACGCCGTGGTCGGCGACCGCCTGCAAAGTGCCCTCCGGCATGGTGTTCACCACGCCGGGTGCGACAAGATCGACGACGTAGCGGGTGTCGGGGTAGGCGGGGTCCTTCACCGAGGTCGAGGCCCACAGCGGACGTTGCGGGTGGGCGCCGAGGGCGGCCAGGGCCAGCCACTGCGGCGAGGCGAGCATCCGCTCGTAGTGGGCGTAGGCGATCCGGGCGTTCGCGATCCCTGCGGCGCCGCGGAGCGCGGCGGCTTCCCGGGTTCCGATCTGGTGCAGGCGCCGGTCGATCTCGGTGTCGACGCGGCTGACGAAGAACGAGGCCACCGACCCGATTCTGGAGACGTCGTGGCCGGCCCGATGCGCGGCCAGCAGGCCGTCGAGGAACGCCTGCAGAACCTCGTCGTAGCGGGTCAGGGAGAAGATCAGGGTGACGTTCACGCTGATCCCCTGGGCCAGGCAGGCGGCGATCGCGGGGATGCTCGGCTTGGTGGCCGGGATCTTGATGTACAGGTTGGGCCGGCCGACCAGCCGCCACAACGCCTGCGCCGCCGAGATGGTGGCCTCGGTGTCGTCGGCGAGCCGGGGGTCGACCTCGATCGAGACCCGCCCGTCGACGCCGTCGGTGGTGTCGAACACCGGCCGCAGGACGTCGCAGGCGGCTCGCACATCGGTGGCGGTGAGCACGCGCAGTGCCTCGGTGACGTCGACGCCGCGGACGGCCAGGTCACGGATCTGGGGGGTGTAGGCGTCGCTGCGGGTGATCGCCGCGGTGAAGATGGTGGGGTTCGTGGTGACCCCGACGACGTACCGGTCCCGGACCAGGGTCGCCAGGCTGCCCGAGGTGAGCCGGTCCCGACTCAGGTCGTCCAGCCAGATCGACACTCCGGCCGCGGTCAGGGCCTGCAGTGGATCGGTCATCACGGAATGTTCTGTCATCTGAGGTGTCGCTCCTTCCCGCCGTGGGGCGGGGAACGGGTCGATGTCGGACGTCAGGAAGTTCTGCCGAAATCCCTGGTATCCGTTGGTCGGCGAGCTGGTCGAGGCCGGTGGGTCGGTCATGGCCGACGCCGGTTCGTCGGCCGCGGCAGGGCGAGGGCGAAGAACTCGGCGCGGGCGGCGGCGTCCTGCCGCAGGTGCCCCTGCACGGCCGAGGTGACGGTGGTGACCCCGTCGGCGTGGACACCACGCATCGTCATGCACAGGTGCTCGGCCTCGATGACCACGCCCACGCCTCGGGGCTCCAGGGTGGTCTGCAGCCAGTCGGCGACCTGCTGGGTCAGCCGCTCCTGCACCTGGGGCTGCCGGGCGAACAACTCCACCACCCGGGCCAGCTTCGACAACCCGAGGATCCGGTCTCCGGGCAGGTACCCGACGTGGGCGACCCCGACGAACGGCAACAGATGGTGCTCGCACACCGACTGCACCGGAATGGCCCGGGCGAGCACCATCTCGTCGTAGCCGTCGTCGTTGGGGAAGGTGGTCAGGTCGAAGGGCCGGGGGGTGAACATCTCTGCGTAGGCCCGGGCCATCCGGCCCGGGGTGTCCCGTCGATTCTCGGTGGCCACGTCCACGCCGAGCGCGGCCAGGAAGGCGGCCGCGGCGCGTTCCGCGGCGGCCAGATCGACCGGTGCCGTCGGGTGGACCACCCGCAGCGGGTGATGATGACGCCGGTTGACCGGTTCCGGCGGCCCGGGGCGGGGCCGTGCGCTGGGGGACTGCGGGAGAGCCGCGGTCACGACAGCGTCTCCGTCCGCGCCGGCCGCGGCGCAGTCCGGCGGAACGTGGCGGCCAGCCGGGCCAACGCCAGAGCGGCCAGCAGCAGACCGACGTCGCGGACCGCGACGTCGTAGAAGCCGGGGATGAGCAGCAGGTTGACGATGATCCCGGCCAGCCAGGCCGCGACGACGTACCCGCCGATCAGCGGCCGGACCGCCACCAGAATCCCCGCCGCGATCTCCACGACCCCGACCACATACATGACCTGCTGGGCGGTGCCGGGCACGAGGGAATCGACCCACGGGGCCAGGTAGCCCGGCCAGTCGGTGAGCACATTGACGAACTTGTCCAGCCCGAACACGATGGGCGCCACCGTGAACGCCGACCGCAACAGCAGGAACGCCTGGTACGCCGGGTCGTGCAGCTGGCCGGCGCGGGTGGCCCGGTCACGGGTGGGGTGGGTCGTCATTGCGCCTCCAGCTCTAAAGGACAGTATCTTTTACGCTAGACTGACAGTTTTCTTAAGTCAAGGTTGGTGTCCCTTAGAGGATGGGGTCGGATGGCTGCGCAAGATTTTGCTGATCGAGTGACCGGTCTGGCGGCCCTGGCCGACCCGGTCCGCCGTGAGCTGTACCTGTTCGTGGCCGCCCAATCCGAACCGGTCAGCCGAGACCGGGCCGCCGAAGGCGTCGCCGTCCCACGGCACACGGCGAAATTTCACCTGGACAAACTGGTCGAGCAGGGTCTGCTGGACACCGAGTTCCAACGACTGTCCGGCCGGCGGGGCCCCGGCGCCGGACGACCCACCAAGCTGTACCGGCGGTCCGGCCGGGAACTGTCGGTGACCCTGCCCGAACGCCGGTACGACCTCGCCGGGCAGCTGTTCGCCCAGGCCATCGACGACTCCACCCGGGCCGGCGCACCGGTGCTGGACGCGGTGCACACCGCCGCCGCCGAGTACGGCCGGACCCTCGGGACCCAGGCGCGGCAGGCTCTGGGCCCACGACCCGGGCCAGCACAACGGGCCGCCGCGGTGTGCGCCGTCCTGGCCGCGCACGGATACGAACCCCGACGTGTGGACTCGAGTGTCATCCTGGTCAACTGTCCGTTCGACGCGTTGGCTCGAGACCACACCGACCTGGTCTGCGGGATGAACCTCGCCCTGCTCGGCGCGGTCGCCGACCGGGTCGGTGACGGGACACTGACGGCCCGGCTGGACCCGGCAGACGACCGCTGCTGCGTCGTGCTGAACACCCCGTGACCGCTCGGAGCGACGCCGCGGCCCGCCAACCCGTAGCGGCGACGCCGCACCGTGCATGGTCACGGTGACATCCCGGTTGGCGGCGGGTCCTGCATTCTGTCCCAGAGCCGGCCGAGCCGTCGACGCAGCGCGCTTTCCAACCCCTGCTGAGGGACGGCTCGGACGCCTGAGCACAGCAGCCACACCCCCCAGCACATGGCCAAGAAGCCGATCAGGCTCGTGACGACACCCCACCCGGGCGACGCCTGGGCCAGGACCGCGCCGGCCATGAAGGCGACCAGGCCGAATATGAAGATCACCGAACCCCACCCGGACCGGCCGCGGCGGCGCCGGGAACCCGCCATGCTGGCGAAGAACTCCGGGTCTTCGGCCTGCACTCGCTGCTGGATCTCATCGAGTATCCGCTGTTCGTGGTGGGATAGTTTCATCGGAAACCCGCCCCCAGCAGGGCCTCCCGACCCTTGTGGTGCGTGCGCTGCCCGAGCGCGATCGGATCCGGAACGTGCCGGACGACGACGACCGGGCAGGAGGCGCGCGCGGCGACGTGTTCGCTGACCGAGCCGAGCAGCCGGCCCGGCAGCGCCACGTGACCACGGGATCCAACGACGAGAAGGTCGGCCCCCTGGGCGGCGGCGACGAGCACCTCGGCCGGGTGCCCCCGGGTCACCGTTCCGGTAACCCGACCCGCGTCCTCACCCAGCGCGACATCCAGCGCATCGGCCAGCGCGGCCCGGGCGTTCTCGGCCCAGTCGATGTCCAAGGACCCGAACTCCATCCCCGACGTGCTGGGGTACTCCCAACTGATCACCGCCTCCACGGCCGCCCCGATCAGGTCGGCCTGCCCGGCCGCCCAGCGCAACGCATCGACGGAGGCAGGAGAGCCGTCGACCCCCACCACGATCCGCGGGGTCGCATCTTTCGCGGCCGGCTCCCCCGCCGGCGCCGCGGCAACCGGGACCGACCCCTCGACTTCCACCCTGGTTGACGGCGCCGGTGGCCGTCGATCCGAACCCGGCTGGTAGCTATTGCGACCCCATTGCCCGTCGGTCGCGAGTTTTCGCATCATGTCCTGTCCTTAAGAGTGTCAAGCATTTTCCACTGACGAGGCGGTCGACTCAGGGGGCGGCACCGACCGGTTCCGGCAGCAGCAGGTCCGTCGCGTCCCGCCGCGGGGTTTTCGCCACCGGCGCCCCGAAGCCCAGGCGCAGCACCGCCTGCGGGTACCGGCCGTCGCCCAGCAGCCGACGCAAACGCCGTCGCTGCTCGGCGACCTCGATGGGCTGGGACAGGAAGGACGCGCTCAGCCCCAGTGCAGTCGCGGTCAACAACACCCGTTGCAGGGCCTGACCGGCCTCGACCTGGCAGGCCGGTCCATCCATCCAGGTGGACAGCACCACCACGAACGGTTCCGCCTCGAAGTCCCCGTCCGGGGGCCGGACATGGGCGTAGCCGTTGCCCAAATCCCGATACGCCCAGAGGTCGTGGGATTCAGGTCTCGGCCCGGCCGCGGCCAACGGCACCCCGTCCGGGTGGCCATGCCGATCACCGGCCCAGGCCTCCAGTTCGGCCCGGCAGACCACGTCGTCACGTTGCCGCTGGTCGGCGGCCGCGACCAGGCACCGCAGCTCGAACCGCTCCGCCGGCGTGACCATCGTCCGAAAGTCCGCGCCTTCGACGGCCGCCGCATAGGTCAGCACCCGCCGATACGCTTCCGGCATCGGAGCGTCCAGGAAGGGTTGTCGGTTGGTTCGGCGCCGTTCGATCATCGCGTACAGGGCGGCGTCGTCGCGGGATTGCACGGTCACCGGGCCGGGCCGGATGACGGCCAGGGCGTCCGGGGTCTCGCCGGGTTGGATGGTCACCACCGGGGTCACGCCGTGCGCGTGCAGGGCCAACCGGAGGTTGAACAGCGCGGCGCCGCAGGCGATCCGTAGTTCCCGGTCGTCGGGGTCGTGGGCGATCAGCCGGCGACCCCGGTCGGGGTGGATCTCGATGCGGTCGGGGGCGAGCCGGAACCGCCACGGCTGGGTGTTGAACAGCGACGGTGCCTGGCCCGCCGCCGCCACCACCCGCCGCGTCGCCGATTCCGACAATCCCAACGCCGTCCTCATGACGTTCGAACCTCTTCCTGTGTTCTGTCGACCCGGGTCGGTCGAGTTACGGTTGTCCTTCGTGGTGGCCCCCCTGACCGGGCAGGACCCGGTGCGGGGGGCGGGGAAGCGCCGGACCAGCGGGAGGACCGTCCCGACGGTCGGCAGCGTGGCTCATGTCTACGTCTTGTCCGGGTTCGTCGAGGCAGTTCCGACACCAAGGGGCGGTCTGGACTCGGCGGCCCGCAGCGGCCGCCAGCCGCGGTGCGGGTGCGCCTCGGTCCGCATCCGGTCGACCATGTGTGGATGATGCAGTTCGAACGCCGGCCGCTCGGACCGGATCCGGGGCAGCGAGGTGAAGTTGTGCCGCGGCGGCGGGGAACTGGTGGCCCACTCCAGGGAGTTGCCGTATCCCCACGGGTCGTCCGCCGTCGTGATCTCGCCGTACCGCCAGGACTTCACCACGTTCCACACGAACGGCAGCACCGAGGCACCCAGCACGAACGACCCGATGGTCGAGATCGTATTCAGTGTCGTGAACCCGTCGGTGGGCAGGTAATCCGGATACCGGCGGGGCATCCCCATGTTGCCCAGCCAATGCTGAATCAGGAACGTCAAGTGGAAGCCCACGAAGGTGGTCCAGAAATGTAGCCGGCCCAGCCTTTCGTCCAGGAACCGGCCGGTCATCTTCGGGAACCAGAAATATATCCCTGAATAGGTGGCGAACACGATCGTCCCGAACAGCACGTAATGGAAGTGCGCAACCACGAAGTAGCTGTCGGTGACGTGGAAGTCGATCACTGGTGAGGCCAGCATCACGCCGGTC
Organism: Nakamurella multipartita DSM 44233; assembly: GCF_000024365.1. Taxonomy (NCBI): domain Bacteria; kingdom Bacillati; phylum Actinomycetota; class Actinomycetes; order Nakamurellales; family Nakamurellaceae; genus Nakamurella; species Nakamurella multipartita. The sequence goes on from NC_013235.1 coordinate 4,002,794, forward strand.
AAGCCGCCGAACAAGAAGGTCACCAGGAACCCGCAGGCGAACAGCATCGGTGTCTCGAAGGAGATCTGCCCGCGCCACATGGTCCCGATCCAGTTGAAAAACTTGATGCCCGTGGGAACCGCGATCAAAAAGCTCATCAGCGAGAAGAAGGGCAACAGCACTGCGCCCGTCGCGAACATGTGGTGCGCCCACACCGCCGAGGACAGCGCCGCGATGCCCATCGTCGCGAACACCATCCCGCGGTACCCGAAGACCGGTTTGCGAGAGAACACCGGAATGACCTCGGTGACGATGCCGAAGAACGGGATGGCCACGATGTACACCTCGGGATGCCCGAAGAACCAGAACAGGTGCTGGTACAGGATTGCGCCGCCGTTGGCGGGGTCGAGCACGTGCGATCCGAAGTGCCGATCGGCGGCCAGGCCAAGGAGCGCGGCAGTCAGGATCGGGAACGCGATCAGCACCAGGATCGAGGTGATCAAAATGTTCCAGGTGAAGATCGGTAGTCGCCACATCGTCATGCCCGGGCAGCGCAGGCAGATCACCGTGGTGATCATGTTCACGGCACCCAGGATGGTGCCCAGACCGGACACCGCCAGGCCCATGATCCACAGGTCGCCGCCCACCCCGGGCGAGTTCTGCACCCCGGACAACGGGACATACGCGGTCCAGCCGAACGCCGCTGCCCCACCCGGGGTGAAGAATCCGGAGATGGCGATCAGCGCGCCGAACACGTACAGCCAGTACGAGAAGGCGTTCAGCCGGGGGAACGCCACGTCGGGGGCGCCGAGCTGCAGGGGCAGCACGTAATTGGCGAAACCGAACACCACCGGCGTCGCGTAGAACAGCAGCATGATCGTGCCGTGCATCGTGAACAACTGGTTGTACTGTTCCGGCGCGAGGAACTGCAGACCCGGCCGGGCCAGTTCGGCCCGCATCAGCAACGCCAGCAGGCCGCCGACCACGAAGAACACGAACGACGTGACGATGTACATCACGCCCAGCACCTTCGGGTCGGTCGTCCTCAGGTACCCCAGGAACCGGTGACCCCGGGGGCGCGGAAGCGGCCGAGAGATCACCGGATGTGGTGTCACAGCGGTCAACTCAACCCCCTCCGACCGTGTCGAGGACTGGCCGGGAGCGCGCCCCGGAGCGCCGGCCCGGTGGATATCGCCTCGCGGGACACTCCCCGCCCACCTTTTTTTGAGGGCCGCTATCCTCTAAACTATGGGACGTGCAGGGGGAAGTCAACTGAGCAGAGAGGTGCCGCCGTGACCTATGTCATCGCCGAGCCGTGTATCGACGTGCTGGACCGGGCCTGCGTGGAGGAATGCCCGGTGGACTGCATCTACGAAGGTGCCCGGGCGCTGTACATCCACCCCGACGAGTGCGTCGACTGCGGCGCCTGCGAACCGGTATGCCCGGTCCAGGCGATCTTCTACGAGGACGACGTCCCGAACCAATGGGAGGCGTTCACCGACGACAACGCGCGGTTTTTCACCGACACCCTGCCCGGACGTTCCCAGCCCGTCGCATCCCCCGGCGGCGCGACCACGATCGGCCGGCTCGGGGTCGACACCAACCTCGTCGCCGCCCATCCACCGGTCAGCACATGATGACCGACCAGTCGGACATCCCCGACGACACACCGACCGACCCCACCGCATCCAAGCCCCGGCGGCGGCTGCTCAAGCTGCTGCGCCGCAGCACCATCCCCTTGGACGTCTACCAGCTTGCCGAGGCGACCGGGCTGCACATCACCACCGTCCGATTCCACCTGGACGTGCTCGTCAAAGCCGGACAGGTCAGCGCACAGAAGACCCCAAGGACCACCCCTGGTCGACCCCGCACCGTCTACGCCGCCCACGCCGAGGAATCCCCTCCCGACGGCTATCGGCCCCTCGCCGCCCTGCTCGCCGCCAACCTCGGCCCCACCCCACGCACCCGCCGCCGCCGCGCCGAAAAGGCCGGCCGGGACTGGGCAACCAGCCTCATCCCCACCGTCGACGATGTCGCCACCCCAGACGAGGCTGCGCACCGAATCGTCGACTTGTTCGCCGAGATGAACTTCGACCCCGAGCTCGTTCACCCCGCCTCGGCCACCGGTGAACGGGAGATCCGGCTCCGCGCCTGCCCCTACCGGGACGTCGCCCGGGAACATCCCGACGTGGTCTGCGCCATCCACCTCGGGCTCCTGGAGGGTGCGCTCACCCAACTCGGCAAACCACTCACCACGGTGCGCCTGGTGCCGTTCGTCAAACCCCACCTGTGCCTGGCGTACCTGACCCCCCAACCCACGCCTTCAGCAGCATCACCGACAACCTCCACCATCGGGGCCTGAGCGATGACGGCAGCCGGACAGGTCATCGGCGCGGCCACCGCGTTCATCTGGCTGGGGATGGTACTGGCCATTTCGTTCCTGGAGACACCCCTGAAATTCCGGGCCCCAGGGATCACGCTGCCACTCGGCCTGGGCATCGGCCGGCTCGTCTTCCGAGCCCTAAACGTCACCGAGATCATTTTTGCAGCACTGCTTCTCGCCGCGCTGATGGCGTCCCGACCGATTGCTACGATCTGGGTCCTGCTCGGCGTCACCGGAGCATTCCTGGCCGCCCAGACCGGGCTGCTACGGCCACGTCTCGACAGACGCGCCGGACAGATCATCACCGGCCAGAGCCCACCCGCATCCCGGCTGCACCTAGCGTACGTCGCCCTCGAGGTCCTCAAGGTCGCCGCGCTGGTCACGCTCGGCACCCTGCTGATCACCAGCCCATGAAGAAAGTCGAGCATGACCTTCACAGAACCGACCTACAACCCTGGTTTGAGCGGTCGCCCCCAGGTATGACGCAGCAGGCGTTCCCCGTGTGTGCTGAGTCGAGAGAAGGTCTGCGCCACCTGCGCCCTTCACCGGGACCAGTGAGTCGACCCTGCCCAGACGCGGTGACCCCTGCCGACCGAACCAACCAAACGCGTGCCATCCGGCCCATGCCGAGTCGTGCACGTTCCTGCGACACGAAAGAACCCACCGTCAGGAGGTCATTGCAAATGATCGACCAACACGCGGTGCAGGTGCGGCGCATCTACGACGAACCCCGCACCGACGACGGCACCCGCGTCCTCGTGGACCGGCTCTGGCCCCGCGGAATGTCCAAAGCCCGCGCACGACTGAACGAATGGTGCCGAACGGTGGCCCCGTCCACGGAGCTGCGGACCTGGTACCACCACGAACCGGAACGCTTCGAGGAGTTCACCCGCCGCTACCTTGACGAACTCGCCACCCCCGAACAAGCCGCAGCGCTCGCACACCTGCGTGACCTCGCCAACCACAACTCGCTGACATTGCTCACCGCAACCAAATCAACCGCCCTCAGCGAGGCAGCGGTTCTAGCGACCCTGTTGACATCTTCGGGAACCCGACCGTGATGACCAGCGGCCGGCAGGGCCGCCGCAATCGGTCCGCCAGTCGTCTCGCCGCTGCCCATGGACCACGCGACACCGACGTCGGCATCGCCCCGATCGATCACACCTACAAACACTCTTCGGTCGAAGATGTACCGGGTGCCGCCTGCAGCCGATCACCGGACGACCTCTGGTTCCGCGCGGGGATGGTGCACCGAGGCGCGCCGTTCGTGGGGGAGGCTCGGCAAGACCGAGGCCCTGGACGACTTCGACTCGCCGATGGAGATCTCAAGGATCCGGCCTTGGAAGTGCTCGATTCCACCAGGGTGTATCCAGGTTACGGCGACGACATCACCCCTTGGGCGGGAACGAGACAGCCCCTCGGAATAATCCGTCCATGGCTACTGAATGATCTCATTGACGCATCAATGCCGATGATCGCGAGAGAGCCTGGTCGACCGGTTGCGATGCAGCTAGCGGCGCTCGTTGGTGTAATCGTCCGCGGCGGGGTGGCCTGTACGGTCGTTCACAGCGGTGCCGTCCGGTACCAGTCAGACATCGGGTATGACAGCCCGGGGTCAGACGACCGAATCGCAAATGAATGGCTGCACTGTTTGAAGAGTATTTCCGATACGGGTGAGGAGCTACCATGCTTTCCGATCGATCCAGGCCCATCATCAAGGCAACCCTCGCTCCCGTCGCCGGCAACATCGACCAGATAGCGCGGCGCTTCTACGAGCACATGTTCGGTGCTCACCCGGATCTGCTCGATGGCACCTTCAACCGCGGCAACCAGGCCGAAGGCACCCAACAGGCGGCGTTGGCCGGTTCGGTTGCCACCTTCGCCGCGGCGCTGGTGAACACACCGGAGCAAGAACCGGAGCATCTGCTGTCTCGGATCGCCCACAAGCACGCGTCGCTGGGGATTCGACCCGATCAGTACCAGGTCGTCCACGACAATCTGTTCTGGGCCATCGCCGACGTCCTCGGTGACGCGGTCACCCATGAGGTCGCCGCCGCCTGGGACGAGGTTTACTGGCTGATGGCGTACGCGTTGATCAATCAGGAGCGCGGCCTGTACAGCGCCCGTGGGGTCCGCCCCGAGATTGTATGGCGGGACTGGGAGGTCGTGGAAAGGATCCCCGAGACCGACGACGTGGTCACGTTCCGGGTCAAGCGGATTGACGACCGGCTGGTCAAGACCTCGCTGCCGGGTCAGTACGTCACAGTCCGGATGCTCATGCCGGACGGAGTGCACCAGCCGCGGCAGTACAGCCTGACCCGCGCCGACGACGGCAAGCACCGGCAGTTCGCCGTCAAGCGGGTGCACGGCGGCGGCAAACCCGACGGGGAGGTGTCCAACCTGCTGTATCACTCGGTGGCGGTGGGCGACCGCATCACCATGTCGCCGCCGTTCGGTGACGTGGTCCTGGACGACTCCGGCCGCCCGGTCGTCTTCGTCAGCGCCGGCATCGGCATCACCCCCATGGCCGGCATGCTGTCCCATCTTGTTGCCGCCGGGTCCGGTTTGAACGTCACCGTGCTGCATGCGGACGTCGACGAGGCGTCCTGGCCGCTGCGGCAGCAGATCCTGGCCGACATCCGCGCCCTGCCCAACGGTTCGATCCACGTCTGGTTCGAACGCGGGCCCAACTGCAGCCTGCCCGTCGACGGCGTTCGTCAAGGCCTCATGGACCTGGCCGCTGTAAGCCTGGCCGAAAACGCCACCTATTACCTGTGCGGGCCGGTGCCGTTCATGCAGGCAGTGCGCAGCTCGCTGATCGACCGCGACGTCGCGGCCCACGACATCAAGTACGAGGTGTTCGGCCCGGACCTGTGGCAGGGCGACCTGGCCACCGAGCCGATACCAGGAGCCGCCACGAGATGACAAAACGTACCCGCCCCCCGGCAGGGGGTCGGCTTAGCAGCGGAACGATTCCGGGTGCTTTCGTGATCATGTGACCCGGGCACAGCCGGCTCGGCGTGGATTGGCTTCGGTGGTTGATGGTCAGCTCGCAGGCGCTCGACGGGCTCGGACCTGTTTCGGCTTGCCCTTCACCGGCGGCGACGTTTGCGCATCGGCGCGTGCGACTGCTCGGTAGATCGTGGAACGGGTGACAGGGAACAGTTCCTCGAGTTCGCCAATGGTGTGCTCGCCGCCGCGGTACAGCTCGACCAAATGGGCTTCCTGCTTCGGGCTGAGCTTGGGCTGCTTGCCGCGCAGCCGGCCCTTGGCGCGGGCGACGGCCATGCCCTCGCGTGTTCGAGCACGGGCCAGATCGGCCTCGAACTCGGCGATCATGGACAGGGTCGTGAACAGGAGCCGCCCGACCGGATCGGTGGGATCGTGCAGCGAGCCGCCGATGTTCAGCCGCACTCCGCCGGCGGTGAGCTCGTCGACGATGTCGCGGGCGTCGGGCACGGAGCGGGCTAGCCGGTCGAGCTTGGTGACGACAAGCGTGTCGCCGCGGCGGCAGGCCACGAGGGCTTGGCGCAGGCCGGGTCGATCGCGGTTGGTGCCGGTCAGGCCGTGGTCGACGTAGATGCGTTTCGGGTCGACATCCAACGCGACGAGCGCGTCGTGCTGTGCGGTGAGGTCTTGATCGACGGTGGAGACCCGGGCGTAGCCGATCTTGACTTCGGTCACGGGACCAGTGTGCCGGTTGGCCTCCCTGCACCGGGACGATTCACCGAACCAGTCTTACGGGACGCCGGCGGCGCGGCCCGCTCGGTCGGCGTCGTCGCGTCGTCGGTGTGCCGTAGAAGGTTCGGCTAACGGAACAGAATCGATGGCGTTCCACGGGGTATCCGGGGTTCTGGTGGTGATCAGGCAGCGTCTCCCCGATGTGGGGTAATCCGTTGGCGTCGAGAGCGTTTCTTGCTGATGGTGGGTGGAGGTAGGTCGTTGGTGGCCAGCACGTGGTCGGCGATGTGACGCATTTTGCGGTTGCTGTGCTGGCTGGCGGCCCGCAGGGCGCGTAACGCTTGCTCTGGGGTCCAGCGGTGGCGGTGCATGAGGATGCCTTGAGCGGCGGCGATGGTCCGGTTGCTGGCCAGGGCGGTCGCCAGGTTGGCGGCCCGCCGGGCCTGGCTGATCGCGGTGAGAGCCAACGCCAGCCCGGCGACGGCCAGGTGGATGTCGTCCTCGGCTGCTGCCGGGAAGGCTGGTTGTGTCAGGTTTGAGTGGCCCCGCCGGAGCAGGGAATCGCAGGTTTGAGTGGCCCCACCTGCGACTCTCCGGGCAGGTTCTGTCAGGTTTGGGTGGCCCCACCTGATCGTCGTCGGAGGCGACGACGTCAGGAGGAGACGTGAGGTCCAAGGTCATGCTGTTCGAACAGATCCGGCGGGATTCCCGGGTGGAGGGCTTGTCGGTGCGGGCGTTGGCCAAGCGCCACCATGTGCACCGTCGAACGGTGCGGCAAGCGTTGGCGTCGGCGGCGCCGCCGGAGCCGGCCCGGCGCAGGTGGCAGTCCCGCAAGATCGACCCGTTCGTGACCGCGATCGACGCAATGTTGCGGTCGGATCTGACGGCCCCGCGCAAGCAGCGACACACCACGGTGCGGATCCTGGACCGGTTGGTCGAGGAGCATCAGGCGACCGGGTTGTCGTATTCGACGCTGCGGGCCTATGTCGCCCAGCGGCGGCGGGAGATCTGGGCTGAGGCGGGGGGCCGGCCGTTGGCGGAGGTGTTCGTCCCGCAGACGCATCAGCCGGCCGCCGAGGGTGAGGTCGACTTCGCCGAACTGTGGGTGGATCTGCCCGCCGGTCGGACGAAGTGCTACCTGTTCACGATGTGGTTGTGCTTCTCGGGTCGGTCGGTGCATCGGGTGTTCCCGACTCAGTCGCAGGAGGCGTTCCTCGAGGGTCATATCGCCGCGTTCACCGAGCTGGGTGGTGTTCCAACGGTGCACGTGAAGTACGACAACCTCAAGTCCGCGGTCTCGGCCGTGCTGTTCGGCACCGACCGGCGGCGGACCGAGAACGAGCGGTGGGTGCTGTTCCGTTCGCACTACCAATTCGATGGGTTCTATTGCCTGCCCGGCGTCCACGGAGCCCACGAAAAGGGCGGTGTGGAGGGCGAAGGCGGCCGGTTCCGGCGCAACCATCTGGTCCCGGTGCCGAAGGTGAAATCGTTGGCCGAGCTGAATGTTCGGCTGGCCAAGGCGGACCGGGCCGATGACCACCGGCGGATCAACGGCCGGGTGCGCACCGTGGGCGAGATGTTCGCCATCGAGCAGCCCCTGCTCCGGCCGTTGCCGACCGAGGTGTTCGAACCGGGCCTGTCGTTGAACCCGCGGGTCGACCGGCACGCCCGGATCATGGTGCGTAACTGTCAGTACTCGGTGCCAGCCAAGTTCATCGGACGCCGGGTCCGGGTCCACCTCCGGGCGGGTGAGGTGATCGTGTTGGATGGCCGGACCGTCATCGCCACCCACGAGCGGTCGGGCCGTAAGGGCGCCCAGGTGTTGGACCTGGATCACTACCTGGAGGTGCTCAAGTACAAACCCGGCGCCCTGCCCGGGGCGACCGCCCTGGTCCAGGCTCGCGCCTGCGGGGCGTTCACCAGTGCGCACGAGGCGTTCTGGGCGGCGGCCCGCAAGGCTCACGGCGACGCCGCCGGCACCCGGGAACTGATCGACGTGCTGCTGCTGCATCGGCACATGCCGGCGGTCGACGTCGTCGCCGGGTTGACCGCCGCCCTGCGAGTCGGCGCGACCCAGGCCGATGTGGTGGCCGTGGAAGCCCGCAAACAGCAGCGTGGGGCCACGCAACCCGAGCATCCCGTCGGTCAGGACGACAGTGCCGGGCAGCGGGTGGTCAGTCTGACCGAGCGGCGGCTGTCCGACCCGACCGCGGTGATCGCCGGGCTGCCGCCGGATTCCCGGCCGTTGCCGTCGGTCGACCGTTACGACGAGCTGCTCACCCGCCGCAAGACCGCGCCGCCGGCGGCGGACCTGTCGAAAGGCAACGTGTCATGACCGCACCGATTCGCCGCCGCCGCGGCCTGACCGAGCAGGCCGCGTCCGCGGCGATCGACACGGCCTGCCGGCAACTACGCCTGCCGACCGTCCGCGGGCTGGTCACCGACATGGTCACCGTCGCGGAGAAGGAACAACTCACCTACCAGGGATTCCTCGCCGAGCTACTCCTGGCCGAATGCGACGACCGGGCCCGTCGCCGCTCTGTCCGCCGGGTCAAGGCGGCCGGCTTTCCACGAGAGAAGTGGCTGGCCGATTTCGACTTCGACGCGAACCCGAACATCAACTCGGCGACCATCCACACCCTGGCCGGATGCGGCTGGATCCGCGCCGGGCAACCGTTATGCCTGATCGGAGACTCCGGCACCGGCAAGTCGCATCTGCTGATCGGGTTGGGCACCGCCGCCGCGGAGAACGGGTTCCGGGTGAAATACACCCTGGCCACCAAGCTGGTGAACGAACTCGTGGAGGCCGCCGACGACAAGATCCTGGCCAAGACCATTGCCCGATACGGACGGGTTGATCTTCTCTGCATCGATGAACTCGGCTATATGGAACTCGACAAACGCGGCGCGGAGCTACTTTTCCAGGTTCTCACCGAACGGGAAGAGAAGAACTCCGTGGCCATCGCCTCCAACGATTCCTTCTCCGGCTGGACAAAAACGTTCACCGACGCCCGCCTCTGCGCCGCGATCGTCGACCGGCTCACCTTCGGCGGGAACATCATCGAGACCGGAACCGACTCCTACCGGCTGGCCCGGACCAAGGCCCAACAAGCCGCCAGCTAAGACCCATCAACGTCAAGCTCCAGGCGGGGATCCGCTAAACCAACCTCGCCCACGGGTGGAGCCAACCAAACCTGACATGGTGGGGCCAACCAACGTTGACAAACCCAGAAGGCGGTGGGGCTGGTGGAGTAGAGGTTCAGCGTGGTGTCCGGGTGTCCGGCGCGGGTGAGTGGGTAGCTCAGGACGGCCCGCACCGGGCCCGCGATCAGGGCGCGGCTGAGGTATGCCGGCCATCGGGTCTCGGTGGTGAGGTCGCTGACGATGATGGTGCTGTCGGCGATGGCGGCCAGGGCCGGTCCTTGCCCGGTCTGGTACTCGATGGCATCGAGGGCGGCGGCCGTCACGGCGGTGGCCGCGACCGTCCGCGGGCGGCGCGGGTCGGCGTCGGTGAGCTGGGTCAGCGACGCGCACACCGCCCCGGGCACCATCGTGCACGCCAGGGCCAGCGCCTCGGTCAGCGGGTCCTGGCCGTGGACCGGCTGACCGATCTGGCCGGATAGACGGATCAGCTGTGCGGCTGCGCCGGCCGGCGTGTCCACAGCCGCCGACCGGCGCCACGGCACGGATGTCGGGGCCACCAGGATCCTCCCCATCGACTCAGACCAGGCTCACCACCCGTGGGCCGGGGTCTGCCCGGCGGGAGGTGCGATGCCGCCACAGCAGCAGAGACCGGTGAGCCTCGCGGGTTTCGGTATCGGCGGTGTTCCTCCCGGGTGGGCAGACCCAGGCCCGCGGTCGGCGGTCAGCCGCCCGAGGCGGCCGCGTCCACGGTCTCCCGGGTCTTCTCGCCACCGCCGGCGGTGATGGCCTGGTCCGCGGCGCCGTCTTCATGGCTAATGCTGATCTTGCGGGGCTTGGCCCTCTCGGCGACCGGGATCACCAACCGCAGCACCCCGTCCCGGTAGGTCGCCGCGATGCGGTCCAGGTCCAGGTTGTCGCCCAGCACCAGCTGCCGGCTGAACACTCCCCGGGGTCGTTCCGCGGCCAGGAACTCGGATGCTTCGTCCACGGCCGGCCGTTGCGCGGTCACCGTCAACACGTTGCGTTCCACGTCCAGGTCGACCGAGCCCGGGTCCACCCCCGGCAGGTCGAACTCGACCAGGAACCGATCGTCGGCCCGCCAGGCGTCCATCAACATCGCCGACGGTCGGGCGTTGGTCCCCAGCAGTTGCTGGGTGATCCGGTCGAAATCCCGGAACGGATCGGTCCGCATGAGCATCACCAGCCACCTCCCATTGGTCTGTTCGTTCGTGTGCCCAACCCGCCCGATACCTCACACGAGCGGTATAGATTTGTTGTAGCACTCGCGGAGCGTTCCCGCAAGCGGGATGGTGATGACGATGAGCCAAGCGAACGAGATCGGGTGGACCGGGGCAAGCGGCTGGTCGGCCGCCGGTGCGCCCGATGACGGCAGTCCGGGCCAGGGGCGGGTCGCCCTGCGGCGGGTGTTGGCCGGGCTGCGCCATCTGGAGGCCTCGCCCGAGCCGGTCCGGGTGTTCACCGAGCTGGCTGCGGTGTGTGTGCCCGCCCTGTGCGACGAGTGTCTGATCCAGATCGCCGAGCACGGCCGCCGCCCCTACCGGATCCGGCGGAGGTGGCCGGACACGACCGGCACCGCCCCGTCGGTGACCGACGAGGCGTTCAGCGTGGTGACCCAGGGCCGGGGAACACCGCTGGACGGGGGCAGAACCGGCGGCGCCATCGTGGAGACCGTCGCCCGAGACGTGCTGGCTCGCTTCACCAATCCGCCCGGCGGTGGGCCGGACTACCACGGTGTGCTGGTGTGCCGGTGGACCGGGGGGCATGGCCCCGACGCGAGCGACGCCGCTCTGGTCGGGGTGTTCACCGACCATGCCGTCGCGCTTGTCCACCGTGAACGCACCACCGGTAGGGCCCACCCCCGCGACATGGTCCCGCACGTCGCGTCCGCGCTGACCGCCGCGCAGCGGGTGGCCGCCGCATCCGGCATCCTGACCGCCCTGCACCACCTGACCCCGGCCCAGGCCCGCCAGCTGCTGCACCGAGCCAGCGAGCACACCCATCGTCCGATCCTGGACATCGCCGACATGGTGCTGCGCACCGGCGCTCTGCCCGGCGCCCGGCAACCACCGCCCGTCCACCCACCGAACGGATCGATGACCGCACCCTCGGCCGGCGCGCCGACACCCCCCAGCTGATCAGTCACCGACCGCCCGTGACGCACCGGGCCGAACACCAACACGCACAGCGGGCACCCACACGCACAGCGGGGCGGCCACCGAACGGTGGCCGCCCCGTGTTGCACGCCCTCATGGGTGGACCGGACCGGTGGAACCGCATCGTCCGTCGACGCGCATGCGGTTGGCCCGAGTCCATACCACCGGGTTGTCCGCATCCCTACTTGAAACCGGTTCCCTTGGCCCAGCACCGCCCGCCGGGCGTGCAGACGACTCAACTCACTCAGACGCAAATCCCTTCATCCACCTGCGATCGCACCGACCTCCCCTCATCGCTTGCCACGGAACTCGACCGGACACCTGCCGGAGGAGAACGCTGCCGCCGCAGCCCGCCCGGTGGCCACCACCCGCCCAGAGCCCACCGGCGCCCCCGGCCCCGCGCATCAGCGCGGCCCCGGCGCCCGCTCGACCGGGCCCGGTCCACCACCAGTCCCAGCCACCGACACACCACCCGTACCCGGGATTCCGCCGGCTCGCTCACGATCCCGGCGAACTCCAGCTCCAGCCACTCCTCGTCCTCGCAGACCAACGCCCAGAACTGCGCGTCGACTGCCCCGGCACTGAGCGCCGTCCCCGTGTCCACCCGACCGGCCATCGCGGAATCACCACCTGCCACCTACTCGCTCAACCACACGGATCTGTGTCTGCTGGTGTAGATTTGTTATAGCATTGTCGGCAGCCAGGGGCAAGGGATGACAACGTGAATGACAGTCCGAGCCCTCCCCCGCCAGCCAGCGACGGCACCACCGGCGTCTACAGCATCGCCGTGGCCGCCGAACTGTCCGGAATGAGCGTGCAGGCCCTACGCCTGTACGAACGCAAAGGACTCCTGCAACCCCAGCGCACCGCCGGCGGCACCCGCCGCTACAGCGACACCGACATCGTCCGGCTGCGCCGCATCCACAAACTCATCGACGACGGCATCAACCTGACCGGCATCGCCCGAGTCCTCGGCCTGGAAGACGACAACACCACCATCCGCGGCCATAACCACAACCTCCGGGCCGACAACCGCACCCTGCGGGCCCAGAACAGCCAGTTGACCACCGAAAACGCCGACCTCCGCGCCGCCTCGACCAACGCCCTGCAGACCACCACCGACGCCCTCACCGCTGACCCTTCATCGGCCAAACCAGCAACCCCGAGGAGCTGACACACAGCCGCGCCTGCACCCGCCGCAACGGCACGCCGCCACCCACATTCACGACGCGGGCCCAGCGAGCCACCGCAAGGCACGGTCGGGTGCATGCTGACGCCCGTCCATCGTCGTGCCGCTGAACGATCCCCATACGGGCACCTTGCCCGTGCCGGTGGCCGCTGGCTAGCGTGCGTGCGGTGACGGCCATCCGAGCCGGCTGGAGGCGAGATGCCGGTTCGCTACCTGTCCGACCCTGAGCTTGCCCGGCTGAGCAGTTGGCCGGACGAGATCGACGTCGCCGACGTGGTCACCTACTTCACGTTGTCCAGCGATGACCTGTCCTGGGTCGCGGGCTTCAACCGGGTCGAGAACCGGTTGGGTGTGATGGTGCAGCTGTGCGCTTTGCCGTGGCTGGGCTGGGTCCCGGACGACCTGAGCGCGTGCCCGGTGGCGGCCCTGGACCGCTTGGCCGCCGCATTGGCGGTCGCCCCTGATCAGGCGGCCGGCTTGCTGGTGGCCTATGGCGGCTGGCGGGGAGAGACCCGCCGCACCCACCGGGCCCAGGTGCTGGCACGGCTCGGCTGGCGGTGGTGTGCCGCCGGCGAGCGCAAGCAGCTAGAGCGTAATCGATTTCGTGGACACCGCTTAAGCGGCGAGTTCGTGAATGTTCCTATAGCCTAGCTCGTATTCTGAAGGTGTCAAGTAGTCGAGCGTGGAATGTCTCCGGGTGCGGTTATGGTAGGCTTCGATCCAGCTAAATGTCTCCGTTTTCAATTGGTTGATTGTCGGCCATGGACGATTGTGGATGAGTTCTTTCTTGTAGGTCGCGAAGAATGATTCCGCTACGGCGTTGTCCCAGCACACCCCGGTTCGACCCAGGGAACGCCGGATGTCGTTCTTCCTGCAGAAGTCAGCGAATTCCTGACTCGTATACTGGGTTCCGCGGTCGCTGTGGAAGATCACCCCGGCCGGCGGCCGACGGCGGTCCAGGGCCATCTGGAGGGCATCGAGGACCAGACTGGTACGCATGTGGTCGGCGACCGCCCAGCCGACGACCATCCGGGAGTGCAGGTCGATCACGGTGGCGACGTACGCCCAACCGGTCCACGTCTTGACGTAGGTGATGTCGCCGCACCAGGCCTTGTCCGGCGCCGGCGCGGTGAAGTTGCGACCGATCAGGTCGGGCGCCGACACCGGTTTGGCCCCAGCGATCGTGGTTCGCCGCCACGCCTTGGGATGGCGTCCCTGCAGACCAGCGGCCTGCATCAGGCGGTGGATGCGGGCCAGGCCGCAGCGGATGCCCTCCGCGGCCAGGCCGGCCCGGACACGGCGCACGCCGGGGTTGCCCCGGCCCTGCTGGTGGATCCGGCGGATCCGGCTGGTCAGGTCGATGTCGGTCAGCTTCCGGTGACTGACCGGCCGGGTCCGCCACGCGTAGTACCCGGAACGGGACACGCCCAGCTGCTGGCACATGAACTCGACGGGGAACTCGCCGGCATCGGCCCAGTCCGCGATAGCAGCGAAGATCACTGCTGGTCTTTCGCGAACCAGGCCGCCACTTTTTTTGCGAACTCAGCCTCCATGCGCAGTCGAGGTACTTCTTTGCGGAGTCGTTCGAGTTCGGCGCGCTCGTCCTCGTCGAGCGGCCGCTGCGATTCCTCGCCGTCGTCGCGGGCCTTCTTCACCCATTTCCCTAACGTCATTTCGTGGACACCGATGCTCCGGGCGATCTCAGCGATCGAATCGCCCGAATCGAGCACCAACCTTACGGCGTGGCCCTTGTATTCATCGGTGAATCGGCGACGTGTCGAACCCACTCATTCTCCTCAGGTCCCATGACCCGGGCAAGCCATCTGCCTGTCTACGAAACCCGATACGGTCTACAGCTCGATGAGTTCCTGCTCGCCCGCGCGTTGGAGCACGACGCGCCCACGCTGCTGCTGCAGATGGCCTGCGACTGGCTACGCGGGGAACACATCGTCCGGCCGGCGGTCGACGCGCTGGCCCGGCGGGTCGCGTCCGCGCGTGATGCCGCCCGCGCGGAGACCTATCACCGTCTCCGGCCGTTGCTGTCCCCGCCTCGGCCGCGACAGCTCGACGGGCTGCTCGACGTCGACCCGGATCTGGGGATCACCCGGCTGACCTGGCTGCGCCGCGGCGCGACGGCCGCGACCCCGGAGGTGCTCAAGGCCGAGATCGACAAGCTGGAATTCCTGCGTGGGCACGGCGCCGACACCCTGGACCTTTCCCGGCTGCCGGCCGGCCGGCGCCGGCTGCTGGCCGAGATCGGCCGGCGTTCCACCAACCAAGCCCTGCAGCGTGCCGATGTCGACCGCCGGCATCCGGTGCTGCTGGCCACGCTCGCCGAGACCTACGTCGAGGTGCTCGACGAGCTGGTCCAACTGCTCGACCAGGCCCTGGCCGGCGCGGAGTCCCGCGCCCGGCACGAGCTGTCGCAGCGGCTGGTCGACCGCGCGAAGGCCGAAGCCGACCGCGCCCGGCTGCTCGATGAGATCCTCGACGTGCTGGCCGATCCGAGCGTCGCCGACGCCGCCGCCGGCCGCCTGGTGCGCCAACGGGTCGGTATGCCGCGTCTGGTCGCTGCGCGCCGGCCCGCCGGGGAACGCGAGCAGCGCGACCACGGCCACTTCGATCTGCTCGCCGCCCGCTACAAATACCTGCGCACCTTCACCCCAGCCGTGATTGCGTCGCTGCCGCTGACCGGCAACACCGCCAGCCCGGCCGTCAGGTCCCTGCTCGACGCAGTCGCCGTGCTGCGGGAGCTGAACACGGCCGGACGAAGCATGGTGCCCGACGACGCGGCCACGGCGGAGGCGACGTCATTCGTCCCGGCCCGCTGGCGCGACTACCTGGACGCGACCCGCGGACAGGGCCGCGGCGCGGCCTACCGGCACTACTGGGAACTCGCCGTGCTGTACGGGGTGCAGGCCGGGCTGCGTTCGGGTGACCTGTGGGTGCCCGGCTCACGCCGGTACACCGACCCCGCCGCCCTGCTGTTGCCGGTCGAGCGGTGGGCCGTCCAACGCGACGACTTCTGCACCCTCACCGGAGCCGACGCGAACCCGCACCGGCAACTCGACCGACTCGACGGCGAACTGCACTCGGCGATCGCCTCTCTGGAGGCCGTGCTGGCCGACCCCTCGGCCGAAGGCCTGGCCCGCCTCGGCGACGACGGTGATCTGATCGTGTCGCCGCTCGCCGCTGAGCAGGTCCCGGCCGCAGCGGACGAACTCGCCGCGGCGTGTGCCACCCGGCTACCGCGCGTGCAGCTGCCGGCACTGCTGATCGAGGTCGACCAGATGACCGGGTTCAGCCAGGAGTTCACCCATGCCGGCGGCGCCCAGCCCCGCAACCCTGATCTGCGCCGCAACCTGTACGCGGCGTTGATCACCTACGCCTGCAACCTCGGCTACGCCGGGATGGCCGACGCCTCCGGCATCTCCGAAGACCAACTGGCCTGGACCTCCCAGTGGTACCTGCGGCAAGACACGCTGCGCGCAGCAAACACCCGGCTGGTCAACGCCCACCACGCGAATCCACTCGCTGCCCTGTGGGGCGGCGGCACCCTGTCCTCGTCCGACGGGCAACGGTTCCCGCAGCGCGGCCGCAGCCTCACCGCCCGCGCCCTGTCCCGGTACTTCCTCGACGAGGGCACCACCACTTACACCCACGTCTCCGATCAACACTCCACGTACGGCACCAAGGTCATCCCGACGACCTGGCGCGAAGCCGTCGCCGTGCTGGACGAGATCTTCGGCAACCCCACCGATCTGCCGCTCGGCGAGCACACCGTCGACACCGCCGGCCAAACGCTGGCGACGTTCGCGATCTTCCACCTCGCCGGGTTGCAGTTCTCCCCACGCATCCGCGACATCGGCCGCCTACAGCTCTACCGCCTCGGCGCAGCATCGACCTGGCGCGCCCGCTACCCGCACGCCGGACCGCTGCTCGGCCAACCGATCCAGACCCAGCTGATCGCCGAGCACTGGAACGACATGCTCCGCCTGGTGGGCTCGATGAAGTTCGGGCACACCACCGCCAGCCTGCTCATCGCCAAGCTGCACGCCAGCAGTCGGCAATCCAGCCTGGCCAGGGCGCTGCACGAGTACGGCCGGCTGATCCGCACGATCTACGTCTGCCGTTACGTCGCCGACGAAGAACTCCGTCGCCGGGTGCGGCGTCAGCTGAACAAGGGCGAGAGCCTGCACGCGCTGCGCCGCGACCTGTTCTTCGCCCACCAAGGCCACGTCCGCCGACGGCACCTCGACGACCAGATCGACCAGGCCCTGTGCCTGACCCTGGTGACCAACGCCTGCGTGCTGTGGACCACCACCTACCTCGCCGACGCGCTCGATGCCCTCCGCATGGAAGGACATGACGTCGACGACGAGATCGCCGCCCACCTCACCCCGCGCAGCACGACCACATCAACTTCTACGGCACGTATTCCTTCGATCTCGACGCCGAACTACGCCGCGAAGGACACCGGCCAGGGACTGTCCAACAAACGGTGTTTCTGGCCTGACACGCTGGGCGTTGCTCGGCGGGGAAGGTGCCGTGATGACCGCGACACTCAATGGTGTGCCTAGGAAGAAGCCGGTCGAGGAGTCGGCCGAACAGCGGGCGGCTGCGGAGCTGGTGCGGCTGGCCAAGGAACAGGGCTTGTCGTTGACGGGCCCGGACGGGTTGCTCAAGCAGCTGACCAAGGCGGTCCTGCAGACCGCTCTGAACGAGGAGATGACCGAGCACCTCGGGTATGAAAAGCACGACCCGGCCGGTGCCGGGTCGGGCAACATCCGCAACGGCACCCGGGCCAAGACGGTCCTGACCGAGGCTGCCGGCACGGTTGAGATCGACGTGCCGCGCGATCGGGCCGGCACGTTCGAGCCGCAGATCGTGCGCAAGCGGCAGCGCCGGTTGTCCGGTGTCGATGAGGTGGTGTTGTCGTTGTACGCCAAGGGTTTGACCACCGGGGAGATCAGCGCCCACTTCGCCGAGATCTACGGGGCGTCGGTGTCCAAAGAGACCATCAGCCGGATCACCGACAAGGTCATCGAGGAGATGAACGAATGGGCGGTGCGGCCCCTGGACGAGATCTACGCCGCGGTGTTCATCGACGCCATCGTGGTCAAGGTTCGGGACGGGCAGGTCGGGAACCGCCCGTTCTACGCCGCGATCGGGGTCAGCCTGGACGGGGAACGGGACATCCTGGGGTTGTGGGCCGGGACCGGCGGTGAGGGCGCCAAGTTCTGGATGAGCGTGCTCACCGACCTGCGGAACCGGGGTGTGAAAGACACCTTCTTCGTAGTCTGCGACGGGCTCAAGGGACTGCCCGAGGTGGTGACCAACGTCTGGCCCCAGGCCATCGTGCAGACGTGCATCATCCATCTGATCCGCAACACGTTCCGGCTGACTTCCCGCAGGTACTGGGATGAGCTCAAACGCGACGTCAAACCGATCTACACCGCGGTGAATGCCACGGCGGCGCGGGCTGCGTTCGATGACCTGACCGAAAAATGGGGTGCCCGGTACCCGGCGGTGATCCGGCTGTGGGACAACGCCTGGGCCGAGTTCATCCCGTTCTTGGACTACGACGTCGAGATCCGCAAGGTGCTGTGCAGCACCAACGCGATCGAGAGCTTGAACGCCCGCTACCGGCGAGCGATCAAGGCCCGCGGACACTTCCCGTCCGAACAAGCAGCGATGAAGTGCCTGTACCTGGTCACCAGATCACTGGACCCCACCGGCGCCGGCCGGGCACGATGGACGATGCGATGGAAACCGGCCCTGAACGCCTTCGCGATCACCTTCAGCGACCGATTCCCAGCAGCAGAGACCTACTAATGGAAACCGCCGGAAACACCGTTCATGCGATAGACCCACCGGCCACTCCACGTGACCGCCTGACCAACCCAGCAAGATCACCTGAGTGTGTGAGGTTTGGGTGGCCCCACTTGTCCGGGGAATGTCGTTGTTGAGTGGCCCCACCTGCGACTCGCCGGGCAGCTTGTGTCAGGTTTGAGTGGCCCCACCTGATCGTGATCGGCATCTGCGGATGCCGACCGGTCAGGAGGACTGGGATGAGGTCCAGAGTGGTGCTGTTCGAGCAGATCCGACGTGATTCCCGGATCGAGGGCCTGTCGGTGCGGGCGCTGGCCAAACGTCACCATGTTCATCGGCGCACGGTGCGCCAAGCGTTGGCGTCCGCGACTCCACCGCCGCCGGCCCGCCGGGTGTGGAAGCGAACGAAGATCACCCCGTTCGCGGCGGCGATCGATGACATGTTGCGGGCGGATCTGACGGCCCCACGGAAGCAGCGCCACACGGTGGTACGGATCCTGGACCGGTTGGTCGACGAACACGGCGCGACGGATCTGACCTATGGGACGGTCCGGGCGTATGTGGCGCAGCGGCGCCCGGAGATCAACGCCGAGGCCGGGCGGCCGGTCGCTGAGGTCTTCATCGCACAAACGCATCAGCCCGGGGCGGAGGCCGAGGTCGACTTCGCCGAGTTGTGGGTGGACCTGCCGGCCGGGCGGACCAAGTGCTACTTGTTCACGCTGCGGCTGTGTTTCTCCGGTCGGGCGGTCCACCGGGTGTTCGCGACCCAGTCGCAGGAGGCGTTCCTGGAAGGTCACATCGACGCGTTCACCGAGCTGGGCGGGATCCCGGTCAAGCACATCAAGTACGACAACTTGAAGTCCGCAGTCACGACGGTGCTGTTTGGGAACAACCGACGGCGGACCGAGAACGACCGATGGGTGCTGTTCCGGTCCCATTACCAGTTCGACTCGTTCTACTGCATGCCCGGCGTGGACGGCGCCCACGAGAAGGGTGGAGTCGAGGGTGAGGGTGGCCGATTCCGCCGCAACCACCTCGTCCCGGTCCCGAAAGTGGCCTCGTTGGCCGAGCTGAACGTCCGGCTCGCGAAGGCGGACCGGGCCGATGATCACCGCCGAATCAGCGGACAGGTCCGCACCGTCGGTGACATGTTCGCCATCGAGCAACAGATGCTGCACCCGTTGCCCGTGGAGGTGTTCGAACCGGGCCTGACGATGAACCCGCGGGTCGATCGGCACGCCCGGATCATGGTCCGCAACGTGCAGTACTCGGTCCCGGCCCGGTTCATCAACCGGCGGGTCCGGGTCATCTTGCGGTCCAACGAGGTGATCGTGTTCGACGGTCGCACCCAGCTCGTCCGGCACGAACGGTCCAGCCGGAAAGGCTCCCAGGTGCTGGTCCTGGATCACTACCTGGAGGTGCTGCGGTTCAAGCCCGGCGCCCTGCCCGGGGCGACGGCATTGGTCCCGGCCCGGGCGAACGGGTCGTTCACCACCGTGCACGAGGCGTTCTGGGCGGCCGCCCGGAAAGCTCACGGCGACGCGGCGGGCACCCGGGAACTGATCGAGGTGTTGTTGTTGCACCGGCACATGACCCATGCCGATGTCGTCGCCGGTCTGCAGGCCGCCCTCACGGTCGGCGCGAGCAACGCCGACGTCGTCGCTGTCGAGGCCCGCAAACACCAGACCGCAGCGGGTGGGGCCGGCCAACGGCACCATCCCGTCGATCAGAACGCGGGCGTTGAGCAACGTGTTGTCAGCCTGACCGAACGCCGGCTCGCCGATCCGGCTGCGGTCATCGCCGGGCTACCGACAGACTCCAGGCCGTTGCCGTCCGTCGCTGAGTACGACGAGCTGCTGATCCGGCGCCGCATCACACCGACCGAGACCACCACCACCATTGATGTCGCCGCGCAGAAGGGGAACGTGTCATGAATCAGCCACTACGTCGACGTCGGGGACTGACCGAGCAGGCCGCCGCCGCGGCGATCGATCAGGCTTGCCGGCAACTCCGGCTACCGACGGTCCGCGGCCTGGTCCCGGACCTGGCCGTCGTCGCGGAGAAGGAACAACTCACCTACCAAGGTTTCCTGGCCGAGCTGTTGTTGTCCGAGTGCGACGACCGGAACCGGCGCCGCTCGATCCGCCGGGTCAAAGCCGCCGGGTTTCCCCGTGAGAAGTGGCTGGCCGATTTTGATTTCGAGGCGAACCCGAACATCAACCCGGCCACGATCCACACCCTGGCGAACTGCAACTGGATCCACACCGGGCAACCGCTGTGCCTGATCGGTGACTCCGGCACCGGCAAGAGCCACCTGTTGATCGCATTGGGCACCATCGCCGCGGAGAACGAGTACCGGGTGAAATACACGCTCGCGACCAAGCTGGTCAACGAGCTCGTCGAGGCCGCCGACGACAGGGTCCTGGCCAAGACGATCGCCCGCTACGGCCGTGTCGACCTGCTTTGCATCGACGAACTCGGCTATATGGAACTCGACAAGCGAGGCGCCGAACTCCTGTTCCAAGTGCTGACCGAACGCGAGGAGAAGAACTCCGTCGCCATCGCCTCCAACGAGTCCTTCTCCGGTTGGACGAAGACGTTCACCGACCCGCGGCTCTGCGCCGCGATCGTGGACCGGCTCACCTTCGGTGGCAACATCATTGAGACCGGCACCCAATCCTTCCGGCTCGCCCACACCAAAGCCGCCCAACTCGCCAGCTGACCCACTGCTGCCGGGTCACCGGCAGCAATCGCACCCGCCGCCACAGCCGGCCACCTCACCGGCGGCCGCGATCGGAGCGGAAACGGCTCGATCAGCCGGTGTCGGGGCGCAGCAGGCGTCGCCCTTCCACGCATCCCGGCCTTCTTTGACGGCCACCGCGGCGATGACCAGCGCGGCGATCGGGTCCGCCCAGGACCAGCCCAGCAGCGAGTTCAACGCCAAACCGACCAGCAGCACCCCCGACAGGTAGGTGCACAACAGTGTCTGCTTGGAGTCCGCCACCGCGGACCGTGAGTTGAGCTGCCGGCCGGCGCGGCGCTGCCCCCAGGACAGCCAGGGCATCACCAATAGGCTCACCGCGGCAAGTATCAGCCCGACCGTGGAATGGCGAGCCTGCGTGTCACCGAACAGCGAGGTGACCGCGTCAAAGGCGACATAGGCGGCGAGCGCGAAGAACGACCAGGCGATGATCCGCAGCGCGGTCCGTTCCCGGGCCTGCGGGTCTTTCGCGGCGAACTGCCACGCCACCGCGGCCGCCGATGTCACTTCGATGACCGAGTCCAGACCGAACCCGATCAGCGCCGACGACGACGCGACCGTGCCGGCGCTGATCGCAACGACCGCCTCGATCACGTTGTAGGCGATCGTGGCCGTCACGAACCACCGGATCCGCCGCGACAACACCGCTCGACGAGCCGCATCCGGACCCGCCGACGGCAACGACAACGGCACCGTGGCCATCAGCAGCACCCATCAGAGTCGACCGCGCAATGCGCCGGGTCGACCGCGAGGACCACCCCAAGCAGGTCCGTCAACGCGTGCCCAAGCCTGCCGTCAGCCAGCTCATACCGGGTGCGCCGGCCCTCCGGCACCGCGACCACCAACCCGCAACCACGCAGACACCCAAGATGGTTCGACAGACTTTGACGCGAAACCCCGAGAAGCTCAGCCAGTTCCGCCGGATAACCCGGCGTTTCCCGCAACGCCAACAACACCCGCACCCGCGTCGGATCCGACAGCGCGTGCCCGAACCGGGCCAACACCGGGGCATGCGAGAGAAGTTCCACGCATCAGACAGTACATCACGCGATGGATTCATCCAACGATTGACAGCCCCCGGCCGGCATCCGCCTGGGGCCATCCCAACCTGACGAGCTGGGGCCACCCAGCCTTGACAAACTCAATCACCAAAACACCCAGATCCGTTCCGTTGCTACGGCGACCCGGGCAGTGGCTGCGGCCCTGGACCGGCAGGAAGGTACCCGTCGACCGTTGGTCCGATGCGGCTCAGTCCTGCATCAGGGTAGGGCTGTGAATGCTTTCCCACTGGTCATCGGACAAGTAGGCCAACGCGGACGGGAAGAGACCATTTTCTTCTCGATCGATATGACTCTTGAGAAGCAACACAAGATGGGGCACGTGCGACAAATCACCGGCCACGATCGCATCGATGTGCCGGTCGAGTTCGTCATGCTCGGCGCACAGTTCCTCGATGTGCTCAGTGAATAGGTCGTCCTTTTTCATTTCGGCGAACACACCGTTTTCCTCCCGCCGGGCGTGCGGGTGCAGCTTGCCGGCGAGCTCGTGGGCGGCGGCCCGGCCGGCCTCGACGTCACCGTCTCGGTGGGCAGCGGTCAGCCGGTAAGCACAGGCGGCGATGTCCTCATGTTCCTTGCTGAGCTTGGCGATCATCGGGATGTTGCGGCAGCCGCAGTAACTGCACATTGGGTGTCACCATCCTCGACGTTTGGGCCGGGAGCCGACCGGGTTGCCGGGGCGGCCGGCGTCCCGGGACCGGTAGACGATGTAGGGGCGGAACAGGTACGCGACCGGCGCGCTGAACGCGTGGACCAGCCGGGTGAACGGCCAGAGAGCGAACAGCGCCAGGCCGATGATCGCGTGCAGCTGGTAGCTCAGCGGGGCACCGGCCATCGCCGCGCCGTCCGGCCGCAGGAGGAAGATCGACCGGAACCAGACCGACACCGTCTCGCGGTAGTTGTACGGCTCCCCGACGATGCCCGAGCCGACCATGGTGGTGGCCAGGCCGGCGACGATCGCCAGAACCAGCACCAGGTACATCAGCTTGTCGTTGCGGGTGGTGGCCATGAACACCGGACCCTTCGTGCGCCGCCGGTACACCAGGATGATCACCCCGGCCAGCGTGCAGACGCCGGCGATCGTGCCGAGCAGTACCGCCTGCACGTGGTAGGCCGTCTCACTCAGACCGACCGCGTGGGTCCAGCTCTCGGGAATCACCAGGCCGATGACGTGGCCGACGATGACCACCAGGATGCCGAAGTGGAACAGCGGGCTGCCGATCCGCAACAGCTTGCTCTCGTACAGCTGGGAGGAGCGGGTGGTCCAGCCGAACTTGTCGTAGCGGTAGCGCCACCAGAGCCCGACCGCCAGGATCGCGATCGTCACGTACGGCACGATCGACCAGAACAGCGCCCCGGCGCTCATCACAGTGCCTTCCCAGCGGCAAATCTCGGGTTCGGGCCGAGCAGCAGGTCGACCGGGCCGGACCGGGGACCGGCCGGGGCGGCCGGCCCGGCCAGCGGGTACGGGTCGAGGCCGACCGCCTCCGCCGGCGGACCCTGCATGATCAACCGGCGGGCCAGCAGCAGGTCCTGCTCGCCGGGCGGCGGTAGCGTCGCGGCCACCGCCTGCACGACGTCCGCGTACGCGGAGTCCATGGCCTGCAACCCCTCGTGCAGCAGGTCGATCGACGTCCGGTGGTCGGCGAGCAGCCGGTACCCGGCGTCCTCGTCGACGGTGGCGGCGAACTCGAGCACCACCGCCAGATGGTCGGGCAGCTCACCGGCCGGCGGGACCGCCCCGACCGCCCGGTAGGCCGACGCGAACTCCAGCAGGGCCACGCCGCGGCCGCGGGTGTCACCGGCCGTGTAGTACGTCAGGAACAGCGTGCGCCGGCGGCGCCAGTCGAACGTGTCGACGTACCGGATGGCGGCGTCGACCGTCGGCTGCTCGGCGAGCCGGTCCACGCTGCGACGCAACGGCTCTCCGGCGGCCGGCGGCAGCGCCCGGATCGCCGCGCGAACCAGGGCCAACCGGTCGACCCAGGCCTCGTCGGGGTAGGCCAGCAGCAGGGACGCGGACTGCCAGATCACCCGGCGGTCGGCGGTTCGGTCGGTCTCTCGGCGGCGCAGTCTCATGCCTGCTCCTCGCGTCCGGTCGCCCGGGGCGAGCCGGGCCGCGGGGTGAACATCGACTCCGGGGTCCCCTTGCCGTCCCAGTTGAGCAGGTTGACCCGGGACCGGTGGCCCCCGCGCACGCCGAGCTCCTCGGTGGTCTGCCGTTCCCGCAACGCCTGGAACGTCTCCACCGCGACCGGTACCGGTGACCCGCTGGCCTCGCCGAACGGGCCGGAGTCGTACATGCCCGGCCCCCCGTCGAAGTCCAGCGCGCAATCGGTCACCGACTCCTCCAGCCGATGGCCCTGGGCCGCGTAGGCGGTCGGGATGACGTACCGCTGCTCGTACTTGGCGATCGCCAGCAGCCGGTACATCTCGTACATCGATTCCTCGCTCATCCCCACCGAGGCCGGGATCGAGGGGTCCGGCTCGCGTTCCAGGTTGTGGTCACGCATGTAGGCGCGCATGGCCGCCAGCGTGCGCAGCACCCGGTCGACCGGCGCGGTGTCGCCGGCGGTGAACAACCCGGCCAGGTACTCGATCGGGATGCGCAACGCCGAGATCGCACCGAACAGGTTGTCCACGTCCTCGCCGTCGTGCGCCTCCCGGCTGATCGCGTCGACGACCGGCGACAGCGGCGGCACGTACCAGACCATCGGCATGGTGCGGTATTCCGGATGCAGCGGCAGCGCCACCTGGTACTGCTTGATCAACGCGTACACCGGCGATCGGCGCGCGGCCTCCAACCACTCGTCGGTGACGCCGTTCTCCCGGGCGGCGGCGGCCACGGCCGGGTCGGACGGGTCCAGCAGCAGGTCCAACTGGGCCTGGTACAGGTCCTGCTCGCGTTCGGTCGAGGCGGCGGCCAGCACCTTGTCGGCGTCGTACAGCAGCAGCCCGAGGTAGCGCAGCCGGCCCACACAGGTCTCGGAACACACGGTGGGTAAACCCACCTCGATCCGCGGGTAGCAGAACGTGCACTTCTCGGCCTTGCCGGTCCGGTGGTTGAAGTACACCTTCTTGTAGGGGCAGCCGGACACGCACATCCGCCAGCCGCGGCACTTGTCCTGGTCGACCAGCACGATGCCGTCCTCGGCCCGCTTGTACATCGCCCCGGACGGGCACGACGCCACGCACGACGGGTTCAGGCAGTGCTCGCAGATTCGGGGCAGGTAGAACATGAACGCCTGCTCGAGTTCCAGCTTGATCTTGTCGCTGACCTGGGCGAGCACCGGGTCACCGGCCAGGATCTCCGGAGAACCGCCGAGGTTGTCGTCCCAGTTCGCCGACCAGGTCACCTTCATCGGCTCGCCGGAGAGCAGGCTGCGGGGCGGGGCCGTCGGCATGTGCTCGCCCAGCGGCGCGGTCGTCAGGTTCTCGTAGTCGTAGGTCCAGGGCTCGTAGTAGTCCTCGATCGAGGGCATCTTCGGGTTCGAGAAGATGTTCAGCAGCTTCTTGAACCGCCCGCCGGCCCGCAGCCGGAGCCGGCCGCGCGAGTCGCGGACCCAGCCACCCTCCCAGCGGTCCTGATTCTCGTAGGTGCGCGGATAGCCCTGCCCGGGGCGGGTTTCCACGTTGTTGAACCACACGTACTCGACCCCGGACCGGTTGGTCCAGGCCTGCTTGCAGGTCACCGAGCAGGTGTGGCAGCCGATGCACTTGTCCAGGTTCATCACCATGGCCAGTTGCGCCATCACACGCATCAGTACTGCACCTCCTGCGAGCGCCGGCGAACCATGGTGACCTCGTCACGCTGGTTCCCGGTCGGCCCGAGATAGTTGAACGCGAAGGACATCTGGGCGTAGCCGCCGGCCAGATGGGTGGGCTTGACCAGCAACCGGGTCAGCGAGTTGTGAATGCCGCCCCGGGTGCCGGTGGTCTCGGTCAGCGGCATGTCGATGGTCCGTTCCTGGGCGTGGTGCACGTAGACCACCCCCTCGGGCATCCGGTGGGACACGATGGCCCGCAACACCATCACCCCGTTGCGGTTGACCGCCTCGACCCAGTCGTTGTCGGCCACCCCGATCTTGGCGGCGTCGGCGCCGCTGATCCACATGGTCGGCCCGCCCCGGGACAGCGAGAGCATGAACAGGTTGTCCTGGTACTCGGAATGGATGGACCATTTGGAGTGCGGGGTCAGGTACCGCACGCACAGGCCCAGACCCTCGGTAGTGTCGCCGATCCGGGGCTCGCCGAACAGGCCCTGGATGTCCAGCGGCGGCCGGAACACCGGCAACTGCTCGCCCAGCTCCTCCATCCAGTCGTGATCGACGTAGAAGTGCATGCGGCCGGTGAGGGTGTGCCAGGGCTTGAGCTCCTCCACGTTCACGGTGAACGGCGCGTAGCGCCGGCCGCCGGTCTCGCTGCCCGACCACTCGGGGCTGGTGATCACCGGGACCGGGCGGGCGGCGGTGTCGGCGTAGCTGATCCGCTTCTCCTCGCTGCCCTCGGCCAGGTGCACCAGCGGGCGTCCGGTCCGCCGCTCCAGCTGCCGGAAACCCTCGACCGCCAGCCGGCCGTTGGTCGTGCCGGCCAGGGCCAGGATGGTGTCGGCCATCTTCACCGCGGTGTCGATGGCCGGGCGTCCCGCTCCGGCCCCGTGATCCATCACTCCGTGCCGCGCGGCCAGCTCGCCGACCTCCCGATCTGGGATGACGGTGACCGCCTTGGTCGTCACCCCGAGGGTGTCCACCAGCGGACCCAACGTCTCCCACTGCTGGGCCAGCGCCGGGTAGTCGCGGGTGACGACGGCGATCTGCCCCATCGTCCGGCCCGGCACCGGCACCTCCCCGGTGGCCCGCCAGTCCCGTTGCGTGCCGTGCGGGTAGGCGGTCTCCCCCGGGGTGTCGTGCTGCAGCGGCGTCATCACCACGTCCTGCCGCACGCCCAGATGAGTGGCCGCCAGCCGGGAGAAGACCCGGGCGATGGTGTGGAACGCGTCGAAGTCCGACCGGGTCTCCCACGGCGGGTCGATGGCCGGGCTGAACGCGTGCACGTACGGGTGCATGTCGGTGGAGGACAGGTCGGCCTTCTCGTACCAGGTGGCCGCGGGCAGCACGACATCCGAGAGCAGGGTGGTCGAGGTCATCCGGAAGTCCAGCGACAGCATCAGATCGAGCTTGCCCGCCGGTGTCCGGTCGACCCAGGTGACGTCCCGCGGCCGCAACGGCTCCGGTGTCGGGTCGGCCCGCAGGTTCGAGGTCGTCCCGAGCAGGTGCCGCAGGAAGTACTCGTTGCCCTTGCTGGACGAGCCGAGCAGGTTGGCCCGCCAGGCGGTGAGCACCCGCGGCCAGTTGCCCGGGTCGTCCGGGTCGGTGACGGCCAGCTTGAGCTGTCCGGACGCCAGCTGCGCGGCGACGTACTGCGGCGCCGGCACTCCGGCGGCTGCCGCCTCGTCGGCCAGATCCAGGCTGCTGCGGTCGAATTGGGGGAAGAACGGCATCCACCCCATGGCCACGGATGCGGCCAGCACGTCCATGGTGTGCATCCCGGCGAACCGGCCCCGGCCCAGCGGCGAGGCCAGGGCGTCGGCCCGGTACCCGTCGTAGCGCCACTGGTCGGTGTGCGCGTACCAGTAACCGGTGCCAATCATCTGCCGCGGCGGGCGCACCCAGTCGCTAGCCATCGCCATGGTCGCCCAACCGGTGATCGGCCGGCACTTCTCCTGGCCGACGTAGTGGGCCCAGCCGCCACCGTTGCGACCCATCGACCCGGTCAGGATCAACATCGCCAGGATGGCCCGGTAGGTGGCATCGCCGTGGAACCACTGGCAGATCCCGGCGCCCATGATGATCATCGAGCGGCCGCCGGATTCCTCGGCGTTGCGGGCGAACTCGCGGGCCACCCGGATCGCCTGGGCCGCGGACACCCCGGTGATCGGCTCCTGCCAGGCCGGCGTGTAGGGCTCGGCGGCGTCGTCGTATCCGGCCGGCCAGCTGCCCGGCAGCCCGGACCGGTGGACCCCGTACTGGGCCAGCATCAGATCGAACACCGTGCAGCACAGCCGGTCCCCCACCCGGCGCACCGGGACCCCGCGGGTGAGCACCGCCGCCCGGCCGTCCGGGGTGTCGAACCGGGTGAGCAGCACCGGCACCGACTCGCCGGGATCGGCCAGCACGGTCAGCTGCGGCACGACCCCGGCCAGGTCCAGGTTCCATTTGCCCACCCCCGAGTCCGTATAACGGAACCCGAGAGATCCGTGGGGCGCGACCACCTCGCCGGTGCGGCCGTCCACCAGGACCGGCTTGAAGGCCGCGCCTTCGGATTCGTCCCCGAGGTCGGCGGCGGTCAGGTTCTTGCCGGGCACGTAGGCCCCGTCCCGCTCCTCCAACGCGATCAGGAACGGCAGATCGGTGTACTGCCGGACGTAGTCGACAAAGAACGGGGTGCGCTTCTCCACCAGGAATTCCCGCAGGATGACGTGCCCCATGGCCATGCCCAGCGCGCCGTCGGTGCCGGCCGCGCAGGGCATCCACTCGTCGGCGAACTTCGTGTTGTCGGCGTAGTCGGGACTGACCGTGACGACCTTGGTGCCGCGGTAGCGGACCTCGGCCATCCAGTGCGCGTCCGGGGTCCGGGTGACCGGGACGTTGGAGCCCCACAGCATGAGATAGGAGGCGTCCCACCAGTCCCCGGACTCGGGCACGTCGGTCTGATCGCCGAACACCTGCGGTGAGGCCACCGGCAGGTCGGCGTACCAGTCGTAGAACGAGGTCATCGCCCCGCCCATCAGCTCGACGAACCGGGAGCCGGCCGCGTGCGAGACCATGGACATGGCCGGGATCGGCGAGAAGCCGGCGATCCGGTCCGGCCCGTAGCGCTTGATGGTGTGCACGTGGGCGGCGGCGATCATCTCGCACGCCTCGTCCCAGCTCACCCGGACCAGGCCGCCCTTGCCGCGGGCCTGCTGGTAGCGGCGGCGACGCTCCGGATCGTCCTGGATCTCGGCCCAGGCCAGCACCGGGTCGCCCAACCGGGTCCGGGCCTCCCGGAACATCTGCACCAGCACGCCCCGGGCGTACGGGTAGCGGACGCGCGTGGGCGAGTAGGTGTACCAGGAGAAGGCCGCGCCGCGCGGGCAGCCACGCGGCTCGTACTCCGGCCGGTCGGGACCGACACTGGGATAATCGGTCTCCTGCGTCTCCCAAGTGATGATGCCGTCCTTGACGTACACCTTCCACGAGCAGGAACCGGTGCAGTTCACCCCGTGCGTGGAGCGCACCACCTTGTCGTGGCTCCAGCGGTCCCGGTAGAAGACGTCGCCCTCGCGTCCGCCGGACTTGGTGATGGTGCGCCGGTCGGCGGACACCTCACCCGTGGTGAAGAAGCGACCGCTGCGCAGCAGCAGATCGGCGACGGGACCGTCGGTTCCGGCGTTCAATTCTTCCCTCCGGGGCTCGCGCCGGCCGGCCGCACATGCAGCCGCCAGGCGGTGACGATCGCCGCCACCAGGCAGGTGGCCACGAGCAGCGCAAGACCGACGGTGTAGTCGTTGCCGGTCGAGTCGTAGGTCGCCCCCATCACCAACGGCGGGAAGTACCCGCCCAGACCCCCGGCCGCGCCGACGATCCCGGTGACCGTACCCACCTTCTCCGGCGGCGCGGACCGCGCCACCCAGGCGAAGACCCCGCCGGTGCCGATGCCCAGGAAAAAGGCCAGCGCGACGAACGACGCCCCCGCCGCCAGTTCCGCCGGCGGCTGCGTGATCTCGACGGCGGCCAGCGCCCCGGACCCGATCAGCGAGGTCAACACGATCGCCTTGGGACCGACCCGGTCGGACAGGATCCCGCCGATCGGCCGGGCGACGACCGCCGCCAGCGCGAACCCCGCGGTACGGGTCCCGGCGTCGGTGGCGGAGAAGTCGTAGATGGTCTTGAGATAGGTCGGCAGGTAGGTGCTGAAGGCGACGAAGCCGCCGAAGCACACCGCGTACAGGAACGCCATCTGCCAGGTGATGGCCAGCTTGCCGGCCGCCCTGAGTTTGGGGATCACCGGGGCCGTGTTCGGCTTCCAGCTGGGCGAATCCTTCATTGCTACCATCACCAGCACCGCCGTGCCGGCCAGCGCCGCGGCGATGATCAGGTGCGCGGTGACGTAGCCGAACCAATTCACGAAACGCGGGGTGAAGAAGGCGGACAATGCCGTCCCACCCATTCCCGCGCCGAAAACTCCGGTGGCAAAACCGCGGCGGGCCGGCGGGTACCACGCGTTGACGAACGGGATACCCACGGCGAAGGTGGTCCCGGCAATACCCAGGAAGAAGCCGAAAATCAGCAACAGAACATAGGAGTCGATGGACCCGGCGAAGGCGACCAGCAGGACCGGGACAATGGACGCGACCGAGACGATGATGAACATCATTCGGCCGCCATAACGATCGGTGAGGGCGCCGACCGGTATTCGCCCGACCGACCCCACCAGGATCGGCGTGGCCACCAGCAACGCGGTCTGCGTGCTGGACAGCGACATCGCGGCGGCGTACGGCGTGGACAGCGGCCCGATCAGGTTCCAGGCCCAGAAGTTGATCGCGAACGTCCAGGTCGCCAACGCGAGGTTGCGTCCCTGCCCGGTCATTTGCGTGACCGCCGGGGAGGACGGGCCGGTCGGCCGAACGGTGCTCACCGCGACACCCACAGCAAGGTCGCACGAGGGTCGGTCAGGCGCATCAACTACTCCTCGGTCACAGCGGGCCCCACCAAAGCACGCCCCCGACTCCATCACCGCGGCGCTCAGGCGTTCCAGGGCCGAAGGTCCCCCACGGGGGAAGCTACCCCTGATCAAGAGGCTCTGCCAGTCAGGATCTGTCGGGACCGCCACCGGTCCGATCCCACATCCCCATCCCCTGTTAGGTGGTGAACTCGTGCCAGGCGGTCGGGTAGTCGAGCCGCTGCTTTCTGCCGATCCGACGATCTGGCCAGGTCGCTGCTCCACGGCAGATTGACCGTCGCTCGACCCGCTGAACCCAACCGCCGCTGACTGACGCAGCTTGACAACATTGAGATTCCCACTGCCCAGTTCCGAATGGTCCTCGACCTCGGCTGGCCGGTCGACGATCATCATCATCCCGGTCAGATGGCCTCGTCGTTCCAGGCCCCGTACCTGCCGGCGACGTCGCGCTGGTCGGGCGACCCGACCCTGGGATCGTAGAGCGGTACAGACATCTGTCTACCCCTTCCACTTCACTGGCGATCTCGACGGTATCTGAAGTTCTTCCCATTTACTATGGTGAAAACCGTGGAAAGTAGGTCATCCACTCACGGCCCTCAGACTGCTGCGGAAGCCGCCGCAAACCCGCCAGGCTTGATAGCAGGCTGGTGCTCGGGATCGGTCGCAGGACCGGTTATCGGTGGCGGGCGGAGCCGATTTGGTGTCCCGCCGGCGCGGGCCGTTGATCGAGCGGGAGCGGATCGCGGGCCTGAAACGGGCCGGGGTGGGTGTCCGAGAGATGGCCCGCCGCCTCGGCCGGGATGCATCTACCGTTCCAGGGAGCTGCGTCGCAATCCGCGCCATCCATGATCCGGGCACGAGCTCGTTTGGCCCATGCCCGGGAGCGAGCTCGACGTCAGCGCACCAACCGGATGGTCCGTGACGCGGCGCTGGGAGCTGGTGCAGGGCGAAACTGGGCCTAATTGAGCCCGGAGCAGATCCTGCACCCGCGTCGACTACCCGATCGCACCGCAGGCACTGCGACCCCGCGCCAGAGGAAGCTCGACAATCACGACTTCCCTGCGCAACCCCGGCGATGATGTCATCATCACAGACGCCAGACTCGGAATCAGCATCGACAACAGCACGGTCAGAAACCGTCTCAGGGCCTCACGAAGGTCCCCGGCGGTCATCACGAAAAGTGCGAGAGAAGCAACTATCGCGAACAACGACACTTCCGGTGGATCCCGTGCATCGCCGGGTTGCGCTGCTGAGCGTTTGGGATCATACGAGTCATGGACACCGGACGGACCGCATCGACCAGCGAACCAACGGGCCCCCGGCCGCGATGCCGCGGGACGCGCCCACCGTCGCCACCCGCCGGGCCGTCGCTTTCCAACACGTGAGGACGGGCGGAATGGCTGCACATCATTTCGTCGTGCGCTGGCTTGGTTCCTGGCGGCCGCAATCCCTGCCCTACCGCCGATCGGAGATGATCCGCGGGACGCTGGGCTCGTTGCTCGGGCTGCTCACAGGCGGCCTGGCCGGGTGGCTGTTGGACGTGGGTCCCACGGGCCTGCCCGCCCTCGTTGCCCCGATGGGGGCCTCCGCGGTGCTGCTGTTCGCCGCACCAGCAAGCCCACTTGCACAGCCGTGGCCGATGCTCGGGGGAAACATCATCTCCACCGTCATCGGGGTGGCGACCGCGCGGCTGATCGGCAACGGTACACCCGTCGGAAGCATCACCGCAGCGGCCGTCGCCGTCGCCGCGGCTATCGCGGTGATGATGATGCTGCGCTGCCTGCATCCACCCGGTGGCGCCTGCGCGTTGTTCGCCGCTGTGGGCACCGGCGCCGTACAGGAGCAGGGCTTTCTGTTCGCCGTGTTCCCGATCGCGGTGAACAGTCTGACCTTGCTGATCATCGCGGCCGCCGTCAACAACCTGACCGGGCGGACGTACCCGCATGTGCCCGCGCCGGTGCCGGATCCGGCTGGCACGGGCCAACGTCTTTCGATCCAGCCCAGCGAGATCACCGCGGCGATTCGCCGGATGGACCAGGGTCTGGACGTGCTTCCGCAGGACATCGTGGCACTCGTCCGCGACGTCGAGGACCATGCAATGGACCGGCGGCTGGGCCGGTTGCGGGTGGAGTCGGTGATGACCCGCGAGGTCAAGACCGTCCAGCCGACCGAGAACATGTACCGGGTACGAATGATCATGTCGAACGACCTGGTCAAGGCGGTCCCCGTCGTCGACGAGGACCGTCACGTGGTCGGCATCACCACCATCTACGACCTCTTCCGCCTCGATCTGGTCAACCTCGACCCCGTGAGCAAGTACATGACGTCCCCGGTCCGGACAATCCGGGGTTCAGCGCCGGTCGCCGAGCTCGTCGCGCTGATGAGCGGGGAAGGACTGCGCCACATTCCCGTGGTGGATGAGGTCGGACGGCTGCAGGGAATCGTGAGCCGCACCGAGCTGATCGCCGTTCTGCACCGCGCCTTGGTCGACGCCACCACCGGGCCGGTCGAACCGGAGGAGAACACGTGATCCGGTCGGGATCACCTGGGCAGTCATCCAACTGTCACCGTGCCGTCAACCACCGCCAACCGGACCCCGCGAGCGCCATCGGCACGTCAGCGCCGGCCACCGCGACAATCAGCCTGGTGGCCAGCCGGCCCGCGTCGAGTTCGGCGCCACGTCATGGCGGATCAGCGGTCGACGCCGTCGGAGCCAGCAGCGCGAACGAGGCGAACCGCAGGGCGAGCGCGAACGACCACGACTCGCTATGCCGGGTACACCCGGCATAGCGATATGGCCAAGCCCACTCTGTCGCCCTGCCCGGAAAGTGCTTGAGAACAAAGTTGTTTGGCCCACGATGTGGGCCCTGCCAGTCGGTGCCGGTGACGAGCATTGGAAGACGGTATTGATGACGTCGGGGTCGAGCGCGTCGCGGTGGTTGAGCGCCATGCCGTGGTTGACATCGGACGTGCGGCATGCGATGAGTCGGAGGTTCCCCCCGTGGTCCGGACGATGGCGTTGACGGTCTCGAAGTCGTTGGTGTCCTCGGAATCGAGTGCAACCGAGTTGGTGCCGGTAGTCGGGGAGGACAAGCGGGAGGTGGTCGACGTCCAGCGGCAGTTGAGTCCACCAGAGTGGTGTACGACCACTGATCGACCTTGACCCCCTGACCAGGCAGGTCGGGGCGTGTCGGTCCCGGGACGAGGACGGCCACCGCGTGAGGCTTCGAAGGACCTCTCACAGTCTGTCGAAGGAGACATCACGCGATGACCACTGCGCAGCCTAACGACCCCACGACCATGGTCGGCGACATGCTCGCGTCGGCGAGCCCGGACCTGCTCCGCTCGATGCTGTCCACGTTCATTCAGACGCTGATGGGCGCCGAGGCCGACGCCCTGTGCGGCGCCGGCTACGGCGAACGCAGCCCGGACCGGGTGAACTCCCGCAACGGGTACCGGCACCGGGACTTCGACACCCGGGTCGGCACCCTGGACGTCGCGGTGCCGAAACTGCGGTCCGGGTCGTACTTCCCGGACTGGCTGCTGGAACGGCGGACCCGCGCCGAACGCGCCCTGGTCTCCGTCGTCGCGACCTCGTACCTGCTCGGGGTCTCGACCCGGCGGGTGGAGAAGCTGGTCCAGGCGCTGGGCGTGACGTCGCTGTCCAAGTCGCAGGTGTCGGTGATGGCCCGCGACCTGGACGAGCAGGTCGAGGCGTTCCGCACCCGGCCGCTGGACCAGGGCCCGTACACGTTCCTCGCGGCCGACGCGCTGGTCCTGGAAGGTCCGCGAGGGCGGCCGGGTCGTGCAGGTCCACGCCCTGCTCGCGACCGGGGTCAACGGTGACGGGCATCGCGAGATCCTGGGCCTGGACGTGACCAGCCGCGAGGACGGCGCCGGCTGGTTGGCGTTCCTGCGTGGCCTGGTCGCCCGGCGCTTGTCCGGGGTCCGGCTGGTCACCAGCGACGCGCACAGCGGCCTGGTCGCCGCGATCGGCGCGACCCTGCCGGGTGCCTCGTGGCAGCGATGCCGCACGCATTACGCGGTGAACCTGATGTCGATCACCCCGAAGAGCAGCTGGCCGTGGGTGCGGACCATGCTGCACTCGATCTACGACCAGGTCGACGCGAAAGCTGTGGCTGCCCAGTTCGACCGGGTGATCGACACGCTCGCCGAGAAGCTGCCCGCGGTCGCCGATCACCTCGACCAGGCCCGGGCCGACCTGCTCGCGTTCACCGCGTTCCCGAAGGAGATCTGGCGGCAGATCTGGTCCAACAATCCTCAGGAACGGCTCAACAAAGAGATCCGCCGCCGGACCGACGTCGTCGGGATCTTCCCCGACCGGGGCGCTCTGATCCGCCTCGTCGGCGCCGTCCTGGCCGAACAGCACGACGAATGGACCGAGGGCCGCCGCTACCTTGGCATCGACGTCCTGGCCCGCTCCCAGACCGCCAACGGACCCGACGCGAAGGAGGACACCAGCACCACGCCCGCGATCACCACCGCCGCCTGACCAACGAAGATCACCGGCGGCTGGACCTCGTCACGTACACCACTCAGCTGGGCTTGACCCCAGCGGCTCGTACCGCTGGCGAAGTCGATGCGGCTGTCCAGCGGCGGGTAACGGGTCCAGTTGCCGGTCGAAGCCGTGCATGCCGATCAAGGTCAGCGTCGGTCGCGGCGGTCGACGAGTCGCGGATTGTTCCGGCCCGTCGGTCTCCTTGACGGTGACGAGTTCGCACCGTAGTCGGGTCCAGGGCCTGGTCGATGTCTCCGCCGAGAGCCCGATGCTTGAAGGCCGATCTCCATGTGCATCCGCCAGCAGTAACGTGCACCTCCTGGGTGTCGACCGCCCAGAGAGACGCCGCGTGGCCGACTCTCGATACGCTGGCCCCGCACGAGCGGTTTCGAACGCGATCGGCCGATCCACCGCGGCAGACTCTGATCCATCGTCACACAGTCGTCGCCCCGGCCGCTTGGGCGGAGAGCAGACGCCTGACGTCACCGACGCTGATGCCGGCATCCTCGCTGTACACCGACTCGGCGTGAAGCAGTCCAAGGGACAATGAGCAGACCACCTCGTCGGCGGCTTTGCTGAGCATCCGACGCACTTGCGGGGTGCCGGTTGGAAGGGCGATGACCAGCCGGGCGGGGTGATGCCGGCGCACGGCGGAGGCGGCGGCCCGCATGGTCGCGAGGCTGGTGAGCCCGTCGCCCACCACGATGACCAGCCGGCCGGTGACCTGTTCGGACGGCCGGCCGGCTCGGTAGGTGTTCTCGAGTTGACGCAGCTGGCTCAGGTCGCACTGACGCACGGTGTCCGTCAATTCGACCGATCGCGACCGTTCCCGGTCGCTGCGGTGCTCGGCGACGATCTGCACACAGTCACCGAGTACTGCGACGGCTCCCCAAACCTGATCCGGTTGGCCGGGCACGGTCAGCTGCCGGACCGCCACGACATCTAGATCGGCGCCCAACGCCTCGGCAACGGGTGCCGCGACTAGGACACCACTCGCGCCGACGCCGAATACGGCGACATTTTGACCGGCATACTTCATCAATTTCTCGGCGAGTACTAGCCCGGCGGCCGCACGATCGCGGTACAGCGGAATCGTTTGTCGCATTGAATGTCATCTCTTTCCTGGTGCGTTGACCAGAGTGCATGGTGTGTCGGTTGGAGACCGGTCCCTTTGGCGGCGCGCGGCGTTCATTTGCCGGGCCGCCCATGATCACCCCGACGCGGCTGGTCAGGGCGACGAGTCAGGTGTCCGTTAGGCAGCCACGGCGCGAAGAACGCTGTCGCAGTTGGTGCAGACGAGTGAGCGGGTGCGGTGGTGGCTGGGGTTGCCCGGGGTGGCGGCCTGGTTCTGGTCGTGGGTTTCCAGGCGGGTGTGGTCGCCGCACAGCGCGGCGCCGCAACTGGTGCAGATGGCTACCGCCGGGGTGGTGTGGCCGTTCCCGGCGCAGTCGTAGCAGTTCATGGTGATCCTCCAATCGGTGGTTCGGCTGGGCTGTCGAAGTCGGCGTGTTCGGGTGCTGCCAGCCGATGGTCAACTGCCCGGGCCGCGATGGTCATGCCATGCCCCGAGGCGCGCCCATCGGGGTGGAGTGTGCCGTGTCGCACGGTGGGGGTGCCGTCGACAAGGAGGGGTTCGAGGCGGGCGTGGTCGATGAACAATTCGACGTGCCGTAGGTTGGGCGCGGCGGCGGCGACCGGCGCGTGCAGCGCGGGGGCGCAGTGCGCGGAGACGTGCAGGTTGTGGGCTTGGGCGATCGCGGCGCCGCGGAGCCAGCCGGTGTAGCCGCCGCACCGCGTGGCGTCGAGTTGCAGGCAGTCAACCACCGGGCACAGCCGATCGATGTCATACAGGTCGGCAGCGTATTCGCCGGCCGTCACGTCGCACCGCACCGCCGCGCGTACAACGCCCAGGCCGGTGATGTCGTCACTGGAGACGGGTTCCTCGAACCACACCACGCCGAGCCGCTCCAGGGTGGCACCGACGCGGCGGGCCTGCCCGGTTGTGTAGCCGCCGTTGGCGTCGACCATGAGGTCTACCGCCGGGCCGGCTATTTCGCGGAAGCTGTTGACACGCATAATATCCCGATCGACATCGGTGCCCCAGGACTGGCCGATCTTGATCTTCATGGCCGGGCAGCCGGCCGCGGCCCACTCGTCGACCTGTTTGGCGAGCTCCGAGTCGGACAGGGTGGTGAACCCGCCTGACCCGTAGACCGGAACCGTCTCCCGGGCCCGCCCGAACAGGTCGGTGAGGGGAATGCCGAGCACGCGTGCTTTGAGGTCCCAGAGCGCGATATCGACGGCGCTGATGGCCTGCATGACCAGTCCGCGGGTGCCCAGGTTGCGGCAGGCTCGGTGCATCGCCGACCAGGCCCCGGGGGTGTCCATGACGTCCCGCCCGGTGATCGCCTGGGCAAGGTGGTCGGTCACCACCTGCGCGGCCGCGGCGGTGCTGTAGGTCCAGCCCAGGCCCTGCCGGTTCCCGGCGTGCACGGTGGCGGTGACCGCGGTGGTGGCGTTCCAGGTGAGGGTGCCGTCGGCCTCCGGGCGGTCGGTGGGGAACCGGTACACCGCGACGGTGACCGCGTCGATCGATGCTCCGGTGATGCTCACGACGCGCCTGCCGGCGCCGCAGCGGCCGCGTGGACCCGCCGGGTGGTCAGCCGGTGTGCGGCGCGGGCGGCCAGCGCCATGATGGTCAGGGCGGGGTTGGCAGCGCCCTGGGTGGGCAGAACACTGCCGTCGACGATGAACAGGTTGGGGACGCCGAACACCCGGTGGTCGGCGTCGACGACCCCGTCCTGGGGTCGGTCGGCCATCCGCGCGCCGCCGACGAGGTGGGCGTACCGGTCGATGGTGATGACCTCGCCTGCTCCGGCCGCATGCAGAATCGTCTCCATCGAGTCCTGCGCGGCGCGCATCAGCAGCCGGTCGTTGCTGGTCTGGGTGTAGGCGAAGTGCGCGACGGGCAGCCCGTGCCGATCCTTTTCCTCGGCCAGGGTGACGCGGTTGTCGGGATCGGGGAGGAATTCGCAGAGCGCGCCGAGGGTGGCCCAATGCACGTAGTCGCGCATGTATTCCCGCAACGGTTCACCCCAGTGTCCCTGCGCAGTAACGTGTTCGGCCCAGGTGATCGGCAGTGGGCTGACGGTTTGGATGGACCATCCGCGTCGGTAGGGCTTGCCGGGGTCGGTTTCGTAGAATTGTTCGCTGCTCACTTCCGGCGGCGGTGCCTTGTACATCCGGATCTCGTCGTCGAACCGGCCGGCGGTTTGCGGGGCGCCCTGGACCATCAGGTAGCGGCCGACCTGGTCGTGGTCGTTGCCGAGCCCGTCGGGGAACCGGGGGGAGGCGGAGAGCAGCAGCAGCCGCGGGGTCTCGATGCTGTAGCCGGCCACGGCGACGGCCCTGGCCCATTGCCGGTGCTCCACTCCGGCCCGGAGATAGGTGACTCCGGTGACCCGGCCGGTGCGGTCGTCGACCAGGACCCGGCTGACGTGGCTGTCGGGTCGGATTTCCGCGCCGTGCGCCAGGGCGTCGGGGATGTGGGTGATCAGCGGGCTGGCCTTGGCGTTGACCTTGCAGCCCTGCAGGCAGAAACCTCGGTAGATGCAGTGCGGGCGGTTCCCGAAGCGGCCGTTGGTGATCGCGACGGGTCCGACCCGGGCGGTGATGCCGGCAGCGGCGGCGCCGCGGAGGAAGATCTCCCCGTTGCCGGACACTCGGTGCGGGTGGTGGGGGTAGCCGTGCGGGTCACCCCAGGGCCAGTCCTGGCCGGCGACGGGCAGTTCGGCTTCAAGTTGTTCGTAGTGCGGCCGGAGGTCGCTGTAGGCGATGGGCCAGTCGGCTCCGACTCCTTCGGTGGTGCGGGTTCGAAAATCGGATGGGTGGAAGCGGGGTGTGTATCCGGCGTAGTGGATCATGGAGCCGCCGACGCCGCGGCCGGAGTTGTTGGAGCCCAACGGGACGGGGTCGGCGCCGCCGATCTGCCGCGGGTCGGTCCAGTACAGGGTGTGCGAGGCGCGTTCGTCGCTGACCCAGTCGGCGTCGGGGTCCCAGAACGGCCCGGCGTCCAGGCAGATCACGCTCCATCCCGCGCGGGCCAGTCGCTGCGTCAGGACACTGCCGCCGGCGCCGGCTCCGACCACCACCAGGTCGACCTCGTCGTGGTCGGCGTAGCGGCGCATGTCGGCGCGTAGCCGGTGATCGGTCCGGGACCCGTCGGTCGGCAGCAGCCAGGCCGATTCGTTGCGGCTCCGGATGTTCCCGTAGAAGGTCATGGCAGTGGCCCCCGTCCCTTCGGGTCGCGGCCGGGTCGGTGGGTGAGGTCGGTGTGCGACTGGCGGGCCAGGTCGATGCGGGCGGCGAAGGGCACGGGGTCGACGTCGATCCGGTCAGCGGTTTCCCAGCGGTCCCGGGCGTTGATGCCGGGATTGAGGTACCCGCGGGGGTAGGCGGGGCCGGGGAAGCCGATCTCGTTCCACGCCCAGGGGTGGGAGTAGAACGCGGTGCAGGCGTACCGGGTCCACAGGCTCCAGACCTGGGACGCCGGGTAGTCGTGCCATGTCTTGCCACGCTGCGCCAGATCCTGCACGGCCTGGATCAGCCCCGCCTGCTGGGCCGGTCGCAGCCGCGAGAAGGGACCGCCGTGCCGATCGCCGGCGTCCCGGTTCAGGAACTTGAGCGTGGCGCGCCAGGCCTGCCCGTCCTCGGGCAGGTCGTCGTAGTGCCACCCGTCGGTCTCGCCGATGGCGAGCCGGGTGCCGATCAGGGCGAGCACCGGCACCCGAGGCTCGGCGTCCTGGGCCAGCAGCAGGTCTAGCAGCGGTTCGGCGATCGCCCGTTCCGGCTCGGTGAAGAACCCCAGGTCATTCGGGGGGGCGAGCCGGGCCAGCACCACCCCCGCGGTGATGTCGTCCCATACGTCGGACTGGTCCAACACGTCGAAGCCGGGGAACCGAACCCGGCCCTGCGGGGTGACGGCCCGCTGTCCGGGAGCGCGGGAGGTCATGACCGGAAGTACTTTTCCCGCCGGAGCACGGCGGCGACCAGGCCCATCCCGCCGACCAGGGATGCCAGCAGGGGCGCGAACATCGGCGGGCCGGCCTCCATGTTGTAACGGGTCCACCCGCCGGGGCGTTGGGCGATGCCCCGCCAGTGCAGGTAGGTGCCCTGCAGCCCGTTGACCACGATGGCCGCGCTGGTCAGCGGCAGGACGGTGCGGGCGGCGCGGGCTGAGAACACCGCGGCAATTCCGGCCGGGATCGCGGTCGGGACGACCATCACCGGCCACCACATCATCTTGTTCCCGAAGCTGGCCCCGTCATGGGACAGGTAGATCTCGGCCGCGGTGATGGCGGCGCCGGCGGCGGTCACCGCCGACAGGCTGCGTTCGAAGCGGCCGGTCCGTACGTCGGTCAGGGCCCGCCGTGCCAGACCGCGGTGGCGCGCAACGGTCATGACGTTCCCCCCTTGGTTCCGGGCAGATACTGCTGCACCTTCTGTTTCACACCCTGTTTGACGAAACCCCAGGCGTCCTCGTCACCGTGCAGCACCGCCCCGGCGACGGACTTGACCTGATCGAAGGTGGCGTGCGGCGGGATCGGCGGCACATCCGGGTCGCAGATCACGTCCAGCACGGTGGGCCGGGTCGCCGCCAACGCGGTCGCCCAGGCCGGGCCCAGCGCATCGGGGTCGTCGATCCGGACGCCGGACAGACCCAAACCGGTCGCGAATCCGGCGTAGTCGACGTCCGGGAGAGTCTGCGATTCGGCGAACTTGGGGGCACCCGACATGGCCCGCATCTCCCAGGTGACCTGGTTGAGGTCGTTGTTGTGCAGCACCGCGACGATGAGCCGCGGGTCGGCCCATTGCGACCAGTAGTGCGAGATGGTGATGAGCTCGGCCAGTCCGTTCATCTGCATCGCTCCGTCTCCCACCAGGGCGATCACCGGTCGGTCCGGGTGCGCCCATTTCGCGCCGATCGCGTACGGCACCCCCGGACCCATCGTGGCCAGCGTCCCGGACAGTGACCCGCGGATGTCGCCGTGAAAGCGCAGGTGCCGGGCGTACCAGTTCGCTGCGCTGCCCGAATCGCTGACCACGATGGCGTCGACGGGCAACCGCTGCGACAGTTCATGGAAGATCCGCATCGGGTTGACCGGATCGGCGGCGGTCAACGCGCGGCGCTCGGCGGTCTGCCACCAGTCCGCGACATCGGCCTGCACCCGGTCCCGCCAGCTCCGGTCGGCCTTCCGGTTCAACAGCGGGATCAGCGCCTTGAGAGTGGCCTTCGCGTCCCCGACGAGGTTGATCTCGTAGGGGTACCGCATGCCGATCCACTTGCCGGACCGGTCGATCTGCACGGCCCGGGCCTGCCCGAGGTCCGGCATGAACTGGGTGTACGGGAAGTTCGACCCGATGGTCAGGAGCGTGTCGCAGCCCATCATCAGCCGGTAGCTGGCGGTGGTGCCCAGCAGGCCAATCGAACCGGTGACCCAGGGCAGGGTGTCGGGCAGCACGTCCTTGCCCAGCAACGCCTTCGCGGCGCCGGCGCCCAGCAGGTCCGCGACTTCGGTCAGCTCGGCTTCGCAGCCTCTGGCCCCCTGACCGACCAGCAACGCGACCTTCTCCCCGGCGTTGAGCAGGTCCGCCGCGGCGCGGACCGCGTCCGGGTCCGGGGCGGCGGTCGCCCAGGCGGTGCCGACGCTGGACGGGACCTGCTTGAACTCGTGCCCCGGCGGTTCGTAGTCCAGGTCGAACACGTCGGACGGCACGATCACGCAGGTCGGGGCGTGCTCGGTCTGAGCGATCCGGATCGCCCGGTCGATCAGGTTCGGCAGCTGCTGTGGGACGGTACACATCTGCACGTAGTCGCTGCAGACGTCCTTGAACAGCGAGAGCAGGTCGACCTCCTGCTGGTACGAGCCGCCCATGGCCGAGCGGGCCGTCTGCCCGACGATCGCGACGACCGGGACGTGATCGAGTTTCGCGTCGTACAGCCCGTTCAGCAGGTGGATCGCGCCGGGTCCGCTGGTCGCCACGCACACCCCGACCCGACCGCTGAACTTGGCGAAGCCGACGGCGGCGAACGCGGCCATCTCCTCGTGCCGGGCCTGCACGAACTGCGGGTCGTCCTTCGCCCTCCCCCACGCCGCCAACAGGCCGTTGATCCCGTCCCCCGGGTACCCGAAGACCTGCCGCACCCCCCATTCTCGCAACCGGGACAACACCACATCCGCCACCAATTCGGCCATCGTGCGTGCTCCTTCGCTCCGGCGGGACAGTCACGCCCACTACCAGAACTACTCCGACCATTGCGATACCGCAAGGATTGCGTAAGACTGACATCATGCGTCGCAGTGACTCCGGTGCCGACTGGACAACGGCCGATCAGGAGGGCCTGGCGTTCCTCGGCGAAGTCGAAGCGGTCCTGGCCGCATCTCGGGTCCTGATCGGGGTGGCCGTCCGGTCACTGGCCCCGGTCGAGGACACGGTCACCCTCACTCAGTTCCGGGCGTTGGTGATCATCGCCAGCCGGGGTCCGATGCACCTGGCCGCCTTGGCCGAGGCGATGCAGGTACATCCGTCCAATGCCACCAGGGCCTGCGACCGACTGGTCGCCAGCGGGCTGGCGGACCGTCGGGACAATCCGGCGGACCGCCGGCACCTGCTGCTGACCCTGACCGACCAGGGCCGTGCCCTGGTGGACAGCGTGATGGATCGGCGACGGGCGGCGATCCGGCAGATCCTGCATCGAATGCCACTCGGGGACCGCACGCAGGTGGCCGCAGGCTTCACCCGATTCGCCGCCGCCGGCGGCGAATCCGAGCAGACGGATCTGTGGTCCATCGGCTGGACCACCGAATCCCCCGCGATGCACGAGGTCTCCGGGTCTACGCAGGCTGACCCGCCGACGTGACGGATGACATCGACCGATCCGATGACCGGTCGTCAGGTTCCACTCTCTCCTCAGGGAGGCAAAGATGACTCCACAGGTCGTAGTGGTCACCGGGGCCAGCGGCGGTATCGGCCGCGCGGTCGCCTCGGCGTTCGGCGCCCGCGGGGCCCGCGTCGCGATGCTGGCGCGCGGCGAGAGCGGGCTGACGGGCGCCGCCCAAGATGTGCGTGCCGGCGGCGGCACCGCGCTGCCCATCCCGACGGACGTGGCCGACCAGGCGCAGGTTTTTTCGGCCGCCGACCGCGTCGAAAGCGAGCTCGGCCCCATCGATGTCTGGGTGAATGTCGCTT
Source organism: Nakamurella multipartita DSM 44233 (assembly GCF_000024365.1). Taxonomy (NCBI): domain Bacteria; kingdom Bacillati; phylum Actinomycetota; class Actinomycetes; order Nakamurellales; family Nakamurellaceae; genus Nakamurella; species Nakamurella multipartita. The sequence continues at coordinate 4,046,488 of NC_013235.1, forward strand.
TCACCTCGGTGTTCGCGCCCTTCGCGAAGATCCAACCCGACGAATACCGGCGGGTGACCGAGGTGAGCTATCTGGGATACGTCTACGGCACCATGGCCGCGCTACAGAACATGAAACCCCGCGACCGGGGCACCATCGTGCAGGTCGGGTCCGCGCTGGCCTACCGCGGCATTCCCTTACAGACGGCGTACTGCGGCGCTAAACACGCGATCCAGGGCTTTCACGAGGCGCTGCGCTGCGAACTACTGCATGACAAGTCGAACGTGCACGTGACGATGGTGCAGATGCCCGCGGTGAACACCCCGCAGTTCTCCTGGGTGCTGTCCCGGCTACCCCACCACGCCCAACCCGTCCCGCCGATCTACCAGCCCGAGGTCGCCGCCCGCGGCGTCCTGTACGCGGCCGACCACCCGAAGCGGCGGGAATACTGGGTCGGCGCCAGCACCGTCGGCACCCTGGCCGCCAACGCCATCGCCCCGGGACTGCTGGACCGCTACCTGGGCAAAACCGGGTTCTCCTCCCAACAGACCAAGCAGAGGCAACCCCCCGACGCGCCGGCGAACCTGTGGAAACCGGCCGACGGACCCGACGGCAGGGACTTCGGCACACACGGCATCTTCGACGACCGAGCCAAGAACTCCGCACCGCAACTGTGGGCGTCGCACCACCACGGCCTGCTCGCCGCCACGGCGAGCGGTGCGCTGGCCGGCGCCGCGGCCCTGATGCTGGTCCGCCGCAGATGACGACCCCCGGACGGGCCACCCCGCGGAGGGCGGCGCGGACATGGGCCACGGTGACGGCCGCGGCCGGTGCGGTGACCGTGTTCCGGCCACAGGCCGTGGCCCGGCTAGTCAGCGGGACCGGCCCCACCCCCGACACTCCCGTGGTCAGGATTCTCGGTGGCCGGCAACTGCTGCAGGGCACGGCGGTGATGATCCGACCCACCCAAGCGCTGGTCACCGGGGCCGCCGTGGTCGACGTCCTGCACGCGACCAGCATGATCGCGGCGGCCCTGATCTGGCCGCGTTACCGCCGTGCGGCGCTGGGTAGCGCCGCTGTCGCCGGGGCGTCCGCCGCCGCCGGCGCCCTGGTCCTGCGAGGAGCCCGCCGGTGAGCGGGTGCCCCGAACCGGATGCCGGTACGGACCAGTTCGTACCGCAGGTGCTGCGCGAATACGCCCTGCTGGCCGACGGAGAACGCGGCGCCATGCTCGGCCCCCGCGGCGACATCGTATGGATGTGCGCCCCGCGGTGGGACAGTGACGCCGTCTTCTCCGCGCTGCTCGACGGCCCTGGCGGTTACTCGATCACCCCGGTGGACCGGTTCGTCTGGGGCGGCTTCTACGAAGAGGGCAGCATGATCTGGCGCAGCCGCTGGGTCACAAATCAGGGCATCATCGAGTGCCGAGAGGCGCTCGCGTTTCCCGGTGACCCTCATCGAGTGGTGCTGCTGCGTCGCGTCCTGGCCGTCGACGGGGGCGGCCAGGTCCAAATCACGCTCGCCCCGCGGGCAGGATTCGGTCGGCACGGGCTCACCCGGCTGCACGGCGCGGACGGCACCTGGACCGGCCGGAGCGGCCCGTTGCACGTGCGATGGACCGGCGCCCCCGCCGACACCCGACCGGTGGACCGGCGCCACGCGCTGACCGGGCAGCTGACGGTGCCCACCGGCGCACACCACGACCTCATCCTGGAGATCAGCGACCAGGCCCTCCCGGACCGGCCCCCCGCCCCCGAGGCTATGTGGGAGGCCACCGAAACCGCCTGGCACACAGCAGTTCCCGACCTCGTCAGCTGCCTCGAACCGAAGGATGCCCGCCGCTCCTACGTCGTGCTCCGCGGGTTGACCTCGGCCAGCGGCGGCATGGTGGCCGCCGCCACCACCAGCCTGCCCGAACGCGCCGAGGCCGGCCGGAACTACGACTACCGGTACGTTTGGATCCGCGACCAGTGCTACGCCGGGCAGGCCGCCGCCACGGCCGGGACGCCGCCCCTGCTCGACGACGCCGTCCGTTTCGTCAGCGCCCGGATCCTGGACCACGGGCCCGACCTGAGACCCGCCTACACCACCGGCGGCGCACCGGTGCCGGACCAGCGGACCCTGAACCTGCCCGGATACCCCGGCGGCAAGAACCTGATCGGGAACTGGGCCAACCAACAATTCCAACTCGACGCGTTCGGCGAATCGCTGCTGCTGCTCGCCGCGGCCGGCCGGGCCGACCGGCTGGACACCGACCACTGGAAAGCCGCCATCGTCGCCGCCGACGCCATCAGCGCACGGTGGACCGAACCCGACGCCGGGATCTGGGAGATCGACAACCAACCCTGGACGCACAGCCGGCTCACCTGCGCCGCCGGGCTGCGGGCCATCGCTCGGATCCCGCACGCCGGGCCCGCCGCGGTCGACTGGCTCGCCCTGGCCGACCGGATCACCGCCGACACCGCCACCAACGCGGTGCATCCCAGCGGGCGGTGGCAACGCTCCCCCCGGGACCCGGCGCTCGACGCCGCGCTGCTGCTGCCGCCGCTCCGCGGTGGCATCGACCCGGCTGATCCCCGCACCATCCGCACCCTCGACGGGTACCTGACCGACCTCACCCGCGACGGGTACGCCTATCGATTCCGGCACGACGACCGGCCCCTGGCCGACGCCGAAGGTTCCTTCACTCTGTGCGGATTCCTCGTCGCCCTGGCGCTGCACCAACAGCACCGGCCCGTCGAGGCGGCCCGCTGGTACGAACGGACCCGCGCGTGCGCCGGACCGGCCGAGCTGTACTCCGAGGAGTTCGACGTCCACCAACACCAACTGCGGGGCAACCTCCCGCAGGCCTTCGTACACGCCCTGCACCTGGAAGCCGCCGCCCGCCTGGCCGACCCGCCGGACCACCCCTGACCCACCACACCACACCCGCCAGCAGACCCAGGATGACCGCTGATGTTCTCCGCGGTGGCCGGCCGAGCGGCATGACACCGATCGCCGAAGGGACCCCTGGGCCATGCGCTCCTACGACGCAGTGATCATCGGGGCCGGGCCCAACGGCCTGGTCGCCGGGAATGTCCTGGCCGACGCCGGTTGGCGCGTCCTGGTCCTGGAGGCGCAGCACCGCATCGGGGGCGCCGTGGCCAGCGACAGCGACGTGCAGGACGGGTACATCCACGACACCTTCAGCTCGTTCTATCCGCTGGCGGCCGCCTCACCGGTGCTCACCGCGATGAACCTGGACCGGTTCGGGTTGACCTGGTCCCATGCCCCGGCCGTCGTGGGCAGCCCCGACCGCAACGGCGGGTGGGCCCTGATCCACCACGACCCACGGGACACCGCCGAAGGCCTGGAACGACTGCACGCCGGCGACGGCGACGCGTGGGAGCGGATGTACACCGACTGGACCCACATCGGGGGCGCCCTCGTCGACGCGCTGCTCTCCCCGTTCCCTCCGCTTCGGGCCGGCCTTCGTGCCGCCTTCAAACTCCGCAAAGTTGGTTCACTGTCGTTCATCCGGATGCTGCTCGAACCCTCTCGCACCCTCGCCGGTACCCGGCTACGCGGAACGGCGGCCCAACTACTGATCGCCGGGAACGCCGCCCACGCCGACATCCCCCCGGACGCCGCCGGCTCCGGCCTGTTCGGGTGGCTCCTGGCGATGCTCGCCCAGGACGTCGGGTTCCCCGTCGCTCAGGGCGGCGCCGCCCACCTCGCCGCCGCCCTGGGCGCCCGCTTCACCGGTCTGGGTGGGGACATCCGCTGCAATGCAGAAGTTACCCGGATCGAGGTGGACCACGGCCGCGCCGTCGGAGTGCGGCTCACCGACGGCGAAATCATCCCCGTGCGCCGAGCGGTGATCGCCGATGTATCCGCTCCCGCGTTATACGGCCAACTGGTCGGTTGGGAGCAGCTGCCCGCCCGGGTTCATCGGCAGATGCGGTCCTTCCAATGGGACCCCGGCACCGTCAAGGTCGACTGGGCCCTCAACGGCCCCGTCCCCTGGCACGACTCACCACCAACCGCCCCGGGCACCGTGCACCTCACCGGATCCATCGACGACCTGAGCCAATGGATGACCCATATCAACTCCGGCCTCGTCCCCGCCGACCCGTTCCTGCTGATCGGGCAGATGACCACCGCCGACCCGACCCGCTCACCACCCGGCACCGAGGCACTCTGGGCATACACCCACGTCCCCCAGCACGTCCGCGGTGACGCCGGCGGGCAGCACATCACCGGCCACTGGAGCCACACCGACGCCCAACGAATAGCCGACCGCATGCAAGGGAAGATCGAGCGCGCCGCACCCGGATTCACCGACCGCATCCTGGCCCGCCGGATCCTCACCCCACCCGACCTGTACAACCGCGACGCCAACCTCGTCGGCGGCGCCCTCAACGCAGGCACCGCCGCACTCCACCAACAACTCATCTTCCGGCCCATCCCCGGCCTCGGCCGGGCCGGAACCCCCATCCGCGGGCTCTATCTCGGCTCCGCCGCCGCACACCCCGGCGGCGGAGTGCACGGCGCCTGCGGCGCCAACGCCGCCCGAGCCGCGCTCGCCCACGACCGGCTCCACCCACTCACCAGGTGACGATTCAGCGCCTCCCGCATCACCCGGGCCGAGGGACTTGCGTCCTCAGCAGCTCCCGCATCCCGGAAAGCGGCTCGACCACTCAAAACCATCAGATCGCCCACCCAGACTGGATCAGTCCAATCCCGCGGGTTACGGGCACGGAGTTGATCGGCAATCCCGGCCGTTCAGTGAACAACGGCCGATCCCCGGTCAAACCCCGGGCCGGTGGATCGCCCTACTCGACCGCAACCGCCGAGAGCCTCGGCCAAGCCGGCCTTGCCGCCCACCACTTCCCCACGCGCACCGCAAGCATTAACATCGGTTAAAGGTCTGGATCCTGGGAACAAGTTAGTGAGCTTCGGCGACCCGCCAGTCCCCTACGGCGCAGCGGCTTCGCCGGATTCCGGACGGTTCCTCGAAGGAGCAACGCGTGCACGTCCTAGAGCGAATCGAAAGCGTCGCACGGTCCGATCACGTCTACCGGGGCAGGTGGGCGCCTCATCCCGGCGCGGCGCCCAGGGCGGTGACTATTACTTTGGACGGACGACCGTGGGTGATCTATCACGATCAATCCGGCGGCGGATGGGTTGCGGCGCTGACTGATTCGAGTGGCGCGCCCGATCCGGACAGCGCGCTGTGGCTGCCGTTCGTCGAGGGCGAGGCCGAGATCCCGCTGACCTGGTGGCGACATCTGCACCAGGGCACCCGAGCGCTGCCGGCCATGTGGAACCGGCAACCGCCTCCGGCGGCTGCGCCACCACCGACCTTGGCATCAGCGATTCCGCCACCGCGCCAGACCGCCGGCGGCGGTGAGCAGCCCGGGCGGACGCCGGGTGACTTGGTCATCGTGGCGAACCGGCTGCCGGTGCACTGCGCAGATCCCGGGTCCGGACCGGTTCGCTGGCATCCCAGCCCGGGAGGTCTGGCCAGCGCGCTGCGATCGGTCGTGCAGGATCCCCGCATGGTCTGGGTCGGGTGGACAGGGCGGGCCGGACCCGTTCGATCCCCGCTGCCCGTCGATGGCGTGACGCTGGCCGCGGTGCCGTTGGACAGCGTGGACGTGCAGGACTACTATAACGGGTTCAGCAATGGCACCCTCTGGCCCCTCTACCACGACATCGCCGCCCGACCCGACTACGATGACCGCTGGTGGAGCCGCTATGCCGCCGTGAATGAGCGGTTCGCCTCGGCTACCTCCGAGTGCGCCGCCCCGCACGCCACCGTCTGGATCCACGACTATCACCTGCAACTCGTGCCCGCTCTGCTCCGGGCACGGCGCCCGGACCTGACGATCGGCTTCTTCAGCCACATTCCCTTCCCACCGCGTGACCTGTTCGCCCAACTGCCGTGGCGGGAAGAGATTCTTCAGGGCATCCTGGGCGCCGATCTGGTCGGCTTCCAACGGCACTGTGACGTGGAGAAATTCATACGGAGCTGTTGGGACTTCTCCTGCCGGACTATTAGCGTGCTGCCCACGGTCAGCGGCCAGACCCGGACGCTGCGCTTCATCGATGCCGACGCCGGATCGGGTGAGAGCGTCTCGACCGAGGTACGAGTCGGTGCCTTCCCCATCTCCATCGACTTTGCGCTGTTCGGCCGGCGCAGCCAGCAGCGTGAGACACGGACCCGAGCCCAGCGGACTCGGGACTTGTTGGGGTCTCCGACGACCGTCCTGCTGGGCGTGGACCGCCTGGACTACACGAAGGGAATCCTGCACCGGTTAAAGGCATTCGAGGAGCTACTGGCCTGCGGCGACCTCGATCCGGACCGCACGGTGCTGGTGCAGGTCGCCGTTCCGAGCCGCGACCGTATCCCCGACTACCGAACGCACGCCGAGCAGGTCGCCGCCATGGTGGGCCGCATCAACGGCACCCACGCGACGGCCGGACACCCGGTCGTCCACTACACCCAGCGGCAGCATTCCCCCGCCGAGCTGACCGCCCTGTACCTGGCCGCCGACGTCCTCCTGGTCACCTCACTGCGAGACGGAATGAACCTGGTGGCCAAGGAATATGTCGCCAGTCGCCACGACGAGCAAGGGGCCCTGGTGCTCTCCGAATTCGCCGGTGCTGCCGACGAACTCACCGCCGCCTACCTGGTCAATCCGCACGACCTGCAGGATCTGCGCCGGACCATCCATCAGGCCGCGACCAGTTCGGTCGCGGAACGGCGTCGCCGCATGCGGATCCTGCGGCAGCAGGTCCGCAGCCACACCGCCCACGACTGGGCGACTGAATTCTTGGACACACTGCGCAGTGTCCGTGGCTCGACCTGCAGCTCCAGCGGGCGCGGCCAACCCCCATCGAACGCCGTTCCCTCGAGCGGCTCTTTGCCGACGGGCAGCTGCCCCGCCGCATCGGTCACAATCTGAGTCGCGCCCGAATCTCACGCCGGCACCGTCGATCAGCCCATCTCCGGGCGACAGATACCGATGCTACCCGCACGTGAATCGACAATCCGCCTCACCGCCGTTGGCCGCGATGGTCGCACCGTCAGTCCCGTCGCATCCAGCCGGTAGGAAATCTGCACGTCCAACCCGAGCCCAAACCCCGGCGCGGGGTACAACCGCCCCTGACGATGTCCTCAGGCGTGGTCCACCGGCCGCCGGAATCGCCACCGCAGCAACCCCGTGGATGGCGTTGTGCTTGTCCGGCTCGGTCAGCGGCAGTTGATGACCACGCCGTCGAACCGGTACCGCCCGTCGGTCAGCCGGCCCAGCCGGTCAAGCCCAGCTGAGTGGTGTACGTGACGAGGTCCGGCCGCCGGTGATCTTCGTTGGTCAGGCGGCGGTGGTGATCGCGGGCGTGGTGCTGGTGTCCTCCTTCGCGTCGGGTCCGTTGGCGGTCTGGGAGCGGGCCAGGACGTCGATGCCAAGGTAGCGGCGGCCCTCGGTCCATTCGTCGTGCTGTTCGGCCAGGACGGCGCCGACGAGGCGGATCAGAGCGCCCCGGTCGGGGAAGATCCCGACGACGTCGGTCCGGCGGCGGATCTCTTTGTTGAGCCGTTCCTGAGGATTGTTGGACCAGATCTGCCGCCAGATCTCCTTCGGGAACGGGGTGAACGCGAGCAGGTCGGCCCGGGCCTGGTCGAGGTGATCGGCGACCGCGGGCAGCTTCTCGGCGAGCGTGTCGATCACCCGGTCGAACTGGGCAGCCACGGCTTTCGCGTCGACCTGGTCGTAGATCGAGTGCAGCATGGTCCGCACCCACGGCCAGCTGCTCTTCGGGGTGATCGACATCAGGTTCACCGCGTAATGCGTGCGGCATCGCTGCCACGAGGCACCCGGCAGGGTCGCGCCGATCGCGGCGACCAGGCCGCTGTGCGCGTCGCTGGTGACCAGCCGGACCCCGGACAAGCGCCGGGCGACCAGGCCACGCAGGAACGCCAACCAGCCGGCGCCGTCCTCGCGGCTGGTCACGTCCAGGCCCAGGATCTCGCGATGCCCGTCACCGTTGACCCCGGTCGCGAGCAGGGCGTGGACCTGCACGACCCGGCCGCCCTCGCGGACCTTCCAGGACCAGCGCGTCGGCCGCGAGGAACGTGTACGGGCCCTGGTCCAGCGGCCGGGTGCGGAACGCCTCGACCTGCTCGTCCAGGTCGCGGGCCATCACCGACACCTGCGACTTGGACAGCGACGTCACGCCCAGCGCCTGGACCAGCTTCTCCACCCGCCGGGTCGAGACCCCGAGCAGGTACGAGGTCGCGACGACGGAGACCAGGGCGCGTTCGGCGCGGGTCCGCCGTTCCAGCAGCCAGTCCGGGAAGTACGACCCGGACCGCAGTTTCGGCACCGCGACGTCCAGGGTGCCGACCCGGGTGTCGAAGTCCCGGTGCCGGTACCCGTTGCGGGAGTTCACCCGGTCCGGGCTGCGTTCTCCGTAGCCGGCGCCGCACAGGGCGTCGGCCTCGGCGCCCATCAGCGTCTGAATGAACGTGGACAGCATCGAGCGGAGCAGGTCCGGGCTCGCCGACGCGAGCATGTCGCCGACCATGGTCGTGGGGTCGTTAGGCTGCGCAGTGGTCATCGCGTGATGTCTCCTTCGACAGACTGTGAGAGGTCCTTCGAAGCCTCACGCGGTGGCCGTCCTCGTCCCGGGACCGACACGCCCCGACCTGCCTGGTCAGGGGGTCAAGGTCGATCAGTGGTCGTACACCACTCTGGTGGACTCAACTGCCCAGCCACGGTATCAACGGACACTCCCGGGCGTCCGCACATCACCGACGGCGGGTCCTTCAGCACGTCTCTGCGTCCCATCCCGGGGGGGATTCCTTGACCATCGCCAGACACCGGCCCCGCGTTGGTGGGCCACCAGTGAGTGCTGGACAACGCCAGTCATACGGGAATTGTCACGCCCCCCTTCCGGTCAAGCAAGGTCTGCACTTCTCCTACAAAGACCGGTTGCCCGCTAGGGTCGCGGGGATTCATCGGCGGTATCGCACCGATCATCGTTGCGCTGGTCGCTTGGTTCGCGACGGTGCCGCAGAGGCCGGTCGCCGCCGTCATGATCGTTCGGGGCGGAGTCCTGATCTGCGATGGCGTTTCGAACTGGCTGAGCCGGTCGCAGCCCAGAACGGTCTCGTTCCGGTCATCGTCGGCTTGGCTGCATGTGCGGTCGAGTATGTCGCTGCGAACACTGTGCCGGCCCCGCACGGTGCCCGCCATCGCAATCGTTCTCCGGCCAGCAGCCCCTCGGAGCAGCACGCCATCGGCAACGGGCCGAGATCGCGATCGGCGCCCTGCTCGACGGGATCCCGGTCCTTGCTGTTGGTGGGTCAATCCCTGCTGGGCGGAGGTAGTGTCGCAATCCCGTGCTCGCCGAGGTCTTCATTTCCAACGTCCTCAAAGGACAGTCGGGGTGTGGACGGGACGCAGTAAGCCTGCCACCGTTTGGGCTATATCTTCTTGGTCTGCGCAGCATCGCCTTGCTCAGCGGATTTGCCGACCCACGGGGGCCCTGACGCTCAGCAGCGCCCGACCGGCCACGATCATGGGCATTGCCGCAGTGATTGTCGGAGCAATCCTGGCCATGCTCCACGGACACCCTGATGCCCGAAGCGGTCGAAGGCATCCACGCCTCGACGGGGCTGATCACCCAGGCTGGCCTTTTGGTCGCCTTCAGCATTGAACGGGACTCGGCGGGTAGCCGCCGATCCCGGCCACCCAGAGGGACCGGCCCGTGAACTCGGCGGGTCGGTCTCTACCGGGCGCGGGGTCTGGGTCGCCGCGGAAACGTCAGCTGGTCCAGCCGAGCGCCCACAGCTCACTCGGACTCGGTTCACCGCCGGCGGCCGCGAAGTGGGCCAACGCCCTGCCCAGCGCCCGCCGATGAGTCGTCGGCATCCGGAGCAGGATCTGCTCGATCGCGGCGCGCCGACGGCCGATGATGCGATCGATCAACTCCCGCCCCTCCGGCGTCAGGTCCAGCAGCAGGTGCCGGCGGTCGTCCGGGTTGTCCCGGCGGTCCAGCAGTCCGGAGGCGACGAGCCGGTCGCAGGCGCGGGTCGCATTGGACGGATGCACCCCCATGTCCTCGGCCAGTGCGGTCAGATGCATCGGACCGCGAGTGGCCAGGATCATCAACGCGCGCAGCTGCGTCACTGAGACGACGTCCTCGAGGTCGGCCAGTGACCGGGCGGCCACTCCCACCAGGGTTCTGGATCCGGCGAGCACGGCATCGACGTCCGCATCGAAGGTGGGGTCGGTGGAACGCCGGACTGCCATAACCCAATCGTATCGGCGATACTTGCGTATTCGCAAGCCTTGCGGTACACCGGTGCTACAGCCCTCATGACGTTGTCTCGTCAGGTACTTCGGAGGTGGCTGCCAATGGCCGACACGGTGGCCGATGTCCTGCCGGCCCCTCTGCCGGAGTGGGTCGTGACCCCCCGTGCGCGCCGGTGCCTTGATCCTCGAGGCCACCCGGGCACGGCACGACGCTTCGCGCCGCCGACCAGCAGCACCGTCGCTGGCCACCGGGGCGGCCCCGATGAGTCGAACCTTCCTGGCGGGGAGATCAGCATGACGCTGATTCGATCCGCACCGCCCCGCGCCACCCGCCCCTACCCGCCCCCACGGGCGCCGCGCGGCGCGGTCCTCCGCAACGTCTTGCACACCACCGATCCCAAAACGATCGGCCTGTTGTACGTCTTCACGACGTTCGCGTTCTTCCTGGCCGGCGGGTTGCTGGCGATGCTGATGCGCGCCGAGCTGGCGCATCCCGGGCTTCAGTTCCTCTCGCCCGAGCAGTACAACCAGCTATTCACCATGCACGGCACGATCATGCTGCTCTTCTACGCCACCCCCGTGGTCTTCGGCTTCGCGAACCTGGTGCTGCCCTTCCAGATCGGTGCTCCCGACGTCGCCTTCCCCCGCCTCAACGCCCTGTCCTACTGGCTGTACCTGTTCGGCGCGCTCATCGCGGTCGCCGGGTTCGCCACACCCGGCGGGGCCGCCGCGTTCGGCTGGACTGCCTATACCCCGTTGTCCGACGTCGAGAACTCCCCCGCCGTCGGCGATGACCTGTGGGCGATCGGCCTGATCGTCTCCGGAGTGGGCACCATCCTGGGGGCGGTCAACCTGGTCACCACCCTGATCTGCCTGCGCTGCCCCGGGATGACGATGTGGCGGCTGCCCATCTTCTGCTGGAACATCCTGGCCACCATGATCCTGGTGCTCATCGCGTTCCCGGTGCTCACCGCGGGTCTGTTCGGTCTGGAGATCGACCGGCACTTCGGAGCGCACGTCTTTGACCCGGCCAACGGGGGAGCCATCCTGTGGCAGCACTTGTTCTGGTTCTTCGGGCACCCCGAGGTTTACATCGTGGCGCTGCCGTTCTTCGGCATCATCACCGAGATCATGCCCGTGTTCTCCCGCAAACCCCTGTTCGGCTACCGCGGAATGGTGTTCGCCACGATGGGCATCACCGGGCTGTCGGCCGCGGTCTGGGCGCACCACATGTTTGCCACCGGAGCGGTTGTCCTCCCGTTCTTCTGCTTCATGACCTTCCTGATCGCGATCCCCACCGGGCTCAAATTCTTCAACTGGATCGGAACCATGTGGCGGGGCCAGGTCTCGTTCCAGAGTCCTATGCTGTTCACCGCCGGGTTCCTGGTCACGTTCCTGTTCGGCGGGCTGACCGGGGGTGATTCTGGCCGCCCCCGCCCTCGACTTCCATGTCACCGACAGCTACTTCGTCGTCGCCCACTTCCACTACGTCCTCTTCGGCACCATCGTCTTCGCCACCTACGCCGGGATCCACTTCTGGTTCCCCAAGGCCACCGGCCGCTTCCTCGACGAGCACCTCGGCCGGTTGCACTTCTGGACCACCTTCGTCGGGTTCCACGTCACCTTCCTGGTCCAGCACTGGCTCGGCGCTATGGGCATGCCCCGCCGCTACGCCGACTACCTACCCACCGACGGCTTCACCACACTCAACGACATCTCCACCATCGGAGCATTCGTTCTTGGCGCATCGATCCTGCCGTTCATCTGGAACGTCGTGTCCTCCTGGCGGCACGGTGAACCCACCACCGCCGATGACCACTGGGGTTACGGCAACTCTCTGGAGTGGGTCACCAGTTCACCACCGCCCCGGCACAACTTCCACCTGCTTCCCCGCATCCGCTCCGAACGCCCCGCTTTCGAACTGCACCACCCACAAATGCGTGAACGAATGCACACCGAAGCCCACCCGCACCGCAACTGGAAGCCCCTGCAAACGGCTGAGGACTTGGCCGCTGGGCCATCAACCAAACCTGAACGGGACCTACAAGAAAGGCGGAATGACCATGCACCGAGAAACTGACCGACCCGACCAAGCAGCCACTGAAGCCGCGTCCGCAGCCAGACCAGCGACCCGGCCCGACTTTTCCCGCACCGATCTCCAACGGCCCGAGCGCATGGCCCGCATCGGCGAAGCCCCCGAACCGAACTTCGCGACAAAGGACGTCGACCTTGCCCGCCCCCCGGCCGGGAACTCCAGGTCCGAACCGATCGGTCGGGGCCCGCAACGCGGTGACGACATCGGTTCAGTAAGCGGGCGACAGGATGAACTGGAACGACGACTGGATGCCTTGACGCTTCGATTCGAAGCATTGGAGTCCTCGTTCCACCAGAACTCGCCTTACAGCCAGATCGCGGATGCGCCCGGCGTCCGGACGCCCCACGCGAGGTCCTGAGCCACTGCCGACGCGGCAGTCCAAATGACACCGGCCCCTCGGGATTCGGGCCCTGCGTCCACGGACGGGAGTTGTCGGCAACGCTCCAAAGTGAGGCCGATCCGACGATCGAAAACGAGGCCACCGGTTCGTGGCTTCAGTCTGCGGTGTCGTGGGTTCTGATGCTGGGCAGGGTGTCGATTCCGCGGTTGCGTAGCCGGTAGCTGGCGCCCTTCAGGGTGAGAACGTCGGCGTGGTGGACGACTCGGTCGATCATCGCGGCGGCCACGGCCTGGTCGCCGAAGACGCCGCCCCAGCCGCTGAACGGCAGGTTCGATGTGAGGATCAGCGAGGCGTGCTCGTATCGCGATGAGACGAGTTGGAAGAATAGGTTCGCCGCGTCTTGCTCGAAGGGCAGGTAGCCGACCTCGTCGACGATGATCAGCCCGTAGCGCCGCAGCCTGGCCAGCTCTTGCGGTAGTCGTCCGGCGCGGTGGGCGTCGGTGAGCCGGGTGACCCATTCGGTCGCGGTCGCGAACAAGACGCGGTGGCCGTGGTTCGCTGCGGCGATGCCGAGCCCGGTGGCCAGGTGGGTCTTGCCGGTGCCGGGCGTTATCCCCGGTTCCTGACGCGCCCTCATCACTGTCATCACCGAGCCCTGTCCTGACGTCCTGCCATCGTCGTTTCCTCGCAATCAGCGGGTCTTCTTCGACGAGATGGAACGGCAACGATGGCGCAGAGCGTGATGGCCCGACCCGACGGCGGGCCTCGCACGTGGACGGTGATCGATCAGGGATACCGGACGGTCGGACCGGTCGAGGAGTGGCTGGAGGCCCACCGGCATCTTTGGTCGCCGAACACGGTCCGCGGGTACGCGACCGCGCTGAGCCAGTGGTGGACGTTCCTTGAACAGCGGGCCGAGTCCGGGCGGTGGAACGAGATCGGCGTGCCGACGGTGTCGGCGTTCGTGTCCTGGATGCGCAACGGGCGCCGGGTCGAGCGTTCCCTGGTGCCGGAGGACGGGCCGTCGCCGGAGACGATGCAGGCGCGGCTGGCCGCGGTCATCTCCTTCTACACGTGGCACGAAGCCGTGTCCGGCGTTCCGGTGGCCGGCCGGTTGATGCGTGGAGCGCCGCGGCGGGCAGTGGCCCGGGGGCTGCTGTCCCATCTGGATGCCCGCTCGGGGCCCGCTCCGACGTCGCTGGTCCGGGTGCGCCGCAGCCGGCGGCATCGTCCGCCGTTGCTGATGCCCCAGCAGATCCAGGCGATCCTGGATGGCTGCGCCACCTACGATCCAGACACCGGTGAATGGGTCGGAAACCTGCGTGACCGGCTGCTTTTCGCCGTTCTTGCGGAGAGCGGCATGCGGATCGGCGAGGCGTTGGGTTTGCGGATCAGCGACTTCGTGATGGGTCGCGGCGGCACCCCGTTCATCGAGATCGTGCCTCGCGCGGACAACACCAATGGGGCGCGGGTGAAGATGATGCGTCCCCGCCGGGTCTACGTCGGCGCCGATCTCGAGCGGCTGTTCGCCGACTACCTGACCCTCCTGGCCTGCACAGCAGCCGATATGGGCATCGCGGTGGCGGCGGACTCGCCGCTGCTGGTCAACCTGCAACGGCCGCCGCTGCTGGCTGCGCTGCACGAGGGCACCGTCCGCGACAAGACGGCCGCGCTGCGGAAGAAGGGGATCGGCCCGCCCGGGTGGACCCCGCACTGGTTCAGGCATAGCCACGCGACCGCGTTGCTGCTGGCCGGCACGGCGGAGTGGGTGGTGTCCCGTCGGCTGGGGCACGCCCACGTCCAGACCACGCTGGACCTCTACGGCTGGGTCCGCGAGGACGAGGCGCTGCGGGCGGCGGCGAACTGGACGTCGTACGCGTCCAATTGGCGGGTGACCGATGCGCCGTGAACCGGGCGGGGGCCTTCGGCCCGCCGAGGACCTGGATCCCGTTCATCGGCTCTGGCTGGAGCTGCCCGAGCAGTGGCGGGGTCCGGTGATCGGACCCGGCATCGCGAACTGGGACCGGATCACCGAAAACGGCGACAGGCGAATCGATCTGACTGGGCTGCCTGACCCGTTCCCGGCCGAACTCGCGTGGATGGCGCACTGGCAGTCCGTCGACGGGACCCGATCGACGGTGCTGGCGATGAACCAGCTGGCCAACATCCTGCGCCGCGCCATCCGCGAGGGGCACCCGTTCCCCACCTCGATGCTGGCCTTGGACTGGGAGACGGCCTCGGCGTTGCAGGGGTGGTTCTACGCGCACCGCTGGGGGCGGCTCCCACCCAAGGACAGCCGTAGCCGGCTGCGGGTGCTGTTCCGGTTCGCCCGGCAGGCGTTGATCGCCCGCTGCCACGATGGCCCGTGGTGGACGCTCGACGAGTGGCATCCACGTTGTGATCCGCGGATACCGCTGTCGACCCGGGAACCACAGGCCAACTACGGGTGCTCGCCCGGGCAGATCACCCAGCCCTGGCTCCGGGAAGCCGTCAAGTGGTACCTGGGGACCCAACTGGAGTCCGGGGCGCTGCGCTGGACGACCGTGAGCCAGGACCGGATGAATTGCCTGCGCCGGTTCGACGTCTGGCTGACCAGTTGCCTGGACGATCCCATCGAGGTGCTCGGCGATCCAGCGGCGGCCGCCGGGCAGGCGGACAGATATCGACGTTGGGCCATGGAACCGGGCCACCGGAAGACCGGCACGTTCGACCGTCGGACGCCCCCGAAGCCGGCCCACCCGCGCCTGATCAACGACGACATCCGGGCAGTGGCAGATCTGTTCACCTTCATGGTGGCCAACCGAGACCGGGCCCACATCGTCACCGGATACGCCGTCTGGGATCGGGTCACCGACACCCACGTGGCCGGATGGTTCCGCCAGGTCTCCCGCATCCCGCGGACACCCACCCTGAACGACCGGCACTACGTCGACGACCACGCGCTCGCCCAGATTCCGGGTGCGCTGCCGTTGCTGGGCTTGCCCCGGGACCAACAGATGACGATCACCCGGGGCGACGGCACCCAGGTTCTCGCCGCCGGCTTCGACGATCCGCAGGCGATGCGGATGATCCTGCTGCAGATCCTGACCGGGCGTCGGTCCAGCGAGATCCGCACGTGCGAGTTCGATTGCCTGTCACCGGCTCCCGATATCTCGGTGCAGTCCGGGCAGGACCAGGAAGTCGTCCGGTTCCGCTACGCCCAAAGCAAGATCGACACCGCGCCGGACACCATCCTGGTCGACCGCGAGGTCTCCGCGGTCATCGAGGAGCAGCAGCGTTGGGTCCGCGAACACCTGCCGGAGTTCGAACCGCGGCATCTGTTCGTGCAGCGGACCGGGAACCGCAACGGCGACAAGCCCTACCCGCCGGGAACCTACAACTGGATGCTCCGGGAGCTCAGCAACGTCGCGCGGATCACCGACGGCCAGGGCCGGCAACTGCAACTGAGCAACACGCACCGGTTCCGACACACCAAGCTCACTCGGCTCGCCGAACTCGGCCTGCCCATCCACGTCCTGCAGCGGTACGCCGGGCACGCCACACCGACCATGTCGATGCACTACGTGGCGCAGCGCGAGGAACACGCCGAGCAGGCGTTCCTGGCCACCGTCAAGCTGCGGGCCGACGGCAGCCGGGTCCAGTTCTCCCGTGAGGACCACGACGGCCTGCACCTGCTCGACCGGGCCGACCGGTTCCTGCCCAACGGCTGGTGCCTGCTGCCCCCGCTCCAATCCTGCGACAAGGGCAACGCATGTTTGAGCTGCTCGGTCTTCGTCACCGACGCGACCCACGAGCCGACACTACGACGCCAACAGGCCGAGACCGAAGCGTTGATCACACGCACAACCAACGCGTTTCGGGAGAAGCACGGTCGCGCCATGCCCGAGGACAATGTTTGGCTCGCGCAGCGTCGAGCCGAGCAAGCGGCGCTCACCCGGCTGTTGGACACGATGGCCGACCACCCCGAACGGGCGGTGCAAGGAGGCGGATGCGGCGCACCTCCGACAGGCCCGGTGCCCCTGGCACTCACCGGACCCAGGCGCAGGACCCGGCCATGACCGACGCGAACGCGAAACGCGCCGCGACGCTGACCGCCGCAGCCAAAGCGAAATCAGCCGCGAAGACCCAGGCCGCCGAGCAAGGCATCCGCGCGCTGGTCAAACGGGGCGAGTCCGTCACCTTCCAGGCCGTTCAACGGGAAGCCGGCGTCTCGCACGCCTTCCTCTACGGCAGCCCGGACCTCCGCGCGCGGATCGAGCACCTACGTTCCCGCGGCCGCCCGGGACCGACGCCAGCCAACCCACCGGACTCGGAAAGCACGCTCGTCCTGAGCCTGACCGCCCAGATCACCCAGCTCAAGAAGCGGCACCGGCAAGAGATCCAGACCCTCAAAGACGCGCTCGCGCAAGCCCACGGGGAGAACCTTGAACTTCGCCGCGAACTCGCCCGCAAGGGCAGCTGCGCCCGGCACCACACCGCTCACGTTGCATCGATCGCAGAAACGTCATGACCAGCGCAAATGTCGCTCGCAGGAGCCCAAACCGTCGATAACGCCCGGGCCGAGTAGGACGACGTTGCGGGCTTCGGTGAGGAAGCCACCCGATGCCAGGGCGGCGATCTGTTGGCGCGTGGCGGGTTGGGCGTCCCAATCGAACTCCTCGATCGTCTTGCGTGCGGCGAACCCGGCCGCGCGGATCCGTAGCTGGGCGCCGGATGCGTTGCGGGCGGCGACCTCCCGGTCCAGGACCGCGGCGAGGTACTCCTCGTGGGTCCAGCCGGCGTCGCGGGCGTGGTCGGCCAACCGGGCTGCTGCTTCGGTGATCCGTGGCGCCTTCAACGCCGACGCCAGGTAGGTCAGCTGCTTGAGCGCCTCGGTCGTGCCGCTGTTCGTCTTCGCCGAAGCCATTACGCCACCTCCTCGCCGTCGGTCAGGCCGCCGGTGATGAGCCCGAAGGCGCGGTCGTAGTCGGCCAGGTCCCGGGCAAGTTCGTCGTGGTGGCCGGGTGCTGGTCGGGGCAGTTGGAGCTGCTCGCGCAGCGCCTTCGCGGCCGCGACGTGGGCGGGGTCGGTGACGACCTGTCCGCGGGCCCACACTCGTTCATGGGCTGCGACGAGGCGTCCTTCGTGGCGGACCTGGACTCGTGCCAGGTCGGCGGTGACGTCGACGAACCGGCCGATCACTGCCGGGTCGACGGAGTAGTCGTTGCTGTCGACGCGGACGTAGTAGTCGCGTCCCAGCCGGACTCGGTTGATCCAACCCACCGCTGGCGGCACTGGTGGCAGGGGCAGCATCGCCGCCCGGTCTGCATCGAGCCGGTCGATGGGTCGGGCCTTGATGGTGCGCACCACTCGGGCGTTGGCGATCGTGAGCCAGTCGGTGAACTGGGCGTCGAAGTCGGCCGGCGACGTGAAGTCGCGGCCGGGCATGAAGGAGGTCTCGAAGTAACCGTTCCTGCGTTCCACGACGCCTTTCGATTCGGGGTCGTAGGGCTTGAGCCGGATCAGGGTGGTGGCCAGGGCGCCGGTGAACGCGCCCACACCTTCAGCGTGGCGCTTGCCGCGGCCGATGCCGGACTCGTTGTCCCAGATCAGCCTGCGCGGGACCCTGCCCAGGAGTTGCAGCAACAGCCACATCGCCAGCAGGAGGTCGGCGGTGTGGCGGGTGGGGATCATCTTGGCGACCATGAACCGCGAGTGGGCTGCGGTGATCACCATGACCGGGAGCAGCGTCTTGCTGCCGTCCTCGAGCCGAATCTTCTTCGGCGGGAACCACAGGTCGCACTGGGCCGCATCGCCGGGCAGCCAGATCAACCGGTCCGAAGGATCGGCCGGCCGGTGTTCAGGCCGCAGCTGCCGCACGTTGTCGCGGAACCAGGTGATCGACCCGGTCCAACCGACCCGCTCGGCAATGACGGTGGCCGGCATGTCCGGCGTCGTGGCCAGCAGTTGACGCACCGCCGGTTCGAACGGTGTGAACGAGGTCGGCACCACTGGCCGCTCGTACTTCGGTTGCCGGTCCGAAGCCAACGCCCGCGCCACCGTCGCCCGCCCGATGCCCAGGTCCCGTGCGACCTGGCGCTGCGGAACACCGTCCGCCACCAGCCGCCGGATCAGAGCCCAATCCTCCACAGAGATCACCCATCCAATCTGTCTGGGTGGCCTCGTTTTCGGCCGTCGCTTTGGCCTCGTTTTCAAGCGTCGTCGACAGGAGTTCGACCCGGGGTCGGACCGAACTCGCCGGCGGGCATGCTCAGCTTCGAGCGTGGAGCGCGTAATCGGTCGGCCGACGACCCCGTCACCGACTGGGTACGGCGACCTGGTCTCCCTGAACCCGAGCCAACGCCCAGCTGACCGACTGCCAGCGGCGGTCGTGACGTGTGCTGACGATCAGGGGATCCGTTCGGTTGTCCACGGGATCATGCTGACCTTTTCGGCCGCTGCCGGCGATGACTCGCGGACACCGCTCGCCGCGCGGGAGCGCGCCATCCTGATCCGCGTCGTGGGATGAGAGGCTTGACCGTCAATGACATGGATTTCCAGCAGCGGGATCCCGACCGTCCGGGCGAGGCCGGTATCCGGATACGGACGTTCATCGAAGGCCGTGACTGGACCTTCTTGGGCCGAACCGTTGAGTCGTCAGCCGCGCCTGACGAACTCGGCGCCGGTTCGAATTTCCAGAATGGTCGAGTATTTCCGCGCGGCGGACCGGACACACCTCACTCGGTGATCCGGCCAGCCGATCAAGCGCCCAGGCTGCTCGTCGTGCCAGTTTCGGTGCGGTGAATCACCATAGGCTGATGCCGCACCGCGTCCAAATCGCCGCCCGTGACCTGCCACCCGGCTCGTTCGCTCCGGTGATGGCCAGCGGCATCATCGCGATCGCACTGGATCTGACCGGGCACGACACCGTTTCCCTGATCCCGGCCGGTGTGACCGGTGCGGGTTACCTGCTTCTGATCCTGATGACCGGGTACCGGGTGATCGTCTTCCCCGCGGCCTTCGCCACGGATTTCCGGTCCCGGTCCCGCAGCGTCGGCCACTTCACCTTCGTCGCGGGCACCAACGTGGTGGGAGTACTGGCCCTACTGCGAGGATGGCCGGCCGCCGCGATCCCCCTGTTCACGGTCGGCCTACTGGCCTGGTTGGTCCTGGGATATGTCGTGCCCTGGTCGGTGTTGCTAGGCCGGCGAGACAGCGCGGTCCTTCCCGCGGTGGACGGAACGTGGCTCCTGTGGGCGGTCTCCAGCCATTCTGTGGCGATAGCCGCCGCCGACCTCGAGGTCGCCTATGTCGGGGTTCGCCAGTATCTGGCCGCGCTGGCGATCCTGGCCTGGGCGCTGGGCGTGGCCCAGTACGGCGTGGTCGTGGTCGTGCTGCTTCTCAGGTTCGCTGCCCGGCAGATGTGCCCGGCCGATCTCGACCCGTCGTACTGGGTGTCGATGGGAGCGCTGGCGATCACTGCGGTCGCCGGCGCGCAGATCACCGAGATGGACAGCGCGCCCATGGTGAACGCCACCCGGGCGGTCATCGCCGGACTGTCCGTCATCGCGTGGTGCGTCGCCACCTGGCTGATCCCGGTACTCGTCGCGGTCGGCTGGTGGCGGCACATCCGGCACCGAATCCCGCTGCGGTACGAGCCGGGCTTGTGGAGCTTGGTCTTCCCGCTCGGCATGTACGCGGTCGCTGGGATCGACCTCGGTCGGGCGGACCATCTTCCCCTTGTCCAGACCATCGGCGCAGCATGGTCATGGGTGGCCACCGCGGTCTGGGCAACGGTCCTGGTCGCCTCGACCCGAATCGTGCCCGGCGGGGATGTCACCGCCAACCGGAGATGCCGCCGGTAAACAGCGTCCCCGACGGGGGCCTGTCGGAAGACCCGCGTCCCCAGCACGTCCGCGGCCAGCACATCACCGGCCACTGGAGCCACACCGACGCCCAACGAATAGCCGACCGCATGCAAGGGAAGATCGAGCGCGCCGCACCCGGATTCACCGACCGCATCCTGGCCCGCCGGATCCTCACCCCACCCGACCTGTACAACCGCGACGCCAACCTCGTCAGCGGCGCCCTCAACGCAGGCACCCCCGCAATCCACCAACAACTCATCTTCCGGCCCATCCCCGGCCTCGGTCGGGCCGGAACGCCCATCCGCGGGCTCTATCTCGGCTCCGCCGACGCACACCCCGGCGGCGGAGTGCACGGCGCCTGCGGCGCCAACGCCGCCCGAGCCGCGCTCGCCCACGACCGGCTCCACCCATTCACCAGGTGACGATTCAGCGCCTCCCCGTGATCCGTCCCGGGGCGCAGGGACCCGCTGGTATTCGGGCATGCAGTCGACCTCCAATCGACAATCCCGGCCGTTCAATGAGACCCGACCGATCCGATTCGACCGGTCGACCGGTCGAAATCGCTCTGAGCGGGACCCGCTGTCCGAACCAGGCGACGCTGTCGAAGGCACGCCGCTCGAGCAACGTGACGCCGTCGACCGCCTGCCAGACCGCCTGCGGGGCGCACCGATCACCCACCTGCGCCCAAGACGCCGACCGCGCGGGCGATGACCAGAAGAGAGGTGACCAACGCCGCGGTCGCCTGCACTCCCATCAGGATTTTCGCGCGGCTCGTCAACGGCATCGTGTCGGTCGGGCTGAACGCGCTGGAATTCGTCGTGGACAGATACAGATAATCCACGAAGGTAGAGATCCAATCAGCCTTCACGCTCGAACCGGCGGAAACCTCCACCACGGTGTCCTGGGTTTCGTCCTGGGTGAAACGGAAATCGGCCAGCGGCAATTCCGCGCGCGCCTTCTGTGTTCGTGATACCGGACCGCCCCGGTCCAGCTCCCAGTAGATCAACCCGAACGCGATCACGTTCGTCGCCCACACCTGCAGCGCCGCCACCAGCAGGCTCGTGCCGGCCGTGTTCTGGTCGCCGACCAGAACGACTGAATCGCCCTGGATTTGCTGGAGGCTCGGGTTACGCAGCCTCCCCGGCCGGGGCGCTGGTCTGCTGACGGTACAGCTGCTCGTAGGTGACGGGTGGCCGGTAGTCGATCGAGGAGTGCAGTCGGCGGGTGTTGAACCAGTGCACCCAGCCGGCGGTCGCGGTCTCGACCTGCTGCGGGCCGGCCCAAGAGCGCCGGTACCGGTCGATCAGCTCGGTCTTGTACAGGCCGATGGTCGACTCCATGAGCGCGTTGTCCAGGGCGTCGCCCACCGAACCGATCGAGGGCGCGATCCCGGCCTCGACCAGCGCGGTGGTGTAGGCGATCGATGTGTACTGCGACCCGGCATCCGAATGATGCACCAGACCGGTTGCCGTGAAACGGGTATCGGTGCGGCGCCGGGTGAACAGGGACTGCTCCAAGGCCGCGGTGACCAGCGCGGTCGTCATCGACGAGGCGACCCGCCAGCCCAGTATCCGACGGGAGTACACGTCCACCACGAACGAGACGTAGCAGAACCCGGCCGGGGTCCACACGTAGGTGAAATCCGCGACCCACCACTGGTCCGGCCGGGTCGGCGCCGCCCAGTCCCGGTTGATCAGGTCCGCCGGTCGCGGCCGGTCATCGGTCGTGCGGCGCCGGGTCGTCGTGGTTGTGTGATCGCCGCGGCGCACGCCCTTAGGCCGGCGATGCTCATCAGCCGGGCGATCTGGTCCCGGCCGACCTGGTGCCCTTCCTGGGTCATCAGCTGCCACATCTTGCGCACCCCGTACACGCCGTGGTGCTCGCGGTGCAGGTCGATGACGGTGTTGACCAGCTCCGCCTCGGCCCGCAGCGCCGGGCTGACCGGCCGCCGGCGGTGCGCGTAGTAGCTGCTCGGGGCGATCGGCATGGCGTGCTCGGACAGCACCCGGCAGATCGGCTCGACCCCGAACCGATGCTTGTGCGCATCGATGTAGGCGCAGATCACTTGAGTCGGCGGTCGAGCTCCGCCGCTGCAAAAAACGGCTTGATATGCGGGTGATCTGACACGTCGGGTGTCAGCCTTGGTGCCCGGCCCCGGGTTGGGGCCGGGCGAGGAGGTCCCGTGATGGAGTTCGTGCCCTGTTTGCAGCGCCCGGCCGGGGAGGTGCCGCGGCTCGGGGAGGTGCTGTTGGACGAGTACCTGCGGTTCGTCGCGGCGCGGTGTCGGCCGAATACGCTGCTGGCTCAGATGTTCGACCTGAAGGTGTTCTTCACGGTCGTGGGGCGGCCGCCGGTGGAGGTGACCACGGCCGACGTCCTTCGCTTCATCGAGCGGCAGCGGGCAGCCCGTAACGGCAACGTGGTCCGGCTCGCCGATGGCGAGTCGGGGTTGGCGTTGACGACGATCAAGCGGCGTCTCGCGACGGTCTCCGGCCTGTTCGAGTATCTGGCCATTCGCGGGTTGGTGGCACGGAACCCGGTGCCGCGCAGTCTGTCTGCTCGGCCGGGCCGGGCACCTGTGCGAGGTGCTCCGTTGATCCGGGCGCCGCGCCGGCTGCCGCGGATCCTGAGCCCGGCCGAGGTGAACGCGCTGATCAGCGCGCTGCGGACGGCCCGGGACCGGGCCATGGTGTGGCTGATGCTGCTCGGCGGCCTTCGCCGCTGCGAGGTCCTGGGCCTGCGGCATCGTGACGTCCAACCGGGCGAGCGGCGAGTGTTCGTCACCGGCAAGGGCGGCCACGAGCGGGTCGTGCCGGTCGGGAAGGTGTTCTTCGCCGAGCTGGCCGGCTATTACGCCACGGAGCGACCAGACACCGACACCGATCAGGTGTTCGTTGTGTTGAAGGGACAACGCCGAGGCCAGCCGCTGTCCGCGGCCGGGGTGGACGAGGTGCTCTCCGGCGCCCGCCGGCGGGCCGGGCTCGCCCACGCCACCTGCCATGAGTTGCGCCATACCTGCTTCACCCGGCTCCGCGAATCCGGGATGGCGTTGGAGGCGATCCAGGCCCAGGCTGGGCACGTCTCGATCGAGACCACCAAGATCTACCTGCATCTGGCCCCGGACTGGCTGGTCGACGAGTACCGAAAGGCGATGGACATCCTCGACGACATCGCGGGAGCTCAAGGATGAGCGGGACCGCCGAATCGACCGCGGCCCGGGCCGAGGAACCCGGGATCGGCCAGGCTCGGGCGGCCTACCTGGCCGACGCTGGCACCCAGCCGGCACGACTGTCCCGGTCGCGGAGCATCGGGCGGTTCGTCACCGAGTTCGGTGACGTGAGCGGTTGGCGGGCCTGCTCGGTGCCCGAACGGCTCGCCGCCGGAGACCAGGCGCGAGCCTTCGCGCACTTCGCTGTCGTGCACGACCGGGTCCCGGTCGAGGCCGAGTACGTCGCAGCCGTGACGTCGAGGTGGGGCCATCACGTCGCGAACCGAGATCCGGAGCAGGCTAACCAATTCCGGCGCCAGGCCGCGTCGTTGAGTTTCAATCGGTTGGAGATCGACAAGATGTGGTCCAAGCTCGCCCAGATCTGCGTCATCACCGGCAGCCGCCCGGACGAACTGAGCAGCGACAACTACGTGGCCGGGCGGGCCGCGTTCTGGGCCGCGGTCGTCGCCAAACACGGCGGCACGATCCCGACAACACTGGCGACCCCCCTGTTCGGCCTGGACGCCGTGATGTTCCACCGGGGCCAAGCGCCCCGACCCACGACACGCAAGTCATGGGCTGCCCGGTCGGTGCCGGAGACCAGCTGGGACCAGATCACCGCCGCCGCCCCGATGATGGCCGCCACCATGCACCGCTACCTGGACCAGCTGCGGGTCAGCCTGCGCGCTTCATCGGTCGCCAGCATCGAGATCACCCTGCGGCAGATCGCCGGGCACCTGATCTCCACCAGCAGCGTCACGACGGTCGCCGACATCGGCCGGCCGCAGATCGAGGCCTACGGGACCTGGCTGGCCGGGCGTGGCGGCTACCGCAAGAACAGCACAATCAGCAAAACGACCATCGGGATGCGGATGTGTCACCTCGGCGCGTTCTTCCGCCGGATCATCGAATGGGGCTACCCCCGACGCACCCCTTCGGCCACCGGTCTTCTCCTCCGACCGGCCGGCCAAAGACAAGCCGCTGCCCCGGTTCCTCGACGACGCTGCTACCGCCAAGTTCATGGCCGCGGCACGGGAGCTGCCCGACCCGTTCGGTCGGCTCGCCATCGAGATCTTGGCCCGCACCGGCATGCGCAAGGGTGAGCTACTCGGTCTGACCACCGACGCCGTTGTGCAGATCGGCTCCGCCTACTGGCTGCGGATCCCTGTCGGCAAACTCCACAACGACCGCTACGTTCCTCTCCACCCGCAACTGAAAACCATGATCGACAACTGGCTCGAACAGCGACCCGACTGGCAAAACAGCCACCTGCTGTTTACCGACCGGGGCCGGCCGATCCCACCCACCCGAGTCGACCACGCCGTTCAAACAGCCGCCACCGCAGCCGGTATCGGTCACGTGCACCCACACCAACTCCGGCACACGCTAGCCACCCAGGCAATCAACCGCGGCATGAGCCTCGAAGCGATCGCCGCGCTGCTGGGCCACAAGACGATGAGCATGACCCTGGTCTACGCGCGCATCGCCGACCGCACCGTCGCCGACCAGTACTTCACCGTCACCGAGAAGGTCCAAGCTCTCTACCAACAGCAGCAACCCGCAATGCTACCCGCCGCGGACGAACCAGCCCCGATGCGCAAACTCCGCGCCGAACACAGCAAACGCATGCTCGGCAACGGCTTCTGCACCCGACCCGCCGAACTCGAATGCCACTACGAAACGATCTGCGAGTCCTGCACCTTCTTCGTCACCACCATCGAATTCCGACCCACCCTGCAGGCTCAACGTGACGACGCCGCCCGCAAGGGTCAAAGCGGCCGTCAGAAGGTCTACGACGGACTCCTTCAGCGACTCGCCGACACCGCTACTTGACACCGATCACCCACATAAGCCGAAGCGGTGCGCAGAATCTCGTTCGCACGGCGTAGTTCGGCCACCTCCCGGCGCAGCCGGACCAACTCGGTGTGTTCGTCGCTGCTGGTGCCCGGACGCTGCCCGGCGTCGATCTCGGCCCGCTCGATCCACCCCCGGAGGGTCTCGGATTTCACGTCGATCAGCGCGCCAATCTGCCGGCGGGCCTCGATCGCCGACTCACCCGGATGCGCGGATCGGCGTTCCCGGTACATCCTCACCGCACGGTCACGGGTCTCCTGGTCGTACTGGCGTGGTGCTGGCATGGCTCGATTCTCCTTGCGAGATCAGAGCCTGCAGCAGATCCAGGACATCTCACCTGCCCATCGCTTCGACGGTCCAGCCGTCGTGCCGCACGCACCTCGGCCGGTGAGCGGGGTTAGGGCCGGGGATTCTTGGGCGCGGCCGGCGTTGAGCGCCAGCGGTCGCCGGGCGTGGCCAGGTACTGCCGGGCGACGTAGCCCCAGGGGATGACGGCCAGGATGACGACGACCCAGAGGTTCTTGGCGAACAACTCCGTGGTGGCGGCGTCCATTCCGTCCCCGACCAGCTGCGGCAGGGCAACGACCGCAAACCAGGTCAGCTTCCACATCGACTCGAACAGCAGGATGGGCAGCATCTTCACCGGGTACCGCAATCCGAGCAAAGCCAGGAGTGACATCGCGAGCAGCATGCATTCGACAACCCCTTGTGACAGGGTCCAGGACCCGGCGTTCGCAACGAAGGCCGGCCATTTGACCAAGGCCAGTCCGCCGCCCATGACCAGGTAACCGAACCTGAGGACGTAGAGGCGGGGCAGGGACAACCCGCCCCCGGGTGCGGTGGGGATGCGGTCGGTGCCGCGGGCCGTGGGGGCGGCCGGTTGGGCGGCCGCGGAACTGGTTGGGGATGTCATCGAGTGTTCTCCTTCTGGTGGGCAGGCGTGGCCTGCAGGGCGATGACCTCGCAGCCGCGGAGGGCTTCGAGGAAGGGTTGGAAACTGCCGGCGACCAGGCAGCGCACGACCTGACCTTCGATCACGACCTCGCTGACCCCGGAGGCCCGCGCGAGCTGCCGGGCGGGCGGTGCGCCATCAACCATCACTTCGACCCGCTGCGTGAGGTGCTGTGCGCTCATGCAGTAAACGTACGAAGCGGCAGGGGGGCCGTCTTCGGTGGAACCACGGATCTGGTACGGAGTTGAACGCTGTCGAGCACCCCGCTGTAGCGTCAGCCCTCGTGGCGAGGCGCAGCTCCACGTCGGGGAACCTGCCCGCCGAGACGACGAGCTTCATCGGCCGTCGCCATGAGCTGGCCGAGACCCGTCGAAAGCTCGGTCTCGCGCGCCTGGTGACCCTGGTCGGGCCGGGTGGTGTGGGGAAGACCCGGCTGGCGATCCGGGCGGCGGCCGACTTCGCGCGCGGCGTCCCGGACGGCGCGTGGTTGGTCCAGCTCGCCGAACTGCGGGACGCGGCGCTGATCGGCAACGCGGTCCTGGCCGCTCTGGATCTTCGTGACCAGGGCGCCGCCGGGCCGCAGGCCCTGCTTCGCTCCTATCTACGGGACAAACAGCTGCTGCTGGTTCTGGACAACTGCGAGCACCTACTGCCGGCGGCCGCCGAGCTGACCAACGACCTGCTCAGGGCCGCGCCAGGCGTGAGGGTGATCGCGACGAGCCGGGAACCGTTGTCGCTCGACGGTGAACACGTGCTGCCGGTGCCACCGCTGCCGCTGCCCTCGGCGACCGCCACTGAGGCGCTGGACCGGGTGCGCCAGAACGAGACCGTGCAGCTCTTCATGGAACGGGCGGCCGCAGCATCGGGGAGTTTCGAGCTCACCCAGGGCAACCGGGCCGCGGTGGTCGAGCTCTGTCGGCGGCTGGACGGATTGCCGCTAGGGATTGAGCTCGCGGCGGTGCGGACCCGGGTGCTGAGCGCGGAGCAGATCCGCGACCGCCTCGGCGAACGGTTCGAACTGCTCACCGGCGGCAGCCGAGCGGCCTTGCCGCGGCACCAGACCCTACGAACCACGATCGAGTGGAGCTACGACCTACTGACCGGCGACGAGCGCCGGCTGCTGAGCCGGCTGTGCGTGTTCGCCGGCCGGTTCGCGTTGGACGACGTCGCGGCGGTGTGCGGCTGGGACGGCCTGCAGCCGGTGGATGTGCTCGACCACCTGTCGTCGCTGCTGGACAAGTCGCTGGTGATGAAGCATGACGTCGCCGGCACCGCGTGCTACCGGCTGCACGAGACGATGCGCGAGTACGCCAGGCTGAAGCTACGGGAGGCCGGCGGCGAGGTTTCGGTCGAGCGGCGATGCATGGGCTACTACCGGACCCGGTGCCAGCAGTTCGCGGTCGAGGGAAGGCACCAGCTGGTGGAGTGGCTTCCGTGGGTGGAGCTGCGGATCGACACCATCCGGGGTGTGCTGCGCCGGACTCTGGACAAGGACGAGGTTCCGGCCGGCACCGAGATCGCCGTCTTCCTCATGCGGTATTGGATTACCCGCGCGACCACGGAGGGCGTGCGGTGGCTCGACGAGCTGATTGCCGCGGGCGCCCAACACGGCATCCACCCCGGTGTGTACTTCGTTCGTGGGTTCCTGGCCGTCCTGCAGGGCGATCCGGCGGCTGCCGTGCCGGCGCTGGAGCGGTGTGTGAGCGCAGCCCGCGAGACGGGTCCACCCGAGAACCTGTCCCGGTCGCTGTCGATGGCGTCGATCGGTGCCGGTCTGGCGGGGGACCGCGAATCTTCCAGGGGCCTGCTGAAGGAGGCTCGGCTGGTCGCCGACGACTTGGGTGACCTCGGCGCGACGCTGATGCTGCACCAGGCCCAGGCCCTCAATGGTCTGCTTGACGGCGACCTCGCGGTGGTCGGGCCGGCGGCGGCGGAGGGGGCGCGACTCAGCCGGGAGGCGGGTGACGTGTACAGCCTGGAGATGATGGTGATGAACCAGGCCCTCGCCGCCGTGATGTCAGGGGATCTCCGCGAATGCGAGCGGCGGTCGACCGAAGGCCTGCGGATCGCCGACCAGCTCGACGACCGCGTCGCGCATTGCTACCTGCTCGGCGCTCTGGCGTGCTGCGCGGCGGCCTGGGGCGAGCACCGACGGGCCGCGCAACTCATCGGAGCAACGGACAGCGCCCGCACCGAAGCCGGGGCGAGGATCCACTTCGGCCTCGCTCCGGCACTGGACAAAGCAACCAGGACAGCGGCGGCGGCGCTGGGATCGGCGAGATACGCGGCAGACTTCGCCAGCGGACAACAACTGACCCGCCAAATGGCGTCCCGGCTCGCGCTCCGTGAGGCCGCCCCGGCCGCGGCCGATGCCGTCAGGAACCCCGGGCCCTCCGGGGCACTGAGCAGGCGTGGAACGCAAGTGGCGCAGCTGGTGGCCGAAGGTTTGACCAACCGGGAGATCGGCGCCCGCCTGTTCATCTCCGAACGCACCGTGGAAAGCCACGTGGGTACCGTCCTGAACACATTGGGCTTCACCTCGCGGGCGCAGATCGCCGGATGGGTGGCGTCCGGAAACTGAAGCACATGACCTAGCGGCTACCAATCCCTGAGAGCCTCTCTAGTCTGACTGCGAATTGGAATCTTCTCAATCGCAACACTTCTCGTTCTACCGCCGTGGCGTCACGTGGCCACACATGAGGTCACGATGCCCGAAATCCGTGGCGCTGGATGCGACTCGCCCGTCGCCGACCAGCCTTTGACGACGCGGGGTTTCCCCGGTGTCATACCGAGGGCCCCGGTCACCGGGTGCCGTCCGAAGCCGGTGGCCGTCAGCCGGCTTGCAGGCTGAACGGCGGGTACCGGTCGGTGAGCAGACCGGTATAGGCCTGCACGCGCACGCTGTAGCGGTAGACGGCGACCAGGAAATCGCGGAGCGACTGCGGGTACTCCCCGGTGATCAGGACAGCGAGGAACCCGGCAACCAGCACGGCGATCGCCGCGATGCTCAACCCGAACAGCACCAAGTAGTGCGGGACGGCGAGCAGCCATTTGACCAGTGGCTGCCACCGGGACAACTGCTCCGGGTAGGTGAACGTGACCAGGGTGGGCGGGTCGGCGCCGTCGTCGGCGGCGGTCGGCTGGAAGTCGAACGGCGGGTAGTCCGAGCGGAGGAACAGCGCGTAGCTGACGGTGCGCCATTCGTAGCGGAAGGTCATGGCGATCGCGTCGAACAGGGGCCGCGGAATACGCCGGGTGCCCAGCACGGTGACGAACGCGACCAGCGTCAGCACGGCCCGCACCACAGTCAAGGCGTATGCGATGAACAGGTGCGGAATGGCCAGGAGCCATTGCACGAGTGGTCGCCAGCGTGCGATGACGTGTGTCTGACTTAATGACGCATTTCGGCGTTTGATTAGCCAACATCGTCGGGCTCCGGGGCGGGTGGTTGGTGTTGGTCGTTCCGGTGCTCGCGGTGCCAGGTTAGCCGTCGTTGGCGGGCGGTTTCCAGGCCGGCCTGGCGGGCCTTGCGGATCTGGGCTCCTCGTCCTTGGTGTTCGTCGTTGGGACAGACGTAGCCGATGCCCTGGTGCAGCCGGACCCCGTTATAGTGCGCCCGCACCTGGTCCAGTTCGGCACGCAGCGTAGCCGGGTCGCGGATGGCCAGGAGGTGCGGGTACTCGGCCTTGAGGTGCCCGTTGAGGCTCTCGATCCACGCCTGGTCGGTCGGTGTGCCGGGCCGGCCGAAGTGCTGGGCGATCGCGCACAACGCCATGAACTCGCGGGTCGACCCGGAGGTCATCTGCGGGCCGTTGTCCGAGATCGCCAGCAGGATCGGCCGGTGCTCGTCGTCGACGCCCAGGTCGACGCGGCCGTCGTCGTGCCGGGCGTCGACCAGCTGTAGCAGCCCCTCGGCGTGCAGGGCGCGGGTGAAGCCGACCTGCACCTGCGTCGAGGTCTCCTCGGCCGACACGACCGTGCTCAGCCACTTGCGGGAGACCAGGTCCTCCACGATCAGCACCGCCATCCCGGCCCTGGTGAAGTGCGTTGTGTCGTAGATCCACAGACTGTTCGGCTTGTACTCGGCCCATTCCGGGAACGGCCGCTTGGAGCTGCGGCCGGGCTTGGGCAGCGGCCGGAAGTGCTTGTCCGCCAGGAACAACACTCGCCGCACCGTTGATGGTGACACCCATACCCGGCCCAGGTAGGAGCCCCGGTGGGCCAGCTTGCGATGACTGCGGTCGGTCTCGCCCCACTCGTCGAACAAGGCCAGGACCGCGGCCACCTCATCGTCGAGCAGGCCGTGCATCGGCGACCCGCCCGGCGGCGAGTCGGCCAACCGTCCCTCGGCTCGGCGGTCCAACCAGCGGTACGCGCGTCGCTCGGGCAGCTCCAGTACGCCGCACGCGTCGCGTAGGGACCAGCCGGCGTCCAGCGCCTGGTCCAGCAGCGTGAGCAGCTGATCCTTGATGGCCGCCTCGACGCGGCGCGGGACCCGGCCATCTAGGCCCAGCCGCCTTTTCCCTCGACCAGGGTGAGCTTGACCGCCATCTGCTTGACCGCCTCGGACAGCCGGGCGATCTCGGCTTTCGCGGCCTCCATCTCGTAGTCCCGCTGCGCCGCCGCGACGCCGGGCTTGGACGCAGCGAGCGCGGCCAACGCACCCTCCTTGGCGACGGTGCGTATCCGCATGATCGTTGATCGGTCGACCTGCTGCTGCTCGGCGGCCTCGGCGATCGTCACCTCCTGCCGGACCAGTTGCAGCCAGATCTCGTACTTCTCCGAGGGCGTCAGGAACCGCTTGGTGCGCCGGCCGGCACGGTCCTTGCCACGATCGGGTTGGGTCATCTTCGGATCCTCCGAGACGGGTCGAAGGAGTCGTCGGATGTTGGCTGATCAACACGCCGATCTCTGACACGAAGTCAGAAGCAAAACAGCGATCTGCGGCGTGCCGTGGAATTCGAGTCGGGTGGGATACTGGGTGGCCAGGGACATGGTGCCCTCCTTGGGCGAATTGTCAGCGGATGATGTTCGGCGGCCATGACGTTCCGGGCGAGGTGAATCGACGACGAGGCAACACCGGGACCACCACAGTGTGATCCTGGTGTCGATCTCCGGGCGGCGGTCTGGGGTTCAGGCGTCGACGCGGCGGAGCCGCCAGGCGGCGAGGCCGATCAGGACCGCGGCGTAGCTGCACATGACGGCGAAGCCGGTCCATGGGGTCAGGGGGTGGGCGACGCCGAAGGTGCCGTCGAGCATCACGGCACCGGCGTTGGACGGCAGGTACTGCACGAAATGGTCCGTCAATGCGGTGGGCAGCAGGTTCGTGAGCGGTGGGATCACGAAGAACACCGCGACGAAGGTGGTGATCGCGGCGGCGGTGTTGCGGAGCAGCGCCCCCAAGGCGATGGCGGTGAGTCCGGCCACGGTCAGGTACAGCGCCGCGCCCAGGACCGATCGCAGCGCCCCCGGGTCGGACAGCGTCACTCCCAGGTGCTTCCCGCTGAGCAGCGCCTGGCCGATGAAAAAGGAGGTGAAGCTGGCGGCGAGCATGGTCAGGAACGTGGTGCCGGCGAACACGGCGAGTTTGCCCCACAGCGTGGGGAGCCGGCTGGGCACCACCGTGAGGGAGGAGCGGATCATCCCGGTGCTGTATTCACCGGTGATCAGCAGCACACCGAGTACTCCGACGGCGAGTTGCGCGAAGAACGTGCCCGTCAGTGAGGTGGAAATGGCGGTGGCGCCCGGTTCGAATCCGGTCGCCTGGCTGGCGGTGATCGCGGCGAACATGGCCCCGAGACCGATCATCAGCATGACGGCGATCAGCAGGGTGGAGACCGTCGACCGCAGGGACCGGAATTTGGTCCATTCCGACAGCAGGACCCGGGCCTGGGTGACTCGCAACTGGGTGCCACCGTCGGCGCCGGTCGGGGTGAGGGTGCTGGTCATGCCGCCACCGCCGCGATGGTTGGGGAGCCGGTGGTGTCGGTGGAGCGGTACTCGACGGAGTCGCTGGTCAGGGTCATGAATGCTTCCTCTAGGGAGGCCTGTTGCACGGTCAATTCGAAAATGGGTACCCGGTGCTGCCAGGCGACGGTGCCGATGTGTTCGGCGGTCAGGCCCTCGATCTGCAGCACGTCGGGCTGCGCGGTGGTGATGGTGACGTCCGGGCCGAGGAGCAGCTCCCGCAGCCGGGTGGTTTCGGGGGTGCGGACGGTGACGGCGTGGTGTGATGCCTGGGCGATGAACTCCTCGACGGTGGTGTCGGCGATCAGCTTGCCGCGGCCGACGACCACCAGACGGGATGCGGTTTGGGCCATTTCGCTCATCAGGTGGGAGGAGACGAAGACGGTGTGCCCGTCGGCGGCGAGGTCTTTGAGCATGGTGCGCATCCAGAGCACCCCTTCGGGGTCCAGGCCGTTGACCGGTTCGTCCAAGAGCACGGTCTGCGGGTTGCCGAGCAATGCCGAGGCCACCCCCAGCCGTTGGCCCATGCCGAGGGAGAACCCGCCGACCCGTTTGCCGGCGACCTGCTGCAGGCCGACGATGTCGATCACCTCGTCCACCCGGCGCCGGCTGATGCC
The DNA here is from genome assembly GCF_000024365.1 of Nakamurella multipartita DSM 44233. Classification (NCBI taxonomy): domain Bacteria; kingdom Bacillati; phylum Actinomycetota; class Actinomycetes; order Nakamurellales; family Nakamurellaceae; genus Nakamurella; species Nakamurella multipartita. The sequence continues at coordinate 4,079,651 of NC_013235.1, forward strand.
GTTCGTCTGGGCCAACGCGAGGAGGTGGTTGCGGGCCGACCGGCCGGTGTGCACCGCCTTGGCTTCGAGCAGCACCCCGAGTTCGGCCATCGGAGCAGCCGCGGACCGGTAGTCACCACCATTGACGGTGACCCGTCCGGTGGTCGGTTGGTCCAGGCCGGCGATCATCCGCATCGTGGTGGACTTCCCGGCGCCGTTCGGGCCGAGGAACCCGGTGACAATTCCCGGTTGGACCACGAAACTCAGTCCGTCCACCGCGAGCTTGGTCCCATATCGCTTGCTGAGATTTTCCACTTCGATCATTGTTTTGCCTTTCGGGCATGGTGGGGACCGCCGCGCCGTGGCGACGGAGCCGGGTGACGAACCTGATGGAATGCTCTGTCGCAGCACACTTGTCCGGAGCGGCGCCGATAGTCAGATGGTGATCGCGATCTTTCCCTTGACCGTGCCGCCCTCAAGGTGCCGCATCGCCGTGGATACCTGGTCCAGCGGGTAGGTGCGGTCAATGCTGGGGGTCACGGTGCCGGCGCCGATGTGCTGGGCGAGGACCTCGCTGTCGGTGGCCCGTTCCTTGGACGCCAGGCCGGTCAGCCGCTGCCCGATGAACGGGGTCAGAATCAGCGCTCGCAGCTGCCGCCCGATGCCGCCGGTGATGTTGCCCTTGCTTTCGCCGCCGACGATGACCGCGGTCCCGGTGGGGGTGAGTGCCCGGCGGAGCCTGGACAGTGGGGAGTTACCGGCGATGTCGATGATCAGGTCGTAGTGATGGGCGCCGTCGGCGAAGTCGTCCCTGGTGTAGTCGACGACCCGATCCGCACCCAGACCGGTGACCAGATCCATCTTGTTGGTGCTGCACACCCCGGTGACCTCCGCGCCGGCAGCCTTGGCCAGTTGCACCGCATAGCTGCCGACGCCGCCCGACGCGCCGATGATCAACACCCGCTGTCCCGCCGACACCCGCCCGGCCCTGAGGGCCTGCAACGCGGTGCCACCGGAGATCCCGACGGTGGCGGCCTGCTCGAACGAGGCGTTCGCCGGCTTGTGGGCAAGCTTGTCCTCCCGGGCGGCGGCGTACTCGGCGAAGGAACCGCGGCTCATCCCGAACACCTCATCACCCACACCGAACCTGGTCACCGCCGAACCGACCGCGGCAACCGTCCCCGCGACATCCACCCCAGGCACCCGGTTCTTCGGCCCGCGGAACCCGAACCCCATGATCCGCATCAGATACGGCGTGCCGGTCATCAGGTGCCACGTCCCCCGATCAAGACCGGCCGCGTGCACCCGAACCAGTACCTCGTTGTCCGCGATCTGGGGTCGTTCGATCTGCGCCGAGCGCAGCACATCGGCCGTGCCGTAGCTGTCCTGCACGATCGCCCGCATCATCCGTTCCGTTCGTGCCGGGCCGGTGTGGGCGACCGTCGTCTGCTTGCTGTCGAATCCCATGATTGCTTCCCTTTCCCGGGGCTGAATGGTCCATGCCGACGTACTTAGTACGAACCGTACTCGTACTAAGTACGAGCCGCTAGGCGGCCAGGACGCCTATTCCTAATGCTGGCTTCGGTGGTCCGATCGGAGAACGTGGGCTTCCCTCCCGGTTTCTGGCTGGTCGACTCCGCATGCCCCCATCGGCGGCCGGGCATCGGCCGTCGTCGTGATGGTGGAAGCCAAGGAGATTGTCGTCCGCACCGCGGTGGCCGGGCATCGGCTGCCGCACTGCCGGTGGGATGACTCAACTGGCTTGGGCCTTCGGTGTGAAACCTCTCTTGTCTCAATGTGGAGACCATGACCGTGCTGGGTTGCGCTCCGGTAGGAGGCCGGTGGAGCCGGGTGGAGAGCGGTTCTTTCCAGGATGGCTCGATGCTGTGCTCGTACTAAGTACGAGTGTACAGTACTAAGTACGAGATGGCTAGCGTTCGGGAGGCGCGGATGTCACAACCAACCAGCGGTAGTACCAAGGAACGCGTTCCGCTCAGCCGGGACCGGGTGCTGGCCGGCGCGATCACCGTCGCCGACGCCGGCGGGATCGGGGCGCTGACCATCCGCACGCTCGCCCAGGAACTCGGCGTCAAACCGATGTCGGTCTACCATTACGTCGCCAACAAGGACGAAATCATCGACGGCATCGTCGATCTTGTCTACGCCGAGATCGACCTGCCGGTGCCCGGCGGTGACTGGCGGGACGAGATGCGGCGGCGAGCCCACTCCGCTCGCCGGGTGCTGGCGAATCATCCCTGGGCCACCCCGTTGCTGCAGTCACGGCTGAACCCCGGGCCCGCGACGCTGCGACACCACAACGCTTTCATTGCCACCCTGCGGGCGGCGGGTTTCTCGGTGGAACTGACCGCCCACGCCTTTGCCCTGATCGACAGTTACGTTTTCGGGTTCGCCCTGTCGGAGAACGCGCTGCCCATCCACGGCCCGGACAGCGTCGCCGACACCGCCGCGTCGATGATGCATTTCTTCGACGCCGAGGCCTACCCGTCCCTGCTCGAGTTCACCATGGAGCACATCATGCGACCCGACTACGACTTCGGCGAAGAATTCGAGTTCGGGCTCGACCTGATCCTCGACGGCCTCGCCCGCTTCGTCGGATCGTGAACCCCGCTCGACGGCCGAAGGCGAAATGATCGCCCGGATGAGTCGGAACGATGAATGCGGGGCGTCGCTTCCTCTATCGTGCGGGTGGCTCTCTCGGCAGCGGCACACGATAGGCGGGAAGTCTTCGTCGCGTAGAGTGATGAGAGAGTGAACGGGGTTGTCGAGCGCGGCGGCGTGACCGATCTTGTTGGGCACCCGGGTCGGTCCAAACGGTCCGAGGCGGGGAGCGAAGGGGGATCGAATGGGACTCGACGAGTGTTCGTACGCGCGGCAGATGGGCGCCATCAAAACATTAATGGCCTCCCTGCCGCCCGGCTGGCAGTCGACGGCTTCCATGCCGATCCAGCATGACCCACACCCGGAGGATCCCCGGCGGCCCGGCGTTCCCAATCCCCGACGCCACATCAACGCCCCGGTCTGACCGACGCGGCCGTCAGCTCGCCACGCCGTCACCCAACGTCCGTGGTCAGTACACCTAGCGACCCTCTACCCGCAACCGAAGTGGACGTCCCCGACGGCCTACCCGAGGATTCGGCTCAGCTGCCGGTCTTCGAGGATCGCCTTGAGTCGCTCCAGGTCCTTCTGGTTCGCCCTGCGCATCGAGGCAACCATCATCGGTGCCGCCATCTTGCCGAAACCGCTGGGCTCACCCGCGTTCCGCAGGGTCATCAGGGTGCCACCGGACTCCGCGTCCCGCCAGGTGTAGGTGGTCTGCATGGGGAACGGCCCTTGGGCGGTACTCATCACGAAACGCTCGTCCGGGACGATCTCACGGACCTCGTAGGTGTAGGCGATCCGCCGACCCAGGAACTGCGCCACGAACGCGATCCGGGAACCGACGACCGCCGGCGCAGGGGTCTGCCAGCTGACCGACTTGATGTTGACGTACCAGCGGGTGGCGTTGTCCGGGTTCGACACGAACTCGGCGACGACGGAACGGGGGCAGTCGATCTCGATCGAAGTCTCGACGTCAACCGCCATGACCCGATGGTAGGCCGGCGACGTCGCGGCTCACCCGGGTGCACGCCCGGATCGGCATTCCGACGCCGACGATGGCCACGACAATCCTGGTCCAGACCAGCCGAACCAGGCCGTCCAGCACGGCCGAGCCGGTTCGATACCCCGGCCGATCCGGCTGCGCGTGGACCCGCAGCCCCAGGATGAAAGCCTCCGCCCCCTGGCCGCCGTCCACGCCCCGGGGGGCGAAGCAGGCGGCGTTGCGTCGGACGGTCGATGCCCGGTCGACCCCACCCATTGGCATAAACTGCCAATGGAGGTGGTTGTCGTGGCGACCCGGAACGTTGTCCTGAGTCAGCACCAGCATGAACTCGTCGAGTCCCTGGTGGCATCCGGGCGGTACCAGAATGCCAGTGAGGTGCTGCGCGAAGGTCTGCGCCTGCTGGAGCACCAGGAGGCGGAGAACGCGGCCAGGATCGCCGTGCTGCGTGAGGCCGCCGACAAGGGGTGGGCAGATCTCGCCGCGGACCGCTACGAGGACATCGCCGATGAGAACCTTCACGACTTCATCGGCCAACTCGGCATCCAGGCGGCCGCACCGCCGCCGTCGGCAGGCTGATGGCGGACTACCGCCTCACTCACACCGCCCGCGCCGATATCGTCTCGATCCTCGCGTGGTCCCACGAACAGTTCGGGGAGCAAGCCCGCAAGCGTTACGAGGCCTTGATCGCCACCGCCATCCGCGACGCCGCCTCCCGCGGTGGCGACGGCGGACACACGCTGCGCCCGGAACTCGGGGAGGGCGTCTTCACCTGGCACCTGGCGCGCAGCCGCGGCCGCACCCCCGGAGGCAGAGTCCACCGACCGCGACACTTCCTCGTCTGCCGACGCGACGGTGACACGCTGGTCATCGGTCGGGTCCTGCACGACGCCATGGACCTGCGACGACACGTCGACCCGCGACGGACCTGGGACTAGCGGGTGCACCCCGTCGACGAGTACCAAGGACAGCCGGTTGGACCACTTCGGGTCGGGCCCGCGATGGTGGTCATCACGGAGCCGTCGCCACCGTCAGGAGCTGGTCGATCCGCTCCTTAATCTCGACGGCCCGCCGGTCGACGTCGGCGAGTTCGTCGGCGATGCCGGCCAGCTCGGCCAGGTCGGATCGTCGCTGATCCCACGCCGCCCGCGCTTGTTGTTTCGTGTAGCCAGTGCCGACACCGTGGTGGGGAGCGGGCGACGCCGGCTCGCCGGCCCTGGGGACCACGTCCAGGTCCCGATGCACCGTGACGATCCCGTCCAGCAGATCCCGAGCCTGCCGAGACACCGCGTGCGGCGACATCGGGCTCAGCGGGAACGGGGCGTGTCCCCATTGATTGACCGGCGCCAACAAGGGGTGGCCGCCGGACCGCTCATCCAGCGCGAGCGGTTCCCGACACACGTGCGGTGACGTGCCGGTCAGCGACTCAAGCTTGCGCAGGTGCCTCGAGACCGCGGGGGTGGCGATCTTGGTGACGATGACGTCGTGGGTCTGCAGCCAGCGGGCGACCGCGCATGGCCCGCACAGCACTGGGTCGTGCACCGCCGCCACGGTTCGGAGCTGACCGGGGACCCTGATGGTGGCGACGCCGTCGGCGACGGTGACATCGCCGGCCGTCAGCTGCGCGAGGTGCCGGTGCGGGATCTGGGCGAGTTGGGACAGGACGAGCAGGCACCGGTCCCGTTGGCCGAACAGGCCGCCGGTCCAGCCGCGGCTGGGTAGCAACCGCAGGGCCCCGTCCACCCGAGCAACGGTCTTCGGTGTGACCGGTGGCAGGTCGGCGGGTGGGCGGCCGAGCGCGTTCCGGACCCGGGGGTCGGCGCCGGGCGGTGGATGTCCGGCGCTGGTGTGGTGGTGGTCGATGGCGATGACCCGCCGCCGCCGGGTGGCGGCGGCGGCCGGGCAGTCGACCAGGAAAGCCAGCACGGTGGTCGGGTCGGCGGGCAGCGGCTGGTGGTCGGTGGCGTCGCACCAGTCGACGAACAGGGCCCAGTCCGCCGTGTAGGCCCAGTTCTCCCGAACGTGACCCAGGCCGCAAGGTAGCGGTGTGGGCTTCCCCTCGTAGCGTGGAGGCATCGCCTCAAGGAGGTTGGCGGTGACGGAGACACGACGGAGGTTCGATCGTGAGTTCCGCGATGGTGGCGGTTCGGATCCTCCGTGAGACCGGGAAGCCGATCGCGCAGGTGGCCCGGGATCTGGGGATCAATGAGGGCACCTTGGGGAACTGGTGCGCCCAGGACCGGCGGGCACGGGGTGAGGGCGGCGGCCCGGTGACTGAGGACGAGCGCGCGGAGCTGGTCCGGTTGCGGCGGGAGAACGCGGAGCTGGCGATGGAGCGTGATGTCCTCAAGCGCTCGGTGGCCCTCTGGGTGCGGGATGCGATGCGGTGAGCACGGCCGCATTCATCGCTGCTCAGAGGGCGAACATGCGGTGCCGCATGCAGTGTCGTGTCGGGCATTGGGTGTGTCACCGGCCTGGTTCTACAAGTGGCGGCCGGGTCAGCTGTCCGCTGCGCCGTCAGCGGCGGGCGGTCTTGGCCGCGTTGATCAGTTACGTGTTCAACAAGCATCGCGGCACGTACGGGTCGCCCCGGATCGCCGCCGACCTGGGTGATCTGGGGTGGCGAGTGAGTGTCAATACGGTCGCGGAGATCATGGCCGAGCGGGGGTTGGCGGCCCGGCGCAAGCGCCGGTGCCGGGGCACCTGTCATGGGCGCGGCCCTGGGGGTATACGGTGTCCTCGACCAGGTGCCCGACAAGATCGACAGCTTGGGCCTGTTGCTCGGGATGTGCGTGCTGGTGTACTTGCAGTCCATGCCCGTGATCGGATGGATGGTGGTGGGCTGATGTCCCTGTCAACGAGGCCGCATGGGGGAGCCCCCGAGCAGGTCGCATCGGTCCTGCTGCCACCCGCCGACCCGACTCTGCTCGATGCGCTGCAGCGGGCGCTGCCGGAGCCGGGACAGCTGCGCACCCGCGCGCTGGACCGATTGGCCCTGGGTCACGACGCCTCGCACTACTTCCTCACCCCGACGGCCGTGGTCACCCCCCGTGACGCCGACGACGTCGGCCGGCTCTTCGAGGTCTCCGCGGCGCGCGGGGTGCCGTTGACGTTCCGGTCCGGCGGCACCAGCCTGTCCGGCCAGGCCGGCACTGCCGGCATCCTGGCTGACACCCGCAAGCACTTCCGGGGCATCGACGTGCTGGACGACGGCGCCCGGGTCCGGGTCGGTCCCGGTGCCACGGTGCGTCAGGTGAACGCTCGGCTGGCCCGGTTCGGACGCAAGCTCGGGCCCGATCCGGCCAGCGAGATCGCCTGCACGATGGGCGGTGTCGTCGCCAACAACTCCAGCGGGATGGCCTGCGGCACGACCCAGAACACCTACCAGACCCTGGAGTCGCTGGTCCTGGTGCTGCCCAGCGGCACCGTCCTCGACACCGGCGCGGCCGACGCCGACGAGAAGCTGCGGTCGACCGAGCCGGCGCTGTACGAAGGGCTGGCCCGGCTGCGGGGCCGGGTCCGCGGCAACACCGAGTCGCTGCGCATCATCGCGGCCCAGTTCGCGATGAAGAACACCATGGGATACGGGCTGAACTCGCTGGTCGACCACACCCGGCCGGTGGACATCCTGACCCACCTGGTGATCGGCAGCGAGGGCACGCTGGCGTTCGTCGCCTCCGCGATGTTCCGCACCGTGCCGCTGCTGCGGCACGCGATGACCGGGCTGCTGGTGTTCGAGGACCTGTCCGGCGCCACCGGGTCGCTGCCCGCCCTGGTGTCCACCGGGCCGGCCACTATCGAACTGCTCGACGCGACGTCGCTGCGGGTGGCCCAAGCAGATCCGGGCTGTGACGAGATCATCCGGCGGATCACCGTGGACCGGCATTCCGCACTGCTGGTCGAGTACCAGGCCGACTCGATCGAGGCCGTCAGCGAATTGTCACAGGCCGCCGGCCCGGTGTTGCGGTCGATCCCGGTCACCGGTCCGGCCGAGCTGACCGCCGACCCCAGGGCCAGGGCCCGGCTCTGGCACACCCGCAAGGGCCTGTACACCACGGTGAACGAGGCCCGGCCATCCGGCACGACTGCGCTGCTGGAGGACATCGTCGTCCCGGTCCCGAAGCTGCTGGACACCTGCGAGCAGCTGATCGACCTGTTCGCCAAGCACAGGTATACCGACAGCGTGATCTTCGGGCACGCCAAGGACGGCAACATCCACTTCATGCTCACCGAGCGCCTCGGCGCCGGGGGAGACCTGCAGCGATTCGCCGAGTTCACCGAGGACATGGTCGAGCTGGTGCTGGCCAACGGCGGCAACCTGAAGGCCGAGCACGGCACGGGCCGGATCATGGCGCCGTTCGTGCGCCGTCAGTACGGCGACGAGCTGTACGAGGTGACCCGGGAGATCAAGCAGCTGTGCGACCCGGCCGGACTGCTCAACCCTGGCGTGATCATCACCGACGACGACCAGGCCCACCTGCGGGACCTCAAGGTCACCCCGACCGTCGAGCAGGAGGTGGACCGCTGCGTGGAGTGCGGCTACTGCGAGCCGGTCTGCCCGAGCCGGGATCTGACCACCACCCCGCGCCAGCGGATCGTGCTGCGCCGGGAAATGCAGCGGGCCCGGGAGGCCGGCGACACTGCCCTGCTGGCCGAGCTCGAGCAGGAGTACGACTACGACGGCGTGCAGACCTGCGCGGTCGACGGCATGTGCCAGACCGCCTGCCCGGTGTTGATCAACACCGGTGACCTGGTGCGCCGGCTGCGGGCCGAGTCGGTCGGCAAGGTCACCGCGAAGGGCTGGTCCTACGCGGCCAAGCACTGGGCCGGCACCACCAAGCTGGCCGGAACCGCGCTGTCGGTGGCCGAGAAGACCCCGTCCATCCTCATCACCGGGCCGAACGAGCTGGCCCGGACGGTGATCGACCCGGACATTCTGCCGCTGTACTCGCCGGAGCTGCCCGGCGGCGGCCGGCAGCGGCCCAAGGGCGGTGGCGACGAACCGACCGCCCCGACGCCCACCGCGGTGGAAATCGTCTTCTTCAGCGCCTGTGTCGGCACCATGTTCGGCCCGGCCGACGGGGGACCGGGCGCCCGCGAGTCGTTCGTCCGGCTGTGCGAACGGGCCGGCGTGTCGATCACCTACCCGGCCGACCTGCCCTCGCTGTGCTGCGGGACGCCGTGGAAGTCCAAGGGCATCTCCGACGGCTACCGGGTGATGCTCCGCAAGGTGTTGCCGCGGCTGTGGGAGGCCTCCCGGCACGGCGAACTGCCGATCGTCTGCGACGCCTCGTCGTGCACCGAGGGTCTGCGGCACATGCTGCAGAGCGAACTCGCCGAGGGGCACTTCCAGGGCCTGAAGATCGTCGACGCGACCGCGTTCGTCGCCGAGCACGTGCTCCCCAAGCTCGACATCAAGCGCCGGAAGTCGGCGATGGCGCTACACCCGACCTGCTCGTCGACCCAGCTGGGTCTCAACGACACCCTGAAGTCGGTCGGCGCATCGGTCGCCGACTCGGTCACCGTGCCCGACAACTGGGGCTGCTGCGCCTACGCCGGCGACCGTGGCATGCTGCACCCGGAGCTGACCGAGTCGGCGACCAAGGGCGAGGCACTGGAGATCCGCCAAGGGAACTTCGACGCCTACGCCTCCTGCAACCGGACCTGCGAGCTGGGCCTGACCCGATCCACCGGCCACGAGTATCAGCACATCCTGGAGCTGGTGGACTGGGCCAGCGCCCCCTGAGACGCAGAGCCCGCTGCCGGAGTTTCCCGTTCACGGGGATCTGCGCCGGCCCGCCACTTCAGTGGCGCGCCGTGACTCGGCCGACGACGCGCGTCCCGGCCTCCGGGGCAGCCGCGCGGCCCGTCCGGAACACCCGGCGCTGAGAACCACGGCTCCGATCCCGCCAACTGCGGATGCCCGTCCTGCCAAATCGGTATATGAATTGAGGACTAATCGGGTAGAACGCGGGCCGCCCCAGCGACTGCGGTATGCCCGGCCTGCCTAATCGGTATAGGAGCGGAGGACTTCTCAGGTAGAACGCGACCCCGATCACGGCCACGATGAGCAGCGGTCACGGGACGCTGTCACGCCGCGTCACACGTCTCGGTAAGACCAACGCTCTATCAAGTACATGGAGGTTCAATGGCGACCCCGTACCAGCCCGACGTTCAAGCGGTCGGCGACAGCGTTTTCCTGACGGCGATGGTGTCGATCATCCCACTGCTCGTGGTGTTCGTCTTCCTCGGGGTTCTGAAGACGAAGGCGCACATCGCTGGTCTGGCGGGTCTGGCCGCCGCGATCCTGGTGGCGATCCTGGCGTTCGGGATGCCGGTGGATCTGTCCTTGCTGGCCGCGTCCCAGGGCTTCGTGTACGGCCTGTTCCCGATCATGTGGATCGTCATCGCGGCGATCTGGTTGTACGAGTTGACGGTGATCAGCGGGCGGTTCGAGGATCTGCGGACCGCGTTCAACCGGGTCTCCGACGACCCGCGGATCCAGGGCATCATCATCGCGTTCTGCTTCGGCGGTCTGCTCGAGGCTCTGGCCGGGTTCGGCGCCCCGGTGGCGATCACCGGTGTCATGCTGGTCTCGTTGGGCTTTTCCGCGATGCGGGCCGCGGCGACCGTGCTGTTGGCCAACACCGCGCCGGTCGCGTTCGGCGCGATCGCCATCCCGATCATCACGGCCGGCAACCTGACCGGCATCGACTACCACGAGATCGGCGCCGTGGTCGGCCGGCAGTCCCCGATCCTGGCGGCATTCGTCCCGCTGCTGCTGGTGTTGATCGTGGACGGCCGGCGCGGGCTGCGACAGACCTGGCCGGCTGCCGTCGTGGCCGGCCTGTCATTCGCCGTCGCCCAGTTCCTGAGCTCGAACTACATCTCGGTCGAACTCACCGACATCATCGCCTCCCTGGTCGCGCTGCTGGCCGTAGTCCTCCTGCTGCGGTTCTGGACGCCCAAGGGTGGGGACGAGGCCCGCCAGCGGCTGGCCATGGCCGCGAAGGACGAGCACATCGAGCCGGTCACCGGCACCGGTGGGTCCGCGCCAGTGGCGACCGAGGTCTCGACCGAGAAGTTGACCGTCGGCCGCACCGTGATGGCGTTCCTGCCCTACCTGGTGGTCATCGTGGTGTTCACTCTGGCCAAGTTGTGGGCGCCGCTGAAGACCTGGCTCGCCGGTACCGACGTCAAGATCCCCTGGCCGGGGTCGGACGGCTTCATCCTGAATGTCAGCGGCACCACCTCGACCGCCACCCAGTACACCCTGAGCTGGCTGTCCGGGGCGGGCACCCTGTTGCTGATCTCCGGCATCATCGTGGTGGCCGCCTATCGGATCTCCCCCGTCGTCGCGGTCAAGGAGTTCGGCCGCACCATCTACAAGTTGCGGTACGCGCTGCTGACCGTGGGCAGCGTGCTGGGTTTGGCCTACGTGATGAACCTGTCCGGTCAGACGATCACCATCGGTCAGTGGCTGGCCGCCGGTACCGGCGCGTTCTTCGCGTTCCTGTCCCCGATCCTGGGGTGGGTGGGTACCGCTGTCACCGGCTCGGACACCAGCGCCAACGCCCTGTTCGCCACCCTGCAGCAGTCCGCGGCCGAGGAGGCGGGCCTGGATCCGACGCTGCTGGTCGCCGCGAACACGTCCGGCGGTGTGGTTGGCAAGATGATCAGTCCGCAGAACCTGACCATCGCTGCGACCGCGGTCGGTCTGCTCGGCCGGGAGTCCGACATCCTGCGCCGGGTCCTGAAGTGGAGCATTGGCCTGCTGCTGGTGATGTGCGTCCTGGTCTACCTGCAGAGCAACGTCCTCGCCTGGATGATCCCCTGACCTGCGTCGATCATTTTCGGACGGCGTCCGTCTGATAACGGCTGTTGATGCCGCACCCCAACTTTCTCCGCCGCCGCACTGAGTTGACCGGAGTTCGTCATGCGTATCGCGTTGATCGCCACCTGTCTGGGTGACGCTCTGTTCCCCGAGGTGGCCAGGGCCACCACCCTGCTGCTGGAACGCCTCGGCCATGAGGTGGTCTTCCCGCCCGACCAGGTCTGCTGCGGGCAGATGCACGTGAACACCGGCTACCTCGCCGAGGCGGTGCCGGTGGTCCGGCATCACGTCGAGGTGTTCGAGGCCGCCGACTTCGACGTGGCCGTCGCCCCGTCGGGGTCGTGCGTGGGCTCGGTCCGGCACCAGCAGGCGATGGTCGCCCGCCGGGTCGGCGACACCCTCCTGGCGCGGCGGGCCACCGCCCTGGCCGGCCGCACCTACGAGCTGTCCGAACTGCTGGTCGACGTGCTCGACGTGACCGACGTCGGCGCCTACTACCCGCACCGGGTCACCTACCACCCCACCTGCCACTCGCTGCGGATGCTGCGGGTCGGCGACAAGCCGCTGAAGCTGCTGCGCCAGGTGCAGGGCATCGACCTGGTCGAACTCCCGGGCGCGCAGGAGTGCTGCGGGTTCGGCGGCACGTTCTCCATCAAGAACGCCGACACCTCCTCGGCGATGCTCGCCGACAAGGTCCGCAACGTGGTGGGCACCGGCGCCGACCGGTGCACCGCCGGCGACGCGTCCTGCCTGATGAACATCGGTGGCGGCCTGTCCCGGCAGGACACCGGGGTCCGCACGATCCACCTGGCCGAGATCCTGGCCTCCGCCCGAGAGAGTGTGGCCGCATGAGCACCTTCCTCGGCATTCCCCGGCGTGCGTCCCACGAGGACGAGGAGTCGCCGCTGCGCGGCACCCTGCCGTTCCCCAAGGCGGCCCGAAAGGCCCTGGCCAACGACCAGCTGCGCCGCAACCTGGCGCACGCCACCGCCGTCATCCGGACCAAACGGGCACTCGTGGTCGACGAGATGCCGGACTGGGAGGCGCTGCGGGACACCGGGTCCGCGGTCAAGACGCAGGTGATGGCGAACCTGCCGGAGCTGCTGGAGCAGTTCGAGGCGAACGTGATCGCCCACGGCGGCGTCGTGCACTGGGCGGCCGACGCCGAGGAGGCCAACCGGATCGTCACCGACCTCGTCCGCGCCCAGGACGTGGACGAGGTGATCAAGGTCAAGTCGATGGCCACCCAGGAGATCGGGCTCAACGAGTACCTGGAAGAGCGCGGCATCGCCGCGGTGGAGACCGACCTGGCCGAGCTGATCGTGCAACTGGGCCACGACAAGCCCTCGCACATCCTGGTCCCGGCGATCCACCGCAACCGGACCGAGGTCCGGGACATCTTCCTGGCCGAGATGGCCGACGCCCCGGCCGATCTCACCGACGAGCCGCGACGGCTGGCGATGGCCGCCCGGGACCACCTGCGGCGCAAGTTCCTGCGCAGCAGGGTCGCCATCTCCGGCACCAACTTCGGCATCGCCGACACCGGCACCATCGGCGTGGTCGAATCCGAGGGCAACGGCCGGATGTGCGTGACCCTGCCCGAAACTCTCATCACCGTCATGGGCATCGAGAAGATCCTGCCCACCTTCACCGACCTGGAGGTGTTCCTGCAGCTGCTGCCCCGCTCCTCCACCGGAGAGCGGATGAACCCGTACACCTCGCTGTGGACCGGCGTGACCCCCGGCGACGGCCCGCAGAACTTCCACATCGTGCTGCTGGACAACGGGCGCACCAACGCACTGGCCGACCAGGTCGGCCGGGCCGCGCTGCACTGCATCCGCTGCTCGGCCTGCCTGAACGTGTGCCCGGTGTATGAACGGACCGGCGGCCACGCCTACGGTTCGGTGTACCCCGGCCCGATCGGCGCGGTGCTCACCCCGCAGCTGACCGGCATGCACGGTCACCACGACGTCAACTCCACGCTGCCCTACGCCTCCTCGCTGTGCGGCGCCTGCTACGACGTCTGCCCGGTCAAGATCGACATCCCGACGCTGCTCGTCGAGCTGCGTGGCCGGGCGGTCGACTCGGACAGGGGTCGAACCATCCCCGGCGGCTGGGACGCGGCGATGAAGGCAGCGTCCTGGGTGATGAGCGACCCCAAGCGGTTCGTCGCCGCGGAGAAGGCCCTGGCCGCCGGACGCCTGGTCGCCGGCCGGGACCGCAAGATCAAGCACCTGCCCTACCCGGGGTCGGCGTGGACACAGAGCAAGGACATGCCGGCCCCGCCGAAGCAGACGTTCCGCCAGTGGTGGCAGGAGACCCATCATGAGTAGCCGGGATGCCGTGCTCGGCCGGATCCGGTCCGCACTGGCCGCCGACACCGACCCCCCACCGCCGGTGCCCCGCGACTACATCCGGGTCGGCGCGAACCCGCCGGGCAGCGAGCCCGTGCTCGAGCTGATGGTCGACCGACTGGTCGACTACAAGGCCCAGGTCCGCGAGATCTCCCCGGCCGAACTCGATGACGCCATCGACGCCGCCCTGACCGATCAGGCCTCGGTGGTCATCGCCGCCGACCTGGACCCCGATCTGGTCGAGCCGACCCGACGCAGCGGCCGCGCCGTGACGGTGGACGGGGACCCGACCGTCCTGACCCCGGCCGAACTGGACGCGATCGACGCCGTGGTATCCACCGCCCAGGTCGCCATCGCGCTGTCCGGCACGATCATCCTGGACGCCGGGCCCGGGCAGGGCCGGCGGGCCATCACCCTGGTCCCGGACTTCCACCTGATCGTGCTGTACGCGGACCAGATCGTGCAGACCGTGCCCGAGGCCATCGCCCGGCTCGACCCCCTCCGACCGCTGACCATGATCGCCGGGCCGTCCGCGACCAGCGACATCGAACTGGAACGCGTCGAGGGGGTGCACGGCCCGCGCACCCTGTACGTGCTCATCGTCCGCTAGTTGTTGAGCCCGGACAGGTTGGTAACGGCTGGCGTGCGGTAGGCGGGCGGTTTGCCCTTCAGCGCGGTGTGCGGCCGATGGTAGTTGTAGCGGTGCACGAACCCGGCCAGGGCGGCGGCTCGTTCGTCGTTGCAGGACCAGGCCTGGCGGTAGGCCCATTCCCGGGCCAGGGTCCGGTGGTACCGCTCGACCTTTCCGTTGGTCTGCGGTCGGTACGGTCGGGTGTACTTGTGGACCGTGGCCCCCAGCGCGGTGTTGAAGTCCTTGCCGCGGTAGCAGGAACCGTTGTCGGTCAGCACCCGGTGGATCCTCTCGATGCCGTGCGCGGCGAAGAACTCGACCGCGCGGGCCCAGAAACCGGCCGCGGTCACGGACTTCTCGTCGGCCAGTTCTTCGGTGTAGGCCAGCCGGGACCGGTCATCGATCGCGGTGTGCAGGAACGCGTACCCGGGTCGCTGACCCCGCTGGGAGGCTCGGTGGGCGTCGTTGCCCCGGCCGTGGATTCGCCAGCCGCCGCCGTCGGGGATGCGGCCGATCTTCTTCACATCGACGTGGATCAGGTCACCGGGCGCGGCCCACTCGTACCGGCGGACCGGTTCCCGCAGCTGATGGCCGGTGACGTCCAGGTGCCGCAGGCGAGAGATGCCCCGGCGCACCAGGACCCGGTGGATCGTCGACGGCGCCAGCGTGATCCCGAACTCGCGCAGCTCCGCGGCCAGCATCACCGGACCGAGCTTGAGGTGCCGCCGCAGATACTCCACGACGTCCTCGACCTGGGCGTCGACCTGGCCGGGTGAGGACACCGGGCGCGACGAGCGGTCCTGCAGGCCGGCCGGACCGTCGGCCTTCCAGCGGGCGTGCCACTTGGCCAGGGTTTGCCGGGCCACGCCGGCCTCGGCGGCGACGTGACAGATCGGCCGACCGGCGTCGACGCGCTGGCACAGGCGTCGGCGTCCCTCGGGGGTCAGCGGGGCGTTACGGTGGGCCACGAGGGTCCTCCTGGTTCGGCGTGTTTGCTTGGTCGCTTCACACCTCACCAAGGGATGCTGTCAAGTTTTCTGTGTAAGTCGCGATGTTGATCTTGGGTTGGGGTTGGTCAGCTGATCCTGGGGGTGATGCGGTCGGGGTATTGGATGGCCAGTGCACCGAGCGCGGGTTTCCAACCGGTGGTGACCTGGCCCTCGACGAGCCGGCCCTCGGCGGTGCGTCCGACTCGTTTGCCCTTCTCCGCGGCCCGGTCCCGGGCGCGTTTGTCCTCGATATCGCGGATGGCCAGCCACAGCAGCTTGACCACTGCGTCGTCGTTGGGGAAGTGCCCGCGGTTCTTGATGATCTTGCGGAGCTGGTAGTTCAACGACTCGATCGCGTTCGTGGTGTAGATGATCTTGCGGACCGGCCATGGGAACGCCAGGAACGGGATGAACCGGTCCCAGGCGTCCTGCCAGGTCCGCAGGCAGGCCGGGTAGCGGCGGGCCAGATCGGTCTCGGCGAACGTCGACAGCGCCGTCTCGGCGGCGTCCACGGTCGGGGCGGTGTAGATCGTCTTGAGCTGGGCCACGACAGCCCGCCGGTCGGTGTAGGACACGAACCGCATCGAGGCCCGGATCAGGTGGACCACACACGTTTGGACGGTCGTCCGCGGCCAGGTCGCCTCGATCGCCTCGGGTAGCCCGGTCAGCCCGGACCTGTCAGATGGACTGTGTAAGGGGTGTGGCATCTAGCGTCTGAGGAGTAGCTGTGACGATTGATGGCATGCCGAGATTGACCCCGCAGGAGCGGGCCGAGCGTCGTCGGGTGCAGGCTGAGTTGGCTGCGGATCTGAAGGCCTCGGGTGCGCTGGACGGGGTGTTCGCCCGCATCGATGCCGGGGAGCCGCTGACCGGCGACAGCGGGGTGCTGGGCGGGATGCTCAAGGCTGCGTTGGAACGCGGTCTGGAAGCGGAGCTGACCGACCACGTCGGCTACGACAAGGGCGCCGTGGACGCGGCCGAGTACGACAATTCCCGCAACGGTCACTACGCCAAGACGGTGTCCAGCGAGATCGGTGACATCGAATTGCGGGTCCCTCGGGACCGGGCCGGGACGTTCACCCCGATGCTGGTCGGCAAGGGGCAGCGCCGGCTGGACGGCATCGACGGGATGATCATCTCGCTGTACGCGGGCGGGATGACGTTGCGGGACATCGCCCACCACCTGGCGACCACGGTCGGGGTGGACCTGTCCCACGAGACGATCAGCAAGATCGTGGACGCGGTCGCCGACGAGGTCCTGGCCTGGCAGCGCCGTCCGTTGGAGCCGATCTACCCGGTGATCTATCTGGACGCCATCACCGTCAAGATCAAAGACGGCGGACACGTGGTGAACAAGGCCGCGAACCTGGCCGTCGGGGTCGACATGGAAGGTATCAAGCACGTTCTCGGGATCTGGGTGCAAACCCATGAGGGCGCCAAGTTCTGGGCCGGGGTGTGCGCCGACCTGGCCAACCGCGGCGTGCAAGACGTGCTGATCGTGTGCTGTGACGGGCTCACAGGGTTCCCCGAGGCCATCGCGGCGACCTGGCCGGCCGCGACCGTGCAAACCTGCGTGGTCCACCTGATCCGCGCGTCGATGCGGTTCGTGTCCTACGGCGACCGCAAAGCCGTCGCTGCCGCGGTCAAACCGATCTACACCGCCAGCTCCGAAGAGGACGCCCTCGCCGCCTTGGAGGCGTTCCGGGACGGGCCCTGGGGGTCGAAGTACCCGTCGGCGGTCCGCTCGTTCCAGGCGGCGTGGGACCGGTTCACCCCGTTCCTGGCGTTCCCGCCGGCCCTGCGCCGGGTCATCTACACCACCAACGCGATCGAGTCGCTGAACTATCAGTTGCGCAAGGTCACCAAGAACCGCGGCCACTTCCCCAACGACGCAGCCGCGGTCAAGCTGCTGTGGTTGGCGATCTGCAACATCGAGGACAAACGAGCCCGCGACCGGGAGAAAGAGCGCGGACTACCCGCCGCCGACCGACGAGCGTCCGGACGCCTCATCCAAGGCGCCGTCACCACCAACTGGAAAGCAGCGCTGGCCCAACTCGCCCTGGTCTATCCCGACCGAATCGAACCCCACCTGTAACCCCCGTCACACCCCTTACACAAAGGACTTGACAGGCTCGTCAGCCCGTCGCAACACACGATCAGCACGTCCTTGACGCCCCGGTTGGCCAGCTCGGCGCAGACCCCGGCCCAGAACTTGGCGCCCTCGGTGGACTGCACCCAGATCCCCAGCACGTGCTTGATCCCGGCCATATCGACGCCGACGGCGATGTACGCGCTCTTGTTCCGAACCTGGTGCCCGTCGCGGACCTTCACCACGATCGCGTCCAGGTACATGATCGGGTAGAGCTCTTCCAACGGCCGGGACTGCCAGGCCTTGACCTCTTCCAGGACCGCGTCGGTGATCTTGCTGATCGTGTCGTGGGACAGCTCGGTGCCCAGTGTCCGGGCCAGATGGGCCTGGATATCGCGGACGGTCATGCCGCCGGCGTACAAGCTGATGATCTGCTCGTCCAACCCGCCCAGGCGGCGTTGACCCTTGGGCACCAGCCGCGGCTCGAACGTCGACTTGCGGTCCCGCGGCACGCTCAACGGAACCGGACCGACCTCGGTCGAGAGCGTTTTCGGGGTGTGCCCGTTCCGACTGTTCGGCGAGCCCCGACCAGCCGGGTCGCCCGCTTCGTAGCCCAGGTGCCCGGTCAATTCCGCGGCCAGGCCTCGTTCGAGCACAGCCTTGATCATCTCCGGCAAGAACCCGCCCTCGCCGGTCAACCTGACCCCGCCGGCCTCGGCGCGGTCGATCAACTCATCCAGCCACACGTCGTCGGCCAGCAACTCCCGCAGCTGCCGACCAGTCGACCGGGCCGGACCCGGCACCTCATCATCGACCGGCGACGACGGCACCGATGAGGACTGCTCGGTCATGGTCATGATCCGCTCCTTCGCGAGGCACCCGCCTCAGCATCCGATCGCGGTTCCTACACAGACCATCTGACACGCCCCCGAGGGCGGCCAGTCCAGGACGCTGTACACCTCCAACGCAACCCGAAACGACAAGGCCAACCTACCGGTCGCGGAAATCATCCGATTGCTCGGTTCGGCCCACGGTAACGGTTTCAGCCGGCAGGTGCTGATCTTCGACGCCTGCGCGAACTACGTCGAGGAGATGTCCTACGACACTGGGCTGCCGCCAGGTGGGTTCGGAAAGTTGCATCCACGCCCGGTGCCGCATTTTGTGTACTACGCCACCGACCTGGGCCAAGTCGCCGCTTACAACCGCCTCCAGGGCCGCTCCGAATTTTCCACCGCCGTCTTCGACTGGCTCGACCAACAGCCCGCCGAGCCGTTCCTGCCGGACCTGGACACCCTGTTCACGAAGGTCGACGCGATCTTCGCTCAGCGGGCGACAAACGGCCAATACACCCAGCGGCCGGTCGCGCTGCAGGTCAAACCCTTCCACGGCATCGAACGCCAGCACACCCACCGGGCCGTAGTCGATGTCCGCGTCAAGAGCTCCGATCTGTTGGGCACTGACATCGCCCGTGCAGTGCGCGCCGCTGACCACCTTGCTGGTACCCCCGAACTGGACGTCAGCGCCCTGCTCAACGTGGACCGCACATCCAACGCCAGGTGGAGGATCGCGAGGACACTACTTGCGACCGTTCCCGATCGTTCCGGACCCCCACTACTCAAGCGGATCATGGCGTGCGAGGTGAGCGGCCCGACGTGGGGCCAAGCGTCGAATGCCGCCGGGTTGCTCTCGCCCACGCACCGCCCGCTGCTTGAAAACGACCTCACTGAGACGCTCGAGGGATGGCACGTCGAACGTATACGCCACGTCATCACTGCGTTGGGCAGGATTGGGGCCACCTCTCGGGCAGAGAGAGTTGAAGAAGCGGCCGAGCACTACATCGACAAGCTCGGCTCGTATGCCGCTGAAGCGCTCGCCCGCATGTTTCAGGCGAGCGTCGCCAAAGGATCTATCAGCGACGCGGACCCCGAGTCAGCGTTGCGAACGCTGGGCGACTTCCTCACCCGGCACCCCGACTACGTCAGGGATGTGTATTCCATCTTCTCCACGCTGACTCCGAAGCATGCCGATCCCCTCCTTAAGCACTGGTTGCCCTCCGAGAACACCGACCTGGTTTCACTAGCGGCCGACGCTCTTGGGCGCATGCGCATACGGAGGGCATGCAAGGCGCTGGCCGATCGCGCCAGCACCCTGCCAGCCAAGAATGCGGCACCGCTGTTATACGCCATCGGCCGGATTGGCGGTCGCGAGGCAGTGGAGTTGCTCCGGACACGGTCCCTGCTACCCCAATATGGTCGGGCGGCCAGCGAAGGCCTCGCCCTTAGCGCCGAATACGTCGAAGACGATTTCGACATTCTCTCCAACGAACTCATCGACACGACCAGTGTGTACACCTGGGCCGTCTACCGGGCGTTAGGGATTCGCCCAGACCTAGGCTCGGACGAACTGCTGCGGCGCGGGCTGCAAGACAAGCATGGCTTTGATCGCGGCGTGACGGCACTGGCGCTCGCCCGACGGGAGGGCAAGGCCGTCCTGAACACCGTCAAGGTCGCCTCCGACCAGGCTGCCGATCCTATCGAGTCAATCATGACTGCTCTCGCGGTGCGCCGACTCGACGACACCATCGCCACCCGGTCAATGATCAACGATCGGTTGGCCCGCCACGTGGACACCGTTCTGATGCTCGACGACATACCGTTCAACGATGTCGTGAACGAACTGGAGTTCGGCGGCGACCCGGGCCTGACTGATCTGGCCCATGCGCTCCGGTGGCTGGCCGCGGCCCCAAGCTGAACACGCCCAAAGAGATCGAGCTGCAACGTCTGCGGTCAGGTGCGTGACGGCGTCGGCGAGTCGACGGTCGGCGTCGATGTCAATCGGGCTCTACGCAATCAACCTGGGTCGGTGGGGTCGAAATCCGTGTCGGTTGTTGATCTTCCCTGATCAGGCCGTGGTTGAGAAGTAGTCGCAGTCGGTAGTTGGCGAACGATCAGTAGCCGCGGGCGACGCGCTTTGTGTTCTTGATCTTCAGATTGAGGTTCTCGGTGGGCCCGTTGGACACCTCGGGGTGATCGAAACGAGCGAGGAATTCGGTTCGCCAGGCGACCAGAGTGCGTCCGAAGCGGGCGATCTCAGGCACCGGACAGGTCTTCGCGAGCGTGATGAGGTGCTCGGCCGCGGCGCGGCCGGCGGCCCGGTCCGGGTTCGCGTACGCCTGCATCACCTTCTGCGCGACGAGCCAGGCAGCGGTGATCTCTTCACCGGTGTCACCGACGGTCAACGCGTCCCGCTGCCGGGCCAGTTGCCGGTCGGTGAGCCGGTCGTACCGGCGCCGCATGATCCGCCTCGCCCGGTACAGCGCGTCGCCGGCATGTCCGCGGTGCCCGGTGGTGTCCTGCTGCACCCGGCGCCGCACCTGGTCCACCGCCAGCAGGATCAGCTTGACGATGGAAGGGGTCCAGAACCCTCGTCGCCGCTGGTAGATGGCCGGTCAGGGCGGTCGCGTAGCCGCGGAACGGGTCCAGGGAAGGCGGTCCGGACCGCGGCCTTCCATGCCTCGTCACGGCCGGTCAGCCAGCCGCCCAGGACCCGGCCGGAGCGGCCCGGTACGACCCGCGTTCGGTCCAGGCGTCCCACTACGACCTTCCTCGACGAGGAGACGACAAGACGGCGCGAAAGCCCAGGTCACAAGGATATTGAGACCATTGTCGTGCCCGGCCCAGGCTCCAACCGGCCGACCCTCTCCAGGTAGCCTCCCCCAGGGGTCGACCTCGCCTTATAGCACTGCCACGTCGCGGGCGGCATCGCCGGCCTCGGCCAGGTCGTCGGCCGCGTCGCTGACGGCCGGGCCGGGATCGGCGTGGTTGTCGGACCGGACGCGGCCGGCGTCGTGTTCGGCGTGCAGCCAACCCTCGAGTACAGCCAGGCTCGGCGGAAGGGGTCAGTTATCACTCGTTGTCGACAGCACTTGCGGGGTTCATCACGGGGCCGGGCGGCCGCACTTGGATCGTTCAGGGGTTACCCCTTGGCGTCGGCGCGTGACCGCCAGGTACGACAAGAACCTGAGTTGCTCAGCCTCCACCGCGAACCCCTGACGGGCTCGCCTGGCAACACGGATTCGCGTCACTCCGGCTTCGCACTGCATCGCATCATGAGCCTCGCATCACGGCTTCACATGGAGGGATCGCGTAGGTAGGCACGAAAGGCAGATACAGCCGACCGAAGGGCGAGTACGCAGAGCGCCGCCGACCGCGTAGGTTTCCGTTCATGACGACGACTTCATCGGCGCCCCCGTCCGAGACCGTAGCCAGCGGAGACGAGGCCCTGGTAGAACTGCTCCGTCTTTCGGGCCGGGGGTACACAGTGGTGCGCCACGTCCTGAACCAGCTCCCCTCCGGCCCCGCAGACCGGACCAGCGTGCTGGGTCCAATGGTGACCGAGCGCAAGCGCAGGCCGCTCCAGCTGTACCTGCTCCTTCTGACGGTCTGGCCGTGGCTTCAGAACCAGCAGCCACTGCCGAATATCGTTTGGGCCAGGGCTCTCACAACCGACACTGGTCGAATCTGGACGGCCACCAACGTCTCAGAGGCCTGGAATGACCTAGAGGAACGCGGTCTCATCACTCGCGAACGAAAGTCGCGGGCCGTGCTGATCACACCCAGACGCGAGGACGGAAAAGCGCCCTACACCCCGCCCGGCGCAATCAAGAAGAACCATCGTGAGACATTCTTCATCCTGCCCGGGACCTTCTGGCGCGACGGCTGGTTCGAGAAACTCTCCATGCCAGGCTTGGCGATGCTGCTCATCATTGCCGGCCTGACCAGCGACAAACAGGAAGCGTGGTTGACCAACAAAGACGCCGGCAAGTGGTTCGGCCTCTCGCCTCGCAGCGTAGAGGCAGGCATCGAGGATCTCCGCACCAAGCACCTACTCGAGGAACGCGCCGAGTGGATCAAAGCCCCCCTCTCAGCCATTGGCGCCACACAGAGGCACTGGTACCACCTCACGGGTGAATTTGACACCGATCAACGCCGTGCGCTTCAGGAGCGCACCCGCCAGGAAGTCCGGGCGCGCATGTCGGCCAGCGGAGCGCAAAAGGCGTCCGGCTCGACTATCAAGATCAAAAAGAAGGGTGCCGCGACGGGTGCCACCGCCGACCGGAAGGTCAAGAGACGCCGAAAGAGTGCTGAGGAATCATGAAAACACTCGCCCGCGAGGTAGGCCGCACAGTACGGACGGCCATCGGCGGATGGGGCCCCACCGCCCGGTTAGTGATCTTGCTTGTTGTAATGACTGCCTGTGTAGTCGCCTATCAGAAGATCTACTGACCTCGTGCCCCTGGCCAGGCGGGCCAGAATGCGTACCCTCCTCGCCGATCGAGGAACTGTCGGTCGGTGACCGCGATCTGACGTACTACGCCGGTCAGATCAGCAGCGGTACGCCGGTCAGATTGTTGACCGGCGCTCTACATGGCGATGTTGGCATCGTCGTTGTTGACGATGGTCTGGGTGTTGAAAGGCCCCGCCCGGTGGTGGTGGGCGGGGCCTTGGTGGTCATGGCGGCGGGGTCGTCGTCAATGTGAGGGTCATTCGCCTCCGGTTTCGGCGATCGCGGCCCGGGCTGATTTCTCGTCGACGATGGCCTGGTGTCAGCGGTCATGAAATTCCCCAGGTCGGGGTGGGTGTCCGTCACGTAATTCCCCACCCTGGTGCGTCACGTAATTCCCCATGGGGACGACGGCGTGCCGTCGGCTGGTGGGTCCTGCTCGCAGTTCACGCTCACCGCCGGCCGTCAGGTGGCCCGGACGGGAGCGGTGATGGGCAGGAGGAGCTTCGACGTGGTGGATCTGCTGGAGTTGTTCACGCACTGGGAGGCGGGCCGGTCTCAGTCGCAGATCGCGGACAGCCTCAACCTCGATCGGAAGACAGTGCGCAAGTACACGGCGCCGCTGGTGCAGCGGGGCCTGGTGCCCGGCGGCCCGCCGGTCGGCGAGCAGGTATGGGAGCAGCGGATCGCGCAGTGGTTTCCTCAGGTGGTCGACCGAAGGTTGCGGCAGGTGACTTGGCCGCAGATTGAGGCGCATCGGGATTACATCGTCGAGCAACTCGGCGAGGGCGTGACGGTGGCGACGATCAGCCAGCGGCTGACCGATGAGCATGGGCTGATCGCGTCGGAGTCGTCGGTGCGGCGATGGATGAACGCGAACCTGACCGAGCAGGTCGCCCGTCACCGGGCGTCGCCGCCGCGGCCGCCGGTGGAACCGGGCAGCGAAGCACAGATCGACTACGGCGCTCTGGGGTCGTGGGTCGACCCGGCCACCGACCGGCGGCGGACGTTGTGGGCGTTCGTGATGGTGCTGGCATGTTCCCGGCTGATGTTCGTGCACCCGGTGCTCCGGTTGGACCAGACATCCTGGTGTGCAAGCCATGTGCTCGCGTTCGAGTACTTCCAGGGTTGCGTGGCCCGGCTGGTGCCGGACAATCTGAAGACCGGAGTCGACCGGCCGGACCTGTACGACCCGAGGATGAACCGGGCCTACGCCGAGCTGGCCAGCCATTACGGTGTGCTGCCCGACCCGGCGCGGGTCCGAAAGCCCAAGGACAAGGCCCGGGTAGAACGGGCCATGCCTTACGTGCGTGACTCGTTCTGGCGGGGCCGCACTTTCACCAGCCTGCAACAGATCCAGCAGGCCGCCGTGGTCTGGTGTGACGAGGTCGCGAACGTCCGCAAACACCGCAGCCTGGACGGCGCAACGCCCCGGTCGGTCTTCGACGCCGTCGAGGCCCCGGCTCTGCAACCGTTGCCGCGCAACGAGTTCGTCCTCGCGACCTGGTCGGTCGGCAAAGTAGGGGTTGATTGCCACCTCAAAGTAGGCCCCGCTCTCTACTCGGTGCCGTGGCGGCTGATCGGACAGCAGTTGCACGCTCGGACGGCCGGCGGCACGGTGCAGATCCTGCACGAGAACAAGGTCGTGGCCACCCACATCAGGCTGCCCAGGGGACGGGCGACCGACTTCGAGCACTACCCGCCGGAGAAGATCGCGTTCCACATGCGCAACCCGACCTGGTGCCGCAACGAGGCAAGCAAGATCGGTCCGGCGACCGCCGCCGTCATCGACGAGCTGATGGAGCACACCGCGATCCACCGGCTCCGCTCGGCCCAAGGCATCATCGGCCTGGCCGGCCGTCCCGGCATCGGCCCGGACCGGCTGGAAGCGGCTTGCGCCCGCGCGTTGGCCGTCGGCGATCCCCGCTACCGGACGATCAAGGGGATCCTCGCGGTGCACGCCGAAACCCCACCGGCCGAACCCACCGCCGGCGCTGCCGCGGACACACCCGCGTTCCTGCGCGGACCCGAGCAACTCCTCGGCTAACTCCGCTCCGACGGGCCCCGCTCGGGTGGCCGGTCCAGCCCCGGGCCAGCTTCGGCGGTTGGCCCGCCCCACGCTCACCGGACTTCGTTTCCTTTGTCTTCCTTCTACTCTCATCGAGAGGAAACACCACACAATGACGATCCTGGACCCATCGCTGCGGGACGCGTTACGCACCCTCAAGCTCACCGGGATGCTGCAGACCCTGGACGCCCGGCTGACCCAGACCCGCGACGGCACCCTGGGCCACCTGGAGTTCCTGCAGGTCCTGTGCGAGGACGAGATCGCCCGCCGGGAGACCGCTGCCCTGGCCCGCCGCGTCCGCCGCGCCCGGTTCGAAGAACAGGTCACCCTCGAAGGCTTTGACTTCGCCGCGAACCCGAAGATCCCCGCCCCGCAGATCCGGGGCCTGGCCGCCCTACGCTGGCTGGGCGCCGGCGAATCGGTCATCCTGTTCGGCCCGGTCGTTATCCCCGGTTCCTGACGCGCCCTCATCACTGTCATCACCGAGCCCTGTCCTGACGTCCTGCCATCGTCGTTTCCTCGCAATCAGCGGGTCTTCTTCGACGAGATGGAACGGCAACGATGGCGCAGAGCGTGATGGCCCGACCCGACGGCGGGCCTCGCACGTGGACGGTGATCGATCAGGGATACCGGACGGTCGGACCGGTCGAGGAGTGGCTGGAGGCCCACCGGCATCTTTGGTCGCCGAACACGGTCCGCGGGTACGCGACCGCGCTGAGCCAGTGGTGGACGTTCCTTGAACAGCGGGCCGAGTCCGGGCGGTGGAACGAGATCGGCGTGCCGACGGTGTCGGCGTTCGTGTCCTGGATGCGCAACGGGCGCCGGGTCGAGCGTTCCCTGGTGCCGGAGGACGGGCCGTCGCCGGAGACGATGCAGGCGCGGCTGGCCGCGGTCATCTCCTTCTACACGTGGCACGAAGCCGTGTCCGGCGTTCCGGTGGCCGGCCGGTTGATGCGTGGAGCGCCGCGGCGGGCAGTGGCCCGGGGGCTGCTGTCCCATCTGGATGCCCGCTCGGGGCCCGCTCCGACGTCGCTGGTCCGGGTGCGCCGCAGCCGGCGGCATCGTCCGCCGTTGCTGATGCCCCAGCAGATCCAGGCGATCCTGGATGGCTGCGCCACCTACGATCCAGACACCGGTGAATGGGTCGGAAACCTGCGTGACCGGCTGCTTTTCGCCGTTCTTGCGGAGAGCGGCATGCGGATCGGCGAGGCGTTGGGTTTGCGGATCAGCGACTTCGTGATGGGTCGCGGCGGCACCCCGTTCATCGAGATCGTGCCTCGCGCGGACAACACCAATGGGGCGCGGGTGAAGATGATGCGTCCCCGCCGGGTCTACGTCGGCGCCGATCTCGAGCGGCTGTTCGCCGACTACCTGACCCTCCTGGCCTGCACAGCAGCCGATATGGGCATCGCGGTGGCGGCGGACTCGCCGCTGCTGGTCAACCTGCAACGGCCGCCGCTGCTGGCTGCGCTGCACGAGGGCACCGTCCGCGACAAGACGGCCGCGCTGCGGAAGAAGGGGATCGGCCCGCCCGGGTGGACCCCGCACTGGTTCAGGCATAGCCACGCGACCGCGTTGCTGCTGGCCGGCACGGCGGAGTGGGTGGTGTCCCGTCGGCTGGGGCACGCCCACGTCCAGACCACGCTGGACCTCTACGGCTGGGTCCGCGAGGACGAGGCGCTGCGGGCGGCGGCGAACTGGACGTCGTACGCGTCCAATTGGCGGGTGACCGATGCGCCGTGAACCGGGCGGGGGCCTTCGGCCCGCCGAGGACCTGGATCCCGTTCATCGGCTCTGGCTGGAGCTGCCCGAGCAGTGGCGGGGTCCGGTGATCGGACCCGGCATCGCGAACTGGGACCGGATCACCGAAAACGGCGACAGGCGAATCGATCTGACTGGGCTGCCTGACCCGTTCCCGGCCGAACTCGCGTGGATGGCGCACTGGCAGTCCGTCGACGGGACCCGATCGACGGTGCTGGCGATGAACCAGCTGGCCAACATCCTGCGCCGCGCCATCCGCGAGGGGCACCCGTTCCCCACCTCGATGCTGGCCTTGGACTGGGAGACGGCCTCGGCGTTGCAGGGGTGGTTCTACGCGCACCGCTGGGGGCGGCTCCCACCCAAGGACAGCCGTAGCCGGCTGCGGGTGCTGTTCCGGTTCGCCCGGCAGGCGTTGATCGCCCGCTGCCACGATGGCCCGTGGTGGACGCTCGACGAGTGGCATCCACGTTGTGATCCGCGGATACCGCTGTCGACCCGGGAACCACAGGCCAACTACGGGTGCTCGCCCGGGCAGATCACCCAGCCCTGGCTCCGGGAAGCCGTCAAGTGGTACCTGGGGACCCAACTGGAGTCCGGGGCGCTGCGCTGGACGACCGTGAGCCAGGACCGGATGAATTGCCTGCGCCGGTTCGACGTCTGGCTGACCAGTTGCCTGGACGATCCCATCGAGGTGCTCGGCGATCCAGCGGCGGCCGCCGGGCAGGCGGACAGATATCGACGTTGGGCCATGGAACCGGGCCACCGGAAGACCGGCACGTTCGACCGTCGGACGCCCCCGAAGCCGGCCCACCCGCGCCTGATCAACGACGACATCCGGGCAGTGGCAGATCTGTTCACCTTCATGGTGGCCAACCGAGACCGGGCCCACATCGTCACCGGATACGCCGTCTGGGATCGGGTCACCGACACCCACGTGGCCGGATGGTTCCGCCAGGTCTCCCGCATCCCGCGGACACCCACCCTGAACGACCGGCACTACGTCGACGACCACGCGCTCGCCCAGATTCCGGGTGCGCTGCCGTTGCTGGGCTTGCCCCGGGACCAACAGATGACGATCACCCGGGGCGACGGCACCCAGGTTCTCGCCGCCGGCTTCGACGATCCGCAGGCGATGCGGATGATCCTGCTGCAGATCCTGACCGGGCGTCGGTCCAGCGAGATCCGCACGTGCGAGTTCGATTGCCTGTCACCGGCTCCCGATATCTCGGTGCAGTCCGGGCAGGACCAGGAAGTCGTCCGGTTCCGCTACGCCCAAAGCAAGATCGACACCGCGCCGGACACCATCCTGGTCGACCGCGAGGTCTCCGCGGTCATCGAGGAGCAGCAGCGTTGGGTCCGCGAACACCTGCCGGAGTTCGAACCGCGGCATCTGTTCGTGCAGCGGACCGGGAACCGCAACGGCGACAAGCCCTACCCGCCGGGAACCTACAACTGGATGCTCCGGGAGCTCAGCAACGTCGCGCGGATCACCGACGGCCAGGGCCGGCAACTGCAACTGAGCAACACGCACCGGTTCCGACACACCAAGCTCACTCGGCTCGCCGAACTCGGCCTGCCCATCCACGTCCTGCAGCGGTACGCCGGGCACGCCACACCGACCATGTCGATGCACTACGTGGCGCAGCGCGAGGAACACGCCGAGCAGGCGTTCCTGGCCACCGTCAAGCTGCGGGCCGACGGCAGCCGGGTCCAGTTCTCCCGTGAGGACCACGACGGCCTGCACCTGCTCGACCGGGCCGACCGGTTCCTGCCCAACGGCTGGTGCCTGCTGCCCCCGCTCCAATCCTGCGACAAGGGCAACGCATGTTTGAGCTGCTCGGTCTTCGTCACCGACGCGACCCACGAGCCGACACTACGACGCCAACAGGCCGAGACCGAAGCGTTGATCACACGCACAACCAACGCGTTTCGGGAGAAGCACGGTCGCGCCATGCCCGAGGACAATGTTTGGCTCGCGCAGCGTCGAGCCGAGCAAGCGGCGCTCACCCGGCTGTTGGACACGATGGCCGACCACCCCGAACGGGCGGTGCAAGGAGGCGGATGCGGCGCACCTCCGACAGGCCCGGTGCCCCTGGCACTCACCGGACCCAGGCGCAGGACCCGGCCATGACCGACGCGAACGCGAAACGCGCCGCGACGCTGACCGCCGCAGCCAAAGCGAAATCAGCCGCGAAGACCCAGGCCGCCGAGCAAGGCATCCGCGCGCTGGTCAAACGGGGCGAGTCCGTCACCTTCCAGGCCGTTCAACGGGAAGCCGGCGTCTCGCACGCCTTCCTCTACGGCAGCCCGGACCTCCGCGCGCGGATCGAGCACCTACGTTCCCGCGGCCGCCCGGGACCGACGCCAGCCAACCCACCGGACTCGGAAAGCACGCTCGTCCTGAGCCTGACCGCCCAGATCACCCAGCTCAAGAAGCGGCACCGGCAAGAGATCCAGACCCTCAAAGACGCGCTCGCGCAAGCCCACGGGGAGAACCTTGAACTTCGCCGCGAACTCGCCCGCAAGGGCAGCTGCGCCCGGCACCACACCGCTCACGTTGCATCGATCGCAGAAACGTCATGACCAGCGCAAATGTCGCTCGCAGGAGCCCAAACCGTCGATAACGGTCGGGGTCGGCAAGACCCACGTCGCCCAAGCCCTCGGGCACCTCGTCGCCCGGCGGGGCGGCGAGGTCCGCTTCGCCAAGACCAGCCGGGTGCTGGCCGACCTCGCCGGCGGGCACGCAGACCGCACCTGGGGTGCCCGGGTCCGCGAGTACACCCGACCCGCCGTCCTGATCCTGGACGACTTCGCCCTCCGGGAGCACACCGCCGCCCAGGCCGACGACCTCTACGAGCTCATCTCGGAGCGGGCCGTGCACCACCGGCCGCTGGTGCTGACCAGCAACCGCAAGCCAATCGACTGGTACCCGCTGTTCCCGAACCCCGTCGTCGCCGAGAGCCTGCTCGACCGACTGATCAACACCAGCCACCAGGTCCTCATGGACGGACCGTCCTACCGGCCCCGCAAGCGGCCCGGGCGAGCCGACTCGACACCACCGCCCGCCGACCGGTAGAACCAGACCAGCAGGGCCGACCTGGGGAATTACGTGACAGCAGCCCTGGGGAATTTCGTGACTGATGACACTGGTTGCGGGCGAACGCCGCGGTCAGGGCGTTGATCGCGAGGTTGTTGATGGCGCGGGGGTAGCCGCGGGCGGCGTTGTGGATCAGGGTGGTGGCGTCGCCGCTGAACAGGGTGTCGCTGCGGCCGGCGATCTTGAGGTGGTGGGTGAGGTAGTCCGCGGTTTCCTGGTCGGTCATCCCGGTCAGGGTGCAGCGCACCGAGATCCGTTGGTCCAGCGCGGCGAGCACGCCGAGGCGCAGCCGGTGCCGCAGGGTGGGTTGCCCGACGAGCAGCGCGGCGAACGGGCTGCCGGAGTCCATGTCGTGGTTGGACAGCATGCGCAGTGCTTCGAGTTGCTGGTTGTCCAACAGGTGCGCCTCATCGATCACGACCACGGGGGTGCGGCCGCGTTCGGCGTGTTCGGCCGCGAGGGCGTCGGCGGCTTGCGGGGCCAGGATCGAGGTGTAGAACGACGGGGTCCGGCCCAGGGCGGCGACGATGTGGTGGAGCATGCCGCGGACCCCGACGGACGGGTTGGGCAGGTAGATGACGACGTGCCGGCTGCTGTCCAGGGCGGCGGTGGCGGCGCGGACGGCGACGGTCTTGCCGGCGCCGACCTCGCCGGTGATCACGCCGAGGGCGTGTTGGTCGACGCACCAGCTGATCCGGGCGATCGCTTCGCCCAGTCCGCGGTGCCGATGCAGCATGCCCGGGGCCAGGTTCCGGCCGAACGGCATCCGGGTGAAGCCGTAGTGGGCCTGAAGGCGTTGCACGCTCACCGGGCCACCGCCTGACCATCGTCGTTGCCGTCGTTGCCGTCGTTGCCGTCGTTGCCGTCGTTGCCGTTGAGGTCGGCCAGGGCGTCGTCGATGCTGAGCTGCCCGGGCAGCTCACCTGGGTAGAGGGTGTGATAGTTGATCTTCTGGTCGGCACTGATCTGTTGCTGGTGGTCCTGCGCGACCAGCGCCAGGTAGTCGATCCCCGTCCGCGGTGTCGTTGCCGGTTCAGGGGTCTCGGGTCTGGCCTTGGGATGGGTGTGCCGGGTGATCCGATGCGGCACCGCCGGCCCGTGGTCCCGGCCGTCGTAGCGGACCCGCAGGGTTTCCAGATCGAACGGGGAGAACACCAACTCGACTTTCCGACCGACCAGCCCCGCCTGAACCTGGTAGGTGTTGCCGTGCAGCGACACCGTCGCGGTCCTGGTGACCACGCGTTGTTCGGACCACAGGAACGCCTCGGTCAGATCCGCGGGGGTCGGCATCGCCGGAGACCGGCCGGCCCGCTGCCACCCGTCGGTCCAGCGTTGCAAGGGGCTCTGCCCGGTCTCGGAATGCACGTGGTGATAGGACGCCTCGACCCAGGCGGTGAACAACCCGTTGAGTTCCAGCAGGGCGCCGGCGGGGGTCATCCCGGTATCCCGGATCTGGTCGGCGGTGCTGTCATCGATCTCGACCAGGAACTGGTCGCGCACGCTGCGGAACCAGCGTTCGATCTTGCCCCGCCCCTGCGGCTGCCCCGGACGGCTGTGGACGAGCCGGATCCCGAGCACCGCGCAGGCCCGCAGCAGCCAGTTGTCGACGAACGCGGACCCGTTGTCGACGTAGACCGAGCCGGGGACGCCGCGGCTGCCCAACGCGGGTTGCAGGGCCGCGGCCAGCCGGACGGTGTCCTCGGCGAACCCGAACCGATACCCCACGGCCACCCGGCTGTGGTCGTCCAGGAACGCGAACAAGTACGTTTTCCGGCCGGCGACCCTGGGCCCGTGCAGGGCGTCGCCGACCCACCGTTCGTTGCAATCGGCCGCTTCGAACCGGCCGAACACGGCCGGCCCGGCGCCGCCGGGCACCATCAGGTCCAGCCGGTGGAAATGCCGCAGCAGCGTCGTTTCCGACGGTGACCAGCCGGTCGAGGATCGCAGGATCCGGGCGACCTGGGCGACCGTGCGGGCCGGGTTCTCCCGTTTCAGACCGGCGGCCAGCTCGAACACGCCGGTGTCGATCCGGGTGCCGGGTTCCCGGGGCGACGGGCACAGACCTTCGAACCCGCCGGCCCGGTACCGGCGGATCCACCGGTCCAACGACTCCCGCGAGTATCGGACCCGGCCGCCGAACGGGCCGTCGTGTTCCCGGTCGGCGATCGCCCGAACGACCCGTCCGCGTTGCTTGGTCGACAGGCCCGGTTCCAGCGCCGGGCAGATCAACTGATATCGGAACAACGCGATCTGCTGCGCCCGTTCCCGCTGCTTGACCGTGTCCACACTCATCAACCACACCCGTCCTCGTCGTCGCTTCACCGCCCGGCAGGTGTTGCCGGGCAACGGCCTTCGCGACGATCCCGGACCAACACCGGTGACGTCAGGGGCAACTCGTGTTGATCAACACGGTGTCGAGAGCCGGGGCCAACCCGGGGACAGGAGCCGGCCGCCCGAGGACGCACAGGCGACCTGTCCGGCCGTCACCGTGCCGACCAAACCGGCCGACCCGAACCGGGACGCGATCGCCACCCAGGCCGCGGCGACCGCGGCCACCACGTCCCGCCAGGCGTCGCCAGTCGCGTCCGGGGCCGGCTGGTCCACCCCGGCCCGCCGGGCAGCGACGGTGAAGTGCACCCGCACCGGCTCCAACCGGGTGCTCATCCGTCGCAACCAGCCCCGGACCGTCGGCGCCGGCGCCCCGACCAGGACGGCGACCGCCCGGTGCCCGTGGCCGGCCGACCGGGCGACCAGCGCCGCCCAGATCACCGCGGCCGCGTCGGCCCGCCGCAGCAGCACCGTGACCGGCAGCAGCACGTGCGTGATCAGGCACGACGAACACCTGGCTCGGCGGGGCCGCAGTAACCCGACGCCTCGGACGTCACGCCGGCGAGCCCACCCCCAAGGGGCCAGCACACCTGGGCAGACCGGGCACGGCACGCCGCCGCCCGTCAGCCGGGACTCGACCAGATCCTGATTCGCCTCTACCGTGACCAACGGGTGCCTCCGTGCATCCGAGCACGGCCCTCCCGCACAGGTCTTCCCGGACACGTCGGCGGGAGGGCCGTTGTCCATTTCCGATGCTGGTCACACTGACGGTGACGACGACCGGACTCAACCCGCCAGCACACCCAGTTGAGTCCACCAGAGTGGTGTACGACCACTGATCGACCTTGACCCCCTGACCAGGCAGGTCGGGGCGTGTCGGTCCCGGGACGAGGACGGCCACCGCGTGAGGCTTCGAAGGACCTCTCACAGTCTGCCGAAGGAGACATCACGCGATGACCACTGCGCAGCCTAACGACCCCACGACCATGGTCGGCGACATGCTCGCGTCGGCGAGCCCGGACCTGCTCCGCTCGATGCTGTCCACGTTCATTCAGACGCTGATGGGCGCCGAGGCCGACGCCCTGTGCGGCGCCGGCTACGGAGAACGCAGCCCGGACCGGGTGAACTCCCGCAACGGGTACCGGCACCGGGACTTCGACACCCGGGTCGGCACCCTGGACGTCGCGGTGCCGAAACTGCGGTCCGGGTCGTACTTCCCGGACTGGCTGCTGGAACGGCGGACCCGCGCCGAACGCGCCCTGGTCTCCGTCGTCGCGACCTCGTACCTGCTCGGGGTCTCGACCCGGCGGGTGGAGAAGCTGGTCCAGGCGCTGGGCGTGACGTCGCTGTCCAAGTCGCAGGTGTCGGTGATGGCCCGCGACCTGGACGAGCAGGTCGAGGCGTTCCGCACCCGGCCGCTGGACCAGGGCCCGTACACGTTCCTCGCGGCCGACGCGCTGGTCCTGGAAGGTCCGCGAGGGCGGCCGGGTCGTGCAGGTCCACGCCCTGCTCGCGACCGGGGTCAACGGTGACGGGCATCGCGAGATCCTGGGCCTGGACGTGACCAGCCGCGAGGACGGCGCCGGCTGGTTGGCGTTCCTGCGTGGCCTGGTCGCCCGGCGCTTGTCCGGGGTCCGGCTGGTCACCAGCGACGCGCACAGCGGCCTGGTCGCCGCGATCGGCGCGACCCTGCCGGGTGCCTCGTGGCAGCGATGCCGCACGCATTACGCGGTGAACCTGATGTCGATCACCCCGAAGAGCAGCTGGCCGTGGGTGCGGACCATGCTGCACTCGATCTACGACCAGGTCGACGCGAAAGCCGTGGCTGCCCAGTTCGACCGGGTGATCGACACGCTCGCCGAGAAGCTGCCCGCGGTCGCCGATCACCTCGACCAGGCCCGGGCCGACCTGCTCGCGTTCACCCCGTTCCCGAAGGAGATCTGGCGGCAGATCTGGTCCAACAATCCTCAGGAACGGCTCAACAAAGAGATCCGCCGCCGGACCGACGTCGTCGGGATCTTCCCCGACCGGGGCGCTCTGATCCGCCTCGTCGGCGCCGTCCTGGCCGAACAGCACGACGAATGGACCGAGGGCCGCCGCTACCTTGGCATCGACGTCCTGGCCCGCTCCCAGACCGCCAACGGACCCGACGCGAAGGAGGACACCAGCACCACGCCCGCGATCACCACCGCCGCCTGACCAACGAAGATCACCGGCGGCCGGACCTCGTCACGTACACCACTCAGCTGGGCTTGACCGATCGGCGCCAACGCCCGACGCATCGACTGACCCGCGAGCACTCCCTGGAAAAACAGCACCTTGTCCGGCCAGTCATACACCCGCTTGCGCGGACCACTCATCGATTCTGAAGACAACGCAACACTCCTCGATCAGAGCGTGTTGCATCGACCATATGAGTCCGCCGCAGCCAGAACGGCCCTCTTCCCATGATCAACAGTCCGCGGGGGCCCGGCCGCCGTACCCCCGCCCGGGGTGCCCGGGGGCGGGGGTCGGGCAGGCGGGGCTCAGCCCGCGGGCGGTTCGGCGTCCAGGAACGCCCGGCCCCGCGGGGACAGCTCGTACCCCACCGGCAGGCTATGGGTCAGGCCGAGCTCCTTGAGCTTGCGGACATCGAGCTTGAACGGCTTGGTCTCCCGGCCCAGCGAGGCGGCCAGGTCGGGCGCGCGGACCGCCGGGTTGGCCTCGATCAGCCGCAGGATCGTCCGGGTCCAGGGACCGGTGCGCCGGCCGCGGTCCATCCGGTCCAGGGTCGCGGCGATCTGCGCGATCTCGGCCGCCGAGGGCAGCTCCGCGCGCAGGGCGACCCGCTCGTCGGGCCCGTCGTAGGCGACGCCGATCCGGTACAGCTGCGCACCCCGGCCGCGGGCGTTGGCCGCGCGCAGGGCGGCCAACGAGGCCATCCCGGCGCCGCGGGCGTCCGCTTCGGTCAGCGAGTCGTCGGTGACCCGGTCCACCGAGGTGAACCGGACCACGCCGGCCCCGGTCCGCTGGGTGCCGCCGACCCGCACCCGCGGTGCGTCCCAGCGGCGGAACACCGCGGTCACCGAGCCGTCCTGGATCCCCTGCGCCACGGCCAGCGTCAGCAACACCGTCGCTCACCTCTCCGATCGGTCGGGACGGCCCGTGCCGTCGTCGAAGGGCAGCCGGACGGTCACCCGCAAACCGCCGTCCGGGACCGGTGCGGCCACCACCGACCCGTGGTGGGCGGCGACCACGGCCCGCACGATCGACAGGCCCAGGCCGGTCCCCCGCTGCCCGGTTCGGGGCCGCCGCCCCTGCCGGAACGGCTCGAACAGCTCGCCGACGGTGCGCTCGTCGATCACCGGCCCGCAGGAGGCGACCTCCAGCACCGACTCGCCGCCGTCGCGCTCGGTCCGCACGGTGATCCACCCGCCGGCCACGTTGTGCCGCACCGCGTTCTCCACCAGGTTGCCGATCAGCCGGCCGAGCAGCGCCGGGTCACCGGAGACCGGCGCCGGGGCCGCCTGCACCGAGACCGACAGGCCCCGTTCGGCGATCGCCGACTCGTTGGCCTGCAGGGTCGGCGCGATCAGATCGGCGAAGTCGACCACCTGCAGCACCGAGACCCCCCGCGCCTGGGTCCGGGCCAGCACCAGCAACGAGGTGAGCAGCCGGTTGGCCCCGTCGGTGGCCTCCAGCACCACCGCCCCCATCTCGCGCAGGTCCGCGGCGCTGGCCTCAGGGTCGGCCAGGGTCACCTCGACCTCGGTGCGGATCACCGACAGCGGGGTGCGCAGCTCGTGCGAGGCGTTGGCGACGAACCGGCGCTCGGCGTCGAACGCGGCCTGCAGCCGGTCCAGCATCTCGTCGAAGGTGTCGGCCAGGTCGGCGACCTCGTCCCGCGGCCCGGACAGCCGGATCCGCCGGTCCAGCGACGACTCGGACAGCACCCGGGCGGTGCGGGTCAGGGTGAACAGCGGGCGCAGCGTCCGCCCGATCAGCAGCCAGGACAGCAGCGCGCCGGCCAGCACCTGGATCGGGAACGCGATCAGGCCGACCACCAGCACCGTCTGCCGCCCCTGCCCGGCGATCTCGGCGGCGGCCGTCGAGGCGTCCATCAGCTGGTCGCCGACCTGCACCAGGGTCCCCGGCGGGAACTGCGGCAGCGCCGCCACCACCCGCCCGACCAGCAGGTAGGACAGGGCCAGCAGGAGCGCGCCGAACAGGGCCAGCAACGCGGTGGACAGCAGGGTCAGCCGCAGCCGCAGGCTCTGCCGTTGGTCGATCGGGCCGCGGCGGCGCGTCGAGCGAGCCGGCCCCTCGGGACCGGCGGCGGGAGGGGCGGCGCTCACGGCATCAGTCAGTCGATGGCCACGCGGTAGCCGGAACCGACCACCGTGTCGATGATTCCGGGATCACCGAGCTTGCGGCGCAGGGTCATCATGGTCACCCGCACGGTGGTGGTGAACGGGTCGGCGTTCTCGTCCCACACCCGCTCCAGCAGCTCCTCGCTGGAGACCACCGAACCCCCGGCCGCCAGCAGCACCTCGAGTACGCCGAACTCCTTGCGGGTCAGTTCCAGCGCCCGGCCGGACCGGGTGACCGTGCGCTTGGCCGGGTCGAGTTCGAGGTCGCCGGCCCGCAGCACCGGCTTGACCGCCGGTGACGAGCGGCGGCCCAGCGCCCGGATCCGGGCCACCAGCTCGGGAAAGGCGAACGGCTTGGTCAGGTAGTCGTCGGCGCCCAGGGACAGGCCATCCACCCGGTCCTCCACGCCGGCCGACGCGGTCAGCATCAGCACCCGGGTCGTGTCGGAGGCCGACACGATCTCGGTCAGCACGTCGTCACCGTGCATCTCCGGCAGATCCCGGTCCAGCACCACCACGTCGTAGCGCGTGGTCATCGCCTTCTGATGCCCCTCGACCCCGTCGTAGGCGACATCGACGGCCATGCCCTCGGCCCGCAGGCCGCGGGCGATCGCGTCCGCCAGCCGTTGGGCGTCCTCGACGACCAGGACCCGCATGCTCTCCCC
The DNA here is from genome assembly GCF_000024365.1 of Nakamurella multipartita DSM 44233. Classification (NCBI taxonomy): domain Bacteria; kingdom Bacillati; phylum Actinomycetota; class Actinomycetes; order Nakamurellales; family Nakamurellaceae; genus Nakamurella; species Nakamurella multipartita. The sequence continues at coordinate 4,116,697 of NC_013235.1, forward strand.
TTGTTGATGTGCCCGTGCTCAGGTGCCGGAAGCCCTACCGCTCGATCGACTCGGGCCCGCTGCCGGAGACGACCGGGCCGGAGACGTCCATCGCCCGCCGGGCGATGAGTTCGGTGATGCCGCGGGCCACCGCCTGACCGGTCAGGCCCAGGTCGACCAGCAGTTCGCCCCGGGACGCGGACTCCAGGAACTGCTGCGGCAACGCCAGGACGTGCACCGGGACGTCGGTGTCGGCCAACCGGTCGGTGACCGCGGCGCCCACCCCACCGGAGCGGCCCCCGTCCTCCACCGTGACCACCAGGCGGTGCTGCGCGGCCAGCGCGTCGATCTCGGCCGGGACCGGCAGCGCCCAGCGGGGGTCGACGACGGTCACGCCGATGCCCTGGGCGGCCAGCAGCCGGGCCGCCTCCACGGCCATCGCGGCGAACGCACCCACAGCCACCAGCAACACGTCCCGGTCCTGCCGGCCGACCGGCTCGACCAGGATGTCCACCCCGCCGACGGACGACCCACCGGCCGGCTGTTCGGCGGCCACGAATCGTCGCACCGCGGGGATGGTGGCCGGCACCGCGCCCTTGGGGAACCGCAGGACGGTCGGCCCGTCGGTGACCGCCAGCGCCTCGTGCAGCTCCTCGGCCAGGGTCGCCGCGTCCCGGGGGGCGGCCATCCGCAGCCCGGGCACGATCGCGGCCAGCGACATGTCCCACATGCCGTGATGGCTGGGCCCGTCCTCGCCGGTCACCCCGGCCCGGTCGAGCACCACGGTGACCCCGAGCCGGTGCAACGCGCAGTCCATCAGCAGCTGGTCGAACGCCCGGTTCAGGAATGTCGAGTACACCGCGACCACCGGGTGCATGCCGCCCATGGCCAGGCCGGCCGCCGAGGTCAGCGCGTGCTGCTCGGCGATGCCGACGTCGAACATGCGGTCCGGGAAGGCGGTGCCGAAGGAGGTCAGCCCGGTCGGCCCGCTCATGGCCGCGGTGATGGCGACCACGTCCGGCCGCTCGGCCCCGGCCACGACCATCTCCCGGCCGAACACGTGGGTCCAGGTGGTGGTGGTCGCGGCGACGGGCTTGCCGGTCGCCGGGTCGAACGCCGGCGGCGAGTGCATCTGCTCGGCCTCGTCGGTCTCCGCCGGGTGATAGCCCAGACCCTTGCGGGTGACGCAGTGCACGACCACCGGGCCGCGGAACGAGCGAGCCCCGCTCAGCGCCTGGACCAGCGCCTCGACGTCGTGCCCGTCGACCGGACCGACGTACTTCAGGCCCAGGTCGGCGAACATCGTCTGGGGCACGAACCAGTCCTTGACCGCGGACTTGGCCGCGTGCAGCGCGGCGTACAACGGTCCGCCGACGACCGGGGTGCGGGGCAGGGTGTGCTTGACCCGGCCGAGCATCCGCTCGTAGCCCGGGCGCAGCCGCAGCGCCGCCATCCGCTGCGCCATCCCGCCGGTGGTGGGCGCGTAGGAGCGGCCGTTGTCGTTGAGCACGATGACCACCGGGCGATCGGCCCCGGCGATGTTGTTCAGCGCCTCCCAGGCCATCCCCCCGGTCAGGGCGCCGTCGCCGATCACCGCGACGACGGTGCGGTCGCTCTCCCCGCGCAGGGCGATCGCCTTGGCCAGCCCGTCGGCGTAGGACAGCGAGGTCGACGCGTGCGAGTTCTCGATCCAGTCGTGCTCGGACTCGGCCCGGCTCGGGTACCCGGACAGGCCGCCCCGGGTCCGCAGGGTGTCGAACTGCCCGCCTCGGCCGGTGAGGATCTTGTGCACGTAGGCCTGGTGACCGGTGTCGAACAGCACCGGGTCGCGGGGCGAGTCGAAGACCAGGTGCAGCGCGATGGTCAGCTCGACGATGCCCAGGTTCGGCCCGAGGTGCCCGCCTCGCTTGGACGTCTGCTCGACCAGCAGGTCGCGGATGCCGGCCGCCAACTCGGTCAGCTGCGACGGCGAGAGCTCCCGGAGCCGAGCCGGCGACATGTCCCGCAATCCGTCCGGCACCTGCCCGTCCGGTGTGCCGGGGCGACCCTGCTGTGTCACCAACGCCTCCCTGACTCCGGACCTGACTCCGGACCTGACTCCGGACCTGATTCCGGACCTGATTCCCGGGCCTGCTTTCCGGGCCGACCGGCTGGCCACCCGAATCTCCTGACCGTACCGCCAGCGTCCCGGGTGGGACGACGGACGGCACGTGTGACAGACGCGCGAGTCGGGGGTGGCGTTGGGCCGAGCGGGGCTGCTCGCCCGAACGGGGTGAGGCGGCCGGACCAGCCGTGACGGCCGGCGGGCGGTAAATTCCGGCCGTGGATGCGAGATCACCCGACCCGGGGTCCGACCCGGCCGCGCTGCGTCACGATCGTGGCGTGCCGGTCGTCGTGGGACATCGGGGGGCCAGCGCCCGCTGGCCGGAAAACACGCTGTCGTCGTTCCTGGCCGCCTGGCACGCCGGCGTCACCTGGGTCGAGGCGGACACCCAACCCACCGCGGACGGGGTGCCGGTCCTGCTGCACGACCGGGACCTGAACCGCACCACCTCGGGACGCGGCCCGGTCCGGGCGACCCGCCTGCGCGACGTGCAGAAGCTGTCGGTGCGAGGTTGGCCCGGGGACTGGGTACCGCGGCTGGCCGAGCTGCTGACCATGCTGACGCCGACCCGGGCGCTGCTGCTGGAGATCAAGGGCTACCACACCAGCCGGCAGATCCGGGCGGTGCTGGACGAGATCGACCAGGCCGGCGTGGCCGACCGGGTGCTGCTGCAGTCGTTCGAGGTGGAGGTGCTGCGCGAGCTGCAGCGGGCGGTGCCCGACCGGCCCTACGGGCTGCTGGTCAGCTCCCTGGACGCGGACCCGGTGGCCCGGTGCAGTGAGGTGGGGGCGGCGTACTACAACCCCTCAGCGGGTGCGGTGCTCGGCCGCCCGGGCGTGGTGCCGCAGCTGCATGAGGCCGGCATCGGGGTGGTCTGCTGGACGGCCAATGAACCCCGGGAGTGGGACGCCCTGGCCGGTGCCGGCGTGGACGGGATCATCACCGACCGGCCGGCGGAGCTGCTGGCCCGGCAGCGGCGGGCGGCGCCGGCCTGATCGAGCCCCGCGCACGGGCCGACCGGCCCCGCGGTTCGAGTTCAGGCGCAGGCCGAGCGGGCCCCGTGCTGATCGCTGGCCACGGTGAACGCGCAGGTCATCGACTCGGCTGCAGTCAGGATCCGCACCACCGCGGTCAGGCTGACGCGTTCGGGGACGTCCACGGCGAGCATCGGCGGCTCCAGGCCGCTGCGAACCACGGCCCCCAGTGCGGTCAGCGCCTCGATCACCGGGGCCAGTTCGGCCGGGGTGGCGGCCAGCACGTGCAGGGTGGAGTGCCCGCCGCGGCTGACGATCACCCCGCCGACGTAACCGATGCCGTCGTGGCTGACCCGCACGATGTCACCGCGCGAGAGGTTGGTGACGAACCACGGCACCCCGACGATCTCGACCAGATCGTGGGCCAGCAGCACGCCCTCGATGCTCTCCGCCGGGTAGGGCGGCCACTGCTCCTCGTCGACGAGCGGGAACAGCACGTCGACCTCGGTCGGCTGGTGACCGACGGTGACGTTGCGCTCGGGCTGGTTCCCCGGACGGGTGACGACGGCCTGGGGCGATCGGACATCCACTGACATAGACATACAAAACTCCTCGACGGCGGTCGCGGCAAGCGTTGGCAACGCAGTGAAGAGTTCCGAATGGACGTCAGGGATACGTCCGATTCCGTCGGGTTCGCACCGAACCGCCGCGACCGGTCAGTCGGCGGCGGCCGGCACGAACCGGGCCACGCATTCCACGTGGTGGGTCTGCGGGAACGTGTCGAACGCGCGCAGCGAGTCCAGCCCGTAGCCACCGGCCGCCAGCGCCGCGGTGTCCCGGGCCAGGGCGGCGGGATCGCAGGCCACGTAGACGATGACGTCCGGGCCGAGCCCGGCCAGCGACGCGCAGACCCGGGGCCCGGCGCCGCTGCGCGGCGGATCCAGCACGATCGCGGCCACCGCCGGGTCCAGCGTCGGCAGCACGGCCTCGACCTCGCCGCAGCGACCGGTGAACCCCGGGTGGTCGGCCAGGTTGGCCACGGCCAGGTCGGCGGCCCGCTCGTCGGACTCCACGCCGATGACCGTCCCTTCGGGGCCGATCGCCTCGGCCAGCACCTGCGCGAACAGCCCGACGCCGCCATAGAGGTCCCAGCCGGTGCGCCCGGCCAGCTCGACGCCGGCCAGAGCGGCCGCGACCGCGGCCGCGAGTACGTCCGCGGCCGCATGGTGCGGCTGCCAGAAGCCGTCGGCGGCGACGGCGAAATCCCGCCCGGCGGCGTGTTCGGTCACGATCGGTGCCGCGCCGGGCCGGCCGGGCCAGGTGGCGGTCACCGCGCCGTCGGCGGCCTGGGCGAGCACCACCTCGGGCAGCGCGACCGGGGTGCGGCGCGGCGGCCGACCGGAGTCGCGCCGGCGGCGGCGCGGGCCGGTCGGCGGCGCCGGGTGCACGCCCGGCGGCACGTCCAGGGTGTCCGTGGCCGCGGTGATCGCCGGGTCGGCGATCAGGCACGGTCGCAGCGCATTGATCGGAACCACCCGGTGCGACCGGGTGGCCCGGGGGCCGACCCGGCCCTGCGCGTCCAGGGCCCAGCGGACCCGGCTGCGCCAGCCGACGTCACCGCCGGGCAGCGGCTCGACCACCACCGTGCGTTCGATCCCGGCCAGCCGCTGCAGCTGCTCGGCCACCACCTCGGCTTTGAGTTCGCGTTGCCGGTCCGGCTGCACGTGCTGGAAGTCGCAGCCCCCGCACCCGCCGGGCCCGTAGTGCGAGCACGGCGCCGGGATCCGGGCCGGGTCGGCCTGCAGCACCTGGATGACCTCGCCGCGGCAGAACGAGCCGGCCTTGGCCTGGGTGATCCGCACGATCGCCCGCTCCCCCGGCACGGCCAGCCGTACGAAGATGACGCGGCCGTCGTACCGGGCGACGCAGTGCCCGCCGTGGGCGACCGGACCGATCGTCACCTCGACCTCGACGCCGGGGGCCAGCTCGTCGGCGGCCGGGGCCGCCGCGCCGCTCACTCGTCCCCGTAACGGATCTCGAAGGTGCCGGTGTCGCTGGCGCCGTCGGGCGGGATCAGCGAGCCGGGCTTGCGGCCGCGGATGTAGGGCGATCGTTCGGCGCGCAGCCGGATCCGTTCGTCCAGCGCCTCGGACGAGGACAGCTGCCAGGGCACCGAGGTGACCATGACGCCCGGGGTGAACAGCAGCCGGCCCTTGAGCCGCAGCGCGGACTGGTTGTGCAGCAGGTGCTCCCACCAGTGCCCGACCACGTACTCGGGGATGAACACGGTGACCACGTCGCGGGGCGCGTTCTTGCGGGCCCGGCGCACGTAGTCCAGCACCGGCTTGGTGATCTCCCGGAACGGCGAGTCGATGACCTTGAGCGAGACCGGGATCTGCCGGTCCTCCCACTCCCGGGCCAGATCGGCGGTGTCCTCGGGATCGACGTTGACGGTGACCGCCTCCAGGGTGTCGGGCCGGGTGGCTCGGGCGAACGCCAGCGCCCGCATGGTCGGCAGGTGCAGCTTGGAGACCAGCACGATGGCGTGCACCCGGCTGGGCAGCACCAGATCGTCCTCGTCGGCGGCGATCTCCTGGGCGACCCGCTCGTAGTGCCGCTTGATGGCCTGCATGGTGACGAAGATGACCGCCATGGCCAGCAGGGCGATCCACGCGCCGGCCAGGAACTTGGTGATCAGCACGATGATCAGCACCACGCCGGTGAAGCAGAAGCCGACCGCGTTGATGGTCTGCGACCGGCGGTAGCGCCGGCGGACCGCCCCGTCGCGTTCGGTGCGCAGCAGCTTGTTCCAGTGCTTGATCATGCCCAACTGGGAGAAGGTGAACGAGACGAACACCCCGACGATGTAGAGCTGGATCAGTGCGGTGACGTCGGCCTGGAACGCGATCACCAGGATCAGCGCGATCGCGGCCAGGAAAACGATGCCGTTGGAGAAGGCCAGCCGGTCGCCGCGGGTGTGCAACTGCCGGGGCAGGAACCGGTCCTGGGCCAGGATCGAACCGAGCACCGGGAAGCCGTTGAACGCCGTGTTGCAGGCCAGCACCAGGATCAGGCCGGTGGTGAACGAGACGATGTAGAAGGCCAACGGGAACCCGGAGAAGACGGCCTCCGCGATCTGGGCGATCAACGTCTTCTGGTAGTAGCCCTCGGGGGCGCCGATCAGCTGGGTGGCCGGATCGTCGGCGAACTGCACGCCGGTGTAGAGCGTGAGCGCCACCAGCCCCAGCATCATCGACACCGACAAGGCGGCCATCAGGGCCAGCGTGGTGGCCGCGTTGCGCGACTTGGGCTTCTTGAACGCCGGCACGCCGTTGGAGATCGCCTCGACGCCGGTGAGCGCGGCCGAGCCGGAGGAAAAGCCCCGCAGGAGCAGGAAGACCAGGGCGAACCCGGTCAGGGCGGACTCGGCCTGCAGGTGGAAGTCCGCGCTCTGCGCCTTGACGTCGGCGCCGATGACGAACTCCACCAGGCCGGTGATGATCATCGCGACGATCGAGATGATGAACGCATAGACCGGGATGGCGAAGGCCGACCCGGACTCCCGGATGCCGCGCAGGTTCAACGCACAGACCAGCACGATGATCCCGATGGAGAACCACACCGGGTGATCGCCCACCACCTGGATCGCCGATCCGATGTTGGCCACGCCCGCGGCCGTCGACACGGCCACCGTCAGGATGTAGTCGACCAGCAACGCGCTGGCCACCAGCAGCCCGTACGTCGGGCCCAGGTTCTTGGTGACGACCTCGTAGTCGCCGCCGCCGCTGGGGTAGGCGTGCACGTTCTGCCGGTACGACAGGACGACCACGATCATCACCAGCGCGACCAGGCCGGCGATCCAGGGGGCGTAGGCGTAGGCGGCGAGCCCGGCGACCGAGAGCACCGCGAAGATCTCCTGCGGCGCGTACGCCACGCTGGACAGCGCGTCGGAGGCGAACACCGGCAGGGCGATCCGCTTGGGCAACAAGGTGTGCGCGAGCTTGTCGCTTCGGAAGGGCCGCCCGACCAGCAAGCGCTTGGCGGCCGTGGTCAGCTTGGACACAGTTCGCGAGCCTACGGTGGCCCGGCGGGCGCCGGCACCACGGCGGCCCCGAACACCGCTCCCGCGCGCCCGCGGCGCGGTCGCGCGGTCGGCCCGCGGCGCCACGATGTAGGTTTCTCCCTGCCGGGGCGGAGTGGTACCGCCGGCCCCGCAAGGCCGCGTCCACCCCGCCCGGACGGACCGCCCGGATGGACAGGGCCGCGGCGTCCATCAGCAGCGAAAGGGCACCCCGCGTGCACATCGTGATCATGGGTTGCGGCCGGGTCGGGTCGTCACTGGCCCGCCAGCTCGGCCGCGCCGGGCACTCGGTCGCCGTCATCGACCGCGATCCGGCCTCGTTCCGCCGGTTGGGCAGCGAGTTCCACGGCCAGCAGGTCACCGGCATGGGCTTCGACCGGGACGTGTTGCTGGCCGCCCGGATCATGGAGGCGCACGCGTTCGCGGCGGTCTCCTCCGGCGACAACTCCAACATCATCGCCGCCCGGGTCGCCCGCGAGCAGTTCAACGTGGAGACCGTGGTCGCCCGCATCTACGACGCCAAACGGGCCCAGGTCTACGAGCGCCTGGGCATCCCGACCGTGGCCACCGTGCCGTGGACCACCGACCGGCTGCTGCGGATGATCATCCCGGAGGGCCTGATCAGCGAGTGGCGGGACCCCTCGGGCACGGTGACGATCGTCAACCTGCCCTACCACCGGCACTGGATCGGCCGCCCGCTCAGCGAGCTGGACGCCGCCGTCGGCGTGCACGCGGCGTTCGTCGTGCGGTTCGGCCGGGGCCTGCTGCCCTCGCCCGAGACCGTCGTCCAGGACGGCGACCTGATCTACGCCTCGGTGCTCTCCCGTGACATTCACGACGTGGCCGACAAGGCCGCCATTTCCCCGGTGGACGGTCTGTAATGCGCATCGCCATCGCCGGAGCCGGTTCGGTGGGCCGGTCCATCGCCGGTGAGCTCGTCGAGAACGGCCACCAGGTCATGCTGATCGACCGGGACCCGGAGGCCATCAAGCCGGGCCGGATCGAGGCGGCCGAGTGGGTGCTGGCCGACGCCTGCGAGGTCGCCCTGCTCGAGGACGCCGGCCTGCAGACCTGCGACGTGGTCATCGCCTGCACCGGCGACGACAAGGTCAACCTGGTGGTCTCGCTGCTGGCCAAGACCGAGTTCGCGGTCGGCCGCGTGGTCGGCCGGGTCAACGACCCCCGCAACGAGTGGCTGTTCACCGACGCCTGGGGCGTGGACGTGGCCGTGTCGACGCCGCGCATCCTGGCCGCGCTGGTCGAGGAGGCGGTCTCGGTCGGTGACCTGGTCCGCCTGTTCACCCTGCGCCAGGGCCAGGTCAACCTGGTCGAGGTCACCCTGCCGCCGACCACCAGCATCGCCGGCCGGCCGGTGCGTGATCTGAAGCTGCCGCGGGACGCGGCCCTGGTCACCATCCTGCGCGGCGGGCGGGTCATCGTGCCGCAGCCGGACGAGCCGTTGGAGCCCGGGGACGAGCTGCTGTTCGTCGCCTCCACCGAGGTGGAGGGTCAGGTGCGCGAGGCCCTGCGCTAAGGGGCCGGGACGCCGGTGCCCTCAGGTGGCCTCGGAGGACTGCGGGTCGTCCTTGCCCGGCCGGCTGGACTCCCGCAGGTGCCGGATCCGGGACCGCCAGGTAGTGGCGTGCTCGGGCCAGGTGCCGTGGGCCACGATCAGCACGCTGGCCGCGATGGCCACCACGAACAGCGGGTAGCCCATGATCAGCCGGAAGGCGGCCAGCCAGCCGACCTGGTCCGAGTCGTACAGGTAGTTCTGCACCAGGTAGCGCACGGCGAACACGACCACCCAGACGAAGGTGGCCCAGTCGTAGCGCCGGACCAGGGCGCGGTCCTTGCGCCAGGCCGTGCCGCGCCCGTTGACCGATTCCCAAATGACGCCGATCAGCGGCCAGCGCACGACGATCGAGAGCAGCAGCGCGCCGCCGTAGAGCAGGTAGCTCCAGATGCCGAGCAGGAAGTAGCCCTTGGCCGAGTCCGTGCGGTAGGCGATGTAGGCGGCGATGCCGACGCCGAACAGGCCGCCGATCGCCTGGGTGACCGGGCGTTTACGGGCGATGCGCATGATCGCGATGACGACGGCCGCGGTCACCGCCGCGCCGATCCCCCAGCCCAGCCCGCCGACGGTGTTGGCGACGATGAAGACCAGCACGGGCAGGCCGGAATCGACCATGCCCATGACGCCGCCCATCTGGTCCCAGACGGTGGCCGGCGGCCGGGCGGCCGGACCCGGCGCGGTCGCGGGCGGCGGCCCCCACTCGGCGGCGGGCGGGGGGCCCGGATCGATCTCCGGCGATTCGTGCGGCGCGGCACCCGCCGGCTCACGGCCGTACGGGTCGGTCGGACCTGAACTCACGCGTGCGCCGGCAGCAGGTCGTAGTCGGGGTTGTAGATCACCTTGCGGCCGTCCCGGATGGCGACCCGGCCGCGCACCTTGACCGTCCGACCGGGCTCGATACCGGGGATGGAACGGCGGCCCAGCCAGATCAGCTGGACGCCCTCGGTCCCGTCGTAGAGCTCGGCGACCAGGGTGGCCAGCGAGTCGGTGGGCCGCAGGTCGACGTAGCGCAACCGGCCCTGCAGCTTGACCACCTCACCCTGGCAGCAGATCTGGGCGCGGACCGCGCCCGAGGCATCGGCCTCGCCGCTGAGCCGGTCGGCGTCGACCTCGTCGTCGTCCCGGGTGAGCTTGCGGATCCAGGTGGAGAACGATCCCGCCATGGCCCGTCCCTCCTGTCTCGCCACTGCAGATGTCGGGTCCGGTGTGCGGCCTCGGGGCCCACGCACCGGGTGGTGCTGTCCTAGTCGAGGGTAACCCCGCCACCGGCCCGGGCGCCCTGCCCGAGCACGGCGGCGATGTCCGGCGGGCGGTAGTGCGGACCCTTGAGCACCTTGCCGTCGGCCCGGCGCACCGGGCGCCCGTCCGCGCCCAGCTTGGTCATGTTCGACGCGTGCACCTCGTCGAGCACGGCATCCAGATCGATGCCGTACACGTGGGCGGTGCCGTACGCGACGTAGACGATGTCGGCCAACGCGTCGGCCACCCCGACCACGTCGCCGGCCCGCACCGCGTCGGCCAGCTCGCCGACCTCTTCCTCGATCAGGGCCTGCCGCAGCAGTGCCTGATCGGAGCCGACGCCGGCGGTCGGCTCGTCGCGCATCGGCAGCCCGTAGGCCCGGTGGAAATCACCCACCTGCCGGTGGGCCCGGCTGGGGCCGGACTCCACCGGGGCGGCGGGCACTTCTGTGTCCTGTATCACCTGTTGCCCCGCACCCGACCCGGCGTGCGGGTCAGGCACAGTCCACGCACACCAGGCGCCCGCCGTTGTCGGCGGCCAGCCGGCTGCGGTGCTGCACCAGGAAACACACCGAACAGGTGAACTCGTCCGCCTGCTTGGGGATGACCTTGACGGTCAGCTCCTCACCGGACAGGTCCGCCCCGGGCAGTTCGAAACTCTCAGCGGTGTCGCCCTCATCGATGTCCACCACCGCGGACTGGGCCTCGTTGCGCCGCGCCTTCAGTTCTTCCAGCGAATCCTCGGACGGTTCGTCGGACTCGTTCCGACGTGGAGCGTCGTAGTCGGTAGCCATGTTCACTTCCTCACCCTGGGATCGCCCCAGGTCTCATCTGCTCCGTTTACTGCGACCCGGGTAACGCATCCGACCCACGTTTTGTGCCCGCTGCGGTCGCCGTCACACCCGGCTCGTTGGTCACCACGGCGCGCCGACGAAGAACCAAGGGGAGCACCACTGGGCCGCGCCGACGCTATCGGCGCGCGCAGAGTAGCCGATACCCCGGCCGGAGGCGAGCGGGGGTCCGGGCCGGCTCGGCGTGGCTTTACCCTGGTTCCATGTCGCGCCCGCCATGATGGCGCCAGCCGCCGCGCAGCGACGCGCGCACTCCGGTGTTCGCCCGCGTCGAACTTCTCGCGGCCAGACGTCGGTCAGCCGGCCGGCTCCACGGAACAGAAGGGTCCCCCAGCGGTGAGTCGCGAGTCCGCGCCCGATCGGTATCGACGGCGTCACTACTGGCCGGTGGCGATCGTGCTCATCGTCTTGTTCGTGGTGGGCGCCATCATCTGGTTCCCCAGCCTGCGCGAGAGCGCCGCCGACAGCGGCGCCTGCAACGCCCCCGGGCCGGCCCCGGTGACCACCGCGCCGACCATCCGCAGCACCGCCGCCGATCCGACCGCGACCGGGGACACCGCCGCGCCGGCCACGCCCACCACCCCGACCTCGACCGCGCCGCCGATCGTCACCTCGTTGGGCGCCTACGCCGACCACGAGAGCCTGGCCAACGTCCGGCCGGCCAACCCCTCGACCATCCTGCTGACCGTGTTCAATGCCAGCAGCGTGCGCGGGCAGGCCAAGGCGGTGGCCGACGAGCTGCGGGCGGCCGGCTTCGAGTCGATGCTCGCCAGCGGCAACGATCCGCTGTACCCGGCCTCCGACCTGAACTGCGTGGCCCAGATCCGCTTCGGCCCGGCCGGGGCGGCCGCGGCCCGGACGGTGCTGCTGGTGGCACCGTGCGCGCAGCTGGTCGTCGACTCCCGGGTCGACGATTCGGTGGACCTGGCGCTGGGCGGCCGCTACATCTACGACTCGGTCAGCAGCGAGACCCGCGACCAGCTCAAGCAGATCAAGGACGCCGCGACCCCGCCGGCGGTCATCGAGGGCCAGACCGCGGCGGCCAAGCCGCTGCCGCCGATTCCCGCACTGCCCACGGCCGACTGCGCCACCTGAGCCCCGGGCGCGCTGATGCTGCCGTCCCGGACTTCGATCAGTACGATTTCGGCACCGTGCCGCCCACGCCCCACCCGGGCGGCGTACTCGATTGGCGAGGAGTTCGTGTGGCAACCAACCAGCCCGACATCGCTTTCGGCATCGACATCGGTGGCACCGGGATCAAGGGCGGCGTGGTCGACCTGCGCGGCGGCGTGCTGATCGGCGAGCGCTTCCGGCTGCCGACGCCCAGCCCGTCCACCCCCGAGGCGGTGGCCAAGACCGCCGGTCAGGTCGCCGCCAACTTCGACTACTCCGGTCCGTTCGGGGTCGACTTCCCCGGCGTCGTCCTGAACGGCGTCGTGCAGACGGCCGCGAACGTGGACAAGGGCTGGATCGGCACCTCGCTGCAGCAGGCCATGGAGCCGCACCTGCCGGGTCCGGTGACCGTGCTCAACGACGCCGACGCGGCCGGGCTGGCCGAGGCCCGCTACGGCGCCGGCCGGGGCCGGCGCGGCCTGGTCATCGTGGTCACCTTCGGCACCGGCATCGGCATCGCGTTGATCAACGACGGCAAGCTGGTGCCCAACGCCGAGCTCGGGCACATCGAGCTGGACGGGCACGACGCGGAGACCAAGGCGGCCGCCTCGGCCCGGGAGCGCGACGGCCTGAGCTGGGAGCAGTGGGCCAAGCGGGCCTCCAAGTACCTGCGCCACCTGGAGAACCTGCTCTGGCCGGAGCTGTTCATCCTCGGCGGCGGCATTTCCAAGAAGCCGGAGAAGTGGGTGCCGCTGCTGCGCAACCGCACACCCACCGTGGTCGCCCAGCTGATCAACAACGCCGGCATCGTCGGCGCCGCGCTGGCCGCCAGTGAGGCCCAGACCCCGGCCGAAGCGGCCGAGTCCCCGGCCGAGTCCACCCAGACCCTGATCCTGGACTGACGGGTACGACCGGCCGATTTTCGGTGGTCCGCCGATCGCGGGCCTCGATTCGGTCGTGGCCGGGAGGCGGCGCGGCTACACTGGAGCGGTCGCTTTCCGGCAGGACCACGGTTCTCGAGTTCGGATCCCTCGCGTCGGCTCAGCGCAAGCTGTACCCCGGCGTGAGCGGAATCGGACCGCCGTGTATGCGGCTCGTTGACGCGAAAGGGCATCAGTGGCAGGCGCAGCAACCTCTCCCAGTTCGACAAGGACCCGACGGTCGGCTTCGGGCGATCCCGGGGCAGCCATCAGGTCCGCTCCCCAGGCGGCCGATCCGGCGACGGACCCGACCGCCCTGGAGGCGACCGACGAGGCTCCCGAAGAGGAGCTCATCGGTGGGGCCGACGACGTCGAACTGATCGATGTCGAACAGGTCGCCGACGACGCGACCGCGACCGGCACCGCGGTGGTCGGGGTCCTGGAGATCGACGAGGCGGACGAGGACGACGAGGAGGAGGCCGCGACCCCGGCGGTGGCCAAGGCCAAGCCCGCCGGCAAGGACGCGACCCCCGACAAGCCGGGCGAGTCCGAGGAGTTCACCTGGGACGACGAGGAGGAGTCCGAGGCGCTCAAGCAGGCGCGCAAGGACGCCGAGCTGACCGCGTCGGCCGACTCCGTCCGCGCCTACCTCAAGCAGATCGGCAAGGTCGCGCTGCTCAACGCCGAGGAAGAGGTGGACCTGGCCAAGCGGATCGAGGCCGGCCTCTACTCCTCCGAGCGGATGCGCCAGTTCGAGGAAGCCGGCGAGCGACTGCCCAACCAGATGCGGCGCGACCTGCGCTGGATCAAGCGGGACGGCGAGCGGGCCAAGAACCACCTGCTCGAGGCCAACCTGCGGCTGGTCGTCTCGCTGGCCAAGCGCTACACCGGCCGCGGCATGGCGTTCCTGGACCTGATCCAGGAGGGCAACCTCGGTCTGATCCGCGCGGTCGAGAAGTTCGACTACACCAAGGGCTACAAGTTCTCCACCTACGCCACCTGGTGGATCCGGCAGGCGATCACCCGGGCCATGGCCGACCAGGCCCGCACCATTCGTATCCCGGTGCACATGGTCGAGGTCATTAACAAGCTCGGCCGCATCCAGCGCGAGCTGCTGCAGGACCTGGGCCGCGAGCCCACTCCGGAAGAGCTCGCCAAGGAAATGGACATCACCCCGGACAAGGTGCTGGAGATCCAGCAGTACGCCCGGGAGCCCATCTCCCTCGACCAGACCATCGGTGACGAGGGTGACTCGCAGCTCGGTGACTTCATCGAGGACTCCGAGGCCGTCGTGGCCGTGGACGCGGTCTCGTTCACCCTGCTGCAGGACCAGCTGCAGGCCGTCCTGCAGACCCTGTCCGAGCGGGAGGCCGGCGTCGTCCGGCTGCGCTTCGGCCTGACCGATGGTCAGCCGCGCACCCTGGACGAGATCGGCCAGGTCTACGGGGTCACCCGCGAGCGGATCCGGCAGATCGAGTCCAAGACGATGTCCAAGCTGCGGCACCCGTCGCGCTCCCAGGTGCTACGCGACTACCTGGAGTAAACCGCTCGGCCGGTCCCGGCCAGCGCTGTCCCGACCGAACTACCAGGTCAGGGTCAGCACGGTGGCCGGGATCGCCAGCAGGCCGGCCGCCGTGAGCACGATCAAGGCCCGGGCGAACAGCGGCAACGGCCGCGGATCGTTCATCCGCCGCACCCGGTCGGTCACGCACGTCCCCGATCCGGCCCGATGCGCGTCACTTCCGGCGGCCTGGCCGCCGATGGTGTCGGGGCCGTCGGTACCGGCCCGGGTCCGTCCCTCCAGGGCGACCCGGGTGAGCGCCGAGGCCAATGCGCCCGGGGCCGACCGGGCCCGCGCGACGTCGTCGGCGAGCATCTCGGTCAACTCCGTCACCGACCGCCCGGCCTCCCGCACCCCACGCACCCGGCCGACTGCGGCCACCCAGGACTGGAACGGCAGGATCAGGATGTCGTGCCGGGCCCGGAGGTGGGCCCGTTCGTGTTCGACCACCGCGGCCAGCTCGACCGGGGTGAGCAGGTCGACCAGCCCGGTGGAGACGACCAGCCGGGCGTGCAGACCGGGCAGGGTGTACGCGACCGCGCTGCGGTGATCCATCAACCGGACCTGGCAGCCGGCGCCGATCGGCACCCGGGGCGGGATCGGTCGGGTCAGCAGATCCAGCAGTTGTCGGTGCCCGCGGCGCCGGCGCACCGTGCGCCAGGCCGTGCGGATCAGGGTGGTCAGCAACAGCACGGCGACGGCCAGCCCGAGCAGCCCGCAGACCGCGCGCCAGGGCGCCAGCTCCCCCGCGAACAGCGACCCCCACCAACTCAGCCCGGCGCCGACCAGGGTGTGCCCGGACGGCTCGACGGCCAGCAGGGCCAGCCCGGCCACCACCGAGAATCCCGCGCCCAGGCAGACCCCCTGCCACAGCAGCAGGCTGCAGGCCGGCGCGCGCCGGGGCCAGCGGGCGTGGGCCAGCGCCAGGCTGACCGGCGCCGCCAGCGTCACCCCGATCAGGACCAGCAGGCAGCCGATCGCGGCGACCGGCGTCGGCCCCGCGGCCGGGGCCAGGTCCGCATCCATCAGCAGGGGCCGTCGAGGGCGCGCCGCAACGCTTCCTGGTCCTGTTCGGAGATCCCGCCGACGAACCTGGTCAGTGCCGCATCCCGATCCGGAGCCCCGTCCAGCACCTGCCGCATCAGGGTGGCCAGGTGCTCCTCCCGGCCCGCGGTCGCCTCGTACGAATGGGCCCGGCCGTCCCGGGACCGGCGGACCAGACCCTTGGTCTCCAGCCGGGACAGCACGGTGAGCACGGTGGTGACCGCGAGTTCGCGACCGGGCAACGCCTCGACGACGGCCCGGGCGGTCATCGGCTCACCGGCGTCCCAGAGCACGTCGACGACGGCCCGTTCCAGCTCGCCTCTGCCGGCCATGCACTCTCCTTCGGTCCGAGCACCCATCATCCTCCCCGGCCCCGGAACCGGCGAGAACGGTCCCACCGGCCGCCTCCGGCGCCGGCTCGATGCCCGGCGCGGGTCGTCAGCCGACCCGGCGCCCGCCGGCGAGCCGGACCACCTGGTCGGCCAGGGCCTCGTCCTGCGGGCGGTGCGAGACCAGCAGCACGCACCGGCCCGGGTCGGGTCGCATGATGCGGGCGGTGACGGACTCGGCGGTGGCCCCGTCCAGATGCGCGGCCGGTTCGTCGGCCAGCAGCACCGGCCGGTCGGCCAGGATCGCCCGGGCCAGCGCGATGCGCTGACGCTCGCCGCCGGAGACCGCCCGCCCGTGTTCGCCGACCGGAGTGTCCAGGCCCTGGGGCAGCCCGTCGAGCCAGCCGCCGGCGCCGGCCTCGCGCAGGGCCGCCTCGACCTGCGCCGCGTCGGCGTCCGGGCGGGCCAGCCGCACGTTCTCCAGCACCGTGGAGTCGAACAGGTGCGCGCTCTGGTCGCACCAGGAGAACCGGGTGCGGACCTGGTCGGGATCGAGCTCGGCGACGTCGACCCCGTCCAGGGTGATCCGCCCGGTGGTCGGGGTGAGGAAGCCCAGCAGCACGGCCAGCAGCGTGGATTTGCCCGAACCCGACTCCCCCGCCACCACGATCCGCCGGCCCGGCACCAGGTCCAGGTCGATGTCGGTCAGCGCGTCGCGGTCCGCCCCGGGCCAGCGGGCGCCGACCCCGCGCAGCCGGATGATCGCGCCGGCGGCCGGCTCCGGCAGCGGTCGGGGGTGAACCGGCGGAGGTGCGGTGACCGGCGGGGTGTCCATCACGGCGAACAGGCGGCGCAGCGCGGCCGTGGCCCGATGCAGGGCCGCGGCGGCCACCCCGACCGCCTGCACGGTGTCGGTCAGGGCCAGTGGGGTGAGCACGATCACGGCCAGCAGCACCGGGTTCAGGTCGGCCGCGGCGACCGCCGGCACCCCGAACCAGGCCGCGACCCAGACGGCCGCGCCCATGGCCGCGACGGCGACCGCGGCGGCCACCCCGGCCGCGCGGGCGGTCCCGGCCGCGATCCGCCGGCTGTCGGTCTCGATCTGGTCGAGCTCGTCGAGCCGCCCGGCCAGCCCGTCGGAGACGGTCAGCTCGGGCAGGTCGTCCAGCAGCTCGGTGACCAGCCGGGTCCGGCCGGCCCGGATCTGCACGGCTTGCCCCTCGACCCGGGCGGAGCGGCGGGCCGAGAGCACCGGCACCAGCACGCAGGCCACCACCAGCGCCACGGCCAGCGCCACCCCGGCGGCCGGCAGGATCAGCGCCAGCAGCACGACGGTGCCGGCCCCGACCAGGGCGGCCCCGGCCAACGGCAGCAGCCCGCGCAGGAAGGCGTCCCCGGCGTCGTCGACGTCGTCGACGGTGCGGGCCAGCAGATCCCCGCGCCGCCACACCGGCAGGGCGGCCGGCGCGATCAACGCCAGGTGCGCGACCAGCCGCTGCCGGATGCCGCCCAACACCCGGAAGGCGGCGTCGTGCGAGATGAGCCGCTCCACGTAGCGCAGCACGCCGCGGCCGATGCCCAGCGTCCGGACCGAGACCACGGCGACCATCAGGTACAGCACGGGTGGTTGCTGGGCGGCCCGGGCGATCAGCCAGGCCGACGTGGCCATCAGGCCGACCGCGCATCCGGTGGCCAACGCGCCGACGACGGCGGCGCCGAGCAGTCGCCAGCGCACCCCGGCCGCCTGGGACCACAACCGGGCCAGCGGCGCCATCCGGCGAGGCACCGCAGGTGCCGCCGGTGCGGCCGGCGGGCCGGCCGGGGCCACGGACGCGGCCCCGGAACGGGGGGCGGTCACCACGGGTTCACCCCGGTGGTGGCCAGCGCGGTGCCGGCCTCGCCGTCCGCGGGATCGGTCTGCTCGATCGCGGCCGTCTCCAGCCGCACGACGTGATCGGCCAGGGCGAGCGGGCCGGGCCGGTGGGTGACCAGCACCACCGTGCGTCCGGCGAGGTATCGCCGGATGCCGGCCAGCACCCGTTGCTCCGTGTCGCCGTCCAGCGCGGCGGTGGGCTCGTCCAGCAGCAGCACCGGGGCCGGCCGGGCCAACGCCCGGGCCAGCGTCAGGCGCTGCCGTTGGCCCTGCGACAGACCGGCCCCACCGTCACCGAGCCGATGCTCCAGGCCACCGGGCAACGCATCGACGAAATCGGCCGCGTCCACCGCGACCAGGGCCGCGCGCAGCGCCGCCTCGTCCAGACCGGGGTGACCCAGGCTCAGGTTCTGTCGGATGGTGCCGGCCTGCAGGGCGCCGCCCTGGGCCGCCCACCCGAGCTGGCCGCGCCACCATCCGGGATCCAGCTCGGCCACCGGGACGGGGTCGGTGCCGGCCCCACGCACGTCCACCGCACCGGAGTCGGGTCGAACCACCCCCGCGATCAGCTGCAACAACGTGGTCTTGCCGGCGCCGCTGTCGCCGATGACGACGGTCACCTGACCCGGCGGCACGCTCAGGGTCAGCGGGCCGACGGCGCCGCGCTCCCCCGGGCGGCCCACCGTCGCGTCCTGCAGGCCGATCTCGAACGGCCCGGCCAGATCGCGGCGGGTGCCGGCCGGCGGCGGCGGCGTGTCCAGCACGTCCAGCACCCGGCCGGCCGCCTCCACCCCGTCCGCCGCGGCGTGGAACTGGGTGCCCAGCGCCCGCAGCGGCAGGTAGGCCTCGGGGGCCAGGATCAGCACGGCCAGGCCCACCTCCAGGGTCAGCCCGCCGTACACCAGCCGCAGCCCGATCGCCACGGCGACCAGGGCCACCGACAACGAGGCGAGCAGTTCGAGCACCATCGAGGACAGGAACGCCACCCGCAGAGTGACCATCGAGGACCGGCGGTAGTCGTCGGTCACCCGGCGGACCGCCTCGGCCTGGGCCTTGGCCCGGCCGAACACCTTCAGGGTGGGCAGCCCGGCCACGACGTCGGTGAAGTGCGCGGCCAACCGGGACAGGCTGGCCCACTTGGCCCGGGTCTGCCGGTCGGTGTACCAGCCGACCAGCGCCATGAACAGCGGGATCAACGGCAGGGTGACCAGCACGATGATGGCGCTGGTCAGGTCGGCGCTGAACAGGTAGATCAGCATCATCACCGGCACCACCACCGAGAGCACCAGCTGCGGCAGGTAGCGGGCCAGGTAGGTGTGCAGCGATTCGACCCCGGTGGTGGCCAGGACGGCGAGCCGCCCGGTCTGTTCGCCGGATCGCCAGCGGGGACCCAACGCGGCCGCGTGCAGCACCAGATCGCGCCGCAGCCCGGCGGTGACCGCCGACGCACTGCGCCCGGCCAGTTCCTCCGACGCCCAGGCCAGCCCGGCGCGGATCGCGATCACCACGGCCAGCACCCCCAGGCGGCCGGCGACCTGTTCCAGGCCGGCCCCGCCGATGATCACCTCGGCCAGGATCCCGGCCAGCAGGACGGCCTGGACGATCACCACCAGCGCCGACAGAACACCCAGGACCACGGACAGCACGATCAACCGGCGCACGCCGGTGGCGTACCGGGCCAGTCGCGGGTCGAAGGGTCTCACGGCACCAGTGAAACAGAGCGGTCGGACAGCAGGGCGGCGGCCGCGGCGCCGTCACCCTGCGGATGCCGGCGTTTGACTGCGCTGAGTACCGGGTACATCACCTGGTGATGAAGACCCAGTCGCGGACTCAACCGTTCAGGGGCCCAGGAGGGACCAAGAACCATGACGCTTGATACCGACAGTGAGACCCGGTCAGCACTCATGTCACATACCTCGATCGCGCCGCGTGCCCGTTTTGTGCCCCGGCAACGCAGTGCCATCGCGGACCACCGCCGTCTGGGCGGATCCGCCGAGCCCACCGACCTCGTGGCCGGGGCGATGACCGTGCTCATCGCCGATCCGGTGCCCAGCAGCCGGGAACGGCTGGCCACCGAATTGGCCTCCGGCGGGGCCGGTCAGGTCATCCAGGCCGACAGCGTGCGTGCCGTGGAGATCCTGATCGAGAACTCGACCGGCGGTCAGCTGGCCCTGGTCAGCCTGGGTTTCGGCGATCCGGCGCCCCGACTGATCCGCGGCCTGGCCCAGGTTCCGTGGACCCGGGTGCTGGCCGTGGCCCTGTCCCGGCAACCGGAGCCGCTGCTGGCCGCCCTGGCCGCCGGCGCCACCGGCGTGCTGCGGGGACACCCGGGAGGCGCCGACCCGGATCTGTCCGGCCGGCTGGGCCGGTTGACCGCCCGTGAACTGGACGTGCTGCGGCTGGTCGCCGAGGGTCGCACCAATAAGTGGATCGCCGAACAGCTGTCGCTGTCGGCGTTGACCGTCAAGAGCCACCTGGCCCGGATCAGCCGCAAGCTGGGCACTGGCGACCGCTCGCACCAGGTCGCGGTGGCCATGCGCGCCGGGATGATGCGCTAACCCTGGGCCCGTGCGGGTCCGGACCGGCGTCGCCGGCCCGGACCCGGCCGCGGCCATCAATGGCTGGGCACCGAGGTCGGTGACTCGGGGATCTGCTTGGTCGAGATCCGCTTGCGGAAGATCCAGTAGCTCCACGCCTGGTAGCCCAGGATCAACGGGACGAACAGCAGGGCGATCCAGCTCATCACGGTGAGCGTGTACGGGGTGGACGCGGCGTTCTCGATGTTCAGCGAGTAGTCCGGGTTGATCGTCGAGGGGAACACGTCCGGGTAGATCGAGGCGAACCAGCCGGTGACCAGCATCCCGGTGGACACCGCGGAGGCCAGGAACGCCCAGCCGTCGCGGTTGGCGCGCGTCAACAGCACCGCCGCCAGCATCGCGACCACGGCCAACGCGCCCAGCACGACCGAGCCGGTGGTGCCCCGGATGAACTGCTGCCAGACGACGGCCACGGCCATCACCACGAGCGCGACCGGCCCGAGCCGGACGGCCAGCCGCTGCGCCCGTTCCCGAACCTCCTGGGTGGTCTTCAGGGCCAGGTATACCGACCCGTGGGTCAGGAACAGCAGCAGCGTGGTCAGGCCCATCAGCAGCGCGAACGGGTTGAGCAGGTCCAGGAAGGTGCCCACGTACTCGTGCTCGGCGTTCAGCGCGACGCCGCGCACCACGTTGCCGAAGGCAACGCCCCAGAGCAGGGCCAGCCCCCAGGAGGTGACCAGGATGGACAGGTCCCAGCGGGCCCGCCAGGTATCGCTGTGCCCCTTGCCCCGGTACTCGAAGGCCACCCCGCGCACGATCAGCAGCACCAGGATCAGCACCAGGGCCAGGTAGAAGCCCGAGAACATCGAGGCGTACCACTCGGGGAAAGCGGCGAAGGTCGCGCCGCCCGCGGTGAGCAGCCAGACCTCGTTGGCGTCCCAGACCGGGCCGATGGTGTTGATCAGGACCCGGCGGCCCTTCTCGTCCTTGCCGACGATGCGCAGCAGCGCGCCGACGCCGAAGTCGAAGCCTTCCAGGACGAAGTATCCGATCCACAGGATGGCGATGAGGACGAACCAGAGGTTGTTCAGGAACACGGTTGACCGCTCCTAGGTGCCAGGGCCGGCGGTAGTTCGAGGACAGGGGTGGTGACGGCGGTGATCACAGCGGTCGGGCGCATGGCGATCAGTAGGCGAACGCCAGTGGCTTCTCGTCCGCGTCCGCGGGCGTCCCTTCGTCGTCGCCGCCGAACCCACCGCTGCGCGGCTTGCCCCGGCGGATCGAGGCCAGTGCCTCCTGCTCGCTGGGCGGGCCGATCTTGACGTACTTGACCACCAGGCCGACCTCGACCACCGCGAGGATCCCGTACAGCAGCGTGAAGATGATCAACGAGGTCAGCACCGAGCCGCCGCTGACCGACGGCGAGACCGATTCCTCGGTCCGGTAGAGCCCGACCACCGTCCAGGGCTGGCGACCCATCTCGGTGAAGATCCAGCCGGCCGAGTGGCCGACCACCGGTCCGGCGATGGCGAACATCGCCAGCCGCCAGACGGTCTTGGATTCGGGGAGCCGGCCCTTGCGGGTCAGCCACAGGCCGACGATCGAGACCAGCAACATGACGAAGCCGGCGCCCATCATGATCCGGAACATCCAGTAGGCGACCGGGATGATCGGCCGGTAGTCGCCTGGGCCGTACTGCTCCTCGAACTGGGCCTGCACGTCGTTGATGCCCTCGACGGTGCCGGAGAACGACTCGGTGGCCATGAACGAGAGCACGCCGGGCACCCGGATGGAGAACACCTCGCTGGAGCCGTCCAGCGTGCCGATCGTGAACAGCGAGAACGACGCGCCCTCGGTGGTGTCCCACAGCGCCTCGGCGGCGGCCATCTTCATCGGCTGCACATCGGTCATCACCTTGGCCAGCAGGTCGCCGGTGACGATCACCGCCAGCGATCCGATGAGCATGCCGACCAGGCCGAACCGTACCGCCGGCCGGAAGACCTCGACGTCGCGCTTCTTCATCAGGAAGTACGACGCGATGCCCGCGAACATGGCCGCGCCGGACAGGATGGCCCCGGCGATAACGTGCGAGTACGCCCACATGTTCAGCGGCTGGGTCAGCACCGCCCAGATGTCGTTCATCTCGGCCCGGCTGCGGTCGGCGTTCACCGTGACACCGACGGGGTGCTGCATGAACGAGTTGGCCGACATGATGAAGAACGCCGAGAGCATGGTGCCGATCGAGACCAGCCAGATGCACGCGCAGTGCAGGCGCGGCGAGAGCTTGTCCCAGCCGAAGATCCACAGCCCCAGGAACGTGGACTCCAGGAAGAACGCGAGCAGGGCCTCCATGGCCAGCGGAGCGCCGAAGACGTCGCCGACGAACCGGGAGTAGCTCGACCAGTTCATCCCGAACTGGAACTCCTGGACGATGCCGGTCACCACGCCGATCGCGAAGTTGATCAGGAAGATCTTGCCCCAGAACTTCGTGGCCCGCAGGTACACGGGCTTGCGGGTGCGGACCCACGCGGTCTCGGTGATCGCGATGAAGAACGCCATGCCGATCGTGATCGGCACGAACAAGAAGTGGTACACGGTGGTGATCCCGAACTGCCAGCGGGCAATACCCAAGGGATCCACAGCTAGTTCTCCTCCTTCTGGCGGGCCGTTCGGCGGCGGCTGACGGCGACTCAACGAGACTGCTGGTTGGCGCCCCTTTCGATCAAGGACCAAAGTCCCGAGGTCAGTGTGACGCCTCACACCGGCAGTTGCAGTTTCTACCGGCCAGCGGGACGACACGGATGCGAACGGTGTCTTACGCCACGGGCGAATTCCCGGCCCGGACGGGCCCGGGGATGGCACGATGAGCGGGTCAGCGTCACCCGCAAGGACCCATCGTTACCGGCGATCGCTACGAATGACCGGTATCGGACAACCGGCGCGGTGCCTCTGACGTCCCAGACGTGGAGACAGCGACGTCTCGTCTTGATGGGAAGGACAGCGCCACGTACCAACACCCGTGAACGCGAAGTCGGACGTGAACGGTGACGAAGCTGCCACCGCGGTGGCGGCCGATGGGAGGACGACAATGACCGAGACTCTTGCCAGTCCAGCTGCGCTCACCGCCGCCGATCGTTGCGACCGTTGCGGTGCGGCCGCCCGCGTGCGCGCCCTGCTGCCCACGGGCGGCGAACTGCTGTTCTGCAATCACCATGCCAAGGAGCACGGGGCCCGGCTCGAGCAGCTGGCCGCGGTGATCCACCGCTCGCGCGACGAGTCCTGAGCGGCTCGTAGTCACGACGATCTGACCGGCCGCGGCCCCCGCCGCCGGCCGGTCACGCGATCGGGCGGTTCCGCCGTCGCCTGCTCATGCGCGATGATGCAGGCACCGATCGGGAGGTGCGGGGCATGTCACAACTGGGACGCGCAGTGGCGCCCTCGGTCGTGGCCGCCCCGCCCCCGCCCCATCGGTCGGTGCGAGCCGACCCGGTCGCGGCCATCTTTCTCCTGCTCGCCGGGGCGATCGGCATCTGGCAGCTGCTGGTCCCCTGGCTCACCACGACGGCGGCCGCGTCCGCGGTACTGTCCGGGGCCGGTGCCGGCCCGGCCGGCCAGCTGACCGGCTGGCGCATCTACCGGGCCCTGCGGGCCGCTCCTGCACCGTCCAGCGAAGTGAGCTGGGCCACCCTGGCTATCCTGGGATGCGCCGTCGGCGGTGGCGCGCTGATCGTGCTCGGCCTGGCCATGATGGCGCCGCTCAACCATCGCCCGTTGGGGGCGGCCGCCCTGGTCATCTCGCTGCTGTCGGCGGCGGGGGCCCTGTGGGTCGTCGTGCACGCCCGGATGGTCTTCGACGTCGGGGTGTTCAGCCTGTTCGGTCAGACCACGGTCGGCTGGTACCTGTTCCTGGGCTCCGGCCTGCTCGGCGTCATCGGGTCCTGGAAGGCCCTGTCCACCGGCTGACGCGCGGGCCGGGGCGAGAGTTACAGCAGGCCCAGCAGGTGGTCCCGGCGGGCGGTCAGCACGTCCGGGTCGGCGGCCGCCGAGGCCGGTCCGGGCACCGCCCGACGCACCTGGGAGTGCACGCTGGCGTGCGGCTTGCCGGTCCGCGCCGCGACCCGGGCAACCAGCTGATTGACCTCACGCCGCAGATCCGCGGCGGCCCGCCAGCCGGCCATCGACCCGGCGTCCGGGTCCGGCGCGTCGGCCAACGGGTCCCGCGGCATGGATCGCACCCGGCGCCGCAGGTCGGAATCCCGGGTGGCCAGCAGGGCCGCGGTCTGTTCCGGGCTGAGCAATCCGGGCAGCCCCAGATAATCCTGGTCCTCCTCGCCGATCATCCCGGACGTCATGACGGCCGGCTCCCGGCCCGGCGCCGACCCGCCGGACACCACGGCCCGGCCCGAGTGCAGCACGTGCGCGAACTCGGCCTCCGAGTCCAGGCCCTCGATCTTCCGGCTGCCCGGCTCGACCGGCTCCCGGGGCAGCGGATCGGCCAGCGCGTCCAGGTCGTCCTGCACCGGCGGGGGCGGCGCCATGACGTAGTTGCGGTCCTGCTCCAACTCGGCGGCCAGGGCCAGCAGCGGCCGCACGGCCGGCAGGAACACCGTCGCCGCCTCGTGCGCCCCCCGGGCCCGGACCACGCGGCCGACGGCCTGGGCGAAGAACAGCGGCGTCCGGTAGGAGGTCATCCAGGCCAGACAGGCGGCGCGGGGGATGTCGACGCCTTCGGAGATCATCCGCACACACACCGCGATCCGCTCGTCGCTGCCGCGGAACCGCTCGATCCGCTTGGATGCCGCGGCGTCGTCGGACAGGATCAGCACCGGGCGTGTGCCGGTGATGCGATGCACCACGTCGGCGTAGTCCCGGGCGTCGTCCTGATCACTGGCCAGGACCAGCCCGGCGGCGTCGGGAATGCCCGAGGACCGCAACTGGCTGATCCGCTCGTCCATCGCCGCGATGACGTGCGGCACCCAACCACCGGCCGGATCCAGCGCCGTCCGCCAGGCCGCCGTCTCCACCGACTTGGTGCCGGCCTCGGTGAGCGAGGCGGCGATCACCTCGCCGGCGCTGTTGCGCCACCGGGAGACGCCGCTGTAGGCGGCGAACACGACCGGCCGGACCACCCGGTCGGCCAGCGCCCGGCGGTAGCCATAGGTGAAGTCGGCGACCGAACGCAGCAGGTCGCCGTCGATCTCGTACTCGACGAACGGGATCCGCTCGCCGGCCCGGGTCCGGAACGGCGTCCCGGTCAGCGACAGCCGCCGGTGCACCTCGCCGAACGCCTCGCCGACCGCCTCACCCCAGGACAACCCGTCCCCGGCGTGGTGGATCTCGTCGAGCACCACCAACGAGCGCAGCTTGCCGCTGCGGGCCTGGTGGATGGCCGGGCGCGCCGCGACCTGCGCGTACGTGGCGACATAGCCCTGGCAGCCGGCCGGCACCGGGCCCTGCGCGTTGGACATCTTCGGGTCCAGCACCAGGTTGAAGGCGGCGGCCGCGTCGGCCCACTGGGTGCGCAGATGGTCGGTCGGGCAGACGATGACGACGCGGTCGATCACCCGGCGGCGCAGCAGGTCGCCGGCCACCGCGAGGGCGAACGTCGTCTTGCCGGCGCCCGGGGTGGCAGTGACCAGGAAGTCGCGCCGTCCCCCGCCGGCGTGCGCCGCATGGTAGGCCCCCAGTGCCTCGCGCTGCCAAGGCCGCAGCGGCGGCTGCCCCACCCCGCTCACCCGTCCCTCCGCTCCGTCACCCGGCCGGGTGGCCGCGCGCCTCGGTGCTCGCCCGAGATCACTGGTTGTGTCATCGATTCCGATGGCTGGGCCGGCCGTCCGGCGGCCGCGCCGACCCACGACCCTACCCTCGCCCCCGACCCCCGCGGACCGTTCCGGGCCCGCGCGGCGGGGCGCCGGTGCGGGTGTCGGCTCGGGTTCGGCGTGGCGGGCCGGGGCGCGCCGGGCGGGCCGGAGATTGTTGCGAATCGGTGTCGGTGCGCCGGCAACCGGCCGCCGAAGCAGTGTCGTGTTGGCACCGTCGGCGTCGGGCAAGGCAGACTCGTGAGGTGAGCACGGCCGTCCCGCCACCACGGGATCCGACGCGGCCCGCGGGGGGCCGCACGCTGAGTGCACCCTCCGCCCCGGCCGGTCCGCCCCCCGTTCCTGCCGCCCCACCCGTCGCCGCCGCGGCGGACGCGAGTGCGACGGCACCGTACGAGCCGGCGGTCGCCCGCAACGGGTCCGCGGGGCCGACGGGGCCGGACGCCACCGCGACGGTGGCCCTGCACCGCTTCGACCTCGATCCGGCGCCCGATCCAGCGCCTTCCCCGGCCGATGTCCAGCACACCGTCCCCTGGTTCCGGCAGGGCACCGGGCCCGCGGCCATCGCGCCGCCCCGGGTCCGGCACCGCTGGCGCAAGGTCATCGGCCGCACCCTGTCCAAGGCCTGGGGCGATTCCCTGTTCGGGATGAGCTCGCAGGCGGCGTTCTGGTGCGCCCTGTCCACCGCACCGCTGCTGTTGGCCCTGCTCGGCCTGGTCGGCTACGTGGTCGGCTGGTACTTCCCGGCGGGCACGATCGACCAGGTCCGTGAGCAGATCCTGATCTTCCTCAACGCCATCTTCAACGAGGAGGTCGCCGACAACCTGGTCGGCAACACGGTCGAGACGATCCTGAGCCAGGGCCAGGCCGACGTGGTCTCGGTCGGCCTGGTGATCAGCCTGTGGGCCGGCTCGTCGGCGATGTCGGCGTTCGTGGAGTCGATCACCATCGCCTACGGCCAGCACGAGGTGCGTCATCCGGTCGCCGAGCGCTTCTTCGCCCTCGGCCTGTACCTGCTGGCCTTGCTGTCCGGCATCATCATGCTGCCGCTGCTGGCCATCGGCCCGGACTACCTGCCCAAGGTGTTCCCCGAGTCGTGGCGCCCGCAGGTCTCCAACATCGTCAACATCGCCTACTACCCCACGCTGGCGCTGGGGCTGATCTTCCTGCTGACGGTGCTCTACAAGGTCGCCCCGAAGCACAAACATCCCTGGTACCGAGGCGTGCCCGGGGCGTTCCTGGCGGCCGCGGTGTTCATCGTCACCAGCTTCGGGCTCCGGCTGTACCTGTCGTACGTGTACGCGCACGGGCTGACCTACGGGGCGCTGGCCACCCCGATCACGTTCCTGCTCTTCTACTACTTCGTGTCCATGGCCGTGATCATCGGCGCCCAGTTCAACAACGCGACGCTGGAGTACTACCCGCCGCGGCCGTCGAAACGGGAACTACGTCGCTGGCAGCGCTACGACCCCGAGCAGGACCAGGTGGACCCGGCCGATCCGGCCGCCGGGCGGCCGGCGACCTAGCCGCCGGCCGGACCGGGCCAACGATCAGGCCGGCAGCTTCTCAGGCCTTCGGCGATCAGGCCTTGAGCGACTCGTAGATCTTCTTGCAGTCCGGGCACACCGGCGAGCCCGGCTTGGGCGAGCGGGTCACCGGGAACGTCTCGCCACACAGCGCCACCACGAAGCTGCCCATCACCGCCGATTCGGCGATCTTGGACTTGCGCACGTAGTGGAACATCTTCGGCGTGTCGTCGTTGTCGGTGGTGCTTTCCAGCGGCTTCTCGAGCGTGGTGGTGGTCGGGGAGGACATCAGGGGCTCCTGTTCGTTGGCGCCGCTCGCGATTCGCGGTGGCCGGCCTGTACCGGCCATGATGCCAGTCGCCGGGCCACCCTGTCCCCGCCCGACCCGGCAGTCAGCAGTGCCGAACCGGTTCCGATCCGGACCCGAGCTGCCGTGAAGGAGATGACGTGACCGGTCCGCTGGTGGTGTCCGACGAGGTGAGCGCGGCGGTCCGAGCCGGCCGGCCGGTGGTCGCGCTGGAATCGACCATCCTGGCCCACGGGCTGCCCCGCGGGGAGAACCGGCAGGTGGCCGCGAAGATCGAGGCGGCGGTCCGGGCCAACGGCGCGGTGCCGGCCACGATCGCGGTGCTGGACGGGGCGATCCGGATCGGACTGGGCGCCGCGGAGCTGGACCGGCTGTGCTCGTCGGCGGAGATCGCCAAGCTGTCCGTGCGCGACCTGGGGGTGGCGCTCGCCCTCGGGGTGCCGGGCGCGACGACCGTCGCCTCGACCGCGGCCCTGGCCCACCGGGCCGGGATCTCCGTGTTCGCCACCGGTGGCCTGGGCGGGGTACACCGGGAGGCCGGTCGCACCTTCGACGTCTCGGCCGACCTGCGGGTGCTGGCCAGCACGCCGATCGTGGTGGTGTGTGCCGGGGTGAAATCGATCCTGGACGTCGGGGGCACGCTGGAATACCTGGAGACGCTCTCGGTGCCGGTGCTCGGATACCGCAGCGACCGGTTCCCCGGCTTCTACCTGTCCGATTCCGGCTTCACCGTGCCCTGGCGGATCGACGAACCCGAGCAGGCCGCGGCGGTGCTGGCGGCCCGCCGCCGGCTCGCGCTGGATCAGGCCGGGGTGGTGGTGGCCAATCCCCTGCCGCCGGATCGCCAGCTCGATCCGGAGCTGCACGACCGGACCCTGGCCCAGGGCTTGGCCATCCTGGCGGCCGAGTCGGTCACCGGCAAGGACGTCACCCCCCGGTTGCTCGCGCACTTCCATGCGGCCACCGCCGGGGCCAGCCTGCGGGTCAACGTGGAGCTCGTGCTGTCCAACGCCGCGCTGGCCGCCCGGATCGCGGTGGCCGTGGCCGGCGCGGAGAGCTGAGCCGGTGAGCGCGGCGCCGCCCCCACGGGTGACCGTGGTCGGCGACGTCGGCCTCGACGTGCGGTGCCGGCTGACCGCGGCCCTGGCCCCCGGCGACGACACCCCGGCCCGGATCACCGCCCACCCCGGCGGGGCCGGCGGCAACACCGCGGCCTGGCTGGCCGACCTGGGGGTCCGGGTCGAGCTGATCGCCCGGGTCGGCGACGACGAAGCCGGCCGGACGGCCGCCACCGAACTGGGGGCCCGCGGGGTGGGCTGCCGGTTCGTCGTCGACCCGCAGCATCCGACCTGCCGGGTCGTGGTCCTGCTCGGTCCGGACGGCGATCGGACGATGGTCTCCGACCGGGGCGCCAATGCCGCGCTGCATCCGGACGACATCCGGCTGACCGACCCCGGGGCCCCCGGCCACCTGCACCTGTCCGGCTACGTGCTGCTGGACGAGGCCTCCCGCCCGGCCGGACGGGCCGCGCTGGCCCGGGCCGCCGCGGCCGGCTGGAGCACCTCGGTGGACCCGCAGACCGCGGCCGGCCTGAGCGCGGTGGGCGCGGACACTTTTCTGGAGTGGGTGCGCGGCGTCGATCTGCTCCTGCCCAACGACACCGAACTGGCCGCCCTGGGCGGGCCGGCCGCGGCCCTGGCCGTGGTCCGGGCGGTGGCGGTCACCCACGGCCGGCAGGGGGCGACCTGGTTCGCCGGCACCGAGCAGCGGCGCGCGGTGGTCGAGCGGGTCGACGACACCGACAGCACCGGCGGCGGTGACGCGTTCAACGCGGGCTTCCTGGCCGCCTGGCTGGACGGGGCGGAGCCGGGCGCGGCGCTGGCCGCCGGGGTCCGCGCCGGAACCAGGGTGGCCGGTGCGGCCGGTGCCCGGCCGGTCCTGGACGGGCCGGCCGGCTGACGCCGCGGGGGACGGCGGTGCGGCGGTCCGCTCAGCGCGGGTCCGGATCGACCGCCGAATCGACGATCTCGTGCCGGCCGGGCGGCAGCGCCCGCTCCGGGTTGACGGTCACCGGAGCCATCCGCTTGCGCTTCTGGGCGGGCCGGTCGTTGGCGATCAGCACCGCCATCCAGGGCAGCGGGATGGACAGGGCGGCGATGGTGATGGCCAGCCACGGGGTTTGGTAGAAGAAGGCGGCCAGGATCAGGCAGGGGATGCGCAGGCCCATCATGATCGAATACCGGGTGCGGCGGGACCGCAGCTGGTCGTCGTAGGAGGGTTCGGCCGCCGTGATGATCGCGGCCGCCGGAGCCTTGCGCGAACTGCGTCCGCCGTTCGCCGGGGCCGGTCCCCCCGACGGGTTCGCGGACGGGTTCACCGTCGGGCCTGCTGTCGATTCCGATCCGAGGGTCATGGCGTGTACACCGCTTTCAGGTCTCCTGTGCGACGCCCACGAGCCGTTGACGCGTCGCTACCGCAGCGGGCTTAGCCAGCCACCAGGCTGCCCGCCGACCACGCTACGCCCAGCCGGGACCGGTCAACCGGTCCGGGGCGGAGCCGCTCAGTTGCCGGCTGCCCGGGCCGCCGCCTTGGCCGCCTTCTTGGCCGCGCGCACGAGTTCGAGCGAGGGCTGATCGACCACGTCGGCGACCGATCGGTGGCTGCCCGCCTCGCCGTAGATCCCGGCCGCTTCCCGCCAGCCGGCCGGCTGGACGCCGTACTGCTTGCCCAGCAGGGCGAGGAAGATCGGCGCCTTGGCCGGCCCGAAGCCGGGCAACGCGGCGATCCGGGCCAGCAGCTCCTGGCCGTCGGCGACGTCGGACCACAGGTTCGCCGCGTTGCCGTCGTAGCGGTCGGTGAGTACCTGGCAGGTGGCCTGGACCCGCTTGGCCATGGCCGCCGGGAATCGATGGACGGCCGGGCGCTGCGCGCACAACGCGGCGAACTCCTCCGGATCGGCCTGCGCGATCGCCGGCACGTCGAGCCGCCCACCCATCCGCTGGGCGATCACCGCGGGCCCGGCGAACGCCTTCTCCATCGGCACCTGCTGGTCCAGCACCATGCCCAGCAGCAGCGCATTGGGGTCGGCGGCCAGCAGCTCGTCGGCGGCCCGGTCACCGGTCAGGTACAGCTCGGAGGCGGTCATGCCGAGCATTGTCCATTCCGCCGTCCCCGGTGGCGATCGATCCCCTGGGGTTGCCCGGTCGGATCGATGGTCGAATCGCGGCCGGGCACCTACCCTGGCCCTATGACGTCCAGTTCGGCGCTGACTCGGAGTTCACCCTCGCCAGGACCGGTGGCCGATCAGCCGCGGGCGTTGCCGCCGCTGGCCTTTCGCCAGGTCGAGTTGTCCGGCCTGGGCTGGGCCGCCATCGTGCTGCCGGGGGCGGTGGCCGGGGCGAGCGCCGGTCTGGCCTTGACCCGCGGGCGGCTGCGGCCCGGTCCGCTGGCCGCGGCCGGTCTGGCCGGGGCCCTGCTCGGCGTGGCCGTCGCCCGGGTCGTCGACGAACTGCGCTGGCGGCGCAGCGCGATCTGCCTGGAATTGGCCGAACCGGATGCGGTGCTGGACCTGCTGCAGGCGGTGCGCGCCGAGGGCGTGCACGCCGACATGATCCGGGCGTCCGACGGCCCCGCCGGCGCCGGCGCCGGATATGCGTTGCGCTACCGGGCCCGCGACGACCGCCGGGTCCGCGCCGTGCTCTCCGCCCAACTGAGCTGAGGGCCGGCCCCACCCCGACCGAGGCCGGCCCGTCGACCGGCGCCGCCTGCCCGCATGGTGAGCTGACCGGGTGAACGCTGCGAACCCGGACCGGCCGGCCGGCCTCCCCCTGACCGACCTCGAGATCGTCGACCGCCTGGGCGAGGACCTGCGGACGGGCGGCTTCGACGCCACCGGAGTCCCGGAGCTGCTGGGCGCGGCCGCCCACCGGGCGCTGGGCCGGGGTGAGCCGGCCGCGGCGCTGCGCGCCACCCGCGACGGATCGACCCGGTCCACCCTGGTCCGGTTGTTCCTGCTCGGCGCGAACGCGGCGGAGCGGGCCGTGGCCCGGGCGCTGCCGGCCACCGGGGTGGCCGCCGCACTGGCCCAGGGCGTGCTGGAGCGCGACGGCGACGAACTCCGGGCCGCGCTGGACATCCGCCCGCACGCCGCCGATGACGAGGAGTTCCTGCTGGTCTCCGACCTGGACTCGGATGTGCGGCCCGGCCCGGTACGGCCCGATCACGTGCTCGGCCTGGGTTCGGCCTCGATCACGTTGGCCCGGGCGATCGTGCGCGACCCGGTGACCACCGCCCTGGACCTGGGCACCGGCTGCGGCATCCAGGCGCTGCACCTGGCCGGACACGCCGGGTCGATCGTGGCCACCGACATCAGCCCGCGCGCGCTGGCGTTGGCCGGCGCCACCGCCCGGCTCAACCAGCAGCACTGGGACCTGCGGGCCGGGTCGCTGTTCGACCCGGTGGCCGGTGAGCAGTTCGACCTGATCGTGTCCAACCCGCCGTTCGTCGTCGGCGACGGCACCACCCGGTTCACCTACCGCGACTCCGGCCTGCCCGGCGACGGCGTCGGCCGGGCCATCGTCGAAGGGGCGCGCACGCACCTGCGGCCCGGCGGGACCGCGCAACTGCTGGCCAACTGGCTGGTCGTCGACGACGGCGACTGGCGCGACCGGGTCGGCGGGTGGGTCGCGGCCAGCGGTTGTGACGCCTGGGTGGTGCAACGGGAGATCGCCGACCCGGTCGAGTACGTCGGCCTGTGGTTGGCCGACGCCGGGGAGGACGCCAAGTCCGGGGGCGACCGGGCGCGGGCCCACCGGCTCGCGCAGGACTGGCTGGACTATTTCGCCGCGCAGCGAATCACCGGCATCGGCATGGGCATGATCACCTTGCGCCGCACCGACGCCGACGACCCGTCGATCAATCTGGACGAGATCACCGACGACCCGGTCACCGGCACCGAGGTCGGCGCGTTCCTGACCAACCGGGCCTGGGTCGAGTCCCGCACCGACGCCGAACTGCTGGGCCAGCGGTTCCGGCTGGCCGACCAGGTTCTGCTCGAACAGAGCGCATTGCCCGGCCCCGAGGGGTGGGACGTCATGCTGCGCCTGGTCCGCCGGCTGGGCGGCGCCGGCGCGACCCTGCAGGTCGACGAGTGGGGTCAGTCCCTGCTGGCCGGATGCTCCGGCGCCCTGCCGCTGGCGGTGCTGATCGAGTTACTGGCCGGAGCCCACGCGGTACCGGCCGGCGCGCTCGCCGAGGCCATCGTGCCGGCCGTCCGGGTCGCCGTCACCCGAGGGCTGCTGGTTCCGATCGGCGATTGAGCGCGCGGCCCCGCCGGCCGACCGTCAGGGCGGCGCGGACCGCACCGATCGAGGCGAACGACAGGATGGACCCGACGGAGGCGAACGACAGGATCGACCCGAGTGAGAACGCCGACCAGAGTGAGAGCACCGACCCCGTCGATCCGATGGACAGGATCGAGCCGGACGAACCGATCGACAGGATGGACCCGGCCGAGCCGATCGACAGGATCGAGCCCGCGGATCCGATGGACAGGATCGACCCGGCCGAGCCGGCCGGCCCCGGGTCGCCGTGCCCCGTCGCCCCATGCTTGCCGAGCCCGTGCCTCTTCGGCCCATGCTTCATCGCCCCATCGTGCCGCAATTGGCCCGCCGTGGCCTGCTCTCACCCGGACGTCGCCGACCTGACAGCATCACCGGCATGCGTGCCGTGGTGACCCGAGTGCTCTCCGCCAGTGTGACCGTGCCCCGCCCGAACGCGACCGGGCACGACACCACCAAGACTCAAGGCCCCGGGGACGACCGCGCCGGCACGGACGAGGCTGCGGGCGAGGTCGTCGGGCGGATCGACCGGCCGGGTCTGCTCGCCCTGATCGGGGCCACCCACACCGACACCCCCGAGACCGCCCGGGCGATGGCCGCCAAGCTGCACGAGCTGCGCATCCTGCCGGGCGAGGTCTCCTGCGCCACCACCGGCGCTCCCCTGCTGGTGGTCAGCCAGTTCACCCTCTACGCCCGCACCGACAAGGGCCGCCGGCCCTCCTGGGACCTGGCCGCCCCGCGCGAGAGGGCCGAGCCCCTCGTCGCCGAAGTGGTGGACGAGCTGCGGCGGCGCGGCGCGCCGGTGGCGACCGGCCGCTTCGGCGCCACGATGCGCGTCGCCAGCGTCAACGACGGCCCGTTCACGGTGCTGCTCGAGCTCTGATCGACCTCCCGTCGGCGAGTGTGACGTACCTCACTCGCATCGGCATTCGCGTGACCGCCCCGGTGCCCGGACGTCTCCGAATCAGAAAAACAAGGGGAAATAAGGCCGACGACAACAGCGGGTCGGCGCCGGCGGCCCGTTTCCCATGTAGTTCCCATGACCGCCACACGGCGGGTCACAGCCCGTCGGGATTGGGTATGTCGAACGGACGAAGGGCAGTCGCAATCCGGCCGTCGGGGTGCTTCAGCCGACATCGGCCGGGGAACTAAATCGGAACTGACAGACGTTCGAATAGTCAGCGGGTCAGCAGCAAACGGTCCGCCACGAACGTGACGAAGGGAGCATGACATGGCCGCACCCTCATACGACCTCGATACTGCGAGCCGCACCACCATGACCACGACCGCGAGCACCACCACCACCGCGACCACGGCGACTGCCGCGACCACGCGCACCGTCAGCCACGACGAGGACCTGGACGCCCAGGGCCCCTCCGCCGACCTGGTCCGCGTGTACCTCAACGGCATCGGCAAGACCGCGCTGTTGACGGCCGAGCAGGAAGTCGAGCTGGCCAAGCGGATCGAGGCCGGCGTGTTCGCCGCGCACGTGCTGGAGTCCGACGTCGAGATGTCCCCGCAGCGCCGCAAGGATCTGCGGATGGTCGTGCGCGACGGCGGCCGGGCCCGCAACCACCTGCTGGTGGCCAACCTGCGCCTGGTGGTCTCGCTGGCCAAGCGGTACACCGGCCGCGGCATGCCGCTGCTGGACCTGATCCAGGAGGGCAACCTGGGCCTGATCCGCGCGGTCGAGAAGTTCGATTACACCAAGGGTTTCAAATTCTCCACGTACGCCACCTGGTGGATCCGGCAGGCGATCTCGCGCGGCATGGCCGATCAGGGTCGCACCATCCGGCTGCCCGTCCACCTGGTCGAGCAGGTCAACAAGCTCTCCCGGCTCAAGCGGGAACTGCACCAGCAGCTGGGCCGGGACGCGACGCTGGCCGAGTTGGCCCACGAGTCGGGCATCCCCGAGGAGAAGATCGCCGATCTGCTCGACCACGCGCGTGACCCGGTGAGCCTGGACATGCCGGTCGGGTCCGACGAGGAGGCGCCGCTGGGCGACTTCATCGAGGACAGCGAATCCACCTCGGCCGAGGCCGCGGTGGTCGCCGGATTCATGCACGACGACATCAACCGGGTCCTGCGCACGCTGGACGACCGCGAGCAGACCGTCGTGCGGCTGCGGTACGGGCTCGACGACGGCCGGCCGCGCACGCTCGACGAGATCGGCCGGCACTTCGGCATCTCCCGCGAGCGGGTGCGGCAGATCGAGCGCGACTCGATGGCCAAACTGCGCGTCGGTGATCGTTCCGAGGTGCTGCGCTCGTACGCCAGCTGAGCTTGGCCGAGCTGACGATGACGCTGTAGCGGCGAGCGCCTCGACAACGAGGTTCTGCGCGCCGTCGCCCAGAGGGGCCGGGTCTGTTCACACGGACCCGGCCCTTCGCCATCTGCCCGCACCGTTTGTGGGACCGATCGGGCGAATCACCCCAACCGGATGCCGCCCGGGGGCCATCGGCTTGCCAGGATGAGCGGATGACCACCTCCGCGTCCACCGGCGCCGCTGCGGCCACCGCTCGTTCCGGGGCCGGTCTCGTCCTGGCCGTGCTGGCGGCCAGCCAGTTCCTGATGACGCTGGACAGTTCGGTGATGAACGTGTCCATGCCCACCGTCGCCGCGGACCTGGGCACCACGATCACCGGCATCCAGACCGCGATCACCATGTACACGCTGGTGATGGCCACCCTGATGATCACCGGCGGCAAGCTGGGCACGATCATGGGCCGCCGCCGGGCCATGGGCATCGGCCTGGTCATCTACGCGGCCGGCTCGTTCACCACCGGCATCGCCCAGAACCTGACCCAGCTGCTGATCGGCTGGTCGCTGCTGGAGGGCATCGGCGCGGCCCTGATCATGCCGGCCATTGTGGCCCTGGTCGCCTCGAACTTCCCGGCCGACAAGCGTTCGGCCGCCTACGGTCTGGTCGCCGCGGCGGGTGCGGCCGCGGTCGCCGTCGGCCCGCTGATCGGCGGCGCGGTCACCACCTACGCCTCGTGGCGGTACGTCTTCTTCGGCGAGGTCGTGATCGTCCTGCTGATCCTGGCCGTGCTGCGCAAGCTCAACGACGTGGCCCCGCAGCCCAGCCGGATCGACCTCTTCGGGTCGTTGCTGTCGGTGGTCGGCCTGGGTCTGTTCGTCTTCGGCGTGCTGCGCTCGAGCGAATGGGGCTGGGTGATCGCCAAGCCGGGCGCACCGGCCCCGTTGAACGTGTCGCTGACCATCTGGTGCATGGCCGGCGGGCTGCTGGTCGTCTACGGCTTCCTGCGCTGGGAGAGCCGGCTGGAGGCCGCGGCCAAGGACGACCCGACGGCGCTGCAGCCGCTGCTGCGGCCCAGCATGCTGGCCAACCGGCAGCTGACCGGTGGCCTGGGCATGTTCTTCTCCCAGTTCATGATCCAGGCCGGGGCGTTCTTCGCGGTCCCGCTGTTCCTGTCCGTGGTGCTGGGCCTGACCGCCATGCAGACCGGGGTGCGGCTGGTGCCGCTCTCGATCGCCCTGCTGGTCACGGCGATCGGGGTACCCAAGGTGTGGCCCAAGGCCAACCCGCGGCGGGTGGTCCGGCTCGGGCTGCTGCTGATGATCATCGGGATCGGCTTCCTGGTCGCCGGCATGGATCCGGACGCCGACGCCAGCGTGATGACGATCCCGATGATCCTGATGGGCCTAGGCCTGGGCGCGCTGGCCTCCCAGCTCGGCGCGGTCACCGTGTCGGCGGTGTCCGAGAGCGAGACCGCCGAGGTCGGTGGCCTGCAGAACACCGCGACCAACCTGGGCGCCTCGATGGGCACCGCGCTGATCGGCTCAGTGCTCATCGCCACGCTGAGCAGTGCGGCGTTGACCGGGGTGGCCAGCAGCCCGGAGATCAACGACGCGCTCAAGTCGCAGATCTCCACCGAACTGGTCGGCGGGGTGCCGTTCGTCTCCGACGAGCAGGTGGCGACCGCCCTGTCCGCGGCCGGGGTGAGCCAGTCCGAGATCGATGCCATCACCGAGATCAACGCGCAGGCCCGGCTGGAGGCGCTGCAGGTGGCCTTCGCGCTGGTCGGCTTCATCGCCATCGGGGCGCTGTTCTTCTCCACCAAGCTGCCCACGGTCGCCCCCGGCTCGACGGTCGCGGCCGCCGGTCCCGACCCCACCGGTCCGCCCAAGCGCGACTGACGCCCGGCCGGTCGGGGACGGGCCGGTCGACCCCCGGCACGGTCAGCCGGTCGGGCCAGCCGGCTGGGTCAACCGGTTCGATCAGCCGGTTCGATCAGCGCAGCCGGCGACGCCAGTCGTCGAACGCCGACGGCGGCCCGATCCGGGCCCGGGCCCCGGTGATCGCAATCCCGCCCGGTCCGGCCAGCACCGGCTGTAGCTGCAGTTCCAGCAGCTCGGGGACGTCGTCGGCCAGCGCGGACAGGCGCAGGGCCAAGTCGATCAGCGGCTCCTTGGGCACCGTGCGGGCGCCGCGGTAGCCGTCCAGCAGTGGCGCGGCCCGCGGGGCGCCGATCAGGTCGGCGGCATCGACATCGGTCAGCGGCACCGCCCGGTACGCGCGGTCGTCGAGCAGCTCGGTGGCCATCCCGCCGATGCCGAAGGAGACCAGTGCCCCGAACGAGGGGTCGGCGGTGATCCGGAAGACGGTGGGCACCTCGGACTTGGCCCGCGGCACCTCCCGCTGCACGTACAGCCACGGTCCGGCGATCGCCGACAGGCTCTCGTAGCCGTGCCGGAGCTGGCTGTCGGTGTGCAGGCCCAGCCGGATGCCGGCCTGGTCGATGCGGTGCCGCAGCGCGTCGTCGAACGACTTGAGGGCCACCGGGTAGCCGATCTCCTGGGCCGCGGCCACCGCCTCATCGGCCGAGCCGATCGCCCGGAAGTCCTCGATCCGGATGCCGTAGCCGGCCAGCAGGGTCACCAGTTCGGCGTCGGTCATCGCCCGGGCCGGGTCCTGCGGGGCCCGCATGCCCTCGACCGCGGCCCGGGCCGCGGCGGCCGCCGCCCGGCGATCCAGGCCCGGCAGGTCGGGCACGGTGCCGGCCGGGCGGGCCAGCCAGGCGCCGTAGCGAACGCCGAAGGCCAACGCGGCCACCGCCCGTTCCAGGGTCCGGTAGGAGGGCACCGACCCGCGCGCCGGGTGCCCGTGCTCGTCGAGGACGGCCAGGTGGGCGTTGAGCCCGTCGACGGCCAGGAAGGTGGTGACCGCCGGGATCGGCGCGCCCCGCAACGCGTCCCGCAGGGCGGCCGCGTGTTCGTGCCCCTCGGTGGCCACCGGCGGCACCCACCCGACGACCAGGGCATCCAGGTCGTCACGGTGGGCCATCTCGCGCACGGCGGCGGCCAGCTCGGCGGCGCTGACGCCGACGCCCAGATCGACCGGTGAATCAGGGTCGACGATCAGGCCGGCGTCCAGGCAGAAGTCGACCGCCAGCACGCCCAGCGCGCTGGAGTTGCCGACGATGCCGATCCGGTTCCCCCGTGGCACCGGCTGGGTGGACAGCAACTGGGCGACGTCGAAGGCGGCGGTCAGCCCCGGGGTGCGGATCACCCCGGACTGTTCGAACAGGGTCGCGACCACGTCCTCGGACAGGGCGGAGCCCTGCAGGCCGACCACCGTCCGGGCGTGCCGGCCGGACTTGACCGCGATCACCGGCTTGGTCCGGGCCAGCACCCGGGCCAGCCGGGCGAACTTGCGCGGGTTGCCGAACGATTCCAGGTACAGCAGCACCAGTTCGGTGCGGTCGTCGCCGTGCCAGTACTGCAGCAGGTCGTTGCCGGAGACGTCGGCCCGGTTGCCGGCCGAGACGAACGTCGACAGGCCCAGGCCGCGGGCCGCGGCGTCGGCCAGGATGGCCACGCCCAGCGCGCCGGACTGGCAGAAGAACCCGATCCGGCCGGGCGGCGGGACCACCGGCGCGAGCGAGGCGTTGAGCCGCACGGCCGGGTCGGTGTTGATCAGGCCGAGGCAGTTGGGACCCAGCAGCCGCATCCCGGCGCCGCGCACCACGGCGGCCATGTGCCGCTGCGCCGCCGCGCCGTCGTCGCCGGCGTCGCTGAACCCGCCGGTCATCACGACCAGG
Organism: Nakamurella multipartita DSM 44233; assembly: GCF_000024365.1. Taxonomy (NCBI): domain Bacteria; kingdom Bacillati; phylum Actinomycetota; class Actinomycetes; order Nakamurellales; family Nakamurellaceae; genus Nakamurella; species Nakamurella multipartita. The sequence continues at coordinate 4,155,931 of NC_013235.1, forward strand.
CCGTGCACCCCCTTGACCCGGCAGGCCTCGACGATGTCGGCGACCGTGTCGGTCGGCACGGTGACCACGGCGACGTCGACCGGGTCGGGAATGTCGTTGACGGTCGGGTACGCCCGCACCCCGCGCACCGACACCGCGTCCGGGTTGACCGGGTAGACCGGGCCCCCGAAGTCCTCGCGCAGCAGGTTGACCAGCACCGCGTGCCCGATCTTGGTGTGGTCGGCCGACGCGCCGATCACCGCGATCGAGCGCGGCGCGACCAGCCGGGCGATCGAGCGGGCCTCGGCCCGGTGCTCCCGGGAGAGCACGACGGCCCGGGACTTGTCGGTGGGCGCGATGTCGAAGACCAGGTCGATCACGCCGGAGTCGTACTCGCGGTGCACCGAGTAGCCGGCGTCGATGAACACCCGAACCATCTGGGTGTTCTCCCCCAGCACCTCGGCGGTGAACCGGCGGATGCCCCGCTCCTGCGCGGCCGCGGCCAGGTGTTCCAGCAGGATCGAGCCGAGCCCGCGGCCCTGCTGGGAGTCCTCGACCAGGAACGCGACCTCGGCCGAATCCCGGTCCCCCGACGGGTCCCGATGGGCGGTGCCGGCGGCGATGATCTGCTCGCCGAGCATCACCACCAGCCCGATGGCGGTGTCGTGATCGACGTCGGTGAACACCGCGACCTGGGCGTCGGAGACCTGCTTGACCGGCGAGAAATACCGCAGATAGAGCGATCGGGCACTCACCCGGCCGTGCATGGCGCGGATCCCGGCGGCGTCGTCGGGCGTGGCCGGGCGCACGTGGGCCACCCCGCCGTCGGTGAGCACGACGTCGGCCTCCCACTGCTGCGGGTAGGCCGGCCGGGCCGGCGCCGGGTCAGTCACGGGGATCCCGCGGGTCCAGCCCGTGCAGCGGGTAGACGGCCTCCCGGGTCTGCAGGATGGCCCGGTCCACGGCCATCTCCTGGTGCCCGGCCCACGGCTGGTAGCCGACGACATCGGGTGTGCCGTCGGACATGTCGATGGGCAGTTCGACATCGGGCCGGGCCGCGGCGGCCCGGGCGATCCAGTCCGGCGGCATCGGGGTGCCCGGGTGCAGGTCCCGGCCGGCGACGATGGCCAGCAGGTGGGTCCAGGCCCGCGGGACCACCCGGACCGGCGAGTACCCGCCGCCGCCCAGGGCCAGCCACCGGCCCCCGGTGAACTCCTCGGCGAGGTCCCGCAACGCCAGGTAGGTCGTTCGCTGCCCGTCTACGGTCAGCATCAGGTCGGCCAGCGGGTCCTCCCGGTGCGCGTCGGTGCCCTGCTGGGTGACCAGGACCTCGGGCCGGAACGCGCGGACGACGCCGGGTACCACCGCGTGGAAGGCCCGCAGCCAGGCGGCGTCCCCGGTGCCGGGCGACAGGGCCACGTTCACCGCGGTGCCGCTGGCCGCCCCGACCCCCAGCTCGGTCGGCCAGCCGGTTCCCGGAAACAGGGTCAGCGGGGACTCGTGCAGCGAGATCGTGAGTACCCGGGGGTCGTCGTAGAACGCGGCCTGGACCCCGTCGCCGTGATGGGCGTCGACGTCGATGTAGGCGATGCGGTTCACCCCGGCGTCCAGCATGGCCGTGATGCCCAGCGCCACGTCGTTGTAGACGCAGAATCCGGAGGCGTGATCGGGCATGGCGTGGTGCAGGCCGCCGCAGAAGTTGACGGCCCGGTCGACCTCGCGGTGGGCGATCGCCCGGGCGGCGTCGATCGACCCGCCCGCGATCAGCGCCGCGTTCTCGTGCATGCCGGGGAAGATCGGGTTGTCGTCGGTGCCCAGCCCGTGCCCGACCGCCATCGGCACCGGCCCCGAGGCGGCCCGCACGGCCTCGATGTAGCCGGCCGTGTGCACCCGGCCCAGGGCGGCGTCGTCGGCCACCTCGGGCACCAGCACCTCGTAGTCGTCGAGCACGCCCAGCTCGCCGGCCAGCGCCCAGGTCAGGTCCCAGCGCAGCGGGTGCAGCGGGTGATCCCCGCCCAGGTCGTAGCCGAGCATTCGTCGATCCCAGACCACCAGCGGCGCCGCCATCGAATCAGGCTAAACCTCCGCCCCGGGACGGCCCGCGCCGGTGGCGACCGGCCGGCCCAGCGCGCACCACTGCGAGTACGAGCCCGGGTACAGGGCGGCCCGCCGGCCGACCAGCTCGGCGGCCAGCACCAGCTGGCAGGCGGTCACCCCCGAGCCGCAGGACGCGATCGCCGGGGTGCCGTCGGTCAGCCCGACCGCCTGCAGCACCGTCGCGATCTCCGCGGCCGGCCGGTAGGTGCCGTCCGGGCGCATCAGCTCGCCGATGGGCAGGTTGACCGCGCCGGGGATGTGCCCGGCGACCGGGTCCAGGGGTTCGACCTCGCCCCGGTAGCGGGCGGCTGCCCGCACGTCCAGCAGCACGGGGTGATCAGCGGCCCCCTGCGCATCGATCCCGCTGCCGATCGCGCGATCGACCTCCTGGACCGTGACGGTCGGCATCGCCCCCGGTCGCACGGTGACCGAGCCCGCGGCCGGCGGGGCGGCCAGGCCGGACTCGGTCGGCCGGGCCGGGTCGGCCAGCCAGGCCGGAAGGCCGCCGTCCAGCACCCGGACGCGGGCCAGGCCGGACCAGCGCAGCACCCACCAGGCGCGGGCCGCGGACAGGCCGGATCCGCCGTCGTAGACGACGACCGGCGACTGGTCGGTCAGGCCCAGCGCGCGCAGCGCCGCCTGCAGCGACTCGGCCGGCGGCAGCGGGTGTCGGCCGCCGGGTCCGGCCGCACCGGCCAGGTGCCGGTCCAGGTCCAGGAACCGGGCACCGGGGAGGTGGCCGGCCACGAAGCCCGGTTCGTCGCTGCCGGCCAACGACCAGCGCACGTCCAGCAGGATCGGCGCAATCCGGTCGGGGCGCGGGCCGGCCAGTTCGTGAGCCAGTTCGTCGGCCCTGATCAACGGTGGCGCCGGTGAGGGTTTCATCGCCGACTATTGTGGAGTACTCGCGATGGAAAGGGGTTGCGCACGCCCGGAAGGGTGTGCCTCGGGTCCCCACCAGACCCACCGACCACCACCGCGTCGGGCCCGCCGCTGAGTAGGATCGCGAGCGCCAAGAAGGGGAAACGCCAGCGTGAACGACCTGATCGATACGACCGAGATGTATCTGCGGACCATCTTCGAGTTGGAGGAAGAGGGCATCGTTCCGCTGCGCGCCAGGATCGCGGAGCGGTTGAACCAGAGCGGGCCGACGGTCAGCCAGACCGTCGCCCGGATGCAGCGGGACGGCTTGCTGGTGGTCTCCGACGACCGGCACCTGGAGCTCACCGACCTGGGCCGGGATCGCGCGGTCGCCGTGATGCGCAAGCACCGGCTGGCCGAACGGCTGCTGCTGGACGTGATCGGGTTGGACTGGCAGGACGTGCACGTCGAGGCCTGCCGGTGGGAGCACGTGATGAGCGAGCAGGTCGAACAGCGCCTGGTCACCCTGCTCGGCCACCCCCGCACCTCGCCCTACGGCAACCCCATCCCCGGCCTGGATCATCTGGGCGAGTCCACGCCCCCGGTCACCGAGACCCATCGCGACTTGATCGGCGCCGACGTCGCCGCCGGGCGCGGCGGCCGGTTCGAGGTCCGCCGGATCATCGAGATCGTGCAGAACCAGCCCGTGGTGATGGACCGGCTGCACCGGGCCGGTGTGGTGCCCGGAGCGGTGCTGGAGTTCGAGGTCCGCGGCGACACGATGGTCGTCGTCGACGGGGCGATCACCACCGAGCTGTCCCCCGAGATCGCGCACGGGATCCACGTGCGACCGGCCGCCTGAGGCCGGGAACGCGAGCCGGCCCCGGGGGGTCGAGGTGGACCTGCCGCTGAGCGTGCTGGTGATGTTCCCGTTGCTGGCGGCGATCGCGCCGATCCTGGCCGCGGCCGCCGGGCGGCTCGTGCGGATCCCGCTGGTGGTGTTCGAGATCGTGCTGGGCATGGTGTGCGGCCCGGCGGTCCTTGGCTGGGTCACGCCCACCGGCACCACCGAGAAGCTGGCCAACCTCGGGCTGTGCATGCTGTTCTTCCTGGCCGGCAACGAGATCGACTTCCGCCGCATCCGCGGCCGGCCACTGAACTCCTCGATCGTCGGCTGGCTGTTCGCCCTGGTGCTGGGGGTGGGCGCGGCGTTCGCGCTCGCCCCGCAACCGGCCGCGGCGATCTTCATCGGGGTGGCCCTGACCAGCACCGCACTGGGCACGCTGATGCCGATCCTGCGGGACGCCGGTGAACTGCGCACGCCGTTCGGCGCGGCCGTCATCGCGATCGGCGCGGTCGGCGAGTTCGGCCCGCTGATCGCGATCTCCCTGTTCCTGTCCGGGCGGCAGCCCGGGGTGGCCACCGTCGTGCTGCTGGGCTTCGTGGTGATCACCGCGGTGGCGATCGTGCTGGCCGGTCGCGGCCCGCACGCGGGGCTCACCTCCCTGGTCACCGCGACCCTGCACACCAGCGGTCAGTTCGCCGTCCGCCTGGTGATCTGCCTGCTGTTGTTGCTGGTCGCGCTGAGCCTGCTGCTGGGCCTGGACATGCTGCTGGGCGCCTTCGCGGCCGGGGTGATCGCCAAGCTCCTGCTGGCCGGGGCGCCGCCCCGGGACAAGGAGTCGATCGAGGGCAAGCTCGAGGCCGTCGGCTTCGGGTTCCTGGTGCCGATCTTCTTCATCAGCACCGGGTTGACCTTCGACCTGGACGCCCTGCTGGCGCAGCCGCTGACGCTGGTGCTGGTCCCGGTCTTCCTGGTGCTGCTGCTGGTGGTGCGCGGCTCGTCGACGCTGTTCACCTCGCGGGGACTACCCGGGGCCGACCGGCGCGCGGTGATGCTGCTGGGCGCCACCGGGTTGCCGATCGTCGTGGCCGTCACCGACATCGGCGTCGATTCCGGCGATCTACCGGCCGGGACCGCCGCGGCCCTGGTCGGTGCGGCCATGCTGTCGGTGCTGCTCTACCCGTTGATCGGGCTCGCGCTGCACCGGCGGGCGCCCGACGGCGGCGTCAAACCGGCCGATCGGGACGTGCCGGAGATCGCCGAGGAAGGCTGAGCGCGGCCGTACTCTCGATGGGGTGACGGTCACCCCCACCGCGGCCGGCCCCGCCAGTGCTGATGTCCGCATCCCCGACACCCCGCGCACCGGCACGCCCAGCGCGGCCCTGCTGGCCGCCGAGCAGGCCGCCGACGTGCTGGCCGGACGCCGGCTGGTGGTGCTGACCGGCGCCGGTCTGTCCACCGATTCCGGCATCCCCGACTACCGCGGCCCGGACAGCCCGCCCCGCTCCCCGATGACCTACGACGAGTTCGTCTCCGGCTCGCGGGCGCGGCAGCGGTACTGGGCGCGCAGCCACATCGGCTGGCAACGGCTGGGCAGCGCCCAACCCAACCAGGGACATCACGCGCTGGCCGCGCTGGAATCCGCCGGCGTGGTCCGCACCCTGATCACCCAGAACGTCGACGGGCTGCACCGGGCCGCCGGCAGCCGCACCGTCATCGACCTGCACGGCCGGATCGACCAGGTGATCTGCCTGCGCTGCGGCGTCCTGTCCGGCCGGCTGGAGCTGCACCACCGGCTGGACGAGGTCAACCCCGACTTCGCGACCCACGCCGACGTGCGCACCGCCCCCGACGGCGACGTCGAACTGGAGGACACCAGCGAGTTCGTCCTGGTCGACTGCCGGGTCTGCGGCGGGGTGCTCAAGCCCGATGTGGTGTTCTTCGGCGAGAACGTGCCCAAGGCGCGGGTCGATCAGGTCTACACCGCGATGACGACGGGGCAGGCCCTGCTGGTGGCCGGCTCGTCGCTGACCGTGATGTCGGGCCTGCGGTTCGTCCGGCACGCGGCCAAGCTGGGCTGGCCCATCGTCATCGTCAACCGCGGCATCACCCGGGGCGACCCGCTGGCCCGCGGGCGGGTCGACGCCGGCTGCACGCCGACGCTCACCGCCCTGGCCGAACGCCTGACCGGCTGACCGACAGGCCAGCGCCCGCGCCGACTGAGGGGGATTCGGCCCGCGAGCGAGCCGAATCCCCCGGTCCTGGCTAGGACCCGCTGGGGGCCTTGCGCAGCTGCACCCGGATGGCGGCGTCGACGCCGGTACCGGCGACCAGGTCGGCGGCACCGAGCGCGTCGGCCGGAGCCGGCTCGAGCGTGGCCGCGTTGACCGCGAGCACCTGATCGGCGAGCCACCCCCACCGCCCGAGTACGGCCGACCGCGCGATGGCGTCGTCGCTCACCACGAACAGCTCGATCCGGTCCGAGACGTCCAGGCCGGCGCTCTTGCGCAGGTCCTGCACGCCCCGGGCGACGTCGCGAACCAGGCCGTCGGCGACCAGGTCGTCGTCCAGCGTGGTCTCCAGCGCGACGAACCCGCCGGCGGACAGCAGGCCGACCGCGTCGGAGGACGCGCCGGCGGCGGACAGTTCCAGGGTGTACTCCCCGTCCGCCAGCACCACGTCACCGCAGGTCACGGTGCCGTCTTCGGCCACCGACCAGTCGCCGGACTTGGCCGCCTTGATCACCTGCTGGACCTGCTTGCCCAACCGGGGACCGGCGGCCCGGGCGTTCACCGTGAGCCGGCGGGTGACCCGCTCGTCGTGCTCGGCCAGCTCGCTGACCAGCACCGAGCGCACGTTGACCTCGTCGGCCAGCAGCGCCGCGAATGGCTCCAGCGCGGCCGCGTCCCGCACCGCGACGGTCATCGACGACAGCGGTTGGCGGACCCGGAGCTTGCCGGCCTTGCGCACCGACAGGGCGACCGAGGCGACCTCGCGGACCTCGTCCATCACCGTCACCAGCTCGGCATCCAGCGGCAACTGGTCGGCCGGCCAGTCGGTCAGGTGCACGGACCGTTCGCCGGTAAGCCCCCGGTAGATCACCTCGGTGGTCAGCGGCAGCAGCGGCGCGGCCACCCGGCACAGGGTCTCCAGCACCGTGTGCAGGGTGTCGATCGCGTCCTGGTCGGCGTCCCAGAAGCGCTGCCGGGACCGCCGGATGTACCAGTTGGTCAGGACCTCCAGGTAGACCCGGACCGCGGCGCAGGCGCCGGCCAGGTCATAGGCGTCCATCGCCGCGGTGACCTCACCGGTCAGCTCCGCCGTCTTGGCCAGGATGTAGCGGTCCAGCACGTCGGTCGAGTCGGTCCGGATCGACCCGGCAACTCCCCCCGCATTGGCGTACAGGGACAGGAACGACCAGGCGTTCCACAGCGGCAGCACGGCCTGGCGGACGCTGTCCCGGATGCCCTGCTCAGTGACGACCAGGTCGGCGCCGCGCAGGATCGGCGAGGACATCAGGAACCAGCGCATCGCGTCCGAGCCGTCCCGCTCGAACACCTGCCCCACGTCCGGGTAGTTCCGCCGGGACTTGCTCATCTTCTGCCCGTCGTCGCCCAGCACGATGCCGTGGGCCATGCAGGTGACGAACGCCGGCCGGTCGAACAGCGCGGTGGCCAGCACGTGCAGGGTGTAGAACCAGCCGCGGGTCTGCCCGTTGTACTCGACGATGAAGTCGCCCGGGTAGTGGTCCTCGAACCACTCGCGGTTCTCGAACGGGTAGTGCACCTGGGCGTAGGGCATCGAGCCGGACTCGAACCAGCAGTCCAGCACCTCGGGTACCCGGCGCATGGTCGAGCGCCCGGTCGGGTCGTCCGGGTTGGGCCGGGTCAGCTCGTCGACCATCGGCCGGTGCAGGTCGCTCGGCCGCACCCCGAAGTCGCGCTCCAGCTCGTCCAGCGAGCCGTACACATCGGTCCGCGGGTAGGTCGGATCGTCCGAGGTCCAGACCGGGATCGGCGAGCCCCAGAATCGGTTGCGGGAGATCGACCAGTCCCGGGCCCCCTCCAGCCACTTGCCGAACTGGCCGTCCTTGATGTGCCCGGGCACCCAGCTGATCTGCTGGTTCAGCTCGACCATCCGGTCCCGGAACTGGGTGACGGCCACGAACCAGGACGAGACCGCCCGCTGGATCAGTGGGGTGTCGCAGCGCCAGCAGTGCGGGTACGGGTGCTCGTAGGAGTCGCGGCGCAGCAGCAGCCCGGCCGCCTTGAGGTCGGCGATGATCGGCACGTTGGCGTCGAAGACCTGAAAGCCCTCGTAGGCGGGCACCTGCGCGGTGAACCGGCCCTGCCCGTCGACCGGGTTGACCACCTCGATGCCGGCGGCGTCGGTGACGGCCTTGTCCTCCTCACCGAAGGCCGGCGCGATGTGCACCATGCCGGTGCCGTCCTCGGTGCTGACGTAGTCGGCGGTCAGCACCTGGTGCGCGTTGTCCCGGCCGACGAAGAAGTCAAAGGGCGGCGTATAGCGCACCCCGACCAGCTGGGCCCCGGTGTAGCGGGCCAGCACGGCCGGCTCCTCCCCCAGCTCCCGGGCGTAGGCCCCCAGCCGCGCCTGCGCGAGCAGGTACCGCCCGGCGAACGGGCCGGCCGACTCGACGACGACGTAGTCGATGTCCGGCCCGACCGCGGCGGCCAGGTTGGACGGCAGGGTCCACGGGGTGGTCGTCCAGACCAGCGCGTTGACCCCGTCCAGGGCCGGGTCGTCCGAGCGCAGGCGCAGCGAGACGGTGACCGCCGGGTCCTGCCGGGACCGGTAGGTGTCGTCCATCTTGGTCTCGGTGGCCGACAGCGGCGTCTCGCAGCGGATGCAGTACCAGAGCACCCGATAGCCCTCGTAGATCAGGCCCTTGTCCCACAGCGTCTTGAAGGCCCACATGACGGACTCCATGTAGTCCAGGTCAAGGGTCTTGTAGTCGTTCTCGAAGTCGACCCAGCGGGCCTGCCGGGTGACGTACTCCTGCCATTCGTGGGTGTACCGCAGCACCGACTGGCGGCAGGCGTCGTTGAACGCCTCGATGCCCATCCCGACGATCTCGGACTTGTGCTTGATGCCCAGCTGGCGTTCGGCCTCCACCTCGGCCGGCAGACCGTGGGTGTCCCAGCCGAAGCGGCGTTCCACCTTGCGACCGCGCATGGTGTGGTAGCGCGGCACCACGTCCTTGACGTAGCCGGTGAGCAGGTGCCCGTAGTGCGGCAGGCCGTTGGCGAACGGCGGGCCGTCGTAGAAGACGTACTCGTTGCTGCCGTTGTCGCCGGCGGCGCGACGGTCGATCGAGGCCTGGAAGGTGCCGTCCGCGGCCCAGTGGGCCAGGACCTGCCGCTCCAGGGCGGGAAAGTCGGGGTGGGTGGCGACCTCGGTCGCGCCGGCGCGGGGGTAGGCGTTCGGGTGGTCGGCGGTGCTCGCCATGCTGGGCACTCCTCGTCGCTGCAGGTCATCCGACACTGCAGGGACGAGGCCCGACCGTGTCCGGTCGCGCCCCGCGGTACCACCCCGCTTGCCCGGGTCCGCGCTCTGCCGAGCACGGGCCGGACCACTCATTGCGCCGGCTGTGTCGGGCCGGACCCGTTCGGGTCTAGTGAGAGAGCCCGCCGCGGTGGCGACGGGCGCTCCGTTCTTCCGAATGGCTCGCCGGTGATGGCCGGGTCACTGCCGTCGTGCAACGTTCACCAACAGATCTGAATCAAGCGTAACGCCGCCGGTCCAGGGATATTCCCGGCCCTGGCCGGGATCGGCCGGGAATCGACCGGAAATCGATCAGTCGCCGGGGCTGGTGGTCACCGCGATCGGCTGCTGCTCGCGGGATCCGCCGTCGTCGAGCTGGGCGAGCTGGTCGCTGATCCAGCTCTTGAGCCGGCCGCGGTACTCCTTCTCGTAGCCCCGCAGGTCCTCGATCTTCTTCTCCAGGCCGACCTTCTCGGTGTCCAGCCGGCCGAGGGTCTCGTCGTAGCGAGTCTTGGCCTCCCGGTCCAGGTTCTCGGCCTTGGTGCGGCTGTCCCGCTCGGTGGCCTCGGCCCGCGCGGTGGCGTCGGAGAGCAGGGCCTCGGCCTGGCTCTTGGCGTCGGCGACGGTCTTCTCGGCCTCGGCGGTGGCCTCGCCGGTGACCTTGTCCGCCTCGGCGCGCGCCTCGGAGGTCAGCCGGTCGGCGGTCTCCTGGGCCAGCCCGAGCAGGCGGGCGGCGGCGGTGTGCGCCTCACCGGTGGACAGCGGGGTCTCCGCCTTGGTCAGCGGCACGGTCTGGCCACCGGTGGTGGCGCCGCCGGCCTTGAGTTCGGCGTTCTCCTCGATGAGGCGGGCCAGCTCGGCCTCGACGACGTCCAGGAAGGCGTCGACCTCGTCCTCGTCATACCCGCGCTTGCCGATCGACGGCTTCTTGAAGGCAACGTTGTGCACGTCGGCTGGGGTCAGCGGCATGACTTACTCCTTGATGGCTCTACTCAACTGCGCTGGTACCGGGGCGATCGCTCACTTCGTCGAGCAGCACTCGCCGTGATCGTCTCGGCCAGGATAGTCGGAACCGCCGCCCATCGAGCCGCCATTCGCGGTCCGGGCGGCCACCGGGGGTGAGCTCACAGCGCGCCGAGCGCGAGCCGCCAGACCACTTCCATCAGGATGTAGACGATGATGAGCAGCACGATGATGCTCAGATCGAAGCCGACGCCGCCCATCCGGATGGTCGGGATGATCTTGCGGAACAGCTTCACCGGCGGGTCGGTGGTGACGTACAACACTTCCATCGCCACCGCCGGCGTGCCGGCCGGACGCCACGTCTTGGCGAACATGCGGACGAACTCGATGACGATCCGGCCGAGCAGGGCGAGGCGGAAGAGCCAGAGCAGGAGGTAGACGACCTGCCAGAGAACGTTCACGCCTCCACTTCTACCTGATCGAACGCGCGGAATTCCACCCGCGCGCCCAGACCGGGTCGGGCCGACCGCCAGCGGCCGGCGGCGGCCGGCAACGCCGAACACGCCGGTCCCCAGGTGCGGGGCCGGCGTGTTCGGGTACAGACGGTCAGCGGCCGGCGCGGCTTCCGGCGTAGGCCGGGCGGGCGCCCGGGTAGGCGGCGTAATCCGGCTCGTAGGCCGGCAGGTCGGCCATGTCGGTGTCCGGGGGCAGCAGCATGAACACCTTGGTCGTCACCTTGTCGATGGACCCGCGCAGGGCGAACGCCAGCCCGGCGGCGAAGTCGACCAGGCGACGCGCGCCGGCGTCGTCCATCTCGGTCATGTCCAGGATGACCGGCTTGCCCTCGCGGAACTTCTCGCCGATCACCCGGGCCTCGCTGAACCCGGTCAGCTTGACCGTGACCGGACGGGCCGCACCGGTGGACTCGGCGTACTCGCGACGGACCTCGGGGCGGGCCTGGACGGCCAGCGCCCCCTGGGTCATCGGGGCCTCGTACCCGTCCGGCACGGCCCGGGGGGCCGATCCGTAGGGCGACTGCCGAACCTGCTCACGGGCGTAGGCCTCGTCGTACTCGGGAGCCCGGTCGGCCTCGTACCCGTCCGGGTAGCCACCTTCGTGGTACTGCCCCTCGTGGTACTCCTCGCCGTATTCATCCCGGCGGCCGTCCTCCGGGACCAGCCCGAGGAATGCCCCCACCTTTCGCCACGATCCCATGCCCGTCCCGATCCTTCCGCTGTCGATCACTGCCACTGCGCTGACCCAGGGCCGTCTGTCAGGCCCGTCCAGCGGAGCCGCCCGGCCTGTTCGAGACCACTCGAAACGCAGGCCGCGCGAACCGTTTTCCACGCCTGCCGGTGAGGCTATCCCCGATCCGGGGACGGACTGTGGTGCGACACACCCGACCGGTCACCCGGCCGCAAAGACCCGTCCGAGGCCATCCAGATCAGGCCGGCCTGACGCCCGGTGGGGGCGCCTCGCCGGTGGCTGAACAGGTCGGGATCGGTGCGGGTGCAACGAGTGTCGACGTGCACCGCGCGGATGCCCAGTCCGGTCAGCTGTTCGGCCAGCCCGGCCCGCAGATCCAGCCCGGGCGTGCCCTGTTCGGTGCGGCCGGCCGAGCCGGGCAACGCCTGATCGACCTCGTCCCGCAGCGCCGCCGGGACCTCGTAACACCGCCCGCAGATCGCCGGGCCCAGCCACACCGTGATGGCGGCCGGATCCGCGCCGCAGCGCGTCATGACCTCGATCAAACGGGCCCCGATGCCGTCGGCGGCACCCCGCCGGCCGGCGTGCGCGGCGCCCACCACCCCGGCCGCCGGGTCGGCGGCCAGCACCGGCACGCAGTCCGCGGCCAGCACCGCCAGCACCAGCCCGGCGGTGGTGGTGACGACGCCGTCGCACTCGGGCAACGGCTCGTCCGGCGGCCCGTCGACGATGCGGACGATGCTGCTGTGCACCTGGTGCAGCCAGACGAACCGATCCGCCGGCACACCCACCTGCTCGGCGACCACGGCCCGGTTGACCCGGACGGCGGCGGGATCGTCGCCCACCGCGCCGCCGAGGTTCAGCTCGTCGTAGGGCGCCGCGGACACGCCTCCGCGCCGGGTCGTGAACAGGGTTCCGATCACCGGCGCGGAGGGCGGGGCTGGGGCGGTCGAGCCGACGCTCAGCGCTTCATGAACGACGGGACGTCCACGTCGTCGTCGTCCAGGTCGAGCTGCTGACGCCCGCGGGCCGGCGGCATCCCCTGCTGCGGGTGAGCCGGCGGCTGGGTCGGGTACCGGCCCGGCGCCTGCTGCTGGTACGCCGGCGCCGCGCCGCGCGAGGGCGGCGGCGGGGTGCTGGCGTACTGCGGCTGCGGCGGCATCTGCGGCTCGACCCGCTGCGGGTGCGAGGAGAAGCCACCGTTGCCGCTGTTGGCCAGCGCGCCGTCCAGGCTCGGGGTGTGGCCACCGTTGTGTCCACCACCGTGGCCACCACCGAGCCGGCCGCTGGGTCCACCCAGCCGGTCGGCCGAGGCCCGGGCCCGCTGGTCGATGCTCGGCGGCAGCACCGACGGGCTCGAGTCGAAGCCGGCGGCGATGACGGTGACCCGCACCTCGTCGCCGAGCGAGTCGTCGATGACGGTGCCGAAGATGATGTTGGCGTCCTCGTGGGCCGCCTCCTGCACCAGCGAAGCGGCCTCGTTGATCTCGAACAGGCCCAGGTCGCTGCCGCCGGCGATGGACAGCAGCACGCCGTGCGCACCGTCCATCGAGGCCTCCAGCAGCGGCGAGTTGATCGCCTTCTGCGCGGCCTGGACCGAACGGCCCTCGCCGCGGGCCGAACCGATGCCCATCAGCGCGGTGCCGGCCCCGGCCATCACGGACTTGACGTCGGCGAAGTCGACGTTGATCAGACCGGGGGTGGTGATCAGGTCGGTGATGCCCTGGACACCGTTGAGCAGCACCTCGTCGGCCGAGCGGAACGCGTCCATCAACGAGACGCCCATGTCGCCCAGCTGCAGCAGCCGGTCGTTGGGGATCACGATGAGGGTGTCGCACTCGTTGCGGAGCATCTTGATGCCCTCTTCGGCCTGCCCGCCGCGCCGCCGACCCTCGAACTGGAACGGCCGGGTGACCACACCGATGGTCAGGGCGCCGAGCTTGCGGGCGATGGAGGCGACCACGGGGGCGCCACCGGTCCCGGTGCCACCGCCTTCCCCGGCGGTGACGAAGACCATGTCGGCACCCTTGAGCACCTCCTCGATCTCCTCGCGGTGATCCTCGGCCGCCTTGCGGCCGACGTCCGGGTTGGCCCCGGCCCCCAGGCCACGGGTCATCTCCCGGCCGACGTCCAGCTTGACGTCGGCATCCGACATCAGCAGGGCCTGGGCGTCGGTGTTGATCGCGATGAACTCGACCCCGCGCAGGCCGACCTCGATCATGCGATTGATGGCGTTCACGCCGCCGCCGCCGATGCCGACGACCTTGATGACGGCCAGGTAGTTGTGCGGTGGCGTCATTCGCCTTCGCCTTTCTGTTCGGCCCGACCGCGGACGGACTGGCGGACAACCAGTCGACCCACGGGCCGGGCCACTCGACTACGGATGCACCGTGCCTGACTCAACTGCCCCGTTCGGCGTGTCGAACCCTCAACCTCAACCATACGGTTATAGTTATGTCAGGTGGTGGCGCTGGGGTTGAAGGTAGGTCGGGCGGCTCGGGAGGCTTCGGAGGCGCGCCGCGCGTCGCGTCAGTTTGTCGCGACTCCGATCGTCGACCGTGCGCCGTCCGTGCGCCGGCCGGTCGTCGTGCATGGGCGCACCGCGCGTCCGGCCGGGTGTCGGACCGCCGGGGCACGATGGAGCCATGACCACGAGCGCCGCCGACGATTCCCGGGTCGACCGGGCGGCCACCCGGCTGACCCTGCGGCCGCCGGCGAACCGGGTGAGCCCGCGGGCGCTGTGGTACTGGTTCACCTCCGCGCTGGCCGGCTGGGCGCTGGTGCTGGCCGTCGAGGTGGCGGCCCTGCTGCTGGACTGGCCGTTCCCGCCGGCCAAGCTGCCGGTGCTGGCCATCACCTTGGCGGTGGCCGCGGTGCACGTCACGGCGATGCCGTGGCTGCGCCGGCGGGTGCACCGGTGGGAATTGACCGGGACGGCCGTGTACACCCGCACCGGCTGGTGGACCCAGGAGTCGCGGATCGCGCCGCTGAGCCGGGTCCAGACGGTCGACAGCGCCCGTGGTCCGCTGGCCCGCCTGTTCGGCCTGACCGAGGTGACGGTCACCACCGCATCGGCGGCCGGACCGTTGCGGATCCAGGCGCTGGACCAGGCGACCGCGGCCGACCTGGCGGCCGACATCACCCGGGCCAGCGAGCAGTTCCGGGAAGACGCCACGTGAGCGAGCCCGTCGCGACCGACGCCGGCCCGCCCGCCCGGCCCGGTCCATCCGCACCTGCCGGCCCACCCGGCCCGTCCGCACCCGCCGGGCCGCCGGTCGCCGAACCCGAGTGGCGGCGCCTGTCCCCCGGCATGCTGCTGGTCGAGCCGGTCCGCGAGATCCTGCGCTTCATCCCGATGCTGGCGGTGCTGATCATCGCCGGCGCCGGCCGTTCGGACGGACCGCCCTGGGGATTGATCGGCACCGCGGTGGTGGTGGCCCTGGGCATCGGCCGGTACCTGAGCACCCGTTACCGGATCACCCCGACCGTGGTCGAGGTGCGGCGCGGCCTGGTGCAGCGCCGGCACCTGACCGTGCCTCGGGACCGGATCCGCAGCCTGGACGTCAGCGCGCATCCGCTGCAGCGGATGCTGCGGTTGGTCCGGGTCGACATCGGCACCGGCGGCCGCCACGCGCACGAGTCCGGGGTCCGGCTGGACGGATTGCCGGCCGGGGCGGTGCCGGCGCTGCGGGCCGAGCTGCTGCACCGGCAGACGGCCGCGACGTCCGCGGACTCCGGCCACCCACCCGATCAACCGGCCGGCTCCCCCGAGGTCGAGCTGGCCCGGCTGCGCCCGGGCTGGATCGCGCTGGCCCCGGCCACCCTCTCCGGCGCCATCACCGGCCTGGTCGCGATCGGCTTCGGTTTCCGCCTGATGCGCGAGGCCCGGCTGAACCCGGCCGAGTTCGGGCCGGTCCGGCAGGCCCTTGGCTACCTGCAGGGTCATTCGGTCGGCGCCGACATCGCGCTGGCCGTCGCCGCGGTCCTGCTGGTCGTGACGGTGCTGTCGGTGGCCGGGTACGTCGTGTCGTTCTGGGGGTTCCGGCTCAGCCGCCATCCCGGGGGCACGCTGCAGGTCACCCGTGGCCTGTTGACCACCCGCTCCACCAGCATCGAGGAGCGCCGGCTGCGGGGCCTGCAGCGCCGGGAGCCACTGGTCCTGCGGTGGGCCCACGGCGCCCGGTTGCACGCCGTGGCCACCGGGCTGCGCCGGTCCGAAGGCGCGGACGGCGGGGGCGGGAGCGCGTTGGTGATGCCCCCGGCACCGACCCCGGACGTGTTGCGGGTCGAGGCCGCCGTCCTGGGTGACGAGCGCCTGGTGCACACCCCGCTGACGGCGCACGGACCGGCCGCCCGGCGTCGTCGCTACCTGCGGGCGCTGGGCGGCGCGCTCGTCGTGGCCGCCGGGTTGGTCGCCGCGCACCGGTGGGCCGGGCTGCCGCCGCTGCTGGCGCCGGTCTGGGTGGTGCTGGCGCTGGCCGGCGGCTGGGCGCTGGCCGCCGACCGTGCGCGCAACCTCGGGCACGCGATCGTCGACGGGTACCTGGTGACCCGGCTCGGGTCGTTGCACCGGCGCCGCACGGTGCTGGCCCTGGAGGGCATCGTGGGGGTGACGGTGCGCCGGACGCCGTTTCAGCGGCGCGCCGGGCTAACCACCCTGATCGCGACCACGGCGGCCGGATCGCAGCACTACGACCTGCCCGACCTGCCCGCCGCTCGCGCGGTCGAACTCATCGGCGTCCTGGTGCCGGCCGGCCTCGACCTGATCGCGCCGGACGGCCCGCCCCCGGACCGCTCGGACAGGAACCGGACCTAGCCCAGGTCCTGGTCCTTGGTCGCGAAGTTCGGTTCGGCCGGATCGACCGGGTCGACCTCGTTCGGGTCGATGTCCTTGGTCGCGAAGCTCGGCCGGTTCGCGGCGATGGGATCGACCTCGTTCGGGTCGATGTCCTTGGTCGCGAAGTTGGGCTCGGCGTCCTCGGCCATGCCGGCCATGCGCTCCGGGTTCTCCAGCCCCTCGCGTGCGTAGTCGGGCTGCGCCTCGCCCTCGCCGACGCCGTCCGGTCCAGTGCTGTCACGGTGCTTCATTGCGTGTGCTCCATCCATCTCCAGGAGCCGGCGCCGCCGCGAGGCGGCCTAGTCCTGTTCAGGTAACCACGTCCGGGCGCCCGGCGGGGGCCACCGGTCGTGCGGTTGCGGTCGCGCGCTCCGCTGGCACACTGCCAGGTGAGTCCGACGGCGCCGGTCCGGGCCAGCGCTCGACCGCCGCTCGTCGGGTGTCGACATCGCCGCGGCGCCGGGCCGTGGCCCGCGCCCGACCAGAGGTGACGACAGATGAGCGTTCATGACGCCGTTCGATCGCGGGCCGGTGACGACCAGGTCCGCAACGTCGTCCTGGTCGGTCCGGGAGGCGCCGGCAAGACGCTGCTGGCCGAGGCCGCCGTCCTGGCCACCGGCGCCCTGACCCGGCTCGGGTCGATCGAGAACGGTACGACGGTCTGCGATTTCGAGGACGTCGAGCGCCGGTTGGGCCGCTCGGTGTCGTTGTCGGTGGCCAGCATCGTGGCCACCGGGGTGCCGGAGATGACCGGACCGGTGCGGATCAACCTGGTGGACACCCCCGGCCACGCCGATTTCGTCGGCGAGCTGCGGGCCGGGCTGCGCGCGGCCGACGCCGCCCTGTTCGTGGTCTCGGCCACCGACACCGCCGCCGCCGGCGGCGTCATCGACGGGGCGACCCGGATGCTGTGGACCGAATG
Organism: Nakamurella multipartita DSM 44233; assembly: GCF_000024365.1. NCBI lineage: Bacteria > Bacillati > Actinomycetota > Actinomycetes > Nakamurellales > Nakamurellaceae > Nakamurella > Nakamurella multipartita. The sequence goes on from NC_013235.1 coordinate 4,173,145, forward strand.
CGCCGCCGTCGGGATGCCCCGAGCCGTGGTAGTCACCCACATCGACCAGCCGCGTGGCGATTTCGCCGCCGCCGTGGAGAACTGCCAGCTGGCCTTCGGCGACGGGGTGCATCCGCTGTACCTGCCCGAGGATTCGGCGATCGGCGCTCCCCCGACCGCGCTGGTCGGGCTGCTCTCGCAGACGGTCTACGACCTGTCCTCGGGCACCCGGACCGCCCGACCGGCCGACGAGGCCAGGCGCAAGGCGATCGCGACGACGCGGGACGCGCTGATCGAGGCCGTCATCACCGAGTCCGAGGACGACGGCCTGCTGGAGCGGTACCTGGCCGGCGAGCAGGTCGGCTTCGACACCGTCGTGGACGATCTGGAGAAGGCGGTCGCGCACGGCAATTTCCACCCGGTGATCCCCTGCATCCCGACCACCGGGCTGGGGCTGGCCGAGCTGATCGAGGTGATCTGCCGCGGGTTCCCGCACCCGGAGGAGCACGTGCTGCCGCCGGTGTACACCCCGGCCGGGGCGCCGCGGCCGGCGTTGACCGGCGAGGCCGACGGGCCGCTGGTCGCCGAGGTGGTCAAGACCACCACCGACCCCTACGTCGGGCGGATCTCCATCGTGCGGGTGTTCTCCGGCACGCTGCTGCCGGACGTGCCGGTGCACGTGTCCGGTCACTTCGCCCGGTTCTCCGGCCATCCGGAGGACGAGTCCTGGCACGCCGAGCACGATCTGGACGAGCGCGCCGGGGCGATCTCACGCCCGGTGGGCGCGACGCTGACCGGGGTTGGACGGGCAGTGGCCGGCGACATCGTCTCGATCGCCCGGCTGGCCCACGCCGAGACCGGGGACACCCTGTCCGACCCGGCCGACCCGGCCGTGCTGGCGCCCTGGGTGATGCCCGAGCCGCTGCTGCCGGTGGCCATCGCGGCGCGGTCGTCCAGCGACGAGGACAAGCTGGTCCAAGGCCTGGCCCGGCTGCAGGCCGAGGACCCGACCGTGCGGGTGGAGGTCAACCCGGCGACCGGCCAGCTGATCATGTGGACGATGGGCGAGCAGCAGCTGGAGGTGCTGCTGGACCGGTTCCGGACCCGCTCGGGGATCGAGGTGGCCGTCTCCGGCGTCCGGGTCGCCATCCGCGAGACGCTCAAGGGACCGGGGGCCGGGCTGGGCCGGCACGTCAAGCAGTCCGGCGGGCACGGCCAGTACGCCGTCGCCCAGATCGAGGTGGAGCCCCTGCCCGAGGGCGGCGGATTCGAGTTCGTGGACAAGGTGGTCGGCGGGGCGGTGCCGCGCCAGTTCATCCCGAGCGTGGAGAAGGGCGTGCGGTCCCAGCTGGACAAGGGCGTCAACGGCCACCCGATGGTCGACGTGCGGGTCACCCTGGTCGGCGGCAAGGCACACAGCGTGGACTCCTCCGACGCGGCCTTCCAGATGGCCGGCTCGCTGGCCCTGCGCGAGGCGGCGTCGGCCGCCGGGGTCCAGGTGCTGGAACCGATGGACGCGGTCACCATCACCGTCGACGACGAGTACGTCGGCGCGGTGCTGGCCGACCTGGCCGCCAAACGTGGACGGGTGCGGGGCACCGAGGCAGCCGGTGACGGCCGTTCGTCGGTCCAGGCCGAAGTACCGGAGCTGGAGTTCATCCGCTACGCCATCGAGCTGCGGTCGCTGGCCCACGGCACCGGCACCTATTCCCGCCAGTACCTGCGGCACTCACCGGCCCCGGACCACGTGGTCGGCCGGCTGCGGGCCGAGGAGGAGCACGCGTAAATCAGCCCGGTACGGACGGCCACTGTGACGCGACTCACGTCCGGATGTGCCCAGTCTGTGTGAACCGCGCGTAACCAACCGGGACTACTTTGGGCGATATGCGGGATGTATCCGTTCAAACCGCCACGATCGGGGTGGGGCCGGGTGGGGCCAGGGCAGCGGAATCGCTGAGCGATTCCTGGACTCGGGGTGCGTCCAGGAATCCCTACGCCGCCGGCCTGGCCCGGTTGCTAGCCAGCTACCGGGCGATCCCGGTCGATCAGCGGGTCCGGCTGGCCAAAAAGACCTCCAACCTGTTTCGCACCCGCGCCCGCTCGCGGGCGCCCGGCCTGGACACCGGCGGCCTGACCGGGGTGCTCGCGGTCGATCCGGATGCCCGGACCGCCGACGTCGGCGGCATGTGCACCTACGAGGACCTGGTCGCCGCGACCCTGCCCTACGGGCTGGCCCCGTTGATCGTGCCGCAGCTCAAGACGATCACCGTCGGCGGCGCGGCCACCGGGGGCGGCATCGAATCGGCCGCCTTCCGCAACGGCGTGGTCTACGACGACATCGTGGTGATGGACGTGCTGACCGGGGCCGGCGAGGTGGTCACTGCCGCCCCCGAGGGCCCGCACGCCGACCTGTACTACGGCTTCGCCAACTCCTACGGCAGCCTCGGCTACGCCACCCGGCTGCGGGTCCGGCTCGAACCGGTCGCCCCGTTCGTCGCGCTGCGGCACCTTCGCTTTCACGACGTCACCGAGCTGCAGGACGCGATCGGCCGGATCTGCGAGCGCCGGGCCCACGACGGCGAGCCCGTCGACTATCTGGACGGCGTCGTGTTCACCGCGACCGAGATGTACCTGACCCTGGGCCGCGGCACCCACGACCCCGGCCCGACCAGCGACTACACCGGCCAGCAGGTCTTCTACCGATCGATCCAACAGCGGACGACCGACCGGTTGACCATTCACGACTACCTGTGGCGGTGGGACACCGACTGGTTCTGGTGCTCCCGCGCGTTCGGCGCCCAGCAACCGCTGATCCGGCGGCTGTGGCCGCGACCGCTTCGGCGCAGCTCGGTCTACTGGAAGCTGGTCGCGCTCGATCGCCGGTTCGACGTCGCCGACCGGATCGAGAAGCTGAACGGCCGCCCCCCGCTGGAACGCGTGGTGCAGGACATCGAGGTGCCGCTGGCGGGCACGGCCGACTTCCTCACCTGGTTCCTGACCGAGGTGCCGATCGAACCCATCTGGCTGTGCCCCCTGCGGATCCCCCGCCGGCGCGACGCCGACCCCGCCAGCACGGCCCCGACCTGGCCGCTGCACCCGTTCGAACCCGAGCGGACCTACGTCAACATCGGCTTCTGGTCCGCCGTGCCGCAGGCCCCCGGCGGCCCGCCCGGGGCGACCAACCGGCGGATCGAGGCCACGGTCAGCGCCCTCGGCGGGCACAAGTCCCTGTACTCGGACGCCTTCTACAGCCGGGCGGAGTTCGCCGCCAAGTACGGCGGCGCGACCTACGCGCAGCTCAAGAGCACCTACGACCCGACCCATCGATTGCTTGATCTCTACGACAAGGCGGTGCGACGACAATGACAACCTTCCGGTCCCCTGGCCTCCGGTCCTCGATCACCTCCCACGATCTGAACCCCGACCTGAACCCCGGCCCATCGACGTCGCCGCCGACCCGTCATGGGTCGATGACGGTCGCGCAGATCGCCTCGACCATCACCGACGGTCCGCTGCCGTTCCGGCTGACTGCCTTCGACGGCAGCCAGGCCGGTCCGCCGGACGTTCCCGGACTGCACATCGGCAACCGGCGCGCCCTGAACTACCTGCTCACGGCGCCCGGTGACCTGGGTCTGGCCCGCGCGTACGTGGCCGGCGACATGGACATGACCGGGGTGCACCCGGCCGACCCGTACGAGTTGCTCCGGTTGATGGACGACGAACTGCGGCTGCGCCGGCCCTCGGCCGGCGAGATCGTCGAGCTGGTGCGCGGAGTCGGGCTCAAGACGCTGCTGCCGGTCGCCCCGCCGCCGCAGGAGGCGACGCCGCGATGGCTGCGGGTCACGCAGGGCCTGGGCCACACCCGCCGGCGCGACTCCTCGGCCATCGGCCGGCATTACGACGTGTCCAACGAGTTCTACGAGTCGGTGCTCGGACCGTCGATGACCTACACCTGCGCGCTGTATCCGACCGCCGACACCACCCTGGAACAGGCCCAGGAGGCCAAGCACGCGCTGGTGTTCGACAAGCTCGGGCTGGAGCCGGGCGACCGGCTGCTGGACGTCGGCTGCGGGTGGGGGTCGATGGTGCGCTACGCCGCCCGGCGCGGGGTGCGGGCCCTCGGAGTGACGCTGTCCCGCCAGCAGGCCGACTGGGGCCGGCGGGCGGTGCAGGAGGAGGGGCTCGGCGACCTGGCCGAGATCCGTTACCTGGACTACCGGGACGTCCCCGAGACCGGCTTCGACGCCGTGTCCTCCATCGGCTTGACCGAACACATCGGGGTGCGCCGCTACCCGGACTACTTCGCGCGATTGCACGACAAACTGCGGCCCGGCGGGCGGCTGCTCAACCACTGCATCACCCGCCCGCGCAACGACACCGCCGTCAAGCCCGAGCCGTTCATCGACCGGTACGTCTTCCCGGACGGCGAGCTCACCGGGTCCGGGCGGGTCATCGTGGCCATGCAGGACGCCGGCTTCGATGTCCGGCACGCCGAGAACCTGCGCGAGCACTACGCCATGACGCTGCGGGACTGGTGCGCGAACCTGCACCGGGACTGGGACAGCTGCGTGGCCGACGTGGGCGAGGGCACGGCCCGGGTCTGGGGCCTGTACATGGCTGCCTGCCGGTTGAGCTTCGAGCGCAACAACATCCAGCTGTTCCAGGTGCTCGGGGTCAAGCCGACCGACAAGGGCGATTCGCGGGTGCCGCTACGCCCCTGGTGGCACGGCTGAGTCCGGGCTCCGGGCCGGACGGCGCGGCGGCGGCTCCGGCACCGGCTTGGCCGCCACCACGTCGGCCAGCGGGACCGCCACCACACCCTTGCGGGTCTCGACGTGGCAAATGTCCGGCTCGCGCCGGCGCAGGTAACCCAGCGCGTCGGTGAACCCGCCGGCGGTCCGGTACCGGGCCACGATCCGCGTGCCCAGCGGCACCGAGCGCAGCAGCTGCGCCGGCGTCGGTCGGTCGGCCGGTTCGCTCACCCGGCCACGCTACCGCCGCCCGTGCCGGCTCCCCCTGCCCCTGAACCGGCCCGCCTGAACCCGCCCCGCCCCCCACTCGGCGCCCCAGCACTCGGTGTTGATCATGGGGAGAGTGCCGTTATCCGGCCCTGATAACGGCACTCTCCCCATGATCAACTTCAGGTGAGGGGCGGGAGGGTGAGGGGCGGGAGGGCGGGCGGGCGGGGCGGGTTCAGGCGGGGGTGGCGGTGGCGGCGGTGGCCTGGATCAGGGCGAGCAGCCCGGACTCGACCTCGCGCTTGATCGGCTCGGGGTCGCGGGGGTGGAACGACTCGCGGGCGTCGTCACCGGAGGGGCCGGTCTCGATGGTGTAGCCCTCGGTGCGGCGCAGGTTCGGGTCGGCCAGGTGCCGGCTCCAGGCGTAGTCGCTGTGGGTGCCGGTGGTCGGGTAGAGCGTCATGCCCGGCTCCGGGCTGTACTGGCGGCCGCGGACCGCGGCGATCTCGGCGACGATCCGTCCGGCCACCGCCTGGAACCGGGCCAGATCGGCCGGGGCGATGTACTCGGCGTAGCCGGGGCGGTTCAACGGACGGCAGGTCGTGGTGGTCAGCGTGCGGAAGTTCTGCGTGGGGTCCGTCGTCTGGCTGGGGGCGTGCCCCCAGGGGTAGATGACCAGCTCGGAGAACGAATGCACGTCGGCGAAGGCGTCGATGCGGTAGGTGTCCAGCAGGTGCTTGACGTTCCGGTTCTCCGGCTCGCTGAAAGCACCGGAACCGCAATAGATGTCGGTGCACGGCGAGCAGGACGTCTGGCCTTCGGTAACCCCCCAGAGGATGTCCGCGTTGCGGTTGAGGTCGACCCCGTCGCAGGTGGTGCCCGGGTTGTCGCGACGGTTCTTGCGCCACATGTCGTCGACGGTGAGCACGTAGGTGCGGCCGTCCGGGTTGACGCACGGCAACAGGTACACCGTCGCGGCGGCCAGCATCGCCCGGACCGCGGCGGCCGGCCAGGTCCGGCCGCCGAGCACGATGTCGGTCCCGGTGCGCTGGGCGGCGACCAGATCGACGGCCAGTTCGACCAGCAGGTCGGGGTTCATCAGCTCGCGGGCGTGAGTCCCGGCGATGAGCAGGACGCCGGGACGCTCGTCCACCGGCACCGGGCCGGCGGCGGCGATGCGCAGTGCGGACACCGCGGATCCCTGGACCGACCGCTCGGGCAGGGGCAGCAACGTGCACAGCTCGGGGGCGCCGGCCGTGACCTGGTTCAGCACCGCGGCGAGTTGGGCGACGGTCCGGTACATCATTGACCCCCAGGGGTGGCCGGGCCGGTCGGATCGTCGGACGATCCGGCGGGCGGACCCAACCGGGCGGCCAGCCACCCGGCGACGTCGTCATCGGTGGCGACGAGCGCCGGGTCCAGCGGCTGGACCGGGACCGAGCGTTGCACCCGCACGGTCAGACCCTGGGACCGGAGCCGGTCCAGTTGGTCGGCGTCGACCAGCAGCCGGACCTGGTCACGATCGGGCAGCCGATCCAGATCCAGCGCGCTCACCTGCGCCGTCCGGGCCTGCGCGGCAACGCCGGGATCGGGCTCCACGACGACTTCGAACCGTTCGCGGGGAGCGGACCCCGCCGATGACGATGAATCGGACATTCGATATCACCTGGCTTAGATCGGACACTGGGACCGCACATGACGGTACGCCGACCCACCCGACGGGCGCGCGAGCTTTTCACCCGGACGGCGGCTCGAGGAACGGCCCGCGCGTGCGGAGAGGAGACCAGGATTGGGGCGGGCCGGAGATGGGGCCCGTTCCCGGCGTAGGAACGGCCTCGCCACCTCCGGCGGCCCGCGTGTGCCACCCGGCGGGGCGGCACCTTCAGCGATGAAACCCGGAGCCCCCCGGCTCGCCGGGCCTCATCACTGACGGTTACTCTAGCCCGTCCTGTCCTCGCTCCGTAACCTGTTCGGCCGCATCGATCGAGTGAATCTCAGATAACGACTACGTAATGTCACTGTCGTGATCGTCGCGCCACCCGTTAGGCGGAAAGTCGAGTCGCTTCGCCGAGCCAGTGGCGCTCATGGGCCTGCACCGACCAGCGGTCGATCACCGCCAGGTCGGCGTGCGCCGGCAACGGGCACCGGCCGGAGTCCAGCGCCGCGAGGGTGCGCCGGGCCAGGTCGACGATGGCGGCCGACACCTCGTCGCGGCCCCGATCGCCCCGCTTGACCGCGAGCACCTGGTGCCGCTCGGCAGCCGGTAGCGGCAGCGTCAGCTGCCCGGTCGCGGCCAGCTCCCAGCCCTGCAGGGCCAGGCGCAGCGCATGGGCGCCGAACTTGGTGTCCCACCCGTCCCGCTCGATCAGCTCCGGGCGACCCTGACCGTCCAGCCGCATCCGCTCGTGCTGTCGACCCATGTAGCCCAGGAACCGGCGGACGGCGTCCTGGCTGAGGAACGCCGACCGCACCGCACGCAGGCTCGCGCCGATCTCGGTGAGAACCAGGACGTCCGACGCCGGGGCGAACAGCGGCAGCAGCGCGGTCGGGTTGCCCTTCGCCGCCAACCGCAGGTACCTGCGCAGGCTGTAGATCACCAGGTCGGTGTCCCCCGGCCGGCTGCGCTCCCCCTCCGCCCGGGTCCGCCAGACGTGCTGATCGAGCGCCGGCCGCACGCCGTAGACGTGCGCGCGCGGCTCGACGAAAACACCCATCTCGTCGTGATCGTCGGTGCCCAGGATCGCGACGCCGTGCACGCCGGAACCCACCACCGATCGCAGGATCTCGTTGGCCAGAGCCACCTCTCGGGGGCCGTAGCTGACACCTGTGCGCTGGTCGTTCATGTCGATCGGACCTGTCCGGGAACGTCGGTGTCTGACACCGAGTCCGACAGTCTGACGGGTAGGCCCTGCCGCCGCAATCGCTTTCCCGCCGGCTCCGCCGGTACCGCCGGCCACCGAACCCGTCCGAGCCCGCCTAGGACGGCCCTGAACAAGCCGGCTCCTGCGTCGCCGGCCTGCCTCCATGGCCGTCCTTCAGTGTTGATGGTGGCCTCGCAAGCTCGGCCAACTAGGATCGCGTCGCCGTCCCGGCGGGATCCTCGCTGGTCACCGTGGCCAGGACGTGCCGGGTGGAGGCGATGCTCTCGGTCAGGGCGGCGTCCTCGTCGGTGTCGAACATCGGGTGCAGGTCATCGATTTCGATGGCCAGCAGACCGTCGAAGCGGGCGTCGCGCAGCACCCGCAGGGTGCGCGGGATGTCGACCAGGCCACGTCCGACGGGCACACTCGGTCAGAAGGCGAAGGTCTTGGGATCGCCGCGGTGCGCCTGCACGTCCTTGAGGTGCACGGCCTCGGCACACGGCGCCAACACCTCGATGGCGCGATCGACATCCTCGAGCATGCGCAGGTTGTTCACGGTGTCCAGGCAGACCCCGAGCGCAGGGCTGCCCACGGCCTCGATCCTCGACCAGCTCATCGGCGAACAGATCGGCGTGGTTCTCCACCGCCAGCACCAATCCTCGCTCCCCGGCGTCGTCGGCGGCCTGCACCAGCAGGGGCAGGCCGGCGGCCGAGGCCCGTGCGCCGATCCGGTCGGCCACGTCAGCCGCCGCACCCTTGAACCTTTGGGCTCCTTGATGGGCGGTGCGGGGAGCTTCAGCTGGTCGGGGCCGGGGTGCGGTCGGCGTGCGCGGCCAGCACGCGAGCAGCGGCCGCGAACGCCGCGGTGGCCCGGTCCAGCGGTGACCGGCCGGTCAGTGCCGCGACCGGCGTCTCGACCGAGAGCGCGGCGCTGGCGGGAACCGCGTCGAGCAGATCGAGCAGCGGCAGCTCACCGTCACCGGGCAGCAGCCGTCCGGATCGGGCCTCGGCCCGCGCGGTGGCCGGTTCGGGCCAGACCGGTTGCGCAGGGGCGTCACACAGCTGCACGCACGGCATCAGGGCGGTCGGAACGGCGGCCAGATCGGCCGGCGAGCCGCCGGATCGGCGCAGGTGCAGCGGGTCGATCACCAGGACCGCATTGGGTTGGTCCGCCCGCTGCAGCAGCTGCACGGCCCGCGCCAGGGTGGGCAGTTGGCTGTAGACCATGAATTCCAACGAGATCGCCAGACCCCGCACCGCGGCCTCCTGGCACAGCCGCACGAAGTTCGTGACTGCCCGTTCGGTGTCCGGATCGTCGATGAGCGCCAACACGAACCGCGCGCCCAGCCGGTGCGCGGCGTCCAGCACCGGCAACGCCTCGTCGATCGTGCTGTCCGGCCGCAGCGACACGAACTCGACATCCAGCACCCCCAGACCGGTCTCGGCCAGGGCATGCAGGGTCTCGCGCAGCAAAGGGGTGTCGCCGAGCATCGGGGCCACCAGCACGCCGGGACCGGACCAGACCCGGATCCCGATCTTGCCGAACCCGGCCGCCGCCGCCGCGACGGCCTGCTCGGGCGGGGTGAGGTCCTGCAGGGACAGGTGGGACAGGCTGAGCCGGTGGGGATCCCAGCTCATCGGGCGGCCTGCAGGGGGGGTGCGGTCAGCCGGTCGGCGGTCTCGGTGACGTCGACCCGCTGTCCGGTCCGGGCGGCCCGGTGGCAGGCATCGACGACCGCGATGGTGCGGCCGGCATCGCGCACGGACACCAACGGCGGCACCTCCCCGCGAGCGACCCGCACGAAGTGGGCGAGCTGCCGGTCCAGCGCTCCGCCGGCCGGCAACGGCACCTGGTCGCGGGTGAGCGGGGCCGTCCAGTCGGCCTGGCCCTGGTAGGACCAGGTGGCCAGCTGTGGGACCTGGATGGAGCCCCGGGTACCGGCGATCATGAAGCAAGGTTGGTCCGGCTCCTGGGCGAAGTAGGGGTCGTCGCCGGAGTTCTTGTCCCAGCCCCAGGGGGCCACCGCGGCATCCGAGCCGATGATGCTGCCTAGAGCTCCGCCGGCGAACTGCAGGGTCAGGCTGGCGGTGTCCTCGACGACCAATCCCCGTGCCGCGGAGCTGGTCAGGGCGACCACGGAGGTGATCTCGCCGCACATGTACCGGAGCACGTCGATGTCGTGCACCAGGTTGATCAGCAGAACGCCGGCCCCGGCGGCCGAGCGCCAGGTATCGAAGTAGTCGGCGGGCTTGCGGGTCAGCCACAGTGCGTTGATCGCGACGAGCTGGCCCAGCTCGCCCGAGGCGATGTACTGCTTGGCCGCGCCGATCACCGGGTGATGCCGCCGGTGGTGCCCGACCAGGACCGGAACCCCGGTGGTCTGAACCGCGGCGGCGAGCTCGTCGACCTCCTGCGGGTTCACCCCGACCGGCTTTTCCACCAGCGCCGGCACGCCGGCGGCCAGGCAGTCCAGGGCGGTCGGCACGTGCAGGTCGTTCGGGGTGGCGACGATCACCGCGTCCGGCCGGGCCTGCGCCAGCAGGCTCGGGTGATCCGGGAAATGGGCGACTCCGAACTGCCGGGCCGGCTGGTCGGTGGCCGGGTCGATGATCGCGACCAGTTCGGTGTCGGGATTGGCCAGGATCTGGCGGGCGTGACTCTGGCCCATCCGGCCACCGCCGAGCACTGCGATACGAAGGGGGGATCCCATCGTTGGACTCCTTACTGTGATCGAAACACGTTGTTGAGCATGCGGTTGCGGGGTCGATTGGCCGGTGCGGTCAGTCCGGGCGGACCAGGTGCGCCGCCCCGTTGCGGCCGAGATCAATACTGGTCATCCGTCCGGTCGGCAGCCCTAGGGACGAGCCCCAGGGTTTGTCGGCTCAAGCCCCAGGCCGGTCGATTAGGGTGGAGCCGCTTGAGCCGGCGCCGGGCCGGTACCGCGAGCAGAAGGTCAGATGTCCGATCATTTCGTCGGCCGGGACACCGAGCTGGACACGCTCGACGAGCTTCTGGTCCAGGCCCGCGCCGGAGCCCCGCACGTCGTCCTGCTGGTCGGTGAGCCCGGGATCGGCAAGACCACGCTGATCGACGGGTTCCTGCGCCGGCATCGTGACGTCACGTCCCTGCGCGCGGGCGGGGACGACAGCGAAATGCTCTACTCCTACGGAATCGTCCGGCAGCTCGCGGCGTCGGCCGGGCCGGCCGGCCTCGAGCTGGCCGGCCAGCTGGCCCAGGTCGCTCCGGTGCCCGACCCGATCGCCATCGGCAGCCAGCTGCTGGCCCTGCTCGGCGAGCGGCAACAGGCCGGGCCGGCCGTCCTGGTCATCGACGACATCCAGTGGGCCGACGACCCTTCGGTCAAGTCGATCACCTTCGGGTTGCGCCGGCTTCAGGCCGACCAACTGCTGGTGATCCTCGCGGTTCGCGAGGAGTCGATCAACGAGCTGCCGGACGGGCTGCTGCGCATCGTCCGCGGCGAGCTGGCCACGGAGATCCGGTTGGGGGGGCTGGCCGAGCACGAACTGGCCGAGCTGGCCGGAAAGCTCGGCATCGGCAGCTTCCCGGCTCGGGCGGCCAGGCGGCTGCGATCGGGCACGGACGGGCATCCGTTGTTCGCCCGCGAGCTGCTCCGGGAGTTCCCGCCCGAATCCTGGGGAGCACAGGACGTCCTGCCGCCGCCCCGGTCGTTCCGGCACCTGGTCCGGCAACGTTACCGGCGGTGCAGCACCGACGGGCGCCGGCTGGTGGACGCGGCGGCCGTCATCGGCCTGTCCGCCCCGCTGGCCCTGACCGCCCAGTTGGCCGACCTCCCGCACGCGCTGGAAGCGATCTCCGATGCCGAGCGGGCCGACCTGCTGCAGCTGGTCGACGCCTCGTATCCCGGATCGGTCCGCTTTCCCCATCCGCTGGTTCGGTCGGCCGTGTACTCGGCGATCGACCCCCCGCACCGCTCCGCGCTGCACGCTCGCGCGGCCCAACTGCTGGACGACACCAGAACGGTGCTGCAGCACCGGTTCGCGGCGGCCCGGCAACCGGACGAGGGGCTGGCCGCCGACCTGTCCGCGTTCGCCGCCACCGAGATTCACAACGGCGAGTGGGTCAGTGCCGCCACGCACTTGGTCCGCAGTAGCCGGCTCAGCCCGCAGCCGGCGGATCGGCAACGCCGGCTCCTGCGGGCGGTCAATTTTCTGGTCATCGCCGGCGCGGCGTCCCAGGCCGCGCACCTGGCCGAGGAGGTCGCCTCCTTTCCGCCCGGCCCGTTGCGGGACAGCACCCTGGGGTACCTGGCGACGGCCACCCGGGGGCCCGCCGAGGCGGGGCGGCTGCTCAGCAGTGCCTGGCAGCAGGTCGATCCGGCCGCCGACCGGGAGTTGGCGGCCACCATCGCGCTGCAGAGCGCGATCCATTTCCACGGCCGGCTGGACGGCCCGGCCACCGCCACCTGGAGCGCCAAGGCCATCGACCTCACCGAACCCGACGACCCGATGCGGTTCGTGGCCGAGACGCATCGAGCCTTCGGCCTTGGCTACTCCGGTCGATTCGGCGAGGCGCTGCCCGTGGTCGAAGACGTGACCGGCACGATCGACGGCAGTCCGGACGCCCGCCGGGTCCAGCACGGAGCCGCGCACGGCTGGCTCCGGTTAATCAACGACGATCTCGTCACGGCCCGCAGCATGTTGCACGCGGTTGCGGTCGACGCCGCCCGACTGGTCACGCTGAACACCGCGGCGTTCAGTTACGCCCACCTCGCGCGGGCCGAGTACCTCGCCGGGGCCTGGCACGAGGCCCTGGTCCACATCGAGAACGCCATCGCGCTGACCACCGAATCGGAGTCGGACTACCTGCGCTCGTTGGTGTTCGGGATGGCCGTCGTCATTCCGGCCGCGCGGGGCGAGTGGGCGGCCGCCCGCACCTACGCCGATCTCGCGACCGCCGAGGCCAGCTCCTACGAGCGGGCAGTGGCCGCGGCCGCCCTGGCCGGGGCACAGCTGGCCGCCGCCCGGGACGAGCCCGAGCGGGTCCTGGACCTGCTCGACCCCATCCGCGCGATGCACCCCCGTCAGGGCATCGACGAGCCGGGGATCTGGCCCTGGCCCGAGCTCTACGCCGACGCCCTGACTGCCCTGGGTCGCACCGCCGAGGCGGACGCGTTCCTGATCCCCCATGAGCTGCTGGCCCACCGCCGCCGGCGCGCCTCCGCGATTGCCCGACTCGCCCGGGCGCGCGGTTCGCTGGAGTCCCGGGCGGGCCGGGACAGCGTGGCGGACCAGGCATTCCAGCTGGCCGCCGGGCAGATCCAGCGGTTGGCCATGCCTTACGAGCAGGCTCTGATCGAGCTCGCCCATGGCCGGCACCTGGTCCGGACCAACCGGCGTAAGGCCGCCGCCAAGCTGCTCACCGCCGCCGGCGACCGGTTCACCGCTTTGGGTGCGGCCCCGTTCCTGGCCCAGACTGTCGCCGAGCTGCGCGCCTGCGGCATCACCGTCGAAGGCACCACCCGGCAACGCCTGCGCATCGGCCTGACCTCCCAGGAACTGGTGGTCGCTCGCCTCATCGCCGATGGCAAGACCAACCGTGAGGCCGCCGCGGATCTCGTCGTCAGTGTGAAGACCATCGAGTACCACCTGAGCAACGTCTACGCCAAGCTGGGCGGCATCACCCGGCGGCAGCTCCGCAGCGCCCTGGCCGACCACGACCAGCAGGCTCCTCTGCAGCACCGCCGAACCGCGTCATCGTGACCCGGTCGAGCTGACCCGCCACGCCCCGGCGGCCCCCGAAACACCTCGACGGTGCGGCCCACGGCCCTGAGGGCCGGGGCCGCACCGTCGGCGGCAGAACTGGGCTCAGCGCAGGTCGAACCGGTCCAGGTCCATGACCTTGGTCCAGGCGGCGACGAAGTCGCGCACGAACTTGCCGTTCGCGTCGTCGCTGGCGTAGACCTCGGCCACCGCGCGCAGTTCGGAGTTCGAACCGAAGACCAGATCGGCGCGGGTCCCGGTCCAGGCTCCGTCGCCGGAGACGAACTGGGTCGAGCTCTCGTCGGTCGGCCTCCACTCGGTGTCGTAGTCGAGCAGGTTGACGAAGAAGTCGTTGCTCAACACGCCCGGCCGGTCGGTCAGCACGCCGTGCTTGGAACCGTCGTAGTTGGCCCCGAGCACTCGCAGACCGCCGACCAGCACGGTCATCTCGGGCGCCGACAGGGTGAGCAGGTTGGCCCGGTCGACCAGCAGGTACTCGGCCGGCAGCCGGTTGCCCTTGCCCTCGTAGTTGCGGAACCCGTCGGCGGCCGGCTCCAGGTAACTGAACGAGTCGACGTCGGTCTGCTCGGCGCTGGCATCGACCCGGCCGACGGTCACCGGCACCGTGACCTCGACACCGCCGTCCCGAGCAGCCTTCTCGACCCCGGCCGCGCCGGCGATGACGATCAGGTCGGCCAGCGAGACCGGCTTGCCGGACTCGGCCGCGTAGCTGTCGGCCAGGCCCTGCAGGGTGCGCAACACGATCGCGAGCTGGTCGGGGTTGTTAACCTCCCAGCCGCTCTGCGGCGCCAACCGGATGCGGGCGCCGTTGACGCCACCCCGCTTGTCGCTGCCGCGGAACGAGGCCGCGGCCGCCCAGGCGGTCGAGACCAGTTGCCCGACCGACAGTCCGGACTCCAGCACGGCGGACTTGAGGGCGGCCACATCGGTGTCCGACAACAGCTCACCGGTGCGCTCGGGCAGCGGGTCCTGCCACAGCAACTGCTCGGCCGGCACCTCGGCCCCCAGATACCGCGGCCGCGGACCCATGTCGCGATGGGTCAGCTTGAACCAGGCCCGGGCGAACGCGTCCGCGAACTCCTCCGGATTCTCCAGGAAGCGCCGGGAGATCTGCTCGTAGACCGGGTCGACCCGCAGCGCCAGATCAGAGGTCAGCATCCGCGGCTCCCGCCGTCCGGTGCCGAATGCCTCGGGCACCAGATCCGCGCCGCCGTTGTTCACCGGACGCCACTGGTGCGCGCCGGCCGGCGACTCGGTCAACTCCCACTCGTACCCGAACAGGATGTGGAAGAACTCGTTGTCCCACCGGGTCGGGTGGTAGGTCCAGGTGACCTCCAGACCGGAGGTGATCGCATCCGCGCCGACCCCGGTGCCGTAGCTGCTCTTCCAGCCCAACCCCATCTGCTCGATCGGCGCACCCTCGGGCTCGGCCGCGACCGCGTCGGCCGGGCCGGCGCCGTGGGTCTTGCCGAAGGTGTGGCCGCCGGCGATCAACGCGACGGTCTCCTCGTCGTTCATCGCCATCCGGCCGAACGTCTCGCGGATGTCGCGGGCCGAGGCCAGCGGGTCCGGGTTCCCGTTGGGACCTTCGGGGTTGACGTAGATCAGGCCCATCTGCACCGCGGCCAGCGGACCCTGCAGTTCGCGGTCACCGGTGTACCGCTCGTCGCCGAGCCAGGTCGTCTCCGGGCCCCAGTAGACGTCGTTGTCCGGCTCCCACACGTCCTCCCGGCCACCGGCAAACCCGAACGTGGCGAACCCCATCGTTTCCAGAGCGACGTTGCCGGTCAGCACGATCAGGTCGGCCCAGCTCAGCTTGCGCCCGTACTTCTTTTTCACCGGCCACATCAGGCGCCGCGCCTTGTCCAGGCTGACGTTGTCCGGCCACGAGTTCAACGGCGCGAATCGCTGCTGCCCGGCGCCGGCCCCGCCGCGCCCGTCGTGCACCCGGTAGGTCCCGGCGCTGTGCCAGGCCATCCGGATCATCAACGGGCCGTAGTTGCCCCAGTCGGCCGGCCACCAGTCCTTGGAATCGGTCAGCACCGCGGCGATATCGCTCTTGACCTCGGCCAGGTCCAGGCTCAGGAATTCGGCCCGGTAGTCGAAGTCGGTGTCCATCGGGTTGGACACGGCCGGGTTCTTGGCCAGGATCTTCAGATTGAGGCTCTCCGGCCACCACTCCCGGTTCGCATCGCCCGCGGTCGGGTACGGCAACGCCCCGTGCACGACCGGGCACTTGCCGGCCGCCTCTTCGGGCTCGTTCATCTCGCTCAGCACCGCATCGTCACGGGTGGAATCGTGGTCGGACACGCACAATCCTTTCGGGTTGGGGGATTTCAGGAGTCGGCGGAAACACAGGTGGGGCAACGGCCCCAGTAGAGAACCTCGGCCTGGTCGATCGAGTAGCCGTGGTCCTGGGCCGGGGTCAGGCACGGAGCGGCACCGACGGCGCAGTCGACGTCGACGATCGCCCCGCAGGTCCGGCAGATCAGGTGGTGATGGTTGTCGCCCGTCCTGGTCTCGTAGCGGGCCACCGATCCGGCGGGTTCGATGCAGCGCAGCAGGCCCGCCGCGGTCAGGGCGCGCAGCGCGTCGTAGACCGCTTGGTGGGACAGATCCGGGACCGAGCGACGGGCGATGTCGATGATCGACTGGGTGTCGGCGTGCGGGTGGGTGGCGACCGCGGACAGCACGGTGGTGCGCTGCCGGGTGACGCGGAGCCCCACGTCGCGCAGCTGCTGCTCGACGTCGCCCCCCTGATGCATGGTCATGATCATACGGCTGAACTTGAATCAGTCAAGAAAACACGCGGAGAACGGCGGGGCAACGCCGACTGTCGGACCCGACCGGCATGCTGCAGGCAGCACTGCCGCCAGACCCGGTACGGCACAGCGAAGGGACGTGCGCCATGACACCGACCATCTCGGGGGCCGAACGGCTGCCGGAACTCGGCCTGAGCGTCGAGGTGATCGCGGCGACCCTGGCCGCCGCCGACCGCGAGTCCGAGCTGTGTTCACCGCTGGACCCGCCGATCCTGGAGGGACTGCTGCGCTGGGGTCGAGCCACCCGGACCCTGCGCGAACAGCTGATTCCCCGGGGGTGGACCTACGACAACCCGAACAATCTCGCCCGCACCATCCACCCGTCGGGCGATTTCGCCCTGGTCCTGGCGACCGGGGACGAGGGCACCGGCCGGCCCAGCTCCGGCGTCGGGCCGCGGCATGCCCGCGGCTACGCCACCGAGCAGGCCATTCACGCGAACGGCCAGCTGACCTTCGAGTTCGGCGGGCTGATGCAGCTGACCACCGCCGGCCGGGCCGCCGGGGGCGGCCACCTGAAGACCTGGTTCCTGCTCTACTACCCGTCCGACGACGTCTACCGGGCCGAGGTCTCGTTGCCGGAGGGCTTCGACCGGGGGCGGATCACCACCTGGACCGAGCGCATCCTGCTGCCCGATCTGCCGCGCGCGGTGCGGCCCGATCCGGCCACCCGCTGGTTCGACACGGCGACCGTGCTGCCCTGATCGAGCCCGACCCGGTCGGACGCCGTCCGGTCTCGATCAGATCGGGTCAGCCGCCGGCGACCAGCTTCTCCAGTCGCGGCACGATCGTCTCGGGCGCGGGCATCCCGGCGATCTCGGCCCGCAGCTGCGCGGCGCGCTGCCGCGGCGGACCGGCGTCCAACAGGACCCGGACGGCGTCGGTGATCGCCCCGCCCACCTGTTCGTCCGCGCGCAGTGCCCGACCGATGCCGGCCCGGGTGACCAGGTCGGCGTTGAGGAACTGGTCGGCACCCTGCGGCAGGATCAGCTGAGGCACGCCCGCGGCGGCCGCACCGAGCACGGTGCCGGTGCCACCGTGGTGCACGATCACCTCGATCCGCTCCAGCACCTGGGCCTGCGGCACGAACCGTTCGACATGCACGCGCGCACCGACGGCACCGAGGGCGGCCGGGTCGCCCTCGGGCCCGACGGCGACCAGCAGGTCGACCGGCAGCGGCTCGATCTGGTCGATGGCCCGCCGGATCACCTCCACCGCCCCGAACGACACGGTGCCCAGGGTGAGATAGACGACGGGTCGAGATCGGTTGCCCACCAGCCAGTCCGGGATCGGAGACGAGCCGTCGGTGTAGGCCACCGAGCGGATCGGCCAGCGCGGGACGGCCGGCGCCGGCCCGGCGGTGACGGACAACGACGGCGGCGACGGGTCGATCAGGGCGGCGCCGAGCAGCCCGGTCCCGGTGGGCATCGGCCGGCCGCGGTCGATCCAGAAGTGGCCCTGGAAGTCGCGGACCGCGGTGTGGATGAGGTCGACGACGAACGGAGCCAGGCCGATCGCAAAGCCGACCGCCGGGATGTCGTGCCGGTCGGCGGCGACGGCCGCCCCGACGTTCATCGCCTCGAAGATCACCAGATCCGGTCGTGACTGCGCGAACACCTCGTCCAGCGCGCCACTGACCAGCTCGGCGGTGGTGTCGGCGAACATGGCCACGGCCAGGTCGGGTCCGTGCCGGTCCGGGTGGCGCCGCTGGGTCTCCCGGACGACGGCGTCGAGCTCGACGCCGGGCGCGATCCCGGGCACCGTCGGCCAGGGCAGGCGACCCAGGAAGGGGGCGCCGGTGGCCACCGTGACCTCATGCCCGGCGGCCGCACACGCCGCCGCCAGCGGCAGGACCGGAAACAGGTGCCCGTAGGCGGGAATGGCGGCCACCAGGATCCTCATGCCCGACCATGCTCCCAGCTTCGGCCGGACTCGGCCGTTCCAATGGGCCGTCCGGCCGTGTCGATGGGCCGTCCGGCCGTGTCAATGGGCCGTCCGGCCGTGTCAATGGGCCGTCCGGCCGTGTCAATGGGCCGTCCGGCCGTGTCAATGCGCCGTCCCGGGGCCGGGCGCCTACTCTTCGCATCGACGATTCCGCACAGTGCCGGAGGCGTCACTCTCCGTGAGAAGGGCGCGCCATGACCCAGACCGTTGCCACCGGCCCCGGCACCCGGGCGCGGCCGCCCATGGGGCGCACGCAGATGAACCTGGTGTTCGTCACCGTCATGCTGGGCATGCTGCTCTCGGCCCTGGACCAGACCATCGTCTCGACCGCCCTGCCGACCATCGTCGGCGATCTCGGCGGAGCCGGGCACATGAGCTGGGTGGTCACGTCGTACCTGTTGGCCGAGACCATTTCCACGGTGCTGGCCGGCCGGTTCGGCGACATGTTCGGGCGCAAGATCGTCTTCCAGATCAGCGTGGCCGTGTTCATCATCGGCTCCTTCTTCTGCGGCCTGGCCCAGAACATGGAGATGCTGATCGCCAGTCGCGCCATTCAGGGGCTGGGCGGCGGCGGGCTGGCGGTGACCGCGACCGCGCTGATCGGCGAGGTCATCCCGCTGCGGGAGCGGGGCAAGTACCAGGGCGCGCTGGGCGCCGTGTTCGGCGTGACCACGGTGATCGGCCCGTTGCTGGGCGGGTTGTTCACCGACCACCTGTCCTGGCGGTGGGCGTTCTACGTCAACGTGCCGATCGCCCTGATCGTCATCGCGATGGCCGCCACCACCATCCCCCGGCTCAGCGAGCGCAGCAAGGTGCCGGTCGACTACCTGGGGGTGCTGTTCATCGGCCTGGGCGCGACCGGCCTGACCCTGGCCACCACCTGGGGCGGCAACGAGTACGCCTGGGGATCACCGACCATCATCGGGCTGTTCGTCGGGTCGGTGGTCGCCCTGGCCATCTTCGTCTTCGTGGAAAGCCGGGCGGTGGCACCGATTCTGCCGCTGCACCTGTTCCGCAGCCGGGTCTTCACCGTCTCCTCGATCCTGAGCTTCATCGTCGGCTTCGCGATGATGGGCTCGATCACCTACCTGCCCGCGTTCCTGCAGTTCGTCGGCGGGGCATCGGCCACCGAGTCCGGGCTGCGCATGCTGCCGATGGTCGTCGGCCTGCTGATCACTGCGATCGCCTCGGGCAACTTCGTCAGCCGCACCGGCCGGTATCGGATGTTCCCCATCGCCGGGGCGGTGGTCACCGGCCTGGGCCTGTACCTGTTCTCGACCATGGGCGTGGGCACCTCGTACTGGCTCGAGGCGCTGTTCATGCTCGTGCTGGGCGCCGGGATCGGCCTGATGATGCAGATTCTCACGCTGATCGTGCAGAACACCGTCTCCTTCGAGGACCTTGGTTCGGCCACGTCGGGGGTGTCGTTCTTCCGCACCCTGGGCGGCTCGTTCGGGGCGTCGATCTTCGGCACCATCTACGCCAATGCGCTGGACGACCACTTGCCGCAGGCGGTGCTGGCCGCCGGCCTGCTCGACCCCCGCGCGGCCACCGACCCGGCGGCCCTGCAGGCGCTGCCGGCCGCTCAGCAGGCACCGATCGTGGCCGCCTACGCCGACTCGTTCCAGTTGGTCTTCCTGGGGGCGGTGCCGTTCGCGGTGGTCGCGCTGGTGGTCGCCCTGCTAATGCCGCAGGTGACGATGCGCGGCATCGCCAAGGACCTGGACTCCGGACCGGGCGCCGGCTTCGCGATGCCGCACCCCACCGGTTCCACCGACCAGCTCGAGGATCTGGTGGCCGGGGCGCTGCGCCGCAGCGGGCCGGACGTCGGCGACCGCGTCCTGCAGTCCGCCGGCACGGGCCTGTCGACGGCGCAGATCTGGGGCCTGTCGCAGGTGCTGATCCGGGAATGGTTCTTCGACCAGAAGTCGGTCACCCAGTCCACCATCGAGGACTGGGTCGGCGTGCCGGAGGGGGTGCTGACCAGCTTCTACGACGAGCTGGTCGCCGACGGGCTGCTCGTCCGCGACGGCGACCGGCTGGACCTGGCCCCGCGCGGCGAGCAGGCCGGCCAGGCGATCGCCCTGGCCTGGCGGGACTACCTGCGCGAGCAGCTGCGCGACTGGCTGCCGGCCGACAAGGTCGAATCGGCCGAGACCGACGCGGCCATGGTGCGGGTGGTCACCCGGCTGATCCGCGAGTCGGCCTCGCCGGGCCGGCACGCCCTCGAATCCACCCAGGGTGACCAGGCCGCGCCGGCCCACGCCGTGACCGACGACCGGGTTTGACCCGAACGAGGTGACGTCCCATCCGGCAATCGTCGCAGCGCGGACCGACAATCACTGGCGCGCCGTCACATCACCTCCGGAGGACCCATGAGCTACCCCGCCGCGGGCGTACCCGCCCCACCCCCGCCCCGAGGCAAGGGCATGCTGATCACCGGAGCCGTCCTGCTGGGGCTGGGCATCGTGGGGATCGTGCTGGGCATCGTGATGACCGTCAACGCGGCCACCTCGCTGCTGAGCAAGATCGGCGCCGCACAGACCGCGCCGGCCACCTTCACCAGCCAGCTCGACGGCGGCAGCACCTACGCGGTGTACGAGGCCACCCAGGGCACCGGCGCCGCGACCACGGTGCAGCCCACCGCCATCAGCGTGACCGGCCCGTCGGGCGCGGTCACGGTCAGCAAGACCGGCGCGACCGTGAACAGCGTGGGCGATAACAACCAGAACTACGCCGAGGTCGCGCTCTTCACGCCGCCGACGACGGGCAGCTACACCATCACGGTGGCCGGTAACGGCGCGGTGGTCGCGGTGGCCCCGGCCCTGTCGACCGCGGCCAAGGGGTTCGCCTGGATCGTGGCGGTCATCTTCGGCGGGCTGTTCGCCGTGGTCGGCCTGATCCTGCTCATCATCGGTGCAGTCCGCCGTTCGTCGTCACGGCGCGCGCAACCGAGCCAGTTCGGCGGCCCGCCCGGCGCCGCCCCCGCTCGCTGACCGCTCGACACCACCTTCGTACACCTGTTCTAATGATGCATGCTGACGCCGCGGGAGTTCGGACTCTCCACCCGCCACTACCGCGTCCGGGGACAGCAGCTCGCCGAGGCGATGCCCGATCGGTGTCCCAACGGTCATCCGTTGGGCACCGACACGGTGCTGATCGGCAACCATCCGTGCGTGGCCTGCACCGGAACCGGCCACCGCACGTGGCGCTGCCGGGAGTGTGACGCCTGCTGGATCTGGCCCGCCTGCGCCAGCCGGCCGCAGTGGCCCGAGTGGCCGGGCGACGAGGGCGTCGTCAGCGCACCCTGATCGGGTCCCCCACCAGCCGCGCGGCGGAGTCCAGGGCCGCCACGTCGACGACGGGCGCCCGACCGTCGGGCGGGGACATCACACACCGGTCAGACCCCCGAACCCCTCACCGTGATTGACAGCGGGCTGCATATCCTGCCGGTCCGAGCGTCATCGACGGCGCAGGCCGGTCCTATGCTCTCGGCCAGAGCAGGGCATCGTCATTCCGGCGGGAGGTGCCATGAACGGGGCCCGCGCGCCGGAGCCGACCGACGCGGTCCGGCCGAGCCTGGCGACGGTGCTGCGCTCCTGGGGCTGGATCGGCTGCGTCGGCTTCGGCGGGCCACCCACCCACATCCGGATGCTGCGCGAGCTGTGCGTAAACCGGCGGCGCTGGCTGACCGCGGTCGAGTTCGAGGACGCGGTCGCCGCCTGCAACCTGCTCCCTGGGCCGGCCTCGACCCAGCTGGCGATCTTCTGCGCCTGGCGGGTCCGGGGCCGGCTGGGCGCGCTGGTCGGCGGTCTCGCGTTCATCGTGCCCGGCCTGATCGTCATCCTGGCCCTGGCCGGGCTGTTCCTGGCCCAGGACCCGCCACGCTGGGTGCTCGGCGCCGGGGCGGGCGCCGGCGCCGCGGTCGCCGCGGTGGCCGTGCACGCGGCGGCCGATCTGCTTCCCCCCAGCTGGCGGCGGGCCCGGGACGTCGGCCGGGCCCGCCTGGCGCGTTGGGTCGGCTACGTCCTGGCCGGGGTACTGGCGGCGGCGACCGTCGGGCCGTGGGTGGTGCTCGTGCTGCTGGCCTGCGGCGTCGTCGAGTTGACCGCCCGCCTCCCCCGCGAGAACCGGCCGACGGCCATGCTCGCGGCGCCGATGATGGCCACCGGGGCGAGCGCCGGCGTCCTGGCCGCGGTGGCCTGGGTGGCGTTCAAGGTCGGGGCGCTGTCCTACGGGGGCGGCTTCGTGATCATCCCGTTGATGCAGGCCGACGCGGTCGATCGCTACCACTGGATGACCGACGGGCAATTCCTCAACGCCGTCGCCCTTGGCCAGATCACCCCGGGTCCGGTGGTGCAGACGGTGGCGGTCGTCGGGTACGCGGCCGCCGGACTCACCGGCGGCCTGCTGGCCTCCGCCGTCGCGTTCGCCCCGTCGTTCCTGCTGATCCTGGCCGGGGCCCGGCACTTCGACCGGCTGCGGGCCAACGCGGGCGCCCGGGCGTTCCTCGACGGGGCCGGCCCGGCGGCGATCGGGGCCATCGCCGGCTCGGCGGTCAGCCTGGCCCGGGCCCTGTCCCAGCCGTGGCAGTTCTGCGTGCTGGCCGGCGCGGCGATCCTGATCCTGGGTCTGCGCCGCGGGGTCGTGCCCACCCTGCTCGCCGCCGCGGGTGCGGGCGTACTCCTGACCGCGGTGGGGCTGCCCCTGCCCGGCTGACCATCCGGAGAATTCAGGTGAGGTGGCGTGTCGAGAACGGCCGACCGGCTCCGCTCCCCTGATACCGGCCTCCCCCGGCGAGGCCCACCACGAAGGAGATCACGATGCCGAAGTATCTGTTGCTCAAGCACTACCGCGGCGGCCCGGCGGCGCACCGCCCCGTGCCCCCGATGGACCAGTGGGACCCGCAGGACGTGGAGGCGCACATCGCCTTCCAGCGGCACGTCAGCGACCTGCTGGCCCGCAACGGCGAGTTCGTCGACGCCCAGGCGCTGACGCCGACCCAGACCTGGGTCC
Source organism: Nakamurella multipartita DSM 44233 (assembly GCF_000024365.1). Taxonomy (NCBI): domain Bacteria; kingdom Bacillati; phylum Actinomycetota; class Actinomycetes; order Nakamurellales; family Nakamurellaceae; genus Nakamurella; species Nakamurella multipartita. The sequence continues at coordinate 4,196,485 of NC_013235.1, forward strand.
GCTACGGCGGTCCCGGCGCCGCTCCGGTGAGCACCGACGGCCCGCACCCGGAGACCAGCGATCTGGTCGCCGGCTGGTTCATGATCGACGTGGATTCGCACGAGCGGGCGATCGAACTCGCCGCCTACGTCTCGTCCGAGCCGGGCCCGGGCGGCGAACCGCTGTACGAGTGGATCGACGTCCGCGAGGTCATGTCCGAGCTGCCCGCCGGCGACTGATCCGATGAACCCTACCGAACCGCCGGCGCCGTCGTGGGACGGGGACGCCCTGCGCGCCCTCGTCCCGCGGGTGCTGGCCGGCCTGGTCCGGCGGGGTGAGGATTTCGACGCCGCCGAGGACGCGCTGCAGGAGGCGCTGCTGGAGGCGATCCGGGTCTGGCCCGGGCACCCCCCACGGGATGCCCGGGCCTGGTTGACGGCCGTCGCGACCCGGCGGCTCATCGACGCCCGGCGCAGCGCCGCCGCCCGCGCTCGCCGCGAGGTGACCGATCAGGTCCAGCCGGTGCCGGGCGCGACCGAGAACGGCGATGACACGCTGCTGCTGCTGTTCTGCTGCTGCCATCCCGAACTCGCCCCCGCGTCCCAGATGGCGCTGGCCCTGCGGGCCGTCGGCGGTCTGACCACCCGGGAGATCGCCGACGCCTTCTACGTCCCGGAAGCGACGATGGCGCAACGGATCAGCCGGGCCAAGCGCACCCTGCGCGGGCGCCGGCTCGACCGGCCCGGCGACCTGGCCGTCGTGCTGCGGGTGCTGTACCTGATCTATTCGACGGGTCACCACGAGCGGGTGGACCTGGCCGGGGAGGCGATCCGGCTCACCCGCCAGCTCACCCTGGGCACCGACGAGCCCGAGGCGCACGGCCTGCTGGCGCTGATGCTGCTCAACCACGCCCGGTCGGCGGCCCGCGTGGACGCGGACGGGCGGATCGTCACCCTCGATCGGCAGGATCGCGGCCGGTGGGACACCCGGCAGATCGCCGAGGGCGTGCGGGTCCTGCAATCGGCGTTGGCCGCGCAGCGACCCGGCCGCTACCAGATCGAGGCGGCGATCGCCGCCCTGCACGACGACGCCGTCGATGCCGCGGAGACCGACTGGCCGCAGATCCTTGCCTGGTACGACGATCTGGTCGCCCTCACCGACGATCCACGGCGTCAGGATCCGGCCGCCGTGCTGGGGCGGGCGGTTGCCGTCGGCCACGTGCTGGGCGCGTCCGCCGGGCTGCGCGAGACCGAACGGCTGCGCGAGGTCATCGGCGAGCGGCATCGCTGGCACGCGGTCCGCGGCTATCTCTACGAACTCGGTGGGCAGGGTCCGGCCGCTGCCGCGGCGTACGCCGAGGCGGCCCGGCGAGCCGGCACCGTCGCCGAACGCGACCACCTGATCCGGCAGGCGGCTCGCATCCGGGCCGCCGGCTAGCGGATCTCACGTGGGTGGGCCCGGCCGGGCCTCGAGCGCGTCGAGATCGCGGACGGCATACCGGTGGTGCTCCCACTCCTCGCCGAGGATCACGTGCAGGCACGAGCGGACGGTTTCGGGATACTCAGGCGCCCAGGGGTTTCGCCGTTCGGCGTCCAGTTCGGATGGGCCGATCGTGGCCAGGAAGTCCCGCACCATGGTCAGCCGGTCGGCCCGCACGGCCAGCACCTGCGCATACGACGGTGGGGTCGTGGCAAAGACCGTCATGTCGTACCCGTCGGACTCGTACTCGGCGTTCGGCTGACCGATGGGGTGATAGGGCTGCTCGATCCCGAGAATGGCCCGACCCAACCAGGTGTCGGTGGCCATGATCAGGTGCCGCAGGGTCTGGGCGAAGGACCATTCGCCGTCCACGGACTTCTCCACCGTCCCCCGCGGCATCCCTGCGACCCGACCCAGGGTGCCCGCCCAGGTCCGCTCCACCGCGGTCCAGGCCGCGCGTAGCCCGTCCGGATCGGTGGCCCGCCGCTGGCCGCGCCCGGGAAAGCGGCGGTCGAGTTCGGCCTCGACCAGCGCGGCTACCTCGACACCGTTGACGCGCAGGGAACTGTCGGCCTCGGACAACCAGGGCGCATCGATGTCCGCGCCGTCCAGCTGGACGCCCCGCATCACCACACCCGACAGATCCGAGCGGGCGAACCGCGCACCCCGCAGGTCGGCGTCGACGAACTGCGCCCCGGACAGGTCACCGGACCGGCGCTCAACACCCATGGCGGCCTTTCTCCCGTCGTCCCCGCCACCCACGATGCCAGCGGGCGGCGGTGAGCACCACCGGTGGCGAAACCCGACCGGAGCCGGGACAGTGGGCCCGGTGACCAACCCCCTCGACCGCACCGACAGCACCGCGTCCGCCCCTTCCAGTGGGTATGCCGGCGATCCCGCGGTCCAGGCCGAGTGGGACCGCCGGTACACCGAACGGGACAAGCTGTGGAGCGGCCAACCCAACGGCGCCCTGGTCGCCGAGGTCGCCGACCTGGCTCCCGGCCGGGCGCTGGACGTCGGGTGCGGTGAGGGCGCCGACACCATCTGGTTGGCCGGCCGCGGGTGGGACGTCACCGCACTGGACGTCTCCGGGGTGGCCCTGGAGCGGGCGGCCGAGCATGCCCGGGACGCCGGGGTGGCCGTCACCTGGGTGCATGCCGATCTGGTGGCCGCCGCGCTCCCGCCGGCCGGTTTCGACCTGGTGGCCGCGCTCTACCCGGCCCTGCCCCGCACTCCCGACGCCGCGGCCGAGCGGGCCCTGCTGGACGCCGTCGCGCCGGGTGGGGTGCTGCTGTTCGTGCACCACGCCGGGATGGATAGCCGCCCGGCCGACGAGGGCGGGTTCGACCCGGCCGACTACGTGTGGCCGGCCATGGTGTCCGCTCGGCTGGACGGCCAGTGGGACGTGCAGGTCGACGAGCAGCGGTCGCGGGTGGCGCCCGACGGCGGCGCCGGCGCCCACCACACCGACGACGTGGTGCTGCGAGCACGCCGGCGCGGGTAGGGCCCCGCCCGGTCGGGCATCGAGATGCAACGCGGGGCAGGCATCGGACCGAGTAGGGGTATGACGAGACGGGGGACCCCGGCGAGCGGGGCGGCGGTCGGGGTGCTGTTCGAGCGACACCGAGATCGCCTGCGCCGGTACCTGACCGGCCGGGTCGGGCCCACCCATGCGGACGACCTGCTGTCCGAGGTGTTCCTGGCCGCGTGTCGCCGGTGGTCGTCGTTCGACCCGGATCGGGGCTCCGAGCTCGCCTGGTTGTTCGGCATCGCCACCACTGCGATCCGCAGCCACGCTCGGGACGAGGCCCGCCACCTGCGCCGAATCCTGGCGCTGAGCGCCGATCGACCTCAGGCAGGCGGGGCCGACGAGAGCGGTGACCGCGTGGACGCCCAGCGCCGGATCCGCCGACTCCTGCCCGATCTGAAGCTGCTCGACCCGATCGACCGCGACATCCTGCTGCTTATTGCCTGGGCCGGCCTCAGTCCAGCAGAAGTCGCCCTCTCCCTTGACCTTCCAGCGGCGACTATCCGGTCGCGGCTGCACCGGGCCCGGCGACGACTTCGCCGCGTCGATGCCACCCATGACCTCGAGCCCGAACCTTCGGAAGGCGGCACCCGATGACTCGCGACGGCGATCTGCAGACCTGGACCGAGGACGAACTGGATCGCGCCCTGGACGACCTGTTGGCGCTCAGTTCGGCCGAACCACCGGCCAGCCGAGCAACTCCCGCCCGAGCCGGCCAGTGGCGGTGGGCCGCGCCGATATTGGCCGCGGCGGCGGTGATCGCGGTGGTGGCCGTCTCGGTCCTCCCCCAGGGCAGGTCGGATGCGGCGGCGGCGCGTGCGCTGTCCGTTCGGGCCGGCTTCGCCGACGTCGGTGGAGTGCGCTTCCCGGTCCCGGCCGGCTGGACGGTCGCCGTGACCAGCGCCGACGACGACGCCGTGACCGCCTGCGTTGCGGCCGCCCCGGCGCCGGCCTGCGACGGGGTTCTGATCGTCATGGCCGTCCCCGGAGCACCGGCCCTGTCGTCCGCCACCACGGGCGGGGTGCTCGATCCGCGCTGTCCAGGTGGCGGCGGGATCGTGATGGTCGAGCCGACCATCACGCTGGGCGACCGGACCGGCGCACACTACTTCGGCGGCTCCTGTTCGATCGAAGGCCCGCAGGCGCACGCTTGGGTCACCAACGATCTGTCGCTGGCCATCACCACTCCCAACGGCCGCTGGGCCGACCAAGGCGCCGCCGTGGCCGCCGGGCTCGATCTGTCGCACTGGCCCCGGGATCCCGGACCCGTGCTGGTGTACCCGACCGTCGCGAGCGGCCTGCTGCAGCCCACCGGTTGAGCACACCCACGGCGTGTATACACGCGGCGTATACGCCGTGTGTATATTGCTCCCATGTCAGTCTCCCGATCCCTGTTGGGCCTGCTGGACCTGGCCCCCCGCCACGGCTACGACCTCAAACGCAGCTACGACGAGCTGTTCGGCAGCGGCCGGCAGCTCGCGTACGGGCAGGTCTATTCCACGCTGTCCCGCTTGTTGAAGAACGGTTTGGTGAGTGTCGATGGGGTGCAGGCAGGCGAAGGACCGGACCGCAAGCGGTATGCGATCACCGATGCCGGCGTCACGGACCTGGAGTCGTGGCTGCGCACCCCGGAAAAGCCGGCCGACTACCTGCAGAACACCCTGTACACGAAGGTGGTGCTCGCCCTCATGAGCCACCGGTCGGCCGATCAGATCCTGGACGCGCAGCGCCGCGAACACCTGGTCAGCATGCGAGAGCTGACCCGCCGCAAGGAATCCGGCGATCTGGCCGACCAGATCATCTGCGACCACGCGCTGCTCCATCTGGAGGCGGACCTGCGCTGGCTGGAGCTGACCGCGTCGCGGTTGACCGCGCTGGCCGACCGGCTGCCGACCCAAGGAGCCGACAAGTGAGCGAGATCCTACTGTCGGCAACGGGTATCGAGCGCAGCTTCGGCCAGACCAGGGCGCTGCGGGGCGCCGACCTGACCGTCGAAGCCGGCGAGATCGTCGCGGTGATCGGGCCGTCCGGGTCGGGCAAGTCGACGCTGTTGCATTGCGCGGCCGGGATCCTGCCGGTGGACGCAGGCACGGTCAGCTACCGCGGCGACGACCTGGCCAGGCTGTCCGACCGGGACCGATCACGACTGCGGTTGCGCGAATTCGGCTTCGTCTTCCAGTTCGGCCGGTTGATTCCCGAGCTGACCTGCCGGGACAACGTGGCTGTCCCGCTGCGGCTGGCCGGGACGGGGCGCCGGGCGGCGCAGTCCGTCGCCGACGAGTGGCTCGGCCGGCTGGATGTCGAGCAGATCGCCGGCCGCCGCCCTGGGGAGGTCTCCGGCGGGCAGGCGCAGCGGGTCGCGCTGGCCTGCGCGCTGGCACACGGCCCGCGGGTCATCTTTGCCGACGAGCCGACCGGCGCACTGGACTCGCTGCAGGGCGAGGCGGTCATGCGGCTGCTCACCGCCACGGTGCGGCACACCGGCGCCGCCCTGGTCCTGGTCACGCACGAACCCCGGGTGGCCGCATACGCCGACCGCGAGGTCCTCGTCCGCGACGGACGCACCGGCGAGACCCGGGCCGCCGCATGACCGCGCAGGCCCCCGCCCACCCGCCGGACGCGTCGACCGCGACCCGCTCGCCCGGCTGGGTCGCGAACCTGCGCCTGGCCGCCGCGCTGCTGGTCGCCGCCGGCCGCGCCGGCCGGCTGCGCTGGCTGCTGGTCACGATCGGCCTGGCGTTGTGCACCCTGGTGCTGCTCCTGGCCGCATCGATCGGGCCGGCCCTGGACAGCCGGGACGGCCGCGCGGCAGCGCTGTCTGCGACCTCCGCACCGCTCGACACCACCGATGCCTCCGTCGATGTCGCGCGGCTCGCGCCCACGTGGTTCCAGGTCACCGAGACGGCATCGGTCTACCGCGGGGACCGGGTGCAGGTCAGCGAGCTGACCGCGCTCGACCCCGCCGTCGCCGCGCCCCCGCCCGGGGTGGACCGCTTCCCCAGGCCGGGTGAGGTCGTCGTCTCCCCCGCCCTGGCCGACCTGCTGGCCGGACCGGAAGGCGACGGGTTCCGGCCCCGGCTCGGTGGGGACACCGTCGTCGGCACCATCGCCGACGACGGGCTGCTCGCCCCCGACGAGCTGCGGCTGTACCGAGGGGTGGCCGCGGACCCGTCGGGCTGGGCGGTCTACCGGATCGCCGAAGGATGGGGTGGTGGCTACGTCCCCACCACCGGGATGGGTGGATCCGGCGTGAGCCTGGTCGCCGTCCTGTTGACCGCTGGGGTCACCATCGTGATCGTCCCGCTGCTGCTGTTCGTCGCGCTGATGTCCCGGGTCGGTTCACCGGCGCGCGACCGGCGGGACGCCGGCCTGCGCCTGCTCGGGGCGACCACCGGGCAGCTGCGGGTCGTCACCGTCGTCGAGACCGGCACCGCGGCGCTGGCCGGGCTGCTCGTCGGCGGGGCGGCCTTCCTGCTGGCCCGGCCGGCGGCGCCGTTCGTCGCGGTCGGCTCGACCGGCTTCTTCCCGGACGATCTCCGGCCGTCCGCGGGCGCCCTGGTCGCGATCGGGCTGGCCGTGCCGGTCCTGGCCGTCGGGTCGGTGCTGGCCGTACGCCGGCCCGACCCGATCGGCGTGGTCCGCCAGCAGAGCCCGCCCCGACCGCCGCGCCGCCTGTGGTGGCGGCTGTTGTTTCCGGTGCTCGGGGGCCTGCTGCTGTGGTCGCTGGGGCAGGCTCAGTTCGGCCCGCTGCCCGCTCTGGGCGCCGGCATCGTGGCCCTGCTGGTGAGCGCGGCGGTGCTGCTGCCCTGGGTGCTGGAACGTCTGGCCCGACTGCTGCCCGACGGCCCGCCGGCCTGGCAGCTGGCGGTAGGACGGCTGCGGCTCGATCCGGGCACACCGGCCCGGGTGGTCGCCGGGCTGTCGGTGGTGCTGGCCGGGGCGATCGCGCTGCAGCCGCTGCTGGCCGCCGGTGACCGGCTCGACCGTGAGGGAGAGGTCGCCTACCAGGTGCAACTGGCCGACGTCCCGACCAGCGAGATGGAGCGGGTCGTCGACCTGCTTCACGATCGGCTCGGGCCGGCCGCCGACATTCGCGGTGGTGCCCTGGTCACCGGCACGGTCGTCGCGCCGACGAATCCCTCGGCATTTCCCTCGACTTCGCCGCCAAGTCCGTACGTCGATCTGCGGCTGGCCCCCTGCGGCGCGCTCGGGGTCGCCTGCACGGACGGCATGGTCTTCGCCGTCAGCGATGCGGGCCGGGCCGGGCCGCCGGCCGGGTCGGTGGTGGCGATCTCGGTTCCGCTCACCAGCGGTGACAGCCGGTCGATCACGTTCAACTGGACGGTGCCCGAACCCACCGCCACCATCAGCCTGCCCGACCGCTACGAGGCCGCTCTGGTCGTCACTCCGGGAGCGCTCGGCCCGGCCGTCGACGGGCTGCTGGCCAGCAGCCCGGCCCGCTTCTCGGTGACCGGCGTCCAGGCCTCGGCCGAGATGGCCGACACCCTGCGGGCCGACCTGGCCGACCTGGGCTCGGCGGTCGAGATTCGCGCGGCCGGCGAACCGGCCGATCTGGGCCTGCGGAGCGTGCTGTCCCCGACCGCACGATCCGGGCTGATCATCGGCGCGCTGCTCACCCTGGTCGTCGCCGTCGTCGGGTTGATCGTCACCGCGATCGAGCAGGGACAGCAGCGACGCCGGCCACTCACCCTGGCCGTTGCCGCCGGTATCCCCCGCGGCGTGCTGGCCCGGTCGATGCTGATCGGCGCGGCGCTCCCGATCACGGTCGGGGTATCGCTCGCCGTGCCCAGCGGGTGGCTGCTCGTCACGTTGCTCGGTCCGATGCTGGACATACCGATAGCCCTGGACTGGGCCACGGTCGCGGTGTACTCGGCCGCCGCCCTGGGCCTGGTCACGCTGCTGGCCGGGGCGAGCACGCTGGCCCTGCCCGCCCTCACCCGCCCGACCGATCTGCGGACCGGCTAACCGATCGCGCACCCGCGCCCAGCACGGGAAGGCCCCGAGCGGAAAGGTCCAGAGCGAGAAGGTTCAGAGCGGAAGGTTCAGAAGGGCGGCGGGTCAGGGTCTTCGGGAGGTGGCGGGGGCGGGCGGTCCTCGGGGGCGGGTGCCCACAGACGGGTGTTCGGCCGCTCGTAGGTGCGCTCCAGCGGGGTCGTCCACGCGTAGCCGGTGGCAGTTCGGACGAGCCGGAAGCCGCCGCCGTCCTTGGCCCGATGGTGGTGCTTGCAGGCCGGGGCCAGGTTCGCGGCGCTGGTCGACCCGCCGGTGACTCGGCCCGGGCGAAACGGCTCGGTGTGGTCGAGTTCGCAGCGCCAGGCGGATTGACGGCACCCGGGCATGACACAGGTCAGGTCCCGCGCCAGGACGTGGTCGGCGAGCGCGACGGGCGGCTCGTAGGTGGTTCGACCGTGGTCGAGCAGGGTCCCGGACAGCGGGTCGCAGACCAGACGGCGCAAGGTCGCATCGGCGGCGATCTGCCGGGCCTGGACCGGGGTGATCGGCCCGTACCCGGCCAGTGTGGCCATGTCACCGGTGGGCGGACCCGGCAGCAGCGCGGTCAACGGCATGGTGACGTGCACGTGCGGCCGGCGCCGCTGCTGCGTCGGCAATGGTTGCTCACGCCACCTCCCGTGGTCCAGGACGTCCGCGCACACATCGACCAGCGCATCGACCCTCCGGTTGTCGGCGGTCCGCTCGTCGTCGGGCGTCGCGGACGCCTCGCCCATCGCGGTGAGGGCGGTGTGGATGGTGGCGATGTCCTGCAGTGTGGAGAACACCTTCAGCGTGCCCATACCGTCGGTGAGGTGATGCCGTGTAATGCTTCGCCGGCCTCGGGCCCGGTCGTGACGATCGTCGGCACCGAGGGGATCACGGCGAATGACCGCCGCCGCGATCAGCTCGTGCACCTGGGGCATGGTGCTGTGCGGCAGCTCGGGCAGCACGTCCCGTTCCACCTGGCGGGCGACGTCCGGGGTGACGTCGCCGGTGCCCTGGTGCACGGCCCGGGCCTTGCGGTCGCTGATGTCGCCGGCGTGCAGGGCCGCAAACGTCGCGGGTAGCCGGGTGGTGAACGCCTCGGCCTCGTCCAGCCTGCGGGTGGCGGTACTCTCCGCGACGCCCAGCGCCAGGGCGATCTCGGTGGACAGGAATTCGCGCAACCCCGGGTAGTTGCGGGACAGTTCGGCGAGGTCGGCGACCTGGCCGCCCTGCAGGTGGGCGATCAGGCGTTCCCGGGCCTGGATGGAATCGACGAGCACATTCGCCCACAGCCGGTCCTGATCCGGCAGCGCCAGCTCCTGGTCGGGGCGGGCGGGCCGGTGCTGCAAGAACTGGGCCAACGCGCCGCCGGCCGCGGTGGTCGCGATGCGATGCCGGTACTCGGCCAGATGCCGGACCGCGTCGTCCGCGGTCCGGGGGGCCAGCCCCTGATGGACGGCGTATTTCGATGCCCGGCGCGGTCCGTCCGAAGGATGCCGCACGGTCCGGTCCGGCGTCCACAGCTCACCGGGCAGCGGTGGCGCCGGCGGGGTGGAGCGCCAGACCAGGGCCCGATCCCCGTTCCGTCGCTCCGAGACGAACATGCCTGATCGTAGCAGTTTATAGCACATATGTCCAGAACCATTCAGGCCCGCTCCCCGACGATTCGCAGCCATCGCAGCACCGCGACCAGGGCCGCCAACGCGCCCAGCACGAGCAGCGGGACGGTGGGGCCGGCCACCGGATCGAGCGCGGCCAGCACCACCGGGACGGCGAAGCCGCTGTAGGTGGCCAGGTAGAACACGCCGGTCAGGCTGCCGCGGGCGGCCGGCGGCGCCCAGCGCTCCAGGTCCAGCAGGCCGGCCCGCAGGCACAGCCCGTACCCGGTGCCCAGCAGCAGGAACGCCACCGCGACCAGCACCAGGCCGGGCTGGGCGCCACCGATGGCCGCGAGGACCAATCCGGCCGCGGCGGCGACCGCACCGAGCACGCCCGCGCCGGGACCGACGTTGCGCCGGCGGGCGATCGTCTGGACGACCACCCCGGTGCCCAGTACCACTCCGGCGGCGATCCCGGCCAGCAACGGTCCCCCGGATCCGGCCGGCAATCGGGACGGCAGGGTGACCACCCCGACCGTGGCCCCGGCGAACACCCACGGCGCGACCGGCAAGGCCCAGGCCAGGGCGGTGCCGGCGGAGCGCCGCCGGTCGGGCACCCAAGGGGTCCGGCCGGCCGTCGACACCGCGTGCGGCGGCGGGTGCGGCGGCCGGCCCGGGACCAGGGCGGCGGCCGCCACCGCGGCCACCGAGAGCACCGCGCTGAGCACGAACGGGACGACCAGCGGCGCCGGCGCGAACTCGGCCAGCACCCCGGAAACCACCGGGCCGGTGGCGAAGCCCAGCGTCAGGAACACCCCGGCCCGGGTGACCCCGGCCGCCCCACCGAGGTCGGCGGCCCAGGCGGTGCCGGCGCTGAACGTCGCGCCGGCCCCGGCGCCGACCACCAGCCGGCCCACGACCAGCCCGGTCGGGTCGTGCCAGAACAACAGGATCAGCGTGCCGATCGCGGCCAGCAGCGCCCCGGGCACGGCCACGGCACGGCGCCCGAACCGGTCCGAGGCCGAGCCGCCGAGCAGCAGACCCGGCAACAGCCCGACGGCGTACAGCCCGTACAGGCCGGCCACCAGCGCGGCGGACAGGTTCTGCGACGTGCGCAGCACCGGCAGCAGCGCGGCAAAATGGTTGGCCGCCCAGCCGGTGGCCAGCAGCAGGGCCAGCACCGCCGACAGCCCGGCTCCGGGTCGGCGCCGATCGACCGGGCGCCGGGCAGGGTCGGACGGCACGCTTCCTCCGGGATCGTGGGCGCGGTCGGGTGACGAGCCGGGAACGGTGGGCCGGCGTCGGCCACAGGGTAGTCAGTCGCGGCGAGCCGCCGGGCGCCGGTCGGTTTGACCGATCCGGCCGGCGGGGACCATCACGCCATGGCCACCTATTCGGTCAATCCCGCCGCCGTTGCCCGCGCCCGCGCCCTGATCGACGCCCGGCAGTACGTCCTGGACAGCGATTGGGGGGCCGCGCAACCCCGGGCCGACGCCGAGAACGACTACCTCGAGCGGCATTCCTGGGACGAGTACGCCGCCTGGCACCTGGGCCTGACCGACGGCGCGAACGAGCAGACCAAGGCCCGCTACGCCTTCGTCTACGGCGACTTCCGCCGGGTGCACCGGACCGGGCTGATCGCCTGCGTCTACCGGGCCGCCGAATGGCGGCACAAGCAGGTGGAACTGGCCGCGCACGAGCTGCTGCAGTACCTGGACGGGCATTCCGGCTGATCATCGGCCGCTGGATTCCGGACGTGATCACGGGACTTTCGGCCGTGCCGGGCGCGATCCGCCGTCCCTAGCCTGAGGGTGATGCCGAGCGGCATCCGTGCCACGAGGAAGGCCCCGCCATGCGCGCCCGGGACATCATGACCAGGAACGTCCTGTCCGTCGAACCCACGGTCCCGGTGGCCAAGGCCGCCGCGATGCTGGCCAAGCGCGGCTACAGCGCGCTGCCCGTCGTCGACCGCTCCGGCGATCTCATCGGCATCGTCACCGAGGCCGACCTGATCGGGAACCGGTTCCCGTTCACCGAGGCGGCCGCCGAGGCCGGCGCCGCGACCGGCCCGGCGGCCACCGTGGCCGAGGTGATGACCAGCCCGGTGGTCGGCGTCAGCCACGACACCGACGTCTCCATCGTCGCCCGGGAGATGCTGGTCGACCGGCGCCGAAGCCTGCCGATCGTGGACGGGTCGGCCCTGGTCGGGGTGATCACCCGGCGCGACATCGTGCGCGCCCTGGCCCGTTCCGACGAGGAGATCGCCTCCGACGTCCGCGCCAAGCTGGGCGTCATCGGGGGTCTGACCCGCTGGTCGGCCCAGGTCGGCAACGGCGATGTGGTCCTGCACGATCGCTACCGCGAAGCCTCGGATCGCGACATCGCCCGCGCCCTCGTCGAATCGGTGCCCGGCGTCATCTCGGTGACGATCCGGACGCCGGACGACGAGAACGCCTGAGCGCACCGACCGCTCGAATCGTCCACCGCACCGCACCATCCGCCGCTTGACCACCCACCGATAGGGGTCCGCCCACCATGGCCGTCGACGTCGCACCCAGACCCACCACCCGGGCCGCCGCCGGGATCTCGGCCGCCGACCCGGGGCTCATCGGCCTGCTCGGGTTCGTGCTGGCCACCCTGACCGCCCAACTGGAGCACCTGGGCGTGCAGAACGAGGGACCCGTGTTCTGGGTCGGCGCCGTCTTCGGCGGCGTGGTCCAGGTGACCGCCGGGATGCTGTCCTACTTCAAGGGGGACAACTTCCATTTCGTCGTCTACAACGCATTCGGCTGGTACTGGATCGTGGTTCCCGGTTTCCTGCTCGGCCAGGAGGTCGGCATCTTCCAGGTCACCGGTCCGGCCCGGGGCGTGTTCGCCCTCGTCTTCGCCTTTCTCGCCCTGGCTTTCGCACCGGCCGGGGCGGTGCACAACTCCGTGCTGCCGGTGACCCTGCTGTGCGTGGCCGCCGGCCTGGGCTGCCAATCGATGGGCGCCTTCGCCGATTCGGCCCTGATGGGCACCACCGGAGCGATCATCCTGCTGGTGGCCTCCGCGCTGGCCGCCTACATGCTGGTGGAGAAGTTCTACTGGCTGACCCTGGGCCGGCGGGTGGTCCCGCTCGGGCCGCCGTGGATCGCCGGGAGCGACGACCGCGAGCCGTAAGCCCACAGCGGAGAAGCCTTGAAGGCCGTTGTATCGCGATATATCGTCGACGTATCGCGACCGATCTTCGGACTACTCCACTGGAGGGACGATGACATCTTCCGCCTGCGGTTCGTCGGGTGCCTGGGATCTGCCCGGCATGCTGCGAAAAGCGTTGATGGACACCGGATTGGGCGGGCCGGGGGGACCGTTCGGGCCGCCCGGTGCGGCCCGGGAGGGCGGCCCCCGGCCTGGTCCCGGACCCCGAGGACCCGGCCATCGCGGCGGCCCGTGGGGTGGCGGCCGCAAATGGGATTGGGGTCCTGGCAGCTGGGACCCCTGGTCCGGCGGGCCGGGCGGCGGCCGGGGCTCGCGCGGCCGGGCCGGCCGGGGCGACGTCCGGTCGGCGGTGCTGGCCCTGCTGGTCGACCAGCCCATGCACGGCTACCAGATCATCCAGGAGATCGAGCGGCGCAGTCACGGGGCCTGGAAGCCCAGCCCGGGATCGGTGTACCCGACCCTGCAGCAGCTCGAGGACGAGGGCCTGGTCCGGGCCGAGGAACTCGATGGTCGCCGGGTCTACCGGCTGACCGAGGACGGCCGGCGGGTCACCGCCGAGAAGGCCCAGGAGTTCGCCGGCATGTGGGACGCCTTCGCCCCCCGCGAGGACGACACCCAGATCGGCGACCTGGTCTTCCAGGTCGGGGCCGCCTTCGTGCACGTGATGCGGACCGGCAACCCGGAGCAGATCGCGCAGGCCCGGAAGGTGTTGGCCCGCACCCGCGGTGACCTGTACCGGATCCTGGGCGGTCCGGACGGGGACGGCCCGACCGGGGACGGCGCGGACGACGGCGCCCCTGACGCGGGCGCCGACGGGCCCGACCACGAACCGGGCCGGTCATGACCCAGTCGCCCCGGATGCGGGCCGGCACGAGCGACCGGCAGGCCGCGGTGGACCGGTTGACCACCCACTTCGCCGACGGTCGACTGGATGCGGCCGAGTTCGACCAGCGGGTGGCCACCGCCTACGGCAGCACCTACCTCGATGAGCTCACCCCGCTGTTTGCCGACTTGCCGGCCACCCGCCCGGACCGGCCGCCGTGGGCGACCGACGCCGGGTACCGGTCGGGCCCGGGGCGGGGTCAGCTTCCCGGCGGCGGACCCTGGGGTCCGCGCGGCGCCCGACCCGGACCCCCGCCGCCGATCCGGCTGGCGGTCTTCGTCCTGCTGATGGTCGCGATCTTCTGGTCGGTCGGTGCCGTCAGCCACGGCTTCTTCCCGTTCCCGCTGCTGTGGGTGGTCATCGGATTGCTGCTGCTGGGCCGGATGCGACACCGCCGGCACGGCTGGCAGCATCACGGGCATCGGTGATCCGCCCGTCTAGGCTGCCGTCATGGGCATCGCACCGGACACCAAGGACTGGACCTGGGTCATCGAGACCGCTTGCCCCGAATGCGGTTTCGATGCCGCGGGGCTGGCCCTGACCGACGTGCCGGCGCTGATCCGGACGAATGCGGCGGCCTGGCCGGCGGTCCTGGCCCGGCCCGATGTCCGGATCCGGCCCGCCGCCGACACCTGGTCGGCGCTGGAATACGGGTGCCACGTGCGGGACGCGTGCCGGGTCTTCGCCGACCGGCTCACCCTCATGCTGACCCAGGACGACCCGCTGTTCGCGAACTGGGACCAGGACGAGGCCGCCGAGCAGGGCCGCTACGGCGAGCAGGACCCGGCCCAGGTCGCGGCCGACCTGCAGCGGGCCGCCGACGGCGTCGCGGCGGGTTTCGCCGACGTCCGGGGTGAGCAGTGGCACCGGACCGGGCGGCGGTCCAACGGCTCGGTCTTCACGGTGCAGACGCTGGCCCGCTACTTCGTCCATGACCCGGTGCACCACCTGCACGACGTCGCCGGCTGATCCGCGACCCGGGCCGCTGCGGCCCGGTCCCGGCGGACCGGCGACAATCGCCGGATGCCTTTTCTCAGGTCGCGCCTGTCCGACCGCAGCGGCGGTGAGATCCACCTGGTGCTGATGCTCGCCCTGACCTTTTCCACCGGGATCGTCGACGCCGTCGGTTATCTCGGACTAGACAAGGTGTTCGCCGGCAACATGACCGGCAACGTGGTCATCCTCGGGATGGCCGCCGCCGGGGCCGACAGCCTGCCGCTGGCCGGGCCGTCGATCGCGTTGGCCGGGTTCCTGATCGGCGCGCTGATCGGCGGCCGGATCGTCCGCCCGGTCGACGGTGGTCAGTGGTCCCGCCGGATCGGTGGGGTCTTCGGTCTGGTCGGCCTGATCCTGGCCGGCGTGGCCGCCGCGTTGTTCGTGGTCGGCAGCGGTCCCGCGGCGCCGCAGCTGCTGCCGATCGTGGCGCTGCTGTCGACGGCCATGGGTCTGCAGGCGGCGACCGCCCGGCACCTGGCGGTCAAGGACATCACCACCGTCGTGGTCACCTCGTTGATCACCGGACTGGCCGCGGACGCCGCGGTCAGCGGGACCCGTCAGCCGTGGGCCCGGCGGGTGCTGGCCCTGGCCCTGCTCACGCTGGGCGCCCTGGTCGGGGCGCTGACCCTGCGTTGGCACCCGGGACTGGGCCTGGCGATCTCGGCCGGGCTGACGATCATCGTGGCCGGGGTGGGCACCCTGGCCTGGATGGCCCGCCGGTCCGCGCCGGCCGACGCGGACTGACCGGACGGTCAGCGCTGGTACAGGCCGGTCGCGATGTGATGGTCGCCGCGGCGGGTCAGCCGGGTCGGGCGCTCTCCGAAGCGGATGTCGCACTGCCGACACCACGGCCCACTCGCCTCATCGGTCGCCTTGGGAGCGCCGGCCAGGTACGGGGCCTCGGAGACCGATGCCGCACCGCACCGCGGGCACGCCTGAAACAGCTTCATGATGTCGTTCTTTCGTCTTCAAGTATCCGGGGCGGGCGACCCATGACGGCAGCCGTGCGCGTCCCACGAAATGTGACGGCCCTCCATCATGCACCATGATCCCCGGGTGAGGGAAATCACGATCGGGTTGTTCCGGCGTGTCCCGGGCCGGGCAGGCGGATGCGCCGCCCGGCCGGCGGCCCGACACAATGGGCACCATGCCCAAGCTCCCGCTGCCCGCCCCGGTCGTCGCTCTGCTGCACCGGCCCAATCCGGCCGTCATCGCCACCGTCCGACCCGACGGTCACCCCGTCACGGTCGCGACCTGGTATCTGCTGGACGGTGAGGAGATCGTGGTGAATATGGCGGCCAAGCGCAAACGGCTCGACTACCTGCGGGCCGATCCCCGGGTCGCCCTCACCATCCTGGACAGCGAGAGCTGGTACTCGCACGTGAGCATCGTCGGCCGGGTGATCAGCATCGTGGACGATCCCGACCTGGCCGGCATCGACCGGCAGTCGATGCAGTACGGCGGCAATCCCTACCCGAACCGGGTCGAGCCCCGGGTGGATGCCCGGATCGCCATCGACACCTGGCATGCCTGGGGCGCGATCGCGGAGCAGGTCCGCCCGGGCGGCTGACTGCCGCGGGACCCGTTCGCACTCACAGTCGGCGCACAGCGCACGCTGGGCCGGCGCTCGGCCGGCCGCCGGCACGATGGGCCAGCCCCAGACGCCGACGGCAGGAGAACCATGCGACGAGCACCGCAGAACACCCCGACTTACGAGGGTCGAGCCCTCCCCCGGCCGGACGAGGAGGTCATGGACCAGGGCCTGTCCTTCGATATGCAGACGATGCTCGGCCGCCGGCAGATGCTCCGGGCGGTCGGCCTGGGGGCGGTCGCCGTCGGGCTGGCCGCCTGCGGCGCCGGCACGACCACCGCATCAACGTCGGCGTCGACCAACGGGTCGACGACCGGGTCGACCGCCGGGTCGACCGCCGCCAGCCCGTCGAGCAGTGCGGCCGGCAGCGCCAGCAGTTCGAGCGCGGCCGCCGCGACGCTGACCGAGATCCCGGACGAGACCGCCGGCCCGTACCCCGGGGACGGCTCCAACGGGCCGGACGTGCTGTCCCAGAGCGGCATCGTGCGCAGCGACATCCGCTCCAGCTTTGCCGGCTCGACCGGCGTCGCCGAGGGCGTGCCGATGACGCTCACCCTGAGCATCAAGGACATGGTCAACGGCAACGCCCCGTTCGCCGGGGTCGCGGTCTACGTCTGGCATTGCGATCGGGAGGGCCGGTACTCCCTGTACAGCGACGGGGTGACCGAGGAGAACTACCTGCGCGGCGTCCAGGTCGCCGGAGCGGACGGCACGGTCAGCTTCACCAGCATCTACCCGGCCACCTACTCCGGCCGCTGGCCGCACATCCACTTCGAGGTCTACCCGGACGTCGCCAGCATCACCGACTCGACCAACGCCATCGCCACCTCGCAGGTGGCCATGCCCAGCGACGTCAGCGACCTGGTCTACCAGCAACCCGGGTACGAGCAGTCGATCATCAACAAGGCCCAGATCAGCCTGACCAGCGACAACGTCTTCGGCGACGACGGCGGCATCCACGAGCTGGGCACCGCGACCGGGGACGTCGCCAGCGGCTACCACGTCACTCTGGACGTGCCGGTCGACACCTCGACCGCGCCGACGGCCGGCAGCGCCCCCGCGGGCGGCCCCGGCGGTGGCCAGGGCGGTGGCCAAGGTGGTGGCCAGCCGCCGAGCCGCTGAGCTCGGGTCCCGCCGCGTCACCACCGGGATCGCACCCGGACGTCCTACGGTGAGGCGATGACGGTCAGTCGCACCCGCCGGGCCCGGGCGTCGCGCAAACGGCAGCGCCGGATGCGCGGGGTCGAGCACGACCTGACCGGCCCGCAGTGGGACGCGCTGCAGGCGGCGTGGGGCGGCTGCGCCTACTGCGGCGCGGCCGGCTCCGCGCTCCAGCGCGACTGCGTGCTGCCCATCTCGCGCGGCGGCCGGTACACCCTGGACAATGTCGTGCCGGCCTGCCGCTCCTGCAACGCCAGCAAGTGCGGCGACGAGGTCACCGGGTGGCTGCGCCGCCGCAAGCTGGACGAGAGTCGTTTCCTGCTCCGGCATCTGCAGATCCGCGCGGCCCTGGTCGCGCAGTTCGAACGGCGCGAATCCGATGATCGGGCCGACCCGGTCGTTCAGGCGGTCGGCGTCAACGCCGCCACCAGGTAGCGGACCGACAGCTCCACCACGGCGTCGACCTCGTCGGAGCCGTTGAAGATGTGGTCGGCTCCGGCCACCGGCACCAGCCGGACCGGCACGCCGGCGGCGGCCAGTGCGTCGCGCAGCGCCTCGCTCTGACCGAACGGCACCACCCGGTCCGCGGTGCCGTGCACCAGCAGGAAGGGCGGGGCGTCCGGGTGCACCTGACGGACCGGGGCGGCATCCGCGCGGGCGGCCGGATCGGCACCGGCCAGCAGGATCTCGGGGGGATGCTCGACGAGCGAGGGCGGCAGCAGCGCCTGCATCTCCGGCGGCAGCACCAGCCGCGGGATGGCGTCCGGGTCGGCGACGCCGTACCAGTCGACCACCACGTCGACCCCGCTGGCCGGCCCGACCACCCCGACCTGCCCCTCCAGCTCGGGCCGCCCGGCGGTCAGGGCCACCAGCGCGGCCAGATGGCCGCCGGCCGACTCACCCCAGATCCCCACCCGGCCGGCATCGATGCCGAGCTCGTCGGCGTGCCCGCAGGTAGCGCACCGCCGCCTTCACATCGTGCAGCTGGGCCGGGAACGGCGCCTCCCGCGCGTGCCGGTAGTCCACCGTGGCCACGGCCAGCCCGGCGGCCACCACAGCGTCGAAAAGCTGCTCGGGACGCAGTGTCTCAGGCAGGTACCGGCGGTCACCGGACAGCCAGGCGCCTCCGTGCACCCACACCACCAGGGGCGGCGGCGTGGGATTGGGCGGCACCCACAGGTCCAGTTGCAGCGGCCGGTACCCGGAGACCAGGGCGTAGCTGATCCCGCTGAAGCGGCGCACCCCGTCCACCCGGGTCCACGGGGGCACCGGCGGCAGGTGCGCAACCGGTCCGCTCCACTGGTCGTCCGCGTGGTCCGGCTCGTCGGGCGATGTCTGCTGATCCGGCATGGCTGGTTCCCGCGCCCTTCTGTGCTCGTCCGGGGCACGATAGGGCCGAAGGCCGGTCATCGGCCAGTGCCGGCCCGGCCGACCCGCCCCCGGGTGCGGCCCGAACGAGCGGAGGACCGATGGACCTGGGCATTGCCGGCAAGGCGGCGCTGGTGTGCGCGTCGACCAGCGGTTTGGGCGCCGCGACCGCCCAGGCGTTGGCCGCCGAGGGCAGCCGGGTGGTCTTCGCCGGTCGCCGGTCCGAGCTGGCCCGGGAGCTGGCCGGCCGGTATCCCGGTTGTGTCGGCCTGGCCGCCGACCTGTCCACCGTGGCCGGGGCGCAGGCCCTGCACGACGCGGCCGTACGGGCCGTCGGCCCGTTGGACATCGTCGTGCTCAACAGCCCGCCGCCGCCCCCGGGCACCGCGGTCGACCTGGACCCGCCGGCCCTGACCGAATCGCTGGCCTCCTTGCTGCTGGCGCCGACCGCGCTGGTCGGCGCCGCGCTGCCGCACCTGCGCCAGCAACGCTGGGGGCGGATCCTGGCCATCGGATCGAGCAGCGTGCAGGCGCCCATCCCCGGGCTGGCCGCCTCGAACACCGGCCGGGCCGCGCTGGCCGGGTACCTCAAGACGCTGGCCGGCGAGGTGGCCGCGGACGGGATCACGGTGAACCTGCTGCTGCCGGGACGCATCGCCACCGACCGAATGCGCTCGCTGGACGAGACGGTGGCCCGGGCCAGCGGCCGCCCGACCGCCGAGGTGGCCGCGGAGTCGCTGCGCCTGATCCCGGCCGGGCGCCTGGGCGACCCGGCCGAGTTCGGCGCGGTGGCCGCCTTCCTGTGCGGTGAGCCGGCGGCCTACGTCACCGGGACCGCGGTGCGCTGCGACGGCGGGCTGATCCCGACCCTGTGACCGCCCGGCTCAGCCGGTCAGGGTGGCCCACGCCTTCGGGGTCAGCCGGGTGCGGGGACCGCGCCGGTAGATCTCGGCCGGACGCCCGAAGTCGCTGCCGTACTCGCCGGTGGGATCCAGGTTCGGCACCACCAGCCGGCGGAACGTGTCCTTCATCAGCGCCCGCTCGAACACCGCCTCGTAGACCTTGCGCAGCTGGCGCACGGTGAACTCGGGTCCGAGCAGGCCGCCCGGGTCCACCTCGGTCGCGTACTCGCGGCGCAGCTGATCGACGGCCAGCCGGACGATCTCGTCGTGGTCGAACAGCAGCTCGCCGGCGGCCCGGCCGGCCCGGATCGCCAGCAGCCGGGTGTCCGGCCCGATCCGGTCGGCGGGGACGACGGCGCAGTGCCCGATCGACAGCACCCACCCGCGATCGTCCCGATCGAGACGGTCGAACACGTGCAGCTGGGCGAACGGCACCCGGTGCAGCCCGGCCTTGTCGGTCAGCGCGCGGGCGGCGGCATCGGCCAGCACCTCCCCCTCGTGCAGGAAGGTTCCGGGCAGGGCGAGGCCCCCGAGCCGGTGGTCGACCACCACCACGTGCAGCCGGTCGTCCCGCACGGTCAGCACGGCCACGTCCACCGCCACACTGGGACGCGGATAGTCGGACAGCCGCTCGGAGGAAGGCACAGCCGGCACCATAGCGCGGTCCTGCGCCTTGAGGGTGAACCCGCCGCCCAAAGGATGCGGCACTCGGCAAATTCTGGCCGACCACGCCCGACGGCCGGCCCGGCCGGCGAACGATCGGCAGCATCGGAGTCCCGTGATGCCGCAAATATATTGTGCGGCAACGCATATGAACGCAAATTCGACCGAGCGTGCACCGGCCCGCTCGATGAGCGTCCGCCGACATTCGTCGACGCGGCTCCGGAAAGAGGGGTTGACAACCGCTCATCGAGCCGCAATAGTCCTCCCTACCGAAGTGCACAAACGTTTTGGCAAAGGAGCAAGGCGATGGGCAAGCCCACTCTCCGCGACGTCGCGGACCGTTCCGGCTTCTCCATCACCACCGTCTCCCAGGTTCTCAACGATGTGCCGGGCAAGCGCATCCCGGACGCCACCCGCGACCGGGTCCGGGCCGCCGCGACCGAGCTGGCCTACCGGCCGAACCGGTTGGCCCAGGGCCTGCGGCTGCAGCGGTCCAACACCCTGGGGTTCGTCAGCGACAAGATCGCGACCACGCCCTACGCCGGTGAGGTGATCCTGGGCGCGCAGGACGCGGCCGCCGAGCACGGCGACCTGTTGTTGCTGATGAACTCCAACAGCGACCCGGGTCTGGAGGAACGCGAGATCCGCGCCCTGCAGGAGCGCCAGGTGGACGGCATCATCTTCGCTTCGGAATACCACCGGGTGATCACGCCGCCGGACGCGTTGCAGGGCACCCCGGCGGTGCTGCTGGACGCCCGCTCGGTCCGTGGCGATGTCAGCTCGGTCGTCCCCGACGAGGTCGGCGGCACGTTGGCCGCGGTGCGCGAACTGATCGCCGCCGGCCACCAGCGCATCGCCTTTCTCAACAACGTCGACGACATTCCCGCCACAGCCCTGCGTTTGCAGGGATTCCGGCAGGGTCTGAACGAGGCCGGCCGGCGCCTGCGCGCGGGCATGGTGGTGACCGCCGCCTCGACCCCGGGCGCCGGTTATGACGCGGCCCGGCAGTTGCTCGACCAACCCCGGGCCGGCCGACCGACCGCGATCTTCTGCTTCAACGACCGGATGGCGATGGGCACCTACCAGGCGGCCGCCGAACTGGGCCTGCGCATCCCGGACGACCTGTCGGTCGTCGGCTTCGACAACCAGGAACTGATCGCGGCGAACCTGCGCCCCGGTCTGACCACGGTGGCCCTGCCCCATTACGCGATGGGCCAGTGGGCGGTCGCCGCCCTGCTGGACCTGATCGACGCCCAGGCCGACCCATCCCAGAAGCGACAGCCGATCCGCGAGGAGAAGCTGCCCTGCCCACTGGTGCGCCGTGCATCGGTGGGCCCGCCGCCCCGGTCGTGATCCGGGACGGCGAGCAACACCCACCCCCACTCACCCGCGGCAACGGGTGAATCGACAGTCCGGCTGGACCGGACACCAGTGAGTTGGAGGAACCTCCGGTGGCACTACCTACCCGCAAGCGCCTCGCAGCAGCGAGTGTAGCTGTGGCGTTGGCGTTCTCCCTGGCCGCCTGCGGCAAGGGAGCGAGCAGCAGCAGCGACGCGCAGACCGACGCCAGCGGCACGACCACGTTGAAGATGTGGACGCACAACGCGGGCAACGACACGGAACTCGCCGCGATCAACCAGGTCGTCGCGGACTACAACGCCAGCCAGAGCAACTACAAGGTCGAGGTCCAGGCGTTCCCGCAGGACTCCTACAACACCTCGGTGACGGCGGCGGCCGCCTCCAAGAGCCTGCCCTGCATCCTGGACGTGGACGGCCCGAACGTGCCGAACTGGGCCTGGGCCGGGTACCTGGCCCCGCTGGACGGCCTGGACGAGCGGATCGCCCAGTTCCTGCCCAGCGTGGTCGGCAGCTTCGACGGCAAGAATTACGCCGTCGGCTACTACGACGTGGCGCTGATCATGCAGGCCCGGACGTCGGCCTTGCAGGAGAACGGGATCCGCATCCCGACCATCGACCAGCCCTGGACCGAGGACGAGTTCGCGGCCGCGCTGGCCGCGATCAAGGCCAGCGGCAAGTACGAGAACACGCTGGACCTGCAGACCGGCAACACCGGTGAGTGGTGGCCGTACGCGTACTCGCCGATGCTGCAGAGCTTCGGGGGCGACCTGATCAACCGGGACGGCTACACCAGCGCCGACGGGGTGCTCAACGGTCCGGCCGCGGTGCAGTGGGCCACCTGGTTCCGCTCGCTGGCCACCGACGGCTACATGCCGCTCAAGTCGGGCGCCGATCCGGCCCAGGACTTCCTCAACGGCAAGACCGCGATCCTGTACAACGGCTCGTGGGGCGCCGAACCCGCGCGGGCGTCGGCCATCGCCGACGACGTCTCCTTCCTGCCGGCGGTCAATCTCGGCCAGGGAGCCAAGATCGGCGGCGGATCCTGGCAGTGGGCGGTCAGTTCCGGCTGCCCGTCGACCGAGGGCGCGCTGGACTACATGAAGTTCGCGCTGCAGGACAAGTACGTCGCCGCGGTGTCCAAGGCGACCGGGACGATCCCGGCCACCGACGCCGCCGCGGCCATGGTGCCCGGCTACGAACCGGGTGGGGACAACGACATCTTCCGTCAGTACTCCAAGGAGTTCGCCCTGATCCGGCCGGCGACCCCGGGCTACCCGTTCATCGCGACCACCTTCACCAAGACCGCCCAGGACATCCTCAACGGCGCCGACCCGCAGGAAGCGCTGAACCAGGCGGTCGCCGACATCGACGCGAACCAGCAGTCCAACAACAACTTCCAGTAGTCCTCACCCACTCGTCGGCCGATCGGGCGGGCGCCCGGCCACGCGCGCCCGCCCGATCCCGTCTGGCCCGCAGGGAATCCAATGACGCAGACAATCGGGGCTGCCCACCCCGAACCACCCACCATCGATCAGCTCGGCCGGCTTTCCTTCCGGCAGCGGCGCTTCACCAAAAGCCGCCAGTCGCAACGGATCGCCGCTGCCTGGATGGTCACCCCGGCCGCGGCCCTGATGCTGGTCTTCATCATCATCCCGATCGTGCTGACCTTCGTGTTGGCGTTCACCAACGCCAAGCTCATCTCGCCGACCGGTCCCCGGTTCGTCGGATTCGACAACTTCGCCCGGCTGTTCGGCGATCCGATCTTCTGGAAGTCGTTGCGCAACACCCTGTTGTTCGCCGTGTTCGTGGTGCCGATCCAGGCCGGCCTGGCCCTGGTGCTGGCGCTGCTGATCAACGTCAAGATCCGCGGGGTCAACTTCTTTCGCACCGTGTACTTCCTGCCGGTGGTCACCTCCATGGTGGTGGTGTCGCTGCTGTGGAAGTTCCTCTACCAACCCGACGGCCTGATCAACAACTTCCTGGCCGTCTTCGGTATCGACGGTCCGGACTGGCTGGGTAATCCGAACACCGCGATGATCTCGATCCTGATCATGTCGGTGTGGCAGGGAGTCGGGTTCCACATGGTCATCTGGCTGTCCGGCCTGCAGACCATCCCGCAGGACATGTACGAAGCCGGGGCCATCGACGGAGCCAACAACTGGCAGCGCTTCCGCTACCTGACCTGGCCGGCCCTGCGCCAGACCCGCACCTTCATCCTGATCACGATCACCATCCAGGCCTTCGCCCTGTTCACCCAGATCCAGGTGATGACCGAGGGCGGCCCGTTGGACTCGACCTCGACGATCGTCTTCCAGGCCGTGCGCACCGGATTCGACCTGCAGCAGACCGGCTACGCCTCGGCGCTGTCGCTGGTCTTCTTCATCCTGGTGCTGGTGGTTTCCCTGGTCCAACGCTTCCTGACCCGCGACAAGGACGTGAAGAAATGAGCCAGACCCTGACGCCGGTCGCCGATCCCGCCGCCCCGCCGGCACCGCGCGGCCCGGGCGCCGGCCGGACCGTGCTGCGGTACCTGGTCCGGTTCTTGCTGGTGCTGGTCTTCGCCCTGCCGCTGCTGTTCATGCTGGTGTCCTCGTTCAAGCCGGACACCCAGATCTTCGGCGATCTCGGCTCGATCGACGCATTCCTGCCGGTCGGCGAGGTGTCGCTGTCCAACTACACCGCGGTGTTCGAGCGGGTGCCGTTCTGGCGGTTCATGATGAACTCGATCCTGCTGTCCGTGCTGACCGTCGGGCTGGGCCTGTTCATCAACAGCATGTGCGCGTTCGCCTTGGCCCGGTTGCGGTTTCGCGGTCAGGGTCTGATTCTCGGGGTGATTCTGGCGACCCTGATCGTGCCGTTCGAGACGCTGGCCCTGCCCCTGCTGTGGTGGGTGAACCTGCTGCCCTACTTCGACGGATCGACCGGCTGGCTGGACACCTACGAGGTGCAGTTCATCCCGTTCATCGCCAACGCCTTCTCGATCTACCTGTTCTACCAGTACTTCGATTCCATCCCGCGCGAGCTCGACGAGGCGGCCAAGGTCGACGGCGCCGGATGGTTCACCATCTACCGCAAGGTGATCATGCCGCTGTCCGGCCCGGCGGTCGCCACGGTGGCCATCCTGACCTTCCTGCCGTCGTGGAATCAGTACCTGTGGCCGCTGATGGCGGTGCAGACCGAATCGCTGCGTCCGGTGATGGTCGGCATCGACTACTTCTCGCAGCTGACCACCAACTGGGGCCAGATCATGGCCTACGCCTCGCTGATCACCGTGCCGGTGCTCGTCCTGTTCATCGCCTTCCAGCGATCGTTCATCAATTCCATCGCCTCCTCCGGCGTGAAGGGCTGACCGTGTTCCGACTTCCCGATTCCTGGTTGTGGGACTTCTGGCTCGCCCGTGACGAGCAGACGTACCACCTGTTCTTCCTGTATGCCTCGCGAGCGCTGCACGAGCCCGACCGCCGGCACCTGCGGGCCGCGGTCGGCCACGCGGTGTCCACCGACCTGGTCCACTGGGAACGGGTCGCCGACGCCATCGTCCGCGACGACGCACCGGCTTTCGACCACACCGCGACCTGGACCGGGTCGGTGGTCCGTGGACCCGACGGCAGCTGGTCGATGTTCTACACCGGCACCGTCCGCCACGAGGACGGGACGCTGCACCAGCAGGTCGGCCGGGCGGTATCCACCGACCTGTACCACTGGCTGAAGGATCCGCGAAACCCGTTGGTCAGAGCCGACTCCCGCTGGTACGAGACGCTCGGCGGGGCAGCCCCGTGGGCGGACGAGCACTGGCGCGACCCGTGGGTCTTCGCCGACCCGGACGGCGACGGCTGGCACATGCTGATCACCGGCCGGGCCAACCACGGACCGCTGGACGAGCGTGGTGTCGTCGCCCACGCCCGCTCGGCCGATCTGGCCGACTGGCAGGTCGGCCCCCCGCTGTCCGGCCCGGACGGCGGGTTCGGGCAGATGGAGGTCTTCCAGGTCGAGAACGTCGACGGCCGTTGGGTGCTGATCTTCAACTGCCTGGACGGGGAGTTCTCGGCGGCCCGGGCCCGGGCCGGCGGGCCCGGCGGGATCTGGGTGGCCGGCGCCGCGTCCGCGTTGGGCCCCTACGACATCGCCGGGGCCACCCTGCTCTCGGACGATCGTTACTACGTCGGCAAGCTGGTTCGGGATCCCGACGGGCACTGGGTGTTGCTGGCCTTCGTCAACAAGGACGAGAACGGCGCGTTCGTCGGGGATCTGAGCGACCCGATGCCGGTCGGCTGGGACGCCGACCGGCTGGTGCTGCGGCCCGCCGGGTAGGCGGACCGCCGCTCGGGTCGATCGGCCGGGATCAGGCGGTCGGCCAGCCGGTGTAGGCCTCGGCCAGGTAGGCCGAGCCGTGCCGGGACGCGACCACCCCGGCCAGCTCGCCGAGTTGCCGCTGACGCTCGAACGGGGTCGCGTCCGCGCGGTGGTGCAGCATGCTGGTCATCCAGTACGAGAAGTTCTGCGCCTTCCAGATCCGTTGCAGGGCCCGGTCGCTGTAGGCGTCCAGCAGATCTCGTGATCCGGTCGAGTAGTACGAGTCGATGCCCTCGAACAGCACCCGCACGTCGGCCAGGGCCAGGTTCAGTCCCTTGGCCCCGGTCGGCGGCACGGTGTGCCCGGCGTCGCCGGCCAGGAACATGTTGCCGTAGCGCAGGGGCTCGCAGACGTAGCTGCGGAAGCGCAGCACCGTCTTGTCGAAGATCCGGCCCTGCTTGAGCTGGAACCCGTCCGGGCCGTCGAGGCGCTTTTGCAGCTCGGCCCAGATGGCCTCCTCCGACCAGGCGTTGACGTCCTCGTTCGGGTCGCACTGGAAGTACATCCGCTGGATGTTCGCGTCCCGCTGGCTGATCAGCGCGAATCCGTGCTCGGAGTTGCAGTAGATCAACTCGTCGGCGCTGGGCGGCGCCTCGCACAGGATCCCGAACCAGGCGAACGGGTACTCCACGAAGTTGTCCACCCGCTGGTCCTGCGGGATGGACCACTTGCAGACGCCCTGCGAGCCGTCGGCACCGACCAGGATGTCGCAGTGGATCTCCCGGGCCTGCCCCTGCGCGTCGGTGAACAGGATCTTGGGGGTGTCCGTCGTCTGATCCAGGACCGCGGTGTCGGTGACCGACCAGAACACCTGCCCGCCGTCGCGCTCACGGGCGGCGGCCAGGTCGACGAACACCTCGTTCTGCGGGTACAGCCACACGGCCTCCCCGACCAGGTCGGTGAAGTCGAGCCGGTGGCTCACCCCGCCGAAGCGCAGGTCGATGCCCTCGTGCCGGTGTCCCTCTCGCAGCACCCGGTCGGACACCCCGGAATCCACCAGCATCGACACCGAGCCGTGCTCGAGAATGCCGGCCCGGTGGGTGGTTCGGATGGTCTCGTGATCGCGCTTCTCGACCACGATCGAATCGACGCCGGCCTTGGCCAGCAGGTGGGACAGCATCAGGCCGGCGGGACCGCCGCCGACGATTCCGACGCGGGTGGTGAGGATTTCCGGGGTGGACACACGAACCTCCATGGTTCGACACGGGCGGGTGGGCGGGCAGACGGGCGGGGCGGGTGGGCGGGCAGACGGGCGGGGCGGGGCGGACGGACGCTCAGGGACCGAGAACCGATCAGTGCGGGTGGATGTGGGTGATCTGGTCGGCCTGCTGTTCGGTGACCGGCAGCGGCTCGGCCGGGGCCGGGTTCCGATCGACCAGGAAGATGGCCGCGGCACCGATCGCGGCGACCGCCGCGAACAGGTAGAAGCCCCACGGGTAGGCCACCCCGGCGGTCAGCATGACGCCGGTGATCAGCGGGCCGGTGATGGCGCCCAGCCGGCCGACGCCGGCCGCGGAGCCCAGCGCGGTGCCGCGGGCGGCGGCCGGGTAGACATGGGCGACGTAGGCGTAGACCAGCACCTGCGCGCTGAACACGAACATGCCGGCCAGCAGCACGCTGATGTACACCCCGATGCCGGGCAGCTTGATCGACAGCAGGGCCAGGAACAGGGCGGCCACGGCGAACCAGCTGATCGACGAGCGACGGGTGCCGATCTTGTCGGCGACCTGCCCGGCGACCAGCAGGCCGAGCACCGCGCCGACGTTGAGTACGAGCAACAGGGCCAGCGCGGCGCCCAGCTCGTAGCCGGCCTCGCGCATGATCTGCGGCAGCCAGGTGTTCAGCCCGTACACCAGCAGCAGGCCCATGAACGAGGCGACCCAGAACGCCACCGTGGACCGGCCCAGACCGTGGTGGAACAGCATGCCGACCGGGTTCTTGGACTTGGCCGGCTTGGCCGGCTTGGCCGCCTGGTCGGCCCGGTCCGTCGTGGTGGCCTTGCCGGCGCTCGGCGCGAGCCCGGCTCGGGCCTGCAGGAAGGCGTTCGACTCGGGCAGGTACTTGATCATCAACGGGACCAGCACGATGGCCGGCAGGGCGCCGACGATGAACATCGCATGCCAGCCCCAGGGCTCGATGATCAGGATGCCCAGCAGCGCGGTCAGCACCGCGCCCACGTGGTAGCCGGTCATCATGGTGGTGGTGGCCCGCCCGCCGCGACCCGACCGGGCGTACTCGTTGATCAGCGCCAACGCGGTGGGCAGCACGCCGCCCAGGCCGAGACCGGCCAGGAAGCGCAGCACCGCGAAGGTGACTGGGTCGGGGGCGAAGGCGCAGGCCAGGGTCAGCACGGAGAAGCTGATCACCGTCCACAGCATGGTGCGGCGGCGGCCGATCAGGTCGCTGACCGTGCCGGCGGCCAACGCCCCGACCATCACGCCGACCAGGCCGACGACCGAGATCACCGAGGCTGAATTGGGGTTGAGCCCCCAGTCGTCGTACTTGAGCAGCGCGGGCAACACCACCCCCAGCACGACCAGGTCAAATCCTTCGAGGGCGACGGCAATCCAGCACAGGGGCGAGACCCAACCGGAGTACTGGGCGCGCGGGTTCACGACCGCGGATCCGTTCACGGACACACCTTTCACAACGTCATTGGTGGGAGAGCCTGGCGCGCAATCATGGTGGCCACCTCGATCGAGGGATGATCCGTCGATCGGTTCGAACGCGCGGTCTTACTGTCGCGTCCCGCTCGATCCGGGGTCAACGGAACCCTTCCGATAGTTGGAAGGGCGCCCCGGGGTCAAAGTCGCGACCGGGAATCGTTATCATCCATCGCGTCGAAAGGAGTCACCATGGTGACCGGACATCTCGCGGCGCGGGCCGCCGGTATGTTGATCAGCGGCGTCGCCGGAGCGATCGTCGTGGATCGGCTCAAGCAGCGGTCCACCGGCCGGGGACTCAACCAGGCGGCCGTCGCCGTCACCGCGCTCGCGCTGCGCGGCAAGCGGCGGGTCGAGGCGGGCGCCGAAAATCTGCGCCTGGGGGCCGGGGACGTCGTCGCCCAGGCCCGGGAGAAGATCGGGGAGCAGGCTCCCCCACCGGCTCAGTCGGCCCAGCCGCACGAGCACGACCACTGACCGAGATGACCCCGCCGCATCCGGCGCCCGCCCGCCGTCGATCGGCTGCCCCCAAGGCCGATCCGGCCGCGGCGGCGGCCCACATGGCCGAGCATCTGGCCACGCCCGCGTCAACCCGCCCGACCGAGCCCGCGCAGCAGCCGGTTGGGCGCCACGAACCGGCCGCCCGGCCGGTGGACGCCGGCACCCGGATGGTCACGGTGGCCGATGCGGCCGGGCGCTGGCGGCTGCGGGTGCCCGAGCTGGCCCGGTCGGCCGCACGCGCGGTCGCGATTGAGGACGCCGTGGACGGGGTGGCCGGGGTGCTGGCGGTGCACGCATTCCCGCGCACCGGCTCGGTCGTGGTCTGGTACCGGCCCGCCGCGCTGGACCACCATCGGGTCCGGCACGCCATCGACCGGGCCCTGAGCACCGATTGGGCAGCGCCGGCGCCGCGCTCGCCCCGATCGGCCGACGTCACGTCGGGCGACATCGTGCGGATGGTCGTGGGCGGCGCGGCGCTGGTCGCGTTGGGCGGCCGGCGCTATCTGCTGCGCCGGCCGCCGGTGCTCGGTCCGGGCGGACGATTGGTCGCCACCGGCGTCACCGTCTTCACCGGGTATCCGTTCCTGCGCGGCGCGCTGGCCGTCCTGCGCGGCCGACGGACCGCCGGCACGGACGCGCTGGTCTCCGCGGCCACCATTGCCTCGCTGGTGCTGCGGGAAAACGTGGTCGCGTTGACCGTGCTGTGGCTGCTGAACATCGGCGAGTACCTGCAGGACCTGACCCTGCGTCGGACCCGCCGCGCGATCTCCGATCTGCTCTCCGGCGCGGCCGACACCGTCTGGCTGCAACTGGCCGACGGGGTCGAGCAGAAGGTGCCGATGGCCACCCTGCAGGTCGGCGACCGGATCGTCGTGCACGAGCACGTCGCCCTGCCGGCGGACGGGCAGATCGTCGAAGGCGAAGGCATTCTCGACCAGTCCGCGATCACCGGAGAGAACCTGCCGATCACGGTGCGGCCGGGGGCGAGCGTGCACGCGGGCAGCGTGCTGCTCCGCGGCCGGATCGTGGTGCAGGCGCAGGCCGTTGGCACCGACACCGCGGTCGGGCGCATCATCGCCCGGGTCGAGCAGGCCCAGCAGGATCGGGCGCCGATCCAGACCGTGGGCGAGAACTTCTCCCGCCGGTTCGTCCCGCTCTCCTTCGGGCTGGCCGCCGCCACCCTGCTGCTCACCCGGGATGTTCGCCGGGCGATGACCATGCTGCTCGTGGCCTGCCCGTGCGCGGTCGGCCTGTCCACCCCGACCGCGATCAGCGCGGCCATCGGGAACGGGGCCCGGCGCGGGATCCTGATCAAGGGCGGATCGCACCTGGAGGCGGCCGGACGGGTCGACGCCATCGTCTTCGACAAGACCGGCACCCTGACCACCGGGCGGCCGGTGGTGACCAACGTGATCGCGCTGGCCCGCGGATGGGAGCCCGAGCAGGTGCTCGCCTATGCCGCCAGCTCGGAGGTCCACTCACGGCACCCGTTGGCCCAGGCGGTGATCCGCTTCACCGAGGAGCGGCGGATCGAGATCCCGCCGCACGAGCAGTGCGAGGTGCTGCTCGGATTGGGCATGCGCACCCGCGCCGACGGGCGGACCCTGCTCCTGGGCCGGCCGGAGTTCCTGCGGTCGGAAAAGGTCCGCATCTCGGCCAAGGCGACCGGCTGGGTCACCCGGCTGCGGGCCGCCGCCGAGACGCCGCTGCTGCTCGCCGTCGAGGGTCGGCTGGTCGGGCTGGTCAGCCTGCGCGACGAGATCCGTCCCGAGGCCCGGGATGTCATCGACGCCCTGCGGGCGGACGGGGTGCGCCGGATCGTCATGCTGACCGGGGACCATCCGGTCACCGCCGCGGTGGTCGCCCAGGAGCTGGGCATCGACGAGTGGCGGGCCGAGGTGCTGCCCGAGGACAAGCAGGACGCCATCGCCGCGCTGCGCGACGCAGGGCACCTGGTGGCCATGGTCGGCGACGGGACCAACGACGCGCCGGCCCTGGCCTTGGCCGACATCGGCATCGCCATGGGCATCTCCGGCACCGACGTGGCGGTCGAGACCGCCGACGTCGCCCTGGCCGGCGACGACCTGCGCCGCCTGCTGGAACTGCGGGAGCTGGCCCGGCGCACCATCGGGTTGATCCGGCAGAACTACGGGATGTCCATCGCGGTCAACGCGGCCGGACTCGCGGTCAGCGCCGGCGGCGCCCTGTCCCCGGTTCTGGCCGCGGTCCTGCACAACGTCTCGTCGGTGGCCGTGGTCGGCAACAGCGCCCGGCTCACCCGCTACCAGCTGCCCCGACGCTGACCCACCTCGGCGGGGCCGGTCGGGCGCTCATCGTTCCTCCCGGAAATCGACGTGACGACGAATCGTGGGGTCATATTTGCGCAGCACCAACCGGTCCGGGTCGTTGCGGCGGTTCTTGCGGGTCACGTAGGTGTATCCGGTCCCGGCGGTGGACTTCAGTCGCACCACCGGCCGGACATCGTTGCGGGCCAACAGTCCTCCTCCTGCTACAGTTTTAACGAGACCGATTCTCAGTATGACACGAATGAGGTCTGCACTTCCCGGAGAACCTGCCGGACTGATCGCCCGCGGCCTGCCGGCCGACTCTTCGCACCCCTGCGACCCGAACCTGGAGAACCCCGCATGTCCGCCCGTTGTCAGGTCACCGGAGCCGAACCCGGCTTCGGCAAGAGCGTCTCGCACAGCCATCAGCGCACCAACCGACGCTGGGAGCCCAATCTGCAGCACCGCCGCTTCTACGTTCCCAGTCTGCGCCGCACCGTGCGGCTGCGGGTCAGCACCAAGGGCCTGCGCATCATCGACCGGCGCGGGATCGATGCGGTCGTCGCCCAGATCCTGGCCCGCGACGGAAAGATCTGAACGCCATGGCCAAAACTTCCAAGATCGCCCGGAATCGGCAACGGCGCGCGGTGGTGGAGCGCTACGCCCAGCGCCGCGCGGCCGCCAAGACCATGGTGCGGGACCCGGATTCCACCACCGACCAGCGGCGCTCGCGGCGGCGGCGCTGCAGCGGATGCCCCGTGACGCCTCCCCCACCCGATTGCGCAATCGGGACGCGATCGACGGCCGACCCCGCGGGTATCTCCGCACGTTCGGGTTGTCCCGCATCCGGGTGCGCGAGCTGGCCCACCGGGGCGAGCTGCCCGGAGTGCGCACGTCCTCCTGGTAGTTCGGGCGGTCACGGTCCTTGACCAACGGGTCAAGGACCGTGCTCCGGCCGCTGGGGCTCCGCGGTCAGCGGGCGCCCAGCCAGCCGTCCAGTCCGTCGTCCTCGTGGCGGACTCGCATCGACCCGGCCAGCTCGTCGTCGGTCATCAGCATCCGAGCGAAACCTTGGGCCACTCGGGCCCGGTCGTCGTCCACCCCGGTGAACACGATGCGGGTGGACGGGGTGCCGACCCGCCACGGACCACCGTCGCCGATGGACAGCTGACGCCCGGCCCCGTCCCACACGGCCACCCGTCCCGGCCGGCTGAGCAGGTGGAACCGGCCCCGGGACCGGGTGCGGCCACCGGCCAGCTCACCGATCCCGGCCAGGAACCGGCCCGGGTGCACCGGGCGCGGGCTGAGCAGGTCCAGGCTCCAGACCCCATGCGCGTCCGGGGCATCCGGAGCCTGGATGCGGCACGGATCGATCCGCGCCTCGGCGTGCCGGGCCGAGTGCCGGGGGGCGAACACCTGCTCGGCGCGGATGCCGAACAGGGTGGAGCGCAGGGTGCGGCGGCCGCGCAGATGGTCGGCCAGGGTCAACCCGACCGGGTCCTCACCGATGGTCAGGACCAGGTCGGCGTGCCCGAGCTGGGCCGCCGAGGCCTCGCCGACCGACCGCCGGTCGTCGGCCGACAGGGCCAGATCCCGGTCGGCCAGCAGCTCGTCCCCCATCAGATCGGCCTCGACCTGGTCGGCGTCGACGACGCAGGCGACGGTGGCCAGCTCCAGGCCGGGCACGGCATCCGGTCGGCACAGCGGCCGGGCCGCCGGGGCGGTCTCGGCCGAGACCGGGAGCGCCCAGATGATCCGCTCCCACCGCCTGGCCGCGGCCATGGACTCCAACGTGGGCACCGAGTCCTCCCGGATCGCGCAGCCCAGGCAGGCGTGCGCCAACGGCCGGGTGCTGTCCTCGGCGATGCCGTGCTGGTCGCTGACGATCCGGCGCAACGTGCCGGTGTCGGGATCCAGGTCCTGGGCCAGCACCCCGGTGCCGGGCAGATCAGTGAGCAGGGACAGCAGAGCGGCGTCGCGCAGCACGGGGTCGACGGTCGCCAGAATCGCCACGGGAATCATGGTCATAGCCTCGTTCTCGATTTCTTCACCAGCAGTCGGGCCGAGGCGACCGCCCCGGCACGATCCACTTTAACGAGAACAATTCTCAACTACAACGCGGCGCGGCGGGTCGCCCGACGCGTCTACCGGGGCCCGAGCCAGTCGTCCAGGCCGTCATCAACGGTCGACCAGTCCCGGCCGGAGGCGAGTTCGTCGTCGGTGAGCAGCATCTCGGCGAACACCTGGCGCCGCTGGGCGCGCTCGGGGCCGGTACCGGTGAGCAGCACCCGGGTCCCGACCGCGGTGGCCGGCCGGCCGGCGTCGCCGATCGACAGGTGCCCGCCGGCGCCGTCGAGCACGGCCAGCCGGCCCGCCCGGGTCGGCACCTGGAACCGGCCCCGGGCGCGCACCCGGCC
The DNA here is from genome assembly GCF_000024365.1 of Nakamurella multipartita DSM 44233. Taxonomy (NCBI): domain Bacteria; kingdom Bacillati; phylum Actinomycetota; class Actinomycetes; order Nakamurellales; family Nakamurellaceae; genus Nakamurella; species Nakamurella multipartita. The sequence continues at coordinate 4,230,410 of NC_013235.1, forward strand.
GCCGGCCAGGTCGGCCAGCCGGGCCATGATCCGCTCGGGGTGCATCGGCCGGTGGCTGACCAGGTCGAGCGTCCAGACCCCGTGCGCGTCGGGCACGCTCGACGGCTGCAGCGTTCGCGGGTCCAGCCGGGCCGCGGCCGAGCGGGCCGAGTGCCGGGCGGCGAACAACTCAGCCACCCGGGTCTGGTGCAGCTCGCGGCGGGCACTGCGGATACCGCGCAGATGGTCGACCAGGGTCAGCCCGACCGGGTTGCTCCCGGTGGTCAGCACCAGATCGGCATGCCCGAGCTGGGCGGCCAGGGCCTCGCCGACCGACCGGCGGTCCCCGACGGCCAGCGCCCCGCCCCGCTGCCCGACCCGCTCGTCGCCCATCAGGTCGTCCTCGACCCGGTCCACGTCGACCACACTGACCACGGTGGCCAGTTCGATGCCCAGCCGGCGCCGCGCGAACGGGTCGGCCAGTGGCCGGGACGCCGGGACGGAGGCCGCCGACACCGGAAGGGCCACCACGATCCGTTGCCACCGGCCGGACTTGACCATCGCGGCGACGGCGGGCAGCGCGTTCTCCCGCAGCACGCATCCGGGGCAGCCGCGGTCCGCCGGGCGGCTGCGATCCTCGACCACGCCGTGTTCGTCGCCGACCACCCGGCGCAGCATGCCCGCCTCGGGATCCAGGTCCTGGCGCAGCACTCCGGTTCCGGGCCGGTCGGTCAGCCAGGACAGCACGGCCGTCTCCCGCAGCACGGGGTCGACGGTGGCCAGCACGACGACGGGAATCATGCGCGACGTGGTTCCTTCCGGATCGGGAATGCGCGGGCAGGGCGCTCGGGTCGCCGCGAAGGCGTCCCGCCCCTACCCCGCCGGCATGAGCAGAGCCTAACCTAAGAGACCTGGGCGGCCGGGGGCTGGGTGGTGAGCCCGGAACGGTCCGTCTCCGGGAACAAGCGGCGCAGCAGGTCGGCCAGGGTGAGGACCCCGACGAACCGTCCCTGCTCGTCCACCACCACGGCGAGATGGTTGCGGCCCCGCCGCATCTCCTCCAGTCCCTGGGCGAACGGGGTCGACGCGGCCAGCACGAACACGGGCCTGGCGAAGGCGGTGGCCGGCGCGTCGGGCGGCGCGGTCAGGGTGTCGCGGACGTGCACCACCTGCCGCAGGTCGGGACCGTCACCGACCAGGATGCGCAGGTGACCGGACTGCCGGCCGACCCGCTGCACGTCGCGCACGGTGGCCGCGGCGCCGACCCGGGTCGCCGGCCCGTCGCTGCGCACCAGCGCGCCGATGGTCAGTGCAAGCAGGTCCAACGCCCGGGCCAGACGCTGCGAATAGTCCTCGTCCAGGGTCCCGGCCTGCGCCGAGTGTTCGACCAGTTGGCGCAGCGCCTGCGGGTTCTGCCCGGTCGCCAGTTCGGCCACCGGCTCGATGCCGATCAGCCGCACGCACCGGTTGGCCAGGGCGTTCAGCGCGGTCAACACCGGCCGGAACACCGCCATGAACGCGCGCATCGGCAGGGCCAGCAGGATCGCCGACCGCTCCGGGTGCGCGATCGCCCACGACTTGGGGGCCATCTCGCCGATCACCAGGTGCAGGAAGGTGACGATGAGCAGGGACAGCACGAACGCGGACGCGTCGGCCAGCCACAACGGCAGGGCCAGTGCGCGCAGCGGTCCGGCCAGCAGGTCCTGCACCGCCGGCTTGGTGACCGCACCCAGCGCGAGCGTGCAGGCGGTGATGCCCAGCTGCGACCCGGCCAGCACCACGGTCAGCTCGGCCGAGCTGCGCACGGCCGCCCGGGCCGAGCGACTGCGCGGCGCGGCGTCGGCCAACCGGTGTCGCTTGGCCGCCAGTAGGGCGAACTCGACGGCGACGAAGAAGGCGCTCAACGCGATCAGCGCGACGGTGGCCACGATCGCCCACCCGGTGCCGGACATCATGACGTCCCTTCCGCAGCCGAGGCGATCGCGTCGGGATCGTGGATGGTCAGCGTGATCCGGGCCGGCACGTGCCGGGCCAGCTCGTCCACGCGCAGCCGCAGGACCGGTTCGCCGGCCGGCTCGGCCAGGGTCAATCGGGCCGGGTCGGGCGGCAACGGGACAGCCACCACCTGCCCGACAGCCGGGAACGCGCCGCACCGAGCGATGACCAGCCCGGACAGCGTCTCGTAGTCTCCGGTCAGCAGCGGCCGGCCGATCAACCGGGCCGCCTCGTCCACCGGCAGGTCCCCGGGCAGCTGCCAGCCGGTGCTCGGCGACGGCGGCGGCAGCACCGGCGGGCCGACGGGGTCGTGCTCGTCGGCGATCTCGCCGACCAGCTCCTCGGCCAGGTCCTCGGCGGTCAGCACCCCGACGAAACCGCCGTACTCGTCCAGCACGCAGGCCAGCTGATCGGTGCCGGCGGTCAGCTCCCGCAGGGCCCGCGGCAGGCTCTGACCGGTCGGCACGAAGTGGGGCGGCCGCATCAGGCGTTCGATGGTGAGCGTGTCGTCGGTGTGCTCGAGCACGTCGATCAGGTGCACCACCCCGAGCACCTCGTCGGCGTCGTCCAGCACCGGGTACCGGGAATGGCCGGTGTGCATCACCTCTCGGATCCCGGCCAGGTCGATCCCGGGATGCAGCACGCCGACCCGGGCCCGCGGGATCATCGCGTGCGCGACCGTCCGGTTCGGGAAGTCGATCACCCGGTCCAGCAGCAGCGACAGCTCGGGCGAGAGGTCTCCGCTGTCCCGGGAGGCGGTGACGATGTGGGCCAGGTCGCGCAGGCTCGCCGAATGCTCCACGTCGTGCACCGGTTCGATCCGCAGCAGCCGCAGCAGCAGGTTGGAGGACTTGTCGAAGATGGCGATGAGCCACCCGAAGACGGTCAGGTAGAGCGTGGTGGAGCGGGCCAGCCGGACGGCGACCGGCTCCGGCCGGGCGATGGCCAGGTTCTTGGGAAACAACTCGCCCAGCAGCATCTGCACGAAGGTGGAAAAGGTCAGGGCCAGCAGGGTGCCGATGGTGATGCCGACGGCGGCCGGCACCGAGATCCCGCCCAGCGCCGCGCCGATCGCCGCGCCGATCAGCGGTTCGGCGACGTAGCCGACCAGCAGACCGGTCACCGTGATGCCGAGTTGGGCCCCGGAGAGCATGAACGAGGTCCGCCGGATCACGGCCAGCGCGCGCTCGGCGCCGGCGTCCCCGGACGCCGCGGCCGCCTTGAGCCGGGAGCGGTCCACCGACATGTAGGCGAATTCCTGGGCCACGAAGTAGGCGGTGGCCGCGGTGATGGCCAGCACGACGAGCACGCCGACCAGCAGCGACAGCGGCCAGATCATCGGACCGCCCCAGAGTGGGCGGTGTGGAGTGGTGAGCCGGGTTCGGGCCCGGCTCCGGGTCTGTCGGTGGGTGCGCTCATGTCACTTTCGGTCGATGGTGGGCAGCGCACGGTGAACGTGCACGGATCGGCCGGAGTTCCCGCCGCCGGCGCTTCTCGGGGCGGAGCTATTTGTTGATGAACTGCAGGACCGCGAGGACCCGCCGGTGGTCGGTGTCGGCCGGGCTCAGGTCGAACTTGGTGAAGATGTTGTTGACGTTCTTGGCCACCGCGCTCTCGCTGATGTGCAGGCCGGCGGCGATCGCCGAGTTGGAGCGACCCTCGGCCATCAGGCTCAGCGTCTCCAGCTCGCGCGGGGTCAACCGGTCGATCGGGCTGGCCTTGCGCCGCACCATCAACTGCGCGACCACCTCCGGATCCAGCACGGTGCCGCCGGCGGCGACCCGGCGCAGGGAGTCCAGGAACTGCTCGACGTCGGCCACCCGGTCCTTGAGCAGGTAGCCGATCCCCCCGGTGCCGCGGGAGAGCAGCTCGCTGGCGTAGCGCTCCTCCACGTACTGCGACAGGACCAGGACCGGCAGCGGCGGATCCCGGCGCTGCAGGGTCAGCGCCGCCCGGATGCCCTCGTCGGTGAAGGTCGGCGGCATCCGCACGTCGAGCACCACCACGTCCGCCTCGACCCGCCCCAACAGGTCGTTCAATTCAGCGACGTCGCCGGCCGTGCCGACCACGGCCAGCCCGGCGGCCTCGATCAGTCGGACCAGACCTTCCCGCAGCAGGACCGAATCCTCGGCGATGACGACGCGCACGGCACCCCTTCCGTACTCGCGATCACGATACCGCGCAGGCGTCGCCGGCCGGCCGGCCGCGAGCGACGCCGAGCTCGGCCAGCACGTCGTCGACCACGTCCGCGGTCACCGTATCGAGGTAGAAGTGGTGTCCGGGGAAGACGCGCAGCCGGAACGCTCCGCTCGTCATCGCCCGCCAGGCGGCCACATCCTGGATCGAGCACCCCGGATCGGCATCCCCGCAGTACCCGGTGACCGACGCGAGGGTGCGGGCCGGGCGGTCCGGACGGTGGTCGGCCAGCAACCGGTAGTCCGCGCGGAGCACACCCAGCAGCAGCTCGCGCAGTTCGGCCATGGCGAACAGGTCCAGCTGGGTGTTCCCGAGCTGCCGCAGGTGCTCAAGCAACTCGGCGTCATCGGCCAGGTCGAGCGCGGGATCCGCCGGGGCCCGGTGCCCGGGCGGCCACCGGCCGGAGACGAAGAGCCGGCGCGGCAGCACGCCGTAGCTGCGTTCCAGCCGCACCGCCGTTTCGTAGGCCACCACCGCACCCATGCTGTGCCCGAACAGGGCGCAGGGCACCGGGTCCAGGCTCGCGACCTCCGCGGCGATGCCGGAGGCCAACGCGGCGAGGGACGGGCTGAACGGCTCGGCCAGCCGGTGCTGGCGACCCGGGTAGCAGACCGCCACCACCTCGACGTCCGCCGGGACCAGGGTCGACCACCGTCGGTACACCGTCGCGCCCGCCCCGGCGTGCGGAAAGCAGATCAGCCGGGCCCGGGGGGAGGGCACCCGGCGGTAGGTCTGCAGCCATTCGCCGCCGGTCACTGGTGAACACTCCTTGTTGCGGGCCCTGAGAGGGTGCTCGTTGTAGGGACTCGGCGGGAGCCGGGGTGACGGCCTGTGCCGGTCGCCGTTCGACGGCCTGCATGACACCGCCGCCCCCGGTTCTCGCGGGGCTGTAGACCGGCAACAGAGGGACGCGCCGCAGAGCGCCAGTCAGTGACCGCCCGGTGATCGGCCTCCTCGCCGAGTCGTCGCTGCCGTTGTGAGGAGTTGTTGAGTTGTCCCTGCCCGAATGCGATTTCTACGTCGGTATCGATTGGGCCGCCCAAACGCACGCCGTGTGTGTGCAGGACGCGGCCGGGAAGATCACCGCGCAGTTCACGATCGAGCACACCGCCGACGGATTCGCGACCCTGTTGGCCCGCCTGGGTCGGTTGGCCAGCGACCCGATGCAGGTCAGCGTCGCCCTGGAACGGCCCGACGGTCGGCTGGTCGACGCCCTGCTCGAAGCGGGCTACCCGGTGGTGCCGGTCAGCCCGAACGCGATCAAGACCTGGCGCGACGGGGAGGTACTGTCCGGCGCCAAGTCCGACGCCGGCGACGCCGCCGTCATCGCCGAATATCTGCGGCTGCGGTCGCACCGGCTGCGGCCGGCCACCCCGTTCACCCCGGCGACCAGGGCGCTGCGTACGGTCGTACGCACCCGCGATGACATCGTGGCCATGCGGACCGCCACGGCGAACCAGCTGACCGCCCTGCTCGATGCCCACTGGCCCGGCGCCACCAAGGTTTTCGCCGATATCGAGTCGCCGATCGCGTTGGAGTTCCTGACCCGGTACCCGACCGCCAAACACGCCGCGGGCCTGGGTGAGAAGCGCATGGCCGCGTTCTGCGTCAAGCACGGCTACTCCGGTCGCCGCTCGGCCGCGGAGCTGCTGACCCGATTGCGGGCTGCGCCGGCCGGCACCACCGACCCGGACCTGGTCGAGGCCGTCCGGGACGCCGTGCTGGCGCTGGTGGCCGTGCTGCGCACCCTGGGCGAGACCCGCAAGGACCTGGACCGGTCGGTGACCGCCCACCTCGGGGAGCACCCGGACGCCGCGATCTTCACGTCGCTGCCAAGGTCGGGTCAGATCAACGCCGCCCAGGTGCTCGCCGAGTGGGGCGATTCCCGGCAAGCCTACGACTCGCCCGACGCCGTCGCGGCGTTGGCCGGCCTGACCCCGGTCACCAAAGCGTCCGGTAAATATCATGCCGTGCATTTCCGGTGGGCCTGCAACAAACGATTCCGTAAAGCGATGACCACGTTCGCCGACAACAGTCGCCACCAAAGCCCGTGGGCCGCCGAGGTCTACCGCAGAGCTATCCAACGCGGGCACGACCACCCGCACGCCGTCCGGGTCCTGGCCCGCGCCTGGGTGCGCGTGATCTACCGCTGCTGGCTCGACCGAGAGCCTTACGACCCGGCCAGGCACGGCAACGCGAACAAGATCAACAGCGGGCAACTTGCGGCCTGAGGTTGACACAGAGGGTGTCATGCCGGCACCGGCGCCAGGCTCGACATCCGGACCGTGAACGGCTCCGGCCCGAGCCGCGCGACCGCCGCCAGCAGAGCGCCGGGGGCGGCGATGTCGGTGATGCGACCCACCGCCGGGCCGCCGTCCAGCCGTTCCAGCGGCACCGGCCCGGTCGCGGCGTCGACCACGCCGATGCGCAGCGTGCGGTCCAGGTTGAGCCCGACCACCTTGCCCGCGGCCTCCTTGCGGGTCCACAACCGGATGTACCGGGCCGGCGGGTCGGCCGCCGCCTCGACCGCCCGGGCCTCCGGCGCCGGGAAGAAGGTGCGGGCCAGCCGCCCGGCGGGCAGGTCGGGGCGGACCGCCTCGATGTCCACCCCCACCGGCGCGTCCGCCGACACGGCGACCATGGCCACCGCGCCGCAATGGCTCAGGCTGTGAAAGATGCTGCCATCGGCCAGTTCCGGCTTGCCCCACCGGCCGGTGGTGAACCGCAGCGCGGCCGGGTCGACACCCACGCAGTCGCCCAGGATCGTCCGCCGGGCCCAGTGGGCGGCGGCGAAGCGGGCGCGCAGCCCGACCGTCCGCAGCCGCCGCCACCGGGCCCGCTCGTCCTCGTCCAGCAACTCGCCGTCGGCCGGCAACCCGTGCAGATCGACCGTCCAGACCCCGATCTCGCGCACCGTCAGGCGGGATACGGTTCGGCCATGGCGACGGCGATCGTGCGGGCCCCGGTGTACGGCTCCCGGGCGTGCGCCGCGGTCATGTTGTCGACCACCAGCACGTCATCGAACTGCCAGTCGAAACGCACCCACGCCGCGCGGTAGCAGGCCCGCAGGTGATCCATCACGTCGGCCGGGATCTCCCCGCCATCACCGAAATAGGTGTTGCTCGGCAGATCCTGCGGATCGAACAGGTCCAGCAGCCCGTCGCGAACCTCGGGCGTGAGCGTCGAGACGTGGAAGAAGGTGGCGTGGTTGAACCACACCTCGGTGCCGGTCACCGGGTGCCGGTGGATCGCGTCCCGGACCGCCCTGGTCCGCAACGATCCGCCCGGTCGCCACTCGCAGCTGATCCCGTGGTCGGCGCAGTAGCGCTCCACCGCGGCGCGGTCGTCGGTGCCGAACACCTGCTGCCAGGACACGCCGAACATGCCGTTGAAGTTGCGCACCACCATCCATTTGCGGGCGCGGAATTCCTCGACCACCGCCGGGTCGATCATCCGCAGCACCTGGCGGATATCGGCCAGGGGCGTCGCACCCTGGGTGGCGGGCGGCTGCAGGCAGTGGAAATAGAGCTTGAGTGGCCAGGCCTGCTGGTAGGAGTTCTCGTTGTGCAGGAAGATTTCCTCGCTCGGCGGGTAATCGGTCGAGGTGTACACCTGACCCTTGATGGTGCTGCGCGGGGACGAACGCTCGGTGTATTCCAGCGGTGCCCCGGACAGCGACCGGACCACCGCGTCGAACCCGTCCACGCCCCCGATGTCGAAGCCGCGCAACAGCATCGCCCCGTGCTGGACCAGCGCGCCGCGCAGCTCCTCCCGGTCCCGCCGGATGCGATCGACGACCCCCAGGCCAGGCTCGTCGTTGGTCACGACGAGGGGCAACGGGCCGGCCGCGCCAGGCTCGGCCGCCCCGGTGGCCCGGGAATTCGCGCTCGAATGTGCGCTTGCATGTGGGTTGGTGGACATGATGGTCATCGATCGCCCCGCCTTACTCGGATGAACCGTTCCGGCCGCGCCGACGCGGCCACGCACCGAACACCTTCACTGTGATCGCGCGACCTATACGGGTGCTATCTCCGTCCTGGCCGGGGACCGGGCCCGGGGTGGTGCTGGGTGCAGGACGGTTCGGCATTCTGATGGATGGTCGGGCCATCTCCGGCCGCTCTAGGGTTGATCCATGCAGCCGACCACGACCCAGCCACCGGCCCCCGGGCCGGTCGCCCGGTGGTGGCACGCGCCCTTCGCGGCCGACACGTGGCGGGCGACGGCGCAGATCGAACTGGGCATGCTGCTGGCCCTGGTCACCGGCAGCGTCATCTGGGTGCTGGCGGTCGCCGGCCTGGCCTTGGCCATCACCCTGGTGCTGGCCGCACCGGTGCTGGCCGCCCTGTTCGGCTGCGCCCGGACGTTCTCGATCTGGCATCGGGCGCGGATCGAGGCGATGACGCCGGGGCCACCCGACCGGCGCCGCTGGCCCGACCCACCGCCGGCTCCGACCGCGGGCGGCTGGTGGAGCCGGCTGTGGGCGCAGGTGCGCAGCCCGTCGATCTGGCGGCAGGTCGGCTACCACCTCGCCTCGCTGGTGGTGCTGCCGGTCCTGGGTCTGATGGTCAGCCTCTGGTGGTGCGCGGCCCTGCTGGGGATCACCTCCGGCACCTTCTTCTGGTCCTTGCCCGGCGACGTGCTCGGCATCCCGATCACCGGCGTCGGGCCGATCCTGGTGATCACCGCGCTCGGCGTGGTGTTGCTGCTGACCGCTCCGGCGGTCGCGACCTCGGCGGCGATGCTGGACGCGTCGCTCTTGCGCCGGGCGATGGCCCCGAGCCGGTCCGAGGCGTTGGCTCAGCGCGTCGTGGTGCTCACCGAGAGCCGGTCCGATGCCGTGGCCGCGGCCGACGCCGAGCGCCGCCGGCTGGAACGGGACCTGCACGACGGCACCCAGCAGCGCCTGGTGTCGTTGGCGATGAACCTCGGCATGACCCGCACGACCATGGTGGATGTCCCCGACCATGTCCGGGACGCGGTGACCAGCGCCCACGAGGAGGCCAAGCTCGCCCTGGCCGAACTGCGCGACCTGGTCCGTGGCCTGCACCCGGCGGTGCTGGACGACCTCGGGCTGGACGCCGCCCTGTCCGGGATCGCCGCGCGCTCACCGATTCCGGTGCGGCTGCTGGTCGATCTGCCCAGCCGGCCGAGCCGGCCGATCGAGGCCGCCGCCTACTTCCTGATCTCCGAGGCGTTGACCAACGCCGCCAAGCACTCCGGCGCGACGACGGTCGACATCCTGGTTGAGCCGACCGCGGCCGCGGAGCTGCGCATCGTCGTATCCGACAACGGTCGCGGCGGCGCCGACCCCGGCGGCGGTTCGGGCCTGGCCGGACTGGCCGGCCGGATCAGCGCCCTGGACGGCACTTTCGCCGTGCTCAGCCCGGTCGGCGGGCCCACCGTCGTCACCGCCACCCTGCCCTACCACTCGTCCTGACCCGCCGCCCCCGTCGGCGGTGCGGCGCCATTTCCCCGAATGTCCCTCGCAATCCTGCCTCCGGAGGCCATCATGACCGTCATGACCCACCTCACCGAAGAGCCCCCGACGCACGCGTCCCGATCCTGGTGGGCGATCGGAATCGTCGTCACCGTCCTGGTTCTCGCGGCCGGCCTGTTCTTCGGCTACCGCTGGTTGGCCGGTTCGGGCACCCCGTCGACCGAGACCACCTCGGCCACCTACCCGCAGCCGATCACGGCCCTGGACCTGCGCGTGCAGTCCGGCACGGTGACCCTCACCGCCGGCGCCGACGGCCAGACCACCGTGCAGAGCACCCTGACCTGGGACAACGACAAGCCGACGGTCAGCCAGCAGTGGACCGGGACCACGCTGTCGGTCATCGCCAGCTGCCCGGGCAGCGGCCGCTGCGAGGCCGACCTGACGATCGCCGTGCCGGCCGGCACCACGATCACCACCAAGACCGAGACCGGCGACGCCTCGCTGACCGGACTGACCGGCGCGGTGTCGGCCAGCACCAATACCGGGGAGATCCGGCTCACCCAGCTGGGTGGTGCGGTGATCGCGCGCACCGAGGTCGGTTCGATCACCGGCACCGACCTGACGTCCACCGACGCGGACGTGAGCACCGAGACCGGCGATGTGACCCTGGGCTTCTCGGCCGATCCGCAAACCGTTTCGGCGACGGTGGCCACCGGTGACGTGACCGTGACCGTCCCGCGGTCGTCGACCGCCTACCACGTCACCGCGACCACCGACACCGGCGACCGCCGGGTCGCGGTGACCCAGGACGAGACCTCCACCCGCACCATCCTGGCCCGCACCGACACCGGCGACGTCACCGTCGAGGCCCGCTGACGGCTCCCGCTCCGGTCCACCTGGCACCCGCTCGAACAGCCGCCCCCGCCGCAATCACCTGCGGCGGGGGGTGGCTTTTCGGGGTCCGGCACCGTCGGCGGGCGGTCGGCGGCGGGGCGAGCCGGCCGTCGGTCGAGCCAGGCATTCGGTCCGGCCAGGCATTCGGTCGAGCCAGGCCGGGCCGTCGGTCGAGCCGGGCCCGGCGGCCGGTGGTCGTCCCGCAGGGCAGCGCTCCACCACACCGCACACCGCTCCGCGGACCCGAACGCCGCTCCACCAAACCGAACACCGCTCCCGCCCGACCGGGAGCGGTGTCCCCATCCCGGGAGCGGTGTCACCCCTGCGTGGAGCGGTGTTCCGTGGGTCGCGGTGCGTCGGGGTGTGACTGCGGCGCCGGGCCGGGCCACACCCAATAAGCCTCGCCAGCGGCCGGCCGGGCGGTCGGTCGAGCCGGGCCGTCGGTCGAGCCGGACCGTCGGTCGGGCCGCGCCCGGTGGCCGGTGGTCGTCCCGCAGGGCAGCGCTCCACCGCGCCGCACACCGCTCCACGGACCCGAACACCGCTCCACCAAACCGAACACCGCTCCCGCCCGACCGGGAGCGGTGTCCCCATTCCGGGAGCGGTGTCCCCCTGCGTGGAGCGGTGTTCCGTGGGTCGCGGTGCCTCGGGGTGTGACTGCGGCGCTGGGCCCGGGCCGGCCACACCAATAAGCCCCGCCAGTGGTCGGCCGGGCCGTCAGTCGAGCCGGGCCCGGCGGCCGGTGGTCGTCCCGCAGGGCAGCGCTCCACCGCACCGCACACCGCTCCACGGACCCGAACACCGCTCCACCAAACCGAACACCGCTCCCGCCCGACCGGGAGCGGTGTCCCCATTCCGGGAGCGGTGTCCCCCTGCGTGGAGCGGTGTCCCCGTGGGTGGAGCCGTGTCGGGGCGAGAACCCGAACGCCGGGCCGGGCCGGGGTCGCGGCACACCAATGAGCCCCGCCAGCGGTCGGATGATCACTGGCGGGGCCCCGGTCAACGGGTCGGTGGGTGGGTGGGTGGAAGCCCGGGAGGTCAGTGGCTCCGCGACCCGGCGGGTTCGGGCTCGGGCGCGGCATGACGGGGCGCCGGCATCCCGACGTCGGTGGGATCGGGTTCGCTTCGGCCGGCTTCGGTCGTCGCGCTCCCGGCGAGAGTTGCCGCGTCCCGGTCCTCGGCCGGCCGTTCGCCTGCTTCGTGCAGGCCGATCCGGGCGTGCAGCCGGCGCAGGGGCGCCGGGGCCCACCAGGCGGCGCGGCCCAGGACGGTCATCAGCGCCGGGCTGAGCAGGCAGCGGACCAGGGTGGCGTCGATCAGCACGGCGACGAACAGGCCGAGGCCGATCTGTTGCAGCGCACCGATGTCCGCGGCGGCGAAGCAGGCGAAGACGATGAGCATCAGCAGCGCGGCCGAGGTGATGATGCGGCCGCTGCGCTGCAGCCCGTGCCGCACCGCCGCATCCGGTGACTCCCCGGCGTCGTAGAACTCCTTGATCCGGGCGAGCAGGAACACCTCGTAGTCCATCGACAGCCCGAACGCGAAGGCGAAGACGATCACGATCATGAACGGGCTCAGCCCGCCGACGGTGAGCATGCCCAGCGGCGCGGCCAGCCAGCCGTCCTGGAAGACGGCGGTCAGCACGCCGAAGGTGGCGGCCAGGGACAGCGCGCTCACCACGATCGCCTTGACGCCAACGACGACCGACCCGGTCATCAGGAACAGCACGATCAGCATGGACAGCACGACGATCGCCGCGGCCAGCGGCAACCCGTCGATCAGGCGGTCCTGCAGGTCCATCAGCCGCGCGGCGTCGCCGGTGACCCACGATTCGTACCCGGCCGGCCGGTCCTGCCGCAGCCGGTCCACCAGCGCCTGCGCGCCGGCGCCCTGCCCGTCGCCGTGCACGTCGAGCACCACCATCGACACCCCGGCGCCGATGGCCGAGGCCGGCTCGACCCGGGCCACCGCGGGGTCGGCCGCCCAGGGCTGCGCGTACGCGTCCAGGGTGGCCGGGTCGGTGCGGGCCAGCACGGCCACCCCGGCCTGGCTGGAGATGCCGAACCGCTGGTCGAGCACGTCGGCCACCTGGACCGACTCCAGCGTCCGCGGCAATCCTTCCAGCTGCGGCACCTTGATGATCACGTGCAGCAGCGGCGCGGCCAAGGCCAGCAGCACGACCGCGCACCCGGCCAGGGTGAGCCACGGGCGCCGCTGGGTCCGCCGGGCCAGCCCGGCGAAGAAGCCGGAGTCGGCCTTGGTGCGGCCGTGCCGCTGCCGGGGCTTGATCCACCGGCCGACGAACCCGAGCAGCGCGGCGGTCAGGGTGATCCCGGCCAGCATGGCCACGATCACCGTCGCGATCCCGGCCGCGGCCAGGGCCCGCAGTTCGCCGACGTCGAAAGCCATCAGCCCGGCCAGTGCGGCGACCACGGTCAGCGCGCTGAACCCGATGGTCCGGCCGGCCGTGTGCCAGGCCGCCGCGACCGCCTCGATCCGATCGCCGGTTCGGGTCAGCTCATCCCGGAACCGGGCGACCAGCAGCAGCCCGTAGTCGATGGACAGGCCCAGGCCGAGCAGCGTGACCACCGTGATCGCGTTCGCGTCGATGGTGACGACGCTGGCGAAGCCGAGCAGCACCGCGGTGGCGCCGAGCATGGTCGCGATCGCGGCGACGGCCGGCAGCGCGGCCGCGGCCACCCCGCCGAAGATGAGCAGCAGCAGGATCAGGGTCAGGGGCAGCGAATAGATCTCGGCGTTGCGCAGGTCGTCCTGCACGGCCGCGTTGGCCTCGTCCCCGATCAGATCGCCGCCACCGACGCTCACGGTGGCGCCGGGCAGGGCGGCGGTCAGCTCGGACCAGCGGGCCTGGGCGTCGGTGAACGGCTGGTACTGCGACTCAGCCGGCGCCAGGGTGACGATCAGCGTGGCGGCCCGGCCGTCGGTCGCGGCGATCGGGCCGTCGACGCTGCTCACTCCGGTGATCGCCCGGATGTCGTCGGCCGCGCCGGCCAGCGCGGCGGTGGTCGCCGCCGAGCCGGCGTCCACGTTGTCGACGACGGCGAAGAACTGCTCGCCGTGGTCGATCGCGCCGTCGATCACCGCCTGGGCCCGGCCGGTCTCGGTGCCGGGCAGCGTCGTCGTGTCCCCCATGCCGGCGAACAGCGGCCCGATCGCGACCGCGCCGCCGGCCATCGCCAGCAGCCAGAGGCCGACGACCAGCACCCGGCGGCGCCAGCACCACACTCCGATACGTTGCATCGACATTCCCTCAGCGTGTCCGGTTCTCGGCAGGAATTCAGTAACCCGATCTCCCCGATCCGGGGTGGTGACAGGTACACCTCACGGGCGCGGCTACTCGGTCAGATCGCCGAGCGCGGCCTCGGCGGCCGCCGCCTTGCGGCCACCGAAGGCCAGGACGGCCGCGATGGCGATGACCAGCATCGAGCAACCCACGATGATCATCGTGGTGCGCACCCCGAGCGCGTCCAGGATGGCCCCGGCGCACAACGCGCCCAACGCGTTCGCCCCCGAGGACAGCAGCGACACGATGGAGCCGATGCGCCCCTGCATGTCCTCCGGGGCCACCTTCATCGTGTAGACGATGCCGGCCACATTGGCCAGCCCGGCCCCGAACAGCAGCAGGCTGAAGATCACGCCGAGGGCCAGCGGCTGCTGGAAGAACACCATGCTGCCCATCAACAGGGTCCAGAAGATGTTGACGCCCATGAAGATCCACCGGACCCCGACCCAACGCATGAACAGGTTGCTGGACAGGGCGCCCAGCATTCCGCCGATCCCGCTGGCCAGCAGGATCCAGCCGATGGTGTCCGGACCGCCGCCCTGGTCCTTGACGATCACCAGCAGGCCCAGGGCCAGCACCTGGAACAGCAGGTTGCTCGCCGCGATCAGGCCGAGCGCGCGGCGCAGGTAGGTCTGCGACCGGACGAAGTCGAAGCCCTCCTTGACGTCCTGAACCGGGCTCGGCCGGGGACCGTCGGGCCGCGGTCCCTGCAACGGACGCCGGATCAGCAGCAGGGTGAACAGGGACAGCAGGTGCGAGACGATGGTGGCCGCGAACGGCAGCCAGCGCAGCGCGCTGAACAGGAAGGTGCCGATCGGCTGACCGATCAGGCCGGCCGCCTCGGACCGCGCCTCGTTGGCCCCGACGGCCACCCCCAGCTGCTCGTCCGGCACCACCGTGAACACCGCGGCCCGCTCCGCGATCGAGTACATCTCGGTGAGACTGCCTTCGCAGAAGGCGATCACCATCAGCAGCGGCACCCAGACGTGGCCCATGGCCACAGTGGTCAGGGCGATACCGATCAGCAGCACCCGGCCCAGGTCGCAGCCGATCATCACCCGCCGCCGGTCCAACCGGTCGACCAGCACCCCGGCTGGCAGCTGGGTCACCAGGAACGGCAACAGGGCGGCGAAGGTCACCATCGCGGTACTGGTCGCCGAGTCGGTCGCCCAGAGCACGACCAGGCTGTAGGCGATCGCACTCATCCGGGAGCCGAGCATGGACACGCCCGCGCCGGTCCACAGCAACAGGTAGGTGCGGTTGTGCCGCAGCTGGGTCGGTTCGGAGCGCCGGTGCCGCCCGACCTTGACCTCCAGGGTCATGACGATCCCGGCGCGCCCGCGGCGCACCATTCCAACACCGCCATGGCGCTGTACATCTTCATGTGCGCCTGCCGGAACGCCAGGCTGGCCGGCCCATCCAGCACCGCCGCGTCGACCTCCTCGCCGCGGTGGGCGGGCAGGTCGTGCAGGAAGACCGCCCGCGGGTACGCGGCCAGCAACGACGAGCCCACCCGGAACGGGGCGAAGGTGTGCCGCCAGTCCGCAGTGTGTTTGCTGGAGCCGGTGGTCTGCCAGCGGGTGGTGTAGATGACGTCGAGATCCGCCGGCAGCCCGCGCATGTCGTGCTGCTGGTCGATGTGCCCGCCGCTGCGGGCGGCATGCCGTCGGGCGCGCCGCAGGAAGTCGGCGGACAGCCCGTACCCGGCGGGGGTCCGCAGGTCCAGCGTGACGCCCGGGCACCGCATCAGGGCCAGGGCCAACGCGCTGGCCGTGTTGTTGCCCTCCCCCACGTAGAGCACCCGCAGCCCCGCCAGCCGGCCGAAGTGCTCCTGCAGGGTGGACAGGTCGCACAACGCCTGGGTCGGGTGCTCCTGCGCGCTCATCGCGTTGATCACCGACATCCCGCCGGGCTCGGCGTAGCTGCGCATCACCGCCTCGTCCTCGGCGGTCCGCATCACCAGGGTGTCCAGCATGCCGGCCAGCACCCGGCCGGTGTCGGCGTCGGTCTCGCCCGTGCTCAGCTGCAGGTCGCCCGGACCGTAGGCGACCAGGCCGGCGCCCAGGCGCAGCGCACCGGCCGAGAAGGCGGTCCGGGTGCGGGTGGACGGTTTGGCGAAGTACACCCCGGTCACCGTTCCGGCCAACGCCGTCGATCGGGCGCCGGCCGCGAACTCCACCCCCCGGGCCACGATGCCGGCCAGATCCCGGTCGGGCAGGTCGTCGATCGAGATGACCGACCGGGCCAGCGGTCCCGGTGGCCGCGTGGCCAGTAGCGGTGATGTCTCGAGGGTATCGGTCATCGGAGGAACTCCCTGTCGGTCGTGGCGGCGGGATTCATTCGGCGAGCACCGCGGCCAGGTGCTGGAAGACACCGTTGCCGGCCTCGCCGTTGGTGAGGATCACGACGGCGTCGCCGGAGCGGAGCCGGCCGAACACCAGGGCCCGGAAGCCCGTGCACTCGCCCGTGTGTCCGTACTCGACGTCGCCCCCGCTGTCGTCGACGAGGGTGCCCAGCCCGTAGAACGCGCCCGGCACCGACCGGAGCATCTGCCCGGCGAGCTCGGGCCCGAGCAACGACGGCCCGAGATCCAGGGCCGACCGGCGGATCTCGATGGCCACCCGGGCCAGGTCGCTCGCCGTGGAGAACAGGCCGGCGGCCCCGACGTCGGGCCGGATCCGCCAGGGTTCCGGTCGCCGGCCGCCCTGGGCATCGTGCCCCCAGGCGGTCGCGGCCGGATCCGGCGGCTCGAAGCTGCTGTGCGTCATGCCCAGCGGGGCGAACACCTGCTCCCGCATGAGGTCGGCGAACCGGAGGCCGGTGGCCTCCGCGATCACCTGCTGGACCACCGCGTAGTTGCTGTTGGCCGCCCGGAACTCGGCGCCGGGGCGAAGCTCCGGCCCGATCGGCGGCGAGGTCACCGGCGGGCGACCGGCCAGCAGCTCGACCAGTTCGGGCATGGCCGCGCCCGGCGGGTAGTCGGCCTGCTCCGGCGCGCTGAGCCCGGAGGTGTGGCCCAGCAACTGGCGCAGCGTCACCGGCTCGTCCCCGGGAATGCGCCACTGCGTCAGGTACCGGTTGACGTCGACGTCCAGGTCCAGCACGCCGCGGCGCACCAGCTGCAGGGCGCCGACCGCGGTGACCAGCTTGCTGACCGACGCGACCGGGAAGATCGTCTCCGGCCGGACCGGGTCACCGCCCGCGCAGACCACGCCGAAGCCGGCGCACCCGGTGAGCTCGCCGCCGGTGACCATGGCGATCGAGACCCCCGGCACCCGGTGCTCGGCCATCGAGGCCAGCGGCGACGGGACCGGCCGGGCCGGCGGACGCGGCCGGTCGACCGGCGCGGTCGGCAGTGCGGTCGGCGGTGCGGCAACCGGCTCCAGCTCGGCCGCCAGCTCGCCGAGAGTCCGGTTCTCGTACAGCATCCGCAGCGACGGTTGCAGCCCGACGGCGTTCGCCTCGGCGACCACCCGGACCACGGCGATCGAGTGGCCACCCAGATCGAAGAACCGGTCGTGCAGGCCGACGTCCGGCACCCCCAGGACGCGCGAGAAGATCTCGGCGAGCTGCCGCTGCGCGGTGGTGCGCGGGGCGACGAACGCGCCGCGCGCCGGGACGGCCAGCTCGGGTACCGGCAGGGCCCGCCGATCGAGCTTGCCGTTCGGGGTGAGCGGGAAGGCCGCGATCGTCAGGTACGCGCCCGGCACCATGTACTCCGGCAACCGGCGCAACAGGTAGCTCCGCAGGTCGGCCGGGGTCGGCGCGCTCTGGCCGGCAGCCGGGACGACGTAGGCGACCAGGGACGGGCCGGCCGGCCCGGCGTGCCCGACGACCAGTGCGTCGGCCACGGCCGGGTGACTGATCACCGCCGCCCTGACCTCCCCCGGTTCGACCCGGAAGCCGCGGATCTTGATCTGGTCGTCGATGCGGCCACAGAACTCGAACGTGCCGTCCGGCCGGCGCCGGGCCCGGTCACCGCTGCGATAGCGGCGGCTGCCCGCTGGGCCGTGTGGGTCGGGCTCGAACCGCTCTGCGGTCAGCGCCGGACGGCCGAGGTAGCCGCGGGCGACACCGGGCCCGGAGACGGTGATCTCGCCGATCACGCCGGTGGGTACCGGCTCCCCGGCGCTGTCGATCAACTCGATGTGCAGGTCGGCCAGCGGTCGCCCGATCCGGTTCGCCGCACCGGGAGTCAGATCGGCCCGGGTGATCCGGTGATAGGTGGTGTGCACGGTGGTCTCGGTGATCCCGTACATGTTGATCAGGGCCACCCGGCCGAGCCCGTGCCGGGCCACCCAGGGCGCCAGCATCGGCATGTCCAGCTTCTCCCCGGCGAAGACCACGGTGCGCAGGGCGAGCCGGTCGATGCGCGGGTCGCCGGCCGCGGCCAGATCCACCAGGGCGCGGAACGCCGACGGGGTCTGGTTGAGCACCGTCACCCGCTGCTCGAGGAGCAGATCGAGGAACTCTCCCGGCGACCGGAGCATCGACTGCGGCACCACGACCAGCCGGCCGCCGTGCAGCAGCGCGCCCCACATCTCCCAGACCGACACGTCGAAGGCGAAGGAGTGGAACAGCGGCCAGCAGTCGGTCTCGTCGAAACCGTAGTGTTCCTGGCCGGTGTCGATCAGCCGAAGGACGTTAGCGTGGGTGAGGCAGACCCCCTTGGGCCGGCCGGTGGAGCCCGAGGTGTAGATGACGTAGACCAGATCGTCGGCCCGGCACCCGGTGACCGGGGCGGTCACCGGACGGTCCGTCAGGTCCTCGTCGTCGAGCAGCAGCACCGTGCCGTCGATCGTCGCGGGCAGCAGCGGGCGCTGCGCGGAGTGGGTGATCACGATCGGCGCCCCGGCGTCGCCGAGCATGTACGCCAACCGCTCCGGCGGCTGCACCGGATCCAGCGGCAGGTAGGCGGCCCCCGACTTGAGCACCCCGAGCAGCGCCGGGATCAGGTCCGGGCCCCGGTCCAGGCAGACCCCGACCAGGGTGCCCGGCCCGGCGCCGAGCTCGATCAGCCGGTGCGCCAGCCGGTTCGCGAGGCGGTCCAGCTCGCGGTAGGTCAGCTGCCGGTCACCGGCCCGCACGGCGACCGCGTCCGGGGTGGCCGCCGCCTGGTCGGCGAACCGCTGGGCCAGCGTGCCCGTCGGCGCCGGTGCATCGGCCGCGATCCCGGCGCTCACACCGGGTTCGGGCGTGGCGTGGTCCCCGGCCGGCAGGCACAGCCGGCCGCTGGAGCCGTCCGGGTCCGCGAGCAGGGCGTCGACCGCGGCGTCGAGCATGCCGGCGATCCGGGCCAGTGACCGCTCGCCCAGAACGGTGCTCTCGCTCTGCAGGTCGAAGGCGGTGGGCGAGGCGATGACCGACAGGGCGAACTCGGTGGCCCCCTCACCGACGGTGGTCCGGACCGCCGTCGTGGTCCCGGGCGCCGGCGCCGACCCCGGCTCCCCCGCCGCGGGCCGGTCGAGATCCTGATAGTTGAACAGGATCTCCACCACCCGACGGCCGGCGGCCCGCTGGATGGCGGGCACGGGGAACCGCCGGTGCGGCCACAGCTGAACCTCCCGGTCGAAGACCCGGCGGGCCAGCTCGCGCCAGCTGCCGGTGCTCCGGTCGTGCCCGAACGGCACGGTGTTCAGGAACATGCCCAGCAGCCGGTCGGCGCCGGCCACCTCGGGCCGGGCGTCGCACACCAGCCCGGAGGCGTAGGCGGCGTCCCCGGTGAGCTGGCCGAGCACCTTGAGGTGCAGCGCGTGCAGCACGGCCTTGAGCGGCACCCCGGTGGTACGGGCGAAGTCCCGCAACCGGTCCCCCCGGCCGGTCAGATCGACCCAGGCCCGGGTCACCGCGCGCGGTCCGGGGTCCTGCCAGCCGGTCGGCACCCGGGCCGCCGGGTAGTCGGCCGTGATGCCCAGCCAGTAGGCGGCGTCGTCGGGGTCCGCCAGCGCGGCCAACTCGCCGGCGATGAAGTCGGCGTAGCGGACGTCCGGCACGTCGGGCAGGACGACCTCGTCGCCGGCCCGCCGCTGCTGGTACGCGTCCAGCAGTTCCTCGACCAGCAGCCGCAGGCTCCAGCCTTCGGTGATGGCGTGGCTGATCGAGATGGTCAACCACCAGGTCCGGTCGTCCTCCAGGTGGGCGGCCAGGCGCAGCTGCGGCGCCCGCGCCGGGTCCAGCAGCGCGGTCCGCTCGGCGGCCAGGTACTGCTCGAGCCGTTCCCGGGCGACCTGGGCGTCCAGCCCGCGGCCGTCGATGACCGGCACGGGCAGCTCGACGTGCTGCTGCACCAGCTGCAGCGGCACCGAGAACCCGGACAGCGCAAAGGACGTGCGCAGCGTGTCGTGCCGGCGCAGCACCACCGCGACGGCGGCCCGCAACGCGTCCGGGTCCAGCGGCCCGTCGTCGGCGATCCGATGCGCGAGCACGCTGTGATAGGCGCCCCGACCGGCCGGGCCCCGCGCGGCCGTCATCTCGGCCAGCATGCCCAGCTGCACCTGGGACATCGGGTACGCGTCGGTCAACCCGTCCGGCAGGGCCGCCCGGTCAGCCGGCTCCAGCAGGGCGAACGGGGCGACGGTGGCCGGTTCCGGCTCGACACCCGGATCGAGCCCGGCCGCCAGCGCCCGCACGGTCCGCCGGGCGAACAGATCCCGCACCGACACGGCGTAACCGGCGGCGCGCAGCTCGCCGATCACCCCGACCGCACTGAGCGAATCCCCGCCCCGGTCGAAGAAGTCGTCGTCCCGTCCGATCTCGACGCCCAGCCGGCGGGTCCACACGTCGGCGACGAGTCGTTCGGCCGCGCCGACCGGCGGCGCGGACGCTGCCCCGGCCGCAGAATCCGGATCGGGCAGCGCGAGCCGGTCGAGCTTTCCGTTGGGCGTGATCGGCAGCGCGTCGACGGGGACGAACGCTGCCGGGATCATCGGCGCCGGCAGCCGGCGCCGGCACTGCTCGCGCAGCTCGTCCGGGGCCACCTCGCCGACCACCCACGCGACGAGCCGTCCCGCGCGCACCAGCACGGCCGCGTCCCGCGCCCCGGCCGCGACCAGGACCGCGCGGATCTCGCCGAGCTCGATCCGGTGTCCGCGGATCTTCACCTGGTCGTCGGCCCGGCCCAGGCAGTCCAGCACCCCGTCGGGCAACCAGCGACCGAGATCGCCGGTGCGGTACAGGCGAGCACCGGGCGGCCCGAACGGATCCGGCCGGAACCGATCGGCGGTCAGCCCGGGCCGGCCGGCATAACCGAGCGCCACCCCGGGGCCACCCACCCAGATCTCGCCGGGGACGCCGGCCGGGACCGGCTGCAGCCGGGAATCCAGCACGTAGGCGGTGGTTCCGGGCAGCGGCCGGCCGATCGGGATGCGCCCGTCCGGATCTCCCGGCGGCAACGCGAACGCGCAGTTGGCCACCGTGATCTCGGTCGGCCCGTACTCGTTGATCAGGCCGCCGGCACCCAGCGCGGTCGACCACCGGGCGGCCAGCTCGGTCGGCAGCGCCTCGCCGCCGACCAGGTACACGCCGGCCACGGCCGCGCCCGCGGCCGCCCCGAGCTGCTCGTCGAGCAGTTGCAGGTGGGCCGGGGTCAGCGAGACGACGCCGAACGGCCCGGCCGCGGCGAGCCACCCACCCAGGTCGGCCAGCTCCAGGTCGGCCGGGGCCAGGGCCAGCACCCGGCCGGTGCACAGGGGACCCCACAGCACGGTCATCGAGAAGTCGACCGCGGGCGAGGAGAACAGCGGGGCGCCCCCGGCCCCGCGGGTGGCCAGGTCGGTCGCCCACGGGTGCAGGTACGCCCACAGGTTGCGGTGGCTGGTCAGCACCCCCTTGGGCCGGCCGGTGGAGCCGGAGGTGAAGATCACGTAGGCGGGCAGGTCCGGGTCGACCTTCCCCGCCGGGCCGGTGGGGTCGGTCCCCGCGGCCCGGTCCAGCTCGGCCACCGTGGCCACCGGCACGCCGAGATCGACGGCCCGGTCGGCGATCACGAGCCCGGCCCGGACGTCGGCGAGCATCTCGGCGAGCCGGCCGGCCGGATGGGCCGGATCGAGCGGCACGAACGCGGCGCCGACCCGCCATACCCCGAGCAGCGCGGCCACCAGGTCCGGGCCCCGGTCCAGCAGGACACCGACCATGTCGCCCGCGGCCACGCCCCGGGCGGTCAGCCCGCCCGCGATCCGGGCCGCCCGCCGATCGAGGTCGGCGTAGCTCAGCGCGCCGCCGGCGAAGGTCACCGCGGTGGCCGCCGGGGTGGCCGCGACCTGCCGGGCAAAGGCGGCCGGCGCGGTCATCTCGGTGGGCGCGACCTCCGCCCCGCGCGGCCATTCCCGGGTCAGCCGGACATGGTCGGCCGGGGTCAGGAAGGTGGCCTGGGCGTCGCCGTCGGGGTCGGCAACCATCGCCTCGAGCACCCCGCGGTAGCTGCCGGCCAGCCGGTCCAGTTCGGCCGGGCCGATCCGGCCGCCGCTGGTGGCCAGGTGGATCAGGCCGCCGACGGTGCTGACGGTCAGCGGGAACTCGGTCGCCGCGTCACCCAGCGAGGCCTCGACGTCCACGACGGCCTCGTCCACCTGATGGAAGTCGTTGAAGTCGAACAGCACCTCCAGCAACGGCCCCTGTCCGGATTGGCCGGCGGCCGCCGTGATGGCACCCAACGGGAACCGGCGGTGCGGCCAGATGGCCAGTTCGGCCGCGAACACCGCCCGCACCAGGTCGGCCCAGGTTCGATCCGACCGCCGGTGCGGGAACGGCAGCGAGTTGATGTACATCCCCAGCACCCGTTCCGCGCCAGCCTGTTCCGGGCGGGCGTCGGCGACCAGACCGACGGAGAACTCCGGCAGCTCGGTGAGCCCGCTCATCACCGCCAGATGGGCGGCGTGCAGGACGGCCTTCACCGAGGTGCCGCACCGGGCGGCCAGCGTCCGCAGGTCGGCGTCCAGGTCCCGGTAGGAGACCGAGACCTGCCGGGCGGCCGGCGCGGGCCGGCCGGCGGTGATCGGCTCGGCCCAGGCCTCGGGCAGCCGCAGCGGCGGGTGGTCGACGAGCAGGGTGCGCCAGAACGCCCCCTCGGCCGGGTCGGCCACGGCCTGCCGCTCGGCCGCGACGAAGTCGGCGAAGCGCACGGCCGGGACGGTGACGGGTACGGTCCGACCGGCCCGGCACCGCCGGTAGCCGGCGACCAGATCGGCCAGCAGGGAGTTCAGGTCCCAGCCGCCGACGATCAGATGGCTCACCGTCAGGGTCAGCCACCAGGCCCCACGGTCCTGGTGGGCGGCCACCCGCAGCAGCGGGGCCACCGTCAGGTCCACCCCGGCGGCTCGCTCGGCGGCGGCGAAGCCGGCCAGGTCAGGTCCGGCGGTGCCCGGGTCGATCCCGGGTCGCTCGGCGGCGGGATGGTCGATGACCCGCACCGGCACCGTCGCGGTCCGGTGCACCAGCTGCAGCGGCACCGAGTAACCGGTCAGCTGGACCGAGGTGCGCAGCGCCTCGTGCCGTTCGACCAGCTCGGCCACCGCCCGGGCCAGCGCCGGCTGCTCGACCGGCCGCTCGTCCCAGATCCGGAACGAGGAGACGATCGTGTACAGCGCGTGGTCCGGGTCGGCCTGCGCCTGGACCGCCATGCCGACCTGCGCCTGGGTGGCCGGATAGGCGTCGACCACATCGGCCGGCAGCCGGTCCCGATCGGCCGGATCGAGCAGCGCGAACGGCGCCACCGGCGTGAACGGGGTCACCGCCTGCGCACCGTCGATGGACTCCGCCGCCGTGGCCCGACGCTCGAGCTCGGCCGCGAGCCGGGCGATGCTCTGCTGCACGAACACGTCCCGGACGTCGACGTTCAGGCCGGCCGCGCGCAGCGCGCCGACCAGCGCGACGGCGCGCAGCGAATCGCCGCCGACGTCGAAGAACGAGTCCTGCACGCCGATCCGGTCCAGGCCGAGCGCGGCCGCCCACCCGGCGGCCAGTCGCTCCTCCAGCGGGGTTCGCGGCGGGACGTACGGCGCCCGGCGGGCCAGCGCGTCGAAGCCGGGCCGGGGCAGCGCTGCCTTGTCCAGCTTGCCGTTGGTGGTCGTCGGGAACGCCGGCACGGTGACCAGCGCGGCCGGGACCATGTATTCGGGCAGGGACCGGCGCAGCCGGTCCCGCAGGTCGGCCGGGACGACGTCGGCGCCGGCGACCGGCACGAGGTAGCCGACCAGACTCTGCTCGATCAGCAGCACGACCGCGTCCGCCACCTCGGGCAGCGCGGACAGGGCGGCGGCGACCTCGCCGAGTTCCACCCGGTAGCCGCGGATCTTGACCTGGTCGTCGGCCCGGCCGAGGCTCTCGATGGTGCCGTCGGCCAGCCGGCGACCGATGTCGCCGGACCGGTACAACCGGCCGCCGGGCGCCGCGGCGAAGGGGTCGGGCCCGAACCGGTCCGCGGTCAGCTGCGGCCGGCCCAGGTAGCCGCGGGCCAGACCGGGCCCGCCGACGTGGATCTCGCCCGGCACCCCGATCGGCACCGGGTGGCCGTGCGGGTCGAGCACGTGCATCGACCAGCCCGGGAGGGGCAGGCCGACCCGGCTCACCTCCGGGGTGTCGAAGTCGGCCGCGACCAGCCGGTGGAAGCTGGAATGCACCGTGGTCTCGGTGATCCCGTACAGGTTGAGCAGGGCGGGGCGGTCCAGGCCGACCCGGCGCACCCAGGGCAGCAGGGCGGCGAAATCCAGCCGCTCGCCGCCGAACACGACCGCCCGCAGGGACAGCCGGTCGATCCGCGGATCCCCGTCGGCGGCCGCGGCGACCAGGGACCGGAAGGCGGACGGGGTCTGGCTCAGGATGCTGACCCGCTCGGCGACCAGCAGGTCCAGGAAGGCGTCCGGGTTGCGCGCGACGTCCGCCGGCACCACGACCAGGGTGCCGCCGTGCCGCAGCGCCCCCCACATCTCCCACACCGAGACGTCGAAGGCGTACGAATGGAACAGCGTCCAGACGTCGTCCGCGCCCATCGCCACCCGGTCCTGGGTGGCCGCGAACAGTGCGTCCACGTTGGCGTGGGTGAGCAGCACGCCCTTGGGCACCCCGGTCGAGCCGGAGGTGTAGATCGCGTAGATCAGGTTGTCCGGGGTGGACACGGTGACCGGGTCGCTGTCCGGGCCGGCCCCGATCGCCGCGGCGTCGGCGTGCAGGTCGATGACGGTGACCGCGGGGTCGACCGCCGGCGGGCCGGTGGTGATGTCAGCGGTGATGTCAGCGGTGATGCCGGTGGTGATCAGGATCCGGGCCCCGGAGTCGGCGAGCATGAACGCCCGCCGGTCGGCCGGGGTGGCCGGGTCGATGGGCAGGTAACCGGCCCCGGACTTGAGCACCCCGAGCACGGCCGGGATCAGCTCGGGTCCCCGCTCCAGGCAGACCCCGACCAGCTCGTCCGGCCCGACCCCGCACGAACGCAGGTGGTGGGCCAGTCGGTTGGCCTGCGCGTTGACCTGGGCGTAGGTGCGGCGGTCGGTTCCGCAGACCACCGCGATCGCGTCCGGCCGGGCGGCGGCCACGGCGGCGAACCGCTCGTGCAGCAGGGCCGGTTGGTCCAACCGGACCGGCGGGTTCCACTCGTGCAGCAGCCGATCCCGCTCGCCGGCCGGCAGGTGCACGGCACCGGCGTCGCCGTCCGGGTCGGCGGCCATCGCGGTCAGCACGGCGCCGTACATCGCCGACAGCCGGTCCATGTCGGTCCGGCCGATCACCCGGGTGGTGCTGCTCAGGCCGAGCAGGCCGCCCAGGGTGGTCACGTTGAGGTCGAATTCGGTGGGGCTGTTGGCGATCGTCGCGTCCAGGTCGACGGCATCGCCCCGGGCCACGTGGAAGTCCAGGTAGGTGAAGATCACGTTGAGCAGCGGTGCGCCGCCGGCCTGCCGCTGGATCGCCGGCAACGGCAACCGGCGGTGGGCGAAGGCGGCCAGTTCATCGGCGAAGACCCGTTGGACCCAGTCGGTCCAGCTGCCGGTGGGCCGTTGGCCCTTGAACGGCAACGTGTTCAGGTGCATGCCGAGCACCCGGTCGGCGCCCGCGGCCTCCGGCCGGGTGTCCCAGACCAGGCCGGTGCAGAACCGGTCCTGGGCGGTGAGCTGGCTGAGCACCTTGAGATGGGCGGCCAGGAAGACGGCCTTCATGGGGACCCGGGCGCGGACGGCCAGCGCGCGGAGTCCGGCCTCGACCGACTCCAACCGGACGCCGCCCAGGATCATCTCCGGTTCCGCCGTCTGGCGGGGCCGCCAGGTCGCCGGCAGCTCCAGCCGGGGATGGTCGGCCACCAGCTCAGCCCAGAACGCCCGATCCGAGGCCGAGTCGAGCGCGGCCTGCTCGGCGGCGATGAAGTCGGCGTAACGCACGGCCGGCGGCTCCGGGTGCGTCGGGACCCGCCCGTCGCGCCGGTCCCGGTAGTCGGCCAGCAGCTCCATCAGCATCTGGTGGTAGCTCCAGCCCTCGGTGATCGCATGGGACTGGGTGAAGGTGAGGCGCCACCGGTCGTCGGCCAGCCGGTGGACGGTGAACCGGGTGAGCGGGGCGAGGGTCAGGTCGAACAGTTCCCGGCCCTGCTCGGCCACGAATTCGGTGACGGCCCGGCGCTGCCCGGCCTCGTCCTGCCCGCGCAGGTCGACGATGCGCAGCGGGATCGCCGCGGTCGCGTGCACCAGCTGCAGGGGTACCGAGTAGCCGGTCAGATCGATGGCGGTGCGCAGGGTCTCGTGCCGGGTGGGCAGACCGGCCACCGCCGCGCGCAACGCCGGCTCCGACCACTCCTCGTTCTCCACCAGGAACGAGTTGACGCTCTGGTAGGCGTTGACGTCACCGTCGGTCAGGGTCTGCACGACCATGCCGAGCTGCACCTGGGACAGCGGGTAGGCGTCGGTCAGACCGTCCGGGAGGCGGTTCCGGTCGGCGTCGGTCAGCAGCGCGAACGGCGCCACCGGTTCGATCTCGACCGGGGCCGGCCGGCCGGTCAGCAACTCGGCCAGCCGGGCGACGGTCTGCTGCTCGAAGACGTCCCGGACGGCGGCCGGGAAGCCGGCCGCCCGCATCCGGGTGACCAGGGTGAGCACCCGGATGGAGTCGCCGCCGAGCTGGAAGAAGCTGTCCTCGACACCGATCTCGTCCAGGTCGAGCACCTCGCGCCACACCTGGACCAGCCGCGCCTCGACGTCGGTCCGCGGGGCCAGGGCCGCCCGCAGGGCGGGCATCGCGGCCCGGTCCGGCTGGCCCAGCGCGGCCCGGTCGATCTTGCCGGTGGCGGTGAGCGGCAGCGCGTCGCGGAACACGACGGCCGCCGGCACCAGGTAGTCCGGCAGCCGATCGGCGCACCACCGGACGATCGTGGCCGCTTCCAGGGCCCCGTCGCGGTCGGAATCGTGGTCGGGGTCGGGCACCACCGTGGCCATCAGCACGTCGCCGTCGTGCACGGTGACGACCGCGTCCCGGACCCCGGGGCACCGGCGTAGCTGCGCGGCGATCTCCCCCGGCTCCACCCGGTAGCCACGGATCTTGACCTGGTCGTCGATCCGGCCCAGCACCTCCAGCCCGCCGTCGGGCCGCAGCCGGCCCAGGTCGCCGCTGCGGTAGAGCCGGGATCCGGGCGGTCCGAACGGGTTCGGCACGAACCGCGCGGCGGTCAGGTCCGGCCGGCCGAGATAGCCGCGGGCCAGACCGTGCCCGGCCAGGTGGATCTCCCCCGGCACCCCCACCGGTACCGGTTCGCCGTCGGCGTCCAGCACGACCATCCCGATCCCGGCGAACGGCCGGCCGGCCCGGTTGAGCCCGCTGCTGACGTCCACCGGTTCGAACTGCTGGGCGGCGCTTTCCACCGTGGTCTCGGTGATGCCGTACAGGTTGTACAGCCGGGGGCTGTGCCAGCCCCGGCGGTCGGTCCAGGGCGGCAGCTCGGCCGGCGCCGGCCGCTCACCGGCCAGGAGCACGGTGCGCAGCGCCAGGTCGGCGATCCGCGGATCGTCCTGGGCGGCCAGGTGCACCAGCCCGCGGAAGGCCGACGGGGTCTGGTCGAGCACGGTGACCCGGTACCGGACCAGCGCGTCCAGCAGGTCCTCCGGGGACCGCACGGTCGACCACGGCAGCACCGCGACCTGCCCGCCGACCAGCAGCGCGCCGAAGATCTCCCACACCGACACGTCGAAACCGAAGGAGTGGGCGGCCGCCCACACGTCGTCCGCACCGAAGCCGAACCGTTCCCCGGCCGCGGCCAGGAAGCTCAGCACGTTGGCGTGGGTGGCCATCACGCCCTTGGGGGCCCCGGTGGAGCCCGAGGTGTACATCACGTAGGCCAGCGCGTCGGGATCGACCGGCGGAACCGGGTAGCCGGCCGGGTCGATGACCGCATCCGGGTCGACGACCAGGACGCGACCGGGCAGCAGCGGCGCCAGCGCGGCGGCATTGGCCGCATCGGTGACCAGGGCGTCCACCGCGGCGTCGGCGAGCAGGAAGGCGATCCGTTGGGTGGGCAGGTTCGGCTCGATCGGCAGGTAGGCGGCTCCGCTGCCCAGCACCCCGAGCAGGGCCGGCACCAGCGCCGGACCCCGGTCCAGGCAGATCGCGACCAGCCGCTCGGGTCCGGTGCCGTGCCGGGCCAGCCGGCCGGACAGGTCGGCGGCCAGTGCGGCCAGGGCGCGGTAGCTCAGCGTGTGCTCGCCGCAGTGCACGGCCGGGGCGTCCGGCGTGCGCGCGACCTGGGCGGCGAACGCGGCCGGGATGGTCCGGGCCACCGGCGGATTCGGGCCGGTGGTCAGCCCCTGCAGGGCGGCGGCTCGATCCTCCGCGGGCAGCCGGACGGCCCGGGCGTCACCGTCCGGATCGGCCGCCATCGCCTCCAGCACGGCCCGGTACATGCCCAGGATGCGCTGCGCGTGCGCGCGGTCCAGGGTCTGCGGGTGGGCGGTCAGGTGGATGTGGCCGCCGCGGCTGGAGACCGACAGGCCGAACTCGGTGACGCTGTTGTCCAGGGTCGCCGGGTGGTCGATCATGCCCGCGTCGAGTTGCCGGAAGTCCTGGTAGTTGAAGTACACGTCGACCAGCGAGTCGGCGCCCACCGCCCGCTGGATGGCCGGCAGCGGGAACCGGCGGTGCGGCCACAGCTCGATCTCCCGGGCCAGCACCTGGGCGACCAGCTCGCGCCAGGTGCCGGCGGTGCGGTCGTGCACGAACGGCAGCGTGTTGATGTACATGCCGTAGACGCGGTCGGCGCCGGTGACTTCGGGACGGCCGTCGCAGACCAGGCCGGCGGTGAACGTGCGCTCGGCGGTCAGCTGGCTGAGCACCTTGAGGTGGGCGGCCAGCATCACCGCCTTGAGCGAGGCTCCGGCGGCTCGGGCCAGCTCGCGCAGGGCCGGGTCGAGGTCGTGCACGGGCACGGCAACCACGTAGGACTCGGTCAGCGGATCACCGGCCGGCGGCGGCGCGCCCCAGCCGTCCGGCAGGCTGAACGTGGGCACCGCGGCGACCCGCCGCCAGTACTCCTGGTCGGCCGGCGAATCGAGAGCGGCCAGCTCGGCGGCCACGAAGTCGGCGAAGCGGACGCCGGGCGCCGCGTAGGGCTCGATCGGCTGGCCGTCCCGGAACTGCCCGTACAACCCGAGCAGCTCCATCAGCAGGCTGTGGTGGCTCCAGCCCTCCAGGATCGGGTGGCATTCGGTGATCGAGAGCCACCAGCAGCCGTCGTCGCCGCCGTGCGCGGCAATGCGGAGCAGGGCCGGGGAACGGACGTCGAAGACCCGCGCGCGCTCCGCGGACTGGAACGCCAGTAGTGAATCCCGCACCGCGGCGCCGTCCAGTCCGGCGAGATCGTGCACCTGCAACGGCATCTGGGCCGTGGCGTGCACCAGCTGCAACGGTCGCGAGTAGCTGTCCAGGTCGAACCCGGTGCGCAGCACCTCGTGCCGCCGGGTCACCTCGGCCGCGGCCGCCCGCAACGCCGGCGCGGAGACCGGCCGCGCGTCCCGGATCCGGAACGAGGTGACGTTGTGGTACGGATTGCGCTGCTCGTCGGCCAGCATCGAGACCAGCATGCCCAGCTGGGCCTGGGCCACCGGGTAGGCGTCGACCACGCCCGGCGGGAGCCGGTCCCGGTCCTGCGCGTCGATCAGCGCGAACGGCTCGACCCGGGAATCCGGGGCGGTGCCGGCCTCACCGGCGTCACCGGTCAGGTGACCGGCGAGCTGGCCGATGGTGCGGTACGAGAACAGGTCCCGGACGCTGACCCGCAGGCCGGCGGCCGACATGGCCCCGGCCAGGGCCACCGCCCGGATGGAGTCGCCGCCGAGGTCGAAGAAGCTGTCGTCGACGCCGACCGCGGGCACCTCCAGCACGTCCCGCCAGATCTGCGCGAGCCGGCGTTCCAGGTCGGTGCGCGGGGCCAGGAAGCCGGCGCCGGTGGACATGTCGGCGCGGCCGGGCGCGGGCAACGCCCGCTTGTCCAGCTTTCCGTTGGTCGTCAGCGGCAAGGACGCGAGGGCGACGAACGCGGACGGGATCATGTATTCGGGCAGGGTGCGGCCCAGGTCGGCGCGCAGCCGCTCGGGATCGAGCCGGCGGCCGGCGTCCGGCACCAGGTAGGCGACCAGCCGTTTGTCGCCCGGCGTGGGTTCGCGCACCACGACGACGGCCTCGCGTACGTCCGGCTGGGCGCCCAGGGCCAGCTGGATCTCGGCGAGCTCGATCCGGAATCCCCGGATCTTGACCTGGTCGTCGATGCGTCCGTCGAAATGCAGCCCGCCGTCGGGGCTGCGGTGGGCCAGGTCGCCGCTGCGGTAGAGGCGGCCACCCGGCGCGCCGAAGGGATCGGGCACGAACCGGGCCGCGGTCAGCTCCGGCCGGTTGAGGTAGCCACGGGTGACTCCCGGCCCTCCGACGTGGATCTCGCCCGGCACACCGGTCGGGACCGGTCGGCCGTCCGGGTCGAGCAGGTAGATGCGCAGATCCGCCAACGGCTCCCCCACCGGGTTGCCCAGCGCGGCGTCCAGATCCTGCGGCCGGGTCGGGTAGTAGCTCGAATGCACGGTCGTCTCGGTGATCCCGTACATGTTGGCCAGCCGGGTGGTGGCCAGGTCGCGCCGCGCCACCCACGGCACCAGGTCGGCGAACTCCAGCTTCTCCCCGGCGAACACCACCGCCCGCACGGCCAGCTCGTCGATCCGTGGATCGCCGGCGCCGGCCAGTGCGACCAACCCCCGGAATGCCGTCGGGGTCTGGTTGAGCATGGTCACCCGGTGCCGGACCAGCAGGTCCAGGAAGTCCTCCGGGGACCGGGTGACCGCGGACGGCACCACCACCAGGGTGCCGCCGAACAGCAGGGCGCCCCACAGCTCCCACACGGAGACGTCAAAGGCGTAGGAGTGGAACAACGGCCAGACGTCCTGGTCGGAGAAGTCGTACAGCTCGTGCCCGCGGGCCAGCAGCCGCACGACGTTGGCGTGGGTGACGCACACGCCCTTGGGCCGGCCGGTGGAGCCCGAGGTGTAGATGACGTACGCGAGGTTGTCCGGCCGGGCCCGCACGATCGGGTCGGCGGCCGACTCGTCCTGCCAGAACAGGCGATCCAGCAGCACCACGACGACATCGGGGCCGAGCCCGCCCAGCCGGGGCCGCAGATCGGAGGTGGTGACGATGATCCGGGCCCGGGCGTCGCCGACCATGTAGGTCAGCCGATCGCTGGGCTGGGCCGGGTCCAGCGGCAGGTACGCGGCGTCGGCCTTGAGCACGCCCAGCAGCGCCGGGACCAGCTCGGGACCACGCGAGAGGCACACGCCGACGATCGATTCCGGGCCGGCGCCGAGCCCGCGCAGGTGGTGCGCCAACCGGTTCGACCGGCGGTTGAGCTCGGCGTAGCTGAGCCGGCTCCCCGGCTCGCCGTCGACCAGGACGGCCGGGGCGTCCGGGCGCGCCGCTACCTGCGTGCGCAGCAGCTGGTGCAGGCAGCCCGGCACCGGTTCGGCCTCCACCACAGCGCGGGCCGGCACCAACCGGGCCAGCTCGTCGGCGCCGAGGATGGGCAGCGCCGACACCGCGAGCTGCGCGTCCGCGGCCACGGCGGCCAGCAACCGCTGCAGGTGGGAGGCCATCCGGCGGACCGTCGAGGCGTCGAACAGGGCGGTCGCGTACTCCAGGTGGGCGACCGGTCGGTCCTGGTCCCACTCGACCTGCAGGGTCAGGTCGAACCGGGCCACCGGTGACGGCGCGCCGGCCGCCGTGGCGGCCAACCCGGGCAGCTCGATCACCCCGGCCCGCGACTCCTGCATCGCGAAAGCCACCTGGAACAAAGCGGTCCGGGACATGTCGCGCTCGGGCTGCAGGTCGTCGACGAGCCGGGCGAAGGGCATCGCGACGTGCGCGAAGGCCTGGCCGACCCGGGTCCGGTTCGCGGTGAGCAGCTCGGCGAAGGTCGGATCCCCCGACCAGCGTCCGCGCAGCACCAGGCTGTTGATGCCGTAGCCGATGAGCTCCTGCATCTCCGGCCGGGTGCGGGTGCTCACCACGGTGCCGACGGGCACGTCGGTCCGGCCGGTGTACCGGCCGAGCAGGACCTGGAATGCGGTCAGCAGCACCATGAACGGGGTCGTATCGGTGGTCCGGGCCAGCTCGGCCAGACGGTGGGCGACGGCCGGCGGCACCGCGAACGTCTCGGTCGCGCCGTGCCAGTCCCGTCGGGCCGGGCGCGGGCGGTCGACCGGCAGTTCCAGCGGCGCCAGATCGGACAGCTCGGTCCGCCAGAACGCCAGATCGGTCTCGTCCGCCCGCTCGGCCTCCGCGGCCGCGTAGTCGGCCCACTGCACGGGCAGCTCGGCCAGCGGCCGGCCCAGGTAGGCGGTCCGCAGGTCGGTCAGGAACACCCGGACCGACCAGTCGTCACAGGCGATGTGGTGGAACAGCACGGTGAGCAGGTGGTCGTCCGGCCCGATCTCGATCAGCTGGACCCGCAGCGGCCACTGCTCGGCCAGGTCGAACGGCCGGCCGCAGAAGCGGTAGGCCAGATCGGTGGCCGTCGCGACCGCCCCGGCGGGGTCGGTCATCTCGACGAACTCGAACGGCGCGGCGCCGGCCGGGTCGATCACCTGTACCGGCCGGTGATCGACCAGGCGATACCGCGTGCGCAGGATCTCGTGCCGGGCCACGACCGCGTCGATCGCCGACCGCAGTCGCGTGCGGTCCAGCGCGCCGGTCAGCCGCAGCACCAGCGGGGCCGCGTACTCCCAGCTGTCCGGTTCCAGCCGGGACAGGAACCACATCTGCCGCTGCCCCGCGGACAGCGGGATCGGACCGCCGCGGCGCGTCGCCGGCAGCGTGGGCTCGCGTCGCCCCGGGGCGCGGCCGGCCAGTCGCCGCTGCAGCAGCCGGGCCCGGACGGCGGCCAGGTCGTCCGCGCCGGCGGCGGGCGGCTCGATGATGCCGGTCGTCATCAGGCGACCTCCTCGGCCAGCCGGCTGCGGACCTCGTCGTCGGACAGCGCCTCGATGTCGGCGAGCACCGCGTCCTCGATGACGGCGGCCAGCCCGGCGATGGTCGGGTTGGTGAAGACCGCGGCCACCGGAATGGCGACGTCGAACTCGCTCTGGATCCGGGCGACCAGCCGGAGCACCAGGATGGAATGCCCGCCCACCTGGAAGAACCGGTCGTCGATGCCGACCTCGACACCGAGCAGGTCGGTCCAGATCGCGGCGACCCGCTCCTGCACCGGCGTACGGGGACGACGCGGCCCGGCGGACGCCGCGGTCGGGTCCGGCAGCCGGTCGCGATCCAGCTTGCCGTTGGCCGTCAATGGCACCGAGGGGATCTCGAGCAGGACGGCCGGGACCAGGTAGTCGGGCAGTCGATCCCGGCAGGCCGCGAGCAACTCGTCGACCGCCGGCGGGTTGTCGGGTGTGGCGGGCACGACGTAGCCGATCAGCCGCTGCCGGTCGGCGACCACGACGGCGTCGCGGACGGAGGGCGCGGCCACCAGCACGGCCCGCACCTCGTCCGGCTCCACCCGGTACCCGCGGATCTTGACCTGCTGGTCGGCCCGGCCCAGCACATCCAGTCCGCCGTCCGGCAGCCGCCGGACCAGGTCACCGGTGCGGTAGAGCCGGGCTCCGGGCGGCCCGTCGGGGGCGGGCAGGAACCGCTGCGCGGTCAGGGCCGGATCGCCGACGTAGCCGTCGGCGACGCCGGCGCCGCCGACGAACAACTCGCCGACCGCGCCGTCAGCGACCGGCCGCAGCTGCTCGTCCAGCAGGACCGCGGTGGTGCCGGGCAGGGCGGTGCCGATCGGCACCCGGGCGCCGGCGCCGACCTCGGCGACCCAGTGCGCGGCATCGGCCACCGTGATCTCGGTCGGGCCGTACTCGTTGACCAGCCGGTCCGGGCCCAGCACGGCCAGCCAGTGGCGGGCCAGTTCGGCCGGGAACGCCTCGCCCCCGACCACGTAGACGGCGGCCAGCGCGTCGACGTCGGCCTCGTCGAGCTGATCGCCCAGCACCTCGAGCTGCCCCGGGGTGAGCTTGACGAAGGAGAACGGCCCGGCCGCGACCAGCTGCCGGCCCAGCTCCGAGAGCTCCAGGTCCTCGGGCAGCAGCAGCACCCGCTGGCCGCAGAGCAGCGGCGCCCACAACGCGGTGACCGACATGTCGAAGGCGATCGAGGAGAACACCGGGGCGCCCCCGGTGCCGGCCGCGGCGAGCCGGTCCACGGCCCAGCTGGTCAGGTAGTGGGCCAGGTTGCCATGGGTGATCCGGACGCCCTTGGGGGCGCCGGTCGAGCCGGAGGTGAAGATGACGTAGGCCGGCTGCTCGGCGACCGCCGGCCGGGCCGGGAAGCGGCCGTCGCCGGCCGTGATCTGCTGCGGGCCAAGGATGCTCGGTCCGGCCTGGGATCGCGCCGGGTCGTCGGTCACCAGCACCGGCGCGGCGGCGGTGGCCAGCACGGTCGCCAGTACGGTGGCCAGCCGGCCGGCCGGAATCGCCGGATCCAACGGCAGGTACGCGGCCCCGACCTTCCACACGCCCAGCAGCGCGGCGAGCAGGTCGGTGGACCGGCCGAGCAGCACCGGCACCACGTCGCCCGGGCCGACCCCGAGCCGGTCGAGGGCGCGGGCCCAGTCGTCGCTGCGCTGCTCGAGCTGCGCGTAGGTCAGCCGGCCGTCGGCGGCCTGCACGGCCACGGCGCGCGGGCAGCGGGCCGCGCGGGCGCCGATCAGCTCGTGCACGCCGGCGGCGCGGCCGGTGCCGTCGGTGGATCCGGGCGCCGGTCCGGCCCCCAGCCGGTCGTCGGCACCGGGCAGCGCGGACAGCCGCAGGTCGGGGTTGACGGTCACCGCGGTGATCACCTGTTCCAATCGGGTGGCGAACTGCGCCACGGTGGACCTCTCGAACAGAGAAGTGGCGTACTCCAGCGCCCCGGTCATCTCGCCGCCGGCGCGGTGCCAGACGAAGAACGTCAGGTCGGTCTTGGCCACCCGCCAGGCCTGCTGGAAGGCCAGGTCGGCGGCCGGATCGGCGGCGCCGGTGGTGGCCAGGCCGCCGGCCTGCAGGTCGAACCCGACCTGGTAGATGGGCGTGCGGGACAGGTCCCGGCGGGGCAGCACCTCGTCCACCACCCGCTCGAACGGGACCTGCGCGTTGGCCTGCGCGTCCAGCCAGGTGGCCCGCACCCGGGCGACCGCCTCGGCGAAGGTCGGGTCCGCGGACAGGTTGCAGCGCAGGGCGATCGGGTTGAGGAACGGGCCGACCAGGTTTTCGAACTCGGGCCGGGTGCGACCGGCCACCGGGCTGCCGACGGCGAAGTCGAGCCGTCCGGTGTGCCGGGCCAGCGTCATCGCGAAGGCCGCGAGCAGGGTGACGAAGGGGGTCACGCCGAGCTGCCGGGACACGGCCTCCACGGCCGCCGCCCGCTCCCCGGTCAGCTGAACCGGCACCCCGGATCCGCTGACGTCGCGCTCGGCCGCCCGCGGCCGGTCGGCCGGCAGCTCCAGCGGTTCGATGCCCTGCAGCTGGGCCCGCCAGTAGGCCAACCCGTCCCGCAGGGCCGGGGCGCCGAGCCGTTCGTGCTGCCAGGCGGCGTAGTCGGCGAACCGCAGCGGCAACGCCGGCAGATCGGCCGGCTCGCCGGTCAGGGCGGCCCGGCACAGCCGGGTCAGGTCCCGTTCCAGGACCACAGCCGACCAGCCGTCGGTGGCGATGTGGTGCACGGTGAGCAGCACGACGGCGGGCCGGTGCGGGATCCGGACCAGCATCGCCCGCCAGATCGGGCCGTTCTCCAGATCGAAGCCGCGGCCGAACTGCTCGCCGAACAGCCCGGGCAGGGCGTCCTCGGTGGCCGCGTCGACGACCCGGAGTTCGACCGGTCCGGCCGGGCCGGTGACCGCGACCGGTTCCCCGGCCCGGTCGGCGAACCGGGTCCGCAGCACCTCGTGCCGCCGTTCCAGCTCGGTCAGGGCCCCGGCCA
Organism: Nakamurella multipartita DSM 44233; assembly: GCF_000024365.1. Lineage (NCBI taxonomy): Bacteria > Bacillati > Actinomycetota > Actinomycetes > Nakamurellales > Nakamurellaceae > Nakamurella > Nakamurella multipartita. The sequence goes on from NC_013235.1 coordinate 4,266,670, forward strand.
GCTGCTCGGCCGAGAGTTCGGCGGGCACCCGCAGGAAGATCGGGGCGACCCACTCTAGCCCGCCCGGCCGCACCCGGTCGGAGAACCACAGGCGGCGTTGACCGGACGAGAGCACCGGCATCCCCGCCGGCGTCCCCTCTGGCGTCGGTGCCGGCGCCTGTGTCGGGCGCTCGGTCGGCCCCGGTTCCGAGGCGGATTCGTCGGACAGCTCAACGAGCAGCTCAGGGGGCAGCAGGCGGGCCTGCGCCTCGACGGTCGCGGCGTCGAACAACCCGCGCAGGTCGATGGCCCCGCCACACGCCTTCGCCAGGCGGCTGGCCAGCCGGGTCAGCATCAGCGATTCACCGCCCAGGGCCAGGAAGTCCTCGTGCACGCCGACCCGGTCCAGCTGCAACAGGTCGCACCAGACCTGGGCGACGATGCGCTCGGCCGGAGTGCGCGGGGCGACGAACGCCGGTTCCGCCGCCTCGTCCGGCCCGATCTCGGGCAGCGCGGCGCGGTCCAGCTTCCCGCTGCCGGTCCGGGGCAGCTCGGCCAGCCGGCGCACCACGGCCGGCACCATCGCCTCCGGGAGCCGGCCGCGCAGGTGGGCCCGCAGCTCGTCGGTGGATACGTCCCGGTCCGCCTGGACGAAGGCGACCAGCCGCAGCCCGGCGTCGCCGATCGGCCGGGCCACCACCGCGGCCAGGTTGATTGCGGGATGGGCGGCCAGCGCCGCCTCCACCTCGGCCGGTTCGATCCGGACGCCGTTGATCTTGACCTGGTCGTCGGACCGGCCCAGGAACTCCAGCACGCCGTCGGGCCGCCGGCGGGCCCGGTCACCGGTGGCGTACATGCGGGATCCGTCGCCGGCGAACGGGTTCGGCCGGAAACCGGCCGCGGTCAGGTCCGGGCGACCCTTGTAGCCGCGAGCCACCCCGGCACCGGCGGCATACAGATCGCCGGTCACCCCGTCCGGGACCGGGGTCAGATTCTCGTCCAGGACCAGCAGCTCGATGCCGTCGATCGCCCGGCCGATCGGCACCGGGCCGGTGCCGCCGACCTGGACCGGGAACGCGGTCACGTCGATCGCACATTCGGTGGGACCGTAGGTGTTCCACACCTCGGGCCGCCGCGGGGCGGTGGCCAGCCGCCGGGCCAGCTCGTAGTCCAGCGGCTCACCGGCCGAGAACACCAGGCGCAGCCGGTGGGCCCGCGCCCACGCCGGTTCGGCGGCCAGCGGCCGCAGCACCGACGGCACCCCCTGCAGGATGGTGATGGCCCGCTCGGCCACCACGGTGGCCATCGCCTCGACCGACCGCTCCACGCCCGGCGCCGGCAGGACCACGGTGCCGCCGCTGATCAGCGGCGCGAAGATCTCCCATGCGGCCGCGTCGAAGGCGATCGAACTCTTCTGCAGCACCCGGTCGGTGGCCGCCAGGCCGTGCCGGCCGACTGTCCACCGGACCCGGTTGGCGATGCCCTCGTGGGTGATCACCACGCCCTTCGGCCGGCCGGTGGATCCTGAGGTGTAGACGACGTAGGCCGCGTTCGCCCCGCCCACCAGTGACGCCGGCGCCCGCCCGTCGGTGCGCGGGTCGGTGCCGGCGTCCGGCTCGAGCGTCAGCTGCCGCACCCCGGTGCCGGTCAGCAGCTGCTCGGTCAGCCGGTCGACCAGGACCAGCGCGGTGGCGCTGTCGGTGATCATCCCGGCGTTGCGCGCGGCCGGGTGCGTCGGATCGATCGGCAGGTAGGCGCCCCCCGCCTTCCAGGTGGCCAGCAGCGCGACCACCAGGTCGACTCCCCGGGTCAGGCAGACCCCCACCACCGACTCCGGCTGCACGCCCTGCGCGCGCAGGATGTACGCCAGCCGATTCGCGCGATAGTCCAGATCGGCGTAGGACAGCCGTCGGTGATCATCCTCGACGGCGACGGCGTCGGGCGTCCGCGCCGCCTGCGCCGCGAACAGTTCGGGCAGCAGCTGCATCTCGGTCATCGGGTCCTCGAAGAAGGGCGGGGAATGGGATTCCCGGGCGGACGACGGAACGGCGGGGGCGCCGGTGGGCTAGGCGTGCGCCAGGTCCATGCGGCGCCGCAGGCTCAGCGGACGCATGTCCGTCCAGACCTCGGTGATGTGCGCCAGGCACGCATCCTTCGGGCCGACGGTGCCGTCCGCCTCCCAGCCCGCGGGCACGTCGCGCCCGGCCGGCCAGATCGAGTACTGCTCCTCGGCGTTGCGCACCACCAGGTAGATCGGCTCGTTCTCGCCCGCGTTGGTGTTGTGCACGGCGTTGTTGTTGTTCGCGTTGTTGTTGTTCGCGTTGTTGTTGTTCACGTTGTTGTTGTTCACGGCGTTGATGCCGTTGTTGTTCGCGCCGTTGTTGTTCGGGGCATTGTTGTTCTGGACGTTGTTGTTCGCGCCGTTGCTGTTGTTGCCGTTGTTGGTGGTGCCGTTGTGGGTGGTGACGTTGTCGGACATGCCTGCTCCTTGGATCAGTGGGTGGCCGAGACCGGTTGGCTCGGCAGGAAATCCGGGACCTCGACGCCGGCCCCGTTGGCCTGCGCCCGGCTCCGGACGTAGTGGGCGAGCGCGATGTCCAGCGCCCCCAGGCCGAAGGGTGAGAAGATCACCAGCCGGCCGTCGGCGGCCGGCAGCGGCGTCGCGCCGGTCAGCAGGTCGCCCAGGCCGGCCCCGATGAACGATCGGTCACCGGTCTGCAGCTGGGCCAGGTGCAGCGAGGTGCGCTCGCGGCAGACGTGGTCGGCGTCGTCGACCACGTTGTAGGCGTTGCGGATGGTCGCCACGGCAATGTCCCGCAGCGAGATGTGCAGCACCAGTGCACCCGGCCGGCAGGCGCCCAGGTCGAGGTGCGGTTCGGCGGCGGTGGTGGCCAGGCTGATCAGGTCGTGCCGGGCCAGTGCCTGGTCGACGTGGTCAGCGATCTCGACCGTCGGCACCAGCTCCCGCGCCTGCGCCGCGAAGGCGGCGGCCCGCTGCGGGTCTCGGTCGAAAACGGTGACGCAGGTCAGCTCCGGGGCGACCGCGACCAGATACCGGAGCACCTCGACGTTGATGACGCCGGTGCCGACGAGGCCGGCGCCCCGCAGCGGCCGTCCGGCCGCCAGGGTTCGCGCGGCCAGCGCGGCACCGGCGCCGGTCCGGGCGGCCGAGAGCTGTGAGGCCTCCAGCAATGCCTGCGGCCGGCCGTCCAGCAGCGAGTTCAACACGAGAACCGCACTGGCCCGCGGTGTTCCGGCTACCACGTTGCCGGGGAAGGAGGAGACCCACTTGACCCCGGCGGCGGCGTGCGGCCCGCCGACGAACGCCGGGAGGGCGATGATCCGCTCCCGCGGCTGATCGGGAAAGCGCAGGAACACCGAGTGCGGCACCGCGGTCCGGCCGGTGGCGTGCGCGCGGTAGGTCTGCTCGATGACGTCGATGACGTCGAGTTCGCGGCCGGCCAGGGCGTCGGCGACGTCGTGGGCACGCAGGATCAGCACCAGGCCACGTCCTCGATGATCGGGCGCTGCCAGAGTTGCAGCGCGTCGGCGCCGAAGTGCTCGGCCACCCAGGGGTCGGAATAGATGGTGTCCAGGTAGCGGTCGCCACCGTCGGGAAAGATCGCCACCACCGTCGAGCCGGCCGGGATGCGCGGGGCGAACCGGCGGACCGCGGCGATCGTCGCCCCGGACGAGCCACCGGCCAGGATGCCCTCCTGCCGGGTCAGGGCCCGGCAGGCCACGATGCACTCCAGGTCGGTGACGTGCACGACGTCGTCGACCAGGCTCGGGTCCAGCAACGCCGGCCGGATCGCCGCGCCATGCCCGGGAATCAGCCGGCGTCCGGGGGTGGTGTGAAACAGGACACTGCCCACCGCATCCACCGCGATCACCCGGGTCGGCAGGCCTTGCGCCCGCAGGTATCCGACGCAGCCGCGCAGCGTGCCGAAGGTACCCGCCGCGGCGAACAGGAAGTCCACCCGGCCGTCCAGCGCCTCGGCGATCTCGCGCATGGTGTTCTCGTGGGCGGCCGGATTGCGCAGGTTCGCGTACTGGTTGGGCGAGTAGGCGTGGGGCAGGGTGTCGAGCAGGTGGCGGACCCGACGGACCCGTTCGGGCAGGTACTCGCCGGTGGCCGGATCCCGGTCGGTCACCACCTCGACCCGCGCGCCGTAGGCCCGCAGGATGGCCAGGTTCTGCGTGGTCGTCTTGGCATCGACGACGCAGATCAGATCGATGCCGTAGTAGCAGCAGATCTGGGCCAGACCGATGGCCAGGTTGCCGGAGCTGGATTCGATCACCACGGTCCGGCCGGGCCGGACCCCGCCGTCGAGAATCTTGGCCTGCAGCATGGCCAGCGCGGATCGATCCTTCACCGAGCCACCCGGGTTGAACCGCTCCATCTTGGCGAACAGCCGGAAGTCGAAACCCGGAACGAGGCATCCCATCTCCACCAGCGGGGTGTCCCCGATCGCGGAGAGAATGCCCTTGAGCGGTCTCCGGACGGCCATGTCATCTGTTCCTTGCGATCGTTGCCGATTGATTGCCCGTGCAGGCCCGGGTCATCAGCCGGTGCGATCTCCCCCGGCCGTTCGCCCCCGACCTCACTGTGGCCGAGTGCTCTATATCCGAACTATCGGTGGCTCGACCACCGCGTCGAGCCGGCCGACGGGCGTCCCCGGATCGTGGGCCGCCGCGGCCAGGATCCGCAGGTACGCCCCGAGATAGCGGCGGATCGTGGACTCGGCAAAGAGTTCCCGGTCGTACCGGAACGCGATCTCCGACGAGTGCTCGCCCCGGGCGATCTCCACCCCCAGGTCGTACTGCCCCTGCAGCCGGGGCACCTCGAAAGGGTGCACCACGCCGTCGAATCGGTCCGGCCCGAACGCGAGCCGGGCATCGACCTGGGTGATCGCGATCCGGTACGGCGGTCCGGCGTCCCGGCCCCGGTCCAGGGCGCGGACGATGTGCGGGTACGGCAGGGCCGCGGCGGCCGCCGCCGCGCGCAGCTCACGGGCCGCAGCCTGGACGAGGTCGGCGGCCGAGCCGCCGGGGTCGACCGTGGCCCGCAGCAGCACCATGTTGACGTAGTAGCCGATCGCCGGCAGTGTCGGCCGGCTCCGGCGCAGGCTCATCGGGCAGCCGATCAGGAAGTCCCGGGCCCCACCGGTCGCATGGATCAACGCCTGCAGGGCGGCCAGCTGGACGGCGAACGGCGTGACCCCCAGGGTCATTGCGCGGTCCTGCACCGCCCGTTCCAGGGTCGCCGGCACCTCGACCGTGACGGTGTCCCCCTGGTACGCCGGTCGCGCGGGACGTGGCCGATCCGAAGGGAGTTCGCCCGCCGGCACCTGCCGGCCCACGGTCCGCCAGTAGCTGGTCCAGCTCGCCCGCTGCGGGCCGGCCAGCTTGCGCCGCTCGGCCGCCACCTGGTCGTTCCAGGTCCAGGTCAGGGCGGGCAGGTCGGGGCGGCGACCGGCGGACCGGGCCTGGTAGGCCGTCAGCAGGTCGCGCCAGAGCACGAACTGGGAGGCGGCGTCGCTGGCGATGTGGTGGTTGCCGCAGACCAGGACCGCGTCGCCGGCCGCGCGCCGCAGCAACCGGAACCGGGCGGTGCCGCGGGCCAGGTCGTACGGCTCCCCGGCCACCGTGGCCACCAGGTCGGCCAGCTGCCGGTCGTCCACGGTGCCGACGTCGTCGACCCGTAGCCCCGGCCCGGTCGCATCGACCAGGCGCACCGGCATCCCGTCGTCCTCCACGAAGCGCGAGCGCAGCAGGTCGTGCCGTTCGGTGACGATCTCGACGGCCTCGGTCAGGGCCGAGACATCAGGCGACGGGATGAATCTCGCCGCTCCCGCGTCGTTGTAGGCGGCGCTGCCGGGGGCCAGCCGATGCAGCATCCACAGCGCCTGCTGCCCGACCGAGATCGGCAGCTCGGCCGCGCGCACCGCGCCCGGATCCGTGAGCACCCCCACCGTCGCTCCCCCGTCGTCCGGCCCGGGCGCGGTTTGCGCACCGGGCTTTCTCGCGGTCGAGCCTGCGGGGGCCGGCTACATCGCCGCTATATCGGGACGGGCCGTTCGTCAAGCCCGCCAGGTATAGAAAAAACATGGTGCCCGCCCCCACCGTGAGTCCAACAGGCCGGCCCGCCGGCGGTGGCTGCTCGCTTCTGCCGGGCGCCGGACCGCCGGGATGCCGGCAATCGGCGCCGTGGGGGCAGGAGGTCGGGGGATGGCGCGCACGCAACCGCTCGACGCTGCCCGGTGCACCGCGCTGGCCGCCCGCTTCGGCACCCCCCTGTTCGTCTACGACGCCGAGGTGCTGGCCGCTTCGTTCGGCGAGCTGCGGGAGGCCCTGCCGCCGGCCGTCGAGATCTTCTACTCGCTCAAGGCGAATCCGAACGTGTCGGTGGTCGGGGTGCTGGCCGCCGCGGGCGCCCGGGCCGAGGTGTGCTCGCGGGCCGAACTGCGGACGGCGTTGCTGGCCGGGATCGACCCGGCCGACATCATCTTCCTCGGCCCGAGCAAGTCGGCGACCGACCTGGAGGCCTGCCTGACGGCCGGCATCTACGCGATCGTGGCCGAGTCCTTCGACGAACTCGGCGAACTCGACCGGATCGCCCGGAGCCGGCAGGTCCGGCCGCGGGTCATGCTGCGGGTCAACCCCCGGCGCGGCACCACCGGCGCCGGGCTGTCGATGGGCGGCAAGCCGCGCCAGTTCGGCATCGACGAGAGTCAGCTGGAGCATTGCGGATCGGTCCCCGAACGGTTCCCCCAGCTCGACGTCTGCGGCATCCACGTCTACCTGGGCACGCGACTGCTCGACGCGTCGCTGTTCACCGAGAACGTGCGGGCCACCCTCGAACTGGCCGAGCGGATCGCCGCGGTGACCGGCATCCGGCTCGCCGCCGTCGATGTCGGAGGCGGGGTCGGGGTGGCGTACTTCGCCGGCGAGTCCGACCCGGATCTGAGCGGGGTCCGGGCGGAGCTGGAGCCGCTCGTCGCCTCGTTCCGGCAGCGTCATCCACGGGTGCGGCTGATGTGCGAATCCGGCCGGTTCCTGGCCGCCCGGGCCGGTGAGTACGTGGTGCGCGTCGGAGCGGTGAAGCAATCCATGGGTCAGTGGTTCGCCAGCACGGACGGCGGCACCCATCATCACCAGGCGGCCGCCGGCATCGGCTCGGTGGTGCCGCGCAACTTCCCGGTCCGCCTGCTCAACCGGACCTCGGCGGCGCCGGCCGGCGCCTGGCAGGTGACCGGTTCGCTGTGCACCCCCAACGACACCCTGGCCCGCAACGTCGAGCTGCCGCAACTGCAGGTCGGCGACCTGATCGGGATCGGCCGGTCCGGCGCCTATGCCGCCAGCGCGTCGCCCGGACGTTTCCTCAGCCACGGATATGCCGCCGAAGTTCTCCTGCACGACGGCGACGGCCATCTCGTCCGCCGCCGGGACAACCCACTCGACCTGCTGCGCGGGCAGCACTACCACCACGTCAGGACTCGCCCCATGGAACGTCGCCAGGCCATCGAACACATCCGGGTCGCAGTCGAGAAGGTGACCCGACGTGACCTGCCCGCGCTGGATGCGGAGACCCCGCTGCCGGCCCTCGGGCTCGATTCCACCGGGATGCTCGAACTGCTCATGGAGTTGGAGGATCTCGCGACCTTCGTGGTCGATCCGGACGACCTCGATCCGGAGGTGTTCCGGACGGTCGGCACCCTGTGCGACTACCTGACCCGAATGGCGTCGGTGCCGTGATCCACTCCATCGCCCGGCCCGACATCGCCGCCGTCGCCCGTCGTGACGGCCTGGCCGCCGGCCTGACGGCGGCGTTCGATCTGCAGGCCCCGGTGCCCTGCAGCGCCGGTGGCCGCACCCTGCTGCCCCCCGGCCTGCTGCCGGTGGTCGTCGGGTGGTCGCTGCCGGACATGCAGCTGCCGGCCGGGCGATGCCGGGTCGAGATCGAACCGCATGAGCTGGCCCGCAGCGAACACCTCGTGCTGGTCCGGGTGAGCCGGTTGGCGGCCTCGACACCGGCCACCGCCCGGCGGGTCGCCGCGGATGTCGAGGCGGACGGCTTCAGCTGGCCCGCCGCATTGCTGGCGGTGCGGGCGGGGCTGACTCGGCGGCTGCTGGGCCGGGCCATCGAGGAGCTGGCCGGGCGAATCTCGGACGGGGCCCCGCTGACCGAGCGGCAGCTGGTGCGAGCCGAGATCGCCGAGATCGCGATCACCGTCGAGACTGTCGAGACCGTGTTGCCCGCGCTGCCGAGCCGGCCGGCCGACGCCGAGACCGACTTCTGGCACGGCGAACTCGACCGCGCCGACCAGGCGCTGAGCCGGTTGTTCGGGGCGTCGGGGTACCTGGACGATCATCCCGCCCGCGGGTTGCGGCTGGTCCCACTGCTCCGCGACGTGTATGCGCCGCCCGGCCTGGGGCAGGCCGCGTGAGCAAGGGGGACGAGCGGCTCGACGAGGTGCGGGCGCAGGCCCGGGCCATTGCCCCGGATCTGCGCAGCCGCGCGTTGGACGTGGACGCCCATCCGGCGCAGGTGGCCCGACATGTCGACTCCCCCGGCATGCGCATGGTGCACGCGATCAGCATGGGGCCGGCGCAGCCGCAGCCGGACCGGTGCCGCCGGCTGACCGTCGCCACGCTCGAGGCGGCCCGTGGCGATGCCGGCGTGCTGCTGGCCAGCCCGGGTCCGTCGGTGGCCGGGGTGGTCGTCGATCTGCTGGCCGACGAGGCCCAGCGCGACCGGTTCCGGTCCGCGCTGGCCGACGGCCGGTCGTGGGCCTTCTGCGCGATCACCGAGCCGCAGGGCGGCAGCGACGTGCTCGGGTTGCGCACGCAGCTCCGGCGCACCCCGGACGGCCTGCGTCTGTCCGGCTCGAAGCTGTATGTCGGCAACGCTTCTCGGGCTCGCGTCGGGGTGGTGCTGGCCCGGACCGGGCCCAGCCCGCTGCACATCAGGGCGGTCCTGGTGCCCGCCGATGCCCCCGGCGTCGTCGGGTCGCCGCTACCGATGGCCGGTCTGCGCGGGGCCCGGATCGGCCGGCTGACCTTCACCGACGTCCCGGTGTGCGAGCAGGACGTTCTCGGCGCGCACCTGCCGCCGAGCCGGCGGGGCCTGTGGGGTGCGATCCGGGCCTTCGCCAGCGTCCGGGTGCAGGTCGGCGCAATGGCGGTGGCGACGGCGGCCGCGGTGTGCGACTACGTCACCGAGCACGTCACCGATCACGCAGCCGTCCGGCGCGACGCCGACCTGACCGCCATCCGGGCGAGAATCGCGGCCGCGGAACGACTCCTGCTCATGGCGGCCGCCGCGGTGGACCGGGACGAGGGCCGCGGGCAGCTGTCCGCACTGGCCAAGGTGACCGCGACCCGGCTGGCCATCGACGTCACCACCGGGCTGCCGGCGCGGCTGGGCCGCGGCGCCCTGCTCGACCACCCCTTGCTGGAGAAGTGGCGGCGGGACGCCGCCGGGTTCGAGTTCATGGAGGGCACCACGGCCATGCAGTTGTTGCACGTCGCCGACGGCGCCCTGCGGGACCCGCGGAACCGGGGGCCGGCCGACCAGCCGGCGCAGCCGGACGGAGCGGCGGCATGACCGTGTTGCAGGCCGTGGCGACCTACGTGCCGCCGGTGGGGCGTCCGCTGAGTGAGGTGGCCGGCGAGCTGCACCTGTCCGCGTCCGAGGTGAAGATCTACGAGAAGTTCTACGGCCTGCGGGATTACCGGGTCGATCGGGAGGCCGACGGGGCCGAGCTGCTGGCCCGCGCGGCGCGGTCGCTGCCCTCGCTGGACCGGGTCGCCCACCGGGTGCGCTATGTCCTGCACGCCAAGAGCGTGCCGCCCAGCGGACCGCACGCCGAACCGCCGGTGCAGGCGGTCCGGGCCGCGCTCGGCCTGTCCGGGGCCGTCGGGTTCGCGGTCACCCAACACGCCTGCGCGTCCGGGCTGCTGGCGCTGGACCTGGCCGGCCGGCTGCTCGCGGCGCACGACGCCGACGCGCTGGTCCTGCTCCTCACCGGTGAGAAGGCCGATCCGACCGTCAACCAGGTGATGCCGGCGCCGACGGTGACGGGCGAATCGAGCGCGGCCTGCCTGGTCGGCCGCACCGGCGACGGTGACGAGCTGCTGTCCTACGAATGGCGGGTGGACGGGGAGTTCCGCGACGGCACCGCGATGCCGCCCGCGACCCGGTCCCGGTTTCACCAGCGCTACCCGGACACGCTGGCCGCGGTGATCCGGGCGGCCGTGCGCAAGGCCGGCCTGGAGCTGTCCGATCTGGCGAAGATCCTGCCGCACAACGTCAATCGAGCATCCTGGGTGCGGGTGGCCGCCCTGCTGGACCTGCCGCTGGACCGGGTCTACCTGGACAACGTGCCGATCACCGGGCATTCCTTCTGCGCGGATCCGTTCGTCAACTACCGCTCGGCGCTCGATGCCGACCTGCTGCCGCCCGGGCGACCGTACCTGCTGGTCAGCGTCGGGCTCGGTGCGGTGTACGCGGCGATGGTGCTGCGGGCCCGGGGCACCGCCGGGCGGTGGCCCCGATGACCGCGGTGATCGGCGCGCCGGCGCCGCTGCGCCACCCCGAACCGACCGCGCCCCAACCGGTCCGGGCCGCCCGCTTCCCGCGCAGCGCCGGGCGTCCCGCCGGTCCGGGTCTGCGCCCGATGTGGGCCGAGCGCCTGACCGGCGATCCCCTGCCGCCACCCGGCGACCCGGAACCCGTCGGCCATGCGTTCGCCGACATGTGCGCGGAGCTGCTCGATCCGATCCAGGCCAGCGGCCCGCTCGAGCTGGTGGTCCTGGCCCACGTCACGCCGGACCTGGACCCTCGGGACTCGGTCGCCGGGGCGCTGGCCGAGCCGGACCTGCTGGTGTTCGCGGTGTCCGACCAGGGCCGGCTGGCCCCGTTCACCGCGCTCCAGGTCGCCGCGGCCTGGCCCGACCGGTCGCGGGCCGCCGTCATCGTGCTGGATCAGGCGGTGGTGCCCTACCGCGACCCGGATCTGTCCGCCCTCGACGGGCGGTTCGACCATGCGGTCGCCCTGAATCCGGATCTGGGATTCGAGCCGGTCCGGCAGTGGGCGGGGGTGACCGGCGATCGGGTCGCCGACGTGCTCGGTCCGGCCCTGGCCGCCGAGCACCCGGACCTGGTGATCCTCGGACCGGCCCTGCCGCCGCCGGACGGATGGAACTGGTGCCGGGCGCCCGGAGATCAGCTGGGCACCGCGGTCTTCGCCGCCCTGGGCGCCGTACTCGACGACACCACCGAAACCGGCCAGCGGCCAAGGCGAGTCACCGTCGTGGAGTACGAGCCGGCCCTGGGCGGGCTGGCCCTGGTCACCTGGTCCGCCCCGGCCCGGCCCGCCCGTCATCTCGCCCCGGTCCCGGAGCTCCCGCCGGACCGGACGAATCATCGATAGGGGGAAGCGATGGAACCCACCCTGCTGAGCGACCTGCTGGACGCCGCCGCGGCCCGGCAGCCGCAGGCACCCGCGCTGACCGCCGGCGACCGAACCGACAGCTACCTCGACCTGGCCACCGAGAGCCGGCGGGCGGCGGGCTGGCTGGCGGCGCGCGGCATCGGCCGGCGGGACCGGGTGGTGGTGCTGGCCCAGGACCACCGGCTGCAGGTGCCGGTCCTGTTCGGCTGCGCCCGGATCGGCGCGATCTTCGTCCTGCTGCACGAGGATCTGGCCGACCCCACCGTCCGGCACGTCCTGGCGGACACCGCACCCACCCTGTTGATCACCGACCGCCCGGACGCGGCGGCCCAGGCGCAGCGGCTCGGCGTGCCCGTGGTGTCGGCGGCGCAGACCCGGGACGGCATTGCCGCCGCGCCCCCCGCCGATCCGCCGCGGCCGCTGAGCGTCGATCCCGCGTGCCTGATCTACACCTCGGGCAGCACCGGGATGCCGAACGCGGTGGTGTCCACGCACGCGCAGATGGTGTTCGCGGCCCGGGCGATCCAGTCCCAGCTGGGCTACCGGCCCGACGACGTGGTGTTCTGCCCGCTACCGTTGTCGTTCGACTACGGTTTGTACCAGGTGTTTCTCGCCGCCCTGGGGGGCGCGCAGCTGCACCTGGGCTCGGCCCAGGACGCCGGCCTGGGGTTGCTGCGCCGGCTGCGCACGGTCGGTGCGACGGTGATGCCGGCCCTGCCGTCCCTGGCCGCCATCCTGGCCCGGCTGCTCGAACGCTATGGCGGCACCGTGGACCTGCGCCTGATCACCAACACCGGCGCCGCCATGCCCGCCAGCACCATCGCCCGACTCCGCCGGCTGTTGCCGGACGTGCGGATCCAGTTGATGTTCGGGCTGACCGAGTGCAAGCGGGTGAGCATCATGCCCCCGGACGGCGACCTGGACCGGCCCGGGGCGTGCGGCCGCCCGCTGCCGGGCACCGAGGTCGTCGTGGTCGACGACGACGGCGCGGCCCTGCCCGCGGGCGAGGTCGGCGAGTTCGTGGTCCGGGGACCGCATGTGATGGCCGGGTACTGGCGACGACCCGAACTGACCGCCCGGCGCTTCCACCGGGTCGACGACCTGTTCGTCGAACTGCGCTCCGGCGACTACGGATACCTCGACGAGGACGGGTACCTGTACTTCGTCGGGCGGCGGGACGACATCTACAAGTCGCGCGGGTTCCGGGTCAGTGCCACCGAGGTCGAGGCGGCCGCGCTGCGGGTGCCCGGAGTGACCGCGGCGGCCGTCCTCGCGCCCACCGCCCAGCACCCCGAACCGGTGCTGTTCGCGGTGACCGACCTGGATCAGCCCACCTTCCACGCCCGGCTCCGGGAGCAGCTCGAGCAGTACAAGATCCCGCGGCACTGCGAGCTCGTGGACGCGTTGCCGCTCACCCAGAACGGAAAGACCGACAAGAAGGCCCTGGCCTCCCGCGCGGAGGCCGGCCGGCTGATCGCCTGACCGCCATCTCGTACCGTTCGCCGCCGCGTGCGGACGCCAGCAAGGAGACACACCGATGTCCGAGACGAACCGCCGGGTCTTCCTGTTCCCCGGACAGGGTGCCTACCTGCCCGGGGCGATGGCCGCCTTCGCCCAGCATGACCGGGTTCGGGGTGTGCTCGACGAGATCGACCGGGCCGTCCCCCGGGACGCCGGCGGCGTGTCGGACCTGTTGCTGCGCAGCCCGGGTCGGCCCCTGCCCGAGCTGCTCGCGCAGGATCCGCTCGGATTGCAGCTGGCCCTGCTGGGCACCTCGGTCGCGCTGTTCGGTGAGATCGCCGACCTGGTGGAGCCTTCCGATGTGCTGGTCGGCCACAGCCTGGGCGAGATCGGCGCGCTGACCGCCGCCGGCGCCTGGACGGTCGGCGACGCGGCCCGGATCGTCGCCGCCCGCACCGACCGGCTGGCCGCGGCGGCCGGCCCGGACGGCGGCATGCTGGCGCTGTCGACCCACGCGGAGGTCGCGGCCGCCCTGGTCGCGGCCGCCGACGACGCGTCGGTCGTCGTTGCCGTGCGCAACTCGCCCCGGCAGACCGTGCTGTCCGGTCCCCGCGCCGCCCTGGCCCGCATCGCCGCGGCCGCGGCCGCGCTGGGCATCGCCACGACCGCCCTGGCGTCCCCGTTCGCCTTCCACCATCCGGCGCTGGCCGGCGCAGCGGCCTCGTTCCGGTCGGCGATCGCCGGCCTCCCGGTGCGGCCGTTGCGGTATCGCGTCCACTCGCCGATCCTGGGCCGGGCCTACCGGGACGAGGACGATCTGGCCGAGCTGCTGGCCCGGCACCTGGTCCGGCCGGTCGACCTGCTCACCGGCATCCGCGGGCTGCACGAGCGCGGCCACACCGTGTATGTCGAGTGCGGGGCGCGAGATGCCCTGGTGGCGGCGGTGCGCCGCACGGTGCCCGGGGTGCAGACGCTGACCTGCCTCGACGGCAGCCGGCCCGGCCCGGAGTTGATCGCCGACGTCCGCGACCGGTTGACGGGGCCGGTCGTCCCGGTGCCGGTGGTGTCGCTGCCGGTGGGGTCGCTGGTGCCGGTGCCGGTGGTGTCGGTGCCGGTGGTATCGGTGCCGCCCTGCCCGGGCCTGGCCGGGTCCCCGCTGGTCCCGGTCGTCCCTGCTCCGGTGGTCCCCGCCCCGGTGGTCCCCGCCCCCGTGCTCGCGGCCGACCCGATCGGCGCGCCGGCCCCCGGCCGGGCCGAGGTGATCGCCCGGTTGCGCGCCGCCTACGCCGCGGCGCTGGACTACCCGGAGTCGGTGTTCACCGACGAGGCCGACCTGGAGGCCGACCTGGGGGTCGACTCGGTCAAGCAGACCGAGTTGCTGGCCCGGATGTCCGACGAGTTCGGCGTGCTGGTCGCGCTGGCCGACATCGGGCTGGCCGAGCTGGCCACCCTGGGTCGCATCGCGGATGCGATCGTGGCCCGTCAGGTGGCCGGTCCCGGCTCGCCGGTCGCATCCCCCGCCCCGGCCCCGACGGCGGTCCCGGCACCGACCGCGGACCGGGCCGCGCTGCTGTCCGATCTGCGCCGGACCTACGCCGGCGCGCTGGACTACCCGGAGTCGGTGTTCACCGAGACGGCCGATCTGGAAGCCGATCTGGGCATCGATTCGGTGAAACAGACCGAGCTGCTGGCCCGGGTCAGCGAACGGCTGCCCGGCGCGCCGCTGGGTCGGGATGTTCCGCTGGCCGAGCTGACCACGCTCGGCGCGATCGTCGACTTCATGCTGCGCGGCGCCGCCGCCGAGCGGGGCTGACCGCGATGCCGATGGACGAGGTCGCCGGCCGGGTCGTGCTGGTCACCGGCGGGGCCAAGGGCGTGGGCCGGGAAGTGGTGCGGGCGTTCGCCCGTCGCGGCGCGACCGTGCTGGTCAACTACTTCCATTCGCGGGCCGAGGCCGAACGGCTGCAGGCCGAACTGGCCGACCAGGGGCTGCCCATCACCCTGCTCCGCGCCTCGGTGGCCAAGCGCGAACAGGTCGACGAGATGTTCGACACCATCGCCCGTGACGTCGGCCGGCTCGACGTCCTGGTGAACAACGCGGCGCTCGGCGCCCTGCGACCGTTGGCCGAGCTCGACGAGCGGGACTGGACACGCACGTTCGACACCATCCTCAAGGGCTCGCTCTGGTGCGCCCAACGGGCCGCCCGGCTGATGCCGGCGGGCGGGGCGATCGTGAACCTGTCCTCGGTCGGCTCGCCGTTCGTGCTGGACGGGTACACCGCGGTCGGCACGGCCAAGGCGGCGCTGGAATCACTCACCCGCTACCTGGCCGTCGAATTCGCCGGCGCCGGGATCCGGGTGAACACCGCCTCCGGCGGGCTGCTCGACGGGTCGGTGGCCGGGCTGTTCCCGGACGCCGACCGCCTGCGCTCGACCGTGGTCGCCGCGACGCCGCTGGGCCGGCTCGGCACCGAGGCCGAACTGGCCGAGGTGGTCCTGTTCCTGGCCTCCCCCGCGGCCTCCTGGGTGACCGGCCAGTGCCTGATCGCCGACGGCGGGCTCTCGCTGGGGCACGCCATGCTCAGCGCTGGATCGACCCCCGCCGGACCGATCCCCGCCGGCGCGGAGCCGTCGGCGGCACCCGAGCCCGTGGCGAAGACTCAGCCTGTCGCGGCGCCCCAGCCTGTCGCGACACCTCAGGCCGTCGCGGCGCCCGAGACCGTCCCCCCGGCGGCGCCTCTCGCTCCCTCGGGGTCCGAGATCGGCGCGGGCGCCGGCATCGCCGTCGTCGGCATGGGCATCAAGGTGCCCGGCGCGGCCGATCCCGACTCGTTCTTCCAGTTGCTGCTGGGCGAGCGGCCGGTGTTCAGCGAACCCGGCGAGCGGTGGGACATCGAGAGCTTCTGGGCCCCCGCGGACAGCGACGTACCCGACAGCACCTATTCGCGGACGCTCGGCTTCATCCACGACGAGCAGCCGGACGGCGTCCCGGCCCAGGACTACACCACCGCCTGGCTGCGTCATTGCCTGCAGCAGGCGCTGGCCGGCGTGCATCGCCGCGCCGACGACCGGCACCTGTTCGCCGTCGGCTACACCGCCGACGGCAGCCAGCACCTGGAGGAGGCGATGGTCTGGGCGGGCATCGAGCACCGGTTGGCCGCCCGCCTGGACCCCGCCGATCCGGCGACGGCCGCCGCGCTGCACCGCCTGCGGCGGCTGCTGCCGCACGTGAACGACGATCCCGGGCACAGCCTGCCGCACGCCGTCGGCGCGGCCGCGGCGGATGGCCTGCTGCCCGCCGACACCGAGCTGCTGATGCTCGACACCGCCTGCAGCTCCTCGCTGTTCGCGGTCGAGTCGGCGGTCCAGGCGCTGCGCAACGGCACCTGTGACGTGGCCGTGGCCGGCGCCTCGTTCGCCGTCGGCCCGCGTCACTCGACGTTGTTCGCCGGCCTGCACGGGCTGTCCGCCAGCAACGACGTCCGGTCCTTCGACGCCGAGGCCGACGGTGTGCTGTTCTCCGACGGCGCGGCGGTGGTGGTGCTCAAGACCCTGGACCGGGCGCGGGCCGACGGCGATCACATCCTCGGCCTGCTGACCGGGGTCGGCACCTCCGCCGACGGCCGGGGCAAGGCGATCTACGCGCCGAACACCAAGGGGCAGCAGGTCGCCATCGAGCGCGCCTGGACCGCGGCCGGCATCGGTGCCACCGACGTCGACTGGGTGGTCGCGCACGGCACCGGGACCCGGGCCGGTGACCAGGTGGAGGTCAAGACCCTCACCGCCGCGCTGGCCGGTCATCCCGGAGTGTGGGTCACCTCGAACAAGTCGATCGTCGGGCACACCGGGTGGGTCGCCGGCATCGTGTCGCTGATCCACGTGCTGACCGCGCTGCAGCACCGGCTGATCCCCGGCCAGCGCCGGTTCACCGCCGCGCCGGCCGCTTGGCAGCTGGAGCGCACCCCGTTGCGGATCCCGACCACCGACCAGGCCTGGCCGCAGCCACCCGATCGGCCGCGGACGGCCGCGGTGTCCGGCTTCGGGTTCGGCGGCACCAATGCGCATGTCGTGGTCCGCGAGTACTCGCCGAGCGCCCGGTACGCGGTGAACCCGGTCGTCCCGGTCGACGACGATCCGGTCGTGCTGGTCGGCTGGAGCGCCCGGCTGCCCGGCGAACCCGACCGACCCACCGTGCGCCGCTGGCTGGCCGGCGATCCGGCGGCCGCGCCGGACCCGTCCTTCGGCGAGCAGTTCCCGCTGCCCCCGGTCGGTACCTTCCGGATCCCGTCGGCGACCCTGAACACCATCGACCGCGCCCAGGTGCTGGCCATGCAGTGCGTCCAGGACCTCGACCCGGGCCTGGGCCAGGCGCTGGACCGGCACGGGGCCCGGACCGGCGTGGTCGCCGGCCACCTGGGGCCCACCCGCAACGCCGTCGGCTACGCCCTGCGCACCTACCTGCGATACCTGTCCCAGCACATTTCCGCCGACCCGCAACTGGCGGCGCTGCGTCCCGCGCTCGCCGCGTACACGGCCGAGATCTGTTCGCTGGTCCCACCGACCAACGAGGACGCGACTCCCGGGATCATGCCGAACATCATCCCGGCCCGGATCACCAACTACTTCGGGTTCACCGGGTCGAACCTGACGGTCGACACCGGATTCGGATCCGGACTGGCCGCCACCGGCCTGGCCATCGAGCGGATCCGGGACGGCGGCTGGGACGCCGGCCTGGTGCTCGGCGTCAACGGGAACAGCACGCCGGAACTGCGCGGCCTGCTCGGCCAGTCGCTGGGCGGGGCCGTGCCGGCCGAAGGGGCCGTGCTGCTGGTGCTCACCCGGCGCAGCATCGCCACCCGTGAGCACCTGCCCGTGCTGGCCGAGCTCGACGTGTGCCGGGACCCGGCCGAGTATCCGGTCCCGGCCCCGCCCGCGGTGCTGGCCGGCCGGCACCACCTGGGCGCGCAGGGCACCCTCGAGCTGGTCGCGGCGCTCGACCGCCCCCAGACCTCCGTCGTCACCTGCACCGACGCGATCACCGGAGCCCGGGTCGCGGTGCAGGTCCGGCCGGTCGCGGACCGGCCGGCCGACCGATCCGCACCGGCGTTGACGGCCGCCCTGCGCACACCGGCCGGAGAAGCGGAACCGGCGGCACCGGCCGACCCGGAGTCGGCGCCGGCCCCGGCCGTGCCGGCGCCGACCGTGCCGGCGCCGACTGTGCCGGCGCCGACTGTGACACCGTTCGCCGTGGCCTACCGGCGCTGGGAGGGCGAGAACGTCCGCAGCGCCCTGCCCGCGCTGCCGGCCAATTGCCTGATCGTCACCGATCGACCGGAGGACCTGCCGCCGGTCGACCCGTCCTGCCTGGTCCTCTCGTCCGTCCCGCACGCCGGCGCCGGGGTGGTTGCGCTGCCCGGACCGGTGGACGAAACCACCGTCACGGACGCCATTGCCGCCTTCGGGCGGCCGCTGATGCAGCTGCGGGTCATCGTCACCCTGGGGGCGGATCGCGATCCGACCGAACCCGGCTTCACCGCCGCGCTCGCCCTGGCCGATCTGACCTTCCTGGCGATCCGCGCCCTGTTCGCCGACCCGGCCGGCCCGGCCGGTGGATCGTGCTGCCTGCTCGCGCTGGACGCCGTGCGCGACACGCGCCCGCGGGCCGGCACCGGGATCTTCACCGGCATGCTCAAGACGCTGCGGGCCGAGCGACCCGATCTGGACGTCATGGCCGTGCTGACCACGACCCGGTCCGCGGCCGACGGGCTGGCCGAACTGGTCGCCGAGTCGCGCCGGGCCAGGCTGCTGCCGGTGACGGTGCTGGCCGCCGGCCGCCGGTACGTGCCGCTGCCGGTGCCGCGCGCGGACGCCGGCGAAGGCCCCGGCCCGCTCCGGCTCGATCGCACCTCGGTGGTGGTCGCCGCCGGCGGCTCCCGCGGCGTGACCGCCGCGCTGCTCACCGCGTTGGCGCAACGGTCGGCCCCGACGCTGTGGGTGCTGGGCTCGAACCGGCTCGACCATCCGGCCGCCGACGATGCCCGGCCATCCCGCGCCGAGTTCCTCGCGGCCGCGCACGCCGCCGGATCCGGACGCAAGCTGGCCGAGCTCAACCGGGTGTTCGACCGGCTCATGCAGGCGTGGGAGGCGCGGGCCACCCTCGAAGAGCTGACCCGGCTCTGCGGCGCCGGCTCGGTGCACTACCGGGTGTGCGACCTGACCGATCCGGCGGCGGTCGCGCGCACCGTCGACGAGATCCAGGCCGTCAGCGGCCGGGTCGACCTGGTGCTCTTCGGGGCCGGGATCAGCCGGTCGGCCGCGCTGGAGCGCAAGCGGCTGGCCGACTTCCGGGCCGTCCGCGACGTCAAGGCGCTCGGCTACGCCCACCTGCGACGGGCCTTCGCCGGTCGGCCACCGCTCGCCTGGTGCAACTTCGGTTCGATCCTGGGCTTCACCGGGCAACCGGGCGAGATCGACTACACCGCCGGCAACGACCTGCTGGCCAGCGCGGCGGCGGCCGGCCGGGACGACGGCTGCCAGGAGTTCACCATCGGGTGGACCCTCTGGGACAGCATCGGTCTGGCCGCCGACCCGGTCACCCGCGGGTTCCTGCATCGATCGGGGTTCTCCGGGGGCATGTCGACGGCCGAGGGCATCGCGCTGTTCTTCGGCGAGCTCGACCGGCCGTCCCGCGATCGGGTGACGATCCACCTCGGCGCGGCCGAGAAGGCGATGCTGGACGATCGTTTCCCCGGGCTGCGGGCCGCGATGGCCGATGCGGCGGACCGGCCCCGGCCGCGGGTCGCCCGGGTCGATCCCGACCTGCTCCCGCCGGCCATCGGCCGGCGATCGTTGCGCGCGTCCGACCGGACCTTCGACGCCGACGACCGGGCCTTCGACTTCCTGCTCGACCTGGACCACGATCCCTACCTGGCGCACCACCTGGTCGACGGCCGACCCACCCTGCCCGGCACTTTCGCCCTGGAGCTCGCGGCCACCGCGGCGGAGACGCTGTGTCCCGGCCGCCGCGCCATCGCCTTCGAACACGTGGTCTTCCGCAAGTTCCTGCGGCTGCACCCCACCCGAAAGTCGTTGGCCATCAGGGTGAGAGCGACCCGAATATCCGACATTGCCGACGGTACCGGGACATCGGTACGAGTCACCATCACCTCCGACGTCCGGGCACCCTCGGGCGAGCTGCTGGTCGCCGACCAGGTGCACGCCGACCTGGAGGTCCGGGTGGCCGATCGGCCGGGGTGCAGCACGGTCCCGCCGCGCGCGGTGCTGGCGACCGGGTGGCCGACCGTCGACCCGTACCTGCAACCCAACCCGGCGGTGCAGTTGTCGGGACCGTTGGACACCCTGCGGTCACCCGTCCGTGGTGAACACGCGGGTCAGGCGATGTTCGTGTTGCGTCCGGAGGCCTACCGGGCTCCGTTCGACCGGTTCCGGATTCCGGCGTTGCTGCTGGACGGCCTGGCCCGCACATCGGTGCTGGCCGGAGGCGATCGGACGGCCCGGCCCCTGGTCGCGCTGTCGCGCATCGAACGTGTCGATCTTTTCGATTCGGCTGCCGATGGCCGCAACGATGGCGCCCTGGCCGCCACCTACCCGCGGATTCGGCTGATCGCCGGCCCCGACCCGGCGACCCCGGGGGCCTTCCTGGGCGAGGCGGTGGCCCCGTCCGGCGTGGTGCTGGCGCGGATCAGCGGGCTGGTCGGCGCGCTGCTGGGCTGGTGCACCGCGGACGGCGCCGGCTTCCGCCGCGCCGATCGCGGCCGGGAAACCCGTTCAGTCACAACGACTGTCACTCAATCGAGTGGCCTTGTGCGCCAGTCGGCGGCACATGCTGCGCTGGAAGAGTGAATGCCGGCCATGGGGTACTTCCCAGTGCCCACCGGACTCTTCTTCATATGCAGCTTTTCGAATGGGGTGTCCGATGACGGGAACCCGCTCGGAATTGTTCGCGATTATCGGCAATGATCTCGAGAGCGGCCGTTCCGGGTCCGGTCTCGAACCGACGCGCCGGGACGACAGCAATCCGAGATCCGTCCTGCAATTCCGCATCCTCGGCCCCGTCCAGGTCTTCTGCCACGGCAGCGAGGTCCAGCTGGGGGGCTCGAAGCAACGCACGGTGCTGGCCACCCTGCTGCTGGCCCGGGGCCGGGTGGTCACCGACGCGGCCCTGAGCACGGTGTTGTGGGGTGAGGATCCGCCGCGGACCTCCAGCGCGCAGATCTACACCTACGTCTCCCGGTTGCGCCGCAGTCTGGGCGAACAGGTCGAGCTGGTGCGCAGCGGCCAGGGCTACGCGCTGCGGGCGCCGCACGCCTGGTTCGACCTCGACGAGTACCTCAGCCTCACCCGGCTGGGTCGGGCGACCCTGGAACAGGGACGGCCCGACGTCGCCACCTTGCACCTGGCCGCCGCGTTGGCCCTCTGGCGGGGCGCGGCCCTGGGATCGGGCACCGAGTTCCTGGCCGAGACCGAGGTCGCGGCGTTGGAGGAGAGCCGGCTGAGCACCCAGGAACTGTGGGTCGAGGCCGAACTGTCGCTGGGCCGGTGCCGCGGCCTGATCGCCGAACTCACCTCGCTGGTGGCCGCCCATCCCCTGCGGGAACGCTTCCGGGCCCAGCTGATGACCGCCCTGTGGCGCTCGCACCGGCGGGCCGACGCGCTGCGGACCTTCTTCGAGGGCCGGGAGCTGCTGGCCGACGAGCTCGGCGTCGACCCGAGCCCACTGCTCACCGAGCTGTACGAGGAGATCGTCGCCGAACCGGCGGACGGCCCGACGGTGCCTGGCGCGTCCGCCGACGGCCCGACCGGTCCCGTCGGCCCCCGAGCGCCGGCGCCGGCGCCGGCGCCGGCCATGCTGCCGCCCGATCTGGCCGACTTCACCGGGCGGCGCACCGAGGCGGCCCGGCTCAGCAGCTGGCTGGGATTCCAGCACCCGGCGACCCCGCCCCGGCCGCACACCCCGGCCCCGTGCGCGGTGGCCTGCGACGGGCGCCCGCGGATGGCGCTGATCTCCGGTCCCCCGGGTGTCGGCCGGTCGTCGCTGGCCATCCACGTCGCCCAGTTGGGCCGCCAGCTGTATCCCGACGGGCAGCTGTTCGTCGATCTGGGCGGGCCCGGCCGGCCGCGGGTGGACGTGCGCGACGTGCTGGCCTGGTTCCTGCGGGCCCTGGGCGCCACCGCCGATCAGATTCCCGGCGACACCCAGGAACGCGCGCAGGTGTACCGGAGCATGCTGGCGCGCCGGCGGGTGCTGGTGGTGCTGGACAACGCCGTCTCCGACGAACAGGTCCACCTGCTCCTGCCGGCCGGCGCGGGCTGCGGAGTGCTGATCACCAGCACCGAACCACTGGCCGCGGTACCGCTGAACCGGCAGATCGATCTCGGTCCGTTCGGCATGGACGAGGCGCTGGCGTTCCTGGGCCGCGCGGGCGGCCAGGACCGGGTACGAGTGGAGCGGCCGGCGGCGGTGGAGCTGGTCAACAGCTGCGGCCGGTTCCCCCTGGCCCTGCGGATCCTGAGCCTGCAGTTGAGCCGCAAGCCGCACTGGTCGCTGCGGCAGATGGTCACGCACCTGCACGCCGACGCAACCCGGCTGGACCGGCTGCAGGCCGGGGCGCTGCACATCCGACCGGCCCTGGACCGGTTGTTCGACGCGATCGAGGAGGGCCGGCTCACCCAGATCCGGCTGCTGGCCGACCTGCCAACCCCGACCTTCACCGCGGACACGGTCGGCCGGTTCCTGGGGATGCCCGAGAGCCTGGCCGAGCACGTCTTGGAACAGCTGCTCGACCGGCGGCTGCTGGAGGTCATCGGGCTCGATGCCGGCCGCCGCCCGCTCTACACCTTCCCGCCGCTGACCCGGTTGGCCGCCCGCGAGCTGCGGCGCGGGGCCGGAACCCGGCCGGTGGTCGAGGGCGCCTGAGCCGGACACGCAGGCGGCTCAGCCTGAATCCACCGATTGCGTTGGTGGGTCGGTCGGCTCGGGTGGATCTTGGGGCGGGGTGTCCGATTTCGAGGTTGGGCAGGGTTGAGTTGCCGGTCGGTCCGGCTTCTCCTGGTTCCTGAGTGTGGGGTCGTGGTCCTGGCTGGGTTATCCGGTCGCCGCGGGTAGGTCGCGGAGCCGTTTGATGGCGGTGATGATGGCGTGGGCCCAGGGCCAGCGACTGGGTAGCCGCAGGGTGGTGCGTCGGCCGGTGCGGACCAGCCGGCCGGCGAGGTTGAACACGCGGCGGCGGATGTTCTTGGTCATCCGGTGGCCTTGGTCAAAGCCGAGGCGGGTGATCCAGCGGGTGAGGTTGTGGGCGATGGTGTTCAAGATCAGCCAGGCGGCGTTCCCGCCGAAGCTTTTGGTCGGCAAGTGCGCCAGACCCATGCCGTGTTTGAGGTCCCGGATGGTGAGCTCGACCTCGGCGTGCCGGCGATGGTCGGCCTCCAGGTCGCGCAGGTCGCCGTCCCGGTCGGTGATGATCGGGTGGTAGTCGTAGACCGGGAACAACGCTGCCTGGTCGGTGTCCTGGCCGCGGTTGCGGACCTGGGCCTGGGTGGGTGGGGTGCGCCGCACCATCAGTCGTAGCGGGACGGTGTCGGTCCGGTCGCGGCCGTGGGTGTCCTGGGCGAACGGGGTGTACGGGATCTCGGCGACCCCGGCGCCGGGCAGGAAGTACTCGATCGGCTGCCATTGCTCGTCCGGGATCGCCTCGATCTGTCCTCGTAGGTGCCCGATCATCCGGGCGCCGATCGAGAACCGCACATCGGCGGCCCGGCAGGCCGCGACGACGTCGTGCAGATAGAAGCCGGAGTCGGCGCGCAGCACGATCTGCCCGGTGGCGCCGGCCTGACGCAGCCGGGAGATCGTTTCGTTGATGAACAGCGGTGCCGCGGTGGCGTC
The DNA here is from genome assembly GCF_000024365.1 of Nakamurella multipartita DSM 44233. Classification (NCBI taxonomy): domain Bacteria; kingdom Bacillati; phylum Actinomycetota; class Actinomycetes; order Nakamurellales; family Nakamurellaceae; genus Nakamurella; species Nakamurella multipartita. The sequence goes on from NC_013235.1 coordinate 4,290,472, forward strand.
GTTGGAACGGCCCCGCCGGAGCCGGGCATGCGCGATATCGCCGGTCCCGGAGATCACTGCCAGCAGCGGGTGGTAGCCGCGGCGCCCGGTCCGCATGACTTCCCGGGCACCGTCCTTGGCCAGCCCGAACGTCTCACACAGGGTCGAGTCGATATCGACGGTGACCGACCGACCGAACTGTGGATGTGCGCCGGCGGTCACAGCTCGGGTCAGCAGGCGGCGGGTCACCACGTCCAGTTGGCGGGCGTGTCCGAAGCCGAAAGCGCGGAGGAACGTGCCGGGACCTGTCAGATGGACTGTGTAAGGGGTGTGGCATCTAGCGTCTGAGGAGTAGCTGTGACGATTGATGGCATGCCGAGATTGACCCCGCAGGAGCGGGCCGAGCGTCGTCGGGTGCAGGCTGAGTTGGCTGCGGATCTGAAGGCCTCGGGTGCGCTGGACGGGGTGTTCGCCCGCATCGATGCCGGGGAGCCGCTGACCGGCGACAGCGGGGTGCTGGGCGGGATGCTCAAGGCTGCGTTGGAACGCGGTCTGGAAGCGGAGCTGACCGACCACGTCGGCTACGACAAGGGCGCCGTGGACGCGGCCGAGTACGACAATTCCCGCAACGGTCACTACGCCAAGACGGTGTCCAGCGAGATCGGTGACATCGAATTGCGGGTCCCTCGGGACCGGGCCGGGACGTTCACCCCGATGCTGGTCGGCAAGGGGCAGCGCCGGCTGGACGGCATCGACGGGATGATCATCTCGCTGTACGCGGGCGGGATGACGTTGCGGGACATCGCCCACCACCTGGCGACCACGGTCGGGGTGGACCTGTCCCACGAGACGATCAGCAAGATCGTGGACGCGGTCGCCGACGAGGTCCTGGCCTGGCAGCGCCGTCCGTTGGAGCCGATCTACCCGGTGATCTATCTGGACGCCATCACCGTCAAGATCAAAGACGGCGGACACGTGGTGAACAAGGCCGCGAACCTGGCCGTCGGGGTCGACATGGAAGGTATCAAGCACGTTCTCGGGATCTGGGTGCAAACCCATGAGGGCGCCAAGTTCTGGGCCGGGGTGTGCGCCGACCTGGCCAACCGCGGCGTGCAAGACGTGCTGATCGTGTGCTGTGACGGGCTCACAGGGTTCCCCGAGGCCATCGCGGCGACCTGGCCGGCCGCGACCGTGCAAACCTGCGTGGTCCACCTGATCCGCGCGTCGATGCGGTTCGTGTCCTACGGCGACCGCAAAGCCGTCGCTGCCGCGGTCAAACCGATCTACACCGCCAGCTCCGAAGAGGACGCCCTCGCCGCCTTGGAGGCGTTCCGGGACGGGCCCTGGGGGTCGAAGTACCCGTCGGCGGTCCGCTCGTTCCAGGCGGCGTGGGACCGGTTCACCCCGTTCCTGGCGTTCCCGCCGGCCCTGCGCCGGGTCATCTACACCACCAACGCGATCGAGTCGCTGAACTATCAGTTGCGCAAGGTCACCAAGAACCGCGGCCACTTCCCCAACGACGCAGCCGCGGTCAAGCTGCTGTGGTTGGCGATCTGCAACATCGAGGACAAACGAGCCCGCGACCGGGAGAAAGAGCGCGGACTACCCGCCGCCGACCGACGAGCGTCCGGACGCCTCATCCAAGGCGCCGTCACCACCAACTGGAAAGCAGCGCTGGCCCAACTCGCCCTGGTCTATCCCGACCGAATCGAACCCCACCTGTAACCCCCGTCACACCCCTTACACAAAGGACTTGACAGGCTCACGTGCCGACCGTGGACGGCGCCGCGACCCGGTGTCCCAGCACTGCGCTGGTCGAGCCCGCCCGCAAAGCGTTCACGTCATCGATGCAGTCACCGCCGGCCAGCAGCGAATGGACGACGGTCAGGCACTTGCGGTCCGGGTGGGCGCCCACGCTCCCGGGCACCGTGACGTGCTCACGCAACAAACCGGCCAGATCCAGCCGTTGGGCCAAAGTTGCCGCGACCAGCAACCCGGCATCGGACACGACACTGTCCTCGTCAGCGCGTACGGACAAGCGGTCCAGTGTGCAAGACTTCGTCACCAAGAGGGTGCTCCCTGGGCTTGCGTGATCTTTGGTGTGGTAACCGTGATCGTGCAGGTCAGGAGCACCCTCTTGCGTTAAACGCGCCGCGCCGGCTCCACCCCACCGGTGAATCCAGGCTCAGGCGGCCAGGATGGCGGCCGCGACCCCGAGGTGACGGGCGCCGGGCGCCGGGCGGGCGCCGACCGGCGGTTGCGGGCGGAACATGTGCTCGATGGTGAGCTGCAGCTGCCCCAGGGACATCTCGTACCCGGCGAAGACGAATCGCAACGGCTCTCCGGTGCCGAGCAGGCCGCGTTCGATCACGATGGCGCCCTCGCCGTACCGTCCGGTCGGCAACTGCTGGTCGGCGATGCGGGCCAGGAAATTCTCGCCCCGGGTCCGCTCCCGATCCCGGAGCCAGCCGAATCTCGGGATCGACAGCCGGCGCTCGCCGGCCCCCGCACCGCCCACGTCCAGGGCGCCGAACGGAACGAACGGCGCGCGCCCCAGCGGCAGGGTCACCACCGTCACCCGGTCGTCGACGACCACCACGGTCCGCTGGCCGTGATCGATCTGCCGGCGGACGTGGACGAGTTCGTCGCGCCGGGGCCAGACATGGTCCAGGACCGCCGCCGGGGCGCCGGCCCCGTGCAACCGCCAGGGACCGGCGGCCCAACGCAGCCGCGGCAATCCCTCGAAAATCACGTGCACACCGTCAATCAGGAGCGTCGTCATCCGGCTGCCCTACCGTTGTGTCCATTTCCTTCCCAGGAGAACACCGGGCACTATCACAATTCTTGACCGGCTCCGAACCGAAGGCGGTCGCCACGAATTCGGAAATACCCCGATACCGATGGCCTTTTCGCCATCAAGGGGACGCGGCGCCCCGATCGGTGCGGCCGGTGCCGGTGGCCGACTCCGCCGCCGCCGGATCGGAGGTGGTCATCGAGGCCAGCACCCGCTGCGGATGCAGCGCGCGCAGCTCCGAGATCCCGGCCAGATCCTGCAGTTCGGCCAGCTGCTGACGGAGTTGGGCGATCTCGGAGGTGAACTGGCCCAGGGTGTCGGCCTGCGCCCCGGCGACCAGCGCGCGCAGCTTGCGCACCGCAGTCAACGCGCCGGCGATCGCGGTCGGGATCCGTTCGGGACCGAGCACGAAGACCGCGACGAGCAGGATGATGCCGATCTGACCCCACGACAGCCCGAACATGATGTGGATTTCCGTTTCTCGAGGAGAGCGAGGTCAGACCGGGGTGCCGGGCCGGAGCCGGCTGGGTTCGTCGTCGGGCCGGGCCGGTTGGGCGGCGCCGCGGCGGGCCAGACGGCGGTCATGCATCCGGGTGACCTGGACGGCCACCTCGTAGAGCAGGACCAGGGCGGCCGCCAGAGCGCCCATGGTGATCGGGTCGTTGCCCGGCACGACGAGCCCGGCGAACACGACCAGGCCGAAGATCGCATACCGCCGGGCGGTGGCCAGCCGCTCACCGGTGAGCACCCCCGCGAGGTTGAGCATGATCAACAGCAGTGGCAGCTCGAAGGACACCCCGAAGATGATCAGCATGGCGATCAGGAACGAGAAGTAGCTCTCCGGCGACAGCGCCGCGACGGTGGCGTCCCCACCGAAACCGAGCAGGACCGTCAGCCCCTCCCGGATGACCAGGTAGGCCAGCCCGGCGCCGGCGCCGAACAGCAGCCCCCCGCTCACGCCGAAGACGATCGCGTAGCGGCGCTCCCGGGCGTGCAGCGCCGGGGCGACGAACGCCCACAGCTGATGCAGCCAGACCGGCGCGGTGAGCACGGTGGCCGCGATCAGCGCGGATTTCAGTTGCAGTTCCACCGCCGAGAACGGCCCGGTGGCCAGCAGCTGGCAGCCGCTGCCGTCGCCGAACGTCACCCGGCTCTCGGCCGGGACCGCGCAGTAGGGGCCGGTCAGGATGTCCCCCAGGCTGGGCAACCCGATCGCCGGGATGCCGCGGGCGAACCACGCGAAGCCGACCGCCGTGCCGGCCATCAGGGCCAGGGTGGCCAGGAACAGCCGCCGGCGCAATTCGTGCAGGTGGTCCAGCAGGGCCATGGAACCGTCGGCCGGCGGGCGCGGGCGGCGGCCGGGCAACCGGAGCCGGATGGCGCGAACGGACACCACTGGTGGGCAGCCTTCCGGGATCGGAGGGGTCGACGATCGGGCGGCCCGGTGGCCAGCCGACCACCGGGCCCGAGGTCAGCGGGGCGCCGGCGCGGCGACCGGGCCGGCGGCGGGTTCCGGGGCGGCCGGCACCGGCGTGGACGCCACGGTGAGCGGGGCCGCGGCGACCGGGGTCCCGGCCGCCGGGGCGGCGCCGGACGCCGGGCCCACCTCGCCGGCGGCCTCGTCCTCGTGCATGGCCGAGACCTCGGACTTCAGGATGCGCAGCGACCGGCCGACCCCACGGGCCGCGTCGGGCAGCCTCTTGGCCCCGAACAGCACGACGAACGCGCCGCCGATGATCAACCAATGCCACCAGGACAATCCACCCATGATGATCTACCTCCAGAAGGTTTGCGACGGCTCGACTGTCGAGCCGTCGGGAAAGATGGGGACGCGACAATCAGCTGCCGGAGCCGGGCGATCCCGTTCGTATCGGCGACCTGCCCACCGCTCAGGTAGTTCTCGCTCTCCAGGCCCTCGGAATACAAGGAGTACTTGCCGTCCCGGTCGCCGGGCCGGACGGAAACGGCGGCCCCGGAGTACGGCACCTGCTGGCCGTCCTGGACGGTGGCCAGGTTCAGGCGCAGGGTCATTGGCACGCCCGCCGCGGTCGTGGAGCCCACAGCCGCGGACGTCGAACGACAGTCCCTGGTGGGTCGGACGGCTGGGGGCAGACAAGAACTCTCCTCGGATCGGTGGGTCGACGGGCCGGACCGGTGCGGCTCGTGGTGCGGTAAAACCGACTCTGGTTGAGCCACCCAGCCAGGACCTGTTCGGCGGCTGTAGGAATCCTGTGGACCGCACCGGCCCGGACCGGTCGGGCCGGTCGCGGCCTACGCTGACCCGGTGCCCGGCCTTGCGACGCTCCTGCCGGCCGGGGTGGCCGTGGCCCACTGCCGGGGCGACGAGCTGCCCGACGGCGACCTGGGCCTGTACCCCAGTGAGGAATCGATCGTGGCGCGGGCGGTGGACAAGCGGCGGCGCGAGTTCGTCGTGGCCCGGGCCTGCGCCCGGCAGGCCCTGCGCCGGCTCGGCGCACCGGCCGGTGCGATCCCCAAAGGTTCGGCGGGCGAACCGCAATGGCCGCCGGGCGTGGTCGGCAGCATCACCCACTGCGCCGGCTACACCGGCGCCGCCGTCGCCTGCCGCAGCGACATGCTCGCCATCGGCGTCGACGCCGAACCGAACGAGCCGTTGCCCGATGGCGTGCTGCGGCTGACCGCGGCGGCCGGTGAGCGGGCCCAGCTGGACTCGCTGGCCGCGCAGGACCCGGCGGTGCACTGGGGGCGGCTGCTGTTCTGCGCCAAGGAAGCCCTGTTCAAGGCCTGGTACCCGGTGCAGCAGCAGTGGCTCGGATTCGCCGACGCCACGATCCGGCTGGAGCCGGCCGGGACGTTCCGGGCCCGGCTCACGGCGCCGACCCCCGACGCCGGCCGCTTCGCCGACTGCCCGGGGCGCTGGAGCCTGGACGGTGGGGTGCTGCTGGCCGCGCTCTGGCTACCGGCCGACGAGTGAGGTCGCGGCGCGCTCAGCCGGCCGGAATCACGGAGCAGACGGCCGGATCGGTGATCCACCCCTGCTCGCAGCCGTGCACGACGACGACCTGAGCGATTGTCGGCGGCTGCGCGGACGGCAGCCCCAGCACCGCCCCGACCCGGGCCAACTCGGTGATGCGGGCGTCGTTGTCCAGCGCCATCAGCTGCTCGTAGTCGACCTTGGACGCCCAGAACTCGGCGATGTTGGCGGCGCACTCGGCGCGCACTTGCTCGTCCGGCAGCGGCTCCTGGCCGGCATTCTCCCGGTGCATCTCGATGTCCGGGCTGCAGATCGGGCCGGACCACCAGCCCTGGGACTGGGCGGTGGCCAGCTCGGCGTCGGCCTGGGCCAGCGCCGCCTGCAAGGTCGCCCAATCCTCATCCGCACTGCTGGAGGAGGCCGCGGATTCCGTGGTCGCGGCCGGCGGCTCGGTGACCGGCGCCGCGGACTCCGCGTCCGTCGTGTTCGGCGCCGGTGAGCTGGTCGTGGCCATGGTGGTGGCGGCGGTGGACGTGGCCGGCGCCCTCGAAAGAGTGGTCGAGGCGGCCGGCGACGAGGCGCCGGCCCCCGACGACGAGGCTGATGCGGTGCCAACGGTCGTGCCGCTGCTCGCACCGGAGGTCGCACAACCCCCGAGCGTCAGCGCGGCCAGCAGCGCGGCGCCGGCGAACGCGGCCGATCGGGTTCGAGTTGCTCGCACGGACGGCACCCCCATTTGTGCGTCGGTCTTGCGCTTCGGTCACTCTCTTGGCCCACCCTAACTGTCGATGCGACAATTCCGCTGGAGCGACAGAGCTGACCGGGGCCGGTCCCGCTCGCGCCGATGGCCACGTCATGACGGCCCGGGAAACCGGCGATGAACGCCCGGCCCCGGCTGGTGGGAGTGGCCGCCGGCGGTCGATACTGAGCCGGTGCTGATCCGGGAGAATTTCCGCGAGTACCTCGACCACCTGCTCAACGACGGGTACACCGTTCGCCACGACGAGCACGGCTCCGACCCCGACCTGATCGACCCGGGCGGCAACCCGATCGTCACCTGGCAGGAGGAGTACCCCTACCCGGAGCGGCTGGACCGGGAGATCTACGAGCAGGAGAAGTACCAGCTCCAGATCGAGCTGCTCAAGTTCCAGTACTGGACCCAGGACACCGGCGGCAAGCACGTCATCCTGTTCGAGGGCCGGGACGCGGCCGGCAAGGGTGGCACCATCAAGCGGTTCATGGAGCACCTGAACCCGCGCGCGGCCCGGGTGGTGGCGCTGAACAAGCCCACCGAGACCGAACTGGGCCAGTGGTACTTCCACCGCTACATCACCCACCTGCCCACCGCCGGCGAGATCGTGCTGTTCGACCGGTCCTGGTACAACCGGGCCGGCGTGGAGCGGGTGATGGGCTTCGCCAGCGAGAAGGACTACCGGATCTTCCTGCGGCAGGCCCCGCTGTTCGAGGAGATGCTGATCGAGAGCGGCTTCTCGCTGACCAAGCTGTGGTTCTCGGTCACCCAGGCCGAGCAGCGCACCCGATTCGCGATCCGGCAGATCGACCCGGTCCGGCGCTGGAAGCTCTCCCCGATGGACATCGAGTCGCTGGACCGGTGGGACGCCTACACCGAGGCCAAGGAGGCCATGGTGCTGGCCACCGACACCGACGAGGCGCCCTGGATGTCGATCAAGAGCAACGACAAGAAGCGGGCGCGGATCAACGCGATGCGCTTTTTCCTCAACCAGTTCGACTACGAGGACAAGGACACCTCGGTCGTCTACCCGGCCGATCCGAAGATCGTCAAGCGGGCCCGGGTGCAGATCAAGGACTGATCGGCACCACCGGGCCCGCCGACCCCGGGCCTCAGCCGGTCGGGGCCGGGAAGTCGACCAGATCAAGGTACAGCGGCAGATCGTCGGTGCGCGGCCCGGACGCCGCGCCGGGCGCCAGGGTCAGCGCGCCGCCGGTGAACAGCGGCAGCAGCGCATCGTCGCCGGTGGCCCGGCCGACCAGCTGGAACGAGCTGAACCGGTACGGCAACCCGTTGCTGGCCAACGGATCCGGGCCGTCCATCACGTGGAAGTGCAGGTGCGGGGAGTCGGTGTTGCCGGTGTTGCCCAGCTTGCCGATCGCACCGCCGGTGGCGACCTGCTGGCCGACCTGCAAGGCGTCCATGCTGCCCGGTTCCAGGTGCGCGTAGAAGGCGTAGTAGATCTCGCCGCCCTGGGTGAAGCGCTGCACCACGTAGTTGCCGCCGTACTGGGTCACCTGCAGCGATCCCACCGCCGGTGACGAACCCGGCGTCTGCGTCACCTCGCCGTCGTGCACGGCCACGATCTCGCCGTCGGCCACCGCGGTGATCGGGGCGCCGTAGTACGGGTAACTGGACAGGGAGGTCGGATCGCCGACGAGCAACCGGCCCTGCGCGTCCAGCTGCACCCAGTCGACGCCGAACCGCTCGGCGAAGTAGAACTGCCCGTCGACCGGGTTGGCCGCCCCGCGGTGCGGGGTCACCTCGTCGCAGCATCCGTTGCCGTCGAACCAGTTGTCGCCCTGCAGCGGCGGGGCGATCACCGGAGCCGGCTTGGACCGCACCGGGGTCGGCGCGATGGTCTCGGTGGACGAGGGGGCGATCAACGCGTTCGGCGGGTTGGCGTAGCTGAGCTCGAGCTCGTGCACCAGGGCGTGCGGCACCGCCTGGGTCGGGTCGAAAGAGGGCGAGAGCCAGATGAACCCGTGTTGCCCACCGTTGAGGGTGGCCTCGGTCGGCGCCGTCGTGGCGGCCCCGGCGCCGGTCGCCTTGAACGTCGACAGCAGTGCGGCGCCGGAGCGTTCCTGGACCACCTCACCGGTGTCGGCGTCGCGCACGCGCACGCCCTTGATCACCACGGGGGCCCCGGCGGCGTTCACGATCGACAGCTCGTAGGCCAGGTACACGTTGCCGTCGCTGCCCATCACCGGAGCCGGTTCGGTGGTCACGGTGCCGACCACCGGGGTCAGCTCGGCCTCCGCCGGCGAGACCACCGGCGCCGCCGAAGATGTCGTCAACGATGTGGCCGTGGCGGCGGCCGAGCCGCCCTCGTCGTGACTGGAGCCGGAACCGGATTCGGTCCCGGAGGTGCAACCGGCCACCAGCGCGACGGACGCGGCGGCGGACAGCGCGAGCAGCAGGCGTCGCGGCAGGAGGGACATCGGGGCGCCTTTCAGGTCGGTGGGTGAGGCGTTAGCATCCCCCGACACGCCGCGGCCCGCGATTCGGGGTGGCGGACCGGGCCGGGCAGCGGAGGCGGCGGTGCACACGTTCGACCTGATCGTCGTCGGCGCCGGGGCCGGTGGTGCGGTCGTCGCCGCCCGGGCCAGCGAGGACCCGGACCGCCGGGTGCTGCTGTTGGAGGCCGGGGACTGCCCGGGCTCCCCGGCCGAGTTCCCGCCCGAACTGCTGGACGCCGCCGTGGTGCCGGGGGCCCAGCCGGCGGCCGGACGGCACTGGCGGTACCCGGTGCGGCTGGCCGGCGACGGGGTCGGCGACATCTTCCGGGGCCGGTTCCTGGGCGGCAGTACCGCGACCAACGGCGGTTACTTCATGCGGGCGCGGCAGGAGGACTTCGCGGCCTGGGCGGCGGCCGGCAACCCCGCCTGGGCCTACGAGCGGGTACTACCGTTCCTGCGGGGACTGGAACGGGACCTGGACTACGGCGCGACCGACCTGCACGGCGGGTCCGGGCCGGTGCCGGTGCAGCGTCCGGCCCTGACCGGGCCTCTCGCGGCCGCCTTCGCCCAGGCCGCCGCCGAGCTCGGCTTCCCGGCCGAACCGGACAAGAACGCCCAGAACGCACCGGGTTTCGGCCCCGTCCCGCGGAACGTGGAGCACGGCCGGCGGTGGAACACCGGCCTGGCCTACGTGCTGCCGGCGATCGGCCGGCCGAATCTGACGGTGCGCGGCGGGGCCACGGTGGGCCGGCTCCGGGTGCGCGGCGGCCGGGCGGTCGGCGTGGAGCTGCACGCCGGCGGGGCCACCGAGGTGATCGACGCGGGCGGCGTCGTGGTCTGCGCCGGCGCCCTGAACACCCCGGCGCTGCTGCTGCGGTCCGGGATCGGTCCGGCCGCCCCGCTGCGCGCGCTGGGCATCGAGGTGCTGGTGGACCTGCCGGCCGTCGGCCGGCGGTTCAGCGACCACCCGCAGGTCGTCCTGAACTGGGTGCCCCGCGACTACCGGGGTCGCGGCGCGGACAGCTGGATCAGCGGCGTCCTGAACGCCCGGTCGGCCGGCGGTCCGGCCGCGGGCGACCTGCAGGTGCTGCCCGCACACGTGCCGATGAGCGTGCTGACCGGGGGCGTCGCCGGGCCGGCCCCGGCGCTGCCGGTGCTGATCTCGGCGATGGGCGCGCAGCCGACCGGGCGGCTGCAGCTGGTGGATGCCGACCCCGACGTCCCGCCGGACCTGCGCTACGGCTACCTGTCCACGGCCACCGGCCGGGCCCGGCTGCGCGAAGGCGTCCGGCTGGCCCTGGAGCTGGTCAGCACCAAGGCCTTCGCCGATCTGACCGCCGGCGCACCCGATCTGGACCGGCGGACGGCCGCCGACGACGACGCCCTGGACGGCTGGATCCGCGGCCGGCTGGGCACCTCGCTGCACACCTGCGGCACCGCCCCGATGGGCTCGCCCGACGACCCGGACACGGCGGTGGACCAGACCGGCCGGGTGCACGGCATCGCCGGGTTGCGCCTCGCCGACACCTCGATCCTGCCGGCCGCCCCGCTGCGCGGACCGGCCAACACCGCGGTGCTGATCGGTGAGATCGTCGCGCACGCCCTGCGCTCGGGCGGCTGAGCCGGCTGAGCCGGCGGGGCCACCCTCGAGCACCGCAGGAGCGGACCGGCTAGGACGCTCCTGAATTATCCGTATGTCGGCCCCTGTTGATCTTGTGGGTTCGGGATGATCTTGGTGTGCAGGGTCGGTCGCGGGATCAGCGTGAGTTGTTGGATGCCGAGTCGGTAGTCGGTGGGCTGCTCAAGCCGGGCAGCGTGTTCGCGTTTCTGGCCGCGCACCGGCGGGAGGTGTTCCCGGACGGCATGTTCGCGGATCTGTTTCCGTCGGGTCGGGGCCGCCCGTCAGTGCCGGCCGACGTGATGGCCTCGGTGATCGTGTTGCAGTCGTTGCACGGCCTGTCCGACGCGGACACGGTGGACTCGGTGACGTTCGATCTGCGGTGGAAGGCAGCGTGCGGGTTACCGGTGACCGCTGCGGCGTTCCATGCCACGACATTGACGTACTGGCGGCGTCGGCTGGCCGCTTCGCAGTCGCCGAACCGGATCTTCGACGCGGTCCGCCAGGTCGTGGACCAGACCGGGGTGCTGGCTGGAAAGAGCAGGCGAGCGTTGGATTCCACGATCCTGGACGACGCGGTCGCCACCCAGGACACGGTCACCCAGTTGATCGCGGCGATCCGCCGGGTCCGCCGCGAGGTACCCGGCGCCGCCGAGGTCGTCGGCGAGCACTGCTCGGCTCACGACTATGACGACCCGGGCAAACCGGCGATCGCCTGGAACGATCAGCAGGCCCGCGAGGCCCTTGTCGATGCGCTGGTCACCGACGCGCATCGGGTGCTGGGACACCTGCCCGACCAGGAGCTCGGACCGAAGGCGGCGGACGCGGTCGCCCTCTTGGCGTTGGTCGCCGGGCAGGACGTGGAACCGGTCGAGGGCTCGGACGGCACCGACGGACGGTGGCGGATCGCGCAGCGGGTCGCCCCGGACCGGGTGATCTCCACCGTGGACCCGGAGGCGCGGCACGCCCACAAGACCGTCCACCGGCGGCAGGACGGGTTCAAGGCACACATCGCGGTCGAACCCGACACCGGTCTGGTCACCGCCTGCGCGGTGACCATGGCCAGCGGACGCGGCAACAGCGACGCCGAGGTTGGACCCACCTTGCTGGCACAGGAGACCGAAAAGCTGCACGTGCTGGCCGATTCGGCGTACGGATCGGGATCCGCGCGGGCCGAACTGGACCATGCCGGGCACATCGCGTTGATCAAGCCGTTCCCGCTGCGGTCGGCCGTGCCGGGCGGGTTCACCCTGGACGACTTCACCGTCGACCCCGAGGCCAGGACGGCCACCTGCCCGAACGGGGTGACCCGGTCGATCACCGCGCAATGGTCCGTCACCTTCGGAGCGGCTTGCCGCGGCTGCCCGCTCCGGGCCCAATGCACGACCAGCGACGCCGGTCGATCGCTGAAGCTGACCGAGTACGAAAGCCTGCTCAGGGCGGCCCGTCGACAAGCGGAAACCGAGGACTTCCAACAGGTCTACCGACGGCACCGGCCGATGGTCGAACGATCGATCTCCTGGCTGGTCCGCGGCAACCGCAAAGTCCGCTACCGCGGCGTCGCCAAGAACGACCACTGGTGGCACCACCGCGCCGCTGCGATCAACCTCAGGCGAATGCTCACCCTCGGGCTGACGCGGGTGAGCGGGACGTGGACCATTGCACCGGCCTGACCGGCCGGCACGAGACCTCACCGGGCCGTGAGCAACGGCCCGTCCCTCCGATCAGTCAGGAGAATCATCCAGGGCCGGGCGACGACTCAGGACCACGCCTGACAGCCCGATCACGCGCGAACGCTCCCACTGTCCCAAAGCGAACTCCCGAACCCACAAGTGACCGTTATTCAGGAGCGTCCTAGAGCGCGGCGCCGTTGGCGGCGATGACGTCCCGGTACCAGCCGAAGGACCGCTTGCGGGTCCGGGCCAGCGTGCCGTGGCCCTCGTTGTCCCGGTCGACGTGGATCATCCCGTACCGCTTGCGCATCTCCCCCGTCGTGAACGAGACGAGATCGATGATGCCCCAGGGGGTGTAGCCGATCAGGTCGACGCCGTCCTGGTCGATCGCGTCCCGCATCGCCTCGATGTGCGCGCGCAGGTAGTCGATCCGCTCGGCGTCGTCGATGGTGCCGTCGTCGGCGACCACATCGACCGCGCCGAAACCGTTCTCGACGATGAACAACGGTAGCTGGTAGCGCTCGGACAGGGTGTTCAGCGTGTACCGCAGGCCGACCGGGTCGATCTGCCAGCCCCAGTCGCTGGCCGTCAGGTACGGGTTGGGCACCCCGTTGGGCAGGGTGAAATCGACCGACTCGCCGGTGTTCTCGTTCACCGCGTCAGCCTTGACCACGGTGGACATGTAGTAGCTGAAGCCCAGGTAGTCGACCGTGCCGGCGGCCAGGATCTGCGCGTCCTGCGGATCCATCGCGATCCGGTAGCCCTCGCGCTCGAACTCCTTGAGCGCGTAGGCCGGGTAGGCGCCGCGCACCTGCACGTCGGGGAAGAAGAACCGCTGCCGCATCGCGATCTGGGCGGCCATCACGTCCTGCGGGTCGCAGGAGAACGGGTAGATCGGCACGTGCGAGACCATCGCCCCGATCTGCAGGTCGGGGTCGATCGCATGCCCGATGGCGACCGCCCTGGCGCTGGCCAGCAGCTCGTGGTGGGCGGTCTGGAACATCACCTCGCGGGCGTTCTCCTCCGGTCCGACCAGCACTCCGGAGTTGGTCCACAGGAACAGCCAGTTGTCGGTGTCCATCTGGTTGTTGATCTCGTTGAAGGTCATCCAGTACCGGACCTTGTGCCGGTACCGGCGAAAGCACACCTCGGCGAACCGGGCGAACAGCTCGACCAGGGCGCGGTTGCGAAAGCCCCCGTACTCGCGGGCCAGGTGCAGCGGCAACTCGAAGTGCGACAGGGTGATGACCGGGGCGATGCCGTGCGCGATCAGCTCGTCGAACACGGCGTCGTAGAAGGCCAGACCCTCCTCGTTGGGCTCGGTCTCGTCCCCGCGGGGGAAGATCCGGGCCCAGGAGATGGACGTGCGAAAGCAGCGCAGTCCGAGCTCGGCGAACAGCGCGATGTCCGAACGGAACCGGTGGTAGAAGTCGATCGCCTCGTGGTTGGGGTAGAACGTGCCCGGCTCGACGGAGTCGGTCAGCCGGCGGGGCACGCCGTGCGCGCCGGCGGTCAGCACGTCGACGACGTTCGGTCCCTTGCCGCCGGCGTCCCAGCCGCCCTCGAACTGGTGCGCCGCCACCGCGCCGCCCCACAGGAACCCCTCGGGAAATCCGCTCACGGACCTCGTCTCCTCTGCGTCGCGGGCCGGCCGATCCACGCTAGCGGACACCTGGACGGCCCACCCGGTGATCGGCGCTAGCCTCGACCGGTGGCCCGCCGACCCCGTAAGCGCTCCCCCGCCGCCGAGCACGTCCCGCTCGACGTCGCCGCCCTGACCCGCGGCTGGGCCCGCACCGAGACCGGCGCCGGTGGCCGGGAATGGATGGTGCGCAGCGTCGGCGGGGCGGAGAAGGCCTACCGCTGCCCGGGGTGCCAGCAGCTCATCCGGCCGGGCCTGGCCCACCTGGTGGTCTGGCCGGCCGACCACCTCTTCGGCGAGCAGGCCGGGCTGGGTGATCGCCGGCACTGGCACACCCCGTGCTGGCGGGGCCGGTCCGGCCGGGCCTGAGACCCCGGGCGAGCCGGGCGCCGGCTCAGCCGTCGGGATCGAAGACCTCCTCGATCGCCCGGTCGAACAGCCGGGCGATCCGGAAGGCCAACGGCAAGCTGGGGTCGTACTTGCCGGTCTCCAGCGCGTTGACGGTCTGCCGGGAGACCTCCAGCCGATCGGCCAGTGCGCCCTGCGTCCAGCCCTTTGCCTCCCGCAACGACCGCAGGGAGTTCTTCACCCGCGGCGGGCGACCACGATGGCGGTCACCCCCCACCCGGCCATCCCGGCCCCGAAGATGATCCAGCCGCCGGCCCGGGTCGACAGCCCGGCGCTCTGCAGCAGGCCGACGGTGATGGCCGCGCCCATCGCCACCGCGAACCCCACCCCGAACGCCTGCAGGTTCAGCCGCTGCTGGTAGTCGTCGAGCCGGCGCACGTGCCGGATCACCGCGACGGCGACCCCGATCAGCGGCAGCACCGGCAGCACCGCCCAGACGAACCGCCAGGGCGAGCTGCCGTCGAGGTCGCCGAAGGTGAGCACGAGCACGATGACGACGCAGTAGGCCAGCATCGCCGGGATGAACTCCCGCACATAGGCCCTGGCCTTGGCCCGGTCCCCGTCGCTGCGATCCGACTTGTCAAGGTTGCTTGTCATCATTGGTCAAGCGTGCTTGACAGAGCGACCGTTGTCAAGGGTGCTTGTCAGCCGCCGCGGCCGGCCGGAGAGTGCCAGCCGGTCACCGGCCGTCGTCCAGGCGGACCACCGCCACCGGGCTGCCGGAATGCACGATCAGGTGCTGGCTGGTCGAGCCGAGCAGACCGCCGACGACACGGTTGCGTCCCCGGCTGCCCACGACCACCAGCTGCGCCTTCTTGCTCAGCCGCTCCAGCCCGTCGGCCGCCCGTTCAGTGAGCAGGGTGGTCTCGACCGGTACATCCGGGTAGCGCTCGCGCCAGCCGGCCAGCCGCTCGGCCAGCACCACGCGCTCGATCTGCTTCAGGTCGCTGACCGTCAGCCGGCCGGCGGGGATGGTGACGCCCTCGGGGTCGAAGGCCTGCTCGGTGTCCCAGGCATGCACCGCGAGCAGCGAGGTGCCGCGGACGGCCGCCGCCTCGAACGCGAAGGCCAGGGCCTGCTCGCTGATGGGCGAGCCGTCGACGCCGACCACCACCGGTCCCCGCGGATCGACCGGGTCGGTGCCGGGACGGACGACGACCACCGGGACGTGCGCCCGGGCGGTGACCCCGAAGGCGACCGAACCCATGGTCACGTGACTGAGCCGGCCGGATCCGCGGGTCGCCACGACGAGCATCAGGGCGTGCGCGGACTCGTGCAGCAGCAACGGGATCGGCTGCTCGTAGGCGACCAGCCCGGTGACCCGCAGGCCGGGATGGGCGGTGGTGAGCTCGGTCTGGATCTGCCGGTGCAGATCCTTGAGGGTGTCCTGGTGCGCGATGGACGGCACGACATCGGCCACCCCGGTGGCCAGCCGGTTCGGGTAGGCCGAGACCAGGTGCAGCACGGCGTGCCGCTGGGCCGCCTCGCGGGCCGCCCACTGGGCGGCGACCCGGGCGCCCTCGGACTCGTCGATGCCGACGACGATGCGGTTGGTGGACCGTTGTTGGACGTCGATCTCGTTCATGTCAGCTCCTCTGGTGGCGCCCTCACGATCGCGGATCATCGCGTGCGCGGGCCAGGGCCGAAGGTCCCGCCCCGGCCCGCCGCCCTGCCACCCCGCGGGGGAAGCACCCGCCTTGCCCGCCGCCCCCGCTCCGGGCGGTCAGCCGCCGGCCATCCGCAGCCGCAGCCCGCTGGCCCGGGCGGCCGGACGGGCGACGGCGGCCCGTACCTCGGCCTCGGTGCCGATCAACCGCACCCGGGTCTGCGCCCGGGTGAGCGCCGTGTACAACAACTCTCGGGTGCACAGCGGCGAATCCGCCTCCGGCAGCACGACGGTCACCCGGTCGAACTGGCTGCCCTGGCTGCGGTGCACGGTCATCGCGTGCACGGTCTGCACGTCGGCCAGCCGGCCCGGCGCGTAGTCCACGATGCGGCCGTGCTGGCTGAAGGAGACCCGCAGCTGGCCCCCGGTCAGCACGGCCACCCCGACATCGCCGTTGAACAGCCGCAGCGTGTAGTCGTTGGCGGTGACCAGCACCGGCCGGCCCGGGTACCACAACCGATGCGGCGGCAGCAGATCCTCGGCCGCCAGCCAATTCTCGATGCGATAGGTCCATTGCGTCACCCCGCGCGGCCCGCTGCGGTGGGCGCACAGCACCCGGTGGCCGTCCAGCCGGCGCAGCGCCTCCTGCGCCTCGCCGGCATCCGCGGCCGCCCGCACGGCCGCGGCGGTGCCGACGACGTCGGGTCGGACGGCGGCGTCCACCGCCGCGCCCGCCCCGGCGGTGTCCTCCGGCGCGATCAGGGCCACGTCGGCGCCCGGGCGGGCCAGCACGGCCAGCGCGGCGTCGGCGTCACCGGCGCGGACGGCGGCGGCCAGCTCGGCGATGTCACCGCCGAAGCGCCAGGTCCGGTCCAGCAGGGCCACCGCGTCGGCCCGGGCCGGCGCGATGGCCGGCGGGCCGGGTGGGACCGCGCCCGGCCCTGCGGCCGACCCCGCTGCCGACTCTGTGGCCGACCCCGTCGCCGACCCTGTGGCCGGAGGTGCGGCCGGGACCGCGGTCAGCCCGGCGACCAGGTCGGCCAGCACCGCGCCGGCCTCCACCGAGGCGAGCTGGTCCGGGTCGCCGACCAGGATGAGCCGGGCGTCCGGCCGCACGGCCTCGAGCAGCCGGGCCATCATCGTCAGCGAGACCATCGAGGTCTCGTCGACCACCACCACGTCGAACGGCAGCCGGTTGTCCCGGTCGTGCCGGAACCGCTGGCTGCGGCCGGGCAGCCAACCGAGCAGCCGGTGCAGCGTGGAGGCGGTCAGGGTCGGCAGGTCGTGCCGGTCGGCCGGGCTCAGCGCCACGGCCTGGGCCTGCACCGCCGCCTGCAGCCGGGCGGCGGCCTTGCCGGTCGGTGCGGCCATGGCGACCCGCGGCCGCGCCCCCGGCTGCCCCATCAGCAGGGCCAGCACCCGGGCCACGGTGGTGGTCTTGCCGGTGCCCGGCCCGCCGCCGATCACCGTGGTCCAGCCGGTCGCGGCCAGCTCGGCGGCGTGCCGCTGCCCCGGATCACCGCCGGCGAACAGCCGGTCCAACCCGTCCGCCAGCGCGACCCGGTCCACCACCGGCGGTGGCTGCGCCCGCCGGTCGCGCAGGTCGTCGCGGACCTGCTGCTCCTGCGTCCGGTACCGGTCCAGGTAGAGCAGGTCGAACTCCCACTGCAGCGGCCGGCCGGCGCCGACCAGCAGGCTGGCCCGGACCGCGTCCCGCCAGTCCGGCAGGACCGGCCAGTCCCCGCCGGGATCGGCCAGCAGCAGCGTGGCCCGGGCCTGCGCCAGGTCGATGCAGACCGAGCCGCTGCGGATCCCGCGCACCGCCATCGCGACGGCCAGCCGCACCCGGTCGTCGGGCTCGCCGGCCAGCTGCGCGATCCGGGTGGCCACGTGCACGTCGGCGGCGCTGAGGACGTCGGCCACGTTGGCCGCCCGCAGCAGTCCGCTGGCGCCCAGGGCCAGCCGCCGATCGTAGGGGTCCTGCGGTCGCTCGAAGGACTCGGTGAACGTGCTCATGACGCGGTCCCGTCCAGCAGGTCCGAGACCGCGGTGATCAGCTCGACCGGCGGCGCCCAGCCGAACACCCCGCACGGTCGACCGTCGATCTCCGGCGTGTCCGGGCCGGCCATCCCTCGCACGAAAAGGTAGAGCACGCCGGCGATGTGGCGGCCCGGGTGATAGCCGGGCTGGCGCCAGCGCAGGAACCGATGCAGGGCAACGGTGTAGAGCATGGCCTGCAACGGGTAGTCCGACCCGGCCATGGCCGCGTCCATCGCCGCCGGCCGGTAGTCCCACAGGGACAAGGGCGCGCCGGAGTCGAAATCGCCCAGCCAGTTGGTCTTGTAGTCCGCGACCAGGTACCGCGGGCCGGGCAGCCGCAACACCGCGTCCAGGCTGCCGGTCAGGTACCCGCGCAGCGGCAGCTCGGCGAACGACGGCGCGGCCAACCGGTCGGCGTACCCGGCCAGCGGGTCGGCGGCCGGCAGATGGCGACGGATCACCGGGGCAAGATCGCCCAGCACCAGGTCCGGCACCGGGCCGGCCGCGCGGTCGCCGCCGGCCAGCGGCAGCTCGAACTCCAGCTCGGTCAGCCGGTCCCGGGTGCCCAGGTCGGCCAGGGTCAGGCCGCCGGCCAGCGGGCCGAGGGAGGTGCGCAGCACCGGCACCAGGGCGGCGGCCAGCGTGTCCGGGTCGAGAGGGAAGCCGACCCGGGCGACCTGCTCGGCGCAGCGGGCCCGCACCTGGGCAGGCAGGTCGGCGGCGCGGGGGTCGGTGGTCTCGAACACGGCGTGCACCAGGGTGCCGAAGGTCGCCCCCACCGGCAGGTCGGCCATCGGCGAGAGGGTGGCGCGCAGGGCCGCCATGGGGTCCGCTACGGGGTCCGGTGCGCCGGCCGGCGCGGCGAGCGCGCCGTCCTCGTCGGCCAGTTCGGGGTGTTCCGGTTCGCTGCCCACCCCGAGGTCACCGGCCACCGGCCCGGCGTCCGCCCCGATCAACAGGCCGGACGAGCCCGCGGCCGACAGCGAGCTGTAGGAGACGCGGCGCCACCGCTGCAGCTCCAGATCGCGGTGCAGCACGGCCACGGCCAGCTCGTCCGGCCGGGGCGCGTCCGCCGCCGGTGGTCGGGCGGCGCTGACTCCGACCTGCTCGAGCACCAACGCTCCGCGCTGCTGCCAGCCGTCCAGGCGGGTACGGGCCGCCTCGTCGCTGGGCACCTTGACGCTGTCGGGCACGCCACCGTCGAAATCCCGGTCGCCGAACAGCACCCGATGCAGCCCCGAGGTTCGGGTGTTCTTCGTCGGCGCCCACCAGGTGACGACCTGGGACTGGGCCCGGGTCAGCCCGACGTACAGGTGGCGCAGCGCCTCCCCGGCCTCCTCGGCCAGGGCCTGGTCCCGGCGCCGGCCGCGGCCGGGGGTGTCCGGGCCGCCGATGTCGAGCACGCGGTGACCGTCCTGATGCAGCAGCAGCACGTCCGGCTCGTCGTTGTACCAGCGGTCGAACGCGAACGGCAGGTAGACCACCGGGTACTGCAGGCCCTTGCTGGCGTGCAGGGTGACCACCTGGCAGGCGGCGGCGTCGGTCTCCAGGCGGCGCACCCGGTCGGCGGTGACATCCAACCGGTCGTCCGCGCGGCGACGGCGCAGCCATTCGGCCAGGGCGGCCACCCCGAGGCTGTCCTGGACCGCCGCGGTCTGCAGCAGCTGCCCGACGTGCCGCAGGTCGGTCAGCAGGCGCTCGCCGCCGACCCGCCCCAGCACCCGGGCCGGCAGTCCGGTCTCGACGCCGACGACCTCCAGCAGGGCCGCGACCCCGCGGGTGGCCAGCACTCCGGCCCACCCGCTGATCAGCACGCTGAGCTCGTCGGTCGCTTCCTCCCCGCGAGCGGCCAGGTCCGCCGCCGACCAGCCGACGAACGCGGTGAGCGCGGCGGCCCGGACCCGGGCGGCCCGGTGCGGCTGTTCCAACGCCTCCAGCAGGGTGACCCACTGATCGGCGGCCTCGGTCTGAAAGACGCTGGAACTGCCGGCCACCACGGCCGGGATACCGACCCGGATCAGCGCTGTCTGCACGGTGCGGGCCTGCTTGTGCGTGCCCACGATCACCGCGACATGCCCGGCCTGCAAGGGCTTGTGGTCAAAGGTGGCGCCGGCGCCGAGCAGTTCGGCCAGGTCGGCGGCCAGGTCGCGGGCGATCAGCTCGCGGGCCCGGTCGATCGGGATCAGCTCGCCGGCCCCACAGTTCACCTGGTCGCGGCGCAGCACCCGCAGCCGCAGCGGGGCGGCGCTGGGCGCGCCGTGCAGCCGGGGGCCGGGCAACGCGGAGACGACCGGCCGCACCACGATCTCCGGGCTGCCCAGGGTCAGCTCGTGCAGCAGCACCTGCAGCGCGGTGACCAACGGCGGGTCGGTCCGCCAGTTGCGGTCCAGGGTGGCCCGGGCCGGCCCGGCGGTGTGCGCGGCGGCCAGGTAGGTGGGCACGTCACCGCCGCGGAAGGCGTAGATCGACTGCTTGGGATCGCCGATCAACACCATCGTCGCGTGCCCGGAGAACGCCCGGTCCAGGATCTGCCACTGCACCGGATCGGTGTCCTGGAACTCGTCGACCAGCACGAATGACCAGCGGCGGCGCATCCGCTCCCGGGCCGGCGCGTCCGCGGGCGCCAGCGCGGTGGCCAACCGACCCAGCAGGTCGTCGTAGCCCAGGATGCGGCGCTGCCGCTTGCGTTCCTCGACCTCCCGGCGGACCCGCTGCCCGAACTTGATCCGCCAGTTCGCCGGGCTGATCGGATCCGGATCCGGCGGCGCCAACAGGGCCTGCGGGTCGTCGACGACCCGCCGGGCCAGGGCCAGCGCGGTGTCCCGGTCGAACACCGGCGGCAGGTCGCGCCGGGCGAACGCGGCGATGTAGAGGTCGTCGACGACCTGGACGATCAGGTCGTCCAGGGTATCGACCAGTTCGACGTCCGGGTCGGCGTCGCCGGCCACGCCCAGGCCAGTGAGCACGAACTGGCAGAACTGATGGGTGGTCAGGATGGTGGACGCGTCGTAGCCGGCCAGCGCGGCGCGGAGCCGGTCCCGCCGCCGGCCGACCTGCGCCTCGTCGACGTCGTGCGCGCCGGGGCCACCGGCCAGCAGCGCGTGCACCGGGTCCGCGCCGGCGCGAGCGGCGGCCGGATCGGCCAGCGCCCGCTCGGCCCGCACCAGGTGGTCCCGGACCCGCTCGCGCAACTCCTGGCTGGCCGCGCGGCCGAAGGTGATCACCAGCAGCTGGTCCGGCCGGGCCACCCCTTCGGCGATGTACCGGGTGACCAGGTCGCCGATGGCGTGGGTCTTGCCGGTCCCGGCGCTGGCCTCCAGCAGGGTGGTCCCCCTGGGCAGCGGGCCACAGGCGTCGAACGACGGGATCGGGTCCGGCTGCTCGCTCGTCACAGCGCGCCCCGTTCCTCGTGCTGCTGCAGCGGGCGCCACAACCGGCCCGCGAGCAGGGCGAACCGTCCGGTCGCCGTCCCGCGATCGGTGCCGGTGTCGGCGTCGATGCCGGGGTCGGTGCCGGTGTCGATGCCGGTGTCGGGGTCCGTTCCGGATCCGGTCAGCACGCTGAACGGGGCGTCACGGCCCCAGACCCGCATGTTGGCCGCGTCCTGCCGCTCGCCCGGGTACTTGCCGCCGGTCCAGGTGGCGGCGGCCTGGTCCTGCGCCTTGTCGTGGTCCATCCCGCGGCGGCGCGCGTCGGCGTACTTCTCACCGGTCTTGAGCGGCAGCGGCAACGGCGCGCGCAGGCCCTCCTCGTACAGGCCGACCAGATCGATCAGCAGTTCGCGGGCCCGCTCGCCCGGCAGCGCGGCCAGGGTGGCGCACTGCGGGCGGCCACGCTCGGCCCGACCGACGGCCGCCGCAGTCCAGGCGAGGGCGGGGTCGGACGCGGTCAGCGCGAGAAAGGCCAGCCAGGATTGGAGCCGGGCCCGGGGGGCGAGCTTGCTGTAGGAGACGGTGACCAGCCCGATGCCGTGCACCCCGCCGACGGTGCCGCGCAGCCGACGCCCGTCGGGCAGCGGCACCGAGACCTCGACCGTGTGCCGGGGCGCCGCCCGCAGGGTCGCCGTCCGGTCCACCAGCGGCCGCACGTCCCGCAGCACCCGCTCCAACGCCCGGCCGCCCAGCGCGGCCGGCGGCAGTACCCCGCGGCGCCACTCGGCCTGCCGGCACTCCTGCTCGGGCACCCCGGCCAGCCGGTCGCGCAGGATCCGGTCACCGACCCCCCACTCCTGCAACGCATCCAGATCGACCGGCAGGTCGTCGGGCGGATCGTCCTGCTCGAACGGCACCGCGACGTCGAGCCGGCGCCGCAGGAACCCCTTGGCCGGGTGAGTCAGCACCTCGATCACCTCGGCCAGTTCCACGTCGGCCGGCGGCCGGTCGGGGGCCGGCAGCGGCGCGGGGACCAGCCGGCCGGCCGGCCGGCGCGGACCCGCCAGCGCCCGAGCCCCGCCGAGGGCGACCGGGTCAAAGGTGAACGGGCCCACCCGCCCGAGCGCGCCCGCCGTGAGTGTCCGCGCGTCGAACGGCTGCAACGGGTGGCGCACCAGCACCAGGTCCCGCACGGCGCCGCCGGTGGCGGTCGTCGCCGTGTCGTCCAACGCGTCGAGCAGCTCGCCCACCGGCACCGCGGGCGGACGCTGGGCGCCGGTGCGCTCGTCCGCGCCGGAGTAGGTGATGACCAGCTTCTCGGTCGCCGCGACGATCGCGTCCAGCATCAGCTGGCGGTCCTGGGAACGCAGATCCCTTTCCCCGCAGGCAGGTTCTCGGATGAGCAAGTCGTCGCCGTCCTCCCGGGCGCCCCGCGGGAAGACCCCGTCGTCCAGCCCGAGCAGGCAGATCACCCGGTGCGGCACCGACCGCATCGGCATCATGGTGCACACGGTCAGCGTGCCGGTCCGGAAGTTGGCCCGAGTGGGCCGGCCGGCCAGGGCGCCGGCCAGCAGCGCCCGGACGTCGGCCAGCCCGAGCTCGAGACCGGTCGATCCGGCCGCGGCCGCGTGCCGCTGCACGGCGGCCACCTCGGCCCGGAACTCGGCCACCTGCCACGCCGCCCGCGCCGGCACCGAGGTCAGGCTCTGCACTCCGGCCAGCAGCTCGGCGCACCACCGCTGCACGCTGTGCCGGCTGCTCAGGGTGTCCACCACGGTGGCCAGCCGGTCGATCAACTCGGCCAACCGGCCGGCGAGATCGACGTCGGCGCTGCCGATCTCGTCCAGTGGCAGCGCGGTCTCGAGCCGGTTGCCGGGCTCGTCGGACATGCACACGCCGAGCAGGATCCGGTCCAGCGCCGCCCGCCAGGTGTTCTGTCCGTACTCGGCCAGGCCGTACCGGCGGCGGTGCTCGGCGTCCAGCCCCCACCGGGCGCCAGCCGCGGCGACCCAGTCGGCCAGCGTGCTCAGTTCGTCGTCGTCGAAGCCGAACCGGTGCCGGACCGGCGCGAACGCGGCGAAGTCCAGCACGTCGGAGGCGGTGACCCGGCTGCCGGCCAGGTCCAACAGCCGGTCCAGGGTGGCCAGCAGCGGATTCGTCTGGCGCAGCGCCCGGTCGGCCAACCGAACCTGCAGCTGATGGGCCGGATGGCCATCCGGCACCGAGTCGGCCAGCCCGAACGCACCCTGCAGCAGCGGCGCGAACGCCTCGATGTCC
This sequence comes from Nakamurella multipartita DSM 44233, assembly GCF_000024365.1. Classification (NCBI taxonomy): domain Bacteria; kingdom Bacillati; phylum Actinomycetota; class Actinomycetes; order Nakamurellales; family Nakamurellaceae; genus Nakamurella; species Nakamurella multipartita. Next base: position 4,314,043 of record NC_013235.1, read on the forward strand.
GGGCACATGATCAGGATGTCGGCCGGGTGCAGGGTGGGATCGTCGGCCAGCAGGCCGATCACCACGTCGCGCAGCACGTCGACCTGACGGCCCGGGCCGTGGGCCGCGTGCACCCGGACGCTGTCGTCGGTGGCATCGACCACCGGCTTGTCGGCCATGCCCGGTCCCGGGCGGCGGTTGTCGCTCAGGTCGCGCTGCAACCGGCCCAGCAGGGTGGCCGGTGGATCGTCGGCCCGATGCCAGGTGTCCCGGTCGATCCGGCCGGCCAGCACGGTGCGCAGTTCCCGCACGTCGCGGCCCATCGAGGCCAGCAGCGGGTGCGTGGCGGCGCCGGCCGTCGGGTCGTCGCGGCGCCGGATCCGGCCCGGGACGGGCGGGCGCAGCTCACCGACCCGGTCCCACAGCACCGGCGAGGGATGCGGCAACCACAGGTGCACGTCCCGGTGGTGAGCCAGTGCGGACAGCAGCAGGACCTGCCGGTGCGGCAGGGCGGTCGCGCCGAACAGGCTGACCCGTTCGGGCAGGTCCACCGCCCCGGGATCGGCCGCCAGCCGCGCCGCTACCTGCGCGAACGTGGCCACCGGGTCGGGGGCGTCGATGCGGTCGCGCAGCCGCCGCCACAGCCGCGGCTGCCAGCTCAGGTCCGCCGGCACCGGCTCGCCCCAGCCGTCGTCGTCCCCGCCCTGCGACCAGGCGGCCACCATCTCCGGCCGGTGTTCGGCGTACCCGTCGAACAGGCCGGCGATCCGGCGGGCGACCGCATACCGGCGGCCCCGGCGATGCTCGGCCTGGGCATCGTCGCCCCGGTAGCCCAGGTGCTCGGCCAGCAGCGCGCACCAGGGTTCGTGCACGGATGCCTCGATGGCGGCCAGCAGCGGCCAGACCGCGGCGTCCGGCGTCCAGGGATCGTCGGCCCGGTCGCCGGCGAGCTCATCGACCAGCGTGGTGGGACTGGGGAACCGGACGGCGGCGCAGATGCCGTCGGACCGGCCGTCGCGGGTGCCGAGCCGGTGCGCGAGCCGCTGGGTGAGCCACCGTTCCACGCCTCGGGTCGGCACGGCGACCACGTCCACGCCGAACGGGTCGGCCGGCGGCTCGGCCAGCAGGTCACCCAGCGCGGCGGCCAGGGCATCGGCGCGCTGGGCGCGGTGCACGTGCAGGCCCACGCGGCCACCCCCTCCCACCGAAGTCCGGACCGTCGGCTCGACGGACGGGAGACAGTGTGGCGGACCGGTCGGACAGTGCCGATCGGTGGGCGGGCCGATCGGTGGGCGCCGATCGGTGGGCGGGCTGCTCGGTGGACGGGTGGATCAGTAGGACGCGAGGTCCGGGACCCGCAGGTGGGGCATGACCTCGTCGAACTCACGGACCTGGATCACGTTGGACTCCAGCAGCCGGCGGCCCTCGGCCCCGTTGATCCGCCGGTCCATGGCCTCGGTGCTCTCGTAGGCGATGGACACCGCCGCCCGACGCCAGTCCGGGTTGATCATCAGGCTGGTCGAACAGAATCCTCGGGTGGCGTCCAACGCCGGCAAGGTGGCGGTGTTGAACTCCGACACCAGATCGTCGATCCCGGCGGTCTCCAGGCGGAGCCAGATCACCCGGGCACAGACCGGGTGCCCGGCGTGCTGGCGCCGGTGCATGGCCGCGATCTGCCATTCCTCGAGTTCGGCGGTGCCGCCGCCGATCGCCTCGGCCGTTTTCTCCCGGATCGGCCGGATCTTGACCACACTGGCGTGCATGTCGGCCTTGGTCTCCCAGGCCGTGCTGATGATGGCCAGCCCATCGGTTCGGCTCGCCAGCACCGACATCCCGACGCAGGTCGGCATGCCGAGAATGGCAGGTACCGCGGTGTCCCGCAGGTACGCGATACAGGCGTCGACCCGGTCAGGGCGACCCTGGTGCACCGCGGTGCGCGCGAAGACGGTCAATCCACACCTCACCTCCACTCGAGTACGACTTACCTTTCCCTACCCGCGCAGTTAACGCCACGGTCAACCGCTCTGTCACACGGACGCTCAGTGAATTCATGGCCGCAGGCGTACCCGGCCCCGTCGCCGCGCCTGGTCCGATTCACCACTACGGGTTGATCAAGTGTGTGGGCCGGACACATAGGCGGTTGTAGATCTCCGCGTAGCGTCCTGACCGAACCCGCTCACCGATGTTCTCGCCCGACGCCGGCCCGCCTCGCGATCACGCCGCGTCACCACGCTGACCAGCCCCGTTCCACCACCTCGACGAGGAGGACCCTCATCATGAGTCGCCGACGATTGACCGGCCGGATCGCAGCCGGCACCCTGGCCACCGGCCTGCTGCTGGCCGCGTGTGGCAGCCCCGGTTCGTCGTCCTCGTCGCCGACCACGGCGGCCAGTGCCGCCAGTGCGGCCGGCGGCGGTTCGGCCGGCGCCTCCGCGCAGGCGGCCACCGGTGAACCGATCAAGGTCGGCGTCGTCACCTCGCTGTCGGGGCCGCTGCAGTCCTACGGGCAGATGTACCTGGACGCCTTCAACGTGTGCCTGGACCACGCCACCAACGGCACCGGCGCGGTGAACGGCCGGCCGATCGCGGTGGCCACCGCCGATGACGCCGGCGATCCGGCCAAGGCAACCACCGCGGCCACCGACTACATCGGCCAGGGCTACCAGATCCTGGCCGGGTCCGCCTCGTCCGGGGTCGCCCTGCAGGTCGCCCCGCTGGCCCAGGAGAACCAGGTGCTGTTCATCTCCGGGCCGGCCGCCACCGACGCCATCACCGGGGTCAACAAGTACACGTTCCGCTCGGGACGCCAGACGTACCAGGACATTGCGACCGCGGCGTCCTTCGTGGGCGATCTGCAGGGCAAGAAGGTGACGATCTTCGCCCAGGACAGCGCGTTCGGCCAGGCCAACGTGGCCGCGGCCTCGGCCGTCTTCGGCGCCGAGGGGGCCACCGTCACCCCGCTGCTGGTGCCGGCGACCGCGACCGACCTGGTGCCGTTCGCCAAGCAGGCCGCCGACGCCGACCCGGATCTGCTGTTCGTGGCCTGGGCCGGCACCAACGCCACCCAGATGTGGGAGGCGATGGGCCAGCAGGGCGCGTTCGACGGCACCACCGTGGTCACCGGTCTGGACATCAAGCCCACCCACACCGTTTTCGCTCCGGTCGCGGACAAGCTCTCGCTGCTGGCCCACTACTTCGACGGCGCCACCGACAACGAGGTGGAGCAGGCGCTGGTCGCCGGGCTGACCGCGGAAGGCAAGACGCAGGATCTGTTCTCGCCGGACGGCTGCAACGCGGCGTTGATGGTGGTGCGGGCGGCGCAGGAGTCGCCGGACGACGTGGACGGCATGATCACGGCGCTGGAGGGCTGGGAGTTCGAGGGTCCCAAGGGCACCACCACGATCCGGGCCGAGGATCACGCGATGCTGCAGCCAATGTTCCAGACCAAGCTGGCCGATGTGAACGGCACGCTGACCCCCGAACTGGTCAAGGAGCTGGCACCGGCGGACACCGCCCCGGCCGCGACGCCCTTCAAGTGAGCCCGACCGACGCGCCGGCCGTCCAGGTCGGCGAGCTCGGCTTCGCCGTCGGCGGCGCCCAGATCCTGACCGAGATCGACCTGACGATTGCCCGCGGCGAGCTGCTGGCCATCATCGGACCCAACGGAGCCGGCAAATCCACGCTGGTGAACATGATCTCCGGGGTGGCCCGGCCCACCGCCGGGCAGATCCGGCTCGATGGACGGGATGTCACCGGCCTGTCGGTGCGGCACCGGGCCCGGGCCGGCATGGGCCGGACGTTCCAGACGTCCTCGCTGTTCAACGGGCTGACCACGGTGCAGAACGTCTGTTTCGCGGTCCAATCGGCCGCGCCCGGGGCGCTGAACCCGTTCCGGCGGGCCAGCTCCCGGTCGGTGATCGACCAGGCCATGCAGCTGCTGGAGCGGGTCGGTATGGCCGCCCGCAGCGCCTGGCCGACCGCCGCCCTCTCGCACGGCGACAAGCGCAAGCTGGAGCTGGCCGTGGCCATGGCCCGGCGGCCGAGCGTGCTGCTGCTGGACGAGCCGATGGCCGGCGTGGCCATGGAGGACGTGCCGTCGTTGGTGCAGTTGATCGCCGATCTCAACCGGGACGGGGTCACCGTGTGCATGGTGGAGCACCACATGCACGTGGTGCTGGGCCTGGCCGATCGGATCGCGGTGCTGCACCACGGCCGGTTGCTCGCCGTCGGCACGCCCGCCGAGGTGACCGCGAACCCCGAGGTACGCCGGGCCTACCTGGGAGATGCCCTGTGATTCTTCGTCTCTCGGATGTCTCCGTGCGCATCGCCGGGTCGCACATCCTGCACGGCATCGATCTTGAGGTGGCCGAGGGCGGGGTGACCGCGCTGCTGGGCCGCAACGGCGTGGGCAAGTCGACCACGCTCAAGGCGATCCTGGGTATCGTGCCGGCCACCGGCACCATCGAGTTCGACGGCCGTGACATCGCCGGGCAACCCACCCACAAGATCGTGCGGGCCGGCATCGGCTACGTGCCCGAGGACCGGGACGTGTTCGCCGGCCTGACCGTGGCCCAGAATCTGGAACTGGCCGAACAACCGGGTGTTGACCCCGACTACGACACCGTGCACGACCTGTTTCCCGAACTGCTGGAGCGGCGCAAGCAGCGGGCCGGAACGCTGTCCGGCGGCCAGCAGCAGATGGTCGCGCTGGCCCGGGTGATGCTCAACCCGGCCCGGCTGCTGCTGGTCGACGAACCGACGAAGGGGTTGGCGCCCAAGCTGGTCGAGCAGGTCGGCGACGCGCTGACCCGGATCGCCGAGCGCACCACCGTCCTGCTGGTCGAGCAGAACCTGCCGCTGGTCCGGCGGATCGCCCGCGACGCGATCGTGCTGGACACCGGCCGGGTGGTGCACCGCTCCCCGGCTGCCGACTTGATGGCCGACGAGACGCTGCTGGACTCGCTGCTGGGCGTGTCCGCGGCCGTGCCCGACCCCGGGAAGGCGACGAGATGAGCACCATGGTCCTGATCCTGGTCACCGGCGTCGGCCTGGGCGCCCTGTACTTCCTGGTGGCGTCGGGGCTGTCGCTGATCTACGGCCTGATGCACGTGCTGAACTTCGCGCACGGCGCCTTTCTCACCGCCGGCGCCTACGCGGCGTGGGTGGCGATGGGCCGGCTGTCCGGGCTGGGTGGCTGGGCGTTCCCGCTGTCGGTGGTCATCGGCATGGTGGTCGGCGCGATCATCGGTGCGGCGGTGGAGTTCTGCTTGATCCGCCCGCTGTACCAGCGGCACATCGAGCAGGTGCTGGTGACCGTCGGGCTGGGCCTGATGGCGGTCGCCCTGTTCACCGGCATCTGGGGGGCCGACCCGCAGCCGTTCGCCCGGCCGGAATGGACCCGGCAGACCACCGACCTGTTCGGTGCGGCGATCCCCAACGACCGGTTCCTGCTCATCGTGGCGGCCGGGCTGCTGCTGGCCGGCCTGCTCGCCCTGCTCAAGTACACCCGGATCGGCCTGGTGATCCGGGCCGGGGTGGAGAACCGGACCATGGTGCAGGCGCTGGGCATCGACGTGCGTCGCACTTTCACGCTGGTGTTCGCCCTGGGCGGGGCGGCGGCCGCCCTCGGCGGGGTCCTCGGATCGGTGTACCTGGGCTCGGTCTCGCCGGGCCAGGGCACGGCGCTGCTGATCTTCGCGTTCATCGTCGTGGTGATCGGCGGGTTCGGCTCCATCGGCGGCACCGCGATCGCGGCGCTGCTGGTCGGGCTGGTGCAGCAGATGGCCAACTACTACGTGGGTTCCGGGATCGGTGACGTGTCGGTGGTGCTGCTACTCGCGGCGGTGCTGCTGGTCCGCCCGGCCGGATTGACGGGCAGGACGGCATGACCGATCTCGCGCAGAAACTGACCGACCGGGCCGCGAAGGCCACCGGCTCGGCCGCCCCGGGACGCTCCGGCTGGCGGCGCTGGCTGCCGGTGGTGATCCCGGTGGCCGTGCTGGCGCTGCTGATCTTCCTGCCCTGGATGCGGTTCTCGGTGCCGGGCGTGCTGCCCGGGGTGGTGAACTCTCCCGGCTCCATGCAGCTGCTGGCCCTGTGCCTGGTGACGGCCGGGATCGCCCTGAGCTACGACGTGATGTTCGGGCGGACCGGATTGCTGTCCTTCGGCCACGCCCTGTTCGTCGGCACCGGCGCGTACCTGGCCGCGATCGCCCTCGGCACCTGGGGCGCCTCGCTGGGCCTGGCCGTGCTGATCGTGCTGGCCGGCGCGATCGCCCTGCCCCTGGTGGTCGGCGCGATCGCGTTGCGGGTCAAGGGAATCGCGTTCGCGATGGTCACCCTGGCGTTCGCGCAGGCGGTGGCGATCACCGCCGCCCGCAACCCCGGCGGGCTCACCGGTGGTGAGGAAGGCTTGTCGCTGAACCGGTCGGCGTTGCCGGCGTTCCTGTCCGGGGTGGTCAACGCGCCGTACCGGTACTGGCTGGCCCTGGGCTTCCTGGTGCTGTGCGTGCTGGTGGTGCTCTGGTTGACCACCGCACGGACCGGGCACGCCTGGGCGGCCGTGCGGGAGAACGAGGACCGGGTCGAGGTGCTGGGCATGTCGGCCTACCGGACCAAGTTGACCGCGGTGGTGGTCGCCGGATTCCTCGGCACGCTCGGCGGTTTCGTCCAGTTGATCATCGTCGGTGGGGCCAACCCGCACCTGCTGTCCACCGAGCTGACCCTGTCGCTGCTGATCATGGTGGTGCTGGGGGGCGCCGGCAGCCGGTGGGGCGCGGTCATCGGCGGCGTCGTCTACGTGCTGCTGGACAACCGCCTGCAGGAGCTGTCCACGTCCTCGACCATCGCGGACCTGCCCGCGGTCCTGCGGGTGCCGCTGAGCCAGCCGGTGTTCGTGCTGGGGCTGCTGTTCGTGCTCGTCGTGTACTTCGCCCCGGGCGGTCTGGCCGCGATCGGCGGGCGGGTCAGGCGGTGGGTGGCCGGGCGTCGCGGAGCCGCTCGGTGAGCCCGGCGGCCGCTCCGGCGATGGTCAGGGCGTCGAAGAATTCACCGGCGGTGGTGGCCAGCCATCGGTGCTTGACCGGGGCCATCCGGAGGCGGAAGTGGACCCGGGTGCGTGCAGGCGTCACGGATTCCCGTTCGAGCGTGATGGACCAGCTCAGGTCGGTCCGTCCGCGCCGGGAGGTGTAGACGATCGAATCCGGCGCGTGAATGCGGTCGACCCGAAAGGTCTCGTGCCGGCCGCCGTAGTCGGGGATGATGTCGCCGGCCTGCAGGTGCTGCCATCGGGGCTGAATCTGCCGGGTGGCGCGCCGGCCGGCGGGGAGGAACCGTTCGACGCGGCGGGGTAGGTACCAGCCGGCGCGGTGCTTGCCCAACTGCACCAGCCACGGCCAGACGGCCTCGGGTGCGGCGTCGAAGGTGACCGCGCGGTCCATCACCACGTCGGCGGGGTCGACCAGATCGTCGCCCGGGCGACGGGCCCGTCGTTCGGCCACGCTGGCGGCCACCGTGGCGAACATCGTTCCCCTTCCGGGCGAGTCGGGTCAGGCCGGCAGCAGCTTGCGCAACTGCAGGGCCAGCTGCACCTGCAGCGCCCGGTCGGGGTTCCTCCAGTCGTCGCCCAGCAGGGTGGCGACCCGGGACAGTCGCTGCCCCACGGTGTTCGGGTGCAGGTGCAGGGCGGCGGCGGTACGGCCCAGATGCCCACCCTCGCCGAACCAGGCGTCCAGGGTGGCGGCCAGGTCGGACCCGCGGGCCGCGTCGTAGTCCAGCACCGGGCCCAGGGTGTCCTGCACGAAGCGGGCGCCGGAGTCACCGGCGGACAGCAGCACCCCGACGAAGCCCAGGTCCGCGGTCGTTGCCCCCTGACCCTCCCGGCCCAGCGCCAGCATGGCGGCCAGCCCCTGGCGGGCGGACCGGTGCGCGCGCACCAGCTCGGCCCCGCGGGAGGGGCCGGCGGCCACCTGCTCCCCCGCCGCAGTGACCGGTCCGCCGAGCACCCGGGCCAGACCGGTGGCCGCCTCCCGGGCGGCCGCCCCCGGATCGGTCCCGGGGACCAGCAGCACCAGGTGCCCGTCCAGCCGGGCCGACAGACCGCGGCGTTGCCCGGCGTAGAACGCGGCCGCCTGCTCGGAGTCGACCCGGTGCCGGGGCACCGCGCAGACCACGACGACCAGCTCGCCGGTCAGGTCGGCGTCCAGATGGGCGGCGCGGGCACTGATCTCGTCGGCATCGGTGACCGAACCGGTGAGCAGGTCCTCCAGCAGATCCCGCCGCCCGCGGTTGGCCATCTCGGCCAGGTGCCGGTTGAACAGCAGCAGCAGCGCGGTCACCACCGCGCCGCGTTCCAGCACGCGCAGGTCGGCCGCGCGGGTCTGGCTCGGCCGGGTGAGCACCAGCCGACCCAGCAGCTCCGATCCGGTGGCCACCGGCACGGAGCACTGCCCCGGCGCCAGCGGGATCGACATCTCCGTCGGCCCTTGCAGTTCCACCGAGCCGCCGAGCACATCGGCCAGCTCGGCGGCCACCTCGGCGACGCCGCCGCCGCGTAGCACGAGCTCGGCCAACCGGTCGTGCGCGATCACGGCCAGCTCGGTATCCCGGCTCTGCTCCCGCAACGAATCATTGGCCCGTTCCAAACTGATCAGCGCGGAACGGGTCTCGGCCAGCAGCCGGGCATTGTCCAGCGCCACCGCGGCGTGCGCGGCCAGCGAGGACAGCAGCGCGACCTCGTCCCGGGAGAATGCCCGGCGCCGCCGGTCGGCCGCGAAGAGCACGCCGATGACCTGGGCGCCGCGCTTGAGCGGCACCCCGAGGATGGACACCAGGCCCTCGGACCGGACGGCCGAGTCGATCGTGTTCAGATGGTGGAACCGGCTGTCGGAAAAGTAGTCCGCCGAGGCGATCGGCACACCCTGCTGGGCGACGAGCCCGCCCAGGCCACCACCCAAGGGCAACCGAACCGCCTGGAACTCGGCCGACACCGACCCGTCGGTCACCCGCATGTAGGTGTCGCCGCGCTCGTCGTCGTTCAGGCACAGGTAGGCGGTGTCCCGGCCGAGCAGGGCCCGCGCCCGCCGCACGATGGCGGCCAGGACGTCGTCGACGCTGGACAAAGCGGCCAGATCGGAGGCCGTCTGGAACAGGGCGGCCAGCTCGGCCTCGCGGCGGCGATGCGACTGCAACTGCTCGCGCACGCCCAGGGCGACCTGCTTGGCCCGTTCCAGCGCGTCGATGTCGGCGGCCGGCAACCCGGCGGTGCGGGCCTCGACGACCGGGCGCTCGAATTCGACCGCGGAGGCGTCCCGGGCCAGCAGATCCAGCAGGTACGCGACCCCGTCCGTGGCGCCCAGGTGGGCGCTGCCCGGGGCGGTCAGCGGGCGCCCCAACCGCCGTCGAGCACCAGGTCCGAGCCGGTCATCGAGTTGCAGGCCGGCGTGCACAGGAACGCGGCGGCGGCCGCCACCTCTTCCGGCTCGATCAGCCGCTTGACCGGCGACGAGGTCAGGATGATCTTGGCCAGTACCTCGTCCTCGGGCAGGTCGTGCACGGCCGCCTGATTGGTGATCTGCTTTTCCACCAACGGGGTTCGCACGTAACCGGGGTTGATGCAGTTGCTGGTGACGCCCTTGGCGGCGCCCTCCAGGGCGATGACCTTGCTCAGCCCTTCCAGGCCGTGCTTGGCCGTGACGTAGGCCGACTTGAACGGGCTGGCCCGCCGGCCGTGCGCGGAGGAGACGTTGATGATCCGGCCCCAGCCGCGCTCGTACATCCCCGGCAGCACGGCCCGGGTGAGCACGAACGGGGCGGTGAGCATGATCTTCAGGATCGTCTCGAAGGTCTCGATCGGGAAGTCCTCGATCCGTTCCACATGCTGGATGCCGGCGTCGTTGACCAGGACGTCCACCGTCGGGGCGACGTCGGCGATGGCCGCCGGCAGCCCGGCGATGTCGGACAGGTCGATGACCAGTGGAGTCGCGCCGGTGTCCGCGCACATCTTGCCGAGCCGCTCGGCGTCACGGTCGACCGCCACCACCTGGGCGCCGTCCTGGAGGAAACGCTCGGTGATGGCCCGGCCGATGCCGCTGGCCGCCCCGGTGACGAGGGCGGTGCGGCCGGCCAGGGGTCGCGACTGGTTCATGGACGGCTGTGTCATGACGATGAGCGTAGGCCCGTGCCTCCCGTGCTCATATGGTCGGCTCACACATCCGCGGATCGCGTCGATGTGTGGTTCAGACATGGGGTTCAGGCGTCGGGGATGGAGCCCGGAATCGGCAGGGCCGTGTAGTGCACCCGGCCGTCCGCGGCGGTGGTGCGTCTGGCCACCACGACCGGGACCGGGCCCGGCGGTACGGCCACCGGGATGCCCGTCCACTCCGGTGAGGTGTCCGTGGGCACGCTGCCGTCCAGGGTGTAGCGGACCTGCGAGCCGGGCGCAACGTCGTCGAAGGTGATCTGGGTGGGGCGCTGGGCGGCGGCTGGCGGGCGCGGGGCCCCGCTCACCGCGGGTGCCGGCCGGGCCGGGTCGAGCACCCAGTCCCCGGCGACCAGATACAAGGTGAACGCGGTGAAGAAGCCGAACTGACTCGAGTAGGCCAGGAACTCGTCGACGTCGATGCGGCCGGCGACGAAATGGTCGATGACGGTGCCGCTGGCCTGGTCGTCCCACGGGATGCGCTTGGTGAACGACCGGGTCGCGACCGGCGAGGCCAGCCCATCCGGGTCGATGGCGACGAAGGAGACGACCGCGTCCCGGTCGAGGACCACCGAGGCGCCGACGCTCCAGCGTTGACCGTCGAGCGAGTGATAGACGGTCGCGGCGACGCTGGAGGGCAGGGCGGTGACGAGCAGGCTGTCGTCGAACGGGTCGGCGTTGTCGGTAACGATGGTGACCGCCACCGGCTCGACCCCGACCCAGTACGTGCCGCGGCCGGGGGTGGCGCCGGTGGCGGTGGCGGTCACCTCCCACCCGCCCGCCTCGTCCAGGGTGATCCCGGCACCGTCGGGCCCGGTGACGGTCACCGTCTGCTCGACGGTGGGCACCAGGTAGCCGTTGACGAAGGCGGTGCTGACCCGCTCGGCGGTGAGGACGATCGGGGCGGCGGGGTCGGACCGTCCGGTGATCGTCGCTGTGATCCGTACCCCCGGCGACTGGGCACCCGAGGGTGGTTGCAGCATCACCGCGGCCGGCGGAACCGGCGGGACGGAGTTGAGCAGCGGCCGGAAGTCGTCGAAGACCGCCTGACTCTCCTTGATCGCCTGATGCCCCTGGGTGCCCGAACCCAGGTTGTAGGAGCGGTTGACCGCTCCGGCCAATCGGCCGGTGCCCGGGTTCTGCGCGTCCACGAAGTCGCCGGCCGCGGTGGCACAGAAGTAGGTGATGGTGTGCGGCGGCGCCCCGTCGGTGGGCGGATCCCCCGCGCCGAAGGGTGTTTCACCGCCCCCGCCGGCGGTCTCGGCGAGCAGCTCGGTCATGAACCCGCCGCCCGTGCGCCACTCGCCGATCGACCCGGCGCTCAGTCCGTGGAACGCGCCGGCCAGCGCAACGAAGGTGCCCAGGCGCCGCCAGCGCGGGGGCTGGTCCCAGACGATCGGCGCGTTCTGCCGGCGGAGTCCACGGGCCACCGCGTAGGTCAGCGTGCAGCCCAGCGAATGCGCGATGACGTCGACGACCGCGACGTCCAGGTAGCGGCAGACCGCTTCGAGGAAATCGCGCAGATCATCGACGTTGTCGGTGTGCGGGGTCTGCAGGTCGACCGTCCCCGGACCGAGGTAACTCGGCGCCCAGATGATCTCGTCGGCGTACCCCGCGGCGCGCAGAAAGCGGCGCTGGTCCAACAGGTCCCAGGGCCGGACATCGGCCGCTCCCCCGTTGCCGTGCACCAGCAGCACCGGAGCGAGGCCCCGTTCGGCGACCACGACCCGGTGCGCCGCCCGGTCGGTCTGCGGGTTGCCGCCGAATCCGCCCAGCAATGAGCCGGCGCCGGGGCCCCCGGAGTCGGTGGGCACGGGGAAATCCTCGGGATAGGTCACCGGGCCAGTGTGGGTGATTGATCCGACATCGGTTTCGCCGGGCCGTCCGCGGTGAACATGGCCTGCGGTGGGGCGAGGCGCTCCGCCGACTTTGGAGGACATTATGACCGTCACCGGAATCATCTCGGCCATCATCATCGGCGCCATCATCGGCGCGTTGGGTCGGCTGCTGCTGCCCGGCAAGCAGAACATCCCGATCTGGCTGACCATCGTGGTCGGCATCATCGCCGCGCTGGTCGGCACGTTCCTGGCCCGCGCCCTGGGCATCCCGACCCAGACCAGCGGCATCGACTGGCTGGAACTGATCGTGCAGCTGATCGTCGCGGTCATCGCCGTCGCCGTGGTGGCCAGCCTCTACGGCCGGCGCACCGGGGTACGCGGCTCGCGGTAACACGCAGCGCCAGAAGTCGCGCGGGCCTGTGATCCCGCGCACCGGCCCGGTCCCTCGACAACGCCGATGTCACCCGACTGCAACACCGGGTGTATCTGCCGAGGGCCGGGCCGGCTCTTTTCGTCATCGCCCTGTGACCTGCACGTCATCTCGAAAGTCCTTAGCACTCAGGGGGTCTTGTGTGCTAACAGGCGTGTGATTCACCATGGGCCATCCGGCGGGCCGGCCAACACGGGAGGTCGACATGGGTGACGGAGAGAGAATTTCGGTCGAAGTCTCGCCCTTCCACGCCGAAGGGCTGCTCAGCGGTTTCCTGGTGTCCGGCCGTTGGCCGGCGAACACGGTCGAATGGGCGCGCTTCCTGCTGCTCGCGGTCCGGGTGGCCAGCGTGCCCGGGATGTTGCCTACCAGCACCGTGTTCCGGGTCCGTGAGGAACTGCCGGACGAACCCGCCCCGGGCACCGTCGGACTGGTGCTGGCCGAGGGTCCGGTGGTCGGCGAGAACGCGGTGCTGCCCGGCCAGTTCGCCGAACATCAACCACCCGGCCTGATCGTGCTGCATCCGCCGAACGAGATCCGCCCGTCACTGCCCGAGCAGGACGAGGTCGCCTCCGGCTGCGTGCTCCTGCCCGGCATCCCGCATCTGGGTCTGGATCACCGCGCCGCCTGGGTCGAGGCCGACCACCGCGGCAACATCACCAGCATGGTCAGCCGGGCCGGCATCAACCCGTTCGACGACGCCGACACCGCGGTCCTGGCCCTGTTCCTGGCCGCCTGACCCCCCTTTTCGCCCGCCGACTTGCCTCATCCGGACCCCCTCGACGGCCGACTTGCCTCAAACGCACCAGCCGCAGGCGCTCCAGCGGTGCGTTTGTGGCAAGTCGACGCCGGGCCGGGCGCGCGCCGGGGTGCGGGGTGGCGCCGGGCGGGCGGCCCTCCTACCGTGATCCGATGGCCCGCGGATTCGTCAAGTTCTTCAAGCCCGACAAGGGCTGGGGGGCTATCACATCCGACGCCCTGCCGGAGGGGAGCGACGCTTGGGTGCACTTCTCGGTGATCGAGAGCGACGGGTATCGCGCCCTGGACGCCGGCGACGTTGTCGACTTCGACTACGAACCGGCCCATCAGGACAGCTTCCTCTTTCGGGCCACCCGAGCCCGGCGGCTCGCGCCGGGTCCCGCTCCGACTCTGCGGCGCGTCGGCGACCGGGTGGTGATCGCGCCGGACGGCACGCCCGACACCCCCCTCGACCGCTGACTTGCCTCATACGCACCGCCGCAGGCGCTCCGGCGGTGCGTTTGTGGCAAGTCGGCGCCGGGCGGGGGCGGGGTGGGGGGCGGCGCCCGGGTGGGGTGGGGGCGGCGCCTGGGTGGGGGCGCGGGGGTGTGGCCGGGCCTAGCGGACGGTGGCCAACGTCGGGTCGGTGATGTCGTACTCGGTGCCGTCGCGCGCGGCCAGCAGCGCCGGCAGCATCTGCATCTTCTTGGCGTTGTCGGTGGGCTCGCCCCAGATGACCTTCTTGCGGTCGATCAGGGTCAGTTCGACGTCGAACTCGGTGCGCGCGGACAGCACTGCCACCTGCGACTTGAACTCCGGCGTCAGGGCCATGACGACCGACAGGGCGGCCGTGGTCGACGGGTCGTTGCGGCCCGGCGTCGGCAGCTGCACGGTGACCAGGCCCGGCGGCGGCGAATCGACGGTCAGGTACGGGTCGCCCTCCGCGTCCAGCAACCACAGCTGGCCGTTGGCCGAGGTGACCGCGATCGGCACCCGCGGAGTCACGCTGATCGAGACGGTGTCCGGCCAGTCGCGGGCCACCTCGACGGCGGCGACCTCGGGCACCCCTTCGACCCGGGCCGCGAGCGCGTCCAGGTTGACCCGGGCCAACGGGGTCCCGACCGGATCGTCGATCACCGCCCGCACCTTGGCGGTCAGCGCGTCGTCGGTGCCGGTGATCGAGACCGTGGAGACCGCGAGCATCGAGCTGAAGAACACCACGTAGACACAGCCGGCCAACACGGCCAGCACGGTGACCAGGGCGACCACCCACGGCCAGGTCCGGCGACCCGACGGCCGGGGCGTGGACGCGGCCTTGTCCGCCGCGGCCGGCTTGGTGCGGCGACCCCGGCGGTCACGGCGGCCACCGCGGCCCCGGGACGACCCGGCGCTCGACCCCGTCGGGCGGCTGGTGGTCGTACTCACCTGGTCACTCTCCCTCGGTGCTGGGCGCGGTCGGATCGGCCAGCAGCGCCAGCAGATGCGGCCCGATCGCGGTCACGTCACCGGCGCCCATGGTGATCACCAGGTCCCCGGCCCGCACGATCTCGGCGACGAAGCGGGCCGCCGTCGACCGCTCGGGGTGGTAGCGCACATCCGGACCGGCCGGCACGGCCGCGGTGATCAGCTCGCCGGTCACCCCCGGCCGCGGATCTTCCCGGGCGCCGTAGATGTCCAGCACCACGACCAGGTCGGCGGTGCCCAGGGCCGCACCGAACTCGGTCGCGAACGTCGCGGTCCGCGAGTACAGGTGCGGCTGGAACACCACGACCAGCCGGCCGTCGGCCGGCACGACCCCGCGGGCGGCGGCCAGCTGCGCGGCCACCTCGGTCGGGTGGTGGGCGTAGTCGTCGTAGACGGTGACCCCGCCGGCGACCCCCTTGAGTTCGAACCGGCGTCGCACCCCGGTGTAGCCGGCCAGCCCGGCGGCCAGCAGGTCGGCGTCCACCCCGAGCTCGACCCCGGCGGCCAGCGCGGCGACCGCGTTGAGCAGCATGTGGTCCCCGGGCACGGTGAGCCGCAGCGGCACCGCGGTGCCGTCGGCCAGGGTGACCACCGGCTCGCCGGTGGCCGGGTCCGATGCCGGGTCGACGGCCAGCCGGACGACGGCGTCCGCGGCGCGCCCGTAGGTGACCAGCCGGCGCAGCCGCACCCGGGCCGCCAGCGCGGCCGACCCGGGGTCGTCGGCGCAGATGACCAGGAATCCGCCCGGTTCGATCCGCTCGATGAACTGGTCGAACACGGCCGTGTAGGCCTCGGCGGTGCCGTGATGGTCCAGATGGTCCGGCTCGATGTTGGTGACGATCGCGCCGTGCGGGCTGAAGGACAGGAACGAGCCGTCGGACTCGTCGGCCTCGGCGACGAACACGTCACCCTGGCCGTGGTGCGCGCCCAGCCCGGAGCCGGTCAGCTCGCCGCCGATCGCGAACGAGGGGTCCAGGCCGGCGTGCTGCAGCGCGACGGTCAGCATGGAGGTGGTCGAGGTCTTGCCGTGGGTGCCGGCCACGCACACCGACCGGCGATCGGTCATCAGGGCGGCCAGCGCATCGGCCCGGCGGACCACCGCAATGCCGGCGGCGCGGGCGGCGACGACCTCGGGGTTGTCCGGCCGGACGGCGGTGGAGACCACGACCGCGGTCGGCCCCCCGGGGATCAGCGACAGGTTGGCGGAGTCGTGCCCGACGGCGGTGCGCACACCGCGCCCGGCCAGGCCGGCCAGCATGGGCGAGTCGCGGGCGTCGGACCCGGACACGGCGAACCCGCGGTCGGCCAGGATCCGGGCGATGCCGCTCATCCCGGCGCCACCCACCCCGACCAGGTGTGCGCGTTCCAGCGAGACGCCCAGGTCGGTCATCGGCGCCGTGGTCGACCCCGTCATCGGACCGCGTCCCGCACCATGGCCGCCACCCGTTCGTCGGCCCGCTCGGCGGCCAGGCCGGCCGCCGCGGCGGCCATCCCGTCCCGCACGATGCCGTCCACGGCCAGCGGGATCACCCGGGACACCACGGTGGCCCGGTCCAGCTCGGCGTCCTCGATGATGATCGCGGAACCGGCCGCGATCTGGCCGGAGGCGTTGAGTCGCTGCTCCCCGTTGCCGTGCGGGAGCGGCACGTAGACCGCGGGCAGGCCGACGGCGGCGATCTCGGCGACGGTCATCGCCCCCGACCGGGCCAGCACCAGGTCCGCGGCCGAGTAGGCCAGGTCCATCCGGTCCAGGTAGGGCACGCTCACGTAGGCCGGGCCGGCGGGCAGCTCGGGCAGGGTGATCGTGTTCTTGCGGCCGTGCGCGTGCAGCACCCCGATCCCGGCGCCGACCAGGTCCGGGGCCGCCTCGCTGATCGCCGCGTTGATCCGTTGGGCGCCCTGCGAGCCGCCGAAGACCAGCAGGGTCGGGGCGTCCGGGTCGAGCCCGAAGAACTCCCGGGCCGACGCCCGCAGGCCGGCCCGATCCAGCTCGGACAGGCTGCGGCGGACGGGGTTGCCGACCACCTGGGCGCCGCGCAGTCCCGACCCGTCGACCGCCGCGGCGACCGCACTCGCCCACCGGGAGCCGATCTTGTTGGCCAGTCCGGCCCGGGCGTTGGCCTCGTGGATGACGACCGGTACCCGCTTGCGCGCGGCCAGGTAGGCCGGCAGGGCCACGTACCCGCCGAACCCGACGACCACGTCGACCTTGCGCTCGGCCATCACCGCGCGGGTCGCCTGCACCGCGCGGTGCATCCGGCTGGGCAGGGTCAGCAGATCCGTCGACGGCTTGCGCGGCAGCGGCACCGCGGGGATCAGCCGCAGCTCGTACCCGCGGTCGGGTACCAGGCTGGTTTCCAGTCCACGCTCGGTGCCCAGCGCGGTGATGGTGATCGTCGGGTCGGCCGCGACCAGGGCGTCGGCCACCGCGAGCGCGGGTTCGATGTGCCCGGCGGTGCCGCCGCCGGCCAGCAACACGCTGATGCCGCCGCTCACCGGCCGCCCCGGCGGCTGTCCGGCCGGCCGTCACGGCCGTCGCGGGTCGGCCGGGCCGACCGGGTGCCCGGCTGGGGGGTCGCCCGGGGAGCCGACCCACCGGTGGTGCGGTGGGCGGCCGAGCGGGCGGTGGTGCCGCGCGGAGCCGCCGAACGGCCGGTCGGGCGCGGCGCCGGCGCTGCCGGGCGCGCCGCCGCAGCCGGGGGGCGTCCGGACGCGCGTGGCGCGGACCGTCCGCCGGGCGGGGCCGGGCGGGGTTGGCGCGCGGGGGCGGCCGCGCGGCGCCGGCGGCGCAGCATCGGCTTGCGCGGGCCGGTGCTGTTCGGCCGGAGCCCGAGGAACTGGGCCAGCCGGCCGCCACCGGCGGCGGCCAGGGCAATCTCGGCCTCCCGCTCGCGGCGGGCGAAGTTGGCCAGCAGGCCGAAGACCACCATGGTGATCAGCAGCGAGGTGCCGCCGGCCGAGATCATCGGCAGCGGGATGCCGGTGACCGGCAGCAGGCCGATCACGTAGCCGATGTTGATGCAGGCCTGGCCGACCAGCCAGACCGTGCCGGCCGAGGCGACGATCTTGATGAACGGGTCGGAGTTGCGCCGGGCGATGCGCAGCCCGGTGTAGGCCAGCAACGCGAACAGCAGCACGACCAGGAAGGTGCCGATGAAGCCGAGCTCCTCGCCGATGATGGCGAAGATGAAGTCGGAGTCGGCGTTGGGCAGGTAGCTCCACTTGGCCCGGGACTGACCGAGCCCGACCCCGAACAGGCCCCCGTTGCCCATCCCGTACAGGCTCTGCAACAGCTGGTAGCTCGAGTCCGGGTGGTCCTCGGGGTTGATGAACGACAGCAGCCGGGCCAGCCGGTAGTTGGCCGACACGGCCAGGTAGAAGATGCCGGCCACGCCGACGCCGGCCAGGCTGACGAACATCCACCACGGCGCGCCGGCGAAGAACAGCACGGCCATGAAGACGATGGCCAGCGAGACGGTGGTGCCCAGGTCGGGCTGCATCATGATCAGCGCGCACATCAGCCCGAAGACCGGCAGCACCGGGATGAGCAGGGCCTTGGGCGAACCCAGGGTGGACCGGCGGGCGGCCAGCACCTGGGCCATCCACAGCAGCAGGGCCAGCTTGGCGATCTCACTGGGCTGGAACTGGAAGCCGCCGATCCGGATCCAGCTGCGGGCGCCGTTGACGTACGCGCCGATGCCCGGGATCAGCACCGCCACCAGCAGGGCGATGGAGACGATCACCGCGATCAGCGAGGTCGACTTGAGGAACCGCACCGGCACGTACTGGGTGGCGAAGAAGCCGATCAGGCCGATCGCCGCGTACGTCGCCTGGTTGGCGAAGGTGGAGAACGAGGAGCCGCCGTTGCGGTACGAGGTGACCGCCGAGGACGAGAGCACCATCAGCAGACCGATGCCCAGCATCAACGCGAAGACGGCCAGGATCAGGTGCAGCGAGGTCATCGGGCGGTCGAGCCAGTCGACGGTGGCCCGGCGCAGCGACCCGGCGGTGCTGCGGAGCCGGCCGCCCGTGCGCCCCGATCCGCCCTTGCGCCCCGATCGACCCGAGGTGGCCTTGCCGCTGCGCGTCCCGGTCCGGCTCCGCGCCGGCTCGGTGACGGTCACGCCGATGACCCGGCCGACGGCTGGTCGGGCAGGTCGAGCGCGGCGGCCGCGAAGGCCTGGCCGCGGGCCGCGTACGAGCTGAACATGTCCAGGGACGCGGCGGCCGGGGCCAACAGCACCACGTCACCGGGTGCGGCCATCCGGGCGGCCGCGCAGACCACTGAGCGCATCACGTCATCGTCCGTCCCGGGCACCGGCAGAACCGGCACATCGGGGGCGTGTCGGGAAACCGCGGCGTGGATCACCGGGGCATCCACCCCGAGCAACACCACCCCGGCCAGCCGGTCGCGCACGGCCAGCACCAGCTCGTCGACCTGCGCCCCCTTGAGCTGGCCGCCGGCGATCCAGACCACCCGCGGGTAGGCCAGCAGCGAGGCCAGCGCGGCGTGCGGGTTGGTCGCCTTGGAGTCGTCGACGTAACGCACACCGGCCCGCTGGGTGACCAGCACGTTGCGGTGCCCGCCCGGCGCGAACGCGGCCAGCCCGGTGGCCACCGCCTGCGCCGGGACGCCGGCGGCCAGGGCCAGCCCGGCGGCGGCCAGCGCGTTGGTCAGGTTGTGCGCCCCGGGCGGGCGGACCGCCTCGGCCGCGGCCAGCCGCTGCGCCGAGGCGGCATACGCGTGATCGACGAGCCAGCCGTCGGCCAGGCCCAGGCGACCGGCGACCGG
Organism: Nakamurella multipartita DSM 44233; assembly: GCF_000024365.1. Classification (NCBI taxonomy): domain Bacteria; kingdom Bacillati; phylum Actinomycetota; class Actinomycetes; order Nakamurellales; family Nakamurellaceae; genus Nakamurella; species Nakamurella multipartita. The sequence continues at coordinate 4,333,482 of NC_013235.1, forward strand.
CGCGGCCGCGGTGATCGGGATCCGCCGTGGCGCTCCGGCGCCGGCCAGCAGGCCGGCCGCACCGGAGTCGTCGACGACGGCCAGGGCGATCTCGCCGGCCAGCGCGCGGGCCTTGTCGGCGCCGTAGGCGGCCATCGAACCGTGCCAGTCCAGGTGGTCCTCCGCCAGGTTGAGCACCACCCCGGCCCGCGGCCGCAGGCTCGGCGCCCAGTGCAGCTGGAAGCTGGACAGTTCGACCGCGATCACGTCCTGCCGCGGGGTGTCGTCCAGGGCGTCGCGGCCGCCGGCCAGCACGGCCGCCAGCACCGGCCAGCCGATGTTGCCGCAGGCGGTCACCGTCCGGCCGGCGGCCCGCAGGATCGATTCGAGCATGCCGGTGGTGGTGGTCTTGCCGTTGGTGCCGGTCACCACCAGCCACGGTCGCGGTGCAGTCTGGCCGCCCGCCGGGCCGTCGTGGTCGATCCGCCAGGCCAGCTCCACCTCGCCGATGACCTCGATGCCGGCGGCGGCGGCCGCCACCAGCAGCGGGTTGGTCGGCGGGATGCCGGCCGAGGTGATCACCAGCGTGGTGCCGGCGGGTGGGGTGGCCAGGTCGCCGGCGAAGGTGACGTCGCCGGCGATGGCGGCCAGCTCGGCCGGGGCGGCCCGGTTGGCGGTGACGACCACCCGCACGCCGCGGGCGGCCAGGTAGCGGACCACCGGCAGGCCGGTCACCCCGGCGCCGGCGGCCACGACCAGGTCACCCGGGCCGGGCAGCACGCTCGGAGCGGGGGGTGTCGCGGTCATGGTCAGCCTCCGGTCAGGGACAGCCACTCGGCGTAGAACAGGCCAAGGCCCAGCGCGGCGGACATCGCGGCGAGCAGCCAGAACCGGATCATCACGGTGGTCTCGGTCCACCCGGACAGCTCGAAGTGGTGGTGGAACGGCGCCATCTTGAACACCCGCACATGACGGGTCCGGAAGACCGCGATCTGGATGACCACCGAGAGCATCTCGACCACGAACAGCCCGGCGATGACGACCAGCAGCAGCTCGGTCTTGGTCAGGATGGACAGGCCGGCGATCAGCCCGCCCAGGGCCAGCGAGCCGGTGTCGCCCATCATGATCCGGGCCGGGTGCGCGTTCCACCACAGGAAGCCGATGCAGCCGGCCAGCGCGGCCGAGGCGATCACCGCCAGGTCCAGCGGGTCGCGCACCTCGTAGCAGCCGGCCTGCGCGGCGGTGGACAGCGGCATCCAGCACGCGTTGCGGAACTGGAAGAAGCCGATCGCCACGTAGGTGCCCAGCACCATCACCGAGGAGCCCGCGGCCAGGCCGTCCAGGCCGTCGGTGAAGTTCACCGCGTTGGACCAGGCCGAGACCAGCAGCCAGCACAGCACGACGAAACCGATGGCGCCGATGGACAGGAACGTCAGGTCCCGCACGTAGGACAGGGACGCCGAGGCCGGGGTCAGACCACCCACGCCCGGGAAGAACAGCGCGCCGATGCCGAAGGTGACGGCCACGAACGTCTGCCCGAGGAACTTCATCCGCTTGTTCAGCCCGAGGTTGCGCTGCTTGCGGAGCTTGATGAAGTCGTCCAGGAAGCCGACCAGACCCATGCCGGTGGTCAGGTAGAGCAGCAGCAGCCCGGAGGCGGTGAACCCGTCGCCGCCGCCGGAGATCCAGTCCACCAGCTTGGCGGCCAGGTAGCCGCACCACATGGCGATCAGGATCGAGGTACCCCCCATGGTCGGGGTGCCGCGCTTCTTCTTGTGGTGCTGCGGGCCGTCCTCGCGGATCTCCTGGCCGAAGCCCTGCCGGGAGAACACCTTGATCAGGTACGGGGTGAACAGGATGGAGACGGCGAGCGCGACCAGCGCCGCGACCAGGATGGCCTTCACGCGGGGCCGTCCTTCCGGTCGCCGGCCAGCCGGCCGGCCGATGCCCCGACGGCCTCGATCAGCCGCAGCGCGACCCGTTCCAGCCCGGCCGACCGGGACGCCTTGACCAGCACCACGTCACCGGGCTCCAGTTCGTCGAGCAGGATCGCCACCGCGTCGTCGACGTCGGGCACCAGCTCCGACTCGCCACCCCACGACCCCTCCAAGTGCGCGCCCAGGTGCAGCGCCCGCGGGGCCGTGCGGCCGCCCACGGCGGCCCCGGTGGCCGCGCCGGGCCCCTCGACCACCAGCAGCCGGTCCACTCCCAGGCGGACCACCAGGCGGCCGATCTGGTCGTGCGCCGCGGTCGCCTCGTCGCCCAGCTCGGCCATCTCCCCCAGCACCGCCCAGGTCCGCCGGCCGCGGCCGATGGTGGACAGCGAGTGCAGGGCGGCCTTCATCGAGTGCGGGTTGGCGTTGTACGCGTCGTTGATCAGGGTGACGCCGTTGGCCAGCTCGGTGACCTCCATCCGCCACCGCGACGCCGGCTCGGCCTGCGACAGCGCGCGGGCGATGGCCTGCGGGCCCAGCCCGACCGCGCGACCGACCGCGGCCGCGGTCAACGCGTTGCCGATCTGGTGCGCGCCGACCACGCGCAGCGTCACCGGGGCCGACCCCTCCGGGGTGACCAGGGTGAACCGGGCCCGGTCGGCGTCGTCCTGGCCGACGTCGGTGGCCCGCACCTGGGCCGCCGCGCCCGTGCCGACCATGACCACTTCGGCCGCGGTCAGTTCGGCCATCGCCGCGACCAGGGCGTCGTCGGCGTTCAGGATCGCCACCCCACCCGTCAGCGGCTGGGCACCGGCCGGGGGCAAGGACTGGACCAGCTCGGACTTGGCCTGCGCGATGGCCTCGACCGACCCGAACTCGCCCAGGTGGGCGGAGCCGACGTTGAGCACGGCCCCGATCCGCAGCGGCGCGACCCGGGCCAGCGCGGCGATGTGGCCGGCGCCCCGCGCGGACAGCTCGAGCACCAGGAACGCGGTGCTCTCGTCGGCCCGCAGTGCGGTGTACGGGTGGCCCAGCTCGTTGTTGAACGACTCCGGCGGGGCGATGACCCGTTCGGGACCGGTCCCCGGCACGGCGCGCAGGACGGCCGCGATCAGGTCCTTGGTCGAGGTCTTGCCGGAGGACCCGGTGACGCCGACGACCTGCAGGCCGTGCTCGCGGACCAGCGCGGTCACCGACGCCCGGGCCAGGGCGGCCAACGCGTCGAGCACGCCGGCGTTGTCGGGGCGGTCGGGCACCTGCAGCAGCGGCAGCGGGGCCGACACCGGGGCCGACCCCAGCACCGCCACCGCGCCGGCGGCGGCGGCCGTGGCGGCGAAGTCGTGCCCGTCCACCCGCTCGCCGCGCAGGGCGACGAACAACGCCCCCGGGCGGATCCGGCGGGTGTCGAACTCGACCGAGCTCACCAGCACGTCCGCCGCTCCGGCGGGCACGGGAACCCCGATCTCGTCGGCGATCTGAGCCAGGGTCAGCGCGATCATCGGCTGCTCGGATTGCGGTCGGCGGGCGCATCGGTCACGCGGTGCAGGCTAGTCGGCCCGGCCGACAGGTCGTGACCGCCGGGACCACCGGGACCGACACCGGCCCGTCCGGCCGGCTCGACCAGGGCGACCAGGGCGGCCCGCAGCTCGTCCCGATCGGAGAAGGGATGCACCACGCCGTCGATCTCCTGGCCCTGTTCGTGGCCCTTGCCGGCGATCACCACGGCCCCGCCGGTGCCGGCCAGCTGCACGGCCCGACGGATCGCCGCCCGCCGGTCGCCGATCTCCAGCACCTGGCAGGGGCGCCGGTCGGCCACCGGGGCGGCCCCGGCCAGCACCTGGGCGCGGATGTCGGCCGGCCGCTCGGAGCGGGGATTGTCGTCGGTGACGATCAGCACATCGGCACGGGCGGCGGACTCGGCGCCCATCATCGGCCGCTTGCCGGTGTCCCGGTCGCCGCCGGCCCCGAGCACCACGATCAGCGGCCCGGCCAGCCCCTGCCCGATCGCGTCCAGCACGGCGGCCACCGCGCCGGGCTTGTGCGCGTAGTCCACGACGGCCAGGAAGTCCTGCCCGGCGTCCACCCGCTCCATCCGGCCCGGCACCACCACGGTGGCCAGCGCGTCGGCCGCCTGCTGCACGTCCCGGCCCAGCGCGTCCACGCAGGCCAGCGCCACGGCGGCGTTGCCGACGTTGAACGCGCCGGGGATGGCCAGGTCCAGGGTGACCTGGCGCTTCCCCGGCCCGGACAGCACCACGTGCTGCACCCCGTTGGCCGCCAGCGTGACCATCTCGACCGACCAGTCGGCCGCGCCCGGCCGGTCGCTGACGGTCAGCGCCTCCGGGTGCTCGGCGGCCAGCCGGGCGCCGTACTCGGTGTCCACGTCGATGACGTGCGCGCCCGCGCGCCCGTCGAACAGCATCGCCTTGGCCCGGAAGTAGTCCTCCATGTCGTGATGGAAGTCCAGGTGGTCCTGGGACAGGTTGGTGAAGGCGCCGACCGCGAACCGGGTGCCGCTGACCCGGCCCAGCGACAACGCGTGCGAGGAGACCTCCATGGCCACCGCGCCGACGCCCCGCTCGACCATCACGGCCAGCAGGGCCTGCAGGTCCGGCGCCTCCGGCGTGGTCAGCGCGCTGGGCGTGATCTGCCCGTCGATGCGGGTCTGCACGGTGCCGATGACGGCGCTGCGCGAGCCGTCGGCGGCCAGTGCGGCCTCCAGCAGGTAGCAGGTGGTGGTCTTGCCCGAGGTGCCGGTGACGCCGACGACGGCCAGCCGGCGGCTGGGGTCGCCGTACAGCTGCCGGGCGATCGCCCCGAGGTGCTCGCGCGGACGCTCGACCACCAGCAGCGCGACCGACCCCAGGTCGGTGCCGGCCAGCAGCTCGGCCCCGGCCCGGTCGGTCAGCACGGCCGCCGCGCCCCGCTCCAGGGCCTGGCCGGCGTAGCCGGCCCCGTGCGCGCGGCTGCCGGGCAGGGCGGCGAACAGGTCGTGCGGCCGGACGTCCTGGGCGCGCAGGGTGATCCCGGTCAGCCGCTCACCGGTCGGGGCGGGCCGTTCCAGGCGCGCCCCGGTCAGGGCGGCGACCTCGCCCACCGTCGCGCCGACCGGGTCCCGCGGACGGGGCGAGGACGGTGCGGATGAACCCACGGGCGGCAAGGTTACCGTCACCGCCCGGTGCCGGGCCGGGCGCCGAGCCGCGGCCGGCCGGACCGCAGCGCCGGATCAGTTGTCGACATAGAGGTCGTAGATCGGTGCCTCCTGCGCCGACGGCGGCACGTCGGCGGCGCGCATCGCGTAGGCGGCGATGTCGTGGAACAGCGGGGCGCAGCTGGTCGTGCCGGCCGGCGAATCACCCCGGGGGTTGTCCAGCATGATCGCGATCGAGTACTTCGGGTTGTCCGCCGGCACGATGCCGGCGAACGTCGAGGTGATCAGGGTCTTGGAGTACTCGCCGGTGCTCTCGTCGACCTGCTGCGCGGTGCCGGTCTTGCCGGCCACCTGGTACCCGGTGATGGCCGCCTGCGGGGCGGTGCCCCGGTGATTGGTGTCGCCGCCCTGGATCGGCCCGTGCAGCATCTGGATCAGCGTCTGGGCCGTCTGCGGGCTCATTGCCACCGTCTGCTTGCCCAGCGGGCTGGCCGTGGTGACCCCGTCCACCGTGGTCGACTTGATCAGGGTGGGCGTGACCCGCACGCCGTTGTTGCCGATGGCCTGGTACATGCCGGCCAGCTGGACCAGGGACTCGCTGACGCCCTGCCCGATGGGCAGGTTGCCGAAGGTGCTCGAGGACCAGCTGGAGCGGGGCGGGAAACGTCCGGAGGTCTCGGCCGGCAGCTGGACGCCGGTCTTGAAACCCTGACCCAGCTTGGCCGACATGTCCACGAAGGCGTCCGGCCCGACCTGCTGGGCGATCATCAGGGTGCCGACGTTGGAGGACTTGCCCAGGATGCCGGTGGCCGTCATGTTCTGCGGTCCGTGCGCCCAGGCGTCGTTGATGACCGCGTCGCCGACGGTGATCTTGCCGTCCACGTTGAACACGGTGGTCGGGGTGATCAGGCCCTTCTCCAGCGCCGCGGCCATGGTCACCACCTTGTTCACCGAGCCGGGCTCGATGGCGTCGGTGACCGCCTTGTTGCCGGTCTCCCGCGGCGTCTGCCCGGGGACGTAGCAGGCCATGGCCGCGATCTGGGCGTCGGCGACCTGCATGATGACGACGCAGCCGGACTTGGCGGCCGACTTGTCCACCCACGCGGAGAGCATCTGCATGGTCGTGTACTGCAGGTCGGAGTCGATCGTCAGGGCGACGTCCATGCCGTCCACCGCCGGCGTCTCGTCCCGGGCGCTGCCCGGAATGATCAGGTGCCGGGCGTCGACGTCGACCACCCGCTCGCCGTCCTTGCCGGCCAGCTTGGTGTCGAACTTGGACTCGAAGCCGGACAGCCCGTTGCCGTCGTAGTCGGTGTTGCCGACGACCGCCGAGGAGGCCGAGTTGTCCGGGTACTCGCGCACGTCCTGCCGTTCGGTGACGACGGCGTCGATGTGGTCGGCGTCGAACAGCGGGGTGATCTTCTCCATGACCGCGTCGGCCTGGGCCGGCATCAGGTCGCGGGCCAGGTAGACGTAGGTCTTCCCGGAGGTCAGCTTGGCCATGATGTCGGCGGTGGTCAGCCCGTTGCCGATGTCGGCGACCAGGATGTCGGCGACGGCCTGCCGCTGCGCGTCGTCGGTGAACAGGGCCGGCCGGGCGGCCACCGCCCGTCCCTCGACGGTCAACGCGAGCTCGACGCCGTTGCGGTCGGTGATGGTGCCGCGCTGGGCGGTCAGGGTCAGGGTGCGGGTGCGCTGCGCCTCGCTCTTGGCCGCGTAGCCGCCCAGGTCGACGACCTGGACGGTGACGATCTTGATGGTGGCCACGGCCAGCAGGCCCAGCAGCACGACCAGCGCGATCCGGCCGCGCTGCCGCGGGTTGCTGACGGCCGCGCGGGGCCGCCGGGTGCGGCGTCCCCGGACCGACCGGGGCGGCCGGCCCGAGCCGGCCGACCGGGGTCGGGGCGCGCCGGCGTTCGGATCGCGGCGGCCGTCGGCGGGCGCCGCCGGGCGGGCACCGCGCGGCGGGCGAGGGGTGCCGCGAGCGGCGGACGCCGAGGCGGGACGCGAACCCGGGCCGGCGGTGGCCCGGGGGGCGGCGGCTCGTCGACGGTCGGCCGGTGGTTGCCCGCCGGCGGGCCGGCGGTCCTGTTGATCGGTCACGGGGTCGCTCCTGCCCCCACGGTCCGGCACCGGGCCGCACCGGCGGCCGGGTGCACGGTCGGGGGCACGCGGAACCGGCACCGATCAGTCATCCGCGAAGGCTCGCGCATGGCGGCGCCGTGCACCCCGTCGACACGCCGCGTGGCGGCGGATGTTCCCGGCGCGGCCTCGAGCGACCGGGCCGGGGACCGGAGCCGGAGCGCGGTGACGAACGGGAACGGGAACGGAAACGGGATCGAGAACCGGGTCGCGGTCGAGGTCACTGCCCCGCGCCCTGCGGCTCCCCGGCCGCGGCCGGCGTCGCCGCCGCGGCCTGATCGGCCGGTGCCGCCGCGGGCTGCTCGGCGGCCGGCGCGGGCTGCTCGGCGGCCGGCGTCGGGGCGGGTGCGGCCGGCTCCGCGGCGGGGGTGGTGGCCGGAGTGGCCGCGGCCGGATCGGCGGCCGGGGTCGGAGCAGCCGCCGGCGTGGTGGCCGCCGGATCAGCGGCGGCCGTCGGTGCCGGGGCGGGCGCCGGCGCGGCCACCGCGGACGGTTCGCCGACCACGGTGCCGGTCCCGGACCCGTCCACGATCAGCATCGCCGAGTCCCCGGCCTGGACCATGCCCAGCGCCTTGGCCTGCTCGGCGATCCGCGGGGTGGCGTCCAGCATGGCCACGTCGCGGCGCAGTTCCTCGATGCTCAGCCGCAGATCGGTGGTCTTGCTCTTGGCCGTCGAGGTGCGCATGCCGGCCTCGTCGGTCAGCGTGTTGAGCCAGAGCACGGCGGTGACGCCGACGCCCAGCAGGGCGATCAGCGCCACCACGAACGGTGCCCGGTTCAGCGCCGTCGTCGAGACCGGCCGGCCGGGCCGCACCAGGCGGTCGTCGGACATCTTCTGCCGGCGCCGGATCCGCCGCTCGTAGGCCCGGCGCGAGGATGCGGTCGTCGCCGACGACCAGCGACTGGTCTCCGAGCGCAGGGCCGCAGTGGCGGTGGCGGTCGAGGCCCCGTCCTTGGTCGCCCGGTCCTTGGTCGTCGTGCCGGTCCGGCTCACGTCGCTGCCTCTCTGATGCGTTCGGCCGCCCGCAACCGCGCGGACGCGGCTCGGGGGTTGGCCTGGATCTCTTCGTCGGTCGGGGCCTGGGAGCCCCGCACCACCCAGCGGAACTCGGGGTCGTGGCCGGGAAGTTCGGTCGGCAGGTCCAGCGGGGTCCGGGACAGCGTCAGCGGGGCGATGGCCCGCTTGACGATCCGGTCCTCCAAGGACTGGTAGGACATCACCACGATCCGGCCGGCGACCGAGAGATGCTGCAGCGCCGAGGGAATGGCCCGCTGCAGGGCGCCCAGCTCGTCGTTGACCTCGATCCGCAGGGCCTGGAAGGTGCGCTTGGCCGGGTTGCCGCCGGTCCGCCGGGCGGCGGCCGGGATGTTGGCCCGCACCAGCTCGACCAGCCGGGCACTGGTGGTGAACGGCCGCTTGGCCCGCTCGGTGACCACCGCCCGGGCGATGCGCTGGGCGAACCGCTCCTCGCCGTACTCGCGCAGGATGCGGGTGATCTCCGCCCCCGGGTAGGTGTTGATCACCTCGGCGGCGGTGATGCCGCTCGTCGGGTCCATCCGCATGTCCAGCGGCGCGTCCTGCGCGTAGGCGAACCCGCGGTCGGCCTCGTCGAGCTGGACCGAGGAGACGCCGAGGTCGAACAGGACCGCCTGCACCCGGCCGGAGGCGACGGTGGCGGCGATCACCTCACCGATCCGGTCGTAGACCGCGTGCACCAGCTCGACCCGGTCGGCCAGACCGGCCGCGGTGATGCGCTGTTCGGCGATGGACAGGGCCTGCGGGTCGCGGTCGATCCCGACCACCCGCAGTCGCGGGTGCGCCTGCAGCAGGGCCAGGGTGTGCCCACCCATGCCGAGGGTGGCGTCGACCAGGACGACATCGGTGGCCCCGTCGGCGGTGGCCGCCTCGATGGCCGGGGCCAGCAGCTGGTCGACCCGGTCGACCAGCACCGGGATGTGCCGCCGGTCATCGGGACCCGCCTCGGGAGGCGAAGCCTGGGGGTCCTGCTCGTCCCCGCTCCCGGCCTGGCCCGACATCGGCGCGTTCCCTTCTGGCCGAGGGCATCCGGTGCTCTGAATGCGCCTGGAGTTGCGAATGTGACGGGGTGGGCTGGTCGGGGACTGCGGGTGGGGCCGGGTGGGTCCTGAATCCTGGTCCCCATCCGCGGTGGTCCTGGCACGGGGGAAGTCGTGTCAGGGCCGGTGGTCCTGGCACGGGGGAAGTCGTGTCAGGGCCGGCGCGGATGTGGGCCGGGCGTCAGGAACCGGTGTTCGTCAGGTGCCCAGCAGCCCCCGTTCCGGGGCCGCGTAGGCCGCCTCCTGCTGGGCCTCGTAGGCCGCCCACTCGTCGGCGTCCCACAGCTCCATGCGCAGGCCGATGCCGGTGATGACTAGATCCTTGGTCAGCCGGGCGTACTCGCGCATGCGGGGCGTGATGGTGATCCGGCCCTGGGCATCCGGGCGCTGCTCGTCGGTATTGGCGAGCATGTAGCGCTGGTAGCCGCGGGCCCGCTCGTCGGTGATCGGCGCGTTGATCGCCGCCTCGGCGAACTGCTCGAAGCCCTCGGGGGTGAACACGTAGATGCAGTGGTCCTGACCCCGCACCAACATCACCCCGTTCTTGAACGACTCCCGATACTTCGCCGGCAGGGTGACCCGCCCCTTGTCGTCCATCCGTGGCGTGTAGGTGCCGTAGAAGCCGGTGGGCATCTGACGAACACCTCCTCGCGACGGCGGCTCGTGGGGTCCCGCGCCGGTCCCGGTGGGCGCTGACCCCATCTGTCAGGCTCGCTCCCCCAGGCTCCTCCACTCTAACCCACTTCCCACCACTCCGACCCCGAAGTCGCCCATCTGAGGCGGGTGTCGCGGAGAAACCGCACGTCATTGCGGTGGGTGACGGTGGGGGAAGTTCGCCGCGCCCGGGCCGGGCGGGGACCGCGCCCGGCGTGCGCAGCGCGGCGAAGGGCCAGGGGCGGCCGTTTTTCGCCGCGGCGCGAGCCTCAGTGAGACCTCCGAGGCGCTCCGTCGAGCGCCGTGGGGCTCTGGTGGGGCTCGGTGGTGGGGCGCGGTGGAGGGCCCGGTGGAGCGGGGTGGGTGACCCGGTGGGTCAGGCCGCCGCGGGCTGCGGCTGGTGGGTGAAGACGAACTTCTTGTAGGCCCAGAACCGGAAGGTGGTGCCCAGGACCAGGCCGACCACGTTCGCCGAGATGTTGTCGGCCAGCGCCGAGGTGAAGCCCAGGACGTAGTGCGAGATCCACAGGCAGCTCAGCGCGATGAGCAGACCGACGGTGCACATGATCAGGTAGAGGACGAACTCGCGGCCGGCGTCGGGCCGGCGGTGGTGCCGGAAGGTCCAGTACCGGTTGCCCAGCCAGGCCACCACGGTCGCCACCACGGTGCTGATGATCTTGGCCAGCAGCGGCTGGCCGGCCAGCAAGGGCGGCGACCCGACGTAGCTGAGCAGGTTGAACAGGCCCACGTCGACGACGTACGCGGTGGCCCCGACGACCCCGAACTTAGCCAGCTGCGCGATCAGCGCGGCCGCGGCGGCACGCAGCCGTCCGGCCGGGCGCGCCGGGGGTGGGGCGGTGGTCGACATCCGGCTCATGCTACCGAGCGCCCACCCGCCGGCCCGTCGTTTCCACCGAGCGTCGGGCGGCCGATCCCCCGACGCCGGTGCGGCAGGCTGGCAGACTGGCAGCCACAGACCTTTGCCCGGACGCACGACCCACCGGTTCCGGGCACCCGTCAGGAGGTAACCAACCGTGGCACAGCGCGTCGACCTGGACCCGGCGCAGGGACCAGGACCCGTGACGCCATCGGCGGAGCTGCCCGACCTGGAGACCGTCCGTCGGGTCGCCGGGCAGATCGGCTCGGCGATCTCCCAGGTGGTGCTGGGCAAGCCCGAGGTCGTCCGGTTGGCCCTGATCGCGCTGCTGGCCGAGGGGCACCTGCTGATCGAGGACGTGCCCGGCACCGGCAAGACCGTGCTGGCCAAGTCGCTGGCCCGCACCGTGGACGCCACGGTCAGCCGGGTGCAGTTCACTCCGGACCTGATGCCCAGCGACGTCACCGGCGTCAGCGTCTACGACCGGCAGACCTCGCGGTTCGACTTCCGGCCCGGCCCGGTGTTCGCCAACATCGTGGTGGCCGACGAGATCAACCGGGCCTCGCCCAAGACCCAGTCGGCCCTGCTGGAATGCATGGAAGAACGGCAGGTCACCGTCGACGGCACCAGCTACCGACTGGCCCGTCCGTTCCTGGTGCTGGCCACCCAAAACCCGGTCGAGATGGAGGGCACCTATCCCCTGCCCGAGGCCCAGCGCGACCGGTTCCTGGCCCGGATGTCGATCGGCTACCCGGACCGGTCCGCCGAGGTCGGCATGCTGGCCGACCGGGACCGGATCGATCCGCTGGACTCGTTGCGGCCGGTGACCGACGCGGCCACCGTCGCCTCCCTGGTCGACGCGGTGGCCACGGTGCACCTGGCACCGCCGCTACGGCACTACCTGGTGGAGATCGTGGCGGCCACCCGGTCGGTGCCCGAGGTCCGGCTGGGCGCCTCCCCACGGGCGGTGCTGCACCTGGCCCGCGCGGCCAAGGTCTCGGCCGCGCTGGACGGGCGCTCGTTCGTCGTGCCCGACGACATCCAACGGCTGGCGGTGCCCGTGCTGGCGCACCGGCTGCTGCTGACCGTCGAGGCGCACGCGGCCCGCCGGTCGGCCGATGAGGTCGTCCGGGTGCTGTTGAGCCGCCTGCGGGTGCCGCGAGGTGGCTGACCGGCCTCCTCGCCCGAGCCGGGGCCGGCCGGCCGGGCTGCGCGGGCTCACCACCCGGGGCCGCTGCCTGCTGGCCGGGGGTCTGGCCGCCGTCGTCTGCGCCATCGCCCTGGACGAGCGGGATCTGTTACGGGTGGGGCTGTTCGCCGCCTTGCTGCCCATCCTGGCGGTGCTCGCCGGGGCGGTGCGCAGCGTCCGGCTCTCGGCCGAGCGCAACGTGGGACCGAGCCGATTGATGCCGGGCACGGCGGGTCGGGTGCAACTGACCGTCACCAACACCGGATCGACCCGGACGGCGGCGTTGGAGATCAACGATCCCCCGGTCGTCGACCTCAGCGGTGGGATCCGCTGCCTGATGCCGCCGCTGCGGCCGGCACACCGGGCCCGCACCGAATACGCGATCCGCCCGACCCGGCGAGGCCGGTTCGTCTTCGAGCCACCCTCGGTCCGGGTCGGCGACCCGTTTGGCCTGTGGGAGGACAGCCGCACCCTGGACACGTCAACAACGGTGCTGGTGGTGCCGTCGCTGGTCGATCTGGCCGGGATGCCGGCCAGCACCGGGAGCCGGTCGGGCCGCGGCGGACCGGGCCCGGTCCGGGGCCTCCGGCGGCGACCCGGACGTGGGGGTGCGGCCGTACCGCAGCGGTGACGACATCCGCACCATTCACTGGCGGGCCTCGGCCCGGCACGAGGACGAGCTGATGGTCCGGCTGGCCGAGCCGGTCTCGCACGGCGGCGCGGTGGTGATGCTGGACCACCGGGCGATCGCGCACGCCGGCACCGGTGCCACCGGCAGCCTGGAGACGGCCGTGAGACTGGCCGCCTCGATCACCGTGCACCTGCTGGCCGCCGAACACCAGGTCCGGCTGACCGCCCACAGCGGGACGGTGCTGGCCGCCGGCCGGGACATCCAGGACGACGTGCTGGCCGCGCTGGCCGTGGTCGAGCCGGATACCCGGACCATGACCGCGTCCTCGATCGCCGGCATCGGCCTGATCGTCGCCGTGCTCGCCGCGCTGGACGCCCCGACCGCCCGACTGCTGATGGCCGCCCGGCTGCGTGGCACGACCGCCATCGCGTTCCTGCTGGACACGGCGACCTGGGCCGGCACACCGCGATCGGGGAGCCCCGACCGGTCGACCGACCCGTCGGCCGGCGCGCTGCTGCAGTCGGCCGGCTGGCGGGTCGTGCCCGTCCGGCGGGGTGACGACGTGGCCCAGGCCTGGAGCCGGGCCTGCCAGGCCGGAGCACCGGTCAGCGGGCTGCCGCCCCGGCCGGCGCCGATCCCGGTGGTCTCGTGAGCACCGCCACCGCCGGCCGCGCGCCTTCGACACCACTGTCGACACCGCCGTCAACACCACCGTCGACACCGGCACCCAGTGCGCCCGCTCCCACCCACGCGGTGCCCGCCCTGCTCGGCGCCCTGGCCGTCCTGGGCGGCACCCTGGCCATCCCGCCGATGATCAGTGGTAGCTCCTGGTTCTGGCCCACCGCCGAGGTGGTGCTGGTCATCTGGCTGGTCGGGGTGGGCGCGCGGCTGGCCCGGATCCCGATCGCGGCCGTCATCGCGATGCAGGCGGCCGCCGCGGCGATCGCCGTCACCGCCCTGTTCACCGCGCGCGGGTGGGGTGGGGTGATCCCCAACGGTGCGGTACTACAGGAGGCGGGCGAGCTGCTGGACGGCGCCTGGACCCAGATCCGTACCTCGGTCTCCCCCGCCCCGTCCTCGCCCGAACTGTCCTTCCTGATCTGCGTATCGGTGGCGGCCACCGCGTTCGTCGTCGACCTGCTCATCACCGCGTGCCGGGCGCCGGCGCTGGTCGCCCTGCCGCTGCTGTGCCTGTACGCGGTGCCAGCGTCCATCGACGTCTCGTTGCTGCCCTGGCCGGCCTTCGCCATCCCGGCGGTGCTGTACGCGCTGGTGTTGGTCGCCGACGGCCTGTCCGGCCGGGGTGCGGGGGCCGGGGCCCGGGCCGCCCAGGCGGGTTCCGGCCTGGTCCTGGCCTGCGTGGCCACGGTGATCGCGCTGGTGGTGGCGGACTCGGTCACCGGTGTCGGCACCACCGGCCGGCTCCCGCGGACCGGCACCGGCGCCAGCACCGGCATCGGCCTGTCCCCCTTCACCTCGCTCGAGGGCAACCTGCAGCGGGGTGAGCCGGTGGACCTGCTGCGGGTCAGCGGGCTGCCCCAACCCGAGTACCTGCGCACCGTCGGGCTGCAGCAGTGGACCCCGAACGAGGGCTGGTCGGTCGACCAGCTCGACGACGGACCGCTGCCGCTGCAGCCGATCACGGTCGGCGAGACCCAGGTGACGGTCACCCCGCTGGACTACCGGGACATCTTCCTGCCCGTGTACAACGGGGTCCGCTCGCTGCAGGGGGTCGATCAGGGCTGGTCGTTCGACTCGGCCCTGGAATCGGTGCACCGGGCCGAGGCCGTCACCCCCGACCCGTACCAGGTCACGGCGATCCTCTCCACACCCTCGGCCGACGAGCTGCGCACCGACAGCGTGACCGGCGGCAGCGACCTGCTCGACACCGGCGACCTGCGACCGGAGGTGATCGCCCGGGCCACCGAGATCACGGCCGGGGCCACCACCGCGTTCGACAAGGCCAGCGCGCTGGTCTCCTACTTCACCGACCCGGCCAACGGCTTCACCTACTCCCTCGACGTGCCCACCGGCACCACCGGCGACAAGTTGCTGGACTTCCTGGACCTCAAGCAGGGATTCTGCGAGCAGTACGCCTCCGCGATGGCCGTCATGCTGCGCGCGGTCGGGGTGCCCGCCCGGGTCGCCGTCGGCTTCACCCAGGGTCGGCTGGACGCCTCCGGCGACTACGTCATCACCAGCAACGACGCGCACGCCTGGGTGGAGGTGCCGTTCAGCGAGGCCGGGTGGGTGGAGTTCGATCCGACGCCGCTGGGTGGCGGGCAGGGCGGCCAGCAGGGCTTCACCACCGCCTCCGGTGAGCCGACGCCGACGCCGACGGCCAGCGCGGCGACCTCGGCCCCGCAGACCGAGCAGGAGCTGGGCGCCAACCGGGCACCGACGGCGGCCGCGACCACGTCGGCCGGCAGTGCCGCCGGGAGTGGCGCCGACGACGGCCCGATCGTGCCGGCCGGCGTCTGGTGGGCGCTGGCCGTCCTGCTCGTCATCGGCGGCGCGTTGGCCGGTCCGACGCTGGTCCGGCGCCGCCGCCGGGACCAACGGCTGGCCACCGCCGACGCCGGCGGACCCGGCGCGGCCGCCGCGGCGTGGCGGGAGATCGAGGACCTGGCCGTCGACCACGGCATCGCCCTGGACCCGGCCCAGTCCGCGCGATCCTGCGCGAACCGGCTGGCCAAGTCGGCCAAGCTCAGCGAGACCGGGCGGGCTCAGCTACGGGCGGTGGTCTCGGCGGCCGAGCAGGGCTGGTACGCCGGCGACGCACCGACCGTCACACCGTCCGTGGGTAGGGTCTCGGTGGCCGAGCGGACCACGCCCACCGTCCCGAGCACGACCACGGCCGGATCGAGCTCGCCCATGGGTGACGCGGCCCGCACGCTGGCCGTCGACCTCGGCCACGCCGCACCCCTGTCACTGTCAGAACGGCTGGTGCCGCGCTCGGTGCGACCGGCCTGGTGGCGGGGCTGACCCCACCCAGGACGCCTGCGCGCCCCGGTTTCCCGCGCGGATCATCCACCCGTGCGCGCCCCGGTATCCCGCGCGGATCATCTACGCCTGCGCGGATGAACTCACCCCGAATGTGATGGGTGTGCTTCGAGTCAACGACTTGGGCCGCGCCGGGGAAGATGATCCGCGCGGTCAGGTGAGAGCCAGCGGGGTGAGGTCAGCCGGCGGGGTGAGTTCAGAGCCGCCGGGGTGAGGGCGGGCCTGGCCTTGGTGAGGGCGGGCATGGCCGGGGTGAGGGTGGCCCGGCCGGGCGGTGGGCGTGGGGGGCGAGCCGGTCCGGGCGCACGACAACGCCGCGACCCAAACACGGGTCGCGGCGTGGCGAGTGTGCTACTGGCTGGGGTCGTCGAAGCGGCGGCGGAAGCGCTCTTCCATCCGGTTGCCCAACGTGGGCCCGGCCTTACCGGCGCTCTTGTCCATCCCCTTGGCGGCGCGCGCACCCGGCTGTCCGAAGACGAACATGCCGACCGCGCCCACCATCGTCAGGAAGCCGACGACGCTGACGACGACGCCGACCGCCAGCAAGCTCTGAGTCGCGATCACGCCGACGACCAGCGCGACGAGACCGGCAACGAACAGGCATCCGGCGACGATGGGCCGGCGGCGCCGAATACGACTCACATTCACGCTTGTTGCGAACTTGGGGTCGTCCTCGTAGAGCGCGCGCTCGATCTCGTCTAGCATCCGCTGTTCGTGCTCGGAGAGCGGCATAGGTCCCTCCTCCGGCACCTGGCCACCAGAAAGTGTGGTCACATCCTACGGCCGCCAGCCGGCGACCTACGACCAGGATACGAGCCGTTCGGGCAGACCACTAGCGGGCTGCGCAATCTCCCACGCCAATCACCCCGATGTGACGAGTGTCACCCGGATGTGCGATCGATGACGCGCCGGTTTCGTGGGCTCGGCTCAGGCCGGCCCGTCCGGACGGCGGGCCACCACGTGCAGGTCGGCGGCAATGTGCAGCAGCTCCGGGTGCTGCCCGGCGGCCGCCTCCAATGCGGCCAGGTCCGCCTCGCCGCCCGGGCCGGCCTGCCGGATGACCCCGGACACCAGCCCGACCAGCACGCCCACCCCGCTGACCGACTCGACCTGCAGCCCGACCGAATCGACCAGGGCGCGCACCCCGGGCACGTCGAACCGGCGGCGAAGCGTGTCGGCCGCGCCGGAGCGGCCGTCCGGACCGGTCAACAGCTCCCGGGCGGCCTCGAAGCGGCCGGCCATCGTCTGCCCCAGGACCGCGCCCAACCGGCCGGCCACCAGGATCGAGACGTAGCCACCCGGCCGCACCGTCCGGACGACGGCACCCATCACCGCGGCCGGGTCGTCCACCGCTTCGAGCAAGTGATGGCACAGCACCAGGTCGATCGAGGCCGGGGCAGCAATGGCCTCCAGCCGGTCGGCGTCAGCCTGGACGCCGACCACTCGATCGGCGACCCCGGCGTCCTGGGCCCGGCGGTGCAGGATGGCCAGCGAGTTCACCGACGCGTCGACCACGGTCACCGAGCAGCCGAGCACGGCCAACGGCACCGCCCGGGTTCCGCTGCCCCCGCCGACGTCGAGCACCCGCACCGCGGCCAGCGTCCCCGGTTCGGCGGGTCCGGCGGCCGGACGGTCGGCCCGGGAGCAGGCCCGCGCGAGTCCGGCCAGGACTCCGTCGACCGGGTCGCCGGTCGTCGCCAGGTGTTGCTCGACCATGGGTCTCCTCCCGCACCGGCCGGGCTCGTCGTCCGCCGCCGACTCGCAGCGTATCGGCGCGCGCACGGGATCCCCGGGAAGCGCACCTGCGGCCGGTACGGTGTGCCGGTGCTGGTTGCCAGTGTGCTGAGCCTTAAGGGCGGAGTCGGAAAAACCACGGTCACCCTGGGGCTGGCTTCCGCGGCTGTTCACCGCGGATTGAACACCCTGTTGGTCGACCTGGACCCGCAAATGAACGCGACCGCGACGGTCGCGCCGGAGCTGGACGGGGTGGCCGACGGCCGCCTGAAGTGGTCCGTGGCCGAGGTGTTGGACGACCCCTCGAGCAAGGTGATGGGCCGGACGGTGCGCGAGTCGGGCTGGGGTGAGCACCTGCGGGTGCTGCCCGGCAGCGAGCGCACGGAGATCCACAACCATCCGGACCCGGGCTCCAAGAAGCTGTTCCGGCTCTCCTCCGCCCTGGAGCGGGTCCGGCCCGAGCCGGACCTGGTGCTGATCGACTGTCCGCCCTCCCTCGGCCAACTGACCCGCAGCGCGTTGATCGCGGCCGACCGTGCGGTCCTGGTCACCGAGCCGTCGTTGTTCGCCGTCACCGGTGTGCAGCGGGCCCTGGAGGCGGTGCAGACCGAGCGCGCGGCGCACCGGCCGACGCTGCAGCCGCTCGGCGTGGTGATCAACCGGTTCCGGCCGCGGGTCACCGAGCAGGAATACCGGCTGGCCGAGCTGCGCGAGCTGTTCGGGCCGTTGGTGCTCAGCCCCGTGCTGCCTGACCGATCCGCCATCCAGCAGGCGCAGGGCGCCGCCGTGCCGATCCATCAGTGGCCGACGGCCGGGGCTCGGGAGATCGCCCAGAGCTTCGACCAGTTGCTGGACCGGCTGATGCGGGCGGGCAAGCAGCGCTCCCGCAAGTAGCTCGGCCGCCGCGGGCGGGGCGGTCAGTGACCGGCCGGCTGCTCGATGCTCTCGCCGACCAGCGAGATGAACACGACCACCTGCCGGACCAGGTCGTCGGCCTCCCGCGGGCTGACCCCGGCCGGCAACCCGGCCTGCACGGCCTGACGCTTGGCCGAGCCGGCGGCGAAGAACGCGGCCCACTCGGTGAACTCCGGGGCGACCTGGGTCATCAACGTCCAGACGCTGCCCCGCCGACCCCGGGTCGGCCGGGCCCGGGCTGCCAGCACCGCCGCGGCCGCGCGCAGGGCGGCCAGGTGGGCAATCGCGTACCGGTCGGCCGGGTCCACCGCGGCGCAGGCCCGGCCCAACCCCAGCGAGGCGTCGGCCAGCAGGTCGCGTGCGGCCGGCGACACCGGCGCGGAGGCCATCGCCGGACGCGGTGCCCGGGTCCGGACGCGGTTGCCGGCCGGCTCGTCCATCGGCATTGCCTTCCTTGCTCGCTTGGTCGTCAGTGCAGTCGTCAGTGCAGTCGTGGGTGCTTTCGCGGGTGCTGCGGTGGCTGATGTGGTCGCTGATGTGGTGACCGTCCGGGTCGGCCGGGGCGTGTCGATCCCGATCGCCTCGGGGCACTCGAACAGGGCCGGCCGATGCGACCGGTCGGCGCGGACCCGACCGACTCGCGAGGACCGCACCGGGGACATGACCATGGGCTGCGTCGACATCGCTTCTCCCGTTCTCGAACCTGTGTTCGATCGTACACGTGTTCGGAATCGTCGTCGAGACAGATGCCCGCCCCGCCGTTCCGGTGGCCGGGCCCTCGACCGCCCCACCCGACCCTCACCATCGATCGGTGCGTGATCTGATGGACGGCATGTCGATTCCCACCGCCCACGGGCGGCCCGGCACCCGACCGGGTTCGATCGAGATCCGCCGCCTGGATCCGGTGACCTTCCGGGGGCGGCTGCGCGAGTTGATCGGCATCTACCTCACCGCGATGCAGTACCCGGCCGAGCTGGCCGGCGCCCGGGCGGTGCTCTGGGAGGAGCACAGCCGGCGGGAGGGCTTCGACTGTGTGGTGGCCGTCAGCCGCGACGACGACCAGCTGCTCGGGCTGGCCTACGGCTACCGCGGCGCGCCCGGGCAATGGTGGTACTCCGAGGTCCGGCGCGGGATGACCCCGGCTGCGCTCCCCCAGCTCGGCGATTTCTTCGAGCTCACCGAGTTGCACGTGCACCCGGCCTGGCAGGGCCGGCGGATCGGCGAGACCCTGCTGCGCCGGCTGGCCGACGAACGGCCCGAACGATCAATGCTGTTGTCCACCCCCGAGGGCGAGAACCGGGCCTGGCGCCTGTACCGCCGGCTGGGATTCGGCGACGTGTTGCGCCACTACCGGTTCACCGGCGACCCGCGGCCGTTCGGCGTGCTCGGCCGCGAGCTCCCGCTGATCCCCCCGGCCGGCTGATCCGGAAGGAGCCAGCCGGCCGTCGACCACCGGGCGATCTACAGCAGGGCCAGCCGGCGGGCCAGCACGTCCAGCCCCATCGCGCCCATGTTCAACGCATCGGTGTGGAAGGCCCGCAGATCGAACGCGTCGCCGTGCCGGCGGCGGGCGGCGTCCCGGCCGGCCAGCCATACCCGTTCGCCGACCTTGTAGCCGGGCGCCTGGCCGGGCCAGCCCAGGTAGCGGTCGATCTCGTACCGGCAGTGCGCGGGATCGGTGACGGTCCTGGTCAGCAGGAACTCCAGGCCGAGTTCGGGGGTCCACCGCTCCCCCTCGTGGAACCCGGTCCCGGCCGGGATCTCCAGCTCCAGATGCATGCCGATGTCCAGGACCACCCGGGCGCTGCGGAACAGCTGAGAGTCCAGCAGGCCCAGCAGCCGCCCGTCGTCGGCCAGGTAGCCCAGCTCGCGGACCAGCCGCTCGGCGTACAGCGCCCAGCCCTCGGCGTGCGCGGAGTAGTCGGCCAGCAGCCGCTGGAAGTCGTTGAGGCGGTCCCGGCGGTAGACCGAGGTGGCGATCTGCAGGTGATGGCCGGGCACGCCCTCGTGGTAGACGATGCTGGCCTCACGCCAGGTGTTGAACACCTCGCGCCCGGGCTCGACCCCCCACCACATCCGGCCGGGCCGGCTGAAGTCGTCGCTGGGGCCGGTGTAGTAGGCGCCGACGATGCCGCCGGGCGGGGCGATCAGGCATTCCAGCCGGCGGATCGGCTCGGGGATGTCGAAATGGGTGCGGCCCAGCTCATCGATCGCCCGGTCCGACAGGTCCTGCATCCAGGCCTTGAGCGCCGGCACCCCGGACAGTTGGTGGGCCGGGTGGCGATCCAGCGCGGCGGCCGCCCCGGCCGGTCCCTCACCCGGGGCGATCCGTTCGGCCACCGCCCGCAGTTCGGCCTCGATGGTGAGGAATTCCGACCAGCCCCATTGGTAGGTCTCCTCGAGGTCGATGACCGCGCCGAGGAAGTCGCGGGAGGCCAACGCGTACCGCTCCCGGCCGACCGCGTCTTTCGCCGGCGCCCGCTCGCGCAGCTCGGTCCGCAGGAAGTCGCCCAGCTCGGCGTACGCCTGGTCGGCGGCAGCCGCAGCCGCGGCCAACTCAGTAGCCAATTCAGTGGCCAACTCCCCGGACACCGCGGTGGAGCCGTCCGGACCCGCGGTGAGGGTGCCGGCCAGGCCGGCGAAAAAGCCCCGCTCGGCGGTGCGGCCGGAGTAGACGTCGCACTGCTCGGCGCACCGGTCGACCTGCCGGACGGCGGCGACCTGGCCGTTCTCGGCCGCCTGCAGCAGGCTCTGCCGGTACCCCAGCAGCGCGGCCGGCACCACGGCCATCCGCCGGGCGATGGTCTCGACGTCGGCGGTGGTGTCGGTCGGCATCAGATCGAACACCTCGCGCACGGCCTGCAGCGGCGAGGCGAGGACGTTCAGGTCGGCGTGGGCCCAGCCGGAGCGGTACCGGTCGGCGTCGACCTCGAGCCGCTCGGCGAGCACCTCCCGGGCGATGTCGTCGGCCGGCCCGGTGGAGGGCAGCTCGGCCAGGCGACGCGCGGTCGCGGTGGTGAACTCGTACCCGTCGGCCAGCCCGGCCGGGCTCAGATCGTCCAGCCGGTCCTGGGCGACGGGCAGGCCGATATAGGTCGCAATGATCGGCCGGCGGCGCGCGTACTCGGCCACGTAGGCGTTGGACAGTTCGGTGATCGGTGAGGGGCTCTCCGGCTCAGTCGGTGACATCTGCCGCAGGCTACTCGGCCGGCCCGGCCGGGCTCCCGTCCTTTTCGGCCCGGCGCTTCTGGGCGAACGCGGCCGACTCCTGGGCCTGTACCTCGTCGTCGACGCTGTGTCGGTAGGCCGCCCGCACGGTCAGGTGGGCCGAGACCGGGGCGGTGACGAACTGCAGCACCACGATCAGCACCAGCACGCCGATGACGGCCGGCGACTGCAGGCGCAGCCCGACCCCGAGCATCAGCAGCATGATGCCCAGCACCTGCGGCTTGGTCGCGGCGTGGATGCGGCTCATCGTGTCCGGGAAGCGCAGCACCGCGACGCCGGCCAGCAGCGACATCAGTGCGCCGAGCACGATCGCCACCGAGGCGATCCAGTCCAGCACGGTCAGATCGTAGACGTCGAGCATGCCGGTCACCTCCGATCCCGGGGCATCAACTTGGCCAGGCTGGCCGAGCCGAGGAAGCCGAGCAGGGACACCACGACGGCGATGACCAGGGTGATCGAACTGTCGGACACGGCCGCGGTCAGCACGATGACGCCGACCAGGATGGCCAGCAGCACGTCCAGAGCGACGGCCCGATCGATCTGGGTCGGCCCCTTGACCAGCCGGATGGCGGCCAGCAGTGCCCCGATCCCGAAGAAGGTGCCGGCGATCATCGCGATCAACGTCATCGCGCACCCCGATCCGACCGGCGGGCCGGGGCCGGGGTGACCGCGTCGTCGCCCAGGGCCCGCCGGATGCGGTCCTCCTGCGCGAGCACCTGCGCGGCGAAGTCGGCGTCGGACTGCTGCGCGGCGTCGAGCACGTGGATGGTCAGCGTCCGGGTGCTCGAATCGGCATCGATGATCAGGCTGCCCGGGACCAGGGACACGGCCATGCCGGTCAACGCCTCCAACAGGTCGGAGTCCGAGGCCAACTGGACCTGGGTCACGGTGGACTCAGGCAGGCGGGGCCGGACGGCCAGCCAGGCCACGTGCACGCTGGCCACCACCACGTCCCACAGGAAGCGGGCGATGAGCACCAGCGCCCGGCCGGGATGGAACCCGAACCGGAAGTGCATGGTTGGCAACGGGAACAGCAGCAGGATCAGCACGCTGACCAGCACCCCGATCAGGATGACGATCAGCGAGGCCGACCCCCACAACGCCATCCAGACCAGCACCAGGGCGACCAGCGTCATCACGTAGGGCGCCCAGCCGCCGCTGCCGGGGATGCGGGCGCCCCGGACCTGGACGGCGCGGCGGCGCAGCTTGCGCACGGGGCTCATCCGGTCCCTCCACTGGCGCCCGGTGGGGCCGGCGCGCCCGAATCGAGCACGGCGGTGACGTAGATGCTGCGGTCGCTCAGGCTGGCTCCGGCCTTGGCCGCGATCTCGTAGATCGGCCCGCCGGCCACGGTCAGCAGCAGGCCGACGGCCACGATCGCGGTGGTCGCGCCGACCATGCCCATCGGCAGCCGGGCGGTCTCCTGCCGGGCCAGGCGCCGCTGCGCCTCGCGCTGCACCCGACGCCGGGTCAGCAGCGATCGGCCGGACTCGGTCTCCTGCGCGTCCCCGCCGATTGCGGTGGGCTCGGGCTGCGGCCGCCAGAACGCCCGCCCCCACACCCGGATGATCGCGTACAGGGTGAGCAGGCTGGTCAGCGCGCCACCGGCGACCAGGATGTAGGCCAGCACCCGGCCGTCCTGCACGCCCGCCTCGAACAGGCCGACCTTGCCCAGGAACCCGGACAGCGGCGGCACCCCGGCCAGGTTCATCGCCGGGATGAAGAACAGCACGGCCAGCATCGGGGCGGCCGAGGCGAGCCCGCCGAGGCGGGCCAGCACGGTGGTGCCGGCGACCCGCTCGATCAGACCGACGGCCAGGAACAGCGCGGTCTGCACCAGGATGTGGTGGGCGACGTAGTAGATGGCCGCGGACAGTCCGGTCTCCGAGGCCAGGGCGACGCCGAAGAGCATGTAGCCGATGTGCGAGACCAGGGTGAACGAGAGCATCCGTTTGATGCCGGACTGGGAGATGGCGCCGAGGATGCCCACGATCATGGTGGCCAGCGACGCCAGCATCAGCAGGGTGCCGAACGAGCCGGTCGGGAACAGCAGGGTCTGCACCCGGATGATCGCGTAGATGCCGACCTTGGTCAGCAGGCCGGCGAACACCGCGGTGACCGGGGCCGGCGCGCTGGGATAGGAATCGGGTAGCCAGGCCGACATCGGGAAGACCGCCGCCTTGATGCCGAAGGCGACCAGCAGCAGCGCCTGCAGGGTGGCCACGATGCCGGCCGGCAGCGCCGGGATCTTCTCCGACAGGTCGGCCAGGTTCACCGTGCCGGTCGCCGCGTAGGCCATCGCGATGCCGGCCAGGAAGATCAACGACGACAGCAGCGAGACCACGATGTACGGCGCGCCGGCCCGCAACCGCTCGCGGGTGCCGCCCGAGGTGAGCAGCACGAAGCTGGCGGTCAGCAGGATCTCGAAGCTGACGAACAGGTTGAACAGATCGCCGGCGATGAACGCGTTGGACACGCCCGTAACCAGGATCAGGAACGTCGGGTGGAAGATCGAGATGGGCACGTCCGGGCCGGATTCCCGGTCGGCGATGCCCTGCGAGATGCCGTAGACGAGCACCGCCAGCGACACCACGGTGGAGACCACCAGCATGAACGCGGCCAGTTCGTCGGCGACCAGGGTGACGCCCAGCGGGGCCGTCCAGCCACCGATGTGCATCACCATCGGACCGTTGCTGGTGACCTGCGCGATCATGATCAGCTCGACGAGCAGCTGGACGCTGATCACGGTCACCGAGATGGTCCGTTGCACCCGGGGCCGCCGGCTGGCCACCAGGGTGAGGGCGGCGCCGGACATCGGCAGGATGATGCTGACGGGCAGCAGCCAGGTCCAGGTCATTCTTCACCCGCCCCGGCTTCGGCGTCGGCGAATTCGTCCGGTTCCAGCTCGTCCTCGATCTCGGGGTCCTGGGTGTTGCGGAAGTTGCGGTAGGCCATCGCGAACAGGAAGGTCGAGACGGCCAGGCTGATCACGATCGAGGTCAGGATCAACGCCTGCGGGATCGGGTCGGCCATCTGCTCGCCGTTCGCCGCCTCCCCCACGATCGGCGGCACCCCGCCCACGCCGGTGGTCAGCAACAGCAGGTTGATGCTGTGCCCGGCCAGCAGGAAACCCAGGATCACCCGGATCAGGTTCCGGGAGAGCATCAGGTACACCCCGGCGGCGAACAGCCCGCCGATGGTGACGGCCAGCACCAGGTTGGTGGTCATCGGGCACCCTGCCGATCCCGGGTCGAGGAGGTGCGCTCGCTGCGTTCGAGCATGCCCTGCCGGTCCAGTTCGGCGCCCATCGCCCGCAGCACGTCCAGCACCAGACCGATCACGATCAGGTACACCCCGACGTCGAAGATCGACGAGGTGACGAACTTCAGGTCACCCAGCAGCGGCACGGTGGCCTTGAGGATGGTGGACTGCAGCGCGGCCCCGCCGGCGATGACGCCGTAGATCGCGGTGGCCGCCGAGATGAACAGCCCGGTGCCCATCAGGATGCCCGGGTCCCAGGGCGCGGCCTCGCCGAGTTCGTAGGCGCCGCCGGCGATGTAGCGCAGGGCCAGGGCCAGCCCGACGATCAGCCCGGCGGCGAACCCGCCGCCGGGGGCGTCGTGGCCGACGAACAGCACGTAGACGGAGAACACCACGATGACGTGGAAGATCATCCGGGTGACGACCTCGAGCAGCAGCGAACGCCGGGGCATCCAGTTGGTCGCCAGCCAGGGCGACGGCTCGTGCGGCCGGCTGGTGCTCGATTCCTGGGTGGGCCGTCGCGGGGTCCGGCCGGTGCGGCGGACCAGGAAGATCATCGACGCGACACCGGTGGCCGCGGCGATCAGCACGGTCAGCTCACCGAAGGTGTCCCAGGCCCGGACGTCGACCAGGATCACGTTGACGATGTTGTAGCCGCCGCCGAATTCGACGGCCGGCCCGGCCAGATCGGCCGAGACCGGGGTGGCCACCCGGGTACCGGGGATGATCAGCGCCAGGCCGGTCATCAGCGCGCCGGCGGCCACCGCGATGATCGCCCGGAAGGCGTTGCCGCGGTGCTTGGCGAACAGCAGGTCGTCGGGCAGCCGGGTCAGCACCAGCAGCGCCGCGACCAGGGTGATGGTCTCCACCAGGATCTGGGTCAGGGCCAGGTCGGGAGCCCCGCGCAGGATGAACAGCACGGCCATCGCATAGCCGATGCCGCCGACCATCATCACCGCCGGCAGGGCCCGGCGGGCCCGCAGGGTGGCCGCTGCGATGGCCAGGATGACCACGCAGATCACCAGCGTGCCCGGCTGCCCGATCACCTCGACGTCCTTCGGGCCGACCCCGGAGGTGAGGAGCATGGTGCCCGGGAACAGCACCAGCACCAGCAGGATCGCGCCCAGCGAGACCGGCAGCGACCCGCGCTGGGTGGCGTTGGTGACGCCGTCGGCGACGACGTCGACACCCTTGATGCCGACCCGGTAGGCGATGCCGGGCTCGGCCCCCGGCCGGGCGATCAGGTCCCGGCGGCGTTCCCAGGCGCGCTGGCCGAGGAAGACCGCGGCGCCGATCAGCCAGCCGGCCGCGGACAGGGCCAGCGGGATCGACCAGCCGTGCCACAGGGCCATGGCCCCCGGATGGGTCGGCCCGGCGGTCTGCGCGTACGACTGCAGCAGCGGTTCCAGCAGCCCCGGCGCGATGCCCAGGACCAGCCCGATGGCCACCATCGCCATGGTCGGTCCGACCATGAAGGCGCTGGTCGGGGCCGGGTCGGCGGCCGGCACGTCCTTCTTGGCCGCGAACGCGCCCCAGATGAACCGGGCGCTGTAGGCGGTGGTGATCGCCGAGCCCAGCGCCATCACCACGACCGCGACGTACCCGCCGGTACCGCCCTCGAGCAGGCCGGCGTAGTCGGCTTCCTTGGCCGCGAAGCCGAGCATCGGGGGGATGCCGGCCATGCTCAACGCGGACAGCACGGCCAACGTGGCCAGCAGAGGCATCCGGCGGCCCAGTCCGGACAGCTTGGTCAGGTCGCGGGTGCCGGTGGTGGTGTCGATGATGCCGACGGTGAAGAACAGGGGCGCCTTGAACGTGGCGTGGGCGATCAGCATGGCCAGCCCGCCCAGCAGCGCATCCGGGTTGCCGGTGCCGATGACCAGGGTCATCAACCCCAGCTGGGAGACGGTGCCGTAGGCCAGCAGCAGCTTGAGGTCACGCTGGCGCAGGGCCAGCACCGCGCCGAAGAGCATGGTGCCGCCGCCCAGCGCGATCAGCACCGGCTGCCACACCGGCAGCGTGGCGAACGCCGGGGCGAGCCGCAGGAACAGGTAGATGCCGGCCTTGACCATGGTCGCGGCGTGCAGGTACGCGCTGGCCGGGGTGGGTGCGGCCATGGCCCCGGGCAGCCAGAACTGGAACGGCACGATTGCCGACTTGCTGATGCCGCCGACGATCAGCAGCAGCACCGAGACGGTGACCAGCGGGCCGGACGGCGGGGCGGCCAGGATCTCCGAGATGGTGAAGGTGCCGGCCAGTGTGCCCAGCATCACCGCGCCGATCAGCATGACCAGCCCGCCCGCGGTGGTCACCATCAGCGCCTGCGACGCGGCCGTCCGGGACGACTTCTTGCCCGCGCGGTGGGCGATGAGCAGGTAGGACAGGATGCCGGTGAGCTCCCAGCAGACCACCAGCAGGATCAGGTTGTTCGCCCAGACCAGGCCGAGCATGGCCCCGGCGAACGCGACCAGGGAGCCGCTGTACTTGCTCAGGCCGTCGTCGTCGGCCGGGAAGTACCGGGCCGAGTACAGCAACACCAGCATGCCGATGAACGCGATGATCAACGTCAACGCCATCGCCAGTGCGTCCATCCGCAGGTCGATGGCCAGGTCGAGGGCCGGCACCCACCGGGTGGACGACGTCAGCGCCCCGCCGTTCATCACCGACGGCAGCATGGCCGCGGCCCAGACGGTGGTGGCGGCCGGCAGCAGGGCAAGCACGATCAGCGCGCCGCGGCCGAGCCGGCGGCACAGCGCCGGAGCGAGGATCGCCAGCGCCAGGTACAGCAGCAGCAGCCAGGGCGCGACGGCGAACAGACCGGTCGGGCTCGTCATCGGGCCGCCCCGGAGGGCGTCGGCTCGCCACCGAGGCGTGGCGGGTCGGACGGGCGCACGAATCTCCCGGAGGTTGGTGGGCGGGCTCCCGACCTGATCCGATCGGGAGGTATCTACCCTACCGAGTGGCTGTGACACTCCGGTGTCGCGCGCACGGCGAGCAGGCAGACACCCGGGCCGTCAGCGCTTCGTCAGCTCATCGACGTGGTCGACGGGCTGGACAGACCCCGCTCCGCTGCCGTCGGGCTCGGTCGAGTCCGGTCCGGGTGTTCGATGTCGCCGGTGCAGGCCCAGCAGGATCAGTCGTTCGTCCTCGGACAGGCCTCCCCAGACCCCGTACATTTCTCGTGCCTGGAGCGCGTGTCGGCGGCATTCGTCGATGACGGGGCAGCCGGCGCACACGTCTTTGGCCTGCCGGACCCGTTCGATCCGCTCTGGGCCACGTTCACCCCAGGGATGGAAGAAGAACGCGCTCGGCATGCCACGGCAGGAGGCGGCGACCTGCCATTGCCATGCTTCGATGGTCGGCGACCGCATCGGGCGGGTCTGCATGGTGCGCGCGGCACCTCCGATTTCTTTCTGTCGGTCGACCGACCCGGCCGGCCCGGACCGGAACCTCGGCTACTCGGCTACTCGGCTACTCGGCCGGAGCGTCCTCGGGGACCGCCAGGTCGCCCTGGTCGTACTCGGGCCGGACGATGAGCACGTCGCACCGGGCCCGTTTGGTCACTTCCGTGGCCGTCCAGCCCAGTACCCGATCGGCGAGGCTGCGGTCGTGCAGGGCCCCCAACACGATCAGGTCCGCGCTCCGGTCCTCGGCCGTGACGACCAGCGCCGTGGACGGATCGCCGTCGATCAGCAGCGCCGCGGCGACGGTCGCCCTCTCGGCGGTCGCGACCCTCATCGCCTCGGCCAACGCCACGGATGCGGCCTCGCGCCCGAGGACCTGACCGGTGCGGCTGTCGCCACCGAGGGTGGCGACGTTCTTGGCCTCGGTGCGACGGGACAGCTGGGCGTAGGCGCAGACGATGACCAGATCGGCATCGTCGTGCTTCGCGAGCCAGGCGGCCCGCCCGACAGTCGGTTCGGCGAGTGCGGAGCCGTCGGTGCCCACGATGATCGTGCGGTAGTCCTTCATCGGGATGGTTCCTCCTCAGTGCCCAGCCGGGATGAACGCGACGTCGTCCACATCGCGGACGATCGGCGGTTCCTTGATCCACAGCATGAGAACGCCGGCAATTCCGAGGAAGACGGCGGCGAACCGGATCGCATTGTTGGGGTTGTCCCCCAGCAAGTTCTCGTAGATCGGCCCGAACGTCAGCGACTGGATGAGCATCGGGATGACGATCATCATGTTGATGATGCCCATGTAGACCCCGAAGCGGGTCGACGGGATCATCCGGACCGCCATGATGTAGGGCACGCCCATGATCGAGGCCCACGCGATGCCGAGTCCGATGATGGGGATGAAGATCAGGTACTGGTTGGTGATCGACGGCACGATCATCAGGCCGGCGGCGGCGAGCAGCAGGCACACGCAATGCACCGTTCGGGCCCCCCGCCGCTTGGCGAACGACACCAGCGAGAACGCCACGCAGAACGTCACGATGTTGTACCAGCCGTTGACCAGGCCGGTCCACGCCACCGCTTCTTCCTTGCCCTCCGGCGTATCGGGGAAGGACGACTTGGCGATGGACAGCGCGATGAACTGCCAGTAGCAGACCATGCCGTACCACTGGAAGAAATACACCAGCGCCAGCTTGCGCAGTGGCGGGGGCATATCGACGATCGCCTCGCCGATTTCCTTGACGGCCGGACCGAGGCCGCCCTTCTTGGCCCGCAACGCCGCGAGTTCCTCGTCGCTGGGCGGGATCTCCTTGGTCCGCAGGACCGAGACCAGCACCGTGCCGATCGAGCAGACGGCGCCGAGCATGAAGGAGCCGACCACCCAGTACGGAATGCCGGCCGCGGTGGCCCCGGTGATGAACTTCTGAAAAACGAACAGCGAGATGTTGGCCAGCGTGATGCCCAGGCCGGTGAAGAACGACTGGGCGAGG
This sequence comes from Nakamurella multipartita DSM 44233, assembly GCF_000024365.1. Lineage (NCBI taxonomy): Bacteria > Bacillati > Actinomycetota > Actinomycetes > Nakamurellales > Nakamurellaceae > Nakamurella > Nakamurella multipartita. The sequence continues at coordinate 4,363,147 of NC_013235.1, forward strand.
AAGCCCTTGCCCAGTTGGGACGGCGGCAGTTTGTCGGCGATGAAGGCGCGGTAGGGCTCCATCGCGGTGTTGTTGCTCGCGTCCAGCAGCCACAGCAGGATCACGGCCATCCAGACGGCGGTCACGAACGGGAAAAAGAACAGGCACAGGCTGCAGCCGATCGCGCCGACGAGGAAGAACGGCTTCCGGCGGCCCCAGCGTGGACTCCACGTCCGGTCCGAGAGCGCGCCGATCAATGGCTGGATCAGCAGACCCGTGATCGGGCCGGCGAGGTTGAGGATCGGCAGATCGTGCGGGTTCGCGCCGAGGAATTCGTACACCGGGTTGATGGCGGTCTGCTGCAACCCGAAGCTGTACTGGATTCCGAAAAAGCCGAGATTCATGATCAGAATCTGCGGCATGGTCATCAGCGGTTTGGTCCGGACGACCGACATGTGCTGCAGGTTGGCCGATGTGGACTCGTTGCTCATCGTCTTGCCTCCTGCCCGGCGGTACCGAGGAAATCCGCGAGCCGGTTCAGCTCCTTCTCCCAGGCCTCGCCGTGCCAGCCGGCCACGTCGGGCTCGTACGGTCCCTGGATGATCCGGACGAGCGTGTCGTGGCGCCCCATCTCGGTGAATTCCACCCGCAGCTCCAGCGGTACCGCCGGGTCGATGCCCGGGTCGCCGGTGATCCGCTCCCGCGACACGAAGACGTCCGGCTCGAAGAACTCGGTGTAGACCCCGTCGGTGGTGACCGCGAGGCCGTCCGATTCGCGCACCGTGACGTGATGGTGCCGGCCCCCGGGCTTCGGCTCACCGACGAGCCCGGACGGTTCCACGTGCCAGCCGGGGGAGCCGCGCCATTGGGCCAGTTCGGCCGGCACGGTCCAGGCCCGGAACACTTGCGGACGAGGAACGTCGAATTCGCGTTCGACCGTCACGATGACGTTGGCCGTCATTGGCATTCCCATCTCGTCTGGGCCTTGGGCCAGCCCTGGTCCGGCATCTGACTGCTGACGGAGCCGACATTGTCGATCATTGAACGTGCAACAAGTGGCACGCTCGAGCGGTTCGGTGAATGTTTCACCGGATTCTGGCACCGCCTTTTCATCCTTGCAAGACGAACTCGATAGCGCGTTCACGAACTGTAGCGCACCGGTTAATAGTTGGCCGAATGAGCAAAACCCGCCGTGTGCAACGTTTCATCGGTTGCCGCGGCGTGATGATCCGGCAAGCGACGCAGCCGGGGTGGCTACGCTGTCCGGGTGAGTGACAGTTCCGAGGCAGCCGCGGCCGGCCGTGTGAACATCGTGGCTGTCGCGCAGCGCGCCGGGGTGTCTCCGGCGACGGTGTCCCGCTCGCTGCGCGGCATGGCGAAGGTTGCCCCGGAAACCCGGCAGCGAGTCCTGGATGCCGCCCGCGATCTGTCCTACGAACACTCCCCTCGGGCATCCGGCATGGCCTCCGGGTCACGCCGCGCGGTGGCGGTCGTCGTTCCGTACATCACTCGCTGGTTCTTCAGCACCGTCACCGCCGGAGCCGTCGACCACCTGCGCGTCAACGGCTACGACGTCACGCTCTACCACCTGGGCGATGCCGCGATCCGCGACCACTTCTTCGAGCGCATGCCGCTCGACGCACGAGTGGACGGCGTCCTGACGCTGTCCATGCCGCTCACCGAGGAGCACACCCTCGCCCTCCGCGCACTCGACATTCCCTTGGTGAGTGTGGGATCGCCGATCCCCGGCTCACCGTCGGCCGGGATCGACGAGAACGCGGCCGCCCGAAGCGCGGTCAACCACCTCCTGCATCTCAAACATGAACGGATCGGGTTCATCGCCGGCGAGGCCGACGATCCCCGGTTCGACTTCGTCTCCTCGGCGGCCCGCCGCCTCGGGTACGAGCAGGCGTTGCGGGCCGCCGGCCTCACGGTCGACGAGCGCCTGGTGGCCGCGGGCCCGCACGGTCTGGAGGGTGGCGCGGCCGCGATGACGCAGCTGCTGGCTCGGTCGATCATGCCGACGGCGGTGTTCGCGGAGTATGACGAGCTTGCGATCGGTGCGCTCTGGGCGCTTCGACGATCCGGACTGGACGTGCCCGGCGACGTCTCGATCATCGGAATCGACGACCACGAGATGGCCGCGATGCTCGACCTGACCACGATCGCCCAGAACGTCACCGCACAGGGCGAGATCGCCGCTCAGCTGCTGCTGCAGGTCCTGCGGGGAGAGGCGGGCGAGGCTGCCGTCGACCCCGTGCTCCTGCCGACGAGGTTGATGCTGCGCGGATCGACCTCACCGCCTGGCACGGCCCGGTCCGCGTCCCGCCGACGCACTCGTCGCCCGGACCGGGGTCGGTGACTCAGAGCATCGCCCGGGTGCGCGAGGCGTCGGTCTCCAGCTCGGCGAAGACCAGCCGGATCGCGTCCAGGGAGTCGTTGACGTCGGCCGCCCGGCTCCCCGCGTCCGTCTCCATGCCGACCAGCCCGGCGGTGGTCGAGAGTTCCAGCAGCCGCGCGTAGAGTTCGCCGACCTCGCCGACGGCGTCGTGCAGCTTGGTCAGCAGCTGCTCGCGCCGGCCCCCGATCCGCTGCACGGTGGCCTGCACGTCGGCCGATCCGGGCAGCTGCCGGGCCACAGCCTGGGCCTTGACCAGCGCGTCGTCGACGGCGTCGACAGCGAGCGCGACGTTCCGGGCGACGCGCTCGGCCTCGACGGCGGCCTCCCCGGCCTCGCGGGCGGTGACGCCCACGGCGGGCGACTGCGGACCGGACGCCAGCCGGCCCAGGTCGGCCCGGTAGCCCTGCAGGGTCTGCAGCATGTCGTGCTGCACGGTGCCGCGTCGCAGCTGCGCCGGCGGCGGCTGGTCTTCCTTGCGCACGGCCCCGCCGACGACCGCGGCCACGCCGAGCATGCCCGCGCCGACCAGCCCGGCCGCGCCGACCGGCAGACCGATCGCCCACGCCGACCCCGCGCCGATACCGGCAACCACCAGGCTCCACGGGTCGCGCAGCGAGCGGAGTGCACGGGCGGCGAACGAAGCCATTCCCCGATCCTTGCCGATGCTCAGAAGTTGGACAGCACGTCGGAGAACACCTTGTCGATGCTCGTCGGGTTCCGCGCGTCGTAGGCGGCGGCCCGGGACGCCTCGGAGATCTCCTGCAGGGTGGCCAGGTCCGCATCCGGACCGTAGGCGATGGTGAACACCCGCACCCCGTCCTCCTCGGCGCTCGCGTTCAGCTCGCGCAGCAGACCGTCCAGATCGTTGTCGGTGTACTCATTGCGACCGTCGGTCAGCACGACCACCGCGTTGATCGAGTTCGGATCCTTCTGCGCGTTCATCGCCTTCGCCGCCTCCCGCGTCGCCGCGTACAGCGGGGTGCCGTTCAGCGGGGTCAGGCTGGAGATCGCGTCGATGATCGGCTGCCGGGTCTGCGCCAGCGGCCCGACACCGACCAGGTCGGCGGTGATCGTGTCCGGGGTGGGCAGGTCGGTGGTGAACGCCCACAGCCCCATCTGATCGGTGTCGGTCAGCTGACCCAACGCCGATGTCGCGGCCTTCTTGGCCAGGTCGAGCTTGGACTCGCTGCCGTACCCCGACTCGCTGGCCATCGACCCGGACACGTCCATCACCACCAGGACCCGGGCGGGCTTGCGGACCTGCGTCCAGAGGGCTCGGACGTCGCGCAGGACCGACGGGCCCGGCGGGTTGAGCGCGATCGTCACGCCGTCCGCGATCAGGTACGGACTCGACGTGATCGGTTCGCCGGGCTGGTGGTCCGCGGTGCGGAAGTTCGCCTCGGTGAACACCTTCTGCTGCTCGGGCAGCAGCAGGAACTCCATGAAGTCCTGCGCGCCGGCCTGCTTGTCGGCGGTCGACCACGGGGCGTCGAGGATGACGAACGGGCTGTCGCTGTAGAGCGTGCCCTCCTTCGGGTACACCGCGACCAGCGGCACCTTCGGCGGTGCGTGGTCGCCCAGGGTGGCCGGGTTCCCGCTCGGGTTGCCGGCGTTGTAGTCCAGAACGCTCTTCTCCTCCACGGCCACCGCGGACACGTAGCCCAGGGCCGCGCCGGAGTCGTCGGCGTGCTGCAGGTTGGTCAGGTAGGTCAGCGTGGTGTCGCCGTAGTGGATGACGGCGGTCTCGACGTCCTTGAGGTACTGCTGCACCTCCGGCCGCTGCAGGGCCGCCTCGGTCAGGTCCGACGACGTACCGGTGGCCGCGACCAGCGTGCCGATGGTGGCGGCCAGCCCGGAGGTGGACACGGTCGGGTTCGTCTTGCCGAGGGTGAACCTGCCCCATTCCGGGTGGCCCTTGGCCGCCCACCCTTGCGGGTCCTTGGCCAGCGCCAGCACGTCCGACCAGCCGATCTGCGCGTCCGGCCAGCCTAGTGCCCTGGCCATCGGCTCGGGCATGGCCAGCACCAGCGGCGTCGAGACGATCGACTTCGCCGCCTCGGCCGGAAGGATGGTGGGCCGGTCCTTGGCGGTCAGATCGCTGGCCAGCAGGCTGACCCAGGTGGAGGCGGCGGGCGTCCAGGCGTCCGGTGCGGGGCCGTCCAGTGCCTCGTCCCAGCCCTGCGCGAGGTTGGCCTCGGCCGTGCCGGAGGCCACCGAGTTCACCTGCACGTCGAAACATTTGCCGTCGACGGTGCGCCCGGACGAGTGGTAGGTCTGCGCCATCTGCTGCAGCAGCGCCGCCTTCTCGCTGGAGGCGGCGACGGTCACCCGGGTGCAGCCGTCGCGTGGCGGTGGCGCGCCGGTGGCGGTGGTGGTCGGACCGGAGCCGGAGGTCGAATCGTCGCCCCGGGTGGTGAACCAGCGGATGCCGACGATCAGCAGCACGCCGGCGATCACCGCGGCGACGATCGGCACGACGTTGCTGCGCTTGCGCGGCCCGGCCTGACCCGGCGGATAGCTCACCGATCACCCTCCCCTGCCCCGGTCCCGGGACGTCGGCACCGGCCGTGAAAGGTGCCGGCCGGTGACCCATTGTGCCGGGTCCGGTCGGCCGATCGGGCTACTTTTCGGTATCGGCGCCGGTCAGCGTCGGCCTTCGTCCCGGTCGACCTTGCGCCGGGCCAGCTTGCTGACGATCTTGTCGATCCAGCCCATGACGGTCTTCACATCGCCCTCCTCGCTCGTGCTCTCGTTTCAGGGTGCCACTCCGGTCCGTCAGGCGACCCCGATCGGGCGGAACTGGATGCTGATCCGCGGACCCACCGGTTTCGCGGTCTTCGGCACGGCGTGCTCCCAGGTGCGCTGGCAGCTGCCACCCATCACCACCAGGTCACCATGGCCCAGGTGGAACCTCGGCCCGGCTCCGCCGCCGCGAGGCCGCAGCGCCAGGGTGCGCCCGCTGCCGACCGACAGGATCGCGACCATGGTGTCCTGGGTCGCGCCGCGGCCGATCCGATCGCCGTGCCAGGCGACGCTGTCCGCGCCGTCCCGGTACAGGCACAGGCCGGCGGTGACGAACCGGTCCGGCGGCCCCGGCCGGTAGTGCGCGTTGAGCGCGGTCCGCGCGTCGTCGAGCACCGGGTGCGGGAACGGGACGGCACCGCTGTACCAGCACAGCAACCGCGGCACGGCCACCTGCCGGTCGTACATCTGCCGTTCCTCGGCCCGCCACGGCACGTCGCGCAGCAGGGTGTCGAGCACCTGCTCGGACCCGGTGAGCCAGCCGGGCCGGTGGTCCACCCATGCGCCGTCGGAGAGTTCGGTGCGGGTCGTCGTGCTCAGGTCGCCCAGTGCCGGCCCGGCGGTCACGTCCTCGTCGAACATCGACGGCTGGTGCAGCACGCTCATGCGAAGCAGGCTACTCCCTCTTCGAACACATGTCCGGAGTGGCCGGGTTGGGGCGGCGGCGGTACGGCGGGGGCGGGGCAGCGGGGGCACGCCCCGCCGACTCCACTCCACGTCGACCACGACAACTCCGCGACGGGGTACCCCACTCCACCTCGACCAGGAGTACCGAACCCTCAACCGGAGTTCCGTCCGCCGATCCGGAGTCGAGTCGGCCGGGCCGAAGTTCAGCCGACCCGCCCGGCGCTCATTCGCGCCCAGGGCCGCCCTCCCCGCGTTCATTCGCCGCCCCGGACGGCTGCCCCGGCCCCGGCCGGCCCCGGGTGTGAGCCGGACCGGCGCGCCGGATTGACTGGGCGCATGACGGACGAAGCTCTCCGGATGGAGACAGTGGCGATCACCGCGGGCCGGCCCTCGCCCTACCCCGGTCACCCGCTGAGCACGCCGATCGTGCTCGCGTCGAACTTCCGGGCCGACGGGGCGGTCGAGTACGCCCGGGACGGCGGCACCGACACCTGGCAGGCCCTGGAGACGGCGGTCGGCTCGCTGGAGGGGGGCGACGCGGTCGCGTTCGCCTCGGGCATGGCCGCGGCGGCGGCGATCCTGGAGTCGCTGCCGACCGGGACGTCGGTGGTCGTGCCGGCCGACTGCTACGCCGGGGTCCGGACGCTGCTGAACGAGGGCGCCGCGCACGGGCGGTGGAAGGTGACCGCGGTGGACATCACCGACACCGCGGCGACCGAGCAGGCGGCGTGGGCGGCGGACCTGCTGTGGTTGGAGTCGCCGACGAACCCGCTGATCGACGTCGCCGACCTGCCGCGGCTGTGCGCGTTCGGCCGGGACCGGGGCGCCCAGGTGGTCGTCGACAACACCTTCGCCACCCCGCTGCTGCAGCGCCCGCTGGCCGCCGGGGCCGACTACGTGCTGCACAGCGCGACCAAGTTCATCGGCGGCCACTCGGACCTGCTGATGGGAGTGGTCGTCGGCCGCGACCCGGCGGCGGCCGCGCCGATCCGGCGACGCCGGCAGCTGGCCGGCGGCACGCCCGGCGCGCTGGAGGCGTACCTGGCGCTGCGCGGACTGCGCACCCTGCCGGTCCGGCTGGAACGGGCCCAGGCATCGGCCGGCGTGCTGGCCACCCGGCTCGCCGCGCACCCGGGGGTGTCCCGCGTCCGCTACCCGGGCCTGCCGGCCGACCCCGGGCACGCGCGGGCGGCGGCGCAGATGGCCGGATTCGGCTCGATGCTCGCGTTCGAGGTGGTCGGCGGCGCGGGGCCGGCCGACGCGGTCTGCGCCGGGGTGCGGGTGGCCGTCGCCGCGACGTCCCTGGGCGGGGTCGAGACGACGCTCGAACGGCGGGCGAAGCTGGCCGGTCAGGGGCACATCCCGGCCGGGCTGATCCGGATGAGCGTCGGCATCGAGCACGTCGAGGATCTGTGGGCCGACCTGGACCGGGCTCTCACCGCGGCCACGGCCTGACCCCGAGCCGGCCGGGTCAGCCGGTGGCCGGCTCGACGTCCAGGGCCGGCAGACCGTCGATGCTGACCGCGTTCTTCTCGGCCCAGTACCGGTGAAAGTGCTCGTCGGAACGGCGTTCCTGGGCGACGTCGAGAATGTCGCGGTCGGCGCGGAAATCGAGCAGGGGCACCGACCAGCCGCAACTGTCGGAGATCCGGGTCAGCTCGACGAGGATGATCGATCGCTGACCGCTGGTCCGCGCCTTGCCGAAGTGGCTTCGGAGCGCCGCGAACTCGGGGTCGGTGGCGAGCACGGCCCGGCCACGCCCGTGCAACCGGACGATCCGGGGCGGACCGTCGAAGGCGCAGAACATGATGACGATGCGGCCGTTGTCCCGCAGGTGCGCGATCGTCTCGGCGCCGGACCCGGTGTAGTCGAGATAGCCGACCCGGGTGGGTTCCAGCACCGCGAACGTCCCGGCCATGCCCTTGGGCGAGACGTTGATGCTGCCGTCGGCGCCGGACGGCGCGGTGCCGACGAAGAACATCGACTGACGGTCGATCCATGCGTGAAGCTTGCCGTCGATTTCGGCGAACACCTGACCCATGGGCTCGATGGTGCCATCCCGCGGGCCGCCGCCGACACCGGACTCAGAACGCCGGGAGCAGCCGTTCCGACCCCCGCAGGATCAGCGACGTCGGCAAAACCGTGGTGGTGCAGGGGATATCGCTCCCGTTGAGCCGGGCCACGGCGAGGTCGGCGGCGGCCCTGCCCATCGCCTGGATGTCCTGGCTGACCACCGAGATCGGCGGGTTGATCAGCGCGGCGGCCTCGAACTCGTCGAAGCCGATCATCGGCAGGAACGTCTCGGCCAACCGGAAGGCGCGCAACGCGCCCAGGGCGGCGCGGTTGTTGGCCGCGAACACCGCCTGCGCCCGTCCGCCCGCGAGCAGATCGAGCACCACCCGCATCGCGTCGTCGACCGTGTGCACGGTGTCCCGCACCAGGTCGTCGTCGACCGGCCGGTCGGCCTCGACCAGGGCCTGCCGGTAGCCGGTCAGCCGCTCCCCCATCGTGAAGATCTCCACCGAGTCGCCGACGAAGGCGACGGTGCCGGCACCGGCGTGCAGCAACGCCCGGGTGGCAGACCGGGCACCTCCGGCGTTGTCGGCCAGCACCGTATCGGCAGCGGCCCAGTCGGACGGCCGGTCGACGAACACCAGCGGCGGCAGCGGCGGCGGGATGTCCCGCCAGGCCCGGCCCGGCGCGCGCGGCGGGACGTCGATGATCGCGTCCACCTGCTGCTCCAGCAGCCGGTCGACCAGCAGGTCGTGCCGCGCTCCGTCCTCCTCCGAGCTGGCGATGGTCAGCATGTAGCCGGCCGCGGCGGCCCCCAGTTCGATGGCCCGGGCCAGGGTCGCGAAGTAGGGGTTGGACAGGTCGCTGATGATCAGCCCGATCATCTTCGCGCTCTGCCCGGGCCGGATCCGGGCGGCGGCCATGTTGCGCCGGTAGCCCAGTTCCGCGATCGCCTCCCGGATGCGGTCGGCATAGTCCGCACCGATCGTCGGGTCGCCGTTGACATACCGGGAGACGGTCTTCAGCGCGACGCCGGCACGGTGCGCCACGTCGTTCATCGTCGGCTTGCGCTGCACGGACCCTCCGGATCGGTGGCACGGTCCGTTCGATGCTAGGGCGGCGGCATCCGCGTGGCGGCCCCGGGGACCGCGACGGCGGCGACGGGCCGGCGACAGTCAGGCGACCATCAGGCCAGGCCGGCCATGGCCGCGCGGGCGCCGACGCCGGCCAGCTTCGCGCGGGCGGCGACGAACGCGGCCCGGAAGCGGGGGTGCTCGCCCAGGTCGCCGAAGATCTCCGGCTGGTCCAGGAACACGCCCGGGTCCGCCCGCTCGGCCGCGACCGCCGCGCGCAGCTCCGGCAGCCGCCGGTCGGGCGAGATCTCGATCGGCGCTCCCGCGTCGGTGACGCCCTCCAGATACCGGCTCCAGGCCGCGACGGTCAGGGCGGCCCGGCGAATGTCGCCGCCGCCCGCCAGTTGGTGTCGAACGACGGGGAGCACGAAGGTCGGGATGCGGACGGACGCGTCGACGGTCTGCCGGGCCAGCGTGTCCCGGATCGCTTCACTGCCGAATCGCTCGATCAGCGTGCGGCAGTAGTCGTCCAGATCGATCCCGGGCACCGGATCGAGCGTCGGGATCGCCTCGGCGTGCAGGTATCCGAGCAGGAAGTCGACGAAGGCGGGCGTGCGGCACACGTCGTGCACGTACGTCTCGCCGGCCAGCACGCCCAGGTAGCTCATCACCTGGTGGGCGGCGTTGAGCAGGCGCAACTTCATCTTCTCGTAGGGCGCGACGTCGGGCACGATCTGCACGCCGACCTGCTCCAGCGCGGGACGGCCGGCGCTGAACCGGTCCTCGATCACCCACTGGCGGTAGGCCTCGGACCGCACGGGCGCGCCGTCGGTGATCCCGTAGCCGGCCACCGCGTCCCGGACCGCATCGGTGGTGACCGGGGTGATCCGGTCGACCATCGAGTTCGGGAACGCGACGTGCGCGGCGATCCAGTCGGCCAGGCCGGGGTCGGTGGCACGGGCGAACCCGGTGACCGCCGCCCGGGCGACCTCGCCGTTGTGCTGGACGTTGTCGCAGCTGAGCACGGTGAACGGCGGGGTGCCGGCGGCCCGCCGGGCGGCCAGCGCGGCGACGATCAGCCCGAACGCGCTGTGCGGCGGTTGCGCCCCGGCCAGATCGGCACGGGTCAGGACGTCGCGCGGATCGAAGGTGCCGGTCAGCTCGTCGATCCCGTAGCCGCCCTCGGTGATGGTCAGCGAGACGATCCGGGTCCCCGGGTCGGCCAGCCGGTCCACGACGGCCTGCGGGTCGTCCGGGGCGTGCAGGTGGGCCACGTGCGAGCCGATCACCCGCGGCACGGTGCCGCCGTCGGCGTCGACGGCGAGCAGCGTGTACAGGCAATCCTGGGCGGCCAGCACGTCGCGGACCGCCGCGTCCGGCGGCAGCACGCCGACCCCGCAGATGCCCCAGTCACGATCGCCGGCGGCCAGCACGTCGTCCAGGTAGACGGCCTGGTGGGCCCGGTGGAACGCGCCGACCCCGAGGTGCACGATGCCCACCCGCACCCGGTCCCGGTCGTACCCGGGGACGGCGACCCGCGGGTCGAGGGTGGCGAGTGCGCCGGCGGTCAGCGTTGACATCTTCGGGCTCCGGTTCGACGAGAACCGTTGCGAGCACCGGAATCCGAGCCGATGCCCGCACCGGAGAACGGTGGTAGCCAGCACGGTACGGAGGTCATGTCACGCGTGTCAAGCCCTTGCCGGCACTCGTCGTGACACCGGTGCCAGTTGCTGACCACGACACGCGTGACATGCCGAGCCGCAGGCGCTACGCTGACCCGACCCGGCGCGGTCCGCCCCGGGACGCGCAGCGCCGGCGGCCGAGCCCGCCGCGACCTCTCGACACCCCACGTGGAGACCTGATGACCGACTTCGACGGACGGACCATCCTGGTGACCGGCGCCGGTGGCGGGATCGGCGGCGCGACCGTGCGCCAGCTGGTCGCCGCCGGCGCCCAGGTCATCGCCGCCGGCCGCACCGCGGCCCCGCTGGACGCCTTGGCGGACGAGACCGGTTGCCGAACGCTTCTTTTCGACGTCAGCTCGGAGGACAGCGTGCGCGCCGCGCTCGACGGGCTGGACGTGGCCGGCGTGGTCAACTGCGCGGGTTTCGGCGGCGAGATCGCCACCCCGATGGACACCGACATCGACGTCTTCGACGCGGTGATCGCCACCAACGCCCGCGGCGCGCTCCTGGTCACCAAGTACACGTCCCGGTCGATGATCCGGCTGGGCCGGGGCGGGGCCATCGTCAACGTGTCCAGCCAGGCCGGGCTGGTCGCGCTGCCCGGGCACATCTCCTACGGTTCGTCAAAGGCCGCCCTGGACAACATCACTCGCGTCTGCGCCCTGGAGCTGGGCAAGTACAACATCCGGGTGAACAGTGTGAACCCGACCGTGGTGATGACGCCGATGTCGGCCTGGTACTGGGGCCGTGAGGACGTCGGCACGCCGTTCCTGGACGCGATGCCGCTGCACCGCTGGGCCACCGAGGACGAGATCGCCGCACCCATCGTCTTCCTGCTCGGGGACGGCGCCTCGATGATTTCCGGGGTGTCCCTGCCCATCGACGGCGGCTACACCTGCCGCTGACCGGCCCGGGACGAGGCTCCGGCCATGGCCACCATGCGGGACGTCGCCGCCCGGGCCGGGGTGAGCGCCAAGACGGTGTCCCGGGTGTTCAACCACGATCCGCACGTCACGGCGCAGACCCGGCAACGCGTCGAGACGGCCCTGCGCGAGCTGAACTACGTGGCCAACTCGATCCCGACCACCCTGCGCAACGGCCGGGCCCCGGTGATCGGGGTCGCCGTGCCGGACATCGTCGACCCGTTCTTCGCCCAGGTCGCCCGGGCCGCCGAACTGCACGCGGCCCGGCAGGGCATGTCGGTGATCATCGCCAGCCTGGACTCGGCCGACCGGGAACCCGATGTGGTGCAAGGGATGCTGCGGCAGGCGCTGACCGGGCTGATCATCACGCCGGCCGGCGCCGACCACGGCTACCTGCGGGCCTGGGTGGACCGGATCCCGGTGGTGTTCGTCGACCGGCCGCCGGTCGGCGTGGTCGCGGACACCTTCCTCGAGGACGATCTGCGCGGCGCCCACCTGGCCACCACCCATCTGGTGGAGCACGGGCACACCCGGATCGCGTTCATCGGCGACACGCTGACCATCCCGACGACCCGGAGCCGGCTGGCCGGCTACCGGGCCGCGCTCGACGACGCGGGGATCGCCGTCGACGACGGGCTGATCGAGCTGGGGGCCACCGACCGGTCCGGGGCCGCCGCGGCGTTCGCCGCGCTGGAGCGACTCGACCGCCGGCCGACCGCGCTGTTCTGCACCAACTCGCGCGCCGCGATCGGGCTGATCCCGGCGCTGCGGTCCAGCGGACTGGCCGTGACCACCTTCGGCGACTTCCCGCTGGCCGACATGCTGACGCCGGCGCTGACCGTCGTCGACCAGGATCCGCTGCGACTGGGACAGCTGGCCGCACAACGGGTATCCGACCGATTGGCGCACCCGCAGCGGCGGTACCAACGGCGCACCGTGCTGCCGGTCACCCTGGTGGAACGCGAGTCCTGCCGGGTCACCGACCGGCTACCCCCGGCGGGGTGACCGTCAGGGTGAGCTCGTGCCGGCGGACCGTCCCCATGGGCACCGCCGGGATGCCGGCATCCGCCGCGGCCCGGTCCGGGCCGAACAGCGGGGCGCTGGCCGGCTCGATGCCCAGCGCCCAGCGCCGGCGGGTGGGCACCGTCCACTGGTAGGAATACGGCAGAGTATCCGCGGTCCAGGCGACCTCGACGGTCAGCCCGTCCGGGGCGATGACATGCACCCGCACCCGGCCATCCGGGTCGACCCGCGGCCCGGTGTGCGCGACCACGGACTCGGTGAGCTGATCGGTCGGCTCGGGCATCGTCGACGGGTCGGGCACGGCCGGGCACGGCTCCCGTTCGGTCCGCCGGGTGCCCGGCCACCGGATCGCGGTGCCCGGGCGCACCAGCGGCGCGCCGAGATTGACGTGGTAGAGCACGGCGGCCGGGAACGGGCCCGGCCCCTCGTTGACGATCTCGTCGGCGACCCGCAGCACCGCCCGGCCGCGCTCGTCCACGGTGGACTCGATCACCCGGTCCAGCCGCGCGGTCGGACCGAGAACGGCGGCGTAGTCGACGGTGCCGGCCAGCAGGACGAACGGCCGGCCGTCCCGGACACCGCTGCGCAGCTCGACGGGCCGGCCCGGCCGGTGGCTGTGGCTGCCGTGCAGGCCGGCCCGGCCGGTCGGCGGGCCGATGTTCTCCGGACCGCAGGTCGTGAGCAGGCCGCCGGCGAACCGGGCCAGCCAGGCGTCGCCGGCGGGCACGTCCAGCGGGCGCGCGTCGGCCACCGGCGACACCCAGGCCAGCGGCCAACCGGAGTAGCAGGCCGCGCCGATGTCGAACCCGCGGTCCGGCAGCACCTCCAGATCAAGGCCGCCGGCCACCCGAGCCCGCAGCACGCCGCCGCTGCGCCCGGCGCCGTCGGAGACGGAGGCCAGCGCCTCGGTCCGGGCGACGAAGCCGCCGGCCCACAGCTGCGCGGCGTCCATCTCAGGCCGCCGGTGGGCGCGCGATCAGCGCCCGGCCCTGGCCGTGCAACTGCCGGGACGGGCAACCGGCCGGCAGCAGGACGGTCGCCCCGGCCGGCAGGGCCACCCCACCGGCCGGACCTTCCAGGGCCAGCGGCCCGTCCACCACGATCAGCACGACGAACCCGTCGCCCAGGACGGCCCGGCCGGCCACGTCGATCCGCTCCAGCCGGAAGTACTCGTCCGCGGCCGCGGGCAGGCCGGCGGCCCGGTCGTCCGACCGGACGATCAACGCGTCCACCTCGGCCGGCGTCCGGCCGGTGCGCTCGACCGCCTGCAGTGCCTTGTCGAAGCCCAGACCCAGGTGACCGTCGACGGTTCCGTCCAGGTCGAAGTCCCGCCATTCCAGCAGGATGGACAGGTCCTCGGGCTCCTGCACCTCGGCCAGCAGCACCCCCTCGCCGATCGCATGCAGCACCCCCGGCGGCACGTAGACCCGGTCCCCCGGCGCCACCGGCACCCGGTGCAGCAGCTCGATCAACGTCTCGGTGTCCTGCCCGTCGACCAGCGCACGCAGCTCCGCCGGCTCGACGGTCCGGCGCAACCCGAGATGGACCTCGCCGCCGGCGAGGATCGACCACGCCTCCGCCTTGCCGTGCGCGGCGCCCAGCTCGGCGCGGGCGAACGCGCCGTCCGGGTGGGCGTGCACGGGCAGCCGCTGCCCGGCGTCCAGCAGCTTGACCAGCAGCTTGGTGTCCACCCCGTAGCGAGCCAGATGCGCTGCACCGAGCCAGTACTCGGGGTCCGCGGCGATCGCCGTGGCGAGGTCGGCGCCGTCCGGCAGCACGGTCCGGCCGGTGGGGTCCTGGCCGCGGACGCAGGTGGTGGAGCCGACCCAGTCCTCCGGGGTGTTGGGCGGCGGGGCGGCGTCGCCGCGGAAGGCGGCGATCCGCGAGCCGCCACGGTAGAACCGGTCGCGCGGCTGGTTGGCCGGCAGCACGATCGGGCCGGCCGGCGGGCGGGCGGGCCCCTCGTCGCCCAGCACCGCACCGGCCGCCGGTACCCTGGCGAGCACCTCGTCCGGGGTCGGTCGCCGGCCGGCGACCGCGGCGGCCGCGGCCCCGACGGCCACCAGCGCGGCGGACCGCGGGTCGGCGCCGCGGGCGATCGCCGCGAGCAGCCCGGCGGTGCAGGCGTCCCCGGCGCCGTTGGTGGTCGCGACGGTCTCGACGGCAATCGGCGCCTGCCAGCGCGCGGCGCCGGCCCACCGGCCGGCCAGTGGGGCCAACACCCGGCCGGCGGCCGCCAGCCGATCGGCCGATCCGGCCCGCAGCCGCACTCCCCCGGCGCCGGCCGAGACCGCGACGACCGCGGCGCCCCAGCCGATCAGCCGGTCGGCCAGGGTCTCGACCAGCGCCGGAGTGACCGGTTCGGTCAGCCGGAGGGCGGACACCAGGTCGTCGGCGCTGGGGCTGACGATGTCGACCAGCGGCAGCACCCGGGCCAGGATGGCCGCCCAGTCCAGCCGGCCGGCGGCCGAGTCCGGGTCGACCACGGCCAGGTCGATCGAGGTGGTCAGCCCGGCGGCCCGGGCCCGGCCCAGCAGCTCGACCAACGGCGTCCCGCCGTCGGTCAGCAGACCGGGCAGCAGCGACGGGTAGCCCACGTGCAGCAGGTCGGCGCCATCGAGATCGACCGAGGCGCCGGTGAAGTCGCAGTTGACGCCGGTGTGGTGCCAGAACGTGCGGTCGGTCCGCGGCGGTTCCAGGACCAGGCTGTAGGAGGTGGCGCGACCCGGGCAGGCGGTCAGCCGGCCGGTCACGCCGGGCAGCTCGGCGACCGCCCGCTGCGCATAGCGGCCGAGCTCGTCGTCGCCGGTCAGCGCGCTGGCCAGCACCGGAACGCCCAGGGCACCCAGCGCCCGGGCGGTATTGGCGACGCAGCCGCCCAGCTCCAGAGCCAACGGCCCGACCTCGATGAGCCGGCCGGGGGTGAGCTGAGCGGTGGGGCCCAGCTCGGGCGTCACATCCACGCAGATGTGACCGGCCACAGCAATGGTGTGCACGTGGAGCCTTCCTTCCTCGTCGGCGAGGTCAGGGGTGGGGAGACGGATGACGGGAGCGCCGGGTCCGGAAACAACGTTGTTCCGAGAGTCTAGACAACGTTGTTTCGTTCTGGCTACCCTTTGATTGCGACGGCATCCGACACCGACCGGGTGCCCCGATCCCCCCTCCTTGGAGTCCACGAGATGTCCCTGTTCCGACTCAACCGGCTGTTCAACCCCACCTCCGGGCGCGCCCTGGACGTCGCGGTCGACCACGGGTTCTTCGGTGAACCGTCCTTCATCGGCGGCATCGAGGACATGCCCTCGGTCGTCCGCACCCTGGTCGCCGTCGGCCCCGACGCGGTCCAGCTGACCATCGGCCAGGCCCGACACCTGCAGTCGGTGCCGGGCAAGGCCAAGCCCTCGCTGGTGCTGCGCACCGACGTGGCCAACGTCTACGGCAACCCGTTGGACGAGCACCTGTTCAGCCACCACGTGCCGTTCGCGATCGAGGAGGCCGTCCGGTTGGATGCGGTCGCCGTCTGCGCCAATCTGATGCAGCTCCCCGGCCACCCGGCCATCCGCGACGCCAACATCCGCTCGATCATGGCGCTGCGCGAGCAGGCCACCCGCTACGCCATGCCCCTGATGATCGAGCCGCTGGTGATGCAGGACAACGCCACCGCCGGCGGCGGGTACATGGTCGACGGCGACACCGCCAAGGTGGTCACCCTCGTCCGGCAGGCCGTCGAACTGGGCGCCGACCTGATCAAGGCCGACCCGACCACCGACCTGGCCGACTACGCCAAGGTCATCCGGGTCGCCGGCGGCATCCCGGTCCTGGTCCGGGGCGGCGGTCGGGTCGACGACCGGACCCTGCTGGAGCGCACAGTGGCCGTCCTGGACGCCGGCGCGAGCGGGATCGTTTACGGCCGCAACATCATTCAACATCCGTCGCCGGCCGGCATCACCGCCGCGCTGATGGCCGTGCTGCACGAGGGCATGGGCGTCGACGCCGCGCTCAAGCTCGTCACCGAGTACGCCAAGTGAGCCCGCAGACCGTCAACGTCGCCATCGTCGGCGGCGGGCTGATGGGCCGGGAGATCGCCGCCGCACTGCAGCGCTGGCCGGCGCTCATCGACCACCCGGTGCGGCCCCGGCTGACCGCCGTGTGCGACGTCAACCCGGCCGCGATGACGTGGTTCGACCAGATCGACACGGTCACCACCAAGGTCACGGACTACCGCGATCTGCTCGGCGACCCGACGATCGACGTGCTCTACGTGGCCGTCCGGCACGACCTGCACGAGCAGATCTATTGCGACGTCATCCGGTCCGGCAAGGACCTGCTGGCCGAGAAACCTTTCGGCATCGACCCGGCCGCCGCCGCCGCGATCATGGCGGCCATCGGCGAGCACCCGGAGAGCTTCGTCCGCTGCTCGAGCGAGATGCCGTTCTTCCCCGGCGCCCAGTGGGCGGCCGACTACGTGCGCTCCGGCGCGCTCGGCCCGATCATCGAGGCGCGCAACGCCTTCCTGCACTCCAGCGACCAGGACGTGCGCAAGGGCATCAACTGGAAGCGGCAGATCGCCACCTGCGGCGAGGCCGGTGTGCTCAACGACCTGGGCATGCACACCTGGCACCTGCCGCTGCGCCTGGGCTGGGCGCCGGACCGGGTCTACGGGGTGCTGCAGAACATCGTCACCACTCGGCCCGGCCCGGACGGCACCCCAGCGCCCTGCGACACCTGGGACAACGCCACCCTGCACTGCTGGAGCCGGCACGATGGCCGCGAGTTCCCGCTGACCACCCAGACCAAGCGGATCGATCCCGGGCAGAAGAACACCTGGGCGTTCGAGGCGATCGGGATCGACGGCGGCGTGCGCTTCTCCACCAAGAACCCCAAGGCGGTCGAAGTGTTCGGCGTCCGCGACATTCCGGGCATCGGTCGCGAGCAGATCTGGCACCAGCTCGACGTGGGCAGCCAGTCGGTCTGGCCGACCGTCACCGGCGGCATCTTCGAGACCGGCTTTTCCGATTCGATCCTGCAGATGTGGGCGGCATTCCTGGCCGAACGGGCCGGCGCGCTGGGCGACCAGTTCGGCACCGTACGGCCCGAGGAGGCCGCGCTGACTCACGAGATCTTCCGTGCGGCAATGACTTCCCAGCGCGATGGGGCCGCGGTCGCGGTCCGGCCGGCCGTGCCGGCGCCCTGACCGGCGGCTCGCGCCAGGCTCCACGCTCCGCCCGGCGGCCGTCGTCGACCCGACGACGGCCGCTTCGGCAACCCCGGAATCCGCTCTCCGAAATCGTCGAGAAAATGTCGATGACACCCGTGACATGGACCGGTTCGATGCTCTACAGTCATCTCAACGTCGAGGACCGACCGGGCACCGCAAGCTGACCGAGGTTGCTCGAAACTATCTGTGATGAAGGCCTTTCCGGTCGCAGCCGCGGCTGCGAGACCGGAGGCCGCAGCGTGACCCGTCCCGGGCCCCGGCCCGAACTACCCAAAGGTGGTGTAGTCACATGAGCCCGGTCCTCCAGGCCCGTGGACTGTCCCGAAGCTTCGGCAGCGTCCAAGCCCTGACCAACTGCGACTTCGACATCGAGCCCGGTGAGGTCGTCGCCCTGATCGGCGACAACGGCGCCGGAAAATCAACCCTGGTCAAGGCCCTCTCGGGCAACCTGACGCTGGACGAAGGTCAGATCGAGTTCGACGGCCGGCCGGTCACGATCACCTCGCAGCAGCACGCGTCCGCGCTGGGCATCGAGGTCGTGTACCAGGATCTAGCGCTGGCCCCGCACCTGGATCCGGCCCAGAACGTGTTCCTCGGCCGGGAGATCCCGGCCCGGGGGCTGCTGGGCCGGCTCGGCTTCATGGACAACCGCGCCATGCGGCGGCAGGCCAAGGCCGGCTTCGACGAGCTGGGCGCCACCATCCGCTCGATGGTCGCGCCGGTCGGCTCGATGTCCGGCGGCCAGCGGCAGTGTGTGGCCATCGCCCGGGCCGTGACCTGGGCGAACAAGGTCGTCTTCCTGGACGAGCCGACCGCCGCGCTGGGCGTCGTGCAGACCAAGAACGTGCTCGACACGATCAAGCGAGTGCGCGACAAGGGCATTGCCGTGGTCTTCATCTCGCACTCGATGCCGCACGTGCTGGAGGTCTCCGACCGGGTCCAGGTGCTGCGGCTGGGCCGGCGGATCGCGACCTTCCGCGCCGACCAGACCCATGTGGAAGAACTCGTCGGCGCCATGACCGGCGCCTTGGACCAGAAGGAGGCGGCGGCATGAGCGAGGCTTGCCGAGCGAATCATCAACCCAGCGGCGTCGCGCCCGGTAGGGTCGTGGAGCCTGCGAGCGAGCCGTCGGGGGCGGCGGCATGAGCGAGGCAACGGACTCCCCCACCGGCTCATCGACCAAGCCGTCCGTCGATCTCGGCGAGGACAACGGCCCGCTGCTCGCCCGGCTGTTCAAGCTGCAGTCCGTGTGGATCCTGTGCGTGCTCATCGGCATCTGCCTGATCTTCTCGCTGGCCGCCGGCAGCAAGTTCTTCGCGTGGTCCAATATCTCGACCATCACCCAGAACGTCTCGATCTGGGCCGTGCTCGGGGTCGGCATGACGTTCGTCATCATCACCTCCGGCATCGACCTGTCCATCGGCTCGGTACTGGTATTCTCCTCGGTGGTCTCGGCCAAGGTGATGGAGGCGATCGGTGGCGACGGCGTCGGCGTCGCGTTGGCCGGTGTGGTGGCCGCGGTGGCCAGCGGCATCTGCTGGGGCCTGCTCAACGGCGTGCTGATCGCCCGCGCGAAGATCCCGCCGCTGATCGTCACCCTGGGCACGCTGTCCATCGCGCTGGGCCTGGCCCAGATCATCACCGGTGGGCTGGACATCCGGGCCGTCCCGGACTCGCTGACCGACACCATCGGCTGCGGCCGCTTTCTGGGCATCCCGATGCTCACCCTGATCGCCCTGATCATCCTGGTGATCGGCGGGATCATCCTGCACAAGACGCGTTTCGGCCGGTACACGTACGCGGTCGGGTCCAACGAGGAGGCCGCCCGCCGGGTCGGCGTCAAGGTGAGCCGGCACCTGATCAAGGTGTACGGGATGACCGGAATGCTCGCCGGTTTCGCCGGGCTGCTCTCGCTGGCCCAGTACAGCACGACCACGATCGCCGGGCAGTCGCTGACCAACCTGAACGTGATCGCGGCGGTGGTCATCGGCGGCACGTCGATCTTCGGTGGTGAGGGCTCCATCTTCGGCACCGTGGTGGGCCTGTTCATCCCGGCCGTGCTGCTGTCCGGCTTCACCATCCTGGGCGTCACCCCCTACTGGCAGACCGTCGCCGTCGGCACCGTGCTGATCGCCGCCGTCTACGTCGACCAATCCCGCCGGGCCGCCGCCACCCGCGGCGCCAAGCCCCGGCGCAAGGCCAAGCCCGCCGCGGCCGCACCACCGAAGGCGCCCGCCCCGGTGTGAGCCGCGTGCCCGACTCCCTGCGCTGAATCCCGTTTCTGAGTAACCCATGTCGCTCCACCCGTCCGCGTCGCTGCGCGCACGGTCCCTTCCCCTACCCCACGAACCGGGCCCTCCCGTCGTGAAAGGAAAGCAATGAAGCGTTCCAAGGTCCTCACTGCCACCGCGGTCGGCGCGTTCGCCGTCATGCTCACCGTGGCGGGCTGCTCGTCCTCCAAGCCGGAATCCAGCGCGGGCACCTCGGCCGGTTCGGGCTCGGCCGCGGCGGCCACCGCCAGCGCCGCGACCGGGTCGGTGGCCGCGCCGACCAAGGCCGGCAAGGACTACAACGTGGCGTTCATCCAGGGTGTCGCCGGCGACGAGTTCTACATCACCATGCAATGCGGCATCGAGGCCGAGGCGGCCAAGCTGGGCGTCACGGTGAACACGCAAGGCGGCCAGAAGTTCGACCCGACGCTGCAGACCCCGATCCTGGACTCGGTCGTGGCCAGCAAGCCCGACGCGATCCTGATCGCGCCGACCGATGTCACCGCCATGCAGAGGCCGCTGGAGAACGCGGCCGCCGCCGGCATCAAGGTCGTCTTGGTCGACACCACCACCGAGGACCCGTCGTTCGCCGTCTCCCAAGTCTCCTCGGACAACGAAGGCGGCGGCGCCGCCGCGTTCAAGGCCATCAAGGACAAGAACCCCAACGGCGGCAAGGTGCTGGTCATCTCCACCGACCCCGGCATCTCTACCGTCGACGCCCGGGTGAAGGGCTTCGAGGACGCGGTCGGCAAGGATTCCACGTTCGACTACCTGGGCGTGCAGTACTCGCACAATGACCCGGCCACGGCCGCCCAGCTGGTCACCGCGGCCCTGCAGAAGGACCCCGACATCGTCGGCATCTTCGCCACCAACATCTTCTCCGCGGAGGGCTCGTCCACCGGCGTCAAGCAGGCCGGCAAGAGCGACCAGATGACGATCGTCGGCTTCGACGCCGGCCCGAACCAGGTCAAGGCGCTCAAGGACGGCACCGTCCAGGCGCTGGTCGCGCAGCAGCCCGCCACCATCGGCACCGACGGGCTGGATCAGGCGATCGCCTCGCTCGACGGCGGCACCATCACCCCCAAGATCCAGACCGGCTTCACCATCATCACGGCCGATAACGTCGACTCCTCGGATGCGGTCTACAAGTCCTCCTGCTGACCGGTGCCGGTCCGATCACCTCGGACCGGCCCACCAGTGACCAGGGCAGCGATCTGCTGCCGGGGCCCTTGGCGTTCGATCCGGGTCGCGATCAGCCGGTGGCGGCCAACCGCAGCGCCGATCCGTGCGGCACCACGGTCAGCCGGTCCAGTGCGTCCACGATCAGCTCGGCCCCGACCAACTCGTCCGCGGGGGCCGTGCCCAGGACCGCCACCACCCGGCAGCCGGCCGCCCGGGCCGACGCGATGCCGGCCGGCGCGTCTTCGAACACCAGGCAGCGCGCCGGGTCCACCCCCAGCCGCGACGCGGCCAGCAGATAGGGCTCCGGATCGGGCTTTCCGCGCATCACGTCGTCGAAGGTGACCATGGTGGCCGGGATCGGCAGCCCGGCGGCGCGCAGGCGCGCGGCCGCCAGCTCGCGGACGCCGGAGGTGACGATGGCCCGGCGCGACTCCGGGACGGACGAGAAGAGTTCGGCGGCACCGGGTATCCGGTCGATCGAGGGCGCGTCCTCGATCTCCAGCTGCCGGATCCGGGCCCGTCCGGCGGCTTGCGGATCGGGTCCGACCAGCTTGCCGACCAGGACGTCGGCCGGCTGTCCGTGATTGGCCTGCACCAGAGCCGGCGCCGCCCCGAACTCGCGGGCCAACCGGTCCCAGCAGCGAGCCACCGATGCGGTCGAGTCGGCCAGCGTGCCATCCAGGTCGAACAGCAGCGCGTCGACGTCGAGGCCGAGGATCGGCGCGTCCGGTGCGACGGGAATCCGGTCGCCCAGCGCCCGCCGGACCCGGAAAACCTGCTGTGCCGTGGTGAGGTCGGCGTCGACGGCCAGATGATCGACGGCCGGCGGCACCGGCGCGGGCCCGTCCGGCCGGTGCCGGTCGCGCTCCGCCGCCCGCTGCCCCCGCCGCCGCGCGAACAGCTCGGCATCCCCGCGGATCCACACCACCAGCGGGTCGGTCGGCGCCAGCGCGGTTCGGAGCCGGACCCACGCGTCACCGCCGGCCAATTCGGCGGTGAACGGGGCGACCAGCACTGCCCCGCCGGCGGTGGCCACCACCTGCGCGGCCACCGCCCGCAGCGCGGCGTACCGGCCGTCGCGGACGGCGGTGCCGTGGGCCGGCGAGAGCCAGTGTTCGGCGAGCAGCGAGACCGGCAACGCGTCGAGAAGCGGGTTGGTCAGGGTGTCCAGGTCGAGCACGGGCAGGCCCAATTCCTGGGCGAGAGCCATTGCCAAAGTGGACTTTCCGCTGCCGGCAACGCCGGCCACAAGCACGGTGGGCCGGATGAGGGCTTGACATTTGGGGGTCACCGATTCAGGATAGTCCCATCACGACACGCGTGTCATGGTTTTTCGAGACACGGATGTCATCCCCTTGGACGAGAGGCGCCACGCCAGTGTCGACGACTGCCCCGCTGCTCGCCGGTCTGGATCTGGGCAGCACCGGCATCAAGCTCCTGGTGGTCGACGCCGCCGGCGCCGAACTGGTGGTCGAGCAGGTTCCCACGCCCTGGCAGTCGGGCGCCGAGGGCACGGCCGAGTTGTCCGCCGATCGGCTGCTCGCGGCGGTGCACGAATTGCTGCGGGCCGCCGCGGCCCGGCTCGGCGACCTGGGCGGTGAACCGGTCGCCGCGATCGGCGTCTCCGGGATGGGCGAGAGCGGCATGCTGATCGACCCGCGGGGCACCGCGGTCCGGCCCGCCTTCGCCTGGTTCGACCCGCGAGGTGCCCGCCAGGTCGCCGCGTTCCCCCGTCCGGTGCGCGAGCAGTTCGCCGGACGCACGGGATTGCCCCTGGGCAGCCAGGTATCGGTGGCCAAGCTGGCCCTGCTCCGCGACGAGGGGTTGGCCCTGCGCGGGTTGCGCTGGCTCAACCTGCCCGAGTTCGTGGCCATGTCGTTGGGCGGCCGGGCAGTGGCCGAGTATTCGCTGACCTCACGGACCGGGTTGCTGGACCAGGACTCGGGCACCGCCTGGGCGCCGATGCTCGAGCACCTGGGGGTGACCGACACGCTGCTGCCGCCGCTGGTGACGGCCGGGACGGCTGTGGGCCACACCGATTCCACGCTCCCGGCGCCCTTTGCCGGGGCCGCCATCACCGTGGCCGGGCACGATCACCTGGTCGCCGCCGAGGCGACCGGCGCCATCCCGTTGGGCCACTACCACGTCTCGATGGGTACGGCCGAGGTGCTGCTGCGCGTGCTGGACGCACCGTTGGGCTACGACGCCCGGACCCGGCTGGCCGGCCGGCTGATCAACGAGGTCCGGCACATCGTGCCGGGGCGACACGTGCTGGTGGCCGGGGTCAAGACCGGCCTGGTGCTGCGGCGGGCCCTGCAGTTGTGCGGGATTCGCGACCGGGCCGGTCGAGACGGGCTGGATGCCGCGGTGATGGCCCTGCCGTACTCGGGATCGCTTCCGCCGGGCGGGATCTCGGTGACCGGCGCGCGCAACGACGACGGCGTGCTGCGGGTCGCCCTGCAGACCGACGACGCCACCCCGGCCGAGTTGTTCGGCGCCGTGCTGCGGCACAGCAACGACGAGATCGCCCGGCTCATCGAGGCCATCGACGCCGAGGTGCCCCCGGCGACGTCGGCGATGCTGACCGGTGGGTGGGTCGACATGGCCGCCGTGCAGCGCGCCCGCGCCCAGGTCCTGCCGACGTTCTCGGTCTCCGCCCGCACGCAGGAGACCGCCTTCGGCGCCGCCCGGATCGCCGCCGGCCTGCTTGCCCCGGCCGCCGCGGACACCCCCATTCCCGGGGCCCCGGCCCCCGGCACCGCAACGCCCGTCCCCGGCCGGCCGAGCCGGCGGCCCGGGCCCCCACCCGCCGCCTGACCCGGCGGCCCGCGCCGCCCCGCCCCCCGCCCCACGACCTCACCGGAGGAACCACCATGAACACCCTGACCACCCTGGAACGCCGCGGCATGAGCTCGATCTCCACGCCCGGCGGCCGCATGCTGATCGTCGCCGCCGATCAGCGCAACGGCATGAAGGCCGCCATGACCGACGCCCCCAACGGGGCCAAGGGCATCAGCACCGCCGAACTCGCGGCGGCCAAGTCCGATCTGGTGCAGTACCTGGCCAACCACGCGCCGGCCATCCTGCTCGATCCGGAGGTCGCGCTGCCGGCGATCGTCGACGAGGGCACCCTGGGTCGCAACACCGCCCTGGTCGTCGGGATGGACGCCTCCGGCTTCGAGACGGTCGACGGGCTGCGCTACACCCGTTACGTCGACGGCGTGACCCCGCGACGGGTCCGCGAGCTCGGCGGTGACGTCGCCAAGATGCTCTTCTACACCCGGCCCGACAAGCAGGGCCTCACCTCCGTGGTGGCCGACCAGATCCGCGAGCTGGTCGCCGCGTGCTCGGCCGAGGGGCTGCTGCTGATCGTCGAGCTGCTGACCTACCAGCTCGAGGACGAGTCCGACGAGGACTACCGCGCCGCCTTCGGCACGCTCGTCGTCGACGGCGCCAAGCTGGCCGTCGAGTGCGGGGCCAAGGTGCTCAAGCTGCAGTACCCGGGCTCGGCGCAGGCCTGCCAGGCGGTGACCGCGGCCGCCGACGGCGTGCCGTGGGCGGTGCTGTCGGCCGGGGTCGATCACGAGACCTTCATCGAGCAGGTCGCGATCGCCATGGCCAACGGGGCCAGCGGCGCGATGGCCGGCCGGTCCCTGTGGAAGGACAGCCTGTCGATCTCGTCCGCCACCCGGCAGGACTACCTGACCAACCGGGCCTTGCCGCGGTTGCGCGAGCTCAACGCGGTCATCGACGCGGCGAACTGACCGACCCGAGCGCCCCGGCCGGACTGAGTTGGCCTCAGCCGGCCGGGGCCGCCGAGCAGGACGCCCGTTCGATCAGGCGCACCGGGACGACGGTGCGCCGCCGGTAGCGCCGGTCGGGGGCGTCGAGCCGGTCGAAGATTCGTTCGGCGGCCAGTCGACCGAGCCGGTAGGGGTCCTGGTCGATCACCGAGACCGCGGGCGTCACCACGTCGGCCATCGGGAAGTCGCCGAACCCGACCAGGGCGAACTCGTGCGGCCGCAACGCCGGCAACAGCGCCATCGTGCAGCGGGCGTTGGAGGAGAAGACGGCGGTCGGCGGCTCCGGCAGGTCGCGCAACGCCGCCAGGGCATCGCGAGCCCCCGGACGGTCGCCCACCCCCAGGATCACCAGCTCCGGGCTCTCGGGCAGACCGGCCCGCTCCAGCGCGGCCCGGTACCCGGCCAGCCGCCCGGCCGCGGTGCGCAGGATCGGCTGCTCCCCCAGGAACGCAATCCGCCGGTGCCCGTGCTCGATCAGATGGGTGGTCGCCGCATCCGCGCCGCCCTCGTCGTCCTCGGTGAAGGAATCCGCGGCCAACTTGGCCGGTTGCCGGTCCACGAACACCACCGGCAGGCGGGTGGACCACACCGACAGGTACGACTGGTCGGCCGTGATCGGCGCCAGCACCAGCCCGCTCAACCCGCGCTTGAGCAGCCCCTCGACCATCGGCTTCTCCAGCTCCGGGTCCACCCCCAGGCTGGTCACCAACGTGAACATGCCCCGCTCGAAGGCCAGCGACTGGATCGAGTGGGTGATCGACGCGAAGAACGGATCGACGATGTCCGGCACGGCAATGCCGATCACCGGCGCGCGGCCGGCCCGCAACGTGGACGGCAGGTCGTTGGGTACGTAGCTCAGCTCCCGCAGCGCGGCCTGCACCCGTTCCCGCGTGTCCGGCAGCACATGCGGATCGTCATTGAACACCCGGGAAACCGTCTTGACGCTGACTCCCGCGCGCGCGGCAACCTCCCGCATCGTGCTCATCGTGTTCGTCCTTCACCGCGGTGGTCGGGCCGGTGGGCAAGCCCGGGTGACCGGCCGGGGCCCCCGGAGGGTACCCCGGCCGCCAACCGTCAGCTGCAGCCGCTGGTGGAGCCGCACCCCTCGCACAGGTAGCACGCTCCGGACGGGCGCATCTTGGTCCCGCAGGTGAAGCACAGCGGGGCATCGGCCGACTTACCGATCACCAGCTCCAGCAGCTCGGTGGACGAGCCCGCCTTGCCGGCATCCCGCGCACCGGCCGGAACCGCGCTCGGGGCACCGCTTTCCACCGCCGGCCGGACCACCGGGGTGGCGTCGACCGTGGTGCGCAGGTTCTCCACCAGGCCGTCGTCGGCGTCGTCGACCCCGGTCGGGGCCGGGCTCTCCGACCCGTAGTTGGTGGCGACCTGGGCCCGGCGCTCCTCGGCGGAGAAGATGCCCAGCTCGGCCCGGGACTCGACCGGCAGATAATCCAGCGCGATGCGACGGAACAGGTAGTCCATCACCGAGGTGGCGATCCGCACGTCCGGGTCATCGGTCATGCCGGCCGGCTCGAAGCGCAGGTTGGTGAACTTGGCGACGTAGGACTCCAGCGGAATGCCGTACTGCAGACCGACCGACACCGCGATGGAGAACGCGTCCATCACACCGGCCAGGGTGGAACCCTGCTTGCCCAGCTTGATGAACACCTCACCCAGGCCGTCGTCCGGGTAGGAACCGGTGGTCAGGTAGCCCTCGGCACCGCCCACGGTGAACGACACCGTCTGCGACGGACGCTTCTTGGGCAACCGCCGGCGCACGGGGCCGGTGACGACGGGCGCGGCCGGCGCGGCCGTCACCTCGGCCGCGGCACCGACCGAGGCGTCGGCGGACTTCTCGCCGTGGTTCTTGTTCGAGGCCGACAGCGGCTGGCCGACCTTGCAGTTGTCCCGGTAGATCGCCAGCGCCTTGAGGCCCATCTTCCAGCCCTGCTGGTAGATCTCGGCGACGTCGGCCACCGTGGCGTGCTCGGGCATGTTGACGGTCTTGGAGATCGCGCCGGAGATGAACGGCTGCACCGCCGCCATCATCCGCACGTGCCCCATCGGAGCGATGGACCGCTCCCCCATCGCGCAGTCGAACACGCTGTAGTGCTCGCGCCGCAGGCCGGGGGCATCGACCACGTGGCCGTGCTCGGCGATGTACTCGACGATCGCCTCGATCGACTCGGCCTGGTAGCCCAGTGACTTGAGCGCCCCCGGCACGGTCTGGTTGACGATCTGCATGGAGCCACCGCCGACCAGCTTCTTGAACTTCACCAGCGCCAGATCGGGCTCGATGCCGGTGGTGTCGCAATCCATCATCAGACCGATGGTGCCGGTCGGGGCGAGCACGCTGGCCTGCGCGTTGCGGTAGCCGTTGCGCTCACCGATGGCCACCGTGTCCTGCCAGACGGTGGTGGCCAGCTTGAGCACCGCACCGTCGTTGCCGCCGATGGAGCGGACGTAGTCGTTGGCCGCGGCGTGCTTGCGGATGACCCGCTTGTGCGCGTCGGCGTTGCGGGCGTAGCCCTCGTACGGTCCGACGACGCCGGCCAGCTCGGCCGAACGCCGGTAGGCGACACCGGTCATCAGCGAGGTGATGGCGGCGGCCAGCGAGCGGCCACCCTCGGAGTCATAGGCGTGCCCGGTGGCCATCAGCAGCGCACCCAGGTTCGCGTAGCCGATGCCCAGCTGCCGGTAGGCGCGGGTGGTCTCGGCGATCGGCTGGGTCGGGAAGTCGGCGAAGCAGATGGAGATGTCCATCGCGGTGATGACGAATTCCACGGCCCGCGCGAAGGTCGGCGCGTCGAACGTGCCGTCCTCGGACAGGAACTTCATCAGGTTCAGCGAGGCCAGGTTGCACGAGGAGTTGTCCAGGTGCATGTACTCGCTGCACGGGTTGGACGCGCTGATCCGACCCGACTCGGGGCTGGTGTGCCAGTCGTTGATCGTGTCGTCGTACTGGATGCCGGGGTCGGCGCACTCCCACGCGGCCTGCGTGATCTTGCCGAAAAGCTCACGGGCGTCGACGGTCTCGATGACCTCGCCGGTCTGCCGGGCACGCAGCCCGAAGCTCGCGCCCTCGTCGGTGTCGGCATCGACGGCGCGCATGAACTCGTCGGAGACGCGCACCGAGTTGTTCGCGTTCTGGTACTGCACGGAGATGATGTCGTCGCCGCCCAGGTCCATGTCGAAGCCGGCGTCGCGCAGCACGCGGATCTTGTGCTCCTCGCGCGCCTTGGTCTCGACGAACTCGGCGATGTCCGGGTGGTCGACGTCCAGCACGACCATCTTGGCCGCCCGGCGGGTGGCGCCACCGGACTTGATGGTGCCGGCCGAGGCGTCCGCACCGCGCATGAACGAGACCGGCCCGGAGGCGGTGCCGCCGGAGGACAGCAGCTCCTTGGACGAGCGGATCCGGGACAGGTTGAGCCCGGCGCCGGAGCCGCCCTTGAAGATCAGCCCCTCTTCCCGGTACCAGTTCAGGATCGAGTCCATGGTGTCGTCCACGGACAGGATGAAGCAGGCCGAGACCTGCTGCGGGGACTTGGTGCCCACGTTGAACCAGACCGGCGAGTTGAACGCGAACACCTGGTGCAGCAGCATCCAGGTCAGCTCGTGCTCGAAGATCTCGGTGTCCTGCTCGGTGGCGAAGTAGCCGTGCTCGACGCCGGCGGCGGTGTAGGTGGACACCACGCGGTCGATGAGCTGGCGCAGGCTGGACTCACGGGTGGGCCCGCCGACCGCGCCGCGGAAGTACTTGCTGGTGACGATGTTCGTCGCGTTGACCGAC
This sequence comes from Nakamurella multipartita DSM 44233, assembly GCF_000024365.1. NCBI lineage: Bacteria > Bacillati > Actinomycetota > Actinomycetes > Nakamurellales > Nakamurellaceae > Nakamurella > Nakamurella multipartita. The sequence continues at coordinate 4,391,939 of NC_013235.1, forward strand.
CAGAAGTCGGGGAACTCCACGCCGCGCTGCTCGAAGTTGACGGTGCCGTCCCGCCAGTTGGTCATCACGACGTCGCGACGCTGCCAGCTCACCTCGTCGTACGGGTGCACGCCGGCGGTGGTGAACAGCCGCTGCAGCGTGAGGCCCTGCGTTCCCCCGTTGGTCGCGGCGGCCTTGCTCTTGCGAGCCTTGGCCGACCCGTTCGAGCCGTTCGCCGAACCTGGTACTCCGATGGTCTCGGTCATGCGCTTCCTTCCCCTGAAAAGCATCCGTCTGAAGCAAATCTGCTGAGCGATCCACACCGAGGTGAGCCGCTGTCGAACCGAAGTGGGTCGGGCCCGTGACCCCGTGGCGGGGCCGGGCGCGGTCTAGGTGATGGGGACCGGCGGTGACCGGTCGGACGTCGGTGCGGTGCCACCGCCGGCGGCATCGGCCCCGGCGTCGGGAGCGATGGTGCCCGCATCCTGCTCGCGCATGCTCCTGATCTCGGCGGCGAAGTCGTCGGCCGAGGTGAACGACCGGTAGACCGAGGCGAACCGCAGGTAGGCCACCTCGTCCAGGTCGCGCAACGGTCCCAGGATGGCCAGTCCGACGTCCTGGCTCGGTAACTCGGCCTGGCCGGATCCGCGCACCGTCTCCTCCACCCGCTGGGCCAGCTGCGCGATCGCGTCCGGGTCGACCGGCCGGCCCTGGCAGGCCCGGGTGACCCCGGCGATGACCTTGCTGCGGCTGAACGGCTCGGTGACGCCACTGCGCTTGACCACCGACAGCAGCGCGCCTTCCAGCGTGCTGAACCGGCGCCCGCACTCCGGACACGAGCGCCGCCGACGGATGGCTTGTCCGTCGTCGACCTCGCGGGAGTCGATCACCCGCGAATCGGGATGGCGACAGAAGGGACAGCGCACGACGGCAACCTTCCCTTCTGTGTCAGATCGATTTGTCCCCAACCGGCGTCCGGGCTGTGGATCGCTCGTGTGGATGACCGGCTGGTGGATCGCTGTCGGACTGGCTCTGTGGATCGGCATGTGCACCACCGGTGGGCAACCGGCCATTCCTGTGGACAACTGCCCGATCGAGGTGGCACAACCTGTTGATATCTTACATCCGTGTAAGTACTAGATGTAGGGGTAGACGGTAGATCCGAGCGGATCGAAGCGCAAGCCGCCCCCGGCGTGTCGGATCACGAACTCCTGGTGTCCCCACTGATTGGGCACCGGCCGTTGACTGCCCAACGGCCGCGCGATCACCCCGCCGGGGCCGGCACGCGGAGCACCTCGCCGACCCGTACCAGGTCACCGGACAGATCGTTGAGCCCCCGGATGTCCTCGATGACCGCCCGTGGATCCCGATCCGGGGAGGTCGTGCTGGCGATGGACCACAGCGTGTCCCCGGGCCGAACGGTGACCTCGACCAGTTCGGTCCCGCCGCCGCCGAGCGCCCCGGCCAGTAGCCGCCCGGCCAGCAGGACCATCGTGGCCGCGACCAGCACGGTCAGGCTGAGCCGGCCCCAGCGACCGATGTTCCCGGCCGGGCCGGCCGTCCGCACCGGGCCGACCGCCTCGGCGACCCGGCGCACGGTCGCGACCGGTCGAGGCCCCTGGGCCGGCCCGAGCCCGACGCCCGCCGGGCCGACCGGGACGACGCGCCCGTGCCGCCGGAGCCGACGCCGGGACAGCTCACGCTCGCGCGCGGCCCGCGCCGAGGCGGTCCGCCGGGGCCGACGACGCCGCACCGCCGGCCCGCCGTCCTTGCCCCGGTCGTCCACGCCCGGACCGCTGGGTTGGGCGCCGGGGACGGCGACGGGGGCCTCGGACCGACCGTCCGACCCGGCGCCGACGGAAAGGGACCCGCCGGCCGGACCGACCGGGACTGCCGGAGCCAGCCAGCCGGTCGGGTCGACCTGCGGAAGCCGCCACGAGCGTTCGTCGACATCGTCGTGAAGAAGCTGCGTTCTCATTGCCACACCTGACCGATCCGCCGGACCAGAGGGGCCCGATCTGTCATCCGCCTGGCGTTCGAACCCCGATCGGCGCTCGAACGGACGTTCTATCGAACGTCTGCACGAGTTGTACCTCAGGGGTCTGACAGTGGGAAGATCTATCGGCGTGTTGATCGAACGGGTGTTTGAATTGTGACCAGGTGAACCCTAGGCTGGCCTGGACCGATCGGCGCGAGCGGGCGTCAGGTCTCATCAGTTCAGGCCGATTCAAGCCAGGTTCAGGAAGGCGCCGCATCATGACCGACGACGAGCAGGCAATCCCCACCGATGCGGATCCCGAGGTGCTCGCCGACGAGGCTGTCCCGGCCGACGGGGCGTCGGCGGGTGCCGAGGTCGTCGACTTCCCGGACGCGCCGGCCAAGCCCGGCCGGGTCCTGACGATGCGCCAGCACAAGATCCTGCAGGTCATCCGTGACTCGGTGGAGCGTCGCGGCTACCCGCCCAGCGTCCGTGAGATCGGGGACGCGGCCGGGCTCAAGTCGCCGTCGTCGGTCGCCCATCAGCTCAAGGTGCTGGAGAAGCGGGGGCTGTTGCGGCGGGACCCCAACCGGCCGCGCGCGGTCGACATCCGCCCGTTGGACGATGCGATGCCGGACACCGAGGCGACCCACCCGCTGCCCAGCCCGAGCTACGTGCCCGTCGTCGGCCGGATCGCGGCCGGTGGGCCCATCCTGGCCGAGCAGGCGATCGAAGACGTCTTCCCGCTACCCAAGGAGATCGTCGGCGAGGGCACGCTGTTCCTGCTCAAGGTTGTCGGCGATTCGATGATCGACGCCGCGATCACCGACGGCGACTGGGTCGTGGTCCGTCAGCAGCCGGTCGCCGACAACGGTGACATCGTGGCCGCGATGATCGACGGCGAGGCCACCGTCAAGACGTTCAAGCGCAAGGACGGGCACGTGTGGTTGATGCCGCACAACGCTGCCTACGAGCCGATTCCCGGTGACGAGGCCGTGGTCCTGGGTCGCGTCGTCACCGTGCTGCGCAAGCTCTGACCGACCCGCTCTGGCTCAGCCGCTCAGTGCAGGCCGCTCAGGGCCGCCGCTCGTCCACCGGAACCGGATTGACCACCGGGACCACCGGGGTGACGGGCGGCGGCGGGGTCGCCGCCAGCGGGGTCTGGCCGACGATCTGCGCGGTCGGCGTGGGCTGGGCCGCCGTCAGGTCGGTCTCCGTGGCGGCTCGCTTGGCCTGTTCGTCGTCGTGCATCGCGCCGACCTCGGACTTCAGAATCCGCAAGGACCGGCCCACGCTCCGGGCCGCGTCGGGCAGGCGCTTGGCGCCGAACAGCACAATGAAGACGGCAATGATGATCAACCAATGCCACCAGGACAGGCCGCCCATATCGAATGCCTCCTCGTTGTCGCGACCGGACGTCGCGGTGACCGCCCCAGCATTCCTCCTGGGACGGGCGGATAGATCGGAATCGCTAGTACTTCGTGGCCACGACCCCCACCGATTGCCCGACCGTGGCCCGGCAACGGGGAATCCCGCCCACGCTCAGGTTACCCGCGCCGCCACCCGCAGCCGGCGCGCGCCGTCCATCCGCGGCCGAATCGCCGGCGATCAGCCGGCCGCCGCGAACGGCGCCAACACACCGGCCAGGTCCGGGTAGACCCGCGCCTGCAGCAGCGTGCCGTCCGGGGTGTGTTCCTCGCCCAGCACCGTGCCCTCGGAGTGCACCCGGGACACCAACGCGCCCTCGCTGAACGGCATCAGCACGTTGACCGCGACGGCCGGATCGGGCAGCGCGGCGGCGATCCGATCCCGCAGCTCGTCGATCCCGGCCCCGGTCCGGGCCGAGACGAACACCGCACCGGGCAGCACGTGCCGCAGCCGGGTCAGCGTCATCTCGTCGGCGGCGTCGATCTTGTTCACCACGATGATCTCGGCCACCGATAGGGCGTCGATCTCGCCGAGCACCTCGCGCACCGCGGAGACCTGGGCCTCCGGGTTCTCGTCGGAGCCGTCCACCACGTGCAGCAGCAGGTCGGCGTCGCCGATCTCCTCCAGCGTGGAGCGGAACGACTCGACCAGCTGGTGCGGCAGGTGCCGCACGAAGCCGACCGTGTCGGTCAGCGTGTAGACGCGGCCGTCGGTGGTCCGGGACCGGCGGGTGGTCGGATCCAGGGTGGCGAACAGCGCGTCCTCGACCAGCACCCCGGCGTCGGTGAGCCGGTTCAGCAACGAGGACTTGCCGGCGTTGGTGTAGCCCGCGATGGAGACCGCCGGCACCGCGTTGGCCCGTCGCTGGGACCGTTTGGTGTCCCGGACCCGGCGCATGTCCTTCAGATCCGAACGCAACTGGGAGATCCGCCGGTGGATCCGTCGACGGTCGATCTCCAGCTTGGTCTCGCCGGGACCGCGGGAGCCGATGCCGGCGCCGGCGGCCACTCGACCACCCCGTTGCCGGGACAGCACGCTACCCCACCCCCGCAGTCGCGGGACCAGGTAGTTCAGCTGGGCCAGTTCCACCTGGGCCTTGCCCTCCCGGGACCGGGCGTGCTGGGCGAAGATGTCCAGGATCAGCGCGGTCCGGTCGACGACCTTGACCCGCAGCTTCTCCTCCAGGTTGCGCAACTGGCTGGGCGTGAGCTCGCCGTCGCAGATCACCGTGTCGGCGCCGGTGACCTCGACGATCTCCTTGAGTTCGGTGACCTTGCCGGAGCCGACGTAGGTGGCGCTGTCGGGATGGCTGCGTCGCTGCATGACGGCCTCGAGGACGACCGAGCCGGCGGTCTCGGCCAGCCGAGCCAGCTCGGCCATCGACTCCTCGGCCGCGACCGCGGTCGAGGCCGCGCCGGCCCAGACGCCGACCAGCACGACCCGTTCCAGCTGAAGCTTTCGGTATTCGACTTCGGTGATGTCGGTGAGTTCGGTGGACAGACCGGCCACGCGCCGTAGCGCGGCGCGGTCGGCCAGGTCCCGGTCGCCCTGGGTGTGTTCCAGGTCGTCGAACTCGATCGGCTCGTCCCGCAGCCGGATGGGCGCGCCGCCGTCACCGTCGTGGTGAGTGGGCTGGATTCGCACAGTTGGACCCTCTTTGTTCGTCATCAATGAATGCCAGGTCCAGCCTGCCATGCCGGCGGCCCGAATTTCCGGTCCTTTTCCGCAGGGCCGAATATCAGCGGTGGGCGGCCCAGAACTGCGGTTCCACCCGACCCTGGGCCACGATCACCGCGGGGCCGGTCAACATCGAGGTGCCGGGGGCGATGTCCACCGTGACCTGGCCGCCCGGCACGTTGACCAGGACGCGGCCCTGCGTCCGCCCGGCCGCGGCCAGCGTGGCCGCGGCCACGGCGACGGTGCCGGTCCCGCACGAACGGGTCTCTCCCACCCCACGCTCGTGCACCCGCATGGCCACCTCGCCCGGGCCCTGCGCGGTGACGAACTCGATGTTCACCCCGTCGGGGAAGACCTGCGGATCGAATTCGGGCGCGTGGCTCAGGTCCAGCGCGGCCAAGGTCGACCGGTCGCCGATGTCCAGGCAGACCAGGTGCGGATTGCCGACGTCCACCGCGATCCCGGCGAATGCCGCATCGCCGATCGCCGCCCGGGAGGCGACGCCCAGGGTGGCCGGTCCCATCTCGATCGAGACGTCGCCGCTGGTCTGCACATGGGCCACCCGGGGGCCGCCGCGAGTGCGGAACGGGATGCGGCCGGGCGCGGCCCAGCCGGCGTCGACCATGTAGCGAGCGAACAGCCGGGCGCCGTTGCCGCACATCTGGGCCAGCGATCCGTCGGCGTTGCGGTAGTCCATGAAGAACCCGCCGTCGGCGTCCGGCACCACCCGGATCACCCCGTCCCCGCCCAGCCCGGCCCGGCGGTCACACAGGGCGCGGACGCGGTTCTCGGTCAGATCCAGCTCGTCCGCGCGGTCGGGCAGCAGGACGAAGTCGTTCTCGGTGCCGTGCCCCTTGAGGAAAATGGGCCCGTCGGAATCGGCGGGGGCGGAGGGGGCGGCGGGCACCGGCTCAGCTTACGGATGTGGCGGCGATCGCCTCCAACGCCCGATCGAGCAGATCGGCTCGATCCGCCGCCACCTCGATCATTCGATGGTCGCGCCGGAACCAGGACCGCTGCCGGCGCACGAAGCGCCGGGTCGCCTGGGTGGTCTGCGCGATGGCATCCGGCACGGTGGAGGTGCCGTCCAGCACGGCCAGGAACTGCGCGTATCCCAGCGCCCGGGAGGCCGTCACCCCCTGACGCAGGCCCCGCGTCGCCAATTGCCGGACCTCGTCGAGCAGGCCGAGCTCGACCATCCGCTGCACCCGGTCGGCCAGCCGGACGTCCAACCCGGCGGTCTCCCGGTCCAGCAGCAGTTGGACCGCGTCGAACGCGGGGGCCCCGTACCGGGGCATCGTCGCGCTGAACGGGCGCCCGGTCAGCTCGATCACCTCCAGCGCGCGGACGATCTTGCGCCCGTTGGCCGGGCCGATGCTCAGCGCCGCATCCGGGTCCACCTCCCGGAGCCGCTCGGCCAGCGCGGCCGGGCCGAGGACGGCAAGCTCGTCCTCCAACCGGGATCGCACGGCCGGGTCGGTCGCCGGGAACTCGATCGAGTCGACCACGGCCCGGATGTACAGGCCCGACCCGCCGACCAGCAGCGGAGTGCGGCCGCGGGCCAGGATGTCCTGGACCAGCGCCCCCGCGTCGCGTTGGTAGGCGGCGACGGTCGCGGTCTGGGTCACCTCCAGCACGTCGAGCAAATGGTGCGGCACACCGCGACGCTCGGCCGGCGGCAACTTGGCCGTGCCGATGTCCATACCCCGGTACAGCTGCATGGAGTCGGCGTTGATCACCTCGCCGTCGAGCCGTTCGGCCAGGTCCAGGGCGAGTTCGGACTTGCCGGTGCCGGTCGGGCCGGCGACCACCACCAGCCGGCTCACCCCCGGCTCCAACGCCAGCCGGCCACCAGGTAGCCCACCCCGTACGGGTGCGCGCCGTAGAGCAGCTCGGCGCCGGTCGGCGGCTCGGCCACGGTCAGCAGGGCCAGCACGCGCAGCGGGTCGGTGACGGCCAGCAGCTGCCGCCCGAGGTCGCGGTCGGCGCAGGCCCGGGCCAGGGCCGCCGGGTCGCCGTCGCCCAGGGCGGCGGCCAGCGCATCGTCGAACTCGGCGCTGCGGTCGTCCCGCCGGCCCGGGGCGTGCTCACCGTGGGCGGCGGCGCCGTCGGCCACCACCAACAAGCCGATCCGGGACTCGTCCTCGGGGGCGGTGATCAGGGCGGCCGCGGCGGCCGGGTCGGTGCCGGTCTCCACCATCAGCACGCGGGTCAGGTCCAGCTCCGGCCGGGCCCGGCGCAGCACGGCCGCCCCGACGATGCTGCCCACCGCCGGATCGATCACCGGCGGTGCACCGTCGCCCAGATCCCGACGGCGCAGCGGCGACCCGCCCGGCACCGTGCCGGGCGGCAGCCGACGGGCCGGCGACGGCCATCGCGCGGCGCTGACCAGCACGATCCGGTCGGCCCCGGACAGCCCGCCCACCGCCTGCCGGCAGGCGGCCGTCAGCTCGGAGGTACGCGCGGCGATCGGGTCGGCCACCCCGGGCACCAGAAACGGCGCCCCCGGCACGACGGCGGCAGCGACGATCACGACTGGCTCACGCCGCCACCCCTGAGTTCCGGATTTCGCTGGTCTTGTGTGTCCCGTGCAGGCTAACCATCGATCGCACGGGACCCCCTCTCGCCCGGTATGGGGGCAGCGGGCACACTGGACGTGATGTCGGCCACGCCGGCGATGCATATGTAAGGGAGCGCCGCGAGGCGCCCGGGGGCCATGACGGTTCCCTTGAGCGGTAGGAGCGTGTGACCGATGCCCGACGACGTCACGACCACCGAAGGACATTCTTCCGGAGAGCCGGCCGGCGCGGACCGCCCGGACCCCACGCTCAGCGTGCCGGAGACCCCGGATTCGCCGGACATCCCCACCCCGGAACCGGGCGCCCCGGCGCCGGCTCCGGAGGTGCCGGACCTGCCCGAACTCCCCGACCTACCGGACCTTCCCGACGCTCCCGCGCCCCCGTCGACCACGACGCCCACCGACGACGCCGCACCCGCGGCCGGGACGGACGAGGGCTCGGCCGCGGGTGCGGACGAGCTCGCCCACGCCGGATCGAGCGGGCCCGTCCCGATGCCGACGGTCGCCCCACGCACGCCACCGGTCGCGATCCCGACCGTGGCGCCGTCGATCGAACCCGCGCCGATGCCCTCCCCGATCACGACCAGCACCCCGGCCGATGCGCCCGACCAGCCGACCGTCGAGCCCGCGACGGATCAACCGGCACCGGCCGACCAGGCCGACGCTGCACCGGCCGAGCAGACCGACGCTGCACCGGCCGACCAGGCCGACGCTGCACCGGCCGACCAATCCGACGACGCCGCGCCCGAGCCGGCGGCCGCTCCACACCCGGACGCCGACCCGGCCACCAGCACGCCGGCTCCCGCGACCCCCGGGCAGCGGCCGGGCCAGCGTGGTCCTCGTCCCCGCGGCGGGCGTCCCGGGTCGCCGGGGTCGCGCCCCGGTGGCCGGCCGGGTGGCCCGGGCGGCGGCCGGCCCAGCCCGGTGCCGGCGACGCCCACGCACGCCCCGGCGCACTCGACGGTGGTCGAGCCGGTGGTCGACAGCGTCGACCCGCACGAGTGGGGCCGCATCGACGACGACGGTGTCGTCTACGTCCGCACGGCCGCCGGCGAGCGCGCGATCGGCAACTGGCAGGCCGGTGACGCGGAGGCCGGGCTGGCCCACTTCGGCCGCAAGTTCGACGACTTCAACACCGAGATCGCTTTGCTGGAGGCGCGTCTGGCCTCCGGCACGGGTGATCCCAAGGCCACGAAGGCGCAGGCCATCGCGCTGCGCGACCAGGTCGAGTCGCTGTCGGCGATCGGTGATCTGGACAACGCGGCGGTCCGGCTGGAGATCGTGATCGGCGTCGCCGACGCCGCCATCGCCGGCGCCTCCACCGCCCGGATCGCGGCCCGCAACGCCGCGATCAAGGCCAAGGAGGACCTGTGCGCGGAGGCGGAGGCCCTGGCCGAGTCGACCCAGTGGAAGTCCACCGGCGACCGGCTCAAGGCGATCGTGGACGAGTGGCGCACCATCCGCGGCATCGACCGCAAGACCGATGACGCGCTGTGGAAGCGGTTCGCCAAGGCCCGGGACACCTTCACCCGGCGCCGGGGCTCCCACTTCGCCGAACTGGACAAGCAGCGGGGCGCCGCCCGGGAGGCCAAGGAAGAGCTGATCAAGCGGGCCGAGGCGCTCTCGGACGCCAGCGACTGGGGCGAGACGGCGGCCAAGTACCGCGCCCTGATGGAGGAGTGGAAGGCCACCGGCCGGGCTCCGCGCGACGTCGAGGACGCGCTGTGGGCGCGTTTCCGGGCCGCGCAGGAGAAGTTCTTCTCCCGCCGGAACAAGGTGTTCTCCGACCGGGACGCCGAGTTCGCGGCCAACGCCGCGACCAAGGAAAAGCTGCTCACCGAGGCCGAGAAGATTGACCCGGCAGCCGGTCTGGACCAGGCCAAGGCCAAGATGCGCTCGATCCACGAGCGCTGGGAGGCGGCCGGCAAGGTCCCCCGGGAACGGATCCGGGACCTCGATCAGCGCCTGAAGACGATCGAGGACCGCATCAAGGCGGCCGAGGATCGGCAGTGGCGGCGCACCGACCCGGAGACCGACGCGCGGGTGGCGCAGTTCCGGGCCCGGGTCGAGTCGTTCCAGGCCCAGGCGGCCAAGGCCCGCGCGGCCGGGGACGAGCGCAAGGCCAAGCAGGCCGAGGCCCAGGCCAAGCAGTGGGAGGAATGGCTCAAGACCGCGCAGAGCGCGGTCGACCGTTAGCCGGCCCGCAGGCCCACACCGGCCGGCCCTGAGCGTGTGCCGGGGCCGGCTCAGCCGCAGGCGGTGACCGGCTCCGGCGAGCGGGCCGGCCGGCCCACCGACGGCATGCCCAACCCCACCCCCGGGGTGATCAACGCGGTGCCCTCCAGCGAGCGATCGCCGGCCCGGGTCCGCCGATGCGTCAGCACACCCTCGTCCGCCACCAGGTGGTGCGGGGCGGCCCGGGTCACGGTCACCGTGACCACGTCACCGGGCCGGATCGACCCGCTGACCCCGGCCGCAGCGGCAGTGGCAGCGGCAGTGGCAGTGGCAGGTTGCGGCGCGAAGTGCACCAGCCGCCCGTCGCGGGCCCGCCCGGTCAGCCGTCCACTGCTGTTGTCCTTGCGACCCTCCCCCGCCGAGACCAGCAACTCCACGGTCCGTCCGACCTGGCGCTGGTTCTCGGTCAGGGCGGACTCGGTGACGATCTCGGTGAGCCGGCCGAACCGTTCGGCGACCACCTCCGGCGGGACCTGATCGGGCAGGGTGGCCGCCGGGGTACCGGGCCGCGGCGAGTACTGGAAGGTGAAGGCGCCGGCGAAGCGGGATCGGCGCACCACGTCCAGGGTCTGCTCGAAGTCCTCGTCCGTCTCGCCCGGGAAGCCGACGATGATGTCGGTGGTGATGGCCGCGTCCGGCATCGCCGCGCGGACCTCGTCCAGGATCGCCAGGTAACGGGTGGAGCGGTAGGAGCGGCGCATCGCCTTGAGCACCCGGTCGGAGCCGGACTGCAGCGGCATGTGCAGCTGGTGGCACACGTTCGGCGTCTGGGCCATCGCCTCGATGACGTCCGGGGTGAAGTCCTTGGGATGCGGCGAGGTGAAGCGGACCCGCTCCAGCCCGTCGATGGCCCCGCAGGCCCGCAGCAGCTTGCCGAACGCCTGCCGGTCGCCGAACTGGACGCCGTAGGAGTTCACGTTCTGCCCGAGCAGGGTCACCTCCAGCACCCCGTCGTCGACGAGCATCTGCACCTCGGCCAGCACGTCACCGGGTCGGCGGTCGGCCTCCTTGCCGCGCAGCGAGGGCACGATGCAGAACGTGCAGGTGTTGTTGCAGCCCACCGAGATGGACACCCAGCCGGCATAGTGCGAGTCCCGCTTGGCCGGCAGCGAGGACGGGAAGACCTCCAGCGCGTCCAGGATCTCCACCTGGGCCTGCTCGTAGTGCCGGGCCCGCTCCAGCAGCGTGGGCAGCGACCCCACGTTGTGGGTGCCGAACACGACGTCGACCCACGGGGCGCGGCGCACGATCTCGCCCCGGTCCTTCTGGGCCAGGCAGCCACCGACCGCGATCTGCATGCCCGGGCGCTTGGCCTTGACCGACGCCAGGTGGCCCAGGTTGCCGTAGAGCTTGTTGTCCGCGTTCTCCCGGACCGCGCACGTGTTGAACACGACCACGTCGGCCGGGTCGCCATCGTCGGCCGCCCGGTACCCGGCACCCTCCAGCAGCCCGGACAGCCGCTCGGAATCGTGCACGTTCATCTGGCACCCGAAGGTACGGACCTGATAGGTCCTGGTCCGGGCCGGGCTGTCGGTCACTGCTGCGCTCACGACGATCAGGGTAGTTGCCGCCGGCGCGGGCCGGGGCGACTCGCACGGGGTGACCGGCGGGGACGAGATCGCCCGAACGGCTGCACCAGGTCACCGCTTGCGTAAAGGTTCGATTACTGCTGGGCCGTTTGGTGTTCATGTGCGGGCGGTGTGTGACAGTCTCGAACGACCTGTGAGTCCGATGCCACCACTTGGGGAGGGTTTGTGACCGCTGGCAGCACGCCGTCGACGTCGGCGCAGCCGATGATTTCGATGCACGACGTCGACAAGCATTTCGGAGCGCTGCACGTGCTCAAGAACATCCAACTGGAGGTCCCGGCCGGCCAGGTGGTCATCGTCATCGGACCGTCCGGTTCCGGGAAGTCGACCCTGTGCCGCACGATCAACCGGCTCGAGTCGATCGACTCGGGTCGGATCGCGATCGACGGGATTCCACTGCCCGAGGAGGGCAAGGGGCTGGCTCAGCTCCGGGCCGACGTGGGCATGGTCTTCCAGTCGTTCAACCTGTTCGCGCACAGGACGATCCTGCAGAACGTCACCCTCGGCCCGACCAAGGTCCGCAAGATGAACAAGACCGAGGCCGACGAGTTGGCGATCTCGTTGCTCAAGCGCGTGGGCATCGAGGCGCAAAAGGACAAGCTGCCGGCCCAGCTCTCCGGCGGGCAGCAGCAACGGGTGGCAATCGCCCGGGCGCTGGCCATGAAACCCAAGGTCATGCTGTTCGACGAGCCGACCAGCGCCCTGGACCCGGAGATGGTCAACGAGGTCCTGGACGTCATGGTCTCGCTGGCCAAGGAGGGCATGACCATGGTCGTGGTCACCCACGAGATGGGTTTTGCCCGCAAGGCCGGCGACCGGGTGCTGTTCATGGCCGACGGGGAGATCGTCGAGGACGCGCCCCCCGAGCAGTTCTTCACCAACCCGACCTCGAACCGGGCCAAGGATTTCCTGAGCAAGATCCTGACCCACTGAGTGATGTCGAGTGACTCATCTCGAGCACTGACCCGCTTCGAGCACTGCCCCATCTCGAGCACCACCGTCGAGCTCACGGCCCGGGACCGACCCGGGCCGGAATCACCGGAAGGAAGCACCTGATGAAACTCCGCAGAATCGGATCGGCGATCGCTGGCGCGGCTGCGCTGGCCCTCGTCGTCACCGGCTGCAGCGGTTCGAGCACCTCTTCGGCGACCAGTGCGGCGGGCAGCGCCGCCAGCGCCGCCCAGAGCGCAGTCGCGTCGGCCACCTCGGCCGCGGGCAGCGCGCTGTCCTCGGCGCAGAGCGCGGCCAGCAGCGCGATCGCGGGCGCGACCGGAGACTCGCAGGTGCTGACGAACGCCGGCGAGGGCAAGGTGACCGTCGGGATCAAGTTCGATCAGCCCGGCCTGGGCCTGAAGAACCCGGACGGCTCGTTCTCCGGCTTCGACGTCGAGGTGGCCAAGTACGTCGCCGGCAAGCTGGGCGTCCCCGAGGGCGGCATCACCTTCGTGGAGTCCAAGTCGGCCGAGCGTGAGGGCCTGATCGACCGCGGCGAGGTCGACTACATCGTCGCCACCTACTCGATCACCGACGCGCGCAAGGAGAAGGTCAACTTCGCCGGGCCGTACTTCATCGCCGCCCAGGATCTGCTGGTCAAGTCCGACAACACCGACATCACCGGCCCCGAGGCCATGGCCGGCAAGATCCTGTGCTCGGTGACCGGTTCGACCTCCGCCCAGAAGGTCAAGGACAACTACGCGGCGGACGTGGCCCTGCAGGAGTACGGCACCTACACCGAATGCGTCGAGGCCCTGCGGTCCGGCGCCGTCGACGCGGTGACCACCGACAACGTCATCCTGGCCGGCTACGCCGCGCAGTACCCGGGTGAGCTCAAAGTCGTCGGCAAGGGCTTCTCGACCGAAAACTACGGCATCGGCCTGAAGAAGGGTGACGCCGCCGGCACCGCGGCCATCAACGCGGCCATCGCCGCGATGATCGCCGACGGTTCCTGGAAGCAGGCCCTGGAGGACACCGTCGGGCCGTCGGGCTTCACCATCCCGTCCCCGCCGACCCCCAGCAGCTGATTCGCGCGACGGCCCCCGGGGATCGACCCGGGGGCCGTTCGTTCTGACCTGTGCCACCCGACTGGGCCGCAGCCCGCATGACCTCGAGGGGTGAACGTGGATTTCAGCTTCCTGACCGACCCCCGGTACGACATCCTCGGTGCGTTCTGGATGACCGTGCAGCTGACCTTCTGGTCGGCGATCGGGTCGTTCATCCTCGGGGTGATTCTGGCGGCGATGCGGGTGAGCCCGGTGCCGCTGATGCGCTCGTTCGCGGGCGGCTTCGTCAATGTGGTCCGCAACATCCCGCTGACCCTGATCATCATCATGATGTCGCAGGTGGTGGCCAATCAGCTCGGCCTGCGCCTGGCCGTCCGTGAGGCCGGCGTCAACCCGCAGGCCTTCCTGAACTCGCAGAACTTCCGGCTGGCCGTCCTGGGCTTCATCATCTACACCTCGACCTTCGTCTGCGAGGCGATCCGGTCGGGCATCAACACCGTGCCCCCCGGCCAGGCCGAGGCCGCCCGGGCGATCGGCCTGAAGTTCACCCAGGTGCTGGGCATCGTCGTCCTGCCGCAGGCGATCCGGGCGGTGATCGCCCCGCTGGGTTCGGTGCTGATCGCCTTGACCAAGAACACGACGGTGGCCTCGGCCATCGGGGTGGCGGAGGCGGCCCTGTTGATGAACACGCTGCTGGAGAACGAGGCGGACAAGTTCACCGCCGTCTTCCTCGTGATCGCCGCCGGGTTCATCGTGTTGACCCTGCCGACCGGCCTGATCTTCGGCGCGGTCGCCAACAAGTACCAGGTGAAGCGATGAGAAGCCCTGTGTCAAGCCGCCCTTTTTTGATCTTGGTTGAGGAGGCGTTGCAGGGCCCGGTGTTCTGCGGGGTCGTAGCGCACGCCGTCCTGCCAGCAGTGCCAGATGACGGTCAGCCAGGCACGGGCCAGGACCCGGACGGCGTGGGGGTGGTCGTGACCTCGTGCTCTGGCTCTTCGGTAGAGATCGGCTGCCCAGGGATTGGCCTTGATCGAGTCGCCGGCGAAGTCGCAGACGGCGTCGCGGAGTTGTTTGTCGCAGGCCCATCGGAACGCCACGACGCGGATCTTTCCGGACTGGCGGGTGGACGGGGCGACACCGGCCAGGCAGATCAACGCTTCCGGGGTGGGGAACTTGGCTCGGCAGTCGCCGATCTCGGCGAGCAGCCGGGCGGCCCGGACGCGGCCCGAGCGGGGCAGGCTGGTGAAGATGTGTTGGTCGGCGTGCGCGTCGAGCTGGGCGCTGATCTGGGCTTCCAGAGCCTTGATCTGGGTAACCATCGCGGTGAGCAGGGCAACGGAGGATGCGGTGATCGCGGTGTACGCCGTCTGGTCGCCGGCGGCGCCGCGGGGTGCGGCGGTCAGATGGGCGTGCAACGCGGCCGGGTCGGTGCGTCCGGAGTAGCCGACCGAGGACAGCCACCGGCCGAGTCTGGTCGGGGTGAGCCAGTCGGCTTTGTCCTGGGTCGGGAAACGGGTCAGGAACGCCAGAGTGATCAGCGAGTCGATCTGCCGGAACAGGCCGACCGCACCGGGGAAGACCAGGCGAAGGTGGGCGCGCAGTTGGTTGGCCAGGGCCACGCGGTGGGCGACCAGATCGCGGCGAGCGCGGACGATTCGGCGCAGCGCGACGGTTTCCGGTGCGTCGGGCACCAGTGGCCGCAGCCGGGACCGGTCGGTGCGCAGGGTGTCGGCGAGCACGTAGGCGTCGAACCGGTCGTCCTTGTTGCCGGCCGAGCCGTACCGGCCACGCAGGTTCTTGACCTGGTTCGGGCTGATCACGACCACGGTCACACCGGCGCCGAGAAGGGCGTCGACCACGGGCCCGTCGGGGCGTTCGATCGCGACCTCCTGGCAGCCGGCGCGGGTGAGCACGGCCACGAGTTCGATCAGTCCGGCGGCGGTGTGCTCGATGGTGTGCCGGGCAATCTCGCGGCCGCGGTCGTTGACGATCGACACGGCGTGGTCGTCGCGGGCCCAGTCCAGGCCTGCGGTCAGGTCTTGGGGTGCTTGGTCGGGCAGGGTGTTGCTGGCAGACTTCACGTCAGCCTCCTCGCTGCTAGTCCCAGTGGGGAGGCGCCCTCGTACGGTGCCGATGGTGCCGGGACGTGTCTGCCGGTTCGCTCACTGATCGGCGCTCGCGGCACGCAGCTTTGGCGCTCAGCCCTGTCGACGGTCGGCACGTCCCGGGGAACCGCCAGATCTCGCAGATCTCATCGTGGACATCAACCGTGTCCAGCGAGCTGGGCGATGACCGGGCGGCACCTCGGGCGCATCACCAACCCCTCGAGGATTGATGACCTAAGGATGGTGCACCAGTGAGCGAACGCGCCACCGTCCTCTACGACATCCCCGGCCCGAAGGCGCGGCGGCTGAACCTGATCCTGAGCGTGGTCTTCGGGATCGTGCTGGCCGCCCTGGTCTGGTGGATCATCAGCGTGCTGATCGAGAAGAACCAGCTGACCGCCGAGAAGTGGTCGCCATTCCTGGAGATCCAGAACTGGACGACCTACCTGCTGCCGGGCCTGTGGGCCACGTTGCAGGCGGCCGCCCTGAGCGTGGTGATCGCGCTGCCCATCGGCGCGATCTTCGGCATCGCCCGGATGTCGGACCACACCTGGGTGCGGTGGGTGGCCGGCGTGGTCGTCGAGTTCTTCCGGTCCATCCCGGTCATCATCCTGATGTTGTTCGCGTTCCAGCTCTGGTTCGCGATCCTGGGTACGTCCAGCCCGTTCGCGGCCGTGGTCATCGGTCTCGTGCTCTACAACGGCTCCGTGCTGGCCGAGGTGTTCCGGGCCGGCATCCTGGCCGTGCCCAAGGGCCAGTCCGAGGCCGCGTACGCGCTGGGCCTGCGCAAGACCCAGGTGATGACCCTGATCCTGTTGCCACAGGCGGTCACCTCGATGCTGCCGGCGGTGGTCAGCCAGCTGGTCGTCATCGTCAAGGACACCGCCCTGGGCGGCATCCTGGTCGGCTACGTGGAGCTGCGTCGGGCCGCGAACACCTCGGCCAGCAACTACGGCAACCTGCTGCCCACCTACGTCGTGGTGGCGCTGATCTACATCCTGATCAACCTGGCGCTCGGCTGGTTCTCGCACTGGCTGGAGCGCAAGCTGCGCACCCGTCGTGGCGGTGGCAAGGTCGTGCAGATCGATCCGGCCGCCCAAAGCGACCTCATGGCTGCCCGACAGCAGATCGAGATTCTGGACGCGCCCGGCATCGACGAGTTCAAGAAGAGCTGATGGCGGACCGCCGCTCCTCGCGGCGGCCGCCTAGCGGGCGATCTCGGTGGCCCGGGACTCTCGGATGACGGTGACCCGGACCTGACCGGGGTAGGTCAGCTCCTCCTCGATCTGCTTGGCCACCTCGCGAGCCAGGATGTGCGCCTCGACGTCGTCGACGATGTCCGGCTTGACCATGACCCGCAGCTCGCGACCGGCCTGCATGGCGAAGACCTTCTCCACGCCCTTCTTGGCGCCGGCGATGGCCTCGATCCGCTCCAGTCGCTGCACGTAGGACTCCAGCGACTCGCGGCGGGCACCGGGCCGGCCGCCCGAGCAGGCGTCGGCCGCCTGGGTGAGCACGGCCTCGACGGTGCTGGGGGCCACCTCGTCGTGGTGGGCCTCGATGCAGTGCACGACCTCGTCGGACTCGCCGTACTTGCGGGCCAGGTCGGCCCCGATCAGGGCGTGCGAGCCGGGGACCTCGTGGGTCAGCGCCTTGCCGATGTCGTGCAGGAAGGCACCGCGGGTGACCACGGTCGGATCGATGCCCAGTTCGGCGGCCATGGCCCGGGCGATGTGCGCGGTCTCGACCAGGTGGCCGAGCACGTTCTGGCCGTAGGAGGTCCGGTACTTCAGCCGCCCGATCAGGGCCACCAGCTCCGGGTGCAGGTCGGTGATGCGGACGTCGAGCATGGCGTCCTCGGCGGCCCGCCGGCAGAGCACGTCGACCTCGTCGCGGGCCCGTTCGAAGGCCTCCTCGATGCGGTGCGGGTGGATCCGGCCGTCGTCGATCAGCATCTCCAGGGTGATGCGGCCGATCTCCCGGCGGACCGGGTCGAAGCAGGACAGCAGGACTGCTTCGGGGGTGTCGTCGATGATGACGTTGACGCCGGTGACCGTCTCGAACGCGCGGATGTTGCGGCCCTCGCGGCCGATGATGCGGCCCTTGACCTCGTCGGCAGGCAGGTGGACCACGGCCACCACGGTCTGGGCGGTCTGGTCCGAGGCCACCCGCTGGATCGCCTCGGCGACGATCGCCCGAGCCCGCTGCTTGGCCGAGTTCTGGGCCTCGGATTCGATGCGGCGGATCATCATCGCCGCGTCCCGGCGGACCGCTTCCTCCTGGCCGGCCAGCAGCTCGGCCCGGGCCGCCTCGACCGTGAGCCCGGAGATCCGGACCAGCTCGGCCTCCCGGGCCGCGTCGGCGGCGGCCAGGTCGCGTTCGCGCTGGTCCAAGGCGCCGGCCTGCTTGCGCAGGTCGGCCTCCTGTTCGGCCAGGGCGGCGGCCTTGGCCTCCAGCGCCCGCTTGGCCGAGGCCAACTCGCTGCTCTCGCTGCCGATGCGGCGCCGGTCGGCGACCAGGGCATGCTGCTCGTCGGCCAGGGCCTGGGTGGCGGCCCGCAGCCGCTGCTCGGCCTCCTGCAGTTCCTTGCGGTCCTGGGCGAGCGCGGCCGTGGCCTCGCCGGCGATCCGGGTGCGCTCGTTCTCCAGGCCGGCGCGTAGTTCGGCCGCTTGGGCCCGGGCGGCCGCAATCGTGCGCTGCGCCTCGGCCTGGGCGTCCTGGCGCAGCTGCTCGGCGTCCCGCCGGGTGCGCACGGACAGTTCCTCGGCGGCCTCGGCCGCGGTCCGGCGGACGGCGTCGGCCGCCTCGGCGGCGGCCTGCGCCTCGTGGCTGAGTAGGGCGAACCGGCCCAGGTCGGGCTCGGCGGCCGGCTTGACTTCGGACGCGCTGCGGCTGACCGCCTCGTCCAGCAGGCGACGCAGCGAGTCCTCGTCCACGGCCGGTGGCGGGGCCACCGGCTTGCGTCGGGCCAATGCCACCACAGCACCGACCGCCACCAGCAGCGCCAGAATCAGGGCAATGACGAGAGCGTCGGACACGGCACGACCTCCCCTCGTCAGCACCACCGGCACACGGCACCCGGCTGGGTGCCGTCACGGTGGACGGCAGGAGGGTCGCCAACAAACGCGAACCTCGACGCGCTGAAAACGCGCATCGAACACATGGGCCAGCCGGATCACGAACGACCCAGCCAGGCAGGTGCGGGGTGCGGCAACCCGAACCGCTATCGACCGCGCAGCCGAGGCGTGCGCGTGGTGGTGACTCTCCTGTTGCTTCCGAGGTTAGGGAGCGCCGCCGCAAGGGTCAAGCCGACCCGCGTTCACGCCGGTCATCAGCCTTTCGAGCCGGGTCCAGCACCAACCGTGACCGGTGATTCGCCGACGGTCACGACCAGCCGTCGTCGGTCTCGGCGTCGTATGCGGCGAGCACCTCATGGACGACCTGCCGGGACAGATCCCCGGGGTAGCCGCGACGAGCCAGCAGCCCGAGCAGCCGGCGGCGCGCGGTGTCGACCCCGTGAGCCATGGCGGCATCGACCCGTCGTTCGAGCAGGGCGCGCGCCCGTTGGTACTCGGCGTCCCAATCGACCACGGCCACGGCGGAGGCGGCGGTTTGCGCGTCGATGCCCTTGCGGGTCAGCTCCTGACGCAGGGCCCCCGCCCCGAGCCCGCCCTGCCGGTGCCGGCTGGCCACGAACAACTGGGCGTAGGCCTCGTCGTCGATCAGCCCGACCTCGGTCAGCCGGTCCAGGACCCGCTCGGCGACCTCGTCCGGGATGCCCTTGCGGCGCAGGGCGGCGGCCAGCCCGGCGCGGGGGCGGGCCGCCCCGGTGAGCAACCGCAGACAGATCGCCCGGGCCACCGCCTCCGGATCACCCGGGTCGTCCTCCGGATGACCCGGCGCCGGCTGCGCCGCTGCGCCCTCGGCCGAGCCCCGACCCGACCGGCGGTCGGAGCGGGCATCGGAGGACCCGGACGGCAACCGCCGGCCGGGGCCGACCGAACCGGCCCAGCCGGGGCCGTCGGCGGCGTCCGCCTCTGCGCCCGAACCCGCCGCCGGTGCGGCGGCGATCTCGCGCATCTGCTCGGCCAGTCGAGCCAGGATCTCGGCCTGTCCCGGCCCGGCGGCCGGGGAACCGGCGGCTTCGTTCACGTCCACGGGATCACCAAGCCCAGCGGCGATCAGAAGTCGACCGGCGCCGGCAGCGGCTCATCCTGGTCGATGCGCGCACCGACGCCGAGCTTTTCCTTGATGCGCTTTTCGATCTCGTTGGCGATGTCCGGGTTCTCCCGCAGGAAGGTGCGCACGTTCTCCTTGCCCTGGCCCAGCTGCTCGCCGTCGTAGGTGTACCAGGCACCGGCCTTGCGGACCAGGCCCTGCTCCACGCCCACGTCGATGAGCGAGCCCTCCCGGGAGATCCCGCGGCCGTAGATGATGTCGAACTCGGCCTGCTTGAACGGCGGGGCCATCTTGTTCTTGACCACCTTGACCCGGGTCCGGTTGCCGACCACCTCGGCGCCGTCCTTGAGCGCCTCGATCCGCCGGATGTCCAGGCGCACCGACGCGTAGAACTTCAGCGCCTTGCCACCGGTCGTCGTCTCCGGCGACCCGAACATCACGCCGATCTTCTCCCGCAGCTGGTTGATGAAGATCATCGTGGTGTTGGTGGTGCTCAACGCACCGGCGATCTTGCGCAGCGCCTGGGACATCAACCGGGCCTGCAGACCCACATGGCTGTCGCCCATCTCGCCCTCGATCTCGGCCCGCGGCACCAGGGCGGCGACCGAGTCGACCACGACCAGATCGATCGCACCCGAACGGATCAGCATGTCCGCGATCTCCAGCGCCTGCTCACCGGTGTCCGGCTGGGAGACCAGGAGCGCGTCGGTGTCCACGCCCAGCGAGCGCGCGTACTCGGGATCCAACGCGTGCTCGGCGTCGATGAACGCGGCGATCCCGCCGGCGGCCTGCACGCTGGCCACCGCGTGCAGGGTCAGGGTCGTCTTGCCGGAGGATTCCGGACCGTAGATCTCGATCACCCGCCCGCGCGGCAACCCGCCGATCCCCAGAGCGACGTCCAGGGCGATGGACCCGGTGGGGATCACCTCGACCGGTGCTCGCCCGTCGTCGCCGAGCCGCATGATCGAGCCCTTGCCGTACTGCTTCTCGATCTGCGCCAGCGCAATGCCGAGCGCCTTCTCACGATCCGGTGCCGACATGATCCACCCCGTGCCTTTCATCGCTGTTGGGTGCTGCTGCTGTGGTGCCTGTCGAGATCGACGCTAGAGGCCGGCACCGACAGTCCTCCCGATCCGCGCCAGATTGTGGATGGATTCGGGCATGGGGATAACTCTAGACGTACACCTGTTCGATCAGGAAGCGTCGCGTCCGCGTGTCGCCGTTCGAGCCCCGGTCCCGGTTCAGTCCGGCAGACCGTGGCGCAGGGTGTCGGGCACGTCGAAGTCGTCGCACACGGCGAACCAGATGCGCTTAGGGTCCTCGCCGGCGTCCAGCGCCTGATCGACCGTCCGGCCGCCGAGTACCGCAAAGACGTGGTCGGAGGCGACGGAGGCCGCCCGGGGCGGTCCGAAATGAGCCACCATCAGGCCACGGAACTCGGTCAGACGCACGCGACCACCCTACTGATCGGGCGCTCCGACCGGGCCAACGCTCCCCCGCCGGCCACCGGCGCCGGGCACTGCCGCGGGGTCGACCCACGGCCGGGGTGCCACTGTCGTACCCGTTGGGCAGACTGCCGGCCATGGACCCCACCGGCATGTCGAGCCCGCTCGGCCAACTCGTGATCGCGGCCGGCCTGCTCGCGGCGATCGTGGTCGGCGTGCTGGCGCTGCGCCGGCGGAAATAGCGCGCCGATGGACGGGATCGCCTGGACCCAGGTAACGATACGAGACGGTTGCGTTTCGCAATCGTCGGGCGCAGAATCGACGGCGACCGGATCAGCGATGCTCCTGCCGCGCCCGACCCGTTCTGATCAAGACCCACCTGGAAGGCCACGCCATGTCCGACGCCCCTGCCACCGTGCCATCGAGTGGGCCATCGAGTGGGCCATCCGGCGCGACCGGTGCGCCACCGGCCGCCGCCGCGGGCCAGGCCGGTTTCTACCCCAAGCGCTGGAAGGCGCTGTCGGTCCTGGTCGTCGGCCTGCTGGTGGTCATTCTGGACAACACGATCCTCAACGTCGCCCTCAAGACCATCCAGATCGATCTCGACGCCACCCAGAACGAGCTGGTCTGGGCGATCAACGCCTACTCCTTGGCCTTCGCCGCGTTGCTGTTCACCTGGGGCGTGCTCGGCGACCGGTTCGGCCGCAAGCGGATCCTGTTGATCGGGCTCGTGCTGTTCGGCTTCGCCTCGGCCCTGTGCGCCTTCGCCTCGACGCCGGGCCAGCTCATCGCCTTCCGGGCGCTGATGGGCGTGGGCGGGGCGTCGGTGATGCCGATCTCGCTGTCGATCATTACCGTCATCTTCCCGCCGCAGGAGCGGGGCCGGGCCATCGGCGTGTGGTCGGCCGCGGTCGGCGCCGCGGTGGCGATCGGTCCGGTCCTGGGTGGGCTGCTGCTCGAGCACCCGAACTGGTTCAACTGGCTGACCGGCAACGACTGGGGGTCGGTGTTCTTCATCAACGTCCCGGTGGTGATCGTCGGGATCATCGGCATCGTCATCCTGGTGCCGGAGACCAAGAACGAGCATCCCGGGCGGCTGGACCCGGTTGGCCTGGTGCTGTCGGTGGCCGGCCTATTCACCGTTGTGTACGGCATCCAGAACGCCTCCGAGGTCGGCTGGGCGTCGCCGTCGACCTGGGGATTCGCCCTGCTCGGCCTGGCCATCCTGGCCGTCTTCGTCCTCTACGAGCACCGCAGTACGCATCCGTCGATCGATCTGTCCCTGTTCCGCATCCGGTCGTTCTCGGTGCCGCTGACCGGCGTCACGCTGGCCTTCGCGGCCATGCAGGGCACCCTGCTGTTCCTGACCTTCTACTACCAGATCGTCCGCGGCTGGAGCCCGCTGCAGGCGGGCCTGCTGGTGCTGCCGTTCGCCGTGGGCCAGTTGCTGGGTGCTCCGCGCAGCGCCGGCATGGTCAAGCGTTTCGGCGCCCGTGTGGTGATCCCGGTCGGTCTGGCCTTCGCCGCCGCCGGCATGGTGTTCTTCTCGGTCGTCACCCCCGACACCCCGGTGTGGATGCTGGTGGTGCTCGGCGTGGTCTTCGGGTTCGGCCTGGGCAACACAATCGCCCCCTCCACCACCCGGATGACCCTGGCCACCCCGCCGGCGCGGTCCGGCTCCGGCTCGGCGGTGCAGAACACCGTCCGGCAGGTCGGCGCCGTGTTCGGGGTGGCGATCCTGTCCTCGATCGTGACCACCGTCTACAGCAACAACATCACGCCGCTGCTGGAGGGCCGGGGCCTGCCCAGCGCGGCTTTCGATGCCGCCACCGAGTCGATCGGCGGAACCAACGAGGTCGCCGATCGGTTGGCCGCCAGCGGCGCGGTGCCGCCGCAGGCGATCGCCCAACTGCGCCAGGCCTCCATCGACTCGTTCATGCCCGCGCTGCACACCGCGACCTTGTTCTCGGTCGGCCTCCTGCTGATCGCGCTGATCATCGTGGTGGTCTGGCTGCCGACGAAGGCGCAGGCGGCGGCCTGGGGCGCCCCGTCCGCGCGCCCGTCCGCGCCGCCGGCCGCGCCCCCGGCCGCAGACGCGGTTCCGGACCAGGCGCCGGTCGCCGCGACCGCCCCGGTGCCCGTGGCGGTGAGCGCTGCCACGACCGGCGGCGGGCGTCATGCCGCGCCCGACGAGGCTCCGGCGGGCCCACCGGCCGGCGCGCATGCCGTCGGCCGGCACGCGCGGACCGAGGACGGCGGGACGGAGGGACGGTGACGGTGTCGGCGATCGCGCAGGTGTCGCCGACCCCCGATCCGCAGGTGCCGGCCCGGCCCGACGCGGCGGCGGACGGGCAGCACCCGGCCGATCAGCCCGAGGCGGCGCCGGCCTGCCGCCGGCCGGGGCGGCCGCGGGAGCGTCGGGTGGATCGCGCGATCATCGCCGCCACCCTGGAGATCTTCGCCGACGAGGGCTACCACGCGCTGTCGATGGAATCCGTGGCCGCCCGCGCCGGCGTGGGCAAGGCGACGATCTACCGCCGGTGGCCGGGCAAGAAGGAGCTGGTGATCGACGCGTTGGCCACCCTGAACGACGATCTGCTGGCCGCCCGGCAGCAGCTGCCCGAACGGACCGTCGACCGGATCCGCGCCATCCTGCGGCATCTGGCCACGCGTGACACCGACAGTCTCGCCGGCCGGATCCTGCCTCGCATGGTGGTCTACAGCGTCAGCCAGCCGGACCTGTACGCGGAGTACTACCACCGGGTGATCACCCCGCGCCGGCAGTGGCTGCACGGCATCCTGCGGGAGGGGGTCCGGCGCGGGGAGCTGCGGCCGGACCTGGACGTCGAGGTCGCCGCGCTGGCCATCGTCGGGCCCACGATGTTGCCGACGCGCGGGCTGGGAACCGATTCGCAGGGCCGGGATCTGGCCGATCGGGTCTTTGCGGTGCTCTGGCCGGGCCTGGCCGGGCCGGATACGCCGGCCCAGGCCGACCGGGTCAGCGAGTGAGTTCGCGCATCCCGGCGGCCAACGCCTGCAGCTGATCGATCGATTCGGTCAGCTCGGGGGCACCGGCGGGCCCGTCGTGGCCCGGCCCGGTGGCCGGAGCGGATCCGGAGGCGCCGGCCGCATCGGTGCCCGCCGGCAAGGGTGTCCACGCCACCGACGGCGGCACCGCGGCGGCACCGCCGTGCGCGAGTCCACGGGTCGCGCGGGCCGCCTCGTTGGCGGCCGTGACCAACTTCCCGTAGCCGGCGACGCCGTCCTCGATCTCCCGACGCATCGCCGTGATCGTCCGGTCCAGGTCGCCGCCGACGTCGGCCGCGGACCGGCGCCGGGCCCGGATCAGGTCGCTGGCCTGCGCCGCCCGGGTGCGCAGCCGCAACTCGGTGGCATCGGCCGCGCGAATGACCTCGTCCCGCAGGCCCCGGACCGTGCTGGTCCCCAGGCCGTCGTCGGCGTCCAGTCCGACCAGGTCGACCAGGCGCCGCAGCCCGTCCGAATACCCGTCCAACCGGGCCATCGCCGGCCGCAGCTCGCCGACCACGGCGCTGCGCCGCGGCGAGGGCGGCGGCAACGCGTTCACCACCCGGGTCCGCATCCGCAGGTCCGCGGCCGCCCGGACGGCCCGAACCACGCAGGCGATCAACAGCGCGCTCAGCACGATCAGACCGATGATCATCCCGGCGGACACGCCCCCGGTGATTGCCACCACACCGGCCCCGCCGGCCACGGTGGCCACCGACGCCGCGGACCACGTCTTGACCCGTCGCCGCGCCGCCCGCTGCCGGCGCCGGGCGACCAGCGCCGGCTCCCGGCGCGACCGCAGCGCCTCCGTCGCGGTGGCGGACACGGCAGCGGCCAGATCCAGGCCCTGCTCGACCGCGGCGCCGGAGGTCAACTGCGCGACGACGGCCCGGCGCATCAGGTCTGCTGGTTGGGCAACGGCTGCGCGGCCGGCGCCACCGCCGGGTTCGCGGGCGCCGCCGTGGCCGCGTCGATGGATCGGGGCTGCTGGCTGGCCAGCTCAGGGTGCAGCTGGGCCCGCAGTTGATCGAGCCGGGCCGAGCCGGCCATGTCCAGCGTCGACTTCTGCACC
Organism: Nakamurella multipartita DSM 44233; assembly: GCF_000024365.1. Lineage (NCBI taxonomy): Bacteria > Bacillati > Actinomycetota > Actinomycetes > Nakamurellales > Nakamurellaceae > Nakamurella > Nakamurella multipartita. Next base: position 4,417,231 of record NC_013235.1, read on the forward strand.
TCGAGCATCCGGCCCTCGACCGAGTCCGAATGCAGCTCGGCCGCGCCGAGCGCGTTCGCGTAGCGCCGCTCGATCTTCTCCCGGACCTCGTCCAGCGACGGGGTGTTGCCAGGAGCCTGCAACTGCGACATGGACTGCAGCGAGGCCGACACCTGCTCCTGCATCTTGGCCTGCTCCAGCTGGGAGAGCAGCTTGGTGCGCTCGGCCAGCTTGGACTGCAGCTGCATGGCGTTGTTCTCCACCGCCTTCTTGGCCTGCTGCGCCGCCTGGAGAGCCTGATCGTGCATCTTCTTCAGGTCTTCCATCTGCTGCTCGGCGGCGACCAACTGCGTGGCGAAGGCCTGCGCGGTCTGCTCGTACTTGTCCGCCTCGGCCGCATTGCCCTTGGCCCGCTGCTCGTCGGCCAGCACCAGTGCCTGCCGGGCCGAGGACGAGAGTCGCTCGACGTCACCCATCTGCCGGGTCAGCTTCATCTCCAGCTGCCGCTGGTTGCCGATGACCGCGGCGGCCTGCTGGGACAGCGCGGCGTGCTGGCGCTGGGCATCCTCGATGGCCTGCTGGATCTGAACCTTCGGATCGGCGTATTCGTCGACCTTGGACGAGAACAGCGCCATCAAGTACTTCCACGCCTTGGTGAACGGATTCGCCATGATGTAGTCCTCTCGCCAGTTGCACGCTCCCGCGCCCCCGCCCGTGCGCGGTCATCTCATCGTTCCAGGTCGGCGCGCGAGGTTCCACCCGGTCCGATCAACCCAGGGGTCTATTTCCGGCGCACCCCGGATCCGGGTCGGCTCGGGATCGGGCGCCGATCAGGGTTCCCCCCGACCCGGCGCGGCCGGCCGGCGTGGTGCACCGGGCGAGGGGAATCAACCCGTTCGGACCAACCAGCGTCGGGCCCTCTGGTTACAGTGACGGTCCGCATCGGGTCAGCCGGCCCGCCCGCCGGCGGCGCCCGGCCGCGCCCGGATCAGGAGGTTCCATGACGTCACGCCACGGCTCGGGGTCCGGCGGGGCACGCATCGCCCCGTGGATCATCGTCGCCGTCGTCAGCGTCGTCGTGATCGCCGGCGCGGTGACCGCCTACGTCTTCATCACCCGGGACAACAAGGCCGCCGCCACCTGTACCAGCCAGGTCGTGCTCGAGGTCGTGGCCGCCCCCGGCGCGGCGCCGGCCATCGAGGCCGCGGCCGCCGCGTTCGACGCCACCAATCCGGTCGCCCGATCGGCCTGCGTCACCACCGACGTGACCGCGGCGCCCGGGTCGCAGACCGCCAGCGACCTGGCCGACGGGTGGACCGCCCAGCCGAGCCAGGGGCCGGCGCTGTGGTTCCCGGACAGCGCCGCCGATCTGGCCACCCTGGAGACCCAGGACTCGGCGATGACAGCCGGCCGCAACCCGGCGCCGATGGCCGCGTCACCGGTCGTGCTGGCCGTGCGCAGCACGGACGCGGCCGCGGTGACCGCCGCCAACCTGCAGTGGAAGGACCTGATCACCGCCGCCGGACCCACCGGATCGGTGACCCTGCCCGACGGCGGCAAGCTGATCCTGGCCTTGCCCGATCCCACCACCAACCGCGCCACCAGTGACGCGCTGCAGTCGGTCCTGGCCGGGACGACGTCGGCGACCATCGACCCGTCGGTGGTCGCGGCGAACGCCCCCGCCCTGGCCGGGCTGGCCGCCGGTGGGCCAGCCGTCCCGCCGGCCACCACCCTGGACGCGTTGGCCGACCTGCAGGCCGGCAACGCAGGTTTCGCCGCCGTGCCGATCGTGGCGTCCGAGTTCGCCCAACTGGCCGAGCAGAATCCCGGGTTGACCACGGTGAGCCTGGGCGGTCCGACCGGAGGTGACCAGATCTTCGGCGTGCCGATCACCGCCAGCTGGGTCAACCCGACCATGGACGACGCGGCCAGCGCGTTCCTGGCCTACCTGCGAGGACCGGCCGGAGCGCAGGTGCTGACCGACCAGGATCTGGCCGCCGCCTCCGCCGTCTCCCTGGCCGATGCCGGGGCGTCGGTCGACGCGGCCCTGGCCAGCGCCATCGGCAGCCCCGGCGCGACCGGCGCCGCGCCCACCGCCGACGGCACCGCGCCCGCGACGGCAACCCCGGGGCCGTCCGGTGCCCCGACCTCGGGCGCATCCACCCCCACCACGACCACGACCACGACCACGGGATCCTGACCGCACCGGGTCGGCGCCCGTGATCACGCCGGGGCGGACTACCCCGTAGTCAGCGGGAGGGGCGCGTCACCCAGGCCGAGCAGGGTCGCGGTCAGCCGCTCCGGTCCGGCGACCCGCACCCGGCAAGTGGCGGCGGCACCCGTGCCGACCACCCCGACCGCCAGCCGGCCGGACCCGGTGGGATCACTCATCGCCGTGAGCCGCGCCGCCAGGGCGCGGCAACCGGCGTCGGTCGGCGTCACCCCGCTCGGCGCGGTCCCCAGCAGCTGCTCGCGGTGCGGCAGCTGGCAGGACACCTGCTGCTCCGGCAGGTCACCGGAACGGCAGGAACCGAAGGGGGCGGGCGCCGCGGTGTCCGCGAGCGAGCCGAGGTAGGAGCCCCGGTACGGCTCCAGCCCCGGGGCCAGGACGACGCACACCGCCCAGCCGTCCGCGCCGGGCCCGCTGACCACGGCGAGGAAGCGCTGGACCACGGCCGGCGTCCACTCCCCGTCGGCGGCGGCCGCCTGCCACCGCAGATGCTCCCGGTAGGTGACGCCCACGTCCGTGCACCACCGCGCCGCCCCGGCCGTCCGGGTCGCCTGATCGGGGCCGGGCGGATCGCGGCGCAGCGCCGCCACTTCGCCCAGATGGGTTCCGCCGCAGCCGGCGAACATCGCGGACGAGCCGTCGACGACCGCCGCGCTCGGTCCGACGACCATCGGCACCAGGGTCGGCGTCGGGCCGGTCAGCGCGGCCAGGCAATCGCCGACGGCCGGCACCACGACGGTGCGGGCGAGCACCGCCGTCCCGGCCACCCGCTGCCCCTCCCGGCGGCTGGCGATCGGCACACCGAGCACCACGGCCAGCACCAACACCGCGCCCAGCAGCCGGCGGGCGGCGGGCCGGCCGGTCACGGCGCGAACGGCAGCGGCCCGTCACCGACGCCGGTGACCAGCCCGACGAGCGCCTGTCCCGGTGCCGCCGTCACGAAACAGCCGAGGGTGGAAGGGTTTGCGCCCCAGCCGGGGGCGATGCGGCCGAGCCGGTCGGCGACGAAGGTCAGCTGGCCTCCCCGCGCCGGATCGGCGGTCTGCATCACCCGGGCCGCCACCCGCCGGCAGGAGGAGACGATGTCGGCGTCCGCGGCCGACCCGTCGGGCCCGGTCCAGCCCGTCGCCAGCAGCTGCGCCGTGTGCGCTCGCGCGCACTCCCCCGGGCCGGCGAGCAGCCCCGTCGACGCCGTGGTCCAGCACGATCCGAAGCCGATCGGCAGCGCGCCGATGCCGAACGCGCCGGCCAGGCTGCCCCGGTACTGCTGCCCGCCCGCCGGACCGACCACGCACGCCGCCCAGGTGCGGCCGGCGCGACGCTCCAGGTCGGTCGGCGTGATCAGATACGCCTGGAAGGCCAGGGTCGGCCGCCAGGACACCGGTTCCACCAGCCAGGGTTCGGCCGCCCCGTGGGACGTGGCGTCCAGGGTGAGGGAGGCATATTGCGCCAGCGGCGGGTAGCAGGGCCCGGCCCGACGCGAGCGCGGCGCCTGGGCCAACGCCTGCTCGTCCGGCCAGAACCCCACGACCTCGCCGGCGATCGCGCCGCGACAGGATCCCAGCTGCACCTGCTCCATCGGCACCGGCTGCTCCAGGCCCGCCGTGGTCGCCCCGGCGGGCAACGCAGCGACGCAGTCACCGACCGCGGGCGGTGCGGGGAGCGCGACCGGCTCGGCGGTGCCCGGAAGGCGGAGTCCGGACAGCACCGGAATGATCATCACCGCCGTGAAGGCGGCGACGACCACGGCCACACCGACCAGGCGCCGGTCCATCCGACCACCGTAACCGCACCGTGATCGGGCGGCCCGAGGGCGAACCCCGGGACCGGCCCGAGCCGGACGTCAGGCCCGGCCGGCTCAGGCGTAGGCCTCCGGCGCCGGGCAGGAACAGACGAGGTTGCGGTCACCGAAGGCCCCATCGATCCGGCCGACCGGTGGGAAGTACTTGTGGGCGGCCGAGACACCGGCCGGGAAGACCGCCTCGGCCCGCGAGTACGGGTGCGGCCAGTCCTCGACCAGCGAGGCCGCGGTGTGCGGGGCCCCGCGCAGCGGGTTGTCGGTCGCCGGCCAGTCCCCCGCGCCGACCCGGTCGATCTCGGCCTTGATCGCGATCATCGCGTCGCAGAACCGGTCGATCTCGGCCAGGTCCTCGCTCTCGGTCGGCTCGACCATCAACGTGCCGGCGACCGGGAACGACATGGTCGGCGCGTGGAACCCGTAGTCGGCCAGCCGCTTGGCCACGTCGTCGACGGTCACGCCGGTGGCCGAGGTGATCGGCCGCAGGTCCAGGATGCACTCGTGGGCGACGAACCCGCCCGCCCCGGTGTAGAGCACCGGGTAGTGCTCGTCGAGCCGGCGGGCGATGTAGTTGGCCGCGGCCACCGCGGTCAGGGTGGCCCGGCGCAGGCCGGCCGCGCCCATCATCCGCACGTAGGCCCAGCTGATCGGCAGGATCGACGCCGAGCCCCAGGGAGCGGCGGCGATCGCGCCGATCCCGGTGTCCGGGCCGGCGGCGGGAGCCAGCGGATGGTTGGGCAGGAACGGTGCCAGGTGCGCGGCCACCGCGACCGGCCCGACCCCGGGCCCGCCGCCGCCGTGCGGGATGCAGAACGTCTTGTGCAGGTTCAGGTGCGAGACGTCCCCGCCGAAGACCCCCGGCCGGGCCACCCCGACCAGCGCGTTGAGGTTGGCCCCGTCCACGTACACCTGCCCGCCGGCGGCGTGCACCAGTTCGGCCAGCTCGGTGATCGTGTCCTCGTAGACCCCGTGGGTCGAGGGGTAGGTCACCATGATCGCGGCGAGCTGGGCGGCGTGCTGGTCGATCTTGGCCCGCAGGTCGGCCATGTCGATGTCGCCGGTGGTCGCGGTCTTGACCACCACCACCTTCATGCCGGCCATCACCGCGCTGGCCGCGTTGGTGCCGTGCGCGCTGGCCGGGATGAGGCAGACCGTCCGGTCCTGCTCGCCGCGGGAACGGTGGTAGGCGCGGATCGCCAGCAGCCCGGCCAGCTCGCCCTGCGACCCGGCGTTGGGCTGCAACGACACGGCCGCGTACCCGGTGATCTCGCACAGCCAGGCCGATAGCTGCTCGATCAGGTCGAGGTACCCGGCGGCGTCCTCGACGGGAGCGAACGGGTGGATGCCGGCGAACTCCGGCCAGGTCACCGCCTCCATCTCGGTGGTGGCGTTGAGCTTCATCGTGCACGAGCCCAGCGGGATCATCGACCGGTCCAGGGCCAGATCCATGTCCGAGAGCCGGCGCAGGTAGCGCAGCATCGCGGTCTCGCTGCGATGGGCGTGGAACACCGGATGGGTCAGGTACTCGGAGGTGCGCGCGGCCCAGCCGGGCAGCGAGGCGGTGGCGGCCTCCCCGCTGGACAACCCGGCGGCCACACCGAACGCCTCGACGACCGCGGTCAGGTGCGCCCCGGTGGTCGACTCGGAGACGCTGATCTGCACCGCGTCCTCGCCGTCGGCCCACAGGTTGATACCACGGTCCCGGGCGGCCGCCACCACCTCGCGGGCCCGGCCCGGGACGATCGCGCGCACCGTGTCGAAGAACAGCGCATGCTCGACCGTCACGCCACCCTGCTCGAGCAGCGCGGCCAGCACCAGGGCATCGGTGCGGATGCGCTCGGTGATCCGCCGGAGCCCGTCGGGACCGTGGTAGACCGCGTACATCGAGGCCATCACGGCCAGCAGCACCTGTGCGGTGCAGATGTTGCTGGTTGCCTTCTCCCGCCGGATGTGCTGCTCGCGGGTCTGCAGGGCCAACCGGAACGCGGTGGTGCCATGGGCGTCATGCGAGACCCCGACCAACCGGCCGGGCAGCTGGCGCTGGATGTCGGCGCGGACCGCGATGAACCCGGCGTGCGGGCCACCGAAGCCCAGCGGCACCCCGAAGCGTTGCGCGGACCCGACGGCGACGTCGGCGCCGATCTCGCCGGGCGGGGTGAGCAGGGTCAGCGCGAGCAGGTCGGTGGCCACGGCCACCTTGGCCTCCCGCTGGTGCGCGGCCTCGATCAGCTCCCGGTGGTCCCGCACCGCCCCGGAGGCGCCCGGGTAGGACAGCAGCAGGCCGAAGAAGTCCCCGACCGGCAGCGCCTCGACGCCGGCCGACAGATCGGCGACGACCACCTCGATGCCGATCGGCTCGGCCCGGGTGCGCACGACGGCCAGCGTCTGCGGCAGGGTGTCGGCGTCGACCACGAAGCGGTTCGACTTGGCCCGGGCGGTGCGCTTGATCAGCGTCATCGCCTCGGCCGCGGCGGTGCCCTCGTCGAGCATGGAGGCGTTGGCGATGTCCAGGCCGGTCAGGTCGGCGACCGCAGTCTGGAAGTTCAGCAGCGCCTCCAGCCGGCCCTGCGAGATCTCCGGCTGGTACGGGGTGTACGCGGTGTACCAGGCCGGGTTCTCCAGCACGTTGCGCTTGATCACCCCGGGGGTGATCGTGTCGTGGTAGCCCAGGCCGATCATCTGCACCATCGGCCGGTTCCTGGCGGCCAGGCCGCGCAGTTCGGCCAGGGCCTGCACCTCGGAGGCCGGTTCGGGCAGCTCGAGCGGGCGGCCGGTGCGGATGGTCGCCGGGACGGCCGCCGATTCCAGCGCATCCAGGTCCGACTGGTCGAGCAGGTCCAGGATGCGGCGCAGCCCGTCCGCGTCGGGACCGATGTGCCGGTCTGCGAACGTCGCGCTGGTGCCGGTTGCCGCCGAGGACGTCATCGAAGTCACCTTCCGTTGGGCCGAGAAATCCGGCTCCCCCTCAGTCACCCGGCACGTCGGTCGGGTTCCAGAGGCGTCTCACCCCGGCGGTTCGGTGGCCTGAGAGATTGGCGGGGAGGCTTGCTCCTTCGGCGGCCCGGCACCCGCTTGGGGCGACCGGACACTCTCCCGCGGGGGGTCGGTGACGCGTCCGAGACTACCAGCGGGCGGGCGCCCGCTACCCCGGCCGGCGGCCGGGGACGGGCCCTCAGGCGCGGTGCGGATGGGCGACCAGGCGGCGGACCCGGGCGGCCAGGTCGGTGCGCACCGACACTCCGGCCGAGTGGGCGGCGAACGCGGCCGCCCCGGCCGCGGCCAGCAGGCAGATCAGCCCGGAGATGATCAGGGCGGCCGGCGCCCCCCACTGCTGGGTGATGGCCCCGACGATCGGCGCGCCGATCGGCGTGCCGCCCATGAAGACCAGCATGTACAGGCTCATCACCCGGCCGCGCAGCTCCGGCTCGCTGGACAGCTGCACGGTGGCGTTGCCCAAGGTGTTGAAGGTGACCGAGACGAACCCGACGACGACCAGCAGCAGCAGGAACGGCCAGAACCAGGGGGTCAGGCCGAGCACGATCAGGCCGAGCCCGAAGCTGCCGGCGGCCAGGAACAGCACGGCCAGGTTGGCCGAGGTGCGCCGGGCCGCGAAGAGCGCGCCGACCACCGAGCCGGCGGCCATCGCGGTGTTGAGCAGCCCGTACAGGTCGGCACCGGACTGGAAGATGTTCTGGGTGTAGGCGGACAGGATGATCGCGAAGTTGTAGCCGAACGTGCCGATGAAGAAGACCAGCACGATCGGCCAGAGCAGAATCGGGTTGCTGCGCACGTACCGCAGCCCCTCACGCAGCTGGCCAGGAGCCCGGTCGGCGTGCGGCAGGTGCTGCAGCTCGGCCGGTCGCATCAACAGCAGCGCGGTGAGCACGGCGGCGAAGCTGGCCGCGTTGAACGCGAACGCCCAACCGGTGCCGACCGCCGCGATCAGCACGCCGGCCACTGCCGGGCCGAGCATCCGGCCGAGTTGGAAGTTGCCCGAGTTGAGCCCGACCGCGTTGCGGACCAGGTGGGTGGGCACCATCTCGTTGACGAACGTCTGCCGGGTCGGGTTGTCCACCACGGTGGCCAGCCCCAGGCCCAGGGCGATCAGGTACACCTGCCAGACCTGCACGACTCCGGCCAGGGTCAGCCCGGCCAGCAGGACGGCGAGCACGCCCATCGACGACTGGGTGAGCAGCAGCAGCCGGCGCTTGGGGTAGCGATCGGCGATCAGGCCGCCCCACAGTCCGAACACCAGCATCGGCAGGAACTGCAGCGCGGTGGTGATGCCGACCGCCAGCGGCGAGTGGGTCAGCTCCAGCACCAGCCAGTCCTGGGCGATTCGCTGCATCCAGGTGCCGGTGTTGGACACGATCTGGCCGGCGAAGAACAGCCGGTAGTTGCGGACCCGCAGGGCCGCGAAGGTGCCCATCCGCGCCGGTGCGGCGGGCTCGCCCGCCGTGGCCGACGTGGGCGTCGGGGCGTTGGTCAGGTCCTGGCTCACGGCAGGTCCGCCAGCCGTTGCAGGGCCGGCGCGGCGGCCAGCAAGGCCTGCCGATCGACCGGGTCGAGCTCGGCCAGGTGCGCGGCCAGCCACGCGGTCCGCTGCGCCCGGGTCTTGGCCACGAACGACTCCCCCGCCTCGGTCCGCGAGATCAGGCATTGCCGCCCGTCGGTCGGATGCGGGTCCCGGCGGACCAGGCCGCGCTCCTGCAGGCTCTCGATCACCTTGGTCATCGACGGCGGCTTCACGTGCTCGGCTCGGGCCAGCGCGCTGGGCGCCATCGGTCCGCACAGCCCGATCCGGCCCAGGACGGCCAGCTCGGTCGCCGACAGGTCGGCATCACCGGAGGTTTGGTAGCGCAGTCGACGACCCAGCCGGAGCACGGCGCCGCGCAGGGTGGCCACCGCCTCCTGGTCCAGTTCGTCGTCGGTCATGTTGTTAGTTTAACTCATTAGCTCAACGAAGGACAGTGAGCTGCCGCACCGTCGACGGCACGCGGGTTCGCGGACGAAAGCCGCGCCGACCCGGACGAAACGGGTCGGCCGACGCGGCTTTGATCAGCCCAGGGGGCGGTGACGCGAGGCAGTGCGGAGTGAGGAGGGGGTCAGCGGTCAGCCGGCGGTGCGCGCGCGGCGGCGCTCGGCCAGCTCGTCACGCTCGACCGGGACGACCCGGTCACCCTCGACGCGCTCCTGCGGGAACTCCGCGAGCGAGCCGGTGATTTCCTTCATGGTGCCGCCGACGGCGATGCCGAACACGCCCTGGCCGCCCTGCAACAGGTCGACGATCTCTTCGGGAGAGGTGCACTCGTACACCGTGGTGCCGTCGGAGAACAGGGTGACGCCGGCCAGGTCGTCCACCCCGCGGGCGCGCAGGTGCTCGACGGCGACGCGGATGTTCTGCAGCGAGACGCCGGTGTCCAGCAGCCGCTTGACCACTCGCAGAACCAGGATGTCCTTGAACGAGTAGAGCCGCTGGCTGCCCGAACCCTTGGCGCCGCGCACGGTCGGCACGACCAGATCGGTGCGGGCCCAGTAGTCGAGCTGGCGGTAGGTGATGCCGGCAGCGGTGCAGGCGGTCGGTCCGCGATAGCCGATGTGCTCGTCCGGCATCGAGGTGTTCGGGAACAGCGCGGCTTGCTCCTGCTCGACCATCCCGCCACCTCTCTGAAGATCCGGTCTGAAGATGTGATGAAACCGAAGACGAGTGCCAGGCGAACTACATCCACGTGACTCGTTGACGGTAGGCCCGCCCGCCCCCGGGGTCAACGTCCACGGCGGGCGTGTCCTCAACCTCAGCTTCAGGGTGACCGTTCCGTGATCAACGGCCGGGCCGCGCTCAGGGCTTCTGCTCGCCTCCGAAGTCGTCCGGGGAGACCGAATCGAGGAACTCGCGGAAGCGTTCGACCTCGTCCTCGGCGTCCTCGACCTCGGCCGGCTCGCCCTCGTCGGCGTCCTCGGCGTCGGGGATCACGATGCCGGCCTCGGCCAGGACCGACTCCTCGACGAAGACCGGGATCTCGATCCGCACGGCCAGGGCGATCGCATCCGAGGGCCGGGCCGAGACGGTGGTGCCGTTGTCGAAGGCCAGTTCGCCGAAGAAGGTGCCCTCGCGGAAGTCCACGACGCGCACCTGGGTGACCGACCGGCCGAGCGCGGCGATGACGTTGCCCAGCAGGTCGTGGGTCAGCGGCCGCGGGGGCCGCACCCCCTGCTGGTGCATGGCGATCGCGGTGGCCTCGGCGGAGCCGATCAGGATCGGCAGGCTGCGCGGACCGTTGACCTCGGTCAGCATGAGAATCGGCTGCTGGGTCGGCATTTCGACCCGGACGCCGACGATCCGCATCTCGATCATCTCGGTGTGCCTTTCTCCGTCACCTCGAAACGCTACACGTCCGGGCGGGTCGGCGACGGACTCCGGTCGGGTCCGGTCCCGGGCCGGCCGGGGCGGGCGGCCCGGCCGCCCTCAGCGACCGAGATCGCGGCGCAGACCGGCCTTGACCAGGCGGGAATGCAACCGCAGGATCGTCGAGGCCAACTGGGCCGCTTCCGCTCCGGCCCGTTCGCGGGCGTCCGGGTCCCGCTGATGGGCCTGGGCCGAGACGAGCTGGGTGATCAGGGTGGCCTCGCGGTCGGCGGCGGTGCGGAACGAGCGTAGGTGCCGGGCCTCCAGGCCGACGGCCAGCAGCTCGGCCGAGGTGGACGCGACATGGGCGGCGTCGGCGTCGAAGTACCCGCCGGGACCGGCGGACAGCAGCCCGAACTGCTCGAGTTCGGCCAGCGAGGTGGCCGTCAGACCCGAATGCGCGAGCAGCTCGTTGCGGGTCATCCGCACCTCGCGGCCGGCGGCCAGGTCCCGCGGCAGCGGGGTGTCCGACGAACCGTTGGCCGCGGGCAGCCGGGCCTGCGGCACCGCCGGCTCCAGGCCGCGGTCGATCGCGTCCAGGTGGTCCTTGATGACCTTGAGCGGCAGGTACTGGTCCCGCTGGGCGGCCAGCACGTAGCGCAGCCGGCTCACGTCCGCCGGGCTGAACTGCCGGTAGCCCGATGGTGTGCGATGCGGGGTCACCAGGCCCTCGGACTCCAGGAACCTGATCTTGGAGATCGAGACCTCGGGGAACTCCGGCTTGAGCCGGGTCATGACCGCGCCGATGGACAGGGTCGAGTTCGGGGGCATGTCGGGCTGTTCGGCTAGGGATGTCGTCATCGTGGGCTCACCCGGGCTCGGTCGCGATCAACTGGCCGGACCCGGGCAGCCGCGAGCGCTGGACGAGCAATCCCCCACCCCGACAACGCCGTCGGTCCGCTGCGCAGACCGGCCTGGTTCATGACCTGGTGTCGCCCTGGGCCTGATCGCCCGCCAGGAACACCAGCCGGAACTTGCCGATCTGCACTTCGTCGCCGTTGGTCAGCGGGGAGACCTCGATGGGTTCGCGGTTGACATAGGTGCCGTTCAACGAACCTATATCGGCGACCTCGTATCCCTCGGCCGTCCGCCGGAACTCGGCGTGTCGGCGGGAGACGGTCACGTCGTCCAGGAAGATGTCGCTCTCCGGGTGCCGGCCGGCCGTGATCTTGTCGCGATCCAGCAGGAACCGGGACCCCGCGTTGGGTCCGCGCTTGACGACGAGCAGCGCGGTGCCCGAGGAGAGCCCGTCGACCCCACCGATGACCTCATCGCCCGACTCGACCTCGGCCGCGCCGAACAACCCGCCGGCGAAGATCGACGTGGAGTCCGACGCCGCGGATGACGACGACGCGGGCGAATATCCAGGCCCGCGGTCACTCTCAGTCACCAGACACTCCTTCGTATCGCCGTGGCATCTGTGTGCCCGAACACGACGTAACAGTTCCCACGACCGTACCGTGCCGGCCCCCGGTGGCGCATCGCGGGCGCGGTCTGCGCCCACCCGGCGGCCGGAAAGTCCGCTGCGCCCACAGGTCTGGGCCGGCCGATCACTGCTGGCCGATCATTCCTCGCCGATGACCGCCGCGTAGCCGCCGGCGTCCAGCAGCTCGTCGAGCTGGGCCGGGTCGGTCAGCTCGATCTCGATCATCCAGCCGTCCCCGTACGGGTCGGAGTTGACCAGCTCCGGGGTCGCGTCCAGTACGTCGTTGCGGGCGACCACGGTGCCGGCCAGGGGCGCGAAGATCTCCGAGACCGACTTGGTCGACTCCACCTCGCCGATCGAATCGCCGGGCTCGACGGTGGTACCCGGCTCGGGCATCTGCACGAAGACGATGTCGCCCAGCGAGTTCTGGGCGTAGTCGGTGATGCCGACCCGGGCGACGGTCACCCCGTCGGTCGCCTCGCCCCCGTCCTGGGCGCGCACCCATTCGTGCTCGGAGCTGTACCGCAGGTCCTCAGGGATCACGTCAGGGGGCCTTTCCGCTGGTGCAGCGACCGCTGCCGCACAACTGTGCATCACCGATGGTCATGGAGCGGGGCGAGCGTAAAGCGGTTCGCGGGCCTGTCGCAAGGCGTCGACGACGACGCTGTCGGCCTGCGTGACCTCCATCGTGCCGCCCGCCCGGCGGACCGTGTCCAGCACCCCGCCCGGAATCGCCAGCGCCGCGGCCAGCGTGGGCGGATCGCCGATCGCGGTGATCGTGTACGGGGCGGTCAGCCCGGTGCCGTCCAGGCTGACGGACCCGCCGGAGCCGGTGAACGCCGAATCGACGCCGATCCGCACGGTACCGACCTGGAACGCCTCGGCGCCGGCGTTGCGCAGCTCCTGGATGGCGTCCAGCAGCACCTCCGGGGTCACCCGGCGGTCGGGGTCGGTGATGGAGATGCTCACCCCGGGCCCGGTGGCCGGGACGGTGCCGGTCAGGATGCCCAGCGCCTGGGCCTGGCGCTGCGCCTCGGCCAGGGCCTCCTCGCTGGACTGCCCGCTGCGCTGCAGCCGGGCCAGGCTGTCCTGCAGCCCGGCGATCTCGGTGTTCAGGTCGTCCTCGCGACGCTGCAGCTCGTCCAGGATCTGCACCAGGTCGTCCGGGCGGGCCGTGGCCAGGGCGTCGCCGGAGGCGGTGCGCTGCACCTGCAGCACGACCGCGAAGCCCAGCAGCGCGCACAGCGCGGCGATCAGCAGGTGCGCGCCGGCCCCGCTCCACCGCCCGGGGGTGCGCGTCGGCGGGACGCCGGGACCGGGGCCCGGTTCCGGTTCGGGGCTCGCCGGCGGCGGCGCCTGTGGCTCGCTCATGCCTTGAAGATGTGCCGGCGGATGGCCGCGGCATTGCCGAAGATGCGGATGCCGAGCACGACCACCACCGCCGTGGACAGCTGGGCGCCCACCCCCAGCTGGTCGCCCAGGAACACGATGAATGCCGCCACCAGCACGTTGGCCACGAACGAGACCACGAACACCTTGGCGTCGAAGATGTTGTCCAGCTTGGCCCGCAACCCGCCGAAGACGGCGTCCAACGCGGCGATCACGGCGATCGGCAGGTAGGGCGCGAGCCACTCGGGCACCGTCGGATGGACCAGCAGACCGGCCACCACACCGACGATCAGGGCTATGACCGCGTACATCTGTTCAGCTCCTCGGCGGACCTGTGCTCAGGTCGAGTCATCCGCATCCGGCTCAGCCGGTCGGGGTCGGGGGCGTGCTCAACGGCTGCGCAAGTCGCTGTTCCGGCGCGGTGCCCCCGGGCAACCGTAGGTCCGTCTGTGCGGACACGTCGAACTCTATGCCGTAGAGCTGGGCGAACGAGGAGAACCGCCCGCTCGACGGGCTGCTGATGAATTTCACCTGCATGGCCGAGGAATTCCCGATGGCCTCCACCGTCAGTGGCCAGAACACCGGCCGGTTGTCGACCAGGATCGCCCCACCGGCCTGCCGGATCGCGCTGCGCGTGTTGAGCCGGACCCCACCGATCGAGATCGCCTCCGCGCCGGCCGCCCACAGGTCGTTGACCAGCAGTTGCAGGTCCCGGTCGAGGATGACGGCGTTGGTCTGCCCCTGGCCGGCCGGCGGCTGGTTGAGCACCAGGCGCAGCCCCGGTCCGGTGACCGGGGTCAGCTGGCCCTGGTTCTCCAGCCGGGTGACCTCGGCGACCGGTCCGGCCGCGCCGGCCGCGGCCTGACTGGCCCGCAGCTGTTCGGCCAGGTCGGTGGCGGCCGACTCCATCGCCGACTGCCGCTCCTGCGCCCGGTCGATGTCCTCGCGCAGGGCCATCCGGGTGTTCTCGGCCCGGGTCTGGTTGCTCTCCGTCCGGGACGCGGCGACGCCCAGCACCCCACCTGCCACTACGCATCCGACCACGACCAGGACCAGCCGCCGGGACGGTCGCCGGCCCGGACCGGGCGCCGGGCCGCCGGCCGCCGCGGCGCGCTTGCGTGCGGCCGCCTCGGCGTACCCGGGGTCGAGATGGTCGCGGTTCAGCGACTCCAGCAGCGGCGCGATCGGGTTGCGGGTCGGCGACCCGGCCGGCGGTGACGCGGGAGGCGGGGACGCGGGAGGCGAGGACTGGGGCGGGCTCATGCCGCGGGCCGGTACTTGGGGGCCAGCGGGCAGGTGCGGACGATCCAGACGACCTGGCGCAGGTAGATCGCCCCGGCCCACAGGTACATCACGGTGCCCCAGGCGATGAACGCGTAGGCGATCGGCAGGCACACCTGGCCGAGCGTGTACTGCTTGGTGCTCTGCCCCAGCAGCAGGAACGGCAGCCCGTAGAGCAGGCAGAAGGTGGCCGCCTTGCCCAGGTAGTGCACGGGCAGCGCGGTGTAGCCGTGCCGCTTGAGCACCGGCAGGGTGGCGGCCAGCAGCACGTCGCGGCCGATGATCAGCACGGCCACCCACCACGGGATGAAGCCCCGGACGACGAAGCCGACCAGGGCGGCCAGGATGTAGAGCCGGTCGGCGGCCGGGTCGAGCAGCTCACCCAGTCGGCTGTACTGATCGAGCAGCCGGGCCAGCTTGCCGTCGGCCCAGTCGGTGATGGCGCTGACCGCCAGGACGACCAGGGCCCATCCGTCGCTCTGCACGACCAGCAACAGGTACAGGAACAGCGGGACGCCGAGCAGCCGCAGGAACGAGAGCAGGTTGGGCACGGTCAGGATGCGATCCGCGCCCCGGGCCGGCGACGAGATGCCGTCCGTCACCCTGTCTCCCCACTCATTTGCGCGCGCACGATCTGGCGCGGGGCCGTGTCTCGGCCGGTGCGGGCGCCGCCGTCGGCGATCCGCCCCACACGCGTCCGGAGTCTACGGCGCCCCCGGGTCGAGATCGGCCCGCCGTCCGGGGCGGCGGCCGGGTGATCAGCCCACCATCCGCAGCAGCCCGTAGGCGGCGATCGTCGGGGCGTCGAAGATCTCGCCGTCGGCGATCATCCGACGGAACTCGTCCTCGGTGACGAAGGCGTGCACCATGTCGGCCTCGGTGAGTTCGCGGTCGGGCGGGCCCGGGGTCAGCTCGGTCGCGTGCCAGACGGCGAAGCCCTGCGAACAGAACCCGGTCGAACCGTGCAGCCGGCCGGTCAGGCAGCGCCACTGCCCCGCGGTCAGCCCCGTCTCCTCCAGCAACTCCTGGCGGGCCAGCTGCTCGGGGTCGCCGGACTTGCCGACCGCCCAACCGCCCATCGGGAACTCCCACGAGCGGCGACCGACGGCATGCCGGAACTGCTCGACCAGGTGGAACCCGCCGTTCTCCTCCGGGATGATCAGCGCGTAATCGGCCTTCTCCACCACGCCGTAGATGCCGGTGGAACCGTCGGCCAGCACCAGGGTGTCTTCGCGCACGCTGAGCCACGGATTGCGGTAGGCCACCCGCGTACCGAGCCGGACCGGCGGCTGGATCGATTCGGAAACCATGGCTGCAGTATCTCCCGACAATCCGGGTCAGCCCGGTTTCGCCCCGCCGACGCTCTACGCTGAGCCGCGATGACCCCTACCCCGCCCTTCGCGCACGTCGGCGGCCTGCTGGCGACCGAGCTGGAGCAGGTGGCGGACCTGGCCGCCGATCCGTCGGTGCTGGACCGCGGTTGGTGGGTGGTGGTCGGCACGTTCGAGGGCGAGCTGACCGGGTACCGGTTCGGCCGGGTCCGCCCGGCCGAACTGCCGGCGCCGACCGGTCGCTGGCCGGGTCCGGCGGCCGACCAGTGGCACTCCAGCCTGGACCGGGCCGCCTACCAGGACGGGGTCCGCCGCATCCGCGCCTTCATCGCCGCCGGCGATGTCTACCAGGTCAATCTCTGTCGGCTGGTGCGGGCGCCGTTGGCCGCCGACGCGGACCCGCTGGTGCTGGCCCACCGGCTGGCCGCCGGCAACCCGGCCCCCTGGTCCGGGCTGCTGCACCTGGGCTCGTCCTGGATCGTCAGCGCCTCCCCCGAGCTGTTCCTGGCCCGGGACGGCGACCGGCTCGCCTCGTCGCCGATCAAGGGCACCACCCGTCCGGGGGAACCGTTCGCGGACAAGGACTTCCCCGAGAACATCATGATCACCGACCTGGTCCGCAACGACCTGGGCCGGATCGCCCGGCCGGGTTCGGTGGTGGTCACCGAACTGCTGGCCCGGCAGGAGCATCCCGGATTGGCCCACCTGGTCTCGACGGTGACCGCCCGGCTGGCCGACGGCGTCGGCTGGGGGCAGATCCTGCCGGCCACCTTCCCGCCCGGGTCGGTGACGGGCGCGCCGAAGATCCGCGCGCTGGAGGTGATCGCCGAACTGGAGCCCGTGCCCCGGCAGGTCTACTGCGGCGCCTTCGGCTTCGTCGACGGCGAGCACCGGCGGGCCCGGCTGGCGGTGGCCATCCGGACGTTCTTCGCCACCACCGACGCGGCCCCCGGTCACCGGCCGGTCGCGGGGTCCGGGACGCTGCACTTCGGCACCGGCGCCGGCATCACCTGGGCCTCGGACCCGGCGGCCGAATGGGCCGAGACCGAGCTCAAGGCGGCCCGGTTGATCGGGCTCACCGGCGCGGCGCCGACCACCCCGGATCCCGGCCGGTCAGCCCCAGCACCTGATCCAGCGCCGACGCGGTCGGCGGCACCGCGATGATCGGCCCGAAGATCGTCCCGCGGGTCGCCGGGTCGGCCCCGAACGAGGACACGAAGGCGTGCAGCGGGGGCAACAGGTCGGGTTCGACCTCGTAGGGCCGGCCGATCGCGACGGCCAGATCCCAGCCGTGCACCACGATCTCGTCCAACGCCACCAGGGCGGTGACCTCGCCGGGCATGCTCACCCCGCCGGCCTTGGACATCCCGGTCCAGGCGGCCGGGTCACGCCAGGCCGCGCCCAGGGCCACCAGGTCCGCGGGAATCCGGGTACGCCAGTCCGCCGGCAGCCGGGTGGCGGCCGGGTCGGGGGCACTGCTGGTCAGCGGGCCGTCGATCTTGCCGGCGGCGGCGGTGAAGGCCAGGGCCAGGCCGCCGATGTGGTCGAGCAGATCCCCGACGGCGTACTCGGGACACGGGGTCGGGTCGCCGAGGCGCTCGTCGGGCACCTGCTGCACGAGCCACCCGAGGGTGGTCGCGGCGGGCATCAGGTCCAGTGGGGTCATGACGGTGCTCCTCCGGTCGGTGGCGTGCTGAACCGACCGGAGGAAGCCCCGGAACTCATCGCCCGGGTCGGCGCCCGGGGGCGGCCGGGTCAGCCGCCGAGCACGGTCCCGTCCGGGATGGTGCCCGGGGAACCCTCGGCGGAGACCGCCGCCACCCCGACGGCCCGGACGTCCCGACCGAAGGTCCAGTCGCCCTTGACCGTGAGCTTCTCGCACTCGATCAGGGACGGGGCACCCTGCGGGAAGCGGGCGTCGAAGTCGCCGACCAGCTTGTAGGGCTTGTCCAGCTCGACCAGCGGGGCCGCGCTGCGCGACGGCGCCAACCGCACCTGCGCGCCGTCGACCAGTTCGTAGGCGTCCGACCGCAGCACCAGCAGGTCGCTGGTCGCCTTGACCGGCAGGAACCGGGAGCGGTCGACCTCGATGGCCGCGGCGCCCTCGAACACGCCGATGGCCGCGCCCATCGCGGTCTCGATCTGGATCACCTCGGGCGAGGACGGATCGGCCGGGTCCACGGTCTTGACGTTGCGGATGATCGGCAGCCCGAGCACCCCGTCGTTGGCCTGCAGGACGGCGTCGAGCGCGGCCAGGTCCAGCCACAGGTTGTTGGTGTTGAAGAACTTGTGCCGGTCGATGTCGCCGAACGCGTCCTCGTCCTCGGGCCGGGTCTGGGCCGACTCGCGCAGCACCAGCTGGCCGTCCGCCGCCCGGCGGGCCAGGTGGCCACCCTTGCGGTCGGCGGCGGTGCGCCGGCAGAACTCGGCCGCGAACGGGGCCCCGGACTGGGCGAACCAGGCGGCCAGCGCCGGGTCCGGGCGGGCGCCGAGGTTGTCCGCGTTGGACACGAACAGGTAGCGGTAACCCTTGTCCAGCAGCGCGCGGAGCAGGCCGCTGGCGTCCAGGGCGGTGTAGATGTCGCCGTGCCCGGGCGGGCACCATTCCAGGGTCGGGTCGGCCGGCCAGCTGACCGGGGTCAGATCGTCCGAGCGCAGCTTGGGCTCCCGGTTCTGCAGGAAGTCCAGCGGCAGCCCGTCGGTCGCCAGCCCGGGATGCGCGGCCAGGGCGGCCAGGGTGTCGTCCGAGGTGCGGAAGCTGTCCATGAACACGACCGGCAGGCCGACGCCGTACTCGGCCCGCAGCGCCAGGATCTGCTCGGCGATGATGTCCAGGAAGCTCTTGCCCGGCCGCACCTCCAGCAGCGACTTGGCCCGGTCCATGCCCATCGAGGTGCCCAGACCGCCGTTGAGCTTGACCACCGCGGTCGCCGCCATCGCGGCCCGGGCCGCCTCCGGATCGGTGTCCAGGTCGGCCAGCCGGGGCAGCTCGGCCACCGGCTCCAGGTCCGGCTCGGCCAGCAGCCCGGTCTCGCCGGAGGCCAGAATTCCGTATGAATGGGCAAAAACCGCAATTGCGCGGGGATGCACGCCGCCTTCCGCCATCAGGCGACGGGAAGATTCCAGTCCGTTACTGTCCATACGCAAATCGTAAAGTGGCCCGGCGCGGACCGCGCGCGCGACAACGCGCCCGCCGACCGGGGTCGACGGGCGCGTTGTCGCAGGTCAGCGGCCTGGTTGCTTACGCGAGGGCAGCATCCAGGGTGATAGTTGTCCCAGTGAGCGCCTTGGAGATCGGGCAGCCCGCCTTGGCCGCCTCGGCCGCCTTGAGGAACGCGTCGTTGTCCAGGCCGTCGACCTGGCCACGAACGGTGATCTTGATGCCGGTCAGCCGGAAACCGCCGGCCGGGTCCGGACCCAGCGTGACGTCGGCCTGGGTGACCAGGCTCTTGACGGTCCCGCCGGCGGTAGTCAGCTCGTTGGACAGGGCCATCGAGTAGCAGGACGAATGCGAGGCGGCAATGAGCTCCTCCGGGCTGGTGACGCCCTCGGCGTCATCGGCCGCGCGTCGCGGGAAAGAAACATCGAAGGTGCCGGTACCGGAGCTGGTCAGGGTGACCTGGCCAGACCCGTCCTGCAGGCCACCGCTCCATTGGGTGGTTGCCACGCGTGAGGGCATGTGTGCTCCTGTGGTGCTCGGGGCCCGCCCCGGACATGGGCGGGGCCGTCCTTGTCCGGTGGGCTCTTCCGCACCGGGGCGTCCGCCACCGTAGCCCAGGTCCGACGGGACCGACCGAACAGGCCGTCCGGACGGCCCGACGAACCGGACGACCAGGCCAAACAGGTTGATCCGACCCGCTCAGGCGGACGTCCGGACGACCATCTCGGGCGGGAAGACGACCGGCCCGCGGTCGGGCGGCTCCGGGTCGGTGAGCCACCGCTGCAGGATGCCGCCCGCCGTCCGGGCCATCGTGGCCACCGGGTTGATCACCGTCGTCAGCGGCGGGTCGGTGACGGCGGCGACCGCTGAGTCGTCGTAGCCGACGACGGCGATGTCGCCGGGCACGCTCCGCTCGGCCGCCCGCAGCACGGCCAGCGCGCCGGCGGCCATCAGATCCGAGGCCACGAACACCGCATCCAGGTCGGGCCGGCGGGCCAGCAGCCGCCGCATCGCCGCTGCGCCGCCCTCGGTGGTGAAGTCGCCGTACTCGACCGCGTCGGCCGGCAGCCCGGCCGCGGCCAGGGCCGATCGCCAGCCGGCCAGCCGGTCGTAGGCGGCGGTCATGTCCGCCGGGCCGGCGACCGTGCCGATGCGCCGGCGGCCCCGGGCGATCAGATGCTCGGTGGCCAGCTCGCCGCCCCGCCGGTTGTCGGTGTCCACGTAATGCAGCTGGTCCGGCAGGTTCCAGGGGCGGCCGACGAACACGCTGGGCATCCCCGAGGCGACCAGCACCCGCTCGATGTCGTCGGCCTGGTGGTGGGACACCACGACCGCGCCGTCGACGTGCCCGTGCCGCAGGTAGTGCACGGCCCGTTCCGGTGAGCCGGCCAGGCCGGCCATCAACAACACCAACTGCAGGTCGGAGTCGGCCAGAGCTTGGGACAGGCCCTGCACGGCGGCGGAGAAGAACGGGTCGGCCACCACCCGCTCGTCGGGCTCGGGCACCACCAGGGCGACCGCATTGGTCCGTTGGGTGACCAGGGTGCGAGCCGCCTGATTGGGGGTGAACCCGAGCTGGAGCACGGCCGCCTCGACCGCGGCCCGCGCGCGGGGGCTGACCTTGGCCTCGCCGTTGATCGCCCGGGACGCGGTGGACCGGGACACCCCGGCCGCGCTGGCCACGTCCTCGAGCGTGGGCGCGCCACGGCGCACGCCGACATCGTCGGCGGCCCCACCCGTCGCGCCCCGCATGGTCGCACAGTAGTGCTCACTCGCCCGTGCGCCGGCCAATGGCGTCGCCGATCCACCGATCGGGCACAATGATCGTCGCCGGTGACCGCGCCGCGCCGTCGGGAGGAGACCCAACCGTGTGGACCACGACCCTGATCATGGCCGCCTGCATCATCGTGCTGGGCGCGCTGGCCATGGCCGGCACCGACAGCTACAAGCGCCCGGTGACCGGAGTGCTGATGTACCTGATCCTGCCCGTGCTGGCCGCGGCCGGGTTCGTCACGCTGGCCAACCTGTCCGGCTGAGCTGGGCCGGCTGAGCCGGGCCGGCCCGGCAGGGCTCACCCGCCAGCGGCCAGCTCGCCCAGCCAGCCGGCCACGATGCCGGCCACCTCGTCGTAGCGGCGGGGGTCGTGCCCGCCCGGCAGCCACACCGTGGTCACCGGGCCGGGGATCGCCGCCAGTTCCCGCTCGAACTCCTGCGTGGTCCCGAACGGATCGCCCCGGCCGGACACCACCAGTACCGGCACCCGGATCTGACCGAAGTGCTCGGTGCGCAGCCGCTCCGGCTTGCCCGGCGGGTGCAGCGGATAGCTGAGCAGGACCAGCGCCGCCGCCGGCACCCCCTGGGCCACGGCCATCGAACACATCCGCCCGCCGTAGGAGCGTCCACCCAGCACCAGGGCCTGCGGCGCGATGCCCCAGCGGTCGACCAGCGCGGCCGCCTGCTCGGCCAGGTGGGCGATCGCCACCTCGGGCTTGTCGGGCATCCGGGAGCCCCGCAGCCGGTACGGGAAGTCGACCCGCTCGCAGGGCAACGGGGCGACCGCCTGCTCGACGGCGACCAACGTGCGTTGGTGCCGATCGGCCCCCGCGCCCGGAGTGAGCAGTAGCCCGCCGATGGACGGCCCGCGATCCGGCTGGGAGAAGTTCACCGCATCAGCCTGACCCATCCGCCACGCCTAGCACGAACTGACAGTCGATCAAAGCCGGACTAGTGTCACCAACATCACTCTCGCTTCGCCGACCGGGAGGTTCGATGACCGACTCCGCCCTGCAATCCCTGCAACGCTCCATCGACGAGTTGGCGTCCGCGGTCGCGGTGCTCTCGCACGCCCACGGCAAGATCCCGATCGTCGCCCGGCTGTGCAACGACCTGGAGCGGCTCAAGCTCGACGTCGCCGACGCCCAGGTGCTGCACACTCCGGCCGCGGTCGGCGTCCCCGCCGCGGCCACCATGTACACGGTCAGCGACGAGCCCTACGACCAGTCGATGTGGGGTGAGGACGCCGACCACGAAGGGGTCGGCGGGTACCACGGGAAGAGCCGTTGAGCGGCGTCAACACCCCGGGGCGGGCCCGCATCGCGGCCCGCACCCTCCGGACCGACCACTGGCGCCGGGCCCCGCTGGTCACCTTCCTCGGGCTGAGCCTGTTCGTGGTCTACGGCACGGTCCGGGCGTTCTGGGCGGTCAACTACTACGCCGCGCCGTACCTGTCGCCGTTCTACTCACCCTGCATCACCACCGCCTGCGTGCCCGAGGCCAGCGACTTCGGCCAGCCCATCGCCTGGTGGCCGCTGTCCCCCGCGCTGCTGATCCTGATCTTCCCGCTGGGTTTCCGGTTGACCTGCTACTACTACCGCAAGGCCTACTACCGCTCGTTCTGGCAGTCGCCGACGGCCTGTGCGGTGGCCGAACCGCACAAGCGGTACACCGGGGAGACGCAATTCCCGTTGATCATGCAGAACGTGCACCGGTATTTCTGGTACGTCGCGATGATCTTCGGCGTGATCTTGACCTACGACGCCATTCTCAGTTTCCGCAATCCGGCGGGCGACTGGGGCCACATGGGCCTGGGCACCGTGATCCTGCTGATCAACGCCGGACTGATCTGGCTCTACACCCTGTCCTGCCATTCCTGCCGGCACA
The DNA here is from genome assembly GCF_000024365.1 of Nakamurella multipartita DSM 44233. NCBI lineage: Bacteria > Bacillati > Actinomycetota > Actinomycetes > Nakamurellales > Nakamurellaceae > Nakamurella > Nakamurella multipartita. The sequence goes on from NC_013235.1 coordinate 4,439,891, forward strand.
TCATGGGCGGCAAACTCAAGCATTTCTCCCGGCACCCGATCCGGTACAAGGCCTGGCAGCAGATCTCCAAGCTCAACGCCAAACACATGCAGTTGGCCTGGGTGTCGCTGATCTGGCTGGCGGTCACCGATTTCTACATCGTGCTGCTGGCCTCGGGAACCATCCATGACCTGCGGTTCTTCTGAGTTCTCGCTCGCCCGGCTCCCCGACCCCGCGCCAGGAGGCACCGTTTCGTGACCGACCTCGAAGAACACCGCTACGACGTGGTCATCGTCGGGGCCGGCGGCGCGGGCCTGCGGGCCGCGATCGCCGCCCGCGAGGCCGGCATGCGCACCGCAATCGTCTGCAAGTCGCTGTTCGGCAAGGCGCACACCGTGATGGCCGAGGGCGGCATCGCCGCGTCCATGGGCAACGCCAACTCCAAGGACAGCTGGCAGGTGCACTTCCGGGACACCATGCGGGGCGGGAAGTTCCTCAACCACCCGCGGATGGCCGAGCTGCACGCGCAGGAGGCGCCCGACCGGGTCTGGGAACTGGAGACCTACGGGGCGCTGTTCGACCGCACCCCGGACGGGCGGATCAGCCAGCGCAACTTCGGCGGCCACGAATACCCCCGGCTGGCCCACGTGGGCGACCGCACCGGACTGGAGCTGATCCGCACGCTGCAGCAGAAGATCGTCTCGCTGCGCCAGGACGAGGACAACGCGGCCACCGCGGCCGGCGGCGAGCCGCCGGCCGACGAGGACGCCGGGCTGCGAGTGTTCGCCGAGGTGACGATCACCGAGCTGCTGCGCGACGAGACCGGGGCGATCGCCGGGGCGTTCGGCTACCGCCGGGAAACCGGCACGTTCGTGGTGTTCCACGCGCCCGCGGTCATCCTGGCCACCGGCGGGATCGGCAAGTCGTTCAAGGTGACCAGCAATTCCTGGGAATACACCGGCGACGGCAACGCGCTGGCTCTGCGGGCCGGCTCGACCCTGGTGAACATGGAATTCATCCAGTTCCACCCGACCGGCATGGTGTGGCCGCCGTCGGTGAAAGGCATTCTGGTCACCGAATCGGTTCGCGGTGACGGCGGCGTGCTGCGCAATTCCGAGGGCAAGCGGTTCATGTTCGACTACGTGCCCGACGTGTTCCGGTCCAAATACGCCGAGACCGAGGAAGAGGCGGACGGCTGGTACAAAGACCCGGAGAATCATCGCCGGCCGCCGGAGCTGCTCCCCCGCGACGAGGTGGCCCGGGCGATCAACTCCGAGGTGAAGGCCGGCCGGCAGACCCCGCACGGCGGGGTGTTCCTGGACGTGTCGACCCGGCTGCCGGCCGAGGAGATCAAGCGCCGGCTGCCCTCGATGCACCACCAGTTCTCCGAGCTGGCCGACGTCGACATCACCAATGAGCCGATGGAGGTCGGCCCGACCTGCCACTACGTGATGGGTGGCATCCAGGTCGACCCGGACACCGCGGCGGCGGCCCGGGTGCCGGGCCTGTTCGCCTGCGGCGAGGTGGCCGGCGGCATGCACGGCTCGAACCGGCTCGGCGGCAACTCGCTGTCCGACCTGCTCGTCTTCGGCCGGCGGGCCGGCCTGGGCGCGGCGGAGTACGTCACCGGCCTCGGCGACGCGCTCCCGGTGCCGGCGGTGGGCTCGATCGAGGCGGCGGCCCGGTCCGCGCTCGCGCCGTTCGATCGCGAGGACGGGGAGAACCCGTACACCTTGCATCGGGAGCTGCAGCAGACGATGAACGACCTGGTCGGCATCATCCGCAAGGAATCTGAGATCGAACGAGCGATCCAGTCGCTGGCGGCGATGAAGCCGCGCGTCGCCGCGGTCAGCGTCGAGGGCCACCGCCAGTTCAACCCCGGCTGGCACCTGGCCCTGGACCTGGTCAACATGCTGCAGGTCAGCGAGTGCGTGGCCAAGGCCGCGCTGATCCGGCAGGAGAGCCGCGGCGGGCACACCCGTGACGACTACCCGCAGATGAGCGCGGACTGGCGCCGCCGCCTGCTGATCTGCGCGCTCGACGGCGCCGGCGGGGTGACGGTGCAGCCGGAGCCGATCACCCCGATCCGGCCCGACCTGCTCGCCCTGTTCGAGCGCTCCGAGCTGGCCAAGTACCTGACCGAGGACGAGCTGACCCCGTTGGACGAGCAGCAGGAGGCCGGACATGGGTCGTGACGCGCATTTCCGGGTCTGGCGGGGCGACGCCGCCGGCGGGGACCTGCAGGACTACACCGTCGAGGTGAACGAGGGTGAGGTGGTGCTGGACATCATCCACCGGCTGCAGGCCACCCAGGCCGGGGATCTGGCCGTCCGGTGGAACTGCAAGGCGGGCAAGTGCGGGTCGTGCAGCGCGGAGATCAACGGCCGGCCGCGGCTGCTGTGCATGACCCGGATGTCGATCTTCGATCCGGACGAGACGATCACGGTGACGCCGATGCGGGCGTTCCCGGTCATCCGCGACCTGGTCACCGACGTCTCGTTCAACTACCGCAAGGCCCGGCAGATCCCGGCCTTCGCCCCGCCACCCGACCTGGCCCCCGGCGAGTACCGGATGCAGCAGGTCGACGTCGAGCGGTCCCAGGAATTCCGCAAATGCATCGAATGCTTCCTGTGCCAGAACGTGTGCCACGTGGTCCGCGACCACGAGGAGAACAAGCCGGCGTTCGCCGGCCCGCGGTTCCTGATCCGGGCGGCCGAGCTGGACATGCACCCGCTGGACGCGCGGACCGACCGCCGCGAGTTCGCCCGCGAGCACCAGGGCATCGGGCTGTGCAACATCACCAAGTGCTGCACCGAGGTCTGCCCCGAGCACATCAAGATCACCGACAACGCGATCATCCCGATGAAGGAACGGGTCGTCGACCGGTCCTACGATCCCCTGGTCTGGTTGGGCAACAAGCTGTTCCGGCGCCGCCGGGACTGACTGTCCGTCCGTGCACTCAGGAGCGACCCAGCCGGCTCCACAGGCCGCGTTTGCGCCCCTGCTCCTCCGCGCCGCCGCGGGTGGAGGGCGCGCCCTTCTCCAGGTCCTGCTCGGTCGGCTCGGGCACCTCGACCTTGTCGTCCAGGACCACCCCGACCAGCCGCCCGTTGTCCACGACCGGGGTGCCCGCATCCGCCGCGGCGACCTGCGCCCGGCTCACCGGCGGGCGCGGCGTCGAGGAGGACAGGTCCAGCGCCTCGTGCAGCGGGGTGGCCGAGAGCTGGTTGGTCATCGCGGCCTGCAGCTCGGCCATGGCCAGCACGTGGTACTCGGGCCCGGCCGGCGCCTGCACGACCACGACGACCGGCAGCTTGCCCGTCTTGGCGGTGAGCAGGGCCAGTCGGGTCGGCCCAACCGTATCCGTCGCCGGCACCGCGATCACCGATTCGACCCGCATGGCCCGAACCTACAAGAGCGGCGCGGGGCCGGCACGACGGCGCCGGCGCCGGGTCAGGAGGTGACCGGGCCGCGCCGGGCGGCGACGAATGAGCGCACGCCGACGGCGAGGTAGGCCACCAGGATCAGGAACATGATGGTGCTGACCACGACGGCGGTGGGCCGCTGCGCGGTGCCGGCGAAGACCTGACCGATCTTGACCACGTTCATCAACGATCCGAGCGCGCCCAATAGCGCGACGGCGAGCGCGGCGTGGATGGCGTGCCGGCGCAGCTTGTCCTGCCGGGCCAGTACCCCGCAGATCGCCAGAAGCACCCCGACCAGGGCGGGGATCAGGGCGGTGAGGCTGGCCGCGCCGGAGAGCGCGTAACCGGCGATGCCCAGCACGGTGAGCACGGCACCAGCGGCCAGGGTGATGGTCGTCATCGGCGTCGAGGTGTTCATGGCTGCGAACCTACCCAGCCGGCCGGGACGCGCCGGCCTGCCAGACGAAGATCGTGACGACCTTCACCGGCGGGCCGGTCCGGTCAGCCCTCGACCTCGACGGTGACGTCGGTGCCCGCGTCCACCTCGGTCTTCTCCGAGGGCCGCTGGTTGACGATGGTGCCGGCCGGAGCCTTGTTGGTGTCCACCACGGTGACCGTGCCCAGCTGCAGTTCCTTGTCCTGCAGCGCGGCACTGGCCCGGGCCACGGTCATGCCGATGACGTTGGGCACGGCGACCTTGGCCGGCGGCGGCGGGGTGGTGATGACCACCAGGGTCAGCCAGAGGGCGGCCACGAGCGCGACGGCGAGCCCGCCCAGGCCGACGTAGGTCCACCGTTTGCGGTGCGCGGCCGCCCGTTCCGGGTCGAGCGGCTCGACCTCGTCGAGCACCGGCAGGGTCAGGCCGGGGGCCAGCAGCGGGGCGTTGAGCCGGGACGCCGGGGCGCCCGCCCCGGCCGCGACCCCGGCGGTCACCCGGGGACGGACCGCGGTGGCCGTGGCCGGCCCGCGCCGGGACACCGGCTCGGGCGCGGCGAAGCTCTCCCGAGCGGCGACGGTCCGTCCGGCCAGCGCCCGTTCGATGTCGGTCCGCATCTGATCCGCGGTCTGGTAGCGGTTGTCGGGGTTCTTGCTCAACGCCTTGAGCACGATCGCATCGACGTCGCGCGGGATGCCCGAGATCACCTCGCCCGGGGCCCGGGGCGCCTGGCGCAGGTGCGCGTCGGCCACGGCCTGCGGGGTCGTCCCGACGAACGGCGCCCGGCCGGTGAGCATCTCGAACATCACGCAGCCCAGCGTGTACAGGTCGCTGCGCTTGTCGGGCAGCCCACCCCGGATCTGCTCGGGCGAGTTGTACTGCCGGGCCACCACTTCCGGCGTCCCGGTGCGCTCGCCGATGTTGATCACCTTGACCTGATCGGCGCCGTCGCTGCCCCGGCTCGGGTCGATCAGCACGTTCACCGGGGTGAGGTGACAGGGCACCATGTTGCGCCGGTGGGCGTGGTCCAGGGCGGCACACAGCTCGGCCGCGATCTGCAGGGCCCGGCGCCACGGCAGCGTGCCCTGCCGGGCCAATACGGTGCGCAGGGTGTCCCCCGGCACGTACTCCATGACCACGAACGGGACGCTGCCCGCGTCGCTCGGGGTGTCACCGGTGTCGTAGACCGCGACGAACGCGGGATGGTTCAGGGCCGCGGCGTGGTTGGCCACCTGCCGGAAGCTGTCCTGGATCGAGTCCTGCGTGGTCAGGTCCGCGCGCAGGACCTTGATCGCCACGTCCCGGTCCATCAGCAGGTCACGGCCGCGGCGGACCACCGAGATCTCGTCCTGGCCGATGACATCGGTCGCCTGATATCGGTTCGCGTAGCGATAGCCGACCATCGGTCACACTCCCACATCTGCCCCGGGCATACGAGATGGTCGACATCTACCAGCCGGGACCGGCCGAGCCCGGCAGGACGTGCCCGAGTGTCGGTAAACGTTACGAATCCGACCCGGACCCGTACGGTCGGCGATGGACCTACGCGGCAAACAACGCCGGGCCGGCGAACGAGCGCGATCGAGGTGTGGACGTGACGACGGATCGATCCTTCGAACAGGTCATCTGGTGGCAGGTATATCCGCTGGGTTTTGGCGGCGCCCCGATTCGGCAGGCCCACACCCCCGGTCACCGGCTGCGCCGGCTGCTCGGCTGGTTGGACGAGGTGGTGGAGCTGGGCTGCACCGGGCTGCTGCTCGGGCCGATCTGCGCGTCGGCGACGCACGGGTACGACAGCGTCGATCTGCGGCGGATCGACCCGCGCCTGGGCACCGAGCACGACTTCGACGACCTGGTCGCCGGCTGCCGATCCCGGGGCCTGCGCCTGCTGCTGGACGGGGTGTTCAGCCACGTCGGCCGCGATCATCCGCTGGTCGCGCAGGCGCTCGCCGAAGGCCCCGACAGTGCCGCGGCCGCCCTGTTCGACATCGACTGGTCCGACCCGGCCGACCCGCACCCACGGGTGTTCGAGGGCCACGACACCCTGGTCCGGCTGAACCACTCCGGTGACGCCGCCGCCGACTGGGTCACCGACGTGCTGATCCACTGGTTGGACCGCGGCGCCGACGGCTGGCGGCTGGATGCGGCCTATTCGGTGCCGCCCCCGTTCTGGGCCCGCGTGCTGGCCGCCACTCGCGAGAAGCACCCCGACGCCTGGTTTCTCGGCGAGGTCATCCACGGCGACTACCCGGATTTCGTGACCCGCTCCACCGTCGACTCGGTGACCCAGTACGAGCTGTGGAAGGCGATCTGGTCCTCGCTCAAGGACGGCAACTTCTTCGAGCTGGACTGGACGCTGCAGCGGCACAACGACTTCCTGGATCACTTCCGGCCCAACACCTTCATCGGCAACCACGACGTCACCCGGATCGCCTCTCAGGTCGGCCCGACGCTGGTGCCGGTCGCGCTGACGATCCTGCTCACCGTCGGCGGCATCCCGTCGATCTACTACGGCGACGAGCGCGGTTTCACCGGGGTCAAGCAGGACCGGCTGGGTGGCGACGACGCGGTCCGGCCCGAGTACCCCGACTCGCCCGCCGATCTGCCCCGCAACGATCTGTGGCGGATGCACGCCGGGCTCATCGACGTGCGCCGGAGCCGGCCCTGGTTGGCCGGCGCGTCCACCGAATCGCTGGAGCTGACCAACACCCGCTACCGGTACCGCGCATCCGGCGACGGCGAGCACCTGGACGTCGAGCTGGACCTGGACCGGCCGTCGGTGCTGATCCGGGACGCCGGCGGCGGGACGATCTGGGAGCACGCCGGCTGATCCCTGGCTGTCCTAGGCGGGCCCGGCGCCGTCCGGCTCCCAGCGGATCACCAGCACCACGTCGGCCGGGCGCTCGTCCAGGGCCCGGTAACTGTGCGGGCCGTCGCTGACCCAACTCGTCGACATCCCGGTGTCCAGGGTGACCTCGGCGCCCTGCCGGCCGGCCGCCACCCGGCCGCGCACCACCAGCAGGTGCTCGACGACCGCCGGTCCGTGCGCCTGCGATACGTGCGTCGACCCCGGCTCGAGCCGGATCGCGTAGACCTCCACCGTCACGTCGTCATCGGTTCCCGACGGGCCGGTCGCCGACGTGTCCAGCAGCCGGGCGGCGATCCCGGGGCTGGACACCTGCGCTCCCACCTGCTCGGCCAGCAACCAGGACAGCGGCCGCCCGAGGGCGTTGGCCAGCCCGTACAGGGTGCTCAACGTGGGGTTGCGGGTGCCGTTCTCGATCTCCGAGAGCGACCCCTTGCCAATACCGGCCGCCTGGGCCAGGCCGCCGACCGACAGTCCCTGCTCGGTCCGGGCCGCGCGCAGTCGCTCGCCGATCAGGTGCGGCAGATCCGGGGAGTCCACTCCCGGGACCCTACCGGCGGTGTTCCATGAACAGAACGCTCCTGCTACGGTTCTGTTTATGGAACGTTCGTGGACGCAGCCCGTCGGCGTCGGCGTGGTAACGGCGCTGGTCGGGTTCACCAGCTCGTTCGCGGTGGTGCTGGCCGGCCTGCAGGCGGTGGGGGCCGACACCGCCCAGGCCGCCTCCGGGCTGGCCGTGCTCTGCGTGCTGCAGGGCGCCGGCACGATCTGGCTGAGCCAGCGGCACCGCACCCCGCTGACCCTGGCCTGGTCGACGCCCGGCGCGGCGCTGCTGGTCGCCGCGGCCGGCCTGCAGATCGGGTGGTCGGCGGCCGTCGGGGCGTTCGTCGTGACCGGGGCATTGCTGGCCATCACCGGGCTGTGGCCGTGGTTGGGCCGGACGGTCGCCCGGATCCCGGCCCCGCTGGCCCAGGCGATGCTGGCCGGCGTGCTGCTGACCCTGTGCCTGCAGCCGATCACCGCGCTGACGGTCAGCCCGTTGCTGGTCGCCCCCGTGATCGTCGTCTGGCTGGGGTTGCAGCGGCTGGCCCCGCGCTGGTCGACCCCGGCCGCGTTCCTGCTCGCGCTGGCCCTGATCGTGGGTGATGCCGTGCTGTCCGGTCAGGGCGTCACACTGCTGGCGCCGGTCGTGAGCCTCACCGTCCCCACCGTCACCTGGACCGCGGTCGTCGGCATCGCGATACCGCTGTACGTGGTGACCATGGCCTCGCAGAACGTGCCCGGGGTGGCCGTGATGAGCGCCGCCGGGTACGCGGTGCCCTGGCGGGAGTCCTTGCTGCTGACCGGCCTGGGCACGATGGCCGGTGCCGGCGCCGGGGCCCACGCGGTCAACCTGGCCGCGATCAGCGCGGCGCTGCCGGCGTCCGCCGAGGCCCACCCGGACCCCCGCCGCCGGTGGATCGCCTCGACCACCGCCGGCGTGACCTACCTGTTGCTGGCCCCGCTGGCGGCCACGTTGACCGCCCTGGTGGCCGGGGCTCCGCCCGGCGTCATCGAGTCGGTGGCCGGGCTGGCCCTGCTCGGCACCCTGGCCGCCTGCCTGGCCGCCGCGACCGCCGATCCGGGCGAGCGGCTGCCGGCGGTGGCGGCGTTCCTGGTCGCGGCCAGCGGGGTGAGCGCGCTGGGCATCGGTGCGGCGTTCTGGGCGCTGCTGGCCGGGTTGGCGGTGCGGACCGTGCTGCGGCCCCGCGATCCTCGAGCCGCCGAGAAGCCTCGATCGGGCCGGCACGCCCGCGTCTAAGGCGGCTCATCCGGCGAGAAGGATGCGCCCGCGGGTGACGGGGGCGCAGGCTTCGCTCGTGGTGGCGACCGGCGCCGTCGAACGCCGGGCCGTCATTGCCTCGCCCCGTCGAAAGGACCACGCCATGTGCCTGTTCGTCATCCTGCTGTTCTTCGGGCCGCGCGCGGGGATCGTGTTGTGGTGGCTGTTCGAACCGCTGCGCTGGGACACCACCTTCTCCAGCTTCTGGCTGCCGTTCCTGGGGTTCCTGCTCGCCCCCTGGACCACCCTGATGTACGTGCTCGTCGCCCCGGGCGGGGTGAACGGCCTGGACTGGTTGTGGTTGGGCCTGGCCATCGTGGTCGATCTGGCCAGCTACAGCTCGGGCGGCGTCTACGGTCGCCAGCGCCGCAGCGTGCAGACCGGCTGACCCGGCCCGGCCGACCTGGTAACGGCCGCACGGCCCCGGCCCCGGCCCCGGCCCCGCCGACCTGGTGTTGATCATGGGAAGAATGCCGTTCTGGCTGCGCCAGAACAGCATTCTTCCCATGATCAACTGCGAGGGGGTGGCGCGGGGAGGTCGCCGCGCAGGCATTGTCGGGGCGCCGGGACATGATGGGGGCATGACGAGTCCTCCCGCTGTGCTCCCGGCCGCCGACGTCCTGGCCCGGGTGATCGCCGCCGCCGCCGGACCGCAGGCGCGCCCGCGCGAGGATCAGGTGCGCGCGGTGGGCGAGCTGGTCGAGCGGCGCCGCCGGGTGCTGGTCGTGCAGGCCACCGGGTGGGGCAAGTCGGCGGTCTACTGGGGCGCGACGGCCGCCCTGCGCGGACGCGGAGCCGGACCCACCCTGGTCGTCTCGCCCCTGCTGGCGCTGATGCGCGATCAGATCGCGGCGGCCGAACGGGCCGGGCTGCGGGCGGCCACCATCAACTCGACCAACGTCGACGAGTGGACGCAGGTGCTCGACGAGCTGCGCGCGGACCGGCTCGACCTGCTGCTGGTCTCCCCCGAGCGGCTGGCCAACCCGCGGTTCGCCGCCCAGCTGCCGGACCTGCTGGCCCGGTGCGGGCTGCTGGTGATCGACGAGGCGCACTGTGTGTCCGACTGGGGGTTCGACTTCCGGCCGGACTACCAGCGGCTGACCCGGATCCTGCTGCGGCTGTCCCCGGACACCCCGGTGCTGGCCACGACGGCGACCGCGAACGAGCGGGTGACGGCCGATGTCGCCGCCCAGCTCGGGCCGGACACGGTGACGCTGCGCGGCTCGCTGGCCCGGGCCTCGTTGGGGCTCTCGGTGGTGCCCGGGTTGAGCACGCTGGAGGGGTACGCCTGGGTCGCCGACGCGCTGGCCACCATGCCCGGCTCGGGCATCGTCTACGTGCTGACCGTTGCCGAGACCGAGCGACTGGCCGGGTTCCTGCGCGAGCGGGGCTTCGACGTGGCCGCCTACTCGGGCCAGACCCAGAACCGGGAGGAGCTGGAGGACCGGCTGCGGGCCAACGACGTCAAGGCGCTGGTCGCGACGTCGGCCCTGGGCATGGGCTACGACAAGCCCGACCTGGCGTTCTGCCTGCACCTGGGCTCGCCGTCGTCCCCGGTCGCCTACTACCAGCAGGTCGGCCGGGCCGGCCGGGCGCTGGACACCGCGGTCGCCGTGCTCGTGCCGGGCCCGTCCGACGAGCGGATCTGGGAGTACTTCGCCACCGCCGGCATCCCCACCGACGAGCAGGTGCGGCGGGTGCTGGGGGTGCTGGACGAGGGCCCACAGAGCCTGCCCGCGATCGAGGCGGCCACCGGGATCCGGCGCGGGCGGCTGGAGACGCTGCTCAAGATCCTGGCCGTGGACGACGTCGTCGCCCGCGACCCGGCCGGCTGGCGGGAGGGCGAGCAGCCCTGGGTCTACGACGAGGCCAAGTGGTCGGCGCTGCGCCGGGTGCGCTCGGCCGAGGCCGACCTGATGCGCCGGTACGCGCACGGGCAGGGCTGCCTGATGCAGTTCCTGCAGCAGGCCCTGGACGATCCCGATCCGCACCCGTGCGGGCGGTGCTCGGTGTGCACCGGGGAGCTGCCCGCGCCCGGCGCCCGCCCGGACCCGGAGACGATCAGCGCCGCCCAGCGGTTCTTCCGCGGGCAGGACGTCGTCGTCGAACCGCGCAAGTTGTGGCCCAGCGGCCTGCCCGGCCGCAAGGGCAAGATCGCCGGCCTGCGGGCCGGCCGGGCGTTGGCCTTCGCCGACGACCCGGCCTGGTCGCAGGTGCTGGCCACGTTGTGGCAGCACGACGCCCCGGCCCCGGCCGAGGTGCTGGACGGGATGGTCGAGGCGCTGCGGCGGTGGTCGCGGTCCTGGGACCGACCGACGGCGGTGGTGCCGATGCCGTCCCGCCGGTACCCGCAGCTGGTCGGCTCGGTCGCCGAGCACCTGGCCCGGATCGGCCGGCTCCCGCTGGTGCCGGCCCTCGAGGTCACCGGTCCCCCGCCGTCGGCCGAGGTGTCCTCGGCGGTTCGGGTCCGGGAGTTGCTGGCCCGTACCGCGCTGCGGCCGGGCGTCGAACTCGACGGGCCCGTGTTGCTCGTCGACGACGTCATCCGGACGCGGTGGACGGTGACGGTGGCCTCGGCCCTGCTGGTCCAGGCCGGCGCCGCCGCCGTGCTGCCGCTGGCCGTGCACCAGCTGCCCTGAGCGCTTGACCTTGACGCGGCGTCACGGTTTTGAATCGAGCGATGCGAATCGGCGAGCTGGCGGCCCTGGTCGGGGTGTCGACCAGAACGGTGCGGCACTACCACCACGTCGGGGTCCTGCCCGAACCGGCCCGAGCCGGCAACGGCTACCGGGAGTACGAGCTGGCGGATGCGGTGCTGCTGGTCCGGGCCCGCCGGTTGACCGAGCTGGGCCTGACCCTCGAGGAGGTCGCCGATGTGCTCGCCGACGACCGCGGACGCGACCTCGGTGAGATCCTGGCCGAAGTCGACGCCGACCTGGCGCGGCAGGAAGCGGACCTGCGCGAGCAGCGCCGCCGGGTCGAGACGCTGCGGTCCCGGCTGACCGACACGCCCCGCGACGTGGCGGACTCGATCGACGAGCCCGGGTTGCTCGCCTATCTCGACGCGGTCCGCCGGGCCGGCGCGCGCGGACCCGCGTTGGACCGGGACCGGCAGCTGCTGTCGTTGATCGGCGGCCCGGACGGCACCGCCAGCACCGCCAGCACCGACGGGGCGGACCTGGGTGCCTTGCTCGCCGCGATCGGCGACGACCCGAGCGCGGCGGCCCGAGCCGCCGCGATCTACGCCCGGTTCGACGCGCTGGCCGCCGGCGCCGCCCCCGCGCGGGAGGTCGTGGAGGACCTGGCGGCCGACATCCTGGCCGGCGTGCCGCCCGAGCTGATCGACCGGGCCGCCGGCGCGGGGCCGCTCGCCCCGGCCCACCTGGCCCTCATGAATCAGGGATTGAGCCCGGCACAGCAAGCGGTCGTCACGGCGGTCATCCGCCGGCTGAGCCGACCGGCCGGCTGATGGTCCGAACCGACCCGACTCGGCCGGCCCCGCCGACCCAGCTCCACCGGGCCATCGAGGGGGAACGGCAGGTGTGGCTCGGGTTGCTCCGAGGGCTGACCCGGCGACCCGACATTCCCAACGGGGCAGAGGGTTTCACCCATCATCGGGCGTTGGCCCCGGTCCGCTGGACCGGCGCGGCGCTGCTGGTGCTGGAGGTCGGCGTCGTCCACCTGCTGGTGCCGGCCGGCCCGGTCCGGACCGTGCTGCTGATCACCGGCCTGTACGGCCTGGCCTGGCTGGCCGGATACCTGCTGGGGGCGGGGCCGGTGCGCCCGCACCTGGTGACCGGCGACCGTGTGGTGCTGCGCTGCGGCCTGACCACCGACATCGTCGTACCGCTGGACACGGTCGCCCAGGTCCGCGCCCACCGGTCGGCGCGAACCGGGTTGGCCACCGTCCAGCTCGAGGGCGACGTGCTGAGCCTGGTCGACAACGGCGGCACCAGCATGGAGCTGGTGCTGACGCGGCCGCTGACCGTGCCCGGGCCCCGGGGCCGGGCGGTCCGGGTGACCGCGGTGCGGGCCTGGGTCGACGAGCCCGGAGCGATGGTCGCCGCCATCACCAGCCGCGGCGCCCCATCCGGGCGAGCAACCGAACCTGACGCGACGCCCCGTCCGGCGGGGTGAGTGCGGCCTGGCACACCCCGTCGGAGTACATCGCCGGGCCCCAGGCCTCGATCGCGCTCTCCAACCGGTCCAGCTCGTCGTCGGTGAGCCGGGTGTCGCCGTCCACTGCGACCGCCACATCCCAGCGGTGCACCACCATGTCCGGGACGTAGAAGTCGACCAAAGTCCGGCCGACCGTGGTCGGGCCGAAGTAGCCGTCGTAGGCCAGCTCCCCCGCCTGAGTCCGGTCCAGCAGATCCTGCACGGCCGGGCCGTGCCCCCGCCAGGCCGCGGCCGGATCGGCGTCGAGGTCGGGAGCCGGCCCGAGGTCCAGACCCCGGCCGGTGAAGAAGTCGCGTTGGGTCTCGATCAGGTGCCGGACGACGTCGCGGGCGGTCCAGCCCTCGCACGGGCTGGGCCGGGCCCAGCGGTCGGCCGGCACCGCGTCCAGGACGGCGGCGAGCGGGGTGGCGCCGGCCGCGTACCGTGCGGCGGTGGGGTTCTCGGTGGACTGGCTCATGAACGGGCACGCTACGACGCCCGGACGGAGCGGCGCTTGATGAAACCCGACAGGATCGAGCGGGCCCATCTGCGCGACCCCCGCGATCTCTCGCACACCATCCACCGCTATCCCGCTCCCGAGGACCTGCGCGAGCTGCTGCAACGGTTCTGGATCCCGGTGTGGTCGGTGGATCCGGGCCGGCAGGCGCCGCAACGGGTGCTGCAGTACCCGTGCGCGCTGATCGTGATCGCGCCCGACTACGCCCGGTTCTACGGGGTGGCCTCGGGGCTCTCCACGACCACCCTGGTCGGTGACGGATGGGCGGTCGGGGTGATGTGCCAGCCGGCCGGCGGGACCCTGATCGCCGGCCGGTCGATGGCCCAGTTCCGGGACCGGCACGTCGAACTGACCGAGGTCCTCGGCGACGCCGGATCGGTGCTGGCCGGCCGGGTGCGGGCGGCGATGGACCGGCCCCGACGCACCGAATCCCACGCCGCGGCGATGGCGTTGGTGGCCGGCGCGGTGCGCCGGTTCCTGCCCGTCGACGACGAGGGCATCCTGGCCAACCGGATCGTTGCGTTCGTCGAGCAGGACCCGACGGTGACCCGGGTCGGGCCGGTGTGCGAGCGGTTCGAGCTGACCGAGCGGGCCCTGCAACGCCTGGTGCGGCGCCGGATCGGGTTGTCGCCCAAGTGGTTGATCCAACGGCGGCGGCTGCAGGAGGCGTCGGTGCGGTTGCGCAGCGATCCCGCCTCCCTGGCCGACGTCGCGGCCGACCTCGGCTATGCCGACCAGCCGCACTTCACCCGCGATTTCCGCTCGGTGACCGGGATGACGCCCGGCGAGTTCGCGGCCCGCTACCGGGCGGTCCGACCCGACGGTGTATCCGGCACGGGCTGATCGCGGCCGGCGTCCGGGTCGGTCAGGACCTGGGTACCGATGACGGACAGCAGCTGCAGCTTCTCGTGGGTCTCGCTGCCCGGGACGGCGGTGTAGACGAGCAGCATCTGCGACTGCTGCGGATCGAGCAGCGTCTGGCAGGTCAGCTCCATCGCGCCGAGTTCGGGGTGCACGAAGTGCTTGACCTCCCGGGGCCGGATGCCGACCTCGTGCCGGGCCCAGACCGCCCGAAACTCCGCGCTGCCGGCGAGCAGCAGCTCGGCCAGCTGCGCGGCCCGAGAGCCGTTGCCACGCAATGCGATCGCCTCGCGCAGGCCAGAGGCGAACATCCGGGAGAGGAACTCGTGGTCCTCGGGGGCGTACCGCCGGCGCATCGCCGGGTCGGTGAACCACCGGTAGCCGATGCTGCGGGCCGGGCCGCGGTAGACGGTCAGATCGCCGGTGAGGGCCACCGCCAACGGGGTCTGCCGCAGCGTCTCCCCGAGCTCGGTGACGATCTCGGCCGGCGTGTCCTGCAGCCGGTCGAAGATGCGCAGCATGCCGGGCCCGATGTAGTCGCTGGCCGCCCCGCGGGTCGGCGGATGGTGCCCGGCCAGCCGGAACAGGTGGTCCCGCTCGTCGAGCGAGAGGTGCAGGCCTTGGGCGATGGCCGCCGTCATCTGCTCCGACGGCTGGGGGCCACGCTCCTGTTCCATCCGTGCGTAGTAGTCGGTCGACATGTGGCAGAGCGCGGCGACCTCCTCGCGGCGCAGCCCCTGCGTCCGCCGGCGGCGCCCGCGGGGCAGGCCGACGTCCTCCGGCTGCAGCGATTCCCGGTGGCGCCGCAGAAAGCCGGCCAGTGCGGCCCGGTCGATCGTCATCCGGCCAAGGCTATCCGGGACCACCCTGGGCGATCGGGCGTGATCCAGGGACTGAGCAACCCTGGATAGCGCGGCCGGTCACCCGCACGGTGGAGCCAGTCCCCCCACGACGATTGCGGAGCCCCCATGACGAAGACCATCGACATCACCGTCCCCGACCTGAGCGGGCGGCGCGCGGTCGTCACCGGGGCCAGTGACGGCCTCGGCGTCGGCCTGGCCGGCCGGTTGGCCGCGGCCGGCGCCGAGGTGATCATGCCCGTGCGCAACCAGCGCAAGGGCGAGGCGGCGATCGACCGGATCCGGCGGTCGGCACCGGATGCCACCGTGTCGCTGCGCGAGCTGGACCTGTCGAGCTTGGATTCGGTGGCTGAACTCGGCCGGACGCTGACCCAGGAGGATCGGCCGATCCACCTGCTGATCAACAACGCGGGGGTGATGACCCCGCCGGAACGGCAGAACACGGCCGACGGCTTCGAGCTGCAGTTCGGGTCCAACCACCTGGGCCACGTCGCCCTGGTCGCGCACCTGCTGCCGCTGCTGCGGGCGGGGCAGGCCCGGGTCACCTCACAGGTCAGCGTCGCGGCGGCCCGGGGGTCCATCAACTGGGACGACCTGAACTGGGAACGGTCCTACGACGGGATGAAGGCCTACCGCCAGTCCAAGATCGCGCTCGGACTGTTCGGGCTGGAGCTGGACCGGCGCAGCCGAGCCGCCGGCTGGGGCATCAGCAGCAACCTGGCGCACCCCGGGGTCGCCCCGACGAACCTGCTGGCCGCCCGACCCGAGGTGGGCCGGGCCAAGGACACCCTGGGCGTGCGCGTCATTCGCGCCCTGTCCGCGCGCGGGCTCCTGGTCGGCACGGTCGCCAGCGCCGCGCTCCCGGCGGTGTACGCGGCCACCTCGCCCGACGCCCAGCCGGGGCGGCTGTACGGGCCCGGCGGGCTGGGCCACCTGGGCGGTGCGCCGGCGGAGCAGAAGCTCTACCCCACCCTGCGCGGCGACGAGCAGGCCGATCGCATCTGGCGGGTCTCACAGGAGCTGACCGCGGTGCCGTTCCCGCAGGACTGAACGGCCGCACGGGGTAGCCGGGCTCGTTCGCGTCCGGATCGGCTGACCATCGCGTGGGCACAGGGCCCCGAAGGGACGGATACGCGCCGCGTTCGGCGCGCCGAAGACCCGTCAGGGCATCGGACGGGTGCCGGAGGCAAGGATCGACTCCCCGATGGTCCGCGCCACGAAGGCCTTGTACTGGTCGGGGGACTTCCCGTCGTGGTGGACGAACCGCACGAAGGTCTCGATACAGGTGACTACGCAGAATGCCTCGACGAGGTCATCGAACGGGACGTCGCGACGGAGCCAGCCCTGATCGTTGACATAGTCCAGGACGTGCTGAACCTGTCCGCGGATCAGCGCCAGCATCCGCGCGTGGTAACCGCTGAGTTCGGCATCACCTTGAG
Organism: Nakamurella multipartita DSM 44233; assembly: GCF_000024365.1. Lineage (NCBI taxonomy): Bacteria > Bacillati > Actinomycetota > Actinomycetes > Nakamurellales > Nakamurellaceae > Nakamurella > Nakamurella multipartita. The sequence continues at coordinate 4,456,254 of NC_013235.1, forward strand.
CCGCCGCCACGAAGGTCATCCACAGGCCGGCCGACGGGGTGTTGATGGCCAGCATCGCCTCGCCGACCATCACCGCAAGCTCGCCCGGGTCGCGGATCTGCAGCACCGCTCGCCCGAGATCGGTGGCGAAGAAATCGGTCTCGCCCTCCACCCCGAACGACGCCAGCTCGACGGCCGCCTGCAGCAGATCGGCCTTGGGGCCGTGTTCCTGCACCGTTTTGACCGACACCCCGGCTTCCTTGGCCAATTGGGTGAAGGTGGTAGCCCGGTACCCGTCGCGGCCGAACAGCCGCACGGCCGCCTGGACCACCCGTAGCCGCGTCCGGGCCGCCTGCTCTTGGCGGAGCTCGGATCGGTAGGGCCGTCCACGGCCGGGACTGTCGGTCATATTGACTACCTTCTCATAGCGGTGAATACTAGGACGTAGCGCCCAAATCGTCAGTCGATGCTGGTGACCGAGGTGAGCTCATGGCTTCCATCCTGTTTGCATCCGTTCCCGTGCACGGCCACGTCACACCGCTGCTGTCCGCCGCCGGGCATTTCGTGGCTCGCGGAGACCGGGTTCGTTTCCTGACCGGGTCCCGGTTTGCCGGGGTCGTGCAAGCGACCGGCGCGCAGCACCTCCCACTGCCGCCGGAGGCCGACTTCGACGACCGGCAGGACCTCGCCGAAACATTCCCCGAGCGCGCACGACTCACCGGGGCCAAGTCCATCGCCTTCGACATCGAGCACGTCTTCGTGCGTCCCGGTCGCGCCCAGCACGACGCGATCATGAGCCTGCACCGGGAGGAACCCGCGGACGTGGTCCTGGTCGACACCGCGTTCGTAGGTGGTGCATTCCTGCTGGGTCACCCGTTGCGCGACCGTCCACCGATCGTGGTCGGCGGCGTGGTTCCGTTGACCATCAGCAGTCGCGAAACCGCGCCCTACGGCATGGGTTTGACGCCGATGCGCGGGCCCCTCGGCCGGTTGCGCAATTCGGTGCTGAGAAAGATCGCGGCGCGTACCGTCTTCCCGCCGGCCGAGCGCGTGGCCGACGAGGTCCACGACACGCTGTTCGGGCGCCCACTGCCGTTTCCGGTCCTGGACTGGCCGCGGCATGCGGAGGCGATCGCGCAGTTCACCGTTCCGGAGTTCGAGTATCCGCGCTCCGACGCGCCGGCCGGCCTGCATTTCGTCGGCCCGATCTCGGCCACCGGCTCGCGGGCGGACCCACCGCCCTGGTGGGACGAGCTGGACGGGTCCCGGCCCGTCATTCACGTCACCCAGGGAACGATCGCAAACCGTGACTACGACCAGATCATCGCCCCCACGCTCACGGCACTGGCCGGCCAAGACCTCCTGGTCGTCGTCGCCACGGGCGGGCGCCCCGTGGACTCCCTCCCGCCGCTGCCGGCGAACGCGCGCGCGGCGACGTTCCTGCCCTACGACTCGCTCCTGCCCAAGACCGATGTCTTCGTGACCAACGGCGGCTACGGCGGCGTCCAGTACGCCCTTCGCTATGGGGTCCCGGTCATCACCACCAGCGGTCACGAGGACAAGCCCGAGGTGGCTGCCCGAATAGCCTGGTCCGGCGCCGGCCGGCGGTTGAAACCACCAGGCCCACCCCCGCCGCGGTCGCCGCCGCCGTCCGTTCGGTGCTCGAGGATCCCGGCTACCGCGCCCGCGCGCAGGCCATTGCGGCGAGCATGAGCCGCGTCGACGGCCCCACTCACCTCGCCCGCATCATCGACGACCTGGTGACCAGCGCCGCGCCCCACCGCCGCGGTGGCGATCCGGGCTGAGCCCGGGCGGCGCCCTGATGCGGAGGCGATGCGTCGACCCGACGGATCATCGCGTTTCGCCGGGGGCATCGGGCGTGCGCAGGAGTGCGTCGGCGGGGACAGGCGCGCCGAAGTACATCCCCTGCGCCTGATCGCACCCGAGTTCGCGCAGGGCCCGGGCCTGGGCGGCGGTTTCGACCCCCTCGGCGGTGACGGTGAGGCCCAGGTCGTGCGCCAGGGTCAGGATCGACCGGACGATCTTGGCGTCCGTCTGGTCCGCGGCGTCGGGCCGCAGCTCGCTGACGAACGACTGGTCGAGTTTGAGCGCCGTGATCGGCAACCGGCGCAGGTAGGTCATGTTCGAGTAGCCGGTGCCGAAATCGTCGATCGCGATCCCCACCCCGAGCGCGGCCAGAGCCTGCAGCTCGGCGAGCGGTTCGTGGTCCGATCCGATGACGGCACGTTCGGTGAGCTCGAGCTGCAGCTGGTCGGGCGTGAGCTGTTCGGCCTCGATCACCCGCAGCACGTCGTCGAGCAGGCCGCCGTCCGACAGCTGGCGCAGGGCCACGTTGACGCTGACACAGGGCCGGATGCCGGTGATCTCGTACCACCGGCGAGCCTGCCGGCACGACTCCTGCAGGACCCACTGGCCGATCGGCACGATGATGCCCGACTCTTCGGCGGCGGCAATGAACCGATCCGGCCGGAGCCGACCCAGCCGCGGGTGCTCCCACCGCAGCAGCGCCTCGAAACCGGTGAACCGGCCGTCGGCCAGGGCGATCAGGGGCTGATAGTGCAGGCGGAACTCGCCCCGGTCCAGCGCGGTGGGCAGCAACTGGGCGAGCGTGTACTGGTCGACCTCGCGCAGGCTGCGCTCGGGATCGAAGATGGCCCATCGAGCCTTGCCCTCGGCCTTGGCCCAGTACAGGGTGATGTCGGCCGCGCGAACCAGCTCGGCGGGATCGGCGCCGGCGGCCGTCCGCTCGACCAGCCCGGCGCTGGCGGTGACGTTGAAGACGCCGCCCGCCACCGAGACCGGTCGGGCCACCGCCGCGAGGGCCGCCTCGGCCACGGCGACCATGTCCTGGGCGTCCGACGTGCCCGCGACCAGGATGACGAACTCGTCGCCGCCGAGGCGGGCGACCAGCTGCCGGTCGCCGTCGACGGTCTGGCCGAGCCGGGCCGCGATCTCCACCAGCACCCGGTCGCCGACACCGTGCCCGACACTGTCGTTGATCGCCTTGAACCCGTCCAGGTCCAGCAGGCACAGGCCGATCCGCTCGGTCGGGTCCGTGGTCGCGGCGAGCTCCCCCAGACGCTGCTGGAACAGGGCCCGGTTGGCCAGCCCGGTCAACGCGTCGTGGTGGGCCTGGTGCTCCAGGCGGATCTGCAGGCGGCGCAGATCGGTGACGTCCTCCATGACGGCGATCTGAAATTCCGGTCGCCCGCGGTTGTCCCGGATCAGCGACACCGCGAGCTGCGTCCACACGGTGTCGCCATCCTGACGAACGAACCGCTTGGCGGTGCGGAAGGTGTCGATCGTGCCGGTGATCAACTGCTGGTAGAGCTGCCACACGTCGGCGGTGTCGGCCGGGTGGATGAACTCGCCGACGTTGCGCCGGCGCATCTCCTCGACGGTGTACCCGAGCATCTTCTGCAGGGCCGGGTTGACGTCCAGGATCCGGCCGTCGACGTCGCCGACGCCGATGCCGACGGCCGCGCCGGAGAACACGGCCCGGAACCGGGCCTGGAGCTCACGGGCGGCCCGCTCGGCCTCGTCCTGGGCGATCATCGCGGCCCGGCGGATGGCGTCCTGCTCGGCGAACGTCCGTTCCTGGAGTCGTTCCGCGTAGCCCGCGGCCAGCGCGCCGGCCAGGCCGGCGACCCGATCCCGCAGGTCCGGATCGTTGACCCCACCCCACGAACGCGAGACCAGGCCGACGGTGCAGGCGATGCTGTCCGGGTGGGTGAAGTGGCGATCGACCAGCGCAGCCCCGACCCGGGCGGCGGGGGCCGGATCGAACGGCTCACTGGCCAGCACGCACCGCAACTCGCCGGTCAGCTCGGTCAGCGTGCTCTCAAGCTCGACCAGGCCGAGTGGCACGTAACTGGTGCCGGCGATGGTTCGCGCCCACTCGGCGGCAAAGGCCCGGATGGCCTCGTCGCTGATGCTCACGCGGTGCCCTAACGTACGGTCTCCTTGAGACCGACGCCGGCGAAGCCGACCATCCGTTCGATCTCCGGGTGGGCCTGCGCACCGGGGTCGGGATGCCAGCGCGCAATCGGCACCACCCCGGGTTCCTGCAGCGCGAAATCACCGAAGAGCGACTCGATCTCGACCTTGGACCGCATTGTCATCGGGGTCGGCGTGCGGGAGTAGAGCTGCTGGTGACGCGCGGCCAGTTCGGGCTGTCCGTCCGAGCTGGCGTGCGAGACGACGAGCATGCTGCCCTCGACCAGGGCATCACCCAGCTGGGCGATGACCTCCCGCGGCTGGTCGGCATCGGGCACGAAATGCAGCAGGGCGACCATCAGCACGGCCACCGGACGATCCAGGTCCAGCAACTCGCGGACCCGTTCGTCGTTCAAGATCTCGTCGGGCCGGCGCAGATCGCCCTGGAGCACCCGCGTCGCCGGATCGTCGCCCAGGATGGCGCGACTGTGCGCCACGGCGATGGGGTCGATGTCGACGTAGACCACCCGGCTCTGCGGGTCCGCCTGGCGGGCCACCTCGTGCGAGTTGCCCACCGTCGGGATGCCCGAGCCGATGTCGAGGAACTGGGTGATGCCGCGGCTGACGCAATACCGGATGGCGCGGCGCAGGAACGCCCGGTTGGCCTGCATCATCACCGGCAGCTCGGGCCACATGCGGATGGCCTCCTGGGCCATCGCCCGATCGGCCGGGAAGTTGTGGAAGCCACCGAGGTAATAGTCGTAGACCCGCGCCGCGCTCGGCCGGTCCAGATCGATCTCGGGCGGCGCCCAACTAGGCCTGGTCATCGCACCCCCATCGCGTTCCCCGTCTGTCGTCACGTCGTACTGAACGAACGGCGAGTCGGTCCAACGGATTCGCGGGCCCGATCGGGGGCCAGTGTCTCACTCCAGCCAGCCGAATCGAAGACGAGCCGCGACCGTTCGATCACCGTCCGGGGGCGACGAAAGCCGCCGGAATCACCCAAATAGAGCTTATGCCCCTTCGTCACGGAGCCCATACTCACGGTGACTCAAGGGGAGGCCCACGCGTGCCGTATCGCACCCAATCGCTGCATGACACCCCTACCGCACCGCAGGCCGGACCGGCCATGTCCGCCACCAGTTGGACCCACTGCTGGTGCTGCGGCCGATCGCTCGATCACCCGTCGCTGTGCCATTGCGGGCAGCCGCACTACTGCGAGGGACGGCCGCCGGACTGGTGCCAGCGGCCGGCGGACCGCTGACCCGACGCGGTCAGGCCCCGGGCTCGTCGTCGGCCGCCGAGGTGACCGGCGAGTCCAGGACGGTCACCGGGATCCCGTACGGCAGGAACCGGACACTGCGGTTGCTGTCGGTGTTGTGCTTGTTCGCACGCAGGGCCTCGAGCTCGGTTGCGAACACCTGCTCGACCCGCGCATCGCCGTCGGCGTCCACGGTGTAGATCATCCAGACGCCCTCGCCGGTCTCCCCGGTCGTCTCCGGCTCGGGTGCCGAGCGCCGACTGCCCCCGAATCCGGCGGACGAACCTGCGCCGCGGCCCTCGCCGGAGGCGTTGAGCATCCGGGCGAACTGACCGAGCGCACCCCGCAGTTGATCACCGGCCCCGGGGAAGAAGCGATCGAGATCGTCGGGATCGAATCCGAACTCGTTGTTGGCCATGTTGGGAACCTCCTGCTGGCGCCGACCCGCAGCACCTGCGGACCATTCCAGTGTGCGCTCTGCGCCCGCGGCGGCCCTGCGGGTCGCGGACGGGCCGGGCACCGACCTGCCCCGGCGCCCGGAACGAAAAGGGGCTCCCCACCTGCCATCAGGTGAGGAGCCCACACGTCGGGATGACAGGATTTGAACCTGCGACCCCTTGACCCCCAGTCAAGTGCGCTACCAAGCTGCGCCACATCCCGGCCACTCGGCGAACCGAGCGTCAGAAAGCCTACCCCAGCCGAGGCGGCCGCGGCGCCATCCCGGCCGAACTGATCGCCCCAGGTCCTCAAGGTTCTGTACACGTGTTCGTTTTCACGGTAGGATCAGCTATGTTTGTCGACGACCACTGGGGCGGCCGCCCGGTGCGGGTCTGGTCCGGGGCCCGGCCCCCGGCCCGCTGGGGCCTGCCGGAGTCGTTGACCCACGGGGTCGTGTTGCCCTTCCGTGCCAGCGCCGCTCGCGCGGCCGTCCGTGTGCGGTCCTGGCGGGAGACCCTGGCCACCACGGGCCCGGGGGCCGACCTGGCCCGGGTGCTGGAGACCCGGCCCGACGGCCCCGTCGACCGAGCCGACGGCTCGACCGACTGCTCGGCTGAGGCCACCACGACGTCAGTGCCGCTGTGGGCGAACACGTTGATCGATTCGCTCCAGGCCCGCCAATCCCTGATGGCGCACCTGCAGGCCCGGCAGCAGGCCGATCTGGCCGAGCTGTCCGGCTGCTACCCGGGCCTGCACGAGTTCCTGGCCACCGAGATCGCCCTCGCCCTGGGCATCGCCGAGGGCACCGCGACCCGGCAACTGGCCGAGGCCGTCGACCTGACCACGCGGCTGCCCGAGACCTTCGCCGCGCTGGACGAGGGCCGGATCACCCCGGTCAAGGCATCCACCATCCGGTCCCACACCCAGGATCTGGACCTGGATCAGTCCGCCCTGGTCGAGGCCGACGTCCTGCCGGCGGCGCCCCGGGGGACCGTGCCCGAACTGCGACATGCCGTGCAGCGCGCGGTCATCCGGCACGACCCGCACGGCGCCGACGACCGGCATCAGGCCCAGCGCGAGCGCCGCCGGGTCAGTGTCAAGGCCCAGCCCGACGGGATGGGCAGCCTGTGGCTGCTGTCCACCGCGCAGGACGTCGCCACCATCCAAGCCTGCCTGGTCGCCGTGGGTGACGCGGCCGCCTCCCCGGACGACGGTCGCACCGCCGACGCCCGCCGGGTCGATGCCATGGTCGACCTGTGCGCCGAGGTCCTTGACTCGGGGCAATGGCGGGGCACGGCCCTGCCCACCCGGCAGCGCCGCCGCCCGCACGTCCAGGTGACCGTCCCGATCACCGCGCTGCTCGACCCCGCCACGACGGCCGGCCAGAGCGCCGAGTTGCACGGATACGGCCCCATCACTGCGGCCCAGGCCGCCCAGATCACCGCCGACGCCACCCTGCGCCGCCTGGTCTGCGACCCGCTGACCGGAGCGCTGCTGGATTACGGCCGGACCACCTACCACCCACCGGCCGCGCTGGCCGACCACGTGCTGGTCCGCGACCAGACCTGCCGGCTGCCCGGCTGCCGACAGCCCGCGCAGCGCTGCGAGCTCGACCACGTCGAACCGTTCCGCCCGGGCCACGACACCGGCGGAACCACCAGCGCGACCAATCTGTGCCTGGTCTGCAAACACCACCACCGGGCCAAGGACGGCGGCGAGTTCCTTCTCCGGCGCACCGCCGACGGCTACGACTGGACCAGCCCGCTGGGCCGCCGCTACCGGCAACCGCCGACCCGGCTGTGGGAACCGCCGCCGGAACACCCACCCGAGCGGCCGGCGTCGGTCTTCACCGCCGACCCACCCGATCGGCCGATCCGGGACGACGACCCGCCGCCGTTCTGAGTCCGCGACCGTGCGGGCGAGCACGGGCACCCGCCGACTCTCGGCTCAGCCGGGCGCATCCGGCGGCTCGGGATATCCGGCGGCTCGGGGCCAGCTGGGAGAGACTGTTGACCGCCCCGGCCCCACCTGCGAAAGAGCCCGATGACCGCCGCCGTGCTGCTCGTCGCCGGCGGGCTCGCCCTGCTCATCGTCGGTGCCGAGGTCCTCGTCCGGGGCGCCGCGGCGCTGGCCGGCGCGTGGGGCGTGCCGCCGGTCGTCGTCGGGCTGACCGTAGTGTCCGTCGGCACCAGCGCACCCGAACTGGCGATCGGCATCGACTCGGCCATCAACGACGCCGGCCCGTTGGCCATCGGTAACGTCGCCGGCACCAATATCGTCAACCTGCTGCTGGTGCTCGGGCTCTCGGCGGCCATCGCCCCGCTGGCCATCGCGGTGCCGACGATCCGCCGGGACCTGCCGATCATGGCGGCCATCGGCCTGCTGCTGCTGGCGCTGTGCTGGGACGGCTCGCTCAGCCGGGTCGAGGGCGCGATCCTGCTCGCGATCGCCGTCGGTTACACCGTTCTCATCGTCGGGCAGGCCCGGCGCGACCCGGTCGCCATTCAGGTCGCCGCCGACGAGGTGCCCGCCCCCCGAGGCCGGGGCTGGGTGAACCTGCTGCTCACGGTCGCCGGCCTGGCCGTCATCGTGGTCGGCGCCGACCTGCTGGTGCGCGGTGCGGTCGACCTGTCCCGCGCCTTCGGCGTCTCCGAGGCCGTCGTCGGCCTGACCGTGGTCGCCATCGGCACCAGCGCCCCCGAACTGGTCACCACGCTGGTCTCCACGTTCCGCGGCGAACGGGACATCGCCATCGGCAATCTCATCGGTTCCAGCACCTACAACATCGGTCTGGTCCTCGGCGGATCCGCGCTCGTCGCGCCGCTGGCCGTCACGCCCGAACTCGCCCACGTCGACCTGCCGATCATGGTCGCGGTGATGCTGGTCTGCATCCCGGTGTTCCTGACCGGTCGGCGGATGAGCCGCGCCGAGGGCATCGGCTTCGTCCTGGCCTACGTCGTCTACCTGACCGTGCTGCTCGCGGTACGGACCTGATCATGACCGCCCGGGTGCTGCCCCAGGCGGTCGTTGACCCGGTCGACGCCGACGACGTCGCCGCCACGACCGAGGTCGTCCGCTCCCTGGGCGTGCCGGTGACCAGCCGCGGCAGCACCTCCATCGCCGGCAACGCCGTCGTTCCCGGCATCGTGAGGCGTCGTCGAACCCGGGTCGCGCTGTGAGCGCCTCAGCGACGGTGCAGGTGGCGTCGGCGACCCGCTGCGCGCGGGGTCACCCGGGCCAGGTGCCGGTTCAGGTCCAGCACCGCCGCAATGGAAGGTGCTGGCCACCACCGGATCTCACCGGCGTCGAGGTGATCGCCCAGCCGCACTGCCACCACCGCGCGGTGACGGGCTTCGACATCGACCGGGCCCTGCTGGAAGCGGCCGGCGCGCGGGTGACCACCCTGGCCGATTGCTGCGGGTTGGCCGGCAACTTCGGCATGGAGCGGGGGCACTACGAGATGTCCGTCGCGGTTGCCGACACCAGCCTGCTGCCGGCCCTGCGCGCGGCACCGGCCGAGCGGCTCGCCCCCGGCGTGGACTGACCGGTCCGCGCCGGGTTCGCTGATCAATCCCGCGCCATCGGCGGCGCGGTGTCCGATTCGGCGCGGCTTTGATCAGCGAACCGCTCGCACGACCGGGCTACTTCTTCGCGCCGCGCTTCTCCCGCACCCGCACGTTCACCCGCACCGGGGAGCCGGTGAACTCGAAGTCCTCCCGCAGCCGGCGCTCGATGAACCGGCGGTAGCCGGCCTCCAGGAAGCCGGTGGTGAACAGCACGAACGTCGGCGGCCGGTTGGACGCCTGGGTCGCGAACAACACCCGCGGCTGCTTGCCGCCGCGCACCGGCGGCGGCGTCGCCGCGATCAACTCGCCCAGCCAGGAGTTCAACCGCCCGGTCGGGATCCGCCGGTCCCACGACTCCAGCGCCCGGGTCATCGCCGGCGCCAACCGGTGCACGCCCCGCCCGGACTGCGCGGAGATGTTGATCCGCTGGGCCCAGGCCACCCGGGCCAGGTCCCGCAGCACCTCGTCCTCGACCTCGGCGCGGCGGTCGGCGTCCACCAGGTCGGCCTTGTTCAGCGCGATCACCAGCGCCCGGCCGGAGTCGATGACCATGCTGATCACCCGCTGGTCCTGCTCGGTGATCGGCGTCGACGAGTCGATCAGGGCGATCGCCACCTCGGCCGATTCCAGCGCCGTCTGGGTGCGCAGGGAGGCGTAGTACTCCATCCCCTTGGCCTGGTTCACCCGCCGCCGCAGGCCCGCGGTGTCGACGAAACGCCAGAGCTGGCCGTCGATCTCGACCAGCGAGTCGACCGGGTCGACGGTCGTGCCGGCCACCGCGTGGACCACCGAGCGGGACTCGCCGGTCAGCTTGTTCAGCAGCGAGGACTTGCCCACGTTCGGCCGGCCGATCAGTGCGACCCGGCGCGGACCGCCGCCGCTGCCGACGAACTCCTCGGGTGCCGTCGGCAGCGCCTCGAGCACCGCGTCCAGCAGATCGCCCGAGCCGCGGCCGTGCAGCCCGGAGACCGCGATCGGCTCCCCCAGGCCCAGCGACCACAACGCGGCCGCATCGGCCTCGGCCCGCTCGTCATCGACCTTGTTCACGGCCAGGATCACCGGCCGCTTGGACCGCCGCAGCACCTTGGCGATCGCGTCCTCGGTCTCGGTCGCGCCGACCGACGCGTCGACCACCACCAGCACCGCGTCGCTGGTCTGCATCGCCCGCTCCGCCTGCGCGGTCACCTCGGCCTGCAGACCGCTGGCCATCGGGTCCCAGCCGCCGGTGTCGACCACGGTGAACCGGCGGCCGCGCCACAGCGCGTCGTGACTGACCCGGTCCCGGGTCACCCCGGGCACGTCCTGCACGACCGCTTCCCGCCGCCCGATCAACCGGTTGACCAGCGTGGACTTGCCCACATTGGGCCGGCCGACCACGGCCAGCGTGGGCGCCGGACCACCCTGGTCGAAGCCGTCGTCCTCGGCCGAGCCGTCCTCCCAGCCGGTGAACTCACTCTCGTCGGCCCACGTGCCGTCCGCTACCCCGTCGCCGGCCTCGATCGCCGGTCCTGCGTATTCGTCGCTCATCTCATCCTCACCACATCCGCGTCCAGTTCCTGCACCAGCGCGGCCAGGTTCACCCGGATCGCCTCGGTTGCCTCGGCCACCGGCTTGCGGCCACCGCCGACCGGCACCGTGAACGGCTGGCCGACCAGGGCGGTCACCGCCGGCCGGAACCGTCGCCGTCGTCCGGCCGGCCGCGCCGTGCCCCGGATGGCCACCGGCACGACCGGGGCGCCGCCGCGGGCGGCCAGCCAGCCGGCCCCGGCGAACACCGAGTCGACATTGCCGTTCCCACGCGCACCCTCGGGAAAGATGCCGATCGCCCCGCCCGCCTTGAGCTGCGCCAACGCCTGCAGCAGCGGTTCCCGGTCGGGGGCGCCGCGGACGATGGCGTACTGGCCGACGTTGGTCAGCAACCAGCCCAGGGGACCCTTCACCGCCTCCGCCTTCACCAGGAACGACACCCGCCGCGGCAGGCAGCCGAACAGCACCGCGCCGTCCATCAGGTGCTGGTGGTTGGCCACGACGACCACCGGCCCGCTGGTCGGGATCCGCTCCGCGTGGTGCAGCACCACCCGGTAGGTGAGCAGGTTGACCACGATGCCGATCCGCCGGCCGCGGTCCATGCCTTTGGGTCCGGTGTGCGGCGGGGTCGGGTCGGCCGTCCCGCCCAGGTGCCGCCACCTCACGCCGGCACCTGCCGTCGATGACGCATCACGGACTCGCGTCGCTCGCGCGGATGCCCCGGTCGGCGGCCAGGGCCAGCACCCGGGCGACCGTCTCCTCGACGGCCAGCTCGGACGAGTCGACCACCACCGCATCCGCGGCCGCCTGCAGCGGGGCGTGGGTGCGGCTGCTGTCCTTGCTGTCCCGGCGGTGCAGGTCGGTGGCCACCGCGGCCAGGTCCAACCCGACCTCCCCGGTGCCTGCGCCGACCAGCGCCGCGTTCTGCCGGTGCCGGCGACGCGCCCGTTCGGTCGCGTCGGCGGTCAGGTAGATCTTCAGGTCGGCGTCCGGGACGACGACCGTACCGATGTCCCGGCCCTCCACGACCATCCGGCCGGAGCGGGCCAGCCGCCGCTGCCGATCCAGCAGGAAGGAACGTACGGCCGGGTTGGCCGACACCGGAGTCACGGCGAGAGTGACGGCGCTGCCGCGGATCTCGGAGGTGACCCGGTCGCCGTCGAGCACGTGCTCCTGCCGGTCGGCGGTGGTCGGCGACTCGAACGTCAGCGCCGGCAGCACCGCGGCCACCGCGGCGTCGTCGACCGGATCGACGCCGGCCCGCAGCACCGCGAGGGTGACGATCCGGTACATCGCCCCGGTGTCCAGGTAGCCGGCGTGCAGCGCCTGGGCCACCCGCCGGGCCACCGTCGACTTGCCGGTTCCGGCCGGGCCGTCGATGGCGATTACAAAACTCGAGCTCACAGCCCGACCGCCTTGTACAGCTGCGAGACCTCGACCGGGTTGAGCTTGCGCAGGGTGCCGGGCCGCTGATGACCCAGCTGCACCGGTCCGATCTGGGTGCGCACCAGCCGGGACACCGGCCGGTCCACCGCTTCCAGCAGCCGCCGCACGATGTGCTTGCGCCCCTCATGGATGACGACCTCGACAACCGCCCGGTTGTGGTGCAGGTCCATCACATCGAACGAGTCGACCTTGGCCGGACCGTCCTCCAGCTCGACCCCGGCCTTGAGCCGGCGACCCAGGTCCTTCGGGATGGGTCCGGGCACCTCGGCCACGTAGGTCTTGGCCACCCCGTAGGACGGGTGGGTGAGCCGGTGGGCCAGGTCACCGTCGTTGGTCAGCAGCAGCAGACCCTCGGACTCCATATCCAGCCGGCCGACGTGGAACAGCCGCTCCGAGCGGTCCTCCAGCATCTGCCCGATGTGCGGGCGCCCCAACTCGTCGGACATGGTCGACAGCACGCCGCGTTCCTTGTTCAACGCCAGGTACACCAGGTCGGTGCGGGTGGTGATCCGGTTCCCGTCGACGTGCACGACGGCGTTCTCCGGGTCGATCCGGGTGCCCATCTCGCGCACCACGATGCCGTCGACCTTCACCCGGCCGTCCCGGATCAGTTCCTCGGCCTTGCGGCGCGACGCGACACCCGCCGAGGCGAGCACCTTCTGCAGTCGCACGCCGTCGTCGGCGGCCTCGCTTCGATCAGACATCGTCCAACTCTCCAGCCTCGGGCAACAGCGGTCCCAGGGAGGGCAGCTCGGTCAGATCGCCCAAGCCCATCCGCTCCAGGAACATGTCGGTGGTGCGGTACAGGGTGCCGCCGGTGTCCGCGTCGATGCCGCAGTCCTGGATCAGGCCCCGGGACATCAGGGTGCGGATGACGCCGTCGACGTTGACGCCGCGGACGGCGGCGATCCGCGCCCGGGTCACCGGCTGCCGGTAGGCGACAACGGCCAGGGTCTCCAGCGCGGCCTTGGACAGCCGGCTCTGCGCGCCGTCCAGCACGAACCGCTCGACCACCGGCGCGAACCGGTCACGGGTGTAGAAGCGCCAGCCGCCGCCGAACTCGCGCAGCTCGATGCCGGAGTTGGCCGCCGTGTAGTTGTCGGCCAGCTCGGCCAGCAGCGCCCGGACATGGCCGGGGGTGTGCCCCACCGCGGCCGCGATCTGCGCCTCCGGGATCGGGGTGTCGGCGACCAGCAGCACCGCCTCGATCGCCCCGGCCAGGTCGTGCTCGGGCACCTGATCGACGGCCGGCGGCTCAGGCGCCACGGCCTCCGCAGTCTCCGGCGCGTCCGGCGCTTCGGTTGCTTCGTTCACTCGTATTCCTCCACGTCCGCGCCGGAGGACTCGGCGCGGCCGACATCCGGTGCCATCCACCGTACGGTCAGCTCACCCAACGGCAGGGGTTGATCGAAGGCCACCGCCGACTCCCGGTACAGCTGCAGCAGGCCCAGGAACCGGGCCACTACCTGCAGCGTCGCGGTGCAGTCGGCGACCAGCTCGCCGAACGTCGCCGCGCCCCGGGTGGCCAGCAGCTCGCGCAGCATCCCGGTGTGCTCGGCCACCGAGACCCGCGGCGCGTGGATGTGGTCGACGTTGACCACCGGTTCGGGCTTGGGCGTGAACACGGTGCCGGCCAGGTCGGCGAACGCCTCCGGGGTCAGCCCGATCGTCACCTCGGGCAGCAGGCCCAGATAGCGCTGTTCCAGCGAGACCGCCCGCGGGTAGCGGCGCAGCGCCCCCGCCTCCAGCTCCGCGAACAGCGCCGCCACCTGCTGGTAGGCCCGGTAGGCCAGCAGCCGCGCGAACAGCAGGTCCCGGGCCTGCAGCGGCTCGTCCGGGTTGAGCCCGTCGTCGGCCGGCGCCGGTAGCAACCGGGCCGCCTTCATGTCCAGCAGGGTCGCCGCGATCACCAGGAACTCGGTGACCTGGTCCAGGTCCCAGTCCTTGCCCATGCCCCGGACGTGGGCCAGGAAGTCGTCGGTGACGCGGTGCAGCGCCACCTCGGTGACGTCCATCCGGTGCTGGCTGATCAGCTGCAGCAGCAGGTCGAACGGACCGTCGAAGTTGTCCAGCCGCACGTGGAAGGACTTGCGGCCGCCCTCGACGCCCTCGGGCGTCTCCGATTCGTCGTGCGACCCGCCCTCCGCCGATCCCGGCAGCTGCCGGTCGCGGGGGGTCACGGTCATCGAGCGATCACTTCACGCGCAAGCGCCTTGTAGGCCTGCGCCGCCGGGTGGCTCGGGGCGTAGGAGATGATCGGCTCGCCGGCGACCGTGGTCTCCGGGAACTTCACGGTTCGGGTGATGATCGTGTCGTAGACGGTGTCGCCGAAGCGCTGGTCGAGCATGCCGACCACCTCGCGCGAGTGCACGGTGCGGCCGTCGTACATGGTGACCAGGACGCCGGCCACCTCCAGGTCCGGGTTGATCCGGGCCTGCACCTTCTCGATGGTGTCGACCAGCAGGTGCACCCCGCGAAGCGAGAACCATTCGGCGGCCAGCGGGATGATCACCCCCTGGGCGCAGGTGAGGGCGTTGATGGTGAGCAGCCCGAGCGAGGGCTGGCAGTCGATCAGGATGTAGTCGTAGGCGTGCAGCACCGGCCGTAGCGCCCGGGACAGGGTGTGCTCCCGGCCGACCTCGTTGATCAGCTGCACCTCACCGGCCGACAGGTCGATGTTGGCCGGAATCAGGTCGACGCCCTCGATCCCGGTCGGCACCAGCACGTCGGTCAGCTGCGTCGACGGCTCCAGCATCAGGTTGTAGATGGTGTGGTCCAGCTCGTGCGAGGCGATGCCCAGCCCGGCCGACAACGCCCCCTGCGGGTCCAGGTCGACCAGCAGCACTCGCCGCCCGTAGGCGGCCAGCGCCGCCCCCAGGTTGATGGTCGAGGTGGTCTTGCCGACCCCGCCCTTCTGGTTGCACATGGCGATGACCTTGGCCGGACCGTGGCTGGTCAGCGGCTGCGGCTGGGGGTCGCGGCCCCGCATCGCGCGCAGGGCCGGAGACGTCGATCCGGCCACGCCGTGATCGACCGGACGGTCGGGCACGCGTTCCACGACAGGCGCCGCTGCCGGCGCCGGTTCCGGTTCGGCCGGCGCCGGGACGGGCACGGGGGCCGGCGGTTCGATGCCGGGGAACGCGAACTGATCCCGCTCCTGGTAGTCGACCGCCGCGGCCAGCGATCCTTCGACCCGGGGACCACCGGTCCCTGCCCAGACCTCGTCATTCCGTTCGCTCATGCGTCCTGGAACTCCCTTGCCAGCCGTGTCGTCATCCCGACGATCCCGTCAAGGGTAGGTGGCCGGCACCGGCCCGACCAAAACGACCCGCCCGGCCGGACCTCGCCGATCGGGCTAGGACGGCCGATCGGCTGAGGACCCTGAGGACGCTGAGGATCCTGAGGTCGGTGTGACAGGTGGGACTCCCGGGGAGGTCGGTCGGTCGTCGACGACCGGGACGAGCTCGCGGGTGTCGGCCGGGCCACCGCCCGCATCGGCCCCGCCCGCGGCCCCACCCGCCGCATCGGCGGTGGCCGGCTCCCCCGGGCGCAGCGCGACGAACGCGGCCAGGCCGGCCAGCAGCACCAGCAGCACCGCCCAGAGCACCCGCGGCTCGTCCATCGACAGCAGCCAGATGATCAGCGCCACCGCCGCCGCACCGGCGCCGGCCCGCACGGCCAGCTGCCAGCGCGGGTCACGGACCAACCCGGCCGCCTGACCGGCCTGCCGGCGCAGGCTGGTGGCGCTGCGCGAGCGGCCGAACAACCAGCTCACCGCGGCGATGACGGCGGCCAGTCCGATCAGCGCCCGGACCTGGTCCCGCAGCCCGGCCAGCAACGACGCGACGAAGGCCTCCGTCACCTGCGGCTGCAGCGGCGATTGCCCGACCAGCCACTCCCGGCCGATCGCCGCCCCGACCACCAGCACCAGCAGGGACACCGCGACCCAGAACCCGGCCCGGGCCAGCCCGGTGAGCCGGCTGGGCGCGATCAGGATGGAGGCCAGCAGCAGGAGCAGGGCGACCCAGGGCAGCCAGGTGCCCAGGGTGTTGAGCAGGTCGTAGTAACCGGCGATCGCCTGCAGGTCGGCCTGCCCGGTCAGGTTGATCACGACCGGGATGTCGGGGATCTGGTTGGCCCAGCTCACGCCGGCCGACTCGAGCTTCTGCTTGATCGCCGCGGCCCCCTGGGACAGGTCGACGTTGACCGAGTGCAGCTTGGTCACCTCGTCGTTGTACTGGCCCTGCATGGCCTGCACGAACACGGTGTGGGCCTTGGCGTTGGCCGCGTTCCACAGCTCGGCCATCTTGGGGCTGGTGACCAGCTCGTCGACCATCCGGCTGATCGCGTCGGTGATGTCCGAGCGGAAGGTGGCCAGGTACCCGGTGGCCAGGGTGGCCAGCTTCGGCGGCAGGCCCAGCGACTGCAGTTCGTCACCGATCTTGTCGGCCAGCTGCAGGTTGCTGATCTGCTCGTCGATGGCGCCGGTCAGCCGGTTCTCCAGGGCCGAGACGATCGCCGGGTCGGTGGCCAGCGGTTCGACCGCGGCCAGGTACGCGTCCTGGTCGGAGACCAGGGTGCTGGCCCACTTCGCGGTCAGCGCCACCGGGGTGAGCACGCAGCCCAGGACCAGCAGCACGATGGAGGTCACCCGCCAGATCCGGGCCTGCGGACCGTGGTCGATCGTGTGCCAGACGGAACCGGCCGCGTGCTCCACCCGGACCGTTGCCGAAGCCGTTTCGCCGCTCATGTGTGCCCTCCAGCTCGGCGGGCCGCCCGACTGCTCGCCTGAATCTTCGTATCGAAATCATTGAGATCCGATCACATTCAACGGCGCCAGCGCGGGAAGCACTTCATCCATCCGGGATGATGTCCGCGAAACCGGCAATCAGGCACGGTCGGTACTGTCCCGGCGGCGCTCGCCGTGCCCGGTACCCGTCAGGGTGCGTGTCGCGGGCACACAGCGTCGCCGTGCTCGAGAAGAACGGATTCCTCATGGCCAACGAGCCCGAGACCCAGCACTCCCCGACGGCGCCGGTGGTGCACCACCATCCCGACGATCCGCTGCACGCCCGCCGGGTGCACGCCTACGGGCTCCCCCGCGGGCTGATCATCATGCTCGGCCTGGCCGCCGGCGTGGTGGTCGCGGCCGGCATCCACGCGGTGCCGGATCTGATCGGCCCGATCTTCCTGGCCCTGGTGCTGACCATCACGGTGGACCCGCTGCGCGGCATGATGATTCGCCGCGGCGCTCCGCGCTGGCTGGCCACGCTGGTCGTGGTGATCGGGGTCTACGCGATCATCTTCGGGCTAGTGATCGCCGCCGCGGTGGGCGTCGCCCAGTTCGTCGGCCTGATGCCGCAGTACGCCGACCAGCTGCAGACCGAGCTGACCGGGGTCAAGAGCTGGCTGGCCGGGATGGGGGTCACCCAGGAGCAGATCCAGAGCATGCTCTCCAGCGTCGACAAGAGTTCGATCCTGTCCTACATCGCCTCGCTGCTCTCCAGCGTGATGAACGTGTTCACGTCGCTGTTCTTCATCATCACGCTGCTGATCTTCCTGGCCGTGGACGGCTCGGTGTTCAGCGAGCGGATGGTCAAGCACCGCCCGGGCCGCGAGCCGGCGCTCAACGCACTCGGCCAGTTCGCCGCCGGCACCCGCAAGTACTTCGCGGTGGCGACGATCTTCGGCGGCATCGTCGCGGTCCTGGACGGGGCCGCCCTGGTGATCATGGGGATCCCGGCGGCCGGCCTGTGGGCGCTGCTGGCGTTCGTGACGAACTACATCCCCAATATCGGATTCATCATCGGCCTGATCCCGCCGGCCCTGCTCGGCCTGCTGGTCGGCGGCCCGAGCCTGATGATCTGGGTGATCGTCGTCTACTGCGTGCTGAACTTCATCATCCAGTCGGTGCTGCAGCCCAAGTTCGTCGGCGACGCGGTCGGCCTGACCACCACGATGAGCTTCCTGTCGCTGATCCTGTGGGCGTTCCTGCTCGGACCGCTGGGCGCCATCCTGGCCATTCCGGCCAGCCTGCTGGTCAAGGCGATCATGGTCGACGTCGACCCCGAGGCCAAGTGGCTGCAACTGTTCCTGGGCGACGAACCGATCCTGACCAAGAAGGAAAAGACGCCGAAGCCCGCCAAGAAGAGCAAACCGGCGGTCGAACCGGCCTGATCAACGGCAAAAGGCCGCGGATCCCACTGACGGGATCCGCGGCCTTTCGCGTGCTACGTGGGGGTGACGGGGTCAGCGCGCCTGGAAGGTCAAGCAATCGGCGGCGTCCGCGCCGGCCCCGATCTTGACCGAGCTGGCCGTGCACTCGAGCGACTCGTTGTGCTGACAGTCGGCCCGCTGACAGGCGCCGACGTGGCCGGTCACCTTGGCCAACCCACCCTTGGACGACAACGGGATGAAGGTGGCGCAGGCGGCATCGGCAGATTCGCGGCCGCCCACCGTGATCGCGAACGCGTGGCAGTTCGAGTGATCGTTGTACGAGCACCCGGACACCGTGCACTCGGCAATCGGACGCATCTCCAGCATCGCAGTCATGGTTCCTCCGTCGACTCGGCGTGGTGGGCCTGCCCAGACGGTCGACGGTAGCCCTCGAAACGAAGACCGGCTAGCCAGGCAGTACTGCCTTACCCGCAGGTCAGAGGCCATCCGGACAGCGCAGCTCGCGCATCTCCCGCAGGTACTGCTCCTGGCCCACCATCCGGTACAGCAGCCGGGCCGGCCCGGGCACCTTGCTCATCAGGTTGCGCCGTTCGGCCTCGGTGGCGTCCTCGAGCATCGCGCCGAGCATCCAGGCCATCCGGTTCAGCGGGATCCAGCTGGCCGCGCGCAGCCCCAGCGCGAGCCATTCGCGGTTGCTGAAGTGCCGGTCCACCGCGGGCAGCACCCGCTGCTCGACCAGATCCAGATGGTCGGTGACGCCGTCGGCCAGCTCGGTCAGGATGTCCACCAGCAGGTCGCGCACGTCGAGGTCGGCGGCCGCCGTCCACAGCCCGAGCATGGCGTCCAGCTCGTCGAGCAGCTCCTCGTGGCGCCGGTGCCGCGCCTGCATGCCGTCCCGGATCGCCGGTTCCAGCGGGGCCCGTTCGGCCAGCCGGCCCAGCAGCAGGTGCTGCTCGGCGTGGTGATGGTGGCGCAGCGCGGTGGCCAGGTCCCGGTAATGACCGGCCAGCAGCACGGCCCGGTCGGCGCGTCCCGCCGGCACCGCGCCGACCAGCGCCGGCAGCAGCCGCAGCTCCCGGCGGAAGACCTTGTGGACCAGCACCAGATCGGTGGCCAGACCGACCCGTTGAGGACAGCCGGCGGTCCCGGTCGCGAGGTCGACGGGTGCGGACACGGGGTACCTCCGGGGGGTCGATCGGTGGGCGGAGCCGACCCGATGCGGGCACCGTCAGCCGGTCACCGGACGCCATCGGGCGGGGTTGCCATCAAGAGATGTGACCCGTCTGCCTGATACACCGGAACGGCCTGTGACCGGCACCGATCACCGTCCGACTAGCGGGCCCGCGGGTGCGCGGTGACGTAGACCTCGCGCAGCGCGTCGACGGTGACCAGGGTGTAGATCTGCGTGGTGGTCACCGAGGCGTGGCCCAGCAGCTCCTGCACCGACCGGACGTCGGCGCCGCCTTCGAGCAGGTGGGTCGCGAACGAGTGCCGCAGCGTGTGCGGGGAGACACCGGACGCCGGCAGCCCGGCCCGGCGGGCGGCGTCGGCCAGCACCTGCCAGGCGCTCTGCCGGGACAGCCGGCCGCCGCGAATGTTGAGGAACAGCGCACCGCGGGCCGGGCCGGCGCCCCGACCGGCCGCGGCCAGCACCGGCCGGCCCCGCACCAGGTAGGCCTCCAGGGCGCGGAGGGCGAAGGAACCGACCGGGACTAGCCGCTCCTTGGCTCCCTTGCCGTGCAGCCGGACCACCGACGTGATGGGCGGGGCAACTTGGGGATCGGTCGGGTCGGTCGGGTCGGTGGACGACCGGCCGGCCAGGCGGCCCGGGCCGAGGTCGATGTCGTCGACGTCGAGCCCGACCACCTCGCTGATCCGGGCCCCGGTCGCGTACAGCAGCTCGAGCAGGGCCCGGTCACGCAGGCCGCGAGGACCGTCCGGGTCGGCGGAGCCGGCCGCGTCCAGCAGCCGGCCGATGGCCTCGACCGGCAGCGCCTTGGGCAGCCGGCGGGCCGGCGTCGGCGGGTGCACGTCCCGCGACGGATCGGCCTCGGCGGTGCCCTCGTTGAGCAGGAACCGGTGCCAGCCGCGGGCCGCGACCACCGCCCGGGCCGCGGACGAGGCGGCCAGCGGCGGCCGGCCGTCGGCCCCGGTGCGCAGGCAGACCAGGAAGTCCGAGACGTCCGCGGCGGTCACGTCCGCGACCCGGGTGCGCCCGGCCGCGGCCAGGAACTGCAGGTACCGGTTCAGGTCACGGCGGTAGGACAGCACCGTGTTGCGGGCCACCCCGCGCTCGACCACCAGATGATCGAGGTACCCGCGCAGGGCGGCGACCAGCTCGGGCGACGGCTCGACCGGCGAGGCCACCGCCTCCCGAGCCGGGTTCACCGACACCGGGACCGGCCCCGGGCCGGGCCGGGCACCCTCACAGCTCGCGGGCCCCGTCCAGCGGCGGGGCGCTTGGGGTGCCCGCGCCCCGGTACACGGTCCAGGGCGCGTCCGGCTCGGCCGGATCGGGCCGGGCCACCGGCGTGGCGATCCCGCGGAGCACCGCGTCGGCGGCCAGCACCCCGGCCACCGCCATCACGTTGACGATCGAGCCGGCCAGCGCGGCCTGCACCGCCGCCCGCAGCGGCACCCAGACCACGCGCAGCTCGGCCTCCTCGTCGTCCGGACCGTCCGGGCGGCCGACGAAGCTCATCCCGGTGGCCAGAAAGATCCGCACCGTCTCCTCGCTGAACCCGGGGGAGGTCGCCACGTCCAGCAACTCGGTCCAGCTGTCGGCTCGATACCCGGTTTCTTCCAACAACTCTCGCTGGGCCGCAGGCTGCGCGGGCTCGCCCGGCACGTCCAGCAGGCCGGCCGGCATCTCCCACAGCCGCCGGCCCACGGCGTGCCGGTACTGCTCGATCAGCAGCACGTGGGCGGTCTGCGGGTCAGTCGAGTCGAGGGCGACCACCGACACCGCCCCGCCGTGCCCGACGATCTCCCGGTTGGCCGTCCCTCCACCGGGCATCCGCACCTCGTCGACCCGCAGCGAGACGATCTTGCCGTCGTAGACCGGGGTGCTGGCCACCACCGTGAAGTCGTGCCCGGCCGGCCCCGGGGTCATCCGGCCACCAGCGCGGCGGCCGGGTCCGGGTCGGCCTCGGACTCGGGGTCGGCCGGCTCGCCGTCCCGGTCGGTGCCCAGGATCGGCAGCCGCTCGGACTCCAGATAGTCCAGGGCGGCCCGGACGAACGAGGCGAACAGCGGGTGCGGCCGCGTCGGCCGCGACTTGAACTCCGGATGCGCCTGGGTGGCGACCATGAACGGGTGCAGCTCCCGGTCCAGCTCGACGAACTCGACCAGCGAGGAGTCCGGGGAGGTGCCCGACAGGTGCAGGCCGGCGGCCTCCAGCACGTCGCGGTAGGCGTTGTTCACCTCGTACCGGTGCCGGTGCCGCTCGGTCACCGACGTGCTGCCGTAGATCTCGGCGACCAGCGACCCCGGGGTCAGCCGGGCCGGGTAGGACCCCAGCCGCATGGTGCCGCCCATGTCCTTGGCCCCGGCGACGACGTCGTGCTGGTCGGCCATCGTCGCGATCACCGGATCGGCCGCGTTCGCGTCGAACTCGGCCGAGTTCGCCCCACCCAGGCCGGCCAGGCTGCGGGCCACCTCGATGACCATGCACTGCAGGCCCAGGCACAGCCCCAGGATCGGGATCCGGTTGACCCGGGCGAAGGTGATCGCGCCGAGCTTGCCCTCGATGCCGCGGACCCCGAACCCGCCCGGGATCAGCACCCCCTGCACGTCGGACAGTGCCGCCGCGGCCCCGGCCGGGGTGATGCAGTCGTCGGAGGCGACCCAGACGATCTCGGCCCGCGCATTGTTGCCGAACCCACCGGCCCGCAGTGCCTCGGTCACCGACAGGTAGGCGTCGGGCAGGTCGATGTACTTGCCGACGACTGCGATCCGGACCGTCTCGGCCGGGTGGTGCACTCGCTCCAACAGGCCGCCCCAGGTGGTCCAGTCCACGTCGTGAAAGCTCAGGTTCAGCCGGCGCACCACGTACGCGTCCAGCCCCTCACGGTGCAGCACCCGGGGGATGTCGTAGATCGACGGGGCGTCCGGGGTGGAGATGACCGCCTCGGCGTCCACGTCGCACATCAGCGAGATCTTGCGCTTGAGGTTCTCCGGAATGTCCCGGTCCGAACGGCAGATCAGCGCGTCCGGCTGGATGCCGATGTTGCGCAGCGCGGCGACCGAGTGCTGGGTGGGCTTGGTCTTGAGCTCGCCGGAGGGCGCCAGGTACGGCACCAGCGACACGTGCAGGAAGAACACATGCTCGCGGCCCAGGTCGTGCCGGACCTGGCGGGCCGCCTCCAGGAACGGCAGCGACTCGATGTCACCGACCGTGCCGCCGATCTCGGTGATCACCACATCGGGGGCCTGCCCGTCGGGATCGGGGTCGGCCATCGCCCGGATGCGTTCCTTGAGCTCGTTGGTGATGTGCGGGATGACCTGCACGGTGTCCCCGAGGTACTCCCCGCGGCGCTCCCGGGCGATCACCCGTGAGTACACCTTGCCGGTGGTCACGTTGGCGTCGGCCGACAGGTTCCGGTCCAGGAAGCGCTCGTAGTGCCCGATGTCCAGGTCGGTCTCGGCCCCGTCCTCGGTGACGAACACTTCCCCGTGCTGGAACGGGTTCATCGTCCCGGGGTCGACGTTGATGTAGGGGTCCAGCTTCTGCATGGTGACGCGCAGGCCCCGTGAGGTGAGCAGCCGACCCAGGCTCGAGGCGGTCAACCCCTTGCCCAGCGAGGAGGCGACGCCGCCGGTGACGAAGATGTGCTTGGTGATTCGCGGCGATATCGCCAACGCAGCTCCCGTGTTCTGCTCTGGTCCGGTCGGCGTCCCCGCCGCCCGGCTGGCTGGGCGCCTGACGGCGCCTGTCCCACGGAATTTCACCCTACATCGGTCCGGGCCCATCCCGTGCTCATCCGGCGGCGAGCGCATCGATCGGGGTGACCCGCACCGCCGGCCGGACGGACACCGCCGCGGCGATCAGGGTCAGGGCCGCGGTGGCCCCGACGACGATGACGATCGGTCCCGGCGGCAGCGCCGGCGGGACCAGCGCGCCGGTCAGCTCCGGGCCCAGCCAGACCGACCCCATCAGCGCCTGCGCCCCGGCCCAGCCGTACCCGATGCCCAGCACCAGCCCGGTCAGCAACGCCGTCACCGTCAGATGGGTCGCCTCCAGCAGCACCATCCGCCGCACCTGCCCGGTGGTCAGGCCCAGGGTGCGCAGCAGCCCCAGCTCGCGGCGCCGCTGCCGCACCCCCAGGGTGAGCAGGTTGACCAGCCCGACCGCGGCGATGGCCGCGCTGACCGCCACCAGCGCGGTCATCACCGCGGTGAAAGTATCCAGCGGCCGCTGCAGCTCCGCCGGCAGCGGTCCACCCCAGGCGGCGGCCATCCGGGCCGACACCGACTCGGCGGCGACGGCGAGCATCGTCACCAGCGTCACCCCGATGACGATCCCGATGGCCATCCGGGAGGAGCGCTCGGGGTACCGCAACGCGTTCTCCGCGGCCAGGCGAGCCGCGGTCGACCCGCCGAAGGCCCGGCCGACCAGGCGGAGCAACGGCGGCATCAGCACGGCCGCGCCGACCACCAACCCGGTGAACGAGAGCAACCCGCCGACGAACGCCACCACCACCCCGTACGGCGAGAGCAAGCCGATGCCGATCCCGCCGACCAGCAGCGCACCGCCGGTGACCAGCAGGAACCCGGCGGTGGCGTGCCGGGCCGGCCGGCGCACGACCTGCTCGTAGGCCGGTTCGTCGGCCGCGCCCAGCGCCTGCAGCGGGGTGACCGTCAGCACCCGGCGCGATCCCGCCCAGGCCGCCGCCCAGGTGGTCAGGGCGACGATCACCGCCGGCCCGAGCAGGGACGGCCGGGGCACCAGGTAGTCGACGTCCAGGTCGAGCGCCGACCCGGCCATGGCGACCCCGCCCATGGCCATCGCCGTCCCGATCAGCAGGCCCAGCACCGACCCGACCGCGCCGACGATCAGCCCCTGCCGGGCCACCTGCGCGCGTTGGGACCGGGCGGTCGCCCCGAGCAGCCGCAGCTGGGCGATGCGCCGGGTGCGTCCGGCGACCACGGTGGCGAAGGTGTTCGCGGTGACCACCGCGGCCACGTAGATCGCCAACCCCAGCAGCACGGTGCCCAGGAAGCTGAGCAGGAACGCGACCGTGTCGCTGCGTCCCATGTCCGGGTCGGCCCGCAGCATCGCTTCCAGGTACCCGGTGGCACTGATCAGCACCACGCCGAACGCGCTGGACAGCGCGGCCACCAGCACGCTGGCCCCCAGGCCCGGTTCCAGCCGGGGCCGCACCCGACGCCGGGGCGCGGCGGCCGGGCCCAGCTCGGTGATTGGCCCGGACAGCGTGGCCGTCATGCCGGCACCTGCTGGGTCGCGGCCGTCGTCGTCGCGCCGGTCGCGCTCCCGGTCTCGGGCGCCGGCTCCGCGGCCAGCAGGAACGCGGCGATCTGCTCGGCGGTCTGCCGGGGCTTGTCGGCCACGATGCGGCCGTCGCCGAGGAACAGCACCCGGTCCGCGTACGCGGCCGCGATCGGGTCGTGGGTGACCATGGCGATGGACTGCCCACCCTCCCGGCTGGCCACGGCCAGCAGACCGAGCACCTGACGGCTGCTGCGCGAGTCCAGGTTGCCGGTCGGCTCGTCGGCGAAGACCAGGTCGGGCGCGGTGGCCAGGGCGCGGGCGATGGCCACCCGCTGCTGCTGCCCGCCGGAGAGCTGGTGCGGCCGGTGGCGCAGCCGGCCGGACAGGCCCAGCGCGGAGATCAGCCGATCGACCCGAGTCCGTTCGGCGTCGGTGGGGCGGCGACCGTCCAGGTCGAACGGCAGCAGGATGTTGCCCAGCGCGTCCAGCGTGGGCACCAGGTTGAAGGCCTGGAACACGAACCCGATGCGGCGCCGGCGCAGCACGGTCAGCTCGGTGTCCGAGCGGCCGGTGATCTTGGTGTCGCCGATCCACGCCTGACCGGAGGACGGCGCGTCCAGCCCGGCCATGATGTGCATCAGGGTGGACTTGCCGGACCCGGACGGGCCCATGATCGCGGTGAACTCGCCGCGGCGGATGCTCACGCTGACCCCGGCCAGCGCGTGCACCATCCCTTCGCCGGAGCCGTAGGTCTTGGTCAACTGCTGCACCCGGGCCGCGGGGCGGGGGGCGCTCTGTCCGATCAACATGCCTGCGACGCTAGGGATCACGCGGCGTCGCGGGCATCGGTCGGCAGTCGCGCCCGCATCCATCCAGCGGATGATCCTGGCGGTCCGCCGGGCTCAGGTCAGACCGTGTTCATAGGCGAACACGACCAGCTGAACCCGGTCCCGCAGGGCCAGTTTGCCCAGGATCCGGCTGATGTGGGTCTTGACGGTCGCCTCGGAGAGGAACTCGCGGGCCGCGATCTCGGCGTTGCTCAGGCCCCGGGCGGCCAGCGCGAAGATCTCCCGTTCGCGCTGGGTCAGCTCGGCGAACGCAGCCGGGACCGGGGCCGGCGCGGACGCCGCGAACCGGCTGAACAGGTCCCGGGTGGCGGCGGCCGCGATCACCGCGGACCCCGCGTGCACGGTGCGGATGGCGGCCAGCAGGAACTCGGGGTCGGCGTCCTTGAGCAGGAATCCGCTGGCCCCCTGCCGGATCGCCCGGGCCGCCGCCTCGTCCAGGTCGAAGGTGGTCAGCATGACCACGCGCGGCGGGTCGGGGTCGGCCAGCAGCTCGGCGGTCGCGGCCAGCCCGTCCAGCACCGGCATCCGGATGTCCATTAACACCACGTCGGGCCGGCTCGCCCGGACCATGTCGACGCCCTGCCGCCCGTCGGCCGCCTCCCCCACCACCTGCAGGTCGGGTTGGGAGTCCACGACCATCCGGATGCCGGCCCGGAACAGCGCCTGGTCGTCCACCAGCGCCACCCGGATCCGGTCGGGACGCGCGGTCATGCCGGCCACTGCACGGGCAGCCGGGCCTGCACCCGGTACCGGCCAGGACCCCGGTCGGCCCGCAGGTGACCACCGGCCAGCTCGGCGCGTTCCCGCATGCCGATCAGGCCGTGGCCGGTGCGCTCGGTGGCCGGCGCCGGCCCGGACACCCCGTTGTCGACCGACACCTCGACCCGGTCGTCCCGCCAGGCCAAGGCGACCTGCACCGGGCCGCCGTCACCGTGCCGCAGCGCGTTGGTCAGCGCCTCCTGCAGGATCCGGTACACCGCCAGCTGCACCCCGGCCGGCGGTTCGGCCGGCGGCGCCGGCGTGACGTCGACCCGCAGGTCCACCCCGGCCGCCCGGACCTGCTGGTAGAGCTCCTCGGTGTCGGCCAGGGTCGGCTGCGGCCCGTCGCCCTGGCTGTGCCGCAGCCGGGTCAGCAGCAGCCGCACATCGGCCAGCGCGGATCGGGCGGTGGAGCCGATGGTGGTCAGCGCGGCGGTGGCCGCGGCCGGATCGGTGGCGGCGGCGTACCTGGCCCCGTCGGCCTGGGCGATCACCACGGCCAGCGAGTGGGCGACGACGTCGTGCATGTCCCGGGCGATCCGCACCCGCTCGGCCTCGGCCACCGCCGCGGCCTGCGCCCGGACCTGGGCGAGCCGGTTCGCCCGAGCCTGCAGCACCGTGCGGGCCAATGCGCCGGCCGTCCAGCTCAGCAGCAGCGAGAACAGCGCGGCCCCCAGGACCAGGCCGAACTCACGGACCGAGGGCTGCGCGCCGCCCACAGGCAGCGGGCCGAGCAACACGTACAGGGTGATGACCCCGGCCCCGACCACGGCCGAGGCCAGCCCCAGCCAGAACACCAGCCGGGTGCCGTAGGCCGCCGTCGCGTAGAGCACGGCAAACACCGCGACGTCGGCGAACCGCGGCGGCACCGCCCACAGCATCTGCAGGACGGCGGCGATCCAGGCGATCGCCAGCGACAGCGGCGGCGACGCCCGGCGTACCGCCAGCGCCCCGGTGAACCCCAGCACGGTGACCAGCAGGGCCAGCCGGCCGGAGGTGCCGCCCAGGACCGCCCACTCGACCAGCAGCGCCAGCACCAGGAACGCCCCGGCCAGCGCCAGGTCGACCGCGGTCTGGGTAGGGGTCAGCCGGCGCAGCACCCGCTCACCGTAGGCGGACCGGCCGGCCGCGGCATCGGCCGCTGGATGTATCCCGGCCCCGCCCGGTGCCCCGCCCCGCCGCCCCGACCGCCGCCCCGCGTCCAGTTGATCATGGGCAGAAGCCCGTTATCCGGGGTCTTCAGACTTGATGGGGCTCTGGGCTTCCGACCTGCGGCGGCGTGTCGGGTGAGATGAGGGCTCGTGGCCTTCGAAACTGGTTGTTCTCTACGCAATCAGCCGAAGGACCACGAGCATGGACCAGAGTAGTAGCTCGCTGCTGTTGGACATTGACGGGTTGGTCGTCGACCGGGTCGTCCGCAACGACGCCGGCCGACGGGTCGTGCACTGCTCGACCGACCCCCAACTGGCCGGCTGGTGCCCGGAGTGCGGTGAGCAGTCGAAGTCTCCGAAGGCGTGGGTGACGACCCGCCCGCGGGACGTCCGGCTCGGCGAGGACAAGCCGATCCTGTTGTGGCGCAAACGGAAATGGCGCTGCCAGGTCGACAGCTGCGAGCGGAAGGTGTTCACCGAATGCCTACCCGAGCAGATCCCTGCCCGGGCCCGGATCACCACCCGCGCCCGCCGGCTGGCGGCGGAAGCGATCGGCGACCACACCCGACCGGTGTCCGGCGTCGCGGCCGAGTTCGGCATGGACTGGCGCATCGCGCACGACGCGTTCGTCGCCCACTCTGCCGCGGTGCTCCCCGACGCGCCGCCGCCGGTCACCGTGCTGGGCGTCGACGAGACCCGCCGCGGCAAGGCCCACTACGAGACCGACCCGACCACCGGGGAGAAGACCTGGGTGGACCGGTTCGACACCGGCCTGGTCGATCTGAGCGGCAACGGTGGCCTGTTCGCACAGGTCAACGGCCGCACCAGCAAGGTCCTCATCGAGTGGCTGCAGGCGCAGGACCCGGACTGGCTCGCCACCATCACCCACATCTCGATGGACACGTCCGCGACGTACGCCCGCGCCGCCCGCCTCGCCCTGCCGAACGCCGTCGTGGTCGTGGACCGGTTCCACCTGGTCGCCCTGGCCAACAAGGCGGTCACCGACTACCGGCGGGAGTTGGCCTGGGCGCTTCGTGGCCGGCGGGGCCGCAAGTGCGACCCGGAATGGGCGCAACGGAACCGGCTGCTGCGCGCCGTGGAGACTCTCACTCCGGACGAGCTGGCCAAGGTGCGGGAAGCGATGCGCCGGGCCGACCCCTCCGGCGGCCTCGAGAAATGCTGGCAGGGCAAGGAACTGCTCCGCAAGCTGCTCAAGCTCGCCGGCACCAACCCCGACCGCGGACAGATCTTCAACGCGCTGACCGCGTTCTACCTGCACTGCGCCGACTCCGAGATCTCCCAGCTGCGCAGGCTCGCGTGGACGGTGCATGCCTGGCAGAACTCGATCATCGCCGGCCTGCACACCGGCATCAGCAACGGCCGCACCGAGGGCTACAACCGGATCGTCAAACACATCGGCCGGATCGCGTTCGGCTTCCGCAACCAGGACAACCAGAAGCGGCGGATACGCTACGCCTGCACCCGGAAATCCCGGGCGTCAACCAGCAGCGCGAAGCCCTGCCAACTCTGAAGAGCCGTTATCCGGGACGGATAACGGGCTTCTGCCCATGATCAACTCCCCTTGCGGGGGACACGTCGGCGGCGCCGTGGATCGGGACGCCGGTCCGGTCAGCCCACCGCGAGGGTGGGGGCCTGCGCCTGGGCCTTCTCGCCGAAGCCGTACTGGCCCTGCCCGCCGCCGTTCTGCTCGACCAGGGCGAGCACGGTGGCGATCCGGCCGGTGTCGGAATCGACGTTGTCCACCGTGCTGACGGTGCCGCTCATGGCCGTGTCGCCGCGGATGACCCCGACCGTGCCGGTCGACTCGTCCGACCCGGAACGGCCGGCCACCACCACTCCGGTGGCGGTCTGCGCCAGCTGAGTGGCGAACGAGGCGACGGCGCCGGCCTTGTCGGCCTCCGACCCGCCGGTCACCTCCGCACCGGTCAGCACGATCACCGACTGCCCGGCGGCCGGGGTCCCGGTGACGGTGATGAACCCGGCCGACTGCAGCGCCGCCAGCACGGCCGCACCCTGTTCGGCGCTGGCCTTGGGGGCGCCGCCGGCCGGGGCGAGCAGCACCGAGGACAGCAGGCCGCCGGCGACCGCACCGGCCTGCGGCACCTCGGGCAGCTGCACCCCGGTCGGCAGGGTGGTGGTCGCGATCTGCCGCAGCTCATCGGCCCGCAGCGGGTCGCTGAAATCGTTGGTCAGCTGGATCTGCCCGGTGACGGTGGCTCCGGCCCGGTTCAGCAGCGACAGCAGCGCATCCCGGTCGTTGGGGTCGGCCGCGGCCGTGGTCACCAGCACCACGTTGGTGCTGGGCAGGGTGCCGCGCACGGTGAGCGCGCCGACCGATCCGGCGAACTTCTCGTCGGCCGCGACCCGGGCGGTGAGGTCCTCATTGGTCGAGGCGAGCTCGCCCTGCTGGCTGGACAGCGAGGCGTTGTCGTCGCGCAACCCCTCCAGCAGCGGTGACTGGATCTTGGTGGCGCCGAGCACGATACCCAGGGCCAATGCGAGGAACACCGCCGCGAGCGAGACGATGTGGTAGCGCATCGAGATCATGCGAACAGTCCCCTGACCCACTCGACCAGCTGGTTCCACCAGTCGCGGACCAGGTCCGCGTACACGCCGCCGACGTCGGCGACCATCAGGGCGGTCGCCATCGCCACGGCGGCCGCGACCACCAGCATCAGCACGACCCACCAGGAGATGCGCGACTTGTACAGGGACGCGACGACGGGCGACTCGACCACCTTGTTGGCCACCCGCATGCGGACCAGGAAGGTCGAGGCGGTCGAGCCCCGGCCCCGGTCGAGCAGGTCGACCAGGGTGGCCTGCAGGCCGACGGTGACGATCATCGACGCGCCGCGGCCGTCCACCAGCAGCAGGGCCAGATCCTCCGACGAGCCGGTGGCCGGGAAGGTGACCGCTCCGACGGCGAGGTCCTGCAGCCGTTCCAGGCCGGGGGCGTGCCCGTCGGTGTGCGCGGGGATGACGACCTCGGCCCCGCATCGCAGCGTCTCCGAGTCGATGTGCTCGGGGTTGCCGATGATCAGCGCGGGCTTGTAGCCGGCGGCGCGCAGGGCGTCGGCGCCGCCGTCGACGCCGACCAGCACCGGCCGGAAATCGGAGATGTACTTCTTGAGCGACTTGAGCTGCTTGGGGGTGTCCGCGGAGCCGGCGACCAGCAGCACCTGCCGGCCCTCCAACTCGGTGGCCACCTCGGGGATGCCGACCCCGTCGAGCAGCAGGGTGCGCTCCCGCTTCATGTACTCGATGGCGTTGGCGGCGAAGGCCTCGAGTTGGGCCGACATGCCGGTCTTGGCCTCGATCAGCAGGTCGGCGATCGACTCCCGAGTCTGCTCGGTGCCCTGCGCGATCACGTCGTCGCCGATGTAGACGGACCCGCCGTCGACCCGGATCTTCGCCCCGTCCTTGACCTTGGCGAACACGCCGTCGCCCACCCCGTCGACGAGCAGGACGTCGGAGGCGACCAGGATCTCCGGACCCAGGTTGGGGAACCGGCCGGAGATGGACTGGGCTGCGTTGATCACCCCGGTGACGCCCGCCTTGACCAGGGCGTCCGCGGTCGCCCGGTCGATGTCGACCTGGTCGATGACGACGATGTCCTTGTGGCCCACCCGATCGAGCAGCGCCTCGCTGCGACGGGACACGCGCGCCACTCCTGTGACACCCGGCAACGCGCGTGACTGACGTGACAAGAGCTTCATGCTCCGATCGTGGCAGCCAAGTGGGTGATCAGGCGGTAACCACTCCCCCGTGTCGCTTGACTTTGCGAAAGTGAGACCCCTCTCAGCCCGCCCGGCGCAAGGGGGTGGTGCCGGTCGCACCCTTGGCCGCGGCGAGCAGGTCCCGGGCGTGCGCCCGGGCGGCGGGGCCGTTCGTCCCGCCCAGCATCCGGGCCAGCTCCCGTTCGCGTTCGCGTCCGGTGACCAGCCGCACGTTCGAGGTGCCGATCCGGCCGGAGGAGTCGGCGTCGACGATGTAGTGACGATCGGCGTGGGCGGCCACCTGAGCCAGGTGGGTCACGACGATGACCTGGTGGGTCCGGGCCAGCGCGGCCAGCCGCTCCCCGATCTCGGTCGCGGCCCGGCCGCCGACCCCGGCGTCGACCTCGTCGAAGACCATGGTCGAGACCGGATCGGAGTCGGCCAGCACCACCTCCAGGGCCAGCATCACCCGGGACAGCTCGCCACCCGAGGCGCCCTTGGCGATCGGCAGTTCGGGGGCACCGGCGTGCGCGACCATGACGATCTCCACCTGGTCCACCCCGTCTGGGCCGGCCAGCAGCCAGCTGTGGTCGACCGGCACCGCCTGCGGGTCGTGCGGGTCGGCCGCCTGCTGGCTGACCCGCACCCGGACGGTGGCCCGGGCCATGGCCAGGGAGGCCAGCTCGGCCGTGACCAGGCGACCCAGCCGCTCGGCCGCCGCGGACCGCTCGCCGGACAGCCGCGCGGCCAACCGGCCCAACTCGCCGCGCACCTCGTCGAGGTCGGCCTGCATCCGGGCCAGCCGGTCGTCGGAGGAATCCAGCTCGAGCAGCTCCTGGCCGGCCGACCGAGCCCAGGCGCAGACGGCGTCGACGTCGTCGCCGTAGCGGCGGGTCAGCGCCCGCAGGGTCGCCTGCCGCTCGAGCACCTGGGTCAGCCGGCCCGGCTCGTCGTCCAGCCCGGAGAGGAAGACTGACAGCTCGGATCCGACATCGGCCAGGACCAGCGCGGCCTGCTGCAGCTGACCACCCAGTTCGGCCAACCGCGGATCCTCCGCCGTGTCCAGCAGATGCTGGGCGCCGTGCACCAGGGCCAGCGCGGCCGGTGCGGCGGCCGCGTCCTCCGACCCGGTCAGCGACTCGTGAGCACCCGCCGCCGCCGCCCGCAGCCCGTCCAGGTTCTGCAGCCGGCGCACCTCCTCGACCAGGTCCCGATCCTCGCCGGGCACCGGCGCGGCCGCCTCGATCTCGGCCAGGCCGATGCGCAACAGCTGCTCGCGCTGGGCCCGCTCCCGGGCCCGGGCCCGCCGGTCGGCCAGATCGGCGGCCATCCGGTGCCAGCGGCTGCGTAGCTCGCGATACCGACCGACCTGCGCGGTGAGCCCGGCGAAGCGGTCCAGGACGGCCCGCTGCGGGCCCGGTCGCAGCAACGAGATGGCCTCGGACTGGCCGTGCACGGCGATGAGCGGCTCGGCCAGCTCGGCCAGCGTGGCCAGCGGCACGGACCGGCCGCCGACGTGCGCGCGGGATCGGCCGTCGGTGCCCACGGAACGGGCGGCGATCAGCGTGCCGTCCTCGTCGAAGCGGCCGCCGACCGAGGACACCAGTTCCTGGGCGGGAGACTCGCTCTCGCCGTCGGGCGGCGACCAGCGGACCTCGACGGTGGCCCGCTCGGCCCCGGCCCGGACCTTGCTGGCGTCACCCCGGCGCCCGCCGATCAGGCCGAGCGCGGTGACCACCATCGTCTTGCCCGCACCCGTCTCACCGGTCACGACGGTGAAGCCACGATCGGGCTCGATCAACGCCTCGTCGATCACCCCGAGGTCGGCAATCCGCAGCTCTTGCAACATACGTTCGACGATAGCGGATTCGAACGTCCGTACGGAAGTACCTATGTTCGAAAAATCAGTGCCGCTGGTCGCGCCAACCGTGCACGGGCAGCTTGAACTTGCGGACGAGCCGGTCGGTGAAGGTTTGATCGCCCAGCCGGACCAGGGTGACCGGCTTCTCGCCCTTGCAGATGTGGGCGCGGGAACCGGGGGGAATCTCCTGGGTACGGCGCCCGTCGCAGACCAGGATCGCGCTGGGACCGGCCGGGTCGATGTGCACGGTGACCGTCGATTCCGGCGAGACCACCAGCGAGCGGGCGAACAGGGCGTGCGCGTTGGACGGGGCGACCAGCAGTGCGTCCACCCCGGGCCAGAGCACCGGACCGCCGGCGGAGAAGGTGTAGGCGGTGGACCCGGTCGGCGTCGCGCACAGCACGCCGTCGCAGCCGTAGGCCGAGACCCCGTGCCCGTCGACCTCCACGACGACGTCGAGAATCCGCTCCCGGGTGACCTTCTCGACGCTGATCTCGTTCAGCGCCCAGCCGCCGGCGATGTATTGCCCCTCGTGTTCGACCCGCACCTGGACGGTCATCCGCGAGGACACCCGGTAGCGCTGGTCGACGATGGCCTGCAGGGCGGCGTCGACATGGTCCACGTCGACCTCGGTCAGGAACCCGACCCGGCCCAGGTTGATGCCCAGGATCGGCGCGGACAGCGGGCGGGCCCGTTCTGCGGCCCGCAGCAGCGTGCCGTCGCCGCCGATCGCCAGCACCATCTCCACGGAGCCGGCGGCGCCCTCGTCGTCGTCGGTCGGCTCGAAGCGGTTCAGACCCAGCTCGCGGCTCTCGTCGGTCGAGGCGAGCAGGTCGATCCCGGCCTCGGCCAGGGTGGCCGCGACTTTGCGCGCAGTGATGTCGACATCGGGGCGCCCGGTGTGGGCGACCAGCAGCATCCGCCGTTGCGTCATGCCGGTCCCTCCCCCACTGCCGTCGCGATCAGCTCGGCGCAGCGGCCGTCGGCGAACGGATCCTCGACCGCCGTGTCGCGTCGCAGATGCACGAAGAACTCCACATTCCCGCTCGGTCCGGGCAGCGGCGAGGCGACCACGCCGGCCATGCCCCACCCCAGTAGACCAGCCGCCTGCACGACCGTCGCCACCGCCTCCGCGCGCAGCGCCCGATCGCGGACGACTCCGCCGGCACCGAGCCGCTCCTTGCCGACCTCGAACTGCGGCTTGACCATGGGGATCAGGTCGGCGTCCGGGTGCGCGCAGGCGATCAGCGCGGGCAGCACCAGGGTCAGCGAGATGAAGGACAGGTCGGCCACCACCAGGTCGACCGGGCCGCCGATGGCCTCGGGGGTGAGGTGACGGATGTTGGTGCGGTCGTGCACGTGCACCCGCTCATCGCTCTGCAGGGCCCAGACCAGCAGCCCGTAGCCGACGTCGACGGCGACCACCTCACGGGCTCCGCGCCGCAGCAGCACGTCGGTGAAGCCGCCGGTGGAGGCCCCGGCGTCCAGGCAGCGCCGACCGTCGACGACGACGTCGGTGAACGCGTCCAGCGCACCGATGAGCTTGTGCGCACCCCGGGAGGCCCACCGCGGGTCCAGATCGGCGTCACGAACGAGCAGCGCGACCGCCGGGTCGACCGCGGTGGACGGCTTGGTGGCGACCTGACCGGCGACCAGCACCCGGCCGGCGGCGATGAATTCGGCGGCCTCGGCGCGGGAACGGGCGTGGCCGCGCCGCACCAGTTCCGCGTCCAGCCGGCTCCTACGCACCCGGCCGTCCGGGGACCGGCCGGCCGTGCGGCTGCCCGGGCGTCTCCGCCGTGCGGGCCAGCGCCTGCGCGAGCGACTCGTGGATCCGCTGGTAGCCGGCCACCTGGTCGTGGGTCGTCAGCTGGTCCAGCCCGGCCAACTCGGCCTGGGCCTGTTCGAGCAGGCCGTCGACCTGCCCACCGGGATTCGGGTTCGGGTTCGGGGTGGGGTGGGCCTGGTTCACCGTGGTGTCCTCCCGGCGGTTGCGGGTGTGCGGGCGGTCAGTCGAGCGAGTCGGTGAATGCCCGCTGGCCAGATTGGGTCGGTCGAATCGGGATGCCGCACCGGGTCAGTGCGGCCGCGGCGAGCGCGTCGTGCGGCCGGACGGCGGTGAGGCCGGACGCCCAGGCGGCTGCCGTGAGCAGCGCCAGGGCCCGCAGGGCGGCACCGTCGGAGACGGCCGCGGGGCCCGGTTCCGAGCTGGGTTCGGCGTCTGCGGCCGAGCTGAGGACCAGACCGGAGGAGTCGGTGCCGACCGTCCACTCCCGGCTGCTCCGGGGTGATCCCGGGCCGGGAATGCGGACCGCCCGGTCCTCCTCGACCAACCCGCGCATGTCGAAGGCCACGTAGGTCGGCCGCTGGCCGGGGTCGGCGGCGAGCAGGTCGGAGGCGGTCGAGACGCCGGTGAGCACCATCAGGCTCGGCGTGGACGCGCCCACCGCGCAGGCGATGTCGGTGTCCAGCCGGTCCCCGACGACCAGCGGGCGGGTGCTGCCAACGAGCCGGACGGCGGCGTCGAGCAGCGGGCGTTCGGGCTTGCCGGCCACCCGCGGGTGCAGGCCGGTGGCCGCGACCAGGGCGGCCACCATCGAGCCGTTGCCGGGGAGCATGCCCCGGTCCGTCGGCAGGGTGCTGTCCACGTTGCAGGCGACCCAATCGGCCCCGGCCCGCAACGCGATGCACCCCTCGGCCAGGTTGCGCCAACCGGTGTCGGGCGAATGGCCCTGCACCACGGCCACCGGCTCGTCCTCGGCCAGCCGGACCGGTTGCAGACCGGCCTGCCGGACCGACTCCTCCAGCCAGGGCGCCCCGATGACCAGCACCTTCGCGCCGGCCGGATGCCGGTCGGCGAGCATGACGGCGGCCGCCTGCGGGGAGGTCAACACGTCGTCGGCCTCGGCGGCAACGCCCATCGAGGTCAGCGCGGCCGCCACCTCGGCCGGCGGGCGGGAGGCGTTGTTGGTGACGAAGACGGACCGCGCCCCGAGCACCCCGGCCCGGACCAGCGCCGGAGCCACGTGGTCGATGGGCTGCCCGCCCAGGTACACGGTGCCGTCCAGGTCGAGCAGCAGTGCATCGTGGGCCTGCGCCAGGATGGTCATCGATCTCCCGCCGGCGGTTCGTCGGAAAACAGCAGGGCGGTCATATCCTCGCTCAGCGCCGGCAGCGGAGCGCGCTCGGGCTCGACCTCGGTGAACATGGCGGGCGGGGCCGCGGGCTGGTCGGCCCCAGCCTCATCGGCCCCAGCCCCGTCGACCTCAGCCTCACCGGTCTCGGACGCATCGGTCCCAGACACATCCGTCCCAGACACATCCGTCCCAGACACATCGGTCCCAGACGCATCGGTCCCAGACGCATCGGTCCCAGACGCATCGACCTCGGACGCATCGGCCTCGGACTCATCGGCCTCGGACTCGGCATGCTCGGGCCCTACCGACTCGGAGTCGGCATCAGCATCCGCCGCCTGGTCCGTCCCGTTCTCCGGCACCGCTGCCGCGGCGGCCGGCACGACCGCGGCCCCCACGGACGCGGCGAGCGCCTCCACCCGGTCCTGGGCGTCGGTGTCCTCGTCCGCGTCGGCATTGGCGGCCCGGATGAACCAGGTCAGGGCGTCTGACTCGCGGCCGGCCCGATCGAGCAGGTCCGCGTAGGCGTAGGCGAGCCGAGGGTGGTGGCCGAGCTTGTCCGGACCGAACTGTTCGAGGTGGGCGAGCCCGGCGTCGAGCTGTCCCAGATCGGCGCGGGCGCCGGCGACGACGGTGGCCAACTCGATCGTTGCTTCCTCGTCGAGCGCGGCGGCCTGCTCGGAGCGGGCCAGTTCGATGGCCTTCTCCGGGTGTCCGAGCGCGCGTTCGCAGTCGGCGAGCACGGCCAGGTGACCGGGGCCACCACCCATCCGGCGGGCGGCCCGCAGTTCCCCGATGGCCTCGGCCCATTCACCGGCGCGGTACGCGACCAGGCCGACGGTCTCCCGCACCACCGCGATCCGGCCGCCGCGAGCCCGGGCCGCGCGGGCATGGGCCCACGCCGCCTCCGGGTCCTCGTCCGCCAGGGTGCCGGCGGCCACCAGATGGGCGGCGACCCAGGCGGCGCCGTCCTTGCTCAGGCCACGCAGGTCGCGCCGCGCGTCGGCGTCCAGGGCATCCGGGGTCGCCCATTCGGGCAGGTCGGGCCAGGTTTCGCCGATGTCTTCAGCCCGGCGACGGGAGCCGGTCTCGGGCACTCGAGGGCCCTCGGACCGGTCCGGGCCGCCGTGGCGGGCCGGCTCGCGCCGGTCATGGCCGGCGCCACGAGCGGGTCGATCGGACCGAGCCGGTCGCTCGGCCCGTTCCGGACGGTCGGAGCGGGCCGGACGATCCGGTCGGTCGGCCGGCTGATGCGGTGCACGGGTCGGCGGGGCGGCCTCTCCGGCCGCCCACAGCCCGGCGCTGAGGTTGCCGCCGAAGTCGTTGCCGGCCGGACGATGCTCCCGCGGTGCACCGCGGTCGGCCGAAGTGGGCCGATCGGTCCGCGGACGATCGGGGCCGCGGTCGGAGCGGTCGTCCCGGCGCGGCCGATCGCCGTAGGGCCGGCGATCGTCGGCGGACCGGTTGCGGTCCTGGTACGACGGGCGATCACCGGTAGGCCGGTCATCCCGACGCGGGCGGTCACCATAGGGCCGGCGCTCATCGGAGGACCGGTTGCGGTCCTGGTACGACGGGCGATCACCGCTGGGCCGGTCATCCCGACGCGGGCGGTCACCGTAGGGCCGGCGATCGTCGGCGGACCGGTTGCGGTCCTGGTACGAAGGGCGATCACCGGATGGGCGATCACCGTACGGGCGATCGTCCCGACGAGGGCGGTCACCATAGGGCCGACGGTCATCGGCGGACCGGTTGCGGTCCTGGTAGGACGGCCGGTCCCCGGACGCACGATCCCCATAGGGACGGTCATCCCGGCGGGGCCGATCCGAATACGGACGTCGGTCATCGGTCGACCGGTTCCGATCCTGGTACGACGGGCGATCACCGTACGGGCGATCATCCCGACGAGGACGTTCCGCATAGGGACGGCGATCATCTGAGGACCGGTTGCGATCCTGGTAGGACGGCCGATCTCCGGCCGGACGATCACCATAGGGACGGCGATCGTCCCGCTGATTGCGGTCTGGGTAGGGGCGTCGATCGTCCCGCGGACCACGATCGGCGCGGTCGCGGTCGTCCCGAGGGCGGAAGTCCGACGTCGGCCGCCGGTAGTCGCGGGGGCCGCGATCGGGGCGATCGCGGTCGCCGAACTGCTGCTCGTCGCGACCGCGGCGGTCATCGCCGCCCCGATATCCGGATCCGGAACGATCGTCGCGGCCGCGGTACTCCGACGGCCCACGTCGCTCCCAGGGGCGATCCCCGGCCGGTCGGTTCGGCCGCTGATCGCGGTCATCCCGGCTGCGGCTGTCCCGGGCCGGCCGATCCTGGTCCCAGGATCGACGCTCACTCGGTCCGCCGCTGCTGCGGTCGTTGGGACCGCTCCAACGCCCGGACGCCGGCCTCGGCTCACGCGAAGCGGGACGTCGGGACGGTCCGCCCGACGAGGAACTGCCCGAAGCGGAACCACCGGAGTACGAGGCGCGGCCACCCACCTGGCCCCGGAAGCCGTCACGGTCACCGGGCCGGTCCGAGCGGTCGGACCGGGCACGATCCTGCCCGGATCGCGGTCCGCCGCTGCCCCGGTCGCTGCGCTGGTCACCGGAACCCTGGTTGCGGGGGTAGCCCCCCGTCCGCTTCGGACCGCGACCGCCGGCGGAGTGCGGCGGCGTCGCGGGACGGTCGGAGGAACGCTCGTGATCGCTCATGAGCACGGTCCCGACGAACGAAGGAACAGGAAGGTGACGGGCATGGTGACGGTCTCGGCAATCAGCTGGGTGGTGCACACGTCGAATCGCCGGTCGGGCGAATCGACCACGATCGAATCAGGATACGCAAAAGGGGAGGTCCCTTGCGATAAACGCAAGTGACCTCCCCTTTTGGAAAGTATGTCCGGCGGTGTCCTACTCTCCCACACCCTCGCAGGTGCAGTACCATCGGCGCAGTGAAGCTTAGCTTCCGGGTTCGGAATGGGACCGGGCGTTTCCCTCACGCTATAACCGCCGAAACACTATGAAACACACAAACCCCAACACCACCACCACAGTGGTGGGTGGGTCGTTTGTTGTTTCAGATCTGCACAGTGGACGCGAACACGCAATAGTCTTGGTGTTAATTGTGGTAAGTCCTCGGCCTATTAGTACCGGTCAGCTCCACACCTTACGATGCTTCCACTTCCGGCCTATCAACCCGGTGGTCTAACCGGGGGCCTTAACCCACTAGGGGTGGGAGCCCTCATCTAGGAACAGGCTTCCCGCTTAGATGCTTTCAGCGGTTATCCCTTCCGAACGTAGCCAACCAGCCATGCTCCTGGCGGAACAACTGGCACACCAGAGGTTCGTCCGTCCCGGTCCTCTCGTACTAGGGACAGCCTTCCGCAAGACTCCTACGCGCGCGGCGGATAGGGACCGAACTGTCTCACGACGTTCTAAACCCAGCTCGCGTGCCGCTTTAATGGGCGAACAGCCCAACCCTTGGGACCTACTCCAGCCCCAGGATGCGACGAGCCGACATCGAGGTGCCAAACCATGCCGTCGATATGGACTCTTGGGCAAGATCAGCCTGTTATCCCCGGGGTACCTTTTATCCGTTGAGCGACACCCCTTCCACTCGGAGGTGCCGGATCACTAGTCCCGACTTACGTCCCTGCTCGACACGCCTGTCTCACAGTCAAGCTCCCTTGTGCACTTACACTCAACACCTGATTGCCAACCAGGCTGAGGGAACCTTTGGGCGCCTCCGTTACTCTTTAGGAGGCAACCGCCCCAGTTAAACTACCCACCAGGCACTGTCCCTGAACCGGATCACGGTCCGAAGTTAGACATCCAGTACGACCAGAGTGGTATTTCAACGACGACTCCACAACCACTGGCGTGGCCACTTCACAGTCTCCCACCTATCCTACACAAGCCGAACCGAACACCAATACCAAGCTATAGTAAAGGTCCCGGGGTCTTTCCGTCCTGCCGCGCGTAACGAGCATCTTTACTCGTAATGCAATTTCGCCGAGCCTATGGTTGAGACAGTAGAGAAGTCGTTACGCCATTCGTGCAGGTCGGAACTTACCCGACAAGGAATTTCGCTACCTTAGGATGGTTATAGTTACCACCGCCGTTTACTGGGGCTTAAATTCTCAGCTTCGCCCTTACGGACTAACCGGTCCTCTTAACCTTCCAGCACCGGGCAGGCGTCAGTCCATATACCTCGTCTTACGACTTCGCATGGACCTGTGTTTTTAGTAAACAGTCGCTTCTCCCTGGTCTCTGCGACCAAAACGT
Organism: Nakamurella multipartita DSM 44233; assembly: GCF_000024365.1. NCBI lineage: Bacteria > Bacillati > Actinomycetota > Actinomycetes > Nakamurellales > Nakamurellaceae > Nakamurella > Nakamurella multipartita. The sequence goes on from NC_013235.1 coordinate 4,496,817, forward strand.
GCTAGCCCGCAAGGGGCTTCACACACCTCGGTCCCCCTTCTCCCGAAGTTACGGGGGTATTTTGCCGAGTTCCTTAACCATAGTTCGCTCGATCACCTCGGTATTCTCTACCTGACCACCTGTGTCGGTTTGGGGTACGGGCCGCTCGGAGCTCGCTAGAGGCTTTTCTCGACAGCATAGGATCACGCTACTTCGCCTCAATCGGCTATGCATCAGGTCTCAGATCAACACGCAGACGGATTTACCTACCCACGCTACCTACACCCTTACACCAGTACTACCACTCACTGGCGACGCTACCTTCCTGTGTCACCCCATCGCTTGACTACTACCGGATAGGGTCCCGCGCTCCCCACAAACCCAACCGAAGTCGGGCCATGGTTCGGGCGGTCAGCATCACCGGCCTCGTCATTGGCGCTCCATCACGGGTACGGGAATATCAACCCGTTGTCCATCGACTACGCCTGTCGGCCTCGCCTTAGGTCCCGACTCACCCTGGGCGGATGAACCTGGCCCAGGAACCCTTGGTCAATCGGTGGAGGAGGTTCTCACTCCTCATTCGCTACTCATGCCTGCATTCTCACTCGCGTGGCCTCCACGACTGGATCACTCCGCCGCTTCACCGCCCACACGACGCTCCCCTACCCAACCCACCACTGAAGGTGAGATGCCGCGGTTTCGGCGATGTGCTTGAGCCCCGCTACATTGTCGGCGCGGAACCACTTGACCAGTGAGCTATTACGCACTCTTTAAAGGATGGCTGCTTCTAAGCCAACCTCCTGGTTGTCTGGGCAATCCCACATCCTTTCCCACTTAGCACACGCTTAGGGGCCTTAACCGGCGATCTGGGCTGTTTCCCTCTCGACTATGAAGCTTAGCCCCCACAGTCTCACTGCCACGCTTCACTTCCCGGCATTCGGAGTTTGGTTGATTTCGGTAAGCTTGTAGGCCCCCTAGACCATCCAGTGCTCTACCTCCGGAAAGAAACACGCAACGCTGCACCTAAATGCATTTCGGGGAGAACCAGCTATCACGAAGTTTGATTGGCCTTTCACCCCTACCCACAGCTCATCCCCCAGGTTTTCAACCCTGGTGGGTTCGGACCTCCACGACGTCTTACCGTCGCTTCATCCTGGCCATGGGTAGATCACTTCGCTTCGGGTCTAGAGCATGCGACCACAACGCCCTATTCGGACTCGCTTTCGCTACGGCTACCCCACACAGGTTAACCAAGCCACACACCACTAACTCGCAGGCTCATTCTTCAAAAGGCACGCCGTCACCAAGCCACAAGGACTCAGCCCCGACGGATTGTAAGCACATGGTTTCAGGTACTATTTCACTCCCCTCCCGGGGTACTTTTCACCTTTCCCTCACGGTACTTGTCCGCTATCGGTCACCAGGGAGTATTTAGGCTTAGCGGGTGGTCCCGCCAGATTCACAGCGAATTTCACGAGCTCGCTGCTACTTGGGAAACAATGCAAGACAGAACAAGTGTTTTCGCCTACGGGGCTATCACCCACTACGGCCGGTTTTTCCAATTCCGTTCGACTAACACAAGTTTTTATCACTGTCCGCCAGGCCGGCAGGCCCAGCACACACCATCCCCACAACCCCGCCAACGCAACCCCTGCCGGGTATCACACGCCAACGGTTTAGCCTCATCCGCTTTCGCTCGCCACTACTCACGGAATCACAATTGTTTTCTCTTCCTGTGGGTACTGAGATGTTTCACTTCCCCACGTTCCCTCCACACACCCTATACATTCAGGTGCGGGTCACACGACATGACTCGTGCGGGGTTTCCCCATTCGGACATCCTCGGATCACAGCTCGGTTGACAGCTCCCCGAGGCTTATCGCAGCCTCCCACGTCCTTCATCGGCTCCTGGTGCCAAGGCATCCACCATGTGCTCTTAAAAACTTACACACAAACCACAAAAATAAAGATGCTCGCGTCCACTATGCAGATCTCAAACAACAAACCCAGAACCAGCACCACCAGCCCACCCACCACAACAACGCGCAGCGGTATGACACTCACTGATCCGGAGAAGAAACAAGCAAAGCCCGTTCCCTCAGGACCCAACAGCGCACCCACGACCCACCCACAACCCCACCGCCCGTTCCCACCACCCCACCCCCCACAAGGAGCAAGACAGCAGTACTAACCACGACAAGACCATCAATGAACCGCATAGTCAGTGTTCCACCCATGAGCGGCCGCCACAGAACAAACGCCTGCGAAACGACACACAATGAACCACGACATCTCCCACCACACAGCAGGAAACCATGGCCACTTGCTCCTTAGAAAGGAGGTGATCCAGCCGCACCTTCCGGTACGGCTACCTTGTTACGACTTCGTCCCAATCGCCGATCCCACCTTCGACAGCTCCCTCCCCACAAGGGGGTTGAGCCACTGGCTTCGGGTGTTACCGACTTTCGTGACGTGACGGGCGGTGTGTACAAGGCCCGGGAACGTATTCACCGCAGCGTTGCTGATCTGCGATTACTAGCGACTCCGACTTCATGGGGTCGAGTTGCAGACCCCAATCCGAACTGAGACCGGCTTTTTGGGATTCGCTCCACCTCACGGTTTCGCAGCCCTTTGTACCGGCCATTGTAGCATGCGTGAAGCCCAAGACATAAGGGGCATGATGATTTGACGTCATCCCCACCTTCCTCCGAGTTGACCCCGGCAGTCTCTTATGAGTCCCCACCATCACGTGCTGGCAACATAAGACAAGGGTTGCGCTCGTTGCGGGACTTAACCCAACATCTCACGACACGAGCTGACGACAACCATGCACCACCTGTGCACGGACCTTGCGGGGGAACCATCTCTGGAACTTTCCCGTGCATGTCAAGCCTTGGTAAGGTTCTTCGCGTTGCATCGAATTAATCCGCATGCTCCGCCGCTTGTGCGGGCCCCCGTCAATTCCTTTGAGTTTTAGCCTTGCGGCCGTACTCCCCAGGCGGGGCGCTTAATGCGTTAGCTGCGGCACGGAGATCGTGGAAGGACCCCCACACCTAGCGCCCAACGTTTACGGCGTGGACTACCAGGGTATCTAATCCTGTTCGCTCCCCACGCTTTCGCTCCTCAGCGTCAGTATCGGCCCAGAGTCCCGCCTTCGCCACCGGTGTTCCTCCTGATATCTGCGCATTTCACCGCTACACCAGGAATTCCAGACTCCCCTACCGAACTCTAGCCTGCCCGTATCGAATGCAAGCCCGGAGTTGAGCCCCGGGTTTTCACATTCGACGCGACAGACCGCCTACGAGCTCTTTACGCCCAATAATTCCGGACAACGCTCGCACCCTACGTATTACCGCGGCTGCTGGCACGTAGTTGGCCGGTGCTTCTTCTACAGGTACCGTCTACATTCGTCCCTGCTGAAAGAGGTTTACAACCCGAAGGCCGTCATCCCTCACGCGGCGTCGCTGCGTCAGGCTTCCGCCCATTGCGCAATATTCCCCACTGCTGCCTCCCGTAGGAGTCTGGGCCGTGTCTCAGTCCCAGTGTGGCCGGTCGCCCTCTCAGGCCGGCTACCCGTCGACGCCTTGGTAGGCCATCACCCCACCAACAAGCTGATAGGCCGCGGGCCCATCCCCAGCCGAAAAAACTTTCCACCACCCACCATGCGGCAGACAATGAATATCCGGTATTAGCCCCGGTTTCCCGGAGTTATCCCGAAGCTGAGGGCAGGTTACCCACGTGTTACTCACCCGTTCGCCACTCGAGTACCCCGAAGGGCCTTTCCGTTCGACTTGCATGTGTTAAGCACGCCGCCAGCGTTCGTCCTGAGCCAGGATCAAACTCTCCATCGAATGCATATAACCAGACCCCAAAAGGGCCACAGTCAACAAAGAGAAAACCTGAACCCCAAACGAGCCAAACTGACCCATTCAAAATCCAACACCAAACCACCCACCCCACAAAGCAGGGCAGACAATCCGGCAAACAACACCAAACAAAAACATTTGGCACTGACTATCGGTACGCTGTTGAGTTCTCAAAGAACGGACACACACCCGCCCAGACCTTTCGATCTGCTTGGGGGCAACCCGATAAACGTTACCGGGTCCATCCTGGCCTGTCAAGTCGCTCTTTCGAGTGAATCTGTCCGGCTCTGGAGCGGACCCTCTCGGATCCTGCGTCCCGCCGGCCAGTCCCGCACGGCCGTCGACAACTGTACGGCATCTGCGGAGGTGCTGGTGACCATCGGAAGTCCCGGCGCCCGTTCAGCTCTCGTGATGCACGCCACGCAGTGGATCTTGACCCGGCAGGCAACCTGCCGGCCGCTCGTCGCTCCGGGAGCGCTCGTGGCCGCGCCTGCTCGGCGGGCTAGGACGTCGGCTGCGCGGAGCCGGACGGGAATACCGGCGGCAACGATCCGGACGGTTGGTAGCGCATCACCGTGGTCAGGTCCTGCCCGCGCACCTCACCGGCCGAGTGGTAGGCCAGTCCCCACTCGTCGATGAACGAGCCGTCCGGGAACACACACAAAGAAACGACCACGTCGTCCGGGTCCTGCTGGGCGACCCATCCGCCGCCGGACGCGCTCACGCCACCGCCGAAGGTGGACGAACCGTTCAGCTCCTTGCTGCAGTAGCCGGTGGCCGGGTTCCCGCCCCCGGTGGATGCGGGCATCGGCACCTTGGACAGGTAGGCCAGCCCGGCCAGCGTCGGTTCGGTCGAGGACAGCGTGGTCAGGTCGACATAGATCCGGGACTTGGCCTCGTCGTCGGCCTGGAACCGGCACATGGTCGCGGACCCGCCCAGCGCCAGCCACTGGTTCTGGCTGCCATTGGTGTTCCAGTACGGCGCCCGGGTCTGGACCTGCCCCCCGGACGTCCTGCAGTACTGCTCCTGCTCGGCGGTCGCCCCCGCCGAGGCCGCGCCGGAACTTGCCGCCGTGGGACTGGCCGCCGTGGGACTGGACACGGTGGGACTGGACGCCGTGGCCGAGCCGGACCCGCCGGTCGAGGCCGACCCGCGGGTCGCGGGTGAGCTGGACGCGACCGAGGCGGCACTACTGCTCGCGGCGGCGCTGGTCCCGGCTGTGGACCCACTCGATCCGCACCCGGACAGCAGCGCCAGCACCAACACCGACGTCACCGCCACCGGGGCCGCCGCTGCTGTGCGAGTCCGACTCGTGCTCATCGCTGCTCCTTTACCGTGGCCGCCGTTGGCCGGGCCATCATCATCGCGCGACGGGTGACAGACAGCGATCCCCGGTGACCGCGTGTTGCGGTCCCCGGGGATCGATGGCGATGCGCTGGGTCGAACTGTCTAGATCACTGGTCAGATCACTGGTCAGATCACTGAGGCGCGGCCGGCCTCCAGCCGGGCGACGGGCACCCGGAACGGCGAGCAGGAGACGTAGTCCAGGCCGGCGTTGTGGAAGAAGTGGATCGACTCGGGGTCACCACCGTGCTCGCCGCAGACCCCGAGTTTGATGCCCGGCTTGGTCGCGCGGCCTTCCTTCACCGCGATCTCCACGAGCCGGCCGACGCCGTCCGCGTCGATCGTCTCGAACGGGGAGATGGTGAACACGCCCTTCTCCAGGTACTTGACGAACAGCTCGGCCTCGACGTCGTCCCGGGAGAAGCCCCAGGTGGTCTGGGTCAGGTCGTTGGTGCCGAAGGAGAAGAAGTCGGCCTCGTCGGCGATGCGGTGCGCGGTGAGCGCGGCCCGCGGCAGTTCGACCATCGTGCCGATCGGGACGGACAGGCTGTGCTGGCCACGCGGGGCGGACGCGCCCAGCACCACGCCGCGGGCCTGGGTCACCTCGGCCAGGATCGCCTCGGCCTCGTCCCGGATGATGTGCAGCTCGCGGACCGACCCGACCAGCGGCACCATGATCTCGACCCGGGGGTCGTGCCCGTCCAGCACCAGGTCGCACGCCGCTTCGGCGATCGCGCGGACCTGCAGGCCGAACAGGCCGGGCACGACCAGTCCGAGCCGGACGCCGCGCAGACCCAGCATCGGGTTGGATTCGTGCATCCGCTCGACCGCGTGCAACAGCTTGCGGTCGGCCTCGACCGCGTCGCCGGTCTGCCCGGTGGCCTCGGCCACCGCCACCTTGACCGCGAGCTCGGTGCGGTCGGGCAGGAATTCGTGCAGCGGCGGGTCGAGCAGCCGGATGGTGACCGGCAGCCCGTCCATGGCCCGCAGCAGCTCCCGGAAGTCCTCGCGCTGCAACGGAAGCAACGCCTCGAGGGCGGCGTCGCGCTCGTCGCCGGAGTGGGCCAGGATGACGCGCTCGATCAACGACCGGCGATCGCCCAGGAACATGTGTTCGGTCCGGCACAGGCCGATGCCCTGAGCCCCCAGCGAACGGGCCCGGGCCGCATCCTCGTGGGTGTCGGCGTTGGCCCGCACGGCCAGCCGGCGGACCGCGTCGGCGTGCGAGAGCACCCGGTCCACCGCCTTGACCAGGTCGGCGGTCTCGGCGTCGGCGTCGGCCAGGGCCGACTCCAGGCCGTTCTCGATGTAGGTCGCCACCGGCGAGGGCACCACCGGCATCGCACCGGCGAACACTTCGCCCGTGGTGCCGTCGATGCTGATCTCGTCGCCCTCGCTGATGGTCGTCGAGCCCAGGGTCAGCCGCTTGGCGACCACGTCGATGTCGAGCTGCTCGGCCCCGCAGACACAGGTCTTGCCCATGCCGCGAGCCACGACCGCGGCGTGGGAGGTCTTGCCGCCCCGCTGGGTGAGGATGCCGTTGGCCGCGATCATGCCGCCCAGGTCGTCCGGGTTGGTCTCCCGACGGACCAGGACGACCTGCTCGCCGCGGGCCGCCCACTCCTGGGCGGTCGGCGAGTCGAAGACCGCCCGGCCGACCGCGGCGCCGGGCGAGGCGGCCATGCCCTTGGTCAGCAGCACGCGCTCGGCGGACCGGTCGAACTGCGGGAACATCAGCAGCGCGAGCTGGGCGCCGGTCACCCGGGCCAGCGCCTCGTCCATGGTGATCAGGTTCTCGTCGACCAGCTGCGCGGCGATCCGGAACGCCGCGGCCGGGGTGCGCTTGCCGACCCGGGTCTGCAGCATCCACAGCTTGCCGCGCTCGATGGTGAACTCGATGTCGCACAGGTCCCGGTAGTGGGTCTCCAGCCGGCGCATCACCCGCAGCAGCTGGCGGTGCGAGTCGGGATCGAGGTTCTTCAGGTCGTCCAGCGACAGCGTGTTGCGGATGCCGGCCACGACGTCCTCGCCCTGCGCGTTGGGCAGGTAGTCGCCGTAGGCGCCGGTCTTGCCGGACGCCGGGTCACGGGTGAACGCGACGCCGGTGCCGCTGGTCTCGCCCAGGTTGCCGAAGACCATGGTGCAGATGTTGACGGCGGTGCCCAGGTCCTGCGAGATCCGCTCCCGGCGCCGGTAGAGCCGCGCCCGGTCGGTGTTCCAGGAGTTGAAGACCGCGCGGATGGCCATGTCCAGCTGCTCGCGCGGATGCTGCGGGAAATCGACACCGGAGTGCTCGACGATGAAGCCCTTGAACTCGGTGACCAGTTCCTTGAGATCCTCGACGCCGAGCTCGAGGTCGTTGGCCAGCCCGCGGGTCGCCTTGGCCTTGTCCAGGGCGTCCGCGAACACCTCACCGGGAATGTCGAGCACGGTCTTGCCGAACATCTGCAGCAGCCGGCGGTAGGAGTCCCAGGCGAACCGCTCGTCGCCGGACTCCTCGGCCATGCCCTTGACGCTGGCGTCGTTGAGGCCGATGTTCAGGACGGTCTCCATCATGCCGGGCATGGAGAACTTCGCCCCGGACCGGACGCTGACCAGCAGCGGATCGTGCCGGTCGCCCAGCCGGCGACCGGTCTTGTCCTCCAGGTGACGCAGCGCCATGGTGACCTGCACCCGCAGATCACCGGGCTCGGTGCCGATCGAGAGGTACTCGCGACAGGCCTCGGTGGTGATGGTGAAGCCGGGGGGTACCGGCAGGCCGAGCTTGGTCATCTCGGCGAGGTTCGCGCCCTTGCCGCCGAGCAGGTCCTTCTGATCCTTGTCGCCCTCGGTGAAGTCGTACACGTACTTGGTCAACGGCGTTCTCCTAGCCAGGTGTCGGGTCAGGTCAACCGGTTCGCTGCGCCGCGAGCCCGATGGCGACATCGATGATCATGTCCTCCTGTCCGCCGACGTAACCAGCCTCGCCGACCTTTCGGAGTATTTCGTGAGAAGACACACCGTATCGGTCCGCTGCACGTTCGGCGTGCAAAAGGAATGAATTGTAAACACCGTAGCGCCCCTGCACGATTGAGGCTCGGTCGGCGACCGGCATGCGGGTGATCATCGGCTTGACAATGTCCTCGGCGGCGTCCAGGACCTTGGCCGCGTCGACCCCGGTCGGCACGCCCATGACGTCGAAGACCGTCGCCAGGATCTCGGTCGGCGAGTTGCCCGCACCGGCCCCCAGCGCGCACAGCGTGCCGTCGATCTGCCGGGCCCCGTTCTCGTAGGCGACGATCGAGTTGGCCACGCCCAGCGACAGGTTCTGGTGACCGTGGAAGCCGACCTGCGCGTCGTCGCCGAGCTCGGCCACCAGCGCCTGCACCCGGTCGCGGACCATGTCCGGCAGCAACGCGCCGGCCGAATCGACGACGTACACGCACTGGCAGCCGGCGTCGGCCATGATCCGGGCCTGCTTGGCCAGCTGCTCCGGCCCGATCCGATGCGAAAGCATCAGGAAGCCAACGGTTTCCATGCCCAGCTCGCGGGCCGCGGTGAAGTGCTCGACGGAGACGTCGGCCTCGGTGCAGTGGGTCGCGACCCGGGCGATCTGCGCGCCGGCGCTGTGCACCTGCTTCAGGTCGTGCACGGTGCCCAGCCCCGGCAGCACCAGGACGGCGATCTTGGCCCGGGTGGCGGCGCGGACCGCGGCGGCCACCAGCTCGGCGTCGGTGTGCTTGCCGAAGCCGTAGTTGAACGACGAGCCGGCCAGCCCGTCCCCGTGGGTCACCTCGATGACCGAGACCCCGGCCGCATCCAGTGCGGTGACCACGTCGGTGACGTTGTCGGTCGTGAACTGGTGCCGGACGGCGTGGCTCCCGTCGCGCAGCGTGCTGTCGGTCAGCCGGACGAACGGCCGGTCCGAAGTGGTGGAATTTGCAATTGTCTGTTCGATCGTGGTCATTTGTTAGCCGCCTTCTGAATCGTTCCCGACAGAGCGATCACTTCTCCGGCACGCACCGCGGCGGCCGTCATGATGTCCAGATTTCCCGCCCACTCGGGCAGGTAGTCGCCATTTCCGCGGACTTCCAGGAAGATGCCCACCCGGCCGTTGCCGTGCCACAACGGGTTGGGGTCGTCGAACTGCGGATCGCTGCGCAAGGTGTAGCCGGGCACGTACTGCTGCACCGTCGCCACCATCCGGTGGATCGACTCGCTGATCGCATCCTGGTCGGCGTCCGCGCCAATCGCGCAGAACACGGTGTCCCGCATGATCATCGGCGGCGTCACCGGGTTCAGGATGATGATCGCCTTGCCCTTGGCCGCTCCGCCCACCGCTTCGATGGCATGCGAGGTGGTCTCGGTGAACTCGTCGATGTTGGCCCGGGTACCCGGACCGGCCGACCGGGAGGCGATCGAGGCGACGATCTCCGCGTACGGCACCGGGGTCACCCGGGAGACGGCATGCACCATCGGGATGGTGGCCTGCCCGCCACAGGTGATCATGTTGACGTTGGCCGCCCCAGCGTGCACGTCCGCGTTGACCGCGGGGCAGACGAACGGGCCGATGGCCGCCGGGGTCAGGTCGATGGCCGTGATGCCGGCGGCGGCGTAACGGTCGGCGTTGGCCAGGTGCGCCTTGGCCGAGGTCGCTTCGAAGACCAGGTCCGGGACCTCCTGCTCGAGCAACCAGTCCACCCCACCGGCACTGGCCTGCACGCCGAGCGAGCGGGCCCGGGCCAGACCGTCGGAGGCCGGGTCGACCCCGATCATGTACTTGACGTCGATGTGCTCGGAGCGCAGCAGCTTGACGAGCAGATCGGTGCCGATGTTGCCGGGTCCGACGATGGCGGCGGTGGCCCGGCCACCGGTGGTGGTGGGCGCCGCAGTGGCGGTCGTGCTGGTCATTGCAGGGTCTCCTGTCCTACCGGACGGCTCCGGGTCGGGTTCGGAAAAGCGAATGCACCGTCAGTCGATGCGGGAGGTATCCGGCGGTTGTGCCGCTCAGCGGGAGAAACGAACTCGGTACTGCTCGGGTCATTGCACTGTGCCCTGGAGCACACGCATCATCAACCGATGCGTACCGGTGAGCGGAACACTCATGACTCGGTGATCGGGCGGGCCTCGGCGTTGCTGGGGGCCTACGACTCCCGGCACCTGGCCATCGGCGTGTCCGAACTGGCCCGCCGGTCGGGCCTGGCCAAGACCACCACCGCCCGGTTGGCCGCCGAACTGGCCGAGCACGGCTTCCTGGAGCGCACCGAGGGCAGCGACTACAAGCTGGGCAGCCGGATCTTCGAGCTGGGCTCGCTGGCCTCCCGGCAGCGACAGCTGCGCGAGGTGGCGTTGCCGTACATGGCCGATCTGCGCCAGGTCAGCAAGCAGACGGTGCACCTGGCCGTGCTGGTGGGCACCGAGGTGATGTACGTGGAGATCGTGCGCAGCCGGGACGCACCGCGGATGCCCTCCGAGGTGGGCGGCCGGTTGCCCGCCCACGCCTCCGGCGTCGGCAAGGCCATGCTGGCGTTCTCGCCGGAGCCGGTCGTCCAGTCGGTGCTGGACACCGGCCTGCCGGCGGTCGGGCCGCGGACGATCACCGCCCCCGGGCTGCTGCTGCGGGAGCTGCGCCGGATCCGAGAGTTGGGAATTGCCTACGAGAGTGAAGAGTCCGGGCACGGCATCGGTTGCGCAGCCAGCCCGATCATCGGCCCGGACGGGCAGGTCGTTGCGGCCATGTCCATCTCGGGCTGGAACGGCAAGTTGGACCTGCGCCGGATCGGTCCGGCGGTCAAGACGGCGGCCCTGGCACTGAGCCGCGACCTGGCCATCCGTGGTCCGGCGGCCCGCCCCGCCTGGGCCGGCCGGGTCTGATCGATCACCCGCGGCCGGACGCCGCCGGCCGGCCGGCCTACTGGGCCGGGCCGACCGGTTCCGCATCGCCCGACGTCGGGCCCCAGCTCACCACCAGCTCCCGGCGCGCGCCGAAGCGTTCCAGATGCCGGGCGAGCACGTCCTGCAGCCGGGCCAGCGCCTCGGGATCCCCGGCGGTGGCCCGCAGCTCCAGGCCGGCCGGCGTCGGCCGGACGACGCCGACGCCGTAGCCGAAGACCAGCTGACCGGCCGGTTCGGGTTCGCCGGGCACGGGTTCGACCGGCACCTTGCGACCCAGATGGGACAGCAGCTGCTTGGCGTAGCGCCCGGCGGCGTCCGTCGGCACCACCGCGACCGACTCCAGCATGGGGTGGTGCTCCTTCCGGTCGACGGTGGGGCCCGCGGTCAGCGCAGGTTGCTCAGCCCTGCTCGGCGCGCTTGGAGAACCGGACGGTGACCGGGCCGAGGTGGGCGAAGTCGGCCCGGAAGACGTCGCCGGACTGCACCGGCACCATCTTGTGCACCGCGCCGGGCAGCACGATGTCGCCGGCCTTGAGTCCCGAGCCCAGGCTGCCCAGCTTGTTGGCCAGCCAGGCCACGCAGCGGGCCGGGTTGCCCAGGGCCGCGGCGCCGGCGCCGGTGTCGATGACCTCGCCGTGCCGGGACACGACCACGCCCAGGGTGCGCAGGTCCAGGTCGTTGACCGGGAGCATCCGGCCGCCGACGACCAGCAGGCCGGAGGAGGCGTTGTCCGAGACGGTGTCGACCAGCTTGATCTTCCAGTCGGCGACCCGGCTGTCCACGATCTCGACGGCGGGCAGGGCACCGGCGATGGCCCGCAGGGCACCGGCGGTGGTCACGCCGGGGCCGGCCAGATCGGTCTCCATGACGAAGGCCAGCTCGGCCTCGACCCGCGGTTGGACCAGGTCGTTGAGGTCGATCGGGTCGCCGTCCTCGATGAACATGGCGTCGGTCAGCACGCCGAAGTCGGGTTCGTTCACCCCGAGCAGCTGCTGCATCGGCGCGGAGGTCAGCCCGACCTTGCGGCCGATGATCTTCTCGCCGGCGGCGACGCGGCGGTCGATGTTGATGGTCTGGATCGCATAGGCGTCCTCGACCACCAGGTCGGGGTAACGCTCGGTCAGCGGGGAGATGGGCTTGGCCGTACGGTCGGCCTCCCAGAGCTCGTCGGCCAGCTGCTGGTGAAGGGAGTCGGCAGTCACCTGAGCAGACTCCTGCCTGGCCGGGCGCCGGGCAACCGGACGGCCGCCGATTCCGGGCAGTGGAACCCCTGGAGCGACCCATCGCCGAGCGACCGATCGCCGGCGGGCCGGGTGATCGCCGGGCGGGTCAGCCCCCGGCGCCGGGCAGCTGGGCCAGCCGGTCCGCGAGCTGGCGCCGGGAGGTGATGCCCAGCTTGGCGAAGGCGTTGCGCAGGTGGTACTCGACGGTCTTGATGCTGACCACCAGCTCGCCGGCGATCTGCCGGTTGCTGAGCCCGTCCGCGGCCAGCCGGGCCACCACCAGCTCCTGGGCGGTCAGCCCGAACCGGGGCCCACCGGGGCGGTCGGCCGTGGCCAGCCCGGCCGCCGCCAGCTCGGCGTCGCAGCGTTGCGCGTACGGCGTGGCGCCCAGCCCGAGGAACCCGGCCCGGGCGGCCAGCAGCAGCTCGACGGCCCGCCGGCGGTTCCCCGCCGCGCGGGCCACCTCGCCGGCCGCGAGTTCGATCCGGGCCCGTTCGAACGGCGCGCGCACGGTCCCGACCACCGTCAGTGCCCGGTCAAAGGCGGCCTGAGCCGCCTCCGGCCGGTCCAGTGCGGCCTCGACCCGCCCGCGGGAGCGGGCCAACCGGGCGATCGCCGTCGGCCGACCCCGCTGCTGCGCGCGCTGCTCGTGCGAGAGCAGGAACTGATCGGCCTCGGCGGCGCGCCCGACCGCCACCAGCGCGTCGGCGTACAGGTCCGGCCACGGCCAGAAGCCGGGCTCGTCGACGGCGTCCCGGATCGGGAACTGGTGGACCCGGTCCAGGGCGGCCAGCACGTCCCGCGGCCGGCCGCGGGCCTCCCCCACCCGGGCCCGGGCCAGCCCGAGCGCGACGATCGAGCGTTCGTAGTGCACCTGGCTGCGTGGCAGCAACCGCAGGTGCTGCTCGGCGGCCGCCCAGTCGCCGCGGGCCGCGGGCACCAGGACCGCGATCCCGACCACGGCCGACCGCAGGAAGCCCAGGTCGGACTCCAGGTTGATCGACACCGCCCGATCGGCGTTGACCTGGGCGTCGTCCCAGTCGCCGGCCATCCACTGGGCCCGGGCCAGGTAGGCGTAGCTGAACGCCGCCGTGTTCAACACCCCGATCCGGGACGCGCTGGCCGCCACCGACCCCAAGACCGCCGCCGCCGAATCGAACTCGTCCTCGACCAGGTGCAACACCCCCAACGCCGAACGCGGGTTGAGCCAGCGGTAGGGCGACTCGTCCGGCTGCCGCTGGGCCGCGACCACGGCCTGCGCCTGATCCAGCCGGCCCAGGTAGCCCAGGCCGTGCGCCAGGTAGGTCACCGCGGCCACATGGATGGAGGTCTGCGGGCCCATCCGGTCGCTCTCGTCCGGCCGGTCCGGATGGTCGGGACCGGACTCCCGGTCGCCGACGGCGGCCAGCGCGCGCTCGCACCAGGCGACCGTGCCGGCGGCGTCCAGCCGGCCGTAGTGGGCGATCGCCTGCATCAGCGCGACGGCCGCGACGTCGTCCCCCTCGAGCGCGGAACCGTCCGCCGCGCAAGCCCTCTCGCAGGCCGCCCAGGCCCGGTCGAGCAGCTGCCCGGCCCGCTCGGGTTCCTCGGCGGCCATGGCCAGCGAGCCCAGGACCAGATCGCGCAGCGGTTCGGGCGGGTAGGCGGTTACCTCGTCGACCAGGTCGGACGCGGCGGCGGCGTCGCCGCGCATCAACGTCCAGATCAACGCCCAGAGCACCCGGCGGCGCGCCCGGTCCGGGTCACGGCTCAACCGACTGGCCGAAACCAGATGAACCGCAGCGCTTTTCCAGTCGAAGCGGCGCTGGGCGCGGGCGGCGAAATCGGTCAGGTCGGCGGCCAACCGTTCGTCCGGACCGGTGGCGGCGGCCACTCGATGACGCAGGGCGGCCGCCTCGTCCGCGCTGACCCGGGCCGCGGCGGTGTGCAGGGTGTACCGAGCCGCCGGGCCGATCGCGTCGTAGACGGCGGCCCGCACCAGCGGGTGGGTGAACTCCACCGACCAGGGGCCGTCGGCCGACCGAACCCGCAGCAGATCGCTCGCCGTCGCCTCGTCGATCGGCCCGACCGGGTCGCTCAGGCCGGCGATGGCCATGACGTCGGCCACCGCGGCGTGCAGGCCGAGCACGGCCAGGGCGTCGACGAACCGGCGGGTGTCGGGCGCACTGTGCTGGTAGCGGGACCGGACCAGGTGCCGGAACGGCCGCGGCGCCGGCAACAGCGACTCGTCCTGCCGGTTCACCGGCCAGACGGTCACCGGGAACTCCTCCAGCAGGGCCCGGGCGTGCAACGGGTTGCCGTCGGTCCCCTCCCGCAGCCGGCGGGCCACGGTCGAGCCCACCCCGGAGACTCCCAGGGCCGTGGCCAGGTCCCGCAGTTCTCGCTCGTCCAGCCCGGACAGGCGCAGCACCGCGCCCAGGTGACCGGTGATCAACCTGGTCAGGCTCTCCGGGAGGTCGCCGGCCGCGCGCTCGCGGGTGGCGAACACGGCCAGCACCCGGTCCGCGACCAGCCGGCGCAACGCGAACACCAGGGCCAGCAGGGACGGCCGGTCGGCCCACATCGCATCGTCGATGATTATCACGACCACCGACCCGGCCATCGCGTCCAACCGGTGCAGCCACTGCGCCCCGACGGTGATCGGGTCGGCCAGCGGAGCGGAATCGGCGGGATCGGCGGGATCGGCGACCGCCGGACCCGATCGATCGGGCAGGTCCGGCAGTCCCGGCGTGGCGGGTCCGGCCGAGCGGGCGAGCTGGCCGAGCACGCCGTAGGCGAGCAGGTCCTCGTGCAGATCGCCGCTGGCCCGCAGGACGACGACATCGTCGGCGGCGGCGGCATCCTCGGCCAGACGGTCGAGCAGGGCGGTCTTGCCGATCCCAGGGGCGCCCTCGATGAGCACCACCCGTGGGCGGCCGGCGCGGGCGTCGGCCAGGCACGCGTGCAGCACGCCGAGCTCGGTCTGACGTCCGACGAACGGGACCATCACGTCCTTGGGGGCGGGCGCAGGGATGGGACGGCGAGCGGCGCAACGAGCGCAGTGCGAACCCGACTGACCCTACGCCGCGGCCGGCGGTCGGCGGTCATGTCCGGGTCCGGCGGTCGCTCGCGCCGACCGGGGTGGGGGCCAGCAGGACCGCCTCGTGCAGCGCCCGGCCGATCGGACTGGTCAGCACGACGTCGAACCACTCGACGGCCACATCCAGGCCGAGATCGGCGGACCCGTCCACCCCGCGCAGCGGCACCGCAACCAGGTCGCGATCGCCGAGGAGGCCGGTCAGGCCGATGTTGACGATCCCGATCCCCAACCCGGCGGCGACCAGCGCGGCCAGCGTGTGCGGCGCCTCGACGGTGATCCGGGGAGCCGGCGCCGCACCGGGGTCCTCGCCGAGCAGCGGTTCGATCACTCCGCCGACCACCGGGCAGAGGACCAGCCGCTGCTCGGCCAACCGGTCGACCGAGATCCCCCCGGCCTCCCGCGCCCACGGGTGTGCGGCCGGCAGGAGCGCTTGCAACGGCTCCCACCAGAGCACATGCCGCCGGGCCAGCGGGTGCGGATCTCGGTCGACCGGGGCCACGACCAGGACGGACTGCTCGGCCGCGGCCGCGCCCGCGTCCTCGGACCAGCCATCGGGTTCGGACACGGCGACCGTGGCGTCCGGGAAACGCTCCAGCACGCCGGCCAGCACCGCGGGCAGGATGGTGGCCCCGATGCACGCGGTGGTCTGGACGCGGATGCTCTGACCGGACAGGGCGCGGACCGCGGCCAGGGCGGCGCGCGCCGTGCGCACGTCGGCCAGGATCTCCCGGGCGTGTGCGGCGAACACCTGCCCGGCCTCGGTGACGGCGGCCGGCCTTCGGCTGCGATCGATCAACCGGGTGCCGAGCTCGCGCTCCAGCGAGGCGATGTGTGCGCTCACCCGCGACTGGGAACGATGGACCTGAGAGGAGGCCGCCGTGAAACCACCACGGTCGACGACCGCGAGGAACGTCTCCATCCAGTCCAATTCCACCGGAGTCATGATGGCTGCTCGCGACCCCGGGCCGGGCTCGGCCGACCCCAGGACCGACCCCAGAATCGGCCCGGACACCGTGTTGCGCATTGGTCCATCCGTGTCGCGGATGGTTTCCTCACGATGACGCACTGGTCTGTGGCTGCCACGATGTGTTTGCCTAGGGCCGGAGTTGATCACCGGATCGGTCATTTCGAACGAATCCGCTCATGACGTCGATGACGACGAGGAGGTGGCCTTGGCCGGCAATTCCACGGAGTCCGGGCGGTCCGTCACCAGCAAGATCACCTCGATCCTGCTGACCTTCACCGAGGGCTCGGAACACTCGCTCACCGAGATCGCCCGGCTGGCCGGGCTACCGATCTCGACCGCGCACCGCTTGACCTCCGAGCTGGCCTCCTGGCGGTTGCTCGAACGCACCGACGACGGTCACTACCGGGCCGGGCTGCCGCTGCGGATGATCGGCACCCAGGACACCGAGCGTCCCGGCCACCCCACCATCGCCGAGCGCGCCCCGTGCATCATCGAGGACCTGTCCGCCGCCACCCGATCGCGAGTGCGGCTGGGGGTGCTCAGCGAGCTCGAGGTCGCCTACATCGAGAAGGTGCCCGGTCCTCGACCGGCCTCGACCTTCAGTTCGGCGGCCACCGTGCCGGCGCACCCGACCGCGATGGGCCGGGCCCTGCTCGCCTTCTCCTCCGCGCGGATGGTCGAGATGACGATCATCCGCGGGCTGCGGGCCTACACGCCCCACACCGTCACCTCCCCGGACCGGTTCCGGCGAGCCCTGGGGGTGACCCGGCTGACCCGGGTCGCGGTGACCCGCTGGGAGCTGGAAAGCGAGCTGTGCTGGGTCGGGATGCCCGTCTTCGGCCGCGGCGGCGAGGTGCTGGCCGCCATCGAGATCTCCGTGCAGGACCTGCAGCGGGACATGCATGCGGTCATCGGCACGCTCGCGATCGCCACCCGCAGCCTCACCCGGGAGCTGGCCGGCCGGCCCGGGCCCGACCTGCCGGTGCAGGCCTGCCCGGAGCCGGAAGACCTGCACCTGGCCGCCACCACCTGAGCGGGGCGGCCGGGCCGGCTCAGCCCTTGACGTAGCTGCCCGGGCCCGAGCGAAGCACCGGGTACTTCGCGCTGCCCATCGACGGCGGGTCGATCATCGGCCCGGAGGTCTCGTCGGACCAACGGGCCCAGTCGTCCCACCAGGTGCCCTGCTTGCGCGCCGCCGTGGTCCGCCACTCGGCGCCGGTCGCCGGCAGCTGCTCGTCGCCCTCGGCGACCTGGTACCAGACCTTGGGTCCGGGCGGGCTGACGATGCCGGCGATGTGCCCGCCGCTGCCCAGCACGAACCGCACCGGTCCGCTGACCAGATTGACGGTCTTGTAGGCCGATTCCCACAGCACGATGTGGTCGTTGATCGCGCTGACCACGTAGACCGGCGACTTGATCACGCTCAGATCGATGGTGGCGCCACCGATCTCGAGCGTGCCGGCGGCCAACTTGTTCTGCACGTAGAAGTTCTTGAGGTAGAACGCGTGCATCGCCGCGGGCATCCGGGTGCTGTCGGCGTTCCAGGCCAGGATGTCGAAGGCGGGCGGCGGCTGACCCATCAGCCAGTTGGAGACCACGTAGTTGAAGATCAGGTCGTTGGCCCGCAGGATGTCGAAGGTGCCGGCCATCGTCTCGCCTTCGAGCGTGCCCGCCTTCTTCATCTTCTTCTCCAGCCGCTCCACCGACTTCAGGTCGGTGAACGCGCCGAGCTGGCCGGGCTGGTCGTAGTCGAGCATGGTGTTGAGCAGGGTCAGCGTGCCGACCCGGTTGTCACCCTGCTGGGTCAGGAATGCGG
This sequence comes from Nakamurella multipartita DSM 44233, assembly GCF_000024365.1. Taxonomy (NCBI): domain Bacteria; kingdom Bacillati; phylum Actinomycetota; class Actinomycetes; order Nakamurellales; family Nakamurellaceae; genus Nakamurella; species Nakamurella multipartita. The sequence continues at coordinate 4,514,966 of NC_013235.1, forward strand.
CGGTGATGGCGGTCATCGCCCCGCCCAGGCACAGCCCGACGATGTCGATGGTCTGCGCCCCGGTGATCTCCTCGATCACGTCCAGCGCGGTCTGCGGCCCGTGCACCAGGTAGTCGTCCATGGTGGTGCCGGCCATGTCGGCCGACGGGTTCTTGTAGCTGATGGCGAAGACCGTGCGCCCGTGCGTGACCGCCCATTCGATGAAGCTGCGGTTCGGCGCGAGATCCATGATGTAGTACTTGTTGATCCAGGGCGGGCTGCACAGCAGCGGGGTGGCGTGCACCTGCTCGGTCTGCGGCTCGTACTGCAGCAGCTCCATCAGCTCGTTCTGGTACACCACCTTGGCCGGGGTGCAGGCCAGGTTGACGCCGACCTCGAAGCCGCTGCGGTCCACCTGCTGCGGCTTGCCGCCGTTGTTGATGACGTCGCCGACGAAGTTGCGGGCGCCCTTGAGCAGGCTGGCCCCGGCGGTGTCGAACGCCTTCTGCAGGGCGGCCGGGTTGGTCGGCAGGAAGTTGGTCGGGGCCAGCGCGTCGACGATCAGATCCAGCGCCATCATCGCCTTGCGGCTCTCGTCCGGGCTCAGATTGGCCGAGCCGACCAGCTCGCGAGCCGCCTTGGCCGAGGCCAGGTAGGCCATCCGGATCGAGTAGTAGGCCGGGTTGTCCTGCCAGGCCGCGGCGGCGAACCGGCGGTCCTTGGGATCGGCGTCCACCGGCGGGGTGACGTCCCGGCCCAGCCAGCGGGCGCCCGCCGCGACCGGGATCCGGACCAGGTCACCGGCCAGATGGAAGGCGGACTTGATGGGCACGGTCGGCTGGGTGACCGAGGTGCGCAGGGCCTTGGCCAACGACTCGCCGAACCCGGCGACGTCGACGTCCTCGAAGATGTCCGTCTCAGGCGCGAGCACGCTGGCCGCCCGCTCGGCGACGTCCCGCAGTGCCTCTGGAAGTTCCGGTGCCATATTTCCCATCCTTTGCCCGACGATCGCCATGATGGCCGTTTCCGGCGGCCCTCCCGCTGGTCGGAACACCTAGGCGCAGGAGTGCCGCAGCGGGGCCGATGCCGGTATCTGTGAATTTCAACCGACCCCTGGAGGCGATGATGTCACTGCTCGCCGGTTCAGCGCCCGGTACGGAACCGGTCGACGGCGTGGCAACCGCCACATCCCGTCCGCCGCTGCGTACCGCGATCGCCACCGTTTGCATCTCCGGCACGCTGGAGGACAAGCTCGCCGCCGCCGCGGCGGCCGGCTTCGACGGCGTGGAGATCTTCGAACCGGACTTCGTGGTGTCCTCGTCGTCGGCGCGCGAGGTGCGGCAGCGGTGCGCCGACCTGGGCCTGTCGATCGATCTGTACCAACCGTTCCGGGACTTCGATTCCACCGACCCGGCGCAGGTGGAGCTCAACCTGCGCCGCGCGGACCGCAAGTTCGACGTGATGGAAGCCCTGGGCACCGACCTGATCCTGGTCTGCTCGGCGGTCTCCCCGACCGCCGTCGACGACAACGCGGTGATCGCCGAGCAACTGCACCGGCTGGCCGAACGGGCTCGGCAGCGGGGCATGCGCATCTCCTACGAGGCGCTGGCCTGGGGCACCAAGGTCAACACCTACGACCGGTCCTGGGACATCGTCCGGGCCGCCGATCACCCGGCGCTGGGCGTCTGCCTGGACAGCTTCCACATCCTGTCCCGCGGGTCGGACCCGGCCGGCATCGAGCAGATCCCGGGCGAGAAGATCTTCTTCCTGCAGCTGGCCGACGCGCCGTTCATGAACATGGACGTGTTGCAGTGGAGCCGGCACCACCGGCTCTTCCCCGAGCAGGGCACGTTCGACCTGCCCGCCTTCCTGGGCCATGTGTTGACCGCCGGTTACACCGGTCCGCTCTCGCTCGAGGTGTTCAACGACGTGTTCCGCCAGTCCGACCCGGGCCGGGCGGCGGTGGACGCGCACCGCTCGCTGCTGGCCCTGTACGAGTCGACCGTGGGCAGCGTGCCGCTGGACCGGGCCGGCTCGGTCACCGGCGATTCCGGCGCGGTCGGGACCTCGGGGTCGGACCGGCAGGTGCCGCCGGCCCCGGAACTGGGCGGCTTCGCCTTCGCCGAGTTGGCCGTCGACGACGAGAGCGGCCCGGCGGTCGCCGCCACCCTGTCCTGCCTGGGCTTCGTGCACTCCGGGCAGCACCGCAGCAAGCCGGTGCAGCTGTGGTCGCAGGGTGATGCGCGGGTGCTGCTCAACGCCGCCCGCGGGCTCGACGAACACCCGACCGGGGCCGCGGTAGCGGCCATCGGCTTCGAGACCCGGGACCCGGCGGCCGCGGCCGTGCGCGCCCAGGCCATGCTCGCCCCGCTGCTGCCCCGCCGGGTCGGCGCCGGCGAGGCCGACCTGTCCGCGGTGGCCGCCCCCGACGAGACCGCGGTGTTCTTCTGCCGGACCGGGGCCGCGGACGCGAGCAGCTGGATCGGCGATTTCGAACCGACCGCCGCCGCGGCCGGGACCTCCCCATTGGGGCTGCGCCGCATCGATCACGTGGCCCTCACCCAGCCCTACGACCGGTTCGACGAGGCCAGCCTGTTCTTCCGCTGCGTGCTGGGCCTGCCGACCCGGCACAGCTCGGAGATCGCCGCGCCGTTCGGCCTGGTCCGCAACCGGACCGCGGCCAACGTCGACGGCTCGGTCCGGATCGGGATGACCGTCTCGGTGCTGCGCCGCGGCGGCCAATGGGCGCCCGGGGTGACCGACCCGCAACATGTGGCGTTCGCCACCGACGACATCGTCGCGGCCGCTCGAGCGGCCGTCGCGGCCGGCGCCCCGGTACTGCCCGTGCCGGCCAACTACTACGACGACCTGGACGCCCGGCTGGCCCTGCCGGCCGAGCAACTGGCCGCGCTGCGCGAGCTGAACCTGTTGTACGACCGCACATCTGACGGCGAGTTCTGGCACTTCTACACCGCCGTCCTGGGCGGGCGGGTGTTCTTCGAGGTGGTCCAGCGGATCGGCGACTACCAGGGCTACGGCGAGGTCAACTCGCCGGTACGGATGGCCGCGCACCGTCGGCAACGACGCGCCACCACGTCCATCTCGTCCTGAACCGCCCCGGACCATCGGCGATGGTCCGGGGATCGTCGTAGCCTGGAGTCGACGACGGTCGACACAGCTCCTCAACGTCGCGTGGTGTCTTTTCTCGGTGCCGCGCCGTCGGGATCATCCGGCATGCCAGGAGGAGCCCATGACCACGTCCACCACCACTCGCGCCCGCGCCGCGCTCAGCCGGCGGCTGCTGCTCTTCGGCGCCGACCGGTCCATCCAGACCCGGGAGCTGCAGCGCCGGATCGACTCGCTCGGGCCCGACCTGGCCGACGCGCCCGGACTGCACGCGGCCCTGAGTGCGGCCCGGGCCTGGGAGTCGGCCGTGCTGTGGCTGGCCTGGCGGCTGCAGCCCCGCACCACGACCGGGCTGTAGCCGCCTCCCCACGGCCGTTGCGCTCCGCCGGCGCGCGGACTCCCTAGCGGTCGCCGGCGGCGTGCCGGCCGGCGATGTAGCCGAACGTCATGGCCGGGCCGATGTTGATGCCGCCCGACGGGTAATGCCCGCCCATCACGTTCGCCTGATCGCTGCCGGCCGCGTACAGGCCCGGGATCACCGACCCGTCGGCCCGCAGCACCCGAGCGTCGGCGTCCGCGCGCAGGCCGTAGAACGTGCCGAAACTGCCGGGCAGCACCCGGATCGCGTAGAACGGACCCTGCTCCAGCGGGGCCAACGACGGGTTGGGGCCGTGGTCCTTGTCGCCGGAGCCGCGATTGAAGACGGTGCGCCCGCGGCCGAACTCGGGGTCCTGCCCGAGCCGGGCGTGGGTGTTGAACTCGGCCACCGTCCGCTCCAGGCCGGCCGGGTCGATCCCGCACTTGACGGCCAGCTCGCCCAGGGTCTTGCCGCGCTTCATGTAACCGTTCCGCAGGTACGGGAAGGTGGGCACCGGGAACGGCTTGGCCATGCCGAACGGGTACCGCCGCTGGAACGCGTGGTCGCAGATCAGCCAGGCCTGCACCGGCTCACCCTCGGGGGCGGCATCGATCATCGCCGTCGTGAACTGGTAGTAGCCGTCGGCCTCGTTGACGAACCGGCGGCCGGTGGCCGTCACCGCGATCAGGCCGGGCTTGCCCCGGTCGACGATGTGCGGGTAGGTGCCCACCCGCCCGTTGCGGTACGGGACCAGCGAGACCGGGCACCAGGCCGCCGGAGAGGCCAGCGAGGTGTCCAACGCGGCGCCCACCCGTTCGGCCACGGTGATCCCGTCGCCGGTGGTCTCGGCCGGGGCCAGGGTCCAGTGCTCACGGCCGGTCGGGGTGCGCGGGTAGAACTCGGCCCGCCGGTAGACGTCGCGGGGGAAGCCGCCGGTGGCCAGCACCACCCCGCGCCGCGCGCGGATGGTCACCGGGCCGGACGGGTGCTGCACCAACGCGCCGGTGACCCGCCCGTCGGTGTCGATGTCGTTTTCGTTGTCGGTGCTGGTGTCGGTCAGCAGCTGCATCACCGGTGAGTCGACCCACATCCGCACGCCGGCCTCGTCGGCGGACTTGATCAGCCGCGCGATCAGGGCCGGGCCGTTCACCAGCTGCATGCCGCGCCGCTGGGTGAGCAGATCCCAGACATGGAAGGCGACCCGCCAGGCGGCGTGGAAGAAGGACTTGACGTCGGCCGTGGCGTGCAGGAACGCCTGCAGGTCCGGGCCGGCCATGATGCCCATGCCCAGGAACGAGGTCTCGTACAGCTGGGGGCGGACCAGCGCCCGCAGGTCCTTGCGCAGCTTGCGGGCGTTGATCGGCTTGGGCCCGACCGAGCGGCCGCCGGTGCCGGCGCCGGGCAGGTCGCCCAGGATGTCGGCGATCCAGGTGCCGCTGACGAACTGCAGGCTGGTCTGGTTCTCGAAGAAGTCGACCATCTTCGGGGCGTTGGCCAGCAGGGCCTCGACCCGCGGCTCGTCGTAGTTCTCCCCCAGCGCGTGCTTGAGGTAGGTGCGCGGCTCGTCGACGTCCTCGACGATGCCGTCGGCCCGGGACAGCGGATTGAGCGGCGCCCACATCCAGCCGCCCGACCAGGCGGTCGCCCCGCCCAGGGTGGAGGCCTTGTCCACGACGATCACGTCCAGGCCCTGGTGCGCGGCGGTCACCGCGGCGGACAGGCCACCCGCACCCCCTCCGGCGACCAGCAGGTCGCACTCCACCGTCCGGTTGCTCGTCGTACCCGTGTCCACGTTCGACCCTTCCTTCGTCCGGCCTTCAGTAGACGGGGCCGGCCGGGTGCGGGTCCACGCGCTTCCGGTCGCCGGAAGCCGCTGCGGTCCCGACGGTTCGACCCGCAGACTCGGTGGCATGTCACCCAGTGCCGGCTCCCCCGCCCCCACCGCCGTGCTCGGTCCCGCTGGCTCCGCGCCGCCGCTGGTGCTCAGCTCGTACACCCTGGGTACCCGGGTGGCCTTTCCCGACCGGGTCCGCGCGGCCGCCGCGGCCGGGTTCGAGGGCATCGGCCTGCGCGCCGAGAACTACTGGGACGCCATCGAGGCCGGGCTGGACGGCCCGGCGATGGCCGAGATCGCCGCCAGCGCCGGGGTTCCCGTGCTCGAGGTGGAGTACGTGACCGGCTGGGGCACGGCGGCCGACCGCACGCCCGAGCAGCAGCGCAAGGAACGCACAGTGGTCGAGATGGCCCGCACCTTCGGGGTCCGGCACCTCAACGCCGGCCTGCTCGAACACCTGCCGGTCGAGCAGATCACCGAGGAGTTCGCCGGGCTGTGCGACCGGGTGGGCCCCGAGCTGACCGTCGCGTTGGAGTTCATGCCCTACAGCGGGGTGCCCGACCTGGCCACCACCGGCCGGATCCTGCGCGACGCCGGTCGGTCCAACGGCGCCGTCATCGTCGACGTCTGGCACTGGGCCCGGTCCGGAATGACCGCGGCCGATCTGGCCGCCGTGCCGGCCGCCGCGATCGTGGCCGTGCAGCTGTGCGACGTGCAGGCCACCCCGATGGACCCGCTGCGGGCCGAGTCCCTCGGCCACCGGTTGCCGCCGGGGCAGGGCTACGGCGACGCCGCCGGCATGGTGCGCGCCTTGCACGAGCACGGCGCCACCCCGGCCGTCGTCACCGTCGAGGTCATCTCCGACGCCCTGGTCGCGCAGGGCGTCGACCAGGCGGCCGCCGTCTCGCACGCGGCCGCCGTCGACGTACTCCGCTCCGCCGCCACCCCCTAGCCCCGGCCGCTCTCCGGTCCAACCCGCTTACCCGCCCCGCCCCCGCTTCCCGCGCGGATCAACAACGCCGGCGCGGCCCAAATCGTCGACTCGCCTCCCTCCAGTCACATTCGGTGCAGTTTCATCCGCGCAGGGATCCACCGTCGGCGTCGGCCCACGGCGGGTCGAGCCGCCATCCGGTCGGCAGGGACGCGTGCGGGCGCAGCCGGGCCGCCTCCTGGACCCGGTGCAACAGCAGGCCCGGCCGATGCACGGCGTCGGCCCAGGTGTAGCGGACCACCCCGTAGCCCAGCCCGCGGATCAGCCGCTCCCGTTCCTTCTCGTCGGTGACGATGACGTCGGCGTCCGGCCGATTGCGGTATTTCACGGCGCCGTCGCCCTCCAGCACGACCCCATCCTCGGGCAGCAGATGGTCGACACGGAACCACCGGGAGCCGGCCCCGATCCAGACATTGCTCAGTGGCACGGGCCGATCCGCCGCGAGAAACGCGTAGCGGGCCACCGATTCGAGCGGGCTTTCGGCCCGCCCGTCGGCGTGTGCGGCGACCCAGGCCACGGTCGCGATACCGGGATAGGCCAGCATGTGCTCGGCGATCCGGGTCAACGCCTCCCGATCCACCCCGGTGTGCAGGACGGCGTCGGCGACCACCAAGCCGTCCCGCGGACCGAGGTGCCGGGCAATGTCGACCGCGCAGAAGGCCGGGCTGACCACCGGCACCCGGGCCCGTTCGGTACGGCAGGTCAGCGGCAGGTAGCCGCGCCGGACCCGGCCGTAGGGCGAGCGATCGTGCCCGACGTGGGCGTTGCCCGGGCGGATCGCCACCGGCAACCCGCTCGGGTCATCGACCAGGGGCAAACCGAGCAACAGGGCGGCGGCCTCACCGGTGAGGTGGGCGTCCTCGCGCAGACACAACCCAAAGGCCAAGGCGCGCAACCGGAATCGCTCGCGCTCGTCGGCCGCCGCCCAGTCCTGCTGGCGGACGAAGGCGGCCTTGCCGACCCGGATCAGGTCGGCGCGATCCACCCCGCGGATCAGCAGCGCCCGCGGCAGCCCGCCGGTGACCACGTCATGCAGATGCACGACCGGGCCCCAGCGGGCGAACAGTTGGTCCAGGAGGCGACGGTCGGCCAGCACACTCATGACGCCGAGGATGACGGCTGGCCGCGAAGTTCGGGCAACAAATGTCGCCATTGTGGACAACCGGCGAGGGCCGATCCGGGTTGTGCACAACTAGCGGATCCCCGGCGCGGATGAAGTCGTTGACAACGTCCCCACCAGTCACAAGAGGTGGCTCTCCTGCTGAATCAGTGGGTCGTTTGTTGGGGTGGGGAATGGCAACACGCCGCTCCCGCGCCTAGGTTCTGGGGCTGTCTGAAGGTCCCGGAACGGTGGGCGGAGAGCGGCGTGCGCGGAAACAGGGTATGGCATCGGGCGTTGGGCCTGATGGGGGCGATCGTCGAGGACGTCGACGTCAATGATCCGGACTTGATCGTGGTGCGGGTCCGGCCAGTGAAGAGGTGGGCGGGGCGGTGTGGCCGGTGTCGACGCCGGTCGCCGTGGTACGACCGGGGCGCCGGCCGCCGGCAGTGGCGGACGGTGGACGTGGGGTTGTCCCGGGCGGTGGTGGAGGCTGAGGCCCCTCGGGTGTCGTGCCGTGAGCATGGCGTGGTCGTTGCGCATGTGCCCTGGGCCAGGCACGGCGCGGGCCACACCCTGGTGTTCGACCGGACCGTGGCGTGGTTGGCCACTCAGACCTCGAAGACGGCCACGACCCAGCTGTTGCGGATCAGTTGGCGCACTGTCGGGGCGATCGTGTCTCGGTACTGGGCCGATCATGAACGGTTGCAGGACCGGTTACGCGAGGTCCGCCGCCTCGGGATCGATGAGATCTCCTACAAGCGTGGCCACCGGTTCCTCACCGTCGTGGTGGACCACGACACCGGTCACTTGTTGTGGGCGGCACCCGGCCGGGACTCGGCAACGTTGCACCAGTTCTTCGATCTTCTGGGCCCGGATCGGTGCGCTCTGCTGACCCATGTCTCGGCCGACGGCGCCACCTACATCAGCACGGTCGTCAAGCAGCGATGCCCGAACGCGGTCCGGTGTGCTGACCCGTTCCATGTTGTTGGGTGGGCTACCGACGCCTTGGACAAGCTACGACGCATCGTGATCAGCACGGCCCGTCGGCAGGCCCGCCGGGCCGCCGTCGACCGCATCGCGGGCGGCTCGAGCCCGGTCGTCACCGCCGGGCAAGCCGGCGCTGACCTGGTCAAGGGCATGGCCGGGGCCCGGTCGGCGTTGCTGCGAAACTCGGAGGACCTCACCGAGAATCAGCAGGTCAAACTGGCCTGGATCGCGCTGACCGACCCCGACCTGCACCGCGCGTATCTGCTCAAGGAAGGCCTTCGACTGATCTTCAAACTGCCGGTCGAGCAGGCCGCCACCGCCCTGGAGAACTGGATCACCTGGGCGCGGACCGCCGGCATCGGCCTGTTCAGCAGCCTGGCGAAACGGATCACTCGACATCGAGCCAGCATCCTGGCCGCGATCGAGCACCACATGTCCAACGGCCGCGTCGAGTCCGTCAACGCCAAGATCAGGCTGATCACCCGAGTCGCGTTCGGGTTCGCCTCTCCACACGCCCTCATAGCCCTGGCTATGCTCCGGCTGGGCGGACACCGCCCAGCACTCCCAGGCCGCGGCTAACCCACAGACACGGCAGGAGAGCCCAAGAGGTGAGGTTTCATCCGCGCCGGCGAAGTTGATCCGCGCGAGGCCGGGGTGGATCCGCGCGAGGCCCGGGGTGGATCCGCGCGAGGCCCGGGGTGGATCCGCGCGAGGCCCGGGGTGAATCAGGCGGTGATGTCGACGGGGCGGCCGGTGCGGGCGGCCTCGATGACCGCGTCGACCACCTTGAGGGTCTTGAGGCCGTCGCGGCCGCTGCAGACCGGTTGCTCGTCCCCGCGGATGACGGCGGCGAAGTGGGTGATCTGGTTGGCCAGCGGGTCGCTGCGCTCCAACTCGATCGTCGACGAGGTCAACGGCTCCCACCAGGACGGGGTGCCCTCGTAGACCTTGAGCCGCATGGTCGGCACCGACAGCGAGCCGCGGGTGCCGGCCAGGTGGTAGCAGTCCTCGTCGGGGAAGCTGTCGTAGCTCTTGTTCTCCAGCGAGGTCTGCTCCCACGAGCGCGGCGAGGCGGCGGTGTCGGACAGCACGAACGTGCCCAGGGCCCCGTTCGCGAAGGTGAAGACCATCGCCGCGGTGTCCTCCACCGCGAACCCGCGGGTGGCGTCGGAGGTCACCGCCTGCACCCGCACGATGTCCCCGACCAGCGAGAGCAGGTTGTTGACCTCGTGAATCAGGTTCAGCAGGATCGGGCCGCCGCCGGGCTGGGTGCGCCACCCGCCGCCGACCTCGAAGTAGTCGTCGGGCTTGTAGAACAGGGCGGTGCCGACCACGGCGACCAGGTCGCCCAGCACGCCGCTGCGCACGACCTCGCGGGCCCGCGCCATGATCGGGCTGTAGTTGCGGTGATGGCCGGTCAGCACCGGCACCCCGGCCGCCTCGCCGGCCTCGACCAGCCGGGTGGCCGCCTCGACGGTGTCGCCGATCGGCTTCTCGACGATCACCGGGACCCCGGCCGCGACGCACTCCAGGCCGCCCTGCACGTGCACCTGGTTCGGCGTGGCCAGGATGACCCCATCGACCCCGCCGGCGGCGAACAGCTCGGCCAGCCCCGCGTACCGGGGCACGGAGTATCTCGCCGCGACCTCATCGGCGGCCGGGAACGGATCGACGATGGCGGCCAGGTCGGCCACGGTGCTCGCGTCGATCTCCTCGATGTGCCGCCGGCCGATCAGGCCGGCCCCGGCGACCGCGATCCGGACCGGGGCGCCGGCGGCCGGCGGGCTCACGTGCGCACGCCCGGCTTGAGGTTCTTGCTCACCTCGGCCTCGTGCAGCTCGTACAGGCCGCGGACGGCCAGCGAGTACCCGACGACGCCGAAGCCGACGATGATCCCGCGGGCGACTGGCGAGATCACCGAATGGTGCCGGAACTCCTCACGGGCATGCACGTTGGAGATGTGCAGCTCGATGACCGGGACCTGCGCCCCTTCGATGGCGTCCCGGATCGCGTACGAGTAGTGGGTGTGCGCACCCGGGTTGTAGACCATGCCGATCGACTCGCCGGCCTTGAACGCGGGGCCGGTCTCATGGATCCAGTCGATGAGCTGGCCCTCGTGGTTGGACTGCAGGAACCGCAGCTCCAGGCCGAGCTTCTCGGCGTCGGCGCGGACCAGATCCTCGACGTCGGACAGCGTGGTGTGTCCGTACACCTCGGGCTTGCGGGTGCCGAGCAGGTTCAGGTTGGGCCCGTTCATGACGGTGATCGACGGCTTGATCGACATGGGTCGAATTCTCTCCGGTAGGCAGCTGGCTCGGGAACGCGGGGTCGGACTAGGGCGGGAACGCGGAACGGCCGGTCGACGACAGTCGACCGGCCGTCCGCCGATGATGCTGGATCGGTCAGGAACTCAGACGGGCTGGTCCGTCCGGGTCGACCGGATCCGGTCGTACTCCTCCTTGGGCACCGGCACGGCGTCCTTGTTGCCCAGGTCGTTCATGTGCACCCGGAAGGTCTCGCGGTCGCTGAAGGCGGCGATGGCCGCAATGATGGCCAGGCCGAAGGTGATGCTGCCGACCGTCCAGACGACGTCCATCTCGATCGAATCGGCCAGCGCCCGGCAGGTCTCGCCGTTGACGATGGCGTCCGGCACGAACTTCTTGTCGACCACGCACGGGTTGGTCGGGGTCGGGCCGACGATGGCGGCGTAGATGGCCGGCAGGAAGGCGGTGATCAGGGTGCCCAGGTTCTGCGAGACCGCGAAGCCGGTGACCCGGGTCTTGGTCGGGAACAGCTCCTGGAAGAAGGACGGGAACACCGCGTTGTAGCCCTGATACACGCAACCCCACATCAGCATGGCGAACAGGAACGCCATGGGCAGGTTGGCTTCGCTGACGAAGTACAGGTACGGGTAGGCCAGGATGCCCGAGCCCAGGCAGCCGACGATGATCACCGGGCGACGACCGATCTTGTCGGCCAGGTTGCACACGAACGGGATCAGCACGACGGCGATGATGTTGCCGGAGACCGAGATCCACAGGTAGTTGGTGGAGGTCAGCCCCACGCCGTAGGCGGCGGAGGTAGCGAAGGTGGCGCCGAGACGGTGACCGCGGTCGGAATGGCGTTCATCAGCGCCATGCAGGCCACGCGGACCATGTCGATGCCGTTCTCCTTGACGACCTGCACGATCGGCGCCTGCGGCACCTCGCCGTGTTCGGCCTCCTCGGCGAACGCCGGGGTCTCGTCGACGTTGCGACGGATCATGTAGCCGGCCAGCACGACCAGCGCGGACAGGAAGAACGGAACCCGCCAGCCCCAGGACTGGAAGGCCTCGGTCGGCATCAGGGCCGACAGCGGCAGGAAGATCGCGGCGGCGAAGACCTGGCCGGCCTGGACACCCTGCAGGGTGAAGCTGGCGTAGTAGCCGCGACGGCCGAACGGCGCGTGCTCGACGATCATCGCGCTGGCACCGGAGATCTCGCCGCCGACCGCGAAGCCCTGGATCAGGCGCAGGGCGACCAGCAGGATCGGGGCCCAGATGCCGATGGCCGCGTAGCTGGGCAGCAGACCGACGCAGAACGTCGAGAACCCGATCAGCAGCATGCACAGCACCAGCACGTTCTTGCGACCGTGCTCGTCACCCCAGTGACCCAGCACGAACGCACCGATGGGCCGGGCGACGTAGCCGACACCGAAGGTGGCGAACGAGGCGACGATGCCGACCTGGGCGTTGTCGCTCGGGAAGAACAGGGTCGGGAAGATCAGCGCCGCGGCCTGGCGTAGATGAAGAAGTCGTAGTACTCCAGGGCACTGCCGATCCAGCCGCTGGCCGCGGCCTTCTTCGGGGTTTTGACGTGCTCCGTCGGTTCGTGCGAGCCCGGTGGCTCCTTGATGACGTCTGCCATGTGGTTCTCCTCGTCACGGGTCGCCGGGCGCGACTTGCGTCGGCTGTGAAGTAGTCCACAGCGCGGACCACACCCGGTCAACGACACCGGGGGCGCTTTCCGCTGGACGGCAGCACACGAGCGGACCGGTCACGGATCGGGGGTCAGTGCAGTGACGAAACGAAAACGATTGACAGACAAAAGGGCTCGCTGCGAAGGCGGGACCTGGGTCGATGCGCGGTGCGGGGACCCGGCAACGCAACGGCGGATTTTTTCGATCGTCGCAACAAGGGTGGGTCCACCGGCAGCGGTGGACCCACCCTTGTCGGCGGGTCGAAATCTTCAGCAGATCACGGGACGAACCGGTGACGCATGATCATGTTGACGACGACCGCGAGCAATCCGATGACGATCAACATCCAGGCGACGAGCTCGAAATCGGGGCCGCCCCGGTAGAGCAGGACGATGCCACCGAACAGCACCAGGGCCGAAAAACCCATGGCCAGAATCCACCGCCAGCGTGCGGCCGACGCGTCGTTCATGGCTGGATCAACGAGGTTTCACGAAGCTCGTCGGCGGTGGTGGTGCCGAAGCCGAAGAACTCCAGGTAGGCCGGGATCTGCTCGTAGAGCATGTCGGTACCGATCTGGATGGGACAGCCCTTGTCCAGCGCGGCCTGCAGGAACGGCGTGATGGTCTGCTTCATCACCACGTCGGCGACGAACGTCCCCGGCGCGATCCGATCGACGTCCACGGGTAGCGGGTCGCCGTCCTGCATGCCCAGCGGGGTCGCGTTGGCCACCAGGTCGAAGCCGTCGGGATCCTTGGAGCCGATGGTCACCTTCACCGCCGGGTAGTGCTGGTTCAACCGCTCGGCCAGGGCTTCGGAGGCTTTGATGTTCGGGTCGTACAAACCGATCTCGGCCAGCCCGTCGGCGACCAGGGACGCCGCGATGGGCGAGCCGACCCCCCCGTTGCCGACCACCAGGGCCCGCTTGCCGGTGACGTCGAAGCCCTTGCGGGCCACCCCGCGGGCGAAGCCGGCGCCGTCGAACTGATCGCCCAGCAGCGAGCCGTCCTCGCGCAGCAGCACGGCGTTGGCCGCGCCGGCCACCTGGGCGATCGGGGTGAGCTCGTCGACCAGCTCGGTCGTGGTCACCTTGTGCGGCATGGTGACCAGCGCACCGCGGATGTTGGACATCTTGAACAGCAGCGGGAAGAACTCCCGGTACTCCTCGGGCTTGACCCCCATGGGCACCACAACCGCGTCGATGTCGTTCTTGTCGAACCACGGGTTGTAGATCAACGGCGCCTTGAAGGCAAAGGTCGGGTAGCCCAGGTGCGCGATCAGTGTCGTCTTGCCGCTGATCATGTGTTCTCCTCCGGTACTCAGGGACGGGCCGTCAGGCCTTGAGCTGCTTGCTCATCGCGTCGAAGAAGACCTGAGAGGTCTCCCGGACGAAGTTGGCATGTGTGCTGGCCAGGGTGTTGGCCCAGTCCAGGCCGGAACCCTTGGCCGCCTGCTCCTCCAGGGTGAGCAGGCTTTCCAGCACCTTCTCGTAGCCTTCGAGCCAGGTCAGGCCGTTCTGCTTGGCCTGGTCGATGACCCGGTCGCTGAGTTCCTTGACCCGCGCGGTCGCGGCCTCCAGGTCGGCAGGCATGTCGGGAACAGTCATGAGGCGACTCCTTTTCGGGCGACATCGACCTGTCCGGGCAATCCGGCGGGCCGGCACTGGCAGATTGTCACGACGGACCTGGGCGGGCAGGGTGATCCCCGCCTCTTCCGACCAGTGAGAGCGGCTGGAGGTGGCGGCCGGGCCGCACCACAGTCATCGTGATCGGTGCCGCCGGGCGGTGGCACAGCGACGCCGGCGCGGAGCCGGCCGTCCAACCGAACACGTGGGAGGTCGCGTTGACGAGCTCGAATCCGGCGGACACGTCCGTCACTGCAGGATCGACGGCGGCCGGATCGACGGCGGCCGCACCGACCGGGCCGCGGGTGGTCGACGTCCATGCGCATGCGATGCCGATGCCGCTGCTGCGCAGCCTGGCCGACCGCGGCCTGGCCGACGTCTCCGCGGTCGATCAGGGCATCGTCCGGCTCGACCCGAAGGTCAGCGGCGTGGGTCCGGGAGCTCCGCTGCCGCTGGCCCGCTCCCAGCACGACGTGGCCACCCGGCTGGTCGAGATGGACGCGGCCGGCGTCGACGTGCACGCGGTGTCGTTGCCGCCGTTCCTGTTCGCCACCAACGCCGACGACGCGGGCTTCGCCACCGGCATCGTGGCCCAGGGCAACGACGAGCTGGCCGGCTACGTCGCCGGCGCCCCCGATCGGTTGGTCGGCCTGGGCTACGTGCCGCTGGGCTGGCCCGGGGTGGCCGACGAGGCGGTACGCGTGCTCGACGAGCTGGGCCTGGCCGGCATCGCGATCGGCAGCCAGGGCGGCGGCAAGGATCTGGACGATCCGGTGAACGAGGATCTGTGGGCGTTGCTGGCCGAGCGGAACACCTTCGTGTTCCTGCACCCGTCGGGCATGCCGGCCGGTCCGCGACTCAAGGACTACTGGATGCCGCAGCTGGTCGGGTATCCGATGGAGACGGCGATCGCGGTGGCCCGGCTGGTGTTCAGCGGCACCCTGGAGCGGTACCCGATCACCCTGTGCCTGGCCCACGGCGGCGGCTGCGTGCCCTCGCTGCGCGGGCGGATGGACATGGGCTGGGAGCGCAAGGACGTCGCCCACACCAACGACCACCCGCCGACCCACTACACCGATCGGCTCTACTACGACACGGCGGTGTTCAACACGACCGTGCTGAGCCGGATCGTGCAGGACGTGGGCGTCGAGCACGTGCTGATGGGTACCGACCACCCGTTCGAGCTGGGCGATCCGACGCCGCGAAAGACCGTGGGCGACCTGGGGCTGAGCGAGGCGGACACCGCGGCCATCCTGGGCGGCACGGCCAGCCGGTTGCTCGGGTTGGCCTGAGGCGGGGTCGAAAGGCCCGGCCGGTGTCCACTCGACGGAAGATCGCCCGCGCAGGGTCCACCGCGAGCCCCCAACTCCTAGTTTGAAGGCGCCGGCGATGCGGGCCCGACCCGGAGCCGGGGAAACGGTGGCGACAGTGGAGCGAGGGAAAGGGGAAGCGAATGCGAGGTGACCGAACGGGATGAGCCTTTACATGGTTCAGCGCTGCTTGTTCGACCACTTGCGGCGGTTGGAGGCAGCCGGCGACGGCCCGAAGCCGGACCTGGTGGTGGAGGGCTACGACCTGACGCCCGAGGAGGAGAAGGCTCTGCTGGAGCCGGACATCGGCGCCATCTACGCGATGGGCGTCCACCCGGTGATCCTCAACGGCTTCTGCCGCGCCTTGGGCTACAAGCGTGCCGACTACCGACCCTTGCTGGAGCAGTCCGGCGCCGTCCCCGAGAGGAAGAAGACCCGGTGGCAGAAATAGTCATGGCCTATTCGGCCTCCCACGCGCCGATGATGACGGCGGACCCCGGGTCCGCCCCGCGCGAGCAGGCCGACAGCTTCTTCGGTGCGCTGGAAAAGGTCCGCGACAAGTGTCGTGAGCTGGACGTGCAGGCCATCGTGATGATGACCGGCGAACACTTCACCAACTTCTTCCTGGACGGGCTGCCGCAGATCGCGATCGGCCTGGACGACGAGCACCTGGGCCCGCCCGAGGTGTGGCTGCAGGTGCCGAAGAAGATGGTGCCGTCCAACGCCGGTCTGGCCGCGCACATCACCGCGAGCCTCATCGAGCAGGACGTCCAGCCGGCGCTGTCGTACGGCATGAAGATCGACCACGGCTTCATGACCGTCTACTACTGGCTCGACAACTCCATGGAACTGCCGATGGTGCCGATCGTGCTGAACTGCACGACGCCGCCGCTGATGACGATCCGGCAGTTCCACGAGTTCGGCAAGAAGCTGGGCAAGGCGATCCGGTCGTACGAGGGTCTGGAGCGGGTGGCCCTGGTGGCCGGCGGCGGGCTGTCGCACTTCGTCGGTGAGCCGCGGATCGGCGACATCGACGAGGAATTCGACAACTGGTTCCTGGACATCCTGGCCAAGGGTGACCTGACCGACATCATCGACATCCCCAACGACGAGCTGATGGAGGCCGGCAACGGCACCGGCGAGATCCGGGCCTGGGTCGCCCTGGCCGGCGCGATGAACGACGCGCCGGGCGAGGTGCTCTCCTACGTGCCGGTCTACGAGTGGATCAACGGCATGGGAGTCGTGCTGTACAAGGGCGACTCCGAGGCGGCTGCGGCCGTCTGACCCGACCCGGTCCGGCGCTGCACCCCGATCACCGTCCCCGGCATCCTCCAGGATGCCGGGGACGCGTCGTCTGGTGCGCCGGAACGCCAGACCCGACCCGACTTGAGAAGGTGGCATCAATGATCCGCTGGGGATTGATCGGCGGCAGCGACATCGCCGCGACCCGGATGATTCCGGCCCTGCGGGCCCTGGGGCAGTCCCCGGTGGCGGTGAGCAGCAGCAGCGCCGAGCGGGCCGAACTGTTCGCCGGCCGGCACGAGATCGCCCACGCCTGCCGCGATGTCGACGAGCTACTGGCCCGGGACGACATCGACGCGGTGTACATCAGCAGCCTCAACCGGTTGCACGCCGAGCACACCATCGCCGCCGCGGCCGCCGGCAAGCACGTGCTGTGCGAGAAGCCGGTCGCCCTGGACGTCGCCGACGCCGCGGCGATGGTCGCCGCGTGCGATCGGGCCGCGGTGGTCTTCGCGGTCAACCACCATCTGCCCGCGCACACGAGCAACACCGTGATCCGCCAGCTCGTCGCCGACGGGGCTGTGGGCGAGGTCAGATCGATCCGCGCGTTCTTCGCCTACGAGCTGGCCCCGCGGCTGCGCGGCTGGCGGTTGACCGACCCGGCGGTCGGCGGCCCGATCCTCGACCTGGTCCCGCACGTGGCGTCGGTGGTCAACAAGATCGCCGGGACGCCGTCGTCGGCCGTCGCGATCGCCGTCCGGCAAGGCACCTGGGACGGGCCGGCACCCGACGGTGCGGCACTGCCCGAGGACACCTGCATGGCGGTGGTCCGCTACCCCGACGACGTGCTCGTCCAGATCCACGTCGGCTGGGCGACGCCGCATGCCCGCAACGGTCTGGAGGTCAACGGCAGCACCGGGTCCGTCGTCGGCACCGGCGTGCTGTGGGCCGACCCGATCGGCGCCGTGACCGTGGTGGACAGCGACGGGCGGCGCGAGATCGCGCTCGAGCAGCACGTCGATCCGTACCAGGAAACGCTGTCGGCCTTCGCGCGGGCGGTGACCGACGGCACCCCACCGGTGGTGAGCGGCCGCGAGGCGGCCACCGCCCTGGCGCTGACCCTGGCGGTCCGCCGGGCCGCGGCCAGCGGGACCACGGAGCCGGTCGAGCTCGCATCCCCCTGACGCCGGGGCGGGCCCCCGGTCCACGGCCGGACTGCGGGCCCCGCCGCCCTCTCCCCGGCGCGGATCATCTACCTCTGCGCGGATCAACCTCCCCCGTTTTGTGATGGGTGAGGCGAAAGTCAACGACTTGTGCCGCGCCGGCGTAGATGATCCGCGCGGGAGGAGGTGGCGGCGCCGGGGCGGGGGGTGCGGGTGGGGGTGGGGGCTGTGGGGGCGGCGAAGAGCCAGCGGGCCAGCAGCCGGGCGGCCCGCGGCATCACCACCCAGGTGGCGATGGCGGTGACCGGGACCGAGATCAGCACGATGTGCAGGGGCAGCGGCCAGCTGTCCAGGCTCCAGCCGTAGACCAGGCTCAGGGTCAGGTTGAGCAGGTAGAAGACCGTCGCCGAGACCAGGAACATCTTCCATTTCGGCGGGGCCGGGGCGGTCCGCCCGGGCAGCGAGAACCAGGTCTCCAGGCCGGAGACCCGTTGCACCGCGGTCGATTCGACCAGATGCTCACCCTCGGCGAGCCAGCGCGCGCGCTCCGGCGAGGTCTCCCAGGCGGCCAGGTGCGCGGCCGAGTCGAACCGGAAGACCACGTGCCAGGGGTCGCCCACCCGGCTCGGGCGCAGCATGCCCGCGCCCAGGAATCCGGGGTACCGGGTGGCCAGCGCGGTGAGCTGGTCGCTCCAGCGTTCGAAGTCGTCCTCCCGGCCGGCGGCCACGCCGCGGGCCACGGTCACCGTGACTGGCTCCGGGCCCGGGGGGACGGCCGGGTCCCGGTCCCGGGAACCCGGCCGTCCCGCCACGGTCAGCCGACCTCGGCTTCCCAGTCCCGCTGCTCCAGGGAGTCGCGGATGTGCATCAGGAACAGCGATGCGGTCGATCCATCGAACGCCCGGTGGTCGTAGACCAGACCGATGATGCCCGTCGGGTGGATGGCGATCGCGTCACCGACCGCGACCGGCCGCCGCTTGACCCCGTCGGTGCACAGGATGGCCACGTTCGGCTGGTTGATGATCGGCGAGGACGCATAGCTGGCAAAGGGTCCCGGGTTGGTGATGGTGAAGGTGGACCCCTTCATGTCCTCGGCGCCGAGCTTCTTGGACCGGGCCGCGCCGGCCAGCTCGGTGATCTTGCGGGCCACCCCGCGCATGTTCAGCGAGTCGGCGTCCTTGACCACCGGCACGACCAGGCCCTGCTGGTCCAGATCGACCGCGATGCCCAGGTTGACGTACGGGTGCAGGGTCATCGTCTTGGCCTCGATGTCGATCGAGGAGTTGACGGTCGGGAACGCCCGCAGCGCGTCGATGGTCGCCCGGGAGACGAACGGCAGGTACGACAGCGAGGCGCCGGTCTCCTTCTTGAACCGATCCTTGTGCTTGACCCGGACCTTCTCCACGTTGTCGAAGTCGACCTCGACCGAGGTCCACACCGACGCCGAGGCGGCCAGCGAGGCGACCATGCCGTTGGCCACGGCGATCCGCATCCGGGACAGGGTGACGACCTCGTCGCGGGGATCGGCCACACCGGCCGGGACCGCCGGCCGGGGGGCCGTCGTGGCTGGGGCGGCGGCGGGTGCCGCCGGAGCCGGGGCGGTCGCCGCTCGGGCCGCCGGGGCCGCGGCCCCGTTGGTGCGCGCTCCCCCACCGGCGATGGCCTTCTCCACGTCCTCGCGGCGGATCCGGCCACCCTCGCCCGTCCCGGTGAGGGCACTGACATCCAGGTTGTTCTCGGCGGCCAGCCGCCGCACCAGCGGCGAGAGCATCCGTCCCGGTTCGGCCTTGGAGCCGATCACGATCGTGGTCGCGGTGGACGAGCTGGGACCGGCCGAGGCCGAACCACTCGCCGTCGGGGCCGCGGCCGGGGCGCCGACGCTGGCGCCGGCCTCGCCGATCCGGGCCACCGGGGTGCCGATCGGCACGGTCTGCCCGGCCTGGACCAGGATCTCCAGCAGGACCCCGTCGTAGGGGCTGGGGATCTCGGAATCGACCTTGTCGGTGGACACCTCGAACAGCGGGTCGTCCATCTCGACGGCGTCGCCGACGTTCTTGAGCCAGCTGGTCAGCTCGCCCTCGGTGACGGTCTCGCCCAACTTGGGCATGGTGATGTCATGCACCAGCCCGGCCGGGGCGCTGACGCCGGGGGCCTCGTCGGCCGGGCCCTCGGAGCCGCCCATCTGCGGGGCCGCGCCGTCGCCGAGCGCCGGGCCGCCGGCCGCGGCCACGTGGTGGCCGGTCTCCGGCAGCCGCCCCTCGACCGGCGCCACCGAGGCGCCTTCAGGGACGATCCGGGCCAACTGGGTGCCGATCGGCACCGTCTGTCCGGCCGGCACCAGGATCTCGGCCAGCACCCCGTCATAGGGGCTGGGGATCTCGGAATCGACCTTGTCCGTGGACACCTCGAACAGCGGGTCGTCAAAGGCGATCGGATCACCGACGTTCTTGAGCCAGGTGGTCAGCTCGCCCTCGGTGACGGTCTCGCCCAGTTTGGGCATCGTGACGAACCATTCGTCGGACATCCAACGTCTCCTGGTCTTTGATGGTTTCGAGTGGGGAAGGGCCTCAGCCGTGTAGCGAGCGCCCGGAGAAGGTGATCATGGTTTCGCCGATCGCCTCGGACAGGCTCGGGTGCGCGTGGATCAGGCGGCCGACCTCGCTGGGCAGGGCCTCCCAGTTGACCGCCAGGTAGCCCTCGTGCATGAGCTCGCTGGCCCACGGACCGACCAGGTGCATGCCCAGGACCGGGCCGTCCTTGGCGGCGACGATCTTGACCAGGCCGTCGGTCTCGCCCAGGATCATGGCCCGCCCGTTGCCGGCGAAGCTGTGCTTGTGCACGACGACGTCGTGGCCGGCCTCCCGGGCCTGCGCCTCGGTCAGCCCGGACCAGGCGACCTCGGGGTGGGTGTAGACGACCCAGGGGATCTTGGCGTAGTCGACCGGCACCGGGTTCTCCCCCAGGAAGTGGTCGACGGCCAGCACGGCCTCGGCGTAGGCGACGTGGGCCAGACCCGGGGTGGGAACGCAGTCGCCGATCGCGTACACGCCCGGCTTGCTGGTCAGCATGGTGGTCGGGTTGACCTCGAAGAAGCCGCGGTCGGTGATCCTCACCCCGGCCTCGGCGGCGCCCACGGTCTCGGTCACCGGGCGTCGCCCGATCGAGACGAGAACCTGCTCCACCTCGAGCTTCTCGCTGCCCTTGGGGGTCTCGAAGGGCACCAGCACACCGTTGCTGGTGCGCTCCAGGGTGCCAACCCGGGCCTGGGCATTGATCTTGGTGCCGCGCTTGGTCAGCGACTTGGCCAGGACGTTGGCCACGTCGCGGTCGGGCCCGATCGGCAGCACGCCGTCGTTCATCGCCTCCAGCAGCGTGGTGTCGACCCCGAGATCGGTGTAGACGGAGGCGAATTCGGCGCCGATGACGCCGCCACCGATCACCACGGCCCGCTCCGGCAGCTTGTCCGCGGTGCTGTTGGTGGCGTGGTCGGAGGTGATGATCCGCTCACCGTCGATGTCCATGCCGGGGATCGCCCGCGGCACCGAGCCGGTGCACAAAATGGTGGCCTTGCCCTTGAGGGTCTGCCCGTCCACCGAGACCGAGCCGTCGGCCAGCAGCCGGCCCTCACCGATGACGACCTGCACCTTGCGCCGCTTGAGCAGGCCGGACAGGCCACCGTGCAACTGCTTGACGATGCCGGCCTTGCGGGTGTTGGCGGCGGGCCAGTCGGGTTCGGCCTTGAAGCCGTCGGGCAGCTTCACGCCGTGCGCGGCGGCGTGCTCGACCGTGCGGAAGACCTCGGCGGCATGCAGCAGAGCCTTGGCCGGGATGCAGCCCCGGTGCAGGCAGGTGCCCCCGACCTTCTCCTTCTCCACCAGCGCGACCGACAGGCCCGCCGAGGCCGCGTACAGCGCGGCGGCGTATCCGCCGGGACCGCCGCCGAGAACCACGATGTCGTGGTCGGCCACGTCAGTTGTTCCTTCCGAAGGTGAGCACCGCGCGGCGGGCCGATGGGCCCGCCGCGGCGGCGAGGGTTGAATCGAGCGATGCCGGTGGCACCGGACCGGTCAGGCCCGGGCGACCGCGCGGATGGCGGCGGCGATCTCGGCCGGCTGCGGGATGACGGCGTCCTCCAGCGGGGGGCTGGTCGGCGTCGGCGTGTTCTTCGCGCCGATCCGGGCCACCGGCTGGTCGAGGTACCAGAAAGCCTCCTCCTGGATGGTGGCGGCGATCTCGGCGCCGTATCCCATCCGCTTGGCGGCCTCGTGCAGGACCACGGCCCGGGAGGTCTTCTTGACCGAGTTGACGATCGTCTCCACATCCAGCGGGACCAGGGTGCGCACGTCGATCACCTCGACCGAGATGCCTTCCTTGTCCAGCTCGTCGGCGATCTCCAGGCCCTGGTGCACGCCGGCCGAGTAGGTCACCAGCGTGATGTCCCGGCCCGGCCGGACCACGTTGGCCACGCCCAGCGGGATCGGGTCCATGGACAGCGGACCGGCCGCCTTGAGCCGCCGGTACAGGTACTTGTTCTCCAGGTACAGCACCGGGTTGTTGTCCCGGATCGAGGAGATCAGCAACCCGGCCGCGTCCTGCGGGGTGCCCGGCATGACGATCTTGAGGCCCGGCACGTGGGCGAAGTAGCTCTCCACGCTCTGCGAGTGGGTGGGCCCGGCCCGCAGCCGGCCACCGAACGGCGCCCGCATGGTCACCGGCATCGGGTCGCCGGTCCGCCAGTGGTGCCGGGCCAGCACGTTGATGATCGGGTCGAACGCGCACGAGATGAAGTCCGCAAACTGGAACTCGACGATCGGGCGCAGCCCGACCAGGGCGGCACCGGCCGCGAGGCCGGTGAAACCCGTTTCCGCGATGGGGGTGTCGACGACCCGGCGGGGTCCGTACTTGTCCAGGAAGCCCTTGGTCACCTTGAAGGCGCCGCCGAACTGGCCGACGTCCTCGCCGATGATGAAGGTGTCCGGGTCGCGCTGCATCTCGTGATCGAGCGCCAGCGCGACGGCTTCCAGGTAGGTCGCCTGGCCGTTGTCCTTGGGTCCCGCGTCCTGGTTCAGGATGGCCGGGAGCGTGTCAGTCGGCATAAACGCCATCCTCGATGTTCTCCGCCGTCGGCATCGGATCGGCGAGGGCCTTCTTGCGTGCGTCGATGGCCGCCTGGCGGGCCTGCTTCCGGGTGTCCTCAGCTGTCGCCTGGTCGATGACACCGGCGGCCACCAGCCGCTTCTCGAACAGCTCGACCGGGTCCTTCTTCGACCATTCCTCGAACATCGCCGGCGGCACGTAGTCGGCCGGGTCATGCTCGGCGTGCCCGTGCATCCGCATCGTGATGCCCTCGACGATGGAGGGTCCCTTACCCGCGCGGGCCCGCTCGACGCCTTCGGCGACCGCGTCGTGCACGGCGAGCACGTCGGTGCCGTCCACAGTGACCCCGGGAATGCCGTAGGCCTTGGCCTTGTCGGAGAACTGCATCGACTTGGACTGCATCGAGATCGGCGTCGAGTAGGCGAACTGGTTGTTCTCGATGACGAACACGTTGGGCAGGTCCAGCACGCTGGACATGCTCAGCGCCTCGTGGAAATCGGCCCGCGAGGTGGAGCCGTCACCGCAGAACGCCAGGCAGACCTTGTCCTGCCCACGGTATTTCGCCGCGAATGCCATGCCGGTGGCCACCGGGAAGTTGGCCGGGATGTGGCTGGGCAGGTTGTAATGGCCCAGGTCGAGCCGGCCGTAGTGCAGGGTGCCGTCGCGACCGCCGGTGGGCGAGGTGGCCTTGCCCATGAAGCTGGCCATCACCTGCCACGCGTCCATGCCCCGGTACAGGTGGGCGCCCAGATCGCGGTGGATCGGGGCCATGTAGTCGTCCGCGCGCAGCGTGGACGCCGCGCCCACGCTGATCCCCTCGTGCCAGTGCCCGGTGTACAGGGAGCCGAGCAGGTCGCCACCCTTGTACATCGCGACCATCCGGTCCTCGACCGCCCGGGTCAGCACCATCGCGCGGTAGATGCGCAGCAGCAGATCCCGGTCCCGGGATCCCAGGTCGTCCGCGGCATCGGCGGCCGCGGCCGCCGGTGCTTCCTTCGTCTTGGTGGCCATCGTGTCCCTTACTCGTCCTCGACGGTGACGACCGGCTTGGTCGGCGCACCGAGGAAGAAGTCACGGACCAGCCGGTTGAAGTCGGCGGTGCGCTCGATCATCGACCAGTGACCGCAGTGCGAGAACACCGACAGGTCGGCGTTGTCGATCAGCTGCTCGAGCTTGAGCGAGGTCTCCAGCGGGATGACCTTGTCCTCGCGCCCGTGCACGATCAGGGTGCGGTTGGTCAGCTTGCGGATCTCGTCGTCGGGGGTGGTCATGGCCTCGACCCAGCGCTGCCGCGGGGCCGGGAACATCGACGAGAACGACTCGTGGAAGCCGGGCTCCATGCTGGCCTTGTGCCGGACCTGGGCGAGCTCCTCGTTGACCAGATCACGGGAGTAGGCGAAGAAGTCGAGCACCTTGCGCATCGACTCGATGGTGCCCTCGTAGCCCCAGACGGTGTCCAGGCCCTCGGTGATCTCGAAGGGCACGCCCATGCTGCCCATGAGCACCAGCTTCTCCACCCGGTCCGGGTGCTGGGTGGCGATGCGCAGCGCGATCGCCCCGCCGAAGCTGTTGCCGATCAGGTGCGCCTTCTCGATGCCCATCGCGTCCATGAAGCCGACGGTCTGGTCGGCCCAGGTCTGCACGCTGTACTCGACATCGGCGGGACGGTCCGAGTAGCCGAAGCCGACCATGTCCGGGGCGTAGCAGGTGAAGTCCTCGCCCAGCACCGGCAGCACCAGCCGCCAGTTCGCGTAGGCCGTCACACCCGGGCCGGAACCGTGCACGAGAACGACCGTCTGCTCGCCCGAGCCCGACTGCAGGTAGTTGGTGCGGATCCCGTTGGCCTCGATGCTCTGCCCGATCGCGGGGTTCGCCGTGGTGGTCATCTTCTCTCCTGGTCCGAAATGCTGAGTCCGAAATTGTTGATCAGTTGTAGTAGCGGAATACCAGGTCGGCGACGCAGCAGGGCTTGCTCTGCCCCTGCACCTCGTAGGTCAGCCGGTACACGGCCTCGGCGCCCGGACCGTTGGGCGTCTCGAGTTCCTTGACCTCGGCCAGGTTCACGTGCATGCGGATCTTGCTGTCCACGGCCAGCGGGGCCGGGAACCGGACCTTGTTCAGGCCGTAGTTCAGGACAACGGCGAACCCGTCGACCGAGCAGATCTCCCACAGGAAACCGGTGGACAGCCCCAGGGTGAAGAACCCGTGCTGGATGGTGGTGCCGAACGGCCCGTCCTTGGCCCGCTCCGGATCGACGTGGATCCACTGCTCGTCCCCGGTCAGCCGGGCGAAGGTGGTGATGCCGTCCTGCGTCACCGTCCACCAGTCGCTGACGCCCAGGTCGGTGCCGAGCCGGTTCTTCAGCCCGTCCAGACCCTGGATGACCAGGGGACCTTCGGTCGAATCACTCATCAATTCCGTCCTGAACTCGCGGGTTTCGGGTCGGTGACCGGCAGGGTCGCTCCCTGCCCGCTGAGTCAAACATCGGGCCCACCACCGCCGGGGGTGGCGACGGCCGTTTCCTACTCAGTGGGAGCACCCGCCGGCCCGGCGTCGGCGCCGAGCAAACGGGTCACCTCCAACGGCTCGTCGCTGGTGCTGAACCACTCGTAGACCCCGTCGGACCGGATGCGCCGCTCGATCAGCCCGGCGTAGCGCAGACAGGCGATGTGGGCCAGGGTTTCGTTGATCGCCAGCTGGCGCTGATGGCCCAGCATCGAGCCGACCACCAGCTTGTCGGTGAGCTCGCCGACGGTCGTCGGCCGGTCCTGGACGGCTCGCCGGATCCGCTGCATCCGGCGCATCTTGTTGCGCATGATGGCCTCGATCCGGCCGATCGGGTCGCCGAAGGGCCGGCCGTGTCCGGGGTAGACCAGCTCCGGCTGCAGGTCGTGGACCAGTTGCAACGAGCGCAGGTAGCTGAGCATCGGATCGGCGTCGAAGCCCCGCTCGAAGGTCACCGGCGGAGTGATCCCGGGCAGCAGGTGATCACCGGAGAGCAGCAGCCGCCGCCGCGGGGACCACAGGCACACATGACCCAGCGAGTGCCCGGGGGTATGCAGCACCGTCCACTCGTCGCCGCCGATGGCGATCGTTTCCCGGCCGCGCAACCGGGTGGAGGCCTCCACCACCGAGTGCAGGTACGGCATCCACCGGGTCAGGTGCTCGCCGTCCTCACCCGGCCCGTCGGCGATGCCATGGTCGGCGTAGGTGTCCCGCCGCTGGGACATCGAGGTGTCCGGATGCCGGTACTTCTGGCAGTCCAGGTCGGTCATCGCGTGCATCGACAGGTCGGCGCCGGTCAGCTCCATCACCCGGCCGGCCAGGCCGTAGTGGTCGATGTGGGCGTGAGTGATCACCAGCCGGGACACGTCGGACAGGTCGTACCCGGCGCTGTGCAGACCTTCCTGCACGACCGAGACGCCGCCGTCGGGCCGGTCCGGCTTCCACACCCCGCAGTCCACGACGGTCACCTGGGCGCCGTCGTCGACGATGTACATGTTGACGCTCTCGATCGAGTTGACCTCGATCGGCAACGCCACCCGGGTCACCCCCGGCACGCCATCGACGGCGGCGGAGGATGGGGTCATCGAGCTCATCCGTGCATGCGTTCCAGCACGGTGAACCACACCCTGATCTCCACCTGGTAGGCCGTGTGGGGGCCATCGACGATCCCGGTGATGTCCTTCACCTCGAACCGGGTGATCCCCTCGAGGGTTTCCCGGGCCCGGTCCAGGGCCTCGGACACCGCGTCCTGGATGGTCTCGCCACTGCCGGACAGGTCGATCGCCTTCTGCACACTCACGTCGCCGCCTTCCCGGGGCGCCGCGCCGGCTGGGGCGCCCCACACCCGATGATCGTGAAACCCGGGACGCGCCCGCGCCACTCGAAGCCGGCCCGGCGCGACCGCCTCGTCCCACCCAGCGGCAAACCGGGCCACAGGGGTTCCGGCCGCAGTCGGCGCCCCTACAGTTTCCTGGTGTGGGCGCAGCCAGCCGCGCCACCGGCCTGAACCTGGCCGGCCCGACAACGCTCGATCGAACGGCCGCCCGCACGGTCGTCCCGAACCTCCGCAGGGGGGGTCATGGCCGAACCCCATCGACAGCCGGCGAGTGCCGCCGCCCGATCCCCGGGCTCGCCGACGGTCACCATCATGGTGGCCGGACGCGCCGGTGCGGGAACGCTCGTGCGCATCGTCGGTCGGCTGGACGCGCGGGAGGCCCCCCGGGTCGCCCGCGAACTGGCCGCGGTGAACCGGCTCCCCCGCCGCGGACCGCCGCGGCTCACCCTCGACCTGTCCGGGGTCAGCTACCTGGACGACACCGGTCTGGAGGTCCTGCTGCAACTGCAGGACCGGCTCGCCGCCCAGGGCGGTGAGCTGGAGTTGCAGTCGCCGACCGCCGCCGTGGTCCGGCTGCTGCACGAAGCCCACCTGCACGGGGCGGCCGGACTGCGGGCGCCGGCCCGTGAGCTGCGGCCACCGACCGGGCCGTGACCCCCAACCAATCCCGACCAGGAGTCACGCGTTTCCGGCCAGGCGCTCAGTCCGGTCCGATCGACCGCAGCGTGCTCAACCCTTCCTCGGCCCGCCGCGCGGCCCGGGCCGGCGCCTTCCGGCCGCCTTCGGCCAACGCGGCCCCGGCCAGCAGCAGCGAGCGTTCGGCCTTGGCCCGCGCCGCCGCCGGCAGGTCCGCCGCGTCCAGCCGGTCCTCGAGTTCGGCGATCCGGCTCCGCGCGGCGGCCGCCGTCCATTCCGGCTCGGTGCGCGCGGACCGCTGACGGGCCAGCACCGGCCACAGGCCCACCACGACGATCGCCGCGGCCACCACGAGCCAGACCACCAGCTCCGCCGTCATGGTCGAACTCCCTTCTGCGTCAACAGCTCCCGCGCCTGGCGGAGCAGGCCGGCCCAGCCCCCGTCGGCGGTCCGGGCCCGGGTCAGCAGATCGACGTAGCCGGCCGCCCGATCGTGGTCGGGTCCGGCGTCCCGTGGGTCGGCCGGGGTCGCCTCGACGACGGCAAGGGCGAGCTCGGCCAGGACGTCGTCCAATTCGTCCCGGAGCTGTTCCTGCTCCTGCCGCCGAGTGCGCCGCACGCGCAGGTACAGGGCCAGCCGGCGCAGCCCGATCAGGATCAGCAGGATGCCGGCCAGCACCACCGCGACGATCAGCAGCGTGCCGGCGACCTGCGCCCAGGGGGTGCGCACGGCCCGCTCCTGGGGCTCCAGCCGGCCGTTGGTCACCATGGAGTCGTGCACCAGGGCGGCCGCCTGGGCCTTGGCGACCGGATCGGCGACGAACCGCAGGGCGGCGTTGAGCCGGATCTCGTAGGCCAGGCCGCGCAGGTCGTCGTCGCGGCCGGGGTCGCGGATCGGCACATCGTCACCGGTGCACCCGTACCGGCCGTCGGCCCCCTTGACGATGATCAGCTCGAGCTCCGGCAGCCGCGGCGAGACCGCCTGGCAGACCTCCGATTCGGACGGGCCGTCGGCGGGCAGGAAGACCATGGCGACCGGGCGGGTGCCGATGGCGCCGCGGATGCCGGCCAGCTGCTCGTCGGTCAGCCCGAGTCCGGCATCGGCGACGACATCGGTGTCCAGCTTGTCGACCACCGAGGCGTAGGCCGAGAACGGCAGGGTCACCCGGGGCCAGGCCAGGACGGTCCAGCCGAGCAGCACCACCATCAGCGCGGCCAGCAGCACCGCCCGACCGGACGCGGCCCGCCGGCCGTCCCGGCGTCCGGGAGGCACGGGCCTCATTCCCCGACCCCCGCGTCCGCGCGCGTCAGGCGGCCGGGGACGTTCGGCACCCCGAGCAGGTCGGCCGCCTCGGTGAGCGCCGTGCGGGCCGACCGCACGGCCGCGGCGGCCGCGGCCGCGTCCCGGCGGTCGGCCACACAACGGCGCGCCGACCGGTACTGCATCGTGGCCGTGGTCAGCCGGTCCTGGGACGGGCCGCTGCGGGCCAGTCCGTCCAGGGCCAGGATGCCGGCGGCCACCTCGGGCAACTCGGCAGCGGCCCCGGCGAGCAGGGCGACGTCCTCGTGCCGGGCGACCGCGATCCGCCGGGCCCGGCGGCGGGACCGGTGCCGCAGCCCGAAGACCACCACCAGCAGCAGCGCCAGCCACGGCAGGATCAGCAGCAGCCAGCTGACCGGGTTGCGCTGGACCGGCGCCGGCTGGTCCTGCACCGCCCCGGAGGTGAGTTCGGCGTACTGCGCGCCGAGCACCCGCACGATCTCGGTCGGACCGACCTGGCGGGACTGCAGGAAGTCCTCGTACCGGCTCAGGGTCATGTCCCGGGCCACGGTCCAGGTGGCCTGATCGGATCCGGCGACGTCGAGCCAGCGACCCTGCAGGAGCACGACGGTCTCGTCCGGGAAGGCCGCGGCCAGATCGGCGGCGCTCACCCCGGCCGGCTCGCCGTCGGCCAGCGGCGGTCGCACCACCAGACGCAGGCTGGTCCCGGTGGTGTCCTGCCAGCTCTGCCGGACCAGCTCGGGGTCGGTCACCGCCGCCGACGGATCGGCCGCGACGGCGCCGTCGGTGAGGACGACCGGGTGGGCGCGCAACCGGTCGGTGAGGTCGGCGAGCAGACCGGGATCGGTGCGATCGTCCACCCGCTCATCGGTCGACGGGCCGGTCGCCCCGCCGGCCAGGTACGGCGTGATGAACTCCAGTTCGGAGGTCACCTCGAAAGTGGTGAGCAGGTGCCGGATGTCGTCCAGGCCGTCCTGCCCGACGGATTCGACCTCGACCCCGACGACCCGGACGACGGTGCCGTCCCACTGCTCCTCGACGGCCTGGGCGACGTCCCGCAGGGCCCGGCGGTAGCCGGTGTTGGCGTCCGAGTCGATCGGGCCGGGCGGCGCGACCAGCAGCTTGACCTGGCCGTTCGCGGTGAGTGCGGCGATCCGGGACCGGTCGAACCGGGCGATCGATCCGGGCAGCACGACCACCGGGTTGGACAGCAGATCGGCCGTGACCTGGTCGGGGTCGAAGGATTCGTCGGCGGCGGCCGGCGGCGGCGCCGCGGCCCCGAGCCGCAGCGCCGCGGACCCGGCGCCCCCCAGGACCAGGGTCAGCAGGGCGAGCATCATCAGCAGCCCTGACCGCACCCCCGACCCCCTCCCCGACCGGACCGAACCTACCCGAACGGAGCAACCCACCGGGCCGGGGCATCAACGCCCGAACCTGTCGGGGCCGGATCAGGCCCGGTCTCGCCAGACCTGCACGACGGACGGCCGCGGGCCGCGCCACTGCCCCGGACCGGGATCCGCATCCTGCGCGACGTAGTCGGGGAAGTAGGAGTGCGGCGCAGCGAAGGTGCCCTCCTCACCGGGATGCTGCACCGCCACCAGCACGGTGCCCTCGGCATCCCGGATGACCGGCCCGCAGGTCTCGGCCTCTCGCGGCACGGCCAGGAACTGCCGCAGGTATCCCCGATCAGCCCCGGACAGGGGCATATGGAACAGCCCGTCGTTGTGCCCGAGGGTGGACGGAGCGCCGTCGGTGGCGATCCACAGATCACCCCGGGAGTCGAAGGCGATGTTGTCCGGGCAGGAGATCGGCGCGACCAGCTCGTGCGGGAAGCCGGCGAAGTAGGTGCCCGCCGCGGCCGGGTCACCGCAGACCAGCACCACCGACCAGGTGAACGTCCGGGAGCGCAGATCCCCACCGTCCTCGGTGATCTCGACGATGTGCCCGTCCCGGTTCGGGGTCCGGGGATTGACCTCGGTCGCGCCCTCCTTGGCCCCGGCCTTGCCCCGGTCGATGTTGTTGGTGCAGACCACGTAGACCTTTCCGGTGACCGGGCTGGGCTGAAC
This sequence comes from Nakamurella multipartita DSM 44233, assembly GCF_000024365.1. NCBI lineage: Bacteria > Bacillati > Actinomycetota > Actinomycetes > Nakamurellales > Nakamurellaceae > Nakamurella > Nakamurella multipartita. Next base: position 4,545,557 of record NC_013235.1, read on the forward strand.
GTCCTCCGGGCGGTCCATCCTGGTCGCGCCGAGCTGGTCGGCGGCCAGCCGGCTGTACACCAGGGCCTGCTCGGCGTTGAAGCCGGGCACCTGGCTCACCCCGTCCACGACGATCGGCAGCCACTCCCCGGTGCCGTCGAAGGCGCCGTCCGCGGGCAACCGCCCGGAACCGTCGATCTGGTCGGCCGGAGAGTTCCCGGTGAACCGGGCGACGTAGAGGCTGCCGCTGCTGAGCAGGCTCTTGTTGGCGTGCCGCGCCGCCGACCCGGACCCGGATTTCATCCGATTCGTGGAGACGAACTTGTAGACGTAGTCGAAGCGCTCGTCGTCACCCATGTAGGCGCCGACATGACCCGACCGGCCGACGATGACGTTGGCGCCCTCGTGCTTGAACCGGCCCATGGCGGTGTGCTTGACCGGGGGCTGATCCGGGCTGAACGGGTCGAGTTCGACGATCCAGCCGAACCGGTTGGGCTCGGTCTCGTAGCCGGCGCCGCGGGCATCGAACCGAGGATCGACCTCTTCCCAGCCGTACGTCGTCGCCTTGTCGGCCAGCCCGTACCGCTTGTCCGCGGCGAAGGCACCGGAGGTGCGGAAGTAGCCCTGGAAGTTCTCCTCCCCGGACAGCACGGTGCCCCACGGGGTGGTGCCGCCGGAGCAGTTGGCGAAGGTCCCCAGCACCGTGGTGCCGGACGGGTCGTCCTTGGTCCGCAGGATCGGGGCACCGGCGATCGGGCCGTCCAGGCTGATCGGGGTGTCGGCGGTGATCCGCCGGTTGTACCGGCTGCCGACCACGACCCGCCACGGTTGGCCGACCGCGTCCCGTCGCACGTGGACAACCGCCATTCCCTGCGCGGCCTTGGTCACCCGCCGCTGGTTCTGCCGTTCCTCGGCCGAGGCCGCCGGCGGGAACATGATGGGCGCATTGGTGTACTCGTGATTGGCCACCAGCAGCGCCTCGCGGTCACCCCGGCCGGGAATCGGGATGAGGTCCAGGTAGTCGTTGTTGTAGCCGAACTGGCGGGCCTGCCGCTGCGGGGTCTGTGCGGCCGCGTCGAACGTCTCGGCCGCGTCGAACAACGGGTCGCCCCACCGCACGACGGTGGCCCACCGGTACCCCTCGGGAACGGTCAGCGCATCCACGTCGGCCGGCACCGGCGCGATGCCGGCGAAGCGCAGTCGCCCGGGACCGCGGACCGCCCCGCCGCCCGACCCGGTCGGGCCGGCGGTCGAGGAACCGATGAGGGCCGCCGCCGCGGCGGGTGCACCCAGGGCCCCGCCGAGCATGATCAGCGCCCCGGCCCCAGCGCCGCGCAGCAGCGATCGCCGGGAGAACACGGCGGAGGCCACCTCGCGGAAGGTGGGGCCGTCGCTGGGGTTGGGGGCCGGCCGGGCGCAGGCGTCGTCGCACTTGAGATGGCAGGTCACCGGGCTGCGCTTGCCCCGGGTCAGGCCGGCCATGGGCAGGCGCCGGGTGGCCGGCCGATCGGCGGTGGGCTCGTCCAGCATGGGGCACTCCTCGACAACAGCGACGGACAACGGCAGCTGACGACGGATGGGCGGGCGACGCCGCGGCCGCGGCGACCCGGACCTGTTCGTCACCGGCCACGCTAGAAACCCGGGGCGGCCAGCGAACGGACGCCGGCCGTCGGCCAGGTGAACCCTGAGCGGCGCTCGGGCCCGCTCGGCGGGGTGAGCCGGGCGGTGACCGGTCCGGGTGATTCATCCCGTCCGGGTGAATCCTCGCGCGGCGACCTGGGCCGATGCTGGTGTCGGGTCGCGGATCGCACCGTCCGCCGTCACGATCGACGTGGCTCATCCGTCCGGCCGGGCGGGTGCGCGCAAGGGGAGGTCACCATGGCCAGCACATCCGGGACCGGCAAGGGCGGCGACGCGAAGCGGGCCGGGCACCCGGTCCCGAAGATGAAGACCAAGCCGTACGAGAAGCAGATGCGGCACCTGCACGGTGAGCTCGTGGCCATGCAGGAGTGGGTGAAATCCTCCGGGGCCAAGATCATCGTCGTGTTCGAGGGCCGGGACACGGCCGGCAAGGGCGGCACGATCAAACGCATCACCGAACGGGTCAGTCCCCGGGTGTTCCGGGTGGTGGCGCTACCCGCCCCGACCGACCGGCAGAAGTCGCAGATGTACCTGCAGCGCTACGTCGAGCACTTCCCCGCCGCCGGCGAGGTCATCATCTTCGACCGCAGTTGGTACAACCGGGCCGGCGTCGAGCGGGTAATGGGCTTCACCCCGATGGCTCAGGTCGAACGGTTCCTCGAGCAGACGCCGTCCTTCGAGAAGGCGATGGTCGAATCGGGCATCCAGCTGATCAAGTACTGGCTGGAGGTGGGACCGGAGGAACAGACCCGCCGGTTGGAGGGGCGGATCAACGATCCGCGCAAGATCTGGAAGCTCTCGGACATGGACCTGAAGTCCTACCAGCGCTGGTTCGACTACTCGCGGGCCCGTGACGACATGTTCCGGGAGACCGACACCTCCTGGGCGCCCTGGTACATCGCCGACACCAACGACAAGAAACGCGGCCGGCTCAACATCATCACCCACCTGCTGAGCCTGGTGCCCTACGAGCCGCTGCACATGCCGAAGACCAAGCTGCCCAAGCGGCACCCGGACCCCACGTACGTCGAACCGCACCTTCCGCTGCGGTACGTCCCGACGACGTTCTGACCCGCGCCCCCGAGCGACAAGGACCGACGATGACCGCGACTGCACCGGTCGGCCCGGCGCCGACCTCCACCGTCCGCTGGTACGCCCTGCCCGTGGCGGAGGTGTCGACGCGCCTTCAGGTCGACCCGGCCGCCGGGTTGTCGGCCGCGACGGCCGCCCAACGCCTGGCCGAGCACGGCCCCAACGCCCTGCCCGCGGAGAACCCACCGCCCGGCTGGCGGCGGTTCCTGGCCCAGTACGCCGCGTACATGCAGATCATCCTGGTGATCGCCGGGGTGCTCTCGCTGGTCATCGGTCAGTGGAGCACCGGCGGTGCCCTCCTGGCGCTGACCGTGTTCAACGCCGCCGTCGGCATGCGGCAGGAGGGCAAGGCCGAGAGCGCGATGAACGCGCTCAAGTCGCTGACCAAGCGCACCGCCCGGGTCCGGCGGGACGGGGTGGAGGCCTCGATCGACGCGGAACAGGTGGTGGTCGGCGACCTGGTCCTGCTCACCGCCGGTGACGACGTGGCTGCGGACGGCCGGATCATCCAGGCCTCGTCGCTGGACATCGACGAGTCGGCGCTAACCGGGGAGAGCACGCCGGCGTCGAAGCTGCCGGATCCGCTGGGCACCGACGGCGCCGAGCTGGGCCCCGGCGACCAACGGAACATGGCGTTCATGAACACCCCGGTTACCCACGGCAGCGGGGTGATGCTGGTGACGGCGATCGGCGCCGACGCCCAGATCGGCAAGATCGCCGGGATGCTGGCCGCGACGAAGAAGGAACAGACGCCGCTGGCCAAGCAGCTCAACGTGCTGACCCTGTGGATCGGGGCGGCCGCCCTGTTCACCATGATCGTGATGTTCGTGCTCGGCCTGCAACGGGGCCAGTCCGCGGAGAGCCTGTTCATCACCGCCATCGCGCTGGCCATCGCCGCCATCCCGACCGCGCTGCCGACGGTGCTCCAGGTCATCCTCTCGGCCGGGGCCAAGACGCTGGCCGGGGAGCACGCGATCGTCAAGGAGCTGGGCTCTGTGGAGACCCTGGGCTCGACCTCGGCGATCAATTCCGACAAGACCGGCACGCTGACGATGAACCAGATGACGGTCGTCGAGGTGCTGGATCCGCAGAACCGGTACACGGTCTCCGGCATCGGTTACGGCCTGGAGGGAAAGATCCACCACGCCCTGGGCACCGAGTCCTCGATCGAGGAGGCGATCCTGCCGCTGCTGGTGGCCAGCGACGCGACCCTGGTCGGCGGCAAGGTGGTCGGCGACCCGACCGAGGGTGCGATGCTCGTGCTGGGCGCCAAGGCCGGCCTGGACATCGACGCGACCCGCGAGGAGTTCCCGCGGCTGGCCACCCTGCCGTTCGACCCGACCTACAAGCTGATGGCCACCTTCAACAAGGCGGTCGACGGCACCGGCCGCGCGGTGGTCCGGTGCTTCGTCAAGGGCGCGGCCCCGGCCGTGATGTCGCGGACCGGCAGCGGCTGGGTGCAGGGACAGCCGGTGGAGCTCACCGACGACCTGAAGCAGCGGGCCCAGGGCGCGATGGACCGGATGGCCGGCGAGGGGCTGCGGGTGATGGCCGGCGCCTTCCGCGACCTGGACCCGGCCTCGTTCGATCCGGCCGGGGACCTGCTGAGCTACGTCACCGATCTGCGCATGTGCTGCCTGATCGGCATGGTCGACCCGCCCCGGGAGGCCTCCAAGCAGGCCGTCGCCGACGCGCAGGCCGCGCACATCCGGGTGCGGATGATCACCGGCGACGACGTGAATACCGGCGCCGCGATCGCCGCGAAGCTGGGCATCGAGGGCGAGGCGATCCTGGGTTCGGAGCTGGCGGCCATGAGCGAGGCCGAACGGCTGGCCCGGGTGGACTCGATCGGCGTGGTCGGCCGCGTCGCGCCCGAGCACAAGGTGCTGCTGGTGCAGACCCTGCGCCAGAAGGGAGAGGTCGTCGCGATGACCGGCGACGGCGTCAACGACGCGCCGGCCATCAAGGCGGCCGACATCGGCATCGCCATGGGCTCGGGCACCCAGGTGTCCAAGAACGCGTCCCGGATGATCCTGTCCGACGACAACTTCGCCACCATCATCAAGGCGGTCGAGCGCGGCCGGATGGTGTTCGACAACCTGAACAAGTTCGTCCGGTTCGTGATCATCGAGCTGTGCGCCTACGTCATCACGTTCCTGGGCGCGAGCATCCTGAACATCGCGGCGGGCCAGCCGTTCACCCCGTCGCAGATTCTCTACATCAACTTCCTGGTGAACGCGCCGCTGGGCGTCGCGCTGGGCATGGACAAGGAAGCGTCCGGGTTGATGCTGCGGCGTCCCCGCCCCCGCAATGCCTCGATCATGACACCCGGTCTGCTGATCACCTCGGGACTGGTCGGCCTGTACATGGCGGTCACCACGCTGCTCCTGATCTCCTACGGCACCGACCAGCGAGGCGGCCTGCCCATCGGCTCGTCGATGGGCGTGACCGCGTTCTCGCTGATGATCGTGGTAGCGGCGTTCCAGGCGCGCAGCGTGACCGCCAGCGCGTTGCGGATGGAAACCTTCGACAATCCGAAGCTGAACTGGACGGCCGTGGTCGAGGTCGTGCTGGCCGTGCTGATCACCCAGCTCGAGCTGATGCGGCGGATCTTCGACACCGCCCAGATCGGCATGAGCGAGTGGGCCCTGTCCCTGGCTCCGGCGATCGCGCTGTTCTTCGTCTGGGAGGTCGGCAAGCTCATCGCCCGGCAGCGCTCGCCCCATCCAGCCGGGCATCACGACGGTTGAGCCCCGACATCCGCGGATCGAGTGTGCAGAAACGGTCCTCACTGCATGGAATAGGGACCGTTTCTGCACACTCGGATCGGGTGGGCATGGGCCGCTTCCCATGGATGAGGACTATCCGGCCGTCGGCACGGAGATCACAGCCCGAGTCGCCGGATGGGCCGGGCACCAGCTTCGGCTCGTTGGCCGGCCCATCCCTTCCGAACACGTGCCCTCAGCGACAAGTGCCGACGACTCCGAGGAATAAGGCCCGGGAACGCAAAAAGCGGAGACCCCGAAGGGTCTCCGCTTTCGCAATGTATGTCCGGCGGTGTCCTACTCTCCCACACCCTCGCAGGTGCAGTACCATCGGCGCAGTGAAGCTTAGCTTCCGGGTTCGGAATGGGACCGGGCGTTTCCCTCACGCTATAACCGCCGAAACACTATGAAACACACAAACCCCAACACCACCACCACAGTGGTGGGTGGGTCGTTTGTTGTTTCAGATCTGCACAGTGGACGCGAACACGCAATAGTCTTGGTGTTAATTGTGGTAAGTCCTCGGCCTATTAGTACCGGTCAGCTCCACACCTTACGATGCTTCCACTTCCGGCCTATCAACCCGGTGGTCTAACCGGGGGCCTTAACCCACTAGGGGTGGGAGCCCTCATCTAGGAACAGGCTTCCCGCTTAGATGCTTTCAGCGGTTATCCCTTCCGAACGTAGCCAACCAGCCATGCTCCTGGCGGAACAACTGGCACACCAGAGGTTCGTCCGTCCCGGTCCTCTCGTACTAGGGACAGCCTTCCGCAAGACTCCTACGCGCGCGGCGGATAGGGACCGAACTGTCTCACGACGTTCTAAACCCAGCTCGCGTGCCGCTTTAATGGGCGAACAGCCCAACCCTTGGGACCTACTCCAGCCCCAGGATGCGACGAGCCGACATCGAGGTGCCAAACCATGCCGTCGATATGGACTCTTGGGCAAGATCAGCCTGTTATCCCCGGGGTACCTTTTATCCGTTGAGCGACACCCCTTCCACTCGGAGGTGCCGGATCACTAGTCCCGACTTACGTCCCTGCTCGACACGCCTGTCTCACAGTCAAGCTCCCTTGTGCACTTACACTCAACACCTGATTGCCAACCAGGCTGAGGGAACCTTTGGGCGCCTCCGTTACTCTTTAGGAGGCAACCGCCCCAGTTAAACTACCCACCAGGCACTGTCCCTGAACCGGATCACGGTCCGAAGTTAGACATCCAGTACGACCAGAGTGGTATTTCAACGACGACTCCACAACCACTGGCGTGGCCGCTTCACAGTCTCCCACCTATCCTACACAAGCCGAACCGAACACCAATACCAAGCTATAGTAAAGGTCCCGGGGTCTTTCCGTCCTGCCGCGCGTAACGAGCATCTTTACTCGTAATGCAATTTCGCCGAGCCTATGGTTGAGACAGTAGAGAAGTCGTTACGCCATTCGTGCAGGTCGGAACTTACCCGACAAGGAATTTCGCTACCTTAGGATGGTTATAGTTACCACCGCCGTTTACTGGGGCTTAAATTCTCAGCTTCGCCCTTACGGACTAACCGGTCCTCTTAACCTTCCAGCACCGGGCAGGCGTCAGTCCATATACCTCGTCTTACGACTTCGCATGGACCTGTGTTTTTAGTAAACAGTCGCTTCTCCCTGGTCTCTGCGACCAAAACGTGCTAGCCCGCAAGGGGCTTCACACACCTCGGTCCCCCTTCTCCCGAAGTTACGGGGGTATTTTGCCGAGTTCCTTAACCATAGTTCGCTCGATCACCTCGGTATTCTCTACCTGACCACCTGTGTCGGTTTGGGGTACGGGCCGCTCGGAGCTCGCTAGAGGCTTTTCTCGACAGCATAGGATCACGCTACTTCGCCTCAATCGGCTATGCATCAGGTCTCAGATCAACACGCAGACGGATTTACCTACCCACGCTACCTACACCCTTACACCAGTACTACCACTCACTGGCGACGCTACCTTCCTGTGTCACCCCATCGCTTGACTACTACCGGATAGGGTCCCGCGCTCCCCACAAACCCAACCGAAGTCGGGCCATGGTTCGGGCGGTCAGCATCACCGGTCTCGTCATTGGCGCTCCATCACGGGTACGGGAATATCAACCCGTTGTCCATCGACTACGCCTGTCGGCCTCGCCTTAGGTCCCGACTCACCCTGGGCGGATGAACCTGGCCCAGGAACCCTTGGTCAATCGGTGGAGGAGGTTCTCACTCCTCATTCGCTACTCATGCCTGCATTCTCACTCGCGTGGCCTCCACGACTGGATCACTCCGCCGCTTCACCGCCCACACGACGCTCCCCTACCCAACCCACCACTGAAGGTGAGATGCCGCGGTTTCGGCGATGTGCTTGAGCCCCGCTACATTGTCGGCGCGGAACCACTTGACCAGTGAGCTATTACGCACTCTTTAAAGGATGGCTGCTTCTAAGCCAACCTCCTGGTTGTCTGGGCAATCCCACATCCTTTCCCACTTAGCACACGCTTAGGGGCCTTAACCGGCGATCTGGGCTGTTTCCCTCTCGACTATGAAGCTTAGCCCCCACAGTCTCACTGCCACGCTTCACTTCCCGGCATTCGGAGTTTGGTTGATTTCGGTAAGCTTGTAGGCCCCCTAGACCATCCAGTGCTCTACCTCCGGAAAGAAACACGCAACGCTGCACCTAAATGCATTTCGGGGAGAACCAGCTATCACGAAGTTTGATTGGCCTTTCACCCCTACCCACAGCTCATCCCCCAGGTTTTCAACCCTGGTGGGTTCGGACCTCCACGACGTCTTACCGTCGCTTCATCCTGGCCATGGGTAGATCACTTCGCTTCGGGTCTAGAGCATGCGACCACAACGCCCTATTCGGACTCGCTTTCGCTACGGCTACCCCACACAGGTTAACCAAGCCACACACCACTAACTCGCAGGCTCATTCTTCAAAAGGCACGCCGTCACCAAGCCACAAGGACTCAGCCCCGACGGATTGTAAGCACATGGTTTCAGGTACTATTTCACTCCCCTCCCGGGGTACTTTTCACCTTTCCCTCACGGTACTTGTCCGCTATCGGTCACCAGGGAGTATTTAGGCTTAGCGGGTGGTCCCGCCAGATTCACAGCGAATTTCACGAGCTCGCTGCTACTTGGGAAACAATGCAAGACAGAACAAGTGTTTTCGCCTACGGGGCTATCACCCACTACGGCCGGTTTTTCCAATTCCGTTCGACTAACACAAGTTTTTATCACTGTCCGCCAGGCCGGCAGGCCCAGCACACACCATCCCCACAACCCCGCCAACGCAACCCCTGCCGGGTATCACACGCCAACGGTTTAGCCTCATCCGCTTTCGCTCGCCACTACTCACGGAATCACAATTGTTTTCTCTTCCTGTGGGTACTGAGATGTTTCACTTCCCCACGTTCCCTCCACACACCCTATACATTCAGGTGCGGGTCACACGACATGACTCGTGCGGGGTTTCCCCATTCGGACATCCTCGGATCACAGCTCGGTTGACAGCTCCCCGAGGCTTATCGCAGCCTCCCACGTCCTTCATCGGCTCCTGGTGCCAAGGCATCCACCATGTGCTCTTAAAAACTTACACACAAACCACAAAAATAAAGATGCTCGCGTCCACTATGCAGATCTCAAACAACAAACCCAGAACCAGCACCACCAGCCCACCCACCACAACAACGCGCAGCGGTATGACACTCACTGATCCGGAGAAGAAACAAGCAAAGCCCGTTCCCTCAGGACCCAACAGCGCACCCACGACCCACCCACAACCCCACCGCCCGTTCCCACCACCCCACCCCCCACAAGGAGCAAGACAGCAGTACTAACCACGACAAGACCATCAATGAACCGCATAGTCAGTGTTCCACCCATGAGCGGCCGCCACAGAACAAACGCCTGCGAAACGACACACAATGAACCACGACATCTCCCACCACACAGCAGGAAACCATGGCCACTTGCTCCTTAGAAAGGAGGTGATCCAGCCGCACCTTCCGGTACGGCTACCTTGTTACGACTTCGTCCCAATCGCCGATCCCACCTTCGACAGCTCCCTCCCCACAAGGGGGTTGAGCCACTGGCTTCGGGTGTTACCGACTTTCGTGACGTGACGGGCGGTGTGTACAAGGCCCGGGAACGTATTCACCGCAGCGTTGCTGATCTGCGATTACTAGCGACTCCGACTTCATGGGGTCGAGTTGCAGACCCCAATCCGAACTGAGACCGGCTTTTTGGGATTCGCTCCACCTCACGGTTTCGCAGCCCTTTGTACCGGCCATTGTAGCATGCGTGAAGCCCAAGACATAAGGGGCATGATGATTTGACGTCATCCCCACCTTCCTCCGAGTTGACCCCGGCAGTCTCTTATGAGTCCCCACCATCACGTGCTGGCAACATAAGACAAGGGTTGCGCTCGTTGCGGGACTTAACCCAACATCTCACGACACGAGCTGACGACAACCATGCACCACCTGTGCACGGACCTTGCGGGGGAACCATCTCTGGAACTTTCCCGTGCATGTCAAGCCTTGGTAAGGTTCTTCGCGTTGCATCGAATTAATCCGCATGCTCCGCCGCTTGTGCGGGCCCCCGTCAATTCCTTTGAGTTTTAGCCTTGCGGCCGTACTCCCCAGGCGGGGCGCTTAATGCGTTAGCTGCGGCACGGAGATCGTGGAAGGACCCCCACACCTAGCGCCCAACGTTTACGGCGTGGACTACCAGGGTATCTAATCCTGTTCGCTCCCCACGCTTTCGCTCCTCAGCGTCAGTATCGGCCCAGAGTCCCGCCTTCGCCACCGGTGTTCCTCCTGATATCTGCGCATTTCACCGCTACACCAGGAATTCCAGACTCCCCTACCGAACTCTAGCCTGCCCGTATCGAATGCAAGCCCGGAGTTGAGCCCCGGGTTTTCACATTCGACGCGACAGACCGCCTACGAGCTCTTTACGCCCAATAATTCCGGACAACGCTCGCACCCTACGTATTACCGCGGCTGCTGGCACGTAGTTGGCCGGTGCTTCTTCTACAGGTACCGTCTACATTCGTCCCTGCTGAAAGAGGTTTACAACCCGAAGGCCGTCATCCCTCACGCGGCGTCGCTGCGTCAGGCTTCCGCCCATTGCGCAATATTCCCCACTGCTGCCTCCCGTAGGAGTCTGGGCCGTGTCTCAGTCCCAGTGTGGCCGGTCGCCCTCTCAGGCCGGCTACCCGTCGACGCCTTGGTAGGCCATCACCCCACCAACAAGCTGATAGGCCGCGGGCCCATCCCCAGCCGAAAAAACTTTCCACCACCCACCATGCGGCAGACAATGAATATCCGGTATTAGCCCCGGTTTCCCGGAGTTATCCCGAAGCTGAGGGCAGGTTACCCACGTGTTACTCACCCGTTCGCCACTCGAGTACCCCGAAGGGCCTTTCCGTTCGACTTGCATGTGTTAAGCACGCCGCCAGCGTTCGTCCTGAGCCAGGATCAAACTCTCCATCGAATGCATATAACCAGACCCCAAAAGGGGCCACAGTCAACAAAGAGAAAACCTGAACCCCAAACGAGCCAAACTGACCCATTCAAAATCCAACACCAAACCACCCACCCCACCACAAAGCAGGGCAGACAATCCGGCAAACAACACCAAACAAAAACATTTGGCACTGACTATCGGTACGCTGTTGAGTTCTCAAAGAACGGACACACACCTTTGATGGCCTTTCGGACATCTCAGGGGCAAAACCTCGACTAACTTACCCGCTCCTCCGAGCGATTGCAAATCGCTCGATCTCGCGGCACCTCGATTGGCACGAAGCATGCTTCGCGCACTTTCTGCTCGCACGCGATCAGAAAGCCTTTTACTTGTCGGGGTGGTGCTCCGGGCCGTCCAGCCACACCGGATCAGATCCGGTCCCTGTGCGGTTCCCCAGGAGCGCGATCTACCTTACCTGCGTTGATCGACCGAGTCAAACGGCCGCTCAGCACCGGCATCGGCCTGATCAGGGGATGCTCCGGGCCGTCCAGCCACACCGGATCAGATCCGGTCCCTGTGCGGTTCCCCAGGAGCGAGGAGAACGTTAGGCGGTGGCCGCCGTCGAAGTCAAATCGCCTGTCCGGGCACCGATTCAGGCCTGAATGTCGGTTTCGGCGGCACTCCCGGACCCGGCACCGAGCTCGATCCCGGCGACCGAGCGCTTGCCCCGTCGCAGCACCAGGTACCGGCCGTGCAGCAACTCGTCGGCCACCGGCACGTGATCGGCCTCGCCCACCCGCGCGTTGTTGACGCTCGCCCCGCCCTCGGCCACGACCCGCCGGGCTTCGGACAACGACTTGACCAGTCCGGCGGCCACCAGCAGCGCGGCCACCGTCGGCACTTCACCGGACACCTGGTGCAGCCCGGCCTCGGTGAGCGCGGCCCGCAGGGTCGGCTCGTCGACCGAGGCCAGATCGCCGCGCCCGAACAGGGCAGCGCTGGCCGCGATGGCCGCGTCGGTCGCCGCCGCCCCGTGCACCAGCGTGGTGACATCGCCGGCCAGCACCCGTTGCGCGGCCCGGGCCTGTGGCCGCTGCGCCGTCTGCCGTTCCAGGTCGGCGATCTCGTCGGGTCCGCGGTCGGTGAAGACCCGGAGCAGCTGCCCCACCGAGGCGTCCTCCACGCCCAACCAGTACTGGTAGAACGCGTACGGACTGGTCATCTCCGGGGACAGCCACACGGCGTTGCCCTCGGACTTGCCGAACTTCTGGCCATGACTGTCCGTGATCAACGGGGTGGCCAACAAGTGGACCGACTCCCCGGTGGCCCGCCGGATCAGGTCGGTCCCGGCGGTGAGGTTGCCCCATTGGTCCTGGCCACCGGTCTGCAAGGTGCAGCCGTACTCCCGGAACAGGTGCAGGTAGTCCATACCCTGCAACAGCTGGTAGCTGAACTCCGTGTAACTGATGCCCTCGTCGCTGGCCAACCGGGCGGCCACCGCGTCCTTGCGCAGCATGGTGTTGACCCGGAAGTGCTTGCCGATCTCCCGCAGGAAATCCAGGGCGCTCATCGGCGCCGTCCAGTCCAGGTTGTTGACCATGATCGCCGGGTTGGACCCGGCGAACTCCAGGAACGGGCGCACCTGCTGCTGGATCCGGTCGACCCACTCGGCGGTCTGTTCCTTGGTCTTGAGCACCCGCTCGGCGGTCGGCCGGGGATCGCCGATGAGCCCGGTCGAGCCGCCGACCAGGCAGATCACCCGGTGCCCGGCCCGTTGCAGGTGACGCAGCACGATCAACTGCACCAGGTTGCCGAAGTGCAGGCTGGGCGCGGTCGGATCGAAGCCGCAGTAGGCGGTGATCGGTCCGGCGGCCAACGCCTGCGCGAGGGCGTGCTCGTCGGTGGTCAGCGCGACCAGCCCGCGCCAGCGCAACTCGTCGAGCACCGAAGGGGGGGCCGCACTCGCGGTCGGGTCCAGGTCGGTCACGGCAGCGGTCTCAGGCACCGTCCCATCCTGGCAGGTGAGGGCCGGCGAACTCACATCAGCCGACTGTCCCCACCGACCCCCGGGTCGCCCGCGTCCCCCGGCGGTACGCGCTGACCGTCGGGTTGCCGGTCTCCACGAACCGCCAGGGCACGTCCGCGGCGGTCGAGACGCCGACCCGCGGGCCGGCCGCCACGGTGACCGGGTGGCCGTCGCCGGCGCGGACGAGCAGCCGACCGGCCGGGTCGCACACATCCAGGCCGGTGTCCGGGCCGGTCAGCCCGAGGACGGCGGCCAGCCCGGCCGGCCCCCGGGCCAGATCCCGCTCGCGGCGGGCGCCCGGCCGCCGGGCCCAGGCCAGCGGCAACCCGTCGACCACCTCGCCGGCCCGCAGCAACACGGCCGAGGCGGTGCCGTCGGGGCCGGTCACCAGGTTGGCGCACCAGTGCATCCCGTAGACGAAATAGACGTACAGGTGCCCGGCCCGGCCGTACATGATCTCGGAGCGGGCGGTCCGGCGGTAGGCGTGCGAGGCCGGATCCAGCGGGCCGGCGTAGGCCTCGACCTCGGTGAGCCGGACGGCCACCGGGCCCTGCTCGGTCGTGCTGACCAGCACCCGGCCGATCAGGTCGGGGGCGACCACGGTCACGTCGCGGGCGAAGAACCGTCGCGTCAGCGTTCGGCCGAGTCGCACCCGGTCAGCCCAACCACTCCCGGTCGGCGGCGATCCGCGCCCGCAGGTCGGCAATCTGCTCGCGCACCCGGACCGGGGCGGTCCCGCCGACCGCGTCCCGGGAGGCCAGGGACCCGTCGACGGTGAGCACCTCCCGGACGGCCGGGGTCAACGCCGGGTCGATCGCGGCCAGCTCGTCGTCGGTCAGGTCGATCAGGTCCTTGTCCCCGCCCTCGGCGACGGCGACGCAGCGGCCGGCCGCCTCGTGCGCGACCCGGAACGGCACACCCTGCCGCACCAGCCACTCGGCGACGTCGGTGGCCAGCGAGAACCCGGCCGGGGCCATCTGGGCCATCCGCGCGGTGTCGAACCGGAGCGTCGCCGTCATCCCGACGACGGCCGGGAGCAGCAACTCCAGCTGGGCGACCGAGTCGATCAGCGGCTCCTTGTCCTCCTGCAGGTCCCGGTTGTAGGCCAGCGGCAACGCCTTGAGAGTGGCCAGCAATCCGGTGAGGTTGCCGACCAGCCGGCCGGCCTTGCCCCGGGCCAGCTCGGCGATGTCCGGGTTCTTCTTCTGCGGCATGATCGAGGACCCGGTCGCGAACGCGTCGTCCAACCGCGCGTAGCCGAACTCGGCGGTGGTGAAGACGATGACCTCTTCGGCCCACCGAGACACGTTCACCGCGATCATCGCCAGCACGAACGCCAGCTCGGCGGCGAAGTCGCGCGAGGCGGTCGCGTCGATCGAGTTCGGCGCCGGGGCGTCGAAGCCCAGCTCGGCCGCGATGGCCGCCGGGTCGAGCCCCAGCGACGAGCCGGCCAGCGCACCCGAGCCGTACGGGGACACCGCGGCCCGCCGGTCCCAGTCCCGGATCCGGTCCAGGTCCCGGGCCAACGCCTGCGCGTGAGCGGCCAGGTGATGGGCCAGCAGCACGGGCTGGGCGTGCTGGAAGTGGGTGCGGCCGGGCATCGCCGCGCCCGGGTGCGCCTCGGCCTGGTCGAGCAGGGCGGCCTGCAGGTCGGCGACCAGCACGCCGACGCGCCGGGCGTGGTCGCGCAGGTACATCCGGTACAGGGTGGCGACCTGGTCGTTGCGCGACCGGCCGGCCCGCAGCTTGCCACCCAGGTCCTTGCCGGCCCGGTCCAGCAGGCCCCGTTCCAGCGCGGTGTGCACGTCCTCGTCGGCCGGCACCGGGCCGAACGCGCCCGAGGCCACGTCGGCGGCCAGTGCGTCCAGCGCGGCCAGCATGCCGTCGAGCTCGTCGGCGGTGAGCAGGCCGGCCCGGTGCAGTACCCGGGCGTGCGCCCGGGAGCCGGCGATGTCGTACGGGGCCAGCACCCAGTCGAAGTGCGTACTCAGGCTCAGCGCCGCCATCTCGGGGGACGGGCCGGAGGCGAACCGGCCGCCCCACAGCGGTGCCGCAGCGGTGGTCCCGGCAGTGACGGCAGCGACCGGTTCGGGCGTCTCGGAAGGGGCGGACATGGATCAGTCGGTCCCGGCGTCCATGGCGGCGCTGTCGCTGGCCTGCTCGATGGCCTCCAGCTCCGGGGCCTGCACGTCGGCCGGCTGACCGGCAATCGCCGCGGCCTGCCCCGGGCGCAGGGTACCGACCAGGGTGTGCTGGGTGTCCAGCTGCCCCAGGCCCGCGTACAGCTCCAGCTTGGCGCGGGTGTCGGCGATGTCCAGGTTGCGCATGGTCAGCTGCCCGATCCGGTCGCCCGGCCCGAACGCGGCCTCGGCCACCCGCTCCATCGACAGCTTGTCCGGGTGGTAGGACAGGTCGGGGCCGGTGGTGTCCACGATCGTGTAGTCGTTGCCGCGCCGCAGCCGCAGGGTGACCGACCCGGTGATCGCCGAGCCGACCCACCGCTGCAGCGATTCGCGCAGCATCAGGCCCTGCGGGTCCAGCCAGCGGCCCTCGTAGAGCAGCCGACCCAACCGGCGGCCCTGATCGTGATAGGCGGCGACGGTGTCCTCGTTGTGGATGGCGTTGACCAGCCGCTCGTAGGCGATGAACAGCAGCGCCATGCCCGGCGCCTCGTAGATGCCGCGCGACTTGGCCTCGATGATCCGGTTCTCGATCTGGTCGCTCATCCCCAGGCCGTGCCGGCCGCCGATCGCATTGGCCTCCAGCACCAGCTCGACCGGGTCGAGGCTGACCCCGTTGATCGCCACCGGCCGGCCACGCTCGAAGGCGACGGTGACCTCTTCGGGGGCGATCTCGACGGACTGATCCCAGTGCGCCACGCCCATGATCGGCTGCACGAGCTCGACCGAGGCGTCCAGGTGCTCCAGCCGCTTGGCCTCGTGGGTGGCCCCCCAGATATTGGCGTCGGTGGAATAGGCCTTCTCGGCCGAGGCCCGGTAGGGCAGGCCGCGGGCCAGCAGCCACTCGCTCATCTCGGCCCGTCCGCCCAGCTCGGCCACGAACTGCCGGTCCAGCCAGGGCTTGTAGATGCGCAGCCGCGGGTTGGCCAGCAGGCCGTAGCGGTAGAACCGCTCGATGTCGTTGCCCTTGTAGGTCGACCCGTCGCCCCAGATGTCGACCTCGTCGTCGGCCATCGCCCGCACCAGCAGGGTGCCGGTGACGGCCCGGCCCAGCGGGGTGGTGTTGAAGTAGGTCAGCCCGGCCGACCGGATGTGGAACGCCCCGCAGGCCAGGGCGACGAAGCCCTCCTCGACCAGGGCGGCCCGGCAGTCGACGATGCGGGCGATCTCGGCGCCGTATTCCTGGGCCCGGCCCGGGACGCCGGACAGGTCCGGCTCGTCGTACTGGCCCAGGTCAGCGGTGTACGCGCAGGGCACGGCGCCGTTCTCGCGCATCCAGGCGACGGCCACCGAGGTGTCCAGACCGCCGGAGAACGCGATGCCGACCTTTTGCCCCTGGGGCAGCGACTCAAGAACTTTGGACACGAGCAGGCAGCCTATCTGTGCGGGTCGGGCCGCCCGGACGGCGGCGCAGGGTGATGCGGGAGGGCGGGTGGACGGCGGTTCAGGCCCGGCCGGCGGGCTCAGGCATCCCCGGCCGGCGGGCTCAGGAGTCCCCGGCGGCCAGGCCCGCGAGCATCCGGCCGACCTGGGCCCCGGTCAGGCCGTCCCGGGCGACGACCAGGATGGTGTCGTCACCGGCGATGGTGCCGACGATATCGGCCAGGCTGGCCCGGTCGATGGCCGACGCCAGGTACTGCGCGGCCCCCGGCGGGGTGCGCAGCACGGCCAGGTTGGCCGAGCCGTCGAAGGACAGCAGCAGCTCGCCGAGCAACCGCGCGAGCCGGTCGGTGCCGCCCGCCATCGGCCGCGGATGCCCGTCCTCGGGGATCCGGTAGACCGGCGGGCCGCCGTCCACGCCGCGCAGCTTGAGCGCGCCGAGCTCCTCCAGGTCCCGGGACAGGGTGGCCTGGGTGACCGACAGGCCGGCCTGTGACAGCAATGCCATCAGCTCGGTCTGCGAGCGGATCTCGTGGTCGCGGATCAGATCGGTGATCCGGCCGTGCCGGGCCGCCTTGGTCGCCAACGGGTTCACGGCGCGCCCGTCAGCGCCCGTCGGGGGCGAGCAGGAAGGCCAGCAGGGCCTTCTGCGCGTGCAACCGGTTCTCGGCCTCGTCCCAGACCGCCGACGACGCGCCGTCGATGACCTCGTCGGTGATCTCGAAGCCGCGGTGCGCGGGCAGGCAGTGCAGCACGATCGCGTCCTGGTTGGCCCGGGCCAGCAGCTCGCGGTTGATCTGGTACGGCCGGAACGGGCCGACCCGATCCAGGCCGTCGTTCTCCTGGCCCATGGACACCCAGGTGTCGGTGACCAGCACGTCGCAGCCGTCGACCGCGGCGTGCGGGTCGGTGATCAGCTCGACGGTGGCCCCGGTCTGGGCGCCGCGCTGCCGGGCGGCGGCCACGAACTCCGGGTGCGGATCGAAGCCGGCCGGGGCGCTGACCCGCACGTGCAGGCCGGCATTGGCGCCGCCCAGCATCAGCGAGTGGGCCATGTTGTTGGCCCCGTCGCCCAGGTAGGTCAGGGTGAGTCCGGCCAACCGGCCCTTGCGTTCGCGGATCGTCTGCAGGTCGGCCAGCACCTGGCAGGGGTGGAACTCGTCGGTCAGCGCGTTGATCACCGGCACCCGGGACACCCCGGCCAGCGCGTCGATCCGGCGCTGGGCGAAGGTGCGGATGGCCACGGCGTCGACGAACCGGGACAGCACCCGGGAGGTGTCCTCGATCGTCTCCTCGCGGCCGAGCTGGCTGGTGCGGCCGTCCACGATCACCGGCTGTCCGCCCAGCTGGGCGATGCCGACCTCGAACGAGAGCCGGGTGCGGGTGGAGTTCTTCTCGAACACCACCGCGATCGCCTTGCCGGCCAACGGTGTGTAGCCGGTGCGGTCCTTCTTGAAGGTGTCGGCGGTGTCCAGCAGAGCGGTCAGCTCGTCCGGGGTGACGTCGTCGTCCCGCAGGTAGTGCCGGACCGGCGCGGTGGTCATTTCTTCTCCTCGGTGGCGGTGTCCAGGATCGCGGGCAGGGCGGCGACGAACGAGTCGGCCTGCTCGGTGGTCAGGGTCAGCGGCGGGGCCAGCCGGATCACGTCCGGGGCCGGGGCATTGACGATGAAGCCGGCGTGCCGGGCGGCCAGCGCGGCGGCCGCGGAGATCGGGGCGGTCAGCACGATCCCCAGCAGCAGGCCCTGGCCGCGCACGTGGTCGATCGCCGGGTGACCCAGCTCTTCCACGGCGGTGGCCAGGTGCTTGCCCAGCGTGCCGACATGGTCGAGCAGGCCCTCGGTCTCGATGGTGCGCAGCACGGCCAGCGCCGCGGCCGCGCACACCGGGTTACCGGCGAAGGTGCTGCCGTGCTGGCCGGGTTGCAGCAACGATGCGGCCTGCCCGTAGCCGATCGCGGCGCCGATCGGCAGCCCCCCGCCGAGCCCCTTGGCCAGCGTGACGATGTCCGGGGTGATGCCCAGCCGCTGGTGGGCCAGCCAGGTCCCGGTCCGGCCGATGCCGGTCTGGACCTCGTCCAGGACCAGCAGCGCGCCGCGGTCGGCGGTGATCCGGCGGGCCGCGACCAGGTAGCCGTCGGGCGCCGGCACCACGCCGGCCTCGCCGAGGATCGGCTCCAGGAACACCGCCGCGGTGTCCTGGTCGACCGCCGCGTCCAGCGCGGCCACGTCGCCGTAGGGCACGAACCGGGCGCCGGGCGGCATCGGTTCGAACGGCGCCCGTTTGGCCGGCTGCCCGGTGATGGACAGCGCGCCCATCGTGCGGCCATGGAACGCGCCCTCGGCGGCGATGATGGTCGGCCGGCCGGTCAGCCGGGCCATCTTGAACGCGGCCTCGTTGGCCTCGGCCCCGGAGTTGGTGAAGATGACCCGGCCGGACTCGCCGGCCCCGCTGATGTCCTGCAGCTTCTCGGCCAGGTCCAGCACGGTCGGGTGGGTGAAGAAGTTGGACACGTGACCCAGGGTGGCGATCTGGGTGCTGACGGCGGCCACGATCGCCGGGTGCGCGTGACCCAGGGCGTTGACCGCGATCCCGCCGAGCAGGTCCAGGTACTGCTGGCCGTCGGCGTCGACGACGACGGCGCCCCGGCCGCTGACCAGCTCGACCGGCGGCGTACCGAAGTTGTTCATCAGGGCGTGCGACCAGCGCTGCCCGGCGGATGCGTTGCTCATGCGTGTTCTTCCAGGTGGGGGAGGACCATCGTGCCGACGCCCTCGGTGGTGACGATCTCCAGCAGGACGGCGTGCGGGACGCGGCCGTCGATGACGTGCGCGGCGGCCACTCCCCCGCGGACGGCGCGCAGGCAGCCCTCCATCTTGGGCACCATGCCCGCCTCCAAACTGGGCAGCAGCGCCTCCAGCGCGTCCGCGCCGATCTTGGACAGCAGCGAGCCGCGGTCCGGCCAGTTGGCGTAGACCCCTTCGACGTCGGTGAGCATGACCAGCTTGGCGGCGTCCAGCGCGACGGCCAGGGCGGCCGCGGCGGTGTCGGCGTTGACGTTGTGCACCACCCCGTCCGCGTCCGGGGCGACCGTGGAGACCACCGGGATGCGGCCGGCGTCGACCAGATCCAGGACCGCGTCCGGGTTGACCGCGACCACGTCGCCGACCAGCCCGACGTCGGTCGGCACCCCGTCGACCAGCACGTCCCGGCGGGCGGCGGTGAACAGGTTGGCGTCCTCGCCGGACATGCCCACGGCCAGCGGGCCGTGCGTGTTGATCAGGTTGACCAGTTCCCGGCCGACCTGACCGACAAGCACCATCCGGACGATGTCCATGGTCTCCGGGGTGGTGACCCGGAAGCCGCCCTTGAACTCGCCCGGCACGCCGAGCCGCTTGAGCATCGCGCTGATCTGCGGGCCGCCGCCGTGCACCACCACCGGGCGCAGGCCGACGGTGCGCAGGAACACCATGTCGGCGGCGAAGGCCTGCTTGAGCGCGTCGTCGGTCATCGCGTTGCCGCCGTACTTGACCACGACGATCTGGCCGGCGAACCGGCGCAGCCAGGGCAGCGCGTCGGCCAGCACCTCGGCCCGCTGCCGGGCGTGCTCGAGCTGGGACAGCTCGCGGGGCTCGAACTCGGTCCGCGTGGTGCTCATGTCGAGTAGGCCGAGTTCTCGTGGACGTAGGCGTGGGACAGGTCGTTGGTCAGCACGGTGGCCGTCTCGGTGCCGGCGTGCAGGTCGATGATCACGTGCGCCTGCCGCCCGGTCAGGTCGACCAGGTCGCGGTCGTCGCCGGTGCCGCCGGCGCGGCAGATCTGCACCCCGTTGAGGGTGACATCGATGGCGTCGGCGTCGAATTCGACGTGCGGGCCGACGGTGCCCACCGCGGCCAGGATCCGGCCCCAGTTCGGGTCCTGCCCGAAGAACGCCGTCTTGACCAGGTTGTTGCGGGCCACCGACCGGCCGACCTCGACCGCCCCGTCCTCGGTGGCCGCGCCGCGCACCTCGATCCGGATTTCCTTGGTCGCGCCCTCGGCGTCGGCCAGCAGCTGCTCGGCCAGGTCGGTGCAGGCCCGGGTGACCGCGGCGGTGAGCTGCTCGGTGCTGGCCTCGGTGCCGGATGCGCCGGAGGCCAGCAGCAGCACGGTGTCGTTGGTGGACATCGCGCCGTCGGAGTCCAGGCGGTCGAAGCTGACCCGGGTGGCCCGGCGCAGGGCGGTGTCCAGGGTGGCGCCGTCTGCGACCGCGTCGGTGGTCAGCACCACCAGCATGGTGGCCAGCCCGGGGGCGAGCATGCCCGCGCCCTTGGCCATCCCGCCGACGGTGAAGCCGGGACCGGGCACGACCACGGTCTTGGGCACCGTGTCGGTGGTCATGATGGCCACCGCGGCCTCCGGCCCACCCTCGGCGGACAGCGCCCGGTGGGCCTCCCCCACCCCGGTCAGCAGCAGATCCATCGGCAGCCGCATCCCGATCAGCCCGGTCGAGGCGACCGCGACCCGGCTGGCCGGCAGGGACAGCACCGAACCGACGTGCTCGGCGGTGGCCACGGTGTCCTGGTAGCCCTCGGCTCCGGTGCAGGCGTTGGCCCCGCCGGAGTTGAGGATGACCGCCGAGAGCTGCGCCCCGGGCCCCTGATCGGCCCCGAACAGCGCCTCGCACCAGCGGACCGGCGCCGCCTTGACCCGGTTGGAGGTGAACACCCCGGCCGCGTCGAACCGCGGGCCGTCGTTGACGACCAGGGCGACGTCGGGCTTGCCGGACTGCTTGAGGCCGGCGGTGACGCCCGCCGCCCGGAACCCCTGCGGGGCAGTACAGGTCACGACGACCTCCCCGACGACCTCGCGGGCTCGGCCGCCCGGGCGCGGTCGTCGTTCCTGAGGATCCGATGGTTCACTCCGCAAGCTCCGCGATGCCGATGGTTCACTCCGCAAGCTCCGTTCACTGTCATGGCGCGACTCCTACGGTGGGCAGGCCCGTCGTCTCCGGCAGGCCGAGCGCGAGGTTGAGGCACTGCACGGCCGCGCCGGCGGTGCCCTTGGTCAGGTTGTCCAGGGCGGCGATGACGATCACGCGACCGGCGTGGGCATCGACGGCGACCTGCAGCAGAACGGTGTTCGCGCCGAGCGTGGACGCGGTCGATGGCCACTGCCCCTCCGGCAGCAGGTGCACGAACGGCTCGTCGCCGTAAGCCTTCTCGTAGGCCGCGCGGACCTCGCCCAGGCTCAGGTCGGCGTCGGCCACGGGGGCGCTCACGGTGGACAGGATGCCGCGGGGCATCGGCACCAGCAGCGGGGTGAAGGACACGGTGACCGGCTGCCCGGCCGCCTTGCTCAGGTTCTGCACCATCTCCGGGGTGTGCCGGTGCCCGCCGCCGACGCCGTAGGCGCTCACCGACCCCATCACCTCGGCGCCGAGCAGGTTGGCCTTGGGCGCCTTGCCCGCGCCCGAGGTACCGGAGGCCGCGACCACCACCACCTCGGGCCGGACCAGGCCGGCGGCCAGGGCCGGGGCCAGCGCCAGCGAGGCGCCGGTCGGGTAGCACCCGGGCACCGCGATCCGGGTTGCGCCACGCAGCTGCTCGCGGGCGCCGGGCAGCTCGGGGATGCCGTAGGGCCAGGTCCCGGGATGCTCCCCGCCGTAGAACTGCTGCCAGGCCGCCGGGTCCTCCAGCCGGTGGTCGGCGCCGCAGTCGATGACCACGGTGTCCGGACCCAGCTGGGCGGCGACCGCGTGCGACTGCCCGTGCGGCAGGGCCAGCACGACCGCGTCATGCCCGGCCAGCACCTCGACGGCGGTCGGCTCGATGACCCGGTCGGCCAGCGGCCGCAGGTGCGGCTGGTGCGCCCCCAGGGTGTCGCCGACGCTGCTGAACGCGGTCACCGCACCGATGCTGACCTGCGGGTGGCCGAGCAGCAGGCGCAGCGCCTCGCCGCCGGCATACCCGCTGGCCCCGGCCACCGCTACGCGGAAAGTCATGGGATCCTCCTTCGGAAGCGTCGACCATACACCAGAATGCATGGTTATCCAGGACGCCCGGCCGACCCCACCGTCGAGTGTGCAGAAACGGCCCCCATTTCCTTTGATAGGGGCCGTTTCTGCACACTCGGGGCGTCAATCGTCCAGCCGGCGGGTGTCGCGCCGCAGCGGATGGTCCGCCGGGACCTGGACCAGCACGATGGGCGTGCCGTCGGGGTCGGCGATCCAGGCCTCGATCAGGCCCCAGGACTCGGTGCGCGGTTCCCGGACGATCGGGATCCCGCGGTCGGCCAGGCGGGCCACCTCGGCGGCCACGTCCCGGACCTGCAACCAGATCGCCGTACCCGCGCGGGCCGGCGCATCCATCTGCCCGGAGATCTCGATCAGCAGCGGGCCGGCGAAGAATACCTGGGCCGGAGCGTCAGGCGGGCCGAACTCGCGGGCCACGGCCAGGCCGAGGTCCTCGCCGTAGAAGCGTCGGGTGGCCGGCGGATCGGCCGGTCGCAGGATGATCCGAGCCGCGAGCACGTCCATGGGCCCGATCCTGCCGCACGGCCGGTCGACCCGGGCTCGGGCCTCAGCTGACGGATCGCAGGAAAGGCACCAGTTGCTCGTCGGGGGTCAGCGAGCCGTGCTGCCCGATCAGCGACAGCGTGTGCGGCCGGGCCGTGCGCGAATCGATCAGGGTGAACGGCTCCCGGCCGGCCACGATGACCTCGCCCAGCCGCGGCCGGACCCGTTCCTCGACCGGGCCGAACCAGCCGGCGTCGATCGCCGCGACCCGGGTGCAGACATGGGCTCGCTCGCCGATCCAGTCGGCCAGCTGCCGGGCCAGGTCCGCCACCCGATCGGCCGGGGTGCCGGGTTCGCAGTAGAGCTGGGCGAAGCGGCCCTCGCCGCCCAGCACCCGGAACCGGGACCACAGGCCGGGCTGGGCGGCCAGGTCGAGCCGCTCGGCATGCGGGACGTCGACCATGCCGTGGTCGGCGGTGATCACCAGCAGCGTGCCCGACGGCAGGCACCGGGACAGCCGGGCCAGCTCCCGGTCCAGCGCCCGGACCGTGCGGCGCCACTGCGCGGACCGCCAGCCGTGCACGTGGCCCACCGAATCCACGTCGGCCCAGTAGAGGTAGACCAGGCCCGGTTCGCGCAACCGGTCGACCGCGGCGTCGACCCGGTCGCGCAGCCGGGTGAGCCCGACGAACGTCGCCCCGCGCAGGGCCGCCTCGGTCAGCCCCGACCCGTAGAACTCCGGGTTGCCGATCTGGGTGACCGGGACGCCGCGAGCGGCCAGCTCCTGGAACACCGTCGGGTGCGGCTGCCAGCGCAGCGGATCGGTGTCCGGATGCCAGCGCAGCTCGTTGAGCAGCTCGCCGCGGTCCGGGTCCATCACCTCGTACCCGACCAGCCCGTGCCGGCCGGGCGGCAGGCCGGTGCCGAAGGAGGCCATCGAGGTGGCGGTGGTGCTGGGCGCGCCGGCCACCAGGCATTGCTCGGGGTCCATCAGCGTGCTCAGGAAGGGGGCGGCCCGCGGGCGTTCGAGCAGCATCCGGTGACCGAGCCCGTCGACGACGACCACGCAGATCCGTTCGGCCGCCGGCAGCGACACGGCGGGCCGGCCCAGGTCGTGGCCGAGCGCGGCGGCCGCACCGGGTAGCAGGGCCCCCAGCGCGCGCTGGTCGTAGCCGGGTACCAGCCAGTCGGCGGTCACCTCGCCCCCGACCGGATCCGGCGTTGCCGGGTCAGGACCGCTGGGCGGCGGCCGCGGTCATCGCCGACAGCGCCTTGGCGAAGGTGATGCCGTCCCGCAGGGCGCCCTCACCCTCGGCGTCCGCACTGATCCGCAGGGACAGATCGTCGGCGGTGATGCTGCCGGTCATTCCGTGGTCGGCCTCGCAATTGGGGTCGCCGCAGGTCGCCGGCTCCAGGTCGATCCGGGCGACCGCGCCCCAGCCGATCGTCACCGTCAGCTCCCGGCCCAGCTTGCCGCGCCGGTACCGCTCCGGCTTGGGCACCACATGGGTCACCATCACCGACCGCACCTGCGACAGGGGCACCGATTCACTGGTCGCGATGCCGTGCGCCTCGTCCACGTGCTCCTCGTCCGGGCTGTGGTCGTCGGCGTGCACGAAGATCAGCCGGCCCGGGGTCAGCACGACGACCGACAGATGCCGCCGGATCGTGTCCATGTCGAAGGTGGTCTCCAGGTGCACGAGGTGGGCGAGCACCTCCTCGCCGGCCAGCGCGACGTCCAGGACGTCGGCGACCAGGTCGGGATAGTAGCCAGCCTTCTCGATCTTGCGGGACAGGTCGGCGGGTTGGGTCAACGGCATAGGCACATCGTGGCACTACCCTGCGTCCCAGCACGAACCGAACCCGCCGCCGGTGGACAACTCCGGTTCACCGCAGCAGACCGCGCACCCACCGGGCCTGCCCGGGCGTCTCCACCGCCCGCCGGTCGTAGACCCGCCGCACCCAGGGCACCGCCGCAGCCGGGTCCAGCCCGTCCAGCACGGCCAGGGCGGCCAACGCGGTGCCGGTGCGGCCGCGGCCGCCCCGGCAGGCGACCTCGACGAGCTGGCCGGCCCGGGTCCGGTCCAGCGCATCGGCCAGGGCGGCGAGCGCGTCGGCCCGATCGGTCGGCAACCGGAAGTCCGGCCAGCGGATCCGGCGGACCGGCCACGGCGGGGCGGGCCCGTCGGCCAGCGCCAGCAGGAAATCGGCCGGATCGGCGGGCCGGTCGCCGATCCGGCGACCGCGCACCCGCAGGCCCGACGGCAGCTCGACCCAGTCGCCGATCACCCGCCGGTCACCCGCCGCCGACCAGCCGGCTCCGCCGCCCCCGGGGTGATGCCTAGCCCCGCAGCACCGCGCCGAGCCGGTCCGTCGCGGCGACCGCCCGGTCGCGGACCGCGGTCGCCTCGGCCGCGGTCAGTGTCCGGTCCGGTGCCCGGACAACCAGGGCGAAGGCCAACGATCGGTGACCGGCCGGCACCTGGTCGCCGCTGTAGACGTCAAACAGCCGCAACGATTCCAGCAACTCGCCGGCTCCGGACCGCAGCGCCTGGGCCACCTCCGCGGCCGGCACCGAGTCCGGCACGACCAGCGCCACGTCCAGGTTGACCGGGGGGAACGCGCTGATCTGCGGGGCGGTCGGGGTCTGCCGCGCCGGCAGCCCGTCCAGGTTGAGCTCCAGGGCGGCCGTCCGCGGCGGCAGGCCCAGGCGTTCGACGACCTTGGGGGCCAACTCGCCGGCGAAGCCGATCGGCCAGTCACCGACCCGGATGCTGGCGCACCGGCCCGGGTGCCAGGGCGCCTGCTCGGCGGCGACCACCCGCACCGTCACACCCGCGGTGGCGGCGATCCGCCGGGCCAGTTCGACCGCGTCGGCCCAGCCCGCCGGCCGGCCCGGTCCCCACCAGCCCGTGCGCTCGCGCGCCCCGGCCAGCACCGCGGCCACGTGCACCGGCTGGTTGGGCAGCGATGCGTCGAGCACGGCCAGCGTCTGCGGGTCCGGACGCCGGTCGACGCCGACCTCCGGCGGGGTCGGCGCGTTGCGCCGGGGCAGGAAGACCGAGCCGATCTCGAACACCGACAGGTCGCGCGAACCCCGGGACATGTTGCGCAGCACCGTGTCCAGCAACCCGGTGAGCAGGGTGGTGGCCATCGCGGGGCGGTCGGCGTCCAGGGGGTTGGCCACCAGCACCATGCTGCGGCGGGCGTCGTCGGCGGGCAGGTCGAGCCGGTCCAGGTCGGCCACGTTCTGGAACGGGAACGAGAGCACCTCGGTCAACCCGGCCGAGGCCAGGTCCGCGGCGATCAACCGTTCCCGGCGTTGGCTCGGGGTCAGCCCGGTCCCCGCCGGCGCCGTCGGCAGCACCGACGGGATGGAGTCGAACCCCTCCAACCGGGCGACCTCCTCGACCAGATCGGCCGGGCGCAGAAGATCCGGCCGCCAGCTGGGGGGTTGCACGGTCAGCTCGGTGCCACCGCCGCCGACCTCGCACCCGAGCTGCTCCAGGCGGCCCACGATCACCGAGCGTTCGTACGGGCGGCCGATGAGCCGCTCCGGTTCGCCGACGGCCAGCTCGACCGCCGGACGCGGGACCGGTTCGCCCCGGACGTCGGACCGGCCGACGACCGTGCCGCCGCCGTAGCGGACCAGCAATTCGGCCGCCCGCTCGGTGGCCACCGCGGCCACGGCAGGATCGACGGACCGCTCGAAGCGGCGGGCGGCCTCGCTCGGCAGCCGGTGCCGGCGCACCGTGCGCATGATCACCGGCGGGTCCCAGTAGGCCCCTTCAATGATGACATTGGTGGTCTGGGCGGAGATCTCGGTGGACTCGCCGCCCATCACGCCGGCCAGCGAGATGGCCCCCGAGGAGTCGGCCACGACCAGGTCGTCGGCGACCAGGGTGCGTTTGGTCCCGTCCAGGGTGACCAGGGACTCGCCCTGGGTGGCCCGTCGCACGGTGATCGGGCCGGCCAGCTTGTCCGCGTCGAACGCGTGCAACGGCTGGCCGAGCTCGACCATCACGTAGTTGGTGACGTCGACGGCCAGCGAGATCGACCGGATGCCGGCGGCGCTGAGCCGGCGCCGCATCCAGTACGGGCTGGGCGCGGTCGGGTCGATGCCCTGCACCCGGACGGTGACGAACCGGCCGCAACCGACCGGATCGGCCAGCGTCACCGGCCAGCCCGGCCCCGAGCGTTCCGGCAGGTCCCGCACACCGGGGTCGGTGAACGGCAGGTCGTAGGCGGCGGCCAGCTCACGGGCCAGCCCGCGGACCGAGAGGGCGTAGCCGCGGTCGGGGGTGATGGCCAGTTCGATGACGGCGTCGTCGGCGCCGATGATCGGTCGCGCGTCGGTGCCGGGCGCCGGGGCGGGCTCGCCGGCCGGGCCGGAACCCGCGTCCGAAGCGGAGGCGAGGACCAGGATCCCGTCGTGCTCCTGGCCCAGACCCAGCTCCCGGTTGGAGCAGATCATCCCGTCGGAGACGTGGCCGTAGGTCTTGCGCGAGGCGATCTGGAAGCCGCCGGGCAGGGTAGTGCCGGGCAGGGCGACCACGACCGAGTCGCCGACGACGAAGTTGGTCGCGCCGCAGATGATCCCGCGGGGCTCGTCGGAGCCGTCCGGGCCGTGGCCGGGTCCGACGTCGACCTGGCAGAACCGGATCGGCTTCTTCAGCCCGGTCAGCTCCTCGATCGAGAGCACCCGGCCGACGACCAGGTCGCCGGTCGTGGGCGGCACCAGGTGCACGTCCTCGACCTCGAAGCCGATCCGGACCAACGTGTCGGCCACCCCGCCGACTCCCCCGTCGACTCCCCCATCGACACCGGCGCCGGCCGGCAGCGTGAGGGCATCACTGAGCCACTCCAGAGACAGGCGCATGACTCAGACCTCCCAGCCGAATGCGGTGGTGAACCGGACGTCACCCTCGACCAGGTCCCGCATGTCCGGAATCTGGTTGCGGAACTGCAGGGTCCGCTCGATGCCCATGCCGAAGGCGAAGCCGCTCCACTCGTTCGGGTCCAGCCCGCAGGCGATCAGCACGTTCGGATCGACCATGCCGCAGCCGCCCCACTCCACCCAGCCCGGACCACCCTTCTTGTCCGGGAAGTAGACGTCCATCTCGGCGCTGGGCTCGGTGAACGGGAAGAACGAGGGCCGCAGCCGGGTCGTCGACTCCGGACCGAACATGGCCCGGGCGAAGTGGTCCAGCGTCCCCTTCAGGTGCGCCATCGACAGGTGACGGTCGATGGCCAGCCCCTCGACCTGGTGGAACACCGGCGTGTGGGTGGCGTCCAGTTCGTCCGAGCGGTACACCCGGCCCGGGCAGACCACGTAGATCGGCGGCTCCCGGTCGAGCATGCTGCGGATCTGCACCGGCGAGGTGTGGGTGCGCAGCACCAGCCCGCTGCCCGTGCCGCCGGGCCCGTCACCGGCGATGTAGAACGAGTCCTGCATGGCCCGCGCCGGATGGTCCTTGGGGAAGTTCAGTGCATCGAAGTTGAACCACTCGGCCTCCAGCTCGGGGCCGGTGGCCACCTCCCAGCCCATGGCCACGAAGACGTCCTCGATCCGGGCCATGATGGTGGAGATCGGGTGACGCGCCCCGGCCGGCTCCCGGTCGTAGGGCAGCGTGACGTCGACGGTCTCCTCGCGCAGGATGCGGGCGTCCCGTTCGGCGATCAGCTCGCTCTCCCGGACGGCGACGGCGTCGGCCACCCGGCGCCGGCTCTGTCCGATGAACTTGCCCGGCGCGGCCCGTTCGGTCTTGGGCAGGTCGGCCAGGGCCCGGTTGGTCAGGGCGAGCGGGCTGCGGTCCCCGGCGTGGGCCAACCGGACGGTCTTGAGCGCGTCCAGGTCGGCGGCCGCGGCGACGGCGGCCAGGGCCGCGGTCACGGCCCGCTCGATCCCGGCCTCGTCGGTCGGGTCCAGGGGCAGGGCGAGTCCCTGATCGGACTGCACCGCGGAGCTGGGCGCGGCCGACGAGGGCGAGGCGGTGGTCATGGGAAACCTTCCGGGCTGGGTCACTGCGGGCGGTGCCGGCCGGTCCTCCGCACCGGAAGGGTCACGACCAAGCAGGCAGTCTACGGACGTTGCCGCCCGCCCCCGGCCGTGCGCCGACCGCGACCTGCGCGGGTCCGCCGGCGCGGGCCGTTCCCGCCGACACCCCCGCGGTCCCACGATCGTGCCGACGCAGGATCCGCGGGGGTGCCCCCGACGGCGCTCACCCGGCCGGCGCCGGCTCCTTGACCGCAGAGTCCGGAGTCCGGATCCGGGCCGGGTAGCGCAGTGATTGCAGGCCGAGTAACTTGGCGCGTTCGTCTTCGGAGCGGCCGCCCCAGACGCCGTAGGGCTCCCGCACGGCCAACGCGTGGGCCAGACACTGCGCGATCACCGGACATGTCCCGCACACCGCCTTGGCCGCCTGAATCCGCGCCCGCCGACCCCGCGCCCGTTCCGCACTCGGATGGAAAAACACCTCCGAATCCATCCCCCGACAGGCGGCCGCCCCCTGCCAATCCCAATGATCCACAATCGGCTCCGGCAAACGCTCGATGTCGGCCAACGATCCGACCTTTCTGTGCATGCGTCCCTGCATGGTCAGTGAACCAGCGAAAATCAGGCCTCGATCGGCTCGATCCGCGGATACTCCGGCTGCCACATCGCGTCATACACCTGCTGCACCGGATTACTCAGCTCCACCCGCGCCAACCCCTCGGCATCGGCCGCCTTCGCCACCGCGATCGCCACCGCCGCCGACGCCGTCCGCAACACCGTCATCGGCGGCAACAAACTCGCCCCCGGCGTGCGCGCATCCGACATCGCCGCCACCGCATCCGCCGCCGCCGCGATCATCCCCTCACTGATCCGCGACGCCTTCGTCACCGCCACCCCCAACCCCAACCCGGGAAACACCAACGCATTGTTCGACTGCGCAATCTGATACGCCACCCCCTTGTAATGCACCGGCTCGAACGGACTACCCGTCGCGGTCAACACCTTCCCGTCCGTCCAATGGATCAGATCCTGCGGCAACGCCTCGGCCTTACTCGTCGGATTCGACAACGGCAAAATGATCGGCCGCGCATTGAACGAAGCCATCTCCCGCACGATCGACTCCGTGAACGCCCCCGCCTGCGTCGACGTCCCGATCAAAATCGTCGGCCGCGCCCGCGACACCACCGTGGCCAACCCGACCCCACCCGCACCCGCCGGCCACCCCGCCACCTCGGCGCGCGAGCGCGCATACGGCACCTGGAAATCCAACAACGACGGATCGTCATCAACCAACAACCCCTGCTTGGCCAACGCATAGAACCGGCCCGTCGCCTCCGCCGGCGACAACCCCTCCCGGATCATCTGATCCCGCAACATGTCCGCGATCCCCAACCCGGCCGTACCCGCCCCATGGATCACGATCCGCTGATCAGCCAACCGCGACCCCGCCGCCCGCACCGCCGAGAACACCGCCGCCAACACCACCGCCGCCGTGCCCTGCATATCATCATTGAACGTGCAACACACCCCCGAATACTTGTTCAGAATCCGGCGGGCGTTCTCCGTCCCGAAATCCTCCCAATGCAACATCGCGTTCGGGAACAACTTGTTACACGCCGTCACATACGCATCGATCAACTCGTCATACCGATGATCCCGCACCCGCGCATGCCGCTCACCCAAATACATCGAATCATTCAACAACCGCAAATTATCGGTACCCATGTCCAACACCACCGGCAACACCCGCCGCGGATGAATCCCCGCCGCCGCCGTATACACCGACAACTTCCCGATCGAGATCTCAATACCACCGATCCCCTGATCACCGATCCCCAAAATCCCCTCGGAATCCGTCGCGACCAACAAATCAACATCATCCGGACCCAAACCAGTGTTCCGCAACGCGGTCTCCACCTGATCCGGATGATCCACCGACAAAAACACACCCCGACTACGCCGGAACTCATGACTGAACCGCTCGATCGCCGTCCCCACCGTCGGCGTATACACCACCGGCAACATCTCCGGCAAATGCTCCGACAACAACCGGTAGAACAACACCTCGTTACGATCCCGCAAATTCGCCAAATACACCCACTTCGCCAAATCCGACGGCTGCTGCAAATACTGCGCCCACACCCGCCGAACCTGACCCTCCAACGTCGACACCCCCGTCGGCAACAACCCCGTCAACTCCAACTGCTCCCGCTGCGCCAACGTGAACGCCGTCCCCCGATTAATCGTCGGCGAGGACAACACCAGGCGACCACGAGCACGCACCCGCGCCACCACCTCCCGCGGTTGATGGACCAGCTCATACGGGGCGACAGCCATTGTCATTGCCTCTCATCAGGGGGAGGGCCGAGGTGGGTCGGCCCGGGTTCGAACGGGTGCGATGAATCGTGGAGTGATCGACGTCAGCATCCCGCCCGGCGCGGCCCGGGTCACGGATAAGTTCATAAAGTCCGGATGTGGTCATCACGAAACCCGCCGCGCACGGGCGCCGAGCCGGACTGGGTAGGCTCTGCCGGCATGTCGTTCCTGTCCCGGCTGACCGACGCGCTCCGGTCCGTCCTCGCCCCGAAACGGACCAGCGCCCCGACCCGGAGCCCGGGCCCCCGGACGCCGGCCAGCCCCCCGGGCCCGGGGCAGTCGCCCGGACAGAGCGGGCCGGCGGCCACCATCGAGGTGGATCCGCAACGGATCGGCCGGGTGCGGATGACCTACGCGCCGGCCCGGGACGGCGCCCCCGACCCCGGTGAGGTGGTCTGGACCTGGGTGCCGTTCGAGGAACGGGACGGGCGCGGCAAGGACCGTCCGGTGCTGGTGGTGGCGGCCGAACCGGAAGGCACCTTCCTGGCCGTGCAGCTGACGTCCAAGGCCCACCAAGGCGCGGACTACGTGCCCATCGGCGCGGGCGCCTGGGACTCGACCGGCCGCCCCTCCTGGGTGAACATCGACCGGGTGTTCCGGGTGCACGCGGCGGGCATGCGACGGGAGACCGCCGGGCTGCCGGCCAAGGCCTACGCAACCGTGGAGGCGCGGCTGCGCCAGCGCTACGGCTGGCGCTGAACCCACCCCGGCCCAGGGCCCGGCCCGGTGCCCCGTTCGGGCGACCGGGCCGGTCGCCTCAGTGCGTCCGGCGGTGCGCGGTGGCGCTCGCGTACAGGCAGACCGCGGCGGCCGCGGCCAGGTTCAGCGACTCGGCCCGGCCGTAGATCGGGATCCGGATCCGCTCGTCGGCCCGGCCGATGATTTCGGCCGGCAGGCCGTGCGCCTCGGAGCCGAACAGCCAGGCCGTCGGCAGGTCGAGGATGCCCTCGGCCTGGGCCGAGCCGAGCTCGACGTCGGCCTGCCCGGTGGAGGCCAGCACCGAGAGCCCGGCGGCGGTGAGCTCGCCGATCAGAGCGGCCGGGTCCCGCGCGGGCACCACCGGCAGGTGGAACACGCTGCCGGCGGAGGCCCGGATCGCCTTGGCGTTCCACGGGTCGGCGGCCTCCCCGGCGACGATGACGCCATCGGCGCCGGCCGCGTCGGCCAGCCGGATCACCGTGCCGGTGTTGCCGGGGTCGCTGGTCTGCACCAGCACCGCGACCAGCTTGGGCGAGCCGGCCAGCAGGTCGGCCACCGAGGTCATCGGCAACGCGCAGCGCACCACCAGGCCCTGCGGGCTGACCGCGTCGCTGAGCGAGGCCGCGGCCCGGTCGGTGACCTGGGTGACCGTGATCCCGGCGGCGTAGGCCCGCCGCACCAACTCGGTGTGCCGGGCGCCGGCCGCGGCGGTCAGGTACAGCTCGAGGACCGCCCCCGGGTTCTCGGCGGCATGGGCGATGGCCTCGGCGACCGCGGGGGCACCCTCGGCCAGGAACTCGCCGGCCTCGACCCGCCGCGAGCGACGCAGCAGCTTGTGCGCGGCCACGATGCGGTTGGACCGCTCGGTGAGCACGGCCTCGTCGGCGGGCGCCGCGTTCTGGTCCCGGACACCGGAACGCCCGGCCGACTGGGCGTCGGCCGGGCGTCGGGAGCGCGGGTCCTGAGTGCTCAGGCTGCGTCCGCAGCGGTCGGGGCCTGAGCGGCGGCCGCAGCGCCGGAGGACTCCAGCGCGTCGTGGGCGACCTTGACCAGGCCGGCGAACGCGGCGATGTCGTTGACGGCCAGCTCGGCCAGCACCTTGCGGTCGACGTCGACCTCGGCGATCTTGAGGCCCTGCATGAACCGGTTGTAGGTCATGCCGTGCGCACGGGCAGCCGCGTTGATGCGGGTGATCCACAGCTTGCGGAAGTCGTTCTTGCGCTTGCGGCGGTCGTTGTAGGCGTAATTCGCCGAATGCAGCGTCTGTTCCTTGGCCTTGCGGTACAGGCGGGACCGCTGGCCGCGGTAGCCGCTGGCGCGCTCAAGGACGACACGGCGCTTCTTCTGGGCGTTGACTGCCCGCTTCACTCTGGACATGGGGGCACCTGGCTTTCTCTATCGGGCCGGTCGGGCGAGGACCGGGAGGAAAATGTCGGGATCCGGGAGCTCGGTCAGATGCCGAGCAGGCGGCGGATGCGGGGGGCGTCGGCGGGCGCGATTTCCTTGGCGCCGTCCATCCGACGGGTCATCTTGGTCGACTTCTTCTCCAGGTTGTGCCGCTTACCGGCCCCGGCGTGGGTCAGCTTGCCGCTGCCGGTGACCTTGATGCGCTTCTTGGTGCCGGAGTGTGTCTTGTTCTTGGGCATCGCTTAGTACTCACATTCCACTGTCGTGGCGACCCGCGGTGGGTGGATCGCCTGCGTCTTCATTGCGTGCTGGTCCTACTGGGCGCAGGCTCCACCGCCGGATCGGCCGGACTGGAGCACCGAGCCGACCCGTACCGGATCGTGACGGCCGCGGGCCGACGGGGCGGGCTCGATCAGACCTCGACCGAGTTACCCTCCGGCCGCGTTCAGGATGCGGCCGCCGGCTGTCCCTGGCGGGGTCGTACCTGCTTGTGGGGGGCCAGAACCATGATCATGTTGCGCCCGTCCTGCTTGGGCGCGCTCTCCACGAATCCCAGCTCGGCGACATCGGCGGACAGCCGCTGCAGCAGACGGAACCCGAGTTCCGGACGGGACTGCTCCCGACCGCGGAACATGATCGTGACCTTGACCTTGTCCCCGGCCTTGAGGAACCGCACGACGTGACCCTTCTTGGTCTCGTAGTCGTGCGAATCGATCTTCGGCCGAAGCTTCATTTCCTTGATAACCGTCAGGACCTGGTTCCGGCGGGCCTCACGGGCCTTCTGCGCGCTCTCGTACTTGAACTTGCCGTAGTCCATGAGCTTGCAGACCGGAGGCCGGGCGTCCGGGGCAACCTCGACCAGGTCGAGGTCGGCCTCCTGCGCCATGCGCAGTGCCTCGCCGATCGGCACGATGCCGACCTGCTCCCCCTCCGACCCGACGAGACGTACCTCGGGAACGCGGATCCTGTCGTTGATGCGTGGCTCGACGCTGATTGAGTCCTCCTGCAGACGGTTGATTCCTCGTGCCGCGACCCCGCCCACCGGTCCCATCCGGTGTCGGCGGTGACACACGAAAAAAGGGCCCGGCGCGAAACGCGCAGAGCCCTCACCCCGGATCCCGGACGACATGAGGCCACCCGTCGCACGACCCCGATATCGAGGCGTGCGGCACCGACCTGACGATCGGCGGACCGGTACCCGACCGCCGGAGGCAGTTCGGGTGGGAGTGGGGACTCCACTTGCTTCCCCCGCGTGAACGGAGGCTGGTCGCACATGACAGCGTACACGGTGTGAGTACACCTGATCGACCAGTGCCGACCCGCGAGCTTATCGACGTCCCCGCCGTGGAGGTGATCAGCCGGGCCGCGGTCATGCTGATGAGCGCCGCGGCCGAGCAACTCGGGCTGGGCGCCGACGACCCCGAGCACCCCGACCACCGCGACCTGGGCGAGGCCCGCATCCTGATCACCGCGTTGGCCGGCCTGATCAAGGCGTCCACCCCGGACCTGGGCCCGCACGCCGCCGCGTTCCGGGACGGCCTGGCCGGCCTGCAGGGCGCCTTCCGCGAGTACTCGATCGAGCCCGACGCACCCGGCCAGGGCCCGGGCGAGCGGTAGTCGATCGACGCCGGCGCGGGTGGCGGGCTGCGGCCCCGGGCCGGTCGGTTCAGCTGATCCCGGCGGCGGCCATCACCGCCCGCTTGGTCAGCACCCGGGCCAGGTGTTCGCGGTAGTCGGCTTGGGCGTGCAGCTCACTGGTCGGGCTGGTGCCCTCGGCGGCGTGCCGGGCGGCCCCGCCCACGGCGTCCGCGGCGGCGGTGGCGCCGGCGAGGGCGGCTTCGGTGGCCGCGGCTCGCAGCGGGGTCGGGCCCATGTTGGTGAGCCCGATCCGGGCTTGCGCGATGGATCCGTTCGATCGTTGCACCGCCGCGGCCACGCCGACCATCGCCCAGGACTGAGCGGTCCGGTTGAACTTCTCGTAATGGAAGCCCCATCCGGCGTCGGTGTCGAGCTTGGGCACCCGGACCGCGACCAGCACCTCGTCCCACTCCAGGGCGGTGGTGAAATAGTCGACGAAGAACTCCGCGGCCGGGATCTCCCGCCGTCCGGCGGGGCCGGCGGCGACCATGGTGGCGTCCAGGGCCAGGGCCACCGAGGGCAGGTCCCCGGCCGGGTCGGCGTGCGCGAGTGACCCGCCGAAGGTGCCCCGGTGCCGGATCTGCGGGTCGGCCACCGTGGCCGTCGCGGCGGCCAGCAGCCCGGCATGCCGCCGGACGAGCGGGTCGTGCATGACGTCGTGGTGGGTGGTGGCCGCCCCGATCAGCAGGGACGACCCTTCGTCGGACACTCCGCGCATCGCCTCGATGCGGCTGCAGTCGACCAGCACTGTCGGGGCGGCCAACCGCACCCGCAG
Organism: Nakamurella multipartita DSM 44233; assembly: GCF_000024365.1. Lineage (NCBI taxonomy): Bacteria > Bacillati > Actinomycetota > Actinomycetes > Nakamurellales > Nakamurellaceae > Nakamurella > Nakamurella multipartita. The sequence continues at coordinate 4,581,479 of NC_013235.1, forward strand.
CAGGGGCAGCAACGACTGCCCACCGGTGATCACCTTGGCGTCGTCACCGGCCTCCGCCAGCGCGGCCACCGCCTCGTCCACGGAAGCGGGGCGGACGTAGTCGAAACTGGCCGGGATCATTCGGCCCCTCCCTCGGTCGCCGCCTGCAGCGCCCGCCACACCGTCTGCGGGGTGCAGGGCATCGTCACATCGGCCACGCCCAGGTGCCGGATGGCGTCGATCACCGCGTTGACCACGGCCGGGGTGGACGCGATCGTGCCGGCCTCCCCCACCCCCTTGGTGCCCAAGGGATGCGTCGTGGACGGGGTGACGGTCCGGTCGGTGACGTACTCGGGCACGTCGACCGCAGTCGGCAGCAGGTAGTCGGCCAACGACGCGGTGACCAGGTTGCCGTCCTCGTCGTAGGCGGCACCCTCCCACATCGCCTGGGCGATGCCCTGGGCCAGGCCACCGTGGATCTGTCCCTCGACGATCATCGGGTTGACCTGCACCCCGACGTCGTCGACGGCCACGTACTTGCGGATGGTCGCCTTGCCGGTCTCGGTGTCGACCTCCATCGCGCACAGGTGGGTGCCGTGCGGGAAGGAGAACGCCTCCGGGTCGATGGTCGAGGCGCCGAACAGGGTCGGCTCGATCCCGTCGGGCAGGTTGTGTGCGGTGAACGCCTCCCAGGCCGCGGCCTGGATGGTCTTGGCCTGCTCGGGGTCGCCCTTGACCTTGAACGAGCCGTCGACGAATTCCAGGTCGTCGGCCGAGACCTCCAGCATGTGCGCGGCGATCAGCCGGGCCTTGGCCACGACGGAGTCGGCCGCGGCCAGGATGGCGCGGCCACCGACCGCGAGCGACCGGGACCCGTAGGTGTCCATGCCGTACGGCGCCATCCCGGTGTCGCTGAAGATCACCGTGATGTCGTCGACGGCCACCCCGAGCGCGTCGGCCGCGATCTGGCTCCAGGCGGTGGCGTGGCCCTGGCCGTGCGGCGAGGTGCCGGTGACCAGTTCGACGGTGCCGGTGGGCAGCACCCGGATCGTGCAGTGCTCCCAGCCGCCGGCCGCGTACTTGAGCGAGCCGAGCACCTTCGACGGGGCCAGGCCGCACATCTCGGTGAAGGTGGAGATGCCAAGGCCCAGCTGCACCGGATCGCCGGACTCGCGCCGCCGCTGCTGCTCGGCCCGCAGGCCGTCGTAGTCGAACAGCTCCATCGCCCGGTCGGTGGCCGCCTCGTAGTTGCCGCTGTCGTAAGTCAGCCCGGAGATGGTGTCGAACGGGAACTCCTCGTGGGTGATCCAGTTCTGCCGGCGCAGGTCCATCGGGTCGCGGCCGAGTTCAGCGGCCAGCTCGTCCATCATCCGTTCGATGCCGAAGGTGGCCTCGGGCCGGCCGGCGCCCCGGTAGGCGTCGGTCGGAGTGGTCGTGGTGAACACCCCGGTACAGCCGAACTCGTAGGCGTCCATCTTGTAGATCGAGTTGAACATGAACTGGCCGAGCAGCGGGATGCCCGGGGTGATGATCTGCAGGTAGGCACCCATGTTGGCGATCAGGTCGACCTTCATGCCCAGCAGGGTGCCGTCGGCCTTGGCGGCCAGCTCCAGGTACTGGATCTGGTCACGACCGTGATGGGTGGCCACCATGTTCTCGGTGCGGGTCTCGGTCCACTTGACCGGCCGGCCGAGCTTGTTGGCGATCACCGTGCACAGCTGTTCCTCGCGGTACATCTGCAGCTTGGCGCCGAAGCCGCCGCCGACGTCGGGGGCGATGACCCGCAGCTTGTTCTCCGGGATCCCGGTGGTCAGGGCCAGCAGCAGCCGCAACACGTGCGGGATCTGGGTGGCCGACCAGACGGTGATGTCGCCGACGTTGCCCATCGGCGCGGCGACCACGGCCCGCGGCTCCATGGCCGAGGGAATGAGCCGCTGGTTGACGAACCGCCGTTTGACCACCACGTCGGCCTCGGCGGCCGCTTTGGCGTAGTCGCCGCACGGGTAGCTCATGCTGTAGCACTTGTTGGTGCCCTTGTCGGCGTGCACCAGCGGGGCGCCGTCGGCCAGCGCGGCCTCCATGTCGATGACGGCCGGCAGCGGTTCGTAGTCGACCTCGACGGCCTCGGCCGCGTCGGCGGCCAGGTACCGCTCGGTGGCCAGCACCACGGCCACGCAGTCACCTCCATGGCGGACCTCGTCGATGGCCAGCGCCGGGAACTCCGGCATGACGATGTCGTCGACGACCGGCCAGACGCAGATGACCTTGGGGTTGGCCTCGCCCAGGTCGGCGGCCGAATAGGCGGCGACGACCCCGGGCATGGCCAGCGCCCCGGACAGGTCGACCCGGGTGATCTTGGCGTGGGCGTGCGGGCTGCGCACGAACACCATGTGCAGGGCGCCGGGCAGCTGGATGTTGTCGGTCCAATTGGTGTTGCCGGTCAGCAGCCGGGCGTCCTCCTTGCGCCGGACGGACTGACCGACGGCGGGGGTGCTGGCGACGGGGCGGTCGGCGAGTTCGGTCACTTGCCCGCCTCCTGGATCAGATCGGCGGCGTGCCGCACCGACTTGACGATGTTCTGGTAACCGGTACAGCGACAGATATTGCCCTCCAAGCCCTCCCGGATCTCCGAGTCGCTCGGGTCGGGATTCGCGGCGAGCAGGTCGACCGCCGAGAGGACCATGCCCGGCGTGCAGTACCCACATTGCAGACCGTGACATTCCTTGAACGCGGTCTGCACCGGATGCCAGGAGCCGTTGGCCAGACCCTGGATGGTGGTGATCGTGGCGCCGTCGGCCTGGACGGCCAGCACGCTGCACGACTTGACGCTGCGGCCGTCCAGCAGGACCGTGCAGGCCCCGCAGTTGGAGGTGTCGCAACCGATGGGAGTGCCGACCAGGCCGAGCTTTTCACGCAGATAGTGGACCAGCAGCAGGCGCGGCTCCACCTCGTCGCTACGCCCGATCCCGTCCACGTTGACGTTGATCCGAGACATGCAGTTGACCACCGATCAGTTCCCGGTCCCGTTGCGGGGTCGGGACCGCCGATGCAACGGACGGTAGGCCGAAAGTGTGGGCCTCGCCGGGTCGAATCGGACACTGCGCTTCTGGACCGATTCCGATCAACGGACGCGTCGACGATCAGTGAGCGGTCCGGTACGGGCGGTCAGAGCGGGGTCAGCCCCCCTGGCGGCGAGCCTGCTTCTCGGCCTTGGCCCGCAGATCCCGGCGGTGCGCGGCCGCCTTCTCCAGATCGATCTTCTCCAGCCGGCCCAGCGGCCGGGCGTAGGCGGCCTCGTCGACCTCGATCGTCATCGGGCGGGGCCGGCTCTGCGGGGGCGCGAACCGGTCGTGCAGTGCACGGACCTGCTCCAGGGCGCGGACCGCCCGGGCCCGATCGAGCGCCTGGATGGCCATCACCGGGTGGGTCTCGTCGTCCGGGAGCAGCAGCTGGGCCCAGGGCGCATTCGGCGGATAGGCCACCCGGATGACCAGCTCCCAGGCGAAGAACTGCTCGCCGAGCACGTTGCGCACCCACAGCCCGTCCTCGGTCACCCGCAACCGCGGCCGGGCGGCCGTCATGATCGCCGCGGCCAGCACCAGCCCGACCCCGATCAGGCCGATCTGGTCGAAGGCCCGGAACGAGACGCCCTCGTCCACATCCTTGAGCAACAGGCCCGCCACCACCGACACCGCGACCACGACGAACGCGGCGATCCCGGCCAGGATGCTGATCTTGCGCGGGCGGACCTGGAACAGCACCGGCCGGGACCGGTCCGGTGCCGGATCGGGGTCGGGCAACGCCCCACCGGGCTCGGTCATCGCGCTCCGGCGGTCGGGGCGAAGCCCATCCGTCCGCCGGCCCCGCGCAGCTGCCGCAGGACCAGGGCGGTGGCCAGCGCGGCGGACATGGACTCGGCGCCCTTGTCCTCCTTGGCACCCGGCCCACCGGCCCGGTCGATGGCCTGCTCGACCGTGTTGCAGGTCAGCACCCCGTTGCCGACCGGCACCCCGGAGTCCAACGCGACCCGGGTCAGCCCGGCCGTCACCGAGTCGCAGACGTACTCGAAATGCGGGGTGCCGCCACGGATCACGACGCCGAGTGCGCAGACCGCGTCGTGCCCGGTGGCCAACGCCTGGGCGACCACCGGGATCTCGATGCACCCGGGCACCCGCACCACGGTGGGCGTGGTCGCGCCGGCCTGGGTGGCCAGCCACACCGCCCGCTCCAGCAGGGTGTCGGTGATGTCCCCGTGCCAGGACGTCGCCACCACGCCGACCCGCAGCCCACGGGCGTCCGGGATCTCCAGTTTCGGTCGTCCGTCGCCGCTCATGCCCTACTCCCGTTCGCCGTCATGTCCAGGTCGTGCTCGATCACGCGTGTCCCTCGCCGTACAGGATGTCCGTCCCGTCCAGCCCGTCCAACTCGTGCCCCATCCGGTCCCGCTTGGTGGTCAGGTACCGCAGGTTCTCGGGGTTGACGTGGGCCGGCAACGACACCCGGCCGTTGATCGACAGGCCGTAGCCCTCCAGCCCGGCCCGCTTGGCCGGGTTGTTGGTCAGCAGCCGCATCGAGGTGATGCCCAGATCGGCCAGCACCTGGGCGCCGGTGCCGTACTCGCGCGAGTCGGACGGCAGGCCCAGCTGCAGGTTCGCATCGACCGTGTCCGCCCCGGCGTCCTGCAGCTCGTAGGCCCGCAGCTTGTCCAGCAGACCGATCCCCCGGCCCTCGTGCCCACGGATGTAGAGCACCACGCCGCGCCCCTCGTCGGCGACCGCCTGCAGCGCGGCCTGCAGCTGCGGACCGCAGTCGCAGCGCAGCGATCCGAGCACATCACCGGTCAGGCACTCCGAGTGCACGCGCACCAGCACGTCCCGGCCGTCGCCGATCTCGCCGGCCACCAATGCGATCAGCTCCCGGCCGGTGACCGTGCTGATGTAGCCGACGGCCGTGAACACGCCCTGCGGCAGCGGCAGCCGGGCGCTGGCGACCTTGCGGATCTGCACCTCGCGGGCCCGCTTGTAGGCGATCAGGTCGGCGATGGAGATCAGCGCGAGCCGGTGCCGGCGGGCGAAGACCTGCAGGTCGGGCAGCCGGGACATCGAGCCGTCGTGGTTGACGATCTCGCACAGGGCACCGGCCGGCTGCAGCCCGGCCAGGGCGGCCAGGTCGACGGCGGCCTCGGTGTGCCCGGGGCGGACCAGCACGCCGCCGTCGCGGGCGCGCAGCGGGAAGACGTGGCCGGGCCGCGACAGGTCCTCGTCGGTGGCCGCCGGGTCGGCCAGCAGGCGCACCGTGTGCGCCCGTTCCGCCGCCGAGATGCCGGTGGTGACGCCCTCTTTGGCGTCGACGCTGACGGTGAACGCGGTCGACTTGCGGTCCTGGTTGCGGTGGTACATCGGCGGCAGGTCGAGCCGGTCGCAGGCGTCTCCGGTCAGACCGACGCAGACCACGCCCGAGGAGTGGCGCACCGTGAAGGCCATCAGCTCGGGGGTGGCCAGCTCGGCGGCGAAGATCAGGTCACCCTCGTTCTCCCGGTCCTCGTCGTCGACAACGACGACCGCGCGGCCGGCGGCCAGCTCGGCCAGGGCGAAATCGATGGTGTCGAAGCCGGCCTCGGTCTTGGGCCGGTTCGGGTCCCAGGGCCGGGGCGGCGCCGCGGTGCCGTCCTCGAACGGGATCCCGGCGTACCCCGTGTCGACGGCCGCGTCGCCGGCCGGGCCGCGGTCGGCCCGGGGCCGCCGGGGCGCCTCGGTGAAGTCGGCCGCGGGGATCCCGGCGAAGCCCAGGTCCTGGTTCTGCGCTCCGGGCGCCGTGCTGGTCATGCGTTCTCCCGAGTTGCTGGACGGACGCCGCCGGTTCCCGGCGCCGGGGTCGCACCGGCCAACCCACCGGCGGCCAGCAGCCGCTCGGCGTACTTGGCCATCACGTCGACTTCCAGATTCACCACCGTGCCCACCTCGGCCGCGCCGAGGGTGGTCGCCGTGCGGGTCTCCGGGATGATCCCGATGCCGAACTCGACGGCCGGACCGGCGTCTCCGGCCGGGCCTCCGGGCAGGTCGAGCACGTCGATGACGGTCAGCGAGATGCCGTCGACGGCGACCGAACCCTTGGCGGCCAGGTAACGGGCCAGCTCGACGCCGGTGCGGATGCGGATCTCGTCGTAGGCCGGGTGCTCGGTCCGGCGCACCACCGTGCCGACCCCGTCCACGTGCCCCTGGACGATGTGGCCGCCCAACCGGGTGGTCGGGGTGACCGACCGCTCCAGGTTGACCTCGTCGCCCGCGGTCAGCGAGCCGATGGTCGACCGCCGCAGCGTCTCGGCCATCACGTCCACGGTGAAGCGGTCGCCGGCGCGCCCGACGACGGTCAGGCACACGCCGGAGACGGCGATGGAGTCGCCGTGTCCGACGTCGGCGGTGACCTTGGGGCCATGCACGGTCAGCCGGGCCGAGTCGTGATCGGCCGGATCGTGGTGCACGGCGACGATCCGCCCGCGCTCCTCGACGATGCCGGTGAACATCCGTGTCCCTTCCGCGTGCGGTCCGCTGTCAACGTCAGCGAGCCGCGCATTGCTCAATTCGTCGTGCCCGTCCATAGTCCACCATCCCGGCGAGCCCGGGTGGGCCCGGTGAAGCCCCGGCCGGAGCCGGGCGCCCGGCGATGGCTCAGACGCTCGCGCGGACCCGCTCGGCCGCCGCCCGCAGCCGGGCGACGGCCAGCGCGGGATCGGCCGCCGAGTAGACCGCCGAGCCGGCCACGAAACAGTCGGCCCCGGCCTCGGCGGCGATCTCGATGGTGTCGGCGCTGATGCCCCCGTCGACCTGCACCACGACCGTCAGGTGCCCGGTGTCGACCAGCCGACGGGCCGTGCGCACCTTGTCCATCATGTCGGCCATGAACGCCTGACCGCCGAAGCCGGGCTCCACGGTCATCACCAGCAGGGTGTCGTAGTGCTTGAGCACGTCGGTCCAGGCCTCCAGCGGGGTGCCGGGCTTGAGCGACAGTCCGGCCCGGGCGCCGGCGGCGTGCAGGTCGGCGGCCATGGCGATCGGGTCGGCCACCGCCTCTGCGTGCACCGTCACGTTGTGCGCGCCGGCCTCGGCGTACCCGACCGCCCAGCGGTTGGGGTCCTCGATCATCAGATGGCAGTCCAGCGGCAGGTCGGTGACCTTGGCCAGGGACTGGACCACGGGCAGGCCCAGGGTCAGGTTCGGTACGAAGTGGTTGTCCATGACGTCCACGTGCAGCCAGTCGGCGCCGGCCACGGCGGCCACCTCGTCGGCCAGGTGGGCGAAATCGGCGTTGAGGATGCTCGGCGCGATCAGGACGGTCACCGCAGGAGCCTATCGGTCGGCCGACCGCCGCCCCCAAACCCCCGTCAGGCCGCCCGGCCCCTCCCATCCGTTGGGCAAACCGGGTGGCCCCGTCACCCTTTCGGAGTACGTTCTGGTGAGGCCCCGCTCACAGCGAGCGCGGTCCGCCGTACCGGCGAATGGACCGAACACCTCCAACCGAGCCCTTGTCACGTGTTCGAATGAGCACTCCTGAAAAGGGCTTTTGCCGCAACGCGCCGGCGGTTGACTCAAGATCAACACGAACTTGATCACACGCCGGGCTGGTCCCGACAGGGCTTCCCGGTGGGCAGAATGGTTGCTGTGCCGCCCGAACGGGGCACATCGCAAGCGGGCCCGCAAAGACGCAGGAATGTCGGCGGAGTCGCCGCTCCCTCGGATCCATATCCGGGGATCCCGGTCCGCAAACCATGTCGAATGTTTGCTGCTGGAAGGAGCAATTTCTATGAGCACGACCAACGAACTGACCAAGGTCTACAAGTGGAGCGCGCTGACCGCCGCCGTGGTGCTGGCCCTGGCCACCGCCGCCGCGCTGGCCGGGCAGACCGTCGGCCTCTGAGCCGACCAGGCCGGTGCCTTGCGCACCGGTGCGACCACGACGGCCGGAACCCACGGGTTCCGGCCGTTCGTCGTTGCCGGCGTGGCGACCGGGAGCCGGTCAGCCGGTCCGGCGCAACAGGGCCAGGAACATGCCGTCGGTGCCCTGCCGATGAGGCCAAAGCTGCACGGTGGGTCCGTCGCCCAGCGCGGGCACACCCGGCAGGAACGGCCGGGCGTCGCACAGCTCCAGCTGGTCGGGCCGCCGCCCGACGACGCCGAGCGTCTCGGCCAGATGCGGTGAGCAGGTGACGTAGGCGATCAACCCACCGACCCGGACATGCCGGGCCGCCGCAGCCAGCAACTCCTGCTGCAGCTCGACCAGCTCGGGTACGTCGCTCGGGGTGCGCCGCCACCGCGACTCCGGCCGGCGGCGCAACGCCCCTAATCCGGTGCACGGTGCGTCCAGCAGGACCCGGTCGTAGGCGTCCTCGTCCAGCCCGCTGGCCCGGCCGTCCGCCGTGTGCACGGTGACCGGCAGGCCGGCCGTCGTGCGGCGGACCAGATCGGCCCGGTGCGGCCCGATCTCCACGGCGTCCAGGTGCGCGCCCCGCCCGGCCGCGAACGCACCGAGCAGCCCGGCCTTGCCGCCGGGTCCGGCGGCCAGGTCCAACCACCGCTCGTCGGGTCCGTCCAGGGTGGCGGTGGCCAGCGCCGTCGCCACCAGTTGCGACCCCTCGTCCTGCACCGCCGCCCGGCCGTCGGCCACCGCCGAGACCCGGCCGGGGTCGGTGCCGTGCAGGTAGACCCCGTACGGCGAGTACTGGGCCGGGGTCCCCCCGGAGGCCGTGACCAGCTCGTCCCGCCCGATCAGCCCGGGGCGGGCGACCAGGTGCACCGTGGGCGGCACGTCGTCGGCCCTCAGGGCCTTCTCCAGCTCGTCCGTGGCGGTGTCGGTGTCTGTGTTGCTGGCCGTGGGTGTGGCCGTGTCCGGGGCCAGGCGGTCGGCCAGGGCACTGACGATCCACCGCGGGTGGGCGGTGGCCATGGCCAGATGGCCGAGCCGGTCCTGCTCCGCGGGCGGCGCGAGCCGCTGCACCCAGGTGTCCAGGTCGGCCTCGGCGATCCGGCGCAGCACCGCATTGACGTACCCGGCGGCGCCGGCGCGATCGCCCGCCCGCACCAGTTCGACGGTGGACGAGACGGCGGCGTGCGGCGGGATCCGGGTGTGCAGCAGCTGGTAGGCGCCCAGCCGAAGGGCGTCGATCACCTCCCCATCGAGCTCGGCGAACGGACGGTCGCCGCAGGCGGTGATCACCGCATCCAGCTGGCCCAGCGCCCGGCAACTGCCGTAGGCCAGCTCGGTGGCCAGCGCGGCGTCCCGGCCGCCGATCCGCCGGTCGCGCAGGATCGGCGGCAACGCCAGGTTGGCGTACGCGCCGCGGCTGCGGACCGCGGCCAGCAGATCCAGGGCGGCCTGCCGGGCCGGGTCGTCGATCGGCGGGCGCAGGGTCGGCGGCCGCCGCGGCGGTCCGGCCGGACCCTTGCGAGCGCCGCCGCGGTAGGGGCGCCCGGCGCCGGCGCGGCGCGGTGGGGGTGACGTCATCAGTGGTGAGCCTCGTTTCTCATCCCAGCACGGTTCTCAGCCCAGCAGGGTGCCGGGTTCGGGACGGGCGCCGCGGGCCCAATCGGCGGCGTCCATCGGTTTGCGACCGGGCGCGGTCAGCCGGCCCAGCCGGACCGCGGTGGTGCCGGTACCGACCAGCACGTCCCGCTTGCCGGCCTCGAGCCGGCCCGGGGGCAGGTCGGTGCGGTCGGTGTGCGCGACCGGGCCGAGGACCAGCCGCCCCCAGGGCGAGTCGGTCCAGGCACCGGGGTCGGGGGTCAGGCTGCGAATGGTGCGGTGCACGGCGGTGGCCGGCATCGACCAGTCCAGCCGGGCGTCGGCGACGGTGATCTTGCCCGCGTAGCTGACCCCGTCGGCGGACTGCGGCAGGGCCACGACGGTGCCGTCGGCCAGGCCGTCCAGGGTGGCCACCAGCAGCCGGGCCCCCGCGGTGGCCAGCCGGTCCAGCAGGTCCCCGGCGGTGTCGCCGTCCCCGATCGGCTCGGTGATCAGCCCGTACACCGGCCCGGTGTCCATCCCGGCCTCCAGCCGGAAGGTGCTCGCGCCGGTGATGTCGTCGCCGGCACGGATCGCCGCGGGCACCGGCGACGCCCCGCGCCAGGCGGGCAGCAGGCTGAAGTGCAGGTTCACCCAGCCGTGCGCGGGGATGGCCAGGATCGGCGGCGGTAACAGGTTGCCGTAGGCCACCACGGCGGCCGCCTCGGGCTCGATCGCGGCGAGCTGCTCGGCGAACTCGGGATCGCGCGCGCTGCGCGGGGTCAGCACGGGCACACCGGCCGACTCGGCGAGGGCGCCGATCGGCGAGGGGTGGAGCGTGCGGCCGCGACCGCGGGGCGCCGGCGGCCGGGTGATGACGGCGGCGACCTCGTGCCGGGAATCCAGCAGGGCGGTCAGCGACGGGACGGCCGGGGCCGGGGTGCCGGCGAAAACGATGCGCAGCTGCGTGCCCTTCTGCTGGTCGGCCCGCGGTGCGCGAGGATTCCCGTCGCGGTCGTCCCGGGTCGGGTGGCCGGCTCAAGTCTAGGGAGTCCGGGAGGACACGATGGCCGCAGTCGCACCCGATGGGCGAACCCTGGCCGGCCGGGTGGTGCGGCTGGATGCCGGCCGGGCGTCGGATGCGGCCGGGGTGTTCGCCGCCCTGGACGATCCGCGCGTGTACGCCGCCGGGTTCGGCGGTGGCCCGGCCGGACGCCCGGCAGATCGGGCCGCGTTCGATCGCGGGTGGGTGGCCGGGCTGGTCGACCCGCGACGGGTCGCCGTCTATGTGGTGCGCTCGCTCGTCGACGGCCCCGCGGGGGCGGCCGGGACGATCCTGGGCACCTCGTCGTTGGGCGACCTGTCGCTGCCCGACGAGCGCATCCACCTGGGCTGGACGGCCTACGCCCCGGCGGTCTGGGGGACGGCGGTGAACCCCGAATGCAAACTGCTCCTGTTGCAGCATGCGTTCGCGGATTGTGGCCTGGGCCGGGTCAAGATCCAGACCGACATCCGCAACACCCGCTCGCAGGCGGCGATCGCCCGGCTCGGCGCAACCCGTGAGGGGGTGCTGCGCCGGCACCAGGCCCGAGCCGACGGGACGTTCCGGGACACCGTGGTGTTCTCGATCCTGCGCGACGAATGGCCGGCGGTGCGGGCCGGCCTGCTGGCCCGGATGGACGCGGCGGCGCCCTGACCTGATCGGCGCCGCCCGCGCGGATCACCCGGCCCCGATCACCCCGGCCCGATCACGCCGGCCCCGATCACCTCGACCCGATCAACTTGGCCCGGATCACATTCGGCGGATCGGCTGAGCTGAAATTCGGCCCAGATCAAATCGGCTCAGATCAATTCGGCTGGGTCGACCTTGATCCGCAGCCCGCCGCCGAGCTTGCGCGCGGACCGGCCGGCGGCGACGACGTGCAGGGCCGCACTGAGCGCCTTGCGCTGGGCCAGCGGCGCCCGGACCAGCGCCCGCAGCCGGGTGCCCTCGGGCAGCGCCGGGTCGAGCCCGAGCAGGAGCGCGCCGGACTCGTCGATCGCCTCGGCCGCGTCGTCGGCCCCGAGGCCACCGTCGGCGCTGTCGGCGTCCTCCAGCGGGACCGGACCGAGCACCTGGGCGTCGGCGGGCAACGCGAGCCGGTCCAGGGCATCCATGATCGCGGTCTGCGAACCGTCGATGGAGGCCATCGCCACCGCGGGCGGGAACCCCAACTCCCGGCGGGCGGCCAGCTCGGCCTCCGCGTGGCCGGCCGGATCCCACCGGATCAGCGCCTGCACGGTGGGCAACTCGGCGTCGGCGGCGACGATCACCTGACCGCCCTGCTGGCGGGGGCGGACCAGGGCGGCCGCGCCCATCCAGCGGCGCAGCGTCTCCTCCCCGGCCCGCAGATCCGGCCGGCCCAGCAGCAGCCGGCCGTCCAGCAGCAGGGCGGCGCCGTAGCCGGTCGGCGCGACCGGTTCGGCCCCCGGAGTGGCCACCACGATCGCCGGACCGTCCGGCACGGTGGGCCGTCCGGCCGCGCCCGAGGAGTTGAGGATCGGCACGCCGGCGAAGGCGCGCCCGATCTCGTCGGCCGTGCGCCGGGCGCCGACGGTGGTGGCCCGGATCCGGTCGCTGCCGCACGCCCCGCACCGGAAGTGGCCCTCGTTCACTCCGCACCAGCGGCACTGCAGCAGGCCGGATGCCGGCTCGGCCAGCCGTGGCCCTGGCCCTGGCCCTGGCCCGGACGATGCCCCGGTCGGCCCACCGGATGTTGCCCCGGCGGGCCCGCCGGCCATCGCCCCGATCGGCCCCCCGACGGAGACCAGCGGCCCCCGGCAGCGCCGGCAACGGGCCGGGCGGCGGCAGCGGGCACAGGCCAGGCCCGGCAGGTATCCGGCCCGCGGCACCTGGATCAGCACCGGCGCGCGAGCGGCCAACGCGGCGCGGGCGGCGTCGAAGGCGACCGGCGGGATGCGTGCGTGCGCGGCGGCCGAACCGGCACCGTGCACATGGTCGCTGCCGGCCGCCCGGATCCAGGGCACCCGCGCACGCAGCACCGGCCGCGGGGCGACGACGGGCTGGGCCCAGCCGCTGTCCAGCAGCAGCTGCGCCTCGGCCGTGCGGGCGAAGCCGGCGATCAACAGCGGGCAGGACCGGGCCACCGACCGCAGCATCAGCACCTCCCGCACATGCGGGTAGGGCGCCCGCGGCTCGGCCAGCAGGTCGTCGCCGTCGTCGAACAGGGCCACCAGGCCCAGGTCGGCCACCGGCGCGAACGCGGCCGCCCGGGTGCCGATGACCACCCGCTGCTGCCCCCGCAGCACGCTCAGGAAACGGCGATACCGCTCGGCCGGGCCCAGGTCGGCGGCCAACGTCACATGCCGGTCGGCGCCCAGCACCGCGGTGAGCGCGGCGTCGAGCCGGGCCAGGTCGGTGGCGTCCGGCACGATCATCAGCGCCCCGCGGCCGGCGGCCAGGGCGGCGGCCGCGGCCTCGGCGAGCCGCACCGGCCAGTCCTCGCCCGGCAGGGCCTGCCAACTGGCCCGGGCCGGCCGGCCCTCGCGGATCGCCCTGAAGAATGCCGGGCCGGCCGGGTAGGCCTGCGCCCACGGGGCCGGGACCGGCGCCGGCTCGCCGCCAGGTTCGGGCGTCGGCTCCCTGCCGGGTTCGGGCGTCGGCTCCCCGCCGGGTTCGGGCGTCGGCTCCCCGCCGGGTTCGGGCGTCGGCTCCCCGCCGGGTTCGGGCGTCGGCTCGCCGGTCGGCGGGGCCGGCTGCTTCTCCACCCGGGCGTGCCGGGGCGGCACGGCCAGCCGGAGGACGTCGGCGACGGTCCCGGCATAGCGGTCGGCCACCGCGCGAGCCAGGTCGGCGACCTCGGCGGTCAGCACCGGCTCGGGCGAGACCACCCGCTCGAGGTAGCCCAATTCGCCGGCGTGCGCCGACTCGGCCACCCGGGCGAGCAGGAAACCCCCGACCTGCCGGCCGGCGAAGCGGACCTTGACCCGGACGCCCGGTCGGGCATCCGCATCGTCGCGTTCGTCGACCAGGTAGTCGAACGGACGGTCCAGGTGGGCCAGCGGCACCTCGACCAGCACCCGGGCCACCGGCAGGGTCGCCGCAGGACGCCGGTCACCCGCGCTGGGCCGCCGGTCACCCGCGGCCGAACGCCGGGGGGCCGGCGCAGCGCGGCGGGCGGGAGGTGCGGTCACCACCCATGCATACCAAGCCGCACCGACACCACCGCCACCCGCCCGATTGGCGCCCACTCCGCTCCGCGCCGGTGTTCCCTCCTCCACATCGACGGGGAGTCGGGAACACCGCGGTGGAGTGAGGTCGGCCGGTCCGGAGTGGGGAGGCGGCCCGTCGCGTGGCCGACCTCATCCGCGCGGATGAAGTCGTACTCACCGGCCACAGCAGTCACATTCGGTGCAGCTTCATCCGCGCCGGGGAAGATGATCCGCGCGGGACCGGGGGTGGGGGTTGGCCCGGGGCGGGCCGAGCTACATCCCCAGGGCCGACTTCAGGTCGGCCGCCCGGTCGGTGCTCTCCCACGGCAGATCGACGTCGGTGCGGCCGAAGTGGCCGTAGGCGGCGGTCTGCGCGTAGATCGGGCGCTTGAGGTCCAGGTCGCGGATGATCGCCGCGGGCCGCAGGTCGAAGACCTGCTTGATCGCCTCGGCGATCTTGTCCGGGTCGACCTGCTCGGTACCGAAGGTCTCGACGAACAGCCCCACCGGCGAGGCCTTGCCGATCGCGTAGGCGACCTGCACCTCGATCCGGTCGGCCAGGCCGGCCGCGACCACGTTCTTGGCCACCCAGCGCATCGCGTAGGCCGCGGACCGGTCCACCTTCGACGGGTCCTTGCCGGAGAACGCGCCGCCGCCGTGCCGGGCCATGCCGCCGTAGGTGTCGACGATGATCTTGCGGCCGGTCAGACCGGCGTCGCCCATCGGGCCGCCGATGACGAAGCGGCCGGTCGGGTTGACCAGCAGCCGGTAGCCCTGGGTATCGATGTCCAGGGCGGCCAGTTCGGGCTCGACGACCTGTTCGCGGACGTCGACGGCCAGCAGCTGCTCCAGGTCGATGTTCTCCGCGTGCTGGGTGGAGACGACCACGGTGTCCAGCCGCACGGCCTTGTCCCCGACGTACTCGATGGTGACCTGGGTCTTGCCGTCGGGCCGCAGGTACGGCACGGCACCGGACTTGCGGACGCCGGTCAGGCTGCGGGAGAGCCGGTGGGCCAGCGCGATCGGCAGCGGCATCAGCTCGGGGGTGTCGGTGCAGGCGTAGCCGAACATCAGCCCCTGGTCGCCGGCGCCCTGCTGCTCCAGCTCGTCGACGGTGCCGTCCACCCGGGACTCGTACGCGGTGTCCACGCCTTGCGCGATGTCCGGGGACTGCGCGCCGATGGCCACGTTGACCCCGCACGAGGCGCCGTCGAAGCCCTTGGCCGAGGAGTCGTAACCGATGCCCAGGACGGTGTCCCGGACGATGGCCGGGATGTCGGCGTAGGCGCTGGTGGTGACCTCGCCGGCGACGTGCACCTGGCCGGTGGTCACCATCGTCTCGACGGCCACCCGGCTGGACGGGTCCTGCCGCAGCAGCTCGTCGAGGATGGAGTCGCTGATCGCGTCACAGATCTTGTCCGGGTGCCCCTCGGTGACGGATTCCGAGGTGAACAGGCGGGAGGTCACGGCTGTTTGCTCCTATATCGCGGTGATGGTCTGGCGTGAATCAGAGGCTGATCTGAAGGAACTTGAAGCGGACAAAACGGGTGCAAGCCGCCCCATCATTGTGGGCGACCCTACGCGAAGTGCAGGTGACGTCCGGTCAGGTCGGAGGTTCCGGGCCGGACAGCCTCGGGGCCAGTACATCGCAGACGGCGGCGGCCAGCACGGTCTTGGGCCCGAACGGGATCTCGACCGGCGCCGACCCGTCGGCGGCCAGGATGACCCCGGCATTGTCGGCTACCTCGAAGGCGCGGCCGTCATCGACCCGGTTGACCACCAGCAGGTCGCAGCCCTTGCGGGCGAGCTTGTCGCGGCCGTAGTCCAGGGGGGTGCCGTGGGCGTCGCCGGTCTCGGCGGCGAACCCGACGACGACCCGCGGGCGGTCCGGGCCGGGCCGGCTCAACCCGGCCAGGATGTCCGGGTTCTCCACCAGTTCGATGGCCGGGGGGCCCTGACCGGCCCGCTTCTTGATCTTGGTGGGGCCCGCGTGCACGGGGCGGAAGTCGGCGACGGCGGCGGCCATCACCACGGCGTCGGCCCCGGCCGCATGCTCGACCATGGCCGCCTGCAGGGCCCGGGCATCGGTCACCTCGACCACCCGCACGCCGGGTGGCGGCGCCAGCGAGACGTTGGCCGAGACCAGGGTGACGGCGGCCCCGCGGGCGGCGGCGACCAGGGCCAGGGCGTAGCCCTGCCGCCCGGACGACCGGTTGCCCAGGAACCGCACCGGATCCAGCGGCTCCCGGGTGCCACCGGCGGAGATGACCACGCGCCGGCCGGCCAGGTCCGGCGGCAGCGCGGCCGGCCGGGCCAGCAGCAACGCGGCGGCGGCGTGGATGTGCTCGACCTCGGGCAGCCGGCCCGGGCCGGTGTCGGCCCCGGTCAGCCGGCCGACGGCCGGATCCAGCACGACGACGCCGCGCGCGCGCAGGGTGGCGACGTTGGCCTGGGTGGCCGGGTGGGTCCACATCTCGGTGTGCATGGCCGGCGCCATCAGCACCGGCGCCCGGGTGACCAGCAGGGTCGAGGTGAGCAGGTCGTCGGCCCGGCCGGTGGCCGCGCGGGCCAGCAGGTCGGCGGTGGCCGGGGCGATCACGACCAGATCGGCCTGTTGCCCGGCGGCGACGTGCTTGACGTGCGGGATGTCGGTGAAGACGTCGGTGGAGACCGGGTGCCCGGACAGGGCCTCCCAGGTGGCCGCACCGACGAAGCGCAGAGCGGCGGCGGTCGGCACGACGGTGACGTCGGCGCCGTGCTCGGTGAACAGCCGGACCAGGCCGCCGACCTTGTAGGCGGCGATCCCACCACCGACCCCGACCACCACCCGGGGACGCCGGTCAGCACCGGCCGGCTGCGTCGAGGTCACCGATTCGTGGACCAGCGGATCCGGTCCGCTCACTCGCCTTCGGTGTGGGTGAGCAGCCCGGCGTTGATCTCGCGCAGCGCGATCGACAGCGGCTTCTCCTTGGGCAGCGGCTCGACCAGCGGGCCGACGTACTCCAGCAGGCCCTCGCCCAGCTGGGCGTAGTAGTCGTTGATCTGCCGCGCGCGCTTGGCCGCGTAGATGGACAGCCCGTACTTCGAACTGGTGCGGGTGAGCAGCTCGTCGATCGGCGGGTAGGTGATGCCGGCGGCCGCGATCGCCGCGGCGCTGGGCGCACCGGTCTCTGCTGAAGTCGTCATATGCAGGGCTCCTGTTTCCGTGATGGTCTCGCTCGCCGGCGCTGCCGCCGCGGCCAACAGAATCAGGGCACGCGCGAACCGGGCCGGGACCCGGTCATCAACTGTACCAAGCCTTCGGCCGCGCTCCGCACGTTCGTGTTGACGACCGTGTGGTCGAACTCCGGTTCGGCGGCCAGTTCGTCCCGAGCCGCGGCCAACCGGGCGGCGATGGTCTCCGGATCCTCGGTGCCGCGACCGACGAGCCGGCGGTTCAACTCGTCGACCGACGGCGGGGCCAGGAAGATCAGCACGGCCTGCGGGCCCAGGCCCGGGGCGGCCCGCACCTGGCGGGCGCCCTGCACCTCGATCTCCAGCAGCACGTCCTCCCCCGCGGCCAGCCGGTCCTCGACCGGGTCCCGCGGGGTGCCGTACCAATTTCCGGCGAAGAACGCGTGTTCCAGCAGCCGTCCGGTGGCGATGAGCTCGGCAAACCGGTCCTGGCTGACGAAGTGGTAGTTCACCCCGTCCACCTCGCCGGGCCGCATGGCCCGGGTGGTGGCCGACACCGAATACCACAGCCCAGGCAGCAGCTCGCGCACCTGCGTCAGGACCGTGCTCTTGCCCACCCCGGACGGGCCGGACAACACAAACAGACGGCCTCGGTCCACGGCCGCGTCCGCCCGACCCCCGGAGCCTTCGGCCGGGGTCAGTAGCCGAACTCGTTGAGCAGGGCCTGGCGCTGGCGCTCGCCCAGGCCACGCACCCGGCGGCTGGCCGCGATGTCGAACTGGTCCATCAGCTGGGCGGCCCGCACCTTGCCCACCCCGGGCAGGGACTCCAGCAGCGCGGAGACCTTCAACTTGGCCAGCGCCTCGTCGGTCTCGGCGTCCGCGAGCACCTGCTTGAGCGTCGTGCCGCCCCGCTTGAGCCGCTCCTTGAGCTCGGCCCGGGCACGGCGGGCGGCCGCTGCCTTCTCCAGGGCCGCGGCGCGCTGCTCGTCGGTCAGTTGCGGAAGAGCCACGTCGGCCTCACTTCTTTCCTGTGAATTGTCCTACTGCAGTGCCGCGGGGCCAGGCCCCCGGCAGTCGTGCCACCCGGTAACACGGTCGCGTCCAGCAGTCCTCTGCGAACCTACCCAGGCCGGGGCGGGGCGGCAAACACCGACCCGGCCGGGGTGTTGCCGATGATCTTGCCCGATCCACCGGCCGAGCGCACCCAGCGCCGGCCCGGCCCCCCGGACCACCCGGGGGCCCAGCTCAGCTGCCGGGTTCGTTCTCCTCACGACGCCGCCGCCCTCGGTCCGGCCCGACCCAGCCGGAGTCCTCCTCGGCCCGCCAGGTGGCCTTGAGCTCCTCCTCGGTCAGGGCCAGGCCGTCCCCGGCCCGGCGCCCCACCATGGAGTGCTTCTTGCCGTAGAGGTAGTAGACGGCCACCCCCAGGGCCATCCAGACCAGGAACCGGATCCAGGTGATCGCGGTGAGATTGATCATCAACCACACGCAGGCCAGCACCGACAGGATCGGCAGCACCGGCATGAGCGGCACCTTGAACGAGCGCTCCAGGTCCGGCCGGGTGCGGCGCAGCACGATCACGCCGATGGAGACCAGGACGAAGGCGAACAGGGTGCCGACGTTGACCATCTCCTCGAGCACGCCGATCTCGGAGAAACCGGCGATGACGGCGACGACCACGCCGACCCCGACGGTGATCCGGGCCGGCGTTCCGGTCTTCTCGCTGACCGTGGCCATTCCGCGCGGCAGCAGGCCGTCCCGGCTCATCGCGAAGATGATGCGGCTCTGCCCGAGCAGCAGCACCAGCACCACCGTGGTCAGCCCGGCCAGCGCGCCGATGGCGATGACGTTGGCCGCCCAGTCGACGCCCACCGCGGAGAACGCCGTGGCCAGGGTCGCGGCGTTGCCGTCGTGGGTGCCGTCCGGCTGCAGCGGCCCGAGCTGGTCGTAGGGCACCATCGCGGTCAGCACCAGCGAGACCAGCACGTACAGCACGGTGACGATGGCCAGCGAGCCCAGGATGCCGCGCGGCAGGTCCTTGCGCGGGTTGCGAGTCTCCTCGGCCGCGGTGGCCACGATGTCGAAGCCGATGAAGGCGAAGAACACCAGCGAGGCCGCGGCCAGCACCCCGAACCACCCGAACGAGGACGGCGCGCCGCCCAGGATCAGCTGCAGCAGCGGCTGCTCCAGCCCGGTCTTGCCGCCCTCCGCCGCCGGTTGGCTCGGCGGCACGAACGGCGAGAGGTTGCTGGCGTTGAAGTAGAAGAAGCCGACCACGATCACCAGCAGCACCACGAACACCTTGATCGCGGTGATGATCATGTTGGCCCGGGCCGAGAGCTTGGTGCCCTGCACCAGCACGAACGTGATCAGACCAACGATCACCACCGCGCCCCAGTCGAAGTCCAGCGGGCCGAGCTCGATCGTGGTCTGCAGCGAGCCGCCGAACTGGGAGAACAGGTTGCCCAGATACAGCGACCAGCCCTTGGCCACCACCGACGCGCCCAGGGCCAGCTCCAGCACCAGGTCCCAGCCGATGATCCAGGCGACCAGCTCACCGAGGGTGGCGTACGAGAACGTGTAGGCCGACCCGGCCACCGGCACCGTCGAGGCGAACTCGGCGTAACACATGGCGGCCAGGCCGCAGGCGATGGCGGCGATCACGAACGACAGGGACACCGCCGGGCCGGCCGTGGTCGCGGCCACCCGCGCGGTGAGGGTGAAGATGCCGGCGCCGATCACCACGGCCACGCCGAAGATGGTCAGGTCCCAGGCGCTCAGGCTCCGCTTGAGCTTGTGCCCGGGTTCATCGGTGTCGCGGATCGACTGCTCGACAGACTTGGTGCGCCAGACGGACATGGAACGCCCTCCGAGGGGTCGACGATCGGGGTGCGCGGGTGGGAGCACAGCAGTCCGACCGTAACCGCGCCCCTCGGTGTGCGCGCTCCGACATCCCGTCGCCGGCGGGCGGAATCAGTCCAGGCCGTCGGTGGCCCGGTAGGCCACCGCATCGCCGGCGACCCAGACCAGACCGTCATGGGCGCCGATCCAGACCGACCGGCCCCGGGGCACGGTCAGGATGCGACCCCGCTCGTCGGCCACCTGCAGCTCGCCCTCGACGACCAGCAGCACCTGCGGGCCGGCGTGGGTGATCTCCCGACGGCCGGGGACCGGTTCCAGCCGCGACAGCCGGAACTCGGGGGTCGGCGTGCGGTAGACCCGCTCACCGGGCAGACCCGGGTCACCGTGCAGGATCGGCACGTCGCCGGGGTGGAAGTCGAGCACCTTCATCAGTTCCGGGACGTCGACGTGCTTGGGGGTCAGGCCGCCGCGCAGCACGTTGTCGGAGTTGGCCATCACCTCGATGCCCACCCCGGCCAGGTAGGCGTGCAGGTTGCCGCCGGGCAGGTAGAGGGCCTGGCCGGGCTGCAGGGTGATCCGGTTGAGCAGCAGCGAGGCCAGCACCCCCGGGTCGCCGGGGTAGCGCTCGCCCAGGGCCAGCGCCGTGCGGTACTCGGTGGCGAACTCGTCGGCGACCTGGACCCGCCGGACGCAGGCCGCGAGCACGTCGGACAGCAACGGGCCCAGGGTGGACGGCGGGATGGTGATGATCGAGGAGAACAGGGCCCGGGTCCCATGCTCGTCCGGCTGGCCGGACAGCAGGCCCAGGTAGTGATCCAGCGCCGGCACCTCCAGCGCGGCCAGCAGATGCACCGTCCGGGACGGCTCGCGGAACCCGCAGAGCGCCTCGAACTCGGTGAGCGCGCAGATCAGCTCGGGCTTGTGCCAGCTGTCCCGGTAGTTGCGCTGCGGCGAGGTCAGGGGGATGCCGGCGGCCTCCTCCAGCGCAAACCCGCGTTCGGCCTGCGCCGCCGACGGGTGGGCCTGCAGGGACAGCGGCTCGGCCGCGGCCAGCACCTTGAGCAGGAACGGCAGCCGGGAGCCGAAGCGTTCGTGCACCGGTCGGCCCAGGGTGTCGACCGGGTCGGCCGCGATCACCTCGGTCAGCGGGCGGGTCGGGGCGCCTGGCTCGTCGACCGAGCCACCGGGCCCGTCCAGCAACGCCGACGGGTCGGCCGGATGGGCGCCGACCCACAGCTCGGCCTGCGGATGGGGGGCCGGGCTCGGTTCGCCCAGCAGATCGGCGATCGCCGTGCGCGAACCCCAGGCGTAGGGCCGGATCCGGTTGCGCATCAGCTCCACGAACCGGACTCCCTCTCGCTCCACGCGGCGCGGCCACCCGTCGACGGCAGGTGCAACGCGGCACTGCCGGGACGACCCAGCCCGTCCGGGCTGTCCATCGGCGGGCGGGTGCCCGACCGCAGTCCAAGGTAGACGGCTGCGAAGTCGATCCGGGCCATCATGGACAGGGTCCAGCCGAACGCATCGCGGGCGGGTGCCGGGCCGGTCGCCTCCCCGGGCGGGGCCGTGTCGTCGGTCGGGGCTTCCTCGGGCCCGATGACGATGGCCCGCGGCAGGGCCGCCTGCAGCGCCGCGGCCAGGGGCGATTGCGGGGCCGCGGGGACCCGCGTGGGATCGACCGGTTCGCTGCCGAAGGAGGGCAGCGACTCCAGCGGGAGCAGGCCCGCGCCCGGGGGCAGGCCGGCGGCCGACGGGCCGATCACCAGCACACTGCTCAGCCGCTGTCCGGCGCTGTCCCCGTCGCCGTCGGCGAAGGGGTCGTAGAAGGTTCCGGTCGGGCCGTCCGTGCGCGCGGCGCTGGCCAGGATCGGGGGTGAGCCGGCCGCCAGGTAGGACGGCAGGGCGGCGCCGGCCTGCCCGGCCAGCGCGATCAGCGCCCGGCCCGCGTAGGCGGCCAGGGCATCGGCCACCGGATCGGTGCCGATGATCAGTGCAGTCCCGTCGGCCAGGTGTTCGGCCAGGGTCAGGGCCGGGTTCACGAAGAACTCCGATGACGGGTGGCAGGCCATCGCCAGGGCGTCGAGCTGGTCGGCGGCCGTGGCGAAATCGGGACGGCGCCCGAAACCCGCCGCGGCGGCCACGGCGACCAGGACGGTCAACCGGGCGACGCCGGCCAGGGCCTCGGTCACCGTGACCGCGGGCGCGATCAGCAGCGACCCGGCGGCGGCCTGGGCCACCGGTCCGTCGGCGGCCGCCCGGACGATCACCCGGGCGCCGCGTCGCGCGGCCAGGGCAGCGGCTTCGGCGCAGGCGATGTCGTCGACGACGGAGGCCAGCACCACCACGATGTCCAGCGGGCCCACCCACGACGGCAGCGTCGTACCGGTGACCACCGGGGTCGGCGGATCCCCGAGCAGGGCGAGCAGCAGGGCGGTGTCGATCGCGGCGCTCGCCCCGACGACGACCAGGGCGCGGGGCCGACCGAAGTCGCTCAGCCCGGCCACCTGTTCGGCTGTGGACCGCACCTGGGCGCCGGCCAGCGCGGCCGAGGGCAGCAACTGCGCCCCGTCGGCGGCGATCAGTTCGTCCGGCGCATGCAGGTCCGCCGTCATGGCCCGGTCCCCACACCCGATGCGGCGGGTCCCCCCGTCGCCTCGTCCAGCAGCAGGACCGGGATGCCGTCCCGGACCGGGAAGACCCGCCCGCATTCGGTGCAGGTCAGCGCCGGCGCACCCGGATCGCCGGGCGCACCGGGGTGCAGCGGCGCGTGGTGCTCGGCCGGGCAGGCCAGGACGTCGAGCAGAACCGGATCCAACCGGGCCGGCCCCTCCCCCGGAGCGGACATCGTCGGAACCTTTCTTCAGCAGGTAGCGACCATCGTGCCCGATCGCCGGGTGGGCGCCATCCCCCATCGGTCAAGACAGCGGATGACAGGGGGTCACGCGCGGATGAGGGCCAGGATCTCGTCGCGCAGGGCCGCCATGTCGGCCGCCGTCGGCGCCTCCACGTTCAACCGCAGCAGCGGCTCGGTGTTGCTGGAGCGCACGTTGAACCAGCGTCCCCCGTCGAGCGTGACGGTGATCCCGTCCAGCTCGTCCACCTCCGCCCCGTGCTCGGCCGCCCAGCCCCGGATCTCGGCGAGCTTGGCCGGCGCGTCGGCGACGGTCGAGTTGATCTCGCCGGAATTGGCGTAGCGGTCGAACTCGGCGGTGAACTCCGACAGAGGCCGCGGCTGGCCGCCGAGCGCGGCCAGCACGTGCAGCGCGGCGAGCATCCCGGTGTCGGCCCGGAAGAAGTCCGCGAAGTAGTAGTGGGCCGAGTGCTCACCGCCGAAAACCGCGCCGGTGCGGGCCATCTCGGCCTTAATGAACGAGTGCCCGACCCGGGTGCGCACCGGTTGACCGCCGGCCTCGCCGACGATCTCGGGGACCGCCCGGGAGGAGATCAGGTTGTACAGGATGGTCGCCCCCGGATGCCGACCCAGCTCGCGGGTGGCGACCAGCGCGGTGACGGCACTGGGCGAGACGGGCTCGCCGCGCTCGTCCACCACGAAGCAGCGGTCGGCGTCGCCGTCGAAGGCCAGGCCGATGTCGGCCCCGACCTCCCGGACCCGGGCCTGCAGGTCGACCAGGTTGGCCGGATCCAGCGGGTTGGCCTCGTGGTTGGGGAACGATCCGTCCAACTCGAAGTACATCGGATCCACCCGCAGCGGCAGCCCGGCGAACACGGCCGGCACCGTGTACCCGGCCATCCCGTTGCCCGCGTCGACGACCACGTGCAGTGGACGGATCGCAGTCAGGTCGACCAGGTTCAGCAGGTAGGCCGCGTACTCGGACAGCAGGTCCTGTTCGGTGACGACACCGACCCGGTCGGCGGCCAGCGCGGCCGCGTCCCAACCGGCGTCGAGCAGGTCCTGGGCCTCGTCCCGGACCAGGGCCAGTCCGGTGTCCAGGCTGATCGGCACGGCACCGGCCAGGCACATCTTGATGCCGTTGTAGCTGGCCGGGTTGTGCGAGGCGGTAAACATCGCGCCGGGCAGGTTCAGGTGGCCGGCGGCGAAGTAGAGCATGTCGGTCGAGCCGAGCCCGGCCATCACCACGTCCAGGCCGGCCGTGGTCACTCCCTCGGCGAAGGCGCCGGCCAGTTCGGGCGAGGATTCGCGCATGTCGTAGGCGACGACGACGGCGGACGCATCCGGGCTCAGGAAGCGGGCGAAGGCGTAGCCGATCGCGCGCGTCACCTGCGGGGTCAGTTGTGATCCGACCAGTCCGCGGACGTCGTAGGCCTTGACGAATGCGGTCAGCCTGCTCTCGTCCGTGCCGGTCGTGCCGTCGGCCGCGATCGGTCCCGCCACGACATCAATCCTCTCGGTCCGCGCTCACCCCGAATGGGTCCGCGATCGGTGCTCTGCCCAGGTCGTCCCGGGTGGAGACACCGACTGCGGCGTCCCCGGGTTCAGGCAAGGACCCTACCCGGAGGCCCGCAGCCGGGGCCGCGGACGCACCGCGATGGTGAGCATCGCCGCAGCGCGGGCCGCAGCGCAGAAGTAAGGCCCGCTCAGGACTCGGGCGACCGCAGCACCCGCAGGTGACCACGCCGGGATCCCTCGGCCGGCTCCGGCTCGGCCGCCCGTTCGGCGCGGCCGGCCTCGCGGACGGCGTTGGCCAGGGCCTCGAGGTCGTCGTTGCGCGTTCCGGATTCCGACAGTTCGTCCTCGGGACGGACTACTTCCCACCCCTTGGGTGCGGTCAATCCCTGGGCGTGGACCGAACACAGGTCGTAGGAGTGCGGCTCTGCGGCGGTAGCCAAAGGACCGACGACCGCCGTCGAATCGGCATAGGCGAACGTCAGAGTCGCGACGGCCGGGTTGGTACACCCGTTCCGTGAACATCGCCGCAGTCTGGCCACTGCGGCACGATAACGCGACACGGCCGATCGCGGTATCGCGGCACGCCGGAGGAGTCGGCAAGCTCGCGTGCGATAACACCGGATCCGGCCGGCGCACCGGGTGGCCACCACCGCCCGGACGCGGGTCACCGCCCGCCATACTGAGCCGGACATGACCGGCATGGAACCCGATCCCCGCCCCCCGCGCCCCGGCCTGCCCGGGCGTGCGTCCAAGCCTGTCCGCCCGTTCCTGCCCCGGCGGGCCGCCCCGGCGACGGACGAGAGCCCGCGGGTGCGGCGGGATCGCCGGGGCCGGGGGCTGCGCAGCCCCCTGCTGCCGGTGGACGTGCCGGCCTCCCGGACCCGGGCCCAGCGTTTCGATCAGGCGGTGCTGGAGGCCGTGGCCGAGCTCGAGGGGCACTGGCCGGGCAAGTTGGAGGCGCTGGAGTTCGCCGTCGACGAGGTCCCCGGGGTGCCGGCGGACGGGCCGGAGTCGGCTTCCGACGAGGTCGTCCTGGACTCGGGAGTCCCGCTGACCCGCTTCCTGCCGCCGGGCATGGATGCCCGGGGCCGGCCGACCAAGGCCCGGATCGTCGTCTACCGCCGCCCGCTCGAGGTGCGGGCGGGCGACGCCGGCGAACTGGGCGACCTGGTCGCCGAGGTGCTGGGCGAGCAGTTGGCCGCGGTGCTGGGCGAGCCGGACGAGGGCGAGGATCCGGTCAGCTGACCGTCTGCAGGGACCGGGAGTCGCCGAGCGGCACGATCTGCTTGCCCAGCGGGGCCAGGGAGACCGGGATCAGCTTGAAGTTGGCCACGGCCAACGGGATGCCGATGATCGTGATGCACAACGCCAGCCCGGTGACCAGGTGGCCGATGGCCAGCCACAACCCGGCCACGATGAACCAGATGACGTTGCCGATGAACGACGGCGAACCGGCGTCCGGCCGGTTGACCATGGTCCGCCCGAAGGGCCACAGAGCAAAGCCGGCGATCCGGAACGAGGCGATCCCGAAGGGGATCGTGATGATCAGGATGCAGGCGATGACGCCCGTGATGAGGTAGGCCAGGAACATCCAGAAGCCGCACAGCACGAGCCAGATGACGTTGAGAACGAATCGCACGCCATCGACGGTACTGGCTGCCGGCCCACCCGGGCGGGCCCGTCACCCTGGTCGGATGAGACCGGCGCGCGATCGCCGGATCCGACCGCGAATCGATGGCCGCCGGCGCCGGTGGCGCCGCGGTCGCCGACCCCCGCGCAGTCCTGCCCCCCGGGCCGGTCGGCCCACAGGCAGCGCTCAGTCGGCCCGCGGTCGGCCTGCAGCCAGGCCTCGGTCAGCCGGCCGCGCGCTTGAGCCGGCGGCGTTCCCGCTCGCTCAAGCCACCCCAGATCCCGAACCGCTCGTCGTGCGCCAGCGCGTACGACAGGCATTCGGCGCGCACCTCGCAGCCGGTGCAGATCTTCTTGGCCTCGCGGGTCGAGCCCCCCTTCTCCGGGAAGAAGGCCTCGGGATCGGTCTGAGCGCACAGTGCTCTTTCGTGCCATTCCGGTTCGCCGGATTCCTCCGCCGAGAAGGGAATCTGCCGCATGGTGGGCACCCCCAGGTTGGTCACGCGCTACATCCTCACTGTCCGAACTGTGGCGCCGGCGGGCGATCGTGTCGCCTCCGACACCGGGTCCACCGGGGCATCGGGCCCTGTGCCACCCTCGATCGGATGTTCGCCGCGGATCTGCGCTGACGGGGGAACTGATCGAGGACGACCGGTGAATGACACCGATGTGATTACACCCGTGTGTCCCGACTCACGTCAAGCTCGGACGGGTGCTATACGGCGCGTCGCGGCAAGAATTGACTCATCGGTGGGTGAGCAGCGGCACACGTTGCTCTGCGTGACCACCAGGGAGACTGGATGGATGGCCAAATCCCCCGGTGGCAGCTGGATCTTTCCCGTCATCGTGCTCGTCACGGCGGGCGCCGGCGTCGCCGCGCAAGCCTCGACCCGTTCGTCCGGGTGGTTGGGCGTCCCCGTCGAGGTCTGGGTGTTCCTGGTGGTGCTCGGCGGCTGGGTCATCACGCTGTGCCTGCACGAGTTCGCCCACGCCCTGGTCGCCTACGTCGGCGGGGACACCTCGGTGCGGGCCCGCGGGTACCTGACTTTGAACCCGGCCCGGTACACCGACCTGGCCACCTCGGTGATCATGCCGATCATCCTGCTGGCGGTGGGCGGCATTCCCCTGCCCGGTGGCGCGGTGCTGGTCGAGCCGGGCCGGTTGCGCCGGCGCTGGTTCGCCAGCCTGGTCTCGGCCGCCGGTCCGCTGACCAACGTCGTCGCCGGGGTGGTGCTGGCCGTGGTCGCGGCGCCGATCTCCTCGCCGCTGGGCGCGGCCCTGTCCTACCTGGCCCTGCTGCAGTTCGTCGCCGGCATCCTGAACATCCTGCCGATCCCCGGCTTCGACGGGTTCGGCGTCCTGGAGCCGTACCTCTCGCCCCGGTTCACCGAGCGGCTGCGGCCGGCCCGGCCGTGGATTCCGCTGGTCGCCTTCATCATCCTGTTCTCGGTCCCGCAGGCCAGCCGGGCGCTGTTCGGCGCGGCCAACGAGCTGTTCGTCTGGGCGGGCGGCAACACCGCGCTGGCCGCCATCGGCTCGAGCCTGTTCCGGTTCTGGGCCTGAGCGGCTGCGACCCGCGCGAGGTGGGAGAGTCGCAGGGATGAGCGCCGATCATTCCCCCAGCCGGCTCGACGACACCGCGGCCGGGCTGTGTGCCTTCCTGGACGCCTCCCCCACGCCGTTCCACGCCTGCGCCACCGCCGCCGCACTGCTCGAATCGGCCGGCTTCACCCGGCTGGTCGAACGCGACCGGTGGCCCACGGCACCGGGCGAGTACTACCTGATCCGCGGCGGGTCGCTGATCGCCTGGCGGACCGGCCGGTCCGCCGATCCGGCGGCGCCGCTGCGCATCGTCGGCGCCCATACCGACAGCCCCGGGCTGCGGATCAAGCCGAATCCGGACCTGGTCCGCGAGGGGTGGCAGCAGCTGGGCGTCGAGGTCTACGGCGGGCCGCTGCTGGCCAGCTGGGTGGACCGCGACCTGGGCCTGGCCGGACGGATTGCCGTCCGCTCCCCGGACGGCACCGGCGCGGGCACCCGCCTGCTCACCGTGGACGAGCCGCTGCTGCGGGTGTCCGAGCTGGCGATCCACCTCAACCGTGGGGTCAACACCGAGGGTCTGGTGCTCAATCCGCAGCTGCACCTGGCCCCGCACTGGGGCCTGGGCGATCAACCCGGCGACCTGCGCGGTTTCCTGGCCGACCGCCTGGAACTGGCGCGGGGGGACGTCCTGGGCTGGGACCTGATGCCCTACGACCTGACCCCGGCCCGCCGGATCGGGCGGGACCGCGCGCTGATCGCCAGCGCCCGGCTGGACAACCAGGCCACCTGCTACGCCGCGGTGCAGGCGCTGATCCGCGCCGCCGACGACCCGTCCGGCCGGCATCTGATCGCCCTGTTCGACCATGAGGAGGTGGGCAGCGTCTCCGAGCGGGGCGCCCAGTCCACCCTGCTGGCCAGCACGCTCGAGCGCATCGTGCTGGCCGCCGGCGGGGACCGCGAGGACCTGTTGCGGGCACTGGCCGGCACCGTGATCGCCTCCGGGGACATGGCCCACGCCACCCACCCGAACTATCCCGACAAGCACGAGCCCCACCATCGCATCGCCATGAACGGCGGGCCGGTACTCAAGATCAACAATCAGCTGCGGTACGCCACCGACGCGGTCGGCGCGGCGGCGTTCGAGCTGGCCTGCGAGCAGGCCGGGGTGCCGGTCCAGCGATTCGTGGTCCGGTCGGACCTGCCGTGCGGGTCGACCGTCGGGCCGATCACCTCGGCGCTGACCGGGGCGAGCACCGTCGATTTCGGCGCCCCGACTCTGTCCATGCACTCGATCCGGGAGCTGTGCGGGGTCGCCGACCAGGCGATGTACGCCGACGCACTGACCGCGTTCCTGGCTCCGGCCGGCTCCTGACCCCGACCGGGCGGCCCGCGCGGCTCGGCGAGGATCCCACGAGTGGCAGGATCGGCAAGCGTGAGAATTGCAGTCCTGGCCGGCGGAGTCGGCGGCGCGAAGTTCCTGCTCGGCGTCAAGCGTTACCTGGGCCGGCCGGCCTTCGGCCCGGCCCCCGCGGACGAGCACCTGATCACGGCGATCGTGAACACCGCCGATGACATCCGGCTGCACAACCTGCAGATCTGTCCCGATCTGGACTCGTGCATGTACACCCTCTCCGGGGTCTCCGACCGGCAGCGCGGCTGGGGCCGGGCCGACGAGACCTGGACCGTGTCCGGCGAGCTGGCCGGCTACGACGCCGAGGCGCCCTGGTTCTCCCTGGGCGATCGGGACATCGCCACCCACCTGGTCCGGACCCGGATGCTGGACGCGGGCTACCGGCTCTCCGACGTCACCGACGCGCTGTGCCGGCGGTGGCAACCGGGGCTGACCCTGCTGCCGATGACCGACGACCGGGTCGAGACCCATGTGGTCGTCGAGGACCCGGCCGCCGCCCCGGACGCCGACCGGCCAGCCGGCACTCCGGGACCGCTGGTCGCCCTGCACTTCCAGGAATGGTGGATCCGCTATCAGGCCAAGCTGCCGGCGTTGTCCATCAGCCCGATCGGCGCCGAGGAGTCCACGCCCGCGCCCGGCGTGCTCGATGCGATCGCCGAGGCCGACCTGGTCCTGATCGCTCCGTCCAACCCGGTCGTGTCGGTGGGCCCGATCCTGGCCGTGCCGGGCATCGCCGACGCGCTGCGGGCCACCGCCGCCCCAGTCGTCGGCGTCTCCCCGATCATCGGTGCCGCCCCGGTCCGCGGGCACGCCGACAAGTGCCTGGAGGCGGTCGGGGTTCCGGTCAGCGCGCAAGGGGTGGGCCGGCACTACGGGGCCCGGTCCGATGGCGGGGTGCTTGACGCCTTCCTGATCGCGCCGGACGACCGGGCCACCGTGCCCGGGGTGACCGTGGCGGGCCAGCCGCTGCTGATGACCGACCCCGAGCACACCGCCGAGATGGTCGCGGCCTGCGTCCAGGTGGTCGGTCGTGGCTGACCGGCCCACCCCGGATCACCCCGACGACCCCACTCCGGACGGGGCCGCCCCGGCCGGGCTGCAGCTGCTGCCGATCACCGGGCTGCCCGAGTTCCGGCCCGGTGACGACCTGGCCGGCGCCATCGCCGCGGCCGCGCCCTGGCTCACCGACGGCGACGTCCTGCTCGTGACCTCCAAGGTGGTCAGCAAGGTGGAGGGGAGGTTGATCCCCTCCCCCACCGACCCCGAGGAGCGCGACGCACTGCGCCGGCGGCTGATCGACGAGGAATCGGTGCGCCTGGTCGCCCAGATGGGCCGGACCAAGATCGTGGAGAACCGGCTCGGCATCGTCGCCGCCGCGGCCGGTATCGATGCCTCCAACGTGCTGCCCGACGAGATCGCCCTGCTGCCCGACGACCCGGATGCCTCCGCGACGCGGCTGCGAGCGGCGTTCGCCGACCGGGGCCTGGACGTCGGGGTGATCATCACCGACACCCAGGGCCGCGCCTGGCGGCTGGGGGTCACCGATGTGGCCATCGGCGCAGCCGGGCTGGCCGTGCTGACCGATCACCGCGGCGACGTCGACGCCTACGGCAACGAGCTGGTCGTCACCCAGGTGGCCGTCGGCGACGAGCTGGCCGCGGCCGGCGACCTGGTGAAGGGCAAGCTCGGCCAGGTCCCGGTGGCCGTCGCCCGCGGCCTGCGGGCCTCGGGCCCGGGATCGCTCGACCCGGACGCCGAACACCGGACCGCCCGCTCGCTGATCCGGCCCCGCGAGGAGGACCTGTTCCGGCTGGGCACCGACCTGGCGGTGGCCCAGGGACGGCGCGAGGCGGTGCTGCTGCGGCGCACCGTGCGCGAGTTCGCCGACCAACCGGTCGACCCGACGGTGCTGGCCCGCTGCGTGGACATCGCGCTGACCGCGCCGGCTCCGCACCACACCCGGCCGGTGCGCTTCGTCTGGGTCCGCGAGCACCGGGCCGCCCTGCTGGAGGCGATGCTGGCCGCCTGGGAGGCCGACCTGGCCGCGGACGGCTGGAGCGCCGAGCGCATCGCCCGCCGGACGGCCCGCGGGCGGGTGCTGCAGGGCGCGCCGGAGATCGTGGTCCCGATGATCACCGGGGACAGCCGGCACGACTACCCCGACGAACGCCGCCGGTCGGCCGAACGCACCATGTTCACCGTCGCCGGCGGCGCCGCCGTGCAGGCCCTGCTCGTCGCCCTGGCCGCCGAAGGGCTGGGCTCGGCCTGGATCTCATCGACCATCTTCTGCCCGGCCGTGGTCCATGCGGTGCTGAACCTGCCCTCGGACTGGGAGCCGCTGGGCGCGGTGGCCGTCGGGCACCCGAGCACGCCGATCGACGCGCCCCGGCCACCGGCCGGCGGTGGGCTGGTGCTGCGGTGAGCGCCCCGCCGCTGGCCCCGGTCACCGAGGCCGACCGGACCCTGCACGCCGACGTCACCGCGGTGCTGGCGGCGTGGCCG
This sequence comes from Nakamurella multipartita DSM 44233, assembly GCF_000024365.1. Lineage (NCBI taxonomy): Bacteria > Bacillati > Actinomycetota > Actinomycetes > Nakamurellales > Nakamurellaceae > Nakamurella > Nakamurella multipartita. The sequence goes on from NC_013235.1 coordinate 4,612,656, forward strand.
GCTCCCAATCCCGGCCAGGCCGCCGTGCGCGAAGCCTTCCTGGGGTTCTTGGCCGCCCGCCCCGACGCCACCCGGCGCCAGTGCGCGCCCGGCCACATCACCGCCAGCGCGGTCGTGCTCAGCGCCGACCGGCGGCAGGTGCTGCTCACCCTGCACCCGCGGATCGGTCGCTGGGTGCAGCTCGGCGGGCACTGCGAACGCACCGATCGCACCCTGGCCGGCGCGGCCCTGCGGGAGGCCACCGAGGAGTCGGGCATCGACGGGCTGCTGATCGACCCGGTCCCGGTGCACCTGGACGTCCATCCGCTGACCTGTTCGCTGGGCCTGCCGACCCGGCACTTCGATGTCCGCTTCCGGATCATCGCCCCAGCCGGCGCGCGCCCGGTGATCTCCCACGAGTCCGACGACCTGCGTTTCTGGCCGGTCGACGACCTGCCGCCCGGGTTCGACCGCGCCGACCGGGAGCTGATCGCGGCTGCCCTGGGCTCGAGCTGAGTCGGCGGGCTAGACCGTCTGCATCTGGAACTGCTCCCAGGTCTGGGCCACGTCGCGATTCGCCCGCAGCGAGAGTGCTCCGCCGTACTCGGCGCAGACGAACTTCCCGTTCGCCCACGACCGCAGGCTGACGGTGCCGTTCGAATTGCGGATCAGATCGAAGGTCTCCCAGCCGAGCACGGACGACCGGTTGGCGATCAACGGGGAGGCACCGCCGTTGTCGGCACACACGTACATATTGTTCGCCATGGACCGGAGCGCGACCGCTGAGCCGCCCCGGTTGATCATCATGAACTGCTCCCACGCCTGCGCCACGCCGCGGTTCGCGATCAGCTCGCTGGCGCCCCCGTTGTCGGCGCAGACGAACTTGTTGTTGGCAAGCGATCTGAGCGTGACGCGGGTGCCGCTGAGCGTCCGGTCTCCGATGGCGGCCACGACCGACTTGAGCCGGCTGTCACCCGGGGCGACATCGATCTCGAAGTGCATCTCGTCGGTCGTGCCGCGATAGTCGCCACCCCAGTAGATGACATCCCCGAAGAAGCTCAGAATGTTCCGGATGGCCGAAACCTGACTCGATGTAAATGATCCCTTTGCCCCATTAGGGTGAAGAGCCGAATTGAGGTCGATCGCCGTACCCGAAGCGTGATTGGACCACACGCTGGGATTGTTGACATTCCGTCGGTAGTCGTAGCCCCACACTTGGCCGGACCGCAACCCCTCGACTTCCCGATTGAAACGGTCGGCAAGGTGGATCAGGACCGTCGCGACGTCGGACCGAACCGGAATCGAGATCGACGTACCCGGCACGACATAGTTGGCCACACCGATCGCTGATGCCGGGGTGCCCACCGACCAACCGTTGTAGGACGTCTCGACCGCGGCGGCTACAGACATGCGCTGGACGGCCCCGACTCGCGACGCGAAGTGCGGATCATCCGCGGGCGCACCGCACGCTCCGGCACCGCCGGCGACAGGCGCGGCCCCTGCGGTCCCCGCGCCCAGCGCGCCGTACAAACCGATCGCCGCGACTGCCGCACCCGTCCGCAAAAGGCTGCGCCTTGACATCGATTCATGGTGCTCGCACATCGTCCGACCCTTTCCATTCAGGCAAACACGGTGCAAATCGGAGAAATCGCGCAGCGGGCACGGTCGGGGTTCGTCGAAGCTTACTGCCCCGCCTTGAGCGCAGAGACTACCCAAGAAAATGCCGGACGCGAGGTCCGGGGACGAATCAATCGGATGACACGCTTCGATTGATTCCTCACGGTGGGTGTTTTCTCAAGGTTCGCCGGAGACAGACTGGGGGGCGGTGATACTCGGCCGATCTTGGCCCCCGGCGGGCGCGGACCAGCCGGGATGCGTCGTTTCTTACCGGGGGCTAGCCGTCCGTCGAGAACCGGACACTGCCGGCGGGAAGGTTGACATCGGGCCATACACGGATACCCGACCGCAGTTCACAGCGGGCACCGACGAGTGCGCGATCGCCGATCACCGCATCATCGACGATGGAATCGGCGCCGATCCGGGCGTCCGACCCAATCACCGATCGGGTGATCCGGGCGTCTCGATCAACCCGGGCCCCGTCGAAGATCACCGAACCGTCGACCACCGCGCCGGCTTCGATGACCACCCCCCGCCCCACCGTCGAACCGCCTATCACCGACGCGGTTGCCGCGACCGAGGCGCCGTCCAGAATGAGGGCGTCGCCGACCGGCCCGGGCAAGGCCGCCGTCGGCGCCACTCCGCGAACCAGATCGGCCGAGCCGGTCACGAACGCGGCGGGGGTACCCAGGTCCAGCCAGTAGGTCGAGTCGACGTGCCCGGCCAGCACGGCCCCGGACTCCAGCAGGCCCGGGAATGTTTCCCGCTCGACCGAGACCACCCGACCGGCCGGGATCGCCTCCAACACCGAACGCTTGAAGACGTAGCAGCCCGCGTTGATCTGGTTGGTCGGCGGATGCTCGGTCTTCTCCAGGAAGGCAGTGACCCGGCCGTCCGGATCGGTGGGCACGGACCCGAACGCCCGGGCGTCCGCGACCTCGACCAGATGAAGGGTGACATCCGCGGCCAGGTGCCGATGGGTGGCCAGCAGCGCTGTCAGATCGAGCCCGGAGAGGATGTCACCGTTGAAGATGACCGCGGTGTCGGCGCGCAGACGGTCAGCAACGTTGCGGATCGCGCCGCCGGTGCCCAGCGGTTCATCCTCAACCACGTACTCGATGTCCAGGCCGAATGCCGACCCGTCACCGAAGTACTCCGCGAAGGTCTGCGCCTTGTAGCTCGTCCCCAGCACGACGTGGGTCATGCCGGCCGCGTGGATCCGCGACAGCATATGCTCCAAGAAGGGCACACCCGCGGTCGGCAGCATCGGCTTGGCCGCCGACAGGGTCAACGGCCGCAGCCGGGTCCCCTGGCCACCCACCAGGATCACGGCGTCGACGGTGTCGGAATTCGGGTCGGATTTCGGCTGAGTCACCCAGGTCCCCTCGGTTGTACCGGCCGTCGTGAGATCAGCCGATCGCGCCCGCTGCGCGGGCAACGGCCATCACATACTGCCCGTAGGGCGATTTCGCCAGCGACTTCCCGAGCGCCAAGCACTGGTCGGCGTCGATGAAGCCGGCGGCTAGTGCGATCTCCTCCAGACACGAGATTCGGACCCCCTGCCGATGCTCGAGGACCTGGACGAACTCGCCCGCCTCCAACAACGAATCATGGGTACCCGTGTCCAGCCAGGCGAACCCGCGGCCCAGGTCGATCAACGAGGCCTTGCCCTGTTGCAGGAACAGATTGTTCAGATCGGTGATCTCCAGCTCGCCCCGTGCGCTGGGCTTGAGCGAGCGGGCGTGTTCGATGACACTGTTGTCGTAGAAGTAGAGCCCGGTGATTGCCAGATTGGACTTCGGCGCCGCGGGCTTCTCCTCGATGGAGATCAACTTGCCGCTCGCGTCCCGCTCCCCGACGCCGTAGCGCTCGGGGTCGCGAACCGGGTACCCGAACAGCACGCACCCGTCGATGTCCGCGACGGCGTTCTTCAACGTCCGGGAGAAGCCCTGACCGTAGAAGATGTTGTCGCCGAGCACCAGCGCCACCGAGTCGCCGCCGACATGGTCCGCGCCGATGATGAAGGCCTCGGCCAGTCCGTTCGGCGCCGACTGGATGGCGTAGGAGATGCTCAGGCCCCACTCGGACCCGTCGCCGAGCAACCTGCGGAACCCGGCGTTGTCCTCCGGGGTGGTGATCACCAGGATGTCCTGGATACCGGCCAGCATCAGCACCGATAGCGGGTAGTAGATCATCGGCTTGTCGAAGACCGGCAGCAGCTGCTTGGAGACTGCACGCGTGATGGGGTGCAGGCGGGTCCCGGCGCCGCCGGCCAGAATGATGCCCTTCATCGTTCCTCTTCCATCTCAATCACGCAGCTCAACTCGGTTCTCGGCTCGGCTCGATCACTCGGCCCACCAGCCGCCGATGGGTCGTTCGACCGTTACTGACCGTATCGGGGAGCTCGCCGGCCAGGTCCGCCGGCCCGTGATCGTGCACGACCGGCCGGGCCAGGTCAACCGCAGACCGCCCTTCACCTCGCTCGACGCTGTGGCAACGAGGCCCCCCCGGCCACCTTGTTGGACCGCGCCGACACGAAGGACCGAGCGGCCAGCGCCCCGCGCAGCGCCAGCCGCAGCGGGGCCCTCCACCAGCCCGGATATCGACCTGACAGGTAGCGGTAGGCGCTCACATGGTGCGCCTGGGCCATCGCCGATGGGTCGCGCTCGGTCGCGTGCCCGCCCTGGTGCACCACCGTCGCCGCCGGGCAGTAGACGTTCGACCAGCCGGCCCGGCCCAGTCGGTCGCCCAAGTCGACGTCCTCGAAGTACATGAAGTAGTTCGGGTCGAATCCGTGCACCTCGTCGAAGGCCGCCCGCCGCAGGAACAGGCAGGATCCGGACAACCATCCGGCCTCTCGCTCGACCGGGTTCTCGGCGTCCCGCCGATAACGCCGGGTCCAGGGGTTCTTCGGCCAGACCCAGCCCAAAACCGCATGGCCCGCCCCGGTGAAGATCGACGGAAGTTCCCGAGCCGACGGGTAGACCAGACCGTCCGGAGTGGTGATGAGGGGCCCGAGCGCCCCCGCCCGCGGATACCGCTGGGCTCCGGCGATCAGCTCGTCGATCGATCCGGGGCCGAACTGCACGTCCGGATTGACGACGAGGACCCAGGTAATGGCCGGATCCAAGGCCGCCACTCCTCGGTTCGCCGCACCGCCGTAACCCAGATTGGCGCCGGTCCGCAGCAGCCGAACGTTCGGGCGCTTGGCGGCCGACTCGACCGATCCGTCCGTCGACCCGTTGTCGGCCAGCACGGTCAGCACCGTCCGGCCGGTGGCGGCCGGCAGCGAGTCGAGCAGCCCGGCCAGGGCCGGGCCGGGCGAGTAGGTCACGGCGACCAACCCAATCGGCTCCGAATCCGGCACAGACGGCGTCGAATCGGTCGTGGTGTCAGATGTCATGACTGAGCTCCTGATGCGGCGAGCCGGTAGGCGCGCTGGTGCGCCTGCGCGCAGGCCACCCAGGTAAATTCGCCGGCCCGGACGATGGCCGCATGCGCCAACCGGGCTCGCTCCTCCGGCTGGTCGAGCAGCCGGACGAGCGCGTCGGCGATATCGCCGGCCCCGGTTTCGCTATAGGCAACCGCATCCCCACCCACCTCGGGCAGGGACAGCCGGCGGGTGGTGAGCACGGGCGCACCACACGCCATCGCCTCGAGCACGGGAAGGCCGAACCCCTCGCCGAGGCTGGGGTAGGCAACCACGAGTGCCCCGCCCAGAAAGCCGGGCAGCTGCTCAATGGCCAGGTGCCCAGGCCGGATAACGCTCAGGCCGGGCGGGACCGCGGCCATCGCGGGCTCGATGGCCGCGTCCCAGCCGGGTGATCCGGCGAGCACCAGCACCGGCGGATCGCCGCGGTGGGCCGCCGCACGAACGAACCCCCTGATCAAGGCGGGCACGTTCTTGCGCGGCTCAAGGGTGCCCAGGAAGCCGATCCAGGGTTGCCGACCCAGCCCGAGAGCGGCGGCGGCCGCCTGCTTCTGCGCATCGGTCGGCGGCCGGAACAACTCGTGGTCGACCCCGTGATGGGCGACCACGAGCTTGGCCGGATCGGCCCCCACCAACCGCACGAGCTCGGCCTTGGTCGCCCGGCTGGGCACGACGCAGACCGCCGATCGCCGCAGTGCGGTCCGGGTCCAGGCGCGGAAGAACCGGCCCTTGACGCCCAGGTGCAGGCCACGGTCGGAGAAGAACGTCGCGTCATGAAGCGTGACGACCACCGGCAGGGGTGCGGCCAGCGGCATCGTGTAGTGCGGTGAATGCAGGACATCGGCCGACAGCCGTCGGGCCAGCCGGGGCAGCGTGGTCTGCTCCCAGGCCAGCCGCGCCGGGCGACTGTCCAGCTGCTCCGCCGTGGGGACGATCCGGCTGTGGGTCGCGAGCTTGGCGAAGGTCGCGGCGTCCCGATGCTGGCACACCACCGAGAGCGTCGAGCCGGCGGCGTCCAGCGCGCCGGCCAGCTTGTCGACGTAGCGACCGACGCCACCACGATCGGCCGGGATGGCGGTGGCATCGAGCAGCACGTGCGGCTCAGTGCCCATCCCCACCGCCCTTCCGTCTGCCCGCGGCTTGCCTCGGCTGGGTCAGCCTAGTAGTTGGCCGAGCGGGCCAGACCACCGTCGAGCAACCAGGGACAGCGGGACGCACATCCGGGCTCATCCGGCGTGCAGATCCCAAAGTCGATTCGCCGCCTCCGGCCAGCTGAACGCGGAGGACCGCTGCTGCCCGCGCAGAGCCAGGTCGGTCGCCAACGCCCGGTCCTGCAGCACCTGGGCAAGCGCATCGGCCAGCGCGACCGGGTCCTGCCGAGGGACGACGATGGCGGCGCCCGCGACCAGTTCGACCAAGGCCGGCGCGTCGGAGCACACGACGGGCACCGCCGCCGCCATCGCCTCCAGTACCGGCAGTCCGAAGCCCTCCGAACGGGAGGGCGCGGCGAACGCGGCGGCGCCATCAAGGACGGCGGCCAGATCAGCGTCGCTGAGCCGGCCGAGCTTGTGCAGCCGCTCCGGCGCCACCTCGGCTCGGGCCGCCAGCGTCGGCACGTCCACCTCGCCCCAGCCACCGGGCCCGACAATGGCCAGGTGGGCCTGGTGCAGGGCCGGCTGCCCCATGGCCGCGATCAACGTGTCGATTCCCTTGCGCGGCTCGAGGGTGCCGATCGCCAGGACGTACCGCTCGGTCAAACCCAGGTCGCGACGTCGGTGCTTGGCGTCGGCCGGAACCGGAAGCGCGGTCACGCCATGCCCGACCACGACGATCCGGTCGGCGGCTCGCGGGAAGATGCCGTGCAGATCGCTCGCGACCGCCGCGGAGGGCACCACCACGCTGCGCGCCCGCTCCATGGCCCGGCCCACCATCACCTGGTGCCAGTGCACCCCGCGGGCAGTCAGAGTCTCCGGATGGGTCCACGGCACGGCGTCGTGCACGGTGACCACGAGCCCGTCAAGACGAGGCGGCGCCAGCGGCGTCGTGGCATGCACAGCCTGGCCACCGACGGTCGGCGGCAGTCCGCGAAGCCAGAGCTCGCCCAGCACCCGGTGACCGGCCGGCAGGCGAACCGGCCCGTTCGTGCCGGCGATCGCTGCGGCCCGCACGTTGCGGTGCCACGCGGTGACCGTGCGGACCGACCATCCCGGCCGGGGTCGCTCGGCCAAGGCCTGGGCGATCTGCGCAGCGTATCGACCGGTCCCACCCGGCACCGGCGCCAGACACTGCTCGACGATGACGCTGAGCTGTTTCATCCGCTCAGCACAACACACGGTGAGCCCTACCGGCGTCCCAAGGATCGCACCTCGGTACGGGCCAGATCCGGCTATCGCCTGGCATATTGATCGTGCCACCCGCTGGGATTGCGGTGGACCGGATCGAAAGATTGGACGAGATGGACACCTCGCTGATGAGCGGGTGGCTGAGCTGGCTGGTGCTCGGCCTGGGGGTCGCCGGTGCGGCGTTCCTGCTCGTCCGACGGCCTCGCTGGTGGTGGCTGTACGTGGTGCCACCGGTCGTTCTGGTCTCGGCCGTGACCGGGTGGCTGCTCGGCACGGTCGGCGGCGAGAAGTTATTCGCCCAGCCACTGACCGGCTCGGACATCTTCTGGATCGCCATCGCCCTGGCGGCCATCGGTCTGGCCGTCGGGCAACAGGTCCGCAGCCCGTGGTGGCGTAAGATCGTTGCCGTCGTGGCCGCGGTGCTGGTGCTGGCCGCCGCCGGCAATCAGATCAACAAGAACTACCAGGAGTTCCCGGCGGTCAAGGACCTGTTCGGGCCATCGGGCACGGACCAGAGTTCGCTGCCGCCGGTGACCCCACAGACCACCCGACCGACCACGCCGTCCGGTCCGCTCACCGCGACGTGGGCCCCGACGGGCGCCAACATTCCGGCCGACAGCAAGGGCAAGATCCTGCCGTTCACGATTCCCCCCACCCAGTCGGGCTTTTCAGCGCGTCCCGGCTGGGTGTACCTGCCACCGGCATACTTTGCGGACAATCGGGAGCCGCTTCCGGTCCTGATCCTGTTCCACGGCCAGCCCGGCAGTCCCGACGACTGGATCACCGGCGATCGGGTCCAGACCGTCATGAACGATTTCGCCGCCCAGCACAACGGAATCGCCCCGGTGGTGGTAATTCCCGACGTGCTTGGTTCCCAGCTGGCCAACCCGATCTGTGCCGACAGCAGCTTGGGCAACGTCGACACCTACCTGGCCAAGGACCTCCCGGCGGCGATCGCCAGCCAATTGGACGTCGACCAAGACCACCGGCACTGGGTGGTCGGCGGCTTCTCCTACGGCGGGACCTGCGCCCTGCAGATGGCTACTAATCATCCCGATGTGTACCCCCACTTCGTCAATATCAGCGGCGAGAAGGAGCCGACCCTGGGCTCGGGCGACACTGCGCGCAAGACCACGGTCGATGCCGCATTTGGCGGCGACGAGGCCAAGTTTGTCGCGATCAATCCGGCCGACCTGATGCAGAAGCACTCCTTTCCGGATTCGTCGGGCTGGTTCATCTGGGGTCAGGCTGATCCGGACACCAAGCTCCAGCAGATTCGCAACGACCAACTGGCCACGACGGCCGGGATGAACGTCCAGATCTGGGAGGTCCCGGAGACCGGTCACGATTGGGGTACCGCGGCTTCCGGGTTGGCCCACGTCATGCCCTGGATGGCCACCACCATGGGCCTGACCGGCTGATGACCTCGCCCGTAACCACCGTGGTGGTCATCACCCACCGCGCGGCGGAGTTCATCGCCGACGCACTGCGTGGCCTGCAGGCCCAGACCGTCGCCCACCACCTAGTGATCATCGACAATGATTCCACCGACGGCACCGCCGATGTGCTCGCCGACCTGGCGCCGCCGGGAAGCGTGCATCGGATGACCGAGAACCTGGGCTTCGCCGGCGGGGTGGCGGCCGCAATCCCCCTGGTCACGACCCGCTTCATGGCTCTGCTCAACGACGACGCCGTGCCCGACCCGGACTGGCTCGAGCAGCTGCTGCTGGCTGCCGAGGACGACGACCGGGCGGCCGCCTGGACCTGCCTGATGGTGCTCGCCGACGACCCGGCCGCGGTCAACAATCTCGGCACCGAACTGAACGATGCTTGGTACGGCGTGGACGTGGCGGCCGGAGAGCCGGTCGCGTCGGTGCCCGATCGGATCGGCGACGTCTTCGGATTCTGCGGTGGCGCCGCGCTCCTGCGCACCGACGCGGTCCGGGCCGTTGGCGGCTTTCCCGCCGAGTTCTTCCTCTATTACGAGGACCTGGACACCTCATGGCGGCTGCGCCGGGCAGGCTGGGCGATCCGCTCGGTTCCCCGGTCGCGGGTCGTCCATCGGCATGCGGCCACCACAGACCGGCGGTCCGAGTTGTTCCACTACTACAACGAGCGCAACCGCCTGCTGACCCTCGCCCGCTGCGCCCCGCTGCGAGTCGCAGCGGGCCAGGCCGCCCGATTCCTGCTCACGACGGCGTCGCTGGCCGCGCAACGGCTGGCCGGCCGGCCGGTACGGGACGTGCCCAACTTCCAGCTGGCACTGCGGCGACGCGTCGTGATCGACGCGGCGCGCATGGCGCCGCGTCAGCTCGCCCGTCGCCGGCCCGCGATCGGTGGTTGACGTGGACCTGCTGGTTGTCGGAGCAGGATTGTTCGGCCTGACCGTCGCGCAACGGTGCGCGTCCGAACTCGGCCTGCGGGTGACGGTCATCGACAGCCGCCCGCATCCGGGCGGGAACGCCTGGTCCACGCGAGACCCCGAAACAGGTATCGAGGTGCACCGCTACGGGTCGCATCTGTTCCATACGTCCAACGACCGGGTGTGGACATACGTGAACCGGTTCACCGGATTCACCGACTACCGGCACCGCGTCTACACGGTCCACCGTGGCGAGGTGTTCCCGATGCCGATCAACCTGGGCACCATCAATCAGTTCTTCCGCTCCGCCTACGGTCCCGATCAGGCCCGGGCGTTGATCGCGGCGCAGGCCGCCGATGAGGCGCAGGCAACCGGCGGCACCCCGGACGAGTCACTGGAAAGCCGCGCGGTGTCCTTAATCGGACGCCCGCTGTACGAGGCCTTCATCCGCGGCTACACCGCCAAGCAGTGGCAGACCGACCCGGCACACCTGCCGGCATCGGTGATCTCACGGCTACCGGTCCGCTACAACTATGACAACCGGTACTTCGGCGACACCCACCAAGGGCTACCGGTCGACGGGTATGGGGCTTGGATCGAGCGGATGATCGACCACCCCTCGATCGACCTCCGATTGGATACCGACTTCTTCGCCGACGGTCCCTTCGGGCGGGCGGCAACACGTGGTCGGGTGCCGATCGTCTACACCGGGCCGATCGATCGCTACTTCGACCACGCCGCGGGCCGGCTCGGATGGCGAACCCTGGACTTCGAGACAACCATCGAGCCGGTCGGCGATTTCCAGGGCTGCTCGGTCATGAACTATGCCGACGCGGACGTGCCGTACACCCGCATCCACGAGTTCCGCCATCTACACCCCGAACGGCAGCATTCGCCGGATGCGACGGTGGTCGCCCGGGAGTACTCCCGGTTCGCCACCGATTCCGACGAACCGTACTACCCGGTCAACTCACCGGCCGATCGTGATCGGCTGCTGCGCTACCGCGCGCTGGCCACCGCCGAACCGCAGGTGAAGTTCGGTGGACGGCTGGGCACCTACCGGTACCTGGACATGCACATGGCCATCGCGTCTGCCTTCACGCTGGTCGACACTGAGCTGGTGCCCAAGTTCTACCCCGGAAGGCGGATGATCGCCGTCAACCGGAACGGCGGGACAGGCTGACGGTGAAACTGACCATGATCAGTTCCAGCCCGCCGAGCACCAGCACCATTCCCAGAATCGGCAGCCGCATGGTGGACATCGGGTCGAGCGCCCCGAATCCGTGCGAGCCCCACACCAGCAGTGCAACCACGAAGGCCACCACCCCCAGGGTCAGCAACACGCCGCCGACGACCACGCCGCGATCGAGGGTGACGCGCTCAAGCATCCGCTCCAGGCGGTCGTTGGGCGGCAGCAGGCCTAGGCGCGCCGCATAGGACCGCGTCACGACGGCCAACCCAAGCAACTGCAGCCCGGCGATCACCCCGGTCGCGCAGGCCAACATGGTCTGCACACTGAACACCACGTTGCCGACCTGCTTCGGACCCAAGGCCAGGGCCAGCAAGCCCAGGCCCCCGACCGAAAACAGCACGAGGGCCGGATAGAGCATCAGCCACCGCGGCGTGAGGGCCAACAGAAAACTCAGATGCCGCCAGCCATCACGCCAGGTTCGCAGGTGGGGCGAGCCGCTGCGCCCGTCCGGGCGCAGCGTGGTCGGCACCTCTTCGATCCGCAAACCCGCCAGGGAGGACCGGACGACCATCTCGCTGGCGAACTCCATCCCAGGCGTGCGCATTCCCAGGGCGCTGACCTTGTCCCGGTCAAAGGCCCTGATCCCGCAGTGGAAGTCACCGACCGGGACGCCGAAGAACAGGCGGCCCAGCTTGGACAGCACCGGATTGCCGACGTAACGGTGCAGCGCGGGCATGGCTCCGCGCTCGATCCCACCGGCGAAGCGGTTGCCCATGACCAAGTCGGCGCCGCCGCGCAACGCCGCGACGAACGGCTCGATGTCGTCCAGAGCGTAGCTGTCGTCGGCGTCGGCCATCAGGACCCAGCGACCCCGGGCCGCCTGGATCCCCCCGGCGAGGGCCGCGCCGTACCCGCGGGCCCGAACCGCGACCACCCGGGCCCCTTCGCGCTCGGCGATCTGCGGCGATCCGTCGTCGGAACCGTTGTCCGCGATCACCACCTCCCCATCAATGCCGAGTCGCTCCATGGAGTCCCGCGCCTTGCGGATACACGTGGCCAGCGTCTCGGACTCGTTGAGACACGGCAGCAAGACAGTCAGCTCGCAGGCCGGTGCGACGGTCGCCACCGGCGCGCACTCCGGTGGTCTCCTCGAGCCGGCGAGCGCCCGGTCGGGCAGCGGGTCAGCGGCACTCGGATCGTTGAGGTCAGCCATGCCGGTCACGCTATGTCCAGCAGCCGCGGCAACCAAGCCTGGGCGGTCACGGCCCGCCGTCCGCCCCGACCATCCCGTGGTCTGCAGCTCGCGCGTCGTCCAGGTGGTGAACCATCGGCGGACACCCGATCCCACGGCCGCGCCGCCGGATGCGTGACGGCCGGCATTGCTGCTTCGGGTCGCCCTCGCGCCGTCGCCACCGCTGGCCCGTCTACCCGTTGCCCGAGGTTCCCGCGATAGGCTCATTCGGCCACAGCGCCGAAAGGGCGCCAAAAAGGGCGCCAAAAAAGGGGAGGACTCATGGCCCATGTCGTCGTCACCGGGGCAGGTGGCTATCTCGGCCCGCACGTCGTGTCTGCTGTCTTGGATCGCGGCCACGCCGTCACCGCCGTGGTCCGACCGGGCTCCACGATCCGTCTGGACGATCGCGCCGAGGTGCTGGAGGCGGATGTGCTGCGCGACGGGATCGATATCCCGTCGCGGGGGTCCGCGGGCCCAGTCACAGTCGTTCACCTGGCGTGGAGGGATGGATTCCACCACAACTCACCCGCGCACATGGCCGAATTGTCGGCGCACTACCAGTTGCTGACCGAGCTTCCGAACCGCGGCGTTGCCCGGATCATCGCATTGGGCACGATGCACGAGGTCGGATACTGGGAAGGGGCGATCGACGCGGACACGCCGACGCAGCCGCTCTCCCAGTACGGCGTGGCCAAGGACGCGCTGCGCCGATCGTTGGAGTTGGCCCTACCCGACTCGGTCGGACTCGTCTGGGCGAGGGCGTTCTACATCTATGGTGACGACCGGCGCAACCGGTCGATCTTCGCCCGCCTGCTGCAGGCGGTCGACGAGGGGCAAACCTCGCTTCCCTTCACTTCGGGTAAGAACCGGTACGACTTCATCAGAGTCGAGGAGCTGGGTCGGCAGTTGGCGGCCCTGGTCGACGCCGAGGACGTGACCGGGACGCTCAACTGCTGCACCGGTCGACCGGTGTCGCTGGCCGACAAGGTGATGGAGTTCATCCGGGAGAACGATCTCCCGATCAGCCTAGATTATGGTGCGTTTCCCGACAGACCGTACGACTCCCCCGGGATCTGGGGAGACGCATCACGCATCCTCGATGTCGTAGCCAGAGACAAGGTCGCGACCAGCTGAACTTGGGGCACCGTGAGGTTGCTCCCGTCAGATGGTGCCGTCCTTCATGGCTTGTTCGATCCATGGAATGACCTCGTCGAGCATGTCCTCAAGCGTCGTTTCCGCCTGAAAACCCAAGATATCGCGGGCCTTGTCGGTAGCCGGAACCCGACGCTGCACGTCGTACTCGAAGGCCGGATCGTGGACCAGGTTCATGAACACCTCCGGGCCCTTGATCTTCGTCCAGATGATTTGCGCCAGCTCGGTCACCGTGTGTCCGGTCGGGGTCGAAAGGTTGAAATCGTCATTGAGGGCCTTTGGGTGGGCCATCGCATCGACGATCCCGCGGGCCAAGTCACCTCCGTACGTGTAGTGCCGGATCTGGTTGCCCTCGCCCAGGATGTGCAGCGGGTCCTGGCCCTTGAGCACCTTTTGCACCAGGTCCGGGACCACGTGACTCATGGCCAGCTTCACGTTGCCCGAGTCGATCTCCACGTCACCAAGGGCGCGGGATTCGCCGATGCCGACGCAATTGAACGGCCGCAGAATCGTGTAGGGCAGCTTGTACTGATCCCATGCTGCGCGGGCGAAGTACTCGACGGCCAGTTTCTGAAAACCGTAGGAGGACAGCGGTGGCGGAACCTTGCGTTCGTCGCCCTCCTGCGAGGGCCACGTGGTCGTTGATTCGAACACCATCGAGGACGACATGTACGTCACCTTGCTCAATTTGCCCGACTTGTGCGCGGTGATCGCCGCATCACAGGATGAGGCGATGATCCGCTCGTTCTGCGCCAGCAGGTCGTAGGCATAGGTGTGGAAGTAGGAGATGCCGCCGATCAACGCAGCGCCTGCGATGAAATGCTCGCAATCCAGCAGCAGCTCCGTCATCAGCTCGGTATCCTGCACATCGCCCTTAATTAAGTTATAGTTGGGATTGTCGTCGTACGACTTGACGACCGGCCCGTACTTTGAATAGTTGTCCACACCAACCACCGAATATCCTCGGCGCAGCAACTCCTCAACGACGTAGCCGCCAATGAACCCGGCCGAACCGCTGACCAGAACTTTCTCCATCGTAGTGCTCAATTCCTCTCGTGAGGTACGGGGTGGCCCACGGGCTCACCACCGGACACCTTTTCTTCGGATTGTTCGTGAGACGGTCCGGACGGGGCCACCGCATCGGTCTCGGCGCCCGCGATCGGGCGATCCCGTTCCTGGACCAACGCCTGGGCCTCGGCGCGCAGGGTGTCGACGTCGACCCGGGGCCGGAACGCGAACCGGTACCACCGCAAGTAGTGCGGAATCCACTGGAGCAGTTTGAAGTTCGACTTGCCTGCCGTGCGGTCCAACCAGATGGTTGGAATCTCGGCGACCGGCCGGCCCAACCGCCGGGCCTTCGCGGTCAGCTCCAACCCGATCTCAAAGCCGTCGCGTGAATGGATGCCGACCTGTCGCACGAACTCCCGGTCGTAGGCCTTGAATGAGTTGGTCGCATCCCTGGTGCCCACTCGGGCGAGCATATGCAGCGATCGTCCGGCCGCCCGGGACATGGCCGACTTGACCAGGGGACCGCCAACCTGTTGGCCGCCAGGCATATACCGGGAGGCCGCAGCCACGACCACACCGCGCTCCACCAATCGAACCAGTTCATCGATCTGCCGCGGGTCGTCACACCCGTCGGCCATCGTCACCACGACCGTCGGTGCCCGCGCCGCGTCGATCCCGTATCGGATCGCGTTCGCCGGGCCCCTGCCGTAGGTGCTGACCACAGCCCGCACGCGTGGCTCCGTCGCAGCGAATCGCCGCACGACCGGCACCGTGTTGTCCTCCGGAAAGTCGACGACGACCACGACCTCGCAGTCCAACTGCATGCTCTCCAGCAGCCGCGCCAGTGGCGCCTCGATCCCCTCCCCCTCGTTGTAGGCCGGAATCACCACTGACACCCGCGGACTTGGACGCGCCACCATCATCAGACTCTGACCCCGCCGCCCAGGACGTTCCACACGTCGGCCACCGGCTTGTCCACGACCAGCCCTCGGTATTGCGGATGCGGCGTCGCCACGATCAACAGGTCCGACCGGGTCAGCACGTCTTCCAACGGCAGCAGATCAGGATCGACCGTGACATAAGGATCCGTGGTCAACACTGCCTTGGCCTTGAAGGAAAGCACTCGGCGCAACTTGTACGACAGGCTCGAGCGTATGTCGTCCGACCCGCCTTTGAACGCCATTCCCAGGATGCCTACTGTCATCTCGGCAAGGTCGAATCGGTCTTCCAGTCGGCTCACCAGATACAGCGGCAAACCTTCGTTCACCAACATTGCCGAATGGCCCAGGGCGAATTGATTGTCGCTGAACGCAGCGAGCTGCATCGTGTCCTTGAACAAGCAAGGACCCGCGGCAAAACCTGCGCCCGGCAGATCGGCCGCACGAGGGTAGTCCTGGGTCAATCCGGCGCGGATGCGTTCAAAATCAAGACCTCGGTCATTGGCCATCATGTAGAACTGATTGGCTGCCGCGAACTTGATGTACCGCCAGGTGTTGGTGAACAACTTCGCGAGCTCGGCCTCCTCGGGCAACATTGGCACCAATGTCGAGGTTAGGCGCCCGAACAACGCCTCCGCCCGCTTCAACCCGGCATCCGTGCGCGCGGACACGATCTGGGGCAGGCTGAACAGTTCCTCCATTGCCCGGTGTTCGGCAATCCTCTCGGGGCAGAACGCCACCGGCATGTCGATCCCCAGCTCGTCGACCATGCGCTCCACCAGGGCCGTCACCCCCGGATACACCGTCGACCGCAGCACCAGCAACTGACCGTCCCGGAAGAACGGCGTCACCTGCGCCAGCGCTCGAGGGATCGCCTTCGGATCCGGGTTCAGGTGCTCGTCGACAGGGGTGCCGATCACCACGACCACGTGCTCTGCCTGACCCACCACCGCCGGATTCGTGGACGCTCGGATCCGGCCGGCCGCCAACGCCGCCCGCAACATCGGTTCGGCCCCGGGCTCAACGAATGGCAGCTCGCCCGCGTTCACCGCAGCCACGGCGGTTACGCTGATGTCCTGGATCAACACCGACGCACCGCGATCAGCGAACGCGATCGCCAAAGGCAATCCGACGTGCCCGCCACCGCCGACGATGACCAGGTCGTACGCAAACAGAGCCGAGCTACTTTCGGACATATTGCCAACCTGTCCCTGGTCTCGGGAGGCTCCCGCGAAACACTGACGAACGGCGGTCATCGCGGAGCTGCGAACGGGGGCGCCGGCCCTGCGAGCGAGTTCACGCAGCTTGCGCCGGTCGTCAACACGATACTGGAGGCCTGGCCCGATCCTGACCGGGCACGCCGGCTCAGCCGATCGAATGTGACAGCATGAAGCCTGCTTGGTTCCGATCGGTGGCGCACACACGACCCCCGAGGCCGGACGAGGACCAGAGACCGAGGGGCTCGGTGGGGCGGTTGGTGAAGGCGCTGGCCACTGGGCGCACGCGGCTCAGTTCGCTGTTCTCACCGATCGACCCGCCGACGGGATGGCAGTGGGCCAATCCTGCGCTGTTCGTTCTGGGAACCATCGTCATGGTACTTCGGGTCCCCGCGGACACCCGCTTCGTCCTCTGGGCCGAGGACGGAAACACTTTCCTCGCCCAGGCCTACGACCAGGGTGGCGGATCCGTCTTCTTCGCGCCTTACGCGGGGTACATGCATCTCATACCCCGCGTGACCGCCTGGATCGTCCGTGACACCGTCGACCTCCCTGACTCCGGTATCGCGATGGCACTGGCGGCGGCCGCGGTCACATCTCTGTGCCTCGTGGGAGCCTTTCATTGGTCGCGTGGGTGGCTGTCCGCCCCGGCCGCCGTGGTGCTGTGGCTGGCAACACTGCTGATGCCCGCCTCTGCGTTGGAGCTCGCCCTCAACGTCGCCGACTCACACTGGTGGCTGATGTACGCGGCGTTTTGGGCCCTGCTGAGCCGTCTTCGCGGCCCGGCGAGCGTTGCTGCCGCGTCGGTGGCCGTCGTGGCCGCCGCGCTCAGCGATCCCTTGACCGCGGTGCTCGTGCCCTTGGCCCTGATCCGTGCCGCCGGATGGACCACCAAGCGCGACGTCATCGCGCCGGTGGCGCTGCTGATCGGGTTGGCCGGTCAGATGCTGGTCGTGCAGGGCGCGTCGCGCTCGACGGCGGTGGCCAAGCTCACCATCGACGAGCTGATCCACCAAGCGATCGTCAGGCTTGGCTTCGCGACCGTCGTCGGTGGAGAACTCGGCGATCGCTTCGCGATGGCCCACCCCTTCCGCGCGGCCATCGTCGGCGCCGGCGTGCTGATCGGGATACTTGTTGCGTCCGCTGTCGTCGTCCGTCGCCGACCGATCGCCGTGATTGCCCTCGTTCACGCCCTCGTGTGGTACTCGCTGATCGAGTACCTGGTCTGGCCGAACACGCGCATGCCCACCGAGTTCGGTCCGCTCACCTGGGGGCAGCGCTATGCCTTCAATGCGTTGCTGCTCCTGGCCGTCGCCGTCGTAGCGATCGCGGATGCTGCCGCGACCCAACGCCGCGCTCCCGTTGCCGGTCGGATCCTGGCCGGCGTCATTGCTGTGGCACTGCTCTGGCCGGGCATCACTCAATTCCAATCCTCGACCTACCGCAGACCGACGCCAACTCTTGACGCCCAACTGCCGGCTGCGATCGAGGCGTGTCGCCTTGATGGGTCGGGGATGTACTCGTTCGTCATCCTGCCGACCGAGCTTTACACCTGGCCGGTGGCGTGCTCGGTCATCCTGTCGACCGCGGACGGCTGACCGGCCCGGCAATCGCGTCGGCTCCCTGGCGCACCCCCTGGCCTGGCTTGTGCGACCGGGGGGCGGCCTACGAATGTGGACGTCCACGCCGGCGTAGTCTTGGAAGCCGCTTCTCACGCCGGATGCTGGGAGCGGCGCATCGCGAATTCAGCAGGCTGGGCCGCGATGGGCGTTCCGAAAAGTGATTTGGCTGAACCGGGCGGAAATGATGAGCGCGGCGCGAACAGGGGATCTGACAACAATCCGGTCTCCCATTGAACGAGCGTTCAATTTTCTCCGGCGTCATCGGGTCATCCTCGTCCCCCTGGTGATCTATGCCGCACTGATCATTGTCGGCGTCACCACCTCGAGCATCGGCGCACCCTTCCTCCGCGAAGATCCCGCAGCACCCCTCGGATTTCAGCTGGGCCAATCGCAGCTGATCAGGTCCGACGAGTACAATACCGAGTCCGCTCTTTGGCTAGGCCAGATGGCTGAAGGGTTCGCCCAGCTGCATGATCCGCTGAGCGTCTCACCTGCCTACTTCGCCCAACTTCCGGCCGGACCGGTCTCCGGAATCGTCTTCTTCGACGGCACGCTGCTCATGCTCGGGCCCTGGTTGCCCGACGCGATGCTCTTCGCCATGAAATGGTGGCTTCCCACGGTCTTGCTGTTCATTGGCATGCCGGTTTGGTTCAAACAAATCACCGGCAAGTACCGGTGGGGCTACCTGGCGGCCGTTCTCATCTTCTTCTCGCCGTCGAGCATGTGGTGGTCGGGGCGTCCAGTGAACACCATCGGCTTTATTGTCGCGGGCTGCGCGCTGGGCATCTTTGCTGCTCGTCGCCTCGTGGGCGGTCAGTGGATCGCGGGAGTCCTCTCGGTAGGAGCCGCCGGAATCCTATTGGCGCGCTTCCCGTCGTATTATCAACCTCTTGCCATCGTTGTCGGCCCGCCGATCGTCCTTGCCACTGCGGGCTACCTGTTCTTTGCCAATCATGGCGTCCGCAATCGATTATTGGCCTTGGGACCGCTGGCCCTTTCCGGAGCGGCGTTCACACTATTCACAGCGCTCGAGAACTGGGATTCGTTGAGTGCGGTCCTGGCCACCGTGTATCCAGGAGATCGTCGATCGACTGGGCAGGGGCAGGAGATCGGGGCGGTCTTCGGGGCGACGAACTTCGGGTGGATGGAGTCCGTGGGCACGACCGCCCTCAACACCAACCAGACCGAGATCGCCAGCTCTTTTACAATTCTGCTCGTCGTGATCGGATTTGCCTTCGTCGCGCAGCGATGGAACTCAGATCGCGCAACAGCCGCCGCACTGATCCCACTGGTGGTCCTAGCGACTTTCTGGCTGACCTGGTGCACCGTCTCCTGGGGCGCCGTAGGTGAGATGATTCCGCTGGCCAATCGTGTTCCGTATTATCGTGCGACCAACGCGACCGGGTTCGTGGCGACCATCGCATTTTGCCTCTACATGACGCAATGGCGGACACCCCAGCGGCGGGCGGTGCCGGCGGTGGCCGGCGGGGTCGCTGCCCTGGCCTCAGCCGTTGCCGGTAGCTCACTGCAGGCAATCTATCTGCCCGATCTCGCCACCTGGATGATATGGCTCAGTGCCGCAGCAGTCGGCCTTGTCATCTTCGCTCTCCTGCAATGGCCCGACCGCTGGTACTCCCTGGCCGCGGCCGGGTTGGCGGCCAGTGTCATGACCGCGACAGCAGTCCCGGTTCTGTTCGGCCTGGCCGACCTTCGGGCCAGCGACGCCGCGAGCGACTTCCTGTCAGCTGGCCGGCAAGCACGCGAGGCGGGTGCGGTGTGGGCGACGGACTCTTTCTATGTCGACGCGCTCCTGACGGCGACCGGGACACCATCGCTGTCCGCCCGCCAACAGATGGGACCAGACCGTCACAACTGGCTTCGCCTGGATCCCGAAGGTACGAACGAAAATACCTGGAACCGCGCAGGAATGTACTACACCTTCGACTGGACAAACGCACCAGAAATAAAATTCTCGAACCCGAGTCCAGACATACTCGTCATGACGGCATCGCCGTGCACGGTCGCCCAGAGAATCCCCGAACTGGATCACATCGTATCCGGTAAGGAGTTAGATATGGAATGCCTGGAGTTGACCGGAGAATTCAATTGGTCAGGGTCGCAGCATTGGATCTACGCCGTTCACCACGGCGGAGCCTGACCCTCGCACCGTGGAGGTGACTCCATGGTGGGCCGACCCGGACAGCGCGACACGGGCCGCGCAATCGCCACGATCCGCCGAGGGCCCCGGCGTAGTGTGGCCTGGAAACCGGATCCGGCGCGAATGGGGTCGACATGCCCGCTCAGCACGATCAGCAGACGCAGGTCGCGGTTGTCCTGCGGACGAGGAATCGTCCTCTGCTCCTAGCTCGTGCACTGGCCAGCGCGGCCGCTCAGACGTACGCCGACTACGTGGTGATCGTGGTCAACGACACTGGGGATCCGGGTCCGGTCGACGACGCGGTCGCCCAGGTCGCCGACCGCGCGCTGGGTCGCTTCCAGGTGGTGCACAACACCGTCTCGCGAGGACGCGAGGCGGCACTCAACATCGGGCTGGAGGCCAGCTCGTCCTGCTACGTGGCGGTGCTCGACGATGACGACACCTGGGCCTCGTCGTTCCTGGCGCAGACGGTCGATCATCTCGAGCGCACCGGGGACCTGGCCGTTGCGACTCGATCCGAGGTGATCTACGAGCGCATCGACGGCGAGACGGTCGTCACCGAGGGCCGTGAGCTGCTGGCATCGGACCGTAATCAGGTGACCCTGCTCGAGACGATCGTGCGTAACTACACCCACACCGGTTCGCTGGTCTACCGGCGCGACGTGCTGGACACCATCGGCCGATACGACGAGGCGCTGCCGGTACTGGCCGACTGGGACTTCCTGCTCAGGCTGCTCCGTCACGGCGAGGTCGGGTTCATCGACGGCAACCCCCTCGCCTTCTGGCACCGCCGCCCGGCGTCGGTCGGCGACGCCCGGAACAGCGTCGAGGGCGACGAACACACCCGCTGGGATGTCCTGGTCCGTGATCGCTATCTGCGAGCCGACCTGGCCCGGCACGAGGGATTGGGCTACCTGTTGTTCGTCAGCGAACTGCAGGACCGGGACGCGAGGATCGCTCAGGCCCGCGGCGCGCACATCGCCGGCGCCGTGCACAAGATCGACACCGAACTGCTCTCGATGCGAGACACCCAGACCTCTCTCGCCGCGGCGGTTCACCACCTGCACGGCACCCAGGATGAGCTGCTGCGCCAGCTGGTCGAGATGAATCGCAACCTGATCAGCCAGAACAACCGGATCGTCGCCCAGTTTGCCCTGCTCGGCGAGAGGGTGGAGCGGCTCGAATCGCTGCTCGACCGCAGGCTTGCCGGTCAACTGCGTTGAACAAGCAATCCTGACAACGGCGCGGCGCCGCTCAGCATCCACCCCGTGGGGGTCGGGATTTCACACCCCAGCTCGGTCCCGACGTCCGGGCCGTGACGGACGTGTCGCGCGTCACCGATCGAGCCGGTGCGATCGTTACAATGCGTCCTGTCAATGCATGGGGTCCGCGGCGGTGCTCCTGCGCGTTCACCCGCAGGAGGGCCCTCGGCCCATGAGGAGGTAGGTCAGCCAGTGCGGCGCGTCATCTTCTATCTGTTCTACGATGCCCAGGGCATCGTCGATGACTACGTTCCCTACAAACTCAACGCACTGCGCCCGTTCGCGGACCACATCTTCGTCGTTTCCAATTCCACCCTCACGCCGGAGGGGCGGGAAAAACTCGCCGACGTCGCCGACACCGTCCTGGCCCGCGAGAACGTCGGCTTTGACGTCTGGGGTTACAAGGAGGCGATGGAGGCCTTCGGTCGCGACCGGCTCGCCGAATACGACGAGCTCATCCTGATGAATTACACGTTCTTCGGCCCGATCTTTCCGTTCGCCGAGACGTTCACGGCGATGGACGCCCGGGAGGACATCGATTTCTGGGGCCTGACCGCGCACGGAGAAGTGGACCCCAACCCGTTCCCGGACACCACCGGAACCCTTCCCCTGCACATCCAGTCCCACTGGATCGCCGTTCGCAAGACGATGTTCACCTCGATCGAGTTCGCCTGGTACTGGGACAAGATGCCCATGGTGACCTCGTACACGGATTCAATCCTGCAGCACGAGTCAAAATTCACTCAGCACTTTGCCGATCGCGGCTTCCGGTATTCGATCCTGTTCGATCCGAGCCGATATCCGACGACGCATCCGGTCTTCGACAGCGCCGATCTGATGCTGGGCGACCGGTGCCCGATCCTCAAGCGGCGCATGTTCTTCCACGAGCCTACCTATCTCGAGCGCAATGCCATTCTCGGTCGCCGGGTCATGGAGATCGTGTCCCGCACGGACTATCCGGTGGATCTCATCTGGCGCAATGTCGTGCGCTCGGCCGAGCCGCGCACGCTGTACACCAACATGTCGATGCTGTCGGTCGTGCCCGATGTCGACACCGGATTCCGGCCCGATCCGCCGCTGCGGATCTGTGTGCTGGCCCATATCTTCTATGAAGACATGACCGACGAGATGATGGGCTGGATCGGAAATATTCCCGTCCCCTTCGATCTGGTCGTCACGACGACGAGCGCCGCCAAGAAGGAGGCCATCGAGTCCGCCCTGGAGGCGTACGCACTGAAATCGGTCGAGGTGCGGCTCGTCGAGAGCAATCGGGGGCGCGCGGAAAGCGCCTTCCTCATCGCCTGCCGCGACGTGCTGACCTCCGGCGAGTACGACCTGGTCCTCAAGATCCATTCGAAGAAGTCCCCGCAGAACGGCGCCAATCTCGGGCAGTTGTTCAAGCACCACTCGGTGGACAACCTGCTGTCCTCACCGGGCTACGTGGCGTCCATCCTGGGCATGTTCCAGAGTCAGCCCAGCCTCGGCATGGTCTTCCCGCCGGTGGTCAACATCGGATTCCCGACCCTGGGACACTCCTGGTTCACCAACCGCGAGGCCGCCCACGAGCTGGCCGACCAGCTGGGCATCCACACGATCTTCGACCGGACCACGCCGCTGGCCCCCAACGGCACCATGTTCTGGGCGCGACCGGAGTCCCTGGCCAAGCTGGCCAGGCATGACTTCGACTATTCACAGTTCGCGGCCGAGCACGAGGGCTGGTCGGACGGCATGCTCGGGCACGTCATCGAACGACTGTACGGTTATGCCGTCCTGGACGCGGGACTCAGGATCCAGTGCGTGTTCAACACCGACTGGGCATCGATCAACTACGTCTTCCTGGAATACAAGCTGCAGCGCATCCTGTCGATGCTGCCGGCCCACACCCAGGAGGCGGTGGACTACCTGGAGCGCGCCCGGGCCGCGCTCGAGAGCCCGCCGCCGCCGCCCCCGCCGGAGGAACCGCCGCTGGCCCTGCTCAAGCACTCGGTCGATCGGTCGTACCCGCGGTTCGGCCGCTTCATGCGGCCCTTTTACCACGCCGCTCGCGCCACTGTGCGGACCGGTCGGCGCATGCGGAAGGCGCGATGACGGGCCGACGATGGCACTGACTCTCGACCAGGCGTTCCAACCCCGGCACAACAGCATCGGATTCCTGCGCTGGTTCATGGCCTTTCTGGTCATCTTCTCCCACGCCGGGCCGCTGGCCGGGTTCTACGGCAGCAAGAACCTGGGCACCCAATGGTCGGACGAACAATCCCTGGGCGGCATCGCCGTCGGCGGGTTCTTCTTCCTCAGCGGCTTCCTGATCACCCGGAGTCGGATGGGCCGCTCGACGATCTTCCGGTTCCTGTGGCGGCGAACCCTGCGGATCTTTCCGGCGTTCTGGGCCTCGCTGCTGTTGGTGGCCTTCGTGCTCGCGCCCATCGCGTGGTGGCATGTCACCGGCACGATCCGTGGCTATATCAGCTCGCCGGTCGAATCACCGTTGACGTACTTCGCCAACAACATGTGGATGAGCCTGAACCAGCAGAACATCGACGGGCTGGGCAAGGGGCTGCCGTTGGAGCAGTGCTGCGGCTACGACTGGAACGGGTCGGCGTGGACGCTGCGCTACGAGTTCAAGGGTTACATCATCGTCGGCGTCATGGGCCTGTTCGGCCTGCTCGGCTACCGGATCGTCGCGACATTGGCCTTCCTGCTGATGTTGACGCTGAACACCCTCACCTTCCTGTCCGTGAACGCGAACATCGCTATCCTCGATCCGCTGATGTCCGATTTCTACTCGGTCATGGTGCTGACGCCGTTCTTCGCCGGCATGATGTTCGCGATCTGGGGCAGCAGAATACCTATTGACGACCGGTTGGCCATGGCGGCCGGTGCGATCGCCATCTTCACCTATTTCATCGCATCCGGATGGAACGTATACGGACAGTTTGCATTCCTGTATGTGTTGATGTGGGCCGCCATTCGACTTCCGCTACAGAATTGGGAACGATACGGCGACCTGTCCTACGGCATCTATATCTACGCCTGGCCAATACAGCAATTCGTGGCCTTCTTCGGCGTGTACACTTGGGGGTGGTTCGCCTATCACGCCGTCGTGGTCGTGCTCTGCCATATTGCGGCCTTCACCAGCTGGCACCTGCTGGAGAAACCGGCACTGAGCCTGAAGAACTGGACGCCTCGATGGCTGGCGGCTCTGCAGGTGCGCTTCCGTCCCCTCAACCAACGGATCAAACGGGCCATCGTCAATCCGGCTTACTCCTCGACCCACTTCGCCCACACGTTGCGCCAGGACGCGGCGGCACTGGCCCAGGATCGGCGCGACGACAACCTGGTCTCGCACTCTATCGACGATCGGGTCGAGATCGACCACGACGGACCCTACCGCCACCACCGGCCGACCGACCCGGCGGGTCCCCCGCCGGCCGGGAACCCGCCGGCCGATGCAGTGACCACGGACGGCCCGAGTCGCGCATTGGAGACCCGTGGCACCCCGTGAACGACACGTGCTGCGCTGGATCGCCATCGTCGGTGCGCTGCTCGTCGTCGTGATCGCCGGCTGGGTGCTCCCGGTGGTGTACGAGATGCGCTACGACCCGGCCGAAAGGACCACGGGCGGGTCGTCCGAGCCGGCCCCGGCTCCGGCCCTGCCGCCGAACTCACCGTCGGTCGTGCCGCCGGACCCGCCATCGGCCGAATCGCCCGGCGATCAGTTGGGCAACCACCCGGTCCCAACGGCCGAACAGGACCGGATCTACCTCGACCAGACCCAGGCGCAGGCGGCGCACCCCGGTCTGGCCGTTGAGGGACGCGACGGTTACCTGTTCCTCGGTGACGCCTTCATGTCCAACTTCGCCCAGGCAATGGGCCGCCGCTTCTACTCGCCGGACGAGATTGCCAGCACGGTCGGCGCCGTGACCTCCACCGATCAGTGGCTGCGGGACCGTGGGATCGCCGCCGAATTCGTCGTCGTGCCGGCGACCTGGAGCGTGTACGCCGACAAGATGCCGGAGTGGACGGACGGGCAGCGGCTCCCGACGATCCTGGACCAGCTCGTGGCCGCCGACCCGACCAGCTTCATGGACCTTCGTCCGGAGCTGACGGCGGCCCGGGCCACGGCCGACACCTACTCGCGCCTCAACAGCCACTGGACCCCGTACGGCTCAATCGTGGGCTTCAGCACGATGATCGACCGGCTGCAGGCCGACCACCCCGACCTGGGGTCCCTGCCGCTCCCCACAGTCACCGGCACCACGGAGTCCGACGCGTTCAACGAGTTCGCCGGCATCACCGGCGCAGCCGGTCCCAACAACTGGGTGGTGCCCCGGCTGGCCTCGGCCCTGCCGTCTTACACCGTGATCGCCGCTGACGGCACCCGGCGCATGGCGGCCGGCGACGAGTTCCTGGACATCACCCAGATGCCGTTGCAAACCGAGAACCCGGCCGCCGGAAACGACCATCGCGCGCTTATCCTCGCGGACTCCGCGACCAGCCTGATGTCGCCCTATCTAGCAGCCGCCTTCGGAAGCACGATGATGGTGCGGCACTGGGCCGACCAGCCGGCCCAGGCACCTAACCTGCCCGCCCTGGTCGAGAGCTACCGACCGGACGTCGTCATCACCCTGGTCAGCGAGCGGAATCTGAACGTCGTGACCCCGGACACCGCGATGTGGCAGGCGGCCGTCGCCTTCGATGCCGGCGAGGGCCGGCCCCTGGGCGAGTGGTCGACCAGCGGCGCCGCGACGCTCGACGTTTCCGGGCCAGACCTGTCGGAACCGGTGACCGCGACTCTCTCGTCGCTACCCCCGGATGCGGCTACCGTTCGGTTGAGCGTCCAGGCCGACAGCCCGGGGACGATCACCGTCTCTTCAGTGACTGCCGTCGGCCCGGAGCAGTCCTCGATCCGCGTCGCGCAGGGTGAGAACGTACTGTTCGCCGGGATCCCGGCCGCTGCGACCGAACCGGTTCTGACCATCACCCGCACCGACGGAACCGGCACCTGGACGCTGACCAGCCTGTCGGTGCGGGGCCGGTGACCGCCTGGCCGGAGTTAGCCGGGCCCACCCCGGTCGCGTTGATTTTTCCCAAGGCCACCCCTACTGTGCCGGGGGCCGACGCCACCATCGCAAAGGACGACACACACCGTGACGACTAGCTGCCTGATCACCGGTGGCGCCGGATTCATCGGATGCGCGGTCTCGCGGATCCTGCCCGACCGTTTCGACCGGGTGGTCGCGATTGACAACCTGCACCCGCAGATCCATCCGACCCGGCATCGCCCGGCCGACCTGGACGAGCGGGTGGAATTCGTACGGGGCGACGTGACTTCGGCGGACGATTGGGACGACCTGCTCGCGCAGGTCCGGCCCACCGTGATCATCCATCTGGCCGCCGAGACCGGAACGGGCCAGTCCCTGACAGAGGCCTCCCGGCACGCGAAGGTCAACGTCGTCGGCACCACCGAGATGCTCGACGCGTTCGTCCGGCATTCGGCCCTGCCGGACCGGATCGTGCTCGCCTCCAGCCGGGCCGTCTACGGGGAAGGAGCCTGGGCGGATCCGGACGGCCGGCTCGTCTACCCCGGTCAGCGGCCCCGCGCCATGCTGGAAGCCGGTACCTGGGACTTCCCCGGACTGACCGCGACGCCCTTCAATTCCCACCGCGTCCAGCCTTCGCCGACTAGTATCTACGGATCCACCAAGCTGGCGCAGGAGCACATCGTGCGGTCGTGGTCGCTGGCGATGAACGTCACGCCCGTGCTCTTCCGCCTGCAGAACGTGTACGGGCCGGGTCAGTCCCTGATCAATCCCTACACCGGAATAGTGTCGCTGTTCACGCAGAAGGCCAAGGCCCGCGAGGTCATCCCGGTCTTCGAGGACGGGGCCATCATCCGCGACTTCGTGTTTATCGACGACGTGGCCTCGGCCCTCGTGGCCGGCACCGGCGTCCACCAACCCGACACCGAGCCGTATGACGTCGGCTCGGGCGAGGCGACCAGCATTCTCGGGCTCGCCCAGGTCGTCGCGGCGCACTACGGCGCGCCCGCTCCCGAGGTGAACGGTCGGTTCCGCGACGGGGATGTTCGGCACGCCTCGTGCACGATCCAGGAGACCCGGCGGGACCTGGACTGGACTCCTCGGATCATGCTGCCCGAGGGTGTGCGCCGCTTGTGCGACTGGATTGATCGGACAGACGGGAGGACTTTCTGATGGGGCCGGCGCTGCGGGCCACCGCACGGCTCTACGATCAGCACCTTCGATTGGTGGCATCGCATTTCAGCAACATGTTCAACGGGCGGGCAAATTCCGCCGCCTATGTTGCCGACTATTTTCATCAGCTGATGGGCATGTCCGAGCCCGCCCTGTTCGTCGAGGTTGGGGCCTATCGGGCCGACGCGTCGCGGCGGCTGCGGGAGGCGAACCCCACGTGCCGGATCGTCGCGATGGAGGCCAATCCGTACAACCACGCGAAGTATTCGGCCGAACTGCCCTTCGCTCAGCTGGCCATCGAGTACCTGAACGTGGCCGCCACCGACCGGACCGGCCCGGTCACGTTCCATCTGCGCACCCGCAGCCACGGCGATGAGCTGCGCAGAGTGACCGGCAACAGCTCGATCCTGCCGAGGGTCGACCCGGATGTCGACTACGAGTTGATCACCGTCGACGGCATCAGCCTGGACGGCATGTTCGCCGATCCGCAGGCCGGCCCGGTCTGCCTGTGGATCGACGTCGAGGGAGCATCCGGCCAGGTACTGCGCGGAGCCACCGAACTGCTCCGACGGACCGATGCGGTTCTGATCGAGG
Organism: Nakamurella multipartita DSM 44233; assembly: GCF_000024365.1. Classification (NCBI taxonomy): domain Bacteria; kingdom Bacillati; phylum Actinomycetota; class Actinomycetes; order Nakamurellales; family Nakamurellaceae; genus Nakamurella; species Nakamurella multipartita. The sequence goes on from NC_013235.1 coordinate 4,640,975, forward strand.
TCGAGGAACGCGCGATGTGGCAGGGACAGTGGCGCTCGCTCGACGTCATCGAGTTCTTCCTGGCGCATGACTTCACCCCGCTGACCCGGGACGCCGAGTACAACCAGCAATACAACATCCTGTTCGTCAGCAACCAGTTCTACGAACGGCCGGACGTGCTCTGGTCGCACGAGCTGCACGACAACTATCTCGTTCAACACATGGGCGTGGACGACCGCTGAGGAACTTGACGTGACCAATGACGAACTGCACGACCACCTGACCCGTGATGAGTCCAGGAACCGGGAACGTGCGACGCGCACGGCACCGCCCGCGATCGACGTCCTGTTGCCTTATTACGGCGATCTGGTTCAACTGCAGCTGGCGGTGCGCAGCGTACTTAGCCAGACCATGACCGCCTTCCGGCTCGTGGTGGTCGACGATGCCTACCCGGACTCGGCCCCGGCCCAGTGGCTGGCCGGGGTGGACGATCCCCGTCTGACCTATCTGCGCAACGACGTCGGGCTTGGGGCCAACGGCAACTACCGCCGGTGCCTGGAATTGGCTCAAGCTCCGTTGCTACTCGTGATGGGGGCCGATGACGTGATGCTGCCCGGTCACCTCGCCGCGGTCACCGAGCTGTTCGCAGCCGAGCCGGCGGCCACCATCGTGCACACCGGTGTGCGCGTGATCGACGAGCACGGGCAGCCCTGCCGACCGCTGGCCGATCGGGTGAAGAGCTTCTACGCGCCGTCTCGGCGCACCCTCCTGCGCGGGGAAGACTTCGCGGTCAGCGTGCTGCGCGGCAACTGGACCTACTTTCCGTCCATGGCCTGGCGTACGGGCTCGATCCGGCCCATCGGCTTCCGGCCCGGCCTCGACGTCGTCCAGGACCTGGCCCTGCTGCTGGACGTCGCGGCGGCGGGGGGTTCGCTGCTGTTCGACCCCGAGGTCAGCTTCGAATATCGCCGGCACCGCCATCAGGACTCGACGGTTCGCGCGGTGGACGGGCGCCGGTTCGCCGAGGAAGGCGCGTTTTTCCGGCGGGAGGCCGCGGACCTGGACCAGCGCGGCTGGCCGCGAGCGGCTCGGGTCGCCCGCTGGCACATTTCGTCCCGGCTGAACGCGTTGAGCGTACTGCCCAAGGCGCTAAGAATCGCCGGTGTGCCGGCCGCTCGACGGGTGGGGCGGCATGTGGTCGCCTGAGCTGGTGGGGTGCCCGTCCGGGCCACCCCGGGTTCGGCCAGGCCGACGATGACTGCCCTGGTCACCGGCGCGGCCGGGTTCATCGGGTCCACCCTCGTCGACCGGCTGCTCGCCGACGGTCAGCGGGTACTCGCGGTGGACGACTTCAGCCGGGGTCGAATGGAGAATCTCAGATTCGCCCAGGCGGCCGGCGGGGAACGGCTGGCCACCATCCGCCTGGACATCGGCGATCCACGGTTGGCCGAGGTGATGGCGGCAGCTCGACCCGAGGTCGTCTATCACCTGGCCGCCCAGGTCGATGTCCGCTGCAGCGTCGACGACCCGGTCACCGACGCCCGGATCAACGTCCTCGGCACGATCGCGGTGGCCGATGCGGCCCGCGCCGCCGGCGTCCGCAAGATCGTCTTCACCTCGTCCGGCGGATCGATCTACGGCGTACCCGATCGCCTTCCGGTGGATGAGGGAGCGGCGCTGCAGCCCCGATCGCCGTATGCCGTGGCCAAGGTGGCCGGCGAGCTGTACCTCAACGCCTATTCCGGTCTGCACGGCGTGCAGTGCACGCACCTGGCCCTGGCCAACGTGTACGGGCCGCGACAGGACCCGTCCGGGGAGGCCGGGGTGGTCGCGATCTTCACTCACGCGCTGTTGACCGGCCGGCCGACCCGTCTGTTCGGGGACGGCTCCAATACCCGCGACTACGTCTTCGTCGAGGATGTCGCCGCTGCGCTGCAGGCCGCCGCGGCGCCCGGCTGGGACCGGGTTCGTTTCAACATCGGCACCGGCCGCCAGACCTCCGATCGCGAGCTGCACTCGGTCCTGGCGGGCCTGGCCGGCGCACCTGACGAGCCCACCCACGCACCGGCCCGACCGGGCGACCTGCACCATTCCGCAGTCGACTCCACCCGGGCCCACCGCGACCTGGGATGGACGCCCGAGCACACGCTGGCGCAGGGGCTGCGCCGGACCGTCAACGATGCCCGGACGCAGCTCGAGCTCGCAGGTTCAGCGCCCGCCCGTCCTCCGCACCCCGATCAGCCGGCGGCGCGCCTATAGGCGCTCATGGTCTGCTCGGCACACCGGTCCCAGGTCCACCGGGCCGCGTACCGACGGCGCCGGAGCCGGTCACTCGCCCGTTCTGCGTCGCTGCGCCCTCGTTCCCGGGCGGTGACCGTGCCGAGCAGGTCGGCCAAGGCGTCCGGGTCCCCCATCGGGAAGGCGTCTGCATGCCCGCCCGAGACCTCTATCAGGGCCGGGATGTCGCTGACGATCACGGCCACGCCGGCGGCCAACCCCTCCAGGGCCGGGAGACCGAATCCTTCGTCCCGTGACGGCATGATCAAAGCTCGCGCTCCGGCCACGATGGTCTTGAGCTCGTCGGCCGGTGTGTAGTCCCGAATGAGCACACCCGGCCCCGGACGCTCGTCCGGTCCCCATCCCCGGGCCCCCACCAACACCAGGTCGGGAATGTCGGCGGGGTCCGGTGCGGCCGCCCGGTAGCGGTCATAGGCGGCCAGCAGGGTACGAAGGTCCTTGCGGGGTTCCCGAGTGCCGACGAACAGCAGGTACTCGCCGGGCAGCCCGAGCCTGGCCCGCTCATCGAGCCCGGGGGGATTCAGGGACAGCCAGTCCGCCTCGACGCCTAATGGCGTGACTACCAGGTCCTGCACCACCGGCCCGTAGGCGTCCCGGACCGCGGCGGCGACCGCATGAGTCGGGGTGCACACCACCGCGGCCCGCGCCAGGCTTCGCGGCATCAGCTCAAGCAGCTGCCGGCTAGTCCCATCGACGGTGCCCGGGCGGGTGAGATAGGCGAGGTCGTGGATGGTGACCACGCCCCCAGCCCGCCCGGTCGGCGGCAGCACGAAATTGGTCGCATGGAACACCTGGACCGGGCCGCTGAACGACCGGACCGTCGGCACCTCGCACCGCGTCCACAGAGCGCGCAACGCCCGCGCGGGCGAAGGAACCGACCGCGCCCGGACGCCGGCCGGAACGGCGTCGGCCAGTCCACGGGCACCCCGAAGGGTGAAGGCCGTGGCCGTCACCGTAACGTCCCCGCGCCGAACGAGAGCGGCGAGCAGGTGTTCGGTGTACCGGCCGATGCCGGTCCGCTGCCCGAGCAGCGGAGTACCGTCCAGGCCGACCCGGATCACTGGCGAGCGGATCCCGTTAGACCGGCGGCCGGCGCGCGGCGGCTCATTGCGCCCTCGCCGCCCGTGCCCGCTCGGCTTTACGTTTGCGGGCGGTCAGCTGCCGCTTCACGCGGCCGGCCGCCGCGCCCACCATCTCGCGGACGCCGCCGCTGCGCAGGTGTCGCCCGGCGATCGCCAGGTCGGAGCGGACTCGCTCGGCCAGAACCCGTGTCGGCCCGGCCGTTCGCACCGGCGTCATCGTTTCCGGCAAGACCCGGTCGGCGGCCGGGTGCGGATCGCGGCAGAACTCCAGCAACGGGGCCAGCGTTTTGTCCCAGGTGAACTCGGCCCGGACCCGATCCAGATTGCGGATCACCCGGCCTCGTTCGACGTCGTCGTACAGCATGATTTCGAGGGCGTCGGCCAGGGCCTGCGGGTCGTTCTCGCGCACGGCGACGCCCAGACCCTCGGCCGCGACCAGATCACCGAACCCATCGCCGCGAGTCGTCACGATCGGCAGCCTGGTCCACAGGTAGTCCAGGATCCTGGTACGGAAAGAGAAGGTGGTTTCGATGTGTTCGAAATGCGTGCTGACCCCGACATCGGCATCCAGCAGGTAGTTCTGCCGGGCGTTGTAGGCCACCCACTCCTCGTTGAAGAACACATGGCGTCCGGTGAGGCCGAGCTCCTCCGACAGCTGCCGGGCGCGCACCGCCATCTGCATCTCCGGGACCGCCGGGTTGGGATGCTGCATGCCCAGAAAGAACAGCCGGATGTCCTGATGGGTTCGAGCGAGCCCGGAAATCGCCTGGATCAGACTCAGCGGGTCGAACCAGTTGTAGATGCCGCCTCCCCAGATCACGATCTTGTCGTCGGCGCCGATGCCGTCGACGACCCCCCGCAGGGCCGGAGCAGTCCGAACCGGTTCCGCGGCCGGAAGTCCGAACGGGACCAGGGCCAGCAGACTGCCCAGCGAATTGTCCTGGGCATAGGTGAGGGGGTTGAGGCGTCCCTCACCGGCCAACTGGCCGAGCCAGAAGTGACGCTGACGTTCACTCGCGCACAAAAAGAAGTCGCCGCGGGCCAACTGCTGATTGAGGACCTCGGTGGCCGAGTTCACCTCGAAGGCCCAGGCCTTGGGCCCCTTCTCCTTCGCCTGCTCCAACTGCTCCAGATGCATTGGGTCGTACAGGTCGACGACCACGACCTTGTCGGTCTCGTAGAGAGCGGGGAACACGGCCATCGCGTGTCCCTGAAAGATGATCACGTCGGCCCAGTCGATGTGCACGTCGGCCGCGTGCGCGTCCCGCGGCGAGACCGAGAGAACCTCGAACTTATCCGGCCGAACCCCGGCGGTACCGAACGTCAACAGGCGCACCTCGTGCTCACGGCTCAGATACTGCGCCATGTTCCAGGAACGGATCGCCGGCCCGGCCATCACCGCGGAGACCGGCTCACCGGTGATGATGACGACACGCTTCTTGCGTCCGGCCGCGTCGATGCCCAGCGCGGACACCAGTTCCTCGTGCGCCTCCAGGTAAGTCGGCAGCGGGTAGGCCGGCTCCATCAGCTTGCCGAACAACGGCCGCAGCTCGGAGTCGCCGACCCGGCGCCGCTGCTGGAGCAGCTGCCGGGTCTCCGTGAACGAGGTGATGTTCTCCACCAGCTGATCGATGGCGTAGATCCCGGCCATGGCTTGCTTGGCCACCGGGCGATCCGGCGTGGCGTCATCTCCCGGTCGCCGAATGTCCAGCTCGGTGCTGTCCAATTCGCCCCGGGCCACCGCGCGACGAACGGCCAGCAGCAGCGCACCGGGCAGGAACTGAGCCAGGGAACGGTCGTCCAGATTCTTGTACATCGTGTACAGCGCGTTGCGCTCCAGCAGGTAGGTCTCCCGGAACGCACCGAACTTGTTCATTGATGCGTGATGCTTGTGGAAAGCCAGCGAGCGCGGCTCGTAGCGGACCTTCCAGCCCAGCAGGTTCAGGCGCCAGCCCAGATCCACGTCCTCATAGAACATGAAGTAGCGCTCGTCGAAGCCGCCGACGCTGTCGAACACGTCGGCCCGCACGAACATCGCCGCGCCCGTAGCGAACAGGACGTCCCGCGGCTCGTCGAAGGCGCCGGTGTCCGGGGACTCGCAGAACGGCTTGTACCCCATGCCGAACCAGGTGATCGCCGCCTCGACGAAGTCGATCTTCTGCCCGTCCCAGTCGAGCACCTTGGAGGCGACCGAACCCACGTTGGGCGAGGTCTTGAACGCGTCGACCGCCGCCCGCACCCAGCCCGGGTCGGGCCGCGCGTCGTTGTTCAAGAAGGCCACGTACTCGCCCCGCGCATGCCGGACGCCCAGGTTGCAGCCTCCGGCGAAGCCAAGGTTGTCGTCGGACTTCACCAGCGTCACGCCAGGATCGGCCGCGGCGATTCGCGCGGCGCTGTCGTCGCCCGACCCGTTCTCCACGCAGACGATTTCCAGCTTCTCGGCCGGCCAGTCGACCTTGCGCAGCGACCTGATGCAGGTGATCGTGTCATCGGCGCCGCGGAAGTTGACCAGGACGATGGACACCATCTCGGATGTGCGCTTGCTCACCGGCTTCCCTCCGGCCCGGTCCCGGCCAGCCCGGCGACATCGCGGCCGTCTGCCCCCGGCGCGGCGCCCGCCAACGGCTGACCCCACCGCCCGCCCAACGCGATGGGGCCGCCGGATTCCCTCGGCGTGCCGACCTCGACGTCGAATCGCGCGCAGTTGCGCAGGAAGTCAAAGACGTGCGTCGTGGAGTAGTCCACGATCGACGCGGTCAGGTCAAACGTGCCCGGCTGCAGCATGAGCTGCGGGATCTCAAGTTCGATGCTGCCGGCGCCCTCCAGCGCCTCCGGGACGCGACCGCCGTCCCGGCTGTGAAAGCCCCACAAGTGGTAACCGTCAAGCGCATTCACATTCAGCGCGAACACCGGCTGCTCGATGCGCTCGGCGAAGTGATAATTCAGCCGGATGGTCATGCGATCGCCCGTCCGGAAACTGGCCGTCGGCACTCCGGCGGCGTTGATCAACTCGACCGCCGTGAGGGTCGCCTCACCCGAGCCCCAGCGGGCCTGTTGGCCCGAGCCGGACCCGGGATCGCGCTGGGCGTGGGTCGCGTCCACGTAATCATCGACGGTCTGCTCGGTGGTGCCGACCTCGACCAGCTGACCCTGCTTCAGCCAGGCCGCATAGTCACACATCGTGCGCATCGACCCCATGGCATGGCTGACCACGATCACCGTCTTGCCCGCCCGCCGGAAGTCGGCGAATTTCTCCATGCATTTTTCCTGGAACGCGGCGTCACCCACCGCCAGGATCTCGTCGACGAGCAGGATGTCCGGGTCGATATTGATCGCGATCGCGAAACCCAACCGGACATACATCCCGGACGAGTAATTCTTGACCGGCTGGTCGATGAATTTCTCGATGCCGGAAAAATCAACGATCTCGTCGAATTTCGCATCGAGTTCCTTGCGCGACAGCCCCAGGATCGATCCGTTCAGATACACATTTTCCCGGCCCGACAATTCTGGATGGAAACCCGATCCGAGTTCGAGCAGGGCGGCCACCCGGCCGCGACTGATCACCCGGCCCGTGTCCGGCCGCAAGATCTTCGCAATGCATTTAAGCAGCGTGGACTTGCCTGATCCGTTCTCTCCGATCAGACCGAAGGTCGAACCTTCCGGAATGTCGAATGTCACGTCCCGCAGGGCCCAGAACTCGTTGAACGTCGCTCGCTTCCCGCGCATGAGCGCGGCCTTCAGCGACTGGTTGCGCTCGGTGAACATCCGGAAGCGCTTGGACACCTGTTCCACGCTGACCGCGATCTCGTTGCTCACAGCTCCTCCGCGATCCGTGCCTGGTACTTGGAGAAGACCAGGATCCCCAGGCCCATTGCCACGGCGGCCGCTCCGAGGCAGTACAACATGTCGCCCCAGTACGGCAGACGGTTGTCATAGAGCAGATCGCGGAAGACGGTGACGAAACGCTCCATGGGATTGAGGCTGTAGAACCAGGTGAGCGGGAAATCACGCCCGTTGGACCGCCATAGCGCTTCCTTGTCCGCGATCAACGTGACGGGATAGACGATAGGGGTGGCGTAGAACCATACCTGCATCGCGATGCCGACGAACTGGGCGGTGTCCCGGAAGTAGACGTTGGCGATCGAGAGCATCAAGCCCAGCCCCAGCCCGAACAGGGCCAGCAGCGCGATGAACACGACCATCAGCGGGAGCCAGATCCAGATCTGGCTCCCCAGGATCACCGCGATGCCCAGCAGCACCAGGAACTCGAAGCCAAAGGTCACCAGGCTGGACAGCATGCTGGCGGCGACCAGTGTGTAGCGCGGGAAATAGACTTTCTGGACCAGGTTGGCATTGCCGATCAGGGCATTCATGCCGCCGGTCATGGTGCTCGCGAAAAACGTCCAGGGCAGAAGCGCACAGGCCAGCCACAGAGTGAATACGTCGATCCCGCTGGGATCACCCGGGGGCGGCGTGGCCTGCAGCACGAACCCGAAAACAACGGTGTATATCGCCAGCGAGGCGATCGGATTGAGCAGTGACCAGGTCTGCCCCAGAAAGCTGCGCTTGTATTTCCCGCGCACCTCCCGCATCGTCAGGTTGGTCAAGATCTCCTTCGATGCCCGAAGGTCACTTGAAAGGCTCATCCCGACGGCTCCCACATTCGCACGATGCTAGCCCATGCACCGTCAGCAGCCGGTCCGGCGCGGGGACCGCCGTTCGCGTCGCGTCAGGCTCGACGGAGCAGACGCAGGGTGGCCGCGCGGGTGCGCAGGGTCAGGGTCGCGCGCAACGCACGGAGTTCGCGTTTGGCCAGTTCGCCCGATTCCACCAGCGACGCGAGGTCGTCCACCTCGGCCTGCAGGGCCAGATTGAGCTGGAGCGCCTCGGCCAGCTGGATCCGCACGTCCTGCAGCTGCCGGCTCAGCTCCTCGATCCGAGCCCGTTCCGGACCCGGCAGCCGGTTCGATGTCTCGTTGGTGGCGAACTCGACATCGATGTCGTCTTTCGTCGCGGACATGACTCTCCAGCGGTCGTCGGTGGGCACACCGTAATGCCCGTCGCACTCCCCAGGTGTGAGGCGCGCCACATCGATCCGCCTCGTCAGGTCAACGCCACCCACCAGGTCACCGCGCTGACGATCAGGGTCGTCGTGACAGCCACCGGGAAGAACACCCGGGCGGTCGCCCGTCGCATCGCTACCCGGATCGGCAGCACACCCGCCGCTCCGGCTCCTACCGCCACCACGCAGGGAACGAAGTATCGGCCCTGGACCCCCGCCGCCGACTCCGCGCCGACCGGATTGAAAGTCAGATACATCAACACGATGATCGCCAGGCCGACCAGCAGGCCCGCGACCAGCACCGACCACGCGGGTCCGCGTCGCAGCCGCTCGGCGTAGAACGCCGCTGCGGCGAGGGTGAGCACGGTCACGACGACGAACGGGTACGGCACCGCGATGGTGTTGTAGCCGAACAGGCCGACGACACCCTGGACCCATGACTCGCCGTAGGTCAGGACGGTGGTGCCGACCATCGTGACGCCGTGGATCGGGTTGACCAGCAAACCTTTGAGCTGCTCGACGGCATTGATCGTGGCGGCCAGGTCAGGTCGCTGGGTGCTCACCGCAACCGTCCCTTTGCTGGCGATGAACAGCGTCAGCCCGACCAGCACGGCCGCGCCGGCCAGCAGACCGATCTTGAACCACATGGCCGTTCGACGGGACCCGAACACGTCGACCGGCAGCAGCAACACCAGCAGTACCAGCACAGCGTAGGTCGGCTTGGACAGCATCACCCCCACGCTCGCGGCGACCAGCCCGACCAGCGTCGCGCGCCCCACCGGGGCCCGCTCGATCAGCATGGTCAGCACCACGGACATCAGGATCAACGCCGCGCCGTTGCAGAAGGTGTCCGCGCTGATCACCGAGGCCTGAAACAGCGCGGCCGGCAGCAGGGCAGCGACGAAGACCAGCCAGCGCAGGCGCAGTCGCCGGGCGAACCACACGGCCACGAAGGCCATCGCCAGGTACATCAGCGCGGCACCGATCTTGGCCGCCAGGGCGACCGTGCCGGTGTCCGCGCCGAACGCCCGAACTAGCGCGATCGCGCCGGCGGCGGGCAGGTAGACGACGGGAAAGTTCGGCAGGGTCTGGGTGACGTCGGTCGCCTGCGGGTCGCCGGCGTCCAGGGGCAACCCCTCGAGCCGCCGGTAGGCGTCGCGGTCGGGCACGTCCCGGCGATGGAAGAACAGGACCTCACGCGGCACGGTGTTGCTGTCGAACCAGCCCTGCTGCTCCAGGTCGTACAGCGAGCGCGGCACCTTCGCCACGTAGGTCCGGCTGACCGAGTCGAAGCTCGGAAACAGCACACCCTGGCTGAGTTGGTAGGTGCGATAGACGTGAGCCTGTTCGTCCAAGCCGTAGCCGGGAGGGGTCAGACCGATGAACAGGCCGATGAACACCGCCCCGATGACCATCGTCAACCCGTGCGCCGATAGCAGGAGGGAGCCGGCCCGTCCGCGAACCCCGGCGGGCCGGGTCCGGCCCTCGGTGGAGCCGGTCGCCTCGGTCGCCGCCGTCGGGGTTCCGGGCACCGGATCGGTCACGACAACCCCGATTCCATCGTGCGGACTGGCCCGCGGACCCGGCGCGTCGCGCTTCATCGACCCGGGCCCTGACCGGCCCGATGATAGCCTCGGACCCCGCCCGAATCCGCCGACAGCGGCCTCCGGGTGCACCAATCTTCGCATCGGCCGGCCCCGGTCGGCCGTCACCGGGCGCCGAATCATCTGCGGCACAGCGTGATCGCGCGAACCGTGACGGAAGGAAAGTCGAGCCGGCGATGACCGAGTCGACCAGCGCGGCGCCCACCGCGTCGGGCCCTGGCACCGGCCTTCGGGCCCGGTACTCGGGATGGGTCGAGCCCGCCCCGACCGGCCTGCCGCGCTGGCGGGTGGTGTGCGCGCTGCCCGTCGTGCTGTCGTTCGCCTTCGTGCTCCTGGTCTCCCTGGGCATCACCGGGTCGTCGACCGGGGCCTGGTGGCGCTTCTTCGGTACCGGTACCGACCCTGACCTTCTGCTTGGCGCGCCCCGCGAGATTCGCAGTGACGAATGGTTGGTCCAGTCCAGCTGGGTCATCTCCCAGGTCCAGCAGGGATTCCCGCTGTTCAACCACACCTTCCCGGGCGGGATGGACGCCAGCGTGCAGAACGACCTGCCCGTGTGGGACTGGTCGGCCCTGTTCCGGCCGCACACCCTGGGCTTTCTCGTGCTGCCCCTGGACCAGGGCATGGCGGTGCGGTGGTGGCTGCCCGGGTTGTCGCTGATCGCCGCCGCCTACCTGCTGCTGGTCACCCTTATGCCGCGCCGCCCGATCAGTGCCGCGGTCCTGGCCGGATGCTTCTTCCTCTCCCCGTTGATCCAGTGGTGGTTCCTACCCACCACGATCTGGCCCCCGACCTGGGCATTCCTGTCGATGACGGCGGTGATCTGGGCGGTCCGGGACCCTCGGCCATGGGTGCGCATCCTGCCCGCCGCCGGAGCCGGCTATCTGGCCGTCACCATGGTGATGAGCATCTACGTGCCGTTCATCGTGCCCGCCGCTCTGGTGTTCGGAATCGTCGCGGTGGGTGTGTTCGTGCAGGCCTGCGGTCGGGATCGGCTGGGCCTGCGGCGGGCCGCGGTACGTCTGGTTCCGCTGGTGGTGGCCGGTGTCGCGGCGGTCGCGGTCATCGGCCTGTGGGTGCTCACCCGGCGGGAGACCATCACCGCGCTGCTGTCCACCGTGTATCCCGGTCAGCGTCTGGAGGCGACCGGAACGGTTGACGGGCACGGGCTCGTCGCGTTGTTCGCCGGGCCGTTCGACGAATCTCTGACCTCGGGCGGGACCGTGATCCTGGGCCCGAACGCGTCCGAGTCGGCCACCCCCCTGCTCGCCGGGCTCTTCCTGCTCGTCCCGTTGATCTACTTCGTCGTCCTCGACTGGCGCCGGGATCGGTACCTGCACTGGCCGATGCTGGCGGTCATCGCCGGCACCGCCCTGTTCCTGGCCTTCATGCTGGTGCCGGGGTGGGATTTTCTGGCCCACCTGATCTTCATCGACCGAAGCCCCGCCACCCGGGCGCGGATGGGCCTGGCCATCCTCGACCTGCTGTGCGTTGCGCTGCTGGTGCGCCGGCTGGACCGGCCCGGCACGCGGCTGCCATGGGCGGTCAGCATCGTCACCGCGGTGCTCGCGGCCGGCAGCCTGGTCCTGGTCTGGCTGACCCTGCGGTCCACCTCCGACCCCGGGCTGGTGAACGCCGAGCACTGGAAGGTGCTCGCCGTCTTGTTCGTGTTCGCCACCTTCGCCTTCACCCGCCAGTGGGTCGGGGTGGCCGCGGCCGCGCTGGCCGTGGTCGCCCTCGCGACGGGGGGTGTGGTGAACCCGGTTTACCGGGGTGTCTTCGATCTGACCGACACGGCCGTCGGCCAGCAGATCCAAGACGTGAATGCGCCGGCGCCCGGCAGCTGGGTCGGGATCGGCGATTTCGCCCCGACCGGCCTGCTGGTCCAGTCCGGAGTTCAGGCCTACAACGGGGTGCAGACGTACCCGCCGGCATTGATGTGGCAGCAGATCGATCCGACCGGGCAGTACGAGTACCAGTGGAATCGGCTCGCCAACGTCGGTTGGACGCCCGGCGTCGGCGCGCCTGTCGTCCAGAATCCGGCCCGGGACCAGATTATGGTGACCTTCGATTCGTGCTCCGATTTCGCCCGCGACCACGTCGACTATGTCCTGACGACCACACCGCTCGACCAGGCCTGCCTGCGCGAGCTGCACGACATCACCGAAGGTCCGACCGAATTCTGGATCTATGGAGTCGACAAATGAGCGGCGTGATGAACCCGGGACCCGGGCCACGCGTCTTGCCCACAGATAGCTACCAGGAAAGGACGGCCCGTATGTATCCGGATCTCCGGATCGCCGCGATCGTTCCGTGCCACAACGAAGAGGCTGCGGTGGGCCAGGTGGTCACCGACCTGCGCGCTGCCGTGCCCGGTATGGCGATCTACGTCTACGACAACCGATCGACCGACCGGACGGTCGAGGTCGCTCAAGCGGCCGGCGCCATCGTGCGGCGTGAAGAGGTCAAGGGCAAGGGCAACGTGGTCCGTCGAGCATTCGCCGACATCGAGGCCGACGTGTACCTGCTCATCGACGGCGACGACACCTACGACGCCTTCGCCGCCCCGCGGATGATCGACACCCTGCTCGCGGGGCCGTACGACCACGTGCTCGGTGTGCGCAAGCAGACCACCGACTCCGCCTACCGGCCGGGCCACTCGGCCGGCAACAAGCTATTCAACAGGCTGGTCACGACCGCCTTCGGCACCCCGGTCAGCGACATGCTCAGCGGCTATAGGATCTTCTCCCGACGATTTGTGAAATCGTTCCCGGCGGTGTCCCGCGAATTCGAGATCGAGACCGAGCTCACCGTGCACACGATGAGCCTGCGCGTGCCGCAGACCGAAGTGCCGGTGGACTTCAAGGACCGCCCCGAAGGCAGCGAGAGCAAGCTCAACACGTACCGGGACGGATTCAAGATCCTGTCCTTGATCTTCCAACTCATCCGGCACGAACGTCCGCTGGCGTTCCACACGATCACCGCCGGTCTCATCGCGATCATCGCGCTCATCCTCGGCGTCCCGCTGGTCGTCGAGTTCGGCCGGACCGGGCTGGTCCCGCGGTTCCCGACCGCGTTCCTGGCCGCATCCCTGATGGTGATCGCGGCGCTGGTCCTGACCATCGGCGTCGTGTTGGACGGCATTACCCGCAGCCGGCGCGAATCGGCCCGGTTGGTGTATCTGGGCTACGAGGCACCCGGCCGGCCCCGGCACTCTTCGCCCGCCCGGCACGACCGGCCGGTCACCGGGCCCGAAACGCGTCAGCCGACCGCGCCATTGCATCAGCAAGGGCGACCCGCCACGGTCGTAGGGGGTTAAGTCCGGCGGCCGCCCAAGCCGCACCGGAGAGCACCGAATAGGCCGGCCGGGGAGCCGGACGGAGAAACTTGTCGCTCGTCGTCGGGTGCACCCGCCCGGGGTCCTCCCCCAGCTCGGCGAAGATCGCCCGCGCGAACTCGTACCAGGTCGTCTCCCCGGCGTTGGTCGCGTGCAGCACCCCACCGGGCACGTCCGAGCCGGCCAGCTCGAGCAGCCCGGCGGCCAGATCGGCGGCGTACGTGGGGGAGCCCCGCTGATCGTCGACCACGTCCACGGTGGGCCGGCTCGCGGCCAGCGCGGCCATCGTCTTGACGAAGTTGGCGCCGGTCGTACCCCACACCCAGGCCGTGCGCACCACCTGCGCACCGGCCAGGCTCGCCAGCACGGCCTGCTCGCCGGCGAGCTTGGACGCGCCGTAGACGCTGCGCGGCCCCGTCGGGTCGTCGATCTCATACGGGCGCCGGCCGTCACCGGGGAATACGTAGTCGGTCGAGACGTGGATCAGTCGCACTCCGCAGGCTGCGCAGGCGCGAGCCAGGTTCTGCGGTCCCGTCGCGTTCACCGCGTAGGCGGCGTCCCGATCGGACTCCGCCGCATCGACCGCCGTATAGGCGGCGGCGTTGATCAGGACCGCGGACTGACCGGCCTCATCCGCGGCCCGGCCGAAATCCGCGACCGTCGCCGTCACGGCGTCGACATCGGTGATGTCCAGCTCCCGCGAGCCGTGGGCCGCGTAGGTCAGGCCGGCGGCCGTGGCCGCGGCCACGACCTCGGTGCCCAGCTGACCGCGGGCCCCGGTCACCAGCAGCCGCGATGGGATCGATGACGTCATTCCCCGAGGATCTCAGCGATCGATCGCCGACCGGGCCTTGAGCGGCTCCCACCAGTCGCGGTTGTCCCGGTACCAGGCGATCGTGTCGGCCAGTCCCTGGTCGAACGGCACCTGCGGCTGGTAGCCCAGCTCGCGGCTGATCTTGCCGTGGTCGACCGAGTAGCGCAGATCGTGCCCGCCGCCCCGCGGGTCGACGATCCGCTCGATGAAGGACTCGTCCCGCCCGGTGGCGGCCACCAGCTTGGCGGTCAGCTCGGCGTTGGTCAGCTCGGTGCCGCCGCCGATGTTGTAAATCTCACCCGGACGGCCACCGGCCAGCACCAGCGCGATGCCGCGGCAGTGGTCGTCCACGTGCAGCCAGTCGCGCACATTGCGGCCCTCGCCGTACAGCGGCACCTTCTGCCCGTCCATCAGGTTGGTGACGAACAGCGGGATGACCTTCTCCGGAAACTGGTACGGCCCGTAGTTGTTCGAGCAGCGGGTGATCGTCACCGGCAGCTGGTGGGTCTTGGCGTAGGCCCGAGCCAGCAGGTCGGAGCCGGCCTTGGATGCCGAGTACGGCGAGTTGGGCAGCAGCGGCTCGTTCTCGTCCCAGGATCCGGTCTCGATCGATCCGTACACCTCGTCGGTGGACACGTGCACGAACTTGGTGAGCTTTGTCTCCAGTGCGGCCTGCAGCAGCGTCTGGGTGCCCATCACGTTGGTGAGGACGAAATCGGCCCCGCCCAGGATCGATCGGTCCACGTGCGACTCGGCGGCGAAATGGACCACTGCGTCGGCCGCGGCGACGAGCTTGCCGACCACGTCGGGATCGCAGATGTCACCCTGGACGAATTCGTAGCGGTCGGAATCCTCGACCGCGGCCAGATTCGCCAGGTTGCCGGCATAGGTCAGCTTGTCCAGGACGACGACCTCGGCGCCCTCCAACCCCGGGTACTGATCGGTCAGGACGTTCCGGGTGAAGGTCGACCCGATGAAGCCGGCACCGCCGGTGACGAGAATGCGCATGGGCACGCATTCTGCCGTACCTGGGCCGTGGAGCGGCGCACCGCGGCAGTTCGCCACCCGATCCGGCGGGGCGAGCGTCACCGGGGGTCACCGAAATTTCAGGCGTCCGCCGCTACGCTGGCGACGATCCGGGCGGCACCAGGCCGACGATGCGGGCCGATCGCGACCGTCCGGCCCGGGCAACCGCGGCGCGGCGGAGGCGTCCTTGTTCTCAGGTCGAGCGCCGGATCGCCGGCCGGCCACCCGGCCGGGCACAGGCTGAACAACGACGCAGGGCGCGAAGGGCAGTGGCATGACGAACTCGGATCGACCGGATCCGCAACGGGCGGCGCGCCGGTACGGCCCTAGTTCGACGTCGCGGGATCAGTCCCCGCCCCAGGGTGTACCCGGCGGGCACCGCCAACCGCCGCCCGGGCCGTACCCATCCGCCCGCCCCGCCTCGAACCAGCCGCCGGGACCTCAGCAGGCCTGGTCGCAGTCGACTCCCCCGCCGAACCCGCCGACCCGCCGGATGCCCAGCTATCCCCCGCCCGCCCCGTCGGGCGCGGGTCCCTCGTCCTACCGGCCGATGTCGGCCGACGTTCCCCCCGCCTTCCGCGGGTCGGTCCCGCCGCCCGCCGGCCCGCCCGGATCGCGGCCGCCGACCGGGCCGGGTGGGTCCGGGCCAGGCGATCCCGGACGGCGCCGCGGCCGCGGGCTGCTGGCCGTCCGGATCATCGCGATGGTGGCGGCCGCGATCGTGCTGATCGGGTCCGGAGTGGCCTACGCCTTCACCGACACCCTGCAATCGGTCAGCGGCACCTCCGACGCCGCCGGCAACGCCGGTGACGCCGGCGTCATCTCGGCGCAGGGCCTGACCTTCCTGCTGGTCGGCTCGGACGCGCGGACCGACGCCGACGGCAACCCGCTCTCCGCCGAGGAACTCGCCCAGGTCGGGACCGAGGACGACGGCGGCGGCATCAACACCGACACGATCATGCTGGTGCACGTGCCGCAGGGCGGTGGCCGGGCGACCGCCGTCTCGATCCCCCGCGATACCTGGATCGGTAGCCGGGTGACCAGCCAGATCACCGGCCCGTACGCCAACGGCTCGGAAGGGCCCTACCAACCGAACAAGGTCAACTCCTTCTACGCCACGGCCAAGGCCTACACCGAGCAGTACCTGGTCAGTCAGGGTGTGACCGACAAGGCCCAGATCGAGCGGGAGTCGAACGAGGCGGGCCGGACCCAGCTGATCCGGGTGATCCAGGCGTTCACCGGCATGAAGATCGACCACTACGCCGAGGTCAACCTGCTCGGCTTCTACCTGCTGTCCAACGCCATCGGCGGGATTCCGGTGTGCCTGAACGCGGCTGTCGACGATCCCTGGTCGGGCGCGAACTTCCCGGCCGGCGAGCAGGAGGTGCAGGGCACCGCCGCGTTGGCCTTCGTCCGGCAGCGGCATGGCCTGCCGGCCGGCGACCTGGACCGGGTGAAGCGGCAGCAGGCCTTCCTGCGCGGCGCCGCCGACAAGATCCTGTCGGTGGGCACCCTGACCAGCCCGACCAGGCTGAACGACCTGGTCAGCGCGGTCGACCGCTCGGTCGTCTTCGACAAGGGCTTCGACGTGCTCACCTTCGCCGAGCAGATCAGCAACCTGTCCTCGGGCAACATCGACTTCCAGACGCTGCCGACCACCGGGCCCGAGTCCTCTACCGACAAGGACGCCCTGGCCACCGACCCGGCCCAGATCAAGGCCTTCTTCCAGGCGATCGCCGGCGGCTCGAGCAGTGGCTCGGGCGGTGGGTCGACCCAGGCCCCGCCGTCGGTCGACGCCGCGTCCATCACCGTGGACGTCAACGACGGCACGATCGCCGACGGCGTGACCGCGCGCGCATCGGAACTGGTGACCGACGGTGGTTTCACCCTCGGCGCGCTCGGGGTGATCGCCGGCACCCGCAAGGGCAACGAGCAGACGACCACCGAGTTCCATTACTCCGGTGACGAGGCCGCCGCCCAGCAGGTGCAGTCGGCCTTCGGCGGGATCGGCAAGCTGGTCAACGATTCCGCGGTCAAGGCCAACCACGTGCTGGTGCTGGTCGGCACCGACCTGACCTTGCCCTCCGGACTGCGCGGGGCGGCGTCCGCCTTCGCCACCGCGGCGGCGGCCCCGGCCGTCGCGCCCGCGCCGGCTGCCTTCACACTGGCCGCGTCGGTGCCATGCGTGAACTGACGCTCCCCCGCTCCGGCGGCGTCACCGCCGCGGTCCTGGGCTCGATGGGTTCCGGCGACCCGCACCGGCCGCGTCTGGTCTGGTACGGGCAGGGCCGCACCGAACTGTCCACCGCCTCGTTGACCAACTGGGCGGCCAAGACAGCCGGCTACCTGGTCGACGAGCTGGGCGCCGAACCCGGCGATGGGGTGCTCTGGCGGGTCCGCCGCTCCTGGCAGGGCCTGCCCCTGCTGTTGGGCTGCTGGTGGGCCGGGCTGGTCGTCACCGACGTTCTCCCGGGCGATGCGGCGGCCGGCGCCACCGAACCGGTGGCGGCCTTCGTCGACCCGGAGGAGCCCGCGTCCGCGGATCTGGACGTCGACGAGGTGGTCGTGGCCTCGGTGCACCCGTTCGGCCTGGCGACCGGCGCGCTGACGGCGCCGTGTCGCAGCGTGGCCGACGCGATCCTGCCGCAGGCCGACCGGTTCGCCACCCGGGGTCCCGGTCCGGCCGCCGATGCTCCGGCCGTCGTCACCGCATCCGGATCGTGGACGGTGGGTCAGGTGCTGGCCATGATCGAGGCGGCCGCGGTGCCGGACGGCGCAGTCGTGCTCTCCACCACCCCACCGAGCCTGCTCGACGCGGTGTGCGCGGGCGCATTGGCCGCCTGGGCGGCCGGCGGCGCCCTGATCCAGGTGGATGGCGGATCGGTCGACCCGGCCCGGATCGCCAGCGGGATCGCCACCGACGAACGGGCCACCGCGACCCTGGGCCTGGACCTGCCCGGCCTGCCCCGGATCGGCTGAGGCGACCCGCTCCGTCACCCCGGTTGCTTCGACCCCCGCTACTTCAACCCCCCGCTACTTCAAACCCCCCGCTACTTCAACAGGGCGCGGGCCATGACCAACCGCTGGACCTGGTTGGTCCCCTCGTAGATCTGGGTGATCTTGGCGTCGCGCATCATCCGCTCCACCGGGAAGTCCCGGGTGTAGCCGGCCCCGCCCAGCAGTTGCACCGCGTCGACGGTGACCTTCATGGCCACATCCGAGGCCAGGCACTTGGCCGCGGCCGACAGGTAGGTCTTGTTCGCATCGCCCCGCTCGGCGGCCGCCGCCGCCTGGTAGACCAACGTGCGGGCGGCGTCGATCTGCATCGCCATGTCGGCGACCATGAACTGCAGTCCCTGGAACTCGGCCAGGTGCCTGCCGAACTGCCGACGCTCCTTGATGTAGCCGATGGCCACGTCCAGGGCGCCCTGGGCCAGGCCGATCGCCTGGGCACCGATGGTGGGCCGGGTGTGATCGAGAGTGGCCATCGCGGTGGCGAATCCGGTGCCCGGCTCGCCGACGATCCGGTCACCCGGGATCCGGCAGTTCTCGAAATGGATCTCCCGGGTGGGCG
This sequence comes from Nakamurella multipartita DSM 44233, assembly GCF_000024365.1. NCBI lineage: Bacteria > Bacillati > Actinomycetota > Actinomycetes > Nakamurellales > Nakamurellaceae > Nakamurella > Nakamurella multipartita. Next base: position 4,659,754 of record NC_013235.1, read on the forward strand.
AGCCCTTGATGCCGAGCTTGCGCTCCTTGCTGCCGACGACGAATCCCGGGTCGTCCGCATGCACGACGAACGCGCTGATCCCCTTGGCCCGCTTGTCGGGATCGGTCACCGCCATCACCGTGTACCAGCTCGACACACCGGCATTGGTGATCCAGCACTTCGTGCCGTTGAGCACCCAGTCGTCGCCGTCGCGGACCGCCCGGGTGCGCATGGCGGCGGCATCCGAACCGGCCTCCCGTTCGGACAGCGCATAGGAGATCATCGCCTCGCCGCTGGCGATGCTCGGCAGCACCTGCTGCTTGAGTTCCTCGGATGCGGACAGCAGCAGCGGCATCGACCCGAGCTTGTTGACCGCCGGGATCAGCGACGACGAGCCGCAGACCCGGGCCACCTCCTCGATCACGATGACGGTGGCCACCGCGTCGGCCCCGGCGCCCTCGTACTCCTCGGGGATGTGCACGGCCTGGAATCCGGCCGCGGTCAGCGCCTTCTGCGCCTCGATCGGGTACCGCTCCCGCTCGTCGACGTCGGCCGCGTGCGGAGCGATCTCGTGTTCGGCCAGATCGCGGATCGCCTCCCGGACGGCCCGGTGGTCCTCGGTCAAGGTGAACAGGTCGGTGCTGATTGCCGTGCTCATGGTCGCCAGAGCCTTCCGCGTCGGAGAATCTCCGCAAATGTTACCCGTGGGTAACTTATCTCGCCAGGGGCCCGTCCGCTCCGGCTGCTCCCCCCTCACCGGCCTGCGCCCGGGCTCGGGCGATCTGCTCGTTGTTGATCCGCGGCCACGCCCAGGCGAGCAACAGCAGGTAGCTGAGCCCGCACAGCAGGAACGGCAGCCGCACGGCCCATTCCCGGCCGACGACCGGCTCGAACGCCCAGACCACCAGCCCGCCCAGCAGCGTGCCGATCGCGATCGTGCCCCAGCCGAAGAACCGGTACACCGAGTTGACCCGGCCGAGCAGTCGATCCGGGATCAGCGACTGACGCAGCGACACCGTGATCACGTTCCAGACCACGATGAACACGGCGGTCACCAGACTGACCGCCCAGAGCGCGGCGAACTGTGACAGCAGCCCGAACAGCAGATCGCCGGCGCCCATGCCCACGATCGCCGCCGCCAACGCCGTGCCGGGCGGCCAGCGCCGGATCAGCCGGGGGCCGGCGATCCCGCCGAGCACGGCGCCGACCGCCGAGCCCGTCATCAGCAGGCCGAATCCGGTGGCGTCCAACCCGGCCACCTCCTGCCCGAACAGCACGAACACGGCCGCACCCATGGCACTGGCCGCATTGAGCACGCCCAGCGAGATGGCCAGCGAGCGCAGCAGGCGGTGACCCATCAGCCAGCGGACGCCCTCGGCGATCTCGGCCGACAGCCGGGTCGGCGGGCCGTCCGAACGGGGTGGCCGGAACGAGCCGGCGATGGTGAACACCATGGCCGCGGCCACGGCGAACCCGCCGGCGCCGACGAAGAACGGCAGGGCGATGCCGACCGCGATCAGCAGACCGGCCAGGGGCGGGCCGACGAACTGGTTGGCGACGGTCTCGGCCGCCCACAGCCGCCCGTTCGCGGTGGTCAACCGTTGCTCAGGAACCAGGGACGGGATCAGCGTCTGTGCACTGTTGTCCCCGACCACCTCGGCCAGGCCGACCAGCAGGGCCAGGACGACGAGCCCGGCCAGCAGGACCCCGGAGTGGTCGCCGCCGGCCACCGTGCCGGTCCCCGCGCCGGCCGCCGGATCCGCGCCGGCCGACGGATCCGCGGCGGGCGCACCGACGGCCACCAGCAGCAGCGCGAACCCCAGCAACAGCACCGCGCGCGCCGTGGCCGCGAGACCGACCAGCCGCCGCCGGTCGAACCGGTCGGTGATCGCCCCGACCGGCAGGGAGAACAGCAGCCAGGGCAACCGGGTGGCCGCCGTGACCAGCGCGATCGACACCGGGTCGCGGGTGATCGCCGAGGCCAGCCAGGGCACCGCGACCACCATCAGCCCGTCGGCCAGGTTGGCCGAGGTGGTCGCGACCAGCAACCGGCGAAACGGGCCCGGCCCGGCCACCCGGGGCGCGGCCGCCGCGTCACCGGGTGGCGGCACCGTCATGTCCGCTGTCGTCCGGGGCCGCGGTATCGACCGCGAGCCGGGGCACGTCGGCCGGGTAGAGGCCGACCACCAGCCCGTAGGCCTGCTCGCCCGAACGGGGCTCGCGATCGAACTCGTCGAGCAGCCGGTGCAACCGATCCGTCCATTCCTGGGCCCGCGCGCCGGGTATCCGGGCGTAGCGCACCGCCCCGGTCATCACCTGCTCCTGCGGGTCGACCACCCTCGCCGCCTCGTCCGCGGCCTGCCGCAGCTGGCGGGCCGCCTCGCCGGCGGCGCCGTCCACCGACTCGAACCAGAACACTCGCGCGGTCCGTCCGTAGTACTTGGCCTCCAGCGCGCGCACCCGCCGGGTGCGCACCACCCGGACCAGCCCGGCCTGCTCCAGGTTCTTCAGGTGCGAGCCGATGGTGCCCTTGGGTTTGCCGAGCAGCTCGGCCAGCTCGGAGGTGGTGGCCGCGCGGTCCAGCAGCAGGCTGACGATCTCGCGGCGGGTCGGCTCGAACAGCGCCTTGTACTGCTCGGGCGAGTCCAGGGCGAGGCCGTCGGCCAGGTCGTAGTCGGGCGCGGTACGGTCGGTCATTTTCGTATGGTCGGCATTTGCCGACCATAAGTCAAGGTTTCCGGGTCAGTGGCCGGTGCGCTCGCGCAGGCCGTCGTGCTTGGTCAGCACCATCTGTTCCAGCCCGGCCGCAAAGCCGGCCAGGGACGTCCGCAACCGGTCGGCCCGCGGGTCGGCCCCGCTGGCCAGGATCCGCACCGCCAGCAGCCCGGCGTTGCGGGCGCCGCCGATCGAGACCGTGGCCACCGGGATGCCGGCCGGCATCTGCACGATCGAGAGCAGCGAGTCCAGCCCGTCCAGGGTGGCCAGCGGAACCGGCACCCCGACCACCGGGAGCACGGTCGCCGAGGCCACCATGCCGGGCAGGTGGGCGGCCCCGCCGGCGCCGGCGATGATCACCCGCAGACCGCGCCCGGCGGCTGCGCCGGCGTAGTCCAGCATGCGCTGCGGGGTCCGGTGCGCCGAGTACACGCCGACCTCGTACGGGACGTCGAACTCGTCCAGCAGCTCGCCGGCCGCGGCCATCACCTTCCAGTCCGAATCCGAGCCCATGATCAGGCCGACCACCGGTGCACTCATCGCGCCGCCACCTCCTGCGGTCGTGCTGCGCGGGGATCGGCGGCATGGGCGTTCCAACCGTCGGCCCACACGCCTTCGCTGAGCCAGGTCGCGGCCAGCGCGGCGACGCGCCGCAGCTCACCCAGATCCGAGCCGAGCACATTGACATGCCCGAGCTTGCGCCCGGGCCGGAAAGCCTTGCCGTATAGATGCACCTTGACCTGCGGGAACCGGGCAGCCAGGTGATGGACACGCTCGTCCATGCCGATGCCCGCACCGGGGCCGTCGGCCGGGCCACCGAGCACGTTGCCCATCACGGTGAACGGGGCGAGCAGGTCGGTGCGGCCCAGCGGGTAGTCCAGGACGGCCCGCAGGTGCTGCTCGAACTGGCCGGTCACCGCCCCGTCCATTGACCAGTGGCCGGAGTTGTGCGGGCGCATGGCCAACTCGTTGACCAGGATCCCGTCGGGCGCGTCCGGTCCGGGGTCGACCTCGAACAGCTCGACGGCCAGGATGCCGACGACGCCGAGCTCCCCGGCGACCTGCAGGGCCAGCCGCCCGGCCGCCGACGCGACGTCGCCGTCCAGTCCGGGTGCGGGGGCGATCACCTCGACGCAGATCCCGTCCTGCTGGACGGTCTGCACCACCGGCCAGGCCGCGGCCTGGCCGAAGGGCGACCGGGCGACCACGGCGGCCAGCTCCCGGCGCATCGGCACGAAGGCCTCCAGCACCAGCTGGCCCCCGTCCGGCAGGTCCAGCTCGGGCGCCTCGGTCGCCGACCGCACCACCCACACCCCGCGGCCGTCGTACCCGCCGCGCGCGGTCTTGACCACGCAGGGCCAACCGTGCGCGTCGCCGAACGCCACGATCCGGTCGTCACGGGCCGGGTCGTCGGCCGCGATCACCGCGAAGGCCGGGACCGGCACCCCGAGTTCGGCCAACCGGGTGCGCATCAGCGCCTTGTCCTGCGCGAATTGCAGTGCGTCCGCGCCCGGGTGCACGGCAAAGCCTTCGGCGACCAGGGTGCGGATGTGTTCACCGGGCACATGCTCGTGATCGAAGGTGACGACGTCGCACCCCTGCGCGAACCGGCGCAGGGCATCCAGGTCGGTGTGATGGCCGATCATCACGTCCGGCGTGACCAGGGCCGCGCTCTCCTCGGCCGAGATCGAGAGCACCCGCAGGGTCTGGCCGAGCGGAATGGCCGCCTGATGGGTCATCCGGGCCAGCTGGCCGCCACCGACCATCCCGACCCGGGGCATGCCGGTGCGTTCGTCCACGGTCGGACAGCCTAGTGGGGGCCGAGCACCGCGAACGCGGTGACCGTCCCACCATCGACCGGCCGATCACTCGGCCGGGCGCAGGACGGTCACCGCGCCGCCTCGAGCGCCCATCCCCGACGCTCGATCACCCTCCCCGGGACTTCCGGCGGCGGCCTGACCGGCCGCCACCGAGCGAGCCACGGCGTCCCCTCGATCCGCCGTGGAGTGTGGGGCCCGCTACCGGGCCAGTTCGCTGATCAGGTCGATGGCCGCGGCTCCGGTGTCCGGGAGCCGCTCGATCCAGATCCGGGCAATGGATTCGCCGGGGGGCAGGTCGCGACCGAGCCGCTCCTGCACCATCCCGGTGAGCAGGTGCGCGCGGCGAGCCAGCATCGGTTCGCGGACGGCCAGCACAACGGCCATGTGGTCGGCCAGCCGGGCCAGCGTCTGACCGCCGTCGAAGACGGTCCGCATGGCGTCGCCGGCCAGGATCAACGGGGTCAACCGGTCCCACCCGATCCGCCCGGCCAGGTTGAGCCGGACCGTCACCAACGCATGGGTGGCCGACACCTTGGTGTCCGCCACCTCGGCGGCGCGATAGACCTCGCCCAGCCGCGTCCGCAGGTAGTCGACGGACACCAGGCCGGTCAGCGGATCGAAGACCGCATGGCGGGGGGTCGTCATCCGTTCGGCCCAGCCCAACGACGCCGCACGGTGAACAACCCCGTCGCCGATGTCGGGGAGCACACAAGCCAGTCCATCCAGATCGGCCAACGTCTCGCCCAGGGAAACGCCTTTGTGCGCGCGGGCCGCGCCGAGCCGCTCGGCCGGCGCCCAGACGTTCTCACCCAGCAGGCAGGCTTCGCACAGCGCATCGACCGCGGGATGGTGCCAGTCGGACACGAACGCCCAGCCCGCCGCGCTGGACTGCTCGTACCAGCGGTCCCGGAGATCGGCGCTGGTCAGGGTGGTGACGCGAGGGGTGTGATCCATGCGTCCCGCGCCCTCCATTTCTGCTCTCGTCGTCGGTGTTGTTACGTGCTGTTACTAACTGTCACTGCTTGTAACTTTTGGTTACTGTCGAGACGGCGGAGGATGCAGTCCCGCCATGCTTCTGGGGATGAGACGGGCGGATCCCGTGACGATCACGCGACTTTGCGGACTTTTTTCACCAGGCGTTGCCCGGCCGTCCACCGAGGGGCCACGGGACCGGCCCGCTTAGCCCATTCGTGAGGTTCTCCCGCCCGGGCCGGTGACGGATCGCCGCTTCGTGGGTGACAATGCACGGGAGACCACGGCGCGGTGTGGTCAGGCGCGGGCCTGTCACTCCCCTGGAGGAAATCAAGGAGGGGTGCCCGCGTGCCGGAGCAGGAAGCTGACGAGTACGTGGTCAGCGACCCCGAACTGATCACCCAGGTCCGCAACGGCGATCGCGAGGCCTTCGGCGAGCTGTACCGGCGGCACTCGGGACCGGCCACCAACTTGGCGCGCCAGTTCGCCCGCAACGCCGCCGAGGCCGACGACCTGGTCTCCGAATCCTTCGCCCGCGTGCTGGACAACCTGCTGGACGGCAAGGGCCCCGACACCGCATTCCGCGCCTACCTGTTCACCACCATCCGCAACACCGCCTACGACCGCACCCGCAAGGACAAGCGGCTGCAGTTCACCGACGACATGACCGCCCATGACGTGGCCGTGCCCGGTGACGATCCGGCGCTGATGAAGATGGAGAGCGGGCTGGTCGCCAGCGCGTTCGCTCAGCTGCCGGAACGCTGGCAGGCCGTGCTGTGGCACACCCAGGTCGAGGGCGAATCGCCCGCCCAGGTCGGAGCGCTGCTCGGGATGGCCCCGGGGGCGGTGTCCTCGCTCGCCTTCCGGGCCCGGGAGGGCCTGCGCGAGGCCTATCTCCAGGCCCATCTGGCCGAGACCGCGGCCGAGCAGTGCCGCTCGACGGTGGAACGGCTCGGCGCCTGGACCCGCGGCGGCCTGTCCAAGCGGGAGACCCAGCAGGTCGACGCGCACCTCAAGACGTGCGACCGCTGTCGCGCGCTGGCCGCGGAGCTGCAGGAGGTCAACCACAACCTGCGCGGCCTGCTCGCCCCGCTGTTGCTCGGCGGCGCGGCGGCCGCGGGCTACCTGGCGACCCTCGGACCGGTGGCACCGCTGGCGGTGCCGGGGGCGCTGGCCGGTGGCGCGACCGGCGGCTCGGCGGGCTCGGCGGGCAGCGGCGGTGGCGCGGGAGCCGCCGGGGCCGGTGCGGCCGGCGGCGCCGGAGCGGCCGGAGGGGCCAGTGCGGCCGGGATCGCAGCGGCGGCCGCCGCTGCGGCGGCGGGTGCTGCCGCCCTGGGACTTGGCGCATTGGCCAGCGCCGCCGATTCGAACGCGGCGGCCGCGTCCTCCACCGGTGGTGCAGGGGCTGGTGGTGCTGGTGCCGGCGCTGGCGGAGCAGGGGCCGGCGCGGCGGGCGCGGGGGCCGCAGGCGCCGGTGCAGCGGCGGGCGCCGGCGGTGCGGCCACCGGACTGGTCGCGACCATCGGGGTCGGTGGGCTGATCGCGGCCGGCGCGGTGGTGGCCGCCGCCGTCCTCGCGGCGGTCGTGCTGATCGTGAACGGCTTGACTCCGGCGACCACCACACCCGTGGCCGATCAACCGCCGTCTGTGGCCGCCCCGGCCACCTCCGGCGGCGCCGACGGCGCCGCCGGCCCGACCGGGTCGGACTCCGCCGGCGGCACCGGTAGCCCGGCGGGTTCGGTCGCACAGGGCGGCGACACCACCGCCGGCGGGGCCAATGGCTCGTCGGCCGGCGCGTCCGACGCCGGTTCCGGCAGCAACCCGGGCGCCGGGACCGACTCGGGCGCGGGCGGAGATCAGGGTGGGGCCGGCACGGGCACCGGCGGAAATCAGGGTGGGGGTGGCGATCAGGGCACCGGCGGGTCCTCACCGCTGTCCACCTCGGCAGTGACCAACCCGGCAGAGACCAACCCGGCAGGGACCAACCCGGCACCGACCACGCAGGTGCCGACCACGGCCGAGCCGACGTCCCCGGGGCCGACCTCGGCGACCACCGAACCGACGACCACCGAACCCACCACCTCCGAACCCACAACCCCAGTGCCCCCCACCGACCCGAACCTGACCGTCTCGGGTCCTGCCGGTGTGTCGATCACCGCCGGTGCATCGGCCGGTATCGACCTCACGGTCCTGAACAACGAGGGCACCAGCGTCTCCCCGACCCTCACCGTGCAGCTCCCGTCCGGCGTGAGCGTCACCGGCTTCAGCCAGACCCCGACTGCTCCCGGATTGCGCGGCGCTCGCGCCGGGTTGCTGCGCGCCGGGACGTGCGAGCCGCTCGCCTCCGGCTGCCGCGCCCAGCTCGACCCGATCGGACCCGGGGAATCGACCGCGGTCACCATCACGCTGAGCGCCGACCGGGCATCCACCGGCGGCGAGGTGACCATCACCGGCTGGTCCGGCCCGTCGATCACCGTGCCGGTCACCGTGACGTCCGCGGTGAAGCTGGTCGGGAGCGCCGACGGCCCATTAACCGCCGACGGCGGTATCCACACGGTCAGGGTGACCGAGGAGAGCAACGGCTCCCCGGAGCCGGTCACCTTCAGCAGCAGCCAGCTGCGCTTCGCCGGCACACCCACCTGTTCGGTGACCGCGGAGCGGGCCGATTCGGTGATCTGCACGCCGGGCGCGAACGGCACCTTCGACCTGGCCGTGCTGATCGACCGTGATCAGCCGGAGGGCGAACTCGGTTCGGTGCTGCAGGTGACCGATGCCCACCAACGGCCGGTCGAGCTGACCGCCGCCGAGGGGACGTCGCTCACGATCGTCAAGCCGGCGCCGGCCGACCTGCAGCTCAATCCGCAGGTCCGCGTCGACCCACCTGTGTCCGGCGGCTCCGGCCGCGTCTCGTTCACGGTGCACAACGAGGGCGGCACCGCGTCGGCGGACGGCACCACGCTCGACCTCGCGTTCACCGGCGGCCTGGTGCTGACCACCAGTGCCCCCGAGGGCGTGACCTGCACGGCCACCGGCTGCACGCTGCCGTCGATCGAACCGGGAGCCGACCTGGAGATCACCCTGTCGATCTCGGCCGCCCCCACCGCGACCGGTGGCGAGGTCCTGGTCCGGTGGGCCGGCCAGGAGGGCGGTCTGAGCATCGGTGTGCCGGTCGGTCCCGCCATCACGGCCCTAGTCGCGCAGAAGGTCGACCTGGTCGCCGACGGCACCAGCCAACCGGTAGTTCTGCGGGCCGACCTGGCGCAGCCCGGCATCGATCCCGGGCCCATCACAGTGAGCACCGGCACCGACCTGGTCTCGGTCAGCTGCGGCGAGCCGGACGCGACCGCGGCCAGGACGGCGGCCTGCTCGCTCAGCTCGGACGGCGCCGTGACGATCCAGGTGACGGTGCCCACGGGCGTCGTCGCTGGTCCCTTCGCCCTGACCGCGACCGACGCGGCCGGCCGGCGGATCGACCCGGTCGACGTCAGCGCCGTCCGGATTGTCCGGCCGGCCGCGTTGGTGCTGGGCGAGGCCGGCGTGATCCAGCCGCCGTTCGCCGGCGGGTCGGGCGCGTTCTCGGTCACGGTCACGAACGCCGGCGACCTCGCCTCGGCCGCCGGCCAGGCCATCGAGGTCGACCTGCCGGACGGGCTGACGCTGACCGGGACCACCGTCGTCGGTGGCCAATGCGCCGGTCAGCCGCCGGCCGCCCTGGCGATCGCGGCCCCGTCGGTGCTGGTCACCGCCGACTGCCGGTTGCCGGCCATCGACCCCGGGCAGTCGGTCACGCTCGCGGTCACGGTCCACGCCGACCCGGCGTCGACCGGCGACACCAGCACCGTCAGCCTGCCCGGCCAGGGACCGGGCGTCCCGGTGGACCTCACCGTGCAGTCCGGCATCGCCACGCTGACGGTCGAGGCGACGACGCCCCTGGTCGCCGACGGAGCCACCTACCCGCTGACCATCTCGGCCGCTCCCGCCGACCCCTCGGTCACCGATCTCGGATCGATCACCGTGGACACCGGATCCGATGAGCTCACCATGGCCTGTGGCGGACCGGCGGCCCGGCAGGTCACCTGTGCGTTCACCGGCCCCACGCTGCCGGTCACCCTGACGGTCGCCCGGACCGCTGCGCCCGGACCGCTGACGCTGACCGCCGTCGACCTGGCGCAGCGACCGATCCGGACCGACGTCGGCTCGCTGGCGATCAAGACCCCGGCCGCCCTGAGCCTGTCGCCGCTGACCGTGACGTCGCCGTTGGTGGCCGGCGGCACGGGCGCCGTCACCGTCACCGTCAGCAACACCGGTGACGTCGACGGGACGATCGGGCCGGTCACCCTGGTGGCCCCCGAGGGCCTCGCGATCGCCGGCGTCACCCCGCAGGACTGCGCGCGCTCGTGCACCGTGCCGGCCCAGGGCTCGACCACCGTCGACGTCGCGCTGACCGTTGACGCCTCGCTGCCCGCGTCGGTCCCGCTGCAACTGGACCTCGGCCCGCTGACCACCCCGGCCGGTTCCGTCGACGTGGCCGCCGGGATCGAGCAGGTCGAGATCTCCTCCGCCGGCCAACCGGCGGACCCGCTGATCGCCGACGGCCAGGAGGCCACCCGCAGCGTCGCCGTGATCAGTTCGCTGACCACCCCGGGGCCGGTCACCCTGACCGCGCCGAAGGGCGTCACGCTGGCCGCCTGCGGGAAGGCGGGCGCCTCCGTCACCTGCCTCGCACCCTTCGACCTGGGCATCACGGTGCCCATCGGATACGCGCCGGGCTCATTGGCCCTGTCCGCCGTCGACGCCGGACAGCGCCCCCTGAAGGTCACCGAACTGACGGTGGCTGCCCCGGCCGCCCTGACCCTGGACGTCCCGGAGAGCGCCACCGCGCTCGCCGGTGGCCCCGGCACCCTCACCGTCACGGTGACCAACCGGGGCGGCAGCCCATCGGCCGGCCAGGAATCCCTGACCGCGGACCTGCCCGAAGGCTTCACCCTGACCGGCTCCACGTGCGACGAGCCGGCCGCAGCGGCGCTGGCGGTCGCCGTACCCACCGCGGCGGCCGACCCGTGTGCGCTTCCGGTACTCGCGGTGGACGAGAAGGTGGCCGTCACCTTCTCCTTCACCGCCCCGCCCCAGGCCGGGCCGACGCAGAGCATCGACGTGCGGCTGGACGGTCAGGAACCGGTCACCGTTCCGCTGACCGTGGGCGCCGGCATCACCCGGCTGGCCGCCGATCCGGATCTCGCCCTGCCGGCCAACGACACCGCCCAGCCGGTCACGTTGGTCGCGACGCCCGCCGCCGACGGCCTGATCCTGGGCTCGGTCACGCTGAGCTCGGCTGAGAAGGACGTGCAGGTGACCTGCGCGAGCGACTGCCGGGTCGGACCTGACCGGACGGTCGCCGTCATCATCACGGTGGCCTCGACGCACGCCTCGGAGCCGCTGCGTCTGCTCGCCCAGGACGCCGGCGGTCGGCCGATCGAGGTCGATCCGATCGCTGTGCTCGGCGCCCCACAGGTGAGCCTGACCGGTCCGACGGTGGTCCGGTCGCCGATCGCCGGCGGCCAGGGTCAGTTCAGCCTGACCGTCACCAACCGGGGCGAGTCCCCGTTGCCCGCCGGTCAGCCGATCGGGATCACCGCGCCCGGCTTCACCGTCGTCTCGGTGGAGGGCGCCGGGGTCGGCCAGTGCGACAAGACCGGCTGCCGATTGCCGCAGCTTGACGCGGCATCGTCCATCACCATCACCATCACCCTCGCGGCCCCGGCGGACACCAAGCCCGGCACCTACCAGCTCACGGCCGATCTGCTCGACCGCTCCTACCCGGTCGACTTCACCGTCGGTCAGGCCATCACCGGACTGGTCGCCACCCCGGGCGGCCCGCTGACCGCCGGCACCACGACCACACTCTCGATCGCCGCCACCCTGGCCGGCGAGCCGACCGACCCGATCGCAGTCACCCTGACCTCGACCAGCCCGCTGGTCACGCTCAGCGGGTGCAAGGGCAACGGGTCGAGCATGACGTGCACCGGCCAGTCGTTCACCGTGGCGGTGACGATCGACGCGAAGCAGCCGGCCGGGCCCCTCCCGGTGACCGCGACCGACGCCGCCGGCAACGCGGTGGCGCTCACCGACGGGGCCGCGCCGCTGCAGGTCGTGGCCCCGGCGACCACGCTGGCGCTGTCCGAGCTGACGATCATCCGCGACGGCAGCGCGATCACCACGCTCAGCCTTCGCGTCACCAATCCCACCACGGCGACGATCCCGGCGCGGTCGATCGCCCTGACCTACCCGAGCCCGCCGGTGGTGGGCCACCTGGTCGAGATCGTCGGTCCCGGCCGGATCCCGGTCTACTGCGTGACGTCCTGCGCGGTGCCCTCGCTCAAGGCCGGGCAACACAGCGACCTGACGATCTACTTGCTGCTCCCCCGCCCCACCACCGACCCGGTCACCGTCTCGGTCACGATCGACGGCATCACCCGGACGGCCACGGTGATCGACCAGGTCGACGGCCTGACCCGCACCGATCAGCCGGCCGGCCCCGCCACGCCCGACGCGGCCACGGACGGCGCCGCGCCCTCGACCGATCCGACCCCGACCCCGAGCTCTGAGCCGACCCCGGTACCGGCCGAGTCCACCGGGCCGGCCGAATCCACGAGTGCCGCCCCCGCCACCGACGGGCCCTCCACCGACGGGCCCTCCACCGACGGGCCTTCCACCGACCGACCGACTCGCTCCTCCACCGAGACCGGTGCGACCGACGGCCCCACCGGTGAGCGCCCGACCACCGCCAGCCCCACCACTGCGAGCTCCACCAGCGAAAGCCCGACCACCGCGAGCACCACCGCGGAGTCGCCGGCGGACACCGGTACGAGCACGCCCGAGCCGGCGCCGGCGCACCTCTCGCTCGGAACGCCCGCCGTCCTGGACCCGCTCACCGCAGGCGGGAGCGGGCGGCTGACCCTGACCGTGCGCAACACCGGTGACGGGCCCTCGACCGAGCAGGCGGTCCGGATGAGCCTGCCCGACGGGGTGAACGCGACGGCGGTCACGGTGGACGGCGCCCCGGCCGGCGGCGGGCTGCGGTGCACCGTCCCCGCGCTCGAGCCCGGAGCCGCGGTGACCGTCGTGATCACCCTCGCCGTCGACGCTGATGCGCAGACCGGGCCGGCTCGCTTCGACGTGGACGACGACTCCGCGACCGTCGAGCTGACCGTCGAGCGCCCCACCCCGCCCCCGAATCCCGAACCGGCGCCCACCGCATCGTCCAACCCGGCGGTCCGCCCGGACGATGCGGCGACGGACCCGGCGTCCGCGACGACCAGCCCGCTCCCGACCGGCCCGTGAGCAGCCGGTCGATCACCACATCGGTGCCCGGCCGCCATTTCCCGGAATTTACCAATCTTTGACGATTGCCTTTACCGTCGTTTGACCGAGCCATTAGGTTGCGTCATTGAGAGGTTTTTCTCGCGGCGGCGCGGATCATGGGACGGCGCCGCATCAGGCCGTAGACTCGGCGCGTGGCCCTCATCGATTCAGTCCGGCAGCACCTGCCTGTCAAGTACCGGGAACTCGCGAAGTTCCTGGTCGTCGGGGGCACCAGCTACGTCGTCGACGTCGGCCTGTTCAGCCTGCTCTCGCACACCGTGCTGTCCGACAAGGTCGTCACGGCCAAGGGCATCTCGGTCATCGTGGCCACCATTCTGAGCTACATCCTGAACCGGGAATGGTCGTTCAACAGCCGCGGCGGCCGCGAACGCCATCACGAGGCCATGCTGTTCTTCGTGGTCAACGGCATTGCCCTGGGATTGAATCTGGTCCCGCTCGCGGTCTCGCAGTACATCTTCGGCATCAACACCGCCAACTACTCCAGCCTGACCGTCACGATCGCCAACTTCGTCTCGGCGAACGTCATCGGCACCGCGCTGGGCATGGCCTTCCGCTTCTGGGCCTACCGCAAGTGGGTCTTCCCGGAGGAGCTCAACCCGCACCCGGAGATCGTGGCCACCGAGCTGGCCGCCCAGGCGGCGGTCGAGGCCCCGGTCACCGAGCGCATCCCCGAGCAGCCCCTGCGCTCCGATACCGCCGAGTACTTGCCCGGCGCCGGGCGATCCCGCAGCTGACCGTCGGCCCTACCCGACGGGGGCGCCGGCCGGCCCCGGCACCCGGTCGCCCTCCGCATCCGGCGTGGACGGTTCTTCGCTGACCACCAGGAAGATGGCGAAGGTCAGCGGGACGGCGCGCCGCAGCTCCAACCGTCCCCCGTCGGCCTCGACGAACGCCCGGGCCAGCCCCAGCCCGATCCCGGTGGACGACGCGGTCGACACCCCCCGATCGAAGATGTGCGCGACCAGTGCCTCGGGAATGCCCGGCCCCTCGTCGCTGACTTCCAGCACCACCATGCCGCCCGAGCCCCGGCCGGCCGGCCGGACCAGCACCCCGACCGTGCCCGCGCCGTGCCGCAGTGAGTTCTCCACCAACACCCCGATGGCCTCGCGCAGCCGCCCCGGAGTGGCGTGCACCCGCACGTCCCGGCCGCAGCGCACCGTCAGCGTGCGGCCCGCCGCGGTGAGCGCCGGCCCCCACTCCGCCTCGATCTCGGCCAGCTCGTCGAACAGCTCCAACTCGCTGGCCCCGGCCGCGCGCTGCGACCGGGCATTGGCCAGCAGGTCGTCGACCACCGTGACCAGGCGATCGGTCTGTTCCAGGGCCTCCTGCACCTCCTGCTGCACGTCGGCGTCCGGGTACTCGGCGAGCTCCTCCAGCCGCAACCGCAACCCGGTGAGCCGGGTCCGCAGCTGGTGCGAGATGTCACCGGCCAGGTCCCGCTCCCGGGCGATCAGCGCGGAGATGTCGTGCGCCGAGGAGTCCAGGACGTCCGCGACCCGGTCCAGCTCCGGAATGTCGTACCGGCGCCGGAAGGTCCGGAAGTCGCCCGAGCCCAGCCGGGCGGCCCGGCGCGCGACATCGGTCAACGGGGTCGCCAGGCGGCGAGCGGTCAGCACCGCGACCCCAGTACCGACCACCACGGACAGCGCGATGGCCAGCGCGACCAACGCCAACGCCTTCCACTGCTCGGCCCGCAGATAGCTCTCTGGCACCGACAACCGCAGGGTGCCGCCACCGGCCATCGCCAGTTGCTCGGAGTAGACCTGGCTGGTTGAGGTGGTCCCGATGGACTGGTCGATCCGGCCGGCCATGGTGATGTCCAGCCGGCCGCCGGAGGGCACCGCCGCGGCCAACTGCCCCAGATCGATGGCCGACGAGCTGGACTGGTTGGCGATCGAGGCGGCGATCGAATCCAGGCGACTGTTCAGGTCGCTGCGCATCAGGTCGTCGACGACTCGCCAGGAGACGATCGAGAGCGGGACGCCCAGGGTCAGAACGGTCGCCGCGATGACCAGCAGGATCGACACCAGAACCCGGCGTTGCATCAGCGGTCCCCGGTCATCGTGCGGCCGCCGCGCGCGGCGCGTGCCTGCCGCACGCTCAGTCCGTCTCGAACCGGAAGCCGACCCCACGCACGGTGGAGATCCGCTGGTCGCCCCCGGAGCCGTCGGGCCGGGCGATCTTGCGACGCAACCAGGACATGTGCATGTCCAGCGTCTTGGAGGTCTTCATGGTCGGGTCGTTCCACACCTCGGCCAGGATCTCCTCGCGGGTCACGACCTGCCCGGCACGACTCATCATGACCCGCAGCAGCTCGAACTCCTTGTTGGACAGGGTGACCTCGACGCCGTCCACCTCGACCTTGCGCGAGCCGGTCTCCACCCGGACCCCGCCGACCTCCATCAGAGCCGGCACCCGCCGGCGCAGCAAGGCCCGCACCCGGGCCAGCAGTTCGGCCATCCGGAACGGTTTGGCCACGTAGTCGTCGGCCCCCGCGTCCAGGCCGACCACGAAGTCGGCCTCGTCGGTCCGGGCGGTCAGCATGAGCACCGGCAGGTCCCGGCCGGCGGCGCGGATCCGCCGGCAGACCTCCAGACCGTCTAGGTCGGGCAGGCCCAGGTCCAGGATCACCAGCGTGATCTCCGACCCGTTCTCGCCGAACGCCGCGACCGCGGCCCCGCCGGTCGGGGCCGGCCGCACCTGATAGCCCTCCCGCTGCAGCGCGCGGGTGAGCGGCTGCGCGATGGCCGGGTCGTCCTCGACCAGCAGCACCGTCGTCACGCCGACCACCTTACGATGCTGCGTGATCGGGTCAGGATCGCTGGCTCGAGTCCGGCTGGTCCGGGTCGGTCTCCGACGGCGCCGGCGCGCTTGCCGGTGCACCCGCCGGTGCACCCGACGCCGAATCACCCGACGACGCGGGCGAGCGAACGATCACCGTTGGGTCGGGCTCGGCGAAATTCGGCAGCGGCGTCTGCTCGGTGGGCCGGGCGTGCCGGCCCCGGTCCGAAGTCGGCGGGGTAGGCGGGGTTGCCGGGGCCCCCGAGTCGCTCGACGACACCGGGGCGGCGGACGGCAGCCGGGTCATGACTGTCGGCTCGGCCGACGCCGGCGGCTGCTCACCCGGCCCGGCGGCCGGCGTGAACGGCGGGGCGGCCTGGCCCTCGGCCGGCTGCGACGAACCGGGCTGGGCATATCCGGCCTGGGAATAGCCGGACTGCGAATACCCGGGCTGCGGCGGGCCGGGCTGCGAGTAGTTCGCGGGTGCGGCCGGCGGCGGGTAGCCGCCCGACGCGTGTCCGGGCTGCTGGTACCCGGGCTGTTGGTACCCGTTCGGGGCATACCCGGGCTGCTGGTAGCCGTTCGGCGGATACCCGCCCGTCGCATACCCGGACGGCGGATACCCCGGCGACTGGGTGGGCTGGTGGCCGGCCGGATAGCTCTGGGTCGGGCCCGGCGGCGGGTAACCCTGCGGCTGACCGGGCGGCGGGTAGCCCTGGGTCGGACCGGTCTGCGGGTGGGCCGGCCCGTACCCGGGCTGCGCGTAACCCGCCGCCGGTGGGTACCCCTGGGCCGGCGGGTACCCCTGCCCGTACGCCGGCTGCGCCCCGGTGGCCGGTCCGTAGCCGCCGGTCTGGTTCGAGTCGGTCGCGGCCGCCCACTGGCCGGTCGGCGCCTGGTTCGAGCGGTCGCCCGCGCGTTCCCGGTCGGAGTCGTCGGCGGCGTAGTCGTCGACCTCCACCATGCCGCGGTGGGTGAGTTCCTTCTCGTTGCGGATCAACTGGTTGAGCATCGACTGCACCTTGGACAGGTTCGCCACGTTGCGGAACTTGAGCGGCTGGTCGGCCGAGGACTCGACGATCAGCGAGCCGTACCCCATCAACCGGCCCCAGAAGGTGACCTCGGTTTCGATGTTGGCGATCTGGCCCAGCGGGATCTGGTGCTCGCGCCGGGACAGCAGGCCGGTGCGGAAGAAGATGTGGTGGTTGCTGATGACGAAGTGCTCGGTGCGCCAGCGGATGAACGGCACCACCACCAGGATGATCAACGCGATCACCGCGATCGCGACGATCGCCCAGTCCGCCCAGCTCGGCCAGTCCCAGCCCCGGCTGTTGGCAAAGGCGATGATCGCCGCCCCACCACCGACGATGAGGACGAAGAACAGGGTCGGGAGGATCAGCACCTTCCAGTGCGGGCGCTTGCGCACATAGATCTTCTCGCCGGCGACCAGCAGATTGTCCGGGTAGGGCATCGTGGACTCCCCAGGGATCGGTCGGCACCGCGGTCCGACTGCTCGCGCGCCCGGGCATGCGGCGCTGCGATCACGCTACCGCCGGACGCCGATTCGGACAGCCGGGACGCCCCGGAAGGATCGCGACCCGCCCGAATCGGGTGATCAACGGGCCGGCCGGGGCCCGAAGACCGCCGAGCCGAGCCGGACGATGGTGGCGCCCTCGGCGATCGCATCGGCGAAGTCGCCGCTCATCCCCATCGACAGCTCGACCGCGTCCTGCGCTCCGGGCCACTGCTCGTCCGCGGCCCGGTCACGGATGGTGGCCAACGCCCGGTAGCCGCGGCGGATCGCGTCCCGGTCGGGTGAGTTCAACCCGATCGTCATGAACCCGCGCAGCCGCAATCGGGGGGCCGCCGCCACCGCCTCGACCATCTCCCGCGCGTCCGCCGGGGCGATTCCGGATTTGGTCTGCTCGCCCGAGACATTCACCTGGATGAATACATCCAGATTCCGGGCGGCGGATTCGAGCCGGGATTGCAACCGGCCGATCAGGTCGACCGAATCCAATGTCTGCAGGCACTGGATGTGCGGCAGAAGTTGATTGACCTTGTTGGACTGCAGATGGCCAATGAAATGCATGGTGTGCGGAAACCCGGCCAACGCGTCGGCCTTGGCCAGCACTTCCTGGACGCGGTTCTCCCCGATCAGCGTCGCCCCCGCGGCCAGGGCCTGCGCGATCACCTCGGGCGGCATCGTCTTGGTGGCCAGCAGGATGCGGACCTCGGCGGGATCCCGACCCGCTGCCTCGGCCGCCGCCCGCACCCGGCGACGGGCTTCGGCCAGCCGTTCGACCACCGGACCGGCGGAGGCGCCGGTCGGGGTACCGGCGGGTTCGGGATCGGGGAGCACCACTCGACCCTAGTGCCGGTGCCCGCCGCTCGGACCACGGGCACTCGCCGAATGAATTCGGCAAAACGGACATTGTGGGTTCTTGTGCCGCCGCGAATTGGTCGCCGTCACGCCCGAGGTGAATTGTCGGCTGTCCCATGTCATGATCGGCGTGATTTGGCGGGTTTCGGCATCAATCGCGATCCTGTGGTCGCGCCGGCGCCGGACGGTCGGACGGGGGAATCAATGGGGCCACGACTTCGTCGATCGAAACCGCGGCGATCAGGACTGCGTCGTCCAGAACTGTGGCGATTCAGCGGCCTGGCCGGCGCCCTGGTGGTGGCTATGGCACTGCCGATCGTGTCCGCACCGGTGGCCGCGGCCGCGCCGGGCCCGGTGTACGGGACATTTACCGACTTGGCCGGGACCGGCGGCGCCTACCGAGGGACGATGACGCTGGCCCCGGGCTTCCCCGCGGCCACGTTCGCCTCCACCTCTCGTTCGGGCGGAGTCGGCCCGCAGTCCGGGACGACCGCCTGGTTGCCCGCCGGCAGCCCGCCCGGCGTCGTCTACGGATCAAGCCAGAACCAGGCCTACCTCAACCTGCGACCGGCAGCCGACAGCGCCGCCAGCCCGTCCGAGACCGTCTACACCTTCGCCCGGCCCACCCCGACGGCCGGCTGGAGCTTCATCCTCGGCGACATCGACGCCGACCAGGTGACGGTCAGCGCGACCACCGCCGACGGCAGCGCCGTCCCGGTCGCGGCGTTGGGCTTTGCCGGAGCCTTCAACTACTGCGACGCATCGCCCCGGCCGAGCTCGTGCTCCGGGGTCGGCGCGCCGTACGACCTGCCCAGTTGGGATCCGGGCACGGCCACGCTGACCGGCAACTCGGGGGCCAGCGACACCACCGGCGCCGCCGGTTGGTTCAGCCCGACGGTGCCGATCAAGACCCTGACGTTCAGCTACCGGTGGCGCAGCGGCGTCCCGGTGTACCAGACCTGGTTCGCCACCCAGACCCGGTCGGTCTCGGGCACCGTGACCGCCGGCGGCAGCGGGCTGGCCGGGGTCACCGTCGAGATCGTCGACGGCGGCGGCGCCGTGGTCGGCACCGTCACCACCGGGGCCGACGGCACCTACGGCCGGGACGGCCTGGCCCCCGGCACGTACACCGTCCGGGTCGTCACCCCCGACGGGTACGCGCCGGTGGGGCCGAGCCGGCGCCCCGCCGACCTGAGCGCCGGCGACGCGACCACCGTCGACTTCGCGCTCGCCCAGGTCGCCGATCTCTCGGTCATCAAGAAGCTGGACACCGATCCGGTCGTCGCCGGCGAGCCCATCACCTACACGCTGACCGCCACCAACGCCGGCCCGGCGGACGCCACCGGGGTCAGCGTGGTCGATACCGTGCCGCCCGGGCTGACCGGGGTGAGCGGCCAGGTGACCGGCGGTGCCGCCTGCGTGGTCGACGCCGCCCTGCTCACCTGCCCGGTCGGTGCACTGATCGTCGGGACGTCGGCCACCGTGCAGGTCACCGGCACTGTGTCGGCGACCGCCCCGGCGGGCGTCGCGCTGCTCAACCAGGCGGCCGTGACCGCGGACCAGCCGGACCCGAACCCCGGCAACAACCGCGCGTCCGCGGCGGCACGGGTCACCGCGGCGGCCGACCTGGTCCTGGTCAAGACGTTCACCCCGGACAACCCGGTCGCCGGCGGGACGGTCAGCTACCAGCTCACCGTCACCAACAACGGACCGTCGCGGGCCACCGGGCTGGCCATCGCCGACCCGCTGGACCCGGGGGTGACCGTCGGCACCGTCACCACGACCGACGGGACATGCACCGCGCCCGGTGGGATCGTCGCCTGCACCGTGCCGGCCCTGGACGTGGGCGACAGCGTGACGGTCACGGTGCCGGTCACCCTGCCCACCGGGTCCACCCCGGCGCTGCAGAACGCGGCGTCGGTCACGGCCGTCACGCCCGACCCGGATCTGGAAAACAACACCGGGGTGGCGACCTTCGAACCCAGCCTCGGGGCCAACCTGGCCCTGATCAAGACGGCCTCACCGGCGACCGCCATCCCCGGGCAGACGATCCAATACCAGCTGTCCGTCTCCAACGGTGGCCCCTCCGACGCCCCGAACGTGCTGCTCACCGATTCGATCCCGCTGGGCCTGGACGCGGTCACGGTGACCGACGCCGGCGGCGCCAGCTGCACCGTCACCGACCAGGTGAGCTGCAGCTGGGCCTCGGTGCCGGTCGAGGCGACCCGGACCATGACCCTGACCGGGATCGTCGCCCCGGACGCTCCCGACGGCGCCCTGACCAATACTGCCGCGGTCACCGCACCGGTCGACGAGTCCGACCCCAGCGACAACACCGCCACCACGTCGGTGCTCATCACCTCCGCGGCCGACGTCAGCCTGACCAAGACCGCCGGCCCCGACCCGGTGGCCCCCGGTGGCACCGTGACCTTCACCCTGACCGTGGGCAACGCCGGCCCCCAGCAGTCCGCGTTGCTGGAGCTGCGCGACCCGACCCCGGCCGGACTGAGCATCACCGCCGTCGACGACCCGGATTGCCTGACCGATGCCGTCGCGGTGACCTGCCTGATCGCCGGCCTGGACCCCGACGCCAGCCGCACGGTGACGATCACCGGCACGCTGTCGCCGGACTACGACGGCGACGAGCTGACCAACACCGCGCAGGTGGCCTCGCTGCTCACCGTCGACCCGGACCCGGCCGACAACTCGGCCACGGCCACCGTCGCGGTGATCACCCCCGAGCCGCCCGGCTCGAACCTGACCGTGAGCAAGACGGCGACCACGCCGACGGTTGGTCAGGGCGACCCGGCCGGGTTCGTGGTCACCCTGACCAACCAGGGACCGGCCGACCAGACCGACGTGGTCATCGCCGACACCGCCGGCGACGGCCTGGTGATCGGCTCGGCCACCGGCTCCGCGGGCACCTGGGACGGCGCCGCGGGCCTGTGGACCGTGCCGTCCCTGGCCGCCGGGGCCAGCGCCACCCTCACCGTGTCCGCGACCGCGACCGCGGTCGGCACCCTGACCAACACGGCGACCCTGATCAGCTCCGGCCGGCCCGACACCGACCCGGCCGACAACTCCGCGAGCGCCACGGTCCAGGTCAACCCGACGGCCGACCTGTCCCTGACCAAGTCGGTGACGCCGGCCGGCGGGGCCCCCGGGCAGCCGGTCACCTACCAGCTCACCGCGACCAACGCCGGCCCGTCTCCGGCCAGCGGGTGCACGTGGTGGACACGTTGCCGGCCGGGGTGAGCGGACCGTCGGAGTCCGGCAGCGTCGAGTGCACGATCAGCGGCCAGACGGTCGATTGCACGCTGGGCGACTTCCCGGTCGGCGCGACCGCCACCATCACCATCGGCGCCGTCGTCACGGCCGGGGCCACCGGCACGATCGTCAATACCGCGACGATCAGCTCCGACACCAACGATCCGAACCCGGCCGACAACACGGCCAGCGCCGCGTTCACGGTGTCGGCCACCACCCCCACCACTCCGGCCACGCCGCCCCCGTGGACGCCCAGCCAGCCGGTCACCCCGACCTACCCCACCTACCCGTCGGCGCTGGCCAGCACGGGTGCGCCGATCGCCCAGCAGAGCGTCGTGGCCGGATTGCTGCTCGCGGTCGGGGCGTTGTTGATCATCGTGGCCCGGGCCCGGCCGACGCGTCCGCACCGTCGCGGCTGACCCGCGCACCGGCGGCCGGCCATCAGGACGCCGCGATTCAGGACGCGATTCAGGACGGCGCGATTCAGGACGGCGCGATTCAGGCCGACCGGCGCCGGCCCGGTCGCCAGCCGGCCAGCGCGATCATCGCGGCCCCGATCAGCAGCAAGCCCAGGCCCCAGCCCAGGAAAGACCCGACCGCGAAGCCGGTCACCGGCAGCGGGGTCGGATGCGGCGGGACCGGCCCGGGCGTCGGACCCGGCGTGGGTCCGGGGGTGGGCCCGACACAGGTGACCACGTTGGTGACCACGGTCGAGGTCAGCGGCGCGGTCAGCGTGACCGGGCCGGTCCCGGACGAGGCGGAGGTGCAGGACGCGGGTACGACGGCCCGCTCCCCCACGTCCACCGTCGACCCCGGCTGGTCGGCCCAGTACACGGTGCGCCAGACCCGGTCCACGCCGTCCAGGGTCAGCGTCGCCGAGTACCCGAGCGGCTGCGTGCCGTCGCGGTAGGTGACGCCGTCGATGACCCACTGCTTGTCGACGACCAGGAACACCGGGACCGGGGCGCAGGCGTCTGCCATGGCCGAGGAGTCCAGCGCGAACAGCGTGGCGATGTTGAAGAACCCGGACCCGCCACCCGATCCGGTCGCCGCGCAGGCCAGGCGGGCCGGGTCGATCGTGAGCGGCACGGTCGCGGTCACCGCGACCCGGTAGGTGTGGCTGGCGCCGCCGGGCAGCGCGACGTCCTGGGCGATCGTCGTCTGGTCACCGCCGGTCCAGGCCGGTTCGAACAGGCTGACCCCGTCCGGCGCGGAGGTCACCGCGGCGGACACGATCGTCGCGTCGGTGGGGAAGGCGATGTTGTCGGTCAGCGAGTAGGTGATCGCGGTGTCCGGGTTGGGGTTGGTCACCACGATCGCGTACGGCACGGTCCAGGTCCCGGGGCCGGGATCGAAGACCGGGTCCCCGTCCACCTGCTTGCTGATCGTGGGCCGGTCCGGCGTGCGATGCGTCGTCGTGCAGACCGGATCGCCCGGCTCGGCGCAGCTGCTCGGACGCACGTCGGCGGTGCTGGTGACCTGGTTGGTGATGCTGACCCCGGCGACCCCGGGGTTGACCGTCGCCTGATAGGTCAGCGTCCGGCTCTGCCCGCCGGGCACGTCGCCGACCGTCCAGACCAGTTGTTGGGTCTGCGAGTCCAGGACCGCGGCCGGGTCGGAGATCGACCCGATCACCGCGTACGGCAGCACCGCCGACAGGTCGTCGGTGACGACGACGTCGTGCACCGGCACCTCCCCGGTCGAGGTCACCGTGACCGAGTAGGTGATGGTCGACCCCGGGGCCACCACCGTTCCCGACGCCGGGTCGCTGGACTTGCTGACCGCGTAGGAACCGTCGGTGGTCAGCACCGGGTTGCTGATGTCCAGGCCGACGCTGGGCGGATCCGGGTAGTCCTCCTGCGGCCGCGGGATGGTGACCGTCACCGACCGCTCACCCAGGCACGGGGTGAGCAGCGGGTCCGCGCAGGGCACGGTGACCGGCCCGGCCGTGGGGATGTCGCCGACCACGGTGAACCCGGGGTCGCCCCAGGTCCAGGAGCTGTCGCGCAGCGGCGGCATCGTGGCCAGCGGCTCGGTCAGGGTGCAGATGCTGGACACCGGGATGAACAGCTGCAGATCGTCACCCGGGTCAGGTCCGACGGTCAGCGTCTGGCCGGCCGCCAGCGCGGTGCTGCCGGTGATCGCCGGGCCGTCCCCGGGCTGGCAGGAGTAGGTCACCGGGAACGGCTGCGGGTCGGTGATGCCGTCGGTGGCTCCGGTGACCGCCTTGGTCAGGGTGAAGCGCCCGAACAGCCGCTCCGTGGGGTTGGTGACGGTGACCGTCTGGTTCGCCTCGGTCGGCGGGGTCACGGTGACCGAGGACCCCAGATCCGGGGTGCCCCAGATGTAGGAGGAGTCGCCGGTGACCGGCTGCCCGCCGGCCCCCGGGGGCACCTCCTCGGTCACCTGGCAGACCGAGCCGACCAGGATGCCGGCCTGCACCCACGCTGTGGCCACGCTGGCCGTCCAGGGACCGGTCACCGGCACGTCCGAGCCGTACTGGCAGGAGAAGGTGCCGGTGAACACCCGATCGACCGGCACCAGGTCGTCGTCGGCGACCGATCCGGTGATGGCCTTGGCCACGTCGAAGCCCGAATACACCCGCTGAACGGTGTTGGTGACGGACAGCTGCGCGGTCTCGTCGGCGACCAGGATGACCGATTCCGGGGTGTACGTCCGGTCCCCCCAGGCGTAGGAGCCGTCCAGCAGCCGCGCCGGATCCGGGGTGTCCTCGATGATCGCGCAGACGGCCGTGGCCGGTACCCGGGCGTCCGCCGGGGTGAACAGGGTCGCCGCGGCGCCCGCGCCGACCTCCCACCGATCGCTCCAGGTCTGCGCACCCAGGGTGCAGGTCCACACGCCGGTGAAGTCGGTGTCCGGCCGGACCCCGCCGTCCGGGTCGTCGAGCACCTTGCCGACCTCCAGGCCGCCGTACTGCCGCTCGATCGTGTTGGTGACGGTGATGGTCGCGGTCCCGCCGGGAACCACGGTGACCGGATCACCGACGACCGGCGCCGCCCAGTCGAAGGAGGCATCGGGCAGACCGGCGGTGCCCAGGTCGTTCTCGGTGACCGTGCACTGCGAGTTCAGGTAGACCGCCGGGCCGGTGAACGTGTCCCCGTTGGTCAGGGTCCAGTTTCCGGTGACGGGGTCGTCGGAGCCGTACCGGCAGCTGAACGTCCCGCTGAACTGCGTGCCGGGGATCAGGGCGCCGAACGGGTCGACCACGTTCTTGGTGATCTGGAACGTGCTGCGCACCCGGACGACCGGGTTCTCGACGAAGAAGTCCTGCCGGGCGCCGGCCTCGGCCAGGGTGAAGGTGCCCCCGACCGGCGGGGTCAACGCCGGCGTCCCGGTGATGATGGGTGATCCCCAGGCGTAGGAGGTGTCGGCGAGCAGGCCCTGCGCCGGGGTGTCCTCGAAGCCGGAGCAGGTCCAGCCGACCGAGACCGGAGCGATCGTCACGGTGCCGAGATTGGCGATCGTGCCGTCGGCGTACCGGGTCGGGACGTCCGTTCCGGGCACCGCGCACTGGCCGTGCATGGTGAAATCGGCGCCGGTGCCGAGGTAGCCCTCGCTCGCCCCGGTGACCGTCTTGTGCACCACGACCTCGCCGGTGTCGCGGGTCAGCGCGTTGGCCACGGTGACCGCGTTCTGGCCGTCCGCCGTCACGGTGGTGCCGGTGACGGTCGGGGCCAGCCAGCGGTAGGCCGGATCGTCGGACGGGACGCCCAGATCGCCTTCGGTGGCCGTGCACTGCGCGGTCAGCGGCACGTCCTGGTCGACGACGACGCCGGTCGGGTCGACCACCGCGTCCAGGGTGCCGCCGGCGACCTGCTGGCCGCCGTAGCTGCAGGACCAGGTGATCGGATAGGTCCGAGCCGGATCGATGACGCCCTGGCCGCCGGTCAACGACTTGACCACCCGGACCGGCGCGCCGACCCGGACGATCGGGTTGACGATCGCGACCTCGACCTGCTGGCCCTCCTGCGCGATGGTCACGGTGGCGCCCGGATCGTAGGTCGCCGGGCCCCAGCCGTAGGAGGCGTCCACAAGGCCGGCCGGGTCGGGCGGCAGCTCGGCCACGGTGCAGCTGACCCCGACCGGGATGCCGGTCAGCGTCCTCGGCTCACCCTCGGTGAGGGTGACGGTGAACAGGTCACCGGGGCCGCAGCTGACGTTGACGTCGAAAGTGGTACCGGGCACCAGGCCGGCGGTCTGCCCGGTGACCTGCTTGGTCAGCTCCAGCGAGCCGAACCGGGGCGTGATCGGGTTGACCGCGTTGACCTGGATCGGCGTGGCCGTCTCGGGGATCCGGATGGTGATCGATCCGTTGACCCGGCTGCTGCCGATGCCGAACTCGACGTCGTCCCAGCCGAAGGCCGGCGAGAGGGGGTCGGGTTTGCCGGTTTCGGTGATGGTGCAGGAGCTTCCGGACGCGATGGCCCGGTCCGGCGTCCAGCTCTGACCGTCGGCCAGGTCGACCGTCGATTCGTAGCCGTCGGTGCACTCGACCGCGAAGGTGAACTGGCTGCCCGGCTGGTAGCCCAGGGCCTTGCCGTCACCGACCACCGACTTGGTCAGCTGGAAGGTGCCGGTCAGCTGGTTGGTCCGGTTGGTCACCGTCACGGTGGCCGGGAAGTCGGGCGAGGTGATCAGCACCGAGGTTCCGGGGTCGTAGGTCGGCGGCAGCCACACCCAGGAGGTGTCGTCGGCCACGGGGGGCGCGTCCAGGGTGGTCGGGTCCTCGACCACCGTGCACCGGGACTCCAGCAGGATGTCGGGGATCACCGTCGACTCGCCGGCGAAGAGCTGGACCGTGCCGTTGGCCGCGCTCACGCCCGCGTAGCTGCAGTCGTAGTCGATGGTGTACTGCCGCTGCCGGTCGACCCGGCCGCTCGGATCCACCAGCTGCTTGCTGATCTCCAGGTCCCCGTACACCCGGCTGACCGGGTTGGTGACGACGACGCTGGGCACCTGGTTGGGCGCGGTGATGGTCACCGGTCCGGGCAGCACGGGAGTGCCCCACTGGTAGGACGAGTCGAGCAGGCCGACGGTCGGGGTGGCCTCGCTGAACGAGCAGGACGTGCCCACCGGCAGGTCGGGGGTGAGCGCGGTTCCGCCGACGCCCACGGTGAAGGCGCCTGTGTAGGCGTTGCTGCAGGAGACGGTGATCTGGAAGCTGGCCGCGGCGGTGACCCCCGCGGTCTCGCCGGTGATCTGCTTGCCGACCTGGACCCGGCCGAAGACCGGGATCGTCGGGTTGGTCACCGTCAGGGTGGCGGTGCCGTTGGCCGGCACGGTCACGCTGTTGGTCGCGCTGGTGCCGTCGGACCAGGTGGCGTTGCCCCAGACGTAGGCCGGCTGCAGCAGGTCGGCGGCGGGCGGCACCTCGGCCGCTGTGCAGGTGTTGCGGGCCGGCACGGAGACCGTCGCGCTCCCGCCCGCGGCCAACGTCACCTGGCCGGAGGCCACGCCGCAGGTGTACTGCACGGTGAACGGCTCGCCGGTGCCGATGTAGCCGTCGCCCTGGATCTGCTTGGCCAGCACGAGGCTGCCGGCGTCGCGCTCGTAGGTGTTGGTGATGCCGACCTGGGCGGTGGCGCCGTCGCCGATCGTCACGCTGGTCGGCGTCACCGTGTAGCCCGACCAGGCGTAGCTGGGGTCACCGAAATCCCCGGCCTGCGCGGTCAGGGTCTCGCTGAAGGTGCAGACCGAGCCGGCCGGGATCGCCGCCGCCGGGGAGACGGCCTGTGCCGCGGTCAGGTCCAGCGTGCCCGCCGACGTCGGGCCGTTGGTCAGCGTGCAGGAGTACGCGACCGGGAAGACCCGGTTGACGCCCCCGGTGTACCCGCCGGGCCCGTCGATGGATTTGGTCACGGCGAAGCTGCCCAGCCGCTGCACCACCGGGTTGGTGATCGTGACGTCGGCGGTGGCCTGGTCGGTGATGGTCACCGGCTGGGCCGAGTACGACGGGGTCCCCCAGGCGAACGAGGCGTTGAGCAGGCCGCCGGTCGGGCCGTTCTCGCTGACCGTGCAGGCCCGGCCGGCCGGGATGCCGGTCACGGTCACCGCCGCCGCGGTGGTCAGGGCGCTGAAGCTGCCGCTGAACCCGGCGCCGCAGGTGTAGGCGCCGGCAAAACTCTGGCCGGTGCCTCCGACGTACCCGCCTTGCGGGTCGTCGACGACCTTGCTGATGCGCAGCGTGCCGGTGGCCGCCCGGTTCACCACGGTGCAGCCGACCGCACTGCCGGCGGGCAGATCCGGCAGGGTGACCACCCCGGTGGGGCTGACCGGATAGGTGGTGGACCCGCGGGCGCAGGTCCACGAGCCGACCTGGACGAAGCCGGTTGCGGCCGCCCCGGTGCCGAGCTCGGTGAGCTGGTAGGTGCCGGCGACGATGCGCTGGTTGGTGACGGCCGTCGAGCCGGAGGCGCCGGAGACCACGGTGCCGCTGGTCGGCGACGCCGTCCCGGTCGCGGTCAGCGTGAACAGGGACGGGCTGACCACGGCCCCGGTCACGGACTTGACCAGGGTCAGCGTCGTCCGCGGGGTATAGGTGTTGGTGAAGGTGCAGATGACGACCGGATTCGCGGGATACAGCGGGGCCGGGACCGGGTCCAGGCTGATCCGCCGCGCGGCCAGGTTGCCGGTTCCGGGCAGGTCGACCAGCACGCCGAGCGCGTTGTACTGCTGGCAGGTCAGGCCGGTCAACGACCAGCGGTCGTCGGCCGGGTCGCCCTCGGTCACGGTGACGGTGCTGCCGGAGGTCAAGGGTCGCTCGACGGTGCCCCGGGAGGCCAGCGAGAACGTGGTGTTGGCCCAGGCCGAACCGGTCAGCGTCGACGTGCTGTTGTAGCTGAACGAAGGAGTGCCCGGCGGCGAGCCGACCACGTTCTTGACGATCCGCAGCGTGCGGACCTGCTGGAGCGAGGCGTACAGGCAGGCGTTGGTCTGGGCGCCCTCGACGGTGGAGAACTCGTTGACCGGATTGCCGGCCGGCGTGGCCGGGCAGCTCGTCGCGCTGGCGGCCGGCACGAAGCCCAGGATCACCAGCCGGTAGGTGAGCCCGCCCTGGGTCAGGGTGACGTCGGAGATCTGGTTGGTGAACGAGGTGATGTCGTTGCAGCAGTTGCCGGATCCGGTGTTGGGGGTCTCGTTCATCGTCCAGTTGAACGTCACCGTCGTCCCGCTGAAACCGCCCAGCTGGGTCCGCAGCTCGCCGGTGAAGTACTGATCGTTCGCCTGGATCGGGTTGTTGTAGTGGGTCATGCCGCCGATCAGAAAGGGCATCCCGTCCTCGGCCGAGGTGACGGTGGAGGGCCGGAAGCCCAGCGCGCTCTGGCTGCTGGTGCTCAGGTTGGTCGGGCAGCTGGTGCTGTAGCCGTGCGCCGTGGTCGCCGAGTTGGGCAGGCCGGCCACCGTGTTGGTGACCCAGGCCGAGGAGGTGGACGAGGACCCGGTGCCGCTGGACGGGGCATACCGGATGCAGTTACCGCTGGTGCCGGCGTCGACGCCCTGCTGGTTGGCCATCTGGGTGGCGATCGTGCCGATGGCCACCGTCGCGGCGTGGGCGGGCGGGGCCGGGGCGATCGTCGCGGAGACCATGAGCAGGCCCGCGACCAGGGCGACCACCGTGGCCAGCGCCCCCCACCGGCGCGTCCTGCGTCGAGCGACAGTGCCCATGCCGACCCCCGAGCCGACGCAGCCGGGCCGCCAGCCCGCCGTCCAGATGATCGCGCTGCGTGTGATCGCGTGAGCTTAGCGTGAGGTACGCAGGGCCGCTCGGGCAGAAGTCACGCCATTCGGGTGGCGGCCGCCGCCGCTTGCGCGCGCCGTCCGCCGGTCGTTCGGGTACCTGGGCGATCGCCGTTCACGCCGGCCGGACGTGCACCACGTCACCGACGGTGTAGCTCTGGGTGCGACCGGACTCGTCGGTGAGCACCAGGGCACCGGTCGGGTCGACATCGGTAGCGATCCCGGTCACCCAGCGCTGCGCGGGCAACAGGATGCGCACCTGAGCACCCAGCGTGACGCACACCTCCCGATAGTGGGCGCGGATACCGGCGGTGTCCACGTCGCCGGCGGCCGCCGTCCATCGGTCGCACCAGCTGCCCAGCTCGTCCAGGATCCCGGCCAGCAGGGCGGCCCGATCCAGGGTGCCGCCGGCCAGGGCCAGCGAGGTGGCGTCGGCCCGGGGCAGCTCGGTCCGGGTCAGCGAGACGTTGATCCCCGACCCGACGACCAGCCGGCTCCCGGCCACCTCGCCCAGGATGCCGGCACACTTGGCCCCGTCGATCAGCACGTCGTTCGGCCATTTCAGGCGGGCGTCGACACCGCTGACCCGGCCCAGCGCGGCCACGATCGACAGGCCGAGCACGGCCCCGACCCACCCCCGGCGCTCGACCGGGACGGCGGGCAGCGCGAGCGCGACCGAGAACATCAGCCCGGCGCCGGGTGGGCAGTGCCAGTCCCGGCCGGCCCGGCCGCGCCCGGCGGTCTGCTCCTCGGTGACCAGCACCTGCCCGGACGCCAGCCGGCCGGCGTCGGCCCGCCGGGCCAGGTCCGCGTTGGTCGATCCGGTCTGCGCGCAGAACTCCAGCGACCAGCGGGCCGGGTCGGTCAGCCGCTGCGCCACCGTCACCGGGTCGATGGGCCGGCGGATCACGCTGGGGTCGGCATCGGGCACCGGATCACCGTAGAAGGGGTTCGCCGTCCCAGGCCGGCCGGGGCGGGCCGGGGCCGCCGGTCGGTGAGACCCAGACTCAGTCATCGTGAACTGCGTCTCACGGTGCCCACCGCCGGCGCGGCCCTGGGTACCCTCTCGCCCGTGAGCCGGACCACGCAAGCGCCCGATGGCGTCCCTGATGTCACCCCCGATGGCCCGGCGCCCACCCCGCCGCATACGACGGCCGGCAAGTTGGCCGACCTGGATCGCCGCCTGGACGAGCACATCCACGCCGGCTCCGCGACGGCGGTGCAGCGCCAGCACGCCCGGGGCAAGCTGACCGCCCGGGAGCGGATCGACCTGCTGCTGGACCCCGGCTCGTTCGTCGAGTTCGACTCCTTCGCCCGGCACCGGTCGACCAACTTCGGCCTGGAGCGCAACCGGCCCTACGGCGACGGAGTGGTCACCGGCTACGGCACCGTCGACGGCCGGGAGATCTGCGTGTTCTCCCAGGACGTCGCCGTGTTCGGCGGGTCATTGGGCGAGGTCTACGGCGAGAAGATCGTCAAGGTGCTGGATTTCGCCCTGCGTTCGGGGCGGCCGGTGGTCGGCATCAACGAGGGCGGCGGGGCCCGCATCCAGGAGGGCGTGGTCTCGCTCGGGCTGTACGCGGAGATCTTCAAGCGCAACGTGCACCTGTCCGGGGTGATCCCGCAGATCTCGCTGATCATGGGCGCGAACGCCGGCGGGCACGTCTACTCCCCCGCCTTGACCGACTTCATCGTGATGGTGGACAAGACCTCGCAGATGTTCATCACCGGGCCGGACGTCGTCCGGTCGGTGACCGGCGAGCAGGTCACGCTGGAGGAGTTGGGCGGGGCCCGCACCCACAACACCCGCTCGGGCAACGCGCACTACCTGGCCAAGGACGACCCGGAAGCCATCGAGTACGTCCGGGACCTGCTGTCCTACCTGCCGTCCAACAACCTGTCGGCGCCGCCGATCCGGCCCGGCGAGGCCGCCGACCCGGACGAGCTGACCGCCGACGACCTGGCCCTGGACACCCTGATCCCCGACTCGCCCAACCAGCCCTACGACATGGCGGTCGCCGTCCGGGCGGTGCTCGATGACGGCGAGTTCCTGCCGGTGCACGAGCTGTACGCGCCGAACGTGCTGGTCGGCTTCGGCCGGGTGCAGGGCCGATCGGTCGGCATCGTGGCCAACCAGCCGATGCACCTGGCCGGCACGCTGGACATCAACGCCGCGGAGAAGGCCGCCCGGTTCGTGCGGACCTGCGACGCGTTCAACATCCCGGTCCTGACCTTCGTGGACGTGCCGGGCTTCCTGCCGGGCACCGAGCAGGAGTGGAACGGCATCATCCGCCGCGGCGCCAAGCTGATCTACGCCTACGCCGAGGCGACCGTCCCGCTGGTCACCGTGATCACCCGTAAGGCCTACGGGGGCGCCTACGACGTGATGGGCTCCAAGCACCTGGGGGCCGACGTCAACCTGGCCTGGCCGACCGCGCAGATCGCCGTGATGGGCGCCTCCGGTGCGGTGAACGTGTTGTACCGCAAGGAGATCGGCGCGCTGGCCGAGCAATACGGGCCCGATTCGGCGGAGGTCGCGACGGAGCGGTCGCGGCTGCAGACCGAGTACGAGGACACCCTGGCCAACCCGTTCGTGGCCGCCGAGCGCGGTTATGTCGACCAGATCATCAAGCCGTCGGCGACCCGCGGGGCGATCACCCGGGCGCTGCGGGTGCTGGCCGACAAGCGGCAGACGCTGCCGCCGCGCAAGCACGGGAACATCCCGCTGTGAGGCCGGCCGGCCGAGCCAGCGATCACCCGGGCACCGGCCCGACCGGCCCGGCCCGCGACGAGCAGGACGCGGCCGTGGTCATCGCCGTGCTGGCGGCGTTGGCCGCCGGCCCCGAACCGGCCGCGACCGAGCCGGCCCCGCGCTCGGTCTGGGCCGACCCGGCGCACCGGCTGGGCTCGGGCGCCGCGGGCGATCACCGCTGGTGGGCCTCGGGACTGCCGCGATGAACGCCCCGCTGGCGCTCGTGCTGGCCTCGGCCTCCCCGGCCCGGCTCGGGGTGCTGCGCACCGCGGGCCTGGACCCGCACGTGCTCGTCTCCGGGGTGGACGAGGACGCGTTGCTGGACGGGCTGCGCTCGTCCCCGGAGCAGGTGCGGGTGCAGGCCCTGGCCGACGCCAAGGCCGACGACGTGGCCGCCCGGTTGACCGAGCCGACCCCGGCGGTGGTGATCGGCTGCGACTCGATGCTGCTGATCGACGGTGAGCTGCAGGGCAAACCGGCCGACGCCGAACAGGCCCGCGCCCGGTGGCGGCAGATGGCCGGCCGGGACGGGATCCTGCTCACCGGCCACGCGGTGCGCCGGGTGGTCGGCGGCCGGGTGGTCGGCGCGGCCGGCGCGGTGGGCTCCACCGTGGTCCGGATGGGCCGGCCCAGCGAGGCCGAGCTCGATGCCTACCTGGCCACCGGCGAACCGCTGCGGGTCGCCGGGGCCCTGACCATCGACGGGTTCGGCGGCTGGTTCGTCGACGGCATCGACGGTGACGCCGGCAACGTGCTGGGCATCTCGTTGCCGCTGACCCGTCAGCTGCTGGCGCAGGTCGGCGTGCCGGTCACCGACCTGTGGCGCCGGCCCGACCAGCGGGCCACCGAGCACTCTCCCTGAGACACCCGACCGACCGCAGAACTCCAGAAGAAGGAACCGCCTGTGCACACCGTGCTGATCGCCAACCGCGGCGAGATCGCCGTCCGCGTCGCCCGTGCCTGCCGCGACGCCGGGCTGCGGTCGGTTGCCGTCTACGCCGACCCGGACCGCGATGCCCTGCACGTCCGGGTCGCCGACGAGGCGTTCGCGCTGGGCGGCTCCACGCCCAAGGACTCCTACCTGGACATGGCCAAGCTGCTGGACGTGGCCGCCCGGGCCGGGGCGGACGCGGTCCACCCCGGTTACGGTTTCCTGTCCGAGAACGCCGATTTCGCCCAGGCGGTGATCGACGCCGGGCTGACCTGGATCGGCCCGACCCCGCAGGCCATCCGCGACCTCGGGGACAAGGTGACCGCCCGGCACATCGCCCTGCGAGTCGGGGCGCCGCTGGTCCCGGGCACCAAGGAGCCGGTGGCCGGGGCCGACGAGGTGGTGGCCTTCGCCCAGGAGCACGGGCTGCCAGTGGCCATCAAGGCCGCGTTCGGCGGCGGCGGCCGCGGCCTGAAGGTGGCCCGCACGCTGGAGGAGATCCCGCACCTGTACGAGTCGGCGGTCCGCGAGGCGGTCACCGCGTTCGGTCGTGGCGAGTGCTTCGTGGAGCGCTACCTGGACCGGCCACGGCACGTCGAGGCGCAGGTGCTGGCCGACCAACACGGCACCGTGATCGTGGTCGGCACCCGGGATTGCTCGTTGCAGCGGCGCTACCAGAAGCTGGTCGAGGAGGCGCCCGCGCCGTTCCTGACCGGCGAGCAGCGGGCCGCCATCCATACCGCCGCCCGGGCCATCTGCGCGGAGGCCGGTTACCACGGCGCCGGCACGGTCGAGTTCCTGGTCGGCGAGGACGGGTCGGTGTCCTTCCTGGAGGTGAACACCCGGTTGCAGGTCGAGCACCCGGTCTCGGAGGAGACCAGCGGAATCGACCTGGTGCGCGAGCAGTTCCGCATCGCCGACGGCGAGAAGCTGCGGTGGATAGACGATCTCCCGCCGCGCGGGCACTCGATCGAGTTCCGGCTCAACGGCGAGGACCCCGGCCGCGGGTTCCTGCCCGCCCCCGGCGTGGTGTCCCGGTTCGTCCCGCCGGCCGGCCCGGGGGTGCGGGTGGATTCCGGGGTGGAGTCCGGCTCGGAGATCGGCGGCGCGTTCGACTCGCTGCTGGCCAAGATCATCGTCACCGGCGCGGACCGCACCGAGGCGCTGCAGCGGTCGCGCCGGGCGCTGGCCGAGATGGTGGTCGAGGGCATGGCCACGGTGCTGCCCTTCCACCGGGCCGTGCTGGAGGATCCGGCCTTCACCGCCGCCGACGGGTCGTTCGCCGTGCACACCCGGTGGATCGAAACCGAGTTCGACAACACGCTCGAGCCCTTCGACGTCGCGTCGGCGGTGCCGGCCGGCGAGCCGGCGGCGCGGCAGGAGATCGTCGCCGAGGTCAACGGGCGGCGGGTCCGGGTCAGCCTGCCGGCCGAACTCGCGGTCCGCAGCAGCGGCCCGGCCCCGGCCCGCCGGTCGTCGAGCAAGCGGGGCGGCGCGGCCCATCACGCACCCGGTGGCGGCGGCGACGCCGTCGTCGCCCCCATGCAGGGCACCGTGGTCAAGGTGGCGGTGGCGGTCGGTGACACGGTCGCCCAGGGCGACGTCGTCGCGGTGGTCGAGGCGATGAAGATGGAAAATCCGATCACCGCGCACAAGGCCGGCACGGTCGCCTCGATCGCCGTCGAGGTCGGCGGCGCGGTGACCGCCGGCGCGTTGGTGGCCCAGATCGAGGACGCCCCGGGCGGCACCAGCACCTGAGGCACCCCCACTTCAGGCACCCCCACCTGAGGCACCAGCACCTGAGCCGCCTGCACCTGAGTTGATCATGGCGTTCTCTGCTCGACACGCCGAAGACACGCCGAGCGCGCGACAGGGAACGCCATGATCAACGGCGAGGGGGCGGGACGCAGCGAACCAGCCGGCCGCGGTAATCCGGACAAATCGGTGGACCGGGCGGCCGACCGGCCATATGCTCCCGGGGTGATACGCCTGGTCGTGGGCCGCCTGTCCGCCGGGGTGATCGCCGCCCAGCGGCCGCTCAAAGTCGTGGCCTATCACCACAGCGTGGCGCCGGTGAAGCGATTGCTGTTGGAAGCCACCACCTTCGTCGACTGGGCGCTGATCTGGCCGAACATCCAGAACGGGGCCATGCGGCTGTATCACGAGGTCTACGGCGGCAACTTCTTTTTCGGCAAGGCCGTCATGATCACCGATCATGCGACGACCAAACGGGAGATCGCCTGCCCGGCCCATCGGGGCGAGCGATTCATGGGGGTCGACATCGTCAGCTCCGACCCGAACGTCTTCGCCACCAACACCGGCATTCTCAACCAGAATCCGCCGATTCGGGCCGCCACCCGGGCCTACCTGGACGAGCACGTGTTCACCCCGGATGTGATGGCGCTGAGCCTGGACGACGTGCAGGCGCTCGCCGCGCCGATCCTGGCCGAGTGGCGGCAGGACGACCGGATGGCCACGATGCTGGCCATCCGGGCCACCGTCACCCGGGTGTTCCTGCGCATCCTGACCGGCGTCACCATCTCGGCCGACGAGAGCGATGCCTGCACCCGCAGCTACGTCCGCGGCTTCACCGAGGCCTCGCTGTTCCACGGCTACGCGCCCTGGATGCTCGGGCTGCTCGGCACCCACGAACGGCTGCGCAAGCAGACCTACACCCCACTCGAGCGGCACGGCATGGATCTGATGGCCGTCGACGTGACGATGTTCGCGGCGATGTTCTCCGTGGGCACCCTGGTCCTGCGCTGCGTGGAGGACACCCGGCGCTTCGGCATCCGCTACCGCGACCTGGACCAGGCCCAGCGGCGGGCGTTGGTGTTCGAGTCGATCCGACTGTTCCCGACCGTCACCACGGTGCACCGGCGCCTCACCGAACCCGAGGACGTGCAGGTGTCGGGCCGCACCGTCCATCTCGAGGTCGGCGACGAGATCGCCTACCCGTTCGTGTGCGCCAATCGCGACCCGAGCGTCTTCGCCGATCCCGATGCGATGGACCTGGGGCGGTCGGAAGAGTCCCGGGACGAGATCCTGTCGTGGTCCAAGGCCCCGCACGCCTGCCCGGCCAAGGACCTGTCGGTGCACGTCACCATGGCCATGCTGGACGTGCTGAGCGAACGGTTCGAGCTGTCCGCCCTGCGCATCGTCAATCCCCAGTTCTGATGACGTCCGGCCTGCCGGCCGCGGTCGGTTCAGCGGCGAGGTCGGTGTTCGCCTGGCGCCGACCCGGGACCGTCACCGCCCTGTGTCCGGTGCCGGCCGCGCGCACCGCCGAGCTGCGGACCCGGTTGGCCGCCGCGCAGCCTGCGCTGGGTCTGGACCGGCTGACCGGCGTGCAGTTCGCGACCGCGCAGGTCGTGCGCGGCGGCTGGGACGGTCCGTGCCGGACCGGGCGGGGCGCCGGCCGCGACCACCGCGCCGGGGCGCGACCGCATCTGCCCCAGCACCCGCCTGCTGGATCTGCCGCACCGTCGCGTCGTGTCCCCGGCGACATCGACCCAGTCGGCACTTCCTGCGCCTGCTGGTGCTCGACGCTGACCGGGGCCGCGATGGCCCTGGTCCGGTACCTGGAGAAGACCGAACCCGACGTGGTGATCCGGCCGGACGACGGCCGGGTGGCCGCGCTGGAGCAGGCCGAGGACCTGGACGTGCAGAACCAGTTCACCATGATCGCGACCGTGCGGGATTCGGTCGAGCGGCGAGAGCTGCTGCGGGCCACGCTGTTCCTGTCCGACGCCTACAGCAAGTTCCTGGCCAACAGCGGGCGGCTGGTCGGTGTCGAGACCATCCACTTCGCTCGGATCCACCGCCTCGACGGCGGCCGCCGGTTCCTGTTCATGAGCGATTTCGACGGCAGCTGGAGCCGTTACCTGTTCGA
The DNA here is from genome assembly GCF_000024365.1 of Nakamurella multipartita DSM 44233. NCBI lineage: Bacteria > Bacillati > Actinomycetota > Actinomycetes > Nakamurellales > Nakamurellaceae > Nakamurella > Nakamurella multipartita. The sequence continues at coordinate 4,696,387 of NC_013235.1, forward strand.
TTTCCTGACCACCGGCTCGTTCGCCGTCGTGCCGAACTGGACCAACCTGCTCGGCTGCCCCAAGACCGAGTACCTGATGGAACCCGGACCCGGGTTCAGCCAACGGTTCCTGCCGTTCACCCGGGCCGGCCAGGTCCGCACCGACGTCTGGTTCAGCGCCTACCCGGGCCTGACCGTCACCGACATCCTGAGGCACGGGCAGATCCGGCGCGGGCTGTTCACCGACGACGGACCGCCCGCCGACCGCTGGGTGCGGCTGCTGTGACCGCCGGCGAGCCCGACCTCGATCAGCTGCAGGGGCTGCTGACCAGCGCATTTCCCCGCTCGCCGGCCGGCCGGTACGTGCTGGTCGCCCTGCCGGATGCCGAACGCGGGCGCGCCTGGCTGCGCTCGCTGCTGCCCATGATCACGTTCTCGGACGAGGTCGACCAGCAGATCCGGGCCCGGCGCGCCGCGGACCGGCCGGCCGTCAACGTGGCCTTCACCGCCGCCGGCCTCGCCGCCCTGGGCGTGCCGGCGGACCGCACGGCGGACTTCTCCCGGGAATTCCGTGAGGGCATGGTCACCCCGCACCGCCAGCGCATCCTGGGCGATCTGGACGGCTCGCCCAGCGACCCGCGCGGCTGGCGCTGGGGCGGGCCGGGCACCGATCCGGTCCATGCGGTGCTGCTGCTCTTCGGGGCGGACGAGGCCGCCCTGGACGACGTCGTAGGCGAGCTGCTCGGCGCGGCCACCGGGGTCCGGGTCGTGCACACCGTCCCGACCGTGTCGATCGCGGACGGCCGCGAGCACTTCGGGTTCCGGGACGCGATCGCCAGCCCCTGGGTGCCCGGGTTGCACCGGGATCGCGCGAAACGGGACCGGGTCGCGGCCGGCGAGCTCGTCCTCGGCCGGCCCGACCTGACCGGGCAGCCGGAACCCTTCCCGCCGGTGGGCCGGGACGGCAGCTACCTGGTGATCCGCCAGCTGGCCCAGGACGTGCCCGGCTTCTGGACGGCCCTGCGGCAGTCGGTGGGCGACGCGCAGGCCGTGCGGTGGGCCGCGAAGATGACCGGCCGCTGGCCGGACGGCACCGCGCTGATCCGCTCCCCCGGCGGCGCGGCGGCCGACCCGTCCGATGATTTCGGTTACCACGACGACCCGGACGGTGTCCGCTGCCCGCTGGGCGCCCACATCCGGCGGGCCAACCCCCGCGACGGGTTGGGGACCCGGCCGGACGAGTCGATCCGGCTGGTGAACCGGCACCGGATCTTCCGCCGGGGCCGGCCGTTCGGCGCGGCGGCACCCTGGCCCACCTGGCCTGCCGGCATCGACCCGGTCGTCGTGGACAGCGGGCCGCCGGACGACAGCGGTGAGCGGGGGGTCGTTTTCGTCTGCCTCGGCGCCAGCCTGGCCCGGCAGTTCGAGTTCGTCACGCAGTCTTGGGTGAACAACCCGAAGTTCGCCGGGCTCTACGACGAAGCCGACCCGATCACCGGCGCACCCCACCGGCGGATGTCCGGGTCGCGCGGGTCGGCGATCGGATTCGAGTTCACCGCGCCCGGGCCCGTCCTCAACGAGCGGATCGACCGGCCGGCCACCTACGTGCGCTGCGTCGGCGGCGGCTACTTCTTCCTGCCCGGCCGCCGCGGACTGGCGCTGATCGCCGCGGAGGCCTGATCCCGCCCCCCACACCCCCGCAGTTGATCATGGACAGATGGCCGTTCTGGCGGCGGGATAACGGCCATCTGTCCATGATCAACACGAGGGCGGGGGGACGGGGCGGACGTGGGTCTCCACGCCGAGCAGCTCGAGCACGACGACGCCGTTCCCGTCGCGGATGACCACGTCACACACCACCCGGCCGGACGTGGCCGAGCGGCCGGCCAGGGTGGCGGTGTGCGGGCCGCCGGCCGGTTCGCCGAACATCCGGATCCGCTCGATCCCGGTGGGCAGGGAGGGCCGGCCCCGCAGGTGCCGGGTCCACAGCAGGGCCAACTGCAGCGCACCGTCGATGATGGCGGGGTCCACGATCGCGGGGTCGACCCTCCAGGGTTCGGCCGGCCAGTCCAGGTCCCCCGCCGACCGCAGCCGGGCAGTCATCCCGCCGGCCGCCGGGTCGAGTACGACGGATTCGATCATCTGGAAAGCCGGCCCGTGGAAAAGGATGTCGTCGCCGTAGGGCGGGGGCGCTCCCGACGGGTCGGCCTGGACCGGGGGTCCGGGCGGCGTGGGCCGGTGGTCGGCGAGGATGGCGGTGCCGCGGTAGTGCCGGCGGCCGGTGGCCGGGTCGACCAGGTCGAGCCGGACGGTCCCGGGGTCGTCGCCGGCAGGCTCGGCGGTGAGGTCCAGATGGGTGTCCCGGCCGTCGGCGAAGCCGCCCAGCACCACCCCTTGGAACAGGGTGATGCCGGCCAGCTCGACCAGCTGCCGGCCCGGGGTGACCGCCCGGGCGCCGCGGGCCAGCCACTGCGCCGCGTAGGCGACCGGGACCACCACCTGCCCGTCGATGGCGTGATCGGCCAGGTGCGGGTGGGTCGACCGGCCGATCGTCAGGCGGTCGACCACCGCCGGCCCCGCGCGCTCCGGGAGCGGGGGGCCGGCGGCCGGCCCAGCCCCGGCCGGTCCCACCATCAAGCCGGCCATGGCGGCCAGCCAGTCGCCCCGCGGCGTGCCGTCCGAGGCGTACCCGCCGGTCTGGGCGGCCATCCGCAGCAGCATCGTGTCCTCGCCCGGTTCGGCCACGGTGTCCAGCAGCTGCCGGGCCACGGCGAACGCCTCGGCGGCCCCGGTCCGGCGCTGCCACCGGTCGACCCGGTCGGCCAGGTCGGGGTTGGCCGCCGCCGGAGCGTCCGCAGTGAGTCCACCGCCCAGGGCGTTGATGGCGGTGACCACCCGACGCACCCGTTCCCGCAGCGGCAACGCGGCCAGCTCGGCGGCCTCGATGGGCTCGCCGATCCAGTAGTCCTGCGCGCCATGACCGATCGGGAAGTCGGCCTTGCCGGTCACCGGCCGGACCGGCAGACCCCCGGTGAACCGCACCGGGACCACCGCCACGTCCAGGTCCAGGGCCAGGTCCAGCAGCACCGAGCTGCACCGGGTCACCGGTTCGCCCGCCTGCCGCGCCCGGGTGCCCTCGACGTGCAGGAACAACGCGTGCGGGCCGGCCGACATCCGCGCTCGGGCGTCGTCGACGATCTCCAGCAGGGCGGCCGGCCGGGTCTGGTCGTAGTAGGCGATGCCGCTGTCCGCACTGGCCCCCGGGTAGCCCTGGATCAGGTCGACCAGTTGGCCGACCCAGCCGTGCTCGTGCTTGGCGTTGGCCACCGTCGTCATCGCCACCCCGGTCAGGGCCGGCAGCAGGACGCCGATGATGATCGACTCGATCTGCACCTGATGGTTGGCCACGAAGATCACCGAGCGCCCGCGCAGCCGCTCCCGCGTCGCGTCGCTGAGCACCACCCGGTTGACGTACGTCTCGATCAACCCGATCACCAGATCGCGGCCGGGGACCAGCCGGGTGCGTTCCCAGTGGTCGCGGGCGGCAGAGATCAGATCGGTCGCGGACAGCTCGGCAACCGTTGCCGGAGCGGACTTCTCGTCCGGCGGACCGGGAACCAGACGCATCCCCATCTGCGTCACCTGGTAGATCCGCAGCCCGTCGCACCACAGTGAACCGGCCCCGACCACGTACGGGCCGCGTTCGTCGGTGCCGACCTCGGTGATCTCCATGACCGTGGTGATCCGGCGCTGGGCGGGGGTGACCTGCCCGCGGTACTTCCAGGTCATCGGCCGGTCCAGCATCATCGGCTCGAACCGGGGATGGGGCAGGTCGGCGCCGGCACCGGTGTCCAGCAGGAAGAACTGGAGCAGTTGCAGCAGCGCCTCGATGCCCAGCGATCCCGGCTGGACCGGGTCCTGGAAGAAGTGGGCCTTGAAGAACCACTCCGCCGGGTCGACATCCTTTTCCCCGCGGACGATGCCGAGACCGGCGGCGCCGGTCCCGGGCAGGTGCACGGCCCGGTCCAGCATCAGCAGCATCGGATCGGCCAGCCGGGCCGAGCCGGCGCAGTACCGCTCCGGGCGGGCGGTCAGATCGACCATCGGGACGCCGGTGTCGGCGAGCTGCCGGCGATGCTCGTCGGAGATCGGCAGGCCGACCTGGTTCTCGAACGCGGCCGGCGGGAAGAAGCCGAACACGGTCTCCATCCGATAGACCGGCCGCTCCCCGAGCAGGCACTGCACCTCGAAGCTCTCGATGGTGGTGCCGCCCGACCGGGAGACCGAGGTCAACCGCACCCGGGTGCGCAGGGTGTCGGCGGTGCGGGTGAGTTCAGCGCTCAGCGTGCCGGTGCCGTCCAGGTTGCGGAACAGCTGATCGTCCGCCTCGCCCAGGGTCGAACCCACCGCGGTGGCCACCCACCCGCAGGGTTGCAGCGCAGCCTCCAGCAGCACCGCGAACGGCATGACCTGCGCCCCGTTGGCGTCGAAATACCACGCATCGTCGGGGATGTCGTAGTCGGCGACGATCTCCAGACCCGGCTCGCAGTGGCCCAGCCGGCCCTGGATCTCGGCGATCCGGCTGATGAAGTGATACGGCGGCCCAGGCAACCGCGGTGGGCGCCGGGTGGTGTCGAAGTCGGCGAACAGCGATCCGAAGGCCTCGGTGGGCCGGCCCCACGCGCAGGCCAGCATGGCCGGGTAGTCGAAGGCGAACCCGTCGGCGTCGGTGGCCACGACCGGCCCGGTCCCCTCACGCTCGCCTTCCCGGGCGCCCCGGTGCGCGTCGGGCAGCGTGTCCAGCGGCCAGCCCGGGGTCAGCTCGACGCCGATCCGGTGGGCGTGGAACGCCATCTTCCCGTCGACGAAGCCGATGACGTCGCCGATGACGGTCGGTCGCGGCCCCGACCAGACCTGGCTGACGTGCAGTTCGTAGGCGACGGACCGGGTCTCCCGGTTGACCTCGCCCCGGCACTGGAGCGCGAACGGTTGCTCGGGCAGCGGTTGGAACCGCCAGCCGTCCCGCCGGGTGGTGAAGCCCAGGGCGGCCAGGTAGAACGAGAGCGCCTGGATGCACGCCTCGACCATGAAGTTGCCGGGCATGCACGGGTCGTTCTTGAAATGCCCGTCGAAGAACCACTCGTCACCGGTGATCGTGGTCTCGCAGCGCAGGAACCCCCGCCCCCAGGGTCCGCCGGACGGGTCGAACCGGGTGACCCGGTCCAGGAACAGCTGGTCGCCGGACTGGATCGTCGGGGTGCGGGTGTGGGTGTGCGCCCACTCGAAGCCGGGGCCGAAGCAGTCCACCACCCGACCCTGGCTGAATGCCTGCACCTCGTCGCGGTCGAAGGCGTTCTTGGTGCCGACGACGGCCGGCGGGTCGACCCGGTCGTCGGGTGCGAGTCCGGCCGCGCCGTCCTCGGGGGTCCAGAGCACCCCGGCCGCGTCCCGCAGCTCGGCCGGACTGAAGAAGCCGGCCTGCCCGCCGCGCACGGTGAGCCGGCGCTGCCCGGCGCTGCGGCAGTCGTACTCGAAGAAGAACAGCCGCACCGCCCCGTACTGGGCGTGCCCGGTGATCCGGATCTCGTACTCCAGCCGCTCCCCCGGCACCGGCAGGTCGGCGTGGTAGGTCAGGGTGCAGCCCAGCAGCCGGTAGGCCCGTTCGCCGCGGTTGAGCAGGTCGATGCCCATGTAGCTGATCAGCATCAGGTCGGCCTGGCCGGACTCGATCATGAACCCGGCCGGCATCACGCCGCCGTTGAGATACCAGGAATCGGCGCGCACATCGGTGTACGTCCAGATCACGCCCTCACCGAGAACCCCGATGGTCGCGTCAATCCCGTCGACCGCGTCGGCCAGCAGCAGCGGCGGTTCGGGCATCCGGCACTGGATCCGGTACCCGTCCTGGGCTTCGAACAGTGGCCCGAACAGCTCCGAGATCCGGCCCGAGGAATGGGTGGTCAGCTGGGCCCGGTCGAAGACCGGCCCGGACGGCCGGAATTCGCTTGAGGTCGGCGCGGGCGGGGTCACCGGCGGTGGGGCGGCGGGCGGCGCGACGGGCGGCGGGGTGATCGGCGGCGGGGCAACGGGCGGCGCGACGGGCGGCGCGACGGGCGGCGGAGTGACGGCCGGGGCGGCGAGGGCGGGTGGGGCCGGCACCGGCGGCATCGCCACCGTCGCCCGAGCGAGCGGGGCGCGGGGCCCGCCGGGACCCGGGACCCGGGTGGCCAGGAACTGGGTGTGCAGCGTGGCCTGCTGGCGCAGGAAGTCGTCGTGCACGGCGGTGAGCTGGGCCATCAGGCCGCGAATGGTGGCGGCGGCAGCGTTCTCGCCGGCTGAGTTCTCGCCGGCAGCGTTCTCGCCGGCGGCGGGGACCGCGACGGCGGCCGGCGCCGCAGTGGCCCGCGCCGGGGCCGGTTCAGGCGCGGCCGCCGGCGGGATCGGTTCCGGCGCGGCCGGCATCGGCCCGGTGGTCGCGTGGACCGGGGGCAGCGCGGGAGCGGGCGCCATCCACTGGGCCGCCCCTTCGTTTGCGGGGCCACCACTGGTGAGGTCAGCGCTGGCGGGGTGAGCGCTGATGGGGTGAGCGCTGATGGCCTCGGCCGCGCGGACCGCGGGTGGGGCCGGCAGCCGGACCGGCGGTCGATGGGTCGGCACGCTCAGCATCGGCCCGGCCGGGGCCGTCCTCGACGCGGGAGCCGCCGGCGGGGTCAGCCGCGCGGCCAGCGCCTCGTGATCGACCGGGACACCGGCCGCGACCAGGGCCGCGGCGGCCTCGAACAGCTGCCCGACGCCACGGTCCCGCCGGTCCAGCGCGACGGCGAGAATGTCCTGCCCGGAGAGGATCTCGCGGATGAACTGGGTGCAGGCGCCGCCCGGCCCGTGTTCGAGGAAGATGCGGACCCCGTCGGCGTAGGCGGCCCGGACCGTGGCCGGGAAGTCCAGCGTCGTCTCGGCCTGCCGGGTGATCATCTCCGCGCACGCCTCGGTGGACACCGGGTAGGCCCCACCGGCGCCGTTGGAGTAGTAGCGCACTCCGGGCATCGGGGTCACGGCCCGGGTGTGGATGTCGCGCCACGGCTGGTGGAACGCGGTCGCGACCTCGGGCACGTGGCAGGCCAGGTTGTAGTCCACCGGGCGGCAGCGGGCGCGGCCGATCGTCGCGACCACCTGCTCGCAGGCGGCGGCGTCACCGCCGATCACCACGTCGTCGGCGCCGTTGACGATGGCCAGATGGACCCGGTCCACACCGGCGATGGCCGCCCGCACCGCCGCGATCGGGGCGAGCACGTTCCACATCGCCCACCGCGCCGACCCGGTTCCCCAGGCCCGGGCGACGGCGCGGAACTCGACGCCGAGTTCGGGGTCCATCAGCCCGCTCTCGGCGATCTCGCGGCGCATGGCGTCCATGTCGGTCCACACGTCGAACGCGAACAGGCTGTTGCTCTCCCCCGACGAGTAGCCGATGGCCGCGGCCGGGGCCAGCCCCCACACCTGCCTGGTGAGTCGGGCGTGCGCCTGGCTGAGCATCGCGGTGCCCCACAGGTACTCGGTCGGGCTGGGGTCCGGCGCGGCCGGCTCGAAGACCCACCCGGCGGTGTCCCGCAGCGGGAACCGGGCGCCGATCGGGTCGAGCAGTTCGGGCACCGCCCGGAGCAGGTCGGCGCCCATCCCGGGGTAGGCGGCGCCGGCCGCGGTGAACACGAAGGCCAGCTCACCGGCGAGCGGGGCGGCGCGAAAGTGCACGCCCTCGCCGGGCGGATAGCCCTCGGCCAGGTGCCGCCGAGCCCGCGCCGCCCGGTCGGCCAGCTGCTCATCGTCGGCGGCGACCAGGACCAGCCGGGCCGGGCCGTCGGTCGAGGGGCGGCCCGCGGCCAACTGGGCCAGCACCTCCGCGCGGTCGGCCCCGGAGAACACGTGCAGCCGCGGCGGGACGGTGCGCGGCGGCGCCGGATGGCTGGCCGCGTCGGTGAGAATGACGGTGCGGCGGGCGATCCCGTCCATCGCATCGACGGCGACGGACGCCGTCCGCGGCCCGCGCCCGTCGTCGGCCACCGGGTTCCGATCGCTGCCGTTGGGCAGCAACGGCCGTCCGCCGGGGGCCACCCGCAGATGCAGGGCGAGCGCGGCGGCGGCCACGTGCAGCAGTCCGGCGGCGACATGCGCGTGCCCGAACAGCGGGGCCAGATTGGTCCCGGACCCGCCCACCTGACCACTGACCGGCCCGTTGACCGGCCCACTGACCGCCCCGCCGACCGTGAACTGCAGGTCGGCGTCCGGCGCGAGGCCGGGCGGCGTCCCGGGCAGCAGCGCGAGCACCTGGTCGCCGTCCCGTTCGGCGTCGGCGAGCCGTTTGAGCACCAGCGCGACGGCGGCGTCAACGGGCACCGGCCGGTCCCCGACCCCGGTGACCGCGCCGGCGATCGCAGCCTGGTGCACGGGGTCGCAGGACATGTCGACCGCGGCCACCACGGCGGTGTCGATCTCGTGCGCCCGCAGCGCGCGGGCGGCCAGGTCGAGCGCGTCCAGCCCGCTGCGTTCCTCGGAGCTGACCGTCAGGCTCGCCCCGCCCAGGTCGAACTGGCTGTTGAGCCGGTTGGCCACGATGTTGGGCATGGTGCCCAGCACGGCGGCCGCGTCCAGCGGCGGCCCGATGTCCGCGCGGGCGGCCGCCACCCACTCGGCCGGGTACCCCCGTTCCCGAGCCAGCGTGGCGATGCGCCAGCGCACGCCGAAGCGGGCGGCCTCGGGATCCACGCCCATCCCGACGTAGACGCCGGTGCCCGGACCGGGCCGGACCGTGCACGAGTCGATCGCCTCGGTGGCCACCTGGACCACGGCCAGCTGCTGCGGCAGGGCCGCCTTCAGATCGTTGGGGGGGAACCGCTGGCGGCCCAGCTCCAGCTCGATGGGCGGCATCCGGCCGGCCCCGGTCTCGTCCAGGCCCGGGTGCTGGCCGAGCAGGGCGGCGGTGAAGGCCTCCCGGCCGACCGCCGAGGCCGCGCTGACGCCGAGGCCGACCACCGCCAGCGTGGTCGGGACCGGGGGCGTGGCCAGGGCCGCCGGAGCCGCCATGGCGGCTCCCGGTTCCTCGACGATGAGGTGGGCGTTGTTGCCGCCGAATCCGAAGGCCGACACCGCGGCCCGCCGGACCCCGTCGGAGGTGCCCGCGCGGTCCCAGGTTTCGGCCTGGGTCAGCAACCGCAGCGGGGAACCGGCCAGGGCGTCGAGCGGTTGGTCGGCGTGCAGGGTCGGCGGTCGCACCTCGTGCCGCATCGCCTCCAGCACCTTGATCAGCCCGGCGATGCCAGCCGCGGCGATCAGGTGCCCGGTATTGGATTTGAGCGAACCAATGGGCAGATCGGCGGCGGCGCCGTAGATCTCGGCGGTGGACCGGATCTCGGTGGCGTCGCCGGCCTGGGTGCCGGTGGCGTGGCATTCCAGCAGCGAGACATCGCCCGGTTGCAGTCCGGCCAGGTCGAGCGCCGCGCGCATGGCCCGGGCCTGGCCGGTGGCGGCCGGCACCAGCATCCCGCGGCCCCGGCCGTCGTTGGACAGGCCGACCCCGCGGATGACGCCGTGGATGACGTCACCGTCGCGCTGGGCGTCGGCCAGCCGGCGCAGCGCGACGAAGCCGCAGCCCTCGGCCGGCACCAGGCCGTCCGCGTCGCGGTGGAAGGGACGGGACCGTCCGGTCCGGCTCAGCGCCTGCAGCGCGGTGAAACCCAGGTGGATGCACAGGTCGTCGGCGCAGTTGACCGCCCCGGCCAGCATCAGGTCGGCGGTGCCGTCGTGCAGCCGGTCGCAGGCCAGCTTGACCGCGTACAGGCTGCTGGCGCAGGCCGCGTCGAGCGCGAACGCCCCCGCCCCCAGCCCGAGTGCGCGTTCGAGGACCAACGCCGGCAGCCCGGAGGAGAACCGGTTGCGCGGATCGGGCGGCGCCTGGTCGGTCTCGAAGCCGGGCACCGCGGCCAACGCGGTGGCCTGGGTGTAGGCGGCCATGCCGGCCGACGGGAACGACAAGTTGCCGAACACGGCGCCGAACCGGGCCGGGTCGTCGCCGGTCCGCCCGGCGTCGCGCAGGGCCTGCCGGGCGGTGTGCAGGGTCCATCGGAAAACCGGGTCCAGCGCGGCCACCTCGGCGGCCGGGACGGCGAACCCGTGGGGATCGAACAGCTCGTCGAAGCCGCGCACGTACCCACCACGGTCGGACCAGGTGCGGTCCACGCTGTCCGCGGGTCCCGCACACAGCACGTCCGCCGGGGCGATCCCCCACCGGCCGGCCGGCACCGAGCTGATCAGGTCCCGCCCGGCGACCACCGCCTGCCACAGCTCCTCGGGGCCGGACGCGCCCGGCAGCAGGCAGGCCCGGCCGACGATGGCGATCGGCGAGAACGCCGCCGTCATGCGCCTCGGCTCGCTGCCGCCGGCGCGCCTAGGGTCGCGCTACCGATCATCACCTCGACCTGGTCGACCTGCGGGCTGGCGATCTCGGCGACGAACATCGCGGCGCCCACGTCCAGCGGCAGCAACGCAACCCCCATCGACCGGAACCGCTGGGCCAGCGCGTCGTCGACCATGCCGCCGGACCACGGCCCCCAGGCGAAGGACTTGACGATGCAACCCGGTCCGCGGCGGGTCCGTTCGGCCACCGCGACCTTGTTGAGCACCTCGTTGGCCATCGCGTAGTCGGCCTGGCCCTCGTTCCCGGTCCGGGCGGCCACCGAGGAGAAGACACAGAGCAGTCGCAACTCGTCGGCGGCGGTCGCGGCCAGCAGCGAGCGCAGGCCCTGCACCTTGGTCCGGAACACGGCGTCGAACTGCGCGTCGGTCTTGTCCACGATGCGCCGGTCGGCCAGCACACCGGCGCCGTGCACCACGCCGGTGATCGGTCCGACCTCCTGCCGGACCCGTTGCAGCGCCTGGGCGACGGCGTCCGCGTCGGTGACGTCGACGGCCAGGTAACGGGCCTGGCCGCCGGCGGCCTCGATCTGCTCGAGGGTCTGCCGGATCTCGCGGTTGGCCAGGATGGCCCGGACCTGCCGGCCTAGCTCGGCGGGGGTGACGGTGCGGCCGTGGGCGGTCGCGTCGTCCAGCAGCGCCCGCTTGAGCGCGACGTCGTCGGCGGCGCCGGCGCAGACCGCCGGTTCCGGGTCCAGCGGCGAGCGGCCGAGCAGGACGAAACGGGCCCGGGTGGCCCGGGCCAGCTCGACCATGGTGGCTGCGGTGACGCCGCGCCCGCCGCCGGAGGCGACGATGACGTCGTCGGGGCCCAGCGGCATCGCTCCGCCGTCGACCCGCGCGGGCACGCTGCTCAGGGTCAGCCGGGTGCCGTCGGCCCGGATGCCGACCTCGATCTCCTGACCGCCGCGCAGCAGCTCGTCGCCGATGGCCCGGGCCACGTCCTGCGGGCCGCGGGCGGCCCGTTGGATGTCGATCGCCTGCACCCGAGTGGCCGGCCATTCCAGCGCGGCGGTGCGCACCAGACCGGTCAGACCGGACGTCCAGGCCCGGGTCGGGTCCAGATCGTCCCGGCCGAAGGAACCGCCGAGATCGCTGACGGTGACGAAGGACTCGCTGGTCGAGCCGGCCGCGCGGGCGGCCCGGAAGGCCTCGGTGTTGACCGCGGCGGCGTCGGTGACGTCGGTCAGCGCGCGCAGCCCGCCGAGGAAGACCACCCCCGCGTAGCCGTTGCCGGTCAGCTCGCCGACGAGTTCGGCGTCCAGCCCGTGGCCGGTGAGCACGTCGACCAGGGCGGCGCCGACGCCGCCGCCGTCGTCGGTCACGGCGACGCGGCCGCCGAGCCCGGCCAGGGCACCGGCGCCGGACCCGGACGATTCGACCGCTTCGGTGACCAGCCGGCCGAGTTCGGGACCGGGGCCCTGGTCGATCCGGGCCGGCTCGGCGGAAACAGCCTGTGCAACGGGTTCGCCGAGCTCCTCGGCCAGGTGATCCACGATCTGCCGCAACGTCAACAACCGCGCCATCGCCGACGCATCCACCACCGGCAACTGCGGCATCCGATCCTGCATCGCACTCAGAATCTGCACCCGCTTGATCGAATCAATCCCCAGATCCGACTCCAGCTCCATCTCCAACGACAACATCTCCGCCGGATACCCCGTCTTCTCCGCCACCACCGCGACCAACGCCGACGTCACCTCCGCCAACGACGGACCCGCCCCCGCAACCACCTCGACCGGGCCCGGCGCCACCGGCACCGCCGGCTCGCCCAGCTCCTCGGCCAAGCGGTCCACGATCTGCCGCAACGTCAACAACCGCGCCATCGCCGACGCATCCACCACCGGCAACTGCGGCATCCGATCCTGCATCGCACTCAGAATCTGCACCCGCTTGATCGAATCAATCCCCAGATCCGACTCCAGCTCCATCTCCAACGACAACATCTCCGCCGGATACCCCGTCTTGTCCGCCACCACCGCGACCAACGCCGACGTCACCTCCGCCAACGACGGACCCGCCCCCGCAACCACCTCGATCGAGGCCGGCGCCGGCGCCGCGCTGGGCACAGACGGGGCCGGCGGGGTCGGCGGCGGCACCGCGACGACCGGCGCCGGGGGCGGCACGGGAGCGGACGGCGCCGCACTGGGAGCCGGCGGCGCCGGAACGGCCGGGGCGGCGATCACCGGCGCCGGGGCGTCAGCGGCCACACCGGCGGCCACGGGGGCGGCCGGAAGCAGTCCGGTCTCGGCACCGGCCAGCCAGCCGACCGCGGCCAGACTCTGCTGCGCGGTCTGCAGGAACGCGCCGTGGGCCTGGGCGACGGTGTTCAGGTACGCGGTGTGCGCCTGCGCGGTCTGCAGCTGCACGGCCTGGTAGACGGCCAACACCTCGTCCGACGGCCCGCCGGCCGGGCTCGGCGGCGCCGACGGCAACGGGGACGGCACAGCGGGCGGGGTCGCGGACACGACAGGCTCCGATCGGGGTGGGGCGGCGGGCATCGCGGCAGCGGGGACGGCCGGCGGTGGAGCCGGGACCGGGGCAACCGGGACGGGCGCCACCGGCACCGATGGCGGCGCGGGCGGCGTGACCGGGACGGACCCCGAGTCCGGGTTCGGGCCGACCAGCTCGGCCAGGTCGCCGGGGTACGGCTTGCCGTAATTGGCCCCGTTGATCGGGATCGTGAAACCGGGCTTGACCGCGGCCGGTTCGTCGGCCGGTGAGCCGTACTCGGCCCACAGCGGGGCGAAGTCGATGGCCACCCCGGCGGCGGCGAGTTGGCCCAGGCCGCCGAGGAAGGCGCCGAGCCCGCCCTTGGTCCGGTTGTCCAGAGCGATGGCCCGGTGGTCGCGCTCGCCCAGGATGGCGTCGACCAGCCCGGTGAGCACCGAGGACGGGCCGACCTCCAGGAAGGTCCGCACGCCGCGGGCGTACATGCCCTCGATCAGCTCCACGAACCGCACCGGCCGGGTGAGCTGACGCCCCAGCTGGGCGCGCACGGCGTCGGCCTCGGTCGGGTAGGGCGCGGCCGTCTCGTTGGCGTGCACCACGGCGACCGGCGGGCGCACGTCGACCGTGGCCAGGTACTCGGTGAAGGCGGCGCCGGCCCCGTCGACGACCGACGAGTGGAAGGCGGTCGCGACCGGCAGCCGGCGGAAGGTCAGGCCCAGCCGGCCCAGCTCGCCCTCGACCCGTTCGATCGCGCTGGTCGGGCCGGACAGCACCACCTGGGTCGGGCTGTTGTGGTTGGCGATCACCACGTCGGCCGACGCGTCGACCAGCTCCCGCAGCTGGTCGAGGCCGGCGACGACCGCGGTCATCGCGCCCGGGATCTGCGCGGCCTGGGCCATCAGTTCGCCCCGGCGGCGGGCCACCCGCACCGCGTCGGCCGCGGACAGCGCCCCGGCCGCGTGCAGCGCGGTGATCTCGCCGAAGCTGTGCCCGGCGACGTGGTCGGCCCGGACCCCGATCGCGTCCAGCACCCGCAGCATCGACAGGCTGGTCGCGGCGATCGCCGGTTGCGCCCACTGCGTCGCGGTCAGCCGTTCCCGCTGCGCAACCGGCTCGTCGTCGGCGAAGGTGCGGACGGGAAAGACCAGGCCGGGCAACGGCTCCGGTCCGTCACAGGCGTCGGCGGCGGCGTCCCAGGCGGCGATGGCCGCCCCGAACTGCATGGCCAGGTCGGCCCCCATGAACGGGTACTGGCTGCCCTGCCCGGGGAACAGGAAGGCCAGCTCGCCGGCGGGGGCGCCGGTGCCGTAGGCGATGCCGGTCGGGGTCTGGAACGCGGCGGCCGGACTGCGGCGCAGCAGCCCGATCGCCTGGTCCAGTTTGGCCCGCAGGTCCGCGGCCCCGGCGGTCACGGTGACCAGCACGGACAGCCGGCTGGCCGCCCCGGAATCGAAGCGGCGCTGGCTGTCCCACGCGAGGCGGGCCAGATCAGCGGGACCGTCGGCATTCTCCAGTCCCTGCCGGACCTGTTCGAGCTCGGCCGCGATCGCCGCCGCATCGGCACGGCTGAACACCAGCAGTTCGACGTCGCTGGTGCGCCGGCGGGGCGCCCGGTTGCCCGAGCCGGTGTACTCGGACAGGGCGATGTGGAAGTTGGAGCCGCCGAACCCGAAGGAGCTGACCGATCCTCGGCGCGGATGCGCCGAATCCCGCACCCAGGGCAGCGCTCTGGTGGTCAGGTGGAACGGGGAGGCGCCCAGGTCCAACTTTGGGTTGGGCCGCTGCACCTTGGCCGTCGGCGGCAGCACGCGGTGCTGCAAGGCCATGATCGTCTTGATCAGCCCGGCCGCACCGGCCGCCGCCTTGGTGTGGCCGATCTGGCTCTTGACCGTACCCAGCGCGCACCACTGCCGGTCGGCGCGCCCGGTGGCGTTGAAAACTGTTTCCAGGCCGGCGAACTCGGCCGCGTCGCCGGCGACGGTGCCGGTGCCGTGGGCCTCGACCAGCTCGACCGTGTCGGCACCGTAGCCGGCCTTGGCGTAGGCCGCCTCGATCGCCCGGGCCTGCCCGGCCGGGACCGGTGCGTACACGCTCTTGGCCCGGCCGTCCGAGCTGGCGCCGACCCCGTTGATCACGCAGTAGATCCGGTTGCCGTCGCGTTCGGCGTCGGCCAGCCGCTTGAGCGCGACCATGCCGATGCCCTCGCCGAGCATGGTTCCGTCGGCCTGATCGGAGAACGGCCGGATGTCCTCGGTCCGCGACAGCGCCGGCGTCTTGGAAAAGCACATGTACATCAGGATGTCGTTCATGGTGTCGACGCCACCGGAGATGACCAGGTCGCTGTCACCCAGGTACAGCTCGTTGATGCCCATGGAGATCGCCGAGAACGAGGACGCGCAGGCGGCGTCGGTGACGCAGTTGGTGCCGCCCAGGTTGAGCCGGTTGGCCACCCGGCCGGCGACCACGTTGCCCAGCAGACCCGGGAAGGTGCTCTCGGCCCAGGCCGGGTGCAGGTCGGCGATCTGCTCGCAGGCCCGCTGGGCGACATCCTCGGGGACCCCGGCCCGGCGCATCCCCTGCAGCCACATCGGCCGGTTCATCCGGCTGGCCATCGCCCCCAGCAGCTCCTGCCCGGAGGTGACGCCCAGGATGACCGAGACCCGGGAGCGGTCCAGCTCGGTGAACTGGCCGCGAACGGCGTCGTCGAGCACCTGCTGGGCCACGATCAGGGCCAGCAGCTGCGCGGTGTCGGTGGCCGGGACCACGCTGGGCGGCACCCCGAAGGCGATCGGATCCAGATCGACCGGGTCCAGGAAGCCGCCCCGGCGGCCATAGGTCTTGTCGATCGCCGCCGGGTCGGCGTCGAAGTAGTCGTCGACCAGCCAGTGGGTCGGCGGGACCGGCGTCATCCGATCGGTCCCGGCCAGGATGTCCCGCCAGAAACCGGTGACGTCGGACGAGCCCGGGAACAGCGCCGACACCCCGACCACGGCGATCGGCGGTCTGGTGGTGGTGCCCGGTTGACTCATCGTCGACGTCCTTGTGAAGTAGCTGCGGATGGCCCTGGCTGCCGGCCCGGTCCGGGCCGCCGGGCGGTCACCGCAAGAGCCGGGGACGGTAGGTGAAGGCCTCGGGCGGCACTGCCACCCCGAAGGTGCGCAGCTGCTGGGCCCGGGTCAGCACCGCCGCCCCTTCCATCAGGTTATGCGCGACCTGGCTAACGGTCCGGTTCCCCGGTTCGGCCAGGAACGATCCGGCCGTCCACGCGTTGAACGCACCCATCGCCGGGCCGCACCAGATCTGGTAGTCCAGCCGGCGCTCGGCGCGGCCCTCGATCGACCAGCGGCTGGACAGGCCCAGGTAGCTGCGGAACACCAGCGCCATCCGGTGCCGCGGGTCGGCCTCGGCCCGGCTGACCTGCTCGGGGTCCCGCTCCAGCCAGAACGCGCGGGTCTGCGTCCAGCAGTCGGCGACGGACTGGCCCAGGATCTGCTTCTCCAGGGCGGCCAGCTCCGCCGGGGCGATCGCCTCCAGGCTGGGATGCGCGCGATAGAGCGCGGAGAGCTTGCGGGCGCGGCTCGCGAACATGGTCCCCCGCCGCAGCACCTGCAGGGACACCCCGAGCTCGAACATGTCGGCGGCCGGTGCCATCGTGACGTCGGCGATGTCCGCGGCGGCCAGCATGGCTTTGGCGTCGGCCGCGATCCCGGCCTCGACGCAGGCCTGGTTGACCGACCCGGTCAGCACGTAGGACGCGCCCAGGGCGAAGGCCGCGGCCACCGCCTGCGGGGTGCCGATCCCGCCGGCGGCGCCCAACCGAACCGGACGCCGGTACCCGCGGGCCGCCACCACCTCGTCGCGGACGGCGGCGATGGCGGCGAACAGCGGCGCCAGCGGCCGGTTGTCGGTGTGGCCGCCACTGTCGCTCTCCACGGTGATGTCCTCGGCGACCGGCAGCCCGGCGGCCAGCCGCGCCTCGTCCGGGGTGAGCCGGCCGGCGTCGACCAGCCCGGCCAGCATCGCCGCCGGTGCCGGTTCCAGGAATTGCCGGGCCACCTCGGGCCGGGACACCTTGGCGAAGACCATGTTCGGCCGGTGGATGGTGCCGGAAGCGTCGACCCGGACGCCGGTGTAGGCGTACCGCACGATCGCCGGGGTGAGCGACATGTACGCGCTGGCCGATACTTTGCGCACCCCACGGGTCAGATACAGCTCGGCCACGGCCTCTTCGAGGGCCGGTTCGTTCGGCGAGTGGATCAGGTTGCTCCCCCACGCCGTGGACTCGCGGCCCAGGGCGGCGTGCAACTCGTCGATCGCGGCGCCGACCCGGCCGGCGTCCAACCCGGCCGCCCCGAAGAAGCCCAGGTAGCCGTGGCGGGCCATCTCGATGACCATCGTCGTGGTGGCGATGCCGTTGGCCATCTCCCCGGCGACGTAGGGGAAACGGACCCCGTGGGTCTGGGTGAAGTTCCGGTCACCGAGCCACTCCGGGTACAGCGGCGGCAGCACCCCGACCAGTCGCAGCGCACCCGGCGTCTCCGCCGGCACCGCAGCACCCTGCGTGACGACGCCGTGCGCGCCGGTCGCCGGGTTGACGACGACGAACGCGGTGTCCCGGATACGGTGCGTGAGCGCGGCGACCTCGTTCGGCCCAAAAGCCGGCGTTATCGGCCCGGTCCAGCCGCCCAGTGGCACGGCCGGAGCCTTGTCGAGCACTCAGTTACCCTAAACCAATGGTTGCGCGGACCCACGATGGCGCGGTTGCCCTCACCGAGCGCAGCCGGGGATGACGGGGAATTCCGACTTCCGCTTTCATGACGTCGCGATCCTGTCCCTCGACGCCGGTCCGGCCCCGCTGGTGGTCACCTCGGCCGATGTCGACCGGCGGCTGGCCCCGTTCTACGCCCGCACCCGCAGCATGTCCGGCCTGGTCACCTCGCTGGCCGGCGACTTCGAGCGGCGGCAGTGGCCGGCCGAGGTGTCCTTCATCCAGGCGGCCGCCCGGGCCGGCGAGGCCGCGATCGCGGCGGCCGGCATCGACCGCGCCCGGATCGGCGTCGTCATCGACACCAGCGTCTCCCGGGCCCGGCTGGAGCCCTCCAGCGCGGTGAGCGTGCACCACCTGCTCGATCTGCCCCCGAACTGCCTGAACTTCGACGTGTCCAACGCCTGCCTGGGCTTCGTCACCGGGCTGCACCTGGCCGGCGCGCTGATCGACTCCGGGCAGATCGACTACGCGCTGATCGTCGACGGCGAGGGCACCCGCGAGATCTACGACCGCACCATCGACCGGCTCAACGAACGCGGCGAGGGCCTGCCCGATCTGCTGGCCAACTTCGCCACCTTCACCCTCGGCTCGGGTGCGGCCGCGATGGTGCTCGGTCGCCACTCGGCCCATCCGGAGGGACACCAGCTGCTCGACGGCTTCTTCCGCGCCGAGACCCGCCACCACGAGCTGTGCATCGGCACCATCGACGGGGGCGTCACCGACTCCCGGGCGCTGCTGGAGGCCGGCATCGAGCTGGCCGGCGCGGCCTGGGCGCAGGCCGGGGCGACCGCCGCGTGGGGCAGCCGGGACCGGTACATCTTTCATCAGGTCTCCGAGGTGCACACCAAGGCGATGATCCGCACCCTGGGCGTCGATCCGGCCAAGGTGCCGACGACGTTCGCCCGGTACGGCAACATCGGTCCGGCGGCCATCCCGATCACGCTGGCCACCGTGGCCGACGAGCTGAGCCCGGGCGATATCGTCCTGTGCATGGGGATCGGCTCGGGCCTGAACGTCGGGGTCATCGAACTCCGGTGGTAGCCCCCACCGTCCCCCCGGCCCCCGCCCGTCGGCCGCCGGCCGATCTCGACGGCCTCGATCCGGCCTGGTCCCGGCTGGTCCGGGTGCCGGGCACCGACGGCGTCGGCCGCACCTGGCACCTGCTGGACAACCGGACGGCGGATCCGGCGCTGACCCTGCTGTGCGTGCACGGCAACCCGTCCTGGTCCTACCTGTTCCGCTCGCTGCTGCGGCAGGCCCCGCCGCGGGTCCGGGTGATCGCGGTCGACCAGCTGGACATGGGCTTTTCCGAGCGCACCGGCCGGTTGCGGCGGGCCGGCGATCGGATCGACGAGCTGACCGAACTGACCGACGAGCTGCGCCTGACCGGCCCGGTGGTCACCGTCGGGCACGACTGGGGCGGCGCGATCTCGCTCGGCTGGGCGTTGCGGCACCGGGACCGGCTGGCCGGCGTGGTGCTGACCAACACCGCGGTCAGCGGCACCCGGGGGCCCGCGGTCATCCGGCTGGTCCGGTCCCGCTGGCTGCTGCCGACCCTGACCGTGCGCTCGACCGCGTTCATCGACGGCGCGCTGGCCATGTCGCACCCGCGGCTGCGCGGCCCGGTCCGGCGGGCGTTCCGCGCCCCCTACCGGTCGGCCGACCGGCGGGCCGCGATCGAGGACTTCGTCGCCGACATCCCGATCGAGACCGACCATCCCAGCGCGGCCGTGCTCGACGGCATCGCCGGCGGCCTGGACGCCCTGAGCCGGGTGCCGGTGCTGATGATGTGGGGCGCGGCCGACCCGGTGTTCTCCGACACCTACCTGCACGACCTGGAGCGGCGGCTGCCGCACGCCGACGTGCACCGGTACGCCCGGGCCGGGCACCTGCTGCCCGAGGACGCCGACGTGGCCGGCGTGGTCGTGGACTGGATCTCCACCCTGGGCCGGCGGCGGCCGGACCGGGCCGCCGCCGAACCGGTCCACGCGGCGGTCACCCACGAACCGGCTACCGACGAACTGATCACCGACGAACCGTCCACCCTGCCCGACCCGCACGGCGAGCTGGGCGACCGGCCGGCGATCCTCGAGCTGGGGGCGCCGGGCCGGCCGGCCGGCGCCCGCTCCGTGACCTTCGGCGAATTCGCCGACCTGGTCGGGCGGACCGCGGCCGGCCTGGGGCACACCGGGGTGCGCCCCGGCGATCGGGTCGCGCTGATGATCCCGCCGGGCATCGATCTGGCCGTGACCCTGTACGCGTGCTGGCGGATCGGTGCGGTCGCCGTGCTGATCGATTCCGGTCTCGGCCCGGCCGGCATGAGCGCGGCGATCCGGGCCGCCGCCCCGGCGTATCTGGTCGGCATCCCGAAGGCGCTGGTCGCGGCGCGCGCGCTGCGCTGGCCCGGCCGCCGGATCAGCACCCGCACCCTGCGGGCCCCCGGGCTGCTCGACGTCGTCGGCGACCTGCCGACCCTGCGGACCGCGACCGCCCCGCTGCCCCCGCCCCCGACCACCGCGGACGAGGCCGCCGTCGTCTTCACCTCCGGGGCCACCGGACCGTCCAAGGGCGTGCGGTACACCCACGGCCGGCTGACCGCGCAGCGCGACGTGCTCGCCGGCCTGTACGACGTGACCCCCGACGACCGGCTGGTCGCCGCGTTCGCGCCGTTCGCGCTCTACGGCCCGGCGGCCGGCATCCCGTCGGTGGTACCCGACATGGACGTCGCCCGGCCGGGCACGCTGACCGCCACCGCCCTGGGCGACGCCGCAGTCGCGGTCGACGCGACGCTGGTGTTCGCCTCCCCCGCCGCGCTGGCGAACGTGGTGGCCACCCGCGACGCGCTGACCGAGGCGCACCGGGCCGCCTTCGCCCGGGTGCGGCTGCTGCTGTCGGCCGGGGCCCCGGTCCGCCCGTCCCTGCTGGCCGCCGCGGCCGAGCTGTTTCCCAACGCGGCCGCGCACACGCCGTACGGGATGACCGAGTGCCTGCCGGTGGCCACCATCAGCCTGGCCGAGATCCGGGCGGCGACCGGCGGCGACGGGGTGTGCGTCGGCTCGCCCGCGCCCGGGGTCGCCGTGCGGATCCGTCGGCTGGACGAGCGAGGCCGGCCCACCGGGGACCTGCTCGAGCAGCCCGACGTGCTCGGCGAGGTGGTGGTGCGGGCCGCGCACGCCCGCGCCGGGTACGACCGGCTCTGGCACACCGAGTTCCTCGCCTCGCAGCCGGCCGGCTGGCACGCCACCGGCGACGTCGGCCGGCTCGACCGGGCCGGGCGGCTGTGGATCGGCGGCCGGCTGGGGCACGTCATCACCACCCCGGACGGCCCGGTCGCGCCGGTCGGGCTGGAGCAGGCCGTCGAGGACCTGCCCGGCGTCCGGGCCGCGGCCGTGGTCGGGGTCGGGCCGGTCGGCGCCCAGCAGCTCGTGGTGCTGCTCACCGTGGACCCCGATGGCCGGTTCGATCCGCCGAGCCGGCCCCGGTTGGCCGGGCTGGACCGGCTCGACCAGGTCCGCGCGGTGGCCGGCGACCGGGACGTCGTTGCCGTGTTCGAGCTGCCCCGGCTGCCGGTCGATCGGCGGCACAACTCCAAGATCGACCGCACCCGGCTGGCCGGCTGGGCCGCGCGCGCCCTGCAGGGCCGCCGGCCCCGCACGCCGTGAAGGTCCTGGTCACCGGGGCCACCAGCCTGGTCGGGCGGGTGACCGTCCGGCGCCTGGTGGACCGGGGCGACGAGGTCACCACCCTGCAGCGCGGGACCACCGACCTGCCCGGACGCGCGCTCCGCGGCTCGCTCACCGACCCGGATGCCGTGGAACGGGCCTGCGCCGGGCAGGACGCCGTCATTCACCTGGCCGCCCGGGTCGGCGCGGCCGGCCCGTGGTCCGAGTTCGAACGGGTCAACGTCACCGGCACCGCCAATCTGCTGGCCGCCGCCCGCCGGGCCGGGGCCGGGGCGTTCGTGCACGTCTCGTCGCCGTCGGTGGCCCATGCCGGGCGCTCCCTGGTCGGCGCCGAGGCCGATCCGGCGAACCCGGCGACCGCCCGCGGCGCCTACGCCCGGAGCAAGGCGCTGGGCGAGCGGGCCGCCCTGGCGGCCTCGTCGCCGGCGATGCCGGTGGTGGTGCTGCGTCCGCACCTGATCTGGGGACCGGGCGACACCCAGCTGGTCGGCCGGGTGGTGGACCGGGCCCGGCGCGGCCGCCTGGCCCTCGTCGGCCCCGGCACCGCCCTGGTCGACACCCTGTACGTGGACAACGCCGCGGACGCGCTGGTGGCCGCGCTGGATCAGGCCCCCCGGCTGGGTGGGCGGGTGTTCGTCCTGTCCAACGGGCAGCCGCGCACGGCGGCCGAACTGACCGCCCGGGTGCTGGCCGCGGCCGGCCTGACCGTGACCCCCCGGCACGTCCCGAGGTGGCTGGCCGTCGCGGGCGGGTCGCTGGTCGAGCAGGTCTGGGCGCGCACCGGCCGCACCGACGATCCGCCGATGACCCGGTTCCTGGCCGAGCAGCTGGCCACCGCGCACTGGTTCCGCCAGGCCCCCGCCCAGGCCGCCCTGCACTGGCGGCCGGCGGTCGGCCTGGACGAGGGCTTCGCCCGGTTGGCCGACTGGTTCCGGTCCGGACGGGTCTGAGCCCACCCGAGCCCACCCGAGCCGGCCCGACCCGCCTGAACCCGACCCGATCCCGGCCGGCGCCCTCAGCCGCCGGCCCGGGCCCGGGCGGCCAGCACCTGCGCAACGTTGCGCTCGGCCCAGGCCCGGACGGCGTTGATCGGTTCGAGCAACGACAGGCCGAGCGGGGTGAGCCGGTACTCCACCCGGGGCGGCATCTCGGCGAAGGCCCGGCGCGCGACCAGTCCGTCGGTCTCCAATGCCCGCAGGGTCTCGGTGAGCACCTTCGGGGTGATACCGCCGATGTGGTTCTTGAGTTGGGTGAACCGCAGCGGACGCGCGCTCAGGGCGGCGATCACGAACATCGACCAGCGGTCGCCGATCCGCTGCAGGATGACCCGGCTCGGGCAGTCGACGGCGAACACGTCGAAGCTCGCATCGGTGGTCGGGTCCATGGTTGATTCGGACGTGGTCGGTCCGGGCGTGGTCGATTCGGGCGTGATGACCTCGCGCATGGTTACCTCGGGGTGATCGGGTTCCGTTGAAGTAATTGGTATCCAATTCATACCATCAGGTTCCATGAAGATCATCATCACCGGCGGGACCGGTTTCATCGGCAGTGCTGTGCTGGATCGTCTCCTCGCCCGCGACCACGACGTCATCGCCCTCGTCCGCAGCGATCAGGCGGCCGCCGCCGTGGCCGGCCGCGGGGCCACTGCGGTCATCGGCGACCTCACCGACCCGGATTGGCTGACCGGGCACCTCGCGCACGGCGACGGGGCCATCCATGCCGCCGCGGCCGGCGACGGCACCGACGCCGACCTCGACGCCGGCGTCGTCAAGGCGGTCGGCCATGCGTTCGGCGGCACCGGCCGCCCCTACCTGCACACCGGCGGCATCTGGCTCTACGGCGCCAACCGGCACATCACCGAGCAGTCCCCGGTCGACCCGCCGGCCATCGTGGCCTGGCGGGTGCCGGTCGAGCAGTCCCTGCTCGGCGCGGACGTGGCTGCCACGGTGGTCGTCCCCGGGATCGTCTACGGCCACGGCCGCGGCATCCCGGCCCTGGTCGCCGGCGGTCCGCGCACTGAGGACGGCGCCCTGACCCTGATCGGCGACGGCCGGCAGCACTGGGTGACCGTGCACGTCGACGACCTGGCCGAGCTGTATGTGCAGCTGCTTGAGCAGGGCTCGGGCTTCGGTCACGTCGTCGCCGCCGCGCCGGGCAATCCGACCGTGCGTGAGCTGGCCGCGGCGGTGGCCGGCCCGGCCGGGGTGGCGGCCCAGGACGTCGCCGGCACCCGGGCCCGGTTGGGCGCTTCGTTCGCCGACGCGTTGCTGATCGACCAGGGCGCGGACGCGGCCCGGGCCCGGGCGCTGGGCTGGGCGCCGCGACGACCCAGCCTGCTGGACGAGTTCACCCGGGGGTCCTACGCCGGGTGATCGGGTTCGGCGGCGGCCCGGTCGCCGGTGCGCCTAGAGTCGACGACGTGAGCGCGCCATCATCGGGACCCGATCCGTCGCAGATCCGGATCGGCGACGCCGAACGCAACTCGGCCCTGGACGCGCTCAGCGAGCACCTGGGCAAGGGCCGGATCGACCTGGACGAGTTCGGCACCCGCAGCGCGCAGGTCACCCAGGCCCGCACGGTGGCCGACCTGCGGGCGCTGTTCACCGACCTGCCGCTGCCGCACCCCACCCTGCCGGGTCCGGCCACGGTGAGCGCGCCGCCGCCGGCGATGCGTCCGGCCGCGTCCCCGGCCCGGCCGGACGATGCGCGGACGCCGGCGCAACGCGGCGCGGCGGTGCTGCTGGCCGCCTCCGGCATCCTGAGCCTGGTGCTGTTCTTCGTCACCAAGACCTGGCTGGTGTTCCTGATCCCGGCGCTGATCGCCGTCGTGACCAGCGCCATGTGGGGCGGCGACTGGCGCAACCGGAGCTGAGCGGCCCGTCCGGCCCGCTCAGTCGGTGGCCCGGCGGATCAGCTCGAGCAGCGCGGCCCCGTAGGCCTGCGCCGGGTCGGCCGCGCCGTGCTCGGTGGCGGGCGCGCCCGGCAATGCGGTGCGCACCACGTACCGCTCGTCCTGCCGGATCAGCGTCCGGAACGCCCCGCCCAGCAGCTCACGGAGCTGGTCCTCCCGCGGCAGCCACAGCGCGTCGTCGGCCGAGGTTGAGTCCAACGCCCACTCGGTCGTCCCGTTGAAGGCCAGCACCGCGCCGCTGGCCGCCTCGTGCGCCTGCACCACCATGTCCGACAGGGTGAACACCTCCCCGTCGAAGGTGCCACGGGTCAGCACGAACCGGTCACCGGACTGCGGGTGCCAGACCAGGCCCGCGGCGCGCAGGGCGGTGGCGAGTTCGACCGAGATCACCGCTGCATTGTGCCCGCCCGGCCCGCATCACCACCGCTCACTCCGGGACCGGCCCGGCTCAGCTCGGGTAGAACGGCGAGGACCCGTTGAGGAAGGGTTGGCCGGACACCGGTGACTGCCACTTGCCGTCGGCCTGGCTTCCCTCCAGCTGCCACACCCGGCCACCGAAGGTGATCAGCATCGGCTCGCTGGCCGCGGCGGCCAGCCCGTCGATGTTGCCGAAGATGCCGTTGTCGCTGATCTTGCGCGCGTCGTAGCCGTCGATGCTGACGTTCCACAGGCTGCGGAAGCCGTCCGCGGTGGTCGCGGCGGCCACCACCAGCTCCAGCGAGTTGACGAAGGTGACCGGCCCGACGTCCTGCAGCGAGGTCCGCAGCGGGGTCAGGCCGGAGATCTCCAGGGGCGTCTGCCCGCTCGACTCGTTGCGGCCGGCCGCCGGGGTCGTGGTCGGCGCCGTGGCCCCCTCGGCCGGGGCCGGGGTCAGCACCCCGACGTAGAGCTGTCCGCCGGCCACGATCGCGATCCGCACCCCGTCCGGGGACAGAGCCAACGCGGTCACCGATCCCTTGCCGGTGAGCTCGTCGGCCCGCACCCGTTCCCGGCTCGGCGTGCCGGAGGTCGACACCCGGTACACCTCGGGCTTGCTCGCCCCGTTCTGGACCACCCACGCCTCATCCCCGGCCCGGGTCAGGCTGGGCTGGGTGAGCGTGTCCGCCTTGAGCGCCGGATCGGCCCGCCCGACCTGGTCGGGCGAGCTGAGCAGCAGTTGCTCCCCGCCGGCCGGGTCGATGGCCACCGCGGCGGTCACCCCGGTGGTCGCCGAGGCCGCCGCCGAGATCACCGTCGGGCTGCCGGTGCCCAGCGGACCGGCCACCGCCTTGCCGTCCAGCAGCCCGGTGATCGCCCCGGCGGGGCTGACGTAGAACGGATCGGAGGCCACCTGTCCGGTGCCGGGCAGCCGGTCCGGGTCGAACGAGGACACCGAGTTGATCGTGTACACCGGCTGCGCCGGGTCCAGCGGTATCCCGTCCACGCTGATCGAGATCCGCGGCGTGGTCGGCGACAGGGTCCACACCACCTGCGCGGCCAGGGCCCGCCGGGCCTCGGTGGTCGAGGTGTCCACGCCGGTGAAGTCGACCTGCAGCACCCCGTCCGGGTCGACCGACGGGTTCGAGCGCAGGCCGGAGCGGGCGGTGAAGCTGCTGGTCACCGCATTGTTGATGGCATCGGCCGGGCCGTCCAGCAGCATCGCCAGCAGCCGGCTGGCCCGGTTGGCGGTGGTCTGACCGATCACGATGTGCCGGATGTCGGGGACGACCACCGACCCCGACTGGTCCAGGAAGTACAGCACCCGCTGGCGGTAGGCGGTCGGGAAGTCCGCGCTGGTCAGCAGCAGGTCCGGTGGCGGATCGCTGATCCGCCACTGGTCGTCGACCTTGACCAGGTGCAGGGCCCGCGCGTAAGCACTCGAGGCCGAGTGGAACGAGCGCTGGGCATCCAGGCCGCCGGGCGAGTTGCCGGCCACGGTGACCACCCCGGACGCGGCCTGGTCCACCTCGGTGCGGTAGTTGTCGTCCAGGATCACCACCGGCTGGGTGCTGGGCTGCCAGGCCGCCTGCGCCTCCGGGGTGAGGTACTGGCGGGCGGCGGCGAAACTCGACCCGGTGCCGCCGTCGGCGTCCGGCCGGGCGCTGGCCGCGATGAAGCCACGGACCACCTGATCGGGTTGGGCCCCCGGGGTGGGCGCGTCCGGCACCACCGGATCCACCTGGTCGGCGATCCGGGTGACGTCGACGGCCGCGCTCGATCCGGGGATCGCCGTGCAGCCGGCGACCAGGACACCGCAGAGCAGCAGGAGCAGAACGGCGAGCCGGCGACGACGGTCCGGCGACGGGCCGATCACCGGGCCACCGGGCTGGCCGCGTCGGTGCTGGCCGCGCCCGCTCCCCCAGCGGGGCCGGGGGCGCCGGGTGCGGCCGGCTGGTCCTCGGCCGCGGCGACCTCGGGGCTGATCAACGCGGCGGTGGCCCCGCCGACCGGGACCGAGGCCGGGTGCAGTTCGTCCTCGCGCGGGGCCGGCTTGAGCGCTCCGTCGTCGACCATCATCCGCACCGGAGCGGCCTCGTCCGGGGTGGCGCCGGAGCCGGCCGCCGACCCGTCCGCGCGCAGGGCCAACGGCGAGTGGGTGATCAGGCCGCCGTGCTGGCGGGGCAGCGTGAGCCGGAAGCGGGCCCCCTCCCCGGGCGTGCCGGAGGCCTGCAGCCAGCCGCCGTGCAGCCGGGCGTCCTCCAGCGAGATGGCCAGCCCCAGGCCGGTGCCGCCGGTGTGTCGTTGCCGGGACGGGTCGGCCCGCCAGAACCGGTTGAACACCAGCCCGGCCTCGCCCGGCCGCAGCCCGACGCCGTGGTCGGTCACGGTGATGGCCAGCACGTCCGGGTCGGCGGCCAGCTCGACCTCGACCGGCTTGCCGTCGGCGTGGTCGATGGCGTTGTTGAGCAGGTTGCGCAGGATCCGGTCGACCCGTCGGGTGTCGAGCTCGGCGACCACCGCGTGCTCGGGCAACACGGTGACGATCTGGACGTCGAACTGGTCGGCCAGCGGCGCGGCCGCGGCGATGCTCGCGTGGATGCAGGACCGGATGTCGATCGTCTCCGCGCTCAGCTCGGCCATCCCGGCGTCGTACCGGCTGATCTCCAGCAGGTCGGTGAGCAGCGACTCGAACCGGTCCAGCTCGTCGACCAGCAGCTCGGTGGACCGGCCCAGGTACTCGGGGAAGTCCGACCGCCCGTCGTAGAGCATGTCGGCGGCCATCCGGACGGTGGTCAGCGGCGTGCGCAGCTCGTGCGAGACGTCGGAGGTGAACCGCCGCTGCAGCTTGCCGAACTCCTCCAGTTGCCGGATCTGCACCCGGATCGCCTCGGCCATGCCGTTGAACGAGCTGGCCAGGGTCTCCAGCTCGATCGGTCCCTTGACCGGCATCCGCTCGGCCAGGTCGCCGGCCGCCAGCTTGCGCGCGCTCGCCGCGGCCCGGCGCACCGGTCGCACCACCTGCATGGCGACCAGGGCGGAGATGCCGGTCAGCGCGATGGCCAGGGCGACGCCGCCGACCAGCAGCGTCCGCTGCACCACCTGCACGGTGCCCTGTTCGCCGGCCAGCGGGAAGATCAGGTAGACCTCGAACGAATCGGTGCTGGTCCGGGCGGGACTGCCGACCACCAGGGCAGGGATGGCCTGACCGTCCCGGCGGATCGTCGTGTACTGGTAGGAGACGTTGCCCTGGGAGACCCGGGCCCGCAGTTCGGCCGGCACGTCGGCGAGCGGCTGGGCCACCGCCAGGTCCGCGTCCGAGCCGATCCGGCTAGGCACGATGACGGGCTCGAACACCCCGGCGGTCGAGTTCTGCGCCCCGGAGGAGCCGTCGACCCGGCCGATCTCGGTCAGCGCCAGCTGCAGTTGCTCGCGCAGTGAATTCGGGTCCGAATCCGCGCCGGAGAGGCTGTTCTGCACGGTCTGCCGGGCGTTGTCGATCTCCACGGTGGCCGCGTCGATCTTGGACTGCAGCAGCCCGGCGGTGATCTGCTGCTGCAGGATCAGGCCCAGGGTGATCATCACGACCGCCGACAGGCTCAGGGTCAGCACCACCACCCGGACCAGCAGCGACCGGCTCCAGAAGGCGATCCGGGAGCGGGCGGCGGTCAGGCCGCGGCGCGCCTGCCCGCGCAGCCGGGTCAGCCGGGAGTCCACCGACCGGTGCGTCTGCGGCGCCGTGGGGTCGGCCGGCGCCTGCGCCGACCCGGCGGCCGCCGCATCGGGCGACGGGGTCGCCGCAGCCGGCTCAGTGCTCACCGCTGCCTGCTCTCCGCTACGCCGCACCCGCCCGGTAACCGACGCCGCGGACGGTGACGACCACCTCCGGGTGCTCGGGATCCTTTTCGATCTTGGACCGCAGCCGCTGCACGTGCACGTTGACCAGCCGGGTGTCCGCGGCGTGCCGGTACCCCCAGACCTTCTCCAGCAGCACCTCACGGGTGAACACCTGGCGCGGCTTGCGGGCCAGCGCGACCAGCAGGTCGAACTCCAGCGGGGTCAGCGAGATCGGTTCGCCGTCCCGGGTGACCTGATGGCCGGGCACATCGATGTCCACGTCGGCCACCCGCAGCCGTTCGGCCGAGCCGACGTCGGCGCGCCGGAGCCGGGCCCGGATCCGGGCGGTCAGCTCCTTGGGCTTGAACGGCTTCATCACGTAGTCGTCGGCGCCCGACTCCAGCCCGAGCACGACGTCGACCGTGTCGGTCTTGGCCGTCAACATGATGATCGGGATGCCGGACTCGGCCCGGATCTCCTTGCAGACGTCGAGCCCGGACACCCCGGGCAGCATCAGGTCCAGCAGCACCAGGTCGGGGTGCACGTCCCGGAAGGCGTCCACCGCCTTCGACCCGTCCCGCACGACGGCCGTGTCGAAGCCCTCCCCCCGCAGCACGATGGTCAACATCTCGGCCAGGGCGGGGTCATCGTCGACCACCAGCACGCGCGCTTTCATGCCCCCATGGTGACACCCTTCACAGATCGACCGGGGTGGGCGCGCTCGACGGAACCGCCCCGGACGCCCGGACGGCGCCCCGGACGCCCCGAGACCGCCCGGGACCGTGCGGCGCCCATGGGACGATGGGCCGGTGAGCTTTCCTGGATACCCCCGACCCGAGTCCGGCCGCCCCGGCGGCTGGCCCGCGGACCAGCCGGGACCGATCCCGCTCCGCCCGTTGGGCGTCGGGGATCTGCTGGGGGTGGCCGTCACCGTGGTCCGCCGCTGCGCGGTCCCGCTGTGCCTGGCCGCGTTCCTGGCCGCGCTGCTGTCCAACGGCACCACCCTGGCCGTGCTGGCCCTGGCCGGCAGCCTGCGCACCTACGCCGAGGCCACCTGGCTGCAGGACATCATCGACGGCGGCTCCAGCATCCCGCCGGCCATCATCGTCTCCGCCCTGTCCGGGCTGGTCGTCTCCACCGTGGGCGGGGTGCTCGTGGCCGGGATGGCCGCGGCCGGGGCCGGTTCGCTCGCCCAGGGCCGCGACGGCCGGGGCGCGGTGGCCCAGCGGATGGCCGGCCGGTGGGGCGCCCTGCTGGGGGTCGCCGTCGTCGTCGGCGTGCTCTGCTCGCTCGGGCTGATGCTGCTGGTGGTGCCGGGGGTGATCGCCTACCTGATCCTGGTGCTGGCCGCGCCGGCCGCAGTGATGGAGCGGGCCGGCATCGGCGAGTCGATGCGTCGCAGCGCCCAGCTCAGCCGGGGCCACCGCGGCCGGATCCTGGGCGTGACCCTGCTCGCCGGCATCATCTCCGGCTTCACCAGCACGGTCATCACCACCGTGCTCAGTTCCGTGGTCAGCCAGTCCGATCCGGTCAGCGCGCTGCTGATCACCCAGTTGATCGGCACCGTGGTCGCCGCGTTCACCGGCGCCTGGACCGGCGCGGTCATCGCGCTGATCTACATCGACATCCGGATCCGCACCGAGCACCTGGACTACGCCCTGCGCATCGCGGCCGAGTCCGACCGCCGGGCCCGCTTGCAGGACCGCGCGCCGGGTCCCGACCAGCGCCCCGGCCAGCGGCCCGATCAGCCCCCGGACGGGCTCATCCCACCACCGCCGCCGGCAGGCTGAACGACCCGTCGGAGTCCGGGGTGAGCACCGTCCACGGCGACAGATAGTCCTGCTCGGCCAGCCGCCGGTACATCGCGGCGGTCCGCCGCTGCAGGCCGTCGTCGGCCTCGAACCGGTCCAGGGCGCGGTCCTGATCCTGATCGGCCCGGTTCCGGGCGCGTTGCCCGGCCAGCTCGACCGAGGTGGCCAGCAGGATCTGATGGTCGGGCGCCGGCACGCCGAACCGATCGATCTCCAGGGCCCGCACCCAGGCCGGGAAGTCGGTCGGCCGGTCCGGACCGCCCAGCCGGGCGCTGCCGTAGGCGGCGTTGGAGGTGACGTAGCGGTCCAGCAGCAGCACGTCGTGCGCCTGCCGCAGGTCCCGGATCTGCCCGGCCGCGGCCCGCCGGTCCAGGGCGAACAACACGGCCGGTCCGTAGATGCTGTCGGACAGATCGCCCAGGCGCCCGTACAACGCGTCCTGGACCAGGTCGGCGTGCACGTCGAGCCCGTACCGGGGAAACGCCAGGGTCGCCACCGTCCGGCCGTCGGCCTGCCACCGGGCGGCCAGCGCCTGGGTGAGCGTGCGCTTGCCCGAACCGTCCAGTCCCTCGATGACGATCAGTCGTCCCACGAGCGAGCACCCTACGGGCCGAGCCGCCCGCGAGTCTCGATGCGCTCCGTTGCCGCAGGTGGGACGCTGTCGCCATGACCACCGCCACACCGAAGCCGGCGGATAGCCGGACGTTCCTGGGCCAGCCTCGTCAGCTGGCCACCCTGTTCTCGGTCGAGATGTGGGAACGCTTCTCGTTCTACGGGATGCAGATCATCCTGGTCTATTACTTGTACTACTCGACGGCCGACGGCGGACTGGGCATCGACCAGGGCGTCGCGACCGGCATCGTCGGCGCCTACGGCGGCATGGTCTACCTGTCCACCATCCTGGGTGCCTGGCTGGCCGACCGGGTCATGGGCGCCGAACGCACCCTGTTCTACGCGGCGATTCTGGTGATGTCGGGCCACATCGCGCTGTCCGCGCTGCCCGGCCTGCTGGGGGTCGGCGTCGGGCTGGTGTTGATCGCCTTCGGTTCGGGCGGGGTCAAGGCCAACTGCACCTCGCTGGTCGGCACCCTGTACGAGCCGAGCGACCCGCGGCGGGACGCGGGCTTCTCCATCTACTACTTCGGCATCAACCTGGGGGCCTTCGCCGGCCCGCTGCTGACCGGCCTGGTGCAGGTCGACTTCGGCTTCCACTGGGCGTTCCTGGTCGCGGCCATCGGCATGGCCATCGGGCTGGCCATCTACGCCGTCGGCCGCCGGAAACTGCCGGCCAGCGCCAACAACGTGCCCAATCCGTTGCCGCCGGAGCGCCGGATCCGCTACATCGTGGCCGCGGTGGCTGCGGTGGCCCTGGTCGTGCTCGCCGTGCTCACCGGGGTGCTGACCGCGGACCGCCTCTCCAGCGCGGTGGTGGCGATCACCATCGTCGCCGCCGTCGCGTACTTCGTGGTCATCCTGGGCAGCAAGCAGGTGAGCACCGTCGAGCGCCGGCGGGTGATCGCCTTCATCCCGCTGTTCCTGGTCAGTGCCGTGTTCTGGTCGCTCTACCAGCAGCAGTTCACCGTGCTCGCGGTCTACAGCGACCAGCAGCTGAACCGGGACCTGTTCGGGTGGGAGATGCCGGCGAGCTGGGTGCAGTCGATCAACCCGGTGTTCATCATGATCCTGTCGCTGGTCTACGCGGGGGTCTGGACCAAGCTGGGCAACCGGCAACCGTCCAGCCCGGTCAAGTTCGCGCTGGGCACCATCATCATGGGCATCGCGTTCCTGCTGTTCATCCCGATGGCCAGCACCGTTCCGAACAGTGCCCCCCTGCTCGGGCTGGTCGGCGTCATCTTCGTCTTCACCAACGCCGAGCTGCTGATCTCCCCGATCAGCCTGTCGCTGTCCACCAAGCTGGCGCCGAAGGTCTTCGAGACGCAGATGGTGGCCCTGCTGTTCCTGTCGATCGCGCTGGGCACGGCCATGTCCGGCGTGCTGTCGCAGTACTACACGATCGAGGACCAGGTCCCCTACTTCGGCATCCTGGGCTGCATCGCGATCGTCGTCGGCGCGGTGCTGTGGGTGTTCACCAAGCCGATCCTGCGGCTGATGGGCGGGGTGCGCTGACCCCGAACCGCCCGAACCGGCGAACCGTTGTCCGGATCCGGCCGTAGGAACGCTCTGGACAGCAGGATCAGCGTCCAGACCAGGGGGTTCCGATGCAGGCAGCACGCTGGATCGAGGCGGCCGAGTTCCAGGGGCTGCTGCTGCGGGAGGGGCTGATCGACCAGGTCGCGCACGGCCGCCGGCTGCGGCAGATCAACACCGAGCTGGCCGCGACCGGCCGCTACGAGCACACCGCGAGCGAGCTGGAGCAGGCCGGCCGGATCGGCTGGCGGGCCACCCCGCGCTGCATCGGCCGGCTGCCCTGGCAGACCCTGCAGGTGCTGGACCGCCGGCACCTGCAGACGCCGGAAGAGGTCTTCCAGGCCTGCGTGGAGCATCTGCGGTGGGCGACCAACGGCGGCCGGATCCGTCCGGTGATGACGGTCTTCGCGGCGGCCGAGACCGGACGGGCGGCGCGGATCTGGAATCCGCAGCTGATCCGCTACGCCGGCTGGCGCCGTCCGGACGGGACGGTGCTCGGCGATCCGGCCCAGCTGGAGCTGACCGACCGGCTGCACGAGCTGGGCTGGCGGCCGGCGCAGCGCACCGCGTTCACCGTCCTGCCGGTGGTCATCCAGGTCGGGCACCACCGATCCCAGCTGTTCGAGCTGCCGGCCGACGCCGTCCTGGAAGTGCCGATCACCCACCCGGAGTTCTCCTGGTTCGCCGAGCTGGGCCTGCGCTGGCACGCCCTGCCGATGGTGTGCAACCTGGGCCTGCGGGCCGGTGGCCTGTTCTACCCGGCCGCCCCGTTCAACGGCTGGTACATGAGCACGGAGATCGCCGCCCGCAACCTGGCCGACGTCGACCGGTACGACCAGTTGCCGGCGATCGCCCGCCGGATGGGCCTGAACACCCGCAGCAGCATCAGCCTGTGGCGCGACCGGGCCCTGGTCGAGCTGAACGTGGCGGTGCTGCACTCGTTCAAGGCGGCCGGTGTGCGGATGGTCGATCACCACAGCGCGTCCGCCCAGTTCATGACGCACCTGGACCGCGAACGCGACCAGGGCCGGTCGACCCCCGGGGACTGGAGCTGGCTGGTACCACCGGTCTCGGGGTCGACCAGCCCGGTGTTCCACCGGTACTACGCCGCCGACGCCGACCCCGGCACGCCGCGGTTCCAGGCCCAACCCGAAGCCTGGCGAGCGGTGGCGGCCGGCCCGCACCCGGCCACGCCCGGCTGCCCGGTGCACCGGGTGGCCTAGCTTCGTGTTGGATGGTTGTCATGTCTGGAACTGATGCCACCAAGCCCGAGGTCGAGTTTCCCGAAGGACCGCCTCCCACCGAACTTGTCATCGCCGATCTGACCGTCGGCGACGGCGCGCAGGCCAACCCCGGCGACACCGTCCGGGTGCACTACCTCGGAGTCGACTACGAGTCCGGTAGCGAGTTCGACTCGTCCTGGAACCGGGGCGAGTCCATCGAGTTCCCGCTGCGCGGCCTGATCAAGGGCTGGCAGGACGGCATCCCGGGGATGAAGGTCGGCGGCCGCCGGCAGCTGACCATCCCGCCGGAGCTGGCCTACGGTCCCGCTGGTGGCGGGCACCGGCTGTCCGGGCGCACGCTGATCTTCGTCATCGACCTGCTCGGCGTGCGTTGAGCGCGACCGAGGTGGATGTGCTCGGCCCGGTCGAGTTCGCAGTCGTCGAGTTCCCCGCCGGGGTGGTCAGCGGGAGCGGATTTGCCCAGTTGCTCGAGCTGGCCGACTCCGGCGTCATTCGCATCCTCGATCTGGAGTTCGTCCGGCGGACCGCGGACGGCGCCGTCGTGCCGGTCGAGGTCGCTGACCTCACGGTCGGTCCCGGGGTCGACCTGTCACCGTTCGTCGGCGCCTCCAGCGGCCTGGTCG
Organism: Nakamurella multipartita DSM 44233; assembly: GCF_000024365.1. Taxonomy (NCBI): domain Bacteria; kingdom Bacillati; phylum Actinomycetota; class Actinomycetes; order Nakamurellales; family Nakamurellaceae; genus Nakamurella; species Nakamurella multipartita. Next base: position 4,730,720 of record NC_013235.1, read on the forward strand.
ACACCACCGATCTGGCCACTCTGGGCGACTCGATCGGCGTGGGCAGCGTCGCCGCGGTGCTGGTCTACGAGGAGCAGGTGCTGATCCCGGTGGTGGCCGCGTGGCACGCCGCCGGCGGCCGGTTGGCGCTGGTCGGGCATCTGGAACCGACCGATCTGGACGAGGCCCTGGACGCCACCGAACCCGCGAAGGCCGGTGTGTGATGGGCCTGTTCAAGACCGCCGCCAAGGTGGCCGTGGCCAGCTCGGTGCACGGTCGGGTGCAACGCCGCCAGCAGCAGAAGTGGGCCGCGCAGAATGCGGTGCCCCAGGCGCCGCCACCCCCGCCGCCCCCGGTTGCCGCTGCGCCGGCGCCGGCACCGCCCGCGGAGTACGGCCGGCCGCAGTTCGCCACCGAGCACACCGCCAGCGGGTATCCGGCCCCCGGGCAGGCCCCGGCCGCGCGACCGCCGGCCGCCCGGGTGGACATGGCCACCAAGCTCGCCCAGCTCCAGCAGCTGGGCGATCTGCGGGCCGCCGGGGTGCTCACCGACGCCGAGTTCGACGGCCAGAAGGCCGCCATCCTGGCCCAGTAGGCCGCACGTCACCGCCCGAACCAGCCCGACTTGCCCCACGCACCGCCACGATTCTGTCGGCGGTGCGTGGGGGCAAGTGGACGGGCGGGCGCGACGATCAGTACCGGTAGTGCTCCGGCTTGAACGGCCCCTCGACATCCACGCCGAGGTACTCGGCCTGGTCCTTGGACAGCTTGGTCAGCTCGCCGCCGAGCGCCTCGACGTGGATCTTGGCGACCTTCTCGTCCAGGTGCTTGGGCAGGCGGTAGACCTCCTTGTCCCACTCGTTCGGCTTGGTGAACAGCTCCAGCTGGGCGATGACCTGGTTGGAGAACGAGGTGCTCATCACGAACGAGGGGTGCCCGGTGGCGTTGCCCAGGTTCAGCAGCCGGCCGGCCGACAGCACGATGATCGTGTGACCGTCGGCGAAGCGCCACTCGTCGACCTGCGGCTTGATCTCGATCTTCGAGGCCCCGGACCGGGCCAGCCCGGCCATGTCGATCTCGTTGTCGAAGTGCCCGATGTTGCCCAGGATCGCCTGGTGCTTCATCCGGCTCATGTGCGCGACGGTGATGATGTCCTTGTTGCCGGTGGTGGTGATGATCAGGTCGGCCCGCTCGACGGCCTTGTCGACGGTGGAGACCTCGAAACCGTCCATCAGCGCCTGCAGCGCGCAGATCGGGTCGATCTCGGCGACGACGACCCGCGCGCCCTGGCCGCGCAGGGACTCGGCCGCCCCCTTGCCGACGTCGCCGTAGCCTGCGACCAGCGCGACCTTGCCGCCGATCAGCACGTCGGTGCCGCGGTTGATGCCGTCGATCAGCGAGTGCCGGATGCCGTACTTGTTGTCGAACTTGCTCTTGGTGACCGAGTCGTTGACGTTGATCGCCGGGAACAGCAGCTCGCCGGCCGCGGCCAGCTGGTAGAGCCGGTTGACCCCGGTGGTGGTCTCCTCGGTGACGCCGATGATCGACGGCGCGGTCCGCGTCCAGTACTGCGGGTCGGCGGCCAGCGAGGCGCGCAGGAAGTCCAGGATGACCGCGTACTCCTCGGAGTACTCCGGGTCGTCCTCGTTGATCGACGGGATCACCCCGGTCTTCTCGTAGGCGACCCCCTTGTGCACCAGCAGGGTGGCGTCGCCGCCGTCGTCCAGGATCATGTTCGGGCCCTGACCGTCCGGCCAGCGCAGCATCTGCTCCGTGCACCACCAGTACTCCGGCAGGGTCTCGCCCTTCCAGGCGAAGACCGGGGTGCCCTTGGGCTCCTCGACGGTGCCGTACTTGCCGACGACGACGGCGGCCGCGGCGTGGTCCTGGGTGGAGAAGATGTTGCAGGACGCCCAGCGGACGTCGGCGCCGAGCTCGACCAGGGTCTCGATGAGCACGGCGGTCTGCACGGTCATGTGCAGCGAGCCGGAGATCCGGGCCCCGGCCAGCGGCTGGACCTCGGCGTATTCGCGACGCAGGGCCATCAGACCGGGCATCTCGTGCTCGGCCAGGGTGATTTCCTTGCGGCCGAAATCGGCCAGGGCCATCGAGGCGACCTTGTAGTCCAGGTCACCGGATCGGTCGGCGACCAGGTTCAGGTCGGACAGTGTGCTGGTGGTGGTGGACACAGCATTGCTCCTTCGCGGGGCTCGGGGTGGCACCGTGCTGATCACGGCGCGACGGGCCGGACTCGGGTCTGCCCCTGCACCGGACGCCCGAACAGGGCGTGCATGTCACCGGTCAGGATAGCCGCGCGCTCCCCCCGGCCGGGTGGTCCGCCGCGACCTGGCGCGGCGCTCACGCGTGGGGACGCGACAATGGAGCGGTGACGCCTTCGACCCCGGACGGTCCCGCGGACCGGCGAACCACCCCTCAGACCACCGACCCGGCGGCGGCCCCGCCCGAAGCGCTGATCATGTCGGCGGTGCAACCGGGGGCGGCCCGGCGCCCCGCGGGCCCGGGCCGGCGGCGGCAGGCCGACTTCACCTCCGCCGTCTACGGCTCGGTGGTGGCCGGCACGGTGATCGTCAGCGCCGGCCCGATGCCGGCGATCGGGCTGTCGGTGCTGCTGGTGGTCAGCGGTGTCGTGTTCTGGCTGGCCCACGTGTACGCGATCACCGTGGCCAACGTGCACGGCGGCTGGGAGCTGGGCGCGATCCGCAAGGGCCTGCGCAAGGAATGGCCGGTGGCCTTCGCGGCGATCCCGCCGGCGCTGGCCGCGCTCACCGCGGCCTTTTTCCCGGACATCACCACCACCGACGGCGCCTGGATCGCGCTGGTGGTGGCCATCGTCGAGCAGCAGATCTGGGGCTACGCGGCAGTCCGCCGGTCCAGCCTGTCCGGGATGGCCGTGGTCCGCACCATCACCCTGAACGTGGTCATCGGGATCGTGGTCGTCGGCCTGAAGTTCGCAGTCGGTCACTGACCGGGAGAACCCGGCAGATCAGTGGCCGCCGGTCGGCCCGCCCAAGCCCTCGAAGAGGTAGCTGTCGAACACTTCCTGCATCCGCCCGTACGGCCGGCGAGCGGCCGTCGGGTCGAGCGCCGACCGGTCGTCGGGCTCGTTCGCCCGGATCAGCCGCTCCCGGATCAGGTTGCGCAGGGCCTGCTCGACGACCGACGGCACCGACGTCCCGTCGGCGGCCGCGGCGCGGCGCACCGCGTCCAGCAACGGGCCGGGGATCTCGATCGTCGTGGTCACGGCCGCGATGGTACGGGAACACCTTGCCGCCCAAGGACATTTCGGTGAACGGACGGGGTGTCCGGGGCGGGCCGGCTCACTCGTCGGGCAGGTGCATCTTCCGGGTGGTGAACAGGCCGAAGAGCAGGCCAAGACCGGTGCCCACGACGACCGGCAGCAGGAACGAGCCGAACAGGATGCCGCCGGCCACGCCGACCAGGACTCCGAACAGGGTCCAGACGGCCACCGCCGGGGCCCGCGGTTCCCGCCGGGTGGGGTCGTTGCGCATCGGACCACGGTAGCCCGGACCGGCGCCACCCACGGGACGACCCGGCGGGCGGCCGGGCGCCCGGTCCGGCCCGTCAGGTCGCGGGGCGGTCGGCGCCCTTCTCGGACCGGGCGAGCACCGCGGCCGGTCGCCGCGGCTCCCGGGCGGCCGGCGAGACGATGCCGGCGACCGCGATCAGGGCGAGCACGATCAGCAGGGCGTTGAGCAGTCCGACCTGCTGGCCGACGAAACCGACCAGCGGGGGCCCGACCAGGAAGGCCAGGTAACCGATGGTGGCCACGGCGCTGACCCGGGCGGCGGCCGTCTTCGGGTCGTCGGCGGCCGCGGACATGCCGACCGGGAAGCCGAGCGCGGAACCCAGGCCCCAGGAGACGACGCCCGCGGCGGCCAACCAGGGATTGGGCGCGAAGATCATGGTGGCCAGGCCGACGCCGGCCAGCACGGCCGAGACCCGCAGCACCGGCACCCGACCGAACCGGTCGAGCACCAGCACGCCGCCGACCCGGCCGATGGTCATCGCGGTGACGAAGATGCCGAACACCAGGGCGCCGGTGGCGTTGTCCACGCCGTGGCCGTCGACCATGGCCAGGGCCAGCCAGTCGTTGGCCGACCCCTCGGCGAAGGCCATGCCCAGCACGATCAGCCCGATCAGCAGGGTGCGGCGGTCGCGCCACACGGTCAGCCGGGACCGCCAGTCCCCCTTCTCCTGGGCCTGGTCGGTCTCCTGCGCGGCGGACAGGGCCGGGTCGGGCTGCAGGAAGCGCACGGCCACCAGCACCGCGCCGATCATCAGCCCGGCGACCACCGACAGGTGCGCGACGACGGGCACGCCGAGGTGCTCGGCCAGCGCGCCGCCGGCCGCGCCGACGATGGTGCCGGCGCTGAACATGGCGTGGTAGATGGGCATGACGGTGCGGCCCAGCGCCCGCTCGTTGGCCGCGCCGTCGACGTTCATCGACACGTCGCAGGTGCTGGTGCCGAGCCCGAAGACGACCAGGCCGGCGGTGACCACCGGAATGGAGGCCAGGCTGCCGCCGATGCCGGCGATGACGATGCCGACCGCGGACACGATCATGGTGGCCCGGATGGTGGCGATCGGCCCGAACCGGGCCAGGATGTGGCTGGACAGGACCAGGCCGACCATGGACCCGCCGGCCAGCCCGAAGACGATCAGGCCCATCTGCCAGGTCGAGGCGCCGACGGCATCCCGGATCGCCGGGGTACGGGCGACCCAGCTGGCCAGCGCGACCCCGCACAGCGCGAAGATCACGAACAGCGCGTTGCGCCAGGCGACCACCTGCTGGCGGGTCAGTGCGGGGGCGGCCCCGGCGACGGCCGGAGCACTCGGATCGGACATGGTTCCCTGCGTCTCACGGGTGGTGTCGGGCCGGGCGGCGACGCGCGCGGACCCATCGGTCGAAACGATTCGATCGAATCGTTTCGACCAGGCTACGGGCCGCCCCGACACACGGTCAAGACCCGCGCCACCGGGTGATCGAGACCACCCGGCGGCTCCCCGGTCCGCTCAGGCCGAGACCGGCGCCGAGTCCTGCGGCGCGGCGGTCACCGATCCGGCGGCAGTGGCCAGGCCGGCGGGGACGCGCCCGTACAAGGTGGTCCGTTGCACGGCCGGCCGGCCCTCGGCCGCGGCCAGCGCGCGCAGCCCGGCGGCGTCCAGGCCCTGGCCGTGGCTGGCCCCGGCGGCCCGGGAGATGTTCTCCTCCATCAGCGTGCCGCCCAGGTCGTTCACGCCGGCCCGCAGCAACTGGCGGGCGCCGATCGGACCCTGCTTGACCCAGGACGCCTGGATGTTGTCGATGGTGCCGGCGTAGACGATGCGGCCGACCGCGTGCATCAGGACCGCCTCGCGCCAGGTCGGCCCGCGCCGGGCCCCCCGCTTGAGGTAGATCGGGGCGGCCATGTGCACGAACGGCAGCGGCACGAACTCGGTGAACCCGCCGGTCTCCCGCTGCAGCGCCCGGGTCCGCAGCAGGTGCCGGGCCCAGTGCTGCGGCTGCTCGACCGAGCCGAACATGATGGTGACGTTGCTGCGCAGGCCGACCGAGTGCGCGGCCCGGTGCACCTCGAGCCACTCGTCGGTGGTGATCTTGTCCGGGCAGATGACCCGCCGGATCTCGTCGTCCAGGATCTCCGCGGCGGTGCCCGGCAGGGTTTTCAGGCCGGCGGCCTGCAGCCGGCGCAGGTAGTCGGTCAGCGGCTCGCCCAGCCGCTTGGCCCCCTCGTGCACCTCCAGCGCGGTGAAGCCGTGGATGTGCAGGTCGGGCACCGCGTCGTGCACTGCCTGGGCGACGTCGACGTAGAAGTTGCCGTCGAAGTGCGGGTGGATGCCGCCCTGCAGGCAGACCTCGGTGGCCCCGAGGTCGACCGCCTCCCGGGAGCGCTGCGCGATGTCCTCCAGCGAGAGCAGGTACGGCTTGCCCCGCAGGTTGAGCGAGAGCGGCCCCTTGGAGAACCCGCAGAACGTGCACCGGAACGTGCACACGTTGGTGTAGTTGATGTTCCGGTTGATCACGTAGGTGACCTCGTCGCCGACCAGCTCGCGGCGCAGCTCGTCGGCCAGCTCGGCGACCGCGGCGACCTCCGGGCCCCGGGCCCCGAACAGGGCGACGATCTCGGCCTCGCCCAGCTCCTGCCCGGCCCGGGCCCCGTCGAGCACCTCGGCGACCCGGCCGCGGGCGAACGCCGGCCCCGGGATCAGCACCGGCGGCGCCACGTCCGCCCCCGAGTACCAGGCGGTGGACCGGCGGCCGATCTGAATCACCTCGGCACCGGTGCCGACGTTGGCCGCGGCGCCGTGCTTCTCCGGCCACACCGCGCCCGGGTCGTCCCGGCCCAGGCCCTGCGCGTCGGACCGGTCGAGCACCGGGAACCGGGTCGCCGGGTCCAGCCACCGTTGCGGATCGAGCGCGAACTCCGGGTAGATCGTCATCCGCGGGGCCAGCGTGTGGCCGGCGTCCTCGGTCGCCGACCGCAGGGTGTGCAGGGCCGGCCACGGGCGTTCGGGATTGACGTGGTCGGCGGTCACCGGGGACACCCCGCCCCAGTCGTCGAGGCCGGCGGCCAGCAGCTCGCCCAGCTGCTCGGTGTCGGTCAGGTTCGGCGGGGCCTGCAGATGCACATCCGGCGGCAGGATCAGCCGGGCCAGCGCGATCGCCCGCAGGTGCTCCAGCGGCGGGCACGGCGGCTCGTCCCGCATCGCCGTGCCCGGTTTGGGCAGGAAGTTCTGCACGATCACTTCCTGGATGTGCCCGAACTCGCGATGCACGTCGGCGATGGCCAGCAGGGCCTCGATCCGGTCGGCCTCGGTCTCCCCGATGCCGACCAGGATGCCGGTGGTGAACGGGATGGCCAGCTCGCCGGCGGCCCGCAGGGTGGCCAGCCGACGTTCCGGGGTCTTGTCCGGAGCGCCGCGGTGGGCGGCCAGGTCGGGCCGCAGCGATTCGATCATCATCCCCTGGCTGGGGGCGACCGTCCGCAGCCGAGCCAGCTCCGGCGCCGAGATGGCGCCGGCGTTGGCGTGCGGCAACAGGCCGGTCTCGCCCAGCACCCGGCCGGCCATCGCCACCAGGTAGTCCACCGTCGAGGTGTAGCCGTGCTCGTCGAGCCACTCCCGGGCCTGCGGGTACCGGCGCTCGGGCCCCTCCCCCAGGGTGAACAGGGCCTCGGCGCAGCCGTGGGTGGCACCCTGCCCGGCGACGGCCAGCACCTCGTCCGGGGTGAGGTAGGCGTGCGGCAGGTGGCGCGGCGCGGTGGCGAACGTGCAGTACCCGCAGCGATCCGCGCACAGCCTGGTCAGCGGCAGGAACACCTTGGGCGAGAACGTGATCCGGGTGCCGAACGACGCGTCCCGGATCTCGCGCGCGCGGGCGGTCAGCTGATCCGTGGGCAGGGTGGCCAGCGCCCGCGCGGCCACCCCGGTGAGCCCGACCGAGTCGAGGGCAGCTGAGCCGAGTGCAGCGGACGAGTGGGTCGACCAGACAGTCACTGACGGTGCTCGCTTTCGACGTGTCCCCGCCCGTCGGCCGGTGGGCCGACCCGGCGGCAGACAGACCGGGTGGGACAACGGACACGGTACGGATCCGCGGACCCGCCCGGGACCGCAGGGCCGGCCAACATCGGCGGCGGGGACTTTCGCCCCTGCCACCTGATCCCGGCACCGCCTTGACTGGGGGTCGGGCGGAGGGCGGCCCCACGCCCGGCGCCGGGAAGGGACGGCCGACGGTGAACTGGTGGCGGCGCAACCATGAACAGGCCCTGTTCGTCGCGGCCACTGCGCTGCTGGCGGCGGGCGGCGCCGCCGCTCTGGCCGGGGCCGATGCGGCGGCCAGGGCCCTGTGGGTGGCCGGCACCCTGCTCGGCCTGGTCGCCGCGGTGGCCCAGCTGGTGGTGGCCATCCGCGGCGGCCGGTTGAGCGTCGACGTGATCGCCGTGCTGGCCCTGGCCGGCGCGCTGGCCGTCGGCGAACCGTTCGCCGGCGCCATGATCAGCGTGATGCTGGCCAGCGGTCAGTTGTTGGAGGCCCGGGCCGCCGCGCGGGCCCGCCGCGAGCTGAGCCTGCTCATCGAGCGGGCGCCGCGAACCGCGCGGCGCGACGTCGGCGGGCAGATCGACCAGATCCCGGTGGACGAGGTGGCCGTGGGCGATCGGCTGCTGGTCGGCACCGGGGAGATCGTCGCGGTCGATGGCCGGCTGCTGTCCGCCGGGGTGTTCGACGAGTCGGCCCTGACCGGGGAGCCGCTGCCGGTGCACCGGGCCGCCGGCGAGGACATCCGCAGCGGTGTGGTCAACGTGGGTGCGCCGGCGGACGTGCTGACCACCGAGACGGCCGCGCACTCGACCTACGCGGGCGTCGTCCGGCTGGTCGAGCAGGCCAAGGCGTCCTCGGCGCCGTTCGTCCGGGTAGCCGACCGGTTCGCCATCCTGTTCGTGCCGCTGACCCTGCTCCTGGCCGGCGCGGCCTGGCTGGTCAGTGGCGATCCGGTGCTGGCCGTCGCCGTGCTCGTGGTCGCCACCCCGTGCCCGCTGCTGCTGGCCGCGCCGATCGCGTTCATGTCCGGCCTGTCCCGGGCGGCCCGGCTGGGCGTGATCATCAAGGGCGGCGGGGCACTCGAACGGCTGGCCAAGGGCACCGTGCTGCTGTTCGACAAGACCGGCACCCTGACCCGTGGCCGGCCGCAGGTCACCGATCTCGTGCTGGCCGGGCCGGAGTGGGACGCCGACGAGGTGCTCCGGCTGGCCGCCTCGCTGGACCAGGTCTCGCCGCACGTCCTGGCCAGCGCCATCGTCACGGCCGGCACCGGCCGCGGGCTGGCCCTGGAGCTGCCGACGCAGGTTCGGGAGGAGCACGGCTACGGCCTGCAGGGCCGGGTGGACGGCCGCCTGGTCGCGCTGGGCAAGGCGTCCTGGGTGGTCGGCGACGCGGACCCGGCCTGGGTTCGTCAGCTGCGCCGCCGCGCCGACCTGGACGGTTCGCTGACCGTCTTCGTCGCGATCGACGGCCGGCCGGCCGGGGCCTTCCTGCTGCAGGACGAGGTGCGGCCGGACGCACCGCGGATGATCCGCGGGCTGCGCCGGGCCGGGATCACCCGGGTGATGCTGGTGACCGGCGACCGGGCCGACGTCGCCGAGATGATCGGGCGCATCGTCGGGGTCGACGAGGTGCTGGCCGACCGCGACCCGGCCGCCAAACTCGGCATCGTCGAACAGGAGTCGGCCGGCGGGGCGACGATCATGGTCGGTGACGGGATCAACGACGCGCCGGCGCTGGCCGCGGCCGGAGTCGGCGTCGCCCTGGCCGCCCGCGGCGCCTCGGCCTCGTCGGAGACGGCCGATGTGGTGCTGACCGTGGACCGGGTCGGCGTGCTCGCCGACGCCATCCTGATCGCCCGGCGGAGCCGGCGCATCGCCCTGCTGGCCGTGCTGGTCGGGATGGGGCTCTCGCTGGTGGCCATGGTGATCGCGGCGATCGGCCTGCTGCCGCCGGCCGCGGGCGCCATCACCCAGGAGGTGATCGACCTGCTGGCCATCGGCATCGCCCTGCTCGCGGTGCTGCCCGGTCGCCGGCACACGGTGCCGATGCCGGACGCCGACGTGGCCACCGCGGCCCGGCTGCGCACCGAGCACGACGCGGTCAAGCCGGTCGTCGAGCAGATCCGCACGGTGGCCGACGCCCTGTCCACCCAGCACCCGGACCTGGACCCGGTGCGGACCCTGGCCGGGCAGCTGGAGGACGAGGTGCTCCCGCACGAGCGGGCCGACGAGGACCTGCTGGTCCCGCTGGTCGGTCGGGCCCTGGGTCCGGATGCGACGGCGTCGCTGAGCCGCACGCACGCCGAGATCGAGCACCAGGTGTCGCGCCTGCGCCGCCTGCTGGACGGCCTGCCCGGCGGCCCGTCCGGTGACCCGACTCTGGAGGACGCCACCGCGGTACCGCCGGAGGACGTCATCGAGCTCCGGCGCCTGCTGTACGGGCTCTACGCCGTCCTGCGGTTGCACAACACCCAGGAGGAGGAGGGCGCGTTCAGCCTGGTGCCCGAGGGCGAATCGTCCTCCTCCGCGGACCGGTTCCGGCCGTTCGCCGGCACCGGGAAGGGCTGATACCGGCCCCGGGATCCGGGCTCGGGTCAGTGGCCCAGCGCGCTGACCGCGGAGCCGGTCGGGAAGGACAGCCGGCCGACCGGCACGATCCACGGCTGCCAGACCGCCAGCCGCTCGGGCAGCGGGAGGCCGGCCTCCCGGGCCCGGGCCCGGGCCTGCTGCAGCGCCTGGACCAGCCGGCGCCACTGGTCGGCGCGATCGGCGTCGAGGCCGGACTCGACCGCATTGCGCCACCTGCCGTCGCGCTCGACCGGGACGAGCCCGGCCAGGACCTCGCTCCAGCGGTCGAGCGGGTTCTTCGCGGCCATGGAATGCAGGTGCACGCTCCAGCCGGGCCGAGCATCGGAAACGCGATCACCGTGGCCAGCAGCGTCATGGCTGCGCGGTAGCCGTAGGAGCGGCCATCCGGGGAGTCCGCGTCGGACACCGGTTGCAGGCTGGTCCGCGCGTTGCCCTGGGCGGCCGCCGTCTCCAGCGCGACCAGCAGCCCGTAGCTGTTGGCGAACCGTTTGACCGCCCGCGGCGAGCCGATCAGCGGCGGGCCGAACAGGCCGATCAGCCGGAACTCGTCCGCGGTCAGGGCGAGCGGGTCGATGCGCTGGACCACGCTGAGCTGGGGCCGGCGGAACGTCTCGGCCGCCGGGTGCCACCAGGTGGGCGGCGGCGCGGGCAGGTTCGGATTGATGCCCTCGGCCGGCCCGGTCGCCCGCACCTCGAGCGAATCGGTGATACCGAGGGTGTCGGTCACGGTGGCGGTGACCGGCGCGCCCCGCACGCCGACCAGGTCGTCCATCAGCTGGCGGTAGCCGGTGGTGGTCATCGACGGCAGGGTCAGCACGATCTGGAAGATCTTCTCCAGGTACTGGGCCGGGGTGCTGGACCAGGGGTCGCGGTCCAGGTCACCGGGCTCGCCGTCGTCGGTCAGCAGGTCCCGGTAGTGCGATTCCAGCGAGCGCAGCAGCCAGCGCGGGTCCACCGCCACGACCACCACGAACAGCGGCACCGCCAGCAGCAGGTGGATCGCCTCCAGCACGCTGACCACCCGGTCGGGCGGGCACCGGTCGAGGTCGTCGATGTAGACCACGATGCGGTCGATGGCCGGCAGCTCGTCGCCGACCGCGTCGGTGTCCGGCCCGGCCGCCCCGTCGAGCTGGGCCCGCTGCAGCAGCTCGGCCATGTGCTCGAAGTCCCGGCGGATCTCGGTCATCACGCCCAGCCGTTCCCGGTAGCTGCCGTGGCCGGCCCGGTCGGTGGCGAATCCGGACAGTTGGCCGGCCGCGGTCAGGCTCTGCAACTGCCCGGTCAGCTGCTCGACCTCGGCCTGGGCGACCGCCTCGGAGGTGGCCAGCCCGGCCCCCTGCCGGTCGAGCCAGTCCTTGGCCTGGTCCCAGGTCGTCACCAGCTTCGTGCGGATCGGCTCCGAGCGGCGCCAGGCGGCCCCCAGTCCGGCGAGCAGGGTGCCGACGGCCACGACCAGGGGCACCGTGCTCGCCCATTCGACCAGGTCGGGCAGCCACAGCAGCGCGGCGACGAAGGCGACCACCCCGACGGCCGCGACCAGCCAGGCCCAGGCGGGCACCTGGCCGATCCAGGCCCGGGCCAGCAACCACTGCCGCCGAGCCCCGCCGGCCACGCCGGCGAAATCGGCGGACAGGTCGGCCGGGCCCTTGCCGAACTGAGCCTGCGCCTTGGCCCGGGTCCCGTCGGGCAGCCGGTCCCAGACCGCCGCCACGGTGGCCTGCCGGATCCGCCGGATCTCCGCCAGCCGGGCCTGCGCCGCCGCGAGCTGCACCTGCAGACCTCGGGCATCGATCAGTTCGCTGGTCAGCCGGGATCGCTGACGCTGCTCCTGCTCCGAGGTCGGATCCGCCAGCTGGCCGAACAGCTCCGCGACCAGGCTGGCCCACAGGTCGGTCTCCGCGTAGTGCCAGGCGTTGAAGCTGACCTGGCGGACCGCCCCGTGCGAGATGGGGTCGGTGCGGCCGGCCAACCGGGCCCGCTGGGCGACCTCGTCCCGGATCATGGCCAGGAACTTGCTCTTGCCCTCGCCCCATCGTCCGAAGATGCCGATCGCCAGCGGCGGCGCGGCCGAGCGGGCGGTGATGATGTCGGCCAGGGCGAGGGCCTCCCGCTGCCGATCGAGCTGGTCGCCGGCCCCGTGCGCGTCCGAGCGGTACCCGGGCACCCGCGGGACGGGCTCGCGCCGGGTGAGTTCCCACAGGCGCACGCTGCCGTCGGCCGACCACGTGGCCACGGTGGGCCGGCCGTCCACCGTGCCCCAACGGCCCCCGTGCACGCTCCCCCGATGACCGGTCACCACGGCCAGCGCGGATCCGTCCCCGGCCGGATCCCAGAGCCGAACGCTGTGGTCGTCGCCGCCGGTGGCCAGCACCGGGTGGCCGTCGACGACGCCGAACGCGCCCCACCGCACGGGGCCGGTGTGCCCGGTCAGCCGGGTCAGGCGATCGTCCTGGGGGTCCCACACCCAGACCGCGCCGTCCCCGCCGACCCCCGTGGCCAGGACGGATCGATCGCCGGCCACGGACCAGCCCGCCCAGCTGACCGCGCCGAGATGGCCGGCCAGCACGCTCATCCGGCCGCCGGAGCCGGGGTCCCACAGCCGCACGCCCTGCTCCGCGCCGCCGCCGACGGCCAGCACCGCCGTCCCGGCCAGCACGCCCCAGCATCCCCAGCCGGCCGGTCGCGACGCCCCCGGGTCCGCCGGTTCCCGGTCGGCCCGGGCCGCCGAGGTCGCCCCGGTCGCCACGGTCGCAGCCGACGCGGGGGTCGCGGGTCCCGGAGCGGCGGGATCCGCGACCGGGCCGGCGGGCGGCCCGGTGAGTTCACCCCGGCCCTGCCCGGTCATCGGGTCCCAGAGCTGCACCCCGCCGTCGGGGCGGCCGATGGCCAGCACGCTCACCCCGTCCAGCACCGACCAGGCCACCCACGCCGTTCGGGCGGCCGGCAGCTCGGCCACCTGGACGCCGGTTTCCGGCGCCCACACCCGGACGGTGGTATGCGAGCGGCCGCCGGTAGCCAGGACCGCGGCGCCGTTGAGGAAACCCGGTGCGCCCCACTCGGGCGGCTGGCGGTGACCGTGCAGCTCGGTGATGCGCTCGCCCGAGCGCGCGTCCCACAGCGCCACGGCCCCGCCGGGGCCGGCGGTGGCCAGCACGGTGGCGTCGCGGGTCACGGTCCACGGACCGGCGCCCAGGTAGGCCCCGGCCAACCGGACCGGCGGGTCCGGGGACAGGGGGTCCCACAGCCGGGTGATGTCGTCGGAGCCGTCGACGACCAGCCGGGGCCGGCCGGCGACGTCGATCCACTCGGCCTGGCGCGGCCGAACGTCACCGCCCAGGTCCAACCGCCGGCCGGACGCCCGCAGGCCCAGGTCGGCGACGACCGGTTCGACCTGCTCGACCATCCGGGCATCCTCGCACCGATCGCCCGGTTCGGACGGATGGCCGGGATCATCGGCCCGCGAGCAGGTAGGCCTGCGGCGTTGTCTCCGGCTCGATCGGGCCACGCACCTGCCGGGTCAGCACGGTGAAGCCGGCGGCCCGAAGCAGCTGCTCGATGTGGTCCGGGTCGAGCCGGTAGGCCGTCGCCGACACCCGGTGGCCGTAGGCCTGTTCGATCTCGACCGGGCCGTCGCCGACCTGGAAGGCAAACTGCAGCCGGCCACCGGGCCGCAGGACCCGGCCGAATTCGGCGAAGGCAGCCGGCCGCTCGCCCGGCGGCAGGTGGATGATCGAGTACCAGGCGACCAGCCCGGCCACCGAGGCGTCGGGCAGGTCCAGTTCGGTCAGGCAGCCGACCTGGAAGTCCAGGTGCGGGTACCGCCGGCGGGCCTCGGCGACCATGGCCGGCGACAGGTCGATGCCCCGCACCGGCAGCCCGAGCTCGTGCAGGTGGATGGTGATCCGCCCGGGTCCGCAGCCGACGTCCACCACCTGACCACTGACCTGAGCCTGCCCGTCGGAGCGGACCGCCGCGGCGAAGTCGGCGAGCACGGCCTGGTCGGCCGGGCTGTCGGCCATCAATCCCTCGAGCGTCCGCGCGTAGTCGACGGCGACGGTGTCGTAGGCGGTCCGGGTGCGTTCCAGGTGGGCGAGCATGGCGGTGACGCTAGCCACCCCGTCCGACAGTGCCCGCCTCAGCGATCGTCGGCCGGCGCCGGCCGCGGCCGGTTGCGCCCGCCGGCCCGGAACAGGTTGCTCTCCAACGGATGTCCGACCAGCTCCCGGGCCACCGCGGCGGCGGCCAGCACCGCGTCCAGGTCCACCCCGGTGCTGATGCCCGCGTCGTCGAGCAGGTACACCAGCTCTTCGGTGGCGATGTTGCCGCTGGCCCCGGGCGCGAACGGGCAGCCGCCCAGCCCGCCGACCGAGGCGTCGAGCTGCCTGATCCCGGCCTGCACCGCGGCGAACGCGCTGGCGATGCCGGTGCCCCGGGTGTTGTGGAAATGGGCGCCCAGCGCCACCGGGTCGGCGCCCCCGTCACCCGGGCCACCGATGGCCGCCCGGACGGCGTCGAGCAACCGCCGCACCCGCGCCGGAGTGGCGGTGCCGATGGTGTCGCCGAAGCACAGCTGGTCGGCGCCCAGCTCCAGGGCCCGCGCGGCGATGCCCGCGGTGCGCTGCGGGTCGGTCGGCCCGTCGAACGGGCAGTCCCAGGCGGTCGCGATGATCACCTCCAGCCGGCCCCCGGCGTCGTGCACGATCCGGGCCACCTCGGCGACCGCGTCCACCGCGTCCTGTGTGGAGCGCCGGGCGTTGGCCCAACTGTGCCCGTCGGCCGCGGACACCACGTACTCGATCGTGCGCAGCCCGCTGCCGATCGCCCGCGTCGCCCCGTTCGGGGAGGCGACCAGGCCGGACCAGTCGACGCCGGGGACGGTGCCGACGTACTCGGCGATCCGCTCGGCGTCGGCCATGGCCGGGACGGCCCGCGGTGAGACGAAGGCGGTCGCCTCGATCCGCCGTACCCCGGTGGCGACCAGCGCCTGCAGCAGCCGGATCTTGCCCGCGGTGCTGATCGGGGCCTCGATCTGCAGGCCGTCGCGCGGTCCGACCTCGCGGATGTCGACGTGGCTGGGCAGCTGGGTCACGATCTCCTCCTCAGGGGGCCAGTGTGCCTGCACTGTCCGCCGGACCGCCCGGCCCGCCCAGGGCCGGTGGGGATAACGCGGGGGCCGGCGCCTCCTCCGGCCAGGACTCCGGCTGGGAATCCGGTGGGGAATCCGGCTGGTTGACGGGAGCCGGGCGCGCGCCGCTGCGTTCGGCGCCGATGCCCGCGATCACCACGCAGAGAAGCCCGAGGACCGGCCACGCGCCGGGCACCTGGTGCAGCACGACGAGCCCGATGATCAGCGCGATCGCCGGCTCCAGGCTCATCAGCGTGCCGAAAGCGGCCGCCGACAACCGGCGCAGGGCCAGCATCTCCAGCGCGAACGGAACGACCGGAACCAGCAGGGCCAGCCCGAGCCCGACCAGGACCAGCTCCCAGGTCAACGCGCCGATGGCGGCCGGCCCGGCGATCGCGGTCGCGGTCAACGCGGCCACCGGCATCGACACGGCCAGGCCCCGGATGCCGGACAGCTCATCACCGACCTGCTGGGTGAGCAGGATGTAGGCAGCCCAGCACCCGGCCGCCCCCAGCGCGTAGGCCACCCCCACCGGATCGACCGTGCCGTGCCAGGGTTCGGTCAGCAGCAGCACCCCGACGGCCGCCGGCAGCACCCACAGCCGGGCCAGCCCGCGCCCCCGCCAGGCGGCCACCGACAGCGGTCCGAGGAACTCCAGCGCACTGGCGGTGCCGAGCGGGAGCCGGGCCGCGGCGGCCATGAACAGCATGGTCAGCCCGGCGGTGACGATCCCCAACGCGATGCCGGCGACCAGGCTCGACCGGGTGAACCAGCTCCGGCGCGGCCGCACGATGACCAGCAGCAGCACCCCGGCCCAGGCCAGCCGGAGCCAGGCGGCGCCTTCCGGACCCAACCGGTCGAACAGCCCGATCGAGGCGGCCAGTCCGAGTTGGACGAACAGCATCGCCGCGACGGCCATGCCGGCCCCGGTGCGGGTGGAGGTGCGCATGTCGACCATCAGAGCAGCCGACTACCGTTCGCGTCCACGTCACGATCGTGAAGGAACCGTTCATGGATCACGAAAGGTGGGCCGCCGCCGGCACCGGTGCCGACCGTCAGCGGCGTTCGTCCGGGACCGCCCGGACGGCGCCCCGGTCGGCCGACTGGGCGAACGCGGCATAGGCCCGCAGGGCGGTCGAGACGGCCCGCTGCCGCGCGGCCGGCCGGTATCCCCCGGTCGCTTCCCGCAGCGCACGCCGGCGGCCCAACTCGGCCTCGTCGACGACCAGGGTGACGCTACGCGCGGGGATGTCGATGCTGATCAGGTCGCCGTCGCGGACCAGTGCGATCGTCCCGCCGGCGGCGGCCTCCGGCGAGACGTGCCCGATCGACAGGCCGGATGTGCCGCCGGAGAACCGGCCGTCGGTGATCAACGCACAGGCGGCGCCCAACCCACGACCCTTGAGGAACGACGTCGGATACAGCATCTCCTGCATCCCCGGGCCGCCGCGCGGGCCCTCGTAACGGATGACGACGACGTCCCCGGCCTGCACCCGCCGGCCCAGGATCGCTGCGACGGCGTCCTCCTGCGATTCGAGGACCACGGCCGGCCCGTTGAACCGCAGGATCGACTCGTCGACCCCGGCGGTCTTGACCACGCAGCCATCCGGGGCCAGGTTGCCGCGCAGCACCGCCAGCCCGCCATCGGTGCTGTAGGCGTGCGAAACCGCGCGGATGCACCCGTTCTCGCTGTCGAGGTCGAGCGCTTCCCAGCGCTCGGATTGGGAGAACGCGGTCGCCGAGCGACGGCCGCCGGGGGCGGCGTGGAACAACTCGACCGCGGCGGCCGTGGCTCGGCCGCCCCGAACATCCCAGTCGTCGAGCCAGCCGCGCAGGTCGGGGCTGTGGATCGACCGGACGTCGCGGTGTAGCAGCCCGGCCCGGTCCAGCTCGCCCAGGATGGCCGGGATGCCACCGGCCCGGTGCACGTCCTGCACCAGGTACGCCCCGTTCGGTGCGACCTTGGCCAGACACGGGGTGTTTCGGGAGATCCGGTCGATGTCGGCCAGGGTGAAGTCGAGCTCGGCCTCGTGCGCGGCGGCCAGCAGATGCAGGATCGTGTTGGTCGACCCGCCCATCGCGATGTCCATGGCCATGGCGTTGGTGAACGCCGCCCGGCCGGCGATCGCGCGCGGCCGCACCCCATCGTCGCCGAGCTCGTAGCAGGACCGAACCAGGTCCATCACCGTGGCACCGGCCGCCTCGTACAGGGCCCGCCGGGCGGTGTGGGTGGCCAGAGTGGTGCCGTTGCCGGGCAGGGCCAGCCCGAGCGCCTCGGTCAGGCAGTTCATCGAGTTGGCCGTGAACATCCCCGAGCAGGATCCGCAGGTGGGGCAGGCGTTTTCCTCGATGCGGTCGAGATCCTCGTCGGACACCGAGGCGCTGGCCGAGTCGGCGATGGCCGTGATCAGGTTCAACCCGGTGCGGACAGTGCCGTCGACCAGGACCGCTCGGCCGCCCTCCATCGGCCCGCCGGAGACGAAGACCGTGGGGATGTTCAGCCGGAGCGCCGCCATCAGCATCCCGGGGGTGATCTTGTCGCAGTTGGAGATGCAGACCAGCGCGTCGGCGCAGTGCGCGTTGACCATGTACTCCACGGAATCGGCGATCAGATCCCGGGACGGCAGCGAGTACAGCATGCCGCCGTGGCCCATCGCGATCCCGTCGTCGACGGCGATGGTGTTGAACTCCCGGGGCACGCCGCCGGCCGCGGTGATCGCCTCAGCCACGATCCGGCCGACCGGCTGCAGGTGGGTGTGGCCGGGGACGAACTCGGTGAAGCTGTTGGCCACGGCGACGATCGGCTTGCCGATGTCGGACCCGGCGACGCCGGCCGCCCGCAGCAGGGCCCGGGCGCCGGCCATGTTCCGTCCGTGGGTCACCGTTCGGGAGCGCAGGTTCCTCATGCCCCCCAGTCAGCCAGCCGGGCGGGCCGGCGGGAAGACGCTCCTACTACTAGTACTGCCACTACTAGGCTCGCGCGGTGACCGTGGACGCCCGTCGCCGGCAGCTCGGTGATTTTCTGCGCAGCCGCCGCGGGGCGCTGTCCCGGGCCGATTTCGGGCTGCCCACCCCGGCCCGGCAACGCAGCGCCGGCCTGCGCCGGGAGGAGGTCGCGGCGCTGGCCGGGGTGAGCGTCACCTGGTACACCTGGCTCGAACAGGGCCGGGACATCAATGCCTCCCGGCAGGTGCTGCAGGCCCTGGGCCGGGTGCCACGGCTGACCGCGACGGAGTCGGCGTACCTGCTCTCCCTCGGTGGCTACACGCCGAGCGAGCCGGACCGGCCCGGGTCGGGCGAGCCGGCCCCGCCCCACCTGGCCCGGCTGCTGGACAGCCTGTGGTTCCCCGCCTTCGCGCTGTCCATGGATTGGACGATCACCGGCTGGAACGCCGCCTACGCGGCGCTGTACTCGCGGATCGAGTCGCTGCCGGCCAGCGAGCGGAACCTGCTGTGGCTGGTCTTCACCGATCCGCACCTGCGCGACATGCTCCCGCACTGGGAGCAGGACAGCCGGCACTTCGTGGCCGAATTCCGCGGTGAATCCGGAGCCCAGCTCGCCTCCGGCGCCCACTCGGCCCTCATCGCGCGACTGTCGCAGGCCAGCGGTGAGTTTCGGGAGCAGTGGGCCGATCTCACGGTCGAACGATTCGCCTCCCGTCGCCGCCAGTTCCGCCATCCCGAGGCCGGACTGCTGGAGTTCGAGCACCATCGGCTGGTGCCCTCCGACCATCCCGACCTGCATCTGATCGCGTACCTGACCGACCCGGACAGCGCGACGGCGGCGTGGTTCCGGCGCGCGGATCGCCCGGAACCGCCCTGATCGCCGGCCCCCTGATCCCGGCGACAGCGACAATCACCGGATGGATCCCCGCCGATTGCTGTTCCTGTCCGAGCTGGCCCGGCTCGGATCCATGCAGCGGGTGGCCGACGAGCTGGACGTGACGACCTCCACCGTCTCCCAGCAGATCGCGGCGCTCGGCCGGGAGCTGCGGGTACGCCTGATCGAACCGGACGGCCGCCGGGTGCGCCTGACCCCGGCCGGGCGCCGGCTGGCCGAACACGCCGCCACCATCCTGGCCGGGATCGACGCCGCCCGGCGCGATCTCGGCTCGGACGAGCCCGGGGGCACGGTCACCGTGGCCGGCTTCGCCACCGGCATCCGGCAGGCATTGATCCCGGTGATCCGCCGGCTGGCCGCCGACCGGCCGCGAATCACCCTGCACGTCCACGAACACGAGCCACCGGAGGCGATGGCCGCGCTGGCCGCCGGCGCGATCGATCTGGCCCTGGTCTACGACTACTCGCTGGCCCCGCTGCGGGTCGAACCGAGCGTCGAGGTGACCCGGCTCTGGACGGCCGCCTGGGCACTGGGCGTCCCGGCGGCGGCCGGGCCGCAAGCGATCGAGCCGGTGCCCGAACCGGCTGCGGCGGCGGACTCCCCCGCCACGCTCCGGCAATTCCGGGACCATCAGTGGATCGTCAACTCCCGCAACACCGCCGACGAGGACGCGCTGCGCATCATCGCCTCGATGGCCGACTTCGAACCCGAGATCGCCCACCGGGCCGACAGTCTGGACCTGGTCCAGGACCTGATCACGGCCGGCCACGGGGTCGGGCTGCTGCCGGCGGACGGCGCCGTCGCGCCCGGCATCCGACTGCTGCCGCTGACCAACCCGCCGGCGCTGCTGCGCGCGTTCGCGGTCACCCGGCGCGGGCACACGCAATGGGCGCCGTTGGCCCTGGTGCGCCGGATGCTCGTCGAGCACGCCTCGCGCATGACGGAGGGCAAGACAGCGGTCAGGACAGCGGGCCCGACAGCGGGCTGATCCGCCGGCCGCCGGCCACCCGCTCGAATCGTTTCGACTACGGTGTCGGTATGTCTGGCTCCCGGGCGACCCTGGCCCAGGTCGCGGCCCGCGCCGGCGTCTCGGTCTCGACCGCCTCGCTGGCCTTCAGCGGGTCCGGCCCGGTGTCGGCGGCGACCCGCGAGCGGGTGCTCGCCGCGGCCGAGCAACTGCGCTACGCCGGTCCCGACCCGCGGGGCCGCTCCCTGCGGCAGGGCCGCTCCGGGATCATCGCGGTGGTCATGGAGGACCGGGTGCTGGCCGCCTTCCGCGATCCGGTGCGCATCGCCGTGCTCGACGGGATCGCCCAGGAGACCTCGGCCCAGGGCCAGGGGCTGCTGCTGCTCTCCGACGTCGGGGAGAGCGCGGACGCCATCGGCACCGCCACCATGGACGCGGCCATCCTGCTGGCCTTCAGCTACCGCAGCGACCCCACGGTCGAACTGCTGCGCCGCCGGGTGGTCCCGCTGGTCGCCCTGGGCGGCCCCGACCACGGCCTGCTGACCATCTCCATCGACGACGAAGCGGCCAGCGCGGCGGCGGCCGCCCACCTGGCCGGCCTGGGCCACACCGACGTCGCGATCGTGACGCTGCCGCTGGTCAACGTGGATTCGCCGGCGGCCCGCGGGCCACTCACCGCCGACGCGATGCGCGCCGCCTCAGTGACGGTCTCGCTCACCCGGCTGCGCGGCGCCCGGTCGGTCTTCCCGGCCGCCGCGGGCTGGGTCAGCGCGGCCAGTTCGGTCGACGAGGGCATGATCGCCGGGCAGGCGCTGCTGGCCGATCCCGCGCGCCGGCCCACGGCGGTGATCGCGCAGAGCGACCTGCTGGCCGCCGGCGTCATCCGGGCCGCACACGAGCTCGGCCTGTCCGTGCCGGGCGAGCTGTCGGTGATCGGGTTCGACGGGATCCCGCTGGACCGGATCATCCCGCAGGACCTGACCACGATGGTGCAACCGGCCGCCGCCGAGGGCCGGGCCGCCGGTCGCGCCGTGCTGGACCTGCTGGCTGGGGAACACCCCCGGTCCACCAGCTTCCAGTGCACGTTCCACCCGGGCGCCACCACCGCCCGCCCCGCCTGACCCCACCCCCGCCGTCCAGCAGGCGCGGCCCAAGCCTTGGGTGTTGATCATGGGAAGGGTGCGGTTTTCGCGGCGCGAAAACCGCACCCTTCCCATGATCAACTTCAGCGGTTGGGGGCGCGCCGGCACACCCCCGCGGGGTCGCGGACGCGGTCAGGCCAGGGCGGTACGCAGCTCGTCCACGGTCCGGGCGGCGGCGTCGCGCAGCTTGCGCACCGAGGGCCCGGCGCCGAGCACCTGGCGGGAGGTGCTGGGCAGCAGCGCCCCGTGCGCATCGGCGAAAATGCGGCGCAGATCCTGCGCGGTCGCGCCCTGCGCACCCAGGCCCGGGGCCAGCATCGGGCCGTTCACCCCGGACAGGTCGACGCCGGTCCGGCCGATCGTCGCGCCCACCACCAGGCCGATGGAGCCGATCGGGTCGTCGCCGGCGTTGAGCGCGCCGACCTGGTCGATGATCGACTGGGCGACGGTCTTCTCGTCCTGGCCCAGCGCGTGCTGCACCTGCTGGCCCTCCGGATTGGAGGTCAGGGCCAGCACGAACAGGCCGCGGCCCTCGGCCAGCGCGACGTCCACGGTGGGCAGCAGCGAACCGAACCCCAGGTACGGCGAGACGGTCAACGCGTCGGCGGCCAGCGGCGCTTCGTGGGTGAGGTACGCGGCGGCGTAGGCGGCCATGGTGGAACCGATGTCGCCGCGCTTGCCGTCCAAGATGCTCAGCGCGCCGGCCTCGCGGCAGGAGGTGAGCACCTCCTCCAGCACGGCGATGCCGGCCGCACCGTGCGCCTCGAAGAACGCCGACTGCGGCTTGAGCACGGCCACCGTCGGGCCGAGGGCCTCCACGACTGTCATCGCGAACCGCTCCAGACCGCCGGCGTCGTCCGGCAGGTCCCAGGCCTGCAGCAGGCCGGGGTGCGGGTCGATGCCCACGCACAGGGGGCCGCGGGCGTCGATCGCGGCAACCAGGCGGTGGCCGAACGGCTCGGTGATCGTCATGCTGGCGATCTTCTCATCGCGACCTCACGCCCGCGCCCCGCCGGTGGCCGACCGGGCCGCGAGGAAGTCGATGGTCGGCGCGAGCTGGTCCCGCGCCCCGAACGGGACGGCCAGGAACTCGGTGACGCCGGCGGCCGCGAGCCGGTCGAGGCCGGCCGCCAGCACGTCCTCGTCGCCGACGATCGCCAGGTCGGCCGGACCGTCGGCCCCCTCCCGGTCGAGCATGGCGCGGTAGTTGGGCAGCTGCCCGTAGACGGCGAACTGGCGGGCGGCCCGCTCCCGGGCCGCCGCGGGGTCGTCGGTCAGGCAGATCGGCAGGCCGGCCACCACCCGGGGCGCCGGCCGGCCGGCCTCCGCGGCGGCCTCGGTCAGCACCGGAACCGTATGCCGGGCCAGGGTTTCCGGGCCGGTCATCCAGGTGACGGTGCCGTCGGTCAGCCGCCCGGCCAAGCGCAGCATCACCGGTCCGAGGGCCGCCACCAGCACGGACGGCGGCTCCGACCCGGGGATGGTCAGCCGGGCGTTCACCCGCATCGTCTCGCCGGTGAAGTCGACCCGCTCACCCCGCAGCAGCCCGCCGAGCACGGTCAGGTACTCGCGCATGTGCCGGGCCGGCTTGGTGTAGTCCAGGCCGAACATGTCCTCGATCACCGAGCGGTGGCTGGGCCCGACCCCCAGGGTCAACCGGCCGCCAGTCAGCGCCTGCACGGTCAACGCCTGCGCCGCCAGCGCGGTGGGATGGCGCGGGTAGGTGGGCACGACGGCGGTCCCGAACTCGATGCCCGGCAGCTGGGCGCCGGCGACCGCCAGCATGGTCAGCGCGTCGGCACCGAAGATCTGGGCCAGCCAGACACTGCCCGCGCCGCGCTCGGCCAGCGACCGGATCTGCTCGATCTGGTCGCCCGGGGCACTGCCTCGGCCGGCGATGTCCCCGACCCCGATGCCGATTCTCATGGTGGACGACGGTAGTCCGATCCGATCGCGCCGGGCGGCTCAGCGGGCGGCGATGGCCTTGTTCAACGAGGTCACCAGCGGCGGCCCGCCGAAGATGAACCCGGTGTAGAGCTGCAGCAGGCTGGCCCCGGCGTCGAGCATGCGCAGCCCGTCGTCGACCGTGCCGATGCCGCCGACGCCGATCACCGGCAGGTCGCAGTGGGCGGTGACGAAGCGGACCACTTCCAGCGATCGGGGGGCCAGCGGCCGCCCGGACAGCCCACCGGCTTCCGCGGCGGTGGCCGCGTCGCCGGCAGCCAGGCCCGGCCGGGTCAAGGTGGTGTTGGTGGCGATCAGCCCGGCGATGCCGCGGTCCACGCAGACCTCCAGCAGGTCGGCGATGGCCTGATCGGTCAGGTCGGGGGCGATCTTGACCAGCACCGGGACCGGCGTGCGCCGCTGCCCCAGCGACCAGGCCAGGCTGCCCGCCTCGGTGGTCAGCGCGGCCAGCAGCTCGTCCAGCGGGGCCCGATCCTGCAGGGTGCGCAGGCCCGGGGTGTTCGGGCTGGAGACGTTGACCGCGATGTAGTCCGCGAACGGGTAGACGGCGCGCAGCGAGGTCAGGTAGTCGCCGACGGCTTCGTCCACCGGAGTGATCTTGGACTTGCCCAGCGAGATGCCCAGCGGCACGCCGATCCGGCCGGTGGTGGCCAGCCGGGCGGCCAGCGCCTGCGCCCCGGAGTTGTTGAACCCCATCCGGTTGATGATCGCGCCGGAGGCGGGCAGCCGGAACAGCCGCGGCCGCGGGTTGCCCGGCTGCGGGTGCGCGGTGACGGTGCCGACCTCGACGTGACCGAAACCCAGGGCCGGCCAGGCCTTCAGGGCCACGCCGTCCTTGTCCATGCCCGCCGCCAACCCGACGGCGGACGGGAAGTCCACCCCGAAGACGGTGCGCGGGCTGGGGTGTCGACGGCGCAGGCCGCCCAGCAGGCGCAGCGCCGGGGCCGACCGGGACACCCGGGCCAGCGCGGACAGGGTCCGGTGGTGGACCACCTCCGGGTCACCCTTGCCCATCCGGAACAGCACCGGCCGGGCCACCCGCCGGTAGGCCACGCCGCCGACGCTCATCGCACTCCCCCGACCGGCATCACGCTCAGCCGGCCCATTCCCGGATCGCCCGCATCCGGCTGTGCAGCACCTGCAGCGGGGCCACCCCGACGTCCGAGCGGGTCAGCGCCTCGATGCCCTGGATGGCGGCGGCCGCCCCGGCGACCGTGGTGATGCAGGGGATGTCCGCGGCCACCGCGGCGGTGCGGATCTCGTACCCGTCGATGCGCGGCCCGGACTGGCCGTACGGGGTGTTGATCACCAGGTCGATCTTGCCGGCCCGGATCAGGTCGACCACCGTGCCCTCGCCGGTGCCCCGGTCCTGGAAGTACTTGGCCACCACCTCGACGTCCATGCCGTTGCGCTGCAACATCTCCGCGGTGCCCTCGGTGGCCACGATCTTGAAGCCGAGGTCGGCCAGACGCTTCACCGGGAAGACCATCGAGCGCTTGTCGGCGTTGGCCACCGAGACGAACACGGTGCCCTTGGTCGGCAGCGACCCGTAGGCGGCGGTCTGCGATTTCGCGAACGCCGGCCCGAAACTGGTGTCCACGCCCATCACCTCACCGGTGGAGCGCATCTCCGGCCCGAGCAGCGAGTCGACCCCGCTGCCGTCGGCCCGGCGGAACCGGTGGAACGGCAGCACCGCTTCCTTCACCGCGACCGGCGCGCCGACCGGCAGGGTGCCGCCGTCGCCGGAGGCCGGCAGCATGCCTTCCTCCCGCAGCTGCGCGATGGTGGCGCCGAGCATGATCCGGGAGGCGGCCATGGCCAGCGGCACCGCGGTGGCCTTGGACGAGAACGGCACGGTGCGCGACGCTCTCGGGTTGGCCTCGAGCACGTAGAGCACCTCGTCCTTGAGCGCGTACTGCACGTTCAGCAGCCCGCGCACCCCCACCCCCAGGGCGATGGCCTCGGTGTGCGCGCGGACCTTGGCGATGTCGCTGCGGCCCAGGGTGATCGGCGGCAGCACGCAGGCCGAGTCGCCGGAATGGATGCCGGCCTCCTCGATGTGCTCCATCACCCCGCCCAGGTACACCTCGGTGCCGTCGCACAGGGCGTCGACGTCGATCTCCAGGGCGTCGTCGAGGAACTTGTCGACCATGACCGGCCGGTCGGCCGAGACCTCGGTCGCCCGGGAGATGTAGTCGGCCAGCGACGGCTCGTCGTAGACGATCTCCATGCCGCGGCCGCCGAGCACGTAGGACGGGCGGACCAGCACCGGGTAGCCGATCGTCGAGGCCACCGCCTGCGCATCCGGGAAGGACACCGCCATCCCGTAGGCCGGCGCGGGCAGCCCGGCCTCGCGCAGCAGGGTGCCGAAGCGGTCCCGGTCCTCGGCCAGGTCGATCGCGTCCGGCGAGGTGCCCAGGATGGTCACGCCGGCCTGCTGCAGCTCGGCCGCCAGCTTCAGCGGCGTCTGCCCGCCCAGGGTCGGGATCACCCCGGCCACCGTGCCGGACTGCCGCTCGGCGTGGATGACCTCGAGCACGTCCTCGACCGTCAGCGGCTCGAAGTAGAGCCGGTCGGAGGTGTCGTAGTCGGTGGACACGGTCTCCGGATTGCAGTTGACCATCACGGTCTCGTACCCGGCCGCCCGCAGCGCCAGGGCCGCGTGCACGCAGGAGTAGTCGAACTCGATGCCCTGCCCGATCCGGTTCGGACCCGAGCCCAGGATGATCACCTTGGGCTTCTCGGTCTGCGGCGCGACCTCTGATTCGGCCGCCGCGTCGGTCTCGTACGCCGAGTAGTGGTACGGGGTGGTGGCCGCGAACTCGGCCGCGCAGGTGTCCACCGTCTTGTAGACCGGGCGGATCCCGTTGGCCCAGCGGTACTCCCGCACCTGCTGCTCGTCGGCGACATCGGCGCGCAGCGCGGCGATCTGCCGGTCGGACAGGCCGTAGCGCTTGGCCTTGCGGACCAGCTCGGGGGTCAGCGCCGGGGCGTCGCGCACCGTGTGGCCGACCTGCCGGACCAGGTCCATCTGGTCCAGGAACCACGGGTCGATCCGGGTCGCCGCGTGCAGCTGCTCGACCGTGGCCCCCGCTTCCAGCGCCTGCATGACGCCGTAGACCCGGCCGTCCAGCGGGGTTTTCAGGTGCTCCAGCAGCGCGGCCAGCTCGACGTCCGCGGCCGGGGCGGTCCAGAAACCGCCCGCCTTGGTCTCCATCGAGCGCATCGCCTTGCCCAGCGACTCGGCGAACGAGCGGCCGATGGCCATGGCCTCGCCGACCGACTTCATGGTCGTGGTCAGCGTGGGGTCGGCGCCCGGGAACTTCTCGAAGGCAAAGCGCGGGATCTTGGTGACCACGTAGTCCAGCGTCGGCTCGAACGCGGCCGGGGTGGCCCTGGTGATGTCGTTGGCGATCTCGTCCAGGGTGTAGCCGATGGCCAGCTTGGCGGCGATCTTGGCGATCGGGAAGCCGGTGGCCTTGGAGGCCAGTGCCGACGAGCGGGAGACCCGGGGGTTCATCTCGATGACGATGATCCGCCCGTTCTCCGGGTTGACCGCGAACTGGATGTTGCAGCCGCCGGTGGCCACGCCGACCGCGCGCAGGATGGCCAGGCCCAGGTCACGCATCCGCTGATACTCGCGGTCGGTCAGCGTCATCGACGGGGCGACGGTGATCGAGTCACCGGTGTGCACGCCCATCGGGTCCAGGTTCTCGATGGAGCAGACGACGACCGCGTTGTCGTGGCCGTCGCGCATCAGCTCCAGCTCGAACTCCTTCCAGCCCAGCACGCTCTCCTCGATCAGCACCGAGGCGTGCACGTTCTGGTTGCCGTCCCCGGGACCGAAGGAGGCCTGCGAGGCGGCCAGCCCGCCGCCCGCGATCCGCTCGACATCGGCGTCGGTGTAGGCCATCCCGGAACCCAGGCCGCCCATGGTGAAGGACGGCCGGACGACCACCGGCAGGCCGAGCTCGGCGACCGCGGCCCGGACCTCGTCCATCGTGTGGCAGACCGCGGAGCGCGGCACGTCGCCGCCGACGGCCCGGACCACGTCCTTGAAGATCTGCCGGTCCTCACCCCGGTTGATGGCCGGGATGTCGGCGCCGATCAGCTCGACCCCGTACTTGTCCAGCACGCCCCGCTCGTCCAGCGCGATCGCGGTGTTCAGCGCGGTCTGCCCGCCCAGGGTGGCCAGCACGGCGTCGATCCGGTGCCCGCGGGCCTGCTGGTCGGCCAGCAGCTTTTCCACGAACTCGGCGTTGATCGGCTCGATGTAGGTGGCGTCGGCGAACTCCGGATCGGTCATGATCGTGGCCGGATTGGAGTTGATCAGTGAGACCCGGATGCCCTCCTCCCGCAGCACCCGGCAGGCCTGGGTGCCCGAGTAGTCGAACTCGCAGGCCTGCCCGATGACGATCGGGCCGGAGCCGATCACCAGGACGTGATTGATGTCGGTACGGCGAGGCATCAGGCAGAAACCTTCCCAGTGGCGGACTTCGTGCTCGCGGCTGGGCCGGCCGCCGCTCCGGTGGCCATCAGCTCGACGAACCGGTCGAACAGGTAGCCGGCGTCGTGCGGGCCGGCTGCCGCCTCCGGATGGAACTGCACCGAGAAGGCCTGCCGATCAAGGCATTCCAACCCCTCGACGACGCCGTCGTTCAGGCAGCTGAAGGCGACCTGGACCCGGCCGAACTCGGTGTCGCTGACCCGGTCGATCGGCGCGTCCACCGCGAAGCCGTGGTTGTGCGCGGTGACCAGCACCCGGCCGGTCGCGTGGTCGCGCACCGGCTGGTTGATGCCGCGGTGCCCGAACTTGAGCTTGAACGTGCCGAAACCCAGGGCCCGGCCCAGGATCTGGTTGCCGAAGCAGATGCCGAACAGCGGGATCCCGGCGGTCAGGACGTCCCGGGTCAGCGCGACCATGGCGTCGGCGGTGGCCGGGTCGCCCGGGCCGTTGGACAGGAACACCCCGTCCACGCCGAGCGCGCGGATCTGCTCGATGGTGGTGGTCGCGGGCAGCACGTGCGTGCGGATGCCGCGCGCGGCCAGCATTCTCGGCGTGTTCGCCTTGATGCCCAGGTCGATCGCGGCGACCGCGAAGCGCTCGGTCCCGTCGGCCGGGATGACGTGGCCCGCCTCGGTGCTGACCTCGCCGGTCAGGTCGGCGCCGGCCATCGACGGCTGGGCCCGCACCTGCTCGAGCATGGCCGCCACCGTCAGCTCCGGGGTGCCGACCTGGTCACCGGCGAAGATGCCGCAGCGCATGGCGCCCGCGGTGCGCAGCCGGCGGGTGAGCGCCCGGGTGTCCACCCCGGCGATGCCGACGATGCCCTGCCGGGCCATCTCTTCCGGCAGCGAGGAGGTCGCGCGCCAGTTCGACGGCCGCGGGGCCAGGTCGCGGACCACGAACCCGGCCACCCAGATGGCGCCGGACTCGTCGTCGGACACCCCGTACCCGGCGCCGTCGGCCGATCCGGAGCCGGCCACCCAGCCGGTGTTGCCGATCTGCGGTGCGGTGGCCACCACGACCTGGCGGCGGTAGGACGGGTCGGTCAGCGTCTCCTGGTAGCCGGTCATCCCGGTGGTGAACACCGCCTCGCCGAAGGCGGTCCCCGACGCGCCGAAACCCTCGCCGTGGTAGACGGTGCCGTCTTCCAGGACCAGTACGGCCGGTGCGCTCATGTGGTCGCCTCCTCGCTCTTGCCGGGGTTGCCGGCCAGCAGATCCTTGGCCGCGACCAGGAACTCGGCCTGGCTGTCGCGGTCGTCGGCCCGCAGGCCGCTGTCCAGTTCGCTGGACCCGAGCCGCCAGCGGATGATCAGGATGCCGTCGGCCTGGGCCATCACCTTGCCGGCGATGCCGGGCGCGGTGGTGACCTCGATCAGGTCCTGGACGGGCACGAAGATCGGGTCGGCGCCGTCCCGGTCGATCAGGATGCCGTCGTCGGTCAGCCGGACCAGGGCGTCGGCCCGCACGCCCAGCCCGCGGGCGACGATCCGGTCCTGCCAGTGGCCGGCGGTCGTGGTCGAGACGTACAGCCCGGTCAGCGGCGGGGTCCGCACCTCGCCGAGCGTGTTGGGCACGGTCGGCAGCTCGGGCAGGCTGGACTGCCGCCCGCCGCGGTGCCGCCAGCCGACCCACATGCCCCAGGCGGCCAGCACGCAGACCAGGGCCAGACCCACGACCCACAGGGTGCGTTCCATCAGCTCTCCGCTCCCAGGGCCACGCCGGCCGACGCGGTCCGCCGGCCCCGCAGGTAGGTGGCGACGACCCGGCCGGGCAGCTCCATCCCCTCGAAGGGGGTGTTGCGGGACAGCGAGGCGAAGTCCGCGCCGCGCACCGTCCAGCTCGCCTGCGGGTCCAGGA
The DNA here is from genome assembly GCF_000024365.1 of Nakamurella multipartita DSM 44233. NCBI lineage: Bacteria > Bacillati > Actinomycetota > Actinomycetes > Nakamurellales > Nakamurellaceae > Nakamurella > Nakamurella multipartita. The sequence continues at coordinate 4,760,274 of NC_013235.1, forward strand.
GCACCAGGTTGGCCGGCTCGCCGGCGGCGATCGGCCGGCCCTGGTCGGTCAGGCCGCCGATCCGGGCCGGCGCCTCGGCCATCACCCGGGCCACCCCGCGCCAGTCCAGCAGGCCGGTGCGGACCATCGTGGCGATGACCACCGAGAGCGCGGTCTGCAGCCCGAGCATGCCGGGACTGGCGTTGTCCCACTCGGTTTCCTTGTCCTGGCTGGCGTGCGGGGCGTGGTCGGTGGCCACGATGTCGATCACGCCGGTGGCCAGCCCCGTCCGCAGAGCGCGCACGTCGGCCTCGGTCCGCAGCGGCGGGTTCACCTTGAACACCGGGTCGTAGCCCTGCGCCCGCTCGTCGGTGAGCAGCAGGTGGTGCGGGGTCACCTCGGCGGTGACGTTCGTGCCGCGCTTCTTGGCCGCGGCCACCACCTCCACACTGCCCGCGGTGGACAGGTGGCACACGTGCAGCCGGGAGCCGACGTGGTCGGTGAGCAGGCAGTCGCGGGCGATGATCGCCTCTTCGGCCACCGCCGGCCAGCCGGTCAGACCGAGCCGGGCGGACACCTCCCCCTCGTGCATCTGCGCGCCCTGGGTCAGACGCGGTTCCTGCGCGTGCTGGGCGATCACCCCGCCGAACGCCTTGACGTACTCCAGGGCCCGGCGCATCAGCAGCGGGTCGGAGACGCAGTCACCGTCGTCGGAGAACACCCGCACCCGCGCCGCCGAGGTGGCCATCGCGGCCAGCTCGGCCAGCTTCTGGCCCTTGCGGCCGACGGTGACCGCGCCGATCGGGTGCACGTCGACCAGTCCGGTCTGCTCGCCGAGCCGCAGCACCTGCTCGACGACCCCGGCGGTGTCCGCGGTCGGGTCGGTGTTGGGCATGGCGAACACCGCGGTGTAGCCGCCGAGCGCGGCCGCGGCCGACCCGGTGGCCACCGTCTCGGCGTCCTCCCGGCCCGGCTCGCGCAGGTGGGTGTGCAGGTCGACCAGGCCGGGCAGCACGACCAGCCCGGCCGCGTCCACCACCTCGGCGTCCCGGGCCCGCGGGTCGGCGGCGGCGTCGGCCCCGACGGCGGCGATCACCCCGTCCACCACCAGGATGTCGGCGGGCTGTTCCCCGTACGGGGCCCCACCGGTGATCAACACGCTCACAGCGCCGCCCTCCCGGGGCACCTCGCAGGCTCGGTCGCCCCGAGGGCGCCGCTCCTGTGCCTATGGTTCGCTCGGCCAGCCTCGCTCACAATCCACCATCCATCTCGCCGGAGAGCAGCAGATACAGCACGGCCATCCGCACGGTCACCCCGTTGGCGACCTGCTCGACGATCACCGAGTTGACCCCGTCGGCCACGCCCGGGGTGATCTCCATGCCCCGGTTCATCGGGCCGGGGTGCATGACGATTGCGTCGTCGGCCAGCAGCGCGCGGCGCCGTTCGTCCAGCCCGTACCCGCGGCTGTACTCGCGCTCGGTCGGGAAGAACGCGCCGCTCATCCGCTCCCGCTGCACCCGCAGCATCATCACGGCATCGGCCCCGGTCAGCGCGCCGTCCAGGTCGTAGGACACCTGCGCGGGCCAGGCGTCCACCCCGACCGGGACCAGGGTGGGCGGCGCAACCAGGGTGACCTGCGCGCCCAGGGTGGACAGCAGCAGCACGTTGGACCGGGCCACCCGCGAGTGCAGCACGTCGCCGACCACCACGATCCGCCGGCCGTCCAGCCGGCCCAGGTGCCGGCGCAGGGTGAAGGCGTCCAGCAACGCCTGGGTGGGGTGCTCGTGGGTGCCGTCGCCGGCGTTGATCACGTGCCCGTCCACCCAGCCGGAGAGCTGCTGCGGCGCCCCGGAGGCCGAGTGCCGGCAGACGACGGCGTCGGCGCCCATGGCCTGCAGGGTCCAGGCGGTGTCCTTGAGCGACTCGCCCTTGGACACCGACGAACCCTTGGCCGAGAAGTTGATGACGTCGGCGGACAGGCGCTTGGCGGCCAGCTCGAACGAGATCCGGGTCCGGGTGGAGTCCTCGAAGAACAGGTTGACCACGGTGCGCCCGCGCAGGGTGGGCAGCTTGCGCACCTCCCGGCCGGCCATCGCCTGGTCGATCCGCTCGGCGGTGTCCAGGATCAGCTCGGCCGAGCCGCGGGTCAGGTCGCCGGCCGAGAGCAGGTGCCGCGGCATGGTCGGCACGACGGGCTCGTTCGACCCGGTCGGGGCGGCCGCCGCGCCCGGCGCCCCGGTCGGGGCGGTCGAGGTCGGGGTCGGGCGAGCGGTGGGCACGTGCGCAGCGGTCGTCGTCATGACGTCCCTTCCCCGGGCAGTCCGGTGATCTCCTCGCGGGTGGGCACGGCGCGGGCCAGCTCGACGCTGTCCAGCCCGTCGATCTCGACCAGGTGCACAGCAACGTCGTCGCCGAAGGCGGTCGGGATGTTCTTGCCCACGTAGTCGGCCCGGATCGGCAGCTGCCGGTGGCCGCGGTCGACCAGGACGGCGAGCTGCACGACCGCCGGCCGGCCGTGATCGCGCAGCGCGTCCAGGGCGGCCCGGATGGTGCGCCCGGAGTACAGGACGTCGTCGACCAGGACGACGGTGGCGTTGTCCAGCCCGCCGGCCGGGATCCGCGTCTCCTCCAGCGCCCGGGGCGGGCGGCGGCGCAGGTCGTCGCGGTAGAGAGTGATGTCCAGGGAACCGACCGGGATCGGGCGGCCGGTGAAGGCGGTGAGCCGGTCGGCCAGGCGCTTGGCCAGGTGGACCCCGCGGGTCGGGATGCCGAGCAGGACGATGGGCTGCTCGCCGTTGCGTTCGAGGATCTGGTGGGCGATCCGGTCGATGGTCCGGGCGATCTGGGCGCCGCCCAGAATCTCGGTGAGGATCTCGGGTGCGCCGGCCACGGGCTGGGCCACCGACTGGGCCACGGACCGAGCGCTGGACGTGCTGGCCTGAGCAGGACGCGCGTGCACCTGGTGCAGACCTCCTTTCCCGCCTCACTGGACGGTCCTTAAAGGGTGGTCGACGGGCAATGCTACCAACGGATTCCGGGGCGCCCGAGCCATCGCGCAACGGTGCCGAGGAATCCGGACGAACGGGATGTCACTGGCATGCTGGACGTGAGTGCGACTACTCTGCGTATACACTTCCAAGTTGCGTCACCGTACTCGCACCATCCAGCTTCAGGGAGCCGTCAATGACCCAGGACTACGCCCACGCCCTGGGCGCCCGTTTGCGCGCGATCCGGGCCCAGCAGGGCCTGAGCCTGCACGGGGTCGAGGAGAAGTCAGAGGGTCGTTGGAAGGCCGTCGTGGTCGGCTCCTACGAGCGGGGCGACCGGGCCGTCACCGTGGCCAAGTTGGCCGAACTGGCGGAGTTCTACGGGGTGCCGGTGGCCGAACTGCTGCCCGACGCGCGGGCCACCCGGCGCGGCGCGCCGAGCCCCAAGCTGGTCATCGACCTGCAGCGGCTGGCCGAACTGCCCACCCATCAGGCGGGCCCGCTGGCCCGGTACGCGGCCGCCATCCAGTCCCAGCGCGGCGACTACAACGGCAAGGTGCTGACCATCAGGTCCGAGGATTTGCGATCACTGGCCGTGATCTATGACATGACCGCGGAGGACCTGACCGACCAGTTGGTCTCCTGGGGCGTGCTGCCGGCCGGCACCGAGCTGAGCGACTGAGTCCGGCCGTCGGACCTGACCCGGCCGCGTGGCCCGGCCGGGTCAGGCGCCGCGCAGCTGCGGCGTGATCGCCGCGATCTGCCCGAGCACCCCGTTGACGAAGCGCGGCGAATCGTCGGTGGACAGGATCTTGGCCGAGTCCACCGCCTCGTTGACCACGACCGCCGGCGGCACCTCGGTGGAGTAGAGCAACTCGTAGACCGCGATCCGCAGGATCGCCCGGTCCACCGCCGGCATCCGATCGACGGTCCAGCCGCGGGAATGTTCGGCCAGCAGCGTGTCCACCCGGTCCTGGTGCTCGACGAAGCCGCGCACCAGGCCCTCGGCGTAGTCGCCGATCGGCGTCCAGGAATGCCGGTCCGGGCCGGTCGGCTCCTCCATCCGCTCGCTCAGGACGACCAGCGGGTCGACTCCACGGGCCTCGGCGGCGAACAGCACGTCGAGGGCGCGCTTGCGGGACTTGCTGCGGGCTGACATCAGGCGATCAGATCTCAGCTGTTGACGCGGCCGAGGTACCGGCCGTCGCGGGTGTCGACCTTGATCTTGTCGCCGGTGTTGAGGAACAGCGGCACCGCGATCTCCGCCCCGGTCTCCAGAGTGGCCGGCTTGGTACCGCCGGTCGACCGGTCGCCCTGCAGGCCCGGGTCGGTGTGCGAGACGACGAGCTCGACCGAGGCCGGCAGCTCGACGTAGAGCACCACGCCCTCGTTCTGCGCGATCAGCGCTTCCTGGTTCTCCAGCAGGTAGTCGGCGGCGGAGCCCACCGTCGCGGCCGGGATGTGGATCTGGTCGTAGGTGTCGCCGTCCATGAAGACGTACTCGGAGCCGTCCTTGTACAGGTAGGTCATGTCCCGCTTGTCCACGGTCGCGGTCTCGACCTTGACGCCGGCGTTGAAAGTCTTGTCCACGACCTTGCCGGAGAGCACGTTCTTCAGGGTGGTCCGCACGAACGCCGGCCCCTTGCCCGGCTTGACGTGCTGGAACTCGGTGATGGTCCACAGCTGGCCCTCGAGGTTGAGGACGAGCCCGTTCTTGAAATCACTGGTGCTGGCCATAGTGCGGGTGCTGCGCCTTTCGCTGTTCGACCGATCCTCGGCAGACCGGGCCGGGCCCGGTTCGGCGGCTCAGAGCACGCCGAGATCCTTGGAGGTCTGGGTGAGGACGTGATACCCGTCGGGGCGGATCACGCCACTGTCCTCGATGCGCACCCCGCCCCGCCCCGGCAGGTACACCCCGGGCTCGACGGTCACGCACATGTCGGAGGCCATGATACTGGCCGCACCGCGAGCCAGAGCCGGTGCTTCGTGGATCTGCAGGCCGACCCCGTGCCCCAGGCCGTGGGCGAACTGCGGTCCGTACCCGGCGTCCTCGATGACGCCGCGGGACGCCGCGTCCACCGCGTCGCCGCTGGCCCCGATCACGCAGGCCGCGCGGCCGGCCGCCTGGGCCGCGTGCACCAGGTCGTAGATCTCCCGCTGCCAGGCCTGCGGCTCGCCCAGCACGAAGGTGCGGGTCATGTCCGAGTGGTAGCAGTCGACCTCGGCGCCGAAATCCAGCTTGACGAAGTCGCCGCGCTGCAGGACCGCGGTGGTGGGCCGGTGGTGCGGGATGGCGCTGTGCGGGCCGGCGGCCACGATCGTCTCGAAGGCCGGGTCCTGCGCCCCGAGCTCGCGCATCCGCTGGTCCAGCTCCAGGCCGACCGCCCGTTCGGTGCGGCCCGGGCGCAGGCCGCCGGCCGCGATCAGGTCGGCCAGGGCCTGGTCGGCGACCTGGCAGGCCCGGCTCAGGGCGTCGATCTCGGTCGGGTCCTTGATCACCCGGGCCGCCTCGACCACGTCCAGCGTGGTGCGCAGGCTGACCGGCCGGGGCCGCTCGCGGGCCACCGCCGCGAGCACGTCGTAGGCCGCGACCGGGAGCGAGCGGGCCTCGAAACCGACGCTGCCGGCCGGCGCGCCCCGCAGCAGGGCCACGTCACAGGGCCGGGCGATCAGCCGGGGCAGGTCGGGCACCTGCTCCTGCGATTGCAGGGTGTACCGGCCGTCGGTGCAGAACCGGGTGCGCGGATCGGCCTCATCGGTGGTCCGTTCCGTGTGGCCGTGCGCCTGCTCGGGCTCCTCGTCGTCCGCCGCGACCAGCAGCAGCGCGGCGTTGGAGCCGGTGAAGCCGGTCAGGTAGCGCACGTTGATCAGGTCGGTGACCAGCAGGGCGTCGATGCCGTCGGCGACGAGCGCGGCGCGGACGGTGGACCGGCGGGTGCGGTGCAAGGACGTCACGAGCGTCGATGGTAGGCCGACCGCGGCCGGCACGGCCCGGCCCGGGCCGCTCTTCTGGCAACTCTTGACAAGCTTGCGCAAGCTTGTCATTGTTTGTCAGTCACCGCACTGCGGCGGTGACCGCGAACTCCAGGAGGTGGCCCCATGGCGGCAACCCTCACCGATGTGGCGAAGCGGGCCGGCGTGGCCCTGTCCACCGCGTCCCGCGCCTTTTCCGACCCCGATCGGCTCGGGCCGGCAACGTTGCGCAAGATTCTGGCCGTCGCCCAGGACCTCGGTTACCAGGCCCCGGCCGCCCGGCTGGTCGACCCCGCCACCGACGACGACACCACCACCGTGGCCGTGGTCGTGCCCGACATCGGCAACCCGGTGTTCGCCGCGTTCGTCAAGGCGGCCCAGTCGCAGGGCTGGTTCCGCCGGCAGACCGTCGTGCTGGCCGACACCGACCTGAACCCCGACCGCGAGCGGGACGTGCTCAGCCACCTGCGGGACAAGGTCGACGGCATCATCATCAGCTCGCCGCGGCTGGAGGCCGAGCAGATCCTGGCCCTGTGCCCGCGCATCCCGGTGGTGCTGGTGAACCGGCAGACCCCGGGCACCGACTGCGTCATCGCCGATGCGACCGACGGCCTGCGGCAGACCATCGACTACCTGCGCGCACTGGGCCACCACCGCATCGCCTACGTGCAGGGCTCGCCACAGTCCTGGTCCAACGACCATCGCGTCACCCTGGTCCGCGAGTTGACCGCCGAGGCCGGGATGGACCTGCAGGTCCTGGGCTGGCAGGCGGAGACCGTGGCCGGCGGCACGGCCGCCGCGGCCAGCGTGGTGGCCACCGGAGCCTCCGCCGTCATCACCCACAACGACCTGATGGCCCTGGGCGTGATGGCCGGCGCCCGCGCCCTGGGCGTGCGGGTGCCGGAGGACCTGAGCGTGGTGGGCATCGACGACATCCCGGTGGCCGCGATCACCCACCCCAGCCTGACCAGCGTGTCGGTGCCGATGGCCCGCATGGGGGTGGCGGCGATGGAATCGCTCGAGCGCAATCTCGTCGAGCGGCAGACCCCGCGCCTGGTGCGGATGCCCACCCAGCTCGTCGTCCGCCAGTCCACCGGTCCGGCCGCCACCGCCGCGGCCACCAGCACGGGAGCCTCCGCATGAACCCCGACCTGAACGTGGTCGTCCTGGACGACAACATCGCCCGCTTCCGCGACGATTTCGAGTCCCGGCTGCCGGCCGGCGCCCACGCGAGCTTCCCCGACCGGACCGACGAGACGGCCGTGCAGGATTCGCTGCGCGACGCGCACGTGCTGGTCAGCGCGGCCTTCACCGCCGACACCGCGGCCATGGCCAAGGATTTGCTGCTGCTGCTGGTGCCCGGGGCCGGCCTGAACGGGGTCGACCGGGCCGCGCTGCCGGCGGATGTGCCGGTCTGCAACACCTTCCACCACGAGGATTCGATCGCCGAGTACGTGGTGGCGGCCAGCGTGCTGCTGCGCCGCGGCTTCCTGACCCAGGACGCCGCGCTGCGCACCGGCCGGTGGCACAGCCCGGTGTACCGGCCCGAGCTGCCGTACTCCCGCGCCCTGGTCGGCGCGACCGTCGGCTTCGTCGGCTTCGGCCACATCGGGCAACGCACCTGGGAGCTGTTCCGGGCATTCCGGGCGCGCGGGGTGGCCGTCACCCGGCGCGGCGACATCGACGCGGCCGCCGCCGGTCTGGAGTGGTCGGGCACCATCGCCGACCTGGACGACCTGCTCGCCGCCGCCGACGTGGTCGTGCTGTCCGCCCCGCTCACCCCGCAGACCACCGGCCTGATCGGCGCGGCCCAGCTGGCCGCGATGAAGACCGACGCGATCCTGGTCAACGTCGGCCGCGGCCCGCTGGTCGATGCCGCGTCCCTGGCGAACGCGTTGCGGGACAACGCCATCGGTGGCGCCGCGATCGACGTGTGGTGGACCTACCCGACCTCGGGCGACACCGCCGCGCCCACCGAATACCCGTTGCCGGAGTCGGCCAACGTGCTGATGACGCCGCATTCGTCCGGCCTGTCCGAGCAGACCTTCGCCGGCCGGATCGCCGACATGACCGACAACATCGCACGGCTGGCCGTCGGCCGGCCCCTGCTGAACGTGGTCGGCTGATGGCCGACAAGATCATCGCCGCGGACGTCGTCGTCACCAGTCCGGGTCGCAACTTCGTCACCCTGAAGATCACCACCGCGGACGGCGTCGTCGGCTACGGCGACGCCACCCTCAACGGCCGCGAACTGTCGGTGGCCAGCTACCTGCGCGACCACGTCGCCCCGCTGCTGGTCGGCCGCGACCCGGCCCGCATCGAGGACGCCTGGCAGTACCTGTACCGCGGCGTGTACTGGCGCCGCGGACCGGTCACCATGGCCGCGATCGGCGCGGTCGACGTGGCCCTGTGGGACATCAAGGGCCAGGTCACCGGAGTGCCGGTGTACCAGCTGCTGGGCGGCTCGGTCCGCGACCGCATCCTGTCCTACACCCACGCCACCGGCTGGGACGTCCCGGCCCTGCTGGAGAGCATCGATGCCCAGCTGGCCCGTGGGTTTCAGGCCGTCCGGGCACAGACGGGGGTGCCCGGACTCGACATCGTGTACGGGGTGACCCGCAGCGGGGCGGCTTACGAGCCGGCCGGCCGCGGGGCCGCCCCGACCGAGGAGATCTGGGACACCGACGCGTACCTGCGGTACGCCCCCACCGCCCTGGCCGCCGCCCGCGACCACGTCGGCCCGGACGTCAAGCTGCTGCACGACGCGCACCACCGGCTCACCCCGAACCAGGCCGCCCGGTTGGGCCGGGCCCTGGAGCCGGTCGACCTGTTCTGGCTGGAGGACGTCACGCCGGCGGAGAACCAGGAGGTGCTGCGCCGGGTCCGGGCGGCGACCACCGTGCCGCTGGCCATCGGCGAGGTGTTCACCACGGTGTGGGAGTTCCAGACGCTGATCACCGAGCAACTCATCGACTTCGTCCGGGCGGCGGTCTCGCACGCCGGCGGGATCAGCCCGCTGCGCCGCATCGCCGCGCTGGCCGACGTGTGGCAGATCCGGCTGGCCCCGCACGGCCCGTCGGACGTCTCGCCGATCAGCCTGGGCGCCAGCACCCATCTGGGCCTGGCCACGCCGAACTTCGCGATCCAGGAGTACATGGGCTATTCGGACCTGGTGCACGAGGTGTTCCCGCACGCCTGGACCTACGCCGACGGGCACCTGCACCCGGGCGAGCAGCCCGGCATCGGCGTCCGGCTCGACGAGAAGCTCGCCGCGCGTTTCCCCTACCAACCTGCCTACCTGCCGGTCGCCCGCCGGCGGGACGGCTCGATGACGGACTGGTGAGGACCATGACGCTCCCCCGGCTGACCGCCGCCAGCACACCCCCGGCCGCGCTGATGCACCACCGCGGCCCGCTCGAGACCGGCATCGTGCACCTGGGTCTGGGCAACTTCCACCGCGCCCACCAGGCCGTCTACACCGCCGCCGCGCTGGCCGCCCAGGACGGGCCCTGGGGCATCGCCGGCGTGGCCAGCCGCTCGGCGCGCATCGCGGATTCGTTGCGCGAGCAGGACTTCCGTTACGGCACCGTGCAGATCTCGCCGGCCGGAACCACCGTCGAGGTCCCCGCCGTGCACACCGCCGCACTCGTGGCGGCGACCCAGCCCGACGCGGTGCTGGACGCGATCGCCGCCCCCGGCACCAGGATCGTCACCCTGACCGTCACCGAGCACGGCTACACCTACTCCCCGGTCACCCACCGCCTCGACCTGGACCACCCCGGCGTGCGCGGCGACCTGGCCGGGGCCCCGCCGAGCACCACCATCGGGCAGATCGCCCGCGGCCTGCAGCGCCGGGTGCGCGCCGGCGGCGCGCCCATCACCGTGCTGTCCTGCGACAACCTGACCGCCAACGGCGAGCACACCGGCCGGCTGGTCCGGGAGTTCGTCGCCGCCCTGCCGGCCGCCGAAAGTGCCGAGCTGAGCTCCTACCTCGACACCGCCGTGCGGTTCCCGAACTGCATGGTCGATCGGATCGTGCCGGCGACCACCGACCGGTACCGCCAGGACGTCGCCCGCGCCCTGGGCGTGCGCGACGAGATCCCGGTCCCGGCCGAGCCGTTCACCATGTGGGTGCTGGAGGACGACTTCATCGCCGGCCGGCCCGCCTGGGAGCACGGGGGCGCCGTCTTCAGCGACGACGTCGAGGCCTACGAGCTGCTCAAGCTGCGCCTGCTGAACGGAACCCATTCCCTGATCGCCTATCTCGGCGCCCTGGACGAGCGCGCGATCATCCCCGACGCGGTCGCCCAGCCGTTCGTCGAGCAGGCCGCCCGCAGCGTGCTGGTCGAGGACTACCTGCCCTCGGTCCGGGTCCCGGCCGACGTCGACCTGGACGGCTACGTCGCCCAGCTGTTCCAGCGGTGGTCGAACACCGCGCTGGGCCACGGCACCCACCAGGTCGGCTCCGACGGTTCGGTCAAACTCGCCCAGCGGATCCCGGAACCGGCCCGGCTGCACCTGGACCGGGGCCGGATGCCGCACCACCTGGCCCTGACCGTGGCCGCCTACCTGCAGTGCATCGCCCCGCCGGCCGGGTTCGAGCCGGGCCGCTACGCCGCCGCGATGAGCGATCCGGCCCGCCCCGCACTGGCCGACCTGGCCGCGGCCCAGCCGGCGCCGCAGCCGTTCGTGCAGGCGGTACTGGACACCGGCCTGCTCGGCACCGACCTGGCCGGCCACCGGGAATTCGTCGACCGGGTCGCCGAGTTCCGCACGATCCTGACCACCCACGGGTCGTCCGCCGCGGCGGCCGAGGCCGCGTCGGCCGGGCTGGCCGTCTCCGCCTGACCGGCCACGAAACAAAGGGGTTTCCGCCATGACCAGCACCACCCTGCCGACCAGCACGCCCACCGGACCGGTTTCCGCCCCGGCTCCCCGGCCGACCACCACCCGGGCCGCCGTGCTGCACGGCGCCGGTGACCTGCGCACCACCGAGCTGCCGATCCCCGCTCTGGGACCGGACGACGTCCTGATCCAGGTGGCCGCGGTCGGGGTGTGCGGATCGGACATGCACTACTTCGCGCACGGCCGCAACGGCACCAATGTGTTGCGCCAGCCGACCGTGCTGGGGCACGAGGCCGCCGGCACCGTGGTCGCCGCCGGCGCCGCCGCCCCGGTCGCGGTCGGCACGGCGGTGGCGGTCGAGCCTGCCGTCGGCTGCGGCACCTGCCGCACCTGCCGGGAGGGCGACTACAACGTGTGCCCGACCGGACGGTGCTTCGGCTCCCCGCCCACCCACGGGGTGATGACCCAGTACCTGCTGGCCCCGGCCCGGGCCGTGCACCCGCTGCCCGACCAGATCGACCTGGTCACCGGCGCCCTGATCGAACCCCTGGCCGTCGCGGTCTGGGCCGTGCGGCGGGCCCAGGTGGGCCTGGGCCACCGGGTGCTGGTCACCGGAGCCGGCCCGATCGGCCTGCTGGTCGCCCAGGTGGCCCGGGCCGCCGGCGCCGCTGAGGTCACCGTGACCGACGTCAACGACGACCGGCTGGCCGTCGCCGCCGCCCTGGGCGCCACCCACACCCGCAACACCCGCACCGCCCCGCTGGTCGAGGAACCCACCTACGACCGGGTGCTGGACTGCACCGGGGTGCCGGCGGTGGTGTGGTCGGCCATCCGCACGGTGCGGCCGCACGGCCGGGTCACCGTCGTCGGTCAGGCGGCGCCCACCGTCGACGGCCTGCCGCTGGGCTACCTGCAGCGCTACGAGATCGACCTGGTCACCGCCTTCCGCTACGCCCACGCCTTCCCCACCGCGATCGCCCTGGCCGCCTCCGGCGCGGTCGACATCACCCGCCTGATCACCGGCCGCTTCCCGCTCGACCAGGCCGCTCTGGCCGTGCAGGCCCCCGGCACCGATCCCCGGCACCTCAAGGTCCTGGTCCTGCCCCAGTCCTGAACAGCGAGTCCTGAACCGCCCGTCCTGACGGCCCCGCACCGCCCGCCGGCCTCCGCCGGCTCCCCGCACTCCCATCCCGGCCTCTGCGCATCCGAATGCGCCTGTCCCCGAAGGATTCCCATGACCGAGATCGCACCCCGGGTCGGCAAGCCCGGCGAAGTGGCGCACGCCGATCCCAAGAACGTCCGGCGGGCCGCCTGGGCCGGCCTGGTCGGCACCGCCCTGGAGCAGTACGACTTCATCATCTACGGCACCGCCTCCGCGCTGATCTTCAGCAAGCTGTTCTTCCCGAGCATCTCGCCGGTCGCCGGGATGATCGCCGCGTTCTCGGCCTACGCGATCGGCTTCCTGGCCCGCCCGCTGGGCGGCCTGTTCTTCTCCCACTTCGGGGAGCGGTACGGCCGCAAGTGGGTGCTGGTCAGCACCCTGTTCCTGATGGGCGCGGCCACCTTCCTGATCGGCTGCCTGCCCACCTACGAGACGGCCGGGGTGCTGGCCCCGATCCTGCTGGTGCTGCTGCGCTTCCTGCAGGGCTTCGGCGCCGGCGCCGAGCAGGCCGGTGGCGCCACCCTGCTCACCGAGACCGCACCGCTGGGCAAGCGCGGCCGGCTGGCCTCGTTCGTCATGGTCGGCGCCGCATTCGGCACCGTGCTGGGCGCCCTGGCCTGGGTGCTCGCGCAGCTGCTGCCGGACGACGTCCTGCTGTCCTGGGGCTGGCGAATGATCTTCTGGGCCAGCCTGTTCGTCACCGTGGGCGCCTGGATCATCCGGATGAAGATGGCCGAGAGCCCGATCTTCGTCGAGCTGAAGAAGTCGGTCGACGTCGAGCACGCGGCCCCGCTGAAGGAGGTCGCCAAGCACGGCACCAAGAACGTGCTCAAGGTCATCTTCATGAACTGGGGCATCAGCACGCAGTCCTACACCTACCAGGTCTTCATGGCCTCCTACCTGATCACCTTCGTCGGGGTGGACAAGCATTTCGTGCCCAACGTGCTGCTCTACGGCGCGCTGTTCGGCTCGGCCGCGGCCTACCTGATGGGTCTGCTGTCGGACCGGTTCGGCCGCCGGCGGATGTTCCTGGTGCTGGCCGGCGCGGCCATCCTGATCCAGTTCCCGGCGTTCATGGCGGTCAACACCGGCTCGCACTTCTGGATCATCGTGGTGATGGCGCTGGGCTTCATCACGGCCGCCCAGGGCATCACCGCGGTCACCATGAGCTTCTTCCCGGAGATGTTCGGCGCCCGCTACCGCTACGCCGGGGTCACCCTGGGCCGCGAGTTCTCCTCGATCATCGGCGGCGGCATCGCCCCGTTGGTCGCCGCCGGCCTGATGGCCTGGTTCTTCAACTCCTGGATCCCGGTCGCCGGCTACATGGTGCTGACCATGGTGGTCAGCTTCCTGGTCGCCCGCACCGTCCCCGAGACGGTCAACCGCGACCTGCAGATCCTGACCGACGCCCGGCCCGGCGAGGCCCGCCCGGGCCTGACCGCGGCGAACGACGCGGCCGCCAGCCGGGTCGCCGCCTGAACCACACCCGTCCGGATCCGAAACATCAAGGAGGAAAAATGGTCTCGTCGTCGAACCCGTCGGTGGTGACCTTCGGCGAGACCATGGTCCGCCTGTCGTTGCCCGGCCACGCCCACCCCGCCCTGGGGGCGCCCGCGCTGGGCATCGGCGGCGCCGAATCGAACGTGGCCATCGCCGCCGCCCGCCTCGGGGTGGACAGCACCTGGCTCAGCGTGCTCGGGGATGACGACTTCGGCGACCTGGTCGAGCGCGAGATCCGCGGCCAGGGTGTGCGTGTCCTCGCCCGCCGGGACCCGGTCGCCCCGACCGGCCTGCTGGTCAAGGAGTTTCGGGGCGGGTGGCCGTCCCGGGTGCGCTATTACCGGGCCGGTAGCGCGGCCGCCGGGATGACCGCGGCCGACGTCGACGACACGGCCGCCGCGGCGATCGCGGCCGCCGGGGTGCTGCACCTGACCGGGATCACCCCGGCCTTGGGTCCCGGGCCGACCGCCGCCGCCCATCGGGCGATCGAGATCGCCCGCGCGGCCGGCGTTCTGGTCTCCGTCGACGTCAACTACCGGTCGTCGCTGTGGTCCGCCGACCGGGCCCGCCCGGCCCTGCTGGCGCTCATCCGGCGGGCCGACGTGCTGTTCGCTGGGTCCGACGAGGCCGCCCTGATCCTGGACCGGCCCGAACCGGTCGACGACATCTTCCGCGCGGCAGCCGATCTCGCCGCCGAGCTGACCCGGCTCGGCCCCGGCCAGGTGGTGCTCAAGCTCGGCCGGCACGGCGCGCTGGCCCGGCGGGACGGTGCCATCGACGAGGTGCCGGCCTACCCAGTGACCGTCGTCGACACCGTCGGCGCCGGCGACGCCTTCGTCGGGGCCTACCTGGCCACGCTGGTCCGCGGGCAGGACGTCAAGGCGTGTCTGGACGCCGGGGCCCGGATGGGCGCGCTGGTCTGTGCGGCCCCCGGTGACTGGGAGGGCGTCCTGGACTGGCCCGGCTCGTTCGGCCCCCCTCCCGACCCCGACCGGCCCGACCTCGGCCGCGCCGCCCATCCCCACGCCGACGACGTGCGGCGCTGACCCGAGAGGGACCCTGATGAGCACTCTCACCGAGCCGGCGGCCACCCGGCCGTCGCTGCTGACCCGGTGCCCGGTGGTGCCGGTCGTCGTGCTGGACACCGCCGACCAGGCCCGCCCGCTGGCCGCGGCGCTGCTGGCCGGCGGCATCGACGTCATCGAGGTGACGCTGCGCACCCCGGCCGGGCTGGCCGGCATCACGGCGATCGCCGACCTCCCCGGCCTGCACGTCGGCGCCGGATCGGTCCTCACGGCCACCCAGGTGGATCAGGTCGTGGACGCCGGCGCCCGGTTCGTGGTCAGCCCGGGCCTGTCCGCGGCCGTCGTCGAGCGGGCCCATGAGCGGGGCGTGCCCGCGCTGCCCGGGATCGCCACCGCCTCGGACCTGATGGCCGCGGTCGCTCTCGGCCTGGACGAGGTCAAGATCTTCCCGGCCGGGTTGCTGGGCGGCCCGGCCATGATCACGGCGCTGGCCGCCCCGTTCCCGCAGCTGCGGTTCATGCCCTCGGGCGGAGTGTCGGCGGCCACGATGACCGATTACCTGTCCCTGCCGATGGTGCCGGCGGTCAGCGGCAGCTGGATGGTCGATCGGGAACTGCTGCGCCGCAACCGGTTCGACGAGGTCACCCGGCTGTCGGCGGCCGCGATCAGCCAGGCTCGGTGAGCGCGGCCAGCTGGCCCTGCAACAGCTGCGCCACCCGCGGCCCGTCCGGGCACCGGGTGGCGTCGGCCACGACCGTGATGGTCAGCCGGCCGGCGTAGCTCAGCACCGAGAACGCGACCCCGACGTTGCCGCTGATCGGCGCCACCGGGATCAACTCGAGCACCCGAAGCGAGCCGATCGTCAGCGGCCGGCTCGGGCCGCGGACGTTGGTGACGAACGTGTTCACCAGCCGTTGGTGCTCGATGAACGGCCCGAAGGCACCGACGGCGGCCAGCAGCCGGACGAACGGGCTCCACAGCACGGTGGAGGCGCCCGGCATCGCGGTCTTGCGCGCCCGGGTCACCGCGACCACCACCGGCAGCCGGTCGCCCGGCGCCCCGGCCAGCGGCACGCTCACCGGCAGCACTCCGACCCGGTTACCCAGCTCACCGGTGCCGGCGCGGACCCGGGCGGAGATCGGTACCGATACGACCAGCCGGTCCAGCACCTCCCCGCGCTCGGCCAGCGCGGCGCCCAGCGCCCCGGTCACCGCGGTGAGCACCACGTCGTTGACAGTGCCGCCGGCCGCCCGGGCGGCGGTGACGACCGCGGCCAGGTCGGCCTGGGCCACCGCCAGCGTCCGGTGCGGCCCGCCGACGTCGACCGGACCGGCGTTGATGCTGCACCGCGGCGCGGTTTGCAGGCCGTTGCCCAGCAGTTCGGCAGCGGCCGCCCGCAGCCGGCTCAGCCCAGGCGGTCCGCGCCGGGCCGGATCCGGCGCGGACGGCGCCGGTGCCGGTCCGTCCACCAGCGCGGCCAGCACGGCCAACCCGGCCAGGCCGTCGGCGAGCACGTGATGCAGCACGATCACCAACGCGGATCGCCCGCCGGCCAGACCGCTGACCAGGGTGACCCGCCAGGGCGGCCGGGCCAGGCTCAGCCGCTGCGGCACGATCCGGGCGGCCACGGCCAGCAGCGCGGACCGATCCCCCGGCTCCGGACAGGGCACCTCGTCGACCTGCCGGGCCAGGTCCACGTCCGGCACCGGCACCCAGACCGGCCGGCCGCGAGGCCGCCGGATCAACCGTTGCCGCAACCGAGGGACCGCCGCCAATCGCGCGGCCAGCACGGCACGGACCGTGGCCAGCGTCGGCGCGCCGTCGAGCACGATGACCGCGGCGAACTGCATCCGCGCTCCGGCCGCTTCGGCGTCGAGCTGCATCATGTCCTGCGCCGTGATCGGCTGCGGCTGCGCCTGGGCCATGTGTCGATGATGGCCGGGCTGGGCACTGGTCTCCCAGGGCCGAACGACCCGTCGGGCGCGCCGCACCTCGTACGCTCGAATCGCCCGTTCGATCCGCTCACTCGATCAGCTCACTCGATCAGCTCGGAGGCACCACCATGGCCGACCCACGCGTCCTGCTTGTCCTGACCAGCCACGACGACCTCGGCGGGGTCCGCAAGACCGGCTACTACGTCGGTGAGGCGGCCCACCCGTGGAAGGAGTTCATCGACGCCGGTTTCGACGTGGACCTGGCCTCCATCGCCGGTGGCACCCCGCCGCAGGACGGCTACGACGAGTCCGACGACGTCCAGCGGGCGTTCCTGGCCGACTCCAAGGTCAGCGCTCAGCTCGCCGACACCGCTCGGCTCGATGACGTCGACCCCGAGGCCTACGACGCGGTGCTGCTGGTCGGTGGCCACGGCACCATGTGGGACTTCCCGTCCAGCACGGCGTTGGCCGCGGTCGGCCGCGACATCTACGAGTCCGGCGGCGTGCTCGCCGCGGTCTGTCACGGCCCGTCCGGCCTGGTCAACATGAAGCTGGCCGACGGCACCCCGTTGATCGCCGGCAAGACCGTGGCCGGCTTCACCAACGAGGAGGAGGCGGCCGTCGGCCTCACCGAGGCCGTGCCGTTCCTGCTCGCCGACAAGCTCACCGAGCAGGGCGCCACCCACGTCCCGGCGCCGGCCTGGTCCGAGCACGTCGAGGTGGACGGCCGGCTGGTCACCGGGCAGAACCCGCAGTCGGCCGCCGCCGTCGGCCGCGAGGTGGTCAAGCTGCTCAAGGGCTGACCCCGTCCGCCCGGCGGTACCGTGGCCCGGTGCCCGTCGACCCGTTCTGGACCTCCGCCTTTCTCGACTTCGCCCCCGGTTCGTTCGAGGCGGGGGTGCGCTTCTGGGCGGACGTGACCGGCTACGCCCTCTCGCCCGCCCGCGGCGAGCACGACGAGTTCGCCTCGCTGACCGCGTCGGAGGGCGACGAGTACCTCAAGGTGCAGCGCCTGGACGACGGTCCCGGCCGGGTGCACCTGGACCTGCACGTCGCCGATCCGGACGCCGCCGCCCGGTTGGCCGTCGAGCTGGGCGCCACGCTCGTGCACGCCTCCCCGCACGGCTATGTGGTGCTGACCTCTCCCGCCGGCGTGACGTTCTGCCTGGTCAGCCACCCGGGCCGGCTTCGGCCCCGGCCCGCCGGCTGGGACACCCACACCTCGCTGATCGACCAGCTGACCCTGGACGTGCGGGCGGCCGACGCCGACCGGGAGACCGCATTCTGGTCCGAGCTCACCGGTTGGCCGCCCTCCCCGTCGACCGCACCGTTCCGACCGCTGCGGCGACCGGCCGGGATGCCCTTGCGGCTGATGGTGCAGGCCGTCGAGGACGACCGGTCACCCGCTACCGCCCACCTCGACCTGGCCTGTGACGACCGGTCCGCGGAGACCGAACGGCACCAGGTGCTCGGCGCGGCCGTGCGCCGGGTCGACAAGCACTTCACCGTGCTCACCGATCCCACCGGCGCGGCCTACTGCATCACCGATCGCGATCCGGTCACCGGTCGGCTAGCACCCTGACCGGCCCGGGCCCACCCCCCGGCGCCGAGTGTGCAGAAACCGCCCCTATTTCCGAGAATGAGGGCGGTTTCTGCACACTCGACGCGGTTCGGGGGCGGTTCGGGCGGCGGCTCAGCCCAGGTCGATCGTCGAGGACCGCCGCCCCTGCCCGGCGATCACCGAGTAGGCGGCGGCTAGCAGCGACGGGTCCGGGCCGACCAGCCGGGCCGGCTTGGCCAGGCCGTCGAGCACCACGAAGCGCAGCGTGCCGGCGCGGGTCTTCTTGTCCGAGCCCATGATCCGCACCAGCTCGCCCAGCGCGTCCGGGTCGTAGGTGGTGGGCAGGCCCAGGGTGTGCAGCACGGTCAGGTGCCGGTCCGCCGTCTCGTCGTCGAGCCGGCCGGCCGCCCGGGCCAGCTCCGCCGCGAAGACCAGGCCGACCGAGACCGCGGCTCCGTGCCGCCACCGGTAGCGTTCCCGCTTCTCGATCGCATGCGCGAGAGTGTGGCCGTAGTTGAGGATCTCGCGCAGCTCGGACTCGCGCAGATCGGCCGCCACGACGGCCGCCTTGACCGCGACGGAGCGCTGCACCAGCTCGGCCAGCACCGGCGACGAGGGGTCGGACGCCGCCTCGGGGTCGGCCTCGATGAGCCGCAGGATCTCCGGGTCGGCGATGAAGCCGCACTTGACCACCTCGGCCAGCCCGGCCACCAGCTCGTGCCTGGGCAGCGTCTCCAGGGTGGCCAGGTCGCAGATCACCGCGCTGGGCTCGTAGAACGAGCCGACCATGTTCTTGCCGGCGTCGGTGTTGATGCCGGTCTTGCCGCCGACCGCGGCGTCCACCATGCCCAGCAGCGTGGTCGGCACCTGGATCAACGGCACCCCGCGCATCCAGGTGGCGGCGGCGAACCCGGCCAGGTCGGTGACCGATCCCCCGCCCAGCCCGATGACGACGTCGCGGCGGTCCAGCCCGATCTGCCCGAAGACGTTCCAGCAGAACCCCAGCACGGTCAGGTTCTTGGCGTCCTCGGCGTCGGGCACCTCGAGCAGCTGCGCGTCCAGGCCGCCGTCGCGCAACGCGTCCCGCACGGTCTCGGCGGTCAGCAGCAGGGTGTGCGGGTGGACCAGGGCCGCGCGGGTGGCTCCGGTGGCCTTGGCCGCGGCCACCAGCTCGTCCAGCAGGCCCCGCCCGATGGTCACGTCGTACGGCGCCCCCGAGGGGACCGGCACGATCACGGGTGCGCTCACGACAGCTTCAGCTCCTGGATGATGACCGCGGCGACCTGCTCGACGGTCAGCTCGTCGGTGGCCACCTCCAGGGTCGCCACCTCCCGGTACAGGTGCAGCCGGGCGTCCAGCAGCGCCTTGTAGGTGGCCCGCGGGTTCACCCCGGTCAGCAGCGGGCGGTTGGTGGCCAGCCCGGTGCGCCGCACCCCGGTGGGCATGGTGACCGACAGGAACACCACGGTCTGGTCCTTGAGCAACACCCGGGTCGACTCGGCCAGCACGGACCCGCCGCCCAGCGACAGCACCCCGTCGTGCTCGGTCAGGGCGGCGGCCACGGCCGCCCGCTCCATCGCCCGGAACACCGGCTCGCCGTCGGTGAGGAAGATGTCCGGGATCGGGCGCCCGGCGGAGGTCTCGATGTCCTTGTCGGTGTCCCGCAGCTGCCGGCCGGTGAGCCGGGCCAGGGCCGCGCCGACGGAGGTCTTGCCGGACCCGGGCGGGCCGACCAGCACCACGATCGGCCGCACCTCCCCCGCTGGGCTCCCCGGGGCGGTCACCGGTCCGCCGCGGCCGGAGCCGCCGGCCGGGTCGCCGCGATCGCGGCCAGGTAGGACTGCACGTTGCGGACCGTCTCGGCCACCGAGTCGCCACCGAACTTCTCGGTGACCGCGTCGGCGACGACCAGCGCGACCATCGCCTCGGCGACCACCCCGGCGGCCGGCACGGCACACACGTCGCTGCGCTGATGGATGGCCTGCGCGCGTTCCCCGGTGGACACGTCGACGGTGGCCAGCGCCCGGGGCACGGTGGAGATCGGCTTCATCGCCGCCCGCACCCGCAGCACCTCACCGTTGGTCATGCCGCCCTCGATGCCACCCGCGCGGTTGGACCGGCGGGAGACGCCGTTCTCGGTCGGGTCGATCTCGTCGTGCGCGGCGCTGCCCCGGCGACGGGCGGTCAGGAAGCCGTCACCGACCTCGACCCCCTTGATCGCCTGGATGCTCATCAGCGAACCGGCCAGCCGGGCGTCGAGCTTGCGGTCGGCGTGCACGAACGAGCCCAGGCCCGGCGGCAACCCGTAGACCAGCACCTCGACGACACCGCCCAGGGTGTCGCCGTCGGCCTTGGCCGCCTCGATCTCGGCGACCATCCGTTCGGTGGACTGCGCGTCGTAGGCGCGCACCGGCGATTCATCGATGGCGTCACGGTCGGCCGGCGTGGGCAGCGGACCGGCAACGGCCTGCGCCTCACCGATGGACACCACGTGCGAGACGACCTCGGCGCCCAGCACCGCGCGCAGGTACTGCTGGGCGACCGTGCCCAGGGCGACCCGGGCCGCGGTCTCGCGGGCCGAGGCCCGTTCCAGGATCGGCCGGGCGTCGGCGAAGCCGTACTTCTGCATGCCGGCCAGGTCGGCGTGGCCGGGACGGGGCCGGGTCAGCGGGGCGTTGCGGGCCAGCCCGGCCAGCACGTCCTCGTCGATCGGATCGGCCGACATGATCTGTTCCCACTTGGGCCATTCGGTGTTGCCCACCTCGATGGCCACCGGTCCGCCGAGGCTGAGCCCGTGCCGGATGCCGCCCAGGATCGAGACTTTGTCCTGCTCGAACTTCATCCGGGCACCGCGGCCATAGCCGAGGCGGCGCCGGGCCAGTTGGGTGGCGATGTCCGAGGACGTCACCGGCACCCCGGCCGGGAGCCCTTCGAGGACAGCCACCAGGGCGGGGCCATGGGATTCACCTGCGGTCAGCCAGCGCAACACGGGCGCCATCCTCCCACGAGCGCCGACCTGCTCGGCCCACCCACCGCCCCGGGGCCCGAGGCCGGGCCGCCGGCCACTAGTCCTCGGCGTCCGGGGGCGCCAGGATCGCCAGGTCGTCCAGGGCGGGCACGAAGTAATAGGCGCCGGTCAGCGGGGTCGTGTACCGGGTCAATTCGTCGCGCAGACCACCGCGCACGCCGGCCATGCTTTCGAGCATGTCGGCCAGCGGCGTCCGGCGGTTGCAGAAGCCGACGAACATGGTGCCGTGCTCGCGGGCGTCGCCGAAGGCGGTGTTGCGCCGGAAGATCTTGCCGAAGTCGTCCTGGTCGGTGCGGGCCGCGTGCGAGGTCTCCGGGCGATCGGTCAGCTCGACGCTGTCCGGCTTGGTCCGGCCGATCGCCTGCTCCTGGTCGGCCACCGGCAACGCGTTCCAGCGCGCGGCCTCGTGCCGCCACTTCTGCACCAGCAGCACCGAGCCGCCCCCGCCGGGCCGGCCGAACGGCACCAGGACCCGGCGGGCCGCCTCCGACAGGTGCGGGTTCTCGGTGCCGTCGATGAACCCGGTCAGGTCCCGGTCGCGGTGATAGGTCCAGCCGGATACCTCATCGGTCACCGTGGCCAGGCCGGCCAGCGCCTCGATGACGGCGGTGACGGTGTCGAAGACGACGTCGCGCGAGCCCCCGGCCGTCCACAGGAAGAGGTCGCGTTGGGTGGCCGGCATGGTGAAGCCGTCGGGCCCGGTGACCGGCGCGGTGAAACCGGTGAGCCCGGCCGGGGCGTGGCCGGGCAGGACCGATTCCCACAGCTCCGGGCGAAAGCCCACCACCAGGTTGACTCCGCCCATGGTGGTCCGCGGCTCGCTCAACCCGGCCACGACGGCCACCGCCTGCCGCGGGTCCGCTCCCGGCTCCAGGGTCAGCTCCAGGTAGGAATGGGCGTGCGTGCCCAGGGCGAAGATGCCGGTCTGCGGGGTGGTCATCGGCTCACTCGGTTCACGGACTCGATCGGGGCACGGCGCTGCGGCCAGGGGCGGGGACGGCGGCGCGGTGGCGGCGGGGACCGGGGAATCGTACGCAGGACCCCGCCGCCAGGGCGGTCAGTGGGCGGCTTCCCAGGCCGCATAGGCGTCGTGCACGACCCGGATGGCGTCGTCCACGTCGTCGGTGACGTGCAGCAGGTTCAGGTCGGGGGGTGAGATGTTGCCGGCCTCGGCCACCGAGGTGCGGATCCACTCGGCCAGGCCGCCCCAGTACTCCGACCCGAACAGCACCACCGGGAACTTGGTGACCTTCTTGGTCTGCACCAGGGTCAGCGCCTCGAACAGCTCGTCCAGGGTGCCGAACCCGCCGGGCAGGCAGATGTAGGCCTGCGAGTACTTGACGAACATCGTCTTGCGGGCGAAGAAGTAGCGAAAGTTGATGCCCAGATCGACATACCGGTTGAGCCCCTGCTCGAACGGCAGCTCGATGCCCAGCCCGACCGACAGGCCGCCGGCCTTCTTGGCGCCCTTGTTCGCGGCCTCCATGATCCCGGGGCCGCCGCCGGTGATGACGGCGAAGCCCTCCTCGGCCAGCGCGGCGCCGATCTCCTCGGCCTTCTGGTAGTACTTCGTGCCCCGTTTGGTGCGGGCGCTGCCGAACACCGACACCGCCCGGGGCAACCCGGCCAGCGCGCCGAACCCCTCGACGAACTCCGCCTGGATGCGCAGGACCCGCCAGGGGTCGGTATGCACCCAGTCGCTGGGCCCGCGCGAATCCAGCAGACGCTGGTCGGTGGTGCTGGTGGTCTGGTATCGCTGGTCGCCCCGCAGCCGGACCGGTCCCTTGAACCTCTCCGGTTCCTGGCCGTCCGGCGTGGGCGCCGGTGGATCCTCGAATTCAGTCACCCGTGCCACAGTAGTGACGCCCCGCGTCCGTCGCGGGCGCCCCGCCCACCGGCGGTGATCGTTGGCCCCCGGTTCACCGGTGCGTCACCGCCCGCCCGCCGCACCGTCCGCCCGGCCGGCCCGGTCAGCCGGCCAGGAACCGCCGCAACACGTCGGTCATCTCGCGGATCTGGCTCATGCTGACGTGCTCCTCGCGGGTGTGCGCCAGGGACGGGTCGCCGGGTCCGTAGTTGACCGCCGGGATGCCCAGCGCGGCGAACCGGGCGACGTCGGTCCAGCCGAACTTGGCCTGGGCCCGGCCGCCGGCGGCGACGACGAACTCGGCGGCGGCCGGCGCCGACAGACCTGGCAGGGCCCCCGCGGCCACGTCCAGCACGGTCACCTCGAACTCGGGGAACAGCTCGACCAGGGTGGTGGCCGCCTCGTCCGGGCTGCGGTCGGGCGCGAACCGGAAATTGACCCGGACCGTGCACTCGTCGGGGATGACGTTGCCGGCCACACCGCCGGTGATGCCGACCGCGTTCAGGCCCTCCCGGTACTGGCAGCCGTCGATGTCCACGATGCGGGCGTCCCAGGCGGCGAGCCGGTCCATCACGACACCGGTCTTGTGGATGGCGTTGTCGCCCAGCCACGACCGGGCCGAGTGGGACCGGCGACCGCGGACCGTCACGGTCGCGGACAGCGTGCCCTGGCAGCCGGCCTCGACGTTGCCGTTGGTCGGCTCGGCCAGGATGGCCAGGTCGGCGGCCAGCCACTGCGGCTGCTCGGCCTGGATCCGGGTCAGGCCGTTGCGGTCGTACTCGATCTCCTCGCACTCGTAGAACACGAAGGTCAGATCGCGGGCCGGGTCCGGCAGCGTGGCCGCCAGGTGCAGCAGCATCGCGTCGCCGGACTTCATGTCCGTGGTCCCGCAGCCGTGCAGGATGTCGCCGTCCCGCCGGGAAGGCACGTTGTCGGCGATCGGCACCGTGTCCAGGTGGCCGGCCAGCATGATCCGGGTCGGCCGGCCCAGGTCGGTCCGGGCCAGCACGCTGTTGCCGAGCCGCTGCACCTGCAGGTGCGGCAGCGCCCGCAACGCGGCCTCGACGGCGTCGGCGATCGGCCCCTCGGTGCCGGACACCGACGGGATGTCGACCAGGGTCGCGGTCAGCTGGGCCGGGTCGGACCGAAGGTCCAAGCGGGCGGCGGGCACGGTCGGGGTGGAGGCGGGGACGGACACATCCGGCACAGTACCGTCGGGGTTGATGCGTAAGTCCGTGAAGTACAGCCTGATCATCGGCGTCGTGATCGTCCTGCTCGCGGTGGCGATCACGGCCGGGGTGGTGCTCTGGCGCCAGAACGACGCCGCCGGCGGCGCCGAGTGCACCGTCCCCGGGGTGAGCGTCGACGGGGCGTCCTCGCCGGCCGTCGAGCTGACGGTGGCCCAGCTGCACCACGCCTCCACCATCAACGCGGTCGGGCTGTCCCGCGGCATCTCCGAGCGCGGCCGGATCATCGCGGTGGCCACCGCCTACCAGGAATCCAGCCTGCGCAACCGGGACGACGGGGATCGGGATTCGGTCGGCCTGTTCCAGCAGCGGCCCTCGCAGGGGTGGGGCACCAAGGAGCAGATCCTGGACCCGATCTACGCGGCCGGGAAGTTCTACGACGCGTTGCTCGAGGTCGACGGCTGGCCGTCCCTGCCGCTGACCGAGGCCGCGCAGAAGGTGCAGCAGTCGGCCCATCCGGATGCCTACGCCAAGTGGGAGCCGCAGGCCACGACGCTGGTGCGCAGCCTGTCCGGGGCCAGTCCGTTGGCGCTGAACTGCGCCGCCGGCGGCCGCCGGCCCACCGCGCTGGCCCCCGACCGCACGGCCCCGCCCGGTACCGAGGACGCCTCGCCCCAGCTGACCGCGGCGCTGGCCGCGGCCGCGGCCGAACTGGGCGGCATCACCGTGCGCGAGGTCGACGACGAGGGCCGCACCGCCAGCGTGGCGATCGCGCTGACCGGGTTGCCCGACGACCAGGCCGGGCGGGCCCTGGCGGCCTGGGCCGTCGCCCACGCCACCGGCATGGGCATCTCCGACGTCAGCGTCGACCAGCAGACCTGGACCGACCACGCCTGGCACTCCGACGACCAGGCCCAGCCGGCCGGCGTCGTCGAGATCACCGTCGCTCCCTGACCTCGGGCCGCTCACGGCGCCACCCGCGCCAACTCCAGGCGCAATCGGTGCACCCACGGCTCGGGCGAGCGCAGCTCCGGCCAGGACCATCGCACCAGCCGCCAGCCGGCCGCCCGCACGGCCAGCTCGGTCTCCTCCGGCCCCGAGCCAGTGCCGGCGCTGGAATCGGGGGCTTGCTCGAGGAACTCACCCACCACCCGGTGGCCGGCGAACCGGAAGGCGAACACGCCGACCGGCCGACCGCGCTGGTCCGGCACCGGCACGGCCAGGTCCGCGACGGCAAACCCCCACCGGTGCAGCAGCACCCGGCTGAACGATTCGCCGGGCCCGCGGCTGCGGGGGTCGGCGAAGGCCAGCACCGCCCCGGCCCGCCGCCGGCCGGGAACCCGATCCCGGCGGGCCAGTTGGTCCTGCAGGGAGCGGCGGGTGACCAGGCCGCGGCGCAGGGCCGCGTCGGCCACCACCACCGCATGGTCGAACGGCAGGCTCAGGGCGCAGTCCACGACCGTCCGTTCGGGGGAGGTGACCCGCACCCCGCCCAGATCGACCACCTCGGCCGGCTCCAGCGCCGCCCGATGGACCCGCACGGGGGCGCCCGGCCGGGCCCGGCCCGGCTCCCACCGGGTGACGTGCAGCGGCGGAATCTCGCTGTGACCGAAGGGCAGTCCGTGCACGATCGCGGCCGAGACGTGGCTGACCACCGGTTCCCCGGCCAGGCAGGCGATCACGGTCGTCAACCGCGCCCGGTGGCGGCTCGCCGGGTCCAGTCGCACCGGTCCCTCGCCCCGCAGGTACAGGCCCGGCAGCAACGCGACCAGCTCACCCCGTTCGCGGGCCCGGCGGATCTGGCCGTCCGACAGGCCCCGATCCAGCAGCGCCGTCCGGCTCACGATCTCGCCGTCGTCCTCGGTGCGATGGGTCATCCGGTCACGGTGGTCCCGGCCGGGCCGCCGGGCAACGGGGCCGGCGCAAATGTGGACAACTGGCCGGTCGATCGCCACCGGGAGCCGGCAACCCACCCAGTTGTCCACCGATATCGGGCACCGCCTTGACAGCGGCGGATCGGGCCGCTCAGGATGCGTGACCAGCCGGCCGGACCGAACCCGGTTCGCCGGCCGATAGGCTCCTGCCCATGACCGCTGCACCCGCGATCTCCGATTCGAATCCCCAGCCGAGCACCGTCCAGGGCGGCGCCTTCGGCACCGGCCTGGCCACCGTGACCGCCGACGGCACCGTGCTGGACGTCTGGTACCCGGCTCCCGGCCTGCTCGTCACCGAGCCCGGCGCGCCCCTGACCGAGCAGCCCGAGCTCCGGTTGGCCGAGCGGACCGACGACCTGCGGGACGTCACGCTGCAGGTCGTGCAGACCCGGATCGCCTCGCTGGCCGACGCGCCGACCGACACCGCCGACGCCTACCTGCGGCTGCACCTGCTCTCGGCCCGGCTGGTCCGGCCCCGCACCATCAACCTGGACGGCATCTTCGCCGTCCTGCCGAACAACGCGTGGACCTCGCTGGGCCCGGTGCCGCCGGAGGACGTCGAACGCGTCCGGCTCCGGGCACTGGAGGCCGGGCTGCGGCTGTCGGTGTTCGGGGTGGACAAGTTCCCGCGGATGACCGACTACGTGGTGCCCGCCGGCGTGCGGATCGCCCACGCGGACCGGGTGCGGCTGGGCGCCCACCTGGCCGCCGGGACCACCGTCATGCACGAGGGTTTCTGCAACTTCAACGCCGGCACCATCGGCACCTCGATGGTCGAGGGACGGATCTCGCAGGGCGTGCTGGTCGGCGACGGCAGCGACGTCGGCGGCGGCGCGTCGATCATGGGCACCCTGTCCGGCGGCGGCAAGGAGCAGGTCACCATCGGTGCGCACTGCCTGCTCGGCGCGAACTCCGGGGTCGGCATCTCCCTGGGCGACGAGTGCGTGGTCGAGGCCGGGCTCTACCTGACCGCGGGCACCAAGCTCACCCTGATCGCCGAGGGCGAGCAGCGGACGGTCAAGGCCCGGGAGCTCTCCGGCGCGTCCGGCCTGCTGTTCCGGCGCAACTCGCTGACCGGTGGCGTCGAGGCCGTGCCGCGGGCGGGGTCCTGGGGCGGGCTCAACGCCAGCCTGCACGCCCAGTAGTGGCCGGGTCCCGATCGGGCCGTCCGGCGGGTCAGGGCCGTGGTCCCGCCGCCGTGCGCGATAATTCCTCGGTGCCTCCCCGAACTCGCGCAGTGCCGCGGCCGGCACCGATCGTGCACCAGGACATGTTCACCGACGCCGCGCTGCACGACAGCCCCAAGCGAAACGGCAAGGGCCGGGCCAAGAAGGGGCCGGCCAAGGCCGCCACCGCGAACCCGCCGCCCGCCCCGCCGGCCGATGCTACGGCGCCGGCCCTCGGCGACGGTGGCACCGACCTGGACGGTCTGGAGCATCCGGTCACCGCGCCCCCGCCCCGGCCGGCGCCCCGCCGCCCGGGCCTGATCCCGACCGAGATCGCCGACTCGATCGGACCGGTGCTGGGCAAGGCGGTCGCCGACATCAAGGCGCACGAGGACGGCAGCCGCCGCGGCGGCGACATCGAGGACGTGCACAAGATGCGGGTCGCCACCCGCCGGGTGCGCGCCTACCTCAAAGCCGCCCGACCGGCGCTGGACCGGGTGGCCACCGACCGGCTGCGCAACGATGTGCGCGAGCTGGCCGGCACCCTGGGCGTCATCCGCGATCACGACGTGATGATCGACCGGCTGCACCAGGAGGCCGCGCTGCTCGGCGACCCCGACACCGGCGCCCTGGAACACCTGATCAGCCGGCTGGAGACCGAACGCATCGCCGGCCGGGACCGGCTGGTCACCGAGCTGGACGACCCGTCCTACCAGGCCCTGCTCACCGAACTGCAGGAGGCGGCCGCCCAGCCGCCCGTCGCCGATCCCTGGGCCGACCTGCACGAGCTGGCCGCCGGCGAATGGCGCACCCTGCGCAAGGCCCGCACCAAGCTGCACCGGACCTTCGGCAAGAACCCGCCCAACGACGAGCTGCACGAGCTGCGGATCTACGGCAAGCGCTCCCGCTACGCGGCCGAGTTGCTGCCCAGCAAGGGCGACATCAGCGCGTTCCTGGAGGCCCTGGCCGGGCTGCAGGAGGTGCTGGGCGACCATCAGGACGCCTGCGTGCTGGAGGATCGGCTGCGGGAGCTGGTCGACGAGGTCGGCGATCCACACGCCGGCATCGCCGCCGGCCGGGTGATCCAGGGCTGCCGCGAACGTCGGGTGGCCGCCCGCGCCGCCTACCCGGCGGCCTGGAAGCGCGCCGAAGAGGCCGCCCGCAAAGCCTTCCCGGACTGACCTGGCTCATCCTGGGGCAACCGCGCCCGGCGCGGGCCCACCTTGCGTCGACTGGCCTCACCCGCACCGCTGGACCGCGTTCGGCGGTGCGTTTGAGGCAAGTCGGCGGCCGGACCAGGGCTCGGGTGCGGACCTCCCGTACGGCGTGGGGCCGGGTTAGCGGCGGCCGCGACGCTCCAGGCGCTCGGCAACGGCGGCGACGTGGTCGTCCGGCGCGGTCAGCGCGACCCGGACGTGGTTCATCCCGGCGTGCCCGTAGACGGTGCCCGGGCCGACCAGGATGCCGCGCTCGGCGAACCAGTCGACGGTGCGCATCGCCGGCTCGCCCCGGGTGCACCACAGGTACAGGCCGGCCTCGGAGGCGACCTGGAAGCCGGCCCGGTCCAGCGCCTCGCGCAGGATCTCCCGGCGGTGCCCGTAACGGCTGCGCTGGGCCAGCACGTGCGCGTCGTCGTCCAACGCGGCCTGCGCGGCGGCCTGCACGGGGGCCGGCACCATCGCCCCGAGATGCCGACGCGCGGCGACCAGCGAGGCGACGATGGTCGGGTCACCGGAGACGAAACCGGCCCGGTAGCCGGCCATGTTGGACCGTTTGGACAGCGAGTGCACCGCGAGCAGACCGGTGTGGTCTCCCCCGCTGACCTCCGGGTGCAGGATCGAGACCGGCGTGGACTCCCAGCCCAGGTCGATGTAGCACTCGTCGGAGGCGACGACGGTGCCCCGGGAGCGGGCCCAGGCCACGACCTTGGCCAGGTGCTCGACCGGCAGGACCTTGCCGGTCGGATTGGACGGCGAGTTCAGCCACAGCAGGGCGACCCGCTCCGGTCCGAGTGCGGTGAGCGAGTCGGACCGCAGCACGGTGGCGCCGGCCATGATGGCGCCGATCTCGTACGTCGGGTAGGCCAGTTCCGGGATGACCACGGTGTCGCCGGAGCGCAGGCCCAACAGGGTGGGCAGGGCGGCGACGAACTCCTTGGACCCGATGGTCGGCATCACGTCGGCCGGGTCCAGCCCGCTCACCCCGTGCGCCCGCTCCAGCCAGCCGGTGTAGGCCGTGCGGACGGCGGCCGTGCCGTGCACGGTGGGGTACCCGGGAGCCTCGGAGCCGTCGGCCAATGCTCGCCGGATCGGCAGCGGGACCCGGTCCACCGGGGTGCCGATCGACAGGTCGACCATGCCGTCCGGATGCTCGGCGGCCCGTCGGCGGGCCGGCAACAAGCTGTCCCAGGGGAACTCGGGCAGCCGGTTGACCGGGGCCGGCTGGCGCAGACCCGAGGACGTGCTTGATGCGGCGGACGACGCCGAGCCGGCGGCCGGGCGATCGTCCGACCCGCTCAGTGGTCCTCCCCCATGGGCGGCAGGGCCGCGACCATCGGATCGTCCTTGGCCACCTTGCCGGTCTTGGACGCGCCGCCGGGCGAGCCCAGGTCGTCGAAGAAGTCCACGTTGGCCCGGGTGTAGTCGGCCCACTCGGCGGGGACGTCGTCCTCGTAGAAGATGGCCTCGACCGGACAGACCGGTTCGCACGCGCCGCAGTCCACGCACTCGTCCGGGTGGATGTACAACATCCGGCCGCCCTCGTAGATGCAGTCGACCGGACACTCCTCGACGCAGGCGCGGTCAAGCACGTCGACACAGGGCTCGGCGATCACATAGGTCACTTCGGTTCTCCAGCTCAGTCTCAGCGGGCGCGGTAGCCGCCGATGGGCACCGACAAGTATCACCCCCGCACGGGCGTGCCATGTACGCGGCCGGGCTCGACGCGCGGCCTTACCGCGGGCGGGCGGGCGGTTCGTCCGGTTCAACCGATCCCGACCCGGCGCCGGTCGGCGGCGCGGGGGCGTCCGGTCCGGCTCGCCGGGCGGCGTAGCGGGCCTGGGTGCGATCGGCCCACAGCAGCGTGAGCGTGGCCGCCCCGGCCAGCGAGCCGAGCCCCAGCAGCACCATCACCCGCCACTGCCCCTGCACCACGCTCACCGCCTGCGTGGGCATCATCGGATTGCGCAGCAGGACCAGCCAGACCGACACCAGGAACCACGACGCCACCGGCAGCGCGGCGGCGACCAACGACCCGGTCAGGGCGTAGGCCGCCCGTGGACCCAGGATCATCGCGGCCACCCCGAGCAGGGCGCTCACCGGCATCGGCACGGCGCCCAGATGCCAGGGCAGGAACGCCACCCCGACCACCGCCGTCCAGCCGGCCAGCAGTGTGATCAAGGCCACCAGCACCCAGTCGATCAGCTCGCCGCGGCGCACCGACCGCGCTGATCCAAGTGCCGGATCCGCGCCGGATTTGTCGGTTTCAACCGTCCTTGGATCAGCGCGGTGATCCGGGGCGCCCGGCGTCACCGGTCCAGGTCCAGCCCGGCGGCCACGTCGGCCGGCACCGTCCAGTCCGGCCCGACCGGGACCGGCGAGCCGGCCAGCACCCGGAAGTACTCGGCCGCGGGCAGCGGCTGGGCAATCCGATTGGACAGGGCGAACACCTCGCCGGGCAGCAGCTCGACCTGGGTGGCGTGCGCGGCCAGCGCGGCGCGACGCCGCGCGGCGGCCGCGGTGACGGGCACGGCCACCGCGACCGAGTCGTCGGCCGCCAGGAACCCGACCTCGTCGGCCGCCGCGGCCAGATACCCGGGCGGGGTCGTCAGCGCTGCGAAATCGGCCTGGGTGACCGTCCGGGGGCGGATCACCGCCAGCACCCGGGGCACCGGCCAGGCGGCCAACGGCAGCGCGGCCAGCACGACCTGATGCACGGCCACGTGGTCGGGATGGCCGTAGCCGCCGTCCTCGTCGTAGGTGAGCAGCACATGTGGGCGGACCCGGTCGATCTCCCGGGCCAGCGCCCGGGCCGCCCGATCATGGTCGGGGCCGCCGCGCTGCGCCCGGATGAACGCCCGCGGATGCTCGGCCGACGGTGTGCCGGCCATGCCGGAGTCCCGGAACGCGCCCAGCCCACCGAGCATGACCCGTTCCCGCACGCCCAGCGCCGCGCCGGCGGCCGCCAGCTCGGTCAGCCGGTACCCGCCGAGCTGGTCGGCCCGGGCGGCGATCAGGCCCTGCAGCTCGTCGCCGATCACCTCCCCCTCCTCGCCGAGGGTGGCGGTGACCAGAGTGACCTCGGCACCGGCCAGGGCCGCCCCGGCCAGCGTGCCGGCCATGGTCAGCGACTCGTCGTCGGGATGCGCGTGGACGGCAAGCAGGCGGGCAGGCACGTCGGCAACGTACACGCGGGACCCCGTCCGGGCGGGCAGGGCGTGCGGTCAGGCCGCCGATCCGGCGACGTGCCGAGCCGCATTCGCCGTCTCCGCCGCCGGGTCGGTCACCGGGAAGTGGCAGGCCACCAAATGCCCGGACCCGTGGTCGACCGGCAGCGGTTCCTCGGCGGCGCAGATCTCCTGAGCCTTCCAACAGCGGGTGCGGAACCGGCAGCCGGAAGGCGGATTGAGCGGGCTCGGCACGTCCCCGGTCAGCATGATGCGCTCGCGGACCCGCTCGGAGTTCGGGTCGGCCTCGGGCGCCGCGGACAGCAGCGCCACCGTGTACGGGTGGGTCGGCCGCTGGTAGACGTCGTCGCGCGACCCGGTCTCCACGATCTTGCCCAGGTACATCACCGCGATCCGGTCCGAGATGTGCCGGACGATCGACAGATCGTGCGCGACGAAGAAGTAGGCCAGGCCCAGGGTGTCCTGCAGGTCCTCCAGCAGGTTGACCACCCCGGCCTGCACCGAGACGTCCAGCGCGGAGACCGGCTCGTCCAGGATCAGCACGTCCGGCTCCAGCGCGAGGGCTCGGGCAATGCCGATGCGCTGCCGCTGGCCGCCGGAGAACTCATGCGGGTAGCGGTTGCCGTGCTCGGGCGACAGGCCGACCAACCGCAGCAGCTCACCCACCCGGGCCAGGCCGTCCTTGCTCCACATCCCGTGAATCTTGTAGGCCTCGGCGATGATGTCGTTGACCGGCATCTTGGGGTTCAGCGAGGCGTACGGGTCCTGAAAGACGATCTGCAGATCGCGCCGGACGACGCGCAGCTCCTCCGCGCCCATCGTGGTCAGTTCCTTGCCGCGAAAGCGCACCGAGCCGGACGTCGGCTTGTGCAGCTGCAGGATGGCCCGACCGGTGGTCGACTTGCCGCACCCGGATTCGCCGACCACACCCAGCGTTTCGCCGGCATCCAGGTGCAGCGACACCGACGAGACGGCCTGCACCTTGCCGACCACCCGGCGGATCACGCCGCCGCCCTTGATCGGAAATTCCTTGACCAGGTCGGTGACCTGCAGCAGGTGCTCGTCGGCCGGGGCGGCCGCCGGCGGGGTCGTGCTCATCGCCGGGCCTCGCTCTCGGTGTGGAAGAACGCCGTGGCATCGGGCGCCGCCGCCAACTGATCCCAGTGATGGCAGGCCGCGTCGTGATCCTCGGTGTCGGTCGGGGCCAGGGTGGGCTCGACCTCATGGCAGACATCGGTGGCCAGCGGGCACCGCGGCGAGAACGGGCACCCGGTCGGCAGGTTGATCAGGGACGGCGGCGCGCCGGTAATCGGTCGTAGCCGTCCGGTGTCCCCGGCCGTCGGGATCGATCCGAGAAGCCCGGCGGTGTAGGGCATCCGGGGGTGGTAGAAGACGGTGTCGGTGGCCCCGAGCTCGACCGGACGTCCGGCATACATCACCAGCGTGCGATGGGTCATGCCGGCGACGACACCCAGGTCGTGGGTGATCAGGATGATCGCCGCGTTGAACGCGTCCTTGACCTCCATCAGCTTTTCCAGGATCTGCGCCTGCACGGTGACGTCCAGCGCGGTGGTCGGCTCGTCGGCGATGATCACGTCGGGATTGTTGATGACGGCCATGGCGATCATCGCCCGCTGCCGCATGCCGCCGGAGAACTCGTGCGGGTAGGAGTTGAGCCGCTCCTTGGGCTGCGGGATGCCGACCAGCGCGAGCATCTCCTCCGCCCGGGCCATCGCGTTCTTCTTGGACATCATCTCGTGCGACAGCACGGCCTCGGCGAGCTGGAACCCGATGGTGTAGACGGGGTTCATCGCCGTCATCGGGTCCTGGAAGATCATCGCGATCTTGCGCCCGCGCAGCGAGCGCTGCTGCGCCTTGCTCATCGAGAGCACGTCCTGCCCCCGGAAGGAGATCGTGCCGGTGATCCGCGCGCTCTTGGGCAGCAGCCCCATCACCGCCATGGACGAGACCGACTTGCCGGAGCCGGACTCGCCGACGATGCCGAGCACCTCCCGCTCGTGCAGCCGGTAGGAGACCCCGCGGACGGCCTGGACCAGCCCGTCGTCGGTCGGGAACCCGACCGTCAGGTTGTCCACCCGGAGCACCTCGGTCGAGCCGACCTCACCCAGATGGGCGGCATGCCGGGGTTGGACCTCGGCCCCGGTCGAGGGTTCGTAGACCTCGTACAGCTCGGGCGCCTCGAGGGCGGCCGGGCCGTACAGGCTGCCACCGGGCGTCTGGTTCGGCGGGGTGGTCGGAGGAACGGTCATCAGGCACGCACCCGGTTCTGCCGCGGGTCGAACGCATCCCGCAAGCCGTCGCCGATGAAGTTGATGGACAAGGCGATGATGATGATGAACAGGCCGGGCCACCAGAACAGCCACGGCCGGGTGGCGAACGCATTCTGGTAGGTCGAGACCAGCAGGCCCAGGGAGGTGTCCGGCGCACGGACGCCGAAACCAAGGTAGGACAGCGAGGTCTCCAGCAGGATCGCGGTCGCGATGGCCAGCGTGGCGGCCACCGTGATCACCCCGACCGTGTTCGGCAGAATGTGCTTGAAGATGATCCGCCGGGGCTTGGCGCCCAGGGCCCGGGCCGCCTCGACGAATTCCTTCTCCCGCAACGAGAGGAACTCGCCGCGGACCAGGCGGGCCAGCGAGGTCCACAGCACGCAGCCCAGCACGATGGCCAGCACCAGCGGACCCGAGCCACCGAACCGCTGGCCCAGCACCGCGGCGATCACCAGCACCGGGATGGTGATCATGACGTCGGTGAAGCGCATCAGCGTGCCCTCGACCCAGCGGCCGTAGTAGCCGGAGATCGCCCCGATGGCCACGCCGATGACCGTGCTCACGATACCGACGACGAACGCGATCATGATCGAGATCTGGGCCCCGCGCATGGTCAGGGCGAAGTAGTCGCGACCCAGGTCGTCCTGGCCGAACGGGTGCAGGCCGATATGGAACCCCTCGCCGCCCAGGAATGTCGGCAGCAGGCTGAGCGTGGGGGCGCCTCGATTCACCACCACCCCGGGTGTCGTGTAGTCGTAGATCCACCAGCCCGGGATGCCGGCGATGCCGATCGAGGTGAAGGCCAGCAGAATCACCAGGATCAGCAGGGTCAGCGAAATCATCGCGGCCTTGTGCCGGAAGAATCGGCGCCGGACCAGCTGCCCCTGGGTGCGGGCCACGATCGCCATGCCCTGCGCGGCCGTGCCGGTGGCGTCCGGCTTGCGCGGCGGTGTGGGCGGAACCGGGGAGGAAACGGGTTCGGAGGCCGGTACCGGCTCGTCGACCGGCTTGGAATCGGTGCTGCTCATGAGAGTCGAATCCTTGGATCGAGGAACCCGTAGGCGATGTCGGCGCACATGTTGGCCAGCACGATCGCGATCCCGGTGACCAGGAAGAAGCCCATCACCGCGTTCGCATCGGGAATCTTGAGCGCGTCGTTGAAGTACTTGCCCATGCCGGACCAGCCGAACACCGTCTCAGTGATGATCGCGCCGCCGATCAGGCCGCCGATATCCAGCGCCACGATGGTCGTGATCGGAATCATTGCGTTGCGGAAACCGTGCCGCACCACCACAGTTCGCTCGGTCAGCCCCTTGGCTCGGGCGGTCCGGATGTAGTCCGCATTCATCACCTCGAGCATCGAGGAGCGGGTGTACCGGGTGTAGGACGCGATCGAGATGAGCACGATCGCCACGGTCGGCAGAATCAGGTGACCCAGCTGATCGAGCGTGGTCTCCCAGAAGTCACCCTGGAAGTTCGGGGTGGTCGCGCCGATGGTCGCGATGACCACGCCGTTCACCTTCGCCGAGTAGGCCGGCACGGCGTCCAACAGGTGGCTGGTGAACACCAGCAGGGAGCACCCGAAGGCAGTCAGCATCGAGGCGCGGATCGCCTGCGAGCGCCACAGCCCGCCCACTCCGGCGCCGATCGCCGCTCCGATCACCAGGGCCAGCACGAGCAGGCCGAGCAGCAACGTCAGGCTCGGGTCGGCCAGCAGCGAGTCCAGCGCGAAATAGCTGATCACGCCGACCAGGGCGGTGATTCCGGTCGACAGCAACACCAGGCGCGAGCGCAGACCGGAGATCAGGGCGGTCGAGGCCAGCGCGGTCAGGGCCGACATGATGATCATCAGCACCGGCCCGATGCCCGGCGCGGCGAACCAGTCGGTCACGCTCAGGCCGATCATGATCACCGCCACGACAGCGGCCCCGATGGCGGCCGAAAGCAACCGCTGGCGACGGTCGCCGCCGACGATGCCGGCCGCCAGCAGACCGGCCACCACCGCGCTGACCACGATCACCCAGGGTGGGATCGATGGATCCTGCAGCCAGCTGTTGAACTTGATCGCCAGGAACTGCTTCATCAGCACGGCGATCCAGAAGACCGGGAGCGAGAAGAACAGGAAGGCCAGGAAGGTGACCGAGTAGTCCAGGCCGGAGTACTGGCGCAGGGCGGTGACCATGCCGACGGCCACGCCCAGCACGACGGCGATGACCAGGGCGAAGACCACCAGGCGCAGCGTTGAGCCGATCGCCACGGTCAGGCCACCGATCACCGGTGCCCCGGTGGCCGTGTTGCCCAGGTCGCAGTTGCCCACGAAGCAGCCCAGGGCCCCGCCCAGCCAGGCGAAATACCGCGGGATGACGGGGACGTCCAGGCTCAGGTTCCGGGTCATCGCGGCGATCTTGACCGCCTTGCCCGGGTCGGTCGACTCGTACAGCGAGGACCGGGGATCCCCGGCGTTGGCCACCAGCACGTACACGATGAACGTGGCGGCCAGTAGGACCAGGATTGATATCAGGAATCGCCTGACGATGAACGATGCCACGGTGTGCCTCCTACCCGTCGGCGTCGGGCGTGGTGGGCCGCGGCGGCCGGCGCACCACTATCCGGGAACGACGACGGGCCGGGAGAGTCGGGACTCTCCCGGCCCGTCGCGAGTTCGGCGTCGGGATCAGTGTGATCCCTGGACCGAGGTCGTGCCAATCAGGACGATCGACCGGTCATCGGCCCATCGTCCGGTCGGGCGGCGGGCCGCCCGACCGACGAAATCATCAGCCGGTGCGCGCCCAGTCCTGCATGTTCCAGGTGGCCTGGGTCTGCGTGGCGTTGAGCACCGGACCTTCGATGTTCGACTTCATGGCCACCACTCCCGGGAAGGTGAAGATCGGGAAGGAGTAGTAGTTGGCCGCCAGCCGCTGGTCGACCGTGGTCAACAGCGGAAGGGCCTTCGAGGTATCGGTCAGCGTGGCCAGGCTGTTGAGGGCCTGGTCCATCTGCGCGTCGTTCCAGCCGGAGTAGTTCTGGCCACCGGTGGACAGGTACTCCGAGGGGATCGAGCCCAGCAGACCCGAGCCGGCCCACGCGAACAGCGCGATGTCGTAGTCACCGGCGGACAGGGTCGGCCCGAACTTGTCGCTGGACAGCGGCACGTCCTGGATGTTGAAGCCCACCGGGTCGCAGCTGGCCTTGAGCAACGCGACCTCGTTGGTCCGCCGCGGGTTCGGATCGATGTGGATGACCCGGATGGTCTTGCCCTGCGCCTCGCCGGAGGCCGCGTACGCCGCCTTGGCGCCTTCGATGTCGACATCGGCGTAGTTGGCGAAGCCCGAGGCCTGCGAGATCTGGTCGTAGCCGGGCTGGAAGTCCATCAGCATCAGCGAGTTCAGCAACTTGGCGTCCGGGTTCGACGGCACGATCAGGTTGTCCACGATCTGCTGCCGGGGGGCGCACTTGAACAGGGCCTCGCGCAGCTTCTCGTTGGCGAAGCCGTTCTTGACCGAGAGGTCCATGTGCTCGTAGGTGAACTGCGAGCCGTAGTCGGCCTTCACCGCGTTGCCCAGGTTGTTCAGGGCGGCGTTGACGTCCGGGTTCGGCTGCGGCTCGATCACGTCGACCTCACCGGAGGCCAGCGCGGAGACCTGCTGGTCCTGCGAGATGTACCGGATCACGACCGTGTCGGTCTTGGCCGGCGTGCCCCACCACTTGTCGTTCTTCTTCAGGGTCACCGACTGACCCGGATCCCAGGCGGCCACGTAGTACGGGCCGGCCGAGGGAATGGTGGTCGCGTCCGGCAGGCCCTTGGCCTTGTCCAGGGTCCAGCCGGTGTTCCAGAAGTCCGCAACCTTGGTCAGGGTGGCGACGTCGTCGGTCTCGACCGCCTTGACCAGGCCAGCGGTGTCGATGCCGGCCGCCTTGGCCGCCACGTGCGCCGGCAGGATGCTGGAGCCGGCCGAGGTACCGATCGCGACCTGCCAGTCCACGAACGGCTTGTCGTAGGTCAGCGTGACCGACTTGTCACCATCGGCACAGGTCGGCTTCTGGGTCTGGTCGATGCCCGAGGTGGAGGCGGTATCGAAGATGTAAGCCGGCTCGGCCGGGATCGTCCCCGGCTGGTTGATGGTGCCGTCCTTGTTGTAGCGGCCCGAGTTGGCCGCCCAGGCCAGCAGGAAGTCCGCACAGCCGACGGGCTGACCGTCCGACCAGACGGCCTTGTCGTTGAAGGTGTACTTGACGGTCAGCGGGCTGTCCGAGAGCTTCTCGATGGTCCCGTACTCGTCGTCCATCTGCACGGTGCCGGTGTTGTCGACGAAGGAGAACCCACGCAGGACCTGGTTGAGCACCACCTGGTTGGCCGTGGCGTTGCCCGAGCTGGAGCCGGAGTTGTAGTCGTACCACTCCTGCTCCTGCGCGTAGGTGATCGTCCCGGAGTCCCCCGAGGTGCCACCGCCGGCCGCAGAACTGCCCGACGCGCTGGTGGCGCCCGACGTTGCGCTCGTCGTGCTGGAGCTACTGCTGCTGCTCCCACACGCTGCGACCACCACCATGGTGGCTGCGGCGAGCGCGGTGATGGCCACCGCCCGAGTTCTCCTCATTGACATTCCTCCTTGTGGAACGACTGTCGACTTCGGCCGGCCAGCTCAACCGGACCGCACCCGAGCCCGCGCGGACATCACGCAGCGTCAGATTCCACGACTCTACGAGCGGACCGTTCGGCGAGATGGTGAACCTGGCGAATCGTGACCCAAGGGTGATCGGCGGTTCCACCCAGGCTCGGGGAAGTGCTGCGCGGCCAAGTACCCCGCCGACGGACAGGCAAAACACGCGCTGACCTGACCCACCATGGGCTTCTTGCTGTCGCCCTGGTTTTCGACGGGAAATACTGCGACCGCGGGCGAGCGTATCACGAGTGGTTAGCAACCGTTAACGGATCCGACCGGGCCGCCACCATCGAGTGAGGCCGGCGCGTCAGGGCGACGGCCACGACGCCAGACCGGCCAGCGGGCCGGTCCAGGACCAGCCCGGGTGGGTGGTGTCGAGCACCGGCTGCAGGGCCGGCGACACCGCGAACACCGCCTGCGGCTGGACCACCGGCAGCACCGGCAGCTGCGCCCACAGCGCCGGGTCGGCGGCGGCGGCCGACCCGGAGCCGGTCAGCGCGTCGGTCAACTTCTGCTGGGTCCCGGCCTGGCAGTAGCCGGACAGGTTGCCGGTCCGCACGGCCGCGCCGTCGGCGCCGTCTGCGCCGGCCTCGCCGGTCGGCTCGGTGGTCGGCTCGGTGGTCGGCACCGTCGTCGGCCCGGTCGTCCCCCCCGACGCCCGGGGGGTCGTGGTGACCACGCTGCCCAGACCCCGCGGGTCGGTCCGGGGGCAGCCGAACGCCGTGGCGGCCGCCGCATCGTCCTGCGGACCGCGTGGCAGGTTGACCAGGGCGAGATCGAGATCGCCGGTGGCGACGGTGTTCTCGATCAGGTCGGGGGCGGCGTCGGGCAGCAGGTCGACCTCGATGCCGACCGCCCCGAGCTGGTCGCGGATCTGCCGCGCGGCGGCCGCCATCCGGGGCTGACCGCTCGGATAGCCCAGGGTCAGCCGCAGGACCTCGCCCTGCCGGGCGACGTACAGACCGTTGCGCGTATATCCCGCGGCCGCCAGGTCGTCGGCCGCCGCGGCCGCGTCGTCGGTGACGATCGGCGGGCTCGAATCGGTGGCGTCCTCGACCGGCAACGCGACCTGGGAGGCGACCGGGCGACCCCCGTCGGGCCAGCCGGCGGTCAGCTCTGCGGAGAGCTGATCGAGGTTCAGGCCGGCGGCGATCGCCGTCCGCACCGACCGGTCGGCGGTGGGCCCACGCTGGGTGTTGAGCACCAGTTGGATCGAGGACGG